>CAWJNV010000002.1:2997500-4535000 GCA_963844325.1 uncultured Sphingobacteriales bacterium
CGAGAGGACCGGGTCGGAGGGGCCGCTAGTGCATCAGTTGTATTGCCAAGTGCATTGCTGAGTAGCCATGCCCCGATGAGATAAGCGCTGAAAGCATCTAAGCGCGAAACTCGCCCCAAGATGAGACATCCAGTTGTAAAACGAAGGACCGTGGCAGACGACCACGTCGATAGGCGGCCGGTACACGTAGCGAAATCTACTCAGCCTAGCCGTACTAATCATCCAATCAAGACTTGCTTTTTTATTTACTTTTCGTTTTTCTCACTTTTGGTCACCTTGTCATTTACTTTTTTGCGAGGCGCAAGCCGGTCAGAAAGAGAACTTTAAAGAGCCTAATGGCGGGTATTGCGGGCGTGATCACCTCTTCCCATTCCGAACAGAGTAGTTAAGCCGCCCAGCGCCGATGGTACTGCCTTCACCGGTGGAAGAGTAGGTCCCCGCCAACCCTTATTGATTCCTCAAAGCCCCATTGCCGATGCAGTGGGGCTTTTTGCGTTTAATCCCTCCGCGGATTCGGCCCGCAGGCGCTGGATTTATACTAAAATGACTTCATGATTACGTATTTGGCTCTTCAAAATTGTCTGTGAACCAGGTCATTGCGAACAACGAACAACGAATAACCAACAACGAATCAGTAGTATTTAACCGGTACCTCACGGGGCGTCTACAATGCGCTGGAGCCGCATCTTCCGCTTCTGTTCCCAACGGCAGGTAAATAGTTCCGTATTCCTACCATCCTCCTTGCAATCCCTCCCGGAGTGCCTGGTGGTAGTGGCCGGGGTCGAAGCGGTAGAAGTAGGGAGCTTTGTGGGCCCCGCCGCTGCGGCGTTCTTCCAGCCGTTGGAGGATGCCGAAGCCGAGAATGCGGCGCTGAAAGTTGCGCCGGTCCAGTTTTTTGCCCAGAATCGTCTCGTACAGTTTCTGGAGTTCGGGCATGGTGAATTTTTCGGGGAGCAGCTTGTAGCCGATGGGCTCGTGGTCCAGTTGCAGCCGTAGCGTTTCCAGGGCCTTTTGCAGAATCTGGCCGTGGTCGAGGATCAGGGCGGGCACCGCGGCCAGGTCCCACCACCGGCAGTCGTCCGACAGGGCGTCGGGCCGGGGCGTGGCCCGCGAAAAATCCACCAGGGCGTAAAACCCCAGCGTGAGGAAGCGTTGCAAGAACCAGTGGTTTTCGCCGCCGGGAATCTGTCGGCCCTCCAGCATCTTCCGGTTGAAATCGGAATTTGAACGGTCCGGTCGTCCAAACAAGTAAAACTGCCGCAGGAATACCCCCGTCAGTCCCGTCCGGTCGTACAACACCCGCCCCGCCGCCGCTTCTACGTCCTCCGTTTTGTGCACGAAGCCCCCCGGCAGCGCCCAGCCGTCGGCGTGCTTCATCTTCAGCAGCAACACTTTCAACTCGTTGGCGTGAAATCCGAAAATAACGCAGTCTACCGAAAAGCCCGGGTGCAAATCCTGCCCGTTCCCCAGCAGAATGTGCGCCGGGTCATGATTGGTCTGGTCGTTCATCGTGGCGTAAAAAATACAACCTCTTTTTTAGTATTCAACAAAAACCGGTACATTGTGTCATAATAACGCAATGCGCGTTGAGCCTTTTCCATCTTTTCTGCTTCCACCTAACCTCCTCCTGATGAAGCCCGTACATTTACCCCAGTTGGGCCTTGCCGCCGTTTGCCTGCTGTCCCTGTCGGTCGGCACCCGCACCCCGGAAGTCTCCTGGACTGCCACCCTGCGCGACGACAGCATCCGGATCGTCACCAACCCGAAAGGCCCGGAACTGGGGTATTCGGTGGCGTCGGGCGTAAAATTGCTGACCGTAAACGGCCTTGCCTTCAAGGACCTCAACAAAAACGGCACGCTGGATACATACGAAGACTGGCGGTTGTCGGTCGAAGAACGGGCCCGTGACCTGGCCGCCAAACTGCCCGTGGAAGGCATTGCGGGGCTGATGCTCTACAGCCGTCACCAGTCGGTGCCGACGGCGCCGGGCGGCCCGTTCGCCGGTACGTACGGGGGCAAGCCCTTTCCGGAGAGCGGTGCCGGGCCGGCGGACTTGTCTGACCAGCAGGTTGCGTTCCTCACCAACGACCACGTGCGGCACGTGCTCATCACCCGGGTGCAGAGCCCGCAGGTGGCCGCCCGGTGGAACAACCACGCGCAGGCTTTGGTGGAGGGATCAGGCTTGGGCGTGCCCATCAACAGCAGCTCGGACCCCCGGCACGGCACGGTTGCCAACGCCGAGTTCAACGCCGGGGCGGGCGGCGCCATCTCCATGTGGCCCGGTTCGCTGGGCCTGGCCGCCACGTTTAACCCCGAACTGGTGCGCAGTTTCGGCCAGATTGCCGCTGCCGAATACCGGGCCCTGGGCCTCACCACGGCCCTCTCGCCGCAGGTGGACCTGGCGACCGAACCCCGCTGGAACCGCGTGAGCGGCACGTTCGGCGAAGACCCGCTGCTGGCGACCGACCTGGCCCGGGCCTACATCGACGGTTTCCAGACGTCTACGGGAACCCGGGAAATCAAAGACGGCTGGGGTTACGGCAGCGTGAACGCAATGGTGAAGCACTGGCCCGGCGGGGGCCCCGGCGAAGGGGGCCGCGACGCCCACTACGGCTACGGCAAGTACGCGGTGTACCCCGGCAACAACTTCCTGACGCACCTGCTGCCCTTTACGGAAGGCGCCTTTAAGCTGGCGGGCAAAACGAAAATGGCCGCTGCCGTGATGCCCTACTACACGATTTCCTACGGCCAGGACAAGCAGAACGGCGAGAACGTCGGCAACGGCTACAACAAGTACATCATCACCGACCTGCTGCGCAACAAGTACAAGTACGACGGCGTGGTGTGCACCGACTGGCTCGTGACGGCCGACGAAACGGCCGTGGACGTGTTCCTGACCGGCAAATCGTGGGGCGTGGAAAAATTATCCGTGGCGGCGCGGCACTACAAGGCCCTGATGGCGGGGGTGGACCAGTACGGCGGCAACAACGAAGCCGGGCCCGTGCTGGAAGCCTACCGGATGGGCGTAAAGGAACACGGCGAAGCGTTCATGCGGAAGCGGTTCGAACAGTCGGCCGTGCGGCTGCTGCGCAACCTGTTCCGGACGGGCCTCTTCGAGAATCCGTACCTGGACGTGGAAGGGTCGGGGCGGACGGTGGGCAAACCCGAGTACATGCGGGCCGGCTACGGGGCGCAGTTGCAGTCGGTGGTAATGCTCAAGAACAAGGGCCGCGTGCTGCCATTGGCGAGAAACAAAACCGTGTACGTGCCCAAGCGCTTCGTGCCGGCGGGCCGCAACTTCCTGGGCATGCCCACGCCCGAAAAGCTGGATTACCCCGTCAACCTGGACATTGTCCGCAAGTATTTGAAGGTGACCGACAACCCCGCCGGGGCGGATTACGCGCTGGTGTTCATCGAAAGCCCGGACTCGGGCGGCGGCTACGACAGCGAAGCGGCCAAGGCGGGCGGCACCGGCTACGTGCCCGTCAGCCTGCAATACGGCGACTACACGGCGCAGGGCACCCGTGACCCGAGCCTGGCCGGCGGCGACCCGCTGGAATCGTTCACCAACCGTTCCTACAACGGCAAAACGGCCCGGACCGCCAACCGCACCGACCTGGCGATGGTGACGGAAGCCCACGCCGCCATGAAGGGCAAGCCCGTGATCGTGGTCATGCACCTTGCCAACCCGGCCGTGGTGCGGGAGTTTGAAAAGCAGGCCGGGGCCCTGCTGGTGCATTTCGGGGTGCAGGACCAGGCCCTGCTCGACCTGCTGACCGGGGCGGCCGAACCGTCGGCCCTGCTGCCCATGCAGATGCCCGCCGACATGCAAGCGGTGGAAGCGCAGGCCGAAGACGTGCCCCGCGACGTGAAGTGCCACGTGGATGCGGAAGGCAACCGCTATGATTTCGGCTACGGCCTCAACTGGAAAGGCGTCATCCGCGACGCCCGCACGACCCGTTACCAGCGGACCGCGTTGGTGGTGAAGTAGAACGGGTCTGTCAATAGAACCGGGTTTAAACCCGGTTTTATTGATTTTTACTGCCCAAGCCCCGCCGGCAGTTCCTCCGCTTTGGGGTTGGCGAGGCGGTTCACGGCCAGTTCCGACAGGTGCAGGCGCAGGGCCGACACCAGCAGGGCCGCCGTCTCGCGGTCCCGGCGGGCTACGCGCAGCACGAGTTGTCCGGTCTTGCTGCCGGGCATTGCACTGAGGGTGCGCAGGCTGCGCGTCTGCAACACGATCCGGGTGTGCAGCAGGTTCTTTTTCAGGTTAATGGCGGCAATCTCGCCGAAGGGAACGATAACTTCGCGGATGCCAAACCGAATGATCCCCAGCAGCCGCACCTGGTATTCCAGCGTGAGCCCGGCCCCGGTCATGCGGGCCAGCCCGGTCGCTTCCGAAAGGCCGGCGTGCACGCGGGCCACCGAAAAGGGCAGGGGAAGAAGGACGTCGGCTGGAATCATATGGGTGGGGTACTTTCTTACATACGAAGGGCCGGGGCAGAAGTTTCCCGCCTCCCGTCCGGCACCCGCAACCGGTCCGTACCAGTCTGTCTCTCAGATGAATTGACCGGGAAGGTGGTGGTAACGACTGCGGATTAAAACGGTTGAAACCGTGGGCTGGGAATCAAACCGTTCTAAACGTAACTGTTCCTCCGGTCTCCCGTCTCCTTTAACGTACGGCCAGCAGGACCGTAAACGCCGTGCCGGTGTCGGGGGCGGATTCGACGCGGAGGCTGCCCTGGTGGAGGCGGATGATGCGGTCGGTGAGGGAGAGGCCGATGCCGTGCCCGGGGGTCCGGTGGGCGTTGCTGCCCCGGTGGAAAGGTTTGAAGATCAGGGGAAGCTCATCGGCGGGAATGGCCGGGCCCCGGTTGTGAAACCGTACCGAGAAATAGCCCCGCAGCCGTTGCAGCCGCACCTGCACGGTGTGGTCGGGCGAAAACTTGCAGCCGTTTTCCATCAGGTTGAACAGGGCCGTCTTCAGCAGCGTTTCGCTGCCCGGCAGGGTCAGGTCGGCTTCCCTTTCGGGCAGTTCGTCCATTTCCACCCGCACCGTGTACGCCGGGTGCATCTTGAGCAGGTCGCTGCGCACGCCCCAAAGCAGTTCGTCCACGCGCAGGGGGGCCAGCGATACGGTGGTTTCGTCCACGCTGATGCTGGCCAGGGTCAGCAGGCCGTTGGTGAGGCGGTTGAGTTGCCGCACGTCTTCGAGCACTGAGTGCAGCGTGGCCCGCAGTTCTGCCGGCTCTTCTTCCGTGAGCAGCGCCACCTCGATCTGGCCGGTGATGGCCGTGAGCGGCGTGCGCATTTCGTGCGAAGCGTTCGACACGAAGGCCCGCTGGAGGCGAAAGGCTTCTTCGAGCCGGTCGAGCATCCGGTTGAAGGTACGGGCCAGTTGGGCAATTTCGTCCTGGCTGTTGCCTTCGTCCACGCGCAGTTCCAGCCGCGAGGCCGTAATGGAGTCTACCCGGCTGATGACGCGGGTCATGGGCTGGAGGGATTTGCGGGCGAAGAACCGTCCCGCCAGGAACACCAGGCCCGTCGCCAGCAGCCAGCCCGTCGAAAGGATGAGGGCCAGGTTGCGTTGCTGGCTGAACCCGTACTTGTCCATCCCGGAGGCAAACACCACCAGCCGGTTGGTCCCGTTGGCAAACAGCACCCCCACGATTTCCCGGTCGCCCCGCCGGAACTGCACTTCGCGCCGCCGCCGTACCCGGTCGAGGGTTGCCTTGTCAACCGACAGGTAGTCGGTGCCGCTTTCGTACACGAGTTGGTTGCGCGAGTCGTAGATGATGATCTCCTCGCGGTTGACCACCGTGATCTGGTTGCGGTCCAGCAGCTTGAACAGTTCGGGGCTGATGGTGGCCCGGCCGAACAGGAGCCTGGCGGAGTTGGAGGCTTCCGTGCGCAGCCGTTCCCGGAACTCCTGGGCCCGGTGCCGTTCGGCAAAGAAGTAGATCACCCCGCAGAACACGCCCAGCAGCGACGCCACCACTCCCGTAAACAGCAGGGTAAGGCGGGTACGAATGGTCATGGCGCTTATTTTTCTTTGAGCAGGTAGCCCATGCCGATCACGGTATGGATGAGCTTGACGGAGGCGTCCTTGTCCACCTTTTTGCGCAGGTAATTCACGTACACCTCGATGATGTTGGTGCCCGGGTCGAAGTTCATCTCCCACACTTTTTCGGCAAGGTCCTGGCGCGAGATGACGCGGCCCGCGTTGCGCATCAGGTATTCGAGCAGGGCAAACTCCCGGGCCGTGAGTTCAATCGTTTTGCCGGCCCGCCGGGCCACCTTTTCCCGCAGGTCCAGCTCCAGGTCGGCAATGCGGAGCAGGCGTTCTCCCTCGTCGGACGGGGCCGCGCGGCGCAGCAGGGCGTGCACCCGGGCCAGCAGTTCCAGGAACTCGAAAGGCTTCACCAGGTAGTCGTCGGCGCCGGCCTCGAAGCCCGTCAGTTTGTCGCTGGTCGTACCCATCGCCGTGAGCATCAGGATGGGCACTTTGGCGTGCTTGGCCCGGATGAACCGGCACAACTCAATGCCGCTCACGTGCGGCAGGTTAACGTCGAGGATGAACAGGTCGTACTTTTGGGCGGCGGCCAGCAGCTTGCCCTCCCGGCCGTCGGTGGCTACTTCCACCTTGTACGACTGCGTTTCGAGCCCCTTCCGGATGAAGGCGGCTACTTTGGGCTCATCTTCCACCAGCAGCAGGCGAACGGACCGGGTCGGGGAGGGAGGGGTTGGGGACAAGGGGAGAAGGTTAGAAGGTGGTAAAGTTGGAAGTTACGGAGGAGGGGGGGATAAAATCAAGCGGGCGGCGGCCGGACGGATCAAACGGTGAGGGGCCGGCCGATTTCTAACCGGTTTCTAATCCCGTTTTAACGCCGTGTTAATGTGGGCTGCGCATCTTTGGGGCAGACGCCTGGTGAGGTTGATTGTTGAAGGGTTGTATGGTTGCGTGGCTTGCCTGGTTGAATGGCTATCCCATCAATCATGTGACCATTGACCATATAGCCATTCAACAATCAACCAACCGGCCTGAACCTTCCCAACCACTACTTCCCATGCCCCAACAGGATTTATACATCGGCCTCGGCAACGTGGCCTACGCCCTGGCCAAAATGGACGGCCGCCTGCAACCCCAAGAAGCCGCGTCCCTGCAACAACTGCTGCGCGAAGAACCCCACGGTGAAATTGCCTGCGACGCGTTCAACCTCAACGACCGGTACGACGTGAAGGCCGAAGACGCCTACCAGTTTGCCTTCCGCCGGTTCACCGAAAACCGCCGCGACCTGGACGCGGTACTGAAGAAGAAATTCATCAACATCCTCCAGCGGGTCGCCGACTCCGTCGAAGGCACTTCCCGCAAGGAACACGAACTGCTCCGCCGCTGCCGCAAAGAAATCAACCGCCTTTGAGATATTAGACGTGAGACAAGAGAGATAAGACAGGACTTGCACACTGGAAGGGGCATCGTACCAATTCCGTCACGAGTAGCGCGAGGGATGCGGCACCGATTGGGGCCGCAAAGAAAAAAAGCCGGGTTGTCCCGGCTTTTCTGGTATGCATCAGCTATATGATGAAAAGCAGTATTAATTCGCAGGAAAGCAGCGCCGGCCGGGAAAAAGCGGCGGATGAAAAAATCGCACACCGGCAGAAAGAGGGCGGCGCTGCTTGGCCGTTGGCCTTTTTGTTGATGCAAAACTACCCCCGTCCGGCTGCGCCTTTACTGACCAAAATCACCCGCCGGAATGATTGTGGTCAGGACCTTGCGCCGGCAACTGCACCACGAACGTAGCGCCTTTGCCCTTTTCGCTTTCGCACCACACCTTGCCCTGCATCAGTTCCACGTACTTCTTCACGATGGAAAGCCCCAGCCCCGAGGAAGGTTCGCCGCCCGTGGGACGCGCCGAAAGCCGCTGGAATTTGCCGAACAGCCGCGTGTGGTCGGCCGCCGAAAGGCCCGGTCCTTCGTCCGCTACTTCCAGGTACAGCCACGCCTCGTCGGTGCGCAGGCGCACCGACACGCGGCTTCCGGGGTAGGAAAATTTGAGGGCGTTGGAAAGCAGGTTTTCCAGGATCTGGGTGAAAAAGTTGCGGTCAATTGTGCCGGGCACCGGCTGGCCGGGCCCGTGGCTCTCCAGGATAATGTGCTTCCGCGCGGCGGCGGCTTTGAAGTCGGCGAGTTGTTCGTGCAGCAGGGCGGCCACGTCGAGGCGTTCGGGGGAGAGGGTAAAGCGGCCCGCCTCAATGGCTTCCACGTTCAGGATCCGGTCGATGAGCGACAGCAGGTGCTCGTTCGATTCGAGGATCATTTGCAGGCAGTCGTGCTGCTCGGGCGTCAGGTTGCGGCTCTCCAGCCGGAGCATGTCCACCAGGGCGTTTACCCGGCCCACCGGTCCGCGCAGGTCGTGGGCCACCAGGCCGATGAGCAGGTTTTTCTCCTCGTTGAGGGCCACCAGTTCGGCCGTGCGCTGCGCCACCCGGGCTTCCAGGTGCCCGTTGGCGACCGACAGGCTTTCGAGCAACTGCTGGTTCTCGTCGCGCAGCCGGCAGGTTTCGAGGGCTTTTTCCAGCGTCAGCTTCAGTTCTTCCTCCTGCCAGGGCTTGGTCAGGTAGCGGTAAATGCCGCATTCATTGACGGCCAGTACCACCGTTTCCAGGTCGCTGTAGCCCGTCAGGATGAGCCGGACCACGTCGGGGAAACGCCGGGCGACTTCCCGCAGGAACGACACGCCGTCCATCACCGGCATCTTCTGGTCGGTGATCACCAGGTGGATCGTTTCCCATTCGAGCATTTGCAGCGCCTCGGCCGCGGAGGTAGCCGTAAAGATTCGGTATTCCAGCCGGAAGGTTGATTTGAACACGAGTAAATTCTCTGCCTCATCGTCGACGTAGAGAATATGGTACTGCTTGGGCCGGGACATAGAAGAGTTTATGAGTTCAAAGTGTATGAGTTCATGAGTTCAAAGTGTATGAGTTCATAAGTACATGAGTTTAAAGTTATAACGCTTTAACTGCCAATCGCTTTCTACTCATAAACTCATAAACTTTAAACTCATGAACTCTCTTTCGGTAACGTGATGCGGAAGGTGGCGCCGGCGCCGGGGCTGCTTTCTGCCGCAATGGTGCCGCGGTGCTTCTGAATGATGCCGTAGGTGATCGACAGGCCCAGCCCGGTGCCTTTGCCCACTTCCTTGGTCGTGAAGAAGGGCTCAAAAATCTTGCCTTTCACCTCCGCCGTCATGCCCCGGCCCGTATCGGCGAAGCACAGTTCCACGTGGCTAGGCTGGTCGCGGGTGGTGATGGTGATGGTGCCCGCCCCGTCGATGGCGTGCAGGGCGTTGCTGAGGATGTTCATGAACACCTGGTTGAGCTGGCCCGGGTGGCATTCGACGGCGGGCAGGTTCGGGTCGTACTGCTTTACTACCGTTACCCGGTCGGCGAGGCTGCTTTGCAGGATCAGCAGCGTGGAGTCGATGCCTTCGTGCAGGTTGGCGGGTTTTTTCTCGTCGCTGTCGGTGCGGGCAAAGTTGCGCAGGCCCTTCACGATCTCCGAGGTGCGGGTGGCGCCCTTCTTGATGCTGTTTACCAGCAGGCACAGTTCCCCGCGCAGTTCCCCGTATTCGATTTCTTCTTTCAGGTCATTGACCCGCTGCCGGGTGGTTTCGTCGAGCCGGCCTTCCCGCGCCACTTCCTCGTAGCAATCCACCAGCCGGAACAAGTACTGCAAATTCTTTTCCAGGGCGTTGGTGCCCGCAAACACGAAGTTGATCGGGTTGTTGATCTCGTGGGCGACGCCCGCCGTCAGCTGTCCCAGCGAAGCCATCTTTTCGGCGTGCACCAGTTGAGACTGCGCCTGCGCCAGTTCGCCCATCTTCTGGTCGAGTTGCTGCCGCATCCGTTTTTCGGTTTGCAGCGAGGCGTCGAGGCGCACGTTGGTCAGCGACAGGGCTTCGTTCTTGGCCTCCAGTTCTTCGGCCACGCGGCCGATGAGTTGGCTTTTCTCCTGCGTTTCGCGCATCAGCTTCAGGTGTTCGTACTGCACGTTGGTTTCGAAGATGCTCTGCCGCCGGAGCCGCGCCGCCCAGTACCCGCAGAGGGCTACGTGGCCCAGCGCAATGCCGAAGTGGAAAAACAGTTTCGTGGCGTCGATGTAGGGATCGGTGAAAAAATAAATGTCCGAGCCGATGTTGTGCAGGTACGCAAAGGCAAGGTGCTGGCCGATGATGAGCAGCGCCCCCGGCCACAGGCTCACCCAGTCGCGGTACACGATGAGCACGGTAAAGGCCGTGAAGAAGAAGAAGTGCATTTCGGCCAGGCCGTGCAGTTGGTAAATGTGCAGGGCCGTAAAGATTTGCAGCGAGATTCCCGCCAGGCACCGCGTAAAGAAAACCCCGGGCAACAGGTACGCCCCGGCCAGGAACAGCCCGGCCGCCAGTCCGCCCACGCCCAGGGTCAGCGTCCAGGTGTCGTAGAACGGGGCCAGGCAGAGGGCAACCACGCAGTGGAGGCCAATGAAGAACCGGATGATCTTATCGCCTTCCAGGTGGATCTGCCGGAGGGTAAACGCCACGGCTTCCTGCGGACTGGCCGGCGGGGAAGGAGGCTTCGGGAGTGCAGTAATGGGCATGTTAGCAAGAGGCGTTCGTTGTATTTAAGGTTGAATGGTTGAATGGTTGAATGGTTGCCTGCGGGAAGAATAATCCCGGGAGAAAAACCATTCAGCCATATAGCCATTCAGCCATATAGCCATTCAGCCATATAGCCATTCAGAGTTATTCAGTTATTTCAAAAGCCGTCGTCCTCGTAAGCCGGCAGCAGGCAGCCGTAGGCGGTTGCGGCCACGCCGGGGAACAGGGGTGCCGCCTGACCGGCCAGCAACGCTTCCACGGCCCGGCGGGCAAACTCCGTATCGCGGTTCACGCAGTACCGGCCCGTGTTGTAGTTGCCCCGGTAGTAGAGCCGGGCGTCCGGCGACAGGAGCACGGCCTGCGGCGTGGCGTACACGCCGCACCGTTCGGCCAGTTCCCCCGACGGGTCGGTGACGTACGCCATCGGCAACTCCCAGTCGCGGTACTTGCGAATGGCCTCCAGGGTGTCTTTGGCTTGCAGCACCACCACCATGTCCACGGCCTGCCCGTACTGGTTGTACAAGTCGCGCAGGTGGCGGCGGTTGAACCGGCTGCACGGGCACGACGGGTTGAAAAAGTGCAGCAGCAACGGCTTACCGCCCGGCACCGCCCCCTTCGCCCCCAGCACCAGCCGCGCCCCCACCGGCTGCTGCACCAGCAAGGCCGGCCGCGGCGTGGGCCGGGCGTACTGCATGTCCTGGTACCAGAACAGCAGGCCAACCCCGGCCAGGCACACCAGGGAAAATACCACCATCAACAAATACGGCCGCAGGGAAGTCATGGGTCACTGGTTGTATTGATAAATAAGGTATGGCTATATGGTTGAATGGTTGGATGGCTATATGGTTACATGGCTGAATGCGACAATTAACCATTCAACCATTTAGCCATCCAGCCATTCAACCACGCAGTCATTCAATCAGTCGTTGGTAATTCACCCCATTGGCCGTGTGGACCACCTGGTGGATGGTGTCGTCCATGTTGCGGGCCGTCTCGCAGAGCATTTCGTACAACTCGCGGTTCTCGCCGGCGAGGGTGTTGGGGTCGATCAGCCCGAGGATGCCCAGCAGGGAGGCCAGCGGCAGCCGTACCCGGTGGGAATAATGGTCGGCAATGGTGGTCAGGGCCCGTTGGGCTTCGTGGAAGTGGTGCTGCACGAGGCGCAGTTCGAGCTGGTCCACCACCTGCCGCGCCAGCAGGGGCAGCGCAAGGGCCGCCACCGGGTCGAGCCGCCGCGGCTGCCGGTCGATGAGGCAGAGGGTACCCACGGCGTGCCCTTCGCGGGTAAGCAGGGGCATGCCGGCGTAAAAGCGGATGCCCACCGGTCCCGTCACCAGCGGGTTGTTGCGGAAGCGGTCATCCCGGGTGGCGTCTTCTACCACCAGCAGGCCGTCGCCCATGATCGTGTGGGCGCAGAACGCAACGTCCCGCGGCGTTTCCCGGCCGGTGACGCCTATTTTCGCCAGGCCCGCCGCGGCCAGGAACCATTGCCGGTGCCGGTCCACCAGCGAGATCAGCGCCACGGGTACGTTGCCGGTGTCGGCCGCCGATTGGACAATCTGGCTGAAGGCTTGCGCGGGTGAGGTATCCAGGATTTGGTACCGTCGCAGCGCGGCCAGCCGTGCTGCTTCCCCGGCGGGCACCGGCATCCGCGGCAGGAGTTGCAGTTGGCCGGGGTTTATCCGGCTGGGGGTGGGGCGGTTCCCGAGAAGTAGAGGCATAGGCGAAAAAAGAGGTTGCGGATGGTAAAGAGGGCAGCCCCGGAAGGAGAACCAGACGGGCGTATTGACCCGGGACGAATGTTGCGTGCACTTGACCTTTGAAAATAAGGGCGGGTAACCGGTTTGCCAATTCCCCCGGCCGCCCGGGCGCGGCCAGTCGTGTAAGATTGCGCTCCGAAATGGTTGAAAGTGAGTCCTTTCCGGCGCCGATTGCTTCCCGCGCCACCCGCCGTACCTGTCATTCTGAGCGTAGCAAAGAATGACAGGTACGACGGGTGGCGGGGGATACTTTTAGCAGGCGGTGCGTCCGTTGCCACCACCCACCTTTTGGGGGAATACCACTGTGTTCGACTTACTTATCCTTTTGTACCGTAGTATAAGTGAAAACATATTTTCGGCGCAATCTCTATACTTATATGCTTAACCTTAAATTGTATCCGTATTTTTAATGATGCAGAGAATTACTTTCTGATGCCCCATGCGCGCAATCTTCATCAGCTATCGTAGAGACGATTCCGAAGGCCAGACCGGGCGCTTGTATGATGATCTCATTATGCATTTTGGCGAGGAGTCCGTATTCATGGATGTAACCGGAATCGAGCCAGGGCGCGACTTTCGCCGCGCCATTGATGAACAAGTGTCTACCTGTGGCGTCCTCCTGGCGGTTATCGGCAAGAACTGGCTCGATGCCAAAGAGGAGTCAGGCCGTCGCCGGTTGGATGACCCTTCGGACTTCGTTCGGCTTGAAATCGCTTCTGCAATTAAGCGGGAAATTCCGGTCATTCCCGTGCTGGTTCGGGGGGCAGGCATGCCCCGGGCAGAACAACTACCCACGGACTTGACGGAGCTTGCTTATCGAAATGCGGTTGAGCTGACGCACGCCCGCTGGGATTCTGACGTCCAAATACTGGTTAAGGCACTACGACCACACGTGGAATTACGGCAAAAGGATGCCATCGGCAAAACAACCCAACCCGCTGATCGAGTGCCATTGGCGAAAAAGCCTGTGCCGTGGATCGTGGCAATAGTAGTGGTGTCGGCAATCATTGTTATGTTGGCAGTCATTGTTACTGGTTACTTACGATCTGAAAAGACGCCGGGAAAGACCAAGCCGGGCATGACAGCTGAGGCTGAAAATGCGCCAGCTAAGGGAGTACGTGGGGATTCCGTGTCTGCTAGTAAAACAGATTCCGGGTCGAAGCCATCACCACCCACCCTCCCCGTTTCCTACACATTGATTGGAACATGGGAAGATGATCAAAGTCGTGTATTCGAAGCGGTAGCTGACCCACAACAGCGAGAGGTTTTTGAAATGGAGCAAATAAAGCCACCCAAAGCGGATAATATTTTGTGGAAGGCAACCCTCAAGGATCGGGAGGTAGAAATCGATGTATTTGCTATGCCATCAGGCAGCCATCAGGTACACATGCAGTTAAATCTTTCGCTTGATGGAAACCGGATGGTGGGGCTCGCCTACCCGGGTGGGGCTGGTCCTGATGAAGAACCTCCCGTGTCGGTCCACTTCCGCCGCATAAACTAAGATCAGGTGTAGTGCTCCGCCCTTTGGAACAGTTTTTCTACCGTACTGAACACCCGCCAAGGGACTTCCGGCACGGGCAGGCCGTCTTTGAGGCTAATTACGCTGGTGACCTGGTTGTTCTGCACCGTAATCCGTACCTTTCCGTACGGGGGGCCGGGGCATTCGCCGCAGCCCGACTGCTGGTCGGTGGCGCAGGAAGATTTTCCCCGGGCCGGCGCCGGGAATATTTTTTTGGGGTCATAAGCGGTTTTATGGCCCTAAAAGTGAGTTTTTCGGGAAAAAGACCATCCGGTGGTTTCAGGGGTGGTCCGGCGCTGGCACGAGTGTCCGAAAAAATATAAATTTGTCTGATTACTTACCCGGTGTGCCGTATCGTATGACCCTCTAGCCAACATTTCCCCCTTTTTTCGGATCATCCTTCCGGACACCCCCCTCAGCGAACGCGGCGACGCGCATTCGTTACTCCTTTTGCAACATTACAACAATCCCAATATGAGCAAACACTTTACTTCCCAACCCAAGCACTGGCCCGCCGTGCTGCGGGGCGCCCTGGCGGCCCTGCTGACGGCGCCGGCCCTGGCGCAGTGCCCCCCCGTAAGCACCCTGCCCTGCAGCAACGTGCAGGTATCGCTGCCCTACAGCCTTAACTTCAGCGCGGGCGTGGCCGGTACGGTGGCCGACAAGAACGGGCTCGGCACGGGCTTCACGATGGTAGACACCTACTCGGGCACCCGCAACAGCCTCGACGGCACGCCTGCCAACGCCAGCGTACCCGGCTACGAACCCTCCAAACTTACCGTGGTGTCGGGGCGGCTGCAACTGGTGACCAATAAGGGCATTGCCTCCATCACCACCAACAACCAGCTCAACACGCTGGGCGTGCGCGTGAGCACGGTCAACAAACTGACCTTGCAGACGACCCTGGTGAACCCCCACTACGGAACCAGCTTTGAGCAGGCCGGGCTGTGGCTCGGGCTCAACGACAAAACCTTCCTGAAGCTCGTGGTGGTCGGCAACCAGGTGGAACTCCGCCGCGAAGTGAACGACGCCGCGGGCACCGCCGCCGCCAACATTACGCCCGTCCTCTCCGGCCTCAACACCAAGACCGTGCGGCTCCGGATGGTGGTAGACCCCGCCACCAACACGGCGCAGGGCTTCTATTCGCTGGACGGCACCAACTACACCAGCCTGGGGGGTGGCGTGAACACCGCCGGCTCCGGCCTTACCGGCGCTACCGCCTACGCCGGCGTGTTCGGCACCCACCGCAACGCCGCCTCCCCGGTCACCTACACCTTCGACGACTTTTCCGTGACGGCTGCCACGCCGGCCGCCTCCGGCAACGGCTACCTCGTGGTGGAGAGCGCCGACAAGTTCCCGGCCCGCGACGAACTGACCTTTTCGCTGATCCAGACGCCGTGGCGCCGCCTCAACCCCGACGGCGTCACCTACACGCCCTACAACCGCAACCATAACCGGGTAAAGCTGAAGCTCAGCAACAAAGGCTCGGGCACGCTCGACGTCAACGCCCTCACGCTTTCCAACCCGTCGGCCTGGAAGATCGTTTCGATCACCGGCTCGGCTACCTCGGTGCCGGCCAAACTCGCCCCCGGCGCTTCGATAGAAGCCCTCATCGAGTTTACGGCCAAGGACCAGGGCGGCCGCGTGAAAATTCTCAAAAACACCCTCACCATTTCCTCCAACGACGCCGCTGCGCCCTCCCGGGTGGTCAAACTCAACGGCCTGTGGCAGTACAAGGGAGAAGGCGGCAACGAACCTTACGCGCAGGAAGTCATCCGGGCGTTCGGGTTTGGCTCCCTCACCGGGTTCACCTACTCCGACAACAACCTGAAAGGCTCGGGCATCGTCGCCAACTCCGACGAGGTCATTCCTTCGTTCTTCTTGCGGGCCAACGCCAACCAGCCGGTAACGGTGACTATGCTGGCCGCCTACCACGGCTGCTGCGGCTTTACCGAAACCTTCGAGTGGTACACCAAAGGTTCTGCCACCAACAAATTCCTCTTCACGCACGACGCCCTCGACGGCCAGTCGCTGCTCCCGCTGAAGGCCAACTCCACCTCCCTGGCGCAGGGTACGTTTAATCCGACGGGCGCCTTCGGCCTGAAAGTACAGAAATCGTTTTCGGACCGCACCCGCAACTCGGAGGGCAAAATCGGCATGCGCTTCTGGAAGGCCAGAGACGCGGCCGGCAACGTGATTCCCAACGCCTACATCATGGGCGGCGACTACCTGGGCAACTCCTTCACCAACTTCGATTACCAGGACTACATCTTCTACATCACCAACGTGAAGCCCGAAACCGGCACGGTACACTTCTCGGAACTGGCCGCTGCGCCTTCGTCGCTCAACCTCGGCTCCACGGGCGTAGGGTCTCCCAAAACCCTCGGTGTCTCCCTCAATAGCCTCGGCAAGACCTACGCCAACGGCAGCAAGGACCCCTCGGTGGTGATCAGTAAGGTAGAGGTCGTGGGCGGCGGCGGTTTTACGGCCTCCGTGCCCGCCGTCACCACGCTGGCGCCCCAGGGCAGCACGCAGGTGAACGTTACCTTTAACCCCACCAGCCCGGGCCTCAAGAACGCCGCCCTGCTGGTGCACTACAACAGCGCCCTCTCACCGCTGCGCATTCCGCTCTACGGCATCGGCAACAATGCCGGCTCGGCCCTTACCATTGTCAAGCGCATCAAGGGCGGCGCCGACGCCTCGGTCACCATCGGGGGCAACGTGTGGGAAGCCGACATCAACTACCGCAAAGGGATGGTGAAGCTCGACAAGCCCTCCCCGGTTTCGCCTGTGGCCGGCACCGACATTGATGCGCTCTACCAGTCGTACCTGTCTTCGACGGTTGACTTCAACGTGATGACCTACGACGTGCCCCTGGCCAACGGTACCTACCAGGTGCGGCTGCACTTTGCCGAAATGTACTGGCCGGCCATCGGTTCCCGCGTGTTCAGCATCGACACCGAGAATTCCCGCCGCCTGACCAACTTCGACATCTACCGCGAGGTGGGCCCGAAGGCCGTGCTGGTGAAGGACTACGAGGTGACCGTGGCCGACGGGGTGCTCAGCCTCAAGTTTACGCCCACCGCCGACCGCCTTTCGCTGGCCGGGGTTGAAATATTCCGCAACACGTCCACCGGCCGCCTCGCCATGGCCGCGGCAGGGGAGGAGGGCCAGGCCAGGCTGCGCGTGTATCCCAACCCGGCTTCGGGCGGCAAACTGCAACTCGCCCTGGAAGGCTTCGGCGGCGATGAAAAGGTAGACGTGACGCTCTACAGCCTCACCGGCCAGGCCGTGCAACGCACCGGCGTGACCACCGACGGCCAGGGGGCAGCCAGTGCCGAGGTAATCCTGGCCCCGTCGCTGGGCCGCGGCCTGTACCTGCTCAAAGCCCGCGGCGCGGCGCGCGAAACGCAGACCCGCGTGGTCATCCAGTAGGGCAACCGGGCCGGGAGGTACCCGCGAAGGGCCTCCCGGCCCGGATCAGACTCGGGCGCATGAGATGGACCCGAGTCTGATCCTTTAGATCCTGGTATTATTTTTTAAGATGATGGATTTTAGGTTTTGATTTTTCAAAATTTAGAATCCATCATTTATTTTTCTACCCGGCCGGCGGCTATTTTTGCGCGGCCTTAGCCAGCTCACTTTCGCTATTATGAAAGGGCACGAATCACACGCATCCCGCAACCCCGGCGACCCTTCCCGGGGGAGCCAACCCCTGGCCGGACCCACCGGAAACGCACTGCTGGCCCGTTGCCCGATGGGCATCCTCCTGCTGGACGGGCAGGGCCTGATCCTGTGGCAGAACGACGCGTTCGCGCGGCTGTCGGGCCACCCGGAGGCGGAAAACCGGGGGAAAGACTTCGGCGAACTGCTGGCGCCGGAGGACGGGCCGGCGTGGCGGGCGGCCCTGGCGGCGTGCCGGCGGGGGGTGGGCGGCGAGGGTACCCTGGAAGCAAGCCTGCGGACGGCCGGGGGGACGGGGCGCCCGGTTGGCCTGCAACTGGCAGACGGCACGGAAGACCCGTCGGTGCGGGGCGTGGTGCTGTACGTCAACGGCCTGGGCCCCTGGAAAAGGCAACTCGAAGAACTGCACACCTCACGGGCCAACGCCCGGGTACTGCTCGACACGTCGCCCCAGGCGTATTTTCTGCTGGCGCCCGACTTCACCATCATCAAGTACAACGCGGTGGCGGCGTACTACGTCAGACGGGTGTGGAACAAGGAGTTGTCCGAAGGCACCTCCATGCTGGCCCTGTCCAACCCAAAGGACCTGGAGCCTTTCAGGATGAATTTTTCGCGGGCCCTGGCCGGCCAGCACCTCCGCTTCGACCGGCTCATTACCTACCCCGACGGATTGGAACTGTGGTTCCAGGTGCAGTACGTGCCCGTGTACGACGAAAGCGGCAAGGTGGAGGGAGTGGCCTTTACGGCGCTGGACATCACGGAGCGGAAGCAGAATGAGCAGACCCTCGAAAAGTTGTCGCTGGTGGCCCGCAAGACCGACAACCTCGTCATCATCACCGATGCCGCCGGGATTACCGAATGGGTGAATGAAGGATTTACCCGCGTTACCGGGTACAGCCTGGAGGAAGCCCGGGGCCAGACGCCGGGCAGCCTGCTGCAAGGCCCCGGTTCGGACCCGGCCACCATTGCCCACATGCGCGAATGCATTGCCCGCGGGCAGGGCTTCCAGGTAGAAATCATCAACTACCGCAAGGACGGCACGCCGTACTGGCTCTACATCAGCGTGTCGCCCATTCACGACGAGGCCGGCGCACTTACCGGCTTCATTGCCGTGCAAACCGACATTTCGGCCCGCAAGGGCGCCGAAGCCGAACGGCTCAAACTGATCGGCGAACTGGAAAACACCACGGTCCGCCTCAAGCGCATCCTCGACAGCATTACCGACGCCTACTACACCCTCGACGCAGAATGGCGGTTCACGGAGGTAAACCCCGCGTTTGAAACGGTGACGGGGCTGCGCCGGCAGGACATTCTCGGCCAGGCCCTCTGGGATGTGTTTCCGGCGGCGAAAGCGTTGAAGTTTTACGCCGAGTTCCGGCGGGCGGCGGCGGGCCAGCTAACGGTCCACTTCGAAGAATTCTTCCCACCCCTGGATACCTGGTTCGAGATGAGCGCCTACCCCTTCGGCGACGGGCTGATGGTGTATTCACGGCCCATCAATGCCCGCAAGCAGGCCGAAGCCGAGCAGACCAAACTCATCGGGGAATTGTCGGCCAAGAACCGGGACCTGGAACAGTTTGCCTTCATCACCTCTCACAACCTGCGGGCCCCGGTAGCCAACCTGCTCGGCCTGATCGAACTCTACAACGGAGCCGACCCGGGCGACCCCCTCAACGCGGTGGTGATCGAACAGATGGGCCAGGCCACCGGCAAGCTCGACGGGATCATCCGCGACCTCAACGACCTGCTTTCGGTGCGCAAGCAGGTGCTCCAGCCCGCCGAAACCGTGCAGTTCGCCGAAGTGTTCGACAGCATCCGCCAGAGCCTGCACCTGCAACTGCAACAGGCCGGCGCCTACCTCGACACCCACTTCGAAGCGGAAAGCGTGCAGGCCGTCCGCAGTTACGTGCAAAGCATTCTGTTCAACCTGCTGAGCAACGCCCTCAAGTACCGTTCCCCCGACCGGGCCCTGCGGGTGCGCATCGCGACCCGCCGCGAAGAGGGGTACGTGCGGCTGTCGGTTGCCGACAACGGCCTGGGCATCGACCTGGAAAAGCACGGCCCCAAACTATTCGGGCTGTACCGCCGTTTTCATACCCACGTAGAAGGCAAGGGGTTGGGTCTGCACCTGGTTAAGACCCAGATTGAGGCCCTGGGGGGAAAAATAACCCTGGAAAGCCGGGAAGGAGCAGGTACTACGTTTAACATCTACTTTAAAACCGCCACTTGAGCGGGTTTCGGTTATGCCAGGACAAATCAACAAGGTATTTCTCATTGACGACGATCCGCTGAGCAACATGATCAGCCGCAGTCTGCTCAAAAAGCACCACTGGCAGGCGGAAGCAGTCATCTTCCAGGACGGCCCGTCGGCGCTGGCGGTGCTGCGCAAAGCCGCCGCCGAACCGCCGGGCGGCTTCCCCGAAATCATCCTGCTCGACATGGAGATGCCTGCCTTCGACGGCTGGGATTTCCTCCAGGAATACGCGCTGCTGCCCCCAAGCCACACCGGGCTGAGCCTGCTGTACCTGCTCTCTTCGAGCATCAACCCCAACGACATCCGCAAGGCCCAGACCTACCCCGCGGTGAAAGCCTACCTCACCAAGCCGCTCACGCTGGCGAGTTTGAACCAGATCCAGCAGGATTACCAGCGGCTGGTGGAATAGTACGGATGGGGTTGGTTAAATGGTTATATGGCTGAATGGCTGTATGGTTACATGGTTGATTGATGGGCAGTGGTGCGGGCGTAAGCAAAACCATTCAGCCATATAACCATATAGCCATATAGCCATTCAGCCATATAACCATTCAACCCGTTAATCAGCAAGTAGCAGGCGGTCCGGGGCTCAGTGCCCGGTCAGCCACGCGTGGGCGCCTTCGGTGGACGCAAAAGTAGCCACCTGGAAGCCCAACTGGGCGGCACCGGCCTTCAGCCCTTCGAGGGCGGCGGCGGCCCGTTTTTTGGCGGGGGGTACCAGGGCAATCACCCGCAGGCCCTGCCGGTACACGGCCGGCAGCCATTCCCCGGTGATCGAGGCCAGGCTGGGGGCATCGAGGGCCACGAGGTGTTGAAGGTCGAGGAGCAGGCGGCTGCCCGGGTGCGCCTCCAGGAGCCGGCTGATGCTGTCGAGCACCGACACGAGGTGACGGCCTTGCACTTGCATCTGGCAGGTTACCAGCACGGCGTTGGATAGGTTGTCGTAACCAAATACAAGCGGCGAGAAGGAAGGCAGCGCGATGAATACCATTGGCAGCGGAAAACTAGGACCAGAATGTACGCAATTTAGTGGAAATTACGCATCCTGTATTTAGACTAAAATTCTCCGTTGGCTGTACGCCCGGCCGGCTGGTTTTAACGAGCAGCAAAACCATTTGCCGGCCAATGGAGTAAAAGGAGGCATAACCACTTTATGGACCAAAAAGTAACAACAATGAAAAGAACAGCAATTGCCCTGGGACTGCTGCTGGCGCTATCTGCCGGAAGTGTCTCGTTTGCCCAAACCACTCCCTCTTCGTCTGCTTCTGCCGGCGCTGCCACCTTCGGCACCATGAGCCAGGAGGAGTTTGACCGCATCAACAAGGAAGGCGCCGCCAAGGTGCAGGCCATTAAGCCCACCAACGCGCCCCTTTCTACCGCCGACCAGGAGTTGATGATGCAGGTAGCCAAGGGCGGCATGATGCAACTGGCCGTGAGCAAGCTGGCCGCCGACAACGTAACCGATGAGCAGGTGCGCAAGCTGGCCCAGTCGGAAGTAGAAGAGCAAACCGGACTGTCGGCCAAGCTCAAGGAAATAGCCGCCGCCAAGGGAATTACCCTGCCGGCTGCTCCCGACCCCCAGACGGATGCCCTGCTTACCAAAATGAAAGCCATGTCGGGCGCCGACCTGGACCGTTTTTACGTGCAGGAAAGCGGCGTGAAGGGCCACGAAAAACTCGATAAGGTGATGAGCAGCGTGAAGTCGGGCGCCAAGGATGCCGCCCTGAAGAGCCTCGCCGCCGCCGCCCACCCGCTGGTAAAAACGCACCTGACCGTTTCGCGCGCCATGCTGGGCAAGATGCCCGCCGGCAGCAGCACGGAAGCCGCCGGCAACTCCGGCAATAACTAATACGGATTTAATTCCCGTTCAGCAACATGCCCTGCCCGCACCGCGGCGCAGGGCATTTGCTTTTGGGGGAAGAGGTTTCACGCAAAGACGCAAAGGAGGAGCGCAAAGGGCGCAAAGACATGGGTAGAGTTTAAACGCTATTCTATGGATATTGCGCATGCGTACGCGGACTTCGCGCCAATCAAACCAAGCGCAGCTTTTCCGTAGGGTAGGGTTTAAACCCTACCCCTAATCTTTGCGGTCTTTGCGCTTCTCTTTTGCGCCTTTGCGTGAAACCCACAACAAAACGCCTGGCTACCACACGTAATTTTTCGCAGCAATACGCACCAACAAAAGGACCCTTTGGGAGGTTACCCCGCCGGTGCCCGCGGATTTCCCGGCTGTGAGCCTGTAGGGCGGGGCGCGTCCAATAGCGCCTTAACGCCACTTGAAAATTAATTATGCATTAATTTAATATTAATCATGGTTTGTCGTTCTCCTGTCGTGACCGCCTGAGTAAAACTTACCCGGGGTGCGCCCTGTCGGCGTTTACCCCCGTCCCTGGTGCTGCTGCGATACGCCGAAACGGTAGTATCTTCCCTTATTTAAATCAGCACACTAATCCGTTTACTCATGGAAAAATTATTTGGCAACAAGTTTATCGAGATTTGGTACGACCAGAAGAACCATTGGATTTACAGCAAGTGGCAGGATTACCAAACGATGGAAAGCATCCAGTCGGGGGGTGAAGCGCTGGTGCAACACCTGAAGCAGAAATCTTGCAGTAAAATCCTCAACGATAACATTCTGGTAAAAGGAACCTGGACGTTTGCCGCCGACTGGACCACCAACGTATGGTTTCCCCAGATCGTGCAGGCCGGGTTGAAACAATTTGCCTGGGTCTATTCACCCGACATCTTCAGCCGCTTTTCGAGCGAAAAGGCCATTAAGAACAACCCCGGCCAGATCGTGCGGTACTTCCACAGCCTGGAGGACGGCAAGGAGTGGCTGCACGCCACGTAGTTTTTTTTTCACCTAACTACTAACCGATGCAATCAGAGCAGAACCAGCCAAAGAACCTAAAATGGACCTTTCGCAATCACTCCGTGGGGATGATTGCCGAAAACGACTTTCAGTGGGTTGAAGAAAAAGCACCGGACGCCGGGGCGGGTGAAGTGCTCATCCGGAACGTGTATTTATCGCTGGACCCCACCAACCGGGTGTGGATGGGGGAAAAAGATACCTACATGCCCGCCCTGAAGCGGGGCGAAGTGATGCGCGGACTGGCCATTGGGGCCGTTGAAAAATCCAATCACCCCGGGTTCAAGCCGGGCGATTGGGTACAGGGCCTGCTGGGCTGGCAGAAATACCTGGTAAGCAACGGGGAAGGGCTCATTGCACTGCCCCAGATTCCCGGGCTGCCGCTGGAAGCACATTTTGGCCTGCTGGGACACATCGGCCTGACGGCCCATTACGGGCTGTTGCAGATTGGCAAACCCCGGCTGGGGGAAACCGTAGTGGTATCCGCCGCGGCCGGCGCCGTAGGGTCACTGACTGGTCAGATTGCCAGGATTCACGGGTGCCGCGTGATCGGTACGGCGGGCAGCGACGAAAAATGCCGTTATTTAACGCAGGAGCTGGGTTTCGACGGGGCCATCAACTACAAAACCGAACCCCTGGCCGAACGCCTGCGGGAACTGTGCCCCCGCGGCATTGACGTATACTTTGACAACGTAGGCGGCGCCACGCTGGATGCCGTACTCGACCTGATTAACGACTTCGGCCGGATTGTGGCCTGCGGCATGATCTCGGCGTACAACCAGGACGACGTATTTACTTCGCGGCACATGGTCAACATCGTGACCCGGCGGGTGCTCATGCAGGGATTCGTCTGCCTCGACCACCCCGAGTTTGCCCCGCAGGCCTACCAGGACCTGATCCGCTGGCACCTCGAAGGCAAGATCAAATACCGCGTAGACGTGGTGGACGGCCTGGAGAACGCCGTCACGGCCATCAACCGGCTGTTTACGGGGGCCAACCAGGGCAAACTGGTCGTGAAGGTTTCGTAACCCCCGGCCGTAAAATCAAAAAAGCAGGGCTGCCCCCAAGGGCGGCCCTGCTTGCGTTCAGAAGGAACGGGTCGGGCTACAGCTTGATGCCCATTTTCTTGGCTACGTCGGCAAACATCCCCTGGTCGAACCCGTCGAACCCGGGGGCGTTCAGCTGGGGCTCTTCGTCGAGGTCGGGCGGCGCAAACCCTTCGGGGCTGCCCTGCACGAACTCCAGCGTTTGGCCGTCTTCGGGGTGGGTGCCGTTCCACACCTGGGCGGCCTGCGTATAGTCCTTGGGGCTGAAACTGTAGAGCTTCAGGTGTTCGTTGTTCTTCATGTGGGCCAGGGCTTCGGGGAAGGCGTCGTTTTTCAAGTCGGGAATGGGCACGAGCTTGGTCACCTCCACGCCGGTCAGTTTTTCCAGCGCACGGGCGTAGGCCACCACGTGCACCCCGCCGCGCACCAGCAGATAGCCCACCATGGCCCGGGCCGTGGGGTCGGTAGTCATCTCGTACACCCGCATCTTGTTGGCGCGGGCGCCGCATTCGAGGAAGAAGTTGTGCAGCAGATCCAGTTTCAGGTTGCCGCTGCTGAACACGTTCTGGCCCGTCCAGAAGTTGCCCATCGAATCGACCGGCAGGGCCGCCTGGCCGCTGGCAACGAAGTGGTACGCATTCCGGGCGTGCACGCCGCTGAGCAGCGGGGCCGTTGTGGGGTCGTTACCGCGCTGGGTGGAGCCCGTCAGCAGCAGGTTGATGGCGTACGATACTACCTCGATGTGGCCGTATTCCTCGGCGGCAATGCAGGCGATCAGGTCGTAGAAGGGGCGCAGCCGTTTGCGGCCCCGGAAGTTGAACGACTGGTACGTGTAGTTCATCAGCGTGGACATTTCGCCGAATTTGCCCCCCAGCAGTTCCTGCACGGCGGCGGCATCGTTGGGCGAAGGGTTGTTGGGTCTGGGCAGGTCGACGGCGATCCGATCAAAACGTTGAATCATTTTGTAAGTGGTTAAGGTGAAACATTGGAATTAAAGCATTACCAAAGGGTAGAATTGATGATCGGGTGAGGGGGGTTAGTGGGTTAGGGGAGGTGTATCGCAACGGAACTTTTACGGACGGGCGTTTCGGGGGCCGGGAGACGGAAGGCGCAGCAAGGAAAAAGTATTTTCCCGTACCTCACCGGCAACCACTGACGAGGGCAAAAGGGGCGGAATCTATTCGATGATCAAGAACCGCTTTCCGGGCGGAAAGCCATCAGGAAACGCAATATTTTTCGCCCTTCTGTGGCGTAGCAAAGAAATGAATATGGGTTTTATGCGTCCGAAATGACAAAAAAGGCTGACGTTTCATGATAGATGAAGCTTGTGGTAACAGCCTTTACGGGGGAATTGCCAGAAGGTTTAGTTAAAAAAGAAGCGAAAAGTCAGAAGTGAGAAGTGAGAAGCGAGAAGATGGCGCAACGGCGTTTTGCAGAAGCACCACAAAGGTCCGTGCCCCTTCTTCTCGCTCCTCGCTTCTCGCTCCTCGCTTCTCGCTCCTCGCTTCTCGCTCCTCGCTTCTCGCTCCTCGCTTCTCGCTCCTCGCTTCTCGCTCCTACTTATTCCCCTCAATTCGCCCCACGAGGAACGTGTACGAGGCGGCTCCGACCAGGCCGAGGGCCGCAATGAAGAGGAGGGCCGGGCGGAAGTCGCCGCCCCGGGCCAGGTACCCGATGGCAATGGGCACCACGATGGAAGCCAGGTTGCCCATGAAGTTGAACACGCCGCCGGTGAGGCCGATCAGGTGTTTGGGCGACAGGATGGACACGAAGATCCAGGAGATCAGGGCCATGCCGGCCCCGAAAAACGACAGCGACATGAAGAAAATAATCAGGGCCGTCTCGTTGGTGTAGTTGGCCCCCACGATGCTCACCGACAGCAGCAGCCCGATGATGATGGGCAGCTTGCGGGCCCGGCCCACCGACCTGCCCCGCTTCACCTGGTAGTCAGACACGAACCCCGACAACAGCAGCCCGGCCGTGGCCGCCAGGAAGGGCACCGAGGCCAGGTAGCCCGACTTGATGAAATCCAGCCCCCGGTACTGCACCAGGTACGTGGGAAACCACGTCAGGAAAAACCACAGCGTGGCGTTCACGGCAAACTGCCCGATGTACACGCCCCACAGCGTGCGGCTCGAAAAGACGATTTTCAGGTTTTCCAGGCTCCAGGCGGAGGGCACGCCCGGCGTGGCTTTCCGGTCGCGGTACAGGCCGCCCCCGTTTTCGATGTGGTCGAGTTCGGCCTGGTTTACGCCCCGGTGGTCGAGCGGGTCGCGGTAGAGCAGGTACCAGATCACGCCCCACACCAGTCCCACCGCTCCCGTGACCACGAACAGCCCCTTCCAGCCGAAATGGTACTGGATGGTAGCCAGCACCGGCGTGAGGAAAGCCAGGCCGATGAACTGCCCCGACACGTACATGGCAATGGCCGAGGCCCGTTCCTGCTGCGGAAACCAACTCGTGACAATGCGGTTGTTGATCGGGTAGGAGGGGGCTTCGAAGGCGCCCGTGGCGAGGCGCAGCGCAAACAGGCCCGTAAAGCTCCGGGCAAACCCCTGCAACACCGTGCTGATGGACCAGGTGATCAGGCAGAACGCGTACAGCGGCCGGGGGCCGAAGCGGTCGGCAATGAGGCCGCCCGGAATTTGCAGCAGGGCGTACGTCCAGCCGAAGGCCGAAAAAATCAGGCCCAGCTGCACCGACGACAGGCTGAGGTCCTTGCCGAGGGCCGCGCCGGCCACCGAAATATTGCTCCGGTCGAGGTAGTTGATGACCACATTGATGAACACCAGGGCCAGCATGCCGTACCGGACCCGCGTACCGGTGGTGCTTTGGGGCTTCGCGTGGGTGGTTGGTTCCATAAAAAGCAACGATCAAAAGCCCAATATCTTCTTTTTCCGACACAATCCTTTCTTAAAGCGGTACAATTTTTCAACTTAGGAGCGAGAAGCGAGGAGTGAGAAGCGAGAAGAAGGGGCACGGGCTTGTCCGGGAGAAACGGCAAAACGCGTGTACAATCTTCTCGCTCCTCGCTTCTCGCTCCTCGCTCCTAAACCACCCATTCCCCTTGGCCTCCCTGTACCTGTTGTTGGGCATTCTGGCCCTGAGCATTGCCTTCATCGTATTCATGACGGCCCGGGCCCGGGTCAACGCGTTTTTCGTGCTGCTCATCGCCGCCATCGGCGTCGGACTGGCGGCGGGAATGCCGGCCGCCCACCTGCTGACCACCCTCAAAAAGGGCTTCGGCCACCTGATCGAAGCCATCGGCATCATCGTGATTGCGGGCACGGCCCTGGGCGTGATCCTGGAGCGGACCGGCGCCACGGCCAGCATGGCCGACTACCTGCTCGGGAAGGTGGGCGAACGCAGGGCGCCGCTGGCGATTGCCCTCACGGGTTTCCTGGTGGGGCTGCC
This sequence comes from uncultured Sphingobacteriales bacterium, assembly GCA_963844325.1. Lineage (GTDB taxonomy): Bacteria > Bacteroidota > Bacteroidia > Cytophagales > 172606-1 > CADCTQ01. The sequence continues at coordinate 3,024,684 of CAWJNV010000002.1, forward strand.
CATCTTCTGCGATTCGGGCTTCGTGGTGCTCAGCGGCCTCAACGCGTCGCTGGCCCGGCGCACGGGCACGCCCATGCCCGTAATGGCGGTAGTGCTGGCTACCAGCCTGTATTCGGTGCACTGCCTGGTGCCGCCCCACCCGGGCGTGTCGGCGGCGGCCGGGCTGGTGGGCGTGGACACGGGGCTGCTGATGCTGGTGGGTACGCTGGTAGCCATTCCCGGCGCCGCCGTGGGGTACTGGTGGGCGCAGTGGCGCGGCCGGGCGTACCCACCCCCGGCGGCCGGGCCAGTCAATGCCGCGGCGGGGGATGCGGCTGCCGGGGATGCGATTGCCGACAAGCCCTCACCGGGCCGGGCGTTCCTGCCGGTTGCCGTGCCCATCGGGTTGATTGCGCTGAAGTCCCTGGTGACCTCCTTCGGGGGAGCGGAAGCGGCCGGGGGAGGGTGGGCGGTGCTCGGGTTCGTGGGCGACCCCATCGTGGCCCTGCTGGTGGGCGTGGCGCTGGCCCTGACCCTGGTACGGGGCGGCGGCAAGTCGGTGGTCAACCACCTGCTGACGGAAGGCGTGGACAAGGCCGGGCCCGTGCTGGCGATTGTGGCGGCGGGCGGCGGGTTCGGGGCCGTGCTCAAAGAAACCGGCATCGGCGACTCCCTGGGGCAGGTGCTCTCCCCGCTGCACCTGGGCATTTTCCTGCCGTTCCTGGTTACGGCGGTGCTCAAAACCGTGCAGGGCTCCTCCACGGTCGCCATCATTACGGCGGCTTCGCTGGTGGGGCCGCTGTTTCCCGAGTTGGGCCTGGACACCCCGTGGGGCCGGCTGCTGGGCACGCTGGCCCTGGGGGCCGGTTCGATGCTCGTGTCGCACGCCAACGACGCCTTTTTCTGGGTGGTGACCCGCTTTTCGGACCTGGAGCCGGGCGTCACGTTCCGGGTGTACTCGCCGGCAACCGTGCTCATGGGCGGGCTCACCCAACTCCTGGTGTTTCTGCTTTCGCTGGTGTTGCCCGGGTAGAAAAAGCTACCCGGACCAGATCTCTTTTCGACCACGTGAGACGCGATTTTGGGCCATTTACGTCCAGGCGAGACGCGATGAATCGGGTCCGGTTAAGGGAGACGCGATGAATCGCGTCTCTACGTGTTAACTTCCGCGGGAACCTTCCGTATAAGGACTACCCTGTTCACCCTGATCCCGTACGGGTAACCCCCGCATGCGCCACACCGTTGCTATCCTGCTGTTCAGCCGCACGGCCGGGGAAGAAGCTTTGCACAAGCCCTTCTCCCACCGGGGCAAGGCCGTGAACCGGCGGATCGCGGGCCATTTCATTGCCCACGCCGGGGACACGGCCCGCCGGTCGGGCCTGCCGGTGGTGCACGTTTCGTCGGCGCAGCAGCGGGGCGAAACCTTCGGGGAACGGCTCGCCCATGCGTTCCGGCTGGTGTTTGCGCAGGGCTACGCCCGGGTGCTGGCCATCGGCAACGACTGTCCGTACCTGACCCCCGGGCTGCTGCGGGAGGCCGCCGCCCGGCTCCAGACCCAACCCGTGGTGCTCGGGCCGGCCCGCGACGGCGGCGCCTACCTGATCGGCCTGTCGGCCGGCAGCTTCCGCGAAGGGGCTTTTTGTGAGCTTGCCTGGCAGACGCCGGCCTGCTACGCCTCGCTGCGCACGTACTGCCGCACCCACGGGCTGACCTGCGCCGAACTGCCGCCCCACCACGACCTCGACAACCGCCGCGACGTCTCCCGCTTCCTCGCGGCGCCCCACCGCGGCGAACCCCTGCGGCGCCTTACCCGGTGCCTCACCAACCTGCTGATGGATAAGGAATTAACCATTCCCACCGCAGCCCCAGCTTCAACCGGCCGGTTCACCGGCACCTCCCTCTCCCGGCGCGGCCCCCCACCCCTTGCCGCCTGACCCGCGTAGCCAATTGCCCCAATCCTCCGTCATCCCTTACGGAGCCCTTCTTTGCGTCTTTGCATGAACTCCTTCTTGCATGGTTTACGCAGAAGCGGTTGCCGGTCGCCAGTAATACAGGCAACGCGGTCGGTTGGGGAACCGGCTGGCGAAACATATGCCATATCTGTTAGGCGGTCGGTAACTCACGCGTTAAAAGATATGGCATATGTTTCGCCAAACCGCTGCACCTGGACAGGGTCTCTCCTGAAAGCCTGCCAATACCCGCCGGGCGGTTGCGTAAGTCCTGCATTTTATTCTTTTCACGCAAAGCCCGCACAGGGAAAGTATTTTATTTCAAAACTTCACCACCCGTCCTATGCACAGAACTTTATTCATCCTATTGATGAACCTGCTGCCGGCCACCGTATGGGCGCAGGCCAGCCTGGAAATCACCGTTTTTTCGGCCGTGAGCGGCCAGCCCGTACCGGCCCTGCCCCTTACGGTCACCAACCCTTCCATCGGCTTCAGCACCGCCCAGACCACCGACGACCAGGGCAAGGTGCGGCTCTACGGCCTGGCGACCTCCGGCGACTACGTGGTGCAGACGGGCGAAACGGAAGAATACTTCGCCTACGCGTCCGGCGCCATCCGGCTGCGGTCCAACGGACAGTCCAGCGTGTCGCTGCTGCTCAACCGCAAAACCACCGTGGACCTGGGCGAAGTGGTGGTGCGCGGCACGTCGGTGGCCCAGCTCAACACCATCAACGCGGAGGTATCGTCCGAACTCACCGGCCGCGAAATCGGGACCCTGCCCATTGAGGGCCGCGACATTACCCGGGCCCTGTACCGGCTGCCCAACGTGACGCAGGCCACCGGCTTCTACCCCGAAGCCCCCAATGTGAGCATCAACGGGGCCAATTCACTCTACACCAACTACCTCATCGACGGCCTCGACAACAACGAGAACTTCCTGGGGGGCATGAAATTCAACATTCCCGTGGGCTTTACCCAGAACATCTCCGTGCTCACCAGCAACTACTCGGCCGAGTACGGCTGGACGGGCAACGGCGTGTTCAACATCACCTCCAAGTCGGGCAGCAACGCGACCACGGGCGAAGCCTTTTACCTGGTCCGTCCCGGGCCGGCCATTGACGCCCCTTCCCGCTACGCCCAGCGCGACCTGTCGGGCAACCAGGTGAAAGACGGCTTCCAGCGGCACCAGGCGGGCTTCGGCGTGGGCGGCGCCCTGCGCAAAGACCGCACGTTCTACTACCTCAACGCCGAGCAGACCGTGGACCTGAAAGACAACCTGCTGCGCGTGCCGCAACTGGCCCTCAACCAGGCCGTGCGGGGCGTCAACCGCTTTACCTACCTGTCGGGCAAGATCGACCACCACGTGACCGACCGGCTGCGTTCGTCGCTGCGCGTCAACGCCGGGCTGGTGAACATCCAGCAGCAGGGCGGGGGACTGGAAGGCGGCGCCACGTTCCCGTCGGCGGGTTACAGCCAGGACCGCAATTCGCTGCTGGTGGCGTGGCAAAACAGCTACCGGGGCGTGGGCTTTACTTCCGAAACCAACCTCCAGTACTCCCGTTTCCGCTGGAATTACAGCCGCCCCCGCAACCCCGACAGCCCCAACGTGACCGTACTCGACCCGGCCGAGCAGACGATTGCCGTGCTGGGCCACCCCGGCTTCGTGTTCGACGACGTGGAGAACACCTACCAGTTGCAGCAGAAATTTACCTTCGTGCGGGACCGGCACACCATCAAGACGGGCCTCAACGTGATCAGTTCGGGCCACGTGCTCTCGGGCGGGGGCAACCCCAACGGCAGTTACACGGTGAAGCTCAATGAAATCCAGCTGGCAGCCCTGCGCGGGGCCGGCCGCGGCGCCGACCTGGCCGTGACCGACATTCCGGCCGGCGTGGAAGTGCTCAACTACAGCGTAGAACTGCGGCCCGCCTCTTTCGGCACCCGCCAGAACCGCTACAGCCTGTACGTGGAAGACCTCTTTTCGGTGACCGACCGGCTGAACCTGACGCTGGGCCTGCGTTACGACTACGACAATTTATCCCGGGGCGGCGCCGACCGGGGCGACTACAACAACCTGTCGCCGCGGTTCAACTTCAACTACAAGCTCGGCGACCGGAGCACGCTGCGGGGCGGCTACGGCATTTTCTACGACAAGATCCTGTATGCCATTTACAGCGACGCCCTCCAGCAGAACACCACTTCGGCCCGCTACCGGGGGCAACTGCAAACCCTCATCGACCGGGGCGTCCTGCCGGCCGACACCGACCTGGACCGGGTCACCTTCAACGGCAACCTGTCGGCAACCGTACCCGACGCGACGTACCTGAACGGTCCCCGCCCGGCCGAATTGCAGGCGCAGCGCGAAACGGTGTCGAGCAACGAACTGCGCATCCTCAACCCGAATGGTTACCAGAACCCGTACACGCACCAGTTTGCCCTCGGCTACCAGTACCAGGTGGCGGCCGGCACGTTGTTTTACGCCGACCTGCTGCACACGCAGTCGTACAACCTGTTCCGCCTCCGCGACCTGAACGCCCCGGCACCGTACCCGCTGAACAACCCGGCGGTCGTACTCGTGCGTACCCCCGTCCAGGCCGATGCCACGCGGCCCGTGCCCAACGGGGCGGCCCGCAACGTGATGATGACCGAAACGGCCGGCCGCAGCCGCTACTACGCCCTCAACGTAAATCTGGTGAAGGAACGCGGGGAGGAGCCGCTGGCCTACCGGCTGTCGTACACCTGGTCGCGGCTCGAAAACAACACCGAGGACATCAACTTCCGGGCGCAGGACGCCAACAACTTCGAAGCTGAGTGGGGTCCGTCGATCAACGACCGGACGCACGTGGTCAACGCGTTGCTGTACTACTTCCCGGTGAAGAACCTGTCGGTGAACCTGGCGGCGCTGCTCCAGAGCGGCCAGCCCATCAACCGCACCCCGACGCCCCGGGTCATCACCAATCCGCTCGGCGAACCGGTACGCGATGCCAACGGGCAACCCCTCACGACCACCGACCTCAACGGCGACGGCCGCTCTTTCGGCGACGCCTACGTGGGCAACAGCGACCGGGAGCCCGGCGAGTCGCGCAACAATGACCGGCTGCCCTGGGCCACTACCTTCGACCTGGGGGTGCAGTACACGTTCGGCTTCGGGGGTGAGGAGGGCAACGGCCTCGAACTGCGGGCCGACGTGTTCAACCTGCTGAACGCCGAGAACCTGAGCGGCTACAGCAACAACGCCACCCAGAGCAACCAGGTGCAGGTAGGTCCGCGGTCCTCCGGCGTATTGGTGCGCCGCAACGCCGCCCCGCCCCGGCAGTTCCAGTTCGGGGTGCGGTACGTGTTTTAGGGGGATTGGGGTATTGGGTATTGGGGGAATAGGGGATTGGGGAGAGACCACCCCCGGCCCCTCCTTAAAAAAAGGAGGGGAGCCGTGCCCACCGGCCCCGCTGGTGGGCATGCGTGACGTACATTTCTCCTTGCCGTGCAGCCGTACCCGTAGCGTTCCCCTCCTCCATCAAGGATGGGACTGGGGTGGTGAACTCCCGGATTCACGATTTATATACCTTTAACCCGGGTAAGACAACGCCTATTGGTTGGAGCGTGGACGCTAGAACCATCTTTACCCTTTCCTTCGAGCGTCTACGCTTGGACACCTATTACAATCATGAAACATACCAAACCCATATTGCTACTCACCTGGGCCATGCTCTGGCTGACCGCTTGCGGGCCGGAGGCGGAGAAAGAAGACATCGCCGGGCTGCCGTGGCCGCAGGTCGAACAAAAAGCGAAGGGTACCACCGTGCACCTGATGATGTGGCAGGGCGACCCCTACATCAACGCCTACATGAACAACTACGTGGTGCCCGAAGTGAAAAAGAGGCTGGACATTGACCTGGAAATCGCCGGGGGGCAGGGCGCCACCATCGTATCCACCCTGATGGCCGAAAAGCAGGCCGGCAAGGCCGCGAGCGACCTCGACCTGACGTGGATCAACGGGGAAACCTTCTACCAACTCCGCCAGCTCGACGCCCTGTACGGCCCCTTCACCGACCGCCTGCCCAACGCCCGCTACATCGACTTCAGCAATCCCTTCATCGGCTACGACTTCGGCCAGCCCGTGAACGGCTACGAAGCCCCGTGGGGCAACGTGCAGATGTGCCTCATCTACGACTCGGTGCGCACGCCGCAGCCGCCCCGCACGCTGGCCGCCCTCGAAACCTACGTGAAGGCCCACCCGGGCACGTTTACCCTGGGCACTGACTTTACCGGCATGACCCTGCTCAAATCCTTCCTGACCGAACTGGCGGGCGGCCCCCAGGTGCTGGCCGGCAAGTTCGACGAGGAGAAGTACCGCCGCCATTCGGCGCAACTGTGGGCGTACCTCAACCGGGTGAAGCCCCATTTCTGGAAGGCGGGCCGCACGTTTCCCGAGTCGGTGGCCCAGATGCACCAGCTCTTCGTGAGCGGCGAACTGCACTTCACCATGAGCAACAACGACGGGGAAGTGGACAACAAAATCCTCCAGGGGCTCTTCCCGCCGACGGCCCGGGCGTACGTGCTCGACGCCGGCACCATCCAGAACTCGCACTACCTGGGCATCGTGGCGCATTCGGCCAACAAGGCCGGGGCCCTGGCGGTGGTCAACTTCCTGCTTTCGCCCGAGGCGCAACTGCGCAAGTACAACCCCCAGGTGTGGGGCGACGGCACGGTGCTGGCCCTCCCGAAGCTGCCGCCCGACTGGCAGGCGAAGTTCCGCAACCTGCCGCAGCGCCGCTACGCCCCGAAGCGGGAGGAAATAAACGCTAAAGCCCTCCAGGAACTGGCTCCCGAGTACATGATCCGCCTCTACGATGACTTCCGCAAGCGGGTGGTGGGGGCGTAACCGGCCCGCCGCGGCCCTCGCCGTGCTGGTGGTCATGACGGCCCTGCCCTTGGGGCTGGGCGTGGGCTACGCGGCTGGCTACAGCCTGGGGCTGCTCGACCTGGTGCACCCGGGCCTGACGCTCCGCCACTGGGCGCGTACGCTGGCGGAAGGGGAGGTGCTGGCTTCGCTGGGCTACAGCCTGTACGTGGCCGCCGTCACGATGTTCCTTGCGGTGGGGGTGTCGCTGGGGCTGGTGCTGGGGCTCGGGCCGCCGGGGCGCCGGGGGTGGTTTACGGGGGTGATGTACCTCCCGCTGGCGATTCCGGCGCTGGTGGCGGGGTTTTACTTCTTCCAACTGCTGTCGCGGTCGGGGCTGCTGGCGCGGGTGGCCTACCGGCTGGGGTGGGTGGCTTCGATCGGCGATTTTCCCGAACTGGTGCAGGAGCCCTACGGCATCGGCCTGGTGGCGGCCCACGCGTTCCTGGCGACGCCCTTTTTCACGCTCCTCTTCCGCAACCTGTACATCCACGAACGGGGCGACGAACTCGGTCAGGTGGCCCGCACGCTGGGCGCCTCGGCGTGGCAGTCGCTGCGGCGGGTGGTGGTGCCGCTGCTGCTCCGGCGGGCGGCGGCGCCGCTCTTGTTGTACTTTATTTTCGTGTTCAGTTCCTACGAAATTCCGCTGCTGCTGGGCACGCAGTCGCCGCAGATGGTGTCGGTGCTGACGGTGCGCAAACTGCGCGGCTACGACCTGGCCGGCTACCCGGAAGGGTACGTAGTCGCCACCCTGTACGCCGGGCTGGTGCTGGGCCTGGTGCCGCTGCTGCTCCGGAAACGGGTGTAGTCCTATGTAGAGACGCGATTCATCGCGTCTCATTGAATCCAGACGCGATGAATCCAGACACAATAAATCCAGACGCGATGAATCTAGACGCGATGAATCGCGTCTCTACGTAGGACAATCTGACCAATGACCACTCCCCATTCCCTTCTCCGTACTGTACTTGCCGGACTCGTGGCCGGGGCCATCCTGTTGCCTTTCGCGGTGCTGGCCGTGCTGTCAGCAGGCCGGGCGTGGCCGTACCCGGCGGTGCTGCCCGACGTGGCGGGACCCGGCGCCTGGGGGTTGCTGTTTTCGGCGGAAAGGGGGCTGGCGGCGGCCTTCGGGTTGTCGGTGGGGCTGGCCCTGGGAGTGGCGGTGGCGGCAACGGCCCTGGGGTTTGTGACGAGCCGCGCGGTAGCCTACCATCTCCGCCGCGACCGGCTGCTGCGGCTGGCCTACGGGCCGTTCGTGCTGTCGCCGGTGGTGTACGCGGCGTGCCTGCACCCGTTTTTCATCCGGCTGGGGCTGTCGGGCGGCGTGGCGGGGGTAGGGCTGGGGCAACTGCTGATCGCCTACCCGTTTGCCGTCATTTTCTTCACCGGCTTCTGGAACGACAACATCCGGTCGCTGGAAAACGTTGTGCTTACCCTGGGGGGCAGCCCCGGGCAGGCCCTCCGGCGGGTACTGCTGCCGCTGGCCCGCAACCTGCTGGGCGTCTGTTTCTTCCAGACTTTCCTCATCTCCTGGTTCGAGTACGGCCTGACGGCATTCATCGGCGTGGGCCGCGTGCAGACGCTGCCGGTAAAGGTGTACGGCTACATCGGCGAGGCGAACCCCTTCCTGGCCGCCCTCAGCAGTTGCCTGCTGGTGTTCCCGCCGCTGGTGCTGCTGTGGGCCAACAAGCGGATCTTGTATAGGGAGGTGGGGGATTGAAGCTTTCTTTCATTATATTAAATTGATGAATATAAATTAAATCTAGATATGAGTAAGCGACGATTCTATATTGATACGCAAGGAAACGACGATAGTGCTTATCGTGAAGCAATGCTGTACGCGTGTAAATTAGCAGACGAGGACCAGGAGATTAAACAAGTTGTCCTTTTAATTCATACTCAGCAAAACACAGGCTGGTTCGAAAGACTCTTTGGGCAAGATACAGTGAAACAGCTCTTTAAAGGAACAACCTTTAAGAACTGTAGACCGAGTTTCAAATTCGAGACTAGAAGAACGTATAGGGACAGGGGCACCAACCCGTCACAAATTGTAATTACTTGTGGGCTTGACGCAGAGGATGTTTTACCTATAGATGACTTCCATTCTGTTAAAGCTATAATCGCAATTCCATGGCTTCGTAATGGACTTCAAAAATGGGTGCAGACATGGAGCCCAATTGAATTGAGGGGAAATCAACAAGCAGTTGTAGCATATCCAGAGCCGTCTTGCATTGTGAAGAAAGCTATGGAAGAACTGACAAGCACTACGACAGGAATATCTCATCCATCCGACGAAGAACAAGCAAAGACTTTTATACGTGCTCTTCACAAATACGAGCCATCTTTGGACGCTAACGTTGTTGGCGCGTATCTAGTGAAAGAACTTAAATGGGACACAGATCACGCTAAAGACATTGAAAATTTGATTAATACTCTTAACTCGGGAAGACGTTTTCAAGGAGGCAGCATAACGGGTCTTCAACATCACTACAAACGTTGGAAAGAAGAATGCAAGTAGTAAAAGGTGTACTACTTCCCGAACAATCGACTACCATACCTCCCCATGAAACTCACCGTCCACCACCTCACCAAAGCCTTCGGACCCGAACCGGTCATCCGGGACCTGTCGTTCGGGCTGGCCGAAGGGGAGACGCTGGGCGTGCTGGGCCGGTCGGGGGGCGGCAAAACGACGCTGCTCAAACTCATTGCCGGCCTGCTGCCGCCCGACGCGGGCACGGTGCACCTCAACGGCCGCGACATTACGCACCTGCCGCCGCAAGCCCGCCGCGTGGTGTACCTCTACCAGGAGCCGCTGCTGTTTCCGCACCTCACTGTGTTCGAAAACGTGGCTTTCGGCCTGCGCCTGCGCAAGGAAAACGAAGCGACCCTTAAAGGACAGGCCGACGCGATGCTCGAAAGCCTCGGCCTCGCCGGCCAGGGCCGCAAACTGCCGCACCAACTCTCGGGCGGCCAGAAGCAACGGGCCTCCTTCGGCCGGGCCCTGGTGATCCGGCCCGAACTGGTGCTGCTCGACGAACCTTTCGGCAACCTCGACGTGGAAACCCGGAGCGCCATGCAACGGTTGTACAAGGAACTGGCCCGCGTCCACGGCATCAGTGCCGTGTTCGTGACCCACGACCTGAAGGAGGCCATGCTGATGGGCGACCGGCTGGCCTACCTGGAAGCCGGCCGGCTCCGCGTGTTCGAAAACCTCCGGGCATTCATCAACGACCCGGCCGTGGGCGTGGGGCCGGAAATCGAATTCTGGCAGCGCCTTAATCAGACGGGCGACGTTGGACATTAAATGTATGGTTAAATGGCTATATGGCTGAATGGTTGTTGATCGGGAAGGAGTCGTGCGCCAGCCCGACCATACAGCCATATAGCCATGCAACCATCCAGCAGCCAAACCTCCTTTTGTCTCCACCACTGCTATGAAAAAAGATTTTGACCACTGCGAATCCGTCTACTGGGTATTTACGCAACTCTGTAATGACCAGTGCGACCACTGCTACAACCTCTCGGGGCCGCAGGGCAGCCGCATCACGGACGAGGAATGCCTCGCCATCATTGAAAACCTGCCGGGCCGCGTGGACCGGCTCATCCTGTCGGGCGGCGAACCGCTGGCCGAACGCAAAAAGCTGTACCTGGTGCTCGACGCCCTGCGCGAAAAGTACGGCGAGGCCACCCAACTCATGCTCCAGACCAACGGCGACCTGCTCACCGGCGAAATCCTCGACACGCTGATCGCCAAGGGCATTACCCGCTTCGACATTGCCAGCATCGACCGCTACCACAAGCACGCCGGGGGCCGCCTGATGGAACTGGCCGAACTCTTCGATTCCCGCGGCGTGGCCGGCGACGAACGGGACCCGCTCATCGACAAGGACAAGTACTTGCTCCAAAACCGGGTGACGTGGGGCTACTGGGGGGCTACCGAGGAGATGTGGCTGGGCGGCAACTGGGCCCGGGGCCGGGCCCTGCAAAAAAATCTCTGGAAAAAGGACCCGGGCCACAACTTCTGCGGCATCCTCTCGGGGGCGGTCGGCTTCCTGGGCGGCAAGGACGTACCGCAGGAAATTTCGGTCCAGCTCTGGCGCATCAACCCCTGCTGCCCCGGCACCCGGGAGCCGATGGGCGACGCCCGCCGTGAAAAAGTAGCCGACGTGCTGGCGCGTTTTTCGGAATCGGAAGTGTTCCGCCAACTCAACGAGGGCAACCCCTGGACGATGGGCGAGTCGGTGGGCGTACCGGAAGCCTACGCCCGGCAGCGCACCGCCGAACTCCAGAACGTATGCCGCTGGTGCGACGAGTTCTTCACCCGCCACTTTGATGTGAAAACAATGAAAGCAAAGCAGGAAAAGAGTTCATGAGTTTAAAGTTTATGAGTTCAGAGTTGTAACGCGTTAGTTGCCAAACGCTTTCTACTCATAAACTCATAAACTCATGAACTCATGAACTCATAAACTCAAATTACAGCCCCGTATTGTCGTAGCCTGCGTTGCCCGACGCGTGGATGGTTTCTGTGTGCGTGGCCGGGTCGTAGCTCACCGACTCATTGCCGTAGGGCTGGCCGTACGTTTCCCCGTTGGGGTACCGGAACAGGTCGTCGCGCCGACGGTTGGAAGCCTGCGTAACGGCCAGGTAACCGAACACGGCCGCCAAGAGGCCGGCCCCGATGGCAACGGCGGCGTTGGGATTGTTGCGAATCCACCGGCCGGCCTGCTGGGAATAGTCAACCAACTGCTGCGCGTTCAGGTTTTTCAGCCAGGCCGGCGCCCCGCCCGAGTCGTCCGAAGTGTCAAAGCTGTCCGTGTCCGTGCCGGCCGTGGGCGAATACGCCGTTCCGGCCACGTTTGAGCCGCTTACGTAGGGGGAAGTGCTCATGGCGGAACCCGACAAAGCCGGGTTGAACTGGTTGGCTGCGTCCATTGCACTCGAATCGGAGGAGTCGGTCGGGCCAAAAGTGTTATTCGGGTTGATAGTCATAGTAGTGTGCTTTAGCGTAATAAATGCAAATCACTTCCCCTTACGGATAGACGCCCCTTTATGATGCCATTCGCGGCCCTTTAAAATTACCCAGCCACCCGATCATAAAATCGGGTACTGCCATCTTTCTCATTATCAATGGCCTAACCACCGGTGCCGGCAGTACTACAACCAACAACCAACTTACTCCGCCTGCACGTAAAAAAGCAAATTCCGCCAGGTATCCACGTCGGGGTAGCCGTTGGGGCCGGGCGGAATGGCCGTCCGGGCCACAAAGACAACGCTACGTACATGCGGGGAAAGGAACTTAACCGCAAGGGGCGCAAAGAAGACGCAAAGACCGCAAGGAGAACGCGCATTGCTTTGCATCCCTTGCGTCTCTATTGCGATTCTTGTGGTCCTATCTTTTCTTTGCGCCCTTTGCGCTCCTCCTTTGCGCCTTTGCGTGAAACCAGCCTTCCTGATTCGTCCGGCTGTCCCTAAAATCTTTACTGCGTATTGTTGGCCGGGAGCGTTTCCCGTGTTAGCTTTATACATAGGATGAAGGCCGCCCCGCCCCCGTCGAACGGGTTGCTTTTCAAATGATTTATGGAAGCATTCATAAAGCGGTTTTTTTTCACCGCTTGGTTATCCCTCTCAATTGCACCCCTTGCCGGCACTACTGCTGCGGCCGCTCCCCAGCCCGGCGCTGCCGGCGTGGCCGCTGCCGTGGCCCCCGCCGCCGAACGGGGAATGCCCTTCGTGCGCAACTACAGCCCCGCCGAGTGGGAACACCTGACCGACCAGGTAGATACCTACTGCATCCTCCAGGACCGGCAGGGGGTAATGCTGGTCGGCAGCAGCAGCGGCGTGCTGCGCTACGACGGCGTGTCGTGGCAACTGGTGGAAACGGCCAACAAGACCATTGCCCGCGACCTGGCGATGGACGCCGCGGGCCGGGTGTACGTGGCCGCTTCCAACGAACTGGGCTACCTGGCCCCCGGCCCCGACGGCAAGGTGCGGTACGTTTCGCTGCTGGCCCACCTGCCGGCCGAAGACCGGGCCTTCGGTGACATGCTGAAAGTATACGCCACGCCCGAAGGGGTGTATTTCCAGGCCGAAAGGCGGCTGTTCCGCTGGCGCAACGGACGGTTCACCCGGTGGCAGGCCACCACCACCTTCCAGCGGGCCTTCTGGGTGGGCTCCCGGCTCTACGTGCAGGAGCCCGGCCGCGGCCTCTCCGTCCTCCAGGGCAACCAACTGCAAATCATTTCCCGCGATACCCTCTTCCGCGGCGCCACCGTGCGGGCCATGCTGCCGCTCGACGACGGGAGCGTCTTCGTAGCCACCCGCGACCACGGCCTCTACCGGTTCGACGGCAAAGACGTCCGCCGCCTGCCGGGCAACGCCCAAACCCTGGCGTCCCTCAACGCCGTGTACAACGGCGCGCGGCTCCCCGACGGGAGCCTGGCCCTGGCTACCCTGCAGGGCGGCGTGCTCGTCACCGACGCCCGGGGCGACCTCCGCCACGTGATCGACAAGAACAGCGGCCTTTCCCGCAGCACCGTGCACAACGTCGCCGCCGACGGCGGGGGCGGCCTCTGGGTGGCCCTCAACAAGGGCGTGAGCCGGGTAGACCTGGCCTCGCCCTTTACGCGGTTCAACGAGCACAACGGCCTGCCCGGCTTCGTGCAAACGCTTGCCCGGCACGGGGGAGAACTGCTGGCCGGTACCGGCGAAGGGTTTTTCCGGCTGGTTCCGGGCGCCTCGCCGGGCGCGCCGGCGGGGTTTGGCGTGATCAGGGAATTCGACCACCGCGTGCTGGGCCTGCTCCCCGTGGGCGAGTCGTTGCTGATCTGCGGCAGCGGCGGCACCCACCAGTACCGCAACGGCAAGATCACCCGCGTAACCCCGCAGGGAGGGACCGGCCTGAAGCTGAGCAAGCGCCACCCCGGCGTGGTGTTCCTGCCCGACCCGCAGGGCCTGTTCATCCTGCACCGGGAGGGCGACACCTGGCGCAACGCCGGCCCCGTTCCCGGCGTGCCGCGGGCCGAGGCCGTCACCGAACTGCCGAACGGCGACCTGTGGGTGACCACGGCCGCCCGGGGGGTGTACCGCGTCCGGTATCCCGCCGGTTCGGCCGGGGGTGGTTACCAGGCGCTGCTGCAACCGGCTGCCGTCCAGGTTTTCGGCCCGGCGCAGGGCGTACCCCCCGATGCAAGCAAGGTGTTTGCCACCGGCCAGGAAGTGCTGCTGCGCACCGGCAAGCGGGACGCGTTCCGCTTGTTCCGGCTGGACGAAGCAAAGGGCGTCTTCGGGCCCCTGGCGGGCTTCGGCAAACGGTTTGGCCTCGATGACAACGGCGCGTGGCCTGAGTACTACGACGCCGCGCGCGGCGAATGGTGGCTGTGGGTGCACCGGACGGGGCGAACCCGTTCGTACTGGGCCTCGGCAACGCCCGGCCCCGGCGGCAAGTACCGGCTGCGCAAGTACACCTTCGACCACATCCGCGACTACGTGGCCGGCGACTTCTTCCCCGAAGCGAACGGCGTGGCCTGGTTTGCGGGCAAGGAAGGCCTGCTGCGGCTCGAACGCGAAAGCGTACCCGCGCCGCAGGTGGCCTTCGGCGCCCTGGTCCAGCGGGTGGCGGCCGGCCGTGATTCGGTGCTGTACCCGGGCCGCCCGGGGGCGGTTGCCGAACTGCCTTTCCGGCTCAACTCCCTCCGCTTCCACGTAGCCGCCCCCCTGTACGGGGTGGAAAAAGAAACCCTGTACAGCTACCTGCTCGAAGGGTACGACGAAGGCTGGTCGGCCTGGACGCCCGAGCCCTTCCGGGCCTACACCCGCATTCCCGAAGGCGCCTACACGTTCCGGGTGCGGGCCATGGGGGCCACCGGTGCGCTGGGCCGCGAAGCCACCTTCTCCTTCCGCCTGCTGCCGCCCTGGTACCGCACCTGGCCCCTGTACCTGTTCTACGCACTGGCCGCGGCCGGCGCCGTGTACGGGTTCGTGCGGCTGCGGCTGGCCAAGGTACGGGCCGAAAAGCTGGAACTGGTCCGGATGGTGCGCCACCGGACCGGGGAGGTAGCCCAGAAAAACGTGCAACTGGCCGAACAGGCCTACCAACTGGCCGCCCAGAACGAACTGCTCACCGAGCAGGCCGCCGAAATGGCTGCCACCAACGAACAACTGGCCGAACAGTCGGAGCAACTGGCCGAGAAGACCCGCCAGTTACAGGAAATGGACCGGGTCAAATCCAACTTTTTTGCCAACATCTCCCACGAATTCCGCACGCCCCTCACGCTGCTGCTGGGCAGCCTGCAAGACAAAATCAACCTGCTCCGGGCCGCGGGCGGCGACACCCAGCCCGTGCGCCGCCAGGAACTCGACGTCATGCACCGCAACGCCGCGCGGCTGCTTACCCTCATCAACCAACTGCTCGACCTCTCCAAGCTCGAATCGGGGCAACTGCACCTGGAACCCCGGGCCGGCGACCTGGGCAAGTTCTTCGGGGTAATGGCCGCCTCGTTCTCCTCGCTGGCCGACTCGCGGCAGATCCGCTTCCGGCTGCTGCTGCCCGGCGAGCCGCTGTACTACCGCTTCGACGCCGACAAGCTCGAAAAAATAACCGTCAACCTGCTGTCCAATGCGTTTAAGTTCACGCCGCCGGGGGGCGAAGTGACCCTGCGGGTGGAGGCGGCGGCCGGCCGGGTGCGGCTCGCCGTGCAGGACAGCGGTTCGGGCATCGCGCCGGAACAGTTGCCCAAGGTGTTCGACCGGTTCTACGGCGGCACGGGTCACTACGCCGACGGGCAGGGCACGGGCATCGGCCTGGCCCTGGTCAAAGAACTGGTGCAACTGCACGCCGGGCAGGTGACTGCCGAAAGCGACGCCCTGCGGGGCACGCAATTCGTGGTGGAGTTGCCCCTTACGCCCATCACGGCCGCCGACCTGGCCGCCGAAGGAGCCCCGGCCCCGCCTCCCGCTGCGCTGCCGCTCCTCCTGGTGCCGGAACATGGCGAGACCGGCCCGCCGCCCGTACCCGCGCCGACGGCACCGGAAGAAATGCCGCTGCTGCTGCTGGTGGAAGACAACGCCGACCTGCGGGCCTACGTGCGGCAACACCTGGAAGGGCAGTTCCGCGTGGTGGAAAGCGAAAACGGCCGGCAGGGCCTCGACGCGGCGCTGCGCCACGTGCCCGACCTGATCGTGACCGACTGGATGATGCCCGACATGAACGGCCTGGAACTGTGCGAAAAGGTGAAAACCGACGAACGGACCAGCCACATTCCCGTGGTCATGCTCACGGCCCTGGCGACCCACGAAAGCAAGCTTCAGGGCCTGGCGACCGGCGCCGACGAGTACCTGACCAAGCCCTTCGACGCCCGCGAACTTCAACTGCGCGTCCGCAACCTGATCGAAACCCGCCGCCGCCTGCGGGAACGCTTCGGCCCGGGCGGGGAGGGGCTGCCGGCCAGCGTGGCCCCCACGTCGGTAGACGAGAAACTCCTGCAACGGATGCTGGCCATCACCGAGGCGCACCTGGCCTCCTCCGACTTCGGGCCGGAAGAGTTTGCCCGGGAGATCGGCATGAGCCGGATGCAACTGCACCGCAAACTCACCGCCCTCACCGGCCAGTCCACCTCCGACTTCCTGCGTACCCTCCGCCTCAAACGGGCCGCCCAGCTGCTGACCGCCCGGACGGGCAACGTGTCGGAGGTAGCTTTTGCCGTGGGCTTCAACAGCCTGGCCTACTTCTCCAAATGCTTCAAGGAACAGTACGGCGTGCCGGCCTCCGAATACGCAGCGCAACACACTGGGCCGTAAGGGGCGCCGGGCGGCGTTTACCCAACCCAGCCCTGCCCGGGGTTTGTTACAATAGTGAAAGTGGTTACAATAGTTTAAAAGGCTGTTACAATAGGTAAAACCCCTCCTTTTTGCAATCCCTCACGGTCACCTGGGCCGTGGGGGATTGTCGTTTCCGGGCCTTTTGGCTACCACTCAGGTTGCAGAAAGTGTCATCCAGGTTGCAAAATTGAACGGGTTACGATGTTTTAAATCTCTGTTACAATAGTGATAACCCCCCGGGGCCCGGTTGTGCTAGTTTTGCTTCCGTCAAACGACAACCCCATCCTTCAACTACTCAAACCATTCACTGAACATGATCCGCGTTACCCAAAACCTGGTGCTGCTGTTATTCGTCCTGCTGGCAGTTACCGGCTGTAAATTCTTCGAAGTACAGTCTGAATACCAGTATGCGAAACCCGGGTACTTCGGCGCCGCCGCACGTACCAAAGCAACGCAGGGAAAACACGCACGGCCGGCGGCCAACGCCACCCGGTTGTCCTTCAGCGACTGGTCCGCGCCGTCTTACTAAGAACCTGCCGGCGCGGGCAACCGGCGCCGGCATCTACCCACGAGCAACCTAAAGACATTTAAATTTTCAGTTTTGTAAGGTTTTGATTGCACCAGACAACAGCGGGGGCAGAATCGGGTCCCCTGGACCCCGCCCCGCTGCTGTTTTTCTTTTTTACCTTACGACCGGGAAACAAATCACTTATAAAAAACAACTACTTGCAACCTTTACATTTCACCACGCCCGGGTACTTCGGTACACGGACACCGTCAAACCCTCCGGGAAGCGTCCGGGATTGCCCTGGTGTTTGGCCGGCAACCCGACCCGTGTGCAGGTGGGTCTCACAACAGGTTGGAGCGGCCTCGCTTCAACCTGTTGTTTTTGGGTAGGTTCCCCATCGGGGCTGCCGGGTAAAAAAAAAGGACAAACCAACGTGCATTGGTTTGTCCTGATTCGCAGCGGGGGGCGCCGGTTATTCGCTGCGCAGGCTTTTTACTGGGTTGAGCAGGGCGGCTTTGATGGCCTGGTAGCTGACCGTGAGCAGGGTGAGCACCACGGCGCCGACCGCCGACACCAGGAATATCCACCAGGCAATTTCGGTGCGGTATTCGTACTGCTGCAACCAGCCGCTGAGGAAATACCAGGCGATGGGCGAGGCAAGCAGGCACGAAAGGAGCACCAGCGTCAGAAAATCTTTGGACAGCAACCCCCACACGCTGCCCACCGACGCCCCGAGTACTTTGCGGACCCCGATCTCTTTGGTGCGTTGCTCGGCCACGAAGGAGGCCAGCCCGAACAGCCCCAGGCAGGAGATCAGAATGGCCAGCACGGCAAAGAAACTGGTCAGCTTGCCGACCCGTTCCTCGTCGCCGAATTTTTTGGCGTACTCCTGGTCCACGAATCTGTACTCGAACGGGGTGGCCGGGTTGTATCTTTTGAACACTTTTCCAATCTCACCCAGCGCCTTGTCGGGGCTCAGGCTCCGGTTGATCTTCATCGTGACCACGTTGCTCTGCATATTGGACATGTGGAAGATGGAGGGCACCACGGGACGGTAGGGCGACTCGTTGATGATGTCCTTGATGACCCCGATTACGGTAAACGTGCGGCTGTCGCGCAGTACGGTTTCGCCGACCGGGTTTTTGAGCCCCATGATCTTGACGGCGGCCTCGTTGAGAATGAAGGCGGAAGAGTCGGTGGTGAATTCCCGCGAAAAATCGCGGCCTTCCTTAATCGTCCAGCCAATCGTTTTGCCGTATTCGGGCGTCACGTTGTTGAACGGAAAGCCCATCGACACGCTGGGGTCTTTGCCCTTCCACGTAAAGCCATCCACAATCACGTAGTATTCGGTGGTTGGGTTGGCTGCCATGGCTGCTTCCACCACGGCGCCCGACCGTTTGAGTTCATCCCGGATCACGTTGAATTGCCGCTGAATGTCGGGCGTCATGCTCATGATGAGCAGGCCGTCGCGGTTGTAGCCGATGGGCCGGTCTTTGGCAAACTGCACCTGGCGGAACACGACGATGGTACCGATGATGAGCACTACCGACACGGTAAACTGCACCACCACGAGTACTTTGCGGGGCAGGGCGGCCAGGCGGCCGAGCTTGAAGGTGCCCTTGAGGACTTTCACCGGCTGGAACGACGAGAGGTAGAGGGCGGGGTACAGCCCGGCCACCAGCCCCGTAAACAGCATGAAGGCCAGCGTGGCCAGATAGAACAGGGGGGTGGTCCACAGGATCGCCATGCGCTTGTCGGCCACCGCGTTGAAGGCCGGGAGAATGAGCAGCACCAGCACCAGCGACACCACCAGGGCAAACGCCGCCACCAGCAGCGACTCGCTGAAGAACTGGCTCACGAGCTGGGACCGGCTGGAGCCGATGGCCTTGCGAACGCCTACTTCTTTGGCGCGTTTTTCGGACCGGGCCGTGGACAGGTTCATGAAGTTGATGCAGGCCAGCAGCAGCACGAACCCGCCGATCATCCCGAACAACCACACGAACTGGATGCGGCCGCCGGTATTGACGCCGTTGCGGAACTCGGAGTACAGGTGCCATTTCGCCATCGGATGCAGGAACACTTCGGGCTTGAGCAGCAGGGCGTCTTCGCGCGGCATCTTGCTGGCGATGAGGTTTTTCATCTTGGCCGATACCTTCTCCACGTCGGCGTGTTCGGCCAGTTGCACGAAGGTCTGGAAACTGTTGTTGTCCCAGGGGTTGGGCACTTGCTCAATGTGGGGCTCACCCGACAGGTACAGCTCCCAAGGGGCGACAAAGAGCAGGTCTTTGAAGTCGGAGTTGTAGGGCAGGTCTTCGTACACGCCGGTTACTTTCACCGTCATTTTGTTGTTGATCTCCATGATCTTGTCCAGTGGGTCGGCATCGCCGAAGAAAGCCCGGGCCACTGATTCGGAGAGCAGGATGGAACCCGGTTCCTGCAGGCCCGTCCGGGTGCCCCTGACCATGCGCAGGCTCAGCATCTCGGGCGACCGGGCCTCCATGAAGTTGCCCGTTTTGGTCAGTTTCTTGTCGCCGTACGCCAGGATGTGCCCCTGGCTCACCGTGGACATCTGCACGTATTTGAAATCGCTGCCGTACGCCTCGCGGGTCACGGTCCCCATGTGGTAGGGATTCCAGATCATCGAGTACCTTTCGCCGTTGAACGTCTTGTGTACCATCAACTGGGCAACGCGGTCGTAGTGCTGGTGGTACTTGTTGAACGACAGTTCGTCGTGAATCCAGAGTCCTACGAGCATGGCTACGGTCATGCCCACTGCCAATCCCGCCACGTTGATGGCCGAATACCCCTTGTTCTTGGCCAGGTTCCGGAACGCGGTTTTGAAATAATTTTGCAGCATGTGTAAGGAAATGTTTATGAAAAGCAGTACATCCTCCCGGTTGGTGACGGGTCAGGCCATGGACAGTTTAATCAAACTTAGTCAAAATATTAAATATCGGTAAAAATATTTAAAGCTTTTAAGTTCTGAAAACCCGCCGGGTAGCGGAGCCGTTTCAGTGGCCCGCCAGGTATTTATTTTTTAATCTTTCGTAAAGGCTTTCGGGGTGGTAGGTCGCGTTTTTGTCGAGAAAGGCCCGGCGCCAGATGTCATTCCACAGGTGAACCGCCAGCGTTTCGGGGCCCGGCGTGTAATCACTTTTACAGAGCAGGCCCGAGAGGTCAAAGTAGTTGACGGGGCAAAAAACGGCGGGTTCCCGGATGTATTCCGACAGGTCGCCGCGCACGTGCAGGGCTTCCCGGAACAGGTATACCCCCACTTCGCCCCACCGTACGGGCCGGGTGTCATTGAGTTTCTGCTCCACCCGGTCGAGCAGGGCCCGCAGGTACGGGGCGCCGGCCGGCGATTTCACGTAGGTGTTGTTTACTTCCGTGCCCTGCCGGCTGAACTCCCATTCGGAGGAAAAGCAGTACGCCTCCGGCACGTCGAACGGCCGCAGGCACACCGTGTCCATGTCCACCCACCAGCCGCCCTGCTGCTGCAGCAGCTTCAGGCGGAACCAGTCGGCGAAGGAGGCGTACGAGTTGTAAGTATCCTTGAAAAGGTGCGCGGCCGGAATGATTGCACTGGCGTCTTTCACGGTAATGCCCGGCGGAATGCCGGGAATGTCGTTGTAGGCGTACAGGTGAAACGCCTGCCGGTGGTAAGCGTACGAGTGGAGGCACAGCCGTTCGTTGTTGCTGAGCGTGTTGCCAATCCATAAACTTTGAATGACGTTGTCGTGCATGGCGCGGCCGGGGTTACGGTTGGGTGAATACCTGCGGTGCGGGGGACGGCGCGGCCAGGTCAGCGGGCAGGGCTTCCTGCCATTCGCCGATTTGCTGGCGCCACATGGCGTAGTAGAGGCCCTTTTCCTTCAGCAGGGAAGTGTGGGTGCCGGTTTCAATGATCTGGCCCCTTTCCAGTACGTAGATCCGGTCGGCGAACATCACCGTGGACAGGCGGTGGGCGATCAGGAGGGTGATGTACTGGTGCTGCCGGGTGATTTGCCGGATGGTCGTGGCAATGCCCGCCTCGGTGATCGAGTCGAGCGACGAGGTGGCTTCGTCGAAGATCAGCAGGCGCGACTCGCGGAGCAGCGAACGGGCAATCGACAGCCGCTGGCGTTCCCCGCCCGAAAGTTTGAGGCCCCCTTCCCCGATGCGCGTGTGCAGCCTCTGGTCGGCCCGCCCGAGCAAGGCCTGGCAGGCGGCTTTCCGCAGCGCGTCTTCCATCATTTCGTCGGTGGCGCGCGGGTTTACGAAAAGCAGGTTTTCCCGGATGGTCCCCGAAAACAGTTGCGTATCCTGGGTCACCAGGCCGATCTGGTGGCGCAACTCGTCGAAGTCGATTTCACCGCCGCAGTGGTCGTTGTAGTAGATGTGGCCTGCGGTAGGGGCGTATAGCCCCACCAGCAGCTTCACCAGCGTAGTCTTGCCGGAACCCGAGGGCCCCACCACCGCTACGGTTTCCCCGCGCTGCACCCGGAAGGAAACGTCCTGCAAGGCCAGCCGGGCCGCCGACCGGTGCCGGAAGTGCACCCCCTCGAAGCGGAGGCTGGCAATCGAGCCGATCTGCCGGGGGGTCCGGGGCCGCTGCTCCACGGGTTTGCTCAGCAGGCCCCGGAGCGTATTCAGCGACGCCTCCGCTTCCCGGTACGCCACGATCACGCCGCCCAGCTCGGGCAGCGGCCCGAAAATGAAGTAAAAGTACAACTGCATCATCAGCAGTTGCCCCACGGTCATCTGGTCGTAAAACACGAATACCAGCAGCAGGAACATGACGCCCTGGTGCAGGGCGTGGGCAAACCCGTAGTACACGAAACTGACCGACCGGAAACTGACCAGCTTCTTCAGCTCCCGGTCCAGAATGCCCCACGTAACCTGGGTGAGCCGCTGAATCTCCTGCCGGGTCAGGCCCAGGCTTTTTACCAGTTCAATGTTGCGCAGCGATTCGGTGGTGGAGCCGGCCAGGGCCGTGGATTCTTCCACGATGCCCTGCTGAATGGACTTTACCCGCTTGCTGAAGGCGTGGGTGGCCACCGACAGCAGCGCCGCGCCGGCGAGGTAGATCACCGGGAGCCACGGGCTCAGTTGAATGGCAATGAGGGTGACTACGACAACGCCGATGAGGGTGGCAAACAGGACGTTGACGAACCTGGTAATGAACTTTTCGCAGTCGGCCCGCACCCGTTGCAGCACCGACAGGACTTCGCCGCTGCGCTGGTCTTCAAAGTCCTGGAACGGCAGGCACAGCACGTGGCGCTGCACGTCTACGTACAGGCTGGCCCCCAGCTTCTGGATCACCGTGTTGACCAGGTAATCCTGGTAACCCTTGGCCACCCACGAAACGGTGCTGGCCCCGGCAATGAGGAGCACCCCGGTGATAATGCCCCGGAAAAACTCCTGGTCGAGGCCGTGCGTGCGGAAATACGCGGCCTTGCTGGCGAAGGGGTCGATGAGGGCGTTGGCCAGGATGTAGGGATTGAGAAAACTGAAAACCTGGCTGACGGCCGCCATGAGCAGCGCCAGTATGATGAGTTTTCTGAAGCGGCCTAAGTATTGCAGTAGTAGTTTCATGAATGGGCAAGGGGTTTGTCGGGGCGCAGCTTACGCCCCCGGCACCGGTTCCAGTTCCAGCGTTTCTTCCAGTTCGGCCAGCAGGCCGTTGATGGTAAGCTTCTCGGTGGCGGTGAGCGACACGTCCAGGGCCTGGGCGTCGAATACGATCTGATCGGGGCTGGTGGCCCCTAGCAGGGCTACCGTGACGCCGGGCTGGTCGATGACCCAGCGGATACCCAGTTGGGTGACCGTTACGCCGTGGTCGAGGGCAATGGGGGTGATGTTGCTCAGGAAGGTACGGATGCGCCGCAGGTTCTCCGGCTCGTAGAGGGCGGCCTCCCGGAGATTTTCGCCTACCTTCCAGATGAATTTGGGCAGGTCGCGGCCCGTCAGGATGCCCCGCTGCAACACGCTGTAGGCAAGGATGCTTTTTTGCGCTTCGAAGCAGTACGGGATCAGGTCCTGCTCAATGCCCCGGTTGAGCATGCTGTAACGCACCTTGTTGGAGGCCACGTCAACCACCGCTTCGGCGCCCTGCATTTGCGCCAGCGAGTGGTTGCACACGCCGGCAGCCCGGATTTTGCCCTGCTGCTTGAGCCGGCTGAGGGCTTCCATCGTCTCCTCAATGGGCGTGGTGGGATCGGGCCAGTGTACCGAGTAGAGGTCGATGTAGTCGGTTTTGAGGCGCCGGAGGCTGTTTTCGCACTCCCGCATGATGCTTTCCCGGCCGCCGTAAAGGTACAGGTCGATGGTGCGTCCGCAGAAGTCGATGTTTTTCAGGTACTCATGCCCGCGGTTGCCTTCCCACACCATGCCGCACTTGGTGAGCAGTTGCAGCCGGTCGCGGGGAATGCCCGCAATGGCTTCGGCCACTACTTCTTCGCTCAGGCCCAGGCCGTACAGGGGGGCCGTATCGATCGAAGTGCTGCCCAACTCGTAGGCTTTGCGCAGGGCATCCACCGCGTCGCGGCGTTCGATGCCGCCCAGGATGCCCTGCCCAATGGCCCATGCCCCGAACGTGAGCACGGACAATTCAATTTGGGTTTTTCCTAATTGCCTGTATTCCATATCTTTTAGTGTTGAACGGTTGCGTGATGAAGTTTTTTGACGGTGCGGCCGGGCATTTACCCGGGGGGCGCATCGGCGGGGCGGGGCAGCAGGTGCGCCCGGAGGTGCTCGCCCAATGCCCGGGCGTTGGCATCCCGCACCAGGGTCAGGTGGTCGCCGGACGCGGCAACGGCCTCAATCCGGGGGGCGTGGGGGCGCCACCCGAGGCATTCGTCGTAGCCCGTCCAGGTCGCTTCGGCCGCCTTCACCACCAGTACGCGCGCCCCGGTGCGGCCGGCCGGGCGGTACTCCACCAGGGCCTGCGTGAGCATGACGGAGAGCGCCCTCAGCGCAAACGCCAGGGGATCGGGCGGACGCACGTGCGACCGGATGAAGTCAATCAGGAAGGCCGCCTTTTCTTCCCGGGGAAGCAGGGCTGACCCGGCCCGCATTTCGTCCAGCCACTCAGGATGGGGGGAGGGAATCAGGCCGTACTCGTGCAGGAACAAACCGGCCATCCCGGCCAGGGCTTCGTCGGCCGTCCTGCCGGCCCGTTCTTTGGCGGCGCTGCCCGGGTCAACGGCCGCGTCAAGCACCGCGAGCCATTCAACCTGCTGGCCTTCCTGCTCCAGTTGCCGGGTGGTTTCGAACGCCACGTGCGCGCCGATGCTGTGCCCGATGAACCGGTACGGGCCCGCAGGCTGCGTTTCTTTAATCCGCGCGGCGGCCCATCGCCCCATTTCCGGAATGCCGGGCAGGGGCGTTTCGCCTTCGGCCAGGCCCACCATCCGCAATCCGTACACGGTGCAGGCATCCCCCAGGGACCGGGCCAACGCCTCGTAGCCGTCCACGAGCCCGGGGGCGCCGGGCAGGATGAATACCGCGACGGCGGGGTTGCCGTCGTGCAGAAGCTGCACGTACGGGCTTGCCGGGTTGGTGGCTACCGGCCGGGTTCCCGCCGGCGTTGCTGCCGCTGGCCGCGATGCCTCCAGGTGACCGGCCAGTTGCGCAATGGTCTGGTACGTGAACAAGTCTCCGAACCGGACGGGGTAGCCCAACGCCCGGATGTGGCCGATGACTTGCAACACCAGCAGGGAGTGTCCACCGAGGGCGAAGAAGTTGTCTTGCACGCCTACCCGCTCGCAGCCCAGCACCTGCTGCCAGGCTTCCACCAGGCCCTGCTCCAGGTCGGTGCCGGGCGGTTGGTAGTCCTGGGAGCCCACCGGGCTTGCCCCCTGGGCCTCCACCAGCGCCTTTTTGTCCACCTTGCCGTTGGCCGTCAGCGGCAGCCGTTCCACTACGCGCCAGCGCGAGGGCACCAGGTAGGCCGGCAAGTGGGCGGCCAGAAAAGCCACCAGTGGCCCCACTTCGAAGGCTTTATGGGCCACCAGGTAGCCCACCAGTTGGCGGTTGCCGTCTGGTGCTTGGGGGGCCAGCACCACGCCCTGCTGCACCAGGCCGCTCTGCTGGATCAGGTGCTCGATCTCGCCCAACTCGATGCGGTAGCCGCGCACCTTGACCTGCTGGTCGCTTCTGCCCAGGAAGGCCAGGTTGCCGTCGGGCAGCCACCTTCCCAGGTCGCCGGTGCGGTAGAGCCGCTGGCCCTGGCGGAAGGGGTGGTCCAGGAAGCGGTCTTGGGTGAGTTGGGGCTCGTGGAGGTAGCCCCGGCCCAGGCCGGCCCCGCCTACCCACACCTCGCCGGGTACGCCTGCGGGCACCAGCTCCCCCGCCTCGCCGAGTACCCACACTTCCCGGTTCTCGAGGGGGCGCCCAATGGGAATGCCCGCCGCCAGGTGCTCCGGTGTGATCCGGCAGGTGGTGGAGAACGTCGTGTTTTCGGTGGGGCCGTACCCGTTGATGATCGCCAGGGCGGGGTAGGCCCGGTGGAGCTTGCCGATGTGGTGTTCCGAAAGCTTCTCACCCCCGGCCACCACCATGCGCAGGGTTTCAAAAAGGGTCAGGTCGGTGTCAATCAACTGGTTCAGCCAACTGGAAGTAAACCACGCGGCAGTGACGCGCCGGCGCACCATTTCGGCCTTCAGCAGTTGCGGATCGAGCAGGTCGGCTTCCGGGCACAGCACCAGGGTGCCGCCGTTGAGCAGGGTGCCCCAGTATTCGTAGGTGCTCGCGTCGAAGGAGGGCGAACCCGTCGAGAGCACCACGTCCGAAGGGCCCAGCTGGATGGTGCTCACGCCGGCCACGAGGCTTACCACGTTACGGTGTTCGATGAGTACGCCCTTGGGCTTACCCGTCGAGCCGGAAGTGAAGAGCACGTAGGCCAACTGCTCAGGCCGCAGCACGATTGGGGGGGGCAGGGTGGGCTGTCGGCTGATGAGGGGCTGGTGGGCCTGCAGGCAGAGCACCGGGCCGGGGTAGTCTGGCGGCAGGCTCCCCCGGCTGGCCGGGCAGGTGACTACCAGCGGCCAGGCGGCCTTTTCGAGCATGTGGCCGAGGCGGGCCGTGGGGTAGGAAGGGTCCAGCGGCAGGTAGGCGCCCCCGGCTTTGAGCACGGCCAGCAGCGAGACGATCAGCTCGTTTCCCCTTTCCAGGCACAGGCCCACGGCTTGCTCGGCTTGCAGGCCCCGGGCCAGCAGCAGGTGGGCCAGTTGGTTGCTGCGGGCATCGAGTTGCTGGTAGGAGAGCGGGGGCTGGTGGGGCGAGACCAGGGCCGGCTGGTGGGGCCGCTGGTGCAGCTGGCGGGCAAACAAGTCCACCAGCGTGAGTTGGGAAGGGTAAGGGGTGGGGTTGACCGACAAGCCGGCCAGCACCTGTTGCTCCCGGGGGGTGAGCATGGGCAGGCGGCAGAGCGGGCTGTGGGGGGCTTGCAGCAGGGCCTCCAGCAGTTGGCGAAAGTGCACCAAAAGGGCTTGCATGCGCCCGGCGGCAAACAAGCCGGGGCAGTACTCCAGGCGGCAGTCGAGGCTTCCCCCCTCGGCTTGCCAGCAGGTGAGCAGCAGGTCGAACTTGGCCGGTCCCTGGGGCAGGGGCAGGGGGCTGGCCTGGAGGCCGGCCAGCTGGAGGCCGGGAGCCGAAGGCGTGTTTTGCAGGGCCAGCATGAGTTGGAAGAGCGGGTTGTGGCCGGCCTGCCGGTGGGGGGCCAGGCGCTGGACCACCTGCTCGAAGGGGGCCTGCTGGTGGTGGTAGGCTTGCAGGGTGGTGGTTTTGACGGCTTGCAGGAGTTGCTCAAACGACATCTGGCCGTGGAGTTGGGTACGCAGGGCGAGCGTGTTGACAAACAGGCCCACCAGCGATTGGGTCTGGGCCAGCTCCCTTCCGGCAATGGGCGATCCTACGCACAGGTCCTGCTGCTGGCAGTAGCGGAAGAGCAGGGCTTTGAGGGCGGCCAGAAGGCCCATGAACAGGCTGGCACCCTGCTGGTGGCAGTAGGCCAGCAGGGCCTGGTGGAGGTCGGCCGGCAGGCTTGCCTGCACGCTGCTGGCGCGGGTGGCGGCCCGGGCGGGGCGGGCAAAGTCGGCCGGCAGTTGCTGGGGGGCCAGTGCGTGGAGTTTTTGCTGCCAGTAGGAGAGGTCCTGCTCGAGTTGGTGCTGGTGGGCCGGGCTGCGCTGCCAGAGGGCAAAGTCGGCGTACTGGAGGGGCAGTTGGGGCAGTTGGGGGTCTTGCCCTTCGAGCAGGGCCTGGTAGAGCAGCGAGAGTTCACTGGTGAGAATGCTCCAGCTCCAGCCGTCGGCGGCAATGTGGTGGAGGGTGAGCACGAGCACGTGTTGTCGGGGCTGGAGTTGGAGCAGGCTTGCCCTCAGGGGGTAGTCGCGGCTCAGCTCGAAGGGCTGGTCGATCAGCGCGTCGATGCGTGCCTGGAGCAGGGGCGAGCCGGCCGCCAGGTGGGATGCAGCCGGCAGGTGGAGTTGCCAGTGGCGGGCCGCCAGCAGGTGCTGGCAGGGCCGTCCCTGGTGGTGCTCGATGCGGGTACGCAGGGGCTGGTGCCTTTCCAGCAGGAGCCGGAAGGCTTCTTGCAGCAGGTCTGCCCGCAGGGGCCCTTGCAGCAGCAGTACCGAGGGGATGTGGTAGTGGCGGCTGCCGGAGAGTTGGTCGAGGAACCAGAGCCGCTCCTGGGCAAACGACAACGGCACCCGCTCCGTGCGCATCCGCTCGGACACAATGCCGGCCCAGTCAATCTTTACCGCGGGGCGGTCGTGCCCGCCGAGCAACTGGCTGATCTCGTCCTTGTATTTTTTGATCCTCCCCAGGAAGACGGGGTCAACGCTTTGTTTCCGGACCGTCTTGTACTTGAGCTTGCCATCCTCCAGGAAAAGCGTAATGTCCCGCTGGTTGGCTTCTTTGATCAGGTCCAGTACTTCGTCCGCGTCGTGGTGCTGCATGGCATTGGGTAGGTTAGGAAATGTTTCGGGCTCAGAAGGCGACGTCGATCCGCGTGTACCCGTCTGCCCGGACTACCTGCCTGATCTGGTACTGGCACGAATCCAGGCCATTCGTAAAATCCCGGGGCTGCTGTTTGTACCGTTCCCAGTTGCGGTTAAACAGGTCCATCAGGGTCGGGTCCTGGTCCACGACCCGCTCGTGGGGCAACGACTCGTAGCGGCCGTACCGGCGGTGAATGGGCAGGTTCTTTTGCACGAACGACCGGTGAAAGCAGTCGTCTTCGCAGCCGTACCCGGGATAATCGTTGTAAAACCCGTTCACCGACCGCATCTGGGCGGCCGTGAGCAAGACGTGGCCCGAAAAATACTTGGGGTACGGCAGCTCGTAGTTGAATTGGGAGACGGCCGAGGCCAGGTGGGTCACGGCTTCGGGGAAGGAGTAATCCACCTGGCCTGCTACGGCCAGCATGTCCACGTCGGAGAGGTCAAACGCCTCGGCCTTGTCTTCGGCGTACAAAAAGCCGATGTTCAGCAGCTTGCCCCGGTTGAAAGGGCCCGTACCGAGTTGATGCACCACGTAAATGTCCGCACCGGGATACAACTGCCGGTAGTGGGGCACAAACTGCACCAGGTGCTGTTCCCGGTTGCGGTAAGGAACGATAAAAGCAAGTTTGTAATCAGGGGGATTCATATGCATGGGGAGCCGTTATGTACAAATGTTATTTGCAGCCGCAGGGGCTGCTTTACAATTCAAATACTTCGTATTCAACCTCGCCGGCCTCCGTGGGGGCGTTGGCCTTCAGCACGTCGATGTAGCCGGCCAGCCGGAAGAGGGTCGGGAATTCGAATATGATCTTTACCGGAATGGAAAGGCCGAATTGCCCGTTCAGGTGCGCCACCAGTTGCATGGCCAGCAGGGAATTGCCGCCGGCGGCAAAGAAATTGTCGCCGGTCCCGATCCGGTCCGACCGCAGCAGTTGCCCCCAGATGGCGGTCACGGCTTCTTCCGTCGCGGTCCGGGGAGCCAGGTAGGGGGTGCCGAGCCGTTCGGACACGTCAATTGCCAGCAGGGCCGCCTTGTCCACCTTGCCGTTCGGCGTCACGGGGAGTTCCGGCAGGGGCACCCACAGCGTGGGAACCATGTGCTCGGGCAACTGCGCCTGGAGCCAATGCGTGAGCGGGGCGGGGTCGAAGGTGCCCTTGGGCACCAGGTAGCCCACCAGTTGGCGGTTGCCGTCTGGTCCTTGGGGGGCCAGCACCACGCCCTGCTGCACCAGGCCGCTTTGCTGCAATACGCTCTCAATCTCGCCCAACTCGATGCGGTAGCCCCGCACCTTCACCTGCTCGTCCCGCCGCCCGATGAATTCCAGGTTGCCGTCGGGCAGCCACCTTCCCAGGTCGCCGGTGCGGTACATCCGGGCGGAGGAATCGCCGGAGAAAGGATCACGGACGAACTTTTGGGCCGTCAGTTCCGGCTCGTCGAGGTAGCCCCGCCCCACGCCGGCCCCGCCGATGCACACTTCACCGGGCAGGCCGGGCGGCATCAGGTTGCAGTCCCCGTCGAGTACGTACACCCGGTAGTTGCCCACGGGCTTGCCGATGGGAGTAGGCTGGCCGGGGGCGTCGGCCTGGCGGAACGGGAAAAACGTAGCGCAAACGGTCGTTTCGGTGGGGCCGTACCCGTTGATGATGCGGATGCCCGGAACCTGGTCGCGGAACCGCTGGAGCACTTCCTGGCGGATGGGCATGACGCCTACCAGCAGCCGTTCCAGGCACAGGGGGGCGTCGGCGGCGGCGAGGCAATCGGCAATTTCGGGTAAAACCGTGGGCGGCAGGTAGGCCGTGGTGATCCGGTGCTCGGCCAGGTACCGGGTCAGGTACCGGGCGTCGAATGCGCGTTCGCCCGACAGGATGTGCAGGGTGTTGCCGAAGCAGAGGCTGCTGAAAAACTCCCACGCCGAAACGTCGAACGCCTGCGGACACACCGTTAACCCCGCCCCGCCCCGGTCGGGGCCGGCCACGGCCTCGAACCCGTAGAGCAGGGCAACCACGTTACGGTGTTCGATGAGTACGCCCTTGGGCTTACCCGTCGAGCCGGAAGTGAAGAGCACGTAGGCCAACTGCTCAGGCCGCAGCACGATTGGGGGGGCAGGGTGGGCTGTCGGCTGATGAGGGGCTGGTGGGCCTGCAGGCAGAGCACCGGGCCGGGGTAGTCTGGCGGCAGGCTCCCCCGGCTGGCCGGGCAGGTGACTACCAGCGGCCAGGCGGCCTTTTCGAGCATGTGGCCGAGGCGGGCCGTGGGGTAGGAAGGGTCCAGCGGCAGGTAGGCGCCCCCGGCTTTGAGCACGGCCAGCAGCGAGACGATCAGCTCGTTTCCCCTTTCCAGGCACAGGCCCACGGCTTGCTCGGCTTGCAGGCCCCGGGCCAGCAGCAGGTGGGCCAGTTGGTTGCTGCGGGCATCGAGTTGCTGGTAGGAGAGCGGGGGCTGGTGGGGCGAGACCAGGGCCGGCTGGTGGGGCCGCTGGTGCAGCTGGCGGGCAAACAAGTCCACCAGCGTGAGTTGGGAAGGGTAAGGGGTGGGGTTGACCGACAAGCCGGCCAGCACCTGTTGCTCCCGGGGGGTGAGCATGGGCAGGCGGCAGAGCGGGCTGTGGGGGGCTTGCAGCAGGGCCTCCAGCAGTTGGCGAAAGTGCACCAAAAGGGCTTGCATGCGCCCGGCGGCAAACAAGTCGGGGCAGTACTCCAGGCGGCAGTCGAGGCTTCCCCCCTCGGCTTGCCAGCAGGTGAGCAGCAGGTCGAACTTGGCCGGTCCCTGGGGCAGGGGCAGGGGGCTGGCCTGGAGGCCGGCCAGCTGGAGGCCGGGAGCCGAAGGCGTGTTTTGCAGGGCCAGCATGAGTTGGAAGAGCGGGTTGTGGCCGGCCTGCCGGTGGGGGGCCAGGCGCTGGACCACCTGCTCGAAGGGGGCCTGCTGGTGGTGGTAGGCTTGCAGGGTGGTGGTTTTGACGGCTTGCAGGAGTTGCTCAAACGACATCTGGCCGTGGAGTTGGGTACGCAGGGCGAGCGTGTTGACAAACAGGCCCACCAGCGATTGGGTCTGGGCCAGCTCCCGTCCGGCAATGGGCGATCCTACGCACAGGTCCTGCTGCTGGCAGTAGCGGAAGAGCAGGGCTTTGAGGGCGGCCAGAAGGCCCATGAACAGGCTGGCACCCTGCTGGTGGCAGTAGGCCAGCAGGGCCTGGTGGAGGTCGGCCGGCAGGCTTGCCTGCACGCTGCTGGCGCGGGTGGCGGCCCGGGCGGGACGGGCAAAGTCGGCCGGCAGTTGCTGGGGGGCCAGTGCGTGGAGTTTTTGCTGCCAGTAGGAGAGGTCCTGCTCGAGTTGGTGCTGGTGGGCCGGGCTGCGCTGCCAGAGGGCAAAGTCGGCGTACTGGAGGGGCAGTTGGGGCAGTTGGGGGTCTTGCCCTTCGAGCAGGGCCTGGTAGAGCAGCGAGAGTTCACCGGTGAGAATGCTCCAGCTCCAGCCGTCGGCGGCAATGTGGTGGAGGGTGAGCACGAGCACGTGTTGTCGGGGCTGGAGTTGGAGCAGGCTTGCCCTCAGGGGGTAGTCGCGGCTCAACTCGAAGGGCTGGTCGATCAGCGCGTCGATGCGTGCCTGGAGCAGGGGCGAGCCGGCCGCCAGGTGGGATGCAGCCGGCAGGTGGAGTTGCCAGTGGCGGGCCGCCAGCAGGTGCTGGCAGGGCCGCCCCTGGTGGTGCTCGATGCGGGTACGCAGGGGCTGGTGCCTTTCCAGCAGGAGCCGGAAGGCTTCTTGCAGCAGGTCTGCCCGCAGGGGCCCTTGCAGCAGCAGTACCGAGGGGATGTGGTAGTGGCGGCTGCCGGAGAGTTGGTCGAGGAACCAGAGCCGCTCCTGGGCAAACGACAACGGCACCCGTTCGGGCCGCTCCTGGGCCACCAGCAAGGGAAGTTCGCTGATCTGCTGCTGCCCCAGAAGGTGATTTGCCAACCGGGCAACGGTGGGGTGATCGAACACGTCTTTGATGGAAATTTCCTTCATAAAACGTTTCCGCAGGGAGGAGACGAGGCGGGTCGCCAGCAGGGAGTGTCCGCCGAGGGCGAAGAAGTTGTCTTGCACGCCTACCCGCTCGCAGCCCAGCACCTGCTGCCAGGCTTCCACCAGGCCCTGCTCCAGGTCGGTGCCGGGCGGTTGGTAGTCCTGGGAGCCCACCGGGCTTGCCCCCTGGGCCTCCACCAGCGCCTTTTTGTCCACCTTGCCGTTGGCCGTCAGCGGCAGCCGTTCCACTACGCGCCAGCGCGAGGGCACCAGGTAGGCCGGCAAGTGGGCGGCCAGAAAAGCCACCAGTGGCCCCACTTCGAAGGCTTTATGGGCCACCAGGTAGCCCACCAGTTGGCGGTTGCCGTCTGGTGCTTGGGGGGCCAGCACCACGCCCTGCTGCACCAGGCCGCTCTGCTGGATCAGGTGCTCGATCTCGCCCAACTCGATGCGGTAGCCGCGCACCTTGACCTGCTGGTCGCTTCTGCCCAGGAAGGCCAGGTTGCCGTCGGGCAGCCACCTTCCCAGGTCGCCGGTGCGGTAGAGCCGCTGGCCCTGGCGGAAGGGGTGGTCCAGGAAGCGGTCTTGGGTGAGTTGGGGCTCGTGGAGGTAGCCCCGGCCCAGGCCGGCCCCGCCTACCCACACCTCGCCGGGTACGCCTGCGGGCACCAGCTCCCCCGCCTCGCCGAGTACCCACACTTCCGCGTTGGCAATGGGCTTGCCGATGGCGATGCTGGTCCGGCCGGCGTCTTCGGGTACTACCCGGTACATGGTTGCGCATACGGCGCATTCGGTTGGTCCGTACGCGTTGAAGCACAGTTTGCCGGCGCCCAGCCGGGTGGTTTGCCGCACGTCGGCCGCTTCGCCCGCCGTAACCAGCACCCGCAACGAACCAACGTCGGCCGGGGAAAGGGTTCCCAGGAAAGCCGGCGGCAGGGTCGCCACAGTGACGCCGTGGTCGGCCAGCAGGGCCACAAAGGCTTCCCGGTCCTGGATTTGCTCCCGTTGGGCCAGCACCAGGGTGGCGCCGGCCGCCAGGGACGTAAAGACTTCCGAAACGGAAGCGTCGAAGGACGCCGAGGCAAATTGCAGAACCTTGTCGGCCGGGGTAATCTGCCACTGTTCCACCTGGGCCAGCACCGTGTTGACCACGTTACGGTGTTCGATGAGTACGCCCTTGGGCTTACCCGTCGAGCCGGAAGTGAAGAGCACGTAGGCCAACTGCTCAGGCCGCAGCACGATTGGGGGGGCAGGGTGGGCTGTCGGCTGATGAGGGGCTGGTGGGCCTGCAGGCAGAGCACCGGGCCGGGGTAGTCTGGCGGCAGGCTCCCCCGGCTGTCCGGGCAGGTGACTACCAGCGGCCAGGCGGCCTTTTCGAGCATGTGGCCGAGGCGGGCCGTGGGGTAGGAAGGGTCCAGCGGCAGGTAGGCGCCCCCGGCTTTGAGCACGGCCAGCAGCGAGACGATCAGCTCGTTTCCCCTTTCCAGGCACAGGCCCACGGCTTGCTCAGCTTGCAGGCCCCGGGCCAGCAGCAGGTGGGCCAGTTGGTTGCTGCGGGCCTCGAGTTGCTGGTAGGAGAGCGGGGGCTGGTGGGGCGAGACCAGGGCCGGCTGGTGGGGCCGCTGGTGCAGCTGGCGGGCAAACAAGTCCACCAGCGTGAGCCGGGAAGGGTAAGGGGTGGGGTTGACCGACAAGCCGGCCAGCACCTGTCGTTCGGCTTCCGGCACGGCGCCCAGGGCCCCTACCCGGGCCTGCGGATCGGACAGGCACGCCGCCAGGAGTTGCACGTAACTTTCCAGCATCCGGTCGGCAACCGGTCGGAACGTTTCGTCGCACTTCAGGTCCAGCCGCAGCCGCGTGCCGTGCGGGCCCTCAAACACCGACAGGCCAATTTCGGCGTCCACGTCCCCTACTTGTTCGTTCTGGTCGTAACGGCCGGGCTGTTCCTCCAGGCCGGCCGGGACCGGGCCGGCGCCGCCTTCCTTGATGAGGTTGAAAATGGCCGTGAAAAGCGGCGTCATGCCGGTTTTGTTCCTTTCGTTGTGCTCCCGCAACAGTTCTTCGTAGGCCACGTCGCTGTTGGCAAAGCTGGCGACCAGGTCGGCGTTGACCCGGCCCAGCAGGTCGCCCACCGTATCGTCCGCAGCCAGTTCCTGCACGTTGACCAGCCGCTTGGCGAACAGGCCGATCACTTCTTTGTAGCTGTTTTTGCCGAACCCGCGGCCGTGTACCGTGTTGCCGATGGCAATGCGGGGGTGGCGCGAATACCGGTGGAGCAGGATGAAGTACGCCGCCTGGAACACGGCCGAGTAGAGTACTTTTTTGCGCAGCGAGAAAGTCCGGATGTCCTCCACCAGCCGGGCGGGCAGGTCGGTGGTCCGGTGATGGATCGGAGGCCGCGCGGCGCCCGTGTTGAAGGAGAAGTGCAGGGGCGGCAGCCCGGCCGGCAGCCGCTCGCGCCAGTATTCCTGCTGCCGCCGGTAGGCCGGTGTTTGGGAGAAGGCCGCCAGCCCCGTGGCGTAGTCGTCGTACTGCCGGGCGGGTGGGGGGACCGCCGCCACGCCGGCTACAAAGGCATTGTAGTGCCGCACCAGGTCCCCCCAGAAGAGTTGCATGGAGGTCGCGTCGGTGATGATGTGGCTCATCGTCAGGACCAGCACGTGCGTAGGGCCGCACGTAAGCACTTTCAGCCGAATCAGCAGGTCACGGCCGAAGTCGAAGGGGTACTTTTCCGATTGGGCCGATTCCGCCCGGACCCATTCGGCCAGGGCCGCCTCGTCTGCCGGCACCCGGGTGAGGTGTTCAAAAATCGCATCCACCGCCACGGCCTCGTCAATGACCTGGTAAAGCGTATCGTCGTCGAGTTCAAAATGGGTCCGCAGCGAAGCGTGCCGCCCAACGGTGGCATCCAGGGCTTTTTTGAGCGCCTCCGCGTGGAGCACCCCCGTGAAGGTCCTGCGTTGGGTGAAGTTCCAGTAAGCCGTGCTGTGGCTGACGGCGTGAAACCATACGCCCTCCTGCTGGGGCGTGGCCGGAACCCTCTTGCGCGCGTTGGCCGGAAAGTCTGTCATGGAAAACGATTTTAGGGAGCGTGGCGGCTGCCGGCAGCTAGTAGGCAAACCCGATTTTGTCTTTGCTGAAAACCTCCTTTACGGCGGCGGCAATGGTCTTGGAAACGAAATCACCGAACAGCACGCCCTGCCGGGTGAGCACCAGTTCGTCGGTACTGCCGGTGATGTAGCCCCCGCAGGCGAGGCGTTCGATGACTTCGGGAATGAGGTCGAAATAGTCGAAGCCGAATTTTTCGGTGAACTCGCTTTTGCGGTAGGAAAACAACCGGGCGGCGCACAGCAGCAACTCCTTTACCATCAGGTCTTTGTGCGACATGGCGTAGGTGCGGTACACGGGCACCTGCCCTTTGCTGATGCGGTCGAAGTAGGGCTGCGTGTTGTTGAGGTTCTGGTAGTTGAAGTTGCCGAGCTTGCCGAACGAAGAAACCCCGTAGGAGATCATGTCCTGTCCCCGCCAGGTGTACTCAATGTATTTGCTCTGGCTCCCGTTGCGGGCAAAGGCAAACGTGCTCCACAATCCGTAGCCGGCCGCCAGGGCCCGGTCGAGGGCGCTTGCCACGAAGGCAATTTCCTGGGTTGGGGTGGGCAGCTCGATTTCGTTGCCGTGCACGGCCTTCCGGAAGAAGTTGGTGTTGGCGTAGGTCTTCATCTTGTACACGGTGAGCATGTCCACCTCCTGGGCCAGGGCCGTGCTGATCGATTGCTCCCACGAGGCCATCGTTTCGCCGGCCAGGCCGCTGAGCAGGTCGATGTTCACCTCGAAGCCGCCCACTTCGCGCAGCAGCCCGATGGAGTGAATGGCCTGGGCGGCCGTGTGTTTGCGGCTGCTCAGCCGGATCACCCGGTCGTCGAAGGATTGCACGCCCATGCTGATCCGGTTGACGCCGCTGGCTTTGTACCATTCCAGCTTGTTCTTGTTGAAGGTGCCCGGTTCGGCTTCAATGGCAAATTCGGGGCTGGTGATGGTGTGGCATTCGTGCAGCGTGGCCATCAGCCGCCTGAACTGGGGCTCGGTAAGGACCGAGGGCGTGCCGCCGCCGATGTAGATGGAATTGACGTTGCGGTTGCGCAGGCCAAACTTCTCGCTTACCATCCGGATCTCCCGGCACAGGTAGTCCACGTACTCGTCCACCTGTTCCTTCGACTTGATGAGCTCCTTCATGTAGAAGCAGTAGTCGCAGATCTGGATGCAGAACGGAATGTGGATGTAAATGTTGATGCCTTCGGGCGACAACAACCGGTCGTTGTGGTCGCTGTTCCAGTATTTGTAGAAGGGATAGTTGGTGTAAAACTCTTCCCGCGTCGGCAATTCGTGCCGCCCGTTGAGCGACAGCGCCATTGCTTCGGGGTCAAAGAGCTGTTCGTCGAAACGGCTGACATCCTCGAATTTTCCCATGAGCTTGTGGTTGGGCCCCGCCCGGGGAACGGGCGGAGCGGGTTTGGTTTACTTTTGACCGACCATGATCATCGATTTTGCGTCGCTGTTGTAGGGCGAACCGGCAAAATCACCGTAGGTCTTTATGTGTTGGAACCCTGCTTCGAGCAGGTAGTTCTTCAGCTCGGTAGCCGAATACAGCCGGTGGTAGGCAATTACTTCCTTCTCCAGGTCTCCCTTGGTGATGGTCCGCTTGCATTCGAGCATGTTCCAGTCGTTGAGAATTTTGCTCTCGGCCAGCACTTTGTAGCCGTCAAATTCCAGTTCCTGCACCTTGCGGAACGTAGCGGCGATCACCTCTTTGCCCAGGATTTCGATCACGAACTTGCCGCCCGGGGCCAGCGAGGCGTAGACGTTGTGGAGCACCCGGATGTCGTCGGCGATGTCTTCGAAGTAGCCGAACGAAGTGCACAGGTTGGCCACCAGGTCGAAGGCGCCGGGCCGGCAGAACTCACGCATGTCGCTGTGCACAAAATCAATCGCCAGGTTTTCTTTGCGGGCAATGTCGGCGGCAATGTCGAGGTAAGGCTTGGTGATGTCCACGCCGGTTACCCGGAAGCCGTGGCGGGCAAACTGGAAGGAGTGCCGGCCGATGCCGCAGCACAGGTCGAGCACCCGGCGGCCCTCGTTGAGGGGGCCCAGCAGTTTGATCAGCCGGTCTACCTCGATGAAGGTGAGCCGGACGAGGTCTTTGTTAAAAATGATGGATCGCTTGAGCATCCAGTCTTCTTCTCTTTCAAACCAAGAAACATTTTCCATGTTACGATAGCATTTGGTGATAGGGGTGGCAATTCATAGAGCGTGGCGCCGCCAGCAGCGACCCGACCGGGTCGTCGGGGCGGCTGGCCGTAAGCCGGTCAAGCAGGTCGAAATACGCCTGCGCGTGTTCGTGCAGGGAGCCGGTGTCGAAAGCGCCGGCCGCCGACGAAAGCCGGAGGACCAGGCCGGCCGGGGTTTCGAACACGGCGGCCGAGAGCGGCAGGTTTTCTTTGTGCCGCAACGGTACGTGCAGCGTCAGCGCCGCATCCCCGAGGGCGTACGCTTCGGGATGGGCGTGGTAGCCGAAGAAGGTGCTCAGCAGGTCGCGGGTGTCGCGGCCTCCGCCGGTCCAGAGGCGGATCAGCTTTTCGAAGGGGTACTGCTGGTGGCCGATGGCTTGCAGGATGCTTTGCCGGCAGGCGTCGGTGAGATCGCCCACGGCGCCGCTTTCGGGTACGGTGGCCCGCACCAGCACCACGTTGGAGAGCAGCCCCACCATGTCGGCGGTACCCGGCTCGTGGCGGTTGTGCACGGGCACCATCACGGCCAGGTTGCCGGCCCCGGTGATCCGGCGCAGCAGCAGGAAATAGGCCGTGAGCAAAAGCTGAAACTGGGTCAGGTTCCGCGCGCGGCAGCCGGTACTGATCCGCCCGGGCAGGCCGGGGGGAAACGCAACCACCACGAACTGGCCGTTGAACCCGCCGGACCGGGCCCCCCGGCTTGCCCGCACCGGGGTGATGCCTTCGGCCAACTGGCCGCGCCAGAACGCCTCGTCGGCCTGGTAGCGGGCCGAGTGGAGGTAGGCGTGGACGCCCCGCTGAAAATCGGTGAACCGGGGCCGTTGGGTAGCCAGCCGGCCCCGGTTGTAGGCTTCGGCCAGGTCGCGCAGGATGACTTTCAGCGATTCGCCGTCCGAGTTGATGTGGGGCAGGTCGAGGTGGAGGTACTTGCTGCCGCTGCTCGTTTCAAGGAGGAAAGCCCGGATCAGGGGGAAGGTGCCGAAATCGAAGGGCTGGGTGGCCGCAATGATCGCCCCGTCGGGGTCGCCGCCGGGGGCCCGCAGGTGCGACAGCCCGAACGTGAAGTCGTCGCCCACCCGCTTGTACACTTTGCCGCCCGACAGGGTGAAAGCCGTCCGCAGGCTTTCGTGCGCCCCGATCACTTCCCGGAAGGCGCCTTCCAGCCGGGGCACGTCGAGCACCCCGGCGATTTCGAACGTGATGGAGGAGTGCGGGAAGGCTTCCGAGGGGTGGAGCTTGTGCTGGATGAACAGATTTTTTTGCGTCAGCGAAGCTTCCCGTTCGTCGAACCCACCGGGCAGCGCCGCGCCGGCCGCCGGCCCGGCCCCGCGCCCCGCCGCAATGCGGTCCGACATTGCGCCGAAGGTCAGGCAGCCGAACAAATCCACGGGCGGGATTTCGACCCCGAGCCGGCGGTGAAGTTCAAAGCCCAGTCTGATGAGCCCGAACGAGTCGCCGCCCAACTCGAAGAAGTGGTCGTCGCGCCCCACGGGGGCCGCGCCCAGCAGTTGCCGCCAGAGGGCGGCCAGTTCCCCGTCCGGCGTTCCGCCGTCCGGTGTCGTTGCGGGGGCTTCCCGGTCGGGCGCCGGCAGGGCCCGTTTGTCAATCTTGTTGTTGAAAGTCAGGGGCCAGGCTTGCATGGGCACCCAACGCGTGGGCACCATGTAGGCGGGCAGTTGCTTTTGCAGGGCGCCGGCCAGTTGCGCCGGGTCGAAGGGGCCGGCCGGCATGACGTAGGCGGCCAGGTAGGCGGCTCCCGCTTCGTTCTGCCGGGCCATCACCACGCACTGGTGCACCAGGCCGGTGCGCAGCAATACGTGCTCAATTTCTTTGGGCTCCACGCGGTAGCCGCGGATTTTTACCTGGTCGTCGGTGCGGCCCAGGTAGGCCAGGTTGCCGTCGGGCTGCACCCGCACCAGGTCGCCGGTCCGGTACAGCCTGCTTTCGGTCCCGGCCAGCGGGTGCCGGATGAACTTCCCGTCGGTGAGCGCCGGGTTGTTGAGGTAGCCGCGGGCCACCAGCGGGCCTTCGATGTACAACTCGCCGGCCGCGCCGGCGGCAACCGGTTGGAGGCGGTCGTCGAGTACGTGCGCCCGTACGTGCGGCAGGGGGATGCCCAGGGGCACGGCGTCGGGAAATGCTTCCACCCGGTCGGGAAAGGCAAAAGTAACCACGCCCACGGTCGTTTCGGTGGGGCCGTAATGGTTGAAGAGGCGGCAGCCCGGGGGGAGAAGGGCGGCTACGGCCACGGCCAGTTCGCGGGTTGACGCTTCGCCGCCGAGGATCATCCGTTTGCGCGGCAGCACCGCGGCGGCATCGGTGTGTTGCAGGAAAAACGCCATCAGCGAAGGCGTGGTCTTGTAGCAGTCCACCGGGTACTGCCGGAAGTACGCCGCCAGGGCCGTAAAATGCGCAAAGCTTTTTACGTTAACCAGGTGCAGGCTTTTGCCGAAGCACAGGGCCGCAAATACTGCCGTGTAGCCGGCGTCGGCGGCAAACGTGCCGATGATCGCGTAGCTGTTGCATTCGGCCAGCGCCATCCGCTCGTACACGCCGAGCATATAGGCGTAAATCTGAGCGTGCTCCACCATCACGCCCTTGGGCCGGCCGGTGGAGCCCGACGTGTAGATCACGTAGGCCAGGTCGCTGGACACCGGGCGGGAGTCGGGCGCTGTGGCGGGCCCGGCGGCAATCTGGGGGGCGTGTTCGTCGAGCGACACCACAATGCGGGACCCGTCCGGCGGCAGCTTGCCCCGGGAAGCAGCGTTGCTGACCACCACCCGGCAGGCTGTATCGTCGAGCAGGCAGGCCACCCGGTCGGGAGGGTATTCGGTATCGATGGGCACGAAAGCCGCCCCGGCCTTCAGGATTGCCAGCAGGGCTACGATCACGTCGGTGCCGTGGTCGAGGAACATGGGCACGGGGGTTCCGGCCCGTACGCCGCACGCGCGCAGGTAGTGGGCCAGTTGGTTGGTTTTGGCGTCCAGTTCCCCGAACGTGAGGCAGGCATCGTGGTGCCTTACCGCTACCACCCCCGGGTGGCGGCGGGCCTGTTGGGTAAAGAGGTCCACCAGCGTGTCGCCCGCCCCGGCGGCGCCCGCGGGGGAGCCAAGCCCGCCCTGCCGCAGAAAGTCGTGCACCAGCCCGGCGGCCCGCACCGGGACCGGGTCGGGCGGCAGCCCTTCGGTCAGCGCCGCGAGGTTGCGCAGGTACGGGTCGGGTTGGTCGAGCACCCGGCGGATGGCCTCGCCCAGCGCCGCCCCGGTCAGTTGGCGGGCTGGCAGGTGAATGCCGATGCCCAGTTCGGCAATTTTTTCGGCCGTGAGCTGCTGTTCGGGAATCACCGGGATCACGATCATGGGGGTGTGCGTGCCGACGGCCTCGTGCACGCTGGCCATGCCGCCCCGGGTCAGAAACAGCACGGCCTCCTCCAGTACGGCCAGTTGGTCGACGTACCGGGCCACGCGGATGCGGGGCGGGAGGGGGCCCAGCCCGGAGAGGTCCACCCCGGCCCCCGCCGAGATCACGCAATCAACGTCCAGTTGTCCCAGCACGTCGAGGCACAGGCGGTAGAAGGCGGCGTCTTTGTTGAGAATGGTGCCCATCGCCACGTAGACCAGTTTTTTAGCGGCCGCCTGTGGTTGCCGGGCGAGGGGGTAGCCCATGAAATGGTACCCGGCGCCGAACCACTCGTCCTGGGGCTGGAAGGGCCTCAGGATGAAGGAGAGGTTCAGGTCGCCCTTGTTGATGTACACGTCCCAGGGATCGGGTTGGTCTTTGAGGCCCAACTGGGTGTACAGCGACTGGCTTTTGCGGCAGAAGCCCACCGCGTCGCTGACGTTCTGCAGGCTCGAGCCCTGCCCGGCGTTAAGCTTGCGGAAGAAGGGCAGCATGATGCGCTTGTCGAGCACGAACGTGGTGTAGAGGGTAATGGCCGGCAGCCCGAAGTGCCGGGCGACCAGTTTTCCCCACACGGCCAGGTGCGAATGCACGATGAAATCGGGCTTCTCCCGTTTCACTTCCGCCAGCAGGAAATCCATCATGCCGGTGGCGGCGCCGATCAGGATTTCACCGAACTGGAAATAGGACGTGTTTTCGTCGATGCGGTCGGAGTAGTAGCCGTTGAAATCGCCGGGGTACGGGCGGAATTCGAAGTGGTACGGCCCGCCGGGCTCAAAATCCGCCGTGTTGAAATACACCATCCGGTAGCCCGTAGCGGCAATGGCTTCGATGACCGGGGCCAGGGTATTGCTGACGCTGACGGAAGGAAGACTGAAAAAAAAGCCTTTTAACATAACATGTTTGTTAGAGAGCAGGGCCGTACGACTTGCCGGAACCGGGAATGGGCCGGGACCGGCAGGGGATTGCGGGAAAACCGGGCGGCGGGCTACCCGGCCACTTCGGCTTTGGGCGCCAGCTTGGCCCCGATGGAGGACGCC
Source organism: uncultured Sphingobacteriales bacterium (assembly GCA_963844325.1). Lineage (GTDB taxonomy): Bacteria > Bacteroidota > Bacteroidia > Cytophagales > 172606-1 > CADCTQ01. The sequence goes on from CAWJNV010000002.1 coordinate 3,066,548, forward strand.
AGGCTGTTGATGTTGCTGAACAGCTTGGCGCTGATCTCGTTTTCGTCGAAGCTGATGTCGAACTTCTTTTCCACCAGTACGATCAGGTTGATGATGGCAATCGAGTCAAGGCCCAGGCCGTCGTCGTACAGCGACACTTCGTCGTCAATGTGGGTGGCGTCGATGTTCACGTCCAGGTCGTTGGTGATGATGGCTTTTACTTTGTCTTTGACTTCTTGAAAGAGCAGGTTTTCCATGATTGTTGGGATTAGGAGGTGATGTTTTCTTGGTGAATGATCTCGTCAAAATGTTGCACCAGGTAGGCCCGGTCGGGTTTGTCGTTGCCCAGCCGGGGCAGGTGGCGGATAAAGTAGAATTCGTCGGGAACCAGGTGCCGGCTCAGGCGGCTCCGGCAGATTTTTTTGACCGTTTCGCCGTCGAGGCGGAAGCCCGCGCCCAGTTCACACACGGCAACCAGCCGGGTCACCAGGCCCTCGTCGGTGGCGGGGGCAAACACGACCACCCGGCTGATTTCCCCGAACAGGTCCCTGAGCACCGATTCGATTTCCTCCAGGGAGACCAGGAAGCCCGACCGGTTGACGCAGTTGTCGATGCGGCCGGCCACCGAGAAACCGCCGTCCCCGGCCCGGCGGCCCAGGTCCCGGGTCGGGTACCACCCCGCGGGCGCGGCCGGGCCGGGAAGCGGGGCGCCGTGCTGGTCCACGTAGCACCGGAAGCCGGCGGGGTGCCGGCTCAGGATTTCGCCGGCCGGGTCGCCGTCCACCCGCACCTCGACCCCGCCCAGCGGAAAGAGCACGCCGGCCGTTCTTGCGGCGGCGTTTTCGTCGCCCGGGCGGGAGGTGGCAATGGCGCCCTGCTCGGTAGAGCCGTACAGGTTGATGAGCAGGCCGTAGCAGGCTTCGAACTGCTGATGCGTTTTTGCGTCCAGCCTTTCCCCGGCCGAGATGTAGGTGCGCTTGCCGGCAATCCGTTTGTTGAGCAGCAGCACCATCTTGGCGACGGTGGGCGTCATGAGCACGGTGTCGGGGCTGAACCAGGTGATCTGGTCAATGAACTTGAGAATGTTGTTTTTCTCGACCAGGCGGATGCCGGCGCCGGCCAGCAGCGCGGGCAGCAGCCCCACGCCCAGGCCGTACATGTGCCCCACCGGCACGGGAATGAGCACGCGCGACGCTACATGCAGCCCGAATCTTTCGACGCAGTGCCGGGCGTTGCCCAGCAGGTTTTCCTGCGGGAAGCAGATGTACTTGGCCGGGCCGGTGGTGCCGGAAGAAGCAAAAAACGCGTACCCGGTGCCGGGTTCCACGGCGGCCCCGGCAAAGTGCGGGTTCTCCCGCAGGGTCACCCGGCCCACCGGGTCCGGGTCGCCGGCGGGATGGGGCGCCAGCGACAGCACCGTGTCGCAAAAAGGGGGAATGGCCGGACTCGCCGCATGGCTGGGAAGCACGAAGAAGTTGATCTTTTCGGCCAGCAGGTACAGCATCAGGAGGGCATGGCCCACCGTGTTGCCGGCCGCAAACCCCACGCAGACCAACCCGGTTTTGCCGTGCGCTTCGAACTGGGCGTCCAGGCCGGCCAACAGGCGCGGCAGGTCAGCGTAGGTTACCGACCGGGCTTCGTCGGACAGGGCATTGCCCGCCCCGGCGCCCGGCACAAACGGGGTGTGTTTGCCGTAGCTCATACCCGTTCCAGTGATTCTTCGTTGTAGAATTCGCAAATGGACCCGATCTCCCGGTCGCCCACCCAGTAGTCGTATCTTTTCCGGGTGACCAGGGAGGACTTCACGTTGAGGCATCCGGCCACGTTGTCGTCGTTTTCCCGCGTTACCAGGATGTTTACTTTCCGGATGAGGTCGGCCCGGTTGTAACAATGAAACACTTTCCCGATGGGCAGTTGCGCATCGAGGAGGGACTGGTATTCCTCGCGTTTCAAATTGTTTTTATTCAGGTAGCTCACGCAGTACATCACCGGCACGGCCGAAGATTCGAAATAAAGTTTGACGATCCGGGTGATCACGTTTGTCTCCAACTCGGGCGTCTCAACCTGTGATTCAATGTTCAACTGCAAACTGCTTCCCCGCAACGATTCGAGAAACAGGGTGGTTGAGTCGTTCATTTCGCTGAGCTTGAGCAGCAAGCTCCTGATGTCATAATCGAGCATAGACGTAGCGGTGGGGTTGTACGGTGAAATGATCCGGCAGGCCATGTACCCGGCGGGGTGCACGATAGCATACTCCGGGCGGCGGCCGTGCCCGGAAAGTGAAAAAAGCAGGACGTGGGGTGGCTTGGTCGCCGCACTTGCCGGTGCGGACGGGCGGCGGGTTAGTTGCCAGCCGTTGGTTTTGCCTTCTTAAAGATGCCGGCGTTCAGTTCACGCCCATCCGATTGGGGCAAAGGGTTCAGGTAGTCGTTGGGGAGCCCCTTGGTTTCCGCTTCGCTCAGCAGAATGTGGCCCTGCCGGCGGACGGCGACCTCGGTGTGTTCGTTTTTGGTGGCTTCGACGAGGCCGTTGCTGGTGTACATGCCCATAAAATACTTGTTGCTCGTGATGATGGAATTGTGAAAGGTATACTTGGGATAGGTGTCCTCGCGCCTGATCCAGAAATAGTTGCAGTGGGCAACGATGTTGTTGCGGAACGTAAAGTCCGCTTCGAAGGGGCCGAACCAGACGGCGGCCTCGTAAGCCCCGTAAATGACCGAGTGCGTGACCGACAAATCCTTAATGGCCCGGAAAAGCAGCAGGGCGTTTTTGCAGCCGTAAAAGATGCTGTGTTCTACTTTTATCCCGGGGCCATGCGCCCATAGGGCTCCCTGGATGGGGGTCGCATTTTTTTCACCGATAAAATAACACTGCGACACGGTCAACCCGTTGTGCGTTTCGCTCTCCCGGCTGATGGGATAGTAAAATTTTACCTCCGGGTTGGCATTGCCAACAAACTTCAAACCTTTGAAAGCTACACGGTTAGCAGCAACCAGGAAACCGGTTGCGTGCGGAAACTGGGTGGAGGAGTTGTCCGGGGATACCGATTGGATCACGGGCATCTTGGCGGGCAGCCAGTTGGTGTCGTCGGGCATCACGGTGGCCTCCAGGCTGTAGGCCGGCACCGACGCGGCCAGTTTTTCGGAGCCGATGGTAATTTTGTTTTTCAGCACGTAGAGACCCGGTGCGATCTTGATGGTGATGGGTACTTTGCCGTTAAAATCATTTGCCAGGGAAACGGCTTTTTCCAGGCTCGCCAGGGGTGCCGAAGGGAGGCCACTCGCCGCGTCATCTCCTTTTACTGCGTCCACAAAAAGCACCTGGGCGGGTAGCCGGAAGGCAGCGCATACAAATAGGAAGACAAGCAAACAAAGCAACTTCTGAAACACAAGACAGTTATTTAGAAAAAGCAATCAGCGAACTTTACGCAGTTATGATAATACTGCGCATCCGGTTGTCGTACGCGAATGCGCACAACCCGGTATTGGTATAATGCCAAAAGGCGATGGGTACAATTTAACGAAACCATTTACTGCCGGGCAAGCGCAAACGCTTGATAGTCAGTAACAATAGTGTTAGAAAAAGAATCCCGGCTGGAAGAGGTGAAGTACTTTTTCGTGGTGGTAAACGAACGGGTGGTGTGATCTTGTTCCGCCGTACGTTTTAACGATAGTCCCAAATTATGCCAAAAGCTTATGGATGCCAAGACTTAATGGAAAAAAAACATTTTTTTTACTGCGTAATATCCGAAGGATTATTGCAATGTTTATATTAAAATTAATTGCCTGGGTAACATTGGCAGCAGTTGCCTGAGAATATTTATAGGAAAAAAAGCGGGCCGTCAAAAAAATGCCGAACGGGTTCCGGCCCACGACAAACACCATCCCGGCAGCAGACGCCGAGCAGGGCGTGGGGTAGGGGTAAGTTGGTCATTTGTGCACCGGTCGGTGGTGCCGTAGTCATGGGTCACTGGCACACGGCCGGGCAAGGGGCCGGGGAAGGTGCCGGAAAGCCTGGTTGACAATGCAACGGGTACCGCAATAATAAGTACCTGGCCCTAAGTAGCGCGGCAACGGGTACCCCGGCAACTCCAAAAGGGGAGCAAAGCGGTTGACCATAAAAAAAGATAAAAAAGTCTTTTTTATTCCGGAAATCGTTTTCATATTTGGGCCATAGATTCTGAGCTTATGTTTTCCAAAGCGTGCGAATATGCGATCCGGGCCCTCATTTTCATCGCCCAGAAATCCCAGGCGGGAGAACGTACCGGCATCAAGGACATTGCCAAAGGCGTGGATTCCCCCGAGCCTTTCCTGGCGAAGATTCTCCAGGATTTGAGCCGGAAAGGGCTGGTACAATCGGTGAAAGGACCGCACGGCGGCTTCTACATGGAAGCCGAAAACCTAAAAACGACGCTTGCTGACGTGGTGAACGCCATTGACGGCGACAAGCTGTTTACCGGCTGCGGGCTGGGCCTAAAGGCTTGTTCGGAGAAAAAGCCCTGTCCCATCCACGACGAATTCAAGATCATCCGCAGAAAGATCCAGTCGATGCTCGAAACCACGACCGTCGGGGAGTTTAACAAGCAACTGGAAAACGGCCTGGCTTTCCTGAAACGGAGTTGAAAAATTTTTTACCCGATAAAAAGATAAAAAGGTCCTTTACTATGAAAATTACGATCCTCTTTTTCGTGCTGGGCGTTGCCCTGGTGCTGGTGGTGGTCATTGGCTACGTACTCCGCCTCCTGGCCGGGCTCGGCGGCGCGGTGCGCCGGGGCGTTTCCGGCGGGCGCCCCGCGGGTCCCGACGCGTTTGCCCCGTACCTCGAAGCACTCGACGGTCCCCAGTTCGACGCCCTGCAACAACTCCACACTACGGCTTCATTACCCACCCTTTTCACCCACGACCATGCAAAAGAACAACTTGTTTAACGGCGAAGACGCCGGCAAAAAAAGCCGGCAACTGATCAACAAAAACGGCCAGAAGGTCCTCTTCCTGCGGTTTTCGCGGGGCGACCAGATGGCCCCCCATTCGGCGCCCGTCGACGTACTGGCCCTGGTGCTGGAAGGCAGACTGGGCATCAGCCTGGCGGGGGAGCAGGCCGAGTTCGAACGGGGCGATTACGTGATTTTCCCGGCCGGCGCCACCCACGCCCTGCAATGCCTCGAAGACGCCAGCCTCGTCCTTTTTAAATGAGACAGGAGATATTAGACAGGAGACGGGAGAGGGGAGAAGAAAGGATTCTACAAATAGCTTTTTTTCAAGACTTTACGTCTCCCCTCTCCCCGGGAGAGGGGCCGGGGGTGAGGTTTTGTCCTGTACTAAAGAAGCTAGACATAAGACTACCTCGCAGTGCATTGACCGTCGCGTTTTTGTCTCTTGTCTCCCGTCTAATGTCTGACGTCTCCCTTCAGCAAACCACAAAACCATACCTATGAACACGTCCATGAACATTCCCCCCGCCACGCTGCCCCGCGTGGTCATCGTCGGGGGCGGCTTCGGGGGAGTAGCGTTGGCTAAATCCCTGGGCAATACCCCCTACCAGGTGGTGCTGCTCGACAAACGCAACTACAATACGTTTACCCCGCTGCTGTACCAGGTAGCCACCGCGGCGCTGGAACCCGACTCGGTGGTGGCGCCGCTCCGCGAAATCCTCGACAAGTACCCCAACCTGTTTTTCCGCCTCACCGAAGTGACGGCCGTGGAACCCGCGACGAATACCGTGCAGACCACGCTGGGGGAACTGACCTACGACTACCTGGTGATTGCCTCCGGGTCGCGGACGAACTACTACCACATCCCGGGCGTGGCCGAGTACAGCATGCCGCTCAAAACGCTGCCCGAAGCCATGAACATCCGCAGCATGTTGCTCGAAAACGCGGAAAAAGCCCTGACCGAGGAAGCCGGGCCCTGCCGGGAAAGTCTGCTTACGGTGGTGGTGGCAGGCGGCGGGCCTACCGGCGTGGAGATGGCCGGCGCCATTGCCGAACTCCGGCAGCACGAATTCTCGTCCGACTACCGCGAGATGGACGCCCGCCAGATGCGGGTGATCCTGCTCGAAAAAGGCCCGAAGCTGCTGGCCGGCATGTCCGATTCCGCTTCAGTGCACGCGCTGGAATTCCTGCGCGGGCTGGGCGTGCAGGTACGGCTGCACACCGGGCTGGCCGCCTACGACGGGGAGGTCGCCCGGCTGGAGGATGGTTCGGCGCTGCCCACGCGGTGCCTGCTGTTTACGGCCGGGGTAGACGCCAACCCGGTGCCCGGACTGGCCGAAGGGGTGTACGGGAAAGCCAACCGCATCCGGGTGGATGAGCACCTGCGGGTGGACGGGTACGCCAACGTGTTTGCCATCGGCGACGTGGCCGCCGTCACCTCCGCGGCCCAGCCGGGAGCCCACCCGATGCTGGCCCAGCCGGCCATGCAGCAGGGCAGCTACCTGGGCAAGTACCTGAAGGCCCGGTTGTCGGCCCGCACGGCGCCTTTCCGGTACAAAGACCTGGGTTCGCTGGCCATCGTGGGCCGCAACAAGGCCGTGGCCGACTTCTCCTGGGGGCGTTTCGGGGGCGTACTCGCCTGGCTCCTGTGGCTGGGCATCCACCTGGTGCAACTGGTGGGCTTCCGCAACCGGGCCGTCGTGCTGGTCAACTGGGCCATGAGCTACCTGGGGCTGGGCAAGCAGCTCCGGCTCATTCTCCGGCCCGAACCCCGCCACCGGCAGCCTGCCGCCGGGCGGTTGCTCAAATCGGCCTGGCTGCTGCCCGGCCTGCTGCTGAGTCAGACAGTGCAGGCACAATCTGCCGCTTCCACCGGTTTGCCCGGCCAGCCGGGCATCCTCATCACGCTGGTCCTGATCCTGATCCCGCTGCTGGTGGCCGTCCTGTTCCTGGTGCAGCGGGTAAAGCGGGCCGTGCGGGCGCACCGGCTCGGCCAGATCCGCGAGGAAGGGGAGCAACTGGCCGAATACCTGATGGCGCTGGACGGGTCAGCCCTGCAAAAGCTCCTGGCGCGGCAACGGCGGGTGGTCGCCCCGGCGCTCCCCCCGGCGGCGCTTTCGGGCACCGAAGCCCCCGAAGACAAGCGGGGGCTCGTCCAACTCCGGGGCGGCGACCACGGGTTGCCTTTCATTCCCGTGAAAAAGAAAGCGGCCAAACGCCCCGCCGTGGACCCGGCGCTGGCGCGGCTGGTGATCGGGTACCTGGTGTGCGCCACCGCGTGGCTCGTGCTGGGCACCTCGGCGGGCGAATACCTGGGCATCAAGTTCGTGGCGCCCGACGCCGACGCCCTGCCCTGGCTGAGCTTCGGCCGGCTGCGGCCGGTGCACACCAACGCCGTGTTCTGGGGCTGGGCCTCGCTGGCCATGCTCGGACTGGCCTACTACGTGGTGCCCACGGTCAGCAACGCCCGGATCGCCAGCATCCGCAACGGCTGGTGGTCGCTGGGACTCATCAACGCGGCCGTGCTCGGGGGCAGCCTCTGCCTGATGGCCGGCCTCAACAACGGCGGCGGGGAGTACCGCGAGTACACCTGGCCGGTAATGGCCCTCTTCGGCCTGGGGCTGGTGATCACGCTGGTCAACTTCCTCCGCACCATTGCCCGGCGGCAGACGCGGGAAATCTACATTTCCAACTGGTACATCGTGTCGGCCTTAATTTTCACGCTGACCATCGTATTCGTGGCCTACTGGCCCACCTGGCAGAACGGCCTGGGCGAAACCATCATCCAGGGCTACTACATGCACCAGGGCGTGGGAATGTGGTTCATGCTCTTCAACCTGGGGCTCGTCTACTACTTTCTGCCCCAGCAACTCAACAAGCCGGTGTACTCCTACAGCCTGGGCATCCTGGCGTTCTGGACGCAAATCCTGTTCTACACGCTGATCGGCACGCACCACTTCGTGTTCAGCTCCATTCCCTGGTGGCTGCAAACGGTGGCCATCGTGGGCAGCGTTGGCATGGTCATCCCGGTGGCGGCCGGTACCACCAATTTCCTGATGACCTTCCGGGGCATGTGGCACAAAGTGGGCAGCAGCTACACGCTTCCTTTCTACGTGGTGGGCATTGTCTTCTACTTCACCGGGTCGTTGCAGGGCACGGCCGAGGCGTTCCGGTACACCAACCTGCTGTGGCACTTCACCGACTTTACCGTGGCCCACTCGCACCTGACCATGTACGGCATCATCACGTTCCTGCTCTGGGCCAGCATCTACGCCGTAACGCCCCGCCTGACCGGCAAGGAAGCGCCCCAGGCCACGATTGGCCTGCACTTCTGGCTGGCTTTCATCGGGCTCATGGTCTACACCATTCCCCTGATGATCGGCGGCACGCTGCGGGGCCGGTCGTGGATGGACGGCGTGCCCTTCCTCGACAGCGTGGTCATGATGGCGCCCTACTGGCTGTGGCGGGCCATCGGCGGCACCCTCATGTGGCTGTCGCACCTGGTGTTCGCCTACAACCTCTACCGGATGGTGAAGACCGATGCCGTGCCCGACGTCAAAACGATTGCCTTCGAAGCACTCCGCCGCCGGACGGGGCAACCGACCCTGGTTCCCACCCTTACCACCCAACCCTAACGGTCATGGAAATCTTCAGTAACCCCACCCGGCTGTTCGGGGCCGCCTTCGGCCTGTTCGCCCTGCTCACCCTGTTCGTAGCCATTCTGCCGGCCCTGGACAACCAACGGGAAAACGCCCCCCTGCCCGCCGCCGAACCCCTGACGGCCAGCGCCCTGCGGGGCAAGCAACTGTACATCAGCAACGGCTGCGTGGCCTGCCACACCCAGCAGGTGCGCAACGTGAGCCATGGATAAAACCTGGGGCTCGCGGCCGGGCATCGCCGCCGACTACGCCGGGGCCACGCGGGAAAGCTTCCTGGTCAACACGGCTACCCTGATGGGCACCGAACGCACCGGGCCCGACCTGACCAACATCGGCGTGCGGCAGCCGGGCCCCGACTGGCACCTGATGCACCTCTACAACCCGAGGGCCGTGGTCGCGCAGTCGATCATGCCGGCCTACCCGTGGCTGTTCGAGGTGGTGGCCGAGGCCGGCGCCGGCCAGGTGGTGGTCCGCGTGCCCGAAGCGTTCCGGAAGGAGGGGCAGGGCGTGGTGGTGGCGACGCCGGAAGCCCTGGACCTGGTGGCGTACCTGCAATCCCTCAAGCAGGCGCCGCTGCCCGGCGGCACCGAAGCCCCCGCGTTCCTGTACCCACCCGAAAAGGCGGCGGCGGCAGTTGATCCGGCCGGCGAGGCCCAAGGGGTCGGGCAGGTCCTGTACAGCACCCACTGCCAGGGCTGCCACCAGGCCAACGGAGAAGGGTTGAAGGGGGCTTTTCCACCGCTCAAAGGCAGCGAAATCGTGCTCGACGACGACCCGGCGGGGATGGTAGACGTGATCATGAACGGGTACGACGCCCGGGAAGCCTTTGCCGTGATGCCCGCCGTGGGCAAGCGCAGCGGCCTGAAGCCGGAGGAAGTGGCCGCCATCATGAACCACGAACGCACCAGCTGGGGCAATACCGGCCGCAAGGTATCGGTGGAGGAAGTCCGCAAGATCATGGAATTCCTGGAAAAGAAAGCCCCGGCGCAGTAGGACTTACGAGCCCATTGGTCAATGGTACATTGGTCATTGGTCCGGCGACACCTTACATGTGTTAACCCGTCACTTGCCCTTACATCCAACGCATTATGTCACGATCATCAAGAATACTCATCACCCTGGCGGCGCTGTTGCTGCCCGCCGCCCTGCTGGCCTGCCCGGTATGCGAGAAAAGGCAACCCAAACTTCTCCAGGGCATTGCGCACGGGGCCGGCCCCGAAAGCAACTGGGATTACGTAATTATCGGGACCACGGCCGCCATTGTGCTGGCCTCCCTCTACTTCTCGGTAAAATGGCTCTGCAAGCCCGGCGAGGCCGGCAACGACCACATCAAGCGCATTGTATTGCGAGAGTTTAGGAGTTCATGAGTTTATGAGTGTATGAGTTCAAAGTGCTAACGCTTAGCTCACCAACCGCTCAAGACTCATAAACTCATAAACTCCTGAACTCATGAACTCCTAAACTTAAACTCCCCAACTCCCAATGGAAGACAGAAGCACGGTCCGCATCTTCCTCGATGACGAACCAAAACCCCTCGGCGAATACGCCGCCCCCGTTCACTTCGAACTCGACACCACCCGGCTCGCAGACGGCAACCACTGCCTGCGGATCGTGAGCCGGGACCCGGGCGGCAAGGAAGGCATCCGCAAGGTGCCCTTTACGGTGCGCAACGGCCCGGCCATTGCCCTGGAAGGCCTCCGCGACAACGACGTGGTGGACGGCGTACTGCCCCTGATGGTCAACGCCTACGGCAAGGGCGACCAGAAGAAGTTCCTCATCGACGGCAGCGAATCGCCCCGCACCGTACCTTCCTTTTTCTGGGCCGCCCTGCTCACGTTCCTGGCCTGGGCCGCTTTTTACCTCATCCAGCACTGGCTGCTGTAACGCCCATCTTAAGTCAATAGTCATTGGTCAATAGTCATTGGTCAATAGTCATTGGTCAATAGTCATTGGTCAATAGTCATTGGTCAATAGTCATTGGTCAATAGTCAGTGGTCGGTGCTCAATGGTTATTCGAATCCGACAACTTACGCGTACCCACTGACCACTGACCACTGACCAACTTACGCTCCGCTAAACTCGCTAAACTCATGCACGACCTCACTGAAAGAGCCGACATTGGGCGGCTGGTGGACGCGTTTTACGCCGCCGTCCGGGCCGACGACCTGCTGGGCCCCGTTTTCAACGCCCTCATTCCCGCCGGGCACTGGCCGGCCCACCTCGCCCGCATGACCGATTTCTGGGAATGCAACCTGCTGTTCCGGCCCACCTTCAAGGGAAACCCCATGCAACTGCACCGCCAGGTCGACGCCCGGTACGGGTACGGAACCGACGCCCGGCACTACGACCGCTGGGTAGATCTCTGGTGCCGGACGGTGGACGGGCTCTTTACGGGCGAAAAGGCAGCCCTGGCGAAAGGGCGGGCCGCCAAAATGGGCGGGCAACTGCTCAATAAAGTGCTGGAGGTAAAACCGGCGGCCGGAGTGCAGACGCCAGCGGCCGGGTAATATTCATTCATTGTTCGTTATTCGTCTCACCACCAACCCTTATCAACCATGCAAAAGATTGTATTCGTATTCCTGAGTTTCCTGTTTTTTGGTGCCGCCTGCCATGACAAACCCGTACTGCGTAACCGAAATCTACACCCGCAAGCGCGGAACGGTTGCCTTCGAAGGGGGCAACAAGTTCACTTTCTTCCCGCTGGAAGGCAGTTTCAAGACCGTGAAGTCGGGTACTGCGGCCTCGTGCAGCAAAGAAACCACCGAGCGGAAAGCCACCGGCGAAGACCTGGCCCCGGTTACGTACCGGTACCGGTTGCTCCCGGTAGACGGCCAAACCCTGCTCTACGTCTACGGTGAAACCGACGCGGCGTACGCCAACCCGCTCTTCGTGTACCAGCAGGCGGAGTAAAGGGTACACAGATTGATGGTACGCTGATTAATGGTACACTGATCCATTAAGATGGTTATGATGGATTATGATCTTTTAGTGAACCCCTCTCCTGATCATCACAGATCATAATCATCTTAATGGATCAGTGTACCATTAGGTCATACGGCGGTCAACGCCCCACATATTTTATTGATTTTGAACAACCCGGCGCGGAAGTAAACCGTACATACCCACATCGGAGGCAGCGGAGCACGGAACGAATATAGATGAGGGATAAGACTTTATAAGTTTGACATTGAGACATTTATATGTTTTGGATGGGGGGGTTAGTTGAAATACAGGAGAGAGATGGTTGTACATACTGATCGAGATACTGCCATCTCTTAACAACAGAAGAAAGCAAAAAGGGGTACTCAGTTTGAGTACCCTTTTTTTTGAGCCGATTTCATTCTTTCACGACAAAGGGAATAACCAAAAGAGGCCGGATTGCTCCGGCCTCTGCTTGTTGTTGGGTGCGTTGCCCGCAACCGCGGCTATTTGCAGTGTCCCGGCCCGATCACGCCCCGGTTGTACTGGTCGAGCTTGTCGTTGAGGGCGCTGGTCTGCGAGGGGTGGATGTACCCGCCGGTCAGCACGTTCTTCGAACCGATCAGCAGGTCGGCCGCCGTGATGGTAGCCGCAATGGCCGAGGGGTCGGCGCCGTTGGCAACGTTCAGCTTGGCGGCAATCAACTGGCGGGCCAGCGAAACCAACCCGTTGCCCGCCACGGGCTTGTTCAGGATCTGGAGCAACTCTGCCTGGGAGTAGGTAACCGTACCCAGCGTGAGGCTGCTCACCGGCCAGGCCTCGGCGTGGTTCTTCCAGTAGCCCTGCGTCAACGTGCAGCCGCCGCCCGGAGGCGTCGTGCAGAACGTCAGGTTGTCGAAGCCCATCGAACCCGAGAAGTTGATCTTGACGCTGGTCACGTTTTGGGCGCCGCCCAGGCTGAAAGCCGCTACGCCGTTGGAGCCCGTCACCGGAATGGTCACGGTACTGATCAGCGCGTTGCCGTTGTACAACTGGACCGTGCCGCCTTCCTGTTCGCTGATTTCCACGTCGATCACGGTCAGTGAATTAGCCGTTACGGGTTGCGGGAAGTTGAACTGAATGAACCCGTTTACCACGTCGTCATCGTTGGGAGTAACACCGTACGGGATGAATTCCTGGAGCACGATGATGTTTCCCAGGGACTGGGTGTTGCTTTGCCCGCCCGGTTCGGGAGAACCCACATCTACTTTTCCCGGTCCCCCGAATGCCTGGTTGGGCGTGCCCAGGTCATAGTCTTCGGGGTGGGGAAGGGTCGAATTGAAAATGATCGTTTCAATCGGTTGGCTGTACCCCGGGTTGTTGCTGGTAATGCCCACGGCCAGCCCGTTGTCACTGGTTACGCCCGACACCAGCCCGCTGGCGTTGGTAAACGAAATACGGTCACAGTTGGTCGTTGCGGCGGTTGCCGCGATACGACCCGAAGCGTCGCTGAACCGGTCCGTGCCCGGGGCTACGTCGGTTTTTTGGCAATTGGACAGCACGAGGCCCGCCAGGGCCAGTACGCACGGCAAAAGTTTGGCTCGCATGGGTTTGGTTGGTTTGTGGTTAAAAGGTGTACAGAAGCGGCAATGAAATGAGGCAATGCAATGAGGCAATGAAAGGCATTGAAAAAAGGCTCATGCAAAAATGCACCGGGAAAGGAGGTGCGACTTCTATAGCTGGCGCGGCAAACTTGAACTTGAGGGCATGAAGGTAGGCATGAAAATAGCACCGGAGCAAGATATATTTATAAAAAAATTACAGAGGTTCCTGCCGGCTCCGGCAGCCGTTAAATCCGGTCACCGTTCATTAAAAAAAATCTTTCTGCTGATATACATCGGGAATGTTATTTTATATTAGGCCGGAACGGTTCCCAACTCAACCTTACTCCTATGCGAAAACTATTCTACTCCCTGCTTGCCTTCGGGCTCCTGTGTACCCTGTTCGCTTTCCTGAGCAAACGTCCGCCAACTCCCCGGTTTGCGGGAGAGACGGTGAACGTGTGGGTGACGACCGGCGACCGGAGCAAACTCCTGCAACCGCAGGCGGCCGTATCTTTTGCCGCCGACGCCGGCACTAATCCCGTCACGGTCACGGTCAACGAAAACACCACCTACCAGTCGATGGACGGGTTCGGGGCGGCCATGACGGGCTCCTCGGCCTACGTAATCAACCAGAAGATGAACGCGACCCAGCGCGACAACCTGCTCAACGACTTGTTCACCGCCGGCGGCATCCGGCTCTCCTTCGTGCGGCAGACCATCGGGGCTTCGGATTTTTCGACCAGCAGCTACACGTACGACGACGTGCCGGCCGGGCAAACCGACCCCACCCTGGCTAACTTCTCCATCGCGAAAGACAAAGTGGACGTCGTCCCGGTGCTGAAGCTGGCCCGGGGCAAGAATCCCAGCCTCAAGGTGATGGGCTCCCCCTGGAGTGCGCCGGCCTGGATGAAGGAAAATGGTTCGCTCAACGGCGGCTGGCTGAACGTAGCCCACTACAAAGCGTACGCCAGTTACCTGGCCCGTTACATTCAGGCCTACCAGGCCGAAGGGGTACCCGTTTACGCCATCACCGTGCAGAACGAACCCCTGCACGAAACGGCTTCTTACCCTTCCATGCGCATGGACCCGGCCAACCAGGCCAGCTTCCTGAAAAACGATCTCAAGCCGGCTTTCGATGCCGCCGGCATTACCGGCACCAAGATCATCGTCTACGACCACAACTGGGACCGGCCCGACTACCCCAACAGCGTATTCAGCGACGCCGCGGCCCGCGCCATTGCGGCCGGCTCGGCTTTTCACGGGTACGGCGGGAGCGTGGACCAACAATCCACCACGCACAATGCCTACCCCGACAAGGACATCTGGTTCACGGAAATCTCGGGCGGGGGCTGGGCCACCGACTTAGGCGGCAACCTGCGCTGGAACCTCTCCAACATCCTCATCGGCACCACCCGCCACTGGGCCAAGAGCGTACTGCTGTGGAACCTGGCCCTGGACCAGAACGCCGGGCCGACCAACGGGGGCTGTTCCAACTGCCGGGGCGTAGTGACCGTCAATAACACAACGGGGGCCTACACGCGGGAAGTGGAGTACTACGTGCTGGGCCACGCCAGCAAGTTCGTGGACCCGGGTGCCGTCCGCATTGCCTCCAATACGTTCAGCGGCGGCATCGAGAACGTGGCTTTCAAAAACCCGGACGGCACCAAGGTGCTCATTGCCCTCAACAACGGGAACAGCAGCAGCACCTTCAAAGTGAAGTGGGGCGGACAATCTTTCGCGTACACGCTGCCCGCCGGGGCGGTGGCTACCTTCAAGTGGGCCGGTACGCAGTCGGGCGGGGGCAGCACGACGGCCCCGGTCGGGCAGACGATCTGGCTCAAAGGCTTCAACAACGCGTACGTGAGCGGCCAAAACGGCACGGCGCCGATGTGGTGCAACCGCGCGACGGTGCAGGCCTGGGAACAGTTTACGGTGGAAGACGCCGGGGCGGGCAAGGTCGCCCTCAAAAGCATGGGCAAATACGTATCGTCGGAGAACGGCGCGGCGCCCATGACGTGCAGCCGGGCTACGGCCGGCGACTGGGAAAAATTCGACTGGCTGGTGAATGCCGACGGCACGATTTCGCTGCGGGGCAACAACGGGCGGTACGTGTCCAGTGAAAACGGTACGGCTGCGATGATGTGCAACCGCACGTCCATCTCCGGCTGGGAAGCGTTCCGCTTCGGTACGGGCGCCGGGGGCCGGGAGCCGTCACCGGAAACCCCGGAAGTTGCCGGCGCAACCGTCACGGGGGGATTTCCCAACCCGGTTACGCGGCAGGTCACGTACACCCTGCCCGCCCACGTGACGCGCCACGCGTTGCAGGTGCACAACGCGCAGGGCCGGCAGGTGCTTGCTACCGCCGTGGGACCCGTGGGCACCCGGCATTCGGTGGACGTATCCGGCTGGCCGGCGGGCCATTACGTATTCAAAGTGACCTACGGCGGGGTAACGCGCACGATGCGGGTGGTGAAGCAATAAGGTTGTATGGCTATATGGTTGTATGGCTATATGGCTAGATGGTTGATTGTTGAATGGTTGTATGGTTAAATGGTTGATCCAACAGCCATTCAACCATATAGCCATCCAGCCATATAACCATCCAGCCATCCTTGTCAAGTCACCTAGAGCGTTGCTACCTGGCTTTGCCGGGCTTCCCTGGGTCTTTGGATCAGGTAGTAATAGGCTAGAATGACGATCCCGACCGCAAAGGGAATGATTGCCAGGTGTTTTCCGGTAATACCCTGCCAAACGATTACCTCGTCAAAGCCAAAAAATTCGCTCACCATCCAGTACGAGTTGGCGGTAATCCAAAAAGCGATGGCAAGGTTGTGGGCAAGTTCGGATTTGAGGTCGCGGGTACGCCAGGCGATCACGAGGGCGATCACCAGGGTAGGCAGGATCATGAGAATGCCCAGCGTTTTCCACAACATGCACCAGCTCACATCTTTCAAGAGCCAGAAAATAATGTGGCTGTTTTCCATTTTACGGTACTTAGCCGGTATACTGTAGATTTGCGGGTTCGCTTGTTCCATTCTTTAAGATGACCAGCCTTAAAGCTACTACGCAAACGCTTATTTTGAAAGGGTACGTGTCCCGGCCGTAACGGTACTTTCCCGTTTCATTCACGCTAAACATACCTTTTTTATTCTGCGGCCGGCGTTTCCCCCTCCATTCGTCACATTTTCAGGCGGGTGTTGCGCCCGTTTCATAACTTGATCGTATCTACCCATCAAGCGTATGAAACGGCTGTTCCTGACCACTTCCCTGCTGACCCTGGCCCTGGTGTTCTCCTGCAAACCGGGTAAAGAAGCTGCCCGAAAAAGTGACCCCGCGGCGAAACCGGCCTTTGCGCTGCCCTACGAAAAATTTACCCTCGACAACGGGCTGGAAGTGATCCTGCACGAAGACCATTCCGATCCCATCGTGGCCGTGGCGACGGTGATGCACGTGGGTTCCAACCGCGAGAAGCCCGGCAAGACCGGCTTTGCCCACTTCTTCGAACACATGTCCTTCAACGATTCGGAAAATACGCCGCAGGGCGCCAACCGCAAACTCATTCCGGAGTGGGGCGGGGAACGCAACGGCGGCACCTGGCCCGACGGCACGGTGTATTACGAAGTGGTTCCCAAGGATGCCTTCGACAAAATCCTCTGGATTGACTCCGACCGGTTGGGTTACATGATCAACACGGTCACCCGCGAGGCCCTGGAAGCCGAGAAGCAGGTGGTGAAAAACGAGAAAAGGGAACGCGTGGACAACGCGCCGTACGGGTACACCGACGAGATCATCCGTTCAAACCTCTACCCGAAGGAACACCCCTACCACTGGACGGTGATCGGCTCCCTGCCCGACCTTCAGGCCGCCACCCTGGAAGACGTCAGGGAATTTTACGACCAGTACTACGGCGCCAACAACGCCACGCTGGTGATTGCCGGCGACATTGACCGCAAGGAGGCGAAAGAGAAAGTACAACGGTGGTTTGGCGAAATCCGCAAGGGCCCCGTCGTGGCGCCCCTCAAGCCCATGCCGGTACAGTTGTCCCAAACCAGGTCGCTCTCCCTGGAAGACAATTTTGCCCGGCTGCCGGAATTGCGGATGGTGTTTCCCACGGTAGAGAATTACCACCGCGACATGTACGCCCTCCAGATCCTGGGCGAGCTGCTGAGCGGCAGCCGCAAATCGCCGCTGTACCGCCTCCTCGTGGAGGAGAAGAAACTGGCCCCCGGCGTGAGCAGCGCCCAGGACAGCGACGAACTGGCCGGTACGTTCGTGTTTCGCGTGCGGGCCAACGCCGAAACCGACCTTGACGCGGTGAAGGCCGCCATCGAAGAAGGGCTGGCCCGCTTCGAAAAAGAAGGCTTCACCGACGGCGAGTTGCAGCGGGTGAAAGCCGAAAAGGAAACGGAACTCTACACGGGGATCAGCACCGTGCTCAACAAGGCTTTTACCCTGGCGGGTGACAATGAGTTCATCGGCGATCCGGCCTACATCCTCAAATCGGCCGCGCTTACCCAGGCCGTCACCCGCGACGACGTGGTGCGGGTTTACAACCAGTACCTCAAAGGCAAGCCCTGCTTGATGACCAGCGTGGTGCCCAAGGGCAAGGCCGCCCTGGCCGTGGAAGGCGCCCGGCCCGCCACCGTGTGGCAGGAGCAGATCGTGGCCGGCGTGCAGGACGAGAACGTGACCCGCGGCCAGGAGGCGCACGTAGCCAAAACCCCCACCACACACGACCGGTCGGAGCCGGCTTTCGGCGAACGGCCCCTTTTCAAAATGCCGGAGGTATGGCAGGCAAAGGCCGGCAACGGGCTGGCCGTGCTGGGCCTGGAGAACAACGAAGTGCCCCTGGTACACTTCGACATTACCATCCCGGGCGGCCACGCCTTCGACCCGATGGACAAGGCGGGCACGGCCGGCCTCATGTGCCAGCTCATGATGCAGGGAACCGCCCGGCGCACGCCGGCCGAACTGGAAGAGGCCATCGGCCTGCTGGGCGCCACGATCACCCTCCAGTGCGCCAACGAAGAAATCCGGCTCCGGGCCAGTTGCCTGGCGCGCAACTTTGCGGCTACCTTCGCCCTCGCGCAGGAGATGCTGCTGGCGCCCCGCTGGGACGTGGCCGAGTACGACCGGCTGAAGAAGGCGCTGGAAACGAACCTGAAAGGCAGCGAAGCCAATCCTCCCGCCATTGCCGCCCGTACTTTCAACAAACTGCTGTACGGGCCGGAGCACATCCTGGGTACGCCGGTGGCCGGCACGCTGCAAACAACCGCCGCCATCCGCCTGGATGACCTCAAAGGGTACTATGCCGCCTACGTTTCCCCGGCGCAGGCCGCCCTGCACGTGGCCGGCGCCGTACCCGAATCGCAGGTGCTCCCGGCCGTCGGCGGGCTCGAAAAGGCCTGGCAACCCAAAACCGTGACCCCGCCGGCCCCGGGGACCCTCCGGCAGGCACCCGCCGGCGGTGTGTACTTCGTCGATTTTCCGGGGGCCAAGCAGTCGGTGGTATACGTGGGCCGGCTGGCCCTGGCGGCCACCGACCCCAACAGCAACAACCTGGACTTTGCCAACGAGGTGCTGGGCGGCGGGTCGAGCGGCAAGCTCTTCCAGACGTTGCGCATCGAAAAAGGCTACACCTACGGGGCGTATTCGTACGTAAGCCAACTGAAAGCCCCGGGCCCGTTCGCGGTAAGCACCAGCGTGCGCAGCAACGTGACGCTGCCTTCCCTCCAACTCATCGCGTCCATCCTGGCCGATTACGGGAAAAACTTTTCGGAAGCCGAGGTAGCCATTACCCGCGACAAGGTGCTGAAGGGCAACACCCTGGCGTACGAGAGCCTGGATGCCAAACTGGGGGTGTTGCAGCAGATCAGCAAATACGGAAAATCAACCCGGTTCATTGAGGAGGACCAGCAGGAGTTGATAGGCATGTCGCTGGCGGATTTCAAGTCGGTGATTGATGCGTACTTGAAAGAAGCAGACATGTTGTACCTCGTGGTGGGGGACCGGGCCACGCAGTTGGAAGAAGTAAAGCGATTGAAGGGCAAAGTAACCCTGCTGGATACGGAGGGCAACCCGGTGCCGGAGGGCGGCCGTTAAACCCGGCCAATCCCGGTAAAGTTGTTTATCGGGCGGTTGCAGCCCGGCGCTGGCTGAGGAGTCCGTCCACGGAGTACTTGCCCGCGCCGGTAAGCAACAGCACGGTGTAGATGAACAGATACAGGAGCGGCAGTTCCTTTTTGCCGAACGGGTCGTCGGCGTGCGCCACGAACGCGGCCACCAGCATGGTCACGATCAGGGGCAGGACCGCCAGCCGGGTGGCGGCACCCACCAGAATGAGCAGCGAGCCGCCTACTTCCGCCAATGCGACCAGCGTTAACGACACCCCGCTGCCCAGCCCGAGCGGGTCACCGAAGGCAAAATTACCCGTCAGCACTTTCTGGAGCTTCGGCAGCCCGTGGGTGAGCATCAGGCACGCTACGCCGATGCGGAGCAACAGCAAACCTACGTGCATGGCAGGCGCATTCGGGGCAGTGGCAAAAAAGCGATTCATAGGCAGATGGGGTAAAGGACGTGCGTAAAACAGGTTCTTGTACGCAGAGGAAAGCCCGTAAGGTGGCTCTTACTTCCCGGTATTCCCCTTTTTATGGGCAAAACATAGATGGGCTGGAGTTACGCGGTTAAAAGAACAACTGGCGCCCTTGATAATTGGGAAGGGTGAGCAAGATGTAAAGTTCGCGGGGTTTGTTGTTTCTAAATAATTTATTGAGGGGTGGAAATTATTAAAATGAGGGTAAAAAACGCTTTATTCATGAAAGTCATCCCCCTACCCCCTTCCCTTACCCACCGGCACACCCACAAGGGGGACTGCGTACCCACCGGTGCCGTGGCAAGGGGTATCCGCGTCTAATGCGTATGCGGGCGAAGAGGTTCTTTCGCGTTCGATGCGAACGCGGGTCCCCCTTGTGGGATGGCCTTAGCAGAGGGAAGGGGGTAGGGGGATGACTTTCTTTTCACTTGCTTTATCACCACCCCTCAAATCGTTTATTACGGCCAGGATTCGGCGCCCCGTACCTGGCGCAATGCTTCCCGTAGCGTGTGCAATTGAATAATGATTTCATAGATATCGCCGGCCATTACCCCGCCCTTTTGACCTTCCCTTAATAGTTCCGCGATGGTAACGATGGCTTGGTTGCAAAAAGCTTCCAGGTAGTCGGGCTGCGTGTATACCACCAGTTCAAGGATTGGCAGCAGGTTGAGGTGGGCGTTTTTTTCGAGTAAATCCAGCACCTTGGAGAAGTCTTTGGGTTGTTCTAAGTAATACATAGTTTATGGAGTTTAAAGGTAAGACAGTAGGGTAAATTCATGGTGTGCTACAATTTTGTGATAGTATGGGGCAAAAAAGAAGTGCGATAAGCACACTACAAAAATACTACTTATTTGTGATATATCAAGGCGCTGTACGAATATTTGTCACAAAATGGTGCTACTACTACAATTTGCTATTTTTGGGCATGGATGCATCACTGCAAAAAAGGCTGGATGAGATAAGGCGTCTAAAGGAGGAGTTTGGCTTGGATCAGCAGCGGATTGCCGACAACACTGAACCGGTCCGTACCCGGGTAACGGTAGCCCGGGTCCTGAGTGGCCAGGATGAACGCTACCTGACGGAGAGCAACGTTGCTGCGATTGAGAAGGGGATCGGGAAGATACTGGATGAGTACCGGAAAAAGCTGTGCAAGTAATGACGTGACACCCATTTTTTACGCGCAAAACTAAGTTTTGCCCTTCGTCTTGCCGGGGCCAAGCACAAAAGGAGGGAGTAGTCAGAGACTACCCCCAGCCGTAACGGTACTGTGTCGTTTCATTCACCCTAAGCACTTACCTAAACACCCCGGCCGGGCGGGCCTGACTTGACATCGAATTAACTTTTGTAGGGAAACTTCTTGGAAACCCACTCCATCAAGTCGTCGGTAAGCGATTCGGGGCTGCTGTAGAGACTGCCCGCAGATTTGTAATCAAACTTCCATAAGAGCTTGCCGGCCAGGCGTTCATGAATGGTCAGGGCAATGGTCACCTTATTGGTGTTGCCCGCAAAACCCACCAGCAGGAGTGACCCGATGGCGGCCCCTTCGGACATTGGGCTGGACAGCGTCACTTTACCGGATATTACCGCGTCTACGTTAAGTAAAGCGGCCAGTTCTTCTTTGGGTAAGGTGGCCAGGTCTTCGTAGGCAATGCCGGCTTTCTTGAGCAAAGCGTTTGTTTTGTCTACATCCTGCACTTCAACCGTGATACGGTGCTGTTTTTTCAACAGGTTGCTGTAGGCACTGCTCTGAATGGTGTAGCCGTTATCCTGCTGCTGCTGCCGGATAATGTCTAAAGTAGCGTTCTTGGGTAATTTTTTTGCCTCCATCACTACTTGGAAGGGGAGCAGGGCAATTGTCTTATGGCCCCGGGCTACGGTTTGAAAATCAGTGGCCCGGTAAATCGAAGGGGCGCAACCCGTAAACAGGATGGTACTCAGCAGCGTTAACGCCACGACGGGCAGGAGCCCCCAACGGAACTGGTAGACATTGTGGTTCATAAAGAGAGTTGGTTTAAAGAAAAATGAGAACAGACAATAAGCAGGAGCACATGCAGCAAGTAGCTTTTTCTGGTTGTACCCTGCCGGTCCGGAATATGATTTTAGAGTATGGATTAGAAATTACTAAGTTTACATTAGTCCGTAGCGTTCGTATTCACGAGTACGGAGTAATCTAAAAATTGGTGACTAAAAATCTGCAAGTGTATTTGATGCTACTGCTTGGTGCCCTGTAAAATAAGTAGGTTTAGAAAATATTGCTGCTGAAAACCCTTGCAACGGTGCGCTCCATAAGTGGTTGATTAACAGAATGTACTGCTCGTACTGTTTACGCCATTTTAGTGAAAACATTACCAACCGCCCGGATAAGATACTTGTTTTACAACGGGGAACTCGATGGATATTTAATCAAGTAGTTCGATGAAGATTACCCCTCTTGATTTTACGCAAAATTTATGTACAATGGGCGTAGGTATGGATGAAGCTGGGGAAATCATTGCCGCTCTTTCTGTTTTCATTGAGGGCAAGTTATTTCCATGTTGCATCAGATCAAATACCTAATAATAGGTATTTATAAGTAGGCCAAAAAAGAAGCCGCTGGTTGTACAACCAGCGGCTTTTTCTTTTTTAGCAGAGGCCGGGGGACTCGAACCCCCAATACGGTTTAACCCGTACTACATCATTTCGAGTGATGCTCCTGATCCGGCCGGGAGGCCCCGAACCAACTGAACTGACGTTTCTATCGGCTTTCAACGACTTGTTACAGTCGCATAGGGGCCCTTGATTCCACTAATCAAGGGCTCTTTTTGCGGAAGTCTCATATTTCAGACTCACGGCTTCTTAAGATTTTGACTGCTTCCAGGAGACCTTGTCGTTCAAGCACTTCAAAATACTCCGTGGGACTCTTGGGTGGATTACGCATGCTGGCCCGGTGCTCTTTTGCCGCATCAACTATCTCATCCTCATGAAGATCTAATAAATGAGTAATAAATTCATCCGGGTGTTGTGCTTCCATTCCATATGCTTCAAGCTTTTTTGCCGGGAAGTGTTTCAGGTTTTTCGTCACAATCACGCCGGCTTTTGAAACAATGGCTGCCGCTAGAACATGGCGATCATTCTTATCCGGTAGGTCTATTCCCTCTATAAGGTCTTCGAATCCAGTTGCTAAACAGTCAAGTGCATGTTCATTCATTTTGCGACGGGTTACCTCAAGTTTTTCACGCGTGGTACCCGCTACATTCTCCAAAACTGATCTTATCCACTCCTCATGCACCATATCCGACCATTTAGCGCGGAAAAGATTTCGCTTAATCACATACATAATGAAGCTTCTTAGTGAGGATGGATAGAGTACGTTAGCATCAAAAAAAGCGGTAAACTGACTCATATCTACTCAAATCCCATTTCCTGATCTAATGCTACTAGTTCTTCAAGCACTTGGCTGCGCTTTTGCTCAATAGCACGTTTGTATTTAAATATATCTTCTGCATATACCCGGCGATGTGTACCTATCTTGTGGTATGGTATCTCCTTATTCTCAAGTAGTTTTACTAAGAACGGCCTGGATACATTAAGTAAATCTGCTGCTTGCTGAGTGGTTAACGCTGCGTGAATAGGCATTATCGTAACGGCGTTGCCTTGCGCTATTTCATCAAGCAGATCAAGCAGCAGTCGGACAACCGACGCGGGTAACTCTATCGGCTCCGAAGGCTTGTTTTCGGAATTGATAAGCAGAACGGTCAGTTTTTCCTGGTTATGGAAATGAGTTGCCAACTTGCGGCTTGTCTCCTGGGCGATAATTGTATCCTGTTCAGAAGGCATGGTGTACGCACTTTCCGGTAGCGCTTGAGGAGGCGTTTTCATCGTTGTGTTTGTTAGGATTCGAAACAATCGAAATATTCGCAATAAACGCAATATATGAAATAAACGAAACTTTCACGAAAAGGGTCGCTACTACAACTATACAATGTTAGTACCCGTCCGGCCATCAGACCACCATATTACCCTAGAAACCAAAAAAGCCCCTAATCACGTGGATTAAGGGCTTTTTGCAGAGGCCGGGGGACTCGAACCCCCAATACGCTTTAACACGTACTACATCATTTCGAGTGATGCTCCTGATCCGGCCGGATGACCTCTGTATGGGGCAAATATAAGGAATTTGCGGCCATTTTCACAAAATTTTACCGCAGGCTTGACCGCTCGGGGTGCTTGGCCCGCATGGGCCGGTAGAACGCCTGGATGGCGGCCAGATCTTTTTCGTAGTCGCCCGACGGGTAAAACGCTTTGCCCAGGCCCGCCTCCTTGCTGCCGTAGTCGAGGTAGCCCAGCACGATGGGCACGCCGGCCCCCAGGGCCACGCGGTAAAAGCCCGTTTTCCACTCCTTCACGTAGCCCCGCGTGCCTTCGGGCGGAATCATGAGCACCAGCCGGTCGTGCTTGCCAAACTCGGCGATCATGGCGTCGACCATGCCCGTGTTGCGGCTGCGGTCCACGGGAATGCCGCCGAAAAACCGCATGATGACGCCCAGGGGAAATCTGAACAACTCTTTTTTAGCCAGGTAGTTGACTTTCACGCGCATCAGGCTCAGGGCGGCCATGCAGATGGGGAAGTCCCAGTTGCTGGTGTGCGGCGCGGCGATCATCACGTATTTTTTCAGGTCGGGCGGCAGGTTGTACCGCGTTTTCCAGCCAATGAGCCCGAAGTAGAGTTTTGCAATCAGCCTGATCATGAAGGGAGGGGAGGAGTTAGGGAGTTTAGGAGTCAGGGAGTTTGAGAATTGGTGCGCTTAAAGTTAGCGTTTCCGGGGTAATAGACGTTGCCGGGCCGGAATGGGTTGGCCCCAAACTCCCTGACTCCTTAATTCTCAAACTCCCTAAATCTCTAATAGGGTCATCGCATCAAAAATAGGGAAAAGGCGCGGGGTGTTAACTTAAGGGATGGATAAGACCTCTATCAAACGAAAACGTAAAAAAGCCGCCCGTGATGAGCACTACCTCACTACTGTACGCCAAGCCCTCCAATCCGGTGCGATGGCCCTGAAGCTTGCTACGCCAAGTCGTTTCCTGCCAATCTTTCAAACAGAGGTTGTGTAATACGACCAGGAGCAATAACTTTAGCTGTTGAAGACAACTATGCCTGCCTGACCACAAGGATTAGCTTTTTCTCCTGCATGAGTGTAATAACTGTTAGAGGAATAATTTTGATAGTAGGCATATGCTGCTGCATAGTCCTTGCTTTACGAGCCGCACTAGCTTTCAATAAGCCCCTGGAAGAGCAATCCCCTACTGCCAGTGAGCCATCGGTTGTCTTCCAGGACTCGCTTTCGTTAAGCGAAAACATAGACCAGGTTGTCAAAAAACTGAGCCCTCCTTCAGTGAAAGGACCAGGCCTTGCCCTGGTGGTGAAACAGGCCGGGAAAGTCCTTTACAATCGCTGTTCCGGCTTGGCCAACCTGGAAAACAAGCAAGTGATCAACAACACCTCCTCCTTTTATCTGGCCTCGGTTTCCAAGCAATTTACGGCTATGGCCATCATGCTGCTGGAGCAAGAAAACAAAATCCGTCCTTCCGATCCCATTATTCAGTATTTCCCCTCCCTTCCTGAACATTGGAAAAGCATCACCGTTCATCATCTGTTAACCCATCAGTCGGGTATTCCTGATTACCTGAATGAGATGAGCTTACCCGTTAAGCAGATCACCAATGAAGCCGTAGTTAACGCCTTGGCTAAGAAAGATAAACTGCATTTTCAGCCGGGCACTCAATTCAGGTATAGCAATACGGGTTACGTGCTGCTGGCCTTACTGGTAGAGAAAGTAAGCGGCCGGCCCTTCGAAGTGTTCCTCCGGGAAGCTATTTTCAAGCCTCTGGGCATGAGCAATACCTTTGTGTATACGAAAGCAAATACCGCTGCCGGATTAGTAAGAGGATACCGGGCCGACAGGCAACCCACTGATTATAATCTCTTGACAAAAGGAGATGGAGGGATGTATTCCTCGCTGCATGATTTGCTGCTATGGTCGGATGGTTTTATTCAACAAACCCTTATCCCTGAAAAACAACATACTACTTTAGTACGTAATCCGGCTACTGTCAATGCAGACTTATCCTACGGGTACGGCTGGCTCCTTAGCCGCTGGCGTGACATTACCTTGTTTTCTCATGGTGGCAGTCTGGTCGGGTTCCATAATTCCATCCTGATTGTACCCGATCAAAAATTTACCATTATCATTTTGTCCAATGGCAGTTATGACAACACCATTGAACAATTGAATGACCAGATCTTGCAGTATTGTGCCCGTGCCTGGAAATAGGTGCTGCCAATTGGCTGCTTGGGAATCCTTGATGAAGCCAAGTCAAGAATGCATTCTGATGCGTTCTTATCCACGTTTGCCGCTATTCCTTCAATCATCTCTTTGTATTCCTCCAACATCACCCTGGGCGTTTCCACTAGCCCAGGATGCACGGAGTTGACCCGGATGTTAAACGGTGCAAACGCTAATGCGGCCACCTGGGTCATCCCCCGAACTGCATAGTTGCTGGCCGCATTCACCAGAGGCCAGCCCTCTGATTTGGTGCCATGACCCTAAGCTCTCTAACTCCTTTGAAACGCTTCCAACTGGCGGGCGTACGTTTCGGCGATGCGGGGGGCGCTTTCCAGCGTGTAGGCGTAGCCGATGTCGAAAATTTCGCGGGCCCGGGCGTTGTCGAGGGTGGTGTACTGGCAGAGGGCCGGCGGCTCCAGGTACAGGTGGCACTGCCGGGCCCGTTCCGGCACGTTGTTGTGGATGGCCAGCAGCAGGGTCCGCTCCATGATGTTGCGCATGTTGCGCAGCGGCCGGCCCGGCGCGCAGGGGTTGGTGTGCACGCCGATGATGAAGTCGCAGCGGCCCAGCAGCGGCTCCACCGGCAGGTTGTTGAGCAGGCCGCCGTCCACGAGCAGCCGCCCGCCGATGTTTACCGGCTCAAACAGCACCGGGATGGCGCCCGACGCCAGCAGCGGCCGGATGAGCGGCCCTTCCGAGAAGAACACCGTTTCGCCCGCCCCGATGTCGGTGGCGTTGACGTAGAGGGGCAACCCCAGCCCTTCGAAGGAGTCATGGGGCAGGTACTGCCGGCAGAGCGTCTCCAGGCGGTCGGCGCGGAAAAAGCCCTTCAGGCTGGTGGACGGCCGGAGAAACCTGAACAGCCGCGTGGTGAGGAAGATGCGCAGAATGTCGTCGGGGGAATGTCCCTGGGCGTAGAGGGCGCCGGCCACGGCACCGGCACTCACGCCGGAAATTACGTCGAAACGGAAGCCTTGTTCGAGCAAGCCCTTGATTACCCCCAGGTGGGCAAACCCCCGGGCCCCGCCCCCCGATAAAACCAAACCAACCTTCATGTACCTTTGAAATGACAGAATGATAGAATAACCGAATGTTTGTTTGCCCGCATGGGGCGGCAAAACCGAGATTGCGTTATTTTGCCGTTTCGCGGGGCTTCCCCATTCCGGAAACGTCCCGGGAAACCCGGCGGCCCATCCCAATCCGCAAAGATGCGTAAAACCAGCTACGTACAATTCCAGCTCCAGACTTCATCATTCGACATTCCTTGTTTGACATTCGAAATTTCTTTTGTTGAAAAATAAGGAATGCCGAATCACGAACAAGGAACGTTGAAGTACGAAGCATCGAACCACTAACCCAACCACAACGAAACAAACGCCGATGAAAGTTGCCTTTTTCAGCACCAAGCCCTACGAAAAAGAGTATTTCGACGGGCTGAACGCCACCTATAACCACGCGTTCTGCTACTTCGAACCCCGCCTCAGCGTTCAGACGGCCGCCTTTGCCGAGGGTTGCCAAGCCGTGTGCATCTTCGTCAACGACGACGGCAGCGCCCCCGTCCTGCGGAAGCTGGCCGACACCGGCGTACGCCTGGTGGCCCTGCGTTGCGCGGGCTTCAACAACGTGGACCTCAAGACGGGCCTCGGCCTCAAAGTGGTGCGGGTGCCGGCCTATTCGCCCTACGCGGTGGCCGAACACACCGTGGCGCTGATCCTGACGCTCAACCGCAAAACGCACCGGGCCTTCAACCGGGTGCGGGAGGGCAACTACTCCCTCAACGGCCTGGTGGGCTTCGACCTGCACGGCAAGACGGTGGGCCTGGCCGGCACGGGCAAGATCGGGCTGTGCACGGCCCGCATCCTGGCCGGCTTCGGCTGCCGCCTGCTGGGCTACGACGTGTACCAAAACCCCGAATTCACGGCGATGGGCGGCACGTACACCTCCCTGGAAGAACTCTACCGGCAGTCGGACATCCTCTCGCTGCACACGCCGCTCACCCCGCAAACCTTCCACATGATCAACGCGAAGACCATCGGCCAGATGAAGGACGGCGTGATGATCATCAACACCAGCCGCGGCAAACTCATCGACACCAGGGACCTCATTGCGGCGCTTAAAAGCCACAAGGTGGGCTACGTGGGCCTCGACGTGTACGAGGAGGAGGCCGACCTGTTTTTCGAAGACCTCTCCAACCGGATGATCGAAGACGAAGTGTTCCTGCGGCTGCTTACCTTCCCCAACGTGCTGGTCACCGGCCACCAGGCCTTTCTCACCCGCGAGGCCCTGACCGGCATCGCCCAAACCACCCTCCAGAACCTCTCCGACTTCGAAGCCGGCAAGCCGCTGGCAAACGAAGTGAAAGCGTGATTGGGCCGTCAATAGTCATTGGTCATTGGTCAATGGTCATTGGGTGCGCGTAAGTCGCCGTATCCGAATGACCATTGACTACTGACCAATGTACCAATGACCGCTGACCAATGACCAATCAACCAATGACCATTGTCCTTTATGCACGACCTGATCCGGTACTTCTCCGAAAACGCCGCTACGCTGGGCCGGCAGACGCTGGAGCACCTGGGGCTTACGGCGCTGTCGGTGCTGCTGGCGGTAGTGGCCGGCGTGCCGCTGGGGGTGGCTTGTGTGCGGCACCCGCGGGCCGGCCGGCTGCTGCTGGGCGTGGCCGGCGTGCTGCAAACCGTGCCGAGCATTGCGCTGCTGGGTTTTATGATTCCCCTCTTCGGCATCGGGGCGCTGCCGGCGGTCATTGCCCTGTTCCTGTACGCCCTGCTGCCCATCATCCGCAATACGGCCACGGGCATCCGCGAGGTAGACCCGGCCGTGCGGGAGTCGGCGTGGGGCATGGGCCTGTCGGGCTGGCAGGTGCTCAGGCAGGTGGAACTGCCGCTGGCCCTGCCCGTCCTGTTTGCCGGCATCCGCACGGCGGCCGTCATCAACGTGGGCGTGGCTACGCTGGCGGCCCTCATCGCTTCGGGCGGCCTGGGCGAATCCATCTTCGGCGGCATTGCCCTCAACAACACCGCCATGATCCTGGCCGGGGCGATTCCGGCGGCCGGGCTGGCAGTGCTCCTCGACGCCGGGCTGGCCCGCCTGCAACGGCTCGACGTGCGGCGGGCCAAACGGGCCGGGGGCGCCGCCGTTGTGCTGGCGGTACTGCCGGCGGGGTGGTTGCTGCTGGCGCAGTCGTCGTTCAAGGCCGGCTTTGCCCCCGAGTTCATGGTGATGTCGGAAGGCTACCCCGGCCTGCAACGGACGTATGGCTTGCAACTGAACACCAAGGTAGTGCAGTCGGGGCTGATGTACGACGCCCTGCACCACCGGGCCGTGGACGTGATCAGCGGCTTTTCCACCGACGGCCGCATCCGGGCCTACGGGCTGTATACGCTGGCCGACGACCGGCGCCACTTCCCGGCCTACGACTGCGGGCTGATCGTGCGGCAGGAGGCGCTGGACGCGTTCCCGCAACTGGGGCCGGTGCTGGCAAAGCTTTCGGGCCAATTCACCGACGCCGTCATGATTGAGCTGAACTACCAGGTAGACGTGCTGAAGCAGTCGCCGGCGGCGGTAGCCCGGACCTTTCTCGACAGCCTGGGCCTCTGGCGGCCTCCCGCCGGGGAACGGACGGGCCGGGTCCGGATCGGCTCCAAGATATTCACCGAGCAGTACATCCTGGCCGAAATGGTGGCGCAACTGGTGGAAGGGCACACGCCACTCGCCGGGGAAGTGCGGGCCGGCATGGGCGGCACGCAGATTTGCTTCGAAGCCCTCCGGGCCGGCGAAATTGACCTCTACCCGGAGTATTCGGGGACGGGCCTGGAAGTGATCCTGAAGCGGAAAGAACTGCTGCGCGATTCGCTGGGCGGCGACCCGGCGCGGCTGTACGGGTACGTGAGCCGGGCTTTCCCCCAACGTTTCGGCGTCCGCTGGCTGCCGCCGCTGGGCTTCAACAACACCTACGCCCTGCTCATGCGCCCCGAAGCCGCCCGGCAGCGCGGCATCAAGTCCATTTCGGATTTGCAGCGCGTTACGGCTGGTAAATGACCACGAGACACGGAGGGCACAGAGAGAAAGGAGACCGGAGGACACCAATTGCAAAGCACTTAAACGCAAGGATCGCAAAGGAGACGCAAAGACCGCCAGGAGAACGCGTACCCTTTTGCGCCCTTTGCGGCTCTATTGCGATCTTTGCGGTTAAGTTTCATTCTGAGTATTCTCCGTGCCCTCCGTGTCTCCGTGGCAGCCCCTTCCTTGTTGTAATATCCGGCGGAAAAACGCAACTTCGCAGCGTTCCGGGCGGTCCGGGGCCATTCTTCCCCAATTCTTCGCATGAAAAAGCAAATCGTAAACGTAGGCGGCATCCCGTGCGGTGCCGATGAACTGTTCCTGATTTCGGGCCCCTGCGTCATTGAAGAAGAGAGCACCATGATGCGTACCGCCGAGAAGCTCAAAGAGGTGTCGGCGCGCCTGGGCATCCCGGTGATCTTCAAGTCGTCTTACCAGAAAGACAACCGCAGCGCCCTTAACTACTACACCGGGCCGGGCCTGGAGAAGGGCCTGGAAATCCTGGCCCGGATCAAGCATGACTTCGGCTTTCCCGTGCTGTCGGACGTGCACTACCCCTCGCAGGTAGAAGCCGCCGCCCAGGTGCTCGACGTCATCCAGATCCCGGCCTACCTCTGCATGCAGACCGACCTGATGGTGGCCGCCGCCAAGACGGGCCGCGTCATCAACATCAAGCACGGGCAGTTCCTGGCCCCCGAAAACATGGGCAAGCCCGCCCAAAAGGCCGTAGACGCCGGCAACAACCAGATCATCCTCACCGAACGCGGCTACACCTTCGGCTACAACGACCTGATCGTGGACCCGCGCAGCTTCTACCACATGAACCAGACCGGCTTCCCGGTGGTGTTCGACGTGACGCACTCCATCCGCAAGTACGGCATTCCCAGTGCCGACCCGATGGGCGGGGCCCGCCAGTTCCTGCCGGTGCTCTCCCGCGCCGCCGTAGCCGCCGGGGTGGATGGCCTGTTCGTGGAAGTACACCCTGACCCGGCCAACGCCCTGTGCGACGCCGCCAGCCAACTGAGCATGTTTGCCCTCGAAGAATTCCTCAAACCCCTCCTCGAAATCCACGCCATCGAAGTGCGCTACCGCAACCAGACGGTAGAAGCAACCATGTGCTGAACCCGTAAAACACCAACCACGAAAGAACCCTTACATGGAACTATACTTAGATTCGGCCGATCTGCAAGAGATCAAAGAAGCGTTTGGGCTGGGCTTCCTGGCCGGCCTGACCACGACCCCCACGTTCATGCACCGCCACGGGGTCACTGACATTGATTCTCTCATCCTCGAACTGGCCCGCATCGTGCCCGTACTCCAGGTGGAAGCCCTGGGCGAAACGGCCGACCAGATCTACCAAGAGGCCCACCGCCTGCTCGACCTGGGCCTCGACCGGCAACGGACCGTATTCAAAATCCCCGTGTCGCTGGAGGGCGTGAAGGCCTGCAAGCGCCTCACCGACGAGGACATTATGATCAACATTCACCTGGTATACACCTTGCAGCAGGCGTACATGGCCATGGCGGCCGGGGCTACCTACGTGTGTCCGCTGGTGGGCCGCTTGCAGGACCAGGGGCACGACGCCCTTACGCTGGTGGAACAGGCCGTCAACGCCGCCGACTACTACGGCTACAAGAGCAAGATCATGTTCTCCTCAGTGCGCAACACCGAACACGTCCGCAACGCCATCAACCTCGGCGTGCACACGATTACGGCGCCCTACAAAATCATCAAGCAGCTCACCGAGAACAACTTCACCACGCTGGGCACGCAGCAGTTCTTCGAACACACCCGCCTGATGACGGTGCGGGTCCGCGAGATCATCCGACCCGTAAACCCCATCGTGCGGTTACAGGACGAGGTGTCCGACGCCATTGTGCACATGACCCGGTCGGGCTTCGGCGCCGTGAGCGTAGTAGACGAAAAGGGCATGCTGGCCGGCGTGTTTACCGACGGCGACCTGCGGCGCCAGCTCGAAAAGCACGGCAAAGCCACGCTGAACCTCAAGATGGCGGACTTCGAGTACCACGCCCCCGTTACGATTGCCGCCAACGCCCTGCTCAACGACGCCCACCAGTTGTTCAAGGAGAAGAAAGTAGACAACCTGCTGGTACTCGACGGCGGCCAGCCCGTGGGCATGCTCGACATCCAGGACCTGGCGAAATTAGATTTGATCTAGTGGTAATTATCAACCACTTACCACTACCCAATGGCTGACATCGAAAAAACATTTGCTTCCCTGGGAGGAGAGTTTCTGACGCCTTACCCGTTGATGGCCGAAAAGGCCCGGAACGTGCGGGCCTACCTGTTCGACTGGGATGGGGTGTTCAACGACGGCGTCAAGTACGGCGATTCGGGCAGCCTCTTCTCGGAAGTGGAGGCAATGGGGGTGAACCTGCTGCGCTTCGGCCACTGGCTGCGCCTGGGCGCCTTCCCGCTGATCGGCATCATCACCGGCGAAAGCAACGCCGCCGCCCTCAAACTGGCCCAGCGGGAACACTTCGAGGTGGTGTACCTCAAATTCAAAGACAAAACCGAAGCCCTGAACCACCTCACCAAACAATTCGGCATCCGGGCCACCGAAGTGGTGTTCGTCTACGACGACGTGCTGGACCTGTCGCTGGCGTCCAAGGCCGACCTGCGGTTCATGGTGCGGCGTACGGCCAGCCCGTTGCTCACCCAGTACGTACGCACCAACCGCCTGGCCGACTACCTGACGGCCCACGGGGGCGGCAACCACGCCGTCCGAGAGGTGTGTGAACTGCTGCTGGGCATGACGGGCATGTACGACACCGTGGTCAGCAAGCGGGCCGCCTTCGACGCCCAGTACAGCAAGTACTTCACCCAGCGCAATACCCTGGCCACTCAGTTTTTCGTCCGCGAAGCCCAGGGCATCGTCAACGGGGCATAAAGGGAAGGGGAGGGAGTAGGATAGGGTTTAAACCCTATCCTATGGATATTGAGGTCATATCTCAAGATCATTCCGGAGAATCGGCGCTGTACTCTCCGTAGGATAGGGTTGAAACCCTATCCTACCTATTCGTACGCTTCCCGCATCCCCGTCAAAATTCTGGTCATCCTTTAATCCTGTCAATCCTGATCCGTCTCCCTTCCTCCCGGCTGCGGTCTCCTTTCTAGAAAGAATCATCGTCGCTCCCGCCGCCCTGGCCGTCATCGTCGTCGCCTTTCTGGCGGTTGCGGCGGTCATTGTCGGCCTGCTTGCCGAAGCGGTAGGTAAACGTCAGCGTGCCGATCCGCGTCTCCCGCTTGCGGTTGCGGGTCTCGGTAAATTCCCGGGTGCGAATCTCGTTGCGGAACTCCCGCGTGTCGAAAATGTCGGTTACGTTCAGGCTCAGGCTGGCCCGCTGGCGGAAAAGGTCGCGGCGCACGCCCACGTTGATGCCGTACAGCGACCGCCGGATGCCCTGGGCATCGGCCTCGGGGCCGCGGTAGTTGGCCGTCAGCTGCACCTGCGCCACCTTGGGAATGTTCATGTTCGACAGCAGCGACAGGCTCCAGGTCAGGTTCACGTTGCTGAAGTCGTCGCTCAGGTTGGTGCCGTTGACGGCGCTCCGGAACAGGTTGAAACTCGACGTGAGGTTCCACCAGCGGGTGAGCGAGCCGCGGGCAATCAGTTCCACGCCCACGGCGTTGCGGTTGTTGAGGTTCCGGGGCGTCGAGAGCGTGACGTTGCTGGCCGAGTCTGCCAGTTCCACGATGCGGCTGATCACGTTGCTGGTTCTCCGGTAGAACACCGACGTGGTGACGTAGAGCGTTTTCCAGTTGCGCTGGTAGCTCACTTCGAGGGCGTGGGTCAGTTCCGGGTTCAGCTGGGGGTTGCCCTGGCGCAGGTTCAGCGTGTCGGAGTAGTTGACGAACGGGTTGAGGTCCCGCATGCCCGGCCGGTTGATGCGGCGGCTGTAGTTGAGTTGCAGTTGCTGCTCCTCCTCCAATTGGTACGACAGGAATACGCTGGGAAACAGGTTCAGGTAGTCGTTGCGGAAATTCCCCTCGGTGGTTTTTTGCGCCGACCGGGAGAGCGTTCCTTCGGCCCGCAGCCCGGCCTGGTAGCCGAACTTCCTGATGGTGCCGCCCAGCGACCCGTACAGCGAATGCACCTGTTCGTTGAAGACGAACCGGTTGCTCAGGGCCGGGTTTTCCACGAAGCCGCCCACCTCGGGTACGAAGTCCTGGAAGAGAAACGTGTTGTCGATGTTGCGGATGATGCTTTTGTAGCCGGCCTCCAGGGTCCGTTCTCCGGGCAGGGGCGTGGCGTAGTCGAGTTGCGACACCAGCAGGTGGTTGCTGATGTCTTCGAAGTTGTACCGCCGGGCGTCGGGCTCCCCGGCGGGGGTAAACTCGTCGAGGTACGTCCGGGAGGTGAGCAGGTCCGAGTCGTCGTCGGAGTCGTACGAGTACCGGACGCTGGCCGAAAGGGCCTGTTCGGGCTTGGCGAAGGTCTGCTTGAAATCCAGGTTCAGGTCGGCGTTGGCGCCGGCTTCGCGCGTGTCGTTGAGCTGGTAGAACAAGCTGCCCAACTGCCCGGCGCCGACGTATTCGCGGTTGATGGTTGTTTCGTCGGCCCTTTCGGCGTTGCTGCGGAACACCCCCGATAAGCCCAGGGTGGTTTTGGCGCCGGGAAAATAGTCGATGCCGGCCCCGACCAGGTGGTTGTTGTCCACTTCACTCCCCGACGCATTTTGCTGCCGCGCCGAATCGGAGGCGGCCAGTTCGCGCAGCGAAAAGCCGCGGCCGTAACGGGTGTTGTAGCGGTAGCTGTAGTTGGTGTAGGCGTTGAACTTAGGCGTGCGGTAGTTGAGGTTGAGCGAACCGTTATACTTGTGGCGGGTGCCCGCCGAGGCGCTGGCCGTGCCGTTGAAGCCGCTCCGCTGGTCTTTCTTGAGCACCACGTTGATGATGCCCGACATGCCTTCCGCGTCGTAACGCGCCGACGGGTTGGTAACCACCTCGATGCGTTCGATGGAGGCGGCGGGAATCTGTTGCAGCACGGCGGCCCGGTCGGCCCCCGTCAGGCCCGAGGGTTTGCCGTCGATGAGGATCGTCACGTTGCCGCTGCCGCGCAGGCTCACGTTGCCCTCCACGTCCACCGACACCGACGGAATCGTTTCCAGGATGTCGGTGGCCGAGCCGCCTTCGGAAACGATGCTCTTTTCCACGTTGAACACCCGCTTGTCGATGGACTGCTCGAACAGGGGCCTTTCGGCCGTTACCACCACTTCTTCCAGCGCCTCAGCGGAAGGCCGGATCCTAATGCTGCCCAGGTCCACCACGGGGGCGTCGGGCCGCACGACGAGGTTCTCCTTTACGGCGTTGCGGTAACCGATGTAGGTGATGCGCACCCGGTAGGCCCCGGCGGGTACCGGCTCCAGCAAAAATTGTCCCTGCGGGTTGGTGACCGTGCCCGTTACCAGCGAGGAGTCCCGCGGGGAGAGCAGGGCCACGGTGGCGTATTCCACGGGAGCGTTGGTCACGGCATCCAGCACTACGCCCGACACCTTGCCGGCGGTCGGACGGCCACTGGCGGGGCCTCCCTGGCCGGCTACGGGGAGGATGCCGCCCAGGAGCAGGGCAAGGGCCAGCAGGCTGCGGCAGAGCCGCCGGCAACGAAAGGGATCAGGTACGCGGGTATTCATCACGGTAACGCATTGGGTAAAGGCAACAAGAGGCTGCCCGTCTCGACGCTGTTTACGAAAAAGTGAATCGAAGCGCCGATTTCAATACACGCTATAAGTAAAAACGGGGCGAAATGTTTTGAAAAAAACCGCAACCCGCAAAAACCAGGAGAGAAGGCACAAAAAAAGCGCACCTGATCAGATGCGCCCTTCACTCATAGACTCTTTACTCATGAACGCATAAACTCCCTCAAAGCAAGTCAAACAGGTTTCGTACGCCCAGGTTGCGTTCCTTGGTGAACCCTTCCCCGTACTTCACCCCGATGGAATGGCCCAGTTCGAGGGCCCGGGCCTCGATGAAGTTGAGGAAGTCGGGCTTGGAAATGTGCGTTTCGGGCTCCTGGCTGCCCGGATCGAAGAATTGCGTTTTGTAGGCCCGGATTGAATCGATTTTCTGCGCCCACACGTCGGTTACGTCCACCACCAGGTCGGGCACCAGCAGGCGGTCCTGGATGAAATGGTACACGGCCTGGGGCCGCCAGGCCGCCTGCCGTTCCCCGCCGTCAGAAGTTTCGATCTTCACCAGGCCCGCCAGGAAGCAACTGTCGGATACCAGCTTGGACGCCCGGCCGTGGTCGGCGTGGCGGTCTTCGACGGCGTTGGTGAGTACGATTTCGGGCTGGTACCGGCGGATGGCTGCAATCAGCTTGAGCTGGTGTTCGCGGTTGTTTTCAAAGAAGCCATCGGCAAAGCCCATGTTTTCGCGGGCCGACAGGCCCATCACCCGGCTGGCGTCGGCGGCTTCCCGGTCGCGCTGGGCGGCGCTGCCGCGCGTACCGAGTTCGCCGCGGGTGAGGTCGATTACGCCAACTTTGCGGCCGGTCCGCAGGTGCACGAGCAGGGTTCCGGCGCAGCCCAGTTCCACGTCGTCGGGGTGGGCCGCAATGGCAAGAATGTCAAGTTTCATCGCAGGTTGTATGGTTAACGAAGGGAGACATAAGATTTTAGATGAATTGACAAAGAAGGTTATATGGCTGTATGGTTGATTGTTGGGCTTACGCACCACTACTTACTGTCTGGACATTAGCCATATAGCCATTCAGCCATATAACCTTGTGGCGATATAACCTTCTTTGTCAATTCATTTAGACATTAGACGGGAGATGAGCCGCCTTCATTCAAAATCCAAAATTCATCATTTAAAATTTACCTCATCTTACCCGCAGGCGCTGACCGGTCCGCAGGGTGGAGCGGCTCGAAATGCGGTTGAGGCGGCAAATGCTCGTCACCGAGGTGCCGTAGCGGCGGGCCACGGCGCCCAACGTATCGCCGCGCCGCACCACGTGGTGTACGGTGCGGCGCACGACGGCTTTCTTGCGGCTGGCAAAGTACGAGAAATGCTGGGGCGTGAGCGTAAAAAGCCGGTCGGTGAGGCTGTTTTTCGGGAAGTCGTAGACGGCCGAGGCGTTGAAGGCGTTGCCCTGGTAGCGGACTTCGTAGTGCAGGTGCGGCCCCGAACTGCGGCCGGTGCTGCCGCCCCAGCCCAGCAGGTCGCCGGCTTTCACCAGTTGCCCCACGGCCACCAGTTGCTTGCTCAGGTGCCCGTAGAGCGTTTCCAGGCCGTTGTAGTGCCGCAGCAGCACGTAGTAGCCGTAGCCGCGGGGGTCAAAGCGCACGATGCGCACAATGCCGTCGAAGGCCGCCTTTACCGAGTCGCCGGTGTCGAGTTCAAGGTCGGTGCCGTAGTGCCAGCGGTAGCCGCGCATCCCGAAGTCGGAGGTGACCAGCAGGTGGTTGAGGGGCGACGACCACATTTGTTTCTTTTCGGTGTTGTACAGTTCAATGCTTACCGTGTCCTCAAACTTGGTGGGGTCCATCCCGTACGGGTTGATGTTGCGCGAATCCCAGATGGCGTAGTAGTCGGCAATCTTGATCCACACGCTGTCCACTTTTACCTCTTCCGACACTTCCACCACTTCCAGTTCACCCTCGTCGAGCGACATGGTGTCTTCGTTCACGATGGAAAGCTCCTTGTGCGGGTCGAAACCCGGGTAGCGGGCGTCGCTGGGCGGCGTTTCGGGCTCTTCCGGCGCCGTCTGGGCCTCCTCCGGCTTGGTGGGCGCCTTGATGTTGAGGGGCTTCTTAAAACGGCCTTTCTCCTGCGCGTAGCCCGCGGCACAAAGGAATGTGATCAGAAGTGCAAACAGGTATGAACGCATTGTGTTGCTGGGCAAAAGACGAATCTTTCCGGACGGGCTGGAACAGGGGGCCCGCTCCAGCCCGTCCGGAAAGAGCTGCTTTCACAGGTTTAGGAACTTACGTTAAAAATGGAGTTCATGCGTTCGAAGTTTATGAGTTTAAAGTAAGCACGCGATGCAGACCAAGCGCCAACGACTCATAAACTTTAAACCCATGAACTCATAAACTCTTTTCAATGGATGCCTTTTTCGGCCAGGTAACGTTCGGCATCCAGGGCGGCCATGCAACCGGTGCCGGCGGCCGTAACGGCCTGGCGGTACACTTTGTCCTGGGCGTCGCCGCAGGCGAACACGCCGCTTACGTTGGTCCGGGTAGAACCCTTTTCGGTAATGATGTAGCCCTGCTCATCCATCTCCAACTGGCCGTTGAACACGGACGTGTTGGGCTGGTGGCCGATGGCGACGAAAAAGCCCTCCACGTTCAGTTCGCGGAGCTGGCCGTTGCGGACATCCCTTACCCGTACGCCGGTCACCTGGTGGTCGCCCAGTACCTCGGCAGTTTCGGTGTGCCAGAGGATTTCAATGTTGGGCAGCGATTTTACCCGTTCCTGCATGATGCGCGAAGCCCGCAGTTCGCCGCGCCGCACGATCATGTATACTTTGCGGCACAGCTTGGCGAGGTAGCTGGCTTCTTCGCAGGCCGTATCGCCGCCGCCCACAATGGCAACGTCCTGACCGCGGAAGAAGAAGCCGTCGCACACGGCGCAGGCCGAAACGCCGTGCCCGTTGAGCCGGTATTCCGATTCGAGGCCCAGCCACTTGGCCGAGGCGCCCGTTGAGATGATCACCGCGTCGGTCTGGAGGGTGTGCACGCCGTCTACCACTACTTTGTGGGCACCGTTGGAGAAGTCCACCGACGTAACCATGCCAAACCGGATGTCGGTGCCGAACCGCCCGGCCTGCTTCTGGAAGTCCATCATCATCTGCGGCCCCATCACGCCGTCGGGGTAGCCGGGATAGTTTTCCACGTCGTTGGTGATGGTAAGTTGGCCGCCGGGTTGCAAGCCCTGGTATAACACGGGTTTAAGGCCCGCCCGGGCCGCGTAGATGGCCGCCGTGTAGCCCGCCGGGCCGGAACCAATAATCAGGCAATTGACTTTTTCTACTTGAGTTTCCATATATTGGATTTTCTTCCGCTTAGGCGCCCTTACAATGCCACAAAATTGCACAAAATAGCCCTTACCAACAAGGTAGGCCCCGCACCGGACCGGGCCGGCACTGCGGCGCAACGTGTAACATATGGGGTGCGCTGCTTACGTAACACCGCGGCGAAGCGATTAGTTTTCTTCTCCAATACGGCCCGGGCCAGCCATTTAGCGGCGCTTTACGGCACCAGCCGGCCCCCGGGCGGCAGTGGCGGGAAGGGCGGCCGGCGCCGGTAACCGGGGCGGAAAAATTAGGGGCGGTAATATTTTAGGGCATAAAATACCAAAAGCCTCCGGGTGGGGAGGCTTTCGGGGCAATGCGTACGAAAAGGAAGCTTAACCCAGGTAAGGCTTCAGCGCTTTGGAGCGCGAAGTGTGGCGGAGGCGGCGAATGGCCTTTTCCTTAATCTGACGAACCCGCTCGCGGGTCAGGCTGAACTTCTCGCCGATTTCTTCCAGCGTCATGGCGTGTTCGCCGTTCAGGCCGAAGTAGAGCGTGATCACGTCGGCCTCGCGCTGGGTGAGCGTGGAGAGGGCGCGCTGCACTTCCCGGCGCAGCGAGTCGTTCATGCAGGCCGGAGTCGGGCGTTTCTTCGTCTGTCATTTTCGAGCACGTCGAGCAGGCGGTTTTCTTCGCCCTGCACGAAGGGCGCATCCATCGACACGTGGCGGCCGGAAATTTTGAGCGTATCCACCACTTCCGAGGTGGTCAGCTTCCAGCACCTCAGCAATTTCTTCGGGCGAGGGTTCGCGCTCGAATTTTTGCTCCAGTTCGGAGAACGATCTTCTGAAATTTTGTTCAGGGAGCCCACCCGGTTCAGCGGCAGGCGCACAATGCGGCGATCTGCTCGGCCAACGCCTGCAGGATGGACTGGCGAATCCACCACACGGCGTAGGAGATGAATTTAAAGCCCCGGGTTTCATCAAAGCGCTTGGCGGCTTTGATCAGGCCCAGGTTGCCCTCGTTGATCAGGTCGCCCAGCGACAAGCCCTGGTTCTGGTACTGCTTGGCCACCGACACCACGAAGCGCAGGTTGGCTTTGGTCAGCTTTTCCAGGGCCAGCTGGTCGCCTTCGCGGATGCGCTGGGCCAAGTTCACCTCCTCGTCGGGAGTGAGCAAGTCCACTTTGCCAATCTCCTGGAGGTACTTATCCAGCGACTGGCTTTCGCGGTTGGTAATCTGCTTGCTGATTTTGAGCTGTCTCATTGCGGGGAAGGCGGATTTAGTAAAAGTTTATTTCAATAATGAAGCGTTTCGAGATGTAGGGGGTGGCGTGCAAAGCAAAGTTGCCCCTTTTCAGCACCTGCACAAAATTTTGCTTTCGCTAAAGCGGGCAAAATCTTTCATTGCATGAAGTTTTAGTTAAATGGAAATTTACCGGAAGTTTGCCAAAGCAGCAAGTCTTATTTGCCGGCCGCGGCCAAAATAAAAGTACCGCGAAGAGCCCCCGGAGAACCCGGTTTTTTGTCTCTTCATACCCTTTAATGAGCGAAAAACCGAAAGGTAAACAGGTGCTCCGGGTGATTTTATGCAAAAAGGAAGATTACCTCACGGGGCGGGCAGCGGGGCATAAAACAAAAAGTGCCAGCATTGGGCTGGCACTTCGTTAGGGATGCATGATGTGGCAGGCGGCCGTCAGGCCGTTTTGCCTTGCGGCTTGGGCAGCAGCACTTTGCGGGAAAGCCGGTACTTGCCGGTCTTCTTGTCGACCTCCACGAGTTTCACGGTAATTTCCTCGCCCACTTCGAGCACGCCTTCCATGGTTTCGAGGCGTTCCCACTTGATCTCGGAAATGTGCAGCAGGCCGTCTTTGCCCGGCATGAACTCCACGAAGGCGCCGAACGGCATGATGGATTTTACCTTGCCCTCGTAGGTGTCGCCCACGGTCGGGATGGCTACGATGCCCCTCATGCGGCGCAACGCCTTCTCAAGCGCCTCTTTGTTGACGGCAAAGATGCTCACGAAGCCGGCGTTGTCCCGCTCTTCGATCACCACGGTAGCGCCCGATTCCTTCTGGATGTCCTGTACCACCTTGCCGCCCGGTCCGATCACCGAGCCGATCTGGTCGCGTTCGATCTTCACGGTTACCGAACGGGGGGCACTCGGCTTGAGGTCGGGACGCGGTTCGGAAATGGTTTCGCGCATCTTGTTGAGGATGTGCAGGCGGCCGGCCTTGGCCTGTTGCAGGGCTTCGTTGAGCACCTCGTAGGAGAGCCCTTCCACCTTCATGTCCATCTGGCAGGCCGTAATGCCCTGCTCGGTAC
This sequence comes from uncultured Sphingobacteriales bacterium, assembly GCA_963844325.1. Lineage (GTDB taxonomy): Bacteria > Bacteroidota > Bacteroidia > Cytophagales > 172606-1 > CADCTQ01. The sequence continues at coordinate 3,107,914 of CAWJNV010000002.1, forward strand.
CGGTGATCTTGAAGTCCATGTCGCCGAGGTGGTCTTCGTCGCCGAGGATGTCGGAGAGTACGGCGTACTTGCCCGTCTGCGGGTCGGCGATCAAGCCCATGGCGATGCCCGAAACGGGGGCTTTGATCTTGAGGCCGGCGTCCATGAGGGCCAGCGTACCGGCGCACACGGTTGCCATCGACGAGGAGCCGTTCGATTCGAGGATGTCGGACACGATCCGGATCGTGTAGGGGTTGTCTTCACCGGTCGGCAGCACCTTCTTGAGGGCGCGGTAGGCCAGGTTGCCGTGGCCCACTTCCCGGCGGCCGGGGCCGCGGTTGGGCTTCACTTCGCCGGTGGAGAAGCCGGGGAAGTTGTAGTGCAGCATGAACTTGCTGAAGCCGCTCTGCATGGCGCTGTCGATGATCTGCTCGTCGAGCTTGGTGCCCAGCGTAACGGTGGTCAGCGACTGGGTTTCGCCGCGCGTAAAGAGGGCCGAGCCGTGCGCGGAAGGCAGATAGTCTACTTCACTCCAGATCTGGCGGATCTCGTCGAGCTGGCGGCCGTCGAGGCGGATGCGGTCATTGAGCACCAGGTTCCGGGCGGCGTCGCGCTGGATGTCGTGGTAATACTTGCTCACCAGTTCCAGGTCCACGGTGTGGTCTTCGGGCAGCGAGGCAATGTATTCCTGCTTGACGGCCTTGAACGCCTGGCTGCGCTGGTTTTTGTTGGCGTTGAGTGCCCTGGCAACCGCGTAGGCTTTGTCGTACAGCAGTTCGTAGAGTTTGGCCTTCAGTTCGGGATCGTTCTTTTCGTGGGAGTACGTCCGCTTTTCGGTCTTGCCTACTTCGGCCGCCAGTTCTTTCTGCACCTGGCAGTGCACCTTGATGGCCTCGTGGGCTACTTTGAGGGCTTCCAGCACCTCGTGTTCCTGCACTTCACTGGCTTCGCCTTCCACCATCAGGATGTTTTCTTCCGAGGCGGCCACGATCAGGTCGAGCGTAGCCCGCTCCAGGGCCGAATTCGGCGGGTTGATCACGTACTGGCCGTCGATCTTGGCAATCCGTACCTCGGAGATCGGGCCGAGGAAGGGAATGTCGGAAACCGACAGGGCCGCCGAGGCGGCCAGGCCGGCCAGCGCCACGGGTGGTACTTCCTGGTCGGCCGAGATCAGGAATATGTTGACCTGGGTGTCGGCGTGGTAGTCGTCGGGGAAGAGCGGACGGATGGCCCGGTCCACCAGGCGGCTGGTGAGTACTTCGAGGTCGGAGAGCTTGCCTTCGCGGCGCAGGAAGCCGCCGGGGATTTTGCCGGCGGAAGCAAATTTTTCCTGGTAGTCAACGGATAGCGGCAGGAAGTCGGCCCCTTCGCGGGCTTCCTGCGTGGCAACGACGGTTGCCAGCAGCATCGTATCGCCCATGCGGACGACCACCGAACCGTCGGCCTGCTTGGCCAGCTTGCCGGTTTCAATGGTGATCTTCCGGCCATCGGCCAGTGCAAAAGTTTTCGTGATTACGTTCATTGATCTAATTGAAAGAATAATAGTGGTTACGGTTGATGCCGGCAGTGCTGCGCGGTATCCTTCGCAGCGGTGGCGTAAACGGAGTTACGCGGGTACGGCGCCTGTGGAAATAAAGTGCCGCTAAGAAACAACTTAAGCCGGCTTGAGGGGCCGGCCCGGTAACAGCAAAAAGGGAACTCCCGTGGGGGAGCTCCCTTGACTGTCGTTTATTTTCTCAGATTCAGTTCGGCAAGAATGGCACGGTACCGCGCAATATCGGTTTTGTTCAGGTAGTCGAGCAACCTTCTGCGCTTGCCAACCAGCTTGAGCAGGCCGAGGCGGGTTGAAAAGTCCTTCTGGTGGGTTTTCAAGTGGTCCGTCAGGTGATTGATCCGGTACGTGAACAGGGCAATCTGCGCTTCGGGAGTGCCGGTATCATTCTTGGCTTTGGCGTGCCCGTGGGCTTCGAATAATTCCTGTTTTTTGTCAGTCGTCAGATACATTTTTGCAGCTTGTATAAGTTCTTTTTTCTTTTTTTATAAACAGAGGGCAAAAGTAGGGAGTTTCGCCCGGAAGTGCAAGGTTTTACCCTTTTTTTAATGCTGTCGGGGGCCGCCCGGTCATACACCGGCGGGGATGGGGGCCGGCTTGCGGCGCCCCCCCAGGCGTTTTTTGAGGCGGTTGAAAGCAATGCGGTAGGCGTCGGCTTCGAGCAGGCGGGAGTCGTTGCGGGCCTGGCGCAGAAAGAATATTCCCACCCAGAACAGGATGAAATTGCCGCCCCACACGCCCACCGGGATCTGCACGATGCCCTCCCGGGCCCATTTTTCGCCCAGCATGGAAAACACGTAGAAGATGATGAAAAACACGATGGAGATGAGCACGGGCACGCCCAGGCCGCCTTTTTTGATGATCGAACCCAGCGGCGCCCCGATCAGGAACATGATCAGGCAGGCCACCGACTGCGTGTAGCGGCGGTGCCGTTCGGCGGCGTAGGTTCTCTCTTCGCTCAGGGCCGTTTCCATCTGTTGCAGGTTGCTTTCGGTGTAAGCCCTTACGCTGCGGGCCTGGTTGGCGGCGCGGCTGTAAATGTCCTTCTGCCGGTAGGGTTGCAGCTTGGCGTTGCGCAAAGAGTCGGTCCACTTGCCCGGGGCGATGACCAAGGCTTTGGCGGTGTCTTTCCCGTGCGAGGCGAAACGGACGGGGCGCAGGTGGTTGGTGTAGTACTGCGACACGCCGCGGCTCAGGTTGTCCTGCATCTTGGCGTACTCCTTGCGCAGGGAGTCCACGGCGTAGTTGAGTTCGTCCACGTTTTTCATCCAGCGGTGGTTGGAGAAAAGCGTTTCGGGGGTGTCGCCCATGTCGAAGGACGACAGGTCAAAAACGATCTTGCTCTGCTTGAAGTGGTTGCGCACGAACTGCACCTGGCTGCCGCCGTTTTGCCGCCCGTTGGCCGAGTAGTCTTTGTAGCTCTGGCCGTCGAAGAGTTCGAACACCAGGTAGCGGCCGTCCAGAATGGTGTACATCTGGGCCGAGTCGGCCAGAATGATGTGCGTGTTGCCGTTGTTTTCCTGGTGGTCATAGATAATCATGTCCAGGAGCGTCTTCTTGTCGGGCAGTTTCTTGTTGGCCTTGATGCTCACGCCGGGCAGGTCTTTGTAAAAGATGCCTTCCTTAAGCGACAGGGAGGGCTTTTTCTGCTTCACGTCCCACAGGAGGCTGAAGGCTTTGAGGTTGGCGCGGGGCACCACCCGGTTGTTGAACCAGAAGGCGGCAAACGTGAGCAGGATCGAAAAAATGAAGATCGGGAACAGGACCCGCACCAGCGAAATGCCGGCGCTTTTGATGGCGGTGAGTTCGTAGTGTTCGCCCAGGTTGCCGTAGGTCATCAGCGAGGAGAGCAGTACGGCCAGCGGCAGGGCAATGGGCACCGTGTTGAGGCTGAAGTAAAAGAGCAGTTCGACGAATACGTTCCACCCGAGCCCTTTGCCCACCAGGTATTCGAAGTACTTGATGATGGTCTGCGTGAGAAAAATAAAGACAACTACCGCAAATGTGAGGAAAAAAGGCCCGATAAAAGCCTTGATAATGAATTTGTCAAGTTTCTTCATGGAGTACTACCGGTTGACAATGGCGTGGCCGGGAAATGGCAGCAATAATAATGCCTTTTCCCGAACGCGTACAGTCTGGGGTAATGTCGGAGTGGATTCTAAACCACCTTCAGCCGCCAACTGCCTCACGAAGCGAACCAACGAGCTGCGACCAAAGTTCCCGCAGGTCGTCTTCATTTTCCACCTCGGAGTAGTCGGTGATCTTGAGGAAGGAGGATTGCGTCATTTCGTTCTGGTCGAGGCGGAATTCGACGAAGGCTACTTCGGGCAGCAGCGGACCGTCTTTAACGATGAACTCGAACTTGACGTACTTGTTGGCGCGCAGGGCAGTGATTTTGGCGTAGTGCGGCGTGTCGTCCCAGATGAAATTGAACACCTTCCGGTCGTCGAGCATCACGTCGTCGGCGAACCACTGGGCGAGCCCCGCCGGGCTGGTGAGGTAGGGAAAAAGCATTCTGGGCGATGCCCTCAGTTCGAACTCGGCGGTGTAACGGTGTTTTCCCATGCACGTGAAGACTTGAGGTTCGGATGGTTGCTCTTGGGGAAGGTATTGTTTTTTTGCTACCAAAGCAACTGACCTAAATATTTTGGCCGGAATTTTTCTTCTCCGCGCGGAATGAGTAACTTTGTGACCGCAAAACGCAGACGTGCCCCGCAGTATTGGGCCGTGCGGTACGGCGAGGTAGCTCAGATGGTTAGAGCGTAGGATTCATAACCCTAAGGTCGGCGGTTCGATCCCGCTCCTCGCTACTAGGTAATTATTATATAAGCCCTTGTAATTTAGATGGTTACAGGGGCTTATTGCTTTTTGGGGACACCCTGGGGATAAAACTATTTGAAATTCGAGTGTCATATCTATTGGAAGAATATTTGGCATGAAAAATGACCACTTGTTTTATTACAGTATAAATAGCTATTTGGCCTATCATATAAATGAGTTATTCTACAATCATGTGCATTATGTGTGGTGTTCCCCTGTATTTGACTCCAGGGCCCTAGATCAGCTTCATCCTTGGCGAAAGATTCCTCAGACTTCTAATCCATGTGAAATTTATGAGGACTACAAAAAAGCCGCTGAACGGGGAGATTTGCACTTTACTAAGATAAAGGAGAATCGAAAGGGAATAATGCAAGGCGCGATATTCCACAAAAGTAAGGGTAATATCGACGATGAGGATGTTGCAAGGATCAACCAAATGGTCAAAAACGCCAGCCTGCCAGACTTTGCACCATTACTCTACCTTATACCAAAGCAATTGGTCTTGCACAAAGTAGAGACTGTAGCTGTAAAAAAGACGGCGAACCCACTAGGGGTTGAATACCGTTTATCAGAATTACATCGAAATGAGTTTGACATTATCCGCTTTTAGAATAACTTGATACTATGCCTGTCACTCTAGATATAGAACTTAAAGAGGCCTCCCGCCAAGATGTCATTGAGGCTTTTGGTCGCTTGATGGAATTTACTGCCAACAAGCGCTCAGGATTCCTTTCTAACGAATTAGGTCATGACCAAGTAGCTTCCCTTGCTTCAAAGATTAACTCCTCTGTATTCAAAAAGCATGGATTGGACATCTTGCAGGTGGATGATATTGATGCTATTAATCAGTATTCTGACTTGATTTTTGCTTACACCAGCGACTTTGTCAGTGAAAACTTGGGTTTCAATGGACTTGAGGAACAGGTGGCCTTTATCAACGACCTGCAGGATGTCTCAACCAGCGAGTTTATTGATATGAAAATCACTTTCAGCAATAATGCATTAAGCGAGGTGCTAAAAGGGATAAAACTTATAAAACCTGCTGCCATTACTTTGGCCAAACACCCTCATTATGCTCAGAGGATTCCAGGCGACCATAATTTTTTAGACAGCTACCTACTTACAGCAGTAACTGTGCTAGCCAACCGAAAAGTGATCCTGCTTATTAATGCTAATTCTGATGATTTGAACCAAGGGAAAGCAATGAGCATCAATACGGCTTTTGCATTTAGCTACGATCAGTTCGAGGACATGCTGAATAGCCCTATTCGTTTGTTTTTGAAGTTGTTCGACTATTATGGAGTCGACATTAAGATCGCTGATCAGACTAAGCGATTTTACTATAAAGCTGTATTTGATGACGTGGCTAGTTCGAGTACATCCGTGTTTACCTATTCATATTCGAAGCAGGTAAAGGGAAAGGTCTCTGCTGGTTTTATATTCAAAAAAGAAGACGACACAATTTATATGAGCCATGCTTACGGATTGAATATCACGGATTATTTAAAAGATTACCGTACGGGGAGGATATAACCTATTGTAATCGTGTTTGCGGGCAATTCGCAGGTTGCCCATATAAACGCCGCCGGGACACGCCTTGCGGCGTTTGTATTTTAGGCTGGCTGTTAGAACGTTAGCTCAGTAGGTTTAGGGCTTCCCGGCCGGGAAGCGCGCAATTATGTGCCTTTGCCATTTTGGCATTATTCATCCGCTTACCGGACGCTTAAATGCCCCTGGCTGCTACGGACCATCCGGTGGTAAGAGATAACTTGTACTGCGTCCCCCGGCGGTATCCTTCCGCAATATGCCCATCTCGATCAAATGTTGAATATCGCGGGTTGCGGTGTCTTGGGAGCATTTGGTGATCTTAGCCCATTTAGATGAGGTCAGTTTGCCTTCAAAACCGTCCAACAATTTGTTGAGCATCAGCCGCTGCCGGTCATTGAGCGACTTTGCGGCGTTTTCATCCCAAAACCTTGCTTTCCGTAAGATACCGGTAAGTGTCTGCCCGGTAGCTTCTAAGCCCCGGTTGAGGCAGGCAAGAAACCACTCAAGCCAGGCGGTAATGTCGAGGGTTCCTTTCTGCGTCCTTTCCAGCATCGTATAATAGTCGCCTCGCTCTTTGCGAATTTGGGCAGACATGCTGTAAAAGCGTTGCGCCGTACCATCGGCCCGGGCCAGTTGCATGTCCGCAATGGTACGGGCAATGCGACCGTTGCCGTCATCAAAGGGATGAATAGTTACGAACCAGAGATGGGCAATAGCGGCTTTCAACACCGGATCAATAGCTGTTTTATTGTTGAACCAGGCTAAGAACTGCTCCATCTCTGCTGCAAGGGCATCAGCGGCAGGGGCTTCGAAGTGGACGCGCTCTTTACCCATCGGGCCAGACACAACTTGCATGGGGCCGTTGCTGTGGTCCCGCCAAGTCCCGACCACAATCTTATGCATTCCGCTGCGGCCTGCCGGGAACAGTGCCGAGTGCCAGCCGAACAAGCGGTCTTGCGTGAGGGGCGCCTCAAAGTTTTGAATTGCATCCAGCATCATCTCAACAACTCCCTCCACATTTCGGTCAGTTGGTATGAGACCGGCAATGTCCAAGCCCAGGCGCCGGGCAATGGAAGAACGGACTTGCCCGGGGTGGAGGATTTCGCCTTCGATTTCGTTTGACTTTATCGCTTCCAGCGTCAGGGCTTGCAGCATGGCTTCGGACCGCAACGGAAAGCCAAGCGCCTCCATGCGGCCAAGCAAGCGTCCCTGGTGGTGACGGACCGTGCCCAAAAGCTGTTCTATGGACTCGTAGCGCCAGGTAAATTTGGGCCAGTCCTTGCGGTGATAGATGTATAAAGTCATTCTCCGCACGTTATGCGGTAAATATAGGAGTTATTCTCCGCATAGCCAAGTTATTGTACTTACCCCAGCCCGCCCAGGGAGATGCCGCCGAGGTAGGCATCGAGTTTACCCAGGCTTTCGAAGGCGTTGATGTGGGTAATGCTGTTGCGGCCGCGGTCAATCCAGATTTCCACGAAGTAGCTGTGCAGGGCGTACAGGTTCACCCGGGTCCATTGCCCTTCCCGGTGCATCAGGAACCGTCCGTTCACCCACACGTACTGCGCCTGCTCATCCAGGGGCGTCAGCACAAATTCCCAGATCGTCATAGTGCCTATAACGCCGCGCGGGCGGCCGGGATTTTTTCCGGGAACGGGTAATTGCGAAAATGCGTATTTTCCGCGGGCGGTGGGTAAAAAGACGGGTTCAGCGCCCGCTGCCGACGGCGCCGTAATGGCGGTCGAGGAAGGCAGTCATCATCTCGGCCGTGAGGGGCTTCACCAGGTAGTCTTTCACCCGCAATTGGTCGGCCTCCCACTGGTCGCCGGCGTTGTCGGACGTGGTAAGTACCACCACCGAATCGCGGATCAGGGCCGACAGCCCCAGCCGGGTCAGCTCCTGGAGGAATTCAAACCCATCCATGACGGGCATGTGCAAATCGAGCAGGATCAGGTCGGGGCAGGCGCCGGGGGCCCGGGTGCCCGCCAGGCAATGCGCTTGCACGTACTGGAGGGCCAGCCGGCCGTTGGCCAGCGAAATCACCTGCCGGGCAAGGCCCAGTTCATGCAGCAATTCAGTGTGCAAAAACGAACAAATCTTGTCGTCGTCCACCAGCAGAATCTTTCCAAACATCATCCCGATACGTAAAATGGAGGTTGCCTGACTGCTTGTACGTAGCTTTCCGGCGGCCGGATGAACCGAAGCGCTTTTTTTTACCCCCATGCTTTTCAACTCGCTAGCGTATTTGCTCTTTTTCCCGGCGGTGACCCTCCTGTATTTTCTGCTGCCCCACCGGTGGCGCCCGGTGCACCTGTTGCTGGCCAGTTGTTTTTTCTACGCGGCGTTCGTACCGGCGTACCTGCTGGTGCTCGGCTTTACCATCCTCATTGACTACGCGGCCGGGCTGCTCATTGCGCGGGCCCGGGGGCGCCGGCGTGCTGCCTGGCTGGCCCTCAGCCTCGTTGCCAACGTGGGCGTGCTGGCCGCGTTCAAGTACTACGACTTCCTGGCCGGCAACGTGAATGACCTCCTGCACGCCCTGGTGGGTCAGCCGCCGGCGCTGCCCCTGCTGGACGTACTGCTGCCCATCGGCCTGTCGTTCCACACGTTCCAGGCCATGAGCTACACCATCGAAGTGTACCGGGGCCGCCAGCCGGCGGAAAAGCACCTGGGAATTTACGCCCTGTACGTGCTGTTTTTCCCCCAACTGGTGGCCGGCCCGATCGAACGGCCGCAAGGGTTGCTCCCGCAGTTCCGGGAGCGGCACCCGTTCCGGTACGACGACGCCACGCACGGGCTAAGGCTCATCCTGTGGGGCATGTTCAAGAAGGTGGTCATTGCCGACCGGCTGGCCCTGTTTACCGACCCGGTATTCAACGACCCCCGCCAGTATTCGCCGGTGGTGCTGCTGCTGGCGGCTTTTTTCTTTTCCTTCCAGATCTTCTGCGACTTTTCGGGCTACTCCGACATTGCCGTGGGTTCGGCCCGGGTCATGGGTTTCCGGCTGATGCAGAACTTCGACCGGCCCTACGCGGCGCGCACGGTGGCCGGGTTCTGGACCCGCTGGCACGTTTCGCTCTCGTCGTGGCTGCGTGACTACGTGTACATTCCGCTGGGCGGCAACCGCGTGCCGCCCGTCCGGTGGTGCCTCAACATGGGGGTGGTGTTCCTGCTGAGCGGGTTGTGGCACGGGGCCAACTGGACGTTCGTGTGGTGGGGCGCCCTGCACGCCCTCTACGTGATCGGCGGGGCCGGCGTAGATGCCCTCCGGGCGCGGCTCGGATTCACTACAAGTCCGGATCACGCGCCGCGCCTGTACGGGGCGGTGCAGGTGGTACGCACGTTTTCACTGGTCACTTTCGCCTGGGTCTTTTTCCGGTCCCGGTCCCTGGCCGACGCCTTTTACATGGCCGGCCAGTGGGCCCGGGTGCCGGGGCAGGTAGGGGCGTGGCTCGCCGCGGGCATGCCCGAACCGGGTACGCTGCCCGTAACGCCGGGTAAACTGGTGTACTGCCTGGGGCTGGTCGTCTTCCTGGAGGGGATGCACGCCCTGCACGGGGAGCGGCCCGTATTCGCCGGATTGCGCACCCGGCCGGTATACCTCCGGTGGGCCGTCTACTACGCCTTCCTGGCCGCCATCCTGCTGGCCGGCGTATTCGACAGCCGCCCGTTCATTTATTTTCAGTTTTGAGGGATTGGGTAAAAGGGGATTGGGGAGTAGGGGCGTCGGGCAAAGGGTGCAGGGTTCACGCAAAGGCGCAAAGCAGGGCCATTGCTTGCCCGAAACCGCGTAACTTTCCTGCCTGACGCGCAAACTCCCTAACGCTCCAACGCCCATGTCCGAGGCCCGGTTGTTCCTGCGGAGGCTGTTGCTGTTTTGCCTGCCGTTGGTGGCGGGCACGGCGGCCGTGGAGGTCTTTTTGTACCGCACGCCCAACGCGTACAGCTACAAAAGGGCGTGTTTCGAAAGGCAACTGAGCGAGACGGAGGTGCTGGTGCTGGGGTCATCGCAGCCGCTATTCGGCATCAACCCCGCCCATTTTTCCCGCCCGGGCTTCAACCTGGCCAACGTCTCGCAAACGCTGTACTACGACAAAGCCCTCACGCTGAAATACCTCGACCGGCTGCCGAAGCTGAAGCTGGTGCTCATCCCGGTCAGCTACTTCTCGTTCAACTACCAATTGTACGACACCAAAGAACGGTGGCGCGATTACTACTACCGCACCTTCTGGGACATCCGCTACCCCGAACTGCCCCGGTTCGACCTCCGGGACGTTTCGCGCATTGCCCTGTATTCGCCCGCCGGGGTGGTGAGCCTGCTCAAAAACGGGTTCCGGACGGACTTCACCCAAAACCTGTCTCCCAACGGCTACCTCGCGGTGGCACCGGTGGCGGTCAACGAAAAAATAAGCGAGGCGGCGGGACGGGCCCGGGTACAGGTCCACGACGCCACCCGGCACCCCCGGCGGTTTGCCGGCATTGCCGCTGACCTGGAGGGGCTGGTGGCTGCCCTCACCAGCCGGGGCGTTACCGTGGCCTTCCTCACCACGCCGGTGCTGCCCACCTACGCCCGGTACTGCGACCCGCAGGTGCTGCGCCGGAACCGCACCGTCATTGACCGGCTGTGCCGCACCTACGGCTGCCGCTACTACGATTATTTCGCCGACCGCCGTTTTTCCCCCGCCGAGTTCGCCGACAATGACCACCTCAACGCCACCGGCGCCGCCCGCTTCAGCCGGATTCTTGACGAGGATATAATCAAAGGAGGACCGGATCAGGATTTACAAGATTAAAGGATGAACAGGATTAAGGAAGGGTATTTTAGGATTTAAAGGATTTTCGGGATTGAACGATTAATTGAAGGATTAGCAGGATGGAAAGACGGGGCTCTGTCCTGCAAATCCTGTAAATTCTCATCCGTAATCCTGTTCATCCTTTAATCTTGTAAATCCTGATCCGTCTTCAATTTGAAAAACAGCCGCGAGACGGGAATCAGCAGGAGGCCGGCCAGGGCAAAGGCCACGAAGGAAACTTTTAGGCTGAAGGCGTGGGCCAGGTACCCGATCAGCGGGGGGCCGGTCAGCACGCCGGCAATGCCGAACGTGGCAATCAGCGAAATGGCGATGCCGGGCGAATACCGGGAGGAGGCGCCGGCCAGGGTGTAAGTCATCGGAATGACGGACGCCGTGCCGAACCCCACCAGGGAAAAACCGACCAGGGCCGGCCACAACTGCGGGAACAGGACCGACAGGCTGATGCCGCACACGATGCACAACGCACTGACCAGGTACGTGGTCGCCATCCCGATCCTTTCGATGATGCGGTCGGAGAGGAAGCGGGAAAGGGCCATGAATACCATGAACACCAGGTAGCCGTACGTGAACAGTTTTACCCGGATGACCTGCTGGAAGTAGATGCCGCTCCAGTCGAACATGCCCCCTTCGCAGATGGCCGCCAGGAACACCAGCAGCCCCAGGTAGAGAATGTAGGGGTCGGGCCGGCCGAATGTCAGCTTGTTGCCGGCCGGTGCCCGGTCGCCGCGCAGCAGAAACCGGTAGGAGTAGGACATCACCAGCAGCAGCACCGCCGCCACGGCCAGCAGGTGCGGCACGATGGAAACGTCGAAGGAGATGAGCAGCGTCGTAAACCCTACCCCCACGATCCCGCCGGTACTCCACAAGCCGTGGAACGAACCGTTGATCTTCCGGTCAAACCGCTTTTGCAACGTGATGGCCTGCGTGTTCATGGAAATGTTGATGATGCGCATGCTCATTGCGTAGAAGAACAGGGCGACGACCAGCACGTAGGGATTCCGGGCCAGGCCGATCAGCGGGAGGCAAAAAGCGTTGGCGACGAAAGCCGCCGCCAGCGGCACCCGGCTGTCGAACCGGCTCACCAGCCACCCCGACAGCGGCAGCCCGATCAGCGAACTGACGGGCATGGCCAGCAGCATGCTGCCCAACTCGGCTTCATTGAGGTCCAGGGCGGCTTTGATGCTGGGAATCCGGGAAGTCCAACTCGAAAAACTGATGCCGGAGAGAAAGAAAAAGACGCTTAAAAAAATCCGCTGCTGGTTGATGGAACGCATTGTGGTAAACCGCAGGACGCAAATGGGGCCCTTCCCCGGGGCACCGTACCCCACCGGGCAAAGATACGTCCGTCCGCGCAGATAGATTCACCCGCAATCATTTACCCGTGTTGGGGAAGGCTTTAGATCCGTAGCCCGGCGTGGTTTACGGAGAAACCACGCCGGGCCAGGGCTAATGCAGGTGAGCTGGCAAAGGAGAATTTGCCCGGATCAGGGATTTCTGCTGAGCAAAAATTCGTCGGCCAGGTCTTGACTGCTGGTGTAGAAGCTACCCCAGCCCTGGTTGATGCGGTCGAGCCCGAACTGCACGTAGGTGCCCCAGCAGCCGCCCGTACCGGTGGTTGTGCAGATCCGGCGACCTACCGACCCGCCGAATCCTCCGCCTACGGTTTGGCCGAAAACGGTCTGCGGGGGGGTGTTAAGTACTTCGTACGCCTCGTTGGTAAGGGCGTACAGGTACTGATACGCGTTGTCAATGGTTCCGTAGGCGATCTGCACATCGCAATCGTTGTCACCCGTGTGGACGAATATTACATTGGTGTAAGCCTTGTCGGTCGAGCTACGGGTGTTGGTATTTCTGGCACCCAGGGTGAAGGCCGGTGACTGGGGGCACGTACCGGGCTTGGTGATGGCGCTTACCCGGCCACCCGGAACGGCTTTGATCTTTTCGGCCAACTGGTACGACTGCTTGGGGCTCAACTGGTTGTAGGGTAACTGGAACAGTTCCTGCGTCAGCTCGTTGAGTTGCGTGCTGCGCTCCATCCACGCGTCAATGCTTTCCTGCTCGGCCAGGTCATTTTTAGCCTTTGCTTTGGCAAACTCCCGGTCGTGGGTCAGTTTGTTGAACACTTCCAGTTCCTGGAACGAGAGACTGTAGTACGCTTTCCGGAAGGCGGCGTGCCCGGCGGGCGTGTAGGGCGATTTGCCCAGCTTGTGCAACTCGGCCATGCGGGCATTCAGGTCGGCCGGAGCCGAGGACTGGCCCGTTGCGGTTACTTCTTCTTCCCGCTGGCAGGCCAGGAAAATGAATGAGCCAAACAATAACGCCACCAGGGCAAAGGTGATTGGTTTCAATTTTTTCATAAAGGCTTAAGGATGGGTGATGAAAAAGTTGCAGGATTCGGCGCTGCTCGACGCCCAGCGACAAGGCGTGGCCCGGCATTCCTCCTGGAGGAACGTTGACCAGTATTTCAGAAAAGCTGGTTGGGGGTAGGGGAATTAGCGGGTTGAAACGATGAAGTAAAGATGCAGCAAGGAATTCGTTAAGTATTGTAAAAATCGGAAGCAAATATGTTTTTCAGTCCATGAAATTACTTGCCAGCCAGCGCCGGTATTTCCGGAAGTCTACGGCCAGGGGGGCGCACGAAAAGTACCGCTGCGGGGAGCGGCCGGCGAACCGTTTGAAGTCTTTGATGAAGTGCGCCTGGTCGTAGTAGCCCAGCGCGCAGGCGAGTCTGGCCAGGGTATCCTGTCGGCAGCCGCCGGCCGGCTCGTAGGAGAGGGCGTTGTAGAACCGGGTCAGTTGCATGCATACTTTGGGCGAAATTCCCACTTTGTCTTTGAACAATGAACTAAGCGTACGGGGGGTAACGCGGAGTTGCTGGCAGAGCCCGTCCACAGTAACGGCACCTTTTTTCCGCATGATCTCCCCGACGGCATGGTCCACGCGGGCGTCGCCGGTGCGGTTGCTGAGGCGGCTGAGCAGGAATTTTTCGATCATTTCTACCCGCGCCGCCGGGTCTTCGGTTGCGCCGAGCCGGTCGTAAAGGCCGGCAACGCCACTGCCCAGCACGGCTTCGAGGGGCGTGCCGGGGTTAAGAAACGCCTGGAAGGAGGCGTCCGTAAAGTGTTGCAGGCCATTTGGTTTAAAGATGATCGTACACTCCGAGAAACCGGCGCTTACGTGCACCTGCACCGGTTCGGTGACCAGGCCGAAAAGCGACGCCCGGGGCAGTTGCATCAGGGTGCCGTCGTCGCCCCGGTACGCTACGTGCCCGCGCAGCACCAGCGAAACGCCGAGCCTGCCGTTGGGTACGCAGAAGTAACTGCCTCCCGCTTCGCTGCGGAGGGAATACACGCAGTCCACGTAGGGGGTGAGCAACGGATCTTGTACGGGATACTCATGGTATTGCAGAACCTCTTTGCAGTCCGTCATACGGAATGGGGGAAAAGTGGGAAAAGCAACTACGGGGTGCCCGGCCGGGAGCATGGCAAGGGTCGCCGCGTACAGGCATTCCGTAAATCCGCCGGGCAGAGAGTGCCCCGAAGAACGGTGGGAGGTGGGATGCTACTGTGATATCCTTAACAACGCTGCCTGGCTAATGTTTAAGGATATTTGATAATTCATATGTTAACAAAAATTAATATACGGGCCTTCTGTACAGTGAATGGAGCCAATCCGTCGATTTTTCAGAAAAAGCCGGGCCCGGGCAACGGATTGCCGGATGGGGGGGCTGGCAGCAAAACCCCCAATAACACAATTGCGAAACCGGGAGCGCCGGTCGGCGTCTCCCTACTGAATATTGCTTGTCGCAAGGCGGGTCCCCGCCGGCACCAACGCCTCCACGGGTACGGCGTTTTACCGGTTCAAAGGCAAGCTTTTATCTGCTGGCAAATATCTTTCAGGGTCCGGTTTACCCCGGCGGGGGTCATGGTGTCGAGCGGATTGTCCGGATCGTTGGCGGCCTGGTAGTCTTTCAGTTCGGTTTCCTGGTGCAGGCAATCACTGACGGCCACCCAGAAGATGGTGAGCCCTTCGTGCCTGGCTGCGTCCAGGAGCGGGGGCAATTCGTGTTCGGCAATGAAGTCGGAGGCCAGGAAACTGGGGCTTACCAGCAACACGGCTACTTTGGCCGAGGCCAGCGCCGTTTGTATTTCTTCCCGCCATTTTGCTCCCGTTTTGATGCCGGTGTCTTCCCACACCTCGAAGTTCTTGTTCCGGACCAGGGGCTTGACCATTTTCTGGAATTTTTCGAGCCATTCCCCGTCCTCGTGGCTGTAGCTGATGAAGACGCCGCTACGGACCGGCTGAGGCTTTTTAAGCACCGTAACGGCTTCCTGGAAGCTATACATCCTGGTGATGGTGTCATCCATCATCCCGGCTACGGTTACCATCTGAAAGCTTTTCTGGCATTGGATGTTCGGTTGCCGGCTCTCGAAAAACCGGCGGAGGACTTCATGCGGGTAAAAATGAGGCTCCTGGCTGTGCTTGCAGTCTGGGCAATTGCAGGGAATCAGTTTGTGGTACTTCAAACGCTTGTACGAGGCATGGATCTTGTCCAATTCGTAGGTCACAATCGTAAGCAACTCCTTCTTATGATTGCCAGTCACACGGACGGTGATTTCCCGCTTGCCGTAGTATTCAATCACCTCGGCTTGCGTCTGGTCTTTTTCCAGCAACACCCCGCTCTTCCAAACGAACCGCTGGTCGGCGATCATGTTGTGCATAGCCACAATGAACTGCGTTACAATACCTTTCGGGATGAATTCGTACGTGTACCGGATCATTAAATTGTCGTTCCCATCCCATTGGTAAAGCGGTTGATTTTCGGAAAGTAGTTGAGGAGCAATGTATGACTGGGTATTCGGAATCTGATAGCAGAGCCTAAAGTTCATCATCAACTGCAACAGCTCGTCCTGCATGTCACTGTACTTTTCCTCATGCCATATATCAGCCAAGTTACTCCTGCTAAACCTGCCTTGCTGTTCAATCACTTTCTTATTGTCCAGTACCTTGTACACAGCATCTGTACCCCACTTTGGTTTGAGAATAATCGTTCTCTTCAAGATTGTATCGTCTTGAAAATGCAAACAAACGCCAAGGTCGTGTAGATAACCACTCAGTTGCAGTTTATCTTCAGGCTTGGTAAATCCATTCTGTTGGCATACAGCCAGATACTCATTCAATGGGATGTGGTTTCTCGAATCTCTTTCTAAGGCTTCCCGCACCTTTACCCATGTCTTGGGCAATGGAGTACCAATGTGGGGTAGTTTTTTAATGTTTGCTTTTATTTCATTTAGCACAAGTGACAACCCGCGGTTGGTTTGAAGGTTCGTTGCACAGATGTTGTTGAGATTAAGAAACTGTCCCCTTAACTGCCGTTCGTTGATTTCGCGGTGTCTGTCTTGTTTCTCATTTTTTATAATGACCAATGGACTGTTGTCCGTCAACAGTTCCACGATATTAAGCCAGTAATAAAAATCGGTATCTTCCTTACGGGTATCGGCAACTAATGAGTAGAGGGAACGTTTGGTGAGAAAGAACTGGTGCGTAGAATGATAAATTTCCTGGCCGCCAAAGTCCCAGATATTGACCCTGAAGGTATGGCCATCTTCTGTTACGAAGTACCACGGGGAAACATGAATGCCTTCTGTTGATTTTTCATCCTTAAGTTTGTAATCCGGATTCTTAATTTTTTTTGCCAGGGTTGTTTTGCCTGCCCCTGCTTCACCTAATATAATAAATTTTGCTTCATACAAGAAATCCTCCCCTTCAGATTGTAGTTGTCGAAAGTAGGACTTTATCTTTTCAATGTTTGCTAATTCAAGCTCGAAAACACTGATAAGTACTCCTTGGACGGCACGGGTTGCTTTAGCAGTGCCATCGTAAACAACTTCGGGTTGAGGATTTTTGATTAAAAGATAAGTTATATCAAGCAGACTCAGCTCTTTGAGATTTAATATTTTTGAAGATATCTCTGTAATTCTGTTGCCTTGTTCTGTATCATCAAGTAGCGGATTGGAATTGCCGATGTATAATTCCTTCAAGGTGGTTAATTTATATACGACTTCCGGAATTTGCGCGAACCTGTTCATGCCTATATCAAGCACTCTAAGCTTGTTGAGCAGAGCAATTGATTCTGGAAGATTAGATAAATAGTTGTCCGACAACCAGAGTTCAGTAAGGTTTCGAAGCGTGGATATCCAGTTTGGGATGGTTTTTAACTCATTCCTGCCCATGAGAAGCACTTCTAACTGGTCTAATTTTTCAATAGACCTGGGAATTGCAGTAAGCTTCAGCCCTGAAATAGAAAGGCTTCTTAAACTCCGAAGATGGGACAACGCCTCCGGAACATTCAGTTGAACATTGAAGCTCAGGTCAAGAATAGTCAGATGCTGTAGTTGATAAATCGAATTAGGAATGGTCTTTAGCTGGTTATGGCTTAAGTTTAAGTAATTTAAGTTGGTAAGTCTGGAAATGGAACTTGGTACAGTCGTGAGTAGATTATTGGAAACGTTCAGTTCCCTTAACTGTTTTAATCCGAATACTTCTTCAGGAATCTCGGTTATTTTTTCTGACTCTTCTGCGAAAAAATCTCTGCTCAAATCTAACTTCTTCAAGCCTTTTTCACGTGCTTCTTTTATTCTATCTGAGAAATATTTAGGAATACGTTTGTAGGATGCCATATTAAATTCAGATGTTGCCGGCTTATGCCTAATATAGCACAAGTGCTTGAGTTTGAAGGCAGATCACCCGAAAAAAATTGACAGATGTGCAAGCGAAGCGCTGCTTGAAAGGGTAGCACTCCCTTTTTTGCAACCATTAAAATCCAGCCGGAAATTACCGCCGCTCCCTCATCCAGCCATACTTTCCGCGAAGCGGGTCCCCGCCAGCACCAACGCCCCCACGGGCACGGCGTCTTCCCCGAGGCGGGCCGTGGCAATGGCGGGGCCGGGGCGGAACGATTCCATAAGCAGGGGCGGGAGTTGCGCCTGCACGGCCGCCCGGAGCGGTTCGCCCAGCAGCGACAGGCCCCCGCCCAATATGATCACTTCCGGGTGCAGCAGGTGCACCACGTGCGAGAGGCCAAAAGAGAGGTCGGCGGCCGTTTCCCGTAAAATAGACTGGGCCAGCGAATCACCGGCTTCGAGGGCGGGGGAGAGGAAGCAGGCTTCGCCGGACGACGTGCTGCCAACCAGTTGCGCCAACGTACCCCCCGGCTGCTGCCCGACCGCCTCGCGGATGCGCTTGTCCACGGCCCAGCCCGAGCAGCGCGATTCGAGGGTGGTGCCGGTGCGGTCGAGGCGCAGGTGGCCCACTTCCGTTTCACCGGGCAGGGCGCCGTGGTAGAGCCGGCCGTCAACCACCAGCCCGCCGCCCACGCCGCTGCCCAGGGTAATGTAAAATACGTTGGCGTAGGGGGTACCCGCCCCCGCCACGGCTTCGGCCAGCGCCGCCGCGTTGGCGTCGTTTTCCACGAAGGCCGGGCAGCCCAGCAGGCCCGTCAGCCAGGCGCCCAGTTCGAAGCCCGACCAGCCCTTTACCTGGTGCGAAGTGGCGATGCGCCCCGTCCGCCAATCCACGGGGCCGCCGAAGCCCACGCCCACGGCCGCCGGACGGACGTTCCAGGACCGGAAGGTGGTTTTGATGTCCGCCAGGATGCCTTCGGCGCCCCGGTCGCGGTCCACCGCCAGGCGTTGCCGCTGCCGGATCGTGCCGTCGGGTCCGCCCAGAACCACCTGGAGCTTGGTGCCGCCGATTTCAATGCCCGCCAGGCGTACGTCCGTGTGCATGGGGAAGGGGGGATTTAAAGTTTATGAGTTCAAAGTTATAACGCTTCAAATACGAAATGCTTTCTACTCATAAACTCATAAACTCATAAACTCATAAACTCATAAACTTTGAACTTACGAAACCAGTTGCCGGAGGACAGGCAGCGACAGGCCCTTGAAGTCGTTGATGACCAGGTGCGTGTTGCTCAGTTCATCGGCCCGGTGCGTGGTGGTGATGCCGATCACTTTCATGCCGGCCGCCAGGCCCGCCTGCACGCCCAGCAGGGCGTCTTCGATCACGATGCACCGGTCGGGCCGCATGCCCAGCCGGTCGGCCGCCTGGAGGTAGATTTCCGGGTCGGGCTTGCCCCGCTTCACGTGCCGGGCGTCCACAATCTCGCGGAAGTACGGCCGGGTGCCCGTGCCGCCGAGGGTAAAGTCGATGTTGGAGTAGGGGGCTGAGGTAGCCACGGCCGTCGGGATGTCATGGGTACGGAGCAATTCCAGGAAGGGGAGCAGGCCCTCGGTGGGTTTGAGGTGCGGCCGGTACAGTTCGCGGTACACGCCCTCTTTTTCTTCGGTGTAGCGGTGCACTTCTTCAGCCGTCAGTTCCCGGTTGAACAGGTATTCGAGCACTTCCCTGGCCACGCGGCCATTCACGTAGCGGGTCAGCTCGTCGTCGCTGAGCCCCCGGCCGTAGCGGGCCGTAAACTGCCGCCACGCGTCGAAGTGGTACGTGATGTTGTCCACCACCACGCCGTCCATGTCAAATAGTACCGCAAAAGGTGCTGCTGTCATCGGGAAGTTTTTGCGTAAAAGTAGCTATAAAAGGGGAGACTGGAGACGGGAGGAAAGCAGACCGGAGGAGGAACGCGAAGGGTAGGAAGCGGAGGAACGTAACTGTAAAGGGCGCAAAGGAGACGCAGAAAAAACAAGAAAAGGAGGCTTATGAGCACGGGACGCTGCCTTGCCTGGCGGAAGTACCGTCTCAGGGCAAGTGTCGCATTGCAATACTTGTCGCATCGCGGGAAAGGACTGCATGGCGGAAAGTCGTCTCATCGCGGTACTCGTCGCGTTGCGGGAAAGGGTCGCGTCGCGGCTCCCCTCCTCGGAGTAGGGCTGTACAGTTTAAGTTATAAAAGCCAGGAATATAGCTCTTTGATATTGTGCGCATAGCGTTCAGTAGTTGCTTTCAGAGAGGAGAAGCCTTTGGCTCTGGTTAAATTCAAGACCATGTTCTTGATAAGGGAAACGTTTTTGGCGGCCTGATGGTGTCGGATGCGGTTTTTGTCTTCCTTCATGTGGACGTCTTTCACCCAATGCAAGCGGTTCTCAATGCCCCAATGATTGCGAATCAGAGTAGCGGCTTGTTGGGCCGATTCCATCTTGCGGCTCAAGATATAGTAGTGGGTCTTCTCATAAGGCTTAGCTTTCTGGAAGCGCTTGCCTTTGCGATAGCCCCAGCGCCTGAGCACTACAAAGCAGACAATGCCTTTGTAGTAGTTTTGCCAGTCTTGAGGGGCGGCAAAGAGCTGGCAGTGGCGGTGTTCGAGGCGACCCCGGTTCTTCTCTCGGTACTGCTGCTCACTGAGGGGCTTTTGGGAGCGGGCCTCTTGTTGGAGGCGGGCCAGGAGCTTGACCTGATTGGCCTTCACTTGCAAGCAGTAGTCATTACCCGAATCAACAATAGCTTCTAGCGTTTTTTTTGGCTGTGCAAGGCATCCAGCGTGAGCATAGCGCCTTTTAGATCGAGTTTTTCAATCAAATCGCGCACGACTTGGGCCTCACCCTGCTGGCCATTGTGAAAGGCTTGTAAGCCTACTACCAACTGGCTTTGGTGAGAAAACACCTGTACCATAGCCACAAAGTCCTGGTAGCTTTCTGGGTAGTCAGAAAGGGTAGACTTCAAACTCTTGCCGTCTAAGCTGTAGGCTGGCTGAGCTTGTTCTAGGGGTTGAGCTTGTCCTAGGGGCTGAGCTTGTAGTTGGCCGAGCCAAGCCTGGAACTGCTGCTTGAAGGCCTCAAAGTCAAGCTTGCCTAACACTTCGCCGATGGTAACATGACCCGGTACGCCGTGCTTAAAACCAAACAAGCGTACAAACGCCCAGGCGTGACGTTGCATGAAGCGGGCCAGTTCCCGATAGCCGTAGTAGCCACTTAAGTTGCCTATGACTATCATTGCCAGTAGCGAGGGCAAGGGGTGGCGACTACCCTTTTTACAGCGAGGATCAGGTACTTTGGACAGAAAAGATAACAAGTTAGCAGCCATACTCATTTATATTTCTTGCAAATATACTTGCTAACAACTACTTACACAAAAACTAAACAACCCTACTCCTCGGAGGGGTTAGGGGGTGGGTTTACTTCAATGCGACGGGTTACCAGGGGATCATCACATTGCGGTGATCTCCGACACGCAGTGCTCAACCTTCTGCGGATTTTCACTCCTGCGGATTCTCCTTTTGCGGTAATCCCCACATTATACGTTGCATGCAAGTAAACCCACCCCCTAACCCCTCCGAGGAGGGGAGCCGCAACGCGGTCCTTTCCCGCGATGCGACAACTACCGCGACGCAACGAGTACCGCGACGCGGTCCTTTCCCGCGACGTGGCCCTACGCGCAATGCGATGAGTACCGCGATGCGGCGAATGCCGCCATGCGACGCCTACCCAGGGAACAAAACGGTACCTGCCACACTCCTTTTTCTTTGCGCTCCTCCTTTGCGGTCTTTGCGTGAAACCTTCGTCATACCTCCCTGCAACCCCGCATCCGCATAATAATCCCTTTTTTAACAATTGAATGATTCGAAGACATACTTGAAATAAAGGGGTAAATTTCGTACTTTTGAGAAAGGCCCATTGCACATTTGTCCGCCTAATCAATTAACCGGTAAGCCATTATCCCATGAGTCGGTTCAGTACGCGTCTGCTGTTATTGATTGCCCCGGCCGCCTTCGGGGCCGCCCTGCTGCACGGCTTGGGGAGTTGTAAACGGACGACTTCGTACGGGAGTGACAGCCTGCTGGCTACGCTGCCGGCGCAAGTCGATTTCAACTTCCACGTCAAGCCCATCCTGTCGGACCGGTGCTTTGCCTGCCACGGTCCCGACGCCAACAAGCGGGAGGGCAACCTGCGCCTCGACACGGAGGCTGGTGCCTTTGCGGCCCTCGACAGCCTGGGAGAGCGGCACGCCATCGTGGCCGGCGACCTGGGAAGCAGCCACCTCTTCGAACGCATCATTTCCAAGGACCCTGAATTGATGATGCCGCCGGCCAACTCCAACCTCAAACTCTCCGAATCCGAAATCGCCATCCTCGCCAAGTGGATTGACCAGGGCGCCAAGTGGAAGGAACACTGGTCGTTTACGGCCCCCCAGAAGCCGGAACTGCCCGCGGTAAAAGCCAGGAACTGGATTAAAACGCCGCTTGATCAGTTCGTCCTCAAGCGCTTAGAAGACAACGGGTTGCAACCTTCTCCCGAAGCCGGCAAAGAAACCCTGCTCCGCCGGGCTGCCTTCGACCTCACCGGCCTGCCACCCAGCGTGGCCGAGGTGGACGT
The DNA here is from genome assembly GCA_963844325.1 of uncultured Sphingobacteriales bacterium. GTDB lineage: Bacteria > Bacteroidota > Bacteroidia > Cytophagales > 172606-1 > CADCTQ01. The sequence continues at coordinate 3,129,951 of CAWJNV010000002.1, forward strand.
CTTCCTCAAAGACAATTCGCCGAACGCCTACGAAAAGGCCGTGGACCGGCTGCTGGCCTCGCCGCACTACGGCGAACACATGGCCTCGGAATGGCTCGACGTGGCCCGCTACGCCGACTCGCACGGCTACCAGGACGACGGCATGCGCAACTCCTGGCCCTGGCGTGAATGGGTCATCCGGGCCTACAACCAGAACCTGCCCTACGACCAGTTCATTACCTGGCAACTGGCCGGCGACCTGCTGCCCAACCCCACCAAAGACCAGCTGCTGGCTACTTCCTTCAACCGCAACCACCCGCAGACGCAGGAGGGCGGCGTGGTGGACGAGGAGTACCGCGTGGAGTACGTGGCCGACCGCACCAACACCTTCGGCAAGGCGTTCCTGGGCCTCACCGTGGAATGCGCCCGCTGCCACGACCACAAGTACGACCCCATTTCCCAGAAAGACTATTATTCGCTGTCGGCGTTCTTCAACAACAACCACGACTCGGGCATCATCCCCTACAACGGCGAAGCCTCGCCCACGCTGATCCTGCCCGACTCGGCCGCCGAGGAGAAGCTGAAGTTCATCCGCGAAAAAATGACGCCCCTGGAAAAGACCTTGCAGCCGGACACCTACGGGGAACCGTTTGAACGGTGGCTGGCCGACGCGGAAAAGTCACCGGATGCGTTCGCCACGCGCCCGGCCGGGCTGCTCGGCTGGTTTGCTTTCGAGGAGCCGCAAAAGGAGGAAGTCCTGGAAAACCAAGTAAAGGGCAAGCTGAAGGGAAAAATCACCGGCGACCCCACCAACAAGCCGGTGGTGGTGGAAGGCAAACGGGGCAAGGCCCGTAAGTTCATCGGCGACGCCGGCATGGAGTTTACCGAAGAATTGAACTTCGACCGTCACCAGCCCTTCTCGGTGAGCATCTGGGTGAACGTACTCAAAGCAGGGGAGCAGGGAATGATCATGGGCAAGTCCAACGGCGAATTCGAAGGATTTCGCGGATACCGCCTGGTGCTCAACAAAGACAATACCCTTTCGGTAAGCCTCAGCTACGTGTGGCCGGCCAATTGCATTGACCTCCTGACCAAAGACAAGCTGACGCCCAACCGCTGGCACCACGTGGCGCTGACCTACGACGGCAGCAGCTCGGCTTCCGGCGTAAAACTATTCGTGGACGGCCGCGAAGGCCCCCGGACGGTACTGGCCGACAACCTGCACAAGAGCCTGCTGCACGGCGAAAAGAAAACGAACTGGCACAAGCGGCCGTTCGAGATGGGCAAATTTTTCCAGGGCAGCATCCGCAACGTCGCCGTCGATGAATTCATGGCGTACAACCGCCAGTTGGCCCCGGCAGAGGTCAGGGAGTTGTCGGGGGAGAGCGGCTACATCAGCGGACTGCTCCGGCTCCCGCGCACCGGACGCACCGCCGCGCAGACCCGCGACCTGTTTGGGTACTACCTGCTCAATTTTGATCCAGCCTACGCCCGGAACCTGCAGGCCCTCACCAAGCTCCGCGACGCCGAGAACCAAGTGCTTACCGACCAGCCCGAGGTGATGATTATGCAGGAACGGAAGGTAAAGCTGGCGACGCACATCCTGGACCGCGGGGCCTACGACGCCCCCAAGGAACGCGTGAACCCCAACACCCCGGCCAAACTGGTGGCCTTCGACCGGAAACTGCCCGCCAACCGCCTGGGGCTGGCCAAGTGGCTGCTCGACAAAAACCATCCGCTGACCTCCCGCGTGACGGCGAACCGGTTGTGGGCCATGTGCTTCGGCAAGGGGCTGGTCAACACCGTGGATGACTTCGGCAACCAGGGTTCGATGCCCACGCATCCCGAACTGCTCGACTTCCTGGCCGTGCGGTTGATGGCGTCGGGCTGGGACGTAAAGGCGTTCATGAAAATGCTGGTGACCTCGGCGGCGTACCGGCAGGCGTCGGTGCCCTCGCAAAAGGCCCTCGAACGCGACCCCGACAACACGCTGTTCAGCCGCGGCCCGAGCTTCCGGTTGTCGGCCGAGCAGATCCGCGACAACGCCCTGGCGGCCAGCGGCCTGTTGGTGCCCAAGATCGGCGGCCCCAGCGTGTACCCGTACCAGCCGGCGGGCATCTGGGAAGCCCTGGCTACGCGCAACAAAACCCGTTACGAGCAGGGCAAGGGCGACGACCTCTACCGCCGGAGCCTCTACACGGTGTGGAAACGCAGTTCGCCGCCCCCTTCGATGATGAACTTCGACGCCCCCGACCGGTACCTGTGCGTGGTGAAGCGGCAGAAGACGGCCACGCCGTTGCAGTCGCTGGTGCTGATGAACGACCCGCAGTACGTGGAGGCGTCGCGCAAGCTGGCCGAACGGATGATGCGGGAGGGGGGCCGCGCCCCGGAAGCCCGGATCGGCTACGCTTTCATGGCCCTGACTTCGCGCGCGCCGCGCCCCGGGGAACTAACGTTGCTCAAACAATTGTATACTGAAGAACTAACTGACTTTACCAAGAACCCTAAGAAAGTCAAAGACTTGCTCAAAACCGGTGAATCAACGTGGGACACTTCGCTGCCGGCCGCCGAACTGGCCGCCTGCACGATGGTCGCCACCACGGTGATGAACTTTGACGAATTTGTCATGAAACGATAAATGGTCAGTAGTCATTGGTCATTGGTACAGTAGTCAATGGTCAATCCGGTACGATGACCTACGCCTACCAATGACCAATGACCAATGACCAATGACCAATGCACCAACTAAACGAAAACCGACGTGGATAAGCTGCTTCATGACATTGCGCACCAGTTGAACCGGCGGGAATTCCTGAAGGGAAGCGTGCTGGGACTGGGGGCGGCGGCCCTGGGTTCGCTGCTCAACACGGGACGTTCCGGGGCGGCGGCCCACGGCGTGATCGGCGCCGCTGACGACCCGGCGAAGCTGTTGCCGCACTTCGTGCCCAAGGCCAAACGCGTGATCTACCTGTTCCAGAGTGGGGCGCCTTCCCAGCTCGAACTGTTTGATTATAAGCCCAAACTGCGCGAAATGTTCGGCCAGGAACTGCCCGACTCCGTGCGGGGCAACCAGCGGCTCACCGGCATGTCGTCGGGGCAGCGTTCCTTCCCGCTGGCGTTCGGCAAGTTCGAGTTTGCCCAGTACGGCCAGAGCCGCGCCTGGCTCAGCGACCTGCTGCCTTACCACCAGCAGATCGTGGACCAGGTGTGCTTCGTCAAGTCCATGCACACGGAAGCCATCAACCACGACCCGGCCGTGACCTTCGTGCAGACCGGTTCCCAGCAGGCGGGCCGCCCCAGCTTCGGCTCCTGGGTGAGCTACGGCCTGGGCACCGACAACGAAAACCTGCCCACCTTCTGCGTGCTGCTCTCCAAGGGCAAGGACGGCGACCAGCCCCTGTACGCCAAGCTGTGGGGCAACGGCTTTTTGCCCTCCGAACACCAGGGCGTGATGTTTCGCTCGGGCAAGGACCCCGTGCTGTACCTCAACGACCCGGCGGGCATCGACAAGGCCAGCCGCCGGCGCATGCTCGACTACCTGGCCAAGCTCCACCAGCAGCAGTTCGACCACGTGCTCGACCCGGAGGTCAATTCGCGCGTGTCGCAGTACGAGATGGCCTACCGCATGCAGACCTCGGTGCCCGAAACCCTCGACATTTCCAAGGAGCCCGACTACATCTACGACATGTACGGTCCCGAATCGCGCAAGCCCGGCACGTACGCCGCCAACTGCCTGCTGGCCCGCCGGCTGGCCGAAAAAGGCGTGCGGTTCGTGCAACTTTACCACCAGGGCTGGGACCAGCACGGCGACCTGCCCAAAGACATCAAGACGATGGCCCAAAGCGTGGACCAGCCCTCGGCGGCCCTGGTGAAGGACCTCCAGCAGCGCGGCCTGCTCGACGATACGCTGGTGGTCTGGGGCGGGGAGTTTGGCCGCACCAACTACTCGCAGGGCAAGCTTACGCCCGAAAACTACGGCCGCGACCACCACCCCCGCTGCTACACGATCTGGATGGCCGGGGCGGGCATCAAGCCGGGCTTTACCTACGGCGAAACCGACGAGTTCGGCTACAACGTCGTGAAGGACCCCGTGCACATCCACGACTTCCAGGCCACGGCCATGCACCTGCTGGGCATCGACCACGAAAAGATGGTGTTCAAGCACCAGGGCCGCCGCTACCGCCTCACCGACGTAGCGGGTAAAGTGGTGAAGGGTATCCTGACCTAGATGGAGAATGGTACACTGATTGGTTATGATGATTATGATGGAGCCTGGCGGAAACCCGTGATGGTGATGATTCACAGGAGTTTAATCATAATAAATCAGTGTACCATTCCTGCTAATCCTTTAATCCCGCAAATCCTGATATGATTTTTCACATTTTAAACGGCGACGCCCTGGCGGAGAAGTTTCCGGGGGAGGCCCTGGAGGGCGAACGGATCGTGTTCCGGGAATGTCTCGTGGAGGGGCCGCTGGACGGCGATACCCCGGCCGCGTTCTGGGAAACCCGGGCCCGGTTCATCGGGGAAACGTACGGGGAAACCCGCGCCGGCTACGAGGCCAAGGTAGTGGCGCAAGTGGAGCAGGTCCGGCAACTGCCCGGCGGGACGGAGGTGAACCTGTGGTTTGAGCACGACCTGTTTTGCCAGGTGAACACGTGGTTTCTTCTGGCATTACTTGAAGGAAGAAAAGATAATTTACTGGTGAACAGGGTGATGCCGCAAACAGATCCCGGAGCGGACGTGTGGCAAGGGTTCGGGCCGGCGGACGGCGAAGGGCTGGTGGCCGCCTACTGGAACCGGGTACCGCTCACCCGGGCCGACCTGGCGCTGGGCAAAGACTTGTGGGAAGCGTACCGCCGGCACGACCTGCAACGGCTGGAAGCCCTGGCGGCCCGGGAAACGCAGCGCTTTCCCTACCTGCGCGAAGTGGTGCGGGCTCACGTCGAACGATACCCCGCCGCCGGGCAAAAATCCCGGCCCGTCGCCGTCCTGGAAGACATTGTGAGCGCCGGCACCACCGACTTCCCGGCCATCTTCCGGGCGTTCTTCGGACGCGAAGGCATCTACGGCTTCGGCGATTCGCAGGTACGGCACCTGCTGGCGGAAGTAAATCGATGAGCCCTCAATCGGATAGGGTTTAAACCCTATCCGATTGAGGCGGCTTACCAATGATTAGTCGTAATCAACTGTACCTAATACAATTGAGTTATAAAGCCTAAAGTTATAGAAGAACCAAAATCATTCACGTAAACCTGCTCACCTTCCAACTCTCAAACCTTCCACCCATGACCCACCCCACGAGCCGCCGTACCTTTTTAAACCAGAGTGCCGCCCTGGCGGGAACGGCCCTGCTGACCCCTTCCGAATTTTTTAAGCGAAGCGACACCGACACCCTGGGCCACGGTTCGCACCGGTACCGCGTGGTAGGCGGCTGGGGCGTACTCGATGCCGCCACCACGCCGGTGAAGGACTGTCACGAAATGGTGCAGGACAAGAAGGGCCGCCTGCTGCTGCTTACCAACGAAACCAAAAACAACGTCATCATCTACAACAAGGACGGCAAACTGCTTTCCACCTGGGGCAACGACTTCCCCGGCGCCCACGGCCTTACCCTGTGGAACGCGGGCGGCGAGGAGTTCCTGTTCATCACCGACCACGACCGCCACGAGGTGTACAAGACCACCCTCGACGGCAAAATCCTGATGACGCTCAAGTACCCCGCTGAGGCGGGTATTTACGCCACGGCCGACGAGTTCAAACCCACCGAAACGGCCATCGGCCCGAACGGCGACATCTACGTGGCCGACGGCTACGGCAAGAGCTTCGTGACCCAGTACAGCCCCAAGGGCGAGTACATCCGGCACTTCGGCGGCAAGGGCGACAAGGAAGAAAATATCCGCCAGGCCCACGGGGTGTGCCTCGATGCCCGCGACAAGAAGAACCCGACCCTGCTGGTGACTTCGCGGGAGGAGAACGCCCTGAAGCGGTTTACGCTGGACGGCAAGCTGCTCAAGACCATCAAATTGCCCGGCGCCTACGTGTGCCGCCCGGTGATCCGCGGCCAGAACGTGTACGCCTCGGTGCTGGTGTCGCGCATGCCCTGGGATTCGCGTTCGGGCTTCCTGGTGGTACTCGACAAGAACGACAAACTGGTGTCGGTGCCCGGCGGCAGCGAACCGGTGTACCAGGACGGGGCATTGCAGCCGCTCACCCAAACGGCCAACCTGTTCAAGCACCCCCACGACGTGTGCGTGGACAACGACGACAACCTCTACGTAGCCCAATGGAACTCGGACAAAACCTACCCGGTTAAACTGGAACGCGTGTAGGGGGATATGGCCCCAAGGTAAGGTATGCCATGTCCCGGAGATATGGCATATTTTTTCCCTGATGATTAGGGGTAATGCGGCGAAAGATCATCTATGCAACAGACACAAGTAAGGATGGGAGACGCACTGCTGAAAACCAAAACGCACTATACCCCCGAGGAGTACGAGGAACTGGTGCGCAACGCCGGGAGAGGAGAACGGTACGAGTACTACAATGGGATCATTATTCCTTTAGAAGCGTACACAACGCTCCCACACAATCAGGTTGTGCAGAATGCCGCCGACGTACTGAAGGGGTATTTCTATCCCAAAGGATGCCGGGTGTACACTGAAAGTGTTAGGCTGGTTGTGAAAAAAGGCATTGAGTACCGCCTCCCGGATGTAATGGCAACCCAGTCCGAGAGGGACGGACAATCCAGAAACGAGAAGCGTGACCCCGTGGTGCTGGTGGAGGTAGTTTCACCGGCTACGGCTTTCCAGGACCTTGGGGTAAAAGCTGACTCTTATCGGCAAATCCCTTCGCTGCAAGCCTACCTGATTGTCAATCCCCAGGAAGTTTGGGTACGGGTGTGCGAACGAAACGCCGGTGGCGACCGGCTGCCCGACCGGTCCTACACCAGCCGCTCCGAAACCTTCACCTTAACCAACCTGAACCTTCAGATTTCCCTCGCCGAACTGTATCATTTCGTGACAATTTCCGACTCCGAACCGGGCCGAAACCTTGAAAATCAGCGCTATTAAATACTAAATTCTCAATACCCAATACTCCCATGCTCCCACGTTTCCTCCAACATAAACGCAATGTGCTGCTCTCCGGGACGGTGCTGGCCGTGCTGGCCACCGTGGTCGTGCGGCCCTGGCACTGGCTGGAGCCGGAAGTAGACTTCAACACGCAGATCAAGCCCATCCTCAACAAGAACTGCATCGCCTGCCACGGCGGCGTCAAAAAGGCCGAAGGTTTTTCCGTGCTGTTCCGCCACGAAGCCCTGGCCGCCACCAAGTCGGGCAAGCCCGCCATCATTCCCGGCCACGCCGGCGACAGCGAAATGATCCGCCGCCTCACCCTCCAGGACCCCGAGCAGCGCATGCCCCTCGATGCGCCGCCCCTCAAGGAAGAAGAGGTAGAACTGCTCCGCAAGTGGATCGACCAGGGCGCCAAGTGGGGCGACCACTGGGCCTACCAAACGCCGCAACGGCCTGAGGTGCCGAAAGCTGACGTGCCTTCCTTAACGGCCGGCTTTACGGATGAAAAAGCCGAAGTGAAAGGGTGGGGCCACAACCCGGTGGACCTTTTCGTGCTCGACAAGCTGAATGCCGAGGGCCTCAAGCCGTCCCCCGAAGCCACCCGCGAAACCCTGCTCCGCCGCGTGAGCCTCGACCTCACGGGCCTGCCCCCGACGCCCCAACTGGCGCAATCCTTCCTGCAGGATACTTCCGCCGGGGCGTACGAGAAACTGGTGGACCAACTGCTGGCTTCCCCCACCTACGGCGAGAAATGGGCCGCCGCGTGGCTCGACCTGGCCCGCTATTCCGACACCAAGGGCTACGAACGGGACGCCGGCCGCCAGATCTGGCGCTACCGCGACTGGCTCATCAAAGCATTTAACCAGGACAAGCCCTACGACCAGTTTACCATCGAGCAGATGGCCGGCGACCTGCTGCCCAATCCCACCGACGACCAGCTCGTAGCCACCGGCTTCCACCGCAACACGATGAACAACGACGAGGGCGGCACCCAGGACGAGGAGTTCCGCGTGGCGGCCGTTATGGACCGGGTCAATACCACGTGGGACGTGTTCGCGGGCACTACCTTTTCGTGCGTGCAGTGCCACAGCCACCCCTACGACCCGTTCGTGAACCAGGAGTACTACCAGTTCATGGCCTTCTTCAACAACACCCGCGACGAGGACGTGACCAGCGAAACGCCGACGCTGCGCTTCTACAAACCCGAAGATTCGCTGAAGCTGGAGGAAGTCAAAACGTGGATCACCAGCCGCAGGGCCGGGCCCGAACAGGTGCGGGACCTGGTGCAGTTCGTGCGGATCATGGAGCCCAAAATCAACTCCCACGACTTTGATTCCTACAAAAACGCCTCGCTGCTCGACGCCAAGTACTTCGGCTTCCAGCACGGCGGTTCGGCCCGCATCAAGGGCGTGGACCTGGCGGGCAAAAGCCGGCTGGTGGTGGCCTGGGGCACCGGCATCCGGAAGGCCACCGTTACCGTGCGCCGCGACAGTGCCGACGGCCCCGTGGTCATGACCCAGCCCGTGCCCAACACCGGCAGCGAATGGAGCGATACCACGCAGATTTTTACGCTGCCCCCATTGACCGGGAAGCGCGACCTGTACCTTTCGCTGGACGGCCCGCAGGACCCCAAAAAATGGGTGATGATCAAATGGGTTGCTTTCCGGTCGCACCTGCCGGGGCAAACGGCCGACAAGTTGGACGAGACGGACCGCAAGCTGGCCGAACTCCTCAACGCCGACGCGGAAACCACGCCCGTAATGCTTGACGGCACGGGCATGCTGGCCCGCAAAACCCACGCGTTCGTGCGGGGCAACTGGCTGGTGAAGGGCCCCGAGGTAACGCCCGCCGTACCCAAGTCGCTGCCGCCGATGGCGAAAGGGTTGCCCCGCAACCGCCTCGGCCTGGCCCGCTGGATGGCAAGCCGCCAGCACCCCCTCACGGCCCGGGTGGCCGTCAACCGCTTCTGGGAACAACTGTTCGGCACGGGCCTGGTGGAAACGACCGAGGACTTCGGCACGCAGGGCATTCCGCCCACCCACCGCGAACTGCTCGACTGGCTGGCCGTGGAATTCATGGAAACCCACGGATGGAGCGTCAAGAAGCTGCTGAAGCAACTGGTGCTGTCGGCCACGTACCGGCAACGGTCGGAGGCAAGCCCGGAACAGGTGGCCAAAGACCCCGCCAACCGGCTGCTGGCCCGCGGCCCCCGGGTGCGCCTCCCGGCGGAAAGCGTACGGGACCAGGCCCTGGCCGTGAGCGGCCTGCTCAGTCCCAAGATGTACGGCCCGTCGGTGATGCCGCCGCAGCCCGATGGCATCTGGCAGTCGCCCTACGACGGGGCAACCTGGAAAACCGCTACGGGCGAGGACCGGTACCGCCGGGCGCTCTACACCTACTGGAAACGCACCGCCCCGTACCCCTCGATGGTAACCTTCGACAGCCCCAGCCGCGAGTTCTGCCAGGTGCGGCGCATCCGCACCAACACGCCCTTGCAGGCCCTGGTGACCCTCAACGACACCGTGTACCTGGAAGCGTCGCGCAAACTGGCCGACTGGATGAAGACGCACGAAACCACGCCCGACCGGCGGATCGGTGCTGCGTACCGGCGGGTGATGGTCCGCGACATTACCCCGGCCAAGCGCGACGTACTCGTGCGGCTCTACCACGACACTGAGAAGCATTACCGGGCCAACCCGCTGGAAGCCTGCCAACTGATCGACGACGGGTCGAACGACGCCCAGCGGGCCGCCCTCACGGTGGTAGCCAACACCCTCCTCAACCTCGACGAAGTGATTACGAAGGAATGAGGGGACGTGGATGACTGTAAGCAGATGATACAAAACCGATTGACAAGTAGCTGATGGAAAAGCTTTTAGATGAACTGCGGCAACAGGCCCTGCAAAGCGACACGCGGCGGCACTTCCTGCAAACCTGCTCCACCGGGCTGGGCGCCTTTGCCCTGCAATTCCTGCTGGGCGGCTGCGGCGATAAGGGACCGAAAGGCCAGCAAGCGGTGGCGGCTCCGGCCACCCCGGGCGACCCCATGACGCCCCGGCCGGCGCAATTCGTGCCCAAGGCCAAACGGGTGATCTACATTCACCTGGCCGGTTCGCCCTCCCAACTGGAACTGTTTGACTACAAGCCCGAACTCGCCAAGTACCACGGCAAGGATTGTCCGCAGGAACTGCTGGCCGGCAAGAAGTTCGCCTTCATCCAGGGCACGCCCAAGATGCTCGGCCCGCAGGGCAAGTTCGCCCAGCACGGCCAGTCCGGCGCCTGGGTGTCCGACTACCTGCCGCACCTGCAAGGCGTGGCCGACGAGGTGACCTTTCTGAAGGCCATGTACACCGACCAGTTCAACCACGCCCCGGCCCAACTGCTCATGCACACGGGCAGTGCCCGCCTCGGCCGGCCCAGCCTCGGGTCGTGGGTCACCTACGGGCTGGGCTCCGAAAACGACGACCTGCCCGGCTTCATCGTGCTGGCCTCCGGGGGCAAGCAGCCCGACGCGGGCAAAAGTGTGTGGGGCAGCGGCTTCCTGCCCAGCGTGTACCAGGGCGTGCAGTGCCGCACCGACGGCGACCCCGTGCTGTACGTGTCCAACCCGCAGGGCATGAACCGTGACATTCGCCGCAAAACCATTGATGCCATCAACCAGATCAACCGGCAGCAGTACGATTCGGTGCGCGACCCCGAAGTGCTGACGCGGATTTCGCAGTACGAGATGGCCTTCCGGATGCAAATGTCGGTGCCCGACGCAATGGACATCAAGGGCGAACCCGAGTCCATCACCAAGATGTACGGCGTGGACCCCAACAAGGGCTCCTTTGCCCGCAACTGCCTGCTGGCCCGGCGGCTGGTGGAACGGGGCGTGCGGTTCGTGCAACTCTTCGACTGGGGCTGGGACACCCACGGCACGAGCAAAGACGGCTCCATTGAGGTGGGCCTGCGCGACAAGTGCCGGGAGTCGGACCAGGCCGTGGCGGCTCTCCTCAAGGACCTCAGGCAGCGCGGCCTGCTCGACGAGACGCTGGTGGTGTGGGGCGGCGAGTTTGGCCGTACGCCCATGCAGGAAAACCGCGACGGGCAAACCCTGCCGTTCATGGGCCGCGACCACCACCTGGAAGCCTTTACCGTGTGGATGGCCGGCGCGGGAGTCAAAAAAGGTTTTTCGTTCGGCGAAACCGACGAGATCGGCTACTACGGTGTGAAGGACAAGGTGCACGTGCACGACCTCCAGGCCACCATCCTGCACCTGCTGGGCTTCGACCACGAAAAGTTTACGTTCCCCTTCCAGGGCCGTCCCTTCCGCCTCACCGACGTGGCCGGCAAGGTGGTGAAGGAGGTACTTGTCTAGCTCAGGATTTACCCGATTATTGGATTGTCAGGATTATGGGCGTGATTTTGGGCATTGGTGGGGTGAATTGGCAATGGAAAATGGATAATTGACAATTATTCGGCATATTGATTTTTGATTGGGAAGAGGGGGCGGTTCTCTTTTTTTTAAGTTCTCCGACAGTTTACACTTCTGATGCATGTTTGGTCAACGGATACTTCTGGCTTTGCAAAAATTGCACGATAAAAAGAATAACTTGGGTGTCAGCGACCGCCCTGGCGATCTTTGCACTTTCCCTTCGCGCCCTTTGCGGTTGAGTTTGGGGCTGGCCCTGCTGCTGGCTTCCGCTTCAGCATCGGCGCAGACCGCCCAGGCGGAGCCGCCCGAAATCCTGACCTTCCTGGGCCGGTTTCACCCGCTGCTGGTGCACATACCCATCGGCTTCCTGTTCGTGGCCTTCATGCTGGAAGTGTTTTCGCGGTTCCAGCGGTACCGGGAACTGCGCCACGCCGTCACGTTCATTTTGCTGCTGGGCACCGTCAGCGCCGTGCTGACGGCGGTGATGGGCTACTTCCTGTCGCTGAGCGGCGGCTACGAAGCCGATACGCTCTTCTGGCACCAGTGGCTGGGCATCGGCGTGGCCGCCCTGTCGGTGCTGGCCTACGTGCTTAAAGTCAACGCCGACCGCTGGCCGTCCTTCCCGGGGGGCCGGGTGTACTTCCCGGTGTTCGTGCTGGCCGTGTTCCTGACGATGGGGGCGGGGCACTACGGCGGCGCCCTTACGCACGGCTCCGACTACCTGACCCAGTACATGCCCCAACCCCTGCGGACGCTGGCCGGCCTGCCGCCCCGCCAGAAGCCGGTGCAGTCGAAGCCCATTACCAACCTGGCCGAGGCCGTGGTGTACCGCGACATCATCCACCCCATCGTGGAAACCCGCTGCGTGAACTGCCACAACCCCGACAAGATGAAGGGCGACCTGCGCATGGACCGCCCCGAGCAACTGGTAAAGGGCGGTGAAAGCGGTCCGCTGTTCGTGGCCGGCAATGCCGAGGGGAGCGAAATGGTGAAGCGGCTGCTGCTGCCCGAAGAACACGACGACCACATGCCGCCCAAGGGCAAGTCGCAGCTTACCAAGGAGCAGGTCGAACTGATCCGCTGGTGGATCGACGGCGGCGCCTCGTTCGACAAAACGGTGGCCCAGTTCCAGGCTACGCCCGAAGTAAAAGTGATGCTGGCCCGCCTGACCAACGCGGCTCCCGCTGACGGCCCGCAAGGGGTAATGGCCCTGAAAGTGCCGCCCGCCCCGCCGGCCGCAGTAGCTCAGTTACGCAAAGTTGGAATGTCAATAATGCCTGTGGCGCAAGGCAGTAACCTGCTCCAGGTAAAGTGGTGGAAGAAGGCCGAAGCGGCCGGCACGGAACCATTCGGGCTCCTGCCCAAAATGGCCCAGCAGGTTACCTGGCTCGACCTGAGCAACGCCCAACTGCCCGCCGAAGCCTGGAACGTGCTGCCTTCCCTCAAGAACCTTTCCAGGCTCCACCTGCAAGGGAGCAACGCCTCCGATGCCGTACTCGTCAAACTCAAAGGCTTGTCGCAACTCGAATACCTCAACCTCTACGGCACGGCCGTTACCGACGCGGGGCTCAAGCACCTGGAAGGGCTCAAGGGGCTCAAGTCGCTGTACCTCTGGCAGACGCAGGTGACGCCCGAAGGCGTCCGGCAGTTGCAGCAGAAACTGCCCGAACTCCGCGTGGACCGGGGCTGGGAGGAAAAGTCCGAGAAGGCCGCCGCCGGGATGCTGGGGTTGCCGTAGGGGGATGGAGGTCCCGGGGTATCAGGAGATTGCGTAATGGCGTACACAGTCCACTACTTGATGAACTACACCAAAAACGGCTCCTTCCCGCCGTCATGATAAGTTGTTCGTCCGCATAAAATTTTTTACCAACCTGTCGCAAAACCGCAATAATCAACGCATATACAACCTGCCATGACCACCTTTATCCCCCTCATTCTCGCCCTGTTTTTCGACCTGTTTCCCCAACCGGAATTGGTTCCGCAAAAAGACAAGTGGACGCCGTTGTTCGACGGCAAAACCCTTAAGGGCTGGCACGCCATTCCCGGTGGGCAGTGGGAGGTGAAGGACGGCGCCATTGTGGGCACCAGCCCCAAGTCGGACCCGCGTCACGGCCTGCTGGTAACCGACAAAACGTACCGCGACTTTGTGGCCCGCGTCAAATTCAAAGTGCTCAAGGGCAACAGCGGCTTCTACTTCCGCGTGGACGAAGTAGGCGGCACCGTGGGCGTTCATGGCTTCCAGGCCGAGGTGGAAGACAAGTGGGAGACCGGCGGCCTCTACGAAACCGGCGGCCGCGAATGGGTCGCCAAAGCCGACACGGCCAACGTCCGCCAATGGATCAAACTTGACCGCACCGGCGCCCAGGACTGGAACCAACTGACTGTGTCAGCCAAGGGCGGCAACATCACCGTGTGGCTCAACGGCCACCAGACCGCCCAACTCACCAACGACCCCGGCCGCACCGCGGGCCACCTTGCCCTCCAACTCCACGGGGGCCAGGACATGCACGTGCTCTACAAGGACGTGGAAGTCCAAGTTGCCGAATGACGGAATTAGAGAATCACAGAAGTACAGAATCATAGCATTGCCGCATCATGGAATTGCCGGGACGTTCGGGAATTCTGTGATTCAACCCTTCAACCCTTTAATCCTTCAATCCACATGGGCTTTCTCAAAGAATTCAAAGAATTTGCCATCAAGGGCAACGTGCTGGACCTGGCCGTAGGCATCATCATCGGTGCGGCCTTCGGCACGGTGGTCAACTCGCTGGTCAACGACATCGTCATGCCGCCCATCGGCAAGGTGCTCAAGAACATCGACTTCAAGAACCTGTTTTTGCCCCTCGACGGCAGCACGGCCGGCATCAAGGACCTGGAGGCGGCCCGCAAAGCCGGGGCCGTGATTGCGTACGGCAACTTTATCCAGAACGTGATCACCTTCATGATCGTCGCCTTTGCCGTGTTCGTGCTGGTGAAGGGGGCCAATAAACTGCGCCGTAAGGAGGCCGCCAACCCGCCGGTGACGCCGCCCGCCCCCACCCGCGAAGAAATCCTGCTCACCGAAATCCGCGATGCCATCCGGGGCGAACGGAGGACCGGATCAGGATTTGCAGGATTGAAGGATTAACCGGAGGGATCGGGATTAACCGGATTGAAGGATGACCAGGCGTAGGATGAGCAGGAGGGGAAGAAACGCGGTATGTGCTTAGCGCTGCCGCGTCTGGTTGGAGCGTGGAAGCCTCAGCTTGTCCCATACCTGTTTCCAAAAGCAGATCATACCTGGATGGGTAGGGATTCTCCCAAATTTCCGCGCCAAAAGCCGGTTTTGTCATGCTGACGTAAGGAAGCATCTGGTGAATGAATAGACTACCTGTGTGGTAATCCCAACAACCCTGGCTTTTGTACCAGATGCTTCCTCACGTCAGCATGACAATGCCCATCGTTTGGCGCGGAAACGAGAAAGGGTCGATGTACCGATGCTCTCCATCAAGAACGTACGCGACAAGATAATGCCTCTACGCTTCAACCAGACGTAACAGCGCTAAGCCCGTACCGCGTTTCTTCCCATCCTGCTCATCCTACGCCTGGTCATCCTTTAATCCGGTTAATCCCGATCCCTCCCGATGCGCGAAACCATTCCTTTCCTGCTCCTGGTTTGCCTGTTATTCACCCTGCCCCTGCGGGCCCAGGACTCCATTCGGGCTGCCGCCAGAGACACCAGCTACTGGAAGGGCAAACTGACCGCCGGGGCCAACTTCAGCCAGTCTTCTTTCAGCCGCAACTGGCGGGCCGGCGGCATCAATTCACTGGCATTGGGAACGCTGCTGCGGGCCACTGCCCAGTACAGCCGCCGCCGCACGGAGTTCGTCAGCGAAGGCGAACTGCTGTACGGCGTGGTGAACAACGCCGGGCAGGGACCCCGCAAGACCAACGACCGCATCTGGCTGGATTCGAAGCTGGGGCACAAGCTTACCGATACCTGGAGCCTGTTCACGTCGGCTAACTTCATCACGCAGTTTGCCCCGGGTTACAAGTACGTGAAAGACGCCCAGGGCGTGGAGGAGGCGCAATTCATCTCGAAATTCATGGCACCCGCGTTCATTACCACCGCCTGGGGATTCGAGTACAAGCCGCAGGAGTACTTTTACCTGCGCCTCAGCCCGGTGGCGCCCCGCATCACCATTGTGTACGACACCACCGTGTACCGGAACGTGCCCGAAAACTACGGGGTGCCCATCGGCAGCCGCACGCGGTACGAATGGCTGGCCGCGCAGGTGCTGGCCAATTACGACCGCAACGTCACGTCAACGCTTAACATCAAAGGCCGCTACCTGCTGTTTGCCAACCTTCAGAACCTGACCTTCAACCAGTTGGACCACCGCCTCGACCTTTCCTTCACTTCCAAGGTCAACAAGTACATCAACGTGAACCTGACGGGCATCCTGCTCTACGACCGCGACCAGGACCCCGGTGTGCAACTGAGCCAGGCCCTGGCCGTGGGGCTGGTGTATACGAGTGGGAAATGACTACTGCCCCAGGACGGAGGTCGAAGCGCGAAGTACCGAAGCATCCAGGTCATTGGCGTGCGCAACCAGGCGTTCGGCAGTCGCTGCCGGGGAGAGGCCGGCTACCGGCAGGCGGTGGACGGTGTTGGGATCGCGTTTGGAAAGACCGAACAAGTACGCCTTGTCGTAGTAGGTGAGCGTAACGTCGGCCACCGTGGCGTAGTCGCCCGCGGAGAGCGCCTGCATGGCCCGGGCGTAGTGCTGCCCGCCGAGGCGTTTGTGGATGCGCTCTACGGCTTCGGCCAGCAGTGCATCGTCGCAACCCGTGTACATCTGCACCAGCCGCCCGATGCGTTCCTCTTTGGGCACTTCCAGGAAGAAGACCGGCGCCCGGCGCATCTGCGCGAAGAAAGGGTGCGGAATGCGGACCGTACCGATGGTAGCGCTTTCGTCTTCCAGCCAGATGCGGCGCCCCGGGTCGAGGGGGCGTAGCGCAGCAAACAATTCATTCTCGAACTGTTCCACCGTGGGCTGCGGCGCTTCACCGATGGCCCCGAACGAAGACCCCTTGTGGTGGGCCAGCCCTTCCAGGTCCACTACCTGTTCGCCCAGCTGGCGGAGGCTGTGCAGGATTTCCGTTTTGCCGCTGCCCGTCTGGCCGCCGAGCACCACCAGCGGCAGCGGTTTTTCGAAGGCGTGCAGCGCCTCCTGCCGGAAGGCCTTGTAGCCCTGCCGGAGCGTGCCCGCCACGCGCAGGCCGGCCGTTTCCAGCAGCCAGGCAAACGAAGCGCTGCGCATGCCGCCCCGCCAGCAGTGCACCAGCACCTCGCCGTCGGGCGACAGCCGGCGGGATTGCTTCACGAAGGAAGCCAGTTTGGGGCCGATCAGTTCGAGGCCGGTGAGTACGGCGGCGTCGCGGCCGGCGCGCTTGTAGCGGGTGCCTACCTTGGCACGTTCGGCGTCGTCGAAGAGCGGAATGTTGAAAGCCCCCGGGATGTGGCCGTGGGCAAATTCTCCCGGCGAACGCACGTCGATCACGGGCACGTGCCCGGCTTTATCCAGGAACTGGTGAATGGGAAGCGTTGCAGTCATGTCAAGTGGTTGCCCCAGCCGCCCCGGCACAAAGAGGGTTTGGGGAAGAAAGTTTACTTTTTGTCCAAAGGTACGGCCGGGTTGCCAAACACCGTGGCGTTGTTTTTCACGTTTTCGATCACCACCGAGCCCGCGCCGACCCGGGCGTTGCGGCCAATGGTGACGCCCGCCACCACCGTAACCCCGGAACCGATGAAGGCGCCGTCTTCCACGGTGACGCTGCTGTTGAGCACGCTGCCGGCCCCCACCTGCACGAAGTCGCCCACCTTGGCCGAATAGTCCACCAGGCTGTTGGCGTGCAGCACGCAGTGGTTGCCCACCTTGGCCCCCGTCCCGATGACGGCGCCGGCCGCAATCAGGTTGCCGTGCCCCAGCGACGCCGAGGCCGACACGTACGCCCGGGCGTGAATGGCGTTGACGGGCATCATGCTGCGCCGCTCCAGCAGCATTTCCGTCAGGCTGCGGCGGTACTTGTTGTCGTCGGAGGCCACGAACGCTTCGCATTTCTTGCCGATGAGTTTGAGGTACCCTTCGTCGTCGGTACTGCCCATCACCGACACTTCGCTGACTTCGGTGCCGTGCAGGGCCGCGTCGTCGTCCAGGAAGCAATAGACCACCACGTCGTTGCTCTGGAAGATTTCGAGTGCAACCGGCCCCAGCCCTTTGGCGCCCAGAATAATAACCGGATTTTCCATATCGGGAGTTAGAGAAGTTAAGAGTTAGATCGTTTGAGAATTAAGGAGTTAGAGAGTCACCCCGTAACCAATTTCGTAAAATTATCGGAAGGGTTGGAAAAAGAGTCAGCGAAGCGTAAAAAAGGGTGGGAAAAAAGAGTTTACGCAAGGGCGGGGGAAGAGTTGGAGGGTTGGAAAGGTATATGGTCATATGGCTGGATGGTTGAAGGCTGGCGCACCCACCGGTTCCGCATCCCCGCCAAAGGCCGTATGCCTCCTCCGGTCTCCCTTCCTCCCGTTTCCGGTGCCCCTTTTATACCTTCCTTCACATTTTGTTTGGACAATCGGCCGGTGGTGGCGAACTTAGGAAACGTCCCAATTTCCAAATACCCAGCAGGCATTCGGCAGTACTCAATACTCAATACTCAATAGCTAATCCCCATTCCCCATGATCTTCATCCGGCTTACGTACGAGAGTTTCCGGTTTGCCTGGCAGGCGTTGCGTGCCAACCTGTTGCGGACCACGTTGTCGCTGCTGGGAGTAACCATCGGGATTTTCGCCATCATTGCCGTCCTGACCATTGTCGATTCCCTGGAGAAGGGCGTGAAGAAAGGCATGTCGTTCCTGGGCGAAAAGACGATCTACGTCTCCAAGTGGCCCTTCATCTTCACGCCCAGCACCCCCTGGTGGAAGTATTTCAACCGCCCCGCCGTAAACTACAACGAGTACCGGTACCTGACCCGGTACGTGTCCAATACCGACGCCCTGGCCATTATCGACGACCAGGGCAACCAGACCTTCCGGAACGGCAACAACAGCATTCAGGGCGTTACCGTGTGGGGCACTTCCGAGAATTACGACCAAGTGGTGGAGATTCCCTTTGCCGACGGCCGCTACTTCTCGCCGCTCGAGCAGGAAGCCGGCCGCGAGGTAGCCATCATCGGCTACACCATTGCCGAGGCCCTGTTCCCGGGCCTCAACCCGGTGGGGAAAACCTTCAAGGTGAAAGGGCTCAAATTTACGGTAGTGGGCACCCTTGCCCGGCAGGGAACCGGCGTGCTGGGCGGCCCCGACTTCGACAATACGTGCTTTGTGCCCTACAAAGCCTTTGAAAAGCTGTTCCACACCCGCTGGTCGGAGCCCAACATCGTAGCCAAGGGGATGGAGGCCGACCCCAACATGGACCAGCTGGAGGCCGAACTCACCGGTCTGATGCGATCCCGGCGGGGGTTGCGGCCCATTGAGGAGGACAACTTTTCCATCAACCGTTCCGAGATGGTCATGCAGGCCGTGGAGGGCGTGTTCAGCGTACTGTCCATTGCCGGCTGGGTCATCGGCAGCTTTTCCATCCTGGTGGGGGGCTTCGGCATTGCCAACATCATGTTCGTATCCGTGAAGGAGCGCACCAACATCATCGGCATCCAGAAGGCGCTGGGCGCCAAAAACTACTTCATCCTCTTCCAGTTCCTGTTCGAAGCCGTGTTCCTGAGCGTGCTGGGGGGCGGGGCCGGCCTGCTGATCGTCTACCTCCTTACGTTCATCCCGTTGGGTGACCTCGAAGTGGTGCTCTCAACCAAAAACATCATTCGCGGGCTGAGCGTGTCGAGCGTAATCGGCATCCTGTCGGGCATTATCCCCGCGCGGTCGGCGGCCCGTCTCGATCCGGTCATTGCAATCCGGTCAAAGTAAGGATCAGGATTTATGGGATTAAAGGATTGCCAGGATTTTAGGATTGGGAAGAAGGATTGGGAAAACGTAACCGCAAAGGAGACGCAAAGACCGCCAGGAGAACGCGTACCCCTTTGCGATCTTTGCGGTTAAACTCTTTTCTTTGCGCCCTTTGCGCTCCTCCTTTGCGGTCTTTGCGTGAACCCCGTGCACCGCGTGACACCCGCCAGGCAAGGAGGCCGGGGCGACCAACATTTTAGCGGCGATTTCGTTTGTAGAGGCAAATTGATTGGAAAAGGCGGCGGGGTTACCCGATGGGCAGTTCCGCATAAAGAAAAAACACACAGCGATGCGCATTGTCTGGTTCATACTTGGAGGCCTGCTGTTACTGGGCCTGGTATTTTTAGGATTTTATACGCTCGGTAATTACAGCAGCGGCAGCCGGGCCGGCACCGTGGTAAAACTCAGCGAACGGGGCGTCATTTTTAAGACCACCGAAGGCCAGCTCAACCTGGGCGGCTTCTCCGGCGAAACCGGCAGCCCCGCCTCGTCCCTGTGGGATTTTTCGGTGGACAACGGCGAAACCGCCGTCCGCAAGGCCCTCGAAGACGCCTCCCTGAGCGGCAAACGCCTCAAACTCTACTACAACGAAAAGTTCGTCCAGTTCGACTTCCGCGGCGACACCAAGTACTTCATCTACAAGGTCGAAACGCCCGAGGGTAAAGTAATTGATTAAAGGGTCGGTTCTCTCCGCACACCGCCATTCGTAATTCATCATTGGTAATTCGTAATTACTTCCCCCGTTCCTGCGTCCAGTAATACACCCCGGCGGCCCCGGCCGTAAGC
This sequence comes from uncultured Sphingobacteriales bacterium, assembly GCA_963844325.1. Classification (GTDB taxonomy): domain Bacteria; phylum Bacteroidota; class Bacteroidia; order Cytophagales; family 172606-1; genus CADCTQ01. The sequence continues at coordinate 3,150,209 of CAWJNV010000002.1, forward strand.
GCCGCCAGCCCGGCCAGCGACAGGAAAGCACTGTTCCAGCCGACGCGTTGGGCCAGCAGGCCGGTCAGCCACAAAGATAACGTGCCGCCCACGTAGCCGACCGCATCCACCAGGCCCACGGCCGTGGCGGCGCCCTTGCGTCCTCCTACGTCAAGCGACATGGCCCCCGCCAGGAAAGAGTACGGCCCCAGCAGCAGCAGCCCCGCCAGCGAAATGAACACCAGCGGCAGCCATTGGCCGGTAAAACCAACCGACATCAGCCCGAGGATGGCCGTGAGGGGCAACAGGGCCAGCCCGATCACCACGCCCCGGCGGCCGCGGGCTACCGTGTCGGAGAGGTAGCCCGCCGCCAGGATAGACACCATGCCGAACACCGGGTACAACGAACTGAACTGCGAAGCCACCCCCTCCGACATCCCGGCCACTTCGTGCAGGTACGTGGGCACCCAGAAGTTGAACGCCTCCCGGATGGCCGTCAGCCCGAACGACATGACCAGCACCAGCCGGAACGACAGGCTCCGGAAGTAGGGCAGGAGCAGTTCCCGCAGGCCCCCGGCTCGTTCGTCGGCGCCCCGGTCGGTAAAGAGGTTGTCGGGGTTTACCGGCGGGGCGGGCAGCCCGAGCCGCTCCGGCGACTCTTTTACCAGGAACACGTCGAGCACGGCAATGACGGCCAGTACGGCCGCCGCCACGTAAAACAATTCGCGCCAGTCCAATCCGCGGGCAATGAGCGACCCCAGCAGCAGCTTGGCTACCACGTCGCCGAACAGGAAGCTGAGGCTGAGCAGGGCCATGATCTTGCCGTACGACCGGTACGAAAACCACCCCGCCGTCACTTTCACCAGCCCGCCCCAGCCCATCGACTGCACGGCCCGGTTGAACGCCCAGACCGGGAAAAACACGGCCGCCCCAGCACCCAGGCCGAACAGCACCGTGGCCAGCACCGAGCCGGCCATGCCCAGCAGGAATACTTTCTTGCCGCCCACCAGGTCGCCGATCACCCCGTTGATCACCTTGCCCACCGCGTAGAAAATGACGCCCAGCGAAGCGATCTGCCCCATGACCTCCTTGTTGATGCCGCGGCTTCCGAACTCCGCGATGAGGAGCGGGGTGGCTACGGCCAGGTTAGACCGGCACAGGTAATAGCCGCTGTAGCCGATGAAGAGGCCGGCCACGGTAGCCGTTTGCCAGAACCGGAAGGAGGGCGCCGGCGGAATAGGGGCGGGGGAATGCATGGCTGCAATATAGTTTTATCATCGCACACGGCACCCGCTCCCGAAGAAGGTTCGGGCCGGCCGGCACGCCGGAAGCGTTGTATGCGTAGAAGCGGTGGTTAAGTAATTTTTTTAAGGGTTAAACACATTTGCTTCCGAATTTTACAATCCTGCCGGGGAATAATAAAATATCTTTGCTGCATCATTTTACCTTCAACCCTTAAATTACGCATGAAAAGAGTTCAACGCCTTGCCTTTGCCTTCTCCTTTGTCTTCGCAGCTTTCAATTTCACGGCATGTAACAAAACCGAAGTAGCGCCGGTTGCCAGCCAGGAAGAGCCTGCCAAGCGGGAAGCGGTTACCGAACAGAACTGCGTTGCCGAGATTAACTCCATCCGCGGCATACGACTGGGCTATCTTCCCAAATTGGCCCCGGTAGCTCACGGCACGGCCGACAATGACGACAAAAACGAGTGCGACTATTTCGTGGCCTTCAACAACAATTCCTACACGCACGTAGTAGTGGCCGACCAGGGTGATGCTGAAGCCGGCAACCAGATTCGGAAGCTCATTAGCGATTCGCCGACGTATCTGTGGGGTACCGATCAGGTAATTGGGGGAGGCTTCGGCGGATCACTGGCCCTCTCCCGGCGCGATGTTGAGCAGAACAGCACCGATATTCGGTTGTTCGTTGTATTTGGCAATGGCCGCACCGATAATTACCTGAGTAGCATGGCCAGCCGGAAAGGAACTACCGTCTCGGCGCTGCTTGCCAAGCACGTTCGCATGGGAACTTTTTAACTGGTAGAAGCAAATTTTTTCAGGCCCGTCGTACACGAATTGTACGGCGGGCCTCTTCTTTTAGCCGGAGTGAGGAGTGAATGGCACAGGAAAAGGGCTTTGCCGGGCAACCGCTACTGCACCACGAGGCGGCTGAAGGCGGGGGCGGCGTTGCCGGTGCGGGCTTCCACCAAGTAGATGCCCTTTCGCAGCCCGTGCGTGGGAAGCTGGTGAATGGTACCGGTTTCGGTCCGTTCGAATTGCAGCCGGCCCAGGTTGTCGTAGAGCCGGTACTGCGTTTCGGGGGCCGCACGCCACTCACCGGCCACATTTACCGGTTCGCCCCCCTTCACGGGGTTGGGGTACAGTATGATCTGGTCCTCCGGAATGTAGAATACCCGCTCCTCGTCGCTGTAGTAGATTTCGTTGCGCACGTTTTCAACCCGCACCCGATACCGGTTGGCACCCCGCCGGGGCAAGGGGTCGGCAAACGTCATGGTCAGGGCGTTCACCGGCGACACCGACTGCACGGCCACGAAACGGCCGTTCGTCCACCGTTCGAGCTGCACCGAACGCAGCCGGTACGTGGTGGCGAGTTCCAGGTCCAGGAGCACGGTATCGGTAACCAGCTGGCGGGGCAGCAGCGACACCACGTAACAGGCCGAGGCAGCCCGGGTGGAAACGACGGTATTGCCCCGCGGCCCGGTAACGCCGCCGAACACCGGGGCCACCGCGTAGTACACCGAGTCGCGGCCGGGGTTGAGGGTCACCAGCGTATCGGTCGTGGTCAGCAGGGGCTCCATGTACTGGTCGCCGAGGCGGTACAACTGGTAGCCCGAGGCCCCCCGCGCCGGTTGCCAGTAGAGCATCAGTTCGTCGCCGCAGCGGTACCCCTCGCGGAGTGTGAGGGCCGGCGCCACCGCAAACGTGTCCGACTCGAACGTACCCGCGTCGGACACCAGGCGCAGTTGCATGGAGGCCGCCGTGTCGGGGGGCGTCCAGGAGAAGGGCGATTGGGGCGACACGTCTTCTTCGCCGGCCGGCAGCCAATCTTCACCCCCCACAACCCGGTATTCGAGCCGGGCCAGGGTATCGGGGCGGGGCCACTCCCAGCGGACGGGGCTGGGCGTGCCGGCCGTCAATACGGTGCCCCGGACCGGGTACACCCACGCAAACGGCGGTTCGATTTCGTAGGCCAGGCTGTAGGCTTGCCGGCCCGCCGTTACCCGGTAGCCCCGTACCCGGAATTCGTACACGCCCGGGGCGGGCAGCGTCAGGGTAACCTGTTCCACGTTGTTGAGGTGGTCTTCGCCGCGCCGGGCGGGCAGGGCCAGCGAGTCGGGGTGGGGGAAAGGGTTGAGCACCCACGGCCGCCAGCGGGCCCCGGTGGTGGGGTAGCGTACCTGGAGGTCCAAGTCGTTGACCAGCGCCCGGGCGGCGTTGGGGTCGGCTTGGGCGTCGTGCCACACCAGCGTACCCTTGAGCCGGTAGCCGCCCGCCGGCACCCGCACCGTGTACACCCGTTCAACACCCTGCGCCAGGGAATCCACGAAAAACCGCCCTTCCAGCACGGTTCGTACGGCTCCCAGGGCGTCGGCATTGCCGAAACCCGTTTCAAAGTCCACTTCCGGGCGGCCCACGTCGTCGGCGCTGTTGAGCAGGGCGGCCTTCACCAGCGCCGCGGGGGGCAGGCTGCCGCCTTGCCGGTCGCGGTAAGCCTGCTGCACGAGCAGCGAAATGCCCGACACCAGGGCCGCCGCGTCGGAGGTGCCGTCTTCGCCCATGGCCGCCAGTTCGGGTTTTACGCGGCCGTCGTGGGCCGGGCCGCGGGAGCTGATGTCTACGAAGCCGCCCCGGCGGTCCACGGCGCCCACACTGAGGGTGTTTTTCGACATTTTGAATTGCCCCGTCAATGTACCGTACCCGGCAATGCCCGCGTAGGGACCCGTCTTGCTGGTGTCGCGGCCGGCGTTGCCCGACGAAAACACGTGCAGGAGGGTGGGGTGCCGGAAGGTGGATTTGTCGTATTCGTGGGCTTCCAGGCCGTAGTAGTTTTCGATGCCCACGCCGTAGGAATGGTTTTGGACGCTGATGCCGGCGGCCAGCAGGGCCGCCGCGTCGTCGGGCAGCAGTTCGGCGAAGTCGCCGTGGGCCAGCCGGGCCCGCCAGGCCACGCCTTTGCCCGCCGGGGCCGAGTTGCCGCCCCCCACCGCCATGGAGGCCATCATGGTGGCGTGCGCCGAGTAGTCGTTGGGAATGGCGGCGGGGTTGATCATCCGCCCGCGCAAGTCAATGTCCCGCTTGTCGAAAGCCTTTTCCTTGATCGAAACGGCCAGCCCTTCGCCCGTCAGGGCCGGGTACAGCCCGTGCACCGGGGTGATTTTATTGGCCGTCAGGTCGAGGCGGTCCTGCGCCAGTTCTTCCCGGGCCACGCGGTTGGGCACGTCCACGTAGCGCACCCACGGGCTGGTGAGCAGCTTTTGCAGCGCGGCTTCGTCGAGGCCCGTTACCACCACGATGCCGCCCCCGCCGGGCTGGCCGGTAACCTTGGCCCGGGGCAGGTGCCCGGCCAGCCACGACCGGAAGAGGTCCGGTTGCCCGGTTACCTGCACCCGCACGGTCCGCGGGCCTTTGGGGGCGCCGGGTAGCGCCAACGCCGGGGATAATTTCCGGGCCGTCACCGACGGGGCGGGGATTGGCTGGTTCTGCGCCCGGAGCAGGACGGTGCTCAGGAGCAGAAGGGGCAGCAGCAGGCAGGAACGATGCATGTTGTTAAGGAAGAAGTGGCGGCCATTAAACGGTACGGGCACGTTACCAAATTTACGGAAAAGGCAGAAAACGGGCTTCCCCCAGTTGGACCGGCCGGCGGGCGGAACGGAACGCCGGGGAAAAACCATTGGACTCGCAATCCGTATTAGCAGCGTATTATTATTCCGGGAAAAAAATGAACAAACTTACTGCCAAAGGGTTAGCCCTGGTCCTGCTGCTGGGGCTGGGGTCGTGCGCCCGCAACCCGGTCACGGGGAGAAAAGACTTCGTCCTGCTCTCTGAGCAACAGGAAATCGCCATGGGCCAGCAGTCGGACCCGAGCATCGTGGCCGAGATGGGGCTGTACGAGGACAAAACGCTGCAAAGCTTCATCAACGAAAAGGGCCAGCAAATGGCGAAGGTGTCGCACCGGCCCGAACTCAAATACGAATTTAAGATCGTGGATTCGCCCGTCGTCAACGCTTTTGCCGTGCCGGGGGGCTACGTGTACTTCACGCGGGGCATCATGGCGCACTTCAACAACGAAGCCGAATTTGCCGGCGTGCTGGGCCACGAGATCGGCCACATTACCGCCCGCCACTCGGCCAAGCAGTACAGCAAGGCCATGCTCGCCCAAGTGGGCCTGATCGCCGGGATGGTGGTGTCGCCGCAGTTCGCGCAGTTTGCCGAGCAGGCCCAGCAGGGGTTGGCGCTGCTTTTCCTCAAGTTCGGCCGCGACGACGAGAGCCAGTCGGACCGCCTCGGGGTGGAATACTCGACCAAGATCGGGTACGACGCCCAGGAGATGGCCGGATTTTTCAATACGCTCGACCGCATGAGCAAGAAGGGCGAAGGGGAGGAAAGCATACCTACGTTCCTCTCTACGCACCCCGACCCGGCCGACCGCTACCAGAAGGTGCAGAAGCTGGCCTCCGAGTGGAAGGCCCAGGTGGGCGACCAGAAGCTGGCCGTCAACCGCGACAGCTACCTGAAGATGATCGACGGCATCGTGTACGGCGAGGACCCCAAGCAGGGATTCGTGGAAAAGAACGCGTTTTACCACCCGGTGCTCAAGTTCCAGTTCCCCATCCCCAACGGCTGGCAGTTGCAGAACTCCCCGCAGCAGGTGCAGATGGCGCCCAAAAACGGCAAGGCCCTGATGAGCCTCTCGCTGGCCCCGGGCAAATCGCTGGAAGAGGCCGGCCGGGCTCTGGTGGAGCAATACAAGCTTACGGTGGTGGAGTCCAAGAGTGATAATGCCAACGGGCTGCCGGCGCTGGCCATCGTGGCCGACCAGACCGGCGACCCGCAGCAACAGCAGCAGCAACAACAGCAGCAACCTGCCGTGCGGGCCCTCATCTACCTGGTGCAATACAGCGGCAACGTTTACAACATCATGGGCCTGAGCACCGCCAATGACTTCCAGGGTTACTTCCAGACGTTCTACGGCGTAGCCTCCGGCTTCAAGCAGCTCACCGACCCGTCCAAGCTCAACCGCCAGCCCGACCGCATCCGCGTAAAGACCGTCCGCCAGGCCGCCACCCTTTCCCAGGTGCTGCGCGAACACCAGGTGCCCGCCGACCGCCACGAAGAAGTAGCCGTCCTCAACGGCATGCGCCTCAAAGACCGCGTCGAAGCCGGCACGATGATCAAAGTGCTGGGGAAATAGGGAAAGGGTAAGAAAGGGTTGGACAAGTGTCCAGGGGTTGTGGTGCGGTGGCGGGAAAGATTTGTACGGACAAAATAACGAAAGCCACCCGCTGAGGTGGCTTTTTTTACGGGATGGCGCCTGAATGGTTTTAACGGCCCTCCCAACGCCCAAAACGCGGTTCAACCCTCCTAATTCGCCACCAGGTTATCGGCAATGGCGCGGCTCCAAAGGAGGCTGGTGGTTTTGTTCCAGAACAGTTCGACGTGGACGGTGCGGCAGTCTTCGATGAACTGGCCGAGGGTGGAAGGCATCCGCAGGCGCTTGCCGTTGATGCAGTAGGTGTGCTCTTCGAACCAGATGACATTGCGTTCTTCGGAGCTGTCGATGTAGCGGCTGTAGGGTTCGTAGAACTCCCAGCCTTTAAAATAACTCAGGATCATGCGGGGCTCGAAAGGCCGGGCGTACAGTTGCTCCAGGGATCGTAATTGCATGTAAGGGAAAAGCCTGGTTAACTCTTCAAACAGTAAAGACTTCATAACAGTAGGGGCTTGGTGATCTATACGATTATGCCAGTAAGCCTATATACGAATTCAAAGGACTGCGTTTAGGGACAATTCTGCTAACGGGGGGCTTCGTTCGGTAAAAAGAAGGGAAACTTCGACAAAGCTTGACGGCTCGGGCGGGCCGCCAACGACGAAGCCGCCCAGTTGGCTGGAACGGCTTCGTTGTGGGTAGTACGGGGGCAATGCGTCAACCGGCCCCGGCCGGGCAGATCACCTTGCGGTGGGCAGATCAGTACAGGTAGTTGAGGGCCGCGCGGTCGAAGCTGGAGAATTCACCCGTTTCGGTGCTGGAGAAGCAGGCGTTCATGAGTGAGTTGGCGTCGTTGCCGGTGGGCGTGCCGGGGATGTGTACGGCGCCGTACGTGCCCTGGCCCTCCGTTCCGCCCGAGCCGCAGGACAGCGAACGGTTAAACCAGTCGGAGTGGCGCAGGCCCACGCAGTGGCCCAGTTCGTGCGTCACCACGTGTTCGCACACGTCGAGCGAATAGTTGCGGGTGCCGCCGTAGATGGTCACTGAGTTGTAAGGAGCGCCGTTGCCCGGAGGGAAGCCGGCCACGCCGCCGGCGCTGGTGCCCGACTCCCGCACCACAATGAGGCCCCCGCTGGTAACCCGGCGGAAGGTAAGGCCCAGGCCCAGGGCGTTGTAGTTGGCAATGGCCAGGTCGAGCGCCTGGCTGATGCGGGTAGACAGGTTGTAACCGCGTACCGTGATGACCTGCGGGCTGCGCACGAGGTTGTAGGTCCGGTACTGTTCGCCGCGGGGGCCGTTTACCACCACGGGGTCGCCCATGGCCGCCAGGGCCTGGGGCGTAATGAGCATGTCGCCTTCCACCAGGAAGTCGGGACCCACTTTCCGGAGGTCACTCACGTCGAAGCCCAGCTCCTTGAAGCGGAGTTTGGCGGATTCGGTTACGCCTTCTTGGGCAGTGGCCGGGGCCGGCGCGGCCTCCTCGGTCTTCTGGCAGGCGGGAATGAAAAGCAATGCGGCCGCGAAAGGCACGGCGAGCAGCAGGGAGGTAATGGGCTTGCGCATAGGAATAAAGGATGGGGTTAAGGGTAAAAAAAGGTAAGACTGGTGTTGCGCCGGGAAATAATATAAAGGCAATAGGGTTTACGACAGCGTAAATTAGCTGTTTGCGAAAAATTCACGAAATAATTTACCTTTTTTAACTGAAAAACGAAAGGGAAGGGGTGCAGAAAATTTTTGGTTGCGGTCCTTTACGGCGGCACCCGGGAGAAGGATGCACGCAGCCCGGAATTTTTTTGCGGTGCGTTTACACGTAAGGAAGCAAACCCCAAGTTGAGGTTTGCTTCCTGGTTAGCGTACTGCAGAACTGCTTTTAACCTCTATTAAACGCAATGTAATAAAATAAACAATGGTTTACAATGTAAAATCAATTCGCCCTCTGCATTTTTCCGCGGCGAAAAAGGAGGGGTTGAAATTTGATGGGACCGGGTTGTAACCTATCGTGTGGCGTTCCGTATAGGGAGGTAGTTGGAACGATGAAGTTGGCTACGAACATAGATCAGCAGTGACGCCCAGGCGATTACAGAGCGGGAAGTATGCAGGGATGGTAATTGCCCCGGTAGTGAAAAACGCTTAGAAAGATTTGGGCCGGTGACCTTAGGGGCCGGCGATACAAAAAAAGCTCTTGTGATGAACAAGGGCTTTTTTTATGTAGGGGGTAACTCCGTATTTACTACCATTTTACAAAATCCGTATAAATTCCTTGCACAGAAGTCGACGTTTCCCGTACAAGACCCTTGGTATCACCAGTCTAGGGAGTTTTGAAAAAGAGTTTAGCACACGCGCAGCCTCCGTAAGCAGGTTGCCCGCAGAAGACAACCCGGCAGAGGTAGTCTTGACGAACGAACGGGAAAAGACTCGGACAGTGAGCAATACCGGTGCGGGGAATGCAAGTTCTCCCATCATTTTTTTGGCGGGACGGCGCCGGCCGGCGTCTCTGTTCCCGGCTACTGTACGACCAGACGCAGTTGCCTCTGCGCAACCGTATGCAATCCCTTTCGTTTCAAGAGGTGTAAAATGCCCGCACCGGGAAAAATCACGTGTTTCGGCCCTGCCGTGCGCACGGTTCTAGCGGTGGGATAAAAAATAATTGCACGGGAACCCGAAAAGATAACTCGTTCACGTAAACAGAATTAGTAACAAACCTTAGCCTAAATCAGTATAACTCAATCATTATGAACAAGCAGTGGAAAAACCTCAAGAGCATCCTGGCAAAAGGGCTCTTTATGATGTCGACGGTAGCACTTACCGGGCTTTATGCCTGCAGCCAGGGCTCCGGCGGGGGTGAGTCGGATGCAAGCGGTACGGATGCCGCAACGGAAACCGGAACGGGTACGGACGCCGGGGCAACCGGCAGCATGGATACCACGACGATGGGTACCGGCTCCGCAGCCGACACCATGGGTACGGGTACCGGCACCGGCACGGATACTGCCGGTACGGGCGGTACCGGCTCCGGCAGTGGTCAATAATCAAGACAAAGATGGTTACGGAGCCCCGGGCTGCCGACGACCATTTTTTTATTTAATAAATTAAATTCAATACAATAATAGACCCAAGTCTATTCAACCAGCTTACAATTATGCACAAGATCGAAAGAAGTGTAAGGACCTTAATTGCAAAAGGATTTTTTGCAATGTCCATTTTGAGTTTGCCCCTGATGTATGCCTGCGCTCCGGCAGCGGGCACGCAGGGCGGCACGACCGGCAGCGGTAACACGGATACCGGCACTTACGGCAGCGGCACGGGCACCAGCGGCACTGGCACTGGCACCACCGGCTCGGGTACCGGCACTACGGGTTCCGGCACCGGCACGACCGGCAGCGGCACCACGGGTTCGGGTACTACGGGCTCCGGCACGAGCGGCTCGGGCACTGGTACCACGGGTAGCGGCACGACCGGTACTTCCGGCACCGGCACGATGGGTTCGGGCTCTACGGGCACCGGCTCAATGGGCAGCGGCTCTACCGGCACCGATGCCGGTACTTCGGGCAGCGGCAGCACTGGTACCACGGGCTCCGGCTCAATGGGTACCAGCGGCTCTGGCACGACGGGCAGCGGCACCCAGGGCGGCACCGGCACCAGCGGTACTTCCGGCTCTCAGTCGGGCACCGGCGCCAGTGGCAACACGGGCACCGGTACTACGGGCTCCGGCTCGACGGGTACTTCCGGCAGCAGCACGGGCACCACGGGTTCGGGTACCGGCACGACCGGTTCCGGCACCACGGGCACGGGCACTACCGGTTCGGGCACTGGCACGACCGGCAGCGGCACCACGGGTTCGGGTAGCACCAGCGGCAGCGGTACCACCGGTACCAGCGGCTCTTCTACCCGCAGTGGCAGCGGTACGGGTACCACCGGTACCGGCACCCGCAGCGGTAGCGGTACTACCGGTACGGGCACCACGGGTACCGGCACTGGCACCAGCGGCTCCGGTACCGGCACGACTGGCACCGGCACCGGTTCGGGCACCGGCAACCAGTAATCCGCCGGCCTGAGGCCAAGCCAATTCATGAAAGAGGAGTGTACACGACTGTACACTCCTTTTTTGTTTTCGGCCGGAGGGCAGGGGGATAAAGAGGGCAAGCAAGAGGCCCTGCACAGAAGTGAACCATTTCGTGGGCAAAAAGCTACTCCGATACGTTATTACAGGCTACCAATATTCCGTCCCTACGGGACTGTAAAAAGGAGATGTGGCGTGTTTTCTACCCACATTTCGTCCCTACGGGACTGGGCTGCGCCTACTTAACTGACTCGTCTGCCCCGACGTCCCAACTCATTCCATTCTTACCGGGCAACGGGCGTAAACACTTGAGCAAGAATGCCTCAACATAGAGCATTTCTCGGGAAAGTCCCGGTTGGATAACGTGCCGCCTGCCTCGTGCATGAATTGATGATAACGATTCATTCCACCGGAGGCGGAAGCAATAAAAAGCACGAAGCAGGACTTCGCGTTAGCTCGCCCTGCTTCGTGCCTGCTGTACTTCGCCCGTTGCGCTCAATCAACTACCGGACGTCCTGGCTGAGTTCCCTGAGGCGGGCCCGGACTACGCTGCCCGATACGCCGATGCTGACTTCATAGAGCACAAACAGGGGCAATGCCACCAGGACCTGGCTGATGATGTCGGGGGAGGGAGTAATGATGGCCGCCAGCACCAGGATCACGATGTAGGCGTGCTTGCGGTACTCCCGCATAAGGGCGGGATGAATTACGCCGGCCTTGGAGAGGAAAAACGCCACGATGGGCAACTGGAACATCAGTCCGCACGAAAGCGTGAGGGTGACCAGCGTGGAAAAGTAGGAGAGAATGTCAAACTCGTTGGCAATGCTCGGGTCGATCTTGTAATTGGAAAGGAAGTTGATGGTAAGCGGCGAGATGATGTAGTAGCCGAACAGAATGCCCATCATGAAAAGCAGCGTTACGAAGAACGTAGCCCCGCGGGCCGCCTTGCGTTCGGCCGGGTAGAGGCCGGGCTTGATGAACCGCCAAACTTCCCAGAAGGCGTACGGGAAAGCGCAGACGAGGCCAATTACGGCCGACGTGGTGATGGCCGTGGTAAACTGACCGCCCACATTCCGGCTCTGGAGAATAAAATCGAGTTTGTTGACGCAGAGCCCTGCCGCACCCACGGCGTCACCCAGTTTGCAAAGCATCCGGTACGTCCAGAAATCAGTGCGCGTCGGGCCCAGCAGGATCACGTGAAAAACCAGGTGCTGATTCGTAAAGGCAAGAATGGCAAATAGGAACATCGAAGCGACCGACCGGATAATGTGCCACCGCAACTCCTCCAGGTGGTCGAGAAAAGACATTTCCTTTTCTTCCGGATTGGACGTCTCTTCCCCGTCTTCCGGCCAATTATCCTGATAAGGCTTCACAGTGTCGTTGCTTTGCAAGGTCATACAGATACAAATGTAGGCAATATTAGACGATTTGACGGGCCACATGCCCCGCTAATACCTACGTTTCCGGAGGGTCGGACAGATTTCAGTGAACAGTAATCAGTGAACAGTAAGCAGTAATCAGTGAACAGTAAACAGTCGGCAGTAACCAAATAGGCTCAACGCGTTAGTTCGGTATCGCATACTGTTTACTGTTCACTGATTACTGCCAACTGCCAACTGCCGTTTGCCCACCGCCGGCTGCTTGTTGCTTACTGCCGGCTCCTTACCCGCCGCCGCCGGCAAACGGCCCGTGACCAGCATAATAATCATGGCCGAGCCGGTCACGTACACCCCGATGATGAGGAACGGCATGGCGATGTGGGGGCCCGCGGTGAAGTAAGCCTGGCTGAACAGGAGACTGAACAGGGCCCGCATGGACGTGTTGGTGAGCGTAAATACGCTGTTGACGCGGCCCATCAGGTAGTTGGGCACTTTTTTGAGCAGGTGCGTCATGCGGAAGATGCGGATGCCGGTGTTGGCAAAGCCGGTTACGAAGCAGAAGAGGCAGAAGAGGAAGGCGCTGCTGCCCAGGGCCACCACCGCAAAGCTGGCCCCGGCCAGTGCCATCAGCACGATAATGGCCTGCTCGGTGGAACGGCTGGCAAAGAGCCGCCGGATGAGGATGCCGGCCAGCAGGGCCCCCACGGCAAACAGGGCCTGGGCGGCACCGGTCAGCAGCGGGCCGCTCTTGAGGTGGTTGAGCAGGTAGCTCGGCATCAGCGTGTGCAACTCCACCGACACGGCCACGAACACCACGTTCGAAAAAGAGCCGAAAACGATCAGCATGGGCTGCTGGCGCAGGAAAGCCAGGCAGGAGGCCATGCGCTGCCCGAAAGAACCCGTCTCGCGGCGCGTCGGGCACTGGGCCACGTAGCGGATGCGGCTGATGAGCCCGGCAGCCACCAGGTAGGTGACGCCGTCGAGGGCGAACACCTCCGCCAGCGACCAGGGCCGGATTACCGGCGAAAAGCCGCCGCACAGTTTCCCCAGCCAGGCCGGCGTACCCTCCACGCCGCAGCCCGACAGGAGCAGGGCCGCCAGGGCCCCCGACAGGATGGACGTGCACTGGCCCGTGATTTCGAGCTGCGAAGTAAGCCGGGCGTAGTACTGGGGCGGGGTGATCTCCTGCGCAAAGGCGTACAGGTTGGGATAGTGGATCTGGTAGCCCAGCAGCGTAGTGGCAAAAACCGCCAGGATGAAAAAGTCGGGAATGGCGCCGCCGCTGACCAACCCGAAGCTGCTTACCGACAACAGGATGGCGGCCTGGATGAGACTCGTGCCGACGAATACCTGCCGGCGGGGCCAGCGGTCCACGAGGCCGCCGGCTACCACCCCCCACACCAGCGTGAACAGGGTAATGAAAGCGTAGGCAAAATTGAAGTCGGCAGCGTGGTGGTTGCGGGCAAAATACCAGGGAATAGCCAGCATGGAGACGCCCTGGGCGATCCCGGAGATAATATTGGCCGCAAAAAGCAGCCAGAGTACACGTTTATTCAAAGGGGAAGCGTAGAAGTGATCAATAGGTCCTCGTTAGGGGTGGGCTGGTGTGGTTTGGGCGGAATATGGCAAATAATGCAGTGAAAAGCGGCGCATCCGGAAATTATATTTTTTAATGCCGCGGGCCTTCCGTTCGGTAACCGTGCGTTCTTTGCCAACAGAGCCCCTCCGCTGCGGGGGCGGCCCGCAAATCTAGCGGATTTATCCGGCATGTAGGATAGTGAGGGGTGGGGGTTTGGCTGAATGGCTGTATGGTTATATGGCTATATGGTTGTATGGCTGCTTGTCGGGAAGTGGTGCGGGCGTAAGCAAAACCATACAGCCATACAACCATTCAGCCGGCCGCTTACCGGATGCAAAAAAGAAAACGGGACCTGCTGACAGCAAGTCCCGTTCGGGCGTTTGGTGGGCGGGCCGGTAGCGGCCGACGCTATGCCTGGCTCGTTTTCTGAATGCTCACGTGCCCGTTCGGGCCGGTGGCCTTCGAGTACGTCGGGCAGGTATACCGACGGGCGCAGGACGACAGGGCTACACTAGCAACGAAAGCAAGGAGAATAATTTTTTTCATCTGAATATGCCGTTAGGTGATTAACACACTCTTAAAGGTAACACTTTAATTATTACGTTTTCATCCACTCGTAATGCGCTTCTACCGGATAACGAAAAACGGGTGTAATGTTTGGACTTACACCCGTTTTTTTTTCGCTATGGGGCTTACTTGTAGCCTAGAATCTTCAGCATCGACTCACTCGTCTGCTCGGGGGCGAACAGCCGGGTGATGATCTTGCCGTCGGCGTCGCGGTCAATGATAACGTGCTTGGGCGCCGGAATCAGGCAGTGCTGAATGCCGCCGTAGCCGCCCAGCGACTCCTGGTACGCCCCGGTGTGGAAAAAGCCGATGTACTGCGTTTCGCCGTCCTCAATGCGAGGTAAGAAAACCTCGGAAGTGTGCGCCTCGGAGTTGTAGTAATCCATGCTGTCGCAGGTCAGGCCGCCCAGGTTCACCTTGTGGTGCGGGTTGTCCCAGTTGTTGATGGCCATCATGATGTACTTCTGGTTGAGCCCCCACGCGTCGGGCAGATGCGTGATGAACGAGCCGTCGATCATGTACCACAACTCCTTGTCGTTCTGGAGCTTCTGGTCGAGTACCGAGTAGAGCACCGCGCCGCTTTCGCCCACCGTGTAGGAACCGAACTCGGTAAAGATGTTGGGCACGGGCACGTTGTTCTTCTCGCAGATCCACTGGATGTTCTCGATCACCTGGTCGGCCATGTACTCGTAGTCGTACTCGAAGGCCATCGAGGTTTTGATCGGGAAGCCGCCGCCGATGTCGATGGTGTCGAGTTCGGGGCAGATCTTCTTCAGTTCGCAGTACTTGTAGATAAAGCGGCTCAGTTCGCTCCAGTAGTAGGCCGTGTCCTTCATGCCGGTATTGATGAAGAAATGCAGCATCTTGAGCGAATACTTCGGGTTGTCTTTGATGCGCTCCTTGTAGAGCGTATTGACGTCGTTGTAGCGGATGCCCAGCCGCGAGGTGTAGAACTCGAAGTTGGGTTCTTCGTCGGCGGCAATGCGGATGCCCAGCTTCACGGGACCCTTTACCGACACGTCGTAGGCGTCGAGTTCCTTGAGGTTGTCGAGGATCGGGATGCAGTTGCGGAAGCCGTTGTTGAGCAGGTCGCTGACGTTGTTGGTGTAGAGTTCCCGCTTGTAGCCGTTGCAGATGATGAAGATGTCCTTGTTGATCTTCTCCCGCTTGTACAAATCCTTGATGATCTCGATGTCGAAAGCCGACGAGGTTTCCAGGTGAATCCCGTTTTTCAGCGCCTCTTCCACCACGAACTGAAAGTGCGAAGACTTGGTGCAGTAGCAGTACGTGTACTGGCCCTTGTATTTGTACTTTTTAATCGCGTTGTTGAAAATCCGCTTCGCATTCTGGATGTGTTCGCCAATCTTGGGCAAATACGTGATCTTCATCGGCGTGCCGTACTCCCGGATGATGTCCATCAGGGGTACGCCGTTGAAGATGAGTTCATTATTCTCTACGCGAAATTCTTCGCTGGGGAATTCAAAGGTTTGTTCAATGAGATCAATGTAGCTCTTCATCTTGACGGCTAGGGTCTATAAAAATTTTAAGAGTGCGAAAATGACATAAAATCACAATCTTTGCAATGCACGTAACATAAATTTAAAACTGTGCAAACCCGGGAGGTTTCCAAAACCTCCCGGGTTTGCCTTTCATTGCAAACACCCTGGAAACGCACCTTTTTCGGCGAATAGTTCCGTTGGCAAAGGTAATTTTTGATCCCCGTATGCACATTGAACCGGTCTTACAACAATCTGTCAGCCAAGCCCTTGAAGAGCTGTTTGGCGTCCAGGTTCCCGCCTCTTCCGTATCCCTGCAACCCACGCGTAAGGATTTCGAAGGATCGCACACATTCGTCACCTTTCCGTACGCCAGACAGACCCGCAAAAGCCCCGACGAGACGGCCCGCCTGATCGGCGAATACCTGCAAAGCCGCACCGAAATCGTGGCCGGTTTCAACGTGGTAAAAGGCTTCCTCAACCTTTCCCTCACCGACAAGGTGTGGTTCGACGTGTTCCGGTCGCTGGAAGCCGACCCGCAGTACGGCGAGTTTCCCGACAACGGCAAGGCCGTGATGGTGGAATACTCTTCCCCCAACACCAACAAGCCGCTGCACCTGGGCCACCTGCGCAACAACTTCCTGGGCTACTCGGTTGCCGAAATTCTTAAAGCCAACGGGTATAAGGTGTTTAGGACCAACGTGGTAAACGACCGGGGCATTCACATCTGCAAATCCATGCTGGCCTACGAAAAGTTCGGCCAGGGCGAAACGCCGCAATCCTCGGGCATGAAGGGCGACCACCTCATCGGCAAGTACTACGTCGAGTTCGACAAGGCGTTCAAGAAGGAGGTAGACGTGCTGAAGGGCCGGGGCGTGGGCGAGGAGGAAGCCAAGAAGAAGGCCCCGCTCATGCTGGAAGCGCAGGAGATGCTGCGCCGGTGGGAGCAGGGCGACGCCGCCACGGTGGCCCTCTGGAAAAAGATGAACGGCTGGGTGTATGAAGGGTTCGAGCAGACGTATAAGCGCATGGGCGTGTGGTTCGATAAATATTACTACGAATCCAATACCTACCTGCTGGGCAAAGACATCATCGAGGAAGGGTTGCAGAAGGGCGTGTTCTACCGCCGCCCCGACGGCTCGGTGTGGTGTGACCTCACCGGCGACGGCCTCGACGAAAAACTCGTGCTCCGCAGCGACGGCACGTCGGTGTACATCACGCAGGACCTGGGCACGGCCGACCTCAAGTACGGGGACTACGGCATGGAAAAGTCGCTCTACGTGGTTGCCACCGAGCAGGACTACCACTTCCAGGTGCTCTTCCTGATCCTTAAAAAACTGGGCCGCACCTACGCCGACGGCCTCTTCCACCTCTCGTACGGCATGGTGGACCTGCCCACCGGCCGGATGAAGTCGCGGGAAGGCACCGTGGTGGACGCCGACGACCTGATGGACGAAATGGTGCAGACGGCCCGCGACCGGACGCAGGAACTGGGCAAGATCGAAAACTTCGACGACGCCTACGCCCGGCAACTCTACGAAATGATCGGCCTCGGGGCCCTCAAGTACTTCCTGCTGAAAGTAGACCCCAAGAAGCGCATGGTGTTCAACCCGGAAGAGTCGATTGACTTCAACGGCCACTCGGCGTCGTTCATCCAGTTTTCGCACGCCCGTACTTCGGCCATCATCCGCACGGCCAGGCAGATGAACCTCAACCCCGACTGGCAAAGCCAGACGACCCTCCAGCCGCTCGAAAAAGACGTGATTGCCCTGCTGACGAGCTACCCCGACCGGGTGAAGGAAGCCGCCGAGCAATATTCGCCGGCCGTGCTGGCGCAGTTCGCCTACGACCTGTCGCGGACCTACAGCCGCTTCTACACGGAACATTCCATCTTCAACGCCGAAACCGAAGCCGAAAAGCGTTTCCGCGTGGCCCTCACCGCCCAGACGGCCCGCCTCATCCGCAAATCCATGAACCTGATGGGCATCGGCGTACCCGAACGCATGTAGAGACGCCATTCATGGCGTCTCCGGCTACCCGTTATGCGTCTCCGCCTACCCGGTTAGAACGCAAGGAATGCGATACACTGACCTAATTACAACGAGGAGTATGGGAGAAGTTAAGGACAAGGACAAAACACAAGTCCGCGCTACGCGCAAAAAAAAGATCCCCGAGGCCCTGGTGTATGAACGGCTTCCGGACGGTACGCCCATTTACTACCGGGGCTATAAGGAATACATCAAAGGAGCAAAAAGCATTGAGTCCATCGTGGGGAGCAGCTACCAACAAAGTTTGATTATTACCAGAATACTGAGATTTCTTTTTAAACATCTGCCGGAACGCCAGTACGAAGTGTTAACCAATGAGTTGGGAATGAAAATCAGCAACAAAGGCTGGCGTAACCTTGATATTGCCATCTATGGCCGGGCACAGTTGGAGGGAATTTCTGTGCAGGCAAAGTACCTTTCCATTCCACCGCAAATAGTAATCGAAGTAGATACCAAGGCGGAACTGGAAGACTTGCCCGTGCCGTTGGATTACTACCACCTCAAAACGGACGAATTGCTCAACCAGGGCGTACAGAAAGTAATCTGGGTGTTCACCGCCAACGGGAAAATCATGGAGGCGGAAGCCGGGAAAGATTGGATCACGTCGGGGTGGACGCGGACGGTGGCCCTGCCCGGAAATGTTGGCCTGAATCTGGCAAACCTAATGGACGAAAATTTGTTGTAACTTAGAGAATCGCCCCTTGATCTTACATCTTACCATAGCGTTAACCTAAATCGTAATCCACATGAACCTGACCGCCCTACTCTTCACCGTGTTCCTTTCCATCTTCGGCATCGTTGCCAGCAAACCCGCCGATGACGCCAAGCCCAAGCAGCCTTTCCACGCCTTTAAAATGAACTCCATCGACGGGGAGCCCATCGACTTCTCCCAGTACAAGGGCAAGAAAGTACTGCTGGTCAACGTAGCCTCCAAGTGCGGTTTTACGCCCCAGTACGCCGAACTCGAAAAACTCCACGAGCAGTACGGCGACAAGCTGGTGATCCTGGGCTTCCCCGCCAACAACTTCAACAGCCAGGAGCCGGGCTCCAATGACGAAATCAAGGAGTTCTGCCAGAAGAACTACGGCGTCAAATTCCAGATGTTCGAGAAGATTTCCGTGAAGGGCGACGACCAGCATCCCCTCTACCAGTGGCTCTCCAAGAAGGAACTCAACGGCTGGAACGACGAAGCCCCCAAGTGGAACTTCACCAAGTACCTGGTCAACGAGAAGGGCGAACTCATCAAGGTGTTTCCCTCCAAGGTAAAGCCCACCGACAAAGAGGTAGTCGAAGCCATCAACAGCTAAGAAAACCTTTGCCGCATCCATAAGGAGACTTCAGAAGTTTTTATGACTTTTGGAGTCTCTTTGTTTTGGGGAATGGTACACTGATTTATCAGGATGATTATGATTTGTTATGATCTTTTTTGGGAATTGGTTTGAATCAGTCCCAATCATAATCATCATAATAAATCAGTGTACCATTGCCCACGAACCAACGATTCATCTTATGAATGCCAAAGCCTGGATTTCCGCCGCCCGTCCCCGCACGTTGCCCCTCGCCCTGGCCAGCATCGGCATGGGCAGCTTCCTGGCCGCCGGGGTGCAGGCGTTCAGCCTCCGGGTGTTCCTGCTCTGCGCCTTTACCACCATCTTTTTGCAGGTACTCTCCAACCTGGCCAACGACTACGGCGACTCCGTGCACGGCGCCGACAGCCAGGAGCGGCAGGGACCCCAGCGGGCCGTGCAGTCGGGCGTGATCTCCGCCCGGCAAATGCGCACGGCCATGATCGTGTTTGCGCTGCTCTCCCTGTTTACGGGCATCTGGCTCCTCTACGAAGCCCTCAAGGACGCCTCCGCCCGGGCCATCGGCTTGTTTTTCGGCCTCGGGCTCTGCGCCATTGCGGCGGCCGTCACCTACACGGCGGGCAAGCGGCCCTACGGCTACGCGGGCCTCGGCGACGTGTCGGTGCTGCTCTTTTTTGGCCTGCTGGGCGTGCTGGGTACGTACTACCTGCACACCAAATCAATCAGCCCGTTGCTGGTGCTGCCGGCCCTGTCGTGCGGTTTTTTTGCCACGGCGGTGCTCAACGTCAACAACATCCGCGACATTGAATCGGACCGGAAGGCGGGCAAAAAGTCCATTCCCGTGCGGCTCGGGCGGGAGGCAGCCGTGCGGTACCACTGGCTGCTGCTCGGCGCCGGGCTGGGGTGCGCCGTGGCCTACGTGGCCCTCACGTACGCGTCGCCCTGGCAACTGCTCTTCCTGGTCACGCTGCCGCTGCTGGGCCGCAACGCCCTGGCCGTCAAACGAAACCGCAACGCCGCCGACCTCGATCCCTACCTCAGACAAATGGCCCTCACCACGCTGCTCTTCGTGCTCACGTTCGGGCTGGGACAACTATTGTAGGGCAGAGGGCGTGGAGCAAAGAGCGGAGGACAAAGCGCAACGTTGCCCTCTGCTCCTTGCCCTCCGCTCTTTGCCCTATGCTCCTTGCACAAAAGGGATGCGCGTGGCATTGGGCTGGAGGGCGTCGGCGAGGTCCATGCGGAGGCGCCACTCTTTGGGCCAGTAGTTGTTGGCGCGGTTCCCGATCCGTTTGACCCAGCCCAGCGGCAGGCCCGCGAACGAAACCAGGCCCCAGCCGTTGGGCAACGCTTCGGGCACGATGTCTTCGCGGCGCAGGTAGCGCAGCGCCGTTTCCAGGTCCAGGTCCTGCACCGCAAAAGCCCCGGCGGCCAGGTGGACCGAAAGGGCCAGGCCCGGCAAGGGGTTGGCCTGCGTACGGACCAGCTCCGCCGCTTCCGTGCCGGCATACACTACCCGCAGGTTCCCAAACACTCCTTCGGCCGCCTCCCGCTGCCCCGCGGGAATGGCTACCAGTTTTTCGTTCCATTTCAACCAGTCAAACGCGGCCGGTTCGCGCAGCCAGCCGGCTGCCGGCCCAAGTTCTTTGCGCGTGGCCAGGGGCAAGCCTTTGCCGCGGCCCTTGCGCGGCGTGCCGCTGCCCGACGTTTTGCGCACGGCGGCCATGAACAGCCCTTCGCCTTTGGTGCGGTGCGGCCAGAACCGGTAGCCCGTCAGCGGTCCCACGGCGATTGCCTCCACGCCCCAGGCCGGGTCGGTGGGGATGGACACGTTTTCGACGTCTTCCCGGGCCAGCAGCCAGCGCAGGTTCGCCTCATTTTCGGCTTCCTCGTAGGTGCACGTGCTGTAGAGGAGCACCCCGCCCGGTTTGAGGGCCGCCCAGGCGTCGGCCAGGATGCGCTGCTGCCGCTCGGCGCAGAGTTGCACGTTGGCCTCCGACCATTCCCGCGCGGCCTCGGGCTCCTTCCGGAAAAGTCCCTCGCCCGAGCACGGCGCATCCACCAGCATCACGTCGAACAGGCCCGGGAGCCGGCCAAAGTCGGCGGGGTCGTTGTTTGTGACGATGGCGTTGCCGGTGCCCCACTTGGTGAGGTTTTCGGCCAGCACGTACGCCCGGGCGCGGATCACTTCGTTGGCAACCAGCAAGCCGCCCTCCGGCAGCAGCGCGGCCAGGTGGGTGCTTTTGCCGCCCGGCGCGGCGGCCAGGTCCAGCACCACGGGTTCGTCTACGTCCGTAATGGCCTCGGTAAAAGCCCTTTCCAGGAACATCGAACTGGCTTCCTGCACGTAGTACCCGCCGGCGTGCCAGCGGGGATCGGCCGCAAACAGGGGCCGGGCCGGCAGGTAGTAGCCCGCCCCCGACCAGGGTACGCGTTCCAGGCCGGTCACCGCCACCCCTTTGCCGGCGTTGAGGCGGATGCTCACCGGTGCCGGCTCCCCCAACGCCGCCAGGAACGCCGGAAAGTCGGGTCCCAGGGTCTGGCTGACCCGCGCAGTAAAAGCGGCCGGTAAGTGGAGGGGGGAAGGCATGAGGAGTAGAAGCGAGAAGTGAGGAGTGAGAAGCGAGAAGTTAGTCAATGACGGTGTGTACGGGAGGGAGGGGCTGCGCGTTTCCCTTCTCGCTCCTCGCTTCTCGCTCCTCGCTTCTCACTCCTAGCTCCTCGCTCCTCACCGGTTCAGGTAATACGCGGTGGTGAACCAGATTGCATTTTCAAGCTCCCCCGTGCCGATGTCGTTGAGGCGGTACTGCACGCCGGCCTCCAGCTTTCGTTCCTTGCTGAAATACCACCCCACGCCCAGGTACAGGCGGTTGGCGCCGAAGCGTTCTTTGGCGTTGAAGGAGAAAAGCACTTCGTTGGACGTGATCAGGTACTGTTCCCCCGGGTCGAGGCGGTCGCCCTGCAAGGGGGATTCGTAGGCGATGCGGTAGCGCCACCGGTTGATGTACGACTGGTCCTCGAACCGCTGCTCGGCCCGGAACCGGTGGGCCAGGCGGGTGCCGCCCGGGTAGGTCAGGAAGGTAAGCTGCTCCATGATCCGGTGTTCACGGCCCGGCTCGGGGTCGAGCAGGTCGTTGAACCGGAACGCGTAGCCCCCCGTAAGCTGCGTGCCCGGCCGCAGGTTGTAAGTGCCGAAAAGCTGCACCATCGTGTAGTTGATCTGGTACCGGGACCGGGCCTGCTCATCGTCGCCGGCCGGCTCGTTGAACGTCTGCTGCACAGCCAGCTTCCCGTTGGCGTTCCAGCGTTCACCCAGCTTCTGCGTGTACGAAAATTCCGGCTCCCACATCCAGTAGGGCCCCCGTTGGGCGAGGGCTCCGGCCGGGAGCAGGAATAGGGTCAGCAGGGGTAAGATGTACAGGTGCCGGGTCAAGGGAGTTGGAAAGTTTATGAGTTCAAAGTTTATGAGTTCATGAATCTTGAGCGGTTGATGAGCCAAGCGTTAGCACTTTGAACTCATAAACTCATAAACTCATGAACGCTCTAATACAAGATGTTGTCCAGGGAGCGGCGTGCGATTTTTCGCCGTTCCAGCACGTTGCCGCCGGCGTCGAAGAGCAGTTCGTAAGCCCCCAGGTTGGGCGGAACCACCGCATCTACTTCCAGTTCGTAGCGTACCGTTACGTCTTCGGGTTTGGGGCGACCGAGGCGTCCGAGGACTTCCGCGTCGGAAAGCCCGGATTTGCCGCCCGAATACTGCACCTGCGTCCGCCGCACCCTGTACTTGCCGAATTCCTGTTTGAGCCGGCCATTCACTGCTTCGCGGACTTCGCCGGGCAGCGACCCGTACCGGACCAGTTTTTCGGCGTTCAGCAGCGAACCGTCCTGCTCGAACTCAATGCTGTAGAGGTGTCCTTTCCACTTGACCTTGCTTTCGAAGGTGACCTGCTCCCCGTCCGTTTCGCGGTAAAAGCGGGCCTTGCGGGCCTCCGCCAGCACGGGTTCCAACAGCTTAAGGGATTTTTCGGGCATTGCTTCCCGGGTAATGGAAGTTTCTACCTCGTTTTTTACGTCCTGGGCGTGTGCCTGCAACAGGGGCAGCAACGCGGTGAATGCGAGCAAACGGCAGTGTTTCATGAGTATGCGTTTCCGGACCTGGTCTTTAAACGCACAGGGACGGTCCGAAGGTTAGGGGAGGGGGAATGCAAAAAATGCCCGCCGGGGAGGGCAGGCACGCTTGATAGTACACTGATTTATTATGATGATTATGATTGGGACTGATTTAAAAAGCACTTAAGGAAAAGATCATAACCAATCATAATCATCATAACAGATCAGTGTACCATTAGAAGATGAACTTCGTGGACAGGAACTTGGACTTGTGGCCTTCCACGATGTCGTTGAGGATCTGCTTGTTCTCCTCGGTCATCTTGGTAGCCACCAGCGTACGGATGGAGAAGGAACGCAGGGCGTCTTCCACCGACAGCGTGCCCTCGGCCGAGTCTTTGCGGCCCGTGAACGGAAACTTGTCGGGGCCCCGCTGGCACTGGGCGTTGATGTTGACGCGGCTTACCTGGTTCACCAGCGGGTCGATGAGGTTGGCAATCTGTTCGGTGTCGGTGCCGAAGATGCTCACCTGCTGGCCGTGGTCGGAGTCGATGATGTAGCCGATGGGCTCCTCGATGCTGTCGAAGGGCACCACGGGGATGATGGGGCCGAACTGTTCCTCGCGGTAGAGCTTCATCTTTTCGTTGACGGGGTACACCACCGCCGGGTAGAAGAACGACTGGAACGTCTGCCCGCCGCCGGAGTTGACCACTGCCGCGCCGTGGGCCCGGGCGTCGTCGAGGCATTCGTTGAGGTAGGCCGGCTTGTTGGGCTCGGGCAGGGGCGTGAGGGCCACGCCTTTTTCCCAGGGCATGCCGTACTTGAGTTTGGCAATCTCTTCGCCCAGCCGCTGGAGGAACTTGTCGGCCACGGCCCGGTGCACGAACAGGATTTTGATGGCCGTGCACCGCTGCCCGTTGAACGACAGCGTGCCCAGGATGCTCTCCTTCACGGCCAGTTCCAGGTCGGCGTTGGCCAGCACGATGCCCGCATTTTTGGCGTCGAGGCCGAGCACGGCCCGCAGGCGGTTTACCTTGGGATGCATCTTCTTGAGCTGGTCGGCCACCTTGCTGGAACCGATCAGCGTGAGCACGTTGATCTTGCCCGACTTCATCAGTTCGGGCACCACCGAGTTGCCGCGGCCGTAGATCGTGTTCACGACACCCTGCGGGAAGCAGGTGCGGAAGGCTTCGAGCATGGGGTAATGCAGCAGCGTGCCGTGCTTGGGGGGCTTGAACAGGATGGTGTTGCCCATCAGGATGGCCGGGATGAGCGTGGTGTAGGTTTCGTTGAGGGGGTAGTTGAACGGACCCATGCAGAGCACCACGCCCAGCGGCGAGCGGCGGATCTGTCCCACGATGCCCTGTTCGATCACGAACCGCGACGAGGCCCGGTCTACGTCCTTGAGGGCGTCGATGGTGTCGTAAATGTATTCCACCGTGCGGTCAAACTCCTTGTTGGCATCGGCCAGCGACTTGCCGATCTCCCACATGAGCAGGTTAACCACTTCGGTCTTCTTCTCGCGCATTTTGGCGATGAAATTCTCCATGCAATGGATTCGGTCGGCGATGGGCATGGTAGGCCACTGGCCGCGGCCGTTGTCGTAGGCCCGCACGGCGGCATCGAGGGCTTCCATGGCTTCGGCGGCGGTGGTGAGCGGGTAGCTGCCGATGGTCTGCCGTTTGAGTTCCCCGTCTTCGCGTACGTAAATGGGCGACAGTACTTCGTGCGTGGCGCCGTCCCATTGCCGCATCTGGCCGTTGACCAGGTACTCGCGCTGGTGAATGGCTTGCTTGAGGCGAAACTCCTCCGGGATCTGGCCGGCCTCCGGAAAAATGTCCGCAATCGGGGATAAGGAAGTTGCAATCATGCTTGGAAGATGATTTTGGGTGGGGAATGTAAGAAAGCGGGGCCAAATTAGGGAAAAAGAGTCGTAAGTCGTACGTAGAGACGCGATTCATCGCGTCTTGCACAACGAGTAACGCGTGTTCATGAATTGAGACGCGATGAATCGCGTCTCTACGTACAACTCCTTCAAAAGAATCCCGCAAATGCCTGGCATGGTACCCCAGGATTCGTATTTTTGTTAGGCCCTGCCTACCCGGCAACCTTTTTTCAATTGTTCATTTTCCCTTATCCATTTACCCTATGCCTGCCTGGTTTTTATGCAAGATCCGTTACCGGAAAGAAACTGAAAACGGTAAACAAATCACCATCAACGAGTCTTACCTGCTGGATTGCGTTTCCTTCACGGATGCCGAAGCCCGCGTGTATCGCGAACTCGAAAGCATCATCAAAGACTTTACCCTCACCAGCGTAAGCCCCATGAAGGTGGCCGACGTGTTTCACTACGAAGACGCCGAAACGTGGTTCAAGTGCAAGGTGAGCTACGTGTCGCTCGACGAAAAGAGCGGCAAGGAGAAGAAAATCCAGAACCTCATGCTGGTGACGGCCGAAAACGCGAAGCAGGCCTACGAACGGATCGAAGAAAGCCTCAAAACGATGCTTGTGCCCTTCGACATCACCGACATCAACACCACCAACATCGTCGAAATCTTCCCCTACTACGCCGAGGAGAAAGTGCCCGCCAACTTCCGGCCGCTGAAGGAAGTGGAAGCCGAACAGGAAGCGTAGTCTCGGTGCTATACGTAAAAGCCGAAGGCGGTCCGCATGCGGGCCGCCTTTGGCTTTTGGGGCAGATGGCAATGGGCACGCGTACCCGTTCAGGCCGCGTTGATCAGGTCGAGGAGGGCGTCTTCGATGTGGGTGGGGTCGCCGGAATGGGGCACGTGGCAGCCGTTGGGCGTGATTTCGCCGCTGTGCCATTTGAACACGAGCCGCTTGCGGACCCGGCCGGACGGACCCGGGTAGTACAGGCAAATCTCGTACAGCGGTTCCCCCACGCCGTCGTAGTAGATGCAGGAAATTTTCCAGGTGGCGCCGGGTTTGCGCTGGGCAAGCAGTTGCAGCAAGTCTTTGAGGGTCTGGGTACTGGTCATGGCCGGGCCGGAAGCTTGGATAGAAGCCGTCCTTCTAAATCTACAAAAAAATGTTCAAAGGGTTATATTGGGTGATGGGCTAAAGTTTTGGTGGGGGATTAGGGGATTAGGTATTGAGGGATTAGGGTATTGGTGGTGTTCATCGGCTGCACGGATACCTTAATCCCTCAATACCCAAATACTCACTCCCCAATAATTTTCAATTGTCAACTACCAATTGTCAATGGCCCCCGCCGTAACTTGCGGCGTGCAGAATAATTACTACTACTTGCGCCAGTTGTCGGCGCAGCTCGGGCGCAAACTCACGGGCTGGACGCTGGTGCTCTGCTTCAGCCAGGAAAAGGACGAACTGGTGCTGGGCTTCTACCACAACAAGGAGGAATTTTACCTCCGGGCCGTGCTGCGCCCCGACCTGGCCTGCCTCACCTTTCCCGACGGTTTCCAGCGGGCCCGCCGCAACAGCGTAGACCTGATGGAAGAGATCATGGGCTGCCGGGTGGAAGGCGTGGTGCAGTACGAGAACGAACGGAGCTTTGCGCTGCGCCTCACGGAAGGCTACCTGCTGCTGTTCAAGATGCACGGCAACCGTTCCAACCTGGTGCTGTTCCGGGGCGAGGAGGTGGTCGAACTGTTTCACCACCGGCTGGCCGGCGACGAGGCGCTGCGCCCCGACACCCTGCACCGCCCCCTCGACCAGTCGTACGAGGCCTTCCTGCGCCACGACCGGCAGGTGAGCCGCCTGTACCCCACGCTGGGCAAGGTAGTCAACGCGTACCTGCAAGGGCTGGGCTTCGCCCGGATGCCGCCCGAAACGCAGTGGGAAACGCTGCAACGCGTGGTGGCCCAACTCGAAAACCCGGTCTTTTACATCACGCTGCTCGACGAGCTGCCCGCCCTTACGCTGCTGCACCTCGGCGACGTGCAGGAGCAGACCGACGACCCCATCCGGGCGGCTAACCTGTTTTACGCCCGCTACGCCCGCATCTCGTTCCTGGACCGCGAAAAACGGGACGCCGGCCGGGACCTGCTCAAGCGGAAGGCGCAGACGGAGAGCTACCTTGCCAAGACCTACGAAAAGCTCAACCAACTCGAGAACGAAACCCGCCACGGGCAGATCGCCGACCTCATCATGGCCAACCTCCACCAGATCAAGCCCTTCTCGGAGTCGGTGGAACTGGAGGACTTCTACCACGGCCGCCCCGTGAAGATCAAGCTCAAGAAGGACCTCTCGGCCCAGCGCAACGCGGAGGTGTACTACCGCAAGGCCAAAAACGAGAAGATCGAGGTCGAAAACCTGGAAAACGCCATTGCCCGCAAAGAAGCTGAGCTGGCGGAGATCAGCAAGCACCTCCAGGCGCTGGAAGGCATCGAAAACCTGAAGGAACTGCGCAAATACCTCAAAGAGCAAGGCCTGGCCGAAGACAAGGGCCCCGACACGCCCGAGCAGTTGTTCCGTCAGTACGAGTACCTGGGCTTCCAGGTGTGGATGGGCCGCAACGCCCGCAACAACGACCTGCTCACGATGCAATTCGCCCGCAAGGAGGATTTGTGGCTGCACGCCAAGGACGTAACCGGCTCGCACGTGCTCATCCGCCAGCAGTCGGGCAAGAATTTTCCCGAACCGGTGATCCTGCGGGCGGCGGCGCTGGCGGCCTACCATTCCAAAAAACGCAACGACACCGTGTGCCCCGTCACCGTCACGCCCCGCAAGTACGTGCGCAAGCCCAAGGGCCTGCCCGACGGCGCCGTCATCGTGGAACGCGAAAAAGTCGTCCTCGTCCGCCCGGCAGATTGGAACAGTGAACAGTAATCAGTGAACAGTAATCAGTAAGTCCGCGTAAGTTAGAGCACTCCATACACCGGTGACTACTGTTTACTGTTCACTGCTTACTGTTCACTGATTACTGTATTCCTATGCTTGCCGTTTTGCAACGCGTTACCGAGGCTTCCGTCACGATTGAAGGGGCGGTGAAAGGCAAGATCGGGCCGGGGCTGCTCATCCTGCTGGGCATCACCCATACCGATGCGGCCGAAGACGTCGAGTGGCTGGCTAAAAAGCTGGTCAACCTGCGCATCTTCGGCGATGCGGAGGGGAAGATGAACCTGGCCCTGCCCGACGTGGGCGGCGACATGCTGCTCATCAGCCAGTTTACGCTGCACGCCAGCACCAAAAAGGGCAACCGGCCCTCCTTTATCGAGGCAGCCCGCCCCGAAACGGCGATTCCGCTCTACGAAGCGGTCATCAAAGCCCTTGAAAAAGAACTGGGCAAGCCCATCCAAACCGGCGAATTCGGCGCCGACATGAAAGTGGCCCTCCTCAACGACGGCCCCGTAACAATCATCCTTGATTCGAAGAACCGGAATTAAAGGAGACGGGAGGAAAGGAGACCGCAGACCGGAGGAAGAGAGACCAGAACGAAAGGAGACGGGAGACCGGAGGAGGATCGGTAAGGATAGGGTTTAAACCCTATCCTATGGATATTGAGTAATAAACCATTTGGCTGAGCAAGTTATGACTTGGCCTGTCAGTAGGATAGGGTTTAAACCCTATCCTTTCTCTATCCTGATGATCCTTCAATCCTGAGAATCCAGATCCAATTTCCTTTTTTTAATGCATGCAACGGCGCAGTGTTTGTGGGTGTCAATTCCATTGAACACACCCCCCATGAAACGCGATGAAACGATCTTTATCCCGCCTGGCCGGGCTGCTGCTGCTGGCCGTCGTAGCCCTGCTGCCCCTCCTCGCCCTGCTGCCGTTCCGGGCCGCGGCGCAGTATCCCTTCGAACGGTTCCCCGCCGTGCAGTACCAGTCTTTGGGGCCGTGGCAGCTTGCCGGATCAGCCGCTAAGCCACCCAGGGCTACCGCTACCGCCACTTTGCGGGCCGGGGCAGCATTCTACCACCTGCGCGTGTTCAACGAACGTATTCCTTCCGACACTTTTTACGTCGCCCTTTCGGCGGACGGCGTCACCCGGCAATTCCTGGAACCCTGGTACCTGCTGCCCGAAAGCTTTGCCCAGCCGGTTCGCGCCGCCGACATCAACGGCGACGGCCTCATCGACCTGAAACTGGTAATCAACGCCGCGGGCGGCGGGGGCGTGCGGGGATTGGTCCGGTTGGTCTACCTGTTCGGCCGGCCCGGCGGGGAATTCGCCAAAGTGTCGTTCCTGTCCTTCCACGACGGGCCGGAGCGGGACTTCGACGGCGACGGCAACTGCGAAATGGTGGTCCGCGAACTGGTGTCGTACCGCGGGCACAGCTACTGGTCGTTCAACGTGTTCCGCTACCAGGGCGGCCGGCTGGTCAACGTAAGCCCCCGGTACGGCTACCCGATCCTCATCCAATTTCTCAACAAACCCAATTACCAGGTCAGCCCCAGAATCACCTCCCGCGAAGCGCAGCAGTTCCTGCTCAGGCAGCCCAGGGAAATGGACGAATCGGGGAAGGGCTGAAAAAAAGAGAACGGGCCCTTCATTTACGCCGGGTCAGGATAAAAAATACTTAATTTTAGGTATTGACTGGCCGTAGAATCCGCTTTATATTTAGCGCACTGCCTTACACCACACCGCCATTTTTCGCCATTTTTTTTGGGCGGGTGGTCAAACCCGTTTTGCGCTATTTTTTTTACCCGTTTTAAACGTGGGCACCGCTAGGTGGGCCGCCTAACCCTCCCTGCAAGCGATGCCAGCTTTTGCCGACGCAACTTAGGTTGTTCTATTCACAGTCACGACTGCGAAACCCGACTTTGGCTGGTGGTTCCTGTACTTCATTGTTGTACAAGCACCACTATGGGTTTTGGTCATGCCTGGTGTTGCCCGCTGATTTCCTCGTGGCCCGGTTCGCCGCCCTTGCGCCGGGAATAAAGCATTTTTTTCTGCCGGAATCACCGCACAAACCCTTACCCGAAGTGTTATGAAATTTCATTATGCTGCCTTCACCAACGCCTGTTTACGCGTCGCCCGGGTTGCTGCCCGGCAAATGTTTCCTGCTGTTCCGCTTCCGCCGGCCCGCCGGAAAGGCGGGGCCGGCGGCTTCTGCATCATGGGTTTAACGTTGTTTGCGCACCTGCTACCCGCCCAGATTCCGGCCCCGCAGTGGGACCGGACCTACGGGGGGGCACAGAAAGAATTCCTGACGGCCCTGCTGCCCGCCGGCAATGGGAATTACCTGCTGGCAGGTACTTCGTCTTCGGGTATTGGTGGAGAAAAGACCCAGCCCGGCAAGGGGGCATCGGATTACTGGCTGGTGTGGACCGATGCCAACGGCAACAAGGTGCGCGACCGGGCCTACGGCACCGATAGCAGCGACAGGCTTTCGGCAATCGTTCCCGCGCACGGCGGGGGCTTTTTGCTGGCGGGTACTTCAACTTCGGGCATTGGCGGGGATAAGAGCGAACCCAGCCGGGGTGGGTCGGATTACTGGGTGGTGCGGATCGACGCCGGGGGCAACAAACAGTGGAACCACACCTACGGCGGCAATGGCGACGATGACCTCAAAGCCATCGTCGCTACCGCCGATGGCGGTTACTTGTTGGGCGGGTCCTCCGAATCGGGCGTTAGCGGGGAAAAGCGGCAGCCCGGCAAGGGCGAATCGGATTACTGGATCGTGAAGATCAACGGCACCGGCCATACGCTGTGGACAAAGACTTACGGCGGACGTGGCGCGGATGCACTTTCGGCAATTGTTCCGGCACCCGATGGGGGCTATTTGCTGGGAGGCAGTTCTTCTTCGGGCCTGGGCGGCGATAAGACGGGGACCCGCAGGGGGGAGGATGACTTTTGGCTGGTAAAGATCGATTCCAACGGGAACAAACAATGGGACAAAACCTTAGGCGGTAAAGGGAGTGAATCCCTCTTTGCCTTGCTGCCCACCACCGATGGAGGGTACCTGGCGGGCGGTACTTCTTCCTCCGGCATTAGTGGGGACGTAACGGATGATAACAGGGGAAGTGTCATTTCCGCTGATTTCTGGGTGGCAAAGATCGACGGCAACGGTAGAAAACAATGGACCAGGCGCTTCGGGGGCAACGAGCAGGACTACCTGCGTTCGATGATCCGGACGGCGGACGGTGATTACCTGCTGGGAGGATCTTCGTTGTCTGATAAAAGCGGGGAAGTGTCCGAGAAAAACCGCACCGAACTATCAGGGAAGGGAGGAACCGGCGCCGATTACTGGATCGTGAAAATTGGTGGCCGTACTGGTCATAAGCTGTGGGACAAGCGGTTCGGCGGCAGGACTGATGAAAAAGGATCGTATGATGATCTTTACGCTGTCCTCCAAACGCCGGGAGGAGACTACCTGCTGGCCGGCCATTCTGAAACCGCCAAAGGCTTCGAAAAGTCCGAGGACAGCCGGGGTAAGACTGATTACTGGATCGTGAAGGCAACCCCGGAAACGGCCGCCGTGAACAGCTTTACCCTGGTGAATACCGACACGGAAGAAGACATTGGCGAAATAAAAGACGGCGACGTGATCAACCTGGGGGCCCTGCGTACGACGCAACTGAACATTCGGGCCAACACCGGCCCGACCCGGGTAGGGAGCGTGCTGTTTAACTTGCGGGGGTCGCAGACGCGCAATCACGTCGAGGATGGCGCCCCTTATGCTTTGTTTGGCGACGACGATCAGGACTACTTCCCCTGGACACCGGAACTGGCAACCGGTAACTATGACTACACCTTAACGGCTACCCCTTACAGTACTTCGGCCGGCCGGGGAGAGAAGGGTACGCCCCGCACCATCCACTTTCGCGTAATCTTCCAGGTGGTCAATCGTTTTACCCTGGTGAATGCCGACACCGACGAAGACATTGGCGAAATAAAGGAGGGCGACGTGATCAACATCAATGCCTTGCCCACTACACACCTGAACGTACGGGCCAGTACCGACCCGGCTACGGTAGGAAGCGTGCTGTTTGCCTTGCGGGGGCCGCAGACGCGCAACCACGTCGAGAATAGTGCCCCCTATGCGCTGTTTGGCAACAACGGGCAGGACTACTTGCCCTGGACACCCGAACCGGTAAGCGGGGACTACACGTTGACGGCTACCCCTTATAGTGCTGCGGCCTCCGGCGGGGAGAAGGGCCGGGCTTACAGCGTGGCGTTTAAATTGATAGAGTGCACCCCCGACGTGGTCAACCTGATTCTGAGACACGAGGCGGCCATTCCGGAAGGGAACGCTGCGCTCCGGGAAGGAGAAGCGATTGACATTGTTATTAAATTACGCAATACGGGGGAGGGTGCGGCTAACGCGGTTCAGGTGCAGATTGATTCGCTCACGGGCTGTTCTGCCAATGATCCTGAAATTACTTTCGACGAGATCACAACCAGCGAGGGGACTTACAATAATGGTATTTGGAAAATCTCGCTTTTAAATGGGTGCAGCGAAGCGAAACTGGTTATTGCCGGGGTGAAACGGAGCAATGTGGGGGTCATTAACAGTGCAGCCAGGGTAAAAGATGGTTCTGCCGCCAGTAGCATCCGCATTGATGTAGTAGAGGAAGGCGAGGAGAATTTGCCCGGGGCCAAATTTCAAATAGACATCGGGGCGCCCGATGAAATGGTGGAGGAAACCCCGGCACCGGTCGATATAAACGTGACCAATGGAGGACCGCGCACTGCCAAAAACGTCAGGCTTACCTATGCCGTAACGGCAATCGTTGAAGGAAAAGACCCCGATACTTTAAGCAGCGTGAGGCAGTCGTTCGGTGATTTAAGTCCGGGCTGCCAGATACCCACGATTAAATTTAACGTGGCGCTAAGCCGGCCGGGAACCATTCGAATTCATGTTACCGTATTCAGCGATAACGCTGTCGGTTTTGAAACCAAAGAAATAACCGTAACGGTGACGCCTGGTGATCCTGACTCAACACCGGAGCCAAACGGCGGGAGCAGTGCTGCCCGCAGGGCAAATGAAATGAATGATGCATCAGCGGGCCCCCGGCTTTACCCGGGTTACCCGAATCCGTTCCGCGCGGCGACAACCATCCCTTTCCGGCTGGCAAAAGAAAGCAGGGTGCAACTCGCGGTGCTGGACAAACACGGTTTGCCGGTGAACCACCTGTTGAACCAGGTGATGCCCGCCGGTAAGCACAAGGCCCGGTGGCAACCCGGAAACCTGCCTTCCGGGGTGTACGTCGTGCAGCTTCGCGTAGACGACGCGGTCAAATCGCAGCGGATCGTGCTGATCCGGTAATGCGGTAAAGGGTGAAGGGTTGGGACATTGTTCCCAACCCGGCTACTCGTACGCCACCGTGGCGCGGATGGTGACGTTGGCGTTGCCCATTGTTTTGCGGACGGGGTAGCCCTCCGCGTTGTATTCGAACGTGTAGAGTTGGGGCGTCTGCATCACTTTGCCGTCTTTGTCTTTCAGCGTGCGGCTCGCGTAGTTGTTGGTCCAGCGCCGGGCGTGGGGCACGTAGGGATTCAGCGCAGTGGCGTTTTCCACGCATTTGTTCGCGTCGAAACCTTCGAAGTGGATGCTCAGGTTCAGCGCGAACTCGCCCGTGCTGAGGTCCTTCACGTATTCCTTCTGCACGGTGTTGTTGCCGCGGTGGTCGTATTCGTACACGTGTTTGAGTTCGCCGGTCACGCGGTTGCCGTCGGTCGGGTCGGTGATCACGTCGCGGATTTCGCGGGGCCAGTGCCCGGTGGCGAATACGTAGTAGTGCGTGACGGCGAGGCGGCCCTTGTGGTCGTACTCCTCCGACTTTTCGAGCACGCCGTTCTTGTAGAAGTACTTTACTTCCAGCAGGTTTTCGGTGACCATCCGGGTGATTTTGCCCTGGCTGTTGTACGCAAACGTCGACTCCACCCGCTTCACCTGGTCGGTGCCCATCACGAAGAGCCACTGCGACACGTACCCGGTCAGCAGGCCGTCGGCGTTGTAGGTGTATTCCTGGAAATCGGTGTCCGCCCAGGTGATGCGCTTGAGCCGCGGGCCCTGCTCGACCGGGGGCGGTACGCAGGAGCCGCAGTCTACGGTTTCCCGGCAGGAAGACAGCAAGCCCACCGGCAGCAGCAGGCCGGCCACGCAGGAGAGTTGGAGCAATGCCCCGTAAAAGAAGGCCCGGCTGAAAAAGGTGCGTTTCATGATGTTTCAGGTTGTATGGTTGATGGCGGAAGCGTACTTCCCGCAACAAAGGTACGCACCAACCCACGCTTTGAATTGTAAAAAACCGCCAAAGGCAATTATGAATGACAAATGACGAATGACGAATGACGAATGACAAATGACGAATGACGTGGTGGAGGCATTTGCGTGACCGCACCCCGTCGTTCGTCATTCGTAATTCGTAATTATGCCCTATGATGCGGGAAGTATTAGCGAAGCTCGTTCCGTTTAGCGAGGCAGAATACCAGTTTTTCGAATCCCTGGCCGTCCGCCGGGTGTACGGGAAAAATTGCCTCCTGTACCCGGCCGGGCACGTGTCCCACAAAATGCTTTTCGTGGAACAGGGCCTGCTCCGGGGCTACCGGCTGGTGGAGGGGTGCGACGTGACCTACCACTTTTTCACGCCGGGCTGGTTTGCCACCGACTACCAGAGCTACCTGACCGGGCAGCCCGGGGCCCTGTACGTGGAAACGATGACCGAAACGACCGTTTTCGAGTTTGACAAAGCGACACTGCTGGCAGCCTACGCGACGCATCCCACACTGGAACGCCTGGGCCGGCTCATTGCCGAACGGGCTTACCTGATCGTTGCCGAACGGCTGAAGGAATTGCAGGTGGAGGATTTGGAAAGCCGTTACCTCAACCTGTGCCGGCAGGCGCCCGAGTTGTTCCGGGTGATTGCGCAGAAACACATTGCCTCTTTCCTGGGGGTGCAGCCCCAGAGCCTGAGCCGCCTCAAAGCCAGCCTGCACCGCAACGGGAAGCAAATGCCCTGAGGCACCCCGCATTTGTTAACCTAGGTGAATGGAGGCCAGCCCGGGGAAGCCTACCTTTGGGCCAACCACTCACTTACCCATGACCATCCCCGTACCCGACCGACCCGCCCCGGGAATCCTGCCCGTCCCCCGGCGGGGCGTCCTGGCCTGGGGGTGCCTGCTGCTGGCCCTCACGGGCATGGCGCAGGTGCCCCGGTTCGAAGTTTCGGCCGAGCCGCCCTTTCCGCTGCCCAAAGACCAGGCGTACACGTTCGGGTACCTGGTGGTGCCCGAAGACCGCAGTGCCCCCGGCGGCAATACGGTGCGCCTGCCCGTGTTCATTCTCAAAAGCCGCAATCCTGAGCCGGCCCCCGACCCGGTGGTGTACACGGCCGGCGGGCCGGGCGGCAGTTCCCTCGAAACGGCCAGGTACGGCCAGTACTACGCCTACCTCGATGACCGCGACCTGATCGTGTTCGAGCAACGGGGCACCCGGTACGCGCAGCCCTGCCTCGACTGTCCCGAACTGAACCGGGCAATGGCCGAAGGGGTGGGACGCGACGCGACGGAGGCGGAAAGGCTGGCGGCACTGGCCGGCGCCACCCGCCAGTGCCGCGAACGCTGGGTGGCGCGGGGCGTCCGGCTGGCAGCCTACAACACCCGCGAGATTGCCGCCGACCTCGAAGATTTACGCCGGGCCCTGGGCATCCGGCAGTGGAACCTGCTTACGGTGTCGTACAGTACGAAAATTGCGCAAACACTCCTCCGCGACTTTCCGGACGGCATCCGCAGCGTGGTGATGGACTCGCCGCTCCCCCTGGCCGTCAGCTACGACGAGGAAAGCACGGCCAACTGGGTGGCGTCCCTGGACCTGCTGTTCGCCCGGTGCGGGGCCGACTCCGCCTGCCGCAAGGCTTTCCCGGACTTAAAGCGCAGGTTTTACCAGGCGCTGCAAGCAGCTGACCGCCAGCCCGTAAAGCTCACCGTACAGCCGCGGGACGGCGGGCCGGTGGCCGTGCAACTGCGGGGCCGCGACATTGCCTCGCTCATCAGTACCAGTGCCACCGAAGGGTTGCCCGGTTTGCCGGGGCTGCTCGACCAGGTGAGCCGGGGGGAGTACGAGGCCCTGAAGCCCGCCCTGCTTGACCAGTTGGCAGGAACCAGCCGGGCCCTGGGCATGCGGCTGTGCGTGTGGTGCCGGGAAGAACTGCCCTTTGCCCGTCGCCCGGTGATGGCGCGGGAAACCGGCCGTTACCCGGGCCTGCAAGGCCGTTCCCCGGCCGTGTTCCCACCCGCCGTGTGCGAGGCGTGGGGCGTGGGCCGGGCCGGCAAAGCCGACAACCGGCCCGTGGTGAGCAAGGTGCCGGTATTGCTGATCTCCGGGGAATACGACGCCGACACGCCGCCCGCCTGGGCAAAACGCATGGCCGCCGGCTTTGCCAATGGCTACCACCTGGTATTCAAAGGGATGGGACACACGCCTACCCAGCAATGGCCCGATCCCTGCGCGATGCAGGTGGCCCGGGCTTTTTTCAACAACCCGCGCCAATCACCCGTTGCCGACTGTTACCGGGCCTTGCCCGAACTCCGGTTCACCGTAAAACCGTAGCGGTTCACCCATCTTTTTTCCAAACACCACTGCCCCCACGTGCGTACTAGCAAAGATTGCTTACTCCAAAACCACTAGAACCATGGAAAAAAGACTCAAAGACAAAGTTGCCATCGTGACCGGCGGCGGCACCGGCATTGGCGAAGCCATCTGCAAGAAATTTGCGCTCCACGGCGCCAAAGTCGTGGTCGCCGGCTTCCAGGATGATCCCGTGGAAAACGTCGCCAACGAGATCAAGGCGGCGGGCGGACAGGCCATCCCGTTCAAGGGCGACATTGCCGTGGCGGCCAACGCCAAGGCCTGCGTGAACCTGGCCGTGCAGCAGTTCGGCAAGCTCGACATCCTCATCAACAACGCGGGGGTGTTTCCGGCCGTGGGCTACATCGAGGAATTTCCGCTCGACAAGGTGGATTACCTGGTGCAGAACAACATTTACACCACGCTGATGATGACGCACTTCGCCGTGCCCGAACTGCGCAAGACGAAGGGCGCCATCGTGACCACCGGCTCGGAGGCGGGCCTGGACGGCGACGCCGAAAACGCGCCGTACTCGGGCACCAAAGGCTTTAACCACGCCTTTACCCGCGCCGTAGCCGCCGAACAGGCCCAGCACGGCATCCGGGCCAACATTGTGGCCCCCGGCCCCATCGACACGGCCTGGACGCACGCGTCCACCAGCCCCATGACCACCAAGATGCAGGAAATGTTCATTTCGGCCACGCCGATGGGCCGCCGGGGCACGCCCGAAGAGGTTGCCAACGTGTTCCTGTTCCTGGCTTCCGACGAAGCTTCGTACGTGACCGGCGCCATCTACACGGTGGACGGCGGCATCCTGATCGGCAAGGGACCGCAGGGCATGATGGCCGACAAAGCCCTCAAGACGCCGCCGGAGGGCGAACTGGACCTGAAGCATTCGCACGAAGGGGACTCGGTGCGCCACGTGGTGGAAAGCGACGACCTGAAGGAAAAACTCTCCGAAGGGCTCGACAAGGCGTCGCGGTGGAACTGGGGCGCCATCCTGGCGGGCGGCGTCCTTACGCTGGCAGCGGCCGGCCTGGCTTCGGTGGTTTCGCGCCGCGGCAACGCCGGGCTGGAAGACTTTGACGACGAGGCCGGCCCCGCTGACACCACGTCCGTAACCACGGCGGAAACTCCGACCCTCACCACCGTTCCGGCCGACAATCCGGCCACCCAGGGGGTCACCACCGGCACGCCCCGCGGGTCGGCCGTGGAAGACCAGACGCTGGAAACGTCGATGCCGCCCCGCGACCTTCCCTTCTTCAACGAAGACGACCCCCTCCGCACCGGCGCCGACAACCGCCAGGGCACCCCGGGCTCGGATGCCACGCTGGGGACGCCGTAGGGCAGTGAACAGTAATCAGTAAACAGTGGACAGTAAACAGTAGTGCGCGTGGGTTACCGCATCCGATGCAAAATAACTACTGACCGATGATTACTGTTTACTGATTACTGTTCACTGCCCGCCATACACCTTATCCAACACCACATTCGCCAGCACGATGCGGCCGGATTCCCGGACCAGGTACGTGACGAAGGGTTTTGGGCCGTCGGGGCCGTTAAGAGTGAAGTAGAAGGCGTAGCCCTGGCTGCCGAAGGCGTCGTGCGTGTAGGTAGTTGTGCAGCCATTGCCCAGGCCGGCAGCGCCGGCGAAGAACGGCAGCATCTGTTCGTTAAACACCCATTCCACCGTGTCGAGGCCCAGGTGGTCGCGGAAGTTGGGGCTGAAATGCCGGATCACCTCGGCGGCGTCGCCCGCCACCAGGCGCTGCACCAGCCATTCGGCCAGTTCCCGGAACGGCCCCGCGCCGGCTTCCATATCCAGGTAGTCCGACATGGATGCATCGGCGTCCCCTTCGGCTGCCATGCCGGCGGCGGGAGCGTCATCGGTTCGGGCGGGTTCCCCGTCGCCTTCCAGGGCCTGGAAGAGTTGCCGGCTCCAGCTTTCGAGCAGTTCGGCCTTTTCGGTCCCCCCGTAGCTGTGGTCGTTGAGGATTTCGGCGGCGGCCGGAAACTGCGTGTCGAAGTGTTCGCCCAGCAGGTAGGCCGTGGTAACGTACCCGGCAACGCTGGCTTCGTCGGTCATGCCGTAGCTTTGGGCGCGGCCCACGAGGCGCCCCACGGCGGCCTCCAGTTCGCCCTCCAGCATGTCGAGGGAATCGGGAAAGGTCTCGTGCAGGAAGTGAACGAGCCGGTTTTCGAAAGAGGTTGTATGGTTCATGGGTTGTATGGTTGAGAAGTGAAGAGTGAGAAGTGAGGAGTGAGAAGCGAGAAGCGAGAAGACGGTACACGACTTTTCCGTTATCACCGGAGGAGTCCGTGCACAACCTTCTCACTCCTCGCTTCTCGCTCCTCGCTCCTAAATCATTTTGCCTTCTTCGCCTGGGCTTCCGAGAGCAGCCGGGCGTCGGCGTTTTCGGGGGTGATGTGGGTGTAGGTGCCGTGGCCCCTGGCGGCGAGTTGTTGCAGCATGGCCGAGGCGGCGTGTTTGGGCGTGAAGTGGAACACGGTTAGGAAAACGTCTTCCCGGGCGTTGGCTTCCACCACTTCCTGCACTTCGGCGCCCACCGGGAACTCACCGTCGGTCGCCAGCACGATGCGGTTGTTACCGCCCCGGAGGTAGTGCCGGTTGGCCAGCTTGTAGGCCAGCCGGATGCCCGCGTTGCCGTCGGTGCCGCCGTCGGAATGCAGGGCGTCAATGGCCTGTTCGATCTTGCTTACCTCGGCGCCGGTAACGGCCTCCAGCACCACCTTGGCCTTGCCCGAGTACACCACAATGGACACCTGGTCGGTGGGCCGCAGCAGTTGCAGCAGCGCCTTCACGGACTTTTTGAGCAGGGGCAGCTTCTGCGGCGCGTTCATCGAGGCCGACACGTCGAGCAGCAGCACCAGGTTGTTGTTGGCGTACCCTTCCAGCGACCGCACCGGCGCGCCTCCCGGGCCGCGTTCGACGTACACGGTATCCACCCGTTCTACGTACACCGTATCCCGCTTTTCTTCCACGTTTCTGACCACGACCGGGCCGGCCGGGGGCGGCGTAGCCGCCGGGTCGGGCCGGGTCTGAAGGGGTGGGGTGACGGGTTGCGGGTCGGCGGCGGGCTGCTTCGCCTCGGGGTGGGGGGCAACGGCCACCGGGGCCGTGGCGGGCCGCTGCCCGAACGGGGCCCGCTGGTTCATCACGAACAGGTTCAACTGGGTGATGTTTTTCAACTGCCGGGGCTGGGCCAGTTCAGTGTACCGGTTGTAGTCGTACACCAACTGGTTGTTGTAGAAGTAGTAGTACGACTCGTAGGGGTTCTGGGGGCGCATCTTTTCGGCCGTCATGCGCGCCAGGCGGATTGAGTTTTCGGCAATGTTTTCGTAGTACGTGTAGGGGCAGTTGCCGTTGTTGGGACCGAGCCGTTCGAGGCCCTTCATGTTCTTGTACTGCTCCCTGATGAGCTTGCGGCCTTCGGCTTCCACGGACGCTGCGTCGGGCAGGCTGCTTTCGCGGCCGCCCAGGTAGTCCCGTACGCCGAAAAGCAGGGCTTTGTCGAGGTCCAGGGCCCGGAGCATGGCCTGCCCGGTCACGTACCAGGCGTCGTCGGCTTTTCGGGGCGGGTAGCTTTCGTAGATGCGGCGGACGTCGCGGTAGAGCTGTTCCTTCCGGTCGTCGAACTGGGCAATGAGGTGGTCGTACCGGGCCAGGATTTCGTCCGACCGTTTGAATTTGTCCGTTTCGTATTCTTTTTCCCGGGTGTAGCCGATCAGTTCGATGCTCAGGGCGTCCATTTCCTTGAGGATGTTCATGAGCACCTCCGCCTGCGACTGCACCGAAGGGCGGTAGGCGGCCGGGATGGCTTCCTCCTCACCCGCCAGCACCACGGTGCCGTAGTACGAATGGGGCAGCTTTACGTCCTTGTGCGAATACTGGAGCGCGGCCCGCTTCGAGGCCGACTGGCTGGTCCGGCGGGAGTCCACGTCGTACGCGTAGTTGCGCAGCAGCACCTGCCAGGTAGAGATCTGCCGCAGCGACTCGTTGATGAACGCAATGTAGTGGTTGAGGGCTTCGAGGGTGGTTTCACGCACCGGGGCCGTAGCCCGGCGGGTTGTGAAGGGCAGCAGGGGTGCATCCTTAAAGGGTTTGGCCCGGGACGTTTCCTGCTTGCGGGGGGCGGGCGGCGTAATGGCAAACCGGGGCGCGGCCTTCGGGTAGGCCAGCAGGCGGTAGGCGGGCCGGCTGTAACTCACAAACGAGCTGTAAAAGGAGAGCAGTGAATTGTTGAAGTGGTTGTGCAGTTGCAGGTACACCTCGTTGCCGTGTTTGGCCGACTGCCGGGCTTCGAAGTTGTATTCGTCCAGGGCGGTGCGTTGTGCCTGAAGCATGTCGCCCAGCGCCGACCGGAAACTTTTGACCATGTCGTCGGCGGGGTACTGGATGTCGCCGGGGACGTGGGCAAACCGGGCCAGGGCCTTTTCGCTTTCGGCAATGTGTTTTTCCACCCGTTCGGCGGGCCACGCGGCGGGCTGGTCCTCGTCGAGGTAGAGCACCCAGGCGTCGAGCAGGGCTTTTTCGTTGTCCAGCACCTGGCGCATGGCCAGGGCCAGTTGCAGGCCGGGGTCGGCGCTGCTGGCCGGGTGGTAGTGCCCGTAGATGGTTTCCACCTGGTGCCAGCATTTTTCTTTTTCCCGGCTGAAAGCTTCAAAAAGCCCCTCCAGTTCCTGCATCATGGCGTCCGAGCCGCGGAGCCCGTCGTGTTTGTAGTCTTCCAGCCGCACGTACGTTTCCAGTTCCTTGCTCTTCTCGTCGAGGGCGTTGAGGGCCCCCCACACCCGTTCGGCCCCCGCCCGGAGGGTTGCGATTTCGGCGGCGGCCAGGCGGCCATTGTCTTTGCGGGCCGTCTGGTAGTGGTAGTCGCTGAGGGTGCGGGTGGGCACCAGGCGGAGGCCGAAGCTCGGGTTGGTGCGGTAGTACCGGGCCGAC
Source organism: uncultured Sphingobacteriales bacterium (assembly GCA_963844325.1). Taxonomy (GTDB): domain Bacteria; phylum Bacteroidota; class Bacteroidia; order Cytophagales; family 172606-1; genus CADCTQ01. The sequence goes on from CAWJNV010000002.1 coordinate 3,191,634, forward strand.
CCGTAGTAGGACCGGACGGCTTGCAGGCGGTCGTCGGCGTCGTCGGCCGCGTGGCTGAGGAAGTCGACGTACCCGTTGAGAACCTGGTGCCAGGTGGGCAGCTTGGATTGGGCGTAACCGTGTGAAGCATGCATGGTCGTCAGCAGTAGAAGTATGGGGAGGAGTAGGGGGCGTAGGGGGCGCATGGGATTGAGGGCTGAGGGCTTGGGGCAAAGGGTATTGGTGTACTGGGTATTGCGTACTGGGTATTGCCGGCTGCCGACCGGGCACTGGGGGTTGGGCCGTCTTGTGAAACAAAAGTAATGGGTAGACAGGGTAAATCCTTCTCCCGGGCGTGTACAAGAAGTTATCAACTGCTTTGGGGCAGGTATACAAAAGGTGAACGAGGATAAAAAGGGAGACCGGAAACGGGAGGAATGGGGACCGGAGGAGAGGCGACCATGCCACTGCGGAGAGGGTGAACGATGCGAAATGAGGGAGTGTAACGAACACCGGGGCCCCGCTCTCGCCTCCTTCCCAACCCTTCCTCCGGTCTCCCTGCCTCCGGTCTGCCGTCTCCTTTTTGTCCTCGTTCACCTTTTGTATACCCCGCTTTTTTGGAAGATGGGGAGGAGGCTCCTTTACTTTGGGACATCCGCCAACAAGCCATGAACCCACTGCAACCCCCCGTAAATGAGCCAACCCTGGATGCCTTGTACGAATCACTCCGGCAGTACGAGGCCCGCAGAGAATACGCCCTGGCCGAACCCGTAATGCGCCGGATTCTGGAAGTGCCGGGCCAGCCGCCGCCGCAGTACCTGTACGCTGAATTTTACGAGGCGTGGGGCGACGCCGAAACCCGGTCCCCGGAAGTAGCCATCCGCGGCTACACCGAAGCCCTCAACTACCGCTACCGGATCGGCAGCATGGCCACCGGCTCCGGGGAAGGGGCCGAAGCCATGTACCACGCCGGCCGCGTCCGGCAAAAACTGGCAAGACTCACGGGAAAATAATTACGAATGACGAACTGATTCAAAAAGCCATGCTTCCGCAGTATCAAACTTTGTTCGACATTTCCACGGCCGGGTACAAGGAGTGGGAATTTGCCATTATTTCGGGCCTGCTGGTGGCCGCCAACGCGGTGGTCCTGCTGTTTTTCCGCCGGGCCAAGTTCCGGGTTTCCCTGCACGTGATGTCGGCCCTCGTGGTGGGGGTGTCCTGCTGCATGCCGTACTGGAACTACTCCCGCCTGCTGCGGGCCTACCAAAACCGCGAGTACCGGGTGGCTGAGGGCAGGGTGGAAAACTACTGGCAACGGGAATGGTACAGCCGGCTGAAAAAGCAAACCTACCGGCAGGAAGGGTTCACCGTTGAGGGCGTTAAGTTCGCCTACTCCCGTACTGCCGAGGCCGGCTTTACCAACCACCAGGACCCCCGCATTCCCCTCCGCGACGGCATGGTCCTCCGCGTCAGCTACGTGACCGACCCGCAACTCGACAGCGATAAACCGATGTACCGCATCCTCAAACTGGAAACGAAACAATTACTAATGACCAGTGACCAATGACCGCTACAAACATGGAAGAATACCAATCATTTCGCAACAACCCGTTGCTCAGGGAGTTGGAAGACGCTTTCCGGCAGCGGATCGCCGAGAAGAAATTTGATCTGGCCGAGGTCGTGATGCGGCAGATGCTGGCCGTGCCGGGCCAACGGGAAGAGGCGTACCTCTACACCCCGGCCCATTTCTACGAGGCGTGGGGCGACGCCGAAACCGGCTCCCCGGCCATTGCCGCCGTCTGCTACGAACAGGCCATCCACCACTTCTACGAGACGCGCCAACTGGCTACCGGCTCCGGCGACGGGGCGGTAATCATGTACCACGTCAAACGCGTGCAGAAGAAGCTGAAACAATGACGAATAACGAATAGTGTTCGATTGCGCTACCGTAATTCGTCATTCGTAATTGTTTACCGTTGCGCGGTTACCGGCTCCTGCAAGCCAAGCGCTTCGGCCGTGTAGGCGCGGATGCGTTGGCAGAGTTCGGCATCGTCGTTGAGCGACTGGCCGAACGAGGGAATCATCAGCTTGATCTTGGTTTGCCACTCGGTGGAAGCGTACTGGTCCTTGAAGCAGCGGCTGAGCAGGTTGAGCATGATGTTTACGGCCGTGGAAGCCCCCGGCGAGGCGCCCAGCAGCGCGGCAATCGAGCCGTCGGCGGCGCTCACCACTTCGGTGCCGAATTCGAGAATGCCGCCCTGCGTGGGGTCTTTTTTGATCACCTGCACCCGCTGGCCGGCCACCTCCAGTTCCCAGTCCCTGGCCTCGGCGTTGGGGAAGTATTCCCGCAGGGCTGCCAGCCGGTCCTTGGGCGACTGGAGCACCTGGTCGATCAGGTAGCGCGTCAGCGGAATGTTGTCGATGCCCGCCGCCAGCATGGGCCGCAGGTTGTTGGCTTTGATCGACAGCGGCAAGTCGAGGTACGAGCCGTTCTTGAGGAACTTGGTCGAAAAGCCGGCGTACGGGCCGAACAGCAGGGCTTTTTTGCCATTGATCATCCGCGTGTCGAGGTGCGGCACCGACATGGGCGGCGCCCCTACCGACGCCTTGCCGTACACCTTGGCCTCGTGGCGGGCAATGATGTCGGGGTTGTTGCACACGAGCCACTGACCGCTCACGGGGAAGCCCCCGAAGCCCCGTCCCTCGGGAATGTCCGATTTTTCGAGCAGGGGCAGTGAGCCGCCGCCCGCCCCGATGAAGACGAACTTGCGCCAGGATTTCGCGGCGCCGGCCCGTTTCGAGGTCCTTGACCCGTACGTACCACCGGTTGTCGCCGTCGCGCCGCAGGTCGCGCACCTCCTCGTTGAAGTGCATGTCCACCCCGGGGGTGGATTTGAGGTAGTCGAACATGCAGCGGGTGAGCGAGCCGAAGTTGACGTCGGTGCCGATGTCCATGCGCGTGGCGGCCACCGGCTGGCCGGGGTCGCGGCCCTCCATCACCAGCGGAATCCACTGGGCGATCTGGTCGGGGTCTTCGCTGTACTCCATGCCGGCAAACAGGGGCGACTGCCGGAGGGCCTCGTAGCGTTTGCGGAGGTAGTTTACGTTGTCTTCACCCCACACAAAGCTCATGTGCGGAATGCTCCGGATGAAGCTGGGCGGCGGGCAAATGAGGTTTTGCCGGATGAGGTAGGCCCAGAACTGCCGCGACATCTCGAAGGACTCGGAGATTTTGGTCGCCTTCGACGTATCGACCGAGCCGTCCGGCATTTCGGGCGTATAGTTGAGTTCGCAGAAGGCCGAGTGGCCGGTGCCGGCGTTGTTCCAGGCGTCGGAGCTTTCGGCCGCGGCCACGTCGAGCCGTTCAATGATTTCGATGGTCAGGTCGGGTTGCAGTTCTTTAAGCAGTACACCGAGGGTAGCACTCATGATCCCGGCGCCGATCAGCACTACGTCGGGATGGGTTTGGGGGGTATTCATGCGTGGTAATTAGGTCTGTTACTAAGGGTACTCATACGGAATCGCCGTCCCGAAGGCAAAAGAGCCGGGAAAAAAAATTGCGAATCACGAGTTACGAATAACGCGTCACGCATTACCAATGACGGGAATACGAAGAAGCACCGGGCCCGTGATTCGTCATTTGTAATTGTTTTCCAGTTTCCGGAAATAATATTTCAGTAAAGCCTTTACCAGAATTGGGTAAACGCGTATTTTCATTCTCGCTTTGCCCGTCCTGCCGCCCCGGTGGGGAGGCCCAGATCCGCAGTCCCATACGACAACCTGCTTAACCGATTGCCCTAATGCGTACAATGCGTACCCCTGCCTTTTTGCTGTGCTTTTTGTGCAGCTTGTTTGTTGCCTCCTTTGCCTCCGGGCAACCCGCCCGCACCGACAGCCTGCAACGCGAACTGAGCCGCGCCACCACCGACACCGCGAAAGTCAACCGGCTCAACGAAATCGCCTACGAATACTGGAGCAGCGACCCTGCCAAAGTGCTCGACTATTCCCGCCGGGCCCTCCAGATGGCCCAGCAAGCCGGTTACGTCGCCGGCGAGGCCCGGGCCTACCAGGGTTTCGGCATTTACTACTGGAAAACCGACCAGCACGCCCAGGCCATTGCGCACTACGAAAAAGCCCTCAAACTCTACGACCAGCTCAAAGACAACATTGGCGTAGCCAAGAGCCAGAACAACATGGGCATGGTGTACCGCGACCAGGGCAACGACGTGGTGGCCCTGGAATACTACCTGGATGCGCTCAAACGCGTGCAGGGGCAGGGTGACGCCCGGCTGGAAGCCAACGTGCTCAACAGCATCGGCCTGCTTTACAAGGACCGCCAGAACTACACCGAGGCCGCTGCCTACCTCAACCAGGCCCTGACCCGGTGGCAGCAACTGGGCATGACGCGCAACGTGGCCGGCGCCTATTCCAACCTGGGTACGCTTTCCTTCGGCCAGAAGCAGTACGACAAGACGCGGGAATACAACCAGAAGGCCCTGGCCCTGTTTGAAGGGCTCAAAGACCTCAACGGGCAGATCATCTGCCACAACAACCTGGGCGACTTCCTGCTCGCCACCAACCGCACCGAAGAGGCCCGCAAACACTTCGAGGCCGCCGCGGCCCTCAACCGGACGTACGGCAACAAAAAGTGGCACACTTCCTCGCTGATGGGCCTGGGCGAAGTGCACGCCCGGCTGAAGCAGTACCCGGCCGCCGTGGCCCACTACGACTCGGCTTACCACCTGGCCCAGGACGCGGGGATGCTGCGCGTGGTGCAGAACGCCGCCGCCGGCCTGGCCCGCGTCCACGCCCTGCGGCAGGATTACGAAAAAGCCTACCGGTACCAACTCCGCTACAGCACGCTCAAAGATTCCCTGTTTTCGACCGAAAGCACCGGCCAGCTGGCCAGCCTGCGGGCGGCCTTTGAAGACGAGAAAAAGCAGGCCCGCATCCAACTGCTCGAAAAAGAAGAATCGCTGGCCAAAGCTACGCGCAACGTGCTGCTGGTGAGCCTGGCCGCCCTGCTGGTGATCGGGGCCCTGCTCCTGTACCAGCAGCGGGTGAAGGTGCGCAAGAACCAGGAATTGCTGGAAAAAAACCGGCAGTTGCACGAAACCCAGCAGGCCCTGGCCGCCGTCGAGTTGCAGAACAGCCAGTTGGAATTGCAGAACAGCCAGTTGCAGGCCAAACAACTCCAGGAAGAACTCGAATTCAGCAACAAGTCGCTTACCACCCACACGCTGAACCTGATCCAGAAGAACGGCATCATGGAGGAGATCCGCGAGACGATCAGCGAGGTGCTCAAGGCGCCGCGCAAGGACGAAAACGCCCCCGTGTACGGCCGCCTCATCAAGCTCATCGACTACAGCTTCAACCTCGACAAGGATTGGGACGACTTCAAGGTGTACTTCGAACAGGTGCACAAGGGCTTTTTCGTGAAGCTCAAGGAAAAGCACCCCGAACTGAGCAACGGCGAACTGAAGATGGCCGCCCTGGTGCGGCTCAACATGAACCTTAAGGAAACCGCCACCGTGATGGGTATTTCGCCCGACAGCGTGAAAACCTCCCGCTACCGCCTCCGCAAAAAACTCAACCTCGAAGAAGAACAGAACATGACGGATTACCTGATGACGATCTAGGCTAGGATCAATAATCATTGGTTTTGAGGAAAATACAATATACCACGGAGACACGGAGGGCACAGAGTTACACGGAGGGAAGGGAGCTATTTCAAGGTTGCCGCCTTACACATCGCATCACGGCAGTTTTCGCATGGCAGGAAAGGGCCGCATGGCGGGAAAGAGTCACATCGCGGGAAGGCGTCGCGTCGCGGGAAAGGGTCGCGTCGCGGCTCCCCTCCTCGGAGGGGTTAGGGGGTGGGTTTACCTATGTGCTACGACTTACACCGGAATAATTGCATTAGAATATCTCCCTGGTGAAAATCCTTTTAATGAAATACTTGCGAGAAGAGAAAGTTTTGCCTTGATGGGGTGATCCCCATGTTAATTGTCTCATGGAGGTAAACCCACCCCCAGCCCCCTCCGAGGAGGGGAGCCGCGACGCGACGCCTTCCCGCCATGCGACGCCTTCCCGCGACGCGACCCCTTCCCGCGATGCGGCCCTTTCCCGCCATGCGAAAACTGCCGTGATGTGGTTTGTAAGGCGGCAACCCTGAAATAGCTCCCTTCCCTCCGTGCCCTCCGTGTCTCCGTGGTAAACCCTTTTTCTACCCCCATTTCGTTTAGGCATTGGTAAAAGCACTACTGATCACTGACCGTTGACAAAAAGCCCTTCCGCGCGGAAGGGCTTTTTTTATGGCCTTGTTCACCTTTGTTCACCTGTCGGGAGGCCCGCCGGGGGCTTGTATACCTTTTGTTTACCCCGTTCGGGTGGGGGTGTACACCTTTCGATTACCCCCCGGATTAGGAAGCAGGGCCGGTTGCGGCTTTACTTTGTCCCATCGAACGGCGCCGACGATTACCCGTCCGCCGCTGCCGGGAAAACGAACCACGCCAATCAACCATACCCTGATGAAGTCTTCGAAAACCAAAACCAGCCTCCGCACCGTCCCGCCGGCAGTACTGCTGTCGGGGGCGGCGGGGGCCCTGGCCCTGGCGGCCGTGTTTGCCCGGTGCCAGATGCTGTTGTCCATGTCGGTAACGGCCGGCACCTCGGGCCTCGCCCTGTTGAGCCTGCTCCGGGCCCTGGTCCGCAATTGAGTGTCCCAGCCAATGACCAATTACCAATGACTAATTACGATTGACCAATTCCCCCACCTCCAGCACGTCAAACCCCATGAAAAGAATCGTCATCCTGCTCCTGCTGATCTGCCTGGCCAAGCTGGCCGGCGCCCACGTGCCCGAGCCCACCTGCGACCAGGGCCTGCTGACCAGTACGGCCGGCACCCCAGTTACTACCACGCTTGCCACTGCCGGCACCGACGGGGTGAACCCGGCCGTCATCCAAGCCCTCATGGCCCGCACCCGGAAGTTGCAGGCGGAAAATCAGTTCCTGAGGGGGGAAGTAGCGGCGCTGCGGGCACGCGGGGAAATGGGCAAAAGTCCCATCCGGCAGGCGCTCAAGGAAAGCACCGCAAAAGCAATGTTCGTGGTGTGCCTGGTGGCCGGCCTCCTGCTGATGGCCCTGGTATCGGGCCAGGTTCTGCCCCGCGCAGCCTACGCTTCCCGTTTCAACCACCACAACCGGTAAGATTCTATATTGCACTGATATACAAAGCGTTGACAAAGAAGTATTCGGCGCAATAGCTAATCGAAGGCAACTACGTAAAGAACATCAAGCCATGCACACGATACACCCAACGGGCACCACAACGAAACAACCCCCGGTCCCCCTTTTCCCCGTCCCGCCACGACTGAGTACCGCATCCCCATCCAAGCTTCCTTCCCGATCCCTCCTCCGGTCTACCTTCCTCCGGTCTGCGGTCTCCTTTCTTTTATTACTGGCTGCACCGGGGTTTGCGGAGGTTGCGGTGCCGAAGCTGACGGGGCGGGTGAATGATTACGCGGGCATTCTTTCGATGACGGCCGAGGCCCGGCTGGAGCGGGAACTGAAGGCGCACGAAGATTCCACCACCAACCAGATCGTGGTGCTTACCGTCACCTCGCTGGAGGGCGAAATCCTGGAGGAGGTAGCCAACCAGGTGTTCAATGCCTGGGGGCTGGGGCAGCGGGGCAGAGATAACGGCGTGCTGCTGCTAGTGTCCGTCAACGACCGCAAGCTGCGCATCGAGGTGGGCAACGGCCTGGAAGGCGTACTCACCGACGCCCACTGCGGCCGCATCATCCGCAATGAAATCACCCCCTCGTTCAAATACAAGGAGTACGAAACGGGCATTGCCGACGGCGTGGCCGCCATCCGCGGGGCCATCTACGGCAAGTACGCGGCCGAAGACCCGGGCTTCTGGGAGCAGCTTTTCCTGTACGAAGGCATGGGCTTCCCCGCGTGCATCCTGCCGGGCCTGCTGGCAATGGGCCTGCTGCTGATCTTCACGTCTCTGGCTTACCTGGGCGAAGGGTTCTTCAGTTACTTCATATTCCTGTTCATGGCTTTCTTCTACCTCAGCTTTCCCTTCGCCATTTTCGGCTCCTTCGTGGGCTTTGTGATCCTGGCCGCCTACGTGGGGGGCTTCATCTACTCCCGGTTCTGGCTCCGCACGCCGGCCGGCAGGGCATACGCCACCCGGTACACCCTGAGCCGGGGCAGTGGCAGTTCCTCCGGCCGTTCCTATTCCTCCGGCCGGTCGTCGGGCAGCTTTTCGGGCGGCGGGGGCAGTTCCAGCGGGGGCGGCAGCAGTGGCTCCTGGTAGAGCAACTGGTTGTTGGTTGTTCGTTGCTCGCAAAGTGCATTCGGACGACCCAACCAATGACTCACGATGAACAACCAACAACGAACAACCAACAACGAACATGACCAACATCCGAACCAAGATCGACGAATGGGAAGTGCGGGACCTGGAAGACAATTCCGCCCTCCGGATTTACGTGGAAAACGGCACCCAGCTGGGTAACCAGGGCCGGCCCGGCATCCAGGTGCTCTACATGGGCCAGTACGTTACCTTCGAGCCGCTGGCCGTGGAACGCTGGGCCTACCAGGCGCAGAAGGCCGGCAAGACGGAACTGCTGCTGGAAGACAAATCGTGGCTGGTGCACGAAGACCAGTACGTGAAAAACTGGCTGGTACTCGGTTCGCCCCTCAAAGCCCGGGTCGAAGTAAAAACGCGCAGTTCAACACCCAAGGTGCGGGAATACGCCCTGCCGTTTGAAGTGGAGTAGTGAGTAGTGGGTATTGAGTAGTAAGTATGGCGTAAGTGAACTTGTCCGGAATACACGGGCTGCGCAGTACTCATTACTCAATTCTTACTACTCAAAAAAAATCGCTTGCTACGAACAAAAAACATGTACAAAATCCTAAATTTAATTGATTATGAATGACTTGAAAATTCTTGCCGTTAAAACGTCCTGGAGTTACGTGATGAGGGACGCCGAAGAAGCCGGAACCCTCTTTTACCGGAAACTTTTCCAACTCGACCCCTCGCTGCGGCGGCTGTTCAAACACGACATTGACGCCCAGGCCGGCAAACTCACCGACATGGTGACCTACATCATTTCCCGCCTGCAACACATGGATGACATCGAACGCGTCATTACCGCCCTGGCGACCCGGCACGTGCAGTACGGCACCAGGCCCGAACACTACCAGACCGTGGGCCAGGCCCTGCTCTCGACGCTGGAAACGATGCTGGGGAACCGCTGGGACGACGACACCCGCACCGCCTGGACGGAGGTGTACGGGCTGGTGGCCACCACCATGATCAACGCCGAAAACGGCCTGGAGTCGGTGCCCGAAAACTAGCGGACCGGGGCAGTACGTGGGTCAGTAGTCATTGGGCATTGGTCATTGGTACTTCGTCGTTCGACGGCTCGCTTCCGGCATGCGGCGTGGGTCTTTCGGGACGGGAGGCGCTGGTGCGGCGGGAAACGGGCCGAACCCCAGCGGGCCGGTCCACGTAATGAGGGGGGTGAAAGGAATTTCGATTTTTTACCTTCAATCCCTACCCCCCATGCAGGAGCAAAAGCCCGTAAACGAGTTTGATTACCAGAGCTACATGATGATGGAGCCCGACGAACAGGCGGCCTACCTGCAGGTGTGCCGTAGCCTGCTCGAAAGCGGCACCGAAACCGTGGTCGTCAACGGACCCGACTCGGGACGCAAGCTCGACAGCGTAGCGGAACTCAACGATTGGCTCCAGACGGAGTAGCCGTTCAGTCTTTGTCCGTAGCAACTGCCGCCCTTACCCTACCGGCGGGAGTCGCGCCGCCGTGGGCGGATGCAATGTTTCTCATGCGGTGCAATGAAATTTTTCGCCCCGTGCCCTCCGGGACGGGAGCAGTTTGGGGGAGCGTCACGCCCCGCGCGGCAAATGTCGGATTTGTCCAATCTTTTTTTCCGGCCTTGCCCGACCTTCGCGTCACTACCCCAAACCATACAATCCATGAAAACCTTTGTAGTGACGCTGCTGGCGGCCCTGGCGCTGGGCCTTTCCGCGTGTAAAAAAGAAAACGAAGTGGTAAACCCCACGCCGCCCAATAAACCCGTAGTGGGAGAAGTGCGGCCCGCCGGTACGTCGCTGGGGCCGGCCGTGAAGAAACAGATCGGACCGGACGGCGGCAACCTCCAGTCGGCCGACGGGGCATTCACCATTACTGTACCCGCCGGGGCCCTCACAACCACTACGGAAATAGGCATTGAACCCATTACCAGTACCTGCAAGGGCAGCGTCGGCCACGGCTGGCGGCTGACCCCGCACGGCAAGCCTTTCGCCAAGCCGGTGCAACTCACCGTCAATTATTCCGCCCGCCAGGACAGTGTCGGCTTGTCCGACGCACTGGGCCTGGCCTACCAGGATGACAAGGGCATCTGGCGGTTCATCGGGGCCTCGGCCATCGACAAGACGAACCGTACCGTCACCATGTCCACCAACCACTTCAGCGACTGGACCTTGCTGCAATGGATGACGCTGTCGCCCATTGCCGACCAGTTACACGAAAAGCAGCAGGTGACCCTGGACGCCCTTCAATACATTGACCTGTCCGTGCAAGACGACCTGAAGTTGCCCCTGTCAGCCGATTACGAAAACGGGTACCCGGTGGGAGAACCGCAGCCCCTGCTCGACAAGTACATCGGGGAGTGGTCGCTGGCCGGGCCGGGGCTGCTCAACCCGTTGAGCATCCGCTTTCAGGCCGTGTACCTGGCGCCCGAAACAATCGCTTCCACGCAGGTTGCAGCGGTAACGTTGACGCTCAAAGGCTTCAAGGGACAAGCCCAACTGGTGTCGAACCTGACGCTGCTGGGCAAGGAGCCGACCGTTGAGTACCTGCAAATGGCCGAGCAGAACGGCTTCGAGGGCCGGCCGAGTGTACTGACGATCTACGGCGCCAACTTCGGCGCCCAAAACCCCGCCAAATCGAAGGTCACCGTCAACGGGGAGCCCGCACTGGGGATTATGCTGTGGAGCGACAAATTAATTGTCTGCAACATCCGGCAGACGGGGTCCGGCTCGTCGGGACCGGTGCGGGTGACTACCGCCGGGGGAGCCGTCAGTGCGCCCCACGTGCTCAACGAGTGGAACGTAGTCATGACGCTCGAACACCCCCACGCCCGCGTCAACCAAACCCTGCACCTGCAAAGCACTTTCCACCTGCGCATCCGGGGCGATGCCGCCGTACCCCCGACGAACTTAGAAATCATCGGCCCGGATCACCGCAATACGGTCAATTTCATGTCGTACGTGCACTGGGAAGCGGGAGGCGCCGGCTCGTCGGTGCTGGTGAACGAAGAAGCTTGCGGCGACGAAACTGAAAAGTGGACGGCCAGTGCGGGCGACGTTGAACTCACACCGGCCGGAACCAGTACCGACGACAAGTACTTCAAGGCGGATTTGTACCTGTTGCCGGGCCAGGGCTTCGACGTGAGCCTCGACTACCACGCCCGGAACGTGATTCAGTCGCACTTTACATTTACTTCGTGCAACGGCAGAACGACGGTGGACGACCGGCCCTTCTCGGCTTACTTTGCGACCGAATTCGGGGAAGAACGGTTCCCGCTGCGCTTCAACGGCAGCACGCTGAAGGCGGGAACCTCGAAAACGCACCGCACGGGCATCGGCTCCATGAAACTGCACACCAACGGCAGCGACCCGGGCTACATGAAAGACATCAAACTCGTCTGGAACGAAACGCCTGCCAAGTACTAATACCCTTTCGTTGTTCGTTATTCATTGTTCGTAACACCCTGATTCACAAGTGATGTTGAACAGCCAAATACGTAATCATGAAGTCATTACGGTATAGGAAACCTTTCGGGCCGTGGTCAGTGTCTCACTGACTACCTCTGAGAAAGTCTTAAAAACGAATGATCCCGGAAGTCAGCCAGCCAGCCAACTTCCGGGATCATTCCTTTTGACAAGATACTATGCTGAAAGGACTTTGTAATTACGCCATTTTCACTACGGCCGGGGCGGGTTTTGCCGGGGGGGCCACTGCCGCGCCCGCCGGCAGCGTGAGCGTAAAGACGGCGCCTTGTCCCGGGCCGGGGCTTTCGGCCGTAATGTTGCCGCCGTGGCGGAGCATGACCTTGCGGCACAGGTGAAAATCCGCGCCGTCGCCCGGCACGGTCTCGGCGCCCGGGCGGCGGCGGAAGCGTTCAAACAGCGTTTCGGCGAGGGACGGCCGGAAGCCTGCCCCTTCGTCGCATACGGTAATGACCAGGCCGTTGGCGGCGGTTTTGGCCGTCACGGTGATCAGGCCGCCCGTTTCGGAAGATTTGATGGCATTGCCCACCACGTGGTACAGGACCTGCCCGAACGATTTCGGTTCCACGGCCACCACCAGGTCGGCGGCAAATTGCAGGTCCATGGCGATGCCTTTGCGCATGAGGCTGCCTTCCAGGTCGTAAAGCGCCGCCTGGAGCACGTCGCCGAAGGGAACGGGGGTGGTATTGACTTGCAGGTGCCCGCTTTCGTCGCGCTGCAACACCTGGAGCAGCCGGCTCATCAGGTCGAGCTGGCCGGTGAGCAACTGCTGGACTTGGGTAAAATGGCGTTCCAGTTCCCGGGGGTTCTGTTCGTGGCGCATCTGCTCCAGGAGCGAGAGCACCGCCTGGGCCGGCTCCCGCAGTTCCCGGGAAAGCAGGTGGAACGTATCTTTTTTCTCGGCGAGCAACTTCTCCAGCGAAAGCACGGCGTGCTGCACGTCCTGCATGAGCAGGCCGGCTTCGTCGCGGTAGTGCGCGGGCAGGTCGGGCACGGCCTGGGTGTAGAGGTAGGTTTCGAGGGCGTCTTTGGTGGCGCGCACCGGCTGGGTAAGGGCGTTGAGCAAGGTCAGCGTGGCGGCCGTGGCCAGCAGCGTAAAGCCGCCCAGCAGACCCAGCCAACCCGCGGAAGTAAGGCCGGCGTGCGGAAACAGGAACGTGAACCCCGCCACGCCCAGCAGCGGCACCTGGAGGCCGGCAAATGCCACGAACAGGAATTTGCGGGAGTACCGTTGCAGAAAGGGAATGCGGGAAAGCCAATGGTATAGTTGCATACTTTTTACAAAAAAGTGTATCACGCAAAATACCCACTTACCCCGCCGCAAAATTGACGCGGCCGGCTAAACCCTTACCGGTGTAAGGGAAGCCCGGAAAATCACCTTTCCGGCCGCCATTACCCGAGCCAATCCTTGAAAGAAGGGGCTTTTTCGCGGCTGATGTCAATTTCCAGGTTCAGGGGCGGCTTGAGGCGCACTGTAAGTTTTCCGGTCGCGTGCGTACGAATGCTCTCAATGGATTGCAGGTGCAGGATGTACTGACGGTTGGCGCGGAAGAAGTGGGCCGGGTCCAGCACGTGTTCCAGCTCCTCCAGCGTGTGGTAATCCGATACGTGCCGCTGCCCGTCGGTGGTCACCAGGAAGATGATTTCTTCCTTGAAGAAGTACGCCGCGGCATCGGCCGCCACGGGAATGATGCGGTTGCGGGCGTGGACCATGAACCGCTCCTTGTATTTGCGGGGCGCCGCGTTGCCCTGCAAGTCCTTGAGCACCCGTTCCAACTGGCCCCGGAAGTCTTCGCGGGGCGGTTGCTTTTGCAGGCGGTGGAACTTCTGGAAGGCGGCCTGGAGGTCTTCGCGGTCTACGGGCTTGAGCAGGTAGTCGATGCTGTTGACCTTAAAAGCCCGGATGGCGTACTCGTTGTAGGCCGTGGTGAAGATGATGGGACACTGGAGGCTGATGCTTTTGAACAGGTCGAAGCTTACCCCGTCGGAGAGTTGGATGTCCATGAATACCAGGTCGGGCTCGGGGTGGCGGCCAAACCAGTCGAGGGCCGCTTTCAGGCTCGGCAACACCGCCAGGATTTCGGTCTCCGGCTCCGTGTCCCCAATGAGCTTCCGGAGATTGTTGGCCACCAGGGCCTCGTCTTCCACAATAACAGCGCGCATAGTTGATTACGAATTACGAGTTGGTTCACGCAAAGGCGCAAAGGCGGAGCGCAAAGGGCGCAAAGAATAGGTTTCCGGTCTCCCTTTCTCCCGTCTCCGGTCTCCTTTACAACAGCGGTATGCTTACCGAGAACGTGGCCGGGGTTTCGGCGACGCGGACGGGGAGGTGGGAGAGGTAGTAGTAGAGGGAGCGGAGGTTGGCCAGGCCGTGCTTGTTGGACGTTTCCACGATGGTTTTCTTGTGCAGGTTGTTTTCCACGTGCAGGTACTGATCGTCGGCAAACACCCGGATGGTCAGGCGGTTCTCCTCGTTGATGATGTTGTGCTTGATGGCGTTTTCGATCAGGATTTGCAGCGTGACCGGCACCACCCGCCGCATCAGCAGGTCGGGGGGAACCTCGAAGCGAACGTCGAGGTCGTCGCCGAAGCGGGTCCGGAGCAGGAATACGTAGCGGCTCACGAACTTTACCTCCGTATCCAGTTCCACCAGTTCCTTGTCCTTGTTTTCGAGCACGTAGCGGAACACCCGGGAGAGCTGCTGCAAAAACTGGGAGGCCAGGTCCTGGTTTTCGTAGATGAGGCTGTTGAGCGAGGAGAGGCTGTTGAAGAGAAAGTGCGGGTTGAGCTGGTTCTTGAGGTTTTCGTAGTGCGCATTGGCCCGTTCGCGTTCCAGCCGCTCGGTCTTGACCAGGTTTGACTTCCATTTGTGGAAAAAATACGCCGCGAAGATGGTGGTGTTGACGGCAAACACGACCACAAAATCGATGAAATAAGATACGGCCAGCAGGAGCCGGTTGAATTCTTTGGGCAGGAAATCGCGGAAACCCAGGATCAGCAGGGTGTGCAGGGAAAACGTGATGGCAATGCAGAGCAGAATCTGGGTCGCCAGCCGCTTCTTGGGGTTGTCCTCGAAGGGCAGCCGCCCGTTGAGCCAGCTATTAATCCCCGTAATCACTTCGTAGACGAGGGCCATGAACAGCAGGCCAACGGTGGCAATGACGCACTGCTGGATGACCGTGTATTCGGGATACACGAAGCGAAGCATCACCGTGCGGACCAGCGTGAGCACGATGAAAAACGCGTACACGTACTTGCGCCGGCGCTTTAACCGACCCCGCAAGAAAAAGATACTTTCCGGCTCAACCATTGGCATAATGACTAGTTACTAATTACGAATGACCAATGACTACTGACTTACAATCCTCCCGTCCATCATTTCAATCGTGCGGTCGGTGTTGCGGGCAAACTCCTCGTCGTGGGTGACGGCGATGATGGTCTGGCCGCCTTCCCGGGCCAGTTGCCGGAAGATGTCGAACACGTTCCGGGCGTTGGTCGAATCGAGGTTGCCCGTCGGCTCGTCGCCCATGATGATGGTGGGGTCGTTGATCAGGGCCCGGGCAATGGCTACCCGCTGCTGCTGACCGCCCGACAACTTGCCGGCCGGCTTACCGGCCTGTTCGGCTACGTCCAGCAGCTTCAGCTTTTCGTAGGCCCTTTCCCGGATTTCGGCCGCCGGCCACCGGCCCAGCTTCTGCGCCGGCAGCATCACGTTCTGCAAACAGGTGAACTCGGGCAGAAGGTAGTGAAACTGGAACACGAAACCAATGTGTTCGTTGCGGAAACGGCTCAGCGCATCGCCGTCCCGGCCCGTCAGCCGCTCCCCGTTGAGGGCAAGGGTGCCTTCGTAGGCCGTATCCATCGTGGAGAGGATGTAGAGCAGCGTGGATTTGCCCGAGCCCGACTTGCCCACCAGCGACAAAAATTCCCCCCGCTGCACGGTAAAACTCACGTCGCGGAGCACCTGGAAGGACTGCGGCTCCCGAAAGTACTTATTGATGCCCTCGGCCCTCAGCACCGGATCAGAATTTAGCGGATTTACGGGATGAACCGGATTCGGCTGCGCCGGCGACCTGTCCTCCTGATGGTTTGACAACTGACTCATTTTTATAAAATCTTTATTTTTCCTAATCCTATTCATCCCCTAATCCTGGCAATCCCCTAATCCCGTAAATCCCGATCCCTAATCCTGGCAATTCTTTAATCCCGTAAATCCCGATCCTTATTTCCCCCGGATGATCTCCACCGGGTCAACGCGGGCGGCGCGGCGCGACGGGAAGTAGCCCGCCAGGGCCGTGGTGACCAGCCCGAACCCGAAGGCCACCGCGTAATGGGTCGGCCGGAAGTTGACCGGCAGGTGGTCCATGTTGATGAAGGCATCGGCGTGGAAGGGCACCTGCGACACGGCCCAGGCCAGCCCGAAGCCCAGCAGCATGCCCGACAGGCCGCCCAGCGTACCGATGGAAAGGGCCTGGTAGAGAAACACCCGCAGCACGTCGCCGGCCGAAAAGCCCATCGCCTTCAGGATGGCGATGTCCTTCATCTTTTCGTAGATCATCATGTTGAGAATGTTGTAGATGCCGAACCCGGCCACCGTGAGCAGCGTGCACACCACCGCGTAGGTAATGAAGTTGCGCAGCGTAAAGCTCAACAGGATAGTGGCGTTGGCCGTTTCCCAGTCCTCGGCCGCGTAGCCGAACTGGCTGCGGTACTCGGCCGCCACCGCCTTGGCCGCGTTGAGGTCCTTGAGCTTGATGTTGATGTCGGTGACGTAGCGGCTTTCTTTGTCGAGGATTTTCTGGGCCGTAGCCAGCGTGGCGTAGCTCTTGGTGTCGTCGATCTGGGTGATGCCCGTGCGGAAGATGCCTGCCACCTTGAGGGTAAACTGCGCCCCGTCGGGCGTGGTCACGGTCACGTTGTCGTCGGTTTGCAGGTCCAGCTTGCGGGCCAGCCCGGCGCCCATCAGGATGCCGTTGCCCGTCACCAGCAGGTTTTCGAGCCGGCCGGCGACCAGCTTTTCGCGGAGCTTGAAGAGTTTGTCTTCCTCCATAATGTCTACCCCCGCAATGATGCCGTTGATGGGCGTGGCCCCGTAGAGGTAAAATACCTGCGTACTGAGCAGCGGCGACACCCCGAGTACCCGCGGGTCCTGGCGGATCAGGTCCACCATGCGGTAGCTGTTGCGCAGGTTGGGCAGGTCGGGCGACGGCTTTACGTGGTGCACCACGTTGAAACTGCCCGGGTACACCTCCTCGGTGATGGGCGTCCGCTTGGCCTGGATGTCGTTGAAGACCCGGATGTGCGGCGAGGCCGTCAGCGTGGTTTCTTCGAGCAGGTCGTTGACGCCCGTCATGAACGAGATCATGAAGATGAACATGCCGATGCCGAACGTAACGCCCAGGGCCGCCACGACCGTCTGCTTGGGCCGCGCCAGCAGGTGGGTTCGGGCAATGTCTAAGGTGATCATCGTTTTTTGTGGTTATATGATTGCATTGTTAAATGGCTGGATGGCTGTATGGCTGTATGGTTATATGGCTATATGGTTGATTGTCGGGAAGTGGTGCGGGCGTAAGCAAAACCATTCAGCCATCCAGCCATTTAACCATCAGCTGTCCAGCTTATTTCTTCACCAGCACGTCCGCGGTATCGAGGCCGGCCAGTACTTCCACGTATTCCATGTTTTCGACGCCTTTGCGGATGCGCAGGGTTTGCACCTTCCCGTCCCGTTCCACGGCCACGCTGTCGGCGCCCACCAGGTACGCCCGCGGGATCGACAAGGCCCGGGGGCTCCGGCGGATCACGATGTTGGCTTCGGCCGTGAGGCCGGCGTAGGTGCCCGGCAGGGAGTCCGTAAAGCGGGCATCGGCGGCAAAGGTGCGGTCCCGGGCGTTGAGCATCGGGTAGATTTTTTCGACCACCGCCCTGAACACCCGGTCGGGGTAGCTGTCGAGCTTCACCAGCACGGACTGGCCCCGCTGCACCTTGTGAATGTCGAGTTCGTCGACGCCCAGCTTGAGGTACACCCCCGACGGGTCGCCGAGCAGGGCCACCGGTTCGCCCCGTTTCACCAGTTCGCCTTCCTCCCGGTAGAGTTCGTAGACCTTGCCGTCGATGCGGCTGCGCACCTGGTAGTCGGATTGCGTTTCGGCGTCGAGTTCGTACTGCGTGCGGGCGTTGCGCAGGTTGTCGGCCAGGGAAGTTTGCGTGTTGCGGTAGCGGTTGAGCAGGGCCTTGTAGTCGTTGCACGACGTGCGGTAGGCCAGGGATGCCCGGTCGTATTCCATCCGCGAGGTGGCGTTCTGTTCGTGGAGGTTGCGGTAGCGCACGAAGTTTACCGAGTCGTTCTGCATCCGGGCCCGGGCCGATTGCAGGGCGGCGGCCAGTTCTTCGAGCACCGGCGAAGTGGCGGCGGCGTTGGCGGCGGCCGTGCGGTAGTTGGCCCGGGCGTTGCGCACCACGATGTTCTGCTTTTCGCTTTCCAGGTCAAACAGCGGCGCGCCGGCCCGTACCGTGTCGCCTTCGTCCACCCGCCGCCGGACCAGGTACCCGTCCACCGTGGCAAAAACCTTGTATTCGTGGCGCGGCTGCACCCGGCCCGAGGCGTACACGCTTTCGGTGAGGGACCGGTACTGGGGCGTGGCCCCTTCGCGGTTGCCCGGGCAACCCGTAAGCAGCCCCCCGGCCAGCAGCAGGCCCGGGCCCAGGAGCGACGCGTATCTGTTGGTTCGCATAAAGCCTTTTTTTGCCAAAAGTCGGGCATCCGGCGCAATGACACCGCTTAAAAAAGAGCCAACCGAACGAAAAGCGAACGGAAGCGGAAAGGGGCCCGGGCGAAGCGAAAAGTTTTTTCAAAAAGGGCACCGGCGGGGCAACCAACGCTGCCCGATTTGAGTATATCCCTTCAAAGAAGGCGTATTCTTCCCTGCTTTTCCGGGGCGCATTTTTAGCGGCAGCGCAGGCTCCGGCAAAGGCTTCCCACCCGCAAAAACCTTCCTGACGGGCATCTCTTCATCCACGATCCGGACGTGTTCAACGGCGTCGCCGTTTTGCACAATGGCGTGAATTTATTACCCCCGTCAGCTGCCAAAATCCGGTATGGTTTTGGTGTTAAGGTACGCGTAAGGTATATCGCAACAGGTTGCGCGGGGAGCGCCGCCGGCAACGGGAAATAATTGGGGCAAGGCTTGGAAATTTCATTTGGAATTGCGATTTTCTTCGCTACATTGATAGATTGTAAGGCAAAAATATTTTGTGGGGTAATTTATCAGCCATGTACAGATTTATAAAAAAATATCAGCTTCCGTGCTTACCTTTCGCAGAAATCGTGTATTAACTATAAATCTTACATGGTTCTATACATTGTAATCATATAAAATTCACCAACCCAACACGTAACATAAGAATATGAAAAAGCACATAGAACGCATAATGGCGATTGAAAAGATTGACCGTTCTATAACCCAATGCCTTACACTGGAGCAACTTGCGGCAACCGAACACTTTTTGAGCCTGTACTACAAGCAGTACGCGTTCGACGCCAAATACTTCCGTTATGAGTGGAACCTGGACAGCAAGCTGAGCAACCGCCGCGTGCACATCTCTCTGCTCGAAGGAATTGACGAAGATGATATTACCCTCAACCCCGACAAGGCCAGCCTCAAGCGCCTCGTGGAGTTCGTGGGCAACCTCTCCCAGGAAGAACTGAAAGACGCCTGGACCGAACTGCGTCCGCAGCTGGAAGGCGTGGACCTGAGCCGTTTCCCGGTGTTCCGCGAAAGGGTAGCCGTTATGCGCCTCAACAATCAGCACCGCGGCAAAGGCAAGGACCTGCAAGACCTCTTCAACCGGGCCCGCCACTCCCTGGCCAAAGCCAGCTAACGGGTTCTTTCGCTACAGATGTTGGGCTGTACTTAGCCGGACTGCACCATAGCAGCCCGGCTTTTTCGTTTGAAGGAAAGGGTGGTCAATAGTTGATTCGTCAATGGTCAGGGGAGAGTGTACCCCATACCGCGATGAAGGTTGACCAATGACTACTGACCATTGACGAATCAACTATTGACCATTAAAAACGCCCTTTTCAACCTGCTGTAAGTCTCGGGCCAGCTCCCGGGCAATGTCCTTGCTGTCGGGGTGGTAGGTCCAGTAGTTGTCGAAGCGTTCTACCACTTTGGGGTTGGCCGTGCCGGTGTTGACGGTGAGGCAGTGGAACTGCGTGCCGCGGCGCTGTTCGGCCCGGATGCGCTTCACGAGTGACTCCTGCATCTCGTACATGATGAAGTCGGAGATCATCAGCACGTCGGCGTCCTTGTAGTCGCGGGTGTGCAGCATGTTGAGGGCCTCGTACATGGGCGGATGCACGTCAGTGCCGCCCTGGAAGGTCATGGAGAGGAACTTGACCACCTGGTCGAGGGAGTTTTCCAGTTCGAGCAGGTTGATCGTTTGCAGGCCCGTCGAAAACGAGATCAGGTAGCACCGCCGTTTTTCCCGGGCGGCCATCTTCAGAATGGCGAAGCACAACACCTTGGCGACGTATTCGGGCGTGCCCTCCATCGAGGCGCTGGCGTCGATGCAGAGGATAAAGGGACCCTTTTCCTTGCGGCGCGTCTTTTCGCGGGTGGCCGTGGCCGAACCCTGCCCCCGCACCACCTCCTTGCCCTGGAACCGGAACGTGAGCAGGTGCTTGTCGGCGTACCGCTTGTAGAATGCACTTTCCGTGGCCGGGTCGCCCAGCAGGGCCGCCTCGGCGGGCAGCATGTAGTTGAGGTTGTCGCTTTCGTACACCCCGCCGATTTCGCTGCGTTCCCGGAGGCTATCACGGTAGGAAGCCTTGGCAATGGCGTATTCGTACTGTTCCTCGGCCATTTCCGTCTGCGCCTCCCGGAGCCGCCCGAGCAGGTCGGCCAGTTCCCGGATCGACTGTTCATTTTGCAGCAGCCCCGCGTACTTGCCCAGCACGTCAAAGTTGGTTTGCTTCCAGAGGCCCCGCGACATGTCCCAGAACCGGCCCGCCTCCTCGGCGAAGGGAGCCACCAGGTCCATCATCTTTTCGTATTCGTCGGCCTTGGCGTAGAGCAGGTCGGCGTAGGCCTGCGCCCGGTTTTCGAGTTCCTTGAATTCGTAGGCCAGGCTTTTTTCCACCAGCAACTTTTCCCACTGCACCAGCAGGTCGTCCATCAGGATTTCCACCGGCGGCTTCCCGTCGGGGGGTGTTTTGAGTTGCTTCAGAAACTTTTCCTTGTCGCGGAAGATGGGGTCGAAGCGTTCCACGTAGAAGCGGACGTCAATCTGCTCGGGGGGATAGTTTTCCTGGAGAAAATTGGTGAGGTGGTACCAGGTGTCGGGCAGCAGTTCGAGGGGCCGGTCCTTCCACGAATTGAGCCGGCTGAACTCCGCCTGGGCCGGGTTGTCGCGGTTCACCTCCTGCTGCGACTTGCGCATCCAGGCCAGCGTGTCGTGCACGATCTGGTTGGCAAGGGCCTCGTTGCCCGCACTGATGCGCAGCAGCCGGCTGTCGGCAAAAATCCGGTCCAGGGTGTCTTTCAGGTAGTCGTACTGCGGGCTGTCGTAGCGGTGCGGCCGGTCGGTGGGCTTGCCGTACAGCTTGTTTTTTAAGTAATGCGCCAGATAACGCCGCGTGGCCTTGTCGAACACGTGGCCGAACTCAATGAACTGCCGGAACTCTTCCTCAACGGGGGTCGTGGTCATACGGTGTATAACCGTAACATGGTCCGGGAAGTTTGGAAAAAGAAGCCAGAAGCGAGGAGTGAGAAGCGAGAAGAAGGGGCACGTGCTTACCCGGTGATAACGGCCAAGCATGGGCACCGCCTTCTCGCTCCTCGCTTCTCACTCCTCGCTTCTCACTCCTCGCTTCTTCCTCACTTATCCAGCCACCCTTTAAAATCCGGAACCCGTTCGCGGCTCACCACCACTTCTCCTTCAGGGGGCGGCAGCAGTTGCACCTTCAGCCGGCCGCCGGGGTAGGCTTTGATGTCTTTCACGGCGTCGATCCGGGCCAGCACCTTGCGGCTCAGGCGGTAAAAATAGTGCGGGTCCAGCAGGTGTTCGAGTTCTTCCAGCGTGTAATCCACGATGTAGCGGCGGGCGTCGCCGGCCACCAGGTAGGTGATTTTGCCGTCGGCCCAGAAGTAGGCTACCTCCGCCGCGGACTTGAACTGGATGCGGTCGCCGAAGCGGACCAGGAAGCGGGATTTGTAGGCGTTGGGCGGTGCGGCAGGGGGGCGGGCCAAAGGGCGCACCGGAACCGGGAACGTGCCGTCCGTCCAGAGTTGCCACTTTTGCAGGGCCTGGGCCAGCCGCCCGAACGTTACGGGCTTGAGCAGGTAGTCGATGCTGTTGACCCGGAAGGCCTGGAGGGCGTACTGCTGGTGGGCCGTGGTAAAGATGATCGGGCAGTGTACCTGCACGGCGTCGAAGATGCGGAAGCCATTGCCATCCGACAGGTGCACGTCCATCAGCACCAGGTCAGGCGCCGGGTTGTTGAGAAACCACCGGATGGCATCTTCCACTGAGCCCAGCGTTTCCAGCACCCGGATCCCGCCGTTGTACTTCAGCAACATATCTGCCAGCCAGCTGGCGGCCAGGGCTTCGTCCTCGATTATCAGCACGTTCATCCCTTCTCAAACACGCAAAGACCCGAAAGGTTTTGGAAACCTTTCGGGTCTGCAAACAGCAAGGGTCATTGGTCAGTCGTCAATGGTCATTCGGACACGACTACTCACGCACAGCCAATGACCAATGACTAATGACCAATGACCAATGTACTACTGACCATTAATTGGCCGGGATCAACACCCGGTCGATCACGTGGATCACGCCGTTGGTGGCGGCAATGTCGGCTGCGACTACGTTGGAAGCGCTGGTGCCGTTGCCGGCCCCGGTGACGCGCACGCCGCCGGTGAGGTTTACGTTCAAGTTGCCTCCCTGCACGGTCGCCGTGTTGCCGCTCATGAGGAGGGGGGAGAAGACGCGGTCGGGCACCACGTGGTAGGTGAGGATGGCCGTGAGAGCAGCCGGGTCGGCCGCCTGGATCTGCTCAATGGTTTTGAACGCCGTCGTGTTGATGAACGCATCGTTGGTGGGCGCAAATACCGTGAAGGGCCCGTTGCCCGACAACACCGCGGCTACGTTGGCCCGCTGCACGGCGGCTACCAGGAAGGTAAAGTTGGGGTTGCCCGCCGCAATCTGCACGATGTTGCCGGCCGGCGGCAGCAGCACCTTGTCAATCACGTGGATCACCCCGTTGCGGGCCGACACGTCGGCAGTGACCACCCGGGCCCCGTTCACCGACACGTTGTTGCCGTCTTTGGTCACGTACAGCGTACCGTTGTTCAGCGCCGTCACGGCCGTATTTTTGGCCGTCGGCAGGGAAGCGGCCGTCTGGCGGCTGTTCACCACGTGGTATTGCAGTACGGCGGCAACCGCCTCGGGGGCAAGGGCATTGATGGCCGCTTCGGTAAGGCCGGCGGCCTGGAAGGCGGCGTTGTTGGGCGCAAACACGGTGAGGGTGCCACTGTTCAGCGCACTGGCGATGCCGGCCCGGTTGACGGCGGCCCGCAGCAGCGAAAAGTCGGAATTGGTATTGACCACCTCGGCAATGCTCTGCTCGGGCGGGGTGTTGTTGTCATCGTCGTTACAGCCGGTGAGCAACAGGGCCGGCACCATCAGGGCAAACAGGCTCACGGCTTGTAACCGCTTCAAATACTTTTTCATGGTAGGATAGTTGTTAAGAGTGGTTGAAAATGGGATAGGTGGCTATTGCCAACAACCGTTCCATATAACCAGCCTTTTCAACAAGCTGCTTGCCCGGTGGGAGTGAAAGGCACCACAGAAGGAGTGAGCCTTCATTAGAATGGAGTGAACTTCACCCGTCCGGGTTACCACGTCGTTCGTCAGCGGGTGGCCCGGGCGGGCAAATATGTACACTTTTCGCTGCGCAGGCATAAAATAAGTCGCCGCAGCCAACGAGCATTTAACTTAAAAATCAAGCGGTTGCCGTTAAAATTATCATCCTTGACAGGGATCGGATCTTAACGTTGGGTGGTATTGTACCAAGGTCGGCTTAATGCACCAGCACCAGATAAGCAAAATCCCGTAAAAGAATGGACGTGCCCGTAAAACACCAGCGCCATGTGCCACGTAATGCATCAGTGCATTACCCTTTTAAAACATCACATTTTTTAAACATTGAGCCCATGACAAGAACTACTTACTCCCCCCTCAAACCCGCTTATCAACCCGAATCAACCGGACGTGGCGATGCCGGGCTTTCCCCGAAAGCGGAACCTGCGGCCCGGAACCCGTTATTTGCCGCCCGCACCGTTCTGCTCTGCCTGCTTTTTACGCTGGCACCTGGGATTGATTCATCCGGCGTATTCGCCCAGTCTCTTGCACTGCGCGTGACGGGCAACAAGTTATACAACAGCAACAACCAGGTGGTCAGGTTGGTAGGCGTGAATGTGCCGGCCATGGAATGGTCCAACGATGGGGAAGGGCGGGTCCTTTCTTCCATGGATGCCTCCTACGGCAGTTTCCAATCAAATCACATTCGTTTGCCGCTTGCCCAGGACCGTTGGTTCGGCAAAGCTTCCGGGCAGAGTGACGGAGGCGCCTCCTACCGGCAAATTGTTGCCAATGCGGTTGCGAAAGCCAATGCCGCGGGCAAATACATCATATTAGACCTGCACTGGTCGGATATGGGGGTTTGGGGAAGCCACATTGGACAACATTACATGCCCGACAACAACAGCACCACCTTCTGGCAAGACGTGGCTGCTACGTATAAAAATCACCCCGCCGTTCTGTTTGATCTGTACAATGAACCGCACAACGTGAACTGGAACGTGTGGAGAAATGGCGGCGCCGTTACGGAGGCCGGGGTTACGTACAATTCTCCGGGCCTGCAAGGGTTGTACAATACCGTGCGTAACACCGGCGCCAACAATGTGGTGATTGCAGGGGGGCTCGATTGGGCGTATGACCTGACGGGGGCGTCGGGAACGTACGCACTGGAGGGGTTCAACATCATGCTTGCCGCGCATTATTATCCCTGGAAGAGTAAAAACGGGGATGGCACGGTAAACGAGGCGCACCGGGCGTCTGCGGTAGACGTTGCCAAAGACAAATACCCCATCTACGTCGGGGAACTGGGCTGGGGAGACTGGATCAATCCGCCCGTGGAAAACCACCCAACGTGGTTCCCGAAAGCTTTCAGTTGGATAGACAACAACCAGTACTCGTGGTCGGGCTGGTCCATGCACCCCGGGGGAGGGCCCGCCATCATTACGGACTGGACGTACGCAACCGTTACCGCAAGCAACGGGAAATACATCAAGGATCGATTGACATCCTATACACCTACACCCGGCACCGACACCCAGGCGCCAACGGCACCTGCCGGCCTGTGGAACACGTCCAAATTCAGCACCTCCCTGAACTGGACCTGGACGGCTTCCACCGATAACGTGGGCGTAACCGCTTACGAACTGTTCGTGAATGCCGAAACCACCCCGCGGGTCACAACGGCTTCGACTTCAGCTGCGCTTACGGGGCTTTCACCCGGCACTTCCTACGGGGTTAAGGTAAGAGCTAAGGATGCGGCCGGGAATATTTCCGGCTGGTCAGATTACGTGGTCGTTACGACGAATGCCGGCGCGGCCGATACCCAGGCGCCGACCACCCCTGCCGGCCTGTGGAACACGTCCAAATCCAGTACGACCATGAATTGGGCCTGGAATGCTGCCACCGATAATGTGGGGGTGACGGCTTACGAACTCTTTGTAAATTCCGAAACCACTCCGCGGGTCACGACGGCTTCGACCTCGGCTGCGCTTACGGGCCTTGCTGCCAACACCTCCTACAGCGTCCGGGTAAGGGCGAAAGATGCCGCCGGTAACGTTTCTGCGCTTTCAACCAATGTGGTGGTTACCACCAATGCAACCGGCAGAATAGCATCCGTAACTGCAACGGCAGCACCGGGTCTGGAAATACTGATTTATCCCAATCCTGCAACGGCTACGCTGAGGATCAAGGTGAAAGACTTCGAACGGGCAACCCTGGTGGACTTGAACGGCAAGCATGCAATCACGACCCGATCCGACATGATGGATGTAACCCATTTACCTGCGGGGGTGTACCTGTTGCAAGTGAAAACAAAGGATCAACACCGCGTGGTGAGAATTACCAGGCAATAACCAGGAAGCAGGGCTCCCGTCAGCCGATCTCGATTACCACGTCGTCCGTGAGCGGGTGGCCCACGCAGGTAAGCACGTAGCCTTCCTTGAGTTCGTACGCCGACAGGCCGTCTTCCTCGTCGAGCTTGACCTTGCCCGACAGGCACTTGCCCCGGCAGGCGGTGCAGTTGCCGCTCTGGCACGAGTAGGGCAGGTCAATGTCCAGGTCGAGGGCCGCCTCCAGAATGGTTTTGCCCGCCGGCACGGCAAATTTGTACTCGCTGCCCTCGTAGAGCACGGTCACTTCCTGGGCCGTGGCCTTGGCGGCCGTACCGGTTTCTACCTCACCGTGCCCGGGGGGCGTGGGATTGGTCACGAAGCTTTCCCGGTGGACGCGGTTGTCGGGCACGTGCATGATGTCGAGGGCCCGTTTGATTTCTTCCATCATGGCCTGGGGGCCGCACAGGAAGTACTCGGTGCGGTCGGCCTCCCACTGCGGCAGGGTGGGCAGCAGTTTGAGCACCAGGCTCTGGTTGAGCCGCCCGGTGGGGCCGTTCCATTCGGCCGCCTTGCCGCCCAGGCCCGGAATCACCTTGCGGAACGAACCCAGCAGGGAACCTTTCTTGTCGGAACCCGGCTGGCTGAGCACGTGGATCACCTGGAATCGCCCGGCGTACTGCTGCCCGAGGGTGTCGAGTTCCTGGCGGAAAATGATCGAACTTTCGTTGCGGTTGCCGTACAGCAGCGACACCAGGCTTTCGCGTTCGGCGAAAAGCACGGTTTTGGCAATCGAAATGAGCGGGGTAATGCCGCTGCCGGCGCCCAGCAGCACCACGTGCCGCCGCTTGGAAGGGTGGGCGTCGATGTAAAAGTTGCCCATCGGTTCCATCACTTCGATCGTGTCGCCGGGCTTGAGGGTATCGTTGAGGAAGTTGGATACCTTGCCGTCGGCCACCCGCTTCACCGTCACGGTGATGTGGTCGTCGGTGTGTGGGCAGCTCGACATGGAGTACGACCGCCGGACCTGTTCGCCGCGGACGTTGACCAGCAGGGTGAGGAACTGGCCGGGCTTGTAGGCGAGCCGGGTGCCGTCGGGCTGCGCAAACTGGATGGAAATCGTGTCGGGGGTCTCCCGGGTTATCTTCTCTACGCGGAGGTGGTGGTATTTGCTCATAGGGGTCGGTCCAATTACAACAGGGTAATAACCCACGGCCGGCCCGAAAGGTTGGCGCGGTGGGCGGCGCAAAAATAGAAATTCACGGAGAATAAGCCGCCCCCGCCCCGACACTTGTGCCGGTTTACTGCGAGGCCGCCGCGACGAGGGCGAACAGCAGGAAAGAACCCAGCCCGATGCAGAAGCCGGTGGCGGCCTTGCCGACCTTGCGCCGGTGCGCCTGCACCTTATACCCTTTCAGGTAAGCGGGGTGCCGCAGCAACTCGGGGGTAGGCGTGTAAAATCTGGCGGGGTTGGGCGGCACGGCCCCCACAATGACGCCGGTGATCACCCCGGCCGGCGGCCACAGCGAGGCCGCCATCGTGCCGAACAGGGCCCCGTTGCCGCGGTAATGTTGGATGGCATCCATGCGTCCCTGCTGGTACAACTCCTGGTCGCTCCGGGGCGGGTCCGCCCCGGCCGACGGGGTGCGGGCCACCACGGGCCGGTCCGCGGGGGCGCGGGGCGGCTCTTCGTCAAATGTTTCGCGGGTCCCGTTGGCGTACACAATGGAGGCGACTTCCGCCTTCAGCACAATGATGGTGGGGCCCTCCAGGTTGTCGAATCGCTTGTAAACCACTTCGGTGGGGTTGATTTCGAGCACTTTTACGACGTGTTCGCGGCCGTTGCGCAGCACCAGGGTGTCCTGGGCGTACGCCGTCACGGAAAGCAGGAGGCAGAGCAGGGGAAGCAGGGCGCGGATCATGGGGTGGTAAGGGGTAAGCGGTTGCCGTTGCGAAGCGGGCAATAACGGAAAAGCGACGAAATTGGGCAAAAAAATAGCCCAGAAAGATTTTGGGCTATTTTGCATGAATATATCGGGGCGAAACGGCCTAGAGCGGCACCATCTGGAAGCGCAACTCGCGGCTGCCGGTCTTGGCCGCCGTGTCGGTGTAGGTAAACACGAAGGCGTCTTTGCTCAGGGCCTCCACGTTGATCGTGGACGGCGTGCCCGAGCTAAAGGTGATCTGCGTCTCGGCGGTGTTGAACGACCAGGTACCACTGGTTTCCACCGCGTTCCGGTCGGTGCGGGTGTAGTTGGTGGCGCTGGTGAAGTTGATCCGGTACGCGGCGTAGTTTTCGGCGTTGCTGGCCGCGCCTTCCTGGTACAGGGTGGTAGAGGTGTTGTTCACCGTTACCTGCTGCACCTTCCAGTTGCGGGTAATCTGGTCCGTCTTGGTTTCGGGCGCGGGCGGATTGCTCTTGCCGCGGGGGCAGCCTTGCAGGCCGAGCATGAGGCTGCCCAGCAAAAAAGCAAACAGGAGAAAGGAGAAATTTTTGTTCATATCAGAGAAAATTGCTTTTGCCAATTTAACGGGAAAAAGGCAATCGGGACTCATTTTTGGGAAGGCCCGGCCGAATTCCGGGCCCCGGCCCGGGTGAGGTTTACGCCCTCACGTTGCCTTTTTGTCCTCACGCCCCGCCGGCGGCTTCCAGTTCGGCCCGTTGCTTTTTGGGCAGGCCGGCCACCACCAGGTCGTAGGAATGATCCACCCACTCAATCAGCAGGCGGTTGGGCACCGACCCGTCGGCCACCACCGTATTCCAGTGCCGCTTGTTCATGTGGTAACCCGGCGTCACGCAGGGGTAAGCCTCGCGCAGTTGCACGGCCCGTTCCGGGTCGCACTTCAGGTTGAACGACAGGGGGTGACTCTGAACGTCAGTCAGTGCAAATACCTTGCCCATTACTTTGAACACCAGCGTAAATTCGCCGAAAGGAAATTCTTCAGTAACGCCCGGCTTGCCCAGGCAGTGCGCCCGGAAGGCTTCGATGTGCATGGGAAAAAAAGAGTGCTTCACGAAAGTAGGCATAAAACCAACTCCCGTGAAGCATCCCCGGACATTCTTTAGAATAATTTTTTTATGATGATAAACAGAATTCCCACCAGGAACATCAGCATGGAAATCTTGTTGATTCCGTGCATCATGCGCAGGTTAAAGTTGGGCTTCCGGTTGGGGTCTTTCTTGCGGAAGAAATAACCAACCACCGGCCCCAGGTCAAAGTACTCCCTCAAACGACTCATGATAGATGAATTTAATGGATAATTGGAAATGGAAAGTTGAAAATGAACAATTGCCGCTTATTTACACAACACCGATCCGAAAGGTAATGTTCAGCCGGAACCCCGGCATTGCCTGATTTTCAATGGGCCATTTTCCATTTTCAGTTGGGCACATTGATCCGCCGCGAAAGCACGTAGAAGCGCACCGTGAGCAGGGCGGCCGAGGCGGTGAGGCCGGCCAGCAGCCCGTACCAGATGCCCTGCACGCCCATTCCCAGGTGGAAGGCCAGCCAGTAGCCCAGCGGAATGCCGATGATCCAGTAGGCGAACAGCGTGGCTACCGTGGGCACGTTCACGTCGGAGAGGGCCCGCAGGATGCCCAGCCCGGCCACCTGCACGCCGTCCGAAAGCTGGAAAATGCCCGCAATTACCAGCAGCGAAGTAGCAATGGGCAGCACGCTGTTGTCTTTGATGTAGAGCCCCACCAGCGGTACGCTGGCCGTGATGAACAACAGGCAGGTAAGCGACATGAAGACGACCGCAATCAGGATGGCCGCCGTACCCGCCCGGACCACCGCCGCCCGGCTGGCTTTGCCCAGGGCTTCGCCCACGCGGATGGAGCCGGCCGCCGCGTTGCCCGACGCCACCATGTAGGCCAGCGCCGCCAGACTGATGGCAATCTCGTGGGCCGCCAGTTGCACCGTGCCGATCCAGCCGGCCATCACCGCCGAGCCCGAAAAGGCGCCCACTTCGAAGAAATACTGGAAGCCGCCGGGCAGCCCCAGCCGCAGCACCCGGCTCAGCAGCGGACGGATGAGCCCGTAAACGCCTGCCAGTAGGGGCGGAACAGCGGCGAGGTGCGCAGGTAGAGGAACATGGCCGCCGCCATGTAGAGGCGGGTAATGAGCACGGCCAGCCCGGCCCCGGTGACGCCCAGCGCCGGAAATCCCAGCTTCCCGTAGATCAGGGTCCAGTTCATCAGGATGTCGAGGGCCAGGCCCGTCAGCGTGATCACCATCGCTACCCGGGTGTGCGAGAGGCCGTCGGTGTAGTACTTGAGGCCCATGAACACCATCGCCGGGACGGTAGACAGGGCCGTGATGGAGAGGAAGTTGCGCGCCAGCCGGGTGACTTCGGGCTCCTGGCCGAACACTTCAAACACCGCCGCCAGCGCCAGCAGGACCGCCGCCAGCACCACGCCCATGCCGAGGCTCAGCCGGAGCGCCGTCCGGAGCAGGCCCCGGCATTCGTTGAGGTCGTTGCGGCCCCGGGCCGTGGCCACCTGCGGGGACAGCACGGCCAGCGTACCCATGCCCACCACGGCCACCAGGATGTAGATGGAGTTGGCAATGCCCACCGAGGCGATGGCGGCGGGGCCCAGCCGGCCTACCATCATGTTGGCGGCCACGTTCATGAGCACGTTGCCCAACTGGGCGATCACGATGGGATAGCTGAGCAGAACGGTACTGCGCATTTCCTGCCGGTAAAGGCGCAGAAGGGAGGCTTTCATAACTGACGTCGTCGTAAGTGATCCGCCCCGCCGGCCCCGCGTTCGGTTCCCGGCAAAGCGGGGGCAAAGGTAGCCGTTGCGCTTCTAATACCAAGGGGGCGGTTCGTTTAAAGGGCGGATGCGCCGCCTGGGGTTGCCGGGGGGGCGGTTCATCAAATAAAGGTTGAAAAAGGGGCCTTCTTTTTGTATCTAGCGCAGTATGAAGAGAGAAGCGGCCACCCACATCCGCAGTTTTTTTGAGGAGCAGTTCACGGTGGAGTCCATCCGGCGTGAGATCCAGCGGGCAGGGGTACTTTTCGGCATATTCCTGGGCAGCCTGGCGTTCATGCTGCTGGCCAACTGGAGTTTCGGCGACGAGGCCCTGGCGTTTCACCACCCGGGCATTCAGCGCATCCTCACGGGGTTCATGGTCATCATGGCCTGCTACGAATTTTTCATCTGGGGCCTGCTGCGGTACCGGCTCCGCCAGAAGCTGATCGTGCCCGAGTTCGGCAAGTTCGTCAACGGCACGGCCGAACTGCTGGCCCTGTCGTTTGTGCTCTACCTGCTGGCCGACAGCTTCGAAATGCCGGTCACGGTGATGCAGTCGCCGCTCACCTCGGGCTACTTCCTGTTCATCATCCTCTCAACGCTCCGGCTCAACTTTTCGCTGTCGGTGTACACGGGCCTGCTGTCGGGGGTGTTGTACGCCGCCCTGGGCTTCTACCTGCTGGCCCGGTCGGGCCCGCTGCCGGTAGAACCGAACTTCCTGACGCCGATCATGTTTGCCTCCAAGGGCGTGGTGCTGCTGGTGGCCGGCATTTCGGCGGGCTACGTGGCCCGCGAAATCCAGAAGAGCATCCGCACTTCCATCGAACGGCTCGAAAACCAGAACCAGATCATTACGCTGTTCGGGCAGCAGATTTCGCGGGAGATCGTGGACGTGATGCTGCGCCAGAAGGGGGCCCTGGAAAGCCGGCTCATGCGGGTCAGCGTCATGTTCCTCGACATCCGCGACTTTACCACGTTTGCCGAAACCCGGCCGCCCGAGGAAGTGGTGGCCTATCAGAATGCTTTTTTCCGGATCGTGATCGAAACCGTGAACCGGCACCACGGCATCATCAACCAGTTTCTCGGCGACGGCTGCATGATCACGTTCGGCGCGCCGCTCATGCTCGACAACCCCTGTGACAACGCCGTGCGGGCCGGGCTCGAAATCATGGAAGCTGTGCCGGAAGCCATGCGCCTGGGCCAGCTGCCGCCCACCCGGGTGGGCATCGGCATCCACGTGGGCGACGCCGTTACGGGCAACATCGGCACGGATACCCGCCAGCAGTACTCGATCACGGGCAACGTGGTGATCCTGGCCTCGCGCATCGAACAGCTCAACAAGGACTACGGCTCGCAGATGCTGGCCTCGAAGGAAGTCATCGAATGCCTCTCCGAAAAACCCGAAGGCGCCCAGGCCCTCGGCTACGTCCACATCAAAGGCCGCGCGCAGGATGTGTTTTTGTACCGGCTGGGGTAAGGGGTTGGATGGCTATATGGCTGATTGTTGAATGGCTGAATGGCTGAATGGCTACATGGTTGTATGGCTATATGGTCAAATAACTGTTGAATCAACCATACAGCCATATAACCATTCAGCCATATAGCCATTCAACCATCCGTTTCAGTTTTCCATCGAATTCCGCTTTTCTTCCTCTTCTTTGATTTCTTTGAGGAGTTTGTTGGCGAAGAGGAATTCCTGGAGTTCGGGGATCTTGGTTTCGGTGATGTTGTCGCTGGTGCCTTCCCAGAGTTTGCGGCCCTTGTAGAGGAACATAATGTATTCGCCGATGCCCATCACCGAGTTCATGTCGTGGGTCACTACAATGGTGGTGATCTTATACTCGTCGGTGATTTCGGCGATCAGGTCGTCGATCTTGATGGCCGTGAGCGGGTCGAGGCCCGAGTTGGGTTCGTCGCAGAAGAGGTACTTGGGGTTCATCACGATGGCCCGGGCAATGCCCACGCGTTTCTGCATCCCGCCGCTGATCTCGGAGGGCATGCGTTTGGAGGCGCCTTCGAGGCCCACCCGCTGGAGGCAGAAGTTGACCCGGTCCCGCTTTTCTTCCCTGGTCATGCCCGTGAGCATGTCGAGCGGGAACATCACGTTTTCTTCCACGTTCTTGGAGTCGAACAGGGCGCTGCCCTGGAAGAGCATGCCGATCTCGCGGCGGATGTCGCGCTTGGTGTCGGCGTCGCCGTTCCAGAAGTCGCGGCCGTCGTAGAGGATGGACCCGTCGTCGGGCTGCACCAGGCCCACAATGCACTTGAGCAACACGCTTTTGCCCGTGCCGCTGCCCCCGATGATGAGGCTGGTGTCACTGTTCTCGAACTTGCCGCTGATGCCGTCGAGCACCTGCTTGCCGTTGAAGGCCTTTTTTATGTTTTTGATTTCGATCATTTGTATGGAGTTTATGAGTTTATGAGTTTATGAGTTCATGAGTGAGAAAGCGGTGCTGGTCAAACGCATACTGACTTTAAACTCATAAACTCATGAACTCATAAACTTCTTTCACAGAAGCAATTGCGCCAGCAGGTAATCCGCCAGCAGCACGGAGATGCAACTGTTGGTTACGGCGTTGGTGCTCGACTTGCCTACTTCCAGGGCGCCGCCCTTCGTGTAAAAGCCTTCGAAGGAAGACACCGAGGCGATCAGGAAGGCGAACACCACCGACTTGATGATGGCGAAGGGCACGTTGAAGGGCTGGAACGAGTCGCGCAGGCCGTACACGTACTCGGTGGGGGTGATTACGCCCGTCAGCGTGCCGGCCAGGTAACCGCCGTAGATGGACAGGAAGCCCGCCAGCGTGACCAGCATCGGGAACACGATCACGGCCGCAATGATCTTGGGCAGCACCAGGTAAGAGGCCGCGTTGATGCCCATCACTTCGAGGGCGTCGATCTGCTCGGTGATGCGCATGGTGCCCAGGCCCCCGGCAATGCTCGAACCGACCTTGCCCGACAGCACGATGCAGGTAATGGTGGGAGCCAGTTCCAGCACGGTCATGTCGCGCACGATCAGGGCAATGGTGGAGGTGGGAATCAGCGGGCTCACCAGGTTGTAGGCCGTCTGGATGCAGGTCACCGCCCCGATGAAGGACGAGACGATGGACACGATGAACACCGAGTCGATGCCGATCAGGATGCACTCATCGAGAATGCGGCCCGCGTAAACACTCAACTTTTCGCGGTTTTTGAAAAGCGAGCTGATAAACAGTAAATACTTGCCTAGTTGCTTCATACACGGGGTTTCTGCGCACGTAAAGTAATGCAAAAGTAAACGAAAAAGAGCGGTCATTCGTCATTCATTGGTCAATGGTCATTCGTCATTGGTCAATGTGCGTAAGTAACGACTGTCTTTCCTAGTTTTACACTCTTTACGACCTACTTACCCGCAGCTATTGACCAATGACCAATGACCAATGACCATTGACCATTGACCATTGACCATTGACCATTGACCATTGACCATTGACCATTGACCAATGACTACTGACCAATGACTACTGACCAATGACTACTGACCAATGACTACTGACCAATGACTACTGACCAATGACTACTGACCCTTACAATATTATGTCCAAACTAATCATCGTTACCGGCGGGACCAAAGGCATCGGGCGGGCCACGTTGTGGAAGTTCGCCGGCCAGGGATTCGACGCGGTGACCTGCGCCCGCAACGAAAAGGACCTCGCCGCCTTTGCCGCCGAATTCGAAGCGGCCTTTCCGGGGCGCCGCCTGTACTGGCAACGCGCCGACCTCTCAAAGCGGGAAGACGTGGATGCCTTTGCCGCCTACGTGCGGGGCCTCGGCCGGTCCGTGGACGTGCTGGTCAACAACGCGGGCTACTTCATTCCCGGGCAAATCCACAACGAGGCCGAAGGCACGCTGGAAAGCATGCTGGCAGCCAACCTGTCGAGCGTCTACCACCTCACCCGCGGCCTGCTGCCCGCCATGATGGCCCGGCGCGAAGGCCACATCTTCAACCTGTGTTCGACGGCCAGCATCATGGCCTACACCAACGGCGGCTCGTACTGCATCAGCAAGTTTGCCCTCTACGGCCTTACCAAGGTGCTGCGGGCCGAACTGCGGGAACACGACGTGCGGGTAACGGCCGTGCTGCCCGGCGCCACGCTGACGGCCTCCTGGGAAGGCGTGGACCTGCCCCCCGAACGGTTCATGAAGTCCGAAGACGTTGCCGAATCCATCTGGTCGGCCCACGCCCTCTCCAAACACTCCGTGGTCGAAGAAATCCTCATCCGCCCGCAACTGGGAGACCTTTGAGACGCCTCACCCCCGTCCCCTCTCCCAAGGAGAGGGGTGATTTGCGAAAAGTCTTTGCATGGGTAATCACCTGCGAAAAAAGGAGAGCTGGGTCTACGGTGAGTATCAGTTGAAAACTGATGCTACTTAAGCGATTGTTACGGGTTTGATAAACCTACCGTACATTGTTTCTCTCGGCACCCCTCTCTTTTGGAGAGGGGACGGGGGTGAGGCTTCGTGAACAAATCGTTACCTTTGGGGGTTAGCAAGATAAGAAGCACCCTCCCTTTTGTATGGACTTACTCAGCCCGGATACGTTTCCGCTCCACGCCCGTTACTGCGACTCCCTCACCCAGTACAAACGCCGCAAGACCGTTACCGTCCGCATCGGCGACGTGCCGCTGGGCAGTGATTACCCCATCCGGGTGCAGTCCATGACTACTGTGGACACGATGGACACCCTCGGCTCGGTGGAGCAGACGATCCGCATGGTGGAGGCGGGCTGCGAATACGTGCGCATCACCGCGCCCAGCATCAAGGAGGCCCAGAACCTGGAAAACATCCGGCAGGAACTGCGCCGCCGGGGCTACTCCGTGCCGCTCATTGCCGACATTCACTTTACGCCCAATGCCGCCGAACTGGCCGCCCGGCTGGTGGAAAAGGTGCGCATCAACCCCGGCAACTACGCCGACAAAAAGCGCTTCGAAACAATTGACTACACCGATGCCTCCTACCAGGCTGAACTGGCCCGCATCCGCGAACGGTTCGTGCCGCTGGTGAAGATCTGCAAGGAGTACGGCACGGCCATGCGCATCGGCACCAATCACGGTTCGCTCTCCGACCGCATCCTGAGCCGCTACGGCGACACGCCGCTGGGCATGGTGGAGTCGGCCCTGGAGTTCCTGCGCATCTGCGAGGAACTGAACTACTACAACATCGTCATTTCGATGAAGGCCAGCAACACGCAGGTGATGGTGCAGGCCTACCGGCTGCTGGTGCAGAAGCTCGACGAGGAAGGCCTCAAGCCGTACCCGCTGCACCTGGGCGTCACCGAGGCCGGGGAAGGCGAAGACGGCCGCATCAAGTCGGCGGTGGGCATCGGCACGCTGCTCGAAGACGGCCTGGGCGATACCGTGCGGGTGTCCCTCACCGAAGCCCCCGAACTGGAAGCCCCCGTCGCCCAGGCCCTCATTGACCGGTATACCAACCGGGCGGCGGAGGCTAAGATGATTCCCTTGATCGGCAACCTTGCGGATCATGCCGGTGCGTCTGCCGCACTCCGCACTCCGCACTCCGCGCTTCCCATCAATCCGTACCAGTATTCACGCCGTCAGACGCACGAGGTGCTCAACTTCGGCGGGTCCAACGTGCCGCGGGTGGTGGCTGACTTCTCGGGCGTGACGGGGGTAGAAATGGCGGACCTGAAGGCGGTGGGTCACTTTTACCTGCCGCTGCCCGACAAGTGGAAGATGAATGACCTGGGCGCCGATTACCTCTACGCGGGCCACCAGCCGGTGCCGTTCATGCTTGCCAACGGCTCCCGGCAGCTCCTCGACTACACCGCCTGGCTGCACACGGAGGACCAAACCAATACGTACCCGTTGCTGACGCCGGACGAATACCTGGCGCCGGGCCCCCGGCACGGACAAATGAACTTCCTGGCCCTCACCATTCACGACCTGGGCGAAGCGATGCGGCGGCGCCTGAAAGACGACCGGCAAACGGTGCTGGTGGCCAAAACGGACAATGCCCACGCCATGCCCGAACTGCGGCAGTTGTTTTTTGCCCTGATCGAAAGCGGCATTACGGCCCCGGTGGTCATCCGGCGCACCTTCCCGGCCGGCTTGTCGGATGATAAGCTGCAACTCTACGCGGCTACCGACGTGGGCGGCCTGCTCATCGACGGCCTGGGCGACGGGGTGCTGCTGGACGCGGCCCCGGTAGCGGGTGAAGCCAAAAGTGCGTTGCTCAAGCGGCTGGCGGCCGGCAACGCCACGGCGTTCGGCATTTTGCAGGCGGCCCGCACCCGCATGTCGAAGACGGAGTACATTTCGTGCCCCTCGTGCGGCCGTACGCTGTTTGACTTGCAGGAAACCACCGCGACCATCCGCAAACGCACCGATCACCTCAAAGGGGTGAAGATTGGCATCATGGGCTGCATCGTGAACGGCCCCGGCGAGATGGCCGACGCGGATTATGGTTACGTGGGGGTGGGCAAGGACCGCATTTCCCTGTACCGCGGCCAGAACGTGGTCAAAAAGTTCGTGCCGGCCGTCAACGCCGTGGACGAACTCATCGAACTCATCCGCGAGGACGGCCGCTGGCGCGAACCGGAAAGCGTGGAGGCATAGGGGAGGGCCGGTTGTTGTTCAGGCCCGAAGTTATACACCGGCAAGCCTTTATTCCCCCAATGCCCGATTCAATTCGTTGATCTTATCGTTGACCCAATCAATCATCTGCTGGTTCTTGAAAGCAAACCAGATTTGCCGGTATTCTCCGGCGTTATCAATTTCGGATTTAAAATGCTGAAAAGGCTTTTTCTGACGCAATGCCCGGTACAACCGTTCCTGCAACCGGCTTGAATCAAGCTGTTCTGCGAACGCTTCCATGAGTCGAAAGCCTTCCCGGGAACCCATACCTTCAATCTCCAGGTAATCCTGCCCGTTTTCTTCTACTTTCTGCATTTCTTCCTGGTGGAACCCGTCATCAAAGTCCGGGTACTGGAGCGGGTCCGGGTAGGAGACCAATTCCCGGGTATGCACATGAACGAAGCATTTTTCTCCCGTTTCCAGTCTTTCAGCAATTTCTTTGATCTGTTCTTTACTCAATTCTATCATTTTCATCTCTTTTGATGCTTGCTTAGGCATAATGGCAGGCTTTCCGAGGCAATTTAACCATTAGCCAGTTCATCGTACAATCTGCCGTTTTCAGTAATCACTGCCTGCTGTGGTCCGGGTTACTTACGGTTGTTCCTTAACCGGGTACCGCGGGCACTTCCCGTTCAACGTCACCCGTTCCCCGGGTAAAGGTTACGTTGAGCAAAATGATGCGTTCTCTGGCGGAGTTTGAACGGACGGCCGGAAAGTCATCCAAAGCCAGGTAGTTGCCTAATTCTTCGTACAACGCGTCCACTTTTCGTTCTTCAACCTCAATGACCATGCTCAGGGATACGTCCGAAAACAGCTTGAACTCACTGAAGAAACCGTGACGGTTGATGATCGTACTGATTTGGGATATTGCCTGGGTTCTTTCCTGGCTGCAAATGCCAGTCCAATACAGTTTGCCCATCTGGTTATCGCTTTAAGGCTTGCCAACAACGGCCGTCACTATAGTAGTAACTGATCGAAGCCTTAATTGTCAGCAACAGCCCTGTTTCTCCCCAAGTTTATAAAGCATTGGGCTTTCGGCTTATGATGTAGTTAATTCTATATTCCGCACCGTCGGCGTGTATGATAAACGAAGTGTCACGTTTATTTTCACCTTGCTTAAGCGCCGGTATATTTCCCGTAAAAGGGCCATCATCATCATGACCCGCATCCATTTCAAAAACGGTAAGATCTAACTGCTGCTGGAAGGCCAGGGTTGCCGGAAATGTGTGATTCAATACCCGAAGCTCGTCGTCCGAAAAGTCCTCATCTTTAAAGTCAATAAAATTTGAAGCACTGCCGTCTGCTGTTCCCGTTAAATGAATTTCATCTGCTCCCAATCCACTTTGGTCGTCTTCGCAATACACAGAGAGGTGATTGAGGAAGCTGATCGAATACCGGAATGCGGCTAGAAATTCGATATCCTGCACATCACTGCGTTTCAGGTTCATAAACACTTCTTTGATGGCAACCGTTTTATCGAATGAATGCGACCAGCGATTCGCATTGCTTGTTTCGGAAAAGAATTGAACCGGATTGTCGAACGAATCGAACAGCTCAATGTGTATATTTTTTTGAAAATCGTTTTTTACTAAAACAATGACCGGGTAAACCTGGCCGCTGTATAAATCCATCGGCACCGGGATGCGAAACCAGCAATCGTCATTGCGTCCATTTGCCTGCCCTTTGGGCAAGTGGGGATTTTTGGGCGCTTCATTAGGTTCCAGTCCGATGGAAAATGCCCGTGTTTCGCCCGTATGTCTGATGAATGAAAAGGAAATACTGCCCGTGAACTGGTCGTTGTCTGCTGCCGCCTTTAAGCGAATGAACATGGGTTTGTGAATATCCACCTGTCCCCCTTCTTCATTTAAATTAAATTCCCGCCAAAGTCCTTCCGGAGTATCGACGCCCAATTCCGCGATATTGATTTTCTTGTAAGGACTGATTGCTACCGACATTTCATCTTCATAATAATAGGAAGCTTCAATACCTCGCGTTTCATTGAACGTGTAAGTGCCGGGCTTTTCAATGTATACCCATTGAAACACACCCGGGCTGGGTATCGCCAGGTCGTTTGCTACCATGACCATCGCGCCCGAACCGTTTATGGGATGTGCATAAAAATCCCCCTGTGATTTGGCCTTGTTGGGTGTATTGAAAGGAAAATCCCAGTGGACATGCGCAATGATGGCTCTGTGGTCGCTGTTGATTGCCGTAAATGCCAGATCCAAAGGGGAAAACCCGGTTGGCAATATGCGCATGTATTGGCCTGACAATCGTCTGATCCCCGGGTTATGAGGGTCTTTTCTTTCTTTTGGAAAACAAAGGTAGTCCAAGCGTGATCTGAACAAAGCCGGCAGGTAATCCCCACCTACCAGGTTCGTATTGGTATAGCCAGGGTCGGCTTCCATGAATTTTCCGGGAGCAGTATTGAATGTTCGCCAGCCATCCACCAGCTGCCCGGTAAATATGAGCTGGCCGATTCGCTGAAAGAGCGCCGGGTGCAAGTAAGCGTTACCAATGCCGCCGTTGTTTAAAAAAACGTTCGTCCATTCACCAAAGCCCTCGGTAGAATAGGGTGGTTGATCACCCCATATATTCAGGTCGCCCATCACCACCACCTTATCCCACAACTCATTGCCCTCCGGCGGCCCCAACAGCTCAATAAGTGCCGCTTCAATGAATTTTAGTTGCCGCAGCCTGATCATAAAATTTTCGCCACATGCCTCATAGAAAGCTTGCAAGTGGGTAAATGCGAGGGTTATCTCCTCAAAATGAAGGCCGGTACGAATTTTCACCAGCGCCACCCCCTTTTCGGCCAACCCATCGCTGCCACTGCTCATGGGGGGATGAAGCATTGAGGTGGCAGCATAAGGATAAAAGCGGCTCAGGTTTCCTGGCTGGTTGCGTGCATGGTCTGGTAACCTTACAAAAGGAAATTTGCTGAAAATAGCAAGTCCCCCGTCGTCCAGGTCGCCGGAACCTCCATTGAAACTTACGATGTGATGGGGATAAACACCGTTTAATCCTGCTTTAAGAATGCTTTTGGCGTCTTCATTATCGGCTTCGTTGAAAACGACTACATCAGGGTGTTCATCCCAGCCAAACAAGCCGGAAGTAAGCGTTTGCACTACCGCTCCAGCACGCCACTCTGCATCGCTATGAGGTCCTGCAGGCCATGCCTGGCATTGAATATTCATGGTCATCACTCGTATGTTGCGCATGGGGATAAGAATTTTATGGGTGAAAAATTCTTTTTTGACAGTTCTGCATCAACATAAGGATTCAGGCATTCAATTGCAACAGGTTGTCCGCTCTGCTTTGACAAACTACCCTAGGAAGGCTCCCAATGTAAGTCAGGCGTCGCTTCTCACGACGAAGTTCCTTTCAGGATGACGGCGGGAGGAGATAGGTCGATGAAACGCATTGCAACTTGATTTACTGCGTGACTGGTTGCCGGCGAAGATATCTACAACGGCGCAAAAGTGCAGGGAGGAAGGGGAGAAAACGCCATTGTATTATTCATGATAATGCATTTTGTCGGTATATTGGCTTTGCTGATAAAACATGTATGGCGCACCGCATATTCATCTCGTACAGTTGGAAAAACAAAGACATTGCCGACATCATCGACAATGATTGGAAAGCCGTTGGCATCAACCTGGTTCGTGACGTACGGGATTTGGAGTACAAGCAGAACATAAAGGACTTCATGCGGCAGGTCAGGAGCACGGACTACGTGTTGCTGCTCATGAGTAAGGGCTACCTGGAATCAAAGAATTGCATGTATGAAGCACTGGAGATGTTCGAAGATGCTTCTTTTAAGAAGAAGATTCTCCCCATTTTGATGGAGGACGCAAAAATTTTTGATCCGCTTGAGAGGTTAGCCTATATCGACTATTGGCAGACGAAAGCCGACGATTTGAATAAAGCGACTAAGAAATTAAAAAATATGGCTAATGCACAAAGTATCTACCAAGAATTGAATCACTATAATAAAATTAGAGACACCGTTGATCGATTTATTGACGAATTTAACAATATTCTCTGCGTCAATTGGCCTAAAGAAAAAGAAGACAATTACAAAAACATATTCAAAGAAGTTGGAATTAAAGACGATTATGTGGCGGAAGAGTGTATTCGTATTTTAAATATTCCAGACAAGGAAGAACAGGAGTTGGCTTTTGAGCAATTAATTGTTAAACATCCTAATAATAGCAACGTTTCATTTTTTAGCGGGTATCTGGCACAAGAACATAAAAAGTTTAAGAAAGCCAAGGAGTATTACGAGCAAGCCATCTCATTTAATCCGGGATATGCTATTACTTATAACAATCTAGCTCTTTTGCTTGCCGATCACTTCAGCCAGTACGAGCAGGCCAAGGAGCACTTTGAACAAGCCATTGCGCTCGATCCTAACGATGCTACTGCTTATAACAATGTAGCCGTTTTGCTTAAGAACTATTTCAGCCAGTACGAGCAAGCCAAGAAGTATTTCGAGCAAGCCATTGCAGTTAATCCGAAATATGCTATTACTTATAATAATCTAGCCCTTTTGCTTGCTAATCACTTCAGCCAGTACGAGCAGGCCAAGGAGTATTACGAGCAAGCCATTGCGCTTGATCCGAAATACGCTACTGCTTATAATAACCTAGCTAGTCTGCTTGAGGACCACTTCAGCCAGTACGAGCAAGCCAAGGGATATTACGAGCAAGCAATTGCGATTGATCCCAAATACACTGATGCTTATAACAATCTAGCCCTTTTGCTTGAGAAGCACTTCAGCCAGTACGAGCAGGCCAGGGGGTATTATGAGCAAGCAATTGCAATCAATCCTAGCCATGCTACTGCTTACTATAATCTAGCCGGTTTGCTCTTTACTCATTTCGAGCAGAATGAGCTTGCTAGAGAGTACTACCAGCAAGCAATTGCGCTTAATCCTAATCTTGAGTTGGAATAGTATGACTTTACAAGACTGTTTTGTGCTCGATTTATAATAGCAGGTGCCAAATTTTACTCGACAGGAGGCCTTTTGTCCACTTTTTCACCCTCCTTTCCCACGTACGTACCCAACTCCACCGTAAAACACCCTCCTGTCAATTGATCTGTGTCGATCTTTCGGTTTTTCAACACCCCAATCAATTGACATGGATACGATTATCACCCCAACTGCCCCGGTGAAAGACCAAACGGGCAAGAAAACGCGCGTTGCCAAGCCCACCGTACCCCAAACCGACCTTTCGCTGGCTACCGTGGCCCAGCAGGTGGCCGCCTGCTGGGTAAAAAGCCCGCTGCGCCTCACGTGGATCACCCCCGAAGACTTTGCGCTGCTGGTCAACACCTTTACGGCGCAGCTCGGGCAGCGCACCGGCGAAGGCACCACCCGGCCCCAACTCACCCAGCGCCTCCGCACACTCGACGCGCAGATGGACCACGCCATCGGCTACGTGAAAGACTACCTGGCCGAAGAAGTGGGCCGCGACAACACGACCGCGTATTTCGCCCAACTGGGCATCGAGAAGGTAAGCGCCACCTACAAACTGCCCCTGGAACGCAGCCGGCGCGTGGTGGCCCTCGAAACGCTGCTCAAAGGCATCGAATTGCGGGGCTACGGCAAGCGTACCTACGGCGTGGCCTACTGGAAGCCCCTTTTGACGGAGTACCGGGAAAAAGTGGCCCTGGCCTCGCAGAAAGACAGCGCCATTGCCGGGCAGGTCAGCGCCAAGAACCAGAGCAAGGTGCAGGTCCGCAAGACGCTCAACGCCCTGGTGTGGCTCATCAAGGCCAACCACCCCGATACCGCCCCGGCGGAGTTGCGCAGGTGGGGATTCCAGAAGGAGAAGTATTAGCAGGAGAGGGGAAGTTTGAGATGTAAGACAAAAGGTGCCTTCCAGTGATTGGCACCTTTTGCTTTTAAACAGGCCGGTACACCTGCCGTCTACCCATTTTGCGGCTTGAGCAATTTTTTAACCAGCACGATCTGCCCCAGGTGGTAGTGGCTGTGCTCAATGATGCCCTGGATGTTGCGGTAGTAACTGCCGTATTTCTCGTGCCCGAAGGTTTCCCAAAGCTGGGGTTCGGGCAGTTGCTCCACCAGCGCGGCAAACTTTTCGGCGTCCGACCAGGTCTGGGCCAGCAACCTTTCCCAATCTTCCTGCGATTGGATGGGCGGATGGTCATAACTGTATTTGTCGCTGCCTTCGAGGGGGCCGCCCTCCAGTACGCGCCGGGCCACGCCCACGAAGTAGTGGATGTGGTACACGAGGGCCGCAATGGTATTGAGGGAATGCACCGGCGTGATGGCCTGTTGCCAGGTCACGTCCGACAAGTGCTCTTTCAGATTCGACCAGGTCCAGTTCACGCCGAAGTGGACTTCCCTGAAGTGTTTTGCCAGTTGGGCGGTCAAACGCACACCGGGTTGTTGTGCTTCCATGGTTTATGGTTTGTGATAGGTCAGGCACCAAAAGTATTCCAGCCGTTTGAATTGAATGTTAACCGCCTTTTCCTGCAACAACAACCGGATTTGTGCCTGGGTCGGAAAGTTTTTCAGGACAAGGTACGCCGTTCCGTCTTTCAGCATTCTTCGTTGGTACGTGTTGCCACTGCCATCGGTCCGGCTGATGGGCGTGCTGTTGCCCGCTACGTAATTATTGTCAATGAATACGATTTTACCTCCCGCCTTTACCTTGGCGTGCAACGTATCCAGGAATGGAGAGAGCCTTTCCAGAGGGATGTGAGACCAGATGAAACCGCCAAAACCCGCCGTAAAGGCGGGCTCAATGCCAGCAAGCGTATAACCATCCGCCAGGGCGAAGCTTACGTTATTGTTAGGATATTTCTTTGATTTGGCGACCTCAATTACCGGTTGATTGATGTCAGTGGCGAGCACGGACAAAGCCGTCTCCGCGATGCGCTGCGTCCAGTAACCGGTTCCGCAGGCAATTTCAATAACCGCTTCGTTACCCAAAGCCGCTTTCAGTAAAGCGGTGAGTTCCAGAAGGCCGGCTTGTCTTTCGGGCTTTTCGTATACGAGTTCGTACTCTTTCGCCCTCCTTGCGTAGTAATCTACCAGGTCCGCTTGCATCTTTTGCTTAAAGCAACTTCACACTTCCTTTAAAATCCACCCGGCAATCGTTGCCTACTTCAAAATCGTAGCGGGTATCGCAACGGCGGGTGTTGATGCAGTAAACGCCTACGTCAAGATATTGCACGGTAGCCTTGTCGCCGGCGATGCTGATGTCCATGCGGCCCGCCCGGATCGCCCCTGCGTTGTAATAGCCCTCCTTCACGCCTTCTATGTTTTTAAACTGCTGGTACAGCGCGGGGGCGTTCAAGGGCTTTTTGCCCTGTACGGTAAACAAAGACCCCGGCCGCGTCAGGGTTAAATCGTAGGCTTTGATCAACTGGTTTACTTGCGGGTTGTCGGTGTTGGTGTTGCCGGCC
This sequence comes from uncultured Sphingobacteriales bacterium, assembly GCA_963844325.1. Lineage (GTDB taxonomy): Bacteria > Bacteroidota > Bacteroidia > Cytophagales > 172606-1 > CADCTQ01. Next base: position 3,236,460 of record CAWJNV010000002.1, read on the forward strand.
AGCCATTGTACGACCCAGTTGACGGTTGGGTCCAGGTGAAGATCCAGCACGGTTCGGGGCCGCACTTCCGTATGGCGAATGCCGATCACGGAATCACGCTGCGCAATGTCGGTGCGGTCGTAGATGAGGCCCAGGATCTTCGTGTAATTTTCCAACTGGGCAATGTCCACCCGGGCCGTATCCGGGCTGCGGCTTTGGTAAAGCTGGTAGAGGGCTACGCGGGCCGCATTTTCGGTGACCGCCGCCCGGGCCTGTTCGGAAATGGGGCACGCCCCGGCAAAAACAGCCGGTTCGGTTTTCTCATCATTCTGGCACGTGGTGAACACCAACATCATCCCCCCGAGCAGCAGGGCCATCCGGTAAACGCTTCTCATAGAGTATCTATTCTTGCCGTGTGTATGGCCTATAACGCACCAAACCGACCCGGCATTATGTCCCCGGGCCGGCACGGTGCGTTAAAACGTTTTGCGCACCCACGAAAATGGGTAGGAGGAAATGAAATTCCCCCTACCCAAGCTTTGGTACGTACTCCCACCCGTTGCGCCACGCATGAGCCGGGAGGCTACGCGTTCAGCGGCTTACTTCAACAGGATCATCGTTTCGGAGGCTACCACCTGGCCGTTCACCGACAGGCTGTAGACGTACGTACCGGCGCGCAGTTCGTTGGCGTTCAGTTGCACCTGGCCCCGGGCCGAAGCCGGCAGTTGCTTCACCAACACACCGGTAGCCACGTCGCGGATGAGGATTTCGGCCGTTGCGCCGGCCGGCACCCGGTAGCGGATCGTGGTGGCCTGGTTGAACGGATTAGGGTGGTTTTGTTCGAGGGAAACATCACCCAGGCCGGGCGCCCTGGAGACCCCGAGCCGGCCGGCCGTACCGGCAGCCGTGGCGGCTTCGAGCCGGGTGAGGCGGGCTTCCAGGGCGTTGATCGTTTGCTGCTGGGCCTGAATGGTCTGCTGCTGCGCCCCGATAACCCCTTGCAGTTCCTGGATGCCCTTGATGGCAAGCACGCCGAAGCCGCTGTAGTCGAGCGTATACGTCTCCCCGCCGCCCTGTTTATTTTGCGTATGCTTCACCAGGTTCGGGAAAATTTCCTTTACCTCCTGGGCAATGAAGCCGTACTTCAGTACGCCGGCCTGCCCGGTACTGCCCGCAGCAAGCCTGCCGCCGCCTGATTTGAATTGGTACGTGGCGGGTTTGAGCTGGCCGATCTTGCCCAGCATCGAAGGCATGGCCTGGATATTGGTTTTCAACCGCCCGTCCGAAACTGAAAAATAACTGCCATCGGTATCAAAAAAACCCGCTGGGGTACCATTGCGGTATAAACTAAGCGTACCGTTATCGGGTATCCACAATTCCCAATCGTCCTGCGTATTGAGATTTTGGATATCGAAACCAAAAATGCCCGGCTGCCCTACCTTTAACCGATAGCCGCCGGGATCGGTGCCCATGCCCACGGTGCCGTTGACGTACATGCCATTGAACGGGGCAGCCGTAGCACTCCCGATGGAAACGCCCCCGCCGCTCTGCACGTACAATTTGGTCGAGTTATTGACCTGCACCCGCAACGCGTCTTGTCCGGAAACCGTGTTGATGTGCACCTTGGCCGAAGGATTGTTTGAGCCAAACCCCCACAGCCCGCCGCTGGTAAGCCGGCCCCGCTCCGTGTTATTGGTTTTAAAAGTCATCGAGTAGTTATTGGTCGAGCCCAGGGAGCCCGTGCCCGAAAGGGCATTGCCACCAATCCGCCAGTCTTGCGCCATCAGTGGGAAACTGCCGGTAATTACCAGCATTACAAGGAAAGAAAAGGTTCTCGTTTTCATAAGGATTGTTGATGAGGGTTGTAAAAAAATGGGTGGACGCGGTTCCCGGGACCGGGCAACGGCTGGAAAAAAGGAAAGGGAGCGGGGGGCAGGCGGGCCCGGGGGGTGAAAAGGTGCATCATCGTGCGTTGGGGGGTTGGGTGAAAAAGAAAAGTGGCCGGGCAACCGGAGCCTTGCGGCGGCAAACCCCCGTTGCCCCGGGGTAGGTTTGCCGGCAGAAAGGTAGGCACCGCCCGGCCCCGTACGGTTGACGGATCCTGGCAAAAACATGGCTTTTTCTGGCAAAAGGCGATGCCAGGGAGAAAAACCGCTATTGGGCATGCTTTTTTGCGTACTCGGAAGGCGCGCAGCCAAACTTTTTGGTAAATGCCTTGGTGAAGGTAGAGGCGTCGTTGAAGCCTACTTCGAGGGCGATGTCAGTCACGTTTTTTCCCGTTTTCCGGCCCAGCAGGTCCCGGGCCCTTTCGAGGCGGTAGTTGCGGATCAGGTCGCCGGGCGAAACGTCCATGAGGGCTTTGAGTTTGCGGTGCAGCGTGCTGGGGGTCAGGTTTAGGGCCCGGCTCAACTGCTCCAGGTCGAAGCCGTAGACGTGCAGGTTGCTTTCAATCACGTCCTTCACCTCTTTGAGAAACGCGTTGTTGGGCGAAAAGGGCGCCGCTGCCTTTTCCGGGTGCTGGTAAAATCCCCGCTGGATCTGTTCCCGCTGCTGCTTTTGCGTGGCAAGCTGGTTCTGCACCCGCAGCAGCAGTTCCCGCGCATCGAAGGGCTTGGTCAGGTAATCGTTGGCGCCCAGTTCCAGCCCCTCGATCCGGTCTTCGTGCCGGGCTTTGGCCGTGAGCAGCACCACGGGAATGTGGGCGGTGTGGGGGTGCTTCTTGAGGCGCCTGCAGAGGGTAAGTCCGTCCACCCCGGGCATCATTACGTCGGTAATCACCAGGTCGGGCAACTGCTGGTGGGCCAGGTGCCAGCCGGTGGCCCCGTTTTCCGCTTCCAGCACCACGCACTGCCCCGACAGGTGTTTTACGATATAACGCCGCAGGTCGGGATCGTCTTCCACCACCAGCACCTTCGTCTGGTCTTCCCCGGGCTTGGCCAGCGGGTCCGGCCCGGCGGCGGGCGGGGCGTCGGGCAGCGATGCGGCCGGCCACGGGGTTTCGGGGGCAACCGGCCCGGCCGCCGGACCCGGAGCGGCCGGGCCGGCCGGGGAGGGTTCCGCCGCACCGGCGACCGGCAGCGTGAGCACCAGCCGGAAGGCCGTGCCCTGCCCCGGCGTACTTTCTACCGACAGGGTTCCCCCTTGCAGTTCGGTGAGTTCTTTGGCCAGGGCCAGCCCCACCCCCGACCCTTCGTAGGCCCGCGTCAGGGAATTGTCGCCCTGGTAGAAGCGGTCAAAAATGTGAGGCAACTGCCCGGGCCCGATGCCGATGCCGTTGTCGGACACGGTTACCGCCAGCTGGTACGCCTCCCGGGCGGGCAGCGGCTCCACGGCCGCCGTCACCCGCACCGTTCCGCCGCCGGGGGTAAACTTGAGGGCGTTGGAAAGGAGGTTGTTGAGGATTTTTTCGAGCTTGTCGCGGTCAAAACGGGCCCGGTAGTCCTTTTCGGGCAGGTGCGGCACGTACCCGATGTCGCGGCTTGCGGCCAGGTAGGCGAATCCCTGCAGGGTCGTTTGCAGGAAGGCCGTCAGGTTGCCGGGCCGGGCGTCGGGGTGCAGCCGGCCCGCTTCCAGCTTCGACAGGTCCAGCAGTTGGTTGATGAGCTGCAACAGCCGCCGGGCGTTGCGCTGGATGAGTACGTGCTGCGGCCGGCAGTCACTGCCCCTTTTGTCTTCCCCCAGCAGGTCGTCCACCGTGCCGGCAATCAGCGTGAGGGGCGTGCGGAATTCGTGCGAGATGTTGGCAAAAAAGCGGGACTTGAGCGTATCGAGTTCCTGCCACTTTTCCGATTCCACCTGCTTGATGCGCAAATCGCCCCGCAGCCGTTCCCGCTTTACCACTTCGCGCCGGGCCAGCAGGAGGGCGACCGCCAGCAGCCCGCCGTAGCCCGCGTACGCCCACCAGGTGTGCCACCAGGGCGGCAGGATCACGATGCGGAGTGTTTGTTCGGGAGCCGCCCCCCCGTAGTGGCCCAGTGCCTTTACGCGGAAGCGGTAGCTGCCGGGCGGCACCTTGGTGTAGGTGGCCAGGCCGCGGTTGCCGGCGTGGTTCCAGCGGTAATCGTACCCGTCGAGCTTGTAGCGGTACTGGTTCCGTTCGGGGTTGATGTACTGGAGCGCCGAAAAGCCGATCGTAAAGAAGTTTTCGTCGTAGCGAAGCTGCACCCGGGTTTTTGATTCGAGGGTGGAGTCAAGCGTTGCTTCCTTGTCGAATATTTTGAGCGAATACACGCTGACGGACGGGGCGGCCCGGCCCGGCAGCAAGCCGCCGGCCAGCAGGCTATCGGGGTGAAAGGAAGTAACGCTGCCGGCAAAGCCAATGAGGATGTGGCCCGTTGCGGTGGTGGTCAGTTCGGCATTGGGGTAATCCTGCACGAGTCCGTCCCGCTTGTCGAAGTGCCCGAACCGCGGGGTGGCCGGCCGCGGGTCCACGCAGGAAAGTCCCTTGGCGGTGCCCATCCAGATGCGGCCGGCCCCGTCGCGGGTGAGGCCGTAAATGCTGTTGGTGGGCAGGCCGTCGGCAACGGTGTACACGGTAAACGTGGGCTTCCCCGTCGGCAGCCCCGACAGTCTGCACAATCCCCCGAGGGTTCCGGCCCAGAGGTTGCCGGCGTTGTCCTCGGCCAGCCCCGACACGTGGGCGGCGGGCAGGCTGTTCTCGTCGCGGGGGTTGTGGGTAAAATTGGCAAAATCGTCCCCCGCGGGATTGTAGCCGCTCAGCCCGGCCGACGTTGCCGCCCACACCGTGCCCCGGCGGTCTTCCAGCAGGGCCTGCACGGCAAAGCCCGCCAGGCTGCGCGGCTGGTCCGGCAGCGGACGGTAATGCGTGAAGGATTGGTCTTTGGGATTGTATTTGAACAACCCGTTCACTTCAGTGCCTATCCAGAGGTTGCCCGCCCGGTCGGCCAGCAGGCAGGTAAAATGGACCGCCTGGTACGCGGCCGGCGCGCCGGCGGGCGGGAAAACGCGCCCGAAGCGGTGCGTGAGGGTGTCGAACCCGAAGACGCCCGCCGACGTACTCACCCACCACCTGCCGGACGGGTCCCGCAGGATGTCCCTGATGTCGTGGGGCAGGGGCGTGACCGGGAACGTGCGCCAGGACGCATCCTGCCGGTCGTAGACGTACAGGCCCGCCCCGCCCAGGGCCCCCGCGTACAGGCGGTTCCCGTGCGCGTAAGCGGCGGCTACGCGCAGCCCGGAAGGAACACCCGCCGCCGGCAGCCGGACGGACTGGAAGGCTTTCGCCCAGGGGTTGATGTAGCGCACCCCGTCGAAAGAGCCTACCCAAAGGATGCCCGACCGGTCCTGGTAGAGGTAACTCGTTTGGGGGGAGTACACCTGGTGCGGGTCGGAGGGGTCCTGGTGGATGAAGTCAAACCGGCCCGACCGTTTGTTGAACACGGCCAACCCGTTGTCGTGGGTGCTGACCCAGAGTTCGGAGGCGCTTTTGGGCAGGATGGCCGGTACGAGGTTGGCGTAGCCGCTCAGGGCTTTGCCGGGTACGTAGCGGTAGGTGTCCAGGTAGCGTTTGGTGCGCTTGTCGAAGCGTTTGAGTCCCCCGCCCCAGTACCCGAGCCACAGCGTGTCGTCGCCCTCAGCGTGCATCGAGATGACCAGGTTTTCGTAGTACTGGTCTTTGCTGCCGGGTCGGTCGAGGTACTGGGTAAACTTTTCCGTGCGGGGATCGAAGCTGTACAAACCGTCCCGGGTGCCGAGCCACAAGACCTGGTCGCAGTCTTCGATCAGGTGCAGCACGGCGTTTTGCCGCCGGTTCTCCACGGAGCGGGCCGTGTCGGGCCGGAGCAGGTACGATTTGAACGTTTCGCGGCGCGGGTCAAAGCGCAGGAGCCCGCCCCCGTGGTCGGCCCCGATCCAGATGTCGCCCCGCCGGCTTTCGAGCAGGTAATGCACCTGGTCGGTGGGCGACCCGTGGGGGGCCCCGGGCGTGGGGCGGTACGCCTTGAACTTGCCCGTGACGGGGTTGTAGCAGTTGAGCCCGGTGCCTTTGGCGGCCACCCAGAGCATGCCCCGCCGGTCTACCAGCATGCGCGCAATGGTGTTGGAACTGAGGGAGGTGGAGTCGCCGGGTACGTGCCGGAACACCTTGATCTCCTGCCCGTTGTACCGGTTCAAGCCATCCTCGGTGGCAAACCAGAGGTAGCCCTGCCGGTCCTGGACGATGCTGGTGACCCGGTTGCTGCTCAGGCCTTCCCCGTGCATGAGGGGCAGCAACCGCACCGAATGTTCATTGACCTGGGCCTTCACGGGTACGCCCAGGCCGGACAGCCCGCACAAAACCAGTAGGATGACTCGCTTCATAAGAAGTTGTTGGTTATTAGTTGTTCGTTGTTCGGGTGTATTGCACTATTAACCAAACTGTTACTTAAGATCATGCCCTAAATTAATTTCGTGCCGGTACTTAAACTGATTCGTTGTTGGTTGTTCGTTGTTCGGAGTACCGTGTTTTACAGACAATTATGGACAACCAAACACGCAATCATGAAGTCATTTTAGTATTAAGCTGAAGGTTCGTGGTCCGGATGAAGGGATGTACACGCGTTGTGGCCGGCGCAAAAGGAACGCGCCGGCCCGGCCCTGGCAATGGAATGAAAACCAACCGGGTCAACGCTTCCGTACCTTCAGGGCAAAAAGGGAAGGCACGGAGGGAGAGCCCCGGAAACCTGTGTTTCAAAAAATGCAATCCGTTGCCCGGCCGCGCCGTACTGCGGGCCCGGGTCGCGGGGATCTGCCGGCCATTCACCCCCGGGGAATGTTACCATTGCTGCCGGCTTTCAAGAAAAAATAGGGAAGAAATGTAGTATTTGAATTTTTTAATTCAAAATAAAAATAATACTAAATTTTAGCGTGTAGTTGAGGCCGTCATTGATTACTGCTGCTTATTCGTCGGGCACGGGCAGGGGCAGGTTTGGGAACCCGACCCCCCGCGGGAATACGCCGTTTTTGGTTCTACCAGCCGGCGCCCTTCGTAGCCGTGCGGATGCGGCACAGGTAGCCGTCGGCGGTGATGTAGAGCGTCGCCCCGTCGTCGCCCCAGGCGCAGTTGGCAGTGGCCTGGCCGGTGTTGATGCGGCCCAGGTGCGTGCCGTCGGGGGCGAACACGTTGATGCCGCCGGGACCGGTGGCAAACAGGTTGCCGTTACGATCCACTTTCAGCCCGTCGGGCAGGCCGGGCAGTTCTTTCGTCCAGGGCGTGGCGTCGAAGAATACCTTGCCGGCACCCAGGCTGCCGTCGGGCTTTACCGGGTATGCCATCCAAATGGCCTTGGCGGGGTCCGACTGGGCCACGTACAGCGTTTTTTCGTCGGGCGAAAACGCCAGGCCGTTGGGTCGGGCCAGTTCTTTGGTGAGCAGGGTGACTTTGCCCTTCGGGTCCACGCGGAACACGCCAAAGTAATCCAGTTCGCGGGTGGGGTCGTTTTCCTGCTTGGGCAGGCCGTAGGGCGGGTCGGTAAAGTACACGCTGCCGTCCGACTTCACCACCACGTCGTTGGGACTGTTGAAGCGTTTTCCCTCGAAGTTGTCGGCGATGGTCGTTTTGCCGCCGTTCCAGGTCATGCGCGACACCCGCCGGTCGCCGTGCTCGCACGACACCAGCAGGCCCTGCCGGTCGAGGGTGAGGCCGTTGCTGCCCGGCTCGCGGCTGTAGGCCCCCGCGCCGGTGTAGCCCGACGGTTTGAGAAATACGCTCAGGCCCCCGGCTTCCGTCCACTTGTACACCGTGTTGCGCGGCACGTCCGAAAACAGCAGGTAGCCTTCCGCCTCGCGGACCCACACGGGGCCCTCCGACCAGTCGTAGCCCGAAGCCAGCACTTCGATTTTAGCGTCCTTGGGAATGAGGGCGTCCAGGCGCGGGTCCACGCGGACGACCCCGCCGATGGTGGGATACACGGGCGCCTGCTGCGCGGAAGCGGGATGGGTAACAGCCGACATAAGGATCAGGAGTAAGAGGAAGTAGTAGTTTGACATGCGGGGAAGATACAAAAATAGTCGCATGTAGAGACGCGATTCATCGCGTCTCGCGCAGTCGTAACACACGCGATGAATGGTATGCAGAGACGCAATGAACCGGGTGTAGAGACGCGATTCATCGCGTCTTGCGTAATCGTAAGAAACGCGATTCATCGCGTCTTGCGTAATCGTAAGAGACGCGGTGAATGGTATATAGAGACGCGATGAATGGTATATAGAGACGCGATGAATCGCGTCTCTACTGGAATCAATACATCTTCCCGTAATATTCCGCGGCCATGCGGTCGGAATCGAAGAAGGGGAGAATATCACGCATGCTGTTTTTGACCACGTGCAGCCAGCGGTCATGCTGGCGGTAGTAGCGGGGCAGGATGTCGTTTTCCAGCGTGGTCATCAGGTTGTTGCCGTCAAACTCGTCCTGTTCGTGCAGCGGTGACAAAGCGTCGACCGGGGGCACCACGAAAGAATTTTCGCCGTGGCGGGCAAACTCGGGAATCCAGCCGTCGGGCACCGACAGGTTGACCGCCCCGTTCATGGCGGCCGTCATGCCGCTGGTTCCGGAGGCTTCCCGGGTGATGCGCGGGTTGTTGAGCCAGACGTCGGCGCCGCCCTTGAGCAGCCGCGACAGCCGGAGTTCGTGGCCCACCAGTACTGCGCAGTTGGCGTAGCCCTTGGTGATCTCCACGATCCGGTTGTAGATGGACACCGCCTGGAAGTCCTGCGGGTAGGGCTTGCCGGCCCAGATGATCTGCACGGGCATGTCCTGGCTGGTAATGAAGGCGTGGAAGCGCCGGAAGTCGCGCAGCACCAGGTCGGCGCGTTTGTAGTCGGCAAAGCGGCGGGCCCACATGATGGTGAGCACGTTGGGGTCGAAGATTTCGCCGCACTGGTCAGCCACCTCCTCGAAGAGTTCGCGTTTGCGTTGCCGTTTCCGTTCGCGCAGCGCCTCGTCGTTGCCGGTTTCAAGCGCTTCGTACATGATTTTGTCGGCCCAGTAGCGGCGGTTCTGGGCGTTGGTCACGTGCAGGATCGGGCACACGTCGGTGTGTTTGCTCCACATCTGGCGGGCCACCTCGCCGTGCATCTTCGACACCCCGTTGGCGAGCCGGGCAAAACGCAGGGCCCCCAGGGTGTGGTCGAAAATTTCGCCCAGCGTACCCGTCTGCTTGCGCACCTCGTCGAGGGAGAGCTTGCCGAAGAAGTCCATCTTGGCCAGCAGGCCCAGGTGGGTGCGGTCGTTGCCGGCCTCTACCGGGGTGTGGGTGGTAAACACCATGCGTTGCCGCACCTCGCGTTTTTTGCCGTACTTTTCGAGGAGGTAAAACGCCAGCGGCAGCGCGTGGGCTTCGTTGAGGTGGTAGGTTTCGGGCTGGAACCCGATCAGGTCGAGCAGCTTGCCGCCGCCCACGCCCAGCAGCACGCAGGCCGCAATTTTGGCTTCGGTGTTGGAGTCGTAGAGCCGGTGGCAGATGGTGCGGGCCAGGTAGTCGTTTTCGGGCAGGTCGGTAGACAGGAAGAACAGCGGGGCCGAGCCGAACACGGCCGGCGGCAGGTACCAGGCGGCCACCTTCACCGGGTGCCCGTTCACCTGGATGTCGAACCGCAGGCCCGTGTCCACCAGGAAGCTGTAGATTTTTTCCTGGAAGAGCACGTCCATCGTCTGGTCGCCCCGGCGCACCTGGTCGTAGTAGCCGTATTTCCACAGGATGCCGATGCCTACCAGGTTTTGTCTGAGGTCGTAGGCACTGCGCATGTGCGAACCGGCCAGGAAACCGAGGCCGCCCGAATAGACCTTGAAGGGTTGGTGAATGGCGAATTCCATCGAGAAATAGGCGACGGGCTTGGCGTACTCGGGGTTGGCGGGGTAAGGCAGCGTGAAGGGATTGAACGTGTGCATGAGGGGGTTACAAATGATTCGGCGGGTAAGATAATCCAAATTCTCCGGAGCACGCAAAAAAATGGTTATCAACTATAGTTTTCCCCAAAAAGAAAGGCCGCAGAAATCCCTTTCCGCGGCCTTCAATGACGAACGACGAATGACCAATGACGGCTTGGTCATTGGTCATTCGTCATTATTTCACCCTTTCCATGTATTCGCTGGTGCGGGTATCGACGCGGATTTTTTCGCCCATGTTCACGAAGAGGGGCACTTTGATGACGGCGCCGGTTTCGAGGGTGGCGGGTTTGAGGGTTTTGGTGGCCGTATCGCCCTGGAGGCCGGGTTCGGTGTATGTGACTTCCAGTTCCACGAAGCTGGGGATTTCGGCCATGATGGGGTTGGATTTATCATCAAAACTTACCGTTACGGTCATGCCTTCCTTGAGGAAGTTGACCCCTTCGCCGAACACCACGCCGTCCACGTACACCTGGTCGTAGGTTTCGTTGTCCATCAGCACGTAGCTTTCGCCTTCTTTGTAGAGAAACTGGTATTCCTTGGTTTCCACGCGCACGAATTCAAGCGCCTCACCGGCCCGGAAGCGGTTTTCGGCCAGTTTGCCCGTGCGGACATTGCGCATTTTCACCTGGTAAAAGGCCCGCAGGTTGCCCGGCGTCCGGTGTTCGTATTCGAGTACCTGCACCAGTTCGCCGTTGAAACGTATAAAGGCGCCCCTTGATAAATCGGATGTCGTTGCCATATCTGAAGTAAGCTCTAGGATTTAAGGACTGCAAAGGTAAATAAATCTTCGGTGCGGGGTGATGGTACACTGATCGGTTAGGATGATTATGATTGGGACTGATTTAAAAAGAGATTGGGGAAAAGATCATAATAAATCATAATCATCATAACGGATCAGTGTACTATTTCACCGACAATTCCTTTTTCGGCTGCCAGGGGTACTCAAACTGGTAGGTACCCGAGCCGACCGACACTTTCAGGTGGTCGCCCTCTTTGGCGACGCCCTTCAGCGTCTTCACCTTGCTCAGTTCGGTGCCGCCTTCGGTCACCGCTACGGCCGCGGCCCCGGGCAGGATCACGTCGGCAGTGGTGTTAGCGGGAACTGTTACGCTCAGGCGGAGGCGGCCGTTCCCGGTCTGCCAGTCCGACTTCACGAGGCCGTAGAGGGTTTCGAGGCTGGCCCCCGCCTGGGTGAGTCCGCCGCCCGGCAGCGGGGCAATGCGAATTTGCTTGTAGCCGGGGGCCGCCGCGTAGGTGTCGATGCCCGCAATGTTGCGGTACATCCAGTCGCCGATGGCCCCGTAGGCGTAGTGGTTGAAGGAGTTCATGCTGGGCGTCTGGAAGGTGCCGTCCGGCTTGAGGCCGTCCCAGCGTTCCCAGATGGTGGTGGCGCCCATCTTCACCGGGTACAGCCACGAAGGGTAAGTTTCCTGCATGAGCAGCGCGTACGCCACGTCGGGGTAGCCGAAGCGGGTGAGCACGTGGCACAGGTAGGGCGTGCCCAGGAAGCCGGTGGTCAGGTGGTTGTCGTAACTCCTGATGTTCTCGACCAGCCGCACGGCGGCCTGCGGACGTAACCCTTCGGGCAGCAGGTCGAAGTGGAGGGCCAGCACGTAGGCCGTCTGCGAACTTGATACCAGCCGGCCGCTGGGCGTGAGGTATTCCTTCCCGAAAGCTCCCTTGACCTTGTCGAGCAGGGCGGCGTACTTCTGGGCGTCGTCAGTTTTGCCCAGTACCGTGGCCGTCTTGATCATCAGGTCCACCGAATGGGCGAAAAACGCCTGGGAGATCAGGTACTTGTCGGTGAGGGCGGCGCGGCCGTCGTTGTCGTCGTCGGGACGGTAAAAGAGCCAGTCGCCGAAGTGAAAGCCCTTGTTCCAGAGGTAGTCCTTGCTTTGGCTTTCGATGTAGCCCACCCAGGCTTTCATGCTCGGGTACTGCGTTTCGAGCAGGCGTTTGTCGCCGTAGGCCAGGTAGAGTTGCCAGGGAATGATGGTGGCCGCGTCGGCCCAGCCCGCCGAACCGGTGGCGCCGGCACCCAGCACGTTGGGCACCACGAAGGGCACGCTGCCGTTTTCGAGTTGGTCGGCGGCCACGTCGCGGAGCCACTTGGTGAAAAAGCCGCCCACCTGCATGTTATGGGCCGCCGTACGGGCGAATACCTGGGCATCGCCGGTCCAGCCGAGGCGTTCGTCGCGTTGGGGGCAGTCGGTGGGCACGTCCACGAAGTTGCCCTTCTGGCCCCACTGAATGTTGTGCTGGAGTTGGTTGAGCAGGGGGTGCGAGGAGGCAAAGGTGCCGGTGGGCTCCATGTCGGAGTACACGGCCACGGCGGTGAGGTGTTCGGGCCGCAGCTCGCCGGGGTAGCCGCTCACCCGCACGTAGCGAAAGCCCTGGAAAGTAAAGTGCGGTTCGTAGGTCTCCTCGGCGCCGCCCCTGAGGAGGTAGCCGATTTCCTGCCGGGCGGCCCGCAGGTTTTCGGTGTAGAAGTTGCCTTCCTTGTCGAGCACTTCGGCGTGGTGGAGGGTCACCTTGTCGCCGGCCTCTCCCCGGACGCGCAGCTGCACCCAGCCCACCAGGTTCTGGCCGAAGTCCACCACAGTTTCGCCCTTGGGCGTTTTGAGGACCTTGAGGGCCTTGAAAACCTCCTTTTTGCGGACGGGCGGGCCGTACTGGGCCACCAGGATTTGCTTGTCGAGGTCGGCAGTGCGGACGGCGGCCCAGCCCTTGGCATCGAAGCCGGCGGTGGTCCAGCCGTCTTTCTCCAGCCGGGCGTCGTAGGTTTCGCCGTTGTAGATTTCCGAGTAGCGGACGGGCCCGTCGTTGGTGTTTTTCCAGGTGCCGTCGGTGCCGACCGTTTCGCGGGTGCCGTCGGCGTAGGTGACTTCGAGTTGCAGGAGCAGGGCCAGTTCCTTGCCGTAGAGGTTACGGTTCTTTTCCCAGGCGAGGCTGCCGCGGAACCAGCCGCTGCCGAGCATGGCGCCAATGGCATTGTCGCCTTGCCGGAGCAGGCTGGTCACGTCGTAGGTCTGGTACTGGAGGCGTTTGTTGTAGCTCGTCCAGCCGGGCGTGAGTTGCCAGTCGCCGACGCGCTTGCCGTTGAGGAAGAGTTCGTAGAGGCCGTGGGCGGTGGCGTAGGCCCGCGCCGACTGCACGGGTTTGCCCAGGGTGAAGCTTTTGCGGAAGAGTTGGGCGGGCTGGTTGATGGTGTCTTCCGCGGTGCCGGGCCGGATCCACGCGGCGGTCCAGTCACCCGGTTGGAGCAGGCCCATTTCCCAATAGTGGACTTCGCTCCAGGGGGAGGCTTTGCCGTTGCCGTCCCACACGCGTACCTGCCAGTGGTACCGCTGGCGCGATTCGGGGGCGGGGCCGCCGTAGGGCACGTGCACCGACTGGTCGGAGGCGACCTTGCCGGTCTGCCAGGTTAGGCGCTGGCCCTTGGTCAGTGCCCCGGCGTCGGTGGCGACGCGGATTTCGTAGGCGGACTGGGTGACGTTGCGGCCCCCGGAAGCGAGGCGCCAGCTCAGGCGGGGCTGGGTGACGTCGGTGCCCAGCGGGTTTTGCCCGTACTCGCAGCGGAGGCCTTCGACTTTGAGGCCCTGGGCCACGGCCGCCAGCGGGGCCAGGGCCAGCAGCAGCAGGGCCAGCAGGGGAGAGGTAAAGATGGTAGGCATGTTGTAAATGGAAAATGGAAAGTTGAAAATAGAAAATAGGTGCGGTGCTCTTTTGCCGGGGCGACCCGGGTCCAACTCAACGGGGCGGTTTGCGTATATGGACAAAAACATTTGCACCATTATGGCAACCAAAGCATCCAAACGCGACCCCGATACCTACGAATCCCACGACCCGAACCGGCCGACTTCCTACGACACCACGCAGCCCGAAACCGACACGCCGCAGGAGATCCGGGAGGGCAGCGAATCCCCCGCCATGCAAGTCCGCGAGGAAGAAGCCCGCACCGGCGAAGACCCGGCCCCCGGCACGGAAGGCACGGCTACGAGTTCGTAAGGGAGAGGGTAATATTTATTTCATGCTGTACTTAACAAGTTAAAAATGTCCTGTTAAGGGATGATTGCATCACTATTGCTAGGCGGGGAAGTGCTACTCATTGGAATATCTTGAAAAAAACTTCCAAAATTTCTCACCAATATTTCTAAAGAATCAGCATGTAGCTCTTTCTTTGCTGCTTGTAATCCGGCTCTCCCCGCAGCGCTATAAGGAAGGGAACCTTTAATGTACCCTTGTATAGTGTTTCTAGGATGGTCTTCTGATTTATTATTCTTGTGTATATGGGCAGTCAAGAATTTAAGTGGTGCCTCATTACCTTTTATATATGCCTCATTTCTGTCCCTGATCAGAGGCTCACGTATATTGAGGCCAAGTAGATCTATTGTAATCTTTGCTTCTTCAGTAAGGGGTTTTATAATACCTGTAAAGTCCCCCGAATTGTCAATTCCAAGCAGTAGGTGCTTTTCGATATCAGTGTATTCATCAACTGGATTGAGAAGTAAAGGTTTTTCTCTGCTCTCTTCTCCTGGCTTACAGGCACGAATATCTCTTACAGGAAACTCATTGCCTTTTCCTATTTTAAGACCGTTGAAGAAAGTAGGAGTATTGCAATTTCTGCACGAAGGTAATAAATTTTTGCAGTCGTAAGCAAGCCAATAATAACCAGGGTGCACAACCTCTAGACTGTCTTGGGTTTTGATTTTTAATAGGTTATAAGAAACTGTTACGGCATTTTTTGGTCGGTAGTGGTCAAGATCACCAGGTTGGCCTACAACAATATTTGTTTCGCAGTAGGCGCATTTTCCATAAAAAGGAGCGCTAAGATTATTGTCAATATAGTATGTTTTTCGATCTTTGTACAGGTTGTTTTTTACTTTTATTATTTCGTTGCAGGCATACGAGTGATTTAATTTATTTTGCTCATATTGACAGTTTTCTCTCCAAGCCTTCCAATCCTCACTGTCGGGTTCTTGAAATAGGATATTAATCATGTTCTCTAATTAATAAAATTATTTTTTCAATTGATGTATGATTCTGTAGTCCAGTTCTTGGGAGGTTATCTTTCCTGACTGTAGCTCTTCGGATAATTTATCTTTTAGTGTCTCTCTGACAGTATAATAAATCTCGCGTTCATATTTGTTCTGAAAAGGCTCCAAAACTGATTCTAAATGATTCTTTAAGAAGTCTAGTTCTTTCTTTTCATCATTGTTTAAGCTGTCCTTGGAAGCTAGATAAGCATACCTTTGAATATTAGAGGTGACGTCAAATCCGCTTGCGCTAAAAAGTCCAAATAAAGGTGACGTGAGTACCTGATCCGCCCTTTGATTGAAGGGAGCATCGTATTTAACAGCTTCTACAGACTCATTTGCTTGGTAGAGTGCAACTATACTACTTGCATGCTCTGGCAGGGCTGTAGTTCCTAATGCGCACATCGGAGCATGACTTGTTACAATAAATTGAATATTAGGAAATTGCTGATGCAGCAACTTTATAATCTCTCTTTGCCATGATGGATGTAGATGCTGCTCTACTTCATCTATTAGCACAATGCCTGACAAGCCCTTAATAAAGGAAAGGGGTTGATAAAATAACGACCAACCACACATATCCGCAATCCAACCTAAAGTGGCTTGGAAACCATCTCCTAGTCCTCCTAAGGGCATAAAGTCACCCCAAGGACCTTTAATTCTAATACCTGTACTATCTATCCCGATACGTGTCGATCCTGTCTCTAACATCAGAACTGAATCAATCCGCTCAGTAATATCGTTAATATTATAACCTTGCGCTTGAATGCGTCTAAGCGCTAATTCTGGATTTTGCAGGCTACTATCATAATCAAATAAAGTTAATAATGAATTTCTTAAAGAGTAATCTTCGTAGTCATTACTGCCAAATCCTCTTCTACTTGCCCCGTAGGCACACGCGAAAATCTTACTACGGGGAAAGTTATCTGATACATTCTGTTCAATGGAAACTAATCCGTTCGAATCACGTCTTAATATAGTTTCAATTGACCAATTTCTATTAGAGTAATCCGAAAGCTCTATTTTGATTTTTCCTATACCCTCTTTTTCACGCAATAAAGAACCAGGAAGCATTTCCATGAGGCCACTTGTAGTTGTGGGATCGCATAAACCAAGGGCAATACTCCGGAGCAGTGTTGTTTTACCTGTTCCATTATTGCCAAAAAATAATATAA
This sequence comes from uncultured Sphingobacteriales bacterium, assembly GCA_963844325.1. GTDB lineage: Bacteria > Bacteroidota > Bacteroidia > Cytophagales > 172606-1 > CADCTQ01. The sequence goes on from CAWJNV010000002.1 coordinate 3,252,536, forward strand.
AGTTGTTGAAGCCTGCTGGTGTAACAAACGAAAGGTCGATATTCTCGAAACAGCGAATGTTGGATAAGGAAATCCCAGTAATCGCTAAGGTTTCAACAGCATTGTTTTTAATTCCTCTACGTACTTTTATAATTGTCTTTTCAATTCCCTCAGCAACATTGCGCCAAGCACTGTCCTTATCCCCCCATTTAGTAATAGCTAATGCGTCTTTAGGCAAAGCCGGTAACTTAGCGAATGGGGCGCTGCCCCAACTAACGTCCCGCAAAATGACCGGCACTACAACCGCTTCGCGCTTCTCGTGCCGTTCCAAAGCTCTTTTCATTTCCTTATCCCAACAGTAATCCGAAGCGATAAAATCCGCACTAATAAGTAGGAGGATAATATCAGCCCTATCTAAGTTCTCGTCTATTTTTTGCTTCCACTCCTCTCCAGCCTCTATCTGCCGGTCATGCCATGTACTAATTAGACCTTGTCTTTGAAGTAGTTTTAAGTGCGTTTCGAGTTCGTTTCGTAGCGTTTCGTCTTTGTGAGAGTAGCTGTAAAATAGGCGCACTGCCTCGGATACTTTCTTCATAGATAAGTCCTTTCTATAAGTATATTCTATATCAACTCCATTTAATAAACTCAGTGTCTCTACTTCAATTATATTACTATCCACAACTTCAATAAAAGACTTAACTCCTTTATCCTCCATCACCAGTAGTTTTTGGTAGGGGATCACCACTTTGGGAAACTCTGGAAGCGGTACCATCTCTAAAGGCTTTAGATGGCGAATATCGAAGTGAATACGTTCAAAATCAGATCGAATTATTGCAAGCAGGCGACGGCGCCCGGTCATCTGTCCATTAACCTTAATAAACACTTTTTTATCCTGTACGTCAGCCTTAACGAGAGCATAGTTGTCCTCAAATTTGAGAATGACCCCTGTTCGCCAGCGATGTAGGCCTTCACTAAGGACATTCGTCCGGACGATAAATCGGGGCAGTAGCCCTTCAGGTAGTATGGGATAGTGGTACTGGAACTGTAAGCATTCTTCTTCGAAAGCTCCTGCTTCAAGAGGCTCCTCTTTGGTGAGCAGTTCCGGGATTAAGTAGCGGCAGTCATCTTCCGGAAAGCTGAAGCATAACTCAAACTTCTTCATTAAGTCTAAAATGAACCGACGCATATAAAAAGGATATTCTCTTGGATCAAGGATACTATTCGTATTATTTAAATTGAGAACACCCTTTTGATTTTTTAATTCTGGAGCATTTAAAATTTTATAAATACCGTTAGTAACCCAATGTGGGTTTAGAATATGCATTTCCTGCAAGCGCGGGTCGTCTCTGTAATTAAGCGCAATTCCTAAATTGTGCAGGTAACTAGCTAATAATTCCTGTGCCTGTTCGTCCTGTTCGCCGTCTTGGTGACAGAGAGCTCTAAACTCTGAAAAACTAAGATAGTTTTTATCTAATCTCGACAACTTATGCTTAATAGTAAACCAACTGGTTGGAAACGGATCACGCAAATTTTCCAATCGATCAACTTCTCTCACAAGAATTTGCCGTAAGTGATCAATTCCAGTACCATCGGCACAGTCAGTTTTTACGAAGTCTTTAATAAATGGATACTTCTGCATTAAGCCTCGTCTATTGAGGTCGAAGGGACGTTCCTTAATTTTATTAAGTACAACTATAACAGGGGAGCTTTCGCCAAAACTCTCTACTAACTTTAACCAGTACTCCGCATCGAAGTCCTCGCCACCCTCTCAACCGTTTAATACAAGTAGGTATAGACTACGCTGAGTAAGAAAGAACTGGTGCGTAGCGTGCATAATCTCCTGTCCGCCAAAGTCCCATATATGTAGTAAAATCTCATCCTTGTTCTGTAGCTGGAGAGGCCAATTAGTAATTTTGATGCCTTCTGTCATCTTCTCGTTATACTTGAACTGATTATGAACCAATGTATTTACTAAAGAAGTCTTTCCCACATTTCCCCGACCCACCAAAATAAGTTTGGCTTCATTTAACGGGCTTTCACCTTGCTGCACTTTAAAGTAGTATTCTAGGATGTCTCCTGATTTAGCAGGCTCCATTCCTCTCATTAATACATCATGCCAAGTAGGCCCAGCTACTCCGGCTAGGAAACCAAGACCTTTGTTTTTATGCAAGTACAAACTTCTTAGTTTATGAATGTTAAGGATAGATTTGGGTAACTCAGACAGTTGGTTATCAGAAAGATTAAGTTCCTCTAAATATTTCAGTTGCCCTACCCACTCAGGCAAATATGAAAGTTGATTATTTGAAAGATTAAGAGTTTGCAAATTTTTTAGTTGTGCTAACGATTCGGGTAGGCCAGTAAGTTGATTTGTAGATAGGTCGAGCAGTTCCAGGCATTGCAGTTGTCCTAACCAATCAGGGAGGTGGGCGAGCTGATTTGTGGAAATATCGAAATACTCTAGTCCTCGAAGTTGTTCAAGCAATTCGGGTATATGGTTAAGGTTATTCACAGAAAGATCGAGTGATTTCAATCCTTGTAAATGTCTTAACCACTCGGGCAAATGAGAAAATTGATTAGTTGAAAGATTGAGAGTTTGCAACTCTTTTAGTTGTGCTAGTGATTCGGGCAGTTCAGTAAGTTGATTTGTGGAAAGATTGAGTGATTCCAGTACTTGCAGTTTGTTAAGGTATTTGGGTAAATGGGTGAGTTTATTGTTGAATAAGTTTATAGTTTGTAACTCTTTCAAATCTCCAATTGATTCGGGTAGATGGGTGAGTTGGTTTGTAGATAGATCGAGAATTTGCAGTTTATCTAGTTGCGCTAGCCATTTAGGTAAACGGGTGAGTCTATTATTGTATAGATTGAGTTCCTGCAACCAGTGCAACAACTTAACTGACTCTGGCAGGTCTTTTAAGTTTAACTTGGACAAATCTAACGTTAGAGCCCCCTCTTTGATCGCCTTTTCAATTCGTGCTTCTGCCTCCGCAAAGCCAGCATCATTATTCCTACTAGTTCTCTTAGTCATTGTTCATTAGATTAGTGCACAAAGATTCTGGTGTTGCGTAAAGATTTGAAGAATAAACACCTTTAACTGTTACGGACATTCTTTCTCAGTAACGACCGCATCACTAGCTGAATCAATTCTCCCAACACCGTTGCCTAAACATCGTCCCCATAATTTACCATTTCTCCCCATAAAACCGTAAAATGCCCCTAAAATACGGCCCCGGCATCCTGCACTGCCCTGACCGCAAACCGCTTCCCCCACAACCGCCCATGAACCGACGTATACCCTTTTTCACCTTCCTGCTGGTCGCCTGGCTGCTCTTCCTGCCGGCGGCCCTCAACGCCCAAGCCCAAACCGAGCCTACCTACGCCGAAAAGCTGGGCTGGCCCAAAGGCGCCCGCGTGGTCATCCTGCACATCGACGACGCCGGCATGTCGTACGATTCCAACCTGGGCACCATCCAGGCCCTCGAAAAGGGCGTGGCTACGTCGGTGTCCGTGATGATGCCCTGCCCCTGGGTGCCCGGCTTCGTGCGCTACCTCAAAGAACACCCCGGCGTGGATGCCGGCCTGCACCTCACCCTCACCTCCGAGTGGAAAGACTACCGCTGGGGACCCCTCACCGGCACGGCCAGCAAAGGACTCGTGGACCCCGAAGGCGCCCTCTGGCGCGACGTGGCCGGTGTTGTCCAGCACGCCACCCCCGACGAAGTAGAGGCCGAAATCCGGGCGCAGCTGGCCCGGGCCAAAAGCATGGGCGTTGCCCCCACGCACCTCGATTCGCACATGGGCACCCTGTTTGCCAACCCGGCCTTCCTCGAACGCTACCTAAAGCTGGGCACCGAAACCGGCATCCCCGTGATGTTTCCCGGCGGCCACAACACCCTCATTGCCCAGCAGATGGGCTCGGCCCACGAACAGTTGCAGCAGGCCCGCCTCGTGGGCAAACGGCTCTGGGACGCCGGCCTGCCCGTGCTCGACGACCTGCACAACGACACCTACGGCTGGAAACTGCCCGCCGGCACCGCCTACACGCCCGGCAAGGGCAAAAGCTTCAAAACGGAACGCTACATCACGGCCCTCAAGACGCTGCAACCCGGCGTGACCATGATCATCATGCACTGCACGGCGCCCACCGAAGTCTTCCGGCACATCTCCGATTCGGGGGCCAGCCGGGAGGGCGACCTGCTGGCCATGCTCGACCCGGCCCTGCGCAAAGCCATCCGCGACGAAAAGATCATCCTCACCACCTGGCGCGAACTCAAGGAGCGGCGCACCAAGGCCGCCCAGGCGCAAAAGTAGGCCGCCGGCTTGAAAAAATGCCAAATTTTACCTTTATTGCCCAATTGTAAACCCCCCGTTGCCGAATGGATCTTTCGCTTTCTACCGCCATGATGGGCCTGGGCCTCCTGTACTTCGTGTACAAGGTTGCCGTCGGGCCGTTCCGCCAGTTTTCCGTGCTCATGTTCCTCAATTACTTCGTGTGGGGCGCCTGGTACGTGACGATGGGCACCTACCTGGGCACCACCCTCAAGTTCAGCGGACCGGAGATCGGCACGGCGTACAGCATGTTGTCGGTGGCCGCCCTGATCTCACCGTTTTTCGTGGGCATGATCGCCGACCGGTTTTTTGCTACCCAGAAAGTACTCGGCACGCTGCACCTGCTGGGGGCCGTGCTGCTGTACGCCCTCACGCAAGTATCCACCCCGCTGGCCTTTACGCCGCTGATCCTGGCGTACACGCTGTGCTACATGCCCACCATCGCCCTGAGCAACGCCATTTGCTTCCGCCGGATGGCCAACCCGGGCCAGGAGTTTCCGCCGATCCGGGTGCTGGGCACCATCGGCTGGATCGTGGTGGGCGGCCTGCTGAGCTACCTCGACATTGAAGCCAGCGCCAACCAGTTCCTGCTGGCGAGCGGCGTTTCGCTGGTGACGGGCATTTACTGTTTCTTCCTGCCCGACACGCCGCCGGCACTGAAGGGCAACCCCGGCAGCGTGCGCGACATCCTGGGCCTCAACGCGCTGAAACTGCTCAAAAACACCTCTTTCGCCGTCATGGTCGTGTCGTCGGTGCTCATCTGCATTCCCCTGGCGTTCTACTACGGCTTTGCCAACCCGTTCCTCAACGAACTGGGCATGAAAGACGCGGCCGGCAAAATGACGCTGGGGCAGGCTTCCGAACTGTTTTTCATGCTGGTGATGCCGTTCTTCTTCGTGCGGCTGGGCTTTAAGAAGATGATCATGCTGGGCATGGCCGCCTGGGTGCTGCGCTACGTGCTGTTTGCGTACGGCAACACGGGTTCGCTCGAATGGATGCTGTACGCGGGCATCATCCTCCACGGCATCTGCTACGACTTCTTCTTCGTGACCGGCCAGATTTTCGTGGACCGCCGGGCGCCGGAGCACCTGCGCAGCTCGGCCCAGGGCATGATCACGTTTGCGACCTACGGGCTGGGCATGTTCATCGGTTCGCAGGTGGCCGGCCAGATCGTGGGGGCGTACACGCTCGACCAGAACACGCACGGGTGGCAGTCCATCTGGCTGGTGCCGGCCGTGGCTTCTGCCATCGTGCTGGTGATCTTCGCAGTGCTGTTCCGCGAGAAGGAGGAACCCAAGGAAGAACTGAAGGCCAAAGCGGCGTAAACCGGCCGGAGAATGCGCATTCAAGATTCCCCGCCAGACGCTATAAACCGCTGAGCACATACTATCTCCAATCAAACTATTATGGAAGAAAAGTATTTTTTGTAAATTAATTGTTGGTTTTTTATTTTACAATTGGGTTTTTTGGTTGCTTAAAGTCTGCAAATTTTGTTTTCTTTGGCGCGGATCAAAGCGCAGCCCCTTGGCCAACGACTACGACAAAATCCTCAAGGAGAACATTGCCACCGTATTTCTGCCCCTGGCGGCGAAGTACCTGGGCATCCGCATTGTCCGGAGTGAAGAACTGAAAGACAAGCTCCAGACCACCATCGAAAAGGAAACCGACTTCATCCGGATCGTGGAGACGGACGGCGGCGAGAAGTTCATCCTGCACCTGGAGTTTCAAAGCGTGGACGAGGAAGGCATGGTCTACCGGATGCAGGAGTACTACGGACTCTTGCGCCGCAAGTACCGGCTGCCCGTCAGGCAGTTCGTTATTTACCTCGGGCAAAAAGCTTCAGTCATGCAAACCCAACTGGGGCCGGAAGAAGTATTCACCGGGTTCACCCTCCGGAGCCTGCGCGACTACGACTACTAAAGCTTGCTGGCTTCGGACGTGCCGGAAGAAATCATTCTGGCCGTACTCAGTAACTTCAAGGGGAAGAAGCCGGCCGACGTGCTCAAGGGCATCCTGAGCAAGCTCCAAGCAATCAGCGGGGAAGAAATTACCCTGCGAAAATACATCCGGCAGCTATCGGTTTTGGCCCGATTGCGTAATTTAACCAAGGAAACACAAAAACAGGTAACCGACATGGGACTCTTGTATGACATCACCAAAGATTATCTCTACCAGGAAGGCTTGAATAAAGGCAGAGAGGAAGCAGAGAAAAAACAACGGGAAGCTATTGCAAAGATGCTTGCCAAGCAAAAATTAAGCGTTGAAGAAATTGCTGAACTTTTTGAGGTTACCGTACCCTACGTGGAAGCCATCGCGAAAGAATTAAAGAAATAACCACTTACCACTTACTCCCATGTCCTTCCCCTTTTTCACCCCCCAGCACAAAAGCCAGTTCGACCAGGACGGCTACGTGGTCATCAAGGGCTTTTTCAGCCCCGAGGAAGTCCAACTGCTCCACGGGACGGCCGTGGAAGATGACGTGATCAACCGGCAATCGTTCGACTTCAACGATTCGAAGGGCCTGCGCACCAAACTGGCCCTCTGGTACACCCCCGGCGACGACGTGTACGGCCTCTACAGCCGGTCCCAACGCATGGTCGACGCGGTAGAACTGATTCTGGGCGGCCCCGCGGCCCACTACCACTCCAAGCTCATGCAGAAGGAACCCCGCGTCGGCGGGGCGTGGGAGTGGCACCAGGACTACGGCTACTGGTACAACAACGGCTTCCTGTTTCCCGACATGGTAAGCGTGATGGTGGCCCTCACCGAAGCCACCCGGGAGAACGGCTGCCTCCAGGTGATCCGCGGTTCGCACCGGCTCGGGCGGGTAGAACACGGCTTTGCCGGCCAGCAGGTGGGCGCCAACACCGAACGCGTGGAAGAAGCCCTCAAGCGGATGGAACTGGTGTACTGCGAACTGGAGCCCGGCGACACGCTGTTTTTCCACTGCAACGTACTGCACCGCTCGGAGGCCAACCTGAGCGACCGGCCCCGCTGGTCGTTGATCTCAGCCTACAACCTGGTCACCAACCGCTCTTACCAGGACGAACCGTCCTCGCACTACACGCCCCTCGCGGCCGTGCCCGACGACGCCCTGCTCCGGGCGGGCAAGAAAGGCATCGCGCAAACCGCCGATTTCCTCTCCAAACAAAAGGACGAAGCATTCAAGCAGGGCCTCGAATTCGCCAACCCCAGCCCGTCGTAGGAGTCATTAGACATTGGTCATTGGTACAGCAGTCATTGACCAATCGGATGCGATGACTTTCGCGCACCCAATGACCAATGACTATTGACTAATGACTATTCATGTCCAACCACTACCCAACCTGCTATTGCCATGCTTAAAATTGCCATGCTCGGCTCGGGCTTTATTGCCGACTTTTATACCATGTCGCTCCACGGCCAGCGCAACAGGGACCGCGTGCACGTGGTGTACGGCCGCAACGAAGAACGCCTCAAAACCTTTTGCAATCGCTGGAACATTCCCAAATCCACCACGAGCATGGAAGAGGCCGTGGCCGACCCGGAGGTGGACGTGGTAATCGTAAGCCTGCCCAACAATTTACATTTGGAAACGGCCCGGCTGTGCGCCAAACACAAAAAAGCCATCTTCTGCACCAAGCCGCTGGCCCGCACGGCCGCCGAAGCCAAAGAAATGATGGAACTGGTGGAAAGCGCCGGCATCATCGGGGGGTACCTCGAAGACCTGGTGTACACGCCCAAAACGCTCAAGTCGCTCGATGCCGTCCGCAACGGCGCCGTGGGCCGGGTCCTCTGGGCCCGTTCCCGCGAAACGCACCCCGGCCCGCACAGCGACTGGTTCTGGAACAAGGAAACGGCCGGCGGCGGGGCCATCATCGACCTGGGGTGCCACTGCATTGAAATTGCCCGCAACTACATCGGCAAGGAGGTCCGGCCGGTGGAGGTGATGTGCTGGGCCGATACGCTGGTGAAGCCCATCGAGGCCGAAGACCACGCCGTGGGCCTGGTGAAGTACGAAAACGGCTCCATCGGGCAGTTCGAGGTAAGCTGGGCGTTCCGCGGGGGCATGGACCTGCGCGACGAGGTGGCCGGCACGGAAGGCACCATCTGGAACAACCACTTCCTGCGTACGGGCTTTGAAATGTTTACCACGGGCAACAAGGAAGGCTACGTGGCCGAAAAGGCCGAGTCCAATTCCGGCTGGCTCTTCCCGGTGGGCGACGAGGTGAACGAACTGGGCTACAACCACATGTTCACCGACATGTTCAACGCCTACGAGCAGGGCAGGCAGCCGATGGAAACTTTCTACGACGGCTACGTGGTCAACGCCATCATGGACGCCGCCTACCGTTCGGCCGCCTCCAAAAGGTGGGAGCCGGTGCAACTCGACGTGTGGCGGGGCAGCACCACCCCGGCGGCCCCGGGACCGGCCGTTGCCGACTACAACGAACAGTACTTTCTCATCAAGGAAGAAATCACGCCCGACGGCCGCAAAAAGACGATCCTCAAAGACAAGAAAACCGGCGAGATCATTCAGCAGGTGGACGAACAGGCAACGGGGTAAAAAGGAGACCGCAGACCGGACAAGGGAGACCGGAGGAGGATCGGGCAGGGAACTACGGCGGGGCCCTGGTATGGATGAGGTGGAGAAGGAAGAATGGTTTCGCGTAACGTAAAAAGGAAGGGCGTAAGGAGGGGTTTGCCTCTCTTTGAGCCCTTCCTTTTTTGCTTTACGTCCTTTGCGTTCCGCCTTTGCGATCCTTGCAGTTAAATTTATAAGTTACTGATATACAACTTATAAATCGTATAGCCCGTCTTATTTTGAAACAGCCTCATCCCTGACGGCCCGGTTTGCGGGCGGCGATCAGGGCGTATTCGAGCTGGGTGGGGAAGGTGTCGGGGGACGGAATTAGGCCGGCTTCGGTGAACCAGCCGCGGTACTCCCGGCGGCTGTAGCAACGGCCCTTGGTGCCGCAGAACAGGGCCGCCGAGTAGTCGGTCACGGCCAGGGGGCCGTCGAGGGTGTCGTCGAGGAAGGCGTCGTGGGCCCAGAGTTCACCGCCCGGGCGGAGAGCAGCGGCAAAGCGGCGGGCCAGCAGCCGGCAGGTAGGCGTGGGCCAGTCGTGGAAGAGGCTGGCCGCCAGCAGCAGGTCGGCTGCCGGCAGCGGGTCGGTGAGCATGTCGCCGGCCAGGAAGTGCACGCGGCCGGGTACGGTTTCGGCGCCCGGCCGGCCGCTCCGGCCCAGTGCTTCGAGGAACTCCCGGGCTACGTCGAGTACGCGGGGCCGGTCCATCACGGTGGCCGTAGCCTCGGGGTTGAGGCGCAGCCATTCGTAGGCAAACAGTCCCGTGCCGCCGGCCACGTCGAGCAGGTGTCCCGGGCGGCGGGGCAGCCGGTCGGCCACCAGCGGGGCGAGGCGTTGGGCCCGGCCGGCCAGGGCCAGCGTCAGGTACCGGGCCTGTTCGGGGTGGTCCATCGGGGAGGGGGCGTCGCCTTCCTTCACGTAGCCAATCGCTTCGGTAGCATCGGCCGGGCCGTCGTGCCGCAGGCGTTGCACCAGGTCCAGCACCCCCGGGTCGTCTTTTTCCAGGCCGGCGTAGCCCGCCAGGTTCGGCGTGGTGGCCGGGGCGAGGCAGCGGCCCAGTTCGGTAAGCGCCAACCGGCCGGGACTTTCCCAGCGGAGCAGGTCCATGGCGCACAGGGCGGGGAACAGCACCATGGCCGGACGTTCGGCCAGGCCGGTGCGTTGTTGCAGGGTGGGGAGGGGCAGCGGCCCGTCCTGCAACAATTCAAATACGCCGAAGTGATGCACGGCCGCCACCAGCAGCCGCGAGCCGTACATGGCCCGCAGGTGCCGGGTGATGGGAGCCAGGTCGAGAGAAGTCATGGGAAACGGTTTGATGATGGTTAAAGTAAAGGTTGAGTATAATGTTTTATTTGCCTAGTAATTATGACTTTAGCTATACTTTAGAAAAGGGTATCGGCGAATAGAACCTTGATGGATCGGCTCTTTTACGTTTCCCCGCCAAACGCCGTGCTTGTCATGCTGACGAAGGAAGCATCTGATCCATAATCCTGGGGAAGCATCCGGTACAAAAGCCCGTATGGCCCGGATCACCACACCCGTACATGAGTAGATTGATGCTCCAGATGCTTCCTCCGTCAGCATGACAAGCACGGCGTTTGGCGGGGATATTTGAAATAATAGGTGAATTAAAAGCGATGGAAGTCAAACGTTTATATTGTACATAATAAACCATCAGATCAAGTGCTCCGTAAACCCGCGGGCCACCAGTCCTTCGTACGCCGCCCATACTTCGGCCGGAATGTCCTGGGGCACCTGGAACCCTTTTTCGGCGTACACCCGGATGCGTTGCATGTCGCCGACCATGATGTGGATGACGTGTTCCAGCGGCACCTCCGCGTTGGGGTACTCGTCCAGGGAAAGCTGCGGGGAGGTAACCATCAATTCCACCGGGTCGCCGGGCCACTGCTTGAGGAACGTAGCGTACGCCCGGCGTTCCATGTACGGCTTCTGCACCAGGATCATCCGCCGCACCGCAATGCCGTGCTTTTGGAGCAGCCCGTACGAAAGGGCAATGTTCTCGCCGGTGTTGGTGGAGCGGTTTTCGGTCAGGATCTGCTCGGCCGGCACGCCCCTGCCGCGGGCAATGCGGGCAAAAGTATCGGCTTCGGGTTCGGTCCACAGGCCTTCGGTGAGCCGGCCCAGCCCACCCGAAAACACCAGCCAGGGGGCGTAGCCGGCCAGCAGCAGTTCGGCGCCCCGTTCGGCAACCCGGGTGTCGTGGCTGCCCAGCACCAGGATGCAGTCGGCCGGGGCCAGGGGGTGGTTCACGTGGTGGTAATCCCAGAGGGTGCGGGCCAGGGAGAGCGTTTGAGGGTCTATGGTCATCGTGGGGCAGAATTAATTATAAATTTTGAATTTTAAATTTTGGATTTCCGACCCGCATTTAAAACAGGTCTGGGATTAATTCAAAATTTAAAATCCATAATCTAAAATTATTTTACGGCGATCCAGTAAACTAGGGGTTTCATACTCGTATGGCAAACGCAAAAGTATTCCTGTGGGCGTTGGTGGTGGCCCTGGGCGGCTTCCTGTTCGGCTTCGACACGGCGGTGATCTCGGGCGCCGAAAAGGACATTCAGAACCACTGGGGGCTCGACGTGTTCGCCCACGGCCTCACCGTGTCCATTGCCCTGATCGGTACCGTGGTGGGTTCGCTGCTGGGCGGCTTTCCCTCCGACCGGCTGGGCCGCAAAAAGACCCTGTTCTGGATCGGCGTGCTGTACCTGGTTTCGGCCATCGGGTCGGCCGTCACGCAGAGCTGGGAAGCGTTCCTGTTTTTCCGGCTGCTGGGCGGCATCGGCGTGGGGGCCTCTTCGGTAACGGCGCCGCTCTACATCTCGGAGATTTCGCCCGCCAACTCCCGCGGCAAGCTGGTGGCGATGTTCCAGTTCAACGTGGTGTTCGGCATCCTGGTCTCGTACCTGTCCAACTACCTGCTGGCCGGCATCGGCGACAACGACTGGCGGTGGATGCTCGGGGTGATTGCCATTCCGTCGCTGGCCTTTATGCTGGCCGTGCTGGGCGTGCCCGAAAGCCCCCGCTGGCTGATCCTCCGGCGCGGCCGCACCGATGAGGCCCGGAGAATCCTGGCAGTGGCCAACCCGCCCGGCACCGACGTGGACCGCATCGTGGCCGACATCGAGCAGTCGGCCCGGGAGGCGGGGCAACAAAAGCACAAAACCGTCTTTTTCTCCCGTCCCTACTTCCGCCCGATCTCCCTGGCCTTCCTGTTCGCTTTTTTCAACCAGGTATCGGGCATCAACGCCATCATCTACTACGCCCCCCGCATCTTCGAAGGGGCGGGCCTCACCGAAAGTGCGGCGCTGCTCTCTTCGGCGGGCATCGGCCTGGTAAACCTCGTATTCACGCTGATCGGCCTCAACTTCATCGACCGGGTGGGCCGCCGCACCCTCATGCTCATCGGGTCGGTGGGCCTGATCGTGACGCTGGGGCTGGTGGCTTACGCGTTTTACGTGGGCCAGACCGGCTACGCCGTGCCGGTGTACCTGTTCGTATACATTGCCTTTTTCGCCGCTTCGCAGGGCGCCGTCATCTGGGTGTTCATCTCCGAAATCTTCCCCAACGAGGTACGGGCGGACGGGCAGGCGCTGGGCAGCTTTACGCACTGGTTCATGGCCGCCGTCATTGCCTTTACCTTCCCGTACATTGCCGAGCGGCTGGGCGAGGACGTTACCTTCTCGTTCTTCTGCGCCATGATGGTGCTCCAACTGCTGTTCGTGTGGCGCATGATGCCCGAAACCAAGGGCACCTCGCTGGAGCAGATCGGCCGCAACGTGGTGATGCATTAGGGGTATGGTTGGATGGCTGTATGGTTGATTGTTATATGGCTGAATGGCTGAATGGTTTTGCTTACGCCCACACCACTTCCCGACAATCAACCATATAGCCATTCAACCATACAGCCATCCAACCATATAGCCATCCAGCCATTTAACCATCCAACCAACGCCTTATGTCTCAACCCGGTCCTGTGCTCATTTGCTTCGGAGAAACGCTGTGGGACGTGCTGCCCCAGGGCCGCCTGCCCGGCGGGGCGCCGATGAACGTAGCCATTCACCTCCGCTACCAGGGGTTTGCGCCCCTCGTGGTCAGCCGCCTCGGCAACGACCCGCCGGGCCACGCGTTGCGCGAATTCCTGCAAAGCAAAGGCGTGTCCGACGCCTGCCTCCAGACCGACCCGGTGCACCAGACCGGCATTGTGCAGGCCAACGTGACCCAGCGCACGGACGTGACCTACGACATTGTGGCCGACGTGGCCTGGGATTACATCGCCCCGGACGAGGCCACGGGCCGGCGGGTCGGGGAAAGCGACGTGCTGGTGTACGGCAGCCTGGCCGCCCGCCACGCTACTTCGAGGGATACTTTACTCCAATATTTGCAACTGGCTAAATACAAGGTATTTGACGTAAACCTGCGCGCCCCGCACTACACCCCCGAACGCACCCTGCAACTGCTGGCCCGGGCAACGGTGGTGAAGATGAACCACCACGAACTGGCCGAAATAGGCGGCTGGCTGGGCGGCCCCGGCGACGGGCGGGCCGGCATGGCGTTCCTCAAAGACCGCTACGGCCTCGCCACGGTGATCGTAACCCGGGCCGAAAACGGGGCGGCCGTACTCACGGGGGAAGGCTACGTTGAACACCCCGGCTTCCGGGTAACGGTGCAGGATACCATCGGCAGCGGCGACGCGTTCCTGGCTACCTTCCTGGCCGGACACCTCCGCGGGGAGGCCACGGCCGCAACCCTCGAACGGGCCTGCCGGGTAGGGGCCTACGTAGCCACGCAACGGGGTGCCACGCCGCCCTACGACGCGGCGGTGGATGCGCTGCTCGGTTGACGCCTGCCGGGCGGGAGAACTTTACGGCGGCTGGATAAATCGGTTTACCGGCTCATCCAAACGGGGCAGCCAATCGTTTGGAAATATCCCGTACGGGACGGAGCGTACTTTTAGGTCAACAACCACTTAGACCTTCTCATCCCGTATGATTTCTGGCTACCTTTCGGGGCTGCTCCGCGCCCAACCGCCGGCTGCAACTGCCCCCACCCGTTCCGGCTCCCTGCCGGGGGTTTTCGACAAAAACATTGAAGGACTGCGCGGCATCGCCGCCCTTTCCGTCGTGTTTGCCCACTTGTTCGAGTATGGCATCGACCCCACCTTCCGGCCCGACGGGGTGCTGACCCACGTAAAGTTTTCCCACCTGAGCGTACTGGTTTTCTTCGTGCTGTCGGGGTACGTGATCGGCCTGACCAACAAGCCGGGTTCGTTTTCACGCCGCCGGGCCGGCGATTACCTCAAGAAACGCTTCGTGCGCCTGTATCCCATTTACGCGGTGGCCATCGGGCTTTCGTTGCTGGTCGTGCCCGAAGCCGACGGCCTGAAAGTGCTGTCCAACCTGTCGTTCCTGCAATTTGCCCTCACCAAGTCGCTGAAGGGCAACGTGGTGCTGTGGACGCTCAATTTCGAGGTGCTGTACTACGTGCTCTTCCTGGGCATCCTGTACCTGAAGCCCAACCCCAAAGTCCTGCTGGCCCTTGCCGTCGGCGTGAGCAACCTGGGCCTGGTGTTTCCCGGCGTGCCCGGCCTGCTGACCTTTTACGCCAGTGGCTGGGTGTTCTGGCTGGCGGGCTTGTACATGGCCTGGTACCTGCCCTCCATCCGCCGGGCCGCCCTGCCCGCCAACGTGGCGCTCAGCTTCCTGCTCCTGCTGGTTGCCAACAACGTGTTCATGCCGGGCTTTATGATCCTGAGCGCGTTGCACCTGCTCGACGTGGTGCCCCTGGCCCTGGTGTGCAACGCCGACCTGGTGCACCTGCCGGTGGTGGTGGCGCTGTTTGCGGCGGCGGCCGGGCGGCAACTGCCTTTCGGCAAACTGATTACGCTGGCGGCCTTTTTGTTGCCGCTGGGGGTGATCGGGGCCCTGTTTGCACTCGGCAAAAGCACCGAACACGTCAACTTCCTCATCGGCACGACCAGTACGCTGGCGGCCTGCGGGCTGTATTTCGTCCCCATCCGGGGCAACGTGCTGGCCCCGTTCAGCCTGGCGGGCAGCATCTCCTACGCCGTGTACGTGGTGCACATGCCCCTGGCCAACCTGCTCCTGCAAATCGACCTGTTCTCCGGCACGCCGTTCAGTTTCGCGGTGCGGCTGGTTGCCTTCCTGGGGGCGGTGCTGGGCCTGGCGTACGTGCTGGAACTGAAAATGCAGCCCTGGATTCGCCACCAGTTTTTCCCGCGGCAAGCCGCCAAATCCCAACCCGAACCCGTGGTGGCCGAACTGGCCCGCGCCGCTTAGCAGGTTGCGTGGCTGAATGGTTGGATGGTTGATTGTTGGATGGCTGGATGGTTGTATGGCTGAATGGCTGGTGGTCAGTCAGGAAGTAGTGATACGTCAGCTTAACCATGCACTACGGTAGAAGACTTCACCCCAACAATCAACCATACAGCCATTCAACCATACAGCCATTCAGCCATACAGCCATACAACCTTCCTTGTCCGTACTGCTAATTGAAAGACTGCCGGTAGTCAAGCGGCGAAACGTGGGTCTTGTTTTTGAAAAGCTTGCTGAAAGACTGCGGGTACTCAAACCCCAGCCGGTACGCAATTTCGCCGACCGACAGCGTAGTAGTCGTCAGAATTTCCTTGGCTTTCTCGATGAGCTTGTTGTGGATGTGCTGCTGGGTGCTTTGCCCCGTCAGCGTACGCAGCATGTCGCTCAGGTAATTGGGCGAAACGTTCAGTTGTTCGGAGATGTACTGCACGGAAGGCAGGCCGGCGGTTCGCACTTTTTCGCCGTCGAAATACGCCGACAGGATGGCTTCCAGCCTGACCAGCAAGTCACTGCTGGCATTGTTGCGGGTGATGAACTGCCGGTTGTAAAACCGGTTGGCGTAATTGAGCAGCAATTCAATGTGGGAAATAATCACGTCCTGGCTGTAGGTGTCAATGGCGAAGCGGTATTCCTGGTCAATGCCCTGCATGAGCGACAGGATCATGGTTTCTTCTTTTTCGGAAAGGTGCAGGGCCTCATTGACGGCGTAGGAGAAAAAGCCGTAGTCTTTGATCTTGCCCGCCAGCGGGTAGTTGCGGATAAAATCGGGGTGCACGATCAGCCACCGCCCCGCCACGGCCGCATCACCCGCCACGTCGGTTGCAATCACCTGGCCGGGCGAAAAAAAGGTCATCACGCCCTCGTCAAAATCATAGTAGTGTTGTCCGTACTTGAGTTTCCCCTTAAAGTCCTTTTTGATGCAGATCGAATAAAAATGGTAGACCACGCTTTGCAGGCGCTGGTCGGGGTAGCACCTGATCTCGTCGAGGTTGATGACGCTCACCAGCGGATGGCCCGGTTTGGGCAAGCCCAGCGTCTGGTGCAGTTGGGATACCGAATGGATGGGGTAGGGAGGCGTGGCCGCTTTTTTCATGGGCGTAACGGTGGTGTGAGGAGGAAAGCGCTGCCAGTAAAGGTAGCGCTTTCCGGGGTGGATTTTTTACTGGTCAACCATTGCCAGGCTGGCCGCGTCGTAACGGTCCCCGGTGAAGGTGCCCAGGGGCACAATGGCTTCCAGCCGCGCCAGTTCCTGGCTGCTCAGGGCGATGCCCGCGGCGGCCAGGTTCTGCTCCAGGTACTTCACGCGTTTGGTACCCGGGATGGGCACCATTTTTTTCGAAGCCACCCAGGCAATGGCCAGTTGGGAGGGCGTGATTCCTTTTTCGCCCGCCAGTCCTTCAATGGCGCGTACCAGTTCGATGTTCCGGTAGAATTGATCCCCCTGAAAGCGGGGAATGCTCCGCCGGAAATCACCGGCGGGCAAATCATCCGGGCTTTGGAGGTCTCCCGAAAGGAAGCCCCGCCCCAGCGGAGAATAGGCCACGAACCCGATGCCCAGCGCGGCGAGGGTATCAAGAATGCCGGCGGCTTCGACACTTCGCTCAAACAGGGAATATTCGGTTTGCACGGCGGTCAGCGGGTGCACCCGGTGCGCTTTCCGGATGGTCTCCGACGACACTTCCGAAAGGCCGATGTAGCGGATTTTTCCCGCCTGCACCAGTTCCGCCATGGCCCCGACGGTTTCTTCGATGGGCGTGCCCGGGTCCAGCCGGTGCAGGTAATACAGGTCGATGTAATCGGTGCCCAGGTTGCGCAGCGAACGTTCTGCCGCTTTTTTGACGTAGTCCGGTCTGCCGTTGATCCGCCAGGTCAGTTGCCCCTGGTCATCGATTTCGAAGCCGAACTTGGTGGCAATCAGGTACCGGTGCCGGTTGCCCTGCGTGGCCCGGGCGACGAGCCGTTCGTTTTCCAGCGGGCCGTACAGATCGGCCGTGTCCAGGAAGTTGCCCCCCAGCTCCAGGGAGCGGTGGATGGTGGCGATGGACGCGGCCTCGTCGGCCGGACCGTAAATATCCATGCCCGCAATCTGCGTCATGCCCATGCAACCCAGTCCTGCCAAGGGCACGACGAGTCCCTGGGTGCCTAAATTTGTTTTTTCAATCGGGTTCATCATTTGTCTTTTTTAAGGTGAGGCATCCATCGGTATGCAAAGGTGGGCAGGCGCCCCGGGAAAAAAGTATCCAAATCCCCGGGGGTTGTATCCAAATCTCGGAAGGTTGCCGGCGTAAAAAAGGCGCCGCACCGCCCGGCGAACCCGTGGCGGCACCGGTGCGGATGAAATGGGCCCCGTCCGGATTTCCGCGTATCAACGGAAACCCTTCTCTTTGCGGGAAAGCAATGCTTATGCAAGACATACTCCAATCGGCCTTCGACCCGGAGGCGTTCCGGCGGCAGGCCCACGCCCTGGTGGACCAACTGGCCGACCACCTGGCCCGCGTGCAATCCGGGGCGCCGGAACGGGTGATTGCCTACCAGGACCCCCACGCGCAACTGGCCTACTGGCAGGCTGACTTCGAAAAGCCGCCGGCCGAAGACCCGCTGCCGATGCTGGAGGCCGTCCTGCAAGGGTCCATTCACCTGCACCATCCCCGGTACATGGGGCACCAGGTGGCGCCGCCGCTGCCGCTTACCGCCCTGACGGGCCTGCTCACGGGCCTGCTCAACAACGGCATGGCCCTCTACGAGATGGGACAGGCATCGACGGCGATGGAACGGGTCGTGACCGACTGGCTGGCCCGCAAGATCGGTTTTACCGCCGAAGCGTCGGGCTTCCTGACCTCGGGCGGCACCCTGGCTACGCTCACGGCCCTGCTGGCGGCCCGGGCGGCCAGGGCCCCCGGCGACGTGTGGCAGCACGGCACGGCCGGCCGGCTGGCGGTGCTGGTCTCCGAACAGGCGCACTACTGCGTGGACCGGGCCGTCCGCGTGATGGGGCTGGGCG
The DNA here is from genome assembly GCA_963844325.1 of uncultured Sphingobacteriales bacterium. GTDB lineage: Bacteria > Bacteroidota > Bacteroidia > Cytophagales > 172606-1 > CADCTQ01. The sequence continues at coordinate 3,270,764 of CAWJNV010000002.1, forward strand.
AAGAAGGGCTCGTCAAAATACCGGTGAACGACCGGTTCGGCATGCGCACCGACCGGCTGGAAGCGGCTTACGCCGGAGCCCGGGCCCGGGGCCTGGTGCCTTTCGCCGTGGTGGGCAGCGCCTGCTCCACGGCCACGGGCTCCTACGACGACCTGGAAGCGGTGGCGGCTTTCTGCGCCGGGCACGGCCTGTGGTTTCACGTGGACGGGGCGCACGGGGGCGCCGTGGTGGTCTCGGAAAAGTACAAGGGGCTGGTGCGCGGCATCGGGCTGGCCGACTCGGTGGTGGTTGACTTCCACAAAATGCTGCTCACGCCGGCCCTGGCTACGGCGGTGGTGTTCCGGCGGGGCGACGACGGCTTCGGCACGTTCCAGCAGAAGGCCCATTACCTGTGGAAAGACCAGCAGTCGCACGAGTGGTTCAACCTGGGCAAACGCACCTTTGAATGCACCAAGGTAATGATGAGCGTAAAGGTGTACGCCGCCCTGCGCACCTACGGCGAAGGACTCTTTGCCGCCAACGTGGACCGGCTCTACGACCTGGCCCGGTGGCTGGCCGGGCGCATCGGGGAGCGGCCGGCACTGGAACTGGCCGCCGCGCCCGAATCCAACATCGTGTGCTTCCGCTGCGTGCGGGAGGGGGGGGACGTCGAAAGGGAGAACGAACTGAACGGCCGCATCCGCCGGGAACTGCTCCGGGAAGGCCGCTTCTACCTGGTGCAGACCACCCTGCGGGGCAAACTATACCTGCGCGTATCGCTGATGAACCCGTTTACCACCCGGGACCACCTGGCCGAAATGCTGGAAGCCGTGACCACGCTGGCCGGGCGGGTGGGGTAAAAAAATACCCCCGGAGGTACGTGGTCCGGGGGGGGCAGGGAAGTAATCCCTGCGTTGTTTACGCAATAGGCGGCAAAAGTTCGGCTAGTAACTTCCTTTGCGGGCCGCGATGCTGAACGAGCCGGTTACCGTCATCGGTTGGCCGGTAGAAGTACTGCTTCTGTAGTGAACAGTCTCCGTAAACACCTCCTTATTGTTGGCCGTCCAGGAGTAGTCGCCGGAAAGGATGCCCGCGGCGGAATCATACCTGAGGTTGGTGACCTTACCGGGAGCGGCATCCGTGTTCTCGTAGACGGACAGTCGGCCCTGCAGAAATTTGTACTGCGACTCACTCACTTTTTTATGAAAGTACAGGGTCGACTCAATGAACCGGGCGGAGGAAAAATCAAGCGAGGTATGGAGGTGAAATTCAGCAACGCTGACCGGTGATGAATCCGCGCGGGCAAGGTGCAGGGTATATCCCCCGTCGATTTCTTCAAAAATCAGCGGTGCGTTGTCTTCGGTATATTCGAACCGGAACGTTTCGTTGACGGGCGTTACGCCGTCTTTGCCTTTTCCCGTGATGGTACCCGTAATGAAGCCGCTCTTGTTAAACAGGGTACCGCTCCGGCCCTGGTCGCCGGCGGGCCCGGCGGGTGCATTTTCCCCCTGAACGCCTTTGGGGCCCACGTTGCCGGCTTCCGGCTGGCAGCCCGTAAACCCGGTTGCCGTACCGGTCAGCAGGGCAAAGTAAAAAAAGGTCTTTTTTATGAATGTCGTTTTCATGCGTGAAGGAAGAAGAGAGTAAATGATGGATACATTATTGCCCGGCGTTTACCCGGTAGGAACGGTGCCGCAGCGGAACGCTGAACGTACCCTTGATCCGCATGGGCTGGCCGCTGGCTGAAGTATTGTGATAGGACACGTAAAAAGACTTGCCATTGACGTAGCCATGGTCGAAGAAATCCGTGTTGTCTACCTGCCAGTCGAGGCTGCCCGTGAGGGTGCCGGTGGCGGCGCTGTACGAAATGTTGGAGAGCGTACCGGTCACCTCACTCCGCGTATAAGGGGTGTCTCTGGTGTAAAAACCGTAATTGGCCTCAATGCGGGTATACTCGTTGTTGGCTCCTGCCTTATCGTATTCAAAATTACCTTGCACGAACCGGGGGTTGGCAAAGTTGGCATCCGTTTCGAATTCAAGGAAGATCTTCCCTGTTCTCAGCGAGTCCCGCTGGTATATCCTGATTTTGTTTACGCCATCCACTTGCGTAAAGGAAGTGATGCCACCCTGGGGCACGAACTGGTAGCTAATCGCCTCGTTGAAGGGAGTGCCATTAGACAACTGCCCCGTAGCAGTCCCGGTAAAGCTGCCTTGTTTGACGCCAACCGTTGCGTTGGCTCCCGGCAGTCCCTGCGGTCCTTTGGGACCAGTTGCCCCGGCCGGTCCCTGCGGACCTGGTTCGCCGTCTCTTCCCGGCTGGCAGCCAAACAGCAGCCCCGCGCAGACCATCAGGCACAAGGTATTTTTTAACCCGTCTAAAAATTTAACTTTCATAATGGTGTTAACAGTCAATGACCAATAAAGGGTGAAGGGAATGGATGGAGGCCGTTACTTGGACGTTACGCCCCGCCGGAAACTGGTAATCAGCGGCGCCTGCACGCTGAAAGAGCCGGTCAGCGTAAAGGGCCGGCCGCTGCCCGAAGAGTTCTCACTGACGAACTCCCTACTCGGAACGTCACTGCCGCCGGCCGTCCAGGTAACATTGCCCGTCAGCAAACCGGTGCTTTGGTCATAAGCCAGGTTCGTTAATTGGGCCAGTCCGGATTGACCCGTGGACTGCGACAACAAGCCGTCTACGCCCAATAACTTGTTATTGCCCAGGTCTTTGCTGTAAACAAATCGAATGGCGGTTACGCCGCTGGCGGACAGATCGAGCGGGGCGAAAAAAACCATGCTGAAGGAACTTCCGGCCAGGGAATCGCTCCGCTCCACGGTAAACTCGTATATCCCGGGCGACTCGGTTTCCCGCACGCAAGTCGAGGAAATCTTGTAGGGCAGGAATTGGTACTGGTAATCGAATGTTTCGTTGAGCGGCGTTACGCCGTCGGCGCGAAAGCCGGTGATCGTGCCTTTCACAAAACCGCTTTTAGCCCGGTATGAGGCCCGGTTGCCCGGCTGGCCCTGGGGACCGGTGACGCCGGGGGTTCCGGCCTCGCCCTGCGGACCCGGATCGCCGTCTTTTCCCTGGCAGGAGAATAACACAATGGCACTGAGCCCTAAGGCTACGCTGTAGTGAAACAGCCTGGTAAGCATGTACATAGAGGGAGTAAAAAAGAATTGAGGGTTTTACAATGACAAATCGGGGGGCACACGCTACCGCACGCAGGCGCAAGCGTCGCCGGGCCAAAAAATGGGGTTGAAAGGAATGAAGCGTAATGGTTTATGGGTAATCGCCCGGGGCGGTGGCCCGAACCAGGGGTCCGGGGCGCCCGAAGCGGCAAGTGCTCCGGCGGGTTGGGTGCAAAGTAAACCCGCGGAAGGGTGGTTGTCCAAGCGGCAACCCACCCGGCCGGCCCGCCGGTCGCCGTTCCCGTGTAAGAATCACCCGCCCGGCCGGTTGACCCCGGTGGAATCCACGGCGGAAAAAAGGGTTTTAAGGGAACCGGTGGGGCTACCCGGTGGAAAAACTTTTTTGACGCTCAGCCACTTAGCCGGGACGCGGAAGCCCCGGTCGCCGGCAACCGCTCCATTCGGGCCGTAATCTTACACCCCGGGTATTTTTCCCCAACTCATGCCCGGCCGGGCGTTTACCTCACTCGATGTGAACCACCGGGCCCAGGGCCGACACGCCGTTTTCGTTGAATGCCTCGATGGCCAGGTAGTAGTCCTGGCCCACGGTGAGGGCCCGCAGTTCGAGTTCGTTGCCGCGGTCGGCAAATACCTGGTAGGTCTGGTAAAGCTTGTCTTTTTTGATCCCCCACCGGATGTTGTAGCCCACCGCCCCGGGCACGGGCTTCCACCGGATGAACGCATTGCGGGGGTCACTGTCGCGGCGCACCGAGAAGCCGGAGGGCGTTTTGGGCCTTGAACCGCCGCCTGAACCGAATACCCGTATATCGCTGATTGCCAAATTAGGAGAAGCGACGTATACGTGTTCGTAACGGAGGTAGCGGGTGCGCACCGGTTGCGGGAGTTCGAGGTAAGCATTGGGGCGGTCCCGCTTTTCGTTGGTCAAATCGGCGAGGGGTTCCCAGGCTTTGCCGTCGCGGGAGTGCAGCAGCCGGAACTGCGTGTACACGGTGGAGTCGTTGTGGTAAATGCCCGACTGGTAGTCGGTGAAGTTGACCTGCACGGCCCGCACCTCCTGCACCCGTTCCAGGTCCACGGTGATCCACTCGCCGGGCCTGGCGGTTTGGGCCACCCAGAAACTGCGCGGGTTTTCGTCGGTGACGTGGGCGGTGCGGAACGTGTCGCGCACCGAAGAGGCCGTGGCCGGCTTGCGGTAGGAGAGCAGCATCCAGCCGGTAAAGAGTTCGTCCCGGCTCGTCCACTTTTTGGTGGGGGCGTAGTGGGGAAAATCCCCGAACCGGGTGTTGGAGAACATCTGCCCGTCGGCGTCGAAGCCCGCCGGAAACATGGCGACCCGCCGCTCGAAGTTCCAGTTGACGGCAATCCAGGGCGTGCCCGTGTTCCAGTAGTTGCCGTAGGCGTCCCGGAACGTGTTGCCGTGGCCGGCCCCGTTGAGGAAGCCGCCGGGCTTGTAGGACACGGGGTTGTAGGGGGCGTAGGTGAACGGCCCCAGCGGCGCGTCGCCCACGTAGGTGCCGTTGGCGTACACGTTGTACTCGGTACCCGGCGCCCCGTACTGGAGGTAGTACTTGCCGTTGTGCTTGGTCATCCAGGCGCCTTCCGTGAAGGGCTTGATCGTGTCGCGGTGGTCGCGGCCGAACCGTTCCCATCCGTGCCGTTCGGGGTGGAGGTAGATGAGTTCCCGGTAGTCGGCTTTGTCCTTGTAGGCCAGGCGTTTGGCCGGGTCGAGTTCAGCCCCGAAGAGGGGGTAGGTGTTGGACGAACCCCAGTACATGTACCACTTGTCGAGGTCTTCGTCGTAGAACAGGGCCGGGTCCCAGGGGCCGATCAGCGGGGGCAGGCGGGGCATCCAGCGGTTGTAGAATTCGAGGCGGCCCGTGGCCGGGGTGGTGGTGTAGAGGATGGGCTCCTGGGTAAAGTTGGATTGGAACAGGAACACGGTGTCTTTGGCCGACAGGGCCGCCGGGGCCACCATGTCTTCCATCGGCCAGCGGGTGGGCGTCACGAACTCCCACCGGACCAGGTCTTTGGAGTGCCACCAGCCCCCGGCAATGGTCAGGAACAGGTAGTATTCGCCCTGGTGGTTGATGATGACCGGGTCGGCCCCCGAACGGTACGAGATGCCCTCGTTCATCTGTTCAAAGTTGTACCGGTAGGCAATGTCCACGGGGTTGCACCATGTCTTTTGCCCGGCGGGCTGGGCCGGGGCGACGCCGGCCGCCAGCAGGCAGCCGGCCACCAGCAGGGCGGTTTTGAGGATGCGTAAAAAGGGCATGAAGTGGCTGTTGGTCAAAGTATTGTACCGGTTTTGCGTCTCATTCCGGGGCAACGTGCCGCCGGCAAGGGGGCGGATCACACGACGGGTAAAAGGGGTTACCTGATGAGATGTACGCATAAAGAGGGTCCTCCGGAACCGGATGCAGGGGGTAACTGCGCCGTTAATTTAGGGCAAAATGGCAAAGCCCGCGCACCGGGTGCATTAGGAAGTAATTAGAAGTGAGGGGTTTTGTAAGAAGGAAGGGAGATTATGATTACCTTTTGCGGGAAAAGGCAAGCCAATGATACCAGTCGTTAAAAAGTGGGGGGCACTGCTGCTGCTGGGCGGCATCTTGTGCCTGAGCCTGCCCCTGCGGGGACAAACGGCCCGGGTCGGTACGATCACCGGGCGGGTGACCAACGCCCACACGGGGGAGCCGCTGCCCTTCGCCAACGTATTCCTGACCAACACCACCCTGGGCACCACCACCGGCGCAGACGGCCGGTTCACGCTCCGCAACCTGCCCCTGGGCACGGTGGAAGTGGGCGCCTCCTTCGTCGGGTTCACGTTCATGCGGCGGAGCGTACGGCTGGCTTCCCCCGAGCCGCTGGTGCTCGACGTGGCGTTGATCCCTTCGGCGGTGGCCTTGCAGGGGGTGGAGGTGAAGGCCAGAGGGCGCAAGCCGGGCCGCTACTACGAGCAGTTCCGGCGGGAGTTCCTGGGCACCACGCCCTTTGCCCGGCAGTGCGAAATCGAGAATCCCGAGGTGCTGGCCTACGAGAAAAGGGCCGGCATCCTGAAGGTTTCCGCCCGGGAGCCGCTTCGGGTGGTCAACCGGGCCCTGGGTTACGAAGTGCTCTTTTTCCTGGAAGCGTTCCGGGCGCAGCGGGACCAGGTCCGGTTCGTGGGCAACCCTAAATTCACGGAGTTGAAACCGAAGGATGCCAGCCAGGCCGCCGCCTGGGCCAAAAACCGGCGCAGCGCCTACTTCGCTTCCATCCGCTACCTGCTCCGCCTGCTGGTGGAAGGGCGGTGGGAAGAAGAAGGCTACCTGATGGTGGCGGTGAATGCCTTCCACGCCGACGGAACCAACCTGCTCTACCCCTACATCGGCCGTAACTTCAGCTACCTCGACCCCGCCAAGGTGGTGCTGCCCGGCAAACTGCCCTTCGAGCGGCGGCTGCGCATCGACAAGCCGGTGGAGGTGTTCAACCTAAAAAAGTACAATTTCTACTCGCCCTACCGCGACGTCCGCCACGACCACGCCCGGCTCGTTTTCAAAGACGTGCCCCTGGACGTGACCACCGACGGCTGGGCGTACAACCCTACGGGGGTGCTGGTGACGGGCTTCCTGGCCCTCGACCGGGTCGCCAGCATGCTCCCCCGCGACTACGAACCCGAAGGAATGCCGGCTGTCACGTACGCCCCGCTGGCCGCCCGGCGCCTCCCGCTGTTCGATACGCTCTCCAACCGGTTGCGCAAACTGCCCCGCCAGCAGTTGTACCTGCACCACGACAAACACTACTACTGGTCGGGCAACACCGTGTGGCTGAGCGCCTACCTCACCGACGCGGCCACCGGCGACCTCTACCCCGACGACCAGCTGCTGCACGCCGAACTGGTGTCGCCGGCGGGCAAGGTCCTCACGGCCGTGAAGCTGAAGGCGGAGATGGGCCGCGCCGCCGGCCAGTTCCACCTGCCCGACACGGCCGCTACCGGCGTGTACCGGCTGCGGGCCTACACCAACTGGATGCAGAAAGTGCCCGGCAGCTACCTCTACGACCAGCCCCTGGTGGTGTACAACCTCCGCAACCCGGGCATGACGGCCCGGGCGGGAGGCCCCGGCAAGGGCCCGGCTCCCCAGGCGCCGAATCCGCCGGCAACGGTTCACTTTTACCCCGAAGGCGGACGCCTCCTGGAAGGCATTTCGGGCGTGGCGGGCATCCGGGCTACCGGGCCCGACGGCAGCGGGGTGGCCCTGCGGGGCCGCCTCTTCGATGACCTGGGCCAGGAAACGGCGGTTTTTGCCACCGACGCGACGGGGCTGGGCAAGGTGGCCTTCCGGCCGCTGCCGGGCCGCACCTACCAGGCCGAAGCATTGGACGGCGGCAATGCGGCGATCCACCTGCCGCCGGTGCACCGCGAGGGTTTCGCCCTGCGGGTGGACAACGGGTCGCCCGACCAGGTGCGGGTCCGCGTAGACCAGGCCGGCGCCCCCCCGGCCGACAGCCTGCTGCTGGTGGTGCAACACCGCCGTACCCTGGTCCATACGGCGCAACTGGTGCCGGCCGCCGGTGGGGTAGACCTCTCCATTCCGAAGGCCAAACTGCCCCCGGGCGTCAACCGGCTGGTGCTCTTCGACCGGAAGGGCCGGCTGCATGCCCAGCGGCTGGTGTACCGGGAACCCAACCCGCCGCCCTTCCGCATCCGCGTGGATGGGCCCGCCGGCGGCCCGGGACCCCGCCAGAAGGTAGCCCTCGAACTGACGATAAGCGACAGCACGGGCAACCCCGTGGCGGGGAGTTTTTCCCTCTCGGTGACCGATGCCCGCCAGCAGCCGGCCGACAGCCTCCGCCGTACGCTGGCAAGCAACCAGTGGCTGATGGCCGAACTGGCCGGGTACGTGGAAGCCCCGCACCGGTACCTGTCGCCGGGGGCCGCCGGGGCAACCGACCTGCTGATGCTGGTGCAGTCGCCGGGGTGGTCGTCGTGGGCCGGCCTGCTGGAGCAGTCGCCGCCGGTGCCCGTCCTTGACGATTACTTCATGACCGTGAGCGGCCGGGTCACCGACCCGAAAGGCAGGAAGTTGCTGCCCGGCCACCGGGTCATCATGCTGTCGGCCGACACCACCTACCCCAACAGCCACCAGGCGTTTACCGACTCGGCGGGCCGGTTCCGTTTTCCGCGGCTGGACTTCAGTGACACCATCCGCGTGAGCTTCCTGGTGTACAACCCGCAGGGCAAAACGGCCCCGGCCCTGGTGACGCTCGACCCGGCGGCTTCACCCGGCGGCCCGGCCGACCCGTACCCGGCTTACCTGTTGCGGCGGTACTGGCCGGGGGCGGAGGAAAACCGCCCCAGGGAAGCGGCCCGGTCGGGCCTGGCGCTGGACAAGGTGCAGCAGTTGCAGGAAGTGGTGGTGAAGGGTCGGAAAAAGCCGAAGTCTGCGTTCGCCGATGCGCCTTTTACCCTGACGAGCCTGGTGGCCGACTACGTGCGTAACTTCGGGGAAGACTCCTACGCTTACTCGTCCATTTACCAGATGCTGGCCCGGGTGCCCGGCGTGCAGGTAAGCATGAACGGGACGAGCGGCATCGTGCGGGTGCGGGGGATCGGTTCGTTCGGGGTAAGGAATGCGCCGTCGGGTGGCAGCGGAACCGGCGACGGGCCCAGCAGCTACGGCCAGGAGGGCAACAATCCGCTGTTCCTGCTGGATGACGTTCCGCTGATGGGGGACGTTTCAATGGTGCTGGACGGCATCAACCCCAGCGAGGTGTCCCGCATTGAAGTGATTACCGGGGCGGGCGGGGCCGCATTCGGCGCCCGGGGCGGCAACGGCGTCATTTCCATCTACCTGAAAACCTTCGCCGACTACGACAAAGAAGCACAGTCCCGGCAAACGAAGAAGTACGTGCTGGCCGGCTACCTCACCCCCAAGCCCCTGCCCACGCCCGACTACGGCGGGCCCGAAGCCGACCGGGCGGCTCCCGACCAGCGGGACGTGTTGTACTGGAACCCGCTCCTCCGCACCGACGAGGCCGGCAACGCCACGGTCCAGTTTTACAATTCCGACCAGGCCGACCGCCTGCTGGTGGTCCTGGAAGGCATTACCGCTACGGGGCAGCCGGTTTCATTTACTACAGTGATCAGTAAACAGTGAACAGTAATCAGTGAACAGTAATCAACAAAGTACTTGGGTACTGCTTATTGCCCACTGCCGCCTGTTTACTGTTCACTGTTTACTGATCACCTCCCGAAATCATCCTGCACGCGGACGATGTCGTCTTCGTCGGAGGGTTGGCTGGCGTCGGTGTGCTGCCATATTTCGGCCAGTACGCCCCATTCTTCGAGGCCGACCAGCCGGTGCCGTTCGCCCTGCCGGAGCTTGATGAGGGAGTTGGGGTAATGCAGTTTCAGTTCGCCTTCCTGGTCGGTTTCGCTGGTAACCACGCCCACCGTGCCCCGGACTACCCGCCAGATTTCGGCGCGGCGGTGGTGGTACTGCCAGGAGAGCCGCTTGTGCGGGGCCACCACCAGGATCTTCGGGCTGAGCTTGCCCGAAATGCGGAGTTCCTCCACGTTCATGCCTTCGAAGTAGAGGTCGGAGAACCGTTGCGCCTGGTCCTCGTCGATGACGAAGAAGCCGCCCCAGGGACGCGTGTCGTCCTGCTTGCGGATGGTGAAACCCTGCTCATTCAGGTGTTGGGCAAGTTCCCGGAACAGGGCCGGCTTCTGCTGATCAATGTTCATGGTTTTGTTGTGGGTTATTCGTTGTTCGTTGGTAGTTGTTCGTTGCTGGTTGCTCCGTTGTACGGATCGTACGGGCAACATGGGCAAAAACAGCGGCTAGTTACCCCCATTTACCCGAAAGCACAAGGCCCGGTCACCGCATAACCCTTCCTTACCCCTGCCATTCGCTTGCCTCGTCGAGCCGTTTGACGGCGGGAGCGTCGAGGGTGAGGCGGGCGGCACCCAGCAGGGCTTCGAGTTGGGTGAGGCTGGTGGCGCTGGCAATGGGGGCACTCACCGCCGGGCGGGTGAGCAGCCAGGCAATGGCGATGCTGGCCGGCGTGGTGCGGTACTGGGCGCTCACTTCGTCGAGGGCCGCCAGGATGCGGAAGCCCCGGTCGTCGAGGTACTTCTGCACGGAGCGGCCCCGCGGACGCTGGTCCAGGTCGGCGGCCGAACGGTACTTGCCCGTGAGGAAGCCGCTCGCCAGGGCGTAGTAGTTGAGCACGCCCAGGTTGTGCTCCCGGCAGAGCGGCAGCAGTTCGGCTTCGAAGCCGGCCCGGTTGTAGAGGTTGTATTCGGGTTGCAGGCTCACGTAGGCCGGGTAGCCGTGCTGCCGGCTGGTCCGCAGCGACTCGGCCAGCCGGGCCGGGGTGAAGTTGGAAGCGCCGACGTAACGGATTTTGCCGGCTCTCACGAGGTGGTCGTACGTTTCGAGGGTTTCTTCGACGGGCGTATCGGGGTCGTCGTAGTGCGACTGGTAGAGGTCGATGCAATCAATGCCCAGGCGGCGCAGCGAGTCGTCGACGGCCCCGAGGAGGTAGGGGCGGGAGAGGTCCTTTTTGCGGCTGCCGGGGTCCATGGCGCTGCCGCCCTTGGTGGCGATCACGACCCGGTCGCGGAGCCCGTTGCCCCGCTGCCGGAGCCACCGGCCGATGATGGTTTCGGATTCGCCGCCGCGGTTGCCGGGCACCCAGCGGGCGTAAATGTCGGCCGTATCGATGAGGTTGTAGCCGGCGTCCACGAAGGCGTCGAGCAGGGAGAAGGCGGTCGGTTCGTCTACCGTCCAGCCGAACACGTTGCCGCCGAAGGCCAGGGGAGCCACTGCGAGGGAAGACGTGCCGATCTTGCGTTTTTGCATGAGGGGGTATACGTAGATTTTCGGCGCGGCGATGCTTGGTCGTTAGTCAATGGTCATTGGTACATTAGTCATTGGTTACGCGTAAGTGACCGCATCCGAATGACCATTGACTAATGACCAATGTACCAATGACCAATGACCAATGACTACTGACTATTGACCAATGACCAATCCTGCTTAACTTACAATACGCGTAACCCGGAAAGCCCATGCACCTCAACCTGAAAGCAAAAGACAAACTCACCTACGACGCCATTGTGGTCGGCTCGGGCATCAGCGGGGGCTGGGCCGCCAAGGAACTCTGCGAAGGGGGCCTCAAAACGCTGCTCCTCGAACGGGGCCGCGACGTGCAGCACGTCAAAGACTACCCCACCGCCACCAAAGCCCCCTGGGACTTCAAGCACCGCGGCCGGGTGACGCCCGAAGAACTCGCCAAGTACCCCGTGCAGAACCGTACCGGCTTTACGATCAACGAAGACACGAAGCACTTTTTCGTCAACGACCTCGAAAACCCCTACCTCGAAACCAAGCGTTTCGACTGGATCCGGGGCTACCACCTGGGCGGCCGTTCGCTGATGTGGGGCCGGCAGTCGTACCGCTACAGCGACCTCGACTTCGAAGCCAACGCCAAAGAAGCCATCGCCGCCGACTGGCCCATCCGCTACCGGGACCTGGCTCCCTGGTACGACCACGTGGAACGGTTTGCCGGCATCAACGGGGAACGCGACGGTCTCGACCAACTGCCCGACGGGGTCATGCAGCCGCCCATGCCGCTCAACTGCATCGAAGAACACGTGATGACGACGCTCAACGCCAAATACCCGCACAAGCGCATCATCAAGGGCCGGGCGGCGCACCTCACGCAGCCCACGCCCGAGCAAACGGCCCTGGGGCGGGCCTCGTGCCAGTACCGCGACCTGTGCATGCGGGGTTGCCCGTACGGGGCGTACTTCAGTTCGCAGTCCGCTACCCTGCCCGCGGCCCGGCGCACCGGCAACCTCACGGTGCGTCCGCACTCGATTGTCAATTCGGTGATCTACGACGAAAAGCTTGACAAGGCCACCGGCGTACGGGTGATCGACGAACGGACCGGCGAGTGGCTGGAGTTTTACGGCAAGGTCATTTTCCTCAACGCGTCCACGCTGGGCAGCACGTTCATCCTGATGAACTCCACGTCGCGGCGCTACCCGCACGGCCTCGACGAGAGCGGCCAGCTCGGCCACAACCTGATGGACCACCACTTCAAGGTGGGCGCCGACGGCCTCTCGGACGATTTTGCCGGCAAGTACTACTACGGCCGCAAGCCCAACGGCCTCTACGTGCCGCGCTTCCGCAACCTGGGCGCCGACAAGCGGGATTACCTGCGGGGCTTCATCTACGAAATCTACACCAACCGCCAGGGCTGGGGCAAGGCAATGGGCGCGGAGGGCGTCGGCGCGGACTTCAAGGAGGCGGCCGCGCGGCCCGGCCCCTGGTGGGTGGAGTTCATGGCCTTCGGGGAGTGCCTGCCGTACTACGAAAACCACGTGACGCTCAGCCGCGACAAAACCGACAAGTGGGGCCAGCCGGTGCTGAAGATCGACGCGGAATTCAAGGACAACGAACGTCGGATGCGGGTGGACATGCAAAACGACGCGGCCGAAATGCTCGAAGCGGCGGGCTTCAAGGACATTACGCCCTTCGACCAGCCGACCTACCCCGGCCTGGGCATTCACGAGATGGGCACCGCCCGCATGGGCCGCGACCCCAAAACCTCGGTGCTCAACGGCTGGAACCAAGTGCACGCCGCCCGCAACGTGTACGTGACCGACGGCGCCTGCATGACCTCCACGGCCAGCCAAAACCCCTCACTGACGTACATGGCCCTCACGGCGCGGGCGGCGCATCACGCGGTGGGGGAGTTGAGGAGGGGGGAGGTGTAGGGAGGGGAGGATTTATACATTCGACAAAGTGAAAAAATACTTCTGAAGTGTTACTTTTGGTGAATGGGCAGCAAACAGAACCGTTTATGACTGACATTCCCCGAGGATTGAATTAAAGCTTACCAGTTAATACGCTGTTGAGAGAGCGGTTTTATTACTAAGAAGCAACTTTAGAATTTCAAACTTGTGAAGTAACAGCACCGCTTAGAAATAAATTTAATCATGTAGAAGATTTGGAATGGCAATGGTAAAAATAGAAACTTTGAAAATATCTAACATAGGGCCAATCAGTGATTTGGAACTAAAATTTGATCCGCATTTCAATATTATATGTGGTCAGAACGGCATTGGCAAGACAACTATTCTAGATTGTTTGGCACAGTCATTTACTATTTCTCAAACTACTCTCAAAATAAAAACTAATGCAAAACAAGGGTATTGGTCCATAAGTGTAAATATAGATCAGAATCTTTCTAGTAAATCTTTTTTTTTATCTGGTTTTAAGCCAATTTTGCAAACGTATCATGATATGTTTAATAATTCTTCTACGGGATTTTATCGGCACTTAAATGATGTGATTGTTTTTAAAACACATAGGGACATCCCTTATAGCAGTCTTGTATCTATAAGCTCTGATCCGGTTAAAGATTATAACTCATACTCAAGTGAGGCAATTGCAGGGGCGCTTTCCAGTGATTTAAAAAGTTGGTTTGTCAATAGGCATTTATGGTCAAAACATGAAGGTCATTTAGATGAATCTCAATTGAAAAATATTGAGTTGGCAAAAAAGTGCTTTGGGTTTCTGAATCCTAGTTTCGCGTTTAGTCGGGTTGAACCTGCTTCTAATGATATCATGCTTAGGACCCCTACGGGTGAGATATATCTTGAGTATTTGTCTTCTGGCTATAAATCATGTATGGCTGTAATCATCGGATTGATCAAAGAAATTGAGCTTAGATATAAAAACCCAAGCAAGTATATAAAGGATTTCGAAGGGATTATTTTTATTGATGAAATTGATCTTCATCTACATCCTGAATGGCAGGCTAGAATTTATGAAGTTCTTAAGGAGATTTTACCGAATGCTCAAATATTTACTTCTACACACAGCCCTCATCTAATACAGGTTGCTAAACCTGCTGAAATAATCGCATTGACTTTAGATGACTCAGACAATATTAAGGTCAATCGTATTATTAATCATGAATATGGTTGTCAAGGGTGGACGGTTGAGGAAATACTCAGTGATGTGATGGGTATGTCTGAAACTAGGACTAAAACTTATACAGATGCTATCAAAAGATTTAATTATGAAGTAGATAATGATAACTATCATGAAGCTAAAAAACAGTTTGAAATTCTAGAAGCAATGTTGCATCCGGAAAATTCTCTTAGAAAAATATTAAAAATACAATTAACTGGGTTGACACAACATGATTAAATTAAACAGGACAGATAAGCCTGTTGAGCTAACTGATGAGTTAAAGAACTTTCTTACAGAAGAGTTTAAATCAACAGGAAAATCAGTATGGAACTTGAGCTTTCTTAAAAAGGCATTGCTTGGCTATTCTAACGATAAATGTTGTTATTGCGAAGCCAATATAAATGAAGAAAGTAAGTATATGGAAGTTGAGCATTTTCGTAACAAAGATAAGTATTATGACGAGGTGATGGAGTGGACCAACCTATTGCCTGCCTGTAAAAGATGTAATGGAACTAAAAATGATCATGATACTGTCAAAGAGCCTATTATTGATCCATCTATAATAGATCCTAAAAGGCATTTAAAGTTGTGGAATTATAGGATCAAAGGAAAAGATAACTTAGGCAAGCTAACTATTTCAGTCATTGACTTAAACAATCAAGACAGATTAGTGAAAAAAAGGTTTGAAATTGGGAATGCTATACATGAAAAGTTAGAACAGTTAAACGAATTGCTTCACGATTATATGATTGGAATTCAAACTTCAACTATAAGAAGAAATCGTATAGTCAAGGGTACAAAAGACTTACTTAAAGAAGGGCTACCAACAGCCATTTATTCTGCAACTTCTGCTGCTATTATCTTAAATGATCCTGAATATATACAATTGAGGAGCAATTTGGATAAATTATCTTTTTGGGATAAAGAGCTAGAACATTTAGAAGTTAGCCTTACTGAAAATGCGTTCGAAATTGGAAGATAATACTTTTGGGAAGTAGGTGCAATAACATATTGTTTATAAGTGCAGGATAAGCTCTTGCGCTACTCTTCTGACTTTACAGGAAGCCTTCCAAATAACAATTCATTATTTATTGAATAGAATTTAAATTCGAACCCATTTCTACTGCGCTACTCCTCACAACTCCCTGCACATCTCATTCATATCAATACCCAACGCCTTGGCAATAGCACACGCTTCGTCAAGGCGTATTTTTGAATTCTCCCGAATAGATAATTCCGAGAGGCGTTGGCGGGTAAGGCCGGTCTTTTCGGCCAGTTTGGCTTTGCTGATGGCCCGCTTCTCCAGAAACTCCCCAAATTTGGTTGGCATTGTCCTGTTTTTAAACTGTTTATAGCCTTATTGCCACAAAGAAAGGCAAATTCATTATTACTGTAGAAATATTCGACAAAAATATTTGCAGTGCAAAGGAAAGTGTGTATCATTGTAGAGTTAACCGACAATAATAAAACCAGTTCTACAAAAGCTTCAGCCCAACCACCCAAACCCCACCTTCCCATGTGCCAAACCGCCCAATCCGCCGCCAATAACGCCACCCCAACGGGTGCCCCCGTTCCCGATCCGCTTACCGCCCTCCGGCAGCAGTTTCCCGACTACGACTTTGCGCCCCTGCTCGACCTGCTGGGCAGCCAGTCGGCCGAGGGGTACGAGGCGTTCTTCAACCACGTGGCCGAACTGGTGTGCTGGCACCTCAAAGACGGCGAATGGGACAACAAGTACCTCCTGCGCACCCTGCTCGAACTGTTCCACCTGCGCGACGCCTTCCGCACGATGCGCGGCGGCCCGGTGTGGAAGTAACGGGCGGGCTTCACCCAGGCGCCTCCAAAAAGGAAGCCAGAATGACGAAAACCGTGGATTTACGTATATTATTGCCTAACAAAGCAATGTACCCATGAAAAAGAGCCAATTATTGGAAACCCTCCAGGCGATGCCTGACGAATTCCCCGTGGATGAGTTGATTGAGAAGTTGATTGTGTTACAGAAGATCGAGGAAGGGCAGAAGCAGGTACGAGCCGGGCAGGTTTATACAGAGGAAGAAGCAAAGAAAAAACTTGAGAAATGGTTAAAGTAATATGGACGGAACAAGCAATTGACGATTTAACCAACATAGCCAGCTACAGCAGTGGCTACTCCGAGCAATACGCGTCTGCCATTGTTTCGAAGCTTTTCAATAAGACAAACATTTTAAAGTCGATGCCCAGAATTGGTAGGATGGTTCCTGAAAGAAATAACGATAAGATCAGGGAACTGATTGAAGGCAATTACCGGATCATTTACGAAATAAGCGGCGAGGATCGGGTTGACGTCCTTACCGTGCATCACTCATCGAGGCCGCTGACGGATATTAACTAACTGCAACCTATTTTCTAAAAAGGGCATGGATACGACCGAAAAAGAAATCATGGCGCACCTGCACAATCTTCCCGAAGGGTTGAAAAAGGAAGTGCTGCACTACGTTGCCTTCCTCAGCGATAAATATGCACCTGCCCGGGAGGAGCCGAAACGCTATAAGCGGAAGTTTGGCAGCGCGGCAGGTAAATACAAAATGACCCCTGACTTCAACGAACCCCTGGACGACTTTAAAGAGTACATGTAATGCAACTCCTGATCGACACGCAGATATTCATCTGGTTCATATCGGGTGCGCCTGAGTTGAAGCCAACCATTAAACGATTGGTAGAAGATGAAAACACCCGAGTATTCATCAGCATCGCCAGTTTGTGGGAAATTTCGATCAAAACTGCACTGGGAAAACTTGATATGCGCGGTGACTATGAATCAGTAATTGATGATGTTACCGGGAACGATATGGACATATTGCCGATCAGTTTTGCCCATACAGTTCAGCAGCATAAACTACCGTTCTACCACAAAGACCCCTTTGACCGGATCATCGTAGCGCAGGCAATCGTAGAAAAACTCGACTTGGTGAGCAGTGATGCGGTTTTCGAGCAATACCTTGCCGGCAAGGGGCCGAACCGGATATGGTGAAAAGGAGCAGAATGCTTGTGCCAATGTAAAAACACCCCACCACGCACCCTCACCCATGAAAACACCCGAAGAATGCGAAAACATGGCCGACATCCGCAGGGAGATCGATGACCTGGACGCGCAGGTGGTTGCGCTGCTGGGAAAGCGGTACGCCTACGTGAAAGCAGCTTCCAAATTCAAAACCAGCGAAGCGGCCGTAAAAGCCCCCGAGCGGCTGCAAGCCATGCTGGTGCAGCGCCGGGCCTGGGCCGAAGCCGCCGGCCTGAGCCCCGACGTGATCGAAAAGATGTACCGCGACCTGGTGAGCTACTTCATCGCCGAAGAAATGCGCGAATGGAAGGGCCACCCCCCCGGGGCGTAACGCCGGCGTTTGCCTGAAAAGCCGTTATGCCTCCTTTTGCCCGGCCGGCTCCAGCAAGTCCCACCGGTTGCCGTACAAGTCCTCGAACACGGCCACCGTCCCGTAGGCTTCCGTCTGCGGTTCCCGCACGAAGCGCACCCCTTTTTCAGTCATCCGGTGGTAATCCCGCCAGAAGTCGTCGGTGAACAGGAACAAAAACACCCGGCCGCCGCTCTGGTTGCCCACGCAGGTCCGCTGGCGGTCGTCGGCGGCGCGGGCCAGCAACAGGCTGCATTCGGAGGCGCCGGGCGGGGCCACCAGCACCCACCGCTTGCCGTCGCCGAGCGGCGTATCGGCCAGCAGCGTAAAACCGAGGGTTTGGGTGTAGAACGCAATGGCCGCGTCGTACTCCTCGACGACTACGGCAACGTGGGCGATTCGCTGTTTCATTTTACTTCAAAAGAGTCATCCGCGATACCCGCGTTGGTCCGGCTCAAGTTGTATTCCCGGGTCGTTTTATGCCCAAAGTACTCAAACAAAATAAAACGTAAAGTAAGGTTCGGATCACAAGTTGGGAATGCGTGACTTGTCTCCCGTCTAACATCTGAAATGGCTTGTCTCCCTTCGGTAAAGTGGCGGGCAACCCCTGCTCCGTTCCGTCGTTAGCAATCCCATGAGCCGAGCTTTTATCAAAGAAGACCTGACGGGCACGCCGCCCATCATTCCGCCGCGGGCCGCCCTGCCCCCCGGAACGCCCAACTACGTTACCCCGCAGGGATTGGCCCTGCTGCGGGCCGAGTTGTCGGAGCTGCAAGCCCAGCGAACGCAGGTGGAAGCCAATCACAGCGACGAGGGAGACCGCACCCAGCAACTGACCGTGATCAACGGCCGGCTGAATGCCCTCACCGAACGCCTGACCAGCGCCAAAGTGGTGGACCCGCGCAATCAGCCCACCGACCAGGTGCGGTTCGGGGCTACCGTGACCTTGCAAACCCGCAGCGGACCGCCGTCCGCCCCGCCGAAGCGTTTTACCATCGTGGGCGTGGACGAAGCTTCCGTCGGGGAGGGGCGCGTGGCTTTTGTTGCGCCCATTGCGCGGGCATTGCTGGGCGCCCGCCTCGGGCAAACCGTTACCCTGCGGATGGGCCGCGGCGAGGAAACGGTAGAAGTAGTAGCCATCGAGTACCTATGACCATCCAGTTATTCACGCTGTAAACGATTCAGTTGCCCATTGATCAGGGCTTTGATCCGGTTTTGGAGCCATTCCTGCTGATCGGCCCGTAAGTCGTCCAGCAACTGGTTGTGGTTGAGGTTGAAATCCGCCCACACGTCCGCCAGCACTTCCTCCCGGATCATTTGCAACCGGGCCGGGTTGCCCGGGTCCAGCCGGCCGGTTTTAGACAGGGCGCTGTTCAGCCGGTTGGCATTTACGTAGCCCGCCATTTCTTCGAGAATAAAGGAAAGCGCTTCCGAGTGGGAGGATATCCGGGGAATGAATGACCATTTCTCCGCTTCGTGAAACTTCTTTTCTTCGTCAAACTCCGCGTTTTTTAGTTTGAGGATCGGCCGGGGTTCGACGTTTTTTAATTCCGAGTGGCGCAACGGCTTGACCACGACGCCTTCGATCAGGTTGGCATCCAGTGCCGGAAGCTTTAAAAGGGCCGGAATGGTTGAGTTGATCCTGAGGTCAAAATCCAGCGCCTCGTTGAGCTTGCCCGCAAACAAGACCCGGGCGTAGAAGATGCCGAACGCTTCAAAGTAACGGATGGCCGCGCCGTAGTCCAGGTAATGCTTTTTTTCGCCGGTTTCAAAAGCGAGGTCGAACGCGCAGAAGTGCACGCCAGGCGCATAATAAACCCCCGTTTGGATCGCCGCAACGCCCGGGTGGGCCGGCACGCCGGGGTGCGGGTACTGGCCCCCGAACAACTCCCCGTAGAGAATGTACTTGTCGGCCCGGACGTCGAGGCTCAGTTGTTCGAACAGGGCTAAGACGCGGTCTTCCAGGCGGCTGACAACCTCCTGGAAACCAAAAAAGTCGTCGTGCCAATGCAAGTACTCTTTCCGCTTGGCGAAAAGGAGTTTCTGGTTGTCGTACGCAAAACTAAAATTGGCCCCGTGTATTTTTTCGGTGACCACCCATTGCAGTTTGCCCAAGTCGTGCAACGCTTTTTCGGTCAGGCCAAGCTGCTTCAGGGTTTTGGGTATTTTTTCGTATTCGGAATTCTTTTTCATGGCACGTTCCCGGGTTACATATAGCATTGGGAAATGATTTTCCGGAGACTGCTCCTGTTGCCGTGAGGCGATGGGACAAGGCCCGTTAGCGGGAATGTTGTGTTATAGCTAGTGCTCATTTTTTAAGCTTCCTGGAGTGCCCTTTTGAGCACATGCATTCGTTCAATATATTCCTGGGCATCTTCTTTCTCCCAATACGCCAACTCCTGGTTAACCTCTGCCCATAAAGCTTGTCTCTCAACGGCAACCAGCATAAAAGGCTTGATGACAGCATCCATTTTTCCTTCGTCCACTAACTGCCCAAATCCAGTAGCAATTACGGAGACATCCATCGTAAAAATATATTGCCGGTCATCAAACGCCTCATCTGCCACTTGAGATTTGATCAGGTCTTTATCCAATAATTCTCCATTGTAATCATCAATGAGCATCTCTCCTACATCCTCAATCGTCCATTTGATGCACTCATACACGGGGGAGTCTGGATAATTCACCTTCCAATTCCGGTATTCAGCCAAGGCTGTATCTCCTTCATCACTACCAAACGGGGCCAATTCATCCGTACAATCCCAGAAAAATTCTTCTGGAATCAATGCTATTGCGTTTGGATGGGCATACTCCTGGTTGATGCCATATTCACCTTCCTCATACTGGCGCTTCTTTTCCATTTTTTGTTCAATTGTTCAATTAGTAATAACGGATCAATGCCAACCTGCGGCATCTTTTTCTGCGTCAGCGCTGCGGTAAGGCGGCGTGCTGACCGGCTTGGCTTGTATTAACGGGCGTTATTCAATGATCAGGTTAAACTCATTTTTCAATATTTCTGTAAACTGCTCCTCATCTTTAAGGAAAGATTCCAGCTTCTGTTCTCCTGCTTTGTGAATCAACTTCTGATTGAACAAGGTAATTCTTCCGGTGCGTGTTGGTTTGGTACAAACCTTGTTTTTGACGAAATAAGAGTTAGGGTTGGTTTGTTTATCCTGACAGAGCGGGACAAAGTCTGAGACAACTTTTGCTTGCGTACTAAAAGTGTACTTGCGGCAAAAAGGAGCTTTCCCGGAAGACATGAGCAATACGTACTCGTTAACCGCCATTTTCTCGACCTTAAAGTAATTACGCCCATCCGTTTGTATTGTATCCTCTTGCAGGGCCATCGGTTGGAGAAACAGATCGCCGAAACCCACATCTACCAGCCATAGTTGTTCTAGTTCTACCAGTAAACACATATGATCGAAAGCGGGTCCTATCAATCCCTGGCTATCAAAAATACGGGCAGCTATAATTCTGCTCTCAAAACCAAGCTCTCTTAACAAGCTGTGGAATAATAAGTTTAACTCGTAACAAAAGCCGCCCCGTTTCTTTTCTACGACCTTCTTATAGATACTAGTCACGTCTAAGGAAATCTCCTTGCCGTAGTGAATATCCAAATTTTCGAAGGGTACACTGAAAATGTGTTGTCCGTGAAGACTTCGGAGAACCGCTAAGCTTACCTCTTGTTTTCCCTTATAACCGATTCGATCTAAATATGCTTGTATGTTCATTATTCAATGCTCGCCAACAATCAAATCGTTGAAACCAACTTCCTCAGTTGTATTTCTGCGCTTAAAATAAGAAATAATTCCAGTGCGTATGCAGCCCGGGAGGCTGTTCCTTTCCAGAATAAATGGCAACGCTGGCTCTCACTTTGGAGCCAGCGTGCAATCTGCTTCGTCTACCGTCTTGTATGCACCGATTCAGGCAGTCAATCCAACCTCCGGCGTACTGCCGGCCGCCGCAAGTACGCTGAATACCGCTGCAAGTACGTTGCCGGCCATCTGAAGAAGACCCAATGCGGGCGGAAGCAAGCGGCCGGAGGCTTCGAAGGGACTGCTGGCCGGGCAAAGCGGTCTTCCTGATTCCCGCAGGATTCTTCCGAAGGCCCGTAGCGGATAATTGCCCGTCTACGCTACAACGCCTCAATCATCAGGTTGCGGTAGGAAACCTCGGCTTTGCCGCCGCCGTGGATCTGGAGGGCAATCAGGCCGGTGCGGGCAATCGTTTCGTCGGGCTCGGTGTAGTCAACGGTAGGGGTGCCGTTGAGCCAGAGGCGGATGCGGCGCCCTTCGCAGCGAATCCGGTAGTCGTTCCAGTCGTTGGGGCGGAGGGCCTTGCGAACGACGGCCGGGTCAGGCTTGGCCAGCGTCTTGTTGCGGCGCGACTCGTCGTAGAGGCTCGCCCAGAAGTTTTCGCCCAGGTCGGCCTGGTACCCGATCATCTCGTAGGCCGGGTCCTGCAAGCGTTGGCTGCGGAACTGCACCCCCGCGTTCACGAAACCCGAAGTGCCCACCAGCTTGAATTGCAACCGCAGTTCGAAGTCCCCGTACGAAGCCGTGGTGCTCAGGAACTCGTTGTGCGGCACCGAGTCGCGCAGCGAACCGCCCACCAGGGCACCGTTCTCGATGCGCCAGGTTCGCACCGTGTCGCCCTGCCAGCCCCGGAAAGTTTTGCCGTCAAACAGGGGTACGGGCGGCGGGGCCGGCGGGGAGAGCAGCGAGAAGACACCGGCACAGGCGAGGAGGAGGGTGGTGAGCAGGGCGTTCATGCGAAAAACGTTTTTGGTTGCCCAATGCTAAACTTTTTTTGCCATCCGCGCACTTCCAAAGTCTTAAATAGATTCTTCTTGCTGGAGGGAGTGCGTAAATTACCGGCCGAATCCCCGGGATGCCCGCGCCCCGGCAGTACTACGCCCCGTACCCCTATTTTCATGAACCGAAACGCTTTTTACCCCCTCTTCCTGCTGCTCTCCCTGCTGGCCTGCACGCCCCGCCCGGCCAAAGTAGCCGCTCCCGCCGTTGACGCGGCGGCCCACTACTACCCGCCACCCGGCGACGCCTGGGAACGCCGTCCACCCGAAGCCGTGGGCCTCGACGATACGCTGCTGCAACAGGCCGTCCTCTACGCCCAGTGGAACGAAACCACGCAGATGCCCCGTGACTTCTCCACGCAGGAAGAAATCTTCGGCAAACGCCTGGGACCCATGCCCAAGCAACGCGGCGGCACCAACGGGCTCATCCTGCGGCACGGCTACCTCGTGGCCGAGTGGGGCGACACCGGAGCGGCCGAGCCCACCTATAGCGCCGCCAAGAGCTTCGTGTCCACGCTGCTCGGCCTGGCCATCGACCGCAAAATGATCGGTTCCGTGACCGACCCGGTAGCCAACGTCATCCGCGACGGGGGCTACGACTCGGCGCACAACCGCAAGGTGACCTGGGAGCACCACGTGCAGCAGACGAGTGAATGGGAAGGCGAAATGTGGGGCAAAAAGCACGACTTCGTGGGCCGGGAGGCGTTCGGCAAGGGCGAACGGCCGCGCCGCCCGTTGCAGGAGCCGGGCACCCACTACGAGTACAACGACGTGCGCATCAACCGCCTGGCCCTGTCGCTGCTGCGGGTCTGGGGACGGCCGCTGCCGGAAGTACTCAAAACGGAGATCATGGACCCCATCGGCGCTTCGGACACCTGGCAGTACGTGCCCTACGCCAATTCCACGGTGGAGGTAAACGGCAAGCCCATGCCCTCGGTCAGCGGCGGCACCCGCTGGGGCGGCGGCCTGTGGATCAACTCCCGCGACGAGGCCCGGTTCGGCTACCTGTTCCTGCGCCGGGGCCAGTGGGGCAACCGCCAGCTGGTTTCGGCCGACTGGATTAAAAAAGCCACCACCCGCGGCCCGGTCGGCCCCGACTACGGCTACCTCTGGTGGCTCAACACGGAACAAAAAGCCTGGCCCAGCGCCCCGGCCACCAGCTTCGCGGCCATCGGGGCGGGCTCCAACATCATCTGGGTGGACCCCGAACACGACCTGGTCATCGTCTGGCGCTGGCACAACGGCAACCCCGACGAACTCTTCAAACGCGTACTGGCGGCGGTGAGGAAGTAGTCAATGGTCAATAGTCATTGGTCAGTGGTCAATAGTCATTGGTCAGTGGTCAGTAGTCAGTGGTCAGTGGTCAGTAGTCAGTGGTCAATTAGTCAATAGTCATTACGCATTGAATGACTTACGCGCACTAACCAATGCCTACTGACCAATGCCTACTGACCAATGACTACTGACCAATGACCAATGACCAATCTACAACTCCCTGATCCGGACGTTGCGGAACCAGGCCCGGTCGCCGTGGTCCTGGAGGGCGATGTGGCCGCGGGGCGTTTGGGCGTAGCCGGGCAGTTTGGCGAATTTGCTGGCCTGCACCTGTTTTTGCCACGCCTCGCTGCCGATCTCGTATTCCACCACCTTGATCCCGTTGAGCCAGTGTTGCACGCGGCCGTCCTGCACCACCAGGCGGGTACGGTTCCACTGGCCGGCCGGCTTGGTGGCCGTTTTGCTGACGGCTTGCAGGTCGTAGTTGGCGGCGGTCTTCTGCACGTCTTTCAAGGGCGCGGGGTATCCCTCGTCGTCGATGAGTTGGTATTCGGGGCCGGTTTCGTACGTCCGCTGGTGCTGGCCGTCGTCCACCACCCGGAACATGATGCCGCTGTTGCCCTTGGGCGCAATCTTCCATTCCAGGTCCAGTTCAAAGTTTTCGTAGCGGCCCGCGGAGAGGATGTCGCCCTGGCCGCCCGGCGTGGTGAGGGTGCCGTCTTCCACCACCCAGCCGCTGGGCGTACCGGCGGGCTTGCGGAAGGCCTGCCAGCCGTTGGTGGTTTTGCCGTCGAACAGCGG
Source organism: uncultured Sphingobacteriales bacterium (assembly GCA_963844325.1). Lineage (GTDB taxonomy): Bacteria > Bacteroidota > Bacteroidia > Cytophagales > 172606-1 > CADCTQ01. The sequence goes on from CAWJNV010000002.1 coordinate 3,295,147, forward strand.
TTTCCAGCCCGCCTTGCCCGGGCCGGTTTCCTGTCCGCGGGCGGTAACGGTGACCAGCACCAGCCCCGCTCCCAGCAGCAACGCCAGGCAAGCGGTGGGGGAAGTAAAGTGGAGTTTCATAAGGGAAGGTTGAAAGGTTGGCAAGCTGGAAGGTCAGGAGGTTGGATGGCTATATGGCTATATGGTTACATGGTTAAACAGTTGCCCGGTATGGTGTGGCCTGGCAGTCATTCGACCATCCAGCCATATAGCCATCCAACCATCCAGCCATTCAACCCTACCTGATTTCAAACGCCAGGAACTGCGTGACCTGGAGGGGGGTGAAGTTGTCGTCGGAGACCAGCACGAGGCTGCGGTTGCCGTTGGGGAGATTCGGGCCGAAGGCCATGCCTTCCAGGTTGTCCACGCGGCTGATGCCCGTAGTGCCCACGTCCAGCAACAGCTTCTTGGCGACCGGCGTGTAGGTGGCTCCCGCCAGGGCCGGCAGGTTCGCCACGTCCGTTGCGGCGCTCAGGTCGGCTTCGTAGAGTTTCACGGCAAAGTCGGGGGTGGCGCCGGCGGCGAAAGACCGTTCCATCACCAGCAGTTTATTGTCGGCAAGCGGCAGCATTTCTACCACGCCGTTGAGGGAAAACTGGCCGGCCGGGTTGGGTGCCGCGTGGACCTTGTCGATGGGGTAGGCGTACTGCGCCACCAGGTTGCGGCTCGCCAGGTCAAACTTGAGGATGCGGACCACGCCGCCAACGCCCACGTCGGCCCGGGGGCCGTCTTCGTAGCGGGGCTCCTCCAGGGCGGCGTACAAGTGCTTGCCGTCGGCCGACAGGGTCAGGGCTTCAAACACGCCGTTGCGCCGGGGGCCGTTGTCGGTGGCTTGCATCCGGAAGAGGTCGGGCAGCGCAAACTCGGCCACGTGGTCGCCGTTCGGGTTCATCTCGCGGATGAAGGGCTGCACCAGCACCGGCGGGTTGGTCGTCGGCGTCCGTTCGCCTTCACTCGACCAGTACAAATGGCCCGTGGCGGGGTTGTAGGCGAGTCCTTCCGGGTCAATGGTGCCGTTGCGGTCGGTGGCCGCGTTGGGGAAGGGCGTGCCGTCGGGACGTTTCAGCGGCACCGTCCGCGTGAAGTTGACGGCCCGGAACTGTTCCGCATCGAAATCCAGGCTTGCCTCGTAAAACCGCGCGGCCTGGGCGGTAGCGGGATCATCGCACATAAGGTAGTACGTTCTGGTGTCGGGCCGGTAGGCGAGGCTGGAGAGTCCGCCCACCGTCGTTCCCTGGTAGTCAAAGCGGTAGAGCACGTTCACCTGTCCGATGAGCCGCACGCGCAACGAATCGACCGGAGGGTCCGGGGGGGCCGGCGCCGGGTCTTTCCGGCAACTTGCGCCCATCGTCAGCAGGCCAATGGACAGGATCATCAGGAATTTCTGGAGCATTAACTATAGTGGTTAGCGGTAAATGCGTGGTAGTCGTTAGTCATTGGTCAATGGTCATTGGTCATTGGTAAGTACGCGTAAGTTGCCTGCCACGTACTTAAACAATGACCAATGACCATTGACCAATGTACCAATTACTAATGACCAGTTACCACTATTCATACATCTCTTTCGGGTTGGCGGCGGCCAGATCCGTGAAGAAGCGGCCGAGGTTGGCGGTGACGGCTTCGAAAAAGGCCTGTCCCTTTTCGGGCGTCGCTTCCGAAGGGTCGCCGGTGCCCGTATCGGCCGTCACCTGGCTCCATTCGCGCTGCGCCCAGGCCCAGCCTTCGCGGAAGGCTTTGATCTTGAACTGTTTGGCTTTGCCGTCGCCGGCTTCGGCCAGGGGGCGCACCAGGCCCGGCTCAATGTGCATCATCACGCTGGTTTCCATCGCGTCGGCGTGGTCGCCGGGGGCGGTGAAGAACCGGCTCCGGTCGGCGGCCTTGTACCAGTTGACCGCGCAGAGGAACACCGACGGGAACTGCGCCTGCAACTCCCGGAGCATCTGCCGGAAGTCGTTGCCGCCGTGGCCGTTGAGTACCACCAGTTTGGGAATGCCCTGCCGGGCCAGCACTTCGATCACGTCGCGCAGGATCGCCAGTTGCGTGCTGGGGTTCAGGTTCATGTCCAGCGTGATGTCGAGCTGCCCCGTGTTCACGCCAAACGGAATGGTGGGCAGCACCACCACGCGGGCCCCGGCTTCCCAGGCCTGGCGGGCGGCTTCGGCGGCAATGTGGTCGCACTGGTAGTTGTCAGTGCCGTAGGGGAGGTGGTAATTGTGCGCTTCGGTGGCGCCCCAGGGCAGCACCACCACCTGGTAATTCGTTTCCTTCACGGTTTTCCAGGTGGTTTCGGCGAGAATGTACGGACGGGCGGTCATGGCAAGGTGGGCTACGGAAGAAGTGGTAAATGACCCCGTAAGTTAGGGAAGAGTGCCGGATCAGCAAAAACGCCCGCCATTCATCGCCGTACGGAGCCGCCCGAAAAAATTAAGCAAAAGCTAATCTCTTTTTAACATCTTTTTAGGGCGGCATCCGTATATTTGGATAGCATTAAATAAGTAAAAAGTTGCCTTAAACCAAGGGCAGCCCCAAGACCCGCCTATGAAAACAACCCTCCTTGAGTACAGCAAACTGATTCTGAGTAAAGTGAGCTTCAGCGAAGCCCTGTTTGAGAAAGAGTTGCGGAAAAACGTGTACCAGCTATCCGACGCGGAGAAGCTGGATTTACAGGCGTGGTGCAATCACCATTTCGGCACCAGCTACGGCCCCATCATCGACCGGTGCTTTTACACCCCGGAAGGCCTGCACAAAATGGCGTGCTGAACAGGAAATGATGAATGTTGGATTTTGAATTATGGATTACCTCCCGGCTACCGATGGCTGCGAGGAAAGTAATCCAAAGTTCAAAATCGGTAATCCGGCATTCCCTACAGTTCTTCCACGTACAGTTTGCGCCAGCGGACCTTGATGCCGCCGCCGTCGTGGATTTGCAGGGCAATCGAGCCGTTGGCGGCGCCAATTTTTTCGTCGCGCAGGTCCACCATTTGCTTGCCGTTCAGCCAGGTGGTCACGTGGTCGCCGTCCACCCGGATCTTCATTTTGTTCCAGACTTCCGGCTTGAGAATGTTTTCCTTTTCGTCGGGAATCTGCACCAGCCAGCCCCGGCCGTACGACTCATAAATGCCGCCCGTATCGTGGTTGGGCGGCGCCACCTCCACCTGCCACCCGCTGATCTTGGTACCTTCCACCGTAGAGCGGAAAAACACGCCGCTGTTGCCGTTGGCTTCCTGTTTGAATTCGAGGGTCAGTTCGAAGTTTTTGTAGGGCTTCTGGGTAGCCAGGTAGCCGTAGCCCTTGTCGGGACCGCTTTCGCAGATCAGTTCGCCGTCTTGCACGTACCATTTTTCGGTGCCGTACACCTGCCAGCCGGCCAGGTCTTTGCCGTTGAACAGGGCCGTGCGCCGGGAGCCGGCAAAGGAAAGGAGCAGCAGGGAAATGAAAAGAAGGGAGAGGAAACGCATGGCTGGGGTTTGGTCAATAGTCATTGGTCAATGGTCATTGGTTGGGTGGTACATTGGTGCACTGGTCATTGGTCAGTAGTCATTGGTGGATGGTCATCCGGATACGGCAACTTACGCGCACCCAATGACTACTGACCAATGACCATTGACTGACAACCCTTAAACATAGCGTTCCCCTTTGCCCACCGAACGGGGCGCCGCCGGGTCGTCGTACCAGTACCCTTCGTCGAAGGTGCGGCCGCTGGGCTCCCCTTTGATCAACACGCTGAGCACCATCCAGATCACCAGGAAGGGAGCCAGTACGTAGGCCAGGGCAATCAGGGGCGCCGGCACGCCCAGGTACGGGCTTGCCGAGTACACCAGCAGGAACAGCGACGTAACAATGACGGGAATGCGACAGCCTTTCATGAGATGTGAAACATTAGAGATGAGACATGAGACGTGTGACATAATACGCAAAACCTGGTTCCGAAGTCTAATGTCTCCTATCGAATATCTCCCGTCTCACGAATATCTCCCGTCTCAGAGTGGTTCTGAAGTCTGATGTCACTTGTCTAATGTCTGATGTCTCTTGTCTCCTGTCTCATATCTAATGTCTCCCGTCTCAGCAAGCCGCGCAGGTCGGCCAGGGTGCTGGCTTCGTCCACCGGCTTGTCGCGCCGCCACCGCACCAGTTGCGGAAAACGCACCGACAGCCCGGCCTTGTGCCGCGCCGACGTTTCCACGCCCTGGAAAGCGATTTCAAACACCAGTTCCGGCCTGACCGTACGGACGGGCCCGAACTTTTCGAGGGTGTTGTCGCGCACGAAAACACTGATGGCTTCCAGTTCCTCGGCCGGCAGCACGCCCGAAAGCCGGGCGAACGGCACGAGTTGCCCGTTGTCCCACACGCCGAAGGTCAGGTCGGGAAATATTTCCTGCCCGTTGGGCTGGGGCCGCTGGGCGTACATGAGCACGCCGTCGAGGGTAAAGGGTTCGGCCCGCCACTTCCACCAGTCGCCGCGCCGCCGGCCCATCTGGTAGGGCGATGCTTTCCGCTTGAGCATGATGCCTTCCGCGAAGTGTTCCCGCGCCTGGGCGTGCAGGGCCTGCAAGTCCGGCCAGGCGTCGAAGGGCAGGGCGTCCGAAAACAGCAGCCCGTCCGAACGCAGGGTGGCGACGAGGCTTTCGAGCCGTTGGCGGCGGCTTTCGCAGGGTTCGCGGCGGATGTCGGCGCCGGACCACTCCAGCAGGTCGTAGGCAATAAGCACCACCGGCGCTTCCTTGAGGGCCTTGGCGGGCAGTGTTTTGCGCGAAAGCCGGCCGTGCAGCGAACCGTAGGGGAGGGGATGGCCTTCGGCAAACGCGACCAGTTCGCCGTCGAGCACGGTGCCGTCGGGCAGCCCGTGCCGGAGGGAAGCCAGTTCGGGGAACTTGTCGGTGACCAGCTCCTCGCCCCGCGACCACACGAAGAGTTCGCCGTTGCGCTTGACCACCTGCGCCCGGATGCCGTCCCACTTCCATTCGGCCAGCCAGTCGCTTACGTCGCCCAGGTGCGTCACGGACTCTTCCAGTTGGTGGGCCAGGAAGAAGGGGTACGGCTGCGATACGGCCGTGGGGCAACTGGTGGCCGACAGCAGGTCTTCCAGCGAACACCCGTGCGGGTGCCAGTCGCCGGCCAGTTGGTGCGCCACCCAGGTTTTTTCGGCGTTGCAGAGTTCGGCCAGGGCTTCGGTCAGCAGCGGCTCGGGGAGGGGCGACCGGAAACTGCCCGCCAGCAGTTTGATGAACAGCAGGCGTTCGGAGGGTTCCTGTTCGTCCCAGGCCGCCAGCACGCTTTCCCGCTGCTGGTATTCGTTGAGTTCTTCGAGCGAATGCAGGCAGGTCATCCACTGCGAAAGGCTCTTGCGCGAGGGATACCGGGCGGCCGGCAGGATCAGGGCAATGGTTTCGGCCAGTTCGCCCACGGCCAGGAACGATTCTTCGAACAGCCACGGCGACACGTTGCCGGCCTCGATGGCCCATGCTTTGAGCGTCGCCACCGGCGCCACCCGCCGCGGCTTGCGGCCCAGCAGCAGGGCAACCGCCCACAGCCGGTCCGACTCCCGGGCCGCGCACAGGTATTCACGGAAAAAGGTTTTTTTCTGGACGGGGTCCGTAGCGTTCTCCAGCGTTGAGATGAGCCGGGCAAATGATTTCATAACCTTCCACGATAGTTACCAATCCTATTTTACCTAAAAACCTTTAAAAAGAAAATTTGTTAAGTCCAAAATGGAATAATGACTTACCAATGACCAATGCTTGCCATACCGACAGGCCCCGTATTCCCACCGAAATCCGTGTACGCATCATTAGTCATTGGTTGAATGGAAAGATAAGTTTGTAGAGGGGAGAAAAGCAGCGTGTACAAAGGGCAAAAGCAGGAGCCCTATTGGTACGAATATCTTTCCAGCCAGGGGCAGAATGAGCAGGCGGGAAAGGGCTGCATCGCGGGAAGAGGTCGCGTCGCGAGAAAGGGTCGCATCGCGGGAAGGGGTCGCATCGCGGCTCCCCTCCTCGGAGTAGGGTTGTTTAGTTTTGGTGTAAGTAGTTGTTAGCAAGTATATTTGCAAGAAATATAAATGAGTATGGCTGCTAACTTGTTATCTTTTCTGTCCAAAGTACCTGATCCTCGCTGTAAAAAGGGTAGTCGCCACCCCTTGCCCTCGCTACTGGCAATGATAGTCATAGGCAACTTAAGTGGCTACTACGGCTATCGGGAACTGGCCCGCTTCATGCAACGTCACGCCTGGGCGTTTGTACGCTTGTTTGGTTTTAAGCACGGCGTACCGGGTCATGTTACCATCGGCGAGGTGTTGGGAAGGCTCGACTTTGAGGCCTTCAAGCAGCAGTTCCAGGCTTGGCTCGGCCAACTACAAGCTCAGCCCCTAGGACAAGCTCAACCCCTAGGACAAGCTCAACCCCTAGGACAAGCTCAACCCCTAGGACAAGCTCAACCCCTAGAACAAGCTCAGCCAGCCTACAGCTTAGACGGCAAGAGTTTGAAGTCTACCCTTTCTGACTACCCAGAAAGCTACCAGGACTTTGTGGCTATGGTACAGGTGTTTTCTCACCAAAGCCAGTTGGTAGTAGGCTTACAAGCCTTTCACAATGGCCAGCAGGGTGAGGCCCAAGTCGTGCGCGATTTGATTGAAAAACTCGATCTAAAAGGCGCTATGCTCACGCTGGATGCCTTGCACAGCCAAAAAAAACGCTAGAAGCTATTGTTGATTCGGGCAATGACTACTGCTTGCAAGTGAAGGCCAATCAGGTCAAACTCCTGGCCCGCCTCCAACAAGAGGCCCGCTCCCAAAAGCCCCTCAGTGAGCAGCAGTACCGAGAGAAGAACCGGGGTCGCCTGGAACACCGCCACTGCCAGCTCTTTGCCGCCCCTCAAGACTGGCAAAACTACTACAAAGGCATTGTCTGCTTTGTAGTACTCAGGCGCTGGGGCTATCGCAAAGGCAAGCGCTTCCAGAAAGCTAAGCCTTATGAGAAGACCCACTACTATATCTTGAGCCGCAAGATGGAATCGGCCCAACAAGCCGCTACTCTGATTCGCAATCATTGGGGCATTGAGAACCGCTTGCATTGGGTCAAAGACGTCCACATGAAGGAAGACAAAAACCGCATCCGACACCATCAGGCCGCCAAAAACGTTTCCCTTATCAAGAACATGGTCTTGAATTTAACCAGAGCCAAAGGCTTCTCCTCTCTGAAAGCAACTACTGAACGCTATGCGCACAATATCAAAGAGCTATATTCCTGGCTTTTATAACTTAAACTGTACAGCCCTACTCCGAGGAGGGGTTAGGGGGTGGGTTTACTTATATGCGACGAATACTATGAGGATCACCGCAAAGAGGAATTTGCGTAGGGCGTAATCAGCGAAGAATTTTGCTTTGACATAAGGGAGATCACCGCAGTGTGGTGATCCCTGTTTAACTTGTCTCACGCAGGTAAACCCACCCCCTAACCCCTCCGAGGAGGGGAGCCGCGATGCGACCCTTTCCCGCGATGCGGCCCTTTCCCGCCTGCTCATTCTGCCCCTGGCTGGAAAGATATTCGTGCCCGTACAGCTTCTTTGCGTTCCACTATATGTCCATACCGTGAAACCCCTATCAGCAGAATTAGTCATTACTTGAACCACGGCTTCGTATCCACGGCGCTTTCGAGGGAGGTTTCCAGGTCGTCGGGCAGGTGGGGGAAGAAGTCGAGCCCGGTCACCTGCTCCACCTTGTCGATGGAGACGGCAAACGACTTGAGCGGCTTGTCGGACCCTTCGTTGCGCATCAGGAAGGCAATGGCCCGGACCTCGGGGCTGCGCAGGTGCAGCACGATCTTGTAGTACTGTTCGGGCACGGCCACCTGGTTGCGCTTGCCGATCCGGGGCAGGCCCCGCTTGAGCACGGGCCCCGTCACCACGTAAAACAGCTTGTCGCGCCGCACCCATTCCCGCACCCGCGATTCGAGGGTTTCCCAGATGCCCCGGTTGAAGTCGGGCATCTGCGGACTCATGTTGCTCATGAAAAACGATTCGGACATCCACGCGGGGGAGCTTTTGAAGTCGGCGGCCGGCGCCAGGTGGCCCCGGTCGTAGCCCGTGCCGCGGTAGTCTTCGGGAATGGCCGAGCCGGAACCCACCTCCGGGTCGGGGCGGAAGTCGTTTTCGCGTTCGGCCGCCCCCCGAATCTGGGTGGAACTGAGGCGGTAGGCTACCCAGTACGGCTGTTCGTAGGTTTCGGCGTAGCACAGCGCGTAGGCCTGGTGTTGCACCACCTGGCAATCTTTCGCCGAAACGGGCTGCCCGAAGCCGGCTTCGTTCTCGAAATCAAAGCCGCCCGTGGTGGGCGCCTCGGTGCCGGAAGGGGCCGTTTCGCGTTCCGGGGAACGTTTACGGGGCGCATTTTCGTTTTGACTCCGGGGTGTTTTCCGTTCCCGGTTCGTCGCCGGCGGCGTGTTGCCCGACTCCCGGTTGAGGAAGTAATACGCGGCAGCCACGAGGATGAGTGCCAATATGGTTTTGCCGATGCCCGGGCTGCCCTGTTTTCTGGCCATGAGAACGTGATTTAAAAAACGATAACGGAGTTTATTGGTCAGTAATCAGTGAACAGTAATCAGTAATGACTTATGCGTACCCACTGATCACTGTTTACTGATCACTGTTCACTGACCAACACCGGGCTAAAATACCCCATTCCCTACATACTGCCAACCGTGCGGGAGCCGGAAGGCCCAAAGAATTGTGCGCAACGCGAATGAATAAAACGAAGCAAATGGTGGTGATCGGGGGCGGTGCCGCGGGTTTTTTCGGGGCCGTCACGGCGGCCCGGGCCTTTCCCGGCAGCCGCGTCATCATCCTCGAGAAGAGCAACAAACTGCTTTCCAAAGTAAAGATTTCGGGCGGGGGCCGCTGCAACGTCACCCACGCCTGTTACGAACGGAGCCGCCTGGTAAAGAGCTACCCGCGGGGCGAAAAAAGCCTGCCCGGTCCGTTCACCCAGTTCGACGCCACCACCACCGTGCAGTGGTTCGAGGGGCGGGGCGTGCGCCTCAAAACGGAGCCCGACGGCCGCATGTTTCCCGTTACCGACAATTCGCAGACCATCGTGGATTGCCTGATGGCCGAAGCCTGCGCCGTGGGCGTGGAAATCCGGACGGGCTGGGGCGTAAAAGGCATCGACAAGGACCCGGATACCGGGCAGTTCATCATTACCGGCACCGACGGCGCCATGCTGCGGGCCGACCGGGTGCTGGTCGCCACGGGCGGCAACCCCAACGCGGCAGCCTACGCCTGGCTCGAACGGCTCGGCCACCGGGTGATGCCGCCGGTGCCGTCGCTGTTTACGTTCAACGTACCCACCTCGCCGCTGCTCGACCTGGCCGGCGTGTCGGTACCCGAAGCGGTGGTGAAGGTGTCAGGCACCAAACTGCTGCAAAACGGGCCGTTGCTGGTCACGCATTGGGGGTTCAGCGGCCCGGCCGTGCTCAAACTCTCGGCCTGGGGAGCCCGCGACCTGGCCGGCCTCGACTACCGTTTCCAGATGCAGGTCAACTGGGTGCCGGGCAAGAATGAAGACGCGGTGCGCGCCGATCTCTCGGCCTACCGCGACGCCCACCCGAAGCAGACGGTGGCCGCCAACCCGCTGTACGGCCTGCCGCAACGGCTCTGGAAGCGGCTGGTGGAAGGTGCCGAAATTGGCGAAGCCCTCCGCTGGGCCGACCTGCCCAAGAAAAACCTCAACAAGCTGATCGATGCGCTGGTGCACAGCACGTACCACGTTGACGGCAAAAGCACTTACAAGGACGAATTCGTTACCTGCGGAGGCATTGCCGCCGGCGAGGTAGAATGGCAAACGATGGAAAGCCGCCGCTGCCCCGGCCTCTTCTTCGCCGGCGAAATCCTCGACGTGGACGGCATCACCGGCGGCTTCAACTTCCAGAACGCCTGGACCACGGGCTACATCGCCGGAAAGAATATGGGAAACTAAAGGAGACCGCAGACCGGAGGAAGGGAGACCGGAGGAGGATCGGGAAGGGATAAATAAAACGGGCGGGGGAAGCAACCGGGGGCGGGGCGTTTGCATCTGACCCGTACATCACTTATCTGAATGCTGACGCCTCCGGCAGAACCAAAGCTTACCGCTTTCCCGGAAGAAACTACGCTTTCCCAGTAGAAACTACGGCTTTGCTGCAAACCACCGGTCTGCAATTGTTCTAAACCAACCTGCATTCATTTTTAACCGCCCATCCATAAGACACAAAAAAGCGACTGCCGGACGTTTGCCCGGCAGTCGCTTTTTCATATGGTTTGGTTTGCAGGAAGGGGGAACGTTACTCCACTTTCACGTCGCCCTGCTTGGCCTTTTCCTTCAACTGGTCGTTGGCGAAAATGGCTACTTCCACGCGGCGGTTCTGGGCCCGGCCGGCATCCGTGTCGTTGGAAGCTACGGGCTGACCAAAGCCGTACCCTTTGGTTTCCAGGCGGTTGTTACCTACACCCAGTTCCTTCAGCCGGCTGGCTACGGCCTTGGCGCGACGCTCGGAAAGCTTCTGGTTGTACTGCTCGGCACCCTTGTTGTCGGTGTGGCCTTCGATCACGATTTCCGTATCGTTGTACTTCTTGAGGATTTTAGCCATGTCCTGCACACTGTTGTCGGCCTGCGGCGACAACTGGTCGGAGTTGAAGGCGAAAAGAATGCCTTCGGGCAGGGTCACCCGGATGCCTTCACCCACCCGTTCTACTTTCGCATTGGGAACTTCCTGTTCGATTTCTTTGGCTTGCTTGTCCATGTACCGGCCGATCACGGCCCCGGCAGCGCCGCCCACGGTAGCACCGATGATGGCGCCAGCGGCAGTATTACCGGTTGCGGCCCCGATTACGCCACCCACGGCGCCCCCGGCTCCGGCCCCGATCAGGCCCCCTTTGGTGGTACGGCTGGCGTTGCAACCAAAAATAAGCAGGGCGGCCAGAAAAATGGGCAGAATACTTTTTAAGCTGATTGGTGTTGTTCTCATTTTTTTACTGAATTTGATTAAACCTATCAAAAAGTTGTACGGTTTGATTAGCTGTTTGACTATACTACGTTAGTTATCGAAATTAGTTTTTTCCGCAGCCGGCGTCAAACAGCCGTTCGCACACCCTTTGCCAATGATCGTGCCAAACTTTCTCCGGCCACTGCACCCATCCGACTCTCTGATTCTCCAACTCCCTCCCTCCATCATTCCTACCCCCGGATCCGGTCGAGCAGCTGGTTCACCAGCCGGGCTTCCTCTTCGGAAAGGTGCTCCAGGTCGCGGTGCATGGAACCGCTCTGGGTATCCAGCGTTTTGAGCAGGTCGAGGCCCTGCTGCGTGATTTTTACGTTTACGGCCCGGCGGTCTTCGGGGCACACGCAACGGTCCACCAGGCCCTTCAGCCGGAGTTTTTCCACCAGCCGGGAGGCATTGGAGTTTTTGTCGAGCATCCGTTCGGTGAGCAGCGTTACGGTGGCGCTGTTGGGGTACTGGCCCCGCAGAATCCGCAGGATGTTGAACTGCTGCGGCGAGATGCCGTAGGGTTTCAACCGCTGGGTATGCTTGAGGGTGAGCCAGTTGCTGGTAAAGAGAATGTTGAGCATCAGTTTTTGGTACTCATGCTCGAACTTCGTCTGGTGTATTTCCTTTTCCAATTCCATTACGGTCAGCATATAGAGGTTCGGGTACTGCTTTCGCAAATATATGTATATACATATATTGTAACGACATTTTACTCGAATTAATTCATGGGGAGGGGTTGATTAGTGCATTGGTCATTGGTCATTAGTCATTGGTCATTAGTCAGTGGTCATTGGGTGCGCGTAAGTGATCGCATCCGGCTCACCTATGACTACCGAATGACCAATGACCAATGACCATTGCCTATTGACCAATGACTAATGACCAATGACTGCTGACCATTGACCAGCAACGCTTCACCCAATGCGCAGCCCGTTCTCCACTTCCCGTTCCGGCCGCAGGAGCACCACTTCGCCGGCGTTGCCGACCACGCCCAGTACGAGGCATTCGGAAAAGAAGGTGGCAATCTGTTTGGGGGGAAAGTTGACGACGGCAACCACCTGTTTGTGGAGCAGGTCCGCGGGGGAGTAGAGGGTGGTAACCTGGGCGCTGGAACGCCGGGTGCCGAGGGGCCCGAAGTCGATGGTAAGCTGGTAGGCCGGCTTGCGGGCCTTGGGGAAGGGCTGCACGTCGAGCACCGTCCCGACGCGGATATCTACTTTTTCGAAGTCTTCCCAGGTGATCGCCGCCATGAGCACAGAGAGGATAGGAGCGGGTGGACAATAAAAAAAGCCCCGAAAGGCTTTGGAGGATGGCGAGCAAAAGAGGGTGCCGGGCCGGAACGGCTCAGGAAGCCAGCATCTTTTTCTTTCTCTCGATAATCTCGTGGTAGTACTCCAGGTCGTCTTTCAGCTGGAAGCGAACCATGTAGGAGAGGGTGGTTTTGCAGAGAATCTGGGTAACCTCTTCTACTTTGTGCTCCAGGGCCTTAATCTCTTCCATGATTTTCATCTGGTCGATCTTGTCGGCGGCTGCCTGTGCACTGTATTGCTCTACGGCCTGAAGGTTGTCCTTCAGTGCGTCGGTAGTTTCCTTCAGGAGTACCCCGACATTCTTTTGGTCGACGATGCGTATCATCTGAATCGGATTTGGATACGTAAAATTGTGGGTTAAAAATTACTTATAATTCGGATAAATCAAAACAATCGGCGCACAAAATTTTTGGCCGGACCGGCCCCTTCCGCCCCCGCTTCCCTTCGTCGGCGTCGTCTATTCGGCACATAAAGCCCGTTCCGGCCCGTACAGCCGGAATTTGGGCCCTTTGCCCGGAATAAAAACGGTGCGCGTAACGCGGCAGACATGAGGAATCGGGTGGTTTTCTTACATGGGCGGAGGCGTGGGAACCCCCAGGATCAGCCCTGCTTACCTCTTACGCGGCCCCCCCGAAAAGGTTAACCGCGTTAGCCGCCAATCTGCACCCGGCTCACGCCGCCGCTCTGGCGGACCACCTGCACCTGCGTGGTGATGCGGTCTTTGAGGGCTTCCACGTGCGAAATAATGCCGATCAGCTTGCCGGTGGCTTGCAGGTTTTCGAGCGTGGCGATCACCGTATCGAGGGTGTGCGGGTCGAGCGTGCCGAACCCTTCGTCGATGAACAGCGAATCGATGCGGGTCTTGTTGCCGGCCAGGTCCGACAGCCCCAGGGCCAGGGCCAGGCTCACCAGGAACGTCTCGCCGCCCGAGAGGGTGCGCAGGGGCCGCACGTTGTCGGCCTGGTCCTGGTCGATGATCTCCAGGTCGAGGTCCGAGCCGGGCACGCGCCGCACCTGGTAACGGGGGTTGAGCCGGCGCAGGTGGCGGTTGGCCAGTTGCACCAGGTGCGCCAGCGTGAGGCCCTGGGCAAAGGTGTTGAACTCGGCGCCGGTGGCCGATCCGATCATGTTCGAAAGGGTTTTCCAGCGGTGGTATTCGGCCCGCTGCCGCTCAATGTCGCGGGTCAGTTGGGCGAAGGAGGCTTCGAGCCGGGCGTTTTCGGCCAGGATGTGCCGCAGGCGGGCCGCCGCTTCGAGCAGGCCCCGCCGTTCGGCGCTTTGCCGGTCAATGGCCGCCTGCACGTCGGGCAGCGCCGCCGTGGTGAGGGCCTGGGCGGTGAGGGCGGCCAGGTCCTTTTCGTTCTGCCCGAGGGCGCCGCGGACCTGGGTGATGGCCGCTTCCAGGCGTTCCTTTTCGGTTTTGAGCCGGGCTTCTTCGCCGGCACCCAGCAGGCAGGCCCGGAACCCTTCCGCGTCGGCAAAGCCGGCCCCGCGCAGCTTTTCGGCGAAGGCCGCCTGCCCCTCCCGGAGCCGTGCTTCGGTAGCGGCCAGGGCGTGCTGCTGCTCCTGCAACTGTCCCTGCCGCTTGGCGAGCTGGTCGTTGCGGGTATTGAGTTCCCGGTTCAGGTTTTCGAGGGCGGCTTCGGCTTCGGCCACGGCTGCCGCCAGGCGTTCCCGTTCCCGGGCCGGCGCGGCGCCGCCGAGCAGCCCGTTGATCTGGGCGGCGAGCGACTTGCCCTTCTGCGTGAGGGCGTCGAGGTCGGCCTGCCGGCGGTCGGCCTGGGTCTGGAGCTGCGCCACCAGGGCCTCCAGGCTCTGGGCTTCGGCCTGCACGTCCTTCAGGCGGCTTTCGGTGCGTTCGTCTTCCTGGCGGGCCCGCTTGTAGTCTTCGCTCCGCTTGCGCAGCCCGGCCAGCCAGCCCGGGTGGTCGGCTTCGGCGGGCAGCGACAGGCCGTAGGGCGTCAGCTTGTCGGCCAGGGCCGCGCGGTACTGCCGGGCGTGGTCGGCGAGGCGGCGGAGGTCGTCGGCCACCTGGCGCTTTTCGCGGTCGAGGTTTTCGAGCAGGGAGTTGATCTTGTCGATTTCGCCTTCGAGCTTCTGCAACTGGGCCCGGTCGCCTTCCCGCTGCTCGCGGTACTGGTGCAGGTTGTCCTGCTGGGTGCGGTAGTCGCGCTGGATGTCGAGCAGGCGCTGCTGTTCCGACTGGTGGCTGCCGATGAGTTGTTGCAGCGTCTGGGGCTGGGCAATGGGGTTTTGCTTGCCCAACTGGAGGTTGAAGGCCGAAAAGTTCTTTTCCAGCGTGGCCGTTTCCAGCGAAAGGTTCTGCACCTGCCGCTGGTCTTTGACCCGGCTGGCTTCGAGGGCGCCGAGCTGGCCCCGCACGCCGTCGAGCTGGAGGCGCAGCGCGTGCAGTTCTTCGGCCTTCCGGTCGCGCTGAAGCTGGGTCTGCGAAAGCTCCGGCACGTAGTGTGCCTCGCGGTAGGGGTGGTGCGTGGAACCGCACAGGGGGCAGGGCGCGCCGGGCGTGAGTTGGCCGCGGGCGGCTTCGTAGTTGAGGATCAGGTTTTCGGCCTCGCACAGCCGTTGCAGCAGGGTCAGCTCCCCGAGCAGCTGGCCTTCCCGTTCCCTGAGCCGGCCCATCTCGGCTTGCAGGGCGGCCGTCTGCCGCTGGTTGTCGAGCAGTTCGTGCTGGAGTTCTTCGAGCTGGCCGTACTTGGTCACGTAATCCTGCGCCATGCGGAGCTGGTTGGTGAGGATCACGTACCGGTTGTTGAGCAGTTGCAACTGGTTTTCGAGCTTGTCGGGCGAAAAGCCGGCCAGCGTTTTCTGCACCGCCGAGCGGATGTCTTCCACCTGCGAATCGAGCCAGCGGACGTGCGCGGCGTACTTCTTGAGGGCTTCCGCGTGGCGCCCCCGTTCGGCTTCGAGTTCGGCGCGACGGGTTTCCAGCCCGGTCATTTGTTTTTCCTTGGCGGCGGTTTCGCGGCCCGCTTCGGCGAGTTGGGGCAGCATTTGCGCCAGCAGGGCCAGGTCGCCTTCCAGGCAATCGTCGCCGGCGTGGGCCGCCAGGTAGGCTTCCAGTCTGGCCCGGCGGGCGAGCAGAGCGGCTTTTTCGGTTCCCAGCGTTCCCAGCCGCTCCCCGTAGGTGCGGATGTCATTCTGCAGGGCGGTTTGTTCGGCCTGGAAGTGCAGGTACTGGCCGCGCAGGTCGCCGCGTTCCTTTTCGAGCATTTCGGCCTGGCTGATGACGGGCAGGCGTTCGGCGAGTTCGGCCCGGGCGGTGGCCAGGCGCCGGCGGGCGTCGTCGGTGGCCCGTTCAACGCGTTGGCGGGCAGCTTCCAGGCCGGCCGTTTCGTCGCCGAGGCGGGCCACCTGTCCCCGCAGGGCGCCGGCCTGGCTTTCGAGCATTTCTACTTCCTTGTGGTCGGGGCGCAGCGGGGCGGCCCGCAGGTGCCGTTCGTAGCGTTGGAGGTCCGGGGAGAAGGCCGCCTGCCGCGCGAGGGCCGCGTCGAGTTCGGCCTGCAACCCGGCGCCTTTCGTGCGCACACTGGCCAGGTCGGTCAGCCACTGTTTCTCCCGGGTGAGCCGTTCGAGTTCGGCGTCGAGTTCCCGGCTCCGCCCGCCGGCCGCGTCGAGTTCATCGCGGAGGGTTTGCAGCTGTTCGGGGGAGAGCAGGCGGGAGTTGTCGAGCTTTTTTTCGAGGGCGTCGAGTTCGAGCTTTTTCTCCTTCTGCATCTCAAAGGCTTTCTTGGAGAGGCGGGTGTAGAGGTCGGCGCCGGTGATCTTTTCGAGCAGTTCGCCCCGGGTTTTTTCGTCGGCTTTCAGGAAGGCGGCAAAGTCGCCCTGGGCCAGCAGCACCGACCGCAGGAAGCGGAAGTAGTCGAGGCCGGTGATTTCGGTGACCAGCGGCGGCACCAGCGATTTTTTCTCTTCCAGGATTTTGCCGGCCGTCAGGTCGTGCAGTTCCATCCGGGGGTCTTGCAGGTTGCCGTCGGGCTTGTTGCGGGCCCGGGCCAGCGACCACCGCGACCGGTACAGGCGGCCTTCTACTTCAAATTCCACCTCGGCGGCGCAGTCGCCGGTGTGGTGGCTCATCATCTGGGCGGGGCTGTCGCGGTTAAAGCGGGGGGCCAGCCCGTAGAGGGCCAGCGTCATGGCGTCGAGGATGGTGGTTTTGCCCGAACCGGTGGGCCCGGTGATGGCAAACAGGCCCGTGTCGGTAAAGGGCGGGGCGTTGAAATTGATGTAATGCTCGCCTTTGAGGGAATTGATGTTTTTTAACCGGACGGAAAGAATTTTCATTCGAAAGCGGCAAGGTGAGTAGTAATGCGAAACATTTCTGAGGCCAACCAGTTCAGGGGCAAGGGTGCGTGCTGGTGTATTTTTCCAGCTTTTTATCGTTGTCGGTCAGCCAGAACGAAATCAGGTCCTCGTTGTCGAAAGCATCCGGGGCTTCCTCGTACTGCTTGAACTTCTTGATTTGCACTTTATAAGTCGTCCCCTGGTTCATCCATCCCTTCAAGCCGCCCGTAACCCGGTATGCGTTGCTGATGTTTTTCAAATCAATGCGCCGCTGGCCGCTGCCCACCCGTTGGATGGTAGCCAGGGTACTGTCGGCGTAACGGTCTGCGCGCCGGGGTAACGTAATGTCGATCTGCTGAATGTAGTACTTTTCGGACTCGATTTGGATGACCTGGGCTTCCTTGTCAAAAAAAATGAAGTTGCCCTCCGGACAAATGCAGCTTGAAGTGGTGAGCAGCACCAAAGCGAAAACGGTATTTCTGGTCATGTTTCTGAATCGTACGGGCCAACAACGGGCGGGAGAACGAAGTACGGGTTTGCAACGCGTCTACTCCTGGCTTTCCATTTCTTCGAGCAACTCCCGGAAGGCGCCCAGGATGTCGGGGTTGCCTTCCAGGTTGAACTGTTCGCTTTCGCACTTGCGGCGGAACACTTCTTCGGCACTCAGGTCGCTGAGGGTGCGTTCGGGCATCAGTTCGTCGAGGCTCTGCGGCCGGTTGGGGTAGGTGACCTGGTACTTGAGGATGGCCAGGTTGCGGCCCTTCACGAGTTCGTTCATTTTCTGCACGAAGTAGGGGTCGTACGCTTCCAGTTCGGCCCGCACCTCCACCCAGGTCTTCAGCCCGGCCGGGTCGTCGAGGGTAAGCAGTTCTTCGGTGAGCCTGGTGATGGGCCCGCGCAGGCGCACCAGCCGGCGCCGGGAGGGGACTTCGAGCGGGGCCACGCTTTCGAGCCGGTTGCCGCTGAATGCCACCAGGTACACGGTTTTGCGGTCCTCGAATTCGGAGAAGCCCAGCGGCAGGGGCGACCCGGCGTAGCGGATGTGTTCGCGGCCGCTCACCTTCTGCGGGCGGTGCAGGTGCCCGAGGGCAATGTAGTCGAAGGCGTCGGGAAATTCGTCGGCGTGCACGTTGCCCAGCGTACCGATGTGGATGGGTTTTTCGCTGGCCTCCAGGGCGTCGCTGAGCTGGCCGCCGCTGGCAAACAGGTGGCCGGTGGCAATGACCGGGATGGGCAGTTCTTTGAAGGGCAGGGCGTGGGCGGCGGCCTGCCGGTACCGGCGCACGATGCCTTCCTTGAGGCGTTGTTCCATTTCGGCGTAGCTCTCCCCGGCCACCGCCTGCCGGATGTCACGGTCGCGCAAAAAGGGCACGGCGCAGACCACCCCTTCGAGGCGGCCGGCCCGGTCGCGGAGGGAAATGATCTCGTCGTCGGGGTTGTCGTGGGCCTTGCCCGTCACGTGGATGTTGAGAAACTTGAGGATTTCGCGCGGGGCGTTGAGCGTGCCCGGCGAGTCGTGGTTGCCGCCGATGATGACCACGTGGCGGCAGCAGGTTTGCCGGAGGCCCATCAGGAAGCGGTAGTACTGTTCGAGGGCCGCGTGGGTGGGGTTGGCCGTGTCGAAAATGTCGCCGGCCACCACCAGGGCGTCGGCCCGCTGCGTCTCGATGGCGCCCAGCAGCCACTCCAGGAATTGCGCGTGCTCTTCGTTGCGGTCGTGGTCGTGCAGGCGGTGGCCCAGGTGCCAGTCGGAGGTGTGGAGTACGCGCATGAAAAGGAGGTTAAAAGTGGTCGGCGGCGAAACTTTCCCGGGGCGGAGCCGGACGGGCCCGCCTGCCAAAGTGCCTCTACAAATTAACAAACTTCCGGGCAGACGAGCCCGCAAAAAGGGCCGCGAAATTTAGCCCGGGGGAATGAAAAGTGGGTTTTTTTGGTTAAATTATAAGCTATAAAATCCTGTTTTTCAAGTATGAAAACACTCTTGAACATTCGCAAAGAATACACCGATTTAATCCACCGGATCGAGGAAGGGGAGGGGGAGCTTACGCCCGAAATGGAACAGGCCCTGTCCATCAACCGGCAGGAACTCGCCGAAAAAAGCCTGGCTTACGTGGAGTTCATCGGCAGCCTCGAAACGCAGAACGACCGCATCGACGAAGAGATCAAACGCCTGCAGCACCTCAAGCGGCAGAACAATAACCTGCTGGTCTTTCTCCAGAAGGGGCTCGTGCAGGCCGTGCAGGAGTTCGGCACCATCCGGGCCGGCACGCACACCATCGGCCTGCGCAACACCGAGGAGTGCATCGTGGAAGACGCCGAACGCGTGCCCGACCGCTTCAAAACCATCCGCATGGACATCCAGGTGGACAAGCTGGCCGTCAAACGGGCCATCCGCGACGGCGAAAACGTCCCCGGCGTACACATCCAGCAGAACCAACACCCGGTTATCAGGTAAGAAGCGAGAAGCCAGAAGCGAGGAGCGAGAAGGAGGTACACGCACTTTGTGGTTCTTTCGCAACATGCCGGTACGCAATCTTCTCGCTTCTCACTCCTCGCTTCTGGCTTCTAAATCAAGGCATACAGCACTTTTTGTATTTTTTGCCGCTGCCGCAGGGGCAGGGGTCGTTGCGCTCCACCTTGAGGGCCGACGAGGCAACCGGTTGGGGGGCGTATTTCTGGGCCAGCCGGTCTTTTTCCCCCTGCTTCTTGCTTTCCTTCTCGCGTTGCAGCCGCTCTTTTTCCTTTTCCAGCGCCTTCCGCTTGCGGATGTTCTCGGCGTCGGGGTTAAAGGGTGAGTCATCCCCCGGCCACTCTTTCATGGCCTCGTACCGTTCGAAAATGTCCCCGGGCGGCACATAGGTTTCTTCCCGGAAGTCAATGTCTTCCTCACCGCCCGTGATGGATTCGTCCACCAGTCCCTGCTGGTGGCACTGCCGGATTTCGCTTTCCAGTTCGATGGCATTGATCTTTTCGAGATCCGAAAGCAAAAAGGCCACGTACGTGTAGACGTCTAATCCGTAGCTTTCGTCCTGGTCTTCGGGGTATACCTCCTCAATGTTGTCGGCTTGCCGGAGTATACTTCGCAGGTATTGGCGGTAAAACCCCATGATGTCGGGTCGTTTGCCGGGGTGCAGTACCGCAATCTGGACAAGGGCTTTGTCAACCAGATTACGGCTGTGCAGTGACAAACTGGAATCATTGACCGCTTCTATCAATGCCGGCAACTGGTTGCGGCCCAGCTTGGTAATCAGATCGGGTATTTCTTCGTAAATGTTGTCGGCGAACCAGTATTCCAGGAAGTCGTGGTCTTTGCGCAACAGCTTCAGCAGGAGGGGCAGTGATTCCTGGGCGTCCAGTTCGTGCAGCAGGTACAGGGCGTGCAGGAAGTAAAAATGCCGGTACCAGTCATCATCGGCCGGTTCCTTGCCGTCCGGCAGGTCCGGGTCGAATCCGTCCAGCACGTCGTTGGCGATCTTTTCCAGTTCAGGGGCGGCGGCTTCCTTGCCCAACGCCAGGATTTCCCGCAGCGTGGCTTCCGCAATGAAGAAATCCTTCTTGTACAATTCTTCGAACACCGGGTATTTGAAATCGGGCATGGTCGTAAGGGGTAGGGGGCAAAAATAAAAAAATGAACCCGTAAAAAATAGGCTCAATTCGGGAATCAAGTTGTTGGGTTAAATTAGCATAAAAAGGCTAAAGGTGTATGCTGATTCGACTGCAAGAGATTGTAGATGACCGGTTGTGTTACGAAAAGGTGCGGGAGTTAAGGTGGCAGGAAGGGGTAAGTTGCCCGCACTGCGGGAGTAATTCTTACCGTCGTCATGGTCATCATAATTCAACTGAGCACCGTTACCGCTACTACTGTAAGGGGTGTGAGAAGTACTATGATGACTTGACGGGAACGGTGTTTGAGGGGCACCACCAGCCGTTGAAAGTGTGGATACTGTGCCTGTACTTGATGGGCCTGAACTTGTCCAACCGGCAAATTGCCAAGGAACTCGATTTGGCCGAGAGCGAGGTCTACCAAATGGCTACTCACCTGAGAGAGGGTGTGGTGAAAAAAAAAGCAGGCAATTGAGCTAAGCGGGGTGGTAGAAATTGATGAACTGTATGTGGTGGCCGGCCACAAGGGCCAGCCTAAGAAAGTGCAACAGAAAGGCCGTAAAGCCCGCCGCAGGCGTTTGAGAGGCAAAAGGGGACGTGGGACCAAGGCTAATGAAAAGCCGCCCGTGCTGGGTATGCTCCAACGGGACGGATTGGTAAAAGTGGCTTTGCTGGAGGATGTAAAGCGAAAGACGATTCAACCACTCATTACCCAAACTGTTAAAGCCGGTACGCTTGTCAATACCGATGAGTACAGCATTTACGACTGGATGACTCACAAGTATGAGCTTAAAAGAGTCAATCATGGCAAGGGCGAGTATGCCCGCGATGAAGACAAGGATGGCAAGTGCGAAATTCACGTCAACACCATCGAAGGCTTCTGGTCTCTTTTGCGTTCCTGGCTCAGACCCCACAGAGGCATCTCGCAAGAAAAACTGCCCTTATACCTGGGCTTCTTTGAGTTTGTCCATAACGTGAGAAAAAGAGGTAAAGCCCTCCTGCACTCTTTGATCCAAGTGCTCATTACGCCCGCTCTTAACAACAACTTGATTCAAGAATAGAGCCAAAAAATAAATTTTACGGGTTCATCCCAACCATTGCGCCGCCCTTGCCCCTCATCTTCCCATCCTGCTAATCCTCCTCCAATCTCTTTTTATCCTGGGCATCCTGGTCATCCTTTAATCCTATAAATCCTGATCCGGTTTCCTTTCTACAGCACCAGCAGCCGCTTGCGCACCGTTTGGCCGTTGGCCTGGATGCGGACGTGGTACAAGCCTTGCTGCGGAAGGTGGAGTTCGGTAATCCTGGCGGGCTGGTCGATGACGCGTTGCGTGACCTCCTTGCCCAGTATGTCCGTCACGGTCACCACCAGGCGCCCGGTCCGGAAACCGTCGTCTTTGCGCAGGAAGAAAGTGCCCCGGGTCGGGTTGGGCGCCAGCACCACGGCCGCTCCCAGGTCGCTTACCACGTTCCGGAATGCCGTGACCCGCACCGCCGTGCTGTCGGTGCAGCCCTTTTCGTTGCCGGCCCGCAGGGAAACCACGTAGTCGCCCGGCTCGGCGTACGTGTGGGTGGGGTGCTGCGCTTCACTGCCGGTGCCGTCGCCGAACTGCCAGCGCCACCAGGTGGCCCCGGTGCTGCCATCGGTCAGTTGCAGGGCTTCCGCATTGAGCAGGTCCAGGCGGTCGGCGTTGCTGGTGAAGGCGGCCCGTACCGCGTACACCTTCACGGGTACGGCCACCGGCTCACTTTCGAGCATGAAGTCGGCGCCCGTCACGTAGAAGACCGTGTCGCGGGTGGCCGCGCCCAGCGAGAACGCGGCGCCGCTGCCGACCGCACCGGCCGGGGGCAGGGCGGTGTACAGCTTGAACCGGGTGCCGTTGCCCGGCGCGATCCGGATGGGGTCGCCGGGGCACAGGCCAAGCGGCTCCACCGCGGGCTGGGGGCTCCGCAGGCCGGGCACCACCCACACGGTCCGGGTGGCCGTGCTCCGGCAGCCGGTGCCGTTGGTGACCGTCAGTTGCACGGTGTACGCGCCGGGGACGGCGTAGGGGTGGCTCACCCGGTCGCCTTCGGCCGTGGCGCCGTCACCGAAATCCCACTGCCAGCGGACGGCGCCGAGGCTGGCGTCGGTAAGTTCCAGGACGTGCTTTTCGTGCAGCCCCAGGCTGTCGCGGTTGGCGCTGAATGCCGCTACGGGCGCGGCAACCGTGACCGGCACGGCCACCGGTTCGCTTTCCCGGGGGAAGCCCAGGCCGGTGAGGTAGACCACCGTATCCCTGGTGACCGGGCCCAGGTCAAACGCCGTTCCCGTCGCCACCGGTTGGGTGAGCGGCAACGACGCGTACAGGTTGAACTGGGTGCCGTTGCCCGGCACGATGCGGACGGGGTCGCCGGGACACACGGTTACCGGGCTTGCCGCCGGCAGCGGGCTGGTGAGGCGGCTGAACACCCGGATCTGGCGGGTGGCCGTGCTCGGGCAGCCCGTGGCGGTGGTGGTGGTGAGCCGGACGGTGTACGCGCCGGGCGTCGTGTATTTGTGCGTCACTGCGGATTCAAAACTTTTGTACCCGTTGCCGAAATCCCATTCCCAGGCCACCGCGCCGGGCGTCTGGTCAACGAAGTCCACCAGGTGCCGTTCGTGCAGCCCTACGCTGTCGCGGCTGGCGGTGAAGGTTGCCAGCGGGCGGCTCACTTTTACCGTCACGGCGGTGCGGGTGCCTTCGTAGAGCGAGTCGAGGCCCGCCACGTACACGACCGTGTCTTTGCGCATCACACCGAGTTCGAAGCTGTTGGCCGTGCCCACGGGCGCGGCGTCGCCCGGCCGGGCGTAGAGCCTGAACGGCCGGCCGTTGGCCGAGGCGAGGCGGGCCGCTTCGTTGAGGCAAAACTCGGTGCGGACCAGCGGGGGCGCCGGGCTGGTTTTTACCCGCACGAACTGCTGCCGGATGGCGTCGGCCTGGGCCCGCAGGTCGGCCAGGTTGTCGCCGGCCACCAGGGCGAAGGCAATGGTGCGGGTTTCGCCGATCTGGAGCCCGCCGAGCGGGGCGCCCAGGGCGTGGGCCGCGTCATTGGCGTTGGCACTGGTCTGCCACTTGGCCGTCGTGAGGGCCGCGTACTTTTCGGCGGGTGAGAACCCGTCGTAGGTGTTGATGCCGGCCAGGTCGTCGAAGGCGTAGTAGTTGGGCGTTTGGGTGGTCAGCAGTTGGATGCCCGCGTACGGCGTGCCCCCGAAGGTGGGGTTGAACACGTAGCCCAGCCCCCGGGCGGCGTCCCAGGCGGCCCGGTCGCCGGCCTGTTTGTTGAAACGGAAGCCGTGCAGGTCCCAGTCGGCAAAAAGCCCGGCGTAGAGTTGCGCCAGGTTAGCGGGGCCCGCATTGGTGATTTTGTACTCAAACACCACGGCTTTGTCGTAGGGGCTGTCTTTCCAGGCGTACACCTGCTGGCGCACCTGGAGGCCCAGCGCGGCGGGGTTGCCGCCGTCGGTAAAAGCCACGGCCGCCGAAAAGTCGGCCCCGTTCGACTGGTCGTACCAGATGGGGCGGGCGGTGCGGAAATGGTCGTCCTTGGTAACCTGCAAGGAGTAGTCGCCCATGCCCATCTGGTCGCGCAGGCAGTTGGACACCCGGGTGGGGGAGGCTGCCAGCAGCAGGCCCGCCTCGAAGAGCAGGGGTTGGTTCTTGTACCGGGCCCCGATGCCCTGGAGGTTGAAGTTGTCGTTGAACCCGATGCGTCCCCGGCTGGTGGCCGTCACCTGCAACTGGTTGACGGCTACGTCCAGGTAATCCTGGCTGGCTTTCAGGGTAAACGTTTCGGTGCCCGCAAAGGCGCCGTCGCGGTAGGTCAGGGTAAAGACCAGGGTCGCCCCCGCGGCTACGTCCGGGGCAATGGCAATGGCGAAGGGCTGGTGGCGGTTGTCGCCCCTGCCGTTGGCGGGCAGCGCGCCGAGGGCCGCCCCGCCCGACATTACCGTCACGCCGCGGGTGCTGCTGGTGATGGTGATTTGCAGGTTGTCAAACGCGCCGAACGCACTTTTGACCCCGATGGTGAGCTTTCTTTCCCGCGTGCCGTTGAGCAGGTCCTGGCCGCCCCCGATGCTGGCGCCGGTCAGCCGCACGCCTTTGGCGTCGTTGAGGGCGCGGTACACGTTGAGGCGGCCCTTGCCCAGCAGTCCCGCGAAGGCCGCGTTGGTTGCCAGCTGGTCGATGGGGTCGGCGGTGGCGATCAGGCGTTCGGCCACTTCGGCCGCCGTGAGGGTGGGGAAGCGGGAGCGCAGCAGGGCCGCCGCCCCGGCCACCAGCGGGGCCGAGAACGAGGTGCCCGAGTTGGTCTGGTAGCCGCCGTTGTTGGCGCTGTACAGGTTGATGCCCGGCGCGGTAATGTCCACCCGTTCGTTGTAGTTGGAGAGGCCGCCCTTGGCGTCGTTGGCGTCGGTGGCTCCCACCGAAATCACGTTGTCGTACGAGGCGGGCCAGTAGTAGTCCGCGTTGCTGTCGTTGCCGGCCGCGGCCACCACCACCACGTCGTGGTTGATCACGGCGTAGTTGATCAGGTCCTGTTCGTAGCGGGAGTATTCGCCGTCCTTGCGGCCCCAGGAGAGGTTGATCACCTTGCAGCCCCGGTCCACGGCGTAGAACAATCCTTCGTAGCCCGTAAAGTCGTCGATGGCGACGGGCAGGAACTTGCAGCGGAACCCCACGCCGGCAATGCCCTTGCCGTTGTCAGGGGTGGCGGCGGCGCAGCCCGCCACGAAAGAGCCATGCACCGAGCCGCCCACGGCGTTGGTTTCAGTGGCTACGTTCCAGCCCGCGTAGTTGTCCTTGTAGCCGTCCCCGTCGTCGTCGATCCCGTTTACGGGGTCGGCCGGGTTGTAGCGGATGTTGTCTTTGAGGTCTTCGTGGTTGACGTCAAAGCCGTAGTCCACGATGCCGATGGTCACGTCGGGATTGCCTTTTTCCAGGTCCCAGGCTTCGTAAGCCTTGATCCGGGCCAGGTGGTACTGCGCCCCCGTGGTGAGTTGGGCCTGCGGGTCGTTGGGCACGTACAGGGGCCGGTAGTTGCGGTACAGCGGTTCGGCGTATTCCACGGCCGGGTCGGCCTGGAGCAGCCGGATGGCCTCGGCCACCGGCTGGCCGGCGGGGAGGGTGATGCGGTGGATGCCCGACAGGTCTACGGGCTGCACGCCGGGCCGGGCGGCGCCCAGGCTCTGGAACTGCGCCGTGCGGCCGGGGAAGGGACGGGTCATTTTCCGGACGCCCAGCCGCTGTAAAACGTAATGATTTCTGACATTCGGGAGGACCCGGCGGCCTTTTGCGTCGGTTTGGGGCTTAAACTTAACCACCAGGGTGGTTGCGGCGGACGTAGCTTCGCCGGCATTCCGGCCGGGCGGCAATGAGGAGGTCTGGGCCAGGGCGGCCAGGGTACCGGCCCACAGGCAGAGGGTGAGCATCCGGGTGCGCATGCGTATTGTTTTTTGCATAAAGCCAAGTTACCGCGCGTGGCGGCGGCAAACCACGGCGAAGTCCGCCCGAAAGGTACACCCCTGTTTTTCGGGGTACACTTACCTTTCCGCCCGGCGCTCCGGCCGCCGTTGCAAAAATGAGGTGCAGTTGCCTATTTTTGCCTATGCATTCAACAACTCCCCGCGTTCACTTCATTGCCATTGGCGGCAGCGCCATGCACAACCTGGCCATTGCCCTGCACCAGAAGGGGTACCAGGTCACCGGTTCCGACGACGAAATTGTGGAGCCTTCCCGTACCCGGCTGGCCCAGCGGGGCTTGCTGCCCGCGGCCATCGGCTGGTTTCCCGAAAAGGTCCACGCCGGCCTCGACGCCGTGATCCTGGGCATGCACGCGCGGGCCGACAACCCGGAGCTGAAGCGGGCCCAGGAACTGGGACTCAAAGTATTTTCGTACCCCGAATACATCTACGAGCAGAGCCGCGACAAGCAGCGGATCGTGATTGCCGGCAGCCACGGCAAAACCACCATCACTTCCATGATCCTGCACGTACTCCAGTACCACAACCGCAAGTTCGACTACATGGTGGGGGCGCAGATCGAAGGCTTCGAAACGATGGTGCGCCTCTCGGAAGACGCGCCGGTGATCATCATCGAGGGCGACGAATACCTGGCCTCACCCGTGGACCGGCGGCCCAAATTTCTGCTCTACAAGCACCACATCGGCCTGGTGAGCGGCATTGCCTGGGACCACATCAACGTGTTTCCGACGTTCGACGAGTACGTGCGGCAGTTTGACCTGTTTACCGACGCCACGCCCAAGGGCGGCATGCTCATCTACGACGAAACCGACGACCTGGTGACGGTGATCTGCCGCAAGGAACGCGAAGACGTAACGCGGGTGGAATACGCCACGCACAAACACAAAGTGACCGACGGGCAGACGTTCCTGGTCACCGACGGGGGCGAAGAAATTCCCGTGCAGGTGTTCGGCGAACACAACATGCGCAACCTCAACGGCGCCCGGGCCGTGCTCAGCAAGATCGGCATCGGCGACCGGCGTTTCTACGAGGCCATCCGCACCTTCAAGGGCGCGGCCCGCCGCCTCGAAGTGGTCGGCCAGAACGACCGTACCATCGTGTACCGCGATTTCGCCCACGCTCCCTCCAAACTGGAAGCCACCACCAAGGCCGTTAAGAAACAGTTTCCCGACCGCAAGCTGGTGGCCTGCCTCGAACTGCACACGTTCAGTTCGCTCAACAAGGAATTCCTCAAGCAGTACAAGGGCTCCTTCGAAGACGCCGATACGGCCGTGGTGTACTTCAACCCCCAGACCATTGCCCACAAAAAGCTGGAACCCATCTCCGAGGAGGACGTCAAGCATGCCTTCCGCAAGAAAGACCTCCTCGTGTTCACCGACCACCTGGCCCTCCAGCAGTTCCTGACCGGCCAGCCGTGGGCGGGCAAAAACCTGCTCCTGATGAGTTCGGGTACCTTCAACGGCACCGACCTGAAGACCCTCGGCCAGAAGATCCTCGAAGGAAGGGGACAGTGAACAGTGAACAGTGAACAGTGAACAGTGAACAGTGAACAGTAAACAGTAAACAGTAAACAGTAAACAGTAAACAGTGAACAGTAAACAGTGAACAGTAAACAGTGAACAGTAAACAGTGAACAGTAAACAGTGAACAGTAAACAGTGAACAGTAAACAGTGAACAGTGATCAGTACTCAACTGTCACGGCAAATTGATTACTGATTACTGTTTACTGTCAACGGCGCATAAGCCTTCCGGGTGGCCCGGGAGGTTTTTTTATTTTTCACCCTTTCATCCGGGGCTAATTCTTAATTTTGAATCTCCAGTGTGGTCCATGACGCGGAAGTTTCCGGCTAACGCATGAAGCACTGCCCTTTTTAAGCACTGCCCTTTCATCCTTTCGTACTCATTTATGCATTCCCTTAAGCTGAAGAAGCCGCTTGCCTTTTTCGACCTGGAAACCACCGGCACCAACATCTGCAACGACCGCATCGTGGAAATCTGCATTGCCAAGGCCATGCCCGGCGGCGAAGTCAACGTGAAGACCTGGCGGGTGAACCCCACCATTCCCATTTCGGCCGAGTCGAGCACCATCCACGGCATCTACGACGAGGACGTCAAAGGCGTGCCCACGTTCCGGGATCTGGCCCGGCCCATCATGCAGTTTTTCGAAGGCGCCGACCTGGCCGGCTTCAACATCATCCGCTTCGACGTGCCCATGCTGGTGGAGGAATTCCTGCGGGTAGAAATGGACTTTAAGCTCGAAAACCGCCGCATGGTGGACGCCCAGCGCATCTTCCACATGATGGAACCCCGCACGCTGACGGCCGCCTACCGCTTCTACTGCAACAAGGAACTGGTGAACGCCCACAGCGCCGAGGCCGATACGCTGGCAACTTTCGAGGTGCTGTGCGCCCAGGTGGAACGCTACGAAGGCAGGGTGATGAAGGACGACAAAGGCAAGGAGTACGTGCCCATCCACAACGACGTGACCAAACTCCACGAACTGACCGCCGACCGGATGGTGGACCTGGCCGGCCGCTGGGTGTACAACGGCAACGGCGAGGTGATCGTCAACTTCGGCAAGCACAAAGACCGGCCCCTGGCCGAAGTGCTGCAAAAAGAACCCGCCTTCTACGACTGGGTGATGAAAGGGGAATTTCCGCTCGATACCAAACGCCGCCTCACCGAACTCAAACTGCGCGGCTTCCGGCGGTAGGGGATTTTAAAGAAGCGAGGAGCGAGAAGCCAGAAGCGAGAAGAAGGAACGCGTACTTTGTCGTTCTACCCGGACAAGCCCGTGTTCTTTCTTCTCGCTTCTGACTTCTCGCTCCTCGCTTCTTAGAACGGGTACCCAATGCCCAGGTTAAGCACCGTTTGGTTCTTTTCGCCCAAGGGCCGTTTGGCGGTGATGTTGCGGAAGGCCCAGCGGTCCTGGCCGCTGCGGCCGGGGTCGTAGAGCTTGGTCGCCAGGTCGAGGCGCACGATCAGGAACGAGAAGTCGAGGCGGGCCCCGATGCCGCCGCCCACGCCGAACTCTTTGTAGAAGCGGTTCAGTTTAAAGTTGCCGCCCGGCGAGGCTTCCGACGAGTACAGTTGCCACGTATTGCCCGCGTCCACGAACACGGCCCCCTCCAGGAAGCTGATGATGTCGAACCGGTACTCGGCGCTGCCCTCGATGAGAATGTCGCCGGGCTGTTCGTAGTTGTAGGTAGCGTACCCGCCATCGGCCACTATGCTGTCGGGCGCCGACCCAAAGCCGAGGCGGCGCGGCGCCCAGGCCCGTACGCTGTTGCTGCCCCCGGCGAAGAAGAACTTTTCGTAGGGCAGCGACCGGGAGGGACCGTACGGGTTGGCAATGCCCAGGTTGACGCGGAACGCCCACGTTTTGCCCTTGCCCGTGGGCAGGTAGTACCGGAAGTCGCTGCTGAACCGCACGAACCGGTAGAATTGCAGGCCGCTCCTGAGGCTGTCGCCCTGCAAGCCGAGGAAGTTGAGGTAGGAGCCGCCGTTTTCCAGGAACAGGCGCAGGTAGTGCGTTTTGCCGGTGGGGTCGCCCACGCTGCCGTTGAAAGTGTAGGCCACGCTGGCGCTGGTCACGAACGACCGCCGGAACGACCGCCACAGGCTGCTGCCCTGTTCCTTCAATTGTATGTTCACCAAAGAATCAAAACTATTATCCGTAAACGTTGAATAGATCCGGCTCACGTCGAGCAGCGTCACGTTGTAGGCATGTTTGGGACTGGGCTGCCAGTTGTAGGCGAACGTTCCCCGGAAGTTGAAGCGCCGGTATTCGGGCCGGACGGTGAGGTTGTAGCCCGCCGTGATCCGCGTGGAGGGCGTGTACCGGTTGAGCCGGAACCGCGCCCTGGACGGGAAGAGGATCTGCGGGAAGCTCAGCGAGGAGGTAATGTTGAGTTCCTGCGTGCCGTACACCTTGCTCACGTCGCTCACGGCCGCCTGGCCTTCGATGCCGCCCGTGGCCCGCACCTCGAAGATTTCCATGCCGTTGAACACGTTCCGGATCTTGAAGTTGAGGCTGCCGAAGGGGCCCGGGTAACCCATCGTGACGGTACCGCCGCCCTCGGCCGTGTAGGAATACTTTTCGATGGGGTTGGTGAAGATGCGGGCCGTGAACTTGCCGCCCGTGGTATCGTAGTAAATGTTGGCAAACTTGAAAATGTCCATACTGGTCAGCAGCCGTTGCGTCTCCAGCGTGTTTTGCAGGCTGTAGAGGTCACCGGGACGGATGAGCAGCTTGGTGTCCATGATGCGCCGGCTGTAGCGGGGCTGGCGGGCCAGGTAGTGGATGCCGGCAAACACGGTGGTGTCGCGGTCGGCGCGGCGGCTCCGGTTGTCGGCGTCCTCCACGAAATACACCTCGTCGATGCGGTACTGCTTGTGTTGTTCCTGCTGGCCGGGTTTGTTGATGAGGGTGTACAGGTCCACGCGGTGGCTGGCCTGGGCGGTGTCGGCAATGCTGGTGTCGCGCACGGTCGAATCCACTTCAAACTCCACGTACTGGCGGCTGAAATTGTAGTAGCCGTTGTTTTTGAGCAGCCGGTCGATGCGTTCGCGTTCGGCGTCGAGCTTGTCCACGTCGTACTGGCTGCCGGGCTTGAGGGCGGCCGCGTCGGGGTTGCTGCGCAGGAGGCTGTCGATCTTGTGGTTGTCGGTTACCAGCGTGGTATCGAGCACCTTGTAGGGGGTGTTTTCGGTAACCAGGTAGGTGACCGAGGCCGTGCGGCGCTTGGGGTTGAGTTCGTAGCGGAAGGTGGTCTGGCCGTTGAAAAAGCCTTTCCGCGCCAGGTAGGCCCGCATCTGGTCGGCCGACTGCTTGGCAAGCGAAGAGTCGAACACCACGGGCGGCTCGCCGAAGCGCATGAGGAAGTTGCCCTCTTCGAGGTTTTTCTTCTAGGGCGTCCATCCGGCGGTCCTTCTGGCGCTTCAGGCGCCGGATGCGGGCCGTCTGCTTGGCTTCTTCGGCGGCGGCAATGCGGGGGTCGTACTTCTGGTGGGTGGCCTCAATCTTCTGCTCCACCTTCTGGCGGTTGTAGCGTTTGCTGCCCTGCGAATAGATCCACAGGTAGGGCATGATGGGCAGGCCGAAGACGCGGCGGTTGGCCGTTTGCCGGTAAAAGGGCGTAAGCTCCCCTTCGGGCACCTTTTTGTTGCCTT
Source organism: uncultured Sphingobacteriales bacterium (assembly GCA_963844325.1). Classification (GTDB taxonomy): domain Bacteria; phylum Bacteroidota; class Bacteroidia; order Cytophagales; family 172606-1; genus CADCTQ01. The sequence goes on from CAWJNV010000002.1 coordinate 3,326,089, forward strand.
TGATCGTTTGGCTGTACAGCAGGTACTGGTCCGGCTTGAGCAGCCGGTCGCGGTCCAGGCATCCCGACAGGACGCCCATTGTGAGTAAGCCGAGAATGGTGTAATATCGAACTTTCAACAACCCTTTCAATGGTTTCTGGTAAGTGGCTTAAGCTGGTAAAATCGCTGCAAGTAAAGAAATACCGGCAACTCCATCAGTCCTTCCTGGTGGAAGGCGCAAAAAGCGTGCTTGAGTTGATGGAATCGGCGTACGAAATCCGGGCCGTATTCGCCACTGAAGCGTTTCTCCACCAGCATATACGCAGCCGTCCGGGGATAAGTTTTGAGTACCACGCCGTTACCGAAGACGAACTCTCGCGCCTGGGCTCTTTCCAGACCAACAACGCCGTCATTGCCGTGGCCGCGCCCCTGCCCAACGCGCCGCTCACGGTGGGCCCCGCCGAGTACGCCCTGGCCCTCGACGGCATCCAGGACCCGGGCAACGTGGGCACCATCCTGCGCATTGCCGACTGGTACGGCATCCGCAAGGTGGTCTGCTCGGAGGATACGGCCGACGTGTACAACCCCAAGGTGATCGCGGCCAGCATGGGCTCCTTTACCCGGGTACGCATGTACTACTGCCCCTTGCCCGATTACCTGCGCGGGCACGCCGGTACGCCCTGCCTGGGCGCCTTCCTGGCCGGCGACGACGTGCACCGGTTCGCGTTTCCCCGGGCGGGAATTCTCGTGATGGGCAACGAATCAAAGGGCATCCGGCCGGAGGTGGAGGCCCTGATTACGCACAAGGTACACATTCCCCGCTACGGCGGCGCCGAGTCGCTCAACGTGGGCATTGCTACGGCGGTGATACTCGATAATGTGCGGAGGGTTGGGGGGAAAGGGAAACATTAGTATTATAAGAGAAAAAAGGGGTTCACGCAGATTACCGCGGATAAGGGCGCAGATTTGCGCAGATTTAGGTTTGGGGAATGCTTAGAAGGGTGATGTTTAGAGGTGCCGAAGGGTTCGATCCCGCAGATTTTTGAGCGTGGCGTTTTTGTTCGAAGGATTCCTGGCAGGTGTTGTACCATTCGATCCCGCAGATGATAGGCGTGACGTTTTTGTTCGAAGAATTTGCAAGAGGTGTCGTAGCATTCGATCCCGCAGATTGGATGCAAATTGTTTTTATTCGAATGAATTTGTGAATCTTAGTGCCTTGGTGTCTTCGTGGCAAAAGTTACCCAAATTACCTCCTTACCAGCCCTTCCCCCCGCTGCATCAGTTTGTTTACGCCCTCCGTAAGATAAAGAAACAGTTCTCACCAGCCCCTCTGCGGTATGCATATGCTAAGTACATTGAAAAGTAGATAAGGTGTTATTTCGAGTGAGTACCCCTTGGCTGTCATTCCCGCAGGGAATGACAGCCAAGGGAAGATGTGCCGCAATACCCATTTATTTGCTTTACAATGTACTAAGGCACTTACCGCAAATCCTTCGAACAAAAACGCTGCACACATAATCTGCGGGATCGAATGTTACAACACCTATTGCAAATCCTTCGAACAAAAACGCTACGCTCAAAAATCTGCGGGATCAACCCCTTCGACACTTATAAGCATCCTTCGACCAATCATCCCTCAAGCTAAAAATCTGCGCAAATCTGCGCCCTTATCCGCGGTAATCTGCGTGAACCCCTTTTGTCCCTACTCCGCAATCTCCTGTTTCTGCACCGGCGCATCCAGGTACTTGTCAATGGCCGCGTGGGCGACGTAGAGCACGGGCGTAAGCAGGATGGCGACCAGGAATTTGTAGATGTAATTGTTGAATCCCACCGACAGCACGGTTCCCATGTCCCAGTTGCCGAACACGTGGAAGGCGATGTACAATACCAGGAAGCTGTCTACCAGCTGCGACACCAGCGTGGAGCCGGTGGCCCGGAGCCACAGGAGGCGGTTCTGCGTAACGCCCCGCAGGTACTGGAACACGTACGCGTCGAGCAACTGGCCCACCAGGAAAGCCACCAGCGAACCGATGATGATGCCCAGGCCCTGCCGGAAAATCTTGGCGAAGGCAAAGTTGATGTCCAGCCCGTTCTCCCGGTTCACGTCGAGCCAGTACTGGGCGGGCGGCAGCAGCGTAACCAGGTAGATGGCAAAGAAGGCGTAGGCAATGAACACCACCGTCAGGTAGCTGATGCGCTTGACCCCGGGCGGGCCGAAATACTCGTTGATGATGTCGGAAGTGATGAAGACCACCGGCCAGATGAGCACCCCGGCCGTGTAGTTGAAACTGATCGAAAACCCGTCCCACACCGGAATCTGGGCGGGAGGCAGGCCAAAGATGGCTTCGGCCGAAAAGAGCTTCACGCCGATGATCTCGGCGATCAGGCCGTTGGTCAGCACGATGCCCGCCAGGATGAGGTAGAGCCGGTTCTTTCTGGCGGCATGGGTTTGCTTGCCGGGATCGGCTTGGGTAAGGGTGCGCAACGATTGGAAGGGTTAAGTGGATTGAGGGGACAAAATATAAAACTTTCCGCATTTATCCGCTTCATTGGGTAATTTGGTGCCTGTAACTTGTACTCATCCGCGTTGTTGCCCGCGGGGCACTTTTTACCGCCTCTTTCTTTTGACCCATGCCCGTTAAGCCTTTCCCCTGGAAGTACCTCAACCTGGTTGTCCTCGTCCTGTTCATCGGTTGCAATGCCCTCGTGCGGGTCAAGGAAAACCAGATTTCCGACGACACCCGCATGCAGTTTGCCTCGGCCCAGGCCTGGCGGCAGGGCCACGGGGTGTCGGTTCTCTACGCCGACCCCAATGACCTGGCAAAAGTGGCGCCGCGGGTGGTGGAGTTCTGGCCGCCCGGCTACGCCGTGTTTGCCGGCACGTTGCTCGGGCTCACCGGCAGCGTGCAGGGGGCCAGCTACGGGGTAGACCTCCTGGGGCTCATCCTGTTTTTTACCGGCTGGTACCTGGTGGGCCGGCGGCTGATTCCTTTTACCGTCCCGTACTTCCCGGCGCTGCTCCTGCTGCCCTGGGGCTTTGGTTTCATGTTCAAGTGGCTGCCCACCGTCGACCTGGTGGCCGTGGGCTGGTACGTGCTGGGCATGGCCTGCCTGCTCGAATGGATCGCCAGGGCGCCGCGCCGGGGTGCCTGGCTCGCGGGCTGCGCCCTGGCGGTGTTCGGCGCCTGCTTTTTCCGCTTCGCGTACTACCCGCTGGCGTTCCTGCCCGCCGGCATCCTGCTGGCCGGCGCGGTGCCGGGCAACCGCCCGTGGCTGCGGCCCGCGCTGGGCCTGGGCGCGATGACGGCCGTGCTGGTCGGCGCGCAGGTGCTTTACCAGCATTTCGGGGCCGGCTCGGCCAATTACCTCGCCCAGCGGCACCAGGGCGGGGGGCCGGCCTTTCACTGGTACAACCTCGAACAGTTTACGCCCTTCGTGACCCGTGCCGTGCCCGGGGCGTCGCTGCTGCCCTTCTCCGAGCCGGTAAGCGACGTGCTGGTGCTGCTGGCGGTGCTGGCGGGTTCGGCCGCGGTGGCGTGGGCGGCCCGGCGGCTCCCGTTGCCTGCCCGGCAAACCGTGTACGGGTGGCTCGGGGTGGCCTGGGGGGCGTTTGCGCTCAACGTGGCGTTCCTGGTGTTTCTCTCGCTGCGGTACCCGCCCGAGTCGTGGGGGCCCTGGACGTACGTGCAGGAAGTCCGCTACTTCGGCCTCAACATGGCAATCGTGAGTGCCTTGCTGGTGTTCCTGTTGTTCTGGAAAGGGACCCCGGCGCCCCGGTACGTGCGCTACGGGCTGTACGCGTTGGGCGCAGTCATCTTCGGACACGCGTACGCATTTGCGCCCTTCAAGAGCCGCGTCAACGAACCGGTGGCGCCCAGCGAACCGCTGGCAACGGCGGCAGTGGTGCAGCAACTGGTGCGCGACACCCCCGGCCCGGTGGTGTTTGCCAGCGACCAGGTGCACAACTACTGGGACAACGTGCCCGTCACCTCGATGGGCATGTTCGCGGCCATGGGCGGCGCTTCGATCATCCGGGTGGATTCGCTCATCCGGTCGCACCCCTGTTCGCGGCCCGTAACGGTGCTGGTGGCCATTGTGCACGCCCCGCCCCCGGGCCTGGAAACCTTGTACCGGGAGGGCAACGCCCGGCAGGTGGGCACGGTGGGCGATGGAATCCCGCTGATGCAGTTATCTTTGTCCCCTACGCCCGCCCAGGCGCCCTGACCGTATGGACAACCGGACCATTTTCGTGATCATTCCCTGCTACAACGAAGAGGTGGACGTGGTGCGCCACACCGTAGGACCCCTGCTGGCCGACGGCTACACCGTGGTGCTGGTGGACGACGGGTCGCGCCGCGACATGTTTCCCCCGCTGTCGGACCTGCCGCTGGTGTACCTGCGCCACGCGGTAAACCTGGGCCAGGGGGCGGCGCTGCAAACGGGCATGGAGTACGCCAAGCGGCAGGGCGCCGCCGGCGTGGTGCACTTCGACGCCGACGGCCAGCACGCCGCGCGGGAACTGGAAGCCCTGCTCGACCCCCTGCGGCGGGGCGTGGCCGACGTGGTGCTGGGGTCGCGTTTCCTGCGGGCGGAAGACGAGCGGCAGATTCCCGGGCTGCGGCGCTGGGTGCTGCGCGGGGCGCGTACGGTCAACGGCCTCTTTACGGGCATGTGGCTCACCGACGCCCACAACGGCCTGCGGGCCCTCAACCGGCCGGCCCTCGAAGCCATCTACCTGTCGGAGAACCGGCAGGCGCACGCCACGGAAATCCTCTACCAGATCCGCCGCAACCGGCTGCGCACCCTGGAGGTGCCGGCCTCGGTGGTCTACACGGCGTATTCGAAGGCCAAAGGGCAGTCTTCCATGAACGCCTTCTCCGTATTCGTTGATTTGGTCCTAAACAAACTTTTCCGGTGAACCTCATCCAACCGCTGCTGGTCGCCAGCCTGCTGCTGGTAGGCGCCCTCTACCTGGTCCGCTTCCGCAGCCGCATCTTCGACCGCTTCATCATCCTGGCCATTGTAGCGACGGGCATCGTATTCGTGTGCTTCCCCGACCTTACCTCCCGCCTGGCCAACCGGGTAGGGGTGGGGCGGGGCACCGACCTGCTGCTGTACGTGAGCCTGGTCAGCGTGGGCTTCCTGCTGGTGGTGTTCTACGCCAAAATCCGCGAGATGTCGGGCGTGATCACCCGCCTTACCCGCGAGGATGCGTTGCGGCAGGTACGGAGAGGCGGAGGGGGTACGGAGGGTAAGGTTTGATCCGCACGGCAAAAGGATACGCGAATGGATTCGGCCGGGGAAGGTCTTCTGCCTGGTTCGGATGCCGTCCGCAAACGCGTTTGTGCCTTTCGGTCTGGGCAAGATGCCGCCGGCAACGGTTTGGGTGCCCCTGGTGCTGCGCCTGAAGGCGCCGAAAATGGTTTTGATAGTCTCGTGCACAGGCCCGGAGCCGCCAACTCCGGTGGAGGTGCGTGTTTAACCGGCATTTATACCGGCGGTAAGGTTTTCGGCGAGGTTTGGTTTAGGCGGAGCGGCGTTTTCAACAATTTCGGGTCATTATTTCCTCTTTTTTTATGATCCAGAGACACCTGCAAAACCCCTTTCTCAATTCGGCGGCCAGCGACGTACTTTTCGGCCGCCTCGCCGGCACGCACCTGGAACGCCTCAAGGCGGCCAACGCCAACGACCGGTACCTTGCATTGATCGCGGCGACGCAGCCGCTGTACACGGCTTTCATGCACGGCATTACGGCCGGCATCGGCACGAGTGCCGACCGCAAGAGCAAGACCGTAAGCACCGACGAAGCCATCCGGGCCATCAAGGGCTACATTTCCCGCAAGGAAGGCGTGCTGGCCGACCGGTTCCCCCGCAAATCCGCCGAATACCAGGCCATCTTCCCGCAGGGCCTGAGCCAGTACCGCACGGCCAACAAGGCCAGCCTGCCCGTGCTGACCGAGCGCTTCATCGGGTCGGTGCGGGAGCACGGCGGCGAGCCCGGCCGGCAGATTGCCGAGGAGGCGCAGGCCCTGCTCGACACTTACCAAACGCTGCGCAACGGGCAGTTGCAGGCCATCGGCAGCGCCAAGGGCACTTCCACCGAGGGCGGCGAGAAGCGCCGGGCCCTGGCCGTGCAGCTTTACAAGAACCTGCTCACGCTGCTGCTGATCCACGCCGAAAGCCCGGCCGCGGTGGAGAACTTCTTTGACGTGTCGTTTCTGCGGAAGGTGCGGAAGGAGGAGGTGGGGCAGGGGGTGTAGTTGCGATTACTGGTCGTTAATGGAAAAAGCCGGCTCTATTATGGGAATGGGGCCGGCTTTCTTGTCGCATCAAGGATTGAACAATCGGTTCAACCACTCCACAAAGCGAGTGGCATTCGGGGTATGGGGTTTCAACGCCTGCATGGAGATGGCTTGTCCGAGGGGCCGTCCCGGTTCATCCTGCCAGGCCAGGTAATTGTGGATAATGGCTTTGCTCAGATGTACATCTTTGAAGGATGATAAACCGCGTTGCTTTGCCGCTTCGACGCATTCTTTGGCAAAAGCAAGTGCATTTTGTTCCGCCATTTCCGTGCAGAAATCTTCCAGCATGCCGCTCCTCTGGTTGTCGGGCATCAACCAAAATCCGATTCTTGGTTTATCATTTATGCTTTCCAAAATGGTCCCGGTGGCATCGGGTACGGCAGGTAAAGCATATGGATGACCGTTCTTAATCAATTTGTCCCGAATACTTGCCCACCTTCCAACATTTGAGGGTTGATCAGCGTCAATCATGACCCCGATTACTTTAGGGGGATCAGGGCTCAAGATTAAGGCACTGAGGCGACTCAATACCTTGTCATCGCTGCCGCACTCGTACAGGCCAAAAGTTTTGGGTGGTACGTTGTGCGCTTTGCACAGTGCCATCACAACGTGGCAATCGGTAGAGCCCTCAACGAGAAGAACGTTATCGGTCTCCTGCTTGCAGATATCTTTGCTCATGTCTGATTACCGTACTTCCACGTCGGTTTCAATGGCATCAGTAAGCGTTTCAGCATTGTACTCTGTTATCTTCACGCCTTCCGGCCTGGCATCAAGCCGGAAGAAGGCGCCGGACTGCGGGTATTTGTTCCAGACTTCATCGAAGGCCCGGATGCAGTCGCGGCTGTGCGTGGTGGCGAAGACCTGCACATTCAACTTGTCTGCAAGTTGGAACACCACATCCCAAACTTTCGGTTGCACTTTCCAATATAGACCGTTCTCGAATTCATCCACCAGGAGGATGCCATTTTGCGCGTTGACAAGGGCTACGATTATATGAAACAGACGGGTCATGCCGTCACCCATGCTTTTTAAAGGCAGGGGTTCTTTGATTCCGTCAATCTTTACAAGGGCGATGCGGTTATCACTGGAGCGATTTAGACTAGTAGTATCCTCTACAAAAGCGAGCCCGGTTACTCTTGGTTCGATGAGTCTTAATGCCTGGATAACATCATTTCCCAAATCGGTGAGGCTCGTTAAATCCCATAATGCGGCTACTGTTCTGTTTGACGTAATGTTAGTGTGGACAGCCTGGCAGGGTTGTCTGAAGTTAGTCGATTTTGCGTTTAGGTAGCGTGGATTGTATCGTCTCTTAGCCTGGGAAAAATTTAATATTCTTCTGATTTTATCGCCTTCCTCGGCAATAAGATGTAACTCGAAATCCTCTAAATCATCAACATTTATGTTTGCAACTCTAACTCTATTTATGATTTCTCCATCTGATTCCAATTCCGCTGTATACGCCGCAACTTTTAGATGAAGTTTTGCCGGGTCAACAATTTCACCAAGAACAATTCCCTCTTCATCTACGTCAGGGAGCTTGTGCTTGTGAAAAAGGTGTCTTATTGGATTGCCATTTAGTCCACTTGGATGGATTTGTTCCGCTCCAGTCCACGTTTCCTGCCTGGATTCAACAAGTTCAACTATGGTTAATAGGGAAGCATTGCTGGCGTACAATTCTACAGCTTCAAGGAATGCACTCTTGCCAGCATTATTTTTACCAACAATCAGGTTGACACGACTCAGCCTTTTCACCTCCAGGTGTTGAAAGAGTCGAAAATTCCGGATACTGAAAGAAGTAAGCATCGCTAATCAGGACAAGTAGTTCATCATTTGTAGCAAGATAACCAAACTTGTTATTGCCGGAATGCTTTCCCATTCCATCCTAACAAATCATAATCATCCTAACCCATCCGTGTACCATTTACTCCACCTCAATATCCTCACCCTCAATCGAGAGCACCGTGTTGGGGAACACTTCGCGGGCTTCGGTGAGGAAGGGCAGCAGGTCGCGGTAGCGGGAGGAGTAGTGGCCCAGGACGAGTTTGTCCACTGCGGCCAGCTTGGCAATGGCAGCCGCTTGCCGGGCCGTGCTGTGGAAGGTTTCGGCGGCGCGTTCCCGCTGGTCGTCGAGGAACGTGGATTCGTGGTAGAGCAGGCTCACGCCGCGGACGTACTCCACGAGGCGTTCTTCGTAGCGGGTGTCGGAGCAGAAGGCGTAGGAGCGGGGGAGGCGGGGCGGGAGGGTCAGGTCTTCGTTGCGGTAGAGCAGGTTGCCCGCCGGGTCGAAGAGGTCCTTGCCCTCCTTGAGGCGTTTGAGGTGGTGCACCGACAGGGTGGGGGGCAGCAGGTCCTTATTGATGCGCCGCTTGCCGGGCTTTTCGCGGAAGAGGAAGCCCATGCAGTGGATGCGGTGGCTGAGCGGCAGCGTGGATACGGTAAAGCTTTCCGCGTCGAGGACCGTTTGCGGGGTGGTGCTTACCGCGTGGAAATGAAGGCGGTAACAGAGGTACGTGTTGGAATACTTGAACTGCGTGGTGATGATCTCGTCCAGGCCGGGCGGGCCGAACAGGTGCATGTCTTCCTCGCGGCCGTTGAGGTGCAGGCTCGAAAGCAGCCCCACCAGGCCCAGGTAGTGGTCGCCGTGGAGGTGGCTGATGAAGATGTAACGAATGCGGCTAGCCCGCTGCTTGAGCGCGAGTAGCCGCATTTGGGTGCCTTCGCCGCAATCGACCAGCAGTTGTTCCTGCCCGATCCGGAGCAATTGGGAAGTAGGGTTCCGGTTAAAGGCGGGCGTAGCCGAGTTGCTGCCTAGAATCGTTACGATGAAACTCAAGCCTTTTCTTCGCTGTCTTCGTTGCCTAATTCACTTTCCAGGGCGCTGAGGAACACCGAATCCACGGCTTCCTGCACGGTGGGCAGGATGTCGAGTACGCTGTCGAGCTGGGAAATCTTGATGAGCTTCATCACGTGGTCGGTCACGCCGGCCAGCACGAAAGCCCCTTCGGCGTCGTTGGCCAGGCGGTTGCCCACCAGGATGGCGCTCAGGCCCGACGAGTCGATGTACTTGACCTGCGACATGTCGACGATGATATTCTTATACCCTTCGGCGTTGAGGGTGACGAATTCGGACTTAAGCTGGGGCGATACCGTAGCATCCAGTTTGGCTTCGTGGAGTTGGATGAGCAGGTATTTTTCTTGCTTATCAATGGTGTACTTCATGGTTGAAAGGGTGGGTTTAAGAAAGTTAAACTTTTAGAGTCCGTTCATGGTGGCGTAGATGCTGCGCTCAATGCGGTTCTCCATGTCTTCGGTGCCGCCCCCGGAGAAACGTTCGCCGGTGACCTGCTCGTAAAGTTCGATGTAACGGTCGGAGATGATCTTCACCCGGTCATCGTCCATCTCGGGCACCGCCTGGCCGTCCTGTCCCTGGAAGCCGTTGCTGATGAGCCATTCCCGCACAAACTCCTTGGAGAGGTGTTTCTGGGGCCGGCCGGCGGCCTGGTTCTCCGCATAGCCTTCCGCGTAAAAGTAGCGGGAGGAGTCGGGCGTATGCACTTCGTCGATCAGGTAAATGCGGTTGCCGATCGTGCCGAACTCGTACTTGGTGTCCACCAGGATCAGGCCGCGTTCCCGGGCCAGTTGGGTACCCCGGGCAAACAAGGCCAGGGCGTAGCTTTCCAGTTTCCGGTAGTCGGCGGCCGGCACGAGGCCCTGCGCCACGATCTCGGCCCCCGAAATGTCCTCGTCGTGGCCTTCCCTGGCCTTGGTGGTGGGCGTAATGATCGGCTGCGGCAGCGGGTCGTTTTCCCGGAGGCCGTCGGGCAGCGTCTCGCCGCACAGTTCCCGTCCGCCCGACTTGTACACCCGCCAGGCGTGGCCGGTCAGGTAACCTCTCACCACCATTTCCACGGGAAACGGTTCGCAACGGATGCCGATGCTCACGTTGGGATCGGGCACTTGCAGGAGCCAGTTGGGCACGATGTCGGCGGTATTTTCCAGGAATTGGGCGGCGATTTGATTCAGGACCTGTCCCTTATACGGAATGGCCCGCGGAAGGATTACGTCGAAGGCAGAAATTCGGTCGGAGGCCACCACGGCCATGCGGTCCCCGAAGTAATACACGTCCCGGACCTTGCCCCGGTAGAAACCAGTTTGATTCTTGAAGTTGAAGTGGGTTTCTTTCAATGCGTTCATGCGCTTGGCGTAAGCCGTAAAAATAGAAAAAATAGTGATTCGTGGTAAGCGGTTGGTGATAAGTAGAACGCCGTAGTGAATCTACGCGCACCCACTGCCCACCAACCGCTTACCACTGATCACTATTCCACCCCTGTTTGCCTTATATTTTTTCGAGCACGATGGCCGACGCCCCGCCGCCGCCGTTGCAGATGCCGGCCACGCCGATGCTGCCGCCCTGCTGGGCGAGTACGTTGGTGAGGGTGCTCACGATCCGGGCGCCGGAGCAGCCCAGCGGGTGGCCCAGCGAAACGGCGCCGCCGAACACGTTCACCTTGTTGGGTTCCAGGTTGAGCAGGCGCATGTTGGCCAGGGCCACCACCGAAAACGCCTCGTTGATCTCGTAGTAGTCCACGTCGCGGGGCGAAATGCCGGCGTGCCTGATGGCCTTGGGAATGGCCTGGGCCGGCGCCGTGGTAAACCACTGGGGCTCCTGCTCGGCGTCGGCAAAGCCGAGGATGCGGGCAATGGGCTTGAGGCCGAGCTCCTGGGCTTTCTCCTTGCTCATCAGCACCACGGCCGCGGCCCCGTCGTTGATGGTGGAGGCGTTGGCGGCCGTCACCGTGCCGTCGGGCGAGAACACGGGCTTGAGCGTGGGAATCTTGTCGAACTTTACGTTTTTGTATTCTTCGTCTTCGGCAATGAGCAGGGCTTCCTTGCCGCGCTGGGCTACCTCCACGGGCACGATTTCGGCCTTGAAGTGGCCGGCTTCGGTGGCCGCCGCCGACCGCTTGTACGATTCGATGGCGTAGGCGTCCTGGTCCTGGCGGGAGATGCCGTGTTCCTTGGCCGTCAGGTCGGCCGCGTTGCCCATCGCGTAGTTCTGGTACACTTCCCAGAGGCCGTCCTTCTGGAGGCCGTCCACGAGCTTGCCGTCGCCGTACTTGTAGCCAAAGCGGGCTTTCTCAATGTAGTAGGGCACGTTGGACATGCTTTCCATGCCGCCGGCCACCACCACGTCGTTGATGCCGAGCATGATGCTCTGGGCGCCGAACATGATGGCTTTGGTGCCCGAGGCGCACACCTTGTTGACGGTGGTGCAGACCACGTTGGGCGGCAGGCCGGCAAACAGGGCAGCCTGGCGGGCGGGGGCCTGGCCGAGGTTGGCCGACAGCACGTTGCCCATGAATACTTCCTGGACTTCCTTAGGGTCTACCCCGGCTTTTGCCAGGGCGCCTTTGATGGCCTGGGCGCCGAGCTGGGTGGCCGAAACGCCGGACAATACCCCGCCAAAGCTGCCAATGGGCGTGCGTACGGCGGACACTACGACTACTTCTTTCATATCGGGTGATTGGTTATGGGCTTAACACGCGGCGGGCCGAAAAGATTGCATCCCTGCCGCAAAAGGGCGTAAGAAAAGCAAAATTAGCCAATTATTTCTCGGGAAGGTACAATGGCTGCGGCGCGGCGTACTGCCCGAAGGAGCAGGGCATTCAAGCGTTGCGGGGCAGAATAAAATGGGTTTTCCCGGGGCTCGGGCAGAATAATGTTTCTACTCATTATATACACTTAACCGCAAGGATCGCAATAGAGACGCAAGGGGGCACGCGTTCTCCTGGCGGTCTTTGCGGTTGAGTAGGGGTAGGGTTTAAACCCTACCCTACGGAAAGGCTGCGCCTGGTTTGATTGGAGCGAAGTACGCATTCGCAATATCAATAGGATCGGGTTTAAACCCGATCCCTACTCGACCGCAAAGGGCGCAAAGAAATACACGCGTTCTCCTGGCGGTCTTTGCGTCTCCTTTGCAACCCTTGCGGTTCCATTTTTTTTCCAACTCCTCACCAATGGATTGCCTTGCCTACCAATCCGGGCCTTTATACGGGCTGCGGACGCGTTTGGTGGAGGCGTCCTGGCGCTGGCGGAGGTATTCGTTTTCCTGGCTTTGGATGGCTTTCAGGAGCATTTCGGCGCGTTCGGGGCTCAGGCCGGCCTCGGCGGAGGGGGGCGGCTTGCCGGCGCCGGTGCCGCCATCATCGTCGGGTTCCGAATGGTCGGAGCCGGCCTGCTGGGGTGCCTCGGGCGGGGGAGGGGGCGCCGGCGGAATGTCGAGCCGGGTCGTATCGTCGTTGGCGGGGACGGCGTACTGTTCGCTCAGGAGTTCGTAGTTGTACCGGGCGCCGTCGTTGGCCGGGCTCGCCTGGAGGGCCGACTTGAACAGGGCCAGCGCCTGTTCGCGCCGCCCGCCGCGGAACGCCAGTACGCCGAGTTGTTGCAGGGCCACCGTGCGAAGGGCCCGGTTGGCCGACCCGCCGAGGGCCGCGTACTGCCGGCGGGCATTGAGCGTGTCGCCGAGTTGGTAGTAGCAGTGGCCCAGGTTGAGCGTAATTTCCTCGTGCGCCAGCCCGTAGTTGTAACGCAGGTAACGGTACTGCACCATCGCCGACAGGTAGTTCCGCTGCCGGAAGGCCGCCGCCGCCTGTTCCTTCAGCCGGTTGGTCCGGCCGATGGAGAAGAACGTCCAGTCGGGCAAGGCAAGCAGCAGGACCAGTAACGCGGTGCGCAGCATGGGGAAGTTTATGAGTTTATGAGTTCAAAGTTCATGAGTTTAAAGGAATAACGCTATTGATTGGCATCGCTTTTTTACTCATAAACTCATAAACTTTGAACTCATAAACTCCATTAAAATTGTATGGTGTTTACGGCGATGAGCACGTCGAGGGCCATGAGCACGAGGGCGGCCAGCAGGAAATAATAGTATTTATTGGCCGAAACGTCGAGGGTGCGGGCGTCGCGCAACTGCCCTTCCACGCGGGAGAGTTGGTAGAGCAGCCGGTTCATCTCGTTGCGGGTGGGCGTGATTTCGAAGTACTGGCCGTCGGCGGCGCGGCTCAGGCGCTGCAACGCCTGGCGGGCCAGGCGGGTCACCACCGGTTCGCCCGAGGCGAGGCGCTTGTACGACCGGCCCTGCGGGATGCGGCCGCCTTCCTCGCTGCCGATGCCGAGCGTAAACAGGCGGATGCCGCTGTCGGCAATGTCGCGGGCCACCTGCCGGGTGTCTTCGCCGTAGTCTTCGCCGTCCGTCACCAGCACGATCACCTTGGACGTGTTGCGCAGGGTGGTGTTGAGGCTGTCGGTGTGTTTTTCGAGGGCGACGCGGAGGGCGGCGGCCGTGTTGGTGCCCCCGCCCGAGGCGAGGCCCGGGCGCAGCGTGTTGAGGAAGACCCGGAGGGCGTTCTGGTCGTAGGTGAGCGGGCACTGCACGAACGCCTCGGAGGTAAACACGATCAGGCCGATGCGGTCGGAGGGGAAGCGGTCGAGCAGGCGGCCGATCTCGAAGCGGGCCCGGGCCAGCCGCGACGGGGCCAGGTCGGTGGCTTGCATGGAGTGCGACAGGTCCACCACGGCGTAGATGTCGCGGCCGGTGGTGCGGACTTCCTTCTGTTCCTCCCCGAACGAGGGGCCGAGCAGGGCCACCAGCAGCAGCCCGAAGTACAGGGCGCGGAGTACGAACTTGGCCACGATCACCCCGGTAAACAGCAGCAGCCGCCGCGCCGCGGTCACCACCCGGACCAGGTACAGCAGGTAGGCCGTCGCGAAGGCCGCCGCCAGCAGGTATTCCCACTGGGTGAGGGGGTAGAACCATTTCATGGTTGTCGGCTATTGGTCAGTAGTCATTGGTACTTCATCATTCATAATTAAAAAAATTTCAGATGACGAACAAGGAATGTTGAATGATGGAGGATGCGTACCTGGTACTTCGTGCTTACCGGAAGCGGCTGGGTAAAGGGTGCAAGATGGGCCAAAACGGGCAGAACGGCAAGGCGGAGGGCGTTTCGGGGGCGGCCCCTTTTTGCGAAAAGGGTTTGCGCAAGCCGATGTTTTTTTTATATTTGCACCACTCTGAACCAGAGGAGAGATGCCTGAGAGGCCGAAAGGAACAGTTTGCTAAACTGTCGTACTGGAAACGGTACCGCGGGTTCGAATCCCGCTCTCTCCGCCCCCAATGCCCCTAGTTTCACCGCCAGGGGCAATTTTTTTTACCTTACCCTCCAGCAAGTAACCAATCGCCGGCGAGAATGGGGAATTAAAACCCGATGCCACCCGCATGCGGGTACCGGATTTTTGTAACCTTCAGTGTACGAAAACACAAAACTTTCGCTAAGTTTGGCGATTAATGTTCCTGTCATGCGTACCGGATAATCCCAAAGCACTGGGTTGTCTATCGGTTTGGTAAGCGCACAACACCTTAAAAATGAAGCAGATACTAGCAAATACAACCTTTCGCTTTCTCTGCCTGGAAGCCCTTACTTCGCCTGGGGGCTTTTTCCGTTTTTGAGCCGATTATGGGTAGGTACCAGGTACCAGGCCCGAAATTTTCCTTCCTGAAGCCGGGACCCTGGCCGCCGCGGGTGCATACCGTGCGGGGCAGCCGGTGCCCAAGTACGTCACACAGCATCCTCTGCCAAAGGGCCAGTGCTGGATACGCGGGGGCTTTGCGTGCTGTCCAACGCAGAGCTGCCTTACCTGTATTGTGTTACGTGTTTCACCTTTTTCACCACACAATTTTCACCAACCAAGCGTTTAGTTTACCCTAATCCCAGCTATGACTACAATTACTAAAAAGACCCGGCAAAACCGGGCCCGAGGGCTTTTTTGTGCCCTGCTGCTCCTTTTCCCACTCTTCGTTGCGCCGGTCCGGGCGGCCCTTCCCGCCAAGGGTACGGCATTGGCGACCCAAGGGTTTCGCGGTCCCTTAAAAGTTTCTTCGAACGGCCGTTACCTGACCTACACGGACGGCACCCCGTTCTTCTACCTGGCTGATACGGGCTGGGAAATCTACAAACGGCTCAAGCGGGAAGAAGTCGATTACTACCTGCAAAAGCGGGCTTCACAAGGCTTTACGGTGATTCAGACGACCGCACTGTCTCAGTACGACGGCTTGCGGGCACCCAACTTCTACGGGCACCTGCCGCTGCACAACATGAACCCGGCCCGGCCGAACGATGCCTATTTCCAGCACGTGGATTACGTTGTCAACAAGACCCAGGAATTGGGCATGTACACGGCCATGATGCCCACCTGGGGCGACAAGTGGAACGATGCCTGGGGAATCGGCCCGTTGGTTTTCAATCCCACGAATGCCCGCACGTACGGCGCGTGGATCGGCAACCGCTACAAGGGTAAAGCCGTGATCTGGGTGTTGGGCGGCGACCGCATCCCTTCTACAACCCTACACTACGAGATCATCAAGGCCATGGCCGAGGGCATCCGCAGCGCCGTCGGCAGCAGCCAACTCATCACCTACCATCCGCACTACGGCCGCAGTTCGGCCGAATTTTTTCACAACGCCCCCTGGCTGGATCTGAACTTCGTGCAGTCGGGCAACAAAACGGCCAGGAATTACCTGCTCATCAACGCGGGTTACGTCAAAACGCCGGCCAAACCGATCGTAGACTCGGAACCCATCTACGAAGGGAGCACGACCAAAGACCTCACCCGCGCTCCGAACGGGATCGTTGATGCGTACCCGATCCGGCAAACGGCGTACTGGTCGCTGTTCGCGGGCGCGTTCGGCTACGCGTACGGCAACCTCACCGTCTTTATGTTCAAGCGCTACTCGACGCCCAACTACGTCCAGCAGTTGAGCGCCCCCGGTGGCGTGCAGATGACCTACGTGCGCCGCCTGATGGAATCCCGGCGCATGCTGAGCATCGTGCCCGACCAGGGCCTCATCGCCGCCGGCCAGGGCGACGGTGACAGTTACCTGGTCAGTTGCCGGGGCGCTGATTTTGCGTTTGCCTACGCGGGCACCGGTCAGAATTTTACGGTGAGGCTGGGCAGGTTTCCCGGTACGCGGGTAAACGCCTGGTGGTACAATCCCCGGACCGGGAAGGCAACCTGGCTGGGCAACTACAGCAACAGCGGGACCCGTTCCTTTGACCCGCCCGGCTACAAGGCCCGCGCCAACGACTGGATCCTGATCCTGGACGACGCGGCCAAAAACTACGCGGCGCCCGACGGCACCCGGCCCGGCACTATATCCACCCCGGGGGCAACCTGCGCGGCCACCGGAACCATCCTCCGCGAACTGTGGACGAACGCACCGGGCAATTCCATTGCGGACGTCCCCGTGTCGAGGACGCCCACGCTCACCAGCCAGCTCACCACCCTGGAGACGCCGGCCGACCGGGGAGACCACTACGGGACCCGGGTGCGGGGCTACGTGTGTCCGCCGGCCACGGGCAATTATACCTTCTGGATTGCCGGCGATGACATTGCCGAACTCTGGCTTTCGACCAACGACCAACCGGCCGGCAAAGTAAAAATTGCCCACACTTTCTACACTGCCTGGCGGGAATGGACCAAGTATGCCAGCCAGCGGTCGGCAAGCATCTACCTGGAAGCAGGCAAGAAGTATTACCTGGAAGTGCTGCACAAAGAGGCAACGGGCCGCGACGGGGTAAGCGTGGGCTGGCAATTGCCCAATGGCACCCTGGAGCGTCCCATTCCCGGCAGCCGTCTTTCGCCCTACGCCGCTTCCGCCGCCCGGACCGACAGCCAACCGGAAGACCAGTCGCAGGAAGCACCGGAAGCAGAAGCGACCCGGGTATTCCCCAATCCGGCCGACGACCAGGTAACCTTTGCGTTTACCGCGAAAAAGACGGGTCCGGTGGATGTGCTCATTTTCGATGCGGTGGGCCGGGAAGCAAAACGCGTACGGGTGCAGACCCGGCCGGGCCGCACCACGGTCGTTATCCCCGTAGCGGACCTGGCCCCTGGTTTTTACTTCATCCGGGGCGGAAGCGACGTTACCAGGAAACTGGTGATCGACCGCTAAGCCACGCGCCGCACCCGTTCCGGCGGGGGCTAATGCAGAACGCAGAAGTTTCGTTTCACACCAGGGGAGTCGCTCCCTTGGTGTGAAACTTTTTTTCAGCCCTATAACCTTATGGCCATACAACCTTTTTTGTCAATTCACCTGCTCCCGGGAGAAGTTTAAGGGGTACGGCTTTTATCTCAACGCATTCGCTATTACTATAAAATGCCATATTTTTACTATGTTTGGTGATAAAAGTTCTCTGAAAGCGCACCAAACAGCCCTGAAACACCCGGTTGTTCATTGGTTTGGCGGGTACAAAACAGGTTCACGATTAAGTGATCAACAGCAAGGTTACAGTCCTGCTCCCTGTCCGGAAACCCTTGATTCTCCTGCGTAAGCGCTGTTTGCTTTTCGAGGCGACCATGCGTAGGTACCAGGTACCTAACCCATCATTTTCATCCTTGAGCCGGACCTGTACCTGATGCGGGTGCAGACCGGGCAGTGACACCAGTTGCCGTGTTTTATGTTTTTTACCATTTTTCACCATTCCCAGTAGTTTACCTTATTCCAGCTATGATTAATGTTACTAACAAGACCCGGCAAAACCGGGCCCGGGGACTCTTTTGTGCCCTGCTCTTCCTTTTTCCACTCTTCGCCCCGCCAGCCCCCGCCGCAGTCCCCTTCCGGGGTACGCCCCTGGCGCCCCCGGGGGTACCCGGTCCCCTGAAAGTCGCCCCGAACGGACGTTACCTGGTTCATTCGGACGGCACCCCGTTTTTCTACCTGGGTGATACGGCCTGGGAAATCTACCAGCGGCTCAGGCGGGAAGAAGCGGATCATTACCTGGAAGACCGGGCCCAAAAAGGGTTTACCGTGATCCAGACGGCCGTACTGGCCGAACAGGACGGCCTGCGGAAGCCCAACCCGTACGGGCACGTGCCGCTGCACGGCATGGACCCGACCCGGCCGAACGAGGCCTATTTCAAGCACGTGGATTACATTGTAGACAAGACCCAGGAATTGGGCATGTACACGGCCATGTTGCCCACCTGGGGCGACAAGTGGAACAACTGGTGGGGAGTCGGTCCGTTGGTTTTCAACCCCGAAAATGCCCGCACGTACGGTGCGTGGATCGGCAAGCGTTACAAGGGCAAAGCCGTCATCTGGGTGTTGGGCGGCGACCGCATCCCCTCCAAACCCCTACACTACCGGATCATCCGGGCCATGGCCGAGGGCATCCGCAGTGCCGTCGGCAGGAGCCAGCTCATCACCTTCCATCCGCACTACGGCCGCAGTTCGGCCGAATTTTTTCACAACGACCTCTGGCTGGATTTCAATTTCGTGCAGTCGGGTAACAAAACGGCCAAGAATTACAAGCTCATCAACGCGGCCTACGCCAAGCAGCCGACCAAACCGGTGATGGACGCGGAACCCATCTACGAAGGGACCAGGACCAAAAACCTCACCCGCGTTCCGAACGGGATCGTCGATGATTACCCAATCCGGCAAACGGCTTACTGGTCGCTGCTGGCGGGAGGGTTCGGATACACGTACGGCCACCTTTCCATCTATCTGTTCAAGCGCGACACGAAGCCCTACCGCCAGGCGCTGGACGCCCCCGGTGCCGTGCAGATGACCTACGTGCGCCGCCTGATGGAAGCCCGGCGCATGCTCAGCATCGTGCCCGACCAGGGCCTCATTGCCGACGGCCAGGGCGAAGGCGACGATTACCTGGTCAGTTGCCGGGGCGCTGATTTTGCGTTTGCCTACGCGGCCACGGGGCAGCACTTTACCGTGAACCTGGGCAAGTTTCCCGGTACGCGGGTAAACGCCTGGTGGTACAATCCCCGGACCGGGAAGGCAACCTGGCTGGGCCGGTACGACAACAGCGGAACCCGCACCTTTGACCCGCCCGGCAGCAAGGCCCGCGGCAACGACTGGATCCTGATCCTGGACGACGCCGCCAAAAACTACCCGGCGCCCGACGGCACCCGGCCGGGCAGTGTGCCTCCGCCCGTTGCCGACGCCGATACGACCTACCGTTTTTACAAAGCCATCAACTTTGCCGGCAAGGCCCTCGCCATCGACGGACGGAACTGGCAGGCAGGTACGGCCGGCGGTTATACGCACAACGGAAAATCATTCACCAATAAGAAGACCCGCCTTTCCCCGGCCACTGACGACGCCCGCGAGCAGATGATCCGGTCCTCGGTCTGGCACCACCGGCAACTGAAGTTAAACCTTTCCGGCCTGCCCGCGGCCACTTACCGGGTGTACCTGTATACCTGGGAAGACAACCTCTCCCACACGTACTCGGTGGCGCTGGAGGGGCAGCCCGTGGTAAGCAACCGGAGCAGCGGCGCCGCCGGCACCTGGAAAAAGCTCGGCCCTTTCAGGGCCCGCATCAGCGACGGGACCCTGCGGGTGACCGCCACGGGCCACGCCAATATTTCGGGCATTGAGCTCTGGAAGGAAGAGATCACCAACCCGGCGACCGCCTGCGCGGCCACCGGAACCATCTTCCGCGAAGTATGGACCGGGGTGCAAGGCCGTTCGGTCTCGGACATCCCGCTGTCGCAGGTGCCCACTGCCACCAGCCAACTCACCTCCCTGGAGACCCCGGCCGACCGGGGAGACCACTACGGGACCCGGGTGCGGGGCTACGTATGTCCGCCAACTACGGGCAATTACACCTTCTGGATTGCCGGCGATGACGAGAGCGAACTCTGGCTTTCCACCAACGATAAAGCGGCCGGCAAGGTAAAAATTGCCCACTCCGGCTTTACTTCCTGGCGGCAATGGACCAAGTATCCGGGTCAGCGGTCGGCAAGCATCTACCTGGTGGCAGGCAGGAAGTATTACCTGGAAGTGCTGCACAAAGAGGCAACGGGCCGCGACGGGGTAAGCGTGGGCTGGCAATTGCCGGACGGCACTTTGGAGCGTCCCATTCCCGGCAGCCGCCTTTCGCCCTACGCCGCTTCCGCCGCCCGGATGGATAACCAACCGGCAGACCAGCCGCAGGAAGCACCGGAAGCAGAAGCGACCCGGGTATTCCCCAACCCGGCCGATGACCAGGTAACCTTTGCGTTTGCCACGCCGAAGACGGGTGCGGTGGACGTGGTCATTCACGATGCCGTGGGCCGGGAGGTAAAACGCATCCGGGTGCGGGCGCAACCGGGCAGCACCACGGTCGTCATCCCCGTAGCGGATCTGGCCCCTGGTTTCTACTTCATCCGGGGAGGAAGCGATGCCGCCAAAAAACTGGTAATCGACCGCTAAACCCCGGGCCGCACCCGTTCCGGCGGGGACTGATGCAGGAATGGAAAAATTGCGTTCCACACCAGGGGAGTCCATCCCCCGGTGTGGAACTTTTTATAAGTACTGATTACTGCAACCGGAGCCGCCAGGATAAGCCCGTGAGCCCCGCGAAAAGGAATGACCAGATGAACTGACCCGGGCCGTCGCCAACGGCCAGGTGCGACACGAAGGCACCGGCAAACAGAATGACCACGCCGGCGTACGCCCATTCTTTGAGCAGGCCAAGTCCGGGGGTAACGATGACGGCCGCCGCGGCCAGCTTGCAGGCGCCCAGCACGCCGGCCAGGTACAGCGGGTAACCCAGGTGCCGGAGCACGGTGTACACGTATCCCTGGTTGAGCACGTTGAAATCCCACAGGGCGCCGTAGACCAGCTCGAACACGATGAAACCGGTGACCGCCCAGTAGCCGATGACGCGGGCCTTGGAATGGGTTTGGGTGGGAGAGGGGTTGGTAAGTGACAGCATAAAATTAATCGGTTAAGGGGGTGTCGAAGGATTGTTGGGGCAGGGATTTGAGTTTGTCCGGGTCCAGCACCACGTTGATTTGCAGCAGGGTACCGTGCCGGGGGTGCAGGTCGAATACCTGGCACGAGGTCAGGCGCCCCGCCACGTACGACAGCAGGGCCGGCTGGTGGTTGATGACCGCGTAGCTGATTTCGGCCGAAGCCAGGTACGTGTGGTACACCCGCATGAGCAAGGCAGCCACCGGAGCGGCGCCCAGGCAGGTACCGGCCGCCAGCGGCACTTTGCCCCCGCCGTCAGCGTAAAACCCGATGTCGGCCGCCATCAGCGTTTCGAGTTGTTGCGTATCCCGTTGCCGGATGGCCCGCAGGAAGCCGGCCAACGCGTCGCGGTCGTGCGCATCCCGGGCGGCGGTGCGTTTGGGGGCCGGCTTGAACAGGCTGGCCCGGGCCCGGCTCAGCAGCTTGCGGGAATGCGTTTCGGTGATGGACAACAGCCCGGCAATCTCGGCGTGGGTGTACGCGAAGCTTTCCCGCAGGATGAACACGGCCCGTTCCCGGGCGTCCAGCCGTTCCATCAGCACCAGCAGCGAATACGAGAGTACGTCGCTGAGGTACAGGTCCCGGTCGGCAGCATCGTCGGTAGCGACGGGTTCGGGCAACCAGCGTTCTCCCGGCCGCAGCGTTTTCTTCTGCCGGCTTTTCATCGTGATGGCCAGGTTGATGACCGACCGGATCAGGTAGTTTTTCGGGTCGGCAACGGGGTGGGCGGGGCCGGAAAGGTGCTTTACCAATACCTCCTGCACGGCATCCCGGGCGTCTTCGGCCGAGCCCAGGATGTTGTAAGCGTAGGGGAAGAGCACCTGCATGTATTGCTTGTCGAGGGGACCGGGGACCGGGGGATGCATAGGCACTGGCGTTAGGGTAACCGGCGCTTGCGTTTCTGTTCCGCTCCCGCCAAAGGCTTCAAAACTGTTTTGTCGGGGATAAGACAAAAGAGGCGGGCAAAACGTGACACTTTTTTTTAAAAAATTCAGGGTCGGGTTCTCCTGGGTGATTAGCGTTCAACATCGAACGCAGTTGGACGCGTCCACGCTTTATGTTGTCCCATCAGTTCCTGATAAAGGGCATCATTAGATCCATCCTTTCCCGAGATCGGCCTTTTCCCGTTTGGCGGGGAAACGGGAAAAGGCCGATGCAACTAACTGGTACTTTTTACGCTTCCGCCAGCACGGCCCGCTGCCCGGGCAGGGCGCACAAGCCGTCGGACTCGATGTGGAAGGCTACGTTCATCAGGTTGTAGAGGTGTTCGGTGCTCACCACCCAGGCCAGGGCAACCAGTTGGTTTTCCGAGAAATACCGGTCGGCCCGCCGGTACACTTCCTCGGGCACTTTCCGGTGCACGGTCAGGGCGTGGGCAAAGTCCAGGGCGGCTTTTTCGGCCGGGCTGTACCGGTTCGACTGCGGGTAGTCGGCCAGTTGCAGAAACTTCTCCTCGTTGTTGAATTTCCGGATGCTTAGGGCTTTGCCGATGTCGATGCAGAACGAGCAGCTATTGAGTTGCGACACGTATACGCGCACCAGCAGGGTCAGCTCTTCGGAAATCTCGAGCTTTTTTTCCAGCGAATGGATGCGGTTTGCCCACAGCGAGAAGGCGACAGGCAGGCGGCTGTAGACGGCTTTGAGCGGGGTGAGCACTTTGCCGTACTTTCGTTTGCTGATCCAGTACGCCAGCCGCATGAGGGGGCTCCCGGGCTTTTCGATGCTTTTGATTCTGGTTTGCATGCATTTAAGGGTTTACATTCCGCCCTAAGACAGTCCCCCGCCGCTTTTGTGACAAACCTGTTGGGCCTCTAGAGAAATAATTTATCCGGGTTCCGCACGAGCAGCACCGAGGCAATCTGCCCGTCGGCCACTTCCAGCGTCATCACCGTATCGGGCTGGCCCGTGTGGGCGTCGAAGAACGCAATGCCGGGCAGGTGATTGACCCGGACCGGGCGCCACGTGAGGTCTTCGGGGCCGGGCCGGACGGCCAGGAGGAATTTGACTACGTGCGCAATGCCCAGCAGCGGCTTTAAGGCCGCCGCCCGTTTGCCTCCCCCGTCGGTGTATAGCACCACGTCGGCTTTGAGCAAGCGGGCCAGCCGTTCGGGGTTTTCTTCCTGGCAGGCCACCAGGAAGGCTTCCAGCAACTGGCGGTGTTGCCCCTCATCCACCGGGAAACGGGCAGCGGGGAGGCGGAGTTTTTCTTTGGCCCGGTGCAGCAACTGCCGGCAGTTCTGCGCGGAGGTTTCGCAGAGTTCGGCAATTTCTTCGTAGGAGCAGGCAAAAGATTCTTTCAGGATGAACACGGCCCTTTCGGGCGGGTTGAGTTTTTCCAGCAGGTGCAGCAGCCCCAGCGAAAGCACGTCGCCCGGCGGGGCGGGGGCGGCTTCGGGTTCCCATTCAGTCACGTAAGGCACCGGCAGCCACACGCCTTTGTAGGCTTCCCGCTGCATTTTGAGGGCTTTCAGCCGATCGATGGACCGGTTCACGGTCATCTTCTTCAAGTACGCCGGTACGTTCTCCACGGCGCGGGGCCGGCCCATCCAGGTTTCGTACGTGTCCTGCACGATGTCTTTGGCTTCCTGGGGGTCGCCGGTCATGTGGTAGGCGATGGAGAATAACTGGGGCCGCAGGGCTTCTATTGGGTTCATACGCAAGGGTTGGGCGGGTTACCGCCGGCAAGTTCACGAATCGGGGCCGGACGACGCTGCACGCAGCCACCCGTCTGCAAGACTGCAAAGGCCGGGTTTTGTGACAAGCCCGGGGAAAAAAAGTGCCGGGCCATGGGCAGGGAAGGGCCTCACCCCCGGCCCCTCTCCCGAGGAGAGGGGAGAAGGATACGTTATATAATCCGCTATTTTTCAAGCGTTTGTCTCTCCCCTCTCCTCGGGAGAGGGGGCTGGGGGTGAGGCCCTTCCGCGGATGACAGCAGATAGAGGCGTGTTCGAAATACGAAAGGACACGCTTGGCAATGGGCGGTAGCATTACGCCGGGCGGCTGGGCTTGTTGTCTTCCCCGGGATTAGACTCCTTTTTGCCCATTCCTTCTTTCTCTAATTCGGCCAGCAGCAGCATCCGCATGAACCCGGCCACGCTGATGCCCTTTTTTTCGGCCAATTTCTCGATCCGTTTTTTCAAGTCGGTGTCGAGCCGCAACTGGTACACTTCTGTTTACATGCGCTGCGTGTCGGTGTTGAGGACTGGTTTATTTGGCGTCGGTCTTTTGGGTGGCCCACTTTTGTTCATCCCGTTCCAGTCCTTCGATCAGGTAGAGTCGGAATAAACCCGATACGCTGATGCCTTTTTTCTGGGCCGCCTTTTCCGCCCGCTGCTTCAACTCTTCCTCAATCCGAAGCTGAAACTTAGTCTTTTCCTGTGCCATCTGCATCACATTGTTGTACTGACAAAGGTAGGCCAAAGGCTGGAAAAAAGAGTTACGTTTTTTGCTTGAAACCCTTTGTCATGACAGGGACATGACTTATATTCGTGTCATGACAGAGGCAGGACAAGTGTTCAAAGTTGCTGCTTTGTCAACTCTCCATCCAACTACCTTCCCTCTAAATTACCTTCCCTCTAAATTACTTGCCCTATGCACAACCCCGAACCGCCCCGAGACCACATTAAAATGCTCGAACTCATTGAGCAGCACCCTAGTATTAACCCGTTGCCCCTGCTTGAACTGCTGGTACAGGACACGCCGGAATACCTCGAAGCTTTTTGCAACCAAGCCATCATTACCGTAGCGGAACTGTTACGCGAGGACCAGTCGGGCGGCGTACTGCCCAGCCACGTACTGGAAGTCATTGTCCAACTGCACACGTTGCGGGAGGCGTTCAGAAAGGTTCGCGGTGCCCCGGTTTGGCCGTAATGATGCTAGAACCAGTAAAATGGAACTAATTCTTTTTCCATAAAAATAAGGCACGATTAACTATCAGGTCTTATTCATTATGAGCAAAGGTGATGAGTGCAAGTTTAATGAAAAAGACTTACATGGGTAAGCATTGCTATTTTATGAAATTTTATCATTAACCTGCTACTATTAATTTTGGCTTTATAACCAGCTAATCCTAATAATCAGCAAATAAGGTGAAAAGTACTTGGGAATATTATAACCACTTTGCCGTTCCTCAAGAGGATCACAAAAAGGGAGTGCTCACTCCAGTGCGTGGCCTAAATGAGTCGAAAAATTCAGCACAACAATTTTTGTTCTCAGACTGCAACACAAGTCCTGACGGCAATGTTTTTATAAAGTCTTTGGATGCTTTCGTAGAAGCCAATGAAAATGCTATTGATCTATTGCTTAAAAGCTCCTCGGCTTTTCCTTGGGAGAACAATATAAGCAATAAAATTGATGAACTCGAACTTTCAATTAACGTCATTGATGCAGATAGCGCTCTGAGCAAAGTCCATTCTTCCTTCGCCGCTCTTACAAAAACAGTAACCCTAGACGCGTCCTTTGAAACGTTCTGCATCAGCCCGACTTTTGATAAATATGTCGATTCCCTTGAACACCTATTTCAGGTAGAAGAATTATATCATTCCTTATCTAATCAAATATGGGTTGAACTTGGTGATTATTGTCATAAAACAGATATACAGGCACCAACTGATAGTGTTAATTGGTCAATTGACGCTAAATTTTTGAGAGAGCTCTTGCTTGCCAAACAGGAGAGAATCAATAACAGGATAAAAACTGTTCAAAGACCGCCACAAAAAGCCATAAGAGAGATTAAATTCAATATAAAATCGTACTTTTCAGCATTTTTTGATATAAGATTAGAGTTTAGAAAGTTAGTTACCTTTCAATTCAAGATACTTGATGATAATAGCAACAATTAGTTTTTTCAACACCCCAAACAGATAAGTAACTATGGAAAAATGTATCATTAGAAGAATGTCAAACGAAGAAGATGTTCTTCAATATTTAACTCACCATGATAAAAATTTTAAAGAATACGAAAACCGAAGAGATAACTAAATTACTAGACACAGTAATTCAATCAAAAGAAAGCCAGCTTACAGAAGCAGATAAGATGCTCCTAGTACAGATAAAGAGTATGGTAGGTCAGGGCAAAAACAATATGGATATGTTAATTAAAGCTCTAGA
Source organism: uncultured Sphingobacteriales bacterium (assembly GCA_963844325.1). Lineage (GTDB taxonomy): Bacteria > Bacteroidota > Bacteroidia > Cytophagales > 172606-1 > CADCTQ01. The sequence goes on from CAWJNV010000002.1 coordinate 3,352,294, forward strand.
CTTATTTAAACTTTTCTTTAAAGCTGAAGAATTTTTTGATAAAGACGATTGACTTCATATATTATGAACATAGGCGAAGCCATAAAGGAACTCAGAAAGAAGAAAGGTTTGAGCCAGACAGAGTTTGCACAATTGTGCAGCCTGTCACAAACCTCCTTGTCACTAATCGAATCCGGCAAAACGCAGCCCCACGAGAACACGATAAATACTATAGCTGAGAAGCTAGAAGTTCCTCCTATTCTTCTTTATTTTATGACCTTTTCAGAGAAGGACGTTCCTGAAAGGAAGAAAGAGGCATATAGAATACTAGGACCCGCTATCAAGAGTTTAGTTAATCAACTATTCAGCGAGGAACTGGAGCAGTACGCCTGAGAATAAGTTCACTATAGCTAAGAAGGCCTAGTAGTTGCTGGGCCTTTTTTTATTAGAGAGTGTTTTAAAATATTATTTGGCAAGTCTCCGAATTAAGAACGAGATAAAGGCAATCTGTAATACGGCTTGGGAAGACTCGACGGTTTTCTCATAGTCCTTGGCTAATCTACGCCGGAAGTTGAGCCAGCCGAAGCTTCTCTCAACGGGCCAGCGGTTCTTTTGGGGTACAAATCCTTGGGCTGATTCTGGCCTTTGTGCAATTTCTACGCTCCATTGATGGGTCGTCTGTACGTAATCAATAAAACCGGCTTTGTAGCCATGATCGGCAGCAATCTTTTCCAGACGCGGCACTTTGCCAGCTAGTTGATCCACGAGCTGACAACCAGCAGCCGTATCAGAAACATTGGCTGCCGTTACCAGCGTAGCCCAAGGCAACCCTAGTGTGTCCACGGCCAAGTGGCGCTTGCGGCCATTGAGCTTCTTAGCCCCGTCAATACCCGTGTCTAGACTCACAAAGTTGACTGTCTTTACACTCTGAGAATCAACGGCCAGCATACTCGGGCTTTCTTGCCGGGTTTGCCTTTTGCGTTCTTTGACCACTAATGCATCGAGTATCTGTTCCCACTGACCCGTCTTCTGCCACTTACGAAAGTAGTAGTACACGCTTTGCCAGGGCGGGTACTTACTCTCCAGGTTGCGCCACTGGCCGCCCGAATAGACGAGCCACAAAATAGCGTTACAGATCGTGCGCAAAGAATGCCACCGCTTTCTTTTATTATCAATGATGTTTTCAATAATTTCCCATTGGGAATCGGTTAACTCCTGGTAACAGGTTTGCATACACTTAAGGCGTGAGATACCTCAAGTTTAAGCATAAGCACCGATTCCCTTTTTTATGCTATTCCAAACACTCTCTTAGAGCTAAATCCACATTAGGGCCTTGCCACCCTGATTGGGAGACCCAATCCGCCCTACTACTCCCCATCCACCCTACTCATTGCATTGAGCAGAAACGGCACCAGCGGAAACAGACCCAGCATGATCCGTTGCCGCCGGGGAATGCCGGGCACCAGCAGCGCCAGGCCGAGGCTCAGCGGGGCGTAGGCAATGCCAATCCGGATGTGGTCGTCGAAGCGGATGACGGGCAGCAGGGCGGGCGGCGGGTAGTTGGTAGACAAGGCCGTGGCGCTTTCGGTTGCCAGGTTGATGCCCATCACGGCCGCCGCGTTGGGGCTGCGCCTGGCCCACTGCCGGGTAATGGCGGCCATGCTCACGAAAGCCAGTGCATCTGCCACGGCGTGGCCCTGCGGGGAAATGATTTTCGGGAACGGCGCGTGCACCCGGTCGAGGGCCGCCCGGAGGGTGTTCAAGGCGCGGTTTTGCGGCGGGGTTTGGGCAAGTGGCATGGGCGAAAGGGTTAGCAGGAAAAGCTACGCAAGCGGCGCAAATAGGTTTGCCCCGTAATGCACAACCCGCCAACTAACCCGCCCGGTATCCCGTACAACTCCCGTGTGTGCGTACCACGAAGCACGAAGCATCGGCGTACGGAGCATCGATTCATCCTTTAACCTTCAACCACTATGGCAGCATCAAACGCCGGGGGGGCAATGGACAACCTGGAGTCCGCCCTCAACAACATCAACCCCGAACTACGGGAAGGCACCGTAGCCCGCAAACTCGAAGAGCAGACGGCAAAAATACCTTCAGACGTGTGGCTGTGGGCCGCATTCGGCTCCATCGGGCTTTCGCTGGCCTTCAAACTGGCGAAAAAAGACCACCTCGCCCTGTTCGTCGGGCAGTGGCCGCCCACGTTCCTGATCCTGGGCGTGTACAACAAGCTGGTAAAGCAACTCGGTTCCGACTAACGGAAAAGCGGTTTCGTAAACGTTCCGGCAACGGAATGGCAAAAGAGGAGGCACGCGTGCTTCCTCTTTTGCTTTACGTAGTGACCGGGGCGGGGCCGGAGCGCAGGGCATCGCAGTGCCGGCCGGCGTGCTCCCCGTCGGGCAGGATCGTGATCAGCTCATCGAGGCCCAGCACCTGGAACACGTTTTCCACGGGCTGGCGCAACGCGTAGAGCACCAGCGGGATGTTTTGCGTCTGCAACTCCTGGAGGTACGAGACGAACACGCCCAGCCCGGCCGAGGAAATGTAGCCCAGGTCGGCGCAGTCAATCTGGATGGAAAGCGGGCGGAGGCCCAGGGCATCGCGGAGAACATCATCGAGGCCAATCGAGGAACTGGCGTCCAACTCGCCGCGGAGCGAAACGAAACAATGACCTTTTTCGGTGCGGGTAGCGATTTCCATAAGCAGGTGGGGTGGAGATTCACCCTAAATGACTGAGGATGTGGTTAAGGAAGGCAGTCCTCTCATACAAAGGTGGGCAAACGGAGAGTTCTCCCCAAAGCCATAAAATACCGGTTTTTGCGCTACGTATTTTCTTAGATGCAGCCCGGCCTCCGTACTTGTCGCCCGGCCGGCGTTTTTACAACCATTTTTCACCTGCCACGGCAGGGCACACCCCGAAACGGGGAACCCATCCCCCGAATGGCCGTACATCAGGGGCGTACCCTTACCCCCGAAGCATTGGGAAGCAAAACAGAAAAGATCTTCTATGGTAACGGCAAGAGATAGCTACAACACGGGACGACTGACGGCAAGGCCCGGGTCTGCCCCGGCAACCGGCGACTTTACCCCCGGCATGCAGCCCCTGCAACTGGCCCCGCGGAAGGATGGCCTGCTGTACGTTCCCCGCAATTACGCCCCCGGCCGCCCGGCGGCCCTGGCCGTCATGCTGCACGGGGCGGGCGGCCACGCCGAACACGGCCTGTCGCTGCTGCGCAACTACGCCGACGAACACAACATCATCCTGGTGGCCCCGGCGTCCCGGCTCGGAAGCTGGGACGTCATCGCCGGCGACGCTTTCGGCAAGGACGTTATTTTCATCGACCAGGCCCTCAACCTGGTGTTGGGTCGCTACGCCATCGACCCGGCGCGGATTGCCGTGGGCGGCTTCTCCGACGGGGCTTCCTACGCCCTGTGCCTCGGCCTCACCAACGGCGACCTGTTTACGCACGTCATTGCTTTTTCGCCCGGCTTCTTCTACACGCAAGCGGAGCAGGGCAAACCGGCGGTATTCGTTTCGCACGGCACCGGTGACCGCGTGTTGCCCATCGACCCGTGCAGCCGCCGCCTCGTGCCCCGGCTTCAGCACAAAGGCCTGTCAGTCAACTACCAGGAGTTCGACGGCGAACACGTGATTCCCGACCGCATCGCCGCCGGCGCGGTGGCGTGGTTTTTCGGGCGAAAAACGGAATAGAAGTTTGGGAGTCTGAACGTATGGCAAGGAACCACCCCCGGCCCCTCCCTGCAAAAAGGAGGGGAGCCGTACCCACCGGCCCTGCTGACCGGGAAAGTACCCGTAGCAATATGCGTTTTAACAGCACCAATATCCACAGGATAGGGTTTTGACCCTATCCTGTGGATATGCTGAAAATCATTTAGATAATCATACCCTACTGGTCCGAATCGGTGTCTAAGCCCGGTTCCGCGTCGAGGGCATCGGAGCCGCCCGACGGGTCGGTGGGAATGCTGCCTCCCGAAACGATGGTGCCGGTGTTGCCGCCCTGCAGCGACCGCACGTCAATGCCGCCCGTGTCTTCGGGCGTACCCATGTTGGCGCCAAAGTCCGTACCGCCGGCGTCGGTGCCGCCCTCGGTGATGTCAACCCCCCGGTTGGTGCCCTGGTCGGCGCCGGCGGCGCTGTCTTCCACGCCGGCACCCGCCCCAAATCCGGATTCGTCCCGGATTTCTCCGTCTTCAGTGCCGTCGGGGCTGCCCTCCGTGCGGCCCCTGGCCCCGCCGGCTCCCGGGCTGCCGGAATCAGTGGGGGCGGCGTAAAGGCGTGGTTCGGCGGCCGGGAAGCGGTCCAGCCCGTTGTCGGTGCTGTGCTCAAAAAGAAAGGATTGCGATGCGAAGGGTCGGAAATCGTGGTTTGCGTTCATGGTAAGTAGGCGTTGTAGACTGGTGAGTACGCAAAAAGACGTACCCGTGTTCGGCCCGCACGCGGCATTGTTGCACCCGGGCACGGAACAGAACCGCCGGCCAGCGCGTATGAGGTAAGGGAGTTTATGAGTTCATGAGTTCATAGTGGGTACGCGTTCAATGCGTCACGCGTTTTTTTACTCATAAACTCATAAACTCATAAACTCCATTTCCCCTGCTGCTTATGCGGATGATGATTTTTCGGATGGGCTGCCTGTTTGCGGCCGTCCTGCTGGCTTGTTCCCCCGTGCGGGTCCTGCGTACTGAGCCCGCCGACGGGTTCGCGTTGTCCAACTACCGGACGTTCGATTTCTACGCCGTAGAAACGGAGGGCGACGCGCTGAGCCCGGATTACCAGCGGGGCGTGGCCCTGCTCAAAGACGCGGTTTCCCGGCAGTTGCAGGCGCGGGGACTCACCCAAAAAAGCGACGATCCCGACCTGCGCGTGAACCTGGGCATTGTGGTAAACCAGAAAGTACAAACCCGGCAAACCAACCTGCAAACCGACCCGCCCAACTACATCGGGCAGCGCCGGTACACGTGGAAAAGCCGGGAGGTGGAGGTGGGCCGCTACCGCCAGGGTACCGTCTCGGTGCACCTGGTCGATGCGCGGAAAAATGAACTCGTGTGGCAGGGCGCCGCCGAAGGCGTAGTACCCGAAAAAGATGCCAAACTGGAAAAAACCATTTCCCGGGGCGCCGAAGCTCTTTTTAGCAAGATTGCCAAGTAATCCGCTCGGTTAAAAAGTGAGAAGGTTGGAAAGCTGGAAGGTTGCTGATGCACAACAAACCTTCCAGCTTTCCAACCTTCCTGCTTGCTAACCTTTTTACCTTCCAGCCATTACTGCTTTACTTGGCAGCTCTGTTCGTAGAAGAGGGGCAGCTCTGTTCGTAGAAGAACAGGTGTTCGGCGAAGTCACGCCAGGCGCCGTTCTTGTACTTGGCCGTCAGGGCCGGGCAGTTGCCGAAGAATTCTTTGAACAGCTTGTCGTAATCCCGCTTGTACATGCGGAAGGTTTTGCCGTTGTAGTTCACGTAGTACGACTTGTCCTGGCCGCCCGTCACCTGCATGCCGCCCACGCCCACGCCGGCAGTCTGTTTGGCGAACGGGTCGTCGTACACCCGCAGCCTGCTGTCGAAGGCCGGGTTCACCTGCTGCACCAGCACCGTCCGCTTCTTGTCGTCGAGGTATTCGCGGTAGAAGAAGATCAGGTCGCGGTTGATCTGCTTGAAATCGGTTTTGCTGGCCCGGAGGACCGAATTCGTTCCTTCGCTGAAGGCGGCGAACTTGGCGAAGTCGGAGGGAGCCAGGGCCATGAAGACCACGTCTTCGGCGTCGTGTTCAAACTTCTTGCCGTCAACGGTTTTGCCGGCTACGTTCACGATCAGGCCCTTCTTGCGGTCCAGGTCGTCGAGGAAAAATTTGGTGGTGTCGCCCTTGGTCGTTACCAGGAAGCTTTCCTTTTTGCTCGAAAAACGTTCGATGGCGGGCAGGAACTCCTGCGAAAACGCCTGGCTGGCCGAGAACAGAACCAACCCGAACAAGCAGCACTTGCGGATCATTTTTTTCATAAAGAGAGGGAAATGGAGGGGAATTGTCGATCCAGGCCTGGTGTGAATTGTTACGCCTGAAAGACCGAAAGTTCGTCCAAACCTCTCGTTCCATAAAACAGTATTCCCCCCATCTATTACACGGGTAGGAATTGGGTATTAGGGAGTTAGTTCATTCCTTCGCCATGGCCGCAAGCTCATCGGTGATGCTTTTGAAGTGGGAATACAGCAGTTCGTGGGAGAGCAGGTCGGCGGGAGCCGCCGGGGCAGCGCTATTCCGGAAACCGGCGGCCTCCAGCCGGGCGGCCATTCCCTGGAGGAGGGCCGCAAAGGGCAGTGGACCCGCGAAGGGTTCTCCCGCGGCAACGGCGGCCGAGAGGCGGTCCAGCACCCCGGCGCAGGCTTCGATCAGGGCGAAAGTCTCCGGGGGCAGGTCGTCCGTGCGGAGCCGCGGCAGAAAGGCCGCCAGGGCCGTCAGTTCCCGCGTGAGGTGCCCGGCGCGTTCCACCAGTTGTTGCGCGTTGCGCGAAGGGTCCCGGTGCCAGCCCCTTTCCAGTTCCAGCCGCTTGATCGACTCCCGGGCGTTGAGGTGCCGGACCTCGGCCTTCCGCCGGGCGGCGATCACCCGCGGGTGAAACCCGGACTGCGAGGCCAGTTCGTGCCCGATCTGCTGGAGGTACGCCTTGTCGGCCTGCAACGCCTTGGCCAGCAGCTGCGGAAACTGTACGCTTTCCCAGCGGGGCCACAGCAGGTAGGCGGCCCCCACCGCCAGCACGCCCCCGATGGTGGTCGAGAGCATCCGGTACAGGGCAATGTGCCAGTCGATGTGCTCGGAAATTTCGAGCATGGACACCAGCATCACCGTCACGAACACCACGGCTACCTTGTAGTTTTTGGGCTGGTAGTACGCAAACAGGAAGCAGCACCCGGCAATGCACGCGGCCAGGAACGCAAAGGGCAGGGCAGCCGAACTCATCAGCAGCACCGTGCCCAGCCCGGCGCCGGCCAGCGTGCCCAGCAGGCGGTCCCGGGTTTTCTCCCAGGTGCTGCCAAACTCGGGCTGGAGCAGGATCATTACCGTGAGCACGATCCAGTAACCCCGCGGAATGTCGAACAGGTAGTACAGGGCGCTGCCCAGCGCCGCCACCAGCGACACGCGCAGGCTGTGCTCCAGCAGCAGGGAGCCGGGTTGCAGTTGCAGCCGTACGTCGCGCCACCGCCGCTGCAGCCGCGCGACGAAGCTCCGGTGCAGCGGGGGCGGCGGCTTATCCCGGTTGGCCTCCATCCGGCGGAGCATGAGCAGGGCGTCCTGCAAGTAGCGGAGCGATGCCTCCAGCAGGGCCGTCAGGTGGAAGCCCGTGAGCCGGTCGGGACTGTCGGCGGGCAGCGCCGCCACCTGTTCGTTGAGGGGCGCCAGCGCCCGGCCGGCGCTCGCTACGGCCCTTTCGGCCCGGCTGTAACGCAACCGGGAGGGGCGCACCGTGGCCCCGGTAACGGCCCGGGCCGCCGCCGTGAGGGCCAGGGCGGCAGCGCGCACCAGCGGCAGGCTCCGCAGGGAATGACCCCGGCCGGTTGCCCCCGCGATTTCGGCGTGCAGGGCCAGGGCCGTGGCCCCGAACCGCGACGACGCCCGGGCCAGCTTGAGGGCATCCCGCCGGAGGTGGGCCGTGGACTTCCGTTTTTTGCGCAGCCAGGGCAACACCTCGTTGAGCGCCTTGCGGGCGTTGCCTTCGTCTTCGTCCAGCGCCGCTGCCTGGTCGGGCCCCGCCAGTTCCCGGGTTACGCTTTCTATGAGCCGGCTGCTGTAGTACCAGGGCCGGGCCAGGGCCAGGTAAAACGGCCGGTTCGGGCGGAACGGCCAGCGGAACAAAACCAGCACCGACGCCCAGGCCCCGCCGGCCAGCACCAAACCTGCCCGCAGCAGGCCGGCTTCAACCGTGTGCGGGGCGTGCAGGGCAATGAGGAACAGGATGACGGCGCTGATGCCGAACAGTTGTCCGTAATCGCCGATGCCCCGGGCAAACGAGGCCAGGCCCGCCACTACGCCGATGAATCCGACGGCCGTAAGGGCGGAAGCGCCCGCCAGGGTTCCGGCAAAGGCTGCCCCCGCCAGGGCCAGCGTAGCCACCAGCAGGATCAGGGCCCGTTCCGGGTAGGTGCCGTCGAGTTTGGCCGACGTCACGAGCTGGGCCGTGATGGCTACGAATATCCCGGCGCCGGCGTTGCCGAGGACGTGGCTTGCCACCAGGGGAACGATCAGTGCAAGCGTGATCAGCCCGGCCCGGCTCACGTCGGGGACGAAATACTCCTGCCGTAAAAATTCTCTGATCCGGGGCACGAAGGGTTGGGGAGTTGGAAAGTTAGAGAGTTGGAGAGTTAGGGAAGGGTTGGGGTGTTGTAAAGGTTTATAAGGCGGGGGCGGGGGATAGGTTGCAGGTTTGGAACTTAAGGGTGGAAAATTAGTGGATTTTGCAAAAGGGGTGGGTTGGGTAATTCGGGCGGTGCGTCTAATTTGCAAGAACAAGGAAGGGGATGGCTGAATGGTTGAATGGCTATATGGTTGAATGGCTGGATGGCGAACAGATCAACCATGCAACCATTCAGCAATCAACCATATAGCCATTCAGCCATACAACCATACCTTGTCCGTACGGCTTAAAGCAAACCGCTATTTACATTTATGCAAACACGTTGGGGCATTGATTTAGGGGGTACCAAAATTGAAGGGGTGGTGCTCGGGCCGGGCAACCACCGGCAGGTGCTGAGCCGCCGCCGGATTGCCACCGAGGCGGAGGGCGGTTACGGGCACATTCTCCACCGGATCGCCGGCCTCATCGACGCGTTGAAGGCCGAGACGGGCCTCGCCCCGGCAGCCCTCGGCATCGGCACGCCCGGCACCCTCGACCCGGCTACCCAAACCCTCAAGAACAGCAATACGCTCTGCCTGAACGGCATGCCCATCCGCCGCGACCTGGAGGCGGCGCTGGGCGTGCCGGTTCGCATTGCCAACGACGCCAACTGCTTCGCCCTGGCCGAAGCCCGCCTCGGGGCCGCGCAGGAACGCGTGCCCGACGCCGAAGTGGTGTTTGGGGTCATCATGGGCACGGGCGTCGGGGGCGGCCTGGTGGTGCACAACCGGGTCATCAACGGGCGGCAGGGCATCGGGGGAGAGTGGGGCCACAACTTCCTGCACGAATCGGGCGGGCCCTGCTACTGCGGCAAGACCGGCTGCGTGGAAATGGTGCTGGCCGGCCCGGCCCTGGAACGGTACTACGCCGGCCGGAGCGGCACGGCCCTCAAGCTGCCGCAAATCGTGGAACGCTACCGCCAGGGAGGCGACCCGCACGCGGAGGCCACCATCCGCCGCATGATCGACTTTTTCGGGCAGGCCATTTCGGTGGTCATCAACATTGCCGACCCCGATGCCATCGTGATCGGGGGCGGCGTGGGCAACATCGACCTGCTCTACACCGAGGGGGTGGAAGCGGTCCGCAGGCACGTATTCAACAACCGGCTCGACACGATATTCCTCAAACCCCTGCTGGGCGACAGCGCCGGGGTGTTCGGCGCGGCCATGCTGGTGGGGTAAAAAAAAGTTTATGAGTTTATGAGTTTAAAGTTTATGAGTCGAAAGCGTTTGACCGTCAACTCTTTATTTACTTTAAACTCATAAACTCATAAACTCATAAACTCATAAACTCATAAACTCATAAACTCATAAACTCATAAACTCATAAACTCATAATTAATTGCGCAGGATTACCTTTTTCACCAGTTTCCGGCCGTCCGATTCCACCCGGATGAAATAGGTGCCCGGGCGAACTTTCTCCGTGTTGACGGTGAGGTGGTTCGGGCCGGCGGCCAGTTGGACGTTTTTGGTGAGTACCGGCCGGCCGATCATGTCCACCAGGGCCAGTTGCGTAGCCTGCGCCTGCCGGGCCGTCAGTTGCAGCGTGAACTGCCGTCCCGCCGGGTTGGGATGAACCCGCAGGCCGGCTTCCCCGGCTTGGGACGCCTCGCCGTAGGCCACGCGGCTGCCGGTGCCGGCCGTCAGCGTAAAGTCGTCGCCCCACGCGCCGCCGTTGGTCGGGGCGTAGAACATGACCCGGGCACTGGTGCTGCTGCTGCCCGTCGTGAAGGTCACCGAGCTTTGCGTGTAGGCACTGGTGCTGGTGAAGTTGGGCGAAAACACCTGGGCGCCGCCGTGGTCTTTTACCGACAGCCTGGCCGAAATGCCCGCGGCGTCTACCTTGCCCCAGCCCCGGAAAGTGTACGTCGTATTCGGCGTGAGGCCGGTCACCACCTGCTCCACCGTGCTGTTCCACCAGGCCAGCACGGCCCGGCTGCCCGACCGCTGGCCGCTCGTCACCACGGAATGGTTGCCCCAGGACGTCCAGGGGGAGAGGCTGCCGGTTTCAAAGCCGGGGTTTTGCAGCAGGTTGGTGGAGGCAGGTGGAGGCGTAGTGGTCCCGGATTTCTGGTAAGCCCGCACGTAATCCACCTCCATGATCCGGGGCAGGCTGCTGCAACTCAGGTTGCCGCCGTTCCAGTCGGCGTTCTTGGCGTGGACGTTGAGCATCATGTAGGCGCCGGCGGCAAAGTCATTCCACTGGTTGAGGAAGGCATCGGCTTCCGGCCGGGCGTAGGTGCGGCGCACGGTGCCGTCTACGTACCACTTCACCGCGTTGGCGTCCCATTCCACCCCGAACGTATGAAAGGCCGTGGACAGGTCGCCGCCGTCCCATTTGGCGCCGCTGCTCTGGTTATTGGGCCAAGGCGCCCCGTAGTGCACCGTAAACGCCGCCCGGCGGTCCGTGCCGAACACTTCCATGATGTCGAGTTCGGGGGGCCACTTGTCGTCGTTGTGCTTCATCCAGAAGGCCGGCAGCAGGCCCGCCGTGCCGGCCGGCACCTTGATGCGGGCTTCCCAGTAGCCGTACCGCTGCGCGAATTTGTTGCGCGAGTTGATGGCCCCCGACCAGTAGGCCGTGCCCACGCATTCCATCTTGATCTTAAGCGTACCGTTGGATACGGTCGCGTTTTCGGGGCGGGTCGTCTCGTCGAACGCGTCGCTCTTGGGGCCCCAGCCGAAGCCCGTGGACCACTTGGTGGTGTTGAGGGCCGTGCCGTCGAACGTGTCTTCGAAGGTGAGCGTCCAGGTGCTGCCGGCCGGCTGGGCGGCGGCGTACCCCGCCGTGAGCAGGAGCAACAGGAGACCGGGCAGGTAGTGGTAAAATGGCTTGTGCATAAGGACATGGGTTTGGCGTGAAACAGTCGCACAAACCTATAGCACTAAAGCGATAAAACTTTGCATTATCCTTATGCAAAAGCGTGTTCAAAGCTTGTACAAACGGACGCGGGGGCCGGAATCGCTTGTGCAAAATCACGGAAAAGGAGCCGGGAAGCTCCCGGGAACCGGCCGGGCCGCGCCGGCTTACTGCACCGGGTCGTCGAACGCGTCGGCGTACACCAGTTCCCGCCGGCCGTTGTAGAGCTTTACGTAGTCCACCCGGCCGCACCCCATAAATTCGCAGCTGATGCTTTTGAGGGAACCTACGGGCTCGGTGTAGGGCAGCCGGTAGAGGAATTTGCCGTCGAAAAAAACGCGGGCCGCCCGGTTTTTGACTTCCAGGCGGATCGTGCGCCAGCGGGACAAGTCCTGCCCGAACACCGATAAGTCGTTGAATTCCCCGTTGCGCACCACTTCGCCCGCTTGCAGGTTCGTCCAGCGCGAGCAGCCCGGCTTGAGGAAGTGGATGCGGATGGCGTGGTGCGACCCGGTGAGGTTGAGTACCGCGTCGTTGCAGGACGTAGGGCTCCGCCGGCTGTTGTTCATTACGCGGGCTTCGAAGACAAAATCGTCGCCGGAAGCATTGAATTCCCGCACGTTGCGGAACATCACCCAGTACCGCTGGTTGGTATCCACCCGGCTGGCCTGCACTTCGGCCGGCGACACGTACAGGTGGCCGTCGCGCGCCGCCCGGGCGGGAGCCAGGTGGTAGAGCCGGCTGAAATCTTCGGCGGCGGCAATGCTTTTCCAGCCGTGGCTCAGGGCGTGTACGCCCAGCGACGCCAGCACCTGGTCGCGGGCCAGCAGCTGCACCTGGAAATACCCCGGAAACTCGTACCACTGCGTGATGGTCCGCTTGTCGCGGGGCAGCGGACGCCGGGTGTTATAGCCTTCGAAGTAGATGGAAACGCTGTCGGACGGCCGGGCCGCAACGTCGTAGTCGAAAATGGCGGTAAGCGGGGGGAAGCCCTTCAGGTGTTTGCCCCGGAGCGAGGCTTTCGGGGCGGCGTGGGAAGGGGGCCATAACTCCGCAAAAAAAGAAACGCCCGTCAGTACGCCCACCAGGGCCAGCAGCAGCGCCGCCCGGCCAAGCCGCCGGGAGGGGACGGCCAGGGGCAAAGTCGCGCCGCCGAATGCCTCCCGCACCGGGGCCGGCGGCTGGTATTCGGGCAAGGAGGGGTCGGCGGGGGCGGCCGGTACGTAGACCGCCGTCCGTCCTTCCGCCACTTCCAGCCGGGCCGGGTGCCGGTCGCGGGCTTCGGGGGGCAACGGGCCGGCTCCGTGCCGCGCAAAGTCTTCCCAGTCTTTGTAACCCAGGAAGATCGCCAGCGCATTCCGGGTTTCAAGCTGGGGGGTGTAGTCTTCCTTGTATTTGATCTTGCCGAACAGCCGCTTGAGCGTATGGGGACTGATCGAAATGCGCGAAGCCGCGGTGATTTTTTCGCTCAGGTGGATGAAATGCGCGTTGACCCACTCCCGGCTGCTTCCCCACTGCAACTTCTCTTCCATCCGTTGCAGGCAGATTTTGAGCAGCAGGGAGGTGTCATTCACGGGCACGGGCAGTTAAAGTAAGGGATACGAAAGTACAAAACTTGTTGCACAGTAGGAGGGAGGGTGTGTAAGAATTTTTATATTAAATATAAAAAGACTCCTATTGAATGTAGCCTAAGTGGGTCCGCCGGCGGGAGAAGCAGGGCAAAAAGGGTTGGCAGGCACAAAAAAAGCGCCTGCGCCCTGCCTTGCGGAGACAGGGGCGCAGGCGCCGTTTGCCTTGCGTACGTGGTGCGTTACCGGCGGTTTACCAGGGTATCGGGCAGCTTGGCGTGCGGGTCGTCGAGGGAGGTAAGGTTCACCGCTTCCACGGCCGTCACTTCGGGCACGGCCCGGCGGATGGACTCTTCCACGCCGGCCCGCAGGGTCATGGCCGACATCGGGCAGGAGCCGCAGGAGCCCAGCAGTTCGAGCCGCACCACGTTGTTGTCAGTAATTTCGAGAATCTTCACGTTGCCGCCGTCCGCCGCCAGGTAAGGACGAATCGAATTGAGCGCCAACTCTACCCGTTCGGTTAATCCAGTTTCCATTTTTGTTGTGGGTTATTGGTCAGTGGTCATTGGTCAGTAGTCATTCGTTAGCAGTTTGTTCCAAGCTACAAATGACCAATGGCCAATCACTATTGACCAGGTTATGCTTTCATTTCTACTACTCTCGTTTTGTCTCCCGCCGCGTTCCGGATGGATACGTGCTGGGCCAGTACCTGCGCCAAGTCTTTAAAGGCCTGGGCGGTTACGTCGTCGCTCATGACGGCCGGCTTGCCGAAGTCACCCGCTTCGCGGATGCCCTGCACCAGCGGAATCTGCCCGAGCAGGGGTACGTTGTACTGTTCGGCCAGTTCCTGGCCGCCCCCCTGGCCGAAGATGTAATACTTGTTGCCCGGCAGTTCGGCCGGAGTAAAATACGCCATATTTTCGACAATCCCGAGTACCGGCACGTTGATTTGCGGTTGCCGGAACATTGCCAGGCCGCGGCGGGCGTCGGCCAGGGCCACCTTTTGCGGCGTGGTCACGATCACGGCCCCGGTCACGGGCACGGTCTGTACCAGCGTGAGGTGGATGTCACTCGTGCCCGGCGGCAGGTCGATGAGCAGGTAATCGAGTTCGCCCCACTCGGTGTCGGTGATGAACTGCCGGAGCGCCGAGCTGGCCATCGGGCCGCGCCACACCACGGCGTTGTCGCCGGGGGCCAGGAAGCCGATGGACAGCATCTTGATGCCGTACTGCCGGATGGGCACGATGAAGTTCTTGCCGTCGCGCTGGGTCACCAGGGGCTGCATGCCTTCGGCGCCGAACATGGTGGGAATGGACGGGCCGGAGATGTCGGCGTCGATGAGGCCCACCTTGGCGCCGGAGCGGTGCAGGGCCACGGCGAGGTTGGCCGTGATGGTCGACTTGCCCACGCCGCCCTTGCCCGAAGCAATGGCAATGATGTTTTTGACGCCCGGCAGCAGCGGGGTATTGCCCGCCCGGGCGGTGGTCACGTCGGCCGTCAGGTCCACGATCACTTCCACGTCGGCGCCGGCGTACTGCTTGACGGCCGCCTCGCAGCGGTGCCGGATGAGTTCTTTGAGGGGACAGGCCGGCGTGGTCAGTACCACCGTAAACTGCACCTGGTTGACCCCGATGCGGATGTTGCGAATCATGCCCAGCGACACCAGGTCCCGTTTCAGGTCCGGCTCCTCCACGGTGCCCAGGGCGGTTAAAATCAGTTCTTCGTTGATCATGTAAGGGTGGCAGCTGCCAATTTGGGGATGCAATGGGTCCGGTTCCGGGGCTTTGCCGCCCGGCCGGGATCACCTCCGTACCAGGTGAACAAAAATGCGGACGGTTTTGGCTCAAAATTATTAAAAAAAGTGCTGGGTCACGGAAAGTGGTGGGAAATGATCCGAAAGATCAAAGCGGCGCAACCAGCCTCAGCGTACGCTATATCCCGGAAACAGACCGTAGGGTTGGGCTGTTGATTCGGGTACTTGAAAGATTTATTTTCAGCGGAATGGCGGGGAAATTGTTAGTGCGTTAAATCGCTACTGGTAGTTACTAGCGTTGGTTAACCCCAAACATATGCCATATCTCCAAGATATGGCATATGTTTGGGGTTGCCGCTTCTCCGGTGCTTGGGCGAACACTAAAGTCCTCAGGTTAAGTATGTACTGATCAATGGCATATGATTGAGGTTGCCGTATCTCTGGTGTTTTGGCGAACACTGGAATTGCATTAATCTTCTAATCGCAAGTCGACGAGCCCGTCAGCGGCTCCATGCAGGTGAAAATCTATATAACCTTCCCGGCTGCCGAACCATTGCATCACCTCTTGTTTCCTCAGTTTGGTCAGTTTAGGGTCCAAAATGCGGTGGTAAGAACTGTAGGGGTACTGCATGAAATTATCGAAGATGCCGTGGACTGCCGGATTAGCTTGGATGTAGTAGACCAGCCGCGTGAAATAGGTTTCGGAAAGGACTGGTTTGCGCTTGAATGGTTTGGCGAACAAGCTGCCCGTGCGGCCCTCCTGTGCATTGATGGATTTGGAATACGCTAGGAAAAAACGGCGGAACTGTTCGCTGATGAGGTGTTCGGCCTGCGTAATCCTTTTGGTTCCGGAAGTCAATTGTCGTTTTTCATCCGGCAGCGCATCCTGGTCGACTACTTTTACCAACAAGTGGAAGTGGTTGGGAAGCAGGCAATACGCGTACAGTCCCAAATAATCAGACAGGTAATAGTCCAACTTCTGGAGGAAGTAGCCGTAGTTCTCAGGCCGGTAAAAGAGATTTTCCCCGTTGTTTCCCCGGTTGTAGATGTGGTAAAAGGTGTTTTCGGCCAGGGGAGGGGCGTGTTTGTGGTGGCTCAGAAACATCGGGCAAGATAAGCAAGAAGGGCAACATGCTAAATCTTGGCGACATGGCATATCGCCCTTCTTGCCTATCTTGCCGGTTCCTTACCACGACAACCTTTCCCGCTTTTTCCCGTGCGCATTCCCCCCGACGTTATCCAGCAAATCCAACTGCACGCCGACATCGTGGAGGTGGTGGGCGACTATGTAACCCTCAAGCGGCAGGGCAGCGCGGCCAACCTGTGGGCTCCCTGCCCGTTCCACAACGAGAAAACGCCCTCCTTCTCGGTATCCCCGGCCAAGGGCATTTACAAGTGCTTCGGCTGCGGCAAGGCCGGCGACGCGATCAAGTTCGTGATGGAAGTGGAGGGCGTGAGCTACCCCGAAGCCCTGCGGCACCTGGCCAAAAAGTACAACATCGAGATTCCCGAGGCGGCCCCCGACCCCGAAGAAATCCAGCGGCAGAGCCAGATCGACAGCCTCTACATCGTGCTCAACTTCGCCAAGGAGTTTTACCAGAAAAACCTGCTCGACACCGACGAGGGGCGGTCCATCGGCGTGAGCTACTTCAAGGAACGGGGCTTCCGCGAAAGCACCATCAAGACCTTCGACCTGGGCTACAGCCTGGCCTCCTGGGACGCCTTCTCCAAGGCCGCCCTCTCGAAAGGTTACCAGGCCGACATCCTCGAACGGGCCGGGCTGCTCATCCGCAAGGAGGGCGGCCGGCAGTACGACCGGTTCCGCGAACGGGTCATCTTCCCCATCCACAACCTGTCGGGACGCGTCATTGCCTTCGGGGCCCGCATCCTCAAGGCCGACAAAACCCAGCCCAAATACCTCAATTCGCCCGAAACCGAGGTGTACCACAAGAGCCGGGTGCTGTACGGCATCTACCAGGCCAAGAACGCCATCCGCCAGGAAGACAACTGCTACCTCGTGGAAGGCTACACCGACGTGATTTCGCTGCACCAGGCCGGCATTGCCAACGTGGTGGCCTCCTCGGGCACGTCGCTCACCACCGAGCAGATCCGGCTCATCGCCCGGTTCACCAAAAACATCACCGTACTCTACGACGGCGACCCGGCGGGCATCAAGGCGGCCCTGCGGGGCGTGGACATGGTGCTCGAAGAAGGGCTGGCCGTAAAGGTGGTGGTGTTTCCCAACAATGAAGACCCCGACAGCTACGTGCAGAAGGTCGGCCCGGTGGCGTTCCGCGAGTACATCGTCAAGACGGGCACCGACTTCATCACCTTCAAGACCAAACTGGCCCTGGCCGAAGCCGCCAACGACCCCTTCAAGCGGGCCGGCGTGATCAAGGAGATCGTGCAGAGCATCGCCAAAATCCCCGACTCCATCCAGCGGGCGGTATTCTACAAACAGACGGCCAACCTGCTCGAAGTGGACGAGGGAACGCTGCTGGCCGAGGGCAACAAACTGCTGCTCAAGGACCGGGCCGCCGGGGAAAAGGCCGCCGAAAAGAAGCAATTCGCCAGAGACCGGGCCCCGGCCCCGCCCCGGGCGAAAGACCCGTCCCGCGACAACTACCCGCCCCAGCCGCCGCCCCCGGACTACTACGCGCCGCCCCCGGCCGACGACTACTACCTGCCGCCGCCGGACGACTTCTACCTGCCGCCCGATTACGGGTCGCTGCCCGACGTGCTGCCGCCCGACGTGTCGCTGCCGCCGCCCGATTACGCCGACCCCGGGGCGCCCCCCGCCGAGACGGAGCCGCGCAAAAGTTCGGTGGTGTACCAGGAGGAGGAGAGCATCCGGCTGCTGCTCACGTACGCCGACCACGTGCTCGAAGGCACGTCCGACACGCTGAGCGAATACATCCTGCGCGAAGTGGAAGAACTCGAATTTTCCACGCCCCTCTACGGGCGCATCATTGCCATCTTCCGCGAAGAACTCGGGCGCGGCCGGGTGATCGGCGGCGACTTTTTCCTGCGCCACGAGGACCCCGAAATCCAGCAGGCGGCCATCCACCTGGTCTCCGACCGCTACCGCATCAGCGTGGAGTGGAAGGAGAAGTTTGAGATCTATATTCCGCACGAAAGCGAGAACCTGCTCGACGTGGCCTACTCCAACGTGCTGCGCCTCAAGCAGCGGGTGGTGCAGGAAAAAATCCGCCACAACATGAAGGCCCTCTCGGCGGCGGCCACTACCGAAGAACAGGATTTCCTGCTCCAGGGCATCATGCAACTCAAGCAGATTGAAAAGCAGATCGCCGGTATTCTCGGCAACGTAATCCGCACCAGGTAAGAAAAGGGGCAGAAAGTATGCTTTTTTGCGGGGCGTTGTGCCTATGGTATAGGAAATGCCAATTTTTTAGGCTTATTTTGGGGCACAAGCCACTTGCATACCAGTTCTTGGTAAAAAAGACTGAAAAAATACGTGTTACTTTTTTCGTCTTTTGGGGATATATCCCCAATAATCCGCAGAAACCTTCCTTAAACCTACACCGATGATGGCCCCAAAACCCGGCTCCGGCCGGGCTGAGGCTGCTTTTCGTCATCCGTTTTCTGCGGAAATCCGTCCCTGAACCAGCAATCAATCATACGTATGCAACCCACGTTTTCCCCTTCGTCCCCGGCCGCTGCCCGCCGCCCCTTCGCCGCCCTGCTGTGGGTGCTGGCGTGCTTTCCGTTCTGCCACCAGCCCGTGTTCGCCCAGCGCGACGCCGTTTCCGAAGACCAGCTGGCGGCCCTTAAAGCCATTTACGAAGCCACCGACGGGCCCCACTGGCGGCGCAACGACAACTGGCTCAGCAGCCAGCCGGTTGGTACCTGGTACGGCGTGACCGTCCGCGGCGGCCTGGTGACCGGCCTCGACCTGGCGGCCAACAACCTGACGGGCACGCTGCCCGATGCCCTCGGCGACCTGTACGCCCTCCAGGACCTATACGTGCAGCACAACCGCCTGGCCGGCCTCCGGGCACTGCCTTCCGCTTTGGAAAACCTCAACTGCGCGGGCAACCGCCTGGCGGCCCTGCCCGAGTTGCCCGAACTGCTCACGCTGGCCTGCGCCGACAACGCCCTGACGGCCCTGCCCGAACTGCCCGCCACGCTGCGGAGCCTCGCCTGCGACACGAACCAACTGGCGGTCCTGCCCGCGTTGCCCGAACGCCTTTCGCTGCTTTCGTGCCGCCACAACCGCCTCGCCGAACTGCCCGAACTGCCCGGGTTGCTCGAACAATTCGCCGCCGCCCACAACCGCCTGACCTTCGAAGACGTGGCCCCGGTGGTGGCGCAACTGTCGCCTTTTTCGTACACCCTCTCCCCGCAGGACAGCCTCTCCACGGCCGCCAAAGTAGCCCTGTCGGCCGGCGACAGCCTGGGGCTCTCCGCCGGTGCCGACACCCATCCGGGCAACCGCTACCAGTGGTTCCGGAACGGCAAAGCCCTGGGCGCCGCCTCGGCCAACCACCGTTACGTGGTACGCCGTGTGACCACGGCCGACGCCGGCACGTACACCTGCGTAGTGACCAACGCCACCCTCACCGAACCGTCGGGCCTCTCGCTGCACCGCCGCCCGGTAGTGGTCACGGTAGACAAAAAGACGAGCTTCCAGCCGGCCCCCGCCAAAACCGCCGACATCCACGGGCTGCAACTGTACCCCAACCCGAGCAAGGCTTCCGACAAGGTCCGGCTGGTCAACGCCCGGTCGGAACGGGTGGCCCTGACCCTGGTGGACGCCCGGGGCCGGCAGGTGCTGCACCGGGCTGCGCACCCGTCCGGGCAGCCCTTCGTAGTGCCGGCCAACCTGACCCAGGGCGTGTACCTGCTGCAAGTAGCCGACGGCGGCAACACCGAAGTACTGCGCCTGCTCAAAATGGATTAGTCAATGGTCAATGGTCAATGGTCATTGGTCAATGGTCATTGGTCAGTGGTCAATGGTCAGTAGTCATTGGTCAGTAGTCATTGGTCATTCGGATTCGACAACTTACGCGTACCCAATGACCAATGACCACTGACTACTGACTAATCCATTCTGCGGCGGATTTTTTGTATTTTGGGCTACCGGGTACCCGGCGCACTACTCTTTTTGCCACTGCACCCCGTAGCCATGAACATTACCCCACCAAGCCCGAAGCGCGTACTCCTTCGCCATTCGACATTCCTTGTTCAGCATTCGAAATTCAATTTTCTGAATGATGAATGTCGAAGGAGGAATGTCGAATGGCGAAGGAAGAAGTTGCTAACCCTGAAGTACGCCTGCCTGCTGCTTCTCCTGGTCCACCGCCTGTCCGCCCAGCCGGCCTTTGTGACCGACAGCCTCGACCGGTACGTGACCCGGGGCATGGCCGACTGGCAGATCCCGGGCCTGGCCGTGGCCGTGGTGAAGGATGGCAAAGTGGTGTGCCTCAAAGGCTACGGCGTACGCGAGGCCGGCAAGCCCGACCAGGTAGATGAGAACACGCTGTTCATGATCGGCTCCAACACCAAAGCCTTTACCGCTACGGCACTCGCCCTGCTGGAAGACGAAAAAAAGCTATCCCTCGACGACAAGGTGCGCAAGTGGCTGCCCGCCTTTACGCTGCACGACACCCTGGCGGCCCGCGAAGCCAACCTCCGCGACCTGCTGAGCCACCGCGTGGGCATGAAGACCTTCCAGGGCGATTTCATGTACTGGACCTCCGACCTGACCCGCCGGGAGGTGATGCAGAAGTTTGGGGCCCTGCCGCCGTCGTACGGCTTCCGCGCCCGGTACGGCTACTGCAACGCGGCGTTTCTGGTGGCCGGAGAAGTCATTCCGGCCGCGGCCGGCGTGTCCTGGGAAGCTTTCGTCAAAGAACGCATCCTCAAACCCCTCGGGATGGACCGCACGCGGATGCTGGCGGCGGAACTGGCCGGGGAAGGGAACGTGGCCGCTTCGCATACGCTGGTACAGGGCAAACTGGTGAAACTGCCCCACCCGCTCATCGACAACCTGGGGCCGGCCGGCAGCATGAGTTCGAGCGCAAGGGAGATGACGCACTGGCTGCGGATGCAGCTCGACAGCGGCCGGTTCGAGGGCCGGCAGGTGATTCCTTTCGCGGCGCTGCAAAGCACCCGCACGGCCCACACCATCGTAAGCAGCCAGAAGTCCCCGTTCTTTCCGAGGCACTTCAACCTGTACGGGCTGGGGTGGTTTTTGCAGGACTACGACGGCCGGCAGGTGATCTCCCACACGGGCGGCGTCAACGGCTTCGTGACCCTGACGGCCGTGGTGCCCGAAGAACGCCTGGGCATCGTGGTCCTCACCAACACCGATGTCAACGCGTTTTACCAGGCCCTCTACTACCAACTGCTCGACGCCTTCCTGGAGCGGCCCTACCGGAACTACCACCAGGTGTTTTGGGGCCAGTCGCGGGAGCAGGAAGCCCTCGACAAGGCCAGGCTCGACGCCGACCTGGCGCAGGTGGCCCGCAAGCCCAAACCCGCCCTGCCGCTGGCGCGTTACGCGGGCACGTACGCGCACCCCGTGTACGGCGATATGGCCGTGAAACTGGAAGGCGGCAAGCTCAATATGTACTTCTCGCGGCACCCCGACGTGGTCGGGCGGCTCCAGCCCAAGGAGGGCAATACCTTCCTGTGCACCTACTCCGACCCCACGTTCGGCATCTACCCGGCCCCCTTCACGGTCGAAGGCAACGCAGTAAAGTCCGTCTCGGTCAAAGTCAACGACTTCCTCGAATACGACCCCTACGTGTTCGTCAAAAAAATGGTACACTGATTTATTATGATGGTTATGATCGGAACTGATGGGAAAAGGACTCCGGAATAAAATCATAATCATCATAACAGATCAGTGTACCATTATCAGTGTACCATTCGATCAGTGTACCATTAAATATTCATCCATGTCCTTCCGCTGCCTGCCTTTCCTGCTCACGTTGCTGACCCTTGCCGCCTTTGCCCAGCAACCGCCGGTGCAGGTGAACGGCGTATTTCCGAAAATGGCCGTCATTGCCAACCACGCCGACCGCAGTGAGGCCGGCATCGGGGCGCTGCTGCCGTGGGCCAACCGGCTGTGGGCCGTCTCGTACGTGGCGCACGTCAAAGGGTCGGGCATCGGGCTCTACGAGATCGACGAGAACATGGAGATGCGCAAGCACCCGGCCAGCGTGACCGGCACGTTTGCCAACCGCATGGTGCACAACCCGTCGTTGCAGGCGCTCATCGGCCCCTACGCCATTGACACGACCGGCCGCGTGCGGGTGGTGCCGGCCCTCAAAGGGCACCGCCTCACGGCCACCGTGGAGCACCTCTCCCGGCCCGACTCGCTGGTGTACTACCTGACGATGGAAGGGCTGTTTTTCGAAACCAACGTGTACACCCTCCAGAGCCGCCAGCTTTTCGACCTGGTGAAGGAGTTGCAGATTCCGGCCGACGCCCAGGTACACTTCAAGGGCGGTTTTACGCAGGCGGGCCGGGTGGTGGTGGCCAACAATTCGTACTACGAACAGGATTACCAGGGCACCCGCGCCGCCGGACGGCTGGCTGAATGGGACGGCAAAACCTGGAAGGTCCTCGACAAAAATCCCTACGTGGAGGTGGCCGGCAAAGGGTGGGCGGGGAGCATGTACGGCAACCCGATCTACGCCCTGGGCTGGGACCGGGCCTCGGTGATCCTCAAGTTTTTCCACAAGGGCACCTGGAAAACCTACCGCCTGCCCAAGGCCAGCTACGCCTACGACCACGCCTGGAACACCGAGTGGATGCACATCCGCGAGGCCCAGACGGAACGGTACCTGATGGACGTGCACGGCATCTTCTACGAAATGCCCACCATCACCTACGGCGGCAACATCATGGCCATCCGGCCAATTGCCAACCACCTGCGCATGGTGCCCGACTTCTGCTACTGGCGGGGCCTGTTTGTGATGGCCGGCGACCAGGCCGACTGGTCCACGGGCCAGCCGCAGTCGGGGCTGTGGTTCGGGCAGGTAGACGACCTCTGGAAGATGGGCAAACCGGCGGGCTGGGGCGGCCCCTGGTACGAGTCGGCCGTTACGGCCGGCCAGCCTTCCGATCCGTTCCTGATGACGGGCTTCGACCGCAAGACGCTGCACCTCAAGCACAACGCGGGGCAGGAGGTAGCCTTTAAGGTGGAAATCGATTTCCTGGGCAACAACACCTGGAGCACCTACGCCACCCTCAAAGTACCGGCCAACGGCTACGCCCACCACGAGTTTCCGGCCGGCTTCAGCGCCCACTGGGTCCGCCTCACCCCCGACAAAGGCGCCGCCCGGGCCTCGGCGTATTTCGTGTACAATTGAAAAAAGGAGCGAGGAGTGAGAAGCGAGAAGCGAGAAGGAGGCTTACCTTATACTTACCGCATCCCCGCATGGTACAGGCACGCCTCCTCCTCGCTTCTCACTCCTCGCTTCTCGCTTCTTCATTACACAATTTCTTAAACCAGCGGGAATTATCCGGGGGGTGTATTGGTTATATACAAACAGGTGGTGGTACTGGCTGATTTCTGGTGATTTTAATTTAATAAAAATATAATTTTCGATCCGCCGGGAATTCGTAGCTTTGCGCCACTGTTATTGAATTACCGTCCTTCGTAGCTATCCGCACCGGCCCCCTCGAGGGCGCCCCGAATCCCGGCAGTCCGCTGCCCCATGCTCCGGTTAGATACGCGTGCCGGTGGTGGGTTTTCTCGCAGAAAATTTCTCAATTATCCTTTGTACTGGCTTGACTGTCAGCCGTATACTGCTTACCTGGGTTTTGCTCTCCCGTACCGGTTTTGTGAATGGGAAAGCAATAAGAACAGCTGCGCCCCACGTACCGGGTGATCCGGACGATGAACACAATACCTGAGACCAAAAAACAAACACAGAAAGACAATTTTTCATGGAAAGACTGAAATTTGAAGCATTACCCATTTCGGAAGAAATACAGAAAGCAGTAGCAGACATGGGCTTCGTGGAAGCATCGCCCATCCAATCGGAAGCCATTCCGCACATTCTCGAAGGCCGCGACGTGATCGGGCAAGCCCAGACGGGTACCGGCAAAACGGCCGCTTTCGGCATCCCGGCCCTTGAACTGGTCAATACCGCGGAGAAAAAAGTGCAGGTGCTTGTGCTTTGCCCCACCCGGGAACTGGCCCTCCAGGTTTCCGAGGAAATCAAGCGCCTCGCCAAATACAAGAAAGGCCTCTCGGTGGCCGCCATCTATGGCGGGGAATCCATCGAACGGCAGATCATGCAGCTCAAAAGGGGCGTGCACATCGTGATTGGTACGCCCGGACGGGTGATGGACCACATGGAGCGCCGCACGCTGAACCTGGAACACGTCCGCATGATCGTGCTCGACGAGGCCGACGAAATGCTCGACATGGGTTTCCGCGAGGACATTGAAACCATCCTCCAGGTGATGCCCGAAGACCGCCAGACGATCTTCTTCTCGGCCACCATGTCCAAGCCCATCCTGTCGCTCACCAAGAAGTACCAGTCCGAGCCGGTGCTGGTGAAAGTGGTGAAAAGCGAACTCACCGCCACGAGCATTGAACAGCTCTACTACGTGGTGAAGGAGCGGGGCAAGGTGGAAGTGATGACGCGCCTCATCGACATGTATAATTTACAGTTGATGCTGGTGTTCTGCAACACCAAGAAGCGGGTAGACGAACTCGTGGAGGAACTCCAGGTGCGCGGCTACGCGGCCGAAGGCATCCACGGCGACCTGCGCCAGCAGCAGCGCAACAACGTGATGGCCAAGTTCCGCGCCGGCACGATCAACATCCTGGTCGCTACCGACGTGGCTGCCCGGGGCATCGACGTGGAGAACGTGGACGCGGTGTTCAACTTCGAGATTCCGCTCGACGAGGAGTACTACGTGCACCGGATCGGCCGCACGGGCCGGGCCGGCAAGCAAGGCCGCGCCTTCACCTTCGTGGTGGGCCGCGAACTGAGCCGCCTCCGCGAAATCGAACGCTATACCAAGGGCAAAGTGGAGCGGGGCGTGATCCCGTCCTACGGCGACATCGTGGGCGTGAAGAAAGCCAAGTTCATCGAGCAAATCCGCGAGTCGGTTGCCGACGGGGACCTGGAAATCTTCGCCGACATGATTCCGCAGTTGCACCACTCGGGCCTGCGCGATGAACAGATCATCCTGGGACTCATCAAGATGAACATGGGCGTGCAGAAGAATGCGCTGGCCGACGTGGACCTGAGCGGCGAGGATGACCGCCACGCCCGCAAGGACCGCGACAAGGAAGCCCGCGGCGAGTTCCGCCGGGAAGGCCGCAGCAGCGACCGCTTCGAGCGGAGCCGCGACGACCGGGGCCCCGGCATCAAGAAAGACCGGGCACCTGAGCCGGGCATGGTCCGGCTGTTCATCAGCATCGGCCACAACGAACGGATTCGTCCGGGCGACATTGTGGGCGCCATTGCCGGGGAGGCGGGCATTCCGGGCAACGTGATCGGAGGCATCGACATCTTCGACAAGTTTACCTACGTGGACGTACCCAAGCGCGAAGTGAACCGCATCATCGAACGCATGGACAACAACACCATCCGCGGCAAACGCGTTACGGTAGAAGTAGCGCGGTAATCCCGGAGTCGAGTAAGAGCAGAGGGCAGGGGGCGACGAGCTTCCTGCCCTCTTTTTTGTGTTTTGTCAAATTTTTGTATTTTGTCAAAAAAACGTGTTATGGAAAATCAGGTCGTTCAGGTGGAGGTTACGCAGCCGGGTGCTGATTTTGATTTAACCCAGATCATCAATGGGAAAGAAATTATTATGCCCAGTCCGGTTGGTGTTCACCAGAAAATCTCATCCCGGCTGGCAAACCGGCTTTTCAATTTTGTGGAAAGTAAAAATCTTGGCGAGGTCTATTCAGCGCCCTTCGACGTGATCCTGGAGGAGGGGGTGAACCGCGTGCAGCCCGACATTCTTTTTGTGCGGCATGACCGCCTCAACATCATCCGTAATTTTGTGGAAGGCGCCCCCGACCTGGTTGTTGAAATTATTTCCCCCAGTTCATTTGACCAGGACAATGTAGAGAAGAAAGAACTTTACGCCCGGTTCGGCGTGCCCGAGTACTGGATCGCAGAACCGCGGTTGAAGCTGATTGAAGTGTTTTTCCTCGAAGGCGGCAAGTACAAACTGAACAATTATGCCATCGAATCGGGTACGGTCAACTCCCCGCTGCTGCCGGGCTTTTCGGTGGACTTGCAAAGCATTTTCGAAGGATAGACCTCTCGCTTATTTTATATTCGAAAGCCTGCCTCTCCTTGGGGCGGGCTTTGCTATTTTTGCGGGCATTACCTAACCCAATCCATGCCCCAGAAACCGGAAGTTGTACTGGAAGCCCTGCGCAAGCAGTATTTTGCCCCCATCTACTTTTTGCACGGCGACGAAGCGTTCTTCATTGACCAGATCAGTGACTACATCGAGAAAAACGCCATTGCCGACCACGAAAAGGGCTTCAACCAGGTCATCTGTTACGGCAAGGACGTGACCGTGGGCGCCGTCATCACCCAGGCGCGCCGCTTCCCGATGATGGCCGAACGGCAGGTGGTGATCGTGAAGGAGGCCCAGGAGATCGGCGACCTCAACCAGGAGAAGGGCCAGCAACTGCTCGAATCGTACATCCAAAAGCCCGTGCCCAGCACTATATTGGTGTTTGCCCACAAGCACAAGACCGTGGACGGCCGCAAGGCCTGGGTGAAACAACTCGACAAAACCGCCGTGCTGGTGGAGTGCAAAAAGCTCTACGACGACAAGATTCCGGGCTGGACCAACGCCTACGTGCAGTCAAAGGGATACCGCCTCCAGCCCAAGGCCGCCCAGATGCTGGCCGACTCCATCGGCAACAACCTG
Source organism: uncultured Sphingobacteriales bacterium (assembly GCA_963844325.1). Lineage (GTDB taxonomy): Bacteria > Bacteroidota > Bacteroidia > Cytophagales > 172606-1 > CADCTQ01. The sequence goes on from CAWJNV010000002.1 coordinate 3,378,737, forward strand.
AGCCGCCTCACCAACGAGGTTGATAAGCTGCTGCTCAACTTCCCGCCCAAGACCGAAATTACGCCCGACCACGTGCACCAGTTCGTGGGCATCAGCAAGGAGTACAACGTGTTTGAGTTGCAGAACGCCCTGGTGAAAAAGGACGTGCTTAAGGCCAACCGCATCGTGCTACACTTCGGGGCCAATCCCAAGGAAAACCACCCGCTGCTGGTGGTGGCGGCCCTGTTTACGTTTTTTACCAAGCTCCTGCTCTTGCACCAGCAAACCGACCGTTCGGAGGCCGGCGTCGCCAAGGCACTGAGCATTAGTCCGTTTTTTGCGAAAGATTACCTCCAGGCGGCCCAGGCGTTTCCGCTGCAAAAAGTGGCCCGCGTGATCCACGCCCTCCGCGTGGCCGACCTCCAGGCCAAGGGCGTCGATGCCGGCTCGATGGACGAAGAAGCGATCCTGCGGGAATTGGTGTTTAAGATTTTGCATTAGCGGGCTCCGTAGAGACGCGATTCATCGCGTCTGATTCATCACGTCGCGATATAACGCGATTCATCGCGTCTGATTCATCACGTCGCGATAATAATGCGATTCATCGCGTCTGATTCGTTGCGTCACGATATAATGCGATTCATCGCGTCTGATTCATTGCGTCTGAACCAGTATTTGTGATGTAGCAGTGAATGGACTGCACACAAGCGAGGCAGTAAAAAAAGTTGCGTTGCCACGCTGGGGCAAATGCCTCAACGCCTAACTTACCACTGCAACCTAAATTGCTGACGCAGACGCGATGAATCGCATTATATCGCGACGCGATGAATCAGACGCGATGAATCGCGTTATATCGCGACGCAATGAATCAGACGCGATGAATCGCGTCTCTACGGACCACTCTTAATCCCTTCTCCCATGACTGACCCCTACGTGCCTTCCCGTGACCGGATCAAGGAACCGCCGACGACGCTGGGCGGCAGAATGAAGCACCTGGGGCCGGGATTCGTGTTGTCGGCGGCCATCGTGGGGTCGGGTGAGCTGATCGCCACCACGACGCTGGGGGCCAAGGCCGGGTTCGTCACGTTCTGGGTGGTGCTGGTGAGCTGCCTCGTCAAAGTGACCCTGCAACTGGAATTCGGCAAGCACGTGATCCATACCGGTGAATCCACGATGGCCTCCTTCAACCGGCTGCCCGGGCCGCACCTGGGCAAGGCCAGTTGGACGATCTGGGCGTGGCTGGGCATCCAGGTATTCAAGCTGTTGCAGGTGGGCGGCATCGTGGGCGGCGTGGCCATCACCCTGCACATTGCCCTGCCCGGCTTGAGTACCACCGCGTGGGCCCTGCTCGTAACGGTGCTTACCTCCCTGCTCGTGTACCGGGGCTACTACCGGCCCGTCGAAAAGTTTTCCCTCTTCATGATGCTGGCCTTTACCCTGCTGACGCTGGCCTGCGTGTTCTTCCTGCAATTCACGCCCTACGCCCTTACGGCCGATGAGGTACTCGGCGGCCTGCAACTGGGGCTGCCCGCCGAGGCGGTGGGCGTGGCTATTGCGGCCTTCGGCATTACCGGCGTGGGCGGCGACGAGATCATGTACTACAACTACTGGTGCCTCGAAAAGGGTTACGCCGCCTACACCGGTCCCCGCGAGGATACCCCCGCGTGGCAGCGCCGCGCCAGGGGTTGGATCCACGTCATGTACCTCGATGCCCTGCTGGCCCTGGCCGTGTACACGCTGGTAACGGCTGCCTTCTACCTGCTGGGCGCCGCCGTGCTGCACGAACGGGGCTCGGTTCCCGAAGGGTACGCGCATGGTGGAAACCCTTTCGCGGATGTACACCGAAACGCTGGGGCCGTGGGCCGAGTCGGTGTTCCTGGTGGGGGCTTTTTTCGTGTTGTATTCCACCCTGTTTACGGCCACGGCCAGCTGGACGCGCATTTACGCCGACGCCTTCGGGCAGATGGGCCTGTTCGACTTTTTTGACCAGCCGGTGCGAAAAAAGGTGATGGCCTGGATGGCCTGGGTCTTTCCCCTCGTGTGGGTGCTGCTGTTCCTGTTTATCCAACTGCCCGTGGTGATGGTGCTGCTGGGCGGCTTTGTCACGTCCATTCTGCTGCTGCTGGTGGTGTACGCCGCCTTGTACTTCCGCTACTACCGCCTGCCCGCCAGCCTCCGGCCCGGCCGCGCCTACGACATTGCCCTCTGGGTCAGCGCCGCCTCCATCGTCCTCATCGGCCTCTACGGCATTCTGCAAGTGGTGAGGGGGTAGGTGGGATATGGTTGAATGGTTGAATGGCTGTATGGCTAATTGAATACGAGATGTTCATTCAATCATATAGCCATTCAACCATATAACCATACAGCCATACAGCCATTCAACCATAATCTTACATATCGCTGAAATAAAGCTACTTGCGTGGATTGGTGAATGGGTGTAATTATTGGGTGAAAGCTAGAAACGATTATTCACCCTATGAAATCCCTCGTTATCGGAATACTTTTTACGCTGATCCCGGGCATGCTGGCCGCGCAGGAGCAGCAAATCGGAGCCTCATACTTCATGATGTTCAACTTTTCGGAGAAGGAGACGACCGATCCTACGGGCCTGGTCACCTTATCGCCCCTGGAACTTACGCACGTGGTAGAACTCGACGTTTCGTCGGTCCGGATGGGCTCGGTGATCGTAGACTGGGGCACCGACGAGGCGCACTGGCTCTTCCGCCGCACCTTCCCGGTGGCCTATCCCGACTCCACGCAGCCCGGCCACGGCGTGGGCCTGCTGCCCGTCACGGCCGAAGAAGCCGCTATCCTCAAGGCGCACAAGGACTTGGTGGTGCGGCTCTCGTACTTCAACACCCAGGGCGTGTACGCCGGCCACACCATTCAGCAGGGCATCGGCGCCCAGGACATCGGCACCGGGCAGGTAACCCGGGCCGGCAAGTGCATTGCCGTGTGGAATGAGAAGAAAATCAAGCATCAGGCCGTGCTGGCCCCCGGGTACGCCTTGCCCGCCCGGTAGTCTTCCATGATCTTGGCGAACAGTTGCCCGGTGGTGGGCGGCGTGTACGTAACCGCGTTGGCCCCCGCCGCAATGGTAGCGGCAACCGATTCGGGTTTGCTGCCGCCCGTGGCAATGATGGGCACGGTGGGGTAGGCCGCCCGGATGTGGCGGATGATCTCGGGCGTGCGGGCCGCCCCCGACACGTTGAGAATGTCGACGCCGGCATCCAGGCGGCCCGCAAAGTCTTCGTCGGTAGACACCACGGTGACGATCACCGGAATTTCAATCGTCTTTTTGAGTTTCGCAATCAGCTTGTTGGGCGTGGGCTTGTTGACCACCACGCCCAGGGCGCCCTGCATTTCGGCGTGCAGCGCCAGGCTCACGAGCCGTTTGCCCGTCGTGAGTCCGCCGCCTACCCCGGCAAATACGGGGATGTCGGAGGCCGCGATGATGGCGTCGGTGATGATGGGCTGGGGCGTAAAGGGGTACACCGCAATGACGGCGTCGGCGTTGGTATTGCGGATGATGGCTACGTCGGTGCTGAACAGCAGTGACTTAATGAGCTTGCCCAGGATGCGGATGCCGCTGCACTCCCGGATGGCTTCGGGCACGCGGATGTAGTTGCTGCGCAGCCGTCCCTTGATCTCGGGCACGAAGGGGGAAGGTTTGGTCGGTTCCATGGGCAAAGATAGGGCTTACGGGCTGGATGGTTGGAGGGCCCAATGGTTATATGGCCGAAGGGTTGGATGGCTGAATGCTGGATGGTTATATGGTTATATGGCTGAATGGTTCTGCTTACGCCCGCACCACTTCCCGACCATCAACCATATAGCCATTCAGCCATATAACCATACAGCCATTGGGTCCTCCAACCCTACGACTTCAACCCTACGGCGCCAGCCGGTTCTTCTGCCATTCCCCGGCGGCGGTGCGGGTGTAGAGGATGCGGTCGTGGAGGCGCGAGGGGCGGCCCTGCCAGAACTCCACCGCGTGGGGCGTAACCACGTAGCCGCCCCAGTGCGCCGGCCGCTGGATGTCGGCCGCCTCGCCGTACTGCGCGTTGAGGGCGGCCACTTTATTTTCCAGCACCTGCCGGTCGGGAATGACCTGGCTCTGCGGCGAGGCCAGGGCGCCGATGCGGCTGGCCCGGGGGCGGCTCCGGAAGTATTCGTCGGAGGCTGCGGCCGAGACTTTGCCGACGACCCCTTCCACGCGGACCTGCCGTTCGAGTTCGGGCCAGAAAAACGTGAGGCTGACGTAAGGACTGTGGGCCATGGCCTGGCCCTTGCGGCTGTCGTAGTTGGTAAAAAAAACGAACCCCTCCGCGTCGAGTCCTTTGAGCAGCACGATGCGGCCCGAGGGGCGTCCGTCGGCCGAAACCGTGCAGAGGTGCATGGCCGTGGGCTCCGGCACGGCCGCCTGCAAGGCTTCTTCCATCCATTTCTGAAACTGCGTGACCGGGTCGGGGGCCGTGCCTTCGGGGTCGAGGGCCTGTAAGGTATAGTCTTTTCTTAAACCGGCCAGAACCATCTGGTGCGTCATGCGTAAGCAGTAATTGGGAAAAAGCGCGGAATTCTTTCGCTTTTTCGTTAAATTTAGTTGATAATTCCGTTGGAATCGTCCGATGGCGCGATTTCAATGTTTGTATTACATTGTGCGGGCGGATCGATTTTTCTATTTTTGTAAATGTACACAATTTGTGGACTCGAAATCTGAAGATGATGAATACCGAAACCGAAACCACTGGCAACGAAGAATTGAACCAACAACCGGAGTCCACTGAGATCATCGACCTGGAAGCTGAAGCCGGCCACGTTGATTATTCGCAGTACGGCAAGAAGGAGCTTGTCCAGTTGGTGGAAGGGCTGCTCAAGGAGACCGACATGCGCAAGACCGACGAGGTGCTCCGGCATGCCAAACCCGTATTCGACGAGCTCCGCGAATCCGAACGCACCGAAGCCCTCGAACGCTTCACCGCCGAGGGCGGCGAAAAGGACGACTTCGACTACAAGCCCGACGAACTTACGCAGCGCTTCGAACTGGCCGTGCGCCAGCTCCGCGAACGCAAGAACTCCTACATGAAGGACCAGGAGAAGTCGCGGGAGAAAAACCTGCACGACAAGCAGGCCCTCCTCGAACAGCTCCGCCAACTGGTGGATTCGGAGGAGACCAACGTGAGCCTGGGCGCCCTCAAGAAAGTGCAGGATGAGTGGAAGCGCATCGGGCCGGTGCCCTCCGCCCAGTCGCGCGACCTGTGGGCCAACTACCACGCCCTCATCGAACGCTTCTACAGCAACCGCAGCATCTACTTCGAACTCAAGGAACTCGACCGCAAGAAGAACCTCGAAGCCAAGCAGGACATCGTGGACAAGGCCGAAAAGCTGGCCGCCCAGGAGACTTCGCCCAACGTGATCCGCGAACTCAACGACCTGCACGAAGAATACAAGCACGTGGGCCCCGTGCCCAAGGAAGACCAGGAATCCCTCTGGCAGCGCTTCAAGGCGGCCTCCGACGTGATCTACTCCCGCCGCAAGGAACAACTCGAAACCCAGCGCAAGGAGCAGGAACAGAACGTGGGCACCAAGCTCTCCCTGTGCGAGGAAGCCGAGAAGTACGCCGCCTTCCAGTCCGACAAGATCGCCGAGTGGAACGACCAGACGCGCCAGATCCTCGACCTCCAGAAACGCTGGGAAGCCTCCGGGTTCCTGCCGCGCGACAAGGCCAAGGAGATCAACAAGCGGTTCTGGGCGGCCTTCAAGGGCTTCTTCCACCACAAAAATGAGTTCTTCCGCCGCCTCGAAGCCTACCGCGAGGACAACCTGCGCCGCAAAACATCCTTGTGCGAACAGGTGGAAGCCCTCAAGGACAGCGAAAACGTGGAGGCCACCGCCGACAAGATCAAGGCCTACCAACTGGAGTGGAAGGAGATCGGACCGGTGCCCGAAAAGCAGCGCGAAGCCATCTTCGAACGCTTCAAGCAGGCCTGCGACGCCTTCTTCGACCGCCGCCGCGAGCAGCGCAACTCCACCGACCGGGAGTTTGAGAAGAACTTCACCGTCAAGAGCGAAATCTGCGACAAGATCGAGAAGATGGCCGCCGAGAAGAGCGCCGACATGGCCGCCTTCGACGCCCTGCGGAACCAGTGGGAACAAACCGGCTTCGTGCCGCGCAAGAACCTGCATTCCATCCAGCAGCGGTACGCCAACGCGGTGCAATCCTTCCTGCAAAACACCGGTGCACTTTCCGACAAGGACCGCGAGCGGATGCAACTGTCGGCGGAGGTGAACCTGTCGCGGCAGAACCCGGCGGCGATGAAGAACGTGCAGAAGAAGGAGCAGCAACTGCGCAAGCGGATTTCGCAACTGGAAAACGACATTGCCGTGTGGCGCAACAACCTGGAGTTTTTCGCCAACTCGAAGGGGGCCAACCAATTGCGCACCGAGTACCAGAGCAAGATCAAGAGCGCCGAAGACGAGATCACGGGCCTCAAGAAGCAGGTACAAATGTTCTACGACGCGTAGGGGAGGGGCCGGAGATTTTTCGGCCAAACGTTTTGGGAAGTACGGGCAAAGGGGTAGTTTTGCCCACCCTTCAAGCCTCCTTAGCTCAGCTGGTAGAGCAACTGACTTGTAATCAGTAGGTCGCTGGTTCGATCCCGGCAGGGGGCTCTTAAAAATCAGGCAGTTACGAGATAAAACTTGTAACTGCCTTTTTTATTTGCATACGATTTGCATACAAATTGGGGTATTTGTGATAAACCCGTATTCCTGAATTAGCCGGAACTTACTCCCCGCCACTAGACCCTGTAGTACGTATAAGAAAACTGATGCTGACGCGTGAGAACGCTTGCCAATGCAATTCTCATCGTATCGGGTAGAAGGTTTTCAGATAGTATAGTTCTTTAAGTTTATCATAGTACATAACCAATCTGTGTTTCTGAATTTTATACGATAGCGGCTTGCCTTCTTCCACAACAGTAACTTTGCAATCCTTTTCTAAAGTGATGTCATAATTGCCATTTCTTTCTTTACTTGAGATTACATCTCCATGTAGAGCGACGTACATAACGTTGGCAAACAGGGCTACGGGGTGGAGTGGCTCATTGCCCTTCTGTGCACTGCCAAAACCTTGATGGTGATCCAATATATGGAAAATACCACCGGCGAATCTACTAGGTGACTTGCTAGTTTCTGGGTCCACTTCCCGGAAGAGATCAAGCCTTATTCTCCTAAAACCATTGCTGAAATACAGAAACTGTTGAATCATCATCAGTCTAAAACCAGCAAAGTCCATTCCTGCTTTGTGTGGAGGAAGGATGTCACCATAATAATTTGTATACAGCCCAATTAAAGCTTTGTCAGGATCTTCGTTTGCTTTTGGATTCTCGATTGACTGCCTATGTATAGCCCGGAAGCAGCTTGCGAAGTATTTAGAGTCAACTTTGTATACAAACTGATCGTAACACCGCAAGAACTCGGGTCTGTTGATTATGAAGTCTCCCCGGCTGTTCTGTTTCTCCTCTTGCGTCAATTGATCAAGCTTTTGCTGATGCTCCCGCAGTACTTCAATGAAGGAGTCAATTATAAGTTGCACCTCTGGTTTTTCAGATGGATCAAATTTGTCATTGCTGTCAAGAATTGTATAAATGATGGGATGTTCAGGGGCGTCAAACCGAAAGTCAAATTTTACATCAATTCCTGTAAGCCATGAATTGATTTTATCTTGCAAGTAGAACTTGAATTCCCAATAAAATGCATTGTTATAGTAATAGATCGCATTCTTGTTATAGCCTTCAACTGTATTCGGATTTTCGGCAAACCATTTCTCAGTTACCCTTTCTAGTTCTTGTGCAGCTATTGCTGTATCGGTATCCTCAGGAAGGAGTTGAAGTAATTCATCCGCACTGTAAAACTTTTCGGGAAGAAGTTTGGGTGGTACCTGATATTTTTCAAGCTCCTTTGTAATTGCCTCTATTTGTATAGCATGTTGAATTTGAGCATTGATAATATCCTTGATGATATCTCCTAAAATTCTGCCAGCTTTTGTTCCGTCCAGTATTTTCGCGCGAAGAATCTTCTCGGGGGCTTCGCTGGATAATTCATTAAAGATTGCTTGAGGATTTGCGCATTGTACATCGGGGATAATTGACCTTGAGAAAATTTGGTATGTATTGTTCCACTCACTTAGTTCTTCATAGAGAAATTTGAAAAAATCTTCTCCATAATAAAACTCCACTGCAAGGCTCTGATGCTTCGAGTATCGCCTAGTCGGCATCTGGCGCAGTGCTTCATACTGCTCCCGATACTTACCTTCGGCGTCTTCTTTCGCTACAGAGTAAACTTGATAGCCATTAAGCCTTTCAACTAATTTAGCTGCCGTACAAAGCCTTACCTTCTTCTCAAGCAGCAGCTGATAGAAGTCTTCATCATAAAAGTATTCGAATTTGCCACTTGCACTATTACGGTACTTTCTGAACTTCTTATAAAACTGATCCCGCAGGTAATCAACTTCAATGATTGACAGTTTCGCGCCGTACTCCTGATCAACCTTAGCCACTAGTTCCTGGGCATTGTAGTGTTCAGGAGGCACACTTTCGTGAATGTATTCCAGGAAGTACCTCTCGTATTGTGCTTTAGGCCAGCCCTTACTCTGAGAGTATGGCATAAAGCTCCTGTATAATTCTTCTAATTCTGTAATATCAATATCTCCCCCAACCGCGGCTATAATTTTCGGTAAATCAACCTTGGATCGAATCATTATATTTTTAGATTGATTATTAGTATATAAATTAAGGCACTCCTAATTTTTGGTTGCGATATTGTTCTATACCGATTCAATCTTTGAGACAGTATCACTACTATACATTGAATAAATACTTAAAATTCATTACAATAGTTTCAGCTACATATGCTTGAATGCCCGGTAGTAAGGAAATTATTTGTATAAAAATGACAGGTTCAGTTGCAGACCGTTATACACCATCCATTCAGCGAGTGTTCCTGCTGACAACTAGCGAAGATAGTTAAAAATGACCTCCCCTGTTAGGGCTGGTTACCGCGCTATAACCTTCTATGTTCATACTTCATAGTGACTGTAGTCATCACGCCTATCTAATTGATATGCATTTAATGTAAAATATTACAATCGTATATGATGTTATGGCTAAATACCTTTAATTAGCATAGTATTCTCAAACCCCGCTGGTTGTCCAAAAGATGATGCGTTTCAGCATAGGGTTTGAAGTAGTGTCACCAGAGCGAAGCAGCCTTTGAATTTTTGGTAATGGTACTTAATAGTTGATAAAGTATAGAGCAGATTAAAGTATAGAGCAGATTAAGTGGTGTTGAGGTTGTAAGAATAGGCCCAAAGTTTGAAATGCAGGTTAAGCATATACTCTTTCTTGGAGTAGGAAAGCGTTTTTCTCACTAAGCGGCTAAAGCGTTGTCGGATCGTGTTGTTGAGCCGCTCCACGTGAGCAGTTTCTCCCGTTTCTTTTCCCACCTTTTGGTGAGTAGAGTCGGGTAAACAATTGTAGGCTTTCCAGAAGTCGGAAAAGCTTTTGTATTTCAAATAAGCGTAAGGCAACTTACGCCAGAGCCTTTTGCAAGACTCCATTGAACCGTCGCCAATGAAGAAGGAGACAATTTGCCGGCTTTGTCTGCAAAGCACAATCCAGATTCTGATCTGCTTGACTTTGAGCCCAACAAAGGTGAATACTTCGTCTACCTCCAGTACCGTTTCGGCGGCTGGTGGCCGCAAGCTTTCTTTGAAAGGGGCTAAGGATTGGGCTTTTTTTTAAGCCAGCGTTGCACCGTCACGTGGCTTACCCCAAAGATGCGGCCAGTAGAGCGAAAACTATTGCGTTCTTCATATGTCCTTTGGACTTGGGATAAATCCACCTGATCTGATTTGCGCAGCGAATCCAGTACTCGGGTGACCCCACAGTCATTACACTTGTAGCGCTGTTGACCAGTAGCATTCTTGCCATTCTTGACAATGTTGGTACTGCCACAACAGCCACAAACACGAGCTTCTAAAACCATTGCCACTTAACTTTTTGCAAAGTTGACCATTCAACTAATTTGTACCATTACCCCATAAGGCCTATCATAGAAGGACGGTTACCTTGCATTACTCCTTCAGTGAATTTGAAAGAGTGAAAACATGAAGGGGGCTTGGTTTAGTAATTTGTCTTTCACTGTTTAAGAAGCTGCTAAAGTTGACAGCAATACGGTGTAAACATTGGAAGCCATAATTAGAATACTCCGGTCAGTATAGTTAGGAATAGCTTGTGTTTGACTTGCATCCCTCTCAAACCTTTCTACTTAATACAAAAACTTAATTTGCCTTGCTTCTATAACACAAATAATCAAATTAGGTGTCAACTACATCAAGTCTTAAATATCAGATTTGCACAGAGTTTTGAAAACTAGCTGAAACGGGCATTCAATAAGGAATACAGCCTTATTTTGGCGGTTGGGTGCCATTTTTCACCGTCATAGCGCTCATCCTCCTCCAGCACGTTTCGCAGATCGCTGCTAATGTAACATAATTCAGGGTACGGTTTGGGACCAGTTTCGGCGGTAACGAACTGATCATTGTTGCGCTTCATAAATTTTTCGCATATTTCTTCTCCTGTGAGGTCTACTTTGCAGTAACCATACAAAGCTGAATTTAGGTGTACTACTTGGAGTGCAAGCCCCGAAATATGCCAAGACACTATTTGCTCAGCACTTATACCAAATTCCTTGTCCATAGAAGAAACTACAGCTTGGTGAATATTGATGGATCCATCTTCATTAAGGTGATTAAAGGATAGCCCAAATTCCGGTCCGCAAGTCCACGACATACCCAGGGAAGCTAATACACCAGGACCTAATTTTTCTTTTTTTACAAGAATAGTTTGGTGGTCCTTGCTAACAATAGCAAGTTCTACAAACAACTGGCTGGGAAATTTAAAATTAAAGCTTTGATTATTTAATAGTAGGCCAGCTAAGGAGTCTTTGTATATTGTACTTAATGCTTCATAATATACATCTGAGCCAGCGAGCATTGCATTTTTCCAATATACAATCTGACGGTTAAATACGTTTGTTACTCGATAGTTCAGGGGTCTTACAGAAATGATCGCCTCATCTTCGTCAAAAATACTGATAGGCATTCGGACCAGTGCTAATCCTATCTTCCATTCGGCTTTATTACCATCAGGCGGAAATCCAGTATTGTTTTTTATATATTTCTTGGTGTTTTCCTTAAAATCGCTGATTGACAGGTCTAGTTCTATTTGTGTTGGGTATTTGTTGTCTTTATCAACCTCAAGGCCCTCTGGCTTGAGGATCTTAACTTTTAAAATATCGGCATCTGACTCAGTCTGGCCATTTAAATTTAATTGAATTAAACGTATGCTGTCATCAATAGCAAATGCCGAGGTGAGCCCAGCATCAATGAGTTTGAGTTTTACATCCCCGGAAGCATAAAGAGCAGTCTCCGTCTGACGGAAAGGATTTGAAATCTCGCGGAGTTTGATGAGCCCTAGGTCTGCGAGAAAATGTTTAACGGTATTTTCCCAAGTAAAACCGTCTCCTGCCCGAGGATTCAATAGTAGATCTTTCAAATCACTGGCATTTTTCTTTGCCTCTGGTACATTTCTAGCAATTGCTTTAATTGCTTCAGTTACACCTTCCAAATCTTTTTTAGTATAAACTTCACCAAAATTCTGTCTGGAACCTCCGTGAATATCCAAGACCTTGATTAAACCCGTTGCAAGGCCACCACATCGTTGATGGATTAATTTCCACAGCCCGCTGTTCTGACTGATAATTAAGGGAACTTCTGCCGAGATAGCTTCCCAACCCGTAAGACCAAAGCCTTCATGCCAAGACAACATCATAGCCAGGGAACACTGTGCCAGTTTCTCAAAAATAGAGGCTTTGTCTGTGGTATACTTTAACGGCCATAAGTTGATATATCGCTCCGCCCGGTTAAACACCTCATCACGGAAATCACCAAGTTCTTTAGAACTCAGTTCGACTCCAATAGCATAAAGATGTGGCTGGAAAAGGTTCCCACCAGGTCGATTCGGGTCCCCACTAAAATGATTTAATGGATCTGTCGCCCATTTTACAACATCTGCGAACGCATGAATGCCGAGTCGGATCTGCTTTAACTGATCATTCTGTATAGAGTAACGGCCATAGGTAATTGCTGTGAATTCTGTGGAAGGACTTCGGACCTTTATTTCTGCTAATCCTGGGACCATTTGGGATACAGGAATTCCCCTTTCCCCAACCATTTTTTTTGCATTTTCAGTGAGTAGAGGGCCAATAGCAAAAATATGATCTGCCTGCTGAAACATCTGTCTCTGCTCATCTACTCGTTCATCAGCTATATTTGGGTCCTCGGCAACAGCTTCGTAATGGAGATAACTCATGTGGTGAATCAAAGCCAACTTACCTTGATTGTACCTCTCTTTCAAACTGGCAGCTAGTTTGCCAGTCCTCAAATCGTGACCTACCCACCATATTACGTTTTCCACCTGGATGTCCTTGAGGGTAACGAACACCTCCTTCATGAAAGCGGCGTCAAACTTCCCGTCACTAGGCTTATTGATATTGATGACTTCTATATGATCCTTTTCTTTATCAGGCAGAGCAACATGAGCTTCTTTAACCACACAAATAAGTCTAGTACCGCCTTTTAAGTATTTTCCCAGTGCTAAAGTGAAGTCGATATTGAAAGCATTAATACCTCCCTTAACAGGACCCCAGGCATCAGCAAGGAGGACGATGTGTTTTATACTATGCATGGCACAAATTTTTTAAAGATTTTCCAATACACTCACCTGAACCAAATGATGAACAAGCAACCGTTTAGTTCAGGGTAACATCAGAAAATTATGGAAAGTAAACAATACCTACTCCTAGGTATTTTTATGTTCCTGCTCAGTGGGGTCAAATTTTATAAATGGTTTAAAAAGAACTCGTTCAGTTACACAAATCAAAGTAACGAAAGCCTTCTTTGAGGTCGTTTAATATTCCAATTGCAGAAATCAAAGCAGCGCGGTAAGGAACCAGCATAGTGGTACGTTTATTGAGAACGTATTGCTTTTCGGTACAGATACACCAGCTTTTCGAGCAGACTGCTGTCTTCAGTAATAATTTCAGCATTGGCCTGCATCCCCACCCTATAAGTGACCCTTTTGCCGTATTGAGTCGTAAAGCCTGTTGGTAAGCGAACCTTGGCTGAGAAAGTACTGTCGTTACCTGGGATCTGGGCAATGGTAGTAATCCTGCCTTCCACAGCTCCATACTCTTCAAATGGGTATCCTGCAAACTTGATGAGTACCTGCTGTCCGGCCTTCACCTTCCCCAAATTGTACTGGGGCAGGCGAAGCTCACCGACATACTGCTTCTGATCAGGGGCAATGAACAAAGCGGCTTGTCCAGGACGTAATGGTTGGTTTTCCTCAATAGCAGTGGCGAAGCGAACTTGGCCGGCGCAGGGAGCTATCAGTACATATTGCCTTTTCCAAGCTGCAATGGCACTTTGCAAGGTAAAGAGGGATTGTCTGAACACGTCTCGATACTGGGCAACCAGTTGTTGCAACTCATTGAGTTCTTTCCGCTTCTGGTGCTGCGCAGTGCGGTTCAACAGCATGGCTGATTCGGCTTCTTTTACCAACTTCCTTTTAGCCAGCAGTTTGCTTTCTTCCCGCTTGCTTTCGAGCGAAGCTATTACTTTCTCCTCGACAAGTTGCTGCTGAACTTGGTACTCCTCTAGGGCGAGTTGGTACTCCTGCTCCGAGATCGTAAGCCGCTCGGATAGGTTTCGCGCCAGCGCCTCCAAATCCGTCAACTCTTGCTGCAAGATGCGTTGCCTGGTTCCGTAAAAGCCGTCCGGTGAGCAGGCATGCAGTTCCCGAAGCGATGTTGCAAACGTCTGGTATGCCGACTGAAGTTCACCGAGTCTTTCAAAAGTAAGTGAACTATTGGCAGGGAGATCCTTCCCAATGCTTTCGTGCGGTAAGCGGGCAAGCTTTTCGAGGTAGCGTTCAAGGGCCAGCACCTGCTCATGCTCGGCCGTGCTTTCCAGGTAGGCAAGGACGGCTTGTGGCTGCACGGAGGAGCCCTCCTGCACGAACAGGCGGACAATCCTCCCATCCACTCTCGCTTGTACTGCTTTTGGGGCAATAGGGGTGGTGAGCCGGAAAGGGGCTTTGACGATGACCGGGTAACGAATCAGGTGCGCCAGCACGAGGAGCAGTACCAACAGCGCCGTAAACAGGCCCGTGCCCCAACGGACGATCCAGGGGGGCGGGCTGCCAACCACTTCTTTGACTTCTTCACTGCGCAGGTCAGGTACCGTTTGGGGAATCATGGTGGAGTTACTGGCCGAGTTCAAGTTGGTTTTTGACTAACTGGTAATAGTGCCCTTTGGCGCGGGTAAGTTCGGCGTGGGTACCGGTTTCGACGATCTCTCCCCGGTGCAGCACAACGATCTGGTCGGCGTTTACAACCGTACTGAGGCGGTGGGCTACTACCACTACGGTCCGGCTTTTGAAGAAGGCGTCGAGTTGCTGCATGATTACCCGCTCATTGCCCGCATCGAGGGCGTTGGTGGCCTCGTCGAAGAACAGGTACCGGGGGTTCTTGTAGACGGCCCGGGCAATGAGGATGCGCTGTTTCTGGCCCTGGCTCATGCCGTTGCCCTCGGCGCCGATGCGCGTATTGAAGCTGAGGGGCAGCGATTCAATGAAGGGCAGGATGTTTGCCACTTCCACGGCGTGCAGCAGCCTTTCCAAGTCCGGCTGCTCGTCGCCCAAGGTGATGTTGCGGGCAATGGTATCGGAAAAGATAAACCCGTCCTGCATCACCACGCCGCACTGCTTGCGCCACCAGGACTGGCTTACCCCATCCAGCCGCCGTTCCCCAATCCGGATTTCCCCGCTGCCGGGTTCGTAGAACCGCAGTAGGAGTTTCAGCAGGGTCGTTTTTCCCGAACCGCTCGTTCCCACGATAGCCGTCACTTTTCCTTCCGGAATGTGGAGGGAGATGTCTTTGAGAACCGGTTCGTTGCCGGCGCCGGCATACCGGAACGAGACGTTACGCAGGGAGAGGCTTTGACTTTTGGGCAGAACCGGCAGTTCGGCCTGCCCGGGAGGTTCCTCGTCGGGCAAGCCGTGAATCTCTTCGAGCCGGTCCAGGCTAATCCTGGCGTCCTGGTACGTTTGCAGGAAGCCGATGAATTGCTCGACGGGGCTGTTCAACTGGCCGATGATGTACTGCACGGCAAGCATGGCGCCAAGCGTCATCTCTCCGTTAATCACTGCTTTTGCCGCCAGGATGGTGAGGATGATGTTTTTGCCTTCGTTGAGGAAAAATGCCCCCGCCTGCTGGTACTGGTTCAGGGCCAGCGTTCGAACGTTCAGTCTGAAAAGCTTTACCTGTAGCGCCTCCCATGCCCAGCGTTTCTGCAGCCCGCTGCCCGAAAGCTTGATCTCCTGCATGCCGCTGACCAGTTCGAAAAGCTTGCTCTGGTGTCTGGCCGATAGCTCGAACCGTTGCCCGTCCAGCTTGCGGCGGGATGCCAGAAACAGGGAAACCCACCCCGTGTACAAAGCCGTGCCCAGGAGAAAAACCACGAACAGCGGCAGGTGGTACAGGGCCAGCACGATTCCCAACACAAAGAGGTTGAAAACCGAAAACAGGATTTGTAGCGTGGCCGCTGTCAGGAAGTGTTCAATCCGTTCGTGATCGTGCACCCGTTGCACCAAGTCGCCGTAGAGCTTGGTGTCGAAAAAGGACAGGGGCAACTGCATGAGTTTACCCAGGAATTCCGAGAGCAGGGAGAGGTTGAGCCGGGCACCGATGTGCAGCAGAATCCAACTGCGGATAAACTCCACGGCCGTACGTCCGGTAAAGAGCACCAGCTGGGCTGCCAGCAGCAGGTAGACAAACGAAAGGTTCCGCGTGTTTACCCCAATGTCTACCACGGCTTGCGTGAGGAAGGGGAAGATCAGTTGCAGCACGCTGCCCGCAAGCAAGCCCAGCAGCAGTTGGATGAGCAGGGAGCGGTAACGGAAAACGTGCGGCCACACCCGGCCCCAGCCGGCAGGCGCTGAAGTAGTGGTTTCCCCGGCCAAAAAGGCGGCAGTGGGTTCGAGGGCCAGTGCAAGGCCTTCTCCATTTGCAGCAACCCAGCCGGCGCAAAACGCTTCCTCGGAGTAAGTCAGCAGCCCTTTAGCCGGGTCAGCCACGTGCACCGTTACCTCCTTCTGGAAGCGCCGCCTGCTAATCTTGTGCACGACCACGAAATGCTCCTGCTGCCAGTGAACGATGCAGGGCAGCGGCACATCCGAGGCCAGTTGGGCAAAAGATAGTTTCACCCCCAGTGTACGGAAGCCGATCTTTTCGGCTGCTTCACTGATGCCCAGCAGGGAAACGCCTTCCCGGTTGATGCCGCTCCGGTCCCGCAAGTCCTGCAAAGACCAATGCTTGCCGTAGTGCCGGGCAATCATCCGCAGGCACGTGGGGCCGCAATCCATCCGGTCCAACTGCTGGTAAAACGGGAAAGGGTTCATTTACAATCAGGAATTACGGGTATTGGTAAAGGGGAATAGGAAGGGATTGTCATAGGGGATTACTCCAGGATTTGCGGATCAAAAGCCTTTTCGATATTCATAGAATTACTGCTCCTGGCGGCCGCTGCCTGGTAATGGTGGTACAGAAAGTCGTAGGCCACCATTTCCTGCAACCGCTGCCGGGAGCGGAACATGCGGTTGCAGAACATATGCACAAAGCTCCCAAGCAAACTTTCCAGGGGTACGGACAGCGATTTCACCTTAATGGATTGCACCACCTCACGCCAATCCTCCGAGCGTTGCGCAAGCACGTCAAAGGCAGTGGCTAACGGGTGGTCCGGTGCGTAAGAAGCTTGCAGGGCAGTTGCCAGAGCACCGCGTTCCTTGCGGAGCTTGTCGCCCAGGGACTTTTTGCCCTTGGCGGTATTGGCCCCAAACTCCTCCTTAAAATGCACCTGCAACCCGAAGAGCAGTGCCCGCTTGGCCGACAGGTCCAACCCAAAATCGTTTAGCAGTCCGTCAATGCCCCTGAGGGCAAGCCGCCACCGCACCTCGTCGCCGGCATCTCCCGAGAGCAGGGACAGCAACCTTACTACGGCCACGCTGTCGTGGAAGAACAGGCTTTCGCTGTCTGCGATGTTCTCACCGCCGTACCGCTCCAGTTCCCGCACGTAGGTATCCGTCTGAAACTTCCACACCAGGTTTGCGGCAAAGAAGGGGGCCAGGTCCTGGTGGAGTGCTTCCAATACCCGGGCCTGGAAGTTGCCCTGCCCGTGAAAACGCACCCGCAGGTGGGAATGGGGATCGTCGTACCGGATGAAGAACCACTTGTCAATCGTGCCTTCCGCCAGCAGCCTTTCGGTGAGGGGAGCCACAACAGCTGTAAGTAGCTTGTCGGCCGTTTTGGCCCCGCAGTACAGCTGCGTGTAAAGCCACTCGCTGCCCGGGTGCAAACGACGGGGCAGGGCAGGAGCATGACTGTCTACCTGGGCTGGCACTGGTGCTTTGCTCAGGTTGCGAAGGGGCAGGATGAATTCGTGCATGAACCGTCCTTCGGGCCCCTCTACCCAGCAGCCCTCACTTGCCGCCAGGCATTCTTCGAGCAGGAGCGGTTCATCCCCTTTGAGGAGGCTTTGTAGCACCTGGAGGCAAAGAGGATTTTCCAGGTCCAGCGGTAACTGGTTGTCGCCTTCGGCCGCTACTACCCACCGCGGCAGCCTTTTCCGTTCCCGCAGGGAGCCGACGTGGGAGAGCAGTTGTTCCCCTTGCAACGTCTTCAAGGTTTTCGTTTCCGATGGTTCGAGCCGCCAACTCGCCCGGGCGAGGATCACTTTGCCGTAGCGTACCCGGGGCAGGAAGGCGGCTTTCCGCAAAATACCCCAGTTCCAGGCCGGGTTTGCCTGCACGTCCTGGAATTGCAGGTCGCAGAGGAAGTGATACACGGGCAGTGCATCAAGGCGGTAGTCGTGGGCGGAGCTTAACCGGGGAACCACCTCCTTACCGAGTTTTTTGGACCAGAGTACTACCCGTCCGTAGCGGACCGCAACCAGCAAATCCTCCAGCTGGATGGTGTGCGCTTCGTCTACCGATGGTTGCGCCAGGATGGGTATTTCGTAGGGCCGCAGGGCGGGCCGCTGCACGATGTTGCCGATACGGCCCTGATTGAGGTGCACGATTTCGGCAAAAACCGCTTCGGGGAAAGACCGTTCTTCCTCCCGCAGGGCTTCCCGGACCGCTTCCGTAAGTGAACTGTCCAGGTGGCAGAAACGGCCCAGCAGGGTAGCCGCCGAAGGGCCGGCAGTTCCCCAAATGTGCACCCGGTAATCTCCTTCGTCTACGGCCTGGGCGGAAGGGGCGAAAACGCTGCCCATCGTGTGGAGAGACACCGGCAAGGGCAGTGGATTGGTTTGCAGGAAAGGCGCCACCGCCTCGTCTTCCAGCAGAATCTCCTGGCTTCCCGTCTGTAACGCTTGGGCGTAGCGGTCGAGCAAAAACTGCTGCCAGGGCGTTAGAGGATGGCTCTCGGGTTCCGGTTGGGCGGCGTCTACCTCAATGCCCTCAATCAGCGGAGCCCGGTCAGCGGGAGCCTGGCCGCGCAACGGGTAACCCAGGCCTGCCTCACTGTCCAGCACCTGGAGGAGGGGTACGGCTTCCGACTCGTACCGCTCCATAAACGCTTCCTTGAAACGCAGCAGGTTTTCGGGCTCCCGGTACAGCGGCAGCCCGGCGAGGAGTTGTACCGCTTTTTGTACCTCTTCGACTACCGGTGACCCCAGTGTTGCTTCCCTGGCCGACTTGTGCATGTCTACCTGGAACAACTGGCTGGGTTGAAATGGAACGCCTAAGCCTTCCAGCCTTGCTGCCACGGCAGCGTAGGAGGAAATGCCCCGGCCGGGAGCGTTTTCATCCAAGTGGGAGAGGAGGCCGGTTGCTTCCGCCAGCGCATTGGGGACCGTCTGATTCTCGCCGGCAGCGGAAAGGGTTCGCAGGAGCCGGCTGGTAAACGCTTCCCCCGTTACTGAGGGTTGAAGCGTACTCACCAAGATTTGGTTTTTGATCAGGGCATCGATAAAAGTATCTGATTCATCAACCGATGTTTCTTCATCAACCAGCAGCGCGGCCAGGGCCTCGGGAGTAGCGCAATCCCTTGCCCGGGCAAGTACCCCTTCCAGGTAAGGGCTGGCTTGCACGTTCACCAGGTGATGCGTACGCCGCTGCTCCTGCACGCGCACTTCCACGTACCGGTACTGGTCGCCGATCCGGTAGAGGGTGCTGTTCGGGACGTAAACCAGGTTCTTTTTTACTTCCTCCTCGCGGCCGACTTGCCAGGCCAGGGCGCAGAGGTAGTCCATGTCTAGCCGCGTGGAGCGGCAGTAGGAGGGAAGGGGCTGTAATTGCAGGCGCGTCCTTTCACCCAGGCCGGCTTTGGTGATGCCGGCAAACAGGCCAAAGGGAGTAGACCGGTAGGACATCCGCAGCAGGTACTTGGCCAGCGTGATTTGCAGTTTTTGCGCCGGCTGGCCGGCAAGTTCGCCGGAGAGCCACTTCAGAAGCTGCTCATGTAGATGCGGTGAGGCCAGGAAAAGTGCCTCCTGCAGGACCGGCTGCTGGTAAAGCTGCCGGAGTATTTCCGGTGTTAGTCCCAGGCAATGGGAAAAAGGCAGGAGGGGCGTGCGGAAAACGACGAAAGAGAGTGGTTGTAACGGGATAGCCGTTGGCATTGGTGTAAAAAAGCGGTACTTGTCCAAAAAATTCACTAGTTGGTGTATAGACGCTTTGGCAAAACAGCCTTGCGCGTAATATTTACGCCACCAATATACGAAGTCATTTTTTGTAAAAAACACCCGGAAAGGGCCCAGGCGCCTAATCTAAGGGCGTTTGACATCCAATGGCTTCGTTACAGAAAAGTGAATTGGCTGTAAATCAGCGGGAAAAAGACGTGTAAGAAAATTAAGCTCTCTTGTCAATTCGGGGAGCTGCAACCGTTCTGTTTTCCCTGCTGCTGTTATCATTGCTTTTCGGTTATACCCATTGCCCATTGATTGCTATGCCTGCCTCTGTCATCACCCCGGAAGACCTCGCTCAGTTCAAGAGGGAATTAATTTATGAGTTGCTGGAGCTGATCCTGAGACATCCCGTACCTCCTCAGAGGTGGCTCCGGGCTCCGGATGCAAGGAAGCTGCTCGGGGTTTCTCCGAACACCTTGCGCAGCATGCGGGAGGAAGGGGGACTGCCCTTTTCGAGGATCAAGGGTGTGGTGTATTATGCCTACGGGGACATTGTTACCATGATGGAAAAGCACCAAGTGTCCGGCAAAGGCAAGTAACTACCCATCGTGCGAAGTCTGTCCACCCATCCGGAAGCCCTACGCCTTTCCATCCGCCGCGGTAGTCACTTCGCTCATGTAACCTCCTTTCCACAGCCAAAGCAAGTCTTCGTCAAGAGCGGCAGGAGCAGCACCGGTCCGTCTAGGGTAGCGGCTGGTTACCTGCTGCTGGCTACCGGTGCAAAGGGCTGCCGGTTTCTTTTCGGCTGGTGGCTGGCTGCTGGCTTGCTGTAGCGGGATGAGAACATTCGTTTTTTTGGCAAGGTAGCAGACGCTTCGAACCTGCGGCAAAAGCTTACGGCATAAAGCCAATGCAGGGGGCCCGGGCTTGTTTATTCCGTTTCCTTTTGCCTTCGGTTGCGAAGGATCTGCTGATGGGGGCGCAAAAAAAGAATGTTTCACCCTAACATCACTGCCATGAAACGCAACCCCTCCGCCGTCGCCGAAGTCGAACTCGTCTACCGTCATCGGGTACCCGCCGCCCAGCGCCCCAAGGTCCACCGCTCCTCCGATGCCTGCGACATCCTGCGCGCCCAGTGGGACGAAGGCAAGCTTTGCCTGCTGGAACAGTTCTACATCCTCTTGCTTGACCGCTCCAACCGCGTGATGGCTTGCTCGCTGATCTCCACCGGGGGCATGGCCGGCACGGTCGCTGACCCCAAGCTGATCTTCGCCACTGCCCTCAAGTGCCGGGCCGCAGGCCTCATATTGGCGCACAATCATCCGTCGGCCAACCTCACCCCCAGCCAGGCTGACCGGGAACTTACCCGCAAGCTCAAGCAAGCCGGCGAGCTGCTCGAACTGCCCGTACTCGACCACCTGATCATCACGGACGAAGACTATTTTTCCTTCGCCGACGAGGGCCTCCTCTGAAAGCTGGCACTTCGACGGCTTCATGCAAGCAACGCATGAAGCCTTTTTTTGCCGTTACTCAGGCATCTAAATGGAAGAAGTACACAAAGAATAAACCATTGCCGAATAATAAAGCCGGAATGAAGTAGTACGAC
The DNA here is from genome assembly GCA_963844325.1 of uncultured Sphingobacteriales bacterium. Classification (GTDB taxonomy): domain Bacteria; phylum Bacteroidota; class Bacteroidia; order Cytophagales; family 172606-1; genus CADCTQ01. The sequence continues at coordinate 3,400,132 of CAWJNV010000002.1, forward strand.
TGGGCATTATCAATACCTTCCAGGTAATTGCTCAGGAACCCAAATCAAAAAAGCCCCACCGGCGCGGAGCTTTCTATTGATACATTGCAGGGGAATACTGGTCAGGGCCAAGAGGGGGCGCCCCGTACTTTACCTTAATGCTTCCCGTAAGGCGTGTAATTGGAGAATGATTTCATAGATATCACTTGGCATTACCCCGCCCTTTTGACCCTCCCTTAATAGTTCTGCGACTGTAACGGTGGCTTGATTGCAAAAAGCTTCCAGGTATTCCGGCTCGCTTTGTACCACCAGTTCAAGTATGGGCAGCAGGTCAAGGTGGGAATTTTTCTTAAGCAATTCCAGCACCTTAGAGATGTCCTTGGGTTGTTCTAAATAGTACATGGGGTATTAGTTTAAAGGTAAGACGGTGGAGAAATTGTCTTGTAAGCGGGACGCCTGTTGGCACCATTTAGGCCGCTTCATCTATTGCGGTTGGCTGTTTACTTTCTTTGAGCTCTCTTTCCAACGTGTTGATCCGGATCAGGGCGCGTTCGTACTGCCGGTTGATCCGCTGCACCGTCTGGCCAAGTTCCTGCCCGGAGCAGTTGGCCCGGTAATACTTCTCAGCTACGGCAAGGAAGGCGGCGACCTGCTGCTCGGGAGAGAGTTTCAGGAACTGTTCCCGCAGGAAGTCCTGATTGTCGTAAGGGTTACCTCCGAAGTGGTATGTGTTCATGGGTATGCTGCTTTGAGGTTGATAAGATCACCAGTTTTCAAATTTGGCGAGCCGTTGTCCGTTCATGAGTACACAGGAGTATTGGTTTTGCCGGTGGCACCTTCCCAGGATTTCCTGACGGCATGCATGACGGTGGAACAGCCATTTATGCTCATAGCTCTATCCGTTATTGCTTTGAGATAGACAAATGTATATTGTGATCTACATAAAAGCAAATATTTGTAGACCTAATTTTTATTTTGTAGAGTGCAGTATATACTTGTATGGTGAATCAGGCATGGCCACTCAATAATTACCCAATGGCAACTAAACTGGGGGAACTGCTAAACCGCATGTCCATCAACAAGGCAGAGTTAGGCCGCAAAACGGGAATCACCCGGCAACGGCTCTCTGAGCTTTCTACCCGGGAGAACGCGCTACTGCGTTTCGACGAAGCGCAGCAGATTGCAAAAGCGCTTGGTATGGACATGAATCAACTGGCCGCGGCGCTTAGCGAGGATAAGAAGCCAGCCAGCGGTGACGAGAGCTCTGCCAGGTAGATGCCAGCCAAATCAAGAAATGAAAAAGCCGCTGGATTACTCCGAACGGCTTCGTTTTTTCTGATCTTATTGTCTTTTCATTCTGCCCATACCCGCAGGGGGATACGAATTCTACCTGGTACCTACGTACAATGCGGACGGTCCATCCCCACACCCGTAGGGAACACCGGTCGCAGAGGACTTCGAGAATGTCGGCATACGGTCCATCCCCACACCCGTGGGGAACACTTGCCGCGGTTGGAGCCGTCAATCTGGGGCGCCGGTCCATCCCCACACCCGTGGGGAACACACCTCCAAACTCAACAAGGCCGATTTCGACTCCGGTCCATCCCCACACCCGTGGGGAACACTCCTGGATCCACTCCAGGCACACGCGCACCTGCGGTCCATCCCCACACCCGTGGGGAACACCCGGTTGTACTCGGCGGTAAGTTCCTTGCGTTCGGTCCATCCCCACACCCGTGGGGAACACTTGAGCAGGTCGTAGCGGAAGGCGAGGGGCTGCGGTCCATCCCCACACCCGTGGGGAACACTTGGTGTACTTCATCCGTGCCGAGGGCAACACCGGTCCATCCCCACACCCGTGGGGAACACGTTTGGGGGGAAAATTTCGCTTGACATCCAAGAGGTCCATCCCCACACCCGTGGGGAACACCAGGTCGCAGGCGGCCTGCAGGCGCTCCAACTCGGTCCATCCCCACACCCGTGGGGAACACTTGTTCGACCCGTCAACCGGATTAGGGGTAAGCGGTCCATCCCCACACCCGTGGGGAACACGGCTGCTTCCCGAGCCGATTTGTCCAGGGTATCGGTCCATCCCCACACCCGTGGGGAACACGTCTTCACGTCCACTTGAAAGCCGGGGGGGGTAGGTCCATCCCCACACCCGTGGGGAACACTTGCCGGTGTTGGGCATGTACTCCCCGGGCACCGGTCCATCCCCACACCCGTGGGGAACACGAGCACGTCACGATGGGCCATAACGGCCAGTTCGGTCCATCCCCACACCCGTGGGGAACACGAGGCCGTTGGCCTCGATGCGCTCGCCGTACCTGGTCCATCCCCACACCCGTGGGGAACACGGTGATTGTGGGCGAGAATGATGGCTTCCGCCTTCCGGTCCATCCCCACACCCGTGGGGAACACACCAGTTCGGCCAGTTCCAGGGCGCCGCTGGCCGGTCCATCCCCACACCCGTGGGGATGGACCGGCCAGTTGCAAAATAAAGCCATTTTTTGAGACAAACCCGCCTTTATGTCTCCTCAGTTGATGGACGCCTGACCAGCCATACCCCTTCGTGGCAGAAAGGCACGTAGCGCTTGGGCTGCCAGGACCGCACCTCGAAGCCCTGCTCGGAGTTGGTGCGCCACAACAGCAACGCCGAACCGTCTTCCACCCGGCGCATGGCCCGTTCCCAAAGCGCCTCCCGCACCACCTCGTTCACCTTGCCCACAAACACACCGGCCTGCACTTCGATCAGCCAGCGGCTCAGGTCGCCCCGCAGCGAGGGGCTTACCCGTTCCAGGATCAGGATCGTCATGGCTGTTTTTCTTTAGGGTTAGACCACCAGGGCGTGGGCAACGACGGGTCCTGGTCGGGATCAAAGCCGTCGGGCGTCTCGGCATCCTTGTCGAGTTGGAGCACCTTGTCGATGTCGGGCACAATCCGTTGTAGCAGGCGCAGGTTGGCGAAGGCGTCGCGGCAGCGTTTGCGCACCACAGTCTCCAACTTGGGCGGGTTTTCGGCCACCACCGAAAAGGCCACCGGCACGGTCACCTGCATCTTGTAGAGGTCGGCAATGTCATACACGAACGAAAGCTGCTTGCCCTGGTGGATGAAGCCCAGCGCCGGCGAGTAGCCCGACGAAAGCAGAGCCGCGTGGGTGAGGCCGTGCAGGCAGGCGTTGGCCGCAGAAAGGGCCCGGTTCACCGGGTCGGCGGCGTTCCAGTCGGTGCGGTTGTAGTTGCGGCCGTTCCAGGTCACCCCGTATTTCTCGGCGGCTTTGGCGTACGCTTCCCGTACCCGGATGCCCTCCCGGCCGCGGATCTGTTCCAGGCGCAGGCCCTCGGGCAGCGGTTCGGGGAAACGCATCCGGTAGAGGCGTTCCACCACCTGTAACCGCAGTTCGGGAAGGGCCGAGAGTTCGGCCTGGCGCATGAGCCGGTAGGCCTTGTGGGTTTCGCCCGTGCCCTGGGCGTAGCAGCGCACGCCCTGCTCACCGCACCACACCAGCGAACAGCCCGCTTCTGCCAGGAGGCGCACAGCCCCGTGCGTAATGGTAGTGCCCGGCCCCAGCAGCAGGGCGGTCAGGCTGGCTATGGGCAGGTCCACGCGGCCTAGTTGGTTGACAAATTCAACGCCCAGTTGCGATTGTTCCAGGTGCCCGTACTCGAAGTACAGGTAGGAGAGGGAGTCACGGACCTTGGGTAAGTCTCGTTTAGCATGTTTAATCATGGGTCTTCGATTCGTTTAGCCCCGGCAAACTAAATTCCCTCGTTTCACTTTTCGGACATGACTCGTCCGAAAATGGACTCCGCACGGCGTATTTTTATTTGACTATTCCAGAATTTCATTTACTTACACCAATTATCCTTGCCGTTTTCATGTCACTTACCGATCCCACTGAGCAGTTGCGCCGCCTGCTTGACGCCGGCCACCAGTTATCCTTAATGCAGTTGCAGGAAAAGCTTCAACTCGGCGAACGGCAGGTGCGCCGCCTGCTGCGCCAGTTACAAAGCGAAGGCCTACCCGTTCATGAGCACCGCGAGGGGCGCCACAAACTGTTCTCCCTTTCGGCCGACCGCCAGCAGGTAGACTTGCCCGATCTGCGCTTCGACCAGACCGAACTGCGGGCCCTGGCCGTGACAGCGCGGCCACGTGGGCCGTGCTGGTGGGCACGCCCCACGTGGCCGCGCTGTCACGGGCCTTCGCCAAGCTGCTCGAACGGGCTCGCCCCGTGGCCTACATCTTCGACATGGAAGAACCGTTGCAAGAGTGGCATTTTGAAGAGAACGACCCGGACCAAATGTCGGAGGAGTGTTTCCGGCAATTGGAAACGGCAATGGACGAACGCCGGTCGGTACGCATTGACTACCAGAAAGCGCAAGACCAGAGCGTTTCACTCGACCGCAAAATTGATCCCTACTTTTTCGCCAAGCGCGGCCGGGCCTGGCTGGTGATTGCCCGGTGCCATCAGCGCAAAGGCCTCCGCAACTTCGCCATCATGGGCATGAAGCGCGTCGTGTTATGCGACCCCGACGAGGAGAATGCATTTTTCGATCCTCCTGCCGACCTGTCCCCGGAGCATTACTTCCGCAGTTCCCTGGGTGCCATCAACTCGGGGGAGTGTTACGAACTGCGGCTGCTGGTAGAATCCGAAAAGGCCCTCTACTTCCACCAGCGCAAGTACCATCCTACGCAGCAGGTAGAGGAGGTGCGGCCCGACGGGCGGTTGGTAGTGTCCTTCGAACTGGAGGGCTTCGAGGAGATGCGTTCCTTCTGCCAGGGCTGGGGTGTGGGCATCACCGTGCTCGACCCGCCCGAACTGCGCCGGCGGCTCCTGCGGGAAGCCGAGGAGCTGGTGCGCCGGTACCAATCCTGACCGGGCTCTTCCGCTGACCGGACACGAAAAGTCCGGTGTAGACGGAGGCCCCTTCTACCTTTCGGTCGTACCCTTTACCCCAACACGTTTATGGAAAACTGGCGGCTCTTCTGGGCCAAAACCAACCGCGAAAAAATTGCCGGCTTACCCGAGGACTGGACGCACCCACTCTGGGCGCACCTGATCGACGTGGGCAGCGCGGCGCAAGTACTCTGGGAGCAGTTTCTGTCCCCGTCCCTCAAGCAAAAGATGGCCGACGCCCTGGGCACCAACGAGGAAGATGCCGGCCGCTTCCTCAGCATTTGGATCGGCCTGCACGATTTGGGCAAAGGCATTCCCAACTTTCAGGGAATGCACGAACCGTCGCAGCAGAAACTGAAGGATGCCGGGCTCATCTTCGACGAAAGACCCAACCGACTGCACCACGGCCACGCCTCCATTGCCATTGTCTGGAACTGGCTGCGGGCCAAAGACCTGCCTTGCGACACGCTGCTTGATGCGGCGGCCGCGTGCGTAGGCATCCACCACGGCAAGCTCTGCCCCAGTGACTGCTGGGAAGAAGTGGCCGAAGACTTGCGACCTAATGCCGTGCTCGGCAACCGGGTCTGGCGCCAGGCGCAGCTCCAGTTGGCCGAAGCCGTTTTCACGGCCTGGGGCGCTCCCTGGCCCGACCTGCGCAAGTTCAAGACCATTGGCAGTTCTGCCGCTCCCTGGCCCGACTGGCTGATGGCCTTCGCCGGCTGGGCAACCCTGGCCGACTGGCTGGGGTCGATGCAGCGGTGCTACGACACTGGCGTAAGGGCCGGTGATGATCTGCCCGCTTACGTTGCCAGCAGCCGGCAGGGCGCCTCCAATGCCTACCGGACGGCGGGCCTCGACCAGCAGGCCAACCTGCGGGCCTTGCCGTTTGAGCAGCACTTCGGCTTTGCCCCGCGCCCCTTGCAGGCCATTGCCCGCGACCTGCCCCTGCGGACCGACGTGCCCAACCTGGTGATCGTGGAAGGACCCACCGGCGAGGGCAAAACCGAAGCGGCCTTCTACCTGTCGGCCCGGGCCGGTGGCGGCCTGTACGTAGCCATGCCCTCGCAGGCAACCTCCGACGGCCTGTTCCCGCGCCTGCGCACCTTCCTGCGGGGCGATGAGCGGGAGAAGCTGGTAGCGGCGCACATGGGGGATGCGGCCGCGTTGCGGCTGGTGCACGGCAATGACCTGCTGCACGAAGATGCCCTGTCCCTGCTGACCATTGACCGGGCCACGGCTTTCGTGGACGACCCAGCAACGGGTCGACAGGGAGAGGCCGACAAGCCCGACCCCCAAGCCAAGAGCCGGGTGCTGAGTTGGTTTATGCCTAAAAAGCGGGCCTTGCTGGTGCCCTACGGCGTGGGTACGGTGGACCAGTTGTTCCTGGGCGTGCTCTACGCTCGGCACTTCTTTTTGCGGCTGTTCGCCCTGGGCGGCAAAACGGTTGTCTTCGATGAGGTACACGCCTACGATACCTACATGAATACGCTGTTCGGGCAACTGCTGCGCTGGCTGCGGGCCCTCGACGTGAACGTGGTGGTGCTATCGGCCACGCTGCCGGGTAGCACCCGGGCGCAGATGCTGGAGGCCTGGGGTGGCACTGAACCTACACCCGCCGGTCAGCCGGCCCCGTACCCGGTGACCTGGCACGCGGCCGGCGGGGTGGTGCAGCAGCATCCCTTCGGGCCAACCCCGAACCGGGGGCAGCAACTCCGGTTCCGCTGGTGCGACGATGCGGTCGAAAGCATCGTAGCTCAGGCCAAAGTCCTGCTGGGGCAGGGGGCCACGCTCATCATCATTTGCAACAAAGTGGAACGGGCCCAAAAGGTTTTCGAAGCCCTTGACGGGGAGAGGCTTTTGCCGGAGGAGGACCGGATGCTGCTCCACGCCCGGATGCCGCAGGCCTGGCGGAAGGAGCGGGAACGGGCCGCCCTGGAACGATTTGGCAAGGACCGTCCCAACCGCCCGGGCTTGCTGGTGGGAACGCAAGTGATCGAGCAAAGCCTGGACTTGGATGCCGATGCGATGATTACCGACCTGGCCCCCGTAGACCTGCTGTTGCAACGCGCCGGACGACTGCACCGGCATGCGCGTGGCAACCGCCCGGCCGGCTTCACCGGGCCGGTATTGTATATCGCCTGCGCCGAAGCCGGGGACGATGAACTGCCCGACGTGGATGAGATTTCGGGCAAGGGATACATCTACGGCCGGGTGCTGCTCTGGAAGACGCGTTCGGTGCTGCGGGGGTGGGGCGGCTGGGCCTTGCCCCTGGGAAGCGATTCCCTGCCGGGCTACCGCATCCTCATCGAAGCCGTCTACGGCGACCTGGCCGCTCCGCCCGGTGGACTGTCGGACCAAGCGCGGGACACCTACGCGGAAAGCCTTTCCAAGTGGGACCAGAAAGACACCCGGCAAGGGGCGGAAGCCACCCGGCGGCTGGTACCCCGGCCGCAAAAACTCGTTGACCTGTTCACCTTCCAGAAGTCCGAATTGGTTGAAGAGGACGAGGCGCCCGGCAGTCCGATTCCCGACCATTTGCAGGCCTTCACCAGAAATCCCGACGGCATCAACGCCGAGGTACTCCTGCTGCACCCCACCGACCGGGGCTGGGCCACGGAGCCTGGTGGCCCTACGATCCTCTACCGAAAGGGCAAAGACTACCTCACACCCGAGACGCTGCGCCTGGTGTTCGGTGCTTCCGTACTGATCAGCCAGCCCGAACTGGTGGCGGCCCTTTGGAAAGCCAAGCACGAGGGGTGGGAAGCCATGCAGGAGCAATACCGTTTGTTGCAACGCTTCCACCTGATCGAACTGACCGACAATGCTGCTACCATTGGGGGCATCAAGCTACGACTGGACGAGCGACTTGGGCTAATCATCACTAAACAGTAACCTATGACTTATAATCTCCTCGACGAGCCCTGGCTACCGGTGCGGTGGCTGGGAAACGCTCCATCCTCGGCGGTGGGGCTGCGGCAAGCCCTGCTCCGGGCGCACGAGATTGCCGAACTGGCAACCGACAATCCGCTCGAAACCCTCGCCCTGAACCGGCTGCTGGCCGGCTTGGCGGCTTCGGTTTTTCCCGGCATGGTGGAAGAAGACGAATGGACCCGCCTGTGGGAACAGGGCCAGTTCGACGACCGGCAGTGCGAAGACTATTTCAACGAATACGTTGACCGCTTCGACCTGCTGTCGGCTACGCGGCCGTTTTTCGGGCACCCGCAAACCGATGCCAAAGAGGTATCGCCGGTATCGCGGCTGCTGCACGCGGCGGCCAGCGGCAACAACGCCGTGCTGTTCAACCACGATCTGGACTGCCAGCCCCAGCCGATGACCCTGGCCGAAGCCGCTCGGGCCGTGGTTTGTACGCAGGCGGCAGCACTGGGCGGCGGCATTGCGCAGCCGTTCAACCTCTGTCACGCCCCACTGGTAGGGGGCGCCTTCTTCTGGCTGCGCGGCGCCGTGGGGGAAATATCCACCTTGTTCAGGGCTCTGCTGCTGAACCTGTCACCCACGCCGGAGGTCTGGGGAGGTGGCCCCGACAAACCCACCTGGGAAGCGGAAAAGCCACCCGTACCCACCAAGCGCGACGTGGGCGGCATCCGGGAATTGTTCACCTTCCAGAGCCGGCGGTTGCAGGTGGTGACCGATAATACCGGACAGGTCGCCGGGGTGCGATACAACCAGGGCAGCAAAGTGGAAAAGCTGCTTTTCCACGACCCGCACCTGGCCTACCGCAGCGGTAAGGAAGGGGAGTACCCGCTTCGCTTCAACACGGGGCGCGCCCTCTGGCAGGACAGTGCTATTTACATGATGAAAGAAGGCGGTGCAGGCGGCCACGCCCCCCGGACAATCAACTGGCTTTCCCGCCGCAAACTCCGGCAGCTGGACCTGAGCCGGCATACAGCCTTTGCCGTGGACGTGTTCGGGATGGTCAATGACCAGGCCAAAGTCGAATTGTGGCGGCACGAACGGGTCACCATCTACCCCGACATCATTGCCCAGGACAGCCGTTGGAACGTGCTGAGGGATTTGCTCGACAACCCTTCGGCCCCGGGAAACGACGCCCGCAAACAGGCCGAACGGCTGCGGGAAGCAACCCGTGCTTTTGCTACCCGCGCCCGGCTCAACAAGCCGTGGGGCGTGCGCTTGGGCGACGTAGAGCGGGCCGACCGGGATTCTTTCGTGCAGTCGCTCGACGCCGACAGCCGCTACTGGACGAAGCTCGGCGGTCAGTTCAATACTTACCTGGCCCGCATCGCCATGCTGCCCGTCGACGAGCTGGCCAGCGTGCAGAAGGACTGGCAAATCTTTATCCGCCGGGTTGCCCAGACCGCCCTTGCCGAAGCACTCCAATCGCTGGCGCAGGACGCCCGTACCTGGCAAGCCCTGGCCGACGCCGACATGATCCTGCGGCACGGCACCCTTTACCCTAAAACCGAAAAAACCGAAGCACTATGAAACGACCTCCTGACGAACAAGCTAAAACGTTTATTGACTTTCTCGTAGGCCAGAGCGGGTCAGACGGCAGGGCCAACCTGGCTGAGCTGCGCCGGGCTGCGGCTAATCCATTGAACGACTACCGCGACGTGCGCATCCTGGGTGACCACCTGCCAGCTACTAATGACTGGTCGTTTGACGCCTACCGGCTCACGGCATCGCTGTTTGCCCTGTACGCGACCAAGTTTTGGAACAAAAGCGGCCGGCTGGAACTGCCACACTTTGGTTCGAAGGAGAAACGCAGGTCACTGGGCGCTTCGCTCCGGCGGCTCAAGTACCAGTTGGGCGCGGGGCAGGATAGCCTTGACCTGCGCTTCTCGGCCCTGCTCGACACGCCCCGCGAAGACCTGGCCGTACCAATGCGGGGAATCATCCAGCGCCTCGCTACTGCCGAAGGCCGCATACCGGTGGACTTCCACCGGCTGCTCACTGACCTCTTGCACTGGAATGCCGACCACACCCGGCGTTACTGGGCAATGGACTACTGGCAGGCCGCCATCCAGGAGGACGGAGGGGGTGATCAGCCCGAAGCATCTCCTGCCCAATCAGATGAACGCGTTTAACTCTACCTTTTAAAACGATACCTTCATGAAAACCATCGAATTCCACATCCTCCAGAACTTCCCGCCCTCCAACCTCAACCGCGACGACAGCGGCGCACCCAAAGACTGCGACTTCGGTGGCTACCGCCGGCAGCGCATCTCCTCGCAGTGCCTCAAACGCTCGGTACGACAGTCCGACCTGTTCCGCGAGTTGGTGACGGATCGGCTGGGCATCCGCACCAAACGGGCCCCCGAAGAAGTAGCCAAACTGCTCGTAGAACGGGGCTGCCCTCAAGACCAGGCCAAGGCAATGGCCCGTGAGTTTTTCGACGCCCTCTACGGCATCAACGACAAGGGCAACACCGACTACCTGCTCTACGTGGGCCCCGAAGAACTTGCGCGGGCCGCCGGCATCCTCCACGAAGCGGGAGGAGAAACGGGAGCCCTGGCCGGCAAAATCACCACCCTGCGGGCCGAGCACGACAAGCTCCAGAAGAAAGACAAGGAAGCCAAAAAGAAGGAGATCGACGAAGCGACCAAGCCCTTTGCCGCCCTGGCCGATCAGTACAAAAGCACCTACCCGCGGCACGTGCGAGCCGTGGACGTGGCCCTTTTCGGCCGCATGCTGGCCGACAACCCGGCTGAGAACGTAGACGCCGCCTGCCAGGTGAGCCACGCCATCTCGGTCAACCGAATGAACATGGAGTTCGACTACTTCACGGCCGTCGATGACCTGCAACCCGAAGACAACGCCGGCGCCGGCATGATCGGCACGGTCGGCTTTTCCTCGTCGTGTTTCTACCGGTTCGCCTGCCTGGACCTGGACCAGTTGACGCGCAACCTGGGCGGCGACGCCAAAGCCGCCGGGGAAGGCGTGCTGGCCTTTGCCGAAGCTTTCGTGCAGGCCCGTCCTTCCGGCAAGCAGAACACGTTTGCCGCCCACTCGCTGCCCGGGCTGGTGATGGTGGTAGTGCGAGAGTCCGGCCAGCCGGTGTCGCTGGCCAACGCCTTCGAAAAACCCGTGCTGCCCTCCACCGAGGAAAGCCTGACCGGCAAGGCCATTGCCGCTCTCGGCACGCATTACGGCAAGCTCAAGCGGATGTACGGGCTGAACGGGCAGGCCGCCTGCGTGGTGCTCGACCCCGATACCGAGGCTCACCAGTCGCTGGTCAAAGCCGGGGTGGACGTACTCGACAACGTGTCGGCCCTGCTGGCAACCCTCAAAACGTCGCTTACCGCTAAACCGGCTTTGGCATGAGTTACACCCTGATCATGCGCCTGGCCGGACCCATGCAGTCGTGGGGCGTAAGCAGCCGGTTCGGCATCCGCGAAACCCTACCCGAGCCCTCCAAGAGCGGAGTGATTGGCCTGCTGTGCGCCGCCCTGGGCTGGGACCGGGCCGCCCCCACGCACGAAATTGCCGGGCAAAGCCGCACCCTGGCCGACCTGGCTGCGTTGCCCTTTGGCGTCCGGGTGGTGCGGGAAGGCGTGCTGCGGCGTGACTACCACACGGCCCAGAACGTGCTGAGGGCCAAAGCCCGGCTGCGGCCCGGTAGGCCGGCCAACCCCGGCGATTTGCAGGAGACGGTGCTCTCGGAACGCTACTACCTGAGCGACGCCCATTTCCTGGTGGGCCTGGAAAGCGACGACGAGGCCTTGCTGCGGGCCCTGGACGCGGCGCTGGCAGCCCCTTACTGGCCGCTCTGCCTGGGTCGGAAGGCGTTTGTTCCCGCCTGGCCGGTGCGTTACACGGGCATGGGGCCGGAGGGGATGGAAGTACCCGGTGTGGTAAACCAGTCCCTAACCGAGGCCCTGCTGGGTACCAGGGACCCAGCGCTGGTAAAGCCGCCCGGGGCCAGGAACTCAAATGGGCTACCTATTGAAAAGAAAGACGCCGCAACGCAAACCCTGCGCTTCGTAGCCGATGTCATCCCGACCGGGGGGCGAACCGGCGCTGACGCCGCTCCCGACTTACCCGGTTATGTGGCTGTGAGCCGCGTGCAGCGTACCGACGTACCCCTCTCGTTCGAACCCCGGCGGTTTGCGCCCCGGGAAGTGCTCATCTACTTACCGTCCCAACATGCATCTGTCTAAACTACTGCTCAATCCCCGGTCCCGGCAGGCCCGCCGCGATGCGGGTTCGCCTTACGAGTTGCACCGCACACTGGCCCGGGCCTTCGTTACGCCCGAGGGGACCGACTACCGTGCCCATCACGGCGTACTTTTCCGCCTCGAGCCCCTAAGCCCCGGCAGCCGGAGCCATGTAGTGCTGGTCCAGTCAGAGGGTGCGCCCGACTGGCACGAGTTGCCCGAAGAATACATGCTGGAAGCAAACGTGCGCCCCTACGAACTTTCCCCGGTAACGGGCCAATCGTTTGCTTTCCGGCTGGTGGCCAACCCCACCCGCAAGGTGAAGCGGCCCGGCCAGCGCCAGGGCCGCCGCGTAGGGCTCGATGACGCGCCGACGGAAGGGGGTAGTTCGCCGGTGCTGGACTGGCTGCACCGGAAAGGAGACCAGCACGGCTTTGCCGTCCCTTTCGCCGTCGTCAACCCATTTGTGCTGGGCAGCGACGCGCTTCCTGCCACCGACAAGCGGGGCTTACCGCTGTGGGGCGCCCGTTTTGACGGGCTGCTGCGCATTACGGACGCCGGGCGTTTTGGGGAAGCCCTGCGTAGCGGCATCGGCCCAGCAAAGGCATTTGGCTTCGGGCTACTCTCTTTGGCCCGCCATTCCTGAGCATCGGCCGTGCAGACACTTCTTCGTTATTTGACATAGAAAAACGCCCTTTCTGCGTAAATTTTCAGTCTGCTCCCCACTCGCGTGGGGATGAACCGGCATGGATGGATGCGCGGGGACTGATTGGTGACTGCTCCCCACTCGCGTGGGGATGAACCGGGAAAGTTCAGCCGGAAACCGACCGAACTTCACTGCTCCCCACTCGCGTGGGGATGAACCGAAAGGATGCTGGTTGGCCCCGTAGGTGTCACTCTGCTCCCCACTCGCGTGGGGATGAACCGAACTGTTCACCAGCGCCGACGGCACCAAGTCGCTGCTCCCCACTCGCGTGGGGATGAACCGACGGTCCATCCCGCCACCCCGGCGGTAACCTCCTGCTCCCCACTCGCGTGGGGATGAACCGCGCACCCGTAAGGTAAAGGACAAGGAGAGCAACTGCTCCCCACTCGCGTGGGGATGAACCGGCCTGGGACAACGCCACGGTGGAGGCCTGGGGCTGCTCCCCACTCGCGTGGGGATGAACCGAGATAAAACAGGCAATCAAAGAATCCGGCTACCTGCTCCCCACTCGCGTGGGGATGAACCGGTTACAATCAACGCCGAAGGCCAGGTAATTTCCTGCTCCCCACTCGCGTGGGGATGAACCGGTCGGCACCGGGTAGAAGTCGATGCCGTTCTCCTGCTCCCCACTCGCGTGGGGATGAACCGGGTAAGCTCCTTTCCCTCATCCGCAATTCCTCCTGCTCCCCACTCGCGTGGGGATGAACCGCCCAGGTCGCCCAGGTCCGCCCCGTCGAAATCCTGCTCCCCACTCGCGTGGGGATGAACCGCGCCATTCGATGAACAGGGCATCCGCATTTCGCTGCTCCCCACTCGCGTGGGGATGAACCGATGGCGTCCTTCCGGAGCGACGACAGGCCCGCCTGCTCCCCACTCGCGTGGGGATGAACCGACACCCGCACCCCTGCGCAGCGGGAGGCGATGCTGCTCCCCACTCGCGTGGGGATGAACCGAGAGTAGACTGGTCGCTGGCTGCCCATAGGGGCTGCTCCCCACTCGCGTGGGGATGAACCGGCTTACGCGGTTACCCTCGAAAAACACCTGGCCTGCTCCCCACTCGCGTGGGGATGAACCGGCATCGAATATGCCATTGAGATAAAGCAGGCTCTGCTCCCCACTCGCGTGGGGATGAACCGGGCTGGGGAGACGGCCGCCAACCATTTCCCACCTGCTCCCCACTCGCGTGGGGATGAACCGCAACAGGCCGTAACGTTGGCAAAGCCACTTTACTGCTCCCCACTCGCGTGGGGATGAACCGGCCCACCCCCCGGGTTGCGGCCGGCCCCCCGCCTGCTCCCCACTCGCGTGGGGATGAACCGAAAAGCCGGCCTCAACGAGCACCGGCCTTTGCCTGCTCCCCACTCGCGTGGGGATGAACCGGCGGGGCAAATCGCCTTTGCCCAGATACAGGACCTGCTCCCCACTCGCGTGGGGATGAACCGCTCGAACACGATATGGCAGGGCGTGCCCAGGCCTGCTCCCCACTCGCGTGGGGATGAACCGGCGTTGACCTGCGCTTCGACGAACTCACCGTCCTGCTCCCCACTCGCGTGGGGATGAACCGATCACCGCCACGCGGAAGATCATATCAATACCCTGCTCCCCACTCGCGTGGGGATGAACCGACATTCTCAAGCGGCTGATGGAGACCGAACTGCTGCTCCCCACTCGCGTGGGGATGAACCGGCCAGTAGCGGAATAAGGGGCACTACCCCAATCTGCTCCCCACTCGCGTGGGGATGAACCGTGTAACCAATAAACCTACCCCAAAAGTAATGGCTGCTCCCCACTCACGTGGGGATGAACCGTAGCTGGTAAACGTTTCGTCGGTATTGATGGCATGCTCCCCACTCGCGTGGGGATGAACCGGACGTGTGGGCGGTTAAGAAGCTGCTGCAACACTGCTCCCCACTCGCGTGGGGATGAACCAATGAGACTGAGTACGACCTGGTGTTCCATGCTCTGCTCCCCACTCGTGTGGGGATGAACCGGCGGGCTTTAGGATGTTTTTGACGACGTGGCTCTGCTCCCCACTCGCGTGGGGATGAACCTTTCACAGATATGTCAACAGCAGCTAAAAAAAAGCTCCCCACTTGCGTAGGGATGAACCGGCCGGCCAGATCGGCAAGTCGTACAGGCAACTATGCTCCCTACTCGCGTGGGGATGAACCACTGTTTTTTACTATTTTTTGAGCGTGGCCGTCATGCTCCCCACTCGCGTGAGGATGAACCGAACCGGTGGAGTTGCTCGACAAAACCCTCAAGCTGCAATGCTCCCCACTCGCGTGGGGATGAACCGATGTTGCTTGCCTGGAACGGCCCAGGCGTGGCCTGCTCCCCATTCTCGTGGGGATGTAGTCAATGTATTAGGGACTAAACGACCTGTTTCTATTTAGTGGCCTTGGAAGACCCTTCTAACAGCAAAATCTGCTTTTCCAGAAGCTTGATGATCTTTTCCTTGTCGGCAATCATTTGGAGCAGCAGTTCTTCGCGTCCTTCCGGTTGGGCTTTCCCGGTCACGGGCATTTCTGGTGCATCGCCGGTCGTTGGTGCGGGCAGTGAATCTCCCGGGTTCAGCAACATGTCGCCTTCTCCCTTCAACAGCCAGTTGCCGTCCACTTCCGGGTAGGCCCGGACCACGTTCTCGATCATCTCCCAGGAGGGGTTGCTTTTACCCTTGATCACGTTGTAGTACTTGTCGGGCCGGTCGCCCAGCTCTACGGCGAACTGGTTCACCGACTTGCCGCTGTGGCTGATCACTTGTCCGAGCCGCTGCCCGATGGTAGATGACATACGCTTACCCAGGTTTACTATCGTTTTTGTAATAGTAGTAAATTGTTTACAAAGCTTTCCTGCGTTTTACCACTTTTCATCAGCACTGGCAACCGTGTTCCTCCTGCCCGGAAGTGGAATAGTAAGTCCATCGGGGCTGTCCCCGAACCCCAGCAACCCGGTTCGCGCTTTTTGCGGCCTACGTTTTTTGCTCACCCCTCTATCTGCCTCCTACGGGAGCAAAAACACGTCCTCTCGCACCCCTCGCCCTTCGGCTCACTAGAGGTATGGTTGGAGGAGCAGCCTCTTTTCTTCCAATCCTGGCCTGACTGCTCCTCACGGTGGATACCTCCTGCCGTTCGCCCCCAAAATTCAACTTATAATATATAAATAGTAAAAACGTGCCAAAATAAGTAAAATACAGTAAAATAAGGGCTACTATTTGGGCAATTGGAACTTAAAAATACAAAAATAATGTAAAAACGAGTTGCATATATACTATATAAATAGTAAATTTATATCAGTTAATCACCTATAAACAACTCTTTTTTATGGAAACCAATGCACAAACCCCCGAATCCTTGGCCGATGTTGCCAATGGCTTGAAGCCTTACCAGACCCTTGACCAGAACACCGGCGAAGTGGTGAGCAAGTACCGCTACCTGTCGGGGCATCCCAAGTCCTACCGCTTCGATGCCAAAGATGGGCATTTCAACATCAACGGCACCGATAAGCTCGGGGATACGCTTACCTTCCAGCCGGTGGCTTGGCGCATCTTCTCCGACAACATTCTCAACCTGGGCACCAAGAACTGGGCGGAAATCTTCTTCATCGACGACAAGCATTGTCTGTCGGCAATCCTGTTCCACGGCTACAGCGTGGACAACATCTACCGGCTCATCGAGCCTTTGTTTTACGAAGACCTCACGCTGGCCGACGTAGTCATTACCGCTACCGCCGAGAAGAAGGAGAACACCAAGATTACCCCCAAGGGCGTCTACTACATCGCCACCTTTACCTACCAGGTTGCCGGCAGGGATCAGGTGCAGGAATTGCAGGCGTTTGTGGCCGACCACGAGATTTTCCGGCACGATACGCTGACGGACCTGGCCGACATCCGGGTGGCCCACGGGTACTTTTTCCCCTTTGGCAACGGAGCCGCACCCGTGAATCAACTGGTCGAAAAAACCGACTAAGACGTACACCAGGGGCCGGGCAGTGTCCGGCTCCTGATGCTTCTCCGCACGCCTCCAGTGAAAGTAAATCGCCTTGCCTAATACCCACTACAACTTGTTGCCCCTATGGACTACTACCAGATTCGCCGCATTTCCAATTCTGACCTGACTGCCTTTAAACACAAGTTGCTGGGTATGCCGCAGAAGCTACCCACCAAGGCCCTTTCCTTCGGCACCACCCTGCATACCCTGCTGCTGGAGCCGGACAAAATGGGAGAACTACCCGCCGACGTGGACGAAGGGTTGCTCAACCGTTTAGGGGCAACCGTGCTGGCCGACAAGCAGTGCCGCTGGTACCTGCGCTACTCCCGCAAAGAGCAGGTGGAACTATTCGAGGATTCCCATACGGGTTTGCCCTGCAAAGCCAGGCTGGATGTCATTTACCGCCGCAGCACGGTGCTCGACTTCAAAACTACTTCCGCCCGTACTCCTCAGGAATTTGCCGCCAAATGTTTGCAGTACGACTACGACCGGCAGGCAGCCTTTTACCTGGATGCAATCGGGGGGAAGCGGTTCATTTTCGTGGGCATTCAGAAGGTAAAGCCCTTCGGACTCTTTCACCTGGAAGCAACGGCAAGGCCCGGATTTGTGGAGTATGGTCGCAAGAAGTACCAGGCCCTGCTGCGTAAATGGAAGGAGGTGCACGGTGAATCTGCTTAAACTCCGCTTCGATACCCTGCGCAGCTACTACGAGCAGTACGAGCAGGCAAAGGACAATCCGCATTTGCAAAATGCCATTGTGTGTGCTATGCGCATGGAGTGCGACCGGCTCAATATCTCAGTAGTGGATTACATCCTAGAAATGCAGGCAAAGCCCCAAAAAGCAGCCGGGACAAAACCAGCCGAAGCAGCAAGCAAAGAGGCGGCAGGCAAAGCGTCGGAAAGCAGAGAGGAAGTCGCCCCGGCTACCGGACCGGTGCTGCCGGCTGCCGGTGGCGCTTTCACCTGCAATTCCTGTGGCAAGGAGTTCCCCACGCAGAAAGCACTTTCGGGGCACCAGAAGGGGCACCGCAAAGAAACGACTCCAAAGGAAGGGACGCCTGCATTGGGGCTTTTTGCAGCGGGCACCGGGTAAGCGTACCGGCCCAGATTGGCAGGTTGGCAAGGGCTCTATATAGGTGTTTGCCAACTTGCCAACCTCTTCAAACTGCCCCTGTTCTCCGTTTCCAAGAACATTCACTTGGTGCGAAGACCTGGTAGAGACAAAGCGTTTGCAACCGGTTCCGGGCACGGAAAACAGGTGCGTAACGGCGGTCGAAAGGGCAGCAAGAAGGAATCGCATCAACAGGGTTAATGGCTTCTTTTTCAGCAACATAGTTGCTGGTGGGTTATAACAGTTAATCTAACTGCTTGTCTTTCAATGTACTTTGTTATAAATGCCGATTTTCTGCTGCCAATTCATATACTTCATGAAGCAAAACGCAAGTGCCAAATCCTCCCTTACGACCATTGCCGTAAGTCCTGCCGTGCAGCAGAAAGCCAAGGCCCACGCCGAGGCGTTGGGCGTCTCACTGCGGGAACTCTCGGAAGGCGCCCTGCAATATTTTGTCAAGTACAAGCTCAATCCGGCCGAAGTGAACGCCGTCGAGGACGTGCCCAAAGAGGTGCACAAACTGCGCAACCAGGTCTTTTCCTTCCTCAAAAAACAGGAGTTTGAGCACCTGCTGCCTCTGCTCCGGCAGGCCGGCGGCCTCTACCAACAGGGGCAGCAGGTGCAAGGGCAGATGGAGAGCCTGCACCGCCAACTCGAAGAAGTGTACCTGCTCTTGTTCAAAATCAAGACCATCCAGGACATCAGTCTCACAACCCTCTACCGGCTTTCCGAGCAGGACGAAGAAACCCTCGCCGAGGTGATGAAGCACAACAAGCAGCGGTTCTTATCGGAAATGAAGCAGTTCACCGAGCGGCTGGAGGGCAAGCCGGGCGTAAGTCAAGGAGAAGGCCGGTCCGGAGGTTAATTCTCAGATAAACATTTACCCTCAGGATGATTACCAAGATTCTAAAGCCTTCTGGTAGCGGCAAGGTCGTCTACGACAACAAGGGCAGTTGCGCCCGGCTGGTCAACTACCTGGCCCACGAAGCCCGGCCGCAGGGAAAGGAGGTGGCCTACTTCAACGGCAGTGGGGATGACATTACCGCTGCCCAGGTAACGGCAGCCATTGACTCTAACTGCAAGGGGCTGCGCAAGGAGGACGCCAAGTTCTATTCCCTCGTCATCAGCCCTTCGGCCGACGAGCTAGAGCACATCGGCAACGACGCCGAAAAACTCAAAGCCTACACCCGGCAGGTGATGGAAAACTATGCCCAGAACTTCCAGCTAAAGGACGGCAAGAAGCTGAGAGGGGAGGACCTGGTCTGGTTCGCTACCTTCCACCAGGGGCGGGAGTACAACGGCCTCGACAAACCGGTACGGGAAGGAACTGCCAAAGCCGGGGTAGCCAAGCCGGGCCTGCAAACCCACATCCACGTAATCGTTTCCCGCCGGGATGCAAGCCAAAAAATTACCCTTACTCCAACCGGCCGGCGGGAGCGGTTCCCGATTCAGAACTGGCAGAAACAGAATGCACAGGACTTCAAGCAACTGTTCGGCTACGAAAAGCAGACCTACTTTGACAAAGCAGAGAGCAAAGAGCAGCACCTGCGTAACCGGCTGGAGAAGCTTTCGAAAGCTGAAGGGCTGGAGAGCCGCTACCTGAACCCAGACCGGGTGGTACGGGCCGCTAAAGGAGCGGAGTTCAGCTGGAAGTTTTACCGCAACCTTCGCTCCCTGGAGCACGCCCTCAAAAGCGGCGTTCGTCCTCCCGACCCATACGCCTACCTGGAAGAAGCACCAAAAGTAGCCGGATCAGCTCGAAAGCAGGAAGCCGGCCGCATGCAGGAGCAAGCCGTAGAAGCAGGAATGGCGCAAAAAGCAACCGTGCCCAAGCAAAGCCAGTCGTCAGGCAAAGAAGCAACTGCCGAGCAGGCTGCAAAAGGGGAACTGAGGCGAGGAAAGGGAGCAGACCGGCAAGGAGCAACCGCAGAAAAACGGATCGGGCAACTGGCCGGCTTTTTCAAAAGCCTGTCCCGTTCGGCTACCATTGCCCACGGGGAAGAGGAGTGGGGTTACCAGCCTAAAAAGCAAAAGCTCCGCAGGCGGCGTCATGATCAGGGCCGGGAGCAATAAGAGAACAACCATCAACCTACTGTAATCACATGCACCAAGTACAAAACCAGGCTTCAGCCCTTTACCTGCTGGTGGCCCTCGGGCTGCTGGTCGGGGGAGGGGAATACTACTTCCTGCTGCTCCCGCCGGTTCACACCAAACTCTACCTGCTGGCCCTCAAATTCTTTGCAAAAGGAGGGTTGCTTTTTCGCTTGCTACTGGTCGTGGCGTACCCCTTGTGCTTTGCAATGGCTGGTGCAGGGCTCCAGGCACAAGCAAAAAAAGCAGAAAAGGCAAAAGCACCGGCCGCTCGGCTGGCTTTTGCTTTTCGCCGTTAGCGCCTTCCTGCTGCTGACCGTTCAACGTAATCCTTTTTTTGCCGTCTGCTTTCCGGTTGCTTTGATTGGGCTGCTACTGAGCGGCGTTGCGGTAGGAAAGCGGCTTCGCTTTACGGGCAGCAAGCAGCGCGTGATCCAAAACGACAGCCGGAAGCAGGAGAACCCGTATTCGTTTCACTTCCGCGGCCGTGACGGCAGTTGGGTAAACGTGGTCAATCCCTTCCGGGGCATCCTGGTGATCGGGGGAGCCGGGTCGGGCAAGAGCTACTCGATTGCCCAGCCCATCATTGCCCAGGGAGCTGGCAAGGGCTACTCGGGCATCCTCTACGACTTCAAGTTTCCCACCCTCTCCGAGTTTGCCTACGGACAGTACCAGCAGGCAGGAGGCAAGATCGACTTTCGGGTAATCAACTTCGAGGACCTAAGCCGTACCCACCGGGTCAACCCGCTCAATCCCCGCTACATCCCTTCCCCAGCTTATGCTTCCGAATACGCCCTGGCGATTGTAAACAACCTCATGCCAGAAACCATCGCCAAGCCTGACTTCTGGACCCGCTCCGCGCAGGCCCTGCTCACGGCTACCATCTGGTACCTGTCCCGGTACTACCCCTCCTGCTGCACCCTACCGCACGTGATCAACATGATCGTTTACAAGGATTACCAGAAACTGTTGGACCAGCTACGTCAGGATTACCAGTGCGCTTCCATGATCCGTTCCATCATCACGGCCGTAGACATGGAAGCGGCCAACCAAACAGCCGGCATGGTCTCTACCCTGCAACTGGGCCTGGGCCGGATCAACACGCCCGAGATCTGCTACGTCCTCTCCGGGGACGAGTTCAGCCTCGACATCAACGATCCCAAAGCCCCAAAGATGCTGTGCATCGGTACCAGCCCTACGCTTGCCGACACGTTTTCTCCCGTCATCTCCTGCCTGGTAACGGTAGCTCTCAAGCTGATGAACCAGCAAGGCAAACACCACAGCTACGTGCTGCTCGACGAAGGGCCTACGCTTTACATCCCTAAGTTTGACCAACTGCCGGCCACGGCTCGCAGCAACAAGGTAGCCACTATCTATATGGCCCAGGACTTTTCGCAGATGAAAAAAGAGTACGGCCAGAACGAAGCGGAGGCCATTACCAGCAACCTCAACAACCAGTTCTTCGGCCGGATGGCCAACCTGCACACGGCCGAGTACGTCTCGCGCATTTTCGGCAAGGAGGACCGGCTCATGCGCAGCGAAGGCCTCTCCAACAACCAACCCAGTACCTTCAATTTGGGACTTGACGGCCGCACCTCTGCCGGCTCGACGGGCAACTCCATCAATTACTCCCTACAGGAGCGCAACCGCATCTACCCGCAGGAGTTACTCAACCTTGAAGTGGGGCAATGTGTGGGAACGACCGTAGAAACGGTAAACCCCAATTTCTCTACGCACTTCTCCGGCGCTGACTTGCCTAACGGTAAAATTGCTCCTTTTGCAGAAGGAGTGGATGTGGATACTAATTACAGGCGGATTGTGCTGGAGGTAGAAGCTATTGTGGAAAGAAGATTTTGACTTGACGCAAACAAAATTAATAGTAAGTAAAGCTATCAATGATAGTAATACTTACTACTGTATGAACAAAGGATTCACATGTCATATAATTATTGAAAATATATTTATTGAATCACTTGACATCACACAGACCTTTGCATTAATTTGTGGCTGTTAGATCAGATTACTGAGGCGCCCGCCAGCTATCCTCCTCTCTCCACTTTCCCACTTCATAAATTTATACCGTGCCTTCTCTTCTCTTGGTTGAAGAAGCTTCACTTCTATTGCTTTAAAAGCAGTTATGTCTTGATATTGATGATGTATATTCCTTTCAGTTAAGTGAATATGGTCAAGTGATGCAACCTTTATTCACTAAAAAGAGGCTGTCCTTTGATGCCTAATTAATTCTATTGTTACTCACTCCACTAATTCTCTGTGCCTCAGTTGCTATTACAAAAAAGAAGGCATTCAATGCTACAATAACTTAAACCCTCCCTTTTCCCTATTTACTCTATGCCTAACTATCTGCTAGGCCAGCTACTGATTTGCCTGCTGGTCAATCCACTGCTTGCCCAATCAGTCAGCACTGCACCGCCTCAACCCTCCGCTATAAGATCAGTGCAGCAAGAGCAACAGTACACAGATCTAGACCAGGCCCTCAAACACCCCAGAAAAGTATATCACCTTTCCCTGCGGAATTTGGAAGTCTTGCCCGAAAGCATCGGTAAATTCGAAAATCTTCAAGAACTAGATTTGTCAGGCTGCCGACTCAAAAATTTGCCTGCTTCACTTGCTAAGCTCAATCGCCTAGAGGTGCTCAACTTGTCAGGTAACAACCTGACTACTTTACCCGCTTCTCTATCGGCACTTACCCAACTTCGGCAACTGATCCTGAGTGGCAACAAGCTCACAAACCTACCCCCGGGACTTGAAAAACTTTCCCAACTTTCGACGCTGCATCTGATTGAAAATCGGTTTACCACACTGCCGGCAGGCTTGGAGAAGATGACCTCTCTGAGGGACTTACAACTGCGGGGAAATCCTATTCCTAACCTTCTGTTGAGCGAACATGAACTGGCTCGGACCCCTATTCTTGATAATTTAACTGCTACACTGGAGAGCCCGCTCAAAGTATACCGCCTGCAATTACACAACCTGGATAGCCTGCCCCACAGCATAGTACAGTTTGCCAACTTGCAGGAGCTACGGCTGGACAACAACTCATTAGGAGAACTCCCCTCCGTGGTTGGTAAGCTGCCAGTCCTGCAAAAGCTCTCACTGGTCAACTGCCGACTTACTCAGTTACCCCAAGAGCTCACTGACCTTTCTCATTTAAGGGAGTTAGACCTGGGCATAAATGAACTTACGCAACTGCCCGAGTCCATCGGCAGGCTCAAAGTACTCACCCGCTTAACGCTGCACAGCAATAAACTGACCGACTTGCCCGAAAGTTTGGGGGAACTGCCTCACTTGCAGCACCTGAACCTGATGGAGAACCGACTCACTCGACTGCCCGAAGCCCTCGGTAAGCTTACGGCATTGGAGAGCCTCTATGCCGGGCGAAACCAATTCACCCAACTACCCGAACAATTAGGGAAGCTCAAAGCTTTAAAGGAACTTAAATTCCCCGACAACGGCCTCTTGCAACTGCCTACCTCTTTGACTGATCTCACTAACCTGGAGCAATTAGACCTGATGGGTAACTCGCTCACCCAGTTGCCCGAGAAGTTAGGCCAGTTAAAAAATCTTAAAGCGTTAATTTTGTCTGGCAACCGGCTGGGCAGCTTGCCTGAGAGTCTGGGTAAGCTCGAAAACCTTGAGCAACTGGACTTGATGGAGAACCTCTTGACCAGTTTGCCCGCCCAAGTAGGAAATTTAAAGAACCTGCAAACTCTCTCCCTGAGTGGCAACCAGTTAAACGCATTGCCCAATGAACTGGTCAACCTGGAAAACCTGCAATACCTGGAGGCCTGGAACAACCCCATCCAATCCATTCCGACAGATCTAAAAAAACTCAAAAATCTACGGCATTGTGCTTTGCCTGCCGGGCTGTTGCCCAAGTAGGTTGTCGGGCAACCTCAAAAAAAGGGCGGACGAATGGTCGGATTTAGGTCAGGGTGATAGCACCATCCCGGGTTGTTGCTACAGTACCAGTATCCCTCCTGACTTCGCAGCTAAACACCACGAATTTGATGATGTACTACACAAATAATATGAAAAAGCTTCTATTCATCCTGGTTGCTATAATCTCAACACTGCCGGGGCAGCTACTGCGGGCCCAATACATGAACAATAATTTTCATACCCCCATAATTCCTCCCTCCCCGAATGCTGCGGGGCTCGGGCAGTATGGAGACATTCCCGTGAGTCTTTATTCGGGGATTGCTCAGATCGGAGTACCGCTGTTTGAAGCGCAGGAACGCAGTTTGTCACTCCCTCTCTCAATAAGCTATCACGCTTCGGGTATTCGGGTTGATCAGGTACCCACCTGGATTGGCTTGGGTTGGGTGTTCAACGGTGGCGGAGTGGTTACACGAAACATCATTGGCGGCCCGGATGAGCTAATAGTAAACGAGAGCTACATTAATGCAGGACTGAATCCATTAAATGAAAATGCCTGGGACGGAGTAGGGACGACAATGGCTGGAAATTCGCAAGCATATAACTACTTCAACCAAGCCAAAAACTTTAAAGACCCCTCACCTGATGATTTTACCTTTAATATCGGAGGAGTAGAGGTAGGTAAATTTATTTTTGGCAGGGACGGCAAGGCGATTACTACCCGTAAAATTAGAATTGAGTACGAACTAGAGCAACCGAACACAAGCACTAAAAACTTTAAAAACTTTACCATTACTTTAGAAAACGGCGTTAAGTACTTCTTTACTTACCGTGAAAAGTCGTACACATCTTCCTCATTTAGGCCATTGCCCATGCCGCCGGGAGAATTGGTCATCGATTCCTCCTGGTACTTGACTAAAATTTCTTCACCGGACGGCTTGAGTGAAATAAATATCGAGTATGTAACAACTAACCTGGCCACCAGCTATGCAAATGCTTTTTATACTAAAAATGAGAAGTATTACCGGGCCTTTCCCGATCAGCAAAGTAGTTGCAGTGGAACCTTCCAGCGTACTGAATGGCTAACCAGGCACAGCTCCGACATGGTATGCATAAGTAAAATTAGTACTTCCAACTACGAAATACGATTTGAAACATCACCCAACACAGCCAATTTGTATATAAATCGGAAGCTTGACAGGATCATCATTTTTGATAAGCAGCAGCAAAAAGAGACAAAGCGGTTTGAATTCAATTATGAGCCTTACGGTAAAAAGTTTCTGCTTAGCTCGCTGCTTGAAAAAGCCGACAAAGAGAAGGTATACCGATTTGAGTATAATCCTACTACAATGGATTTTGCTGATAATTTATTAGATAATCCTGATAGTTATGGCACATGTCGAACAGCAGATCAGGGAAACACAGGTGGCATTGACTACTTCGGTTACTACAACGGTCCCAAGCCCAGATACTGTACCCGCTTGCCGAGGGGACAGGTGGGCACTCAATACCTGGACGGCTTGGACCGGACTCCCAATCCTTATTACGTGACTGCCGGCATTCTCACTAAAATCATATACCCTACCAAAGGGTACTCGGAATTTGACTACGAGCCCAATGATTACAGCTACGTAAACAATACCCTTACCCGCACTGAAAAGTATAACGGCGGCGGGGTGCGCATCAAAACGATTACCAACCATGATGGGATAAGTCACGCCAATGATGTGGTTAAGAGCTACTCTTACCTTTCGGCCGCCAATTCCTCGTTGAGCAGTGGGGTGATCACCTACGAGCCGCACACGGCTTACTTTTACGAATATTACAGCCCGGCTAATTCTTATAATCCTGGCTATAGAGTGTTTTTGCAGTTCTCTCAGCCGTTCCGACCAATGGACATCGGCTACGCCCAGGTTACTGAAACCACCAATAACAACGGGAGCACCGTCTACCAGTTTACCACTGCCAAGGATTACCCGGACGTACCTCATGTCGATGACGGCACTTTCGCCGGTCATAATACCGATATGGGGGGCATGATCTTTTCCAGGCTCAATCATCCTTTTAAGCGGTATCCGCGCATGTACGGCTACATGCGCGGCCTGATGGTGTCAAAAAAGGTGCTTGATGCCGCCGGCCAAACGCTTGAGCATTTGATCAAACGGTATTCTCCGCGACCGTTGGGAGAAGTATTTGCGTCGTACATCACAGGGGTGGATTTTCATTCCTGCATTGCAGAACTAACTACTAGTAATTTCTTTATTCACCATTTTAAAGTAATGGTAGGGCGGCCTGATCTTATTGAGGAAGAAGTCCGTATCGCTGACCACACGAATACCAGCAGGGTTATGGTAAACGTCAGTACCTACGAATACAGTTTTAAGCATTTGCAACTGGTTCATAGCAATACGACTGACAGCAAAGGGAATACGTTGATTACTACTTATAAATATCCGTTGGATTATGAAAGTCAGATAGTAACTACTCAACCGGGAGAAACACTGCCCGTCCTGAATCTCATTAAAAACAACGTAGTCAATGCGGTAGTTGAAAAGTACGTTACGAGAGCCGACGAACTACAGCAAAAAGTTATTGCGGGCGAATACACTGTTTATCACCCTACTTTGTTGCGTCCTACGCAAACGTATTCTCTGAGCAGCATGCCTTCCACCGCTTTTACCCCGGCTTACATTGCTACGGGCAACGTGTGGGTTAAGGATAGCCGCTATCTCCTGCAGGGCAACTATACTTATGATGCATCGGGTAATATATCTTCAATTGCCAAAGCCGATGGTAACCCAACTTCCTACCTGTGGGGCTACAACCGGACCTACCCGATTGCCGAAGTACAAAATGCGGCTTACAACCAGATATTCTACACCAGCTTTGAAACAAGTGGATTAGAAGATGCAACCGGGGCTGTTACTGGCAGGAAGTACTTGAACAGTGGCAGCTACACCATTCCATTCACACCTCCTGCCGATGGACGTACCTACATGCTCAGCTACTGGTATTATCAGACCGACAAATGGCTATACCGGGAGAGAGCTTTTACGGGTACCATAACAGAGGGAACACGGCTGGACGAAATCAGGGTTTACCCCGCCGGTTCGCTCATGAATACTTACACCTACAATGCATTAGCCCAGATGACTTCACAAACGGATGCGAATGGACTTTGCACTTATTACGTGTATGATGGTCTTGGACGGCCGCAGTATATCATGGATCACCAGAAGAATATAATCAAGAGTTACGTGTACCAATATAAACAGTAGCCAAAGAGAGTGATATGAGCTCATTCCGATCCGACAGGATCACAACGGACCACTTTCACTTTGATAAATAAGTGCATTGAAATGATCAGAACCGATGAAGTGGTTTACTCTGAATTTATAAATGCTGTAAGCCGATTTTCTTTCTGGTTGTCCCTTTCTTCTACCCCTCCCGGTATGATTACCCTTCCCACCTCCATCCCTTTACCTACCCCGTGAAAATCATCTACCTGCTGTTGCCCTTACTCCTCCAGGCGTTTTTGGCAAATGGGCAACCTCTGCCAGCCTCCGACTCTGCTTCTGCACCGCTGAAGATATACTTCGGCCAAAACCGCCAGCCGGCTGACTCTTCCCACGCTTATCTCTACCTGGTTATTCAAGCTGACAGCTTGCAAGCGGATGTCCGTCGGGTAGTCGGCTACTTCAAGTCAGGTGAGCGCTATTATCAAGGGCTTTATAAGCCATCTGCCCCTGACTCGCTCCGTTGGCAGGAATTCTTTAGCGCCGGCTTTGCCGAGCGGTCTGGTGCCCAGGGTGAACACACCTACTGGTATGCCAATGGGCAGAAGGAGCAGGAGGGGAGCTACGCAGCTGGCGTCAAGACCGGTCTGCACCAGCAGTGGTACATGAATGGAATACTCTTCACACAGTTGTATTTTCAAGAGGGTCAACCGCACGGAGAATGCTTAGTATACTATCCGGATGGGAGCAAAAAGCTCCGGCTTAACTACGAGCAAGGTGTTTTAGAGGGCGAAGCCATTGATTATGGCAAGGATGGACAAAAAGACCGCCGCTACCGTCTCAAGAAAGGGTTCCTGGAGGCTGTGCTCACACCATAAGCTTCAACTTAACGCTCTGAGGCACATTTCAAGGTTTCGGCAAATGCCCCCTTGCTGTATGTATGGCTGTATACCAGCCGTGCCGAAAGACTGATTTGTCGTCAGCTTACTACACAAAGCTGCCGGTTGTTCCTGCTGCCTGCACCCATGCTGCATTTGCTCTTACAGTACAGAAATTACCTTCCACTCACCAAATGAAAATATATACTTCCTGGATCGCAGTCCTGAGATTATTAATCTTTACGGGTTGTCTGCTCCCTTATACACTTACGGTTCGGGCACAAACCTCGCCGGCCGTTACTCCGGCCAGTACTACTATTTGTTCACCAAGCCAAGGAGTTTCCTTATCCTTCAGCGTATCGGGGGCGAGTAATGTACAGTGGTTTCGCAACGGAATCGAGATACCTGGAGCTAACGCTACTACGTACACTGCTTACGAGACTACTACCGGCTACTACTACGCGGTGTTCAATGCGGGATGTACAACTAGTACGGAACGGTGCCGGGCTACACAGTCGGCAATGATCGCCGTTGCAAACATCACTGCCAGTATCACCCCTAGTGGCGCAACCACCTTTTGCACCGGTGGCAGCGTAACCCTCAATGCACCCGTAGTCAGCGGCTACACCTACCAGTGGTTACAAGAGTTTGACAATAACACCAACGTCTTGATCAGCGGGGCAACCCGCAGCTCCTACGTGGCTACCACCTCGGGAGATTATAAAGTGAAGATCTCTCAAGGCAGTTGTTCAAAAACAAGTGAAGTCGTTATTGTAACGGTAGGCACGCTGCCTCAGCCCACAATCACCTTTGATCGGTCTGTCATTTGCATTGGGCAGACCGCCTCGTTAAGCACGCAGGAAGTAAGTGGATACAGCTACCAATGGGTACGCGTGAACAGTGACAACACCGAAACCGACATCAGCGGGGCAATAAGCAGTTCCTACTCAACCAGTACCATAGGCGAATACCGAGTGCGGGTTAGCAAGGACGGATGCTCAGGTACCAGTGATGTATGCACTATATCACAGGGAGAGCCGGCCAAACCCACCATCACCGGCGCTACCACCTTTAAGAGCAGCGGCATACTCTATGCGCCCGATGGCTTCAAGGCTTACCTCTGGTCTACGGGAGCTACTACCCGGAGCATTACCGTTACCAGCAGTGGCAGTTATTGGGTGAAAGTGACCAATATTTTTGGGTGCCAGTCGCCGGCATCGGATGCATTGGCGGTCACTGTGCAGCATCTTTCAGTAAGCATTACCAAGAGCGGCTCGGCAGCATATGGACAGGGGGTGGGAGTCACGCTCACGGCTAATGTCTCCCCGGCGGGCACCTACCAGTACGTATGGCGAAAGGACGGAGTAGTAATAAGTGGGGAGACGGGGTCTACCTACTATGCCCTGGAGAGCGGCAGCTACACGGTCACCGCCAGCGGAAACGGCTACTCTGCAATTACTTCCGCGGCTGTATCGGTAGGGGCTAACAACTACAACTACGTAGTGACCAATACCATCCTCAAGCCTGGCGTTACCTCCCAATCCCAAATTGATGCCCTGCCCATCGCCAACAATGGGCGCAACCAGGTAATTACCTACTTTGACGGGCTGGGACGCCCGCTGCAGGTAGTAGGCACGCAGACCAGCCCCACCAAGCGGGACGTAGTGCAGCCCGTCGAATACGACCCCTTAGGCCGGCAGCCCAAGCAGCATTTGCCCTATGCGGCTACCAGTGCCAACGACGGCCGCTATAAGCCCTCGGCACTCAGTGAACAGGTTGCCTTTTACACACACAACAATGCGGGAGCAGTCAATGACGGCAACCGGGCCACCAGTGGTGCACCCTATGCGCCTACCCGCTTTGAAGCTTCACCCTTTAACCGGGTGCTTGAGCAGGGAGCTCCCGGCACGCCCTTCCAATTGGGCGCCAATACGCAAACCTTCGTCTACAGACCCACTGCCACGACCAGTGCACTCCGCTTCGAATTCGTGCCGAACACCGACCCGCGCAACCTGGGTCTGCTGAAGGTGGACGGAAGCTACGGAATTGGTGAACTCTTCCTCACCGACATCAAGGATGAGAACGGCAACCGGACTCTAGAGGCCAAAGACAAGGAAGGACGAGTGGTGTTCACCAAAACCCACCAGGGTACGGCCTCCTACGGGGAAACCTATTACGTGTACGATGACTTTGGCTACCTGCGCTTCGTAGTGCCTCCGGAGGGCATGGATGAACTGGTGACAGCCATGGGTACGGCAACCACCTACCAGCCCGCGTCCGACTTCATCAGCCGCTGGTGCTTCCGCTACCACTACGACGGCCGTGGACGTTTGGTGAAAAAGTCTACTCCCGGCGAAGGCAATACCTATCTGGTCTACAATAAGCGTGACGAGGTAATTCTGACCCAGCAGGAGTGGCAACGTGCGGCACGGGAGTGGAACTTTACCAAGTACGACGCCCTGGGCCGGGTGGTGCTTACGGGCATTTACAAGCACAAGACAAGCCTCATTGACTATGCCATGCAAACACTGGCCGATGGGGAAAATACGCAGCACGAAAGCCGCACGAGTACCAACTACTCCGTGCAGCAGGGCTACACCATCGACAGGGCTTTTCCCCAGCTAAGCACCACGGCTAACCCCGACATGGAGTCTTTCCAGATCAACGCGGTCAATTACTACGATGACCATGACTTCAATTTCGACGGGGTATTAGGTGGAGGTTACCAAACGGCCTTCACGCCTACCACTGAGCCAGTACCTTACAATTACCTGAAGGGCCAACTCACCGGCAAGAAGGTGCGCCACCTCCCAAGTGCGGTATTTCTCGAAACCAGATACTTCTACGACGCCTACGGACGGGTAATCCAAGTCCAGTCGGAAAACCACCTGGGCACGGGCGGCGAGGGAGGAGACGACATCTCCACGATCCGCTATGACTTTGCCGGTCAGGTGCTCGAAACCAAGTATGCCCATACCAAGGACGTAAGCACCCCCACTAACCCCCAACCCGGCCTGGTTACCGTGCACAAGCGCTACGAGTACGACCACCAGGGACGGCCACTCCGGGCCTTCCAGCGCATCAACAGTGAAGAGG
Source organism: uncultured Sphingobacteriales bacterium (assembly GCA_963844325.1). Taxonomy (GTDB): domain Bacteria; phylum Bacteroidota; class Bacteroidia; order Cytophagales; family 172606-1; genus CADCTQ01. The sequence goes on from CAWJNV010000002.1 coordinate 3,431,145, forward strand.
ATGAAAAGATAGTCGAAGTAGGTAGCAACGAACTCGGACAGGTCAAGTTCAAGAAACTGGGAGGACCGATCTCAAGCACCAGCTTCCTGCAAACGGTCAAGTACTTTTACAACATCCGGGGCTGGCTCACCGGCATCAACAACCCGACCGCGCTGGCGGCGGGAGAGGTGTTCGGCATGAAGCTGTTCACCTACGAAGGCACCGTGCTGACGGGCACGCCTACTGCTTCCACGCCCGTCTGGCAGTACAACGGCAATATTGCCGGCCAGCAGTGGAAAACGCAGGGCTCGGCCGCCGTCCGGCAGTACCTCTACTTCTACGACGACCTGGACCGGCTGACGCGGGCCGACTACCACCATAACAATGGTTTCACGGGTGAGAGCTACGCCACTCCCCAGGTGACTTACAGCAAGAACGGCAACATTTTGTCTTTGCACCAGAACGGGAAGACAGCGACCACCAACACCTTCGGGGCCATTGACCGGCTCACTTACACCTACGACAACGCTGGCAAGAGCAACCGGCTCGTGAAAGTAGCTGACGCCACGAGCGGCAACGCAACGCTGGCCAAGGATTTCCGCGACGGGACAAACCTGACCAACGACTACGGCTACGACGCCTCGGGCAAGCTCACCAGCGACGCCAACAAGGGCATTACCAGCATCACTTACAACTACCTGAACCTGCCCGAACGCATCTACTTCGGTACGAGCCGGTACCTGGCCTACAGCTACTCGGCCGACGGGGCCAAGCTGCGCAAGGAAGTCTGGGAGAACGGCACGCGCACGAGCTGGACCGACTACGCAGGGGCAATGGTTTACGAAAAAGGCATCCTGCAATTCATGCCGACCGAGGAAGGCCGGGCCCTGTCCCCGCAGGCGAGCGGCGGAACTACCTGGGCCTACGAGTACCACCTCAAGGACCACCTGGGCAACCTGCGGGTAGCCTTCCGGGAGGGGGCGGCGGCCACTACCCAGCAGGTAACCTTTGAGCCGGAACTGACGGCGGAGGAGGCACAGATGGTAAGCGGGCTGAACCAGGTGCAGCAACTCGACGGGCAGGAGGCCCGCACGGGGCGAGGCGTAGGGCGGCTGAGCCGGCAGCGGGGCAACCTGCGGCAAGTGATACCGGTCCACCAGGGCGACTCGCTGAAAGTAGAGGCCTTTGCGCGGTATCACCAGCCGGAGCGTACCGGGCCGGCCGTGGAAGTGGCCCCCCAACTGGCCGGCCCTGCCCCGTCACCCGAAGGCCGGAGCCGCAACCGGGGCTTGTCGCTGGGCTTGTCGCTTCGGCCGCAGTCGGCTCAGCCTGCTTCCCGGCCGGACGCCTCGCTCTGGGTGCGCTACTACGCCTCCGACAGTACGCTGGTCGGGCAGTACTCGGTAGGCGTGGACGAGCAGGCCGAGGAGAACTGGCAGGACTTGCAGTTGAATACGCAGGCCCCCGAGGAGGGCTACGCCGTGGTGGAGGTAGTAGCCCCCAGCCAGGGCGAGGTGTTCGTGGACGACTTGGCAGCCACGGTAGGGCCGACACTGATCGTGCAGGAGAACCACTACTCGCCCTGGGGCCTCAACCTGGCGGGCATCGAGAAGCAGGGCACGCCCGATCATAAGTACCAGTACATTGGAGGGGAGAAGCAGGAGGAGTTTGGTTTGCAGTGGTACGACTTGTCGGCCCGCCAGTACGACCCGCAGTTGGGGCGCTTCTTTGCCATAGACCCGCTGGCTGACTTGTATAGTGACTACTCCCCCTACCACTACGGCTACAACAGCCCGCTGCGCTTCACAGACCCTTCGGGCATGGGTCCCGAGGACTGGTACCGGGGAGCTGATGGATCAAGGCTATGGCTGCCGGGCAGTGCCGCCACTGTTGAACATGAGGGGCAGACTTATACCAGGACGGGCACTGGCTACACGGCTGAGTACGCTACGCATTCGGTAGTTTATGACCAGAACAACCCCATTGCCGTTATTGACAAAGGAGCCTGGCTGAGTACTGACTTCAATAGCACCCCTATTGGTTCAGGAGCCGGAAGCGCCGGTTGGGGAGCGAGCACTGATTTGAGCAGTTCGGTGAACGTGCAGAGAGCCAGCGAGAAAGTTCTGAGTGGGCAAAGTTTGCCCCGGGCAACTGGAGCTATCGAGCAGAATAATATTGTATTTGACATTGCCCCAATGGTAGGGTCGATCAAGGTCGGTACCTTAGCTACTAAAGCTGCTATAAAAGCAGGTGTAACAGCGTTTGGTCTAGGAGGAAGGAGATTGCCACAATTGCTGCTGCAGGAAACAGATGACATAATTGGCGGGGCTTTTAAGTACAGCAATGGGGAGACAGTTGAGTTTTTGGCAAATAAATTTATTAATGGTAGTAGACTCGAGATAACAGATATGCTTTTTTACCCAAAAGGTGTAGCTGGAAACGAATTAAAGAACGCCTTCGGACCTCGTGAAATGATTCAATCTTTGAACGCACTTAAAGAGTATGCACGAGAAAAAGGTTTTAAGCAGTTGCGTATACAATATAAAAGAGCAGAACACAGTTCTTCTGCAAACCCAGGACATATATTAGATGAAATTTTCAACCTGTAACAGTGTAATTCATGAATTATCAAGAAATATTCACTTCAGTGTATAAAGAGGGAGGGTACCAAAATTTAGAGGAGGCAATAAATAAAATGAAGGAGGCTGGAGCCTCTCAAATTGATTGTGTAAGGACTCTTGTAGTAGAATTAAAATTGCCTCTCAAAGATGCGGATACCCTGGTCTTGCATTCTTCTGCCTGGCGTGATGAAAAAGAAATAACTGAGCGTTTTAGACATCATATTGATACTATTTTTGACAAGGTATGTAGAAAAAAATAAGCAAAACTTATGCAATAATAAGTTATCCCTTCCCGAATAGCAACTGATAAGATTTGTAAGATTTGTGAGTAGTTATTCAAGTGTGATTTTCCAAACGACAAGTACCAGTACATCGGTGGGGAGAAGCAGGAGGAGTTTGGTTTGCAGTGGTACGACTTGTCGGCCCGCCAGTACGACCCGCAGTTGGGGCGCTTCTTTGCCATAGACCCGCTGGCTGACTTGTATAGTGACTACTCCCCCTACCACTACGGCTACAACAGCCCGCTGCGCTTCATGGACCCTTCAGGCATGGGGCCCGAGGACTGGTACAAGGGAGCCGATGGATCAAAGCTATGGCTGCCCGGCAGTGCCAGTACTGTTGAGCATGAGGGGCAATCGTATACCAGGATCGGTACTGGCTATACGGCTGAGTACGCTACCCATTCAGTAGTCTATGAGCAGAACAATGCCGTTGCCGTTATTGACAAAGGAGCCCGGCTAGGGGTAGATGACGCTGCTTATGTTGGAAACTCGGTCATGGGTGGGCAGACTCTCGATGGAATACAGACTCCAAATGGAAACAATCTAACTATTCCCACTTTGGAAGGCTGGCAGCATTTTATTGGGCCTAGCCTTTTAGGTCTAGCACTCCCCACTCCCAAAAGATTTATTGCCAAGGGCGCTTCTGAGAACTCTGCAGTTTTATCAGAAATTGGATCCAAGCTCTATCCCAAAAAAATAGAAATAGGGCCAAAAACAGCAGCAAAACTAAAAGCGACCTTTCCAAAGGTAAATTGGCAGATACAACAAACGGGACACATAAGACGCCTCTACACTCATACCGTTAAAGACGTACCTCGATATGCTGCTACTTGGGGAAGATATTTAGGCAGAATTGGAACTAGGGTTGCAGGTGTTGTAGGATTAGCTGTAACATCATATGATATTGCTACAGAGATAGCTATTCCAATGGGTCAGGGCGTGCAAAAGTACACAGAGACCCACAGGGATGATGGAATTATATACCATGTGAAATAGCACAGAAGCTGTTAAAATTTATAAATTATAGTTTCAAAAATTAGTGAAAATATGAATAAGCTCTTGGAATCATTAATTTCTTTTGTAGGAGAAGAAATAGGGGTAGACTCTATAACCATTTCCGAAGATTCATTAATCGAAAATGATTTAGGTGTCACTGGTGGTGATGCCGTTCAACTGATCAAAGACTACAGTAGAAAATTTGGTGTGGATATACGGAATTTTGAATATTCTAAATATTTCTATCCGGAGCCTAGCATATTTGCTACTCACAAAGGGATCAAACCTCTTACTATTGGTGATTTAGTCAAAGGAATTGAATTAGGTAAACTTGATGATAGTGTTATTAGAGGGTAAATAGAGTTCCTGGATTAAACATCTCTTACCACCTCAAGGACCACCTGGGCAACCTGCGGGTCTCCTTCCGGGAGGGGGCGGCGGCCGCTATCCAGCAGGTAACCTTTGAGCCGGAACTAACGGCGGAGGAGGCACAGATGGTAAGCGGGCTGAGCCAGGTGCAGCAACTCGACGGGCAAGAGGCCCGCACGGGGCGAGGCGTAGGGCGGTTGAGCCGGCAGCGGGGCAACCTGCGGCAAGTGATACCAGTCTACCAGGGCGACTCGCTGAAGGTAGAGGCCTTTGCGCGGTATCACCAGCCGGAGCGTACCGGGCCGGCCGTGGAAGTGGCCCCCCAACTGGCCGGCCCTGCCCCGTCACCCGAAGGCCGGAGCCGCAACCGGGGCTTGTCGCTGGGCTTGTCGCTTCGGCCGCAGTCGGCTCAGCCTGCTTCCCGGCCGGACGCCTCGCTCTGGGTGCGCTACTACGCCTCCGACAGTACGCTGGTCGGGCAGTACTCGGTACCCGTAGACGAGCAGGCCGAGGAGAACTGGCAGGACTTGCAGTTGAATACGCAGGCCCCCGAGGAGGGCTACGCCGTGGTGGAGGTAGTGGCTCCCAGCCAGGGCGAGGTGTTCGTGGACGACTTGGCAGCCACGGTAGGGCCGACACTGATCGTGCAGGAGAACCACTACTCGCCCTGGGGCCTCAACCTGGCGGGCATCGAGAAGCAGGGCACGCCCGATCATAAGTACCAGTACATCGGTGGGGAGAAGCAGGAGGAGTTTGGTTTGCAGTGGTACGACTTGTCGGCCCGCCAGTACGACCCTCAGTTGGGGCGCTTCTTTGCCATAGACCCGCTGGCTGACTTGTATAGTGACTACTCCCCCTACCACTACGGCTACAACAGCCCGCTGCGCTTCATAGACCCTTCGGGCATGGGTCCCGAGGACTGGTACAACGGCAAAGGAGGAGTGCAGTACGATCCCAACGTACACAGCCAGGCCGACCTGGACCGCATGGGTATTCAAGGCACCTACTTAGGCAGGGAGGGCTATGGCATCAACGAGCAGACAGGGCAGACGGTGCACTATCTGCCCGGTGGAGGAACTCAGGAATATACGCCCATGCTCGGGGGAGCTTCGGTAGTAGGGCAATCGGATAACAGCGGCTTGGTGGACGGGATACAGATGGCTCTGGACGGGGTAGGCATGACGGAGGTACCGGTACTCTCGCAAGGGGCCGAACTTATCAGCGCGGGCATCAGTTTAGGCAGGGGTGATTATATGGGAGCGGCCATTGGGGTAGGGGCCATGTTACCTATAGCTGGTAAGATTTTTGAAGCAGCTAAGGTGGCCAGAAGAGTTAAAAAATTAGCCAAAGCAAATGATATACTTGCTACTCAGCCGAAACTATGGGTAAAAGGAAACGGAGTGAAAAGAGGAATAACAGAATATATAGATGAAATGTCTGGCCCTTCATTTGATTACACTAAAAAAGAAAATATAGTTTCTGGCTTTATTGACAAAGGTAAATATGTTATTACTGATGGACATCATAAAGTAAGTGCTGCACTACATATATTACAAAAGACAGGTGATAAGACTCCATTTGATAATTTGATGAAAAACGGCCTGTTCCAGCATTTGAATCCCAAAAATTATGGTTATACACCGAGATCATTGCCAACTCCTTGGATATGGTGATTTACACAAAATAATAACATTATGCCGCTCAATGAAAAAGAAAAAATATTGATTGAGACAAGAAATTGTACAATTGAATCTTATCTTATTCCTGATTTAAGATTAAAAGAAGGTCAATTGCTACGGATAAGATCTCCCTTGCCTCTAATTGAAAAGTATTTTTGTAGTCAAGATAGAGTAGAGGGATTATACTTATACTTTCAGCCTTTCTGGGTAACTGCTGCTCTGCATTTAAATCCTTGGCATATTGCATTACTGAAAAAAGAAACAGTTTTTGATTATATGAAGCGGTTATCCGACTTGAATAATGAGCAAATAGCTAAGTTCTTGAGAGACATCCAAGTTGATAGTGCTATCCCAAGTAAGTACATCGCCGGAGCCTCTAATAAAATGCTTATTAATGCAAAGATTGCACTCAGTAGATTTAAATTTGTTATGTTTAATACAGCAGGAATGGATTTGTCAGGGATTGAAAAAATTCATGAACTAGTAATTTCTGAAGTTAAAGAACTGCAAAATCGGTCTGTTATTACAATTGAGAACTCAAGCAATCAACGTCATTTTAGTTTTTTTGAAATAGATCTATTTGATTTGAAATAGATGAAGTTAAGTAAACTGTTATTTAAGTAAGTTGATAGGAGTGGAACCTAAGTGCAATCAAGGAAGACTTGACGGATGAGCAAATTGAAAAAGGGCTAAAGAACACCAGAAACGCTAACTATCCATTTCTGACAACCCATCAAAACCTTCTTGATTGTACTTAGAGAACTGCAAAATAAATCTTTCGTAGTAATTGAAAACTCAACCAGTTTACTTCAGTTTAATTATTTCGCGATACAGTCAATTGATTTAAATTAGGATTGACACAAGTTCCGGTACTCTTACAAGGGCCGAACTCATCAGCACCGGCATTAGTTTGGGTAGAGGCGATTATTTGGGAGCGGCTATTGGGGTAGGGTCCATGTTACCTATAGCTGGAAAAGCTTTCGAGGCGGTTAAGGTAGCTAGAAGGGCAGGAAACGTGGAAGGCTCTGCTGGAGGTTTGTTTAGAAAAACCGCCAATACAGGCGTATTCAAGGGCTTATCAGTACCGATGCAACAAGTGGAAGTTATGCGAATAGCTGAACAAGCCGGTGTTGGTCTTGATGGAGTAAAGGTAAAAATAAATAGGCAGAGTGGACTAATTGGCCGAGGGTTGTTCGGCCATGCAGCTCCAAAAGGTAATGTAATTACTTTATATCCTGATGCATTTACGGATACCGAGACTTTGGTGAGAACCCTTGCTCACGAAAGAACCCATATATACCAATTTAGAATATTTGGATCGGGTATAACAAGGACTACAAATAATGTAGGATTATACGAAAGAGCAGCTGAGGAAGCGGAAGAAGCATTTGTACTTTATTGGAGAGCCAATGGCGGACGTTAAAAAAATAAAAATCAAGTGGTTGCCGGTATTTATAAGAATTGCACAGGAATTACCACTCACCAGGAAAATTGTTTATGACAGAAGGGAATATAACTTCTGCTATGTTGCCAATCCTCATAACCGCATAGGCTTCTTGATGATATGGGAGTTGGAATCAAAAAGGGGCGTTAACTTTTCAAGAGTAAAAGTTCCCGAAGGGTTTCCATTTGTTGACATTAACAACGATGATGAGTATAAAGCACAAATCCCTCAAGATATTTTATTAGAGGAAATTGATGAGTAGGACAAGGTAGAACACCAACGACTTTTCGAATAGTCATTTCCCTTCGGCCGCAGTCGGCCCAGCCTGCCTCCCGGCCGGACGCCTCCCTCTGGGTGCGCTACTACGCCTCCGACAGTACGCTGGTCGGGCAGTACTCGGTAGGCGTGGACGAGCAGGCCGAGGAGAACTGGCAGGACTTGCAGTTGAATACGCAGGCCCCCGAAGAGGGCTACGCCGTGGTGGAGGTAGTGGCTCCCAGCGAGGGCGAGGTGTTCGTGGACGACTTGGCAGCCACGGTGGGGCCGACGCTGATCGTGCAGGAGAACCACTACTCGCCCTGGGGCCTCAACCTGGCGGGCATCGAGAAGCAGGGCACGCCCGATCACAAGTACCAGTACATCGGTGGGGAGAAGCAGGAGGAGTTTGGTTTGCAGTGGTACGACTTGTCGGCCCGCCAGTACGACCCGCAGTTGGGGCGCTTCTTTGCCATAGACCCGCTGGCTGACTTGTATAGTGACTACTCCCCCTACCACTACGGCTACAACAGCCCGCTGCGCTTCACAGACCCTTCGGGCATGGGTCCCGAGGACTGGTACAACGGCAAAGGAGGAGTGCAGTACGATCCCAACGTACACAGCCAGGCCGACCTGGACCGCATGGGTATTCAAGGCACCTACTTAGGCAGGGAGGGGTACGGCATCAACGAGCAGACAGGGCAGACAGTGCACTACCTGCCTGGTGGAGGAACTCAGGAATATACACCCATGCTCGGGGGAGCTACGGTAGTAGGGCAATCGGATAACAGCGGCTTGGTGGACGGGATACAGATGGCTCTGGACGGGGTAGGCATGACAGAGGTACCGGTACTCTTACAAGTAGCCGAACTCATCAGTGTCGGCATTAGCTCCGGCAAGGGCGGTTATTGTGATGTAATTCATGCTCCCAGTAGCCGGCAGAATAAAAGTTGTATTTGGCAAAGTAAAGCCTTTTTCCTTTTTGTGCGCAGGTTTGGCTCCAGGAAAGGGTAGCGAGGAACGTACCGTGTATTTCGTCCTTGCCAAGGGCCAAACCTGTGCATAAAAAGGCATTTACTAGGAATAGGTTCCAAACACACTGAAGCCAAAAAATAGTATTTAGGTAAGAATTTTCAAAACTGTTAAGAGTTTTGAAAATTCTTAAACCATCATCAGTTGGATGTACTTGTAATGGGCGCCTACTATTCCGCCTGCATACCCTCCCAAACGTCAAACTTGCCGTTTTTCAGTTCGATGGTCCTGTTCCTGGTTACGTCGTAGAAACTGGCCGAAAAAGTGCCGGTGTAACGTTTGCCTTCCACCTTGGTGATGGTATAAGTAGCCGGTCCCCAGCCGAAGAAGGGGGAGAAGCCCTGCGGCGTGCCGGTGATTTCAAGCCGGGCATCTTCCTGCTGAGAATTTGTCTTGCTGCCAACTGTATACGTTCCAGGCTTGTCCACCCCATACAAGTTTAGGTATAACCGGATGGCACCCGTATTAGACCTTGCCTGGATCAGGACGTGTCCATCGGTAGTGCCAGCAGCCGAATGGTTCTCCACTAAAAACCCATCCGCCTGCCAGGGCTTGCCGTCCAAATTCCCCGTTAAAGTCATGCTGGCAACGGCTGGTTTTGCATCTTCTTGCTTGCTACAGCCCCAGAAGGCCAAGAGACTCAGGACAGTAATCAGAAAAAGTCCATTCCGGACAATGACAAGTGAGGCGAATCGGTTAGCGATGTTCATAGTGGTTGTATAATTGGTTAATTGATTCTGATTTGTTCCAAGGCCTTGCGATTCAAGTAAAATTGCCTTGACTGATCCACCTGTCCGACGACAGCCGATTTTTGTGCGGCTTCCTTCAGCAGTTCATCGGCCTTTTGCTTCATTTGCAAAGATTTCACCAGGTAATCGTTGGCCATCTTCTGGACTTTGATCCGCTCCCCAGTACTCATGCGGTGCTCTCCGTCGGCGTTTACCTGTGCCGACAGGTCTTCGGCCAGTTGGGTAAACTGTTCGGCCAGCCGCTTGTAAGTGAGGGAAGCGGCCATCTTGCGCTTCTGGGCCGCTACCCCGATGGCGTACGCTTTTGCTTTCTGCTCCTTGGCCGTTTTGAGGTATCCTTCCAGCGTGCCGCTCTCCTCGGGCAGGTAGGCACTCGTGCCGGCAAGCAGGTAAGCGTACAAGTCATCGGCGCTTTTGATGGAGGAAGGCTGCTCGAGTAACCCGCCGTATTCACCCAAAAACGGCAAATCGTGTCCATATTCTGCGAGGGTTCCCAGCCCGTAGACTTCGGCCAGTACCTTGGACAAATCACTGATGCGGAGCTTTTTAAACTCGTCGGTGCTGTAGAGGTGCTGCTCAACTTTCTGTTTCAGTTCAAGGAGCGCCGTTATGCGTTCGGAAGTGGTCTTGTGCTCCCCGAACAGCTTCTGCAGGTTAATCTGCTGGCCGTGCTGCTTGGCGTAATCCTGCACCCATTTTACGAGTTCATTCACCAGTTGCTTGTTGGAGAGGGCGTCTACCACGGGTATCTGCGCCTGAGCCATCAGGGGCAGCAGGCACAAGGAGAATAGGGAGAGTAACTTTTTCATAAGGGATACTTTGCAAATATTTCAGGGATTGAAGGGAATGGCAAGCAGGCTCTTTCGCAGCAAGGCGTTTTGATACGTCTGGTCAACCTTGTGCTGGTGTTCGCTCTTTTCGAGGGCCTGGGTGATCAGCCGGTCGGCCTCCAGTTGCAGTTCAACCGACTGCTCCAGGTTGTCGAGGGCAATGCCCTGCGCTTCGATGCGCTCCCCGGTGGAGAGGCGCAGACCCTCTTTCTCGAAAGCTACGCCGTACTCTGGTACGGGCAGGTCGGCTTCTTCCCCCAGCAGCCTGAGTACGCTTTCGAATAAACCCATAAAGTCAAAGCCGCCTACGGCGTTTTCTACCTCCTGCCCAATCTGCTCGGACTTATTCTCGCCTCCCCCAAACAGATTGTCGATGCCGTCCAGCCCCATCTTATTGCGGATATCGGCTGTCCATTCTTTGATCTGGTCGGGCAAGCCAAACAGGTCCTCCAGCCCGGGGATTTCTCCTTCGAGGGGGAGGAGGTCGGAAAACAAATCGCCGGTCCCTGACATCGACCACCGGCCCTCGGTGTTTACCTGCTCCTGCAAATCCTCGGCCTGGTCCCTAAGGTCGCCGGCGAGTTGTCCGTAGGAGAGGGCCAGGTGAAGCGACCGTTTCGCCGCATCCACTTCCAAGCCGTATTGCTTGAGGGCCTGCTGCTGGAGGAGGTCGGCGTTAGCGGCATAGGTAGCCGGGGCCTGGCCGGAGATGTCGCCGTACACGGAAGCGCCTCCCAACATAAACTCGTACATGCGGTCTGCCGATTCGATGCCCGGGATGGCTTCCCGGAGCAGGGCGTACTCTTCCCCGTAGGGCATATCCTCGGCGTAGAGGGCATTGGTGACCGAAACTACTTTTTCCACGATGCGCAGCACGTCGTGCAGCTTCAGGTGCTCTACCTGCCGCACCAAGCGCAGCTCTTTTTCCAGATCATCCTCGATGCCTTGCAGCCCGGTATGGCGGGCCCGGATTTGCCGGACTTCCCCGAGTACTTCCAAGAGCTTTTGGAGTTTGTCGCCCTGCACCTTGGCGTCCTTCTCCATGAGTACTTTATCGGTGATGAACTCCAAAATGAGTCGGGGAATGTCGGTGACGGGAATGCCCGCCCCAAATGAGGAGAAAGGCAGCACCAACATGCCTATGAATGCAAGTAGCTTTTTCATGGTTGATCGGGTTGTGGTTGGAGAAATACTTTGTAGCCATCCGAGAGGTAGATGAATTGTTGTTTGCTGCGGGCAGAACCTCTGATTACCCCGCGGGCAATGTCGGAAGTAGCCCGGGCCAGGGCGCCGTAGGGAATGGTGTTGCTCAACTCGCCAGCGGCACTGGTTAGAGAGGAAACGGCGCCGCGGCGTACTTCGGCTTCCGTCACTGATCCGTCACTAAAGGAGATGCCGGCCATCAGGTCCGAGTCGTAGCAGCCAAAGGGCAGTACCAGGCTACTGCCGCCTACTTTCGCCCGGAAATTGGAAAAGGTAATGCGGCCATTGTTGAAGTGAGCAATGCCCGTGACCAGGGTATTCCTGGGCAGTAGGGTGCCTTGCACCCACCCCTCCGCCTGCGTACGAAAGACGACCTTGCCCCCGGGTTTTACCTTGTGCTCCCCGTGTACTACGGCGGGTATCAATTGAGAGGCCAGGGAAGGCGACGTATACGCAACAGGCGCCGAAGCATAGCCCTTTGAAGCGGTATTGGGAAGCGCGTAAGTAGCAAGTGGCAAACTGCCATACCCGGCAGCCCTCACCGTATTAAAAGGATCAACCGGGGCCGAAGCATACGCCCACTGCTGTTGCCTCTTTTCGGCCGCTTTGATTCGGGCCGCTTTTCGCTTCACAGTCGCTGCTGTGGCAATGCTTCTTCCCACAGGGCTGCTGGTCCGGGCGGAATCTTGGGCTTTCAGCAGCTGGAGCAGCTGGGCCAGCGAATCGGCGGAGTGGAACTTTTCGGGTTCCGCCTGTGCCTGCCTCTTCTTCACGTCGTAGAGGTTCTCCCAATCCATGACGATGTAATCCAACGCCTTTTCCTCCCGGGCCAGGCTGATGGAGTCCTGGTAGCGGTTCTTTTCCTCCTGCTCGTAGAGGCGGGTAAGTGGCGCCGGCTTGCCTTTGGTCGTATCGAGTCTTTCCTGGCGTACGGGAGGAGCGAGGCTCAGGGAGCGGTCCCGGGTGAGGGCGTTGAACTGGCGCACGAAGTACAGCACCGTCAGCACCAGCACCGCCGCTCCAAAACCATAGAGCAGATATTTGCGGCGGGCAGTCTTTTCGGCCGCCGCCGGCTGTCGGTCAGTTTTATTGAGGGCTCTTTTGAGAAACATGGCTTTTGGGGGTCACGGTTGAATAGTTTGCGTGCGTCTCTTCCGGAGAAGACAGGTAGAGGGACCGGGCAATCTTGCGGGCCGGAATGCGGACCTTCAGGGAGCGGTTTCCGTTTGCTTCCCGGAGGGTTACTTCCAGAAAGTTGCGGTTCGTACCCGCGTACAGGGGCAAGGCGTACCCCAGCGTTTCTTTCCCCAGCGGCGCCACCACGGGGACCGCTATCTGTGCCAGGGGTTCGACCACGTGCTCTGCCGGCTGGATTCTTCGCTGGGACTTCCGGGAGCGGCGCTCCTTGTAGGCAAAGCCCACATAGTCAATTTGATAGGGGAGGGAGGTGAAGTTCTCCACCCCGAGCAGCAGGTAAGTGGCCCGCTTGTCAATGGCAAGGTTGCCCACCCGCAACACAAGCCCGTCCGTCCGGTGGACGGCCAGCCGCTTTCCCTTCAGTTTCCCCAACTCCCCGAGCTTACGGGTGTATTCTTCCTTCGATTCGGACTGGCTACCCGCTTTGTTTGCGTCTGACCGGAGGCTGTCGGGGCGGTAGTCCCAGAAGATCTTGCGGGGGTGCTCCCGGTAAGCAATGTAGTGCAGGTAGATCCTTTCCCCGGTTGTTCTCACCAGTAGGGAAGAAGGGGCGACGTCCGCTTTAAGCGGCTTGAGGTAGAGCATATTGCCGCTCTCAATTTTGCCGGTGTAGCTTTTGGAGCCCAGGTCCATGATGGCTACCGCTTCGGGAAAGATCATGTAAGTGGTCATCCGGTCCGACACGTAGACGGTATCGTAGGAGACCTGCTTTGCAGCAGGAACAATCGTACTGGAAACGCCTTGTTGACGGCTCAGTTCACTGCCGGCGGCCCGGTGAGAAAAGGAATCTTCAACCAGAAAAGGAACCGGTTGGGCCATCAGGGCAGAGGCGCTAAGCAGGAGCCAGAAGGTAGAAAAGATTTTTGTGATCATCGGTTGGAAGTGGTTAATGTGAGGATAGTTAGGGTTAGCGTGAAGGTTTGAGACGGTAGGCTTTGTAATCGAAGTTGGTAATCAGTAGCCCGAAAGGATTGACATCCGAGCGGTGGGTGCGGATCATCTCGAAGTCGGCCGCAATGGGAATGGTTTTGGACTCGGTGTCGTACTTGTACATCTGCCGGCTGTATACCGAGCCCTTGTAGGGCTCGGTGCTCATGTCCACAACCACCGAATCCAGTTCTATTTCCGTGCGGCTGTTGAAGCGGGTGTAGTGTTCCAGGATGCCGCCCTTCTTCATGCGGTTGTAGAGCCGGGCGCCTACTTTTTTGTCCACCAGCTTGAGGGCGGCGTTGATGCGGTCGGTGTAGTTGTCCGCATCGTGGGCGTGCATCAGCGTCATGAAGGTGCGGGCGTGGTTACGGGCTTCGTACACCGTAGGGCGGTAGCTACTCAGCAGCGTAGCCGCTGCCGTGCCCCCGTCGGATACCACGTAAACCCGTTCTTCGCCTTTCTTGGCGGAGAGGAAGTAGGCCGCCGCCCAGAGGAAGTTAGACAGGACCAGCAGGCCTACGGACGCAACGGCAATGCGCTGCGTAGTCTTAAAAGCTTTGTTAAAGTTGGGTGTTTGCAAAGTGGCATCCATTGAAAAAAAGGTTATAAGGTGAAACAGGAGTAGCGCTTTGAGAAATAAGCCTTTAGGCTACGATCTCGTAAGGCGAGTAGGCGGGAGCCTCCAGCGGCACGGGACGGGGTTGCGGCACGGAGGGCAACTGCCGGACGGGAATGACCGCGGCGTTTCCACCCGAGAGCGGGGGCAATGGTCCGCCTCCCGGAGGCAGCAGCGTGTGTGAGCCGCCGCCCAGCAAGTGCCGGCCTCCCGGTCCTAAAGCCCGGGGCGAAGCCGGGCCTTGCGGCAACGCGGGACCGCCCCCTCCACCATTTCCACCTCCACCGCTACCGTAAGCGACCGCGGTTGTTGCGTTGCTTCCGGAAAAACCTCCGCCTAAACCCGAAGCCATCTTCCCGGCCGCGCCCACGCCGGAGGCGGCTACCCGTGCACCGGTGGCTACCACGCCAGCCAGTTTACTGAAGAAGCCCGCCGTAGCTGCGTAGCCCACGAAGTAGCTTGTCAGGCTGGGCACCAGAAAGTACATCAGCACGCAGACCAGGTTGATGAGGATGGAGTCTATGAAAGCTGTCTCGCCGTTGTTCATCGCCGCGTCGAAGACCGTGTCGTTATAGGCCACGATGATTGAGTCGAGTACTCGCAGGGTCACCGACCACATGTGCACCACGAACCAGCCCCGAAACCAGTGAGAAGCTACTTTCTCCATGCCCGGAAACACCGACAGGGTCAGTGACAGCGGCCCTACTACGGTGAGAAAAGCCAGCAGCATCGCCCGGAGTTTTTCGTAGCCGATGCGGATCATCATCGTCAGGCCCTGCTCGATCATGCTCACCAGCCAGTACTGCAAACCAAACTGGAAGTTGAAGGCGCCCTGGGCAAAGTCCAGGAGCCGGTCCAGGGGAGAGGCGTTCGGGTCAGGTTCGGTGGGCTTGAGCGTGACTACCGAAGTGGCAAACGTGTTGAGCCGCTTCATCAGCCCGTCGGGGGCCGGCACCAGGTTCTTGAAGCCTTCAATGGCACCCGTGATGAGGTCCATGAGTTCCACGTAGTTGAACAGCAGAAACCAGATCACCACCCCGCGCAGGAGGAAGCCCGGATCAAGCATCATTTCCCCGTTGGTGAACACGGCCCGGATCAGGGCCACGATAAAGCCCATCAGCAGGAAGGCCGGTACCAGGAACAGGCAGTTGGCCCGGATCTGGTTCATCAGCAGTTGCATCAGGCTCAGAAAGCCGGCGTCTATTTCTCCCCAGTTGTTCATGCCGACACCTCCTTTCCGGCCGGGGCGTTTTTGTTGCGCTTGGTTTCCACGTACTGGTTGATGGCCGGGTGGATATTGCCGCCGAACTGCTTTTGCAGCTGCCGCAGGTAGTCGCGTTCCTCGGGCTTGGAAGTAAGGATGGCGTCCATGGCCGGGGAGACTTCCATCAGGTACACTTTGGCGTAGTCGCCCTGCTTGATGAACAGCTCCCGGTAGCCTTCCGCATCATTGCGGCGGATGGAGCGGATGAGTTCCACTTCGTGCTCGGTAAAACCCAGGTGCCCGGCCAGCTTGACGATCTCGGTGGCGTCGGTGTGGTTGAGGATGATCTGGGTGGCGGCATTGGCCAGGATGGCCGGACCAATCCGGGAAGCGACAATCTCGTGCACTGACTGGGTAATGATGCACATGGCCCCATTGTTCTTTCTGACGGTGCGGTACATGGACTCCACAAATTCACTCATCGAATCGGCCAGCATGCTCCAGGCCTCGTCCATGTAAAAGTACTTGCGCCTTTCGGGGTACTTGCGGATCACGTCCAGGGCCAGTTCGGTGATCAGCAGCGAAATAGACCGGGTAGAGCATGGGGTTCTTCTTGATGCGGGCCATGTCAAAGCAAATCAGTTTATCCTCTGACAAATCTTCGTGGGAAGTGGAGTTGAGCACCTCGGCGTACTTGCCTACCGCGAAGGGTTCGAGCACGATGGAAAACTCGTTGAAGTCGAAGTTCCTCGCCAGCCGCTCGTACTCCCGTTCGTCGCCCTTCTGGAACCCTTCCAGCCAGGCGTAAAAGCCGGCAATGGAAGGCGGCGCAACTGATTGACCATCCAGCACTTGGAGGTTGTAATAGGAGAAATACTTGGGCAGCAGTTTGGCAAACACCGCCCGTTCGGCCGGCGAGATTTCGCCCCTTGCCCCTTTCCAGATGATTGAGAGCAGCGAGGTGAGGAAGTTGATCTTATCCCCCGTGAGCCGGTAGGTGCCGTCCTCCTCCCGCTGCACCAGAAACGGGTTGAGATTTAACGGCCGGTCGGGGTCGTACTCGAAGTACTTACCGTCCAGGGCCGTCATCAGGCTCAGGTAGGTGCCGCCCACGTCGAGGATGATCTGGGTGTGGCCCATCTCGTAACGCTGCACGATGAAGTTGCCAATCGTGTAGCTCTTGCCCGAGCCGGAAGGGCCGATGGTGATCGAGTTCTGGTTGTTGAGGTTCGTGTTGAAAAGTTTTACCCGCAAGGGGTTGCGGAAGCGGTCGCAGAGCAGCTCGTCACCGCCCGTCACCTGGAGGTAGTTGGAAATGAAATTCTGGTAGAGGGCCGCGTTGTCGCCGCTCATGAGCAGGCGACGGTAGTTATGAAACGAGTTGCCGGGGGCGTTGCTCACAAACAGGTTAGCCGTGTCGATTGTCTCCACGAAGGGCGTAGTGCCGCCCATCTGTCCGAAGGCCCGCATCACTTCGTGCACGTAGCCTTGGCGCACATGGTCTTCAACGTCCCAGACGGTCACCGACACGTTCACGTGCAGCGTGTTCTGGTTGTGGGTGCGCACCTCGTGGGTGAAGGATGTGATTTCCTCGGTCTTCTTGAGGTTGTCCTGGGTAGCCAGGAAGTCCATGAACCGGTTGAGTTTGTTCTCCGAGTCGAGGGCTTTAAGCGTTTTCTCCGTGTCGAGCACCGTGCAGGAGACGCTCAGAATGTGGGGCATTTGCAGGTAGTGGGTCAGCGGGTAGATGAACGGCGAGGCCACTCCGGACGGGTTGACCACGGCCGGCTCCACAACCCTGGCCTGTTGGAGCATGGAGATCACGTTGAGCTTCTTTTCCCCGAGCACGGCATGGTTGCCTTCGGCGTGAAAGGGACGCTGAAAGGAAGGCGGCACGGGATCAAACTCCAGGTTGAAATACATCCGGTACACTTCCCAAAGTTCCTCCTCATTGAGCAACTGCACGCCAACGCCGGAGGCGGCCAGCATGCCGGTAAACTCACTCGCCAGCCGGGGCAGCCGTTCCATTCGCTCCTCAATGCCAGCGAAGGGATTGCCCCCTAGAAAGGGCCTGCTCCAGGCAAAGAGCGTATTGATGGGGTTAGGGTCGGGTTGCCGCCCATCGCCCAACGACAAGAACAGGTAGCTCTGATGCTGGAGCACGAGCCGGTTGTAGAAGTGGTTGATAAAGCTGCGCTCGAAGTAGGCTTTTCCGGCCACACTCACCTGGAACGGCTGGTAGTAGTAGAAATCGAGCTTCTGCACGGTGGCACCGGGCGGCAGGGTCTTGGAGGCACCCACCCAGTAGTCGCACAGCGACTGGTATTGGGAGGCCGGCAGCTTTTCCATCTCCTGGGGAGCGATGCGAAAGCCGACCGCCACCCGGCCGTCCTTGAAGATCAGCAAACCGTTTTCGAGGGCGAAAACGGGCAAAAGGTCATCCATCTTTTTTTGTGTCATCGGTCTTGGTTTTGAGTAGCAGGGGAGTGGTAGGCAGGTAGTACTTGCGGCGCTGCAACAGCCGGTAGCTGACCAGCGAGGTCAAGTAGGAGGGGTGCCGCCGGGAAGCGGCGTACCGTAACAGCAAGTACCCACCCGCCAGCAGCAGTACCACCAGGTGGTTGAACCAGCGGTACTGGGGAGCCATCATTTTGAGGAAGCTGCTGAGGAGGATCAGAATCACCATCAGCAGCACCAGCAGTCCGACCTGGTACATGGGCAGGCCCAGCACGGTGGACTTCTTTTCCAGGTATCGGCGCGTAACCATCTAATGCTCGGTTTGAGGAGTTAAATGATTACTGGCCGGTGTACTCGCCGGCACCCACACCACCCAGCGAAGTGGCAATGTCATCGACGAAGTAGTTGAAGCCGAACCAGAACAGGGCGATGATGATCGTGTAGAGCACGTTGCGCATGGCCGTAGGGCTGCCGCCGGCAAAGGAGATGACCGTGCGGACGGCGGCCCAGATGATGGCGCCGATGAAGATGATGTTGGCAATGAGCTTGATCTGCTCGACCAGCAGTTGGATGCCGCCGGCCACTTGCTGGGCGTGGGCAAAGGAGGCAAAACACAGCAGTAGCACGGCACAAAGCCATTTCTTGGCGGCGGTTGAACGGGTTGTTTGCATAAGAGTAAGGGTTGTAAGTGGTTTTGATTGGGAGAAGAAGAGTTTTAAAAAAGGTGTCTGGCTTCTATCAGAGGCTCATATCCAGCCCCTCGTCAAGGGCGGGCTTTGTGGCGGCTTTCGGAGCAGGGGAGGGGTTCTCCCGCAGCAGTTCCTCCAGGTAGGCAATCCGCTCCTGGTTCATTGCCTGCACAGCCTTACCGTCCGAAGGTTGGAGTATTTCCGGCGGCGGTGGGGTCGCCTTCCGTCCTCCCCGGTACAGCCACCAAGGCAGAAGCAGCAGGGACAGCGCAGCGAGTAGGGTGAGCCCCAGCAACAACGGATCGTACTCCCGGGCCAGGGCGTAAGCCAGCAGATTATTGAATAAGTCAGTTAGGGAAACCGATGCTCCGGCGCAGTAACCGAGGGTGGCAAGCGGAGCTACCAGAAGCAGAAAAAAACGCTTGGCAGGCAAAGCGGGCATAAGGTCTAAAAAACTTGATTTCGAGGATTAAATTAGATAAGAATGTATTTGTGAGCAAGAAAAAATTTATAATAATTCATTGTTTTTCAGTAGTTTGTATAATTAAGTAAAGATTAGTAAAATATAATAAAAACAATTTTTAGGGCTTTGTTAGGAATGCTGGTCAAGTGCTTTTCGTGAGTGGGGAGTAGCTATGGGAAAGAACATTGTAGCGGAAGGAAGGTGGCTAAAAATGGAGCTGGTCTACTCGCGGGAGAGGTGCAGGCAGTGCTGTTGAGGTTGGCAGTTGGCAAGGGGCGTGTATATAGGTTTGCCAAGTTGCCAACCCTGATAAGGGGGCCGCTCTGCTTCCAGAGGTAAATTGAACGCGACAGGTGCCGGCACTTGTGTAGGAGGCAAGCACTGCCTATTTTCCCTTATTCATTTCTAAGCCTCCACCGCATTGCCATTTCAGCAATTTCACTTGCCAAAGCTGTACTCCCGCCTAGTAGGAGAACGCATAAGTCCGCCGGTTCCCACGCCCGATGGGGGCTGGATCGTGCATTCCGAACATGAACCGGAAGTGCTACGGCTGGACCGTCAGTTGAACGAGGTATGGCGACGGCACTTGCAGGCCCAGACGGAAGAATACGTCCCGTGTCAGGTCGCCGTGAGCCCGGACGACCAACTAATGGCCCTTTCCGGAAGGGATTCGGTACGCATTACCGATGGGGCCGGCACCCTCCTGCATACCTACATCCATTCCCCCTGGTACCACTTCTGCGGCACCGGATGCTTCTTTTCCCCCGACAGCCGGTACCTCTGGTTTGCCACCCCCGGTCCCGCGGGCGACGATGATCTACTGCTGGTGCTGGAAACAACGGGCTTTACGGTAGTGGACCAGGTATCTACCCAAAACCGGTATTGTGCGTATGCTTTCTACCCAACGCCCTTGACTGATAGTGTGATCATTGACACGGCAGCCGGGCAGGACGGCTCGATGATGTACAGGGCACGCCTGCGGGCTGATCGGATTACGTTGGAGGAATTGCCCCAGTGCCAGGACCAGATCATGGGTAACTTCTCTCCCGCGGGGGACGAGTTCGTAACCGCTCCGGTTGACGAGGGAGACCTGCGGGTGTATTCCTTCCCGGGAGCAGCCGAAATCGCTTCTGTCTCTCAGGAAGTGATTGGGCAGCCTCCGGGATTGGCGCCGGCCATTGAGCAGGACGCTTTCGAATACATTGTAAAGTACATTACCCCACATCGGCTCATTGCCCTGACGCGCTTCCGGCGGCTGCTGGTCATCGACCGGCAAAAGGGGCAACCGGTCGGGGAGTTGGTGCCGGAAGGCTACCGGCTGCAAGGCCACACGGAAGAGGGTGAAGAGACCACAGACCCGGCCCGGACCGGGAGCTATAGCGGCGATATTGTGGATTTTTACCCCAGTGCAGCCGGACAACTACTCGTATGGCATGGCTCGGGCACCCTGACTGTGTATGACATTTCCTCCCTGGAGAGCGACACGATGGACTCCATCGATGATTTGAACCCGCAACTGGTCGCGCTGCTGCAGCGCCACGGGCTCCCGGCAACACTTGTTGGCGGCCGGGTGCAAGTACCGTCCCACCCGGAAGTGTACATTGATTCCCGGCTGCAATACAATATGCAGAACGGCTTTTTTGTATCCCAACTGGATGTGCGTCTGATCACCGGCGGGCTGCAAATCACTGAATGTTTCGCCGATGTTGGCAAAAGCCTGGAAGAGGCAAAGGCCAATAACCTGGAGAACTTCAGCCGGAACTCCTTCCACCCGCTGATGGCCGGCTTTTTTGACTATCCCGCGGCCGACATCGACACTGAGGCCTGGGAGATTGGCTCCCGGACCTACCGGGTGTTCCTGGGCAATTACGGCGTGAAGTCAACCGGCGGCGCCTTGGTTGACATTCCACAAGACCTGATTTCGCACCTGGAAACCTTCATCCGCCAACTGGACCTGGCTGACGAGTACCACTGGGTAAGGTGGTTCGTGTCTCAGCAGGAGGGCGATTTGGACACAGTGGAGTTTCTGGTCGACAACCAGCCTTTGGAAGGCGGGAAGGAACTGATCCGCGCCGTTGCGTGGCCGCATCAGGAGGGTTTTTACAGTGTCAGGCACTTTGTGCTCTTGAAAAGAATGGGAACTGCGATAGCCGCCGGGACTGCCCCGGCGGCGGCTACTCCGGTAGCGGCCGCAAGGCCGAAAAGGACTTTCTGGGAGTGGTTGAAGGGGAGCAGAAAATGACTGCCAACCCTAGGATCAGGGGTTTGAGAAAGCCGTTAGTTTAGCCGCATATTCCTTTTTCACTGAATCTTCGAAAGCGGCCAAGTAATTCTCAGTGGTTTTTAAATCTGAATGCCCCAGTGACTCGGAAATGAACTCGACCGGGGCGCCGGAACGCTTGAGCACGGTGGCGAAGCTGTGGCGGGCCGTGTAGGTGGTGACGGGTTGGGTGATGCCTGCTTCTCTGGCAATGCGGCCGATGTACTTGTTGATGGTTTTGATAGCCTGGCGGACCAGGGCCAGTTCCCGCTG
Source organism: uncultured Sphingobacteriales bacterium (assembly GCA_963844325.1). GTDB lineage: Bacteria > Bacteroidota > Bacteroidia > Cytophagales > 172606-1 > CADCTQ01. The sequence goes on from CAWJNV010000002.1 coordinate 3,452,672, forward strand.
GGGGGTGATGTTCTCGGGTAGAATGTCGAAGATGTACGCGTCCGGTTGTACCGGCTTTTTTCCCCACCGGTCAATGATTGCCTTCGCTTCCGGGGTAAGCACGGCCAGTACCGACTTGAGGTTCTTTCGAGTGGTGCGTTCGGTTTTGGCGCGGACAAACTCCATGCTCTCACTGCCCAGGTTGCGGTAGCGCAGGCGGGCAATGTCTTTTAGGTTCATGCCGTTGCAGAGGTAGGAGAGGAGCCACAGGTCACGGGCCCACTGTTCAGTGCTGCCTTCGGGGAGCGGAAAGGTGAATATCTTTTCAATGTCGGCCAGCTTGAGGGCTTTCTTTACGTTGCGGCTGGCTGGTATCTGGTATTTGCCTTTGCCGAAGGGGTAGGCTTCTGCCGGCACAATCCCATCTTTGATCGCTTGGTTGTAAAGCGTTCTCAACGTACGCAGGTAGATGCCCACGCTGGTAAGCGACTTGCCCTTTTGCTGCATCCACTTCTCGTAGGATTTCAGGAACTCAACCGTAACGGCGCTGAAGTGAAGGGTGTCTTTCCCGTGGAATGTCTTGAGGGAGTTGTAACTGCACTTGTAGCTGTCGGCGTTGCCGACCCGTCCCTCATTGGTCATGTCCTGCATGCTCCGCTCGTAATAGGAGAAGACGGTAGGGGCGCTGACGCGGGTGCTGAAGAACTTCTGCTCAAAAGCTTCGAATGAGAACAGGGGCAACTCCCGGATGATGGCGTTGGCTTTTTGTTCCAGCGCTTCCAGTTCCAGCCGCAATTGTTTCATATCTTTACGGGGCTTCTCCCCGAAGACGCGCTTGAAGTCTTCGGCCGTCAGGTTCACTTCGGTTGGATAGTACTTCTGGGTACGCTGGAAAGTGACGCGCAGTTTGACGGGATAAGTGCCGTCTTTCTTCTGGCTGCGGGTGTCGTGGAAGATGGCGGTAGTGGGGTTGCGAGGGGTTTTCATAAGGGCAAGTGGGGACGCTACTTGCATACAATTTGCATACTTTTCGGGTGAAAGTCAAGGTATGAGGAGGAAAGAAGAGGAAGAAAAGTGGCTAAATTTTGAAATAGAGGCAGTTTTTGTAAAGGTCTGGTAAGTGCGGTAAGAAATCCCATTGACTTGTAATCAGTAGGTCGCTGGTTCGATCCCGGCAGGGGGTTCTTAAAGAAATAACCATTTATGGAATGAACCCCATGGATGGTTATTTTTTTGCGTGTAATTCATTGTATTAATATAGTTTAAGTTCAGTACATCGTGTATTTCTCGCCATGTAAAATAATGAAGAGTTTTGAGCAAGTCAGCTAAGTACTGTGACAGTCTTAAATTGGTTGCTAAAGTTGGTTTGTGTTCTTATTAGCTATTTGCGTGTTTTCGGACACTATTGTCGCCATTTCTACTGTTGCCAGCAAATCAAGACGAATCTGCAATCTTCCGTTAGAATAAGTCGTTTGGAGTATAAATGCTGATCATACAATTTATATAAATACTGCAAATTCATGCAGGTATCAAGGTGTTGAAACTTGTACCCAATATATTAACGCTAATTCGTTTAATTCTAAGCTATGTCATAGTGGTCTTTAAAGATAACCTATGCATGATTAGTATTATAGTTGTTTTATGTGGAATAACCGATTTTTTGGATGGTTATGCTGCAAGAAAATTTCGTTTCCAATCAAGAATTGGATCTGTACTAGATATGATGTCAGATAAAGCTTTATTTGCAACAACTTTAATTTTGCTGGTTTATAACAACTTTGTCCCGATATGGTTAGGTGTATTGCACGTACATAGGGATATAATAATTATGGGACTTAGATTAATACATAGCAAAGAATTGTTTATAACTAAAAGATTGGGTAAGATAAGGACAGTGCTAATGTATACTGCTCTTGCATTTGTATCAATTGATTTAAGTGTATTGCGCGTTTTATTAATAGTGGCTTTGCTTCCCGGTTATATAAGTCTTGTCTTAATGTCAAAACTTGAAAAAGATGAACTCTAGAAAAACAACAAATGGTGAGCTGCAAGTGCACAATCAGGACTTGCTTAGGAAAGCGTTCTATACTGGTATTTTCTTTATATTAATAGTGCTGCTGCTGAATGTGATAATTGAAAATCCTAATCCTTATTTATATTCAACTTTTAAGTTAGTTCTTTCTATGGGTGCTGCTGCTTTTGCTTTGGGGCTAACCGGTATTTTGAAAATCGAGATAGGACAAGTAGTAAAAACCAGTGGTGCAATTGCTGTGTTTGTACTTGTATTTTACGTTTATCCAACCGAGAATAATCATAATACAATATATCCAAGCAGTGTTAATGAGGAACAATGTGAAAATTCAACTAAAAATGTATATATGATATTATATGAAAGCACCAGATTGAAAGTGTACCAAGGAGATCGGATCAGAGTTGTTTCACTAGATGGGAAGATTAATTTTGGCCCTATTGTTGGAGTTATAGGTCCTGAAGGAAAGAATAGTGGTATTTTTGGCATAACATTAACTCGTTATAATTTAATTGACGAAATATCTCATGGTGCTCTAATGTATAGACTTAACTATGACGAGCAGTGGAAAAAATTAGTCTCTGTTGATTCTATAGTTGTAAAAAGAGATGGTTTTCTAGAGGTAGATATCAATGACAAAGAGAAAGCAAATAACTTTGGCTTCTACTTGGCGTCTTTAAGAATATCAAATTAATACAATATTGATAAAGTGAATACATTGGCCAAAATTTCATACTGTTTTGTGTTGCTGATTGCAAGTTCGGAACAATTTGTAGCGAAGAATGATGCTGATTTAATCGTAATAGGAAGTTACATAAGGACTGAGTTACACTTTATCAAGCTTTATAAAGCTACTTTCTTGTGTGAACAAGTTTCTTATATTCAAAAGAAGCCAAAGTATACTAAGTTTAATGATAGTAATGAAATATCTGATTTTTTGCTTGATCCAATAAATAGGTTTTCGATGAAGTTAGAAATAGATGTGGCTACTAATATAAAAGACTACAATAATGAAAGAAAGGCGATGCAGGCTGCCCTGATAAGAGCTGGATATGAAGTTGATGCAAATTGGAAGTTGCAGTCTAAACAATATTTGCAAAAGGATTTAAGTTTGTATGTATCAACGGTTATAGGAACCACAAAAGGGGCATCTGGTAGTATCTTTGTTAATAGAAAGGAGGGGGATAAGCTAATATTAGGAATAGAGAAGGGTACAAAGGCTTTTTTGTATTATGTTCCTCATGTGAAAAATAAGAGGGTTAGTAGTAGAGTATTGTACTTTGATTATCCTGATGTCATTAGAGGCATAATCAGTACATATATTTCTCGAAAAAATTGCAGTTCTGCGCTAAAAGACGAACTGCCTGATGCTTTGCTGAGCAAATACTTGATTTATTTTTTAAAGCAATAATTATTTATTTGCAACAATTTAATGTAGCTAGTTAAATTAAATTGATAATTGGTATTTATTAAGTATATAAATTTATAGATATTCAATTAATTGAATATCTATGGCGTTATTTTTCAACAACTTCTAGACCCTTTCACTCTTTCACTCTTAAGGATACCTGCTTAAATGGCATTTCTACCCTTTCCCCGTCCCCCCATTCCCCACTTACGCTCATCCTTCTCCAATCCCTCGATCAAATATAAGCGAAACAAACTAGATAGGCTTAAGCCCTTGCGCTGGGCGGCCTTTTCGGCTCTCTCTTTTAGCTCCTCTTCGATTCTAAGTTGGAAAAACTTGGTTTTGGCAGGTGACATACTCGGATGTTAGTTGTAGTGACAAAATTATGCAAATGTACGCACAAAAACGAAGCCTGGGACAACAAGTACCTCATGCGCATCCTCCACGAATTGTTCCGCCTCCGCGACGCCTTCCGGGCAGTGAGGGGCGCCGAAGCCTGGCAGTAGGAGAGGGGCCCGGCCGCACGTAAAGTGTTCCGGCTCCTGGCTGGACGGAGCGTCTGTACCAGTGCCCGGTTAACCCGCCGAATGCGCAACTCGGGGGTAAGCCGGTTGTCCTGCGCGTGAACAATGCCCCCATTCTCCCCAAAGAGGACCCAACGGGCCTGCTTACTATCCATCTAATCGTTGTTTCTAAAAGCCCCTTCCTTTAAGAGCGACGGGTCATCAGGGGAACGTGCGCGGCAATCAGATCAAAGTCCGAATCGTCGTGCACAATGGGCACCTGGTAGGTGAGGGCGTAGAAGGCAATGAAACAGTCGTTGGGCTTACGGATGGTCACGCCTTTTTTACGAAGTTGGCGAAACAGGTCAGCCGTACCGACGGCCGCCTCCATCGCATCGGGGCTCAGTAGTGCGAACCCCTCGAAGCTCTGCTTAACCTGGTGGTAATCTTTGTCCTGACGGATGCCCTGCAAAACCTCCTGAACGATGGTTGGGATGAGGTATACCGGGTAGTTGTTGTCCACGTAACTGATCAGTAACGCCGCTGCTGGGCTTGCCGGGCCATTTTTGAGGGCAGGAACCCAAACCGAGGTATCAAAAATGAGAGGCTGGCTGCTGCTCATGCCCCTCGCCGCATCTGATCCAGGTCGCCGTCCCACTCCACTTTGCCAAACAGGGAGAGCATATCCCGCCGTTTGAGCATGAGCACGTAATGGCTCAACGCCTGGTGGAGCACCTCCTTGGTAGTGCTTAATTTGCTAAGCTCCTTGGCCTGTCCCAGCAAGGTTTCGTCCAATTCAACGTTGGTTCTTTTCATGCATGAAAATATGCATTTTTATACACATAGGTGCTTTCGGTAAAGCAAAAAACGGCGAGGTCTTACGGCAACGCCATCCCCAATACCCGTTCTTGCCCCTGCTCGAACTCCTCGCCGTCAACTCCCCCGACGCTTACGAAGCCTTCCTCAACCACGTGATCGAACGCGTGTGCCCGCATTTGCAACACGAAGCCTGCGACAACAAGTACCTCATGCGCATCCTCTCACGCGTTGTTCCAACTCCGCAACGCCTTCCGCTCGGTTAAGGCTTCGGCTGCGGTGGGCTTGATCCGTTACGGCCTTTTGAAGAATGATAAGATCTATTGACGGTATTCTCGGGTCATAAAACAATTTGAACTTTTTGGTGGCAACTGGCTGAAAATGGATAACTTGTTAAGCGAACTGCGTAAAACGCAAAACCCCCTAAAAAGGAATAGATGTGATGGGTAGGGTGTTTCCCCTTCAGGCCTGACCCTGGTGAATCGTAGTAAATATAATCTTAACGCTAACAACTAAACTTATGATCACCCATACGCTAGCTCAACATCTGCGTTTGCCCGGACTTTTTTTTCTTCCATCCCCGCCTTACGGCCACCCGGATCCCCTCAAATGGTCGGTCATCAAAAAAACACTACGCTTACTACCGGTTTTAATTTTTGCAGTTGCTGTTTCATCTGCACAAACAACCTCGTTTAGTTTGTTATCCGCCAAAGACACCGTAAAAGTTTGCGAAAACCCGTGGAAGGGCTGGTACCAACATTTCTATGATGGAAACCTGAGCAATTATGCGGTAGCCCAGGGCACCCGGGACAGTTATCTGGATGACTTTCCCGGGATGGATCATTTGAATATTCGCCTTTCCTGGTCTTTTTTCGAACCGCAGCAAAACGTGTATGACTGGAGCAAAATTGATAACCTGATTGCGTACTGGGGCCCGAAAGGATATAAATTTTCGGTTCGCGTCACTACGTATGATCCGTGGGTGATCCAATACGCTACGCCCCAATGGGTGATCAATGCGGGTGCGGCGGGCCAGTTGATTACGCCTGCCTACGCATCATCAAGCTATTGGGAGCCTGATTATGATGATCCTGTTTTCATGAACCATTGGAATGATTTTCAGCAGGCGATGGCTGCCCGCTATGATAATAATCCTTACATCAGTTACCTTGACATTGGCGGGTTAGGTTGCTGGGGCGAGGGCCACCATAATGATGGAGACAAGACGGCAAGTACGTTAACCGTGTTGAAACAGCATGTAGATGTATATAAAAACCACTGGTTGAAAATGCCACTGGTGATTTCTGACGATTTTGTATCGTACAATGCCCGCAGTACCGACCTGCCGGCGATAAGAGACTATATCGAATCAAGAAATATTTCGTACCGGGATGACAGCCCCTTAGTGGATTGGTACGTGGATACTTATCCTGCTACTTTTTCCGTGCAAAGCCCTCCGCTTTTCACCGCTACTTATTTACAAAGACCGACTGTTTTGGAGGCGGAACACTATGACCGGGTAAAAAGTGCGGGAAACTGGATCGGGACCAATGGCATCACAAAAGGGGCCGCCATTTTACGGGGAGCCGTCAAACTCATGCATGCCAGCTACATCGGGTTTCATTATTTTCCCAACATCTGGCTGACGGAAAACCCGGCGCTTGCAAAAGAACTGGCTAACCTGTGTGGGTATTGGTATGGTATAGATTCCGCGACACTACCCGTAAGGGCCACCGCCGGTTCCACCCAAACAATTAACATTGCCTGGCGTAACCGGGGTGTTGCCCCGGCTTATAACCCATTCCAGATTCAATTTAAATTCGTCGGCCCGTCCACAAGCACCGTAATCCTTGATCATTCATTCAACACCGGCTGGGCGGACGGGGCCGTAAAAACGGAATCTTATTCAGTAGTAATGCCTCCTGCACTGACAGATGGCGTATACAGTGTAAAAGTCAAATTGTTTGACACCAAGAGCTCCAGAAACATTGACCTTGCCTTAAAGGATGTTATCAAAGATGCGGAAGGCTTTTTTACGCTCGGTAATATAACGGTCGGGGCGGTTACCGTCCAAATTCCTGCCGCACCCACTAATCTGTCGGCAACAGCCGTATCCTCATCGCAAATAAATCTGAATTGGACCGATGGTTCCGGCAACGAAGAAGGCTTTACCATAGAACGTAAAACCATCGACGGTACATTTACGGCAATCGCTACGACGGGCGCAAATACGACTACGTATAGCAATACTGCTTTGACCCCCAATACCGGGTATACCTACCGGGTTATTGCTTATAATACCGGCGGTAATTCCGCTTCTTCCGAACCATCAACCGCTACTACGTATGCCAGTAGCCCGAGTGAAGCAAATCTGATCCGTAACCCTGGTTTTGAGTTGGGAAATCTTGGTAATTGGAGTATTACCGGCTTCGCGGAAACCGGCAGCGATTCTTTTTCAAAGCATAGCGGGGGGTATGGCGCCAGGATAAAAGGGGTGGGTAAACTGTACCAGGTTATTCCGGTAACGCCAAATACCACTTACACCGTAACCGTCTGGGCCAAAGACGATGGGAGCCAGCAAACGTATGTGGGCGTTGAAAACTTTGGCAGGTCAACCATTGATACCCGGGTTGCCGGCACAACGTGGACATTGTATACCATTGCGTTTACTACGGGTAGTGCTGCGTCATCAGCCACTGTTTACGTTAGAAACGCCGCCCGAAAAAGATGGGGATACAGCGACGACTGGTCGCTTACATCCGGATATGGGGCAGTAGCAAGAACAAGTGCCGGACCATCGCACATTGCGTTACCTATGGATCACCCAACGGCAAAAAAACTAATTGTATACCCAAATTCATCCAGTGGTGAAATTACGCTGCTTGGCGATAAATTGTTTGATAATGCGGCTATGGTGATAACCGATACCAGGGGCATCGTTGTTTTCAGGGGGCGTATGAACGGCGAGACACGGATCAATCTTAATCATCTTCCCAATGGCTTATATCTCTTGCGTGCAGAAAAAGGAATCATGGTTGCGACACAAAAAATTTTAATCGCAAAATAGGAAGCTGAATCCATTACCAGGCGCCCGGAAAGAAAGTATGATCAGGTAAAGTTTTATCCGTCTTTTTATTGCGTGAGCGCTAACCGTATCCTTTCCCCTTTCTTCATCTTGTATTGAAACAGGCTGCTGGCAACCTCCATCTTTTTCTCATTGATCAATATGCGCTTACCTGTCTCCCACGGTAGATTCAATGTAACAACGCCACCGGCTTCACTTGCAATTTCAATCCATTGCACTTCTCCTTTTTCCAGAGAAGAACTGACCAGAAAGGCTCCTGCTGCCCTCAAAGTCTGGAAAGCAGCGTCCTTGCTTTTGGGCCAGTTCGGAAACAAGCTGATCGTTCCGTTATAACTTTGCATCAGGCATTCGTTGAGTACCACCGGAAGCGCAAAGTTTTCAAACCATATACCCATTCTGGCCATCCAGTTGAATGATCCGTCGTGATACCGTCCGTGTGCCTGTAATATCATGTCGGTACACGTCCCATTCGGCAAAAGACAATAATTGATTTGACGCTTAAACTTCTCCAGGTCAAGAATCCCCAGCCGGGCTGCCTGAAGATTTAAAAAAACAAGCTCATTCCCGCCTTCGTTCTGGTGGTTGCGGTACGTATTTACCAGGATATCATAAGTGGCTTTGGGGGAGTGAATGCCGTGCTCCTCTCCCGGAAAAACGGAAGCCAGCGTATTGGGGGTATTATACACCACATCTACCGTTTCGTTCGGAACCCCCACAATCACGTCTCCGTACGCTGATTTCTTTATCGTATACTCCGGATAATGGGCCAGTATTTTCTTTACACTCGCGATGGTGGAAGCCTCTCTGTTTTCAAGCGCCAGCACTTTGCTGGCTTGCAGGTAGGCGTTGAACACAAACTTGATCAGGGTCAGATCCACATTACAATCAAAGTTGTATTTGAACCCGGGAGCCAGTGAATACAACTCCGGTGCGCACGTAGGAAATACGTGGTATTTATCATCACCCCACTGCTTGCCGTGCGCATCCGGCCGTGACAGGTAATCTACCAGGAAGCGCACCGCCTCCCTGATCGGGACATAAGCCCGCTCTTTCAGATACGCTTTATCCTGTGTATATACATAATGCCACCACAAACCCTGAACCGTCCAGGGGGTTTCGCATATTTCCCAACCCCAGTCCGGAACCGGGAAAGGCATTACGGTCATCTCAACGGGATAAGCCGAATGAGGAAAAAAGGCCCCGCTCATTCCGTAGTATTCCTTCGCCCATTTTTGACTGACCGGAAGGATGTGATGCACCAGGTCGGTATAGGCAAGGTTCTTGTCTGCGTGATTGGACGAGAACGCCAGCCAGAAAGGCTGCTGGGTATTGTAATTCATGTGATAGTCGCCGTGCCAGGCGGTGCCGATATCACCGTACATCCAGTTGGCAAAAAGCCCGGGGCAAGTCACGCCGGGCTTTACGGCACAATTGAAAAAATAAAGATTACGATACCATGTCGCTTCTAAAAGTTCATCACTTACCGCTACCGCCGATTTATTCCAGTATTCATCCCATATTTTCTCCGAGGCGCGTTGCGTCTTTACAAAGTGATTTACCGTTGGCTGGTCAGCCAACGGCAGCGAAGCGGCAATGGCGGAGGCAAGACCTTCTTCCAACTTTACGATGCCCACAAATGCGGTCGTGTCAGGTTGCACGTATCGCTCCAGTTCCCCGATGGAACGCATGTTGCCGTGCCAGTCCTGGCGGTCGCCGGTCAAAAGCGTATTACTCAACTGGACCGACAACCGAAAAGCTTTGTCTTTCGCGTGGCCGCTTACACTGTCGTACCCTTCCGGTTGGAGGTAAGGCAGCACCTGCCGGAAAGAAAGCACGTGAGCAGGCGTGTTGCTGATTATCTGGTACTTGGGTATGTCTTTTGGCGTTTGCGGGTCCGGCATCAACCGAAGCCAGTCAAAAAAGGACGGCATGGATTTTCCGCTTTCATCAACCAGGCGAAACAACAGCTGATCCGCTTCCATATCGGTAAATACCTGCAGTACCGCTTTCTTTCCCTGGTTGACCAGGTATACCTCGCACAAGCCGTTTGCGATGTCGAGCTTATGACCCAGGAGTTCCGTTTTTCTGCGGTCAAAACCAAGGATCAATGTTCCGCAGGGCATGGGACGCGGATAAGGCTTCGCATAGTTTTCGCCCATCAGTTCCATGTATTTTCCGAATGCCGCATCGTCAGAAATTTTTTTATACTCTGCGGGAATGGTCCTGGCCTGTTCGAACACTTTCCGGAAGGTGCCGATTTTGTCTTTATGCTTTTCGGCGACCCTGATGTCCCATACATTGTTGTGGCCAAAATGAAACTCGACGGCGTCAGGACGGGTATTTACCACGACGCCCATCCCGCCGTTGCCCAGCAAGGCTCCTTCAAAAAAATCTACCGCGGGTTTATCAAGGGTAATGGCGTATTTACGTGCCAGCGCTTTTGAATCTATTGTTTGCGCATCGGCATGAGTGGTGAAAAGAAAAGCCACTACCCAAGAAAAGAAAGCAGGAAACGGATTTTTAATCATAATTTTTTGGGAGAATAGAAACGGAGTACACTGTCAGGTAAATAAAATGATAAAAAGTTGTGGGTGAAAACACCAACAACGGCGCGGACGATAAAGACCTCTTTTTCAATTACTAACGCGTATGCTGAATACGCCGTTGTTGGTGTTTTCACCAACAACAATTCTAGCAAATTACCTGGCTAACAATGTACCAAGCTTTACCCGGTTGAAAAGGGTGCGAAACGTTATTTCCAATCGGGATGTGCTGGCGCATAACCAAGGTGGTCCGAAAAAGCGGGATCAGTGCTTGACGTTGCAAGTGTCCCCCTTTTTCAGACCACCTTACGGCTGCTGCCGGCAGGGCTAGTAGCTGATTTTGACTTTACTTACCCACTTGGAATCTCCGCTGAGGGTGGTGACCAGGTATCAGCCCGGGGCAAGGTGACGCGCTTCGATGCGACGGGCCCGGCCATTGCCGGTGAAGGTAGTTTCCCGAACCGTTCTGCCGGCAAGGTCGGTCATGATGACCTTTACCTGCCTATCCGCGGTGGCCGCGTCCAGTTCCACATTGAACCAGCCCCCGGTAACCGGGTTGGGGAATACCGTAAGGTTTTTCGCTGCCGCGGTTGTAGGTTGCGGCTGGTCATTCACCGCCGGGATGGTGCGCGTTGCGTTAGGCGCAAAGAGTTGTTCTAACTTCCATTGCTGGTTATTGTAGCCAAAATCTGAAAAAGCTGGTTGCTGCCGTATAAGGCATCCACATCCCAGTTCATCGCCGCTGTTTTGTACGTCGAGCCGGCCTCCGGCGACCAGTCAGTCAGCATTTCGGTACCGTTGAGGGGCACCACATCGCCGCCATTGGCTTGAAACACAACCCCGGATTTGACGTCTGCCTGTTCGCGGTATTCGCCGGCCAGCACATTCACCACGTCACCCGAAACGGCCATGTCGGATGCTTTCTGGATGGTGGCAAAAGGTGAACCGGCCGACTGTCCATTGTTACTATCGTTTCCAATGGTCCCTGGAGACTTGGTGGAAGCGCCTCGCGCCCCTGGCCGGCAACGGTTGCCGGAGCACCGGCAGGCGCATGAACTCGTTCATGTACAGGTTTACTTGTTGCCGGTTGAAGCCGTTGGTAGCGTTGCATTCCATATTCCGTTTGCGGGTAAGTATCTGATCAGCTACCTACAGACAAACCAATCGGAAGAAACCCGTAACGGTGAAACGAGAATTATTGAAAATTTTTGCAGGTAAAGTACAAGCGTTGAAAAGGGATGGCTTTTGACGCTGTTTAGAGGCGATCCGGAAAATGCGTTGTTTTTTGGCTCAAATGGCCCATGATCACCTTTTTGCTGCTATTTTTCGAATCGTCTGACAATCGCCCCGGGAACAGCCTGCGGTTTCACAAGCCGCTTCCCCGGCTTTGGGCCAAGGCTGTTGAGAAAAAAATGGTATAAAAATCGTTTACGCTTTCACAAAGGATAAACCAGACAATCAGGAGACTTTACAAAGCCCATGTTAACGGGGCTGCTTACAATCTCTCACAAAGGCAGTCTGGCAGCAGGCAGGGCTAAGGAGTTAAAGGCTAAAAGCAGTAGCTTGTAGACGGCCTTGGGCCCGTTGGCCTGAGCAGTATCCCTCACATCATTTGTCGTATGAATCCATCCGTAGAAGTAAGTGACTTTTCGCTCTTTGAACTCACCGCTAAGGCGCCTTCCCGTCGCTTCGGGTTAAGCCAGGCTGGCGACAAGGTGAGTATTCACCGACTGGTCCTGGTGAGCCACCTCTCACCGGGAGCCCGATGGCTGGAGGTGCTCTCCCAGCTCCAGTTACGCTTCACCTACCACTGGACGGGCGGGGAAACCCAGGCGGTACTGCTCCATCCGCTCCTGTGGGTAAGCCCGGTTCAACTGCATCCCGTGTTTCCCGGTTTTGAAGTACCCGTCACGCAAACAATGGGGTTTGGCTTGCAGAGCAACCGGCGCATTGAGCAGGTAGTCGTCGAACTGGTGCTCCATGCGGAACCGGCAGGGGAAGAAAGTCCCGTCCTGCAAATAGCCTATAAGTCTTCGCCTTCCATCACTTTGACCCAGGACTGACCAGCGCAGGATTGGATCTTATCGTGCAGCTTGCTTTCGGGGCAAAATTTCCACGAATCCCTCTTTCAGCAGGTAGCCCAGGTACCCTTCGTCCCGGTTCTGAATGCCCAGGCGGTTGTTGGTCATGTGTACGTAGCTTTCGTAGATGGACCAGCGGATGTCGCGGGCAGAAGGGGGGTCGGAGGCGGCGGGATGCCCGAAGGGGGTGGTCAGGTTCCCTTCGCTTTGCAGGCGCCCGAGCTGCCCGGCAACCTCCCGGACACCCGACAGCCACGCGTTGAACCAGTCCTGTTCGAACTCCTGCCCTTCGTCCAGCGCCTCCCAGATGGTGTGCATCAGCGCCAGCAGGTGGTTGCTTTGTCCTGCGAAAGCCGTTTGGAATGCGTCGAGGACGTGCCGGCGGCGGCTTTCCACCTCATCGGACGGGGCCGCATCGAACGGGAGGCCGTAGGTGCGGGGCAGCCAGTTTTCGAAAGTACGGCTGAAAAAGACCGTGGCTTCCGCCTGGCTCATGCCGGCCGCGTGGGCAAAGCCGAGTTGCAACTGGATCGCCGCCCCCATGGCCCGGTTGTAGTTCCAGCCCGTGCGTTCGGAGAGCAGAGCGAGCACCGCCCGGGAAGAGGCTTCGAAGTGCCGTTCGGCCACCAGGATGCCCAGCGGCCCGCCGTACCGCTGGATTTCGGGTTCGTACGGAACGTACTGAACGGAGTTGTCGGGGTACCACCCTTGCGCCGGCGGCAAGGTGGCTACCCATTCGGGTTCGTGCCGCCGCGAGGGGTTGCGCCGGAAGTAGTCGCTGAAGTGCCGGTCCAGGGCGGGTCTCAGGGTTTCCCGGAGCGTTTGGGCGTCGCCCCGGAAGCGCAGCCGCACGTGCGGGCCGCGTTCGGGGTAGCGGATGAAGAAAAACCCGTCGGCCCATCCCTCCGCCAGCACCCGTTCCACGAAGGGCCTGACTGCCGCCGTCAGAAAAGTTTCCGTAGCCCCGGCGTAGTACAGGTAGGCCGACAGCCACTCCGTTTGCGCGGCGTTCACCGGGCCGGGCGCCGGTTGTTGTTGGTGGTTCTGCATGCGTATCCGTAATGAAGTAGAAGTCTGATTTTAAATTATGGATTTTGGATTATGAATTGCCTGGTGTAGCCTCTGATAATCAATGGTTTGTAATCTAAAATCCATAATTTAAAATCTATAATTTAATTCTGTCTGCTTACTTAAGTACCCGGTTTGTCATTGCGCCGCTATTGATTGTACCACTGCACCACGCATTCGGTCACGAATTTTTCGCCGCCGATGGTAGCCAGGTGCCCCGAATGCGGCAGCATTTCTTCGATTTTGAGGGTAACCGGCACTTTGGCGGCCAGCTTTTCAAACAGGTTGACCAGTAGGGGGTTGTTGAAATGGATGTACTGCGGCTTGTAGTCGTCGCGGCCGGCTTTCCGGCGCAGGGCGGGGTCCGCGGGGGCCTGTTCGGTGCGCGGGTTGACGAAGAGGAACACCTCATCCACGATGCCCAGCGCCGTGCGCCATTCGTTCACGGCCACGAAGTAGTCGGCGTCGGTTTCGTGCGGCTTGCGCAGCGGAATCAGCTCCCGGGGTACGTTCCAGCTCTTCCGCATGAGGATCACTCGGTCTTCGTACACGATCCGGGGCAGCACCCTGACCTTTTTTTCCCCGTCCGCCGTATCCTCTGCCTCAAAGTGGGTAATGACGGCACCCGTTACGGGCCACGGCGATACGTGGATCGACCGGGTGAATTTTTCCAGCAGCTGAAACAGCTGGGACCGGCCGCCGTGCCCCTGGAAGCCCAGGTCGAACACGTAGGCCCGCTTCCCGGTAGGGGTGTGCCGGAGTTGTATTTCCTCTTTTTCCGGGTGGTACTGCACCGTAAAGTCGGTGATGGGCAACTGTTGCTCCGGGGGGAGGCTGTTGTGGCCGCCGGGCATGCGAATCTCGCAGGACATCAGCGGCGGGTGCAGGTTGGCGTTGAAATACGAGGCGTCACAATCTTCCACCAGCAGGCTGTCGTCGCCGGCCAGGGAGCGGTTCCAGGCCCGCACGTCGTCGGTTACCGCCCCGGGCAGGATGTGCAGGAACCGGCTGATCATTTTGCCGTAGCCCGTGAAAGCGGCGTTGAGTACGCCCTTCAGCTGGAGCCGGCCTTCGGCGTCGGGTTCCTGGAAAAACTGCGCGAACATCCCGAATGAGTTGACGTCGGCGGCGGGGTCGGGCCGGATGCCGAGGGCCTGGTTGGCCTGCTGCAACTCGGCCAGCCGCAGCCGTACGCAGTCGCGGCCGGCCAGCAGGTCGGGACCGATGGCCGCCGCGTACCTTTCGTTCCAGTCTTTGATTTTGGCCCGCCGCCCGGTAATGGCCGGGACCGGCTGCCCGGTTGCTTCCGCCGTCGCTGCTTTGGCGCCGGGCGGGGCCGGGTCGCCGGCCGCCTCCTCTTCTTTCCGGAGGGCTTCTTGCCGCAGCCGGGCCTGCCGGTCGGCCTCGGGCTTCTTCACTTCGCGGTAGTATTCTTCGTAGAACGTGAGCAGGTTGACGACGGCCTGCCGGCCGTATTTTTCCAGGAAGAAGTGGCGCAGCCGGTCATGTTCGTCGGCAAAGCCCCGGAAGAGGTGCAACTCGCGCAGCAGGGCGTCCACGGTACCGGTAAAAGACGCCAGTTGGGACGCATCGAGCCGGGCCTGCACGGGCCGGGTCGTATCTTCGAAAAACATTTGTTCGGGCCGGAAGGAGAACGTGGTGGCCGACTCGTGGCGGAACGCCTCCTCGCCGGCGGACGGGTCGGCGGCCGTTTCGGCTTCGCCGGGTTCGGCCTCCGCCACGGCGGCCCCGGCCGCTCCCGCCGGGGCCGGCTTGCGGCCGTTCTTTTCCATTTCCCGGAGCTGGGCCTGCTTTTCGGCGAGCAGTTCTTCGAACGGGCGACGCTCTTCGGCGGGCAGGCCGGCCGCCTCGTGCAACTGCATGCACACGCCCCGGAACACCGCGTAGGCTTCGTGCAGCAGCCCTTTCCGCCCGGCTGCCTCCGCCACGGCGTATTGCCCGGCCAGCGCCCGGACGTGCCGCAGGCAGCCCACCAGTTCGCCCACGTGGGGTACGCCCTCGTCGGCCAGGGGCTCAAGCTGCGCCACCAGCTTCAGGTCCCAGTCGGGGTCAATGCCCGACACGCCCAGGTCAAACTCGAAGAAGCCGTACGCCACCAGTTGCCGCAGGTATTTTTCGAGTTCTTCGGCCGAAGCGTCGATGTATTCCTGCATCTCGCCCACCAGCGCGTCGAAGCGAATCCCGGCCCGCTCCCGGCCCGCCAGCTCGTGCAGCAGCCCCAGCACCGCGTTGACGGGAAGGCGCTGAAACGCTTCGGTGTTGTGGTGGTTGGTGAGGTAGAGGAAATGCCCGCCCGCCTGCTGGATCGTCGGGTTGGGACGCAGGGGCAGCCGCCGGTACAGTTCCGGGTAAGCCACCACCAGGTCGCGCAGGTACTTGAACAGGTTGTTGTTGAGGCGGATGTGCCCGGTCACCGCCCCCGCACCGGCCGGGCCCGCAAAGGCCAGGGGCGTGCCGGCGCCCGGTACCGGTTCGCCCAGGGCCAGGTTGTTGAAAGTGCTGAAGGGCGAAGTTTTGGCCTGCATCCGGGTCAGGTACTTGAGCAGGCTGTACTCATTCTGGAATTCCTTTTTCCGGAAGGCGCCGGGGTCTTTCCGCCGGTAGTCGTCCAGGCTGTCGAGCAGGGTCTGCGACGAGAGCACGAGCCCCTTCTGCAATTGCGCGTCGCCGGCCAGCGTTTGCAGTTGCCGGCGGGCCCGGTACACCTGGCGCTGGTAGCCCCGTTGCAGTTCCTGCGTGACCAGGAGCAGGGCTTCCCGCGAAGACAGGTAGCGATCCAGGTCTTCGCGCAGGGGTTCGGGCAGCAGCTGGCGGGCTTCGGCCAGCACCGCCGGCCGGGCGGCCCGGTCGTTGTAGAGGTCGCGCCGCAGGTTTTGCAGCAGGTTCTGCGTCCGGGCGTCGGTCAGCTCCCGGATGTGGGCCAGCAACTGCGCGCTGATTGCCTCCTTGGCCGCTTCTTTTTCCCGGCGCAAGGCCAGCAATTGCGCCGTTCGGGCCGCCAGGTCGCCAAAGTCCAGGCCCGCCAACTGGTCGAAAGAATTACCCCCGATCCGGACCAACACATGCGGAAAAATCTTCATATAACGGCTGTTAAGTACGTGGACATTAGATTTTAGACATTAGACCAACCTCATGAACTCATGAACTCATAAACTCATAAACTCATGAACTCATAAACTCCCTAGCTCCTACGTCGTCGCGTTGTCGAGCAACGACCGGAGCTGGCTGAAAATCCGTTCGATCAGCCGCCGGTCGCGGGTAATGATTTCGGCGCTGCCCTGCATCTGCTGCCGGAAGGCGAGCTGCTTGCGGTAGCTGGTGGTCAGCCCCCGGGGCAACCGGATCTGTACGGTATAAAACCCTTCCCGGGGCACCGGTGCGATAGACGTGATCAGGCCGGTGACCATGCCGTATTCCGGCGCCGGGTAGTTGTCGAAGCGGATGAACACTTTCTGCCCCACGGCGACCTTGCCCGAGCCGGCCACGGGCACCAGGATCTGCCCGTAGATTTCGCCCGAAGGGGGTACGACCGTGAGCACTTCCTCCCCGGCTTTCACAAACTGGTTGTTGCTCCAGTACTTGGAGAAGGCCACCCGGCCGGCAATGGGCGTCCGGAGCAGGTAGCGTTGCTGCCAGGCCATCAGCTGGCTTTCGAGGGTTCTGAGGGTGCTTTCCACGGCGTTCCGCAGCTTTTCCTCGGTATCCACCTTGGCGACGCCCAGTTCGGCGATCTGGGTTTCCAGCTGGGAGAGGGCGATCTGGTTGCTGATGATGTCTTTGCGGGCGGATTCAAAGGCGCGTTGGGATTGCAGGTAACTGTTTTTACTCCGGTCGAAATCCGCCTCCGACAAGACTTTTTCCCCGAACAGCTGCTGGTCGGTGCGCAGGCGTTTTTCGGCCAGGCCGAGTTCTTCGGCCAGGAGCCGGCTTTGTTTTTCGAGTTGCACGGCGAGCTGCCCGTACTGCCGGGTGCGGGCCCGGAGCGCCCCGATCTGCTGGTCGTGGGCCAGCAGCGACCGGGAGCGGGTGTAGTCGCTCAGGCTGCTGAGGAAGGCCACGTAGGGCGCCTGGAGTTCGCCCAACTGGAGCTGGTCGCGGAAGGAAAGGGCGGAAACGCGGTTGCGCCCCCCGTGGAAAGCGGCCCGGAAAGCCGCCAGTTGACCGGCCAGGTAGTTGACGTCTCCGGTGCGGGCCGCATTTTCGAGCACGGCCAGGTAGTCGCCCGGGCGGACCGGCTGGTTGTTGCGCACCAGCAGGGTCAGCCGGCCGTCGGTGCGGGCCACGTGGGAAGCCGGGGGCGTGCGCGTGGTCAGTTCTACCTTGGCCTCCACCGTATCGGGATACCTCACCACCCAGCCCGCCAGCAGAATGGTGGCCACGACCCCGAAAACGACCGTGATGCCCCAGCGGATGGTCCAGCCGGGCATCTGGCCGAGAATGTCCTGCACTTCCTCGCTGCGGACTTCCAGGCGCGGACCGGCGTAGGGCGTTTCTTTTCTGTCGGGCTGGTACGAATACATGGGGCAAAAGGGATAGTTTGATCGGGTACGGGTTTGCGGTCAGGGGCGGCCCCGGGTCAGCGCGCCGCGGCGGGGGCCATTTCCGCCGCCCGCTCGTCGAGGGGATGCTCCGCGGGGTCGAGCAAAAAGCCGGAACGCACCGCCTGCCGGACCTGGCCGGTGACCGTCCGGCTGATCTGGGCGGCCTGTTCGGGCGAAGCCGGGTCGAATTGCCCGGTCACTTCCGCCACGGCGTCGGCCACGGGGCGGGGCCTCACGAAACTTTCCAGGACCACCCGGGCAAAAACGGAAAGTTTGTTTTCGTACACGCCGCCGAGGGTCGGTACGAGCAGGGTGTGGTATTCCCCGGGCGGCACGTCCGGCCCGGCCGGATCGGGCGCCTGCCAGTCCCAGCGGGTTTCCACCAGCGCCAGGTCGGCGTCGAGGGCCAGCACGGTTTGCCCGAACGCCTCCTCGCCGAGGGCCAGCAGGCGCTCCGCGTCCCGGGTTTTGAGCTGGTCTTTGTAGTGCAGCAGGGTGTCGCTGGGGATGGCCTCGTCGGCCCGGACTTTCGCCGACTCCAGGCGGAACGCGTCGGCCACCCGCGCCGCATGGGCGGCGGGCAGCGCGTCGGCCTGCGCCCGCACGAAGCGGGTCCAGCCGGCTTTCGGCGACTCCGCTTCGGGCGCATCCGGGGCGGCAAAGTGCCGCTGCACCGCGTGGGGGGCGGCCTGTTCCAGCACGTGCAGCGTTTTGGGGTAGAGCAGCCCCATGACGCGGCGCCGGAGGGCGGGCAACGACAGCGAGAGGTGAGGGCACGCCGACAAGTCGGCCGCCGGGGCGGGGGCGGGCACGTGCGGGGCCAGCAGGGAGGGCGTGGCCAGCGGGTCGAGCAGGCGCAGGTAGAAGTAGCCGATGCCCGCGTCGCCCATGAACAGGCTGGTTTCCGGGCCGGGGTGCTTGCCGCCCGAATAATAAAATCCCGTTTCCGCTTTTGCCGCCAGCGCCTTCCGGGCAACGGCCCCGGCCAGGTCCAGGTATTCGGGGTTGCCCAGTACCCGGTAGGCTTCCAGGAACAGGTCGGCGTTGCCGCCGCTGCCGTGGCAGAGGGTAAACGTGGGGCCCCTGCCGTCCACGTCCGATTGCCGGGTGGCGGCAATTGCCGCTTCGGCGTCCCGGCGGTACTCCGCTTTGCCCAGCAGTTCGAACGCCCTGACCCGCGTCAGGCCGAGGCCCGCCGCCCCGTGGCACCAGGCATTCATGTACAGGGGCCGGGTAAAAAAGTCCAGGTCTTTTTGCATGTAGGCCTGCCGGTATTCGCGTTCGTGCTTCGGTTCGAAGATGCCTTTCCGGAAGTCGGCCCAGTTGTGCTCGGCCGGGTCGTAATACTGGGCTTCGTAGCGGAACGCCTGTTCGGCCGCCCAGCCGAACGCCTCGTTGCCCAGGCAGTGGCCCAGTTCCAGCAGCACGAAGCCGATGCCCGCCGCCCCGTGCGAAAAGCCGCACAGGCCGTGGGCATTGATGGCCGAGCGGTCCCAGTAGAGCCCGTGCCGGCCGTGGCGGGCGCCGTCGAGCAGGCGGCCGGTACACGCATCGATGGGGGAGAGCAGCCATTTCTCCCCGGAGAGGGCGTACAGGTGCAGCAGGCCCAGCAGGGTGCCCGACAGCCCGTTGATGAATTCGAAGATTTCGGCCCGGGCCAGGTCCTGCTGTGAAGCGACCAGGCGCAGGGCGTGGTCGAGGTACGCCCGCCGGCCGGTCTGCCGGTAGAAAGCAGCCAGCGTGAAGGGCAGCGACATCCGGCCGGTCAGCAGGGTGCTATTGGGGTTGCCGGTCCCCGCTTCGGCCGACGCCAGCAGCCATTCCACCCCGGCTTCGGCCGCGGCCCGGTACTGCTTCCCGCCGGTTTGCTTCCACAATTGGAGCAGGAACAGGCTGATGCCGCACACGCCGCCGTAGATGGTTTCCTGTTCGGTCCACACGATCTCATCCCCCTGCCGTTGTACCGATTTCCAGGCGATTCCTCTTTCGTGCGGAATGGCGCAGGCGAGGAACTGGTCGCCGATCCGGGCGGCTTCCTCCAGCAATTGGGTTCTGAGCGAGGGGTTCATGACGAATATGGAATATGGAATATGGATTAGGGATTTTGGATTTTGAATTATGGATTACAGACTATTGACGATCGGGGGCACGGCAGATAATTCATAATCCATAATTCAAAATCCATAATTTGCTTGCGCTTGCTTAACTGCCCAGTTCGAGCTGGTTTTTGACCAGGGCGTAGTAGGCGCCCCGTTCGCGGGTGAGTTCGGCGTGGGTGCCCTTTTCAATGATCTGCCCCTTGTCCATCACGATGATCTGGTCGGCATTGACTACGGTGCTGAGCCGGTGGGCCACCACCACGACGGTACGCCCTTCGAAGAACTGTTTCATGTTTTCCATGATGACCCGTTCGTTGTTGGCGTCGAGGGCGTTGGTGGCCTCGTCGAAGAAGAGGTATTCGGGGTTTTTGTACACGGCCCGGGCGATGAGGAGCCGTTGTTTCTGCCCCTGGCTCAACCCGGTGCCGTCGGGGCCGATCCGGGTGTTGTAATGGAGCGTCAGCGATTCGATGTGCCCCGAGAGGTTGGCGACCTGCACGGCGTAGCGCAGTTTTTCGGGGTCGGGGTACTCGTCGCCCACGGCAATGTTGCGGGCAATGGTATCCGAGAAGATGAATCCGTCCTGCATCACGGCCCCGCACTTTTCGCGCCACAGGTAGTTGCTGTAGTGCTGCAAACCGATGTTGCCCAGCTTGATCTCCCCGGCAGTGGGTTCGTAGAACTTGAGCAGCATTTTCAGCAGGGTCGTCTTGCCGCTGCCGCTCGCGCCCACGATGGCCGTCACCTTGCCTTCGGGAATGGTCAGGCTGACGTCGCGCAGCACTTCGGGCGAATGGGGGCCTTCGTACCGGAAGCTGACATTGTGCAGGGCAATGGAACGGTCTTCGGGGAAAAGAATGATTTTGCCCGCCCCGTCTTCCTCTTCGTCCTTTTTGGCGTGGACCTCGCCGAGCCGTTCGAGGCTGATCCTGGCGTCCTGGCTCGACCGCAGAAAGCTGATCAGTTCGGTAATCGGGGCGTTGAGCTGGCCGATGATGTACTGGATGGCCAGCATCATCCCCAGCGTGATGTCGCCGTCGATCACGGCCTTGGCCGACAGGTAGGAGATGAAAATATTTTTTCCTTCGTTGATAAACACCGACCCGGCCTGCTGGTACTGGTTCAGGGCCAGGGTTTTGGTGCTGAGGTTGAACATGCGGGCCTGAATCCGTTCCCACTCCCAGCGTTTCTGCCGTTCGGAGTTGTGGAGCTTGATTTCCTGGATGCCCGTGATGAGCTGGATCAGGCTGCTCTGGTTGGCGGCCATCTGGTCGAAGAGCCGGTAATCCAGCTGGCGGCGCTTCTTCATGAAAACCAGGATCCAGCCGGTATACAGGGCGCTGCCCAGCAGGAAGACCCCGAATATTTTGGGGTCGTAGCAGGCCAGTACGACGCCGAAAATGAGGAGGTTCACGGCGGAAAACACCACCGAGAGCACCGACGAGGTCAGGAAGGCTTCGATCCGTTTGTGGTCACCGATGCGTTGCAGCAGGTCGCCGGTCATCTTCGAGTCGAAGTAGGCGACGGGCAGCTTCATGAGCTTGACGAGGAAGTCGGAGAGGATGGAAATGTTGATGCGTATGCCCAGGTGCAGGAGAATCCAGCTCCGGATAAACTCCACGGCGGTACGGCTCACGAAAAGCATCAGCTGGGCGATCAGGATCAGGTTGACGAAGCCCAGGTTCTGGTGGTTGATGCCCACGTCTACCAGCGATTGGGTGAGCAGGGGAAAGATCAGTTGCAGGAGGCTGCCCACGAGCATGCCCAGCAGGAGTTGCCAGATGAAGCGGCGGTAAGGGCGCAGGTACTGGAAGAGAAAGCCCAGCCCGGTGCGGTCGGCCGGCGCTTCGTCGGCCCCTTCGTAAAAGGCGGGCGTGGGTTCGAGCAGGAGTACGATGCCCGCATCGGCGCCGTCCATCCGGTCGCTTACCCAGCCCGCCAGGAAATCTTCTTTCGACTGCGCCACCAGGCCGTGCGCCGGGTCGGCCACCAGCACTTTGTCTTTCCGGAAGCCGTACACCACCACGAAGTGCCGTTGCCGCCAGTGGGCGATAAAGGGCAGGGGGGCTTCTTCCCGCAGCTTGTCGAAGGAGATTTTGGCCATCAGCGTGTGCAGGCCGATGCTTTCGGCCGCCTCGCTGATCCCCAGCAGGGAGACGCCCTCCCGGGACAGGAAGCACTTCTGCCGCAGCATGGGTGCCGGGTAGGTTTTACCGTAGTGCCGGGCCACCATTCGCAGGCAGGTAGGGCCGCAATCCATCGCGTCAGACTGCTGGTAGAAGGGAAATTTCTTTTTCATGAAAAAGCGAAAAGAGGATGCGAACTGACAAAGGATGCGGCCGGAAAACCCGACCGCATCCCGTCTGCCGGCCCCCGGCTTTGCGGGGGGATACGGCTAGCAGCTATTCACCTTGGTGCGCTGTCCGGCGCAGATGAGCGTAGCCACTTACCCGATGGTATAAGGGCAGCAATTGATGTTGGTGCGCTGTTCGGAGCAGCGGCTGGAGGTACAGGTGCCGGTGTACGCGCAGCTGTAGTCCTGCGCCGTGTTGATGTCACAGCCGGCCCACCAGGTTCCGCCCATCACGTCCTGGGTGGCACCATCTTTTTTGTCGAAGGCAGTTACAAAGCTCTGCACCTGGAGTTCGTCGAGTTTCAACTTTTTCTTTTCCATTGTTGGGTTTTGTTTAAGGAGTTGAAGTGAATTGATTTATCTCTACCGGCCGGATAGATTCTGGGGAAGGAGGCCCGGGCAGCGGCCCGGACCCGGTGGCAGATGCCCCGTGAGCGGCATTCTGAGGTGAATACAATCGAAACTTGCGGAAGTATTACTCCTTTGGA
Source organism: uncultured Sphingobacteriales bacterium (assembly GCA_963844325.1). Taxonomy (GTDB): domain Bacteria; phylum Bacteroidota; class Bacteroidia; order Cytophagales; family 172606-1; genus CADCTQ01. The sequence continues at coordinate 3,475,686 of CAWJNV010000002.1, forward strand.
AATTTTTTTCATAAAAAAACCGCTTTCCTTTGACGGAGAGCGGTTTAGGGGATTAAAGAAAAGCTATGGTGACGCGCAGAGCACCGCGCTTCAGAAAGCACGCCCGGGGTCGGCGGCCACGGGTACGGCGTCGGCGGGGAGCAGGCCCTGCGGGGCCGGTGCAGTCACGTCCGGGGCCGCCGGTACCCGTTGCGTATTTTCAGCACGGCCCGCAGGCCGAGGGCGGCCGCGAGCAGCAGGAGTACCGCCGTGGCTGCCGGCCAGTACGCTTTAAGGGCGGTGTAGCGGCCCGCGGCGGGGCGCTTCTCCGGGGCCGGCGGCGCCGGCCGGCCGAGAATGTTTTCCAGGATCGCCCCGGAACGGGCCTCGTCGAGTACCTGGTCCGGGACGGCCGACTCCCAGTCGCTTTCCATCCACCGGAGCAGTTCGGCGTCGTTCTTTTGTTCCTTCAGGTAGCTGACTACCTGGCGTAATTCTTCCGGGCTACATTCCCCGCGCAGATACTTTCTGACCGATGCGAGCGGATCAAACTCGTTTTCCAATTTCTCGTCGCTGATGCTATACCTATTACGCGGGAAAAATAGCAAAGTGACACGCATTGCCCAAAAAGATGGGTGCGGTGCGGTCAGGCGCCCGAAAAGAGCAGCAGCAGGAACGTGAGGTCTGCGTGCGCTTCGAAATAATGGCGGATGCTCCTGAGGGCTTTGTGCATCTGCCCCTTTACCGTGTGGGGTGAAATGTTGAGGGTTTGGGCAATCTCCTCGTGGGATAAACCTTCCAGGCGGCTCATTTTGAATATTTCCTGCCGCTGGGGAGGCAGGTGCTGCACGGCCTGCCGGGCAATCTTTTCGTACTCCTGGCTGATGATGAAGTGGTCGGTGGGGTTGCTGGAACGGTCCGCCGACAAGGCAATGTTTTTTTTGCAGGAGGCTTCGCAGGCCGTCCGTTTGAGGTGGTTGAGCAACTGATTCCGGGCGATGCGGAACAGGTAAGCGCCGAAGCATTGCCCTTCGTCCAGCTTTTCGCGGTTCTGCCAAATCTTCATGAATGCCTCCTGCACAAGCTCCTCGGCCAGCACCGCCGACCGGGTATAGCGTAAACTGAAGCTGTAAAGCTTATCCTTGTAGGCCAGGAAAAGCTGCTTGAAAGCCTGTTCATCGCCTTTTGCCACGCGCCGGGCCAAAGCTGATTCAGCTGGATTGAATTGAAGCATAGCGGTTGTTCAAAGGGTTGGGGTACGAATCTAGAAAAAATAATTCACGCATTCGTTAAAGATAACATTGTAATAGGTTAATTGTTTGTTAACCCGCGGCGGAATTTCGTAAATCGCTGAGAAAGAAGGGAAATGGGAAAAATAATTTCGAATCACCAATCATTACCCCTTACCCCGTATTGTCCGGATGCGGACAGTCATCGTTGCATCCGAACGGACAGGCGCCGGGCAATGGCATCCGGCGGGCAAAAATGAAGGCCGCAACGGAAGAAATGGCAGCGTGAACCGAAAAAACGCCGGCGGTATAGCAAAAAATAAAGTCGTTATTCTAAAAAATGAACGCTGCAACGAAAAAATGAACCCGCACCTTCAAAAAATGAACGCCGGGCGGGCAAAAATGGAGGCGCATGCTGCCATGATGTCAGTCGCGTGCGAAAAAATGGAGCCGTAATGCGGAGAAATGAACCGGTAACGCGAAAAAATGAAGCCGTGCAAGGCAAAAATGAGTGATGCAGGAGCAAACAAGAAGGGCTCCGGCCGGCGGGTGCTGCAAGGCGGAGGGCCGCTGAGCTACCAGACTTGGTTATCGTCCGACAATGCTTGTCACCACGAAGATTCCCTCCGGGAATGACAGCGAGAGGATACTTGTCCGAAAGGTCCTTTTATCCGAAATATTCGTTTACATACTTTACAGTGTAATCAACGTAAACCAAAATAATTCAACTTGTCCTGTTGCGGCGCTACCGGCTCAATGGCCTGCATCAGGACAACCAATAAGGGTATCTGCCAGCGGCTTCTCCTGGTGTGGCACGGTAGGGTTACCGGCAGGGTCGGGTTTGAGAACCCGACCCCACGGGGATACGGAGTTGAGTCTACTTTGATGACCCCACCACAACGATACGCCTGCTCCACCGGATACGCCTGCTGATGTACGCCGCTTGATGCTACGTTTGCCAACCGTTTCACAAGCCGTCAGTGAGACACGGGCGGCCTGCGGACCCTTTGCCGGGTTGATGCCGGGCCGTGGTCAGTGTCTCACTGACCACTTTTTTGAGCATTTCGAAGATGTGTCCTAAGCGTATCTCCCGGGGAGGGGGGAGAAGAATGTGTTCAACAAATACCTGTATAAAAGTCCGTTATATCTCCCCTCTCCTCGACTCCTGAGCACGGGAGTGCGAAAGGAGCGGGCGTAGCCCTGGGGTGAGGTCTTGTACCGTAGTATCGGTAAAGACTTATGAACCGGATTACGGGTGTTTCTGCTTCTGTTAAATGCAACCCCAATATTTTCGCATTGTATTAATTAATTTCAAGAAATTAATCTTTGGATCAGGATGCAGCAGGATGCGGTATATATCATAATTTGCGAATTTACAATCCGGGAGATTAGAGGAATAAGGCGTTTTTTGTTGAAAAACAAGAATTAAAAATTATACTATCCGTGCATTTTACCCCACCAGCCATGAGCAAAATAATCCTGACCGGACTTTTCCTGTTGCTATCGCTTCATTCGTTCGCTACCATTTATTACGTAAGACCCACGGGCAGCAACACCAATCCCGGAACCAGCCCAACCAGCGCCTGGTACGACCTGACCAACGTAAACACCACTCGGTTTGTAGCCGGTGACATCATTTGCCTGGAACAAGGCTACTCCTACTTAGGAAGTATCTATTTTGACCCATCAGACGGGGGCACATCCGGCAATCCCGTTACCATTACCTCCTGGAATCCTGCCGGTGCATTGACCGGCAGGGCTACGATCAATGCGGGAAGTTCCTATGGTTTTTACGGCTACAATACGGCCGGGGTAAAAATAACGGACCTTAATTTCTATGGATCGAACAGCCGGGAAAACGGCGTGAATTTTTTTTGTGACCTGCCTGACAACGCAAAAAAAGATTTTATAAGGGTGGAGAACCTGGAAGTAAAGGGTTTTAAAACCGGGGTAAGCATTGGTTCCTGGAACCAGAATGCCGGCTTTTCCAATGTCACGATTACAAATGTGGAATCACACGACAACCTCACTACCGGGATCTTCACGTATGCGCAGGGAAGACTGGCCCATGCCAACGTGAACATCAGCTATTGCAAAGCCTACAATAATTTTGGCGACGTCAACAACACGACGACCAACACCGGCAGCGGCATCATCCTTTCGGGGGTAGACGGCGGAAACATCAACCACTGCATCGCTTACAACAATGGACAGAACAACCGCAATCCCGGGGGCGGCCCCGTGGGAATATGGTGTTACGAGGCCAACAACATTGTCATCGAACACAATGAATCGTACAACAACAAAGCCGGATTGACGGCCGACGGCGGCGGTTTTGATATCGACGGCGGCAGTACCAATTGCATCATGCAATACAACTACAGCCACGGGAACGAAGGAGCCGGTTATCTTTTTGCCCAGTTTTCCGGCGCCTCGGCGATGAGCAACAACATTGCCCGGTACAACATCAGTGAGAACGACGGGCGGAAAAACGGTTACGGCGCCATTACGCTATGGTCGGCGGGAGGGTACCGGATGGACAATACACAGATTTACGGAAATACCTTGTATGTATCTCCTGCCGCGACGGGCAGTCCTTCGGGAATATACGTTATCTCAGGAACCACCACCGGCAATACCAACATCCGCAACAACATCATCGTGACCACCGGGGGCCTCCGACTGGTCAATGCCCCTTCCACCTCCGGGCTTGCCTTTGGGGGGAATGCTTACTGGTCGTCGGGAAGCGCATTTACGCTCAATTGGGGCGGAACCAACTACACCAGCTTATCCGGGTTTAAAACGACCGGCCAGGAGTCCGGCACCGGAATCCAGGCGGACCCGCTGTTGAATAACCCCAATGCCGGAATCACCATCGGCAATACCAATGAGCTGGCTTCGCTAACGGCGTATCAGTTAAAAACCGGTTCACCGGCGATAGGGGCAGGCGTTGCGATCACCAGCCCCGGCAGCCGGGATTATTTCGGCAATCCGTTGGGGCAAGGCACCCCGTTCAGCATTGGGGCGCACCAGGTGAATCCCCCTGCCGGCTGTTCGGCAACCGGCGGTATTGTCCGGGAATACTGGTCGAATGTATCAGGCACATCCATATCGACTACACTCCTGAACGCGGCGCCTACGGGAACGACGACGGTTACTTCGCTGGAAGGTCCGACCAATTGGGGCGATAACTACCAGTCAAGGATCAGGGCATTGATTACCCCGGTGGCAACCGGGTCTTATACCTTCTATATCGCGGGCGACGACAATAGCGAACTTTGGTTGAGTACCAACGACAACCCGGCCAACAAAGTAAAGATTGCAAGCGTGTCGTGCTGGACCAATCCGAGACAATGGGATAAAGACCTCTCTACCCAAAGAGCTGCCGCCATTGCTCTAACCGTCGGTACTAAATATTACGTTGAAATTCTTCATAAAGAGGGGGGAGGAGGCGACAACGTAGCGGTTGGCTGGACGGGGCCGGGCATCGCGGCGATCACGGTAATTCCGGCTTCGGTTTTATGCCCCTACGCCGCAACCCTCCCTGCCTTCAGCGGCACCTACAAGGTCACGGCCCGCCACAGCAGCAAGGCGCTGGATGTAACCGGTAGTTCCACCGCCGAGGGTGCCAACGTGCAGCAGTGGACCGACAACGGCACGGCCGCCCAGCAGTGGGTAGTTACCGCCACCACCGACGGCTACTACAAACTCGTAAACCCAGGCAGCAACAAAGCCCTGGAGGTAGCCGGCAGCGGTACGGCAGACGGAAGCAACGTGCAGCAGTGGAGCTATACCGGCGCCAGCCACCAGCAGTGGAAGCTGGAAGCCACCACCGATGGTTTTTACCGAATCCTGAACCGCCACAGCGGCAAAGCGCTGGATGTATCCGGCGTATCCGCATCGGATGGCGCCAACGTGCACCAGTGGACGTACCTCGGAGGCAGTAACCAGCAGTGGAAGCTGGAACAGATTGCAACAACCAGTGTACGTACGGCCGGCGCCGGGGCGGCCGGCAGCCGGCGGACGTCAAAGCTCTCCTTGCGGGTGCACCCCAACCCGGCCAGCCGGGAGGTGACCATCAGCCTGGCCGGCTTCGAAGGCGAATCCGCCGTGCAGGTCAGCATGCGTGACCTGGCCGGCAAGGCTTTCCTGCGCCGGCCAGTGCAACCCGGTGCGCAGGAAGTGACCCTGCCGGTAGGTCACCTGCCCCGGGGCGTATTCGTGGTGACGGTACAAGGCAGCAAAACCGGTAAAACGGCGAAGCTCGTCATTACCCGGTAAGCTTATTTGTTAATGACCGGTAGTGCCCGGCGGCCTGACTGAATCTTTGGTCAGGTTGTCGGGCACTACTGGTACTTATGGGCATGGCCCGCTTCCCTGGTCACCAGGTCAGCGGCCATCGCCTGTTTAAAATCATCGATCAGGTCTTGCGCCTCCTCAATGCCCACCGAAACCCGCAGCAGGGCGTCCGTAATGCCCAGCGCCGCCCTTTCCTGGCTGGTCATTTTCACGTGGGAGGTAAGTGCCGGCGAACAAAGGGTCGTTTCTACGCCCCCTAAGCTCATGGCTTTTTGGGCAATCCGTAAATTTTGCAGAAAGCGGTCCGGTTCCACCAGGCCGGGATTCAGTTCAAAAGACAACATCCCGCCGAATCCCGACATCTGGCTCCGGGCAACGGCGTGTCCCGGATGCGACGCCAGACCCGGGTAGTATACCTTGGTGACGGCCGCTTGCGTTTCCAGCCACCCGGCCAGTTGCAGGGCGTTGGTATTTTGCTGCTTGACCCGCAAGGCCAGCGTCTTTAAGCTTCTTTCGAGCAAATAACAGGTTTGCGCATTGAGGTTGCCCCCCAGGTTGAGGGCCGTTTGCCGGATCTGCCGGAGCAGCGCAGCCGATCCGATCACCGCCCCGCAGCTCAGGTCACTGTGGCCCCCTAAGTACTTGGTACCGCTGTGGACCACCACGTCGATGCCCAGGCGAACCGGATTCTGGTTGATGGGGCTGGCAAAGGTATTGTCGATGACGGTGATCAGCTTTTTCTCCCGGGCCAGCCGGGCCACGGCCCCGATGTCCACGATTTTAAGCAACGGATTGGAAGGGGTTTCGATGAAGATCATTTTGGTCCGGGCCCGGACCGCTTCGGCAAAGGAGGCGGCATCGTACCCGTCCACGAAGGTGAATTCAATGCCGAACTTGGGCATTTCGTTCACGATCAGGTGGTGGGTGCCGCCGTACAGTTCCCGTTGAAAAACCACGTGATCCCCGCTTTGGAGCAAGCCCAGCAAGGTAGTGCTGATGGCGGCCGTACCGGAGCTGAACAGCATGCCGTCGGGGCCGCCTTCCAGGGCGCACAATTTCTCGACGACCACCTGGTGGTTGGGAATGTTGAAGTAACGGGGATAGAGGTTGTCGGGGCTGGTGCCGTATTCGTAGGCGGTAGAGGTATACACCGGGGTGTTCATGCCGGGAAAGCGTTCGTCCTTGATCGTGCCGGTGTGCACGCACTGGGTAGCCGGGGAAAGGGAGGAGGGGTGCATAAGGGCTGCGGTTGGGTGATTGAAGTGTTGGTGAACCGGGCAATCATTGCATGAGGCTCAACGTAGTGGTTCGATCACAAAAATGGGCAAATGATTGGTGTTTACCGGGTGTTGTCAACACCACCGGCCCTGAATAAATTACCACCTTACCGAATGGCATAGCCGCCATCCACCCGGATGGTTTCACCGGTAACAAAACCGGAGGCTTTGGAAGCCAGGTATACGGCCGTGCCGGCGATTTCTTCCGGCTGCCCCCAGCGTCCCGCCGGGGTTCTTAAAAGGATTTCGTCGTTGAGCGACGGCATTGTTTTACTTGCTGCCGTCAGATCGGTTTCAATCCAACCCGGGGCAATCGCATTGACCTGAATGTTGTAGGGGGCCAGCTCAATGGCCATGGATTTGGTCAATTGAATGACCGCGCCTTTTGCCGTACTGTACGAGGGCAGAAAACCAGCCCCGAAGAAGGAGTACAGGCTGCCGATGTTGATGATCTTCCCCCGTTGGTGGGCGACCATTGACTTTGCAACCAGTTTGGACAACAAAAAAACCGCGTTCAGTTGGGTTTCCAGGATGCCATCCCATACGGCTTCGGTTTCATGCAGAATGCCTCCGCTGGCTACGGCACTCCCGGCATTATTGACCAGGATGCGGACGGGGCCTAATTCCCGTTCCACCGTTTGGAGGGCCGGGGCCAGGGCCGACCGTTTGGTAATGTCAATTTGTAAAGCCATTGCCCGAATGCCGGTTTCCTTTAATTCCGCAAGGGTTGCTTTGTTTTTTTCTTCGTTGCGTCCAAAGATTGCAACCGAGGCGCCTGCCTTTGCCAGACCCATGGCAATGCCGCGGCCGATCCCGCCGTTTCCGCCGGTAACCAGGGCCACCTCTCCGGAGAGGTCAAATAATTTAGTGGTTGTCATAATTTTGGTTTTTAACGAACAACGAATAACGAACTCATATTAGCAATCCGGTTGCACCGGTCAGTTTGATACGGGTTCGATGGCGGAACGGCGCTGGAAGCGTACGACCTGGTTGGGTACGGCGGGTACCGTCATCAGGTACGCGTAGATGGCCGCCAGGTCCGATTCCTGCATGCCGGCGTACAGCATCCAGGGCATGGGCGTAGCAAACCCGTCGTTGCCCACCGCCGGGGCGTGGTAGGCAGGGCCGGCGTAGATTTTGAAGCGTTGCACGAAGGCGGCTTCGGTCCACTGCCCGATGCCGGTCCGGCGGTCCGGCGTAATATTGGGCGACACGAGTACGCCATCAGGGGTTGGGAATTCCATGCCGCCGGCCAGTTCCATGCCCGCCAGCGGCTTGCCCCGTACTTTTGGGGTGTGGCATTCCCCGCAGCTGGCCGCCACGGTCAGGTATTTGCCGTAGGCCAGTACGTCCCGTTCGGCCGGACGGCGTTGCGGCGTGCCCCGGGCGGGGAATGTCCGCATGAGGAGGTTCACCGGAAAATCCGCCCGGGAAGGCGGCACGTCATTCCTGACGGCGGGCAGGGTGCGCAGGTAGGCAATCATGGCGTGCACGTCGCGGTCATCGAGTTGCCCGAAGTTGTGGTAGGGCATTACCGGGAACAGGGCCCCGCCGTTTTTGGATACCCCCGCGGTGATGGCCCGGTACACTTCGCCGTCGGTCCAGTCCTTCAACGCGTACGGGGTGATGTTCTGGGCGTAAAAAGTGCCCGGAAATCCTTTTTCGCGGGAAAACGCTTCCCCGCCTCCCCCCAGGCTGCCGGGAATCACCGGCCCGTAAAACCGGGAATGGTCCTTTTGGGAGTGGCAGTCCATGCAAACCGCTACGTGGTTGGCCAGGTACCGGCCCCGCTCCACCTGGGCCGGGGTAATAGCTACTTGCAGTTCGGGCGGCGGACCGGCATCGGGAAGCGCAGTGGTGAAGTAGAGCAACCCACCCGCCACCGCGAGTACGACCAGGCCGAACCCAATCCCGGCGGCGCGAAAGATTTTTCTTTTCATTTTCTTACCGGCTTTGCCGGGAGCTACTGCAATTGGATATTCTGGAAATCAATGGATACCACCACGGGAGCATCCAGCCGGGGCTTGTTGTCCTGGCCCAGCAGGTACACCACCCTTTTTGTCGCCAGGGTAATGCCGGAGACGGTCCGGTAGTCGGACAAGTAATGCGCCGCGGCCACGTTGCCCGCCACTTCCACCCGGTAATCGAGCCGCCTGATCCAGCCTGCCCCGTCGATGTACAGTACCTGTTCCCGGCTGTGGGTATGAATGTCGCGGGGCCATTCCACGTTGAGGCGCCGCCAGGTCCGGCCGTTCTCCTGCCAGGGTTCGGTCTCGGTGATCTGGAATCCCGGCCGGGTAAACAGGAAAGGGGTATTGAAGTAATTCCAGGTTGCGTACCCGGTAAAGTAAGCCAGTTGCAGGTTGCTCCAGTGGGTTTCCCACGCGTGGCCGGCGTACGACGACCGGGGATTGTAAAGTTCTTCCACCTCGCCGTTACCCGTTTCAATGGCAATGCGATGCGGGGTATAGGCCGTATGCCACGCGGGCCCCGGGATGTGGGAGGTTTTTTGTTCGAGCAGGTTCACTTCTACGTCCACCTCGTCGATCACCCCGCCGTGGCCTTTCTGTTCCCACAGTACGCCGCCCACCACCAGGTGCGCCGTAACGGTGTTAAACTTTCGCCAGCGGTCAAGCCCGCCCTGGGCCTCCACGGCAAGGTTGATCAGTTCATGCATTTTTTTGTTTTTTTAGTATTGGGTGGGGCCTTCTCCCCGGCGAAAATGTTGCGGCGGGGTATTTTTTGTTCCCTTGAGATGCCGGCGCCCGGGGTTGGTCACCGGATCAGCCCAAAGAAATTTTACACCGGTGCCAGTTCCCCCTTGCCGGCATCCGGTAGTCCGGAGAATGGCCGGAAGTTCCGTCGGCGGGATGAGAAAGTAGCGTAAGAAATTGACTTTCTGAGGTTTTGGTAGTAACTACAGCTTTCCCCGCTAACCATTCTTATCCATGAAACGGCTGACGTATCCTCTTTTGGTTTGGTGTCTGCTCGGCTGGCCGGGTTGGGCCGGTAGTCAACCCAAAAAATCTTCCCGGCCCAATATCATCTTCATCATGGTGGATGATCTGGGCTACGGTGATTTGAGTTGTTACGGGCGGAAAGATTACCAGACCCCGGCGTTGGACGCTTTTGTCGCCCAGGGCATGAACTTTACGCAGGCTTACGCCGCCGCGCCCGTCTGTACGCCTACCCGCGTCGGCTTTCTCACCGGCCGTTACCCCGCCCGGGTAGCAGTAGGCTTGCGGGAGCCCTTAACGGGGCTGCCCATGGATCAGTCTGACGGGCTTGCTGCCGGCCAGGCCACCGTTTCTTCCCTGCTCAAGGCCGCCAGCTACCACACGCTGCTGATCGGCAAGTGGCACCTGGGCCGGCAGCCCGAACACCACCCCAACCGGCACGGCTTTGAGGAGTTCTACGGGGTCATGGATGGCGCGGCGGACTATGTTTCTCACCAGCCGGGGCTCTATCACAACGCGGACCTGGTTCAACAAGACGGCTACCTGACCGACCTGCTGACCCAACGGGCGACGGCTTTCCTGCGCCAGGCGCACGCAAAGCCCTTCTTCCTGAGCTTGCAGTATACGGCTCCCCACTGGCCCTGGCAAGGGCCCGCCGACCGGCCCTACCCGGATTCGCTCAACTGGCGCGACGGAGGATCGGAAGCTACGTACGGGCAGATGATGCAGCGGTTGGACGAAGGGATCGGGCAAGTGTTGACTACCCTTCAGCAGCAGGGCCTGGCCGAACATACGCTGGTGATCTTCACCAGTGACAACGGCGGGGAGCGGTACTCGCGCATGGGGCCCTTCAAAGGAAGGAAGATGACGCTCTGGGAGGGCGGCATTCGGGTGCCGGCGGCCGTGCGCTGGCCGGGGGTGGTAAGGCCCGGCTCGGTAAGCGGGCAGCCGGTAATTACCATGGACTGGTCGGTGACCATCCTGGCGGCGGCGGGGGTGCGTTATCCCAAAAACTGGGACGGCATCAATCTCTTGCCGCATTTGCAAGCGAAGGCGCCCATTCAACCGCGCACTTTCTACTGGCGGACGGCCAACCGGGTCAGGGCCGAAGCTTTCCGGCAGGGGGACTGGAAGTACCTGCATACCCCGGAAGGGGAGTACCTGTTTAACCTGGCCCGGGACCCCTACGAGGACTCCGACCTGAAAGCCCAACTACCCGGGCAGTTTACCCGCTTGAAGGCGGTCTTTTCGGAGTGGAACCAACAGATGCTGCCGCCCCTGGTCCTTGCTCCGGCTGCTGACAAGTAACCCGGATGCATGGGTGTGAAAATGGGAGCGTGGGTTTAATTTGCGCACGCCTTGGTAAAACTGCCGGCTTTTCCTTTATTGAGGCGTTCGAACCCTACTGCTCGCCATCCCTTATGCCTACCCTCCTGCGTACCCGTTTTACGGCCTGGATCTTCCTTTTTATCGTCTCCACGGGTGGGCTGTTGCCGGGCCGGGCGCAAAGCCCGGGCAACCCCTTCCTGCCCGGCGATGCCCTTCCCGACGCCCCCGCACTTGCACCCAGGGGTGAATTCAAAGTGGGCGTACGGACCCTGGCGTGGGTGCACCCCAATCAACCCGACATTCTGAAAGCCCAGGCGGGCACCGCTCCCCCGTACGACCGGCCCCTGAAGGCCGAAGTCTGGTACCCCGCCCGCCTGGCCGGCAATGAAGCGGAGGTAACCACCTACCAGGATGCGCTGGGCCGGCCCAACGACCCCAAACGTCCCCTGGTGCCCTTTGCCTTCGGGGGCCGGGCCCGCCGCGACGCGCCGCCCCTGGCCGGCCGCGGGGCTTTCCCGCTGGTGATCGTCTCGCACGGGTATCCCGGCTCCCGGGTGCTGCTCACCTACCTGACCGAAAACCTGGCTTCGAAGGGCTACGTGGTGGTGGCACTCGACCATACCGAATCTACCCACGCCGACGTGGCCGGGTTTGCCAGCACCCTGCTCCACCGGCCCTTCGACATTCTGTTTGCCCTGGCGCAGATGAGTGAGGCCGGCCGGCCCGGGGGAAACACTTCCTGGCGGGGCTGGTGGATGCCGGCCGGGCGGCGCTGATCGGGTATTCGATGGGCGGGTACGGCGTACTGAACGTGGCCGGCGCGGGCTTCAGCAACCGGTTGCTCACCTTTTTTGGCTCCCTCACCGGCGGCAACCAGGCCGTTGCCGTGCGTACGGCCGGGCACCCGGGTTTCGCGGGCGCCGTCGATCCGCGCATCAAGGCAATCGTGGCGTTTGCGCCCTGGGGGATGGAACGGGAGGTGTGGGATGCCCAGGGGCTGAGCGGCCTGCGACTGCCCACCTTTTTCGTGGCGGGCAGCCAGGATGACGTGTCCGGCTACGAAAAAGGCATCAAAGCCATGTACGAAGGGGCCGTCAATGCCGACCGCTACCTGCTTACCTACGTGAACGCCCGGCACAACGTGGCGCCCAACCCGCCGCCGGGAGAAAACGGCGCGGTAAGCGTGCCCTTCGAGGAGTATTACCACTACGCCGAACCGGCCTGGAACGAACGCCGGATCAACAACATCAACCAGCACTTCGTGACGGCTTTTTTAGACTTGTACCTCCGGCAGCAAGACACCGGCAAATACCTGGACCTGCCCCTGGACCCGAACCAGAAAGGCTGGACCGGTTTCAAGCCCCGCACGGCAACGGGCATGGAGTTTCGCCACGCGCTTCCCGGAAAGTAATACTGATTAGTTGACTACGTTCCGGAGGGGTTTTCCTTCCAAAGCCCGGCGGCAGGCATGGGCACTTTTTTCCCGGATCTCCATGAATCCTTCTTCCGAGTAAAACGCCGCGTGGGGGTTGATGATGACGCGGTGGTGCGCCGGGTGCTGCGGATTTCTCCAGGCTTCCACCAGCGGATCATCGAGGGGCGGTTCCTGCCCGAGCACGTCCAGGGCGGCGCCGGCCAGGCGGCCACTCGCAATGGCCTGCGCCACGGCGGCCGTGTCCACCAGGCTGCCCCTGGCCGTGTTGATCAGGTAAGCCCCCGCCGGCAACAGCGCCAGGGCCTCCGCATGGATCAGATGGTGGGTGCTTTCGGTGAGGGGACAGTGCAGGCTCACGACCTCGGCCTGCCGCAGCAGGCTTTCCAGGGTGTCAGCCCGCCCGATGCCGAGGGCCTTTTCGTAGCCGTCGGCTTTGAACGGATCGTAAAAGAGTACCCGCATTCCCAAGGCTTTTGCCCGCAGGGCCACTGCCGTCCCGATGCGCCCCAAACCCACCAGGCCGATGCAGCGGTTGCGCAGCCGGTAGAGGGGGTGTGCCTGCTCGTAGCTCCAGGGGCCCAGCCCGGCCCGCAGGCGGGAGTTGAGCAGCGAGATGCCGCGGGTCAGCGACAGCATCATGCCCACGGCCGAGTCGGCCACGTCTTCCGAGCCGTAGTCGGGAATGTTGACCACCGGAATGCCCCGGGTCCGGGCAAACGCGTGGTCTACGTTGTCGATTCCTACGCCGGCCCGCACCAGCACCTTGCACTGGGCGAGCCGCGAGAGGGTAGACCGGGTAACGGACAGGCAGTGGTAGAGAATGATGGCGTCGGCTCCTTCTACTTGTCCGGCCAGTTCGGCTTCGCTCGATGCGTTGAGCACCACTACGTCGGCCAGATCCCCCAGAATCTGCCCCTCCGGCACCGCCGGGCCGGTGATAAAATCTGCAATGACTACCTGGAATCGTCTGTTCATGGCGCTGGTGGGTGGTGGTTTGGGCGGCACGGGAGTAAGATAACCAGGCGGCAGCAACTTATAAAGCCGTTTCCAGTAAAAGGTGAAACGAGGCAAACCAAGACCGTATGGACCCATTTCATTCCAAGGAAAATCTCAATTCCTATTTCATTGAGCAGGTAAAAGACTACGCCATTTTTGCGACCGATCCCGACGGGTTCATCATTGCCTGGAACGCGGGCGCCGAGCGCATCAAGGGTTATAAAGAAGAAGAAATCATCGGCCGGTTCTACGGCATGCTGCACCCCGACGCATACCAGCAGGCCGGTATGCCCCAGCGGGAACTGGAACTGGCCCTCAAGAACGGCTCTTACACAACCGAAGACTGGCGCAAACGCAAAGACGGTTCCCTGTTCTGGGCTACGGTAACGCTTACGGCCATCTTTTCGCCCGACGGGCGGCACATTGGTTATACCAAAGTGACGGGCAACCTCACCCGGCAAAAAGAGTTGCAGGATAAACTGGCCGAACGGCAGCAGGAGGCGCTGGAACACAAAAACACCCAGCTCCAGAAGACCAACCGCGACCTGGAAACTTTTATTTACACGGCCTCCCATGACCTGCGCTCCCCCATCACCAACATCGAGGCGCTGATGACGGTACTCAGAAAAAGGATCGCCGGGTCTGATTGTCTCAACGAGGGCATCGAGGAAGTGCTCGACCGGGTAACGGCTTCGGTGGCCCGCCTCAACCGGACGATCATCGACCTGACCGAGATCAGCCGCCTGCAACAGGACCTGGAGGAAAGCCTCACGGATGAAATCGTGAACGTAAAGGAAGTATACGAGGACATTATGGCCGACATCACCCACGCGGGGGAGTCGAGGCGTTGCTTCATCCAGACGGATTTCCAGGTGCACCAGCTCAAGTTCTCCAAAAAGAACTTCCGGAGCATTTTGTACAACCTGCTCAGCAACGCCATCAAGTACCAGTCGCCGGGGCGGGAGTGCGTGATCTGGCTTTACACCCGCCTGGAAGAACCGCACGTGGTGCTGGGGGTAAAAGACAACGGGCTGGGCATCAGTGCACGCCACCGGGGACAATTATACACCATGTTCAAGCGTTTTCATGACCACGTGGAGGGCTCCGGCATCGGGCTGTTCATGGTAAAGCGCATCATTGACAATGCCGGCGGCAGAATAACCGTGCAAAGCGAAGAAGGAAGCGGCAGTGAGTTTAAGGTATATTTCCAATCGGCGATGTAACTTTGCGCAGGAACCGGTTGCTAAACCAGATCCCCACTTATAAACCCAGCCAAAGCAGTGGATTCACCCATCGCAGCCCAGCAAAACCCGGAAGAAATGCCACAGATTGAAACCGTACTGGTGATAGATGACGACGACAACTTTTGTTTTCTGACCCGGTTGCTGCTGCAGGATGCCGGCGTGGGCAAAAGAGTACTCACGGCCGGCAACGGGCTGGAAGCCATTAAAAAATTACGGGCCATGGCCGCCGGCGGGGAAAAGCTGCCGGAACTGATTTTTCTCGACATCAAGATGCCGGTGATGGATGGGTTCGAATTCCTGGACCAACTCACCAGATCGCCGGAGTTGCCGCTGCACAACACCCGGATTTTTATGAGTACCAGTTCATTTCTGCCCCGCGACAAGGAAAGGGCCAGCCGCTACCCGATTGCCGGTTTTCTCACCAAACCGCTCACCGAAGAAGCACTCGATGAGATCCTGCGCTAACCCCGCTCCCCGGCCCTGGAATCAGGATAAAGACGCAATTCGCCGTTCATGGCCGTATAATTTACCCACCCGTACCCGAATGTGCGGGCTGATTTCCTATATTTAACCCAACTTCGTTCCCGCATCCCTACCATTACCCACCAAGCCCACTTTTTTACTGGCTCCCATGAACGATCAGGTCTCAAAATTTCTCCAAAAGAACAAAAAACAACTGTTGGAAGTCTGGATGTCCCAGCAACTGGAAAACGAAACGCTCCGCGAAGACCTCCTCTCCAACGAGGAACTCCGGACGCAGTCGCAGGAATTGCTCGACGGTTTGCTCAAGGCAATGGGGGGCGGAAAGACAAATGCAATCAACACCCCGGAATTTGAACCGGTGACCGATATATTAAGCGACATCTCCATCACCCGGGCCCGGCAGGGATTTTCGCCCCGCGAAACGGGTACGTTCATTCTCAGCCTCAAAGCGGCGTTTGTCCAGGTGCTCGAAAAGGAGTACGAACCAGACCCGCGGCTGCTCTACCAGACCGTGCTGGCCCTCGATAAACTGCTCGACAGCCTGAGCATCATCACCTTCGAAACCTTCATCAAGGGCCGCGAGGAAGTCATCATCCGCCAGACCGACGAGATCGGCGAAATTTCCACCCCCGTCATCCGCGTGTGGGAAGGCGTGCTGGCCCTGCCCATCATCGGCACCCTCGACAGCATGCGCACGCAGATGGTGATGGAAAACCTGTTGCAGGAAATCGTCAATACCGAAAGCAGCATTGCCATCCTCGACATTTCGGGCGTGCCGGCGGTAGATACGCTGGTGGCCCAGCACCTGATCAAGACCGTAAGCGCCACGCGGCTCATGGGGGCCGACTGCATCATCAGCGGCATCCGTCCCGAAATTGCCCAGACCATCGTGCACCTGGGCATCGACCTGTCGGGCATCAAAACCAAAGCCACCCTGGCCAGCGCCCTGCGGCTGGCTTTCGGCATGCTCAGCATCGAGGTAAAACGCAACGACAAATCCCGCTAAACCATGGACCGGATCCCGATTCTCAAGATGGGGCATTTTCTGCTGGTCACCATCCAGGTGGACCTCTACGACCGTCTGGCCCTGTCGCTGGAAAACGACCTGATTCACATGGTAAGCAAAACCGGCGCCCGCGGGGTGCTCATCGACATATCGGCCGTCAGCATCGTAGACTCCTTCATGGGGCGCATCCTGGGCAACATTGCCTCCATGTCGCGCATCATGGACGCCGAAACCGTGGTGGTGGGCATGCAACCGGCCGTAGCCATTACGCTGGTGGAACTGGGCCTTACCCTGGCGGGGGTATACACGGCCCTGAACGTGGAAAGAGGAATGGAACTGCTCAACAATAAGATCGGACCCGGCACGGCGGTAAAGGAAGCTGAGGAGGAACCCGACGATGGTACTCAGTAAAGATTCGCTCCGGATCGAGAAAGAACAGGACGTGGTGTTGTTCCGCAACCGGGTCAAAGAAATGGCTACCAAGATCGGCATGAGCGTACTGGGGCAAACCAAACTCATTACGGCCGCCAGCGAACTGGCCCGCAACATGCTCAAGTACGCCGGGAGCGGCACCGTCACCCTGGAAGTGGTGAGCGGGAACCGGACCACCGGCGTACGGCTCACGTTTGAAGACAAAGGCCCCGGAATCGCCGACATCGGGCTGGCCATGCAGGACGGCTATTCGACGGCCAAGAGCCTGGGACTGGGCCTGCCGGGCGCCAAAAGGCTGGTCAACGAATTTGACATCAAAAGTAAAGTAGGCGAAGGAACCACCGTTACCATAACCCGTTGGAAAAATGCCGTTTAGTGCCCACCAGCGTTTTGCCCTCACGGACCGCAGCTTTGCCTATACCCTCAAAAAGGATATTCACAAGCTGGCCGAGGGCATCGGCTTTGCCACGGCCCAGCTGGGGCGAATCGACATCATCGTTTCCGAACTGATTTCCAACCTGCTCAAACACACGCCCCAGGGCGGCGAACTGCTGGTCAAGCCCGTCTGCGGGGATGGAGATAAAGAAGCCGGCATTGAACTGCTGTGCCTGGATACGGGGCAGGGCATGCGTGACCCGCAGCGGATGCTGGAAGACGGCGTGTCCACGGCCGGCTCGAAAGGGGAGGGCCTGGGGGCCGTCCGGCGGCTTTCCGATCAATTTGACCTGTTTTCGCAGGTAGGCACGGGCACGGTCATTCTCTCGCGTCTGTTTCTCCCCGAAGCTTCCGGCGTCAAACCCGCTCCCCATTCCCTCGACGTCCGGGCCGTGATGGTGCCCAAGGCCGGCGAAACGTTTTGCGGCGACAACTGGTCGGTGGTGAACCAGGGGAGCCGCTACGCCATTGCCGCCATCGACGGACTCGGGCACGGCGAGGAGGCGTACCTGGCTTCCCGCGAAGCCACCGAGGTATTTGCCCGGTTTGCCCACCAGACGCCCAGCCAGGTGCTGGTGAGCATTCACGAGGCGATCCGCAGAACCCGGGGGGCGGTAGGGGCCGTGACGGTGATCGACCTGGAAACCCGGCAGGATTCGTTTTGCGGCATCGGCAACATCATGGGCAAGATCCACGCGGCGGACGCGACCAAAAGCCTGATCTCCTACAACGGGATGCTGGGCAACAACCGGCCTTCGGTCCTCAGCGACCACCTCAACGCCTGGGACCCGTCGAGCCTGCTGGTGCTGCACTCGGACGGGATCAGGGCGCGGTGGGATTTGGGCAAATACCCCGGGTTAAAGAACCACGATCCGAGCGTCATTGCCGGCGTGCTCTACAAGGATTTTACCCGCAAGACGGACGACGTACTGGTTATCGCCGCGAAGCAGAAAAAATGAGAAGCGAGGAGCGAGGAGTGAGAAGCGAGAAGACCGTACACGTACTTTGCCGTGATCACCGGAGGAGTCCGTGCCCCTCCTTCTCGCTTCTCACTCCTCGCTCCTCGCTCCTAACCTCTTAACCCCCATGAGTAAGTACATTTTTCAGAACGTCGTAAAAGTGCCCCTGTCTACGGAACTGGACGTGGTGGTGGCTTATAAACGGGCCCGGCAGCTTGCCGAAATAACCGGCATTACCCTGCCCGCCCAGACCAAGTACGCCACGGCCGTCTCCGAGATCTGCCGCAACGTGATCGAACACGTCGGCGAAGGGGTCATCTGTTTTCACCTGGCCGAAGACGCCGGCCGGCTCTGGATCGAAGCCTGCATTACCGACTACGGCCGGGGCATCGCCGACGTGGATCAGTACCTTTCCCAAAAAGGCGTCCCCTTCAACCGCAAAGGGTCCGGCATTGCCAATTCCCGCAAACTGGTAGACCGTTTTCTGGTCCAGTCTACCGCCGAAAAGGGTACCTGCGTGCAGTTGCTGGTAAAAATTCCGGCCAAGCACCCGCCCATCAACAAAAGCATCATCCAGGGGTGGCAGGACTTCTTTGCCAACGAAGTAGACATTTCTCCCTACGAGGAGATCAAGCGGCAGAATCTCCAGCTGCTGGAAGTGATGGATACCCTGCGGCTGAAGGGAATCGAGACGGAAAGCCAGCTGGAGGAGATCAGCAAGCTCAACGAAGAACTGGAAAGCTCCAACGAGCACATCACCGAGCTGCTCGGGGAACGCGATGCCAACAACCAGTTGCTCCGGAAAATGAACCAGGAACTCGAACAGTTTGCCTATACTGTCTCCCACGACTTGAAAGCGCCGCTCAACAACATCACCGGCCTGGCTACGGTCCTGCAGCGGAAGCTCGACCTGTCGGACAACCCTCAAGCGCAGGAGACCCTGGAAATACTGCTCGGGCAGGCCCGGAAAATGGACAGCCTGATCACGGGGATCCTGATCTATTCGCGGACGGGATCGGGCAGCGTGGCGAAAAAAAGCGTAAAGGTGGCCGAGGTGATCAGAGGGGTACTGGGTTCGCTCCAGGTGCCGGCCGGGTTTAAGGTGCACCTGCCCGAAACGCTGCCGGAACTGGAGACGGAGGAGATTTATTTGCAGCAGGTTTTCGGCAACCTGATCGGGAACGCCCTCAAATACCACGACAAAACGGAAGGCAACATCACCATCAGCGCCAGAAAAGAGGGCGATGCGTATACCTTCTCGGTGGCCGACGACGGACCGGGCATCCCCGCCGACCGGCAGGAACGGATCTTTGAGCGGTTTTACACCACGGGCAATACCAACGGCGGGGAAAGTACGGGCCTGGGCTTGTCCATCGTTAAGAAAATCGTTTCCCAGAAGGGGGGAAGCGTATGGGTGGAATCCGAAGGCCGGGGCTCGGCGTTCTGCCTGACCTGGCCCGCGGAGCCCGGGGCGTAACCGGCTCCCCCGGCCCGGCTCTGGCAGGGGCGGCCCGCCGGTGTCACGCCGCCGCCGCGTGGCTCACGAAGACGCCCGGGTCACTTTTCCTTTGTTGTCCCAGTGGCTCTTGACGATGCGGTCAGTTCCCGGCTCCCGCTGGATGCGGCGGGCGTAGTGCTCCCCGCGGATGGAGCCGTCCTCGTTGCGCTTGCCGATGAACAAGTGAATCGCTTCGCCCCGTTCGTTGCTGATGATGGTAATGTCGTTGCCAAGAAACACCTCGTCGATCCGGCTGGAAGGGGCGTAGGGCTTGGCTAATTTTTTCTCCAGTTTCGCGCTGATTGCCATAGTCTTTGGGGGCTGCGTGGGTTAGGGTGGTATACGCAATGGCGAAAGAAATGTGGTATGGTCACCCCGATTCATTCCCCCTGCCCCCGTCGCCGGTCGCCGAATAGTCACAAATGGCTAGCTTTGCCCAATGGCTCAGGATTACGACAAAATCTTCCGGGAAGTGCTCAAGGACATCTTCCCCGCTGTGGCCCAGAAACTCCTCGGCATCCCTGCTGGAGAGTACAAGCCCCTGCCGGGCGACTTGCAGTACACCTCCGAACGGGAAGCCGACCAGGTCTGGCAAGTAACGCCCCAGGAGGGGGAAACCTTCATCCTGCACTGCGAATTCCAGACGGGCAACGACAAGCAGATGCTCTCGCGCATGCTGCTCTACCACGCCTTTCTGCACTACCACCACAAGCGGCCCGTTCGCCAGTTCGTCGTCTACGTGGGCAAGGGCAAGCCCAACATGGAACACCGCCTGGATTCCCCTGCCATCTCCTACCACTACGGGCTCTTAGACCTGCGGGCTTTTCCCTATCAGACCTTTCTGGATTCTTCCCAGGGCCAGGAAGTACTTTTGGCCATTCTAGCCGACTACGGAGGAGAGCCGCCCGAGTTGATTGCCCAACGGATTCTTGTTAAATTAGGGCAAGTCACCCAGAGCAAACTCCAGTTGGAGCAACGCGTGCTGCAACTGGTGCGTTTAGCCGTGCTGAGAAATGTAAACACCACCGTTTTTAACGTCGCACAAAACATGGCCCTTAACATTGACATCAAAGACGATACCCTCTACCAAATTGGCAAGGAGGAGGGCAAAGAGGAAGGCAAAGAGGAAGGCAAAGAAAAAGCGGCCCTGAACATGCTTAAAGAAGGCTTTCCGCCAGATACCGTAGCCCGTCTGGCGGAGCTGCCACCCGAAAGGGTGATGCAACTGAAGCTGGAACTGGACGCCGCCCGTAAACAATCTTAGTGTTGCCGGCGCGCGGGTACATTTCAACAACGACCGGGCCCGTTACTCAATCAGAATGCTGGCTACGACCGGCAGGTGGTCGGAGGGGTAACGCCCTTGCAACTGGTCGGTAAGCACCCCGTACTTGAGCACCCGGATGCCTTTGCTGACGAACACGTAGTCGATCCGGTTTTCGAGCGGGGCATCGGCCTTGAAGCCGTTGAAGGTACCTGCCGGTCCGTAGGGCGGCGTAGCCGAAACCTGAAACGCATCCTGCAGGAAGGTTTGGAGCGTTTGCACCTGCTCGGTGTCGGGCGTGGAATTGAGGTCGCCCACGAAGACCACCGGCGCATTGCCGGCAATCTGCCTGATTTTTTCCACCATCAGCTTGCCCGACTGCCGGCGGGCTTCGACGCCCTGGTGGTCGAAGTGGGCACTGAACAGGTAGAATTCCCGGCCCGTCCGCAAGTCTTTGAACCGGGCCCAGGAACAAATGCGGTTGCAACACGTGGCATCCCAGCCCAGCGAAGGCCGGTCGGGCGTCTGGCTGAGCCAGAAGTCACCCGATTGCACGGGGCGGAAGCGGTCTTTGCGGTAGAAGATGGCCGAGTGTTCGCCGGCCTCCTTGCCGTCGTCGCGGCCTTTTCCCACGTAAGCAAACTCCCGGAGTTCGGCCAGGTCGTCGAGTTGGTGGCGGAGCCCTTCCTGGGTGCCAAACAGGTCAAACCCGTGGTAGCGGATGAGGTTTTTCACCATTTCCTTCCGGTTCGGCCAAGCGTTGACCCCGTCGTTAGACGTGTCGTAACGCAGGTTGTAGGAGGCTACCACGAGCGGCGTGTTTTGCTGCGCAAACAAGGGCTGCACCAGCAGGAGGCCGCACAGCAGGGCAAGGACTTTTTTCATGTTGAAGTGACTTTTCCGCAAGGATACGGAAGCGGAAGGAGACGCATCCTGGTTGCGCGCCGCGACAAGCTGCCGTTTGCGCCTCTTTCATTTGCGCATCTTGGGGGATTGTCGTTACTTGAAGGAGTGGAAATACCCGAAATCACCAGGGGTAGTTTCGGGTATTTGAATGTTAGGGTGCATTAAAAATGAAACACAAGTTGACGATTTCAAGTGAAGCCAAATTCGGACTAATTGTTGTATTTGGACTCTGCCTCATCTATTTTATGCTTAAGTTCTCTCCTTGGGCTCAAGTGGCTCAGCGGAACGTGCTAAACTCTGAAAAGGTAAGAATAGGGATGCAAAAAGAAGAAGCATTGCGAATAATGGGTAAGCCAGACCGGATTGATTCTTATAGCCGATTCTATGACCTTAATCATCACGGATTGTGGAAACATCAAGGGTTGAAAAGTTATCACTACCGTCCTCCTGCTTTAGCAAGTGATGGGATAAATATCTGGATGGATACTACCGATACAGTTGTTCATATCACTTACTTCGAGCTATGACGTCGGTAAGAATCAGAAGAATCAATAACGCATCCTGACACCAGCCGCGACCGGTCACCGGCCTGCCCCACCGCAGACCTCAGCAGGAAGCCACGACGCCGGGTAGGTTCAATGCGTTAGCTGCTACAGAAAAAACACAATGGAAAATCTTGGCATTGGTTGTGAGATTACCCAGGATAGAATGAGTCAAGTCTTAAAAGAGTTATTCCCGAGCCTGAATTTCCACGATTGGCAGATGGAGAAAGACGAGCCGTTGCCCCAAGAATCTGTTTTGTTTACATTATTGCGTAACCGAAGCGAGTTCCCTGTAAAGCTCGACCTGTACGGTTTTCCAAGTGAAGATGTGGCTGAACGTGAGCAATACATTGCAAAGCAACTTTCGATTCGACTAGACTGCCGGACGATTGTACCCTATCAGGAAAAGGATTCCGCTGACCCGTATCACTGTGTGATTTTTGACAAATACCGAAGTTATCTGGCAAACGATAATCTGACGCTGTGGGCCGATGACGAAGGAGGGGCGGTAAAAATCATCGGACCGATTCAATTGAAAGAATACCAGTTTGATTCAAAAGGAACAAGGAAGTGCAGCAGCTAGCAATCTGCTGAACCGACAACCGGCCTTGCCTCACCGCACGGCACTATCGCAGTCAGTATAATGTATTGTAACGGATGAAATTGATCCTGTCGGTGATCCTGGTTGTGCTTGCACTTGCTGCGCTGGCAATTGCCGCCGGTTTGTGGTATGCTGCCTGGGGCTTCTACGCCGGTTATGGCTACTCGACCCAAACCATGGGAAACGAAGCCTACGGCTTTTACAGCGGCTTTGGAATGATGGGACTGGTAAGCATGCTGCTAGGCGGGTTGTTCGGAATTCTGGGATTGGTGCTATACAAATCCAATCAGAAAAAGTGAAATGGATGCATACTAAAATGAATAAGAAACCTTTACCCGGCATCCTCCTGATCTTGGGGTTGCTTCAGTTTTTGTTTTTTTCTCACGAAATGCTGGCCCAGGAGTCTCCCGTAGTCATTGGGCGTAGTGTTAAGATACAATCCCAGGTTCTGAAAGAAGAAAGACAGTACCTGGTGCACCTGCCGGCGTCCTACGAAAATGACCCGTTTTACATTCAAAAAAAGTACCCGGTATTGTTTCTTTTGGATGGGACCAGCCATTTCCACCTGGTCAGCGGCCTGGTGGGAAGTATGAGCGCCGAAGGAAATGAGCAAATTCCCGAAATGATCATCGTGGCGGTTGCCAACACCGACAGAACCCGCGATATGACGCCGGACAAAGGCAACCATAAGGGAGGAAGCGCCGCCTTTTTGCATTTTCTGGAGCAGGAACTCCTGCCTCACGTAGACAAGCACTACCGGACGCTGCCTTACCGGATACTGGCGGGGCATTCTTTGGCAGGCCTGTTTGCCATTGAGAGCTTTTTAAAGCAAAGCGCATTCAACAGTTACCTCGCCATTGACCCTGGTTTGTGGTGGGATAACGGCGCGTTGGTGCAAGCCAGCGATTCGGCCCTCAACAACAGGCGGCCATTGCCAACCGCTCTGTTCATCACCCAGGCCAATAATCCTTTCAATGAAGGCCAGCGGGCCGACGCCAGGGGCAAAGCAATACAAGCCTTTGTAGCAGGTTTAAACGCGAATAAACCGGAAGGCCTGGTGTATAAGCACGTATTTTTCAGTGAGGAGGACCACTTCTCCGTACCCCTGCCAAGCTTTTACGGAGGCTTGTCCTTTATTTTTGAAGGGTATAAATTCCCGTTGAACACCTTGAAAAAAAGTTCGGTTGCCGACATCAGCAGTCACTATTCGCTTTTTTCCAAGCGGTTGGGAACTGACATTTTACCTCCCGGCAAACTGTTGAACCAGGCGGGCTTGTTTGTTTTAAACCAGGAGAAGCTACACGACAAAGCCATTGAGATTCTCAACCTGAACCGGCAGTATTACCCGAACACCTGCATTACCCATAACAGCCTTGGGGAAGCCTATAAAAAAAAGGGGGACAAGCAATCAGCCATCTATCACTATAGAAAGTCACTGGCGCTGGATGCGCATAACGAAAACGCAAAGAAATCTTTACTGGAATTGACAAATTAAAAAACGATGCATAATATACTGCGAACGCCATTCAATCAGTAATGAAATCGACTATGCATTTGAACCTGGACGGCATTGCCACGCGAAAACTAACCGGACAGGAAGCCATTCCCTACGACTTGCTGCTGCTTGCCGATGAGACCATCGAAATCATTGACCGGTACGCAAAAGAGGGACAAATCTACGTGTTGGAGGCAAACAGCCAAACCATCGCCGTCTACGTCCTCCAGGCAATTGACCCGGAAAGGATAGAAATCAAAAACGTTGCGGTGGATCGCCAGTATCAGGGGCAGGGCATCGGCCGGTTTTTGTTGAGAGATGCTACCCGCCGGGCCAAAGCGCAAGGCTACGGAACCATCCTGATCGGCACGGCCAACGGGGCCATTAAACAATTGTATTTGTACCAGCAGGAAGGTTTTGAAATAACGTCGATCAGGAAAAACTTTTTTGTGGACAATTACCCGGCGCCCATCTTTGAAAACGGCATTTTGTGTAAGCACATGATCGTGCTGGAGAAACAAACCTGAACAAGCAGAGAGCGTCGTTCAAAGAAAAGTACCGGAAGGATGTCACAGGCAGTAATTGTAATCATTGACCCGCAGAAAGATTTCACCAGCACTGAGGGGGCTTACGCCAAAAGGCATTCGGGGATCAGCCAGATGCTGCGGGCCAAAGCGGTGATCAACGGGTTGTTCAGCCGGACAAACCCACTGAACCTATGGACGGTGATCTCTGATTACCAGATCGATCAGTTTGGCCCGGGCCTTTCCCTGTGCATTCCCGGAACCGAGGGACATCAGATTGACATTGCCACCGGCAGCGGCAGCAGAATCTTTGTAAAGGAAGCGCACAGTTGTTTTTCTTCCCCCGCATTTGTCCGGTGTTTGGCGCAGGAAAAGGTTGGCAAGTTGATTTTAGGCGGTTTTTTGGCGGAGTATTGCGTCCGGGCGACTGCCCTGGACGGCCTGCAAAGAGGATACGAGGTCCTGTTGCTTGCAGATGCGATTGGTACCGGCGACGACGTGCAGCACCGGAAGGAAAACCTGTTCGGGGAGCTTGGCGCGGCTGGTGCAAAAGTAATCACTACCCATTCTCTCTGATGCGCATGGAAGAAAAAAAGGAATTTACCTTTGCGGAACGCATCATGTTACAGCATGCCTATGCGCCAAAATTGATTTCGGATTGTTTGGGCATCGGGTTAGGAATTTATTTCCTGTGGCAAAATACGCTGTGGGCTGCTTTGCTTGCCTTATTTGGCCTGTCAATTCTTGGCAATGTTATTGCCTGGAAACAGGACATTCGTCAGTTGGCCCAAACCCCGTTGGGAAAATGGATGCTTGTTCAAGCCAATCCGGTCAATCTGGTCGTGCGTACGATTGGCGCCGCCGTTTTAGCCTATGGCGTGTGGTTGCACGCACCCATTGTCATCCTGGCCGGCGTCGGGGTTATTTTTCTGGCCCGGCTGTTGAGTGCAGGCGCAAAATAAATTGAATGGAAAGGATTGAATGGAAAGGATATAGTTATAACGTAACTAGCTGATGGCATCAAGTATCCATTCGAACAAGTTCCCGCCTGCCGTCCTTCTCTTTTATCAAAACAATGTATTTTAGCGCCCGCGGCGGTGCCCGCTTCCCGGACGCAAAAAGAGTACGTGCTTATGAGTAAACCCATAAAGGCAGGCTTGTTCATCCCCTGTTACGTAGATCAGTTTTACCCCCAGGTGGGCATCGCCACGCTGCGTTTGCTCGAAAGCCTGGGCGTGGACGTGGACTACCCCCTCAACCAGACCTGCTGCGGGCAGCCCATGGCCAACTCCGGCTTCGAGAAAATGGCCGGGCCGTGCAACGAAAACTTCGTGCGTAATTTCACCGGTTTTGACTATATTGTTTCTCCCTCCGGAAGCTGCGTGCTGCACATTAAAGAACACCTGCATTCTGCCGACAATGAGCCGGAAGCCGCGCACATCCGGGGAAGGACCTACGAACTGTGCGAGTTTTTAACCGACGTGCTGCGGGTGAACCAACTGCCCGGCACCCGTTTTCCGCACCGGGTCGGGTTGCACACCAGTTGCCACGGCCAGCGGGGGCTGGGCCTGTCGTCGGCGTCCGAAATCGTGGGTCCGAAGTTTTCCAAGCCGGAGCATTTGCTGGGCATGGTCACCGGGCTGGAACTGGTTCCGCTGGCGCAGCCCGACGAATGCTGCGGGTTCGGCGGCACGTTTTGCGTGTTCGAAGAAGCCGTATCGGCCAAGATGGGCAAGGACCGGATCGCCGACCACCGGCGGCACGGCGCCGAGTACATCACGGGCGGCGACGTGAGCTGCCTGATGCACCTGGAAGGCATCCTGCGGCGGCAGAAGGACCCGGTCAAAGTGCTGCACATCGCCCAGATTCTCGCCAGTGGACTGTAAGGAGAAAAATTTTAGATTTTTAATTATGGATTATAGATTTATCAATTACTTCATCATAGGTCAAATGATCATAATTCATAATTCATAATTCATAATTCATAATTCATAATTCATAATTCATAATTCATAATTCCATTTCTGCCTGACCTCTGAATAATGTCCTATAGACCTGTAAAAGACCACGCGGCTGCTTCCGGGGTATTCATCAAGGATGAAGCCAACACCGACTGGCACGACGAAACCCTGTGGTTTGTGCGCAGAAGCGCGACAAAGCCGCCTACGCCGTGCCCGAGTTCGGGAGCTGCGGGAGCTGGCTTCGCAGATCAAATCGCACACGCTTTCCCACCTCGACGGGTACCTGGAGCAGTTTGAGAGAACGCCCGCAGGAACGGCATGCACGTCCACTGGGCCGCTGATGCGCGAGGAGCACAACCGGATTGTGCTCGCCATTATGCGCCAGCACAACGCCCGGAAGCATCGTCAAAAGCAAATCCATGCTGACCGAGGAGTGCCACCTGAACGAATACCTGACCGGGCAACGGCATTGAGGTGATGGATACCGACCTGGGCGAACGCATCGTGCAGCTGCGCAACGAGCCGCCCAGCCACATTGTGCTGCCGGCCATTCACCTCAAAAAAGGAGGACATCGGCGAACTTTTTCACCAGCACCTGGGCACCGAGAAAGGCGCCACCGATCCGCAGTACCTCACCGAAGCCGCCCGCCAGCACTTGCGCGAAAAGTTTCTCGGCGCCGACAGTTGCCATTACGGGCGTCAACTTTGCCATTGCCGAAACGGGCGGCCTTCGTGGTGTGCACCAACGAAGGCAACGCCGATCTGGGCGTCCACCTGGCCAAAGTGCACATTGCCTGCATGGGCATCGAAAAGATGATTCCCCGGCAGGAAGACCTGGGCGTGTTTCTGCGCCTGCTGGCCCGCAGCGCCACCGGCCAGCCCATCACCACCTACTCCAGCCACTTCACGCAGCCCGCCCCCGGCCAGGAGATGCACCTGGTGCTGGTGGACAATGGCCGCACCCGGCAGCTGGGCAAGTCCCGATTTCCGCAATTCCCTCAAGTGCATCCGGTGCGGGGCCTGCATGAACACCTGCCCGGTGTACCGGCGCAGCGGCGGCCACTAGCTACCACTACGCCATTGCCGGCCCGATCGGCGCTATCCTGGCGCCCAACATCGACATGCGCCAAGAACGCCGACCTGCCCTTTGCCTCCACGCTGTGCGGCTCCTGTACCAACGTGTGCCCGGTGAAAATTGACATCCACACCCAGCTCTACAAGTGGCGGCAGGTACTGGCCGAAGGGGGGCACGTGCAACGGTCCAAGAAACTGGGCATGAAGGGGCTGGCTACCGTGCTGGCCCATCCCGGGCTGTTCCGGTTTGCCGGCAAAGTGGGCCGCACCCTGATGAAGCCGCTCTCCCCGATCATGGCGAGCCCCAGTCTGAATCCCTGGTCGAAGGAACGGGAAATGCCCGAACCGCCCAAGGAAAGCTTCCGGGAGTGGTACGTGAAGCATAAATGCAGCAGTGGTCAGTAGTCATTGGTCATTGGTCAGTAGTCATTGGTCAATCGGATACGATGCCTTACGCGTACCCAATGACCAATGACTACTGACCAATGACCATTTAAACAACAGATATGAATTCCAGGGAAAAGATATTGCAGGCGATACGGGACGGAAAACCTGCCTTTCGGCCGCTGCCGCCGCCCGTGTACCACCCATCGGGCTACCCGGATGTAGCCGGGCAGTTCAGTACCGTGCTGGGGGCCATCGGGGGCCGCGTCGTGCGGGTTGATTCGCTGGCGGAAGTTGCCGCGCACCTGGAGGCGCATTTTGACCTCCGCCAACCCGTCGTAAGTCTGGTGGAGGGCCTGCCCGTGGGGAACGTTTCGCCCCTGCCCACCGATGATCCGCACGCGTTTGAACACCTCTACCTGACCGTGCTGGGAAGCAACCTGGGCGTGGCCGAAAACGGGGCCGTCTGGGTAGACGAGGGACGCCTTCCGCTGCGGGCGCTGCCCTTCATCACGCTGTTTCTGGCCGTGGTGCTGCGGGAAGACCAGCTGGTGAGCAACCTCCACGAAGCCTACGCAAAACTGGATTTCCGCGCGGGGTACGGCGTGTTCATCGCGGGTCCTTCCAAAACGGCCGACATTGAACAGTCGCTGGTCATCGGCGCCCACGGGCCCAAAAGCATGACCGTGTTCCTGCTCCGGTCGCGGCATTGAGTAGGGTAGGGTTTAAACCCTACCCTACGGAAAGGCTACGCTTGGTTTGACCGGAGCGAAGCTTACGTACGTATGCGCAATATCCATAGGATAGGGTTTAAACCCGATCCCTCCTTGCAATCTTTGCGTCTCTATTGCGCCCTTTGCGGTTACGTTTTTTCTTTGCGCCCTTTGCGCTCCTCCTTTGCGTCTTTGCGTGAAACTCCGTGAAACCCTTCCATCGCTCTACAACCTCCCTCCGCATGCAACGAAACGCGTTTAAAATGCAACTCAAACCCGGCGTGACGGCCGAGTACAAAAAGCGGCACGACGAGATCTGGCCGGAGCTTTCGCGGGCCCTGACCGAAGCCGGCGTGTACGATTATTCCATCTACCTCGACGAAGAGACGCTGACGCTGTTTGCCTTCCAGAAACTGAAGGCGGGCCACACCGCCGGCGCGTTGCCGCAGCACCCGGTCGTGCAAAAATGGTGGGCCTACATGGCCGAATTGATGGATACGAATCCTGACCATTCGCCGGTGTCCGTGCCGCTCACCGAGGTGTTTCACCTGGATTAGCCTTCCTTTGGTGCACCCAAACAACCACTTCCCGCCGTGCATTCCCTGCTTAAAAAATACGCCTTCCTCGCGCTGACTACCGCTTTGGTGCTCGGTTGCAAGTCCCCGCGGCAAACCGGTACGGTTCCGGATGCGGCGGCTCCGCCGGCGTGGCCCGAAGTAAAACGGGAGCACAAGCCCTGGACCCGCTGGTGGTGGATGGGCAACGCCGTAGATGCGCAGAACATCGGGCGGCTGCTCGATCAATACGGGGCCGCCGGCCTCGGCGGGGTAGAAATCGCCCCGATCTACGGCGCCATCGGCTACGAGAACCGCTACCTCCCGTACCTCTCGCCGCGGTGGCTCAACGTGCTCGACTTCACTGTGCAGAAGGCCGGCAGCCTCGGCATGGGCGTAGACCTGACGATGGGCACCGGCTGGCCGTTCGGCGGGCCCCACGTGACGCCGGCCCACGCCGCCACCCGGCTCATCATTCAAAAATATTCCCTCCGGGCGGGCCAGTCGCTGGCGGAAAAACTCGCCGTCCAGGATCCCAGACAGCGGGAAGCCGGCGCGGTGCTGCAAGCCCTGACCGCCTACGGCGCCGGCGGCCAAACGCTGAACCTGTTCGGCCAGGTAGCCCCCGACGGAACCCTCGACTGGAAGCCCAGAAGCGGCACCTGGGAACTGTACGCCGCCTTCAGCGGCAAAACCCGGCAAATGGTCAAACGGGCCGCGCCGGGCGGGGAAGGGTACACGCTGGATCACCTTTCGCGTCCGGCCGTGGATGCGTACATCGACCGGTTTGCGCAGGCTTTTGCCGGCAAACCAACCGGCATCCGCGCCTTCTACAACGACAGCTACGAGGTGTACGAGGCCGACTGGTCGCCGGCGTTTTTCGAAGTGTTCGGGCGCCGCCGCGGCTACGACCTGCGGCCCTTCCTGCGCGAACTGATCGGCGACGAAAAGACCGAAAGGGTGGCCCGCCTGAAAGCCGATTACCGGGAAACAATGGGCGAAATGCTGCTCGAAAACTTTACCCGTCCCTGGACCGGGTGGGCCCACGGCCGGCAGGCCCTGACCAGGAACCAGGCCCACGGTTCGCCCGGCAACCTGCTCGACCTGTACGCCGCCGTGGATATTCCCGAATGCGAGACGTTCGGTTCCAGCTACTTTCCCATTCCCGGCCTGCGCCGCGACAGCGCCGACATGCGCAACGTGGACCCCGACCCGGTGATGCTCAAATTCGCCTCCTCGGCCGGCAACGTGGCGGGCCGGCCCCTGGTCTCTTCCGAAACGTTTACCTGGCTCACCGAACACTTCAAAACTTCCTTTTCGCAGTGCAAGCCGGAAGTGGAGCAGTTGTTTCTGGCCGGCGTCAACCACGTGTTTTACCACGGCGTCACCTATTCGCCCGCCGACGTGCCCTGGCCCGGCTGGCTGTTTTACGCGTCGGTGAACTTTACGCCGGCCAACAGCCTGTGGCCGCACCTGCGGGGCCTCAATGAATACATTACCCGCTGCCAATCGGTGCTGCAAGCCGGTACGTCCGACAACGAACTGCTGGTGTACTGGCCCATCTACGACGTGTGGAGCAAACCCGAAGGCCGCGAAATGCTCATCAAAGTGCACGACATCGACGCGTGGCTGCACCCGACGCCCTTATACGGGCAGGTAACCGGGCTGATGAAGGCGGGCTATTCCCTGGATTTTGTTTCGGACGGGATGCTGGCCGGGGCCAGATCGGTGGACGGCCAGATTGCCACGGCACCGTCGGCACCGTCGCACCGGGTGCTCATCATTCCGCAGACCCGGTTCATGCCGCCGGCTACCCTGCGGCACATCCTCCGGCTGGCGGGGGAGGGGGCCACCGTGGTAATGCAGGCGCTGCCGGAAGACGTACCCGGGTTAGGCGAACTGGCGGCGCGCCGGCGGGCGCAGCAAGCGTTGCTGGCGGAGCTTGCTTTTCGGAAAAGGCGCCGGGCGTCCGGTCGGCAACGGTGGGGAAGGGGCAGATCCTGCTGGCGGGTGACGTGCAGCAGGCCCTGGCGCACCACGGCATCCGGCGCGAAACGCTGACCGACACCGGCCTTAAATTCATCCGGCGGGCCACCCCCGAAGGCAAATACTACTACCTGGTCAACCACACGCCCAAACCCATTGATGCCCGGTTGTCGCTCAATACCGAGGCCCGGTCGGTGGTGATCCTGGACCCGCAGTCGGGCAGCACCGGGCTGGCCGCCAGCACCCTTACCGGGCATACGACCACCGTGCGGGTGCAGGTGCTGCCGGGCGAAGCCCTGATCCTGAAGGCGGACCGGGAGAAAAACACCGGGGGTACGCCCTGGCGGTACGGCGAACCCGCCGGCCCGCCCCTGCCCGTCGAAGGGGAGTGGGCCCTGCGCTTCACCGAAGGCGGTCCCGAACGCCCCGCCGGCCGGCAACTCCGGGAACTCGTCTCCTGGACGCAGTTGCCCGACCCGAAAGCCGAATCGTTTTCCGGCACCGGGCAGTACACGATCACCTTTACCCTGCCCGATAAGAAGGCCGACGAGTACCTGCTGCACCTCGGGGACGTGCGGGAGAGTGCCCGGGTGTGGGTAAACGGGCAGGATGCGGGCATTTTGTGGAGCATTCCCTTCCGGGTACGGATCGGCAAGTACCTCAAGGCCGGACCCAATACCCTTACGGTCGAGGTGGTCAACCTGATGGCAAACCGCATCCGCGACATGGACCGCAAAGGCATCGCGTGGCGC
The DNA here is from genome assembly GCA_963844325.1 of uncultured Sphingobacteriales bacterium. Classification (GTDB taxonomy): domain Bacteria; phylum Bacteroidota; class Bacteroidia; order Cytophagales; family 172606-1; genus CADCTQ01. Next base: position 3,507,997 of record CAWJNV010000002.1, read on the forward strand.
AAGTACCACGAAATCAATTTCGTGAACATCAACTACAAGCCTTTTGATGCGTCGGGCTGGCAACCGCAGCCCTCCGGCCTGCTCGGCCCGGTCACGATCACGCCCCTCCGGAACGCCGAGTAGTTGGTTGTGCGTTGCTCGTTGTCAGCAAGGGTGCGTAAGCCACGCGTTCCCCGAACAACGAGCAACGAACAACCATTTATTCAGTAGACTTCTCCCGGCTTTTGCTTTTCATTCAAATTCACCCGGTATTTTACGATGGAAACCAATACGCAGCTTGCCTTGCCCGTGGGCGTTACGCTGGACCGCTACATCATGCGGAAGCAAAGCGCCTTCCCCTTTGCCACCGGTGAACTCTCGCAGTTGCTGCGCGACATTGCCCTGGCCGGAAAAATCGTGAACCGGGAAATCAACCGGGGCGGCCTGGTGGACATTACCGGGGCCATGGGCAACCAGAACGTCCAGGGCGAAGCGCAGCAAAAGCTGGATGTGATTGCCAACATCCGCTTCATCCGCGCCCTCAAGCACGGCGGCGAGGCCTGCGCCATCATTTCGGAGGAGGAAGAAGACATCATCTACACCGGCAACGATTCGGCCCGCTACGTAGTCGCCATGGACCCGCTGGACGGTTCTTCCAACATCGACGTGAACGTATCGGTGGGGACGATCTTCTCGATTTACCGCCGGGTAAGCCCGGTCGGCACCCGGGCCACCGTGGACGATTTCCTGCAAGGGGGCGACAAGCAGGTAGCCGCCGGGTACATCCTCTATGGTTCCTCTACCATGCTGGTCTACACCACCGGCAGCGGCGTCAGCGGGTTTACCTACGACCATTCGCTGGGCGAGTTTTTTCTGTCGCACCCCGAACTGGTTTCCCCGCCCCAGGGAAGCATTTACTCCTGCAACGAGGGCAACATCCGGCAGTTTCCCGCCCCGGTCCGGGAATACCTGGAGGCCGTCCGCGACCGGGGACACACGGCGCGGTACATCGGGTCGCTGGTGGCGGATTTTCACCGCAACCTGCTCAAAGGGGGAATCTACCTGTACCCGCCTTTGCCCAAGGCGCCGGAGGGGAAGCTGCGCCTGCTCTACGAATGCTACCCCCTGGCGTTTCTCATCGAACAGGCCGGCGGCAAGGCGTGCGCCGGCGAAAGTCGCATTCTCGATATTGCGCCGGCTTCGCTGCACCAGCGCAGCCCCCTCTACATCGGCTCGGCCGGCATGGTGACCGAAATTACCGCCAGGCTGACGGCTTCCGTTTAATCCCATCCCTTATACCCAAATGACTTTATGATTACGTATTTAGCTGTGCGTAATGCCTCGTGAATCAAGGTTTTACGAATAACTGACAACGAACAACCAACAACGAATCAGTATGATGCCCGCCAGACTGACGATTCCCCTGTTGCTTTGCACGGTTTTTATGGCAAACGCCCTCCACGCCCAGCAGCAGGGCGTGCACCACCAATCGGCTCAGTACGAGCCGCCCACCGACCCGCTGGTGCAGCAGAAACTCGACCGGTGGCGGGACCAGAAATTCGGGATGATCATTCACTGGGGCCTGTACGCCGTGCCGGGGATCATCGAGTCGTGGCAGTTGTGCTCCGAAAGCTGGATTGAACGCGACAGCACCGTGGCCTACGAGGCGTACAAGCAGTGGTACTGGGGCCTGAGCAAAGACTTTAACCCGGTGCATTTCGACCCGGAGGGGTGGGCCGGCGCCGCCAAAAAAGCCGGGATGCGCTACCTGGTTTTTACCACCAAGCACCACGACGGCTTCAGCATGTTCGACACCAAACAGTCGGATTTCAAGATCACCAGCGGGCCTTTCAAGGACAACCCGCGGGCGGACGTGACCAGGCATGTCTTCGAAGCTTTCCGCAAGGAAGGCTTCATGATCGGGGCGTATTTTTCCAAGCCCGACTGGCACAGTGAATACTTCTGGTGGCCCAAGTACGCTACTCCCGACCGCAACGTGAACTACGACATCCGCAAGCATCCCTGGCGGTGGAACCAGTACAAGCAGTTCACCCACAACCAGATCCGCGAACTGATGCACGGCTACGGCGCCATCGACATCCTCTGGCTGGACGGCGGCTGGGTACGGCCGCTGTCAACGGTCAACGATGAGGTGCGTTCCTGGGGGGCAGCCATCCCCGAGTTCAGCCAGGAAGTAGACATGCCCCGCATTGCGGCCATGGCCCGGCAGGCGCAACCGGGCTTGCTCATCGTGGACCGGACGGTGCACGGGCCGTACGAAAACTACCAGACGCCCGAGCAGCGGGTGCCGGAGCGGAAAATCGACAATCCCTGGGAAAGCTGCCTGACGCTGGCCAACAACTGGGGTTACGTGCCCAATGACCAATTCAAGTCGCCGGCGAAAATCATCCACACCCTGGCCGAGGTAGTAGCCAAGGGAGGAAGCCTGCTGCTGGGCGTGGGGCCCAGGCCCGACGGCACGTTGCCCGCCGAAGCCACCGAACGCCTGGCCGGGATCGGCAAATGGCTGGCGGTGAACGGGGCGGCCATTTACAACACCCGCACCACGGAAACCTACCAGGACAAGACCACTTACTTTACGCAGGGCAAAAACGGAACGCGTTACGCCATTGTGTGCCTGCCGGAACACCAGCCGGTCCCCGCCACGGTAGAATGGACGGGAAACGTTCCCCGGAAGGGCACCCGGGTGACGCTTTTGCAGGATCAGCAACCGGTGAAATGGGAACTGGCCGGCGACAAGGTCAGGGTATACCTGCCGGCCTCGCTGGCAAAAACCGCGGGGGCTTATCCCGCCCTGGCCTTTTCGTTCGCGGCCCGGTAGGCGAAGAGGTAGTTTTTCGTTGTTCGTTTGCCGGCGCGTTCCGGATCGGGCTGTTACTACTCCGTATACCGGGGACTTTCTCAGAAGTGGTCAGTGAGACACTGACCACGGCCCGTCATAATGGGTCGGATGCCCCCGTCAGTGCCCGCCGCCGTCCGTGTATCACTGACGGCCTCAGAAAAGACGTATTCTATGCGGTCCCAAAAATATTCCGGAAGAAGCGGATGCAGACTTGGGAGAATGGGTGGGTAAATGCCCTTTTCCAGATGTCCTCTCAGCGAAAGTCCTATCTTTGTACATTCATTCTCAATCCCTTACCTTTTTGCCTTCCGGGATGGGCCCGGCAGTTAAGGCGTTGATTCTCACCGCTCAACCACCAAACAAACTTCACCCCCCGGCAGCCTGCCTGCGTTGGGACGTATTTTATCATGGAGGACCACCTGATCTGGTTAAACCTGCAGCATGGGAACGCAGATGCGGTGGATGCCTTGATGAAGAAGTATTACGGCGATCTGTACAACTACGGCGTGAAATTGTCCGCCAACCCCTCCCTCACCAAAGATTGCATCCAGGACCTGTTTTTAAAACTCTGGCGGGAACGGGAAACCTTGAGCCAGGTCACCTTTGTAAAAACCTACCTGCTCAAATCACTCAAGCACAGCCTGCTCCAGGGAATGACCCGCGACGCCCGCTGGAGCCATTACACCGAAGGGTCCGATCCCGAAGGGGGAATTGTGTTTTCCCAGGAAGACCTGCTCATCGGGCAGCAGGAGCTGGGCGAGCAGCGCGAAAGGGTGGTACAGGCCCTCAACACCCTGCCCCGCCGGCACCGGGAAGCCGTGTACCTCAAGTTTTACGGCGAACTCACCAACGAAGAGATTGCCGAAATCATGTCGCTCAAAACGCAGTCGGTGTACAACCTCATCTACGAAGCACTCAAACTTCTGAAGGGGAACCTGCTTTTTGCCCTGTGCACCACGGCCCTCTGGTGGCAGTAGCACCGGGCCGGTAAAATTATTTTTCAAAAAAAGCCGGAAAGTACAGTAGAACCGGCGGGCGAATCCATCTATGGGATGATTTACGCCCCTGCTCCCCGAGCAGCCTACCCCTACAACAACCCTCATGGTGGATTATACTTCCTTCTCCCCGGAAGCACTGGCGATGGATGCTTCTTTCCAAAACTGGGTGAAGCGCCTGGACTCCGGCGACGTGCTTTTCTGGGAAAACTGGACCAAAGCGCATCCGGAAAAAGCAACGGACGTGGCAACCGCCGCGGCCCTGGCAAACCTGTTGCACATGCCCAAACAAGCCCCGCCGCCGGCCGAAATCGAAGCAGCCATCCGGCAGGTCCGGCAACGCATGGCAGCCGACCGGCCCCGGGCCGCGGAACGGCCGGCCGTTCCGCAGGTGCGGCCGTGGGGCGGGCCCACGTGGCGGGTCGCCGCCATGCTGGTGGCCCTGGTTGTGGCAACGGCCGTGTGGTACGTCCGGTTCCGCCAGCCCGCCGACCCGCTGGACTACGTGACCCGGTACGGCGAGAAGCGGGAAGTCACCCTGCCGGATGGGTCCACGGTGGTACTGAGCGGCAACTCCCACCTGCGCATTGCGCCCGGGTGGACCGGTGGGCCCGCCGACGCCGCCCGCCCCGAACGGGCCGCGGACCGCGAAGTATGGCTCGAAGGCATGGCCTATTTCAAAGTAACGCACCGGAGCCGCAGCCGGCACCGGGACGTGCCGGTCAAATTCATCGTGCACGCCGGCAAGGTGAACGTGGAAGTCATCGGCACCGAATTTAACGTATCGAACCGGCCGGAGAAGGTGCAGGTGCTGCTGAACTCGGGCAAGGTCCAGCTCCGCATCCAGGACCGGCAGCCCCGCCGGCTGGCCCTGCAACCGGGGGAACTCTTCGAAATGACCAAACAGACCAACCGGGTGCGGCAGCAAAAAGTCAATCCCCGGCCCTACACGGTGTGGCAGGAAGGCGAACTCCGCCTCGACCACACCACCATGACCGAAATTGCCAGGATCATCGAAGCGGCGTACGGCTACCCCGTCGTGATCGAAACCGAATCCCTCAAGACCCGCGAAGTGACCGGGGTGATCCAGAACCGCGACCTGAATTTTCTGCTCCAAACCCTGAGTACCATTCTTTCCATTGAGGCCACCAGAACGGACGGCAAAGTGGTGTTCCGGGCCACTGACCCCGCCGAGTAGCACCGGCATCCAAGCGACATCTCACTCTTTTTTCCCGTACCCAATCCACTTAATTCCGCGCCTATGTTTAGAAATCTATTCTTCACCGCGCCAGTGGCCCAGTCGAAAGTACTGGCCTGTACCCTGGCAATAGGCTGTTGGCTGGTGCCGGCTCCTGCGACAAGCGCCCAGGAGTTCGTTTCGGCCGCCAACCCTGTTCCTTCCGCGTACCAGTCGCCGAGAGCCGGCAAGGGAGGCACGTCGCTCAAGTCCATTCTGGCCGGGCTGGAAAACCAGTTCAACGTGCGGTTCGTGTACGAAAGCAGCCTGGTGGACCGCAAGCAACTCAGCTACGACGGCACCCGGGAAGGCAAGTCGCTGGAACAATTGCTCGACGAGCTGCTGGCGGCCACCAAACTGAGCTACCGCAAACTGGACGCCCACACGTACGGCATCGTCCGGAAATCCCATAAGATCAGTTCGCTCCGGCCGCACGGGGCGGGCCCCGAAGCGGCGGCCGGCCCGGGCATTTCCCTCGACCGGTTCGCCTCCGCCAACCCCCTGGAAAAAGCCGGGCCGGGCGGGGAAGAGAGGGCCCTGACCATTACGGGCCGGGTGACGGATGCCGGGGGAGAAAGCGTGGTCGGGGCCAACGTACTCCTGAAGGGCACCACCACCGGGGCCACCACCAACGCCGACGGCAACTACTCCATTGCCGTGCCCGACGACCAGGCCAACGCGACGCTGGTATTTTCGTTCATCGGCTACCTGACCGAAGAAGTGCCCATCAACAACCGCACGACCATCAACGTGGCGCTGGTGCCCGACGTGCAGTCGCTCAACGAAGTGGTGGTGACGGCCCTGGGCATCAAGCGGGAAGAAAAAGCCCTGGGCTACGCCGTCAGCACGATTACTTCCGAGCAGATCACCCAGGCGGGCAACACCAACTTTGCCTCGGCCCTGTACGGCAAGGCGGCGGGGGTAAAAATCACCACGGCGCCCGGCGGCGCGTCCAGCGCGGTGAACGTCCAGATCCGGGGCATCAATTCGCTCAACTACAACCAGCAACCCCTGTACGTGGTGGACGGCATCATGATCCGCAACGACGGGCAGAACGGGGCGGCCGGCGCCAACAACGGCAACTACTGGGACGACCAGCGCATCCGGGGCAACGGCATCCTCGACATCAACCCGGCCGACATTGCCAGCCTGACGGTGCTCAAAGGCGCCAGCGCCACGGCCCTCTACGGCTCCGACGCGGCCAGCGGGGTGATCGTGATTACCACCAAAAAGGGCACCAAGGGCAAAGGGCTCGGCGTGGACGTCAACTACACGGCCACCGTGGAACAGGTGGCTTTCCTGCCCAAATTCCAGAACGTGTACGGGCCGGGCTACGACCGGGGCACCAACGTTTCGGCCGGCGCCGATGCCGCGGGCTGGATTCCCGACGCCAATTCGCCCGGCGGCCTGCGGCCGTATTTCCGGGCCTACGGGCAGTTTGGTCCCCGCATGGAAGGCCAGCCGGTGCGGTGGTGGGACGGCTCCACGCGGGATTTCTCCCCCCGCGAGGACAACTACCGCGACATTTTCGACCGGGGTTACAACTCCAACTTCAACATCGGCCTGTCCAACCAGACCGACAAGATTTCCTACCGCCTGTCGGCCACCCGCATGGACTACAAGGGCACCAACCCGGGCAGCAACCAGGAGCGGAATTCCTTTAACCTCAACAGCACCGTGCAGCTGAGCAACAAGGTGAGCACCGACGTAGTAGTGAACTTCATCAACACCCAAACCCACAACCGGGCCTACCAGCTGGGCCAGGTGCTGGGGTCCTTCGGCGGCTTTTTTAGCCGGACCGAAGACGTAGGGCTGATGCGGGACCGGTTCCGGACGACCGACGGCTACAAGTACTCTACGCTGGGGTCGGGCCGCCCCGAGGATTTCGTCTACAACATCCGGGCCACCAACCTGCTCGACTTTTTCTGGAACCAGCTCAAAAACGACTACGACGAGACGGAAAACCGCCTCATCACCAGCGCCACCCTCAACTGGGACATTGTGGACCACCTGCGGTTCCGCGGACGGGTCGGCAACGACTACACCGGCCTCAACATCGAAGACCGGCGCTACAACGAGTACGCTACCGCGTACAACTCCTCGTCCAACAGCTCGGGCGGCTACAACACCTCCAAGGGCCAGTATTCCATCCTGTACGGCGACGCGTTGCTGACGTATTCGAACCAGGTGGGCGAGGAGTTCGACTTCTCGCTGAGCGGCGGGTTCCAGTCCCGGTCGGAGAACTACCGCGACCAGTCTTCGGGCACGACCGGCGGGCTGGTGACGGAAAACTGGTTCAGCCTGTCCAACTCGTACGGCATCCCCACGACCTCGTCGGGCCGCAAGGAACTGCTCAAGTACGCCTACCTGGGCATCGTGAACCTGGGGTTCCGCGACTTCCTGTTCCTGGAAGGCACGGCCCGCCAGGAGTACGCCTCTACGCTGCCCCCGGTCAACAACAGCTACTTCTACCCGTCGGTGAACGCCAGCTTCGTGTTTACCGACGCCTTCCGGTTGCCCGCCGCGCTGAGCTTCGGCAAATTGCGGGCCTCCTACGGCGTGGTGGCCACCATTCCGCCCGTGTACGAGTCCAACATCCTCTACTCGCAAACGCCCTTGCAGACCCCCACCGGGTCGGTACCCTCCCTGAGCCTGACGGGCCCCTACGGCAACAACACGCTGCGGCCGGAGAAGAAGTACGAAAAGGAATTCGGCCTCGAAACCCGTTTCCTCAACAACCGCCTGGGCCTCAACGTGGCCTTCTACGACAACGTGATCAACGACCAGATCCTGAACCTGTCCACCGCGCCTTCCAACGGGGCCACCAGCCAGATCGTGAACGTGGGCAAGATCGGCAGCCGGGGCGTGGAAATAGCCCTCAACGCCACGCCCATCTCCGTGGGTGATTTCCGCTGGGACGCCCGGGTGAACTACGCCTTCAACCGTTCGCGGGTGATTTCGCTGGCCGACGGGGTGAAGGAGATCATTTTCAACGAGTCGGAGCAGAGCGCCGTGCGGGTGGTGGCCGGCGTGGGTGAAACCCTGGGCAACATCTACGTGTACCCGCGGGCCACCGACGAGAACGGCAACCTGCTCATCAGCGACGACGGCTTCTACGTGATGGACAAGACGCGTTACGTGCGGGCCGGCAACATCATGCCCAAGGCCGTCGGCGGGCTTTCCAACACGTTCTCCTACGGGGGCTTCTCGCTCGACTTCACGGTGGATTACCGGTTCGGCGGGCAAATGGTGTCCAACCCGACCAAGTACCAGACGGGGGCCGGCCTCTACGAAAACACCCTGCAATACCGCGATGCCGAAAACGGCGGGCTCGAATACACCGAAAACGGCGTGACCTACAACGACGGCGTGCTGCTGGAAGGCGTGAACCAGAACAGCGGCGAACCCAACAACCGGATCATCTCGGCGGCCGACTACTACCTGACCACGTTCGGCTGGGGCTACGACGCCTGGAACGAGAAAGGCTCAGTATTCGACAACAGCTTCGTGAAGATGCGCGAGGCCACGCTGTCGTACCGGGTGCCGGCCGCCTTCGCCAGCAAACTGCGCCTCAACAACATCCGCTTCTCGCTGGTCGGCCGCAACCTGTTCTATTTCTGGCGCACCCTCGAAAACCTCGATCCCGAGGCGCCCATCGGCAACAAGTGGTGGTCGCAGGGCATCGACGTTGGTTCGAGCGCCGCCACCCGGAGCTTCGGCGTGGCCCTGCACGCCAGTTTCTAAACCCATTCACCCACGCATCAATCAATCCGTAGCATGAAAAGATTCTTATTCAAACCAACGGTGCTGCTGGCCCTGGCGCTGGTCCTGGGCAGTTGCGAAAAGGAGTTGGAGGAGAAATACAATAACCCGGAAAAATCAAGCAAAGCCCTCATTCCCGGCTTCTTTACCGACATCCTCAACAACGACCGGGTGCGCCCCTCGTACTGGAACGTGCGCACGTTTCTGCTCATGCAGCCGGCCGTGTACAGCCAGACGGCCTTTTTTTCCAACGGCAACACAGCCTACCAGCAAAGCGACGGGTACACGGGCGAGTACTGGCGGGACTTTTACGCCCCCGGCGTGCTGGGCATGTACCGGGCCATGGAGACTACCTACAACCAACTGGGCGAAACCGAGAAAGCCAGCCAGGAAATCTTCATGCAGGCCGCCAGCGTGGTCGTGTTCGACCAGGCGGCGCAAATGGTGGACCTGTGGGGCGACATTCCCTACAGTCAGGCCGGCAGCCTGCAAACCAACAGCACCATCGGCAACCCCCGGTTCGACGCGCAGGCCGAACTGTACAACACTTTCCTGGCGGGCCTCGAAACGGCGGCAACCTATTTCGGCACGGCGGCCGCCAACCCGGCCTTCAGCAAAGCGGACATTCTGCTCAACGGCAGCATCGACAAATGGCGGCGCTACGCCAACTCGGTCCGCCTGCGTCTGCTGATGCGGATTTCGAACGTGAACGAAGGGACGGCCCGGACGGAAGTGCTGGAAATGCTCGGCAACGCCGGCAGTTACCCGCTCATGGACGGGGGCAACGCGGCCAATTACTCGCCGGCGGCTTCCGATGCCCTGCTGCGGCCCCTGACCACCAATACCGACAACCTGCGTTCGGCGCTGACGGAGCTGACGAGCCACTACGCCCCGGATTACATGCTCAACCAGGTCATGCTGCCGGCCGGCGACCCGCGCCTCCCGGTGATGTTCGACAAGTTCGGCACCACCGCCAACGGGGTGTTCGTGCCCAACCCGACGTACCGGGCCATGCCCATTGCGTTCACGGCCGCGCAGCAGGAAGCCGAATTTGCGCAGTACGCAATCCTCGATTCGGCTACGTTTCTCGAAAACCCCTCGCTGCCCGGCATCGTGATGACGGCGTCCGAAGTAAATTTCCTCAAAGCCGAAGCCTTTGAACGGTGGGGGAGTACTGCCGACGCGCAGGCGGCCTACGAAACGGCCGTCCGGCAATCGGTCGCGTTCTACTACTACCTCAACGGCCTCAACGCGGCGGGCGGCACGGTGCTGGCCCCGCCCGCCGCCGAGGAGGTGAATACGTTCGTGAAGGCTTCCCCGATTGCCTACGCGGGCGGCACGGCGGAGAAACTGGCCCTGATATGGACGCAGAAATGGCTGCACTTCGGCTTTTTACAGGCCACGCAGGCGTGGGCGGAGTACCGCCGGACCAATTACCCGCAGCTCACTTTCCCGGCGGCGCCCTTGTCGGGGTACGAAAGACCGCCGCTCCGGCTGGTCTATCCTTCCAACGAGAAGTCTTACAACAGCGAAAATTACCGGGCCGTGCAGCCGGCCGACACCCGCGAAACCCGGATCTTCTGGGACGTGAACTAGGTTTTCCGCAAGCGAAATGAAAGGGGCTGCACAACGCAGCCCCTTTTGCTTATAACAGGCGTCAGGTAATGATCAGGGCACGGCCGGCGCAGCGGAAGCGGCACCGGTGGACACCGCCTGAGTTCCCTCACGGCTGGCCTATGAGGTACCCCATTGGTGCCGATTTCCCCGCGCCAGACCGGTTCCCGGCACAAGGCTCCACCTCATGCCCCAGCGATACCCCTATCCGTGTCGCTTCCTCCCCGCCAGTCGTGGCGAAACTTACTCCATACCCCTGTCAGTGCACTCATTGATGATACAGCCCCTCTTCCTACAGCCCGGGTCGACACGTGCGTAACTCTTGTAAATGTTCTTCCCCAACGACCTGCTGCGATGCGCGTACGAACAACCCACAACCCACAACGAATCAGGCTTACTCCTTGCCCACGGCCCGGACCAGTTCCCGGTCGCCCGACAGCCAGACAATGTCCCCTTTCTCGAACCGGGTACCCGGGTCCGGGTTGAGAATGCGCTGCCCGTTGCGTTCAATGCCCACGATCAGACCACTCGTCTTCTCCCGGATGTTCGAAGCCCGGATGCTCATGCCCAGGAAGGGAAACTTTTCGTCCACCACCAGTTGCTTGAGCGTTACTTCCGGGTGCAGGGCCGGCAGCTGGCTCTGGGGCGGTTCCAGGACCGGCTTGAGCAACCGGAGCTGTTCGTCGGTGCCCACGACCGTGATTTTGTCGAAGGGAAAAATCCGTTCCATGCCCTTGGGCGCCACAATGGTGTTGCGGCCCCGCTCGATCCGGGCCACGTTTACGCCGTACCGTTCCCGGAAAGCAAGCTCCTGGAGCGTTTTCCCGATCACGGCCGCATCCGGGCTGACTTCAAACTCCGTCAGGTGGGCGTCCCAGGGCAGGAGCCCTTTGCCCATTGCGCCGTTGCGGCCCTTGCCGGTGGTAAACTCCCGGGCGTTCAGGTTGTAGAGAAAGCGCCTTTCGATGCGCGAGTACGTTGCCTGGAGTTTGTGGGTAAACAGCGGCAACACCCCCGCAATGATGACGACGGCCCCCACCAGGGCGACGGCCGGCGAAAAAAGCTGATCCAGCAGGAATCCCACCAGCAGTACGCCCAGCGCAATCCGGCCCGCTTCCAGCACCACGAGCGGCCCGCGGTTGAACTTGCGGTTGCGCCAGAGGTGGTTGTACGCCTCCGTCCGGATCTTCCGCACGGAGAGGGCCCAGATGAAGGGCGCCATGAACGCCAGGGCCACCAGGGCCGTGATCACTTCGGCCCAGGGTGCCGGCGCGACCGCAGCCCGGACGGCCGGCGTCAGGTACCGGGTCGTGAGCAGGATGATGCTGATGATGACCACCGCGTTGATCAGCACGATTTGCAGGTACGTATGGACCAGCTTGCGCCAGTCGCTCACGCTGGTAATGGTGCGGGTGCCGGTGGTGTAGGTGTTGAGCACCGCTTTCCAGCGGTTGGGGAGGGCCCGCTCCACCGCCTCGTGCAAGGGAACCGCCAGGCGGATCAGGTAAGGCGTGGTGAACGTGGTGATGGCCGAAACGGCCACGGCAATGGGGTAGAGAAAATCACTGGTCACCTTCAGGTTGAGGCCAAGCGTGGCGATGATGAAAGAAAATTCCCCGATCTGGGCCATGCTGAGCCCCGTTTGCAGCGACTGCCGGAGCGGCTGGCCCGACAGCAGCGCCCCCAGCGTTACATTGAAGGATTTGCCCAGGATCACCACGGCCGACAGCAGCGCCACCGGCCCGGCGTAGGTGAGCAGCACCGAAGGGTCGATCAGCATGCCCACGGAAACGAAAAATACGGCCCCGAAGAGGTCTTTGACGGGTTGCATCAGGTGCTCGATCTTTTCGGCGTACAGGGTTTCGGCCAGGATGGAACCCATCACGAAGGCGCCCAGGGCGGCCGAAAAGCCGGCTTTCGTGACCAGCACTACCATCAACAGGCAAAAGGCAATGGCCAGGATGAGCAGCGTTTCGTTGCTGATGAGTTTCTGGGTGCTGCGCAGAAAGGAAGGAATCAGGTAGATGCCGGCCAGGAACCAGACCACCAGGAAAAAGCCCAGCTTGCCCACCGACACGAGCAGTTCCGTGCCGGCAAACTGCTGACTGACGGCCAGCGTGGACAGCAGTACCAGCAGCAGGATGGCTACCAGGTCTTCGATCACCAGGATGCCGAATACGAGCCCGGCAAACTGCTGGGTTTTCAGGCCCAGTTCTTCGAAGGCCCGCAGAATGATGGTGGTGGAAGAAATAGCCAGCACCCCGCCCAGGAAGAGGCTGTCCATGCGCGACCACCCCAGCCAGTAGCCCGTTGCGTACCCCAGCAGCAACATCGCGCCGACTTCATACAAACCGGCTACGGAAGCCGAACCGCCTACTTTCACAAGCTTTTTGAAACTGAACTCCAGCCCCAGGCCGAACAGCAGGAAGATGACGCCGATGTCGGCCCAGATGCGGATGGTTTCTATTTCGGCGATGGTCGGAAAGAGCGGGAAATTGGGTCCTACCAGCAGCCCGGCCAGGATGTAACCCAGCACCAGGGGCTGTTTGAGTTTTTTGAAGATGAGCGTGGTAAGGCCGGCCGCACCCAGGATCAGGGCCAGGTCGGTAATGAGTTGGGGTACGTGTGCCATAAGGGTTCGGTACAACTGGAACGTACCAGCAGGTGTTACTTCCGCCCGAAAATTAAAATTTTTTTAAGCGGACACACCCATCTTACGCACGAAAGTTAATCCATCCACATAAACTCAACCGCAAGGATCGCAAAGGAGACGCCATGACCGCCAGGAGGGATAGGAGGGATAGGGTTTAAACCCTACCCCTCCTGGCGGCCTTTGCGCGCCTCTTTTGCGCCCTTTGCGTGAAACCCGGCCCGCTAGGCGGAAGCGGCAAAAGCCCGGATCTTGTCCACGCTCATCCGCTCGTTGAGCCTTTCGGAATAGTGCACTTCCCGGATCAGCAGGCCTTTCGACAGCAGAAACTCGGCCGGCATCGTTTTAATGGATTCGCCCCCGGCCATCAGGTGCATGGGCAGGCCCAGCCCGGACGCTTTGAAAGCCGTCTGCACGAACGTCTGGATGTGGCTCACGGCCGCTTTGTAGCCCGATTCTTCCAGCCCGTAGGCCGCGTACCACTGCTTTTCCGGGTCCGAGATGAGCGGAATGGGGGATATTTCCTGGTGAAAGATGCTGTTGAGCAGTACTTTTTCCTTCGATTCGAAGAAAAAGATCATTTCGAGCCCCTGGGCTTTCAGCGCGGGTTGTACTTTCAGCAGGTTGTGCACCCGGATGTTGCAGAAGGGACAGCCGGCGTGCCGGAAAAAGGCGATCAACACCTTTTTGTCCCGGTATTCGGCCAGGTCAATGATCCGGCCGTACACGTCCTTCAGCTTGAAGAGCGGGGCAGCGAGGTTGCTTGTGAGTCTCATGGGTGCGTCGTTTACGTGTTTGGGGAGCCGCGCCGCCGGTTCAGCCGGGGAGTTTCACCGTGAAGACGGCGCCCTGGCCGGGTTCACTGCGGACGGTTACGGTACCCTGAAGCCCTTCTGCCAGTTTACGCACTACGTACAAGCCCAGCCCGTTGCCCTTGGAGCGTTCACTGGCCCTGACGTATAGGTCAAATATCTTATCCTGCCAGGCCGGATGGATGCCTTCGCCGTTGTCGGCAATTTGCAGCACCAGCCAGCTACGCCCCGCCGGCAAGCCCGCCCCGTCGTCCGCCGGCGGCTCTTCGTCGCCGTGGCCCACCGGCGTTCCGTCACCGCCGGCGGCGCACGCGGCTTCCGGGTACACCCGCACCCCGATCACGGGATGGGCGCTGCGGAATTGAATGGCGTTTTCCAGCAGGTTCTCCAGGATCACGCTGATCGTGCCGGCGTTGCCCGAAAAGGGCGGCGTAATGCTGATATCGAGGTTCAACTGTACCCCGTACCGCGCCAGTTCCGGTTCAAACTTTTGCCGTAACCCGGCTAGGATCGCGGCAAAATCAACCGGTTCCCGCCGGACGGCCGCCGTCTCCAGCCCGCTCAGGGTACTGAGCTTGCTCAGCATCGCATCCAATTCACTCACTACCCCTTTGCCCTGCCGGAAAATGTCGAGGGCGTCGGCAACGCCCCGGCGGACCGCCTCGCCGGCGGCCGGATCACCCGCCGGCGCGGCCAGGTCCCGGACGCCCATTTCGGCCAGGTTCAGCAGCCCCAGCAGCGTCATCAGGGGCCGGCGGAAGTCGTGCGAGGTCCGGTAAAAGATCGTCGCCAGTTCCTCGTTGGCCCGCCGGAGCTGCGCCGTACGCTGTTCCACCTGCTGCTCCAGCACCAGGTTGAGCCGCTTGATCTGCTCGTTGAGCGTGAGCAGTTCTTCGTTGGCCTCGCCCAGCTGCTGGTTCCGGCGGGTTACCTTGGCCGCCAGGCACAACTGGGCCAGTTTGCCCGCGAGGAGTTCGCCCAGCAGGCGCATGAGCCGGAAGTCGGTAACCCCGAAAGGGGAGGCCTCTTTGCCGGCCACCGACAGCACGGCCTCGTGCCGGGCACCCAGCCGCAGGGGCAGGGCAAAAAAGCGGGTGGCTCTGGGGTGGTCGAACAGACTCCCCCGCAGCGCCGCGTGTTCCCCCAGGGCGGCCCCCTCCAGTTGCAGCGGCAGTTGGGTGTCGAGCAACTGCGCCTCCAACACGTGGATGCCGGCCGGGCTTTCGGCCCGCGGACTTTCCCGCGCGGTGCAGGTGCCCCCGGCGAGTTCGAGCACGGTAACTGATTCTTCGAATACGTGCAGCAGCCGGAGCCGGAACGCGTCGAGCATGAACTTCACGTGCCGGGCCAGCGCCTTGCCTACCTCTTCGGTGCGCACGGCCTGGTTCACCTGGCTGGCAAGCTGCGAGAAGGCTTCGTAGCGCAGCCGCTGGGAATGTTCCCTCAGGTCAATGGGCGGCTCTCCGGCGGGTACCCTGTCCATGGCGGTTGTTAAACGGCTTCCATGAGTTCGTTGTCGATCCGGATGCCGGAAATGTCGGCAATGGTGTTGAGCATGTTGGTCAGGTCAGCCAGGGCCATCAGCTCACTCACTTCCGTTTCGCTGAAGCCTTCCTCGCGCAGGGCTTCGAAGTCCTCGTCGGAGGTACTTTGGGGGGCAAGGGCGCTGGCGGTAACAACCCGGATGGCCGTTTTGTAAGCCGCCGGCACGTAGTCGCTGTCCAGGTGCCGGGTCAGCCTCAGGTCGTCGCGGCCGGTGAGGGTTTTGCTCATCGAATCCACGATTACGCCGTAGGCGTGGGCGCAGTAGTGGCAGCCTTTGTTCTTGGAAATGTTGTAGATGATGAGCTGTTTGAGGATAAAGGGCACCTCGCCGCGGAGCATGGTCGAGCGGAGCTTGGCCCAGTTGCCTTCCAGCAGCAGCGGGTTGGAGCCCTGGCACTTAAACCAGTTGAGCACGAAGGGAATGCCCATCTCGCGCATGGTTTCTTCGTAAATGGCTTTTACGGCCTCGGGTGCTTGTTCATAGGATACAAGCCGGAATCTGGCGTTCATAGAAGGTAATAAAGGATTATGAGGTAAGTTGTGAATGAAGTCCGGATAAAAAAGTACGAATGGTCTGGTGAAACTGGCCCGCTTCCCCTTCGCTCATGTTCAACTGGCAGAGCAGCGTGGCCGGAATGCTTTCGGCGCTTCCCCGCAACGCCCGTCCCCGGGAAGTCAAGCCAATGATCACCTGCCGTTCATCGGTGGAGGACCGCTGCCGCAGCACGAGCCCCTGGCCTTCCAGCTTCTTGAGCAAGGGCGTCAAGGTACCACTGTCGAGAAACAGTTTTTCGCCCAGTTGCTTAACGTTGAGCGTCTCTTTTTCCCAGAGCACCACCATCACCAGGTACTGCGGATAGGTCAGGCCAAGGGGTTCCAGCAGGGGCCGGTACAGGCCCGTGAGGGCCCGCGAAGCCGCGTAAAGCTGGAAACAGAAAAAATGGTCTAACTGCAAGAGGCGCTTGGGTGGGTTCTCCATCGTCCGGCAAAGGTACTACCGGAGTGAGTTCTATAAAATATAATTGTATACAATTCATTACGGCGGTCGTACCATCGTCGGTTTCCGGGCGGAGGCCCCTGCGGCACCTTTTCGGGCCCCGGGCAGCCCCGGCCGGAGGGTGGCTTGCCGTTCTTTCCCGCAAACCGCGTAAAATAGTACACGCGGGCAGCGCCTTCCTTCCGGTACAGCAGTTTGCCCGGGATTCCGTACCTTTAACCAACCGACACTTTACCGCAATGGCCTATCCACCGGAGCAAAAAACGCATTACACGTTCGAGGAGTACACCCACCTGGACCAACAGGGCGAAGTGCGCAGTGACTACTATTACGGGGAGATCTTCGCAATGGCGGGGGCAACCCGTAATCATAACCTGATTACGGTGAACTTGGCTGCTCTCCTGCGTCCCCAGGGCAGGGGAGAAGTGGGAGTACCGCACCGTGGAAGGATTGGCAGCTACCGTGGTGCTGCCGCAACTGGGGCTCTCCCTGCCAATGGCGGGCATTTACGAAGAGGTCAGTCCCGAACCGTGACGGCTTGCCTTGAATACGTGATTAGGGTTTAACACGGAACGCAACTGGTTCAAGCGTCCACGCTTGAACCCTTGCCCCTGCCCCTCCACGCATCCCCGCATACGCTAGGCCCCTTCCCCAAGCGTCCAAGCTTGGTCATCCTATCTATGCAAGTCACCCAAAGCAAGCTTCCGATTGGCTACCTGATCGTCCAAAGGAGGGCATTCTCCAGGAGACGGACGAAGTGGGCGTCCTGCCAAACTTCCCGGTTATGCCCCATGGACGTGTAAAACGTCTTCCCCTTGCCGACCGACCGATTCCAGGCCACGGGGTGGTACTTGCCCATGCCGAAATTCTTATCCTTCATCCAAAGCAGGTTGCCGTCCGGAATGATCTGCTCCCCGTTGATGTAGGATACCACCCGGGCGCCTTTGGGCGGGCCGAAAAAGACGTACCACTCATCTTCGTGGGTCCAAGAGGGAGGCAATTGCCGCGTAAGCGCCGGGTCGGCGGCAGCTTCCACGTGCACCCGGGTTTTCTGGAACTGCGGGTGGAGCGAATGGTGCGAAAAGCGGGTGCCCAGCAAATGCGTCTCGTACCAGGGCCAGTGGTGGGAATCATCGCCGGCGCCGTGAATGCCCAGTAAGGCCCCGCCCGCTTCCACGTACCGGCTTAACGCTGCCTGCTGCGCCTCGTTGAGCACCCGGCCCGTGGAATTATTGAAGACCACCACTTTGAATTGCTCCAGTTGCGCCGGATTGAAAACACCCCCTTCCTCCGTTTCGAAGACAAACCAGCCGTTGCGCCGGGCCATCGCCGACAACACGGGTTTTGACGCGTCAATGGATTCGGCGTGCCGGAAGCCGGTGGTTTTCGAAAAGACCAGGACCGCCGGCCGGTTCTCCGGAAACTGTATCGCCGGCGGTTCGGTCTCGTAGGTAACGGGAAAGCCGTACCTGATTTTGTAGAAGAATGTCCCCATCGCGGCGCCCAGGAGCAGCACGAGGCCCAGCAGGCTCCAGAGGATGATTTTACCTATTTTCTTCATGGCTAGCCCTTATAAGGATTCGTTGTTGGTTGTTCGTTGTTCGTAATGACCTGTTTGGCAAGTAGTCGCGTATTCATTCGTAGCCAATTCCAGGTAAATCAGGCAATTGCCAGCAACCAACAACGAACAACCAACAACGAATCGGTATTATTCTTTTACGCCTTCGAAGGAGAAGCCCTGCGCCTGGAGGGTTAAGGAAACTACTTTCTGATCCTGGCCGCGGCCGAATTTAAAGACCGACCCGTTGTCGCCTTCAAACGCGTCGGCTTCCCCGCCCGGTCTCAGGTCCCCTTCCTGGCCGCCGGCGTTCACGTGCAGCTTGCCGGCGCTGAGCGTAACGGTGAGTTCCTCGAAAGGAAGGCCGCTCATCTTGTACTTGCCCGCGTAGGCCGTTAGATCACGTTCCGCCGTACCCGCCGCGGTGGTGGCTTTGGCCGGGGCGGGAGGCGTCGCAGCCGACGTATCGGTTTGGAACTCAAGATCGACGACCACGAACAAGGCTTGCCCGGCCGGCGCCTGGTCGTTGCGGAAGACCAGGTACACGTCGTGGACGCCGGTGGCCCCCGCGAGGGTAGCCACCACCGGGGGCGGCGTACTTGCCTGGGCGAACGATTCGGTGGTCCCGATCGGGGCAGTGGTGCCCACCCGTTTCCCGGTCGGGGCGTCAAGCCGCACCTCAATGACGCCGCCGGCCGCGTTCAACTGGGCCTTGGGGGCGGCGGCCGTAAAGGCAATCTGCCGGATGCCGGTCAAATCGATGCCGCTGAAACCAATGCTCGACCCGTGCACCGAGGCAATGACCACCGAGCCGTACTTCATGATGCCTTCGGTCTTGTCGGCCTTGCCGGCGGGCATTTTGGCGTTGCGCAGGGTGAGCACCTTTTCGGCCGTGATGGCGGGAATGCCCTTGCTGCCTTTATCGGTGTACGCGGCCCGGACGATGTAGCGGCCTTCGCCCTTGTCGCCCGGCGGCAGGGTCATGGGGAAGCTGCCTTTCACGGGCAGGGAGCCGGCATTGCTTTTCTCGCCCGACAAGCTGAGGATGTACTTCACCATTTCCGCCGCGTCGGCCTGGGAGAGTTGGGGATGGGCACTCATGGGTACTTCGCCCCACGCGCCGCTGCCGCCCGCAATGACTTTCTGCGCCAGCCGCTCCGTTGCCCCCGCGTCGTCTTTGTACTTCAGGGCTACCTGCCGGTAGGCGGGGCCCACCGATTTTTTATCCATGCTGTGGCAGGCTTTGCAATCACTGCTTTCGATCAGCTTGAGGCCCTTGACCATGCCCGCCGACGCATCGGCGCTGCGGTGCCCCTGGGCAATGGCGATCAGGTCGTACCCTTCCGGCAGGTAGTCAATGCTGACGGCCACTTCCGCCGGCTTGATTGTGCCGTCCGCCAGGCTGCCGTCTTCCTTGTCGCTTACTTTGACTTCGTAGTCGAAGGGCTGGTTGGGGAAGAAAAAGGTCTGGTTGCTGGTTTTGGATTCAAAGGTGAGCATCGGTTCCTCGTTGCCGGCCATGATGTCGAGGGTACGGCTGCTGCTGCCCCCCTTGGCGTCGGTGACGGTAAGCGTGGCTTTGTACACCCCCGGCTTGTCGAAGGTGACGGTGGGGCTGGCTTCGGTGAACGTTCTCGGGGCGCCGCCCGCCGCGGAAGTTACCTTCCAGGTGTACTGCAACGCATCGTTGTCAAAATCCCGGGTGCCTTCCGACGAAAGACGGGCTTTGAAGGGAACCGACCCGCCTTTTTTGCTGGCGGCCACCTGCACGACCGGCTTGCGGTTGCCCCCGTTGTACTCGATGCGCACCAGCCGGGCGTCGTCGTTCTGGGTAAACCAGCCGCTGCCGTACTCGATCAGGTACAGGTCGCCTTCCGGGCCAAACTCCATGTCCATCGGGTTGGAAAATTTGTGGCCCGGCATAAAGCGCTCCATGCCGGCCAGGTTGCCCGCCCCGTCCAGCGTAACGGCCATCACCCAGCCCCGCATCCATTCGTAGGTGAGCAGCTTGCCGTCGTAATAGTCCGGGAAGGCCCGCCTGGCCCCTTTGAACTGGTCGGCGTAATACACCGGTCCGGCCATGGCCGAACGTCCCCCGGCGCCCACCGCCGGAAACTCCTTCGAGTCGGCGTAGGGGTACCAGATGAAGGCCGGCTGCGCGGCGGGCAGTTGCTCCAGCCCCGTATTGTTGGGGGAACCGTTGACGGGCCGGGCCGGGTTGTAGGGCTCCCCGGACTGACTGGCCGCGAAGTCGTACTTGTAGTACGCTTTGTTGTCGCCCACGAAATAGGGCCAGCCGTAGTTGCCCGCCTTGCGGGCCTGGCCTACTTCGTCGTGGCCGGCCGGGCCCCGCTTTTCGCCCGGTTGGGCGGCATCCGGCCCGACGTCGCCCCAGTAGAGGTAGTTCGTCTTGGCGTCAACGGCGATGCGGAACGGGTTGCGGTGGCCCATCGTGTAGATTTCGGGACGGGTTTTGGGCGTGCCGGGGGGAAACAGGTTGCCTTCCGGAATGGTATACGTGCCGTCCGGTTCGGGGTGAATCCGCAGGATTTTGCCGCGCAGGTCGTTGGTGTTGGCCGAAGTCATCTGCGCGTCGAAGGGGGCGCGGCCGGGCCGTTCGTCGGAGGGGCTGTAGCCGTTGGAACCGTGCGGGTTGATGTTGTCGCCCGTGGACAGGTACAGGTTGCCTTTGGCGTCGAAGGCCAGCGAGCCGCCGGCGTGCCCGCTGATCTCGCGCTGGGTAGCTACTTCGAGCACCACTTTTTTGGAGGAGAGCACCAGTTCATCGCCCTTCAGTTCGTAGCGGGTGAGGATGTTTTGGGCCGCCGCGCCTTCCGGCGAATAGTAGAGGTAGATCCAGCCGTTTTTGGCAAAATCCGGGTCTTTGGTGATGCCCAGCAGGCCGCCTTCGTCTTCCCCCACCTTGCCGGTTTTGTCGGTCACTTTGGTGTTCACGGGGAGCTTGGCGATGACTTTGGTTTTGCCGGTGGCGGGGCTGTAAAGCTTGAGGTTGCCCCGGCGTTCCACGAACAGCACGCGGTTGTCGGGCAGCACGGTCAGCTCCATCGGTTCGTCGAGCTTCTCGTCGAGTACGACCTTGGCGAAGCGGTTTTCTTCCGGCATCCGTTTGGTCTTGGCTTTGGCGTAGTCGAGGGGCCTGGGCGCATCGCCGCCCATCGCGTAGTGCAACCCGGCCCACAGGTGCTTTACGAACAGGGGTTCGGCAAACGTGGCGTCGGTGTGGCCCCCGGCCGTGTAGAAAGACCGGCCCCCGTCGAATTCCTGGTACCAGGCCATCGGGTGGTTCTCGCCGTTGGTGCCGCCCCGGTAGGTCTTTTCGTCAATTTTGAGGAGCACCCGCAGGTCGGGGCTGATGTTCTTGAAGGAGTAAAACTCGTCTTCCCGTTCCCACCGCTCCGGCAGAAAGCTCGTTGCCGGGTGGGTTTTGTCGGTCACCACGAACGTGCCCTTCTGCACGTTGTCGGGCATGGGGTGGTTGTCGAACCAGGCGCCGGCCAGCCGGTTGTACCAGGGCCAGCCGTATTCGGTATCGGCCGCCGCGTGCAGGCCCAGGTAACCGCCGCCCGCCTGGATGTAGCGTTCGAAGGCATTCTGCCCCTGCGCGTCCAGCACGTCGCCCGTGGTGTTGAGGAACACGACCGCCCGGTAGCGTTTCAGGTTCTCTTCGTTGAACCGGTCCGCGTTTTCGGTGGTATCGACGGCAAAGCCGTGCGCTTTGCCCATCGCGAAAAAGGCCCGCTGGCCCGCCTCGATGGAAGCGTGCCGGAAGGCGACCGTTTTGCTGAACACCAGGATGCGCGGGGGTTCTTTGACCCCCACGTAGGCCCACAACCCGAGGGCGATTCCCAAAAGCAGCACCAGGAGGGCCAGTGACCGGAAAGGAGAGGCGGCGTGTTTCATGTCTTTTGTGTATTTTGAACACAATATAGGGATTGTCGCTATTGTGTACAACAGACACACTAAAAATTTTAAAACCATTGCATGCTTAAGTCCAAAGAAGAAGTGGTGCAGTTCATCGAAGAACTGAAAAAGAACTACCTGCCGTCGGTCTCGATTGACCTGGTGATTTTCGGGTTTCACGAGGGCCAGTTGAAAGTACTGCTGCTGCGGGTACTCAGTTCGGATGCCTGGTGGTTGCCCGGCGGCCGGATCAAACACCGCGAGAACCTCGATGAGGCGGCCTACCGGAGCCTGCGCGAACGAACGGGCCTGACGGAAGTATTCCTGCAACAGTTCCACACCTTCGGCGACCTGGAACGCAATACGCACTACGCCGTGGAGGAGACGCTGGCCAAACTGGGGGCGAGCCTGGAGGACGTGGGCGGGCTGCCCGGGCGGGACGTGTCGGTGGGATATTACGCCCTGGTGGAATACACGAAGGTCAGTCCGAAGCCGGACCTGTTTTCGGAAGAAAGCCGCTGGTGGAACGTGGACGAGGTGCCGCGCCTGCTGTTTGACCACAACGGAATGATCAGCCTGGCCCTGAAGACGCTCCGCCGCCAGCTCAGCTACCAGCCCATCGGGTACAACCTGTTGCCCGAGAAATTCACCATGCCCCAGTTGCAGCAACTTTACGAGACGATCCTGGGCCGGCCGCTGGACCGGCGCAACTTTCAGAAGCGGATGCTGGGCTACGACATCCTGGAACGGCTCGAAGAACGCAAGCCCATCGGGCCCCACAAGGCGCCGTATCTGTACCAGTTCAACCTGGCAAATTACCAGAAGGCCCTGGCGGAAGAGCAGCTGTTCATCGATTGACGCGGAGGGCAGAGGGGCCTTGTGCAAGCGGTCAGCGGATCGCGTAAAAGTAACGTCCCGCCGGGATTTTGCGGGAAGCAAAGTCCGGCGGGACGTACTGTTTATGCAATACAGGGTCGTTGTTGGTTGTTCGGAATGCCCTGTTTTACAAGTAGTCGCGTATCCGGTCGTAGTCAAGTCTCTGCAAATACGGCGACTACCAACAGCGAACAACCAACAACGAACAACCAACAACGAATCCGGGAGACCGTTACCTTTTTACCGCTTGGTCACGCGGATGTGTTCGGTTTTCGCGCCCCGCAGTACGTGTATCTGGTACAGGCCGCGCGGCACGGCCGAAAGGTCGATCCGGGATTCCCCGCCGGTAAGCCGTTTCCGCTCCTGGAGGTACAACTTGCCGTAGTTGTCATACACGCTGATCTGCACCTCCTCGTTCCCGCCGTCCGCAAACCGGAGGTTGGCTACCTGGTCGGAAGGATTGGGGTACACCGTGACCGGGGTGGCATCGACTTCGCCGCCCCCCGTTACGTTGAACGTGACGGAGAGGGGAACGCCGGCCGTGCCCCGGCCCTGGCTGCGGGGATAGGGAGTAGCCGTGATGGTATACTCCGTGGTACGGGCGTCCCAGGGGTTGTAGGTGAGCGGCTGCGAATTGGAGTCGCCCAGCAGGGAGTAGGGCAGGAAGTTCTCGGTCCGGGGCGTGTCGTTGAGGCGGAGCACGACGCTGCCCACGACCTGCGGAAACACCTCGGCCCTGACGCTGACGGGGGAAGTGCTAACGGTGCCCAGGTCAATCGTAGCACCGGGTTCGATGACCTGGATGTCGGCTCCGGTCTGGGCGTTGACCAGCACCAGGCGGGTCACTTTGCCGGTGGGCATGAGCACTTTGTCAACGATGTGGACCACCCCGTTGGTGGCCGCCACGTCGGTAGCGGCTACGTTGTTGCCGTCAATGCGCACGTTGCTGCCGTTGATGCGCACCGTTACGCGGTTGCCTTCCAGCAGGGTAGGGGCGGTAAGGCCGTCGGAAAGATCAGTCGACAGCACGGCTGCGCCCAGCACGTGGTAGAGCAGGATGGGGGTAAGCTGCTCTTTGGTCAATGCATCGATGCCGCTGATGCCCAGTTGGATGAAGAGGCTGTTGAAGGCGGCGTTGGTGGGGGCAAACACGGTGAAGGGGCCCGCTCCGCGCAGGGCGTCCACCAGTTCGGCTTTGGCAACGGCTTCTACCAGCGTGCTCAGGCGGGGGGTGGAAGAGGCTACCGCTACCAGGTCGTTGGGCAGCAGCACCCGGTCGATGGCGTGAATCACCCCGTTGCTGGCTTCCACGTCGGGGATCACTACGCTGATGCCGTTGACGGTGACTTTGCCTTCGCGCTTGAGGATGGTGACGAGTCCTTTCTGGAGCGTAGCGGCCGTCTGGCCGGCCTTCAGGGCCGAAGAAGGCACTTCCTGGCCCAGCACGTGGTAGAGCAGGATGGGAGTGAGTTGCTCTTTGGTCAGGGCATCAATGCCGCTTACGCCCAGTTGGGCGAACAGGGCATCAAAGGCCGAGTTGGTGGGAGCAAACACGGTGAAGGGGCCAGTGCCCTTGAGGGCGTCCACCAGTTCTGCTTTGGTGACGGCTGCTACCAAGGTGCTGAAATTAGGGTTGCCTGCCGCTACGTCTACGATGGTGTTCGGCTTGACGATGTTGAACGTGACGGAGAGACCCACGCCGGCCGTGCCCCGGCCCTGGCTGCGGGGATAGGGAGTAGCCGTGATGGTGTACTCACCCGACTCGGGGCGCCAGGGGTTATAGGTGAGCGGCTGCGCGTTGGAGTCGCCCAGCAGGGAGTAGGGCAATAAGTTCTCGGTCCGGGGCGTGTCGTTGAGGCGGAGCACGACGCTGCCCACGGCCTGCGGAAACACCTCGGCCCTGACGCTGACGGGGGAAGAGCTAACGGTGCCCAGATCGATGGTCGAGCCGGGCTCGATGACCTGGATGTCGGCTCCGGTCTGGGCGTTGACCAGCACCAGGCGGGTCACTTTGCCGGTGGGCATGAGCACTTTGTCAACGATGTGGACCACCCCGTTGGTGGCCGCCACGTCGGTAGCGGCTACGTTGTTGCCGTCAATGCGCACGTTGCTGCCGTTGATGCGCACCGTTACGCGGTTGCCTTCCAGCAGGGTAGGGGCGGTAAGGCCGTCGGAAAGATCAGTCGACAGCACGGCTGCGCCCAGCACGTGGTAGAGCAGGATGGGGGTAAGCTGCTCTTTGGTCAATGCATCGATGCCGCTGATGCCCAGTTGGATGAAGAGGCTGTTGAAGGCGGCGTTGGTGGGGGCAAACACGGTGAAGGGGCCCGCTCCGCGCAGGGCGTCCACCAGTTCGGCTTTGGCAACGGCTTCTACCAGCGTGCTCAGGCGAGGCGTAGCGGAGGCTACCGCCACCAGGTCGTTGGGCAGCAGCACCCGGTCGATGGCGTGAATCACCCCGTTGCTGGCTTCCACGTCGGGGATCACTACGCTGATGCCGTTGACGGTGACTTTGCCTTCGCGCTTGAGGATGGTGACGAGTCCTTTCTGGAGCGTAGTGGCCGTCTGGCCAGCCTTCAAGGCCGAAGAAGGCACTTCCTGGCCCAGCACGTGGTAGAGCAGGATGGGGGTGAGTTGCTCTTTGGTCAGGGCATCGATGCCGCTTACGCCCAGTTGGGCGAACAGGGCATCAAAGGCCGAGTTGGTGGGGGCAAACACGGTAAAGGGACCCGGCCCTTTGAGGGCGTCTGCCAGTTCGGCCTTGGTGACGGCTGCTACCAGCGTGCTGAAGTTGGGATTGCCCGCCGCTACGTCGACGATGGTATTGGTGGGCTGGGCTCGTCCCCCGGTCATTGCGGCGGACGAGAGGAACAGCAGGAGCAATAGTCTCCAAAGACCAGCTCCCGCGGGAGTAAGTGATTTTGTCATGGCAATAGGACTTTTTTGGTGGTATAATCAACTAGAAAAAGTTGCTGCTGAACTCCCCCTTGCCTTACACCGGCCTGCCTTGACAGAATACCTCTTACACTACCGCATCCTTCATTACCTGCTGCTCGATATGGGGGCACTGATTTGTAGCACTTAACATGGGCCCGTTTCGAGTTGTTTAGATAAGCTTACAAATTAATCTAAAACTAATCTAAAACTAATCTGGCAAAACCGGCCAGGTGCGTGCAAGTGGTTCTGTATGAGAACGTAATGCCTGAAATGGAGCCCCGTCGCCGGGGTGCGTGGAAGGGATGTAACGCAAGAATTGCCCGGGTGCCACCCGGACACCAAGGCACGCAGGAACACAAAGAAATCCGTAACCGCCCGACAATTCCTGCCTCTCTGTGCCTTGGTGTCTTTGTGGCTAGCACCATTGCCAGTAGTATGATGTTTTACAAGGGAGGGTTTGGGTGTTACTCGCCCATCCAGGCCCGGAACTCAGTGGCCTTGTCGCGGCTGATGAACACCTCTTCTTCCGCCGCGGGCCTGAGGTCAACCTTGAGGCGGTAATTGAAGTGCAGGTGAATCTTTTCCGCGGCCCGGGGGCAGGGCTTGAAGGGTAATTCATCCGTTTGCTCATGTTCATCCGGGTGGTACGCGGAAAAGAGCCCGGAATCCCGTTTCTTTGCAGTCTTATGCCCTTATTCATCTCCTCACTCAACTCCGGCAGCAACGGCAACTGTTATTACGTGGGCAACGGGCAGGAGGCGGTATTGATCGACGCGGGCATCAGTTGCCGCGAAACCGAAAAGCGCATGAAGCGGCTGGGTTTGCCGCTGGATACGGTGAAGGCCATTTTCGTGTCGCACGAACATTCCGACCACATCCGGGGCCTGGCCGTGCTGGCCCGCAAATACCAACTGCCCGTATTCATCACCCCCCGCACCCTGGAGTGGTCCAAACTGCCCCGGAGCCGGTTTCCCATCTCCACGTTCCGGGCCGGGCAGCCGCTGCAGATCGGCTCCCTTTCGGTAATGGCTTTCCCCAAGTGGCACGATGCGGCCGACCCCCACAGCTTCGTGGTGAGCGGCGGGGGCGTGCGGGTGGGCATCTTTACCGACATCGGCGCCCCCTGCGAAAACGTGGTCGAACACTTCAGCCAGTGCCACGCCGCCTTCCTGGAGGCCAACTACGAAGAGGCGATGCTGGAGGCCGGCCGCTATCCGGCTTTTCTCAAGCGCCGCATCCGCGGGGGCAGCGGACACCTGTCCAACGGGCAGGCCCTGGCCCTTTTCCGGGCTTGCAAGCCGGCGTACATGAGCCATTTGTTGCTCTCCCACCTTTCGGCCGAAAACAACTGCCCGCACCTCACCCGGGCGTTGTTCCTGCCCCACGCCGGGGCCACCGAGATCGTAGTCGCTTCCCGCTCCGCCGAAACGCCCGTGTACACGGTCAGCGGCACCCCCGAGTTGTTTGCTCCCAATGCAACCAGGCGTACGACGCCCGGCCCCCCGCTAGTAGCTTAGGCCTTCATCGTACTTGAACAACGCGTAGCCGGTTCCTTCCAGGTAGCCGGGCACGTCCTCTTTCTGACCGGCAACGGCCTGCTCGGAGACCGGGGTGGTGAAGGGCATCTTCCCGGTAGGGTTGAACTTCCCCGTTACCACGTCCAGCAGGGCGTCGGGCGTAGTGCCGAAGGTAGCCAGCACGCCCCGGAAGCGGCCCTGCGTGCCGGGGCTGTAGATTTCGTCAATCACCCACGGGTTCGAGTAGTTCATCACGAGCAGGGTCGGCTTTTTCGCCGTCAGCGCATTGACGTACGCGGTGTCTACGGCATTTTTCGACAAAGCGAGGAAGAGCGGCGAACCGTCGGAGGCAAACAACGATTTGCTGCCGGGCTTGATCCACAGCAGGATGACGTCGGCTTCTTCGGGCGTTCTCACGAACCGGACCGGGTAGGGATGGGCCTCGGGCATGTACACCAAAGGGGCCGTTGCTTCGGGGGAAGCCGCCGCGTTGGGGCCGGCGCCGCCCCGGCGCTGGTAGGTTTCAAAATACACCTTGGTGCCGGCCTTCAGGGGCAGGGTTTTGGCCTCGTTGCGCAGGAGCACGACCGATTTGCGCAGGGCCAGGTTGGCCCGTTCCTGGAACCTGGCGTTGCCCGCGATCCGTTCGGCCGCCGCTTCGTCCACGTAAGGGTTTTCAAAAAGCCCCAGCTCGAATTTTTCCTTCAGCAGGCGCAGCACCGACTCGTCAACCAGCTGCTGATCAACCAGGCCGCTCCGCACGGTTTCGAGCAACTTCGCCGGGTCCGCCGTGCCCGAGTACAGGTTCACCCCCGCTTCCAGCGTACGCTTGTACCGTTCGGTGACCGACAGGGCTTCGGCGCCCCAGGGCATCATTTCAATCGGTCCCGTATCCGAATTGACGATGCCCTGGAAGCCCAGTTCCCCGCGCAGCAGGTCGTGGATCACGCCCCGGTTGTAGGCGTAGGCAATGGGTTCGTAGGGCGTGCCCACCGGCAGCGAGTAGTACGGCATGATGGCCGAGGTGCCGGCCTGGATGGCGGCCCGGAAGGGAATCAGGTTGTTTTGGAACATGCCGCCCGGAAACACTTCGGTTTTGCCCCAGTCGAAGTGCGGGTCCTGGCCGCCTTTGCCGGCGCCGCCCCCCGGAAAGTGCTTGGTGGTGAGGGCTACCGAGGTAGGACCCAGCCGGGGGCCCTGGAACCCCAGCACCACTTCGGTCATCATCCGGCCCACCCACTCGGCGTTTTCCCCGAACGTGCCGTCCACCCGTTGCCAGCGGGGCTCCGTAGCCAGGTCGGCCATGTACATGTAGCCCTTGCGCAGCCCTACCGCCGTCCATTCCTGGCGGGCCATGTCGGCAAATTCCCGCGTCAGCGGCAGGTCCCGCATCGCCGACAGGCCCAGTTCGCCGGGCCAGAGGGAGAATACGGTTTTGCCGACGCTGGTCCCCGGGGCGGCCGCGGCCGTTACGTGGTTGCGCGGGTTGGAGGCCACAATGGCCGGAATGCCCAGGGGCTGGCTTTCACAAAGCGCCTGGAGTTTGTTGGCCCATTCGGCCGTGGTCCGGGCCGCCACGTTGGCCCGCAGAATGAAATGGCGCAGGTGGAACTGCGTGACGCCTTTGGTGGTACCCGCCGCACTCATCACCGGCACCGGCAAGGGTTTGCGGGTAAACATATTGGTGGTGGCTACCAGGTCTTCCTCATTGAAATCGCTGGTGATCGGTTCCCTGGTTTTGGGGGCTTCAAACGAAAAGTCGTTTTTCAGGCGCGTCGTGCTGATGAGCATGAACCCCACTTTTTGTTCCACCGACATCCTGGTGAGCAGGTCCCGGCTGCGCGCTTCGGCCGGCAACCGCCAGTCTTCGTAGCGGTCCAGCCGGCCGTTCTGATTCAAATCCTTGAACTGCAAGCCGTCCGCCTCGATGATCCTGGCGGACCGGACCCCCAGCACGGGCTGCGGCGGGGCGCCTTTGGATTGACCGGCCACCGGGCCGGCGGCGCCGAAAAGAGCCGTCAGGCAAACGGCGCGGAAGACCAACGACCGTCCGGCAAAGGCGTGGGTAAGGGGGGTGAGTAGGGTGGGCATGGTTTTGCTACGCTTGTTGATCCGTTCCTGCCATTGCCTGGGTGGCGCCGTCTGCCGAACTCAACCGGTTCCGCAGGGACGGCCCTCCAAGGAGGCAAAGGAATACGATTCAAAAAGGGGGCGTAGCCGGAAATCTACTGGAACACACGGCGGTTCTTACCACAGAAGCAGGGAGAGGCAGAACAGTACGCTGCCCCCCGCGGCGAGTTGGAGCAGCCGCGTAACGCCGGGGTAGGTGGGGAGGGGGCGCTCATTGACCCGCGCCAATGCATTCCGTTTCTCCTGGCTCGTTTGCAGCAGGTGCTCAAGCCCCGTCAGGCTCTCCTCCAGGGGCCGGTAGTGGGCGCCCTTGCGGGCCTCGTTCCACGCCCGCAGTTGCTCGTACGACTGGATGGTTCCGGTACCCGCCGTAGAGGCAACCCCGTACAGGGTGTAGATGCGGGCAAGCGGGTCCGTAACGGGGGCGGTGGCAGACTTGGAAAGCGTAGTCATGGGGAGAGCGGATTGGGTTAGAAAATGTACGGGCCGGTCGTGAAACCAGATTTTGCGGCCCGCCGGCACCGTCCGGGTGCCGCGTATTTTTGGCAAATTTCTTACTCCTGTATCCTTTCCGGTTTAACGAGGTGTTTTTCTTTTCGATGAACCGGCCGCGCCGGGGCATTAGTACACGCTTTGCATAGTCCGGGCGGCCGGCGTTTAACGGCGGGGCAGGGGCAACGCCCGGCCCGCTCCCCGGGTGCCGGCGGGTCGTCCGGACGACCGTTTCGCGGCGCCCTGGGGCAAAGCCGTAAGGGTGAACGCGTTCACGGCGGGAGCACGAACGGAGGGGGCCGCGGGCGTACACACAAAAGCGGAAAAATCAATGTGCATGTAATACTATCGTCCTTTTGACCCGAAAAAACGCATCGCTCTTTATCCGTAATTTACTTAATAGTGTAAACGCATTGGTAAAACAATATGAATGATTGATAAAATACAAATGGCGTTTTGGCCTCCGGCCGGCCCCGGCGTTTCATTTGGTCGTTAATTATGTAAGATGAATACTGTTTTTTCACCGGAAGAGTGCAAACAAAGCTGCATTTTTGGAGTTCTGATACCACCACTTACCACCCGGCCGGGTTACCCCGGCACCACCCACGCAGTCAGGCGGTCCGCCCGCCGTTGATTTTACTTGTCGGCAGCCTATCGCCCCGCTGATAGACGGTCCCTGCTTTCCCGACCGTTTTTACCCCCTTGCTTACGCAACCATGTACCGCACGCGACCCGGGCCGGCACCGCCATGCCCGCCGTGGTCCCGCCGGGGTGGCTGCTTTGGACCGGTTTCTGTCTCATCTGCCTTTTACGCTTTCTTTATCCTTTTCAACCTCCAGCTATGCTTACACCCCCTCCCGTTGCGGCTGCGCTGCAACCCAATGGTACGCCGCCGCCGCGTACCCCCGAAAAAGAACCCATTGCCATTGTGGGCATGGGTTGCCGGTTTCCCGGCGCCGTCCACTCCCCGGCTGCTTTCTGGCAGGCGCTCAAAGACGAGTTTGACGCCATCACGGACGTGCCCGCGGACCGCTGGCGGGCGGAGGCTTTCTACGACCCCAACCCCGCCAAAGCCGGGGCGATCAAGGCCCGCAAAGGCGGGTTCCTGGGCGACGTGGCCGCTTTCGACGCCGGCTTTTTCGGCATTTTCCCGGCCGAGGCCGAGCGGATGGACCCCCAGCAGCGGCTGTTGCTGGAGGTGGCCTACGAAACCCTGGAGAACGCCGGCGTCCGCCTGGAAGACATTGCGGGTACGCCCACGGGGGTGTACATGGGCGTGTTCATGAACGACTACTGGGACATCCAGGCCGCCACCCTGCAACGCGACGACATCAGCCCGCACGTGCCGATGGGGGTGTCGCTGACGGCCATTGCCAACCGCCTCTCGTACGTGTACAACCTGAAAGGACCCAGCATGACCATCGACACGGCTTGTTCGTCGTCGCTGGTGTGCGTGCACCTGGCCTGCCGCAGCATCTGGTCGGGAGAAAGCAAGCAGGCCCTGGCCGGCGGGGTCAACCTGATCCTGCGGCCCGAATCGTCCATCATGATGTCCAAGGGCGGATTCCTGTCCCCGGACGGGTACTGCAAAACGTTCGACAGCCGGGCCAACGGGTACGTGCGCAGCGAAGGGTGCGGCATGGTCCTGCTCAAACCGCTCTCGCAGGCCCGGGCCGACGGCGACCCCATTTACGCCCTCATCCGCGGATCGGCCGTCAACCAGGACGGGCACACCGCCGAGGGCTTTACCGTGCCCAGCCTGGAGGCACAGGTGGAAATGCTCCGGTCGGCCTACCGCGACGCCGGCGTGGACCCGCGGCGGGTGGCCTACGTGGAAGCCCACGGCACCGGTACGCCCGTGGGCGACCCCATTGAAACCCGGGCCTTCGGTACGGTACTCGGCGAGGGCCGCGACCCGGCCCACCCGTGCCTGGTCGGGTCGGTCAAAACCAACATCGGCCACCTGGAAGCCGCCGCCGGGATTGCCGGCCTCATCAAGCTGGCCCTGGTGCTGCAACACCGGCAAATTCCCGCCAACCTGCATTTCGAGCAACCCAACCCCAACATTCCGTTCGACCAGTACCGGCTGCAAGTACCCACCCGCCTGCTGCCCATCCCGGCGGGCGACGAGCCGCTGTACGGGGGGGTGAATTCCTTCGGAGCCGGCGGCACCAACGCCCACGTCGTGCTGGAAGCGTACGCCGCCGCGCCGGCACCCCGCCCCGCCGAACCGGCCGGCGCGGAACTCTTTGCGCTGTCGGCCCGCAGCCGCGAAGCCCTGACGGCTGCGGTGGCGCAGTACCTGGCTTTCCTGGACGAATCAACTGCCCCGCTGGGGGACATTTGTTACGCGGCCGGCACGCGCCGTTCCGTACACCCGCACCGGCTGGCCGTCGCCGCCCGCACCAAGGCCGGCCTGGCCGAATCCCTGGCGGCCTTCCTGGCGGGAGAAAACCGGCCGGGCATGAGCTACGCCGTTGCCCCCGGGGCCAAACCGCGCAAGGTTGGTTTCATCTACTCCGGCCAGGGCCCGCAGTGGTACGCGATGGGGCAGCAGTTGCTCGAAAGTTCCCCCGTATTCCGGGCGGTCATTCTGGAGATCGAAACCTTGTTTGCCCGGCTGGCCGGCTGGTCGCTGCTGGAAGAAATGAACCGCGACGAAGCCTCGTCCCGCGTGAGTGATACCCGGGTAGCCCAGCCCGCCATCATGGCCATCCAGATCGGGCTCACCGCGTTGTGGAAGTCGTGGGGCGTTACGCCGGCCGGCGTGGTGGGCCACTCCATCGGGGAGGTAGCGGCGGCCTGCGCGGCCGGGGCCCTCACGCTCGAACAGGCCGTGGCGGTGATCTACCACCGGAGCCGCGGGCAGAACCAGGCCACCGGCAAGGGCAAAATGCTGGCCGTGGGCATGACTTTGGAGCAGGCCCGGCGCGAAATCCGGGGCCTGGAAGACCGCGTGTCAGTGGCCGCCATCAACGGCCCGGCCATGCTCACGCTGGCCGGCGACGCCGAACCTTTGGAGGGACTGTCGGCGCGGCTGGAGGCCCGCAACGTGTTCAACCGCTTCCTGCGGGTAAACGTGCCCTTTCACAGCCACCACATGGAACCGCTCCGCGACGAGCTGATCGGGTCGCTGGCCGGCCTCGTGCCCACCCCGGCAACGCTGGACCTGTACTCGACCGTGACCGGCTGCCGCGAAGACGGCACCCACCTGGTGAGCGCGTACTGGTACCGGAACGTGCGGGAGCCCGTCTATTTTACCGATGCCCTCGCGCAGATGATCCGCGACGGGTACGATACGTTCATCGAAATTGCCCCCCACCCGGTACTCACCGAAGGCGCCCTCGAACTGTTTGCCGCCCACAACCTGAAGCACGGGCTGGTGGTGCCCTCCCTGCGCCGCAAGGAAGACGAGGAAATCACCCCCAAAGGGTCGCTGGGAGTCCTGTTTACGCAGGGGTACGCCCCCGACTGGAACCGGCTGGCGGGCGGTGTTCCGCGGCCTTTCGTGCCCCTGCCCGCCTACGCCTGGCAGCGGGAACGGTACTGGTTCGAAAACCAGCGCCACGCCGAAAAACGGCTGGGCAGCACCGGGCATCCGTACCTGGAAGAAAGCTACGCGGGCATTGCCCAGGCCGGCCAGTTGGGCTGGGCGGTGGACCTGAACAAAAACCGTCACCTGTACCTGGACGACCACAAGGTAGACGGCGCCCTTGTATTCCCCGGCACCGGTCACCTGGAAATTGCGCAGGCCGCCGCCCGTACGTCTTTCCCGGGCCGGTCGCCCTTCCTCGAAGACGTCCGGTTCGAAGCGGCCCTGTTTCTGCCCGAAGACGGCCCGGCCCCCGAAGTACGCCTGGAACTGCACTCCAACGAAGGCGACTACACGCTGTTCAGCCGGTCCCGGGCGGAGGGAGACCACCCGTGGACGGCCCACTCGACCGGCCGCATCAACCACCTGGGCGACGCCTTCGCCTCCCGGCCCCTCGACCTGGAAACGGTCCGCCGCCGGGTCGGGCGCAGCGCGTCGGTGTCGGACCTCTACTTTGAACTCAAGGAAGCCGGCCTGCACTACGGCGACACCTTCCGGTGCATCCAGAAGCTCTGGACGGGCCCGGGCGAAGTGCTGGCGGCGCTGAGCCTGCACAAGCGCAACGCCCACGAGGCGCCCAGGTACTGCTTCCACCCGGCCCTGCTCGACGCCTGTCTGCACACGTTGTTTGCCACCCGTCCGCAGGTAGCCGAAGAAAAGCGGGGCATCTACCTGCCCGTCCGCATCGACCGGTACCAGCTGCACGCGGCGCCCGGCGGGCAAGTGTGGACCTACATCCAGGTCACCGAAGCCACCGACGGGTACCTGGGCGGCAACTACTGGGTGTGGAACGAAGCCGGGCAACTGGTGGCCGAAATCCAGGGATTGCGGTGCAAGTACATCGAAGGGTCGCGCGGGGAGCCGGCCGACGCGGCCTACGCCGGCACTTACGCCTACGGCTGGCACCCCGTCGCCAGAGAACCCGCCGCTCCGGAGCCGGAAGCCCGGTCGCTGGGGTCGCGGCTGCTGGTCCTGGCGGGCCGGCACCCGGTTGCCGGCTACATCGTGGACCAGCTCCGCGACCGCGGAGAAGCGCCCATCGTAATGCGTACCGGGCCGCACCACGGCCGCCCGGGGCCCCTGGATTTCGTGGTAGACCCCGACGACCAGACGGCCATCGCGGCGGTGCTGGGGCGCCTGCACGAAACCGGCATCAGCATCGGCAAGGTGCTCTACCTCTGGGGACTCGACGAGGACACGCCCCCGACGGCCGCTACGCCCCTGCTCGAACAGCAGGCGAAACTGGCCGGGTACACGCTCAACGCGCTGCGGGCGGTGGCCGACAGCGGCACCGAACCCACCCTCTGGATCGTCACGCAGGGCGCCGAAAGCGTGATCGCCACCGACCGCGACCTCAACCTGGGCCAGGCCGCCCTCTACGGCCTGGGCCGGGTGATGCAGAACGAACACCCGCTGATCGGGACGCGCCTCGTGGACGTGAGCCTGCACTTCGAGCCGGCCGAAATCCACAACCTGCTCGCCGAGGTGCTGGGGACCGCTTCGGCCCCCGAAGTAGCCCTGCGGGGGGACGGCGTGTACCGGCGGCAACTGGACCCCGTGCACGCGGAGGGAGCCGCGGCCGCCCACCAGGTTTCCGTTCCCGCCGTGGGCGGGTCGTACCGGGCCGAAGTGCAGGAATACGGCATCATCGACAGCGTGGTCTTCCGGAAGATGCAACGCGCGGCGCCCCGGGCCGACGAGGTGCAGATCGAGGTGCGGGCGGCCGGTCTCAATTTCAAGGACGTGATGAACGTGATGGGCCTGCTGCCCGACGAAGCCGTGGCGGGCGGCGTGGCGGGCAAACACCTGGGGCTGGAGTGCGCCGGCGTGGTCACGGCGGTGGGACCGGAGGTGACCGGCTTCAAGGTGGGCGACGCCGTGATGGCCTGGGCGCCGCAGTGCTTTGCCGGCTACACCACCACCCGGGAACCTTGCGTGGTGCCCAAGCCGGCCGCCCTTTCCTTCGAGGAAGCTGCAACCATGACGGTGGTGTACCTGACGGCCTACTATTCCCTGCACCACCTGGCCCGCATCGCGGCCGGCGACTGGGTGCTGGTGCACTCGGCGGCCGGCGGGGTCGGCCTGGCCGCCTTCGCGGTAGCCCGCCGGGCCGGTGCCCGGGTGATTGCCACGGCCGGCAGCGCCGAAAAACGCCAGTACCTCCGGTCGCTGGGGATCGAACACGTGTTTGATTCGCGCAGCCTGGCTTTTGCCGACGAGGTGCGGGCCGCCACCGGCGGCAAGGGCGTGGACGTGGTGCTCAACTCCCTGCCGGGGGCGGCTATTACGCAGAGCATCAAGTGCCTGGCCCCGTTCGGCACGTTCATTGAGTTAGGCAAGGCCGACATTTACGGCAAGGCCCGGCTGGACCTGAAGCGGTTCGGCGACAACCTGTCGTACCACGCCGTGGACCTCGACCGGCTGATGCTCCAGAAGCCGGCCCTGGGCGGCCGACTCTACCGCGAACTGGCGGCCCTCTGGGCGAGCCGGCAATTGCCGCCGTTGCCCCTGGAGGTGTTTCCGGTGGCGCGGCTCACCGACGCCCTGCAATTCCTGAGCAAAGGCGTACACGTGGGCAAAGTAGCCGTCAGCCTGGAAAAGTCGGGGCCCGTGCCCGTACGGGCCGCCCGGCAACTCGCCTTGCCGGCCGACGCGACGTACCTGGTGACGGGGGGCGCGAGTGGGTTTGGCCTGGCCCTGGCCGGGTGGCTGGCCGGGCGGGGAGCCCGGCACCTGGCGCTGGTGAGTCGGGGCGGCCCCAAATCGGACGAGGACCGGGCGGCCCTCCGGGAACTGGAGAAAGGGGGCGTGCAGGTGCGCCTGTACCAGGCCGACGTGGGGGCTTTCGCCGACGTGGCGCGGGTGGTAGCCGACCTGGGCCGGACCATGCCCCCGCTGCGGGGCATCATCCACAGCGCGGCGGTGCTCGACGACGCCACGCTGGCAAACATGGACGCGGCCCGTTACGGGCGGGTGTTTGCCCCCAAAGCCGTGGGCGCCTGGAACATTCATCTGGCCGTGGGCGAAAGGCCGCTGGATTTCTTCCTGATGCTTTCATCCATTTCGGCCGTATTCGGGTTGCCGGGACAGGCCAACTATTCGGCGGCCAACAACTTCCTCGACAAGCTGGCCCTCTGCCGGCAGCAGCAGGGCCTGGCGGCTTCCTCGGTCAACCTGGGCGTGCTGGGCGACTACGCCGGCATGTCGAAGGAAGGCGGGCAGGTGATCAACGTACTGGCCAACCAGGGCTGGCTGCCGCTCACGTTCGGGCAGGCGACGGCCCGGATCGAACGCATCCTGCTGGAAGGGCCCGCCCAGCGGATGGCCGCCAACCTCGACTGGAAGCGGTTCCGGGACTTCTTCCCGCACCTGGCTGCCGACACCCGGTTTGCCCACCTGATGCAGGAAGACCCCGCCAAAACCGGCGGCGGCAACACCTTGCCCGACCAGTTGCGCAACGCCCCGGACGGCGAACGGGTGGGGTTGCTGGAGGACAAGCTGGCCGAAGCCCTGGCAAAAATCCTGGGTACGTCGGCGGCTAAGATCGTACGCGACGTGTCGGTGGCGAAGATGGGGCTCGATTCGCTCATGCTCAACCAGTTGCGCAACTGGATCCAACTGAAGCTGGGCGTCAGCTACCCGCTGATGAAAATTGCCAAGGGC
The DNA here is from genome assembly GCA_963844325.1 of uncultured Sphingobacteriales bacterium. Lineage (GTDB taxonomy): Bacteria > Bacteroidota > Bacteroidia > Cytophagales > 172606-1 > CADCTQ01. The sequence goes on from CAWJNV010000002.1 coordinate 3,545,137, forward strand.
CCCACGCTGGGCGAACTGGCGGCGCAGCTGCTGACCGAAATCGGCGAAAGCCCCGCCACCGCTCCCGGCACCGACCCCTCGGGCATCGGGGGGGAAGGCGACGTGGAAGTGGTGGGCGGGTGGTTCATCCGCAACAAGCACCCCCGGGGCCCCGTGCGGACCCGCATCTTCTGCTTTCACCCGGTCGGGGCGGGGGCTTCCATGTTCAGCCATTTCCTCTACAACGCCCCCGAAGGCGCCGAGGTGCTGGCCGTCCAGTTGCCCGGCCGCGAGAACCGCAGCGGGGAGCCCTTCTACGAGGACGTGCCGCGGCTCGTGGCCGACCTGGCGAAAGCCATCCAGCCGATGCTCGACCTGCCCTTCGTCGTGTTCGGGCACAGCTTCGGCGGCATCATCGGTTTTGAACTGGTGCGCTACCTGCGCCGCCACCACGGCGTCACGCCGGCCCACCTGTTCGTGTCGGGTACCATTGCCCCGCAACTGACCCGCACGTGGAAAGAACGGGACGTGATCAGCGAGACGGCCGTGTTCGCCAATTCCGAGGAGAAGCTGCTGTCGCTGATGAGTTACATCGACGACGTGGCCTTCCTCAAGCGCATCCTGCCGGTGATGAAAAGAGACATGCCCCTGATCATGAACTACCCGTACCGGCCCGAAGCCCCCTTTGATTTCCCGGTCACCGGCTTTGCCGCCAGCCAGGACGAAGTGGTGCTGCCCGGGGAGGTAAGTTGCTGGCGGGAGCAGACCACGGCCGAGTTCAACCTGGAGACGGTGGACGGCGACCACTGGTTCCTGAGCCGCAACCAGGACTTCATCCTGGGCTGCGTGGCCGAAGCCCTGGCGGGCATCCCGGTGTAGTGGCGCCGGCAACCCTTTGCTTTGCGTATCCCGGGGGGCAATGACCCTCCGGGATATTTTGTACGCGTACCTAACCCTTTCTTTGACCCCTCCGTGAGCCAACCTTCCGCTTCCCGCCCCGACCCGTACTGTACGGTGCTGCCCCTCCAGTTGACGCGGCCCGAAGGCCGGTGGCGGGCCTGGCTGGGTATTCTTGCGCCCCCGGGCCCCGGGCGGGCCGCCGATCCCGGCGCGTTCCTGAACGGCGACGAAATGGCCGTGTACGAAGCCTTTGCGCACCCCGGGCGGCGGCAGGCCCACCTCGCCGGCCGGTACCTGGCCAAGCAGGTGCTCGGGGCGTACCTGCGGGAGGAGCACCCGTACCGCATTCCGATCGGGGTGGGAGTGTTCGGCCAGCCGCTGGTGGCCTACCCGGCCGACCCCGCGGCGGCCGTCAGCATTTCGCACGCCTACGGTTGGGCGGCGGCCCTGGCCTTTCACGCGGGACATCCCATGGGCGTGGACCTCGAACGGGTGACGCCCGCGGCCAAAGCCGTCATTGCCCCGCAAACAACCGGCCACGAGCGGCGGCTGTACGAGCCGGGGGAGGAGGAAGAAGCCGTGTTCTATACCCGCCTGTGGACGGTAAAGGAGGCCCTGTCGAAAGTGCTCCGCACCGGACTCATGACGCCGCTCCAGCTGTTCGAGGTGGAGGCCATTCACCCGGTGCCCGGGGGGACGGAAAGTACCTTCCGTAATTTTATGCAGTATAAAGCCATCTCTTTCGCCTGTAAAGACCAAATATGCACCATTGTATTACCCCGCAACTCGCATTGTCAATTGCCGGGCGAGTTACTTCGGGTGGGGCAGGATTTGCCGCAATAATTATACAGAAAAGAAGTATGGCAACCGGCAAGGCGCAAAAGGCCGGATTGCGGGCTGATAATTAAGACTTTACGTGCCCGGCCCCGGCGGGGAGGCGTTAAGCGAAACGACGCGCTGGGGCGCCGGAAATGGGGAGTGCCGCCCAATATTACAAGGAGCGTATTAAATGCAATTGACAGCAAAAAACCCGTGGCAGCTCTTTTACTTTTGAACTTTCATCCTCCGCCTTCATCACGGTTCCCCTAACAAGACCTATGTTTGAAGTTACCCTGCTCAAACTGCAACAACTCGGGTTGCACGCCGGCCTGCCCGCCCACCTGGCCCGTAAAGTACTGCCCACCAACACCATCACCCTGCTGTTGCTGTTCGTGGTGGCGCTCCCTTTCTCGGCAATCACCCTGGTCTACTTCCCGGCGCTGACCGTGTACCCGGTGGGCGGGGCCCTGGTGTGCATCGGGGTGATGTGGCTCAACTACCTGGGGGCAATCGAATATTCGCGCCTGATCATTTCCCTGTTTCCCATCCTGCTGGGGGCGATCTACAACGCTTACCTGAGCAAACCCAATGATCCGCCGCTGCCCAGCCTGTATCTGATCGAATTGGGCTTTGCCCTGATCCCCCTGGTCATTTTTGATTTGTCCGAAAAGGGATACCTGTTCTTCTGCCTGCTGTTCTGCGGCGCGGTCATCCTGAGCTTTCCGGTCACCAACGACTGGTTCGACACGGACGCCGATTCTACGGTGCTGCGCCAGGGGTGGCTCCGGAACCTCACGATCCTGCTGGCCATTGCCTGCGAACTGGGTTGCGTGTACGGCCTGGCCCTGCTCAACCGGCAGTCGGAGGAGCAGTCGGTGCACCTGCTGAAAGCCTCCGAGGACAAGAACAGGCAACTCGAGGAGAACGAGCAGGAACTGAAAACGTACCTGGGCAAAGTAGAGGCCGCCCAGCAGGACGAAAAGCGCCGGAGCTGGGTGACCGAGGGCCTCGGGCAACTCACGGCGATCCTGCGGAACCACGAAGAAAACGGGCTGGTCTACGACCGGTTGCTGAGCCACCTGATCCGGTACGCCGGGGCCAACCAGGGCGGGCTGTACCTGGTAGAACGGGAGGGCGAATCGGGCCCGGTTTCCATCCGGCTCCAGTCCTGCTTCGCCTACGACCGCAAGAAGCACACGCAGAAAGTACTCTCCCCGGGCGAAGGGCTGGTGGGCCAGTGCTACCTCGAAGGAGAACTGATCCTGCTCTACGACATTCCCCAAAACTACGTGCACATTACTTCGGGGTTGGGCGAAGCCACCCCCACCTGCCTGCTTATCATCCCGCTCCTGGTGGGCGACAGCGTGGAGGGCCTGCTGGAGATCGCCGGTTTCCACCGGTTCGAGAAACACGAAATCGACTTCTTCGAAAAGGCCGGTGAACACATCGCGGCGTACGCCCAGAAAAAACGCGTCACCGACCACACGACCCTGCTGCTGAAGGAGTCGATGCAACACGCCGAAGTGCTCCGGGCGCAGGAAGAAGAGATGCGGCAGAACCTGGAAGAACTGGCTGCTACCCAGGAAGAAATGCACCGCAAGGAGCAGGAATACCTCCGCCAGATCGAAGCCCTGCAAGGGCAACTGGACGCCCGGGGTTAGGCAATAAGGGGACTCGCAAGGAAGACTATGGCTGAATGGTCAGATGGCTGGATGGTAAATCCAACGGCCGTCTGACCATTCAGCCGTTATTATTAAAGTCTATTCAACCCACATCGGGAGGCCGGAAACGGAACATGCAGCAACACTTGCCCGTTCAAGCGGAGAATTGCCGGTGTTTCTCCTAAGTTTGCCGTTGCCCGGCGCGGTTGCGCAAGCAGACGGGGCATCCCTTTAAATTGAACCAACAAAAATGGCTACAGGTCTTCTCGCCTTATTGGATGATGTGGCTGCCCTCGTGAAAGTGAGTGCGGCCAGTCTGGACGACGTTCCCACGCAAGTGGCTAAAACCACCGGTAAAGTATCCGGCATCGTAATCGACGACACGGCGGTAACGCCCAAATACGTGGTGGGGCTCGACCCCAAACGCGAACTTTCCATTATTTATAAGATCGCCAAACGATCCCTGATCAACAAATTGCTCTTTCTGGCGCCGGCCGTGCTGCTGCTCGGTTTCCTGGCCCCGTGGGCGATTACGCCGCTGCTGATGCTCGGCGGGGCCTACCTGTGCTACGAGGGCTACGAGAAAGTGCACCATTCGTTCTTCAGCCACCACGACGAGGCCGCCGACCAGGCCGACGCCGTGAAGGTAATCACGCCCGAGGAACTGGAAAAGGAGCGGGTCCAGGGGGCCGTGCGCACCGATTTCATCCTGTCGGCCGAGATCGTAGCCATTGCCTACGCCAACGTGACGGGCCAGCCGCTGGTCACGCAGATCGTGGTGATGGTGCTGGTGGCGGTGTTCATCACGGCGGCCGTGTACGGGTTTGTGGGGCTCATCGTAAAAGCCGACGACATCGGGGTGCACTTCGCCAAAGATCGGAATTCAGGGGCGGTACGGGCCTTCGGGCGGGGCCTGGTCAAGTTCATGCCGCGCTTCCTGACCATTCTCAGTTACGTCGGTACGGCGGCCATGCTGTGGGTGGGGGCCGAAATCGTGGCGCACGGCATTCCTTTCCTGCACCACCAGTTAGAAGCTTTGGAGCACGCCCTGGCCGGAATGCCCATCGTGGCCTGGCTGGCCAAGGTAGTGGTGTGCGCACTGGGTGGGCTGGTGCTGGGTGCCATCCTCGACCGGATCGTGTCGCTGTTCCGCAAGCGGAAGTAGGGCGGCGGATTGGATGGGATGCTTTTTAAAAATTGCATCCAGGGTTCCCAGCCCACGGTTTCAACCGTGGGAAACGGCACCCATGGGTACCCTAACGGTTTTAACCGTTTACCTTATGGGATTCGCGTGATGTTTCGTTTGAATGAAACGGTTAAAACCGTTTGAAACACCCATATATCCCTTTGACCCACGATTAAAATCGTGGGCTGGTGAGACGCCATAAATGGACGTCTCTACAGACAAATTCCCCTTATAGGTTCGCCCATTCCATTCTTTCAATGGAAAGAGATTAACTTGCCGGAAACGTACTTTCAATTACGGAAGAAGTCATCATGAGTACCCATTCGCATACCAAGCCCGCCTATTTCCTTTTCCTCGAAGTGGAAAACGTGCGGTGTTTTGGTAAACGGCAAACCCTGGACCTCTCGGACGGCAACGCCAAGCCGCGCCAGTGGAACGTGATTTTGGGCAACAATGGGGTTGGAAAGACGACGCTGTTAAGGAGTCTGGTTGTGATTTCTACTTCTGGAGAAATTGCAGATCACTCAGGGTTCAGAATTGAAAATCAGTTTGGTAAACCGCTCATAGAGAAACTGGTGCCGTCTGCCTGGGAGCCATTGAGGAATGGCACGCAAACCGAAGCCCGGTTCCAAGTGTCAATTTCAATAGGCGCCACCTTGAAGGAAAAAGATGATGAATCGCTTAACGTTTCTTTTTATGTAACCTATGATGAACAACCTTTCTCAAACTCATGGTCTCACACACAATCGGCCGTTAGACAAGATCATTATGAAGGACTAATCTGCTACGCCTACGGGGCCGGGCGAAAAATGGGGACTACTCAACTCTCCAAGCGGGAAAAGGCTGCCAACTACGAAACGCTTTTCAACGACAACGCCGTGCTGCTCAATCCGGAGGAGTGGCTGCTGAACGCCGAGTTTTCGAGCCTCAAGGGCGACCCGAAGTCAAAGCGTTACCTGAAGGCCGTAGAGCACACGTTGCTCGCCATCCTGCCCGAAATGGAAGGGTTCCGCTCGGAGACCGAAGGCGTGTTCGACAAACGCATCCTGTTCAAGACCCCGTTCGGCGAGGTGCCCTTTACCGAACTCAGCCTCGGCTACCAGACCATGATCGCCTGGCTGGTGGACTTCACGGTGCGCCTGTTCGAACGCTACCCCGACAGCCCCAACCCCCTCGCCGAGCCGGCCATCCTGCTGGTGGACGAAATCGACCTGCACCTGCACCCCAAGTGGCAGCGGCAGTTGACCGGGTTCCTCACGAAAATATTTCCCAACACGCAGTTCGTCGTCACGGCCCACAGCCCCCTCATCGTGCAGGAGGCCGCCGATGCCAACGTGTTCGTGCTCAAGCGGGAGGGCGACGAGGTAATTATCGAAAAAGACCCCGTCAACGTCCACAACTGGCGCATCGACCAGATCCTCACCAGCGACCTGTTCGGGCTGGAAGGGGCCCGTTCCCGGGAAGCTGAGCAAACCCTCGACCGGCGGCGCGAACTGCTCCGGAAGGATAAACTCACCGCCAAGGAGAAAGCTGAACTCAAGCGCCTGGAGGAAGGCATGGGCGAAATTCCCGTGGCCGAAACCCCCGAAGCCATCCGGGCCATGGACATCATTCAAAAGGCCGCCAAGCGCATCCAGCCCTGATGATCCGAGTCCACAAGGCGGGGCACGCGGTCCCAAAAATCCTGCTTACCCGGGGGGTAGCCGAAACGGCCCGCCTGCAAGCCGACTACGACGCGGGCATACGCGATTTTACCCTTCAAAAGAGCATCTACGGCGGAAAAGCGGTAAAAAGTGCACTGGTGAAAATTCAGCACAAGAAGTGCGTTTTCTGCGAAGCGAAGATTACGGCCACCAGCCACGGCGACGTGGAACACTACCGGCCCAAGGGCGGCTTCGTGCAGGGGGACGGCGACGCCCTTACCCAGCCCGGCTACTACTGGCTGGCCTACGACTGGTCCAACCTGTTTTTCAGTTGCCAGGTCTGCAACCGAACGTACAAAAAGAACTACTTCCCCCTCGCCAATCCCGGCGGCCGGGCCCGGTCGCACCACCACCCGGTAGCGGCGGAAGAAGCCCTGATCGTCCACCCCGCCGATGAAGATCCCGAGGCCCACCTTACCTTCCGCAAGGAGGTAGTCAAAGGCGTTACGCCCAAGGGAGCCGAAACCGTCAGGAGAACCGGCATTGACCGCGGGGACCTGGAAGAACAGCGGTTTGAGTACCTACAGATTCTGGAAAAGCTGGCGAAAGTGGCCCGGGGCAATACCCCGGAAGCCGCCGAGGCAAGAAGCCTGTTCGAAACGTTAGGCCTGCCCGACAAGCAGTTCTCGGCAATGGTAAAGGCCAATTTCCCCGACCTGGTCTGAGCCGCAGGCCACCGGTAATACGGATTCGTTGTTCGTTGTTGGTTGTTCGTACTTCGCTGCTTCACAGATAATTGTGAGACGGTTTGCGTTCGAACAACGAACAACTAATAACCAACAACTACTCATGGGCTATTCCGAGAGGCGAAAGTCTTTTTTGTTCACCTCCGTTTGCCAGACGTGCCAGTAGAATACAAATTGAAGCAGGGCCATTTCGGGGGTGTGGTACAACTGGTGGTAAGGCCGGTTGTTGCAGTACCAGTTATAGAACCCGGTATCCACCTGGTCGGGCAGGATCTGGTAAAAGGCTCCCTCCTCCAGCGGGCTTTCGGCATCGCCCCACCGGCGGTGCCCCGTCTTTTCCAGCCGGTAGCGGCAACCGGTAATGTAGCGCAGGTAAGGGGTCACCTGCTGGGCATCCTCAAACTTTTCGGCATCCCGGCCCAGCGCCAGAATCTGTTCGAACTTACTTTGTATCGCGGTATCCATCTTATTCGGGTTGAGTAGGGTTGGCAGTTGCTACAGTCAGGAACGATAAGGTCATTTTTTGGTTGGGGCTGCACCCGGTAAATCTTCCCGGAACCAGGCACTTTGGAAGAGCCGGCAAAAGCTACGGGCAAAACCACCCGCTTTTTTGCAAAACCACCGGGTTAGCCCGGGCCGGCAGGTACTTCGGCAAAGGAAGCCGTCGCCAAAATGCGTGTCCTTTCCGGAAAGAATTGCCCTGCGGCGACGGGCAGTCAGGTTTACAAAAAATCTTTCCAAAATCTTGTTTTCCAGGAGAAGTTTGGCTTCATTTCCGGCAGAATTGGTCTTCACCAAACCGGCTATTAATCCACAAAAGCGTTTGCGCACAGGGCAGTCCTTCGGGCCTTGCATTTTGCCGCAGCGGCCTGGCGCCGCAACGCCCCGAAAGGCAGCACCCCTGTCCTAAGTTCCTGGCCGGTGTTTACAACAGAACCTGATTTTTACCTTTTTAGGGTACGCCCGTGCGGTTGCGCGGTGCCCGTCTGCCCGGCATGCTTCCCCGGAAAGTACCCCCGAGGGAAAGAACTGTCCCATCAACCCGGATTTTTCCGCCGCGGGGCGGCCCGTCCCGCCGCGACCCCGAACCACCTAACTCACCTTTCTCCGACCACTGCATGAAACCCGCTTTTTTACCCCTGCTGTTACTGATTCTCGCGCAGTCCTGGCTCCCGGTCCGGCACCCGGCGGCTGCCACCGGCGCGTTGGCAACCGTCGCCGCGCCGGCCGCCTTCGAGGACCTGCGGCCCACCGTCACCAGCGTAAGCCCGATGGGCGGCGCCCTCGGCGTGAACCCGTGCACGGCCGTAAGCGCCTACGTACACGTGCCCACGCTGGGCGGCGTAGACAATGCCACCATCACCACCACCACCGTAAAGCTCTACCAGGTGAACGCCGACAACACGCTGGTGCCCATCGACGCCCGCGTGAACGGCACCGGGGGCGGCGACGCCATCAACCTCTCGCCGGTGGTGGGCCTGAAGGCCAACACCAAGTACAAGTTCGTGGTGACCGACGGCGTGCGGTCCACCGCCGGCCAGGCGTTTTACCCCTTCGAAAGCTACTTCACCACGGGTGGCAGCCAGGCCACGGCCACGCTCACCAACGTAGCCTTCGACCGCGTGGCGATTGCCGGCACGGGGGGCGAACAGTACACCTCGCTGGCCGTCGGCCCCGACCGCAAACTGTACGCATTGATGCTCAACGGGTCCATCAAGCGTTTTCCCATCCTGGCCGACGGCAACCTGGGGGCGCCGCAACTGGTGGGCACGCTGACGGCCAGATACGGCACCCGCATGGCTACCGGCCTGGCGATTGACCCCGGGGCCACGGCCGCCAGTCCCGTGGTGTGGGTGTCGCACTCCTCCAACCTGCAACTCGGCGCGGCGCCGGCTTTCGACGGGAAACTCTCCAAACTGTCGGGCGCCAACCTCGAAAACGAGCAACTGGTGGTCACCAACCTGCCCCGTTCCCGCCGCGACCACCTGGTCAACGGCATCGCGTTCCGGCCGGGCCAGCCCACGGCGCTGTACTTCAACCAGGGCAGCAACTCGGCCATGGGCGCCTACGACGAAAACTGGTACCGCCAGGAGGCGCTGCTGTCGGGAGCTGTGCTCAAACTGGACCTGGCCAAGCTCCCGGCCACGCTGCCCCTCGACGTGCGGACCACGGGCAACCGCACGGCCATCAACAACGCCTCGTCCAGTTCTTACCTCATGCCCGTCAACGGGGTGAACTACTACAATCCGTACGCCACCACTTCGCCGCTCACGATTTACGCCTCGGGCGTGCGCAACGCCTTCGACCTGGCGTGGCATTCCAACGGCTACCTGTACGTGCCCACCAACGGGTCCAATTCCGGGGGCAACACCCCCGCCTCGGTGGCCGGTACGCGCCGCCCTGACGGCACGTTCTACAGCGGCCCCGCGGTGGATTCCACCTTCAACGCGCCGACGCAGCAGGACTGGCTCTTTAAGATCAATCCCAACCTGCTGGTCAACGGCAAGGATTACCACGGCTACTTCGGCCACCCCAACCCGCTGCGGGGCGAATACGTGGTCAACCGGGGCGCGGCCGACAACGCCAGGTACCCCGCCGGCACGGTCGCCGACGCCAACTACCAGGGCGCCGCCTACAGCTTTGCCACCAACAAGTCGCCCAACGGCGTGATCGAATACAAGAGCAGCGCCTTCAACGGCGCCCTCAAGGGCAAGCTGCTCGTGTGCCGCTTCGCCAACCTCAACGACATCCTGGTGCTGGAGCCCGGTCTGAACGGCGACATCAGCAAAACGTACGGCGACTGCGGCGGGACCATTCCGGGCCTGCGCGGCTTCGTGGACCCGCTCGACCTGGTGGAAGACCCCGTGACGGGCAACCTCTACGTGGCCGAATTCGGCTGGAACAACGCTACCGCCGCCCAGCTCAGCCTGTGCCGCGTACGGCTGCCCACCAAGATCAACGCCGGCGGCAACGCCTACACGACGGCCGACGGGCGGAACTTCGCGCCGGACGCTTATTTCACCGGGGGCACGGTATCTACCCCGGTCACGGGCGACGTCCTCAACACGACCGACGACTACCTCTACCAGACGGGGCGCCACAGCACCACCTCGTTCAGCTACAGCCTGCCGGTGAAGTCAGGGAGTTACAACGTAGTGCTCCACTTCAGCGAGACCTTCTTTGGCAACAACGGGAACGCCGGGGGCGTGGGCTCCCGGAAGTTCAACGTGGACGTGGAAGGCGTCCGGAAACTGACCGACTACGACATATTCGCCCGGGCGGGCGGGGCGATGCGGCCCGTGCGGGAAACCATTCCCGTCAGCGTGAGTGACGGGCAGTTGAACCTCCTTTTCAGCAAGGGCAGCGCCGACAACCCCAAGGTGTCCGCCATTGAGGTGCTGCCGGCCACCGCCAACCGGGCCCCGGTACTGGCCGCCATCGGGGGCAAAACCGCCATTGAGGGACAAGTCCTGACGTTCGCCGCCGCGGCCACCGACGCGGACGGGACGGCCCAGACGCTGACCTATTCCCTGCTCAACGCCCCAACCGGAGCCACGATCAATGCCACTACGGGAGCATTCTCCTGGACGCCGACGGAAGCCCAGGGACCGGGCAGCTACTCGTTTACGGTAAAAGTGGCCGACAACGGCTCCCCCATTCTTTCCGACCAGGAAACCATCGCCGTGACGGTAAGTGAGGCCAACCGGGCCCCCGTGCTGGCGGCCATCGGCGGCAAAAGCGTACTGGAAGGACAGACTTTAAACTTTACGGCTACGGCCACCGACCCCGACGTGCCGGCCCAAACGTTAACCTACTCGTTGCTCAACGCCCCCACCGGAGCGGCCATCAATGCCGCAACGGGAGCATTCTCCTGGACACCGACCGCCGCGCAGGGACCGGCGACCTACTCGTTTACGGTGAAAGTGACCGACAACGGTTCGCCGATCCTTTCCGACCAGGAGACGATTACGGTAGCCGTGAGTGAAGGAAACCGGGCCCCGGTGCTGGCCGTAATTGGGGGCAAAAGCGTACTGGAAGGACAAGCCTTAACCTTTACGGCCACGGCTACCGATCCCGACGTACCGGCCCAGACACTTACTTATTCCTTGCTTAACGCCCCGGCCGGTGCGGCAATCAACGCATCTACCGGCCAATTCAGCTGGACGCCGACCTCTACCCAGGGACCGGCTACGTACTCGTTCACCGTGAAAGTGGCCGACAACGGTTCGCCCATTCTTTCCGACCAGGAAACCATCACGGTGACGGTGAGTGAAGGGAACGCGCCCCCGGTGCTGGCCGCCATCGGCAACAAGACAGCAACCGAAGGGCAGGCCCTCTCCTTTACCGCCACGGCCACCGATGCCGCGACCCAGACGCTGACCTATTCGCTCCTGAACGCGCCGACCGGAGCCACGATAAGTGCCACGACGGGAGCATTCTCCTGGACGCCGGGCGAAACGCAGGGGCCGGGCAGCTACTCCTTTACGGTAAAAGTGACCGACAACGGTTCACCCATTCTTTCTGACCAGGAGATGATTACCGTAGCCGTGAGTGAGGCAAACCGGGCCCCGGTGCTGGCCGTTATCGGGGGCAAAAGTGCATTGGAAGGACAAGCCTTAACCTTTACGGCCACGGCCACCGATCCCGACGTACCGGCCCAAACATTGACCTACTCGCTGCTCAACGCGCCAACCGGGGCGGCAATCAATGCCACGACGGGAGCATTCTCCTGGACGCCAACCTCTACCCAGGGACCGGCTACGTACTCCTTTACCGTGAAAGTGGCCGACAACGGTTCGCCCATTCTTTCCGACCAGGAAACGATCACCGTCACGGTGAGCGAAGGGAACGCGGCCCCGGTACTGGCGTACATCGGCAACAAAACGGTGGTGGAGGCCCAAACGCTTGCGTTCACCGCCACGGCCACCGATGCCAACCGGGCAACCCAGACGTTGACCTATACCCTCGTGAATGCGCCGGCCGGTGCGGCGATCCAAGCCACGACGGGCCAGTTCAGTTGGACGCCCACCTGGGCGCAGGGCCCGGCTTCGTACACGTTCACGGTGAAAGTAACCGACAACGGTACCCCGGTTCTTTCCGACCAGGAAACCATCACCGTAACGGTACGGGAGCCCACCACCGTTCTGCGGATCAATGCCGGGGGCGCCGGGTACACAATGCTGGATTCGCGGGTGTTCCGGTCAGATGCCTACTACAGCAAAGGGGAAGTAACGCAGGTGAGCGGCGACGTACTCAACACGTCCGACGACTACCTGTACCGCACGGCCCGCGAAGGGCTGGACCCGAAACGCCGGCGCAACCGCAACTTCAATTACGACCTGCCCACCGGCAACGGTACCTTCGACGTAACGCTGTACTTCGCCGAAATCTACTGGGGCAAAGTGGCGGCGGGCGGCGCGGGGTCGCGCAAGTTCCACGTAAACATCGAAGGCACCCGCAAGCTGACCGACTACGACGTCTTTGCCCGCACCGGGGGCGCCATGCGGCCGGTCCGGGAGACGTTCCGGGTGCGCGTGGCCGACGGGGTGCTGACGCTGAATTTCCTGGAGGGGTCGCGCGACATTCCAATCGTGTCGGCCATCGAAGTAGTTAGTGCGCCTGCCACCACGGCCCGCGTGGCCGCCGCGGAAGGCGGGTCCGCGGACGACGAGCCCTTCCGGGCGCAGGCCATGCCGGTACCCGTGCGCGACCGGCTGTCGGTCGTGCTGAACATTGCGGCCAGCCGGGTAAAGGCCACGGCCCTCACCGACGCCGCGGGCCGGACGTACCGGTTGGCGGCGCCCCGGGTAGCTGCCGAAAACCGGCTGGTCATCGATGTATCGGGCCTCAAGGCCGGCATGTACCTGCTCCACCTGGAGTCCGACAAGGGCCGGCGCGTGCTCAAATTCGTGAAGGAGTAGGGGAGGGCGCGTTACGGGTATTTACGGGGTTGTTAGTAGATTGGTCAGTGAGCAGTAATCAGTAAACAATAAACAGTGGGTGTGCGTAAGTGGCCGGATACAAATGATCACTGATTACTGTTCACTGTTTACTGATATGGCTCAGGATTACGACAAGATCTTCCGGGAAGTGCTGCGGGACCTGTTCCCGGCCGTGGCCCGCAAAGTACTCGGCATTCCCGCCGGGGAATACAAACCCCTGCCGGGCGACTTGCAGTACACGGCCCAACGGGAAGCCGACCAGCTCTGGCAGGTAACCCCGCAGACCGGCCAGCCTTTCATTCTGCACTGCGAATTCCAGAGTACCAACGACAAGCAGATGCTCTCGCGGATGATGCTCTACCACGCTTTTCTGCACTACCAGCGCCAACTGCCCATCCGCCAGTTCGTCATCTACGTGGGCAAAGAGGCCCTGCGCATGGAGCACCAGCTGGAGACCGAGGCGTTTTCCTACCGCTACGGGCTGGTGGACCTCAAGTCGTTTCCCTACCAGACCTTCCTTGACTCGGACCACAGCCAGGAGGTGCTGCTGGCGATTCTGGCCGACTTCGGCGGGCAGGAGGCGGGGTTGATTGCCCGGAAGATTCTGGCTAAATTACGCCAAAGCACGAGCGGCACCCTGGAGTTGTCGCAACGCACCGTGCAACTGGCTCGTTTAGCCCTATTGAGGAACTTAAGTACCACCGTTTTAAACGCCGCCCAGCACATGGCACTCGACATCGACATCACCGAAGACGCCCTCTACCAACTCGGCATCCAGAAGGGCGAGCAGAAAGGCAAAGAGGAAGGCAGAGAAGAAGGCGAGCAGAGAGGCAAGGAGGAAGTAGCAATCAAGATGCTTAAAAAAGGCATCGCTACTGACTTGATTATTGAGGTCACCAATTTGCCCGCCGAACGCGTTGCCCAACTCCGGCAGCAACTGGAAGCCGGGCAGTAAGCTGCTCCCCTTTGCCTCAACAATTACTACTGGTGTTTCCGGCCGGGGCATGATACCGCCCCCGCAGGCAAGCCTCTGGCCTCAACCCCCGTATGCAGGCCGTAACCCACGTAGGTAAGTCTTAGGGAAAAATGGAGCGACCCGGGCCGGTTACCTCTTTCTAAGATTGCCGGTTTACATTTCCCCCGAAAATTTCCCTTCATGTACCGAATTCTGGCTTGCCTTTGCGGTTTGATGCTTTTTTTGTTCACAATGGCCCCGGCCCGGGAACTGCATCCCAAGCTTTGGGCCCCCAACACCACCGTGTCGATGGTGCAGCAGGCCGAAGGCCTGACCCGCAACTACCTGGCCGCCTTTGACGTGGGGCGGTGCTACTTCGTGATCATCCAGCGGCAGAAAACGCGTTACATCCAACGGCTGGTGATCCGTCAACCGTAACAAGCTGGCCGGCGTGGGGTTACTGAGGTGGCAGCGGCGGTACTGCTGAGCCGGAAGCCCGGCCATCCGGAGCGCCTGCCCTGAGGAGGGATGCATCGGGAAGCCGTTCCCGCTGCGGGGAAGGGCAGGAGAGGCGTATCGCCCGGCCACCCGGCCCCGGGTGGTATAGCTGCCGGTATATCTGCACCCGTAATGATTCGCGGGTAACTTATCCACATACTTTCCTCCGAATTAACGGGTTTTTTGACACTATCGCGCAGAAATACAGCGGGTTATGTGCGAAGTGTCAGTGACTTCGCCGCGCCCTGCCGCCCAAATTTCCGCCGGCCGCCACACCGATCCGTGGCATAAACCCATTTATTCTCCCCTTCGTAACATCCCACCCGATCCCGGCCGGAAGGGTTCATTGTGAAAGACCCGAAGTTCGCTGTTGCTTTGGATTGAATTCCCTACAGCAAACTATGAAATTTTTACTGTCACTGGTGGTAACCGGGCTGTCCTGGTGTTGCCTGGCGCAGACCACCCTGCCGCCGCTCGTCGCATCCGGCTCCCTCATCGAAGCCGGGGTGAAGCTTTACGATGAAAAGAAGTACGAGGAAGCCATTGCCAAGTACCAGCAGGTTTCCTGCAACGACACCAACTACGCGTGGGCCCTCTCCGAAATGGCGCTTACGTACACGGCCCTCTCATCGTACGACCAGGCCATTGCCGCCGCCCGCGAGGGGTTGGAGCGTCCCTCCCGGGTGACCCTCGACCTCTACCTCAAGCTGGGCAACGCCTACGACGGCGCCAAGCAAGCCGAGAAGGCGCTGGCTGCGTACGACGAAGGCCTGGCCCGCTTCCCGCATTCCCACGAACTGCTCCACGAAAAGGGCGTGGCCCTGGTGCAGATGAAGCGCAACGCGGAGGCCATCCAGTTCTTTCAGAAGGCGCTGGAGAAGTCCTTTTTCTACGCCCCCAGCCACTACGCTCTGGGCATCGTGTGCGGCGAGGCCGGCTACCCGGTGCAGGGGATGCTCTCGCTGATGACGTACGTAGTGCTGCAACCCGAATCGGAAAAGGCGCCCGGGGCGCTGGTGCTGCTCGAAAAGATGGTTACCGACGAAAAGAAGCTGGCCGAACCGAGCCAGGCCGTCGGCATTACCGATGCGTTCCCCGAAATCACCCGGCTGGTGCGGGCCCGCCTCGCCCTGCAGGGGCAATACGAATTCAAGACCAACATGCGCTACAAGGCCGTGAAGCAGGTGCAGCTGATGCTCGAAAAGCTGCCGGCCAACCCGCCTCCCACCGACCTGTGGACCCGCACCTACGCCCCCATCTACCGGAAACTCTGGGAAGAGGGATTGTTTGAACCCTTCACGTACCACCTGATGGCGCCCATTGACGACAAAGCCGCCCAGAAGTACAAGAAAGGCGACAAAGACATGCGCCGCTTCCGCGAGTGGGCCGCCGCCGAGTTTGTCCGGGTGAACGCCACCAAGCGCTTCCCGCTGCACGGCAAAGACCGGGTGTGTTTCCATACCTACTACAAGAATGGCCGCCTGTTTTTTGCGGCCCAGGAGTACGACGCCAAGAAGAGCGTTGCGGGCGGCGACTTTGAATCGTACCACGCCACCGGCGTATTGCGCAGCAAGGGCACCTACACGGCCGATCAGAAGAAAACGGGGGAGTGGCGCTTCTACCTCAGCTCCGGTGAACTCGACGAAATCCAGCGGTTCACCACGCCCGACGGCGACTTTACCTACCAGTCGTTCTACCCCAACGGCAACCTGAAGGAAGAAGGCGGCCACGCGGGCGGCAAACGGACGGGCAAACTGGTGGTGTACTCGGCCGCCGGGGCGAAACTTCTCGAAGGAACCTACCAGCAGGGCGAAAAGCACGGCCGCTTCCAGGTCTTCTACCCCGACCAGACCCTCAAGTCGGAAGGTACCTACGTCAATGGCCAGCAGGACGGGCCTTACCGCAACTACCACCCCCACGGCAAAGTATCCGAGGAAGGCAGTTTCCAGGCGGGCAAGGAGCACGGCGCCTACGCCGCCTACCACAAGAACGGCAAGCCCGCCACCAAGGGCCGCATGACGGCCGGGGAATTTGAGGGCGAATGGCAGTGGTTCCACGACAACGGCAAACCCGCCAAGTCGGTCACCTTCCGCGGGGGCAAACAGGAAGGCATTTGCAAGCAGTTTTTCGCCGACGGCACCCTGTACCAGGAGTACAACTACGTGAATGGTCAGCCCGACGGGCTGGTGCGGGTGTACGACACCGATGGCAAACCCTACTTCGAACAGGAACACAAGGCCGGCCAGATCCGCAAGTACCGCTATTTCGACAAGCAGGGCAAGGTGGTGGGCGAGGAGTCGGCCCGCGGCAGCAAACTGCGCTGGGTGGCCCGCTTCCCCTCCGGCGTGGTGCGCCAGGAGGGCGAACTGGTGAACGGCAAGCTGGAAGGCAAGGTGCGCACGTTCCACGAATCGGGCTACCTGGCCTCGGAAGCCACGTACCGCAACGACGAACAGGAAGGCCCCGAAAAGGAATATTACGCCGATGGCACCGTGTCGTCGCAGCAGGAATACAAAAAGGGCAAACCCGAAGGGCTGCACCGCCGCTTCCACAAGAACGGCCAGGTAGCTACCGAAGGGTGGCTCACGGACGGGGAACGCCAGGGCGAATGGCGCACCTACTACGCCAACGGCCAGCCCGATGAGAAGAGCTACTACCTCAATGATGAGCCCGAAGGGTACCAGGAATACTACCACCCCGACGGCAAGAAATACCTGGAAGTGCGCTACCAGGGGAGCGTGGTGCAGCAGCACGAGCAGTACGACACCCTGGGCAAGGCGATGCACCGGGTGACCCTGCAGAAGGGCAATGGCCCGGTGGAATGGAAGCACCTCAACGGCAAGCCGATGATGCGGGTTACGTACCGCTTCGGCAAGAAGGAGGGCGAAGAAACGAGCTTCTACCCGACCGGCAAGCTCAAGGCCCGCTACCACTACCGCCACCAGGACCTGCACGGGGCCGGCGAGACGTACCACCCCAACGGCAAACCGCGGATGCAGGCCTTCTACTACCTGGGCGGTCTTGACAGCACGTTCCACCGGTACGACGAAAAAGGCCGGCCCGAACTGAGCACCTGCTACCACAACGGCAATGGCAACGGCCCCATCCGGTGGTTCTACCCCAACGGCAAAACCGAGACGGAAGGCCAGGAAAAGGACGACGAACGGGAAGGCTACTTTACCTACTACGCCGAAGACGGCACGCCGCAGGTGCGCTTCCTCTACGTACGGGGCCTGGTCCGCAGTTATTCTTACCAGGACGCCGGCGGGAAATGGGTAAGCGAGGTGGAACTGCCCGGCGGCTGCGGCAAGATCAAAGCCTTTTATCCGGACGGCAAAGTATCCTGTGAAGGCGAAATGCTGCGGGGCAACCGGCAGGGAACCCTGCGGTACTACCACCCCAACGGCCAGCTGAGTTCGGAAAAAACGTACGTGAACGGCGTCGCCCACGGCGAAGTGAAGGAGTTTTACGCCAACGGCCGCCCGCAAAAGGTGGAACGACACTTTTACAACAACAAGCACGGGGTCTGCCGCGAGTACCGCGAAGACGGCAGCCTGGCCCGTGAATCGACCTACCTGATGGACCTCCGGCACGGCCCCGAACGGGAATACGACGCCGCCGGAAAAGTAACTGCCAAACGCAAATACGTGTACGATGAACCCTACGAATAGAACCCTCCGGTGGCTGCTGCTGGCCGGCCTGCTGGGCCCGGCCGCTTACGGGCAGTCGAAGGTGAACTTTGCCGAGTTGCAGCAGAAGTACCCCAACGACGAACTCATCATGCTCCAGGAGTCGGAGCGGATCGTGATCAGCACGCCGGCCAACCAGCTGCGCATTGAGGCCGAACACCAGGAAGAACTCCTGTTCATGAACGAACAGGCCAGCCGGTACGCCGACCACCGCATCCGCTACTCGGACTTTTTCCAGGAGATCAGCGACCTGGAAGCCACCACGTACCTGCCCGAAGGCAGCCGCTACAAGAAAGTGCCCGTCCGGGAGATCAAAACCGAAAAGCCTTCTTCCCGGGGCATTTTCTACGACGACGTGCTGGTGAAGCGGTTCGACTTCGAAGGCGTGAAGAAGGGCGCCATCGGCACGGTGCGCTACAAGGAGGTCATCAAAGACCCGCACACGCTGTCGAGCTTCATGTTCGGCCGCTACATCCCGGTGCTCAACGGCGAATTTTCGGTCACTTTTCCCGCGTCGGTGAAGCTGTCGTACAAGACCTACGGCGACATGAAGGGCGTCAACTTCCAGACCACGCAGGGCCGGGGCACGACTACGTATTCGTGGAAAACCAGGGACGTTTCTTCCTTCCCCTACGAGTCGGATGCACCCAACCTGCGCTACTTCGCGCCGCAGGTGTTTCTCTTCATCGAAGAATACACCCTCAACGGCCAGACGCAGCCCGTGCTGTCGGACGAACGCAAGCTGTTCAACTACTACGTAAGCCTGGTGAAAAACGTGGACCGCACCGGCGACGCCCAGCTGGACGCCCTGGTGGATTCGCTCACGCACGGCAAGCCGGAAACCGAAAAGATCCGCAGCATCTACTACTGGGTGCAAGACCACATCCGCTACCTCGCCTTCGAAGACGGCCTGGGCGGCTTCGTGCCGCGTTCCCCGAGTTCGGTGTTCCAGAAGCGGTACGGCGACTGCAAAGACATGGCCACCCTGCTCAACTGCATGCTCAAGCGGGCCGGCATTCCCTCGCACACCGTCTGGATCGGCACCCGCGAAATTCCCTTCAAGTACCAGGAAAACCCCTCGCTGGGCGTGGACAACCACATGATTGCCGCCGTGCAGCGCGAGGGCAAGTGGATCTTCCTCGACGCCACGGCCGACAAGATCGACTACGGCCTGCCCACGCCGCACATCCAGGGCAAGCAGGCCCTGGTGATGCTCTCGGAACAGGACTTTACCATTGCCGAGGTGCCCGTGGTGGAAGAAGCCAAAAATAGCCGCACCGACAAGATGGAACTGCGCCTGCGCAACGATGAGATCGAAGGCAAGGGCACCTGCACCTACGAAGGGCTCTGGAAGATGGACGTGAAGTACAAACTCGCCGACCTCTCGGAAGTGCAGCGCGAAACCTACTACCAGTCGCTCTTCAGCCGGGGCAACAACAAGTGCAAGGTGGAAGACGTGCAGGCCTCCGACCTCAAAGCCCGTGACCAGGCCCTGCGGTTCGACTACGCCTTCAAGGTGCCCGACTACGCGCGGGCCATCGGCGGCGAACGGTTCGTGAACCTGCACCTGAGCCGCCCCCTCCAGAACGCCCAGATCGAAGCCACGCGCAAGCTGCCCCTGGAGCACGACTTCCGGAGCGTCAACGAACAGACGACGGTGCTGCACCTGCCGGCCGGGGCCAAGGTGGGCCACCTGCCCGAAGGCAAGTCGTACGCCCACGACCGGTTCGGCTTCCAGATCACCTACGCCCGGGAAGCCGGCAAAGTGACCGTCCGCAACCGCATTTACCTCAAAAGCCTGCTCCTCCAACCAGCCGACTTTACGGCCTGGAACGAGATGGTGAGCCTGCTCAACGAAGCCTACAGCGAAAGCATTTCCCTACAATGAAAGGAAGATTTTGAATTATGAAGTTTAGATTTTGAATTAAAGAGACAACGGCTTTTGCACCAGGTCCTTATAATCCAAAATCCATAATTCAAAATCCAAAATTTCCCTTCTATCGAGTACCTAATCTGAAACGTAACATGCCCAATCGTTCTCATTCCCTGCTCCGCACCACGGTGGCCGCCCTGGCCCTCTGTTGCGCGGCCCGTACCCAGGCCCAGGACCTGGAGTTCAAAAAGCTGGACCTCGACCGGAAGGTTGACAAGACCCTCGCCAAAATTACCCCCGAAGAAAAGAAAGAGACGGGTGTGGTGCTGAAGGAGAAGACCTACATCGAATACCTGCTCAACGGCAAGGACGAGGCCGAACGCTACTACGGCGTGTACCGGCGCATTCACCTCAACGAAGCCGCCGCCGTGGAGCAGTTCAACAAGATGGTGCTGCCGGTGGTGAGCAAGGAAGGGTTGCTGATGGTGAAGGCCCGCAGCATCAGCCGCACCGGCGCCGTCAAGGAAGTAGGCATTGAAGCCGTCAAGGAAATTGAAGAGGAGGGCCGCCTGTACAAGATCCTGGCCGTCGAAGGCCTCGAAGTGGGCGGGGAAGTGGAACTCATGTACCTGTGCCAGAGCAACGTAAGCCTCTTCGGCTCGGAGCGGGTGCAGGAGGAAATTCCCCTCCGCGAAAGCGAACTGCACATCGTGGCCCCCGAATTCCTGGTGTTCGAAGGCAAGGTGTACAATGGCAAATACACCAGGCAGGACACGAGCCGGGCCGGCGGCAAGCGGATGCTCACGTTCCACTCCCGGCAGGTGCCGGCGCTGCTGGAAGAAAAATACGCGGCCGTACGGGCCAACGCCACGCGGGTGGAGTACAAGCTGGCCTACAACGAACGGAAGGGCGGCAGCCGCATCCTGAGCTGGAACGACGCCGGGGCCCGCATCTACGGCTTTCTGCACCTGGGACAGGAGAATTCGGCCAAGGACCTGGGCAAGTTTCTCTCGAAGGAAAAGATCAAGGGAATGGCCGAAGAACAAGCCATCCGGGCCGTGGAGAATTACGTGAAGACCAACATTGCCCTGCGCAAGGACGCCGAAGACGACATTGCCGCCAACGTGCTCAAGCGGAAGTTCGGCACGCAGTCGGGCATCCTCCGGCTCTACATCGGCCTCTACGAATCCCTCAACATTCCCTTCGAAATCGTGATCGGTTGCAGCCGCTACGAGCAGCAGTTCGACCGCGATTTCGACACCTGGAACTTCCTCGACAAGTACCTGCTGTACTTCCCCAATTCCAAAAAGTTTCTTGATCCCGAAAACCCGTTTTTGCGCTACGGCCTCTTCGACAATACCCTGGAAGGCACCGACGCCCTCTACATCAGCTCCGAGACGCTGGGCAGCCTCAAAACCGGTCTGGCAACGGTCAGCCGCATTCCGGAAGTGCCGGCCGGCCGAAACTACGACAACATTGACGCTACCGTGTCCTTCAGCCCGAACGTGGACCAGATGCACATCAAGTACGTCCGGCGGATGGGCGGCTCCCAGGCGGCGCACCTGCGGCCCTACTACTTCGTGAGCAACGCCGAAGACCGGGCCAAACTCATGACGCAGGTGCTCAAAGGGGCTACCGGCGACGACGTGGTCACCACGAACGTGAACGTGACCAACTTCAACATCAACGCCCCGGAGGTGGACCAGGATTTTGTATTCAGCGCGGACCTGAGCTTGAAGAGCATCCTCGAACGGGTCAACAACCGGGTGCTGGTGAAGGTGGGCGAACTGATCGGCCCGCAAACGGAGATGTACAACGAAAGGCCCCGCCAGCACCCCATCGACATCGGCAACGTGCATTCGTACAGCCGGGTCATCAAACTGCAAATCCCCGAGGGCTACCGGCTGGCCGGGCAGGAAACGCTCAAGCGCAACATCACTTTTGCCAACGGCGATATGGGCTTCGTGTCGGACTACAAGCTGGAGGGCAAGGTGCTCACCATCACCGTGGAGGAGTTTTACAAGAAGGTCCAACTGCCCCTCAGCGCCTACGCCGAGTTCCAGAAGGTCATCAACGCCGCCGCCGACTTCAACAAAGCAACCATCATCCTCGAAAAGGGCTCCCCGCTGAGTAATAAACAGTAGAAGGAGGACCGGATCAGGATTTTCAGGATTAGAGAATGATCAGGATAAAACGAGGCCGGCTGCTCACTATGAGCAGCCGGCCTTTTTAGTGTCGGGCAGAACAAACGCCTCACGACCCCAATGACCATTGACCACTGACCCTCCTACTCGCCCTTCACGAACCGCAGGACTTGCCGGCCCGTCGTCGATTGGAGGCGCAGCAGGTACAGGCCCGCGTCGAGGCGGCCCACCGGAATTTCCAGTTCGTATTCCCCTTTCACCCGGTGCCCGTCGCGCAGCAGTTCCCGCCCGGTGGCCGCTACTACGGCGCTGCCCGTTACCTGGGCGGCCGGGAAAGGCAGCGTCACCGTGAGGGTGGCGCGGGCCGGGTTGGGGTACAGGCGGATCGTCTCCGCTCCGGCATCGCCGGCGGCGGTACGGGCGGCAACCGTTGCCGGGTTTACCTCAATGGCCGACACCAGCGGCAGGTCGGCGCTGCCCCGGGCAAACAGGAGGTTGAGAATGCCGTCGGTCACCGTCACCCGGAAGGTTTCGGTGGTGGCCCGCAGGGCGCCGCCGGCCTTGGCGAAGATATCATAGTTGGTGAGGCGCCGTACGCCTTCCAGGTCCACGTGGAACCGCCGGGAACCCACGCCGCCCGCGGCCTGGTTGCCCCAGTAGGTCTCGGCAAAGTGCAGCGTGACGTCGAAAGTGCCGTTGCCCGAGGGCAGGCCGTAGGCGAAGGAACTACCCACCCGGCCGTTGACGTAGAGGGCATCGTCTTCGGTGTTGTCAATGTCGCCGAAGACGAGGGCCGATGCCCGGCCGGCGGCGTAGTAGCTGTCGGCCGAGAACCGCTTGCCGCCCGCCGTGAGGAGGGCTTCGCCGCCCGCATTGATCGTCAGGCCGCTGCCGGCCGGCAGCACCTCAATGGCTTTGATCGCCGGGTTGTCGGCCGCCCCCTTCAGGAAGGCCACGTTCAGCGTGCCGTCATTGACCGTTACCCGGAACGTTTCCTGGATTACTTTCAGGGCGCCGCCGGCCCGGGCGAAGATGTCGTACCCGGTCAGCCGCCGCGTGCCTTCCAGGTTGACGTGAAACTTGCGGGAGCCCGCACCGCCCGGGACGACATTGCCCCAGTAGGTTTCGGCAAAGTGCAGCACCACGTCATAACTTCCGTCACCCACGGGGATGTTGTAGGAAAACGAGGAACCGTGCCGGCCCGTCTGGTACAGGTAGTCGTCGGCCGTGCCGCCGATGCCCAGCGGGGTCGTCCTCGACACCGTACCGCCCGAGAAGTAAGTATCCGCGGCGAAAATCCGGGCGTCGGCCGTCGTGAAGTCATTGCCGCCCGCATTCACCCGGACCGCCTTCGGGGCCGGTTTTACCGTCACGGTAAATGACTCCTCGGCGGAGGCGACCGGGTAGCCGTTGTCGGTCACTTGCACCGTAAACGTGAACGTGCCGGTTTGCGTGGGCACGAAGGCAAAAGCACCGGTCCTGGGGTCGATGACGGCGCCTTCCGGGCCGTCTTGCAGGTCGTATTGCAGGCCGTCGCCGTCGGGGTCGGCAGCCTCAACGGTGAACGCGAAGGGTTCGTCGATGATCGCGGTTTTGTTGCCGATGTCGGCAATTGCCGGCGCCCGGTTGACGGCAACGGTGGGCAACACTTCGAGGGCCGAAAGGATGGCGTTGTCGGCCGAGCCCCGGGAAAAAGCCACGTTCAAGGTTCCGTCCGTAATGTCCACCGTAAAGGTTTCCCGGATGGGCACTTCGGCGTCACCGGCCTTCGCAAAAATGTCATACTCCGTCAGCTTGCGGCTGCCCTCCAGGTCCACGTGAAACTTCCGGGAGCCCGCGCCGCCGGGCACCTGCACGCCCCAGTACGGTTCGGTAAAGTGCAGCACCACCTGGTAGGTGCCCTTGGTGACGGGGATGTTGTAGCTGAACGCCCCCCACCGCCGCGCGTCGTACACCGAACTCGCAATGGGCTCGTCGGGCTTGGGGTTGGTGACCTTGCCGCCGCTGAAGTACGTGTCGGGGGCGAAGTAGTAGTACAGGGCCGGGACGAGGGGGTTGGGGAATTCCGGTTCTACCTCCGCGTAGGCCTCGGGCCCGCCCGCGTTGAGGCGGAGGGTGGGCGTAAACGGCACATGGGTGTCATACTTCCACTGGGGCGTGACCTGCGGATCGCGGCCGGCGTTGAAGAAAAGCACGCCGTTCAGGTCCACGAGCCGGGTGGGGTTGGAATGGGCCGGACCCGGGGCTACTTCGGGCAGGTACACCGTACCGGCGGCGTCACTCTTCCACACTTCGCTGCCCGTCAGGCCGTTGTTGGCCGTAAAGTACAACGCCCCGTTGATGGGCGTAAAATTGCCCAGCACGCTTTCGTCCACGAACCCGTCGCTGTTGGTGGCGCCGCCCGAGAAGTTGTACACCACCGAAGTGCCTGCGGCGGTGCCGTCCGTTTTGTAAAGCCACACCGACGTGCCGAAACTGGGCGAATACGTGGTTTCTCCGTAGTAAACGGTCTGACCCACGGCCGTCATCCCGAACACGCTGCTGACCGGGCCGGGCCGGGGCGGGTAATACGCCCCCAGCAGGAGGGTGCCCGCTTCGGTGCCGTCAGTTTTGTACACCTCCGCACCGTACCAGATGGGAGTGGTCACGAAGAACAGCGCATTGTCGGTAACCGTGAGCTGGGAAGGTATTGCGTTGCCGTCGCCAAAGCCGCCTTCTTCTTCGGGGGCGGCCAGGTCTTTCACCAGGGTCGTGCCGGCCGCCGTGCCGTTGCTCTTCCAGAGTTCGCGGCCGTGCACCCCGTCGTCGGCCGAAAAGTACACCGCCCCCGCGAAGGCGGTAATGGAGCCGGGGGCGGAACTGTTGGCGCCGGGACTTTCCGGGTCGGCCGACGTACCGGGATAGATGTCTTTCACCATCATTGTGCCAGCGGCTGTGCCGTCACTCTTCCAGAGTTCGAGCCCGTGGGCGGAGTCATAGCCGGGAAAGAAAACGTTGCCACCCAGGGCCGTCAACACGATTGGTGCGAATGGGCTGTAAACCAATTCCGTTTCCTTCACCAGGGTGGTGCCGTCCGGCGTGCCGTTGCTCTTCCATACCTGGACGACCTGGACCTCATCGCCGGTGGTTACCATGAAAAACGCCGTTCCGTTGGCGTTCACCAGCGACCGGGGCCAGTTCCCGAAGCTTTTCAGCAGCACCGTACCGGCTTCCGTACCGTCGCTCCGGTACAGGCCGTCCGCGGTCGTGAACAGGAAGGCGTCCCCGAAGCGCATCAGTTCGGAGGGGGCTGAACTCCGGGGACCGGGGTTGATGTCCTTCACCAGGGAAACGTTATTTACCTTGGGGTCGCTCCGGAACAGCTCGGTGCCATGAGCCGCCGTGGTGGCCGCAAAGTAGAGCGTTCCGTTGAGGGTCACGGAGGGGGGCTTGCCCGGCTCCCCCGGCACCGGGTGAATGTCCTTGACCAGCACGGGCTGGGCAAAGGCGGGCCACGCCGCCAGCAGGAGGCAGGCCCACAGCAGACGCATTGCCGGTTGCGGCCCGCGGGTGCAGAAGTAAAGATGCAGCATAATGAAGTTAGGTTGGTTGGTAATGGATGTGGAGGCGCACCGGTGGACGCCGGAGATTAAAGGCCGCCCAGGGGCGCGGCGCCTAACCACGGCACGGTAGAAACGAAGAGAGCCCCTTGAAGGGCTCCCGTGCGTAAGTCCAGTGTGTAAGTTTAAGGAGAATTACGAAAAATTGCAATGGAAAAAAGAGGAGGGATAAGGAAGGGTATATGGCTGAATGGCTGGATGGTTATAGGGTTGATTGGATAGAAACCCGTCCTTGAAAATAAAACAAGTCAACCATACAACCATACAACCATCCAGCCATCCAACCTCCTTTGTCAGTACCGCCAACGCCTAGAACTCCGAATAATCCTTCGAGGAGTCGAGAATGCCCGCTTCGGTGATGTAGTACCGGCTGAACACCTGGGTATTGCGGTGCAGTTGCACCTCCCGCAGGAAGGCCTGGTACTTGCGTTGGATGCGCAGGCCGAGCAGGATGCCGAGGCCGAGGCCGGCAAAAAGGCCAATGCTGATGCCAATCAATAACAACGTCATGCGCGCAACCCTCCCTTCTGCCCGGCGGCACCTGGTTCGCCGGTCCCGGCGTTCCGCTTCCCGGAGTACGGTTGGCGGATGAAGTATTGCGCTGAATGAGTTATTATGTTTAACATAGGCCCTTTGACTATGAAAAGTGAAATTATATTCTGTATATGTGCTATATCTTAAAATATCGTTTCGGGTATGAGCAATAATACAAATAATCGTTTGAATTTTGATTGAAAACTTATAAAAGTCTGCCGCTACTTCTTACTAGCAGTTTAACAATATATGGCGGAACCCCGAACCCGCAATGATCCGCCGGCCGTGTAAGTTTTAAACGAGAAGCGAGAAGCCAGGAGCGAGAAGGCGGTACGTAGGCTTGTCCGTTCTAATTGACAACGCCGTGCCCTATCTTCTCGCTCCTCACTCCTGGCTTCTCGCTCCTTGCTCCTAAAACGCTACTCCTCCTTTAAACTCTCCACCGGGTTGGCCCGGGCGGCGCGGGCGGCCTGGAGGCCGACGGTGAGGAGGGCCGTGAAGAGGGCCAGACCGCCGGCGGCCAGGAAGTACCCCGGTCGCAAGTCGATGCGGTACGCGAAGCCCGCCAGCCACTGCCGGGCCAGTGCGTAGCCCAGCGGCAGGGCCACCAGTACGGCCACCCCCACCGGCCGGGCCAGGTCGCCGGAAAGCAGCCACACGATGCCCAACCCGGTTGCCCCCAGCACTTTGCGGACGCCGATTTCCTTGCGCCGCCGTTCGGCCGTGAAGGCCGCCAGGCCCAGCAGGCCCAGGCAGGAGATCAGGATGGCCAGGCCGGCAAAGTACCGGGCCAGGCTCGCCACCCGCTGCTCGGAGGCGTACAGGCGCTGGTAGTCGTCGTCGAGGAACTGGTAGTCGAAGGCCAGGCCGGGGTGGTAGGTCCGGTACACGTCGTGCAGGCGGGCCAGCGTCGCCGCCGGGTCGCCCGCCCGGATTTTTACCATCACTTTCGGCAGGTATTCCGAGGGGTTCAACAGCAGGAAGCAGGGCGTAACGGGTTCGTGCAGCGACTGGAAGTGGAAGTTTTTCACCACGCCCACGATCTGGCGGGGGGCGCCCTGCACGGTCACGGTTTGGCCCACGGGGTTGCGGAGGCCCATGCGGGCAATGGCCGCTTCATTGAAGATCACCTGCCCCTCCGCGCCGAACGCCGCCGAGAAGGTACGTCCCGCGGCCATTTGCATGCCCAGGGTTTCGGTGAAGCCGTAGCCTACGTGCAGGCCGGTAAACGGCAGCGGGTCTTTCGGGCTTTTGCCCGGCCACGATACGTCGGTCACCACGCCGTGGTCGCCGCCCCGGGTCAGGTCGTGGAAGAACCCGCCGGCCGCCACCACGCCGGGCGTCCGGCGCAGGGCTTCCAGGAGGGCGTCATTCGGATTTTCAGTCTTGAAGTACAGCACGTGGTCGCGGGCGTACCCCAGGTTTTTGGCCTGCACGTACCGCAGTTGCGCGTACACCACGCCCACCGCCACGATCAGCAGCACGGAGAGCACGTACTGGAACACCACCAGTCCCCGCCGGGCCCACTGCTGGGCGGGCGACGTTTGGGGCAGGCTGCCCTTCAGAATGCCCACCGGGTGGAAGCCCGAGAGGTAAAACGCCGGGTAGCTGCCCGCCAGCAGTCCCGTACCGGCCGTTACGGCCAGCATGACCGCCACCCCCGGCAGGTCGGGCTGGAGGGATAGTTGCTTGCCCGTGAGGGCGTTGAAAGCGGGCAGCAGCAGGTGCACCAGCGCCAGGGCCAGCGCCAGCGACAGGAAGGCCATCAGCAACGACTCGCCCAGGTACTGGCCGATCAGCGTGCCGCGGCCCGCCCCGATGGCCTTCTTGATGCCCACTTCCTTGAGCCGCCGCGAGGCCCGGGCCGTCGAGAGGTTGGTGAAGTTGATGGCCGCAATGGTTAAGGTAAAGAGGGCCACCAGCGCAAACAGCCGCACGTAGGCAATGCGTCCGCCCGCCGGAACGCCGTTCTCGTAGTTGCCGTGGAGGTACCGGTCCGCGTACCGCTGCGCCCACAGGGTGCCCGTCGCCGCCGCGTGCCGGGCCTTGAGCATGCCCGTAATCCTGGCACTGAAGCCCGCCGGCGAGGCGCCTTCCCGCAGCAGCACGTAGGTGTGCGGCCCGTTGGCGTCCCACTGTTCCTGGCCGGGCCGGTGGGCTTTGAACAGCTCGAAGGAGAGCACCAGGTCAAACTGGGTGGTGGCGTTGGCGGGCGGCGGGGCGAATACGCCCGTCACGAAAAGGGTTTCGTCAATGTCCATCACCTGCCAGCGGAAGGCCCGGCCGGTCACGCCTTCGGTGGTGCCGAACAGCTTTTGGGCCAGGGCCGGCGAAACCACCGCCCCGTGCTTGTCGCCCAGCACCCGGCCCGGCTCGCCGGCGAGGAGTTCGTAGGAAAACACGCGGAAGAAGTCGGACGTGGCGTACTGGCAGGTGGCCTTGAAGCGGTCGGGACCGGCCGAAGCGATGCCCTTGCTGGAGTTGTACAACGTGGGTACCACCGTGACGGCGTGGGCCACTTCGGGCAGCCCGGCCGCCAGCGCCGGGGCCAGCGGACCCGGGGTGGCCGGCATGGTTTCGGTGCCCTGCGGGCCCGTTACGTTCTGCAACACCTGCACGAGGCGGTCGCCGTGGGCAAAAAAGGCATCTGCCTTCAGTTCGTCGCGCACCCACAGGCAGATGAGCAGCGCGCAGGTGAGGCCCGCCGAGAGCCCGGTGAGGTTGATGAAAAACGATCCCTTGGACCGGAGAAAAGTGCGGTAGGTGAGTCTTAAGTTGTGCTCGAACATGGAAATGTACTGGGGGTAATGGGGTACAAGTTCGTTTTTTCTTCTGATGCGGCAATGGCTTACTCGTTGCGCAGGCTTTCCACCGGATTGGCGAAGGCGGTTTTGAGGGCCTGGTAACTGACCGTCAGCAGCGTGATGAGGAGGGCGGCAAGGCCGGCCAGGGCAAAGCTCCAGCCCGAGAGGGGAGCCCGGTACTCGTACTGCCGGAGCCACTGCTGCATCACGTAGTACGCGATGGGCATGGCCACGAAGCAGGAAATGACGACCAGCACGACGAAGTCTTTGGAGAGCAGTCCCCAGAGGCTGCCGGCGGAGGCGCCGAGGATTTTGCGGATGCCGATTTCTTTGGTGCGTTGCTCGGCCACGAAAGAAGCCAGGCCGAAGAGTCCCAGGCAACTGATGAGGATGGCCAGCCCGGCAAACAGGCCCGCCAGCCGGCCGATGCGTTCTTCGGCGGCGAATTTGCGGGCGTACTCCTCGTCGGCAAAGCGGTACGCAAAAGGGGCCGTCGGGCTGTACGCTTTGAACACCGACGCGGCTTTTTCCAAAGCCACCCCGGCCCCCAGCGCCGGGTTCAGTTTGAGGTGGATCACGTTCAGGGGCCTTTCCCGGGTGTTCATCATGAACACGGTCGGCTGGGCCGGCTCGAAGGGGGACGTCATCACCAGGTCTTCCACCACCCCGATCACCTGCCAGGATTGGTCGTGCCAACGGATGGTTTCGCCCACCGGGTTTTTGAGCCCGGTGAGCCGGACGGCCGCTTCGTTGAGGACAAATGCCATGGAATCGGTGGCAAACGCCCGGGAAAAGGCGCGTCCCGCTTTGATTTTCCAGCCTACTACCGCGCCGAATTCGGGCGTAACGCTGATCGTGCCGAACAGGGCCTGCTGTCCGGGGGCCTTTCCCCGCCAGTCCAGGTTGTTGGCCGAAGACCAGATGTCGGTAATGGGACTCGACGATTCGGCCATGTCAACCACGGCCCCCGTCGCCAGCAGGTCGTTGCGCAGGGCGTCGTACCGGCCCCGCAATTCGGGGGTGCTGATGTTGAGGTTGACCAACCCCTGCCGGCTGTACCCCAGCGGACGGTTCTTGGCAAACTGGATCTGCGCGTAAACGACCAATGTGCCGATGATGAGGGCTACCGATACGGTGAACTGCACCACCACGAGTACCTGCCGGGGCACGACGGCCAGCCGTCCCGCCCGGAACGTGCCTTTTAATACTTTTACCGGCTGAAAGCCGGACAGGTACAAGGCCGGGTAACTGCCGGCCAGCAACCCGGTGAGCCCCACAAACGCCGCCGAGAGTACCCAGAATGCGGGCCGGTCCCACGGGAGCACGGTGTGCTTGCCGGCCAGTTGGTTGAACCCCGGCAACACCAGTTGCACCAGCAGCAGCGAAACCCCGAAAGCAAGCGTGACCACCAGCCACGATTCGCTCAGGAACTGGCCGACCAACTGGCTCCGCCTCGAACCGATGGCCTTGCGGATGCCCACCTCCCGGGCCCGTCTCTGGCTGCGGGCCGTAGACAAATTCATGAAGTTGATGGCAGCCAGCAGCAGCACGAACCCGCCGATGATCCCGAACAGCCACACGAACTGGATGCGCCCTCCCGTGCTTTCCCCGTTTTTGAATTCGCCGTACAAATGCCAGCGGGCCATCGGGTGGAGAAAGAGCGTCTCCCGCACCCCGTCGGGAATGTGCTGGTGGAGCACGTCTTTGATGCGCGACGACACCTGCGCGGCGTCCCGTCCGGGATGCAACAGGGCAATCATTTGGAAAGAACTGCTGCGCCAGTTGCTGAAAGCGTCCGAGCCTGGCAGCAGCAAACCGACCGGGGCAATAAAGGCAACGTCGCCGAAGGTGGAATTGGCGGGCAGGTCCCGGTACACGCCGCGTACCTGCACGGTGAATTTGTTGCCGAGGGTAACGGTTTTCCCCACCGGGTCCCGGGTGCCGAAAAGAGCCCGGGCCAGCGACTCGGAGAGCAGTACCGAAGCCGGGTCGCGCAGGCCGGTGCGGGTACCGGCCCGCATGGGGAGCGCCAGGATTTCGGGCAGTTCGGCTTCGGCGTAGCTGCCCGTGCGGGTAAGCAACTTGTCCTGGTAGGCCACAATTTCGTCCCAGTTGGCCGTGGCACCGGCCACGGATTCGAAGTCGGCCGCGTACCGGGTGCGCAGTTCCTGGCTCAGGGGCAGCGGCAAGGCGCCGAAGGTTTGAATGCCCCCGGCCAGGGACTCGTTTTCCATGACCCGGACAATGCGGCGGTAGTGCGGGTGGCAATGGTTGTAGGAGAGTTCGTCGTGCAGCCACAAGCCGATCAATGTGGCAACGGTTAAGCCCACCGCAAGGCCGCCGATGTTGATTGCGGCGTACGTCTTGTGCCTTAACAGGTGGCGCAGGGCAATGGTCAGGTAGTTCTTAAACATAGCGAAAGGGAATGAGTCATTCGTTGCGCAGGCTTTTCACCGGGTTGGCAAGGGCCGCTTTGAGGGCCTGGAAGCCCACCGTGAGCAGGGCGATGCCCACTGAGGCGGCGGCAGCCAGCCCGAACACGCCCGGTCCCAGGGCCGTCCGGAAGGCGTAATCTTCCAGCCACTGCCGGCCGGCCCACCACGCTACGGGCCCGGCCAGCACGTTGGCAAGCAGCACCAGCCGCAGGAAATCCTTCGAGAGCAGCGTCACCAGTTGCGGCACCGATGCCCCGAACACCTTGCGGATGCCCATCTCCTTGGTGCGCTGCTCGGCCGTAAAGGCGCTCAGGCCGAAAAGCCCCAGGCAGGAGATCAGGATGGCGACGGCCGCAAAGGCGGTGAAGAGTTGCCCAATGCGCTGCTCACTGCGGTAGAGGGCGTCAAACGAGGCGTCGAGGAACGCGTATTCGAAGGGCAGGCCCGGGGCCGTCCTTTTCCACTGCTTTTCGAGGGCGGCCAGCGTGCCGGGTACGTTGCCCGGGGCGAGCCGGAAAGAAACAGCCTCCCAACTCCCGCCCAGCGCCGTATCCTGGTGGAGCAGCACCGGTGCGATCCCGCTGCGGAGCGATTCGAAGTGAAAGTCGGCCACCACGCCGATGATCTGGAGTTCTCCCACCGACGCGTTGTCGCCGTTGTGGATGATTTTGCCGACCGGGTTGGCGTAGCCCAGTTGCCGGGCGGCGCTTTCGTTGATGATGGCGGCTTTGGCGTCGGCAGCGCGGCCGGGGATGAAATTCCGGCCCTGCCGCAACCTCAGCCCCAGCGTGGCCACGTAGCCGGGGTCTACCTTCCATTCCTGCATAGGAACTGCGTATTTGTCGTCGGCCGTACCCTCGGGGTACCAGCCGTCACTGCCCCGCCGGGAAGGAACGGGCAGAAAACCGCTCACGGTGCCCGCCTGCACGCCCCGCTGCCGGGAAGCTTCCTCCTGAAAGACCAGGGCCTGGTTCCGGGAGGCCAGGGCCGTTTTTACGGTCACCACCTGCGCCTTGTCGAAGCCCAGTTGGCGGGTCTGGATGTAGCGGAGCTGGCGGTGGATGAGCAGCGTGCCCACGATGAGCAGGATGGAAAGCGAAAACTGGAACACAACCAGCGTGCTGCGCAGGCGCCCGCGCCCCGGTACGGCCCCGGCATTTCCTTTCACCACGGACGCCGCCGGGAAGGATGATAAGTAGAAGGCCGGGTAGAGCCCCGCCAGCAGCCCTACCCCCGCGGTGCCCGCCAGCAGGGTGAGCACGAAGGGGCCCTCCAGGAGCCGGGACAGGGGTAAACTTTTGGCCGCCAACTGGTTAAACACCGGCAGCAGCAGCGATACACTCCCCACGGCAACCGCCAGGGCCAGCAGCGCGTACAGCAGGGACTCGGCCAGGAACTGGCCCACGAGGCTCCCCCGGCCCGAGCCGAGTACTTTGCGGACGCCAATCTCCCGGGCCCGTTTGGCACTGCGGGCCGTGGACAGGTTGACGAAGTTAAACACCGCAATGAGCAGAATGAGGCCGGCAATGCCCGTGAACACGTACACGTACCCGATGTTGCCGGTCGGGGCAAGCTCATTTCCCCGGTCCGAGTACAGGTGAATGTCGGTAAGGGGCATGAGGGTGTAGATAAAGCCGTTGCCCGCCTTCCGGGTTTCGTCCAGCGTGGTGTTGAAAAACTGCCGCAGGGCCGGGTCCATGTACGTCCGGAGCATTTGTTCAAACCTGGCTTCTACCGATTCGGGAGTTGTGCCCGGCCGGAGCAGCACGTACGTGGCAAAGATGTGGTTGCCCCATTTGTTGACCCGGGCGTCTTTGGTTTCGTGCAGGGGCAACAGGAAATCGGCCTGGAAGTGCGACGGGCCGGGTATGTCGCGGATCACGGCCGTTACCCGGCGGACCTCCCCGTTGTTGAACACGAGGGTCCGGTTTAGGGCGTCGCGGGTGCGGAAGTACCGGAGGGCCGTGCTTTCGGTAATCACCACCGACCCGGGCGCAGCCAGGGCTTTCTGAGGGCTACCCGAAAGCACCGGCAGGGTAAACACGTTGAAAACCGTGGAGTCGGCGTACAGCACCTTTTCTTCCCGCACGTTTTCCCCAGTACTTTTCACCAGCAGGCTGCCGGCCGTACCCAACCGCACGGCGTCTTCCACCTCGGGAAAGTCGCGCTTGAGCGTAGCCCCCATCGGGGTAGGAGACCTTGCGGTTTTATGCCAACTGGATTGGAAACTGACCTCGCTGTTGATGCGATAAATGCGGCCGGCATTGCGGTGATGGCGGTCATAAGAAAGTTCATCGGCCACGTACAACATGATGAGCGTAGCAATGGTCAGCCCCAGGGCCAGGCTCAGCAAGGTCAGGGCCGAGTACCCTTTGCTGCGCAGGAGCGTACGGACGGCAACGGTCAGGTAGTTGGTGAGCATGTTCAGGGGAAGGGGGGACAACGGCATTACTTCCGCTTCGGTGTAACAAATGCTTTGCCATAAAAAAAGAACCCCTTCCCGGGCCTTTCCCGGCCCTTCTGGCCGTCCTGCGGGCACCCGGCCTGCCCGCTTCCGGACAGTGACCGTCCGGTTCAACAAGCCAAAACGCCTGTCGCGGGCGCAACAGGCGTTTTGGCAGAATACAAAAGAGTAGTCAATGGTCAGTAGTCATTGGTCAATGGGTATGCGATGCATACGTACGCGTAGTGTAACTGAATCGCCGTATTCAACTTACGCACAACCAATGACCAATGAGTACTGACCAATGCCCCCTTACTCCATCCGGATCAGTTTGTAGTGGTATACCCGGCCGGCCGTCACGAGGCGGGCTACGAAGAAACGGCCGGGGAGCCGGTCGGCGGCCACGGCGAAGCGGTACTCCCGGCCGGCTTCAATGGCTCCTTCGTAGAGGCGGCCCACCTGGCGGCCCTGCCCGTCGTACACGTCCAGCACGGCCTGCGTTTCGGCAACCGGCAGGCGGAAGCGAACCGTTACCTCACGCACGAACGGGTTGGGAGCGGCCGTCAGGACGGCGGCATCGGTAGCCTCAGCGTCACCCACGCGGCCCTGCGCCAAGGCAGCTTGGGCCGCCGGGCGGCAGCCGTCCAGCGTACCCCACTCTTGGAGCAGGGCGGGTACGGCATCCCGGTCCACGCACACCTGGGTGGGGTTGGCGCCGTTGCGGCCGCACACCAGCACCTTTTCGTTGAGGTCGCCGCAGCGGGCGTCGATCACCCGCACCGTTACCGATGCCGCGCCGGTGCAACCGTTGGGGTTGGTGGCTTGCACGGTGAACGTGTACAGGCCGGGGGCCGTGGGCGTGAACCGGGTGACGGCCGCGCCGGGGCTGCTCAGGCCGGCCGCGGGGCTCCACGCGAAAGTGCTGCCCGCCGAGGTGCCGTCGGTGGCCGTGAGGGTCAGTTCCTGGGCCCCGTAGCCGAGGGCAACCGTATTGGCGGGCAGGCCCGTGTGGGTGGCGTCCGCGCGGCTCAGGGCGACGGCCACTTGCGGCACTGCGCCGGTCACGGTCACGGTGGCGGTGGCCGAAGCCAGGTTGCCGCTCGCGTCGCGCACTGAAAGGGTTACGGTGTTGGGGCCGATGTTGGTGCAGGTAAAGCTGGACGGCAATACGGTGAGGGTGCTCAGGTCGAGGCCGCAGTTGTCGCTCGAACCGTTGTCGAGGTCGGCGGCCGTGATCGTGACGGCGCCGTCCTGGAGGGTACGGGTCAGGTTCCGGGTCAGCACCACGGGCGGCGTTACGTCCTGGGGCGTTACTTGGAACGAGGCGGTGGCTGTTTTGCCCGACGCGTCGGTGGCCGTGAAGGATACGGTAACGGGATGGGTGCCGGCCACGGCCGTACCGGGGGCGGGGCTTTGCGTGAACGTGATGGCTTCGGCCGGGGAAACGTCGTCGGTTACCGTCGCCAGGCCCCGGTAGTCGGGCAGCGTGGCCGCACAAGCGCCGTCCAGGGCCAGCGCCTGGGTGGCCGGCACCACCACCGTGGGGGCGTCGTAGTCGGTCACGTTCGACGGGGTGCTTTCGTTGTGGAAGCGGTCCAGGGCGGTCACCTGGTAGAAGTACGTGGCGCCGGGTACGGGCGGGGTATCGGTAAACGTGGTGGCGCCCACGGCCGTAACGGCCACCAGGTGCGAGCCGCCGGCCACGTCGATGGCCGGGGTTTCGGCGCGGTACACGCCAAACTGCCGGGCCTGGTCAAAGGGGTTGTCGGTGGCGGCGGGCGGCGTCCAGGTGAGTACGGTGGTGCCGTCGGCGTTGCGGGTCGCTACGAGGTCGGCCGGGGCGGCCGGAGCCTGGTTGTCGCGCCAGGGCATGGCCGGCAGCAGCACGGGGCGGCGGTAGAAATCGTTGCGCAGCGAGTCGCGGAAGCCGAGCCGGGTGGTGCTGCGGAGGCTGCTCGTGTTGTAGACGGCCTGCCCGTAGATGTTGGGGTACGTGGCGCTGCGGTTCATGCGCACCTGGTTGGGAATCTGCGAGGGGTTGGCCCAGTTGACGCCCTGCGCCGGGTCGTTGACCTTGTAGCCGGCCAGGCCGATGTAAATGTGGCGGCCGTACGCCTGGTTGTTCCACCAGGGCGTCACGATGCCGTAGTCGGCGCCGGGCTGGCCGATCCACCAGTACACCTGCGGGGCCAGGTAGTCGATCCAGCCTTCCTGGAGCCACTTGCGCGAATCGGCGTACAGGGTCGCGTAGTGTTCCAGCCCGCGGGTGTTGGAGCCGATCTCGGGGTTGGTGCTGTTGCGGTAAATGCCGGTGGGGGAGATGCCGAACTTGATCCAGGGCTTGAGGGTGTTCACCGTCTCCGACAACCGCTTGATGAGCAGGTTCACGTTGTCGCGGCGCCAGTCGCCGCGGTCGGTGAAGCCGCGCGGATCGGCCGCGTAGGTGGCGTCGTCGTTGTAGGGAATGGTGCCCAGCGGCGCGGCCGGCGGGTAGAAGTAGTCGTCGAAGTGCAGGCCGTCGAGGTCGTAGCGCGTCAGCACGTCTTCGATCACGGCGGTCACGTAGTCGCGCACGGCGGGAATGCCGGGGTCGAGTACCCGCAGGTTGCCCTGGCTCAGGAGCCATTCGGGGTGCACCTTGGTCACGTGGTCGGGCGCAAAGCCCGGCAACTGGGTGGCGTTGCCGGCGGCCCGGTAGGGGTTCATCCAGGCGTGGAACTCCATGCCGCGTTTGTGGCACTCTTCAATGGCGAATTGCATGGGGTCCCAGCCCGGGTCTTTGCCCTGCGTGCCGGTGAGGTCGGCCGTCCAGGGTTCGAGGTCGCTCGGGTACAGGGCGTCGCACTGGCTGCGCACCTGGATGTACAACGCGTTGATGCCGGTGGCCTTGTGGTGGTCGAGGATGGTCAGCAGCGCCGCCCGCTGGGCTTCGGGGGTTTGGCTGCGGTTGGGCCAGTCGATGTTGAGGTAGGTAGCGATCCAGGCGCCGCGGAGTTCCCGCTTGGGCATCCGCTGGGCGAAGCCGGCGCAGCAGAAAAAGGTGAAAACAAAAGCAAGTAAGGCTTTTTGCATACAGTTTTTGGTGGTTGATCCTAAAAAGTATGCAATATCAATAAAAAATTGTACTTTCCCCCTTCACTCACGCAACAACCACTTTTACGCGTATGTCATCATCCCGCCGCCACTTCCTCAAAAGCCTGTCGGCCGCCTCGGCGCTGGTCGCCACGGAGGGCGTGGCCAAACCTTTCAACATCATCCGGGACCTCAAGAAGGGGAGTCCCAACGACAAAATCCGGCTGGCTACCATCGGCGTGGGCATCCAGGGCCACTACGATACCAAGGCCGCCCTGCGCAACCCCAACGTAGAACTGGTGGCCGCGGCCGACCTCTACGACGGCCGGCTCAAGCAGGTGAAGGCTGCCTTCAACAACCCGGGCATGTTCACCACCCGCGACTTCCGCGAAATCCTGGCCCGCCCCGACGTGGACGCGGTCATCATCGCCACGCCCGACCACTGGCACGACCACGCCACCATTGCGGCCCTCAACGCCAAAAAATCGGTGTACTGCGAAAAGCCGATGGTGCAGCACATCGACGAGGGCCGCGCCGTGATCGACGCCTGGAAAAAGTCGGGCAAAACGATGCAGGTGGGCAGCCAGCGCATCAGCGGCGCCATCTTCCAGGAAGCCCAGCGGCTCGTCAAAGCCGGCGAGATCGGCCCGATCAACTTCATCGAATCCACCAACGACCGCTTCAACTCCATCGGGGCCTGGAACTACTCGGTGCCGCCCGATGCCTCCGCGCAGACGCTGGACTGGGACCGCTTCCTGGGCGACGCCCCCAAGCACCCCTTCGACGCCAAGCGGTTTTTCCGCTGGCGCAACTACCGCGATTACGGCACGGGGGTAGCCGGCGACCTGTTCGTGCACCTCATCACGGGCGTTCACTACGTGACGGGTTCGCTGGGACCCAACCGGATCTTCTCGTCGGGCAATCTGGCCTACTGGAAAGACGGCCGCGACGTGCCCGACGTAATGGCCTGCATCATGGATTACCCCCAGACTGACAAGCACGGCGCCTTCCAGATGGTGCTGCGGGTGAATTTCGCCAACGCGGGCAAGATCAACGACGCCACGCGCATCATCGGCAACGAGGGTGAAATCAAGTTTACCGAAAAAGGCCTGGTGATGACCAAAAAGAAGCTGCCCCAGGCGCCGGGCTACGGGGGCTACGATTCCATGTTTACCTTCCCGGAAGAGACGCAGCAGGCTTTCATCAAGGAATACGACGCGAAGTGGCCCCCCGAAACCCGGCAGGCCGAACCGGCCAAGGAGTATACCTTCGAAGCGCCCCAGGAGGATGATGCCCACCGCAACCACTTCGCCGACTTCTTCGACAACGTGCGCAAGGGCAGCCAGGGCACCATCGAAGACCCGGTGTTCGGGTTCCGCGCCGCCGCCCCGGTGCTGGCCTGCAACGAGAGTTACTTCGAAAACAAACCCGTGTACTGGGACCCCGTGGCGATGACCCGCGACAAGGCGGCCGCCGCCCCCAAAGCCGCCCCGGCTCCCAAAGCTTCGGCCCAGAACAAAGCGCAGAAGTAACGGGAACGGAGGTTTCTCATTCCCCATGAATCCCCGGCAGTAACCACACTGCCGGGGATTTTTTGTTCGTAGGTACAGAGGTTGACTTTGGTGGTATTGTTGTATATGGGAAACATTTTGTTAAGTAGAGATGTAGTAGAGCCAAATACGATGCGCCTGCGCCAGTGCGCGGGAGCACCAGAGGAACTGGCAACCATGTACGCGATCAGGATCGGGTGTAATGCAGAAGATAATTTAAGCAGAACAGGTATTGTAACGAACATTGATAGGTAACACCGCGCACTGGCGCACGCGTCCGCCTGTGCCTCTCGGATTGGAAGCGTCCGCTTCCAGCCGTCAGGCTTACCCGTATGACTTACCCGGCCGGTAGTCATTCCCGCCGGGGCAACAAGCGGACGCTTTATCTTGTCACTACGAAGTTCCTTTAAAACTTTCTTTTACAATGTACTGCGCTGGTCCGCTCCCTCAGTAGCTCCAGTCCCTTTTCCAGGTGTCGATGATGTCGAAGGAGATTTTGTAGCCCGTTTGGGGCGGGGTCCGGTTGGATTGGGAAACCACGCCGTACACGCCGAGGCGGAGCCGCCGCCGGGCCCCGAGTTTGAAGATTCGCTCCACGCCGCCAAACACCTCCGCGTGCCGGTAGCCGTTGTCGCGGAGCCACATCACCCCGGCGCCGGCCACCGTCCGGAGCTTCGTTTTTTTGATCAGCGGCAGGTTGTTGATCATGGCCCCGTTGAAGTGGTGGATGTAGTGCGCCTCGAAAAACAGGTCGGTGGTGGACAGCGACGTGTCGAGCAACTGGAAGGAGTGCAGCGGGTCGGAATACAGGAAGGGGTCCGACTGCCGGAACCGCTTCAGGTCCACGAAGCGCAGGTCGCGGGTGTTCACGAACCGGCCGGCCATCACGGCGTAGCGGGAGTTTCCCAGCGTGCCCAGGGCCAGGTTCTGTTCGATTGCGCCCTCGAAGTAGTCGAAGTCAATGTCGCTGGTAAGCAGGCCGTTCCAGCCCTTGCGGTGGGCCACGCTGAAGGTAGGGTAGCGGCTGCCCAGCACCACCTTCTGGTTGGGTTCGGTCATGAACTTCTGGCCGGGCGTGTAGGCCACCCGCAGGGAAGTAATGAGGGCCTGGTAGTTCTCGAACGCCAGGGGTTCGTCTTCGCGGATTACCTCGTTGATGACCGAAGTGCGGTCGTAGTCCTGCACCGAATGGCGGTCGTGAAAGCCCAGGTCGGCGCTCACGTAGAAGCCGTTGAAGAGTTCGATCCGGTGGAACACGTCCACGTGCTGGTGCAGGATGTAGTTGGAGATGCGGAGCTGGTTGAGGTAGGCGTCGAAGCTGTTGACCGAATAGAAGGTCCGGCCGATCCGTACCGAGAAGTCGCCCATGCGGTAGGGGTTGTAGCGGGTCCACACGCCCAGGTCCCCGTTCCAGTCCCGGTTCTTGAGCCCCACGTTGAACGAACTGTTCACGCTGAGCATCCGGCCGTTGTTGAACTTGCGGAAGTACCACGCGGAAGGACCCAGCCGGAAGCCGCCGATCACCTGGAAGTTGATCAGGCCCAGCAGGGGCGAAAAGTAAATGCGCCTTTTGGTGGCCTCCTTCTGGAAGCCGATGCCGTGGTACAATATCTCCCCGACCGTCAGCTTGTTGAAGCGGGCTTCCACCGAATCGAGGTAGGCTTTCGTTTTGTGGGCCGCTTCGAGGCTGTCGCGGTAAAACACCAGCCGCTGCTGTTCGGCGCTCAGGGGCTCCACCCGGATGCGGTTCCAGTACGTCGAATCCCGTTCGTAGGCCTCCTTGGTGATCACCGACACCTCGTTGCCGAAAAACCGGGGCGGAAAGGCGTAGTCGCGCCGGTAGTCGTTGTACACCCACACGGTGTTGCCCCGGAAGGCCCGGCCTCCCGCTTTGGTTTCGTAGGCAAACTCCTGCCGGGCCGGAATCCAGAGGTCCGCGTCGATCTGCCGGTAGGTCTGGCGGATGGTAAAAGCGTCGTAGAATTTGAGGCCGCCCTTGTCGAGCGACAATTCGAGCCGGTTGATGTTCCAGGTGCTGTCGTTGACGAACACGAAGCCGCGGCAGGTGGCGTCGCCGGTTTTGCGGGGCGTGACCCGGATCTTGTACACCAGCCGGCCGTTCTCAAGGGTGGTTTCTTCCAGCTTGTATTTGTAGGAGAGAATGGCAAACCGGCTCACGGGCGAAATGACCGGCACCTCGGCAATGCCCTTGAGGTCCACGAGGTTGTGGTAAAAGTTGAAGTCGGCCTGGCTGAACACGGGGATGAACAGGCCGTCCTTGCTCCCGTACGCCTTGTAGCCGGTCCGTTCCTCCTTGTACTGGTCGGGCGCCCGGTAATTGAGCACCAGCTGCATTTCGAGCAGGTTGAGGTTGTCGAGCTTTTCCTGCTCCTTTTTCCGGGCCTCGGCAAACGGGTCGGCCGGCGGCCCTCCTTTGGCAAGGTCCTCGTCGGGGGCTTTGGCCGGGACTTTCTTTTTGCGGGGATCAATCACCTCGGTGGCCCGCACGTACACTTCGGTGCGGAAGCTTTTGACCTGGGCCAGGAACTTGGGCTTGTTTTCGATCACGTGCCCGATGATCTCGTAGGCGGGGTCTTTTTTGCCGGCCTTCACCACGATCTCGTCCAGGGCCACCGTGGAGGGCGACAGCCGGATGTCTTTCTTCAGGGGGCTGTCGCCGACGACCACCTGCACCGTCTGCGGCTGGTAGCCCACCGATGAGTAGACGACCGTGTACACGCCCGGGTCCAGCGCCAGGTAGTAGTGGCCCCGGGCGTCGGTGGCCGTTCCGTTGGCGCGTTCCTTGAAGAAAATGTTGGCGAAGGGGATGGGGTCGCCGTGGTCGTCGTACACGTGCCCGCTGATGCTCTGGGCGAAGCTGCCCGCGGCCAGCAGTGACAACAGGAAGCTACTGACCAGTAATTGCCGGAGACGGTTCAAGGCGGGGTGCGGGTTTGGTTTGCGTGAAAAGGGTTTCTCCCCGCGTACCCTGGTAAGGGCGCAGACGTACGCCAAACGTGTCCCCAGGGACTTGACAGGCGCTACGCAGCTGACGGGAATTCACGGGTAAAATGCACGCAGATGCCGGAAGGTTGCCTGGGAATTTGCGCAGAAAAGGGCGTGGTTTTCGCTGACCCGGGAAGAAGCCCCATCAAGAGCCGGTTTTGCTCCGTAAATTTTCCTGGATACTCATGAAACGTGCCCGGGTCCGTTTTATGATACGCCCTCCCCGGAGAATCTTTTGCCATGCATCCCGGCCGGACGAGGCTTCATCCTTTCCAAAACCTGCCCATTGAAGCGTCCATTCCTACCGCATTCGTCCCGCATCCCCGCGCTGATCCTGTTCATCCTGTTCATCCTTTAATCCTTTAATCCTGCAAATCCTGATCCGTCTCCTTTACCTCGTCAGCAGTCCCGCGTCGAGCACGAACTGCGTGCCGGTCATGAAGCGGGCCTGGTCGGAGGCCAGGAAGCGCACCGCGTTGGCTACGTCTTCGGGTTCGATCCAGGGCACGGGCAGCAGGTTGCCCGCCGACCGTTCGGCGATTTCCTGCGGGGTGGCCCCTTCCATTTCGGCCAGCCCGTCGTTCATGGGCGTGTTTACGCCGGTGGGATGAATGGAATTGACCCGGATGTTGTAGGGCGCCAGTTCGAGGGCCCACGACTTGGTGAGGCCCACCAGGCCCCACTTGGAGGCCGCGTAGTGGCTCAGCCGGTTCATGCCGCGCAGGCCGGCGACGGAGGAGTTGTTGATGATCACGCCCGACTTCTGGGCCATCATCACCGGGATGATGCGGCGGGCTACCAGCCAGGCGCCCTTCAGGTTGATGTCGAGCATAGCGTCCCATTCCTCCTCGGAGAGTTCGTGGGCCAGGCCGTAGGCGCAGATGCCCGCGTTGTTGAACAGCACGTCGAGGGTGGGCAGGGCGGCCCGTACGCCTTCCACGGCCGCCGTCACGTCGGCGTCGCGGCGCACGTCGCCCCGGAAGGTCAGGCACTGCACGCCCCGCTGCTGCACCTGTTCGGCCAGGGAGTGGAGTTCGTCTTCGGAGCCCATCCGGTAGCTGGGGTAGGCGAGGGGTTTGGCCACGTCGAAGGCGGCAATGTGCATGCCGGCACCGGCCAGGGCCAGGGCTACGGCCCGGCCTTGCCCGTGGGCGGCCCCGGTGATGAAAGCCACTTTGCCGGCCAGTCCGTCAGTCTGCATGGGGGGTAGCGGGGGTTAAGGGTACGTACGGCGCCAGGTATTCGTCGATGTCCACCTCCAGGGCGTTGTTGAGCACGTTGGTGGCGATCATCTGCCCGGCGAAGGCCACCAGCACCACCACCTGTTCGTCGGTAAAACGGCCGGCCACGGCCGCGTAGAGGCCGTCGGGAATGCGGCCCTGTTCCCGG
The DNA here is from genome assembly GCA_963844325.1 of uncultured Sphingobacteriales bacterium. Classification (GTDB taxonomy): domain Bacteria; phylum Bacteroidota; class Bacteroidia; order Cytophagales; family 172606-1; genus CADCTQ01. Next base: position 3,588,004 of record CAWJNV010000002.1, read on the forward strand.
GCCATGTGGCTGCCGAAGTCGAGCACGGTCCGTTCCCAATCGGTAAGTTGGAGGGCTTCGGGCCGCTCCCCGTGGTCGATGATGATGCGCCGGAAAAAGGTGGTGCACAACGGGCAGTTGCTGCCTTCGGACACCGAGAAGGCGAACAGGTAGGCCAGCCGCTCGCCCAGGATGCCTTTTACCCCTTCATAGAGCGGGTACCACTGCATGTACACCGAAAACGCCAGCGGGGAGTGGCCCAGCGTGGCTTTCATGTTGGTGATGCGGCCCCCGTAGGTGGCGACGTGTTCCCGGAAGGCTTCTTGCATGGACGCCGGCGGCGGCTGCCGGTCAACGGGTTGAATGCGGGACATAGGCGAAGGGTTTGGTGCGGTGCTGCCCCCGTGTACGCGGGAAGCCCCGTTAAGTTAAACACAAAACGGGGCTTTCTCAAAGGAATGGGGACGACGCCCGGCAATCACGAACCGATCCGGGGCGCTTACGGCTGGTTTTCCGGCGAATGGGCCTCCGCCTCAAAATGTGCCAGCAGGGTGCGGAAAAAGGCCGGTTTAAGGGCCAGGGCATCCTCAAACGCATCCTCTTCGCCATCAAGCTTCTTTTGCATCTCAATTTCGTCCGACCAGGAGGTGATAAAGTCCTCCTGACCGGGCTGCCGGTAACGCACTTCAAAGTTCAGTTTACCCGGGTTGCCCGGCCGGCGGGTAAAGGCCATCATTTCGCCGTTGGGCAGGTAAAACTCCGCCTTCCCCGTGCCGGGCGCCCGGTGCCCTGAAGTCAGGAAAACGGCGCCTTTCGTGGCCCGGGTACCAGCTTTTTCCACCGCATCCGCTCCCGTGTATACCTGGATGTTGACGACCTTCGCCGGGTCAATCCCGGCCAGGGACGAGAAGGGCTGCTCCCGGCCGTCCACGAACAGCAGGGGCGTTTCCCCGGACCCGGCCACCGGGTGTTCCTCGCGGTTGCAACTGCCCAGCACCATTCCCGCCGCCAACGCCGGCAGGCAGATCAGGTAGTGGAGGCGGCGCCACCCCCGCGACGGGGCCGCAAACAGGGTGTGGATGCGCCGCGACAGGGGCGGTCCCCCGAACGACTGCACCAGCGCCGGCACCGGGCCGCCCCCCAGCTTGAGCAGCAGGTGGGCGTATTCCCGCCGGTCATTGCCCGCCCCGGCCGCCGCGTCGGCCTGGAACTCGTGCACCAGCCGCAGGGCCCGCCCGTACAGGTACACGGCCGGGTTGAACCAAAGCACTACTTTCAGCACCTCCACCCACAGCACGTCCAGGGAGTGCCGGTGCGCGAGGTGGCTCCGCTCGTGGGCCAGCACCAGGGCCTGCTCCCGCGGGTCGAGGCCCTTGGCATCGAGGAAAATGGTGCCCAGAAATGAGGCGTTCGACAGGGCGCCTGCGTGCTGCACGACCGGGTACCCCGCGTAGGCCGCCGAGGGAGCCCGGCGCAGCAGCCCCGTCAGCCGCCGGAGCTTCACGGCCAGCCGCAGGAGCATCCAGGCGGCTCCCGCCAGGTAGAGGGCCAGCAGCACGGTTTCGGCCGTTACGGCCGGGGCGCCGGCGGCCGGTCCGGTCAGCGGGGCCATAACTTCCGCGGGCAGCAACCCCCGGCCCGGGGACAGGCCGGCGGATACCCACGACCAAGGGGTGCCGTCAACCGGCCGGGAGGCCGCCGGGAGGCGCAGCGCCGGCAGCAGCCAGCTTGCCGCCGACGTGAGCAGCAGGTACAGGCGGTTGGCGGCAAAGAAGGTCAGCTTGCGCAACCCCAGCCAGTAGACCAGGTAAAACACGGCCAGGCAGGCCGATACGTTGAGCAGGTAGGGGAGCAGGTTCATGAAGTGGGCGGTTTGTTGATGAGGTCCTTGAGCTTTTCGAGGTCGCCCTCTGATAACTTCTTCTCCTGAACCAGGAAAGAAAGCAGGCTGGCTTCCGAATTGTCGAAGTACTGGCTCAGCATGCGCTGAAAGTACATTTTCCGGTACGCAGCCTTGCTTACCGCCGGGAAATACTCGTGCGTTTTTCCGTAGGCCGTGTGGGTAAGGTATCCTTTCTTCTCCAGGATTCCTACGACGGAGGCAATCGTGCTGTAGGGCGGCTTCGGATCATCGTCCAGCTGGGCAATGATGTCTTTTACAAAGGCCTTCTTTAACCGCCACACAACCTGCATGATGCGTTCTTCAGTCTTGGTCAGTTCTTCCATGACCTAAAGGTATATCGTATTTATCAGATATACAACTGAAATTTCAGATATTTATCGTATTTATACGATGGTAGGTGCAGCTACTCGTTGCGCAGGGCGTCGGCGGGGTTGGTGCGGGCTGCCCGCAGGGTGAGGTAGCCCACCGTAAGCAGGGCAAGGGCCGCCAGGGCCGCCGCCGGCAGGAGCAGGTGACCGGGGTGCAGCCCGACCCGGAACGCGTACCCGGCCAGCCAATGCCGCATCACGTACCACGCCACGGGCATGGCCAGGAGGGCGGCTGCCCCCACCCACTTGAGCGTGTCCCAGGCCAGGCGGGCGGCAATGCCGGCGGCCGTGGCCCCCAGCACTTTGCGGATGCCGATCTCGCGGACGCGCCGGGCCGTGCTGTAGTAGGTCAGGCCCAGCAGCCCGAGGCAGGCCACCCCGACGGCCAGGGCCGAAAAAGCCAGGAAGGAGCGGCCAAACTGCCGCTCCTGCCGGTACTGCCGGTCGTAGAATTCGTCGAGGAAAAAGAAGTCGAGGGAGGATTCGGGAAAGAAGCCGTTCCAGGTGCGACGTACACCGGCCAGCAGGCGGGGCACGTCGCGGGTGCTGATGCGCAGCGAAATGTAGTCGGCGGGAATCCAGCGGAAGTCGGGGTCGATGAACAGGATGGTCGGCTTGTAGGGCTGCTCCAGGGATTGCTGGTGGTAATCCTTGATGACGCCGATGATCTCGTTGGGCCGGCCGGGGTTGGCTTCCAGGAGCACCTTTTCCCCGATGGCCTCCCGCGGCGTGCGGAAGCCGAACTGCCGGGCGGCCGTCTCGTTGAGCACCAGGCCGTACGCGTCGGTGGGGCGGCGGCGGTCGAAGTTGCGGCCCGCCACCAGTTGCAGCCCGTACGCGGGAACGAAGTCGTAGTCGGCCGCCAGCATTTCGTAGAGCCGGTCGTGCTCGGGGCCTTCGTGGAGCCGCCGGTTGGCCAGGAACTTGGCGACCTCCTTGCCGGGCACGGCCCCCGAACCCGTAACGGCGGTCACGCCGGGCAGCGACCGGAGTTCGCCCTTCAGGCTTTCGGTTTTGCGGTGGTAGTCTTCCGTTTTGGCGGGCGCTTCGAGCACCAGCACCTGGTCGGTCCGCACGCCCAGGTCGCCGCCCAGCATGTAGCGGAGCTGCCGGTACACGGTCAGCGTGCCGGCAATGAGCACCAGCGAGGCGGCAAACTGCAACACCACCAAGCCCTGCCGCAGCCGCCGGCCGCCCGGCGCAAACCCGTAGCGGCCCTTGAGGACGGCCACCGGCGCCACGCCCGACAACACCAGCGCCGGGTACAGGCCCGCCAGCACGGTACCCACCGCGAGCAGCGCAGGCGGCAGTGCGTAGAACGGGGCGCCGGAGAACGCCGCGGGCCCGACCCGCAGGCCCAGGTACGGCAGCAACTGCCCCGCGGCCAGCCAGCCCAGTCCCCCGGCCCCCAGCAGGGCCGCCGCGTTGAAAAGCAGCGATTCGAAGAGAAACTGCCCCACCAGCAGGCGCCGGGAAGAACCCGCTACCTTGCGGATGCCGGCCTCCCGGGCCCGTTCGACCGCCCGTGCCGTGGCGAGGTTCACGTAGTTGGTCCAGGCCATGAGCAGGATCACCACGCCCAGCCCGAGCAGGAAGTGCACGGCGCTTCGGTTGCCCTTGGCCTCCACCTCGTGCGGCTTGGCCGGGTTGAGGTGAATGTCGTGCAGGGGCACCAGGTCGATGGCCCAGGTGTGGTCCTGGAGGGCTTCTTCGGTCTTGTAGCGTTCGGCCAGGGCCGGGAACTGCGCTTCCAGGCGGCCGGGGTCGGTGCCGGGCCGGAGCCGCACGAAGGTATAGCTGCCGTGCTGGTACCAGAAGTTGCGCAGCCGGGGCGAGGACGTGTTCCACGACAGGAGCAGGTCAAACTGCATGGTGGAGGTTTCGGGCAGGTCCCTGAACACCCCCGTGACGCGGCAGCGGTAGGCCGTGTTGATGGTGCTGATGTCGAGGTACCCGCCCAGCGGGTCGGCCGCGCCGAAGTACTTGCGGGCGGCCCTTTCGGAAAGCACTACGGTGTTGGGCTCCGACAGGAAGGTACGCGGGTCGCCCTGCACGACGGGGTACGAGAAAAAGGTGAAGAAATTGGAGTCGGCAAAGCACACCCGCGGCTCGCGGAACTTGACGGCCCCGTGGCGCACCACCCGCGTGGAATTGTACCAGTTGATGCGGGCGTAGGATTCGATTTCGGGGAAACTCTCCCGCATGGCCGGGGCGTACCCGTTGGTGCTGGTGGCCCAGTCGTCGGTTTTCTGGCCGCTCTTGTAAAACAGGCTTTCCACCCGGTAGACCCGCTCCCCGGCCGCGTGCTGCCGGTCGTAGCCGTACTCCTGCCGCACGTACGCCAGGATCACGCCGAAGGCCGCCATGCCCAGGGCCAGCCCTCCCACGTTGAGGGCGGCGTAAGCCTTGTTCCGGCGGACGCCGCGGAGAAAGAGGAGGAAGAAGTTGCGCAGCAAGGGGAGAGGGGTTAAAAGGTGAAGGAGTTGTTGGTTATTAGTTGTTCGTTGTTCGAACCTGAATTGTTTGACTTACTGCGAATTATACGTTCGGACGCCATAAACTAATTCTATTCATGGACTTAATAAGAGATGCATAACGGTTTGCGTTGGGGAGTATCTGACAACTTACTGCGTTTAACCACCCCTGTCCCCTCCTTGAAAAAAGGAGGGGAACGCTACGGGTACGGCTGCATCCACAGGCATATCAGTCGTAGCGAAAGAAATAGCAATGCGACGGCTCTCTTTCCCGGTCCGTGCAACCGGTGGGTACGGCTCCCCTCCTTTTTTCAAGGAGGGGCCGGGGGTGGTCTTTTCCCTAACTCTCAGGACTCATTTGGCTAACCCTGCAATTGATTGATAAGATTAGTCTACGCCGCATCCTGCCCAAATCCTGTTCATCAATCCCGGCAATTCGCTAATCCTGTAAATCCTGATCCGGGCGTCCTTCTATTCGTACAGCAGGTACTTCTTCCGCATCTCCTTAAACGCTTCCAGGCCCGGTTGCCAACTCTGGCGGATCTGGGCTTCGGAAAGGCCGGCCGTGATCTGTTTTCTGAGTACGTCGGAGCCGGCCAGCAGGTCGAAGGATGGTTCGAAGAACTTCGTTTTGTCGGGGGCTTGTCCGTAAAATTCGAGCAGGTAGCGCAGTTCCAGCCGGCGGATGGCCCGCAGGTCTTCCATTGGCGTGCCCGACAGGTCGTAGCCCCGGCAGAGCTGCCCTTCGTGCTTGGGTTTGAGGCTCAGCACGGGAATGGAACGGGGCGTAAAGGTGCCGTTGCCGCCCTTGAAGTACGGGGCGCCGAACTGTTGAAAGGGCTTTTCGGTACCCCGCCCTTCGCTCACGTTGGTGCCTTCGAAGAGGCATACGGTGGGGTAGAGGTACACCGATTTCATGTCGGGCAGGTTGGGAGAAGGCCGCACGGGCACCGAGTAGTAGTAGTTGCGGTGGTAGCCGGCCACGGGCACCACCGTCAGGTTGCACTGCCCCCCGTTTGCCAGCCACTTCTCCCCGTTGATCATCCGGGCGTACTCCCCGATGGTCATGCCGTGCACGGTCGGGATGGCGTGCATGCCGATGAAGGATTTGAACTTAGGGTCGAGCACGGGGCCGTCCACGTAGTAGCCCAGCGGGTTGGGCCGGTCGAGTACCACCAGCGGCAGGTTGTTTTCGGCGCAGGCCTCCATGATGTAGTGCAGCGTGGAGATGTAGGTAAAAAAACGCGCCCCCACGTCCTGCATGTCGAACACCATCACCTCCACGTCCCGGAGGTCTTCCTTCGCGGGCTTTCTGCGGGAGCCGTAAATGGAGTACACCGTGATGCCGGTGGCCGAGTCGCGGGTGGTGGCAAACGACTGGCCGCGTTCCACGTTGCCGCGGTAGCCGTGCTCCGGCGCGTAGATGGCCGTGATCCGGACGCCCCGCCCGAGCAGGGTGTCCACCAGGTGCCCGCCGCCCTCCAGCACCGTGGTCTGGTTCACCACCAGGCCCACCTTGCGGTTGCCCAGCACCGGCAGGTACTCCCCGAACCGGGCCGCGCCGAGTTGGAGGGTATCCTGGTCACGGGTGGTTTGGGCGGTTGCCGGGTACCACGCCAGGAGGAACAGGACGATTCCAAAAAAGAAGTTATTTCGGTTCATTTCACAATATAACAGATGAATCGGGTTTTTATCCTGAGCGTTTGAGAAGCGGGCCACCCCCGGCCGCACGGGCAGGGAAAAAGAGCCGTAGCAGCATCGACCTCAATATCAGCAGGATAGGGTTTTGTATGTGCTTAGCGCCCTCCTTTATGGTTAGGCAGTGTAAATAAATACGCAGTGAGCGGGCACCGTTCCCTACGAGCTAGTATCGGTCTTTCGGAACTGGTGGTGTCGCGGCGCGTGGGCCCGGCCCAATGGCGAGGGGCGGGTTGATTGGCGGGGGGAAGCATCATTGGGCCGGGCCCTTTTTGGTTCTTTTTGGGGCAATGCCAAAAAGAACAAAGACCACTTACGGATCACCAATCATTCACCGACCCCTTACAACCAACCCCTCACTAACCCCATCCCCCTTTAATCCTCTCATGCGCTAATCACATACTAAACCCTATCCTGGTTTTAACCCTGTCCCGAAGGGGTGGTCTTACTGTTCCCGCAAAAACGCGGCCGGCCGGGTACGGGCCGCCTTCAGCGTCTGGTACAGCACCGACAGCAGGGCAATGGCCGCCACCCCGGACAGGGGCACCACGAAATACGCCCAGCCCAGCGGCAGCCGGAACGCGTACCCGGCCAGCCAACGCGTCGTGAGCAGGTAGGCCAGGGGCCAGGCCACCAGGCCGGCCACCCCCACCGTCCGCAGCAGGTCGCGCAGCAGCAGGGCGGCCACGTGCCCCGTACCCGCCCCGTGCACCTTTCGCACGCCGATCTCCTTCAGCCGGCCCCGGATGGCAAACGTCGTCAGGCCCACCAGGCCCAGGCAGGCCACCAGCAGGGCCAGCGCCGCGAAGCCCGTAAACACCTCGGCGTTCCGCTCCTCCTGCCGGTACTGGCGGTCGAAGTAGTCGTCGAGGAAGAAATAGTCGAACGGCCCGTCGGGAAAGGCGGCGCGGTACCCCCGTTCCAGGGCCGGCAGGGCGGTTGCCAGGTGCGTGCCCGGGGCCAGTTGCAGCGAAAGGTAGCCTTCCCGGAGGGTATCCAGGTAGAGCACCAGCGGCTCGTGCGGGTTTTGCAGCGACTTGTGGTGAAAGTTCTTCAGTACGCCCACGATGGTAAGTTCGGCCGGGTTGCGGTGCACCTTTACCTTTTCGCCCACCGCCCGGGCGGGGTCGTCCAGTTGCAGCTCTTCCAGGGCTTTTTCGTTGACCACCACCGACCGGCCCCGGTCCCGGGTGGCGTGCTCCGGGGAGAAGGCCCGGCCGGCCAGCAGTTCCAGGCCGTAGAGGCGGGCAAAGTGCTCATCCACGCCGACGAGGAAGAAATTGGTGTCGCCCGCCGGTTCGCCGTTCAGCCGCTTCATGCCGCGGGAGGTAGTAATCTCCTGGCCGGGCACGGCCGTCGAAAAGGCGACGTCCCGCACGGCGGGGTTGCGCCGCATTTCCTGGGCCAGGGAACCGGGCCGGCCGGTGGCGTCGGCCGCGCCGGCGGTCCGCACCACCAGCGTCTGCGCCAGGTCAATGCCCAGGTCCTGGCTGCGCATGAACCGGAACTGGCCCAGCACCACGCCCGTCAGGATTGCCAGCGTGACCGACGCGGCAAACTGCCCGGTGACCAGTACCTGCCGCAGCCGCCGCCCGCCGCCCATCGACGTGACTTTCCCCTTCAGGGCTTCCACGGGCCGGTAGGCCGACAGCAGCAGCGCCGGGTAGGTGCCCGAAAGCAACGTGCCGGCCACGACCACGGCCGCGGCCAGGGCCCAGAAGACCGGCTCACTCAGCAGCGAAAAATCCACCACGCCATCGGTCACGCGCCGCAGGTAGACCGGCACCGAAAGGGCGATGAGCCCGACGGCCAACCCCAGCGCGGCGGCGTTGGACAGGAAGGCTTGCAGCAGAAACTGGCCGAACAGGGCCACCCGGCCCGCACCCACGGCCTTGCGGACGCCGATCTCCCGCACCCGTTCCAGGGCCTTGGCCGAAGCCAGGTTCACGTAGTTGACGCAGGCAATGACCAGCACCAGCAGGCCCATCCCCAGCAGGAAGTTCACGGTCCACGCCGACCCGTTGACGGAAGTCTCGTAGCGCAGGTGCGATCCCAGGTGGATGGACTTCAGCGGTTGCAGGAACACTTCGCATTCATTTTTCTCGCCGTTGTGCCTGCGCAGGAAAGCGGGCAGCCGCGCCGAAAGGGCCGCCGGGTCGGCGCCGGGCCGCAGTTGCACGTAGGTGTAAAACTGGCTCCACACCCAACTCTTCTGCACGCTGCCGCTCCCCAGCGAGGCGTAGGAGAGCAGGAAGTCGAATTGCAGGTGCGAGTTGCGCGGCACGTCGGCCAGGATGCCGGTGACGGTGTAAGGGCCGCTCGGGCTTTCGTTCTGCACGTGCAGGGTTTTGCCCACCGGGTTCGCCCCGCCGAAGTACTTGCGGGCCGCCGCTTGCGTGAGCACGACCGAACGCGGTTCGCGCAGGGCCGTGGCCGGGTCGCCTTCGCGCAGCGGGAAGGAGAACATCGCCAGGAACGCCGGGTCGGCGTAGTAGCCGCCCGATTCGTTGAACGAGGTTTTTTTGCCCGCCCCGTCGGTGGCCGTCAGCACGCAGTAAGGCACCAGCGTGTACACGTGAAACAGCCGGGCGTAGGCTTCCACCTCCGGAAAGTCGGCTTGCAGGGCCGGTCCGAAGGCCGGTACGTTGGCGGCGTAGATTTTGTCGGTTTTGCCCCGGGCCAGCGGCTCCCAGCTAAAGGGCACGCGGTAAATGCGGTCGGCGTGGGCGTGGAAGGCGTCGTAGCTCCGCTCGAAGCGCACGTAGTGGGCAATGACCAGGAAGGCGGCCAGTCCCGCAGCCAGTCCCACGAGGTTGATGGCCGTGAAAAGCGGGTTGCGCCGGGCGTCGCGCAGGCTGGTGATCAGGTAGTTATGCAGCATGGGTAAAAGGGGAGGAGAAGGGTGAACCGGCGCTATTCTTCTTTTGCGCGAAAAGGGCAGCAGGAACCGGAACACGTCCTGCCAGTACCGCCGCCGGGCGGCCGCCGGGCCCGATTCCGCCACGCGCCGGTCAAAGAGTTCGATCAGGTCGCCCTGGATCTCTTCCACCTCGTAGGTGTTGAAGCACAATTCCAGCAGGGCATTGGCCAGGCGCGGCGGCTGGGGTCGTTTGGCTGCTCCGGGTTTTTTTGAATGCATGCGCAAAGGGGTAAAAGTAAAAAATGGGGATAGGGTTCAAATCCTATCTTGCTGACATTAATATTGCGAACAGGGCCATTTCGTATTTACTATCCATAGGATAGCGTTTAAACCTTATCCCTTTTATTCGCTTCGTAAACTCTTCACCGGGTCGGCCAGGGCCGCCCGCAGGCTGCGGTAACCGACCGTGAGCAGCACGATGACCAGCGTGAGCAGGCCGGTGAGGACAAAGATTCCCCCGCCCACCGGCACGCGGTAGGCAAAGCCCGCCAGCCACCGGTGCATGACCCAGCCGGCCAGCGGGGCCGCCACCACGAACGAAACTCCGATCAGCGTCAAAAACTCCCGGCCGAACAGCAGCAGGATGTCGCCCAGGGTCGCCCCCAGCACTTTGCGGATGCCGATCTCCTTCGTTTTGCGGTTTGCCATGAACAGCACCAGTCCGTAAAAGCCTAAGCAACAGATGAATACCGCCACGCCCGTAAAGAGCCGCGTGAGGCGGAGCAGGGTTTCTTCCTTCGCGTAGAGCTTTGCCAGGTTGTCGTCCAGGAATTCGTAGGTGAATACTTCGCCCGGGTGGGCGGACCGCCACGCGGCTTCCACCTTCCGCAGGGCGCCCGGCAGGTCGGCCGTGCGCAGCTTCACGGCAATGCGCCGGTGAACCCGCGGCAGCGGGTAGACCACGAGCGGTTCCAGGGCTTTCTGCAATGATTGGTGGTGAAAATCCCGGACCACGCCCACAATGGTTCCTTCCAGTTCCGCATTGTTGTTGTACAGGTGCCGGCCCAGCACTTGCTCCGGGTTGCGGATGCCCAGCCGGCGCACCAGTTCCTCGTTCACCACGAACTCGGTGGCCGAATCCCGTTCGGTAAAGTTGCGGCCGGCCACCAGGGGGAGTCCGTAGAGGTCCAGGTAGTGCGCGTCGCCGGCCCGGTCGCGCACCAGGAAAGGTTCAAATTTCCCCCGGCGGTCGAACCGCACGTACCCGGCGTCGGTGGAGTTGACCATCGGCGGCTCGAAATGGAAGCTGACGCCTGCTACCTCCGCCAGCCCGAGCAGTTGCTGGCGGATTTGCCCGGGCGTGCGGTCCGTCGCCGCCGACTTGAGCAGCAGAACCCCTTCCCGGGCGAAGCCGGGATCGGCGCGGCGGAAGTACTGCACCTGTTGCATCACCACCAGGGCGCCGACGATGAATGCCTGCGACAGCACCAGTTGCACCCCCACCAGCACCCGCCGCAGCGGCAGGCCGCCCGGACGCGGCGCGGCGGGGTTGCCCTTGAGGGCCCGCACGGGCTGGTAGCCCGACAGGACCAGGGCCGGGTAACTGCCCGCCCCGAACGCAACGACGAGGGCCAGCCCCCCCACGAAGGGCAGCAGCAGGGGATTGTCGCGTACGTTCAGCGACAGGGGCGTATTGATCCAACTCCCCACCCGCGGCAGCAGCAAGGCCGCCAGCCCCAGGGCCAGCCCGGTAGCCAGGCCCGTAAGCAGGGCCGCCTCGGTGATGAACTGCCAGAAAAGCTGCCGTCGCGTGCCGCCAATGGCTTTGCGTACGCCCACTTCCTTCAACCGGCGCAGCGACCCGGCAGTGGTCAGGTTCACGAAGTTGATGCAGGCAATCGTGACCAGGAACACCCCCACCAGGCCCAGCGCCGACAGCAGGGGTTTGCGCAGGTAGCCCCCGTACCGTTCGTCGAAGTGCATCTCGCGGAGGGGCAGCAGGTGGTAGTGCCAGTGGCGCATGCCGGAACCCTGGTATTTTTCCCGGAAGCCGGGCAGTTGCGCTTCCAGTTGCCGGGCGTCGTAGCCCGCCGGCAATGCGATGAAGCCGAGGTGGGCGCTGCCAATGGCCCCCAGGTGCTCCGCGGGAAAGTTCGGTTTGAGCATTTTCAGCGTGGGCATCGACAGCAGTACCGCTGCTTTCAGGTCGGTGTTGGCGGGCAGGTCCCGGAACACGCCGGTCACCCTCACGTCTACGGCCCGGTTGATCCGCAGGGTGCGGCCCAGCACGTCGGTGGTGCCGAAGTATTTGCGGGCCTGGCTTTCGGAAAGGGCCGCGGCGCCGGGTGCGCGGAGGGCCGTACGCTTGTCGCCGGCGGCGAAGGAGTAGGCAAACAGGTCGGTGAGGGCCGCGTCGGCAAAGGCCACCTTGTCGGCTTCGAGGAAGCTTTCGGGTTCCCGGCCCGGCCGGCGTACGGTAAGGGTCACGTTGGGCAGGTACAGCAGCGAGGCCGTTTGCCGGATGGCGGCAAAGTGGGTTTGCAGGACTTTGGGCAGGGCCAGGGCCACGCCGGGCTCGTGTTCCACGCTGCCGTCGGGCGAATGAATGTCGAGCACCACCCGGTAAGTGCGGTCGGCAGCGGGGTGGAAAGCGTCGGTGCCCAGGTGAAACTGCACGAACAGGAAGATCACCAGCCCGCCGGCCAGGCCCAGGGCCAGGCCAGTGACGTTGAGCAGGGTGTAGGTTTTGTCGCCGCGCAGGGTGCGGAGGGCAGTTTTGAGGTAGTTGCGGAGCATGGCAAAAGCGTCGGGGGATGGAAAAAGCGGGCTGATCCTGCGTTTGCCCGCCACGGGATTTAAAAATCGCAGCACGTCCCGCCAGTACAACCACCGGGCTTTCCGGGGACCGTACGCCTCCACGCGCCGCCCGAACAGCTCGTAGAGGTCGCCCTGGATTTCTTCTACTTCGTACGTGTTGTAGCAGATTTCCAGCAGGGCATCGGCCAGGCGGGGCGGCGTTGCGGAGTGGTTTCTTTTGGGGACGTCCTGGGGCATACGGATCGGGAAAAGGTGCGGAACGCACCGGAAAGGGTCGGGCCTAATCGCGGCGCAGGGCGTCAACGGGGTTGGTAAGGGCCGCTTTTACGCTCTGGAAGCCCACCGTGGCCAGGGCAATGGTCACCGACAGCACGGCCGTCGCCCCGAAGGTCCACGCCGGAATGCTCACCCGGTAGGCAAACCCCTGGAGCCACCTTTCCGCCGCCCACCCGGCCAGGGGCGAGGCAATGGCCACGGCCAGCAGTACGGGTTTGAGGAAGTCACGGGCCAGCAGCACGGCCAGGCCGGGCACGGTGGCCCCGAGTACCTTGCGCACGCCGATCTCCCGGGTGCGCTGCCCGGCCAGCAGGTGGGCCATGCCGAACAGGCCCAGGCAGCAGATGAGGATGGCCAGCCCCAGCGCCAGGTGAACCGTCCGCTGCCACTTCAACTCCTGCCCGTACTGCCCGGCGTTGGCCGCGTCGAGGAATTGGTAGGCGTACGGCGCGTCGGGAATGGCTTTCTTGTAGGTCTGTTCGAGTACGGCCAGGGCTTTTTGCCGCTGCCCGGGGGCCAGCTTTACCAGCAGACTGCCCCGGTCATCAGTGATCAGGGTGAGCACCTGCGGCCCGATGCGTTCGTGCAGGGAGCCGTAGTGGTGGTCTTTCACCACGCCTACCACCGTAAGCGGCCGGTCCTCGTCGTCGTGGTTGCGGAAAGTTTGCCCGAGGGGGTTTTTCCAGCCGGCCGCCCGCACGAAAGATTCGTTGACCAGGGCGCCGTGCGTTTTGTCACCCGCAAAGGCGGGGTCAACGTTGCGGCCCTGTACCAGGGGAATCTCCATCAGCGGCAGGTACGCGGCGTTCACCACGCGGTAGTGGCTGCGGAGCGTCCGGTCCCCGGCTTTCATGTCGTTGTAAAAGCCGCCGTTCCCGTGGGCAACGGCCCGGATGGACGCGTGTTTGCCCAGTTCCTGCGCAAAATACGCCAGCAACTCCGGTTTGATGCGCCGGGGAGGCAACTCGACCTGCACGACTTCAGCGGGGTTGTAGCCCAGGTCTTTGGTCCGGATGAAGCGCATTTGCCGGTAGTACACCAGCGTGGCGAAGAGCAGGCCCACGGCCAGCGAAAACTGGAACACCACCAGCGCCTTGCCCAGGGTGTAGCGGCCCACCGCGCGGGGTTGGTGGTAGAGTACCCGGGCCGGGTTGAACCCCGATACGAGCACGGCCGGGTACAGGCCCGCCAGGCACACGTTTACCACCAGCAGGAGTACGCCCGCAGCCACGAGCCGGGCGTCGGGCAGGGTCAGCAGGGCCAGCTGTTTGCCGGTCAGTTCGTTAAATACCGGCAAGGCCAGTTGGGTCCCCAGCAGGGCCAGTGCGAAGGCGGCCAGGCACAGCAGGGCGGCCTCCAGCAGGAAGCGCAGCACGATCTGCCGCCGGCTGCTGCCGCTGATCTTACGGATGCCGATCTCCTTGGCCCGGCCCAGCGAACCGGCAATGCTCAGGTTGATGAAATTGACGCAGGCCATCAGCAGGATGAACACGGCAATGCCGCCGAACGCGAACGAAAACAGGGGCTTGCTGCCGTCGAATACGCCCGACTCGTTGCTGCCCTGGTGGCCCTCCAGGTAGGTGTTGAAGTGAATGTCGGTCACCGGTTGCAGGCCGTACCGGATCTGTTTCCGGAAATCCCGTTCCCGCTGCGCCTGCACCAGTTGGTCGCCGGCGTGCGCCCGGAAGACGGCGCCCAACTTGCCGGCCACGGCACCCGCGTCGGCCCCCGGGTGCAGGACCACGAACGTGCCCAGGTAAGCGTTCAGCCAGTTGGTGTCGTTGAAGAGGCTTTGCATGTACCCAAAGGGCAGCAGCAGGTCAAACTGGATGGAGGAGTGCACGGGCTGCCGCGCCACGGCCGTCACCAGGAACGACTGGAACGGTTTGCCCCGGGCTTCCTCCACTTCCACCGTGCGGCCTACCACGTCGGTGGTGCCGAAGTACCGGCGGGCCGTTTCTTCGGTGAGTACGGCCACGTGGGGGCCCCGCAGGGCCGTGCGGGCATCGCCGTGCCGCAACCCGAAGGAGAACACGTCGAAGAATGTGCTGTCGGCGAACTGGACCCGTAACTGGTTGGCCTTGCCGCCGGCCTTGACGTTCGTTGAGATGCTCATGAGCCGCACGAACTTTTCGATTTCGGGAATCTGGGCCTTGAAGGCGGGGCCTTGCACCATGCCCGTGCCGCCGGCAGTGGTTACGCTGCCGTCGCCGGTGTCGGTGTAGGTGGTGGTGACGCGGTACAGGCGGGGGCCGTTGCGGTGGAACCGGTCGTAGCTCAGTTCGTCCTGCACGAACAGGAGGGCCAGCAGGACGCACATCGTACCGGCGGCCAGGCCGAACACGTTCAGCCCGGCGTACAGGGCGTTCCGGCGGAGGTTCCGCCCGGCAACGGTCAGGTAGTTGCGCAGCATAGCAAAAAAGGAGAGGGGAGAAGCAGGGAAAGCCGGTTGGGGCAAAGCAATCCGTCGCTTGCCCGAAAAAGGGACGAGGAACCGCAGCACGTCGAGCCAGTACTTGCGCCGGGCCGGCCGCACGCCGGATTCGGCCACGCGCCGTTCGAACAGCTCATAGAGGTCGCCCTGGATTTCCTCTACTTCGCAGGCATTGTAGCAGAGTTCGAGCAGGGCGTCGGCCAGGCGGGGCGGCCGGGGCGCACCGGGCAGTTGCGACGAACGTTTCATGCCGTGCCTCCTTCCCACACGATGGCCGGAATGCGGTTCCAGAACTGGTTGCGCAGGTCGCGGGCTTCCCGCAGGGCCCGCTTGCCGGCGGCCGTGACGGCAAACAGCCGCTTGCGCCGCCCGCCCCGCGAGGGGGTAGCCCCGCCCAGGTGCGACGCCACCAGGCCCTTTTCCTCCAGCCGGTAAAGGGCCGTGTGCACGGCGCTCAGGTGCACGGGCCGGCCCGTCTGCCCGTTGATCTCGTCGGTGATCGAAACGCCGTACGCATCCTCGCCCAGCACGCACACGGCCAGCAGCACGATTTCCTCGAATTCGCCCAGGTAGGTTCCTTTCATGGGGGCAATATATTTGCTACATAAATGTAAAACAAATTATCATGAAAAAGTAAAGCCGCGATGAATCGCGGCTTTACTTGCGACTGGCCAGCCGCGATGAATCGCGGCTCTGCTTGCGACCGGCCAGCCGCGATGAATCGCGGCTCTACTTGCGGCTACTCTCCGTTCGTGGCGGTATTGAAAATAGCGGTCACCGTGATGGTCGTATGTTCCTTCAGGTCGTCGCTCTGCCGGTGCAGGGTGGCGGTAATTTTGCCGGCCACCGGCTTGCCGGCGCCATCGAACTTGGTGACGGTAATCGAACCCGGGCCGTACTTTATCTTGCCGTCCTCGGCAGGGTCATTCCAGGCGCTTTCGTAGCCGAGGTCTTTGAACTCGGCACTGATGATGATGTCCTCATCAATGGCGTAGGTGCCCGCTCCCTTGAAATTTTTGCCAACCGTTGCGCCCAGGAAAGCCTGCGAACCGGCTTCTGCTCTTCTTTCGGTCATCATGAGCATGAAAAAACCGGGGGCGAATTGGGCTTCCGTAACTGGGTTCTCAAACTTCTGGCCGCTGAGGATCATTTCATTTGCGGCCGCAATGGTCAGGTTGGAGATCAGGATCAGCTGGCTCCGCCGCGATTTGAGTTCCACGCTTACTGCAATGGGGTTGTGGGGCACCGGCGGCACCTTGGAGGGTGCTTTGTACTCGGCGGCGGCGCCCTGATCCAGCACGGTAAGGCCGCCAATCGTTTCGTCGAACCGGCCGTTCAGTCTCTCCCCGTTTACCAGCCAGTTTTTCACCTGGTCCGCTTTCAGCAACTTCGGGGGAGTCAAGGGGGTAATCAGATCGTTGTCGTCCGGATCGACTGGCCGGTCGGCGAGATCGGGGTCTTCGGCCGAACCTTTCAGGTACACGACTTCCAGTTTCTGAACCTGGGTCGGCGCCAGGATCATCGATTCAGGGGTCAGGGAGTAATACTTGAAGAAGGCCCAGGAACTGAAATGGGGAACGCCGGCCGTAAACGTACCCTCCGTAGGGTTGACCTGGGCTGCCTTGCCCTGCCAGACGCGTTTTTCGTCCTGGAAGGCAATGCCGATGGCCTCGGGCGAAGTGCCCTCCAGGCTGCCGGCCGCGTACTTGACGGTCAGTTGGGCCGGTTTGGCAAACTTGAGGCCGTCGGGGGAGAACTCGTACGCCGGGCCGATGCCCAGGAAGGCTTTGTTTTCGATGGGTTGGAGCGAAATGGTGGTGGGCTGGGAGAGGGCACCGGCCGGAATGCTGAGCGACACGTTGCCGTCGGCCGTGCGGATCACGCCCCCGGCGGGACCGATGGACTGGCTGACTTTGTCCCCGGTGGGGGTTCCCACGGCGGTAGGCTCTCCCACGATGGGCGCCTCTTTGCCGGGCTGTTCGGTTCCCTGGCCGGGTTTGACCTCTTCTTTCTTTTCGCAGGCGGTAAAGCCCAGGCACAGGCTGAGCAGCAACAGGCCCACGCGGGCCCCGCTTAATACATTTAATGACATGTTTTTGATTGGTTTGATGGGGTATGCGAGAATGTGCCCCAAAACTAGGCGACAGGCCGGCAGCATTCATTGTAAAAAAGCGACCACTTGGCCCGGCCTTCGACAAATGCGTCTTTTTGTACGGTAAACGGAAGCAATTTCTCCCTTTGCCGGCAAGAGTGGAATGAGTGGGGCAGACGGGTCACCGGATTCCATTCCATCCTTTCAGGGCAAACGGAGTAAAAAAACGACGGCTGCCTGTTTCCACGCAAACGGCGGTTTCTCAAAAATAGGCGTAAATCCAGCCTCGTAAGACGGCAAAGTAATTTCCATGTATTTCACCGACCCGTTTCCTCCCGCCGTGATCCCCAAAGGACATTCGTAGTGAAAAGGAATGCTCAACTTACCCGACAATGGTCCTTCGGGGTAACCGCGGGGGGGAGCGTTGTTGAAGTAATGAATGGTGCAGTTACGTCGATTAACAAGCTCTTTTGCCGGGAGCCACGCGGAGGATTTGGCCGGGTTGGTCCGGCAGTTGCGGGGCATCGGTGTTTTTTGTGCTTTTTTGTAGCCGGAACTGCCGGCTTCCGGCCCTCCACGCACTCCGTCAACCTCCCGTATGGCCCTTGCATCCAACCCGAAAAACCATTTCGAACCCGTTATGTCCGTGCTGCAATATCCCGCCGTGGAAGACTACCGCCTGCCCCGGAAAAACATCCTGGTCATTGGTTGCATTGACTTGCGGCTGACCGACAACCTGGTGCACTTCCTGCATTTCGACAACCTGCACAACCGGTACGACCATTTTACGCTGGCGGGGGCCTCTTTGCTCTGTACCTCCAAGCCTGGCATGTTGGACCCGGACCTGTTCACAAAAAATTATCCGTCGCTACAGTACGCCAGGCAGGTGCTGCACGACCACGTCCGGATTGCCATTGCCCTCCACGACATCAAAGACGTGTACATCGTGGAACACGAGGACTGTGGCGCCTACGAAAAATTCCTGGTAAAAGGTTCGGTAGACTTGTCCACGCCCGAAGCGGAGCGGGACTGCCACCGGACCTTCGCCAAGGAACTGGCCGATGAATTGTGCGAAACCTACAAGGCGCACGAACTGAACGCGCATTGCTTTTTCATCGACCTGCGCGGCAACGTCCAGCTGCTCTACACGAGAACCGCCGGCGGCCCGCCGGCACCCTGAACCCTTTTTAACCCCACGTATGTCTTCCCGCAACTTTTTAGGTTCCCTTGCTTCCGTTACCCTGCTGGTGCTCATCACCTTTGCGGGGCTGCAACTGCTGCACATCGAGGTCGGCCGGCTGGTCGACTGGGTAATTGGCGTTGCCATCTGCTGGTGGCTGGTGGGCGTGGTGGTGATTCCCTGGAATACGCACTTTGCCGCCCGGGAAGTGCTGGACGAGGCGCGGGTGTCGGCCGAAAAGGGCATTCCCGTGAAGGAGGAATCGGTACGCTACGCCCGGCGGCTGTCGAAGCGGTTTTTCTGGCTTGCCATCGGCCTGCACCTGGCTACGGCCCTGGGGCTGTACCTGCTGGCGTACTACGAAGTAACGGTACTGGGCTACCTGGCGTCGGTGGCGGCGCTGGGCCTGACCTTCCTGCGCCCCTTGCAGCGCGCCTACGAACACCTGAGCTACAAACTCCGCTCGATGTCCGAGCAGATCCGGTATCCCCGCGAGGACGTGGCCGAACTGCGCGACCGGGTGACGCAACTGGAAGGGAAACTCAAGGAACTGACCCACGCGCTGGACGCCGCCGAAGAAGGGACCTGGGCGCACGGCCAGACCCGGGCCCTTGCCCGGCTGGAAGGTCAACTGGGCCATACCAGCGGGCAACTGGAAGCCCTCACGCAACTCAACCGGAAGGAGCACGAAACCCTGGCCCGCCAGTCGGCCGCCGAAATCGCCAAACTCTCGGAAGACGCCCAGTTCCTCAACCAGGTGCGGGAACTGATCCGTTTTTTCAAAAGCGCCTGAGGCCGGAACCGCAATCCGTTGCATAAAAAGCGGGAGTGTAGGGCTGCATGGTTGGATGGTTATATGGCCGCATGGTTGATTGTCGGGAAGTGGTGTGGGCGTAAGCAAAACCATATAGCCATTCAACCATTCAACCATACGCTTTTCTTATCTTTACCATACACAGACTCACAATAACGATGAACACCGTACAGCAAACCGCGCAGGCTTTCGTAACCGTTTACCGGGCTTTGCCGGAGGAAGTAAGGGAAGAGGTGAAACAAGTGATTCTACGCGAAGAAGAAAGAGCGGCTACCGACATCGTGAAAGACCGGATTGCCAGATATGGCAAAATGGAGGAAGCAATGGCGCCGTTGCGCAAACCACTGCCCGATGATTTCAAATTTGACCGGGATGAAGCCAATGAGCGATAAAATTTTCTGGGATACCAACGTAGCAGTTTATTTTGCTACCAACACTCACGTTAAATTGGCTGTGCTGCAATCGGTTCTGGACACGGGCACTGAGGTAGTGATTTCGGCACAGGTGCTTAACGAGTTCAGCAATGTTGCCTTTCGGAAATTGGCTTATAGTGCCTTTCAAGTCTCTGCGCAATTGCACGTTTTCCTGAACGCTTTTACAGTGGTACCGCTGCTGCCGGCGTACACGCTGCAAGCTATTGCCGTGAAAGACCGTTATGGCTACGCGTACTACGACAGCCTTATTATTGCCACGGCCCTCCAGACGGGATGCAACTACCTCTACTCCGAGGACATGCACCACGGGCAAATCATCGATACCCTCACCATCATCAACCCTTTCCTCTAAAAAGCCCCGACGTTTTCTGGAATGCGACCCCTGCCCGGCCCACCGCCGGGTTTTTTTTGTCCCGCAGGCAACGCATTGCGCCGCGGCTGACTGTTAATCACTTTCTACCAACCACTACTTGTTACTACCGCACAGCGCAGGATAGTTAATGCGCCGGAATAGTCTATTTTGGTACAAAATGAGATTTAAGCTATAAATATTTATACAAAAATTATAAATTGGAAGTCTTGGCTCCGGAAAAAGGCGCAGCGATCCCGGTGAAGAGAGGTGGGGGAGGGAAGCAGCCGCCCGGCCGGAATAAATTTTGAACGCATGAAATCGGTACTCTTTCTCCTGGCCCTCTCCGCCCTGGCATGGACGGAAGGCGCCGGCCAGCCGCCCCCCGTTTCCTTCGAGCGGTTTTTCAACGAAGACGGACTTTCGCACAATACCGTGTGGGCCATCAGCCAGGACCGGACGGGTTACCTGTGGTTTGGCACCTTCGACGGGCTCAACCGCTACGACGGCTACGCTTTTAAAGTGTACAAGCACGACCCGGCCGACCCGGGCAGCCTGGTCAACAACTTCATCCTGGCTACGCACACCGACCGCCGGGGCAACCTGTGGATCGCCACCGCCGAGGGCATCGACGTGTACAACCCGGCCGGCGACAACTTCATCCACTACAAGCCCGACCTGGGCAGCCGCCACGCCAACTACTACGTCAACTTCATCTACGAAGACCGCGCCGGCCGCATCTGGATCGGCGCCCAGAACGGCCTCAACCGGTTCGACCCGCGGCAAAAACGGTTCGTGCACCTGGCCGGCGACTGGAACACCAAACACACCGAGGCCCTGGCCGAAGACCCGGACGGCACCCTGTGGGTGGGCCACAAGGACGGCCTGGTCCGCTACGACCCGCACCGGCAACGCACCACGGCCATCCTCCCGCCGGCCGGGCACGCCGGGGAACTCAACGTAAAGGCCCTGGCCCGCGACCGGTCCGGCCGGCTGTGGGTGGGTACGGCCACGGGCCTGCTCACCTACGACCGGCAGGGAGAGCAGCTCCGGCCGTTTCACCCCGAACTGTTTACCAAAGACATTCTGACGGTGGTGCCCGACCGCAAGGGCGACCTGTGGATCGGCACCATCCTGGGCCTGAGCGTGTACCACCCGGCCACCGGAACCTTTACGCACCACAACACCGCCCACGACAAGCACAGCCTGAGCGACGAGGTGGCCCGGGTGGTGTACGAGGACCGCGACGGCAACGCGTGGATCGGCACGTTCAACGGCCTCAACCTCATCAATGCCGACCGCAAAAACTTCCACCACTACCAGGCCGACCCGGAGGTAAAAAAACACAATTACGTGCTCGACTTCGGCGAAGACCAGGCCGGCAACCTGTGGTGCCTCACGGGCGGGGGCCTCTACGTGCTCGACAAGCAAACCCACCGGCTCCGTCCCCGGCGGCTGCGGCCCCACCCGCTGCTCGAAAAGGCCGAATGCATGCTCATTGACCGCGAAGGGAAGTTCTACGTGTCCTCCGAAGGGCTGGTGTTGTTCGACCCGGCCACCAACCAGCTCTCGCGCTACCCGTACGCCGGTCCCGAGCCGCTGCCCCGCGACATCATTGCCCTGCGCAAAGACCGCCGCGGCAACCTCTGGATGGGTACCCTCGACCACGGCGTGTACGTGCTCGACCGGGACAACCGCCTGCGGCACTACGCGCACCAGCCGGGCCGCGTCAACAGCCTGGCCAACAACCACGTCAACACCATTCTCGAAGACGGGCGGGGGAACGTGTGGCTGGGCACCCACGGCGGCCTCGAACGGTTTGACCCGCAGCACGACGCCTTCATCCACCACCGCAACGACCCGGCCGACAAACGCAGCATTTCGCACAATGCCGTCATCACCATCACCGAGGACCGTAGCGGCAACCTCTGGCTGGGCACCGGCATGGGCCTCAACAAACTGACCCGGAACACGCGGCAGTTCGTGGCCTACGACCGCCGCCACGGCCTGCCCGGCGACGTGGTCAACGGCATCCAGGAGGACGACCGGGGCAACCTCTGGCTGAGCACCAACAAGGGCATTGCCCGGTTCGACCCGAAGGGGGAAACTTCCATCGCCTTCGACGTGCACGCCGGCCTGCAAGGCAACCAGTTCAACCCCAACGTGTCAGCCCGCTCCCGCGACGGGGCCCTGTACTTCGGCGGGATCAACGGGGCCAACGGCTTCTACCCCGACTGCATCCGCTACAACCGCACCGTACCGCCGGTGGTCATCAGCGACTTCCAGATCCTCAACAAGCCCGTGCCTTTAGGCAAAGGGTCGGTGCTCGAACGCCACATCAGCCAGACGAAAGAAATGACGCTTTCCTACCGGCATTCCGTGTTTTCGTTCCAGTTCGAAGCCCTCAACTACAGTTCGCCGGGCAAAAACCGGTACGCCTACAAGATGGAAGGCTTCGACGAGGACTGGATCTACTCGGGGGACCGCCGCTTTGCCACCTACACCAACCTGCCGGCCGGCCAGACGTACACCTTCCGGGTAAAAGCTGCCAACAACGACGGGGTGTGGAACGAACAGGGCGCCTCGGTGCGCATCTACATCACGCCGCCCTTCTGGGAGACGCTCCCGTTCCGCGGCCTGGCGTTGCTGGCCCTGGCCGGGGCCGTGTACGCGGTGTACGCGTTCCGGGTGCGGACCATCAAGCGGCAGAAGGCCCGGCTGGAACGGGAGGTGCGGGAGCGGACGGCCCAGGTGGTGATGCAGAAGGAGGAGTTGCAGGCGCAGGCCGAACAGATCGAACAGATGAACCGGCTGCTGCAACGCGACAACGAGAAGCTGGAGGGGGACGTGAAGAACCTCTCCAAAGCCCGCGTCATGCAGAAGCGGGTCACGTTCGAAGAGTTCAAGCTGATCTACCCCGACGACGAGGCGTGCTACCGCTACCTGGAAGAGGTGAAGTGGGGGCGGGGCTACGAATGCAAAAAGTGCGGCAACGGCCGCTACTCGCCGGGCACGGCGCCTTATTCGCGCCGCTGCTCCCGCTGCAACTACATCGAAACGATCACGGCGGGCACCGTCTTCAGCCGCCTCAAGTTCTCCATCACCAAGGCTTTCTACATCCTCTTCCTGGTGAGCGGCGGCAAGGACATCACGGTGGATGAACTGTCGGCCATTCTTTCCCTCCGCCGCGATACGTGCTGGAACTTCCGCAAAAAGGTTACTGACGTGATCAGCCGCAACGGTGCCAAAAAGAACAAGGATGGCTGGAGTCACTTGATTCTGACGGTCGAGTCGGAAGTGGAGGCGCAGTGAACAGTAAACAGTGAACAGTAAACAGTCAGGTCCAGTAACTCATTTGCACCCACTGCTTACTGTTCACTGTTTACTGTTTACTGCTTACTGATTACTGCACCACCAACTTCCTGACCGTCCGTTGCGTGCCTTGCTGCACCGTGGTAAGGTACAGCCCTTTGCGCAGGCCGGCGGTGGGCAGGCGGATCAGGTTGGTACCCGCGTGCAGGGTTTTGTCCAGGACCGCCACCGGCTGTTGCGCCGGGTTGGTCAGGGTAATGCGCACCGCTTCGCCCGCGCGGCCTTCCAGTTGCAGGTACGCCGCCCCGCCCGATACCGGGTTGGGGTGCAGGCGGATGGCTTGTCCGGCGTCGGCCAGCTCGAAGCTTTGGCGGGCCCCGGCCGTGTAGGTCACCACCAGTTGGGGCTTGTTGGAAGCGTTTTCGCGGGAATGGAAGGCCGACCACGTGTCGAGGCTGGTGGTGAGGCCGAACGTCACCAGGTCGTCGCCGGCGGCTTCCGCTTTCACCGTGTTGGTCACGTCAATCTCAATGTAGCCCGCCGTGGTGCCCATCGTGGCCGTGGTGATGAGGCCCCCCAGCGTGGGTTTGGCGCCGCCTTCGGTCCACGCGTCGGGCGAGGCGCCGCTGACGTTGAGGGTTCCCGCCGTGGTGGCGTTGCGGTACACCCGCAGCTTGGCGGCGCTTACCGTGCCGCTGAGGGCCGAGAGGTTGAACTTCACGTACAGCGTGTTCCACTTGCTGGCGTTGAGCGTGGCGTTGGTGCCCGCGGCCACGTCGCTCTGCGTGTCGGTGTCGGCCACCGGCGTCAGGGTCGTGGTGGTGGGCGCAGGCGTGGTGGTGCCGCTGGTGCGGAAGAGAGCCGCGTTGGGAATCGTTTGCTTGGTAAGGGCCGGGCCGCTGTAGCTGACCGTAAGTCCTTCGCCGCCGCCCGCCTCGAAGAAGGTAACGCTGATGGCGTGTTTACCGGCTTTCAGGCCAATGGTGCCGGAGCGTTCCTGGAGGCCGTGCAGGCCGTCGTTGTTGACGACCTCGGTGGTGCCGATGTAGAGCTTGGAGCCGTCGTCGGAGGAAGTGTAGAACGTGTAGGTGCCGTCGGTGGGCACGTTCACGAAGCCCGCGTACTTGAAGCCATAGTTGTCAACCCGGTTGCGCACGCTCATGTCGAAGTTGGCGACGTTGCCGCTCTTGACGGCCGTGAGGGCGTCGAAGTTGGGCAGTACCGACCAGGTGCCTTCGTAGTACTTGTATTCCACACCCGCGGTCGTGGAGGCCGGGTTTTCGGGCGTCCGCAGCGTCACCGGCGGCGGGGTGGTGGCCTTCATGTAGTCCACCAGGGCGCGGTACTTGTGGGCGTCGGCCAGGGGCTGGTCGATGAACCGCTTGGCGCCCCAGGCATTTACCGTGCCCCAGGCCCCCGAGTGGACGTAGTGCATGAACAGCGTCACGTGCGACTGCATGGCCGTGAGCAGGTCGCGGTACAACTGGTAGCTCTTGGGGTTGGCGCTGAACTGGTCGGCGTTGGTGGTGATGTGGTGTCCCCCTTCGTAGGTAATCATGCCGATGTTGGTGCCGGCCAGGGCGCCCTTCAGCCACACGTAGAAGTCGGTCATTTTCTTGACTTCGGCCGCCCACTCCGTTTCCAGCGTGGCCGACGTGCCGTTGATGCCGCCGATGTAGGCCGTGCCGGCAAACTGGTCGGGCATTACGCCGGTGGTGTTCACGTCGGGGCGCTTGAGCCCTTCAATGATCTTGGTGTTGATCCATTCGGTGAGCGACTGCCCGCTGATGACCTTCACGAGCCGGCCCGTCTGCCCGGCGAACTCATCCTGGAAAATCTTGAACATCTTGGTGGAGATGTACACGTTGTAGAAGCCGCTGGCCGTGTAGTCGTCGGTGGCGAAACCCAGGGCCTTGCCCCGCGAGGCGGCGTAGCCGAACTGCGTAAACTGCCCGTTCCAGACTTCGTTGGACCACTCCACGTAGCACTTAAGGCCGGGGTTGAGGTTGTTTTTGATGAGCCGGGCCAGGTTGAGCATGTAGTCTTCGTTGGCGTTGTGCGGCAGGCACACCCACAGGTCGCGGCCCGTCCGGTTGCACAGGTCGATCATCCATTCGTAGGCCATCGGCTTCTGGTTGAGGGCCGACTTCTGCTTGCGGTTCACCCACAGGCCGTTGTGGTTCTCCTCAGCGTTGTTCACCTTGCCGAAATCCATGAAGCGCAGCGGGCCGGTGTAGCCCGCCACGTCGTTGAGAAAGTCCTGGCGCCAGGGGTTGGTGCCCGACACGTTGGTGTAGCCGCTCACGAAGGGGTCGGAGCCGCCCCAGGAAATGTCCCAGAAGTTGGTGCCGACCTTCATGGTTTGCGCAACGGCGCCGGGAAGGGCCACCAGCAGGGCCGCCAGCAGCAGGCCGGCCCTCAGCAGTTTTGAAAAATGGTGCATGGGGTTAAGGGTTAAGGTGAAAAATGGGTATTGGGGTATTGGGTATTGGGAGGGGAGCAAGCGTTAGCCACTAAAATCACGGAGAAAGGCTGAGAATAAACTTTTTTTAAGTGAGCCGAAAGTGTCGCATGGCGGGAAGGCGTCGCGTCGCGGCTCCCCTCCTCGGAGGGGGCTGGGGGTGGGTTTACTTCAATGAAGCAAGTTATATGGGGATCAACGCATTGCGGTAGTATCCCTTACGCCGGTGCTTCACTTTCTACGGATTCTCCTTGAGGCGGAAACCTCTTGCAGTGATGCGGTGATCCTTCGATAACTCTTCTCATGGAGGTAAACCCACCCCCTAACCCCTCCGAGGAGGGGAGCCGCGACGCGGCCCTTTCCCGCGATGCGACGCCTGCCCGCCATACGTCGCATCCGGTTTACCGGCGATAACTGAGATAAAAACGGCGCCCTACTGCGGCGCCGCTTTTACGGTTACATCTCTACTCTGTTATTTAAATCGCTGACTGCTTATTCTACCACCACGAGGCGCTTCACCAGGTGGCGGGTGCCGCTCTGCACCGAGATCACCCGGACGCCGCCCCCGAAGCGTATCGTACCCAGGCGTACCGATTTGGCGCCGTTCCCGTCGGTGGTGACTCGCGTGCCGAACAGCGACCGGCCGTTCACGTCGAGCACCCTGATGTGGGCCGGGGCGTGTTCGCCGAAGCCTTTCAGTTCCAGTTGCACCTCGCCGGTAGACGACGGGTTGGGGAACACGTCCAGCGACAGGCCGCCCGTTGACGCCGCCGGCGTGCCTTCGCGGGCCGCCGTGTTGTAGATCGAGGCCCGCCTGGCCCGGGCTTTCATGCCGTTGGTGCCGTTCACGATGCCGATGCCCGCGGCCGTCAGGTCGGCGTCGGTGCCGTTGTAGCCCGTGCAGTAGTTCTTCACCACGTTGTAGTAGGGCTTGTCGGGCTGGTCGTACCAGCTCCAGAAGAACCAGCCGAAGCCCAGTTCCGCCGTCTTCGACATCACCACGCGCGGGTCGTAGGACACGTCGGTAGTGCCTTCCCAGCCGAATTCGCCCACCATCACCGGGATGTTGTTGTTCTTGAACTCCTGGAGTTTGGATTCTACCTGGAAGCGCCAGGAGGCCGCATTGGTGGTGCCCGAGTACCAGAAGGCGTACATGTGGACGGAGAACACCACGTTCCGCTCGGGGTCGCTGTTGATGATCTCGGTGGCGTACTGGAGAATGGCGTTGGGGAACTGGCCGCAGTTGCCGCCCGCGTCGATCACCAGCATGTTCTTGATGCCCGCGGCCCGCATCCGGCTGATGGCCGTCTTGTAGCCTTCCTTCCAGTCGAAGAGGAAATCCGTGCTGCCCCACTCGTTGGCGATGTTCACGATAAGCTGCTTTTCGTAGTCCTTGCAGAGCTGCACCATGCCCGGCGTCACCCAGTAATCCACGATGGGCTTGAGGTTGTACTGGGCGCCCTGCGGGTCGTTTTCGTACTTCGAGCCGCAGGTGGCGTCGTGCATTTCGAGCATGGGCACCAGCTTGTTGGCCACGGCCGAAGCCACCAGGGCCCGCTGGTTTTCGAGGCGGCTCGACCAGCTCCACGCATTGTTGGTGGGCGTTACGCTGGTGATGCGCACGGCGTTGGCGCCGGTCCGGGCCATGTCGTCAAAGCTGGCCTTGCCGCAGGTTTCGTCCTGCCAGAAGGTCGGGCCGTTGGTGCCGATGGGAATGAATTCGCTGCCGTTGGCGTCGTAGATCTTCGCGTTTTTCATGAAGAAGCCCGTGCCCGTGTTGTACGTGGGCCGCGTCTCGACGCCGCCGGTCGGGGGCGGTGGGGTGGTGCCACCCCCGCCGATGGTGATGTAGTCGAAGGCCGTGTAGCCCCAGCTGTGGCTGATCTCGATGGTGTTGGTGCCGGCGTTGAGGGGCACGTTGCCGTAGGCTTTGTCCTGCCAGCCGTTGGTGGTGTTGTTGAACTGCGTGTAGACGGCCGCGGCGGCGTTGATCTTCACGTTCTGGAATTTTTCGCAGGGGGCGCAGCTGTTGCGGAAGCGGACCGTGAGCGGGTAGGAACCGGCCGCCGCCATGTTGACGGTAAACACCACCTTGTCGCCGGCCGCGTCCATGCCGTCGATGTACCCCGTGCCGGTGTAGCCCGCAATGGCTGTAGCCGTGGTCATGCCCGTGAGGGCCGCGGTTTCGGCTTCAATCTTGGTGGTGCTGCCCGAGGCAAACGTGCCGTACACTTCCATTTCCCAGAGCGAATAGCCCCACGACGTGCCGCGGCCCGTGCCGTACATGCGGACGTAGCGGCCCGAACCGGTAAGGGTAATGTCGTCCACGCCGCCGTCGCCGGTGGTGGTGCTGAACACGTCGGTCCAGGTGGAAGCGTTGGCCGACGTCTGGATTTTATAGGCACGGCCGAAGGCCGCTTCCCAGCGCAACACCACCCGGGTAATGCTGGCGGTGTTGCCCAGGTCCACGTACATCCACTGGGGATCAACGCCCTGGGTGCTGGCCCAGCGGGTGGTGGTGCTGCCGTCCACGGCCTGGACGCCGGTGAGGGAAGTGCTTTCCGTAGAAGAAGTGGCGGTGGTTTTATTGAGGGCAATGTTTTGGGCCAGCATCACCTGGCTCACGAATAACAAAGAAAACAGGCTGGTCAGTAAACGTCGGGTGCGGTTCATACGCTTTCCAGGGGGTTAGGTCAGAATGGGGAACTTGAGTACCCGTTGCCGCCGGTGCGGGCCGGCAACGGGATCAAACAGCGCCTGCTCCTTTCCGAAAGGGCAGGGCTGTGCCAGGCACGAAGCGGGCCGGTCCCCCCGCGGGGAGGGGAAGGGCTTCGCGCGACGCAACGACTACCAGGGGCACCCTTCCGGGAAGCGCCGGCCGGGGCTACGGAGCGAGGCAAACGGCGCGGGGTGGAGCTTGAATCAGGAGCCGCCGGGGCAGGGGAACGGATAGAATCAATGGGGCGTAAAGGTACAAGCCATACGGTGCAGGGGGTTAAGACGAATGATTCTGAATTGTATCACTCTTCAAAGATAAATTATAATATTTTATGTTCCCAAACTCGGGGGAAAAATTATTTTTCGACTAAAATGCTGTAAATCAATATATTAACTATGGTTTCATCACGGTTGCGTACTAAGCCTTTAACATCCTAAAACATTGTTTGTGACCCTTTTATACAGCGGTACCGGCCCGGTGCGTACCGCTTCCGTACCGTTGCGTTCCGCTTGGGGAACCGGATTGGGCGCCCGGCGGGACACGGAACCGCAAGCGATAAAGGCGGCACCCATTCGGACGGGCACATGGTAAAGAAGCGGTACGTGCGGCCCCGCCGCTGCCGGGTAACGGCTTGGGAAATAACCCTTTACCGGGCCGGAATCCTAGTACGCAAGCGGGATACGTCCTGTATTAATGCTCTGAAAATCAATAAGTTATGTAAAAATTTTTCGTCACATTTCCTTGCAGGTGTGATTATTTATATTCTATCTTTAAAAAATACCGGTGCTTACGGGTGCCGGTTTGCAACCTAGAAGCGGGTCACGCACCCCGCGGCCTCCTCCCGCCCGGCCCACCCATTCACTTTTTCCGGCCCTCTTCCCAATTACCCATCGGCAATTGGCAGCCGGCAGTTTCCAGTAAGCACAATCTCTCAATACCCAATACCCAATACCCAATTCTCAATACCCAATTCTCAATACTCCTTCAACCCCAGCATGATTATGCAAAAAACCAATTACTTCTTCCTGTTCCTTTTATTGGCCGGCGCCGGGCTGCACCTGCAGGCCCAGGTGACCAAAAGCGCCTACTTCGTGGGCAACAGCGTGACGGATGCCATCAACCTGAACGGCCTCGACGCCCTGGCCGAAAGCCGCGGCAACACCCACAACTGGGGCCGCCACATGATTCCCGGCGCCCCGCTGTCCTGGATCTGGGATAACCCGACCAGCGGCTTCTCCGAATCGCCCTACGGCCTCTACCCCAACGCCCTGGGCAACTACGCCTGGGACGTGCTCTCGCTGCAACCCTTTGACCGGCAACTGGACGCCGGGCCCGGCGACGACGTGCCCACGGCAGCTAAGTACATCAACCTGGCCAAGACCCGGAGCACCAACCTGCAGGTGTACGTGTACTCCCGCTGGCCCCGCAAGCAACCCGAACGGGCTCCCGAAACGGCCGACGGCTGGAACCAGCTGTGGGTGCAAACCTACACGGGCGGCTACGACGGCACCAACGAGACGGCCGACTACTTCGTGAGACTCACCAACCGCCTGCGTACCAACCACACCGACATCAGGCCCGCCCGCATGGTGCCGGTGGGGCAGGTGTTCCACGCCCTCAACAATAAGATGAAGGCCGGACAGGTGCCGGGTTACTCCAGCATCTGGCAAGTCTATTCCGACGGCATCCACATGAACGGCGTGGGCTCCTACATTGCCTCCGTAACCTACTTTGCCACCCTCTACAGCCAGACGCCGGTGGGCCTGAGCGTACCCAGCCAGTACGGCACCATCAGCCCCGACCTGGCCCGCATCATCCAGGAAACCGCCTGGAGCGTAGTCACCACCGAACCCCTTTCGGGCGTAACCGGCGACACCGGCGGCACCACGCTGAAAGGCGCCGAGGCGCCCTCGGGCACGGTGGCCGGCGTAAACTATTCGTACTACGAAGGCACCTGGAGCACCCTGCCCGCTTTCTCCTCGCTGACGGCCGTAAAGACGGGCAACGTGGCGAACTTCGACATGAGCGTGCGCAACCGCACCGACAACTACGCCTTCCAGTACACGGGCTACGTGCAGGTGCCCGCCGACGGCCAGTACACCTTCTACACTTCCTCCGACGACGGCTCCAAGCTCTACATCGGCACCACGGAAGTAGTCAACAACGACGGCCTGCACGCCTTGCAGGAACGCAGCGGCACCATCGGCCTCCGGGCCGGCAAACACTCCATCACGGTTACGTTCTTCGAAGCCACGGGCGGGGAAGGCCTGACGGTGAGCTACAGCAGCCCCGCGCTGGGCAAGACCACCATTCCGGCCAGTGCCTTGTCTTCCGTGCCCCCGGCTGCCGCCAACCGGGCCCCCACGGCCGTACTCAACGCCACGCTTACGTCCGGCACGGCCCCGCTGACGGTGAGCTTCAACGCCACGGGCTCTTCCGACCCCGACGCGGGCGACTTTATCCTGGGCTACGAGTGGGACTTCGGCGACGGCACGCCCTTCAGCAACAGCAACGCCCCTTCGCACACCTACTCGGCCGCCGGCACCTACACGGCCCGCCTCCGCGTGATGGACAACCGCAACCTCTACAGCGCCCCCGTCACCCGCACCATCACCGTCTCGGGCACCACTACGCCGCCGCCGCCGGGCAGCCTGCTGGCCCACGAACACTTCAACGCCACGTCGGGCACGCTGCACAACGTGAATACCGGCACGGGCTGGGGCGCCGCCTGGCAGGTGCAGAACAATGACGTGAGCGTTCCCGGCTACAACGTGAGCGGCACGGCCTCCCTGGCCTATTCCACGCTGGCAACGTCGGGCAGATTCGCCGCGGGCGGCGACAGCTACCAGACCAGCGGCCGGGCCCTCAACACGGCCGGTACCGGTCCGTTCAGCACCTACCTCACGGGCGGCAACATCGGCGCGGCCGGCAAAACCCTGTGGGTGAGTGGCCTGCTGCGCAAGGACGCTGCCAATGACGAAGAAGTATCACTGATTCTGCACGCGGGCACCATTGTGCACAACCCCAGCCCGGCGCTGGTGGCGGTGGGGTATTTCGGCGCGGCTTCCAACAACGGCACCACCCGCTACTGGAGCCTCAAGGTGGGCAGCACGGTGTACCGCACGGCTACGGCCATCACCACCGGGCAGACTGCCCTGCTGGTGCTCAAACTCGACTTTGCCGCCACCAGCACGGCCGCATTGTTCGTGAACCCGGCCTCGCTGGGCGGCAGTGCCCCCACCACGGCCGGCGCCTCGGGCACCAGCACCACCAGCCTGGCTTTCAAGAGCCTGGCGTTCTACGGCGGCAACAACTTCAACCAGGGCGCCACCGACGAGATCCGCTTCGGCGAAACCTACGCCAGTGTAACCCCCACCGGCAGCGCCCGGATCGGGACGGAGACGGCCGGCGCCGCCAAGGCCGGAGTGTTCCCCAACCCGGTGACGAACGGAACCCTGCACGTGAAGGTGTACGCCCGCGAAGCCGGCACCGCGCAGGTAGCCCTTGCCGGTACCAATGCGGGCCGCACGCTGCTGAAAGACTTTGCCGTGCAGCGCGGCAAGAACCTGCTCAAACTGAGCACCGGCACCCTGCCGGGCGGCCTGTACCTGCTCTCCGTGCAGCAGGGCGGGCAGCGGACCGTGCAAAAAGTAGTGATTACCAAGTAACCCGCAGGATTCACAAGGCTGGCCCCACGGCCAGCCTTGTTTTATTAGCTTTTGTGTTTCCGGGAATAAAAAAGACCACCCCTGACCCCTCCTTGAAGAAAGGAGGGGAACCGTGCCCGGCGGCTGCACTGACCCGGAGAATCACGGTGCGTTAAGAAGGTAGTATCCCTACCGCTCCAATCCCTTTTTGATGCCAAGTATAGGCACGGTTCCCCTCCTTCCTTCAAGGAGGGGTCAGGGGTGATCTTTCTCCAACGGATTGATTTTCAAGAATACACCGATTTCTTTTCACCCTTAAACCACCCTGTCATGCACACGAAAACCAGTACCCGGGGCGTGCTGCCCCGGATTACCCTGCTGAGTGCCCTCCTGTGGCTGCTGCTGCCGGGCCGCCTCCTGGCCCAACACACCGATCCCGAGATGAACGGGGAACACGAAGCGGCCATGAACCTGGTGCCCGCCAGTTCGGCCACCCACACGGCCTCCGCCGACGGCAACTGGGCCTCGGGCGCCACCTGGAACACGGGCACCGTGCCCGGGGCCGGTTCCCGCGTGGTCATTCCCGCCGGCCGCACGGTCACCTACAATTCCACCAGCACGGCCAACGTGAGCTGGGTGCGGGTGGAAGGTACGTTCCGCTTCTCCACCACCCAGAGCACGGTGCTCAACGTGGAGACCATCGTGGTCACGCCCACGGGCTACTACGAGCAGGGCACCTCGGCCAGTCCCATTCCGGCGGCCTACACCTCGGTGATCACCTTCGTGGACAACGGGGCGTTGACCGACACCTACAAGCTGGCCCGGGGCCTGATCGCCCACGGCAAGACGCGCATCCACGGGGCCTCGCTGACGGCCTTCCTCAAGACGACTGCCGGCCTGGCGGCCGGGGCCACGCAGGCCACGCTTGCCAGTGTGCCTTCGAACTGGAAAGTGGGCGACCAGGTTGCCATCACCGGCATGCGGTACAACCAGGACGAAATCAAGACCATCTCGGCCATCTCCGGTTCGACGATCACTTTCAACAGCGGCCTGACGAATATGCGCAAAGTGGACTTTGCCACCTGGGGCGTGTACCCTTACCTCGCCAACACCACCCGCAACATCCGGTACAGGTCGGCCAACACCGGCGACCACAGCCGCAAGGGACACGTCATGTTCATGCACAACCCCGACGTGGACGTACGCTACGCCGGCTTCTACGACCTGGGCCGTACCCGCAAGGACATTCCCGTGACAGATTCCGAAACCGCCTCCCTGCCCACCGGCGACAACCCCCGCGGCAAGTACGCGCTGCACTTCCACCGCACCGGCCACAAAAACGCCTCCATCGCTCCCGCCTACGTGGTGGGCTGCGCGGTGGTCAACTCGCCGGGCTGGGGCTACGTGAACCACGACAGCTACGTGAACTTCGAAGACAACGTGTCCTACAACGCCGTCGGGGCGCACTACGTGCTCGAAAACGGGGCCGAACGGGGCGCCTTCCGCCGCAACATCGCCATGAAGGCAACGGGCGGCAGCAACCGTTTCATCAAGACCGGCGTGGACACCCACGACCTGGCCCACAGCGGCCACGGGTTCTGGTTTCAGGGCGGCAACTACATCGCCGAAAACAACGTCGCCAGCGGTTGCAGCGACGGCGGCTTTACCTGGTTCTCCCGTTCCAACCTGGCCCACAACCAGTCCGAAAACCAGTTCGTGCCCGCCGGCCTGCTCCTTGAACCGGCCCAGGCCGGCGGAAGAACCGGCTACGAATCCGCCGACCTGCCCATCATGAGCCACAAGAACAATACGGCGATGGGCTGCTACCACGGCATGATCGCCATCGACGTGGAGATCAACGGCACCGGCCCCACCAACTCGGTGATCGAAAACTTCATTTCCCTCAATGCCGCGGGCGCCGCCGGCATCATGCTGGAGTATTACCGCAATTTCACGTTCAGGAACACCAAAGTGCTGCGCGACAATGACTTCCCCTGGAACCAGTGGGAAGCCGCCTACGGCATCCAGGCATTCAACCTGATCGACCACCAGTACCCGTTCCTGACCCGTAGCGCCGACCGGGCCATTGGCCTGGTGGTGCGCAACCACGGCGTAGCGGTGCGCAACTTCGAAAACGCCACCAGCGACGGCCGCGGGGAAGCCGTCGGCATGGCCAAGTGGCAAGTCATCGGCGCGGCCGTGGACCACAACTGCCCCAACGGGGCCTTCAACAACACGGGCACCTACAACGGCGTGGCCCTGGTGCAGAACATCGCCTCCGAGGCCGACGTAGTACCCTTGCCCACGTTTTCGCCGGTCGCCGGCACCTACGCCGCCACCCAGACCGTGAGCATCGGCACCGTAACCGGCGCCACCATCTATTACGTGGTGGGCACGCAGGGGTACGTTTCCCCCAGCCTCGAATCGCAGCTCAAGCCCGGCTCCTGGACCCAATACACCGGCCCGGTGACCATCTCCGCCAACCGCAAGCTGATCGCCGTGGCCGTGCGCAACGGGCAGTACAGCCGCATCAACAGCGGCTACTTCACCATCAATGCCAGTGCCCCGGCCGACACCCAGGCCCCGACGGTACCGGCCAACCTGGCCTCCACCGGCAAAACGACTGCCTCCGTGAGCCTTTCCTGGTCGGCTTCCACCGACAACGTGGGCGTGACCGGCTACGACGTGTACCGGGGAGGCACCTTTGCCGGTTCGGCCACGTCCACTTCCTACACGGCCACGGGCCTGAGCGCCGCCACGGCCTACACCTTTACGGTACGGGCCAAGGACGCCGCCGGGAACCAGTCGGCCGCCAGCAGCGGGCTCACGGTGACCACCAACGCCGGCACGGCCCCCACCACCGCCACGCTGACCCCGGTGGCCGATACCGATACGCAGAGCGACGTGGCGGCGGGTACCAACACCAGCCTCAACGCCAGCCAGTGGAACACACTGTTCGTCAAGTTCAACCTGTCAACCCTTTCCGGTACGGTTTCTTCGGCCAAACTGCGGGTGTACAAGAACAACACCAACACCGGCACCCTCAACGTGAACGGCGCCTCGCCTGATTCCTGGACCGAAGGCGGCGCCAAGCCGACGCTGGGCGGCCTCATCACCACGGCCCCGATGGGCGGCACGGCGGGCTACATCGAGATTGACGTAACGGGTACGGTGAACGCGGAAGCGGCCGGCGACGACCTGGTGACGTTCGGCCTGACAACCAACCTGGGCGGCTGGACGGGCTTCAATGCGCGGGAGAACGCGGCCAACAAGCCCCAACTCGTGGTAACGTACGGTTCCGGCGCCCGGCTGGCGGCTGCCGGCCCGGAGGCTGGTGCGCTGCGCGTATTCCCCAACCCGGCCTCGGCGGGGGTGGTGCACGTGCGCTACCAGGCCGCCGCCGCGGGGGAGGCTACGCTGTTGCTGACCAACGCCCTGGGCCGAAGCGCCGCCCGGCGGACTTTTGCCGCCATTCCGGGCGATAACACCGTGACCCTTGCCACCGCAGGCGTAGCCCCCGGGTTGTACCTGATCACCGTGCAGCAGGGCACGACCCGCCGGGTCACCAAAGTGTACCTCAGGTAAACGGGCAACAAGAGAAAGGCTTGCCGGCTCCCGGCAGGCCTTTCCTCCTTCCGGGGCAGCACCCGCCGATCCGCCAACTGACACATTAGGATGAAAGCAAATTGTTGAGAGTCAAACCACTGGGTTAAATATCCTTCCCGGTGAGCAGCATGTTGGCAAGTATTCTTTTGCGGCAATCTCGCAACAAATGGTACGTCCGCGGCTGGATTTCTCAGGTTTTGGTATAAATTGAATTATGAATTGCATTATATCAATACAATAACGCAAAGACTGAATGCGCCAAAAACCTTTTTACCCCCACTATTTCCTTAACCCTATTTTTATGATCCGATACCTCTATCAAAACCATTTAAAGGTTCCCTTCCTTTTTTTACTCCTGCTCCCGCTGCTGGGGCACGCCCAGACCTACCCCGGCAAAGTCGGCGTGGGCGTTGACATGGGCTGGAACCGGCCCTTCGTGGACGCGGCCAAAAACCTGCGTTCCTTCACCAAACCCGACGGCACGGCCGTGCCCAAGGACGCCAAAGGCTGGCCGCTGGAAGACGCCCAGACCGTGCTGATGGACATGCGCCCCGCCGCCGAGTGGGTCGGCACCATCGACGACCCGGAACAGTTCCGGCAGAACGTGAGCGGCACCTACAAGTGTTCGTTCACCGGCCAGGGCGATATTAACAAAATTGAGGGCCCCTTCACGGTAGGCCCCAAATCCTACAACGCCACCACCAACACCACCAGCTTCGACCTGATCGTGAACCCGCCCGGCCCGCACCACGGCCTGGTGGTAATTACGTTCACCAACACCCGGCGCACGCCCACCAGTGCCCTCAACAGCGGGTTCACCAACCTGAAGGCCATCAAGCCGGGATACGATGCCAACACCACCCAGCTCTTTACCAACGAATTCCTCAACGCCCTCAGCAGCGGCCGGTTCAGCACGATCCGCACAATGGGCTTTACGCACACCAACAACAGCAACCCGTTCTTCCCGGCCGTCACCGAATGGGCCAACCGCAAAAAGGTGGACGACGCTACCTACGAAGACGACAACATCGGCCACGAAAACGGCGCCCCCTGGGAAGTGATCGTGGACCTGGCCAACGCCGCCGACGTGGACCTGTGGATCAACGTGCCCGTGGCCGCCACCGACGACTACGTAACCCAACTGGCGACGCTCATCAAGAACCGCCTCGAACCCGACCGGAAACTGTACGTGGAGTACAGCAACGAGGTGTGGAACTGGGGCTTCATGCAGTCGGTGTGGAACAACGAGAAAGCCAAAACGCTGGGCCTCAACTACATTAAGAACTACGCCAAGCGTACCGTCGAAATTGCCCAGCTCTTCCGGACCGTGTTCGGCGCCACTTCGCTCAACGACAAAGTACGCGTGATCAACGCCTGGCAGATCGGCTGGAACCCGCCCGACGCCATGTACGAGGAGCAGATGCAGTACATCAGCGATACGTTCGGCCCGCCCAGAAACTTCATTTACGGCCTGGGCGTAGCCCCGTACCACAACTGCGGCAACGCCTGCGAAACCGGCACGGTCACCCAGATCCTCGACGCAATGGTCGCCAGCAGCGACGCTTCGGTGGTGGACCGCAAGAAGATCGTGGCCGTCGCCAGCAAGTGGCAGATTCCCGGCGGCATGGTGGCCTACGAAGGCGGCTCCGACACGGGCGGCGGCAGTGCCACCAACATTGCCAACAAGATCACGGCCGAACGGGCCCCGCGCATGAAAGACATCATGGTGCGTGACCTGCGCGACAACTGGTTCCCGCACGGCGGCGGCCTGTTTATGTACCTGGAAGTGACCAGCAACTAC
This sequence comes from uncultured Sphingobacteriales bacterium, assembly GCA_963844325.1. GTDB lineage: Bacteria > Bacteroidota > Bacteroidia > Cytophagales > 172606-1 > CADCTQ01. The sequence continues at coordinate 3,625,228 of CAWJNV010000002.1, forward strand.
AGCCGCTACGGCTCCTGGGGCCTCACCGACGACGTATCCAACCCCGACCGGAACTACAAGTACGCCGCCGTGCGCGAGATCGTGGGCACCGGCACCGCTACGGCCCCCGCGGCCCCCACGGGGCTGACGGCCACGGGCGGCAACGGCACGGTCACGCTGAGCTGGTCGCCGTCGTCGGGCGCCACGGGCTACCGCGTGAAGCGGAGCACCACCAGCGGCACCTCGTACACGCTGATCGCCTCGCCGGGGGTTACCTCGTACAGCGACAACACCGTGACCAACGGCACTACCTACTACTACGTGGTGTCGGCCCTCAATGCCGTCGGGGAAAGCGCCAATTCAACCCAGGCCTCGGCCACGCCGTCGGCGGTTGCGGGCGTAACGGTGACGCGGGAGTATTGGTCCAACGTGACCGGCACGGCCGTCTCGGCCATTCCCGTCGCCACCACGCCTACGGGTACTGCCCAGCTATCCAGCCTGGAAGGCCCCCTCGACTGGGGCGACAACTACGGTTCGCGCATCCGGGCCTACGTGAAGCCCACCACCACCGGTTCGTACACGTTCTACATTTCCGGGGATGATGACTGCGAACTCTGGTTGAGCACCGACGCCAACCCGGCCAACAAAGTACGCATCGCCCACGTAACCGGCGGCTGGACGGGTTCGCGGGAGTGGACCAAGTACACCACCCAAACCTCGACGGCCCGTTCGCTGACGGCCAACACCAACTACTACGTGGAAGTGTTGCACAAGGAAGGCAACGGCGGCGACAACGTGGCCGCGGGCTGGACCGGACCCGGCATCAGCACCATCACCGTCATCGGGGCTGCCAACCTGGCGCCCTACACCGTGCAGCCGCCCCCCGCCCCGACGAACCTGACGGCAACGGCCGGCAACGCCACCGTGAGCCTGACCTGGACCGCCGTGGCCGGGGCCACCAGTTACACGATCAAGCGGCACACCGGCGGCAACTTCAACAACGTAGCCACGGGCGTAACGACCAACGCCTACCAGGACAACAACCTGGCCAACGGCACCACGTATTTCTACGCCGTCACGGCCACCAATGCCAACGGGGAAAGCAACATTTCCAACACGGCTTCGGCCACGCCCACGGCCGCGTCTACGACTACCGTTACGCGGGAGTACTGGGCGAACGTGACCGGCACGGCTGTCTCGGCGATTCCCGTCACCACCACGCCCACCAGTACCAGCCAGCTTTCGAGCCTGGAAGGCCCGCTCAACGCCGCCGACAACTACGGTTCGCGCATCCGGGCCTACGTGAAGCCCACCACCACCGGTTCGTACACGTTCTACGTTTCGGGGGATGACGACTGCGAACTATGGCTGAGCACCGACGCCAACCCGGCCAACAAAGTACGCATCGCCCACGTAACCGGCGGCTGGACGGGTTCGCGGGAGTGGACCAAGTACACCACCCAAACCTCGACGGCCCGTTCGCTGACGGCCAACACCAACTACTACGTGGAAGTGTTGCACAAGGAAGGCGGCGGCGGCGACAACGTGGCTGTGGGCTGGACCGGTCCGGGCATCAGCACCATCACCGTCATCGGGGCTGCCAACCTGGCGCCCTACACCCCGGGCACGGGCGGCGGCGGCACGCTGCTGGCCTCCGACAACTTCGGCGCGGCGGCCGGTGCGCTGCACAACGTGAATACCGGGACGGGCTGGGGCGCCGCCTGGCAGGTGCAGAACAACGACGTGAGCGTACCCGGTTACAACGTAGCGGGCACCACGGCCCTCACGTATTCTACCCTGTCCACTTCGGGGGGCTACGCCATCGGCGGCGACAGCTACCAGACCAGCGGCCGGGCCCTCAACGCATCGGCCACCGGTCCGTTCAGCACCTACCTCACCGGCGACAACATCGGCGCGGCCGGCAAAACGCTGTGGGTATCGCTGCTGCTGCGCAAAGACGCCAACAACGACGAAGAAGTATCGGTGCAACTGCACGCGGGCACCACGGTGTCGTTCCCCAACCCGGCGCTGGTGTCGGTCGGTTATTTCGGGGCGGCTTCCAACAACGGCACCACCCGGTACTGGAGCCTGCGGGTGGGCAGCACGGTGTACCGCACCGCTACGGCCATCACCACCGGGCAGACCGCCCTGCTGGTGCTCAAACTCGATTTTGCCGCCACCAGCACGGCCGCGTTGTTCGTGAACCCCGCCTCACTGGGCGGCACGGCGCCCACTACGGCCGGCGCCTCGGGCACGAGTACCACCAGCCTGGCTTTCAAGAGCCTGGCGTTCTACGGGGGCAGCGGCTTCAACGGGGGCGCCCTGGATGAAATCCGCTTCGGCGACGCGTACGCGGCAGTGACCCCCACGGGCGGCGCCCGCATCGGGGCCGAGACGCTTGACGCCGCGCTGGAAGTGTTCCCCAACCCGGTAAAGCATGGGTCGCTGCACGTGAAGGTCTACGCCCGCCAGGCCGGTACGGCCGTCGTGTCGCTGGCCGGCACCGGCGGCAGCCGTACGCTGGTGAAGGAATACGCCCTGCGCCAGGGCCAGAACCTGCTTAAAGTAAGCACCGGCACCCTGCCCTCCGGCCTGTACGTCCTGTCCGTGCAGCAGGGCGCCGAGCGGGCGGTGAAGAAAGTGGTGATCGGGAATTGAGTGGATGCGTTCATGAATTTTTGATTTCCTGAGGAAAGGCCGGCCGGTATAGGGTCGGCCTTCCCTTTTTATGAACAACGGCTTTTATGAACAGCGGCTGGCGCCAGTGTCCGCTGGCGCCAGCCGTACGGTGTCAATGGTGATCTTTTTGAAATCTTCTTGAATCAGTTTCAATCATAATCATCATAACAAACCAGTGTACCATTTCTTCCCTACCTTGCTTCCATGAAAAACCTGTCCGTAGAATATGGCAACGGGTACCTGGCCGTGCCGGCGCCCGACGGGGCCGAAGTACGGGGCATGAAGGCTTCGCCCACGCCGCTCGCCGGCCGCGTGGCCGTGCCGGAAGCCCTGGCGAACCCCATTGCCTCGCCGCCGCTGCTCGACATTGCCCGCCGCAAGCTGGCCGCCAACCCCGCGGCCGCGGCCGTGATCGTGGTTTCCGACAACACCCGCCCGGTGCCCTACCGGGGCGAAGACGGCCTGATGGTGCACCTGGTCCGCACGCTGCGGGCCGCCGGCTTCCCCGACGAACGCATCACCGTGCTGATCGGCGCGGGGTCGCACCGCAACATGACGCCCGACGAATGCGAGGCCATGCTGGGCCTGGAAGCGGCCGGCATGGGCCGCGTGAACGTCACCAACCACGAGTACGACGTAGACGACCAGCTCGTGCACCTGGGCCATACCCGCCGCGGCTCGGTGGTGACGATCAACAAGCTGTACATGGCCGCCGACCTCAAGATCGTGACGGGCCTCGTGGAAAGCCACTTCATGGCCGGCGCCTCGGGCGGCCGCAAGGGCATCTGCCCGGGCATTGTGGGCAAGGCAACGCTCACCATCTTCCACGGCGCCCGGCTGCTGAGTTCGAAGCTGGCCGCCGACCTGGTGCTGGAAGGCAACCCGCTCAACGACGAATCGCTGGAAACGGCGCTGATGGCCGGCTGCGACTTCCTGGTCAACACCACCCTCGACGCCGACAAGCGCCTGACCGGGGTGTTTGCCGGCGCCATGGTGGAGGCGCACAAGGCGGCCGTCGCCAAAATCCGGGGGTACGTGGTGGTGGAACTGCCGCACCGCTACGACATCGTGCTCATTCCGGCGGGCTTCGTGGGCATCAACCACTACCAGGTCGCCAAGGCGGCCATCGAAGCTTCGCGGGCCGTGCGGGAGGGGGGCATCATCATTACCGTGGCGGCCAACACCGACGTAGACCCCATCGGCGGGCACGGCTACAAGGAAGCCCTGCGGCTGCTGAAGGTGCACGGCAAGGAGGGGTTCATGCGCCTGATCTCGGCCCCGGACTGGCAGATGGTGCAGGAACAGTGGCAGGTGCAGATGTGGTGCAAGGTGCTCGACGTGATCGGCCGCGAGGAGAACCTGATCTACTGCGCGACCGACATTCCGCGCGGGGCCTACGCCACGCTGCCCGGCCTGCCGGGGCTGGATTTTTTAACCGGCGCCGAACACGCCGCCCTGTCCGCCCCCGAACGCGTCGCCCTGATGACCGAAAGGGCCCTGGCCCACGCCGTGCAGGCTTCCGGCAAACCCAACCCCACGATCCTGCTGCTCAAAGACGGCCCGTACGGCATTCCGGAGGTGAAGGGGTAAGGAAGGGCTTGATGCAGCGGAGGGCATGGGCAGATTGACCCTTTCCTGTTTCCCCGCCAGACGCCGTTCTTGTCACGCTGACGAAAGGAAGCATCCGCTTTTCATCCACCGGGTGCTTCCTTTTGTCAGCGTGACAAGAACGGCGTCTGGCGCGGAAGCCGGATAGAATCCGGGCCAATCCAGCGATGATGCGCCTTTTTTTAACAAAGGATGGTACAAAATAACGCGTCCATGCGCTGACCAGACGCGTCCGGATTGGTATAGTTTGTCTCCCGCTTAGCCCTTCCCCAAACCGCTCCCCAACCCATTAAAATCGTATCATTTTCTGGTAAGGAACTACCACTTTGGGTAGGGGCCAATGGCTTACTTTGCACGTAACAAACCACTTAAAGACGTCTTGCCGGAACCGGTGCCGGGGAAGGAGGCGTCGCCAATGCCTGAATTTTTGCGCAGGGCCCCGTTCCTGCTCCTTGCCATTGCCCGCCGAAAGTGTCCGGCCTGGATTTACATTGTTCATTTTATGATTTATCTACGTACCGGCGGTAATCCAGCCGCCGGGAAAGAACTGGCCTATGCTCCAATACTACCCCAGCCAAGAAGAACCGTTGCTCAGCCGCGTCCGGGAGGACGACCGGCGGGCTTTCAAACGCATCTACGAACAATACTGGCACAAGCTGTACCGGGCTGCCTACCAGCGGCTCCGCGACCGGGAGGTGGCCCAGGAACTCGTGCAGGAAGTTTTTGCCAACCTCTGGCTGCGCCGCGCCGACCTGTGCATCGAAAAATCGCTGGACCGCTACCTGTACCGTTCCCTCAAGTACGAGGTCATGAACCACTTCCGGGCGTTGGCCGTGCGGGAACGCTACGCCAGCCAGTACCGGCACAGCACCTCCGGGCGGGACGAGGCCACGCTGCACCTGCTTTCGTTCAACGAACTCAGCACCCGGATGGAAAAGGAGATCGGCAAACTGCCCGAAAAGTGCCGGGCCGTATTCGAACTGAGCCGCCACCAGGGGTACTCCACCGCCCAGATCGCCGAAACCCTCAACATTTCCCCCAAAACCGTGGAAGTCCACGTCGGCAAAGCCCTGAAAATGCTGCGGACGGGGCTGCGGGAGTACGTGGGGTAGCATATTGAGCAACAAACTTAACCGCAAGGGACGCAAGGAAGACGCAAAGACCGCCAGGAGTACGCGTATTTCTTTGCGCCCCTTGCGCCTACTTTGCGATCCTTGCGGTTACGTGCTTTGCGCTGCTTTGCGGGTTTGGGCGTGAATCCTTTCTTGGTAAGTACGGGGCCGTGAAGGAAAATATCCCCCACGGCCCCGTTAAACAATTACCGCTTCCCTTTATTCCCTCACCCTTTTATACACGCTGTACACCATCGGCTGAAAGCCGTTATCGGGGTTGAGGCCCATGAATACCAGCGTATCGCTTTGGGCGCCCTTCAGCCACACCGTCTGGTGGGGTTCCGTAAACCCGGTCTCGTCCGGGCAAACCATCACGTCGATCACCCCGGCGCCCGACGGGTGGGCCGTTCTCCGCACGGAAAAAGGACGGCCCCTGCCGACCAGTACGCCGTTGCGGTACTGGTCTACCGTGCTGTCGGGCTTGTACACCAGGGTGGTCGATTTCCCTTCGGTAACCGGGGTGAGGGTGTTTTCCCCGTTGAACTGCGTACTTACCCATTCCCACTTGCCCATCAGGGTAGCCTCGGGTTGGGACGGCTGTCCGGTGGCGGCAACGATGAGCCCCACTGCGCCGGCGCTGAGGACCATTTTCAAAACGTTGGAGAGGCGCTTCATAAGCAAGGGATTAGCGGAGGTTAGTGGGAAGTGGCAAGCCTCATTGATCTACCAGCCCGCGGGGTCAGCGGGATGGTCGGGGGAGGGCTCTCCCGTGGCCCGTACCATCATGTCCTCTCTTACAAAAAGCATGTACGTCTCATCCGTAAACGGGATGTCAGGTTGGCCAGGAAATTCGCCTGGCTGCCTGCCGTAGCGATTATGCACCTTCGTCATCCCCCAATCAAAGTAAAAACGCCCGTACCCATTATAAGTCCAACTCTCCCGGTAAGTTGGATTCAGAGGTTGGCCCGAGTTGGCTTGCGCAGTGAGGATGTCCTGGCCCCGGGTGGTCCGGGCAACGATTGCCGCCTGAATCTGGACGTTACGAAAATTGGTGAGCATGCTAAAAAACCGGTAATCAGCCAGTGGCCCAAAGTCCCGGGGGCCATTTCTGGGTGCAGTTTCAAGAAAACTAAATAAATACTCCCGGGTAACTCTTGCGCCCTGAGCGGCCATTTTCCCGGTAATTGCCTCGAGTTGCGCCCCGTCCAGGTGCAGGCTTTCGCGGGTGATGACGGGATTATAGCCCCCGAACAACGGCAGGCAGAGGAGGCTCGCGACCGGGAGCAGGCGGTAAATAATCTTTTTCATGGTTCGGTGTTATGAGTAGAACGGATGAATGCGTTGATGGGAAAGGCGGAGCCGGCGGTGAGACCGGCTCCGCGCCGGTTATTGTTTGATTACCTTGAGGGTGCGCTTGGGTTCGTTGCCCACCTGGAGTTCGAGCACGTACAGGGCCGGCCGCAGGGTACTGGACGGTACGACCTGGTGGTGGATGCCCGGCTCCTTGGGCGCCCCGGCCAGCACCGTGGCCTTCAGGCGTCCCCTCATGTCGTACAGCCGGATGGTAACCGGCTGCGGACCGGAAAGCGCGCCGGGAACCCCGACGGGACCCTCATTGGCCGCCCGCACCCGGTAGGTGAGCGTAAACTCCGCCCCGACGGGGTTGGGGTGTACGACGGCCGCGCGGTTGTCGCCCAGGTGGGAGGCAGCCAGTTCCGCCGGGGAAAGGCCCGGCTGGGGGGCTACACTGGTCTGGGGCGCCGGCCCGCTTTCGGCAAACGTTTCGCGGGCGGTGCTGGCAGAGCCGGTGGGGGAAACGCAGTACGTACCCGTAAGCTCGGTATCGAACTGGCTGCCCTGGTAGGCCAGGAACCCTTCGGAAAGAATGATTTCGGTACCACCCCGGGCCCTGACCACGCCCAGCGTGTCAATTAATGCCGAGGTGCGCAGCGACGAAGCCGCCACGTGGATCTGTGACTGCCCCGATTTAACAAAGGACGCCTCATCGTTGACATTCATCATGGAGAGGAGTACGTAGGTGCCCGTCCGGTTGACGTCAACCGATACCTGGTTGAGGGAGGTATTCGCCGTTGGGCAGGCCAGCTTTTCCCACACCAGTGTACTCTCATTCCACCGGAACAGCGACAGCGTCTGCTCTTCGCCCGTCTCCAGTTCCCAGTCCTCGTAGCCGATCTCCAGGACCCCGTTCTGCTGGAAGTTGGTGATGGTACCCGACCCCGTCGTGGCGGCAATGGATACTACGCTGCTTACCTGCCGCCAACCCCTGGGAATGTCTTTCAGGAGGGGCTTATATTCGGTAGAAAGAATCATGAGCCGCTGCAGGAAACCACCGTTCGAGCCGGGATTGAGCCGGTCGGCGGCGCTGGGCGTAAAATTAATCCGGCCCATCCGGTCGGTCACTTTCGGATAGTTCCGCAGCGTCGCGTCCGTTACGATGGTGTAGAGGAATTCGGCGGTAAAGGTAGTGGCCGTGGTGTTCAGGCTGAACGACCGGATGATCCCCTGGTTGAGGCCCTGTCCGGGCACCGGAACCGCGGCCGTGTACTTGTTGACGGCACGGGTGGAGGCATAGTTTCCCTGGAAAGTTGCCCCGGCGTAAAGTTCGGTCCGTACTTCTGCGTCCGGCGTGTTCAGGTTCAGGGCCACGTTGAGCGTATAATTGCCGTTGGACCCGGGCGCCAGCCCGAAGCTGGGCGTGGCTTCGATGTTGCCCTGGGCCAGCAACCCGAGCGGGCTGCCCGCCAGCCCGCTCGCGAGCAGGAACCGGGCCAGCCAGGCCTGTAAGATGTTTTTCATGATAAGTAGACGTTTAAAGTTGGTAGGGGAGACTACGGGCGGGGCGCTTTACAGCCCCATGTCCACGAAATCCGGCCACAGGTAGATGTCGATGGGCGTGGCTTGTTCGGCCGAAAAAGTCACGTTGTAATTCGACGTGGTGTAAGGTTGCATCCGGTTGAGTCTGACCAGGATCTGGTCACCGTTCTGGAGCCCTTCCACGTACAGCTTCCCCCGGTCGCTGGTGGTGCCCTTGTAAAAAGTCCGGGTACCTCGTTTGACGTATACATCGCACACCAACGCGATGTCAATGTGGGCGCTCCACCAGATGACTTGAATTTTCTGGTTGAAGCCGTCAGTGACCGTCACCGGTATGGGGGCGGCAAAATTCACCGCGTTGCCGCCGCAGAAATAGGTGGGCCGGAGCAGCACCTCGCCGGGCGTCTCGAACTCGTACCCCGACGGGTTGTCAATGACCCGCTTGAATGACGTCTGGCCGTTGCGCCGGTACTCGATCTCCCATTTTACTTCACTGGCCGGCACGCCGGTTACCGCGACGTTGGTGAGCAGGTTGAGCGGCTGGTCCAGCGACCAGGTACTGCCTTGGGTCGCCAGCGTACCCGAGGCAACTGCCGTGGGCGTGGTGGTGGGCAAATTACAACCGATTTGCAGGTTGTCTACCAGTACGTTACATTCCTGCGCTGCGCTTCCCGGGTATTCGGCCTCAATGCGGAAGTAGGTATAATTGATGGTCGGCGTGAAGCTGAAAGTATGATTCTGCCAAGCGTCTGTAACTACCGGGGATGTCCAAAGCAATAGTGTTTTGGCACAATTCGACGTTCCCACCCATACATTGAGCCGGCCGGCCTGGCCGTAACTGGTGTTGAAATAAAAGGCTGACCGGGCCAGGTTTACGCTGAAGGAATAGTTGACCCCGGCGGTGAACGCGAAGGGTTGCCCCACCGATTCCTTGATGGGGCCGCCCGTTAAAAGCCCCATGTACGTGTTGCCGTTGGAGGCAGGTAAGGTGACTCCCCAGGTGCCGGGCAGTATGTCCGGGCTATCCTGGCAGATAAACCAGCCCGGAGGGGCGACCCCTGCCCCTGTGGTTCCCTCGAAGGAGGGGTTGTTAAAGTTGGTCTGCCCGTGCGCCAGGGCGGTCCCCAGGCAGAGGGCCAGCAACAGGAAGATGCGTGGTATTTTTGGATAAAAAGGCATACGTTTCTGGGTTAGGGTGGGTGAAAATGTCCCCGGGTGCGATCAAAAACCGGGGTCGGCGGGTTACTTGCGGCTGCCGGCGCCTTTCAACTGGTTGAGTTCGGCCTTCAGTTCGGCAACTTCCTGTTCGCGGGCTTTTTTCTCCTCGATCAGGTACAGCGTCAGCTCTTCCACTTTTTCCAGCAGCTTGGCGTTCATGGCGCCCAGTTCCACGCCCCCTTCTTTTTTCACCTGGGCCGCCGAAGGTACGTTGGGCAGGTGGCCGTTGTCGCGGATGTACTGCTCTACTTCGGCCAGCGGGGCCAGCCGGTAGGCGGGCGTAAACACGTAGTCGGGCCAGTTGGCCTGCAACCGCACCCGTACCTGTTCGGCCAGGATGCTGCCTTTCACGGTCAGGTTGGCGTTGGCCGTGGGGGCCGTCCCGATGCCCACCCGGCCCTCATTGTTGGCTTCAATTACGTTGGCGCTGCCGTTGTTGCGGATGCGGAGGCCACCCGATCCAAAGTTCATGTACGTGACGTTGTCCGAGAAGCGGGGCCACATAAAGGCTTCGTACGCGCCGGCGGTGTTCTTGACTACGATGGCGGACGCGTTGTCCATGCCGATCACGCCCCCGGTGCCGGCCACGGTGAGTTTGTGCGTGGGCGTCGTGGTGCCGATGCCCACGTTGCCGGCATTGGACATGTGCATAATGGTGGCCGCCCCGCCATTGGTGCGGATGTTGAGCCCGCCCGTGCCGTAATCGAAGAAGGTGGCGTTGTTGGTCCAGCGCGGGATCAGACACGTTTCGTACGCACCGGCCGTGTTTTTAGCCAGGAGAACCCCGTTATTGTCGAGGCCTATGTTTGATCCGGGGCCGGCCAGGGTAAGTTTATAAGCCGGCGCCGCGGTGCCGATGCCCACGTTGCCGGCATTGGTCATAAACATCGTTACCGCACTGGCGTTGTTGCGGATGTAAAAGCCGCCCGTGCCGTAGTTCATGTACATGGCATTGTCCGAAAAGCGGGGCCACAGGAAGCCCTCATAGCCGCCCGCAGTGTTGCGCGCCGCGAAAAGGCCGGTATTGTCCACGCCCATTGCGACGCCCGGGCCGGCCACCGTCAGCGGGTAAGTGGGAGCCGTGGTGCCGATGCCCACGTTGCCCGCCGCCGGGAACGTGTTCTGGGCCTGCGCCGCCCCTTGCGCAAAGAGTGCTGCGATCAACAGGCGGGCTACGCGCCCGTTCAGGAGGGTTGGTAAGGAGAATTTCATACGAAATGTCGTTTGGGTTTAGTTGAATGATGGATAAGGTTGGGAAAGCATGGCAATGAATGGTCATCCGAACCGGCCGCACGCACGCGTTCCTCCCCGGCCCGGATGGGTATCCGGGCGGACAAAAGGCTTCTTGCCGAAAGCAGGATGGAAACGGGTGCGGGCGTACGGGGCGCCCGGGATGAACGGGTAGAAAAAGCCGGCCGGCTGGTTCCGCCCCGCACCGGCAGTTAAATCGCCGGTGCGCAGCAGGGTCATTATACTAAGTAAGCCACGCGAGGGGCGCTAAACCCTTAGTGCATTCTAAAATTTTTTTTAACGGTTCGTCTTTAACGTAACATTGCCGCCCCGGGGCCGGGAGCGGCAGCGGTCAGGCTCCCTGGAGGGTGTACTGTTTCTTGTAGGCGAGGGGTTGCATGCCGGTCACTTCCTTAAACTGGCGGTTGAAATTGGAGAGGTTGTTGAAGCCGCACGCGTGGCCGATCTGGGCCACGGGCAACTGGTCGGCGATCAGCAGGCGGCAGGCGTGGCCGATGCGTACTTCGCGCAGGAAGTGGTAGAAGGTTTTGCCGGTGTGCTGCTTGAAGTACCGGCAAAAGGCCGGCACCGCCATGCTGGCCACGCCGGCCACGTCTTCCAGGGCAATGTCTTCCCGGAAGTGGTTCTTGACGTAATCGAGCACCCGCCGCATCCGGTCGTTCTGGGACGGGGTGCTCCCGGCCACGAAGCCGTTGCTGGCCAGGGTCGTGCATTCCGTGGCCTTGGCCAGCCCGTTGAGGATGGAAAGCAGCAGCACGATGCGGTCGAAGCCTTCGGCGTACACCAGGTCGAGGAGGGGCCGGTGGTAGTGCAGGGCCACGTCCGGGTTGAAGAGCAGCCCTCTTCTGGCCTTTGCCAGCAGTTCTTTTACGGGCAGCGCCTCGGGCATTTCAAAAAAATGTTTGCCCAGGAAACGTTCCGAAAAGTGCGCCACCAGCACCCGGGCGTCGGGCCGGTCGAGGTCGTCGGCGCCCCGGTCCATTTTCCAGTGGTGGGGCAGGTCCGGCCCGACCAGCACCAGTTCGGCCGCCCCGAAGTCGCCGTGGTGGTCGCCCACGAACCGCTTGCCGCGGCAGTTGAGAATCAGGACCAGTTCGTGTTCACGGTGAGAGTGCCAGGGCTTCTCGAATAGCGGAGGGTGTTTTTCAAGGGCCGAAAAAGAACCGGAAAGGTTGGAAAGCTGGTGGTAGCGTGGGGTCATAGCAGTTGTTAAAAAGTGCCCGTCAATGGATAATTCTATTCACACAATTTATACACAACCAACTATGTTTAACTAAAATATGTTTAATAAAAATGTGAAAAATACGTATAGGGCGTATGGGAAACTGAGTAGTGCGTATTGAGTAGTGCGTATTGAGTAGTGAGTGGTGGGAATTGAGTAGTGGGTATGGATTGTCTAATCTTTCTTCCACGGCCACTGCACGCAGGTGCGCACCTCGGGGAAGAGCACGTGGTCGGCCTTGCCCTTCAGCACCAGCGTAGTCACTTCGTGGCCGGCCAGCAGGGCCGCTACGGCGGCCATCGTTTTGCCCGACACCGACACGTCGTCCACCAGCAGGATGCGCCGGCGGCCTTCGGGCAGCGACGGGAGGGTAAAAAGCACCGGGTCAGGGTAGCGGGGCACGTTGTGCTCGTCGCGGTAGTTGACGTGCACGAGCTGCATGTCGCAGCCCAACTGGTGGGCCACCAGGCTGGCCGGCACCGTACCCCCGGTGGCAATGCCCAGCACCAGGTCTACCTCGGGCAACGGCAAGGCCCGCAGCCGCCGGCTGATTTCAGAAAAGGACAAGGAGGTTTTTTGCATGGCTACCTGATTGAATGTTGCATGGCTGAATGGCTGTATGGCTGATTGTTGAAAACCGGTGGTTGCGCAAGCAAAACCATTCAGCCATACAGCCATGCAACCATACCACCCGATCAGCTCTCCGCCCGCTGCGCCTTGATCCGCAGGACGGCCGCGTTGAGAATCAGCAGAATGACCAGGCCGGGCCAGGCGTTGACAACGGAAGAAAGGGCAAAGTCGAGGGGCGCCGTGCCGGGCATCCAGCCGGGCAGCACCGCCAGCAGGGTGGTCGAAACCACTTTGGCGCCCAGGTAGGAGAGGGGCGCGGCCCCCCAGCGGAGGGATGGCACGCGGAGCAGCGCCGCCGCCACCAGCACCGACGCCGCCAGCTCTACGCTCAGAATGCCCATCAGCGGCAGCGCCGGCCGACCCGTCAGCAGGTGGTTGATGACCGGGGCCAGCCCCCCCGCCACCAGCCCCACCGGGTAGCGGAACAGGGCCGCCGCCACGAACGGGGCGTAAAACATGGGCAGCAGCCGGGCCCCGATGGGCACGGGGCCCGCCGCCGGGATCAGGTGGACCAGGAAGGGAATCAGCAGCGTGGCCGCCAGGGCCAGCACCGTGACCCGCACGGTCCGGCCGCGGGACGCCAGGAGGGGAGTGACGGTAGAACGGGACATGAGGGGAGGGGTGGTTGGAAGGTGGTAAAGTTATAAAAAGGGAGTTCATGAGTTTATGAGTTTATGAGTTTATGAGTTCAAAGTGGGTACGCGTTTGGCAGGCAGCACTTTTTTACTCATAAACTCATAAACTCCTTACTTCCCCTGGCCGTCGTCGTTGATTTCGATCCAGTGGCCGTCGGGGTCCTGGAAGTAGATTTGCTTGACGCCGTCCACCCGGACCGTGGGGGCTTTGGCCGTGCCGGGCCAGTTGGTGTATTCGATGCCGTGTTTGTCGAGGTTGGCAATGAAGGCTTCGACGGAGGGCACGCTGAAGCACAGGTGGTCGTTTTTGTCGTGGGTGGTACCGGTACCCGCCCCCTGGATGAGGTGGAACTGGCCGCCCGGCGCCAGGCTGAACCAGGTGTGCTTGCCGTCGTGGAAGGGCTCGGGAATTTGTTTGAAGCCCAGCACGTCCTGGTAAAAGGCGGTGCTCTTCTCCAGGTTGTGCACGTACACGGCAATGTGGTTGAGCCGGATGGCCGGCGTGACGACTGCCGTGGCAGTCTGGGCGGCGGCCGGGGCCAGGGCCAGCAGGCCCAGCAAGGGAATCAGGAAAACTCTTTTCATGGGGGAAAGCGTGATTTGGGTAAATGTAGGAAAAATGACCGTTTATCAAGTTCTCCACCCCGGCCCATTTATTTATCCGCCCGGTTGCTTATCTTCGCCCCGTAAACGCAACGCCTCTGTTCTCACCCGTTTCCGCTCCCCGTACGCCTGGCATTGTTTAAAGTGACCCGGCAGGACCTTTGCACCGCCCCTCCGGCGGGTGTCCTGCCACGCCTTTGTTCCTTCACTTTACTTTAAACAATCTCCCAAATGTTTCCTTTGACATCCAATCGTCTGCGGCTGATCCCGTTGACCCTCCCACAATTGCAATTGCTGTCCCAAGGTTTCGCCCCCCTCGAAGCCTCCCTGGGCCTGGCGCTTTCCGACCTGGACTTTGACGGCGGCAACAACCTGATGGCGGAGTTCCGGGCCGCCATTCCCAACTACATCATCCCGGCCGTCGCCGCCCACCCGGATCAGTACGCCTGGTATACCCACTGGCTGGTGGTGCACCAGGCGCTGAACCTGACTATCGGCGGCATCGGCCTTATGGGCCCGCCCAACGCGGAGGGACAAGTCATGCTGGGCTACTTCACCGACAAGAAGTTTGAAAACGCCGGTTTTGCCACCGAGACCCTAGGCCGGCTGCTCGACTGGGTGTTGCTCGACCCGGCGGTACAGTCGGTAGCGGCCGACACCCTGACCGATGGGCTGGCCTCGCAACGCGTCCTGCAAAAGAACGGCTTCCAGCCCGCTGGTCCTGCCGAAGCGGGCCTGCGGTGGGTGCGTAAGCGGTAAGCAGCATGGGGTTTGAGAGTTAGGGAGTTTGAGAGTTGGGGAGTTAAGGAGTTTGAGAGTTTATGCATACATTGACTCCCTAACTCCCCAACTCCTTAACTCTCTAACTCTCAAACCCCATGTCCGTTTTCCGCAACCACGCGCATTCCCCCTGGCGGCGCCGGGCCTTCCTGGCCGCTTTCACCCGCACCCTGGGCACGTCGGCCCTGCTCTCCGCGCCCCTGGCGTCCGGGGCGGCACTGCCCGCGAAGGTTGCCTTGTCCCCGCGCCGCGAAGGGGTCACGGTGGGCGGGGTCATCGACTTGATCCTCAAAAGCATTCCCGGGGCGCCCTACAAAGAAACCGTGGATACACTCAAGTCGGGCCGCCCCGACCAGGCCGTGACGGGCATCGTCTCCACCTCGTTTGCCACCGTGGAAATGATTGAAAAGGCCCACGCCCTGGGCGCCAACTTCCTCATCGTGCACGAACCCACTTACTACAACCACCTCGACCAGACGAACTGGCTGGAAGGCGACCCGGTGTACCGCCACAAGCGCGACTTGCTCGAAAAGCACGGGATGGCCGTGTGGCGCTTCCACGACTACTGGCACGCGCACCGCCCCGACGGCGTGCAGATGGGCGTGCTTTCGGCACTGGGCTGGGAAAAATACGTGAACGCGCAGGAGGAAGGCGTGCTCAACCTGCCGCCCGCACCGCTGAAGGAGATTGTGGCGCACTTGAAGGCGAAGCTGGGCATCCGGCAGGTGCGCGTGGTCGGTGACCCCGGCCAGGTGTGCCGCCGGGTGGTGCTCTTCCCCGGGGCCGCCGGCGGCCGGAACCAGATTGCGGCGCTGCGCCGCACCGAGCCCGACCTGTTTATCTGCGGCGAAGTAGCCGAATGGGAAACCAGCGAGTACGTCCGCGACGCCCGGGCGATGGGCGCCAAGCGGTCCCTGGTGGTGCTGGGCCACGCCGTCAGCGAGGAGCCGGGCATGCAGTGGCTCGTGCCCTGGCTCCAGCCCAAGCTTCCGGGCATCAAGATCACGCACCTCACGGCGGGGAATCCGTTCGTGTTCATGTAGGGGGAGAAACCTTTCGGGTTTCCGAAACCCGAAAGGTTTAGAGGCCGCAACAAGTTATGAGGCCGTCTGGATACGCTGTGAACGCGTTTGGCGGAAGCTATTCAATATCTTCAAGATATGAAATAGGGTGCGGTGGTGGCTCTGGTAGGGTTGGCGGTAAATGAGTTTCTGATTGAGAGTGGCAAAGAAACTTTCCATGAGTTGTCGTAACCATAAAAGAAAAATTACATGACGTTTTTTGGTTTTGGAGATCTTCCTGGGAATACATTATTAGGTCTTTGCTTCTGCCCGAATGTGGTTACATCCATTGTTGTATTGTTGGGTGGTGGATAGTGTGGATCCGTACACTCTGTTGCAACAGTGATTACAACTTTTCCTTTGGGTGGGACAGTAACAGTATGGTCATTTGTTACAACTAAATTTTGAACTTTTGGATTCAAATTTTTGGGCGAGATCATTCGCCCTTTCGGAATAGTAAATGTATGAGATTTACTTTGTGGGTTAATAACCTCTATTTCTACCCAGTATGGCATAAGGCTAAATTAATACTGTTTATTTTGTGATTTGCTATTTTTCAATATTACTATCAGTATTGTTGTCTTCAATCTCAATATATACCCTATTTACCATTCTGAATGTACGTTTTTTTATAACTGGCTCTGGTACGCCACCTATTACTCTAGTTATTTTAAGATGACCAGCGAATACGTTATCTAATAATGTTCCATTTAAAATAAGGGGAGCGTATCCAAGAGCGGCACAATTATAAAACCGAAGTCGTTCTCCGCCATTAAATTCTTGAGTCGGATTAGGTTCGTAAGGACGTCTTTGTTCATTGCTATCAAATTCTAAAAGCCTGTTTTCATACGGTCCTCTATCTAATGAATGTTCTTTTTCATAGTTCTGATCTCTATTCTCTTCTTCATGAAGAAGACACCATTGTGCATTTTTTGAAATAAGTAAATTAAGACCAGCAATATTATCATAACCCTTCACTACGACGTCTTCATACGCATATTGAGATAACTTTTCAAGAGTATCGCCCTTAAATGCTATGATCTCAACACATTCAGGTATTTCATAAGGACGTTCTGATTGATCTATATTCTGTAACGATTGTAAAATTTCAGTTTGTTTTTCCTTGCCACCAAAATTGTATAAAAGACTGTTTACTTCTTTTGATTCTTTAAAAGTTTTGAACTTTTCCTTTAAGCGGGGGAGGAGTTGCTTCCAAACACGATCAGTAATAGAGACTGAATTCGTAAGACCTATATTACGCTCGTTTTTGAAAAATTTGTTGATGACATCTCCGTGAATTAGTGATGGATCTACATCGTAAACTACGACTCCCGAGTCGCAAGAAATGCGAACTGAAAGCGTATCAGAAAATCCAGTGTATATGGCAATTTCTTCATTGATTGCGGGTAGGCTATTTAGCATTTGGAGAGCGGAAAAAGCTAAATCATTGAATCCATTATTATCTACTAGGAACATAAATGATCCACCATCTCCAGCCCAGTTAAATAATTTTCCTCCTCGGCTGGTTACTATGCCTTCAACTAATCGTTTAAACTTATCTTTTACTTCTTTTAAGGTTTTGTCTGCTCCTTGTAATTTGCTATGGCCAACTATGTCTATTATAAGCAGCCCTAATTCAACTCTTTTGCTATTAAATAAAGTAGTAAATGTCTCCATTTTTTTATTTAATTTATTGTACGTGTTATAATATAAAAGTCGAGTAATTTATCTTGATGAAGATAGTGGCTTATGTATAAAAGTGTATGGGATGTGAAACAGCAAATATAAGAGCAAAATCTTGCTCTTATAACATACTTTGGGCTACGCCAAGACGTTAATTCAAATCTTATATTTTATGCACTGTTAAATTTCAGACAATATAAATAGGACACAATTGACAAACAATACCTATTTCTAGGTATTTTTTAGAGATGTTGAGTTGCTTAAGTTTAAGATAGCCTTTTTTCACTACCTAACCTGTAGGGGTGTTTGGGATTGTACTATGGCCTTACAGGACTAAACCAGGCCGGTGCATACAATTGCCGTTCTAAAAGTGGTTGGGAGGGATTAACCATCAAAAGCACTCTTGTAAGAGTGCTTTTGATGGTTAATCCGGGCGGGCGGGTCTTATAATAATACGTTGTTCGTTGTTCGTACCTTCTTGTCTCACAATTAATTGTGAGACAAGAAGGTACGAAGTCCTGAAGTCATTTTAGTATTAACGTGTTTTTAGTGGTATGGCGTTCGGCAGAACATATGTCATATCTCCAAGATACGGCATATGTTCCGCCGGGGTGTGGCTCCGAATCAGCGTAAACCACATCGTACGCCAAAAGTTACCCTTGCATACGCCTCCTCACGCCTGCTTCACCCCCTTCAGCACTACGTCCTGGCAGTACCGGCCCAGGGCATCTTCCAGCGTGGGCATGGGGTAGCCTCGTTCGCTGTCGAGTACGGTGCTCCGTTTGAAGCCGAAGCCTCCCGTGCCCCGCGTGGGGGACGTGTTGCCGACCAGGGCCGGGTCGAGGCCCATCATTTCGGCGGCGCCGCGGAGCAGGGCCGCGGGCGTGACGGCCCCCGGGCTCGTGAGGTGCCAGAGGCCGCTTTCGCCGTCCACCAGCAGGTCGAGGCAGGCGTGCACCAGGTCGGGCAGGTACGCCGGCGAATGCACGTGGTCGTTAGACACCCGCACCCGCTCCCCGGCCGCGAGTTGCCCCAACGCGCGGGTCAGCGCGTTGGCCCCGTCCCACGGCCCGAAGAAGGCCCCGGCCCGGATCACCAGGGCTTCCGGGTGGATGCGCAGCACCTGCGTTTCGGCTTCCACCTTGCTGCGGCCGTGCGCACCCAGCGGCGACACCGGGTCGCTTTCCACGTAGGGCGTGCGCTTCCGCCCGTCGAACACCGAATCCGACGAAAACGTGATCACCCGGATGCCCCTCCTGGCGGCGGCCATCGCCAACCGCACCGAACCCACGGCGTTGGCCTGGTGACAGGCATCGGGTTCCATTTCCGCCCGTTCGAGGCAGGCGTAGCCCGCCGCGTTGATGATCGCCCAGGGCTGCACCTGGTCGAGCACCCGTTCGATGGCCGCCGCGTCGGTGATGTCAAGGTCGGGACGGCCCAGCAGGCAGTAGGGAATCTTGCGTTCGGCGCACTGGCGGGCAAACGTCTGGCCCAGCGTACCCGTAGCGCCGGCAATGAGCACCGGCCGGAAGGGCGACGCGCCGGCCTCCGCCAGCGGCACGCGGAACGCCTCCGGGTCGGGGGCGCAGTAGGGGTTGCGGTGGTGGTCCCAATAGGCCGCTGTGCCGTTGCCGAAGGCGTACTTGTCGCCCGACTCAAGCCGGCCGCCGCCGGGCGGAAAGGGGTAGCAGAACCGTTCGGGCCGCTGCCACCAGCCGGGCATATCGAGCAGCGGGTGCCGGTAGTCTTCGCCGCGGGCCAGGGCTGCCAGCAGGCCGGCCAGGGCCGTAGGACGGGGCTGCGGGCCGCGCACGTCGAACACGCCGGGCTCGTAGAAGCCCGCGTCGCGCGTCACCAGGTTGATCCAGTCGTAGGTGCCCAGCAGCGACCAGGCCGTAATGGCGCACACGTCCACGCCTTCCCGGCGGAGTTGGGCCGCCATCCGGAAGGCGTGCCGGAGCCACCGCAGCTGTTCCTCGCGGGGGCCGCAGATGTGCACTTCCGTAACGGCAATGGGCAAGTGGTAGCGTTCCCAGGTTTCCCGGAGCAAGGTATAGTGCCCGGCGTAGTGTTCGGCGGGCCCGTCGGGCCGCACCCGCACGGCTTCGATGTCGGCGTAGGCGTGGTATTCGTTGCCCCCGTGCGACCATTCGGGGTAGCCCGCCAGGTTCTCGTCGAGGTACCGTTCGCTGGTGGGGTAGTGGTTGATACCGATGACGTCGGGCGGACAAGGGTTGTCCACGAACCATTGCAGTTCGGCTTCCGTGACGCCGAAGGCCCGCAGGTAGCGCCACATGGGCCGGTCGGGAGTGAGCGTGCCGGTGAGCAGGTCGAGGCTGAGCCAGCGGCGTTCGTTGTCCGAGTCGGCCTGGTAAGCCAGCAGGGGCGTGCTGTAGGTTTTGCCCAGGTCTTCGGTCTGCACCAGCCTGGCGTTGGGGTTGATTTCCCGGATGGCCCGCATGCATTCCACCGTGGCGCGGCACTGGTGGAGCAGGCAACGGGCAAAGGTCAGCCCGTCGCGGCCGTGCGGGTACCAGTGGCCGTAGAGGCCGCTGAAGCGGGCCGTCGTGAGCGGTTCGTTCACCGGCGTGTAGTACTCCACCCAGGGGTAGCGTTCCGCAAAGGCCCGGGCGTAGGCCGCCAGCCCTGCCACGAAGCAGGGTTTGGCGAGGCTCGTGTGCGCGGGGCCGCTGCCGTGGTGCACGAAGCCCGCAATGGGATCGACGCCGTGCTGCCGGAGCAGGCCGAGCCGCTCGTCGGCCCAGGTCCAGTCGGCGGTGGCGGGGCCCTGCGGGGCAATCTGCTCCCAAAGCACCGGGTAACGCATTTTCCTGATGCCGAGGGCGGCAAAGCGGGCGATGTCTGCCGGGCGGCCGGCGTGCCCGTTGCGTTCCATCTGGTTGAGGTAGTGGTCGCCCACCCGGTTTACGGTGCATTCCAGGCCCGCCCACACTTCGGGCCGGGCGGATGGTTCGGTAATGGTTTGCTTCATAAGTCTAAAAAAAATTCCTGCCGGGCGGTTCTGCCCGGGCACTGCCTCGTTCTCAATGGCCCGGCATACGGCCCAAAAACCCGCAAGGTTCGCAGGACGGGCCTTTTTGGCCGTTTTTAGGTATTTGTAGCTGCCCCTGCCTCCGCTTTTCCCTCCCTGCGGAGGCCGCTCCGTATTTCTGCCACCGGGCGACCAGACGGGGGACGCAACCTTTTAGCGGCGTCGTGAGTAAGCGGGTACACTACCCTACATGCTGCGCATCCCGAACCGCCATGCTGCACCACCCGGAAAGAAAAACGTTTGCCCTGCCTCGCGTCCTCGTACGCCGGACGCTGTGCCTGTTGCCCGTACTGTTCTGCCTGCTGGCGCCATTGCCGGCCGGGGCGTGCACCACCTGCAACCGGCCCTTGCAAGAAGCCATCTTCGGCCCGGCCTTTCCCGCTACCCTGCTCAAAATGCTCGTGCCCATCTGCCTGGTCCTCGGGCTGGTCCGCCTGCTGTACCGGCTGAAGTAGACGGGAGATAGGAGATGTTAGACGGGAGACCGGAGGCGCCGGACGGAAATGCATCTTGTCAACCATCGTTCATACTATAATTTGGAAGAAACCCCTTTTGTAACAGCCGGACAACCAGGCACAGGCTAATATCTCACGTCTAACCAACCGGGCACAGTCTCATGTCTCAAGTCTAATAGCTCACGTCTAACTTTTCGTCCTATGTCTATCACAACGGATACGCGCCCGAAGACCGGGCCTTTTATCGGCGCCATGACCCTGATCGGCTTCGGCATGGGGGGCTTCGTGGACGCCATCGTGCTGCACATGCTTTTGCAGTGGCACCAGATGATTTCCAACGTGCTCCCGCCTGATACGCTGCTACGCAAAAGCGTAAATATGTTCTGGGACGGTGTGTTCTGCGCCATGACCTGGACGCTGACGGGCATCGGCATCGTGCTGCTGTGGCGGCAGGCGGGGGCGGCCCGGCTGCCCCGTTCGGGCAAACTCTTCTGGGGAAGCCTGCTGCTGGGGTGGGGCGTGTTCAACGTGCTCGACAGCCTGGTGGACCACTACCTGTTCGGCTTCCATAACGTCCGCGAAAACGTTGCCAACAAGGCCGCCTGGAACCTGGGCTTCCTGCTCGTGGCCCTCGTACAGATCGCAACCGGCTGGCTGACGGTACAGGCGGGGCGGGGCAGTAAACAGTAATCAGTGGACAGTAATCACGAGGTACGCGTAAGTGACGTATCATGCTGATTACTGATTACTGATTACTGTTTACTGATTACTGCTCACTGTCTACTGAACGTAGGGCCGGGGCTCGGGTGAGGGCTGGGGTCGTCTCCGGGTGGGTTTGCGCCGGTAGAGAAACGGCAGGGCCCGCAGGCGGCGGCTACCGGTTCGCCGGACTCTTTTCTTGCCCCACCGCACCATGCGCCAGATCAGGTACAACTGCATGCCGGTCATGAGCACGGCAAAGAAAGGCCCCAACGCGAAAGGATCGGCCTGGACCAGGTAGTACAGCAGCCAGCAGAGGGCGCTGAGCAGGCACAACATGACCAGCAGGGTAAATGGGTACCAGAAAAGACCTGCCCGGGAACGGCGTTTCATGCGCAAAGAAGTTGGTCCGGACCGCGAAAGGCAGTACCAAGGTGATTGCCTGGATGGGTAAATGGTTGTTGGTCCTTGCCCGTTGTTCGGCCGTACGATAGGACGGTGGGTAAGTCGTGGAACAAACGTGATCTGAACCAATGGGTTGAAGTATGTGTGTACGGCAAAAGGGCCCGCGGCAGCCAGCCGGATTACCCGTATTTTGACAAATCCCGATTTCTACGCAGCCCGCCCCGTATAATTACGACCGGCCGGAAAATACGGGTGGAAGTACGAATTGCGAAATCACGCAATGTGGGTTTCCCCCAAAAGGGTGGAGGAGAGAAAAAGATTAAGCGGCCATTGAATGGCGCCCATCATTTTCGAATTCCAGTGGGCTAAAGTAGCCCAGCGAAGAATGGATTCGCCTGCGGTTGTAGAATACTTGGATGTACTCGAAGATGTCCTGCTTGGTCTGCTGGTGGCTCTGGTAGGGCAGCCGGTAAACGAGTTCCTGCTTGAGAGTGGCAAAGAAGCTCTCCATGACGGCGTTATCATAACAGTTGCCTTTTCGGCTCATCGAGCAGGTGATGCGATAGTCCTTGAGTAATTGTTGGTAATCGTTACTGGCATACTGGCTTCCTCGGTCAGAGTGGTGAAGCAGTCCTTGTGGCGGTTTTCTGTTGAGTAAGGCCATCTTTAAGGCTTTGATTACTAATTCTTTCTCCATGTTGTCGTCCATTGCCCAGCCGACTACTTTCCTAGAATACAAGTCCAGCACCACGGCCAGGTACAGCCAGCCCTCTGTGGTCCAGATGTAAGTCATGTCGGTGACCCACTTCTCATTGGGCTTTGTGGCCTTAAAGTCCTGATTGAGTGTGTTTTCGGCTACGGGCAAGCCGTGTTTGGAATTGGTAGTGACTATATACTTCTTCTTTCGACGGGCGGCCATCTGGTTCACCTGCATAAGGCGGGCTACGCGATTTTCTGAACAGGCCACGCCCCGTTTCTTCAAGTCCACGTACACGCGGGGACTCCCGTAGGTCTGCCGGCTCTGCTGATGAACGTGCTTGATTTGTTCCAAAAGCTGTTTATTGGCCTGTTTTCTAGTACTCTCGGGTCTTTTTAGCCAAGCGTAGTAGCCACTCACTGATACTTCCATGGCCCTACACAAGCGTTCCACCACGTGCTGCTGAGTGTGCTCCCGGATGAAGAGGTATCTCACTGGGAGTTCTTGCTGAAGATACCTACTGCCTTTTTTAGGATCTCAACGGTTTCCTTCAAGCGTTGATTCTCCCGCTGCAACTGGCGTAGTTCTTCCTCTTTGCTGTGCCCCTTACCGGGAAAGGCCTTTTCGGGGTCCTCCTTGAGTTCTTTCATCCACCGGCCCAGCACGCTACTGGGCACACCCAGATCACGCGCCGTCTGACTTTGGTTACCGTGCTGGTGAGCCAACCGGATGGCCTCCTCTTTAAACTCCTTCGAATAATTCTTCCTGATACTCATGATACGACTGGTTTGGTGGTACGAGTGGTTTGGGTCGCTAAAGTTATGCTTTTCCGCTCCTCCACTCTTACGGGGGAATACCAATGAGATGCATCGCGGGAAAGGGTTGCATCGCGGCAGTTGTCGCATCGCGGGAAAGGGCCGCATCGCGGCTCCCCTCCTTGGAGGGGTTAGGGGATGGGTTTACCTATATGCGACAAATTACCAAGGGTTCACCGCATGGCGGCGATCTTCCCTGCGTCAGTGCCAACCTTTCTGCGTATAGTCCCTGATGCAGAAACCTCCTGTAGCTGGTCTCCTTTACACTGATCTCAAGATAACTTGAGGCATTTGGGTAAACCCACCCCCTGACCCCTCCCAGGAGTAGGGCTGTACAGTTTAAGTTATAAAAGCCAGGAATATAGCTCTTTGATATTGTGCGCATAGCGTTCAGTAGTTGCTTTCAGAGAGGAGAAGCCTTTGGCTCTGGTTAAATTCAAGACCATGTTCTTGATAAGGGAAACGTTTTTGGCGGCCTGATGGTGTCGGATGCGGTTTTTGTCTTCCTTCATGTGGACGTCTTTGACCCAATGCAAGCGGTTCTCAATGCCCCAATGATTGCGAATCAGAGTAGCGGCTTGTTGGGCCGATTCCATCTTGCGGCTCAAGATATAGTAGTGGGTCTTCTCATAAGGCTTAGCTTTCTGGAAGCGCTTGCCTTTGCGATAGCCCCAGCGCCTGAGCACTACAAAGCAGACAATGCCTTTGTAGTAGTTTTGCCAGTCTTGAGGGGCGGCAAAGAGCTGGCAGTGGCGGTGTTCCAGGCGACCCCGGTTCTTCTCTCGGTACTGCTGCTCACTGAGGGGCTTTTGGGAGCGGGCCTCTTGTTGGAGGCGGGCCAGGAGTTTGACCTGATTGGCCTTCACTTGCAAGCAGTAGTCATTGCCCGAATCAACAATAGCTTCTAGCGTTTTTTTTGGCTGTGCAAGGCATCCAGCGTGAGCATAGCGCCTTTTAGATCGAGTTTTTCAATCAAATCGCGCACGACTTGGGCCTCACCCTGCTGGCCATTGTGAAAGGCTTGTAAGCCTACTACCAACTGGCTTTGGTGAGAAAACACCTGTACCATAGCCACAAAGTCCTGGTAGCTTTCTGGGTAGTCAGAAAGGGTAGACTTCAAACTCTTGCCGTCTAAGCTGTAGGCTGGCTGAGCTTGTTCTAGGGGTTGAGCTTGTAGTTGACCGAGCCAAGCCTGGAACTGCTGCTTGAAGGCCTCAAAGTCGAGCCTTCCCAACACCTCGCCGATGGTAACATGACCCGGTACGCCGTGCTTAAAACCAAACAAGCGTACAAACGCCCAGGCGTGACGTTGCATGAAGCGGGCCAGTTCCCGATAGCCGTAGTAGCCACTTAAGTTGCCTATGACTATCATTGCCAGTAGCGAGGGCAAGGGGTGGCGACTACCCTTTTTACAGCGAGGATCAGGTACTTTGGACAGAAAAGATAACAAGTTAGCAGCCATACTCATTTATATTTCTTGCAAATATACTTGCTAACAACTACTTACACCAAAACTAAACAACCCTACTCCCAGGAGGGGAGCCGCGACGCGGCCCTTTCCCGCCATGCAACAACTGCGGTTGGATGCGGAAGCGTGCCGGGCCATACCGCTCTTGTTTACTTGCGTCTCCATAGTGGGTGCCGAAGCCCCAGCACCGGCCTTACCCCAGCGTGACCTTCCGCCAGTGAAACGCGTCTTTGGAGAGCTTCCAGATGAACCCGTCGAGCAGGTAGTGGGTCAGTTGCGGAACGGCCAGGGCCGGCACCAGCAGCGACAGCAGCGTGTGGTCGGTGACCCGGGGCAGGGCCCGGAACGCGGAAAATACCCCTTCGTGGTCGCGCCACACCAGGGCGTCCCAGAAGCCTTCTTCCAGGAAGGCCAGCCCCAGCGCGATGAGCAGGAAAAGCGCCACGCCGCCGTTCGAAAATACCCGCTTCCGCAGCCGGGAGCCGGACGCCGCCGGGGCGTCGTGGTATTTTTTGCGGCCGTACACCCACACCAGGGCCATGTAGGGAATGCCGTGCGACACGACGTTGAGGGTCGTAAAGATCAGGTCGCCGTTGTAGTGCACGATCCCGAAGTACCAGGAGACGAACGTGCCGGCCACCAGCAGGTTGCGGGGCACGTTCACCCGCCGTTGCCGCACCACCCCCACCACCTCCTTGGCGGCGTAGGCGGCAATGGTCAGCGCGTACGCGGCCGTGGCCGCTGCCGCCAGCCCCGCCGACCGGAACTGGAGGAAGTCGCCCGGCACGAACCACTCGAAGCGGCGGCCCGGGTGCAGGTGCCAGAACGCGATGGGGTACAGCGCCGCCATGTACACCGCTACGGTATCAATGCGGGCAAAGAGGGCCGGTTGGGGCTCCCCGCGGGAATAGATGCGCAAAAAGCCGTACTGCTGCCGGATGAAGTGAAAGACCGCCACGTACGCCAATACCCGCCAGAACAGCAGCCCGTCCACCGAATACAGCATTACGCCGGCCATGTAGCCCAGCAGCGGGAGGGTGAGCAGCAGGCTCTTCTGCCGCCGGAACGTGTCGGGGTCGAAGTACGTGCGGTACAACGTGCTGTACACGTGGGCCACGTCGACGCCCAGCACCAGCACCACCCAGGCGGCCACCGACAGTTCGGCGTCGGGCCGGAAATAGCCGGGCACCCCCACTACCGCCGCCAGCGCCAGGAAGGGCGGCAGCAGCACGAACAGGCCGTCTACCGCCGCATTATAAATCCACGGCTGCCGGCCATTGGCCTCTGCCACTGCCGGCGTCGTAACATGTTGCCTTTCCATTGTGCGAAAATAGTCATGCCTAGCAGGCAGATGCGTGTTGTAAGCTCGTTTTATAAATGAAATGCATTCGAAGAAGGAACCACCCCCGGCCCCTCCTTGCAAAAAGGAGGGGAGCCGTACCCACCGGCCCTGCTGACCGGAAATCAGGTTGTAACGTGCATTTCTTCTTGCCGTGCAGCCGCATCCGTAGCGTTCCCCTGCTTCCTTCAAGGAGGGGACAGGGGTGGTTCCCAACCTTTCACCCCCGCCTCCTTCCCGATCCTTCCTCCCGTCTCCGGTCTCCCTTCCCTTCCCATTGCTTCTTCGGCGGCGCGGGTGCCGTGGTGGAAGGCTTCTTCGAAGAGGGAAATGCCGCTCAGGTCGGAGTGGGCGAAGAAGATGCGGCCGGCCACCGGGGCGGCGGCTTGCCGGCGGGCCTCGCTCCACACGAAGCCCGGTACGGGCCGCACCATGCCGTGCCCCCAGAGCCACACGTCCACCCGTTGCAGGTACTTGTCAAGGCCCGGGTGCGCCCCGGCCAGGTCGGCGGTGATGAGGGCCACCCATTCGGCGTGCGTCCGGGCCAGGGCTTCGGTGCGGGCCGTTTTCGGGTCGGTGTGCGAGAGGGGCAGGTAGTAGGTGACCACCTCCGGGTCGGTGCCCCGGTGGCTGCGCAGGTGCTGGTGACGGGCGTTGACGTAGCCCAGCGAGGCGCCGCCGTACACCACGTTGTCCCAGCTCAACGGGCTGCCCTGCCGGTCGGGGAAGGGCGAAAGGGTCAGGTTTGCCACCATCCACGGCGAGTAGGTGAAGGGAGAAGGCGCCGTCCCGGCCCGGTCGGGTATGCCCTTCAGCAGCCGCCCGGCCACCAGCTGCGGCGCCGCCACGAGGCACTTGCCGGCCGTCACCCGCCCGGTTGTGCCGCTCCGGACGTCCAGGTAATCCACGTGCACCGCCCCGCCCGCCGGCGTCACGGCATAGACGAGGCAGCCCGTTCGGATTTTGCCCGCCGCGTGCCGGGCCAGTTGCGCCACCAGCCACCCGTTGCCCTCGGGCCAGGTGAGCACGGTGCTGCCCTCGGCGTTGGCAGCCACGCCCCGCCGGGCGGCGAAGTAGTGGATGCCCGCCCAGGCCGAGGTATCGTGCACCGTAGTGCCGTAGTCGTCGCGGCAGCAGTAGTCCACGTACCACGTCAGGTAGGGCGAGGTGAGTCCCTGCGACTGGAGGTAGTCGTGCATGGTGATGCGGTCCAGCGCCCGGTACTGCTCATCGGCGGAAGAGGCGTCCACGGGCAGTTGGAAGGCGTACTTGCCATCCGTGCCCCGGGCCGTGCGGAACGTTTGCATGCGTTCGAGAAAAGTGCGGATCTGGGCCTCGTCGGCGGCGGGTACGCCGAAGTGGGGGATGAGGCCGTCCTGCCAGTAGCCGTTGAGGTAGAGGCGTTCTTTGGGGTCGAAGCACAGGTAGTAGTCGTTGTAGACCGGCAGGCCGGCCGCGTCGAAGCCCGTGACGGCGCCGCATTCGTGCAGAAACCGCAGGAGTTCGGTCTGGTCGGCGTTGGGAAGGGGCAGGTAATGGGCGCCCCACGGGTTGGCGGTAATGCCGTTGTGGCCGCTCGCCGCGTTGCCGCCGGCCTGTTCCTCCAGTTCGAGCACGCAGAACGATTCCACACCTCCTGCCTTCAGCCGCCGGGCCGCCGACAGCCCCGCCACGCCGCCGCCCACGATCACGTATTCGCAGTGGTGCGTTACGGCCGGCGGCTGCGCAAAAAGGGCGTGGTCCACGCGGAGTTTGTGCCCGGCCGCGGCCGAAGCACCCATGATTTTTCCCGGCACCGGCCGTACCGGGCCGCACCCGCCCACCCCTAAGCCCGGCGCCGCCGAAGCCGCCAGCAGGGCCGCGCATTTGCCGAAAAACGTCCGCCGGGTCAGGAGAGACATGCGAGTTGGGTTAGGGGTAGAGACGCGATTTATCGCGTCTTTTATACATATACAGCGCCATTACATCGAAACATCCCTTTGCGGTTACGTTCTTCTTGCCATCTCCTTTCACGTCATTACCCGTTTGGTAAACGCTTTTCTCCTCCGTGCAAACCTGTTGTGAACCGGCTGCCTGAGACGCGATGAATCGCGTCCGATCAGGGAAGACGCGATAAATCGCGTCCGATTAGGGAAGACGCGATAAATCGCGTCTCTACTCCAAATACTTCCCCCACTCCCGTTCGAAATAATGCACCAGTACCTGGTTGTTGAGTTTGTTGACCTCGGTGGGCACGGCGGCCATGTCGCGGGGGAACACAGTCATCTGGCGGAAGGTCGCCGGGTCGATGAAGCGGAGGCCGGGCAGGTACCTTGCAGGCGGGCGGAACCCGTTGCCTTTCAAGGCCATTACGTAGCCCCAGTCGCCGAACGACGGCACGTAGGCGTGGAAGGGCACGGTGAAAAAGCCCGCCGCCCGCAAGGTGGCATTCACGCACCAGAACGACTGCGGCGCCACGTACGGCGAGGTGGCCTGGATCACCACGATGCCGCCCGGCGACAGGCTGCGGTACAGGAGTTTGTAGAGGGTGTGCGTGTAGAGCTTGCCGATGGAATAGTTGGACGGGTCGGGAAAGTCCACCGTGATGCAGTCGAAGGTGCCGTGCTGTGCTTTCAGCCACCCGAAGGCGTCGGCGTTGACCACCCGGACCTTCGGCGACAGCAGCGAACGGCCGTTGAGGGCGAGCAGCATCGGGTTGCGGGAAAACAGGCCGGTCATGGCTCCGTCGAGGTCCACCAGCGTCACCGACTGCACGGAGGGATACTTGAGGATTTCGCGCACGGCCAGCCCGTCGCCGCCGCCCAGCACGAGCACCTTGCGGGGCGTGCCCACCGCCTGCATGGCCGGGTGCACCAGCGCCTCGTGGTAGCGGTATTCGTCGGCCGAGCTGAATTGCAGATTGCCGTTGAGGAACAGGCGCAGTTCCCGGCCGTTCTTGGTGAGCACGATCCGCTGGTAGGGCGACGACTTGGCGTAGATCACCGGGTCGGGGTAGCTCAGCGATTCGGAGTAGCGCATGATCTGCTCGGAAAGCGCAAAGCCGGCCACCAGCAGCAACAGCACCGCCACGGCGCTGCCCTTGAGGAACGGCGCCCACGACGTTTCGCGCTCAAACTTAAGGCACACCAGCAGCGCCACGGCCACGTTGAGGATGCCGAAGAAAAACGACGTGCGCACCAGCCCCAGGTGCGGCACGAGCAGCAGCGGGAAAATGATCGAAGCCAGCAGGGCGCCGATGTAGTCGAACGTGAACACCTGTGACACCAGGTCCTTGAATTCGAAGCGGCCCTGGAGGATGCGCATGAGCAGGGGAATCTCCAGGCCCACCAGCGTGCCGGTGAGGCCGATGAGCAGGTACAGCACGAGGCGGAACGAAGCGACCTGTTCGAAGAGCAGAAACAGCAGCGAGGAACTCGTGCCGCCCACCAGTCCCACCAGGATTTCGATCTGAATGAACCACCCGACGAGGTTGCGGTTGAAAAACCGCGACAGGTACGAGCCGATGCCCATCGAAAACAGGTACACGCCGATGATGGTGGAAAACTGCGTCACCGAGTCGCCCAGCAGGTAGCTGGCCAGCGTGCCGGCCACCAGTTCGTAGATCAGTCCGCAGGTAGCCACCACAAACACGGAGAGCAGCAGCAACAGGGGCATTCGCGGGGAGTTCAAGCGATTTGAAAATTGAGTTGGAATGGAGTTTAATGGAGTTTATGAGTTCATGAGTTTAAAGTTCATGAGTGGAAGGCGTTTGGTGGAGCATGCGTCAGCACTTTGAACTCATAAACTCATGAACTCATAAACTCATGAACTCATGAACTCATAAACGCTCTCTTCACAATGACCCGGACCCTCAGCCGTGGATGGCGAAGCCGATGATGATGGCAACGGCCAGCATGAAGGCGCCGGCCATGAGGGCCAGGGCGCTGTTCTTATTCACCAGGATTTCGCGCCACAGGTCCTCCGGCGTAAGCCGCTCAATGATCCAGAAGGAAATGACCAGGATGAAGATGCCGATGAAGGAATAGACAAAGGACGCGGCTACGGCTTTCAGGTTGATGATGTCGTTCATGCGGGGGAGGGGTTGAGGGTACAGGAATCGTTTATGAGTTCATGAGTTTATGAGTTTAAAGTTCATGAGTTTATGAGTTGGAATGCGTTGTTCCCTGAACGCGTTTTCACTTTGAACTCATAAACTCATGAACTCATAAACTTTATTTATGATACCGTTGCTGCTGTCCGGAGGGCGACCACTTGGTGGAATCGGAACCGGTGTAGCGCCGGCCCGTGAGCCCCGCGTACACGAACACCCCCAGCGCCACCGCCAGCAACAACAGGTAATACTTCAGCTTAAGCAAATCCCTTTTCAAGATAATTACGAATGACGAATGACAAATGACCAATGACCAATGACCAATATACTACCCCTCTAACTCCCAAACTCCCCAACTCCCTACTCCCCGTAATCGCTGTTCATCCAGCGGAGGCGTTCGAAGTTGTGGACGCGCCACCACTGGTAGGCGGGGTAGAGGAGCACGGCCAGCAGCGTCAGGTAGAAGTTGGAAAACATCGAAACGCCCTGCCGGGCCTCCAGTTGGAAATGGAGGTTGCGGCTGGTGGGGGATTTGGACGGGAAGAGGTTGAGGTGGTACCGGCCGGCGGGAATGGCCGAGAGGAACCGGCTTTCGGACTGGCTGCCTTCCGACCAGTTTTCGCCGCCCGCGTAGCCGCTGTAGTATTCCACCCCCACGTTAAAGGCGTATTCCTCGCCCGTCTGGTCGTTTACCAGCGTGGCTTCCAGGTCCAGCCACTCGTTTTCCACGGGAGCCCTCACGTCAAATTCCAGGTTCGCCATTCCCATCGGGCCCCCGGGCACGGTAAAGGCCGGCGTCACAATGGGCGGGATGGCAGTGGTGTCGGGCAGGGGATAGGCGGCTTTGAACACGGCTTCTTCGCGGGCCGTCATCGTGAGCAGCACTTGCAGCCCCAGCAGCAGCACCAGGGCCGCGGCAATGACCCATTTGAGAGTCGTTTCGCGCACCTGGCCGGGCAACGTCTGGGTGGGGGCCACGCCCACCTTCTCGGGCACGGGGCCGGGCGGGGCAAAGGCCGACCACACTTCCTCCGGTTCGGTGTACTCGCCCCGGAACCACTGCGTGCCTTTCGGCGACCGTTCGAGCATGAGCATAAGCGGCGGGGCTACGAACTCCTCGGCGGTGGCCCGGTCGTCGAGCGGGTCCCAGTGCATCTCGCCCTGGGCGTACATGGTCTGGGCTTTGTACTTGGCAAACAGGGCGTAAGAAACTTCCCGGAACGTAAAGTCGCGGGTGTGGTGGGCAATGTCGGGGTGCTCGTGCGTGGGCACGAGGTAGTTCCAGTGGCCGTTGTACTCCGACAGGAAGGCGTAGCCGTGCACCGGGTTGAAAAGCACGTATTCCTTCCAGTAGTAGTCGGGTCCCGGCTCCCGGCGGTGCAGGTAGCCGATCACCTGGTACACGGTGCCTTTGAGCCGTCCCTTGCGGCCCAGGGGGATGGTGGGCGGGTCGGCCTCCCGGAACCGCTTCACCTCCACCGGCGGGTGGGGCCCGGCCAGGTCGTAGAGGACCTTGCAGGCACCGCAGGCCACGTACCGGGTCTGGGCGTGGGCCACCAGCGGCAACGACCGCTGGCACCCGGGGCACGTCACCTGTCCGGGCGGGGGCAGGGCCAATCCATGCGGGGTTTCAGGTCCAGTCATGCAGGTCGCGGAGTTGTTGGAGTTGCAGGTCTTCAAACGCCGCGCGGCGGCCGGCGTACGCAGCAATCCGGGTCCCGGCGTGCACCTGTACGATCACCCACTGGCCGGCTTCCCCGGTCAGTTCCACCTGGACGAAGCCATCCGTTTCGTCGCCCGGGCCGGGCAGTTCGCCTTCGAAACGAATGCCGGTGTTCTTGTCCAGCGTTTGGGTGAAGTAGGGGACGCCATCCCCGAATTTATGCGTTTTGCCCGGCTTGGAGTTGACCATTGCCTGGGCCGTGGTCTTGAGCGCCGGCGCCGGCCGCACCACCCCGTAATCGCCGTACGCCTCCACCAGCCAGCCGTAGGCGCCGTCGCCCAGGTCGAGGGCCCACCAGTTCTGGTAGCCCTCCCCGAAGGTGTACCGGAGCCGTCCGGTCACCCCGAACGGCTGCCCGGCGTGGCGGCCGGCCGCGCCGACCCGCAGGGGCGTCATGTCTTCGGGCACCGGCAAGGCCCGGGCCGTACCGCTTCTGGCGGGGTACTGGCGGAACACCACCGTCCGGCAGGCCGGGCACACCAGCCGCATCCCCGCCGCCGACCGGAAGGCCAGCGCCCCGTTACACCCCGGGCAGCTCGTTGGAGAATGGATAATGGACAATGGATGATTGAAAATGATGCCGTGAATGAGTTATGTTTCCGTTTACCTCGTCACTTCGTGCGACGTGTAGCGGGTGGCTTTGAAAAACGACAGCGTGTCTTCGAGCAGGTGGCGGGCTTTGCCGTCGTTGACCCGCCGGAAGTTGGACAGGTACACGTCGAAGGTGAGCATTCCCAGTTCGGGCCACGTGTGCACGGCCAGGTGCGATTCGGTGAGGCAGATCACCCCCGTAAAGCCGCCCTCCTCAAAATGGTGGAATACTTCGCCCACCGCCTGGAGGCCGTACGCCCCGATGCGTTCGGCGTAGAACAGCCGCAGGGGCGTGTAGTCGGACAGCAGGTGCGCCGCTTCGGAATGGATTTCGGCCAGCACGTGCAGGCCAGGCGTATAGTTCATAGTAGGACGGCGCGGTGGGAATCCGGGAAGCATCCGAAAGCAGGTGCGCAGGACAAAACTAAAATTTTTCGGGAGCCCCGGAACGCCGGCCCGCCAAAAAAGTTCAGGTAGCGCCGGGACGGATGCGGAAAATACTCATTAATAAGTATTTACATTGGATGCTGGCGTCGGTAGTTTTACATCCGTATTCACATAAACAACCTAAAAACATGCTCGTATCCAATTTTGAACTGCTCGTAAAGCGCATTGCTCCCCTGGCCCCGGGCGGAGCAGGGGCTCCCGTCAATGCCCCCTTCCGCCGCGTCGTGCAGGGCTATTTCCTCATCATCACCAATCTGAACCCGAGCCGGACGGCCAACTTCGTGCTGCAGTTCACCATCCCGGGACTGCCCCCCGGTGACCCCGGCGCCTTTGACCGGGAAATTGTGCTGGCCCCCGACCCCAACGTCAGATCGGGGTACGACGTGGCGGCCCTCAACAACCAGAACCTGCCCCTGTCTCCCGCCACGGGTACTGCCGCCGTCAAAAGGTTCATTACCCGCCGGTTCAGCATCGGTCCCCTGCAAACCGTTTCGGTCAACCTGCTGCCCAACCTGAGCAACCCCAACGTGCTGGCTAGTGAAGCCCTCGAAGTGCGCGGCTCGGTGGAAATCCTGCAGGCGTACGCCAGCCTCCGGGAATTTCTCTTCGGTGTGTCGGCCACCGACGTGCTGCTGACGGCCGAGATCCGGGGTACCTTCCTCGACAACGACTACCCCAACAACATGGTGGGCACCGAACTGGATTTTGACCAGATCAATTACGGGCTGCCCCTGGCTTCGGGCAATGGCCGCAACACCGTGGAAGACTTGCCGGGCAACCTGCGTGTCCTCCCGCCGGTACTCGTGCCGTCCCTGTCGGTGGACCCTGATTTGCTCAAAGAAGTGCGCCCGGACCTCATCAAGGGGCTCAACGAAGAACTGGCCCCGTTACGCCTCGTCGTGCAGTCGCTGGACCAGGAACCGCCGGCCCAGGAAAAGCCGGCGCCGGAAAATCCGGTATAGCAGGAAAACCCAGCGTAATTACGCGTTGCGGTCCGCGCTGCCCGTGGGGCCGATTGCCAGGCAGTCGGTCCGGCGGGCAGTGGTCGTATTGCCGGATTGCCACGATTGTTTTGTACCTTGGGTTGCCGCAATTCCCCAACGGCTACGACCCATGCAACCCTTCGAACCCGAGCCACCCCCCGAACCCGAATTCCTGCCGCCCGGCCTCGTACCGTCCGGCCCCGAACCGCATTCGGTGCAGTTTGTGCCCCTGCCCAAGTTCCGGGGCCGGCGCTATGGCTACCTGCTGCACAACAAGGTGTACGTGTCCCCTGAACTGCACGCTTACCTCACCGATCCGAAGCACCGCCACGAGGCGCTGGCCCGGCTGCCCATCCTCGACGTGGAGGCGTACTTTTCGGAGGCGGCCGCCCAGCGGATGAAAGCCGACATTGCCGCCGCCACTCAGTCGCCGCCCGGTGAAGACGCCTCGCGGGGCGCAAACAGGTAGTAGTAGGCGGGCAGGGAGGCCAGAAACAGGAAGGGCGTGTTGGTGAGGAAAAACACGGCGTAGTTGAGCTGGGGCGGCACGGCCACGTACGCGCCCAGGCTTCGCTTGACCACGTACAGCAATCCCCCCAGGGCAAACAGCAGCAGGTGCAGCCAGAAAAACTGCCGGGCGTAGGGACGGCTCCCGGTGATGAGGCGCAGCAGGTACGTGTAGAGGAAGGCCCGTAGCAGCGTAAAGCCGACCGACAGGACGAAAGGCTGGCCGCTCACGTTCAGCCGGCCCACCAGGGGGAGCCGGTGCCCGTAGGGCGTGAGGACAGTCAGCCAGTCCTGGTAGTGGAGGTCGATCACGATTTGCAGCCCGAACAGCGCCGCGCCGAGCAGCAGCCGGCCCGGTTTCCTACGCATGGCCGGCCCGGGCGGCGACCCCCGCGGTTGGGGCGTACCTGCGGGCCCACCGCATCCACAACAGCAGCATCACCCCGTACACGACCACCACGAAGGTGTACTTGTGGTTGAAATCGAACGATGACCGGAAGTACCAGTAGTTGAGGCACAGCCCCACCACCCGCAGGGCGTTGAGCAGGTGAATGGTAAGCAGGCCCAGCGGCAGAAACCACAGCTTTGCCACGGGCCGGGCCGGGAAGGCCAGCACGAAGCAGGCAAACAGGCCGAAAAAGTCCAGGCCGTTGCAGGCGTCGCCGATGTAGAGGAGGGGCTGCCCTTCCACGAAGAGGGTGGTGGCCTGCCGGTGGGCGTCGAGCCCGAACAGCCGCAGGCCGCCCACGCCCACGCCGGCCAGGTGCCGCGTGAGGAAGCCGTTGCACCACGCCGCCGGGAAAAAGGCGTGCCAGAGCGTATACAGCCCCGCCAGCTTCAGCAGAAACCACAGGGCCGGGTTGATCCTACCGGTCCTGCGCATCATCCTGTTCTTCCTCCGATGGCTTGCGGGCGTCGTAGAGCAGTTTGGCCCCCGCCACGGCGCCGGCCGCCAGGAAGAGGGACAAGCCGCCGTCAATGGGAATGCCGCCCGGGGGCGGGCCGGGTTGCGCCATGGCTTCGTTGAGGGCGAACAACAGGAGGACCAACAGGACGGGGATAGCTTTTTTCATACGGGACACGCGTGAATGAACGGGTAAAGTTAAAACTTCCAAACGAAAAAATGCCGGCAGGGATGTTACCCGCCGGCATTTTTTGTTTGATGGTCAATGGTCATTGGTCAATGGTCATTGGTCATTGGTCAATGGGCACGTATAAGTCATGCATCCCGAATGACCAATGCACTAATGGCCATTGACCAATGACCAATGACCATTGACCAATGACCACTGACTATTCCCCCAAATACACCCGCTTCGACACCACCGACCCGCCGGCCGAGAGGCGGAAGATGTACACCTGCTGGTGCGGCACGTGGGTGGGCAGTTGGGCCTGGCCGTTCACGACGGGCGCCGCCGTGAAGCTTTCCACTTTTTCGCCCCGCAGGTTGAACAGCGCACCCGAAACTTCCGCCACGGCGGGGTCGGCCAGGCGGACGAAGATGGTACGGCGCACCGCGAAGATGCGTACCGGTTCGGCACTGCCGGCAACGGGCACCACCAGCGGCACTTCCGGCTGCGCGGCGGGTTGGGCCGGATCGGGCGTAGTTCCGGCCGGAAGGGCGGCGGGCGGCGGAATCATGGGCGTCGCGGTCAGCGGCGTGGTGCCGAAGTGCAGCACGAACCGGTCGGTGCGGCGGCCCGCTTCCAGTTGCACGGCCACGGTGGTCTGCTGCCGCAGGTCGTGGAAAAGGCCCGTTTGCTTGTCTTCGAGCCGGATGGTCACGTCGGCGGCCAGGTTTTCGAGGGCGGCAACCGATACCGAATAGCTGCCCGCGGCATCGGCTACTGTACCCAGGGGCACGGCCCGGGGGCCGGTGAGCAGGGGCAGGGCCTGGATGGCGTAGTCTTCGTCCTGGAGGAGGCTGAAGAAGGAGAGGCCCGCGTTGCCTGGCAGTTTCCGGGCGTCGTAGAGGCGGTCGGCGGCTTCGGTGGCGTCGCCGGCAAAGGCGATCAGCGTTTCGTTGTACTTGCCGGCCCCCGTCAGCGACAGCTTGAGCCGCCCGATCTCGCCGGCCTGGCGGCGGAAGAACGAAGCATTCTGGGCGCCGGTGCGCATGTGGTTGGTAAAGGTCACCCGGCCCGCGGCATTGGCTTCCACGAAAAAGCCCTGGTGCGAACTGATCGCGTTGCCGGCCACCGTGCGGGAGTTGGGACCCGCCACCAGGCCCGCGGCCGTGCGGACGGCGTAGTCGGCGTTGTCGTAGCCCGCGCCGCCCGAAAGGTCGTCGTCCCAGAAGTAGAGGGCGCCGTTGATCGAGGGGTTGGCGGCAATAAAGGCTTCGTAGTCCAGCGGACCCGGGTAGGGGTTGCCCACCAGGTTATAGCCGCGCTGCCCGACCGGGTGCACCACCGTGCGGTTGAGCGACACGCTGATGGTCCCGCTGTTGGGCGCGCCGATGAAGGCCGGCGAACCCGCCCCGTTGGCAAAGTAGCCCGTACCCGCCTGCAGGGTGCCGTTGAAGGGAATCCAGCGGGCGAAGTTTTCGTAGGGCCGGGTTTCGTCGTAGCGGTAGACGCGACTGCCCAGCAGGGACGCATCGGCTTCGCTTACCGGCGACGACCAGCCGTTGTAGGCGTTGCCCGCCTGGCCGTTGCGCCGGGCGGTTATTTCGCCGTCCACTTTGCCGCCGCCGTTGGGCGTGCCCGCGCCGTGCAGCAGGATGGCGCCCGATTCGAGGATGAGATCATTGTTGGTCAGGAGGGTTGTCCCGCCCCGTACTTCCACCACGCCGCTCAGGGCCAGGCCGCCGTGCAGGGCCTGCGTGCCGGCTCCCGTAAACCGTACCGTACCCGTGCCGGTGATGCTGCCGCCGCGGTTGGTGAGGTCGCCGGTGACCACCAGTACGTTGCCCGTGGGTACGTGCACCGTGGCGCCGGGGTTGATCGTCAGGTTACGCACCCCGGCCGTGCCCTGCACCGTGGCTACGCCGTTGGCTACCGTCGCGTCGGAATCCGTGGCGGGCACGCTGCCGTTGCTCCAGTTGGTTGCCGACGTCCAGGGGTTGGTGCCCGTCCAGATGTTGTCCGAAGGCAGCACCACCGTCAGGGATTGTTGCACCGGGGCGGCGGCCAGGTAGTTTTCGTTGCCCGCCTGGGTGGCCGTAATGACCGTGGTACCGACGCCCGTAAGGGTCACGAGGTTGCCGGAAACCGTGGCGACGGCCGGGTTGGAGGAGGTGTACGCGACCGGCAGGCCCGACACCACCGAGGCCGAGAGGGCGAACGGTTCCTGGCCGTAGGTCTTGTTTTCGAGGGGCCCGAACGTAATGTCCTGCGGCGCCTTGGTCACTTTGCCGCGGAGCGTGAACCGGTAGGGGTTCTCGTCGGTGTCGTTGGTGACGAACGACAGCGTGCCGCCAAAGTCGCCTACGGCGGTGGCCGTCTGCTGCACGGTGAAGGTGGCCGTGCGCTTGGGGCCGACGCCCACGGGGAAGTCGCCCAGCAGGGCGAAGCCCGCCGGCAGCGTGAGGCCGCTCACCAGCAGGGTGCCCTTGCCGGCCGAGTTGTCGAGGGTAAAGGTAAGGGTCACCGGGTTGGCGTAGGCCGTAGTGCCGAAGTCGTAGGTACCGCCGTTGGCGACCGTTTCCGTGCCCACCAGTACTTCCACTTCGGGGTCGCCGCCGGGCACGAACTGCTGCACGCGGTGGTTGTTGAAATCGGCCACGTAGAAGCCGCCCTGCCCATCGGGGGCCACGCCGGCCGGACCGTCAAACGACCCGTTGCCGGTGCCCTGCCCGCCGACCCTGGCGCTAAACCGGCCGTTGGACTTGAACACCTGCACGTGGTGACCCGAGGCGTCGGCGGCGTACACGTTGCCCAGCGCGTCCACGGCAATCCCGGCGGGGGTGTTCATCTGGCCGTCTTCACTGCCGTACGTGCCGAAGGTCTCGGTGAACCGGCCGTTGGCTTTGAACTTATGAATGCAGCCGGTGCCCCCGTTGGCCGCCACGTACACGTTGCCCTGCGCATCCACGGCCACGGCGGTAGGGTTGCTGAACTGACCCTCTTCCCAGCCGTCCGAGCCGAACTGGGCGATAAAGGCGCCGGTGTTGCTCAGTTTCAGCACGCGGTGGTTGAACTGATCGGCCACGTACACGTTGCCCTGGGCATCCACGGCCACGCCGGCCGGGGCGGCAAACTGCTCTTTGCCCGACCCTTCCCGGCCGAATTTCCCCAGGAACGTGCCGTCGGGGCTCAGTTTCTGGATGCGGTGGTTGAACTGGTCGGCCACGTAGAGGTTGCCCTGGCCGTCGAGGGCGATGCCGGCGGGAAAGTTAAACTCCCCGTTGCCATTGCCTTCCTTGCCGAACGCCGCCACGAACTTGCCGGTGGCATTGAACTTCTGCACGCGGTGGTTGGCCTGGTCGGTCACGTACACGTTGCCCTGCGCATCCACGGCCACGCCGGCGGGGTTGTTGAACTGGCCGTCGGCGGCGCCGGTGCCTCCCACCACGGCGAGAAACTGGCCGCTGGCGTTGAACCGCTGCACGCGGTGGTTGCCGCCGTCGGCTACCAGCAGGTTGCCCTGCCCGTCGAGGGCAATGCCCGCCGGGGTGTTGAACTGGCCGTTGCCGGCGCCGGGGGTGCCCAGGGAAGCGACCCACGTGCCGGTGGCGCTGAACTTCTGCACGCGGTGGTTGCCCCCTTCACTCACGTAGAGGTTGCCCTGCGCATCCACGGCCAGGCCGCCCGGTTCGGTCAGTTCACCGTTGGCGGAACCGTACTGCCCGAGGGCGGACACGAATGCCCCCGCCGTGGTGAATTTCTGCACGCGGTGGTTGTACAAGTCACTCACGTAGAGGCTGCCGCGGCCGTCGAGGGCCACGTGGACGGGGGTGGCGAACCGCCCGTTTTCCGTACCGAAGCTGCCGAATTTGGCGAGAAACGTGCCGCCCGCGCCCAGCTTCTGCACGCGGTGGTTTTGCCCGTCGGCCACGTAGAGGTTGCCTTGGGCGTCGAGGGCTATCCCGGTGGGGCCGTAGAACTGCCCGTTTCCGGAGCCCGCCGTACCGATGACGGCCAGGAACTGCCCGGCGGCGCTGAATTTCTGGATGCGGTCGTTGCCCGCGTCGGCTACGTAGAGGTTGCCCTGGGCGTCGAGGGCAATGCCGGCCGGGGCGTTCAACTGGCCGTCTTCGGCGCCGGGGCTCCCGATGGTGAGCAGCACCTTGCCGTCGGTGCCGATCTTATGCACCACGTGCCGGGCGTTGTCGGAAACGTAGAGGTTGCCCTGCCCATCGGCGGCAACCCCGGCGGGAGTGCCGAACTGGGGGAGTCCCAGGGACTGGGCGCCCAACTGCGAATGGTACACGTACTGGGCCGGGGCGGGCAGGGACAGGAGGAGAACCGGCAGCAAAACCTGCCAGCAGAACAATAGGAGTCGAGGTTGCCGCATCGTGCAAGGGGATATGAGGGGTGATAAAAGTTCGGGAGAAAGGGCTGGCAGCGGTTGGGCCGGGCGGTGGTCCGGGGT
Organism: uncultured Sphingobacteriales bacterium; assembly: GCA_963844325.1. Classification (GTDB taxonomy): domain Bacteria; phylum Bacteroidota; class Bacteroidia; order Cytophagales; family 172606-1; genus CADCTQ01. The sequence continues at coordinate 3,665,330 of CAWJNV010000002.1, forward strand.
GGCACCAAAGGTAACCGCACATTTGGCGTTCCGAAACCCCCGGCGGATGCCCCGGCCGGGGAGGGGGTGTAAGTTCAAAAGTCCGTTCCCCGGCTTTGCGGGCAGAATTTCGAACCGGCCGGCGGGCGGTACAAAGACAGGAATGTGACTCCGGCAACGGGCCGGCGGGCCGGCGGGGAAAGGGGACGTTTACCGGAAAAACCGGACGGACGGGCCGCAGTGGGCCGGGGCCATTGCCGGACGTTCGGAAAAATGGCCCGGGAAACGGATTGGGGAAAGCTGCCTTTTGAAGGACAAGCGTTTGCAAAAGCCCGCCGCCCGCTTGGTTGGGCCGGTCTGCGGGTGAGTTGACCCGTAACCTTACAAGAGTAGGGCTTTGGGGTGCAATTACGAATGACCCATGGTGCTGACAAAGAAGGTTGTATGGCTAAATGGTTGTATGGTTGAATGGCTGTATGGTTGACTTGCTTTTATTTTCAAGGACGGGTTTCTATCCAATCAGCCATTCAGCCATATAACCATATAACCTTCCTGCTCATACAACTAACGACCAATGTCCGCCAATTATCCGCCCGAAAGCTTTGTCCCTCACCAGGAATGCCTATTTTCGGACAACCAACAACGAACCACCATGCACCCAATCCCTCGCATTTTTTCCCTCGCGGCTGCCCTGCTGATGCTTTGTGCCGCAACCATGCCGGCGTTCGCCCAGGGGCGGACCAAAAAGCCCAAAAACACCAAGCAGGCGTGGATTCCGCTGTTCGACGGCAAATCGCTTGAAGGCTGGCGGGCCAGCGAAAACCCGGCCACCTTTTCGGTGGAAAACGGCCTGATCGTGGTGAAAGGCCCCCGGGCCCACCTGTTCTACGAAGGGCCCGTGGGGAACCACAACTTCAAGGACTTCGAGTTGCAGGTGGAGGTGATGACCACGCCGGGCTCCAACTCGGGTATCTTCTTCCACACGGCTTACCAGGAAAAGGGCTGGCCGTCGAAGGGCTACGAGGTGCAGGTCAACAACACCCACACCGACTGGCGCAAGACGGGCAGCCTCTACGCCGTGCAGGACGTCAAGGAAATTCCCGCCAAGGACAACGAGTGGTTCACCGAACACATCATTGTGCAGGGCAAGAAAGTGACCATCAAGGTCAACGGCAAGACGCTGGTGGAATACACGGAGCCCGACACGGGCGTACCTACCGCCGAAAACCCGGGCCGGGTCATCGGCAGCGGCACGTTTGCCCTCCAGGGCCACGACCCCGAAAGCAAAGTCTACTACCGCCAGGTGCGGGTGAAGCCGTTGTAGGGGGAGAAGGTTAAAAAGTTAGATGGTTGAGGGGGAGAGGTGGAAACGACCAAGTATTTAACCACGCAGTCATAAGACTGGTTTTGGTTTAAGAATCAACGTTATGTGCCGTGCTGCCGCCGTTGCCGCCGTCCCGGCGGCAACTTTTCTTTTGGCCGTCCCGGCCGCCGCCTTAGCTCCTTAGCCCGGAGGGCTTTGTTTGGACTCACTGCCGGGACGGCAGCGAGGGCCGTCCCGATGTGAAGCCTGTAAGTTGTCCAAACAGCCACGCAAACACGTTTGTTAGCATTCAAGGGACCCGGCCATCAGGCCGTAACAAATCCAAAATTTTCCCGCTTGTGCCAGGGGCCGCCGTGGTATTCCCAGAGGCTGAGGCCGGTGCCCGTGGCCTGGAAGGGTTGGAAATCAGCCGAGAGGGCATCGTAGAGGGCGTTGGCCGTGGCGGGGTCTACTTTGTTCTGCACCGTGACGTGGGGGCGGAATCCCTGCTGGTCCTGGGGCGTAAGGTGTTCGCGCCACTGCCCCCTCAGATACGCCTGCAACTCGGTCAGCGGTTCACTTTTGATGCGGAAGGCGACGCCCCGGCCCAGTTTCATCAACCCCGTGACCTCAAGCGGAATGGGCGGCTGCGCCCCGGCAACTGCCCGGAGCAGGTCGGTAACGGCCGGGATGTCGGGCAGGTGGTGAAACAACGTCAGGTGGGCATCCAGGTAGTTGAGGGCTGGCGGAAAATGCGCTTGCCGCAACCCGTTGAAATACGCAAAGGACGTTTCATCCAGTCGAAGGGTGAGAATAAGCGGGGGCGACAGGGTCATCAAAGGCGTTTACGGGTGGACGGCCGCATGGTTTTTCCAACCCTTCCTCACCCATTTCCCAGCGCCGCAATGATCTGTTCCACCGGCGTTTCGTCGCGGAAGATCTTGACGAGCCGGCCCCCTTCCTGGTAGATGTAAACCGTAGGCGTCGGGAAGAGGCCGAAGTGCTTGTACAACTCCTCGGGCGTGGTTTGGGCGAATGACACGTTGGGCTGGCCCGCCAGGTTATACTCCTTGCCGAACCGTTCCTGCTCCGGGAGCGGGGCCGTGGAGACGAAGTGCAGGGAGTAGCCTTTAAAGTAGTTGAGGTTGTTGCTGATCTGGCGGGCTTCCCGCTGGCAGTGGCTACAGTCGGGCAGGTAAAACACCAGGATCACCTTGCCCGTCAGGCTCCGGGCCGTGGTCCGGGTGCCGTCGCTGCGCAGCAGGGGCAGTTCGGGCAGGTCGTTCTTGGCGGCAGCGGGCGGCGCCGGTGCCGCAGGTGCGGTTGTTTCTACCGCTGCGCCTTCATGCTGGTCACTGGCCTGATTCCCGCAGGCGATCAGGTAATTACCCACTGCCAACGTGAACAGCCCCTTTGCGATGGCAAAAACAGTTTTTCTCATTCCCAATAGTAAGAAATTACGGGAGCCGGCAAAAGCAGGCATGGCAGGAAAAAAGGTTTTGATTGCCAATTTTCAAGATTATTTTGGAAAATAACTATATTGTACTATCGAAAGTGGATACAATCCGATCACTTGGGATCATCCCGTCACGTAGCCCCCAAACTGTATGAACGCTCCCGTATCTATTATACCCGGAGGGGTCATTACCAAACTCATCGAGAACCGCACGGCGTATTCCTTCGACCATTCGGAGTTATGCCTCTACGAAACGTTTGAGCGGTGCGAAAGCCAGCCGCTGACTTTTCGCAACCCGGTCATCGTAAGCATGCTGGCGGGCAAAAAAGTGATGCACGTGGAAGGCCGGCCGCCCTTTGAATTTTACCCGGGGCAAACGCTGGTGTTTGCGCCCAACCGACCGATGGTGATCGACTTCCCGGACGCTTCGATGGACAACCCCACCCGTTGCCTGACGCTGGAAATTGAGACCAAAAGCGTAGAGGAAATCATGAACCGGCTCGACGAACTGACGCCCAAGGCCGACGGCAACTGGCAGCTTACGCCGCAGAACGTGTTTTATTCCGACAACCAGGAGGTGGTGCAGACGCTGCAACGCCTCGTGTGGCTCACGCTGGAAAACAACCCGGCGAAGAAGATGCTCTTTGAACTGGGCCTCAAGGAACTCATCATCCGCCTCCTGCAAACCCACGCCCGGAAAATCCTGCTGGCCTCCGAAGCGCCGGACCCCGAAAACCGCCTGGCCCGGGCCGTTGACTACATCCGCCGCAACCTCCACGACCACATTCCCATCGAGAAGGTGTGCGACCAGGCCTGCATGAGCAAACCGTCCCTGTTCCGCCACTTCCGCAACGAACTCGGCTACTCGCCCAACGACTTCATCAACCGCGAACGCATCAACCTGGCCAAGCAGCGGCTCCGGGAGCGGACCCGGTCGGTCACCGACATTTGCTACGAACTGGGCTACAGCCACCTGAGCTACTTCGTGCGGCAGTTCAAAAAATACGAAGGCATCACCCCCAAGCAGTACCAGGTGCAACTGGAACAAATGGCGGCGCGGTAGGGAAAATGACCAATTTTTACCACCAGACCCAAGGGGAACGATGCCACCTTTGCGTAACAGAACCGCTTTATTCACCATAAAACACGCTGTTATGCAACGCAGACAATTCCTTCAAACGGGCCTTGCCGCGGCCCCGGCCGTAAGCCTGGCGTCTCTCAGGCCGACCCATGCCAGCAACCCTCCCGGTACTCCGGGGTTTATCGTCAAAGCCGGCGAAGACCGCTTCCACCAGCCGATTAAGTACCGGGGCCTAAGCCCCAACCTGGTAAAGGTGTCGGCTAAGGACACGGGCGGGCAGTTCTCCATTTTTGAGTACGAAGGGATGGCTAAAATGGGTCCCGACCTGCACGTGCACCTAGCGCAGGACGAAACGTTTTACGTACTGGAGGGCGAGTACCTCTTCCAGTTGGGCGACCAAAAGTTTATCCTGACGGCGGGAGATACCATCTTCCTGCCCCGCAACGTGCCCCATACCTGGCTGCAACGCACGGACCGGGGCAAACTGATGTACATGCTCCAGCCGGCCGGCAAAATGGAAGCGTTCTTTAAAAAGATGAACGCCCTGCCGGGGCCGCCCACGGCCGCGCAGGTAGCTAAAATTCACCTTGACCACGGCATCCGGATCGTGGGCCCGGCCCTGGCCCTGTAGTAACGTCACCCGCCCCTGCACAAGCATTATGAACGTATTCGACTACCGCCCCCCGAGCACCGACATGCGGGAATACGTCCGTCAGTTCCAGATCGTCGGCTTCGATTTTGGGCATGGGCACGCGATCCCCACCAAACCGTACTGGCCGCGTCCCGAGAACTGCCTGTGCTTTTACCCCCGCAAGATGGAAACCATCGAGTACGGCGACGGCCGCCGGGAGGAGCGCAAGGACCGGTCCTCGCTGATGGGGCAACCCCTGTTCATGACCAGACGGCAACCGGGCAATGGTTTTTTCCTGTTCCAGGTCGTGTTCCAGCCCGGTGCCCTTTTTCGCCTGACGGGCATCCCGGCGGCCGTATTCAACAACCAGTTTGTCGATGCCGAGGCCGTCTTTTCCGCCGAAATCCGGGCGGTGAACGAACGGCTGGGCAGCACGGGCAGTCACCTGGAGATGATTGGTATTGTGGAAAATTTTTTGCGCTACCTGGTTAAAAAGGCCCGCCTGGGCGTACAGCCCGTGGACAGAGCCGGCCTGTACCTGCACGGGCAGGCTCGCAACGTATCCATCGACTGGCTGGCCGACCAGTCCTGTCTGAGCCGCAAACAGTTCTACCGCAAGTTCGTGGAGCGGATGGGGGTGAGCCCTAAGTTCTACGCCCGCCTCGTGCAGTTCGACAACGCCGTAAAACGCAAGAATGCTTGTCCCGGGCAGGATTGGCTGAGTATTGCCCTGGACATGGGCTACTACGACTACCAGCACCTAGTTCGGGACTTCAAAGAATTTACGGGCCTTTCCCCGGCCGCTTTTTACCAGCTCGACAGCCACGCCCCCGAACGCACCTTCGGCTACAAGGAGACGTAGGGGTTACCCAAATGGATTATGAAGATTCCAGCAGAAAGAGGATGACTTCTCTCGTCAACGCACCTACCCGTTCCGCCCGGCCTGCAACCGGCGGAGGGTTTCCTTGAGGGCCTCGTTGCGCTTCTGGCGTTGCCAAATCGTAGGCGGGTGGGCCCTTTCGAGGCAATCGAGGGCGCCGCACCGCTGGCAGGTTTCGTTGACGTCGCGTTCCTCTAAGCCGGCGTCGCTCAGGAACCGCACCAGCCGCCGGAGCTTTTCGTCGATGGCAAAGCCAATGGAAACGCTGCTGTTGTGGCCCTTGGGCGGCGAAGGTTTCGCCAGGCTTATGACCAGGTACCGGCTGCCGGTGTCCATGTAGCGGGCCATCTGGGCGCGGCACAGCGGCTGGCCGTCCCACACGCCCATTTTTTGAAAGGCCGCCAGTTCCCGCAGGATCGTAATGGCGACGAGGCGCCGGCAGAAGTGTTCGCTCACCGTACCGTGCGGGTTGTGCAACTTGGCCAGGTGCATCTCCTTGGTTAAGTGAAAAGTATCTTCGCCGGCCACGTGGTCGAACCGCAGGAAAAAGAGGCCGTTGATGCCAAAGTGGCTCGTCATCACCTGGCTGAGCCGGTGCACAAATACCTCAGGCGTGGCCCGGAACGAATGCATCAGCGCCAGCAGGCGGCTGGGTTCGAAAGCCGGCTGGGCAAAAAAATCCTCCATGCCCCGGGCCAGTTCGGCGCGGGGAACCAGCAGGGCCCCGGCAAAGTAAGAAGCCTTGAAGTTGTTGAGTACCTGCTCGAAGGTTTCGGCCTCAATCACCGAAGAGAGCAGCGGCCGTTCGTGCAGCCCCAGCACGTGGTAGCCGATTTCCCGGCCGTACGTAAAGGCCAACTGCTCCGGTTCCATGTCCCCGTTGATCAGCAGGACGTTGGGTGTGCCGGGCAGCATCACCGAACGCAGCCCCTTCAGGTCGGGCCGGTCCGTTTCGTTGAACCGGGAAACCCGGTAGCCAAACTTCCCCTCCAGCATTTCCAGCAACCTTTCGCCGGCCAGCCGCTCCCCGGGGCCGGGCGACAAGGTCGAGAGGAACCCGTCGGCGGCCGATTCGATTTCGGGAAAGTAATTGTCGTGCAACTCCTGGTACGACCGCAGGGCCGAAAAGTAAAACTGCTCCACGTTCATGCCGTAGCTGCGGCTGATCTCGATGATCGTGTGGATGAAGGAACTCACCTTGGCCGGCGCGTCGGAAAGCAGTTCGAGCAGGTTAGAAAGATCAATGCCGAAGAGTTCGAGCGGCAGTTCCTGCAAGATGTTGGAGTTGAGCAGTTCGGTGATCGGTTCGAGCTTTTTGCCCAGCTTCATCGACACGAGGGTATCGTAATCCGTGTCCAGCGCCTTGGCCAGGGCGAAGATCTTGTCCGACTTGGGGTACTTTTTGCCTTTCTCAATCTCGTTGAGGTAAGACACCGAGAAGCCCGCCCAGTCGGCCAGCACGTTCAAGGGGATGCCCTTATCCTGGCGCAACTGCTTCAGTTTCAAGCCAAATATCAATCTTACTTTTTCGCTGTTGGACGGCATGGGTCGGGGAGAGTGGCCTTACACAAAAATAGCCAGAAACGGAGGATTAGCAAATATTTATATTTTAGCGAAAATTCGCTTTTTTAATTTAATTCGCTTTTCTACCTTTGTTGTCGGTAAACACAAACGCAGTACCGACCTCTTGGTGCAGGCACCCTACTGACCAGCAATCCCCCAATCCTTTTATAACCCCTTTTTGCAATGGCTAAAGCGACAATCATTACCCTACTGCCCCAAATTGCCATTTCCCCCATCCATCAACTCGGGCTGGACCGGTGCCAGACCGTATTTCTCCAAATGCCGCCGGCCCGCCTGGTGGAGCACGCTGTGCAGCGCAACGAAGGGGACCTGACGGGTACCGGCGCCCTCATGTGCAGCACGGGCACCTTCACGGGCCGTTCGCCCAAAGACAAGTACGTGGTGTACGACGACTTTACGGCCGGCCTCGTGGATTGGGGAAAGATCAACCAGCCCTTCGAAAGCGGGGCGTTTGCCGCGCTGCACGAAAAGATGCTGCAATTTTTAACCGGCAGAAAAGCGTACGTACGTTACGCCTACGCCGGTGCGGCGCCCAACCACCGCCGCAACCTGGCCCTGGTCACCACCCAGGCCTGGCAAAGCCTCTTTTGCCACCACCTGTTCCTGCGGCCCGCCGAGTCAGCACTGGCGGGCTTCTGCCCCGAGTGGACGGTGCTGTGCGTCCCCGAGTTCCAGGCTGACCCCGCCACGGACGGCACCCGGGCCGCCAACTTCTCGGTCATCGACTTCACCCGCAAGACCATCCTGATCGGTGGCACCGGTTACGCGGGAGAAATCAAAAAAGCGGTATTTACGGTGATGAACCTGCTGTTGCCCCTCGAAGGCGTATTGTCGATGCACTGCTCGGCCAATGTGGGCAAGGACGGGGGCACGGCCCTGTTTTTCGGCTTGTCGGGTACGGGCAAAACCACCCTGTCGGCCGACCCTGAACGGCGGCTGATCGGCGACGACGAACACGGCTGGGCCGGCGGCGAAGTGTTTAACCTGGAAGGCGGCTGCTACGCGAAAGTAGTGAACCTGAGCCCCGAGGGCGAACCCCAGATTTACCGCGCCATCCGTTTCGGCACCATCGTGGAGAACACCCGTTTCCACCCCGGTACCCAGGACGTCAATTACGCCGACCAGACCGTTACCGAAAACACCCGGGCTGCCTACCCGCTGCCCTACATTCCCGGTGCCTGGGAAGCCCCGGCGGCGGGGTCCCCGCGGCACATTTTCTTCCTCACGGCCGATGCCTTCGGCGTGCTGCCCCCAGTGGCCCGGCTCACGGCCGAACAGGCCATGTACCACTTCCTGTCGGGATACACGTCCAAACTGGCCGGCACGGAAATGGGCGTCAAAGAACCGGTCACCACGTTTTCGGCCTGCTTCGGTGCCGCCTTCCTGCCGCTGCCCCCGGCAACCTACGCCCGCTTGCTGGGTGAGTTGATCGAAAAGCACAACGCCCAGGTGTGGCTGGTAAATACCGGCTGGACCGGCGGGCCCTACGGCACCGGTTCCCGCATCAGACTGGCCCACACGCGGTCCATCATCCGCGCCATTCTGCGGAACGAACTGGCGGAAGTGCCCTGCGCGTCCCACGAAGTGTTCGACCTGCAAGTACCGGTCCATTGTCCCGGCGTGCCCGGAGCGCTGCTCGACCCGGCCGGTACCTGGCCCGACCGGCAGGCGTACTTGGCGCAGGCGAAGCAACTGGCCCAGGCCTTTGCCAGAAACTACGCCCAGTTCGGCGAAAACACCCGCCGGGAAGTCCGTGCCCAACTCACCAACGCCTAATCAGACAAAAGGTATGATGGCCCACCATTCAGAAGACAAGGAAAAACTGGCCCTGCCCGTCGGGGTAGCCCTGGACCGCTTCATCAAACGCAACGAAGACGCGTTTCCCTTTGCCACCGGCGAACTCTCCCAACTGCTCCGCGACATTGCGCTGGCGGCCAAGATCGTGAACCGGGAAGTGAACCGGGCCGGGCTGGCCGGCGTAACGGGCCTGTTCGGCGCCGAAAACGGGCACGGCGAACAGCAACAGAACCTAGACGTGATTGCCCACGTGCGGTTTTTGCGGGCCCTGCGCAACGGCGGCGAGGTGGCCGCGGTGGTGTCGGAAGAAGAAGATGAAGTGCTGTTTACGGGCAACGAAGCCGGCAAGTACGTAGTAGCCATCGACCCCCTCGACGGCTCTTCCAACATTGACGTGAACGTGTCCATCGGAACCATCTTCTCGGTGTACCGCCGGGTAACGCCCCAGGGCACCCCGCCCACCGTGGCAGACTTCATGCAGGGCGGCACCCACCAGGTAGCCGCGGGCTACGTGCTGTACGGCACGTCCACGATGCTGGTGTACACCACCGGCCGGGGCGTGTACGGATTTACGTACGACGCCGGCCTGGGCGAATTTTTCCTGTCGCACCCCGGGATGGTGACGCCGCTCAACGGGAACATCTACTCCTGCAACGAGGGCAACCTGAACGACTTTCCCGAGCCCGTGCGGGGGTACATCGAAGCGTGCCGGAACCGCGGGTACGCGGCCCGTTACATCGGCTCGCTGGTCGGCGACTTTCACCGGAACCTGCTGAAAGGGGGCATTTACCTGTACCCGCCCACGGCCAAGGCCCCCAGCGGCAAGTTGCGCCTCTTGTACGAATGTTACCCGCTGGCCTTTCTCATTGAACAGGCCGGCGGCCAGGCCACCGACGGCGAGAACCGCATTCTGGAGTTGCCCCTCCGTAAACTGCACCAACGAACGCCCCTCTGCATCGGGTCGGCCGCAATGGTGAGTGAAGTCGTTTTCCGGATGGGACAGCAGGGAGACGGGAGTAAGGGAGACCGCAGACCGGAGGAAGGGAGACCGGAGGAACTGGCGCCGGGCGGGGTGCTGGCGGGGGCGAACGGGTAACCGGAGAAAAGAAAAACCTTTCGGGTTTCCCAAACCCGAAAGGTTTTTTGAGGCGCGGGTCCTAGAACTTGATCGTAACGACCTGGCGGCTCGTAACCTGGTTGATGCCCGGCAGCGTGTAATTCACCTCCACCGGGTAATCGCCGTCGAGCAGGTCGGTGTAGCCCTGCGCGGACAGCAGTCGTCTTACACCTTCGGCGGCCTGGCCCGTGGCGAGGTACTTGCGGGCGGCCTTGTTGCGCAGTTCGTCGTAGTCGAAGAAGGCGTAGTAGGAGAGGTAGTAGGCAAAGAGCACGGTGCCCGACTGGGTCGGCGCCACGCCCGAACCGATCTGGTTTTCGTTGAGCTGGTACCCGTCGCGGCTGTAGTTGCTGTAGAGTTTCACCCCTTTCAAGGGTGGCGTTCCCAGTTCGGCAACGTCCCGCCAATCACTTACCGTCACCGACGCGTCCTGCCCGTAGAGTTCGTAGAGCAGAGGGTAGATCGTGTTTTTGTACCAGGCATTTTCCGGGGAAGCCACCACCTGCACCAGGGGCGCCGTGTGTTTGCCCGCGCCGTTGATTTCGAAGGCGTCCAGCGTCTCGTTGCTTTCGGAGCGTTTGCCGATCACGGCCACGTTCCCCTTGGCGATGTCCAACAGGTTTGTGCCGTGGCGGAGCCGTTCCAGCTTCTCGGCGGCGGTGGCGTACTTACTCGTCCGGAAGGCACTGCCGTAGATGTCTTTCTCTACGTTCTGGGTGATGTTGCCTTCCAGGCGGTTGTTGCGGGTCACGGCGGTGTTCTCGTCGTTGCCGGTGGAGAGCGTTTTTTCTTCCCGTTTCAGGTTCTGGTCCACGGCGCCACCCGTGGCAATTTTCACGAAAGTGAGTTTGTGGACCGTCTCAGCGGTAAGGCCGGCCGGTAGGTCATACTGCACCATTGCCTTGGCCGCGTCGTAGGCGAGGGGCTGGTCGATGGCTTTGCCGCCCACGGGCTGGAACCGGGCCACGAACCGCCAGGAGGCGGCCTGGTCCTGGGGCTGGAACAAGTAGTGCTGGCCCTGGTTGAGTTTGAGGTAGCCTTTCCCGTATTCGCCCTGGTGGAAGTGGTACTGACCCTTTACCGGGTAGCTGTAGGCCACGTTTTCCTCGGGGATGAAGTCGGGGGCTTTGCCCGTGGTAAAGCTGACCTCTTTGGTTTCAAAATCCACTTGCCCGTTGCTTTTCAGCGGTTCCCAGCCGCCGCTGGCGAGTTTCTTTTCCCAGTGCAGTTTCACCACGAGTTTGAGTTCGGTTTGGGCGGGCAGCACTTCGGGGGTACGGATCACCACCACGTCGCCGCTGCTGTTCCACTCCAGCGTGCCATTGAGTTTGCCGGCGCCCTGGCGGAGGTCGCATTCGTCGAGCTGTACCCGGTAGGTATCCATCTGGTCCTGCGTGTTCATCATCGAAAGCTCCCGGCCGATGGCAGCGTTGAAAGAAACCTGCGGCGCGCTGAACACGCTTACGTCTTTGCCACCTGTTTCGGGCTTGGCGTCGGCAATCACCTGTATGTCGCCCAGTTCGTTGCCGCCGGTCTGGATCTGGCACTCTTCGCCCACGGTGAACGTGAGGTTGTATTTACCCTTTACCAGTCCGCCCAGCACGGCGTAGCGGCCCGCAATGCCGCCCTGCATCCAGGTCGGGTTGGGGAGTTTGGCTTGCAGGAGCGCCGCGGCGCCCAGGCTCAGGAAATCAAATTTTTTGCCCTTCACTTGTACGCCCACCCGGCCGAGCAGGAACACGTAAGCTTGCCCCGAGGCGTACCAGCCGTTGATGCCCAGCGAACCGTTGCGGCCCTGGCAGGTGGCGGTGGTGCCGTAATCGCGGAGCATCACGTCGGCGCCGGCGCCCACTTGCAGCAGGGCGTAGAACGGCCGGAGTTTGTCCTTGCTGTCGAAGCCCACCCGGATGCGGGCCCCCATCGCAAAGCCGCGCCCGGTGGCCAGGGCGTTTTCGTTGCGCATAAAGTTGGGGTCCAGCTTGTTGAACATTTCGGTGACCTCCGAAGGCGGCGGCGGCAGGTTTTCGATCTTGGTGCCGATCATGAAATAGCCCTGGCCCACGGCCAGCTTGGCAATGTCAACGCCCATCATCTGGCTCGGGCGGCCGATGTAGATGTACCAGTCCTTTGGGTCCACGTGAATGATGGCTTCCCCGACCAGGCCGCCGGGGCCCGTGCCCTTGATGGCGCCTTGCAGGTTCAGGTACGTCTTCATGTTGGCGTGGAACACGTCGTTGTTGTTGTCGAAGAGCATGTTGAGGTTGGCGTAAACGGGGGTACTGGCCGTCTGGCCGTCCCGGCCGCGGGCTTTTACTTCGGTGAAAAAGTAGCCCGACCCCTTGAACTGCACGTACCGGAGGCCGCCGCCCTGGTTAAAGGCCACTTCGAGCATGGCGTCGGCGTTGAAAGCTTTTTCGTTGCCCGCAATCAGCGTGGCTCCGGCCATGAAGGCGAGGCTGGCCGTGGAGTCGGGCACGAAGGCAAACTCCGCGCCGCTGTTGCGGGTGCCGCCGTTGGTCTCCGCGTCTTTCGACTGGCTGACGTCCACGTTGAGTTTGTTGAAATCCGGTTTGAATTCCTGCTTGCGGACCATGTGGTACGACATGCCGCCCAGGATGCCGTTGAGGCTGATGGGGGGGACGATGGGAATGTTGCCCGTAGGGACGTACAGGTCTACGTGCCAGTAGCGGTACGTGGACATGCTGCCGAAGTAGGCGTTGGCCTGAATGCCCTTCTCCAGGATTTTCCGGATCGACAGTGTCAGGTTGCCCCGGAAACCATCCCCGTAGGTGGGGTCGTTGTCGAACAGCGTAAGGCGTCCTTCCAGGCCGAAGGCGGACGTTTTGCAGCGGAGTTCAATGTCGTCCACTTTGATCTTGTCGTACTTCCAGGTCTGCACCTTGCGGGTGGTCTCACCGACCGGCTCGGTGCGTTCTTCCATTTTCGCCAGCACCTGGATGAACGTAGAGGCCCCGAACCCTTTGTCCTGGGCGTTCATCATGCTTAGCGCTACGCCGGCTCCCAGCGACACCTGGCCGTTGAATACCGATAGGGTAAGTTTGTCGATGCGGACGGGGAAGCCGCCCGTAGCGGCTTGTTTATTGCCCGTCACCGAAAACGTACCACTCAGGATGTAGGGCTTCTGGGTTACCAGGGCCAGGTTTTCGAACTTGATGCCTTCCACCTTCAACTGCTTGTTGGCCAGGGCAAGCTGCCCGTGCAGCAGTGCCGAGGGCATCAGCTTGCCGTCTTTTTTCTCCAAAGTGATCACCGAGCCGGGGGCCAGCGTCACTGTGCCGGCCAGCGGAATGTTGAAACTCTTGTCTTTACGGGTGATGACCGAGAATTTGTACCGCAGCTTGTCGTCCACCTGCTCCAGGTCGGCCGAGTAGCCCAGCGTGTCTTTGCCCAGGAAGGGAACGTTCATCACCCCGGCCAGTCCGCCGCCCACGAGCCGGTTTCGCGCCAGTTTCACCGACAACCGATCCACCGAGAACGGCCAGCCGTCGGCCGACCCCTCGTGGATCGGCAGCAGGTTGGTGGCCGAGAAGAGCCCCGACAAGCCCGCATCGTCGATGAGCAGATTGCGGGCACTGATCACGGGCATTTTCCGGCTGGCGCTGTCGAGGCCCCTGAAGGCCACGTCTACTTCCTGGAGGTAAAAGCCCCGCCAGAGCTGGAGGTCTTCGCCGTAGGCCCGCTGGTAGTCGGCGGGGAAACTGAAGCCGGCCGGATTGGCCAAATCACTCATGTCGATGGTGGCGTTGCGCACCGAAAAAGCGAAATCATCCAGGCCCTGCACCTGGAACGGCGTGATGCCCACGGAGGCAATGATGTTGTTGAGGTCGGTGGTGTTGACTTCAAACGTAGCTTTTACCCGGTCCAGTGCCGCACCCGGCGCGGCGGTTGGCGTCCCGCCCGCCAGCTGGACGGGCTTGAACCGGTCGGGCGGCAGGAGGAATTCGCCCTTTAGGTTCACCGCCTTAAAACCATTGCAATCAAATTCCACGTAGTTGCGCCCGTCGGCGGGCAGCACCAGTTCCATGTCGCGCAGGGGGACCGTCTGGGGGGATACCAGTACGAGCCGGGCCTGGTTGGTGGCCCGCAAGCCGCCCTGGCTGAAGGCAATGTTGCGGGCGGCAAAAGCAACCGACTTGGTGGCGCCGGGCAAGGTGAGCGAAGCGTAGGCACTCAGGAACCAGCCCCGCTCGTCGGAGTACGCACTGTCGATGGCAATGATGTAGGTCGTTTCGCCAATCTTGCGGGCAATCCCGACGGGGAGGTCCGCCAGTTGGTCTTCGGTGAGGTGATCTACCGTCCGGCCTTCCTCGGTTACCTTCTTCAACAGGGCTTCAATTCTCAATTCCGACCCGTTGGTGCTTCTGCCTTCGACGGACGGCGGCCCGGCCTGGTCCTGGGCGAGGGCTTTGGGGGCCGGCAGGAAGGCGGCCGGCAGGAGCAGGACAAACAGGAGAAACAGATGGTGCCGCATAAAAAAAGGAAGGCGTATGGTGTACCGGGGCGGGTGGGCACCGGGAATGTTGGTTAGAAACTGTAGGTATAGCCGACCGTGGCCGTCCACTCGGTAAAACCGGGGCCCTGGGGCGTGCCTTTGAACCGGCGCAGCACGTTCAGTCCACTCGTCAGGTTGTGCTGCCCGAAGTCTTTCTTCCCGGCCGCCTTATCGCCCTTGGGTGAATAGTTGATGCTCCCGCGGGTGTTCCACACGTCGCTGCTTGCAATGCCGTTGGCCGCGGATTGGTTGTAGGAACTGGAAACCGAACTGCGCAGGGTTTTTTCCCGGAAGGAACGCGACAGGCTTAGGGTGGGGCCCCAGAAGGTGCTCGTGACGCCGGGGCTGCGGGAACTGTTGTAATTCACCCCCGTGGCAATGGTCGTGTGGACCGGGGCCAGGGCGTAACTGTAGGAGGCGTTGGCCGAGTAAAAGTCGGAAAGCGAACTGCCGTTTTCGTGGTTGGCCTGGTCGCTGGCCTTCTGGTAGTTGCCGCTGAGCATGAGGCTCTGCCGGTGCTTTTCGGGCCCGAACAGATAGCTTGCCGTCGCGCCGGTGGTATTGGTGATCTGGTAGAAGTCAAGCGTGTCGAGGTTGTCGCGGAAGTACGGGTCGGCCTGGGGACGCACGTTGGTGTAGGCCGAGAAGTTGGAGTGGGTGGCCGTCAGGTTCCAGTGTTCGTTGGGCGTGTACGCGGCATTGAGCGAACCCACCAGGCGCTTGGTGGTGGCCGTACGGGACTGGTCCAGGTTGTTGCGCTGGAGGCCGGCGCTGCCCATCAGGTTCAGGGTGTTTTTAAACAGCCGCACGGAGGGGGCCAGGGTGATGTTTTCCAGGTCGTTGTTGAAAAAGTAGGCGCCCAGCGTCTGGTACTCGGGGGCAATGCGTTCGTAGCGGGCCTGCAAGCCGTACCAACTGCCCTGGTAACCTAAGCTGCCCGTGAGGGCGTCGTAGTAGCGGTTAGTGGCCGTCTGGGGCAGCAGTCCTTTGAGCAGGTTGCTGCCACCGGTAGCGGCCGAGTCCCGGCGTTCGGCGCGGGTATCGTTGACGAGGGAAGAAAATCCGTATTCGGCCTCGGCGAAGAAACGCCCCAACTGCTTGCGGCCGTGCACGCTGACGGCCAGGTTTTGCTTGGGGGCGAGGCTGCTTTCGGGCAGTACGTAGGGAATGGAGCCCGGCTGGTCCTTGGCCGAAAAGACGCTTACGTCCACGGCGTTGCCTCCGTTTTCGTAGCCGGCCTTCAAGCCGTAGCCCATGCGGCGGAAGGCAGCGTTGTAATTTCCCGAAGAATCGGCCGGGTTGAATGGCACGGGTTTTTGGAGCCGTCCGGCCATGGCAGCCAGCCGCCACTTGCCGGGGGTAAGCTCCACGCCGCCGCCCAGGAAGACGTGCCCGGAGAGGGTATAGGGCGAAAAGGACATGGACGAATAGCCGATATACGTTTTCACCCACTTGTACTGGGGCGCAAACGAAAGCTGGTTGAACGGCTGGCTGTAAGACCGCTGGGCGTTGGAGTAGCTGAAGGAGAAGGGCGCCGCGTAGCCAAACAGCGTCAGGTTCAGGTTGCCGGAAACGAACCAGTCGAGGGGATCGCGGCGGGCCTGGGTGCCGTGAATGGTATAGCCAACCGCGTTGAGGCTCACCGAGCCGCTGGTTTTGATGCCTTTTTTGAGGCCCAGTTGCTCCAGGTTCTGGCCTTTGCCGGGAAGGGTGCCGAGGAGGAGGAACAGACTTATCGAAGCAAGCCCGTAAAAATGTTTCATGCCGTAAAATTCCGTTCCGTAGATGCCCAAATGTACGCCTGGGTAATCCCTTAAAAAGTGGATGGCTGGAAACGGGGCGTAGGGTTTGTGGCGAGTATCTCCGCTTTGCGTCCCACAAAGCGTAGCCGGGGTTCTGCCGGGGGAGTCCGCAAACGGCGGTTTTGAAAAGGATCGGCGTAAGTCACATGAACACAAGCTTCTACGCATAAAGCGCCAGCGTAGTGGACGGAACAATTTGATAAGGGGACCCAAAACTTACCCACATGAGGTGATCCCAAAAAAGCAAACAGCCGGAACCTTGGGTGGTGCCGGCGTGCTAATCAAAGTGCTAAGAATAATATTAAATAGAATTTTTACCCATAGTGATCTCGTAATCAGTATACTTACTCAGTTCCACACCGGTAAGGTCGGCCTGCTCGATGGCCTGCTTGACTCGCTCACTGACAATAATGCCGTCTTCGGTGGCAAACACGTCGTAGTACACTCCCGGCTTGAAGCGCAACTTGTCTGGGTAGAACCAGTACCGATTGGTTCTTTTCTCTTCAATGTATAGTTTAAAATCAGCGGCTGTTTTAATTTCTCCTTTTGCAAGTACTCGATTTAAAATACCTTTTGCAATTGATCGCCTTTCCTCAAATGTTGTTTCCTCTAAAATGATTTCTTTGATATAGTCAAAATGAAAGTGAAACACATAAAGAGGCGCTTTCTGCTTCTCGCTGGCTATATAAACATAAGATTCATAAAATCTATGCTCTGGTAAATAAAATCCCTCAAGAATCTCTTTAAATTTAGGTGATATAACCATCTTAAAAGCTTCCGGCTCTGATTTTATCCACATGTTGATATCCAACACCCTGCTTGGATAACCTTCTGCCTCGTCTAATAAAAAAGGTATTGAATCGGCAGATTCATAGAAGCTGAAGTTTGTTAACGTTTCTTTTAGGCGTAAGGTCTCTTCTGTACCTAGATTTAGATATACATTAGGAGTCAACCCTTGTTGATCTTTGAAAGCTGTTTTTAAACTAAAGTACTTCATTATCCCTTAATAGAAGCCCGTTTTGGGTAACTGCAACAGCCCTTGTAAACGCAAAGGGCCGGAACCTACAAGTTAAGATTCCGGCCTTGGGGTTGAGGGACTAGAGCGGCACTACACCGGTTTTTGACCTATAATAATCTCGTAATCAGTATACTCACTCAGTTCGAGACCAGTAAGGTCGGCCTGCTCGATGGCCTGCTTGACTCGCTCACTGACAATGATGCCGTCTTCGGTGGCAAACACGTCGTAGTACACCCCCGGCTTGAAGCGCAACTTGTCTGGGTAGAACCAGTGCAGAGAGATGCTTTTCTCGTTGGCGTAATAATCAAACTCCTCGACACTCTTGATTTGCCCCTTTTCTAAAACCCGATTGAGGTTAGGCTTTGCTAATTGGTGTCTTTCCTCAAAGGTAGTTTCTTGCAGTATAATTTCCTGGATATAGTTGAAGTGGAAATGGAACACAAAAAGCGGGTAATGCTTCTTCTCGGAAGCAATGAAACATCTAGCCGCGTAGAACCGGCAGGAAGGCAACGCAAACCCTTCCAGCAGTTGCTTGAAAGCAGGTGAAATAACGAGTGTATGGGCTTCTGGTTTTGATTTTCTCCACTTGTTAATATCAGTGAGCCGGCTTAAATAGCCTTCCTCCTCATCTAGCATGAAGGGTATCAGATCAGCCGCCGTATAGAAGCTGCTATGGCTCATCTGCTCTTTGAGAATGAAAATATCCTCCACATCCATGTTAAGAAAGACACTGGGAATCAGACCCAGATCATCTTTAAAAGCCGTTTTTAATCTGTAGTAGGTCATCTGAAAGAAGTAGGAGAGAAGTTATCTACTCCCGTAAACATGCAGGTTTCCTTCGCTGTCTAATACGAACATTCTAAGATTGGCTACCAGAGGAGGCGTAGTATAAAATAGGTATTTCTTTTCCGCCAGTGCATCTTGTTCGTACCAGACAATTGTGGCTGTATCCGTATCAAAAACACCAATGGCACGGTTAACCGGCTCCCCCTGTGCCGCACCGATGAAGTACAAATACTTGCCCGACAAAGTGCTCTGGGTGATCCGCCAGCTTATGTTGCCGTTCTCACCAAAGTCAGTTCTGATTCCAGACTTGAAAGTGTTGAGGTCAATCTCGAAATAGTATCGGTGGGCGAGACTTTTTATCTTTCCCTGGACTACATCCAAATGCATTTGCTTCACATTGAGCATCGCTTGGCTGGAGGCATCTACCAAGCCCAAAGATTGATAAATCATAGGTAGATACCTCACAGTCATGCCCGTGTTTACATCTAGCCCAAGTAGACCGGATGAACTTAAGTGTACCCACAATGTATTACAATAAACCCCAATGTTTTGCAGCACTTCTACCGACTGGTTAGGGCTTCTTGAGTACTGATTGACATCATGCTTCCACAATACATCCCCGGAAACATTTATGTAAGAAAGGATATTTAGCGTTTTGTTATAAAAGATTAGCCCATCCCTCAGGAAGTAAGCCATACCAAGGGTGTTATAAGCTGGCAGTTCGCTTAATTTTTGAAAGGTATCCAGGGAATAATACGCCCTCTTGAAGAGTCTTTTTTTGATGTCCTTTTCGTAGGTGAATATGGCTTTGTTGTCCTGGACGCTACCTAAGACTAAGGGCAAAGGATGCTCAACCAGGAGCTTGTCTTCGTTGTACACGTAGGTCTTGCCGCCCTCCACAATAAAAATTTTACCACTCATGGAGGTAAAGTCCACGTTGCTGCTTTCATTGCTCCTAATCAGTATATCATCATGATAAATTTTATCATTTGAAGCTTCAAGCAGAAGTCCATTTTCTGCAACAATGAAGGCGCGTACCCCTGGCTTTTTTTCTATTAATGTATATTCCATTATTCCGTTTTGATGAATGCAAACAAGGTGTTCTCTAGCTTGTCAACCATATCTATAAACAGTTCTTTTGCGTCTGCTTTATTTAGATCACTCATGCCGAGTTTATTTACCAAGCCCTTATTTACCCATATATCTTCAAAAATGCCGTAATCATTCTGCTTGAATACGGACTGAAATCTTTCTTGCACATATTTTAAAGGGTCACTTACTCCTGCGCCGGTAAGCTTGGCTTTATTGCTAACATAGTCGAAGTCATTCCCACTTTTAAAATACGCCTTTAACTGCTCAAAACTACTCCCCCTGTTCAAGTTGTACCAAGTATCTTTTCCCCAACTCTTGAATTCAATGAGCTTACCACTCGTCAATTGTATATCTGCTTCAAACCTCTCCCCACTCAAATAGAACTTCTCAAAGCTTTGCACTTGGGAGGTGAAATTGTCTCCCCTGGTTTGTAACACTTGCAAAAGGAAAGCCCCACCGTCTGCTTTTTCTCCACTTGCTGCCATTTCAGTGAGAAGCTTGTCAAATCCTTCAGTGGTCTTAAACTTGGTAAGGGCCAAGTCAAGATCAGCTATTATCTCATCCACATATCTAAGCCCTGCATTATTACCCGGACTAGGACAAGTTCTACACCTGGCACCAGCCGTTCCCAAATTTTCCAGAATTTTATCAAACTTAGTTCTATTGTTGGCAACAAAATCACCATTATTCGCTAAAAGTTTTGATACGGACTCCAAAATGGCTGCATCCTTGCGCATTTGTGGTCTATTGATTGCCTCCCAGGCGTCGCCTACCCGCTCGGCGCCTAGTACGCCCTTCCCGCGGAAGTAATCGAACAATTGCTGGTTGTCTTTCAGGTCTTTGGCAAACTTGCCTATGTCTCCTACCGTTACCTGGTTGAGGGCGTTGGCAAGGGACGGCTTTTCGGCATCGGACACCTTGGCGAGCAGTTCTTGTAGCCGGGACAGGCTGATTCCTTTGGCCACCAGTTCTTCGCGCAGTGATTGGCTGATCTTGAGCGCTTCGTCGAGTACGTCTTCCACCGAAGGCAGAATTTTGTAACCGTTGTAGCCGTTCTGGGTAGTGACCTGGTAAATTCCGCCTTGGTCGGTTACCGCCACCAACTGCCCCTCGGGCAGCGAAACCCACTTGGCCTCCTGCACCGAGTTGAGGTAGAGCCGGGCCACGAAGAACCCGTTGTCGAGCTTGTAGAGTACTTTTTTGCCGGCCTTGCTGACGACGGTGTAGGCGGCGCTGCCCGCTTTGCCCACAAACTTGCCCGTGTACTGGGTCAGGTAGCTGAGGGGGTTAAGCTTTTCGCCTACCGTGTCGAGCACTTTGAGGATGTTGAAGAACGTGGCTCCCACTTTCCCCAGCACGGCCTCTACGAATTCGGGCTGAACGATAGTAATGGCAATGCCGAGGATAATGCCACTGGTGTTGTGGGCAAACTTGCAGGGCTGGGTAGGGTCGAAGCTGTCCTTGACGCCATCTTTCAACGCGCCCAGGATGCCCTGGCTCACCAGTTGCCCGTTTTCCTCCCGCTGGTAGCCGCTCAAATGTTCGTATTGGGTCTTTAACTTTTCCAATCCGCTTCCGCTGCCGAATTTGGTGACGAAGCTGAGCAACTGGGGGACGGCCCCGAGGATGTCTACGGCCCCGTTCCACACGCCGCACAGGGCGGCAAATTCAATTTGGGCCAGGTCTACGTGTTGCAGTTTC
Organism: uncultured Sphingobacteriales bacterium; assembly: GCA_963844325.1. GTDB lineage: Bacteria > Bacteroidota > Bacteroidia > Cytophagales > 172606-1 > CADCTQ01. The sequence continues at coordinate 3,686,070 of CAWJNV010000002.1, forward strand.
GCCCGGAGGTCGGCATCCCCCTCTTTCATCCGGTTTATTCCCAACTGGGCCGCCTCCCGCAGCGGTACCATGGGCAGGGTTGCGTACCGGTACACAGTTGCGTAGATGGGGTCGTATTGGGCGTGCTCGTTGTTCCAGACGTACTCGGGAATGCGCAGTTTCTCCACGCCCTTGCCTACCCAATCGAAGAACTCGTAAAGCCCCGTGCATATCTTGTCGAGTTGCGTATCGCTCACGTTGCTTTGCAGTTGCGTAAGGAGCGCGTCCACGCTGAGGTTGTGCCCGTTTTGCTGGTACAGCCCGGCCAGGCTTTGAATGCTGTTGGGCAGACCCGATTTGAGCATCCACTTGCTGCCGTCGTGGTGCAGCCAAATCTTGATCATATCGCCACTCGGGGCATAACGTTCGGCCTGGCCGTACAGGGCGGGTTTGTTGAGGCGGGTATCTTCGTCGGTCAGGTATAGCTGCACCTGGGTGGTGTGCCTTTGCCTGCCGCCCGCATCGGGGATGGGACGCTTGCCTTGCAGCATGAGGGCAAGTGCCGCTGCGTTATTTAACGGTTTGCTTGAGTAATTATTAACCGTCAGGTTGCCTTGCCCGCCACTGCCGGTTCCGCCCTGACCGCAGGCAAACTCCTGATAAACTGTCTCCTTGTTGATGGTTTGGGAGAAAAGCTGGATCATGTCACCTGCCCGGATCTGTAATCTTTCAAAGGGATCTTTGCTGACGCGCCGGGAGGAGAAGTGGGTTCTTAAGTAGCACTGCGCTTTTTCGGTTTCCATCGCCTGGCCGCCGCAGGCCAGGTGCCCAAATCCCTTCATGGTTGCCGTAAGGGATTGCCCCCCGCCGGTTGCATTCCTGACCACTACCAACGTTCCCGTGGTGTAAGCCACCCAGTGGTCGTACGTTTTTAAACTGCCGGCCCGCTGGTATATCTGCCCGATGGCAGCAGCCAACTCGGATTGTGCCTTTTCTTCTGCGGCAGTAAGCTTCTCCGGCTGGCTGGCTTTGAGGGCGGCGTAGCTACTGATATTCGTATTCTGGCTGACAAACACGGGGTAGTTGGCCACAAACAGGATGTAGAAGCGGGCTTTTTTGGTTCCGTTCAGGTTGTGAACCTTGTCGAATTTATTGACTATGTCCGTGTTGAGGTTCTGCAAGCGTAGGTGGCTATCACTTAGCTGAGAAGAAATGGAACCTACCCACGGATCATTTCCCGCCAGGGTGCGGCAGTCGATGTAGACCAGGTACTGGTTCAAGTGGCTCTCCCCCCGCTGGTCGTTGAGGCGGTTGCGGGTTTCGAGTTGATCCATTTCTCTTTGGGCTGACCTGACCACCCGCGATAAAAACTTCTGCTGAACGGGCAGTTCCCGTCCCGTGGCGGCCACTGCGTTGGTCAGCCCAACCCAGGAAAGCAGCAGGGTAACCAGTAACTTATTCATACTTTTTCTCGATCAGTTGTTGCACCGTATTGATGACTGAAGCTTTAATGTCGGTTATCATGGATGCTTCGGGGGCATTGGCTTGCCTTTTCTCGCGGATGTAGTCGGCTAGTTTTTTTCCCCCCGGAAGAATGTCGCCGGCCAGCAAACCGTACTCCTTGTTGTCAATCAGCTCATCGGACAGGAAGTAGAGTACTTTCCGGAGGAGTAATTCTTTTTCGGCCGTGATGTAGGAGGCAGCCAGTTTGTCCAAGTCAGGGTCGCCCGTTGTATTGCTGGACTGCTCCTCTTCCCACATGATGGAGTCGCTGCCGGAGGGGGTAGCGGGGGTACTGCCCACGAGGGTAGATTGCACGCTTTGAATTTTCTGCTGGTAGGACTGTTGCCGAAGCACGTGCTGCTGCTGGGCCGCGTCTACCACGGCCTGGGCATTTTCTTTGCGGATTTCTTTAAGGGCCTTCTTGAGTAGGTCCAGGTCCGCTTTTGCCAACCCGGACAGATTCACCGGCGGCAATCCGCCTCCCGGTACTTTCTCGGCCTTCTTGTCGGGCTTGATGATCCACTGATCGCCGTTCTTGTCTTCGATCACCAGGGTTTGGGTGGCCCCCGTGGTGGCTACCAGTGCCGAGAGTTTGGCATTCTGGTAAGGCTTGCCCTGCTCATCGGTGAGGATCACTTGTCCGCTTACCGGGTCCACCCGCACGTCGGCAATGATCAGCTCGTCGTACTTGGTGACCCCTTCGGCAAAGCTCAGGTCCTGGTACTTGTCGCGGTTGGCCTGTTGCTGGCGTTCCTGCTGGCGCTGCTGCTGACTGGCCAGTTGCTCTTGGCTCATGGCCTCTACCCCCTGGCTCAGCACGTCGATTCTGCCCGAGACCACGTTGCGGTCCTCGTCGATGTAGATGCGGTCGAACTTGACGGCAAAGGCGGCCCTACCCAGGTAGTTGATGTTTACCCTGCCGGCGCCTTTGTAGAAGCCGTCTTCGGGCAGGTGTTCTACTTCTTCCAGAATCACTTCCATACCCCTTGCCTGGATGGTCATACCCGCAGTGGCAAAAGCCAGGGGCTTGCCTTGTTGGAGTTGGGCTACCGGCTGGTTTTCCCCACAGGCGACTACCCTCGCTTTAGGGGTGCGAAAAGTGACTACCTCCGAGTAAGGACCGTACACGCCCTTGACTTGTCCCTGCACCCTGGCTTCGTACCCGGTGTCAGGTTCCAGGTCAAATACTTTCAGTTCTCCCTCCTTGGTGTCGGTCTTGAACCATTCGTACCCCACGCCAGTCTTCTTGTATTCCACCCGGTAGCCCTCGAAGCCTTTCTGATCCACCTGCCAGGAGAACGTCGCTTTTCGTTCGACTGGGGCCTGGGCTTTAAAGTCTCTTACCGCACCCACCACAAAAGCTGGGTCAATGCCTCCGTAGGTGAAAGAGCACACTTCCGAATAGCCATTATTTCTGAACAGGTCCTTGCCGTCCTTGTCTTTGGCCTGCACCCGCCACACGTACTGCATGCCCTCCTGCAACGCCGGTTCGTTCACGCCATACACCAACTGCGTGTAGTCGGTCGAGACCTGGTGGATGGGACGCGAAGAAAGTACCACGTCGTTGACGTTCCTTCCCGCGGGACGCACCTCGAACAGGGAAAATTCATACTCGGTACTAGCCGCCGAGTTGGCCGAAGCCGTGTTGCGGGGCAGCCAAGAGAAAACCACCTGCTGCACGGGCTTGGCGGGAAGCTTGGTGCCGCAGGCCGGGTAGTTGACCAGGGGCGGCTCAGACTTGGAGAGGAAATAGAAGGCGCAAGCTTCGGCGGCTACGGGCACGTCGGGGCGGCGGTAGTCGTAGGCCGACACGCACAGCCGGTAGCTGCCTTCGGGCAGGGCCCGTGTCCGCTCGTACTGCTCCCTGGAGTAGCCCACGAACTCCAGGTTGCGGCTGTCCAGGTAAGGCGCCAGGTCCGCCCCCGAGATGATGGTAGGAACGCCGGGGTCAAGCGGGAGAGGCGGCGGGTTGAAAGCCCGGGCAGTACGCAGGATCACCCGGCCGTTGAGTTCAACCGAGAATACCAACCGCAGCGAATAAGCCGCTTGCGAGAGGTCGCGTTGCAGGAGAATGACCCGCAGCTTTTCGGCCCCCGGCTGGGCGTAGTCCGACAGGTACACCGAGTAGGGCGGCAGCAGTTGCAGCGACGACTGCACCGGGAAAATCGTTTGCGCCTGCAAGGACAGGGGTAGCAGGGCCAGGACGGCCAGGAAGGAAAAGTAAAGAGGTCTCAAGCAATGGGACGGTTGACGAATCAAGGATCACTTTTAGCGCAGCCGGCAGGAGCGGCCCGGTTACTGCTTGTTGAGCAGCACCCGGGTCTCCTTGGCGTCGGTCGGTACGATGGCCCGGAGGATGTAGAAGCCTGACGCGGCCCTTTCCAGTTGCAGGTTTTCGGTTACCTCCGTAGTCTGCCCCCAGCTCTTGCGGTAATACTCGTTGCCCAGCACGTCCACCACCACCACCGAGAGGGGCTGCGTCCTGGCGAGTTTTACCGTAAAGCTGAAGCGGCCATTGTTGGGGTTGGGCGTCACGGCAAGCTCACGGATCAGCGCCGTATTGGCGGCCAGGGGGGCCACTGCCACGGGGTCGAACGGCGACAGGGTCAGGGTTTTGGTGAGCGAATAATCACAACCGCCAAAGTAGCCGGTCATGGTCACCAGGTACGTGCCCGGGTCGGTAAAGCGTATCTTGGGCGAGTACGGGTCGGCATCAATCACAAGGGCCCGGGGGTCGAACGACCAGTGCACGGAATCGGCCTTGGGCAGGCTGGTTTCCTTGACGACCAGTGTATCGAAAGCGTTCTGGCGGGTGGCGATCAGGAAGTTGGGCTCGGGCCGGTCGTTGCGCTGCACGATGGTGGTGGTAGCCGTAACGGTACAACCCTGGCTGTCCTGCACCACGATGGGGTACGTACCCACCCCCACCAGGAACCGGTTGCCCGGTTGGAACGAGAGGCCGTTGTCAATCGAGTGCCGGTAGGGAGGCGTGCCGCCCCGGGGAGAGAGATCAATGACGCCGTTGCTGCGGTCGGCACACACGGGGGTGTTGTGTACGTACACCGAAAGGGGGGCGTCGGGTTGCCCGATGGTAAACAGGGTGTCCTTGCGGCAGCCGGATGCGTCGGTAATGCCCAGCGGGTAGGTGCCTATTTTAAGATTGCCCGCCGAAGCTCCGGTCTGCGCCAGGGAGGTCCAGGCGTACTGGTAGCCGCCCGCCCCGCCGCCGGCGGTTATTTCGATGCGACCGTCATTGCCGTCGTAACAGCTCACGTTGGTAATCGAAGCCGTGATGACAATGGGCGCGTGCAGGTGCAGCAGGCGCACGGGCAGCGCGGTGGAACAGCCGTTGACGTCCCGCACGGTGATGACGTAATCGCCGGCAGCCAGGCCGGTAAAATGAGGGTCCGCCTGGAAGGCAACGCCGTCCCGGCTGAATTGGTAAGGCGCCGTTCCACCGGTTACCGACACGGTCAGTTCCCCGGTAGCTTCCCCGTAGCAGAGAATGTCCGTTTTATCCGACAGGGTCAGGAACAGGGCGGCATCCGGTTGGGTAAAAGTGACGGTCTGGCTGACCACGCAGCCCCGGGCGTCCTTTACGCGCAGCGTATGCGTTCCCGCGGTGATGCCGGTGAGGATGGCGTCATCCTGGTAAGCCCCGTTGTCGAGGGCGTACGTGTACCCGGCGTAGCCATCTCCGTTGCCTCCCGTGGCGGCAAGCGTAGCCGTGCCGTTGCTGCCCCCAAAGCAGGAGACGTGGTAGCCGTTGTAATCGGAAAGGGTATACGTGAAAGAAAGTGCGGCGGGCGGCGCCGTAATCATCAGGGGTGCGTCATAACCGGCCCGGCACCCATTCCGGTCGGTGACCCGTACCCGGTAGGTGCCGGGCAGCAGGGGCGTTGCTGCTGTAAAGGCCGCGTAAGTCCCTCCATTATTGGTGGTGTATTCGAGGGTGTACGGCGCGGTGCCGCCCCGTACCAGGGGTTCGAGGGTGCCCTTTTCGCCGAAGCACGTGATGTCGTGCACATTTACCGTGGTGATTTCGAGCAAAGCAGGTTCGGTAATCGATATTGCCGGTGAAACAACCAGGCAGGAGTGGGCATCCCGCACCCGCAGCCGGTACGTACCCGGCTCCAGGTTCGGCAAGGTTGGATTGACCTGGCCGCTCAGGCCGCTCCAGTTGTCGTCAAGGGCCGCGTCGCCGCTCAGGAGGCGTTGCCACTGGTACGCATAGGGCCCGGTGCCACCGGTTACGCTGGCGGTGATCCGGCCGTTTTTCTGGTCGTAGCAACTTACGTTCAACTTGGTGTAATTGATGGACAGGACGGCCGGCTGGGTAATGACAATGGGGGCGGAAATACTGGCATCGGTGCAGCCGTCGATGGTCCGCATTTGGGTAATCGTATAGGTGCCGGCCGCCAGGTTGGTAAACGTACCGGTTCGGTTTTCCTGGGGGGCAACCCCGTCTTTGGTCAGCAGGTAGCGGAAGGGAGTGTCCAGCCCGTTGTTGCCGGTTACGCTGATGGCGCCGTTACTGCCCCCGTAACAGGTCACGGGGGTAACTTGCGGGGTGCCCACCTGCATGGTTGCCGGACCGATAATCTTGAACGAAAAGGTTGCCCCGTTGCAGTCCAGACCCGCCGCATCTTTCACCCGCAGCCGGTAATTGTCACATACCGGCAAATCGGTCCTTGTCCAGACGAGATCCGTACTTTGGACGGCGTCCCCGAACGGCTGGTCGTCTTTGTAGAGCTGGTAAAGGTAAGTCCCGGAGGGGGAGATATCAGAAGCGCCGTCCGTAGCGGCAAAGGTGATCCGGGCTTGTCCATTGCCCGGGTTGGCGCAGGTAGCATCGGTGATGAGGGGCAGGGGCTGGGTTACGATTAACTGAGCCGGTTGTTCTACCTCAATGGATGTGGTGGCGGATTGCTTACAAGCATCTTCCACTACGACTTCATACACCCCGGCGGCCAGGCCGTTGAAAGTAGCCGGTGTCCCAATGGCATTAAAGGTTTGTGGACCAAAAACCTGCCCCTGAGCGTTTTTTAGGGTACATACGATATTAGGCCGGCCTCCCGAGGAAGCAATGGTAATGCTCCCCTCGCTGGCTCCGTAACACGTGTTATGGGTGATGACGGGGGAAGTCAGGTTCAAAGCTGGTATTTGATCGACGCCAATCGTCTGTTTGAATGCGCATACGCCGTACTCTGCGCCGGGGTTGGTAATCCACAGGGTGTACTGGCCCGGAGGGACTTCACGCAAGACAAAGGAAGAGCCGCTAAAGCTGCCTGATGGCTTGCTCATCTGGGCCAGCCGGAGGCATGTTCCCTTACCAGGATCGCAGTAATCCAAGTCGTCAGGCCCTTCCCGCAGGATGTACTTATACATTCCCAAACCACTGATGCCCGAGACGACGATGGTGCCGTCTGCCGTTGTGCCCACCGGACAGGACGGCGTGGAAGTAACGGAAGTAACTTTCGGGGCAGGCGGGGAGAACATGAAGCCGTTGGATTGCCGGTTAAGGCTCTCCATTTCGGAACTCTTCACGCGTACCCGGAAGTCAACGGTCTTGTTGGTAGTCAGGCCCGGAATTTTCTCGCCGGGCGTAAACGGAAATGATGGCGCGTCTGTCACTGCCAGCGGCCGCCAGATGGGTTCGCTGACGTACATGTTATCCGCATACTGCTGGTAGCACGAATTGTAGCAATAATCACCATCCATCATATCCTGGCAGGACTGCAAGCAAGACGTATAATCTGGATTTGTCATGTAATTATCGTCGCCGCTGACGTGGTATTCCCATACGTACTGCAATCCGTCCTTGCGGGGCAGATCCACGTTCGTCGTGAGGGTCATCGCATTATTGGCGCATACATTTTCCGTCGTATTACAACCCGCGCAGGTGAGGAAAGCGGGCGTGGGGAGGGTGTACCGCCAGCGATAAATAAAGGTGTAATATCCAAGCGTCACCGTTATTGGCGCCGAGTACACCCCTGGCGCTTGGTTCCTCATGTCAAAAAACCGGTAGACTTGCTGGCGGTACTCATCGTTTCGGTCAAAATCGCAGTTGGTATCCCGGTCATTTTCGTGTCCCTGGAAACAGAGCGTAAAGGCCGAGCTGCCGGTGCTCCGGACAAAACTGCCAAATAGGTTCACGTACTTGTCCTTTGATTTCCCGGACTCCTTATAGGTTTGGCAGAAGAACCGCTTGCTATTGTCGAAGCTGTCGTAGAAGATCGTAAAAGCGGGTTCTACCTCGCCGTCCTTGGTGGGCAGGGCCCAGCTTAATTGGCTAACATGTAGCTGGATGCGGACGTCCGTTTGCGCAAGGACGGGCGACGCGGCGAGCAGCGGCAACACGATAAGGAGCAACCTGCCGGCTGCACCAAGCAAAGGCAGAAGAAGGGATCGCATGCAATCGGAATGAGTCAGGGAATGAAAAAATAGACGGACTTTGACCGGTAGCTCCAAGCGTTATTGTTTCTTGAGCAGCACGGAAACTGGGTTTTTTACCTGTTCTCTATCCAGGTTACTGACAACGCAGTTGATTGCGAACGTCAGTTTGACGCTGCCATCGGGCTCTCTATATTGTTCAACCTGGTTTAAATCGTCTGCCTTTACCACGTAGAACAATGAGTAGTTGCACTTCTCAACGAGCGGCTCAAAGTTTACCAAATCGTGTACTTCTCCAGAGTAAGCCGGGGGAGTATAGGGACCATACACACGCGTTACTTCAAGTCGCTTCAATAGCTGGGTGGAGTGCGGTTCGACGGCGATTGTCATTTTAATGGTGTCCCCTGCCTTGTAGAAGGGCTTGAGTTGGGAAGCATCGTAGGTGAGAGCCGGCGGCATGGTGAACACGCTCTCTTCCTCTTCTTTTTGACAACCACCGAGCAGTACCGCGCCGAACAAACCGGCCATCAGAAGTAGATTTTTTTTCATTGCTTTAATTTTAATATGTTGGGTTTAGACCTGGGCGTATATCGCCTAAGCTTTGCCGTGGTGACTGTTGCCCCAGGCCCGGGCGCCATTAAAGAAAGTAGTGTACCATTAAGGATGCGGGAAGAGGATCGCCATTTACGGTGGAAAAAGGCCGGCTGCCGGGCAAGGGGTGGGGAAGGGGCAAACGGGAAAGGCTGATTATGAGGGCGGTACGGCCAGCCGGGAAGTCAAAAGGCGGGGAATCCGGGGCAGACCTTACGCTGGTAGGCAGCCCCCCGTTTTTCAAGCCGTTCCCGGACGGGGAGGTGATAATATTACGGGATAAAGCGACGCGCATTTTTTGATGAATCTCATGACTGCCTCCTCTTTCCGGTTTACGCTCTTCACCGGCCTGCTGCTCCTGTGCATTGCGATGCAGGCCAACCCCGCGCAAGCCCAGAATGCCGCCGAGGGCATCCGGCTGCTGGCCAAACCCAAGGGCAACGCCGTGGTGCTCCGGTGGGCGCCGACCAGCCCGGCCCTGTGGCAGGCGGGCAACCGCTACGGCTATAAGCTCGAACGGTTTACGCTCAAAGCCGACGGCACCCTCACTGAACCTACCGGCCAGGGCAAGCTTTTGGTAACGCAACCCATCCGGCCGGTTTCGCAACGGGAGTTTGACGAACTGGCCCGCACCGACGACAAGGCGGCCGTGGTGCAGGAGATGATCTACGGCAGTACCGCGGCCCCGGCACCGGCCGGACCGGCGGGCCTCCTTCGCCGCAAGCAGGAAGACGAAAACCGGTTCGGGTTTGCCCTGCTCATGTGCGACTTTTCGGCGCCGGTTGCCATTGCCGCGGGGTTGCAGTGGACCGACAAGACGGCCACTACCGGGGCCCGCTACATCTACCGCCTCACGCTGGCCGGCGCCCCGGCCGGCATGCTGCCCGAACCCGCTGTAGTGGTCGTGGACGTGAAGGAAGAAAAACCGCTGCTGCCGCCCGATCAACTTAAAGCCCGCTTCGAAGACCGCAAGGTCACCTTGTCGTGGCCGGTCTTTCTGCACAAGGGCATTTACACGGCCTACGTGGTGGAGCGGTCCGCGGACGGCAAAAACTACCAGCCGCTTTCGGATTTGCCCTACGTGTTCTTCAGCGAAAAGCGGGACCCCGACTACGCCCACTTCGTGGATTCGCTGCCCGCCAACGACCAGACGTACTACTACCGCATCAAGGGCCTCACGCCCTTCGCCGAAACGGGCCCGGCCTCGGCCGTAGTAAGCGGCGCGGGCAAGGAGGAGTGGACCGGCCTGGCGGTGATCGACGCGGCGAAAGTGCTGGAAAACAAGCAGGTGGTGCTTTCCTGGCAGTTTCCCGACCAGTACCACGGGCAGATCAAAGGGTACGCCCTCGGCCGGGCCACGCGTCCGGACGGGCCCTACAAGGACGTAACCACCAAGCTCATTGCCCCGTCGCAGCGCAGCTTCACGGATGCGCCGCCGGCCACCAACACGTACTACCGCCTCCGGGTGATCGACAAGGCGGGGGCCGAACGGGCGGTGTCGTTCCCGTACCTGGTGCAACTGGAAGATAACACGCCGCCGGCCGCGCCGGCTGGAATTACGGGCAAGATCAGTCCGAAGGGCGTGGCGACGCTGGCCTGGCCGACCAATACGGAAGCCGACCTGCTGGGCTACCGGGTGTTCAAAGCCAACCGCGTTGACGAGGAATTCGTGGAAGTGACGCAGGAAATCCTGCCCAAGCCGGCCTTTACCGATTCAGTAAACCTCCAAACGCTGACGCGGCAGGTGTGCTACAAGGTGGTGGCCGTAGACCGCAACTACAACCCGTCGGAGTACTCTGCGCCGCTCGAACTGCAACGCCCCGACCTGATTCCCCCGGCCGCGGCCCAGTTCCGGCGGGTGGAGCAGCGGGGTGACACGATCCGGCTGGAGTGGGACAACAGCCCCAGCGACGACGTGATCCGCTGTGAACTGTACCGCCAGGAGAAAGCCACGACAGCCGCCCTGCGCCTGCGGGAATGGTCACTGAAGGACAACGTGACGGCTTACGAAGATGCCCGGGCCTACCCGGGGCAAACGTACCGCTACGTGGTCAAAGTGTTCGACGCGGCGGGCAACGTCACGGAGTCGGTGTCGAAAGACTTTTACTACGAAACGGGCATCCGGCCGCCCGTCACCAACTGGCGCGTCACGGTAGACCGCCCGCAGAAGCGCATCGTGCTCGACTGGCAGTACGCGCAACTGGAAGCGACGCAGTGCCATATCTACCGGGCCCGGGCCGGCGAGCCGCTGCGCCTCTACAAGACGCTTCCGGGCAACCCCGGCGAATTCGTGGACAAGGACCTGGCGGTAAACAACGCCTACGTGTACAAAATCCGCCTCAACGGCAAAGGCGGCGTGCAAACCCAACTCAGCGAAGCGGTGAAGGCGGAGTATTAGGCCGGGGAAAGCAAAGTAGCCCCTTTTAGGAAGGCAAAAACGCCTGCTGAACGACTCGGCAGGCGTTTTTGTTTGGGCCGCGTTGGGAAATAGGGTAATATAGGCTTGACGCAGACCTGGAAAGCTTATGGGCCATATTAAGAAGAAACACCATTACGTTCCGCAATACTATCTAAACGGCTTTACTGATTCGTCGCCAAGCTCCAAGATCTGGGTATACGAAAAGGGTAAGCAGCATGTGTTTCTCTCTAGTACTGTAAACATTGGTCATGAAAACCACTTCTATTCATTCGAAAGGCTTGATGGTACAAGGGACAGCAATTCCGTTGAGAACTTTTTAGCGGACCGGATAGAAGGGCCAGCTAACCCCGTAATTACCAAAATCAGAAATAGACACATGATCACTGATAAGGAGAAGGAGACTTTATCCGTGTATTTAAGTGCTATGTTACAAAGAGTCCCTAAACATAGAGACAGAGTGAAAGGGTTACTTCCAGGGGTAATTAACTCTGTTGCTAATGAGATTAAGGAGGGCAAAAAATGGAAGTCCCGAATCGAAGCGGATAGAACTGCTGCACTTCGATTGTTGAAGCGGTATGAACTTGAAGCTCCCAAAGAGGTTTTTCTCCCTTCTGTAAGCCACAGAATCGTAACGGCAATATATATGATGAATTGGCAGTTTCTAACCTTTGACGGAAAGCAAGGATTTATCACCGGAGATAATCCTTTCGCATTTGACGAAGGATTAGGGCTCGGTAACTTAAACGCTGAGATCACCTTTCCTGTGTCTCCTAATATTTTGCTTTGGGCAACATGGCAAACTGGTCAAGGAAGCGAATTTATACCAGTTAATGAGCAAACAGTGGAAGCAGCTAACCTAAGGACGGCGACTGTAGCTTCGCGGTACGTGTTCTATAGGTCAAAGGAACAATGGATAATTGATCTTTTGAACCGAAAAGCTCCTGTTTCCTGAAGTAAACGACTTGTTCGACTACGACTTCTTCATTTCATTATCCACCATCTGCATAAACTCTAGCATTTCCACCCCGAGCGCATTGGTGATTTCGACCAGTGTTTTCAACGTCACACTTTTCAAGCCGCGTTCCAATTGGCTGATGTAGGTTCTGTGGATTTTGGCTTTGAAGGCAAGTTCTTCCTGGGAAACCCCTTTGGTTGCCCTAAACTTCTTCAACACTGCGGCTACCGCTAAATCCACATTTGCCATCGGGGCCAAATTAGACTAATGGCTTTTGGGGCGCCACAGCCTATAGTATTCAGTGGTTGTCGCTGTCGAATATAGGCGCACCTATAGGGCCTTTGGCCTTAGAATCCGATTCCGCGTGAAGAGCAGCAAAAAAAAGGTGTTGAATACTATAGTATTCAACACCTTTTTTGACTACTTTTGATTGTAATCGTTGTTCAACCTCAAACTCATTCCCGAAGGGAAAAATTAAGCTTATGATCCAGTTCAAGGATGAAAAGACCACCCGGGAAGCCAACGCTTCCGCACAGTACCCGGCCTACTACCGCGGCTTCGTCTACAACAGCTACTACGTCGCCGTCCTCAGCGATACGCTTGCCATCAAGGTAAGTCTGGTGCCCACTGACCTCTTTGTGCGTAAAGGCACTCCCGCCGGGGCGTTCCGAGTCCCGGGCATCGGGGATTTTGAGCCGATTGAGAAAGGGGAGTTTTTGGAGGCATTGCAAAAGGTACAGGGAGAGGTGAATGGCATGTTGAAAAAATGAAAAGTAAAATTATCCCCCTACCCCCTTCGGCCATCACGCAGGCTTGCCCGCAAGGGTACGGAGGCGCGAGCCGAACGTACCGAACGTAGTTCTGCGTACGCATCGAACACGAATGCCTCTTGCCACGGCGCTGTCAGGTACGCAGTCCCCCTTGTGGGTTTGCTAGTGCGTAAGAGAAGGGGGTAGGGGGATGATTCCCGCCAATCGAACTTACTGATTGGAGTATCCTAGACAAAAAGCTGCACCTACTGGCAAAACAGCAAAGCCCCTGCGACCTCCCAAGTCACAGGGGCTTTTTGCATAAATAGGCCTGTTACAAATACAACCTACTTCTGCACAATCACCTTCCTCGTCATCACCCGATCACCCACGTATACCCGCAGCACGTAGAACCCGGCGCCGACTTCCGCTACCGACAACTCACCGGAGTTACCCGTAAACCGCTGTCCTTTGATCCGGTGGCCCGTCAGGCTGGAGAGGTCCACGCGGAAGGCCGGTACGGTGCCGGGCAGCGCAATGTGCAGCTTGCCCGTACCCGTGGGGTTGGGCGACACGTGCAGCGACAATTTCCCAACTTCCGTGAAGCCTTCCGCCGCCTGCCGGGCGCTACGCGTGCCGAAATCGAAGTGGCCGTTGCACCAGAGCGCTTCCGCGTCGCCGCAGCCCACTCGCGTGGCCGACGTTTCCGTTTGGTACGTAGTGGCGCCCACCTTGATGTAATCCACGCCGAGGTTGCGGTCACAGGGCGAGGTGGCGTCGTTGGTGAAAGCCACCTTGATGTTGCCGCCCGTAAAGCCCGTGTACGTGTAGTCTGCCACCGTGTTCGATACGTTGAGCCACGTCTGCACCACCAAGTCGTTTACCCGCAGTTCCATCGTTTCCGAGCCGCAGGTGCTCCGGGCCCGGATCGTCAGCGTCGAAGAAGTGGGCGTGGCCGTGACTGTAATGGCCGAAGTCGCCGTCCTGGCGCCGTCCTGCGTGGTCACCGTGATCGTGGCCGTGCCGGCTGCTACGCCCGTCACCAGGCCCGAACTGTTTACCGTGGCAACGGCTGTGTTGCTGCTGCTCCACGAAACGGCTTTATTCGTAGCGTTCGAGGGCGATACCGTAGCGGTTAGCTGCTGCGTTGTCCCCACAGCGATGCTGGCGGAAGTAGGGGTTACCGATACGCCGGTAACTGCCACTGTGGTTGATGTAGCGCCCTGGATGCTTTGTATCTGACTCGCGGAAAGTACGGCGCCGTAGATTTCGATCTTGTCAATCAACCCTCTGAACATCCGGTCTAAAGCGGCGGACCTGGTTGCCGAGTTGAAGTGCCCGATGGCAAGTCTGCCAATCGTGCTGCCTACCGCTCCCTTTGCATATTGCCTGGTTACATCCAGCGAGGCAGTAGTCGTATTGTCCCCGAAATAGAACTGAACAGTGGAGTTGGCTGAGTTATAGGTTACCGCAAAGAACTTCCAGTTTGAAGCGGGGGCAGAAGCGTTGGTCGTGATTCTCGATGCAGCGCTTCTTGCCGCGGAGTTGTCGGGCCATTCATTCACACCCAAATGCAGACTGCCGTCGGACCGGTAAACAAGGTCAACGCCATTGCCGCCGTTGTTGATCCAACTCACCACGCGGTTACCGCCGGCACCCTCGGTTGAATTTCTCGAATTTAACCAGCCGGTGATCGTAAAACTATTCAGGCCCGCTAACTGCAATATGGCCGCACTGCTTTCCACCACAAAATTTCCGGTAGTGGTCCCGAAGTCAAGGGAGCTTGTTCCACCGTTCACCGGCACGTTCGTGGACCAGTCTGGAGGGGTCGTTTTCGTTAATGATCCCCCGGCGCTGCCGCTGTTGCTCACGGTAGTTCCCGTGTTTGCATCGAACGACAGGTTGATGATCGCTGAAGCGGGCTGAGCGGCCGTGACGGTAACAGTTGCCGATGCCGTCCGGGCGCCGTCCTGCGTGGTTACCGTGATGGTGGCCGAACCCGCCGCTACGCCCGTCACGAGGCCCGTGCTGCTCACGGTAGCCACCGCCGTATTGCCCGACGACCAGCTGACCGTCTTGTTCGTCGCGTTGGTCGGGCTCACCGTGGCCGTGAGTTGCTGCGTACCGCCTACCGTAACCGAGGCGGAGGTGGGCGAAACGCTTACGCCCGTAACGGCCACCGGGGTTGGCGTGCTGCCGCCCGAGCCCAGAGCGTACAAATACCCGTACAACGCCATCTTGCCGCGCATCGTCTGCTGCGGCGTAAACTCCGAATGCGCCCACACCCACCGCGTGTTGAAGTACACCTCGCCCTTCGGCCAGTTGACGTGGGCCGGGTACAGTTTGGACGTCATCCAGCCGGGGCAGCCCATGACCATGCCACAGGCCCAGTCGTCGGTGTTCAGGTACGGCGTTTGGCCCGGGTGCACCCCGGTAATGCCGTCTTCCCGGCCCGTGGTGTAGAGGTTTTCCACGCTCCGTTCGGCCGACAGCGGCGTGGCCGTGGTGCCCATCTGGATGAAATTCAGCGGGTTGCGGCCCAGCCCCCAGTCGGCTTCGAGCAGCATGGCGTTGGTGAACAGCGACTTGTCGGCCCCGTCGGCGCTCAGGGCGTGGGCAATCAGCGTGTGGTGCACGTTCTGAATGGTGTGGAAGTACCCCGCGTTGTTGTCGGTGGACCGCCGCGACGGCCGCGACTGCGAATAGTTGGCTTCCTTCGACTTGGCCTGCGCAACCAGCGTCGCCTTCATGTTGCTTTGCAGCGTCGGGTAACGCACCGCCCGGTGCGTGAGGGCGTACGCGGCCGTAGCCCATACCTGGTTCAGCGTGCCGCTGGCGATTTCCGAGTTGGCCGTGGTCACCACGCTTTCGGCCGCCAGGGCGTCTTCGTAGGCTGTGTTGCCCGTCACGTTGAACAGGAAGGCCGCCGCCAGTTGCTTGAAGTCACGGCCCCGCAGGGTGGCTTCGCCCACGTTCTGCGTCTTGTCGAGCATCTTGTCGGCCAGGCCGTTGGCGTAGTTGTAGGCCGCCACCGCCGAGTCGCGGTAGGTGTTCGTCAGCGTGGTGTTGCCGCCGATCCGGAAGCATTCGGCCAGCATGGCGGCATTGGCGGCGTTGGCCCAGGCGGCTACGGCCGTAGGGCCCGCCTGGTAGAACACATTGTTGCTATTGGGGTTGTTGAGGCCATGGCTGTAGGCGCGGCCGTCGCGGAGGCGCAGCCAGAAATCCACCTCGTAGCGGGCCTCGTCGATGAGGTCGGGAATGCCGTTGCCGCTCTCGGCGATGCCCAGGTTGTCGTCGGTGAGTTTGCCCTTGGTCAGGAAGTAGGGCAGCAGCAGGTCGTAGATGATGGAGACGTGGCCCAGGTGCCGGTCCCAGTCGGCGGCATCGGAGTGGCCGCCCCAGGCGTTGGGGTTCTGCGGGCTGCCCGGCTTCATGTACGGCGCCCATTCGTCCTTGGCATCCCACACGTCACCACCGGCGAAGGTCGTCCAGTTGGGGTGGTAGGGCTGCATGGTGGTGAGGTACACCTTCGTAGTTGCGGGGCTCACGTTGGGGATGTAGAGCGGCGTGCGGGCCGCGGGCACCAGGTTGGTGCTGTTGTTCTGCCCGATGCGCATGTAGTAGAAGCCCCGCACCGACACTTTGTACGGGTCGAGGTACACGCTGTTGTCGATCTTGAAGTCGTCGCTGCACCCCACGCCCTCCACGGCGAGGCGGTAGGTGCCCGTGCCGGTAAAGCTCGTGAAATCAACGTTCCAGACGGCCGACTGCGTGAAGTTGTACCCCTGGGCTTCGCCGGCGCTGGCCTTCCAGTAGGTCACCGCGCCGACTTCCGTGGCGACGCCGGTAGCGACGTTGTACACGTACACTTTCCGGCCCTGGAAAGCCGTGTAGTCCCGGGCGCCGCCGTCGCCCAGCCAGGCGTACAGGTCGGCGGCCTTGATGCCGGTAGACGGGTAGTAACCCACCACGTTCACGTGCACGGCCTCCGAACGGCTGTTGTAGATGTCGTAGGTAAACGTGCGGCTGGTGACGTCGGTGTTGGTGTTGCCGTTGATGGTGAGGGTGTAGGTTCGGCCCTGCACCATTGAGAAGGGCAGCTTCAGGTACATGACGTGTTCCATCGTGTGTTCGTACCGGTAATCGTTGGCGGTGGTTGACCACTCCATCTGCGCCATGCCGTTGAGCTTCGACTTGCGATAGACGTTGGTAGGGTTGCGGGCCGTGCCGTAGTTGGCGTCGCCGCTGGAAACCAGCGACCAGTTGGTGACTGTCCCGGCGCTGGTGGTGTTGAGGGCCGTGCCGTAGCGGACCACCTGCTGTACGTCGTTCACGAAGGTCACGTCGCCGTCCTTGAAAATGACCATGATGTAGTCGCGGTCCAGCACGCGGACCTCGGCCAGCCTGGTGGCAAACAGGTGGGGGGAGGCCCCGGCGAACAAGAGTAGCAGGAGGGCCAGGCGTTGAAGTTTTTTCATACACGGAAAAGGGTTTGGTGAATGGATAAAAAAATGGCGTGCGGCACGCACGGAAAGTGAGGATGCATCCCGGCAGGGGATTGGATTGCGTATGGGGCAAAGTACGTTGCTGCCGCCAGAAGGAGGTTTACCATTGTCTTTTTGACTTGTACTATAGTCTCCTGCCGGCAATTGAGACGATGGTGCAAGGATTTGAGAACGGTTGTAAGAATGTAGAGACGCCATTGATGGCGTCTCTGCCGGAAAGATCACCCCGGAGAAAAAGTTTCACGCAAAGGCGGGTTTCACGTAAAGGCGCAAAGCAGACGCAAAGACCGCAAAGCGTACCCCTTTGCGTCTCTATTGCGATCCTGGCGGTGAAGTGCTTTTCGTTGCTAAGCCAAAGCTGCCGCATGGCGGGCAGGCGTCGCGTCTCGGGAAGGGTCGCATTGCGGGAAAGGGTCGCATAGCGGGAAAGGGTCGCGTCGCGGCTCCCCTCCTCGGAGGGGTTAGGGGGTAGGTTTACTTATATGCCTCAAGTTATCAAGGGATCATCGCACTGATAATTAGCGCATTACTCCAATAGGGCTCTGGCATCAGGGAGTATCCGGGAAGGTTTGGCACCAGCATCAGGGAAATTACCGCAATGCGGTGATCCCCAGATCACGCGTAGCATGTAGGTAAACCCACCCCCTAACCCCTCCGAGGAGGGGAGCCGCGACGCGACCCCTTCCCGCGACGCAACCCTTTCCCACAACGCGACAACTGCCGCGACGCGACGCCTGCCCGCCATGCGGCAGCTTTGGCTTAGCAACGAAAAGCAGTGTACGCATACCGCTCCCCCTTTGCGCTCCTCCTTTGCGCCTTTGCGTGAAATTTGCGTGAAACCCTGCGGCTAGTGCTGATCCATGAACTCGGTGGGGGAGACGCCGAACTGTTCCTTGAAGCACCGGGTGAAGTACTGCGGAGAATTGAAGCCCAGGCTGTACGCCAGTTCGGCGATGCCGGGCCGGGCGGTCATCAGGACCTTGGCCGCCTTTTTGAGCCGCACCGTGCGGATGAACTCGTTCACCGACTGCCGGGTCAGGGATTGCAGCTTGCGGTAGAGATGGGCCCGGCTCATGCCGATCTCCCGGCCCAGGTCCCCGGCGTTGAACCCGGCGTTGCCCAGGTGCTTTTCCACCACCTGGTTCACTTTCCGGAGAAACTGTTCGTCGGTGGGCCCGGGCAGCAGCAGGGCCGACCCCCCGGCTTCGGCCTGGTACTGGGCAATGCACTTGCGCCGCCCGTCGATCAGGTTGCCGATCTTAAGCTTCAGCAGGTTGGCGTCGAAGGGCTTGGTGATGTAGTCGTCGGCCCCGGTCCGCAGGCCCTCCACCCGGGAAGCGGCTTCGGTGTTGGCCGTCAGCAGGATCACCGGAATGTGACACGTACGGGCGTCGGCTTTGATTTTCCGCGACAGTTCCAGGCCGTCCATGCCCGGCATCATGATGTCGGACACGATCAGGTCGGGCCGGAATTCAAACGCCTTTTGCCGGGCTTCCTCGCCGTTGGGGGCGCAAATGAGGTTGTAGTCCTTTTGCAGGGAGTAAGCCAGGTACGAGGTAATGTCGGTATTGTCGTCGGCCACCAGCAGGGTGGGCTTGGCCGGGTCCATTTCGTGGACGCCCCGGTGGGTAAGCGTTTCGAAGGCACTGACACCCTGTACGTTGCGGGGGTAGCTGTCCCATTCGGCTGCGGCCGGTTTCGCCCCGGCATCCACTGCCGCCGCCCCCTCCCGGCCGAGCAGCAGCCGCACGGTAAACGCGGATCCCTCGCCGGGCCGGCTTTCTACCCCAATGGTGCCGTGGTGGAGCAGGGCCAGTTCCCGGGCCAGCGACAAGCCGATGCCGGTACCCGTACGCCGGTCGCCGCCGGGGTTTTCGACCCGGTAAAAGGGTTCAAAGATCTTTTCCAGGTCCGCGGCCGCCATGCCCGTGCCGGTGTCGGCCACCCGGATGGTCAGCCCTTCCGGCGCCGCGGCAAACGTCTCCCCGGCGGCCGTGGGCAGTGGTTCTTCCCGGGCCACCGATACCGAGATGCTTTGCCCGTCCGGCGTGTACTTGAACGCGTTGGACAGCAGGTTGTAGAGAATCTTTTCCAGCACGTCCTGGTCAAACCACGCGACCCAGGGTTCGGGCGGGGCGGTGAATTCGTAGCGGATTTTGTGCCGCCGGGCCAGGTACCCGAAAGAGTGGAAAATGTTGCGGGCAAAGGCCGTCACGTCGCCGCGGGCCGGCTGAAGCTGCACCGACCCCGTCTCCAGCCGGCGCAGGTCGAGCAACTGGTTGATGAGTCGCAGCAGGCGTTTGGCGTTGCGGTGCACGAGTTGCAACTGGAAGCGGGTATTTTCGTCGTCGGTCTGCCCGAGCAGGGCTTCCACTGGTCCCGTAATCAGGGTGAGCGGCGTGCGGAACTCGTGGGATATGTGCATGAAGAACTTGGTGCGGGCCTGCGAGGCCTCGTCGAGTTCGCGGGCAATCCGTTCGAGTTTGGCCTTCTGGCCGCGCAACACGGTGTTCTGGGCCAGGATTTCGGCTTGCTGCCGGAGCACGGTCTCATTCCGGAGGCTGAGCTGGCCGTTGGTTTCCCGCAGTTCGGCGGTGCTTTCGGCCACGCGCCGTTCGAGTTGCCGCCGCTGGGCCCCCAGCGCGTTGATCCGCCAGAAATAAAAGCCCGCCAGCAGCCCGCCGGCGGCCAGGGCGAGGGGCAGTTTGAACCACCAGGTATTCCACCACGGCGGCAGCACCGTAATGGTCAGCTCGGTGGTTGCTTCCGGCCAGCCTCCTTCGGGGTCCGAGGCTTTCACTTTAAAGGTGTAGGTGCCGGGCGACAGATTGCGGTAGGCCGCCTCCCGCCGGGTGCCGGCATCCACCCAGTTGAGGTCGTAGCCTTCCAGCATGTACCGGTAGGCAATCTTTTCGGGCACGCCGTACGCGATGGCCAGGTATTGCAGGGCGATGAAGTCTTCGCGGTAGGAGAGTTCAATGGCCCGCAGGTCCGACAGGTGCCGGGGCAGCACCACCCGGCCGTTGACCGGGCGGCCGGCCCGGATGGTTTCGCCGTAAATCTTCAGGCCGGTGAGGCGGGGCCGGGCGCGGGCGGGCCGGCCGCGCAGCCGGGAGGGGTCAAACTGGTTGAACCCGTGGATGGAACCCACGAAAATTTCGCCGGCGGCGTTCTGGTAGGGCCGGCCCACCACGCTCTGGCTCAGCAGGCCGTCGTTGGGGTCGAAGCGGGCCACCGAACCGTCGGCGGGCCGCAGGCGGGCGGTGCCCTTGTTGGTAAACACCCACAGGTCGTTGTACCGGTCGCAGCGCAATCCCTTAATGGCATTGGCGGGCAGCCCGTTTCTGACCGAATAGTTCCGGAATGTGTTGCGGGCCAGGTCGTACCGGTCGAGGCCGTGGTTCAGGTGGCCGATCCAGTAAATGCCGTCCTTGTCTTCGGTGATGGAAGCAATTTCGCTGCTGGCAATGCCGCCCGGCTTTTTGCCGGGGAGCAGGTAGTGGAACCGGATGTTGGGCCGTCCCCCCGAAAAGTCAGTTTCGCGGAGGTTGAAATAGGCCAGCCCGTTGTAGGTGCACACCCAGATGTTCTTGCGGGAGTCTTCGTAGAGGTAGGTGACGTAGTCGCTGAGAAAGCCGCCCTTTTCGCCCCCCGACGATCCGTAGGCGTGGATCTGGTTGGTCTGCTTGTCGTAGTAGCCCAGCCCGCCTTTGATGAAGGCGATCCAGAGGTGGTCTTCCGAATCGTTGAACACCTGGAAGGGCCAGTTGTAGCGTTCTTTCTCGGCCGGGGAGCAGTGTTCCAGGTAGTTGTAGGCCACCTTGCCGTCGGCGGTCAGCTTGCTGATGCCGCCGTCCCAGGAGGCCAGCCACAGGTTCCCGGCCCGGTCACCGGCCAGGGACAGGGCCTTGTTGGTGGGCAGGCCCCCGGCACCGGTGAAGTAATGCGTGTACGTTCCGGTCCGGCGGTCGTACCGGTTGAGGCCGCCGCCGTCCGTGCAGATCCAGAGGTTTTCCTGCGGGTCCTGGTAAAAATCCATGACCAGGTTGTTGCTCAGCGTGTGGGTGGCCCCCTCGCGGCGGGAATGGCTCCGGAACTTGTTGCGGGCCGGGGCGTACAGTTTTACGCCGTTGTTGTTGGCGGACCCGAACCAGTAGTTGCCCCGGCTGTCGCGGAACACCCGGCTGATCGAATTGAGTTGGACGTCGCGCAGGGGCCACTCCCCGGTGGGCGGGGCGGCGTTCAGGCAGGTTTTGTTGCGGTAGTCGAACAGCAGCAGGCCGTTGCCGTCGGTGGGCAGCAGAAACGTATCGCGGGCTGCCACGAAGGGCAGGTACAGGTTGTTGTGCAGGCCCGGAGTGTTGCCGGCGTGGAAAAATTCAGCCGTTTTGTCGCCGATGGAATACACGATGAGCCCGTTGCTGCACGTCGAAATCAGGAGGGCGTGGCGGTAGGGGTCGTAGGTGAGGCACGTGAGGGCGCCGTCGAAAAATGCGTTCCCGGGCGGCGTCAGGCGGATGCGTTCAAAGGTATTTGCGCCTTCCCGCAGGCAGGCCAGTACTTGCCGCGTCGAGGCCAGCCAGAGGTTGCCCGCCGGGTCGGCCGCCAGGTACGCAAACCGGGCCCCGGCAAACCCGAAGGCCGTTTGCGGATCGTACGTCGCCGTGACTTCCAGCACCCGGGGCAAGCCGGCACCCGCGGGCAGGGCGGCCCGGTACAGGGCCGACGGCGTGAGCACCCACAGGGTATTGGCGGGGCCCACGGCCAGCGTGTGTACTTGCGAGAGGTCCACGAAACGCCGCCCCCGCCGCAGCCGGACCCGGATGAAGTTGTCCTGGTCGAAGTTGTACAGGTCGATGCCCAGGTTGGTGCCCATCCACAGGCGGCCGGACCGGTCTTCGGCAATGGCGTTGACCTGCCGGTGGGAGAGGGAGGTGGAATCGCTGGCGCTGGAGAGGTAGTTGGTGAATTCGTAGCCGTTGAATTTGTTGGCGCCGTTGAACGTACCAAACCACAGGTAGCCCCGTGAATCCTCGAAGATGGTTTTGATCGTTCCGTCCGACAGCCCGTCCGCAGTGGTGTAGGAAATGACCCCGCCGGCCGGACCCTGGGCAAGGGCCGGCGCTAGGAGCCACGGCAACACCCAAAGCATTCCGGCAACGACTGCCCCGTACGTAATTGCTGACCTGCGCATAAACGATGTTTTACAACGTTGTTATCTTAAAAAGGTGATAATTAATCCAATTTAAGTTAAATTTCGTATAAAACCTTTTTCGAACGGCCATTTTTTTGAATGGTTCTGCGTCAAGGCGGGTTGTGCTTCCTTTGCCCGAAAAAGCGCATTATTGCAAAAACGCTCCCGTTTCCCCATGACTACCCCCGCCATCGAGACGTTTACCACGCAAACCTTCCGGGAGCGGCACATGCGGCCGGAGCAAAAGCTGGACCTGCTCCTGAAACCGGACTTCGGCACCTTCTTCATCGTGCCGGTGGAAGAGATGATCCGGCTCATCAAACTGCCCGTGCCGCCCACCCGGGCCACCAACCACCTCTTGATCTACCTCACTGAAGGCGAAGCGGTGATGCGCATCGGCAGCGAAAGCTACCGGATCGTGCAGGAGGAGTGCCTGGTGGTTCCGGCCGGACAGGTTTTTTCGTTCGCGCAGGCCGACGTCAACCGGGGGTATTTGTGCAGTTTCCACCCAGACTTCCTGGCCGGCACGTTCGGCCCGCGGGAGGCCCTCCGGGCGTTTGAATTTCTCCAGGTATGGGGCAACCATTGCCTGGCGCTGGGCCCGGCCACGGGAGGTTACGCCGTGCACCTGCTCGGCAGAATGCACGGGGCCTACGCCGGGCAGGGGCTCGGGGACCCGTACCTGCTGCGGTCGTACCTGGTGGCGCTGCTGTGCGAAATCCGGACGGCGTACCGGCCCCCGGCGGCCGACAAGCCCCAACGGGCGCTAACCCTCACCAACGGTTTCAAGGAGTTGCTGTTTGCCGGCATTCGCACCCGGCAGCGGGTGGGTGAATACGCCGGGGCGCTGCACGTCACGCCCAACCACCTCAACAAAGCCGTCAAGGCCGTCACGGGCAAGTCGCCCTCCCGGTGGATCGACGAAACGCTGGTGCTGGAAGCGAAGGTATTGCTCCACCAGACGGACCTTTCGGTGGGCGAAGTAGCGGCCGCCCTGGGGTTGTTCGACGCGTCGTATTTCAGCCGGCTGTTCAAAAAATACGCGGGGGTGACGCCCGTGGCTTTCCGCAAAAAGATTGAAAAGTCCCCGAACCGGCTTTTTTCTGCCTAACGGAAAGCCCGCTTTTTGCCGTGCTTTGCCCCATCCAAACGCAAAGCGCATGACTCCTCTTTTCGTAATTACGCATTCCGTCCCCGGCTTTACCCCGCTCACTGCCGCCGCGGCCGCGGGAATTGCCCTCCTGTACATCGTGCTTTCTTCGCTGGTCCGCGAACCCTACCGGCAGCAACTCAGTGCGGTCATCGTGGCCGGCGCCGGGGCGGCCTACCTGAGCAGCGGGTTGGGGCCGTGGGAATTCGTGTTCTGCACGCTGATGACGTACGTCGCCTTCCGCGGACTCACCGATTACCGGTTCATTGGCATTGCCTGGCTGCTGCACACGGGCTGGGACATTGTGCACCACCTGTACGCCGAGCCCATCGTGCCCATTAGTCCGTCCTCTTCGGCCGGCTGCGCCGTGTGCGACAGCCTGCTGGCCGTCTGGTTTTTCTTGCAAGCCCCCTCGGTTCTTCCGAAGATGGGCAATGCTTAGTACGTTGTAAAAGAGATTCTTTTAAATTTCCCCCAAGCTTTCCCCGCCAAGACCCCCTAACCCTGCCTGCGCATGTATCCCCTGCTTTTAACCGTTCATTCGCTGTTCCGGTGGGCCGTGCTGGCCAGTCTGCTCTACGCCCTGGTGCGGGCCTACCGGGGCTGGTTTACCCATGCCGCGTTCTCCAAACTGGACGACACCGTACGCCACACCACCGCCACCATTGCCCACGTCCAGTTGCTCATCGGCCTGGGACTGTACTTCAGCAGCCCGCTGGCGAACTATTTCTGGGATTCCGCCAAAGCGGCAATGGGCCAGCGGGAAATCCGGTTCTTCGGCATGGAGCATCCCCTGATGATGTTTGTAGCCATTGTGCTGATCAGCATCGGCTCGGCGCTGGCCAAGCGCAAGAGCGGGCCTGAAGCGAAATTTAAAACCATTGCCATCTGGTTTACCATTGGCCTGGTGGTGCTGCTGCTGTCCATCCCCTGGCCCTTTTCGCCCTGGGTGAGCCGTCCGTACGGGAGATTGGGGTGAAGGGGCGAGGAGTAAGAAGCGAGGAGCGAGAAGCGAGGAGCGAGAAGCGAGAAGTGAGAAGTGAGAAGAAGGAGGGACACGGAGTTTACCGCTTTAATCGAGTAAGTACGTACACAATCTCCTCGCTTCTCGCTCCTCGCTCCTCGCTCCTCACTCCTAATTCTTCTTCCCCGTACCGGCCCCGGCGGGAGTTGCCGGCGGCGTGGGGGCTGGTTTACCCAGCGTGGATTCCGGGAACTGGGCCGCCTTGCTGCGGTCGGGGTGGCGCTTGTTCTGCTGTTCGCCCCGGTCGGGGTAGAGCGGAATGTAGAGGCCGGCCGTCTGGCCCAGGAGTTCGAACAGTTGCCCGTTCATCTGCTGCACCACCGGCTGGTGCTCCCGGCTGCGGATCAGGTTCCGGCTTTCGGCCGGGTCGGCCTGGAGGTCGTAGAGTTCGTCGGTGTCCCAGATGCCGTGGTAGTGGATGTACTTGTAGCGGTTGCCGCGCAACGCATGGATGGTGGGGGTCTGCGGGAAGTTGCGTTCCCAGTAGTACTCGTAGAGCAACGCCTCCCGCCACGGCACCCGCTCTCCCCGCGCCAGCGGCAGGAAGCTCCGGCCGTCGAGGCCCGCGGGCGGCTCCAGGCCGGCGGCTTCGAGCAGGGTAGGGGCCACGTCGATGTTGGCGACCACTTCACCCACCGTGGTGCCCGCCTTGAACAATTCGGGGCAGTGCGCAATCATGGGCACCCGCATGGACGCCTCGTAGGCCGTCCGCTTGTCGATGAGGCCCTGTTCGCCGAAGTGGAAGCCGTTGTCGCCCATGTAAACGATGAGGGTTGATTCGAGCAGTCCCTTCTCCTTGAGGTAAGCTACTACTCGGCCCACCGACTCGTCCACGCCCAGCAGGGTCTCGGCGTAGCGTTTGTAGTACGCGCCGATGTCGAGGTCGGAGTGGTACGGGTAATCGACGCCGTGCCAGCTGTTGCGCTGGTTCTGCACCCACATCGGGGCATCCCGCACGGCCGCCGGGTCCATCGTGACCGGGGGCACGAACTTGTGGTCTTTGTAACGCCCCTGGTGCCGCTGCGCGGGTACAAAGTCCGAATGCACGCCCTTGTGCGACAGGTAGAGCAGGAACGGCTGGTCGCCCCGCCGCCCGTCGAGCCACTGGAGGGCGTAGTCGGTGAGTTCGTCGGTGATGTAGCCCTTTTGGGGCACGCGTTTGCCGTTCACGTTCAGGCCGCTTTCCGAAGGCAGGTACGTGCCCTGGCCCTTAAAGCTTACCCAGTGGTCGAAGCCCCGCTGCGGCTCGTCGCCCTCGCCGCCCATGTGCCACTTGCCGATCATCGCCGTGGCGTAGCCGGCCCCTTGCAGGTACTGCGGGTAAAACACCAGGTCGGCGGGCACGGGGTTGTTGTTGTCCACCACGCGGTGCCGGTGGGCGTAGCGCCCCGTGAGGATGGAGGCCCGGGAAGGGGAGCACAGGGCGGTGGTCACAAAGGCGTTGGGCAGGTACACGCCGCCCCTGGCGAGTTGGTCGAGGTGGGGCGTTTGCACGAACGATTGCCGCTTGAGGAAGCCCAGGGCGTCGTAGCGGTGGTCGTCGGTGAGGATGAACACCAGGTTGCGGGGCTTGGCGCCGGCTTTTTTCGCCAGGGCCGTAACCTTGCCGGCGGCCGGGACCTGCGCAAAAACGGGCGTACCCGCCATCTGCCACAGCAAGACCCACGCCAGCAGTGCGGGGCGTATTTTGGGAAGAGAGACCATAGAAAAAATGATGGATTTTGAATTTTACATGAACCGGTCGGTATTGACGCAGCGCCGTTCAATCTAGAATTCAAAATCCATAATTCATAATCGGATGCGGCTTACAATACGTTATCCGCGGTGTTGAGCAGCCAGCCGCCGAAGCGGGTGCCGTTGGGCTGCATCATCGGGGCGTTCAGCGTGCCGCCCGAAAGCTCCAGGATGCCCACCCCCCAGGGGCTGGTTACGAATAAATTGACCAAAGTGCCCCCGCCGTATTTGCCCACCGCACCGAAGCGGTTATCGTTGGTATTGAGCAGCCAGCCGCCGAAGCGGGTGCCGTTGGGCGCCATCATCGGTGCGTTCAGCGTGCCGCCCGAAAGTTTAAGGATGCCAATGCCCCACGGGCTTCTGATGAAAAGCTCGGCGCTCCCGTCGCCGTCGTAATCGGCCGAAGGGCCAAAATCGTTGTCGTTGGTATTGAGCAGCCAGCCGCCAAACCGGGTGCCGTTGGGTGCCATCATGGGGGCCGATAAAGTGGGTCCGGCGTACTTGAGAATACCGATGCCCCACGGGCTGGTGACCAGCAACTCCGCCTGGCCGTCGCCGTCGTAGTCGCCGGCCGGGCCAAAGTGGTTGTCGCCCGTGTTGAGCAGCCAACCCCTGAACCGGGTACCGTTCGGCTGCATCATCGGGGCCGTCATGGTCGCGCCCGACTGCTTGAGCAAGCCGATCCCCCAGGGACTTTTTACCAGGATTTCGGCCCGGCCGTCGCCGTCATAATCGGCCGCCGGACCAAAATCGTTGTCGGCGGTGTTGAGCAGCCAACCGTCGAAGCGGGTGCCGTTGGGCTGCATCATGGGGGCGTCCAGGGTGTTTCCCGCCAGCTTGAGAATGCCGATGCCCCAGGGGCTGGTCACCAACACTTCCGCGAGCCGGTCGCCATCGTAGTCCGCCGCCGGCCCGAACACATTGTCAGCCGTATTCAACAGCCAGCCGCCGAAACGGGTGCCGTTGGGCTGCATCATGGGCGCGGCTAGCGTTCCGCCGGCCATCTTGAGCAGGCCAATGCCCCACGGGCTGGTAACCAGCACTTCGTCACGGCCATCCCCGTCGTAGTCGGCCACCTGGCCGAACGTGTTGTCGGCGGTATTGAGCAGCCAGCCGTCAAAACGGGTGCCGTTGGGCGCCATCATCAGCGGCGTCATGGTATCGCCGGTTCGTTTCAAAATCCCGATTCCCCACGGGCTGCTCACCAGGATTTCCGAAACGCCGTCCCCGTCAAAGTCGCCGACCCGGCTCACCAGAAGGGCCGGGGTTAACCGCAGGTTGACGAATTTACCCACCGAAGGCAGGCCAGCGGCATTGATCAGGAAAAGCAGGTAATTCCCCGGCGGGGCTATCGTCAGGTCCGGCGGTGCCTGCACCTGGAGCAGGTTCCCACCCCGGCTGCTAAAGCTGAGTTCTACGTGCCGCTGGTCGGAATTGAAAGCGTGGGTGGCCGAGCCGGCCCGCACCAGCACCACCCGGGAAATGTTTTCACCGGTGCCCGACCGGACCGGGAATGCCTGCATGGCATGCATGGCGTGGGGCGAAGCGGTAAGCTGCGGCCGGTCGGGACGGCCGTAATACCAGGGTTCGAAAATTTCGATGCGAAGCTCCCGGTTGTCCACCCCGGGGATGGGAAAGCTTTGCTGGGCATTGATGTTTCCCCCGGCAGTCCACACCCGGCCATCGGGCATCAGCAGGGCCGAGGAATGGTAGTTTCGCGTGACGGCCGCCGGCGGCAGCGTCGTCCAGGCGTTGGTATAGGGATTATACAGTTCGGCTTCCAGTACGCGGCTCGCGTCGTCGGAATTGCCAATCGCGGAGATACCACCACAGACCAAGACCTCGCCGGTTGGCAAAAGTACCGCGTTGAGGTTGCGCCGGACCGGCGGACTGGGTGCATTCAGGGTGCGGGGCGCAGTGGGTGTCCATGCCGGTGCCCCGGCCGCCAGATCCAGCAAGATCGCTTCCGGTCCCCCGCAGAAAAGAACCCGCGGCCGGTACCCGTCGCCGGGATGCAGGGGCAACAGCACGGAAGCAGTGGCAAACTCCCAGTACAGGTTATCGGCCGGCCTGGCACAAATATCCGTCCAGGTGCCCGAAGCGGGGTTGAAACGCTTGTTCCGCCCGTCGGCCAAAGGCGTGGCGGAAAATACCTCTCCGCCGGGCAACACGTGCAACCGCGGGTAGTTGGGGATCGCCTGTGCCGGATCATTGGGACCGGCAAAGTTCCAGCTGTTCCACAAGGAAGAATACACTTCGGGGGAGTAGTTGTCGTGACGCGAATCGTCGGCCATCGGGTGGCCCCCCAGCGCCAATACCTGGCCGTTCGGCAAGGTAACCAATGTGGGGTACCAGCGTCCGCCGCCGGTCGTGAGGCCCGGCTCGGGATTCATGGAAGCAACCTGCGTCCAGGTGCCGGTGACCGGATCAAAGCTCCAGGCGTCCCGGACGCCGGGAAAATGCGCGTGGTGCAAGCCTGCCCCGGTGGGAAAGTCGTTCGTGCCGCCCGCCGTCAGCAGCCGCCCGTCGGCCAGGAACGCATGGCCGCAACAAAACAAGTCGGTGCCGGGCGGTGACCCCGGGTTGGAAATGGCCCCCGTCGTGCAGTCGTACAGCCTGGAATGATCAATGTTGCCACTGTCATGCTGGCCCTTGTCGTGCTCATCACCGCTGAAATACAGAATCAAACCCGTGCCGCCGGGGGCTTCTACCAGTGCGGCGTGAACGGCCAGGATCTGGGAGTTGCCTGATACGATCCATTGCATAGCTTTTTCGTTTAGCATGGAAGGTAACCGGACCCTTTTTCAATTTCAATACCTACTTTTAGGTATTTAGCTTACTTTCAGCGCCTATGAAAATTGCTACTTACAACGTCAACGGCATCAACGCCCGGCTGCCCGCCTTGCTCCAATGGCTCGGGCAAACCGCCCCCACAGTGGCCTGCCTGCAAGAATTGAAGGCGCCCGACGAAAAATTTCCGGCCGAAGCCATCCGGGCGGCGGGCTACGGGGTCATCTGGCAGGGACAAAAGAGCTGGAACGGGGTCGCCATCCTGGCCCGCGGGCAGGAGCCCCGTGAAACCCGGCGCGGCCTGCCCGGCGATCCCGAAGACACCCAGAGCCGCTACCTGGAAGCCGAGGTGGACGGCATCCGGGTGGGCTGCCTCTACCTGCCCAACGGCAACCCCGCCCCGGGCCCCAGGCTCGACTACAAAATGCGCTGGTTCGAACGGCTCACCGCCTACACCGCCGAACTGCACCGCACGAACCTGCCCGTGGTGCTGGCCGGCGACTACAACGTGATCCCGACCGAACTGGACGTGGACAAGCCCGAACGCTGGCTGGCCGATGCCCTGTTTCTACCCCAGGTGCGGGCCGCCTACCAGGCGCTGCTGGCCCAGGGCTGGACCGACGCCCTGCGCACCCTCCACCCCGGGCAACCCATTTACACCTTCTGGGACTACACCCGCAATGCCTACGCCCGGAACGCTGGCCTGCGCATCGACCACCTGCTGTTGAGCCCGGCCCTGGCCCCCCGCCTCCGCGCCGCCGGCGTTGACCGCCACGTACGCGGCTGGGACAAGCCCAGCGACCACGCCCCCACGTGGATTGAGCTTGGGGGGTAGGTGTGCTCGAAGGTTACATGGCCGGCCGGACCCCGGTCAGTCGCGTTCCCAGAAGGGAGGCGGCTCAACGCCCAGGGCGCGGAGGTAGACGTAGCCCTGCCCGCGGTGGTGCACCTCGTTGTCGATGAAGTAGAGCAGGTGCGCGTAGATGAGGCCGGCGTAGACGCCAAAGGCCACGTCGTGCTCCTGGAAACGCCCCGGTGGAATCTGCGGCCAGTACCGGTTGATCTGCCCGGTGGCTTCGTCCCATTGTTGCAACGCTTCCTGCTTGGTGCCGGGCATCGCCGGCGGGGTGAAGGTGGGCCACTCCCGCGTGGCGATGCCGACCACGCCGGGGCCGGCCATCCCGGTCAGTTCCATTACCAGGGCCGCAAAGGGCCGCATCCCGCCCACCGAAAACTGGAAGAATGCCTCTTCGGGAAAAGCCTCGATCACTCGGCGGGTAAGCCGGCGGTGTCCCTGCCAGTGTTCCAGCAGGGCTTCGGGGGTAATGACGGGGGCCGCCGGGGCGGTTTCGGGGGTCTGCGTTTGGGTCGCTTCCATGTTTGAGAAGTAAAGGTTTACAATGGGTTTTACCTTTCAAAGAAAACACCCGGCAGTGACAGCCCTATGTCAGCAGGGAAAAAAGGGAAGATAAAAAATCAGGACCCATTTAGAGGCGTTGGTCGTCCACGCGTACAAAGGCCCCGCACCGGGAAGGCAACGTGGGTGAGTTTTTTTATGCACTTTTTACGGTTTTTACTTGCGCAACCGAATGGTTGCATGTATATTTGCTACCTATCAGTTGCACATCAAACTTGTAACCCCATGAGGCGAGATGTTTTTCAGGCCATTGCCGACCCGACGAGGCGGGCCATTCTGTGTTTGCTGGCCGTGCAGGCCATGACGCCCAATGCGGTGGCCGAGCACTTCAACCACAGCCGGCAGGCCGTTTCGAAACACCTGCAAATCCTGGTGGAGTGCGAATTACTGGAACAGCAGCAACAGGGACGGGAAATCTACTACCACCTGAACCCGCAAAGAATGGGGGAAATCGAAAAGTGGCTCGACCAATTCAAAGGGCTGCTGGAGAAACGTTTTACCCAACTGGACGAAGTATTAAACAAACTAAAATCAAACAAACCATGAACCCGACAAGCTTGACCAACTTTGCCGTTGACCGCGACAACCGCAAGATCAACGTAGCACGCGAATTTGAAGCGCCGCTCCCGCTGGTATGGGCGGCCTGGACGGAGAGCCAGTTGCTGGACCAGTGGTGGGCCCCAAAACCGTGGCAGGCCAAAACCAAATGGATGGATTTTTCGGAAGGCGGCTACTGGCTCTACGCCATGATGGGCCCCGAAGGGGAGGTGCACTGGGCAAGGTCGGACTTCCGGACCATTGCCCCGCTTCGGGAATACACGGCGCTGGATGGTTTTTGCGACGAACACGGCAACGTCAATCCCGGCTTGCCCCGGTCGTTGTGGGCAACCGTTTTTACCGGCGAGGGGGACCGGGCCCGGGTCAACATCCAGATCACGTTCGACAAGCTGGAGGATTTGGAAGAAATCATCCGGATGGGCTTCAAGGAAGGCTTTACCGCGGGCCTGGAAAACCTGTATCACTTGTTAAGCACCCAATCCCAACCGGGCCGGTAAGTATTTTCCAACCAAAAGGCCGTTCTGCTGTCGAGCAGAACGGCTTTTTTCGTTTGTATAGATGAAAACTATACTTGCATAAGAACAATCAATTTGATTTATTGCCGGCGCTGTGATAGTCTTGAATACCAAACGCAGAAAACAACTATTCCCCGATACAACAAAATGGAAAACTACACGCCGACCCAGCAGAAATCATTGAATGTGAACGACAGCGAAGTCAAGTGCCCTTTCAGCAGCGGCGCTTTGAAAAAAACTGCCGGCGGGGGCACGAGAAACCGCGACTGGTGGCCCAACCAGTTGAAATTGAACATCCTGCGCCAGCATTCCACCCGCTCCAACCCGATGGGCGAGGCGTTCAACTACGCGGAAGCGTTCAAGTCGCTCGACCTGGCGGCCGTCAAGAAGGACCTCTTCGACCTGATGACCACCTCCCAGGCGTGGTGGCCGGCCGACTACGGGCACTACGGACCCTTCTTGATCCGCATGGCCTGGCACAGCGCGGGTACGTACCGCATTGCCGACGGACGGGGCGGCGCCGGCGCCGGTCAGCAACGCTTCGCGCCGCTCAACAGCTGGCCCGACAACGCCAACCTCGACAAGGCCCGCCTGCTGCTCTGGCCGGTCAAAAAGAAATACGGCCAGAAACTCTCCTGGGCCGACCTGATGATCCTGGCGGGCAACTGCGCCCTGGAGTCGATGGGCTTTAAGACCTTCGGTTTCGCCGGTGGCCGGGAAGACGTGTGGGAACCGCAGGAAGACGTGTACTGGGGTTCGGAAACCAAGTGGCTGGACGACAAACGCTATACCGGGGACCGCGAACTGGAAAATCCGCTGGGCGCCGTGCAGATGGGACTCATTTACGTGAACCCGGAAGGCCCCAACGGCAACCCCGATCCGCTCGCCTCGGCGCGCGACATCCGCGAGACCTTCGGCCGGATGGCGATGGATGACGCCGAAACCGTTGCCCTGATTGCCGGCGGGCACACCTTCGGCAAAACCCACGGCGCGGCCGACCCGGGCAAGTACGTCGGGGCCGAACCCGCCGGTGCGAGCATCGAAGAACTGAGCCTGGGCTGGAAAAACAGCTTCGGCAGCGGCCACGGGGTTCACACGATCACCAGCGGCCTGGAAGGCGCCTGGACCACCACCCCCACGCAGTGGAGCAACAACTTCTTCGAAAACCTGTTCGGCTTCGAATGGGAACTGACCAAGAGCCCCGCCGGGGCGCACCAGTGGAAGCCCAAAAGCGGCGCCGGG
Organism: uncultured Sphingobacteriales bacterium; assembly: GCA_963844325.1. Classification (GTDB taxonomy): domain Bacteria; phylum Bacteroidota; class Bacteroidia; order Cytophagales; family 172606-1; genus CADCTQ01. The sequence goes on from CAWJNV010000002.1 coordinate 3,718,791, forward strand.
GCCGGCACCGTACCCGATGCCCACGATCCCGCCCTGCGCCACGCCCCCACCATGCTCACCACGGACATCGCCCTGCGCGTGGACCCCGCCTACGAGAAGATTTCGAGGAATTTCCTGGAAAATCCCGGTGCGTTCGCCGACGCGTTTGCCCGGGCTTGGTTCAAACTCACGCACCGCGACATGGGGCCGCGGGCCCGCTACCTCGGCCCGGAAGTACCCCAGGAAGAACTCATCTGGCAAGACCCCATCCCGGCCGTTACGCATGCGCTCATTGACGACAACGACATTGCGGCCCTGAAGCGTTACATCCTGGCAGCCGGCCTGTCGGTGTCCGAACTGGTCGCTACCGCCTGGGCGTCCGCCTCCACGTTCCGGGGTTCCGACAAGCGCGGCGGCGCCAACGGGGGCCGCATTCGCCTGGCTCCGCAGAAGTACTGGGAAGTGAACAACCCCGCCCAACTGGCAAGGGTGCTCAATACGCTCGAAAACGTCCAGGAAGAGTTCAACGGCCGGCAGGCGGGTGACAAGCGGGTGTCGCTGGCCGACCTGATTGTGCTCGGCGGGTGCGCCGCCCTTGAGAAGGCGGCCGCCGACGCCGGCTACCCGGTGCAGGTGCCCTTCACGCCCGGCCGCGCCGACGCCTCGCAGGCGCAAACCGACGCGGTATCGTTCGCCGCGCTCGAACCGGCGGCCGACGGGTTCCGCAACTACCTGAAGCCCCACCACGCGGCCTCGGCCGAGGAGATGCTGATCGACAAATCCCAATTGTTGACGCTGACGGCCCCGGAACTGACGGTGCTGGTGGGTGGCATGCGCGTGCTGAACACGAACTTTGACGGTTCGCAACACGGGGTCTTCACGAACCGTCCCGAATCGCTCACGAACGACTTCTTCGTGAACCTGCTCGATCTGGGTACGACCTGGAAGGCGGCGGCCACGTCCCAGAATGTGTTTGAGGGCCGCGACCGGGCCACCGGTGAACTCAGGTGGACGGGCACCCGCGTCGATCTCATCTTCGGCTCCAACTCGGAGCTTCGGGCGCTTGCCGAAGTCTACGGCTGCGAGGACGCTCAGGAGAAGTTCGTGCGGGATTTTGTGGCCGCGTGGACCAAAGTGATGAACCTCGACCGCTTCGAATTGGCCTGATCCGGTCGGGGGGCAACCAAAGCGGTTCGGTAAAGCAAAGCGGTGGTCCGGCAACGGACCGCCGCTTTCAATTCTAGGTATATGCTTAGCGTCCTCCCTTGTATTTACGCAGTGTAAATAAATACGCAGTGAGCGGGCACCCTTCCCAACGTGTTTATATCGTTGTTGCGACACTGATGGTGTCGCGGCGCGTGGGCCCGGCCCAATGGCGAGGGGCGGGTTGATTGGCGGGGGGAAGCATCATTGGGCCTAGCCCTTTTTGGTTCTTTTTGGGGCAATGCCAAAAAGAACAAAGACCTCTTACGCATCATCAATCATTCACCAACCCCTTACAACCAACCCCTCACCAACCTCATCCCCCTCTAATCCCCTCATGCGCTAATCACATACAATTCTAGGGGGCCCCGAAAGCACAAAGCCGGTAAATACTTCCTAATTTTACTTAAACCGGAATGGCATTCCGCGTCATTCCACCCGACCGCCCACGTATTCCTCCTGCTTCATACCCATGTCATTGCCCCAGGATTTGAATTTACCCGCCGCCGCTCCCGTTGTTTCCCCGCCTGCCGCTGCTTCCGCCTGGGGCGTACTCATCCTCAAAGGCCCCGGGTACGTAATCCAATCCGTCGACGCCCTGATCCTCCAGATGTGGGGACGCACGCCGGCGCAGACGCTGGGCAAGCCCCTGTTTGAAGCCCTGCCCGAACTGGCCGGACAGGGCTTCGAAGCCCTGCTCCTGGGCGTGTACACCACGGGCGCGCCTTTCATGGGCAAGGAACTGCCCGGCGAACTGCTGAGGGACGGCCGCCGCGAAACCCTCTACTTTGATTTCATCTACTTGCCCATCCGCGACGAAGCGGGGCACATTACGGGCATTACGGTGGTGGCTACCGATGCCACGGGGCAGGTGCTGGCCCGCCAGAAGGCCGAACGCGACCTGCGCGAAAGCCGGCAGCGGGAGCAGGCCGCCTACGCCCAGGCCCGGCTCGAACGCGACCGGTTGTACGCCCTGTTCATGCAGGCCCCGCTGGGCATCGGCATCTACACCGGAAAAGAACACCGGGTGGAACTGGTCAACCCGGTCATGAGCGGGATTCTGGGCCGGGCCCCCGAAGCCCTGCGCGACAAACCGCTCTTTGAGGCCCTGCCCGAAGTGCGGGGGCAAGGCTTCGAAGCCATCCTGGCCGGCGTGTTTGCCACCGGCACCACTTTTGAAGCCAACGAGATTGCCGCCACGCTCGAGCGGGACGGTGCGCTGGTGCCCGGCTACTACAACACCGTGTATCAGGCCCTCAAGGACGAAGGGGGGCAGGTCACGGGCATCATCCAGATCGTGGTGGAGGTTACCGCGCAGGTGATGGCCCGGCGGGCCGTGGAAGAGAACGCCCGGCGGTTCCGCACCCTGCTCGAATCGGTGCCCCAGATGGCCTGGACGGCCACGGCCGAGGGGGAACTGGACTACTTCAATGCGCAGTGGTACGCCTACACCGGGCAGCAACCCGCGGAAGCGCTGGAACGGGGCTGGACGGACGTGACGCACCCCGACGATGCGGCGGCGGCTTCGGCCCGCTGGCAGCAAAGCCTGCGGGAGCACACGCCTTACCAGGTAGAGTGCCGCTACCGGCGGGCCGACGACGGCAGTTGGCGCTGGCACCTGATCCGGGCCGTTCCCCTGCGGGGCGAGGCGGGAGCGGTATTCGGCTGGGTCGGCACCTGCACCGACATCCACGAGCAGAAACGCTACGCCGAGCAACTCCTGGAACGGGAAACCTATTTCCGCGAGATGGCCGACAACGTGCCCGTGATGATCTGGGTAACGGACCCCGACGGTTCCTGTACGTACCTGAACAACCCCTGGTTCGACTACACCGGGCAGACCGGGGAAGAGGCCCTGGGCCTGGGCTGGCTCTCGGCCACCCACCCCGACGACGCCGCGCAGAGTGCGGAGGTTTTCCTGGCCGCCAACGCGCGGCAGGAGCCCTTCGCCCTGCTGTACCGGCTCCGCGACCGGGGCGGCAACTACCGCTGGTTTCTCGACAAAGGCGAACCTGCCTTCGACCCGTTGGGCGGGTTTGAAGGCTACGTGGGGGTGGTGATCGACGTGCACGAGCAGCACCTGGCCGAGCAGCAACTGCAACTGTCGGTGAAGGCCGGCCGGGTGGGCATCTGGGAGTGGGACACGGTGCACGACCGGGCTACCTACTCGGCGCTGCTGCGGGAGATGTTCGGGCTGGAAGCCGCCCAATACGAGGGGGAATTTGGCAATGCGTACCAGGTCTTCCAGCGCGTGGTGCATCCCGAGGACTGGCCGGAAGTAAACCGGCGGGTAAGCAAGGTCCTGCACAACCAGGAGGCGTCGTTCTACGTGGAGTTCCGCGCGGTGAAGCCTTCGGGCGAGCGCATCTGGATTGCCGAACGGGGCCAGGGGGTCTTCGAGGGCGGGCGGGCCGTGCGCATGAACGGCACCTGCATCGACATTACCGACGCCAAGCGGGCCGGCCAGGAGGCGCAGCGGATGTCGGAAGAACTGGCGGCCCTCAACGAAGAGATGGCCGCCTCCAACGAAGAACTGCGGGCGGCCAACGAGGAACTGGGGCACTCGAACCGCCGCCTGGCCAGCATCAACGCCGACCTGGACACGTTCGTCTACACGGCCTCCCACGACCTGAAATCGCCCATCCTCAACATTGAAGGGCTGCTCAGGGCCATGGAGCGGCAGACGAGCAAACAAACCCGCGAGGAAAAGAACGTGCAGCATATTTACGAACTGCTCTACGGCTCGGTGGCCCGTTTCAAATCGACGATCCGGGACCTGACGGAAGTGGCGCGGGCCAGCAAGGAAACCCCGGAAGACGCCGCCAGCATTCCCCTGGCCGGGGTACTGGCCGAAGTATGCCAGGACCTGGCCCCCCAGATTGCCGAGGCCGGCGCCCGGATCGATGAGCAACTGGATTGTTCGCCGGTGTACTTTTCGAAAAAGAACCTCAAGAGTGTGCTTTACAACCTCTTGTCCAACGCCGTCAAGTACCGATCTCCCGACCGGCCGCTGCACATCCGCATCACGTGCTACGAACTGCCGACCCACCACGTGCTCACCGTCGCCGACAACGGGCTGGGCATGGACATGCGGCACGAGGACAAGATATTTGCCCTCTTCAAACGCCTGCACAACCACGTGGAAGGCACCGGCATCGGGCTCTACATCGTCAAGAAGATGCTGGAAAACGCCGGGGGCGGCATCGAGGTGGAAAGCCGGGTGGGGGCAGGCTCTACGTTCCGGGTTTATTTTAAACGATAAAGTGATGGCTGGATGGTTGTATGGCTATATGGCTATATGGTTAAATGGCTGCATGGCTGATCCGATAACCATATAGCCATTCAGCCATACAACCATTCAACCATATAACACTATGTACACTTACGCCCTTTCGCGGATCATCTCGTGGTTCAGCATGGCCCCGGCCATCATGCCGGCGGCTACCGCACCGGCCACCGAACGCATCATCATTGAGTTGTCGCCGGCCGCGTAAATGCCCGCCACGGTGGTTTTTTTGAAGTCATCCACCCGGAGGAGGCCCTCTTCGGTGAGGGCGCAGCCGAGTTGCGCGGGAAGTATGCAGTGCTGCGTGAAGGGGGGCCGGGCGTACAGCGCCTCCAGGGGCTGGCGGGTGCCGTCGGTGAAGGAGAGGTGCGTAAGGTACCCGTCCGCGTGTTCCAGGCGCGCGATTTCCTTTTCCACCACCGGGATGCCGAGGCGGGTGAGTTTCTCCCTGCCTTCGGGCGAAAACGTCGCTTTCCCGTTGGTATACAGGGTGAGCCGGTCAGTCCAGTTGTGGATGAACTGGCTGAAGTCAACGGCGGCCTCCCCGTTCATGAGGATGCCCGTCGGCTGGCCGCGGTACTCGTAGCCGTGGCAGTACGGGCAGTGAATGACCGATATGCCCCAGCACGGGGCAAAGCCTTCCAGATCGGGCATGAGGTCCTGCACGCCGGTGGCAAACAGCAGCTTTTGGGCCCGGAAGTGCTGCCCCCCGGCGGTGCTGACCCCGAAATCCCGGGTGGTGCCGCCCCCGGTGGTCACCGTGCCGCTGAGGAACTGCACCGTCGGGTAGCGGAGCACTTCCGCCCGGGCGATTTCCAGCAGCTCGGCGGGCTTGCGGCCGTCGTGGGTGAGGAAGTTGTGCGAGTGGGGCGTTTGCCGGTTGCAGGGCTTGCCGCTGTCAATGATCAGCACTTTTTTCAGGGCGCGGCCTAAGGTCAGGCCCGCCGCCAGGCCGGCGTGGCTGCCGCCGACAATGATTACGTCAAATGTTTCTGAGTGGTCCATGTTTTTTAGTTTTCGTTTTCCACCAGCGCCGACCCGATGCCGATGCTGCGGCTGAAGGAAAACCAGGCGAATTTTTTAATGTCGTTGCGGGCAATGTCCCCCGAACGCAGGGCGTCGATGGTGCTGTTGATCATCCCGTCGAACAGGGCAAAGATCCAGGGGATGGTAAGCTGCCGGCTGATGATCTCCTGCTGTTGCAGCGAGGCCACCAGGGCCCGCCATTTTCCCATAATGGTATCGTACTCAACTCCTTCCGCATTTTCGGGGACATCCGGGTACCGGGTGCGCCGGTGCAGCTTCCGGAGGAAGGCGTATTTATACCCGCAATCAATCCCCGCGTAGAGCATCAGCTCCAGTTGCCTGAGCGGATCGTTGCTGCTGCGGTAAGCCGCCGTCATGGCCGCCTGGCAACGCGCCTGCATTTCCGCTTTACAGGCATCCAGCAACTGCGCCCGGTCGCCGAAGTAGCGGTGCAGGGTGCGGCGCGTTACGCCGGCCTGGTCGGCAACCGTTTCCAGCGGCGCCGACAGGTCGTCGTTGAAAGTAACAATGGCCGCGTCGATGATTTTCTGCTGCGTAACCTCCATGTCGCAAAGATAAGATTAATGTCTCAGATTTGTGACATAACTGCGCACAATTTTAAATCCGGTGTGCTTCACAATCCAGTAGTTGCGGTACGGAGCGTACGTATTTGAACGAAAGCAATCAATTCATTATCAAATAAATATCCTCCGATTTAGCCATCAAGCAGGTGCATCCTGTTATAAAAACAAAAATATGTTCCCTTTTTCCGTAGAATACCCTCCCGTAAATGCGTATTATTTCTACAGCCGCCTGCCTGGCGTTGCCGTAATAGAAGGGATTGACAGGTTGCGCATTTGTGGTCGATGGTGGTACAACAGCCGGCCATGGACTGTAAGGACGGATGCATTGCACGGCTCCGGCAACATCCCGGGCCGTGCAATTCAGAAGGAAAGGTAAAGCTTACTCCTACGCTACGCCCGTGAGTGTAACCATTACGATCAGCAGAATGCTCCTGGAGGATAATCCCGACTTGTCCTATCAGTTGTTCAACTTGTCGCGCCGGGAGGAGGAACGGCCCTGGGTGGTAGTCTACACGCCCAGAGGCTATTACCGCGAACTGACCGACTTGCTGGACTTGTATGACTTGCCCTACCAGGTATCCTCTCCCCGGGACCTGTCGCGGTTGCACATCCTCGTTCTGGAAGCCGATGGGTTGGCGCTGGAGCTGAAGGAGCAACTGGAAGTCTGGGGATTCAGCTCCGTGGAGACGGCCCGTGATTACGCGGCCTTCCGGGAGCGGGAAAAACGAAAGATTGCCTTAGCCCTTCTCGATGCGCAAACCCTCGGCCTGCTCCCCATCGGCCGGCAACTGCACCTGCTGGTCAAACTGCTGGCCGTGCCCCTGATTGTGCTGCGCTCCTTCGCGCGTAAGCAGGAAGGGCGGCTGTGGCGGCTGCTGAAGTTCCCACGCGCCTTGCAGAAGCCTTTCAGTGCTTCCCAGTTGCGGGAAGCGATGGAACGGCGCCTGGACATTGCTTTGCGGACCCGGAAGGACAAGAACCGGTAGCCCTCCGTGAAATTTGCCCGAATACGCCTTCGTTGTTGGTTGTTGGTTGTTCGTGGGGTATTGATTCACGGGTAGGTGTGAACAACCAAATGCGATGCGTTCTCTACTTAGCCGTCCGGGTAACGTTCACGTAGAATTGGTCTTCGGCCACCTGAAAAGCCGACGGGGAAGCAAGCCCGGTTTTAAGCTTTTGCCACCGGGTGGTAGGATGGATAAAAGTGAACTGGCCGGGCCGGAGCTGCACTTTGACCGGCATGTTGAAATTCTTTACGTCTGCCTTCCAGCGGTAAAAAACCACTTGCCCGTTGCCCTGCGGTTTAAATTGTAATTCCAGGGTGGGAATGTTGGGATAATGCAGGTACTGGTTGAAGAACGGCGTCAAGTCTCTGCCGGTGCGCTGGTTAAAAAAAGAAACGACATCCTCCGTGTTGACGATCCGGTGGTGAAAATGCGCCTGGAGGTCTTTCAGCAGGGCAAACCAGCGGGCGTCGTCGTCGAGCACGTGGCGCAGGGTGTGCAGCATCAAAGCGCCTTTGGTGTACATGTCATCGTCGCGGTAAAACACGTGGTTCACGCCGTACCGGCCCACGATGGGCTCCTTGCCGACCACTTCCATCCCGTTCAGGTACGCAAAAGCGGCTTTTACGCCCAACTGCTTTTCCAGGAACAGGGCTTCCGCGTAGGTCGTAAAGGCTTCGTGAATCCACATGTCGGCAATGTCGCCCATGCTCAAGTGGTTGCCCCACCATTCGTGGGCCGCTTCGTGCAGGAGCAGGGGAGAGCAGTCGAGGGGGCCTTCCGCGGTTTCCATGCCCAGCGCAAACCCGTCGCCAATGGCAATGGCACTCTGGTGCTCCATGCCGATGTACACGGATTCCACGGCTTTGAATCCATCCCGCCGGAAAGGGTAGGGGCCAAACAGGCCTTCGTAGGTGGTGAGCATGCGCGGTACCTGCGCAAAGTAGGCTTTGGCTTGCGGCAGGTGCCCGGGCAAGACGTAATAGTCCAGCGTAAGGGTGTCGGACGGGCTAACGGTACCGGGTGAGGCGTGATACGCCCGGAAGTGGGCGTACTTGCCGACGTTGAGGGTAAGGTTGTACGTGTTGATGGGGTAGCTGACGAACCAATCGTACCGGGACCGGCCATCGGCCAGCGTACGAACGCCGCGCAGGCGGCCGTTGGACACGTTCATCAGCCCTTCCGGAACGGTTACGCTGACGAGGGCACTGTCGGGTTCGTCCGACAAGTGATCCTTGCAGGGCCACCACAAACTGGCGCCCAGTCCCTGGCATACCACCGTTACCCACGGGTTGCCTTCCTCGTCCTGCTTCCACAGGAAGCCCCCCGACCAGCGGTAGTCCAGGTCCATTTCCCGGGGCCGCCCCCGGTAGTGCACCGTGATCTGTTCCAGGCGGCCCGCCGGGAGCGTGTCGGCGAGTTGCACAAACACCGCGTCGAACTCCCGTTCGAAAGACAGGCGGCGGGCGCCCAGGGTAATGCTGTCGATCTGCATGTCCCGGTGCAGGTCGATCTGCATTCTTTTGAAGGGCACTACCACCCGGAATCGGATCGTACTGGCGCCGGCAATGGACTTTGTTTCGGGCATCACCCCAACGTCGAGGTGGTAGTACGTAACGTCATAGCAGCTCCGCCCGGCGCTTAACGCACCGCGCAGCGTGTCGGCCCGGCTGAACGCATACTGCCGGGCGGGGGCCCGCGACGCCTGCTGCCCGTTTACTTTGCCGACCATGGCCGCAAATTGCAGCGGCAGGGGCTGTTCCTGCCCGAGTTGCGCCAGCAGCGAATCCCCCGCCGGGTACCGGCTCAGGGTGGTATCGCTTTGCCAGTGGGTCGAATCATACGGCAGGTGGGCCAGCACTTCCAGGTCGGGCAGTTTCCCGGTGAAGGGCGTAAAGTCTTTTTGCAGGACCTGCTCCACGACGAGTTCCAGGTGCGTCTCGTGGTGTTGGGGTATTTCCCGGCGCCGGGTTGAATCGTAGGCGAGCTTGAAGCTGGAAAAATCACGCAGCGCCTGCTCCAGAAAATACTTTCCTCCGGTTTTGTGGTAGGTAAACACCTGCTGCTCCCACCGGCGCACGGTATCGGCCGGCAGGTACACCTCATCGCGGGTCTGTTCTTCGAATTTAAGCAGGGCAAAATCGTGGGCGCCGATGTAGAGGGTGCCTTGCAGCTGCCGCTTGAAAGGGTGCTTGTTCTGCTTTTGGAACGAATGCGCGTAGGTGACCAGGTAGACCGGCTGCTCGGGGTGGTAAAGCGTATCCTGGATGCGGTAGGTAAACTGGGGGGAGGGCTTTAGCACCATACTCGGGTAGCTGGTGACGTCCTGCCGGAGAATGCCATTGAAATTCAGGTAGTCGTGTTGGTCAAACAGCCGGGTAAAGTCGTAACTGCGCCGCAGCCGGTTGACCCGCAGGTGTACTTTCCGGTTGGGGTTGGCGTGCAGCCGCCCGTGCCCTTTGGGGTCGTAGAGGTCCGCCTTGGCCTCCACCAGCCGGCTGCCGGCCGCTTCCCGGCAAATGTTCCGGTAGAAGAGCCGCAGCAGGTAGGGGTCCGCCGAATAATTGTCCGCAATCTTTTCCCGGGTCTTGCGCACGAGCTGCTCGGCCGTCAGCGGGCCGCTGCTGACCACGATCTCCCCGAGGGAAATCGTGTGGGGGGTAAGCAGGATGACGACGGGGGCATTGGCCGGCAACGAATCCAGCCCGTATTCCAGGGACTGGTAGCCCAGACAGGAAATCCGCAGCCGCTGACGGCCGGGCGGGGCAGCCGGTGGAAAGAGAATGGTGAATTCGCCGTGCTGGTTGGAGTGGGTGCCCAGGGGCGTTGCCGCAACCCCGATGCTGGCAAAGGAAACGGGGGCTTTGGTCTGGCGGTCGAGGATGACGCCCCGCAGGCGAAAAGCAGATTGGGCAAAGCCAGCGCCGCTTACCAGCAGCAGCAGTGGGAGCAGGAAACGAAATGTCATACCCTTTTCAATGGAGTAGTCATACCAGGCGTAAACAGGTAAATGGCCGCCGGGGCCGGCAGGGCAGGGAATGAATGCCCGGGCAAGCACCGGGAATTCTTTTACTGAAACGGCAGGAATTTAAATTATAGTATTTTGCTCGCCGATTATAATCATGAACCGGATTGACAGAAAGCGCAACCAACAACCAACAACCCATTTTTCCCATGCTGCTGAACGTATCGTTTGCGCTTCCCTTTAAAGACCCCGTCCTCGTGTTTTCGCTGGTGCTGCTCATCATCCTGCTGGTGCCCATCCTGCTGCGCAAGCTGCGCATGCCCGGCATCATCGGCATGATCCTGGCCGGCGTGGTGATCGGCCCCAACGGCCTCAACCTCTTGGAGCGCAATGCGAGCTTCATCCTCTTCGGCACGGTGGGCCTGCTCTACATCATGTTCACGGCCGGCCTGGAGATCGACATGCAGGATTTCAAGAAAAACCGCAACACCAGTGTCGCCTTCGGGCTGGCCTCGTTTTTCCTGCCCCAGATCATGGGCATGGCCGCCGGCTACTACGTGCTGGGCTACGGCGTGCCGGCCTCCATGCTGCTGGGCGCCCTGCTGGGTTCGCACACGCTCCTGGCCTACCCGGCAGCCAGCAAGCTGGGCATTGCCAAGAGCCGTTCGGTCACCATTACGGTGGGCGGCACGCTCATCGCCGACCTGCTTTCCCTGCTCGTGCTGGCGGTGATTGCCAGTTCGGCGCGGGGCGAACTGGGCGGCGCCTTCTGGCTGCGGCTGGTGGTGTCGCTGGCCCTCTACGCGGTGGTGGTCATCTGGGGGCTGCCCCGGCTGAGCCGGTGGTTTTTCCGCAACGTGGAAAGCGAAAGCGTGGCCCAGTACACCTTCGTGCTGGCGGTGGTGTTCGTGACGGGCTTTTTGGCCGAACTGGCGGGCCTGGAAGCCATCATCGGGGCCTTCCTGGCCGGGCTGGTGCTCAACCAGCTCATTCCGCACCGCTCCCCGCTGATGAACCGCATCGAGTTTGTGGGCAACGCCGTGTTCATTCCCTTTTTCCTCATCTCGGTGGGCATGCTCGTCGACGTACGGGTGCTCTTCCAGGGGGCCGAAGCCTGGCTGGTGGCGGGCACCATGCTGGGGGTGGCGACGGCGGGCAAGTGGCTGGCGGCCTGGCTCACCGAGCAGTTCTTCGACTTTACGCCCACCGAGCGCAACGTGATCTTCGGCCTGAGCAACGCCCGCGCCGCGGCCACGCTGACGGCCGTGCTGGTGGGCTTCGAACTGAAGGTGCTCGACGAAAGCGTGCTCAACGGCGCGGTGATCATGATTCTGTTTACCTGCATCATCAGTTCGCTGGTGACCGAACGGGCGGGCCGTAAACTCGCCATTGCCGAAAGCACCAAAAAGGTTGACATAAGCGCCGGGCCGAACCGCATCCTGGTGCCCATTTCCAACCCGGCTACCATTGAGCACCTGGTGGACTTTGCCATCCTGCTCAAAGAACCGCATTCGGGCACGCCGCTTTACCCGCTGGCGGTGGTCAAGGACGCCGAAGACACCCCCACGCAGCTGGTGCAGCAGAACAAGATGCTGGAGCAGGCGATCCACCACGCGGCGGCCGTGGACGAAAAAGTGCAACTGGTCACGCGCATCGACATGAACGTGAGCAGCGGCGTGCTGCGGGCCGTGCGCGAACTGCTCATTACCAAGATCGTGATCGGCTGGAACGGCCGGGTGACGACCCAGCAGCGCATCTTCGGCAGCGTGCTCGACAACCTGCTGGCGCAAAGCTACCAGGCCGTTTACGTCTGCAAACTGCTGCACCCTCTGAGCACCATGAACCGCATGGTGGTGTCCGTGCCCGCCAACGCCGGGTTGGAAAAGGGCTTCGGCGCCTGGGTGCTCGACCTGCACCGCATGGCCAAACAGATCGGCGTTTCGATGACCATTTACGCCGATGCGGATACCCGGCAGCACCTCGAAACCGTCTTTTCCCGCACGGCGCTCAACGTGGAAAAAACCTTCCGCGACGGCACGGGCTGGCCGCTTGAAGGGGGGCCGGCCGGCCACGTTACCCCCGACGACCTGCTGGTGGTGGTCAGCGCCCGGGCGGCTACGCTTTCCTACAACGGCTACCTCGACAAAATTCCCCGGCAACTGGCCCGGGAGTTCGAACCCATCAGCTTCGTGATCCTCTACCCCGAGCAGACGCAGGCGGAAGGGTAGGGTCATCGGTCAATGGTCATCGGTCAGTACTCCCGACGGCCCGGTAACGATGGGCACGATAATACGGGACAAACGGTAAGGATGGAACCCTGGTGCGTTTAGCCGTACTGCACCTGGAGGGAATGGCTGAGGTCGCGTTCGATTTCCCCTCTTTCGGGCTTTTTAAGCGCAATGCCGGCCAGCGGAGAGCCGGCTGTTTCTGCCCGCAATACGCCGAAAAACGCCTCGCTTGCTACTTGCGCGCAATGGAACAGCGTATCCACCGTGGGCTTGTGCCCCTGGTTTTTGAGCGTAAATGCGGTTTGCGTCCTGGCATTGACAATGACGCCCTTGTACTGGTTCAGTACCTCCAGCGTGGAAACCACCGTGAAAGCCACGCTTTCCTGTTCCGGTGACTCGGGCGGAAGGAGGTCAAACGCATAGAACACAGTTGCCTGGTTCTCCCCCTCAAAATAGGTTTCCGGTTCTTGCCGCCACTGCACGACGTGCGTGTGGCAGTCTAAGATCAAATGGTCCTGGTTCATCGTTCGCGTGATTTATCCGCTGAGTTGAAAGAATGATTGCCCGCCATTACGCCGCACTCCTGCGTGAAATGCATTATAACGAGGGGTTGTCGTGAATGGCAGCCGTTACACCAACGGGACGCACTGCAACTGGCAGGTATACCCTTGCCGGTCACTTGCCGCCGCATTGGACCTGTGCGATCAAGCCTGGGGAATGTGGTAGGAAATGTGGTTCGTTTCCAGCAACTGGATGAACGACTGTTCGTAGTCCGGAAGCGGCAAAAAAGAATATTCCTCCTCCAGCGTTGACATCTGTTCAACCACGGATTGAAGCTGGGCTTTCAGGTGCGGGTTCTGGTCGAGTTCCTGTTTAGATACTGCAATGATAGTGCTCATAGTCGTGGGGATTGGCAGGATGCTACGCTAAGTACTATCCGCATAGGGGATACCGCCTTTACGTAGTTTCCGGGGCGATGTTCGGTAATTACCTCGTTTTCAAAGAATACTACTACTATCCATTCTTATATTCCTAAATTGACCACCCGCAAAACGGAACATCCCATGCACAACACACTTTCGGGCAAAGTAGCCCTGGTGGCCGGGGCCACCCGGGGCGCCGGCCGCGGCATTGCCGTGGAACTGGGTGCCGCCGGCGCAACCGTGTACGTGACCGGCCGGTCCACCAAATCCGCCCGCTCCGAGTACAACCTGCCGGAAACCATTGAGGAAACGGCCGAACTGGTAACCGCGGCCGGCGGCAGGGGCATTGCCGTAGTGACCGACCACCTGGTGCCCGCGCAGGTGCAGCAACTGGTGGCGCGCATTGAAGCCGAAAGCGGCCGGCTCGACGTGCTGGTCAACGACATCTGGGGCGGCGAGTTCCTGGTCGAATGGCACAAACCGGTCTGGGAACATTCGCTGGAAAACGGGCTCCGGCTGCTCCGGCTGGCAGTGGATACGCACCTGATCACGAGCCACTTCGCCCTGCCGCTGCTCATCCGCAACCGGGGCGGGCTGCTGGTGGAAGTCACCGACGGCACGGCCGCCTACAACCAAAACCACTACCGGCTGTCGGCCTACTACGACCTGGCCAAGACTTCCGTCATCCGCCTGGCCTGGGCGCAGGCCCGGGAACTGGCGCCCCACGGGTGCACGGCCCTGTCCCTCACGCCGGGCTGGCTGCGGTCGGAGATCATGCTGACGCACTTCGGCGTGCGTGAGGCCAACTGGCGGGACGCCCTCGGGAAGGAGCCGCACTTTGTCATTTCCGAAACGCCCCGCTACGTGGGCCGCGCCGTGGCCGCGCTGGCTGCCGACCCGGACGTGGCCCGTTACAACGGCCATTCCCTCTCCAGCGGCGAACTGGCCGGGGTGTACGGCTTCACCGACCTGGACGGTTCGCGGCCCGACGCCTGGCGGTACATCGTCGAAGTACAGGATGCGGGCAAACCCGCCGACGCCACCGGGTACCGGTAGCCATCCTGGCGGATGGGGTTGGTGAGGGGTTGGTTGTGAAGGGTTAGTTATGGTGGGTTGGTGAATGGTTTATGATGCGTAAGTGGTCTTTGTTCTTTTTGGCATTGCCCCAAAAAGAACCAAAAAGGGCTAGGCCCAATGATGCTTCCCCCCGCCAATCAACCCGCCCCTCGCCATTGGGCCGGGCCCACGCGCCGCGACACCATCGGTTCCGGGAGAACGAAACGGGCACGTAAGGATGGGTGCCCGCTCACTGCGTAGCTACACACTGCGTATCCAAAAGGCAGGGCGCTAATCACCGTTGCTTACTTGTCTGTATCAGTCTGGCAGAGTTGGGATGGGCAGGCACCCTTCCCAACGTGTTTATATCGTTGTTGCGGCACCGGTGGTGTCGCGGCGCGTGGGCCCGGCCCAATGGCGAGGGGCGGGTTGATTGGCGGGGGGAAGCATCATTGGGCCTAGCCCTTTTTGGTTCTTTTTGGGGCAATGCCAAAAAGAACAAAGACCACTTACGCATCATAAACCATTCACCAACCCACCATAACTAACCCCTCACAACCAACCCCTCACCAACCCCATCCGCCTCTAATCCCTTCATCCGCTAATCACATGCGAGAACCCGGCCCCACGGGGATACGGGGCTAAATCCACTTCGATGACTCCACCACGGGATGTGCCTGCTAGTTTGCCGGTTGCATGTTGGTGGAGATGGCAATCCGGTTCCAGGCGTTGATGGCGACGATGGCCATGATTACCTGCGCCAGGTAAGTAGTACCCAGTACGCTTTCGGCCTCCCGGTACATGGGTTCGGTTACCCCGTGCTGGTGGATCAGCGTAATGGCTTCCGTCAGGGCCAGGATTATTTTTTCTTCCCGGGTAAACAGATGCGTTTCTTTCCAGGCATTCAGTAAAAAGATCCGTTGGGTAGTTTCGCCGGATTTGAGGGCATCCTTGGTGTGCATGTCGATGCAGTACGCGCAGCCGTTGATTTGAGAAGCCCGGATCTTGATGAGTTCCTTATGGGTTGGGTCCAGTTGGGTCGTTTTCAAATACCCTTCCAGCCCGTACATGGCTTTGTACGCTTGTGGCTGGATTTCCTGGATGTTGATTCGCTTGTCCATTGTGCAATTGGGTTTGGTTGTAACAAAGGTGCACGCGGGCGGCCGCATAAAAGTTAAACTGGTTTAAGATCGTTTTTTCTTCCGGATTTCGCTCAGGTATTCGGGGGTGAATCCCGGGAAGGAGGCCGGCAGGTACTGGGGAATGCGTTGCACAAACCAAGTGAATGTTTGTATATTGCAACTACCCTTCGCCACCATGAATACTTCCGAAACCCTTGCCGAATTCTACCAGCAGAAATTCAACTGGCTGCCCGAAAATCTTGGGCAGGATGTGGGGCACTTTAATGTGTTCCGGCTGGAAGCCTGCATTGGCAAGGGGGCTACGCCCGTTAAATACAACCGGAGGGATTTTTATAAAATCAGCCTCATCCGGGGCGAGAATATTTTCCACTACGCCGACAAAAGTTTAAAAGTAGCGGGTACTACGCTGATGTTTTTCAATCCCCAGGTTCCCTATACCTGGCAGCCGGTTGCCGAAGAAACCACGGGGTTTTTCTGCATATTCCGGCAAGGCTTTTTCACCGAAAAAATGCGGGGCAGCCTGACGGACCTCCCCATGTTTGCGCCCGGAAGCAAACCGGCCTATTTTCTGGACGAGGACCGCGATGCGCAGGCCAGCCGGATTTTCGGGAAAATGCTCGAAGAAATCAACTCGGATTACCCCTATAAATATGACCTGCTGCGAAATTACGTCAACGAACTGATTCACTTCGCCCTCAAGTTACAGCCCTCCCAAGCCCTCTACCCGCACGCCGACGCCAACTCCCGCATCACCGCCATTTTTACCGAACTCCTCGAACGGCAGTTTCCCATTGACTCCTCTTCCCGGCGTTTGACCATGCGTTCGGCCAGCGATTACGCCCGGCAACTGGCCGTGCACGTAAACCACCTCAACCGGGCCGTCCAGTTAACCACGGGCAAAACAACCACCCAACACATTGCCGAAAGGCTCACCAGCGAAGCCATTGCCCTGCTGCGGCATACCGACTGGAACGTGGCGGAAATCGGCTACAGCCTGGGCTTTGAGGAACCGGCGCATTTCAACAACTTCTTCAAAAAACAAACCCGGCTTCCTCCTTCGGCCTTTCGGACTGTTTGAATTTTGTAAGTATTCGTTTGAATACTGCAAGGCCCGGGGGAGCAAACCGGTCTACTTTTGCGGGATACCAAACCCCAGAAGCATGGACACCCAGAAAGTATGGTTCGTTACCGGCGCCTCCAAAGGCTTAGGCCTTTCCCTGGTAAAACAATTGTTGCAGGAGGGCCACCGCGTGGCGGCTACCTCCCGGAACGAGGAGGCGTTGCGCCAGGCCGTAGCAAACGCCACGGATGATTTCCTGCCCCTTGCCGTTGACCTGATGACGGAAGCCAGCGTAGCACAAGCCGTCCGCCAAACGGTTGCCCGGTTCGGCCGCATTGACGTAGTGGTCAATAATGCCGGCTACGGGCAGGTGGGCGGCCTGGAAGAATTGACCGACCGGGAAGCCCGGGAAAACTTTGACGTCAACGTGTTCGGCACCTTGAACGTGATCCGCCACGTGATGCCTCTGCTGAGGGCCCAGCGGTCGGGGCACCTCTTCAACCTGTCCTCCATTGGCGGCTTCTTCGGGCATTTTCCCGGCTGGGGCATCTACTGTGCCACCAAGTTTGCCCTGGAAGGACTTTCCGAGTCGCTGGCCGCCGAATTGAAACCGTTCGGGATCAAGGTTACCATCGTGGCGCCGGGCTACTTCCGGACCAGTTTCCTCTCCGCCGGGTCCATGAAAGTGCCCGGGCACCAGATCGGGGCGTATAAGGAAGTACGGGAATCGCAGGAAATGCACCGGCACGAGTTGAACGGCAACCAGGCGGGTGATCCCGCCAAAGCCGTGGCCGTCATGATCCGGATGGCTTCCGAGCCGAACCCGCCTTTGCATTTATTTCTCGGCCAGGACGCCTACGACCTGGCCCACCAGAAAATGAAAGCCGTGCAAAAGGACCTCGAAGACTGGAAAGAGATCACTACGGCCACCGCCTTCGAAGCACAAGCCGGGTCGCCGGCCGTTGACAGGTTTTAAGCCATAACGCCATTCTTGCCTGGTTATCCGCAATGCGCCGGGGACGAGGCTATTCTGCCGTTTGAAGACGGGTCAGTGACAGACCAGCACTTTTTTGACGGTAAACTTCCTCCCGTGGTTCACCGAGACGTAATAGAGGCCCGCCGGAAATGCAGTTAAATCCAATGCAATGTGACTTTGCCCCGGGAAATCAGACGCAAAGAGCACTTTCGAATAGGCGTCCCGGACCCGGACCTCCACGCTGGTTTGGGCGGTGATGCTCCCCAGCGAGAGCGTTACCCGGCCCGTGGTAGGGTTAGGCCGCAGCAAGACGTTTTCATCCCGCGGCAAGGGCGTGCCGGTACCGCTGGGGCGGGTTGCCGCCTCCCGACGGGCCGGAGAAGGGCCGTATGCTTCCAGTTCCTGCAAGGCGTAGTACGTGTTGTTGCCGGCAGTGACGTTTACGCGGACGTAACGCGCACTGGCCGAAAGCGAGGATACCTCGTAACCGGGCGCGCCGTACCCCTGCCCGGCCGCTACGGGCGTCCAGGTCAGCTTATCGGCCGAAAGCGCAATGGAAAAGTCTCTTGCGTAGGCCAGCGAAGCCCAGGAGAGCTTGATCCGGCTCAGGGGTTTTACCGCGCCCAGGTCAACGAGCACCCACTGCGCACCGCCGCCTTTGCTCGTCCACTGGCTGGCGTAACTCCCGTCAACGGCTTTGGCCCCGCCCGTGGACTTGGAGCCCGACGAGGATACGCTCACGGGCCGGTTGAGGGCTAGGTTGACGGGGGCAGGGGCCGCCGCCGTGACGGTTACCGTCACGGCCACACTCGCAGTGCTGCCACCGGCGTTGTCGGTCGCCCGGGCCGTAAGGGTGTACTGACCGGCCGCGGCGTTGTTCCAGGTGTAGCTGTAGGGGCTGGTGAAGTCTTCGCCCAGCAGCGTACCCCCCTGGTAGAACGCTACCTTGCTGATGCTGCCGTCGCTGTCAGTGGCCGTGGCCCCGATGGTGAGGCTGGCCGGAGCGGCGTACGTAGCTCCGTTGGCCGGCGCCGTGAGGCTCACGGCCGGCAGGGCGTTGGCGTAATTCATCTCGTAGGCGCCCATGTCCACGCCCGGTCCCGCCGGGCGCGCATGGCCGGCAAAATCTACGGGTGGGGCGTCGGATAAAGTTCCTTTGTCGAGGGCCGGGCTGGTTGCCGAAAGGGTAAAATCACCGGCAACCGGGTCCGTAAACAAAGGGTCTCCCGCTACGAAGTCGGCGCCCCTTGTTTCTTTGGCATCTCCCACAAAATCGTGGATCAGGTTATGGCTCACCACGGCCATGGCGGGGTTGTCCACCCGGATTTGCCAGTACCGGTTTTTGCTGCAAATGTTGTTGCGGATGACGAGGTTGGCAATGTTGGTGGCCCGCACCGTGATGCCGCCGCTGTAGAGGCTGTAGCCGTTGTTGTATATCGTATTGTTGACGAGGTAAATGTTGTTGCGGGGGTAGCTGATGCCCTGCCCGTAGTCTTCCAGGGCGATGCCGCTCTGCTGGTTGTTGTAGATCAGGTTGTTGTACACGTTCACGTGCTGGAGGGTTCCGCCATTTTCGGAGTTGAGCAGAATGCCTTCCCGGCAGTTGTAGACTACGTTGGCGTACACCTGGTGATTTTCGTTGACGCTCGACCAGGCATCCAGGTAGATGCCCAGCCGCACCAGGTCGTGAACGGTGTTGTGATGGATGCTGCCGTTGGCAGAACTGCCCTTGGCGTCAATGCCTTCCCCGCCCGTGGAGAGGGCGTAGGTGGTGCCGCTCTCAAACACTTCGTTGTTTTTTACCTCGAAGGTGTTCACGTCCGAGAGGGTGATGCACTCCTGGCTTTGGGTGCTCAGGCTGCTGGTTTGCCAGCAGGCCTGCTGCACCTTGTTGCCGGCAATGGTGATGAAGCTGCTGCTGGCGGCGTAGATGCCCGAGCCGCCCGTGTGGAAGGTATGGTTGTTCTCCACGATGATGTTGCTGCTCGATTTGATGGCGATGCCGAAGAAGTAGGAGTTCTCCAGCCGGAAGCCGCTGATGCGCAGGTAGGACCTGTTCTCGATTTCAAATATTCCGCCCCAGAGCCAGACGCCGCAGCTCCCCGACTCGGGGCAAGGGTCGCGTACGATCACGGGCCCGGAGGCCCGGAAGGTGATGTACTGGCCGGGCGCACCCGAACGGGGAAATTGCACCATCTCCGGGTAGGTGCCGGCGGTAACGGTAACTACGTCCCCGGCAACGGCTTTATTGGCCGCCTGCCCGATCGTCCTCAGGGGCAAAGCGGCCGTGCCCGGGTTGTTGTCATTGCCGGCAGGCGCCACAAAGTACTCGGCCGGAAAGGCTTGCGGCCCGGCAAGCAGGAAGAAAGACGCAAAAAGGCAGCGGGTGAAGTAGCAGTTGTTTTTCATGAGCGGCGGATCAGGGACGGTTTGGCTTTTACGTTCCCGTTTAACGCCAGGCGGGGTGGGAATGTAAGTATATGGCTAAATTTAACAATAAAATTAACATGTGGACCCGCCCCGTTTGTCAGCAAGCTTTTATTTATCAGCAATAACGAGGCTTAACCCCTTCCCGATCCGGTTGGTCGTTGGGTGACCGGGTCAGGCAAACAAGTGAAGTTGCGGACCGGCGGGCTGCGCGTAACGCCGCTCGTGCCGGAGCAGCCACTGCTTTACCCACAAGTCGCCGCCAAAACCCGTAAGGCTGCCGTTGGCCCCAATGACCCGGTGGCAGGGCACGACGATCACCAACGGATTGCTGCCGTTGCAAAGCCCCACGGCCCGGGCGGCTTTGGGATTGTCCAGCCGCCGGGCCTGCTGCCCGTAGGTGATCGTCTCGCCGTACGGAATCGTGGTGAGGGCTTGCCAGGCTCTTTGCTGAAAAGCCGTCCCCTCCAGCTGGTACGGCACCGAGAAGATTTGCCGCTCCCCCGAAAAATACGCCGCCAGTTCCCCGATGCACTGCTCAATGGGGGGACTGCTTTCGGGCGTCTGCGGCCGTCGCGGGCCGGGTTTTTTTTGGGCGTCGGCGAAATGGATGGAGAGCAGGGCCTGGGCGGTGGCCGTAATTTCGAGCCGCCCCACCGGGGAGTGATAATAGCGGGTAAAGCGTTGCATGGGGTAGCGGGTTGGTGGAATAAACCGGGGCGTTGCCGGCGTCGCCGGCGGATGGGGCAGCAGGGAGGCCAGCCGTAAAAGAACGTATCCCTTTTCGTGGCGAATGGCGAAAAGGTCAGGGTTTGCACCGCTTGCAGGCCCGGAATCCTCCTTTGACCGCTTCCGCCCGGGTGCGGAAGAAGAGCACGTTTTCGGGCTTGGGACTGGCACTGCACACGGGCCGGCAAAAGATGCCGGTTGTTTTGACGGCAATGTAAAACCGGCCGTCGAAGCGCACATCGCGCGAGAGCATGGCTTGCAGCATGACGGGTTGGGTCAGCAATTCGGGCGCAGACAGGTTCTCCGCATTAAGCAGCACGCCGTATTCGCCAACCGAATTCCCCAAAGCGAGGTACTTACCCAGCCACGCCTGCAACTCCCGGAAAGCCTGGCTGTGCAGGCAGCCGTAGCGTTCACGTCCGGCTTTGTAAATCTTGATCAGGCCGGCTTCTTCCAGCACGGCCAGGTGTTGGGAAACGGCCGGGCGGCTGATAGAGGGAAAATGGTCGGCAATCTGGTTTACGTTCAGCGGTTGCCCGGCCAGCAGGTCCAGCACCGACCGGCGTACGGGTTCAGCCAAAGCCTTGAATACATCGGTCATAATTTGCGTAAGACTATACTTACGCAAAGGTAGCGGGCTGAGCTTGTAAAGCAAAAAGCGTAAGTATGTTCTTACGCTTTTTTACATGGCAGGGAATGGTATATTCCGGCTGCTACCATTCCAGCCGGGTGGGTACCCCGGGTCTGAGCCAAAGGATACGACGGGTCAGACCAGCCTGGTCCAAAACCTGACTGGCCTGGGCCTGGGACTCGGAGAAATGCGCCCATCCCTCCACGTGCGCCGGTACCAGGGTGGCCGCAGGAAAGGTCCGGGCCGCTTCAATCGCCCCCCCGGCGTTCATGGTTAAATCGACCGGTCCGATCACCGGGACGCGGGCGGCGCCCAGGTTGAGCAAGGCCACCCTCACTTCAAATCGTTGAGCGATTTGGGTGAGTTCCTCGTACCAGACCGTATCGCCCGAAAAGTAGACGGCTTGGCTGGCTCCATTGTCCCAGCTGAGGACAAATCCGCACACCTGGCCGCTGTACGCCTCTGCCCCGTGCGGGCCGTGCCGGGCCGGCGTGGCGGTGATGGTCAGGCTTCGCCCGTCGGCTACCGGCAGGGATGCGGTTTGCCAGGTATGGTACGCCCTGACGGCCAAAGGAGAGTCGTTGATGCCGGTCTTACGGCTGATGGACCAATGAATGGGCCACGGCAAACATCGGCAACGTAAATGTGCTGCCCTAAGCAGCGCAACAAACGGATGCGTATTGCGCAAAACCACCCCGGGCCTAAAAACGGCGTAACCGGGAGCGCCGGGTTGTGCGGGAAAAGCAAGCCTCAAAAAAATTATTGCCCAAGGACCGGTTGCTGTTTTTTATTTCTGATAGAAATATTAGCTTTACAGTGTATTAGTAATCTAGTGCACTACTAAGGAGATTTTTTCGCGGGTGGCCCCTGCCCGGAAGCTGTCACCTTTTACGGGCCTTTCCTGATCTCTTTCCAGTAGTCTGTTCTCTCCAACCGCCTCAACTTTATCCGCTTGCGCAATGGAACTACACATCAGAGGGATTACCAAAACCTACCCCAACGGCGTAAAAGCCCTTCGTAACATCAACCTCACCATTCCGGCGGGCATGTATGGCCTGCTTGGCCCGAACGGGGCGGGAAAATCTACCCTGATGCGTACCCTGGCTACCCTGCAGGAACCGGATGAAGGCCGCATTACGCTCGGCAACCTGGATGTACTCAACCAGAAAGAGGAGGTGCGCCGGACGCTGGGTTACCTGCCGCAGGAGTTTGGCGTCTACCCCAAGGTGAGCGCCGAGGAGTTGCTCGATTACTTTGCCGTACTCAAAGGCATCACCGGCCGTGCTTCGCGCAGGGAAGTGGTAGAAAGCCTGCTCCGGCAAACGAATCTCTGGGAGGAGCGCAAGCAACACTTAGGCGGCTATTCGGGTGGGATGCGGCAGCGCTTCGGCGTGGCCGTTGCCCTGCTGGGCAACCCAAAGCTGTTGATTGTGGACGAACCGACGGCGGGCCTGGACCCGGCTGAACGCGTGCGCTTCCTGAACCTGCTCAGTGAACTGGGCGAGAAGAGCGTGGTGATTCTCTCCACCCACCTTGTGGAAGACGTGTCGGAGCTGTGCACCCGTATGGCTATTATCAATAAGGGGAAGATCCTGCTGGAGGCGGAGCCCCTGCAGGCGGTTGCCGCCCTGAAAGGAAGGATATGGCGCAAGCTGATTGATAAACCTGCCCTGGCGTCGCTGCCGGCGGAACACAACATTATTTCGGCCAAACGCCTGAGCGGCCGCACCCTGGTGCATGTGTACTGCCCCGAAAATCCGGGCAATGGTTTCGAGCCGGTGGAACCCGACCTGGAAGACGTGTACTTCAGCACCATGACGGGCCACCACTTGCCCGCGCATCAACCGCTTGAAAAAGAGGAGGTAAGCGCATGATCCTCGCGAGAATATTTCGCCTGGAATTCACCTGCCAGCTGCGTCAGGCGTCTAACTGGCTTTACTTTGTGATCGTAGCCGGACTTGCTTTCCTGTTCGTCATTGCAAACTACGTTCACGATGCGCGTGAAGGCTATTTTCTCCTGAATGCGCCCATCGTTATTGCGACGGTTGCGGCACTTTGCTGCACGTTTTGGCTGCTATTGGGCGGGGCAGTAGCCGGAAATGCCGGTACCCGGGACGTGCAGACCCGCATGTATTCCCTCACCTACACCGCTCCGGCCGGCAAGGCGGTATACCTGGGCGGGCGATTCCTGGCTGCCTTTAGCCTCAATGCGCTGCTGCTGCTTTCCATCCCGGCGGGCCTCCTGCCGGCCCTGTACCTGACCGGGGTGGAAGCAGAACTCCTCGGACCGTTCCGGGCAACGGCCTACCTGAGCACCTACTTCTGCTTTGTGCTGCCGAATGCTTTTTTCGCTACGGCGATCCAGTTCTCACTGGCCACCCTCACCCGCAGCGCCATGGCCAGCTACCTGGGCGGCATCCTCCTTTTCATCACGGCCTACCTGGTGGGTCAGTTCGTATCCGAGGTGATGAAAATGCCCCGGTTAGCCACCTTGATTGACCCCATGGGCTTCACGCCTATCATGAACAGGCTGGAGGTGTGGACACCCATCGAAAGGAACACCCGCCTGGTCGGCCTGGAGGGGATGCTGCTGGCAAACCGTTTTCTGTGGCTGGGCATTTCACTGGGCATGCTCACCTTCACCTGTTTTCGCTTTCAGTTTGCGCAGCCGGCCGCGGGCAAACGCTCCCAAAAGGCGCTGCATGGAGCTACTGCGGTGCCTTTCCCGGCGTGGCCCCTATGGGAAACCCGGGAAGCCTTACCAAAGGTGCCGGGCTCGTTTGGCCCTGCCACGCAATTGAGCCAGCTGCGCCTGATCACCCGGAAATCATTCCTGCAACTGGCCAGGAGCCCGGGCGGCCTTCTCCTGCTGGGGCTGATCGCTGCGCTTACATGCCTGGTCTTGCCCAATAACATGGAACACCTCGACGTTCCGATGCTGCCCAATACGGGTTACCTGCTCACCTTCCTGACGGCTCCCCTCACGCATGCCGGCACCCGTTGGGTCATCATCCCGCTCCTGACCATCTTCTATGCCGGTGAGCTGGTCTGGCGGGAACGGGAGGCCGGCCTGGGGGATCTGGCGGGTGCCGCGCCGGTGCCGGAATGGGTACTCTTCGGGGGCAAGTTCCTGGGACTAAGCCTGGTACTCGTTGGGTGGACGGCATTCCTGATGACCGCCGGAGTGCTTGCTCAACTGCGCATGTGTGGCGCAGCGCCGGAGATTGGCCTATATCTGCAAACCCTGTTCGGACTGCAACTGATTGAGTACCTGCTTTTCGCCCTGCTCGCCCTGGTGGTGCACGTGCTGGTAAATCAGAAATACGTGGGCCACCTGGCCGCCCTCCTGGCCTATGGGTTCATCACCCACGCCCCCAGCCTCGGCATTGAGCACAAACTGCTCATTTTTGGCGCCGACACGGGCTGGTCCTACAGCGATATGCGCGGCTTCGAGCCACACCTTGGCCCCTGGCTGTGGTTCAAGCTGTACTGGGTGGCCTGGGCGCTGCTGCTTGCCCTGGCGGCAAAGCTGCTTTGGGTGCGCGGCAGAGATGCCGGCCACCGGACACGGCTCCGGCTGGCCCGACAACGCCTGGGTCGTACCACGGCGCTGGCGGCAGGGGTGGGGGCAGGGCTTCTGTTCACCACGGGCGGCTTTATCTTCTACAACACCAACGTGCTGCATGACTACACCAGCACCGCCGGCGCGGCTGCCTGGCGGGCCGGTTACGAGCAACTTTGCGGCCGATACAAGGGCATTCCGCAGCCACGGCTGGCCGAAACCAGCCTGCGCGCAGAGATGTATCCCCGGCAGCGGCAGGTAGTGGTGCGCGGAACGTACCTGCTGGTGAATACCCACGCGGCGGCGCTGGATTCCGTTCACCTGACCACCGCCTCAGGGGTAGCGACCGGAGACCTACAGTTCAACCGTACGGCTACCCGGGTGCGCTCAGACGAGAAATTCGGTTACTACACGTACGTGCTGGCAAAGCCCCTCCGGCCCGGCGACTCGCTGCGGCTCAGCTTCCGGGTACAGCCAAGCCTCCAGGGTTTCAGCAACAGCGGCGCAAATGCTTCCGTGGTCGCCAACGGTACCTACTTCCGCAACTACCACTGGCTGCCGGCCATCGGCTACCAAACGGTTCTTGAACTTACCGATGCCGCGGAACGGCAGACGCATGGCCTTTCACCGCGTCCGGAAATGCCTTCGCTCTATGATGTAAGGGCACGCCAGGCGCTATTCTGGGACCAGCAAACTGCTTTCGAAGCAGTGGTAGGCACCGAGGAAGACCAGCGGGCCGTTGCACCGGGCACGCTTCGTCAGACGTGGAAAAAAGACGGGCGGGCTTACTTTCGCTACGTGGCCAATGCCCCCCTTCGCAACGAATACGCCTTCTTTTCCGCCCGGTACGCCGTGCACTCAACGCAGTGGCAGGATGTAGCCATCCAAGTCATTCACCACCCGGAACACCCGGCTCACGTGGCGCGTACGGCCCGGAGCATCGCCGCCTCCCTGGACTACTACAGCAGGCAATTTGGCCCCTATCCCTACAACCACATCCGTTTTGTGGAGCATCCGGCGCCGGGCAGCGGCCTGCATGCCTCGGCCATGAACATCTCCTACCTGGAGGGCTTCTCCTACTTTCATCCCGAAGCCGATGCGCGAAACCTGGATTTTCCTTTCGCGGTGGCGGCCCACGAGGTAGCCCACCAGTGGTGGGGCAATCAGTTGCAGCATGCCCACGTAGAAGGAGCCGGTCTGCTATCGGAGAGCCTGGCGTGGTATTCCGCATTTGGCGTGGTGGAAGAAACCTTTGGTCCCGAGCACCTGCAACGGCTGCTGGCGGTCATGCAGACCGCCTACGAAACGCCCCGCACCCCTGCCGATGTGCCGCTGCTCCGCGCCCACAACGCGTACCATCACTACCGGAAGGGTCCCTTTGCCCTGTACGCCCTGAGCCAGTACATCGGCCGGGAGGGGGTAAACACGGCCCTGCGACGCCTGCTCCGGAAGCACCGGGCGAAGACAACCGACCTCCCTACCAGCCTGGATCTCCACCAGGAACTGCGGCGAGTTACGCCCGACTCTCTCCGCTACCTGCTGCACGACCTCTTCGAAGCAAATACCTTTTGGGAACTGGAAGCCGGGCAGGCAACCGCCAGGCCTGCCAAAGCGGACCAGTGGGAGGTAACCTTAGCGGTACGGGCACGCAAAGTGGTGGTTGACAGTGCGGGCACCCAAACGGTCATCCCGCCGGATGACTGGATCGAGATTGGCGTCTACGCCCCCGCTGCGGAGGACGGAAAACCAGGCCGGCTCCTTTACCTGCAAAAGCACCGCATCCGTTCCAACCGTCAGTTGATTACGGTAACAGTGCCGCAAAAGCCCGCCAGGGCCGGCATTGACCCCCGCCACCTGTTGATTGACTGGAAGATGAGCGATAACACGGAAGCGGTGAAGGGGGACAAATAAGCGTGCGTATGTATTGACAAAGAAGGTTGTATGGCTGAATGGCTGAATGGTTATCGGGTTGATTGGATAGATACCGGTGCTTTAAATTAAAAACAAGTCAACCATACAACCATACAATCATACAACCATACAACCATACAACCATACAACCATATTTTTTGCCTCCCCGTCCAGTCAAAGCGACTGGACGGGCCGGCGCCCTTGCCACTGCGGCATTGATCCGGTGGGCAGCCGGGGCAGTACCAGCCGGGCAAACCACTCCGCCTCTTCCAGCAGGGGATAGCCCGAGAAAATGAACGAACGCAGCCCCATGTCCAGGTAACGGTTGATCTTCTCGACGACCTGATCGGCACTACCCACTAGTGCCGCCCCCGCTCCCGAACGGGCTTTGTTAATGTCGGTCCAGAGCAGCGGCTCGGCGAATCCATCGGCCTGGGCCCCTTCCCGCAGTTCGTTTTGCCGCTTTACGCCCAGCGACCACGAACTTTGCGAGGCGTTTTTGAGCGCCGCCCCGCGCACGGGATCGAATCTGGACATGAGTCGTTTGGCCCAGGCGCGGGCCTGGGCCTCCGTTTCGCGCACGATCACGTGAATCCGCAGCCCGAAGTCGAGCTGCCGCCCGTAACGGGCCGCTCGTTCGGATACGTCCTGCATGGTCGCATAGAGCCCCTCTTCGGTATCGGGCCAGCTCAGAAACACATCGCAGTAGCGGGCACAAACGTCCCGCGCCCCATCCGACGTGCCGCCAAAATACAGCAGGGGACCGCCGTTCTGCTGGTAGGGTCTGACCGGCTCGGTGGGCAAACTGATTTTGCCGTACACCGGGCCCTCGTGTTCGATGCGGTCGGCCGTCCAGGCCTGCCTGAGGATCTGGATGGTTTCGGCGCAACGCTGGTAACGCAGGGCCGCGTCTTCCCGGTAGCCGGGCAAATCCGAGTTGATGATGTTGATGGTCAGCCGCCCTTCCAGCAGATGGTCGAGCGTGGCCAGGGTGCGCGCCAGCATGGGCGGGTGCATCTCCCCGCAGCGAATGGCCGTGAGCAAACCCATCCGGCGCAGGTCCGGGGCGATGCCGGCCGCAAAGGGAACCACTTCCTGGCCGGCCATGTAGGAAGTGGGCAGGAGCAGGTTGCCGAAGCCCAGCCGCTCGGCGGCCAGGGCTACGTTGCGGCAGTGGGCAAAGGTAGCCCGGGCCGGATCGCGCACGCTCAGAAATTCGGTATCCTCTCCGCAAAGGTCGGAAAACCAGGCTACCTCGCACACGCGGGCGGACGTTCGGACGGGTACCGATGGAATGGACTGACGAAACATAAACGAATACGAATGGGTGATTGGTGACTAAAATAGCGAACGGACGCAACTACCGGGGCGGACGGCGCCATTGCATGGCCAGGAAAATGAGCAACCCCAGTCCGGCCGCCAGCAGCACATCCCGGACTTCGCGGCCGGAACCGTTGCTGAGTAACCACAGACAAAGCAACACGGCCAGCCCGGCCACCAGCCCTCCGCCGGCCACCCGAAACTGCGCTGCCGGCACATCAGCGCGCCGGCGCAGCACGGGCAAGGCGGTGCAGGTCAGGGCAAAGTACGCCAGCCGGATGAGGGTGCTGAGCGTGAGGGCGTAGAGAAACGTACCCGTCACGGCCAGCACCCATTGCAGCGCGGCCGTGAGCAGAATGGCCCGGTAGGGCGTCCGGAACCGGGCGTGGGTGGCGGCTAACCAGCCCGGCAGTTGTCCCTGCTCGGCCATGGCAAACAGCAGCCGGGGGCCGGTCAGCATCAGCGCCTGGAGCGTACCGAGGGCCGTTACCAGGGCCACCACCGTAATGAGCCAGGCCCCGGCCGGACCGACGAATTGCCGGGCCGCATCGGCCAGCGGGCGTTCTGACTGGGCGAGTTGGGGCAGCGTACCCACGCAGACGACCTGCACGGCCATGAACAGTACGGCCACCGTGCCGATGGCTACCAGCAGCGCCACCGGCACGGTTTGCTGCGGCCGTTGCACTTCGCCCGCCGGGATGGCGGCTACGTCGAAGCCCGAAAAGGTAAAGATCAGCAGCAGCACGGCTTGCGAAAACGGGGCGTAGGCGGGCAGCGGGGGAAATACGAAGGCCGCCGGGTCCACGAAAAACAACCCCCCGGCGGCAAACAGGCCAATGGCCAGCAGTTTACTGACCGTAAAGGCCGTATTTACCCGCGCCGACCGCTGCACGCCCGCGTAGTTAAGGATCGTCAGCCCCAGGACCAGTGCCGTGATCAGCCCCCCGCGCTCCCAGCCACCGGCGAATTGGGGCCGGAATAGGGCCGCGTAGCTGACGAACAGGTTACAGATGGAGGCAAAAGCCGCCAGGCGGGATAGCCAGAACAGCCAGCCAACCTGGAAGCCCACCAGCGGTCCGAAGGCCACGCGGGCGTACAGGTACGGCCCGCCCGTGCCCGTGAACCGGCTGCTTACCTCCGCAAAGCAGAGAATGATGAGCGTCACCACGGCCGCACTCACGCCGTAGGCCAGCAGGCTCCAGGTACCCGTCAAGGCGTAGAGCTTGGCCGGCAGCCCCAGGATACCCGCCCCAATGGTGATGTTGATGATGAGGGCAATGAAGTCCAGCCGGCTGATGCCGCGCAGCAGCGTTGAAGGTTTGGAAAGAATCGTCAAAACAGTATTGCAGGAATGACCGGTAATAAGTTGGCCGAGGATAGAGGCTTGGTAATTTTCAAAAGGGGCCACTTTTCGACTGATTTTTCAACGCGCGACCTGCTCTTTTGTTGCGCGCAAAGGGTATGATTCAGCCGTTGCCCCTTTTCATGCGTCAACCCTGCCCGTGTTGGCTACGCCTCGCCTTTTGACTACTGGTTAGAAGCGTGAAAAGTAGCTGCGCTGTTGGAACGGTTACGCAAACGGTCCATTCAGGAAGGATTTACCTGAATTCATCCAATGCGCATTCTTGACTGCCCCTGCCGATGTTGGGTTTGGTGGTCCCGAGGGTATCCGGGTAATGAGGTACGATTCCTATTCTTTAGGGATTTCCACAAAGAAAGTAGTACCCTGGTTCTCTTTGCTTTCAAACCAGATGCGGCCCTTGTGCCATTGAACAATGGTTTTGATGATGGACATGCCCAGCCCGGTGGTAGGTTCCTGCCGAAGCCCCGGCCGGCGGGCCTTGGTAAATTTATCAAACAAGCTGGCGTGGTATTTCTTAGGAATGCCGATGCCGTTGTCCTGAATGGTGATGAGTACCTTGCCCTCCTTTTCCTGGTCTTCCACCCGGATGGTGATCTTGCCGTCGTCGGGGGTGAACTTAACGGCATTGGAAATCAGGTTGGTAATCACCTGAAAAAACTTGATCTCATCTACCAGCGCGTAAACGGAAGGATCGGAAGAGGAGAGACTAAACTGGATGGCCATGTTTTGCTGGGTGGCCTGGTACTGTTCGACGATCTGGCGGAACCGCTCCATGAGGTTCACCCGGTTTTTGAGGAGGGGCGTTTCGGCGGATTCCAGGAACTCCTGTTCGAGAAAATCCCGGATTAGCCGGAGGCTGCCCCGGCTGGTTTCGGTAATCAGGCCCACTACGTTGTTGAGGGCTTCGTCTTTGTACTCCCGCACGCGGGTAGACACCAGGGAAGAGAGCGACTGGATGGTGCCCAGCGGGCCGGCCAGGTCGTGGGTGAGTATCTGGATGATGGCGTTTTTCTTGTGGGAATACTTGTGTTCTACCTCCGAGTAGTGCTTGAAATCGGTGATGTCTTCGGCCAGCCCGGCAACGGCTTTGGTGCCGTTTTCTTCCACCAGCAGTGGTTTCACCCGCAGCCACCGTTCCGAGCCGTCGGGCAGCAGCACCCGGAATTCCATTCGGTTACGCGTTTGCCCTCCCAGCAGGTCCTCGTAAGCCTCGCTCACGTACTCCCGGTCTTCTTCGTGCACGGTTTGCAGCAGGGAGCGGGGATCAACGGTTTCGCGCTTTTGTTTGAAAACGTCCTCAAAAGCCGGGTTGAGGTAGATAAACTGAGCCGCATCTACTGCGTAAGCGAAAACGACCTGGTCAATGCTTTCGGTGAGGGCGCCCAGAAAAGCGAGTGGGGAAGCGTTGGATGGCATGGCCTGAAAGGAAACGCTGTTATCCCTTAGGCCGCTTCGATCTGCTCACAATACGCACGGCAACCGTAATAAGTTCTGGGCTTTTCATTTCAGTGAAAAGAGCACTTTCCTTGCCATGGATAAATTGACAAGCCCCCGATCCGCCTCCCCGGTCACCCACCGCTTTTGGCCCGGTGGGCAGGTAGGAGAAATCTTGCCTCCTGGCAATCCAGGTAGGTGTAGGCTCTGCTTTCCGGGTCTATTTCAGGCAATAAAGGAGGAGTTGCAACAGTACACTGGCGATTTTTCCCGGGCAAATCACCGGGGCGGTGAAAAAAAAGCGGCACCTACGTTCATGGTGTATTTCCAGGCGCAGTAAAAGGGGCTGAGGAATGCGGCAACGCCGCCTTACCCGGGCAGTTGCCGGTTGAAGTGCCGGCGGAGCAATTCGCGGACCATCTCCTCGGTGAGGGGTTTGTTGAGGAATCCCCGGATGGGCGTTTGGTGCAGCCGTTCCATGTCCCCGGGGTTCATCGAGGTGGTCAGCATCAGGATCACCACCGACTGCTGCTGGGCAACGTCGAGCCCTGCGTACGCTTCGAGAAACTCAAAACCGTTCATCACCGGCATGTTGATGTCGAGCAGGATCAGTTCCGGGCCGGGCTCCCTTTCACCCTGCTGCCGGATGCGCTGGAGGGCCTCCCGGCCGTCGCGGGCCACGATCACCTGTTCGGCTACGGCCAGGTCTTCCAGCAGCAACTGGTTGGCGAAGTTGGTGATCGGGTCATCGTCCACCAGCAGTATGCACCTGATTTTATCCATGAGGGTCGCATAAATGGTTTTTCGTAACACAATGCCCGTCGCGGGCGGTCTTCAGCCGGGAAAATGGACCCGGAAGGCGGACCCTACCCCAACCTGGCTCTCCACCTCAATCCTGCCCCCGGCATTCTCGACGATTTTCTTGACCATGTAGAGGCCAATGCCGCTGCCTTCCACGTGGGTGTGAAAACGTTTGAACATGGTGAAAAGCTGGCTCATGCGCCCGGCTTCTATCCCCAGGCCATTGTCCTCGACGGTGAACACCTGCTGCGCCCCGGTTTGCCGGCAGCTGATGCGTACGCGGGGCGCGCGGTCCGGGGAACGGTACTTGATGGCGTTGGAGAGCAGGTTGTAGACCACGCTCCGCAGGTTCTTCTCCGAGAAGCGGATGGCCGGGCAATTCCCTACGTCTACCGCCACCCCGGCACCCGACGACCGGATCACCGGCTCCAGGTCCAGCAGCACTTCCCGGATGATTTCCGGCAGGTTCACCTGCGTGGCCTGCTGGCTGTTTTCCTTCTGGAGCTTGACGATTTCGGTCAGGTTCCCGATTGTTTTCTTGAAGCGTTCCACCGAAGCCTGCATCATCGCCGTGATGCCCTGCACCCGTTCGGAAGCCAGGCTTTCCGGGGGCAGCGTACGCAGCAGCGCCGCCAGCAACCCCTCAATGTTGGAGATGGGCGCCTTCAGGTCGTGGGAGGCCGTGTAGATGAAGTTGTCCAGGTCCACGTTGGTACGCGAGAGTTCCTGGTTGGTAGACCGGACCTCCGCGTTGGCGGCCTGTAGTTCTTCGTTGGCCACGGCCAGTTCCCCGGCCAGCTGGTTGGCAACTTGTACACTTTCTTCGATCTTTCGCCGGGCCAGTACCTGCTCGGTGACGTCTACTGCCGCGTCGAGAATGCCGTACACCTGGCCGTCCGCATTGAAGAGGGGCTTGTACGTAAAATCAAAATAATACACCCCCGGCACGCCGTCCTTGACCAGCAGGGCTTCGGCCGCCCGGGCCTGGTACGGTTTACCACCCGTAAACACGTCGTCGAGGATTTGCAGAAAGGGTTGCCCTTCCAGTTCGGGCAAAGCCTCCCGCAGCGGCTTGCCCATGACCGTATTGCCTTTCCCCCAGATCCCGATCATTTCTTCGTTGGCTACTTCGATCACCAGGTCCCGGCCGGCAAACAAACAGGTCGCCACGGGCGATTCTTCGATCAGGCTGCGGAAACGGTGCTCACTGTCTTCTACCTTTCGGCGGGCCAGCACCTGCTCGGTGACATCGAGGGCTACGTGCAGCACCCCGGTGATCTTTCCGGCTTCGAGCACAGGGGTGTAGGAGATGTTGTAATACCCCTGCTCAAGTTTTTCGCCCGCGCGGAGCAGTACCGGCACTTCGTTTCCCCGGAAGGGCTCACCAGTCTCCAGCACGCCCAGAACAATCCCCAGAATGGGCTGGTCTTTGATTTCGGGTAATACCTGGAGCAGTTTCTTCCCGAGTACTTCTTCCGGCTGCATTTTGTCCATAATGCGCAGCATCGGTACATTGATGCTTTCAATCACTGAATCCCTGCCCCGGGTCAGGGTAATGGCCACGGGTGCCTGCTCCACCATGTTGCGGAAGCGGGATTCGCTTTCTTCGGCTTTTTTGCGGGCCTGGTTGATTTCCGTCACGTCTACGGCGGTGTTCATCACGCCGTAGACCTGGCCGGCGGGGTCAAACAGCGGGATGAGGCTGTAATTGTAATAGAACTCCTGCTTGTTGCGCCCGGTGGCTACTTCGGCCCGCACGTTGTGGGCGTGAACGGGAATGCCGGTGGTAAAGACTTCATCCAGTTGGGCAAGGACCTGCGCTTTGTTGAACTCGGGCAGCACATCCCCGTAAAGCCTGCCGATCACCTCTTTGCTTTTTCCCAGCGCCCGGAGATTGGCCTGGTTGGAAAACGCAATGCGCATTTCCCGGCCCAGGTACACGCCAATGGGAAAGGGAGCGCTTTCGATGATGGCCCGTACCTGCTCTTCGCTCTCCTCCACCTTGCGGCGGCTCGTTACCTGCCCGGTGACTTCGTTGGCAACGACGATGATCCCGCTGCTGGTCCCGTCCGGCTCGCATACCGGCTGGTACACAAAGTTGAAATAGACGGTTTCCAATTTCCCGTCCCGCCAGAGCTTGACCGGAAGCTCTTCGGCCCGGTAGGGGATGCCCGTACGGAGCACCCCGTCGAGCAGTTCCTGAATCCCTTGCCCTTTTAATTCAGGAAGTGCTTCAAAAAGGGGCTTGTTGATGGTTTCCGCGTGGGTTCTTCCCCAGCACTGGCCAATCCTCAGGTTGGCTAATTCAATGAGGTATTCCGGTCCGCGGAAGATGGCTACGGCTACCGGTGCCTGTTCGAACAAGGTGTGCAATTGCTGCCGCTGCCGTTCTGCCTCCGCCTGAGCCGCCTGAAGCTCCGCCGTACGGCCCGCTACGCGCGCTTCCAGTTGCGCATTGAGGTGTTCCAATTGCTGTTTGGTGCGTTGTAATGCCAGGTTAGAAGCCAGAATTTCTTCATTGGTATTCCTGAGTTCCTCGTTGGCAACGGCCAGCGCTTCGTTGCGGTTCTGTACTTGCCTCTCGCTCTGCGCCACCTGCCGGCCGGCGAGCACCCGTTCGGTCACGTCGCCGGAAAGGTCCGTAAAACTCACCACCAGCACTTCTCCGCTCCGCTGCGCCGAGAGATGAAAATAATTGTCCAGGCCGTCGTCGGAGTAGTTTATATCGTAGCGGCCGGCCTGACCGGATAGAAAAGTGTCGCGGTAGAAGGCGAAGACGCCGGTTTGGCGGGCATCGGGGTATCGCGTCAGAAACGTTTCGGCCGGGCGCCCGGGCAGTTGGAGCATCCGTTGGGCGGCCCGGTTCAGGTGCACGTAAGCCAGGTCTGTCACACTGCCGTCGGGTGCGTAGACGGGCTGAAAGAAAATGACCCCGGTGAGCGATACGTCGAGCAGGGTTTCGAACACTTCCGGCGAGGAAAGTAAGTCGGGGGGGAGCGGGGCAGTGGGTAAGGGCATGCAGGAGCGGAGTTGGGAACCCTGGAAAGCATTTACTGATTGTACGGGCCGGCCTGCCGATTGGGTTGCCCCGCCGGCAAATCGTTTGTCAATATAGTTCTTTGGCGGGACGTATTTACCACCGTCCGGGCAGGTATGGGTAACAGTAGTCTTTACTACGGCAATCAATCTGTAAATCCTGGCTCATACTACGTCCAACTATGGCAATACGAATACTGCGCCGGATACTGCTGGCCCTTTATCTGACGCACAATTACAAGTAGGATTCGGGGCTGCCTACAAAAGCCAAAGTACTGCCTACCATTGTGCTGGTTTACAACCTGAAAGAACTATGCCTACCTTAGCAAACACTTGGCTGTGATTGATGCAGAAATACAAAAGCTGCTTCCTGGTTCTGAAACGATACGATGCCTAATTTCGCAAGAAACATATTCCTGTTATCCATACTACTGGTACTGGGTTGTACAACGCCTCAGGAAGACAGACGGGCCGACGAACAAGCGGTGCTACAACTGGCTTTTGAGGACAGGAGCAACTTTAAGATGCTGGCGTTTGCCGACTGGCACCAGATTCCCGAAACGTTAGTCGTGTTAAGTGAGCCAAAGGAATGGAACGCTTACCTGTTCAAACTGGACAGTCTGGACGAAGTACGGTTAGCAGACAGTTTGCAGAGACCCACCATCTTACGCGATGAGCATCACCCGTATCACCATTCCTACCTGTTCAAACACAAGAAGCTGGATAGCCTCATTTCGGCTGAAAACAAGGAATACCTGTATCAGCAGACCTTGCTCAAGGACACCGCCCGGCTTGCATTCAGGGCAAAAGGAACCCGCCTGGTTCATGACGAAAAGCAGGTTAAGTCGGGGTTCTGGATAATCGCTACAAGGCCCTTATTCACGAAAGAGGGTACTATAGCCGTAGTAGACCTGGAAATTCACTACAGGGAGCATTCTGAGCAGGAAAGGAACCAGACTTACTTTGGCTGGCACCAGGTAATCTATCAAAAGCAGTCTTCGGGAAAGTGGATCAGGGTTGGGGAGTCGGGCAACCTGTTTTTGTAAGTCTGCCAATAAGGGCAGCGTACAGGTTCGCTCTTCCGTACCGGGAAGGCCGTTCCTGCAGTTTAGTGACCACTCCAAACCCCAGCGGGTTGAACAATGCCGGTAAGACATGATAGCTGATGGGGTAGGGCACCCAGGGGTTAGGCAGGTGCGTATCGTATTCCACCAGTAGAAAGCAGCCCTTCGGGTTGAGCGCTTGCCTAAGCTGGGCAATACAAGCCGTTTGATCCTTTACGTAATGGAGAGAATTAGCCATCAGGAGGCCATCAAGCTTTGCGTAAGGCAGCGGCTGGGCCACAAAATCAAGTTGATGCTGGCGGATCAGCGTACGGTTGGGGTTAGGCAGCGGGATAAGGGGAGCGACACTTTTATCAACTGCGTCAATGATACTGCCGGGCGGCAACAGGTGGGCTAAGGCGTAGGTAAATAAACCCGTACCGCAGCCCAGATCTGCCCAAAGGGCAGGACTGTCCTGGGGGAGGTGTGCCGGTTGTAGCAGGGCAATGGCATCAGCGAGTTCCATAAATGGTCGAGGGTAAGCACGCCGGCGGTAGCAAGCGTTCCTAAACTAAGTTAGCAATAAATGGGCTTTATTACCCTGCAATCACCCGATCACTACTGGTATCTGATTGATGTGCATGCCTGGTAAATGGGTAGCCCGGCAGGTAACACGGACCGTTTTGCCTTCCTGTCTTTGGTAGATCTGCTGCCGGGCACCCGCATCAACTTCTCCGACAGCAAGGTGACTACCAACATTCCGGCGCAGTGCCCCGGCGGCTTCGTGTGGATTGCGCCTCCGGCGGGCATCAAAGCCGGTACCGTGATTACCATTGCTGCTTTTCAATGTAGCCCTGGCGCGGCAGTTTGCAACCCAGCGAAAAATGAAGAGGCGAACCAAATACTTAACCAAGGTTTAACCAAGCGGTTACGGTTTGGTAAAGGTTCGCCTCCTTTTTTTGCTCAATTTGCGGGTTGTAATTTCACGAGGTACGCTACTTCGGTCATCCATTCCACCATCCCACCCGCGTCTGTTCCGCTCATGCATCGCACGATTCCCGCCCGGTCAGTGAACGTTTTTCTTTACCTGCTACTGGTCTGCCCACTGCTGGCGTTGGGGCAAGCCAAAGCCACCAAAACCGAAAACATTGTGCTCATCACCCTGGACGGGTTCCGTTGGGAAGAGCTTTTTGACGGCGCCTCCGACAGCCTGATGACCGATTCCCGGTTTGTCAAAGACACGGCTGCGCTCCGCCGGCAGTTCGGGGCGGCAACGCCGGGAGCCCGCCGGCAAAAGCTGATGCCCTGGTTTTGGAGCACGCTGGCCCCGTCCGGGCAGTTGTACGGCAACCAGCGGCTGGGAAACCAGGTGAACGTAACCAACCCGCACTGGTTTTCTTACCCCGGCTACAGTGAAATCCTCACCGGCTTTGTGGATCCGTCCATTGCGTCCAACGACAAGGTGCCCAACCCCAATGTGACCGTGCTGGAGTGGCTCCAGCGACAACCTGCGTTCAGGGAGAAAGTGGCCGCCTTCGGCTCCTGGGACGTATTCCCCTACATCGTCAACCAAAAGCGCAGCGGCATCCCCGTCAATGCCGGCTTCAGCCCGGCCGGCGACCCGGACAAGAGTGCCCGGGAAGTGTTTCTCAACCAGTTGCAGACCCAGATTCCCAGCCCCTGGCCGTCGGTGCGGCTGGACGCTTTCACGCATCACTACGCCCTGGAATACCTCAAGCGCAAGCACCCGCGCGTGGTGTACATTGCCTACGGGGAAACCGACGATTTTGCCCACGAAGGGCAGTACGACCAGTATCTCCAGTCGGCGCACCGCACGGATGGCTTCATCAGGCAACTCTGGGAAGTGATGCAGGCCGATCCCGTGTACCGCAATAAAACCACTTTTCTCATTACCACCGACCACGGCCGGGGAAACCACGCGAGAGAAGCCTGGAAGCACCACGGCAAGGAGCACCCCGGTTCGGATGCCATCTGGCTGGCCGTACTCGGGCCCGACACCCCGGCCACGGGCGAGGTGAAAACCAAAGGGCAATGGGGGCAAAACCAGGTTGCCCAGACGATAGCGGCCCTGCTGGGATTGCAGTATACCAGTACCAAACCGGCAGGGGCCGCCATCCGCGAAGTATTCACCCCTGAATAGGCCGGCGCCCCGGCCCCTTCCCGGGTCGATTATTGCTTACGCATCAGGTTGATGCCCTCCTCCCGGTGCAGGTGCGCATGCGCCATGGTTCGGAGAAAAGTAAGGTCGGGCACCGGCACGTTTTCTTCCTTGGCCTGTTCGTCCCACTCCCGCAGGCGGATGCTGAGGGTGAAAAGGGGATCTGCTCTAAACGCCTCCGCCTCGGCGGCAGTCATGGGACCGCCCTGGTATTGGAGGGTTTTCTTGCTGGCATCGGATAATTTCCCGTAATAAGCAGGGTCGCGGCCCGTCAGAAACCGCTTGGCTTGCACGTGGTACGCCACGAGCCGGGCCACGGTTTCGGAAAAACCCATTTCCCTCAGGTAAGCCGCGCCGATCTGTTCGTGGCGCATCACGCCGTAGCCGCTCATCTGCGCCTGGCCGCTGCCCGCGCACAAGTGCCCGATGTCGTGGAAAAATGCCGCCAGGATGACCTCTTCCGGGAATCCTGCCCCTTGGGCCAACTGCGCACTCTGCACCATGTGCTCCAACTGCGATACGGGCTCCCCAATGTAATCGGCCCCCCCGTACTGCTCATACAGACCGAAAACCGCTTCGATCCGCGCCGCTATGCTTCGTTCTTCCGGATGCTTTGTGGGTTGAGTGCCATTCATTGCCTTTCTTTTTGAATGTTTCCGGTTCATCAAACGCATTGTATTAATATAATCCTAACATCTTGGTAACAGCACTTGGTTGCACATAGGTTACTTTTGAGAGATTAGTAAAATCCTAAAACCTCGAAAAGTTTCAGCCAACCTACCCTTACAATTATGCATTTAAAACTACGATTACCAAAACGCATATGTGCTGCCGCATGTTTGGTATCCTGGGCTGGATTTAGTGTTAATCCAGCCCTTGCCTTTTCTAAAAATAGTGCTAAGGAGGTATTTTTTGCAACAAAAGCCCCTTTTGTAAGTGGTGCATCCGTTGCCCAACCCATCTCGGGTATGGTGACCGATGAAACAGGCGCACCGTTACCCGGTGCAACCGTTGTGGTGAAAGGCACCACCAAGGGC
This sequence comes from uncultured Sphingobacteriales bacterium, assembly GCA_963844325.1. GTDB lineage: Bacteria > Bacteroidota > Bacteroidia > Cytophagales > 172606-1 > CADCTQ01. The sequence goes on from CAWJNV010000002.1 coordinate 3,757,696, forward strand.
ACCGCAACCGGGAGTGATGGAAAATTTGTGATTGATGCCGAAGCCGGGGTCATTCTTGTCATTTCTTACGTAGGCTATGCTCCGAAGGAAGTTTCAGTGAACGGGCAATCCTCAATCGTGGTCCAGTTAGACCCGGATCTTTCGCAATTGAATGAAGTGGTGGTGGTTGGGTACGGTACCCAAAAAAGGTCAGACGTAACGGGTGCCATCAGCTCGGTCAGGCGTGAAGACTTTAACCGTGGGGTCGTTACCAATCCGGGACAGCTTTTGCAGGGAAAAATTTCGGGTGTCAATGTAACCAATGCCAGTGGGGAGCCCGGTGCCGCCCAAAATGTCATTATCCGTGGTATCGGGAGCTTGCGTTCCGGTACCCAGCCGCTGTACGTGGTTGACGGTTTTTTGATCGACAATTCCGCTCAGGGCTTTGATACCAGCCCGCTGAACTTCATTAATCCCAGTGATATTGAAAGCATAGACGTGCTCAAGGATGCCAGCGCCACGGCCGTATATGGTTCCCGGGCGTCCAATGGCGTCGTGGTGATTACCACCAAGAAAGGAAAAGCCGGAAAAACGGAAATGAGTGTTGCGGCGTCCGCCGCCTGGTCCTCGTTGTCGAGAAAAATAGACGTGTTCGGTGCCGACGCGTTTCGCGGGCAGGTCCAGGACAATGGGGGTACGTTGATAGACGGAGGGGGAAATACGGATTGGCAAGACGAATTGTCCCAGACCGGCCTGTCCAAACAGATCGATTTGTTCATTGGCGGCGCGGCCAGCGAGAAATTTTCCTACTACGCATCCGTCGGCTACCAGGACCAGGAAGGAATCCTCAAGAACAGCAACTTGAAACGGTATTCCGGCAAGCTGAACATGAGTCAGAAGGCATTCAACGGCCGGCTGAATGTCGATTATAACCTTACGGCGTCCCGCACCGAAAATCTGCGCCCGGACATCGGTTCCACCACCAGCAGCACGAGCCCCATCATCAGTGACATGCTCAGTTTGAATCCCACCATTCCGGCCTATACTGACGGTGAGCCCACGCTGTTGCCCACCAATGCCTTGAATCCGTTGAAAAGGTACGAAATCTACAGTGACAAGGCCATCAATAACCGGATTCTGGCCACCATTTCCCCGTCCATAGAAATTTTCAACGGCCTGGTGTACAAGCTCAACCTGGGGGTTGACTATTCGGCTACCAACCGCGACCAGCAGTACAAGCCTTTTCCGTCGGTGGTCAATGAGTCCAATGTTTCAAATGGATCACTGTCCACGCTCATCGGCGCAAATACGAATCAAGCTGGTGGAAAATACCCTTAACTATAACTGGCGTAAGGACGCTCACAGCCTGATTCTCCTGGCGGGACACTCCTACCAACGTTTTCTGGAAGAGAACAGAAGATTTTACCTACAACGGCTTTGCCAATAACAACATCGAACCCAAGTACCAGGACCAGACCAGTACCACGGTCTACCCTACGTCCGTGAATGCGTGGGCCGTTAAGAACGAGCTGCAATCCTTCTTCGGAAGAGTCAATTATACCTACAAAGACAAATACCTGTTTACGGCCACCCTCCGTGCCGACGGATCTTCCAAGTTCGGCGCAAATAACAAGTATGGCTATTTCCCTTCGGTTGCCGCGGGATGGAACATGGGCAACGAAGGTTTTATGGCCAACTCGTTTTTCAGCAACCTGAAGCTGCGGGCCAGCTGGGGACAAACGGGTAACCAGGAGATTCCCGCCAAAATCACAAAAGCCAGCTACGCGGAAGACCGGTTGATCACCGGAGGTCAAAGTTTTAACACGTACCCCTTAGATCCCAATGCCGCTGCCATTGGCGGTTACCCGTACGGAATCGTGTATACCCGGCTGGCAAACCCAAATATACAATGGGAGGTGTCCACCCAGATCGATGCGGGCATTGATTTCGCGATCCTTAATAACCGGTTGTCGGGTACGTCTGGATTATTTCAACAAAGCAGTCGTCAAACATACTCTTGGAAGTTACGCCGGCCGATCCGGTTCAGCCTACCGCTACCTACTGGACCAATATCCGGGACATGAAGATCCAGAACAATGGCATCGAGTTGGCTTTGGATTACAATGGTACGACCCCCGGCGACTTTTCCTATAACATCGGTGGGAACGTTACCTACATTCAAAACCAGGTAAAAGATTCACCCTATTCGGTGCTCACCACCGGAGCAGCCCAGGGCTCGGGACAAACCGGTGCGACCATCAACGGCTATATCAACAATGAGCCCATCGGCGCATTTTATATGTTCCAGTTTGAAGGCATTGGTGAAAACGGCCTCAACCAGTTCAAAGACGCCAATGGCGACGGGGCCACGCTGGACAATGACCGCCGCGTGGTGGGCAGTGCCATCCCCAGATTTATCTACGCGTATCACCTGAACTCTCAGGTACAAAGGTTTTGACCTGGGTATCAATTTCAATGGCGTAGCCGGAAACAAAGTCTACAATCATACGGCCATGAGCCTGTTTACCAAGGCCCAACTGACCAAGTCTAATAATACCTCGGATTTTGCGGTTGCGTATCCAAATGAAGCTAATTCAAACGCCAATACCGTATCCACCCGGTACCTGGAGAATGGCTCTTTCCTCAGACTCAATAACGCAACGCTGGGCTACAACCTGTCCCCGGAGAAAATCGGGTTGTCAAATGTGGTCCAGAATATCCGTTTGTCGCTAACGGGGCAAAACCTGTTCGTACTCACCGATTATTCCGGATTTGATCCTGAGATCAATACGGGATCGACTTTAGGGGGAATTCAAACTTTTGGGATCGACTATTTCACGTATCCCAAGGCAAGAACTTTCTTAATCAGCCTGAATGCAACATTCTAGGAAGCCAGCGAACCGTTCTCTTACAGCACTTAAAAAAAGAAATCAGATGAAAAATATACGATTGAACAGCGTACTGCCGGTAGCTGTATTTTTACTCGCATTTTTCGGTTGTACCTCCTTAGAGGAAGAGATTCTGGATGAGTCGCTGACCGGAACCGGCCAGGCCGAAGTGGTCAGCGGATCGATAGCCCCCGTGTACGGACTGCTGCGTCAGGTATGGTTCCATACGTTTAATTTCGGACTACAGGAGGTTGCCTCCGATGAGGCCATTCTGCCCTACCGTGGCGGTACCGACTGGTACGATGGGGGCAAGTTCATTGCGGTGCACCAGCATCTGATGACCCCCAGCAATGCCTTGGTAGGGGATACCTGGACCGCGATCACGTTATGTTTGTCGAGAGCGGTACTTGCCGAGGAAAGATTAAGGGCAGAAGCTGAAAAGGGCAATGCCGCCGCCGCCGATGCGCTTAACGAAATGATCGCCATGAATGCATACCTCAATATGCTGGCACTCGACAATTGGGGGCTTGTTTTCAAAAAAGAACGTTCGGACCAGGTATCCGAAATTCTAAGGGGACAAGAAGCAATCGACTATCTTGAAGGCAGGCTGTTGTCGGTGGTGGATGTGATGGGGAATAACAACGGTCCGGGTAGGTTTACCAAAGATGCCGTGAGTGCTTTGCTGGCCCGGCTGTACCTGAATGCTGCCGTGTATCGCGATCCCTATGGCACGCCTGCCTTTAGGAAGGAGGATATGGATAAGGTCATCAGTATACCAACCAGTATTATTTCGGGGGCCCACTCCTTGTCGCCCGAATACTTCGCCCTGTTCAACGATAATAACCATACCAACGCTGAACTGATATTTGCCCTCGACCAAAGGGGCGTGCTTGAAAACGAACACCAACGATGGGCGTATTGGTCCATATCCGGTGACCAGGTTCCAAGACCCGAATTTCCCAACACCCGGGGAACCGATGCCACGGCAGCCACCCCTGATTTTATTCAAACCTGGGCTGATGCCTATGGCAGTGTGGAACAAGCGGAGGCAGATGCCCGTTTTTACCAGAAGAATACGATCATACCGGATGAACTGAAAGATCTTACCGGGGTAACTCCGGCCAATGACGCAACCATTACTATTGCGTGGACGCTAAAAGTTTTGAAATCGACCGGGGAATTCTTCGTGGGTGTTATATGGGGTCCCAGAAAAGATGCGGGAGGTAATATTTTGACTTGTCGCCGATGGAAAGGTAAGGATATATCCCGTGATCAATAAAAGAACCAGCGGTGCAAACCTCCGCTATGTCGACCATACGCTCAACGTCGATTTTACGGAGCAGGGGAGTCTGCATAATACAGGTTACCGGTTTTCGAAATACCAGTTCAGCCGTACGGGTAATAATTGTTGCTCCTACAGTAGTGTTGATCTGGTTTTGATCCGGTTGGGAGAGATTTATTTGATGCGGGCAGAAGCAAAGTTGAGAAATGGCGACAATGCCGGCGCATTGGCAGATGTCAATACCTTACGGACTTCCAGAACTGCCCGCCCGGCACAAACTCCGCCGGCTCTGACTGCTATTGACTTGGATGTGTTGTTCCGTGAATCAGGATTTGAACTGTACTGGGAAGGCCTGAGACGAAACTATCAAATACGGTTCGGCAAATACGAAGGAAACTGGACGGGCAAGACCGATAGCGATGTGCACAAAAGATTGTTTCCGATCCCTCAAAAAGCAATCGACGGTGCCTCCAGCGAAGAAGGATTTTTAGTGCAAAACCAGGGATATTGATCCGAAACCGGACCGGAAAGAAATCGTGATAATACCTCAAATCAGCTCATGTATGAGACTATTCTTGGACCGAAGCCGCCGAAGCAAAGCAGATACGACCCATAAGCCCGTAGCAAACACGCCGTCATTGACAAAGAGTACCGTTCGTGGCTTGCTGCTTACGGGCCTGCTGGGGTTAACCTTTTCCTTCCGGCCCGTTTTCCATTCGGCTGCCCCGGTGGCTGATCCAGCTTTACGCCTGAACCAGATCCAGGTCATTGGCAGCCATAACAGTTACAAGCAGGCCATTGAACCACCCCTGATGAAGATGCTGCTGGCCCGGGACTCGGCTCGTTTCAGCACCCTGGATTACCAGCACGTTCCCCTGGCCCGGCAACTGGACTTGGGCTTGCGAAAACTGGAGATTGACGTGGTTTTTGACCCGAAAGGGGGCAGGTACGCCAATCCGTTAGGGCTGCAACTGGTTAAAGGGCAGGGCGGTACACCTGCGCCTTTTGACCCGCAGGGGGTCATGAAAGCGCCGGGGTTTAAAGTGCTGCACGTGCAGGACATTGATTTTCGGTCCCAGTGCCTGCGGCTCCGGGACTGCTTACAGGACATCAAAGCCTGGTCGGATGCCCATCCCCGCCACCTGCCCATCGTCATTTCCTTCAACGCCAAAACGGATGTTATTAACCAGCCGGGTTTTGTGCACCCGTTGCCGTTTACGGCGGCTGCTTTTGATTCCTTAGATGCAGAACTGCTTGCCGTCTTTCCGAAAACACGCGTGATCACGCCTGAAGCGGTGAAAGGCAACTATGCTACCTTGGAAGCCGCCGTAAAAGCGCACCAATGGCCTGCCATTGAACAAGCCCGCGGAAAAGTACTCTTCGTGCTGGATGAAGGAGGCGAAAAGCTGGCTACGTACGTACAAGGTCATGCCTCGCTGCAGGGCAGAGTGATGTTCGTGAATGCTCGCCCCGGTCAACCCGAAGCCGCTTTTGTGGTTCTCAACGATCCGGTTCAGTACCAGGACTCGATTCAAAAGCTGGTCAGAAGCGGCTACCTGGTACGCACCCGGGCGGATGAGGGTACCCACGAAGCCCGTAAAGGCGATTCCCGCCGCCTGGAAGCTGCCCTTTCATCCGGGGCACAGTTTATCAGCACGGATTACTACTTACCCGACGAACGGTTCCGCACGAACTACCAGGTGCAACTGCCCGGTAAGCGGGTAGCCCGTTGCAACCCCGTTGCCCGGCCCACCTCTTGCAATAACGCTGCCCTTGAACCGTAGTGGTCAGGAAGGGTCAAAATGAGGGGTAAAAGTGGTATCTTTGCCGGAAAAAGTCATGGCAAAGAAATATCGAGTACACCTCTCGGCTGAAGAGCGGCAGCAGCTAGCGGAGTTGATTGCCGCACGAGACGCCAAGAACCGTCAGGTCAAGCGTGCTTATGCCTTGCTGGCAGCCGATGAAAACGGCGACAAGCAGTGGAGCGACCAGCAGATCAAGCAGGCCTACGGCTTGAGCATCGCCGGTCTGGAACGCTTACGGGAAAGGTTGGTGCTGGAGGGCTTCAAGGTGGCCCTCTTTGGCAAAAAGCGAGAGGTCCACAAAGAGAAGCTCTTCACCGGAGAAGTGGAAGCCAAACTCATCGCCCTTCGTTGTAGTGATCCTCCCCAGGGCTACAACCGATGGACGCTGCGACTACTAGCCGATCGGATGGTGAGTCTGGAGTACGTCGAGCACATGAGCCACTGGAGTGTAGCAGATATCCTAAAAAAAACCAAATTAAGCCCTGGCAAATCAGAAGTTGGGTGATTGCCACGGCCGATGCTGCTTTTGTGTGTCAGATGGAACAGGTGCTCGATGTTTACGCCAAAGAATATGACGCCCACCATCCGCTCGTATGTGTGGATGAATCGCCTTACCAACTCGTGAGTGAGACCCGCCAGAGCTTTACCGACAGCAAAGGCGTTGTCCACATAGATCATGAATACCAAAGAGAAGGCGTAGCCCAGTTGTACATGATTGTCCAACCACTGGGCGGCTATCGGCAGGTACTCGTCGAGTCGGCTCACAATAGTCATACCTATGCCAGGATGATTGCCCATCTGGCCGAAAACATCTACCCCAATGCCCACCACATCACGCTGGTAGAAGACAATGCCAGTACCCACAAACTGGCCGCCCTCTACGAGCTATTTCCACCCGAGCGGGCCCGAAGCATTATTGAGAGAATCACCCTGGTACGCACCCCCGCTCATGGTTCCTGGCTCAACGTGGCCGAGTGCGAGTTATCAGTACTCAAAAGACAGGGCATTGCCCCAAGAGTGGGCTCTATTGAAGAACTCCAACAGCAGGTACAAGCCTGGTATGAGCAGCGCAATCAGAAAGAAAGCAAGGTAGACTGGCAGTTCAAGACCAAAGAGGCGCGTATCAAACTCAAACGGCTATACCCCTCATTTTGACCCTTCCTGACCAGTAGAGATGACGCGTCCACTGGCTGCTTCGAGAATGAATCACCTGCGCGCACAGGGAGTCTTTTTGTTTTGATGGCTTGCCTTTTCGGCGCATGCCCAACCCGATAGACATTCAATTTCCGCAAGCGTGTGACTGGCCGTAGCCAGCCGGAAGGCTTTGTTTTCCAGGCCGGGCTCAGTGAGTGCTTTTACGGGCAGGCGGGCAATGTCGCGGGCATCAATCAGGTGCAGGCGGCGCTGGCCCATCGGCAGGTAGATGTTGACGTCGGGCTGCGGCGGGTAGTAGTTGATGAAGTTCTGCTGATGAAGTTACAGGCCCTGGGAAAAGTGTAGGGAATGCCGCTTTCCCGTACCAGTTGCTCCTGGGCGTAGCGTTTTTTGCCAATCTCGGGCATTTCCTCGTCTTCCACGTTGTAGCCCGACAATACCACGATGTGCCCGATGCCGTGCGCCTGCGCTGACTTTAGAAGGTGCCCGGCCAGTTGTACCTGGTCGTGGGTGTAAGGGGAGATGAGCATGAGTTTACCCGCCCGGCTCATGGCCTCCCCCAGTGATTCGGGCCGGCGGTAATCCACTTCCACGACTGCTACGCCGGGCCAGCGGCTAAGCAGCGTTGCACAACCGTAACGAAAAACGTTCTAATATTGGGGTTTTAAACCGGCCCGATGAAGTATCTTGTTGTTGGTCTATTTTGTCTAAACAGCCTTGCCTGCATGAGATCCCCAATTAAACTTCCGTATTCCCATCCCAATGCTACTGCTGCCGAATCCTTTATCAACCGTGCCCCGGAACGCTTTATTGAAGATCCCGCCAAGCACAGGCAGTGGACCCAAAAAGAAGTACTCCTGAAAGCCTTCTGCTTCCGGTCTACTGAAAGTAGTACCCTGGTGCACATCCTGTTTTTCGAGTCGCAAGCCAAGGCCATTGCCTTTGAACAAGCCAATCAACTACACAAAAGCGATACCCTTCGCAGTGTCCTCAATGGAGCCGTATTGTACGTGATCCAGGCAGCCGATCGACAAACAGCCGATGCGTTGGGAGGATGGTTTGCCGGTAAAGAGTAATGCGGCTCGTGGCGGCGGGCTGGCCGCAGTGGTAGCAATACAGCCCTTCGAAGGCGTGGGTGCAGTTTTTACAAACCATGCCGGAAGATACGCCGCGTTTGTGCTTTCGCTTGTCGGCTGCCCGACAATTGCCCCGGCCGCCCCGCTTTACCTTTGCCCATATCAACAAACAAACCTCATGAAGCCCATCGCTGCTTTCGCAATAGCGCTGCTATTGCTCACCGCTCCCGTTTTTGCCCAGAAATCGGCCGTGTTCATCACCAAAGCGGGGGCCATCGGGGGCTACGACCCGGTGGCGTATTTTACCGAAAGCAAACCCGTAAAGGGTACGGCCGCGCTGAAGTATAACTGGCAGGGGGCCGACTGGCATTTTGCCAGCCCGCAAAACCTGGACGCTTTCAAGGCTGCTCCGGAGAAGTACGCACCCCAGTACGGCGGCTACTGCGCCTACGGTACTTCGCAGGGCTACAAAGCCCCCACCGAGCCCGATGCCTGGACAGTGGTGGGCGACAAGCTCTACCTCAACTACAACAAAAAAGTAAAGGAGACCTGGAGTAAAGACCAGGCCGGTTACATCAAAAAGGCCGATGCCAACTGGCCCGCAGTAGCCAAAGGAGCGTAGATGCCTTCGGGGGCATGCTTACGGCCCGGTGGTCAAGCCATGATTCTGGCCCGGTGCTGCACACCCCAGTCGTAGAGCGCCTCAACCACGGTCTCCAGCGAATGGCTGTACTCAGTCAGCGCGTAAGTCACCGTCAGGGGTGAAGTCGCGTACTCCGTCCGGTGCACCAACTGGTTGGCTTCCATCTCCTTGAGTTCTTTGGAAAGCGTCTTGGCCGTGATGCCGGGAAGGTCGCGTTGCAATTCCTTGAATCGTTTTTCGCCGGCCAGCAGGGCGGCAATGATTTGAATTTTCCATTTGCCGTTGAGCAATTCCAGCGTGTCGCGGATGGGCAGAATCAACTTGGTGCAGTCTCGGGTAGTAGTCATTGAAAAAGGGTGGTTTCCACGAGGATACCGGTATCCTCCGGTAAAGCAGTGCCCTGAGCAGGGGGGTAACCGTGTAAGTTTACGAATCACCCAAAACTACTGTTTTATGAAAAGGAATAGAATCATTTACCGGGTCACTACCCTGTTGATTGCTTTCATCATGGGTGTTACGGCGGTCGGCTATCTGTTGGGCGTGGCCCATTTTGCCGACTCAACCCGGGAACTGGGCTACCCGCTTTACCTGATGTCCCTGCTGGGCGTGGCTAAGTTGCTGGGGATAGCCGCGCTGCTGACGCCCGGCTTTGCCCGGCTGAAAGAGTGGGCCTACGCCGGATTCGTGTTCAACCTGTTGGGGGCGACATGGTCCCACTTGGCCGTCGGGCAGTACAGCCACGTACCGTTGGCCCTGCTGTGGCTGGGAGTGCTCGTGCTGTCGTACGTTACCTTCCGGCGGCTCGGCCCGCCCCCGGCGCCGTTCTCCCGGCATGGGGTACCGCAGCCGGCCGGAGCGATGGAAGCCCGGTAGCCCGGTTGTTTCAGGGGATCGCGTACCCACCGGTACGCTTTTGCGGCCCGGCACCATAAACCAACTGCCGGCCTGCGCCACGCAAAAAGACCTCCTGTCTTTAACGGGCAGGTCTTTTTGCGTGGGGTGGGTTTTAACAAAAACATTTATTTTATTGTTATACTTTCGAGAGATTTTCCTTGCGGATGCGCTTTATCTTGGCTCTCCGTGAAGAGGCTGCCTGGCCGGGCAAACGGGTGGCGGTGTTTCTTCGCGCAAAACCCTTCCTGAACGTATAGCCCCCTTTGGCATGGAAACAATCAAGTACTGGTACCTGCGCAACCACGAGTTGTTCACGCAAATGAACGAAGCTGAAATCAAAGGGCTCTGCGTGATCTCGGGCTTTAAGCGGGCCCAGAAAAATGAGGTGATCTACTTCACGCACGAAACCGTCAAGCGCATTTACCTGCTTAAAAAAGGCATCATTAAAATTGTCGCATCCGACGAGGCGGGCAACGAAGTGACCAAGGAAGTGATGCAGCCCGGCGATCTGTTCGGGGAGATCACCCTCAGCCACCAGGTTTCCCGGGAGTCGGAATACGCCAAGGCCATTACCGACGAAGTGATCATCTGCTCGTTTACCCTGGATGACTTTGAAAAAGTGCTCGAAACGAATCCGGCCATTTCGCTCAAATACACCCGGCGGGTCGGGGACAAGCTCAAAGCCCTCGAAAACCGCTACACGGACCTCATCTTTAAGGACGTGCGTACCCGGGTCGTGGAATTTCTCAAGCACTACGCCCAGGCCAACGGCAAACTGGAGAACAACCAGTTGGTTGTCAAGAACTACCTCACCCACCAGGACCTGGCTTCGCTCACCGGCGCCACCCGTCAGACGGTCACTTCCATCCTCAACCAACTCGAAAAGGAGCATAAGCTGCTGTACTCCCGCAGCCTGATTACCATTCCCAACCCGGCGGAACTCCACTAAGTGGTTATTCTAGAAGTCGTTGGTGACCGTATGTGATTAGCGTTTCGTGTTTAACGCTAATCACGTACTGGTGACCACACCAACGACGGCAATACCAATCGAACAACCAACAACCAACAACTACTTGTTTGCCCCAATTGTCGTTTTGCGGACAATCCAGCGCGGCGGTCGGTGTTACTTTTGATTCAACAAAGTAACACGCTTATGAAAACGACTATCCTTTACCTGGTAAGCATTCTGATGGGTTCGGTTCTGCTGACGCCCGCTGCGGCCCAGACCGAACCCGACAAGCGCAAAAAGCAATTTAACCTGGAATCGGGACTGGCCTTGCAGGGCTACGACCCGGTCGCCTATTTTACCCAAAACAAAGCCGTAAAGGGCACCGCTGCCAATGCCTATTCCCACCAGGGCGTCACCTACCGTTTTGCCAGTGCCCAGCACCTGGAAGCTTTCAAGGCCAACCCGGCCAAGTACGAACCCGCCTACGGCGGCTGGTGCGCCTACGCCATGGGCGCCACCGGCGAAAAAGTAGAAATTGACCCGGAAACCTTCAAGATCACCGACGGCAGGCTGAACCTGTTCTACAACAGATTTTTCAACAATACGCTCCCCAAGTGGAACAAGGACGAAGCCAACCTCAAGGGGAAAGCCGACGCCAGTTGGAGCAAGTTCTACAAACCAGCCGGAGTATAAATAGTTGTTCGTTACTAGTTGCTCGTTGTTCGATGGGTCGTACCCCAATGGCCGGTGTTTTACCGGCACGCATGCCTTTCCCGCCTTTCCCTCTTCTCTGCTGACCCTTTTCGTCATGAAAAAGCCAACTCTTTACTTCACCTGGGCCTTGCAGGCCCTTGCTGCCCTGATTATGGCGCAGTCGCTTTTCTTTAAATTTTCGGCCGCCCCGGAATCACTTTATATCTTCGAGAAAGTCGGCCTGGGCGACGCCGGCCGCATCGGCACGGGCGTGGCCGAACTGATTGCCTCCGCGCTGCTGCTCATTCCGGCCACGGCCTGGCTGGGTGCGGTGTTAGGCGTGGGCCTGATGGGCGGTGCCCTGATGTCGCACCTGACCCTGCTGGGCATTGAAGTGCAGGGCGACGGGGGCTACCTGTTTTTCCTGGCACTGGTGGTGCTGTTGAGCTGCCTGGGCGTGCTCTGGTTCCGCCGCAGCCAGATTCCCTTCCTGGGTGCCCGGCTGAGCAAGCCTCACCCCGGTATGGGCAAAGTATCCCGTATGTAATGGTTTTCGTTTTTTCGTAAAATGCACCCTATGATTTGTTCTTCCCTGCAGCGGGCTTCGGTGAATGCCCTGAGTCAACTGGTTACGGTGCTGGGCACCATGCGCGCGGAGGATTACCACACGCCGCTGCCCGTCCTGTCGGGCGGCACCATCGGCCGGCACGTGCGGCACCTGGTGGAGTTTTACCAGTGCTTGTTCGCGGGGCTGGTAACGGGCACGGTGGACTACGATGCCCGGACCCGCAACCCCGTGCTGGAGGAAGAACTGACCCTGGCCGTAGCCGCCCTGGAATACCTGATGCGCCGCCTCGGGGAGATCGGGCCCGACCAGCCCATGACGCTGTGCACCCGCTACACGCCGGGCGAAAAGGTGACCATCCCCACGACCCTGTACCGGGAACTGGTCTACAACCTGGAACACTGCATCCACCACCAGGCCACCATCCGCATCGGGCTACAGGCGTTGAGCCAGCCCTTGCCGTCGGAGACTTTTGGCGTGGCTCCTTCCACCCTCCAATACCAACAAGCCCATGTGCACCGTGACGTTTCTGCCCCTGGGCAGTAAAGGGTTCATCCTCACTTCCAACCGGGACGAAAGCCCCTTCCGGCCGGCGGCCCAGGCGCCGTGCCGGTACCGGCTGCACGGGCAACTGCTCATCTTTCCCCGCGACCCGGTAGGGGGCGGTACCTGGATTGCCACCTCGGGCAACGGCGTAAGCCTCTGCCTGCTCAACGGCGCCTTCGGGGCCCACCGGCGTAGCCCTCCTTACCGCCAGAGCCGCGGCCAGGTCCTGCTCGACTTTTTCGCCTACGACTACGCGGGTGAATTTGCCACCCAGTATGATTTCTCCGGCATCGAACCTTTTACGCTGCTCGTGGTCCGCACCGAACCCGCCTTATCGCTGTCGGAGATCCGCTGGGACGGGCAAGTGGTGCACCTGGCGGCAAAAGACGCCGGCCGGCCCTGCATCTGGTCGTCGGCTACGCTCTATGCTCCCGCCGTCGTGCGGCAGCGGGAAGCGTGGTTTGCCCACTGGCTCTGCGACCGGGACGCGTTCAGGATGGAAGACATTCTCAACTTTCACCATTTTGCCGGCGGGGAAGATACGCCAAACGGCCTGCGGATGCACCGAAAAAACGAACACCAGACCGTCAGCATTACCAGCATTGCCCGGCAGGGCCGGGGCGAACACCTGATGGTGTACGAAGACCTGTTGCGAAGGCGGGAGCAGACCTACCGCATCATGTAAAGGATTGCATGGTTGTATGGCTGTATGGTTGTATGGTTTTTGTTCGAGAATTATCATTCCCGCAGGCAACCATATAACCATTTAACCATATAGCCATTCAGCCATTCAACCATTCAACCATTCAGCCCTACAACCCCATCCATACCACTTTTTCCATGCTTTACATCCGGTACCTCAACTTCAGAACCCGCCTCACGCAGTGGGAATACTGGCCGTTCGAGGTGATTTACCTGCCCATCTTCGTGTACTGGCTCTGGCTGTCGGTGAAAGCCCGTTCGTTGTTTTTCTTTTCGGCGGCCAATCCATCCATTGAGAACGGCGGGATGCTGGGGGAGTCTAAAGTAAAAATTCTCGACCGGATCGCCGCCCCCCTCAAACCCATTACCCTGCTGGTTTGCCCGGCCACCGAACCCGTTTCCCTGCGGGAAAGCCTGCACCGGCACGCGATTGGCTTCCCGCTGATTGCCAAGCCCGACGTGGGCGAACGGGGCTGGAAGGTAGAGAAACTGCACAACCCGGCCGAACTGGCGGCCTACCACGCCGGCATGAAGGCCCCCTACCTGATCCAGGAATACGTGGATTACCCGGTTGAACTGGGGCTGTTCTACTACCGTTTTCCGGGCTGTACTTCCGGTTACATCTCTTCGGTGGTGATCAAAGCCTTCCTCACCCTTACCGGTGACGGCGCCTCCACCGTGCGGGAGTTAATCATGCAAAATGACCGGGCCCGGTTGCAGTACCCAATCTTGCAGGCCCGGTACGCCTGCCTGTTCGACCGGGTATTGCCCGCGGGCGAAGCATTGCAGCTGGTGCCCATCGGGAACCACAGCCGGGGCACCAAGTTTCTGAACGGCAACCACCTGATCAATGAGCAATTGGTGCGTGTGTTCGACCGCATCAGCGGGTCCATTGACGGGTTCTACTACGGCCGCTACGACATTCGTTGCCGCAGCCTGGCCGAACTCTACGCAGGGGAGGGGATTAAAATCCTCGAACTCAACGGGGCCGGGGCCGAACCGGCGCACATTTACGACCCGTCCTTTTCCCGCCGCGAAGCGTACCGGGTGCTGTTCCGCCATTGGTCCGTCCTGTACCGCATCAGCAGGGAAAATTACCGGAGCGGCGTGCCCTATCTATCCTTTGCCGAAGGCGTGCGGGCATTCAGGAAACTGAGATTATACCGTAAACAAATGCAATAGCGATGGAATGGCTTGTCTCGCGAAAAGTTACCCGTTGGTTGCTGGGGCCGGTCCTGCTGTGGGGCGTGCTGGCCCTGCTCTCGCGTTGCGTGCAAATCCGCATGTCGGACAAAAAGGTAAATGCCTACTTTGCCGGCAGCCCCGTGCCGCCGGTTTTTGCTTTTACGAAAGCCAGTACCCAGTCCCTTCACTATGCTTCCCTCGGGGCCGACACCCTGCCCATGGTCGTGTTCGTGCACGGCTCGCCGGGGTCGTGGGATGCCTTTATCGGCTTTTTCAAAGATTCAACCCTGCTCGGAAAAGCCCGGATCATTTCCGTGGACCGGCCCGGCTTCGGCAAATCGGACTTAGGCCGGCCCCAGCGTTCCTTGAAGGCGCAGGCCGCTTCGCTGGTTCCGATCCTGGAAACCAACCGGTCGGCGACCCGGCCCATCCTGGTGGGCCATTCGCTGGGCGGCCCCCTGATTGCGAGGCTGGCAATGGACTACCCGCAACTGGCAGGCAGCCTGATTTTAGTCGCTCCCTCCGTTGATCCGGCGCTGGAGCCGAAGGAGTGGTACCGCAAGGTGGGCGACTTTTTCCTGATCCGGCCGCTGCTGCCCGCCGAGATCGACGTAAGCAACCAGGAGATATTGCCCCTCAAAGGGGAACTCACCCGGATGTTGCCGTTGTGGCAGACCCTCACCTTACCCATCACCGTCATCCAGGGCGAAAAGGACCAGTTGGTGCCGGCCGCCAACGCCGATTTTGTCAAAAAGAGTGCGGTGAATGCACCCGTAAAAGTCGTGATGATTCCTGGTATGAACCACTTTATTCCCTGGGAGCGGCCGGACGTGATCCGGGAAGCCATTCTATCGCAATTAGGGGGTAAGTAAAAGTCAGACTGCACTGAGAAAAAATAAGGCTTCTGTATTATACTAAAATGATTTCATGATTACGTATTTGGTTGTTCAGGACTACCTGTGAACCACGGTGTTACGAACAACTAATAACGAACAGCCAACAACGGATTAGTATCAGATGGACGTTACATTGTTTGACAGCCAGGCCGGCGTGTATCGCTTCCTGGCATCCGGGTTGCAAACTGGCTTTCACGCGCATCCTGCCCTCGAAATTGTAGTGGCCCGGCAGGGAAGTTTTTTAATTGCCTCAGCCAATGGTCTCTACCGGCCGGCCAAAGCCGCCGCGATCAAATCCAATACAAAGCATGCGCTGGACCTTGGTCAATCCCAGTGCGAAATCGTGTTGCTGGATTCGGTTCCGGCGATGGATACCTCCTTGCTGGCGCGGCTGGGAGTAGCCGATACCGGGGAAGACCTGATTTGCCTGCCGGGAGCCAAAGCGCTTTCCCGCGCGTTGGATGAGCTGGTGACCGGAGCAAGCACCCGGTACCTGACCAGGGATGAGCGGATTGTGAAAAGCCTGCACTACATCCGGGCGAATTGCGGGAATGCCAGGCTTTCGCTGTCCCAAGTAGCCGATCACGTGCATTTATCGCCCAGCCGGGTAACCCATTTGTTTAAAGAGAAAGTAGGAGCTTCGCTGCAGCAGTACATCGTCTGGACGCGCCTCACCTGCGCCATGGACCAGTTCATTCACCAGCCGATGAACCTGACGGAGGCCGCCCTTGCCGCCGGCTTCTACGACTCTGCCCACTTTTCGAAGCACTTCAAAGCACTGCTCGGGCTCAAACCCTCCCTGCCGTACCACCAGCAGAATAGCCGGATCGTACAAGCCCGCTAGCCTGCGCCGCCTTACCTTTGCCTCATCCAATTGCAAGGGTGCTGCCGGGCTAGCTAAAGCCGGGGCATCCGTAAACCCCTCAAAGGCAACAATGCATACGCCCACTCATCCGGACATCCGGCCCGTCCTGCCCGCCGATTTACCCGCTCTGAAAGCAGTCATCGCGTCAAACGGCTTATTCCCCCCGGCGCTGCTGGACGGGATGACGGCCGACTATTTCGCCAAAAATAACGATACCGATCACTGGATCACCTGCCTGGCCGGGCAGCCGGTAGCGGTGGCCTATTTCGCCCCCGAACGGATGACCAGCGGTACGTACAATCTTTATCTGATTGCAGTAGATGTCCAGCACCAAGGCACTGGCATAGGTGCCCGGCTAATGACCTACATCGAACAATTCCTGCGCCACCGCGGGGAGCGTATCCTGATTGTGGAGACTTCGGGCTTGCCTGCCTTCGAGCGCACCCGCGCCTTTTACCTCAAATGCGGCTATACAGAGGAAGCCCGTATTCGTGAATTTTATGCGCCTGGAGAGGATAAGATCGTATTCTGGAAATCGCTTCTTGCCCTCGGCTAACGTACTTACGCCGCCCTGTTTGTCTATACATTTCAAATTTGGGTGGTGCGGCAGGCTTTGGGAATGTTACCCGTCATCTTCCTGAAGAAGTTACTGAAGTAGTTGGGGTATCAGGGAGAGCTGTTTACACGAAAGGTTACTCGGTGCCTACTACCTGCACGGGAACGCCCGGGCCGAGCCCGAGCAGGTTGGAAGTGATGACCGTGTCGCCCAGCGAGAGACCGTCGAGAATCTGCACGGTGGCTTTGGTGCGGGTGCCCGTCTTCACTTCCTGCGGGTGGGCCTGCCCGTTTTTCACCGCAAACAGCGAGTAGCCTTCCGGCGTGGGAATCAGCGCCTCGGCCGGGACCAGGATGCCGTCTTCCGTTTTGCGCAGCGGGAAGCTGATCTTGGCTGAAGCGCCGGGCACCAGCTTACCATCCGTGTTTTTACGCACGGCCATTACCAACAAACTGCGGGTGTCCAGGTCCGTTTTCGGTTCGGTAACCACGATTTTTCCCCGGAAAGGCAAGCTGCTGTTTTTGGTGGTAAAGCGGATGGTTTGCCCGGGCTTTACTACCGAAGCGTATTTTCCGGGCACGGTAAAATGGATTTCCACCCAACGCACGTCTTCCAGCGTAGCCAGCGCCGTGCCCGGCTTCACGTAGATCCCCACGTCTGCCCGGCAGAGGCCGACTTTGCCGGCAAACGGCGCCCGGATGCGGGTTTTTGCCAGGTCCACCTCCACCCGGGCGATTGCAGCCTGCACCACCTGCAGGTTGGTAAGTACCTGGTCGTATTCCTGCTGGTTCACCGAACCGGTCGCCAGCAGTTCGCGGAAATGTTTTTCGTCGAGCAGGGCCCGCTTTTCCCGGAGGATCAGCTTTTTGCGCCGGGCTTGCAGGTCGTTGTCGCCGAGGGTGAAGAGCAGCGCGCCCGCCCGCACATTACTGCCTTGCCGGGCGTGAATACCCGTCACTTTCCCGGCCACTTCACTCACCAGGTCTGCTTCCCGGTGGGCCGCAATCGTGCCGGTGGCCAGCAACTCGCCGCCGGTGGCAACGGTTTTTACTGCGTACGCAGCCACGGGCACCCGCTGTACGGGGGCCGGTGCTTTGCCGCTTTCCTTGCCGGGGCGCTGGAAAGACCCGTTTGGTTTGAAGGCAGGCAGCGTGACAAACAGGGCGACCGCGCCGCTGATCATGAATAAAATAAAGTAAGTTTTCATGGTTTGAAAGTATTGACTGCCGGGCTGGTCGAGCTAATACCACCCTGATTTGCTGCAATGCATCCGGTATCGCTATAGCCGTTGTAATGGAATACGCAGGGGTATGAACCCCCCGTTTCCTTTTTGCAATCATTGTTTTGCTGTTCCCAGGCCAATGCCTTTGTTCGCTCCGGTTATCGAAACGGATAGATTAATTTTTAAGAATATTTTCTAATTCCGCATCAAACCGTCGCGCAAGTTCCCGACCGGGTAAAACAGGACCTTGTTTGTCTGCATCCTTAGCCAGGTTATACCCCCACTCTGCGGCCGCCTTTCGTTGGGTAGGCGTACCGTGGTGCCCATTATCCACAAATATGCAATCACCGAGATTGAAAAACACCTCCAGGAATCGTTGCACGTTCTCCTCATGCATAACGGCTACCCGGGGGTGCGACAAGTAGTACGCGGCGTACGCATCGGCCATTAACTCGATGCGGCGGGCCGTTTTCGGGATGAGTTCTACACCACTTTTCCATCCCCTGCGTAATACCCCCAAATCATATTGAATATGATGTCCATACTCATGGGCCAGAATCACCTGCGGCGCAATGTCTCCGTAACCAATCGCATCAAAACTCTGTAAGAGACCATCACCAATAACAATTTTAGCCGGAATCCGGCCAAATCCAGCGAAGGTTGTATCCGGGACTGCATATTGATTATAAGAAAAAGCAGGATGATTTCCGTTAAGGTACGGCGGAAACATTTTAAGTATAGTGGCTACGGAGTCAGCATAGGCATTAGCCTTCTCATCACTAAAGCCATATTCTGGTGTTTTAAACGTTGCAATAATTTTATTCCGGTCTTGCAGCATGGAACCACGAAAGGCGACCAAAATGATGTCGTCTCCCTCAAGATCCCAAAAACGCTTTAAATCTGTAAAGGTCTTATTTATCTGATCGGTATATTCACCGTTAGGACCAAAAGATTGGTTAGCAGAACTGTTTTCAAAATACAATGCATGACGAGAAGCTAATTGGTCTACTGTCAGCTCCCCCAGCGCAATAAGGAGAACTGCCGCTGGCCCTCCTCCCCAATTAACATATTCCTGATTAAGCCATTTACGTAGAGGAGGCTGCTCGCAGGCAACAGTTGAATCCACTTCAGCTAAATCCGGGTTCGGATTATAAGCCGGAGGACTATCCGTTTCTTTCTCACAACCAGTAAACAGCAGAAAAAAGAAGGCAATAATTGCCGTAAATAATTTAAGATTTTTCATAGCGTTTGTTGGTTATTGATTAGGGATTTCTATCACGAAAGCTTTCAGTTCGGCCATCTTACCCTCCCGGAACCGCCACACATCGCAGTAGGCGTAATGGATCATTTTTCCACCTTCGTTCTTCAGGCTGATTTTGCCGATCATCGTCACGTATTCCCCCTCTGCAATCATATTTTCAACATTGAAAACCGGTGGTTCCACGTATTGCGCTTTCATATAGGCCCGGACAGCTTCTTTCCCTTGCAGGGCCTGTTCGCCTACAAAGGTCCATTGCGTGTCATCGGTGCAAAAGGACAGAAATCCTTCGTGGTCGCCCCGGGCGACGCAGGCGTTTGCTTTTACGAGTACAGCCTTGTTTTGCTCAGACATAGGAATGGGAGTTAATGCGCGTGTTCCGATAAAGTGGACACACTGATAAAGCGGAGCAGCCTGTCTTCTGAGCCATTTTTACTCATTAGTGCAGGCTGCTCCAAACGTCACGAGAAAGGTTTGATTCTAAGATACTGCTAAGTGCCGGTTGAAAATTCAGGTAGGGACCTCACTTTTCAGTAGCCGCCGGGAGGGTGCTTACAGCAATTTGAAACCTACGCTGAACGTGAATGAACCGGGACGGCCCCCCAGCTCAGGGACTGTTTTCTCAAACCCACCTTCATACCTGGCGTCAAGCGTAAGGTTGGCCAGGTCTATGCCCAGCCCGGCCACATACCCAAACTGGCTGCGTCTAAAGCTTGCATCGGGGGAGAGATTATTCAAGACAGCCGACCGATCCCTTAATAGCAGTGAATTCATGGTACCTGCCGCGATACGCAGGTTAAATGATTCGCTGTCGATCACCTTGAAGCCTAGCAGTACGGGTATGTCCAGGGACTGTAGTTTTACCTTCCCGCTTAGCCTGTTGCCCGGATTGGCATCAAAAGAAATCCTGCTTCCTTTCTCGTTAAAAAGTACTTCGGGCTGCAGGTAAAACCGCTTAAGATTTATGCGAACAAAGGCACCACCCTGGTAACCAGTAGCATACCGGTTATTGATTTGTCTATTCGATCCGGAAAAGGAAAGCCGGCTGTAGTTGATGCCAACTTTAGGTCCAAAGTTTACTGAAACTTGTGAAAAAGCGGATGTGGACATAAGCATTATGCCCAGTGCAACACCCAGATTTCTGATGGTTTTCATAAAATTAGATTTGTTTTGTAGGTAAGAAAAAGATTAGCCTGATGCAGCTGTGCCAGGGACGGCTGCAATACGAATGTGATGAAATAAGAATGACGGGTGATCAAAAGGGGACGTATCCGTACGAACTGGTTACTCAATGGGTCGGGAAACCTTTGTAGCCAGCATTAACTTAGCCGGTCAGCTTCATTACCGGCTCTTCGTACCGAATGGGGTACGCTTGATCAGGTAATCCAACGTACCCGAATACGCATCCATTTCGTTGCCAATTGCATTTCTGGACTTGGCGTAATAGGTGCTTCCCTGGTCCGTATAGATGTTCAGCGCAACCCTGGTGTCGTAATTGTTGGTGGTGATGGCACTATTACTCGTGGTGGCCGTACCAGACGCTTTGGTGTCTTTGCTGTTTTTGTCCCGGGTTTGTTTTTCTTTGTCCTTGTAGGTGGTTGAACCACTCCCGGTACTGATCGTGCCCTTGTTGATTACGTCTACGGTACCAAATACCACGTACTCCACCCCGAGCACGACCGCCATTTCCTGGGGGTCTACTGTGGCGGCATCGTTCATATCAATGTTGTTTTTTGCCAACAGCCGGTTGGTAGTCAGCGGGTCCTGCACGATGACGTTGGAAGTGTTTTTCCGGAAAGAGCCGGCACAATTGGCTTGCAGTTGTTTGCTCATCTGGTCTGATTGTATTCCCGGTTCATTGGAAACAAACTGGAAAGGCAACACCGCTATCTTGTTTTTGCGGTCGGCCGGGTTTGAAGCGGAGCGGGAAGGGGGTGAGGACCCGGATGCTGCCCTTTGCGGAGCCTCATTGATCACCTCAATGCGACCGGTGGCAAATTGAATTTTACTGATTTCCTCTTTTGGCAGCTCGTACTCAAGATCCTCCCCGGTATACTTGAATTTGACGGTGTTTGCTCCCATTCCAAGCACTTTACCTTCTTTTCTTTCTCCATTCAGCATGATGACCGCGTCCGTTTTGCCCTGCGCGAAACCCTGGGTCACCATTCCGCTGAACAGGAGCAGCATCAGCGGTAAGACTGGTAATATGCAAATACGTTTCATGATTTAGATAAATGGTTAAGCGGAACATTGATTCTGTAAGCAGGCATGACTGCATGTAGTGCCTATCCGGGGATTACCCAAATAGTATTTACATTGGTAAAAATACCGCAGGAGCGACTTGTTGGCAGAGACTCATCCCACCGGGTCAAAGGGGATGCCCGTCAGTTCTTCGGTCCATCGCCACAAGCGTTTTGCATCGGCCGCATCCAGGGAGTACGGCTTCACCCCGGCGGACATTCCTTGGCCAAGGTATAGGGCGGCTATGTCCGCATCTTCACAATACACGCCCCCGATGTTGTTTAACAACGGGCTGGTTGCACACCAGATCGTGGTCGCGGCGCCTTGCGGAACCGTTTTCAGGGAGGCGATCACTTCCGGAACGACCTCTCCTTTGTCATCGTAGAAGCCAAATTGCTGCAGCACTTCCAAGGGAGCTTCCCTGGCCAATTCTGTCCCCCAAATAGTACCGGGGTGCACCGCATACGCTCTTACGCCAAATGCCCGGGCCCGATGATCCAATTCCAGCGAGAACAGGTTCAGCGCGGTTTTGGATTGCCCATACGCCGGCAGCGTTTCGTAGGGCCGGTGGGTAAAATTCGGGTCGTCAAAATGGAACGGCGCAAACTGGTGCCCCAGCGAGGAAACGTTGATGACCCTGGCCCCCTGCGCTTTTTTCAACGCCGCCCACAACCGGGCCGTAAGTTGAAAAGGCGCCAGGTAGTTGGTGGCTAATTGTGATTCTATTCCGCGGCTATTGCGGCGCAACGGCACGAACATAATTCCGGCGTTGTTGATGAGCAGGTGCAGCGGCCGGCCCGAAGCCAGAAACGTCGTGGCAAAGGCGTCAATGGATTCAGGATTCATTAAATCCATTTCTTCCAACACTACGTTGGCAACGCCCACCAGGTTTTTCCTGGCCTTATCAAGGCTTCTGGCGGGCACAACGACGGTTGCTCCCGCGGCGGCAAGCGTTTTGGTGGTTTCCAAGCCAATGCCCGTGTAGCCGCCCGTGACAATAGCAACCTTACCCGCCAGGCTTACTCCCTTGATTACCTCACTGGCGGTTGAAGTGGCCGTAAAGCCCGAACCGATTGGTTGTTGCAATGCGCCGTTCGCATTATTTTTTTCCATGGTGTTCAACGTTTGATGCCGATGCATTTTATAAACCGTAATCGCTCCCCGCAACACCGGCACTGTGGGTGCCTTCCGTTTCTACCGAACCGGGCAAAAGTGAGTTGATGCGGATCTTACGCCCGCTGAATTCCTTGGACAACGAAATCGTAATGGCATAATTCACAACAACTTTTGCCCCTTCTGCTGCAAAATAGGTGGCTATTGCAGCGCCTATTCCTTTTGAGGCCCCGGTAACTACGGCTACCTTGTTCTTTAGTTTGCCCATTTTTGGGTTTGTTTGCGATTTTTGTAAATGCTTACACCGGTATGCACATGCGTAAGCGTGTCCTGCCACTACCCGGAATGAATTACTCCTTTTGGGTTGCTTTTTGAGTTAATGCGTTCCCGTATTTTCGCGTGGCTATCTGAATGCTACGGTGCAAAGTTCCAACTAAAACCTGATGTTTGCCCGTGACCTACCTCACGATTATGCCGTGACATTCATCACATTAGGCCGGAAACCTCCAGGGCTTCGTGCGAAGCGCCGGGGCAGGCATTTCTAATTATTCATTTTTAGTTCAGCCAAATATTGATGGACCTGGCTTATCAGCCATGGAACCTTCACCTACTGCAGAAGCAACTCTCTTTACAGATCCTTTCCTGACATCACCAACAGCAAAGAAGCCTGGGATGCTCGTTTCCAAAGATTGTGGTTTCCTATGGTCGTAGACAGAGCCTTTGGTCATTGCAGTTTCACCAACATCTATCCCCGTATGAATGAATCCTTTATCATCTGTATCAACTATTCCATTTAACCACTCGGCACATGGCTTTGCACCTATAAAAGTAAATAGGTTGGTAATTCCTATTGTTCGCTTTTTCCCATCTGTATCCAGCACCAAAGACTCTAAATGATGCATACCGTTGAGTTGGGCAACATGGCTGTTTTTGTGAACAATGATATTGGGAGAAGTATAAATTCTTTGAACTAAATAGTCACTCATTTTAGAACCCAAATCATTATTACGGATAATGACATGGACCTCGGCGGCGTGGTCTGCCAGAAACAATGCAGCCTGACCTGCCGAATTCCCTCCACCTACAACACCTACTAATTCATTTTTACAGGCCGCTGCGTTCATGCCCGTAGCCGAGTAGAAAACACCGCTGCCTTCAAATTTTTCGATGTTTTCCAAAGGCAGACGTCTGTATTCTGCACCGGTCGCAGCAATGACGGTCTTTGCCTTGATGTTCCTGTTATTTGATGCCAATAGCTTAAAGTATTTTCCATTGTATTCCACCTTTTCCGCTTTGTGCGGAATGGAAATATTGCATCCAAATTTCTGTGCCTGCAGGTAAGCCTTGTTTGCAAGATCAGTTCCGGAAATACCGGTTGGAAAACCGAGATAATTCTCAATCTTAGAACTTTTCCCTGCCTGCCCCCCCGGAGCGTTACCATCAATTGTTACTACGGTTAATCCTTCCGAAGCTGCATACACACTTGCAGCCAGTCCTGACGGACCTGCTCCCACAACCAATACATCGTAAATTTCATCTCCAAATTCAGTTAGCACACCTGTCAGTTTGGCGAGTTCTGCAATGGTGGGTTTTTTAAATATTTCACCAGTAATGTTTAGAATAATGGGTAAATCCTCATTGCTAAGATTAAAACTTTCCAATAATTGTTGTGCCTCTTCAGATCTGTCTGTGTTGAGAAAGGTATACCAGATATGATTCTTCTCCATAAAATCGCGCAGACCATACGTCTCTTTGGAATTTTCAGTACCGATCACTTTAATTCCACCCTCGAATTCTCTCAACATGGTCTCCTGTCTCTGAATGAATGCGCCCAGAAGTACATCGCTTATATCGCTGTGTTTTGATATGATAATTTTAAGAACATCAGGCTTTATTTGCAAGACTGTAGTCCCTTTTGCGGCATATGCACTAAATGGAAGAATTCTATTGGATAACATGCTGTTATCCCCTGTAAACTCATTCATGCCGTGCGTTACTATGACCAGATTCTCATTCAGCGGATCTTTCACGCATATTTCTCCTTCCAATACAACGTAAAAATCATATCCGCTGTCTCCAATTTTAGCAACTGCGGTTTCATTTTCAAATGTGACTACTGTCCCAAACTCCTTAAGGGTACTAATTTGTTTCTGGGTTAGAACTGGGAATCTTGGATCTGTCATGGTATGAAAATTTTATATTAACAATTAAATAAGTGTTAATCGATATTGTGCTTTTTTAAAAATTCATCGAGCTGTGTTACGGTAGGGTTTTTAATAAAATCGCTGCCGACCATTACCGTAGGGAATTTTATTTTTCCGTCGTACAGTGCGCGTATCCGGGCATCGGCTTCGGCATTGGTTTCCACATTAAAATCCTCAAATTCTATCCATTTGCGCTGCATGTAATTGCGCAGGGCAGATGACTTGGGACACCAGTCGGTTCCGTATAACTGTAATTTTGGTTCAGGCATGTTTAGTGATCAGTTTTTCAAAAAGTGGATGTATTTTTTCTGCATTGCTCACTACGAATGGCGTTACCGACATCAGGATGATAGACACCGCCAGAAAGATCTGATAGTTGTTGGCGCTGATCAGGTCATATTGTAGTCCGCTTTGTGCAAGCACAAAAGAAAACTCCCCGATTTGTGCGATTGAAAATCCTACGGTAACTGCTGTTTTCCATTCCAGCCCCATCACTTTTACGGCGAGTATGCCTGCGGCTGCTTTTACGACAAAGGCAAATAAGGTCCAGAACACAATCCAGCCAAAATCAGTCATGAATATCTCGTAGTTGAGCAGCATTCCCATTGAAATGAAAAAGAAGCTCATAAATACGTACCTGAAAGGCAAAAAGCAGGAGATCGCCATATGGCTGTAATCGGTTTCGGCGATAATCAAACCGGCGATAAAAGCGCCTAAAGCCAGCGACAGCCCCAACTGTTCGGTAAGCAAAGCAATACCGGTGACTATAAATATAGTGGCAATCAAAAATACCTCCTGGCTCTGCACCTTCATGACCGTTTTTAATAAGTATGGAATTACAAAGCGCGTCAGCAGGTAGGCGATACCGCCCATTACGAACAATTTGACCAGCAACCAGCCAAGCGCTGACAGTAAGTTGCCGCCTACCCCCGCGATGATCGGTGTAAACAGCATTAATGGTACAATCATGATATCCTGAAAGAGCAATACCGCCAGTATAAACTTACCGTGGGGTGTTGCTATTTTATTGGAATCCTGCAATGTTTTTATCACAATAGCCGTGCTGCTGAGCGCATACAAAAATCCCCAGAATATACTTTCTTCCCAGCCGGGCCGCATCGCCAGCCAAAGGATTACGGCGGTAAGCACAATGGTAAAAAACACCTGTGCGCTGCCGCCACCTAACACGTATTTTTGAATTTTTTTCAGGTTGGTAAATGAAAACTCCAGGCCGATTGTAAATAAAAGCAGTATAATTCCAATTTCGGCGTACACATCAACCTCGTCCATACCGGCGAAATACGTGGAGGTATTTGGGCTGAGTAACACACCGGTAATCAGATACCCGATGATGTATCTGATGTTAAGCAATCTGCAAATAATGATAACAGCCGTAGCGACACCAAAAATGGCGCAGATGTTTATAAGAATATGGTGTTGCATAAGATTTGGTTTAGGATTCCCGGTAACTCCCGTACTGCTGCATCCGCTTACCTGTTTGTATGGTTGCTTTACGCTAAAAGGGATAAAGCTTCTTTGGTAAAACCTTTTAACTCGCTCCTGCGATCATCGCGGATCTTCTCAACCCAGTGCGGATCGGCCAGTAAAGCTCTTCCTACCGCTGCCAGATCAAAATCACCCCTGTCCATCCGGCGAAGCAGTTCATCCAATGCGCTGGGCTGCGCGCTTTCTCCCCGGAAGGCAGCCAGAAATTCTCCGCTCAACCCGATGGAACCTACCGTAATGGTTGCTTTTCCGGTTAGCTTTTTGGCCCAGCCGGCAAAGTTCAGGTCTGAGTCCGCAAATTCGGGTTCCCAAAAACGGCGTTGTGAACAATGGAATAGATCTACACCGGCTTCTGCCAGGGGTTGCAGCCATGCTTCCATTTCCTGGGGGGTCTTTGCCAATTTGTAGGTATATTCTTGGGTCTTCCATTGCGACAAGCGAAGAAGTATGGCAAAATCTTCCCCTGCCTGCCTTCTCACTTCTTTCACTACTTCGATGGCAAACCGGCTGCGTTCGGCCAAGGTCTTTCCGCCATACCCATCTTTGCGTTGGTTGGTTTCTTCCCAGAAAAACTGGTCAATCAAATAGCTATGTGCTCCGTGTATTTCTACACAGTCAAATCCTAAAGCTTTCGCATCGGCAGCTGCCTGCCCAAAAGCAGCAATGGTCGCGGCGATGTCTGTTTCGCTCATAGTAATCCCTTTGACTGAGCCAGAACTCAGTATACCGGATGGCCCTTCAAACGGAACAGGCGGAAGCCAACCCGAATGATGATCCGCCATGATGCCCATATGCCAGATCTGGGGACCCATTTTGCCGCCTGCCTGATGTACTTCATCAATTACTTGTTGCCATCCGGCAAGCGCTTTCTCTCCGTAGAAGTGAGGAATATTGGGGTCATTGGAGGAGGCCGGACGGTTGATCACGGTTCCCTCCGATAAGATTAACCCTACCTGGCCTGCCGCTCTTTTGCGATAGTAGGTTGCTACATCATCTGTAGGAATTCCATCGGGCGAGAAAGAACGGGTCATGGGTGCCATTACCATTCGATTTCTCAACTGTAGCGATTTAAGCCTGAAGGGCTTAAATAATGAATCATTATGCATAATGATAGTATTGCTTTAAAGTCCTGCGCCTCCGGTTGCCTCAATGCGCTGGCCGTTGATCCAGCGGGCCTCTTCGCTGCACAGAAAGGCGGCAATGCCTCCTATATCATCCGGGACAGCTACCCGGCCCAGCGCCGCAATCTGAGTAGCATAGGCCCGCATTTCGGGGGTATCGGGCATGGTGCTTCCCCCAAAGACTGATCCCGGCGCCAGGGTGTTGACGGTGATGCCCCTGGGGCCAAGTTCAAGGGCCAGGTGCCGGGTAAATACATCAACGCCCCCTTTCATCATACTATAGGCTGAGACGCCCGGATAGCTCATCCGTGCCGCAATAGAGGACAGGTTGATAATGCGGCCGCCATTGTTGAGCACCGGCAGCGCTTTCTGGGTCAGAAAGAATACCCCTTTCAGGTGAAT
This sequence comes from uncultured Sphingobacteriales bacterium, assembly GCA_963844325.1. Taxonomy (GTDB): domain Bacteria; phylum Bacteroidota; class Bacteroidia; order Cytophagales; family 172606-1; genus CADCTQ01. The sequence continues at coordinate 3,785,442 of CAWJNV010000002.1, forward strand.
GTGATACATTTCATCAAACTGCTCCTCCGTGTGGGTGGCAATCGGTGAAAACAGGCTCGTACCGGCATTGTTGACCAGAAAATCAAAATGGTCAGTACCAAACGTGTGCTTCAGCACGGATGCGAGCTGCCCGTAAAAAGCATCAAAGCTGCCCGTGTCGGCGGCATTGAGCGGCAGTGCGGCCGCTTTGCGGCCCAGGGCTTTGATCTGGGCGACCACCGATTCTGCTTCGCCGTGCTGACTGCGATAGGTAAGCATCACGTCGGTGCCTTTGCTGGCCAGACTCAGGGCGATGTCCTTGCCGATGCCGCGGCTACCCCCGGTAACCAGGGCAATTTTATGGGTTGTCATTGGGCTTGTATTTGAAGTGGGTTGATGTGATAAGTACCTCGACTGTTCGTCTGCACTATTGCTCCAATTCACAATTCGATAACTACTTTCCCAAATAAATCCCGGGTACGGTTTTTCTCTTCCAGCCGCCGGTGCGCTTCCGCAACTTCTTCCAGGGAGAACCTGGAATCAATTACGGGCTTAATCAATCCCCGCTCCACCAGCCGGCTGAGCTGGTCGAGCTTGCCCCGGTTCTGGCGGGTGAACACGAAATGAAAAGTGGCATTTTTGCCCCAGGCGTGGATGAGATTCTGCGGCGTGGCTATATCTACGATGGTGACTACCCGTCCTTGTTGCGCAAGAATTTTGGGACTGTCCGATAAGGTCGATCCGCCAATGGTGTCAACGATAACGTCTACGCCGCGTCCCCCGGTTAATTCGTGAATTTTTGCCTGGTAATCCTCGTGCTGGTAATCAATGACGTGATCAGCCCCTAACTGCTGTAGTGCTTGCGTATGGTGCCGCTTTGCAGTTGTATAAACAGCAGCGCCAATGGCTTTGGCTAGTTGGATGGCAATCGAACCTACCCCACCAGCACCACCGTGGATTAAGACTGCTTCGCCAATGCGTAACTGGGCCCGGGTTACCAACATCTCCCACGCCGTACCCGCCGCTAAGGGCAAACTGGCCGCTTCGGGGTACGACAGATTGGCCGGCTTGCGGGAAACAATAGATTCCTCTGCGGCATGAAACTCCGCATAGCTGCCCGGCCCGTGAAAGATTCTGGGTGAATAATACACCGCATCTCCCACCTTAAAATCTTGCACGGCCGCACCAACGGCAACTACGTCTCCCGCAGCATCTTGTCCAATGATCGCCGGGAGTGGTACTTCCTCCGGATAATCGCCCCGGCGGATCTGGTAATCAAGCGGATTAACGGAGGTTGCTCTGATTCGGACCAACACTTCATTGGGCCCCGGAGCAGGCGGGTCAACGTGAGTTACCCGGAGCACTTCGGGTCCGCCAAACTGATGAATCACCACTGCTTTCATTGATTTATAAAGTACGTTTGTGACAATCAGACATTCGGGAACATTCCGGATTCTCTTCCTGATTCTCCGGATGCAACCTTTTCCTTCGGCAGCACCCCAACGCTCAGCCCGGCAGTTTCATTGCCATCCACCCCGTTCAGGAACGATCAATTATTGCACCGCGGTAGCTTCCAGTTCAACGGTCAAGGTTTCAGTAAGGCCCTTTACTTCGAAAAGAGAAGTTGCCTGCCTGATGCCATGTTGGGCAATCCACTCCTGAAGAATCGGAAAGTGCGGCCATAATTCGGCGGTCGAAGTGGTATAAATATTCAACCGCACAATGTGCCGGGGTTCGTACCCCGCCTCCCGGATGACTTGTTCCAGATTTTGAATAGCCAGCAGCAACTGCGTTTTCATGTCGGCATCGCTTGATTTGCCATCGGCGTGCACGGCTGCCTGCCCCGAACAATACAGGGTGCTGGCTGCTCCTTTTACCTCCACGGCCTGCACGTAACTGCGGGCATCCTGCCACTGCCAGGGATTGATGATTCGCTTTTCCATCGGTTCGGTTGATTTAGTTACTGCCAACTGTTGACCCAGTGCCGGTAAACTTGACCAGCTCCTGGTTAAACTTCTCGCGTTCCTCCACGAACAGGGCGTGTCCGCTATTTTCGAAGGGCACCAACACGGAACCCCGGATTAGATTCTTCGTCTGTTCTGCCAGGTCGTAGGAGCAGATTTTGTCTTTTTTGCCGTGCAGAATCAGGGTGGGCAGGTTGATCTTCCGTAAATCTGACCTCAAGTCGGTGTCCCGGAGGGCCGCCAGGCACTGACCCATGGCGAAGGAAGACGCCTGCCAGTTGATCGTGCCCAACCAGGCGGCCATTCCCGGCGAGAGACTCGTCTCACTGGCGGCAAAGATTTTACCGAAATCTTCGAGCAGTTGCGGACGGTTGGTATTGTTGAGGGCAATCAACCCGTCAACGTCCTCTTTTGACCAGATCCCGTAGTTGAAATCAGCTCTTTTCGTCCATAGGGGGGCTGCGGCGCCAAACAGCGCCAGCTTACTGACGTGGGCTCCGCCGTGCCGGGCTACGTAGCGAATGGCGGTGGCGCCTCCCATCGAAAAGCCCCCCAGCGTGGCATTGCGAATGTTCAGCTTATCCAGGACGACTTTGATGTCATCGGCAAAAACATCGTAGGTATAGGGGCCATAGGGCTTGCTCGACTCGCCAAAGCCCCGCAAGGTGATGCCGATCACCCGGTGCCCTTTCTCTGCTAACTCCGCGTACTGGTACTCATACATGGCATCGCTCAACGGCCAGCCGTGGATCAGCACTACGGGCGTACCTTCCCCAAGATCGGTCACGTGCAGGCGGACATTTTTGGCTACCTCAATAAACGCGGCCCGGGCCGCAGAGGCAGGACCGCTTTGCGCACGTACCACCAGCGGAATGCCAAGCCCCGCAAGCAGCAGACCTGCGGTTAGCTTGTTTGATAGGGCAATTTTCATGTGATCAGGTTTTAAAGCGTTATTGTGAATGGAAGGGAGGGTTGATGATTCGTTTTTCCATTTTCATTGCTCTTATAAAAAGAGTTGTTGTAAGTGGTTGTTTCCTGCAGGCATTGCAAAGGTGGCAATAACGAACCGCAGCAGCACGTGACAAAGCGCACGATTATGGTGTGATGTAAGTCACCCTACGGGGTAAGGTCAGTCTGTTTGACGGGAATAACCGGGTGGCCGCTGCCCGGAATTACCGGGTCAGTTCAACCGCATTGTTCACCCGGTGAAGCGTTTGTGGGTGACTTACATCACACCATAATCGTGCGCTTTGTCACGTGCTGCTGCCATCGGTTATGCGCACCTTTGTCGAGTCTAACAACCACTTACAATAACGCTTAGAAGGATTTGAGATACTCGCCTGTCTGCTTGGAGGATGTAACGTCTAAAAGCTGATGAATATAACTTAACAACCAACCGGATCTTAAAAAAATGAAACAATCATTGAACGAAGCTACGGGGAAAACGCTACATGCTTTCTACCGTAATTATATAGCAGCGGCCAATGCTCGTGATTTTGCTGCTATAGCTAATGTTGTTGCTGAAAATGTTACACTCAATGGAACAGCAGTTAAGCGTGAAGATATTATTGCAGAATTTAAAGGATTAGTGAATGCGGTACCCGACTTCACTTGGCATATTGAAGATCTGGTGGTCGAAGAAGATCGTATTGCTGCCAGGTTACGAGATACAGGCACACCAGAAGCAACAACTTTTTTTGGTCAAAACCCAAATGGAAAATCCGTTACGTTTACGGAATTTGGATCTTACAAAATTCGTGACGGTCTTTTTGTAGAAATGTCCTATTTGATAGATGTAACGGCTATCAGCCAACAACTCAAAGAATAACCCGCTGCTGTTTCAGTGCCATTTGAAAAATAAGGTATTTAACTTCCTCTAAGCAATATACCTCCCTGGTACAACGGGTGCCCAAAGCCCTGCTGGCTTCCTTTTAAATAACGATCTTATGATTTCCTACAAAACCGTCAAGGTCGATGGACTCGACATTTTCTACCGGGAAGCCGGCTCGAGGAGCAACCCAACCCTGTTGCTGTTGCACGGCTTTCCCACTTCTTCGCACATGTTCCGCAACCTGATGCGGGACCTGGCCCCGGATTATCACCTGATTGCCCCCGACTACCCGGGCTTCGGGTACTCTTCGTTTCCGGCCCCGGAGGCTTTTGAGTACTCCTTCGAGTCGCTCTACCGGGTGGTGCTCGGTTTCACCGAGGCGGTGGGGCTGGATCGTTTTTCGATATACATCCAGGACTACGGCGCCCCCGTCGGACTCCGGCTTGCCTCGCGTCACCCGCACCGGATTGGGGCCATCATCAGCCAGTCGGGTAACGCGTACACGGAAGGTTTTGTGGCGTCTTTCTGGAAGCCCTTGTTTGACTATGCCAAAAATCCGGGTCCGGAGACTGAACCGGGGGTAAGGGCTGCCCTGACGCCTGAGGCCAACTATTTTCAATGGACGCACGGTACCCGCGACCCCCGGCACATTGATCCCGATACCTGGACGCTGGCCAACGCCGCCCTGGACCGTCCGGGCAACCACGAAGTGCAGCTCCGGTTATTCCATGATTACCCCTGCAACGTGGAGGCTTACCCCGTCTTTCAGCAATACTTCCGCGATCACCAGCCGCCGACGCTGCTCGTGTGGGGGAAGAACGACGAGATATTCGGGCCGGAGGGAGCCCGGGCCTATCTGAAGGATTTACCTGACGCCGAGTTGCACCTGCTCGATACGGGGCACTTTGCCCTGGAGGAAGACGGCCCGGTTATCGCCGGCCTGATCAAGAACTTCCTGGCCCGTCCTGTTCGCGATTCGCAGCCTGTGGCAGCCGGGGCCCATTGATCAAATCCTTTATAAAGAATAAGTCATGGCAAACAAAGAATATGCTAACCGGGAAATAACCATTTTATGGCAACCCGAAAAATGCATCCATTCCGGGCGCCTTGAGCATTGCACCGGATCACAAAAGGCTAATCAAAGTACGTGTTTTTGATTAAAAATCTGAAAAATGAAAAAGAAGACCAGTTTCTCAACCAGAGGCCAAAGAGCGGATATAGGGGATTTGTCCATTTACAGAATATTGCCTAATCGATACACTGACGCGGTGGGGCCGTTTGTGTTTTTGGACCATGTCATTCCCAGGCTTAATCCCGCTGTGATGAACAGCGGAACCGGAGCGCATCCCCATCGGGGCATTGCTACCTTGAGTTACGTTCTGGAAGGAGAAGATGAACATTTTGACAGTGCCGGGAATTATGCCAAAATCTATTCCGGTGGTATTCAGTGGATGAAAGCCGGAAACGGAATTATTCATGATGAAACTTTAAATGTGGATTCGACAACGGGAGCGAACCGCATCCACGGTTTTCAATTCTGGATTAATCTTCCATCAAAAAACAAAGCGGAAAAACCGGAATACCGGGCAATCGGGGGCAACGAAGTGCCTCAGAAGGCATTACCAGATGAGGGTGGCTGGATCAAAGTAATCGCGGGCAGTTACGAAGCGCTGCATGCAAAAATACCCAATTATTCAGCGCAGTTTTTATACCACATTCATCTTGAGCCCGGCAAAAGCTTCACCATTTTCATGGACGAAAAAGTGGAAGTGGCGGCATTCTTACCCACTAAGGATATCATACTGAACGATGCCCGGTTTGGGGCAGGAGAATTTGTGGAATTTGACCGAAATGCGGGAGAGATAGCGATGGATAATAGTTTACAGGAAGCTGCCGACATCCTTTTATTCGGCGGCGAACCCTATACCGAACCCATTGTGGCCGAAGGTCCATTTGTGATGAACAGCAGAGCCGAAATAGCGGAAGCGTACCGGGACTTTTACGCCGGGAAATACGGCGAAATCCATCCCCAGAAAAGAAGTGTATAGATTTTACATCCAACCGGACCGGTGGATACCACCCGGCAGAAAACATTCGTCATTAGCCACAATATACCATGGAAATAGGAGTAGATAGTTTTGCATCGGCCATGTATGGAAGCAATGCGCTGAACAGTGCAGATGCCATGGAACAGTTGCTGGACCGGATCGTAAGGGCCGACGAAGCGGGACTTGATGTGTTTGGGATTGGTGAGCATCATAAAAAGGAATTTCTTGATTCTGCACCCGCCGTAATCCTCTCCGCCGCCGCTGCCAGGACCAAACGGATTCGCCTGAGCAGTGCCGTTAAAGTGTTAAGTACCGACGACCCGGTGCGGGTATACCAGAGTTTTGCCACCCTTGATCTCATTTCAAAGGGGCGGGCAGAACTAGTCGTTGGGCGTGGATCAGCCATTGAATCCTTCCCGCTTTTTGGATTTAACCTTAAAGACTACGATGCACTCTTTGCGGAGAAGCTGGAGTTACTGCTGCGGGTACGCGACCAGGAATTTGTTACCTGGTCAGGGAAGTTCAGGCCGGCCATCCATAACCAACCGGTTTACCCAAGGGCACTGCAGCAACAATTACCGGTATGGCTGGGGGTAGGGGGCACGCCAGAATCTTTTGTACGAGCCGGGGCTTTGGGTTTGCCGCTGATGGTGGCCGTTATTGGTGGAGAAACCGCTGACTTTCGTCCCCTGGTAGACTTGTACCGGGAAGCAGGCCGGCGAGCAGGTTTTTCGTCGGACCAGTTAAAGGTTGGGTTGCATTCGCCCGGTTATGTAGCCCAAACCAATGAGCAGGCCATTGCCGATTATTATCCGGGCTATGCCGAGTTGTGGACGAGAATGGGGAAAGAACGGGGATGGCCCCCGGTGACCCGGTCGCAGTTCAATGCTTTGATTGCTCCCGAAGGCGTACTGGTGGTGGGCAGCCCCGCACAGGTTGCCGAAAAATTAGCAAGGCATAGCGAAGCACTGGGCGGGGTAGACCGATTTACCTTCCAGATGGATAACGCCGGGTTATCGCACCCGCAATTGTTACAGTCCATTGAATTAATCGGTGAAAAGGTTATTCCACTTATACAGAAAAACGCCTGAACGACTTTGTAACCGACAGCTTATTCGTTTTCAAATAATGATGCAGTAAATGCTTTGAAACTGAAAAAGAATTGTTCAAAATAAAAACAAATTCCAGCTATGAAAGCGCTCACCGATTACATCCTGAAGTTTGGCAACCTGAATAAAGAACAAACAGACTTTATTGCGAGCCAGGCAACAAGGCTTACACTCCCTAAAGGTGAAATCTCATTAAATTTTAATAACCCTGAGTTGCAGAAAATTCTGCATTGGGCAGGAACCCATCATGAAGGGGCAAAAGGCTTCATTGATACTTTTGCCGGCGTAAATGAATTTTGGACAATTCAAACTTTTGAAGTGCAGGATATCTTTTCAGAAGATGAAAAGGCAGCTGTCTTTGGTAGTTTTACTTACCCTTCAAGAACACTTAACAAACAGGTCACTTCTCCATTTTCAATACTTGCCAAAGTGAAAGAAAGATTTATCACTTTATGTTCCTGGAAGACACTTTTGCAACGGTTGGCAGTTTCAGAATTACTTCAGCCGGTACGTTCCACAGTGACCCAAAAGGAACTGAATTCAGATTATAGGTAGTAATTCAAAAGGTGTAGATGGCATCTGGTGAGTCTATTACCCAATGAAAGCAAACCCGGAACAACCAATCTGATTGCTTAGTCATTTTCATTCCCATGAGACTCCTGACTTTTGGGCCGGGCCGCGCCTTTGTGCGCCGCTACGCCATCCCCCTCTTGTTGCCGGCTGCACTGCTGCCTATTTCCTGCTCCGGGGATGACGACGGCGGCGAGCCGGCAGTACCCAACCTGGTAACCATCAACGTGCCCAACCTTTACCCGGAAAACCTGCAGTACGACGCGGCCGGCAAACGCTTCCTGGTCAGCTCTGTCACGCTGGGTGACATCGGGCAGGTGACGGATGACGGCAGGTACGCTGTGTTTGCCGGCGCCACGAATGCGGGGGGCACCCGCTACATCACCTCCGCCACGGGCCCGTACCTGGCTACGGCATTGCCAGGGTCACCTATTAAGCCAAACAGCACCCACAGTAAAAATTCCTTTTCACTTTTCTCCAACCTCCTTGATCATGAAAGCAGTTCGCATTCACTCCTTTGGCGGAGCCGATTTGTTAATGTACGAAGATGCCCCGATGCCTGCCCCGGCGGCCGGCGAAGTCCGCATCAAAGTCCGCGCGGCCGGAGTCAACCCGTTCGACTGGAAAATCCGGACGGGTATTTATAAAAAGATGATCCCGCATCAATTGCCCCTGATCCTGGGCTGGGACGTAGCGGGCGACATCGAGTCGGTGGGGTCCGGCGTAACGGAATTTACAGTCGGTGATGCGGTGTACGGGCTGGCAGACACTACAATCAACGGTGCCTACGCGGAATACATCGTAGTGAAAGCCAGTATCATTGCGCCCAAGCCTGATCGCCTCGACTACCTGCAAGCAGCCTCTGTGCCACTGGCTGCCGAAACGGCCTACCTGGCTATGTACGACACCGGCCAGGTGAAAGCCGGGCAAAAGGTACTCATACACGGAGCCTCGGGCAGCGTAGGTGGGTTTGCCGTACAGCTGGCCAAAATACGGGGGGCGCACGTCATAGGCACCGCCTCCGGCGCGCAGGCTGACTACGTGAAAAGCCTGGGCGCTGACCGGGTCATCGACTACAAAACGGAGCACTTCGAAACCATTGCCAAAGACGTGGACCTGGTGCTGGACACGCTCGGTGGCAAGACCCAGGAATTGTCGTGGCAGGTGCTCAAGCCCGGCGGCCTGCTCGTATCGATCGTACAGCCACCCGTCAACGCCCCGGCCGGAGTGCAGGGCAAGATGATTGTGGTGCAACCCAATGCTGACTCGCTTCGCGCCATCACCGCACTCATTGACGCAGGGCAACTCAAGACGCTGGTCCAACAGATCATGCCGCTGAGCGAAGCCCGCCGGGCCCATGAGTTACTGGAAGCCGGACTGTCAAAGCCGGGAAAAGTAATGTTGCAAGTGGCTGGTTAAAAAAAGGTAAATGGTTTGGTATTGCTAATCTCAAAATCTATATCCGTAATCAAATTAATCAAAAAATGAGTAACAAAGTTGTATTGCTCACCGGAACCAACAGTGGATTCGGATGGCTAACAGCGCATAGTGTAGCCGCTTTAGGGCATAAAGTGTATGCTACCATGCGGGATACCAATGGAAAAAACGCCGATAAAGCAAAAGCCTTATCACAGGTAAAAAATGTAACGGTGCTGGATGTCAGCCTGACTGATGAAGTCAGTGTAAAAAATGCCGTTGACACAATCCTGGCGAAAGAAGGCAAGATAGATGTTTTGGTAAACAATGCGGGAATTGGCATGACCGGAGTGGCTGAAAGCTATACGATTGCAGATGTTGAGGAAATGTTTGACGTGAACGTTGTCGCCCCCTGGCGATTAATGAAATTGGCATTGCCCGGCATGCGCAAACAAGCAGAAGGCCTGATTATCAATGTAACCAGTGGTTTTGGAAGATTCTCTCTTCCTTTTTCGGTAGTCTATGGTGCCTCAAAGTTTGGTTTGGAAGGACTGAGTGAAGGGTTGCATTATGAGGTAAGACCTTTAGGAGTTGATGTGGTCATCCTGCAACCAGGAGCCTTCCCTACCGAAATGTCCCAGAAGGCCAGAGCTGCCTCTGACACAGCAGTAAATGCCCACTACGAGGCGATAGCTGCTATCCCCGAAAAAATGGTTAATGCCATTGTGCAACTGTTTGAAGCGGCAAACCCTGACCCGCAAGACGTTGCCGATGCAGTGGTCAGGCTGATCGATCTGCCTAAAGGGCAAAGGCCATTAAGAATGGTTGTTGACCCGGCGACGGGAGAATTTGTCAAAGCGGCTAACGATGCGGTACAGGTTGAATACGCCAAAACTTTAACCGCCTTCGGAATGAAAGAATTGCTGCCATAAGTTATTGAGACCGGTATGGTGTGTTGTCACCCTACTTAAATCATTTCGGCCTGTATGGTCTATTTTGCCATGCCATTGGCTTTAAAATTATTTAAAGAATGGCTAAAACCCAACAATTGAGGAAACCATTGAAAAAATGATTGTCCTTAGATAAGGATACAATGAACTATACTGTAAACCATCTGAAGAGAATATGGAAAACAGCAGTTGCCGCAGGATTTTCAATCGCACAAACAGAATAAGAAGAAATATCCATTAGAAACGAATTTGCCAATTGGTAAACAGGTTTATTTTTTAAATATGCATTTTTGCAATATCTATTTTGATCATTAAAAAAAATGAAAAAGAAAATTTTAATCGTTGTATCCAATGCCGATGCGATTGGACCCAACAACAGGAGAACAGGCGTTTTTCTTCCAGAAGTAGCACATCCTTATGCTGAATTCACCAAAGCGGATTACCAGGTAGATTTTGCCAGCTTAACCGGCGATACCCCTTATCTGGATGCCCTTAATCTGGCAAATGATCCTGACAACCTGGCCTTTTTAACGGGCAAGGGATGGGAGGCCATGCAAAAGGCCGGCAAATTATCCGATGCTGCTATTGACAGTTATGATGCCGTTTTCGTACCCGGCGGTCTGGCACCAATGGTAGATATGCCGGAAAATGCCCTCCTTAAAAAAGTAATTAAAGAGACCTATGAACGGAATGCGGTTGTTGGGGCAGTATGTCACGGACCCGTATCCTTATTAAATGTCAAACTGAGTAATGGGTCCTACTTGGTAAGTGGTAAGAACCTCACTTCGTTTACCGATGAGGAAGAAAAAGCTTACGACGCTGTAGCGGACGTACCATTTCTGCTTGAAACAGCCTTAACAAAACAGGGGGCAAAATTTCACGCCGCAGCCCCATGGTCTGACCACAGTATTGCGGATGGCAACTTAGTCACCGGGCAGAATCCTGGCTCTGCTAAAGGAGTAGCCCAGAAAATGATCAATATTTTAGAATCTTCTGAAAAGTAAGGATCTCATCCTATCGGCCTTCTCTAAGGTATGGATGCAGGTCGATAGGATTTTTAGTTCTGCAATTCTCAGCAATACTGACAACTCAGATGCTTATAATTAGAAAATCAAGATGGAAAATCAAAATCCGGTTCACGTATTTGCTACATGGAAAGTCAAAGAAGGCCAAATCGACAACGTTTTAAACTTGTTAAAGACCGTTCGGGACGAAAGTGTCAAGGAAAGCGGCAACCTGTTTTATAAGATTCACCAAGGTAATGCAGATCAGAATACTTTAGTATTATTTGAGGGATATACGAGTGAAGCTGCTGTTACAGAACACCGCAATTCGCCGCATTTTCAAGCGTTGGTATCAGGGCAGATTGTGTCCTTACTGGAAAGCAGGGAGATTGTTTTAACAACTCCTTTATACTAAACTAAAATTGGTAACAGGTTTTTGCATTGCATATATACTTCTGACTTATACGGATATACCAACAATTACCGGTGAACAACCAATAGCGATTCACATCATTCGGTTTCTTTTCACTCCTGCTCGTAAGCTTCTAACAGGCGTAATCTGTCGGTAAATTTCCACTGCGACAGTATTCAGTAAGAAACAAGTCTTATCAAATGCACTTTTGTTTGATGGTAACTGAATTATACGCTCTTGAGGAAATATATAGTGTGAACTCACATCGTACAGACTACATTGATAAACACCACAAAAATAAATAAAACATGCGCACAAAAAACATTTTAATCGTGTATGCTCACCCTGAACCGCAAAGTATGAATGGTTCCCTGTTTCGAACCGCTATAGAAACCTTCCGGAAAGTGGGCCATCAGGTACAGACTACTGATTTATACCGTCAAGATTTCCATCCCACCTCTGGACGAGCCAACTTCAGCAGTGTTAAGGATGCTGCATTTTTCAAACAGCAGGTCGAAGAAATCTACGCCGGTGAGGTAAATGGTTTTGTACCAGAGCTAGAGGAAGAAATGAAAAAAATAGAAGAATGTGACCTGATGATCTGGCAGTTTCCGCTCTGGTGGTATAATGTTCCTGCCATCCTGAAAGGTTGGGTAGACCGTGTGTTTGCCATAGGGCGAGCTTATGGTCAGGGGCAGATGTATGAAACCGGGCTTTTTAAAGGGAAAAAGGCCTTGCTTTCTCTCACAACTGGCACCGGGCCAGTTGGTTACCTCTCAGATGGTTCTGAGGGAGACATAATGGGCATTTTGCGCCCTTTACACCGGGGTATTCTTCAATTTACGGGCTTTACCGTACTGGCCCCCCACATTACTTATAGCCCGGCCCGGAAGTCAAAGCAGGAATTAGAAGCAGAGTTGCAGGCATATGCCAACCGGCTAACTCATATTTGGGAAGAACCAGCCTTCGACGTTGGACGCTACTGATATTATATTCTTCCGATAAGGATCATGCCCGTATCTGGTGCTTCACTGGACGAGTACACGAAACAATTGTTGTGAACAAAAACCTGGCTTAAAGGCGGTCCTTACGTTTTTATACCATTTCTTAATTAAAATATTATGACTGAGCAAATGCAGATTGATGTTGAAAAAATCCGGATTCTTAAAGCACGTTATTGCCGCTTTCTGGATACAAAACAGTGGGATGCTTTTAGTCAATTACTGACTGAGGATATAGTGATAGCGTTTTATGACCCCTCCGGCACATTGCAGATGAAAGTAGAGGGCAGAGATGAAATGGTACGCCAGATAGCGGCCTATCTCAAAAATGCCCAGACAGTGCATCAGGTAAACCACCATGAAATTGAGCTACTGACATCCACTACCGCCCGGGCTATATGGTCGGTTGAAGATATTTTAACCTTCACCTACCCGGCTGACGCTCCATTTACGGTTATTCACGGCTATGGCTACTATCATGAGCGCTACGAGAAGGAGGCCGAAGAATGGCGCATCGCCGGGTTCCGGCTGGAACGTCTGAAACTGGATACTACTCCCTGGCCTGCCGCAGAACACCAGACGGCCTGACTTATAAATTGGAATGCTTGAATTATTAGAAATAAACCTAATCAACAAAAACACCAACTTAAATCATGTAAGGAAGTAGGTGACCGAGAACTGTTTTTCGTTCACTTTCCCCAAACAGTTTGCCCGTAACGGACACCCAGCGCTTGCCAATCGTATCTCTCTTTCTTATATCGTTTCTAACCTGGGAGTTATACATCAATCATTAAGTAGAATAAAAAAAGCATCCGTTAGATTACTTTTTGCCAAATGGTAAATGGTTTGTTTTTATTTAAATAGACACTTGTCCTAGTCATTAATAAATAACAATATAAAATTTAAAAATATGGAAAATTTAAAAAACACTCCGGCGACTGAATTATTTCTCCACGGCCTGGATAAGTTTCTTGCCAAGGATATGAAAGGCTGGTCAGAATTATGTGCTGATGATGTGGTAGCTGAATTCCCTTTTGCTCCTGAAGGTACGCAAAATCGCTTTGAAGGAAAAGAAGCTCTTTATGCCTATTTAAAGGATTATCACAATTTTATCAATGTAAAATCTTTACCCACCAAGAAGGTGTATGGAACGGATGACCAGAATGTTGCTATTGCTGAATGGAGTGTTTCAGGCGAAGTAATTGCTAACGGTAATCCTTACGAAATGAGTTATGCTACTTTTGTAACCATTAGGGATGGATTGATTGTAAACTATCGCGAATATTGGAATCCACAAGTTTTTATGAAAGCAATGAGTGGTGGAAATTTTGCTTCTGAATAAACAGCGGATCATTAAGTAAAATAAGAAAAAGCATCCCTCGGGTTGCTATTTACAGGTTCACCATTGACTCATACGAACATGCAAACTGACCCTTTACCCGTAAGCGAAAATGAAAGACGCATTCTTTCATTGCTGGAAGCCTTTGCGCAAAGTGCCGAAGCCGTGGTGGCCCACTTCCACGCGGAGGCTGTGATCGAATACCCCTACGCGCACGCATTGGGTACCCCCGGGCGGCTTACCCTGGGCCAGTACCGCACGTACCTGACCAATGCCCTGGCGCAAATGAACGGCTTGCGTTTATCCAGCATTCAGACTTTCCAGACCACCGATCCACAAGTGTGCTTTGCCGAATTTCACGGCCACGTACCGTTGCCCGCCGGGGACTACCACCAGGATTACGTGGTGCGGGCCACCTTCCGGGAGGGAAAAATTATTCACTACCGCGAATACTGGAACCCGGTGGAATCAAAAGCCTTCGGTGATGCCGAGGCGGCTAAAAATATTTTTAAACACGATTAACCCTGAAGCGATGAAAATAGCCATTGGTGCCGCTGCCGGCAACGTAGGCAACCGTATAGCCCGCCAGTTATCGGCGACCGGCCTTGACACCCTCCTCATCGGTCGGAATGGGAGCCACCTGTCGGCGCTTGACCTGCCCAACGCCCAAACCCGGCCGGCCGACATGAGTGATGCGCAACAGGTGGTGAAGGCCACGCAAGGCGCCGATGCATTGTTGTGGCTGGTACCTCCCACCCTCACCGTACCCAGTCTGAAAGGGTGGTACGAAGCCGTTACGGCGGCGGGCGTGGCCGCTGTGCGGGCCAACCGGATCGGGCGGGTCGTTCTCGTGTCGTCGCTCGGCGTGGGAATGGCCGATAACTTAGGAACCATTACGTACGCGGCCAGAATGGAGCAGGCTTTTTACGAGACGGGATGCCACGTGGTGGCCCTGCGGCCCGGGTACTTTATGGAAAACTTCCTGTTGCAGCGGCATGACATACTCCAGAATGGCTTTTTCGCTTTTCCGTACGAAGAGGACCACGACATTCCATTTGTCAGTACCGACGACATCGGGGACGTTGCCGCTGCCTACCTGGCCGACCCTGCGTGGGCGGGCCAGTGGACCCGCAACCTGATGGGCCCCCGGAACCTCACGCTGCCCGGGGCCGCCCGGCTTATCAGTACCGTACTGGGCCGCCCGGTGCAGTACCGGAAGGTAACGTACGAGGCCGTTGCGCAACAATTCGCCGCCCTGGGCGCTTCGGCAACGGTGCAAAAAGAACTCGATGACCTCTACCGGGCTTTGGGCGACCCGCACGGCATCTATGCCACCCCGCGGACGCTGGAGGCCGGCACCCCTACGCCCCTGGATGCGATCATACAAAACAAACTGTAATTCTGTTTATCTGCGGGCAACCCCTATCACTTTATTCAATCATTTTAACTTTAAAATTAAATCTATGAGTAGTTTCCCGATGCGTGACAAAAAAGCAGATCACTTGCTTACAGCAGAGAATGCAGTGCTTATCATTATAGATTTTCAACCCCCTCAGGTGAATTCCATCGCTTCTATGGACAGACAAGTGTTGGTCAATAATATTCGTGGAACAGCAGAGGCTGCTAAATTATACGGTATGCCAATTCAGACGAATGGAAAATGCAGGAGCAATATCAATCAGCACAGCCCAGCTTTTCTGTGAATTGCAAAGAGACTGGAGCAGGACAGAGACGGTAAAAGGCTTCGTGAAGCTATTCACTGAGACCGGAGGCAATGCAGGTGTGCAGTTTTCATTTGATACAGCAGAAAAAAATAAATAAATGGAATGAGCGCCTTCTGTTTGGAAGGCGCTCATTCCCGGCAATAACCATGAAAACAAGATTGAGCGTTGCTTCTCCACCCTTGGTAGAATGTTGAATAATCATCGAAGAACTCAAAATTCCTGATACCGATGTACTTTTGCGAAGTTTTGTGTAAAGTCCGAATTGATTCTCAAGGAAATGTTTAAGGCATAACTTCAACTATGCCTTAAACATTTTTTATCCTTTAAAATTGTCGGCGTACTGCTTGTAATACCATTAGTACTAAGGCCAGGCATGAGAACAGCGGCAGAATTTAATTGGTTTTTTTTCGCCAGGACTCACTTTGGTCCTGGTTTTATTCTTTAAACTTTCCCCTTTCTGATAGTGCTTTTAGGACAGGTGAGTAGAATGCGGCTTGTGCGTATATCGCGCGTGATGTAAGCCACCCTACGGGGCAAGCCGGCTGAGCGTCTCGCGCGTGACGCCCAGGTAAGAAGCCAGCAGGGTCTTGGGCACCCGTTGTACCAGCGAGGGATGTTGTTTGAGCAGGTGCTCATACCGTTCCCGGGCCTGGGTAGTGAGCAAAGAGAGGATGCGGCGCTGGGCAGCCACCGAATCAAAGAGGGCTAACTCCAGAAAGAAGCGTTCAAACTTGCGCAGGCCGGCGCACAGCCGGTGGTAGTTGTCCAGCGAGAGGCAGAACACGGACGTATCTTCCAGACACTCCAGCGACAGGGTTGCCCGGGTGCGGGTGAAGTAAGCCTGGCAGTCGCTTTCCCACCCATCTTCCATGGCAAAGGAGACAATGTGCTGCTTGCCCGACTCGTGGGTGTAGAACAGCTTGAGCAGCCCCGAGGTCACAAAGTAACAGTACTCGGTGGGCTGGCCGGCCTGGATCAGAAACTGGTGTTTCTTGTAGTGTTTCACCTCCAGGTGCGCCAGCACAAAGTCGAACTCCTCATCGGTGAGGGGAACTCTGCTGTCAATATGGGCTCTTAACTGCTCCTGCATGGGCTTGTAAGCTTCTCCCGAAGTTTGGTTTGCCCCGAAATCAGGGGCCCCAATGCGGTCCATGAACGGATTGGCCGCATCTGCCGGGGAACGGTCGCGCCGGCGGAGGGGGGCATTCGGTTCGTAGGCCGATGCGTGGAAGAGATCATCCGGAATCCCGGACGGTTCCTTTACGAGTTTAATCTGACTGGGTTCGCGTCTGTGGCTGAATTCCTGGTTGATGGGGGGTGGCATGCGTAGTGCGGGAAAAGAGTGATCAATAAAGGTGCTATTGATGGTTGGCGGGGACAGGAGGGGAGAGCCCATCCCGGCCGGGGAAAAACCTGCGGTTATCATGCAGGGGTGAGCATCATGTGTGCTCCCGGTTCGGCAAATTGTTCGGCGATGGCTTTGCCCCGGCCTGGGCCGGTAATCAGGGCTATTTTACGCTTCAGCGAATGCATGGCTTTGTTGTTTTGGTTGGATTGAAAATGGGTTTGCCCTGGATCGGTTGCCGGCAAAGGCAAGCCCTTGCGATGGGCTATCTATTTCGGTGCCAGAAATCTGGTCGGGGCGGGCAGGCACAAAATGACGCCTGTTTGAGCCGGAAGGGCCTTTTTAGCTTGTAATTGACGCGGTGACGGGGGACGTGCCCATTGGGGCGGCTCAGTCTTTTCGGAATTCCCGGAGAAAACTCCGGGTTTTGCGGAGGGGCTCACGGATGGGGAGGCGCCGGCAAACGCCGGCGCCGGCGGTCGGGAAGAAAGGCAGGTGCGTATGGATGAAAATCAGCCCTTGAGGTAGGTGAGCAGGGCGGCCGTGTCCCAGGAATACAGCCATATCTCGGTAATGACCCCTGCCGGCATCTTCCACAGGTGCATGAAGGGGAGGCGGACCCCCTCGGCCGCCGCCGCCGCTTTGCCGGTGAACACGCCCGTCATCACCACTTCTTCGTCTGATCCCACGGCCGTACCGGGAATCAACCGCAGCGTAGCCCAGGTGGCATTAACCGCCGTCATGAGGGCGATAAAACCGTCGCGGCCCTTGTACACCCCGCCGTAAGGCAAAGAGCCCGGGACGTGGATGGAGGTATGCTCGTTGAGCACCGCAAGTATTTTCGACAGGTTTCCCTGCGCGAAATCGGCATACAAGGCTTGTACCGCCTGAACGGAAAGAGGCATAGGAACAACCGGATAAGGGGGTTAAAAAAATCGGCTCAGAGAGAATCCCTACGCAAGCCGGATGCCAGTTGCCGGCAGGGCTTAGCCGGTTTGCCTCCTTTCTGCTCAACGGCGAATGGTGAGGCAATTACCCCTGATCCGACTGCGCCGGCACCCGCATCAGCCACCGGATCACTCCGGCACTACCGGATTAAACTCCGAAAGAATCGGAGGTATGTACGAAGTGTACGGAGCCGCGTTCACGGCGTAAGTACATAATGGCCCCGCATGTCCCGCTCAAAGCGCACCAGAGGGGACCGGTGTCCCGCGCACGCCCCTGGCACTTGGCTTGATGGGCTTCAGCCCAACCTGGTATGAACCGGAGGGCAATTGGTGGAAAAGGGAAGTCAAAGCCGCGGGAGCCCGGCGTAAAATGACTATCTTTCCCCAGTTGCATGCACGCGCCGCCGGAGCCCCGGGCCGGAATGCGCCTTTGGGGCGGAAGAAGCTACATAACCAGACGGATACTTACATCAAAACGGTGACGCCGGAGGGACCCATTTTCCGGCAGTGTTCTCATGCAAAACCAAGCAAACGGCGTGTACGCTCCAGCCTCTCTTGCCAAATCAAACGGTGTACCCCGCGTAAAGGCCTTGCGCGTACTGATTGTGGAAGATGAATTTGTAGTAGCCAACGACCTGCAGCTGATGCTGCAAAGAGCGGGCTACTCGGTGGAAGGCATTGCCGACTCGGCGGCCGAAGCCCGGGAACTGATCGGGAGGCAGCAGCCCGACATGGTGTTGCTCGACATCTACCTGAAAGGCGACCAGACCGGCATCGAACTGGCCGGTGAACTCAACCTCCGCTCCATCCCGTTCATCTACATCTCGGCCAATTCCAACGAGAGCATCCTGGAAGCGGCCAAGATCACCCAACCCTACGGCTTTATCGTAAAGCCCTTCCGCCAGAAAGACGTACTCACGACCCTGGAAATAGCCGCCTACCGCCACGCCCATAGCCTGGAGATGCGCATCCGCCAGGAGCAGGCCCTGCAGATCGCCCTCACCGACGCCCTCTCCGAGGACGGACCGTGGGAGGGGCGCCTGCTGAAAGTAGCCCGCCTGTTCCAGCCCCATATCCCCTTCGACTACCTGATTCTGGGCCTGGAGCACGACCAGGCACTGGACGCTTTCCGGTCCGGCAGCTTTTTCCGCACCGGGCCCGATGAGTACCAGACCATCTGGGCCGACACGTTTCTGAACATGACCGGCCTCACACCCGAAAAGTACCGACAGATCCGCGCGCAGGTGCCCGACGAGGGGACGGCCCTCTACAACGGGGAGGATTTCGAGGCAGCTTGCCGGCGCAGTCCCTTAAAGAACCTCATCGCCAACACTTTCCGCCTGCAATCCAACCTGCGCCTGCCCCTCGAGACGGCCCAGTACGGCACCTTCTACCTGTCGTTTTTCAGCCGCCAGCCCCAGACCTACCGGGCCGAACACCTGAGGCTGCTCGAACGGCTGCATTCCTCGCTGGTCCTGACGGTGGACCGCCTGCTGGCTTTCGAGCAGATCAAACGGCTGGGCGAGCAACTGAGCCGGGAGAACTCCTACCTGCAGGACGAAGTAAAGACAACGGCCAACTTCGAGGAAATCATCGGCACCAGCAATAGCCTGCTCGAGGTATTCAACCAGGTATCGCGGGTAGCCCCCACCGACACGAGTGTACTGATTCTGGGCGAGAGCGGCACGGGCAAGGAACTCATTGCCCGTGCCCTGCACAACCTCTCGCCCCGGCGGGACAAACTGCTGGTGAAGGTCAACTCGGCCACCCTGCCGGCTAACCTGATCGAGTCGGAACTCTTCGGCCACGAAAAAGGCGCCTTCACCGGTGCCGTTGAGCGGCGCATCGGCAAGTTCGAACTGGCCCACGGGGGCACGATCTTTCTCGATGAGATCGGGGAGATGCCCCTGGAGTTGCAGGCCAAGTTGCTGCGGGTGTTGCAGGAAAAGGAGATCGAACGGCTGGGCGGCAAAGGCCCCATCAAAACCGACGTACGCGTGATTGCCGCCACCAACCGCAACCTGGAGGAGGCCGTCGCCGGGGGCACGTTCCGCCTCGACTTATACTACCGCCTGAGCGTATTTCCCATTACCCTGCCGGCCCTGCGCCAGCGCACCGAAGACATCCCATTGCTGGCTCATTTCTTCGCCGGGAAGTTTTTCAAAAAGCTGGGCCGGCCCTTCAGGGGCATCGACGAGCAGGCGATGCGGGAGATGGTGCAGTACCACTGGCCGGGCAACATCCGGGAGCTGGAAAACGTGATCGAACAATCGGTGATTCTGGCGGGTCCCGAGGGTCCGCTGGAATTGGGCCGGCCCCTGGTCCGGAAGCCCGGTTTGCCCCCCCAGGTGGTTGCGGACCAGCCGCCGGCGTCCCCAAAAACGCTCTCCGACATGAAGCAGTCGCAGCAGCAGAGCGAACGGGAGTACATTGTATCGGTACTCAAGCAAACCAACGGCCGCATCCGGGGCCGCAACGGCGCCGCCCAGCTGCTCAACCTGAAGCCCACTACCCTTGAATCGCGCATGCAACGGCTGGGCATCAGTAAATCAGACCTATGACTCCACGCTACCCGACGATGCCCGCCTGCTTGCTGGGGCTGCTGGTCTTCCTCACCGGTTTGCGGGTTGGGGCCGAACCTTTGCACCCCCTGCTTTCGCCGGCCGCCGCCGACAGCGTGCGTACCCTGCTCCGGCAGGGCAAGCCCGACACCAACCGGGTAAACTGGCTGCTGCAACTGGGGGAGGATTTTTTAAACAAAAGCCAGGATGCCCTAGCCCTGAGCCAGTCGTATCTCATGCCGAGTGATCTGGACAGCGCCGGCCGCTATTGCCAGGAAGCCTTAACCTTGAGCCATTCGTTGCATTTTAAGACGGGTCAGGTCCGCAGCGGGTACTTATCGGGCATACTCGCTTCCCAACGGGGCTATTTTGCACAAGGCGTTGCCCAAATTAAGCAAGCCCTGGCCCTGAGCCGGGACCTGGGCAACCTGCCCCTGGAAGCGGAGGGGTGGTACTACCTGGGAGCAGCCTATGAACTTTCGCCGGAAGGCTTACCCGAAAGAATCCGGTGCTACGCCCAGGCGAGGAAATATTACCGGCAAGTCGGGAACCGGGAGAAAGAAGCGTATCTGTTCAAATGCATTGCCGATATGCACCTCCAGCAGGGGCAGTACGTGCAGGGGTACCGTGAACTGCTGGAGGTACTCTCCCTGTACCGCTCGATTGGCTACCGCAAGCTCCATTACACGTATGACCTGCTGGGGGTGGTAACGCATCGTCTGAGCAACTACCAGGAAGCGATCCGGTACGGCCTGGCCAGTGTGGAAAGCGCCCGGGCTACCAAAGATACGGCCCACATTAACCTCTTTTACCGGCGGCTCGGAACGCTGCACGAAGAACTCAACGAGTGGGAAGAGGGACTGCACTTTTTACGCATGGCACTGGCCAACCACCTGCAGGCAAAAGACCCGGTAAAGGCCGTGCTCATCGCCAAGCTGATGGTCTCTAACCTGCTGGCGCAGGGAAAAGCCAGGGAAGCTTTCGATTTTTTCACCAAAATTGTCAAAGAACATCCCCCCGTTAACCAGTTCTCAACGCTGCAGGCGGCTGTTGCACTGGCCGAGTGCCACCTGGCGCTGAAGCAGTACCCGCTGGCGGAAAAATACTACCTGCTGATGATAGGCATTGAAAGAACGATGCGCGAATTGCGCCCGGGTAAAATTGATAACTACCGGCGGATCGGAAATTTCTACCTGATCACCGGGCAGTATGGCAAAGCGCATCACTACCTGGACGAGGGCCTCCGGCTCAACACCTTGAAAGTCTCGATGAATTATAGGGCCGATATTCATCTGCTGCTGTTCAGGGCAGACTCCGCCCAGGGCCGCTACCAGGAGGCCATTGTCCACTACCAGCGTTACAAATCGCTTAACGATTCCATCTTCAACGAAAAGCAAAGCAACCAGATCGCCAATCTGCAAATCCAACACAAAACCAGGGAAAAGGAGCAGAACATTGCCCTGCTGACCAAGCAGAATGAGATTCAGCAGGCAAGTCTGGAACAAAAAGATTTTCTCCAGCAGGTAATCGTTGCCGGGGCGGGTATGCTGCTGTTCCTGCTGGGCCTGGGCTACAACCGCTACCGCCTCAAACTGCGCAGCAACCGGCTGCTGGAAGCCAAGCAGCGGGAGATCAACGAGAAGAACCGGCGACTCCAGCAGTTGCTGGGGGAGAAAGACAACCTGCTGGAAGAAAAGGAGCACCTCATCACCCACCAGGATCACATCCTGGGGGAGAAGGACGGTTTGCTCCTTGAGAAAGAATGGTTGCTGCGGGAGGTGCACCACCGGGTGAAAAACAATTTGCAGATCGTCATGAGCCTGCTCAGTTCCCAGGCCGCTTACCTGGAGGACGAAAAGGCCCTGCTGGCCATCCAGGAGAGCCAGAACCGGATCTATGCCATCTCGCTGAGCCACCAGAAGCTCTACCTGTCGGAAAAGATCGCCCTCATTGAGATGGCCTCCTACATCCGGGAAGTGGTTGAGTACCTGCACGACTCTTTGCAGATGCAGGACCAGGTCAGTTTCAACTTATCGGTAGCGCCCATTGAGCTGAACGGGGCCGTGGCCGTGCCCTTAGGGTTAATCATCAACGAAGCCGTCACCAACTCGCTCAAGTACGCTTTTCCCGCCGGCCGGCAAGGGCAGGTACGCATTGATCTGCGGCAGGCCGACCCGTCGGGCTGCCTGCTTACGATTGCCGACGACGGCATCGGCCTTGATCCGGATTTTGACCTGGGCCGCAGCCGTTCGCTGGGCATGAACCTGATGAAAGGACTCAGCAAACAGCTGGACGGCAGTCTGGAGATTGAAAGTGCTCACGGCTTAACCATACAGGTACGCTTCAGCCATGTCCTGCCTGACAAGTCATCCGCCGGGCGCAGGCAGTTGCCCCTGGAAAAACCAACCCGGGAGTGGGCAGCGGCGATGGGTGACCCACTGGGTTCGAGCTAGCCGGCCGGCATACCTTTACGTCTGTACGCTTTATGTTCTACTTCCCCCGCAACGTATGCATTGGCCTGGTGCTGGGCCTGCTCGTAGGCAGCTCCCGTGCACCGGCAGAGCCCTTATACCCCCTGCTTTCGCCGGCCGCCGCCGACAGCGTGCGTACCCTGCTCCGGCAGGGTAAGCCCGACACCAACCGGGTAAACTGGCTGCTGCAACTGGGGGAGGAATTTTTAAACAAAAGACAGGAAGCCCTAGCCCTGAGCCAGTCGTATTTTCTGCCGGGTGATCTGGACAGCGCCGGCCGCTATTGCCAGGAAGCCCTGGCCCTGAGCCAGTCGTTGCACTTTAAGACGGGGCAGATCCGCAGCGGGTACTTATCGGGCCTGCTCACTTCCCAACGGGGCAACTTTGAACAAGGCGTTTCGCTGGTTGAGAAAGCCCTGGCCCTGAGCCGGGACCTGGGTAACCTGCCCCTGGAAGCGGAGGGGTGGTACTACCTGGGAGCAGCCTATGAACTTTCGCCGGAAGGCTTACCCGAAAAAATCCGGTGCTACGCCCAGGCGAGGAAATATTACCGCCAGCTCGGGAACCGGGAGAAAGAAGCCTACCTGCTCAAATGCATTGCCGACATCCACCTCCAGCAGGGGCAGTACGTGCAGGGGTACCGTGAACTGCTGGAAGTACTCTCCCTCTACCGCTCAATCGGCTACCGCAGGCTCCATTACACGTATGACATGCTGTTGGTGGCAAATCTTTACCTTAGCAACTACCAGGAAGCGATCCGGTACGGCCTGGCCAGTGTGGAAAGTGCCCGGGCTACCAAAGATACGGCGCAAATCGGCCTCTTTTACCGGCGGCTCGGAACGCTGCACGCAGAACTCAACCGGTGGGAAGAGGGACTGCACTTTTTACGCAAGGCACTGGCGAACCGCATGCAGGAAAAAGACCGGGTAAAGGTCGTGCTCATCGCCAAGCTGATGGTCTCTAACCTGCTGGCGCAGGGGAAAGCCAGGGAGGCCTTCGATTTTTTCACCAAAATTGTCAAAGAACATCCCCCCGTTAACCAGTTCTCAAATCTGCAGGCGGCTGTTGCACTGGCCGAGTGCCACCTGGCGCTGAAGCAGTACCCGCTGGCGGAAAAATACTACCTGCTGATGATGGACATTGAAAAACCAATTCGCGAAAAGCGCCCGAGTAAAATCGATAACTACCGGCGGATCGGAAATTTCTACCTCATCACCCGGCAGTATGGCAAAGCGCATCATTACCTGGACGAGGCCCTCCGGCTCAACACCTTGAAAGTCACGATGAAATATACGGCCGATATTCATCTGCTGCTGTTCAGGGCAGACTCCGCCCAGGGCCGCTACCAGGAGGCCATTGTCCACCACCAGCGTTACAAATCGCTTAACGATTCCATCTTCAACGAAAAGCAAAGCAACCAGATCGCCAGTTTGCAAATCCAGTACAAAACCAGGGAAAAGGAGCAAAACATTGCCCTGCTGACCAAGCAGAATGAGATTCAGCAGGCACGTCTGAAACAAAAAGATTTTCTCCAGCAGGTAATCGTTGCCGGGGCGGGTATGCTGCTGTTCCTGCTGGGCCTGGGCTACAACCGCTACCGCCTCAAACTGCGCAGCAACCGGCTGCTGGAAGCCAAGCAGCAGGAGATCAACGAGAAGAACCGGCGACTCCAGCAGCTGCTGGGAGAGAAAGAGGGGTTGTTGCTGGAGAAAGACAACCTGCTGGAAGAAAAGGAACACCTCATCACCCACCAGGATCACATCCTGGGGGAGAAGGACGATTTGCTCAGAGAGAAGGAGTGGCTGTTGCGGGAGGTGCACCACCGGGTGAAAAACAACCTGCAGATCGTCATGAGCCTGCTCAGTTCGCAGGCCGCTTACCTGGAGGACGAAAAGGCCCTGCTGGCCATCCAGGAGAGCCAGAACCGGATCTATGCCATCTCGCTGAGCCACCAGAAGCTCTACCTGTCGGAAAAGATCGCCCTCATTGAGATGGTCTCCTACATCCGCGAAGTGGTCGAGTACCTGCACGACTCTTTGCAGATGCAGGACCAGGTCAGTTTCCACTTATCGGTAGCGCCCATTGAACTCAACGAAGCCCTGGCCGTGCCGCTGGGCCTGATCATCAACGAAGCCGTCACCAACTCGCTCAAGTACGCTTTTCCCGCCGGCCGGCAAGGGCAGGTACGCATTGATCTGCGGCAGGCCGACCCGTCGGGCTGCCTGCTTACAATTGCCGACGACGGCATCGGGCTTCCTGCCGATTTTGACCTGGGCCGCAGCCGTTCGCTGGGCATGAACCTGATGAAAGGACTCAGCAAACAGCTGGACGGCAGTCTGGAGATTGAAAGTGCTCACGGCTTAACCATACAGGTACGCTTCAGCCATGCCCTGCCTGACAAGTCATCCGCCGGGCGCAGGCAGTTGCCCCTGGAACAACCAACCCGGGAGTGGGCAGCGGCGATGGGTGACCCACTGGGTTCGAGCTAGCCGGCCGGCATACCTTTACGTCTGTACGCTTTATGTTCAACTTTACCCGCAACGTATGCATTGGCCTGGTACTGGGCCTGCTCGTGGGCAGCTCCCGTGCACCGGCAGAGCCCTTATACCCCCTGCTTTCGCCGGCCGCCGCCGACAGCGTGCGTACCCTGCTCCGGCAGGGTAAGCCCGACACCAACCGGGTAAACTGGCTGCTGCAACTGGCGGGGCATTTTTTAAACAAAGGTGGTATCATTTCAGAACCCCTGCTGACCATCCCGGGTTATGGGGACAGCGTCGGCCTCTATTGCCAGGAAGCCTTAGTCCTGAGCCGGTCACTGCAATATAAGACGGGGCAGATCCGCAGCGGGTACTTTTTGGGCATCCTCTCCTCCCGGCAAGGCAACGTTGAACAAGGCGTTTCGCTGGTTGAGAAAGCCCTGGCCCTGAGCCGGGACCTGGGCAACCTGTCCCTGGAAGCGGAGGGGTGGTACTACCTGGGAGCAGCCTATGAATATTCGCCGGAAAGCTTACCCGAAAAAATCCGCTGCTACGCACAAGCCAGGAAGTATTACCGACAAGTCGGGAACCGGGAGAAAGAAGCGTATCTGTTCAAATGCATTGCCGACATGCACCTCCTGCAGGGGCAATACGTGCAGGGGTACCGTGAACTGCTGGAGGTACTCTCCCTGTACCGCTCAATCGGCTACCGCAAGCTCCATTACACGTATGACCTGCTGCTGGTGGTAACGCATCGTCTGGGCAACCACCAGGAAGCGATCCGGTACGGCCTGGCCAGTGTGGAAAGCGCCCGGGCCACCAAAGATACGGCCGACATTAACCTCTTTTACCGGCGGCTCGGGCTGCTGCACGAAGAACTCAACCAGTGGGAAAAGGGACTGCACTTTTTACGCATGGCACTGGCGAACCGCATGCAGGCAAAAGACCCGGTAAAGGTCGTGCTCATCGCCAAGCTGATGGTCTCTAACCTGCTGGCGCAGGGAAAAGCCAGGGAAGCTTTCGATTTTTTCACCAAAATTGTCAAAGAACATCCCCCCGTTAACCAGTTCTCAAATCTGCAGGCGGCTGTTGCACTGGCTGAGTGCCACCTGGCGCTGAAGCAATACCCGCTGGCGGAAAAATACTACCTGCAGATGATAGACATTGAAAGAACGATGCGCGAAAAGCGCCCGAGTAAAATCGATAACTACCGGCGGATCGGAAATTTCTACCTGATCACCGGGCAGTATGGCAAAGCGCGTCAGTACCTGGACGAGGCCCTCCGTCTCAACACCTTGAAAATCTCGATGAAATATACGGCCGATATTCATCTGCTGCTGTTCAGGGTGGACTCCGTACAGGGCCGCTACCAGGAGGCCATTGCCCACCACCAGCGTTACAAATCGCTTAACGATTCCATCTTCAACGAAAAGCAAAGCAACCAGATCGCCAATCTGCAAATCCAACACAAAACCAGGGAAAAGGAGCAGAACATTGCCCTGCTGACCAAGCAGAATGAGATTCAGCAGGCACGTCTGAAACAAAAAGATTTTCTCCAGCAGGTAATCGTTGCCGGGGCGGGTATGCTGCTGTTCCTGCTGGGCCTGGGCTACAACCGCTACCGCCTCAAACTGCGCAGCAACCGGCTGCTGGAAGCCAAGCAGCGGGAGATCAACGAGAAGAACCAGCGCCTCCAGCAGTTGCTGGGGGAGAAAGACAACCTGCTGGAAGAAAAGGAACACCTCATCACCCACCAGGATCACATTCTGGGGGAGAAGGACGGTTTGCTCAGAGAGAAGGAGTGGCTGTTGCGGGAGGTGCACCACCGGGTGAAAAACAATTTGCAGATCGTCATGAGCCTTTTGAGTTCGCAGGCCGCTTACCTGGAGGACGAAAAGGCCCTGCTGGCCATCCAGGAGAGCCAGAACCGGATCTATGCCATCTCGCTGAGCCACCAGAAGCTCTACATGTCGGAAAAGACTGCCCTCATTGACATGGCCTCCTACATCCGGGAAGTGGTTGAGTACCTGCACGACTCTTTGCAGATGCAGGACCAGGTCAGTTTCCACTTATCGGTAGCGCCCATTGAGTTCAACGGGGCCGTGGCCGTGCCGCTGGGCCTGATCATCAACGAAGCCGTCACCAACTCGCTCAAGTACGCTTTTCCCGCCGGCCGGCAAGGGCAGATAAGCATTGATCTGCGGCAGGCCGACCCGTCGGGCTGCCTGCTTACGATTGCCGACGACGGCATCGGCCTTGATCCGGATTTTGACCTGGGCCGCAGCCGTTCGCTGGGCATGAACCTGATGAAAGGACTCAGCAAACAGCTGGACGGCAGTCTGGAGATTGAAAGTGCTCACGGCTTAACCATACAGGTACGCTTCAGCCATGTCCTGCCTGACAAGTCATCCGCCGGGCGCAGGCAGTTGCCCCTGGAACAACCAACCCGGGAGTGGGCAGCGGCGATGGGTGACCCACTGGGTTCGAGCTAGCCGGCCGGCATACCTTTACGTCTGTACGCTTTAGTGAAAGACACTTTGCGGATTGTGATGAGCCTTTTGAGTTCCCAGGCGGCTTACCTGCAGGCCGACAAAGTTTTGTCGGCCATAAAGGAAAGTCAGCAGCGGGTGTATGCTATCCCGCTCATTCACGAGAATCTCTACCAGTCGGAAAACGTTTCCCTCATCCCGATGGCCGCCTACGTGAAAGAAGTAGTGGCGTACCTGCTCGACTCTTTCCAGGTCCAGGGCCGGATCAGGTTCCGGGTGGACGTTGCTCCGGTGGACCCAGAGACTGCCATGCGTTACTTTGGTTTGTGTAACGAGTTTTTGAGACTCTCCAAATAACGTTTGTTATGGCAAACAATAGGGTAGGGGAGACAGGCCCTCTTTCTATCTCAGGCTGGGATGTGTCTCAGAAAACGGTGGTTTACTTAACATACATTTGGGTAGCTTTACTACCCGTGGAATTACCCCTCGTACGGCGGATTATCAATTTACTACTTCTGAGATGGCTGAAAACTTAACCAGCACTTCATGGAAGGAGACTCAGGCCTGAAATGAAACACTCACTTGTGCCGACCAACTGGTTCGCTGTCTTGAAAGTGGTTTTCGGTTTTATTTCTTTTGTAACAAGCTGTATTCTATTGCATTATTGAATCAGATTAGCCGAAAATTACTTTCAAAAGAGTATAAGTCTATATTTACTGCTCAATGGCTGCTTATTCCAAACCCGCCTCCATTATTCCCTCCAATGACCAAGACCGGCTCAGGAAGCTGCACGGATATGGCATCCTGGATACCCCTCCGGAAGAAGCGTTTGATAAGATAGCCCGACTGGCCGCGCAGATTTTCGATACCCCCAGTGCCTTTGTCACTTTTGTGGATAGTGACCGGGTATTCTTTAAAGCCAATCTCAGCCTTTTAGCGGGCAACCAGGTGCAAAGGGAAGACAGCCTTTGCTCACTGGCCATCCTGGAGGAAGAGGTAACCGTTTTTACAGATACTTACCAGATACCCGACCTGCTGGAAAGCCCGCACGTAAGCTGCCAGGGCGGCATCCGCTTTTACGCGGGGGCACCCCTTAAAACCAGGGAAGGATACCGGTTGGGTACCGTATGCGTAATTGACTCGGTGCCTCGCCAAGCCTTCCCCAAGCAGTTGCAGATGCTGGAAACGCTTTCTTCCATTGTCGTGGATGAACTCGAACAACGGCTGGCCGCCCAGCGAGCCATCAGTGCCCAGACCGACCTGGTGAACATGGCCGTGCACGACCTGAAGAACCCGGCCCTCAACATTGCTTCGCTCAGCGACCTGCTGCTCAAGCGAATTACCAATGTCGGCATGGTGCAGGAACTGGCCGACATGATCAAGCGGTGCAGTGAGGAAATCAGCGGCAAACTGGAGGGGCTGCTTAAATTGTCTCAGCTGGAAGACGAATCCTTCCAGCTGCACCTGGAGGAGGTTGACTTGCCCACCTTGCTGGACGGGGTCAACAGTACCTTTGGGTTGATGGCGGCCCAGAAGGGCCAATGCATCAGTCAACTGACCGGTGAATCCATCACAGTGAGAGCCGACCGGGCCCGCCTGCAGGAGGTGTTTGAGAACCTGCTTTCCAACGCCATCAAGTACTCCTACCCCAACACCACGATCACCATTGCAATCAACCAAGCGGGCAAGCAGGCAGTGGTCTCTTTTCAGGACCAGGGCCAAGGGCTCAGTGAAGCGGACATGCAGAAGCTCTTCACCAAATTTGCCCGCCTTAGCTCACTGCCCACGGGCAAGGAGCGTTCCAACGGCCTGGGCTTGTCCATCGTCAAGACGCTCATTGAATTACAGGGAGGAAAAGTGTGGGCCAGCAGCGCCGGCAAAAATGAGGGAGCTACCTTCTTTGTTTCCCTCCCCCTTTACTCCACGGAGTAGCTGGAAAAAGAATACTCATTTTCGCTTCGGGGAGCTTTTCCAATGACTCCTTGCACAGGCAGTACAGGCCGTTCTAGTGAACGAATTCCAGCTGATTGTCTTTCCTGTCATTGCCGGGGGCGGAAAGCGATTCTTCCCCGATGGGGTGCGAGTAAACCTAACAATGCAAGCCATAAGGGGCTTCCTTAAAAGAGAGAAAGTGAAAACGCTATACTGTTAATATAATCTGTAACGTTTACGATTCGACGGGCAAAACTTAAACCCTTTCCCCATGAACCAGCAGGTACTCTTTATCCAAGGCGGAGGAGGCGAGGAAGATTACGCGGCCGATGCCAGACTGGTGGCTTCTTTGCAACAGGGCTTAGGAGAAACGTATCAGGTGCATTATCCGTTTTTGCCTGAAGAGGAAGCCCCTGATCTGGGGCGGAAAAAGCAAATTGAGCAAGCCCTTTCCTTATTCAAGGGCGAAGTCATTTTGGTGGCACACTCACTGGGGGCTTCCATGCTGCTGAAACACCTGTCGGAAAGCCCGGTTCCACAGAAGATTACTGGCCTTTTTCTCATCGCTACTCCGTTTTGGCAAGGTGATGAGGATTGGAAACAAGCATTTAAACTGCCGCAGGATTTTGCCGGTAAGTTGCCCAAAGGGGTGCCCATTTTTCTATACCATTGCCAAGATGACCCAGAGGTACCCATTGCGCATGTGGAGCTGTATGCCCAACACCTGCCCAGGGCAATTATTCGCAAACTACCTACAGGAGGGCATCAACTCAACAACGACCTGTCACTCCTGGCTAAGGATATTCAATCAGTATGAAAATCACCCCTTAGCCAGTTCAAAAGAAAGAGGGGAAGCTTAGAAAAGAGCCATTCCCAAAGCGTATTGATTACCCAAAAGTACCCTATCGTGCCAGAGAATCTCCTTGATTATAGGGCCATTTTTGAAGCCCTGCCCGGCAGTTTTGTCATTCTATCCCCTAATTCTCCTTTTTACACCATTCTAGCCATCAGCGATCAGCTACTCACCCTAACAGGTAGAGAAAGAGAGGCGGTAATCGGGAAAAGCGTTTTTGAGGCCTACCCCGAAAATCCCGATGCCCTCACGGCCAGCGGCCCTAGTAGTTTAAGGCTTTCCTTGCACAATGCCATTGACAAGAAAACGGTCGATCAGATGCCGCCCGTACGCTACGATATACTGAATGCAGCGGGGGTATTTGAAGCCCGCTACTGGTCATCCAGCAGTAAGCCCGTGCTCAATCCGCAGGGAGAAGTTTTATACCTTATCCACGCCACCCAGGATATTACGGATCAAATACAGGCGGAAAAAGCAAGGAGTGCCCTTGGCAAGTTAGAGAAGAATTATGAGCTGTTGCTCAAGGCCCCCGTAGCCGTAAGTATCGTAACCGGGCCGGAGAATGTAGTGGAACTGGCCAACCAGGAGATGCTGCGCTTGTGGGATAAAACGGCTGAGGTGATTGGTAAACCCTTACTGGAAGCCATGCCCCACCTGAGAACGCAGGGTTTCCCAGAGGTGCTGGACCAGGTACGCAAAACCGGCGAGCCGTTTTACGCCACCGAGTATCCGGCGGCTTTACCCCTCGGCGGAAAGGCCCGGGTGCGGTATTATAACTTTTTCTACCAGCCCTATTACCAACACCCAGCCGACAAAGCGGCAACTGGCGTGTTTAGTGTGGTTCATGAGGTTACTGAGCAAGTACTCGCCCGAAAAAAAGTAGAAGCCAGTGAAGCCCGGTTTCGCTCTCTCGCTGAAAACGCCCCCGATGTAATTACCCGGCATGGTAAAGACTATCGGTATCTGTATGCCAGTCCTCGCATTGAGGGGTTAACGGGAATCAAGGCTGAAGCATTTGTAGGCAAATCCTACCGGGAACTAGGGCTGCCGGAAGAACTCTGCAGGTTCTTCGACCAGCACCTGGCCTATGTGTTTGCCCACCAGTCGCTGCATACGGTAGAGTATGCCATGCATGAGGGTAAAGGCTATCTGCTCTCGCGCATGGTACCTGAATATAGTGAGCAAGGTGAAGTAGAGTCCGTGCTGGTGCTGTCTACTGATATTTCTGAACGCAATCGCACGGAAGCCGCCCTCAGGGAATCCGAAGCCCGTTTCCGGCTCATGGCCGATGCCGTGCCGCAAATTGTCTGGCTCACCGATCCGGAAGGACGAGTCGAGTTCTTTAACAAGCAATGGACCTTGTACACGGGTGCAGCTTACCAAGCTACGACCGCCGCTCAGGTAGCTGCCAGCTTCGTGCACCCGGAGGATGGTGCCCCCACGATGGAAGCCTTCCAAAAGGCAAGACAAGCCGGGAGTACCTTCCTGGTAGAGCACCGCATCCGCTCAGTCACGGGCGAGTACCGCTGGTTCCTGGTACGGGCTGAACCCTACCGGGATGCGCAAACCGGGGAGCTGATCCGCTGGTTTGGGGCATCGGTAGATATCCACGACCGAAAACTAGCCGAGGAAGCGCTTGGGCAAGCCCATCGGCGGATAACAGACATCCTGGAAAGTACGACAGATGCCTTCTATGCGCTGGACGGGGCGTTTAATTTCACCTACGTCAATCAACGAGCCGCCCAGCTCTGGGGCCGGGAGCGTGATTCGCTCCTGGGCAAGCACTACTGGAGGGAGTTTCCCAAAGCCGTCGGCAGTGAGTCCTACCAGAAGCACTACCAGGCCCTGCGGGCAGATGAGCCGGTGCATTATGAAACGATTTCTCCCCTGCTGGGCTGCTGGATTGATGTGAACATCTACCCGGGCAAGGACGGGAGCTTGTCGGTGTTTTTCCGCGACATCTCCGGGCGTAAGCAGGCCGAGCAGCAACAACAAGCCCTTTCCCAGGCCCTGGCCGCCGCCAATGAAGACCTGCGGGCGGCTAACGCTGATTTAGCCCTTGCCAATGAGCGACTCCGACACATTAACGCTGACCTGGACAACTTTGTCTACACGGCTTCTCACGACTTGAAAGCGCCCATCTTAAACATTGAAGGTTTGCTCAAAGCATTAGAGCGGCAACTAGGCGGTGAGCAGCTTAAACAAGATAGTGTGCAACAGATTTACGGTTTACTATACGCTTCAGTGAACCGCTTCAAAAAGACCATCCTGGACCTAACCGAAGTCGCCCGCATTGGCAAGGAAAGTCTCGAAGACGTTGATCGTATTGATCCGGCAGAGGTACTGGCAGAAGTGCTCGCTGACCTGGAGCCGCAGATCCGGGAAGCAGGTGCCCGGTTGGAGCGCAACCTGGATTGTCCCCCGATCCATTTCTCCAAAAAGAACCTGAAAAGCATCCTCTACAACCTATTGTCTAACGCCATCAAGTATCGTTCTCCCGAGCGGAACTTGCAAATAAGCATCACTTGCCAGGTGCAGCAAGATTACCAAGTACTCACGGTCGCCGATAATGGCTTGGGCATGGATATGCGGCAGGAGGAAAAGATATTTGCCCTCTTCAAACGCTTGCACAACCACGTAGAAGGCACCGGTATTGGTCTCTACATTGTGAAGAAGATGGTCGGGAATGCAGGAGGCAGAATTGAAGTGAAAAGCCAGGTAGGCGTGGGCTCTACTTTCCGGGTATACTTCAGGCGGTAATACCAAGCAACACCAGCTCCTGCCGGTAAGGCAGGAGCTATGTTCCAAGATCCGCTACTTTTTTTCGGTAGTGCGCAAATTAGGGTGCTGTAGTTGGAGCTTGTTGTTTCAAATTATGTTGGCAAAGAAAGAACTTGATAGCGCCAATGTGATTGTCGAGGGTCTTAGAAAACGATAGGGTTTCTCTCACGAGTCGGGAGCATCTTTGGCGCAGGGTACAATTGAAGCGTTCCACGTGGTTGGTATACTGTTTTTGCTTGCAGTACAGGTGCTGTCCCTGTGGAATGACGGTTTTGTAACTCTGCCAATCATCGGTGTGGAATAAGCCGTATTTGCGGACTGCCGGGGGTAGTTTCTCCCACAGAGCCCGGGCTGATTTGCGGCTGCGGTCGCCTACGTGAAAAGCCATTACTTGCCTTGTGGCCCGGTGAATCACTAGCCAGATGTAGTACACATTGTCCCTTCTTCTGACGAAAGACCACAGCTCATCGGCCTCGTTGTCAAAGAGTTTGATGTAAAACCGGTCCCCTTGCTTGACGCTCTTAATGGGAATATGGCAATTCAGATCATCGGGCAGGTGCCGGTAGAGTTGCTTGATAAACTTGAGCAACCAGGTCAGTGAGATGTCCACTACGCGACAGATTCCTCTCAAGGAAATGCGCTCGGCTAAAAGCTTTTGAATTAACTGCTGCTTTTGAGGAGAGATGAACCAGTCTTGACCTTTATCGACAAACTTGTACTTACAATCCTTGCACTTATGCTGCTGTTTCTTGTGGTTGAAATTGAGGCCGTATTTCTCGTGCGTTTGTGCTCAGACAACGAGGGCAGCGAATTGGTGAATCGCACATGGTAATGTGTGGTTTTTGTTTGGCGACCCCAATTTAAAACCCTCGTTGTTTTGCCCTCCCTCAGCACCCTGTTTTTTGCACTACCGTTCGCCAGGCGGCAAGTCAGGTACGGTGACTTTGGTTACAGAAGGCATTTTTTTCTTCCGCTGCAATCAAAACGGCAGGGGAGCAGGTTTTCCTGATCGGAAAGCTTATCAAAGATGATGGAAAGAGCGTATTTGAGTCACAATCAGTAAGGCAGCAAATAAAATCAGCGGCTAAGCTGTCTTTTTCAAAAAGTGCAGCCGATATTGGCTCGTAACCTGCCTTTCCCCGATGCGATTTTCCCTCAACTACTTACTCCTGCTACTGGCATCCCTGCAAGCCGCTGCTGCGCAACAACTCACCTTCCAGGAGCCGGGCAAGCAAAGGGTGATTGTACTGACCGACATCACCAATGAACCCGACGATCAGCAATCACTGGTGCGTTTTCTGGTGTACGCCAACGAATTTGATGTGGAAGGATTGGTGGCCACTACCTCGGTTCACCTGAAAGATAAAGTACGGAAAGATAAAATCGAGGAACTGCTCGGCGCATATGGCCGGGTAAAGGAAAAGCTGGATCAACACGCACCCGGGTTCCCTTCGGCGCAGTACCTGATGGGTATCACCAAAACCCACCTGCCTCTCTACGGGATGCAGGGCGTAGGCAATGGCAAGGATAGTGAAGGCTCCGAGCTGATTATCCGGTCGGTGGATAAGGCTGACCCGCGACCCGTATGGATCAGTGTGTGGGGCGGCGCCAATTGCCTGGCCCAGGCCCTCTGGAAAGTGCAGCACTCCAGAAGCAAGGAGCAGGTGCAACGGTTCGTTTCGAAACTTCGCGTCTATACTATTTCGGACCAGGATGATTCGGGCCGCTGGATCCGGAATCAGTTCCCGGAACTGTTTTACATCGTTACCCCCAGCGCCGAAAGGTGGGAAGAGTATTACCGGGCCACCTGGACGGGCATCTCCGGCGACCGTCATTATAAAAATGGCCCCATGCACAAATTTGAGCTGGTGGACAACCCCTGGCTCACGGAAAACATCATCCAGAACCACGGCCCGCTGGGGGCGCTGTACCCAAAACTGGAATACATCATGGAAGGCGATACCCCTGCCTTCATTGGCCTGATCAATAATGGACTGGGCAGTGCCTTGAGCCCGGCTTACGGCGGCTGGGGGGGACGCTACGACTTCTTCCAGTCCTACGCGGAGGCGGGTAAAATCTGGACCAATACCATCCATTCGGTGGATGAGGTGACGCTGGAGGATGGTAAAATCTTTGCATCCGACCAGGCAACCATCTGGCGGTGGCGCGAAGCCTATCAGCATGACTTTGCGGCGCGCATGGACTGGTGCATTGCCAAGAATTTGGGCGGGGCCAACCATAACCCCGTGGTCGTGATCAATGGCAATGCTACCAGGGCGGTGATCACCCTGAAAAGTGCTCCGGGCCAAAAAATCAAACTCTCGGCCCAAGGCACCCGCGACCCGGATGGAAACCAGGTTGCCTACCGGTGGTTCCTCTACAAAGAAGCCGGCAGGTTTGAGGGCAATGTAACCTTATCGGGCGCCGATACCGACCAGGTAGAACTGGAGGTGCCTGCGCTGCCGGCCGGGCAAAGCCTGCACCTGATTTGCCAGGTGAAGGACAACGGCACCCCGGCTTTGTACAGCTACCGGCGAATCATCATCAGCCGGTAACCTTTTCCCCTTACTCCTCAAACAGTCCTACGCGCAGCTTGATCCGCATCATATTGCCAGCTTCAGTCCAATAGCCATGCGTCCCTGTGTCACCCTCGCGTGTAAGGTAACCCAAATGATTGCAAGTGATTAAAAGTCAGTTATTTATTAGCTTGTAAAGCCCGGCGCTTTCCTTTCTTTTGCATCCCCGCTTGCTGGTGGGCAACTCGTGCAGCGACTGGTTAGTCATAAAGTGGTTGGTTATAAAGCTCCCTCCTTCATGTATCCTTTGATTGCTTGTAGGCAGCTCGCGATGCTGGGGTGCCTGTTGCTCTGCTTCCTGGTGGGCGGCCCCCTTCACGGGCAGACTTCCCTGATTGACAGCCTGGAAAAGCAGTTGCCCGATACCCGTCTGCCCGACACGGTACGGATTGAACAGCTAAACGTGCTGGCCCGGGAATATACCTACATATCGGCCGCCAAAGCCACCCTTTACGCCCAGCGGGCACTCGACTGGAGCATGCGCATTGGCTACGAACGAGGCCAAGCCTATGCCTACCGCAACCTGGCCTCCTCGTACTCGGCCCAGGAGTACTTTTACAGCACCACCGAATTCATGGAGAA
Source organism: uncultured Sphingobacteriales bacterium (assembly GCA_963844325.1). Classification (GTDB taxonomy): domain Bacteria; phylum Bacteroidota; class Bacteroidia; order Cytophagales; family 172606-1; genus CADCTQ01. The sequence goes on from CAWJNV010000002.1 coordinate 3,821,803, forward strand.
GGCCATCACGATCTTCGACGAACTCGCCGATTCGGTGGGGATGGCCAACTGCTACATTACCCTTGGGCACACCTACAAGCGGCAGCAGGACCTGGTGAAGTCAGCGGCCTTCCACGCAAAGGCCGTTGCCATCTTCCGACAGAAGAAGTTGCCCGAGCGGCTTGGGGTGAGTCTGCACAACCTGGGTGAAAGCCAACTGCTGGCCGGTGATCTGGCTGCCGCCCGGAGCAGCACCCTGGAGGCCATTGCGCTCAACAAGTCACTCAGCCACTTGCCGGTGCTGACGGCCTGTTACAAGGTCATGGGTATCATATTTCTTAAAGAAAATGACCTTACCCAGGCTGAAGCGTATTTCAAGCAAGTGTTGTCGCTCTCGGAAACGCTGGGAAAGACCGCCCGGAAAGAAGCCACCACCCAGTCGCTGATTTACCTGGCAGAGATTGCCCGGCAGCATAACCGGCCCGGGGAGGAATTGACCCACCTGCAGCGGGCGGTCGCCCTTGCCCGGGAACACCGTTACACCAAGCACCTGCGCGACGCCAGCATGGCCCTGGTGAACCACTACCTGCGCCGGGATGACCGGGAAGCTGCCGGCCTGGTGATGCACGAGTACGCCGTTTTGAGCGACAGCGTGATCCGGGCCGTCAACCAGGAGAAAGCGGCTATGCTTGAACCCATGATCCGCAACATCCGGACTGTTTCTGAAAATAAACGCCTCCAGGCCGAACGGCGGCTGCAACAGGCGAAGATTCAAAGCCAGCGGACCCAACTCATCTTCGGTAGTGGTAAAATTGCAACTGAGAAGTCAAGTGCTTAACTTGAGGTAAAAGCCCTCAAAGAGCTATGATTGCCATCATTAAAACCTGTTCTGGCTGTGGAAGCCAAGAGTTGGTCAGTAACGGCCACGATGTAAAGAACGGAAAACAAAAGTATCACTGCAAAAGCTGTGGCAAGTACGCTACTTTGGATGCGGCTCCTGGTTACAGTGAGGAGCGAAAAGCAGAGATATTGAAAGTATACTTTGAGCGTCCCAGCATGAGAGGCATTGCCCGAGCATTCGGAGTAGCCCGCCAAACCCTGGCTGGCTGGCTCAAGGAGGAAGCTCAGAAGCATCCCGACTTGGAAGCTACTCTTTCAGATGTGCCGGCCGGACAAGACGTGCTGAAGTACGATGAGTTGCAACACTTTGTCCAAAAGAAAGCCAAAAGCGGTGGCTCTGGACGGTGATTAGCCGCAAGACGCGTAAGCTCATTGCTTTCTACCTTGGCGATCAGAGCATGGAGACTTGCAAGATGCTTTGGCATCGTATTCCGGAGCGATTCCGCTACCAGAGCAGCTTTTCTGACTTCTGGGAAGCTTACAACCTTATTTATGAGCAAACTGGGCAGCATCAGAAAGTAGGTAAAGAGTCAGGACAAACTAATCATATGGAACGATGGAATAATACGATTCGGCAGTGGGTGGGAAGGCTTACCCGAAAGACACTTTCTTTCTCTAAGTCTGACTTCTTTCATGAACTTGTCATTCGACTTTTTATTGTCCGTTACAATTTCTCTAAATCAGTTTAATCTTTACCACTACCTCATTCCCTGATGCTCCAATGTGAGTTGGTTTCGCCAAACCAGAATTGCTCCCGTCACTTTGGAAAATGGAAACTAATTGCCGACATTTGTCGTAGTGCAAACGACATCTGACGGCAATGCCGGAAAGGCTGCCGCTGTTAACATTGCACGCAGGAGTATGAATTATGAACACATCGTTGAAGTATTAGGAGGGGGAGGGGTAGTCACCGTACCGCTGGAGACTGAACTAGATCTGGTAGAGTTGGTACGGAGCGGCCTTTCCCGAGCGGCCCTGTTTCACCTTGCGGGCAAACTTAAGCTGACTCTTCCCGAGGTCTCTCAGATTTTTCACCTCTCTGAACGAACCCTGCAGCGTTACCGGCAGGGCGTAGAAGAAGAACAACTCCTCGATTCGGTAGTTACTGATCGTTTGGTGGCTCTGGCGGAATTGTACGCCTACGGACGAGAGGTCTTAGGCGAGGAGTACTTTCTTGCTTGGATGCAAAGGCCTTTACGGACCCTTGGCGGAAAATCACCCAAGCAACTACTGTTTACCTCGGTTGGCATTGATTTGGTGAAAGACGAACTGGGCCGGATTGAATACGGGGTCTATTCCTAATGGCAAGCGTACATGCTCCTCTATCGTATTGCCAAGACCCGCTATGCCCAGGACCTCTCTGGAACGGGTGCCCGTCTGTTTGGCGGGCGTTGGAACCCTAAGGGCCAAGCCGTACTTTATACTTCCGAGAACCGGGCCCTGGCTGCCCTGGAGTTTTTGGTGCATTTGGAAGCAACGGCTCCCCCCGAAGATTTCAATTTGCTTACCATCACGCTTCCCGATGGACTGCAAGTGACCACCTATTCTGCTGCTGATTTACCAAAAGGCTGGAATGATTATCCCTACAAGACTTCTGTTCAGATCGGCAAAAAGTGGATCAAGGAAGGCAAAACCATGCTCCTTAAAGTGCCTTCAACGATTATTCAACAGGAGTACAACGTACTGCTCAATCCGCTGCACCCGGCGTTCCTCGAGGTACGGCTACTATCCATTGAACCATTTGGATTTGACGCAAGGCTGCTCAAGTAATAAGCAGTAAGTGTCCCAGATGAGGTACCGGTCGTGTTCGGTTAAAAAGTCAAAAAGTGCCGTGCTCTCTTCAATTGAATTGCGATATGCGTAGAAGTTGTTCTGGCTGAAATCGGATGAAAACGTGTTGATAGTTTGCACCAGGCTATTGAAATAGTCACCATCTATGTGAATACGCTTTGAACCTGCAACCTTGAATATTTTAATGAGTTTTATCCATTTTTGCTCGTTTCCACGAGGTTGTGGTGCATCAGCCGGTAGCTTTATTTCTAAAGATACTATACCCTCCGTGGAGTATTTGCTAAACTGATCACCAATTCCTTGCAGGTCTGTTGCAACTGACTGCAGGCGCTCAGCCACCTTTACAATGGTTTGAACAATTGTTGTTTTCACTAACTCCCGCATGAACCGACTTTTACGGGAATTATTAGCACCAATGAAAATATTGATGTCGCTGATCTTACCAAACTCTCTTAAAGGTTCGTTCTCTTCAACGCTGAAGTATTCGCCTTGAAAGTTTTGCTTATTGTTGAGTTGTATGTATTCGCTCACAGGAAACCAAGTATTGATAAAAGTATATGATGTGGAATTAAGTACACTGTAAATGAAGCAAATGGGTATTGCGGGCAAGTATCCCCTCGTTGTCATTCCCGTAGGGAATCTTCGTAGTGGCAGGCATTATTTAACGATAACTAAAAAGATTCCCTCCGGGAATGACAGCAAAAGGGAGCTAACTCGAAATACCCGTCTATTTAGTTTACAAAATATTGAGCTTATTGCAACCTCCTCACGATCTCCCCCAAAAGCACGTCCAACTCCCGGGCGCAGTCTACTTGCGTACGATTAGGCAATACTTCGCTGGAACGGATGTGAGTATGCAGGTGTGCATCGGCGATCTTCCGCAGGGAAGTTTGTAAATGGGCCATTGAGTCGTTGAAACTGCGGGTTCCGCTGCTGGCTACGTGCGCAAAGCCGGAGCCGCCAAAAATGGGAGGAACGTGGTCAATGATGGCCCTTACCAGCAGCGGAACCGTGTGCCAGGATTTGTTTGCGTTGGCACTATTCAACTCTTCGCACATACGGATTAACCTCTTCAAATCAAATGAGTCCGATTGGATTGCTTGAAGCTCAGCTAGCCACGAAGCGTTTACGTATTCGTGGGATGGCTGTGAGACAAGGGCTGCTGGCACCTCTTTCACGGCTTCGCTGCCAAATTCCCGGTCCTGCAAGAATTTCTCAGTAACATCTACTCCGGTGTCTTTGAAAAACTCCTTGGTATAATGCCTGTGATGGTGCATAGCGGAATGCTCTCTCAAGTTAGTTGTATTCTACATCTTCTCTAGTATTGCCTAACTCTTGATGTACCCGGTATACAATGAACTCGTTGCTGAAAATCTTGTACTTTATGCCTCTAATAATAACCGTACGTTTTCCTTCTAAATATGCGTTAACTACTTTGAGTAACTGTTTTTCTTCTAAAGCAAGTATGTACTCTGTGGAAAATACTGCACTACGCTGGTATACATTATAAAACATCTTCCACCTCCTTTTCCGCAGTTACCGCCTCCCGCAACACCGCCTGCAACAGCTTCCCGGCCTTCTCCTCAGATTGCCTGATGGTCTCCTCCAACTGGTCGCAAAGGGAAAGCAGACTTTTAATCTTTTCAATTATCCGCTGCTGTTCTTCAAAGGGGGGCAGGGGAAATGGCTGGAATGCAAACTCGTCGTACTTTAAGCTGTGCACTGTTGTCCCTAGCTTCACCAATTTTTTCAGAATGTATGATTCGTTCCCTTTGAGCATCAGCTGGATATACCGATTCATTTGTTTCAAGTGTGGGATAATCACTTTCAAATCTTGATTGACGGTACATACGGTTGTATTTATTGCTACGGGAAGTGTACGCTTCAAAATGCCACTTCTGCCTACAATTAGTAAAGAGCCTTCAGGAATCAGCTTGCCAAGCAATCTTTCTTTTAGGCATTGCCTTTCTCAATCTGAGGGCGTTGGATGTATCAGGCATATTTACTTGACTATAAGAGCAGTTTCAGCGGCTGCTTAATCTCAACAACACAAGTAGGAAAGCTTACAGCATGGCAACAGTTGAAGCCCGGCCGTATTTCATTGGTATACTTCGAGCGTATGCAGTTTGATAAATCACAAACAATTGGTAGAATTCCTATATACTCCTAAAACAGGACAAATATTCACTTTACTACTTATCATATTCTTATTATATGACAAGTAGGATTTTATTAGCGCTATTCCTATCAACCTAAACGAATTCTTATGTATACTATCATTCGTATGGCGAAACTGAAGGGCAATAAAATTGGTGCAAGCGATAATCACTGCCGCAGACTTGCTGAAGTTAAAAATGCTGATCCAAGTTGTAGCCATCTAAACCGTTATATTAGTCATCATGCCAATGGCGACATACCCTTGTCTGTGGCTATTGAAGTGACTATTGAACGAGAGCAGATTGAAGTACCAAGGCAAGACTCGGTCAAATGTGTGGAATTTATGATGGCAATGCCGCCTGAACTATGGCAACAAACAGAAGTTAAAGATCGAGCTAATGCAGCAAGGGAAACAGAAACCACAAAATCCCAGAATGAAATTATAGCGGTTGAAGTAACAGCGGCAATGCTTTTTTAAAGTAAGACTTCAATATGTTTTTGGAAAATTTTTCGAGCAGACTGGGATAAGCCATCCGAGTAGTCATTGTTGCCGCTGATCTTGCCATTTTTGATATAAGAATGGTACTCTCTTCGACTCAGTAAGCACCCAATCCAGTTATGGCGAGGCATTTTCTGATAAGGAATATTGTCCTGAAGTCGCTAAGAGGCCTTACTAGGAGTGAGGTCAATTTCGGGTAACTTGTCCACTGCCTTTTGCTTCATGCTGTCAGCAATCCGCACGTACCGCTCCGTAGTGGCGAGGTTAGTATGTCCCAGCAGAGAGGAAGCCGTTTTAATGTCCACATCGTGCAGGAGCAGTTGGGTGCCCATGGTGTGCCGGGCAACGTGAAAAGTAATCTTCTTGTGAATGCCGGCTTTTGCTGCCCAGGCTTTCAGGTTCTTGGTAACGGCCGTGTGAGATGGAAGAGTGAAGACGGAATCGACCGGCCGACCGGGCTCTCCAAGCAATTTTAGCGCGGTACTGTTGAGGTTGATAATAACGGGCCGGTCCGTTTTGGATTGACTGATTTGCAGAACGCCGTTATGAATGTTGCCCCACTTGAGGGCCACTACATCCACAAAGCGCAAACCGGTCTGCGTAGCAAACAGGAAAGACCGCTTTACTTCGGTATTGCCGCAGTAGGCTCGGGCCAACTGCTGAATCTCCTGGGTAGTGAGTACGTCCTTCTTGATGCCCTCCACCTTGCTGTTGCGCAAGTCCTCGGCGGGGTTTTCGGTGAATAGCTTTTCCCGCTTGGCCTGGCGGAGCATCTTCTTGAATTTGGCAAAGTAGTTATAAGGCGTTTTCCCGTTCAGGTGCTGGGTCAAGTACTCTTTGAAGTTCAGGCAGTACTGCTCGGTAACTTCAGTATGCCTCATGTATGCCCTCCCGGCAAAAGCTTTGAACTTGCTCAGGCAAGCGACTACGATCCGCTTATCCTTTTTAGGATAGGATTCGGTAAACTTTTCGAAGTACTCGATGAAGTTCACCTTCTTGGCTATTGGGTCAGCAAATCCATGGTCGGCTGAATTTGCTTGCAGCTCCCGCTTGCTGCAAATGGATTCGGCCAGCTTCAGCGTCTCTTTGTTGTGCTGCTTTTCGAGCTCGTCCTTTGGCCGCTTGAACAGGTAAAGCTTGAGGAACTCCTTCCGGCGGCCCTCCTCCCCGTAGTGATCGAGGTACAAGCTTTGTCTCCCGTCTTTGAGCAGTTTTTTGCGTAGGGTGATCGACATGGTATCCCTTGATTTGCTTTGTATTACAATATAGCCAGAGCAGCGGGGACACGGGGGGACAAACAATGCATTAGTAAGGGAAAGCAACGGAAAGCATAAAAACGAAAAAGCCCCTAATTTTCAAAATTAGAGGCTTTTTGTTTGCCCTTGCTTGCTTTTGTTAGCAAGTGTTGTAGCCCGTACGGGAATACCAGAAACCCCTCAAAAGCAGCTATTTAGCTATTTATAATCACATTTGGGTTGGTCATTGGGTAGGTCATTTGCCGGCTAGTCCACCGGCGCTTCCACTACCTTAACTACCTTCCAGATTCCCCGGATGTCTTTGGCCGGTACGGGCATGCTGCCCGCCTCCGGGTTGTCCGAGTGCAATATGAGCATATTCCGCGTGAGCAGGTCGTTATCCTTGATGCGCCGGATCACAAAGTAGTCGCGGTACAGCACCGCGTAGATGCCACTTGACTGGTAGCACCAGTCGTCTTTGTCAATGCATACAGCCAGCACTTTTGCCCCGTGCGTTAGCCGGGGGCTCATGCTGTTGCCTTCCACCTCCATTACCGCGGCATTCGAATACCCAGCGCCCTCAGTTGAGTACACCGGGTACACATCCAGCCCCTCATAGCCGCAATCTCCCCCGTACCCTTTTACAAAAGTTGCCTGTCCCTTGATGGAAACAAAGGGGTACTGCGCAAAGGGCAGCGACACTTTCCCGGTAGTCGTACTGTCCGCAGCTTCCCCTTTAAACATTTCTCCGGCTCCATTCACCAGCCAGTTGAGGTTGATCTGCGGATACTGCTCCAGCAAACTCTCCAGCGTATCGTAGCTGGGCCGGGCTTTGCCATTCAGGATGTTGTAGATCTTGGTGGGATTGTCCCCGCCCGCCTTGGCCAGTTGATAGGGCGTAATCCCAAGCTCCTTGAGCACGGTTGCCAGTCTTTCCCGAATGGTCACAGTGGCCACCTCTTCCATTTGCTTAAAAAGATAAATTGGTTATCTTGCTCAATATAAAATAAGTATTTTACAAATATGCAATATTAATTGTAAATATAAGTAAAGTATAGTAAATACATGGCAAAAGTAACACAAAGTACCTTAAAACCAAGGGTGAGAGAACTGATAAATCTTCTACCCAAACGCTACGGCTATGCAACAAAGATTGTGGAAAGATTGGAGCGGAAGGGCGTGGTCGTAAAGCTCAGCACCGTCTACCAGGTGGCGGCCGGCAACATGCAAGACGAGGACATCCTGGGTGAACTGATTCTGCTGGTTGATGACTACAAGCGGAAGCAGCAGGAACTGTAGAGCAAAATGGAAGAGGCCCTAAACCAGTACGCATCATGCAGCGCGTAGTGATCATTCCCGAAACGGAGTTTTCCAGCCTGGTAGCCAGGCTGGAAAAACTCGAAGCGCAGGTGCAGGCAAGTGCTGCTCCCCAGGAGGACCGGGTGTACACGGTACGGGAAGCGGCCGAGCAGCTCAACATGACGCCCGAAGGGGTACGCGTGGCACGCCGGCACAAACGGCTGCGGGGTTTTAAGATCAACGAAAAGTGCTGGGGCTTTCACCAGTCGGAATTGGACCGCTACAAAAACCGCTACAAACGACTATGAAGCAGCCAGCCCAGCCCGTCAATTACATCCGGCACCTTTCGGGCGCGTTAGCAAAGCTGATTGCGGACGGACGGTGTACGGCGCAGCACATCAGCCTGTATGTCGTCTTGTTCCACCAGTGGAACAGCCAACACTTTCCTCAGCGGTTGAAGATCTTTCGCTCCGAGTTGATGGAGGATAGTAAGATTGGCAATAAGAATACCTACACAACCTGCCTGAAAAACCTGCACGAGTGGGGCTACCTGGGGTATTTCCCTTCGTCCAGTAAGTACCACGCCAGCGAAGTGACGATTACTGTTTTCACGGGTACCGAAACTGGTAACGGTACTGACACCGGTAGTGGTACCCATGAAAGCGACACCCTTACCACTGCTGGTAATGGTGCTGATAAGGGTAGTGATAACGGTAGCGATACCGGTACTGATAACGGTGGTGGTACCATATATATAAACGATACTAAACCTATTCAAACAAATCCAAACGTTTCAAACGGGTTATTTACCCCCACTGAAAAAGTTGAAGAGAGTCTTCCCCAAAAGGAGTGCTTGGGATCAGGCAGTACGACTTCCTTGGGTGCCGAAGCGCCGGCAGCAGGAAGAAAGAAAAAAGTTGCGCCAAAAAAGAAAGAAGCCTCTGCCGATCTGCTCTTCTCGGAATCCCCCTACGCGGACAAAGCACTGTTCAGGCAGGCCTTTGCCGGAACCGACTACGAATCGGCCAATCTGGATTATTACCACGAAGTCATCAGCAACTGGAGCCAGAGCAAAGCGGCCCGCAAGAAGGACTGGATTGCGACGGCCAAGAACTGGATGCTCAATGATTACCGCGAGGGAAAGCTACTTACTACCAAACCTGCCACCACGTATGGACAAGCAACTCAAGCCCAGGGAAAAGCCCAAAGAGGAGGCGTTGACCTTGACGCACTCTTCGCCCTCATTGATTACGCTCATTCTCCAAAGCAGCCAGCATCCTGAAAGCGCCTTACAACTGATCGAACGTCAGGCGGCGATGACGCCTGCCTTGGCCTTAAGCACCGGAGAGCAACTTTCCGTGCTCGGAAAGCAGGATAAGAAAGTCCTGCTCAAAGCTCTTTCCGCGCTGATTACTCAGTTGCGCCAGTCGCTTAATGTGGGGAAGAACTTGGATACGCTGCAGGTGTATGAATGCGCTTCGCTGTTAATCGAGAAGTACTGGTATTTCCGTTTGGAAGAGTTCGTCTACGTGTTCAAACAGGTTAAACTCGGCAAATACGGCAAAGTCTATGACCGCCTGGATGTGCAAGTGATTTCCGAATGGTTGCACCTGTATGATACATCCGAGCGTCTTGCCGAATTGGAACGACAACGGCAGTTAGAACAAAAGACGGAAGCTGACGCTCTTCTGTCCAATGAGGAGGTCCAGCGTTGTTACCAGAAATGGAAATCTGGTGAGAAACTGGATTCCCAATTACAGGAAGAAGAACGGCAGCGGGAAGCCAAGGAGGAACGGCGAAAGGAGGTAGAATTTTTGAAGTTTCGGCATAAGTATTATAAGAATAGACATTTGGGAGAAACAGATACACCGGCTCAGGATGAAGTGCATACGGGTGATCAATGCCGATAATAATTTCACCTATTGGCAGAGAGCACGCTAACAGCAGCTTCAAAAGAATTCTGGCCGCTTCCAGGGCTGATCATTCCATAGAATCACTTAACTATGCTCAATACCCGGTAGTACTTATGAAAGCTCTTCTCTTATAGTAGGCCCAATCAACATATGCAGCACTCCGCTTGCCGCACACTTACAAGGTATAAGGACAGCACAAGCAAACAGCAATTCAAGGTGTCGGAAGGCCGACTTGGAAAACAGTCGTTGAAACGGTATTATTACCCTTAAGAACTGAGGCCAGGTGAGATCAACAAAGAATTTGAAAACTTGCGGAAGTGCTATTGAAAAGAGTGTCTAACAGTAATTGTTTCAGTAGCATGTAATACAATTACTAAGTTGCAATACCTTATATATCTATTTAATTAAATTATTCCAATGATCGACGCCAGGAATCAAAACAATAGAATATACGCTCCCCTCAAAGATAAATATTTAATTTCAACCCCCGAAGAACGGGTACGGCAGGAGTACATCAACCGCTTGATTAAACAATACGAGTACACTAAAGAGCAGATGGGGCAGGAGATTCAGGTAAATAATTCACAGCGAGGTCAAGGCCAAGCCCGTGCAGATATTGTTGTTTGGAAGTCCAAGGAGGACAAGGCTGAGGAAAACAACCCAATTATCGTTGTCGAATGCAAAGCTGAATACATCACTATCCAGGAAAACGATTATTTTCAGGGATACAACTATGCCTCCTGGGCTGGGGCAGACTTCTTTGTAACTACAAATTTGAAAGAGACTCGCATATTCCAGGTTGTAAAGGGCAAAATGCCGAAGCGGCTTATTGAAATTGTAGACATTCCGATGGCGAAGGATGTCAACAGCGAGAGGAAAATAAAAGATCTTCTCAATCAGACAAAAGCTTTCTCGAGGGATGAGTTTTCTCGCCTACTTTTCAAATGCCACAATATCATCAGGAATAATGATAAATTGTCTCCCGAGGCCGCTTTTGACGAGATTTCAAAAATTCTTTTTATCAAAATCCGTTATGAACGTTCAAATAGTGAGGGGCAAATTTTCTCGGAAGAACAATTTAGACGTGACAAAGAAGCCCATAACCGCTACCGCTCGGCTAGTAGCTTGCCATTTTATCAGCAGTTGTTTGAGAGCACAAAAGAAGATTTTAAAGACCATGACTTATTTGATCTTAATGAAACCATCCGAATCCGGGAGAATAGTTTCGAGGCGATCGTTAAGGAATTAGAAAAGTATAACCTTTCCAAAACATCTGACGATGTCAAAGGCATTGCATTTGAGCAATTCCTTGGTCGTACATTTCGGGGTGAACTCGGACAATTTTTTACGCCCCGTACCGTGGTTGATTTCATGGTAAGCGTACTTGACCCGCAAGAAGGCGAGGTGATTTGTGACCCGTGCTGCGGCAGTGGCGGCTTTCTTATCAAAGCATTCGAATACGTCCGCGACAAAATTGAAGAAAATATACACCAGGCAAAAGAGGAACTCAAGAAGCGATACTATGATGAGGCTTATGAAAAAGCACCGACCAAACAAAAACAGGCAATAGATGAAATCATAAACGATCTGTTTACCCGACTCAACTATGAATTAGACATTCATAACCCCAATAGCCGTCTACGCAAACTTTCTTACGATTGTATTTACGGCACCGATGCGAACCCACGCATGGCGCGAACCGCCAAGATGAACATGATTATGCACGGAGATGGGCACGGAGGTGTCCACCACAACGATGGATTATTGAATATTAATGGAATTTTTGAGGAACGATTTGATGTGATTCTAACCAATCCGCCATTTGGTGCCCGCGTTGAGAAGTCATTGAAGATTACGGAAGCTGACAAGTACACTGATCAGAAGCGAATTAAGCAGTATCGGACGCGTTACGGGCAGGCATACGATAATGCCCTGCGCCGCATCAGCGAGCACATTGGTGAATCGGTACTGGACCAGTTCGAAACGGGTGCCTGGTCAACCTTGACGGAAGTATTGTTTATTGAACGTTGCCTCAACTTGCTTCGCCCCGGTGGGAGGATGGGCATCGTATTACCGGAGGGAGTGTTAAACAATCCAATGCTGCAACGGGTGCGCAACTTCTTTGAGAGCCGAGCTGTGATACTGTTTATTACCTCCATCCCGCAGGATGTATTTGTGGCATCCGGCGCAACAGTAAAACCTAGCATTGTGTTTTTACGCAAGTTTACGGATGAAGAATCTGAGCGTTGGAATCGACTCGAATCATCAGCTCGTCAGCAAGCTCGTGAACGGTACGCAGCAGAGTGGAATTTGATCGAGCACAATTTATCTAAGCGGGGAATGGATGCTTTGTCAGCAGCTAAGAAGAAAGAATTGAATAATAGGAAGAAGGAAATCGAGCAGGCGGTAGAATTAGAGACACGGGAACATGCAAAGCATGAGTTTGACTACCCGATACCGATTGCAGAAGTCGAAAAGGCAGGGATTAGTTCAACAGGGGCGCCTTGCGAAAACGAGCTGGAACCGCTGGCTCGAGAGTTTGAAATTTACCGAAAGCAGGAAAGCCTATGGCGTGAACGCTATTTAAAAGTGCGTTATGAAGAAGGTGACAGTCATGCACTGATTCGATATATTGGAAATGAACCAACTGTACTTTATAGGAAAGTAACCTCATGATGACAGCAACCAGCCGGATAGACTTCGTACCGTTTGCGGAATTGATTAACTGGAGCGTCCGGTACTTGCGTGAAAACCGCTCCTATTACAAAAATACTTTTACTCTCATACCTATTGGTGACTTCCTCAAACGTAACCGAAACGTTATTGAAATTCAGGACGACGTGATTTATACACGCGTGACCATTCGACTCTATACTAAAGGTGTTTACGAACGTGACAAGGAGTGGGGACGTAACATTGGCACTAAACGGCAGTTTGTGGTTTCACCCTGTCAATTTATCATGTCCAAGATTGATGCGCGTAACGGAGCTTTTGGCCTTGTTCCCCCAGAACTAGATGGAGCCGTGACTACAGCAGACTTTCTGAGCTATGACGTAGATACAAATCGAATTAATCCGCAATTTCTGACACTGGTGTCCTCTACAAAGGAATTTTTAAAAATTTGTCAGAGCAGCAGCAGCGGTACGACTGGCCGCCAGCGGGTAGATGAAACACAGTTCCTGAGTATTAAAATACCGCTGCCCACATTGGAGGAACAAGATCGGATTGTGGCGAAGTACAACGCTCGTATTAATAAAGCTCAAAGGTTGGACAAGCAGGCAGAGGAATTAGAAACATTAATTGAAGAACATCTGCATAAGGCTTTAGATATAGTAGAGTCTGTCCAAATAAAAAACAAGAATGGCCTTGCATTTACGCGCTTCTCAAAAGTAGCCGAATGGGGGGTTGATCGGTTATTACACGGTGGTAATAAAGATGTACTACGCTCAGCCACTTACCCTAATAAAAATTTGATAGAACTGGCTTACATTAATCCTAGTACTGATTTTCGTGTGGTAGAGGATTCTACGCCGATTAGTTTTTTACCAATGGAATGCATATCCGACCAATATGGTGAAATTGAATCTCAAAGAGTTAGCACAAAGATTAATTCTAAGGGGTATACAAAATTCAAAGAAGGTGATCTATTATGGGCTAAGATTACACCTTGTATGGAAAATGGAAAATCTGCAATAGCCTCTAATTTGCTTAATGGATATGGCTATGGCTCAACCGAATACCATGTGATTAGAAGCAAAGATAAAGATTTTAGAATCTCTTTTGCTTATCATCTCCTTCGAACTAAAGCGGTAAGGAAAGATGCTGTAAATTTCTTTACAGGTACCGCGGGCCAGCAGCGAGTACCAAGATCATATTTAGAAGGGTTAATAGTGCCTTTTCCACCAGAATCAAAGCAAATAGAGATAGAAATGTGGATGAATGATTCGAAAAACAACTTGAAAAGCCTTCGGGAGGCAAGTCAAATGGAACGACAGCAGGCAATAGAAGAGATTGAGTCAGAATTATTTGCGCTATGAGATTGCACGAACTATATATAATGGATTATAAAGTTCTACAGGAGCTTACACTGCGTTTTGATGAGGAGTCAGCAGTGGCAGCCCTAATTGGGGAGAATGGTTCTGGCAAAACAACTGTAGTGGAGTGTATAACGCTGATTTTTTCGGAGTTATTTCGTCAAAAGACCGTCGGCGATTTGTTTGATAAAGTAATGCTTTCTTTCGGTTTTCGAATTGCGTACAGGCTTTTCCGTGCTTCACCGTTTGACAAGTCCTTCAGCAATGATTTTGGTGGGGGATATTTTGATGTGTCTATTGAGGGGGATAAGGACAAGTCATTAACTCATGTAAGCATCAAAGCTGATGATGGAACTGTTTACGAAACACCGGAGCGCATCAGTGAATTTCTTCAAAATGAGGGCCAAAGTATCAGTCCCGTTCATTATCTATTCCCATCCAATGTAGTCATTTATTATTCGGGCATTTCTACTGTACTGCAACAGATTCTCGAAGACTACCAACAGAAAATTATTATTGGAACACTCCAAGGTGAAATGCAAGCCAATCAGGATTTATTTTACTTCAAACCAAGCAACTTTCCAGCTCTTCTAATAGGGCTGTTGAGTTTCCGGTACGGGGACATACCGAATAAATTAGAGTCTGGCTTTCAAATTACTCAAGCTAAACCTTTTGAACAGATCGTCATTAAGTTACGAAAGCCTGAATGGGCCAAATCACGCATACGTGCCGAAAATTTCTGGGGCGCAACAGGAGACCTTGCAAATTTCCTAGCAGTCATGCGTGATAAAACAAGTGCTGTGTTTACTCAAGATATAATTACATTTACCATTGTTTCTACCGATCAACTTGACGAGGTCTGGGGCTTTTACGGCGAAGAAAAGCGATTGTTTGAATACTTAGTTACGCTGCAAGCTAACGGTCTTATTGAAAGCATTGAGGTTGATTTACGTAAAGAGCAAGATTTGATTGTTCCCTACCAGCGGCTAAGTGAAGGTGAAAAGCAGTTACTAATCATAATGGCGCTACGTGAGCTGCTGGCAGCCGATGAGAATAGCCTTTTTTTATTAGATGAACCTGATACTTATTTGCACCCTGAATGGAAGCGCAATTTTATAGCTGACTTCCTGCCTCAAAAAACTCAAACTGATCAGTTTTTAGCATACTATTTGATTACGACACATTCGCCCGGCATTATCTCAGGTATGCACCAGAAGCAACTGCACATATTAAGGAAACAGGACGGACGGAGTGTGCCAAAACTTTTCTCATTCAATCCTTACGGTAAACCGGAAGATCAAATCCTCATAGAAGTTTTCGGTCTGGACGGCTTGCGTTACAAACCTGTTCAGGAGGATTTAGAAAAGCTGACACATCTAATTAATAACGACGATTATGACTCAGAGGAATTTGAACATAAATTTAATGCACTTGAAAGTAAAGTAGGAAAAGGTGACGAAGGAGTGATGCGCTTAAAGTTGGAAATAGCTAGACGTAAACGAGCAGCTAAATAAGAATGAGACGATTAAACAAAGGCGAACCATTGCCTTCATTTACTCAATGCATAAGCAGAAATACCCCTGCAAGCTGGGATGATTTTTCCCAAAATTATCAAGCAATTAGTCAGGATATAAGGTTGCATATATTATGCACCGAACAGGAATCCGTTTGCGGTTATACTGAACTTCCAATTGATGATCCATATCGATGTCATATAGACCATTTTCGCAAAAGGCAATATTTCTCTAATTTAACATTCGATTGGAGGAATTTTATTGTTGCAACTATAGATGATGATTTTGGAGCCAAATATAAAGATGGAAGAAATGGTATCAAGAAGGATGAGTATGATAATATATTCAATCCTGTTGATGACAATGTGGAGCAGTACTTCGAGTATAGCAAGTTGGGTGATATTTTACCAAAGTTAAGCTGCACTACTACTGAAAAAGCAAAGGCTGAGAAAACAATAGAGGTTTTTAACCTTAAGCATCCGGCTCTAAAAAGAAGACGGGAAAAAATTATAAAAATGTTGGAAGACTTTGGCGACCTGCCGCCTGAAGAAATAAAGCTTTATTTAGCAGAAGAAGGATTCAAAAGCCTAATAAATCAGTTTGTGACTATTTGAAATGAATACCCTTATAAAGGGATTGTGACCTTGTTTGCTTTGATACACTTTTCAAGCGGTTGCGTTTCATCTCTTACTTCGGTCAGGAACGTTTGTTATTTCCTTGATTAAATGAAGCTGTGATTGCAGCAGATATTCATATGCCTCGTTAGTCACTTCAGGATTTTGATTTATTAGGAAAAGCATTAGCGCAGCACGTAAAGGCATTATAGGATGACTACCATCCAATTTGTAAGGTAAAGTGAGATAAGGGTCATGATCGAATTTTAGATAGTACGCATTATCTACAACACCATAAATATTGCTATACTCAGAGTTGAATATTCTCACTAAACAGGGGGTTAGTCTTGTTTTTTCGCTACTACTTAAATATGATAAGCATCTTTTGTCAGCATCAAATTCGAGTCCATGAAATTCCCTTGCAACTTCTTGTGTCTTTGGCTTATTATTATTAATGAAATGTGCTTTTAAATGCTCCAAATCGGCATGAGCTATCTCATGGCCAATTACCCAATGTTGGAACACGTTATAACTTGAGTCCAGTTGTTCTTTGCTTAACCCGTCAAAGTCTTTGAGTCTACTCAGATATGTCTTTAAAAAAACTTTATCCAAAAATATTGTGTTGTTTCCAGCGTATGCACATAGGTTTCGCAAAGAAGAATCTAAACGAGAGTCAATGACATAAAAATTGAGTTTATAGGGATTATAACCTGAATTTGTTGATATCTTGTTTCTATAACGGTTTTTGGAGCACAATTGTTTAATTACAAGCTTAATATCATCGATGGAATCATTAGAAATAAGCTTTTTTGAATACAATTTCCTAATAAATTTTTCCTGGTTAGTTTCTTTTATTGCCTCTTCTGTTTCAACACTGATTTCTGGGCTACTACATCCCGAAATAGCACTAATGAAAATTAGAATTATTAAGTAGCTAATATTTAGACGCATCTAGCTCAAACGATTTAGTGATATTATTTACTTCATTTATATTGATTGCACTAGATATTTTTGTGTCACTAGCCTTAATAAGATCAATGATTTCATAAGCGGTGCTCTGGGCTTTATCTGCATAGCTGCTTAATCTATTGGACAATGTTGTACTTAGAATTGCACAAGCGCTTAATGTGATTAGTTGTTTTTTTAGTTTTAATTTGCTTCCCTCCAACTTATCCAAGGAAGAATCGAGAGTTTCACTTTTAATAAAAGCTCCTGTATTAGCACCTAGAAAGGAAATGATGAACGAGGCAATGATAGAAAGAACACAGAGTACGTTAGATAAGACAATTAAAGTATTGCGTTGCGAGATTCTGCTTGTAGCTTTAGAAAGTGTTGCTAAACGTACAGATTCATATTTTTTCGTAATCTGACTTGCATCAATATTATTATTAGCTCCATCCTCAGTAAACGATTTAAGGTTTTCAATTACATCAAGATCTACCTTGGCCAAATGAAAAGTATAAGGCTGTGGCCCTAGAAAGATCCAGATTAAAAATACTAATATGAAAAGAATCGCTATACTGATGATTTGTTTTGCTGATTTTTTCATATTGAGTTAGTTGAACATATACGAATAAAATTGTGAAATGCCGGACCCATATTATCATGCTAACATTTGGATAATGAACTTATCTTACTATGATTCCAAAATAGTTATTTGACATTGATCTGAGCCGCAACAAGCATTGGCTTAGAGCTTTTTTTAAGTTTACTGGAGTACAACTTGTTGACTATCAGCTTTAATTATAGATAATATCTTTTAATCGTGCGACGTATACTTGCCTCTATCTATGGCCTGTCTTCTTCAGTCAGTAGCAGTTCTTTTTTCCCCTAAAGACGGATTCTCTGTTTTAATTGTAGCGTTGGAAGGAGTGGAATCGGTTTAAGCCAATAAATTCTTGTGCTTTAGAATAAAAGTAAGGCTTACTCCTAAAATCACGTCATCGAAGTAATTCTGCTTACGCCTTGAACGTACTTTGGTGGTGAATGTTTTTGAAGGTTTCTTCTTGTTCATCGTCAAAGGATAGGCTACAAGGTAGTACAATTAGATTTTATGGACAACTATTGTAAGCGTCCTATAAAGGGTGAGATTCACAACATTGCGGTCGATCAGATTCGAACCTTTCTGTAATTGAAATGGAAGGCTTTCTACGATTAAGTTCGCTGTTTTGAATCATACTCTATTGTAACTCACACATTTTATAACACTATAGGCAGGTGTAGCAAAACTGTTTGATTACTACAGATAATGTTCTTGTAGGTCAGCTTGCCGGCAAAACACAACTTTGTTCAAAATGCTTATTTTGTGCAACGGTTCTACTTGGATTAGCGCTAATTCGTGGGTCAGAAAAGTAATTTATTTCCTAGGCTACTTGAATTTAGTCACAAGTGCAGCAATCTGTTCCATACTCAAGCCGGTCAATTCACTGATCAGCTTTGCCTCTAGGCCCCGCTTGAGCATGTTTAACGCAATCTCTTCGGCCTGCTCTTCCTTGCCGAGTTGGTAGAGACCGTCTTTGGTTTTGTCTAGTGTAATGGCCATAGCGAGTGCCTCCTGGATAACAATTGTGCTTACGTTCCGCAAGCTCCCCAAACGGCTGAGCTGCTTTACCCGCCTGGATAATTCCCCTTCATTGACGGATAGTTCCCTTAATCTATGCAGAATTTTACGGGTGACCAAGTGTTTGGATTCACCCCCGAAATCGCTGATGATGGCCAGCAACACTTCCTGCGGCTGGCTTGACTGGAGGAAGGTCTGGTAGGGAAACTGCCGCATGTCCAGCAGCCGGTACTGGTAGGTAAATTCTGGAAAGGCGATGGCAGCCGGCATGGACAACCTGCCGTTGCCCGTGTAGAGCACGTACTGGTGTACGGGCAGTTGGTGGAGCAGATGGATCAACCCGCAGTAAGCCAGCATCCGGGCCGGCATTAGCTTGTCATTTTTGGTCTGTAAATCCACGTGCAGGGCGAAAGGGGCTCCCGTAACGGGCGTTACTTTCCAGAGCTGATCGGTCTTCAATTCGGTGGTGTATTGCAAGTCGAAGGGAAGTGTCTCCAACTTTTTGGCCTGTATGCCTAATACCTTCGTCGCAATTGCCGGAAAGACCTCCCGCAAAATCTCCTTAAGCAGTTTATCGTAGTCCTGGGCCATAAACGAGTAAAAGTACCCAATTGGGTTTATTGGAGGAAAGGGAGAGTCAATAAGAGAACCCCAGGCAGGATGAGGGCGAGTCCCCTGCCTGGTTTGCCGGGCCCCTTCTGCCATCCGCACCAGGCAGCGGCCGGGCTTTCGCCAGTCGCTTTTTGGAACCCTTCCCGCCCCGCAAACCCGTTCCAAAAGAGCTCCAACAATGGCTCAATCCCTCTCGCGGACAAAGGCCAAAAGTTGTTTAAAGGGGCATTCGCCCCTGTTTCCCACCGCACATGAGTATCGTTTATTTGAGGCAAGTTAGGGAAAGCGTCCGGGCCTTTTGCAAGAGCTTCCGGCATAAAGCTATCCCACTGAGCCATGGCGTGTTTATTCCTTTGCCTCTTGCAACGGGCCGTCCTTTTCCCTGGTGAGGGCCACAAAAAAATCGCTCACCAAAACCAACAGCCCTATGAAACGCGCAAAAACCGCCGTTGCCAAGACCGCCGTCGCCGAAATCGAACTCGTCTACCGCCACCGGGTGCCCGCCGCCCAGCGCCCCAAAGTCACCCGCTCCTCTGACGCCTGCGACATCCTGCGTGCCCAGTGGGACGAGGGCAAGCTTTGCCTGCTGGAACAGTTCTTCATCCTCATGCTCGACCGCTCCAACCGGGTAATGGCCTGCTCGCTGATCTCCACCGGGGGGATGGCCGGCACGGTAGCCGATCCCAAGCTGATCTTCGCTACTGCCCTCAAGTGCCGGGCCGCAGGCCTCATCCTGGCGCACAACCATCCGTCGGGCAACCTCACCCCCAGCCAGGCTGACCGGGACCTTACCCGCAAACTCAAGCAAGCCGGCGAGTTACTCGAACTGCCCGTACTCGACCACCTGATCCTCACGGACGAGGACTACTTCTCCTTCGCTGACGAGGGTATCCTCTAAAAGCCAGTACTGGCAAGGCTTCATGCATACAACGCATGAAGCCTTTTTTTTGCGCTTACATAAGCAGCCCAATGGGAGAAGTACACAAAGCATGAATCGTTGCCGCATGCTAAAGCGCTTTCGGTTGGTCCTCGTAGTGGGTCGCTCATGTCTCATCAACAGCCCCGCTCACGCGGGGAATACTGATCAAGGCCAGGATTCGACGCCCCGTGCTTTTCTCAATGCTTCCCGTAGGGTGTGTAACTGGATGATGATTTCATAGATATCCCCGGCAATCACGCCACCCTTTTGGCCCTCCCTTAACAGTTCTGCTACCGTAACGGTGGCTTGATTGCAAAAGCCTTCCAGGTAGTCCGGCGCGTGATCTACCACCCATTCAAGGATGGGCAGCAGGTTGAGGTGGGAGTTTTTTTCGAGTAACTCCAGCACTTTGGAAAAGTCCTTGGGTTGTTCTAAGTAGTACATGGGGTAGAGCATTTATAAGGTAAGTCAATGGGAAAGTTGGCCCATAAGGGGTGCGGCTGTTGGCGCCCTTTATGCGGCTTCATCTAATGCGGGCGGCTGTTTGCTTTCCCTCAGCTCCCTTTCCAACGTACTGATCCGGATCAGCGCCCGTTCGTACTGCCGGTTGATCCGCTCCACCGTCTGGCCCAGTTCCTGCTGTGAGCAGTTGGCCCGGTGGTACTTCTCGGCTACGGCCAGGAAGGCCGCAACCCGCTGCTCGGGAGAGAGTTTCAAAAACTGGTCCCGCAGAAAGTCCAGATTGTCGTAAGGGTTGCCTCCGAAATGATGCGTATTCATGAGGATGCTGCTTAGAAGATGATAGATGCAGGCACGTTTTGTTTTTATCAGTACACAAATGTATACTCCAGGATACAAATTTGCAACAAATAGTTCCAAAATATTTCGTTTTGTATCTTGCAGTCGCTATTTGTACTGCTGCTAACGCACCAAAGTCATGATTACTGCATTCGGGGAGTTCTTACAAAAGCGATCAGTGAATAAGGCTGAGTTGGGCCGAAAGGCAGGATTAACCCGACTGCGGATCTCTCAACTCTCCACCCGGGAGGGGGCCTTGCTTCGCTTCGATGAGGCGTACGCCATTGCAAAGGCAATGGGGATGGACCTGAATGAACTTGCCAGGGAGTTAGGATACGAACCGCTCAAATAAAGCCTCAAATCCCTGCCTGGAGTTGGTGCCCTATAGCAGCAGCGCTGAGCTATCTTCCACGCGGCGTAGTACCCGTTCCCAAAGTGCCTCCTGCACCACCTCGTTCACCTTGCCTACGAAAATACTGGCTTGTACCTCAATCAGCCAGCGACTCAGGTGGTCCCCAGCAAGGGGGGTACCCGTTCCAAGATCAGGATCGTCCTACTTTTGATTTTCGATGGCCGACGAAGGTACCCACTGGGGTACTTTTCGCGTAGCATGGTTAACTGCCGAGTTGCCCATTGTTTTTGCGATTAATATACTCCTCCACGTCAGCTCTCCAGAAGCGCAGCCGGTTCTTGGCCAGGTAGGTGAATTTGAGCTTTCCCTGCTTCATCAGCTTGTATACCGTAGGGCGGGTAACTTTGAGCAAGACGCACGCTTGCTTGATGGTCATCAAATCGTCGTTTTCCTGCTCAGTGGGGCCGGCCTGGATCGCCTTAATTTCCTCCCTCACCACTTCGGAAAGCAGTTGTCTGAAATCAGCCAGGGGCAGGGTAACCGTAATGAGTGCAATGGTTGACATAGGAGTGCAGTAAATGGTTATGGCGCAAACCTAGTCGGTGTTTTACAGGGCCTAAAATCAACTTAGCCGGATTGTAAACACGGGCGTTTATTCATTTTTTTTGTATCAGTTTGTATTTGTTTGCACCACTTGCTTTGGTTTAGTATTGTACTTTATATAGATTGGGCACTGAAGCTATTCAAAGCATTTCAAATAATATTAATAAGTTAAGTTCTTGTTTTACAATTATTTGTAAAAATTTATGACGAAAAGAGGCACTTTTATTACATGGCCCTAAACCCATACCGTGCAAAATTGTAAAGCCTGAGACATCACTTTGCCACTCCCCTCATCTCCTCAATATTCCTTAATTTGCCTGTTTTGCTCAAAAGTAGTTGACTATCCTAACCGCTTTAGGTAAAACAAACCGCTATGCAACCCTCTTTATTTGACCTGATTCATGCCATTCATCCTTTGTCGCCGGCACTCCTGGAAGTATTGCCTACCTATCTATGCAGGCGGCAGCTCCCCCGAAAAACGCAACTTTTAACGGAGGGCCAAATTTGTGACCAGTTGTATTTTGTTGAGGAAGGCCTGGCAAGGGCCTATTATTATCACAATGATGAGGATGTGACGGCTTGGTTCATGCCCGAGAACAACCTAATCCTGTCCGTGCGGAGTTTTTTCCGGCAGGAGCCCAGTTACGAGTACATTGAACTCCTGGAAGACTCTACCATCGTCTCCATTGCGCACCGTGACCTCCAGCACCTCTACCAGCAATACCCGGAATTCAATTACGTGGGCCGGGTGCTCACGGAGCGGTACTACGTGCTGAGTGAAGAAAGGGCGCTGTTCCTGCGCCGCACGAATGGCAAGGAACGCCTCAAGGGGCTGCTGGAGACCTTTCCGCAAATATTCAACCGGGTTCCTCTCAAGCACATTGCCACGTACCTGGGCATGAAACCCGAAACGCTGAGCCGCCTGAGAAGAAAGTTTAAATAGAAATTGGTTCGATTTGATGGTGTTTGGCCTACTTTATTGACAATTATCAAGCAATTTTTCGCCTTTGGGAGAATAGTTTTGGGCCATTGTAAACCATTTAACCATTTTATTACAACCAGTCCTATGCTTTTCTGTACCCGATTACGCTCTTTTTTCATGAGCAGTTTGTTCTTATTTGTCCTGGCTTGCAGTGACAAACAGGAAGTTGTGCCCACCTCCAACACCGTTACGGTAGGAGATGCCCGCCAGTATTTCCAAGACTACCTGCCTTCGGCTGCCGGCCGGACCAGTAAGCCGCTTCCCGAACGAACGCCCCAGTGGGAGCAGGCCCGCGTCATTTCCCTTACCAATGGTATTCCGGCGGTAGCAGTGCCCCTTCAGTACAAGACCAAGGGAGTGGGGAAAGGGGGCTTAACGCAATTGCTCTTCTTCCGGGAGAAGGGCCAGCCCAAAATGCAGGTCATGAAAATCGTGGCCGATTCCCTCTACTACTACCGCAATAAGGAACGAGTAACCCTGGATAATTTGTCGGGGGTACTCACGATGCACGACTGGCAGGAAAACTTCCTCTACGGGGTGCAATACAAGAATGGGAAAGTTTCCGGAACGCTTTCCCTGCCCAGTGCCGCGGGACGGATGGGGCCCACGTGTGAGCTGGTAACTATTACTCATTACGTGAAGGTTTGCGTTGGGGCCGACTGCAGCACTTCGGTTGATTACGTGGAGCAGTACATTGATTGCAGCGGCGGTGGGGGCGGCGGAGGCCTTCCCCTGCCCGAAGGCCCCCTCGGCGGAGGCGGTGGAGGAGGGACATCTCCTTCCCAGCCAAGTCAGCCCCTTACGTTTGCCAACCTTCGGCCCCGGGGAATTGTGATGCCAGGGATTGAACGGGACCCCATTGACCTGGCCAGGTACCTTGCCTGCTTTGGCTTAATTACTGATGATGCCAAGTATGAAATTACCGTCTACGTGGACGAGCCGGCTACGGGATTGGGTTTGAATAAGTTTGGCCTGGACGTGGGGCACACGTTTGTCGGTATGAAGAAGCAGTACCCCGGGGCAGATACGTACGTGCAGCAAGTATTTGGTTTTTACCCCAATGCTCCCACTTCCGATATCTTAGCGGGAACGGTTCCCAGTGAATTTTCAAGCAACGGAAATTCTGATTACACCATCAGTGTTACCTATACGGTAAGCGCCTCTCAGTTTCAAAACGCCATGAACGCGGCCGGGGGAATGATTGGCCAGGGTTATAACCTGGCAACTCAGAATTGCACCGATGTCGTTTTTGCCATTACCAACGCGGCCGGCTTATCCGTGCCCCAATCCGGTACGATGCTTCCCTGGGGAGGCGGGTACGGGCATTCACCCGGGCAGTTGGGCTATGACCTGCGCAATGGACCGCAAGCGGGCGTCGTTAACGATAAAGGAGGGCTTGCACCGCTGAGTTTAGGTCCTTGTTAACGAGTAACGCATGCAGAGCCGTTCGGATTTAATCTGGGCAAATGTCAAGGCATTTGTGGTAAGCTGGCTGACGGCCAGCTTACTTTTCCCGCTTTTCGCTGTGCTCACCGGGGCCAACTATTCATACGCCTGGGGAGTAGCCTTAATGCTCATGGGCATTGTGATGCCCTACGTGCTGGTACCATCCCTGTTGGGCATTCTGATCATCAATTGGGTGGCGCTTAGGTATCGGAAACTGTTTTCTAACCCTTTCTCCTGCATCCTGTTGGGGGCCTTGGGAAGCGGTGTTGCGTTCCTGATCTTCTTCCTCGTTTGGACAGCCAGCCGCAACGGGTTCACCACGGGAAGTATGCAGGGGATAGGTAAAATCGTTGGGTTTATGTTGCCGGCGGGAGCAATTTTCGGATTCTTTTACTATTTCCTGGTAGCCGGCAAACGGGCTAAAAGGGAGGCAGTCCTGCCTCCTGCAGATGAGACATGAAACGATTGAAGAACTTTTTTTTGGCCGTAGTCTTTGCGGCAACGAGTGGGCTGGCAACCGCTCAATCTACCGCTTACCCGGAAGGGCAGGTCCAGCCGGACCTGCCTTTTTCCTTTCTGCAGTACGTGCAGGAAAAACGAAATAGAGGATATAGATTATAAGTTGTTGAAGGGTAAGTATTTAGTCCCCAAGGACCTGGACAGCGCCAGCAGCAAAACGTTTGGCTTTATGCTCCGCCACTTGAAAATGCAGCTTCAGGGCATGGAGCTTGAGAAGTATGCGGTAATGCCCTGGCCCCAGTACCCTTTTCCGGAGAAGCTGCCCAGCCTGGTGGATGAGACTACACCAATCACCGACATCATGGGGGTACCGGTCGAGCAGCAAAAGAAGCCCTCTCCGGAGGAAAGGGCTAAGCTCAGGGAAGCCATTCTGGTGGGCTACGAGAAGGAGCATCCGGAATATCCGGTCTTTTACATCCTGCTGACGCCGGAGAAAGACCGGATATTGTCCTGGATGCTAATCAAACAGGGGAAATACCACTACTTTTTAACCTACTGACCACTCTCCTCATTTTTATTGCGCAGCCGGCTCAGCGTTTCGCGCTTCATGCCCAGGTAGGAAGCGATGTGTTTCAAATGCACCCGCTCAAAAAGCCCGGGGTCCGTGCGCAGCAGGTGGTGGTACCGCTCCATGGCGGTTTGCCTTCGCAAGGCCCAACTTCGTTGTTCACTCATGCCGTAATAGTGCTCCGTGAGCACCCGCCCGATGAAGTTGAATTCGTGAAACTGATCGTAGATTCTCTCGAGGCTGGCAAAGTCAATCGACAGTAGGGTGGACTCTTCCAGCAATTCGATGTACTCCTGGCTGGGTTTCTGGGTAAAAAAGCTGGTTACGGCCAGCATCCAGCTGCCCGCCCCCACAAACCAGGAGGTAATTTCCTCCTTTCCCAGGCGGTAGAAGCCCCGGGCCAGGCCGCTCTCCAAGTAGTATACCCTTTCGCACACCTCGCCCTCTTCCAGCAGGAGGGTACGGGCGGGGAGGCATTCTCTTGTAATGCATTGGGCCAGCGTTTCTTGCAACTCAGGAGTTAGGGGATGAATCTGCCCAAGCTGGGAGAAGAAGTGGGAGAATGAGTGGTTTTCAGAAATAGTTGCCATAGCGGTTAAGGGTTTTGGTGATTGGATAGACATGCGATCCACGCCCTTCCCTGTGCGGAAGGAGGACATAGATTTTGTTGAAAAATAGATCATATGAACCCAAAACATGGTTGACAATTATCAATAAATGGGGCTTTTGGTGCATTTTGAACCGGAAAGGTGATTTTTATCACGTTCCCTGCTGGAGACGGGTAATACTTTGGTGGTGGATCGGTAGTCTTCGGGCTGCGGGTCTTATTAAACCACTCTTTTACCTAATTCGCTTACAGCTATGGCCGCTCAAATCATTACCATTGACGATTTACAGGAGTTTAAGCAGGAACTACTCGGGGAGATAGAGAAACTGCTGCGGAAGCAGGTGCCCCAGAAGAATAAAAAATGGATTAAATCCAAGCAGGTGCGCAAGCTGCTTGATATTTCTCCTGGCACGTTGCAGAATCTGCGCCTGAACGGCACGTTGCCCTTTTCCAAGATTGGCGGGGTAATCCTTTATGACGAGGAGGAGATTCATCATATGATTGATTCAAAACGGGCCCTGCCACCGGAAGAGAAACCGGAATAGCGGCATGCGAGGATCATCCTTTCGGGGGCCCACCCTGTCAGCTTTTTTCGTTTTATCGGGCGTTCCCGAACCCCACCAGCCTAATGTCGCACCGGACGCAGCTACTGGGCCCAGCCCAAAGGTCCGTTTTTGGCCTAGCTTCCCGGAAGTGGCTCATCACAACAGACTTGCCCAGCCACTTCCGGGACAGCTCCCGACGCGCTGCCCCGCTTCGCCTGCAGCCGGAAACCGCACTGTTACCCAATAAGCGGCCAGTACTTCCCAACCCATAGAACAACTCGCGTACTGGCCGCCCCGACAGTTCCGGCTTAGGCCCCATCGATAATCATCCAAACCGCAAAAGAGGCAAATGCCGAGCCAAATACAAGAAAGTATGCGTATTATATAAAATATTTATTTTATATAATACGCATATTAAGGGTATAAAGTCGCTATTTTTGCCATATTCTTACGCTATTTTTACTATATTATTCTTGTATATATAAAATATAAATAGTATATTTACTCATGCAATAACCAAACCTCTTACCGCTTATGACCACAAAAACCTTATCCATCACCGATGCGCTTAGCCAGTTGCAGGAAGCAATAAAAGGATTCGGGCACGTGTCAGCCTGCAAAGTAGAATTCGGCATTTGGGACTTCTCCGATAAGCCCTATGTGCAACTGTACGTAGCCTGCAACCTGCACGGGGAGTACCGGCACACCAACGTGAAGGCAGATAATTTTTATGATGCGTTGGACCAGATTCAGCAGTGGTACCGCAAAATTTCGGCGGTAACGTACGTAATGGAAACAGATCAACCGATTGACAAGGGCGCCCCTGCCCTGGCAGCGTCAGCGGCTACCATACCGGTACTGGTAAGCTAAACTCGGGGCAAGGAGGCTATGAAGACGCAGGAACTCTCCTCAAACCACCATCCGGGCATTTTGGTACGCTATACGTACCGGGGAGACTTCAACGGAGGAACACCAAGGTACCTGGAGATAGACCTCGTGGACGTGAAAGCGGGAGGCGTAAACATTTACGCTTTGCTCTCCGATGCAGCCCTGGCCAATCTAAAGGAAGAAATAGCCGATGCAATACACCCTGCATAGAATCCGCGGCCTGTACTGCTTTGCTCTCTTGACCGGCGAAGGTTACCGTACCCGCTACAGCCCGAAAGCCATTGCCGGCATGTACTGCTTTGACGCCATCGACGGGCAGGGAAACCTGAAAGTGATTTTGACGGAGCAGGTAGACTTTAAATCTTTTGAATTCATCCTTTTATAAGAGCCCGCACGGGGGAGGGCTGACATTCCCTCGTTACCCTAACCATTTTCTTTTACCGCTATGAAAAACCAGAAGCAAACTTCCGCCAACCAGATTACTGCCGCAAGTGAAGACAATGCGTTGAGCACTGCCTTGAAACCCTACCAGACGGTAGAGGAAAGTACGGGCGAGGTGGTGAGTAAGTACAAGTACTTGGAAGGGCATCCCCGGCAGTACCGTTTCGACGCCAAGCAGGGGAAGTTTAACATCAATGGCCAGCAGGAGGTAGGCGATACGCTCACGTTCCAGCCGGTGGCCTGGCGCATCTTCTCGGATGACATTCTGAACATGGGCCGGAAGAACTGGGCCGAGGTCTTCTTTGTGGATGATAAGGACTGCCTGTCCGCCATTCTGTTCCACGGCTACTCCGTAGACAACATTTACCGCCTGATCGAGCCGCTGTTTTACGAAGATCTTTCCCTTGCTGACGTGGTGATTACGGCCACGGCGGAACGAAAGGAGAATACCAAGATTACGCCCAAAGGCGTGTACTACATTGCTTCCTTCTCCTACCAAATTGCAGACAAAGCCAAAACCGAGCAGCTCGAGGCTTTTGCCAAAGACCACCCCATTTACCGCCGGGAGACGCTGACGGATACTTGCGAAATACGGGTTGCGGGCGGCTTTTACAATCCTTTCACGGGAGGGGAAGTGCCCTTGCTGGCTGAAGCAGAAGCCGGTTAACGTTGATTCAGGGGCCGGGATGTTTGCCCGTTCCGGCCCCGTTATTCACTCCTATCCTGTTCTGATCTTGAACATATATGAAGTGCTGGCTGGATACCTTCCTCACCGAAAAGCAGGTAGACCTAGAAACGGTTTTCGTCCCGGACGTAGCCGGCGTCACGCATTACGTGCCCTTCGAGGTAATACGGGAGTTCGTCGAAAACCTACCTAAATCCCTGCAAGTACAGATTAAGGAGAAGCTGATCCAGATTGATTTTTTGAACGGCAGCGTGCTGGACTTCTTCCGCCACCTGGCCCTTGGAATGGTCACCCTAACCTGATCCCACAATGAACTACTACGATTTGCCCCGCATCTCCAACTCAGACCTTTCTGCTTTCAAGCGAAAGCTGCTTGGAATTGCACAACCTGCTTATCCGAAAGCACTGGCTTTCGGCCATTGCCTGCACACCTTGCTGCTGGAGCCCGACACCTTGCAGGAAATACCCGAGGAGGTTGACCAGAAGTTACTCCACCGTTTGCATGAGTCAGTGCTGGCGGATAAGCGTTGCCGGTGGTACCTCAGGTTCTCCCGCAAGGAGGAAGTGCAGCTTTTTACGGACCCTGACACGGGCTTGGACTGCAAAAGCAAGCTGGACGTACTTTACCGGCGGCATACCATTCTTGACTTCAAGACCACCTCGACACGTAGTCTCTCCGAGTTCGTTCAAAAGTGTTCCGAGTACGACTACGACCGGCAGGCGGCTTTCTACCTGGATGCAGTAGGCGGCAAGCGGTTCATCTTCGTGGGCATTCAGAAGGTAAAGCCCTACGCCTTATTTTACTTTGAAGCCACGGCGGCCAATGGTTTTGTCGAATACGGCCGGAAGAAGTACAAAGCCCTGCTGCGTAAATGGAAGGAGGTGCACGGTGATTAACGTGCTAAAAATCCGGCTTGTCACCTTGCGGGAGTACTACGAGCAGTACGAAAAAGCGGAGGACAATCCGCAATTGCAGAACCTGATTCTCTGCTCCATGCGCTTTGAATGCGATAAGCTCAACCTTTCGGTACTCGACTATATCCTCGAGATGCGAAACGAAAAGCAGAAAGCACCACAAAAGCAGCCGGCTGCTTCTGGAAAAGCAACCGATCAACCGGCAGTAGTGGGAATGCAGCAAGCCGCGGAAAACGGTTTGCTTTCCTCCGTTCCTGCTCCTGTCGTTGGTACGCCTGCTGTTAGCAATGAGGTGCCGGTAGAAGCGTTTCCCTGCCAGCTTTGCGGGAAAACGTTTGCCACCCAGAAAGCCTTATCCGGCCATCAGAAAGGCCACCGCAAGGAAACCTTAGTGAAGGAATCAATTACGGCAGATGCCCAAGCCTAGCAATGTGGGTTCCGTCAGTACATAGGGAGGGGTACCGTACTTATTTGCGATACCGGCATCGGGTACCAGCTGCTTGATGCCCGATGCAGGCCAAAGAGCAGTTATGAAACAACTTCCAGACCCGATTACCCATGATCAACTCTACCACTGCCCTTCTTGTGAAGCAGGGCTATGGCAGCCGGGGCCAAAGGTCCGGCAGTAGGCGCAGAATGGTCGGCAGTGGGTAGCAAGAAGGAATCGCATTAGTAAGGTTAATGCTCTCTTTATCAGCAACATAGTTGCTGGAAGTTAATTAGCTTTCTGTAAGTGCTTGATCTACAGCACCCTTTATAATTAACCCGCTTTTATGGCTACTGATTCCACCCGAACGAAGACCGATACACCTGCCGCCCGGGCTGATTCATCTGCCCTCACCACCATTAGCCTGAGCCCAGCGGTTCGTAAGCGGGCAAAGGAACAGGCTGACACCTTGAAAGTACCGTTGAAAGAATTTGCGGAGGGCGCCCTATTGTACTTCATCAAATACAAGCTGCACCCGGGCCAGGTAGATGCTTTGGAAGACGTGCCCAAAGAGGTACACAAACTGCGGAATCAGGTGTTTTCCTTCCTGCAAAAACAGGAGTCACTTCATGTCTTGCCCCTTGTGAAGACCGTGTATGCCCTGCAGGGGGAGGTGGAAAAACTACACCAGCAGCAGGAAACGATTTACCTGTTACTGTTCAAAATCAAAACCATCCAGGACATCAGCTTAAGCACTCTTTACCAGCTTTCCGAGCAGGATGAGGAAACCCTTACGGAGATCATTAAAGGGAATAAGCAGCGGTTCCTGGCCGAAATGGAGCAGTTCCGTCAGAAGCTGAAGGTGCCCGAGGAAACCGGCCCTC
Source organism: uncultured Sphingobacteriales bacterium (assembly GCA_963844325.1). Taxonomy (GTDB): domain Bacteria; phylum Bacteroidota; class Bacteroidia; order Cytophagales; family 172606-1; genus CADCTQ01. The sequence goes on from CAWJNV010000002.1 coordinate 3,852,429, forward strand.
AACCGTAGCGACGGCTCACCCTTCACAAATAGCGGTATGATTACGAAGATATCCAAGCCGTCCAAAAGCGGAAAAATCGTGTACGACAACAAGGGCAGCGTGGCCCGACTGGTGAACTACCTGGCCCATGAGGCAAAACCGCTGGGGCAAGAGGTGACCTATTTCAATCAGACTCGCAGCGACATTACGGCTCAGGAGGTGGTACAACGCATAGACGGCAACCAGAAAGGGCTACGCAAGGAGGACGCTAAGTTTTATTCTCTGATCATAAGCCCTTCCGCTGAGGAATTAGGACACATTGGCAATGACCCCGAGAAGCTGAAAGCCTATACCCGGCAGGTGATGGAGCATTACGCCCAGAACTTTAATCTCAAGGATGGCCGAGAGCTTCAGCGTGAAGACCTGGTCTGGTACGCTACCTTCCACCAGGGGCGGGAATATAACGGATTCGACAAGGCCGTGCGGGAAGGAGGGGTGAAAGCTGGCGCCGCTAAACCCGGCTTGCAGACCCATATTCACGTAGTGGTTTCCCGCCGGGACGTGAGCCAGAAGATCAGCCTTACCCCTACGGGCCGGAAGGAACGCTTTTCCATCCAGAACTGGCAAAAGCAGAATGCAGAGAGTTTTAAGCTCATGTTCGGCTACGAAAAGCAAACCTACTTTGACAAAAGTGCAAACAAGGAGCAGAATCTGCGAACCCGCCTGGAGAAGCTCTCCAAAGCCAATGGGCTAACTCCTGCCTACTTCGATACCGATAGAGTGATAAAGCTGGCCAAAGAGCAGGGGTTCAACTGGAAGTTCTACCGCAATTTACGCGAGGTTGAATATACCCTAAAGCAGGGCGTCCGGCCGCCCGACCCTTACGGGCAGCTTTTTTCGCCGTCTGGGAAACCGGGCCCCAATAAGGAATCCCTCCGGCAAGAAACGCCCTTGGTTAACCGGGCTGCGGCAAAAGCACAGGCCGTAGAGCAAAGCCAACCGATCAGCAACGGAAAAGCCAGAAAGCAAACTGCACACTTGGAAGCGCAAGCAGAAAAGCAGCCGCTTGAGCACCAAGCCCAGAGGAACCAGCTGGTTCAATTCTTCAGCAAGATGGCCCATACGGCTACCATTACCGGACGTGAAGAGTCTTGGGGGTATCAACCCAAAAAACCAAAGTCCCGCAAGAGACAGCGTGAGGTGGACAACGGTTTATCCCGCTGAACTTTATCATTTATTACCAACCTCTGCCCGCCATGCATCAAACCCATCAGCAAGCAACTTCTTTTTTTCTACTCGCTGCTTTTGCCGCAGCCGTAACGGCAGGCGAGTACTACTTCCTCCAGGCGGCACCCGCTCATACCAAATTATACCTGCTCAGCCTGAAGTTCTTTGCGAAAGGGGGATTTTGGTTCCGGCTACTGCTGCTGGTAGCCTATCCGCTTGCCTTTGCCTGTGTAGGCGCAGGGCTGAAAGCAAAAGCAAAACGAAGCGGGGGTAAGAAGCGGGTAGCAGGGACGCTGCTTTGGCTGCTTTGCTTTACCGGGAGCGCCCTGCTGCTGCTCACCGTACACCATAACCCCTATTTCAAGTTTGCTTACCCGGCAGGACTTCTGGGATTGTTAATGAGTGGCTACCCGGTAGGCAGGTTGCTGAGGGTACCGGAACGAAAACCAAACGCCATCAAGAACGATACCCGTAAGGATGAAAACCAGTACTCGTTTCATTTTCCGTGCCGCGACGGCAGTTGGGTGAACATGACCAATCCTTTCCGGGGAACCCTAGTGATCGGGGGAGCCGGTTCCGGGAAAAGCTACTCAGTAGCCGAGCCCATCCTTGCGCAAGCCGCGGGGAAAGGATACAGTGGGATACTATACGACTTCAAGTTTCCAACCCTCACCGACTTTGCCTATTCCCAGTACGCGCAGAGTGAGCATCCCATCACCTTTTGGGTAGTAAACTTTGAAGACTTGACTCGGAGCCACCGGGTAAACCCCCTCGACCCGAAGTACATTCCTACACCTGCCCATGCTTCCGAGTACGCCTTGGCCATCATCAATAACCTCATGCCGGAGACGATCCCTAAACCCGACTTCTGGACCCGCTCCGCGCAGGCACTGCTCACCGCCACCATCTGGTACTTGTCCCGGCACCATCCGGGGTATTGTTCAGTTCCTCACGTAGTAAATCTACTCACCGGGGGCGACTACCACCACTTGCTGGACTTGCTGTCCAAGGACTATCAGTGTGCTACGATGATTCGTAGCATCCTTACGGCCGTAGAAAATGGTGCTTCCAATCAAACCGCCGGTATGATTTCTACCCTGCAACTGGCGCTGGCACGCATCAACACGCCCGAGATTTGTTACGTGCTGAGTGGAAACGAGTTCAGTCTAGACCTTAATGATTCCGCTAATCCTAAAGTGCTTTGTATCGGCACCAGCCCCACGCTTTGCGAAACGTTTTCCCCGGTTATCTCCTGCCTGATTACTGTTGCTCTCAAGCAGATGAACCAGCAGGGGAAGCACCACAGCTTCGTGCTGCTGGACGAAGGGCCGACGCTATACGTTCCTAAACTGGACCAACTCCCGGCTACGGCCCGCAGTAACAAGGTAGCCACGATCTACATGGCCCAGGACTTTTCGCAGATGAAAAAACAGTACGGCCAGAACGAAGCCGATGCCCTTATCTCTAACCTTAACAATCAGTTCTTTGGCCGGGTAGCCTCCCTATCTACGGCCGAATACGTAAGCCGCTTGTTCGGCAAGGAGGACCGGCTGCTACGGAGCGAGGGGCATTCGGATAACCAAACGAAGGCAGGCACCTTTAGCTTAGACAGTAAGGCCGGTTCCGGATCATACGGCTCTTCCGTGAGTTATTCCCTACAGGAGCGTACCGTTATTCATCCACAGGAATTACTACAACTGGAAGTAGGTCATTTCTTAGGCAATGCGGTCGAAACGGGCCAAACCAGCTTTTCGGCGCGTTTTAAACCAACTTCTTATTTCAAAGAATCGTTGCCCATTATTACCACTCATGCTGATAAGGAACTTAATTACCAGCGCATTATCTTAGAATCGCAGGCCATATTGCAAGTATAGGGCAAGCAAAAGGGTTTACTTTTTGATTCAGTTTCAGTCCGAAAAACAGAGGGCCTTACAAGATGCTATAGAGGAAGTACCGCTAATGAGCACTCAATCCGTATGCCTCCAGCTGGTAAACCCGTTCCCGCTTCAGAGTAGCAAAAAAGCTTTCGACCCATCCTTGAACAGGATCACCACGTGTAGCGAAAATTAACCAAATATCGAAAAACCAATGACCCTAGTAATCCTTTGCTGCATGCAACTTTTTGACACCCGTTAGGTGTAGCGCATCTTTTGGACCACTAAAATTTAAGCAAAATCACAAGAAATGGCGTTCTATATCGTTGCCAAGTTTACTCCATGTTGTAATTACTGCTTCTAAATTTGCTAAGTCTTTTCTAAGTCTTTTCTAAGCCCTACACTTAGTATTTTCCCGTGTATTAAACGTTGGCAAAGCTAAAATCGCCTTATTATGACGAATTGCTAGTTATGAGGATGAAGCTTTTACCCACTTATTACCGCAGCGGGGTCAGCCAGCCGCCTCTCCTGGGCAGCTAGCTCTAACCACGGTTATGCAATACATGGAAGGCTTATCAGAGCGACAAGCCACTGATGCAGTCAGGAGCAGGATTGACTGGAAGTATGCTTTGAGTCTGGAATTGACCGATCCTGGTTTTGACAGCAGTGTGCTGAGCGAGTTCCGCACCCGACTAGTTAAGGGATCGGCGGAAGATATAGCATTGATACATGTTTTGTAGTTACAGGCCATACCATTTGAATTTGACAAACGAGCTGCTCGGGTAGTAGGCGTTGATGATTGTGCATTGCGCAAACGAGTCACTTATGGTACGATAGGGTGTGATTCAAAATTACGCGGCAAGGTGGTAGTTCTCCTGTCGGAACAGATCGATAATGAGGTGGAACTTCCTACTCTTATAGGCAGCACGTAGTAAGATCATCCTGTCGCCGCCTCTCTCTGACCAACGCTGGCCGCTTCTTTTCATTCTCACTTGCAAGACAGTACGGTGAGCCGCCTCAATGGGTCCGCTACTGATCATGAGCCCTTCTTTACGATACAAATCATAACGGGTACGGTAGCGGTTGTTTTTGAGGTACTCCAGCAGTTGGTCTTTAGTGGTCTGCTCCAAATGCTCAAGGGCTTCTATGGCCCGCTCTACTTGTTGCTGTTGTCCTTGAAAAAGACGATTTTCCTGCTCCTGGAGCCATTCTTTTGCATTGGCAGTTGCCTGAGCGGCCAAGGCCAGCTTCTGCTTCAAGTGATATTAATCCAGAATATGAGTAGCCCAAGGATAGGCTTGCAAAAGCCACTTATTCATCCATATGGCCCCGTCGGTAATGAACACCTTCCGGCAGGCGGAGGTAGGGGGAAACAACTGCTCAAACTTTTGGGTGAACTCTTCATAATTGCCCCGCAAGGCCACGTACTCCGACTCTGACAACTCCCAAGCAGGCTCCTTTTTTGTGGCCGGCTGAGCGGCTTGGAATGGTCGGGCCGCAAACACTCGGCCTACTTTTACCTCCTGCCAGCCCTGCTCAGTAGGCAGCATTGAACCATCTACCATGCCGTACACGGTCTGCTCTTGAGCACATAACTGCTCACCAAGGCCGCTGGAAGGCTCGTCGAGTACTCCTTCGTCGGCTACAAAGGCTGCTCTTTGGCAACTGCGGTACACCTGACTCTGGTTCACCTTGATGCCCAGCAGCGATTCCACCAAGGCCGGTAGTTGTCCGTAGACGTGTTCGCAGCCCAACAGCACCAGCTTGCTCTGCAGATACGGACTGGTTCTTGAACCCAGCACCGGCTCACTAAACGGATGGCCTTTGTCTACTTGGAGCGGCCCGAAGCGGGTACGGACGATGTTTTTTTTCGATGGTTTGAGGGCACCTTGCTGATGCTGCTTTCCAGTACTTCCCGGCCCAGATCAGTCCATATCTTGTCAAACTCGGCCTCGTAATTGTAAAAGTCCTTTTGATCCTTGAGCTTTTCAAGGGCATCGTAGCGAGCGGCTGCTTTGGCCAGGTATTCCTCTTTGCTCATCATATCGCTTATGGTTTTGCTCATTTAAGTTACCTATATTCACCTACCAGCCCTGCTTGGCCGCGAAGTTTTGAATCACACCCGGTACGATAGTAGAGGATTTGGAAACACACCAGCCGATCGAACTGCTTAAAGACCGAACGTTGGCCGTTTTAAATTCCTGGCTACTGGAGCAGAATGTGTAAATCAGTGAAAGAGGTTCATTTGAACTCTTGATGAAACGGGGTAATTCTGAACTATGCAGCTTGGCTGGCAGGCTTGTAAAAGACCCGCTCGCCATGCCGCCTAGCCCTAAAAATTTCGCCTTTCATCAAAAGCAAGGCAGAACCAAAAGGGGATTACCCCAACATCCAGTTTGGATCATCTCATGGGAAAATACCTACTTCTAGGTATTGCCATTAATATACGAACGCTTTATATTAACATTTGAATTAACGGAAGTATAATTAAGGAGCTCCATGACTAGGCTTTTGTCCTTACCGCAATAGCCCTGTTTTAAATATAAACATAGCCAGACTTCAAAGCGCTTATTCGGTAAACAGAACTTGGACCTTTTCTCATGCGCTTGTACATCTTTACAAGCAATTCAAATTCAGGCCTGCCCCGACAGCATCTTAAATGAATGAGAGCCACCACCAAACTTCATTAAAATGAATCCAGCCAGCAATTACCGGATAAGGGGTGCCGTCGCACTGTTTAATTACTTACTGTTATTTAATCTGGCAGTATTATCGACCAATTGCCTTCCTGCTGTAGCGCAGAGCAATACTGCTCCCCCAAGACCGGCTTTTGAAATTCACGTCACCGGAAAAGGATTCACGAATTTACTAGGCGAAGGTTTTACTACAAATAGTCTGAGAAAGCTTCTCGAAAAGTACTACGATAAAATATACTCAACGTGGCCTGACAGTTCCCGATTAAGTTTGGATAGTTTGAAATTGGGTGATAACATCCATGATTATAACTTCGGTATTAAAGGAGAGCAAGAAGTCCTGATATGGGAAATGGAGAATTTTGACGAACAGGATTATTTTAAAGAACATGATACAATCTCTAGCGACGGTGGGGCGGTAATGACCATAAGGAACAAGTCTTTCATCTACGTTAAGGGAGATGTTCCCGCAATGGCAGTTGAAGAACTGTCCAAGCAGAGCGGCGGTGTAAACATTAGTACTCAACTGATAAGAGTTAATGTTCACGTTCCCGTAGCCATCGCTTTACATGAAGCTGATTCCACCAAATTTGAGGAAGTTTTTTTGAAGCGCCTGGGCGTCAACTTTAATGACCTTACCGGCATACGCCAACTGAATACAGTAGTAAATTCCATTCAGGATTGGCAGCGAGTTTACCGCGACATAGAGAACCTTCAGATTGATATTTCAGGGGGAGAAGAATACAGCGAAATATGGCTTACTATAAAACCAAGAGCTGAGAGCAAAGTGGCCGAATTCGCCAAAGTACACGAAAAAAGAGATTTGCACAACCTGAATCTGGCTGTTGCAGATGCAGATTTTACCTACTTTAAAAGCATCAGACCGGAGTACTTGGAAAAAGATAAAAGAATTGGTCTTGAGCTTGCATTAAATCAACAGCCTTGGACTACACTGGAAGAAAAATTTATAAAAGCACGGTGTGCGGCTATAGACTCGCTTGTCGGCGATTTTACAATGTTCTCGTATAATACCCGAGGGACCCAGCCCAATAGAGGATTGTATTTTGTAGAATCTACGGATGGAGAGTCTCTTTTATGGAATTGGGTGAATTTGCAAAAGGTCATCCTGGCAAGACAAGCAGTCATGGAAAAAAAAGACCGCCTCTTCTCAAACCCACCGCTGTCTCCGCTACACTTCAACGCAGTGATTGAGCATGGTTTGGCACTGGAAGATAGTACCATTCAGAGCACTACAGTAGCCCAGGGTAACAAAAAAATATTGCTGATTGAAGAGAAATCAGAAGAAGTTCAGGACTCAATGTTTTATCCGATGCCTTCTTACCAGGTCAGTGGCAAGGGAGATGCGAGGGGGATGGCCATTGTCCTTGATACTACCAATGCTTATGCTGTACAAACCGGGGTTGCTACGGAACACTCATCATTTAATGCAATGCTTAAAGAGTACCTGTTGCTTGAAAAGGGTCCTTTCTGGGGAATGATGATGAATTTAGCTACTCCTTCTTCAACCGAATCGCTGAAAACCTTATCGTTTCTCATTTCCGGCATGCCTCTGGAAGGGCAAGATGCTTTAGGTTTGATGGTAGGGAGTTACTTTCCCTTGTTCCTTAAAGAAATGACCCTTCAAAGCGCTGAGGCGCCGACCTATAGCTCATTCATTTTATGGAGTGAAGAAAGCCAGATCAAGGGCCGTATTCTGATTCCAAATAACCAATTGGATAAAGGCAATTAAACCATGTTGGTAAAGTAATAAAAGCTTTCCTCAACCACACTAAATCGCACGAGTATGAGAAAAATAATTTCTTGTTCTGTGATTCGTTTAGAATACATAGCATCAGCTATTATTCTGTTTCTGTGCCACGAAGCAGGATTCGGTCAACCAGGCCCAATGTTTGTTAATGTTGCCACCAGTACTGTCGGCGCAGTCGCAGGGGCGGCGGGCAGGGGTGGTATTTTAGTCAACTATGGGGATGAACTTGATAAAGGTTTTGTGAAAAGCATTTATCATCGAGACGGTATTATGTCAGCGGTACTTAAGTCGGGAGATACTATCAACATTGCGCTCTCCAGATCAGAAATGAATGAACTGAAAGACATTGTGGAAGCTGACTTTGATAAATCGCTGGAAATATCAATTGACCCCGTTGCGGACCAGCAGATTGGATACCTCAGTCCCGAGTTGTCGGATACGAAAGTAGGCAAAAAGCTTTTGGAACTTGACTCGTACTTGGCGGTACTCCTGGAAGGAGGGTATAAGATTGATACCAGTATCCTGGGTGCTGCCCAGTTGCCGGCCAATATTGTTCGCCGGTATCTCGGCAAACAGTCAGGGGATCAGAAATACCAGCACTTGATTAAAGAATACGTGTTTCCCGTGCTGAACAGGCATTCTTCCGTAATAACGGTCAGCGTAAACAACAGCGGAGGTTTAGCACTGCGCATAGACATGGACCCTACCCCTGTTTTTACCACCCCTGACGGCCGGTACCTTTTCCCGACAAAAAAAGTGAAACAAATTGCAGCTAAGCCTTATATGCCGCTGGTGAATAAGCTGGAAGAAAGTCCTGAATTATTTTTCGGTGTAGTACCAAATCTGGATGAAGGATTTAGGTACGCGAAGGCTTACGCGCTGTTATCGGCTTATAAATCGTCCCACAGCTACAAGTGGAAGCAAAGGATAGCCGTAGAGTCTTCTTTGTTAGATGATTTGTATGATTCGGATGGAGAAGAAGATTTGAGTACGCTAATCAAAACCACGATAAGTGAACTAAATGCGGCCGGGCGCAATGGGCAGGTCCAGATGTTGTGGCGCAACTACCGGTTGGGCTTAAATCCTAAAGAATTTACCGAAAATCAGAGAGTGCTGCTCTTTGTCAACGAAGTAATGGCAAGGTACCGGGACCTTGATGCGGCGAGTAGCTTATCGTTGCTCAGCCCGATGGAACCAGAAGAAGTAGACAAGATTGTTGAGAACATAGACATTGCAAAAACGGATAAGGAATATTTGGGATGGTTTTACCTGGCTAAGTTTGTCTCGGGCGTGTGGAAGGGAGATCAATTGGTTGAACTGGATCAGCACTTGGCACATGCTCACACCCAAGCCAGAGAGACTGCCAACAAGTTGCTTGAATACCATATTGTTAAAGCCGCTCAGGGCTTGATGCCGGTCATAGAATCAAATAATTTTATCAGACAGACTGCCCAAAATGGGAGCCAGTCGGAGGAAATCATCACCCCCCTTACGTTTGGTTGGCTGAACGTTCAGCCGGCGAAAATGATTGATTCCGAAGCGTACTTTACCCAGCTAGAAGCGCACCTGAATGAAGAACTCAACCGGGTAGTGCGCCAGAACTTCGAGTTTATCAGTCAAAAAGCAAGCGAGTTGATTACCCCTACCGGCAAATTGACCGGGAATAAGCGAAAAGTCCTGACAGTACTGGCAGATTTCGAGCTGTACCATTTGGCATCAGAAAGTGGAAGACTGCCTGCTAACCAGGTTTACAAAACGCTGGGTCAATTGCATTATGTTATAGGTCTTTCAGCCGTTAAAACGCACAATCGACAAGAAGTACTGAACAGGGCCAGAATACTAGAGTCGATTGCAGTGAAGGCGGATCAAGAATACAATACGGAAGCATCAGCACAACTGTACGACTGGGTGAACGAGCTTAGGGAAAGCGTGGAATAATAAAAAGCTAGCTACCCAATAATGCCTACATCAGCTTCTTTATTGGAGTCATTGCAACAAGCCAAGGTATTTTTTCTAAAGGAATATTTTACTGTTTCTCAACACGGATTTGAGGAAGTAGTAAAATATTCCTTTCCTTCATTTCCGGACATATGGATTGACGCCACCTACGGGTTGGCCGAATGCGAACGGCTGAAAAGAAGTTTTCCGAAAGCTTGCTCCTACTACCAACGCTGTCTCGATTACGGCGTAGAGATGGATTTCGGCCACAGCCGTTTTTCTCATTCAAACCGTCTTTCCGTACTGGAAAGCTTTTGTGCTTTAATAGAAATCGGACGCTTAAGTCTGAGAGTGGACGTTGACGCAATCGCCGCTTTAATTGACGCAGGTTACGAATGGGCTAGCAAAGAATTAGGGCAATTGGCCGCCCGGCAAAAGTTTACCTACGCAAGGACGTTACTGCAAAACAATATAGTAGGGCCCGGTAAGAATACGCAACCGTTGAAAGGGCTGCTGCGCGAAATCAATGATCTACCCGTTCACCTGACTGTTCTGAACAGAGATGTCGTTCAGTTAAAACTGCTCGAATACTACTTAGGCGCTAATCATCCGGCTGATGCCGGAGATTTGCTAAAGCACCCGGAAGCAAGCCGTTATCAAGCCCCGGTTTACCAGTGGAGCCGGACAAAAAGCGTTTTATTGGAGGGGAAATGGAAGATGCTGCAAGGGGAATATGAGGCGGCAACAGACATTTTGCAGCAGTTTTCGCCCAATCATCCCAACTTCAAACTATACCCCGAACTTTTAATCCAACACGCAGGATTGAGCTTCGAGGCAATTCATATGCAGGGTAACATTGAAGGAGAGGGCCTGAATAGCTACATCAAACAAATAAGGGAAGGTATAAAAGAAGCGTATATTGAGCTTGGGGATCTCAGTACGCCATTGTGGCACCTCGTCCACCTGGTTCGACTTCTTTTTAGAAATGGTTTTAAAGACAATTCCCTCCATTCCTGGAAAGACACCATTGGTGAAGTTACCAGTCTCTTTAAAAAATTACTGGAAACGGACTGGCTCACGGATGTTCTGGTCAGTAGAAGCGTGCCGGCAGATTTGATCGGCCTGCTTGCTGCATTCTTCTCTTCGGAAGAACAATGGGAGCATTGTAATACGGAGGTATCGACCGCATTAGACCGACTGTCTCTGGCAGTGTGTCCTTAGGGCGGCACACGGGCAAGAAGGCCCCTACACACATTTATCTTCTATGGAAAAAGATACGATAACAACTTCCATTACGGATTTGCTCCACCTTTTATCGGATCAATTATATGCCAATCCGGAAGTGTTCATACGCGAAATCATTAGCAATGCGTACGACGCTATTTTAAAAAGATGTTTAGTATCCAGGGAACCTTTGGCGAAAGGACGAATTACGCTGACGGGTGACAACGCGGGGACAATTACCATTGAGGACAATGGTATTGGGATGAGTGAAACTGATTTGCGGGATTTCCTGTCTTGTGTTGGCAAGAGTAAAACCAGGGAGTTTACCGGGAGTAAACACGCGATAGGCCATTTCGGGCTGGGTTTCTTAAGCATCATTGCAGTAGCCGAAATGATCACCATTGATACGTTGTTGTGGGGGAGTAACACAAGTGAGGCACGCCGTTGGGTTTGGGAGGGGGGCATTAACTACCAGATTGAGAAAAGTGCACGCGACCAGCCCGGTACCTCAATAAAAATTCATCTGAAACCCGAGTACCGTGAATATGCATCACCTCAGGTAATTAAAACGCTTGTTTTGAAATATGTGCCCTTTCTGAACGTCGAGGTTCTGGTTCCACCATTCGGAAATCCAAAGCCAGCACTTATTCCCTGGAAGGATGGAGCAATGGAATCAAAGCCTATTGACCTCTCTTACGTCCAGGGGCTAGCATATTTTAAGGCGGTAGTTGAAGATCCTACTCACCTATTTCTGCTGTCTTTTGAAGATGGCGGAGGAATGTTCTGGATGCCTAAGAGTACCTCAATCGCTAAGCGTGTTCTGCTCGTTTATCAACACGGCGTATTGGTTACGGATACCGGTACTGATCTACTATCGAGCGACTGGGACTGGATAAGCGGGATCATAGACATTGGAGACGTTACAATAACCCTTAATCGGAATGATTTTCGGAGAGACCAAAAGTTTGAGGAGCTACGGAAGCTGGTGAGACGGAAGTTGAACGATGAAATCATTCGTTTGTCCCGTAGTGATTTATCCCTTTTTACGGATCTAATCAACCAACAGCGTCAGACGATGGCCTCCTTGATACAAAACCAAGCCGTTCTGATGGATAAAGTGGCTGGTAAATATCCATTTAAAACAACTTTGGGGGAACTCTCCTGCGAAATAATGCAGGAATACGCGCCGGAACAAAATCAAATCAGGGAAATAGCCTTCATGAGCCACCCACCCAATACCGACCTGCGGTGGTCTACGGCTATTGCATCGAAAAGACTAATCGTTTGGTGCCAGAATCCGCAAGAGGAATACCTCCTAAGAACCATTGTGGAAAGAACCAACCGTACCAGGTGGCGGGAGCTGACTTGGGGCGGCCCAGAGGAGGAAACCCGTCTTCAGTGGCGACAGGAAGCACCAGTATTATCGGAAGAATTTCGTAGCTGGCTCAAGAACCTGCAGTTCTTGCTTGAGCCGGAAGGAATCTTAGTTGAGGCTTTAAATTTTGAGCCGGAATCGGAAGCTGCTATAGTAGAGTTTTCAGAAATGGGCTTTAAAATATCTCAAAATAGCGCAAAGTCAGACTCAGCGATCAGGAAAACTGTAACCAACTTCATCAACCTTCTGAAATCAGCCATTAAATCTGCGAGTTTTCAGGCCAGGCTGGTGGTAAATCCCCTCAATAATCAGATTAAACTGCTTGCGACCCAGAAAAAACAAAATATTCCTATAGAGCTTTCGGCGAGTTTGTTAATGACGAGCGGATTTGTCAAAAGCGGAATGCCGGTCAACACGGAATGGCTTCAAAAAATCAGCAAATTAGCGGAAGCCAGCCTTTCCAAGCTGCTGAATGAGGAATATTCTATTTTTGCTGAGAAGGCTCCCCACGTTATTTGTTTTTTTGCGCACGAATTCAGAAGCGACAAACGTTTATTAGCTGTCTTGCGGAATGTGCTGGAGCATCCCCCTTTCTTCTGGGAAGTGAAGAGTGGGGAAGAGGAGACCAGGGAGCCTACGGTCTTCAGCAATGTTTGGCGGCAGATGCTTGCAAGCCACGTAGTTATTGCGGAAGTAACCCGGAAAAACCCAAACGTTTTATTAGAAGCAGGCATTGGGTATGGGTTAAAAGAGCATCATAACGTTCTGTTATTTTCTGAGGAAGGGGCTGATGTGCTGAGCGATTTGAAAGGCCACTTGCTTTTTTTATACAAATTGCATGAACTGGAGCATAATGCTGAAATATTAGCGCATAAGATCAGTGATTGGATCAACAAACAGTCACATTTGAAGAGGCTACGGCGAAGCCTTCCGTTCTTAGGGTATAGATTATTGGTAGAGAAGAAGATTCTGTCTCCCGGTGAACTGGCTAAATTAGAGAATGAGATTGGTGAACCAAGTTTTTTTCTATCCGAGTCGCCGGAAAAGATTCAGAAGTTAACGGGTGTCCCTATACAGAAAATCGTCAGCTCTCAACGCTATCTAAAAGAACGAATTGATCGTTTTAATGGAGTAATATCTTGATCCAAAAGTATTACGGATGCAGGGAATCGTCCATGCGGGTATAAGCTTCCAGGTCATAATTCTTTTATTGCAAACTCTTTGGTATCAATATGGATTACTTTCCTATTTAATTTTAATCCGTATTTTACTACATCAGCAGTACCGCCCAAACCTTTGGCCGGTTTACCATCCCATATAGCAATGAGGACATTCACGGCTTCAACAATACTTTTGCCTGCGGCAAAGAAAGCTTCTTCAGTTGGCCCCGGGTAAGGGAGGACGTCTACTTGACAAGCCTTTTTTAATATTTCTTTGTATCTTATGTAATCGGTTTTTTTAAACATGTATTCATAATCTTCACAAGGGATGATTGCTATGAAGGGAATAGAAGCTTTCATTAATTCATCCGCAAATAACTGATCGGCGCCTATCGCCAAAGAGGTGTATCCTACAGCCGGTTTAAGTTCAATGATTACATCCCGTAGTATATTTTCTATTTTCTGTGCTTTGGCCGCATTGCCTAAATCCTGATGCCCGGTGATTCCAACTTTCATATTTTATATCGTTTTGCCAGATCCCAGTAATATTTACCAAGCGGTGTAAGTCTGACAGATTTACTGTTAACAGCTGCGAAAAACAGATCTTCAACTCCAACAGGCTCTATTAATGTCGCATTTCTAAGCTTCTTAAAGTCATTGAAAATGCTCACGTTTGTTGGATTAGCTTTCTCATCAGTGAACTCGAAAGAGGGGTCCATTGCAAATTCACTTTCTTTTGTAGTAAAGTAATCCGGAAGAGATCTTAAAATATTAAGACCAACCACCGGAGCACATTTCCGAACGGGTGAAAGTTTTGAAACATGAGTTTTGAACATAGGACGCTGATCAAAAGCACCCAATGCATTATCAACATAAGCATACATGCTGGCAACGGTTACATTACCTATTACATCCCGGGCAGAGCCACTCAGGGCGTCAATAATGAGTGTAGTGAAAATACTGCCTGCATCTGTTGCCTTTGAAACCTCGTATCCTCTACTTGAAGTAATAATGGAAAGCCCTTCATTCAGAAGGGCAGCATTATTACTGGTAGCTACGTTACCCATATTGCCGCTGTAACAGGAGTCTAAAATTATTATTCTTTCTCTTGCTTTTGATTTAACTGCTAAATCCAGGATATCTTTTACGGCAACACCTTCGTCGTATGATGCAACATCCTGGGTAACAATATACCCGCCAAGGTTGTTTTCCGTACCATGACCGGAAAAATAGAACAAAGCCATTTCTAAATCCCGCTTGAATAAATCGTCAATGCTTTGTCTGAGTTTACTTCTGGTAATCTTGGTGTTTTTAGAAACCATTAGTAAACAGTCAAAGTTAGGCGAACCATCAGCATTTCTCCCCAGAATGTTCCGCAATCTGGTTGCGTCAGCGACACAAGACGGTAAATCGTATATGTTGTCATTATCGTATTCATCGATGCCAACAATTAACGCGCCTCTCATAATATATATAAGTTTGAAGTTTTATTGTAGTTTCACTATTATATTATAAGGCTGTGTTTCTTTTTCCTGTGTTGCCCAAAAAATTCCTTTGTCGACTCTGCAGACCCCTTTAATAGTATACGTTACTTTTTCGGTGCCTTTGGGTACAGCCAGCGTTTGAATAAGTAATTGGTCTCCCAGCAAAGGTGTATCTTTTGAGTTCAAAATCCAAGTACAAAAATTAGAAGCGATACCGCTCGATTGAAAAACCGGAAATTTAAGACTGTAAGTAAATTTGCCCACAAAACCAGCATTGCCTGAAAGTTGTATTTTCATGTCACCCCCAAGCGTAATATCTTTCTGTAGTAATGATTGAACCAAAGTATCAGGAAGGGACGCGGAGAAATTACCACTTGAGGAAAGAGAACCTTCAAAACCTAGATTGATAGTGGCTAATTCCCTGAAAGAAGTATTGGGTAAAAGGTCGATGGTTTGGGCACCGGTTACGTCAATTATTTCTGCATTATATTGAAGCTCTTCTACAGTAGCCGAGCCTTGTAGTCTTAATGCGCCAATCATGTGTACTATCAGGTAAATGTCTTGTTTTTCAAGCAGCACTTCTAAATCAGCCGGCATAGTGCCTCCCGTTAATTGCATCAACTTTTTTAAGTCCTTAACAATAGGTGTGTTGCCTAACCGCATAGCTATTCCCAGCACACTTACCGCATTCCCTCCTCTACTAAGTAGCTCTTTGCTGCTGGATGCTTCTTTAAACTTTAGTTCTTCTTCTATGTATTGCATATTGGTTAACATTTAGATGGTTAATACACTTAAACCGGTCATAGAAAGTGACTTAGTGCACTTATTGTACGGAGCTATACGGCAATCGAATCACCTCTCATCTGTTATTTCGAACACTTTGTTGGGGTAAGCCGATATTGAAACAATGGGTAGTTCTTGAAAGGTGCGGATGACTACGCTCCCAATTGACTAGAGGGCGAGCAGCGGCACGTAAAATAGCTGCTTTCATTGAATTTGGCAACGGCTAACTTCTGGCGCGACAATCAAGGCGTCTTCTATTATTTCTAGTCCGCATCTGCTTTTACTGCCCTGTGCGCTTCTCGGCAGCATAGCTGTACGTCGTCAGATAAAAGTGGACAACTGACCCGGTAAGGGAAGTGAGGGTTTGTTAACTTGATTCACCCTCAATTCTTTTAGTTATGTTCAAACCAGGCTGATACACCCGTCCAACGGAGGTCTACTGGAATCAGGTGCCGCTAGGGGAGAAAGAACGGGTGGTAGAACCGGCACCGGACCGCCCAGCCCTCTCCTGCCGGGAATTGGCTTGGCACATCCCACGCATTGCAGCTGACGGCCAGCCAGGGCTTACTGCTGTGGCAGTATTCGATGTAGATATATATTTCTATTGCTCATTTGCGTTCGTTAAGTTGGCATTGGGGTTTATAATAAAACAAAAAGTTGATAGTGCGTTGGGCAACCCACAAGCAGCAAGCACCTTGTGGGCTGCTACACTTTGTGATAAGTCCTTCGCCTTATTTATATATATTTTTAAATATGCAAAAGAACGCTAAAAGCATGTCGAATATAGGTAGTTTTTAATTTTCACGTGCTTCCTTTAGATATCTTTCTTTCAATTGAGCCAGTGAGTAATCAGGATGTGGCCACATCATTGCCATCATAATCGTTCTGCATACTCTATCCCGGTATAAAGATTCCAGATACAATCGATAGCGTTGCTCTGTATTCATTGGAGCCCATTCATGCCAAAATGTTAATTCTACTCGATAGAACTCTCTTACCAGAAGTAAGCAAAATATAGTTATGGATGAGGGTTTCTGATTTTTCCAGGCATCTGATGCTTCTTCGTAAATCATTACTGCTGATGGATCGAATTGTTGTAGCCTTTTTAATGCGTAATCATGCAAACTGTTGTGATCAGAAATAGGGGAACCCATTTCCTCTGTTATGATCGGTGCTTTTCGTCCCCAGTGACCTTCATAAAATGTATCCATCTCCCATCTCACCCATCCCCAGTGGTCTTCAAACATGTCTTTGTTTCCAACAATTGTAAGAACGCTTGATTTGTGCAATTCTGTTCTTAGCATTTCTCTAAGTAGTTCAGGTTCTAATTCAATCGCTTCACCTGCAAAGTACACTTGATAGCCAAATTCTTTAAGTTCATTTGAAAGCGTTTCTGCATATGCTTTAGACATTTCATGCCGGTATGATATAAAAAAATCATTAACGGAGCGAACTTCTGCTTCTTTGACATCCGGAGGAGGTGGTTCTCTAAATTGAAAATCAGGATGTGGACATATTAAGTGTGAGAAATGCGACATAAAACTAAACAGCGGATCGATTGGAAAGGGGTTATTTCGATTTGAAGACATCGGTACAAAATTTTAAATCAGATGTTCTTGAAAATTAACTTTATGCTTTGTATCCTGACTAACATCGTGAATAATACAGCTTATTGTTCTATCACTTCTTTTTGAGTCCTAACGTTGGCTTCCGAAATTAATACTCAGCAGGTATACGCGGCGAAATAGTATCCACTACTACCAAATTTTCATTATAAACAGATCTTATACTTTATCTATGAATGCTTTTATTGTTTCCCAGGACCATACTCTAATGGTTATTCCACTTAAAATTGTTCTATCGCTGGTGTAAGCCCAGATACCAAGTATTGGTTTTCCTTCCTCTTTTGCACATTGAATCTCCCATTTTTGCCCGCTTGAGGTTAAAGAGTTTTTACTTATTAACAATATCACTCCATTTGAACGACGAATTCGCGTTCGCACTCTTTCCTTCCAGTTTGAATCATATGCCTCTTTAACAGACATGTCAATGTATTCAAAAGGACAATGAGTTAAAAGTGACTGTCCTTTGAGGAAATCTCTTTGCCTTTCATCTTCAATAGCAAAAGCTATAAATATAACTTTTTTGTTGGTCATAGTTTCTTTTATTAAGATCTTTCAAGTGTCATCAAATAAATATAGCTCCTCTGTATACAACTGTTGTGTGGTGTGCCCCAACTTTTGGACTGGGCTTCACCTAAGAAAGTAAATACTCGAAAAAGAGCGGATTTGGGTTACTCCATCCGTAACTTTAAACGTTCAGAAGTTAAGAGGAAGATGGATGCCTTGTCATATTTGGCTGAAGTGTAGCATGAAAGGTTTCAAGTGGAGGTTTGGTTACTGCTAGCCCTTATGGCAGTCGCTGCCTGCAATGAACAACGCAAGTCAAATATTGCTCTGTAGAAGACAAATGGTAACATAAGCGTACCAATAAAGACACTCATTACCAGCCTTAATACCAGAAATGTTGCATATCCTTTTGAGCTAAACCAAACCATTTGGTTATGGGCTACCGTTCCTCCTCTTAGATATCTCCACCCAGCAACTGTCCCGGCCGAGATAGCTCCCATGATCACGAAATAGATACCCTTGTCATCTTTCACTTGAGGATAAGGATTACCAACTGTAAAGAAGAACCTGCCCAACAGGAAGGCAAATATAAGACTTATCAGGGTTACTTTCGCCCGCTGTTTTTGCTGATTGAAATGATGAGAGGCACAACTCGTACAAAGAGGAGGAGCCCAAATGGTCATACACTCCTGGCACAGTCCTTTGCAACACTCCACACACAACTGAACAGCAGGAAGAAAGTCTGAATAATTGACGCACCTCATATCAAAATTTTAAGTGGTTGTTCAAGTCCTGAATCTGGTGACGAACAGATTTACCGTAGATCGTGCATGCCCTCTCTTATTCACCCTGACTACCAACCCGAACATCCAATTTACCTTCATTTACCTCAACAGTGCCCCTGCCGAGTTCGTCAGTGAATTTGCCCGAGAAGGTGCCCGTGTAACGGCCGTTTTCCACCCGCTCAAAGGTAAACGTAGTAGGTCCTCTACCCAGAAAAGTGATTTGACCGGTAGCGGGGTCGGTTCTTTCCAGCGATGCATTTTTGCGACGGTCATTATTTTCCCCGTCGAATACGTGGGTGCCGGGTGCAGTAACGTCGTAGAGATAAAAGTGTAGCGTCGTCTGACCAAGGTCACGCCGGGATTGCACCAGTACATGAGCGTCATCCGTGGAAGTGGCGGCCCGTTGTTGCACCAGAAACCCAGTGGCTTCCCACGGGTCACCGTTCAATTTCGCTGATAGCGTCATTCTCGAATCAGCGGCAGGATCAGGATCGTCTTTTTGATTCTGGCAGCTAGTCAGGCAAAAGCTGATGAATGCAAAAAGTAACAGAAGCAAACGACTCAATTTTGATACTTTCTCCATAGTGGTTTATTTATTGGCCTTGATTGCCATAAAAAAGGAAAGTAACCCAATAAAGAGTAACATTTAGTAAAGTGCCTTTTCTGCCATTGCTTTTCGGTTCAGGTAGTTTTGCCGGGTCTGGTCAATCTGCTCCACCAAGCCAGTTTTCTGAGCCGCTTCTTGCAAAAGCTGATCAGCTTTTTGCTTCATCTCCAGAGACTGTACCATGTAGTCGTTGGCCATCTTCTGGGTTTTGATCCTTTCCCCGGTTGTCAGGCGCTGCTTTCCTGCGGTGGTGACCTGCGCGGAGAGGTCTTCGGCTAATTTGGTATACTCCTCAGCCATCCGCTGGTAGGTCATGGCCGCTGCCATTTTGCGCTTCTGCGTGGCAAGGTGGAGGGTGTACATTTTAGCCTGACGCTCTTTTGACGCTTGGATGTACCCTCCAACAGTATTGGAAGCCTCGGGCTGGTAAGCACTTGTGCCAGCGAAAAGGTAATCATACAGGTCCCGGGCACTTTCGACAGAAGGAGGCCTACTGGCAAGGGCGCCGTACTCCTGAATGAAGGGTAAGTCCTTACCGTAATCTACCGTGGTACCGATGCCGTAAACATTCTCCAATACAGAGCTTAAATCGCTCAGACGCAGATTCTTAAAATCTTCCACGCTGTACTTGAACCCTTCGATCTGCCGCTTAAGGGTGAGCAGCGCCGTGATTTTCTCCTGAGTCGTGGTGTTCTCCCCCAGAATCTTTTGCAGGTTTACTTCCTGGCCGGTCTGTTTGGCGTAATCCTGCACCCACTTTACAATTTGCTGAATGAGCTGCTTGTTGGAAAGCCCGTCAATAACGGGTATTTGGGCTGATGCCATGAAGGGAGTGAGGCCTATGAGGCACAAAAGGAATGTCTTTTTCATGGTTAAGTGGTTTGAGGAGATTAAACGAGTAGGGGTGTATAATTAGTAAAGCACCGCTTCGGTCATGCTTTGCCGGAAGAGCGTATTCTGATAGGAGGCGTCTGCTTGCTGCTGATGCACGGATTTGTAAGTGGCTTTGAGGAGGATTTCATCCGCTTCGAGTTGCAGATTGAGCGACTTCTCCAGGTTATCTAGTGCAGCACCCTGGGCTTCGATTCGCTCCCCGGTAGAAAGGCCCATCCCTTCTTTCTGGATTTCGGTTTCGTACCCGGGCACAAGGAAGGAGCTGCCTGTTCCGCCAAAGAGTGAGCCGAGTAAGGTGTTAAAGTCAAATCCGTCGACCTTTTCGCTCACCTGCCGGTCGAGCTCCTCCTCCTTGTCATTATCCGTGTTGCCAAACAGGTTGCTGATTACATTCCCGATGCCGAACACTGATTCTTTGATTTCCTTAGCCCAACCTCCTAAGAGTTCTTCCAGCCCGCCGAGGTTTAAATCCGACCCTCCTCCGTCAAGGCCATCCACCATATCCGAAAATATATCTCCCATACCGGACAGCCCCCACCGGCCCTCTTTGTTTACCTGCTCCTGGAGGTCAGCCGCCTGATCGAAAAGGTCCCGGGAGAGGGCTTGGTAGGTAAGCGCCGTGTGCAGGGAACGTCTGGCCATATCCACCTCCAGGCTATACCTTTTAAAGGCCTGTTGCCGAAGCAACTCCTGGTTTTCTGGGTAGTCTGTAGCAGCATTGCCCGTAAGCTCAGCGTATACGGAGGTGCCGCCCTGAAAATAGTCGTAGAGGCTGTTGCTGCTTTCCAGGCCTGGTACGCCCTGCCTGAGCAGGAGGTATTCTTCCAGAACGGGTAAGTCGTAGGCATACAGTTCACCCGTCACGGATAGCACTTTGTCCGCAATGGAGAGAATGTCATTCAGTTTAAGATGCTCTACTTCTCGGACCAGGCGCAATTCCTTTTCCAGATCATCTTCAATGGCCAGCACATCCGTATGACGGGCCCGGATGTTTTTGGCTTTCCTGAGTACCTCCAGCAAATGCAGGAGCTTCTGCTGCTGCACCTCCCGGTCCTGTTCCATGAGCACCTGGTCAGTGATGTATTCCATAATGAGCCGGGGAATGTCAGTGATGGGAATGCCTGCCCCGAATGAGTGAAAAGACACCAGCAGTAGGCAAATAGCAAAGAGTAGCTTTTTCATAACTGTTTAAGCTATAAGAGGAAAAGAGGGACAGAGACTACTTGAGCGACCCAAGCTCCAGGAAGACCTCGTATCCATCGGAGAGGTAGATGAAGGATTCCCGTTTCCGGGCTGCGCCCCGAAGGGCTCCCCGGGCAATATTGCCTGAAGCCCTTGCCAGTGCGCCGTGGGGAATTGCATTACTCAAGGCACTAGCGGCATCAGCCAAGGCACCCGTTGAACCGCGGCGCACTTCCGTTTCAATCATGCCTTGGTCCCCGTAGGAGATGCCGGCCATCATGTCGGAGTCATAGCAGGTAAAGGGAAGTGTTACGCTGCTACCATCCAGCTTTACCCGGAAGTCAGTAAAGGTGATCCGGCCGTTGGAGAGCTGGGCAAGGCCAGTAATGAGCGTATTCACCGGCAAGTGGATGTCTTCTAAAACCGCTTCCTCCCTGGTACGGAAGGTGACCTTGGAGCCATTCTGCACCTTGCCGTCTCCGTGCACCAGCGCAGGGACTACTCGTGGGATTCTGGAGCCACCCATGTGGTCAGCCGTTCCTGCCGTCTGTGTGTGATCCGGCGCGGCAGTAGTCCGTTTTTCCTTCGTTCTTCGGTTCTCTTGAGCACTACTGACTGCCTTACTATCCGGAGCCCGTCCTGTATTGAAAGAGTCAACCGCGCTTTTTTCATCGGACAAAATTTTCTCCTGCTCGTGACGACGCATCAGCCCGGCACTAACACGAGTGTTGCCGTAGACAGTGTTCCGATAGGCAGCCTTATTACCTGAGCGGGTCACCCGCCGGCGGGCTGCGGAGATTCGCCCTGTATTATTGCCTTGCGAGTGGCTGGTCAAGTACCTCTTGTTGGGCGGGGTGTCGCCTTGCCGGACCGAATCGCCGAGCAGCGACTGAAGAGAGGCTCGTGAAGCATCTTTAGGGAGTACCTTTCCATCTGGTGCCTGACTGCTTTCCTTTTTGCGCACGTCGTAGAGGTTTTCCCAGTCCATGACAATGTAGTCCAGGGCTTTATCTTCCTCAAGCCTGGTGATTGAGTCCCGGTGCCGGTTTTTTTCCTCCAGTTCATAGAGGCGCGTAATGGTGGTTTCCTTGCCCTTCGTGCTGTCAAGTCTTTCCACCCGGTTAGGTGGGGTGATACCATTTGCATTGGACTGGTAGAGCAAGTTGAACTGGCGGGTGAAATAGCCTGCTACTCCCAACAGCACTAGAGCTCCAAAGGCATAGGCCAGGCGCTTGCGTTTTTTCTGATCCTGGGTAGTGGCTCTCGTTTTCTGGACGAGCTGTTCCATTACCGATTTTTTAGGGGTTGGCTGGGACATGACTTGTCGTTTTAGCGGGTTGTTTTTGGAGGTACAAAGCTTTGGCAAGCCGAGTGGCCCGAAGGTTGCCCTTCAGGACCCGATTGCCATTTTCTTCACGAATGATGATTTCTAAATACCCTTTCCGGGTAAGGGCAAACAGGGGCAGCACGTATGCCAACTGTTCCCGCTTCTGAGGAGATATTACCGCGACTCCTTCCGAAAAAAGGGGTTCCACCTGGTTTTGCTCCGGATCGATCCGTTTGCGGGATTTTTTGGAGCGGGGCTCCTTGTAGGCAAAGCCTACGTACTGCACCTGGAAGGGTATTGAGCTGCGATTATGCACGTCCAGCAAGAGATACGTAGCCCCGCTATCAATGGCCAGGTGGCTTACCCTGAGCCTCATCCGGTTGGACGAACGCTTAAGCACTTTGCCTTTCTTCTGGCTTTTCAGGTACTCAATTTGCCGGGCGTAGTGCCCAGAAACATTCTGAGTTTTTTCCTCTACAGCGGGAAGGGTGTCTCCGGGAGTTGAATCTGGCGCTGCCTGGGCACTGCGGTAATCCCAGAATAGCTGCTTGGGAAACTTGCGGTAGGCAATGTAGTTCAGATAGATCGTGCCATCGGCCGTCTGCACCAGGAGCGAAGAAATCGGCGTATGGGCTTTGAGCGGTTTGAGGTAAAGCATGTTGCGGCTTTCAATTTTTGCCGCGTAGCTCTTCGAACCCAGATCCCACACGGAAATCGGTTCCGGAAAGACCATGTAGGTAGTCATTTCGGTAGACACATAGACCGTGTCGTAAGGCCCGGGAGTGCTGCTGACACCGCTGATGGGTTTTGGTTGTCCCAAGGCAGCCATGCCCGTGAGGAGCAGGTATAGGGCCAGTGGGGCAGCCTTCATGCAATTTATCTTCATGCGCGTAGGGATAAGTAGTTGTGGTTTGGGCAGACTACTGGGATGCCGGGCGGTAGGTCTTGTAGTCAAAGGCGGTGATCAGCAGCCCGAAGGGGTTGGCGTCCGAGCGGTGGGTACGGACCATTTCGAAGTCGGCCGCAATCGGGATGACCTGCTGTTCCTTGTCGTACAGGTAGCGTTGCCGGCAGTATATGGCCCCTTTGTAGGGCTCTACGCTCATGTCAATTCGGATCGAGTCGATCTGTACTTCCGTGCGGCTGTTGTAACGGGTGTAGTGCTCCAGGATGCCGCCCTTCTTCATCCGGTTGTAGAGCCGGGCGCCAACCTTCTTGTCAATCAGTTTTAAAGCCGAATTGATCCGTTCGGAGTACGTTCCGGCATCATGGGCGTGCATGAGCGTCATGAAGTTGCGGGCATGGTTCCTGGCTTCGTAAACCGTCGGACGGTAATCACCCGCCAGCACCGCCGCCATCGTGCCCTGGTCGTGTACTACGTATACTCTTTCCTCCCCAGCCTTGCGGGCCGCGAAGTAGCAGTAGGCCCAGACAAAATTGGAAAGGACTAAAAGGACCGCCGACAGGGTGGCGATGCGGGTAGTCGTTCGAAAGGCTTTGTCAAAGTTAGGCGCCTGGAGGCCCGGTGCCGGCGTGGCAGGGGCAGAAGTTGGTTTGTTCATAACTGGATAGAGAAGTTAAATGGGTTATACAATCTCATATTCATCAAAAGAGGGAGCTTCGATGGGCACGGTTCGGGGTTGCGGGGAGATGGGTAATTGCCTTATGGGAATGGAAGCCGCACTACTCCCTGACCGGGGTGGAAGCGGCCCACCACCAGGCGGCATCCCGATGGGTGAGCCGCCCCCGAGCAGGTGTCCGCCACCCGAGCCAATGGCTAGTGGTGGAGGGGGACCAGGTGGCAAAGAACCGCCACCACCTCCACCATTACCTCCGCCACCACTGAGGCCAGCATAGGCGGAAGTGCTGGCAGCAGTGGCACCGCTGCTTGCCCCGGCTTTTCCCATACTAAGCTTACCCGCGGCAAGTAGACCCGTGGATACAATGCCGGCCAGCTTGCCGAAGAAGCCGTTCGTAGCGGCGTAGCCGACGAAGTAGCTCGTCAGGCTGGGCACCATAAAGTACATCAGGATGCAAACCACGTTGATCACCAGCGCGTCCATGAGGGTAAGGGGAGAGCCACCCACCGTATCAAAGACGGCAGCGTTGTAGTTGTGCAGAATGGCATCAAGCAGCCGGAGGGTTACTGACCACATGTGGATCATGAACCAGCCGCGGAACCAGTGCCCGGCGACCTTTTCCATTCCCGGGAACACCGACAAGGTCAGCGACAGGGGACCCGCTACAGTCAAAAAGGCCAGAAGCATCGCCCGCAGCTTTTCGTATACCAGCCGCATGCCCATCGTAAAGCCCCGTTCCACGGCGTCCATCAGCCAGTAGATAATGCCGGTCTGAAAACCCAAAGCTCCCTGGACGTAATTCAAAATCTTATCCGCAGGAGAAGCATTCGGATCAGGCGTAGGCTGCTCGGGAGTGATGGTGGACTGGGCAAACTCATTCAAGCTTTCCATAATGCCGGTAGGTTCGGGAATCAGGCCGGCAAAGCCTTCCACCGCCCCGGTGATGATGTCGAGGAGTTCGAGGTAGTTGAAGAGGATGAACCAGACGATGACCCCGCGCAGCAGAAAGCCCGTGTCCATCACCATCTCCCCGCCCGTGAACACGGCCCGCACCATGGTACGCAGAGCCCGGCCAGCATAAACGCCGGCACCAGGAACAGGCAGTTGTGCAGCACGGCATTGGTAAGCAGCTGCACCATTTGCAGAAACGATTCGGTAACGTATCCCCAGTTGTTCATGAAGTGATGTGGTTTTAGGCTTCCTGCGCTTGCTTGGAAGCGTGCTTTTTGGCTTTCTTGGTTTCCACGTACTGGTTCACCGCGGCGTAGATGTTGCCGTACTGCTTCTGAAGGGCCCGTAAGTAGTCGCGTTCTTCGGGCTTGGAGGTGAGCACAGCATCCATCACGGGCGAGACTTCCATCAGGTAGATTTTGGCGTAATCGCCCTGCTTGATGAACAGCTCCCGGTAGCCTTCCTCATCCCGCACCCGGATCGAGCGGATTAGCTGCACTTCGTGTTCGGTGAAACCAAGGTGCCCGGCCAGCTTCGCGACTTCCGTCACGTCCGTATGGTTGAGGATGATCTGTGTAGCCGCGTTGGCCAGGATAGCCGGACCAATTTTGGAATCCACTATTTCCCGGATGCCCTGCGTGATGATGCACATCGCCCCGTTGTTCTTGCGCACCGTGCGGTACATGCCTTCCACAAACTCGCCCATCGAATCCGAGAGCATGCTCCAGGCTTCATCCATGTAGAAATACTTCCGCTGGGTGGGGTGCTTGCGGATCACGTCCAGGGCCAGTTCCGTAATAAGCAGGGAGATGACCGGGTAGAGCATCGGGTTTTTCTTGATCTTAGCCATGTCGAAGCAGATCAGCTTTTCGGCGCTCACTTCCTCGTGATGCTCGGAGTTCAACACGTCCCGGTACTTGCCCACCGCATAGGGTTCGAGCACAATGGTAAACTCGTTGAAGTCAAAATTCCGCGACAGCCGGTCGAACTCCTTGCTTTCCTGCTGCTCGAATTGGGAAAGCCACTCGTAAAAACCCGAGAGCGAGGGAGGCGGCACTTGTACTTTCCCTTCCCCAACCCGCTTATTATAATGAGAGAAGTAGTGGGGCAGGAGCTTGGTGAACACGGCCCTCTCCACCGGCGTAATCTCCCCTTTGGCGCCTTTCCAGATAATGGAGAGCAGGGAAGTAAGGAAGTTGATCTTATCCCCGTCCAGCACGTACAAGCCCTCCTCGTTCCTGTCAACCAGGAAGGGGTTCAGGTGCAAAGGCCGTTCCGGGTCATACTCAAAGTACTTGCCACCCAGCGCCGTTACCAGGCTCAGGTACGTTCCGCCGACGTCAATGATGATCTGGGTGTGCCCCATCTCGTAGCGTTGCAAGACGAAGTTGCCGATGGTAAAGCTCTTTCCCGAGCCGGAAGGACCAATGGTGACCGAGTTCTGGTTGTTAAGGTTGGTATTGAAAAGCTTCACCCGGAGCGGATTGCGGAACCGGTCACAGAGCAGTTCATCCCCACCCGTTACCTGGAGGTAGTTGGTGATGTAGTTCTGGTACATGGCCGCGTTGTCACCCGTCATGAGCAGCGTGCGGTAGTTGTGGTAGCTGTTGCCCGGTGCATTGGCGACAAAAAGGTTTGCCGTATCGAGCGTTTCGACGGTGCAAGTGGTCGCGTTCATCTGCGAGAAGGCCCGACGTACCTGGTCAGCGTATCCCTGCTGCAAGTCTTCCTGCTCCTCCCAGACGATCACCGATACATTCACCTTGAGCGTATTCTTGTTATAGGTTCTCACCTCGTGGGTAAACTCGGTGATCTCTTCGGCTTTCTTGTGGTTGTCCTGCGTGGAAAGAAAGTCCAGCATCCGGTTCCGCTTGTTTTCGGCATCCAGGTCTTTGAGCGTCTTTTCCGTATCGAGCACGGTGCAGGAAACTGAAAGTACGTGCGGGATTTGCAGGTAGTGCGTGAGCGGGTAGATGAACGGCGAGGCCACGCCCGTCTCGTTCATTACGGCCGGCTCAATGATCCCGGCTTGGTTGAGCATCGAAACCACGTGCAGCTTCTTCTCCCCCAACACGGCGTAGTTGTCGGAGGGGTGGAAGGGACGGTGAAACGAATCGGGCGGCTGGCTGAAGTCCAGGTTGAAGTACATCCGGTAGAGGTCGGCCAGGCCGTCTTCTTCGAGTGGTGTAGTCCCGATGCCCGCGGCGGCCAGCATGGACGTGAACTCCCGGCCCAGGCGGGGCAGTTGCCCCATTCTGTCCTCAATGCCGGCAAAGGGATTGCTCAACAGGAAAGCCTTTCCCCAAGCAAAAAGTGTGTTCACCGGGTTGGGGGCCGGCTGCTTTTCGTTGCCAATGGAAATGAACAGGTAGCTCCGGTGACGCAGCACCAGCCGGTTATAGAAGTGGTTGAGCATGCTGCGCTCAATGAAAGACTTATCGGTGTAACTAACCCGGAAGGGATCAAAGTAGTAGCAGTCGAGCTTCTGCACGGTGGCCCCTACCGGCAGGACCTTGGTAGCCCCCGCAAGGGTTTCGTTCAGGTGCCCGTACGACCCGGCCGGGGCTTTCTCCATTTCTAGTGGCTGCACCTGGTAGCCGACCGCTACCCGGCCGTCCTTGAATAGCAACTGCCCGGTTTCAATGGCGAAAACGGGCAAGAGATCGTTGATGGTTCTTTTTCTCATGAAGGATTAGGTAAATGGATGGAAAAATGACCCGTACCCGGGAGGCGAGTACGGGTCACTGTGTCAGGGGGAGGATTTGCGGCCCCGCCGGCTTTTAATCGTGGGAGAGGCCACCGGCTCGTAATACTTGCCGCGTTGCAGGAGCCGGTAGCTGAAGTTGGAGGACAAGTAGGTAGGATGCTTCTTGGAAGCGGCATAGCGAAGCAGCAGGTAACTGCCCGTGACCAGTACCACTGTCAGGTGATTGAACCAGCGGGCACCGTCCAGGAGTAGTTTGGCTACCGTGCCCATCAGGATCATGCCTACCATCATACCCACCAAAAGGCCCACGTGCGTCATGGGGAGTCCGAGTACCGTTGACTCTTTCTCGAGGTAACGTCGGGTGATCATAGCGAGTAGCGTTGAAGTCTCCTTATCCGCCGAACGTATCCGCACCGGCACCACCAAGGGAGCTGGCAATGTCGTCCACGAAGTAGTTGAAGCCGAACCAGAACAGGGCGATGATTAGCGTGTAGAGTACGTTGCGCATGGCCGTGGGACTGCCGCCGGCGAAAGCAATCACCGTCCGGACGGCTGACCAGATGATGGCCCCAATGAAAATGACATTGGCAATGAGCTTGATCTGGTCCACCAGGTTTTGCAGCCCCCCGGCCACCTGCTGGGCGTGGGCGAGGGACGATACGCTCAACAGCAGGAGTAGCAAACTTGCTTTGCGCATGCTTCTACTGCATCCGGCGAATGCGGTTAGACGGCGTCTGAAGAAGGAGCGGAGTTCACGGGTCACGCCTGCTAGGAGGGCCGGTTTGCCTTTGTCAGCATGAGGTTGTTTGGGATAAGAGGCGTAGTGCCGGAAGGGAAGTGACGACAGGCGGAGCGCCAGCAGTTTTACACTTTTCATGGAAGAAGGGTTGTAAGGGGTTTGGTGAATGGGAATGCTGCAAACATATCCCGCCCTTCTTCGCGCTAAAAATCAATAAGTTGTGATTGTTTACGCCCTGCTGCTTATGCGTAATTCGGGTAGGGGTTTACGTAAATCCGTAGGTGATCGAAAAGTATAAGTAGTACTTTTTGAATATGCTATTCGAAAGCCTACTTGTATCGGCAGTATTTACTTATTCAGCTAACAAGTTGACCTATAATCCATTGGAGCAGCGGGCTTTCTGTAGGGGAAGTTTCATTACATCAGCCACTGCCAGCAAAATTGAGAGAACAAGAAGGGAATGAACAAATTGTGACTTGTGAAGCAGGGGTTGATTGGTAGTGAATGGCTGCTGCTTCTTTTGATCGGACGATTTGCCCCCTGCTTTTATGAATCGAAAGTTGCTTTATGCCGGACTGGTTCTGGTAATCCTGCTGCCATTTGGGTACGGACTCCCCAAGGGGCACTCGTTTTGGGCGCCTTTTGCGAACCTGATTGCTTTTGCTGCTGGCAAAGAGTATGATGCCGCATTATTCCTCCTTGTGCTAGTGGCTTTGTTCTTGTCAGTTGTATTTGTAGTCACTTCTGCTGCTGCCACTACTTCAAGCAACGTAAAGAAGCATGTAATTCTGCATCCATCCGACGGGCAGCGGATAGCGAAGGAGAACAAACAGAGGGTGTTGCAGTTGCGTCCGCTTTTGCAGGAAGCTGAACACGAGCAGATTTTGATATCAAAGCGACCAGTTGCAGATGCAGGGTTGGACATGTGTACTTGATACATATAAACCGAATACTTTTATTTAATGGTAATGAAGTAATTGATAATATATCATTTCTTTTTTTGATTAGAAGTTTGTTTAATTGATCTTTGAAAATTCATTGGGATGTCAAGAAATTCACAAATTCTTTGACTCTGATGTAGAGGAACGGGAAACAAATACAAATGATTTATTACCAAGTTCTTCATTACCAAAAAAGGCAAAGGATATTTTTCAAATTGAGTTTTTAGTTTTCGCATGTCTGAATTTGGAAAACTGGTATAATGATCTAGCTTAATTGAAAAATCAATCAATTTAGCAGAGTTATACTGATGTTTAGCTAGCACCTGAGAATAAATGTTTTCTAGTTTTTCTGTTCCTAAAGAATCTGAAACCTTTTTAACGTAGCCATATGATATTTGCCCGCATATTCTAAATAAGAATTGCTTTGCTAATGATTCAATTCTGTTTGGATCATTTATTTTTTTGTCTGCAATAAATGTGCTCAATGAATTGGTGAAAAACTCAGTATTTTCTTCGATGATGCTAAAGAAGACTTTGAGCATCCGTAGGCCTAATAAATATGTTTCTTCTACTAGTTGAAACAAAGTAGAGTTGGAAAGTTTTCCGTAATTGTTCTTAAGTATTTGCCCAAGGATTTCTATAGTTTTGAATCCTTGATTCATAAGGGCTAAAATATCAATTTCAGAGACATCCTCATTCAAATCTGGTATTGTGGAAAGTTCTTGATTAAGCTTGATGAGTTCTCCTCGTTCGTCTTTATCTTTTTTTTCGTTTAACGCATTGCGGTGTTCATCGACAGACTTAACGTTGTAAACCATTTTGGGGAGTTTACCTCCTAGTCGGTTAATTGCTTCAATATCTCCCTCCAACTTGCAAGCAACTAAGCTTTGTAGAATTGATCGAGCATTTGTAAGGATCTCTTCTAAAAGAAACTTGTCTTTAGAGTGGTGTGTTAAAAAAAGTAATATGTTGGCAAACTCGGCTCGGTAATTTCGCTTGCATAAGGAGGAAATTGTAACTTTTATCTCTGGCTGATCGAGATTATCTGACAGATACTTTGATATGAAGAAGTAGTAGATGTATAAATATTTAAATTCATATTGATTGTCATAAGCGTGAATGATGTGTGCGTCGATTAAATTCTTTATGATGTCTTCTATTCGAGTATGAATAGTAAATTGGCTGCGATATTCAAGATCGAATGATTTTAATTCCGCAATATCTAATGTTCTTGTTTTGTTTTTGAAGAGATAAAAGGCTAATTCGCTTAGGTAATTGTGGTAGCTAGTTATTTCATCCTGCTTTCTAATCGTACTGGAAAATGCTTTTTGAATTAAAAATTGATAATAATGCCCAAATGTAGAGGCAGCCAAATCAGTAGGATTACCCATTTCAATAGCTTGCAGAATGGTAAGCAGAAAAATAGGATAACTTGGGACTATATTCTTTCCAGTTACTGTATTTAAAACAGATTCGGCTTGGCTTAATTTTGCTATTCGCTCCTGATCCGGCATTGTTTCCTGAGGACCAAGTAGAAGCCACTTGTTTATTAATCTGTTTCTCAATGTATTACCAAACTCTTTTATCTCGTAAAGGCTGAAAGACGAAAATAGGTCCTGTGGCACTCCTTCGTCTAAGATAATATCTTCTAGTGTCATCAGTTCGTTGCCAGCCAGAATTATATTTTCATAGAATCCGACCAAATTAGCTACCATCCGACCTTTGAACTTTACTGAAGCTAGGTTTATTCTGTGAAAGTCATCAATAATAAGTACTAACTTACTTTTGTCTAGCTGTAGAAAAAACTCATCATCCTTTGTGTCATATTGTTCATGAAATAGGTTAAGCAGCATTTTTTGGAAGTCTTCCAAACCTGTGTTCTTTATCCTATGCCCAGGAATCAAAATGGGTACCATGCCTTTTGCATGTAGATGTGAGTAAATAACTCGTGCCAGTGCAGTTTTGCCAATATTCTCAGGACCTTGAAGAATAATTCTAATATTATGCTTCAATGATTTGATTATGGATTCGGAGTCTATAGGCCGATAAAGAGTTTCTTTATCCTTAGTATTAGTAAAGTCAAGTAGGTCCAAAGTTGGGAATATGAAAATGTCTTCCAAACTGATACTGGAAACCCGAGGATGTGAAAAGTTAGCACCTGCATCACTCAGTTGCTTCCTAAACTCTTTTTTTAACTCAAATGGATTTTTTACTTTGGATAAACTACGTTCAATAGCGGTCCACTTGGCTGCTGGTGACTGGTTAGTGTATTTATCTGTTTTCCACTTGTAGTTTTCAATTTTGAAAAGATTCTCATGCCAATCCAACGTTATCAAGTTAAAACCACTATTGTTAGAATTCCAGCTATCTTGTAATACATCACCTTCTATATAGTATACGGTATTTGCTTCTAAGTCATTCAAAACTGTTTTGGTTGATTCGTGTTCATGACCCGTAAAATACATATCCGATTGTCTTTCAATGTAGTCCTTAAAAACCCTGCGATTATCAGGATTAAGCCAGTGTAGAGGGTGGTGAAAACAAGATAATACCAAATCTGCCTTTTCTGTAGTGCCTTTGTTAGGGAAAAGCCCTACGGGCATCATCATCTTACCAGGTGCCTCATTTAGTTGGGAAATGAACGCGGTATTATAGCAATTAATGATTAGCGATTTGCCTCCAATTTCATAATGGAATACCTGGAGTAGCTTTTCGTCCTTTACTAGGCTGGCAGTAGAGTTAAACTGTTTGGCATACTCAAAGTATTCTGTCTGTACAGTGGTAACTAAATCTAGAACACTCTTATCCAAGACTGCTTCCCCTTTGTCTTGAATAAGGCCAACCATGGAATCGCGTGCCTTATTCTCCTTGTTGGAAAAATCACAGTCATGATTACCTGGCAGAACGATAATATGGGTTGGTTTGCCAGAGTACTCTTTCAATCTAATTTGAAGAGTGTTGAAAAAATCTGTAGCAATTTGATATTCTGCTTTAGCTCCTGAGTAGGCCGTATCACCAGTGACAAGCAAAAAAACAACATCTACTTCCATGCATCTATTAGACAGCGCATTAAACAATGCTTCTTCCTTTTGCAATAGTGGATTGTTATTAGCCTTAAAATGAATATCAGATAATTGGATGAACAGTATTTTCACTACGATAAAAGGTTAAGATAAAAGCAGCTAATGTAGTAATGCTACTTATAGGTCAGTCGATCTGATACAATTTTAACCTAATCTATGGAGAGCACAAAAAAGCATCGCTGAGAAAAGGCTTTGAAAGTTCTGCTACCATCAATGCTTGTTCCATACCTCTAGCATCACCTTATGCTGGTAATCTTCCACCATTTTAGCGTAAATCTGCGTCTCCTGCACCCGTTTGTGGCCCAAAATCTTCTGAAGCACCGGCAGGGGCATGCCTTTCATTAAACTTTGGGTAGCAAAAGTATGGCGGGCCGTATGGACGGTAATCAGTTCGTACTTCGGTGCCATCTGGTAGGAGGGCTGCCCGTGGCGAAAGACGGTTTGCTCCACGGATACCGTAATGCCCGCCTTGCGGCCGATTTGCTTGAGGGCCTTGTTCATCTTCTGGTTGCTGATCATGGGCAGCACCCGCTTGTACTGGCCCTGGTATTTCTCCAGGATGCCCAGGGCCAGGTCGTTCAAGGCAACGGCTACCTTCTTGGGCTTCTTGCCGCTTTTGACCATCACAAAGTTCATTACCTTTACCCCGTTTACCACTGAGATATGTTTCGGCGTGAGCTTGTTCATATCTGAGTAGCGCAACCCGGTGTAGCAGGCAAACAGGTAACAGTCTCGTACTTTGGCCTGGTGGTCGGGTAGTTCGGCCGCGGCCAGCTTTTCGAGCTCCTCCCAGGTGAGGAAGATCTTTTCCACCTCCAGGTACACGGCCCTGAGTTCGCCCGTCTCCGGATGCAGGGTGAGCTTCTCCACCTCCCGGCAGTATTTGAAAAACACCTTGAGCCGCTTTACCACCCCAAACACCGTATTGGGGGAGTGGTCCAGCCCGTACATGAGGTACTCCAGCAGCTTGTCGTGTTCGGCCATCGAGTACTTCTCAACATCCAGCTTGGGCAGCACCTTTTTGGCGAACTTGAGCAGGTGGTTCTTGCAGGTCTTGTACGTCTTGAGCGTATTCTCGGCTTTGCTCTTGTTCTTTTGCGAGTACAACAGCCAGGCGTCGAACAGCTCTTCCAGGGTTTTCTTCTTGGGCTCCTGCGGGGAGGGCTCCTTCGGGGATTCGGGCTCCAGTGCCTCTTTGAGTTGCAGTTTGGAGGGCATCATGCCCTGCTGCATGTATTCCCGGTACACCTTGCGCACTTTCTCCTCCAGCGTATCCAGGTAATCCTGCGCTTCCTGGTAGCCGGGCAGGGACCGCTTGAACTTCCCCTTGTCCTTATCCCAGTGCTTGGGCAAGCACTTCTCCTTGGTAAAATATTTCAACAGGGTGGAATTGTAATAGCAGAACAGGAAAACCGGTGCCTCTCCCAGCTTGTCGGTTTTGTCCAGCAATTGCTTGAATTGGACGTTCATGACGAGTGAAAAATTTGGGTTGGTATTTGGGTTGGTGGACTTGTTAGCAAATCCGGGTAAATCGGGAGGGGCACCAAATGAAAAAACCCCTCAAAACCGCTTTTTTAGCAGTTTTGAGGGGTTTCTACAAAAAACTTAGTAATTGTTTGTAGCCCGTACGGGAATCGAACCCGTGTTTTATCCGTGAAAGGGACACGTCCTAACCCCTAGACGAACGGGCCATTTGTTTAAGGCGTTGCAAAAGTATGATTTAAGCTTGATTCTGCAAATAGCCGTCCCACATTTTTCGCAAAAAAAAGAGCGGCAAACCTGCCGCTCCCGTTATTCGCCGTGCATCCAGGCTTTCTTTGCCAGCAGTTCTTCCTCAGTTTCACGGTAGTCGGGGTCATCCACGCAGCAGTCTACCGGGCACACCGCCGCGCACTGGGGCTCTTCGTGGAAGCCCATGCATTCGGTACACTTGTCGGAAACAATGTAATAATATTCATTCGACAGCGGGTCCTGGGTGGCCTTCCCGTCAATCACCTCACCGTCGGCAAGCTCCACTTTTTGTAATTTGGTTCCGCCTGCCCACGTCCACTCCACGCCACCCTCGTAGATGGCCGTGTTGGGGCACTCAGGTTCGCATGCACCACAGTTGATGCATTCGTCAGTAATCATAATTGCCATCGGTAAGCCTCCTTTTTTGGATTAATCTGGTAAGTTGCTATTCGGTTCTGTAAACAAAAATGGGCGCGTAAAGTTTGCCCGGGCCCCTATTTATTATTCCGCCAAGGCCCACCATCGGCAAAGGTAAGGGGAGATATACGTTCTGACAAATGTTTGGTAAATATAATTTTAATGTCTATAGAATTAGTAGATTTATAATTTTTGCCGGAAAAGGTTCGCCCGCCGGTTGTTGTTGCCCAGGACCGGTATTTTTGGGGGATTCTTTGCCTTACAACCCCCATCGCCCATGACCACCGCATCAGAACTGGCCCGCCTGATTGACCATGCTTTACTGCACCCCACGCTTACGGATGCCGAACTGCGGGAGGGGTGCGCCCTGGCCGCGCATTACGGGGTAGCCTCCGTATGCATCAAGCCGTACGCCGTGACGGCCGCTGCCGGGTGGCTGGGTGGCTCCCACGTACGGGTGGGTACGGTGATCGGGTTTCCGCACGGGAGCCACACCACCGCCGGCAAGGTGGCCGAAACCGAAAACGCCTGCGCGGAAGGAGCTGCCGAAATCGACGTGGTCGTGAACGTGGGCAAGGTGCTGGGCGGCGATTGGGACTACGTGCAGCGCGAAATCACGGCCCTCCGGGAAGCCACGCGGCGGCACGGGGCCACGCTGAAAGTGATCTTCGAGAACGACTACCTGCCGGCCGACGCGTACAAAATCCGGCTGTGCGAGATTTGCAGCGCGGTGGGGGTCGATTTCGTGAAAACCTCCACGGGCTACGGCTTCGTGCGGGGCGCCGACGGCCGCTACGGCACGGCGGGAGCCACGGAACACGACCTCAAACTGATGCGCCGCCACGCCGCCCCAACGGTAGGGGTAAAGGCGTCCGGCGGCATCCGCACCCTCGACGACTTACTCCGGGCCCGGTCGTGGGGCGTTACCCGCATCGGCACGTCGGCCACGGCCGCGCTGCTGGAGGAAGCCCGCCAACGGTTCGGCGGCGCTCCCGGCGGGGAAGCCCCCGCCGCCGGACGGGACGTGCCGGGGTACTGAACGGGCGTGAGACACTACCCTTGTTTGGGGCCGGCCTTTTCGTCGGTAATCCGGTCTACCTTCCAGTGCCGGTGAAAGTCGTCCCAGTTGTTGACCAGCACGCGGCCCTCGGGCGTCTCCACCAGGATTTGGGGACTGTCGGGCAACTGGTCGAAAAGGATTTCGTAAATCTGACCTTCCACCAGTTTGAGGTTGGGAAACGAACGGTTCAGGAAACACCACGCTTTCATAAAGGGATGGGAAAAAGTGCACTAATATATCGCTTCCGGGGTATACGCAAGGGAGCGGTAAGGGGTTAACAATGAATCGCGTCTCTACTGGCGACTTACAACTTAAATATGACTTTAGAATCTAGAATACAGGCATTTATTCAACTGGGGGAACGGGTCAGGAACCTGCCCGGCGACGTACGGCAGCAGTGGTACGGCCGGGCCGGCATGCACAACAACTGGTTTACCCCCGAAAACGTGCAACTCGCCCTTGATACCATCGGCGGGTACCTGCGGGAGGAAGAACTGCGGCAGTGGGTGCAATCGTACGCCTTCGAAAACGGGTCGCCCCGCAAAGTAGGCGTGCTGATGGCCGGCAACGTACCGGCGGCCAGCTTCCACGACATGCTGTGCGTGCTGGTGAGCGGACACCGGCTGCTCGCCCGGCTCCACGCGCAGGACCCGTTTCTGCCCGGCGCCCTCACCGGCCTGCTCACCGAAGTGGAACCGGCATTTGCCGGGCAGGTAGTGTTTACCGAACGGCTCAACGAAGCGGATGCCTTCATCGCCGCGGGCAACAAGGAGATAAGCGGGTATTTGCAGCAATACCTCGGCCGAAAGCCGCACCTGATCCGCCGGCACCGCACCGCCTGCGCCATCCTCACCGGGGAGGAATCGCCCGGGGAACTGCGCGAACTGGGCGGGGATGTGTTCCAGTACTTCGGACTGGGCAACCGCAGCGTGTCCAAGTTGCTGGTGCCCGAAGGGTATTCCTTCGACCCCTTTTTCGAAAGCCTCCAGCCGTACGCCGCCATCATCCACCACAACCGGTACGTGAACAACTACGACTACAACAAGTCGGTGTACCTGGTCAACCAGGTGTCGCACCTGGATAATGGTTTTCTACTCCTCACGCAAAGCGCCGAACTGCTCTCCCCGGTGGGGGTGATGTATTTCGACACGTACCGCGGGGAGGCTGAGTTGCCGGGCAAGATCAGGGACATGGAACCCTCCTGCGTACTTTCCGCGGGCAGCCGGTACGCCGGGAGCATTTCTTTTGGGAAGGCCCGCCGGCCCCAGGTGTGGGAGTACCCCGGCTACGCGGATACCATGAAGTTCCTGCTGTCACTCTAAAAGGGGTAGGATTTAAATCCTGCCCTGCGGAAAGGCTACGCCCAACCTGATTCGAGCCAAGTCTGCGTACGCATGTTCACTATCAAGAGGATAGGGTTTAAATGAATTGACAAGGAAGGTTGTATGGCGGTATGGTTGTATGGCTGAATGGCTATATGGTTGGCAGTCAGATTGTAAATAGACGTGCGTAAGCCCAACAATCAACCATACCGCCATACAACCCTCCTTGTCAATTCACTTAAACCCTGTTCTCTCCGCCGGTCTCCGGGATACATTCTCTTTTTATCCCAAACTGGCTGCCGCCAGCAGGGCCTGCCGGGATACGTATTGAACACCATTGGCGTCCTGGATGCCGAGGAGGGGAGAGGGGTGGCCCTGGAGGGTTTCCAGCACTTCCCACACGCTGGCGTCGGGCGATACGACGGGGGCGTCGGGTGGTCCGGCCGGAAGCGGGGAAAGGCCGGCCAGCAGGGTGCCGACGCGTTGGGTCATCCAGGTGAGTTGCAGCCGGTGGGCGTCGAAGAAGTGGCCCACGAAGGCATCGGCCGGCTGGTGCAGGAGCCGCCCCGGCACGTCGAGTTGCGCAATGGCGCCGCCGTTCATCAGGGCGATGCGGTCGGCCAGCAGGAAGGCTTCCGTCACGTCGTGCGTCACCAGCACCATCGTTTTTTCGCGCCACTCGGCCAGGCTGCTGACCTCCCGGCGGATGCGGCTGCGGGTAATGGGGTCGAGGGCGCCGAAGGGTTCGTCGAGCAGGATCACCGCCGGGTTGGCGGCCAGGGCCCGGGCCAGGCCCACGCGTTGCACTTGTCCGCCGCTCAGTTCGGCCGGCCGCTTGGCGGCAAACTGCGCGGGCGGCAGGGCCATCAGGTCGAGCAGGTACGCCACCCGTTCGCGGATGCGGGCCCCGGACCAGCCCAGCAGCCGGGGCACCACCGCCACGTTCTCAAATACCGAATAATGGGGAAACAAGCCGCCCTGCTGAATGACGTAGCCGATGCCGCGCCGCAACACTTCGGGCCGCTGGTCGCGGATGTCGGTGCCGTCCAGGCGGATCGTGCCGCGGTCAGGTTCGAGCAGCCGGTTGAGCATTTTCAGGGTCGTGGTTTTGCCCGAGCCGCTCGTGCCCAGCAGCACCAGCTTTTCGCCCGGCGCCACCCGGAACGACAAGTTCCGCACCACCGGCACGCCCCCGAAAAACTTACTCACGTTGCGGACTTCGATCATGGGAATTGTAAGAAGAAGCGAGGAGTGAGGAGCGAGAAGTGAGAAGAAGGAGGGGCACGGGCTTGTCCGGTTACCACGGCAAAGTGCGTGTACCCTCTTCTCGCTCCTCGCTTCTCACTCCTCGCTTCTTTCTACTTCACCGGCACCGGCGACTGGTCGGTGTACTCGGAGGGCGTTACGCCGTACATTTCCTTGAAGCACTTGGCGAAGTACGACAGGTTGTTGAAGCCCACCTCGTAGGCAATTTCGGTGATGGTGCCGCTCTTGGCGCCCAGCAGCGCCGCCGCCCGCTTCAGGCGGATGGTGCGGATGAACTCGCTGGGCGACTGGTCGGTGAGGGCCTTCAGCTTGCGGTACAACTGCATCTTGCTCATCGACATTTCGGCCTCCAGCGACTCCACCGAAAAGTCCGAGTCGGACATGTGTTTCTCCACCGTTTCGATGGCGACCCGCAGGAACTTCTCGTCGGCCGACGTAATGGCAATGGCCCGGGGCTCCAGCTTCACCTCCCGGGCAAACCGTTCGCGCAACTGCTGCCGGCCGGCCACCAGGTTGCGCACCTTGAGCTGGAGTTCGTGCACGTGGAAGGGCTTGGTGAGGTAGTCGTCGGCGCCGGTTTCGAGGCCGCCCAGGCGGCTTTCCACCGAGGCGCGGGCCGTGAGCAGCACCACCGGGATGTGGCTCGTGCGTTCGTCGGTTTTGAGGCGGCGGCACAGTTCCATGCCGTCCATCTTGGGCATCATCAGGTCGGTGATCACCAGGTTGGGCACCAGTTCCAATGCTTTTTTCAGGCCTTCTTCGCCGTTCCTGGCCTCCAGGATGCGGTATTCGGCGGCAAACACGTCGTGGATGTAGTGCCGCACTTCCTCGTTGTCCTCCACGATGAGCAGGAGCGGGGCGTTCATATCCACGGGCGGCGCGGGGGGCGTAAGGGGCGCGGCATCCGCCGGGGCGCCGGCCCGCCGCGGGGTGGGCTCGGAAACCAGGTCATCGGGGGCCAGCAGGGCCTCGCCGGCCCCTTGCACCTCTTGCAGCGGCAGCCGCACGGTAAACCGGGTGCCCTTGCCCTCCTCGCTCTGCACGTGGATGGTGCCGCCCTGCAGGTGCACCAGTTCCTGGGTGAGGGCCAGGCCAATGCCCGTGCCGCTGTGTTCCCGGGTGTTGGAAGCGTCTACCTGGTAGAAGCGGTCGAAGATCTTGCCCAGGCGGTCGGCGGGGATGCCGATGCCCGTGTCGGCAATGGTGATCACGATGAACTGCTGCTGGGCGGCGGGGGCCAGGCCCGTCCGGGTCACGGCCGTGGCGCCGGTGGACAGGGTGCTTACCGTTACCGCCACCGTGCCGCCTTCGGGCGTGAACTTGAGGGCGTTGGCCAGCAGGTTGGTCACCACTTTCTCCACCTTGTCGCGGTCAAACATGGCGGGCAGGGCCGTCCGTTCCGAATGAAACGTAAGGACAATTTGCCGCGACTCGGCCAGCGACGAGAACGAGTACACCAGCGCCTTGAGAAAGCCGAGCAGGTTGCCCTCGGTGGGTTCGAGCTTCAGGCTGCCCGCCTCCAGCTTGGAAAGGTCGAGCAACTGGTTGATGAGCGTAAGCAGGCGCCGGGCGCTGCGGTGCATGAGTTTGAAGTCGCGCTTGTCGGGATGCTCGTCGGGCAGCGGGGCCAGGGCGCCCAGCCGGGCTTCCACCGGCCCCAGGATCAGCGTGAGGGGCGTGCGGAACTCGTGCGAAATATTGGCGAAAAACCGGGTTTTCAAGTTGTCGATCTCGTGCAGTTTTTCCGACTCCAGCCGCTCCAGGTCGAGGGCGTTCTTGAGCCGTTCCTGGTAGAGGAAGTAGCGGAACACGAGGTAAAGCAGGCCCGCGGCAATGAGCACGTCCAGCACGTAGGCCCACCAAGCCTTCCACCAGGGCGGGGTAATGGTCAGATTGAGGTTTACGCCGGCATCGTTCCACACGCCGTCGTTGTTGGAGCCCCGCACCCGGAAGGTGTACGTACCCGGGTCAAGGCTGGTGTACGACACGAAGCGCCGGTTGCCGCTGTGCACCCAGTCGGTTTCAAGCCCTTCCAGCTTGTACTGGTACTGGTTCTTGTCGGGGTGCAGGTAGTTGAGGGCGGCAAACTCAAACGAGAACACGCTGCTCGAATAAGGAATCGTGACTTCGCGGCACTCGGTGATGGTGGTGGGCAGGGTCAGTTCCCCGCCGTCGGCATTGCCCACGGGCACCGACTTGTTGAAAATCTTGAAGTCGGTGAGCACCACCGGCGGAATGGCCGTGTTCTCGGTGATCTCGTCGGGGTGGAACACGTTGAACCCGTTGATGCCGCCCATGAAGAGCTGCCCCCGGTTGTTCTGGAAGGCGGCGTTGAGGTAGTACTCGTTGGCCTGGAGCCCGTCGCGCACGTCAAAGTTGCGGAACCGGCCGGTCCGCGGGTTGAACTGGGAAATGCCGCGGTTGGTAGACACCCAGATGTTGCGGTAGGCGTCCTCCAGGACGGAGAAAATGGTGTTGTTGGGCAGGCCGTCCTGCACGCGGTACCGCTTGAAGGTACCCTTCTGCCGGTCGAGCCGGTTGAGGCCCTGGTTAAAGGTGCCCACCCAGATGTTGCCGGCGGCGTCCTCGGTAATGCTGAAGACGGTGTCTTCGCTCAGGCTGTTGGGGTTTTTGGGGTCGTGGGAGAAGTGCCTGAAGGTTCCCGTCGGGAGGTCCAACGCGTCGAGGCCGCCTTCCGTGCCGATCCACAGGGTGCCGTCGCGGCCCTGGTACAGGATGTTGATCCGGTCGTCGGCGAGGCTGTTGGGGTTTTTGGGGTCGTGGCGGAAGTGCGTAAAGCCGTTCGTCCGCGGGTCGAACCGGTCGAGCCCGTTGGCCGTGTTGGCAAACCAGAACCGGCCGTCGCGGTCCTCCAGGATCGAAATCACCGAGTTGGAAGCCAGGCTGTTGGGGTTTTGGGGGTCGTGCGTCAGCAGGGTGAACCGGCCGGTTTTCGGGTCCAGTACGTTGACGCCCTTGTGGGTCCCGATCCAGACGCGGCCCGCCCGGTCGGGGTACAGCGTGTTGATGTACTCGTCCACCAGGCCATTGGGGTTCTGCGCGTTGCGGCGGTAGAGGAGCGTCGTTTCCTCGGTGGCCAAGTCGTACTTTGCCAGCCCGCCGCCCACCACGGCCAGCCACAGGTTGCCGTTGGCGTCTTCGCACAGGTCACTGACGAAACTCTTGGCGTCCCGCTGTTTGCTTTCGCGGAAGTAGTGGGCAAAAGCCGGCTTGGCCGGGTGCTTGATGTTGAGGCCGCCGCCCCAGGTACCCACCCAGATCGTGCCCGTCCGGTCGCGGTACACGGTGTTGATCTTGTTGCTGGTGATGCTGCCCCGGGCGTCGCCGGTGGCGTAGCGGGTCCACTTGCCGGTGTGGGTGTCGAGGTAGTACAGGCCGCCCTGCCAGGTGCCGATCCAGAACTTGCCGGGGACGTCTTCCACGATCTGGAGGGCGTCGTCTTTGAGCGGGGTGCCCGCCGGGCCGTACGGGGCCCACTGCCGCGTGTGCGGGTCAACGGTGTAGAAGCCCAGCTTGTCGGTGCCCACCCAGAGTTTGCCGGCGGCGTCCACGCACAGGGCGTAGATGTTGATGTCCTGCTCGCCGGTGTACCCGGGGGCATTGCACCGGTGCGAGGTGGCCCGGCCGGTGGCGGCAACAAACGTGAACAGGCCTTCGCCCACCGTGCCGATCCACAGGGTGCCCTCCTTGTCCTGCTCGATGGACGATACCCACACGGGGTTGCGCGTGCCGGGGTGCGACGAAAAATCGGTGAACCGGCGGAAGCCGACCGGTTGGCCCGCCGCCGACGAGCCGCTGCGCATCACCTGGTGCAGGCCCCCGCCGCGGGTGCCCACCCAGAGGTTGCCCTCGCGGTCTTCGCGGATGCAGGTAACCTTGGGGGCGCCCAGGCTGGTGGGCACGCCGGGCTGGTGGGTAAAATGGGTAAAGCTTTCGGTGACCGGGTCGAAGTAGTCGAGGCCGCCGGCCGTGCCGATCCACAGCTTGCCGGCCCGGTCCTGCCAGAGGGCCGTAATATCGTTGTGTACCAGCGAGTTGGGATTGCCGGGGATGTGCTTGTATTCCTTGTACTGGTAGCCGTCGTAACGGGTGAGGCCGTCCATCGACCCCAGCCACATGAAGCCACGCTTGTCCTGCAGCACGCAGGTAATGTTGCTCTGAATCAAACCCTGCTCCACCGTCAGGTGCGTAAACTGCGCCGTAGCTACCGGCGCCGCCAGGCCCGGACACAGCAAGGCTGCACCCAGTGCCAGCTTGCGCCAAAAAGAGCGGGAAGGCAAAAAGTCGGCAAAAAAAGCCGGGAGGGTATACGTTTTATTCATGTAAAAATCAAGAGGCAGTGCCGTACCGAAATTAGAAAAAATACAACCTAAATTAACTGATTTTCCGAAAATTAACTCCTTTCCGGCGCGCGGCGGCGAATATTATTTTTCTAACCCGGCCCCTGCGCAACCCGCGTGGGCAATAGGGTGTATAAATATACCAATCGGATTCCACACTTTCAATCGCATCCGGTCCGGAGAATCCGCCGGTTCCGGTTCTTTTTTGCAAATGCGTCGGTTTTCTACAATGCACCGGAGGGGTGTGGCGTTACTTTTGTGGTGTACAAGGAGCACACCATTCCGCCATCCTACCCATAAATTGCTTGCTATGGCTGCTTTAAACAAACAAATGCCGGACAACCTGCCCGGCAACCAACTGACTTCCCGCATGGCTGAGGCACTGCCCCACACGGAGGAGACGGAGGAGACCCTGTACGAATTGTTTCCTTTTGGCCTGGTACACGAGATCCTGGAATTGAGCATCGCCCCGGGCGGTGCCCCTGATGATTCCAGGGCCGCGGCGCCGGCCGGGGGAACGGGCTTCCCGGCTGCCCTCCCGTAGGGTGGGTAACGGTCCGGGGCCAACCCGAACCATTCACCCTTTTCATTGAATTCCTCATGCGCTTGCTCCGAAAAGTCCTGCGATGGACAACTGCGTCCCTGGGCTTCCTTTTTCTGCTGTCGCTGGTGGCTTACAGCGTCGTCTTCTGGCGTACCCAGCAGCGGCTCAATGCGGCGTATCCGGTTGAAACGCTGCCCATCCAGGTGCCGGGCGACTCGGCGGCCCTCGCCCGGGGCGAACACATTTTCCGGAGCCGGGGCTGCGCCGATTGCCACGGCTCCGACCTGGGCGGCAAAATGTTCCTCAACAACCTGGCCTTCGGACGCATCGCCGCTCCCAATCTCACCGGGGGCAACGGTGGGCTTCCCCCCGATTTTGGCCCGGCCGACTGGCTCCGGGTGCTCAAGCACGGCGTGAACCGCGAAGGCAAACCGCTGGTGATCATGCCCTCCCACGAAACCACGCAGTTTTCCGACAAGGACCTGGCCGAACTGATCGCTTATTGCCGCAGCCGTCCCCCCGTCGATAAGCACCTGCCCCGGCCGGCCAAACTCGGCCCGGTGGCCCGCTTCCTGATGGTGGCCGGCAAGCTCGACCTGCCCGCCGAACGCATTGACCACACGCCGCGGGCCGTGGCCGAAGTGGCGCCGGCCGTAACGGTGACGTACGGCGCCTACCTTTCGGTGGCCTGTACCGGCTGCCACCGCGAAAACCTCCAGGGCGGTGACCCGGTAGCCCCGGGCTTCCCGCCGGTACCCAACATTACCGCCACCGGGCGGCCCGGCCAGTGGACGGAAGCCCAGTTCATCCACGCCCTGCGCACGGGCATCCGGCCCGACGGCCACCGGATGCGCAACGAAGACATGCCCTGGCGGATGACCCGCGAATTCTCCGACCTCGAACTGAAAGCCATCCGCCTGCACCTGCTCGCCCTGCCGTACAAAAAAGTATTCGCGGGGATGGGAGGGGAGTAGAAGGTTGAATGGCTATATGGTTATATGTTGGGCTGGCGCACGACTATTTCCCCAACCTTCAACCATACACCCATACAACCATACAGCCATACAGCCATACAGCCATACAGCCATTCAACCTTCTACTTCCCCACCGCCAGCTTACGCGTGGTGACCTGGTTGC
Organism: uncultured Sphingobacteriales bacterium; assembly: GCA_963844325.1. Lineage (GTDB taxonomy): Bacteria > Bacteroidota > Bacteroidia > Cytophagales > 172606-1 > CADCTQ01. The sequence goes on from CAWJNV010000002.1 coordinate 3,896,697, forward strand.
CTCTGTGCAATTGGAGGGTGTAGAGGCCCGGGCGGAGTCTGGAAAGGTCGAGGGAGACCTGGTTGTCGCCGGCCCGGGCGTGCGGGGTAAGGGCAATGACGGCGCGGCCCGTGGCGTCGGCCAGGGTGATGCTGACGGCCCCGGGCACTTCCGACCGGAAAGCCAGCGTGGTGCGTCCTGCCCCCGGGTTGGGAAAAAGGTTGAGGCCGTCTCCGGTGGGTTCGTCCGGTGCTCCTTCGCCGGCAAGCAGGCGGGCGGTGGTGCCCAGGGAGCGGAGCTGCCACTGCTGGTTGAAGGCCCCCGCGTAGGTCCACACCAGCACCAAGGCCCCGTCGTGGGTGTAGGCCCGGTCCACGTCCAGGGCCCGTCCCCCCGCCTTGCTGGTGATCTGGTAGTAGCCGTTGCCCAGGGGCTCCACTTTCCACTGCTGCGAATCGTACCCCTGGTAGGCGTACTGCCGGGTGGCCGCGCTGGTGCTGCTCACGGTCAGGGCTTTGCCGCTGTGCCGCGCAATGAGTTTGTAATAGCCGTTGCCGGTGCTTTGCAGCGACCACTGCTGGTTGGCGCCCCCGTGCCCCGACCACTGCTGGATTTTGGCCCCCTCGGCCGTCGACGCCTGGGATACGTCGAGGGCTTTGTTGCTGTGCCGGGCAATGAGTTGGTAGTGGCCGGAAAAACCGGCCGTGGGTGGCTTGGGCAGGATTTGGATGAGGGCGTCGTACCAGCGGGCGGCCATCTTGTTTTCGCCCGACCCGTTGGTATGGACGCCGTCGAAGGTGTCGGTAGCAGCGTAGAAGCCCGCCGACTGGTCCACCAGGATCACGGGCGACTGGGTAGTGTTTTTCTGGGTGACCAGCCCGGGAATGGCGTCGTTGAGGGCCTTGACCCGCGCCAGCCGGCCGTACCACTCGGTGGGCAGGATGAGCTTGGCCAGCAGGATTTTCACGTTCGGGTTGGCCGCCCGGATGCGGTCAATGATCTGGCCCAGTTCACCCATCGTGCTGCTCACCGATTGCGACTGGAACATGTCGTTGGAGCCCACGTGCATGAGCACCACGTCGGGGCGGTAGGTAGTGGCCCAACTGCCAATGCTCGCCAGGAGCTGGTCGGCCCGCCAGCCCGAATGCCCTTCGTGGTCCAGGTCGAAGTCCGGGTGCGCCGGGGGGCCGTTGTGGTTGCTCTGCTGGGAGCCGACGAAATCGACCGCGTAGCCGGCGTTTTTGAGCCGGTGCCACAGCGGGCGGCGGTACGAGTCGTAGCCGGTGTACGACTGCGTGATTGAATTGCCCAGCGGCATGATGCGGATGGGCGCCGTCGAAAAAGCGGCTGCCCGGGCCGGCGGGTGGGCCTCGGCCCGCAGAACGGGGGGGCCGGCAATGCCCAGGGTCAGCAGCACGGCGCCCAGCAGGCGCAACAAAAAGGAGGGGGGAAACGGGGTTGTGAACGGGTACATGACGGGTTGTTTAGCGGTCCGGGCCGTTGGCTTGCCGGTGATTGCCCGGGCACGGGGCGCAAGGGAGGAGAAAAAGGCGGCGTAAATGTAGAAAGTAACACGTGAAAGTAACAATTTATCAGTAGTTACCAGGGGGATAAGTAGCTGCCGGAAGTATCAATGAGCAGGCTTATGCGTAATTACTGGGCAAGTAAGAAAATTCCTTTCACGGATTAGAAAAAGATTAGCCGGTTGGTATGATTTATTGATAATCGTCACGAAATCCTTTGCTTTGCCGGTAATTTGTTAATGATTGTAAAAAAATTGCAAAACTTGCGCCGGCGTAGTATCTTGGAACATGCCTTTTCCCCCGCGTAAGATCAAAGCCCCGGTTGCCGCATTGCTGCTGCTTGGCCTCACCACGGCCTGCGAACTACCCCCGCGCGAGGCGGGTGGCACTGCGCAAACGGCCAACGTGGTCCCCGCCGGCGACGTGGCCGTGAACCCCGACGAAGAGTACGTAATGGTGACTACGGCCATCAACATGCCCATGTACGTGAACCACGACCAGGCGGCATTCAAGCGGTGGGGCGAGAAGATGGGCGTGAAAGTTTCGGTGCTCGGCCCGGCCGAGTGGGACGTGCCCGCCCAGATCGAAATCATCGAGCAGGTGATTGCCACCCGGCCGGCCGGGCTGCTCATCAACGGTACCGACCCCGGCATTGCCCGGGCCATCAACAAGGCCGTGGAGGCCGGCATCCCCACGGTGGTGTACGACTCCGACGTACCCGGCTCGCGGCGGCACGCCTTCCTGGGCACCGACTGGTACCAGATCGGCCAGATGCAGGGCGAGGAGATGGTCCGGCTTACCGGGGGCAAGGGCAAGGTGGCCTACATGGGCATCCTGGGCCTTACCAACATGGAGGACGGCTTCCGGGGGCTGCTCGACGTGCTCAAAAAATACCCCGGCATCCAGGTGGTGGGTAAATACGACGACAAGGCCAGCGTGGAAACGGCCGCCCGCATTACTTCCGACCTGCTGGCAGCTTACCCCGACATTGCCGGCATCTGCGGCTTCGACTCCAACTCGGGCCCGGGCATTGCCCTGGCCGTGAAAGAAGCGGGCAAGGCCGGCAAGGTAAAAATTACGACGGTAGACTGGGAACCCGAGCACCTGCAACTGGTACGCGACGGGGTGATTCACATGCTGGCCGGCCAGAAACGGGAACTCTTCTGCTGGTACGGCGCGCAGTTCCTCTTCGACATGGTGCACCGCACCAACCGCCTGTCGGGCAACGACGCCTCGCTGGGCATTTCGAACGTGCCCACCACGGTGAACACCGGGCTGCTGCGCGTTACCCGCGACAACGTGGGACAGTTTTTGAAGAAATAAAGGGGAAGGGGGGAGGTTAGGGTAGAAAGGTTGGGGAAAGGTCCGGAACGAACGCCGATGCCGGAACAATCCCGGTAAGATTCGGAGGCAGTCCTGAAGAACTGCGCCTGCTTATATGGAAATGCTTGCTTTTTGTGTTTTCTTTGTGCCTTGCGGACCAGTACGTACGCTTCTCCGCATTTCATAACATCATTTGTTGCCCGTCCGGCCCCATCACCAGCTTGTAAAGAGGTATTTCTGATGAATGATGCACTTTTTTTTATAGTTAATCATTTTTTTCAGTAAATTCCGGCCGGTATTTGTTTTAGGTAATTAATGGGAGTTTTTCGCACTCCGACAGCCTCCTGAGGGGCTGTCATCAATCCCCTTTCAATTCGTGGCACAATCACTTGCAATGCCGAATCCTGGGCAAGCCGCCCCGGAGCTTTTGATATTCATGGACTGGAAACCACTTCTGGCGAAGCTGGCCCGCTTTAAAGCCATTTTTGGCCATACTGATGTGCCGTATCCCTGGCCCGAAGACCCCCTGCTTTCCGAGTGGGTGGACGCACTCCGGCAGCACGGCGACGCTTTGCCCCCGCCTTTGCGCGCTTCCCTGGAAGGGTTGGACTTTGGGTGGAGCATCGCGGCCCGCTGGCCCACCTTTTTCGAGAAGCTCAGGGAGTACCACCGGCAGTCGGGCCACACCCGCGTAACGGCGAAGGCCGGTGCGGGAAACACCCTGCGGACGTGGACCGAGCAGCAGCGGCAGGCGCGGGCTGCACTGACCGAACAACGGGTGGCGCAACTCGACGGCCTGGGGTTTGCCTGGGAACTGCCCGACGAGAAGCAAGCCCGGTGGGAAGACATGTACGGGCAACTGGTGGCCTTCCGGGAAAAGCACGGCCACGTACGCGTGCCCTCGTCGTACACGCTCAACAAGCCGCTGGCCAAGTGGGTGGCGCGGCAACGGGAGCAGGGGGCGGCCATGCCGTCCGAACGGAAGGCCCGCCTCGAAGCCCTGGGCTTCCTCTGGAAGGAGGACCTGGAGGCCCTCGACGAGGAAGCCTGGCAGGAAAAGTACGACCAGCTCCGCGCCTTTTACGGGGAACACGGGCACTTCCGGGTGCCGGCCGGCCAGAAGCAATACCGCTCCCTGCGCATTTGGGTGGATCACCAGCGCAAGGGCCAGCAGAGCCTTCCCCCCGAGCGCCACCGGCAACTCGACCAGATCGGCTTCCCGTGGGGCAACGACCTGGTGAAGCAGCAGGAGGACGCCTGGCAGCAGATGTACGCCAAACTGGCGGCCTTCCAGGCCCGCTTCGGCCACGTACGCGTGCCCAGCAAGTGGAAGGAAGACCCGGCACTGGGGGCCTGGGTGACCCGGCAGCGCCGCCGCAAGGACGCCCTGCCGCCCGCCCAGCGGGCCCAGCTCGACGCCCTGGGGTTTGCCTGGCCCGAACACATCAGCCGGAGCAAACAGCAACGCTGGCTCAAGTCGTACCGCGAACTGAAAGCTTTTAAGGAAAAGTACGGCCACTGCCGGGTGCCCGACCAGTACGAGGCCAACCCGGCCCTGGGCAAGTGGGTAAGCTGGCAGCGCAAGCAGGAACGGGAAGGCAAACTGCCGCCGGGCCGTAAAAAACTGCTCGCCGAGATCGGCTTCGCCTGGGCCGATACGCTGCAACGGGAGTCGCGCCTGCGTTGGGAACGGATGTACCTGCGGCTCAAGCGGTTCTACCAGAAGAACGGCCACTCGCAGGTGCCCGAAGGCTGGAGCCACGACCCCAAGCTGGCCATCTGGGTTTCCATGCTGCGCCAGCACGAGAAACGCCTCTCCAACGAGCAGCGGGCCCGGCTCAACGAACTGGCCTTCCCGTGGAAACGGACCCTGCGGCACGAACGCGAAAAGGTCTGGGAACAGATGTTCCAGAAACTGCTGGCCTTCCACCGCGAGAAGGGGCACTGCCGCGTAACGGTGAGCCACCCCGACCAGAAGTTTTTCCGCTGGGTAGCCAAACAACGCCGCGACCGGCACAAACTGCCGCCGCACCGGTTCGCCAAACTCGACGCCCTGGGATTCTCCTGGAAGGAGGACAACCAGCAACTCAAGGAGAATAAATGGGAGTCGATGTACAGCCAGTTGCTGGCCTTCCGGGATCGGTTCGGGCACTGCCGCGTACCGGACCGCTGGCCCGAAAACGTAAAACTCGCCAACTGGGTATCCCACCAGCGCCGCAAAGCCGACAAACTCCCCCCCGGACGACGGGAAAAGCTGACAGAGATCGGGTTTTTCAGTTAGTCAATGATCAGTAATCAGTAATCTACGTACTGCCTACTGCCGATTGTTCACTGATTACTGTTTACTGATTTACTGTTCACTGACCCTTACACCTTCGGAAACTTCCACGGGTCGCGGTACTGCGGCCGGGTCATGGCGGTGGCTTCTTTGTCGTTGAGGAAGGAACCTGAAGCGGCGTCCCAGGTGACCTTGCGGCCGGTGCGCAGGGCAATGTTGCCCAGGTGCGACACCACGGCGACTTTCCGGGCGGTTTCCACGTCGCACACGGGCTTGTTGCGGCTTTTGATGCACGACACGAAGTTTTTCACGTGCAGGGCCAGGTCTTTGCCGCCGCCCCGCTGCTCGGGCACCGCCGGGATGAGGTACTGGCCGTTGTCCGATTCGGGGAAGAGCCGCCATTTGTCGCGGTCTACCACCAGCGTGCCCTGCGTGCCCACGAAGGCCACGCCGCAGTAGTTGTTTCCGTAAAGGCCCGCCGACACCCCCATGCCGTGTTCCCAGGTGATCACGTAATTGCCGTAGTCGTAGAGGGCCATCTGCGTGTCGGGCGTCTCCATGCCGCTGTCGGGGAAGGCCAGCTTGCCGCCCGTCGCCTGCACGGTTTTGGGCATCCCGGCCTTCATGCCGTAGAGGGCAAAGTCGATCAGGTGCACGCCCCAGTCGGTCATGATGCCGCCGCCGTAGTCCCAGTAGTACCGCCAGGTGCCGTGGAAGCGGTTGGGGTTGAAGGCCCGTTTGGGGGCCGGGCCGAGCCACAGGTCGTAGTCCACGCCGGCCGGGGGCGCCCCGTCGGCTGCCGGCGGGGTAGCCTTGCGGCTGTTGTAGTAGAGCCAGTTGCGCACCATGCTGATCTTGCCGAGCTTGCCCGAATGCACGTATTCAATGGCCGACTGCCAGTGGGGGCCGCTGCGCTGCCACTGGCCCACCTGTACCACCCGGTTGTACTTCTGGGCGGCCTGCACCATGGCGTTGCACTCTTCGATGGAACTGGCCATCGGCTTTTCCACGTACACGTCCTTGCCGGCCTGGCAGGCGTACACGGTCATCAGGCAGTGCCAGTGGTCGGGCGTGCCGATGATGACGGCGTCAATGTCCTTGCTGTCGAGCAGCTTGCGGAAGTCGGTGTAGAGGACCGGCTTTTTGCCCGTCATCTTTTCGAGTTCGGCGGCCCGGCTTTCGAGCACCGACGGGTCGATGTCGCACAGGGCCACGCATTCCACTTCGGGCAGGGCGACGTGTTCGCGCAGGTTGGCCCAGCCCATGTTCTTGCAGCCGATGAGGCCCACGCGGATCTTGTCGGCGGCCGACACGGCGGACCGGGCCGAAGCCGTGGCTGGTAAGGAAAAGGCGCCCAGCCCTACGCCGGCCACCAGGCGGGAGGTATCCCCCATAAAATCTCTTCTTGAATATCGGCCCATGTGGTTGGTTGACAATGGCTGAATAAATGGTAATTCACCAAGATAGAGGCCGGCAGGGCCGGGCGTATCCTGCCGTATCCGGTAGGGGCCTCCCCCTAATCCTGCAACCGGATTTGCAGCACCACTACGTCCTTCAGCTTGTCGGGGTCCTTCAATGAGCCGTCGGGCTGGAGGTTGCGCAGGTGGCTGTTGGTGATGTAGTAGAAAGATTTGCCCGCCAGCACGCCCGTAGTGGGAATGTTGAAGCCCGGGTGGTTGTTTTCGAGCACCCGCATTGCCGTTACCGACCGGCCGCCGTCGCCCAGCGTAAACCGCACGATGCGATCCGCCTCGATGCCGTTCTGCACCCCGATCAGCGTGTTTTCGTGGAAGTAGAGGCCGTCGATGCCGAACAGCGGAATGGTTCCGGGCGCCGCCAGCGGTTTGGTTTCCTTCGTCGTCAAATCAATCACCGAGATGCCGCCGTAGTGCGCCACGTAGAGCAGCCGGCCTTCCGGGAGGTGCGTAATGCCGTTGGGGTAGATCAGCCGCAGTTGGGGGTTGTAGACCACCAGTTGGTCCCGGGCGGGGTCCAGCGTGTACACGGTGCCCCCTTCGCTGTCGGTCACGTACAGTTCACCGTTTTCGAGCAGGGCCAGGTCGTTGAGCAGGTGCTTGGTTGTGGTGTCGGCCAGCACGTACCTGCGGGCCAGCTTCCCGGTTTTGAGGTCGTAGGCGAACAGGCCCGACCGGCCCGTCTGGAAGTTGGCGCTGCAAGCCCAAAGGAGGCGCCGGGGCCCGTCCACGCGCATCCCCAGCACCGCCCAGAGGCCATCCTGCCCGGGCTTGGTGAAGTCTTTGACGAGCCCTTTGGCATCTACCCGCACGATTTTGCGCTGGGCCATGCTGCCCACGAAAAAGCTTTTGGTGGCCGGGTCGTAGGCGATGCCCTCGGGAATGAAGCCCCGGTCGCGGATCACGAAGCCGGCCTGGCTGCGGAGGGCCGGCTGGGCGTGGCGGGCCATCTGGGCGGCTACCTGCCCGAAGGCCGGCGACCCTTGCAGTGCGGCGAAGGCCGTGTCTTTCTGCAGGCGGTAGGGGAGTTGCATGGCGGCCAGTTCGCGCAGCACCGTCAGGGACGCCGCCGTGTCGCCGGCCAGGGCGTGCCCCCGGGCCATGTAGAGCAGCAGGGACGGTTGACGGCCGATCGACTTCACCACGCCTTCCATGTGCTGCAGGAACACCGGGTAGTCGCGCCGGTCCCAGGCCGCCTGTGCCGCCGCGAACGGGTCGCCTTCGGATTGGGCAAAACCGGCCCCTTGGATCAGGCAAAAGAGAACGGCGAGTAAATGAGCGTAAGGGTTTCTCATAAAAAAAGGCATTGGGGCAAAGATGAAAACTGAACCCGGACCGGGCTGTTAAGGAAAGGTTAATCAACTCCGGAACCGGACCAGTGGAAAAGCCTGGCCCGCCGGGAACGTGTCCGTGCCCGCGTCCAGTTCCAGGAAGGCGTCGGCGTGGAGCAGGTTGGCAAAATCACCCGAGCCGCTGCCCGGCAGGGCTTTGGCGCACACGACGCCCTGCGCGTTCTGGTAGGTCCGTACGGGCACGAAGCAGGTGAGGGGCGGCGCAAAGCGGATCGTTTCGTCGAGTACGGCGCAGGCGGCCGGCAGGGGCGGCTGGCCGAGGACGGCCCGCAGCCAGGGCATCAGGTAGCGGTAGCAGCACAGGAACGTGGACACGGGGTTGCCCGGAAAGGCAAACACGGCCTTCCCCTCCGCCGACCGGCCGAACCAGAACGGCTTGCCCGGCCGCTGGGCTACTTTGTGAAAGAGCATTTCCACGCCCAGTTCGCCCAGCACTTCGGGCACGAAGTCCGACTTGCCCATCGATACGCCGCCGCTGAGCACCAGGCAGTCGTGGTCCGGCAGAAGGGCCTCCAGCGTGCGGCGGATGGCCGGCTTGTCGTCGGGCACGTGGAAGAGGGCCGGCGCCGCCGCGGCTTCCCGCAGGGCGGCGCCGAGCATGTGCGCATTGGAGCGCCGGATCTGGTGGGGCAGCGGGGACTGGTCTACTTCCACCAGTTCGTCGCCGGTAGAGACCACGGCTACCCGCAGCGGGCCCGAGACGGCCAGCGTGCCCCTGCCCACGGAAGCCGCCACGCCGATCTCGGCCGGGCCGAGCCGGGTACCCGCGGGAATCAGCAGGTCGCCCTGCCGCCCGTCGGTGCCGCGCCGGTGCACGTTGTGCCACGGTTTTTCGGGGAGCAGCCGGGGGGTGGCCCGCCGCCCGCCGGGTCCTTCGTCCAGTTGCAGGTCCTCGTAGCGGATCACCGTGTCGGCGCCTTCGGGCAGTACCGCCCCGGTCATGATCTCCAGGCACCCCTGCGGGTCGGTGAGGCGCCCCGGGGGCGTGCCCGCGTAGGCGGTGCCGGCCACCGGAAAGGTGCGTGGGCCGGCCTGCAGGGCGGCAAAAGCCACGGCAATGCCATCCATCGTGGCCCGGTGGAAGGGCGGAAAGTCACGGTCGGCGTACACGGGTTCCCGGAGCACGCGGCCCACGGCTTCGGCCAGGCCAACCCGGGAGACCGGCGCCGCCCCCGCGTGCGACCCGATCAGGGCGGCCGCTTCCTGTACTGAAATCATAACGATGAATTTAACTTCTTACCTTTGCGGCTGCAAGGTACACTTTACGAACGGTCATTCTATGGCGGAAGAAGGAGGCAACTTTACCCACCTCGATGCCGCGGGCAACCCGGCCATGGTGGATGTGGGCGACAAGCAGGTAACCCGGCGCACGGCCACGGCCCGCAGCCTGGTGGTGCTGCCCGAAGTGGTGCGGCAACAACTGTCGGGCGGGGAAATTCACACCAAAAAAGGCCCCGTGTTCGCGACGGCCATCGTGGCGGGCATCATGGGCGCCAAAAAGACGTCCGAACTCATTCCGCTCTGCCACCCGCTGGCCCTGGACAACTGCAAGATTACCATCGACCTGAACCCGGACGGCGAAGTGGAAATCCGGTGCACGGCCCGCGTGACGGCCAAAACCGGCGTGGAGATGGAGGCCCTGACCGGCGCTACGGTGGCGGCCCTCACCATCTACGACATGTGCAAGGCGTTTTCGCAGGAAATCATCATCAAAGAAACCATGCTCATCGAAAAAACGGGAGGTAAAAGTGACTACCGCATCCAATCGTAACGGGGGCCCCGACGCCCCTTCCCCCAAGCCCAAGCACGCCGCCCTGGCCCGGCCCGCCGGGGGGGAGTTCGGCCGCTTCGAACTGGCGGTCCTGGGTACGCCCTGCGACCGGATCAAACGGCTGGCCGCGGCCCTGATGGGGCACCTCCCGGCGCAACTGCGCGTGGCCTACGTGGACGCTGACCACAAGGGGGAGGAGGGGCCCGGCAACCCGTTCCTGCAGGCCGGCGCCACGCTGCACTACAACGACAAGATTGCCGCCAAACGCTTCGACTACCGCGGCGACCTCAACCCGTACCAGCTCAAGCCGTTTTTCGCCGGCCAGGACCTGGTGCTGGTGAACGGCAACCACTTCGCGGCCCGCAGCCAGGTGGCGGTGGTGGACCCGGCCAAACCGCTCGAAAAGAAGCTCGACAAACTGACCGACGTGCGGCTGGTGCTTCTGGCCGAAGGCGTTGCGGAGGTGCCGGCCTACCTGGCGGCCCACCTGCAACAGGCCGGTGAACTGCCCGTGCTGCGGTTGGACGATACCGAAGGGATTGCCCGGCACATCCTCGCGCTTTGGCAGGCGCAGCTGCCCCCGTTGCACGGCCTCGTGCTGGCCGGCGGGCTGAGCACCCGGATGCAGCGGGACAAAGGTTTGCTCCACTACCACGGCCAGGCGCAGCGGGAATACGCCGCGGGCCTGCTGGCCCGGTACTGCCGCGAGGTGTACCTATCGTGCCGCCCCGACCAGGCCGCCGAGCCGGGAACCCGGTTCCCGCTCCTGCCCGACACGTTTACGGGCCTGGGGCCGCTCGGGGGCATCCTGTCGGCGCTGCGCCACCAACCCGACGCCGCCTGGCTGGTGGTGGCCTGCGACTTGCCCCTGCTCGACGACGAGACGCTGCGCTTCCTGGTGACGCACCGCGACCCGTCCCGGGTAGCCACCGCCTTCCTCGATCCGGAAGGGAAATTTCCCGAACCCCTGGTAACGATCTACGAGCCCCGCAGCTACCCCGTGCTGTTGCAAATGCTGGGCCTGGGCTATTCCTGCCCCCGCAAAACCCTCATCAACCACGACGTAGCCCTCCTCCGCGCCCCCAATCCCCGCTCCCTCACCAACGTGAACGAACCGGGAGAGTATGAGAAAATAGTCAGGGAGTTGGAAGGTTAGAAGGCTGAATGGCTATATGGTTAAATGGCTATATGGCCATATGATTTTTCCTTTGAGAATCATTCCTCCCGCAGGCAACCATATAACCATATAACCATACAATCCTTCAAGGATGCGCGGCGATCCAGGTCTCGCCGTTTTCGTAGACTTCCTTTTTCCAGATGGGCACCACCTGCTTGATGGTGTCAATGATGTACTGGCAGGCCTCGAACGATTCGCGGCGGTGGGGCGTGGATACGGCAATGACCACGGCCGTTTCCCCGATTTGCAGGACGCCCTTGCGGTGCACCACCGCTACTTTTTCGACGGGCCACCGGCGACGGGCTTCCGCGGCCACTTCCTCCATCTTTTTAAGGGCCATCTTGTCGTAGGCTTCGTATTCGAGGCGCACCACCGTCCGGCGGGCGGCGTGGTTGCGCACCGTGCCGATGAACACGTTTACGGCCCCGGCCCGTTCCGACTGGGCGGCGGCAATGGCGGCGTCTACGTCAATGGGCTGGTCGGTAATGGCAATCATAAGGCGGCAGTTGGGTAAATGGGCGAACTTACAGGGGGGCGGATGGACAGGCCTGATGGGGCTTCAAGCGGTTCAGGTTTCCAGCGCCACGTTGCGGTAAATGTCGGCAAGCGGTAGGTTGAGTCCGAAAGCGGCCAGGTGCAGGGAGTTGTCGAGGCCCTGGAGGGTACGGTAGTGCCAGCCGTCTTGCGCCTTTTCCCAGACGTGCAGGGCGTATTCGCGGCGCGAAACGACCACGTAAGCCAGCAGGCCCGGGATGTTGAGGTAATGGGTCAGCTTGGTGCTCAGGTCGTAGCCCTGCGTGCTTTTGGAAAGGACTTCCACGATCAGGGCCGGCTCCCGGACCGGCTTGTTGTCTTCCCGGTCGCGGGGAGAGCAGGTAACGGTAAGGTCGGAGTAGGTGTAGTACTGGTCGGCAATGACTTCCGGCAGAATGTTTTCGGTGAAAACGTCGCAGTGGCGCGGGGTGAAATGGGTGCGCAGGGCGACGTACAGGTTGCCCACACAGGCATTGTGGGACTTGGTGGTGCCGGCCACTGCGAATATTTCGCCCCGCCAGTACGCGTGCCTTTCCTCCGCCCATTCCTCCGCCCGGAAAAACTCCTCGGGCGTGTAATACCGTTTGTGCGCTACCGGATTTGCCACGTTGAAAAATGACTAATGACCAATGACTAATGACCAATATTTTTTCCTACCCTCCGCTCACCGGCGGGATCAGGGCTACTTCGTCGCTTTCGGCCAGTTGCAGGTCATCGTCGGCGTACTCGCTGTTGACGGCCACGGCCAGGGAGGAGAGGCGGCTCAGGGCGGGGTAGCGGCCCTTCAGGTCGGCCAGCAGCGCCTTTACGCTGACGGGCCCGGCCACCTCGTATTGCAGGTGGGCGCCGCCGACAATGTCGCGGGTGACGCCGAACAAATCTACGCGGATGTGCATGGTGGTTTGCAAAATGGGGCACGTAACGGCCGCTCATCCCGGAGGGGGCCGCACAGCCGGAATAATTGCGTAATTTAGGGAGAATAATCCTGATCCGCAGTGGCCCTTACTCAACCTTCGCTCCTCGACAACCACGGCCGGCCGGTCAACTACCTGCGCCTGGCCGTCACGGACCGCTGTAACCTCCGGTGCTTCTACTGCATGCCCGAGGAGGGCATCCAGTACCTGCCCAAAAAGGCGCTGCTCACCTACGAAGAGATGGAACGCACTGTGCGCGTACTGGCCGGACTGGGCGTAAACAAGGTGCGCATCACCGGCGGCGAACCGTTCGTGCGCAACGGCCTGCTCGGCTTCCTGCGACGCCTGGGCGAGATTCCCGGCGTGGAGGCGCTGCACCTGACCACCAACGGCGTGCTCACCGCGCCCCACGTGGCCGAACTGAAAGCCCTGGGCGTCCGCAGCGTCAACCTGAGCCTCGACACGCTGGACCGCGACCGCTTCCGCCACATCACCCGCCGCGACGAACTGCCCCGGGTGCTCGATACGCTCTACGCCTTGCTCGGCGTGGGCATCGAAGTGAAGATCAACATGGTGGTGATGGAGGGCAAAAACACGCAGGACATCGGGCCCATGGCCGAACTCACCCGGCAGCACCCGGTGGCCGTCCGCTTCATCGAAGAGATGCCCTTCAACGGCGAAGGAGCCCGCCTGGCAGGCTTTACCTGGAACTACCGCCGCATCCTCGACGAACTAAAATCCGCTTACCCGGGCCTCTACAAGCTGAACGACGAACCCAATGCCACCGCCTACGGGTACGGCGTGCCGGGCCACGCGGGCACGTTCGGGGTCATTGCCGCCTTCAGCCGGAGCTTCTGCGGCACCTGCAACCGCATCCGCCTCACGGCGCAGGGCGTGCTCAAAACCTGCCTCTACGACGAAGGGGTGCTGGACCTCCGCCAACTGCTCCGCGGCGGGGCCACCGACGAGGCGCTGGCCGACGCCTTCCGCAACGCCTTCCGCCACCGCGCCAAAGACGGCTTCGAAGCCGAGTCCCGCCGCAATTCGCACCACCCGGCATCGGAATCCATGTCCACGATTGGGGGGTAGGACGTGGAATAAATTTTAATTCGCATCCCCAGCATTCACGAATGAAAATCCGGACTTCCCTGCTGCTGGTCCTGGTTGGTTTGTTCTTCCTTTCCATGCTTTTGGCGGGGGCTCACGGGCACCTGCGTTTCAGAGCCCATCGCGGTGAGGATTGGATTCTTTTTGGCCTGACTGCGCTGACACTTGGTACTGATTTGTTTACGCTGGCCCGAAAAGCATTTAAACGGATCAAGAGCTAACAACAATTGCGGGCAAGCCTGATCAGGTGCCATACTGGAAAAGCAAAATGAAGGATTTTGTAAAGTCAGGAAAATGAGCAAGCAAACCGGCACGGGAAGCGAGGGTTTCTGGCTCACGCGGACGTGTAGAGATTGTGGATGGGAAGACCGCATTGCCTTAACCAAACGCGAAGCAGCGTTTCGATTGTATGATGCCCGGTCCATGGAGAACAAAGCTTGTACGCGGTGCGGGTCGTTTGCATGCCTTTCTGTTTCACGCGGGTTGGTTGAATTGGATCAGCAACTGCTCGATGAGTGGGGAATGAATGCCGGGTTGACCCTGTTGGATCAAGACGAAGAGTTACTTTTAGCCGAACCAGCGTACCTGCCAATGGTGTTGCGGGCGGTGGATGAGCAGTTATACCTGCCCTGGAAGATTGACCTCCTGCTGTCCTCGCTTTGCGTGCTGCTGTATGAGCACACGGCAGACCCGGATGAGTATACCCCGGAGGAAAACCTGGACAGGAAACAAATCGCCGACCGGGTGAGGCCGGAATTGGCGCAGCGAAAGGAGGCAGTCAAAAGGGCGGCCGGATTTATGAGCAGTTATGTTCAAGATGTTGTTTTTCCCCGGATAGGTTTGGGAAAAACGGGAGAGGAAACGGATTACCCCAACAACTTAATTTTCTAACCAATACGCATGATCACGCACCACGACCTGGCTCCGCTGCGCTTGAAAGACTTCCTGCCCCAAACCGACCGGATCGAAGCAGTGGATGGCTGGGAATTCATGGACAAGGTCTGGCTGGGCGAAGTGTACGGCTTTACCGAGTGGCTCCGGTTGCGGGAAGACCCGGAAGTGCTCCGTTCCGTTTCGCTGGACCTGGCGGACCTGGACCAGGAAACAGCCGACCGCATCCTGTCAACCTTGCAACTGCCGCTGGAATACGGAATGGAGCTGGAGGAGGTTAACGGAGTGCTGGGGGAGCCGTCCGGGCAGGTGCAGTTGGTGCCCAACCGGATCACCTACGAATATTTGGTTGGAAATCAGGAGAAATACTATATTTCTGCAACCATCGACCGGCTTGACGGCCTGGTGTACCTGGTGGCAATCGCCAAAGAGGAATAAAAACAACCCATTGAAAAACATCTTTACCCTGCTGTTGCTGCTCACGGTGGCCTACGACGGCGCCGGTCAGGCCGGCACGGAACCGGCCGACAAAGTGGTGGTGTACAAAAGCAAACGGCAGCTGCAACTGCTCCGCGCGGGCAAGGTACTGCGCACGTACCGCATCGCCCTGGGGGACAACCCGAAGGGGCACAAACGGCAGGAGGGCGACGAAAAGACGCCCGAGGGCGCTTACGTGCTCGACTGGCGCAACCCCAACAGCCGCTACTACAAATCCATTCACATTTCCTACCCCAACGCGCAGGACCAGCAGCAGGCCCGGCGACGCGGCGTGTCACCCGGCGGCGACATCATGGTCCACGGTCGGAACGGGCCGACCGTACTGCCCGACGGTACCTGGAAATGGAAGGACTGGACCGATGGCTGCATTGCCGTTACGAACACCGAGATGGACGAAATCTGGAAGATGGTCAAAAACGGCACGCCCATCCACATCAATCCGTAGCCTACCCACCAACAACGAGCAACGAACAACCCTCCCTCAGTACCGCTCCATCTCCTCGTCAATTTCCCGCGCCCAGGCGTCGATGCCGCCTTCCAGGTTGTAGAGGTTGGTAAAGCCGAACTCGGCTCGTAGCTGCTGCACCGCCCTTTCGCTCCGGCCGCCGAAGTGGCAGTACACCACCACCGGCCGGTCGCGGGGAATCTCGCCGGCCTGCGCCGCCACGTGCCGGAGCGGCACCAGCGTAGCCCCTTCCAGGCGGCACACCTCGTACTCGTGGGGTTCCCGCACGTCGAGCAGGGCCACCGCTTCCCCGGCTTCCAGCTTGTCGTGCAGTTCGTGCACGGTGAGGGATTTAACGACATCGGCTTTTTCGTCGGCCGGGGCGCCGGCCCGGCAGAAAGCTTCGTAGTCGATCAGCCCGGTGACCTGGGCGGCGCGCGGGGTGCGGCGGAAGCGGATCTTGCGGAACGAGGTTTCGAGCAGGTCCAGCAGGAGCAGTTCGCCGCTCAGCACGTTGCCGTTGCCGGTGAGGGCCTTTACTACCTCGGTGGCTTGCAGCAGACCCACCACGCCCGGCAGCACGCCCAGCACCCCGGCTTCGGCGCAGTTGGGCACCTGGTCGGGCGGGGGCGGCTCGGCGAACAGGCAGCGGTACGTGGGCCCCGGCGCCCCGTCCGGCCCCGCGTGGTTGAACACCGACACCTGTCCCTCGAACCGGTGAATGGCCCCGTACACGAACGGTTTGCCGAGCAGCACACAGGCGTCGTTGATCAGGTAGCGGGCCGGGAAGTTGTCGGTGCAGTCCACCACCCAGTCGTACCCCGCCAGCAACTCCAGCGCATTGCTGCTCGACAAGTGGGCCGCGTGGACCGACACCGTGATCAGCGGGTTCATTTCCCGCAGGCGGCGGGCGGCCGTTTCGGCTTTGGGCCGGCCCACGTCGCCGGTCCCGTAGAGGACCTGCCGGTGCAGGTTGCTGGCCGACACCACGTCGCCGTCGGCAATGCCCAGGGTACCCACGCCGGCAGCGGCCAGGTACAGCAGCACCGGGCAGCCCAGGCCCCCGGCACCGACCACCAGCACCTTGGCCCGTTTGAGTTTTTCCTGGCCTTCCGGACCCATGCCGGGCAACACCATCTGCCGGGCGTACCGGCCCCATTCTTCCTGACTAAGCATAAAAATAATTACGAATTACGAATGACGAATGACGAATGACGAATGACGAATTATCTACTCAACCCTGGTAATGCGCAAATCCAGCAGCCGGGCCGAAAGGTGCACCCGGTCGCCCACCGTCAGTGTCTGGGCTTCCGCTGCCGGCATCATCCCCGTAACCACCTGCTGCCCATCAGACTGCACCCGTACCAGGCATTCCCCGCCGGCTCCGGTCACCGCGAGGACCCGGCCGTAGCCTTCGATCCCGTCGTTTGGCGCGCCGGCGCCCGGGAGGTCTTGCGGGGAACCCTGGTGTACCAGCCGGCCGTGGTCCATTTCCAGCACGTAGTCGGGGAGTTGGTAAATCTCCACGGGGTCGTGGCTCACCAGGATCGTGGTGAGGCCGAACTGGCGGTGGAAGGCCAGCAACTCGCTACGCAACGTGCTTTTGGTGGCAATGTCGAGGGCGGCAAACGGCTCGTCGAGGAGCAGCAGTTTGGGCTGCCGCACCAGCGTCCGGGCCAGGGCCACCCGTTGCTGTTGCCCGCCCGACAAGGTAGCCGGCCGACGGTTCGCCAGGCCCGTGAGCCCGGTGCGTTCGAGCAGGTCCGTTACCCGCCCCGCGTGCTTTTTGTCGTCGAGCCCGAAGGCCACATTTTCCCGCACCGTCAGGTTGGGAAACAGGGCGTAATCCTGGAACACCAGTCCCACGGCGCGGCGCTGCGGGGGCACCGATACCCTGTGGCGGGTGTCGAGCCAGGTTTCTTCGCCGACCGTCACCGTGCCGGCCTCCGGCTGCACCAGCCCCGCCAGGATTTTGAGCAGCGTGGTTTTGCCCGCCCCCGACGGCCCGTGGAGCGTCGCGAAGCTGCCCGGCGCCAGCGCAAAAGCGGCCTCCAGGTGCGCCTCGCCGGTAGCCAGGGAAAGTTTTTTGCGCACGTCCACCCGGATCATCGGGCCGGCCGCCTCCCGAACCGGTGGTTGATGACGTACACGAACAACAGGATGGCGAAAGAAAGGGCCAGCAGGATCGCCGAGTACCCGTGCGCCGCCGCGTAGTTGAGCGATTCCACCTCGTCGTACACGGCAATGGAGGCCACGCGGGTTTCGCCGGGCAAGTTGCCCCCGATCATCAGCACCAGGCCAAACTCGCCGATGGTGTGGGCAAACGACAGCACTGCCCCCGTGAAGATGGCCGTTCTGACGTTGGGCAACAGCACCCGGAAGGCCGTTTGCAGCGGCGACTTGCCCAGCGTGTAGGCGGCTTCCCGCAGCGAACCGGGCAGGTTGACCAGCCCGGCGTGCACGGGTTGCACCATGAACGGCAGGCTGTACACCACCGACGCCAGCACCAGCCCTTCGAACGAAAACACCAATTGCAGCCCCAGCCATTCTTGCAGCAGCGTACCCAGCCGGCCGGCGGGGCTAAAGGCCAGCAGCCAGTAAAAACCCAGCACCGACGGGGGCAGCACCAGGGGCAGGCTCAGCACGGCCTCCGCCACGGGCCGGAGCCGCGTGCGGGTGTAGGCCAGCCAGTACCCCATCGGAATGCCCACCAGCAGCAACAGGCCCGTAGTGACCGTCGCCAGTTTCAGGGTCAGCCACAGCGGGGAAAGGTCGGGCATAAAAGTAATCAGTGGTTAACGTTCGTAGAGACGCGATTTATCGCGTCTTCATAAGATGTATCGCGTCTTCGTAAGGATAGTTGGCAAGCAGGGGTGAACCGCAACCGGACCGGTCACGCCCACCATTTTTAGTTTTCGATCAATTCCGTAAGATAGCCGTATTTTCTAAAAATGGCTTTGGCCGTGGCGCCGGACAGGAACTGGTAGAACTGCCGGGCGCCGGCGGAATTGCCTTTTTTGAGCAGCACCACGCTTTGGGCAATGGGTTGGTACGCCTTCCGGTCCACTTCCACCCAGGCGCCTTTGCCCTTGGCGGCCGGGTCGAGTACCACCGACTTGGCCGTAAAACCCACCGGGGCGGCGCCCGACAACACGTATTGGTTCACCTGGGCGATGCTTTCGCCGAATACCAGCTTTTGGGCTACCCGCGGGTACAGCTTGTAGTAGGTGAGGGCCTGCACGGCCGCCTCGCCGTAGGGGGCCAGCCGGGGGTTGGCTACCGCAATTCTGGCAATGTCGGCGCCGGTAAGGAAATTCAAATTCTGGGGCAGGGCCCGTTTCCGGCCGCTCCACAGCACCAGCGAACCGTAGGCGTACACCTTAGGGGCTTCGGCCGCAAAGCCGGCCTTGTGCAGTTCGTCGGGGTACTTGGTGTCGGCCGACAGGAACACTTCGTACGGGGCGCCGCTGCGGATCTGCGCCGTCAGCTTGCCCGACGAACTCACAATCGGTTCCAGGTCCGTGCCCGATTCGGCTTTAAAAGCTTTCCGCAACGCCTCCGCCACAAACTGCGCGTTGGCGGCCACGGCCACCTTCACTGCCTGCGCCGCCAGCCGGGGGCCCGGGAGGAACGTGAGGAGCAGCAGGAGGGGGAAGAAGCGGCGGATGCCTTGGGGCATTGCGAACAAAAGGAACATGAATTTGGGTGGAAGTGGGTCCTAAAATACGGATAACCCACAAATTCATTGTTCTAACGAAATTCCAATTGCCCACTGTCCCGAAACGGAAATTCCTTCAGGTTGAGAGAACGGCGGGAGTAATACGAAGGTGTGTTCTGGATAGATACATATATGTTAAGTAGTATTTGCTCTTATTCTGTTCCATATTATTCGAAAAAAGCATCAATCCACTGAGTTGTTGGAGTTCTTCCGCCAAACGCCGTGCTTGTCATTCTGAGCTTGCGAAGAATCCGGTACAAAAACACGGATTGCTGGGATGATCACACCTCTACACGAGTTATTCACCAGATGCTTCCTTCGTCAGCATGACAAGCACGGCGTTTGGCGGGGAGACCCGAAAAGGTTGATTATGAATGTTTTAATTGGGCGTGTGTCCATCGGCCGATACCTTTTTTTAAGTACGTACGTGACCGCATAAGACACAACCACCTTGTCGCCGGGCCGCCGGGTACGCAGTCCCCCTTGCGGGTTGGCTTCAGGGGAGGGAAGGGGGGAGGGGGATGACTGGTTTACTTATCAAATGACGCGACGTGACATAAGGCGCTGTAAGCCAATCGGCTGCTCTTTTGTTGCGTGCTCCGCGCCCCCGGCGGTTTAAAAAACAACCGCGTTCCCTCCTCCGGCCTCCTTTCCTCCGGTCTCCGGCCTCCTTTAACTTTCGGTCTCCCGTCTCCTTTTTTCCCTACCTTTGGTGCAATCCTTTCGATTATGAAAACTGCCAGCAGCATCGTGCTCTTCGACGGGGTGTGCAACCTGTGCAACGGGGCCGTGCAATTCATCATCAACCGCGACCCGGAAGGGCGTTTTGCCTTTGCTTCCCTGCAATCGGCGACGGGGCAGGCCCGGCTCCGGCAGTTCGGGCTGTCTACGAATGCGTTGGACACGTTCGTACTGGTGGAAGGGGGGAAGGCCTACACCCGTTCCACGGCCGCCCTCCGCATCGCCCGGCGGTTGCCCGGCGCCTGGCGGTTCCTGTACGCCCTGATGATCATTCCCCGTCCCGTCCGCGACTGGGTGTACGGGCTGGTGGCCCGCAACCGCTACCGCCTCTTCGGCCGCCGCGACGCCTGCCTGATTCCCACCCCGGAGCTGAAGGCCAAATTCCTGGAATGATGGTCAGAAAGTTGTAAGCATACGCTGGCATTCGAACAACGAACAACGAATAACCAACAACTCCTTATCTGTTCATGAACCAAAAGACACGTCGTAGTTTTTTGAAGCGTACCGTCGGCTCGGCGGCGGCGCTGGCGGGAACGGCCGTGGGAACGACCATTGAGGCAACCGCCGGGACTTCGGCAGGGAAGGCGCCGGTGCGGCTGCGGTTTGCGGTGGCTTCCGACGGACACTACGGACAGCCGGACACCGATTACGCCGGCTTTTACGGCAACATCGTCGTCTGGCTCAACCAGGAGAACGAACTGAACGGACTCGACTTCTGCGTGTTCAACGGCGACATCATCCACGACGGGCCCGAATTTCTGCCGCAGGCCAAGGCGGCCCTGGACGGGCTGAAAGTGCCGTACTACGTCACCCGCGGCAACCACGACCGGGTATCGGCCGAAACCTGGCAGCAGACCTGGGGCTACCCGCCCGACCACAGCTTCGCCCGGGGCGACTACGCCTTCCTGCTGGGCAACACTTCCAACGAAAAAGGGGAATACCTGTGCGCCGACGTACGCTGGCTGAAGGAGACGCTCGAAAAGTACCGCCGGAAAACCCACGTGTTCGTGTTCCTGCACATCACCCAGCGCAAGTGGACCGGCGCCGGCACCGAATGCCCCGAGGTGATGCAAACCCTGGCGGCCTACCCCAACGTGGCGGCCGTCTTCCACGGCCACGACCACGACGAACACGGCATCAAGACGGCCGACGGCAAGTCATACGTGTTCGACGGACACTTCGGCGGCAACTGGGGCGTGCCCTACAAAGGCTACCGCATCGTGGAAGTACCCGCCACCGGCAAGGTCAAAACCTACCAGTACAACCCGGAGGTGAATCCCATCGTCAATCTGAGCCAATTGTAATGGTTGAATGGCTGCATGGCTGCATGGCTATATGGCTATATGGCTATATGGTTGTTGATCGGGAAGGAGTCGTGCGCCAGCCCAACCATACAGCCATTCAACCATACAGCCATATAACCATGCAGCCATATAACCATACAGCCATATAACCATACAGCCATATAACCATACAGCCATATAACCATACAGCCATATAACCATACAGCCATATAACCATACAATCATCTCCCGTGTTTTTTCTCGAAGTACGCGTAGGCTTCGTTGAGCTTCTGGGTGACGGCTTCGGCGAACTGCTTCTTTTGCGGCTCGTTGTGGAACCGGTCGGGGTGGTATTTCTTCATCATCGTTTTGTAGGCCCGCTTAATCTCTTCGAATGACGCATTGGCGGGGAGTTCGAGGGCGGCGTAGTAGCCCGCTTCGGGACCGGCGGGTGGAGGTGGGGTTGCCGGCGGGGGATTGGTCGGGCCCGACCTGGGTTGCCAATCGGCGTAATTTTGCGAACTTGTATCGAAGGCATCTGGCCCCTGCGGCGTGGGCAGGTCCGATGACAGTAAACTGGCCCGCACCAGGCGGCCGAAGCGGCGGAA
Source organism: uncultured Sphingobacteriales bacterium (assembly GCA_963844325.1). Lineage (GTDB taxonomy): Bacteria > Bacteroidota > Bacteroidia > Cytophagales > 172606-1 > CADCTQ01. The sequence continues at coordinate 3,918,314 of CAWJNV010000002.1, forward strand.
GAGGGAAGACATGGGTTACTGATTGGCGGTTTTTTACATATATTACGTTTTAATTCCAGTAACCCAAATTAGTAACCTTATGGGATTTCTCAGCCGTTTCCTCGACGTATTCCGATCAAATGTGAACAGTGCCCTCGACCGGGCTGAGGACCCGGAAAAGATGATCAAACTGATGGTGCTCGAAATGGAGGAATCCGTGGAGAAGGCCAACCATGCGCTGGCTTCGGCCATGGGCACCGAAAAACGCCTCGAACGGCAGTACCAGGACATGGTAAAGGGCTCCGAGGACATGGAGAACAAGGCCCTTACGGCGCTGCGGGCCAACAATGAACACCTGGCCAAGGTGGCCCTGACCAAAAAGGGCCAGCTCGACACGCAGGCCACGCAGTACAAGCAAATGCACGAAAATGCCGTTGCCACCACCCGCCAGCTCAAGGAACAGATCGAACAACTGAAATCCAAACTACAGGACGCCCGCATGAAAGAAGCCACCCTCATTGCCCGGAGCAAAAACGCCAAGGCCCAGGCCGAAATGGCCAAACAACTGAGCGGCATGGGCAACCATTCCTTCGCCAAGTTCGACAAGTACGAGGAAAAAATCCTCAAGCTCGAAGCTGACGCCCAGGCCCTTACCGAACTCTCGTCGGCCGAATCCACCCGCGACGTGGATTACCAGTTCAAACAACTCGAACAAAACACCAAGGTGGACGACGAACTGGCCCGTCTCAAGGCGCTGCTCAACAAGTAAGGATCAGGATTCTCAGAATTAGAGGATGAACAGGATCAGATACCCACGTGGTGTTGTCGAGCAGTGATCCGGTAATGCCAGTCCCGCCACAAAGGCACGAAGACACCAGGGAACACGAAGGTTTGCCGGCCGCAGCCGCCTTTGTGTTCCCTGGTGTCTTCGTGTTTTTGTGACGTATTCTCTACCTGACGAGTACTACCTTGCCGGTCAGTGGTTTGCCTTTTTGCCCAACGGTAACCGTGTAGGTTCCTCTTTTCAGGTTCCCCACGAACAAGTCCACCTGATTCATGCCCGCCGCAACGGACCGGGTCGTGCTCAGCGCACTCCGGCCCTGGGCGTCGGTGAGCTGGAGGGATACCTGTGCTGCTTCGGGAGCCGCGAAGCTTACCCGGACCCAGTCGGTGCCCGGGTTGGGATGCACGCGCAGGCTGCCCTCCGTAGCGGACGCTTCCCCGGCAGTTTCCGCAACCGCCCGTGCGCCGGTGCCGGCCCGGAACAAGGCAGTGGTTGGAATGGCTCTTTTCGCAATGCCCGGCCCGGCGTAACTTACGTTGAGTACCTCCCCTCCCGTCTTTTCGAAGAAGGTTACTGTCAGGGCGTGTTTGCCCGCGCGCAACCGGATGGTTCCGGCGCGTTCACGGGGGCCGTGCAGCCCGTCGTTGTTCACCACCAGGGTATTGCCGATGTAGAGCCTGGAGCCGTCGTCGGAGGAGGTATAAAAGGTGTACAGCCCATTGGCGGGTACTTGCACGTAGCCCGTGAACCGGAAGGCGAAATTGTCGCTGCGGTTGCGGGGCGCCAGCGAGAAATTAGTTACGGTACCCGTTTTCAGAGGAGTCAGACCGGAGAAATCAGGTAAGACATTCCAGTTGCCTTCGTAGTAAGTGTAATTGAGCCCGCCTGCCGTACTGGCGGGGTTCTCCGGGGAACGCAGGTAGGATAACTTATAGATCGTATGGCTGTAGTCATCGGAAATGAGCATATCCCCCTGGTGATCGATTGCCACGTCAACCGGCCGGCCGAGTACGCTCTGGGTTGCCTCATTGAGAAAACCCTTTACCAGGTCAATCTGGCCGGTGGGCGTCTGCGTTGCGCTGTTCCAGGGGAAAAAAGCTACCTTGTACCCCGTTTTCTTCGTTCGGTTCCAGGAACCGTGCATCCCTACGGCCGCTCCGGCCCGGTACCCATTGGCAAAGGAAGTGCTCTGCAGGAAGGTCAGGCCCAGCGGGGCCGAATGGGCCTGGATGCCCCGGTTGATGCGCGTCATGCCGTTGCAATCTACCTGCCCATTGCGGTTGAATTCGTAGTCACGGTCAAAGGGCATGTTTACCAGGGTGTTGTCGGGGTTAGGGTTACAAAAGGGCCAGCCGTAATTCCCCCCATCCTGCACGTAGGTAAACTCCTCGGGCGGATGATTGTCGACGTAACTCTGCAGCACCTTGCCGTAGTCATTGGTGCCGTCTCCGTTGAAATCACGGTTGAAGGGGTAGGCGATATTGTCGCGGTTGTTTACCACTGCCCACAGCCGGTTCGTGCCCGGCACGAAGGCAAGCCCCTCCGCATTGCGCAGGCCCTGGGCAAACAGGCGCCGGCCGGTGCCATCTGCATTGTATTGGTAGATGGCGGCGCGGATGGGATCACTCTGCGAATCGGCCGAGCAAGCATTGCAGGAAGAAGCAATGGAGACGTACAGTTTATGGTTGCCGTCGAGGGCGATGTTTTTTAACCGGTGGCGGAAAGTCCCGTTCAGTTCGGGCGTGCTGGCAACGGGCAGACCCGTCACTACAATCTGCCGGTGGTGGGCCGTCAGGTCGCCCGCATTGTACACGTAGCGGTTGATCTGGTGGCTTTCGGCAATGTACACGTAGGTGGTAGTGCCAATTTGGTGAAAAACGATATCGTGCGGAAAGGAGAGGCCCGTAGCAAAATCGGAGATCAGCGGAGCGCCGCCGCCGTTAGGCCGTACCAGGAGCACTTTGCCGGTAGTGGGTTGTGAGACGAGCAGGTCCCCGTTGGGCGCAATTGCCATAAAACGCGGCTGGTTCACGCGGGCATAGACCGAGATGGTAAAATCGGGCGGTACCGTCAGGTAACGGTCCACGTGGAAGGGAGTCCAACGCATACTGGCCGGTACCTGCACTTTCACGGATACGGAAGCCGCCGGCGGGCTTTGGGCGTAACCCGGCCCGGCCAACAGCACCCATACAAGAGATAGATACGGCAATAGACGCACCCAACGGTGCTCCCGGGGAAGGGGTGATACGGAGGCAGGAGTGTCCATAACGGTAAAGATTTGGTGAGGAAAGGAAGCAGAGAGGGTTAAAAGCGTAACCAGCCGGATCACCACCCTGGGTAGGTGCCCGGCACGGGTTCAGCGGCGTTACCGCCCTTTCCGGTCAATAAGGAAAAGCGGCCCTGACGGGAAGTACGAAAACACAGTTTGGCAAAAGGAGCTAACGTTGCCGTTAAGCACGGCCCTTATCACAAAAAGATGTTGAGCAGCAAGATCGTAGCCAGGAGGTATACCGCAATGACGGTGCGGAAGAGAGGTAAAGCAGACATTCTGGAGGCTAGCCCAAAGCACGCTGGTCAGCCGTAAGCCTACCCGTGAATACGCGTATTCGAAATCAGAGAACCCAACTCAGTACTTACACTTGCTGGAGCACAAAAAAAACCTGGCTGAATGTGCACAGCTTTTAAGTATAAATCAATACCTACTTTTAGGTATTTTTCTACCCGACGTCTTCCTGATCACCCCGCTGGCCCGGTACGCCAGGCACCACGGGCTGCCCAGATGAACCCGGTACGCAGCCTGTGCAGCGGACAGCCCCGCGGTGAAGGCCGGCCGGGATTGCGGGGCTTGCCGGTCCTTTCGTATCTTCGGGCAAAATTTTGCCCCTTATGGGAGACGTACTCCTGAAACACAAACGCCTGCTGCTGCTCCTTGCCCTGTTGCCCGTCCTGCTGCCCGCCCGTGCGCAGGCCGTTTCCTTCGGCATCAAATTTTCGGGCCTCGCCATTCACCCCCGTCCGCAGCCCGTAGCCGGCCAGTACGGCGGCCGCCTCGACCGCAAGGGTTACGCAGTGATCACCCAGGGCCTGGCCCTCACCCTCGACGTGAACGTGTACCGTAACGTGGGCCTCAAGTTCATCCAGGCGCTGGTGTGGCGCGACTGCGCCAACAAGTTCGCCATGCTCAGCCACGTGGGCGTCAACTTCTTCGGGGCGGGCACCACGCTGGGCAAGGGTCGGCACGGGTTCAGCTGGAGCCTGGGACCGGTACTCTACCGGCGGCAATCGTGGAAGGACGTGCCGGGCTACGTGCCCGACGACAGTTGGCTCAAAGCTCCCGCTGGCAGCCGGTGGGAAACCAAGCTGGTGCTGCTGGGCGGCCAGCTGGAGTACAACTACTATTTCCGCGAGAATTACGGCCTGTCGCTCAACGTGTTGCCGGGCTACCCCGACGTGATCAGCGTGTCGGGCGGGGTGGGCAGAAGATCAGGATTAACAAGATTAAAGGATTAACCGGATGGATCGGGATTAATCGGATTAAAGGATTAGCAGGATTACGACGACCGAAATCCTCTTAATCTTTTAATCCGGTTAATCCCAATCCTAATCCGGTTAATCTCAATCCGGTTAATCCCGATCCTAATCCGGTTAATCTCAATCCTAATCCGGTTAATCCCGATCCATCCGGTTAATCCTTTAATCTTGTTAATCCTGATCCTGGCTTCCTGACCCCTTCGGCAATCACCTCGCGGATGGCGTTGAGTCCTTCGCCGAGGGTGGAGAGTTGGACCATGAGCTGGCCCATCTGGTCGCCGGAGGCGAGGCCCTTGAACTGCTGGTTTTTGCGGAAAGTCGTTTTGATCTCCGTCCAGCGGGCTTTTTCCTCCTCGGTCAGCAGGCCGTTCAGTTCCTTGAACTTGAGCAGGTTGGCTTCCGCGCCGGTGGTCAGCGTCTGGGCCTCGTTTTCGTAGTGCGAAAGGATCAGCGTGCGCAGTTCGGCCTCGTTCATGATGGCTACCACCTTGCCGGCAATCTTGTTCATGTTCCGGTACGAACCCTGGAGCTTGAACGGCGGTTCGGTACGGAACTCATCGGCTTGAGCCGCCGAATGGATGTACTGGAGGTTGTTGCGCAGGATGAAGTCGCGCACCACGAACAGCTTCTTGAGCACGGCCACGTATTCGTTCAGTTCTTCGGCCGCGTAGCCCGCGTCAAATTCCAGCCCGTCCTGGCTATCCGTTTCGGCCAGTTTGATCAACGTGTAAATGTCCTTCTGGCTCCTCGTGAGCAGCTTGTTGAGGGCCGGGTTGGCCGTGAGGCAGTTTTCGATGTAGCTGAGTTTAAAAATGCTTTCCGTGTCGCCGATGATGTCACCCAGGTTGTAGGTGTCGGCCCGGTTGGCCAGCATGTCGGGAATTTTGAACTTTTCGCCGCTCTCCGTGTAGGGGTTGCCGGCCATCACCACGCACACTTTCTTGCCGCGCAGGTCGTAGGTTTTGGGCTTGCCCTGGTAGACGCCCTCAATGCGGCGCTGTCCGTCGCAGAGGGAAATGAATTTTTGCAGGAATTCCGGGTTGCAGTGCTGGATGTCGTCCACGTAGATCATCACGTTGTCGCCCATCTCGAAGGCCAGGTTCAGCTTGTTCATCTCCTCGCGGGCCCCGGCGTTGGGGGCTTCGGCGGGGTCGAGCGACGTAACCCGGTGCCCGATGGCCGGCCCGTTGATCTTCATGAAGATGAGGCCGAGCCGGTTGGCGACGTACTCCATGAGGGTGGTTTTGCCGTAGCCCGGCGGCGAAATGAGCAGCAGCATGCCCATCAGGTCGGTGCGTTTTTCGGCGCCCACCACCCCGATCTGCTTGGCGAGGTTGTCGCCGATGAGGGGCAGGTAGAGCTGGTCAATGAGCTTGTTGCGCACGAACGAGGTCAGCACGCGGGGCGTGAATTCCGCCAGGCGCATCTCCTTCCGCAGCCCTTCGGCCAGCGATTTTTTGCGTTCGTTGAATTGCAGGTAACGCGGTACGGTTTGCCCGGCAAAGCCGGAAAGCCTTGCCAGGAATGCGTTGAAGTGCAGCGCGTAGGCGTGGTCCCGGATGACCGGGTGCGTGCCGAGCAGGCCCGTCACGGTGCGGCGGGTAGTGGCCGGCACGACGCGGCCGCCGTCGAAGCTGCCCAGAAAAAGCAGGGCGGCCGTTTCGTCCACGTAGTCGGCGGCGTCTTCGATCTTGGTGAGGCACTGGCCCACGAAAGCCTTTACCCAGTGGCGGGCCATGGCGAACCGTTCGGGCGGGGCGGCTTCCAGTTGGGCCAAAGACTGCCGGAAGGTGGTTTCGTGTCCCTGGGCGTGCAGCGACTCGTGGAAGGCTTCGTACAGCCCGGCGGCTTCGGCGCTGATGATGAACGCATCGCCGCGGGTCAGTTCTTCGAACAGGTAGTCGGCGGCCGGTCCGGCCAGCGCCGGGTCGAGCAGTTTGGTTTCGGCCACGAACGTTTCCAGTTCATGCCGGAGGTCGGCCAGCACGCTGCCGAAGTCGCGGGTGTGCGGGAATACCTTGCGGATGACGCCGATGCCTTTGATCTGGTGGTGCAGCAGCGCCTTGCGGTCGGCGGGAACGAAGCTCTGCCAGTACAACGCGGCCAGGGCCCGGGCCGGGGCCGCAAAACGCAAGAGGTCGATCTGCCCGTCCAGGTCGAGCAGGGCTTTGAGGAGCAGGGCGGCGTCGTGGTCGTGCACGCCCTTGACGTAGCCTTCCACGTAACGCGGGGCCATGTAGGCCTGCACGTACGCCAGCAGGGCATCACCCGAAAGCCCGGCCAGTTGGGCCCTGGAGAGATTGTCGCCGGGAGCCGGTTTGTGGCCGGCCGGCAGGGACCCGGTGCCCGGCGCGGCGGTGGCCTGCCCGTAGATCTGGTAAGCCAGGTACTCGGCCCGGTACACGTCCCCGTTTTCAGAAACCAGTTCCTGGCCCCACAGGTCGCGGTTGGTGAGCAGGTCGGGGTGGGAGAGGGGTTCGTAGAAGTTGGTGCCGGTCAGGTGGTAATACATTTCCCCGTCGCGGGTAAGGATGGTCAGGTCCAGCGGCTGGGTGTTCACCGAAAAGGCGTGCTTGCCCAGGCGGATCACGTTCTGGCCGTCCACGAACAAGTCCTGGCGGTCTTTAAGCTGCCGCACGGCGTCTTCCCGAATGGTTTTGAGGCGGCTCTCGATCTCGTCGGCCTTCACGGGGTCTTCCATCGCCGTGAGCTGCGCCACGATGTCGCGCACCTTGCCGATCATCAGGTCGCCGGCGAAGTAGCCGTTGATCTCGTTGACGGTCTTGAAGCCGGCCACGCGGTTGGCGATGCCCTTCAGGATGCGGTCGGCGGCCGACAGCAGCGACTGGGCCCGTTTGTTGCGGGCGTCGGTGAGGACCTGCTTTTTGGCCTCGAAGGCGCTGTACGTCTCTTCGCGTTTGCCGGCCAGCAGCGTAATGAACTCGTCGAACTCGGCAAACCTGCCTTCCAGTTCTTCCAGTTGCACCATCAGCTTGGTCAGGTACTCGTCGCACCTGGCGGGGGTGTCGCACACGTCGAGGTAGTTGATGATGCCCTGGGCAATGAGCTTGAGCTGGGCGGCAAATTCGGCCTGGGCCTCCGTGCCGAGCAGGTCCCGCTTCCGCGACTTGAGGGTGGCCTTGGCCCCGTTCAACTGGGCGTAAATACCCGAAATGCCGTCGATGATGGCCGTGGTCTGGGTGGAATCGTCGATCTTGAGGTTGCTCACGATTTCGATGAGCAGGTCGAGTTCCTTGCCGGTGGCGTCGAGTTCGGCTTCGCGTTTCTGGGCGTCGGCCACCTTGGTGATGCCGGGGATGCCCGCCTGCCGGGTTTCTACTTGCTGCCGGTAGTACTTGAGCGAATCAGGGTTGAGCAGGAAGGTAACCGTGTCGGCAGAGAGTTGCCGGGTCTGGGCTTCCAGGACTTCTTCCTGGGCGGCCACGACCGCCAGGTCCACGTACCGCAGGTCTTTGAGCGAAATCACCTCGCCGCGCAGCCCGCGCAGCGACGCCAGGGCCTGCACGAACTTATCGACCTGGTCAAAGGGCGTTTTTTTGATCCCTCCCACCAGGGCTTTTACCTGCCCCACCACCGCGTCGGTCCGGGCCTGCGTGTTCTTACGCACCCGCACCACCTTTTCGAATTCCTCGATGGCCGACGAGGCGGCGGTACGAATCTCCGCAATGGCCGCATTGAGGTTAAACGCCTCTTCGGACTTGAGCCAGTAGTAGGTGTCCTGCATGCCGCCGGTCTTTTTCACCAGGTCGGAGTACAAGGTGGCGTACACGTCCTCGCGGCCCACCAGGTTGATCACGTCGTGGGCCTCGGCCATGGCCCGCACAATGTCCTTGTTGCCGATCTTGTAGAGGTAGTTGTCGGTGCTCACGGGCGGCACGTAGTCGGCCCCCACGAAGGGCGTCTGCCACACCTGGATGAGGTGGTTCTTGCCCGGCTCCTCCTGGGAACGGAAGTAGCAGAGTTCGCCGTTGCCGAACAGCGAAAAGCCGTTGCACAGCACCGGGTTCTCCACTTTCTGCTCGATGAGGTTGTAGGGCAGCAGCACGTAGGTGCCCGTTTCGAGGTTGTGGAACACGTACAGCACGTCCTCGCCGTTGGGCGACGGAATGGTTTTTTCGAACTGCATCCCGCCGGGCAGGTTGTCGAACTGCTTCACGCCGCCGCTCTGGAGGTAGTAGCCGTTGGCAAAGAGCAGGCCCTGGCCGTCGGGCAGCAGCACGCAGGCTTCGCCGATGGCGTCGATGCGGAGGGCCTTTTTGAGCTTGTCGTTGAAAACGATGTAGCGGTAGTCCTTTTCCTGGTAGGGCCGCACTTTGAGCAGGATCAGGTTGCCCAGGCCCGCGTAGAAAAATTCGGCGTCGTCGAGCGACTGTTCGGCGTGTTCTACTTTTTCGGAAAAAATACCCTCGCCGGTGTCGGTGTTGTCTTCGACCTTGATGGTGAGGTCGCCGCCGACGGTTTCGACGAAAATGCGGTCTTCGACGGAAATGTGGGGGTGCTTGCCCTTGCGCTGGTAGTCGCGCCGGGTGCGTTTCCACTCAAATTCCTGCTGGGGCGGGAACTTGAATTCGTGGTCGCTGCGGTTGTCGAGGTAGTGCAGCCCGTCGCCCTTGATGAGCCACTTAAAGGTTTTGATGTCGCGCACGCCCTTGCCGATGCGGAACACCATGAACAGGTGCGGCCCGATGATGGCAAACTTGGTGAAGGTGGTGAGCTTGTAGTACTTGTAGAGTTCTTCTACCTGCCCCTCAAACTCGGCGTTGCGGATCAGGTCGGGGGGTTGCTGGTGGAAGGAGTGGTCGCCCTTGTCGAACGAGAACACGCTGAACACGTCCGACAGGTCAATTTCTGACTTGAGTCCCAGGTGCACGTTGTAGCCGAAGATGAACAGGCGGCCCACCGGGATCATGTCCTGGGGAATGCAGTTGTGTTCGGTAACGATCCGGTTGTTGGCAATCAGTTTGGTTTCGATGGAGCCGAATACCTCCTTGCGGGCCGCGTTGAGCCCTTTGAGCCGGTCGCGCAGGTCACCGGCGTGGCTTTCGAGCCGCTTGCGGATGATCTCGTATGTGCCGCTTTCGAGCTGGACGGCGGGGGCAGGGGTGGGCAGGGTGGAGGTATCGGTGGCGGCCATTGGAATTACTGGTTGATATTTGGGATAGGGTTGAAACCCTATCCTATGGATATTGGGCGCAGAAGCTTGTATCTTCAACCATCTCGTTGGTAGGATAGGGTTTCAACACTATCCTACTGATCGGAGACGGTGGGGGCTACGGTTCAATGCCAAGGGGAATAATGGATGTCCTCAGCGATTCGAGTTCGGCTTCGAAGCCTACCGTTTTGTGGTGCGTCTCCTGGTTCTTGATGTAATTCCGCACGCGTTGTACGTTGGATGGGCTTACTGAAAAAGCGGCGTAACCATCCTGCCACTCGAATGGCCCCTCCATCAAGCCTTGCCGGTTCAGCCAGTGGGACGAAGCACCTTTGATGTTTTTGGCAATCTGGCTGATTGAAAGACTGGGCGGCACCGAAAACAGGCAGTGTACGTGATCCTCCACGCCGTTGATGAAATCCAGCTGATACCCCTTCTGCGCCGCGATGATCCTGATCTGTTTATACAAGGGAATGCGAATTGACTTGTGCAAGATGGGCTCCCGGTTCTTGGTTGCCCAGATCAGGTGAACCCAGAGTGCAGTAAAAGTTTGTGGCATTTGCAGGAATAGAAAAGAGTTTGGAACAAGGTTTTGACCCTGTTTCATTCATTAAAGCGAACGTTGAAAAGAAGGAGTCGAATGTGCTGTGATTGAGTAGGATAGGGTTCGGGGAATAGGAATAGGGTTTGGATATGGGATAGGGTTAAAACCCTATCCTATGGATATTGGGGAGGAAGCTTGCTAGGTTGGTCATAGCTCAGGTAGGATAGCAGGATAGGGTTTAAACCCTATCCTGCCAATGGGCAAATTGAACCCGCGAACCCAATATCCATAGGATAGGGTTTTAACCCTATCCCATATCCAAACCCTATCCAAAAAAAACATCCCGCCAACGCTACTCGCCCCGAACCCTATTCCCCAAATCCCCCCAGCCCTACAACACCGACGTCGCCTTCCGTTCCGAAATTCCGCTCTTCTCGGCCGTATCCAGCAATTCGGCCAGCACGCCGCGGAGGCCGTCGTCGTGGGTCATCGTGATCATTTTCACGATCAGGGCCGAGATCGTCAGGTTCTTGATGTCCTCCGATTTGAGGTTGAACTGGCCGACGAACTTCTTGAGGTTGTCGCCCAGGCTCACGTCCTTGCCGTTGGCGTCCTTGCCGTTGCCGTTGCCGAGCAGGGCCGTCTTCACGCCCTTGATCACTTCGCTATTGTTGACGAAGCTGTCCACCGACTTGCCCTTGGTGATGGCACCCATGATGTTTTCGTAGAACATCGTTTCGCCGCCCACGATGCTGATGTTGGAAGCCTTCAGCGCCTCGCTGATCACGCTGGCCTGGGCGTTGGCAATGTCCTTCTGAATGTTGATCTGGGCCAGGGCAATGTCGGTTTCCTGCTGCACGCGCAGCTTGAACTCCTCGTGCTCCTTGCCCACCCCGTCGAGCTTTTTCATGGCGTTGGCTTTGGCTTCGATGCCCAGGGCGTCGGCCAGGCCCTTCTTCTCGCGGACGTTGGCTTCGGCCAGGCCTTCTTTTTCGAGGGCTTCGGCTTTCGATTGCGTTACCTTGGCTTCGGCCAGGCCCTTCTTCTCCAGCACGCCGGCCTCCACCAGTCCTTTCTTTTCCATGACCCCGGCTTCCACAAGGCCCTGCTTTTCGTCCGCTTCAATTTCGGCCTGCCGCTTCACTTTGATGCCGGTGGCTTCGGCAATGGCCCGCTTTTCGATGATGACCGCGTCCACCAGGCCCTGCTTTTCGTTGGCGTCGGCCTTGGCTTCCAGCACCCGTACTTCGGCCAGCCCCTTGGCGGCTTCTTCCTTTACCCGGGCGTCGGCCAGGAGCTTCTTGGCTTCGGCCGTCTTTTCGGCGGCCTGCCGGTCGGCGTTGGCCTGGATGATGGATTGTTCGGCGCGTAGTTCGGCGGACCGCTTGTCGGCTTCGGCCGACTTGATCTGCTGCACGAGGGCTTCTTCGGCGACTTGCTCGGCGTGCTTGATGGCCACCGACTTTTCGCGTTCGGCCGTGGCAAAGGCCCGGGCGTCTTTGATGAGTTCTTCTTCCACCACCACGGCCTTTTCCACCACTACGCGTTCGCGGATCACTTCCTGGATGTTCTTGCGTTCTTCTTCGAGGGCTTTTTCTTTTTCAATGCGGGCCAGTTCCACGATGCGTTCCCGTTCGTTGGCTTCGAGCATCTGTTCGCGTTTCACCCGTTCGTTTTCCACGGCCTCGGTTTTCTCCTTGCTCTTCTGGGCCACCACGATCTGGCGCAGCTTGTTCTGCTCGGCCACCTGGAGTTCTTCTTCCGTCTGGATGCGGGCCCGTTGCGATTTAAGCCGTTCTTCCTGGGTAACTTTCTCGGTTTCGGCTTCTTCGCGGGCTTTGATGGAGGCAATTTCCCGCTTCTGCTTTTCTTCCTTTTCGGCCAGCTGCTTGTTGAGTTCGAGGATGGCTTCGCGGGCCTCCACGTTCTGCTTGGTGATCACTTTTTCCTCCTCGCGGCGGATCAGGTTGGCCTTGATCTTCTGCTGGGCGGTGAGTTCGGTGATCTTCTTGATGCCTTCCGAGTCGAGGATGTTGTCGGCGTTGAGGAAGGTGATGGGCGTCTGTTCGAGGTAGTCGATGGCGCAGTCGTCGAGCACGTAGCCGTTGAGGTCGCGGCCGATGGCTTCGAGGATTTCGTTCTTGAACTTCTCGCGGGAGTCGTAGAGTTCCACGAAGTCGAACCGTTTGCCCACGGTTTTGAGGGCTTCGGAGAACTTGGCTTCGAAGAGTTGCACCATCTGGCCGGGGTCGGAGGCCCGGGCGCAGCCGATGGACTGGGCTACTTTCTCCACGTCTTCCTTGGTTTTGTTGACCCGCACGAAGAACGCCACCTTGATGTCGGCCCGCATGTTGTCCTTGCAGATGAGGCCTTCCTTGCCCACGCGGTTGATCTCAATGCTCTTGAGGGAGGTCTCCATGATTTCGAGCTTGTGCAGCACCGGAAACACGAACATGCCGTTGAAGCTCACGGTCAGGTCGCCGAAGCCGGTACGCACCAGGGCGGCACCCTGCTGTACTTTCTTGTAACAGTTGAAAATCAGGGCAATGAAGCCGAACAGGAACACGGCCAGGATGACCGTAACCGCAATGGTAAGATTTGCAAGCATAGCGTATGGGAAAATGGAATTTGATTGCTCGAAGGGAATGGTACACGGGATAATGGTGCACTGATTGGTTATGATGATTATGGTTTATTATGATCTTTTCTCCGAACCCTTTTTTAAATCAGTCCCAATCATACTCATCATAATCAATCCGTGTACCATCAAACGGGTACTATTTAACCAGCGTACTGTCGCCGGTGTCGTAGGGCTCAATGAGAAAAGTGTGGTCTTTTTTATCGTAGTCGATGATCAGTCCTTTTTCGCCGCGGGCCATGCGGTTGCCGGCGGTGGTACGTACGGTGAGCAGGAGGGGGGCTCCGCGCTGAATGGGCACTTCGGCCTGCCCGATCTTTTTGTCATTGACCGGCAGCACCACCGTACACGTCCGGCCGATCACCTGTTGGTTGCCTGCCACCTCGTTGGGGTCTTCGCGAAAAATCCACTTGAGGGGGCTGGTGACCAGTTTGGTCAGGAGCAGGCTCACCAGCAGGTTGGGTACCAAGAGCAGCAGGCTCATCCACGCGGGACCGGGCAGGTAGTAGTTGCCCAGGATGGCGCCCACCCACAGGAACAGGGACGTGAAGCTGATCAGGATCATGAAGGGCACCGAGCCTACGTTGAAAAAGGCCAGCACCACGCCCCACCAGCCCGCCTGGAGGTCCACCTCCACGTTGACGCCTTTGTCTACGTGCAGGTCGTGATGGATCTGGAACTGTCCCAGGTCGAGCACCCCCACGATGACCGAAGCCCAGTACAGCAGCACCAGGATCAGCAGGAGCGTAAAGGGAATGTTCACCGGCGCGAAAGCGAAGTGTAGCAGTTCAATCATACGCTTGGGAGTAGAGTAGGCGGGGGGTAAAAACAGGGGTCACGGTAAAATGGACAAATAAAAGCTTTTCCGCGATCACAGTTCAGGCAATGGCAGGCAATACCTTACAGGCGGCCTTTTTTATCCTTGATGGCAGGCCGGGCGGATCGTAACCCTAAGGTAATCAAAAAATTATTCGTGTCAATCCTCCGGGTAGGGCAGGAACACAAAATTGGTAAAATCGTAATCTATTACGAAAAGGCAGCAGTATTCGTCGGGGTCCTTATACGCCGCCTTGAAGGCTTCCTGGTCTTCCACCAGGCCGCGCTGCACGAATTCGTCGAGGAAAGAGGCGTAGAAGTTCCATTCCAGCTTCAGGTCGCGCCGGTGGATGAGCAGCTGGCCGGTGACTTGTTCCACCCGGCTGATGGGAAAAACGGGATAATCTGAAAAGCCCCGCTTGCGGATGGCGTACGAGGCTTCCTTCAACGTGTCGGACACCACCACGAAGTCCTTGGTAATGGTGCCCAGGTATTTGCCGTTCAGTTCGGGATCGTTGACCATTGGGTTGTATGGTTAAAGGGCTATATGGTTAAGTGTTGAATGGCTGTATGGTTGATTGTTGGGGCTGGTGCAGGCGTAAGCAAAACCATTCAGCCATGTGACCATACAGCCATTCAACAATCAACCATACACCTCCTAACTCCTTAACTCCAGAAGTGCTACGTTTTCGACATGGTACGTGTGCGGGAACATGTCCACGGGTTGTACGTCTTTTACGGCGTACCGGGCGTCGAGGATGGCCAGGTCGCGGGCCTGCGTGGCCGGGTTGCAGCTCACGTACACAATGCGTTGCGGGGCGGCCCTGAGCAGCATCCGGGTCACGGCCTCGTCCATGCCGGCGCGGGGCGGGTCGGTAATCACCACGTCGGGGCGGCCGTGGGTGTCGAGGAAGTCGTCGGTGAGCAGGTCCTTGATGTCGCCGGCGAAAAACTGCGCGTTGGCAATGCCGTTGATCTGGGCGTTCACCCTGGCGTCGGCAATGGCCATGGGCACGTATTCGAGGCCGACCACCTTTTGCGCCTGCCGGGCCACGAAGTTGGCAATGGTACCGGTACCCGTGTAGAGGTCGTACACGGTTTCGTGGCCCTGCAAGCCGGCGAAGGAACGGGCAATCTGGTAGAGTTCGTAGGCCTGCGCGGCGTTGGGCTGGTAAAACGACTTGGGTCCCACCCGGAACTCGAGGTCCTCCATCCGTTCGGTGATGTAGGGCTGGCCGTGGAAGGGTTTCACCTCCAGGTCCTGGAAGGTGTCGTTGCCCTTGTTGTTGACCACGTACTGGAGCGAAGTGATTTCCGGGAACCGGTCGCGCAGGTGCACCAGCAGCCCTTCGAGCCATTCCCACCGGTCGTAGGCCACCTGCACGATCACCATCACTTCGCCCGTAAGGGTGGTGCGCACCACCAGGTTGCGCACGAAGCCTTCCCAGGTGACCGGGTCGTAGAACGGCAGCTTATGGGCCCGGGCGTAGTCGCGGGCGGCCAGCCGGATGGCGTTGGAAGGGTCGGGTTGCAGGTAGCAGTGCTCCACGTCCACGATCTTGTCGAAGCGGCGCGGCACGTGGAAGCCCAGGGCCGACCGTTCCAGGTCTTCGCGGACGGCCATTTCGGCCGGGGTGAGCCAGCGGTTTGACGAAAACGTGAATTCGAGCTTGTTGCGGTAGTAGGTGGTGCGGGCCGAGGCCCGGATGGGCCGGATGGGCGGCAGGGCCACCTTGGCAATGCGGGTGAGGCTGTCCACCACCTGCTGGTGCTTGTAGCCGAGCTGGGCCTCGTAGGTGATGTGCTGCCACTTGCAGCCGCCGCACACGCCGAAGTGCTGGCAGAACGGCTCGGTCCGCACGTCGGAGTACTGGTGGTAGGCCACCGGCACGCCCTCGGCGAAGTTCTTCTTCTTGCGGGTCAGCCGCACGTCCACCACGTCGCCGGGGGCCGCCGTGTCGCCGTCCAGGAACACGACCATGTCTTCGTGACGGGCCAGGCATTTCCCCTCGGCCGCCACGGCGCTGACGGTGAGTTTCTCGAGTACGGGTAAGGCTTTCTTGTTTTTTCTCATACGGGGCCGCAAAGGTACGAAATGCGGCCGTTTCTGACCCCGTTTCGCCGGCAGGAGGCCCGGCGCCGCGGGGTGGGGCGGCGGGGCCCGGGTCCAGAAAATATGCAAGAATGCTTTCACTTAATCGTGCTTTTATTTAATTTTAGCAGGAGCCCGCTTTCCCCGCCCGCCATTCCGGCCGGAAAGCCGTGGTTTTCAGCCAAAACATTTCGTACCCAATCTTAAAAATCCTTACGGGTGTACCTTTTGGGGTGCTCCTTTACGACCTGAGAGGAGAACATTATGAAGAATATCTACATTGCCCTGGTCCTGTTTTTCCTGTGTATCTGCCACGCCCGGGCCACCCACATCGTGGGCGGCGAGTTTGAACTGCGCTACAAGGGCACCCGCGGTCTGGAGTATACGCTTACGCTGAACCTGTACTTCGACGAGATCAACGGCGACCCCGGCGCGGAAGACCCCAGCGTGCAGGCGGTCATCTTCAGCAAGCGCACCAACCAGCTGATGGACGTGTTCGTGCTGCCCAAAATAGCGCAGCAGCAGGTGTACTACTCCAACCCCGTTTGTACCGACGCCCGGCTCAACACCCGCCAGATCAAGTACGCCAGCGACATCATCCTCAACCCGGCCGTCTACAAAGACCCGGAAGGCTATTACGTGGTGTGGGAACGCTGCTGCCGCAACCGGGTGGTCACCAACATCCAGGACCCGGGTTCGGCCGGCAACAGCTTTTACATGGAATTCCCGGCCGTGGCCTCGCCCGACGGCAAGCCCTTCATCAACAATTCGCCCACCTTCCTGGTGCCCAAGGGCGACTACGCCTGCATCAACACGCCCTTCGTGTTTGAGTTCGGGGCCACCGACCCCGACGGCGACGAACTGCGCTATTCCCTCGTGGCGCCCATCTCCGGCCACAGCAGCCGCAACTACCCCAACCCTTCGGCCCTCAACCCGCCGGTGTACCGCCCCGCCCCGTACCCCTCGGTGATATGGTCGCCGGGCATTGACCTCAACAACGTGATTCCCGGCCCGGCGCCGCTGCGGGTCAACGCCCGGACCGGCCAGCTTACTTTCACGGCCAACAAACTCGGCCTGTACGTGTTTTCCGTCCGCTGCGAGGAGTTCCGCGCCGGCCGCAAGATCGGGGAAGTCCGCCGCGACTTTCAGCTCATGGTCATCGACTGCCCCGTGAACCTGGGCCCGGCCGTGCGGATGAAGGTTCCCGGCCAGGGGGGCTTCTACGTGGAAAGCCAGCTCATCACGATCACCGACCCCAACCAGCGTTGCCTCGACCTGCTCATCACCGACGCCAACCGGCAGGAGAACGTGAAACTGACCGTCCGCCCCGTGAATTTCGGCGCCGACCTGGCCTCCGTTGCCCCGTCGGGCGGGGTGATCCAGGGGCCGGGCGATACGCTGCGGGCCAAGATTTGCCTGAGCACCTGCCTGGAAAGCCCGGGACCCTACTGGGTCGATATCATTGCCACCGACGCCGGCTGCCCGGCCCCCAAGAGCGACACAATGCGCGTGCAGTTCAACGTGCCGGTGCTGGCCAACGCAACCCCCGACGTGGTAACCTCCCTGCCGGGCAACGCCGGCTTCGTACGGGACGGCGAGACGCTTAACTTCGCCGTCACGGGCACTGACCCCGACGGCGACCAGATTTCCATCGAAGCCGCCGGCCGCGGGTTCAACCTGGAAGACCTCGGCATGTCATTCCCCGGCGGCACGGGCGCAGCCCCCCTCACTGCTCCCTTTTCCTGGAAACCGAACTGCGACCAGGTACGGTCGGGCGTGGTCTACGTGGTGGATTTCACCGTGACCGACAAGCGTTGCCCCAACAGCACCAAAAAAGACGTGATCACCGTCCGCCTGGAGTACCAGGAGCGTGACAACGAACGGCCGGACGTAAGCACCGACCTGGCCGGTAACACGGCCGTCGTCAAACCGGGCCAGACCATTGCCTTCAACGTGCTGGGCGCCGATGCCGACAATGACCCCATTACCGTCCGGGCCGTGGGCCGCGGGTTCGATATGGCCGCCACGGGCATGCAGTTCGAAAGCGGCAAGGCGGGCATCGGGCGCCTTACGGCACCCTTCTCGTGGTCGCCCGACTGCGCCACGCTGGAGGCGTTCGGCAGCTACTTCGTCATTGACTTCGTTCTCCAGGACAACCGCTGCGCCGCCAACCGGGCCGATACCGTTTCGGTAACCATTGACCTGACGGACTACGAAGTGGTGCCCGGCGTATTTGAGCCCTACAATGTATTTACGCCCGACGGCGACGACAAAAACCCCGCCTTCATGCTGCCCAACCTGCCGCCCGACAACTGCAAGGACCAGTTCCAGCGCATCGAGGTGTACAACCGCTGGGGCAAACTGGTGTACCAGAGCGGCCGCCGCGACTTCGCCTGGACCGGTGAGGGCTACCCCGTCGGCATCTACTATTACCTGATCAAATACCGCAACAGCGTCTACAAAGGCACGGTATCGTTGCTTAGATAAAAAGGACAAACGAAAGTTATGAGTTGGGATATTTTGCTGGTCAATTCCAGAACGCCGGTCGATATTGAGGCCGATGCGTACCCGCCCATTCCCCCGCGGCCCGAATTCATTGCGAAGGTGAACCAGGTGTTTCCGGGCGTTGACTGGTCGGACCCGGCGCTGGGCATCCTCGACAGTGAGGACATTGTGGCCGAAATCGACCTGGGCGATGAGGACGACCTGGGCTACACCGTGCTGGTGAACGTGTACGGCGGCGAAGACCCCGTGGCGGCCCTCGTCCGGCTGTGCAAAAAGCACGGCTGGCAGGCCTTCGACGTTTCCACCGAAAGCTACCTCGACCTCGACAACCCGTCCCGGGAAAGCTGGGCGGATTTTGAACGCGGCCGGGGAACCGGTGGCGCCTGAACCACCTTGCCCAACTTCAAATGCCAACCTTGACTGACTCTTTTGGTGACCGGCAAGAACCGCGGAAGCTGGGCGTGGCCCTCGTGGGACTGGGCAACTACAGCACCCTGCAACTGGCCCCCGCCCTCCAGCAAACCCGCCGGTGCCGGCTGGCCGGCGTGGTCACCGGTTCGCCGGAAAAGGCCGGGACCTGGGCCGCCAAGTACAACCTGCCGCCCGGCAACCTCTACAACTACGCCAACTTCGACGCCATCCGCGACAACCCCGACATTGACATTGTGTACGTGGTGTTGCCCAACGCCATGCACGCCGAATACACCATCCGGGCGGCCAGGGCCGGCAAGCACGTCATCTGCGAAAAACCGATGGCCCTCTCCGTGCGGGAAGGCCAGCAAATGATCGACGCCTGCCGCGCCGCCGGCCGCCAGTTGTCGGTGGGCTACCGGCTCTACTTCCAGCCGCACCACCTCGAAGCCCGGCGCCTCGGCACCGGCCAGGCGTACGGGCCGCTGCGGGTGGTGGAGGCCAGCTTGGGGTTTTCCATGGCAAACCCCAACTCGTGGCGCCTCGACAAAGGGTTGGGCGGGGGCGGCGCCCTGGTGGATCTGGGCCTTTACGCCATTCAGGGAGCCCGGCGGGTGGTCGGGGAGGAGCCCGTCGGGGTACGGGCCCAGGCTTTCAACACCAATCCCCAGGTGTTCAGGGGCATTCCCGAAACGGTGTTGTGGCAAATGCAGTTTCCGGGCGGGGCCGTCGCCAATTCGAGCACCAGCTACAGTGCGTACGTGGACCGGCTGTACGTAGCGGCCGAACGGGGCGCCTTTGGCCTGGGGCCGGCTTTCAACGCCGTGGGCACGCAGGGCTACTCGAAAGAGGGACCCATGCAGTTTACCACCAAGCCTTACCAGCAGACCGACCAGCTCGACGACTTTGCCGGCTGCATCCTGGACGGCCGGCAAAGCCAGGTTTCGGGCGAAGAAGCCCTCAAGGACCTGAGAATCATCGAGGCCATCTGGAAGTCCATCGAGACGGATGCCGTGGTAAAAATCGCGTGATATGGAAATTACCCAGTACAATCCGCGCTGCGTCCGCGTAGCCCTGCACGTAGCCTTTGGTGACGACGAAAAGGCGACGGTCCGGTTCTGCCAGCGAATGGGGATTGCCGGCGAAACCCTCCTTTCGCCGGCGGGCCACTTATCCCCCCACCAGTTTGAACGCATCTGGCAGGGGTTGCAGGAAGTATTCGGAACGCCGTACGTCGGGTTGTTGCAGGGGCAACGGATCGGGCTCTCCAGCGGGGGCTTCGCCAGCCTCATCGCGCAGGTAAGTCCCACGCTGCTCGACGCCATGAAGCAGTTTGGCCTGCACCACGCGTTGTTCACCGACCCGGCGTACTACCAGTGTTTCGGGGCCTTCAGCCGGGGCGAAGAAGCGGGGTTCGAAATTACCCTGGCGCCCGTGATCCGGGAGCACAGCCCGGTCTTTGCCCGCAGTACCGCCGAATGCATGTTCGTGGTGCTGGTGCGGGCCCTTTGCGAATACGGCAAGCACCCGGTCCGTCCCGTGCGGGCCGAACTGGCGTTTGACCCGCCGGCCGAACCGGAGGCTTACCGGGAAGCCCTGAAGGCGCCGGTCACTTTCGGCCACGGGCACAACCGCCTGTATTTCCGCCGCCGCGACCTGGAGCGACCCGTGCTGACCCATAATGCCGCGCTGTACAACCATTTCCAGGAAGTAGTGCGTATGCACCTGGAGGAACAACGGGACCATTCGCCGGCCGACCGGGTGCGCACCACCGTCCTCAAACGGCTCAACAACCACCAGGCTACGACCATCGAAGGGGTGGCGCAGGACCTGGCGGTTTCGGTCCGGTCGCTCCAGCGCCAGTTGGAAGGGAACGGCGTGACGTTCGGGCAACTGGCCGAGGAGGCGCGCCGCGAGGTCGCCCTGCAACTGGTGGGCCGCGGCAACCACTCGGTGGCCCAGATCGCCGCCCTGGTGGGGTACGACGAGCCCAGTTCCTTCCGGCGGGCCTTTAAACGCTGGACGGGCCAGACGCCCAAAGCCTTTCAGGCCGTCCGCAAGCCCTGAGCAACCCCGCGCTCCGATGCCTCAAGCCTTTTTTTAGCCCGCAGCACGTCTTTTGCCATTTGCTGCCGGAACATCACCCGCACGAGCGGCGACAATACCTTCCACCAGCCCGGCAACTCCACGTGGGCTTCGTAGGTAAAGCGGGTACCCTCGGGGTGGGGTTCGAACAACCGCTGTCCCCAGGCCCGCATCGGCCCCTGTACGGTGCGGAAGGCCGTCCGGCGGTCGGGCTCGGCAGCCACCACGTCGGCAATGAAAACGACCTCCCGGCCCATCATTTGCATGACTTCGCGGGTTTGCATGGGCACCGACGGCGGCCCCGGCCGGTCCTGCTGCATGGACACTACGCCGGTGCGCCAGTGCACGTCGTTGTCGTACCAGCCCAGAAAGGCGTACACTTCGTGCGGGGGCCGGTGAATGAGTTGGGTTATGCGGATGGTGATCATGCCGTTACGGAGGAAGAGCGGGTGGGCAATTGGTAACCGAGCAGTTTGCCGAGGCGGGCCAGGCCGTACAACAGCCGGCCCGTGGCCCCGGTCATCGTCTGCACGTCCCGGAAATGGTCGTACATGAGGCCGGCGTAGACCAGCGAACGCAGTTCCCTGATCGAGTTAAGCCGGCCCGTCCCGATCAGGGCGGCGTACATCCGGATCAGTTCCTCGAATCGCTTGCCGGGTGATACCTGGCAGCGGTACAGGCAGGGAACGTCGCGGGAGTTGCGGATGGTGTGTACGTGGCCGGGCGGAACGGTAAAGGTTTGCCCCGCACCCACCGGGTGCCATTGGTCGTGCATAAAAACGTCCAACCGGCCCTCCAGCACGGTAAAGGTTTCCGTCATGGTGCGGTGGAGGTGGCAAGGCACGTCGGCGGCCCGGGGACTCGCGTAAAAGATCAGGTCGGAAATGCCCGGCGTGGTGCGGAACCACACTTTGCCCCGGAAGGCGGGTTCGAAAGTAGCATCCGGCCGGGTGTCCGGAACGGCCGGTAAGTCTTGGGTTTGCATGGTTTTGAGGAAGCGTTTATGGGACAAAAATAAACCATGCCGGCCCGGCGGCAGGTGACACATGACGCCAAAAAAGAGACAACCGGTGCCAATCTGCCCGGAGGCAACCAAAAAAAGGGGCCCAACGAACCGCCGGGGCAAAAGGGCGGGTCACTGGGCCGGAAGGGATGATGCGGAGAGCAGGCAGGGCGGGGGCCGGAAAAGGGTTGGGGGCGCAACGAAAGCGGCTCAGGGCTGCGCCTTGTCGCCCGATACTTCCTGCCCCATCAGTTTGAGGGTGAGGCCCGTCACCTTTTTGCTCTGCCCGTCCCGCGTAAATACGTAGAGGGTGCCGTACGAACTGGTGGATTTAAAGGTGTCAGGTTCGTCCTGCGGAAGCAGTTTGTAGTTGCCGTTGCCGTCTACCTCGCCGAACAGGGCGCCGTCCTGCGCGGTAACGGTGGCCGTCTGAAAGAACTCCTTCATTTTGTAGGTGCCGGTGTAGTCGTTCAGGTCGGCCCGGGGCGTGGAAGCCGGCGGGATCACCGGACGGGGGTAAGACCAGACTAATCCGAAAAGCAGCGAAAAACCGTACAGCAGTAGCATGATTTTCATGGCGTTGGCGGATTTAGGTGAAGGATAGAGTCAATATAAACATCTTTTTCCAAAACCTCCTCGGCCGCCCGCCTAAATCTTCGCCAACCCGCCTTGTGCCGATGGGACGAGTACGTAGGTGTACCGACAAACGGTTGTATGGCTGAATGGCTGAATGGCTGAATGGTTATATGGCTAAATGGCTGTATGGTTGACCGGATAGGTCATAGACCATGTAACCATTTAGCCATTCAGCCATATAGCCATTCAGCCATACAACCATTTGCTAGAAAGACGCCACCTACTTGATCTCGGGGGCCAACGGGCCGTCGGGCTTGAGGTACGGCTTTAGTTGGGCAAAGGTAAATACAAAGCTGTCGTCAGGTTGCCGGGCCAGCACCGCGTTTGGGAACCCGAACGGGTAGTAAAAAGTGATGCCCTCTTTGGTGACGGTAAAGTCGTCCAGGTTCTCCACCGTGAAGCGCTTGCCGCTCAGCAGTTCGTCGAGCCACGTGGCCTCTTCGCTGCCGGCCGCCGCCTGCCGGGCTTCCTTCACGCGGGCTTGCAGGCGTTTGTCGGCCTGCCGGGCCAGTTCCGGCAGGGCCGCCGGCAGCAGCAACTGACCGATGGGCAGCCGTTCCCCCGTCCGGGTGCTCAGCACCAGCCGTTCGGTGGAAAAAGACAAGTAGGCGCCGAGTGATTCAAACTGCACCGACAGGGCCAGCACGCCGTTGCGGTTGTAATCCACCGAGTAGCTCGCATGGACCAGCCCGCAGCCGCACCCGGCAAAGTTTTCCCTGATTTCCGGCTCCGTCTGGTCGGCCAGCTTCCTGACGGTGAGGTGCGCCTTCAGCTTCGCCAGGGCGGGGTGTCCGGCGGGGCCGGTCACGCGGGGAAACGAATATTCGCCCTCCGTGCCGTTGGGCCCTTTTACCGAAAAGCGGTACGCCGTGACGGTGACCGCGTCGGTGGTTTCGCCCGCGCCGGCCGGGGCTTCCTCCAGGGCAAGGGGCAACGTTTTGTCGCTGCCGGGTTTGCGCCAGGTGCCCGTTACGCCCCCGCCGGCCCCGATCTTGCCCGCAAATTCGCCCGTTACCTGCCCCTTGTCGTCGAACTCGCGGAGGGAAAACGTGCCGTCGGCTTCCACCGTACCGGCGAGGCGAATCTGCTGGCCCACTTTGGTGTACGCGTAGCTGCCCGTCAGGGCCGTGCCGTCGCGCCGCAGGCGCATGGTGACGGGGTACTTGCCGGCGATGCTGCCCGCGTAGGTTTTTTCGGCGGCGCCAGCCGTTTTTGCCGGTGCCGCGGCCGGGGTGCGGGCTTGGGCCTTACATTCGCCCGGCCGCAGGGAAAAAGCCGCCAGGCCCAGCAGCAAGCCGAGCCGAAGGAGGGGGATCAGGTGCGTAAACAATGGCATGGCGCGTTGATTCGGTGGGGCAATGATGCATTAAGAATGGGCCACAAAGGCACCAGGGCACAAAGAAACACGATTTCGATCACGTAGTCAGGCAATCCCGTGACCAAGTGCTCATTTGGGTACGTAATCTACCCTTTGTGTACGTCTTTGAACCGGAGCATGTCCGCAAGGCGCTGTTCCTTATCGTTGTCGAAGCCGCAGGTGCTCCTGAATTCCTTCGGGTTGCGGTACGTACCGAAAAGCATGTCCCACCACACGATGTCGCCGTAATTGTGGGAATGCTTTTCGTACTCGTGGTGGATGCGGTGCATTTCCGGCCGCTGGAAGATGTAGCCGATCCACTGGGGCGTCTGCACGTTGGTGTGGTAAAAAAACTCTCCCAGGGCGGTGCACAGCGTGTACACGGCGCCGGCCTCCGGGCTCAGTCCCAGCAGCGTGTACACCAGCAGGCTGCCAATGACTGAATTTACCGTCATTTCCAGTGGATGTTTGTAAAAGGAGGTAATTACTTCGAGCCGCTGCGGGCTGTGGTGAATCTGGTGAAAACGCGTCCACAGGAAGTCATATTCGTGCCGCCACCGGTGCCACCAGTAAAACACGAACGTAGCCATGAAGTACGCAATCATGCCACCGGCCCCGTCGGGCACGTAGTCCGACAGGTGGAAAAGGCTTTCCCGCGAAAGCCATCTTTCCCACGACACCCCGGCCAGCACCACCACGCCGAGCTGCACGAAGTTGACGGCCAGGACCCGGACCGTCCAAGTGGGTACCTCGGGCAGTTTCCAGCCCGGCAGCAGGCGTTCGAGCAGGAAACAAAACCCGAACACCAGGAAAATGATGGTTAACATAAGGTTTGCTGTTTGTTACTAGGTTGTAGTAGAACCCCGTCGGATCAATAAACCGCGGCAACCGGTTCGGGCCGGGCTTTTCGGGAAAAGAGCTTTTTGAGCAGAAAGGTGAGCAGCATGGCCAGCATGGCGCCGCAGTAGGCCAGGCCCATGTCCTTCTGGGCGTCCCACACGTCGCCCTGCGTGCCCAGGTACGCCACGCCTTCCGCCGGGAAAAACACGTCGGCCACGGCCCACTCGATGAGTTCGTACAAGCCGCTGAAGGAGAGGGTGATTTCCACGGGCAGCGTCCAGCACACCCAGGCGGGCCAGTCGAAGCGGTTGCGGAAAAAGTCGCGCATGGGGTAAGCCAGCAGGAAGCCGAAGCTGAAGTGGACGATGCGGTCGTAATGGTTGCGGGCCAGGTGCAACGCGTCTTTCAGCCAGTAGCCCAGCGGGTTTTCGGCGTAGGTGTACTGCGCCCCGTAAATGTGCAGCAGCAGGTACACGAACACCAGCGTATAGCTCAGGTCGCTGAGCCGGAACCGGCGGTGGGTTGCCGCCAGGGTCGCCAGGAACAAGGCGGTGAGGGTATTTTCGGTGTACCAGTTGGTGCGGTCGGTGGTGAAGGCGAACGTCGCCAGCCAGGCGGCCAGGAAGGCCACCAGGTACACTTGCAGCAGGCGGTTCCGCCCGAACGGCGTGCGGTCCGGGGAACCAGTCGTTGTGAATTGCATACGTAGAAGGAGTTGAGGTACCGGCAAACGCCTGAACCTTGCATTTGCCGGTACCAAAATAACGGCCCGGCCCGCCCCGAAGAAACCCGTGCCGGGGCGGTAACCGCCCGGTGCCGGGCAGCCCGCGTCAGGATTCGTCCCGTTGCGCAGGTTTGCGGGAAAAATGTACCGCGAACCGGGGGAAAACCTATGTTTCATTTTATACTACGGTACACGACCTCACCCCCAACCCCTCTCCCGGGGAGCTACGATTAGGACACTTTATCTTTTCATCAGGATGAGTACCTTAAAACGCTTTTGGTACCGTCAGGGAGACACGGGCGGGCGGCCTGCGGACCCTTAGCCGGGTTGATTCCGGGCCGTGGTCAGTTTCGGCTTCGCCGCCGTCAGGGTCTCACTGACGGCTTTTTTGCGCATTTCGAAGATGTGTCCCAAGCGTAGCTCCCGGGGAGAGGGGAGAAGAATGTGTTCTACAAATATTTGTACAACAGTCCGTTATATCTCCCCTCTCCATTTGGAGAGGGGCCGGGGGTGAGGTCGTGTACCGTAGTATAGTTTCGTTTACACCGATTCGTATTCTTTCAGGATTTTTTCCGTTTTGGCGCCGGTGATCCGGTTGATGAGTTTGCCGGCTTCGTAGTCGTCGCGCAGCGTTTTAGCCAGGGTGAAGCAGGAGGCCACCGTAAATACCGTACCCATCATCAGGTAGCCCTTGATCCACAGGTCGACGGGCAGGTAGCAGATGCCGATGACCAGGAGGGTGAATGATAAGGCGAAAGAAGCCCAAACCTGGAAGCGAAAAGCCGCCGTGTTCTGATTCGTTAGGGGAGTTTCCATTGTCTTGCTGTATGCTTGATTGATGAACCAAAGGTAGGGGAGGCCCGCCGGGGGAGAAAACCAGGTTTGGAAGAATACGGATTTTTGAAATACCTGATTTTGTGAATTAAATATTTGATAATTATGCAGTTGTATAATAAAATACTTATTTCGTAAAATGCGTAAAACTTTGCCTTGGACCACCTGAAAACCATTCTCGCCACCCTCACCACCGACGAGCAGAAGGAACTCAGCCGGTTCATCGGGCGGCAGAAGCAGAAAAAGGGCCGCAAGGACCTGGAACTGTACCGGCTGCTGCTGCAAAAACAAGACTTTACGGCCACTGACTTGGTCAAAAAGCTCTACCCGGATGCACCCAACGTACCGGCCTACCACGCCCTGCGGAAGCGGCTGTTCAACCACCTGGCCGACTTTATCCTCCTCAAACGGCAGGAAAACGACCCCACGGCCGCCGCTTCGGTGCGGGCCATGCTGTCGCTGGCGGGCTACTTATTTGAGAAACGCGCCGACCAGATGGGTTGGAACGTGCTGCGCAAAGCCGAAAAGCTGGCCGAAACCAACGAGCAGTACGACCTGCTCAACGCCGTGTACACCCTCCAGATCGAACACGCCCAGAGCCCCCACGGCGACCCCCTGCCCGGCATCATCGACAAACACACCCGCAACAAGGCCCGGGCCGACGAGGAGGAACGGGCCGGCATTGCCTGCGGCTGGGTGAACTACTACCTGCGGGAAGCCAAGGCGCAGGGCGGCGACCTGCCCTTTGAGGCCATTACGGGGCAGGTGCTGGCGCAACTGAACCTCACCCAGGTGGCCGCCGGCCGGCCCAAACTCATGTACCAGTTGCTGTCCATCGCCCGGGGCGCCGTACTCGTCCGCAAGGATTTCTACGCCTTCGAGCCGTACCTGGTGGGGAAGTACGAGGCCCTGGCCGCCCGGGGCGCCTTCGGGCCGCGGCACGGGTCATACAATACGGGCCTGCTCTACATGATTGCCCAGACCCAGTACCGCAACCGCAAGTTTGCCGCCTCCCTGGCGCGGCTCGCCGAACTGCGCGACGCCCTGGCCGCCTCGTCGAAGGCCGACCAGCAGCAGCTAACCCCCCGCTACACGCTGCTGTGGGCCATGAACCACGTGTACCTGGGCAAAAACGACGAGGCCGTGGCGGTGCTGGAAAAAGTGCTGGAAGGGGAGGCCGCCGACTGGCCGGTGGCGCACCTGCTCAATGCCCGCATCAACCTGGCCTTCTGCTACTTCCAGCGGGGCGACTACGCCCGGGCCAACCGGCTGCTGCTCCAGATGGGCCACTCGGACCGCTGGAATACCAAAAAAATGGGCCGCGAATGGACCCTCAAAAAGAACCTGAGCGAAATCATCATTCAGTACGAACTGGGCAACGTAGACCTGGTGCTCAACAAGGTGCGGTCCATCGAGCGGAACTTCGACGCGTTGCTGCGCAGCCCCGTGTACGCCAACGTGCGCACCTACCTGCAATTCATCCGGCAACTGACCGACCGGCCGGGCGCCGCGGCCGACAAAGCCTTTTTGGCTGGGGTGGACCGCGCCTTCCGGTTCCTGCCCGTGGAGCAGGAGGATTTGCAGGCCATGAGCTTCTACGCCTGGCTCAAGTCAAAAATGCTCAAACGCGACTACTACCCGGTGCTGCTCGAACTCGTCGCCTGATTCGAGTAGTGAGTATTGAGTATTGAGTACAGCGCTGCTCATGTAATCCGGGCAAGTTTAAATACGCGGTACTCAATACTCAATACTCACTACTTAATACTAACTACCCAACTTCACCCCCAGCACCAGGATATCGTCGGTCTGGCGCCCGGTACCCATCCAGTCGGAGAGGGTTCCTTCGAGGATTTGTTGCTGGCGTTGCAGGGGTTGGTCGTGGATGGCGTGCAGCAGTTCGCGCAGGCGTTTGCCCATGAACTTGCCCCCGGCCGGTCCGCCGAACTGGTCCTGGAAGCCGTCGGAGAGCAGGTACAGCACCGACGCGTTCGACAGGTCGAAGGGGTGCAGCCGGAACAGGCGTTCTTCCTCCTTCTGCAAGCCGCCGATGGAATGCTTGTCGGCCTTTATCTCGTGCAGTTGCCCGTCCTGCACCATCAGGAGTGATGTGCCGGCGCCGGCAAATTCGAGCCGGTTTTCCTTCCGGTCGATCACGCAGAGGGAGATTTCCATGCCGTCGTGGTTGCCGCCGTCCGACTGGTTGAGGATCTGTCGCACCTTGCCGTGCAGTTCGTAAAGGATCAGGTCGGGCGAAGTAATGCCCCACACGTTCACGATCTCGTTGAGCATCGACTGGGCCAGCATGGACAGCAAGGCCCCCGGCACGCCGTGGCCCGTGCAATCAATGGCGGCCAGCAGCACTTTGTGTCCCCGCTTGCTGCACCAGTACGTATCGCCGCTCACGATGTCGCGCGGCTTGAAGAACACGAACACTTCGGGAAACAGCGTGTGCAGGTACGCCAGGCTGGGCATTACGGCCTGCTGAATGCGGCCGCCATACGTGATGCTGGCCAGGATTTTCGCATTTTTTTCCTCCACCAGCTTTTTCTGCGCTTCCAGTTCGGCCGTGATTAGTTCGGCCCGCCGCAGGTGCAGCCGGAGTTCCAGTTGCGTGATCACCTGCCGGGCCAGGATGCGCAGGGCCTCGAGTTGTTCTTCGGTCAACCGGCGGGGCTGGCGGTCGATCACGCACAGGGTACCCAGGTTGTAGCCGTCGGGGGTGGTGAGGGGCATGCCCGCGTAAAAACGGATGTTGGGGTCGCCGGTCACCAGCGGGTTTTCCCGGAAACGGGGGTCGAGGCGGGCGTCGGGCACCTGGAACAATTCGGTGCCCTGAATGGCGTGGGCGCAGAAGGCCCATTCGCGGGGCGTTTCAGTCAGGGGCAGCCCCACCCGCGATTTGAACCACTGCCGGCTTTCGTCGAGCAGGGTAATGAGCGAAATGGGCGTGTTGCAGAGCTGGGAGATGACCTGGGTGATCTCGTCAAATTCTGCTTCAATTTCCGTATCTAGTATTTCGTAGCGCAGCAAAGCCGCGAGTCGTTCGGCCTCGTTGGTCGGGAGTTGGGCAATGATCATTGGTGCGTTAAACGGATTGGGGCCTGGGTGGCTGAAAGCACAAAAATAGGCTCCGGCAACCCTCCCCGGCGTTTTTTCACCGCCCGCACCTTACCCGGCTGCTTTTTCGCCGGGATGACGGAGGGCATTCTTTGACGGGCTTTCAGCTCTTTGGGTACCAGTGAGTTGGTACGCCCATCCTTTTAGGGGACGCCGCCGGCGGGCCGGGCAGGCTGCCGGCAGGGGCGGGGCCACCCCGAAAAGCACTCTTCCCGGCATTTTCCTTACGCGGGAATGCGTGCCTTTGCCGGTTACCTTTGCCGGATTTGTTTACGAAAAAATGAAATGGGCAACAGACAGCGGCGGATGATCATCCATTCCGTTTCGCGTCGGTGTACTCCACCAGGTAGCAGGTAACGGTAGTGCCCCGCCCGACGGTGCTGTCGAACCGGATTTTGCCGCCGTTTTTCTCCACCATGTTCTTGACCAGGTACAGGCCCAGTCCCTTGCCGTCGCCCCGGGTCGTGAGACGGGAAAACGGCCGGAAAAGCTTGTGGCCCTGCCGCGTGAGGTCAATGCCCGCGCCGTTGTCGGCAAAGGCCAGCGTTACAAACTCCCCTTCCCGGCCCGACGCTACGGCAATGGCCGGGGGGCGGTCCTCCGACCGGTACTTGGCGGCGTTGCCCAGCAGGTTGCGGAAAATGCTTTCGAGGTACGCCCGGATGTAGCTCACCCGGGGGCAGGCGGTAAAGTCGGCCGCCACCGTAAGGGTCGCTCCCGCCGGGTCGGCCGCCAGTTCTTTCCGCACCCCGGCCAGGATCGCTTCCAGGGAGACGGGCTGCACGGTCACGTGGAAAGTGCTCTGTACTTCCAGCACCTCCACGAGTCCCTTGATCGTGCGGTCGAGCTGGGCCACCGACTGCTGCGTGGTTTCCAGCAGGACCTGCCGCTGGGCCTCCTCGGGGTCGCCCATGAGCAGTTTGGTGAGCACGATCAGGTTGGCTACCGGCGCCCTCAGGTCGTGGGCCGCCGTGTAGACGAACGTTTCCAGGTGCCCGCTTACCTTGGCCAGTTCGGCCTGCGACCGGCGCAGGTCCGACAGGTTGCGCAGCACCGACAACGCGCCGGTTGCCGGGAGGCCGCCGGGCGTGGTTTCGGGGACTACCTCCACGGCGTAGTGCCGGGGGGCGGACGGGTCGCCGCAGCGCACCTCGGCCGCGCCGGGAGACCGGGAGCCCAGCACCGCCCGCAGGGCAACGTCCCAGGCGCCGGCCCCGTCCAGGGAAGTCAGCCCCGGCACCGGCCGGCCCAGCACCGTTGCCGCCGGCAGGCCCGTTTCCCGCTCAAACGCCGCGTTGACGAACGTGATTACGCCGTCGCCGTCGTGCCGGGCAATGGCTACCGGCAAGGTGTTGAGCAGTGTTTTCCAGCTTTCTTCCATCGTTGTTTTCTGCAAGGTTGAATGGCTATATGGCTGAATGGCTGAAAGTTGATTGTTGAATGGCTATATGGTTGGGCTGGCGCACGACTCCTTCCCGATCAACAACCATTCAGCCATACAGCCATTCAACCATATAACCCTTTAGGTCCTATACATTTTTCGGTTTCCGGTAGCTGGGCAGGTCGTTGACCAGCAGCCAGTAGTGTACCACTTCGGCAATGGTAAGGGAATATTTGACGAAGTTCATTGCCTTGATGATGAAGCTGTTGGCGCCCAGCTGGTACGCTTCCCGCATCTGTTCTTCGGAGGCCGATACGGTAATGACTACCACCGGGATGCTGCTGGTGGCGGGATCGGTTTTAAGGGCTTCGAGCACCTCGTTGCCCCGCACCTTCGGAAGGTCGAGGTCGAGCAGGATGAGCAGCGGCAGGCTGTACTCCCGGCCCTGGTAGGCCCCCCGGCGGAACAGGTAATCGAGGGCCTCTGCCCCGTCGCGGATGTGGTGGTACTGGAGGGCCGGCATTTTGGCCTTCAATGCCTTGAACGTCAACTCGGCGTCGTAGTCGCTGTCTTCGATCAGCAGCAGTTCGGGATGGGCGGCAAGCATAGGCATCTAAAATGAAGGGTACACTGACATTGGTACACTGATCGGTTAGGATGATTATGATTTTTTATGATCTTTTTTTAGCATTCTTTTCTGATTCGTTTTAATCATAATTATCATAACCCATCAGTGTACCATCCATCCGTGTACAAATTGTCCCCGTAAAGCTAGGCAGAAAAACGTTCCGGGGGCCGAACTCCCCCTTTCGCGTTTGCGTTAAGCCGTTTTAAGGTGTTACGGGCCTGGTGGTGCCTGTAAAGGGTAAAAACGGTTCTGTCCATTGCTTCCGTATGCGGCACATTTCCCTGCGCAGTAAAATTTACCTCGGTTTCCTGGTGGCGGTACTGCTGATCGGGGCCACCCGGTATTTTTATTTTCTGAGCACCAACCAGTACATTGACACCGCCCTGCAAATCCAGCGCACGCAGCAGGTGATGGGGCAACTGGAAACGGTCATTTCCCTGGCCAAGGACGCCGAGACGGGCGAACGGGGCTACATCATCACCCGGCAGGAAAGCTTCCTGGAACCCTTTGCGCTGGCCCTCCGCAACCTGGACCGCGAGATGAAGGACCTGCAAACGATGACGGCCCGCAACCCCTACTACCCGCCCCGCATCCGGCAACTCGAAACCCTGGTGCAACGGCAGATCGGCATCCTCAACGCCAACGTGGTGCGGGTGCGGTCGGGCCGCTACGGGGAGGCCGCCCGCGACGTGGCCGCCGGGACGGGCAAACGGGTCCTGGACGACATGCGCCGCCTGGTGGGCAGCATGCAGGCGCACGAACGGTCCCAACTGAACTTCCTGCTGGAACGGCTGGAAAGCAAGGCCCGCCTCAACAACCAGGTGAATTTGCTCAGCATTACGGTGCTGGCCCTGCTGTCGGCGCTGGGCATGTACACCATTCTGCGCGACCTGCGCCGCCGCGAACGCCTGGAAAGCGAACTGACCCTCAAGAACGAGCAACTCGAAGAACTCAACGCCGGCCAGCAACACCTGCTCAGCCTGCTCGAAGAGGCCCAGGAAATCGGCCGGCTCGGCAGCTTTACGCTCGACGCCGGGACGCGGATGTTTACGGCCAGCCTCCAGCACTGCCTCAACTACGGCCTCGACCCGCAACTGGCGGGGGGGCCTTCCCCCATCGCCCTGCTCTTCGAGCGGCTGCACCCCGAAGACCGGGAACGGGTGCAGCAGGCCGTGGACACTTCGCTCACGCAGGGGGTGCCTTACCGCCAGGAGTACCGCGTGGTGCTGCCCGACGGACAGCAGAAGTACATCCTCGTGCGGGGCCGGCCGGCCCGCAACGGCAACGGGGTGCTGCTGCGGGGCACTACCCTCGACACGACTGAGCACAAGGAGGCCGAAGCCGAACTGCGGGCCTCCGAAACCCGGTTCCGGGCCCTGCTCGAATCGGCCCCCGACGCCATGATCATCACCGACGAAGGAAGCCACATTCAACTGGTGAACGCCCAGACCGAACGCCTGTTTGGCTACACCCGGGCCGAACTGGTGGGCCAGCCCGTCGAGGTCCTCATCCCGGCCAGCCTGGCGGCCCGGCACCGGCAGCACCGGGCCGCCTACGCCCAGGCTCCCAAGCTCCGCGGCATGGGCGTGGGGCTCGACCTGAAGGGGGTGCGCAAAGACGGCACGGAGTTCCCGGTGGAAATCAGCCTGAGCCCCATCCAGACGCGCGAAGGACTGCTGGTAGCCGCCGCCATCCGCGACGTGAGCGAACGCAAACGCTACGAAGCCCAGCTCGAACAGCTCAACCAGGCGTTGCAGGCCACCAACGAAGAACTGGCCGCCAACGTGGAAGAACTGGCCGCCGCCGGCGAAAAGATCCAGGAGTACAGCGATGAGGTGGAACAGAAAAACTTGCAGTTGCAACGCACCAACGCCGACCTGGAAGCCTTTTCCTACTCCATCTCCCACGACCTCAAGTCGCCGCTCCGGTCGGTGCTCTCGTTTGCGGCCATCCTCCAGGACGAGTACGGCGTCAGCCTCGACCCGGAGGCCAACCGGCTCATCGGCATCGTGGTGAGGAACGCCCGCTTCATGAACGAACTGATCGAGGCGCTGCTCCAGTTTGCCCGGCTGGGCCGCACGGCCGTCCGGAAAGAGGCCGTGGACCTGGACAAGATGGTGCACGGGCTGGTGACCGAACTGCTGGCCGACCGCCCAACCCAGCCCGCCGTCATCATCAACCCGCTGGGGGTAGCCAGCACGGACCGCCAGCTCATCCGGCAGGTGTGGCAAAACCTGTTGAGCAACGCCCTCAAATTTTCGGCCACCAAGCCCGAGCCCCGCATTGAAATAGGACACCAGTTGATTGCGGGCGAAGCCGTATATTACGTACGCGACAACGGGGTCGGCTTCAACCCTGCCTACGCGGGCGAACTGTTCGGCGTGTTCAAACGCCTGCACCCGGCGGGCGTTTTCCCCGGCACGGGCGTCGGCCTGGCCATCTGCCAGCGCATCGTTGCCAGCCACGGCGGCCGCATCTGGGCCGAAGCCGCGGAGGGCAAAGGCGCAACGTTTTATTTTACTTTGAAAGGAGACGTTCTCCAGGGAGACCGGAGCCCGGAACGAAAGGAGACATGCACTACGTAGACATCCTGCACATTGAAGACGACCCGCATTGCGTGGAACTCATGCAGCGGGCCATTGGGAAGCTGGGCCGGCCGCTGGATGTCCACGCGGTAACCGACGGGGAACTGGCGCTGAAGTTCCTGTCGGCGCGGGAGTGGCCGCCCCGGCTGATCGTGCTCGACCTGAAGATACCCAAGGTGAACGGCTTGCAGCTACTGGCGCAGTTGCGGGCGGAGGAGAAGACGCGCACCGTGCCCGTGATCGTGTTTTCCTCTTCGAAGGAGCCCCGCGACGTGGCCCTCTCGTACCAGGCCGGCGCCAACAGCTACGTGATCAAACCCCTCGAATACAAAGACTTCTTCGAAGCCGTCCAGCGCATCATCAACTACTGGCTCGGCGTCAACTACGCGGACGGGGGGTGAGGTTGAAAAGCTGTATGGTTGTATGGTTGTATGGTTAGATGGCTGAAGGGCCGGGGGGATAACTGGACCGGAGGGTTTTGTAGCCCTTCGGTTTTTATTTGCGGGGAAAAAATCAATTTTTGTACACCATACAACCATACAACCATACAACCATACAACCATACAACTTCCTAACCTCCCAACCCCTAACCTCCTCCTATGCGCAAAATTACGCTGAGTGTTTTTTCCCTGTTGTTGTGCGGAGCCGCCTTCGGGCAGGCCGACCGGCTGCGGGCCGCCATCGACCGGGAAGCCGATAAACTGGAGCCGAAGATGATTGAGTGGCGCCGGCATTTCCACCAGAACCCCGAACTCTCGAACCGGGAAGTGAAAACGGCCGAGAAGATTGCCGCCCACCTCAAAAGCCTGGGCCTGGAAGTGCAGACGGGCGTAGCCAAAACCGGCGTGGTCGCCCTCCTGCGCGGCGACAAGCCCGGCCCGGTGGTGGCCCTGCGCGCCGACATGGACGCCCTGCCCGTAACCGAACGCAACAGCCTGCCCTTCGCCTCCAAGGCCCAGGGCGAATACAACGGCCAGACCGTGGGCGTAATGCACGCCTGCGGCCACGACACCCACGTAGCCATGCTCATGGGCGCCGCCCAAATCCTGGCCGGCATGAAGAAAGACCTGAAGGGCACGGTGAAGTTCATTTTCCAGCCGGCCGAAGAAGGCGCCCCCGCCGGCGAGGAAGGCGGCGCCAAAGTAATGGTGCAGGAAGGCGTGCTCGACAAGCCGAAGGTAGACGCCATTTTCGGCATCCACATCAACTCGCAGCTCGAAGCGGGCAAGGTGGGCTACCGGCCCGGGGGCACCATGGCCAGCGTCAACTCATTCACCATCAAGGTCAACGGCCGCCAGACCCACGGCGCCTACCCCTGGTCGGGCGTAGACCCCATCGTCGTGTCGGCCCAGATGATCAACGCGCTGCAAACCATCGTGAGCCGCCAGATTGACATCACCGAAAATGCCGCCGTGGTAACGGTGGGCAGCATCCACGGAGGCGTGCGCAGCAACATCATTCCCGAGGAGGTCAACATGGAAGGCACCATCCGGGCGCTGAGCCCCGAAGACCGCCAGCAAATCCTCGACAAAGTGCGCCGCGTGGTGACCAACGTGGCCGAAAGCGCCGGCGCCACTGCCGAGGTGAAGTTCAATGAGGGCTACCCCGTGACCTACAACGACCCGGACCTGACCAAGCGGATGGTGCCCACGCTGGAGGCGACGGCCGGCCGCGAAAACGCGGTGCTGCGGAAAGCCGTTACCGGCGCCGAAGACTTCTCGTTTTTCCAGGAGAAGGTACCCGGGGTGTTCGTGTTCGTGGGCGGCATGCCCAAGGGAAAAAAAGCCGAAGAGGTGCCGGCGCACCACACGCCGGATTTCTTCATTGACGAGAGCGGCCTGAAACTGGGCATGCGGCTGTACTGCACGATGGCCGTCGATTACCTGGAAGGGGGGAAGGACGCCGGGAAGTCGGCCAACAGCACGGGCAAGTAGGACGGGGTTCGCAGGATGAAGGGATGACCGGGTTTGGAACCGGGTCATTCACACCAGACCAGGCCCGCCGGGAACGTTTCTCGGCGGGTTTTTTATGACCACTGACCAACAGTTATCCTAAAACGACTTCATGATCACGTATTTGTTCGCTTGTAATTCCTTCTAAAACAGGAAAGTACGAACAACCCACAACGAATGCGGATTACTCCTTTCCCGCTCCCGGCTGGTGGTTGGCGTTGGAGGGGGAATTGCTGCTTTTGAGGCGCTTTACTTCTTCGCGGCATTCCTCCAGTTGTTCGATCTTCAGGTTCATGTCCCGCATCAGGATCGAAATCTGTTCGTCCTTTGAGAGGTAGCGGGGCTCATTTTCATTGGCCCGGTTGTTGGAGTCGTGCCGCGACGCTTCGAGCCGCTCATCGAAAAAGTAGGTGATCGGCAGCCCCAGTACGTTGCAGATTTTCTGAAGCTGGCTCAGCTTGATGTCGTTGTTGGACAGTACGCTGCTCAGGTTTTGCTTACTCATCTCGATCTTCTTCGCCAGGTGCGTCAGGTTGATGCCCTTCGACTCAATGTATGCCTTGATCTTTTCGTTGACAGTCATTTGTGTTTCAATCGCTTATAATTCCGGTAAGAATAATGTTGAACAATAATTTGACTTTGGTAAAAACGATATTTAATATTATGGTTTCAAAAGAACAAATATACAACCTAGTACAAACGACTGCAAAAGAATGTTCATTAACTCCGGCAGGCAATCCATGATCAAGGCATCTCAGGCAGAAAAAATTCAGACAAAACACATCATTGAGCGCATCACTGACCACATTCCGACGTCGGGATACGTACAAGCCGTACAGGCGGTACTCTCCAAGCGGGGCATCGTAAAGCCCGGCAGCGGCGAACCGTACGGACCCGAACAGATCCGCAACACGCGCAATTTGAGGGCGTACCATTTGCCGGTCGCCAGGATTTTTGAGGAACTCTATGACCCGGCCAACGGCCAGAAGCCGGCCGGGGAGCCGCCGCGGCAACCGTCGTGACCCGCCGGGGCGGCCCCTGAAACTGGGGGCAACCGTCGTTAAAACGGCAAGGGCAGGGACCGGGCTTACCATCCCGTCGCCAAAAAAAGGGACTGTTTGGATTTAAAAATACGCCGGGCGTTCGTTTTTCCGAATCCGCTTAATGTGGGTTCTCCGTATGTAGGGCGTATTTAACGAATCGGTCCGTGAGCCCCGGTCTTATGGGCTGGCGGTCAGCGGCTTGCTCCCTTGAATGCGTAACGCTGAGTGCGTAGCGGTGTTAACCGGCCGGTTTGCAACAAATTTTTGACCAGCCGGAGTCCCCGAAAGGATTTTTTCCCATGCGTAATTACAATTCCGTCAGTGGCCGCCCCCGGGCAGGCCCCTGCTTGTGCAACCTTAACTTAACTTCTCCCGATGATGCTGGCTGTTACCATCAACATGAGCATTCCTGAATACAATAGTATGAAGGAAGCCATTGGCCGTTTTTCGGAGCCCGTGCGTTACAAAGACGTGCTGGTCACGGACATGGCCGCCACGGTTACCCTCTACGTGTCGCGCCCCGCCGTCCTCTTCCAACTCGCCCTGACCATGGATAAGGTGAGGAGGAAGTAGGGAATGAAGGAGTTGGGGAGTTTAGGAGTTAGGGAGTTTGAGCGTTGGAGGGTTGGAGAAATTGAGCGTTGGGTAAATACACATTCATAAAAACACCAGTGCGTAAAAGTGTGTCCAGAATTTCTCTTTTGCGCAGAAATTCCAACTCCCTTTCAACGCTCAAATTCCCTAACTCCATAACTCCCAAACTCTCTAACTCCCTACAGCCTCGGGTCGAGGGGTTCGCTTTCGAGGGCCAGGACGGCAAAGACGCATTCGTGCACGTGGCGGAGGGGCGCCCCGCCCACGAAGCGTTCGAGGGCTTCCAGGCCCAGGGCGAACTCGCGCAGGGCCAGCGACCGCTTGGCCCCCAGGCCCCGTTGCCGGAGCCGCTCCAGGTTGGCCGGGGCGTCGTATTCGGGGCCGTAGATGATGCGCAGGTATTCGGGGCCGCGGCACTTGACGGCCGGCTGCACGAGGCCCTTGCTCCCCCGGGTCACGTAATCCAGGGGTTTTACCACCATGCCCTCGCCGCCCTTGCCGGTCAGGCCGAGCCACCACTCGATGGCAGCGGCCCGCTGGTCGTCGCGGGAGAGGTCTACCACGCGGTAGGGCGTAGCCACCAGCCACTGCGGGTCGGCGGCGCAGACCTCGCGGATGCTGTCCAGGTGCCACCCGTGGTCCTTGTCGGCGTGCACGGCCCCTTCGGTCGCCAGGAGGTGGAAGGGCGCCAGGCGGTAGTCGTCCAGCGAATGCACCGGCCAGCAGTACCGCCGGTAGGCTTCCGTGAAACGCTCCGCCATCCCTTGCCGGGCCGCGTACGCATCGAGCAGCCCGTCTACGGCCAACCCCCGCGACCGGGCGGCGCTTGAGGGCGTCGAGCACGGCCGGCAGGGCGGCCCGGGAAGCGGCACCCACGGCGGCGTACTGGTTTTGCAGCAGTGCCTGCGCCTTGGCCGACCACGGCATCAGCTCGGTGTCGAGGCACACCCAGTCGGTGTTGAACTTTCTCCCAGAAGCCCGAACCGGTGAGGGCGGCGCGGACCCGTTCGAGGAAGGCGTTTTCCAGTGCCCCGTCGTTGAAGAAGGGGCGGCCGGTGCGGGTGTAGCACACGCCGGTTTCCCGCGCCGACCCGAACCGGCGCAGGGCCGCCGCTTCGTCGCGGCACACCACCACGACCGCCCGGGAACCCATGTGTTTTTCCTGGCATACCACCGTGCGCACGCCCACCGAGGCGTAGTGCGCCAGGGCTTCGGCCGGGTGTTCGAGGTAGCCCGGCAGCTTGCTGGTCTCCGACGGCGACATGGTGGGCGGCAGGTAGATCAGCCACTTGGGGTCCACGGCGAAGCGGCTCATCACCTCCAGGGCCGCCGACGCGTTTTCCGCCCGCACCGAGACGTTGTTGGCCAGCCGGGTGACCACGATGCGCTTGCCCAGCACCTCGTCGATGTCGAGCAACGCGTCGCTCTGCTGCTGCGCCGACGGGGCGTCGGCCCGTTCGTCGGGCTGGCGCAGGGGCCGCGCCGGTTCGTAGTACACCCGGCCGGCGGGCACGCTCACCAGTTCCCGCTCGGGATACCGCAGGGCCGTCAGTTCGCCCCCGAACACGCAGCCCGTGTCGATGTCGATGGTGTTGTTGAGCCATTCGGGCTCGGGTACCGGCGTGTGGCCGTACACCACCATTGCCTTGCCCCGGTAGTCGGCGGCCCAGTTGTAGCGGACGGGCAGGCCAAACTCGTCGGTCTCGCCGGTGGTTTCGCCGAAGAGGCAAACGACCGCACCGCCCCCGAGCCGCGGCCCTGCATTTCTTCTTTCAGCCCGGCGTGGGCCACCACCAGCCGGCCCCCGTCGAGCACGTAGTGGCTCACCAGCCCGTCGATGAATTGCCGTACTTGTGCCAGAAAAGCATCCGGCTCCCCGGCCAGTTGTTCCATCGTCTGGGCCAGGCCGTGCTTGATCTGCACGTTTTTGCCCCACAGTTTGCGCAGGAGCTTTATCGTCGTGGTTGCCGGGCACGCACAGGGCCGTGCCGGCGCGGACCATGCCCATCACCAGCCTGAGCACGGCCGGCGAGTCGGGTCCGCGGTCCACGAGGTCGCCCACGAACACGGCCGTGCGGCCCGGCGGGGGCACTACTTCGGTTTCGCCCGGAGCCCCGCCGGCCGGCCGTACTTCGTAGCCCAGCTTTTCGAGCAGCTGGGCCAGTTCGGCGTAGCAGCCGTGCACGTCGCCGATGATGTCGAAGGGGCCCGTGCGGTGGCGGAGGTTGTTGTAGAGGGGCTGCCGTTCGATGCCCGCCACGGCGTCCACTTCTTCCGCGGAACGCAGCACGTGCACGTGGCGGAAGCCTTCCCGCTTGAGGTCGGGCAGGGAGCGGCGCAACTGGCTGCGGTGCTGGGCAATCACGTGGCGGCCGAAGTTGCGGTCGGGGCGGGCCTGGTTGCGGTCCTGGCACAGCCGTTCGGGCACGTCGAGCACAATGGCCACGGGCAGGCAGTGGAATTCGCGGGCCAGCTGCACGAGCGGCTTGCGGCTTTCGGGCTGCACGTTGGTGGCGTCCACGACGGTGAGCAGGCCGCGTTTGAGCCGCTTGCGGACGATGAAGTGCAGCAGTTCGAAGGCGTCGCCGCTGGCGGACTGGTTGTTTTCGTCGTCCGACACCACGCCGCGGCAGGCGTCCGACGACACGATTTCGGTGGGCTTGAAGTGCCGGCGGGCAAACGTCGATTTACCCGAACCGGACGCCCCGATCAGCACCACCAGCGACAATTCGGGAATTTGTAGGGTCATATTGGTTTTGTTTAAGGAGTGAGAAGCGAGGAGCGAGAAGTGAGGAGTGAAAAGGCGGAGCACGAACTTGTACTGGGCTAACGGGTAAAGTACGTCTCCATTCTTCTCGCTTCTCACTCCTCGCTTCTCGCTCCTTTTTCAAACACTGCCATTTGCGACGGGGCGCCGGCATCGGGCGATTCGGGGCCGACGGGGTGGAAGCGGACCGAGTAGCCGTAGGTGCCGGCGATCTGGCCGCCCCAGGCTTCGAACTCGGCGCGGGTCCACTCGAACCGGTGGTCGGCGTGGCGGAAGGCGCCGGCCGACAGGGATTCGTAGAGCCGGTTGTACTCGGCGTTGGGCGTAGTGACCACCACTGTGCCCGGCCGGGCGTGGCCGAACACCACCCCTCCGAAGGCTTCCAGCCGTCCCGGGTCAAGGTGTTCGATCACTTCCACCACCGCCGCCGCGTCGTAGCCCATCAGGCGCTTGTCGCGGTACACCACCGACCCCTGCATGAGCGTAATGCGTTGCCGTTCGCGTTCGGGCAGGCGGTCGAAGTTGAGCTTGTCGCGGGCCATCTCCAGGGAGCGGGGCGACACGTCCATGCCCAGGATCGTTTGGAACTGTTTTTCGCGGAGCAACAGCCGCAGCAGTTTCCCTTCGCCGCAGCCCAGGTCGAGCACCCGGGTGGCGCCCGAGGCTTTGAGTTGTTCGAAGGCCGACTCCAGGCGCAACAGGTGCAGCGACTGCCGTTGGGCAACCACTTCGGCGGGTACCTCGTCGGGGTCGTCGGCTTCCGGGTCGCCGGCCTCCAGCAGCGAGAAGGCCTGCCGGGTGAGGGCGCCCAGGTTTTTGAGGTAGCGCCGCGTGATCTGTTCCCGTTCCGGGTGCGTTTGCAGCCAGCCTTCCCCCTTTGCCAGCAGCTTTTCCACCTCGTGTTCGCCGATCCAGTAGTGCTTGTCGTTGTCGAGCACCGGGATGAGCACGTAGAGGTGGGCCAGCAGGTCGCGGAGGCGCCGCCGCCCGGAGAGGGTCACCGTGAAGTAGCGGCTCGGGCCCCAGTCGGGAAACGTTTCGTCGAGCGGGTAGCCCTGCGCGTCTACGGCGTAGCCCAGCGGCTCGAACAGGCGCCGCAGCAGCCCTTCGCCGCCCCGTACGGGCAGCACCGACAGCGTCACCGTGAAGGGCAAGGGCGTGTCCACCAGTTCGGGCCGGTCCTTGCAGGTGCCGTTCATGGCCGTGGCAAAAGCTTTGGCGAGGGCCACTGCCAGGAACGACGAGGCCACGTACGGCCGGTCGTTGACGTAGTGTTCGAGGGCGAAGTTGTCGCCGGCGGGGCCTTTGGCGTTGCGCACCAGCCCGACCGGGTCAATGTCGAGCAGCAGGGCCACCGTGCAGCGTTCCGCGGAGGCTTCCGGGTAGAAAATGTGCGCCTGGCCCGCCGAAAGCTCCACCGACTGCACCCTTGCCGGGTTCTTGTGCAGCAGGTAGCCCAGGTCGGTGGCGGGGGTATGGGTAGTAGTGATGGTGAGGAGCATGGGGTAAAGGGTCAATAGTCATTGGTACATTGGTCATTGGTTGATTGGTCACGGGTCAATAGTCATCCGGATGCGTTGACTTACGCGTACCCAATGACTAATGCACCAATGACCAATGACCGTCCTAATTGAGCAGCAACTGCCGGCCTTCGGTTTCGCCGGGGGAATGGGTGATCAGGTTGAGGATCATTTCGCGGTAGCCGGCGATGGGCAGTTCCACCTCGCGGTGCAAGGTACGGCGCAGCACCTGGGTTTCGGTGTTGCGCACCGGGTCGAAGCCTTTGCGCTGGGCCATCTTCCAGTAGAAGCCCATGCCCCGTTTCTGCCAGGCGGGCAGGTCGTTGTAGTTGATGCCCAGGCTGAAGAGCAGTTCGTTCTTTTCGCTCACCGACAGCTTGTAGATGCGTTCCGAGGCTTCGCGCAGCGAGAGGCCCCGTTCGCGGAGCTTCCAGTAGCAGTAGGCGCTCAGGGCATTGCGGTTGGCGTCTTCGGCCCGCCAGCTGAAGTAGTCGGCCACCACCTTTTCG
Source organism: uncultured Sphingobacteriales bacterium (assembly GCA_963844325.1). Taxonomy (GTDB): domain Bacteria; phylum Bacteroidota; class Bacteroidia; order Cytophagales; family 172606-1; genus CADCTQ01. The sequence goes on from CAWJNV010000002.1 coordinate 3,960,362, forward strand.
GTGGGCAGCACCGACAGCCGGGCGTCGAAGGCGCCGATGTGGCCCAGGGCGTGCGTAAAGGCGGCGCTGGCTTCACCGGCCAGGACTGAGAGCAGCTTGCGGTGCAGGCGGTTGAACGAGGCGTCGTCGCGGTGGAAGAGCAGGGAGATTTCGTCGCTCTGCGTGTAGCCGTAGGTGAAGTTGAAGCCGCTCTGCATGAGGTGTTCGGTGGCGGCACTCATGGCTTCGCGGAACCGGAAGTCGAAAGGTTTTTCCAGGTACAGGGTTTCTTTGGTCAGCTTGGTAAAGCCCCGGCCGTCGAGGCGGGCCACGATGTAAAACCCGGGCGGTACCGACTGGTCGGCGGCCGTTTCGTAGAGCCGCATCTTCTCGTCCAGTTGCGAAAATTTCATATAGCTAGTATTTTGAGTCAGTTGAGACATGGGTTGAGGACATGGGTTGGTACAAGTACCGGAAACAGGCATTACGGGCAGCCACAGCAAGGGCAACCCGGCAAGCAGGGTCGGGCGGACGGGCCATTGGGGTCCTTTTCGCCCTTTTTGCCACCAAGACACTACGGCACGAAGGAGCACCAGGAGAAACCCCTGCGCGTACCGGCACCACAAGCCGGGTGCGGCCGGAACAGCGGTCAGACAAACTCCCGGGGCGGCGGATGATTGCATAAATAATCTTTAGGAATCTTCAGGAAAAACGGGCAACAGCGTGCCGGGCAAAAACACATAACGGACGAAATGCCGGATACGGGATAGCCGGTCCGGAGAAAGTATTTTACTGCTTTGGTTTAGAAGTCGGTTTCACGAAAAAGAGGGTTTCACGAAAAAGTGGGTTTCACGCAAAGACGCAAAGGAAGACCGCAAAGGGCGCAAAGAAGGAGCCCTAACTGCCGCATTCTCTTTCTTGCGTCGCAAAGGGCCGCGTCGCGGGAAAGGGTCGCGTCGCGGCTCCCCTCCTCGGAGGGGTTAGGGGGTGGGTTTACCTCCATGCGACGAGCTATATAGGGATCACCGCATTGCGTTGATCTCCCTCACACCACTGCTAAACTTTCTGCGAATTCTCCCTTCTGCGGAATTCCCATTGTGGTGATCCCCAGATCACGCGGGGCATGGAAGTAAACCCACCCCCTAACCCCTCCGAGGAGGGGAGCCGCGACGCGACCCTTTCCCGCGACGCGACCCTTTCCCGCCATGCGGCCCTTTTGCGACGCAAGGAAAAGTAGCGTGCTATACTAAGGTGCAAGACCTCACCCCCGGCCCCTCTCCCAAGGAGAGGGGAGAATAACCTGTTTTATAATAACCTGTTTGACAAATATTTATGTCTCCCCTCTCCTTGGGAGAGGGGCCGGGGGTGAGGTCTTGCACCTTAGTATGGTGCCGTGCCCATATGACGCTTTGTTACTTTGGTCTTCTTCACTTTGTGCCCTTTTCCGCGTCAGCCTCCTTCCCGATCCTCCTCCGGTCTGCCGCCTCCTTTTCTCCGGTCTCCTTTCCCACGGTCTGCCGTCTCCTTTTATTTCCCGTACACTTCGCGCCGGACCGCCACCAACAGTTGGTTCACGGTGTCGTAGTCCGGTTGGTCGGGCAGCGAGGAGGCGCGGTAGAGGTCGTCCATGCGGCCCACGCGTTCTTCGGCCATTTGCAGCAGTTCCTCGTAGGAGAAGTCGCCGCGGCGCACGGCCAGCAGGAAGTCGCGGTCCGGCCGCCGCACGATGACGCGGCCCTCGGTGGCAATTTCGGCGGCCATGTCGAGCAGGCGCAGCGTGTGCATCATGTTCTTGGCGTCGTAGTTCTTGCCGTGCTGGAGCGTATTGCGGTAGCGTTCTTCGTTGCGCAGGGCCACCCAATCCCAGTATTCCTTGTACTCCTTGCAGTACGACGAGTAGCCTTCCCGGTTGAAGTACAGGTACCCTTCGGGCGTGTTCACCTTCGGTACGCTGCTCAGGGCCACGTCGTTGGAATCGGCCTTGCGGAAGATGCCGTGGTAGCCCTGCTGCCGCTGGCCGTCCGTGGCGTCGGCCATGGCGTCGTAGTAGAGGGCGTACACGTTTTTGAGGTGCGCCAGGTTCACCAGGCCGCAGTACTCCTGGCGGCGCCCCCGGGCCTCCAGCCATTCGCGGGCCGGCACCGAGCCGCCGCCCACGGTCACGTAGCAGAAGTCGAGCACGTCCTTGCGGTGCGGCTCCACCGGGTTGAGAATCTTCTTGTTGAGGCCCCGCGCCTTGCGCACCTGCGTCAGGGCGTAGCCCGCAAACGTATCCTGGCAGCGCTTCGAAAGGAACAGTTCCGGCCGCACGCGGTCCAGCACCGGGTGGCGGTACAACACGCAGTCGGCGGGGGAGGAGAGCAGTTCGAGCAGGTTGGGGTTGTTGCGGTAGAGCAGTTCGATGAACCGCTTGAGTTCGTAGTACACCACGTCGTTGGACGCGTCGTTCACCTGCTCGGTATATTCCAGACCGTAATAGTCCTCCTCCGGCAGCACGAACACCCCCTTGATGTCCGTATCGGAAGTGGGCAGGTCCGTGCCGTAGGCTTTGCTGCCCGAAATGCATTCGAGCAGGATCAGGTTGCGGGCTTTGAGGGCGTCAATGGTCATGGGGCGAGAGGATCAGGTTTCGGAAAAAGGCGTTGAGGGGTTCGGGGCCGGTTTGGTTGGTCGGCGCCGACTGGGCGTGCGTTTCGCAGAGGGCCACGCCGCCCTCGATGAACGCCCGGAAGGGGCCCGGCAGGGGCACCCGGGCCCGTTCGTCGGCCTGGGCCTTCTGGGCCAGCCACCGGTCCACCAGCCGGGCCAGGTCGGGGTCGCGGATGAGGGGGCGGAGCGGCTCGAAGGCCATCGGGGGCAGGGTGCCCTTTTCGAGCACCCACGCCGCCGACAGCAGGGAGCGGAGCAGGTAAAAGGCCGTTTTGAGCTTTAGGTCGGGGGTGGCCGGGCCCACTTCGAGCCACATTTTGCGCACCAGGCCCAGGTGGTGGTGCACCACGGCCCGCGGCGAGAAATACGCGTGCATCAATTCCCGCATTTGCCCGCCAAATCCCTCCGCCTCGCGGTACACAACCGGCGACTGGAGCCATTCAAAGAGGGTGGCGTTGGACTTGCGCATTTGCCGGAGTGCTTTCCGCAACTCCCAGCCGCCCGCATCGAGTTGGTCACTAACGGGCTTTTCGAGGGTGTCTTTGAGGTCTTCCACCGAAAAATACCACTCGGCCGGGTGGGCGTACACGAACCGCACGTCGTAGTCGCTGTCGGGCGAAGGGAAGCCCCAGGCCCGGCTGCCCGACTCGCAGGCGTACAGGATGCGGATGCCGTGTTCGGCTTCGATTCCGGCGAGGTGGGAGAGGATTTGGGAGCGCATGGGGGAGGAAAGGTTTAATGGTTGAATGGTTCGAAGGTTGGCTGTTAGTCAGTGGTCATTGGTCAGTGGTACTTCGACATTCGAAATTCCTGGTTCTACATTCGATATTATTTTTTGCGAAGCTTCGTGGGGTGGTCAATAAAAAACCCGGGTTTGTGGCCCGGGCGGAATGAATGACGGATCAAAAAGGGTGACTAGGTCATTTTTGCCGTTTTTCCTTCCACCGGGACAATAGCCAACCGGACGGGATTGTTCGTCGCGTGCCGTTCGGGTTGGGTAAGGTTGCAGGAATACAGGTACATGGAATCGGGTTCTTCTGAAACAGGCTGCAAAACTATAAAAAGAATAATGCCAGTCAAGCGGAAAATGCAGAAAGCCGGGAAAAGAGATCCCCATCCATTTGCCCCCGTTTCCGTTAAGGGAGATTGAAATACGCAGTACCTGGTACTCAATATGCAACCGGCAGTACTCAATACCCATTACGCACTACCCAATACTTCCCTATGGATGCGCAAGCAATCAACCTTTTCAATGCGGCCCGCCTGGGCGAAGTGGACACGCTGCGGCAACTGGCCGGGCAGGCGGTGGACGTGAACGTGCAGGACGAACGGGGCTTTACGCCCCTGATCATCGCCTGTTACAACGGCCACCCCGAGGCCGCCCGCCTGCTGCTGGAGGCCGGCGCCGACGTGAACGCCCAGGACTTCGGCGGCAACACGGCCCTGATGGGCGTGTGCTTCAAGGGCTACCCCGACATTGCCGACCTGCTCATTGCCCACGGCGCCGACCTGAACCTGCAACACGGCAACGGCGGCACGGCCCTCATGTTTGCCACGCTGTTTGGCCGCAACCAACTCGTGCGGCTCATGCTGGCCCGCGGCGCCGACACCACCCTCCGCGACAGCCGCGGCCTCACCGCACTTGACCTGGCCTACCAGCAGGGCAACGACGAGGCGATTGAATTGTTAGAAGCGAGGAGCGAGGAGTGAGAAGCGAGAAGAAGGGGCACGTACTTTGCCGTGATCACCGGAGGAGTCCGTGCCCATTCTTCTCGCTTCTCGCTCCCCGCTTCTCACTCCTTACTTCCACTCCCATGACTTCCACCAACCCCTACTTCAACCGTGAACTGAGCTGGCTTTCCTTCAACCATCGGGTGTTGCGGGAGGCCGCCGACCCGGCGGTGCCGCTGTACGAACGCATCAAGTTCCTGGCCATCTATACGGCCAACCTGGAAGAGTTTTTCCGGGTGCGGGTGGCTACGCTCAAGAAGCTTGACCGGCTCCGGCAGGCCAAACACAAAAAAGAACTCGACTTCGTACCCTCCACGCTGGTAGCCCAGATCAACGAGACGGTGACCCGCCAGCACTACGAATTTGAACAACTTTTCACCGGCTCGGTGCTGCCCGCCCTGCGCCAGCACGGCATCGTGCTCTACCGTCAGGAGCCGTTGCCGGAAGAACAGCAGAAGGAAGTGGTGCATTTTTTCAAATCCCGCGTGCTGTCGTACCTGCAACCGCTGTTCATCACCGGCAGCCGGGGCCGCAAGCCCTTCATGGAAAACGACGCCCTGTACCTGGCCGTGGTGCTGCGGCAAAAGCACAAGCCCGCCCCGGCCGACGACAAGGTCATTACTTACGTGAACGTACCTTCCGGGGCCCTGGGCCGCTTCGTGCCGCTGCCGGGCCACGAGGGCAACCACTGTTTCATCTTCCTGGAAGACGTGGTGCGCCGCAACCTGCACACGATCTTTCCCGGTTACGAGGTGGTCGACGCCTACGGCATCAAGATGGACCGCAGCGGCGACCTCGACATTGAGGACGAGTATTCGGGCGACCTGGTCGAAAAGGTGAAGCAGCAACTGCCCCGCCGCAAGACGGGTGAACCGACCCGCTTCATCTACGAGGAGGGCATGCCCGCCGACGTGCTCGACTTCCTGGTGCAGCAACTGGGGCTGAACCGCGCCGACCTGGTGCCCGGCGGCAAGTACCAGAACCTGGACGACCTGATGAAGCTGCCCAACCCGCTGGCCCCGGCGTTGCAGTACGAACCCCTGCCGCCCCTGGGCGTGGCCGCCCTCGACGCCACCGACTCGCTGTTCGAGGCCGTCCGGGAACGCGACCGGATGCTGCACTTCCCGTACCATTCGTACGACTACGTGCTGCGCTTCTTCAACGAGGCTGCCATCGACCCCTGCGTGCGGGAGGTGAAGGTGACTCTCTACCGCATTGCTTCGCAGTCGCTGATTGCCAACGCGCTGATCACGGCGGCCAAGAACGGCAAGCAGGTGACCGTGTTCGTGGAGGTGAAGGCCCGCTTCGACGAGGCGAACAACCTGCGCTGGGCGGCCGAAATGGAGGCGGCCGGCGTACGCATCATCTACAGCATTCCGGGCCTGAAGGTGCACGCCAAGGTAGCCCTGGTGCACCGCGAGGCGCCCGACGGCAAAACGGAGAGTTACGCCTACTTCGGCACGGGCAACTTCAACGAACGAACCGCCGAAATCTACGCCGACGACGGGCTGCTGACGGCCCACCCGGGCATGGTGGCCGAACTCGAAAGGGTGTTTACGCACTTGGCGGGCAAACCGGCCGAAATGACCTTCGGGCACCTGCTGGTGGCGCAGTTCAACCTCCAGGACCGCTTCCTCGAAATGCTCGACCGGGAGATTGCCGCCGCCCGCAAGGGAGAGACGGCCCGGGCCGTGCTCAAGTTCAACAACCTGGAAGAAAAGGTGATGATCGACAAGCTCTACGAGGCCAGCCGGGCCGGCGTGAAGGTATCGCTGATCGTGCGGGGCATCTGCTGCCTGGTGCCCGGGGTAGAAGACCTGAGCGAAAACATCACCGTAACGCGCATCGTGGACCGCTACCTGGAACACGCCCGGGTGTTCTGGTTCCACCACGGCGGCGCGGAGGAAATCTACCTGTCGTCGGCCGACTGGATGAAGCGCAACCTCTACAAACGCATCGAAGTGGGCTTTCCCGTGTACGACGAAGGCATCCGGGCCGAACTGAAACAAATGCTGACCTTCCAGCTCGAAGACACCGTGAAGGGCACGCACCTCGACGCCGAAGGCCGCAACCAACCCATCCCGCCGGGCAATAAAAAAGCCGTCCCCGCCCAACTGGCTACCTACCAATGGTTGAAGGAAGGGAGACGGGAGAAAAGGAGTGAGGAGCGAGAAGCGAGGAGCGAGAAGGAGGATCGGGAAGGAGGCGTAGGCGGGGCTCCGTAGGATAGGGTTTGGGAGGGATAGGGTTTAAACCCTATCCTACGGAGACTGCGGCGCTGATTCTTCTGGTTAAATTCGGTGTCTTGGCCGCCATTATCCATAGGATAGGGTTTAAACCTTTAATACAGGACAAAACCTCACCCCCGGCCCCTCTCCCGGGGAGAGGGGAGACGTAAAGTCTTGAAAAAAAGCTATTTGTAGAATCCTTTCTTCTCCCCTCTCCTTGGGAGAGGGGCCGGGGGTGAGGTTTTGTCCTGTACTAAAGGTTTAAACCCTATCCCTCCCAAACCCTATCCCATCCCCTTGCAACGGAGGCCATCGACCAACATACGCCCGAAGTCCCCGCCCAAGCCTCCTTCCCGATCCTCCTTCTCACTTCTCGCTCCTCGCTCCTCACTCCTTTTCTAATCGTACATGGCTATTTGGCGGAACATTTTCAGCGAACCGTCTTTTTCCCGGCGCCAGATGCGCAGGTTTTTGCCCGTGTTGACGCCCGAGTAGTCACCGTCCTTCACGATGGCAATGTGGCTGGCGTATTCGATCACGTACCCCTCCAGTGCGTCGATGCGGTCGGTGCGGCAGTCCAGCTTTTCAAAAACGGGCAACTGCCGCATGTGCCCTTCGAAAAACGCGTCCAGCGCCTGCCGGCCCCGGTACATGGGATTGGAACTGTAGATGAACGCACCGTCGTCGGTGAAAAACTGCGCGGCAAGTTTGGCGTCGTGCTGCGTAAACGCCTCTTCCATCAGCCGGTTCAGGGCGGCCAGTTCGAAGCTAATGTTGCTGTTGACGGGCACGTGCGCCTGGTAGGCAACCTGCACGGCGGGTATGCCGGCAAATTTGAGGTCTTCGCCAATGGTTACGGGGTGGCTGTAGTTCCAGGCCTGGGTAAGCAGCGACAGGCGGCCGTTGGCCTGCTTCTGCCATAGGTGCTGGTACTTGCCTTGCAGGGTGTGGGCCTGGCCGGTGCTTTGCCGGGTCATCTTCAGGGTGAAAGTGCCAAGCTCCACCACCCGGGTACCCAGGTCAAGCGTTTCTACGGCGTTTTGGTCGAATTGCTGCACGTCAAAGCGGGCCGAAAAGGCCCCGTGGTACGCCAGGGCGTTGTCTTTGCCCAGGACGGTCCGCTGGAACTCAGGCATCAGCCGGACGTCTTCGGCGTAATACGCCGCCAGCAGTTCGGGTTTTTTGTCGCGCATGCTTCTGGCGTAATCGGCCTTGAATTGGGCCAGGTGCGCCACCGTTCGGGCGTCGGGGTTCAGGCCCGGCCGGGCAAATGAATGGGGAGCAAGCAGGCAGACCAGGGTCGCCAGCAGCAAAAGGGAGTGGGTGTGCATCATGGGAGGGGTGTTTTGGGGGAGTAGTGATGGGTAACCTTCCTTGGCAATTCAGTTGCGTGCTAGTGGGCGGCTTCGAACACCAGGTGACGGGCCATGAACGGGAGCAGGCGGGTGTAGAACCGGCCGTCGGGCGTCCAGGTCCGGTTCCACGGGTCGCCGCGGTATTCCTCGGCCTCGTGTTCGATGCCCAGGTCTTCGAGCCGCCGGCTGAACGCCTGGTTGGAGAGCACGTGGGCCGTGGTGGGGTCGAAGCGTCCCCAGTCGAAGGCCAGGCCGCGCAGGGTGCGCAGGTTGGCCGCCGCCGCGTCCAGCCCTTCGTCGAGGTGAAAGCCCGCCTGCGTTTTGCGCGTATTTCCGGGGTGCAGGGTGGGCTCGCCGTTTTTTCCGGGCTCCATGAAGAAGTCGCAGTAGAAGGGCGGGCGGTTCGGGTTGGGCAGGTAGCCCTGGCTGATGGTCACGAAGAGTTGCGTGGGGCCGCTGCTGCCCGCCAGGTCGGCGTAGGTGCGGGCCGCGAAGATTTTTTTCCAATCGACGGGTACGGCGGTCCAGGGCAGCGAGCCGCTGCCGGTGGCAACCGGGTGCAGGGCGTACACCACGCTGAACAGGCCGGCGTGTTCCATGGCCAGTTTGAGGGCGCCCCGGCCGCCCATGAAGTCGCCGGCCAGGGCCCGGCTGTCGCGGTGGCGCAGCGTGCGGAACCGGCCGTCGATGAAGGGCACCAGTTCCCGGGCCGTAAAGTCGAGCCAGCGGCCGGAGACGGGGGAGTTTTCGTACACGCTGCCGGTGGTGGGCGTGCTGTAGTCGGCGGCCACGAAGATGAATTCGCCCACTACGCCTTCGGCAAAACCCCGTTCGAGCAGGCTTGCCAGGTTGCCGCTTTCGAACATTTTTTCCGGGTTCCAGAAAATGCTGTGGCAGTAGTACACCACCGGGTACGACTTGCCTGATCCGGCGTAGCCGGGCGGCAGGAACACCTTGACGCGCCGCCCGGCATCGAGGCCGATGCGGTTTTCCTTCAGGATCGTGGAGGCCAGCTTTTCGGTGACCAGCGTGCCGTGCCCGGGGGCAGCGGCGGGGCGCGGACCGGGACCGGCCACTGCCAGGCGGGCGGCCCGCGCATTGGGCTGGGCGGCAAGGCCGGCAACCATTGCCGGCACCAGTGCCAGCAGCATCAGGAGAAAGGGGGCTCTTTTCATGGAAAGGGTGGTGAGGGGATGGGTCGAAAATAGGGAACGAAAAGACCCGCCGCCCGGCAGATTGACCACCGGCCTTGCCGGCGCGGCGAACGGGCGGCTTTTATTGACCAGTTGCGCCGGCGGGCCGCCCCGGGGGCAGCCGGGGCGGCAATCCCTTTCGTCCGTGCCGGCGTACCGTTGGTCAACTTTCCCGCACCGGTGGTCCGCAATGCGCGCCAAAACGCGTAGATTTTATTACCTTGGGCAGTACTCCCCCGGATGCGCACCCGAACATTTTCCATGAACGTAGTCCCCGACAAACCATCAACATTCGGCTGGCTGTACGCCTACAAGCTGTATCACCTGCCGTTCTGGTGCCTCTACCACTACGCGTGGTGGGCCCTGGCGATGGGCAGCGCCTGGGGGCCGGCGGGCGTCATTCTCACGTCTACCCACTGGGTCAAATTCGCCTTCTACGTGGTATTCCAGGTCGTCGGGGTGTACTTCAACCTATACTTCCTGATTCCCAAGTTCCTGGAGCGGGGCCGCTACGCCGGGTACCTGGGCTTGCTGCTGCTGACCATCGTGACGGTTGCCGCCCTGATCGTGCCCGGCTACTACGTGAACGCCTGGCTGTCGGACCGTACGTTCGAGGAACTTTACGGCGTGGCCCCGGGCAATTACTTCCATTTCTTCAAAACCAACTCCCTGCCTTCTACCCTGACCAGCATGCTGCTGGCGATGAGCATCAAGCTGACCAAGAACTGGATTGCCACGCAGCGCAAGCAACAACTGCTGGAAAAGGAGCAACTGGAAACGGAACTGAAGTTTCTCAAATCGCAGTTCAACCCGCACTTCCTGTTCAACACGATCAATTCGATCTTCGTGCTCATCCACAAGAACCCCGACGTGGCCTCCGAGTCGCTGGCTAAATTTTCGGACTTGCTGCGCTACCAGTTGTACGAATGCAACGAAGGGCAGATTCCGCTGGACCGGGAGATGGAATACTTCGACAACTTCATCGAACTGGAAAAACTCCGGCAGGACCACAACGTCCGGTTGACCGTGCAGGTGGAAAGCGGCCTTTCCGGGAACCTCACCATTTCGCCTTTCATCCTGATGCCTTTCGTGGAGAATGCTTTCAAACACGTATCCCAACGCGGCGACGGACCCAAGTGGATCAACATCGGCCTCCGCCTGGACGGGCCGGCGTTGCACCTGGCCGTTTCCAACAGCGTTTGCGCGGAGGGGGAGCAGTCGGGCGAGGTCATTGCGTACGGCGGGCTCGGGCTCAAAAACGTACAAAGGCGGCTCAACCTGGTGTACCCGGGCGCCTACGACCTGGTCATCGGCCGGGATGAAAATCAGTTCGACGTACGGCTCCGGCTCACGCTCAGGGAGCAACGGGGAGTTAGGGAGGTAGAGAGTTTGAGCGTTAAGGAGTTTGAGCGTTAGGGTTGTCCTGGCGTTGATCCAAAAAAGTAATACCCGGAAATACCTAAACCGTCCTTCCAAAGCCGCCCGACCCGGAATCCTCTAACTCCCTAACTCCCATGATTCTCAACTGCGTAATCATTGACGACGAGCCGCTGGCCCGGGAGTGCGTAGCCAACTACGTGCGGGAAATGGACTTTCTGCACCTGGCGGGGTCGGGCAACAACCCGCTGGACCTGATCCGGCTGCTGGCCGAGCAGCCCGTAGACCTGGTATTTCTCGACATCCAGATGCCCAAGATCAACGGGATCGAATACCTGAAAATGACGCCCAACCCGCCGCTGGTGATCCTGACGACGGCCTACCCCAACTACGCCCTGGAAGGCTTCCAACTGAACGTGCTCGACTACCTGCTCAAGCCTTTCACGTTCAACCGGTTCTTCAAGGCGGCCAGCAAAGCCAGGGCGTACCACCAGCTTCTCCACCAGCCCGAGGTCCGGGCCGTCTCCCCGCCCGGCCCGGCCGCCGACTACTTCTTCATCAAATGCGACAGCAAGTACGAGCGGATCTTTTTTGCCGACATCCTCTACGTGCAGGCCCTGCAAAACTACGTCACCCTCTGCACCACCCGGGGCAAGTATGTTACGCTGTTGCCCCTCAAAAGCGTGGAGCAGAACCTGGAGGGCCAACCCTTTATCCGCGTGCACAAATCCTTCATCGTCGCCATTCCCAGGATCGAAGCCATTGAAAACGACGAATTGGTGATCGACTCCTTCCGCATCCCCGTCAGCCGCAACTACCGCGAAGAAGTCATCGACCGGGTCGTGAACAAGCGGTTGTGGAAGAAGTAAATGGACAGTAAACAGTAAACAGTGGACAGTAAACAGTGAACAGTAAACAGTGAACAGTAAACAGTGAACAGTAAACAGCAGGCACTGGTCATTAGATGAGCGTAAGTCGCCGTAATTAACGGACCCCTGTTTACTGCTTACTGTTTACTGATCACTGTTTACTGTCCACTGTCCATGCAGCAATTCTTGTACTTCTGGCCGCTGCCGCAGGGGCAGGCGTCGTTGCGGCCGAGGCGGTAGCCGTTGGGGCGGAGGAGCTGGTTGAAGTCGAGGCGGTAGCGCAGGCGGGGGTTCTGGCCGAAGATCTTCGCCATCATCCTGTACGTGCCCGGGTGGTTCTTGGAGAGGCGCGTAGGGTCCTCGAAGAAATACTCCGTCATGACGGCAAAAAACTCGGCCGGCGAGGTGGCCGCGTACGGGTCAATCTTGTTTTTGCCGTCTTTGATCTCCTGCATTTTGCGTTCTACCAGGGCCTGCCATTCGCCCACCATTTCGTTGGGCAGGTAAGCCTTCGGCACGCCGTCCACCTCGCCGTCGGCCTCGTCGAGCAGGTGGGCAAACTCGTGGATGCCTACGTTGTGGCGGTCCTTCATGTCGGTAAATCCCTGTTCGAGGGCCGACCTGGAGAGCGTCATGTAGTGCTGGTTCTGGAAAGGCTGCACCTGGCCGGCCACCACGTTCTGGTGTTCGGCGTCCACCTGGTGCTTGCTCACGGCCCCGGCCGTCACGAACACTTCGCCCAGGTTGTCGTATTCCCAGCCCTTGAGGCCAAAGGCCGGAATGGTGGCACTGGCCGCCACCAGCACGCGGATCGTATCGTCGATGGTTGTTTTGAGCCCGATGATGCGTTTTTCACCGATGAAAAGCTGGACCTGTTGTTCGAAGCGTTTCTTTTCGTCGTCGGGGAGGGAGTGGTAGAAGCCCACCCGGCTTTGCAGGATGGCCCGCCATTCGGCCGGGAATTCTTCCTTGAGGATTTTATTGCGGCGCCGGGATTTCCGGGTAAACAGCCGGTAGAGCAAAAGGCCCGCCACGAGGACGATCCCGGCAAAGTAAAGCACACTGTCTGACATGAATGATTGGAAAAACGGCGGGAACGGCCCGCCGCACTGCCTGCTCTTTACGCGGTTTGCCCCGCCTTTGTTTTAGACCGCCGCCCGTGCGTTATGGCTGCCCCGCCCTACTCCCCCAACCGGAATCCCCGCGATACCACGGCCGAGGCGGCAAAAAAGCCGGCCGCACCGCCGCTGACGTTGGTAGGCACGTCGGCCGGAACCGAGCCGAGAACGCCCCCGAAGTACTCCGCCTGGATGAGCATCGCCCGGGTGAACCGCTGATATGCTTCACTCATGGAGGCGCGGCTTTGCAACAAAGTGTCCCCCCGCTGGAACCGCAGCGGGTCGGCCGTACGGGGGATCAACCCGTTGGGTTCCACCCCGGGAAAATGGTAGAACACCGTATGCCCGTTTACGCCCCGGTCCCGGGCCAGTTGCGGGTTTTTGAAGCCGACCGTGTGCTGCACGGCCGCCGGAAAACCGAACCGGGCCGTGGGAACCTCCAGCGTATAGCCCCGCTCGGGGTGGTAGAACAAGTACTGAGCCGGAATGAAAACCTGGTCCCTTTCCGAGAAAGGCGCCACCGGCTCCATGCGGTCGGCCGCCGTGTACGTGCGGCCGTCGGCGGTGATGGTCAGCGTGTAGGTTTTTCCTATTTCGCCCCGCACGGTGTCGGCGGTGAAATAGAGGCCGCTGCCCGCCGGCTGTTCGTCCAGGGCAAAGAGGCGTTCCCCGTCGGTGATGGTTACCGACGCTCCCGATACCGGCGCCGGGGGACCGGTCACAATGGCCGGCCCCGTCCGGGTGAGCCGCACCAGGTGGGACTTGGTTTCGCTGGTCAGGTACCCTTCCACCACCAGCCGGCCGGAGGGAGGTCCACTGACGGCTTCCAGGTCAATTTCCCGCACGCAGGCCGTAGCCAGCAGGGCAAAAAGGAGGGCAAAGCGCAAGGGCAGGGCCCGGGCGGGGCGGGGGAGCGGCGAAAGGCGAAGCACGGCGGGATCAGAATTTAAAATTGTAGGTAACGCTGGGAATCAAAGGCAACAGGGACACCTCGTGGGCCGCCGTTTTGGTGGGATCGGGCACCTTGGTAAAGGGCGGACCCGAGCCCAGCGGCGGTCCCAGGAAGATGAGCAGCGGGTTCTGGCGGGCATACGCGTTGTAGACGGCAAACGTCCAGCTCCGTTCGTACTTGCGGCCCGGTTTGGGCCGGGGCCGCAGGGTAGCCGACAGGTCGAGCCGGTGGTAGTCGGGTAGGCGGCTGGCGTTGCGGCCCCCGAAGACCGGCACGTTGTAGGCCCCGAACCCGAAGCTCTCCGTGGGCAGCGTAACGGCCCGCCCGGTGCTGTACACCCAGTTGCAGGCAAACGACCACCGGGGGGAAGCTTCGTACTGCGACACGAGGGAAATGCTGTGCGGCTGGTCGTAGCCCGCCGGGTAGGGGCGGCCCCCGTTGATTTCCGGAATCTGGCTGAAGGTCCGGGAGTAGGTATAGCCCAGCCAGCCGGTGAGTTTGCCGGCCGGTTTTTTGAGCAGAAACTCCGCCCCGTAGGCCCAGGCCCGGCCCCGGCGCAACTCGCCGTCCAGGTACGGGTTGTAGAGCAGGGCCGCGTAGTCGGCGTAGTCGATGTGGTTGCGCATGGCCTTGTAGTACACTTCGGCCGACGCTTCCCAGCGGTTCCCTTTCCCGTTCCGGTAGTAACCCAGCGAAACCTGGTCGGCCCCCTGCGGCTTCACCGTGGGGCCGCTCGGGTACCAGACGTCGAAGGCGCTGAAGCCGGTGGCCGAGTTGGACAGCAGGTGCAGGTACTGGCGGGTGCGGTTGTAACTGGCCTTCAGCGAAGCTTGTCCGCCGAGCCCGTACCGCAGGCTCAGGCGCGGCTCGGGGCCGCCGTTCGCGTAAAATACCTCCCCGGCCGGGTACGTGGTCGTGTCGGCGGGCCGGTACTGGCTGTCGTAGGAATAGACCGTGCTCCGGCCCACGTTCTGGAACAGGCTGTACCGCAGGCCGTATTCCACCCGCAGCCGTTCCGAGAGCTGCTGCTCGTGGCTCAGGTACAGGGCGTGCTCCAGGGCGTTGCGGCCCGGCACCCGTACCGGTCCCGTTTCGAGGGTGTCGGCCCCGCTGCGGCCCGGGTCAATGCGGTGGTGGGTAGACTGCCAGCCGAACCGGAAGGTGGCCCGGGGGCTTTGGTACCAGGTAAAATCGCCCTTCAGGGCCACGTCCTCAATGCGCGACTGCCACTGCACGGGGCTGGCCTGGAGGCGGTACCGGTACTGGCTGTAGAGCAGGGTGAAGTTGGAAAAGAGCCGCTGGCTGAACAGGTGGTTCCAGCGCAGGGTGCCCGTGGCGTTGCCCCACCGCACGCGCTGGCTGTTGTAAAATCCACCCAGCTGCGTGAGGTCGCGGCCGAAAAAGCCCGAGAGGTACAGGCGGTTGCGGGCGTTGAAGGTATGGTTGATCTTGGCGTTGAGGTCGTAGAAGTTGAGGCGGAAGCCGCTGATGTTGGGGTTCAGGTTGAGCAGCAACAGGTCAGGGTAGGTCCGGCGGGCGGCGATGATGAAGGAGGTTTTGTCGCGCAACAGGGGGCCTTCCACGGTGAGGCGGCTCGACAGCAGCCCGATGCCGCCCGAGACGCCCAGCTTGCGGGCGTTGCCCTCTTTCATGCGGATGTCGAGCACCGACGAAAGCCGCCCGCCGTACTGGGCCGGGATGCCGCCCTTGTAGAGTTGCACGTCCTTGACGATGTCGGGGTGAAACACCGAGAATACGCCCAGCAGGTGCGAGGTATTGTACACGGGCGCCTCGTCGAGCAGCACCAGGTTCTGGTCGGCGTTGCCCCCCCGCACGTAGAGTCCGGTAGACCCTTCCCCGGCTTTGTTCACGCCCGGCAGCAGTTGCAGGCTGCGCATCACGTCTACCTCCCCCGCCAGGGCCGGCAGCTTCCGCAGGGTGCCCATGTCGAAGTGGTGCAGGCCCGTGCGTACGCTCTCCGGGCCCTCTTCGGAGCGGGGCGAGGCCACCGTGACCGAGTCGAGTTGCGTGGCGGCCGGTTGCAGGGCAATGGACAAAGACTGGTTTTGGTCGAGCCGGACGAGCAGCGTGTCGGGCCGGTAGCCGACAAAGGTGACCGTGACCCGGTAGGTTCCGCCCGGCAGGGAGAGGGAATAGAAGCCGTAGGCGTTGGCGGCGGTGCCCACTGATTGGGCCGGCACGTACACCGATGCCCCGGCCAGTGCCTCGCCCGAAGCTGCATCCCGCACGTAGCCGCTCAGGGCATGGCTGCTCCCGCCGGCCCGCACGCCCGGCCCGGGGGCCGCGCGCAGGATGACTTTGTTTTCCCGCACCAGGTATTCCATCGGTTGCCCGGCAAACAGCGCGTCGAGGTGGGCCCGCAGCGGCTGCGTGGGCCGTGGCAACGTTACCGTCGCCCCCAGGGGCAACTGGTTGCTGTAGGAAAAGGCAACGCCGCTTTGCCGGCTCAGCTCCCGGAGCAGGTCCTGCACGGTGCCGGTGGTCTTTGCGAGGGTAACCGGCCGGTCGAGCAGGTCAGACCCGGCCTGGGCAAAGGCGGTGTGGGTGCATAAAAGCAGCAGGAGCAGCAATAAGGGCATGCGGCTGAATGGTTAAATGGTTGGATGGTTGAATGGTTCAGGCAATCGGAGTTGGGCAGGCACAGGCGGACGGGCGGGATTAGTCGCCGGTTCCGGGGCCGGGGGCCGGCCGGCAGCCTTCGCCCGTGAGCAGGAGGGTATCGCCCCGGGTTTCCACCCGCAGCGGCAGCACCAGTTCCAACTCGGCGAGTACTTCCGGCAGCGGCTGGCGGCTGAAGGAAGAGGTGAGCCGGCACGCCGCCAGCGCCTCCGACCCGAGCCGGATGGGTTGGCGGTAGTGCCTTTCCAGGTCCCTGATCACCCCCGGCAACGGGGTATTGCGGAAGGTGAGCACGCCGGTTTGCCAGGACCGGAAATTGGGGTCCGGGTTGGCGGCTTTGGCGAGTCGGCCCTGCCGGTACGTACCCCGTTCGCCGGGGGTCATCTCCAGCCCGCGGCCCGCCTGCCCGGTCTCCGACAGGGCCACTTTGCCGGTCAGCACCGTCACCAGCACCGAATCGGCCCGCGGCGCATTCACCACGAAAGAGGTGCCTAGTACCCGGGTGGCGACGGCGCCGGTCGTGATCACGAAAGGCTGCGCTTTGTTTTCGGCCACCTCAAAAAAAGCTTCGCCCGTGAGCGTGACCGCTCTTTGCGCCCCCGAAAAACGTTCCGGGTACGAGAGCCGGGCGCCGGCGTTGAGGTAGACCCTGGTGCCGTCGGAAAGGGTGATCCGGACGGGCTCCGGGCCCGCCGCCGTACTCCTTTCGCTTGCGGAAAAGTACCGCCGCACGGGGCCACCCAGGCCCAGCACCAGTCCCAGCACGAGCACCACGGCCGCCGCAATGCGCTGCCAGGCGTGCCACCGGTTCCCCAGGCGTACGGGCGGCCGGTCGGTCTTTCCCCAACCCGGGTTCATGCGGGCCCGGACCCGTTGCCAGTCCGCCTCCGCGTCGAAGGACGCAAAATCGCCGGCCGCGGCACTGCGTTCCCACAGGTGGCGCAGGTCTTCGGCGTACCGCCGGTGGGTGGGGTCGGCGGCGATCCAGTCATCTACTTGCCGGCGTTCGGGCGGGGTGGCTTCGCCCGCCAGGTAGCGCACCAGCAGTTCGTGATCCATGCCGGGAGGAAAGGGAGGGTTCATAAGGGTTGCTTACCGGTAAGACAACCAGGGTCGCCCCCACACGTACGCGGCCAGAAGATTTTTTTAAAAGACATTGGACAGGAGACGTGAGACAGGAGACGGTAGACGTATTGACAAAAGCGGTTGTGGCGGCGAGGTTATGCCAGCCCACGGTTTCAACCGTGGGTCCCAACGGGTATAATGGATTGCGCAACGGTTTTAACCGTTTGATTCGAAAAATAACGCAAGTCGAAGGGGTAAATGCTTGAAACCGTAGGGTGCCCATCGGTGCCGGTTCCCACGGTTAAAACCGGTTGCACGGAGGGAGGGGGATACTGGTGTTGCACGGCGGAAGGAGGCCGCGTTGCGGGAAAGGGTCGCCTGGCGGGAAAGCGTCGCGTCGCGCTACTCGTTGCGTCGCGGGAAGGCGTTGCGTCGCGGCTCCCCTCCTCGGAGGGGTTAGGGGGTGGGTTTACCTCCATGCCTCAAGTTACCAAGGGATCACTGCAAGCGGGGAATCTGCTGGCGTAAAAATCCGCAGAAAGTTTGGATCTCTTACAAGGAGGATCAACCTATGCAGTGATCCCCATATTACGCGTAGCATGGAAGTAAACCCACCCCCTAACCCCTCCGAGGAGGGGAGCCGCGACGCGACGCCTTCCCGCGACGCAACGAGTAGCGCGACGCGACGCCTTCCCGCCAGGCGACCCTTTCCCGCGACGCGGCCTCCTTCCGCCGTGCAACACCAGTATCCCCCTCCCTCCGTGCCTCCGTGGTTACCCTTTTTTCTACCATAACCTTTCTTGTCAGTACATCTAATGTCTAATGTCTAATTGAATTGACAAGGAAGGTTGTATGGCGGTATGGTTGTATGGCTGAATGGCTATATGGTTGGCAGTCAGATTGTAAATAGACGTGCGTAAGCCCAACAATCAACCATACAGCCATACAACCCTCCTTGTCAATTCATCTAATGGCTAATGTCTAATGTCTAATGTCTAATGGCTCACTACGCTCCGGGGCCCGCGGCCAGCAGCAGGAGCAGGGGCAGGAAGTCGGAAAGCGCCCCGCGGAGGAGCCGGAGGGCTTTGCTGATCTGCGTTTCTACCGTCCGCACGGAGATGCCCAGTTCCTCGGCGATCTGCCGGTTCTTTTTGTCTTCAAAGCGGTTCATGCGGAAGATTTTGCGGCACTGCTCGGGCAGGTCCTGCACGGCCCGCCAGATTTTTTCTTCCAGTTCGAGTTGTACCAGCGCATCGGTGTCCTCGCCGGTGGGCGCCTGGTAAAGCAGCCGCTGGTGGTGCTGATGGCGGGTCTGGGCCTGCTTCAACTGGTTCAGGCAGGCATTGCGGACGGCGGCGTACAGGTAGGACTTTAGGGAACCCAACGCCGGTAATTCTTCGCGCCCTTCGTAGAGCCGCACGAACAGGTCCTGCACCACTTCCCGGGCCCCGTCAGCGTCGCCGGTCAGCCGTTTGGCGTACACGCACAAAGGGGGGTAATAGTCGCGGAAGAGGGTCTGGAAGGCTGCTTCCTCGCCAGCCTTCAGCCGTTCAATCAATCCTGCTTCCTGGGGGTTCAATGGGCAATTCCGGCAAATGGTAGGGCAGTATACAACTTCCCGGGCTCCTTTCAAAAGCCGGGTAGTCAAAGCCCGCCGGTGCGGGCGGCGTCTTGCCGGACGCCGCCCGCACCGGCGGGCCGATTTCCCGAAGCACCTACAAACGCTTACCCCGCGTACGCCTCCGCCGGAGCCGCCGTAGCCACCCGGGCTCCCTTGCCGGCAATGATCTGCTCGGCGGCGATGCGGCCCGTTTCGGCGGCGCCGTTCATGTAGCCCTGGTATTCGAGGCTGCAATGTTCGCCGGCGTAGTAGATGTTGCCCGTCCGGCGGATTTCGTTGCCGGCAATGGTGGTCCACTGGCCGGGCCGGTAGCAGCCGTAGCTGGCCAGCGTGTGCGGGTGGGTGGGCCAGTGCATGCGGTGCACCTGTCCGTTGTGCTGGCTGGCCGTGCCCGGCCAGATGGCGTCCAGGGAAGGCAGGTAGTTGCTCAGTTGCGAGGCGGGGGAGCCGGCGCCCAGCGCCACGCCCTGCTTGCCGCCCGTGTACACGGTGTAGCCCCCGGCCCCGCCCGGCTGCAACTGGGTGTTGTCCCAGCCGCTCTGCACGGGCGTATCCGAAAACACGTAGCCCGTGTAGTTTTGCTGCCGCCAGGTGCGTTGCTTAAAGCCGATCATCAGCTTGGCGTTGGTGCCGTAGCCCAGTTCCCGGATGGCCTGTTTCTTCCAGGGCGGCAGCGTCACGCCGATGTCCACCTGCCGCAGCACGGTAAACGGGAGGGTCAGTACCAGCACCTCGCAGGTGACGTCGGTGCGGGAGCCGCCCGTTTTCTCGAAAGTAAGCACGTATTGGTTGCCCGCCTTTTCGCGGATCGCCACCAGCTTGTGGTCCAGGGTCACCTGGTCTTTCACCGCCCCGTAGAGGGCGTCGGTAAGCTGGCCGTTGCCGCCTTTGATCTTGTAGCGTTCATCGCTGATGCCGAACACGTCGAAGGTGCCGCGGGAGGTGTCGGGCGAGAACAGGTAGAGGAAGTTGATGGACGACTGCTGGCCCGCTTCCAGGCCGTACTCGGTCACGTAGGCCACTTCCAGCAGGTTCCGGAGCCAGCCGCTCATGCCCAGCGTATCGAAGTAGGCCGCAATCGAGAGGCGGTCGTAGTAGCCGGCCCGGCCGAAGTTGACCACGTTGTCGGGCAGGGCGTTGATGTCGGCGGCAATGCGGGCGGCGTAGGGCTGGAAGGCGGCTACCACCTGGGCCAGCGAGTAGTGCTTGCCCCCGAAGAAAAAGGCGTCTTTGATAAGGGCCATTTCACCCGGCGCCTGCGTGTCGAGCAGGGTGAGGCCGAAGGTTTTGACGAGTTGCAGCATGTCGGCGTGGCCGCTGTCGATGAACTCACCGCCCAGTTCGGTGGTGAAGCCGGGAGCCATGATGCCACTGGTGGTGTAGACCCGTCCGCCGGCGCGGGAACTGGCTTCGTAGACCTGGGCGGTGTAGCCGGCTTTCCGGAGGCGGTAGGCGCAATTGAGGCCGGCCAGGCCCGCCCCCACAACCGCAATGCGGACCGAACTTCTACGGCCGGCGGCGGCCGTGGCGTCGGTACCGCGCGGGGCAATTTCGGGTTCGTCGGTGCAACTGCTCAGCAGGCCGCCGCCCCCGAGCAGCAGCCCCATCTTGAGGGAGCCGGCCAGGAAGTTGCGGCGGGAAAGGGCGGGTTTTTCTGCGGCTTGGGCGACGAGTTCATCGGTGGGCGGGGCGCCGGGCCGGTTGGCGGCAACGGCGAGGCGAAAGGCTTTTTGCAGGGAGCGCATCAGCTCCGTCCGCGCGGGGCGGAAAGGTTTCTTGGGGTTCATCAGGGTATGGTTTTAGGTTGCAGTTCGTAGCTGAAAATCAGCGGCAATGCTGCGCCCAAATTACTTTCCCCGAGGATGTTGCGCAAGTAAAATTGGGATGTACGGAGCCCTTGGCGGGTATACAAAAGGTATACAGGCACCCGCAAGCGTTCAATCACTGAAGGATTGAGCGTTCAAAAGCTAGAGAAGTGGGTATAAAACAACCCCATTTGAGAACCCGACCCAACCCTGCATCCCGGAACCTCGCCCCAGCCTCCTTCCCGATCCTCCTCCGGTCTCCCTACCCACGGTTAAAACCGTGGGCTGCCGGTCTGCAGTCTCCCTTCCTCCGGCCTCCGGTTTCCTTTATTTCCGGTATACCTTCAGCGTATTGGAGGCCAGGGCGCGGCCGTAGAACATGGGTTGCTGGAGGGCGGTCTGGATCACGGCGCGGCTGGCTTCCTGCTGGATGGCGCCCCGGAACGCGAACACCAGGGCCCCGATTGCCATGCCGGCCAAAGGGTTGATGAACGAAAACGCCAGGATGGCCGCAATGGCCGTCCCGAACGTGATGCCCTTCATGATCTTGCGCGACATTTTCCAGTACGAGGGCAGGCCGCCCGTACGGACCAGTTCGTCCCCCTTGGCCAGGTCTACCCGGGTTTTGATTTGCTTGCGGTGGTACTGGTCAACGAAGTCTTCCCAGTCTAAGTGGATGGTTTCCTTGGGCATTGGCGTAAGGGCTGATGGCCCTTAATGGAAAAGGGCGAGGCAGGTAACCCGGGGCAGGGAACAGAAATCAGTAAACAGTGAACAGTAAGCAGTAAACAGTAAACAGTAAACAGTTGGTGCGGGTGAATTACCGAATCCAGCCGGCCACTGTTTACTGATAACTGATTACTGTTCACTGTTTATGAGCGACGTGTCGCGGGTGTCTTTCATGAAGAGGTAAACGAGCAGGGAGATGAAAATGCAGCCCGTGACCAGCCAGTAAAACACGCTTTCGTGGCCGGCTTCTTTGAGGGAGAGGGCCACGTACTCGGCCGAGCCGCCGAAAATGGCAACCGTGAGGGCGTAGGGCAGTCCCACGCCCAGGGCCCGTACCCGGGCCGGAAAGAGTTCGGCCTTCACCACCGCGTTGATGGACGTGTAGCCGCTCACGATCAGCAGGGCCGCCATCAGCAGGCCGAAGGCGGCAAATTGGTCTTTGGTGCCACTCAGCGTGGTGAGCAGCGGCACCGTGCACAGGGTGCCCAGCACGCCGAAGCCGATCAGCAGGGGGCGGCGCCCGATGCGGTCGGAGAGCATGCCGAACAAGGGCTGTAACCCGGCAAAGATCAGCAAGGAGCTGAACGTGAGGAGCGTAGATGCGTCCTTGGTGAGCCCCACCGTGTTGACGAGGAATTTCTGCATGTACGTGGAGTAGGTGTAGAAGGCCACCGTGCCGCCCAGCGTGAGGCCCACCACCTGCATGACCGCCCCCGGGTGCCGCCCCAGTTCCCGCAGCGAACCGCTTTCCGGCCGGTTGCCGCCGCCCTTCCGGAACGACTCGGTCTCCTGCAAGCGGCTCCGCAGGTAGAGGGCCACCACCGACAGCGCGGCCCCCAGCCCGAACGGAATGCGCCAGCCCCAGGCGTGCAGTTGTTCGGACGTGAGTACTCTTTGCAGCACCAGTTGCAGCCCCAGCGCCACCAGTTGCCCGCCGATGAGGGTGACGTACTGGAAGCTGGCGTAAAAACCCCGGCGCCCCGGCGTGGCGATTTCGCTCAGGTAGGTGGCCGAAGTGCCGTATTCGCCGCCCACGCTGAGGCCCTGCACGAGGCGGGCCACCAGCAGCAGCACCGGCGCGAGGAGGCCGATGGTGGCGTAGGCCGGCGTCAGGGCAATGAGCAGCGAACCCAGCGACATGAGCAGCACGGCCGCGGTCATCGCTTTTTTGCGTCCCGCCCGGTCGGCCATGCGGCCGAAGAGCCAGCCGCCCACCGGCCGCATCAGGAAGCCCACCGCGAAGATGCCCGCCGTGTTGAGCAACTGCGCCGTGAGGTCGCCCTTGGGAAAGAACGCCGGGGCGAAGTACAGCGAGAAGGCCGAATACGCGTACCAGTCGTACCACTCGACGAGGTTGCCCACGGCACCCCCGGTGATGGCTTTCAAACGCCGCCCGGTGTCGCGGGCCGATTCCGTAGGGGAGAGGGTTGGGGTCTTTTCCCGGTTCATAAGCAGGCCGGCACCGGACGGAAGGTGCCTTGCCGGCAAGTTAACATTTATTGAGAAGCGAGGAGTGAGAAGCGAGAAGCGAGAAGGAGGAGGCCGATGGGTACGGTTATGGTTGGGGCTGCGCGTGGGGTCGGGTTCTCAAACCCGACCCCTCCGGGCCGGGGCTGGTAAGAAGGCGAGTCGTATTGTTAACGCACCAATATCAGTAGGATAGGGTTTTGTATGTGATTAGCGTGACAGGGGGGAGCGTGGAGGGAATGGGTAGAAAAAGAAGGGGTTCTCGCAGATTGCCGCAGATCAGGGCGCAGATGTGCGCAGATGTTTGGACGGAGTAAAGTTTGAACGTGTCGTAAGGAGGGATACCGCAGATGGATGGGTACGCGATCCGTTTTTGTTCGAAGGATTTTCAGGAACTGTTGAGACCTTGTATTTGGCAGAACCACGCTTGCACCACACTTGCCCAGAATCCTTCGAACAAAAACGGATCGCGTACCCCTCTGCGGTATCCCATCTTTGGGCTTCTCCGGAAATCATCACGTAACCGCAAATGCACCTATTCATCTGCAGCATCAAATCCTACAGCCTCTCCAACTTTTCCCCAATCCCACATCTGCGCACATCTGCGCCCTGATCTGCGGCAATCTGCGAGAACCCCTTCTTTTTCTACCCATTCCCTCCACGCTCCCCCCTGTCACGCTAATCACATACAAAACCCTATCCTACTGATATTGGTGCGTTAACAATACGACTCTGGCTTCTTACCAGCCTCGGCCCGGAGGGGTCGGGTTTGAGAACCCGACCCCACGCGCAGCCCCAACCATAACCGTACCCATCGGCCTCCTCCTTCTCGCTTCTCACTTCTGGCTCCTCGCTCCTTCCCCTAAAACTGCTCCAGCGCTTTCTCAATGCCCGGATCGATGCCGGACTCGCGGTCGGACTGGGTGGGAAAAGGCGCCGCCAGGCTGACGGGGATGCCGGTCTTCTCGTACACCTGTCCCCCGGCGTCGGCGGCTACTTCGTTGGAGAGGGTCAGCAGCCACCCGTTGGGCAGTTCTTTGGGCAGCGCCGTGGAGAAGATGCCGTTGGTGGTTTCGCCCATCGTTTTCACCTGCGGCAACTGCCGCATGAACAGGGTGAACCCCTCGGCGGCGCTGGAGGTAACAATGCTGGTGAGCAGCACTGTGGGCTTGGTGAAGGCGTAAGCGCCCGTAGGCCGCTGGTGTACAACCTGTTCCGGGGCGTACGCGTCGCCGTTGCGGGCGGCGAACCGGTAGCCCACGCGGGGCGTAGGGGTAAACCGGCCCGCAATTTCCAGCGCCAGCCGGTCGGAGCCGCCCAGGTTGAACCGCACGTCAACGATCATGCCTTCGCAAGCCGCCAGATCGGTAAACACCCGGTCGAGGGTGGCTTGCAGGTCGCTCAGTTCGTAGCCGCTCATCTGGCTGACGAGCAGGTAGCCGGTCTTGCCGCCGTTCAGCTTGCCCCAGATCAGCTGGTCCCCCAGGGCCGACTGGAATTCGCCTTGCAGGTAATTGGCAATCACGTTGCCCACAACTTTCTGGTATTCACCCACGGCGTACGCCTTGACTTCGCCCTGGGAAGCACCCGCCGGGGCCTCGGCGTAGAAACGGGCAAAGGTGCGGGGCGCCCCGGCGTCGAAGCGGTTCAGAAAGTCGTCGCCGTTCACCGAAAGCGTCACGTGGTCTTCGTCCAAATGGGACAGCATTTGCTGGAAGATCGTTTCCAGGTTTGCTTCCGTCACCTGGGGACGGTACTGGTTGCGCAGGGCTTTCCAGTCCACGCCCCGGAGCTTGAAGAAAGCGTAGTGGTCCTGAAACGTCTGCCACATCACGTCGAAGTTGACCCTGGCATCGGTGGTGGGCCGGATGCCGCCGTTTTCGCAGACGGGCGGCAACTTCTTGATGCGCCGGAAACGAAACGCGGTGATGGGGCCTTTGGCTCGGTAAAGCAGCTCGTCCCCCTTGGCGTCGAGGCTGACGTCCCAGCCGGCCACGTCAAAGCCGGGCGAGTCGAAAAAGAAGGATTTTTTGAGGCAGGTGCTGCTGGTGTAGTCGTACACGGTGGCGCGGCCGTCTTGGATGTCCATCACGTAGCCGTAGCCTTCCGACTGCCAGAGACCTTCCAGGGCCGCCCGCCGCGCCGGCCGCGGGTCGGGATGTACTGCTTCGGTGGGTGAGTCAAACTGCCGGCAGGACGCCAGCGCGAAAATGGTAAGCAACAGCAAGCCGGTCCGGAGCCGGCGGAGGGAAGAATGCGTTTTCATGTTGTAGGGTTTGATGGGGCGAAAATAGGTGCCTTACACGTGGATGCAACCGGCCCGGCAAGCCCTAAAGGCCCAGGTAGCGAAAAAAGCCCCCCAAGTAGAAGAATCCGGGCGCGAAATCCGGGGTGTTTCGCCGCCCGGCGCCCCGCCTTCCGTCCATCCTACCGCTGCATCCATTCTTTGAACGCCGGCCCCCGCTTCTGGCTGATCACGACCGGCTCCTCGGCGGGCGGTTGCAGGAAGACCTCCAGTTTGCCGTAGTCGAGGGCCAGGTAGTACTGGCAGGCCCGGAAGCTGATGATCGTCTGCCGGTTGGCCCGGAAAAAATCTTTTTCCTCCAGGGCGGCGAACGCCTCGTCCAGCGATTCGTCCATCAGGTACTTTTCGTGGGCCAAGGTGTATAGGTAGGTGTATTCCTGCGCCTTGTGGATGTAGGCAATGTCGGCTACCGGCACGGGAATGCTGCGGGCTCCCTTTTGCAGGATGAACACTTTTCGTTTGGGCTTTTCCGGTTCGCCGGCCGGGGCGGGGGGCGGGGCCATTACAGGGGGCGGGGTCGCTGCGGGGGCGGGGAGCGGATCGGGAGCCGGCTTTTCTGCGACCGCCTGCGCCCGGAGTTGGTGATACCGGTAAAAAAAGTAAGCGGCCAGGTAGTAGGCGTTGAGCAGGATGAGGATGAGTACGCAGACGGGCAGTTCGTAGGTAAACCAGGTCGTGTCTTCCATGCGCTGCCCGAGCAGGTAGGTAAATTGCAGGTAAGTGAGCAGGTGCAACAGCAGGGAGGGGGCAAAAATCCCCAGCGCCCCTTGGAGGAGCGACCGCCGGAGGGGTTCCGTTTCCCAGGAGGCCCGCCCGTCCAGGTAACGCGTCACCCGGCGGATTGCTGCCCACACGACGAAGGCAATGGCGGCGCCCGAAAACAGGTCCACGTAGTAAAACTTTTGCAGGAGCAGGTAAAAGAAGGATTCTTCCCGCCCCAGCACTTCGATGAAATGCGACAGGGCGAAAGACCCGGCGAGCCGTACCCGGAAGTCGCGGTATGGAACGGCATCCGGTTGGGAAAAACTTTTCATGGGGCAATATTACGGATTCGTTGTTGGTTGTTCGTTATTTGTTTTTCATAACGCTCTGATTATCAGGCCATATTAGGTAGGCACATCCGCCCACTTCATCATTCACCATCATTTAAAATTACAATATCGCGTACCGAACAACGAACAACCAACAACCCCCCTACCGCCGCTTTTCCCCCGCCAGTTGCCCGATCATGCTGGTGATGTAGCCGTCGAACTTGCGCTTGTTGACCAGCTTGTTGATGTAGAAGAACAGGATGATCTTGAGTACGAACACCATGCTGATGATCGACACCGAAATGTGCACGTTCTTGAAACTCAGCAGGGCGTACACCGCCTGGAGGGCCGCGTAGAGGTAGAACAGCGGCACGAAAAACACCCGGGCCGCCGCCGACGAGTTGAAAAAGTGCGAATTGAGCCGGCCGAAAAACATGGCCATGGCAATGGACGTGAACAGCGAATAGAGCAGCGTGAGCAGGCCCTGGTAGTCGCCCAGCGGCACCGTGCGGTCTACCACCGAGCCGGCCAGCAGCCCCACCGCCAGCAGCAGGATCACCTTCATGATGGACACGAAAAAGGCGTTGCGGGGCCGGCCTTCCCGCCCGTCATCCGCCGCGCCAACGGGCTCCGTATCAATGCTTTCGGTGTCGAGGATGAAGTAAAGGTAGAAGTACAGCACCGCCCCCACCAGGTTGAAAAAATCGGCCACCGCCCACGACAACGCCCGGAACTGCCGGTACGTTGAGGCCAGGGCCGCCGCCACGGCCTGCTGCCCGTCGGCCTGCGCCGCCCCGAGCCGTTCCAGCAGCGACGACTCCACGTTCCACTTGAGGGCGAACCACAGGTAGAGAAACAGCAGGCTGATCCAGATGGCAACCCAGCCGCCCTGGAACTGTTGCAGCGTGGTGCGCACGATGCCCGGCGGCAGGCCCCGGATGTAGTGGGCGCCCCCCAGGTCTTCGTCGTAGTGGTACACCACGAGCAGGGCCAGGATGATGATGCTCTGGATGAGGGAGGCCACCGACAGGCTCAGCAGGTAGCCACCCTGCCCCGGTTCCGGCTCGGCGGCCGGCAGGACCAGCGCCAGCGGCGGGAAGAACCCGTCGAGCACCAGCCGGTACAGCCCGAAGCCGGCCAGCAGCAGGACCGCCAGCAGCGAGAAGACCGTCCCCGTGACGGCCCGCAGCGAACACAGGTTGACGCCCAGCACCACGAAGTCGCGGGGCAGCCCCGGCGGTTCGGCCGCGGGAACGTGCACCTGCTGCCGGCGGTAGTATTCGTCGAGGTAGCGGCCCCAGTGGGTGCCGGTCCGGGCCGACTCCCGGAACGCCTCGGGGCTCTCGGGCGCCCCCAGTTGGTAGTAGAGGTGGCAGTAGGCTTCCAGCAGTTCGACGCCCGGGTAGTTGCTCACCGGGATGGACGTTTCGAGCACGTCTTCCGGGTGGATTTCCGTGTTGCGCACGCCGTTGAACACGTCTTCGAACCGCTTCGAATCAAACTCCCCCGCGTACAGCCCGAAGGTCCGGGCAATCTCCTGCCGCAGCGTTTTGCGGTGCTCGATCAGGTTTTTGTCGGCGGCAAGCGACACGTTGAATCTGCGCTGCCAGATGGCTTCGAGCAGGTGGTGGTACGCGGGCAGTTCCTTGACTTTTACGACGGGCATAATACCCCAATATGCCCCAATTTCGGGAGAGAAACCGCCCCCGGCGGAAGTTTTCCCCGCGGTTTCCCCGCCTTTTCCGGGTTTTTGCGGCCGCAGACGCGTTTTTGGGAAGCGTTTTTAAACCTTTATTCCCGTTCCCAATGATACAACCTACCACGACCCGCAGCAACAGCGTGTGGCGCACCAAGCCCATGCATTTATTCGAACAGGACATGCAGAAGAGCCAGCTCCGGCGCGTACTCGGCAAGTGGAGCCTGACGGCCATCGGCATCGGGGCCGTCATCGGCGGGGGCATCTTCGTGCTCACGGGCACGGCGGCGCACTTCCACGCCGGGCCCGCCCTGGCCCTGTCGTTCGTGGTGGCCGGCATCGGCTGCATCTTTGCCGCCCTCTGCTACGGCGAATTTGCGGCCATGCTGCCCGTGGAAGGCTCGGCCTACGCGTACGCCTACGGCACGGTCGGCGAACTGTTCGCCTGGATCATCGGCTGGGGGCTCATCCTCGAATACGCGATGGGCGCCATGACGGTGGCCGTGAGCTGGTCGGGGTACTTCGTCAAACTCCTGCACCTGCTGGGGGCCGAGGTGCCCTACTGGCTGCGCAACGACCCGGTGTCGGCCGCCGCGTACGCCGCCGAACACGGGCTGGCCGCCCCGGGCTTTGCCGTCAACCTGCCGGCTTTCGCGGTGGTGTGGCTCGTCACGGGGATCCTCGTGCGCGGCATCCGGGAGGCGGCGCGGGCCAACAACCTGATCGTGGTCCTGAAAGTGGCCGCCGTGCTGTTTGTGATCGTGGTGGGGGCCTTCTACGTGATCCCCGAAAACTGGCAGCCCTTCGTGCCCGAGCCGGCAATCATTACCGGCGAGAACGGCAAGCCGCACGGGGCCTACGGCTGGGCCGGCGTGCTGAGCGGGGCGTCGGCCATCTTTTTCGCCTACATCGGCTTCGACGCCGTGTCCACGCAGGCCGGCGAGGCCGTCAATCCGCGCAAAGACATGCCCTTCGCCATCATCGTGTCGCTGGTGGTCTGCACGGTGCTCTACCTGCTGGTGTCGCTGGTGCTCACGGGCATGCTCAATTACAAAGACATTACCGGCGAAGCCCTCAAGGCGCCGGTGGCCTACGCCTTTGAACGGACCGGGCAGGGCTGGGCGGTGCTGCTGATCACGGTGGCCGCCACGGCCGGCCTGGTGTCGGTGATGCTGGTGATGATGCTCGGGCAGACGCGCATTTTCCTGGGCATGGCCAAAGACGGCCTGCTGCCCCGCTTCTTCGCCCACGTACACCCGGTCCGCAAGACGCCCGGCAAGAGCACGGTGCTGGTGGGTACGGTGGTGTCGCTGGTGGCGGCGTTTACGCCCATCGGCGTGCTGAGCGAACTCACCAGCTTCGGCACGCTGTTCGCCTTTGCCATGGTGTGCCTGGCCGTGTGGCTGCTGCGCCGCCGCGAACCAAACCGCGAACGACCCTTCCGGGTGCCGGCCCTCCGGGTGATTGCGCCGCTGGGCATCCTCATCAACATTGTGCTCATCTGCATGCTGAGCCCCCTCTCGCAGGGACTGGCCGCCGCCTGGCTGGCCCTGGGCCTGCTCGTCTACTTCGCCTACAGCCGCCGCCGCAGCCACCTGCACGCCGGGTAGTTCGCTTTTTTTAGTAAACTTGTTCAGAAGCGAGGAGCGAGGAGTGAGAAGCGAGAAGGAAGGACACGGACTATTCCGGTTATAACGGCAAAGTGCGTGTCCATTCTTCTCGCTCCTCGCTTCTCGCTTCTCACTCCTCGCTTCTCACCCATGACCATAATGAATAGCAAAGGGCGTACGCTGGGCTGGCTGCTGGTGCTGGCGGTGGGGTGCGGCAGTCCGGAAGGAAAACGGCAGCCGGACCGGCCGGCCGGGTTACAGGCCGGGATGGCCGGTGTAGAAAGCATCGCCGGGCGGGCCGAATACATCCGTTCGCCCTGCGTGACGGCCGGCGACCGGCTCTACCTGGTGGGCCACCAGGACGGGCAATTCCCGGACCTGGGCTGGCACATCACCGGCGAAATGGGCGGCCTCTGGGACCACCCCATCAAACTCCTGGACGGCTTTACGGCTGCCATCGAAGGCGACGGGAAGTCTTTTTGCCTGTCCGACGCCACCCAGTTCGTCAATTATCCCTTCGCCAGCAAGCACGTGTACGCGGCTACGCCCGCCGGCCTGCGGGTGGAGCGTTTCCAGTTCGTGCCCGACGGCCGGGAGGCCGTGGTGGTGGAATACAGCTTTACCAACGAAGGGGCGGAAGCCAAACGGGTTGACTTCTCGTTTACCGGCTTCAGCGACCTGCGGCCCACCTGGCTCGGGGAACGTACCAATATGCGCGACGCCGGCGACTTTGCCACCTGGGACGAATCCACCCGGACCTGGATTGCCAAAGACAGCCTTAACCCGTGGTTCGTGCAGTTCGGCGCCCCGCAATCTCCCCGGTCACATGCGTCGGGGGCCGCCCCTTGCGGGTATAAACCCGCGGGCAAAGGAACCAACGCCACCTTGCGGTACGCCCTCGACATACCGGCCGGCGCCACCGTAACCCTGCCCTTTACCATTGCCGGCTCCTACCAGTCGGAAGCGCAGGCCAAAGCGACCTACGCCGACGTGCAGCGAAACGCCGCCCGGCTGCTGGCCGGGAAGCGGAAGCGGTACGAAACCATTGCCGCGCAAACCCGGCTGACCGTGCCCGACAAGGACCTCGAACGGGCCTTCCGGTGGACCAAGTACAACACCGACTGGCTGGTGCGCGACGTGCCGGAGATCGGCCGGGGGCTGTCGGCGGGCCTGCCTGACTACCCGTGGTGGTTCGGCACCGACAACACCTACGCCCTCCAGGGCGTGATGGCTACGGGCAACAAAGACCTGGTGTACCGCACGATTGACCTCGTGCACGGGCTTTCCCAAAAGACCAACGGCAACGGCCGCATCCTCCACGAAGTGTCCACCAACGGCGCCGTGTTCAACCCCGGCAACGTCAACGAAACGCCGCAGTTCATCTCCCTGCTCTGGACGGTCTACGGGTGGACGGGCGACAAGGCGTTCCTCCAAAAATACTACCCCGCCGTAAAGCAGGGCCTCGACTGGCTGGTGCGCGAAAACGACAAAGACCGCAACGGGCTGCCCGAAGGCTTCGGCATGATGGAAATCCACGGGCTCGACAGCGAAATGATCGACGTGGCGGCCTATTCCCAACGGGCGTTTGCCGATGCGGCCGAAATGGCGGCGGAAATGGGCGACCCCGCCCGGGCGGCGCAGTACCGGCAGGCGGCCGCCCGGCTGGCGCAAAAAATCAACGCCGACTTCTGGGTGCCCGGGGCAAACTCGTACGCCGACTTCATCGGCACGCCCCGGCAGGCCCTGCGCCTGGTCGACGATGCCATCGTGCGGGCCGATACGCTCAAAAAGCCGTGGGCCGTGGCGGAACTACAGGAAACGAAAGCGAAAGTAGCGGGTCTGCCGCCCAACCAGAAGCAGGGCTTCGTGCTCCACCACAACTGGGTGGTAAACACGCCCATGCAAACCGGCATTGCCGACACGGCCAAAGCCCTGGCGGCGCTCCGGACGGGCAGCCGCTTCGTGAACCCCTTCGGCGTGTTCGTGACGGGCATTGACCGCGACGAGACGGCGGGCCGCGACGAGGGTTCGTTTGCGGGCAGCAAAAAGATTTTTTCCTACACGGGGGCGGTGATGACCCTGCCTACGGGCGTGCAGGCGGTGTCGGAAAACAACTACGGCCGTCCCGACGAGGCCCTGGGGTACCTGCGGCGCATGACGCGCTCTTTCAGCTACGCCCTGCCCGGCTCCCTCTACGAGGTGTCGCCCGACTACGGCATGATGACCCAGGCCTGGAACCTCTACAGCTACGCCGTGCCGGTGGTCGGTCAGTTTTTCGGCATCAGCCCGGCCGCGCACCGCCGCACGGTGTACCTGCGGCCCCAAATGCCCGCGGCCTGGAACGACGCCCGGCTCGAAAACGTAGCGATGGGGGACAATCAACTGGGGGTAACCTACCGGCGGACGGCGGCCGGCGTGCAACTTTCGGTGACGCAAACCCGGCCCGACTGGAAGGTGGTGTTTGCCTTCCCGGCGGGCCGGTACCCACGCTGGCAACTGAACGGCAAGGCCGTCACGCCCCGCACCGACGGCAACACGGCGCTGGTGGAAGCCAGTGGTGCGGCGATTACGCTGACGGTCAGTAGTCAATAGTCATTGGTTGATTAGTCATTGGTCAGTGGTCATTCGTCGTTGACCACGGCATCATTGGCTAATGACCAATGACCAATGACCAATGTACCAATGACCAATGTACCAATGACTATTGACCAACCACCACCGGCCCGGCCGTTTCCCGGAGCATGGGCAGCAGTTTTTCGGGGTTGAGGGGTTTTTCCATGAACGTATCCACGCCGAAGGAGGCAGCCTGGAGGCGGTCCATCGGGTCGATGGAACTGGTGAGCAGGATGATCTTCATGGCGGACGGCCGCCAGCCTTCCCGGGTGCAGTACTTGGCCAGGAATTCCAGGCCGCCCATCACCGGCATGTGAATGTCGAGGAGCAGCAGGTCGGGATAAAGTCCCGTGGACCCGCAGCCGTCGAGGTATTGGAGGGCTTCCTGGCCGCTGCTGACGGTGTGGACGGCCGTCATGCCTGCCTTCTCCAGCATTTTACGGTGTACCAGCAGGTCAATAGGATTGTCGTCCACGAGCAGAATACGCTTTTGGGTAGAGATTGCCATATGCAATTAGGTTTGAGAATATGCGCCAGCCGTCATTGGCTTGTCAGGCGTATATACGTGCCGCCCAAAATGGGTGTCTGCCCGGCGAGAGGCGGCCCAAACCCCAGCCGGGTAATATCCGGGGGCATTTCGTTGCGGAAGCGGGCATGAAACCCCGTCGGGGAGGCCCGCCGGGGCCGCCTTTTCCCGGTTGCCGGGCCAAACGGGGCTCCTGGGAGCCCTTTGCGAGGTAACCGGGCGGCCGGTACGCACCGTCGGGCAACCGGAGGTAATATTTACGAAACAATTGCAGCCGCCCGGGGGCGGCTGCGCGTACGGCAACGGATTGCCGGAGGCGTAAGTTTAAACGCCGAACGGTGCCGGACGTTACCTGAGCGTTACCTTCCGGGTCACCAGTCCCCCGTCCGTAGTGACCACCACCACGAACATGCCCGGACCGTGGCCCGGCAGCCGGATTTCCTGGTGCGTAAGGGACGGAGCCGTCACGGGCAGCCGCAACACGCACGTCCCCAGTGCATTGTACACGGCAATCCCGCGGACGGGCGGCATGGCCCCGCCAAACGCAACGACGAAGCGTCCCGGCGCCGGGTTGGGATAGATTTGAATGGTTCCGCGTTGTAGCCCGGGTGCCAGCGCGGTAGGGACCGGCTCAGGCTCAGGTGTAGGTTCAGGTTCAGGCTCAGGCTCAGGCGTAGGCGTGGGAGTAGGGATGACCGTAAAATCAGTGGCGCTTGCGGCCGTGCCGTCGGGGGTAACCACGGTGATTTTGCCCGTGGCCTCGCCGGCCGGTACCCGCACGGTGAGCGTGGTGTCGGTTGCCCCCGTTACTGTCGCGGCAATGCCGTTGAAGGCAACCGCATTGCCGGCCGCCACCGGTGCAAAGTGCCTGCCGCTGATGACTACGGAGGTGCCGGCCTGGCCGGTCGCCGGGGTAAAACGCGTAATGACGGGCGTTGCGATCACCGTGCCGGGCTTCAGCGGGGACGGCGGAAATGCCGCGGCGGGCACGTCGTAGAGAACATTGAATACCTTGTTGGTGCGTACGGGGTCGTTGTAGTCAAATACGATGTCGGCGGCGTTCTCGACCCGGGTTTTGGCCGGCAGGCCCTCGCGGGGCCTGATGCTGAACTGAACGTAGCCGTTGCTGCCCAGCGGGTCGGTGGTGCTGTCGGGCAGGGCGATGTTGCTGAAGGTAAACGTAAGCACTGGCCGGCCGGCGCCCGAAACCCGCAGCTTGTAGGCGTGCGAAGCCGCCCCGGGCTCAAACGTACGCATGTCCAGGTGTTCGGAAAGCGTGTCAACCACCACCACCCGCAGCGCGGAAGCGGTACCCGTATTCTGGAACCGGACCGTGTACCGGAGCGGGACGGCCGTGGGCGTGTAGTGCTGGTCGGTAACGCCGCGGGGCAGCACCAGCTTGTCGTTGGGATCAAAGGAGTCTACGATGGGCTGGCAATCCTCGGCCACTTCCGGCTCCGCGTCGTCGGGCGGCAGTTGGGCCACGAACCCCGTGCTCACTTTCCTTTCCGCATTGGCGCCGCAGGCTTCGAGGGTTACGCTGGCGGATTGCTTGTCGGGGTGCGCCGGATGCTGGTCGGCTTCGAGCCGGACGGTCTGGCCGTTGGCGGGGACGCGCAGGATGAGGCTGTCGCCGGCGGCCAGTTTAAACCGGTGGGTGAGGGCCAGCCGGGCGTCGAGCCGGACCCGGAACGCGGTGCTGTCGGCCATGTCGCCGGTGCCCGCATTGCGCAGGCTCAGCCTGACCACCCCGTTGCTGAGGCACGTGGCCCGCAGGGCCACGTCTGACCGGTCCCAACCGGGGGAAGGTTCCACGCAGCGGTTGGCCGGGGTGATCCAGACCCGGGTACACTGCGTCAGCCCCCGGATGCCCGGATCATTGCACACCACCGAGTCGGTCACCGAGAGGGTGCCGCACTGGCCCGGTTCGAGCGTACCCACGTCGAACACGTAATGCTGGTCTTTGTCCCGGGTAAACGCCCGGCCGGCGTCTACCAGTACGACGTGGTCGGGCAGTTTCAGGTAGACTTTCGCCCCGGCCGCCGGTTCGCCGCCCACGTTGCAATACCGGATGGTTGTATACCCGGCGGCGCACCGCCGCCGCGGGGAGGAGGCTACGTGCACGTTGAGGGAAGCGCACGGCGCCATCTGGATACCGAAATCCTGACTCGTAACGTCGTTGCCGTAGGTTTGGAAGGCAACGGTGCGGGCCGGAGGACAAACCGCTTGGACCAGCCGGGTTTTTTCCCGGGTGAAAAGCTGGGTTACCGTGTATGTTCCCGTGTCGGCGGAAAGGGTGTAGCGGCCCAGACTGTCGGTCGAGGCGTAGTACGAGCCCGGCTCGGCCACCACCACCACGTTGGGCAGTCCGGTCCCGTCGTCATTGCGGGTGCAGTCCCGGTTCCTGTCCTCAAAAACGGCTCCTCCAATGGTATTGTACCGCGCAGGCGGGGGAGGCGGCAAGCGCAATGCCGCGACGCTGACCGTGTATTTATTGTTGATCCTGGTAAAGTCGCCACTCAGGTACATCGCATCATCAGCGGCCAGGATCACCCGGACGGTGCCGCCGGTTACGGCCGGATTCCACGGCGTGGCCACGGCCGTGGTGGTATCCAGGCCCGCAATGCCTCTTCTGACCTGCCCCCCCACGGCCGTGAAAGGCCCGCCGGCGTAAAGGGTACTGCCCGACAAGGCCAGGGCCATTACGGTGCCCGTCATGGTGTTGCCCGGAGCAATGGTGTTGGTCAGCACCGGTTTCCAGGACGTGGCCCGGCCGGTCAGGGCGTGGAAGGCAGCCAGTCCCTGGTAGGCCTGTCCGCTTTCGTCCTGCGCGAATGTGCCGCCCGCGTAAAGGGTACTGCCCGATAAGACCAGGGCTTGGACGTAGCCCCCGGTGATCCCCGTTTGCCAGGCGGTAGCCTCGCCGGTGGCAGGGTCAACGGCCGCCAGGCCCTGCCGGTTCTGACCGCCCACGGCGCTGAAGCCGCCCGCCAGGAAAATGCGGCTGCCGTCGGCAGCCAGGTCGTACACGTAGCTGTCGGGGGACGGGTTCCAGTCCGTTAATTCCCCGGTAAGGGCGTCTACGGCCGCCGCGAATTGCCGGGGCCGGCCGTTCACTTGAGAAAATATCCCCAGCAGGTACAGCGTGTTGTTGGCCAGCCGGCAGTCGGTTACTACCTTGTCCGTCCACGGGTGCCAGTCGTGGAGGGCCCCCATAGTGGCATCTACGGCCGCCAGGTGGCCGCGCACCTTACCGCCCACCAGCCCGAAAGCCCCGGCCAGGTAGACGGTGTTTTGCTGCAGCACGAGGTCGTGGACGGGACCGTCGGGGCGTGGGTTCCAGTCCGTAAGCGCCTGGGTGGTTACGTCGATGGCCGCGGCGTACGAGCGGCTTTCCCCGCCTATGCTCGTAAACTCTCCCCCCGCGTAGACGGTGTCGCCGGCCACGGCAAGGGTAGATACCGGCTTGTTAACCTTCGGGTTCCAGCCGGTCACCTGGCCGGTTGCAAGGGCAATGGCGGCCAGGCGGTGGCGGAACGCGGTGTCTACTCTGGTAAAATAGCCGCCGGCGTACAAGGTAGTGCCGGAAGCCGCCAGCGCATATACCGTCCCGTTGGGGCTTGGGTTCCAGGGGGTAGGCTGGCCGGTGGTTGCATCCACGGCAGCCAGGTAATTACGGGGCTGCCCTCCTACGGCACTGAAGTTGCCGCCG
Source organism: uncultured Sphingobacteriales bacterium (assembly GCA_963844325.1). GTDB lineage: Bacteria > Bacteroidota > Bacteroidia > Cytophagales > 172606-1 > CADCTQ01. The sequence goes on from CAWJNV010000002.1 coordinate 3,996,633, forward strand.
ATGTATACTGCGTTTCCAACCACTGCCATGCCATGGATGGGCCCGCTGACAAACGGGGTCCAGGGGGCAGGCAGCCCGGTTGCGGTGCTGATGGCCGCCAGCGAACCACAGGACTGTCCGCTTACCTCGTTGAAATCGCCGCCCGCGTAGAGCAGGTTTCCCTGCAACGATAGGGTAAACACCATTGCACTGTTGCTGAAAGGACTGACGATCTTCGGATACCAGGGCAGCAGCGCGCCGGTGCGGGCATGCACGGCCGCCAGGCCGGTACGCGCCTGGTTGTTCACCTGGTTGAAAATGCCCCCCAGGTACACGGTATCTCCCGCCGCCTGCACCGCGTACACCCAACTGCTGACCGCGGGGTTCCAGGGAGAAACGGCGCCCGTGCCGGCATCCAGGGCCGCTGCATGCGTGCGCGGCTGGCCATTGACCGTGCGGAACTCGCCGCCGGCGTACAATACGTTACCGGCCACGGTCAGGCAACGCACCCGGCCGTTCACGGTAACGTTCCAGTTGGGGTCGGGTCTGCCGCCGGGCAGGAAGTGGCGCAAAAAGTACGGTTCGGTGCCGTCAGCCGCAGTAAGCTGACCGGCAACGAACCACCCGCCTTTTCCGTCGGACGCTGAGGCGGAAATCAGGCCGTTGATCCGGCTGAGGCCGTCGGGAAGAACGCTGCCGTCCGGTGCGATGACTGCTCCATTGCCCGTATTGGGGCCGAGGTAGGTGAAATCGCCGCCCAGGTACAGGATGTTGCCGCGTCTGGCGAGGGGGCCGACGTAGCCGTCGGAAACCCACAGGGTGGTATCGAGTTGCTGGGCGTTGGCACTGAGAACAATGCAAAAGAGGCACGAAAGAAGCAGGAAGCGCAGCATGCAGTTGAAGAAGGCTTTGGGATTAAAGAGGCATTAATACGGTTTTCCCCTGCAAGTAACCGCACGAATGCGCTTCGTTCATGCCCGGGTCCAGCCGCCGGCGCGGGACGTCGCGTACCTTCTCCCGGGACACCGGCGTTGGCATGCCGGCTACCCGCTGCGAATCCCGCCGGCCTTACCCGGCCGCGGAGGGAGTCCGGGTACAAAAGCAGGCAAGGAACGCCCGGTACTGCGTTGTTGGCGCAGAGTATACCCTTTTATTACGTGGGTAAGGGCCGCCGTGAAGCGGAAACGGGCCCTTGCAAGCGCCCCGGCCCGGTAGAGTTAGCGGGGAACGGGAGATGCCGGCGCTTGCGCGGGTGGCAGCGCCTTGAGCGGGGCCGGTGTCATCCGGAAGATGTCGCGCAGGGCGGTGCGGGCGGCGTGGTAGCCGCACATGCCGTGTACCCCGCCCCCGGGCGGCGTTGACGAAGAGCACAGGTAGAGGCCCCGGGCCGACGTCCGGTAGGGCGAGGCGCGCAGGGCCGGGCGGGTAAAGAGCTGCCCCACGTCGATGACCCCGCCGTTGATGTCGCCGCCGACGTAGTTGGGGTTGTAGGCCTCCATCCCGGCCGTGTCCATCACGTGCCGGGCCAGGATGCGTTCCCGGAAGCCCGGCGCAAACCGTTCGACCTGCCTTTCGATGGCGTCCGTCATGTCGACCCGCGAGCCGTGGGGCACGTGGCAGTAGGCCCAGGCCGTGTGCTTGCCGGCCGGCGCCCGGGTCGGATCAAACAGGCTCTGCTGGGCCAGCAGCACGAAGGGCCGTTCGGGGTGCCCGCCGTCCCAGGTGCTTTTTTCGCTCCCGGCAATTTCTTCGAGGGTATTGCCCAGGTGTACCGTGCCGGCCTGCCCGCACCCGTCCGCCCGGAAGGGAACCGGGCCGTCCAGCGCCCAGTCTACCTTGAACACGCCCATGCCGTAGCGGTAACGTTCGAGTTGCCACCGGTACAGCGAAGAAAAGCGGTGACCGGCAATCTGCAGGAGCTGCCGCGGGGTGATGTCGAACAGGACGGCGTGCGCGGAAGGCAGCTGCGCCAGGTTTTGCACGTACACGCCCGTTTCCACCTTGCCGCCCAATGCCCGGAAGTAGGCCACCAGGGCGTCGGCAATGGCCTGCGAGCCGCCCCGGGGCATGGGCCACCCCCGCAGGTGCGCCGCCGCCAGCAGCACCAGCCCGATGGCCGAGGTGGTCAGGTGCGACAGGGGTTGGATGGAATGGGCCGCCATGCCCGCCCATAAGCCTTTTGCCGCCGGCGTTTTGAAAAACTTTGCCAGCACCGTGGCCGGGGGCAGGGCCCTGAGACCGAAGCGGGCCATCCGGAAGGGGTGGTCCGGGAATTGCAGCGGGCCCAGCACGTCGCCGGCCAGGAGGGGCCAGTCGGCGGTAACCGGGCCGAGCAGTTTGCGGTACGCTTCTGCGTCTTCACCCAGCCGGGCGGCCGTTTCGGCAACGGTGCCGCTCAGTACCGCGGCCGTCCCGTCGTCGAAGGGATGGGCCGCGGCCACGGGCGGGTAAATGTAGTCGAGGCCGTACTCCCGCAGGGGGAGGGTTTGCAAAAAGGGGGAGGTGGCCGCCAGCGGGTGAATGGCCGAGCAGACGTCGTGGGTAAAGCCCGGCAGGGTCAGCGCCGCCGACCGCAGGCCGCCGCCCAGGGTGTCTTTGCCTTCCAGCAACAGCACCGAGAGCCCTTCCCGTTGCAGGGCGATGGCCGCCGCCAGGCCGTTGGGACCCGAGCCGACGACCACCGCATCAAAATCGCGTTTGGTCATACGTGTACAGGGGAGTTACGGAGCCCCCGGACTCCTTGGCTGCTGCGCGCCGCAAGGTACGCGCAGCGGCCAGAAGATAGGGGATTCTCCGCAATTGGTCCCGGTTTTTTTAGCCCCGCCGGCCGCTTACGCCGGCCCGGCCAGCTGCGTGTCGGCAAAGTGGCTCATGGCGCGGCTCATGAAGGCGGCAAAGGCGGGGTTCGGCTGGCCGTTGATGACCGTGTACCGTTCGTCGTGTCCGTACAACTGGCCCAGGCCCCGGTAGGCTTCCGCCTGCGCATCGGGGCTGCCGGCCGTGCCCCAGAACTGCCGGATGACGGCGTAGTGGCGGGCTACCTGGCGCTGCACGGCCTCACCCGTGGGGTCCTCGCCGGCCATGCCGGCGAGGGTGGTCCAGATCTCCTGGCTTTCGGCTTTCAGCCGGGCAAAGCCTTCCTTGCCGAGGCCGCGCAGGTGGTTCTCCGATTTTTCGACGGTGGCCGCGCCCCATTTCCGGGCCGCCTCCTGCCGGTACGCTTCCGCCTGTTCGCGGGGGAAGCCTTCGTATAGTTCTTCGTGGGTCATCATGGTGGGTTCTCCTTTTAGTTTGGCAATGGTTTTGTCAACGGTCGCCAGCAGGTTGGCGAGGCGGTCGCGGCGGGCTTGCAGGGCGGCCTTGTGACTTTGGAGCGCTCCCAGAAAGTCAAAAGACGGGTCGTCGAGAATGGCCTTGATGGCTTGCAGGGGAAAATCGAGTTCTTTGTAGAACAGGATCTGTTGCAGGCGGAGCAATTCCGTTTCCCCGTAGAGCCGGTACCGGGCCTGGGTCCGGGTACGCGGTTTGAGTAGTCCCAACCGGTCGTACAGGTGGAGCGTGCGCACGCTCACCCCGGCCAGTTTCGCCAGCTTTTTCACCGAATAGCCTTCCATACGCTGCGCTTTTTTCCGTTGACCCTGCAAACATAAACCATGACGCAAGGGGAGAGTCAAGTCTTTTTTTTACTTTTTTTCGGGCAGCAAAAAAGGCAACCGTTGCGGGTTGCCTTTCCGGGAGGGGACGCGAAGCCTACTCCACCTTGATCTCCTGCGCGGGCCGCTGGGCCTCGGGAGTTTTGGGCAGGGTCACGATGAGCACGCCGTCTTCCTGCCGGGCCCGGATCTGGGTGGCATCCACCTGGCCCCGCAGGCTCAGCATCCGTTCGAAGGATTTGACCGGGTACTCCTGGTGGCTGAAGACCGGCGGGTTGTTTTCGTCGATGGTGCGGGTGCCGCTGATGTAGAGCACGTCGTCCACCACCGACAGGGAAATGTTTTCCTTGGCGTAACCCAGGGCGTATACGTGCACTTCGTAGCCCGTCGGGGTGTCTACGATATTGAGGGGTACATTGTACTTGGGCCGGCGCCAGAAGCCGCCCGGGCCCATCCGGGAGTTGCCGTAGCCGGGGTGTCCGTACCGGCCGGCGGTGTGATGTTTGGTGTACATGGGAATGATAAATAGTTAGTTGAATTGATAAGAATGGGTATGGCTGAATGGCTGGATGGTTATATGGCTGTATGGCTGATCGGATAGCCATATAGCCATTCAACCATATAGCCATTCAGCCATTCAGCCATGCCCTTATTGGGGCGTCTGACCCGGCTGCGGGGCAGGGTTGGGGCGCGGGGCGTTGCGACGGGCGTCGTCGCAGGGGTAGTGCCGCCCGTAGCCGTAGGCCCGGTAGGGATTTCCATCCCGGTACTGGAAATGGCGGGGACCGACGGCGGCCGTCAGGCCCGCGTACGTGAGGACGGCCGCGGCCAGTCCCACGAAAAATCGGGTGCTTCTTCTCATGTTCGTAAAGGCGTTTGGTCAGGTGTTTGCCGGCTTGGGAGCTTCCCCGCCGGATGGGTTGGAATAGTGCTGGAACCGCTGCCGGAAGGCTTGGTAATCCTCCTCACTCATGCTGCGGATGGTATCGGCCAGGGCCGGGGAGAAGCCCCGGTCGGGTCCGTGGCCGTAGCGGCCCCAGCCGAACCGGCGGCCCGCCAGGAGCCTGAACAGCCCGCCGATCAGCAGGACGAACAGGAGGGTGCGCAACAGGAAGAAGGGGAGGACAAACAAGACCCCGCCGGCCAGGATGCCGATCAGAACGGGTTTTAACAATTGCTTTGTCATGGGAATACAGTTTGTGCTTGGTACCGGGGAAGACGCACCACCCGAAAAATTACTTTATCCCAAACCGTATTTTTTTGAAAAAAGAAGGGAAAAATAAACTTAACCGCAAAGGGCGCAAAGGGTTACGCGTTCTCCTGGCGGTCTTTGCGGTTGAGTAGGGGTAGTAGGGGTAGGGTTTAAACCCTACCCTACGGAAAGGCTGCGCCTCAGTTGAGTCAAGCGACTTTTGCGTGCGTATGCGCAATATCCATAGGATAGGGTTTAAACCCTATCCCTGCTGGCGGTCTTTGCGTCTCCTTTGCGCCCTTTGCGGTTAAGTTCCTCCGGTCTCCTTTCCTCCAGTCTCCCGTCTCCTTTTTTTCCTATCCTCCGAACCGTTTGCGCCACGCTTCCTTGAACTTGGCGCGTTCCTCTTCGCTCATGCGCATCCACTTTTCCCGCACGTGCGGCGGCGGTCCGCCGAACGGGGGGCCAAACCGCCGCGGTCCGAAGTGAAAGCCGCCGAACAGAATCCGGCAGAGCACCAACAGGCCCACGGCCTGCCCGTACGTGAGGCGGCGCCACCCGAATACGTCGGGCACGACGGCGTTCCAGAGCACCATCACCACCCCGCCCAGCACCGCCAGGAGCACGGGAATCAACAGCAGGAAAAAATACCTTCGAGGCTTCATAATTGACAATTGAAAATTAAAAATTGACAATTGAAAATGCGCAAAAGCCCATCTTCATATTCGCACATTCACGCATCCGCCCATTCGTCTTTAGTAAGTAAAGTAGTCCCGGTAGAGGACTTCGAGTCTTTTGCGCAAATGCTTTACGGCGTAGCCCTTCCGCGAGATAACCGTTTTCAGGTTCTGGCCGGTCTTGCCGGCAATTTCCTGCAGGGTCATTTCTTCCAGTTCGTTCCACACAAACACCTGGCGCTGGTTTTCGGGCAGCTCTTCCAGGGCCGCAAACAGCGCCTGCCAGAACACCTCGCGAAAGTACTCCGTTTCGGGGTCGGACGGGTCGGTCAGCAGCAGTTCTTTCAGCAGGAACGCCCCTTCGCCTTCGTCGTACGCGGGCACGTCGAGGGGAAGCGGCGTCTTGCGGCGGTACTTGTCGATGATCTTGTTGCGGGCCACCCGGAACAGCCAGCTGCTCATCTGCTCGATCTCGTTCACGTTGACCGAATGGCTCAACTGGTACCACACTTCCTGCATGATGTCTTCGGCGTCTTCGTCCGAACGTACCTTGCCCCGGATGAAACGGAAAAGCCGCTTGCCGTAGTCTTTTACGGTTTGAACGATCTTTTGCCTGGGGGGATCAGCAGGGGCCATTGGCGTGTGGGGAAAGCACTCCCTGAAGAAGACGGATTGCGGGCCGGTTTACTTTAAAGTTTATGAGTTTATGAGTTCATGAGTTTATGAGTAGGAAGGCGCCGCCAAACAAACGCGTATTTACTCATGAACTCATAAACTCATAAACTCATAAACTCATTTTGCCGGCCTTACGCCTTCACCGTCCAGATGTCTTCCCACCTGGTGGTGTAACAGGGCGAGAGGTGTTCTTTCCGGAGCATCCAGGTGGTTTGCTTGCCGGGGTAGCCCTGGGCGGCGAAGCGCACCTTGTTGCGGCCCAGCTTGCGGTTGATGGCGTCTACCGCCCGGATGAGCTTTTCGTTGCGGACGCGGTCTTTCCCGTCGAAGAGGTGCGCCTGCACGCCGGCCTCGGGCACGAGGCCCGATACGACCACGCCGGCCTTCTTGTAGGCGTAACCCGGCTCGTACATGTCCTCCACCAGGGCCAGGGCGTACCGGAGCAACTCGTTGGGGTGGGCCGTCGCCACGGGCAGGTTCACCGTCCGCGACGGGTGGTACTGCCGCAAATCCTTGCGGAAGGCGTTGGTGCGGATGAACACGGTGAGTACCCCGGCGCAGGCGCCCTGCCGCCGCAGCTTCTCGGCGCAGCGCACCACGAAGTTGGCCGTGGCTTCCTGCAGGGCGGCCAGGTCCACCACCATATCCCCGAACGACCGCGACGTGCAGACCGACTTTTTGGGCGGCGCCACCTCTTCCAGGGGCAGGCACGAACGGCCGCGCAACTCGTGCACGATGCGCAGGCCCACCACGCCCAGGTGCTGCTTCACCCAGGCGTCGCGGGCGGCCCGCAGGTCCCAGGCCGTGCCGATGCAGTGGTCGCGCAGGAACTTGGCGTGCTGCCGCCCGATGCCCCACACGTCGTCTACGGCCGTCGCCACCAGCGTATCGAGCACCTTGAAGTAGCCGTCGAGCACAAACACCCCGTCGCCCTTCTTGGCTACCTTGTTGGCCAGCTTGGCCAGCGTTTTGGTAGCGCCCACGCCAACCGACACCGGGATGCCCGTCCACTGCTTCACCGTGGCCCGGAGTTGCCGGCAGAAGCCTTCCAGTTCGTGGGGCGAAAAGATCGAAAGGTCGAGGAACGCCTCGTCGATGCTGTACACCTCCACGTCCGGCGCCAGTTCGGCCAGCGTGTCCATTACCCGGGCCGAGAGGTCGCCGTAGAGTTCGTAGTTGGAGGAAAACACCCGGACGTCGTGCCGGTTCACCAGTGCTTCGAGCTGGAAGTAGGGGGCTCCCATCGTGATGCCCAGCGCCTTGGCTTCCTCCGAGCGGGCAACCACGCAGCCGTCGTTGTTTGAGAGCACGACCACGGGCTTGCCGTTGAGTCCCGGGTTGAAAATCCTTTCGCAGGAGCAGTAGAAGTTGTTGCAGTCAACCAGGGCGAACATAGGCGGGGGGAAAGGGACTGACGAAGGAAGGGATGGTTAGATGGTTGAATGGTTATATGGTTATATGGTTGGATGGCTATATGGCTATATGGTTGTTGATCGGGAAGGAGTCGTGCGCCAGCCCAACCATTCAGCCATTCAGCCATTCAGCCATTCAGCACTAATGTGAGTTACAACTTGCGGATGATGCCGATCACGACTCCGTAGAATTCGAACCCTTCGTGGCTGTCGAGGGCGATGGTCTGGTACTTCTCGTTTTCGGGGCAGAGCAGAATCTTCTCCTGCTGGTACTGAATCCTTTTTACGGTGATTTCCCCGTTGAGGGCGACCACCACGATTTTCCCCGCCGCCGGGAACTGCGAACGGTCCACCACGATGAGGTCGCCGTCGAAAATGCCGGCGCCGGTCATGGAGTCGCCCGAGACTTTGGCGTAGTAAGTGGAGCAGGGGCGCTTCACCAGGTAGCTGTTCAGGTCGAGTTTCAGGTCGATGTAGTCGTCGGCGGGGGAGGGGAAGCCGGCCGGCACCAGGGCTTCGTACAGGGGCAATTCCAGGAGCGGCGCCTCCCCGGCTACTTCGTATCGTTGCACCAAACGCATAAAAAAGGGTTTGGCGGGTAATATAACCAAAAAGAATTATATAAAAATGAGCCGGTTTTGCTAGTTTTTGTAGGTTAAAGGAGTGTTTATTTTTATTTCTTTGTCTGTTAATTCAGGTGTGATTTTTAGGTTTTTACTTGAAAAATAATTTTTGTAAATCCACTTTTACTTATGTATTGAAAAAATGTTAAGCCTGAGGTTGCGCCATGGAGATACCAGCGGACGCCGGCGCCGGCAACAAGAACTGAACCGCAAAGGGCGCAATAGAGACGCAAAGACCGCCGGGAGGGATCGGGTTTAAACCCGATCATATGGCTATTGCGCATGCGTACGCAGACTTCGCTCCAGTCAAACCAAGCGCAGCCTTTCCGTAGGGTAGGGTTTAAACCCTACCCCTACCAGAACCATTTGCTTATATTTCGCCCCCGAATGCAATACCCCGATCCCTCAATACCCCGTACCTGATCCCCATGTTCACCCCCCATTCCCTCCCGGAAAGCGAAAGACTTTTCCTGCGCCGCTTTGTGGCTGCCGACGCCGCCGACCTGTTCCGCTTTGAAAGCAACCCTGAGTTGGTGCAGTACATCCGTCCGCCGGTGCAGCGGCTCGAAGAAACGACCCACAAGGTGCAGGAGGCCATCCGGTACTACGACCGCTGCCCCGGCCTGGGCATGTTCCCGGCTTTCCACAAGGACGACGGCCGCTTCGTGGGCTGCTTCGTGATCCGCTATTTCGAGGAGGGCAAGCGCGACGTGGAAGTGGGCTACGGCCTGCTCAAAGAGGAATGGGGCAAGGGCCTGGCCTCCGAAATGTTTCACAAACTCGTGGCGTACGGCTTTACCGTCCTGCAACAACCCCGGCTGATGGCCGTGGTCGATCCCCTCAACGCGCCTTCCCGGAAGGTGCTCGAAAAAGCCGGCTTCCGCTGCACCAAAGACATCCTTCACCAGGGCCGCGTGCTCAAGTACTACGAGAAGAATAATGAGTAATGAGTAATGAGTAATTACGAATTAATTTGCTTTGCGCGGGGATAGATTGTTGAGCCAGTAGATTTAGGAATTTAGCGGCACTTCTGGGGGCTGTCATTCCCGGAGGGAGTTTTTTTTAGAATACGTCATACATAACCTATCACCAAAAAGATTCCCTCCGGGAATGACAGCGGGGGAAGATGTGCCGCCAAAAGGAGGCGTGGCCGGAACAAGGAAAGTCTTACCAGCTGCGGAAGGGGTAAAGAAAAACGCAAAGAACGCCAGGGAGATGACTCCCCCTTTGCGCCCTTGCGTCTCCCTTGCGGTTAAGTTATTTTTTTAGAAATGCACCTCTGACCAGCAACCCCAATTATTCCTCAAACCCAATCGTTGACAACGTGATGATGTCCTCGTTGGGCTTGTCGCGTTTGACCACCACAAAATACACGTCGTGGCGGCCGGTGACGGGCTGGCTCAGTTCGCCGGTCACCTGCCCTTTGGTTTTCCAGTCGCCGGTGGCTTTGTACGCCGCGCGGCTCACCACCGGGCCGCCCTGCGAATGGAGGCGCACCTCAATCTCGCCGTCCTTGTCCTTCGAGGCGTATTCGTAGGTGAACCGCTTGATGCCCGTCAGGTCCACGTTTTTGAGCATCACGAACGCCTTGTGGTCGCCCTGGCCCAGGCTGTTGCCCCACCGCTGGAAGCCGCCCATCCCGTCGTTGTACACGGCGCGGACCGTGGCGTTGCGCAGCGTCACCACGTCGGTAGCGGTGAGGGGCGCCACGCCCCGGGCGCCGTTGTCGGTGTAGCTGGCTACCAGCACGTACTGCCCGGCCGGTTCCTTGTCGGTGTGTTCCTGGAGGGCCACGCTGCCCTTCAGCGGCAGGGTTTGGGGGCCCTTCTGCTGGTCGGTGAGGGAAAAAATGTACTTCACCATTTCGGCGGCGTCGGCTTTGGAGAGTTGGGGGTGGGCACTCATCACGTGTTCGGTGCCCCAGTTGCCGCCCCCGCCGTTGATGATCTTCCCGGCCAGCTGCTCCACGGCCCCGTCCTGCTTTTTGTACCGCTGCGCCACCGCCACGAATGACGGGCCGACGGCCACCTTGTCCACGGTGTGACAGGCCTTGCAGTCGCTGTTGGCGACCAGCGTTTTGCCCAGGCTGGCCGTCTCGGCCCCCGCCGCCGCGTTCCCCGGTTTGGCCGCCCCGCTGCCCGGCTGGGCGTTGTAGACGAAAGACACCTTTACCTTCCGGGGATCAATCTTTTTGTCCTCCGCGTCGCTCACCCGCACGGCGTAGGGGAACGGCTTGCCCGGCCAGTAGAACGACCGGTTGCCCGGCGTGGTCACCGTCACCTCGGGCCGGGCGTTGCCCACCCGTACCGTCACCGTATCGAGGCCCACGGCGCCCGACCGGTCAGTTACTTTGAGGAGGGCCCCGTACACGCCGGGCTGGGTGTAGGTATGCTTGGCGCTGGCGGTGGTGGCGCCCACCGTTTTGCCGTCGAAGAGCCACTGGTAGGTGATCTGGTCGTCGTCGTCGAGGTCGCGGGTGCCATGGCTGGCAAACGAAACCCGCAGGGGCGCCGGACCGGCCATTTCGCGCAGTTCGGGCCGGCCCCGCCGGTCGGAGGTGAGGAACATCCGCTTGTTGAGCCCTGCGTCGGCGGCCGAGTCGATGAGGACGGCGTGGGCGATGGGGGGCCGGTTGCCGGTGTTGTACTCAATCTTCACGAGCCGGGCATCTTCGTTGTCGGCCCCGTACACCGAGCCGTATTCGAGCATGTACATCACGCCGTCCTTGCCGAAGGCCAGGTCAATGGGCCGCCGGAAGTCGCCGTTGGCCGTCATGAACGGTTCGTTGCGCAGGTAATTCTCGTTTTGGTCAAAGCGCAGGGCCAGCACCCAGTTGCGCATCCAGTCGAACACGAACAGGGCCCCGTCGTAGTACTGCGGAAACTTGTTGGGGGAGGAGGCATTGGGATTATACGTGTAGAATTCGCCCGCCATGGCGCTGCGGCCGCCCTGGCCCAGTTCGGGAAACTCCTTGGAGGCTGCATACGGGTACCAGATGACGGGCGGCGTGGCCGGGGGCAAGTCCCGCAGGCCGGTGTTGTTGGGCGAGTTGTTGACCGGCGCCTGCGGGTTAAAGTTGGGGCCGGCCGTGCGGGTGGCAAAGTCCCACTCGGCGTAGGCGTAGTTGTTGCCCACGAAGTAGGGCCAGCCGAAGAAGCCCGGCTTTTTGGCCTGGTTGAACTCGTCGTAACCCCGCGGGCCGCGGAGGCTGTCCTGACCGGCGTCCGGGCCGATTTCGCCCCAGTACACCGTCGAGGTTTTGGGGTTGACGGCAATGCGGTAGGGGTTGCGGCAGCCCATCACGTAGATTTCGGGCAGCGTCTGCGCGGTGCCCTTGGGGAACAGGTTGCCCGCCGGGACGGTGTAGGTGCCGTCGGGTTCGGGGTGGATGCGCAGCACCTTGCCCTTCAGGTCGTTGGTGTTGGACGACGACCGTTGCGCGTCGAGGGGGAAGTATTCCTTGCCGGGCCGTTCGTCGATGGGGGCGTAGCCGTTGGACGGGAACGGGCTCGAACTGTCGCCGGTGGAGAGGTACAGGTTGCCGTCTTTGTCCCAGGCCAGCGAGCCGCCGTGGTGCGCCCCGCTGTTTTCCTGCACGGGCACCCGCAGCAGGATTTTCTCGGAAGCCAGGTCCAGCGTGTTGTCGGGGTTCACCCGGAAGCGGGACAGGTTGAAGTAGATCGGCTCTTCTTCCGTGGGCGGCGTGTAGTAGAGGTAGATGAACTGGTTGGCCGTAAAGTTGGGGTCCAGCGTGACGCCGATCAGGCCGGTGCCGCCCTTGGTGGCAACCTTGAACTGGTGCACCAGGGAATGCTGGCCGGTGGCGTTGTCGTACACACCCACTTTGCCGCTCCGCAGTTCGGTGTAGAACACCCGGCCGTCGGGGGCCACGGCCAGTTCCATCGGCGTGTCGAGGTCGTTCACGAGGATCGTCTTCACGAAGCGGTTTTCTTCGGGCGTGGGCACCGCGTAGGCTTTGGCGTAGTCGAGCGGCTTGTTGCCGCCCATCGCGTACTGGAGGCCGCCCCACAGGTGCCCCAGGAACAGCGGTTCTTTATAGCTCTCCGGCGTGTGGCCCAGGCCCGTGTAGAAAGCCCGGCCGCCGTCGAAGTTGTGGTACCAGGCAATGGGGTGGTTGGCGCCGTTGGTGCCGTTGTCGTAGGAGTTTTCGTCGAGGTTCATCAGCACCTGGATGCCGGGGTAAAAGGACCGGTAGCTGTACCACTCGTCGAAGCGTTCCCAGCGGTCGGGCAGGCCGGCGGTGGACGGGTGGTTCTTGTCGAGCACGTCAATGGCGCCCGTCCGGTCGCTGGGGTTGGCGGGGTGGTTGGCGAAGTGGGCGCCCATCAGCTTGCCGTACCAGGGCCACTCGTACTCGGTGTCGGCCGCCGAGTGGATGCCCACGTAGCCGCCGCCCGCCTGGATGTAGCGTTCAAAGGCGGCCTGCTGGACGGCGTTGAGCACGTTGCCGGTGGTGCAGTTGAAGACCACGGCCGCGTACCGGCGCAGGCTGTCGTCGGTGAAATAGGCCGCGTCGCGGGTGGTGTCCACGGCAAAGTTGTGCTGGCGGCCCATCTGCTGGATGGCGGCCATGCCGTGGGGGATGGAGGTGTGCTTCCAGCCCTTGGTGCGGGAGAAGACCAGCACGCGGGGCGGGGTAGCCGGGGCAGGAGCCGCGGCGACCTGGTTGGCAGTTTGCCTGGCCGGTGAACAGGAATGCAGGCCCGCGGTGGTGCCCGCACACAGGGCACCCAGTACAAAAATGGCGGTGGTGAGTCGAAAGCGTAACATGGATGAACGCAGCATGGGGCTGGCAGTGGTTGAATGAATACGGAACGAAACGGGTCGCCTTAAATATAAGATTTTATCCGAAAAGTACAATTGATGGAGAGGGCGGTTCCCGTTTTGGGGTAAAAGCAATGGCCCGCGGGGTTCTACTCAGTGGTGGTAAGGTTGGAAAGTTGAAAGGTTCACCACGGAGATGCGGAGCGCACGGAATTTCACGGGGAAACGGAAGCGTAGTACGAATGTAGTACGCTTTCTTGCCTGGCGGCAGGCGACGCTTGGCGGCAGGCGTGTCGGGCGGCAGTTGTCGCATCGTAGGCAGGCATCGCATCGCGGTACACGTCGCGTCGCGGGAAAGGGTCGCATTGCGGGAAAGGGTCGCATTGCGGGAAAGGGTCGCATTGCGGGAAAGGGTCGCATTGCGGGAAAGGGTCGCGTCGCGGGAAAGGGTCGCGTCGCGGGAAAGGGTCGCGTCGCGGGAAAGGGTCGCGTCGCGGGAAAGGGTCGCGTCGCGGGAAAGGGTCGCGTCGCGGGAAAGGGTCGCGTCGCGGCTCCCCTCCTCGGAGGGGTTAGGGGGTGGGTTTACCTCAATGAGACAAGTAATAGAGGGATCATTGCTCTTAAGTAGATTAATGCGGTTATTCCGGTGTGACCCGTAGCCTGTAGGTAAACCCACCCCCTAACCCCTCCGAGGAGGGGAGCCGCGACGCGACGCCTTCCCGCAATGCGACGCCTTCCCGTGCCGGTACTTCCGTTAAGCAAGGATGAGTCCGTGCCCATTCAACGCCTCTTGCATCAACCTGCTGACCCCACCATAATCCTTATTTCCAACCCTTCCTTTCCGCTTTTTAACCTTTTATCATTCCAGCCAGATTTTTTTCGCCCGCCGCTTGCAAATGAAAAAACTATTTATACCTTTGTAGTGTACTAGTTAAGTAGTACACTAACGCAATATACAATGATCGATCTAACCAACGTCCGGTTCGGTTATAAAAAGCACAAGCCGCTTTTTACGGACTTGAACCTGCACCTGGCGAGTGGCTACATCTACGGCCTGCTGGGTAAAAACGGGGCCGGCAAAACCTCGCTGCTCAAGCACATCGCCGGCTTGCTCTACCCCGACGCGGGGGAATGCCGGGTGCTGGGACACCGGGCCGAAGACCGCCTGCCGGCCATGCTGGAAGACATTTACGTGATTCCGGAGGAGTTTGAACTGCCGCCGGTGAGCATTGCCACCTACACGCGGATGAACGCGGTGTTCTATTCGAAATTCAACCACGAGCAGTTTGCGCGGTACCTGCGGGAGTTTGAACTGCCCGTCGAAAACAAGCTGTCGGCCATCTCGTACGGGCAGAAGAAGAAGTTCCTGATCGCCTTCGGACTGGCTACCAACGCCCGGGTGCTCATCCTCGACGAACCCACCAACGGCCTCGACATTCCCTCCAAGAGCCAGTTCCGCAAGATCATGGCCTCGGCCCTCGACGAAAGCCGGCTCATCATCATCTCCACGCACCAGGTCCGCGACCTCGAAAACCTGATCGACGTGGTGATCGTGCTCGAAAACGGCCAGATCGTGTTTCACCGCAACACGGCCGACATTGCCCAGCACCTGGCTTTCGAGCCGAACCTGGCGGGCCTCCCGGCCGGGGAAATCCTGTACGCCGAAGACGTGCCGGGCCGCCGGGCGGGCATCGTCCGCAACACGTCCGGCGCCGAAACCCGGGTAGACCTGGAATTGCTTTTCAACGGCATCATTCACAACCACCGCACCATCAATGAACAATTCATCAAACAATCAAACTATGCGCAGTAACGTTTTCGACGGGGGGCGGCTGGTGCAGTTCATGCGCCGGCAGGCGGCCATGCACCAGCAACCGGCCCTCATTGCCGCCGGGGCCGTGCTCGGCGCCCTGCTGGTGATCTCCCTGCTGGTGGGGGTATTCAACCGGAACGACGTTCCTGACCTGCGGGGCCTGTACCACGCGGTGTTTTTCCTGGGCGGCTATGTGTTTGCCAGCCAGGTGTTCGGCGAACTGCATTCGCCGCAGCGCAGCTCCACCTACCTGACGCTGCCCGTCTCGACGGCCGAAAAGCTGGTGGGCTCGTGGCTGCTGGTGTCGGTGGGGTACGTGGTGGTGTACTGGGCGGTGATCTTCCTGATCTACACGGTTGCCAACCTGGTGGCCGACTGGCCCCACGATCCGCAGCAACTGTTCGACGGCGACTTCTTCCGCTCGGTGGGCTCGTTCCTGGTCACGCAGACGATCTTCTTCCTGGGAGCCTGCTACTTCCGCAAGAACAACTTCCTCAAAACCCTGTTCGCCCTGTTCGTGGTGGCCCTGGTGGTGGGGCTCTACACGGGTGGGCTGGCCTGGCTGGTGCTCAATAAGGATGGCAACATCAACTTCAGCCACAATGACCCCGGCGAGCAGATAGGAGAGACCATTGGGCAGATTGCCGACGCGTTCTTCCGGTACGTATTCGGGCCGTTCATGTTAATCGTTTCCTATTTCAGACTTAAAGAAAGGCAGGCATAATGGAATTCAAAGAGCACCAGGCGATCTACCTACAGATTGCCGACCACTTCTTCGAGAACATTCTCCAGAAGAAGTGGAACGGCGGGGAGAAAATCCCCTCCATCCGGGATACGGCCGTCGAATTTGAAGTAAACCCCAATACGACCATGCGCACTTTCAATTATCTCCAGGACAAAGGCATCATCTACAACAAACGGGGCATGGGGTACTACGTGGCCGACGACGGCTACGAACGGACCCAGACGCTGAAGCGGGAACAGTTCATCAGCGAAGACCTGCCGGCCCTGTTCCGGGCCATGCACATGCTGGGCCTTACCTTCGACGACCTGCGCCGGTACTACGCGCAGTTCAACGGGAACGGGCAGTCATAACCATTGACAATTGAAGCAAAGGAGTGAGAAGCGAGGAGCGAGAAGCGAGGAGGATGCAAAGAATCGCAATATTGCTCCTCCTCTCCTCCTTCAATCCATCCCGAAAATCCTGATTCGCCTTCTCACTCCTCGCTTCTCACTTCTCACTCCTAACCTTATATTTCCATGAAAACGAGTAATAAATTGCTGCTCGGGCTGCTGGTCCTGATCCTGCTGGCCAGCACCACGCTGGTAGGCATCGCCAAGTATTACCAGACCCAAACCATGAAAAACCGTACCGGCGGTACGGGGCTGCTGCACGAGTCCGATGCCCGGCTACTGGTGTACGCCCACGCCCACTCACACCTGCACGTAGAAGCATAATCACACCCACACACAACTGGATTGACAAAGAAGGTTGTATGGCTGAATGGTTGTATTGATTTTAGTTTAAAAGACCAGTTTCTGTTCAATCAACCCTGTAACCATTCAGCCATATAACCATATAACCTTCCTGGTCAGTAAGACTAATGATTAATCCCCGGGGCCCCTTGCTCCGGGGCTTTTTCGTTTCTCCCCGTTGGCGTACCTTGGCGGCTGATTCATCACTCCCCAACCACGTCATGACCACCCCCCGTTTTTCGCGGCGCCGGCTGCTGCAAGCCACGGCCCTGCTGGGCACCGCCCAGGCCCTGGGCATCACCCCTGCCGAAGCCGCTCCCCTAAAAGCCAGAACCCCCGCCCTCACGCCGGCCGAAATGGCGGCCATTGAAGCGGCGATGGGCAAGAAAGGAACCTACAACGAGGCGCAGGCCGTGCACACCACGGCGCTGCCGCGCAACGACCTGAAGGTGACCATCAAGGGCGAACCCGTGCCCATCCCGCTGGGCTTCGGCGGCTGGGCCTCCATCAAAAAGACGCTCGACGGCAAGTCGGCCGTGCTCATGAGCGACACGGTGCTGCTGGAGGAGGAGGTGAACCCGCTGATTTCGGCGGCGCAGGCCAACGGGTTGGAGATCAGCGCCATCCACAACCATTTCTTCTACGAACAACCCCGCATTTTCTACATGCACCTGCACGGCGTGGGTACGCCCGCGGCCCTGGCGGCGCAGTTTGCGGCAACGATCAAAGATTCCAAACTTTCGCCGGCCAACCAGCCCCCGGCGGCCCCCAACCCGGCCGCCCAGAGCGGCAACACGGGCAGCGGCACGGCGGCCCCGCCCACGGCCCAAGAACTCTTCGACCTGCCCGCCCTCGACGCCATTGTCAAATACAAGGGCGTGGTCAACGGGCCCACCTACAAGTACACGGTGGGCCGCGACGACCTGACGGTGACGGCGATGGGGGCGGAGATGACGGCCGCCATCGGCCTGAACTCCTGGGCGGGTTTTGCGGGCAGCGGCCCCAACGCCCACGTGGCCGGCGACATTGCCATGCTCGAAGGGGAGGTGAACGCGGTGATCAAAACGCTGCGCGGGCACAACCTGGAAGTGGTGGCCCTGCACCACCACATGCTCGGCGACTCCCCGCGCATGGTCTTCCTGCACTACTACGGCCGCGGCCCGGCCACGCAGCTTGCCACCGGCTTCCGGGCCGCCCTCGACCAACTGGGCAAGGCCCCGGCCGGCGGGCACGGCCGGCACTGATCCGGAAATACGCTACCATTCGAACAACGAACAACCAACAACGAACAACCAAGAACTCCTTCTCGTCCCGGTTTTTGCGTTTGGCAGTATTTCCTTACCCGGTGCCCGACGCACCGGTACCGGTGGTTCCACTACCTTGCCGGTACCGGCGGTATTTACCAAAACCCCCTTGCGAAACCCTCGCGGGAACGCGGGTGGGTTTTGGTATCTGCTGCAATTATATAACCTGCCATGCCATTCGGAACAGAAGCAAATACAAGGCGCTTGCAGACCTTGCTTACCATCGGTTTTGCCGGGGTATGGTTCGTCAACGGGTTGTTCTGCAAAGTGCTCAACCTGGTGCCCCGCCACCGGATGATCGTAGCCCGCATCCTGGGCGCCGGATACGCGCCGGTTGCCACGTTAGCCATTGGCCTGCTGGAACTGCTGATGGTGGGGTGGATTCTCAGCGGGATCAGGCCCCGGCTTTGCGCCGGGACGCAGATGGCCGTCGTGGCGGCAATGGTGCCGATGGAATGCCTGCTTACCCCCGACCTGCTCCTGTTCGGCCGTGCCAACCTGGTTCCGGCCGGCCTTTTGATCGCGGCCGTGTACCTCAACGGGTTTGTGCTCTCCCGGGCGTCCGCCGACCCGCTTTCCCGGGGGGGCACGCTGCTCCGGCCGTAATATTTTGTACATATCCTTCATCCGTGCGATCCGTGGCGTTCTCGTTCAAAAACCATCCCTTCGGCGTGGAGGCTTTCTTTGAAAGCTCCCTGGTGCTTACCTACGCCTTGCCCAAAGAGCGGGTAGCCGCGTTGATTCCGGAATGCCTGGCCCTGGATACGTTCGGGGACCGGTGGGCTTTCCTGGCCGTGGCCCTGGTGCAAACGCGCAACCTGCGCCCCAAGGGCTTTCCCGCCTGGATGGGCCACGATTTTGGCCTGGCCGGGTACCGGTTGTTCGTGCGGTATACCGACGAAAGGGGCAAAAGGCTGCGCGGGTTGTTCATTCTCAAATCCCAGACCGACCAACGGAAAATGGAATGGCTGGGCAACGTGTTTACCAGTTACCGGTACGATACGGCCGACATGGCTTTTTGCCGGACCGGTGACACCCTCTCGGTGCGTTCCGGAAAGGGGGCGTTGGACGTGGAAGTGGCGATCAGTGCCCCGGAGGCCGCCCTGCCGCCGGGCTCCCCGTTCGGGAACTGGGGGGAGGCACGCCGCTTTGCCGGTCCTTTGCCCTTTACGTTCAGCTACCAGCCTTACTCCCGCGAAGTGCTCATCGTGGAAGGCGTGCGGCAACGCTGGGTGCCCGGCCCGGTGCAGGTACGCAAAAGCAACGTGGGATTCATCGGGGGCGGCCCCTTCGCCGGGGCGACGCTGGCCAGTGCGTTCCTGGTCGAGAACGTACCCTACTACTGGAAGAAAGGAAAACGCGAAAAATGGCAGGGATAGACCGAAAGCCTTTGCAGGGCGTGTGCAACATCGTCCGGTTCAACTGGCATTACTACGCAATTGCCCTTTTGGGCATCGGGGCCGGGCTCGTAGCGCGACTGTTTGTAACGGGTACGGTACACCTTCTCGCCACGGCACTCCTGCTCACGGCGGTTGCGGGCCTGGTCGTCTCGCTGGCCGTATCGTGCTACGTGTATGACCTTTCGGGGCTCTACGCGCTTGCCTGGCTGCCCGGTAAGCTCTCCGCACCGGGCGTAAGGCTGGTCAACATCCACGCCGGGTTCGACGAAACCAGTGCGCTGCTGCGCGGGCGGTACCCGCAGGCCGCGTTGCGGGTGCTGGATTTCTACGACCGCCGCAAGCACACGGAAATTTCGATCCGCAGGGCCCGGAAAGCCTACCCGCCCTTTCCGGGTACGCAACCGGTCACGACGGAAGACGTGCCCCTGGCGGCGGGTTCGGCCGACTGCATCTTTTTGATCCTGGCGGCCCACGAAATACGGGACCCGTCCGAACGCACCCGGTTTTTTGCCCGGTTGCGGCAGGCGCTGGGCCCGGACGGAAGAGTAGTGGTGGTGGAGCACCTGCGGGACTGGCCGAATTTTCTGGCCTATAACTTCGGCTTCTATCACTTTTACCCGGGAAGCACCTGGCGGCGGACCTTTTGCCAGTCGGGGCTGCGCCTGGTCGAAGCAAATAAAATCACCCCCTTCGTATCCGTTTTTATCCTGCAAAAAGATGATACTGCACCTTAAAATCGTGGGTTCCCTGTCGGTGCTGCTGGCCCTGGTTCACGTGATCTTTCCCCGCTATTTCAACTGGCACAACGAGTTGCGGGCCCTGAGCCTGATCAACCGGCAACTGATGTACGTGCATACTTTCTTCCTGGCGTTTGTACTGCTGCTGACGGGGCTGCTGCTCCTGAACGCAACGGCAGACATCCTCACGACGGGATTGGGCCGGCAACTGGCTTTCGGGCTTTTTCTTTTCTGGGGCGTCCGCCTGGCGTTCCAGTTCCTGGTCTATTCGCCGAAGTTATGGCGGGGAAAACCCTTCGAGACGACGGTGCACGTCGTGTTTTCCTGCCTGTGGGCGTACTTTACGGGCGTCTTGTTCCTGGTGTACAACGCGGCCGGATAAGTACCGGCGTCCGGGCGGCCGGTTTCTGGCGTCAGGGCACCAGGTTGATGCGCCGGATGACGTGGCGTTCGGAGCGCAGGTAACTGCCCGGCAGGAGGGAGGCGTGGGCTTTGCGCTGCTCGGTGGACCGGAAAGAAACGTCGATGGCATTGGCAAACCGGTCTCCCCGCCGGAAGTACGCGGCCGGAATCGTGAGCGAACCGCCGCCGGCGCCGATGTCTTCCCGGTCAATGTAGTCGGCTGGGTTGGGGCTGCCTTCTTCGGACACCACGTTGCCCCACGCGTCGGTTGACTCAAACACCTGGTTGACGTGCAGGTCCGTCTGGGAACCTTCGTCCTGCCACTTTTTCCACAGGTTAACCAGGTAACTGCGGGTTTCCAGGTCGCGCCAGTGCAGCACGAGGTCTTGCTGCCGGCCGTGGGCAGCGGGAGGGGCAAAGTGGTTGGCGGTTACCTCGGGCTGGGTGCGGAGGCTGCCGATGGGGTGTTCGGTCTGGTCGGGCAGGATGAGGGCAAACGTGTACTCGGTACCGGCCCGTACCGGCAGCGAATCACCGGGCGCCTGGTAGTAGGGATATTCCACGTAGTAGTTGGTCGTGCCGCGGTAGAACTTCAGCCGGACGCCATTGACGGCGATCCCGATCCGTTCGTTGGAAACCGGTTTGCCGGCTTCGTCGCTCAGGGATACCTTGAGTTCATCCTGCACCTCGCCGTTGGCGTGCAGGCGGCGGAATAGCTCCCCGCGCACCTGGAGTTGGGAAGGGGTGATGGTGGCGCTGTTGTCGGAAAGGGGGGAAAGGTTGTTGCAACCGGTAAAGGCGGCCAGCAGCCCGGCCCAAAACCATCGGTTTACCCGGTACGTGTGCATGAGGGGAATGGGGAGATAACGCTTGCAGTGGGGAAAGAAATGCAGGGTGGAAAGAAACCAAAAATCCCGGAGTTTCGCAACCGGGCCGTTCGGTAACGGTCAGCCCACGGTTCAACCATTTCAACCGTGGGTCAGGCGACAGTACGTTGGACCGGTTTAGTCCCTAGCCCACGGTTTCAACCGTGGGTTTAAACGGCACCGATGGTCCCCCAACGGTTTTAACCGTTTCCCCATTGAATTTGCGTTATTTTTCGAATGAAACGGTTAAAACCGTTGCGAAGCCCCCATCTAACGCCTAACCCACGGTTGAAACTGTGGGCTGATAAAACCACTTTTTCCAGAAAACTTTTGGGACCTGTAAAGGCATCCGGAACCGACCCCGTTTTTGCCCGATTCTGACGGGCATTTTTGTTGCCGTGAGTGTAGTACTGAAATCGTTCCGTTTGTGTACTTTCCGGATTATGTAAATACCATTAACTTATGACGCTGATATCATTTACTCAGAATGATGATACACCAATGTTACTGGGTGACATACTAATAACCAGTAACATGGTGAGCAGTACAGATTCTCTACCTGTTCTTCCTTCCTTTCCTGGAGGAGTTGAAAGAATACCTTTCTCTTCCCTACCAATCAGCCTCAAGCAGAAAGTCTATTTCATTACTGACAACCTTGCTGTTGCTTTTTCTGGGAGAGAGGACATTATATACCGATTCCTCACTTCATTGAACAAATTTAAAAATACCAGGCCTACTCGGGAAGAATTAAAATCATTCATTGATTTCATCAGTCCTAATTTCGAAAATAGGAATTTCAGTGCTCTGATAGCTCATTTTGAGTACCCGACAGAAGAAGAGCGGCAAACGCTCGACACCATAGTAATCACTATGATCAATATAGGCAACTTCAAAAGAGGAAAATTTAAAGTTTTCGGAGACGTGCATGCCGCTGGAAGTGGAGCAGACGAATTCATGTTTGCCGTTGAAGAAACATCTAATGTTCCTGCCACATTTTTATTTGCCAGACAGGATAATCCCAGATCATATGTAAAGTTCATTACTTCTTTACGGACAAACCTCAAGCTGATATCGGATTTCGTAGGTAGAGAAACCTATGATGCCAAAAGCCTTTTGAATAGATGGGGTTGTGGTTTTGAATTGGCTTATGTTCACCCAGAGGAACTTAAGTTCGAGAAGTTGGACAACTATACTTTGATTATATGGAAGGCACGGTTCTCTGAAGGCAAATTTGTCATTGAACCACATTTAATGATGAAGCACCTGTATTGGAAGGAACAGTTAATCATTTGGTCTACTAACTTTATTAATCCAGGTGTTATATTTCCAGTTAGGAGGATTGACTCCAATCACGTTGACTTGGAAGATCTACCAGAGCCGGATTTCAATTCATCTCTTATATGCTATACTGTGGTTATATTCTTAGAACACCGAATATTCACCTTGTCATCGGCATTTGATATTGATGTCAAGCCAGCGTGGGTAACAATTATCAATGAACAAGGAAACTGGATACCAAGGCTATCAAAAGCAGAGAGAAAGAGAATCGAAGGAGAAGCAAGAAAGGCTAACAGCAGAAAAAATCAGTTTTAAAGGAAAGCAACAATTTTATGCATACTATTTACAAAGTGGCCCTCCTCGTTCGTGTCTCCCTTGATGAGCAGTCTTACGACGGGTAGGTGCATGAACTCACCGAGTACGCCAAGAGTCAGAAATGGGAAGTAGTAGCCGTTATCGAGGAGAAGGTATCCGGGAGAAAGACTAGGCTCGTCGACCGATCAGGAATCAAGCAGCTCTACGCCTTAGTGGAAGCAAAGAAGGTGCAAAAGGTGCTCATCAGTGAGGTGACCCGGCTGGCCGGCGTACCCGGGAGTTGCTGGACTCGCCTATACTTATCTGTCCAGTACGCATGCATAATAACAAAAACGCCCCTAACATTGCTGCTAGGGGCATTTGGAGGGTCGGGATGACAGGATTCGAACCTGCGGCCTCGTCGTCCCGAACGACGCGCGCTACCGG
Organism: uncultured Sphingobacteriales bacterium; assembly: GCA_963844325.1. Classification (GTDB taxonomy): domain Bacteria; phylum Bacteroidota; class Bacteroidia; order Cytophagales; family 172606-1; genus CADCTQ01. The sequence goes on from CAWJNV010000002.1 coordinate 4,019,646, forward strand.
GCTGCGCTACATCCCGAATCGGTGGCGCAAAGTAACGGAATTTGGGCGACTCTGGCAAGGGCCGGCCCACATTCCGTCAACTTAAACTTTGGTGGAGCACCCGCTGGATGCGTTCCTGCACTTCGCGCCGTTCGTCCAGCTTGGTTTCAAGGCGGGCCCGCACGGCGCCCACCTGCCAGGCCGGCTCCCGGCGCGTGCCTTCGCTCACGCTCTCCAGGAACAGGGTATCTTCCGTCACCTGCCGCTCAATGCGGATGAGCAGCTTGCGGAGTTGGTCTAACGATAATTTATCAAGGTTCATACGCAATTGCAAAGCTACGCAACCCCAAAACAGTTCCCGCCGCGCTAAGGTTTAAAAGGAATGCGCAGGGTCACTTTCTTGGGCACCGCCTTGCCCCGTTGCCGGGCCGGCTGCCAGCGCGGGCCTTCCTTGAGCACCCGGATGGCCTCGCGGTCGTACACCTCGCCGGCGCTCTTGCGGATCACGAAGTTCGACAGGCTGCCGTCGGCCTGCACCACGCATTCTACCTTCACCACCGCCTCGCGCTGCACCGTGTCGGGGCGCCGGAGGTTTTCCTTCACGTAGCGGTTAAACTTGTCGAGGCCGCCCGGCGGCGTTACGCCCAGCTTTTCGTCCGCCCCGTAGCCGACCACCACCACGTCGCGGAGGGAGGCGTCGTCGGGGGCCAGTTGCACGCGCAGGAAGTTGGCCGTCCGCACGTCCTCCTCGGCAGTGGTCATGCCCACCAGGTGAAACAGCAGCGTGGGGCTGCCGGCGGGTACTTCCACGACGAAGTTGCCGTGGGCGTCGGAGAGGATGCGCGCATCGGAGCCTCGGGGGGCAATGCTTACCCCGGGCAGGGGCGCGCCGCTGGTGGCGTCGATCACCTTGCCGCGTACCACCCGCGTAATGCCCCGGGCCTCCGCCCGGCGGGGGGCATCGGCTGCCGTCAACGTGTCGGGCAGGCGGGCGTATCCCGGTTGCCGGGCGGCGGCCACGCGTTTTTCCTTGGGGAACGGTGATTGGGCGGCAATTTGCGCTTCCCTGGCTACGAGGTTGTCCGTGGCGGCCGACGAGTCGCCTGGCGCGGCCGGGGCCGGTTCTTCGGCTCCCTGCGCCAGGGTGGTCCCCAAGGCGTCGGTGCCGGCGGACGAGCCGGCCGGGGCATCGGCCGGCGATCCGGCCGGCGGCAGTGGGGCGGCCGGGGCGGGCACCGGCCGGGTGGCGGCGGGAGGCGTTTGTTGGGCCACGGGCGGCGCGGCGGGGTTGCGGTAGAAGCTGATCATCCAGACGGCCAGCGTGCAGGTCACCAGCAGGACCACCGAGGCGGCCACGGCGTAGGGTTGCATGCCGAAGGGCAGCACCAGTCGGAACCGGTTCACCCGCTTGTTGAGGCGGCTGCGGAGGTCGTCGAGCTGACGGGCGGCCGCAACGGGGTTGGGCTGGGCCGTGTAGCCGTCCACGGCGTCGGAGCAAAAGTCACATTCGAGCAGGTGCCGTTCCACGCGGTTCCGCGTCCGTTCCGGCAGTTTCCCAAACAGGTATTGGCCGATCAGGTCGTGGGAGAGGTGTTCCCGCGGGGGGCGTGACGGCATATTCCGCTTAGTCATGGTATTTTTCCAGGTAATTTTTCAGGTTTCTCTTTCCGTTCTGGAGATAACTTTTTACTTGTTTGAAATCGTAACCGGTAATGTCAGTAATCTCCTTGTAGCTCTTTTCTTCGATGTAGAACAGGTGCAGGCACCGCCGCTGTTCGGGCGGCAGTTCGTGCATGCCTTTCTCCATGCGCACCAGGTTTTCTTCCAGGCTCTCGGGCGGCAGCGAGTCGCCCAGGTCAAACTCCACGTCGTCGAGCAGGCTCAGGCGCGTGACGTCGCCGCCGGTACGCAGCTTCTTCGAGCGGAGCTGCATCAGGCAGTGGTTGCGCGCCAGCGTGTGGAGCCAGCTCTTGAAATTGGAAACCTGGTGGTCTTTGAGTTCCACGATCAGCTTCTCGAACACCTGCATGGCGGCATCCTTGCTCTCCTCCTCGTCGCGCAGGTACTTGAGGCACACGCCGTACACCAGGTGCAGGTAGCGGTCGTACAGGTCACCCAGTACCCGCAAATCTTCCGTTTGCCGGTAACGGTGGATGAGTTCCTGGTCAGTGGATGGTTGTTTGAACGAAAAACGCCGGAAAAACATAGGCCGCAACGCTCCCTGGTTAGTTTGACACTGGCCGGCAATCCGCCGGTTCACGGGTTGATACTCCTGGATGCCGGAAAGTGATGGTTTCCATACACCGGGCGCGGAAAAATTAGTGGATTTAAATATCTATACGATTAGTAAGGTTGGAAGGGCTGATAAAGTTCAACATGGGGATTGGCGGGCCGGAAATCTACTTTTTCGGCGGACCTGCGTATAAGTCACTCACCGGGGCAACCGGGTACGCCCGTCCCGGTACGCATTACCCAATACTCACTACTCAATACTAACCCAACATGAACGATACGGAAAATAATCAGGATGGCGCCCCGTTGCAGCACGCAGCCGAGGCGAACCGGGAACGGGAACAGGAACAGGCGGTTACGCCGGAAGGAGCCGGAACGGAAGGCAATGGCTCGGTGTTCGGCAACGAGCCGCGCATCGTGAGCCACAGCACCGGCCTGCCCCTCGACCAGGCTGCCGCCGCTTCGCAGGAAGACGCGGGCCTGACCCGGGCCCCGCAGGACTACGGCAAGGACTCCGGCGACGCCCACCAGCACGGCGCGGAGGGCACCAATCCCAGCGGCGACCTAATCAACAATACCGGCGCCGACCCCACCGGAACCCGCACCGGGGCCGATGCCGCCAGCGGATAATAGCAGGATGGGGTTTAAATCGGGGCGCCGGGGAGGGGGATAGGGTTTAAACCCTATCCTACGGATAAGCTGGAACAGGCCCGCGTAAAGGATTATTTGTTCAATATCCATAGGATAGGGTTTAAACCCTATCCTACTAAACCCTATCCTACTAAACCCTATCCGTATGTGATTAGCGTTAGACAAAAGGATTCTGGGTCAGAGCCGTTGTTGATAAACGGCTCTGACTTTTTGGGAGAAATCCTGCTGGTTCTGCTCGGCAGTGACCACTACCGAAGCGATTACTTGCCAAGTGTCGGCTCCTTTCCTGGTTTTGTTGCCACAAGCAATCTTGCGCTGGATCACGGCCGGTCTCAAGCTCCTTTCGGCCCGGTTGTTAGTGGCCTCTACCTGGGGGTGGAGCAGGAAAGTAAACAAGTGGGCGGCTTGTTTGGAAAGCCGGTTGAGAACCTGTTGTTCAATGGGAGAAGCCCGATCCGGGTGGAGCAGTTTAGCCGCCTTAGCCGAGAGTTTGACCAGCCCCTGCTGGTAGTCCTCTTGAGAGAGGCGGCCCTGTTGCTTTTTATGTTCAATGGCTGACAGCAGCAAGGCTTGCCAGTCGAGCAGATACTGACTTTGAGGCTCAAGTTGAAGGGCCTTTTTGATGGCCTTCAAGTGATGGGCGTAACACTTTTGCTGGCTTTGGCCTGAGTACATGACAAAAGTTGGCCAAGAGTCTCCGGTGTTGTAATATGAGGTTGTCCAGACACCATAAAACAACCCGGAGTGACTCATGGCAACTCAATATGAAGGATTAAGCGCGGTTTTGCAACTACATCTGAAGTGGCATAAGGCCCGCCTCAAGTTCATTGACTTACTGATCATCACGCTTATCAGAGAGCGACACGTGAGCTTTAGCCGAGCCGCCAGTGTACTCACTAACCGCTCAAGTTTGTCAAACCTGAGGCGCATCCAGCGGTTTTTCGCCCAGTACACAATCAATTTTGACGCAATTGCCCGCCTACTGGTGGCCCTCAGTCCAGTAAAGCCGCCTTACCGCTTGAGCCTGGACCGCACCCACTGGCGCTTTGCCGGAGTGGAGTTCAACATCTTGTGCTTAACCATTGTGGCCGATAAAGTCTCCCTGCCGGTCTTGTGGCTCATGCTCGATAAAGCCGGTAACTCCGACACAGAGGAACGAAAAGAGTTACTGCTTCACTACGTACGGCTGTTCGGTGCCCAAAGCATCGACTACCTGATTGCTGACCGGGAGTTTGTGGGAGACGCCTGGTTTGGCTTGTTAGCCAAACTCCACATCCGCTATTGCATCCGCCTGAGGGCCAACTTCTGGATCAACTACTCCCATAAACCCCCAGTGAGGCTGTTTTGGCTCTTCAACGACTTGCCTTTCAACTCGGCCAGACAGATCCAAAAACCCGTGCTGCTGGCCAATCAATACGTCTACCTGTCAGGTATGAGGATTATCAACGATAAAAACCAGCTCGAATTCCTCCTTGTGGCTACCTACTACTTTGACCCTTGTGCCTTGCAGGTCTATGCCCAGCGCTGGTCGATTGAGTGTTTCTTCAAGGCCATCAAGTCAGCTGGCTTTCATATCGAAGATACCCATCTCAAAGATCAACAGCGGCTCAACAAACTGCTGGCCATCGTTGCCATTGCTTTCTTGTGGGTCTATCGGGTAGGAGAGTACAATAACGCACTCACCCCTATTGCCATTAAAACCCACCAAAGACGCGCTTGCAGCATCTTTCGCTACGGCTTAGACCAGCTTAACAAGGCGCTCACGCATGATGACCAGTTAGTCCGTAAATACATTCAACTTTTGTCATGTACTTAGGGCTTTGGCACAAGTTCTCATAGACCACCAGGCAGTCGCTCACCAGCACGCCTTGGTAGTGTTTACCGATCACCGCTTCAATGACGGCTCTTGCCCGGCTCTCATCCACTCGGTAAAGGGTAAAATCGGCATTGGTGAACGTCCACAGCCAGCCCTTTGGTCCAGTCAAGTACCAACTCGTCTCGTCACTGTAGAGTACATTCGAGTGGCGGGCCTGCTCTTGGAGGCGTTGGTAGTCTTGTTGGAGCCCTTGGGCTAAGCGGTGCTGGAGCTCAACCAGCCCACCAATGCTCAAAGGCAGCTTGAAGTAGTCAGTAAACAACTCACACACCTTGCGCTTGCTCATCCCGTAGCGGTGGTTGAGCAAGACGGCCGTGGCAGCGGCATGGATGCCCAACTGACAACCGGCACTGCCGCTGGCAAGCGTGGTTTGATAAGGGTGAGTAGATCGGACCCGGCCGCAGCGCTGGCAATGGCCTTGATAAGTAGTCAAACCCACCCTAAAGGGACGAACCACCAACTCTTCCACCACTTGCTGGAGGGGCTTTAGCCCGCTTACTGGCCCTTGACAATGAGGACAAGCGGCTAAGGGCACTTGCACCTGTTCATCGATGGGACCACTCACCCTTCGGTAGTGGCCCTGGTGACCGGCAGGGGCGCCTGAGCGCTTCTTGGGTGATTTGCGCTCCTTGTCTTCAATGCGAAAGGGGGCTACCGGCCTTTTGGAGGCTTTCTCCAACTCCTCCACCTGTTTGCCCAAGGCCTCATTCTGCTGCCAGAGCTGCTGCAATTGCTCGTTTTGCCGGATAATGAGCTCGATAAGAGCCGATTTATCCAACTCACTTAGCTCACTTAGCTTGTGGGGCAATATGGCTTGTGGCTTCTCCATGCACTTTTTTACGTGTTTTCTCGTCTTCTTGTTGAACGCTAATCACATACTAAACCCTATCCTACTAAACCCTATCCTACTAAACCCTATCCTACTAAACCCTATCCTACTAAACCCTATCCTACTAAACCCTATCCTACTAAACCCTATCCTACTAAACCCTATCCTACTAAACCCTATCCTACTAAACCCTATCCAAGTAAAACCCTGGCCTTGAACAAACTACTCCGGTCTTCCAAAGTCGGGGGAGCCGTCGGGGTGCCAGGTAAAGGGTTTGGCGCGGATTTGCCGGGCCCAGCCGGCCCCGCTGCTCCGGGCGGCGTGGTAGACGATGTAGTCCTGGTCGCCGCTGCGCACGAAGGAGGCGTGCCCCGGGCCGAAAATAGTGTCGGTCTTGGCGAATACGGGCTGGGGTTCCTTGCGCCACGCGGCCGGGTCGAGCGGGTCGCCGCCGAGGTAAGTAAGCTGGCCGAGGCAGTAATCGTCCGTCCAACTACCGCTGGCTGAGTAGATGATGAACACGCGGCCGTTCCGCACCAGCGCCTGCGGGCCTTCGTTCACGTGCGGGTAGCCGCGTTTTTCCCAATCGTACTCCGGCCGCGAAATGCACACCCGGTCGGAGGCAACCGTGCAGGGGTCGCTCATGCGGGCAATGTAAAGGTTCTGGCTCGTGTTGGTGTGGCCTTCCCACCCCGACCAGATGAAGTACTTTTCGCCGTTTTCCATCGCCAGCACCGACCCGTCGATGGCCCAGCGGTCGGTGGGAATGTCGAGCTTTTTGCGCAGCACGTACTCGCCCTGCGCGTCATCGGTGACTCCTTCCAGCACAAACATGCGTTCGGCCCCGTTCTGGCCGTTATACAGCGCAAAGTAGATGTACCACTTGCCGTCGAGGTACTGCAGTTCGGGCGACCAGATTTCCAGGTACTCGGGCGTGGCGCCGTCGTTGCCGGGCCACACCTGCACGAGTTCCGCATCCTTCATCTTTTCCAGAGCGCCGAAGCGCGACACCAGGATTTTCCGCTTGGAACGGTCCACGGTGCAGTAGCAGAAGCTGCCGCCCTCGGAAATCACCCACGGGTCTTCGCCGTCGGGCACCAGCACGTGCGTCTGGTCACCGCTGGGGGGCAGGGCCCGTGCCCGTTGGGTCATCCCGTTGATCTCCGCCACGGTCATGGGGGAGAGCTGCGCTTCCTGGTAAATGTGGTCCTGCATGGGGGGTAGGGGTGAAGAAGGGTATGCAATAGGGTTGTATGGCTGAATGGCTATATGGCTATATGGTTGAATGGCTGTATGGCTGATCGTTGGGGAGTAGTCACGCGTTAGTCTAACAATCAACCATACAGCCATTCAACAATCAGAAACTACGCTTCGCCCATCGTCAGCCCTTCGATGGTGTGGGCCTGCACAATGGGTTCGAGCTGGTCCACGACGCGGCAGGTGAGGTGGTCGCGCAGGTACTGGGGCAGCGATTCGTAGAAGGCCCGCGTCACCTGCAGGTCGTGGCGTTCGTGGTTGTTGGCCCCGGGGGCGTCTACGCCCAGCACCAGCACCGGCCGCGATTTATTGGAGTGGTTGGCCGTGCCCCGGTGGATGGTCAGCGCCGACCGGGCCGAAATGTCGCCCATCTTGGGGTACTTGCGCTGGGCCCGGGCCTCGTACCGCGGGTAGCTCGACTTGGGCGGAAACATGCCGTGGTCGAAGCCGACGGGGAAGTCCCACTGCGTGCCCGGGGCTATCTCGAACGGCCCCATGTTCTCGTACACGTCCACCGTGGTGAGGTTGAAGGCCAGTGAGTTGAGGCGGCGGCCGGTCAGCGTATCTTCGGGGGCGGGGAAGTCGCGGTGCCAGGGCTGGTCGAGGGCGCCGGGGTTGGGCACGTCGAAACCGATTTCCACGATTTTGTACTGCGGCCCGAGCACGGCTTCGCACACGGTCACTACCCAGGGGTGCATCGCCAGTTCGACGAAGCCGCGGATGTCTTCGGGGTGAATTTCGACGTAGTGGCGGTTGGGGCCCCGCCCGACGGCCCCGCCGGGACGCTGGAGGGCATCCTGGTAGAGCACGGCCAGGTCTTCGCCCAATTGCGCGACCCAGTCGCGGGAGAAGGCGCCCTTGAGGCCGATGACGCCGTCGCCGTAGAGGCCGCCCATGATCTCGGCAATGTCGTAGGCCGCCGCTTTGGTGGGGGCTACCGTTTTGCCGCCGATCTGTTCCGTATCGTCGCCGGAGTGGGTTTCGCCGTAAGCCGCCGTCTCCTCCCGTTCCGTTCCTTGCTGGCTTCCCGCGTAGGGCTGGCCGTTGTTGAGTCCTTCCATAACACCGGTTTGCTTTGAATGGGTGAAACAATCCAAAAAATGTAGTGCCGCCAAGGGCGGCGCTTACGGGCTATTTACGGGAAAAGGGCGGAAAGTGTCGGGAGAGGGGCAATTTTTTGGTCAGATTGCAGGCAAGGAGTTACGAGAATAAGGAGAAAAAACGTAACCCCAAGGATTGCAATGGAGACCTTTTTACCGGAGAAACGCCCTACACTCCGCTCATCCGCTTCTGCTTTACAATTCCCGCCGTTTGGGTGATTTTCGCCCCGCTAAGACAACCTAAAAAACCATACAAACATGAAAACCAGCCTCTTGACCGCCCTCCTGGCGGCCGCCTTTGCCGTTGCCGGCACTTCCGCCTCCGCCCAGATTCTCGTTGACACCGACCCGATCCACGTGCCCGTAGATGGCTACGTCGTAACCCCCAAGGGCGACACGCTGCGCGGCAAAGTAGCCGTGGGCATGGTGAACGGCTACGTGACCCAGATCTCTTTCCGCGGCCCCAACGGCGCCGACAAGGTGAAGTACGGCCCCGATGACCTGCTGGCGTTCGGCCAGAAACGTCCCGACCTGCTGCGTGACTTCACCGACCTAACTTCCATCGACAAGGAGCAGGTGCACTACGAAAGCAAGGAACACCCCAGGCGGGCAGGCAAGAAGGTATTCATGGAACGGCTCATGGACGGCAAGAAGATCCGCGTGTACAACAACGCCACGGGCGGGGAAAAATCGACCTCGGTAGCCGGTTTCAAACTCTCCGAGAAGGAAACCAGCTACGTGGTGCAGAAGGCCGACGCCAAGCCGTTCATCCTCAAAAAGAACAACTACGAAGAGGAGTTTGATACGCTGTTCGGCGACTGCGCCGAATTTGCCGCCTACGCCAAAAGCCAGCCCGACTTCCGCAAGTTCAAGCAACTCGGCCTGGTGATAGAGAACTACAACAACCAGTGCAAATAAAAAATGATGGATTATGAATTTTAAATTATGAATTGCGGCTGTATAACTACTGCGCAATCCATAATTTAAAATTCATAATCCAAAATCTAAAATCAAAATCTACTCCCTACGAAACGCCCTTCAGTTCCTCCTGTTCGGCGAAGGGCTGGTTGCGGAGGCGTTTGCCGGTGGCCTTGAAGAGGGCGTTGGCAACGGCCCCGCCGGTGGGAGGCAGTGCCGGTTCGCCGAGGCCCGTCGGGTCGATGCCGTTGTCCACAAAGTGCACTTCCACTTCCGGGATTTCGTTGAGGCGGATGAGCCGGTAGGTGTTGAAGTTGTTCTGTTCGGGCGAGCCGTCCTTGAAGGTCAGGTTGCCGTACATGGCGTGGCCGAGGCCGTCCACGATGCCGCCCATCACCTGCTGGCGGGCGCCGCTCAGGTTCACGACCACCCCGCAGTCGGCGGCGGCGTAGATTTTCTTCAACACGGGCTTGCCGTTCTGCGTCGCCACTTCGGCCACCTGCGCCACGTAGGAGAGGTGCGAAAAGTACACGCTGAAGCCCTGCGCCAGGTTCTTCTTCTTGCCCCAGCCCGACTTCTCGGCTGCCAGCTGGATCACGCCCCGCATGCGGTCAATGTCGTACTTGATTTCGCCCGTGGGGGCCTTTTTGGCCTTGTCGAGCAGGTCGAGGCGAAACTGCACGGGGTCTTTGCCGGCCGCCTGCGCCACCTCGTCGAGGAACGACTGTTCGGCAAACGCCAGGAAGTTGGTAATGGGAGCCCGCCAGGCGCCGGTGGTGATGGGCGACTTGTGTTCCACCGAATCAATGAGCAGGTTGTCGACTGCGCCCGAGGGGAAGTTGTTTTCGCGGGTCGGGTTGCCGGCATTGATGCCCACGCCGCGGAGCTTGTAGCCGACCATGTTGCCCCCGGCGTCGAGGGCCGCTTCGAAGCGGTAGCGCACGGCGGGCCGGTAGCTGCCGCCGGTCATGTCGTCTTCGCGGGTCCAGACCACCTTCACGGGGGCCTTTACGAGGTTCGACACTTCCACGGCTTCGAGCACGTAGTCGGCCTTGAGTCGCCGGCCGAAGCCGCCGCCCATGCGGGTCATTTCCACGGTGATGGTTTCGGGGGCGATGTTGAGCAGCTTGGCCGTTTCGGTGCGGGCCAGTTCGGGCGTCTGCGTGGGGCCCACCAGTTCCACGCCGTCGGGACGCACGTAGGCGAAGAAGTTCATCGGTTCGAGCGGGGCGTGCGGCAGGAACGGGCACTGGTATTCGCCCTTCACCACCTTGGCCGCGTTCTTGAAGGCCGCCTCCACGTCGCCGTCCTTGCGGCGCACGGTGGCCTCGGGGCTGTTGAGCAGGTCGGCAAACAGCTGGTTGTGGTCGGGGGAGCTTTCCAGTTCGGCCTCCTTTTCCCACTCGATTTTGAGGGCTTCGCGGGCCTTTTTCACCTGCCAGGTCGATTTGCCGACCACGGCCACGTTGTTTTTGAACGTTACTACGTCCACGATGCCGGGCATGGCCTTGGCGGCAGTGGCGTCCACCGACTTGAGTTTCTGGCCGAAGGCCGGGGGCCGTTGCACCATCGCAAACAGCATTCCTTCGCGGTAGAAGTCAATGCCGAAGAGCGGCTTGCCGGTGACGATGCCCTTGTTGTCCACGTTTTTGACCGACTTGCCGATGAGCGTAAAGTCCTTGGGGTCTTTGAGCGGCACGTCGGTAGGCACGGGCAGTTGGGCGGCGTCGGCGGCCAGTTCGCCGTAGGTCAGCTTGCGGCCCGAGGCGGCGTGCACCACCGTACCCCGGTTGGTGGAGAGCTGGTCGGCGGGAACCTTCAGGCGGGCGGCGGCGGCGTCGATCATCAGGCGGCGGGCCGTGGCCCCGGCCTGGCGGAGGCGCTTCCAGGAGTGCGGAATGGCCCCGCTGCCCCCGGTGACCTGCCGTTCGAAGCGGGCTTTGTCGAGGGGCGCCTGCACCACGTTCACGGTTTTCCAGTCCACGTCCAGTTCCTCGGCCACGATCATCGGGAAGGCCGTTTTGATGCCCTGGCCCACCTCGGGGTTGGGCGAAAAGAGGGTAATAACGCCCTGCGGACTGATGGAGAGGTAGCTGTTGAAACTGACGGCTTCGGCGGCCCCGGCCAGGGGAGCGGCACTTTTGGCTACGGCCGTGGCGGCGCCGGCGTCGAGCCAGTTGAAGCCGAGCATCAGGCCCCCGCCGGCCGCGGCGGCCCGCTTGAAGAAACTGCGTCTGCTCTGATCGGTTGCGGTGGTCATGGCTTATTTGGTTTTGGTGGCGGCGAGTTGAACGGCTTGGCGGATGCGGTGGTAAGTGCCGCAGCGGCACAGGTTGCCCGACATCGAGGCGTCGATCTCTTCGGGGCTGGGCTTGGGGTTGCGCTTGAGCAGGGCGGCGGCCGTCATGATCTGGCCGGCCTGGCAGTAGCCGCACTGGGGCACGTCGGTTTCTTCCCAGGCCTTCTGCACGGGGTGGTCGCCGGTGGCCGAGAGTCCTTCGATGGTGGTGATTTTGGCGGTGGCTACCGACGACACCGGCAGCACGCAGGCGCGGCTGGCCTCGCCGTTGACGTGCACGGTGCAGGCCCCGCAGGTGGCAATGCCGCAGCCGTACTTGGTGCCCACCAGTCCGAGGTGGTCGCGCAGCACCCAAAGGAGCGGCGTATCCGGTTCCACGTCGGCCTTGTAGCTCCGGCCGTTGATCTTGAGTGTATACTGAGCCATAGGTTGTGAGTTGAAAATGGACAATTGGAAATGGATGATGGGGCCGGGGCGGCGGTTGGTCAGGCGTTCCGGCCGGCGTTACGTTCTTCGCGGATGCTCGTCGGGCAAAATTGGGGAGAAAGGTACAAAATTTGGGTTAAATCCTTTTTATTTTGGAGAAAAAGGGGAGGGATCAGGATTTTCAGAATGAGCGGATGAGCAGGATTGAAGAGGGAGGATGCATAAGTCGTATTGCGGTACTCATCGCATTGCGCGTAGGGCCGCGTCGCGGTACACGTCGCATCGCGGCTCCCCTCCTCGGAGGGGGCTGGGGGTGGGTTTACTTACAGCCTGCAACTGATGTGGGGGTCATCTTATCACGGCAATGCTGTCTCGTTACGCAAACAATCTTCTGGAAATATTTTCATTACGCAAACATTCTCATGCAGTGATCCCGATGTAAGTCGTCGCATGGAAGTAAACCCACCCCCTAACCCCTCCGAGGAGGGGAGCCGCGACGCGACCCTTTCCCGCGACGCGGCCCTACGCGCAATGCGATGAGTACCGCGATGCGACCCCTTCCCGCGATACGACTTATGTATCCTCCCTCTTCAATCCTGCTCATCCGCTCATTCTGAAAATCCGTGGCGAACCTTTCAACGCCAAAAAGGACGGATTCCGGCGCGGGGAGCGGTGGGAACCCATCCTTCTTGCATGAGGGTACGAAGCCCTTTTCAAATGAAAAATCAGCGGATAATTGGTATTCTCGTGCGGGGAGGCCGGTTAGGCGGCGGCCCGGTGCGACACGCGCGGACGGGCTTTGAGGCGGGCGTTCACGATGTTGTGAATGGCGCCTTTGATCCACAGCAGGGCGTTGTTACGGGCCTGGTCGAAGGCCAACTGGCGGCCCCGCTTGTTGGAAGCACTCTGGTAGTTTTCTTCCAGGTAGTGCGTGATCTCGTACTCCAGGTCCTTTGCGTATTTTTCCCGGGCCTCTGCGCTGATTACGGAGGAACCCCGGATCAGCGAAATAGACTGGGTAATGAATGCTTTCAACTTGTAAAGATTTTCATCCACTGCTTCCATACAATCCATTTCCCGTCGGATCGCCTGCAGTTTTTCTAAGGATTCAGTCATTGGAAAAGTAAATTTTAAAGGGTTTGTTCCTATGTTGATTGTTCTAAAAATTGCCCCGGATGGTCCTTTGGGCTGGTTTATGAGAGTTCTTACGGGAAATGTTATAAAACGGATGGGCTTTTGTGCTTTTTTTTGAATTTTGTTTTTGACCCGGTAACGCCTCTCCGGCCACTCGGGCCACTTTTTGGACCGCACCTCAGCCACGCGCCGGTTTTTTCCGTTAGAGTACGTACAAGTATTTCATTGTTCACCCATTCCTTAACCCCTTAGTTACCTATTATGGCTACTAATGCACAATCGCAAAACCCGATCTCGGAAGCCCTCCGTAAAATTACGTACGGCTACTACATTCTCACGACCCGCAAAAGCGCCGAACAACTCACCACCCGCGACCAGGACTACATTGCCGCCGGCACGGTGTGCTGGGTAACGCAGGTTTCGTTTGAGCCCCACATGGTAATGGTAGCCGTTGAGAAGACCAGCGACCTGAACGAGACGATCCAGAAAAGCCGGGTGTTTGCCCTCAACGTGCTGGGCCGCAAAAACCAGCCGCTCATCGAGAAATTCAGCCGCAAAACGAACGTGGAAGAAGAGGCGCACCAGCTCAACGATTATGCATTCGAGGACGGCAAGACCGGTTCGCCCCTGCTTACTGATACGGTGGCCAGCTTCGAATGCAACCTCGTGGAGGTGATCCATTCGAAGGCCGACCACGTGCTGTTCCTGGGCGAAGTGGTGGAGGCGACCATCCGCAACGCCGACGAACCCCTGCTCACCGACCAGGATGCGGGCTACAAGTACGGCGGCTAGGGTCTGCACCCGTTTTCCCGCCGTCCCCGGGCGGCCCACTGATTTGCGCCCCGGCTTTACGCGGTAAACCGGGGCGTAAATCCCGGGGTTGGGTTCCCCATTTTTTGCCCGCCTGCGCCGCACCGGGCTCTTCCCGCAATGCATCCCACCAAAGTCGCATCTATTTCGTATCTTTCTGAAACCCAAGTGGCAACCGCCAATACGACGCACCAAATTCTTAGTACCCAATACCCGATACGCCTTGATGAGCACCGATACGTCCCATGACAAAGTAGAATGCATCATGCTGGTGGACGACGACCCGGCCAGCAACTACCTGGCCCGGCTGTTGATCGAAGAGATCGACGACACGATCCAGGTGCTGACGCTGCGCAACGGCCGCGACGCCCTGAATTTCCTGGACGGGTGCCTGGTGTCGGGCAATTGCCCCGACCTGGTGCTGCTCGACCTCAACATGCCGGGCATGGACGGCTTTGCCTTCCTGGAAGCCCTCCGCAACAGCCACAACCCGCCCCGCCGCATCTACATCCTCACTTCGTCGCAGTACCCCCGAGACATTGCCAAAGCCGCCACCTTCTCCACGGCCGGCTACCTGGTCAAACCCATCACGCTGGAACAATTGCAGGAAATCATTGGGAAATAGTTTCATGAGTTCAAAGTTCATGAGTTTATGAGTAAAATTAGCGTTGCCAACCCTACGCATATAAACTCATGAACTTTGAACTCATAAACTCATAAACTCTGATCTCCATGCACCTCATCCTCTTCACCGGCGTGCCGGGCAGCGGTAAGAGTACTTTTTACCAGCAGCACTTTTTTCACTCGCACCTGCGGGTGAGCCTCGACCTGTTGCGCACGCGCAACCGGGAGGCGCAGTTGCTTGCGTTCTGTTTCCGCACGCAGATGCGGCTGGTGGTCGACAATACCAACGTCCGCGCCGACGACCGGCTGCCCTATCTTCAAATGGCCCGCCAGCACCGCTACCGGATCACGGGCTACTTCTTCGAAGCCACGCTGGAGGAGTGCCTGCACCGCAATGCCGGCCGCACCGGCAAGTCCCGCATCGACGACCGGGGGGTGATTGCTAAGTTTCGCCAGCTCCAGCTGCCGTCGTTGGCGGAGGGCTTCGATGAATTGTTCCGCGTAGTCCTCCGCGACGGGCAGTTTGTGGTCAGGGCGTGGGGAGAATAGGGGAGAAATGGGAGACAGGAGACCGGAGGATAGGACCGCAGCGGGCGCAGAGAACACGGAGGAAAAAAGGAGAAGGAACTTATAATAATCCGTTGTTCGTTGTTCATAATGATCTGGTTAATAGATAATTATAAACATTCAAGTACGTAATCATAAATTTATTTTAGTATTAACCGCAAGGAGCGCAAAGCAGTACGTCTCCACTGTGGGCCTGGCGCAAGCGTCCGCTGGTGAGAGTCGCGACGGGAATCCTCACGCATTCTGGCGCAGGCGTCATCCTCACGCGTGATTCTCTTGCTCACGCATTCTGGCGCAGGCGTCCGCCTGTGCCTGTCCGGACTGGAAGCGTCCGCTTCCAGCCGTCAGGCTTACGCTGATTCCGCTCACCATTCCAACTTGTAACGCGGGCCCGTCTCAAGCAAACTACCCTTCCCATCGGTGCCGGTCCTGCATGTCGTGCCGCTTTTCAAAACGCGTTAGCCTGACGGCTGGAAGCGGACGCTTCCGGTCCGGACAAGCACAGGCGGACGCCTGCGCCAGTACGCGAGGGTTCACGCAAAGAAGCGCAAAGACCGCAAAGACCGCAAAGAGAAGCATTGAACCGCAAAGGAAAGAACTTAACCGCAAGGATCGCAAAGAAAAACCGCAAGGGTTGCAAAGAGGTACGCGTTCTCCTTACGCTCTTTGCATCTCCTTTGCGCCCTTTGTGGTTGAGTTCCTTTTCCTCCATCCTCTGTGTTCTCTGCGCCCGCTGGGGTTAAGTTCTTTTAAAAACGAAAAAGCGCAGGGGGGTGGCCCTGCGCGGTTGGTGTATCACTCTGGTTGGTAAGATCAAATTGATCCGTGGTGCGTAAAAAGGCGAACTGCTCAAAAGCAAATTGCCGATCCCTATTGCTTACTGTACCCGTGGGCATTCCCGCGTTTCTTTCTTCTCGGGTTTTTTGCACGATTCAACTGCACTGGCGCCGCACATGGGGCACCGCATCGGGGTCTGGTTCTTGTCTTCTATCTTCCTTTTCATCACAGGTGAAAATTTGGTTTACATAGGTTATTACCCCGAAAAAGGCCCTAAGGTTGCCCCCAAGCGGTTATTTAGGGAGATTCTAAATTAATAGGCGCATCAATGCCGGGGCAACCTGCTCACCGCCGGGCCCTTCGCGGCGAACACGAAGGGTCTGGTTACGTTAGTACGGGAAAGCGCACCCAACCCCAACCCCCATGGAACCGACACCCTACACCATTCCACCGGCCACCCGCATCGGGCACGTGCACCTGAAGGTGGCCGACCTGGGCCGCGCCCTCGACTTCTACTGCGGCCTGCTGGGCTTTGAAATGATCACGACGTACGGCACGGAGGCGGCTTTTATCTCGGCGGGCGGCTACCACCACCACATCGGGCTCAACACCTGGTACAGCAAGGGCGGTCCGCCGGCCCCGGTCCGCAGCGCCGGCCTGTTCCACACGGCCATACTGTACCCAACCCGCCGTGACCTAGCCGTGGTGTACCGGCGCCTGCTCGACGCCCGCTACCCGCTCTCGGGCGTGTCCGACCACGGGGTGTCGGAAGCGCTCTACCTCGACGACCCCGACCGCAACGGCGTGGAACTCTACTGGGACCGGCCCCGCGAACGGTGGCCCCGGAAGCCCGACGGCTCGGTGGAAATGTACACGCGTCCCCTCGACCTCGAAGGCTTGCTCCGCGAACTGGCGTAGACGCTAACCGTACTGACAAGAAAAATTATGGCTGTATGGTTGAATGGCTATATGGTTAAATGGCTGCATGGCTGATCCGATAACCATCCAACCATACAGCCATCCAGCCATATAGCCATAACCTTTCAGTACGCTCAGCGCCTGGTGGGCTCAGGCCAGCCGTTCGGGCAGGAGCAGCTTGAGGTCGCCGCCCACGAGGGGTTTGGAGACGTAGTGCTGCACGTAGCTGAAGGCACTGGCCCGCCGCTGGTCGGAGGGCGAAATGGAGGAGGTATGCATGTAGAGCCGGGTAACGGCCTGGGTGGCTGCGGGGAGGTACAAGTACGCTTCCAGGAACTGCCAGCCGTCCATCTCGGGCATGTAAATGTCGAGCAGGACCACGTACGTCGTGTCGCCCGATTGGTCTACTTCGCCCCGCAGGTAGTGCAGGGCGTCGGCGGCGTTGTTGAACAGGACGATGTCCACCTGCTGATCGTATTTCTTGATGATCCGTCCGGCAATCCATCCGTCCGTTTCGTTGTCGTCGATGATGAGTACGGTCGTCCGGGAAAACATGGGGGAGGAAGGGTTAGGAAAAGGGTTAAGGAAGGGTCAGGAAAAGCGTTGGGCGTATGGTTTGTAAAGGGTTATAAAAAGAGTTGGCAAAGCCGGTGAAGTTGGCAAGGTTTTTACGGGAAACAAAGTTAGTGAGTAACAACCATTTAAACCCTAAAAACCCTTTTAAACCGCAAAGAACAGGTACGACCCGTAAAAAAACACTTGCGAATCCTGCCAACCCCTTGCTTATCTCTTGTTTAACCTTTACAAACCCTTCCTTTCCATGCGATCCATTCGTTTGCTCTTTGCCATTGGGCTGTTGGTGACGGCCCTGGCCTGTCAGCGTACCCTGCCGGAGGAGGCCGTGGTGTACACGGGCAACTGGCAGTCGAAGGATTACGCCCTCCAGATCTACCGGAACGGCTACGGGGTGTGCAACTCCAAACGGTACGGCATTACCATTCACCTGGAGGGACGGGTGAAAATCGAGACCAGCCGCATTGTGTTCATCGACAACGACGAACCCAGCACGGGCCGCAAACGCTTCCGCATCAACCAGCCCCCGACCTCCGATCCCAACGGCCTCACCTTCATGGTCCTCGACGGCCAGCGGTTCGAACGACTGTAGGGGAGTTTGTAAGTTTATGAGTTTATGAGTAAAATCAGCGTTGCCAACCCAACGCGTATAAACTTTGAACTCATAAACTCATAAACTCATAAACTCCTTCTACACCACTTTCCACTGGAAATTCTCCTCCGTGATCGTCAGGCCGGCGGCATCGAGGACTTCGCGGACGGGCTCGGGGCGGTTCTGGAAGTATTCGTAGAGGAGCGGGATGATTTTACGGTTGAAGATGGCGGGCAGGTCCGCGAGGGGCTTGCCGATGAAGTAGGAGTGGCCCACCAGGAAGTCGGTGCCCTTCTTCTCGCGGATTTTTTCGTTGAGGGGGCGCAGCACCGGTTCGAAGTCCGGCACCAGCGCGTAGTCGGGGTAGAGCGGCAGAAAGGCAAAGCGGCGGCGCAGGGCCACGTCGAGCAGGGCCACCGACTTGTCGGCCGTGTTCATGGTACCCACCACGTAGAGGTTGGGCGGCACGGCAAACGATTCTCCGGAGGGCAGCGTGGCCGCCAGGCCGTTGGGCGCCCCGAGGCGTTTGTCTTCTTCGAGCAGCGTGATCAGTTCGCCGAACACCCGTGACACGTTGGCCCGGTTCACCTCGTCGATCACCAGCACGTAGTTGCGCAGCTGGCCGCCGTCGCGGGTAAGGCGGAGGCTGCTCGAAAACTGCCGCAGGGCGTCGGTCACGGCCTCGTAGTACACCTTGTTGATCGCTTCCCGGATTTCGCGGCCCTCGAACTTGTCCTTGAGCTTGTGCAGCGAAAGCAGCCGTTCTTCTTCCCGCACCGTGTTGCGCAGCGTGCGGCGCTTGTACTTGAGGTGGTCTTCGCTCACCTCGTAGATGATCATCGACTTGTACTGGCCGCCCGGCAGGCTCAGGGGCAGTTCCACCTCCTCAGTTTCGCGGTTCACCCGTTCGGAGAGCATCTGGTCGAGCAGCGTTTCGAAGGGCAGGCGGGGCCGGCGCAGCACCTGCTGGTAGGCTTCGTAGTTGGCCTTGGCCCGGTCGGCGAGCTTCTTGAACACGCCGTCCACGAGCCGGAACCGGAGCGTGTCGGCGCCGGCGTGGGCGTCGGGCCGCAGCCCCTGCACGAAGTCTTCGTAGGCGTAGTTCTGGTGGAAGGTGATGAAGTCGATCTGGCCGGCCTCCTTGTACTTTTCGTACCGCTTCATCACCGCGGCCCGTTCTTCGGCGGCGGTCGCTTCGAGCGACTTGTGCTCGATGATGGCTACGGCGTAGGTTACCGTGTGAAAGGTTTTACCCGTGCCGGGCGGGCCGTAGAGCACCTGGTTGAGCGGAAATTCCGGGGCCGTGCCGTAGGCGGCCGGTTCTTCGGCCGCGGCCGGCCCGGCGGCGACCCGGGAGAAGGCGGCCATGGCCGAGTTGATCTTCAGGTATTCGCCGTAGCCGGCTGACCGGGCCAGTTCGGGAAATGCCGGTTCGATCTCGCTGCGCTTCATGAGCAGGTCCACGAAGGGGCTGTAGCTGTGCGTTTCGCGGCCCGGGCGGTAGAGGGGGCCGAAGTACTTGTGGGAGGCGGCGCTGAGCGTAAAGAGCCGGCTCCGGAGGTACTCCTTCATGAAACTGGTTTTGTGCGGTTCGGGCAGGCTCTGGGCCTTGGAGGCGGCCTGGTCGGTGACGCGGAGGCGCGGGTGGCGGTAGCTGTCTTCGAGAAAGTCGAGCGGCAGGCCGTGGTAGGTGCCTACGGCGGCCCGGAAATACAGGGAAATTTCCCGCCCGGACCGGGTAAGCTGGTGCAGTACTTTCCAGAATTGTTCGCGCTGAAGCTCCTGAGGAGGCATGAAACGAGGGTCGGCGTAAGTGAAACAAAGCCCGAAGTTAGGGCAAAATGGGGAGTTTTAGGAAGCGTACCGGGCAACGGCCCGGCAAACTGGGTAATTCACCTAACCTCTGCAATACCTAGCAATAGGTATTTTTGACGGAATAAACAGCCCGTATCCCTAATGCCCGCGGCCGGCACGGGCGCACTGGATATAATGATGAAAAGTTCTAATTATGTTTGTTACTTTATAGAATTTTTAATGGATTTTGATAAAGCCTCATGATCTGATTTGTCATTTTAGACAAAATCAGATAGGTTTGCGGCATTACCAAGAAATTTTTCGAGCTTATATTGTTAAATTTCTTCCTCAGTAAGAAGTCTGCGCAGCCCCTTCCCCAATCGAATTTACCCAGCAATTTATTCAACTCACCTTGAACCGGCGATCCGCCGTTAAAAATCCATTGCCAATGTTTAGTGTCATCAATAAGAAAAGAGAAATGATCATTAAGAGTGGTGCAATTGCCATTGCGTTAAGTGCCGCTTTCTTTACGGGCTGCCGGCAATCAAACGAAGCCGTACCGGCCGTTGCCCAGGACCAGGCCCGCGTAATTGCCCTGGTGAACAAGGACGGCCGGCCGGGAACGCTTGAAGCCGCCCAGGCGAACTTCAGCGAATACAAAACCCTCAGCTTCGACGAACTGGAGTTGTTCAACAAGATGAAGCTGGAAAGGCAGTTTGAAGAGGTGAAAAAGATGTACAACGCCGGCGGCCAGGTAAGCCAGGGAGACATGGCGCTCCTCAACGCGCAGGCGAAAGCCGTAAGCGAACTGCGCAGCCACGTCAACAAACTGTCGTTGGAACGGTACGGACGACCCTACAACCAGGTGGAGCTGGCGCAAATAGACCAACTGCTCGAAGAGGCAACTGCCGGTACGCAGTACGCCGTGCTGGCGACCCGGCCGGCTGAACTGCCCGCCGCCGGCCGCGTGGACCGGACAAACGCGTGCACGGCCATCAACTTTCCGAACGTGGCCTACCGGGTCAGCGAGGCCACCCAGAACTGGAGCAGCTGGACGCAGCGAGCCAACCCCTCCACGCCGGCTGATTGCGACTACGAGTACCTGTACCCGGGCACCCGCTACAACTTCCGGCCCTACGACATCGCCACAGTAGGACTCAGCGAGATGTTCAGCAATCAACTGAGCCGTCGGTGGTCCGGCGGGAACACGTACCTGCTCATCGGCGCCACGCGGCTGTACTTGTCCATCGGATTCCCGAACCTGCTTTTCATGGCCATGCGATAAGACCCCGGGAGGCAGCACCGGCCGAGGGCACGCCCCGACGCAAAGATTTCCCGCGGACCCGCCAACAAAAAAGCCTTTCCGGTGCAGGAAAGGCTTTTTTGTTGGCAGCGGCGACGCCCGCTTTACCGGACCGGTACCTTCCGGGCGGTGCCGTTGTTATTGTTGTTGTTGTTTTTCTCCTCAACTTCGGCGCCTTCCTCGTAGGGCGTTTTGAGGCGTACGGGTTTGCCCTTGTTCATGCGCAGGTTGAGCATTTCCACGCCCAGCGAGAAGGCCATCGAGAAGTACACGTAGCCCTTGGGCACGTGGAATTCGAACGCCTCGGCCACCAGCAGCACGCCGATCATGACCAGGAAGGCCAGGGCCAGCATTTTGATGGTGGGGTGGTTGTTGATGTACCCGGAAATTTTACCCGCGAAGATCAGCATCACCGTCAGGGCAATGACCACGGCAATGATCATGATGATGATCTCGTCCACCAGGCCCACGGCCGTGAGGATAGAGTCAAAGGAGAACACGATGTCAATGAGAATGATCTGGATCACGGCCGTCCGGAAGTTGAGGCGCCGGGCGGTAGGGCTCAGGTCTTCCTCCTCGCCCTCCAGCTTGTTGTGGATTTCAGTGGTGGCTTTGTAAAGCAGGAACAACCCGCCAATGAACAGGATCACGTCGCGGCCGCTGAAGCCCATGCCGAACACGGTAAACAGGTCACTCGTCAGGCTGGCCAGCCAGGCAATGCCCATCAGCAGGAAAATGCGCACCAGCAGGGCCAGGGCAATGCCGGTGGTACGGGCCTTCTGCTGCTGTTCCTTGGGCAGGCGGTCGGCCAGAATGGAGATGAATATGATATTATCAATGCCCAGCACAATCTCCAGCACCGACAGGGTCAACAGGCTGATGAGGCCTTCGGCAGTCAATAAAGGCGCAAAATCGATCATAGTTTTTTTTGTACTTGATAACTTGGTTTTATCCCGGAGTGCCCCTGCGGCTGCGCACGGGGCAATTACGGGGGGGATACTACTGTCTAACTGAATTGGGAATTGAAGGTTACATCTTAGTGAAGGTTCAAAACTAGGGCTGTTCCCCTTGTTGTGCAAATCCGGACGCCGGTAACCCGGCACCCCGCGCCGGATCGTGGGAATAAAATTCACCACGGAACTGCCGGGGGAGGGGAGTTGCACGGCGATTAGGCGCAAATGTACATTCCGCGAAAGTGCCGCATCGCGGAAAGAGTCGCATTGCGGGAAGGCGTCGCGTCGCGGCTCCCCTCCTTGGAGGGGTTAGGGGGTGGGTTTACCTACATGATACGAGTTATACAGGGATCATCACATGCCCACAATGCTTTCTCTTTACGCAAACACTCCTTCAAAACGATTTCAATCACGAAAACATTCCAATGCGGTGATCCTTGTATAACTTGTCTCATGGAGGTAAACCCACCCCCTAACCCCTCCAAGGAGGGGAGCCGCGACGCGACCCCTTCCCGCGACGCGACCCTTCCCGCCATGCGGCACTTTTACGCTTCGTGGGCAGTGCGCAATCCCTCAGTATCCCAATCCCTTACTTTCCCAATCCCTACTCCTGAAAATCAAAATACTCCTCCTCCGCTTCGGGCTGGGTGCGGGCCTGCCCTTCGGAGCGGGGGGCAAAGGGAGCCGGTTTGCCCGGGCCGTTGCGGTTGTCCCGCTTGCCGTTTTTGAGGTCCTCCACGATCTTGTCGGCCACGGCCCGCGTGTCGTAGCCGATCTTGTAGCTGTCGGCCGGGCCGCGCACGAAGAGGAACAGGTTCGACTTGCCCCCCTGCGGCACCGTGGACGCCTCGTAGACGCCGCCCCGGCCGCGGTTTTTGTTCAGCAGGGCGTTCACCGGGATGCGCAGGTGGTAGTCCATCACCTGGCTGAAGGTGTGGGTGCCCTCGGCCGAAATGTTGGCTACGTTGGAACTGATTTCCATTTTGGGCAGAAACACCGTTTCGCGTTCGATGCGGATCGTGTTTTCGAGTTCGGCAAAGCGCAGGTTCGCCAGTTCGTTGCGGTTGATGAACTTGGAGAGCTTCTGCATGGGCTCGAAGCCATTGAGCTGGCCGTCGCTGATCTTGGCCTGCACGTCGGCCGTCAGGCGCGGCAGGTTCATGTCGAGGCGGCTGTTGAAGACCATGCCGGTGCGCACCCGGGCCTCCAGGGTGCCGCGCAGGTGGCGGTCCTGGATGAACGTCTGGTCGAAGTTCTCGAACATGTAGAACACGCTGTCGATGGCAATGTTGTGGAACGCCGCGTCGCAGTCCACCCGCAGGGCGTCGGGCTGGCGGGCGTCTACTTCGGCGCTCAGGCTCATGGTGCCATTGGCCGACCGCAGGCGGATGTCGCGGCTGCGGGCCCGGCTGCCGGCCAGCACCAGGTCGCCCTGCACCTCCTGCGCCCGGAACCGGCGGAACTTCACGCGGTCCACGCGGCAGGTAAGGTCGAGGGCCAGGCGCGGCGACACCACGAAGCGGTAGCTGTCGCCGCCCGTGCCGGTTCCCGCGGCGGACCCGGCGGCCAGCAGTTCGTCGAAGTTGAGGAAGCGCGAGGAGAAGTCGGCCTCCACGCGCAAATGCTGGCCGTCGAGCAGCAGGTAGGGCAGCACGTTCTTGAACCAGCCATTGAGCCGGAAGTCCGACGCGCCGGCCCGGCCGTGAAAGTCATTGACCACCAGGTCGCTCTTCGAAAACGAGAAATCGCCGTTGAGGCCGTGGAAGGCCAGCGGCCGGCCGGCCAGGGCGAAGGCCACGTTCCGCAGGCCCAGTTGCCCGGAAGTACGCACGAAGCGCCCCACCTGCGTGCCCCGCAGGTCGCTCAGGTTGCCCTCGAACTTGACGTCGGCCCGCAGCGTGCCCGAGGCCCGGCGGATCACGTCCTGGGGCACGAAGGCCACCAGCGAGGTGACGTCGAGTTCGCCGCGCACGTCAAACTTGAGGTAGGGGTTTTCGAAGTTGGTCAGCGCGAAGTTGCCCGCGAACGGCTTGCCCTGGAGGCGGCCGGTCACGCCCCGCAGGTGCAGCGACGAGGTGCGGCGGTTGTGGTCCTTGCCGTTGGTGTAAGTGCCGGTGAGGTTGGCTTTCGTGATGCGCTTGCCCAGGTTCTGCTCGAAGAACGAGGCGTCGCGGCAGCCGAAGCGGACGTTCACGCCGGGAATGTCGCCGCGGCCCACGTTGCCGGTCACGGTGCCGCTGAAGTACACGTCGCCCTGGCTGCGGTAGGCAGCGTACTGGTTGGTGTATTTTTCGGGCAGCAGCGAAAGCACCGTCTGCACGTCGGTATCCTTGCCGGAGATTTTCAGGTCCACGAACGTGCGGGGCCGCTGCCGTACTTCGCCCATCACCTCGAAGGCCGCGCCGCGTACGAACAACAAGGAGGGCTCGATGGTCAGGCGGCGGGTGGCGAGGTCGTACTGCAACTGGCTGTCCACGCGCAGGGGCTTGCCGGCAAAGTACCGTTCGTCGTTCACGCGGATGTGGCGGCTGAGGAGGTCGCCCCTGGCCCCGATGCGCACGTCGGGGCCCTGCACCACGAGGCGGGCGGCAACGTCTTGGGCCAGCACGTCGTACTGCTGGTCGATGGAGCGGTCGGTGTAGCGGACCTGCACGTTGCGCAGCGAAACGTGGTTGAGGTCGAAGGCGACGGGCCGGGCGCTGGCGGCGGCCCCCGGGTCGCCCTTGCGGAAGACGTTGAAGTTGGGCTGGCCGGTTTCGTCGAGGTACACCTGCACGTCGGCGTTTTCGAGATACACCCGGTCGATCACGTAGCGGCTGCCGAGCAGGTCCCAGAGGTCGAAGGTGAGCGAGAGGCGGTCGGCGACGGCCAGGGGCTCGGTGCGGCCGGGCAGCGAACCGTGGACTTTGAGCTTGTCGAAGCTGAGGGCCAGTTGCGGGAACTTGTCGAAGGCCGAGAGGCGGATGTGGGCGACTTCCACTTTGGCCGTCAGGCTTTTGTTGAGTTCGGCCACCATCAGTCCGATGATCTTGTCCTGGTAGAGGTGCAGGGCGGTCAACAGCACGCCGAAGAGGGCGACCAGCGTCAGCAGGCCGTATCCCAGCACTTTTCCCAGGCGACGGATGAGAGGGTTCAAACGGGTAAGGGCGTTTGTTTATGCTATCAGAACGAAGAAAAGGCCGAAAAGCTGCGTACGGACCCCGGAAATTTGCAAAATGGGGAGAAACCTGGCGCGGCTCGGGTAAAGGTAGCGGGAAGCGGGCAACCAACAAAGCGTTGAGCGGCAACGAATTACCGGAATGTTACCATTTCGAGAAGATTTTTTTGCGCCGGGGCCTTGCATTGTCGGGAAATCCTCCTAGTTTTGCCACGCAATCACGCAAAAGGGGCTGATAGCTCAGCCGGTTCAGAGCATCTGCCTTACAAGCAGAGGGTCGGGGGTTCGAATCCCTCTCAGCCCACCCCGAAATGAAAAAAGCAGTTACGACGAAAAGTTGTAACTGCTTTTTTCGTTTATTACACATCTAGTAATACAAATAACTTCGTTTGGATTATGGATAAGCGATATCAAGTCTTTGTCAGTTCCACTTATGCAGATTTGAAGGATGAAAGACAACGCGTTGTCCAAGTCCTTATGGAAATGGACTGCATCCCATCAGGTATGGAGCTATTTCCGGCAGTTGATGAGGATCAATGGGAATTTATTAAGAAGGTAATTGATGATTGTGACTATTACCTGTTAATAATTGGGGGCCGCTACGGATCAACCGCTGCTGACGGTATCGGATATACGGAGAAAGAGTACGACTACGCCATTGAAAAAGGTTTGAAGGTAATGGCGTTTATCCATAAAAGCCCTGGAATAATACCTGTATCGAGGTCTGAGCAAAATCCTGAGTTGCAAAAAAAGCTCATAGCGTTTAGAGAGAAAGTAGCAAAAGGAAGATTGGTTAAGTTTTGGGAATCTGCGGAAGAATTGCCAGGTATTGTTGCACTTAGTGTTATAAGAACAATAAAGACGTTTCCTGCTATTGGCTGGATTAGAGCTGATCAAGCTTCCAACACTGAGCTATTGAATGAAGTGAACGAACTTCGAAAAAAGAAGGAAGAACTGGAGGCGAAGTTGCTTGAACACAAGGGCTTTAGCGACATTGATATACCTGACATTGCTTCATTGGATGATGAAGTTCATGTGTATGGAACACTAGGAGGAAATTATGATAAAGTATGGAAAGTATATATTTCTTGGGGCGAAATGTTTAGTAGCGTGGCGCCATATCTCACCGAAGAAGTAGTAGAACATAACTTCAAAGATGCTCTTACAAATATTATGTTTGAAAAAGCTGCCACTTATAGCGATAACTTTCCAGAGTTAAATGATCAGCTTTTCCAAACGATCAAAATACAATTTCAAGTGTTAGGATTAATGACAAGTCGCAAAATTGAATCTTATAGTCATTGGAAACTCACTCAAAAAGGATTTGCAACTATGGTTTCGTTGCGTGTTCACCGCACTGCCAAAAGTAATACGGTAGTGGACGAAGATGATGGTTTGCCCTTTTGAAGCGGCCACCCGCTTCATTATTGAGCAGATTACACATAGGGGTGCTTACTCAGTTGTTGGTGTTTCTACCAACAACAATCTCACCTAATTCATACTCACTTAATTCATATTCACTAATAGTGTATCTAGAGGTTAGATGAAGCAACGGAAACGATGGTAAATCAACTTTTGATGGGTTATGAACACGAAGCATAAGCCCGAGCCTTATAGAAGTCAGGTACTCGATGATCTGTTTAACGAGATTGACCCGGAGAAACTGGAGAAAACCCGGAAAAGAATGCAACTGGCTGCCCGTATTGCTGATAGCATCACCGCCAGGGGCTGGAATAAGAAACAGTTTGCGAAAAAAATGAAAGGGGCTCCCTCCGCGGTATCGCGGTGGCTCAGCGGTACGCACAAT
The DNA here is from genome assembly GCA_963844325.1 of uncultured Sphingobacteriales bacterium. Taxonomy (GTDB): domain Bacteria; phylum Bacteroidota; class Bacteroidia; order Cytophagales; family 172606-1; genus CADCTQ01. Next base: position 4,046,222 of record CAWJNV010000002.1, read on the forward strand.
TTTGAATCGCACACTTTGTTCAACATTGAAGCCGTTTAGGGAATTAGAATCATTCAATTAGAGACAACTTAGACACGGACGAGAAGGACCACGTGGATCATTTAGTTGATTTTGTGCTGAACTCCGACATTACCTTTGCAGCATCGCTATTCAAAAACTCCATTATTGAATCTTCGAAAGTGGTTTCTCTCTCTCTTCTATCCTTGTATAGCTTCTTTTTGACCCTGATTTTATATAGAAAACTTACTTTTTGGGCTACCTTCAATATGTCTTCTTCTAATAACTTCAATGTCGTATCAACCAGATTTGAATTGAAATTTGAAATAAGGGTTTTGTTGAGCAAATCTTCCCCTGATTTTGCTTCATTAAGCATTGAAAAAACATTGATAATTTTTTCTTTCCCACTTAGTTCATATGCAAGAATGGGGTCAATACGAGAGAGAGCTTGAATAGCAATTGCGTAATTATTCTGTATTCTCTTATTATTCTCTGCAAATACTGAGAAAAACCTTTGCTCATAGAAAGCTTCTATTCCTTTTTGTAATTGATTAACGCCGCTGTCAGAATACAACAGGTTTGGTAAATTAAGTGATGCCTTTTGTGTGATTACATCAGCCGCTAAGTATGGGTCTGTTTTAGCAATAATATCGTACAAATCAAGAAGGTGAAATAGAACCTCTTTCAACTTGGCCCTATCTTCTCTTCTTGTTTTCCACCAACTACTAGATTCATTTAAAAGCCACCCTAATATTGTTCCAATAAAACCAAATAAAGATTCTTTCATTATACTTATACGATATGAAGCAGACGTTTTCGATTGGTAATGCGTTTCTTTATTAGGCTGTGTCTGCTGAATCCCCAACAATGAGATTTAAGGCGATAAAAGGTCCTTTTCGAGCCGATTTTATCCGGTAGAATGATTCAGTAGACACAGCCTAGAAGAGAGATTCTAATGGGCCGTCTCTCTGATTTTAGTAAGGCGTCAGAAGCCTCATCCTTTCAACTAAGGCTACTACGATAGGTGCCGGTACCCGGTGCGGTACTAAGAAGGCCCTTTGTGCATAGGCTTTTTTTAATTTCCTTATAAGCTAAGCCTTGTATTTATAAGTATTTTCATTCTGATCAAAGAAAATCGAAACTGAAAACAATAATTCGAGTAGTTTCTTATCTGCGTAATGAACTGTGTGCCCGTACTGACCGTTACTAATTGATATTCCATGAGAAGTAATAGTATTGGGATATGGATGTAACAGCCACTTCATTCTAGGAAATTCTACTTGTTCATTATGAAGGTCGAAGTGGGACGCAACATTTCTAAGTACATAGATGACTTGAAACCACTCAAGCGTATGGAGCTTTGCTATTAGACCTCTTGAGCCTTGAAAGTAGTGCTTAATAGCCTCAACTATTGCGTTAAGGGCTCTCGCTCTAACAAAATGAGAATTTCTTACAACAATATTTTTACTAGCGCTTGTAAAATCAATTTTTTCATAGTCGGCTATCGATTCAACGTTTCTGATAATGAGATCAGAACTAACTGTTAAACCCTCAGTAGGTCTATCTAAGTTTTCAACCAAATGAAAATTTTGCTGAGACAGGCATTCCTTAAACTCAGGATCAGTAAGATGACGATCTAACAAGGCGATGGCATATATTAAGGAATGATAACTCATAGCATACTGTTGTATCTTGTCTACCATTCCTTGATAGGTTAATTCCTCGTTCATTATTTTAATGGTTAATTTTTAATTTAACTTTCTCAACCCGCTGCGCAGTATATAATGAAACCACCTTGAAGCTCTGACTTTAGGTGTGGGCTAATGCTCGAAGACTTGGCGTTCATTGTTGTGCTTTTAGGTGGAAACGCGGATGTAAAGGTTAGCATTCATTTGACTTTTATAAAGCATAAACGACAAAAAGCTTTATGAAGGAATTTATAACCCTCATGGTCTGTAAAAGGCTGAATAAATACAGTTCCTACCTTCAATAATTCATATCCTGCCGGGATAATACGCTTTGCAACATCATGTAACTTATCTATATTTAATAGTAGTTCCTCCTCACCTATATCAATATATACAGATAAACTTTTCAGATACAGATAAACTTTTCAGACTAAAGCAGGCTTCGATTCTCTTCAGTTTCGTGTTGACTTTGATATACAGCTGTTGTCCATGTGTGACACCAATTAATATTTCATGAACATATCCTCTAAGTGACTTGGGCTCCTTGTAAACAAGTCCACCTAATTGCTCAGTTTGCTCCATCAAGTCAATAAAGAATTTCGGCCATTTAATCTGAAATTCTTTTAGACAAAATGTATTGATAGATTCGGTTTTCTCCTGCTTGTCGTTTTTACGGGAGTAGAATTTTTGTATTGCCAGGAGTGCAGTAGGTGTTTTGCTTCATAATAAATGCTCAGGATTAGAGGACGGCCCTCATTTGGATGCCTTCATGTGGCCCTGTTCCACCAGAAAGGGACCTAAATCATCATATAGTTCCTTCCAAGTAGTTTTATATGTGCCGTAGCTAGCAGTATTGTCATGGTGACGGTAGCAAACGCCTTTTAAATCTTTTCGGTCTACCAGTACTTCCAACTCGCCGTAGCCCCATGAAGGGTGCTGAATACCATTAGGGACTTTACTTAAAAAATCTTCTCTGTTCATAAGTTCTAAGTTTTCCCCAATATAATGATAAAATCATTTGGTTTTGTCAGTACCTTAAAGAGTGTACAATCCATATACAACGCCCAGAGGATTGCGGGAATACTTGGTCAACTTTTATCTCAATATAGCAAATGTTACCCTTCCTCCTCCTTAATCCGCTCCAATTCTTCCGCCAACTGGTCAATTGTCATCTTGAAAACCGGGGCCAGGGCTTTGGCTTCCGACAGGGAAGGCTCGGCGCCTTTGGTGGTGCGCAGGTACACCAACCGGCTCCGGCTGATGCCCGACTTTTCGAGCACGAACGACACGGCGTAACCGGAACGGCTGATGAGTTCTCCCAGGGGAGTCAATACCTTCGCTTTGTTGGGCATGGTGTCTGAAAACGCTACCTGATGTGGGGCAAAGATACACCGCGTACGCCAATCCGATACCGTGTAGAAAAAACAAACACTTTAAGGCGCAAATGTGTTGGAGTATTATACACTTTGTTATGCTTTTGCTATACAGTATCAGGAAAACAAACGCCACAAACCCCATGACCCACGCCACCACCCCCAAACCACCCCACGACCACGAAAAGCTGCTCCAACTCATCGGCAAGCACCCCGGCCTCAACCTGCCGCCGCTGGTGGAAGGGGTCGGCCGAAGACGAGGAGCCCGGGTACCTGGAAGCCTTCTGCAACGAAGTCATCGCCCTGCTGGCCGGGCTTTACCGCGAGGAGCAGACGGCCGTGCTGCCCAACCAAGTGATGCGGGTCATCTGCCAGTTGCACACGCTGCGCGAAACCTTCCGCCGCCTGCGCAACGCCCCGGCCTGGCCCTAAGCATGGTCTTATCCTGTCCCATACGTATTTATGGGCAATTTTTCCAAACCATATGAGCACAAGCCAAGTGGAGAAAGGCGGAGTAGTTGTCCACTTTCTTTTCCCAGCGGATGAGGATACGTGGGAAGCGGTCCAAGGGCTAGGGGTTCTCTCACAAACCCATCTTCTGGCCCGGTAGACGGGCGTTTTGAGTTCTTTTTGTTGCTCTCCGCGGGCTCTGATGTGGTGCTGATAGAGAAACAAGACGATGATGGAGCGAATAGCACGCAGAAGATGGCTTGAAACCGTTTGTAATCGTCTGCCCTGGAGCGGCTTCCCTGAGGTTTTGGTTTTTTTATTGGCAAGAGCGGTCAGCGGGTTAACCAACGTTGTTCTGTTGGTAAATACGCTTTGTTTAACGTACTTACGGTTCCCGAAGGCTTCATGGAGATGGCGTTTTGTTTGAGTCGTGTCTTTCAAAACTACCATTCTCCTGAAGTTTTCGGATCGGATCTCAACTAAACCCTACCGTATTGAAAAATCCGCTGATTTCCTGTTTGTGCGTTTCGTACAACAGACCCCAACAACTGGCCCTGGCAATTGAGTGTTTCCACGGGCAGACGCACAAGAACAAGGAACTGGTGATCGTCGGCCACGCTGACGACGAAGAATCCCAAAGCGTAGCCAATGAAGCCGGGCCAAACGTCGTATTCCACGCCGTGCCGAAGGCTTCCCTGGGCGAACTCCGCAACTGGTCGATCCAGCTCTCGAAGGGTGACTATTTTTGCCAGTGGGACGATGACGACTGGTACCACAAAAGCCGGCTGGCCGAACAACTGAAGGTGCTTCACAAGACGAAAAAACAAGCCTGCGTAATGGCCTACTGGCTGATGTACGACAAGGTGAACGGGGAGGCGTATTTTTCATACCCCACCATGTGGGCCGGTACGATCATGTGCCACCGGAGCATCTACGAAGCGGGCATACACTACAAAAGCCTTGGAAAAAGCGAGGATGAAATTTACATGAAGGAGCTGTACGCGACCAACCTTATGGTTCCCATGGTAATGCCCTCCCTCTACATTTACGTGTACCACGGGCGCAACACCTGGGAGGCCGAACACTTCAAAACTTTGTTTTCCCAGGGCCAGCCTTTATCCCCCAAAACGAGTACCGTAATCGGCGATATTTTGTCGAAGAAATACTCGCACAGCCAGTCGTCGAAAATTATGACGAATCTCATGGGGGAGTTCAACTATTTCCATGCATTCAATTGAGAAACCACGCCCGGGCTTTCTCCGGGGCGCAGCCTTTTGCTGACCCCCGGTAGCACCTGTAACCAGGGCAATTGACATCATTGGCGTGGGTATTTTACTTCTCTCAACCATTGCGGAGCGGTGTCGCCGGCAAGCGGACGGAACGGATGTGGGGAAGCCAGTGATCAATTTTGTACAAATACGTATCTTTATGAGCCCTAAGCGAAAATACCTACGTGAATTTTGACTTTTGTCCATCCTTTCGGGCGGCGTTCCGTAGCTATACTTTTATGCAAGATACGTCTTAGGAGAGCAACCGGATGCGATTTCGTAAAATTCTGCTGGTAGATGACGACAAAGTGTGCCAGTACCTGTATGCCGAGCTGTTGCAGGAGATGCAACTGGCCGAACAACTGGTGCTCCTGCCCAACGGGCAACTGGCGTTGGAGTACCTCTCGCAGCACTGCGGGCCGGCCGCCCGGGACACCTGCCCCGACCTGATCCTGCTGGATCTGAAAATGCCCGTTATGGATGGCCTGGAACTGCTCGACCAGCTTATGCAGGCCGGCTACGCGGACCTGGTCAGCACGACCGTCGTTCTGCTCACCACTTCCGAACACGCCTGGGACCAGTTGCGGGCCCGTCAGCTCCGCGTAAAAGATTACCTGGTAAAACCTCTTACGGAAGAAAAAATTGAAGGATTTTTGCGTCGCCACTATCCCATCGGCGGGCCGCGGCAATAGCCCCGGGCCGGATGGATGTTAACGCTTATGGAGAAAGTAGAAAGGCTTTTACTCGTGGATGACGACCACGTGAGCAACATGCTTACCGAGATGGTCCTCAAAGACATGGAGCGGTTTACTTCGTTCCAGGTAGCCGTCAACGGCCAGGAAGCCCTCGATTACCTGGAAATCACCGCCCGGCTGGACCCCGGCGCCTTCCCGCAGCTCATCCTGCTCGACCTCAACATGCCGGTCATGGACGGGTTTGAGTTTCTCGAGCAGGTGACCCGGCTGCGGCTGCCGGCCCTTCCCCCCATCGTCGTGCTGAGCAGTTCCCGCGACACCAAGGACCTGTCGCGGGCCGCCAGGTTCCCGATTCTGGGCTACCTCAACAAACCCATCCAGGCCGAAATGCTGCTGCCCCTGCTCGGGCCGCAGTAGCACTGAGTACATTGTAAAGTAAGTATCAACTTATTCGAAACATTTTAAAGGAGTATCCCTTCGCTGTCATCCTGAAAGGAACTTCGTAGTAAAAAGTGATGCTTGACCTGCACGACGAAGGTCCGCAGTGTAGGTCAGTCCCCGCTTCTCACTACGAAGTTCCTTTCAGGATGACGGCAGGGAGGAGGAGAGGGCGGTGAAATCCATGAGAACCCTCTTTACAGTGTAGTAAGTGCACCAGTCCCATATTCCGTCCCTATGGAACTGGTGCTCTGACGTATTAATGCGCGTTTTATATCCATACCGTCGGCTCACTTTGCCACCGGCGTTTTGAAAATGTTGAACTCCAGGTTCGAGATGTCGCCCTCCATCTGGTGAATGCGGGACGTGGTCACGTACAGGTTGCCCTGCCCGTCCATCGCAAAGGTGTCGGGCCACTTGAGCTGCTCGTCCTGTACCAGCGTATTAAGGTGTCCGTCCGGCGTGCGGTAGAGAATGGCGTTGCTTTCCAGGTCGCCCAGGTACAGGTTGCCCTGCGGATCGAAGATCATGCCGTCCGGGGCGGAGGTGCGGCCCAGGTTTTCCACCAGTCCGCCCAGCGCCTTATCGTCCAGCGTGGTATCGTTGAGGGCGAAGGTAGAGATGCGGTAGAGGGTGTAGCCGGTGAGGGCGTGGTAGTAGAGGTACTGCTTGTCGGGCGAAAGGGCGATGCCGTCGGCGTGCATGTGCGGTTTTTTGCCCTCCTTGACCCACCGCTGGCCTTCCACCGTCAGCCACACGTCTTCCGACTGCGTGGAAGGGTGGCCGTCGAGCAGGCGGCGGGCCGTGTTCGTTTTGAGGTCCAGCACCACCAGGGCTCCCACGCCCGACTCGGTCATGTAGATGATGCCCTTCTCCTCGTCGATGCGCAGGTCGTTGAGGTACGACTTTTTGGGGGCCACCGTCTCGTCGAACACCCACTTTTGCCGGAGCGTGTTGGTAGCCAGGTCAAACTGGTAGAGGGCCGCATTGCCCTGCACGCCCTTGATGAACGGGCTGGCCGGGTCGAGCACGAACAGCGAGTCGCCCTGGGCCACCACCGACTGCACGCAGGTAAACTTGTTCTCCTCCGGCTGGCCGTTCCAGGTGTTCCAGCCTGCGTCCGGGTAGGGCTGGTAAGAACCGTCGGGCATGACTTCCACCACCGAGAAGGGCAGGTTTTCGTGCCAGCGGGGGAAGTTGGCAAACAGCCGCCCGGTGTCGGTTACGGTCACGCCGGTGACCTGGATGCCTTTAAAAGCGGCCACCTTGGTAAGCGGGTGGGCCTGGGGTTGCGCATTGGATAGCATAGCGTTGTCTCTTGATTATATGGTTGAATGGCTGAATGGCTATATGGTTGAATGGCTATATGGCTGATTGTTAGGAACTGTTGCTGGCGTAAGCAAAACCATGTAGCCATGCAGCCATTCAACAATCAACCACCCATTCCTCCTTACGTCTTTCCTTAGGCCCGGGCTTTTTGGGATTCCTTGCGTTTGTCCCACACCTCCATGCCGAACTCTACGATTTGCAGCACAAATGCAATGATGGCAAGTGCATCCATCCACTGCTCCCTTTGCTGCTTTTGTTTCTTTGCTTTCTTCTTCATGGCCTGTACGCGTTTGGGTTCGTAAGTTCGCCCGGCCGGTGCCGCCTTTTTGTACGGCGGGGCGGGTACGGGGGTTGCAATCGGAAAATCCGCATTTATCCTTGCCCGTGCCGTCCTTTTTTCGCCGTACACGTACAACACCCAGGCAGTAGATGTATTGATAAATGAGATTATGGCTGTATGGTTATATGGTTATATGGTTATATGGTTAATCCAATAGCCATTCAACCATATAGCCATTCAACCATTCAACCATACAGCCATTCAGCCATTCAACCATACCCTTCCGCCCGAAAAGAACCGACAAGAACCATGAAAGCGCACCATCCACCACAAGTAGTTGTCATTACCGGGGCTTCGGCCGGCGTCGGCCGGGCCACCGCCCGGGAATTTGCCAGACGGGGGGCGCACCTGGCCCTCGTTGCCCGCGGCCGCGACGGCCTGGAAGGCACCCGGCGCGAAGTGGAAGCCCTGGGCGGCAAAGCCCTGGTGTTTGCGGCGGACGTGGCCGACGCCGACGCCCTCGAACGGGTCGCCGCCGAGACCGAAGCCGTGCTGGGCCCCATCGACGTGTGGATCAACAACGCCATGACCAGCGTGTTCTCACCCGTCCGGCAGATGGAAGCCGCCGAGTACAAGCGGGTCACCGACGTCACCTACCTGGGCCAGGTGTACGGGGCGCAGGCGGCCCTGCGGCGCATGTTGCCCCGCGACCGGGGAAGCATCGTGTTCGTGGGCTCGGCGCTGGCCTACCGGGGCATTCCCCTGCAATCGGCCTACTGCGCGGCCAAGCACGCCGTGGAAGGATTCTTTGATTCGCTCCGCGCCGAGCTGCTGCACGACAAAAGCAACGTCCGCGTCACGATGGTGCAGTTGCCCGCCCTCAACACGCCGCAGTTCGATTGGGTCAAGAGCCGCCTGCCCCGCAAGGGCCGCCCGATGGGCAAGGTGTTCCAGCCCGAAGTGGCCGCCGACGCCATTTACTTCGCCTCCCAGCGAAACCGCCGCGAAGTGTTCGTGGGCGTCCCCACCGTGCAGGCCATCATCGGCGACAAATTCGTGCCCGAACTGGGCGACTGGGTGCTGGCCCGCAACGGCTACGAAGGCCAGCAGACCGACGAGCCCGAAGACCCCAACCGGCCGCACAACCTCTGGGAACCCCTGCCCGGCGACCACGGGGCGCACGGCCGGTTCGACGGGGAAGCCGCCTCGTTCAGCCCCCAGCTCTGGGCCACCAAGCACAAGCCCTGGGTGCTGGCCGCCACCGCCCTGCTCACGGCCGGGGCCGCCTGGCTGCTTAACCGCCCCAAAGCCCCGGCGGACGGACAAGTCGCTTTTGCCGCGACGAGCCGGGAAGGCCCGGCGGAACCGGCATCCGGAGGGGAGGCCCCCAAGGACCGCACCTACACCAGCCGGCGCACCTACCCCGACGCCTCGTCGGCGCTCCAGGCGTTTGCCTGGGCCGAGGAGAAACTCTTCGACGTGAATGCCTGGTCCAGCCTGCCGGGCATCACGGCCAGGTTTGCCTTGTACGACGCGGCCGGCGTGCGCAAGACTTCCACCCCGCAGGAGGGCGATTACATCCGCGTGGACCTGCCCGGGCCCTTCCCCGAAAACTGGGTGCGGGTCACCGGCGTCCGGGCGGGCGACCTGGCCGCCGAATTCACCGTGCAGCCCAGCCACGACCCCCGCGAAGGAGGGGAGGAAACCGAGCACTTTTTCCGCCACGAAGCCCGCAGTACGTTCCGGGTGGAACTGGACGGCAACACGCTGATTGCCGCCGAGATCGGTCGCCACGAAAGCATCAACAACCAGGGCGCCGAAGCGGGCAACCGCGCCGTGATCAATACGGTGGTCGCCAAGGGCGGCTGGGCGGTGGGCCAGCAAATGCAGTGGAAGAAACTCACCGATTACCTGGTACACCTGGAAGCGTAAAGTACCAATCCGCACGCGCACGCGTCCGGAAACGAACAGTGACGGCTTTGTTTTGCATTAATAAGGCATTGTTTATCAGCGTTTTAATGCGGTGCCCGGCGGCCTGGCAGTGTATTTGCGCGATTCGGGGTATCTGCTCCCGGCGCAAGCTGCTTCCCCGATCCGTATGTTCAAGAACTACCTCAACATGGCCGTGCGCAACCTGCTGCGCAACAAAGCCTTTTCGCTGATCAACATTCTCGGCTTGTCCATCGGCATGGCCAGCGCCATCCTCATCCTGCTGTGGATCGGCAATGAAGTGAGCCAGGACCGCTTTCACGCCCGGATCGACCACCTCTACACGCTCAACAACCGCGACCGGTTCAACGGCGAACTCCACGCCTGGAACAGCACCCCCAAAATCCTCGCCCCCACGATCAGGCAGAACTTTCCCGATGTGGAAGAAGCCGTGCGGGTCAACGGCACGGGGTTCCTGTTTACCTACGGCGACAAAAAGCTCAACGTGCAGGGCAACTTCACCGACCCCGGCTTTCTGGACGTGTTTTCCTTTCCCCTGCTCAAAGGCGACGCCCGTACGGCCCTCGACGGTACCAACAACCTGGTGGTCACCGAAAAGCTGGCCCGCAAACTGTTCGGCGACGAGGAGCCGATGGGCAAAGTCGTGCGCATTGACACGGCCGATTACCTCACCGTGACGGGGGTGCTCCGCGACCTGCCCAACAACACGAACTTTGATTTCGAATTCCTGATGAGCTGGGCTTACATGACCAAGCTGGGCTGGGATGACAAATCCTGGGGCAACAACTCGGTGCGGTCGTACGTGCTGCTCAAGCCGGGCGTATCGCAGGCCGCTTTCGACGCCAAGATCAAAAATGTCACCATCGACAACACCAGCGGCTCCTCCAAATCCACCACGCAGGTATTCACGCAGCGTTTTGCCGATGCGTACCTGTATTCGCAGTCCGAGAACGGCCAGTACGTGGGCGGCCGCATTGACCGGGTGGGGCTGTTCAGCATCATTGCGGGGCTCATCCTGCTCATTGCCTGCATCAACTTCATGAACCTTTCCACCGCCCGCAGCGCCAAACGGGCCAAGGAGGTGGGCATCCGCAAGGTCGTCGGGGCTTCGAAGGAGAAACTCGTCGGGCAGTTTCTGGGCGAATCGGTCTTGCTGGCTTTCCTGGCCGGCCTCGTGGCGCTGGTGGGGGTGGGGCTGACTTTGCCCGCCTTCAACCAACTGGTGGACAAAGAACTGTACCTGGACCTGGCAAGCCCCCTGTTCTGGCTGGCCAGCCTGGTTTTCGTGGGAATCACCGGCCTGGTGGCGGGCGTGTACCCGGCTTTCTTCCTTTCGGCCGCCAACCCGGTTGCCGTGCTGAAGGGCGGCATCACCGGCGGCGCCAAAGCGGCCCGCACGCTGGTAACGCCCCGCAAGGTGCTGGTGGTCGTGCAGTTCACCTTCGCCATCGGCCTGATCATCTGCACCATCATCATTACCCAGCAGATCAACCACGCCCAGGGGCGCGACACGGGCTACGACCGCGACAAACTGCTGTACGTGCACCTGCAAGGCGACATTGAAAAGCACTACGAGAGCATCAAGACGGAACTGGTGAACCGCGGGGCCGCCGTGGCCGTCACCCGGTCCATGAGCCCGATCACCCAGCGCTACAGCGACGGCTGGGGCTTTGCCTGGACGGGCAGTACCGCCGAAGACGAGAAGACCGATTTCATCCGTATGGCTTCCGACGCGGATTTCGTGAAAACGATGGGCGTGACCCTGCTCGCCGGGCGCGACATCGACATCCGCCAGTTCCCGTCCGACTCCACGGCCATTCTGCTCAACGAGGCGGCGGTAAAAGCCATGCGTTTCAAAGACCCCGTCGGGCAGCTCGTCAAGGAAGGCGACCGGCAATGGCACGTGGTGGGCGTGGTGAAGGATTTCGTTTACGAATCGCCCTACCAGAAAGTGGGCCAGTTGATCGTGTTCGGGCCGGCCTCCTGGTTCGGCGTCATGCACTTCCGGCTCAACCCGTCGCGGCCCGTTGCCGAGAACCTGCGGGTGGCCGGGCAGGTGTTCAAGCAGTTCAACCCGCAGTACCCCTTCGAGTACAGCTTCGCCGACGAAGCCTACGCCCGCAAGTTCGACGACCAGAAACGCATCGGCAAGCTGGCCGCGCTGTTTGCCGCCCTCACCATCTTCATCTCCTGCCTGGGCCTGTTCGGGCTCTCGGCCTACATGGCGCAGAGCCGCACCAAGGAGATCGGCGTGCGCCGGGTGCTGGGGGCCTCCATCAACAGCATTGCGGGGCTCCTGTCGAAAGACTTTCTCAAGCTGGTGCTGGTGGCCATTGCGGTGGCTTCCCCGCTGGCCTGGTGGGTGATGCGGGCCTGGCTGGGGCTGTTCGAATACCGCATCGGGATGCAGTGGTGGGTGTTTGCCGCGGCCGGCGTGGCGTCGGTGGGCATCGCCCTGGCTACGGTAGGCTACCAGGCCATCAAGGCGGCCACAGCCAATCCCGTAAAAAGCCTGCGGAACGAATAACCCGGCCTCCGGGCGGGCGTCCCCGGCCGGTGCCCCCGGGGGTTCCGGCCCCCCGGGTAGGGCGGATTGCGTATTTTTTGGTTTCTTTACGGCTGAGTACGTTCAGGGCCGCCTGTCGCGTCGTATCTCCAACCCGGAAAGCCCGGTTTGCCTGCTCACCCAAAGAACCCCGCCATGATTCGCTTAATGCTGGCCGACGACCATAAACTCATCCGGGAAGGCATGAAGGCCATCCTCCGGGACGCCGGTACGGACATTTCCATCACCGGAATGGCCGCTTCCGGTACCGAGTTACTAGCCCTGCTGGAAGCGCAGGAGGCCGACGTAGTGCTCATGGACCTGGACATGCCCCAACTGAACGGCATCGAGGCCACCCGGCTGGTCACGGAACGCTTCCCGCGGGTGCGGGTGCTGGTGCTCTCCATGCTGGAAAACGAGCAGTACATCCTCGACGTCCTGGGGGCCGGCGCCCGGGGTTACCTGCTCAAAAGTGCGGGCACCAAAGAACTTATGTTCGCCATCCGCACGGTGGCCGAAGGCGGGGAGTACTTCGGTTCGGACGTAGCCAAACAGCTGCTCCTCAAGCTGCAAAGTACCCGGGCGACTGCCCCCCGGGAGCGGTCGGCCGAGAAGAAGAACAGCGGGCCCACCTTAACGGCCGGCGTAACCATTACCCCCCGGGAACTGGAAGTGCTGCAACTGATCGCCAAAGGCTACACCACGGTCCAGATTGCCGAACGGCTTACCACCAGCAAACGCACCGTAGAAACCCACCGCCACAACCTGCTCGACAAAACCGGGTCCAGCAACACGGCCACCCTGCTCCTGTACGCGGCCACCCATCGGCTGCTGGATCAGTGAACAGTAAACAGTAATCAGTAACCAATCATCACGTATTGATTACTGTTCACTGTTCACTGTTCACTGTTTACTGTTACCTGCCCAAACATTTGTCTCCCGCCGGATAAGTTTCATCAAGGATTATTTGCGTAATTTCGTTTTCAGCGGATAAGCAGTTCTCGTATTTTTTAATGGCATTAAGGTTTCAGCACCGGCCCGGGGGCGGTGGCCCGGACCGGCGTAACTAGGCATGTACACCCATCACCTACTCGAAGAACTGGCACACGGCTTTTCGACCGCCGCCGTTGGGCAGGCATTTTTTCAACTGCTGGCCGAGCACCTCTCGAAAGCCTTGCAGGTCGATTACGTCTTCATCGGGGAGTTCAGCAAGCCCGCGCCCCACGAGGCCGGCAAAGGGGCGGGGCAGGAAAAGACCGTCCACTCCCACGTTTTCCTGGCCAAAGGGCAATACGCCCCCGGCATCCAGTATCCCCTGGTGGGGTCGCTCTGTGAGTACGTGGTGAACGAGGGGTTCTGCGCTTTTCCCAGCCAGGTGCAGGACCAGTTTCCCGAAAACCAGGCCCTCAGGCACTTCGGGGTGGACAGCTACGCGGGCATCGCTTTGTTTGACTCCACGGGCCGGGAGGCGGGCATCGTCTACGTGATGCACGGCGGTCCCATCAAAGACCCCGTGCAGATTGAGTACCTGCTCAGGATCGTCGCCAAACGCGTGGAACTGGAGCTGGAGCGGGTAATGCGCGAAAGGGAACTGCGGGAGACCAACGAAAAGCTGCGGCAGGAACTGGCCCAGCGGCAGCAGGCGGAAGCCGGACTGCGCAAGTCGGAGGCCGGGTTGCGCGCCTCCAACGAGGCGTTGCAAGCTACCCAGCAGGCGCTGGCAACGCTGAACGCGGAACTGGAGGGGCGGATCGAACAGCGGACCGAGGCCCTGCACGCGGCCACCCGGCGGATCACCCAGTTGCTGGCCGGGGAGCAGGCGGCCCGGCTGGCCCTCGAACGACGCGAAAAGCGGCTCTCCTCGCTGGTTGCCTCGCAGACCAACTACCTGATCCGCACGGACCTGGAAGGCCGGTATACGTTCATCAACGGGCAGTTCCTGGAGAAGTTCGGCGTGCGGGCCCACGAACTGCTGGGGCAGTCGTACCTGCCCACGGTGCACCCCGACGACCTCGACAAGTGCCGGCAGATGGCCGCCGCCTGCATTGCCGAGCCGGGCAAGGTGGTGCCGCTCCAGATCCGCAAGTGCTTCGGCGGGCAGCTTTACTACACCGAGTGGGAGTTCATCGGCATCACCGGCGACGACGGCCAGGTGGCCGAAATCCAGGGCGTGGGCCAGGACATTACGGCCCGCCGGCAGGCCGAAGAGGAACGCCAAAAGCTCATCGGCGACCTTACCCGCAAGAACCACGACCTGGAACAGTTTGCCTTCATTACCTCCCACAACCTGCGGGCCCCGGTAGCCAACATGCTCGGGCTGGCCGCCCTCTACAACGCCGAGAATCCGGCCGACCCGGCCAATCGTGCCGTGATCGAACATTTTACCCTGTCGGCCCAGCGGCTCGACGGGATCATCCAGGACCTGAGCGACCTGCTGGCCGTGCGCAAGCGGCAGGAGGAACGGCAGCGGGTGGAACTGGCCGAAGTAGTGGAAAACGCCCGGCTGAGCCTGTCGGCGCAGCTCGAAAGGAGCGGCGCCCAGCTGCGGGTCGATCTGGCGGCCGCCCCGGTGGTGTACTCGGTGAAGACCTACGTGCAAAGCATGCTCCTCAACCTGCTCTCCAACGCCCTCAAGTACCGCGCCCCCGAAAGGCCGCCGGTGATCACCCTCACCGCCCGGCGCCGCGACGGCTACGTGGTGGTGTCGGTGGCCGACAATGGGCTGGGGATTGACCTTGCGCGGTACGGCAACCGGCTCTTCGGGCTCTACAAACGGTTTCACGCCCACACCGAGGGCAAGGGCCTGGGCCTGTACCTGGTCAAAACGCAGGCCGAAGCCCTGGGGGGCAAGGTAGAAGTGGAAAGCACGCCGGGGGAAGGCAGCACCTTCCGGGTGTACCTGCCCGAGCGGAAAAGCGACTTGTAATCTGCGTTTCCGGCGCCGATTTACTTTTTTCCCGCCCGCAGAATTAATCCTTTTTCGAGGAGTTAGAGAGTTAGGGAGTTTGAGCGTGGCACCCGGACGGCCTGCTCTTTAACTCCCCAACTCTCTACTTCTCGAACTCCCTACTTCTCCAACTCCCTAACTCCCTACTTCTCAAACTCCCTAACTCCCCTATGCTCGGATATTACTCCCCCTTGTTGATTTTGCAAGCTTTCTGCCTGTACCACGCTTACCAGCGGCGCGTGGAGCAACGCTGGTACTGGATCATCTTTTTCCTGCCGGGCGTGGGCTGCCTGCTCTACCTGTACGATGCGTTCTACAGCCGCCGCAACGTGTCGTCGCTGGCCGAGGGCGTCAAACACGTGGTCAACCGCAACTACCGGATCGAACAACTCGAAAAGGCCGTCCGCTTCAGCGACAACGTAACCAACAAAACCCAACTCGCCGACGCTTACGTCCAGGCGGGCCGCTACGGGGAAGCCGTGGGGCTGTACAAATCCTGCCTCCGGGGGTTCATGGCCGGCGACCCCGACATCCGGATGAAGGTGTTGCAGGCCAGCTACCTGCACGGCGATTACGCCACGGCCATCTCCTTCGGCGACGGGCTGGAAAAGGACGGGGAAAAAGTTTTTGTGAACGCCGACGCCCGGGTGTCGCACGCGTGGGCCCATTTTCACGCGGGGGACGCCGCCCGGGCCGAAGCCATCTTCCGGGCCATGGACAGGACCCACACCAACTACTTCCAACGCGCCGAGTACTGCCGGTTTCTGCGCGAAGCCAACCGGCCCGAACCCCTCAGGCACAAGCTGGAAGAACTCCTCGGGGAGTTTGAATACCTGGAAGGCAATGAAAGAAGAATTCACCGCCGCGTCATCGTGCAGGTAAAGGAACTCTACCGGGGCCAGCCCTGAGGGCAAACCCCGGCGCACGGCGTACCAAGGGCACTACCGGCACGAAGCAGGGCTTCGTGCTGTTTATTTTTTGCTGGCGGAATAAAATTCCGTGGCTATTTTTGTAACCTCAATGCCTCCCTTGCAATTCACCCGTAAACCGGAGGGACTTACTTTGTTGGAACCCGCCACCCTATCGCCCCTTTCCCCAACTGCCTAGCCAGGCAGGGCGACCCCTTTTTTTCTTTTCCAACGGTTCCAAACTTTACTTACAGTTTCATGGGCTTCATTGATTCCCCCGCCTCTTTCCGTTTAAAATCAAAAAGAAGAAGAAAGAGATTACAGAAAAAAGACCAGGAAAAACACCTGCTGCTGCTGCACCGCGAAGAAAACAAAGTGCGCCGGCAGATCTGCAACCTGGGCTACGAACCTTTGATTCCCCCCGTCCAGAAGGGTTACAAACGGATCTTCGTGCTGTGCGACGACGTACAACGCAGCAAGCAGGCCGCCTTCTTCGCCGGATTGCTCAAAAAGATCAATACCGTGCAGTACAGCGACACCAAAGCCTTCACCAAGAAGAAGCGGCGGCGGGGCCGCAAAATCCACGTGCCCCGCGAGCAGAAGCTGCTGTCCATTCACGAATGGGAATGGGGGCAAAAGAAGTTTACGGAGGCCGAGGCAGTGTATTTTGAGCCGGTGACCGTGTGGGACTGGTCCGGCGAGCCCCGTACGGTGTACCAGTTCCGCGAACCCTGGCGGTTCGTGCTCCGCGTTGTCCCCAACCTGATTACCGAGGTCCGGATCAAGGACGCGGTGCTCGAACAAAAGGAAGACGAGATTGACCGCTACCTCTCGTTCAACAACCGGCGGTACCGGCTGACCCGGCTGCTGGGCCGGCCGGCCAATGACGGCTGGCAGGAAGGCAATTTGCCCAAGTACGCAAACCCGCTCCGGAACCGGCCTTTGCGCGAAATCCTGGACGAGCCGGAATAACTACGCGCCGCCGGGCACGCCGGGCGGTAACCCGGTTGTGGTTACCGCCCGGCGTTGCCTATCATCTGTTCCCGGCCCAGCACGGGCTCGAAGCTGGTGACCGTGAGGGGATAGTACTGCTCATCCTCGTTGGTGCGGATGCCCCCGCTCAGCCCGGCGTGGATGATGAGTTCGAAAGTGTCCTCCTTGGTGAAGACGATGAAATACGGCTCCTCCGAAAGGGCGGTGCGTACTTTGTCCTGCGCAACGGCCGGCACGCACGAGAGGAATTCCTCGTAGCGGTCGCGGGGGAAGTTGAACGAACCCAGGTACGCGTCGTCTTCCCCGCCGATGACGCTGGTCAGGGTAAAGGTGTTTTCGTCCACCCGGGCCACCAGGTTTGCCTCCGCGCCCACAAAATCGAATTGGGCGTTGCGGTCGCCCCCCAGTTTGAGGTACGAGAGACCGAAGTCGGGCAGAAAGTCCCCCACGTGCAATTTGGATTTGGTGAGGGCCTGCGGGCCGACGAGCCGTACCAACTCTTCCCACCGCCCGCCGAGGTCAGCCACGGGAATGGAAAGGACCGGTTCCACGCGGGTCCACTTGTACACGCACAGTTCGCGGCCGTTGCAGAGCCCGTAGTAGAACGTGCGGATTTCGGGGTGAATCGCGTAGGCAAAGGCCTGTTCCACCACTTCTCCCCGGTGAATGTTGACCGACGGGGCCGTTACGCCCAGCGTAAACGCGTTGGCATCGTCCGTCCGGAGCAGGTAGTCGGGCAGAATGCTGACCTTGTGCTGGGAGGCGCCCAGGTACACGAAGGGGTTGCTGACGGCTTGGGCCGGAATAACCTGGTGCGGGCCGGAGGTTCCGTAGCCCAGTTGCCGGAGGATGGGGTTGACGATATTTTCTTTTACGGAATCTTCCGGATAGCCTGGCGTTTCCAGGGCGCGGAAGTCAAAGTCTTGGAAAAGGTTCATGGGTTTGTCGCTTGATAACACGGCTGCCTGTTGTATACGCGCAACGGCCCGAACCGTTCACGCCGGGCCGCCAAGATAGGAATAACGGCAGGAATTATACTGACCAGCAGATCACGAATAACGAACAACGAATTCGTAATACTCCTCCTTGCAGGTGCACTCAGGTGGCGCTGCCGGAATGCCGAAGTGCCCTTACCATTCAGCCATATACCCATACAGCCATCCAACCCAAAGATACCCGCCGGGGAGGCAGGGTGGGATCAGAGGCGCATTAATGAGTTGTTAATGAGAAGTTAAAGGGCTTCGGAAGCCAATGATTCTTTACGTTTTCATTTGATAACTCATTATATTGGGAGAACCCGCGGCCCGGGGCTTAATGCCGTTTGCCCGTACGCTTTCCATAAAAAAGAGCAACATGATGCCCTGGAGGGCGTGAACCACGTGCTGGTGCAGAACCACAAAAACTACTACAAGGGCGGCCTGCCCTTCAAGGTAGCCAAGGAAATCCTGGGCAACGGCCTGCCGATGGCCGACTTCGAGAACTGGAAACATGACCATGGAGATCGGCACTGACATCCTGTTCGGCAAAGCCATGTCGGCGGAAGAAAAAACGCGGCTCATTGCCCTGGAAAAAGAGTTGATCGCCACCTTCATCGGCCGCTTGCAGGCCGGCTTTTCGCTGCCCCTGGGCTGGTGGATGCGGGCATTCCGCGGCCCAAACCGGCCGGCGCCGACTGGATGGGGGAGGTGCAGTTGCGCGACGGCGCCTCCCTGGCAAAGCGTTTGGCCGGGAAAGGCGGCGGCACGGAGACCGCCCTGCGGGCGACGGAAGCACGGCTGCACCACCTGGCGAAAACGCAACCGGAAGCCGCGTACCGGGCCTGCCTCGCCCCCGACGCCTGGGTGCTGCGCCAGCACACTACGGTCCGCAAAAGCCGGGAAGCCGCCCGGCGGTGGCTCGTCCAATCGGGGGTGCAAGCCTGCCATTGCACGTCCCGGGGCGCCGGCGTGGCTGGGAGCGGCGACCTGGCCTATACCTACGGCGAAGTGCGGGCCACCTACCGCCAGGGCGGGGGCGAAAAGGAGCAACCCGGCTTCTACGTCCGCACCTGGCGCTACACCGGCACCGAATGGCAACTGGTCGGCGAACTGCTCAACCACCAGTAGCAGAAGGTTCACCACGGAGACACGGAGGGCACGGAGTGCCACGGAGGTTTCTGGCAAAGGCTGGTTTTGCGAACAGTTTCACGAAAAGGGCAAAGAAGCAGGCATCATAAAGGGGGCCGTACGCTAAGGGGGCCGTACCTCAGAGAGCCGTACGCTGCCTTGCCAGATAGCTGCCCTGCCGGATAGAAGTATCCTTACGCGTGAAGGGTCGCATTGCGGGAAGGCGTCGCCTCGCGAGGTGGACCGCGTCGCGGCTCCCCTCCTTGGAGGGGGCTGGGGGTGGGTTTACTTTAATGAGACAAGTTACCCAGGGATCACCGCATGACAGGGGCTCCCTTGCAAGGATGCTCAACTTCCTGCGGATATGCCTTGATGCAAATAGCTTATTGCAGGAGTCTTTCTTGCGGTGATCCTTGTATAATTCGTAGCATGTAAGTAAACCCACCCCCTAACCCCTCCGAGGAGGGGAGCCGCGACGCGGTCCACCTCGCAATGCGACGCCTTCCCGCAATGCGGCTCATACCAGGGCAATGGAGAAGTACTCCTTTGTTCTGCATCTTCCTGCGTGTAACTCCGTGCCCTCCGTGGTTCCCCTTTGCTCCTTCCAAAAAAATATTCGATAAATCCTTCGGCGCCAAACATTGAATGCCTACTTTGGATTATTGTATGCAATCATCCAAACCTCTTCGCGTATGGCAAAAATCAGAGTTGGCGTTGACGTGGGCGGCACGTTTACGGACGTACTGCTCATGGACCTCGATTCCGGGGCAACCTTCCGGGCCAAGACCCCCAGCACCCCGCACGACCAGTCCGTCGGCATCCTCGACGGCATCCTCAAGGCCTGCCACCAGGCCGGCGTGAACACCGCCGACATTGCCGAACTCATGCACGGCACCACGGTAGCCACCAACGCCATCCTCGAACGCAAAGGCGCCAAGGTGGGCCTCCTCGTCACAGAAGGCTACGCCCAGGTGCTCCAGATTGCCCGTTCGTACGTGCCCGGCGGCCTGGCCGGCTGGATCATCTGGAACAAGCCCGAGCCGCTGGCCGACCTGGAGCACACCTTCGAAGTAAAGGAACGCACCGGCGCCGACGGGGCCGTGGTCCGCGCACTCGACGAGGCTTCGGTGGTGGCCGCCATTGCCAGGCTCAAGGAAAAAGGCGTGGAGGCCGTGACCGTTTCCCTGATGAACTCCTACGCCAACGACCGGCACGAAAACCGCATCCTGGAGATCATCGGGCGCGAGTGGCCCGGCATCCCCGTTTCGCTCTCCAGCGACGTGCTGCCCGAGATGCGGGAGTACGAACGCACCGTTACCACCGTCGCCAACTCGTACGTGAAGCCCACCCTGTCGCGGTACCTCAACTCCCTGACGAGTACCCTCCGGCAGAACAATATTTCTACCGCCACCAAGGTCCTGCGTTCCGACGGCGGCCTGATGACCTTTGAAGCGGCTTCGGCCAAGCCCGTGAACCTGATGATGTCGGGCCCGGCCGGCGGCGTAAAAGGCGCCCTCTGGATCGCCAGAAAGGCCGGCTACCAAAACCTGCTCACCTACGACATGGGCGGCACCTCCACCGACGTAGCCCTGATCGAAAACGGCGTGCCCGTGGTGCGGCGCGAAACGATGGTCGGCGACGTGACCGTGCGGGCCTCCTCCCTCGACGTGCGGACCGTGGGCGCCGGCGGCGGCTCCATTGCCAAGGTACCCGACCTGACCCGGGCCCTGCGCGTGGGGCCCGAAAGCGCCGGCGCCGTGCCCGGACCGGCCTGTTACAGCAAGGGCGGCACGGCCCCCACCGTCACCGACGCCAACGTGGTGCTGGGCTACCTGCCCGTGGACCTGCTGGGCGGCGAAATGGCCCTCGACCGCGACGCCTCGGTCAAGGCCGTCGCGACGATTGCCGAAAAGCTGGGCGTGACGCTCGAAGAAGCTGCCGCCGGCATTGTGAGCATTGCCAACGAAAACATGTTCGGCGCCCTCCGCCTGGTGTCCATCGAGCAGGGCTACGACCCGCGCAACTTCGCCCTCATTGCCTTCGGCGGGGCCGGGCCGGTGCACGCCAACGCGCTGGGCAAACTGCTGGGCTCCTGGCCGGTGATCATTCCGCCGAGCCCCGGCGTGCTGTGCGCCTACGGCGACGCCACCACCCAGATCCGCAACGAAGCCGCCAAAACGCTCATTGCCCGGCTGGACGTGCTCACGCCCGAAGAGGTGGTACGCGAACTGGAAACCCTCCGCGACAAAGCCGCCGCCTTCATCGAAGCCGAAGGCATCAACGCCGCCCGGCGCAAAACCGGTTACCAGGTAGACCTGCGCTACTCGGGCCAGGGCTTCGAAGTGCCCGTCAACGTGGACCTCCATGACCTGCGCAGCCGCGGCTTTGCGGCGGTCCGGGAAGCCTTCGACGCGATTCACAACCAGCTCTTTACCTTTACCCTCGACCTGCCGCACGAACTGGTGAACCTGCGGGCGATCGTGGAAGAGATCGAACAGGACGTGCAGACGGCCGAACTGCCCGAGGGCGGCCCCGACGCCGGCCCCGCCCTCACCGGCACCTCCGACACCTTCTGGTACGAGGGCAAAAACCACCCCGCCCGCATCTACGACCGCCTCAAACTGGCCCGCGGCAACCGCATCGAAGGACCGGCCATCGTGGCCGAAATGGACGCTACCACCGTGATCCTGCCCGGCTACACCGGCACCGTCGACCGCTTCGGCAACCTGCTCATCAACCCCCTCAAAGCCTAGCCATGTACAAAGCCCAGATCATTGAAACCAACGGGACGCCCCTGGCGACGGGGGAGGTAGACCCCATTACCCTCGACATCATTGAAAGCGCCCTGCGCAACGCCCGCTACGAAATGGACGCGGTGCTCTTCCGCACGGCCATGTCGCCCGGCATCCGCGAGCAGCACGACAAGTTTCCGCTCATTGCCGACCGCAAGGGCCGCATGGTGGTGGGGCAGTTCGGCTCCTTCGTGGACGGCTTCCTCAAGTCTTTCGCGGGCACGGTGGAGGAGGGCGACATCTTCCTCACCTCCGACCCCTACAGCTGCGACGGGGCCATCAGCCACCTCAACGACTGGCTCGTGCTGCTGCCCATCTTCTACGACGGCCGCCTGGTGGGCTGGGGGGCTATGTTCGGCCACATGACCGACGTGGGCGGCAAGGTGCCCGGCAGCCTGCCCACCGACGCCACCACGATCTTCGAGGAGGGGCTGCGCATTCCGCCCGTCAAGATTTACCACAAGGGTCAGCTCAACGCCACGGTGCTCGAAGTCATTCTCCAGCAGTGCCGCCTGCCCCACTGGAACCGCTCCGACTTCAACGCCATCGTGGCCGCCTGCCGCACGGCCGAAAAGCGGGTGAAGGAAATGTGCGGCCGGTTCGGCGTGGAAACCTACTGCGCGGCCCTCGAAGCGGCCCTGAACCGCAACCAGGATGCCATGCGCACCCTTTTCCGCATGACCGTGCCGGAGGGCGAAAAGCTCACCTTCGAAGACTACCTCTGCGACGACGGCCGCGGCTACGGGCCCTACAAGCTCAAGTGTTCGCTGCTGCGCACCGGCGACCGGATTCACCTCGACTGGACGGGCACCGACCCGCAGGCTTTCGGCTCGATCAACTACTACCTCAATGAAAACCTGTTCAAGATGTTTTTCGGGGTGTACATGGTGATGGTGTTCGACCCGCAGATCCTCTTCAACGACGGCTTCTACGACCTGGTGGACGTGACCATTCCCGAGGGCACCCTGATGAAGCCCACCTACCCGGCCGCCCTCTCGTGCCGCACCCACGCCCTGGGCCGCATGTTCGACGTGCTGGGCGGCCTGCTGGGGCAGCGGCAGCCGGAATTCCTGTGCGCGGCGGGCTTTTCCTCTTCGCCGCACCTGATGTACTCGGGCTACGACAAGCGCAACCAGTGGTACCAGCTCTTCCAGATCGGCTTCGGCGGCATCCCGGGCAAGCCCTTCGGCGACGGTCCCGACGGCCATTCGCTGTGGCCGTCCTTTACCAACGTGCCCAACGAGTTCCTGGAAGCTTACTTTCCCCTGCGCATCGAGCGGTACGCCACCGTGCCCGACAGCGGCGGGGCGGGCAAGAACCGGGGCGGCAACGGCGTGGAGATCGTGTACTGCTTCCTGGAACCCGGCGAAATATCCATCCACGACGACCGGTGGTTCCTGCCGCCCTGGGGCGTGAACGGGGGCGAACCCGCCGCCCGGAGCCGCAAGCTCCTCGTGCGCACCGACGGCACCACCCAGCCGCTGCCGGCCAAGTGCGACCGCATCGCCGTGCAGCCGGGCGACCTGCTGCACTTCATCACCTGGGGCGGTGCCGGCTGGGGCGACCCGCTGGACCGCGACCCGGCCCTGGTCATCAAGGACGTCAAGCGGAGACTCGTTACGCCCGAAGGGGCCCGCAAGTACGGGGTCGTGGTCACGGGCAGGGGCCAGGTGGATGCCGAAGCGACGGCCACCCTCCGCGAAGAGATGCGGGGCAGCCGGGAGCCGCTGCCGGTGTTCAACTTTGGCCGCCCGGTGGAAGAACTGCGCCGGACCTGCAAGGCCGAGACGGGCCTGGAAGCACCGGTGCCGCCCGTATTCACGTCCCGCAAGGCGGCAAGCGACGCCCCGGTTCAATCGCTGGAAACGGTGTAAAGGGCCGGGAGAATAGATTGTAAAAAGGGTTTGCTACGGAGACACGGAGGGCACGGAAGTTTCACGGAGAAAAACTGCGGATAGGATAGGATAGGATAGGATAGGATAGGATAGGATAGGATAGGGTTTAAACCCTATCCTAAGGATATTGCGCATGCGTACTCAGATTTCGCTTACATTAACCATAGCGCAGCCTTTCCGTAGGGTAGGGTTTAAACCCTACCCCTCCTGTGCGCCTTTGCACCTCTTGCGGTTAAGTTCTCTCAATACTCAATACTCAATACTCAATACTCAAGATGAAGAAACCCTAGCCATGCCTTACCAGAACGACGCCGGCTACGCGGGGAGCCTGGGATTCGGCAAGAACCCGGCCCTGATCGTGGTGGACATGATCAAAGCGTACACCCTGCCCGAATCGCCGTTTTACGCGCCGGGCTACTCAGCCTTGGCCGGAAACATTGCGGGACTTGTGCGGGCGGCGCGGGAGCAAGGGCTGCTGGTGGTCTTCACCACGTTGTCCTACGATGAAGATTACCTCACCGGGGGACATTTCGTGCGCAAGATACCGGCCCTGCAAGGGATCCGGACCCGGCCCGAATACGCCGAACTGGTGGAGGGCCTGACGCCCCGCGCCGGGGAGCCGGTGCTGACCAAACAGTACGCCAGCGCCTTCCACGGCACTTCGCTGCTGTCCCTGCTCAACTACCGGCGCATCGACAGCCTGCTCATCAGTGGCGTGTCCACCAGCGGCTGCATCCGGGCCACGGCCACCGACGCCATTCAGCACGGCCTGATTCCGATGGTGGTCCGCGACGCCGTCGGCGACCGTACCGCCCAGGTCCACGAAGCCAACCTCTTCGACCTGCAGGCCAAATACGCCGACCTGTACACGGTGGGGGAGGTATTGGGGAGATTGAGTATTAAGTATTAAGTATTGGGTACTGAGTACTGCGTATTTCAAATCAAGCGCTGAAAACGAACAACGAAGAACCAACAACGACCAACGAATTTACATGAACGAAGCAAACGCAAAGCTGCCGCACGGGCCGCTGACGGGCATCCGGGTGATTGAACTGGGGGTGCTGCTGGCGGGGCCCTTCTGCGGGCAGTTGCTCGGCGACATGGGCGCGGAAGTGATTAAGGTGGAACTGCCCGGGGCCGGCGACCCGATCCGCAAGTGGGGCCGCGAACTGGTGAACGGGCAGTCGCTGTGGTGGCCGGTGGTGGCCCGCAACAAAAAGTCGGTGACGCTCAACCTGCGGGTGGCCGAAGGCCAAAAGCTCCTCTACGAACTGGTCAAAAAGGCCGACATCCTCATCGAAAACTTCCGTCCCGGCACGCTGGAAGGCTGGAACCTGGGCTACGACGTACTCAAAAAATACAACCCGCGGCTGGTCATGGTGCGGGTGAGCGGCTACGGGCAAACCGGTCCGTACGCCCCCAGGGCCGGCTACGGCTCCATCGGCGAGGCGATGGGCGGCCTGCGCTACCTGGTGGGCGAACCCGACCGGCCCCCGGCCCGGGTGGGCGTCTCCATCGGCGACAGCCTGGCGGCCAGCTACGCCACGATGGGGGCCCTGGCCGCGCTGCGGGCCCGGGAGGTCACCGGCGAAGGACAAGTGGTGGATTGCGCCATCTACGAGGCGGTGCTGGCGATGATGGAAAGCGTGGTGACCGAGTACTACAAAACCGGGTACGTCCGCGAACGGTCCGGGGCCCGGCTGCCCGGCATTGCGCCCAGCAACGTGTACCCCACCCGGGACGGCGAAATCCTCATCGGCGCCAACCAGGATACGGTCTTCCGGCGGCTGACCGAGGTGATGGACCGCCCCGGGCTGGCCGACGACCCGCGGTTCGCCGACCACGTTTCCCGCGGCAAAAACGAAGTGGAACTCGACGACCTGATCGGTGCCTGGACGCGGCAATTCGATTCGGGCGCACTCCTCGACAAACTCCATGAGGCGGGCATCCCGGCGGGCAAACTCTTCACGGCCAAAGACATGCTCGAAGACCAACACTTCGCCGCCCGCGAGGCCCTGGTGAAACAGCACCACCCCGGCGTGGGCGACCTGATGATGCAGAACGTAGTGCCCAAACTCTCCGACACGCCCGGCTCCGTCCGCACCCCCGCCCCCGACCTGGGCCAGCAAAACGACGAAGTCTACGGCGGCCTCCTGGGCCTCGACGAAGGAACCCTGGCCCGGCTGCGGGAAACGAAAGTCATTTAGGAGTTGGGGAGTTTAGGAGTTAGAGCGTTAAGGCGCATCCGTATGTACGCTCAAACTCCCCAACTCTCTAACTCCTAAACTCCCAACTCCCTAACTCCCTAACTCCCATGGCGCAAGTACACCTGTTTGAAACCACGCCCCGCGACGGGTTGCAGAACGAGAAGTTCATCCTTTCGGCGGAGGAAAAATTGAAACTGATCCACGGGCTGGTGGATTGCGGGTTCCGGGAAATTGAGGTAGGTTCGTTCGTCAACCCCAAGGCGGTGCCGCAGATGGCCGGCACCGGCGAACTTTTCCGGGCCTTGCCCGCCGTGCCGGACGTGACCTACTACGGCCTGATTCCCAACCGGAAGGGCTACGAACTGGCCCTGGAGGCCGGTTGCCGCCACGTGGGGTACGTATTGGGCGTCACCGAAACCATGAACCAGCGGAATGTCCGCATGCCGGTGGCCGAAAGCTTCGCGCAGTTCAAGGAGATCCGGGAAATGGCCCGGCGGGACGGTGTGCGGCTGCGGGCTTACCTGGCCGTCATATTGCACTGCCCGTTCGAAGGACCTACCGACCCCTCAACGGCTCTGGGATGGATTCGCCAGATGGCCGACCTGGGCGTGGAAGACATTTGCCTGGCCGATACCGACGGCAACGCCGCCCCCGAACGCACCGCCGCGTTGCTGGACCAGGCCCAACCGATGCTGGCGGACATAGGATACAACGGCATCCTGAGCCTGCACCTGCACAACACGTACGGGTACGCACTCCGCAATGCCCGCCTGGCCCTCGAAAGGGGCATCCGGCGCTTCGACGCGGCCACGGCCGGGCTGGGCGGCTGCCCGTTCGTGCCCGGCGCCAAGGGCAACATTCCCACCGAAGAACTCGTGCAACTCTGTCACGAGGAAGGCTACGCCACCGGCATCGACCAGGCAAAATTAGCGGAGCTGTCGCGGTGGCTGGTTGCGCTTAAGGAGCAGAAGTTGGCAGCAAACAGTAATCAGTGAACAGTGAACAGTGAACAGTAATCAGTGAGCAGTAGGCAACGCCGCGTTCTGTTTACTGATCACTGTTTACTGATCACTGATTACTGTTCACTGCGCTAAAACCGCAACCGGAGGCGGGCAAAGTAGAACCGCCCGCCGAAGCCCATCTGCACCGGGTCCCACATGCCGCCCGACTCGGTGTAGTTGGGATCGTGGCGGTCGGGGTACACGTCAAACAGGTTCGATGCCCCCGCCGTCAGGCCCACGTTGTCGGTAAAGTCAAAGCTCAGCGCCAGGTCGGTGGTGACCCGGGCGTCGTAGCGGTCGGTGTACACGGCGGGCGTCACGTCATCGTCGTAGTAGTGCCAGTTGACCAGTTCCATCGACGAGAAACGCACGAACCGGAGGTTGGTACCGAAGCGGCCCAGCTTGTAGTCGAACGTGAGGTTGATCTTGCTGCCCGGGGCCGAGGCCAGCAGGAACGACTTTTCCCGGTCGTCGAAGTAGATGTCTTCCTTGTTGGCCAGGCGGGGCGTGGTTTTCACTTCGCCCAGTTCCATGCGGTTGAAGTTGCCCGCCAGGGAAGTCGTGAGCCGGCTGGTTCCCAGGCTGGTGGACCAATTGGCCGTGTGGGTGGCGATCACGTCGAGGCCGCGGGTGCGGGTGTCGAGGGCGTTGGTGAAAAACTGCGCGTTGCCCACGTTCAACTGCTGAAGGATCGGGCCGATGTCCTCGTCCTCGTCGCTGAAGGCCGCCGTGAGCACGATGCGGTCCTGGATGTCCACCCAGTAGCCGTCCACGGTGAGGCTCAGGCTGGGCAGGGGCTTGGCCGTGAAGCCGAGGCTGTAGTTGAGGGCTTTTTCCTGCTTGAGCGGCGGAATGCCCACCGCCCGGGCAATGTTGCTGGTGTTGGGGGCAATGATCTGGTCCACGGGCACGCCGGCCACGAAGTTGGTAAAGGTGGTGTTGAAATACACCTGGGCCAGCGACGGCGCCCGGAAGCCCGTACTCACCGAACCCCGCACCAGGAACGCGTCGGAAAACTTGTAGCGGGTGGAAAACTTGCCGTTCAGCGTGCCGCCGAAGTCGCTGTAGTTTTCGTAGCGGGCCGCGGCCGTCACCAGGAACTGCTCCGTCACGTCCAGTTCGGCGTCCACGTAGGCGCCCACGTTGGTGCGCGATTCGTTCAGTTCGTTGCCCGGCCGGAAGCCTGGGAACCCCTGCGAGCCGCCGGGGCGGTCTTCGGGATTCTCGTAGCGGCGCCAGGAGGCTTCATCGCCGGCGAATATCTGGTAGTTGTCCACCCGGAACTCGGCGCCGTAGGCCACGTTGAGGCCCGAAGCCACGCCCTCGAACGCCTTGGTCAGGTTGATGCCCGTGGTGTTTTGCGCCAGGCTGAAGCCGCCCGCGTCGAAGCGCGTGGGCGAGGCCGCCCCCAACGAGGCGTTCAGCGTGTTTTCCACCGAATATTCGAAGCGGTTGCGGCCGAAGGTGTTGTTGAGGTCCAGGCTCCAGCCCAGCACCTTGGCGCGCAGCCCCACCGACGCCGAGTAGTCGAGGATGCGGCCGCCGATGAGCGGATCAAAGCCGTTGGGGTAGATGGCCGGGATGTTGCGGTCGCTGTCGGCGGCGCGGGTCCAGGCGTAGGACTTCGAGTTGCGGCCGTTGACGCCCCCGAAGGCGTACAGTTCGGTGCTTGCCCCCAGGGGCAGCGAGGCGTTGAGGAAGGCGCTCAGGTTGCGGCTGGAGCCTTCCCCGAACTGGTTGCGCGGGTTTTCGGGGAATTCGGCCGGGTCGGCGGGGCGGTTGGTGTTGCCGCGGGTCTGGTAGTCGGCCGTCAGGTTGAGAAAGCCGCGGCCCAGGAGCTTGGCGCCGTAGTTCACGTTGGCGTTGAGCGTCTCGCCGTCGCCTTCCGCGTAGATGCCCGTGTTCACGTTGGCGGCCACCTGGTCCACGTCCGACTTGAGCACGAGGTTGATCACGCCGGCAATGGCGTCGGAGCCGTACTGGGCGCTGGCCCCGTCGCGCAGGATTTCAATGCGTTCGATGGCGGCGGCCGGGATGGCGTTGAGGTCGGTGCCCGTGTTGCCGCGGCCCCGCGTGCCGAACAGGTTGATGAGCGACGACTGGTGGCGGCGCTTGCCGTTGATGAGCACCAGCGTCTGGTCGGGGCCCAGGCCGCGCAGGGTGGCCGGGTCAATGTGGTCGGAGCCGTCGGAGCCCGATTGCCGGTTGGAGTTGAACGAGGGGGCCACGAATTGCAGGAGCTGGTTGACGTCGATCTGGCCCACCGAGCTGGTCACCTGCGCAATGGGAATCAGGTCGATGGCGACCGGCGTTTCGGTGGCCGAACGGTTGAGGTTGCGGGTGCCTACCACGGTTACTTCCGAGAGGGATTTTACGTCGGGGGCCAGGCGGATGGAGACCGTGCGTCGGCCGTTGATGGGCACCTCCTGGGTGAGAAAGCCCACGAAGCTGAACACCAGCGTGCCGTCGGCGCCCGGTACGGTGAGTGCGTAGGAGCCGTCGGCGGAAGTTGCCGTGCCCACCGTAGTGCCCTTCACGACGACGCTCACCCCGGCCAGGCCCGTCCCGTCGGCCTCCGAGGTAACCGTGCCCGTAAGCTGCACGGACTGGCAGAAGGCCGGCAGGCCCAGCCAGAGCAACCCCAACAGGAGGCTGCATAACGTAATTTTTCTGTTCATAAGCGGTTAGGGATTTATATGGCCGTCAAACTACTAAAAAAGGCCGGTGCAGCGGGAAAGCAGGCAAGGGTTTTATTGTAAAAAATACGGTCATTAAGGATATTGCAACAATAAAAGTTTGCCAAGTGCAAATCCGGCAGAATAAACCGGCGCCGGTAGGTGTGAGTACGTAATAATAATGAGTGGAAATTTATCATGGAGGTTTCACGCAAAGGCCGCAAAGCACTTAACCGCAAGGGGTGCAAAGGAGACGCAAAGACCACAAAGGTGCATGGCGGCAGGCGTTTCGGGAGGCATTTGTCGCATGGCGGGAAAGGGTCGCATGGCGGGAAGGGCCGCATGGCGGGAAGTCGTCGCGTCGCGGCTCCCCTCCTCGGAGGGGTTAGGGGGTGGGTTTACTTCAATGATACAAGTTACAAGGGGATCACCACTGGAAGCATCTGGTGCTAAGCGCATGTAAATTTTTCCACGAGAGCATTTTTACCTGGCGACGATCCCTTGATGAGTTGCGGCATTGAAGTAAACCCACCCCCAGCCCCCTCCGAGGAGGGGAGCCGCGACGCGACGACTTCCCGCCATGCGACCCTTTCCCGCCATGCGACAAATGCCTCCCGAAACGCCTGCCGCCATGCACCTTTGCGGTCTTTGCGTCTCCTTTGCACCCCTTGCGGTTCAGTTTATAGCTTTATCCGTGCCTCCATGTTGCTAATCCTTCCATCCTGCTAATCCCGATCCTTCTTCCGCCGGGCGTCCTCCTCCCGGCTGCGGCGCAGCATGTCCTCCGGGGCATCAATGACGGGAGAGCCGGTGACGGCTTTCCAGTTGAATTTTTCGTCCAGCGGGTCAAGGGCTTTTTGGGGATCGAAAATGCGGCCGTCCACCGGCAGGGCCCGGTAGGGCGTAAAGTCGGGCCGGGGCGTGAACAGGTCGGCCAGGTCAGTGGCCCCCGCGTCGTACTGGTTGAGGTAGGGCAGGCCCAGCACGTGCCAGATGGTTTTGAAAATGCTGCCGAACGAGTAGTGCACGTGCCCCACGTAGTTTTTCTTCGCGTAGGGCGAGATCACCATCAGCACGCTGCGGTGGGCGTCCACGTGGTCCACGCCGCCCTGCGGGTCGTCTTCGGTCACCACGATGGCCATGTGTTTCCAGTACGGCGTCCGCGACAGGAATTCCACCAGCCGGCCCAGCGCCAGGTCGTTGTCGGCCATGTAACTCTCGTTGAACGGGTAGCCGTCCGCCGGCCGTTCGGCCGCCCCGTGGTCCTGCGGCAGCACCACCGTAAGCACCGCAGGCAGCTTTTTGCCCGGGCCGGTCCAGCGGTCGTTGAATTCCCGGATGAACATATCCGTCCGGAACTGGTCGGGAATGCCCATGTTGAAGGTGGCAAACAGCCGCGAGGAACGCCCGTACAGCGGGGCCGGCAGCGGGTAGTTGATCATCGTGCGCACGCCGGTGTACTTGAAGGCCTGCTCTTCGTAGCCGGGGGCCATTTCCAGGCCGAAGCCAAAGTTGAAAAAGTCGATCCGGTTGCGTTCCAGGTGTTCCCACAGGGAGCCGGCCTCGTTGTAGTCTTCCGGGTAAATGGAGGCGTTGGAGCCCGTAAAGGCCAGCATCCCCGGGGCCTTCGAGCCCATCTTCATCCGCCGGATGCCCCCGTAGGCCGCCGATACGGACGTTTCCAGCCACTCGTTGGGGTAAGTGCCCACCAGCCAGCGGTGCCCGTCGGCCGAGTGGTCGGCGTCGCAGTAGAAGTTGTCGGCGATGGCAAACCGTTCGGCCAGGGCCAGGTGGTTGGGCATCACAGTGGCGTTGGTCACGCGCCGCGCGTTGTCTTTGCCCGAAAAAGTTACCCCGCGGCCGTAGCGGGCCAGCGCCGCTTCCCCCTTGCCGCCGGGCACCCCGCCGAAAATCTCGTCGTACGTGCGGTTCTCCTTGGCCACGAACACCACGTGCCGGATGGGCGACGGGGCCGCCCCGGAATACAGCGGCACGGGGTTGTCGCGCCGGCCGGCAAACGCCGGATCATTGCGGCCGGTAAAGCGGAAGTTGTTGGCGACCACCTGCCGGGTTTCCCCCGCCAGCGCCGCGTCGGGCGGAATGTCGAGCACCGATACCGTACCGTGCATGAGCGAACCGATGAAACTGTCGCCGCCCGCCGTTCCGAAGGCCGCGCCGCCGTTGGGACCGCTGCCGTAGCCCTTGGCGTTGGCGACGATGAGCTTTTTGCCGTCGCGGGTCACGGCCAGCTTGGCCGGGAACCAGCCCACCGGGATGTGTCCCAGCACTTCCAATCGCTCCGCGTCGATCACGCCCACCGCGTTGATGCCCGCTTCGGCCACGTAGAGGCGTTTTTTGTCGGGGGATAGGGCCAGGCCGAACGGGATGACCCCGCGCAACTGACCCAGCCGCGGGTCAATTTGCAGGAAGATGTTTTTTACCACCGTGTCCTGGCGCACGTCGATCACCGAAATGCAGTCGTTGTTGCCGTTGCTCACGAACACGTAAGGGCCCGCCGCCACCACCGAGTTGGGGCTTGAGCCGCCCACGGCCGGAATGTCCTCTACCCGCTGCCCGACCAGGAAGCCGGTTTTGACTTTGGCCGTCACGCGGGGGACCGGCCGGTGCTGGAGGTCCACCGTCCAGACGGAAAAGGATTCGGGCCCGTTGGGGTCGCCCAGGGCCGGCACGACCGCCGAGTCGGAGCGGTAGCCGCGCAGGGCCTCGGGGCTGCCGAAGGCGGAGGTGGGGTAGGAGAGGGAGGTCCCGGCGAGGTTGGTTGAATCCAGGCTGGGGAGGAGTTGGTACTGGTACATGCCCACGTTGGCTACGTACGCCTCCCGTTCGTCGGGCGACAGGGTGATGCCGAAGGGATAGCGGCCCACCGGGACGCTGGCCGTCACGCGGCCCGCCTCCGCATCCACGACCACCATCCGGAAGCCGATCTGGTCCACGGCGTAGAGGGTTTTGCCGTCCCGGCTGAGGGCCATGTCGCCGATGTAGCCGTCGGTGTAGTCGCGGTCCCCGTCCCGGCCGGCGCAGCTGATTTCGCCCAGGCGCCGCCCGGTCGCCAGGTCGAAGCGGTAGATTTTGTTTTCGGAGCCGCCGGCCGCGTACAGGGTCCGGTTGTCGGGCGAAACCGCCAGGCCCATGAACACGGCCGCCAGGGTGCCCTTGTCGTTGTCGGCCCCGGGCGGCACCTGCCGCACTTGCGGGTTGGGGCCGTCCACGTCGCGGATGATGGAGACGGAGATGGGCTTGGTGCCGGAGTTGGCCGTCACGGCGACCTTGCCGTCGGGGCTCAGCACCAGGCCGTAGGGGTGCGGGGCCACGGTGATCTGCCGGCCCCGGGGCGTGAGCAGGCGGCCGTTGGGCAGCACGGTCACGCTGTCCCTGCGGATTTGCGTGTAGGCCGGCCCGGCCGGGGCGGTGGCAATCCAGTGGGCCGTACCGGCGCCTTCGGGCACGGGTACGCACGTACTGAGCAACAGCAGCGCCGGCAGCCCGGCCGCCGGTAAAATCCATTTGCGCATGGGAGAGGGGTAGGTGGTGAGGCCCCAAGTTAGGGGGAAGAATGTTTTTTTCAACCGTCGGGAGCCCCGTTGCGTTAAAGGGAAAAAAATCACCCCAAATCATGGCTAAGAAGACTAAGAAGAAAGACACCCCCGATACGACCCTCAATTCGCTCATCCAGGACAGCGGCGTGCTGCCGGTCATCCGCGACAACCGCCTGCTGCTGGCTGCCCTGGGCGGCGCGGCGGCGGGAGCGGCCCTGGCCCTCATTTTCGGCTCCGAAAAAACGCAGGCCGCCCTCGGCAGTGTCGCCCAGTCGGCCAAAGACCTGGTTGACAAAAGCGGCATCAAGGACGTGGGCAAGAAAAAAGAGAAGCGGGAGAAGAAGGTTGGGAAGTTGGAAGGTTAGGGGAAGGTTTTTGGGAGAAAGGCAGGAACTGAACCGCAAGGCTCGCAATAGAGGCGCAAGGGGCGCAAAGGGGTACGCGTTCTCCTTGCGATCCTTGCGTCATCATTGCGCCCTTTGCGGTTCAGTATTTTGTTTTGTACCCCAGCCCGCTGATTCACGCCCCAATTTTTTTCATTCGTATCATCTCACTTCTTTCCCAGCAAATAGAAATTCCCGTGGTGCGACCGGAAGGAGAGGGCCGTGCCGCCTTTGCCCACGCGGACGGCCTTCTGCGCATCGAGGCGGTACGTTTTGTGGGTTTCGTCCGCGGAAACAGTCTTTTTTACCCGGCCGGGCATGGTCTCCACGTCGGGGAAGTCGGTGAAAAAGTCGCCGTGGTAGGAATAAAAAACAACGTCGGCGTCGGGCTGGCCGGGCAGGGTCACGCGGATGTCGCCGTGGTGCGTCCGGAAGGAAGAACCCGTCGGGATGGGACCGGCGTAGGTAACTTCCAGGTCGCCGTGGTGGGCCGAGGCAACGGCCCGGCCGGTAATGCCCGTAAGCGTGAGGCCGAGGTGGCCCCGGGCCCGGACGGCGCCCCGCACCCCGTTGACGTGTACCTTGCCGATGCTGGCGACCGACGCATTCACGCCGGCCGGCACCCGCACCCTGAGGTTGAAGGCGAACTGGTATTCATCCTCATCCGTGAAGCTGACCGGACCGTACTTGTCGCCCCGCCACTGGAACCGGGGCGAGGCCACGTACACCACCACCGTGTCGCCCCGTGCTTCGATCCGCAGGTCGGTTTCCTGCCGGCCCTGCTCCAGCCCCTCGCGGGTGTCGGCCGATACGTTCTTTTCGATTTCAAGTTCGACGGCGTCGCCCGCGTAGGCTTCCACCGTAACGTCGCCCTTCAGGTTATCGAGGAGCAGGGTGCGTTTTGCGTCCGCGCCGGAAAAACGGGCGGTGCGGCGGAACGTCTCCTGGTGGGTCTGGGCGGGGGCAACGGTTGCCCACATCACGAGCAGCAGGGCCAGGGGCGCGAGGAGGTTTTTCATACGAATGGCGGGGTTTGTGGTCTAATCAGACGGGGAAACTCCGCCGCAGGGCGAAGGTTACCGGCACGGACAACAATCTTTTGAGTAGTGAGTAGTGAGTACCGCGTATTTGGACTTGCCCGGATTGCATGGGCAGCGCCATACTCAATACTCACTACTCACTACTCATCCGGGCGTATTCGAGGGGCGACTGGCCGAACTGTTTTTTGAAGCTGCGGCTGAAGTAGGCCGGATCGTTGAAGCCCACCCGGTAGGCCACCTCCGATACGCCCAGGCCGCCCCCTTGCAGCAGCTGCGCCGCCCGTTGCAGGCGCACGTAGCGGATGAAGTCGCGGGCCGACAGGTCGGTGAGGCTTTTGAGCTTGCGGTACAGTTGCATCTGGCTCAGGTTGAGGACTTCCTGCAACTGCTCCGCGTCAAAGTGCGGGTCGTCGAGGTGCTCTTCCACCAGGGCCGCGACCTTTTGCAGAAAGTTTTCGTCGAGCCGGTTGGCGGGCGGGTTGCCGGCGGGCAGCCAGCCCGGGCGGCCGAAAGCCCGGCGCAGGCGGAGGCGGTTTTGCACCAGGTTGTGGACGCGCTGCAACAGCAGCGTGGCGTGGAAGGGCTTGCCCACGTAGTCGTCGGCACCGGCGGCCAGACCCGCCAGCTGGCTCGGCGGACCCGACCGGGAGGTGAGCAGCACGACGGGAATGTGGCAGGTTTTCTCGTCGTGCTTCAGCCGGCGGCACAGTTCGGGGCCTTCCAGGCCGGGCATCATCCAGTCGGTCACCACCGCGTCGGGCAGGTGCGCGCCGGCCAGTTGAAGGGCCGTCTCCCCGTCGGCCGCCGTCAGTACGTGGTAGTGCGGGGCGAAGACCGTACGCAGGTAGTCGCGCAGTTCGGCGTCATCTTCGGCCACCAGCAGCATGGGCTTGCCCCCGGGCACTTCCGGGACGCCGGGCAAAGGCCCGGTCGTTTCCTCCGGCCCGGGAAGGGGTGGGTCCGGGGAATGGTTGAGCCATTCGGCCCGGAAGGCACCCGCGGCCGCCGGCAGCGTGACCGTAAACGCACTGCCCGCGCCGGGCCGGCTCTGCACGGCAACCGTTCCCCCGAGCAGTTCGGTCAGTTCGCGCACCAGGGCCAGGCCGATGCCCGTACCCGTCCGCCCTTCGCCGTTGCCCTGGTAGAACCGGCGGAACAGGTGGGGCAACTCCCCGTCGGGAATTCCCTTACCGGTATCGGCCACCACCAGGCGCAGCGTTTCCCCCGTATTCCGGGCCTCCACCGTCACCTGTCCCCCGGCGGGAGTGTAGCGCAGGGCGTTGGCCAGCAGGTTGGAGACGATCTTTTCCACCAGGTCGGCATCCAAAAGGGCTTGCCGTGGACCGGGCGGCACGTGCAGTGCCAACCCCACGCCCCGGGCTTCGGCCATGCCGTCGAAGGCGTGCACCACGTTTTCCAGGTGCACGGCCAGGTCGAGGGGGCGGAGGCAGGGTTGCAGCGTGCCGCTTTCGAGCTTGGCCAGGTCGAGCAGCTGGTTGATGAGCCGCAGGAGACGGTCCGCGTTGCGGTGCATGAGCCGGAACTGGTG
Source organism: uncultured Sphingobacteriales bacterium (assembly GCA_963844325.1). Lineage (GTDB taxonomy): Bacteria > Bacteroidota > Bacteroidia > Cytophagales > 172606-1 > CADCTQ01. Next base: position 4,082,287 of record CAWJNV010000002.1, read on the forward strand.
GTGCAGCCGGTCGGCCGGCGGCGGGTCTTCGGCCAGCAGCTTTTCCAGGGGCGTCAGGATCAGCGTGAGCGGCGTACGGAACTCGTGGGAGATGTTGGTGAAAAAATGCGTCTTGGCCTCGTCCAGCGCCCGGATGGAATCGGCTTCCAGTTGGCGCACCCGGAGGTCGGCCTTGAGCTTTTCGCGCACCCGGATGATGCGCTGGATGAGCAGCACCACGCCCAGCAGCAGCATTACGTACAGGACCACGGCCGGGCGGGTCTTGTACCACGGGGGCAGAATGGTGATTTGCAGCCTTTTTTCCGGTCCCCAGCCCTCCCCGCGGCGGCCCGCCTTCAGCCGGAAGGTATACGTGCCGGGTCCCAGGTTGGTGTAGGTGGTGTTATTGGCCCCGTCGGGGTAGCTCCAGTCGGGGTCGAAGCCGTCGAGGCGGAAGGCGTACCGCACGTGCCGGTTGCGGCCCAGGCCCAGGGCGCCGAATCCCAGGGTAAACACGGTTTGCTGGGCGTTGAGCACGAGGTGCCGGGTGGCCGGCAGGGCTTTTTGCAGCGGGGCGCCGGCCGCGCCGGTCTCCACGGGCCGGTTGAAGAGGGCCAGGTCCGACAAGTAGGCCCGGGGCGGGGGCGGGGCGGTTGCAAAACGGCCGGGGTACACCAGCAGCAGGCCCGTGGTGGTGCCGAAGGCCAGCCGTCCCGCGGGCAGCCGCACCGCCGTGCCGTCCGTGAACTGGGTGGTGGGCAGCCCGTCGTCCCCCGCAAACCCCAGGCAACGCCCCGTGGCCGGGTCGAGGCGCGAGAGGCCCTGCGTGGTGGCAACCCAGAGGTGGCCCGCGGCGTCGGTCACCAGGCTCATGACTACGTCGCCGGCCAGGCCGTGGCGGGTGGTAAACCGCCGGAAAGCGCCCCGGTTGGGATCAAACCGGTTGAGGCCGCCGCCGTAGGTGCCTACCCACAGGCCCCCCTTGCCGTCCGGGGCGAGGCAGGTTACGTGGTCGTCGCCGAGCGTGGCCGGCCCGCCCCGCGCCGAAAAATGACGGACGGCCCCCGAGGCGCCGTGCCAGCCCACCAGGCCGTGCGTGTAGGTGCCCAGCCACAGCCAGCCGTCCGGGGCTTCGAAGGCGCAGGTAACGGCAAGCGTAACGGGCAGTCCCAGCAGGCGGGGCAGGTAACCCACCGCCGCCGTCCGGCCGGTGGCCGGGTCGTACCGCAGCAGGTGGTGGTCGTAGCGGACGATCCAGACCCGGCCGTCGGCGGCCTGGGCGAAAGCCACGGCGTGCCGGGCGGCGGGAACCGACAGGTCGAGGAGCGAGGGGCGGCCGGCCGGGGGGTAGCGGACCACGCCCCCGTCCCAGTAGCTGGCGTACACGTCGCCCCGGCGCCCGGTGAAGAGGGTAAAAATGTCGGTGCTGCCCGGGGAAACCGGGGGCGTCACGGGCACCAGCGTCCCCGCCGGGACGTGGGGCCCCTGGCCGCCGGTGAAGCGGCTGATCCCCCGCACGGAGCCGGCCCACAGGTGCCCCGCCGGACCGAGGGCCAGGGCGGTGATCTTGGGCGGGGGGCCGGCACCGGGCCGGTCGCCCACCATTTCGAAGCGCGGCGGCTCGGCGTAGGCCACGTGCAGGCCGCCCTCCCAGGTGCCCACCCACACGTTGCCCTCCCGGTCGGCCAGCAGGCACTGGATGGGGTGCGTAGCCAGGCTGCGCGGGTCGGCCGGGTCGGGGTGCAGGGCCCGTACCCGCCGCGGGTCGCCCCCGGGCAGGAGCCGGATGCCGTCGTCGGTGCCCACCCAGAGCGTGCCCTGCCGGTCCTCGGCCAGGCACTTCACGAAGTTGCCCTTGCCGGCCACGCCCGGTTCGCGGTACACCGGCTTGAATCGCCCGGCTGCTTCCCGGAACCGGTACAGCCCCCCGTTGCGGGTGCCCACCCACAGGTTGCCCCGGCGGTCCCGGAAAATGGCCGTAACGGTGGCCTGGCGGGGCGTGGGGGCCGGGCCGGGCAATCGAAACGTAACCGGGCCGGCCGCCCCGCGGGGAAAATGCACCAGCAAGCCGCCTTCGAGTCCGAACCACAGGCTGCCGTCGCGGTCGGCCAGGTGCCCGATGATCTGGGGGTGTTCGGCGGCGTCAACCAGCCGGAATTCGTCCACGCGGCCGGTGCGGGCGTCGGCCACCAGCCAGCCCTGACCGGCCGTAGCGGCCCAGATGCGGCCGTCGGCGGCTTCGGCCAGGCAGTTGATCGTGCGGCGGCTTACGTCGGCGCCGGTGGCGGTAGTGGGGAAGTGCGTGAACGTGCGGCCGTCGGGGTTGAGGTAGTACAAGCCGCCGTTGATGGTGCCCACCCAGGTGCGGCCGGCCCGGTCGCCGCCCACCACCGACACGTCGCTGCTGCGGAGGCTGCCCGGCCGGTCGGGCTCCCGGCGCCAGGTCCGGAAGGTTTGCCCGTCGTACCGGTTGAGGCCGTCGCGGGTCGCCATCCACAGGAAACCCTCCCGGTCCTGGTGCAGGGCGTGCAGCGTACTCTGGGGCATGCCCTGCGCCGGGCCCAGCCGTTCGAAGGAGACCTGGGCGGGAGCGGGGAGGAGGCTCAGCAGCCCGGCCAGGAAGGGCAGCAGGAAGGAGGGGCGGCGCACGGAAGTCATACGGACATGAATCGGGAATTACGCATTTGATCGAAATCAATCAGGCCATCATCAAATAAATATCCTTCGATGTATCGGTTCTATTCTGTTCATCATGGTGCCATTTCCCGGATAAGGTAAAGTCTATAATTTAATTTTACAATTTCCTGCCCCCGTAGCGCCTGGAGCCCCCGTTTTAGCGCATCCGCCGCCAGAGGGCGCATTTTGCAAGCCCCGTCCAAGCTTTTGCAAACCCGGTGCAAGCCCCCGGGCCGGTTTATCCTTACCATTGGCCCATTCATGACAATGCGCCGCAAAACCCTCCTCCGGCTGACCGGGCCCGGCCGGTCCCGCCTGCTGCTGGTGCTGGAATGCCTGCTCACCGGCCTGCTGGCCGCCGGCGCGCTTTTTTTGCTCTACCTGGCACTCGGGTAGGGAAGCTTGTGCAGTAAACCACCAAAATCCTTCACCGCATGAAAAGAATTACCCTGACGCGCCTCCGCGGAGGCGTCCTGCTCCTGTGCCTGCTGCTGGGCGGCATTACCCGGGCGCAAGCCCAATCGTACGCCTGGAAAAACGTGAACCTGCAAGGGATGGGCTTCGTGACGGGCCTGGTGGCCCACCCCACCACGGCCAACCTGGTGTACGCCAAAACCGACGTGGGCGGCCTCTACCGCTGGAATGCTACGGGCAACGCCTGGATTCCGCTCAACGACGGCAAAAACACCGGCATGAACATCGAAAGCGCCGCCATTGACCCTTCCAATCCGCAGGTGGTGTTCATCGCTTCCAGCAACAAAGTGTTCAAATCCACCAACCAGGGGGTGACCTGGACGGCCTGTAACCTGAGTACGTACATGGACGGCAACGGCCCCTGGCGGCAATCGGGCGAACGGCTCATGGTGGACCCCAACAACGGCGGCAAGGTGGTCTTTTTCGCCTCCCGGCAGGACGGCCTGTTCCGCAGCACCGACTACGGGGTCAACTTCACGCAAATCGATACCACGGCCCTGCCGCCGGGCACGGACGGCGGACAGGCGTTCGTAGCCATTGACCGCACTTCGGGCAACGCCACCACCGCATCGGCCACGGTCTACGTGGGCGTGCACGGCAGGGGCGTGTACAAGTCCACGGACGGCGGCACGGCGTGGACGCTGCTGGCCGGTGGCCCGGCCACGATTTTCCGGCCGGTGGGCGGCAGCATCGCCAGCAACGGCACACTGTACGTGTGCTACGCCACCCAGGCCGACGGCGGGCAGGGCGCCCTCTACAAATACACCGGGTCGGGTTCGTTGCAGGACAAGACGCCCGCCCTCACCGTCCGGGCCGACGCGGCCTACGGCGGCGTGTCGGTGGAACCGGGCAACGCCAACCACGTGGTGGCCTACCAGTGGAACGCCGGGGGGCAGAAAAGCATCCAGCGGTCGCTCAACGGCGGCACCACCTGGGCGGCGCTGACCTTCAACAACGGCACCCAGGACAACGCCGGCGTGAAGAACGTGACCGAACCGGCCTACTACCCGAGCTGGTCGTCCTACACGCTGGCCGGCGAAATCCTGATCGACCCCACCAACCCGGCCCGGGCCTGGCTGGCCAACGGCTTTGCCGTGTACCATACCGACAACCTGGGGGGCAGTCCCGCCCAGTGGACCGCCCGGATGCAGAACCTGGAAGAAATCGTGGTGACCCACCTGCTGAGCCCGCCGGGATCGACCCGGGAACTGCTGGTGGGCGTGGCCGACGTGGTGGGCTTTTCCCTGGCTTCGCTCACGGCGGTGCCTGCCGCCAAGCTCAACCCCGACAAGTTCGGCATCGTCTCGGGTTTTGACTACTGCGCCACCAAACCCAATTACGTGGCCTACGTGGGCTCCGACCAGTACGGCGCCTTTGCCCCGTTCACCGGCATTTCGGCCGACGGCGGACAAACCTTTACGCCCTTCCCGACCACCTTCCCCAAGGCCAGCAACGGCAACATTGCCTTCTCGGCGACGGACGAAAAAACGATGGTCTGGGCGCCCCTCAGCGACACCCGGTACTCGCCCCTGGGCGGCGGCATCAAGGTGCACTACACCCGCGACGGCGGCGTGACCTGGACCCCGGCCACGGGCGCCCCGGTGGACATCAACCCGCTCGAACAGTACTGGTTTGCGAGCGAAGTACTCACCGGCGACCGGGTGAACGGCAGTAAGTTCTACCTCTACGACCGGGGCCACGTGTACCGGTCGGTCAACCACGGCGCCGCCTGGACGCAGGTGGCGACCAACGCCCTGCCCTCGTACTGGAAGGCCGTGCTGAAGGCGCACCCCTCGGTGGAAGGCCAGTTGTACTTCTGCCAGACCGGCGGCACCACGCCGCTCTACCGCTCCAGCGACGGGGGCAGCACCTGGACGCCCATGACCACCATGAACAGTTGCTACGGATTTGCCTTCGGCAAGGCCCTGCCGGGGTCGGCGCACCCGACGCTCTTTATGACGGGCCGGGTGAACCAGGTCACGGGCGTCTACCGGTCTGCCGACCTGGGGGCGACCTGGGTGCGCATCAGCCCGCTGCTCTTCGAAGACAACGGCTACAAACTCTCGGGCGACATGGACGTGGCCGGCCGGGTGTACGTAGCTACCGGCGGACGCGGGGCGTTCTACGGCGACCCCGACCCCAACGCCCCGCCGGGCAACGCCCCGGCCGCTTCGTGGGTGTCGCCGGCCCCCAACGCCGTGTTCCCGCTGACCCAGAACACCGTTACGCTGGAAGTGGCCGCCACCGACCCGCAGGGCGCCGGCGACCTCAAACGGGTGATGTTCTTTGACGCCAACTGGGCCTTCGTGGGCGAAGACTACACCGCCCCGTACACCCTGACCCTCAGCAGCCTGCCGGCGGGCGGCTACACCTACAACGCCATTGCCGAAGACCAGGCCGGCAACCAGGGCCTTCCCCCGACCACGTACTTCACCGTGACTACGTTCGTGAACCAGCCGCCCACGGCCGCCTGGACGAGCCCGGCCCCCAATTCCACCCAACCCGTCGGGTCGGCCGTGACGCTCCAGGTGAATGCCTCGGACCCCAACGGCGCCCGGGACCTCAAGCGGGTGATGTTCTTCGACGCCAGCTGGAACTTCATTGGGGAGGACTATACGGCCCCGTACGCGTTTACCACCCCGAACCTGGCGCAGGGCACTTACAGCTACAACGCCATTGCCGAGGACAAATCGAACGCGCAGGCGGTACCGCCCACCCTCACTTTCACGGTGGCCGATTGCGGGGCTGGGTCGATCACGTTTGAGCGGTGGAACAACATCAGCGGCACCCTGGTGAGCAACCTGACGGGCAACGCTGCCTACCCCAATGCGCCCACCACCCGCACCACGGTCACGGCCTTCGAAATCCCCAACAGCGGCGGCGACAACTACGGCAGCCGCGTGCACGGCTACCTGTGCGTGCCCAAGACGGGCCACTACCAGTTCTACATTGCCGGCGACGACAACGCCGAGCTGTGGCTCAGTGCGGACGCCAGTCCGGCCAACCTGTCGGCCTCGCCCATCTGCCGGGTGCCGGGCTGGACGGCCTCGCGGCAGTGGAACAAGTACCCCGAGCAAACCTCGTCGTGGATCTACCTCTACGCGGGCAGCAAGTACTACGTCCGGGCGTTGCACAAGGAGGGTACGGGCGGCGACAACCTGGCCGTGGGCTGGATGTACGCCGATGCTACCACGCAGTTGCCCATTCCCGGCAAGTACCTGAGCCCAATGTCCACCGGGGCCCGCCTGCCCGCCGAAGGGCTTGACGATCTGCAAGTTACCATCTTCCCCAACCCCGGCGACGGCCGGTTCACCATTGCCCTGGGCGGCCTTGCCCGCGACCTCCAGGCCGTACGGGTGTCGGACGTGTACGGCAGGCCCATCCGGTCAGCGTACCGGACCGGGAAAGGAGACCTGGTCACGCTGGAAATGCCGGGCGCCACCCCCGGCCTGTACCTCGTGCGGCTGCACCTGGCGGGCAAAGTGGTGACGCGGAAAGTGGAGGTAATGCGGTAGGGGAGGGGCGGAAGATTAGGCGGCTGGCAGGGTTGCCAGCCGCCTAATCTTCCAAATTTCTAACCATTACAAACGTTACCCGCCGGTTTTTAGCGCGGCCCGCTTCGGTGTCGTTGGGGGCGATGGGGTAGCGGTCGGCGTGGCCGGTGGCCCGGAGTTGCGTCGCGGGAACGCCCTTCTGCACGAGCCGCTGCTGCACGAGTCGGGCCCGTTGCAGCGATACCTTTTCGTTGGTTTCCGGGGTGCCCAGCGAGCAGGTGTGGCCGTCAATCCGGAGTTGCCAATCGGGGTGCGCCTTCAGTTCCCGGGCCAGGCTGTCGAGGAACTGCTCGTCGTCGGGCGACAACCCGGTGCCGCCCAGCGGGTAGGGGATTTGCCGCGCCAGCCGCTCCTCCCGCCGCTCCGACGGGGCCGGGGTGGGCGCCGGGGCTGCCGGCACCGGTTGCGGCGTTGCGGCCGGGGTGTCGGGCGTCTTTTCGCCCGTCCGGTCCGGGGCGGGAAGGGGTTGGGTTTCCGGGAGCGGTTCGGCGGCGTGGCGGCGATCCACCTGCTTTTTGCGGTTTACCCGCCAGGCCAGGGCCACTTCGAATGCGCTGTTGCCCGCTTCCGCGCTGCTGGCCCGGTAAGAAGACCCGTCCGCGGCCAGGCCCAGGACCAGCTTTTCCGTTTCGAGTTGCAGGCTAAGGCCTGGCGACACGTTGGTGTGGTACCAGAGGGTGGCACTCAGCCTGGTTTCGCGGTGGTTATCGGGGGCGTACCCCAGTCCGGCTCCCAGGCTGCCGAAGCCGGTCAGCCCTTCCCGGAAGTAGCGGAAGGTAGGCTCCACGGTGAAGTTGCCGCGGCGGGCGGCCAGCAGGCTGCCCGTGACGATGTAGCCCACGGGCTGCGGGTTGCGTTCCCGCAGGAAGGGGTAGGCCGGCCGGTTGGCGTTGTAGAGGGCCAGGCCCAGGGAAGCGTTGCGGTTGCCGGCCGGATCGGTGCAGGACCAGTGCAGGCCGGCATTGGCCGCCACGGCCGTGCGGTTGGGGCGGTCAAAGGTTTCCCCGTTCCCCAGGGACGGATCGTATCCCCCCGCCCCGTACTGGCTGTCGGTGGTGACCGCCCCCGGGTCGATGCGTTTGTTGACCAGGCCCAGTTGGAGCCCTCCCGCCAGGGCGTGGCGGGCACCGAGCGGCACGTGGTAGCCGAAGCCCCCCAGCGCCCCCGTGACCCGGTACAGACCCGCGGGTCCCGCCGACTGGCTGATGAGGGTAAAGCCCATGCCGCCGTACCGGTTTCGCTGCGCCTTCCCGTACAGCGGGTGCACGTAGGACAGGGAAGGCACCTGGTAGCCGGCCCCCCGCGAGGCCCGGTAATGCGCCGTTACCTGGGCGTAGTCGCCGGCGGCGACCAGGGCCGGGTTGGTGAGCGGCGGGGAGAGGGAAAACAGCGTATAGGGCCGGAACTGCGCCGCTGCGTGCCGGGCCAGCAACAGGAGGACCAGCAGGGAAACTATTTTGGTGCGCATAAAGAAATTGAATTGTACTGACAAAGAAGGTTATATGGCTGTATGGCTGACTTGTTGTTATTGTAGAGGACCGGTTTCTATTCAATCAACCATACAGCCATATAACCATCCAACCATTCAGCCATCCAACCTTCGTTTCCCGCTCACCGGACCAGGGTGACCTGCCCGTACGACTTGCCGTCCACCCGCAGGGGGCGGCCGTCGGCGAAGTTCCCGCGCAGGACCCAGGAATAGACCCCCGCCGGCAAAGGCTGGCCCTGGCAGGTGCCGTCCCAGCCCGTCTCGGTGACGGCCCTGACGTCGCTGGTCCCGAACACTTCTACCCCGGTTTGGGTGTACACCCGCAACTGGGCGGAGGAGATGCCTTCCCCCCGGACCCGGAACGCGTCGTTGTGGCCGTCGCCGTTGGGCGAAAACAGCGTGGGCAGGAACAGGGCCGACATTTCGGCCACGTGCACCCGGAAGGCGACCGTGTAGGTATCCAGGCCCTGGTTGGCCGTGCCGCCGTTGTCTTTCAGCACCAGGGTGATCATGGCGGTGCCCGTCCGGCCGGGGCGGGGCTGGAAAATGAGCGACGCCGTGGCGCTGCCCGCCGCGTGCCGGACGCCCGTAATGTCGAGCAGGGCCGGGTTGTCGGACACGGCCGTAAGGGTCAGGCTTTGGCCCGCCTCCCCGGGGCCGGGGGTAATGCCGGTCAGCGGGAGCGCATGGGAAGGGTTGTTCTGGGACAGGTATACGTCGTGGGGCGTCTGGAGGAAAGGCGCGTCGTTGACGGGGAGGATGCCCAGCGTAAACGTTTGCGGCAGGCTCCGGTCAGCGCCGCCGTCGCCGGTGCCGCCGTTGTCGCGGAGTACTACCGTGACCGTGGCCGTGCCGTAGGCGTTCGGGGCGGGCGTGAACGTGAGGTTGCCCTGCGGGTCCAGGGCGGGCAATGCTTTAAACAACGTCGTCGGGCTGGCCGTGACGAGGAAAGCCAATGTTTGGGCGGCTTCGTTGGCCGGGCCCGCCGTGATGGCCGTGGCCCAGCCGGTAAGCTGCTGCGGGCCGCCGTCTTCGGGCACGCTCACGGGGGAGCCCTTGGCGAAAGCAGGCGCGTCGTTGACCGGCAGTACGGCAATGACAAACGGTTGGGCCGGACCCTGGTCGGTGCCGCCCCCCGCCACGCCCCCGTTGTCGCGCGGGAGCACCGTGACCGTAGCCGTGCCGTTGGCGCCCGGCGCCGGGGTAAACGTGAGCCGCCCGTCGGCGTCCAGGGCCGGTTGGCGCGAAAACAGGGCCGGGTTGTCGTTGTGCACCGTAAAGGAGAGGAATTGGGCGGCTTCGTTGGCCGGGCCGGGGGAGAGGGCCGTGGCCCAGCCTTCCCGCACCTGGATGCCGGCGTTTTCGGGCACCGTCACGTCGCCGCCCCGGGCAAAAGCCGGGGGGTCGTTGACGGGGGTAACCGTAAGGGTAAACGTTTGCGGCAGGCTTTCATCCGCGCCGCCGCCCAGCGTGCCGCCGTTGTCGCGGAGCACCACCGTGACCGTGGCCGCGCCGAACGCGTCGGGGGCCGGCGTGAAGGTGAGCGTACCCGAGGCATCGAGGGCCGGCGGGGCCGCAAACAGGGACGGGTTGTCGGTCGTGACCCCAAAGGAGAGCGACTGCCCGGTTTCCGCGGCGGGGCCGGCGGAAAGGGCCGTGGCCCAGGTGACCCGTTGCGGGCCGGCGTCTTCGGCGGCCGTTACGTTCCCGCCGGCCGTAAAGGTTGGCGGCGCATTGGGCGTCTGCGCGGGGCCGGGCAGGGCCGCCAGGAAAAGGAACAGCAGCACCAGCGGGGACGGCAGCGGGCTGAACGGATGGGTACGGAGCAAATACATGCTGGGATGGGCCTTTGAACCGCTCAAAGAAAAGGGAAAAGGCCCACAACGGGCCGGCACGCCGGCCGGTCGCCGGGAGCGGGGGTGCCAGAAAAAGCCCGGTTTTGTGCGGCCGGGCCGCCAGGGTTCGCATCCCGGAAAATTCTTATCCCCATCGGTGGCGGCACCCGGGCAGGTGGGGTTACCTTTCTCAACACCTGCCGCCCCCCTTTTCCCGGCGCGGACGGTCTAAAAAGCCTGCCCTGCGGGGAGGATTGCCGGCCCGCGGGCGCATCAACCGGGCCGGCCCCGGCCGGCCGGACCGGCGGGCTGCCTTTTTTTTCGCATTCTCCCGTTGCCGTAAGATTTTTAACCGTTCAACCATTCCGGCCGAATTTTGGTTAAAGGAGGTATACCCCGGCGGCATTTGGTGCAACCCGTTCCGCCGGGACGCATTTTTTTGATCAACACCATGCCACACCTGCATTCAAATACTTACCGAAACGAATTCGTGGACGCCTTCGACGGCGACCACAGTGGCGACCTGCGGCCCCGCCAGACGCCCGGCGTCCTCTACAGCACGGCCAACCCGACGCCCGTGAGCAACCCCCGGCTGCTGGCCTGGTCGGAGGACCTGGCCCGGGAACTGGGCCTCGAACCGCCCGACGCCGACGACGTGAAGGTGCTGGCCGGCAACCTGGTGGCGCCCACCATGCAACCCTACGCGGCCTGTTACGCCGGGCACCAGTTCGGCAACTGGGCCGGCCAGCTCGGCGACGGCCGGGCCATTACGCTGGGCGAACTGGTCGCCCCCGGCGGCAAGCCCTGGGAACTGCAACTGAAGGGCGCCGGGCCGACGCCCTATTCGCGCCGGGCCGACGGCCGGGCCGTGCTGCGGTCGTCGCTGCGCGAGTACCTGTTGAGCGAAGCCATGCACTACCTGGGCGTGCCCACCACCCGGGCCCTGGGCCAGGTAGCCACCGGCGACGAGGTGATGCGCGACATGTTTTACAACGGCAACCCGGCCTACGAACCGGGGGCCATCGTGATGCGGGTGGCGCCCAGCTTCCTGCGCTTCGGCAACTACGAGATGCCCGCCGCCCGGCAGGAGATTGACAACCTGCGCAAACTGGTGGATTGGACCATTGACCGGTACTACCCGCACCTGCAAGGCGAAGACCGCGTGCTCCGGTGGTTTGCCGAGGTGGTCGAACGCACGGCGCACCTGATGACCGAATGGATGCGGGTGGGCTTCGTGCACGGGGTGATGAACACCGACAACATGTCCATCCTGGGGCTTACCATTGATTACGGCCCCTTTTCGTTCGTGGACGACTACGACCCCAACTTTACGCCCAACACCACTGACCTGCCCGGCCGGCGGTACGCTTTCGCCAAACAGCCGTCGGTGGGCTACTGGAACCTGGGTTGCCTGGCCAGTGCCATCTCGCCGCTGGTGCCCGACCGCAACGGGCTCATGGCCGTCGTGAAGGGCTACGAGGAAACGTACTGGCGCCGGTACTACGGCATGATGGCCGACAAGCTGGGCCTCGACGAGGTGCACCCCGCGGACGTGGAACTGGTGGCCGGGCTCGAACAGACCCTCTCGTCCCTCAAGCCCGACATGACCATCTTTTACCAGCTGCTGGCCGAACTGCCGGCCGGGCTCGACCACGAGGAGGAGGTGGTGAACCACTTCCGGGCGGGCCTGTACCGGGAGCCCATGCGCAACCAGCGGGAAGCTTTGCAAGCCTTCATCAAAACGTACGGGGAAAGACTGGAGGCCAACGCGATTTCCCGCGACGCGTCCCGGGAGCGGATGCAAAGGGCCAACCCGCGTTTCATTCCCCGCAACTACCTGCTGCACCAGGCCATCGAGGAAGTCGCCAACGGGTCGGACGAACTGTTCCGGAAGTTGCAGCAGGCCATCAAAACGCCCTACGCGCGGGACTACGACGAATTTTTCGTCCGCCGGCCCGACTGGGCGGGGCGCAAGGCTGGCTGCTCGATGCTCTCGTGCAGTTCGTAGTTGGAGCCAGTAAAGGAGCAGAACGCAAAAAAGACCAGGCAATTACCGGCCTGGTCTTTTTTGCGTCCGCCAGGGAGTATTTTATGTGAAAAAAAATTATTGATAAGTTGCTTTTGAGAAAAAGGTACTCTACCTTGAGTCGAAGAAAACGTGCACATCATTAACAGTGTACTTCGATGGGCTGCGACCTAAGCAGTCCTATCTGCCTGGCCCATTACTGGTTTTGTTCCTTCCCTAACTTTATACAATATGACAACTCTAACCCCTTACAAATGGGCATACGACGCGTTGTTCGGTAAGCGCGAGGCTAAAAAACCGTACGAAGGTGAATTGGCGTTTAACCGACGCACAATCGTTTTTGAGGATTCCTTTACTGGAATCAAGACATCTGTGCAATTGAGGAATGTATCAAAATTTGAATTATATGGGTTGAAGTTTATAAACCAGATTTCGGTTCTCAAACTGGTTATCGCCGGGATAGTTACGGGGATAGGCTTGTATTTCTACAAAGAAGTCCTTGCATGGCCCTTTATTATCATTTGCGGGGGAATTGTTTTTATGGGGATCAGGGAGCGCCTGCGGCCGAAGATATACGGCCTGACTATTCAACTCAACTCTGGCTCGAACCATCATTTCTTCAGTAAAGATTTTGTTGGTGTAAAAAATCTGTTTTCAGCAGTTCAGATAGCGCTTGAGAACGATGTGCCAATCTCTATCAAAGCTACTTTCCATGATAACCGGGTGACATTTGTTTCAGCCCATAATGTCGGAGCTGTTGGTGATATGGCGCAGGGAATTGCCGTTGAGCATAAGTGACCACTACTTATCATATACATAGAAACTTTTACCCAACTAAACGATGAAATACTCCATAAATGCGTCAATTACAGGTCCCATTGGTGATAGTGCTTCAGGAACAGTAAACGTGTATAATACAAGTGACAAACTTACTGCTCCCGGCGCCGAGCTGGATTTTGCTGTGCTGGCGTCAGAATTAGAAAAATTAAGGAACGCGCTTTATTCAAGAGTAGGGGAAGAAGGTAGCAACTCGCCAGAAAGGTTTGGTGATATGCAAAAAGTTGCCACTGCGGAAATAGCTGCCAAAAAAAAGGACGGAAAAACAATCTTTGAGAATCTTAAATCAGTAAGTGCGTGGGGAAGCAAAGTTGCTCAGGAGATAGGGGTTGAACTGGTGGCAGGGCTGATTGCCGCGCAATTCACCAAGTAATTGTCTTCGTTTACATCCTCGTCACCATTCCTTCGTATACCGTCCATACCATGTTTCCCAAACCGGGTAAGCTTGGTATGGACGGTATTTTGCGTTTAACAAGCCAACTAACAGGAAGGAGGCACCCATGACGACCGAGAACAACAAAGCCATTGCCCGGATGCTGACCGAAGAAGTGTTCAACCGCGGCAACCTGGCCGTGGCCGACAAGATCATTGCGCCGGATTTCGTGCACCACGACCCCAACACGAAGGAGTTTCGTTCGGGGCCCGAGGGGTTCAAGCGTTTTTGGCAAGACTACCGCGCCGCTTTTCCCGACCTGCACATCACCATCAAACAACAAATTGCCGAAGGCGACCTGGTGGTAGACCACTGGACCGGTACGGGCACCCACCAGGGGGAAATCATGGGCATTGCCGCCACCGGCCGGCAGGTGACCCTCAGCGGCATGAGCATTCACCGGATCGTGGGCGGGAAGATTACCGAGACCTGGAACAATTACGACGCCCTCACCCTGCTCGAACAACTGGGTTTCCTGCGGTCGCACACCCTGTAGGGACCCATCCGCCGCTGCTCCGCGTGCCGCCACCCCCCGCCCTTTCCCGGGCGGGAAGGCACCGCTTTGGAGCAAAATGTCGTAGATGTCAGCCGGTTTCCGGTTTATTCCGTTAGAGAACCCATAACCTTCCCGGCAGGGAAAACAAAAGGGCCCGGTAGATGGGTTATGAAGATTGGTAAAGTACGGGCCCCAAGGCAATGGAATGATATAATTATTCGTTGCACTTTGCGTAACTCCCGTACTAAGCTAAACTTTGCGGGCAAAAGTCCCACCACTCGATTATGCCAAGAAAGAAAAAGACGACAGAGGCAAAGCCGGACGCCACCCCGGAGGCAATTGTAACCGTAACCGCTCCCGAGGGAGCAACCCGACCGTCCCAAACCACCCAAAACGGATTGCCCCCGGCAACGCCCGTACCCGTAGCCGCCCCCGAAGCTACTCCCGACCGGGTTGCCCCTGAAGCCGCCACTACCAACCCCGAGCAACCCGCCCGAACCACCAACCGGTCGAGGAACACCAACCGGAACCGAAATAAAAGCAAGAAAGAGGCCAAGCCCGACGCCTCGCCGGAGGCTACCGACAACGTGGCCGTTCCCGAACCGACGGGCAACCGGCCGGAAACGCCCGCCGCCCCCGTTGCGCCGGTAGTTCCCGCCGCCCGTCCCGTGGCGGAAGCACCCGTTGACCGGCCCGTACCCCAAAAACGTCCCGTGGCGGAGCCGCCTGCCAACCGGCCTGCCGCAGAACCACCCGTCGCCCCTCCCGCGCCCGAGCATCGTCCCGTGGCGGAAAATCGACCCACGCCTGAGAACCGGCCGGTGCCTGAGAATCGCCCCGCGCCCGAAAGTCGTCCCGTACCTGAGAACCGGCCCGTAGCAGAGAATCGACCGGTGCCTGAGAATCGTCCCGTGGCCGAGAACCGGCCGGTGGCCGAGAATCGCCCCACGCCGGAGAATCGCCCGGTAGCCGATAACCGACCGGTACCGGAGAACCGTCCTACGCCGGAGGCCAAGCCCGTGTCGGCCCCCCCCGTGAACCGGCCGGCTCCCGAAGCCCGCGCCAACCGGCCCGCTCCGGAAACTGCGGCCAATCGTCCGGCCCCGGAAATTGCCGCGAACCGGCCCGTGGCGGAACCGGTTGCCAACCGTCCGGCCGGGGATGCTCCCGTGAACCGGACGGCGCCCGAAACAAACGAAAACAAAAACCCCGAGCAACCGGCCCGAACCAACAACCGGAACAAAAACCGGAATAAAAACCGTAACAAGAACCGCAAGGAGGCCAGACAGGAAGGCGCTGCCAATGGGGCCGTTCCCGAACCGACGGTTAATCAACCCCAGACGCCTGCCGCGCCCGTTGCCGAGGTACCCGCTGCCCCGCCCGCGCCGGAGTCTCGTCCCGTGCCGGAGAACCGCCACGCGCCGGCACCCCCCGTGAGCCGTCCGGCCCCGGAAGCGCCGGCCAACCGCCCCGCGCCCCCGCCCGTCAACAAGCGCCCGGCCCCCGAGCCGGCTGCCAATCGTCAGGCCCCCGAAGCACCCGTAAACCGGACGCCCCCCGAGCCCAACGGCAACCAAAAGCCCGAGCAGGCCGAACGTAACAACCGGTCCAACGACAAGAACCGCAACAAGAACAAGAAAGCCGCCAAGCCCGAACCGCTGCCCGAGGAGATTCAATTCGCCGGGGAAGAAGGCATCAACAACCCCGACCTGGTGACCATCAACATGATCTGCTCGAACATGGCTATGCTGCAAACCATCCTCGACGTGCAGGTGAAAATTCTGGCCAAGGTCAACAACCAGGACGTGGATCAGGTGAACGCCATGGTAGACACCCTCTACCGGAAATACCGCAAAAAAGCCATGAACGATTTGATGGACTTCGACAAAGACGCCTGATTATCCCTTTTTCCGGGCCGATTCTTACGCCCGGGCGGGGCGGACGGTTTGTAATCTGCCGGCACGCAAGCTAAATTGAGGGAAAGGTACGTTATACCGGCGGGGCTTCCGGCCTGGTACTTTTCCCTCAATCACTTCCCGTTCATCCCGTGCACGCAAACTTTTATTGCCGCTGCTGGCCTACTTTCCTGCTGGTCCTGGGCCTGGCCGGCTGCCGGCCCGCCCCCCCGGAGAGCCACTTGTCTGATACTTTCCTGGCACGCATCCGCGAGGCTGGTGACAGAGTGAATGGCCGCAACCAGGCAATCCGGAATTCAATGTACTATGTTGCAGGGACCGGAGGAAACCGCCCGGAAGATGTTGCAGTTGTGCAAACAGGGGAGGCGTTGCACCAATTTTCGGGCCGGCTGTGCAGCCAGATCGACACCCTGAATGTACTGCTGGCCGGGGAACCACTCACTGCGTCCCGGGCGGAAATCGCACTGGTTCGGGTAAAGGATTTGTCCGGAAGTCTTGGCAATTTCGAAACCCGGCTTTTCTTACTCACCAAGCAGAGACATCCATTCAAACTGCAACTGCCCGCGCCGGGCACCCTTCAGACCCTTGAGGCTTATCTTCGGGAAGGTTCGGTGGCGGCCGCCCGGGTCGCCCTGGCCCAGCTCCGGGCGGAGGTAGTAATGGCAGCGCAAAAAGCCTTGGAGTACCTGGCCTCAAAGCTTGGATCAGGCTGCTGCATGTGCTTCACCAGGATTACCCCGGTTGCCGCCGCCTCCTCCGCCAAAGTACAAGCGGGATCGGAATACGAGGCCGAGCTGTTCCTGGGTACCGGCCACCGGAGCGGTTGGTACGCACGCACGGCGGTCTTGAACGGCCAGCCGCTTTCGTTTGTCCGGGATGAAGCCGTGGCCGTCCTGCCCGTGCCGGGAAGTACCGCCGGGCGGGATTCCCATTGGCAACTTGACCTGCACGTAGTGAGCAGTGACGGGCGTGATTCTACCCTGGTCATCCATCGGTCCTACCCGGTCACGTTACCCGCCTCCTTCCCCGCATCTTCTGCCGCCAAACCATGAAAAAATGCATTTTCCTGTTGCTGGCCACGGCCCTCGGAGGACTGTTGCCCGCTTGCCGGGATTCCTTTGACGCTACCCGCTTTGCCTCGTTCCGGGTCGCGGTGGAAGAACTCGTACGGGCGGAAGTTGAGTTGCTGGAAATGGAAAAGAGCCGGATTCTGCATGAGGCATCCCAAAGGGGTAATCTTCCCCGGGACGAAGCCGTTGTCAAAAGGGCCAACCACTTACACCGTGTCGCCCAGGGCGTGTTGAGCCGGCTCGACCGGCTGCAAAAGGGTTTTATTGCCGGGACGGGCCGGGACACCGCCCTTGCCACTACGGCCGATTACACGCGCCAACTGCAACCTGGCCCGAAGCACCGCGAGGAGCTGGTGCTGCTGGAGCAGGAACTGCGCAGCCTGTTTTCCGGCGCGGGCCGCAATGGAGCGGTACATTCCCGGGGGCTGTTCCTGCCCGGGGGACCCCTGGACCGGCTAAAGGAGAGAAAAATATCCCTGGCGGCGTCATTGGCCGGGTTGTGGGAGATTAAGCTGGAAACGGCCCGCTACTCCCTCTCCGGTCTGGAGTCTTTGCGCCGTGAATTGATCGGGCCGGAGGGGGGTATGCTGCCTTACCCAGCCGTTGACGCTCCCGCCGCGTTGCGCGAAGGAGACAGCTTGCGCATCAAGGTCGCCCTGCGGGGCATCATACCGCACCCCGGCGAAGGTGAACCCGTAATGACCTGCGACGGAAATCCCCTCGTCGTTGAGAACGGAATTGGAAAGATTCGCTTTATTGCGCAGGGACCGCCCGGCAAAAAACACTGGGAAGCAGCCATCCGCGTCAGAATGTATGGCCGCGATACCGTTTTCCGGGCTACGCAAACCTACTGGGTGTTACCGCAGTGATCAGGAATATTCCCGGCCTTCAACGGGCCCAGCGAACAACGATCAACGAACAACGAATCAGTATTATTCCTTCAGCGGTACGAGCCATTCGGCGTGCCGGAAGGGGTGCCATTCCACCCGGGCCAGGTCCACGTTGCCGTCCACGAGGGGCTGGGCGGGCCGGCCGTTGAGGCTTACCGAACTGACGGCGTAGATGCGGGGCGGGCGGCCCGGCAGGGCGTACTCGGCCTTGAGCACCTGCACAAATTGCCAGATCAGGTCGGGGTGCGTAGCCAGGCCGTGGGCCTGCTCGGCGGTGAGGTAGTCGTAGGGCGAAACGAGTTGCTCCCCGCCGCCCGCCGGGTCGATCACCCGGAAGTGGATGGAGCCCGACTTGGTGCGCAGCATCATCTGCCAGGCCATGCGGTGGCCTTCTTCCGTCCAGTGCACGTTGCCCGGGTACCGGAGGTACCGCACGGGCAGCAGGAGTTGCACCATCAGGTAAACGGCCAGGGCGGCCACCACGCCGTGCCGGTAGCGGGGCTTAGGCTCGGCCTGGGTTTGGGCCGTTCCGTCCACCGGCGGCTTGCGGGGGAGGAAAAGGCGGCGGATCGTTTCGGGCGGGAAGAAGAACACGGACATACCGATCATCAGGTAGGGGAAAATGCCGATGCCGAACACGGCCGAGTTGAACAGGTGGAAGAGGAGGGAGGCCCCGAAGGCAAAGCGCCGCGTGCGCCGCCACAGCAGCAGGGGCACTACCAGCAGGTCAAACCCGATGCCGCCCCAGGTCACCAGCCCCTGCATCCACTTTTCCCCCAGGAGCCCCCCGATCACCGGGTAGTCGGACTTGCCCGCAAACCAGATGGATACGGGCCGGCCGGCCAGCCAGTCGGGGTAGAGCTTGGCCGCCGCCGCGTAGGTGTACACCACCGCCAGCTGGGCCACGAACAGGGCCAGGTGCCACCGGCGGCAGGTGAGGCGCCGCAGGAGCGGCCGGCGCCGGACGTCGAGGGAGGCGTAGCGGTGGGCCGGCACGAGCGTCATCAGGCCCGCCAGCAGGATGAGCAGGTAGTAGTGGTTGTTGTAGTGGGTTTTCTGCATGAGGTAGGCGCCCCACCAGAGCAGCGTAAAAGCTCCCGTCGCCGGGCGGTAGTACCAACCGGTCGCCACCATCCCGCCCAGGGCAGCCATCACCCCGTAGTAGGCGTACATGCCGTAGCCCGGCAGGGGCCGCAGCCAGCTGACCCAGATGAACGGGAAGTGGTAGGACGGGTCCACGAAGGTTCCCTTGACCCACCCCGTGAGAATGGCCCCGCCCGATTCGGCCACCAGCAGCAGCCCGAACAGCACGCGGAAGACCACCAGCGGACTGTTGTCCACCGGCGCAAACAGCCAGCCGGTGAGCCGGTCATAGGGGGTGTCGTTTTCCGCCTTCTCCCGGCGGGAGGGTTGCCGAACGTCGGGCATGAGGGGTAGGGGTTAGGTGAATTGGCAAAGAGGGTTGTATGGCTGTATGGTTGATTGTTGGGCTTACGCAAGACTACTTACAAGCTGACCGCTAACCATATAGCCATTCAACCAGAGACGCCATGCGGCGTAAAATTAGTGCATCTGACGCAATGCTGATTTGGGTTGCAAGGTATGGAGCCACAGTTGGCATAAAGGGCAACCAAACCCCGGCAACGGCCCCGTTCTTGCCTGGCGGCGGGGGCCGGGCCGGGGTTTGTCTATGGAGATTCGGCATTTTTTGGCTAGCATTGGTATGCGTTTTGTAAAATAAAAAGCGGACCGTCTTTTCAAGACTTTCTCCTTTTGTTCGTTATTCTCCCGTAAAGTACTGTTACCCACCCGCTATGATGCGTTCTACCTACTGGCTTTTGCTGACCGTCTTTCTGCTCGGGTTCGTCTTCGAATCGTGCCGTCCCCCGCGTTGTCCCATTGCCTCGTGCCACATCCGTATGAAGCACCGGCACCCCAGCAAGGATGGGGAGCAGACGGGCGGATTTAACCCCGACGCCAACATTGATCCGCAGACGGGCGAACAACTGGCCTCGGGCGGCAGCCCCGTGTACCGGGGCGTACCCTTCTGGGAACGCAACAAAAACCCCAAGATCGCCATGGGCTACAAGGAAGGCTACAAGTACCGCCACCGCAAGCAAAAGCCCATGACGGCCGCCGAACTCAAGAAGATCGAGGAAAAGCGCAACCGCGAGCAGCAGAAGCTCGAACGCAAACAGGCAAAAGAAAGACCCGAAGATACCGGCACGGAGGAAGCCCCGGCCGAAGAAACGCAGACCGAAGAAACGCCCAACGGCGACCCGCAAACCGAGGCCGTACCGGCCAACGGCGATCCGGTCAGCGAACCGACCGGGGAAACCAAGGCCGAAAAACGCCAGCGCCGCCGCGAAAGCAAAAAGAAAAAGAAGGAGCAGCCCGCCGAGCCCCAGACCCAACCCGCCGAGCCGGCCCAGCCCAAGCCTCAGCCTCCCCCCAAGCCGGCTGAAGACGAGAAGAAAGATGGATTTTAGGACAGTCACTGGTCGTTAGTCAGTGGTCATTCGTCATTAGCCAGTAGTCATTAGTCACTGGTCATAAGTGGTTGGGTCACGGACAGTTTCCACCTGGCACTAATGACTAATGACCAATGACTAATTTTAGCATTCGTGCAATTTTTTGCGTAAATTGCCATGATTTTGCAACCTATTTTTACGCAAACATGGCCGACGGCGGAACCATAATTCCAATCAATATTGAAGATGAAATGCGCGGTGCCTACATAGATTATTCTATGTCGGTAATCATTTCCCGCGCCTTACCCGACGCCCGCGACGGCCTCAAACCGGTGCACCGCCGGGTCCTTTTCGGGATGGCTGAGCTGGGGGTCAATTACAACAAACCGTACAAGAAATGCGCCCGCATCGTGGGGGACGTGCTCGGTAAGTACCACCCGCACGGCGACTCGTCGGTGTACGACACTATGGTGCGCATGGCCCAGGACTGGTCGCTGCGCTACCCCCTCGTGGACGGGCAGGGCAACTTCGGCTCCATTGACGGCGACTCACCGGCCGCCATGCGCTACACGGAGGCCCGCCTCAAGCGCATTGCCGAGGAAATGCTGCTCGACATTTACAAGGAAACGGTTGATTTCCAGTCCAACTACGACGACTCCACGCAGGAGCCTTCGGTGCTCCCCAGCAAAATTCCCAACCTGCTGCTCAACGGCTCGTCGGGCATTGCCGTGGGCATGGCTACCAACATGCCCCCCCACAACCTGAGCGAGGTGGTCGACGGCATCATTGCCTACATCAAGGACCCCGAGATCACCATTGCCGGGCTGATGGAGTACATCAAGGCCCCCGACTTTCCCACCGGCGGCATCATTTACGGCTACCAGGGCGTACGCTCCTCGTTTGAAACCGGCCGCGGCCGCATCATCATGCGGGGCAGCGCCACCTTCGAGACGAGCAAGACCGGCCGCGACCAGATCATCGTCACCTCGATTCCCTACATGGTCAACAAGGCCAGCATGATCGAGCGGACGGCCCAGCTGATCGGCGAAAAGAAGATCGAAGGCATCTCCGACATCCGCGACGAGTCGGACCGCGACGGCCTGCGGGTGGTGTATGATTTGCGCAAGGACGCTGTGCCCAGCGTGGTGCTCAACAACCTCTACCGCTACACCCAACTCCAGTCGTCGTTCGGCGTCAACAACGTGGCCCTCGTGAAGGGACGGCCCGTGACGATGAACCTCAAGGACCAGATCAAGGTTTACGTGGAGCACCGGCACGAGGTAGTGGTGCGCCGCACGCGGTACGAACTGCGCGAAGCCCGCAAACGGGCCCACATCCTGCAGGGTCTGCTCATCGCCCTCGACAACCTCGACGCGGTCATCAACCTCATCCGCGCCTCGCGCGACCCCGACGAGGCCAAGCTCAACCTCATGAAAGGCGTGGGCTTCAACAACGTGGAGCAACTCCTGGAACGGGCCATGGAAGACGCCGAGGCCATCGACGCCGAAGGCAACCGCCCCGACTTCGTGCTCTCGGAAGTGCAGGCCAAGGCCATTCTCGAACTCCGCCTCCAGCGCCTCACCGGCCTCGAACGCGAGAAGATCCAGAAGGAATACGAAGAGGTGCAGGAACTTATCCGCTACCTCAACCGCATCCTGGCCGACGAAGGCATGCGCATGCAGATCATCCAGGACGAACTGCTCGAAATGAAGGAGCGCTACGGCGACGCCCGCCGCACGGAAATCGTGTACTTCGGCGATGACTTCACCGACGAGGACATGATCGCCGACGACGAGATGGTCATCACCATCACCCACGCCGGCTACATCAAACGCACCCCGCTGGCCGAGTACCGCACGCAGGGCAGGGGAGGGGTAGGCTCCCGCGGCGCTTCGGCCCGCGAGGACGACTTTACCGAACACCTCTTCGTGGCGACCAACCACAACTACCTGCTCATCTTCACCGAGAAGGGTAAACTGTTCTGGCTCAAGGTGTACGCCATTCCCGAAGGCAGCAAGATCGCCAAGGGCCGCGCCATCCAGAACCTCATCCAGATCGAGGCCGACGACAAGGTGCGGGCCGTCATCAACGTGAAAAACCTGAGCGATGCCGATTACGTAAACAACAATTACCTGATCATGTGCACCCAGCAAGGTACCATCAAGAAGACATCCCTGGAAGCGTATTCCCGGCCGCGGCAGGCCGGCATCAACGCCATTTCGATTAACGAAGGGGACAAACTGCTGGACGTGGCCCTGACCAACGGCTCCAACGACATCATCATCGCCCTCAATTCCGGCATGGCCATCCGCTTCAACGAATCGCGGGTGCGGCCGATGGGACGGGTGGCGGCCGGAGTGCGGGGCATTTCCCTCTCCGAAGAAGGGGAGCGGGCCGTGGGCATGGTCTGCATCAGCCGCGCCGACGCCCAACTGCTGGTGGTGTCGGAAAAGGGCTTCGGCAAACGTTCCTCGGTGGATGACTACCGGATCACCAACCGGGGCGGCAAGGGCGTAAAAACGCTCAACATTACCGACAAGACCGGGGGCATTGTCGCCATCAAGGAAGTAACGGATTCCGATGACCTGATGATCATCAACAAATCCGGCATTACCATCCGCATGCCCGTAGCCGAACTCCGGGTGATGGGCCGCGCCACGCAGGGCGTGCGGCTGATCCGGCTCAACGAAACGGACGCCATCTCGTCGGTGGCCAAAGTCGAAAAGATGGAAGAGACGCCCGAACAGATTGACGCAATCAAAGAGTAAATCAACCCAACCTCAAATTCTATACACATCATGAAAAAAGTTCTGTTGATCCTTGCCGGCAACCTCTTGGTTTCTGGTGCCTTCGCCCAGGTCGGGTCTGCCATTGCTTCCCTGCAGAGCAACAAGCTGGACGACGCCAAAACCCAGATTGACAACGCCGTCAACAACGATAAGCAAAAAACCAAGTCCAAAACCTGGTTCTACCGCGGCGAGGTGTACCGCAGCATTGCCGCCGACCCCACCGGCGTATACAGCAAGCTGGATTCCAATGCCGTGCAGGTAGCCCTCGATTCGTACAAGAAAGCCCAGGAACTCGAGCCGGGCAGCACCTTTGCCAAGCAGGCCGCCGAGAAGCAGGGCGAACTGTCGGCGCTGGCCATCAACGCCGGGGCCACCAAGTTCCAGGCCAACGACTATACCGGCGCTGCCCGCCACTTTGAACTGGCCCGCCAGCTGAATCCCAAGGACACCACGGCGGCCCTCTACGCGGCGTATTCCTACATCAACCTCCAGGACAAAGAGCTGTATCCCAAGGCCATCGACGCTTTGCAGGTGATGGTGGACAACCAGACGCCCAACCCGGCCAACTACGCCACGCTCATTGACCTGCTCCAGGCGACCGAGCAGACCGACCGCGCCATCCAGGTGACCAACCTGGCCGTGGAACGTTTCCCCGACCACAAGGACCTGCGCGACAAGCAGTTCAACCTCTACATCGCCGGCAACAAGACCGACGAGGCCAAGGCCAACCTGCTCGAAGCCGTCAAGCGCGAACCCAACAACGCCGTGTACCTCAAGAACCTGGGCATCCTCTACGACCAGAGCGGCGAGAAGGAAAAAGCCATTGAATTCTACGAGAAGGCCCTGGCCGTGGAGCCGACCAACTACGACGCCAACTTCAACCTGGGCGTACTGCACTACAACAAAGGCGCCGACATCTCCAAGAAGATCCGCGACATGGACCTGAAGCAGTACCAGAAGGACGGCAAGCGGCTCGAAGGCGAAGCCAAAGTACACTTCAAGAAGGCCCTGCCTTACTTTGAAGCCAACTACAAAGCCAACGCCAAAGACGCCAACGTGCTCGAACCGCTCAAGAGCATCTACACCGTGCTCGACCGCAAGGCCGACGCCGAACGGGTTGACAAGGAGTTGCAGGCCGCATCCGCCGGTAGCAAGTAATCCATCACATGTAGTATAATGCCAGAAGGCTTTCCGGAAGGGGAGCCTTTTTTCGTTGGGGCCGGGAGCGGGGAAGGGGGGCATGGGGGGTAGGGCAGGAGCCGAGGAAGGGATGTACTTTTTGGCTAATTATTATTTTCCCTTCTTTTGTTTACCCTGCCTGCTCGGGTGGAATTAATAAGCCTCGTGCCGCCCGGCATCCCCGCGGCTGACATTTCCCGATCCGTTTCACCGAGCACCTGATTGTATGCACAAACTTCTACCCGGCCTGCTGGCCGCGCTGCTATTCCCCTTTTTTGCTTTTGCCCAGCAAGTCG
Source organism: uncultured Sphingobacteriales bacterium (assembly GCA_963844325.1). Taxonomy (GTDB): domain Bacteria; phylum Bacteroidota; class Bacteroidia; order Cytophagales; family 172606-1; genus CADCTQ01. The sequence goes on from CAWJNV010000002.1 coordinate 4,106,697, forward strand.
ACTCGACCCTGTGGGTCACCGATGACGGTGTGGGAATCCTCACCCGCGGCGGCAACACGATCTACCTGGGGGGCAATTTCAACAGCATCGGTCCCCAGACCGGCAATGGCGCGGCCCTGAACGCGTCGGACGGCACGCTGCCCGTGGTTCCCCCTTCAAAAATTATGGGTAGGGTAATCACCTCAGTACCCGACGGCAAAGGCGGTTGGTACGTAGGGGGCGACTTTACGCGGGTGGGAAACCAGAACCGCACGGGGTTAGCCCACATACTGCCTGAAGGCAAAGCGGACCAGTACTGGGACGCCAAGATAAGCGGGGGGCTGGCGAGTGTAAGGACCCTGGCCCTGGTGAACAACATCCTTTACCTGGGCGGTGACTTTGCTGCCGCCGGCGGGCAACCCCGCAATGGCCTGGCTGCCGTTGACGCCCAAACGGGGCAGGTCACCGGCTGGAACCCCAATCCGAATGCGGGGGTAGCTACCCTGGCCGTTGCGGGCAATACAGTGTATATCGGCGGGACGTTTGTCACCGTGGGGGGCCAAAAACGGGAGTACCTGGCGGCAGTAGACGCTGCCAGCGGGGCGTTGCAGAACTGGAACCCGGGGGCAAACGGGCACGTGCGTACGCTGGTCGTGGCGGGAAGCACCGTTTACGCCCGAGGCGTTTTTAGCCAGATCGGGGGGCAAAGCAGAAGCTATCTCGCCGCCATCGACGCCGTGACAGGCCAGGCAACTGGCTGGAATCCCTGGCCCAACGATTGGGTGTCGACCTTGTCCCTTTCGGGAAATACCCTTTACGTGGGCGGCCGGTTCGGAATCATTGCCGGACAGGCAAGGCAACACGTCGCCGCCTTTGACGCCACCACGGGCCAACTCACCGCGTGGCATCCCCGGCCCAACGCCGAGGTCAGCGCGGTGGCCACTGTCGGGAGTGCCGTCGTGCTGGGGGGAGGTTTTAGCAAAGTCAACGAACAACGCAGCCAGTTCCTGGCCGCCGTAGATGCCGCCACGGGCCAAACCCCAGTCTGGAACCACTTGGCCAACGGCCAGGTACTCACCATTTCCGTTGCCGGTGGGCGGATCTTCGCCGGCGGAGAATTCAGTTCCCTGGGCATGCAATACCGGCGTGGACTGGCCGCCATGGATGCCACCACCGGCAAAGTCACGCCGTGGAACCCCTCGACCCACATTGTGGGCCTGACCAGTCCTTATTCGATGGCCGTTGCGGGCGGGAAAGTGTACTTCGGCGCCGGCAACACGCCGGTGCAGTCAGAACAAAGCCGTTCCTTTTTCGTAGTGGATGCGATAACGGGAGCACCGTCCAAATGGGACCCGATCGTAGACGGGGTCGTCATGGCAATGGAGGTAGTGGGGAATACTTTGTACTTAGGCGGCAGTTTTACCCACATCGACGGGCAACCCAGGAAGAACTTGGCGGCGGTGGATTGGACCACCGATCAACTTACCCCCTGGAGCCCCAGTACCACGGACCAGACCATTATATCGACGTTGGGGGTCCGGCAAGGGATCGTGTACGTGGGAGGCGACTTTTCGACCATAAACGGCGTGCCGCGGAACCGCCTGGGGGCCATTGACGCCGTCAGTGGGGCAGTAACGTCCTGGAACCCCAATCTGGAGGCATTCGGGAGTGTGTACGCACTGGCGTTTCACGGCAACAACGTACTGGCGGCGGGCTACTTCCAGGTACCCGGCCAAACCCAGCCGCAGGCGATAAGGGCGTTTGACGTCACTACCGCCCGGGCGACCGACTGGCAACCGCAGGTAAATAATTCGGTCTACGTGATGACCGTCATCGGCAACCTGGTGTACGTGGGGGGCCGGTACCCCTTGGTGAGCAGCGGGGACCCGTCGGGGTTGGTTGCCTTTGACCCCCTCAGCGGGCAGTTGGCGCCGTGGAAACCAACCGTTACCGGGGAGGTGCTTTCCTTGTTTGCGTACGAAGGTTCGCTGTACGCAGGCGGAAATTTTGACAAGGTACAGGGGCTCCTGAGGCCCCATCTGGCCGCTTTCCCCGCCAAGCCTGCCTACGGCGTCGTGCAAGGGCGGGTGTACGAAGATGCCAACGGGGACTGCGTACTGAACAACGGAGAAAAGGGAACCCCCGGCCGGGTAGTCGTGACCCAGCCCGGTAATTACTTCTCGTTCACCGATTCGTCGGGCAATTACGCCATCCAGGTGGATACGGGCCGATATACGGTGGAACAAGTGGTGCCGGTAACGTTGAACCCTTACACCCGGCTGGTTTGTCCCGCCAACCCCAATGCCCACGCGGTCCACGTTTCGCAGTACGGCAGCACCGTTGCCGGGTATGACTTTGCCAACCAAACCGTGGTCAAGCCCCAACTGTCCGTCGGCGTTTCTTCCGACCGGCGCCGGCGTTGTTTTACCAGCTTTACCACCATTTCGTACTGCAACGAGGGAATGGGCGCCGCCCAAAATGTGCAGGTGCACGTGCAACTGCCCGAACACGTGGTACTGGTCAGTACCCGGCAAGCCTACACCAAAGACCAGGACGGTACCTACGTATTCACCCTCGGCAGCCTGGCCGCGGGAGCTTGCGGTAAAATCGAACTGAGTGATTCGGTGGTGTGCAACAATCCTAACATTCGCGGGCTTACCCAATGCACCCGGGTCTGGATCACCCCGGCCAATGACCGGACGCCGGACGCCGGGTGGGACCGGTCCAACCTCTCCCTGACAGCCACCTGCGGAAACAACGGCCGGGTCCGCCTCGGCATCTACAACACGGGTACGGGGAGCATGGCCGACAGCAGCGCCTACCGGATTTACCTGGATGCGCAACTGGCTTTCACCCGCAACTTCAAGCTGGCCCCAGGCGACAGCCTCATCCTGCAAGTACCCGCCAACGGCCGCACCGTACGCCTGGAAGCCGACCAGCGGCCGGCCCATCCCGACAAACGCCAGAGCAACATCACCATCGAAGCCTGCGGTACCAACAGCGGGGGTACGGTCAGCAAAGGCTTCGTGAGCCAACTGCCGCAGGACGACGAGGAGGCCGAGGTTGCCATTGAATGCCTGCCCATCATCGACTCCTTTGACCCCAACGACAAGGCCGTTTCGCCCGAAGGCGTTACCGACCAGCACTACACGCCCACCGGCCGGGCCCTCGACTACGTGGTTCGTTTCCAGAACACGGGTACCGACGTGGCCTACCGGGTGGTGGTCGTGGACACCCTTTCCGAACACCTGGACATCAGTACGTTGCGCGTAGGGGCGGTGTCGCACCCGTATACGGTGCAGGTATCGGGGAAGGGGAGGCCCGTGCTGACTTTTACCTTCAAAGACATCAACCTGCCCGACAGCACCGCCGACGAGCCGCGCAGCCACGGCCGCATTCAGTTCAGCATCCGGCCCAAAGCGGGCCTGCCCGAGAAGACCCGCGTGGAGAACCTGGCCGATATCTTCTTTGATTACAACGAGCCGGTGCGCACCAACACCACGGTAAACACCTTGTATGACCTGCCGCCCGTGGTGGTGGCCGAGGTTGCCCTGGCGCCGTCCGAGGTGTGCCCGGTCCTTAATGAGACGGTTAGTGCCGGTGCCCACCGTACGCTCTGTGAACAGGATACCGTCAAACTGGCCGCCGGGAAACCGTCGGGGGGGAACGGCCGGTGGAAGCTGGTCCGCGGAGCGGGGACCCTGCGCGAACCCAACCAGCCCGATGCGACGGTAACGGCGCTGGCCTACGGGGAGAACGTGTTTGAATGGCGCATTCCGGCCGGCCGTTGCAGCAGTGATTCGCTGGCGGCAAGTGTTACCATTACCCGCCGGCAAAAACCCGTCGCCGAAATCACCCAATCGGGCGCCGACCAGTTGGTGTGCAGCCTGGCGGGCAGCCGCTACGAGTGGTTTCTCGACGGGGCGAAGCTCGACAAAGGGGGGCAGCGCATCCAGGTGACCCGATCGGGCCGCTACTCGGTGCGGGTGGAAATGCCCGATGGGTGTCACGCTGACTTGTCGGAGGCGTACGCTTACGCGGTAACGGGGCTGGCCCCGGGCGCAGCCGCGGCGGTTCGCGTGTTTCCCAATCCGACAACGGGCCGTCTGGTGGTGCGTTTGCCCGTTTCACCCGCCGGGCCGGTGCACGTGACGGTCGTTGACAAGATTGGCCGCACCGTCCTGAGCCAAACGTTCAACCCTGCGGGCAACGCCGGTGAATGGCGGACCGAACTCGATTTGTCGGCGCAAGCAACGGGTTTATACGTGCTCAAGCTGCAAACCGCTACGGGTTTGTACGTGCGCAGCGTATTTAAAAAATAATCGGGCGCAGTAATTGTTCAACGCGCCGTTGGCTTACAAGGTCAGCGGCGCGTTGTTTTTCCGCGCAGGCGGCAAGGGAAAGCCAAAGGGCAGTGGATAGGGAGGTTGCCTAAAGATCTACTTAACATAATATAAATTATATAACTTTTTATTGTTTTGAAACAGGTAGTGTAGTAAACACGCCATTTGTTAGAACAGCTTATAAGCTTGATATAGCAACTCCTCTGGAGTAATATTATTATGAAAACCTTTGAACTTAAACCAATCTGAAAGCCAGTAAAATACCCTTGTTTTGCTTCGTAGATCTGGGCCGTTTAGAAGTAGTGCATTTTGTAATATATAATTATATACTGCTTTATTAGTATTTATGTCTTCGACTTCAGAGGTATATCCTATTGCTTTTGACAAATTAAGCATGCAGGAGAATATGGTAGGTGGTAGACTGTTATTAAATCTTTCAGAAAAGCTTATATTCCAATCGAATAGAATATAAGCTACTGGAGTAAAACTAATTAATTTGACAATGAAAAAGAACTTTCCAACTAGAGTTTCTGGAAGAGAATCAAATGTCTCTTTGATAGTACTTGATTTATCCACTATTTCACAATAATTGATTATTTCATCCTCAAATCCACTTAATACCCATTTTAAAGTTTGTTCTGTCAATGGTATATATTTTAAGACATCATCTATGCAGTTCGTAATTATTCTTCCTAGCTCCGTTATTGTATTGCCTGCGTATTGAACTTGGCTGGATGCAATGAATCCCTCCAATGCTTTTTGATAGTGCTCAATAGCCTTTTTGTAATCATTAAGTGATGAATAACAGTTACCTATATGGTGGTGAATACTAGGAATGTTTGTCTGATCGTTAATTCTATTCTGTAATACTAGTGAGTTTGAATAATATTTTAATGCTTCTAAATAATTATGAGCAACTTCATGTGTTTTTCCTATTTCAGCTGTAACTAATGCTAAATTTCCTTCAACTTCTAGCTTTATCGATTTTCTTTTTTTCTTTACTTCTTCTTCGAGAATGGCTTTGCTTCTGTTTAGATGCAACAAAGCTACTTTAGTTTCTTTTTTATCGTTTGCCAGCATTCCTTTGCACCATTCTAAATTCAGCTTTATAGTCATATTGCTCTTGTGTGCAGTAGCTAATTTTTCTAGGGCAGCTACTGTTTCTTCTTGACCCGCAAGATCATACTGTCTACTTTGAATTTGGAATAGGTAGTGATATTGAGTTGCAGCAGAGCTTATCTCTTTAGTTATTATACTCGCCTCTATACCCTCTTTTGCATACTGAATCCCTAGTTTGAAAAATCCTCTCAAGAATAGGTATTTTCCTAATGAGCTTGCAAGTAATACTATATATTTCAAGTACTCAGGATCATGTGGATGTGTTTTTGTATAAGATTTGCAAAAATTCAATGACTGATTATAGTTCTCGATATCACATTCCATTCTGGCTATTCCATATTTGAACTTATTGCCTCTTTCCAAATGATGTGAATCTATGTAGGCTGCTTCTGATATATTATACTGTATTACTTCCTTTTGTATTTTCAAAGCTTTGTCTTTGAATTCCTCTTGAGCTTTTGTTATTACGTATTTTTGTATTGGATTGAGCATGTAAAGACGTTCAATTCCTAAATTGTCTTCTTGTGCATCAACAAAAAATAAACTCTTCAATTTGGCTATGTTACCATAAAGATCTAATTTATTCCTGCCTAATTCAAGCCAAACTACTTTGCAGCCAGCCGGAAAAAACGCGCAGTAAATCAGCAGTTCCTTCTGCTTTTCATCAAAGCATAGATATGCTGTAGTTAAGCAAAGCTCTAAGGATGTATATTTAGTATGTTTTGAGTATGACGGATTTACCAAACTTGTGGTTGTATTTAAATGCATTAAAACAATTTCGCTTTTGCCATAGTAGTTAATCAATGCGGCAGTTAACTTTATCGCAAGAGGATGACCGTCACAATATTCCAAAAGAAGTTTTAAGTGTTTCTCTTCTATTTTTACTCGGGTAATAGATTCTAATATTATTGCACCTGATTCGAAATCCAGTGAGCTTAAAGTGAAGACGAATTTATTTGTGTCTATATTTGAAAAATCTACTTGTGATGTTACTAGTATTTGCAACAGAGGTGTATTGTTTATTGTATTGCAAATAAATTCTGAAACTTCATCCCATTTTTCAAATAATATGTTATCCAAGCCATCAAATACAATCACTGCATCGATGTCGTAAAGTGCCTCAGTAATCTTAGATGAGTCAATATGGACGTTGAAGATATTTTGAATAGCAGAAGCGAGGGTAAGTTTCAAAGCATCTATACTAATAATACTTTCTGTTGATAGCCATATGATTGTTTTATTTCTTGCTTCCTTTAATATATTAAGGGCTAGTTGTGTTTTTCCTATTCCGCCCAATCCTTGAATGAAGATGGTCCTGTAATTCTCAATTGCTGATTTTAAGATATTTATTTCGGTTTGTCTTCCGGTAAATACTGAATGAGGATTTGGGGGCTGATAAAGGCTTATTGATCTACCATTTTTGTCTAGCCTGTTCTTTAGTTTTATTTCATTAACCAGCCTATTTTTTATAATTTCTATTTCTTCAATGGGTACAATCTTTTCGTCAAACTTGTCATGACAGTCCGAACATAGTCTTATTATATTGTGGTGGTGGTGAGATAGTGAAAAAGCATAATCTTCTATATGAGCGTCTTTTATTGAATTTCCTTTGCCGCATCTTGCACACTTACCCCCACTTTCTATTTTTAAATACTCTTTTATGTATGTGGGGATTTTGGGGCGATCATTAGCATCTATGGACCAAGGCTCTCTCAAATACTTATCCCACTCATCTAAGCTTTCTTTAGCAAAAAGTATCTGCTTTTGTGCTGTATAACATTTTAGCTGCTTTGAGTGACCTAAGTGCTTTTTAGGCGCATTCTTGACGTAAGCATACAGCAGTTCTTTGGTGATTCCTAAGTGATATGCGGCATCATCTTCTGTAAGAGTGTACTCTAAGACTCTCATATTAAGGTTAGATTACAAAGTATAAAGTTTCGTTTTCTCGAAGATAGTTCAATCTTCATTCTTCAGCCGCAGGTCAAACGTGAACGGTTCCAGGTCCACGATTTTGACGTCGCTGAACTGCGGGTGCAGCGGATTGATGAGGAAGTTGTATTCTTTGGGCACAATGGCCGAGGGAACTTGTAGCAGCAGGCTCTCCCCCGTCTGCGCCCAGTGGTTGCCGCGGCGCTGGGTAAAGTTCTGGACGTTGCGCCAGTCGGCCGGTAGTGTACTCCCTGCCAGCACCGTCAGACTGGCGTCGTCGGGTACGTACAGCACCATTGCTACGTACGATTCCAGGTTGCGAACCGTCACCAGGTGCGCCAGCGATTCCACCAGGGCCAGCGAACGGCTCCCGGCCGTGTAGAGCATCCGGACGCCTTTGCTGTTCCAGCGGCCCCCAGCCAGAAAAGCCCCCGTCCCGGAAATATCGTTACCGTACTTTTCTTTCGTCAGGCGGTACAATTCCATTTACGCGAATATCCCGTGGTCAATGCGGAGCAGTTCGTCCTTTACCGTCTCAATGCCGGTCGCCGTCTTAAGCAGTTCCACCGGCCGGATGCCCATGGCCGGGTTGTGCAGTTGCAGCCACTCCCGGAACGCTTCGCTGCCCAGTGTGTTTTCACCCAGCACGTACAGCCCCGCGAGTTGGATCAGGTGGTCGCTGATGTTGGAACTGAGTAACTGGTTTTTGCGGTATCCCTGGATGCTGCGCAGCGTCACGTTGAGGTAGGCCGCCAGGTCGGTGACCTTTACGCCGAAATGCTCGGCAATGCGTTCTACGGCCGAACGGGGCACTCCCCTCTCGGCGAGCAGCGCAAGGTCCCGCTGTGTTTGGATGCCTGGTGTCAGGCCTAGTACTTTTACTACGTCGGTTACCATAGCTATTAAGGTGTGAAATACTTCCCTAAGTATAACGAAATATTTCGTAAAAAGTGCCGGAACTGCAAAGTTTTAGAGAAACGGTCTGGGTTGAAGCAGGTGTCTCCCGCGCTGGTCGTAGCCGGGACGGCCCGTGCAACGGTTACTGCCGGGACGGCGGCAACGGCATCCAAAGACTGGCATGAAATTTTCTCTGATCGTAGCACGTTATATAGCTGCGCGAAAAGATCAGTGCGGCGCATTTCCCATTCACTTGCCCCATTCCCGTATGCGGTTTATTCAAGCCACTCAGAAAACCCTTGCCGGCCTGCTGCTCGCCTTTGCCGCGGCGCCGGCCGTATTTGCCCAGCAACCCCTCCCGTTCAATCCCGGCCAGGTGTGTACCTACGACGGCACGCCGATCAAGGGGCCGGTGTACGAGTTTGCTCCCAGCCAGGCCACCAGCCAGATGGTTGGCCGGATCATGGGCAGCGTGGGACTCAAGCCCCGCTTTGAAGTAAAGGCGGCCAACGTACCCAACGCCGCCGCCGTCATCCACAACAACCAGCGCTACATCCTGTACAGCCAGAATTTCGTGGAGCTGGTGAACCGGGCCACCAAAACCGACTGGGGCGCCATGAGCATCATTGCCCACGAGATCGGTCACCACCTGAACGGCCACACGCTGGGCCTGGACGGCAGCCGCCCGTCGAACGAACTGGAGGCCGATGAATTTTCCGGGTTCGTGCTCCAGCGGATGGGCGCCACCATGCTCGAAGCGCAGGCGGCCATGAATGCCCTGGCCCACGAAGAAGCCACCGAAACGCACCCGCCGCGCAACGCCCGTCTCGAAGCCATTGCCGCCGGATGGTACCGGGCAAAGGAAAACGCGGGGAGCCAGGCCACCATTGCCCGGAGCCAGCCGGCCGAAAAGCCCGCCCCGGCAACCACCCGTCCGTCCGCGCCGGCCATCCCCCGCGAGGAACTGGTAGGCAAAGTGGTGTTCAATGCGTCACCCGATAAGGAGTACTACCTGACCAAGAAACTGCAACTGGTGCGGGTGTCGGAAGAAGGCAAGGAAGTGGTGGGCAAACTGGCAAAGACGGACAACAGCCAGTACCCGTTCGTAATCCAGAGTCGCAACAATACCTACGTGTACCTGGCCAACGACGGTTACATCTACAGCCGGGCCGGGGAGAAGATGGGCTACGTAGCGAAGATATAAGTAGGAAGAAGCGAGGAGCGAGAAGCGAGGAGTGAGAAGAAGGACGCGGCTGGTGAAGAGGTGTGGATTGAGAAGTGATAAGGAAGAAGGAGGAAGTGGCGCTGAGCAGTGAAAGGTAGCACGGAATTTAAATATCAGTAGGATAGGATTGAACCCCTGTCCTATTTTTTATGATATGATAGAAAGTAGTACGTAGAATGAAGAAATCCATCCCCGCGAGGAGATGGATTTGCTGTTTAACATAACTATTTTGATTGGTAACTTCCCTCCCGCCCTGCGCAATTTTTTTGTCCCACGTAGTTGCATTACCCGCCCCCCTTCCTCCCACTGTACGGACGTGCTGTATGCGCATTCATTAAGATGCACTTATTCCCTGTACGTTCCCCATTCGCCTACTTCCCGGCCGGGGAAAATTCGCCGAAAGTACCGTCGCTGTAGAAGACGAGGACTTTGATGATCTGCCGCTCCGACGCAACGTGCGCAGGAGTTGATGCTACCGGTTCGGGTTCGTAGGGATCGGGTTCTTCCTGGTGCTGCACGTAGGGTGGTATCGGCGCGTTGTCGCGGGGGACCGGCTGCCCGGCTGAGCCGTTGCCGTTGGTTGCCGGTGCGGCCGACGCCGGCTGACGAACCGGCTCCGGGGCGGGTGGTTCTTCCAGCAGCCAGTCCGTGCCGATCTCGGGGTAGCGGCGGATGATCTTCTGCACAATGTCGAGGCTGGGCTTGTTGCGACCCGAGAGGATGTGCGAAATGCTCGAACGCTGCACCCCAATTTCATCCGCAAATTTGGAAGGGCTTAAGTTCTTGGCGACGATGAAGGACTTGATTGTGTTGTTTAGCATCTTAAATTGCAGAATGTGGATTTACATAAGTGATTATAGTGTTGTAATTGCCAATTGTTTACAAAGTATCCGTGCTAATAAATGTAAATTGTAAACAGAGGGAGGTAATGTAGCAGTGTTACAATATTATACCAAATCACTTGAAACTGCAATACCAGGGAAGGTCATTTTTCCGAGGCACAAAAAATCGCCGCGCCGGGTCAGATGCCGTCGCTTCGTGCTACACAATAATTTTTGTATACCCGGGTTACTTTATCCCCGCTTCTTCTTTCATCCTTTCTACAATTGTAAACACGGCCGGGCATACGGCAGTATTCCGCAGGGTGAGGTCCAGGATCTGGTGCATGCGCTTGCGGTCGGTGTGGGGATACTCGCGGCAGGCCGTCGGGCGGTGGTGGTACACGTCGCAGGTGTTGTCGGCGGCCAGGAACGGGCACGGCGCACTGGTGAGCACGTAGTCGCCGTCTTCGTCCACGCGCAGGTACTGCGCAATGAACTGCGCCGGCTTTACATGCAGGGCTTTGGCGAGGCGTTCGATGTCGCGGTCGTAGAAGATGGGACTGGTGGTTTTGCAGCAATTGGCGCACTGGAGACAGTCCACGCGTTCGAATACTTCTTCGTGGGCCCCGTGGAAGGCGTCGTCCACGAGGCGGGGGTTCTGTTTCTTTAAGCGCTCAAACAATGCTTTCGTGCTGCCTTTCGCCTTACGGTACAAGGCCGGCAACGCTTCGGGGGAAGGGATCATTCTTCGGTAATCAAATAAATGGCGTCGGCGGCCAGGCGGATCTTGCCCGCCTTGTAGAGCCCGCCCACGGCCCTTTTAAACGTTTTTTTGCTCATTCCCAGCCACTTGTTGATGTCTTCCGGCGCACTGCTGTCGGTAAGCGGCAGCGTACCACCGTTGGTTACCAGCTTCCGGAACACCACTTCCTGGGCGTCCTGCACTTCTTCGTAGCCCTTTTTCCGCAGCGTTACGTCCACCTTGCCGTCGTCGCGCACCTTCTTGATGTAGCCCGTCAGCTTGTCGCCCGGGTGAAGGTCAGTAAACACCTCGTTGCGGTACAGGAGCCCCTGGTAGCGGTCTTCGATGACCGCTTTGATGCCGATTTCGGTGTATTCCCACACGGTCAGGCGCACCTCCTGGTCCTCCCGGAGGGCGTCGGCGGGGTTGTCGTCGAGAAATTGTTCCAGGCGGGCACTGGCCATCACGCGGTCGGTGGTGCGGTCGAGCATGATCCGCACCAGGTACTTGGGGCCCACTGCGAGGCGCTGGTGCTGCTCGGAGAAAGGCAGGAACAGGTCTTTTTCGAGCCCCCAGTCGAGGAATACGCCGTGCGAGGTAGTGGCTACGACGGGCAGGGCGGCAAACTCCCCTACCGTAGCTGCCGGCTGTAACGTGGTGGCAATCAGGCGTTCTTCCGAGTCGCGGTACACAAACACGCGCAAACGTTCGCCCATGTTCACGTTCGCGGGCACGTATTTGGTCGGCAACAGGATCTCTTCGCCGTCCAAGTCGAGGTACAGCCCGAAATCCACCCGTTTTACGACTGCCAGGGTGTGGTATTTGCCTACGAAAGAGGGTCTTTTTCTCATATTCATGCGTGGGGAGCCATTTGCAAAGGTATACGGAAACGGGAGAAAACCGGTGCAAACGCAAACCTTTATCGGGCGAATTGGTTGAAATAGGAAAGATCCGTCCCGAAGGAAACTGAGTAAAAGTAAAAGTTTATCATTAAGGGCCTATCGCACTACTAATGAGAAAGATACTTGTTTGGTTCCGCAACGATTTGAGGGTTCGTGACCACGAACCTTTGTGCAAAGCCGCCGGCAAGGCGGCGGTGATCCCGTACTACTGTTTCGATGTTCGTCAGTTCGTGGACACCAAGTATTCATTCCCTAAAACGGGGGCTTTCCGAACAAAGTTTCTGCTCGAAAGCGTCCGCGAACTGGAAGAAGAAATGGCAAAACGCGGCGGGCGGCTGCTGGTGGAGACCGGCAGGCCCGAGGAACGCATTCCGCAACTGGTGGCCGCGCTGGGCATCGACGCCGTGTACGCCCACAAGGAAGTCACTGACGAGGAGATCCAGGTGGAAGAAGCCCTGGAGCACGCCCTGTGGCGCTACAAGGTGCCGATCACGTACTTCTGGGGCACCACGCTGTACCACCTCGAAGACCTGCCCTTCCCCGTCAAAAACCTGCCGGAAGTGTTTTCCGACTTCCGCAAGGAAATCGAACGGTACGTGAACGTGCGGGAGCCCCTGCCGGCCCCTCCCAGGATCGACGTGCCGGCCACCCTGCCGCCCGGCCGGATGCCCACCTTGGAAGGATTTGGCCTGACCAAACCCATTGCCGACGAACGGGCCGTGCTGGCTTTCCGGGGCGGGGAGTCGGAGGCGCTGCGGCGGATGCAGACGTACTTCTGGGACCGCGACGGGTTGCAGCATTATAAGCACACCCGCAACCGACTCATCGGCGCCGACTATTCGAGCAAACTGGCACCCTGGCTTTCGACGGGCTGCATTTCCCCCCGAACCGTTTTTTGGGACGTGAAGCGCTACGAACGGGAACGCTTGCGCAACGAATCCACCCAGCACCTGATCACTGAACTGATGTGGCGGGACTTTTTCCGGTTCATCGCCAAGAAGCACGCCAACAAGATTTTCAAGGCGGGCGGCATCAAAGAAGCACCCGTAGCTTTTAAGGGGGACTTTGCGCACTTCGAAAGGTGGCGCACCGGCACCACCGGCTACCCGTTCATCGACGCCAACATGACCGAGATGCTGCGCACGGGTTACATGTCGAGCCGGGGCCGGCAGAACGTAGCCAGCTTCCTGGTAAAGGATTTGTCGTTGAACTGGGTGCCGGGAGCGGCCTGGTTCGAGTCGCAACTGCTCGACTACGACCCGGCCAGCAACTGGGGCAACTGGAACTACGTGGCCGGCGTGGGCAACGATCCGCGGGAAGGCCGCCACTTCAACGTGGTCAAGCAGGCCCGGGAGTACGACCCGGAAGGCGAATACGTAAAGCGGTGGCTGCCCCAACTGCGCGACCTGCCGCCAGCCCTGGTGCACACCCCCTGGCTCCTGACGGCCGGCCAACGCCAGGCGTACCGCCTTACCGAAGAAGTGTACCCCTTCCCCATCGTCGAACCCCGCGGAACGCCGCTGGCGCGGAATTAGTCAGTGGTTAAATGGTCATCAGTCATTGGTCAGTAGTCGAATCCGTCAACTATTGACCAGTGACAAATGACCGATTAACCACTGACTCGTTCTATATTTGCCGGCTCAACCAATCGACCTATCACGCATGGACCAAATTGCAGTAATCGGCAGCGGCACCATGGGCAACGGCATTGCCCACGTGTTTGCCCTGCAGGGCTTCCCCGTCAACCTGATCGACGTGTCGGGGCCGGCGCTGGAAAAAGGCATCAAAACCATTACCGGCAACCTGGACCGGCAGGTGAACAAAAACCAGGTGACCGCCGCGCAGAAGGAAGCGACCCTGGGCCGGATCAGAACGTTCACGTCTACCGAAGAAGGCGTGGCCGGGGCCCGGCTGGTGGTGGAGGCGGCTACCGAGAACACCGAGTTGAAGCTTTCCATTTTCCGGGGGCTCGACGGGTTCTGCGCCCCCGACGCCATCCTGGCCACCAACACGTCGTCCATCTCCATCACCCGCATCGCGTCGGTCACCAACCGGCCCGGGCAGGTCATCGGCATGCACTTCATGAACCCCGTGCCGGTGATGAAACTGGTGGAAGTGATCCGGGGCTATTCGACCACCGACGAGACGGCCCGGTACGTAATGGACCTGTCGCGGCGGCTCGAAAAGGTACCCGTGGAAGTGAACGATTACCCCGGCTTCGTAGCCAACCGCATCCTGATGCCGATGATCAACGAAGCCGTTTATACCCTGTACGAAAGCGTGGCCGGAGTGTACGAAATTGATACAGTCATGAAGCTCGGAATGGCCCACCCGATGGGCCCGTTGCAACTGGCCGACTTCATCGGGCTCGACGTGTGCCTGGCCATCCTGCGGGTGCTGCACGAAGGGCTGGGCAACCCCAAGTACGCCCCCTGCCCGCTGCTGGTCAACATGGTACAGGCCGGCCACCTGGGCGCCAAGTCGGGCATCGGCTTTTACCAGTGGAAGAAAGACAGCAAGGACTTGCAGGTGGCGCCGCGTTTCGCCCGGGGCCAGTAAGACGCTGACCACCGCCCGGTGGTTTGCCGGAGCCTGAACTAAATTCTATTTTTTGCGAAAAAAGAACGTAAGTTTTCCGCCGAAAACCTGGAATTTAAGCCATTTTTAAATATATTGCCTTTGTCAGCAGGGAGGCAGGGTTTGGGTACGGGGCGAGGCTGCACTGACAAATATTCCTGGCCGGAAGGAGTTATGTGGGGTTGGGTGGCGTACAACTTAACTGTTCTTATGACGAAGAACCAGGAACACCGGGGACCGAAACGTTTTTTTGAAGATAACATCGCCCACTTCTCGGGGCAACACCGGCAGGCGGAACAGTCGTTGCAGAAAGCGACCCTTTTCCGCCTGCTGGTACTGCTTTTGGGTCTGGTGGGCGTCGTCTTTTTCGCCAACGCCGGCGCCCTGGGGGGAACCCTGATGGTGGCCGGCACCACCGCGGTCGTGCTGGCGCTGCTGCAAAAGAAGCGCAACGTACTCACCCAGTTCAAAGAGACGGCCGCGCTGTACGTGTCCGTGAACCGCGACGAAGTGGCCCGTTCCAACCTGGACCTGAACGACTTACCTGACGGAAATTCTTTTGCCGATGCCAAACACCCGTACGGCCCCGACCTCGATGTCGTCGGGCGGCACTCCCTTTTTGCTTTACTGAACCGTACCACCACCGCTTTTGGCCGGAAAAAGCTGGCTGCCTGGCTGCTCCATCCGGCCGACGGCCCCGTCGTGTCCGCCCGGCAAGCGGCGGTGCAGGAACTGGCCGGCAAGGAAGGGTGGCGGCAGCAGTTCGAAGTGACCGGCCGTTACCAGCAGCAATGCACCGCCCGGGACGGCCTGCTGGCCGGTTTTTCCGTGCAGCGCCTGACCGGCTTTTCACTGCCCCGCCGGAAGGACCGGCTGCCCGACGAAGAAGCGGCGCTGGCCGAGCTACTTGATTGGCTGGCCGGACCGGATGCGCTGGTGACCAGATACCGCTTCGCGTACCGGGTGGCCGTGGCCGTGCTGCCGGCTGCCTTCATCATCAGTAACATATGCCTGCTGCTGGCCATGAGCGGCACCTCCGTGGGCGGCTTGTTGCCCCGGACGTGGCTTCTGTTGTTAGGCTCTATTTACGCCCTGGAGTACGGATTGCTCCGCCGGCTGCAACCGAGCATTCTCCGGATCGGCGATTTCGGACCGCCCGCCGCCACGGCCCTGCGAACGGTAGTGGCCCTGGATGGCGTGCAGGAACGGGAACGTTTCGGGAGCCCGCTGCTGGCCGACGTACAGCGACGGCTGCGGGAAAACGGTGGGGCGACCCACCGCCTGGGCCGGTTGGTGCAGGTGCTCGACAACGTGGGCAAGGTGCGCGACGCCCCGGGTGCATTCGGGTTCGTCATAATGCTTACGGGGGTAAACCTGCTGTTGCAGGGGGAAGCACTCAAAAAAGAAATCAGCCCGGCCTGGATTACCGCGTGGACAGAAGCCATGGGGGAACTGGAAGCATTCAACAGCCTGGCCGGTTTTCACTACGCCCACCCCGAATATTCGTTTCCCCGCATCGCCGACACCCCGTACCACTTCGAGGCCCGTTCGCTCGGCCACCCGCTGATCCCGGCGGCCAAACGGGTTGCCAACGATTTTGCCCTGGACGGCCAGGGGGCCATTGGCCTGGTGACCGGTTCGAACATGGCCGGCAAAACTACGTTCCTGCGGACGGTCGGCATCAACACCGTGCTGGCCCTGACCGGCGCACCGGTCTGCGCCGCCGGGATGGAAGTATCTTCCGTGCAGTTGTACACCAGCATGCGCACCCAGGACGACCTTTCGGAAAGTACGTCTTCCTTCATGGCCGAACTCAAGCGCATCAACGGGCTGGTGGGGTTGCTCAAGACGAACCGGGTGCCCGTGTTGTTTTTGCTCGACGAGATTCTGAAGGGCACCAATTCGGCCGACCGCCACGCCGGCGCCGAAGCCCTGGCCCGGCAATTGAGCCGTTCGCGGGCCTTCGGGCTGATCTCCACCCACGACCTGGAACTCGTATCGCTGGCCGACGAGATCGACCTGGCCAACTACAGTTTTGAAAGCGATATTCTCGGCGACCAGATCCGGTTCGACTATAAACTGCGCGACGGGCCATGCCGCACGGCCAACGCGGCGGCACTCATGCGGCAGTTGGGCATCGGTGTCTAGATCAGGATTTGCAGGATTACAGGATGATCAGGATCAGGGATTGGAATCAGTTGTGAGTATTCGAATCGTTTTCATCATCTCATCCGGATGCATACCGGTTCGACGTCCAATCCTGTTCATCCTGTAATCCTGCAAATCCTGATCTAGACAGTCACCGCATTCTCCCGCAGTGCATCGTTGAGGGAAGTTTTGAGGTCGGTGCTTTCCTTGCGGCGGCCGATGATCAGCGCGCAGGGGACGTGGAACTCACCGGCCGGGAACTGTTTCGGGTAGCTGCCCGGAATCACGACGGCCCTTTCGGGTACTTCGCCCATGTAGATTTTGGGTTCGCTGCCCGTCACGTCGATGATTTTGGAGGAGCCCGTGAGCGTAACGCCGGCGCCCAGCACGGCCTCCTTGCGGACCCGAACGCCTTCCACCAGGATGCAGCGGGAACCGATGAAGGCGCCGTCTTCGATAATTACCGGGGCGGCCTGGGGCGGTTCGAGCACCCCTCCTACCCCCACGCCGCCGCTCAAGTGTACGCGTTTGCCCACCTGGGCGCAGCTGCCCACCGTAGCCCAGGTGTCCACCATCGTTTCGGCGTCCACGTACGCCCCGATGTTCACGTAAGAAGGCATCAGGATGACCCCTTTGCCGAGAAAGGCGCCGTAACGGGCCACAGCCGGGGGTACTACCCGGACGCCTAGACTTTTGTACCCTTTTTTAAGCTGCATCTTGTCGTGGTATTCAAACGGCGGCAGCTCCGTGGTATGCATCTGTTGAATGGGAAAGTAGAGAATCACCGCTTTTTTGATCCATTCGTTCACCTGCCAGGTGCCGTCGGCTTTCGGTTCGGCCACCCGGCGCAGGCCCTTGTCGAGCCCTTCGATTACCGTGCGGATGGCTACCTCCGTATCCCTTTTGGTGAGTAAACTCCGGTCGTTCCAAGCGGATTCAATGATCTCTTTTAGTTCCATAAATTGGGCTATCTTGACTTAGTTATGAAGAAAAATGTGGTTGTGATTGCATCGGCCCTCAAACCGGTAACCGACCCTCGAATGTACGAAAAAATAGGTATGGCCCTGGTTCGCCGCGAAAATCACGAGGTACACGTGATGGGATTCTGTTCGCGCAAACATGTTCGCCAGCCAAACATGTACTTTCACGTGCTTCTGTGCGCAAACAGACTGTCCTGGGAAAGGTTCACAGTGTCTTTGAAATATTACAAAAAGCTTCTTCAAGTAAAACCCGATGTCATTGTAGTTAACTCGCCTGATTTACTGATAGTTACGATCATATACAAAATTTTATTTCGCCCCGCTTTCATCTATGACATCCGCGAGAACTATTATTATAACCTTGTTCACGGCAGCGCCTTCCCGGTGTTCACCAGGAACATGTTTGCAGTGTTCGTCCGCGGGGTGGAGTGGTGCACCCGCCCCTTCGCCGATGCTTACCTGCTGGCCGAACGCTGCTACGCCCGGGAGCTGCCGTTCGTAAAAGGAAAATACGAGATCGTGGAGAACAAGTTTGAGCCGCTGACCGACGTGCTGGTCGTGCCGCGGCGCCGCGGCCGCTACCGGTTGCTGTACACGGGAACCATTGCCGAGTCGTACGGGATTTACGAAGCCGTGGCGTTAGCAAAAGCATTGCACGGGGTGGATGCCCGGTACACACTGACCATTATTGGTTACGAGGCCCGGCCGGCGGAGCGGAAGCGGTTGCGGGAAATGGTAAGCGGCGCCTCTTTTATCCGGTTAGTAGGCGTTGACCAGCCCGTTCCGCACGAGCAGATCATCCGGGCAATCGGGGATGCAGACCTGGCGCTGGCGCCTTACCGCGACAACCGCAGCTTCCGGGACAAGATTCCGACTAAGTTTTATGAATACATCTACCATCGAATCCCTTTCCTGATTCCTCCCAATGCGCTTTGGGAAACTTTTTGCCACCCTTACCGGGCGGCCTACAGCATTAACTTCTTTCAGTATACTCCTTCCCTCCTATCTAATCAGCTTCAAGTCTTGTCATTTTATGATGCATATATGAGTAATGAACACATACGATTCAGTCTCACATTATTAGCAAAACAATATACTACTACATTTAGTAAATCAACCGATTGCTAATTTATTTAGTTTTACCAAATTACGAAATGTATTACTAAATTTAATAGTATATTTGCATGTTTAATGCTAATGTTATTGCTAGGTTTGTGTATAGAAACCACCAGGGAGGGGCAATTCATGCTATTTCAAGCAGAAGAGAACTATATCAAGATCATATTTAAGATCGAAACCGAAAGCGGAGGGGAAGCCAGCACCAATGCCATTGCGGAAGCGGCCCAGACCAAAGCAGCATCCGTCAGTGATATGCTGCGCAAACTGGCGCAGAAAGGCCTGATCAATTACGTCAAATACCAGGGGGTAACGCTAACCGATGAAGGGAAGCGCCAGGCCCTGACAATCATCCGCAAGCACCGGCTGTGGGAAGTATTCCTGGTCAATAAGCTCGGCTACAAGTGGGACGAAATTCACGACATTGCCGAGCAGCTGGAGCACATCCAGGCCACCGATCTGATCGAGCGGCTCGACGCTTTCCTGGAGTTCCCGCGGTTTGACCCTCACGGCGATCCCATTCCCAACGCGCGGGGAGAGTTTGCCCAGGAGAAGCAGGTTTTCCTGAGTGAAATGGACCCGGGTAAAAAAGGCACTATTGCCGGCGTCAAGGACAGTTCCACGGTTTTCCTTCAATACCTGGACAAGATCGGCGTTGCCATCGGCTCCTCATTTGAAATAATGGATAAGATTGAGTACGACCAGTCCGTAGAGTTGCGCGTAGACGGCCGGAAGATGTTTATCTCGCGTGACGTGGCGCAGAACCTGTATGCCATTGAGTAAAATGGATGGGCTTCCCTCCTACTAAATATTGAGCGGCAGTTTTTAATTACAATAACAGAAAAATACAGCCCAACTCAAAATACAGTTTAATACATTTGTAAATTACAATGTCATCATTACAAAGCCAGAAACGTAATTACAAAGTTAACAAATTGAATATCCTATCAATTTACATGTTTAAACTGAATGAAATAATTTTAGCTTGGTGCACTAATAAATTGCTGATACAATTCACCTTGCTATTTAAATTTGTAAATCACTACAGCTGATTAACAAACATCCGGGTTTTCCATCTTGGTTACACTACAGCCCCGTCTCTCACTTATGTAAACCCATCACTTTTATAAACACAATTGAATAGCTTAACATAATATTTCGAAAGATAACACACCCTCCTCCTTGCGCCGGGTGGCTTTGCTTCACGAATTCGGAGGGGTGAATGAACCCGCTTCCCGCCGCCGCTGTTCCTACCTTTAGCATTTAAGCGCCTCCGCTTTACCCGTTCAATTACTTCAATCCCGGTTTACCTTGTTACCACTCGGAGATACCATCGTTGCCCTGGCTACGCCTCCCGGCGTTGGCGCCATTGCCGTTATTCGTTTATCGGGACCGGCAGCTTTCTCAATCACCAATGCGCTTTTCAAGGGCAAAAACCTGTCGGAGCAACCGTCGCATACGGTTCACTACGGCGCCCTGCGCGACGAAGGGCAACTGCTCGACGAAGTACTGGTAACGCTTTTCCGGGGGCCTCACTCCTACACCAAGGAAGATGTAGTGGAAATTTCCTGCCACGGCTCCGAATTCATTGCGCGGCGCATCATCCAGAGCTTGCTCAAGGGCGGCGCCCGGCTGGCCAAACCCGGTGAGTTTACGCAGCGGGCCTTCCTCAACGGCCGCTTCGACCTGGCCCAGGCGGAAGCCGTGGCCGACCTGATTGCCTCGGATTCGGAGGCCTCGCACCGCACGGCGCTGCACCAGATGCGCGGCGGCTTCTCGCGGCAGATCAAAGCCCTGCGCGACCAGCTCATTCACTTTGCCTCGCTGATCGAACTGGAGCTGGACTTTGGCGAAGAAGACGTGGAATTTGCGAACCGCGAAGACCTGCGCCGGCTGCTGCGGGACCTGCAACGGGTGGTGGGTGAACTGGTGCAATCGTTTAACCTGGGCAACGCCATCAAAACCGGCATTCCGCTGGTGATTGCCGGCCGGCCCAACGCCGGGAAATCGACCCTGCTCAATACGCTGTTGCGGGAGGAAAAGGCCATTGTGTCGGACATTCCCGGCACCACCCGCGACGTGATCGAGGACGAACTGGTAATGGAAGGCGTCCGGTTCCGGCTCATCGACACGGCGGGCCTGCGCCACACCACCGACACGATTGAAGCCATTGGGGTGGCCCGCACCCGGGAAAAGATGAAAGGGGCTTCCCTCCTCCTCTACCTCTTCGACGCCTCGGCCACTACGCCGGCGGAACTGGACGCGGAAACGGCCGAAGTACGGGAACTGGGCATCCCAATCCTGTTGGTGGGCAACAAGTGGGACCTGGTCGGCGACCGGAACGAGTGGGCCGGCCGTACCGACATTACGTTCATTGCCGCCGCGCAGGACTGGCAGGTGGACGCGTTGCAGCAGCGCATCGTGCGGGTCGTACACGCCGACGCGTGGAAAAAAACCGATACGATGGTGACCAACCTGCGCCACTACGAAAGCCTGCGGCAGACGAACCTGGCCCTCGAACAGGCCCTCTCCTCCCTGCAACGCGGCATCTCCGGCGACCTGCTGGCCCTCGACATCCGGGCGGCCCTCCACCACATGGGCGAGATTACCGGCGAGATCACCACCGAGGATTTGCTGGACAACATCTTCTCGAAGTTCTGCATCGGAAAGTAAGTAAGAAAATGATCATTAAGGTACAAGTAGGGCGAAAACATGGCAACCACGCAGAGGCTGTTGAACTCCAAGAAGAGTTAACCTTCTGAGTTGGCAGACTTTAATACAGGACAAAACCTCACCCCCAGCCCCTCTCCCGGGGAGAGGGGAGAAGAAAGGATTCTACAAATAGCTTTTTTTCAAGGCTTTACGCCTCCCCTCTCCTTGGGAGAGGGGCCGGGGGTGAAGTTTTGTCCTGTATTAAAGTTGGCAGACATATGCATAACAAAGAAGCCCTCTCCGGAGGGCTTTTGCTTTTAGGGAAGCAGCTGCGAGGGAAACTGGAGCTGCCCAATGACTTCTACGTTCGGGTGAGAACGTATTCTAACTTTGAATAGATCTATGAGGAATGATAACTTACGAAAAGCCATTATCGCCGAACGGGTACGATGACCCGCATTGTTTTACTTACTGAATAGAGCCGGAGCGTATCCCCATTTAGGAATTGAATCTCCAAGTAGTGATTCCCTTTACAGTAGACACCACTCACAGTTTTGCCAGCGAGCTGACTAAAATCGTAGTTATTGATATTTACATACCGTTCCTTACAGCCTGACAGTAATGATTGGATGAGCATAATGCCCAGAATAAAGAGGGATAGTGTTTTCATGGGTGAGTAGAATAGGCCCCTTTTCCGTTGGATTATGCACAACTTATACCAACTATATGGCACTGCAAGATGGTGCTGTGCTGACCCTCACCCAATCGCCGGTCCGGTCTCAACATGCGTGAGTAATAAGTTACTCTTAATGCTTTGGTAATTTATGTTTACCTCGGTTGAATATTCGCTGCGCCTGCACTGCATGGAACTGCTTTCCCCGGGCAGTGCTGGCTATTGTGGGCTCACTGTCCTGGGCGAAGGAGAACCGGGTGAAGTACTAAAAGGAGCCAGCCGATGATTCGCCCCCCCGACTCTCTACCTGGAGCACTTGACGCTCTGAACTAACTGAGCTAACGTTCCGCGTCGGCCCGTGTTAACAGTACCTCAGGAGCCCTCTCGAACGGAGGGCTTTTTTATTACACCTGAGGTTCAACCTGTTCCTTTTACCTTTCTGGCCCAAACGGTATAGAATGCGCTTTCTTTAAAACCTATGAAACGTATCTTATTCCTGCTGATTTCGATCTGCGCCGTTACGATGGGCCACGCCCAGGTATTTGATTTATCCGCTGAGTACAAGGAGGGCTATTACATTGACCCCCAAAAGCAAATCCACCACGGGCTCATCAAGTTCATCAGCGGCAACGACTATATCAAGTTCAAAACCGGCAAGAAGGAGAAACCCCAGGAGTTTACCAGCAGCAACATTGCCGGGTTCGTGACCGGCACGGATTCATTCACCGTGGTGCGGGATTTCGAAGTGCCCTTCGGCATAACCGGTGCCAACATCCCGATTGCTTTCGCCAAAGTGATCAAGACCGGCATCGTGACCTTGTATTTCAGCTCGACTTTTGTGAACGGCGGCCCGAACATGGCAGGCTCCGGTAATTTCTCCGCGATCATTGATAGTTACCTGCTCCAGCGGGAGGCGGACGATCCGCTGGTCCGGGTGCCGGATAACCCGACCAAGTTCAAAAAACGGCTATCCGAGTATTTCTCCGACCACGAAGTTGTCAATGAGAAGATCAAGAAAGGCACGCTTGCTTATGAGCACATCGCCCAGATTGTAGAGATGTACAACCAGGAGAGCAAAGGGACTCCCCTGGCCGTTCAATCGGAGAACGGATTTTGAAACCGCGTTACCATGTTCAACCAGGATCTTACGCGTGTACGCAAAGCGGGCAACCTTGATTGGCAGCCGCCCGGGTGAGAGGTAGTATTGCAGAAGTTGTATTGCAAATAAATTTGCCAAGTAAACATATCAGAAACGGGGGCTCCTATAGGGCCCCTTGTTTTTTTCGTACCCCTACCCTACTCAATGTTCTTATTTACCTTTTCTATACGTAATACTTGTTCTATACGTAATACTTGGTCCTGCTGGCTTTCGGGTTGAGGTTCAGCGGTTCGAGCAGGGGCAGGTACTGCTGGTGCACGGCAACGTATACGGCTGGCCAGGTAGTGGTCCCCCGTCTGCACGTCGCAGGTGACCACCTCCTTGATTCCCTTCGAAAGGGGAGATACGGCACGCGCCGCCGTGTCATTCTCGTGCCGGTAGCCAGATACCATTTAATCAATACCTATTGTTAGGTATTTTACTCCGTTATGTCCGCCTTTGCTTCCGGCCGCCCAGTCGTACGCAGAAAATCCGCTAGTCCCCTTTGCGTAGAACTACTTAGTTGCAGCCAGGCCTACCTAAGCATTTACCCAGAAAAATTCCGTATTTATTCTGCGAATTGTATTTTTACTACCGCCTTTCTTTGTGGGTTGGTATCTCGCCTACCCGTGCCTAGCCCCTGTCCCATCCGCAACCTGCTCCTCATCGAAGATAGCTCGGTGGACGCCTGGATCATTTCCAAGGTGCTGCAAAAGATGCACTTGTGCGAAGACCTTACGGTCACCACCACCGGCCGCGAGGCCCTGCGCCACCTCTCCACCCACCGGCACACGGAACGTTACCCGCAGGTGATCCTGCTCGACCTGCTCATGCCCGATATGAACGGGTTTGAATTCATCGAACGGGCCCTGCGGGAGAAACTCCCCGTGCAACACCCCGTCAGCACCATTATGCTCACCTGCTCGCTGCTGCCCATCGACAAACGACAGGCGGCCTTCTACCCCCTGGCGGGCTACCTCCACAAGCCGCTGATCCCGGCGGAACTGCTGGCGACTTTGCAGGGGGATGGGCCGCCGGCCCGCTCCAACTGGTAACCCCTCCCCCACTTCTCGCTTGCCGAAACCCCGCTTTGTTAGTAATTAAAATAGTTATGTTAAACAGGAGTTTTTTCCTGGCCCCCGGGAACAGCCCCCGGAATTGGGGGCACGGGAAGGGATGCCGCGGGGGTCCTCCGCTTTTGGGCAAAAGCGGTTCGGGCGGGACGAGGAAGGGTCCATATTTTTGCCCGGAATGAATTTTGCCCTAATTTAGCTTCGGCAAATGCAAATGGTTTGAGTTACCTTTGCCGCCTAGACCGATCTCCAGAACTCTTTAATCACCCGATATGCCTGACTTAGCAGAACTACGCGTAAACGGCCAATCGATCCAACTGCCTCTCGTGGTTGGCAGCGAAAAAGAAACGGCCATTGACATCAACGACCTCCGCGACAAAACCGGGCTGGTCACGCTCGACAAGGGGTATAAGAACACCGGCGCCACCAAAAGCGCCATTACGTTCCTCGACGGCGAACAGGGCATTCTCCGCTACCGGGGCTACCCCATTGAGCAGCTGGCCGAAAAGTCATCCTTCCTGGAGGTTGCCTACCTGCTTATCTACGGCGAACTGCCCACGCAAGCGCAACTCGCATCTTTTGAGCACGAAATCCGCATCCACACGCTGGTAAACGAGGACACCAAAAAAATCTTCGACGGCTTCCCCGTCAACGCCCACCCGATGGGTGTCCTTTCGTCGCTGGTGTGTTCGCTCACGGCCTTCTACCCCGAGTCGGTCGAGAACCAGACGCCCGAGCAGGAGCAGCTTTCGATCATCCGCCTGCTCGCCAAAATGCCGACCATTGCCGCCTGGGCCTACAAGAACCAGATGAAGCATCCGGTCAACTACCCCAAGAACAGCCTCGACTACTGCTCCAACTTCCTCTACATGATGTTTGCGCTGCCGGTGGAAGAGTACCAGGTGAACCCGGTGGTGGTAGACGCCCTCAACAAACTGCTCATCCTGCACGCCGACCACGAACAGAACTGCTCCACCTCCACGGTGCGCCTGGTGGGCTCCTCGCGGGCCAGCCTGTACTCGTCGGTATCGGCGGGCATCAACGCCCTGTGGGGACCGCTGCACGGCGGGGCCAACCAGGAGGTGATCGAAATGCTGGAAGCCATCCGCGCCGACGGCGGCGATACCAGCAAGTACATTAAGATGGCCAAGGACAAGTCGAGCAACTTCCGCCTGATGGGCTTTGGTCACCGGGTGTACAAAAACTTCGACCCCCGCGCCAAGATCATTAAGGTAGCCGCCGACAAGGTGCTCACCCAACTGGGCATCAACGACCCGGTGCTCGACATTGCCAAGCAACTCGAAGAAGCCGCCCTCCAGGACCCCTACTTCGTGGAACGCAAGCTGTACCCGAACGTAGACTTCTACTCGGGCATCATCTACCGGGCTCTGGGCATCCCGACCAACATGTTCACGGTGATGTTTGCCCTGGGCCGTCTGCCCGGCTGGATCGCCCAGTGGAAAGAAATGCGCGAAGCCAAGGAGCCCATCGGCCGCCCCCGCCAGATCTACGTCGGCCACACCGAACGCAACTACGCTACCCTAACCGAAAGAGGTTAGGGAGGAGACCGGGTCAGGATTAACCGGATTAACGGATCAACAGGATTTGGACAGGATTCCGGTAAGGCAAACAAAAAAGACCATCCGCAACAATGGTCTTTTTTGTTTGCCTTTTATTCCATTGTGCTGATCCCTCCTGCACCACACCGGAGCCCCGTCCAAATCCTGATGATCCGTTAATCCGGTCAATCCTGATCCGGCCCTCCCCGCTCTACCCCGCTCCACCCTAAGCAACAAAGAAAAAAGCGCCAAGTGGCGCTTTTTTCTTTGTTGCTTAGGGTGGAGCGGCTAAGCTTCTTCCGTGTTCTTCTTGTCTTGAATTTCGATGCGGATCTCCTGGGCGAGGTTCTTGAGGTCCTGCATGCCTTTTCTTACTCGGGTGCCGGCGGCCTGGTTTCCTTTTTCGTAGAACTTTTCGAAATCACCTTCCAATGACATGACTAATTCGCGGATCTGGTCGAATCTTTTCATTGCGTGAAGTTTAGGGTTTAAATTGAACTATTTGTTGCTCGAATTTAATGATTAAAATATATCGTACAAATTTTAACAAAAAATTCTCGCAAATTTCGCAGGAAAGGGCATCAGACCTTAGCATAAGACAAACCCGGGTCCGCTGGCTTAGAGCACCACCGGCACTTCGCCGATAGCATAAACCCCAGATTTGAGTTTGGCGGCAATGTCCTCGAAGGCCGCCAGCGTCCGGTTCACGTCGTCGAGGGTATGCACGGCCGTGGGAATCAGGCGCATCAACACAACTCCCTTAGGCACAACGGGATATGCCACTACCGAGCAGAAAATATGGTGGTTTTCGCGCAGGTCGCGGATCAGGTTTTGCACCTCGGTGGGGTTGCCGTTCATGTACACGGGCGTCACCGGCGATTGTGGATTTCCGATATTGAAGCCCCTTTCCCTCAGGCCGTTCTGCAGGGCGTTGACGATGGTCCAGAGTTTTTCGCGCAGTTCGGGACGGGTGCGCAGCATGTCGAGGCGCTTGAGGGCCCCGATCACCAGGGGCATGGGCAGCGCCTTGGCGAAAATCTGCGAACGGGTGTTGTAGCGCAGGTAGTAGAGGATGTCTCTGGGCCCGGCGATGAAGGCGCCGATGCTGGCCATCGACTTGGCGAAGGTGGAAAAGTAGAGGTCGATGCCGTCCTGGCAACCCTGCGCTTCGCCCGCGCCGGCGCCGGTCTGGCCCAGCGTACCGAAGCCGTGGGCGTCGTCCACCAGCAAACGGAAATTGTATTTTTGCTTCAAAGCGACGATCTCCTTGAGTTTGCCCACGCTGCTCGACATGCCGAACACGCCTTCGGTCACCACCAGGATGCCGCCGCCCGTCTCGCCCACCAGGCGGGTGGCCCGTTGCAGTTGCTTTTCGAGGTTGTCCACGTCGTTGTGGGCGAAGCCGAAACGCTTGCCGATGTGCAGCCGGGCCCCGTCCACGATGCAGGCGTGCGACTCCAGGTCGTAGATGAGCACGTCGTGGCGGTCGAGCATGGCGTCAATCACTGACATGATGCCCTGGTAGCCGAAGTTGAGCAGGATGGCGTCTTCCTTCTGCACGAAGACGGCCAGTTCGGCTTCCAGTTGTTCGTGGTACTTGGTGTTGCCTGACATCATGCGGGCCCCCATCGGGGTACCAAGGCCCCACTCGGCGGCCGCATCGGCATCGGCCTTGCGGATTTCGGGGTGGTTGGCAAGACCAATGTAGTTGTTAAGGCTCCAGTTGAGCACCGGCTGGCCGCGGAAACGCATGTGCGGCCCGATTTCGCCTTCCAGCTTGGGAAATGCCAGGTAGCCGTGCACGGTCTTGTAGTATTGCCCCAACGGCCCCATGTTGGTCAGTCGCTTATCAAATAAATCCACGTCAGTGATTTTGTTAGGTTTAAAAAAGGTAATGGAAGTACATTAAATCGGGCAAATTTACCACGAAATACCGGATTATGGAAATGGGGAGATTTGGGGTAAGTTAGCGGGCGTGATCACCACCTGCTCCCTGAAGATGCATAAAATAGACAAGATTCTCGTGGCCAACCGCGGCGAAATTGCCCTGCGCGTGATGCGTTCGGCCCGCGAAATGGGCATCCGGACCGTGGCCGTGTACAGCGAGGCCGACCGCCGCGCCCTGCACGTCCGCTACGCCGACGAAGCCGTGTGCATTGGCCCGCCGCCCTCGGCGGAGTCGTACCTGAAAATTGACAAGATCATCGAAGCCTGCCGGCTTACCGGCGCCGGCGCCATTCACCCCGGCTACGGCTTCCTGTCGGAAAACGCCACCTTCGCCGCCCGGGTCCGGGAGGCCGGGCTGATCTTCATCGGCCCCTCCCCCGAATCCATCCGCGTGATGGGCAGCAAGCTGGCCGCCAAAGCCGCCGCCGCGCAGTACCACATCCCGATGGTGCCCGGCACGCCCGACGCCATCAGCGACCCGGCCGAAGCCCGGCGCGTGTGCCGCCAGATCGGCTACCCGGTGCTCATCAAGGCCAGCGCCGGCGGCGGGGGCAAGGGCATGCGGGTGGTCGAAAGCGAAGCCGACCTGGAAGAACAAATGCAGCGGGCCATCTCCGAAGCCACCTCGGCCTTCGGCGACGGGTCGGTGTTCATCGAAAAATACATCACTTCGCCCCGCCACATCGAAATCCAGGTGCTCGGCGACCAGCACGGCAACATCGTGCACCTGTTTGAGCGCGAATGCTCGGTGCAGCGGCGCCACCAGAAGGTCGTGGAAGAAGCGCCCTCCTCGGTGCTTACGCCGGAGATCCGCGCGGCAATGGGCCGCAGCGCCGTGGACGTGGCCCGGGCCTGCGGCTACTACGGGGCGGGTACGGTGGAATTCATCGTGGACGAAGGGCTCAACTACTACTTCCTCGAAATGAACACCCGCCTCCAGGTGGAACACCCCGTCACGGAAATGATCACCGGCGTGGACCTGGTGAAAGAGCAGATCCGGATTGCCCGGGGCGAAAAGCTTTCTTTCACCCAGGACGACCTGCACATCAACGGGCACGCCGTCGAAATCCGGGTGTACGCCGAAGACCCGCGCAACAACTTCCTGCCCGACATCGGCCGGCTGGCTACGTACGTGCGGCCCCAGGGCCCGGGCATCCGCGTGGACGACGGCTTTGAGCAGGGCATGGACATTCCCATCTACTACGACCCGATGATCGCCAAGCTCATCGCCTACGGCAAGGACCGCACCGAGGCCATCGGGCGCATGAAGCGGGCCATCGATGAGTACCAGATCACCGGTCCCGAAACCACCCTCGCCTTCTGCCGCTTCGTAATGGGGCACGAGGCATTCGTGAGCGGCCGGTTCGATACCAATTTCATCCCCAAGTACTTCCAACCCGAACGCCTCCAGCCTGCCGGCACGGACGCCGGGGCGGCCCTGGCGGCGGCCCTGGCCGTGCAGCTGCTGGAAGAAACCCGGCCGGAAGCCGCGCCGGTGCAAGCCCCGGTGGCAAAGAGCCGGTGGAAAGAAAACCGCCGGTAAGCACGCGGGAAGCAACGCGGCCCGCCGTGGCCGAACCGGCCCGGCCGGGCTACCCGGCTGATTTACAGGTAACCGGCCAAAACCACCCATGAAGGTACATTGTTTCTTTTTGCCTACATTTACGGAAAAATCAAGGCGGGCGGAACGATTTTCGGCCCTGACGGCTTAATAAAATGGGTTTGCGGAGGCTATTTTTACGGTACCTTTCACAATAATTCGTTTATTTTCTCAGTTATTCTGAATATTTCATACAACCCGGTCCCTTCAAAAGTATTACGTAAGTAGTAAATTTATTCCTCGTAAATTCGATACATACTTCTCTCGGGTAGCTAAAAACCAGCTTTTATGAAAAAAAATCAATTACTTGTAGTGCTTCTGATCTTCCTGAACAGCTTTTTTTCTTTAGCGCAGCAAACCACTGATACCCCAGCTACTCCCAGACCCGGCGCCAATACCCTCTCCCGCCAATACAACGCCGTTCTCGAAAAAGCCAACACCTATCAGGACTACAAGGTCATCAAACAATCTTCGCTGGACGCCTTCCACCGCAGCGCGCAGGATTCGCTGGCTACGGTGCGCAAGAACCTCAAGCAGGCCCAGAGCAAGATCACGGAGCAGCAGGCGCAACTGAGTGGCCTCAACCAGACCCTCCAGGGCAAGGAAAAAACCATCCAGGACATTCAGTACGGCAACGACCGCATCGCCGTGCTGGGCATGCAGGTCCTTAAGGACCGCTACATTATGACCAACTGGATCATCATCGGCCTGCTGGCCGTGATTGCTACCTTCGCCTTCATCCGCTACCAGATGAGCAACCGCGTGGCCGTGGCCGCCCGCCGCGACTACGAAGAAGTGAAGCAGGAACTCGAATCGTACCGCCAGAAACTCCTCGAAAGCAAGACCGCCCTGGGCCGCGAACTCCAGACGGAACGCAACAAGATCGAAGAACTCTACCAGGAAATTGCCTATCTGCAAAAGCAGCTCCGCTCCAACAGCGGCACGGGCACCTTCCGCCACGGGTAACGGCCTGTCCCAACCCGGCACAGTTTGCAACAACAAGTCATTGAGGGAGAGAAGCGAAGCTACACCAGGTAAAACGGGTAGCTTCGCTTCCCTCCCTCTTCGCGTTTTGAAAAGACTTAACCTTTCGGGCCGCCGTCCCGTATAGGGCAATAACAACTCACTATAAACTGAACAGTTATGAACTTATTAACCATTGTAGCCATCATACTGATCGTACTGTGGCTAGTCGGGTACGTTGGTTTTGGGGAAGCTGTTGGCAGCTTCATTCACATTTTGCTGGTTCTGGCCATCATCGCCATTCTGATCCGGGTCATTCAGGGACGGCGCGTCATCTAACCCGGTTATATAGCTTCTAATAAAGCAGAAAGACTGTCCCGGTTCGGGACAGTCTTTCTGCTTTTATG
The DNA here is from genome assembly GCA_963844325.1 of uncultured Sphingobacteriales bacterium. Lineage (GTDB taxonomy): Bacteria > Bacteroidota > Bacteroidia > Cytophagales > 172606-1 > CADCTQ01. The sequence goes on from CAWJNV010000002.1 coordinate 4,137,487, forward strand.
CGTTGGGGACCAAAGGCTTACCAACCTACGCGTTTACCCCATCCGGCTGGCGACGGGGCGGCCCATGATCTGCCGTACCTGCCGGGCAATTTCCCGGGCCAGTTCCTCGGAAGCCGCCGCGAGGGGCAGCCGCACGTGGTTGGCGCACATGCCCAGTTCGTGCAGGGCCTGCTTGATGCCCACCGGGTTGCCCTCGGCGTACATGAGCGGGTTCACGTCGAGCAGTTGGTGGAGGTACGTATTGGCCGAGGCATACCGCCCGGCCAGGGCTTCGTTGACCATCGCCGTGAAGGGCTCGGGAAAGGCGTTGGCCAGCACCGAGATCACCCCGCAGGCGCCCAGCGACACCATTGGCACGGTGAGCAGGTCGTCGCCCGAAATGAGCAGGAAGGACTCGGGTTTGTGGCGGGCAATGTGCATGCACTGCACCATATCGCCCGACGACTCTTTGGTGCCGATGATGTTGGGGTGTTCGGCCAGCCGGAGCGTGGTCTCGGCCGTGAGGTTGGACTGGGTGCGGGCCGGCACATTGTAGAGAAGCACGGGCACCGGGCAGGCGTCGGCAATGGCTACGTAGTGTTCATAGATGCCGCGCTGGGAGGGCTTGTTGTAGTAAGGGCTTACCGACAGGATGGCCGCCACGCCCCCGAAGTCCGTTACCCGGATGGCTTCCAGCACCTCCTGCGTGTTGTTGCCGCCGATGCCGTACACCACCGGCAGGCGCGCGTCGTTGTGCTCCATGACGAAGGCCAGGATCTCTTTCTTTTCGCGGGAGGTAACCGTGGGCGACTCGCCGGTGGTGCCGATGACCACGTAATAATTAACGCCCCCCCGGGCCGTGTAGGACAGCAGTTGCTTCAGCCCGGGGTAGTCGGGCGTGAGGTCGGCCCGGAAAGGCGTGACCAGGGCCACGCCGGTGCCGTTGAGGGGATGATTCGGGTTACGGTTCATGGTTGGTAAGCAGTAGCGTATATTGATACATCTGGTCGAGGCTGGCCGCCAGCGAGGCGCCGCCGGCCGCCTTGACCATTACTTCAAAGTATTTTTCCTTGCCGGGCACGTAGGTCCCCACCCGGCACTTGGCCCTGCTCTTGAGCAGTATCGTGTCGAAAGGCAAAAAAGCCTCCTGGCTGATGCAGAACAGGTAATCGAACGCAAACCCGGTAAACTGGTCTACTTTTTCATTACGGATATTGCCGAAAGGCGTTAGCTCTTTCTTGGTAAAATAATCAAATTTAAACGCGTACGGGTTGCTGTGCGGCCGCTCAAAAAACGTGAGGGCCCGGACCCGCTTGCCTTCCCGCTGCAACTGCTCCACGAACCCGTTGATGGCGGCCGACTCCCCGGCGTGGCTGTCGTTGAACAGCACGCCAACGTCCTTGGCCGAATGGTAAGGTACGGGGTGGCGGGATTCGGCGGGCAGGCGCAACAACTTGTTGTTCTGCCAGGTTTGCAAAATCTGCTTGAGCATGGACGCAAAAAAAAGGAAATAACCGTTGCTGAATCGTCAAAGCTACCCAATTGCCGCCGTTACGGGGCCACGATTTGCGTCATACCCTCCCCAATTGGCAGCTACGTAAGGATTGCGGCCAACTCGTCGGGATTTTCGCCCGCTGAGGGCACGGTCAGCAGCCGTTCGAACTCTTCCTCTGAAATCACCTTGGTGCCGTGTTTTTCGGCTTTCTGCAACTTGGAGGTGCCCGCTTTGTCGCCGGCCACCAGGTAGTCGAGCTTGGCCGACACGCCCGCGAGCACTTTGCCCCCGTTGGCCTCGATCTTTTCCACCAGCGCCTCGCGGGAATACCCCGTGAACACGCCCGACACCACGAACGTCTTGCCCGCCAGCTGGTCGCTTTCCCGGGTCACGGCCTTTTCCTCGATCTGCATCTGAAGGCCGGCCCGCTGGAGTTTGTCCACGTAGGCCACGTTGAAGGGGTCGGCGAAAAAGGCGCCGATGCTCTGGGCAATCTTGTCGCCGATCTCCGGGGCTTCAATCAGTTCGGTAAAGGAGGCGGCCTTGATGGCGTCGATGTTCTTGAAGTGGTTGGCCAGCTTGTCGGCCACCGTGGCGCCCACGAAGCGGATGCCGATGCCGAAGAGCACCCGGTTAAAGGGCACGGCCCGGGAGGCTTCCAGGCCCCGGATCACGTTGTCGGCCGACTTCTTGCCCATGCGTTCGAGGCCCGCCAGTTGCCCGGCGGTGAGATCGTAGAGATCGGCGGGGGTGCGCACCAGCCCCTTTTCGTAGAGCTGCTCGATGGTCTCGGGGCCCAGGTTTTCGATGTTGAGGGCCCGGCGCTGGATGAAGTGTTCGATGCGGGCCTTGTTCTGCGGCGGGCAGGCCCGTTCGTTGGGACAATAGTAGGCCGCCTCCCCTTCCTGCCGCACCAGGGGCGTATCGCAGGCGGGGCAGGTGGTGCGGTACTGCACGGGCGGGGCGCCGGCAATGCGCCGGGTCAGGTCCACGCCGGTCACCTTCGGAATGATTTCGCCGCCCTTTTCGATGAACAGCGTATCCCCCTCGTGGATGCCCAGCCGCACGATTTCGTTGGCGTTGTGCAGCGACGCCCGCTTGACGGTGGTGCCGGCCAGGGGCACGGGTTTGAGAATGGCTACCGGCGTGACGGCCCCGGTGCGGCCCACGTTGTACTCGATCTCCAGCAGGGGCGTGGCCGCGTGCTCGGCCTTGTACTTGTAGGCAATGGCCCAGCGGGGACTCTTGGCCGTAAAGCCCAGTTCCTCCCGCTGCCCGTAGTCATCCACCTTGATCACGATGCCGTCGGTGCCCACGGGCAATTTGTAACGTTCGGTGTCCCAGCGGTGAATGAACTGGAGTACTTCTTCGAGGTTGGCGCACACCTGGTAGGTAGGCGACACCGGGAAGCCCCAGGCCTGCAACTGGGCCACCGACTGCGAATGGGTACGGAAGGGCAGGTTTTCGCCCAGCAGCGAGTATACGTAACACTCCAGCCGGCGCTTGGCGACAATGGATGAATCCTGCAATTTGAGCGTACCCGAGGCAGCGTTGCGGGGATTTGCCAGCGGCGCCTCCCCGATGTCTTCGCGGGCGGTGTTGAGGGCCGTAAACACCGGGAGGGGCATGAACACCTCGCCCCGCACCTCGAACTCGGCGGGAAAACCCTTGGCCCGGTGCGTGATGTTGAGGGGCAGCGAACGGATGGTGCGGGCGTTGTGGGTAATGTCGTCGCCGCGGACGCCGTCGCCCCGGGTGGCGGCCGTAACGAGCACCCCGTCGCGGTAGTGCAGGCTGAGGGCTACGCCGTCGAACTTGAGTTCGCACACGTACCGGAAATCATCGCCGATGGCCTTGCGGACGCGCTTGTCAAACTCCACCACTTCTTCTTCCGAGTACGTGTTGCCCAGCGAAAGCATGGGGTAGCGGTGCTTCACCGTGGCAAACGCTTTGGTGACCGTGCCTCCTACGCGCTGCGTGGGCGAATCGGGGCGCCGCAGCTGCGGGTGGGCCTTTTCGAGGGCGTCCAGTTCGGCCAGCAACTGGTCAAATTCGAAGTCGGATATTTCGGAAATGCTGTTCTGGTAGTACTGGTGGTTGTAGTAGTTGAGCTTATCGGTAAGTTCACGGATGCGGTCCTGCACGGGCGGTTCATTCATAGAGGTGGAGCAATAGGTTTGCGCAAAAGTCCAAATATGCAAACTCAAATGCAAACCTGCACACGCTTCCAGGCGTCAAACCTGCACCCCTTTTCATTCCCGGAATCTTTGGAGTAACTTGAAGGGTTCACCGAGCAGCCCTTTGCTTTTTACTCCGCGTAAAGATTCATGCCCACGCTTTTTTCCGGCATCCCTTGGGTAACCCGCCCCTTTCGGGTGTCTTTTTTCTTCCTGCTGCTCCTCCCGGGCGTTTCCCTGCGGGCCCAGTCCCCGCTGGTGCTGCACGACGGGCAGGTGCGTTACCGCGCCGAATCATCCGCCTGGCTCCTCGAAGACCCCCGCGCCGCTTTTACCATCGCAGCAGTAAGCGCCCCGGCCTTTGCCGCCCGGTTCCGGCCGGGCCCGGCGGAAGGGTTCAACTTTGGCTTTACGCCCAAGGGCTACTGGGTGCGTTTGCGGGTGCAGTCGCGGGCCTCAGCCACCACCGCCTGGCTCCTCAAGGTGCAGAATTCGGCCCTGGGGCAGGCCGTGCTCTACGCCCCCGCCGGGGCGGATACCACCCGGTTCGCCGGGCAGGCCGCCAGCCTGGACTATCCCTTTGCCCGGCGGCTGGTCAAGCACCGCGTCCCCGTGTTCGAACTGCCCCTCGCGCCGGGCGAGGCCCGCACGTTCTACCTGTACTTCGCCGGCGGGGGCCCCGTGCACTTCCCGCTGGAAATCCTCTCGGCCCGGCAGTTTGCCGAGGAAGACCACCTGGAAGGGCTTTTGCAAGGCGTGTACTTCGGGCTGATGTTCGTGATGATCTTCTACAACCTGTTCCTGTACCTCTCCATCAAAGACCCCAGTTACCTGTACTACCTGTTCTACGTCGCCAGCTTCGGCTTTTTGCAGGCTTCCATGAACGGCATTGCCTACGAATACCTCTGGCCCACGCCTTCCTGGTGGGCCGACCACTGCGTGCCGGTGTTCATTGCCACCACCATTGGCTTCGGCTCGCTGTTCTGCATGAGCTTCCTCGACCTGAAGCGGAATACGCCCTTTTTCTACCGGGTGTTCCGGGGGCTTATCGGCCTGTCGGGGCTCGTAGGCGTGCTTACGGTGGTAGCCAGCCCGTACGTGAGCATGGTGTCGGCTACGCTGCTGGGAATGGCCTTTGCGGGGCTGGTGATGGCCGCGGCGGTGGTGTGCCTGGTGCGCAGCTACCGCCCGGCGCTGTTCCTGCTGGTGGCCTGGAGTGCGCTGCTGCTGGGCATCGTGCTGTTTGCCCTCAACAACCTGGGCGTGCTGCCGGGCACTTTCCTGACCACCTACGGCGTGCAGATCGGCTCGGCGCTGGATGTGGTGCTGCTGTCGCTGGCCCTGGCCGACCGCATCAACCTATTGCAGCGGGAGCGGCTGCGGGTGGAGAGCGAAAAAGTGCAGGCCGAACAATCCAAAAAAGTGAAGGAAGCATTCCTGGCCGCCGTGAGCCACGAAATCCGCACGCCGATCAACGCCATTACCGGGTTTGCCCGCCTGCTCGAAACCGCCGGCCTCCTCCCCCAGCACCACGAGTACGCCCGCCACATCCGGGTATCGGCCGACAACCTGCTGGCAATCGTCAACGACGTGCTCGACCTCTCCAAGCTCGACGCGGGCAAGCTGCACTTCGAACGCGCCGAAATCGACCTGGAAGACCTGGTGCGCCTGCTTTTCCAAACCATCAGCTTCGGGGTGAACGACAAGGGGTTGCGGGCCACCTACCAGCTTGATCCGCGCATTCCGGCCGGCCTGCTGGGCGACCCGGTGCGCCTCAACCAGATCCTGCTCAACCTGCTCGGCAACGCCGTCAAGTTCACCCACCAGGGCGAAGTAAGCCTGGCAGTACGCCTGCTGCGGGAAGAAGCGCAGGGGATTACGCTGCAATTCCGGGTGAGCGATACGGGCATCGGCATTCCCGCCGACAAGCTGGCTACCATTTTTGAAAGCTACTCGCAGGCCAGCAAGCAGACTACCCGCCTCTACGGCGGCACGGGCCTGGGCCTTACCATCACCAAGCAACTCGTGGAGTTGCAGGGCGGCACCATCGGGGTGGAAAGCCGGGTGGGTGCGGGCACGGTCTTTACCGTCACCCTGCCGCTGGCCCGCCCGGACCGCGCCGCCACGTCGCCCGCCACGTCGCCCGCCACGTCGCCCGCCACGTCGCCCGCCACGTCGCCCGCCACGTCGCCCGCCACGTCGCCCGCCACGTCGCCCGCCGGCGCCCTCCGCTCGGTGCTGCTCGTGGACGACAACGCCCTCAACCTGATCGTAGCCCAACACACGTTGCAGTACTGGCGGCCGGGCCTCTCGGTGCACGCAGTGGGCAGCGGCGCCGAATGCCTCGAAAGCCTGCGGGAAGGTGCCTACGACCTGGTGCTGCTGGATATCCAGATGCCCGACATGGATGGCTTCGAGACGGCCCGGCGCATCCGTACCGAGTTGCCCGCGCCCCTTAACGCCGTGCCCGTCGTGGCGCTGTCGGCCGGCGACACCGAGCAGGACCGCCTCCGGGCCCGGCAGGTGGGCATGAACGACTACGTGGTCAAACCGTTCGGGACGGCGGACCTGGAGCGGATCACGGGGCAATTCGCCCCGGCGGACCCTTTGAAGACCCAAATAAAGGAAAACAAGTTTGACCTTTCCCTCGTTGAAATGGCAGGTTTGGGAGACCCTGGCTTTTTGGTTCAACTGTTAAATCTGTTTCTGGATACTACCCCGGCGGTCGTTGCGCAGCTGCAATCGGCGGCCCGCGGCGGGGACTGGGCCGCGGTGGCCGCCCTGGCCCACAAGCATCGTTCCTTTTTTACCACGCTGGGGCTCCTGGAACTGAAAGAACAATTGGCCGGCATCGAGGAAAGCGCCCGGGGAGAAACGGTCACAAATAGCGAAAATATTAATATCTTGCTTTTCCGCTTCGCCCGCGCCTACGAAAGCGCCTACGCCCAGGTGAAGCAGGAACGCGACAAACTGGAGATTGCCGACACCAAAAAAGAATAAACCACTCAATACTAACTAGTCTGAACGAATGGAAGATAAATTGGCTTTTAAGCGGCGTTTGTACCAGGAATGCTTGAAGCTGCAACGCAACAGCGTGCAGCGGGTCAGAGACGTAATGAAGGAAGCTCAGGAAAGTGCTTTGGCCGACGACGAAAATTCCGAGGAGTTGTTCGACTCGTACCGGGAACAAATGCAGCACACGCGCGAAATGTACGCCTCCCAGTTGCAGACGGCCCAGAATGAACTCGATGTGCTCGAACGGGTCCCCGCCAATGACATTGCCCAGGTGATCGAATCGGGCGCCGTGGTCCGCACGGACAACCAGAATTTTTTCGTTGCCATCAGCCTCGCCAAGATCGAGCTTGACGGCAAAACCTACTTCCCGATATCTACTTCCTCCCCCATTTTTCAAGCCATGGTGGGCCTCAAGCAAGGCGCCACGTTCCAGTTCCGGGACCGCAAGTTTAACATCAAAGAAGTATTTTAGGAGACGTTAGACGGGAGACAAACAGAGAGCCGCCCTTTATAAAAAAGGGCGGCTCTCTGTTTGTTGGTTTACGCTTGATACTTTCACGAACAAGAAAGCAGAACGTAGGCTAAAATGGTTTGATCCCTGGCCCACAGTTGAAACCGTGGGCTGGTGGGACTTAAAAAAGAGGCGGGACGTGTTTTCTACCAATATCACGTCCCTGAGCAACTAATCTGCACCAACGCTACCAAGGTGTCACACCTCTCGTCTTATGTCTCCTGTCTCACGTCTCCTGTCTCTCTAAACCGGAAGTGCAGGTAATTGATTTTCACGCCCTGCCTGATGAAGTGCTGTTCGTACTTGGTCTGGATGCCGTGCTGCTGTCCGAGCAGGTCGGAGGCGTACAGGTCGTGGGTGTAAGCGAGGTCGGTGACGGGCTGCCCGCGCAGGATTCCGAGGGAGTAATCGAACAGGGGCCGGTCGTCGGTTTTGAAATGCACCAGGCCGCCAGGTTGCAGCACGCTGCGGTACATCGACAGGTAGCGGGGATGGGTCAGGCGGCGCTTGTCCTGCGCCTCCTTCGGCCGCGGATCGGGGAACGGAATCCAGACCTCGGCAATCTCGCCGGGGGCAAAAAATTTGTCCAGGAAGTCAATGGTGGCGCGCAAGAACCCTACGTTCCGGAGCCCTTCGGCTTCGGCCAGCCCCGCCCCTCGCCACATGCGGTCTCCCTTTACGTCGATGCCCACGAAGTTGCGGTCCGGAAACTGACTCGCCAGGCCGGTGGTGTATTCCCCGGCCCCGCAACCCAGTTCCAGGGTGATGGGGTTCGCGTTTTTAAAAAACACTTCGTTCCATTGGCCCCGGATCTGCTCGTACATCGGCTTGCCGGGCTCCAGTACGCTTTCCCGGGCGGCGTTCTGGCTGTAACGCATTAACTTCCTTCTGGGCATTGGGGAATTCGTTGTTCGTTGGTGGTTGTTCGTTGTTGGTTGGGTCAGAGGGTTTGGAGACCCGCGGGTTTTTACAGGTCGTCGATTTCGGCTACGATGAAGGTGCTGCCGGCAATGAAGATCAGGTCGTCGGGCGTAGCCGCGCGGCGGGCGGCCCCAATGGCCGCATTTACGTTTTCTACGACAATGCCCTCCAACCCGTAGGGACGGGCCGCCTCGCGCAGTTCGGCGGCAGGGTACGCCCGGGGAATGTCGGCCTGGCAGAAATAGTACTGCGCATCCCGGGGCAGCAGCGGGAACACGAGGCTGAGGTCCTTGTCCTTCACCGTGCCGAACACGAAGTGCAGTTTGCGGTAAGGCTGGTGGGCCAGCTGTTGAACCAGTTCTCGAATACCACCCTCATTGTGGCCTGTATCACAGACGGTTAACGGGTTCGTAGCAAGCACTTGCCACCGCCCCTTGAGGCCCGTCAGGTCGGCTACCGAGGCAAACGCCGCGCGGATGTGCGCCGGGCTCACGGGGTAGCCGGCCGGCCCGAGCAATTGCAGGGCTTGCAGCACGCCGGGAATGTTCTTGAGCTGGTAGTCGCCCAGCAGCTGGCACGCCAGGTCCGCCAGGTACGGGCTTTCCCCCTCCCACACATCCACCAGGCGGCGCATCCCCGCGATGCCTTTGTCCACCACCCCGAAGCGATCCGTAGCGAAGTAAACGGGCGTCCCGGCCTGGCCGGCCTTCTCCCGGAACACGGCGGCCACTTCGTCCTGGCGTTCCCCGATCACGGCGGGCACGGCCGGTTTGATGATGCCCGCCTTTTCGGCCGCGATTTCGGGCAGGGTGTTGCCCAGGATGTCCTGGTGGTCGTAGCTGATGTTGGTAATGACCGACACGAGGGGCGTGATGACGTTGGTGGAATCGAGCCGCCCGCCGAGGCCCACTTCGATCACGGCAATGTCCACCTGCTGCCGGGCGAAGTAATCGAAGGCCAGGCCCACGGTCATTTCAAAAAACGAGGGCCCAATCCGTTCAATGGCGTCCTGGTGCCGCGCCACGAATTCCACGACGGCTTCCGGTTCGATTTCCCGGCCGTCCACGCGGATGCGTTCGGTAAATGATTTGAGGTGCGGGGAGGTGTACAGGCCCGTCCGGTAGCCTGCCGATTGCAGGGCAGCGGCCAGCAGGTGCGACGTGCTGCCCTTGCCGTTGGTGCCGGCCACGTGCACCGAATTGAATTGCCGTTCGGGGTTGCCCAGGTGCGCGCAGAGGGCCAGCGTATTGTCGAGGTCCGCCTTATAGGCCGCCTTCCCGACGCGGTGAAACATGGGAAGCCGTTGGTAGAGGTATTGAAGCGTCTGCGCGTAGTCCATTTCGCGGGTCACAAAGGTGCGAATATGGGTATTTCACGCAAAGGCGCAAAGAAGCACAAAGGACGCCAGGGAATTGAGTCATCTCTTTGCGTCCTTTGTGCTTCTCTGCGTGATACTTTTCTTTGGCGAAAAGCCTAGTTCGCCACAATGGTGAAGGTGACTGTGCCGGTGGAGATGGGGGCCGGAGAAGCGTTGTCTTCCCGGGGTTCAAAGCGCATCTTCATGGCCTGCTTCTTGTAAAAAGCAACCATTTCCGGGCTCACGGTGCTTTCCCGCGGGGTGGCGTCCACTACATTCCCCTCTTCGTCCACTTTTACGGTAAACACGATGCGGCCCCCTTCGTCGTAGGGGTCCTTCTCCTTCGGGGCGAATTGCAGGCGCCAGCCCTGCACGTTTGCAGCGGCTCCCCCCGAACCTCCTCCGGTGCCACCACCGGACCCGGGATCACCCGAGTAGTTCTTGCCGCCCATGATGCCGCGGGGGTCGCCCTTGTCGCCGACCTTGCCCTCGTCGTCGCCGTTGTTGTTGCCGGCCAGCTTGTCACTCGTGCCTTCGGTGAGGCCACCGGCGCCGTTCTTCTTGGTGAACAAGGCGCTGGGATTCACCTTTTTCTCCGGTTCGGGCTTTTGTTCCGGGGCGGGCGGGGTGGGGCTCGGCGGCGTTTCGGGCCGCGGCTCTTCCTTGCGCAGCACGGGCCTTTCGATCTGCGGGGGTTCTTTGATCTCCACCGGGCTCTCGTCGTCGTCGGCCGTCAGGGGCGGCTCCTCCGGCGTGGGGTCGGACGGCGGGGGCGACGGACGGCTTTCGGGGCGCGGCTCGGGTTCCGACTCCTCGGGGGCACCGGCCCGGGCGTCCGGGTTGGGCGGGTTGGTGTTGGCCGGGGCCAGCGAACGGGTTTCGCCGCTGCCCTCGTCGTCCACGCCGAAGTCTACCTCCACGCCGTACATCGACATGGTGATGGGCGGGTCGGGGGGACTGAACACGACCAGGAAGAACAGCAACGCGAACACGGCCGCGTGGACACCGACCGACACGAGCAGGGCCCGCCGGCGGTTCTGGTTCTCGATTTCCTGACTCAGCATACTTTTATCTAATGTCTAATTGAATTGACGAGGAAAGTTAAAGGCGGTATAGCTATATGGTTGAATGGCTATATGGTTGGTAGCCAGATCGTAAGTAGTCGTGCGTAAACCTAACAATCAGCCATACAGCCATTCAACCTTCCTTGTCAATTCATCTAATGTCTAAAATCTAACGTCTCTCACACAAACGGGTAGATGCAAAAATTCCAAAACCTTTCGATTTTGGAATTTCTACTATAACGTAAAAGGACGCCGGATGGTCTTTGGGGGTTAGAATTTAAATACCCATACGCTGGCGTAGTCGCCCTTGAGTTCGCCGGCCTTGGCAGCCGCGGCCTCGGGGTTGTCAAAATCGGCGGCCGAAACTTTGTGCAGCCCTTTGCCCGCCGGGTGCAGCACGGAAGCCCCGGGGAAGCCGCCCTTCTGGAGTTGCTTCTTGAGCTTGAATGCGTTGCCCTTCACGCCGAAACCACCCACGATGAGGTAGTAGCGGGGCGCGGCGTTGGCTTCGGTAATGACGTCGGGGGCAGCGGCTTTTTTCGGTTCGGCCTTCGGTTCGGCGGGTTTGGGTTCAACGACTTTGGGAGCAGTTTCGCGGGCGGCGGCTTTTTCGGCGGCATCAGCCGCTTTGGCCGCAGCGTTTTTCGCGGGCAACTTCTCCTCCCGGGGCACTTCGGCAACCGGCGCGGCGGGTTCGGGGGCGGGTGCTTTTACTTCATCCCATCCGTTGCTCGCTTCCTGCGGGGCCTGGTTGTCGGCGGGAACCGGCTCCTCCGCCGGCAGCGCCACGGAAGTATTGAGCACGTAAGAGGTATCAACGTCATCCACGGCGTCCTCGGCCCGCGTCCGGTCTTCAATGTAGTTGTGGAACGGGTTGAGGCTGGCCATCTCCTTGTCGTTGTCGGTAAACCAGAGGTACCCGATCAGGGCCGACATGCCGAACACGGCGGGAATACCCAGTGCGTACACCAGGCCGCGGCGGAACCGGGACCTGGGCGTATTGCGGAAGAAAACGGGGGGCTGTTCGGGGGCCGGGGCCGGCCGCTCGCCACCCGCGGGGGAGGCAGCCGCCACGGGCCGGTCTTTCACCCGGAACTTGGGCAGTACCGGCGCCCGGTCAATGGGCTTATGGATCAGTTCGGGCAGGCCGAAGCTTTCGCCCAGGTAGTTGATGTGCTTGAAGGGCTCAAATTGCAGCTTCTGCTCGAAATTCAGCGTGAGGGTGCCGATTTCCTCGAACACGTACTTCTGGTGGCGCCGGATGTCGTCGCGCACGGATTCGGCAAAGTCGCGGACCTTCTTGGCGGCTTCCTCGCGGTTGATCCCCTCTCCCGAGGCAATGTAGCTGATGAGCATGCCGTCGTTGAGCTTGAGCATCTCGTTGAAGGCGATTTCCTTGGAGGGAGGCACAAAAGTGTGGCGTATGGGATGCACGCTGGCACTGGTGTAGTGGGCGATAAACCCGCCAAAGTCGGGAATCACCACGCAGTCGTGCTCATACAACAAACTCCTTATGTACTTTTCAACGATCATTTTCAGAAAGAATAGGTAGCACCTAACATTACGGTCAAACCCCGGCTGGGGTAGTAAAGAAATCGCTGATATTTCTGGTTCAACAGGTTATTCAGCGCCAAAAATGCGGAAAGCCGGTCAAAAACCGCGTATTCCGCCTTCACGTTCATGTCCACGATGGGCTCCAGTTCGCGCTTACGGTTTGTAACGAAATTCTTCGCCGTAATGCCGCCAAGGTAGTAAATTTCGGTGTTAAAAGACAGTTTTTGGTTCAGATTATATTTACCCAGCAGCGTGGTGGTGAACTTGGGCCGGTGCCAGGCTTCCTCCTGGTTGGGCGGATTAAAGCTGAAAAAGTCAACTTTGGCCGACAAACGGAACTTGTCGGCGGCGTTGTAGGCCAGTTCGCCGGTAAAGTTGACCACCCCCGTAAACTCGGGGTCGTAGGCCAGGCTGAATTGGGAAGTATCGGTCACGCTGTTGACGTAAAAGTACATGTTCTTGTAGCCCGCGTAGCCCAGCCGGGCGGCAAAACTCAAATCACCCGCCACGCGCCCCTTGAACCCGCCGTAAATCTCGCGCCCCTTGATCGTGTTGGCCAGCGGCACGTTGGGCCGCAGCCAGGGGTTCTCCTGGGTGAGCAGGCGCAGGGACGTCCGCTGCACGTCGCCGTCAAAGCCGGCAAATACCGTAAACGACTCGCCCAGCGTGTACTGTGCCTCCACGGTAGGCAAGATGTTCAGGGCCGTAGCGCTGGGTAATGTATCATTCTGGTACACGATGTTGAGCCCCACCGACACCGACAGGTTGTCGCCGTTGCCGTAAAGCAAACGCGGCTTGAGCCGGAAAAGGTTCCGGTTCACCGAGCCGCTGTCGCTCACCCGGGTCAGGAACAGGTCGGCATTCAGGCCGACGCCGAGTTGGTCGGAGAGGTTGTACTTGCCCGTAAAGTTGGTGCCGAACTCAAATTCCCGGGCGTTGTAATTGTCCGAGAGGTTGAACACGTTCACGTCCAGTTTGTAGTCCAGGTCCGACTCAGCGTCGGCGTTGGCAAAGCTGGTCTTCACGCCGATGGTGCTGAAGGCGTGGCGGATGTCGCGGCGGTCGTCGCGGTCCCGGCTTACCGTGCCGGGGCGGTACCCGTAAAAGTGGTACAGGCGGCGCGAATATTCCAGGGCGCCCGACGCGGTAAGGGCACTGGTGAAATACTTGCCGTGCACGCCCAGGAACCCTTCGCTGGTCGAAGAGTTGGCGCGGTCCACGGGGCCCTGCCCGAACGCCAGGAGTTTGGCCTTGGCGCCGTAGCTGTAGTCCTGGTTGCGGGTCGAATTAAAGTATCCCTCGGCCAGCACGCCGGAGTAGTTGGAAAGCCCGGCCTTCACGTAGTTGCCCGTCTGGTCCCCGGCGGCCTCGGTGGGCATTTGCAGGATGCGGAATTTGGGGTTGAGGTCGGCCAGTTTGAGTTCGTAATCGGTGTACTGGTAGGGCCGCAGCATGGGGTTTTCCTTCGCCGTCGAATTGCCGATCTTCTCGTAGTTGCGGTCGGCTTCGGGCAGGGTAATGGCCCGGCTTTTTTCAATGACCACTTCGGCTTCTTCCACCTCCCCGGTTTTGCGGGGCGTCTTAGCGGGCTGCCCCTGGGCGAAACAATAGCAACTCAAGGCAATCAGAAAAACACTGTTTACGACTTTAAGCATTACGGTTGGATGAATGGAGAGTTTTTTTTAGAGTTCATGAGTTTATGAGTTTATGAGTTCATGAGTAGAAAGCACTTATCGATTAACGCGTACATACTTTGAACTCATGAACTCATGAACTCATAAACTTTTTACTTATTCCCCGAAGAGTTCGATGCTTTCTGGGCGTCCAGGGCTTTGAGCCGGGCTTTGGCTTCGGCCACGATTTCCTTGTCGGTGGCGTTTTCGATGATGGATTGCAGGGTGGCCTTGGCCTGGTAGGCTTCGTCGAGGGCCACGTAGTTGTCGGCAACCAGCAGGAAGGCCCGGCCGCGCCACTTCTCGAAGGCCGCAAAGTTTTCGTTCACCAGGAACAGCGATTCGAGGGACTGCTTGTACTCCTTCTGCTTGTACTGCGCCTCCCCGATCAGGTACTGGGCCTCGGCGCCGTACTCATCCTTGGCCGCGTTCACGGTCTTGAGGAATTCGTCGGTGGCCTTGCCGTAATCCTCCTGCGCGTACCAGGTTTTGCCGGCCGTCAGCAGGGCCCGGCTCACGGCGCTGGGGGAAGCGGCCGTGGTCACCACCTGTTCGGCAAAGTAGCGGGTGGAATCGTAGTTGCTTTGGGCGTAGTAGGCGTCCATCAGGCCCAGCGCGGCGGCGCCCTGGTCCTTCTTGCTGCGGGCCGTGCCGAGCATGGCCCGGAAGTAGCCCACGGCGGCCGGGTAGTTCCGGGCCCGCAGTTCCAGGTCGGCCATGCGGCTCACGGCGCGGCCCACGAACTGGCTGCGCCCCTCCCCGATCACCTGGCGGAAGGTTTCCGTGGTCCGGGTAGTGTCGTTGGTGCGCAGGTACGAATCACCCAGGTAGTAGCGGGCGTCGTAGGAAGTGGCCCGGTCGGGGTACTGCGCCAGGTACTTTTCGAATGCCTTGGCGGCCTGCGCGTAGTTTTCGGCGAAGTACGTGGACTTGGCGGCCTCGAATTCGAGGTTTTCCACCGACTTGTCGTCGGGGTTGGCCTGGCGGTACCGGGCCAGGTAGTCGCTCAGTTCGTCGCCCTTGCCGGCGGCGGAAAGCGTTTGCTGGAGGCCCAGGATGGCGCTGCTGGCTACTTCGCTGGTCGGGTAACGGTCGAGAATGGTCTTGTAATCGTTGGCGGCCTCGTCGTACTTCTGGAGGTTGTTGTAGGCCAGGGCCCGTTTTTCGAGGGCGTTGGGCACCAGGCCGCTGTTGGGCTTCTGCTCAATGAGCCGGGTAAAGCCGGTAATGGCGGCGGCGTAGGCACTTTTCTCGAAGTCCACCACGGCCCGCTGGTAGAGGGCGTTGTCGGCGTAGCGGGAGTTGGAATTGCTGGAAGCAACCTTATCCAGGGTGGAACGGGCCTCGTCGTCGCGGCCGAGCAGGCCCAGGATGGTGCCCTTCTGGAAGTAGGCGTAGTCTTTTTCGGCGGCGTTGGCGGCAATGGCCTCGTCGTAGTACTTTACGGCCGTGGTGTACTCCTTGCCCACGTAGTAGCAGTCGGCCAGGCGGATGAGGGCGTCGGCGTAGTTGCCCTTGTTGCCGGTGGCCTTCATGGCGGCGGCGTATTCGCCGAAGTGGGTCAGGGCCTTGTCGTACTGCTTGCTGTTGTAGTACGCGTAGCCGATGCCGTAGCGGCTCTTGACGAAAAACTCGGTGTCCCTGGAGGCAGGGTCGGCGAACACGGCGCCGTACTGGTTGATGGCTTCGGGGTAGTTGCGGCCCACCGAATGGGCTTCGCCCGACCAGTAGTTGGCGGCAATTTTCAAGGGCTTGTCCTGCGGGAATTGCAGGGATTTCTGGAAGTACGTGATGGCCTGCGCGGGCTGGTCCTTGTTGTAGAGTTCGGCGCCGCGGTTGAAGGTCACCCGCTGGTAGGCCGCTTCGATGCGGGGCGTGCGGGTCTTGATGCGTTCGATGTGGGCAATGGCTTCTTCGTAGTTGTTGGAGTTGAGGTACGCCTTGCCGAGCAGTTCGTTGGCTTCTCCTTCGTGCTTGGAGTCGGGGTACGCCTTCACGAAGTCCTTCAGGGCGGTGGTGGCCTGCACGCTGTTGCCGGCGTCGTAGCTTACCTTGGCGTACCCGAAGGCGGCTTCTTCGGCAATGGCTTTGCTGAACTTGCCCTTGCGGGCCTGGTCGAACGCATTTAAAGCAAAGGTTTTGTTTCCCGCCTGCAAGTAGCTATTGCCCAGGTAGTAAGCGGCGTACTGCGACAGCGAATCCTTGGGCGAAGCGGCGGCGGGTTTAAAGCCCTCGATGGCGCCTTTGTAGTCGCCGGTCTTGTAGAGGGAATAGCCTAGGCGGTAGGCAATGTCGGCGGCGGGCTTGGTGCGGCTCTTGGCGACGGACTCCTTGAAGTACTGAGCGGCCTTGGGGTAATCTTCCTTGCGGTAGTGGGCCTCGGCCACCAGCAGGTACACCTCGTCGGCGTTGCGGATGTCCTTGCTCTTGAGGGCGGTTTCGGCGTAGCGGATCAGTTCGTCGTACTTGCCCTGCTTGTAGTACACGTTCACGATCATGTAGGGCACCAGCGGGGCGTACTCTTCGCTACTCGCGGCTTTGCGCAGGTCGGCCAGGGCCTCGTCGTACTTGCCGTTGCGGTAGGAGATGTAGCCGGCGTAGTAGCTGGCCGGGTAGGTGTACTTGTTCTCGGTGCGTTTTACCTCGTTGAACAGCGGCGCGGCCTCGGTGAACTGCTGCTTGGCGAAGTACGCGTAGGCCAGCTTGAACTTGGTTTCGGCGAACTGCTCCCGGGTCAGGCGGGCGGCGTCCACGCGTTTGAGGTAGTCGATGGCCTTGTCGTACTCCTTGCGGTTGGCGTAGTAGCTGCCCAGCTCGTAGTACGCCGAAATGGACTTGGGGTGGTCGGGGTGGGCGGCGATGAAGCGTTCGATGTTGGCCTCGGCGTCGCCGTGGTCGAGGTAGAGGCCGGTGATGGCCACGTAATATTGGGCCTCCACCGAACGCAGGTCGTTGTGCCCGGCGTCGAGGTAGGTTTGGAAGGCCCGCTGGGCGGCGCCGTACTTGCCCTTGTCAAACAGTTCCACGCCCGTCCGGTACGTTTCGTCGTCGGCTTTGAATACGAGGGTGGTCTGGGCGGTGAGGAAAAACGGGCAGAAGAGGAACCAAATCAGGAAAAAGTGGGGTGCAGTTGCTCGCCGGATATTCATGTAGCAATGAGTGGTTGGCAGGTCACGGTTGGCTCGCCGCCAAAGGGTTAGGAATCGTTTCAGTCTGTTCTGGTCAAAAGCCCGGACCGCCCGACAGGGGCCGTTCCGCAGGCACCGCTCGCGGTTTCCGGTAGAACGTCCAAACGGGGGAATTCTTGTGCGTTGCCCGAAAGACCCGCAGGCTTTTTGCCCGAAAAAGCAGCCCCCCGAGGGACCCCGTAAATTGCTCAAAAAACGGGAGAATTGCAGGGCGGCAGGAGCCTTCCGGACGGCCTTTTTTTCGTACGCCCTTCCGGGCGGCGCGTAAGAAAAAAGCCTGTTTCCGCGGGGAAACAGGCTTTCGGCGGGTCGTACGGGCGTATCAGACTGATACACTCTGGATTTTCAAGCTGAGCACAAAGTCGTCGAGGTCAACCGTTTGCGCGTTCTCTACGTGGGACTTCAGATTCAGCTCCAGCGCCTGCGTTTCGGTGCAGATGTACTCGCGGTTGGCCTCCAGGGCGGCGTTCACCAGCCCGTCGGAAAGCTGCACGTCGATGCGGATTTTGTCCTGTACTTCCAGGCCCATGTCCTTGCGCAGGTTCTGCACGCGGTTCACCACGTCGCGGGCAATGCCTTCCTTGCGGAGGTCTTCGGTAATGGTGGTGTCGAGGGCCACGGTCAGGCCGTTTTCGGCCGCCACGATCCAGCCGGGAATGTCCTCGGAGGAGATTTCCACGTCTTCGACGGTGATGGTGAGGGGTTCTTCGCCCAGCCGGGTTTGCAGGTAGCCGTCCTTTTCCAGGGCCCGGATGCCGTCCTGGCCGAGGGCGGTGATCAGGGCCGCCACGTCTTTCATGCGCGGACCGAACTGCTTGCCGAGCTTCTTGAAGTTGGGCTTGATCTTCTTCACGAGCAGGCCGCTGGTGTCGTCGATGTACTCCACTTTCTTGATGTTGACCTCCGAGAGAATGAGGGCTTCGACCGGTTGGATCTTCCGCTTTTCGGTTTCGTTGAGCACCGGGATGAGGATGCGCGACAGGGGCTGCCGCACGCGGATGTTGTGCTTTTTCCGCAAGGAATGCACCAGCGACGCGTACTGCTGGGCCAGCGCCATGCGTTCTTCGAGGTCCTTGTCGATCAGGGCCGGCTGGGCGGGCTGCCAGTTGGTCAGGTGCACCGAGGCGGTGCCGCCTGGGTTGTCGGCCAGGTTCTTGTAGAGCCACTCGCCGAAGAACGGGGCCACCGGCGACATGAGCTGGGCCACGGCCAGCAGGCATTCGTGCAGCGTGGCGTAGGCGGCCTTTTTGTCGTCGGTCAGGTCGCCCTTCCAGAAACGGCGGCGCGACAGGCGGACGTACCAGTTGGACAACTGCTCGGTCACGAAGTACTGGATGGCCCGGGTGGCCCGGGTCGGTTCGTAGTCTTCGTAATGGGTTTCCACCTCCCCGATCAGCGTTTGCAGCACCGAAATGATCCAGCGGTCCATTTCGGGCCGTTGCGCCACGGGCACGGTACCGGCCGCATCCACCCGGAAACTGTCGAGGTTGGCGTACAGGGCGTAGAACTGGTAGGTGTTGAACAGCGTGCCGAAAAACTTGCGCTGCACTTCGGTGATGCCGTCGAGGTTGAAGCGCAGGTTGTCCCACGGCGGGGCGTTCACGACCATGTACCAGCGGGTGGCGTCGGGGCCGTACTTGTCGAGCGTATCGAACGGGTTGATGACGTTGCCCTTGCGCTTGGACATTTTCTCGCCGTTCTTGTCGAGCACGAGGCCGGTGGAAACCACGTTCTTGAAGGCCACGTCGTCGAAGAGCATGCCGGCAATGGCGTGCAGCGTGAAGAACCAGCCCCGCGTCTGGTCCACCCCTTCGGAGATGAAGTCGGCCGGGAAGCTCTTCTCGAAAGTTTCTTTGCCTTCGAAGGGCCAGTGCCACTGCGCGTAGGGCATGGCGCCGGAGTCGAACCACACGTCGATCAGGTCGGGTTCGCGCAGCATGGGCCGCTTGTCGGCGGAAAGCAGCACGATGTCGTCCACGTACGGGCGGTGCAGGTCGGCCTTGCCGTCGCTGATGTTGCCGATCATGCGGTTGTTGCTCTCGATCTGCGCGGCCGTGAGGATGCCCTGGCCGTGGGCGACGGCTTCCAGGAGCTTTTCCTTGAGTTCGGCCAGCGAACCGATGCACAGTTCTTCCACGCCGTCGTCGGTGCGCCAGATGGGCAGCGGCGTGCCCCAGAAGCGGGACCGCGACAAGTTCCAGTCCACCAGGTTTTCGAGCCAGTTGCCGAAGCGGCCGGTGCCGGTGCTTTCGGGCTTCCAGTTGATGGTCTGGTTGAGTTGGGCCAGCCGGTCCTTGGCGGCCGTGGTGCGGATGAACCACGCTTCCAGCGGGTAGTACAGCACGGGTTTGTCGGTGCGCCAGCAGTGCGGGTAGGTGTGTTCGTACTTTTCCACCCGGAAGGCTTTGTTTTCTTCCTTCAGCTTGATGGCGATCTTCACGTCGGTAGTGCGGTAGTCGGGGGCCGACTCGTCCTGGCCGTCGTAGTTTTTGACGTACATGCCGGCAAAGTCGGTGATTTCCTTCACGAACCGCCCCTGCTTGTCGACGATGGGCACCTGCTTGCCGTACTCGTCGGCGACCAGGATGGCCGGGATGTCGTTCTGCTGGGCGACCCGGAAGTCGTCGGCGCCGAACGTGGGCGAAGTGTGCACGATGCCGGTGCCGTCTTCAGTGGTTACGAAGTCGCCGATGATGACGCGGAAGGCGGGCTTGTCGGGCTGCACGTACGGCAGGAGCTGTTCGTACTCGATGCCTTCGAGTTGGGCGCCGGTGTATTCACCCACCACGCGCCAGGGCAGCACTTTATCGTTGGGCTTGTAGTCTTCCAGGTTCGCCTCGGCGCCCTTGGGCGAGAAGTAGCGGCTCACCAGGTCTTTGGCCAGGATGAAGTCGCCGGGCGCGAAGGTGTACGGGTTGAACGAACGCACCCGGGCGTAGCGGATGTTCTTGCCCACGGTGAGGGCCGAGTTGCCCGGCAGGGTCCAGGGCGTGGTGGTCCAGGCCAGGAAGTAGACGTCGTTGTTCGTGCCGTTGGCTTCGTTGTTCGTTGCCGGTTGTTCGTTGTTCGGGGGCGTTTGCCCGTCTCCGTTGGGGGCACCGAATATTATTTGGGCCTTGCCGGTGCGTCTGGCTTTGAACTGGGCCACCACGGAGGTGTCTTTTACTTCCTTGTAGGTGCCGGGCTGGTTGAGTTCGTGCGAACTCAGGCCGGTGCCGGCGCCGGGCGAATACGGCTGGATGGTGTAACCCTTGTAGAGCAGCCCCTTGTCGTAGAGTTGGCGCAGCAGGTACCAGAGCGTTTCGATGTACTCGGTTTTGTAGGTGACGTAGGGGTTTTGGAGGTCCACCCAGTAGCCCATCTTTTCGGTCAGGTCGTTCCACTGGTCGGTGTACTTCATCACGGCCTCGCGGCACTTGCGGTTGTATTCCTCGATGGAGATTTTCTTGCCGATGTCTTCCTTGGTGATGCCCAGTTCTTTTTCCACCTGCAACTCAATGGGCAGGCCGTGGGTATCCCAGCCGCCCTTGCGCTTCACCTGGTAGCCCTGGAGGGTTTTGTAGCGGCAGAAAATGTCTTTGATCGTGCGGGCCATCACGTGGTGAATGCCCGGGGTGCCGTTGGCGGAGGGCGGCCCCTCGTAGAAGGTGAACGTGGGGTTTCCCTCACGGCTGGTCACCGACTGTTCGAATATCTGCTGGTCTTTCCAGAAAGCCAGTACGTCGGCCGCAATGCGGGCGTAGTTCAACTCTTTGTACTCTCTGTATTTCACTCTGTTTGTCTTTTTCCGTGAAACACAAAAGTAGGGAAAAAAGGTTTGGGAGGAAGGAGAGTGGTTTGCAGGTTGGCGGCTTTTCCTTGCTTAGCGAAAGTGCCGGCACGCCGGAAAGCGTCGCATTGCGGGAAAGGGTCGCATCGCGGTTCCCCTCCTCGGAGGGGGCTGGGGGTGGGTTTACTTGTATGCCCCGCGTGATATGGGGATCACCGCATCGGGTTGATCCCCGTTAGGCCAGTAACTATATTTTTTGCGGATGCTTCCTGATGAGAATACGCTCATCGCATCAGTCTTCCTGGCGGTGATCCCCCGGTAGTGCATGGCATGTAGGTAAACCCACCCCCAGCCCCCTCCGAGGAGGGGAACCGCGATGCGGCGCTTTCCCGCAATGCGACGCTTTCCGGCGTGCCGGTACTTTTGCTAAGCAAGGAAAAAAGCTTAAGACAACCCCAAAAACAAACGCGGCAGGACTCACATAAGAGCCCTGCCGCGGGAAGAATGTATGGTGATGTAATGAGTTTCGTTACAAGACAAAGCAGCTCACCACGAGAATAATGCCGAGCTTCACCAGGTTGAAATTGACGCGTTCCATAGTTTTGTATAGTAGGTATCCGATTATTTAGTAAACAAAGGTTTCAATTTTGTAACCTCTTCTGCAAATAAAACGAATCACGCCCCGTGTATGTTTCCCCGCCCGTCCGGCCTAGACACCTTTCCTACGATGCATTTCCGGGGCGTTTATGTCCAGGCCCTCGTCTTCCGAAACGGCGTTGATCTCTTCGAGTTCGTTGATCAGGCCCTCTTCGCCCCGTTTTACCTTGCCCGAGTCAAACGAATGGAGCAACGCCGGCAGCAGCGTAAGGTTTGTGACCAGGGCGATGAGCATCGACACCGACATGAGGATGCCCAGGGCCCGGGTTCCCCCGAAGTCGGACCACACGAAGATCACGAAGCCCACAAACAGCACCAGCGACATGTAAATGATGCTCGGCCCGGTTTCCATCAGCGTGGCCGTTACCGCTTTGCGCAGGGGCAGCCGCTTGTAGAGGAGTTCCTGCCGGTAGTGGGCCAGAAAGTGCGTGGAACTATCCACGATGATGCCGAACGAAATACTGAAAATGAGCGACGTGCTCGGCTTGAGCGAAATGTCCAGCAGCCCCATCAGCCCGCCCGTAATCACCAGCGCCACCACGTTGGGAACCAGTGAAATGAGCACCATGCGGCCGTTGAGGAACAGCGCCGCGATCATCACCGCAATCACCATGAAGGCCGACAGCAGGCTCGACGCGAGGCTGTTTTTGAGGTAGGCGTTGCCCTTCGAGAACAGCGGCGTGGTGCCCGTTACGTCTACTTTAAAACCGGTGTCGCCGAAACTGGCTTTTACCGCCCCCGCCACGTAGTTGTTGAGCAGCGTATCGGTGCGGTACGAGCCCAGGTCGGCGATTTTGAGCGACACCCGGATGCGCTGCCCGGAGGAATCGACGAACGAGTTGAGCAGCCGGGTGCCGGCGTGGGCGGTGTCCTTGCGGTTATTCCCCGCCAGGTTCTTGAGATACAGCAGCACGAAGTTCTTGTCGGAGCCCGTGGGCAGGCCGTAGAAGTCGGGGTTGTTGTTGTAGAACGCCTGCCGGGCGGCCTTGGCAAATTCCACCACCGACAGCGGCCGGGTGATGTCGGGGTGGCCCGACAGCCGGGCCTCGAAGTCCTCGATGCGCCGCAGGTTCGCCAGCTTGAGCACGCCCCGCTTCTCTTTGGTGTCGATGATGATTTCGAGCGGCATCACGCCCTGGAAGTTGCGTTCAAAAAAGGCCAGGTCCCGCTTGATGGCGCTGTCTTCGGGCAAGTCGTCCACCATGTAGCTCACCGACTTCACGCTCGAAATGCCCCACAGTGAAAGCAGCACAGCCACGCCCGTAAGGCCGTAAATCCAGCGGGGGTGGTTGCTCACCAGGTTGTCTACCCAGGTGAGTACGCCGTGGACGGGCCGCGATTCGAGGTAGCGCAGCTTGCGGGGGCTGGGGGCCGGCAGGTACGAAAAAAAGATGGGAATGATGAACAGGCAGATGAAGTAGGCCACGAACACGTTGAGGCCCGCCACTACGCCGAACTCCTCCAGGATGGACACGTTGGTAAAAACCAATCCTGCGAAACCCGCGGCGGTGGTGGCGTTGATGAGGAAGCTGGCCAGCCCCAGTTTGGCAATGGTGCGGCTCAGGGCCTTCATCTTGTTGCGCGACCGGGCGTATTCGAGGTGGTACTTGTTGAGCAGGAAGATGCAGTTGGGCACCGTCATCACGATGATGATGGCCGGCAGCAGGCCCGTGAGCAGGGTGATCTTGTAGCCCAGCAGCCCGATGGAGCCAATGGTCCAGACCACCACGATCCCGACGGCCAGCATGGAGGTGATCACGGCGTCGGAGGCGCGGAAAAAGGCGTACAGCGTAACGGCCGTCACCAGGGCCGAAAGGATCAGGAACAGTCGCAGCTCGTCCTTGACCGTGCCCGTCACCTGCGACCGCACGAAGGGCACGCCGGCGTAGTGGAGGGCAATGCCCGTGTCTTTGGTAAAGGCGTTGCCCGCCGTGAGAATCTTGTCGGTGAGTTTTTTGCGGTTGCCCGAGTTGAGCACGTCCCGGCTGATGGTCACCAGCACGACGGTAGCCCCGTTGCGGCTGTTGACGAGTTGGTCTTTGTAAAACAGGAGCTTACCGGCAAAGCCGAGTACGCTGTCGAGTTCGGCCTGCCCGGCCGGGATGCGGGCGAAGACGGGGCGCAGGTTGAGCCGCCTGCGGGCCGTATCCTTGGCAAAGTACTGGAGCCGGGGCAGCGACAACACGCTGCTCACCCCTTCAAATTGCCCGATCTCTTCGGTGAAGGCGGCTAACCGTTGGAAGTTACCGAGCCGGTACACGCTGCTGTCCTGCATGCCGACGGCCAGCACGTTGGCGTCTTCCCCGAAGGTTTTCTTGAATTCCCGGAAGTACAGCAGGTCGGGGTCATTCTCGGGCACTACCGCCGCGTGGTCGTAGCTCATCTCCACGCCGCGGGCAAAGTAGGCCATGGCGGCCGTACCCAGGGCAATGAAAACGAGAAAACCAATCCGGTGCTTGAGGATGAAGTGCGCAATGCGGGTCCACATGATGGAGCGGGGTAAGCCACAAATGTAAACATTACCCGGTAAGTTAGCGGCGGGGCGGGACCCCGTGAATGGGATTTAACTTTACGGACGCATTATTTTAACCCGAAAGCCGCTGCGCAACAAAATTTAGGCAAATGGAGTTAGGGAGTATATGAAACGTGTCGTATTTTGCGAACCGGAAATCCAGGTATATAACTCAGGTACATCACAATGATCAGAACGTTTTTGCATACACACCTGCCCAAAGCATTCCTGCTGGTTGCCCTGCTGTCGGTGTTCGGCTGCGGAGGCCAGTACAACACCATTGAGCAGGAAGATCCCCACGCCGAAGACCCGTACGTGTACGGCGAGATCGGCGGCGAGCCCCTCCAGTCTAAAAACCAGTACGAGCCCAACCCGGAAGCCGATGCCCGCGCCGCGGCCATCCGCGAGAAGATGTTCGGCCCGGCCGGCAAGTCGGAGCAGGGAAACTGAGTATTACGTATTTAGTATTGCGTATTGAGAGGCACCCGGAGCGGGTGCTTTTTTTTGTGCCCTGCCGGAAAAGGACGGGGGCAAAAAAACATTTTTTTTATCCAACCTATTGATTCCTAAGGCCGTTCTAGCTATATTAGAAGTCCCTTTTACGAGCAAGGATAGAAGCACTGCGCGGATTGGTCCCGTATGGATGGGTTCCTGACGGGTATTTACATTGTACGGTTGGATGTGTGTCATAAGCGTGTTTGTACCTCTGTATCCCATGACTTCTAAATCTACCTCCCGGTTGAACTTTCCTGCTTTTGTCCCCGGCGCCCGCGAACCACATGCGTTCCTGGAAGAAACGGAAGTAACGCTCCAGCGGCTGCACCGCCACATGCAGCAATCACTGGGTGAACTCCCGGCACCCGCTTCCGATTTGCCCGAAGGGGTGAACGAAGGGCAGTCCGAACCCAACAACCTGTTTTACCTCATTACGCTGCTGGCAATCGTTGGCGGCGCGCTGCTGGTCATGTTTACCGGGTTTTAAGCCTCGCTTCCGATTGCCTACCGGGCACTCGAAGCGGCGGCCGGTTCGGCCCCCGGCGTGTGGGCGGCTACTTCCTTGGGCAGGGGCTCCTCCACGGCGGGGTTGTTGGGCTGCACGTACGGCCGGATGATCAGCCGCGTACCCTTGTCGTACGTGAGGTAGCTCCAGATCCAGTTGGCCATTACGATCAGCTTGCTGCGGAAGCCGATCAGAAACAGCACGTGCACCAGCATCCAGGCGGCCCAGGCCGGGAAGCCCTTCAGGAAGAAGCCGCCCGGCAGGTCGGCCACGGCCTTGTTGCGGCCGATGGTTGCCATGTTGCCCCGGTCGTTGTACTTGAACGGCTTCATCGGGCGGCCCCTCTCCTTGGCGTTCAGGTTGCGGGCCAGCGTTTCGCCCTGCTGCTTGGCTACGGGGGCCAGCATCGGGTGCCCCTGCGGGTGCTCTTCGGAGCGCATGGCCGCCACGTCGCCGATGGCGTAGATGTTTTCGTAGCAGTTGACCCGGTTGAACGCGTCCACCACGATGCGGCTGCCCTTGAAGAGGCATTCTTCCCTGAGGCCGGGCACCACGTTGCCCTTCACCCCGGCCGCCCAGATGAGCGTCTTGGAGCGGATCGTGGAACCGTTCTTGAGGTGCACCGTATCGCCGTCGTACGACTGCACCACCGAATTGAGCACCACCGTTACGCCCATTTTCTGCAAGTACCTGAGGGCCCACCCGGACGACTTTTCGGACATGGCCCCGAGCAGTTTGTTGCCGCCTTCCACCAGGAAGATGTTCATCCGCCGCAGGTCGAGTTCGGGGTAATCCTTCGGGAAGACGTGCCGCTTGAGTTCGGCAATCGAACCGGCCAGTTCCACCCCCGTAGGACCGCCGCCCACCACTACGTAGTTGAGCAGGCCTTCCTGGATGCGCAGGTCGTTGGTGAGCACGGCCTTTTCCATGTTCTGGAGAATCTGGCTGCGCATGTCGAGGGCCTGGGGCACCTGCTTGAGCGGGAAGCACTTCCGGATGAGTTCGTCGTTGCCGAAGTAGTTGGTGTGCGACCCCGTACTCAGCACCAGCACGTCGTAGCGGATGTTGCCGATGGAGGTCTGCACGCAGTGCTGCTCCGGCACGATCCGGTTGACGAGGGCCATGCGGAAGTAGAAGTTCTTTTTGTTGTCGAAGATCTT
The DNA here is from genome assembly GCA_963844325.1 of uncultured Sphingobacteriales bacterium. Classification (GTDB taxonomy): domain Bacteria; phylum Bacteroidota; class Bacteroidia; order Cytophagales; family 172606-1; genus CADCTQ01. The sequence goes on from CAWJNV010000002.1 coordinate 4,163,519, forward strand.
GCGCAGGGGGGCGGCAATGGAGTCGGGTTCGAGGCCGGCCGTAGCCACCTGGTAGAGCAGCGGCTGGAACGTATGGTAGTTGTGCCGGTCGAACATCACCAGCTGGAAGTCCTGGTCGCTGAGGGTCTTCACGAACTGGGCGCCGCCGAAGCCGCCCCCGATGAGGACGACGCGGGGTTTGTTCGTATCGGGTACTCGTATTGAGAACTCCGGGGACGGAGGCGTCGAGAATTCGCGGATCTGGGACATATTTCTTACGATTGGTAAAACGCGGTTTGGGGGCGTTGATCAGCCGGAGCGCATGTCTCCGAAAAATCATATTCCTACCACTGAACCCGCCGGGGTCCCAAAAAGTTTTTTGTGCATCCTTTTAACCCGCTTTTCCGTTAAGGGATGAGGGAAATAACGCATCCAAATAAAAACTTACATTCGGGTTGATTCAGGCACGCGCGGGAAATTGCCCGTTACCCGGGCCAAAAAGCCTCCTACGTCACCGGTTCGGGTTCATCCGTGGGCAGAACAGCCCGGTTCATCGAAATTTTTCCAAATAAACCAGCACATTTCTTACATTTACTACATAATGCCCCCGGTCCGTTCATACCCGGAGCGGATTCACCCAGAAGTGCATTTTATACACCCAAAAATTTCATTCCACTCCCTTTTTTGCCCCAAACCAACGACTGCATGCAGTACGACATCCTAATCATCGGCGGCGGGATTGTAGGCCTGGCAACGGCGCTGCGCCTCAAGCAGCAGAAGCCGGGCCTGAAGGTAATCCTGCTCGAAAAAGAAAAAAGCCTCGCCCGTCACCAGACGGGCAACAACAGTGGCGTCATTCACTCGGGAATTTACTACAAGCCGGGCAGCCTCAAAGCCACCAACTGCATCCGGGGGTACAACGAGCTGCTTGAGTTCTGCCTGGAAAACGGCGTGCCTTACGACCTGTGCGGCAAGGTGATTGTGGCTTCCAGCCCCGCCGAACTGCCGGCCCTGGAAAACATTTACAACCGCGGCCTCCAGAACGGCCTCACCAAGATCCGCAAGATCACCCGGGAAGAACTCCGGGAGTACGAACCCCACGTGGCGGGCATCGGCGGCATCCACGTACCCTACACGGGCATCATCGACTACACGGAAGTGTGCCTCAAGTACGCCCAGCTTTTCACCAAGGCGGGTGGCGTGCTCAAGCTCGGCGAGAAGGTGCTCGACATCCGGACTTCCCTGCGCGGGGCGGAAGTGGTAACCGACGGGTCCACGTACGCTACCAACCTGATTATCAATTGCGCCGGCCTGTTTTCCGACCGCATTGCCGCCCTCACCCGGCCCAACCTCGACGTGCGCATCATCCCGTTCCGCGGCGAGTACTACGAACTCAACAAAAACAAGGAGTACCTGGTCAAGAGCCTGATCTACCCCGTGCCCGACCCCAACTTCCCCTTCCTGGGCGTGCACTTCACGCGCATGATCAAGGGCGGCGTGGAGGCCGGTCCCAACGCGGTGTTTGCCTTTAAACGCGAAGGCTACCGCCGCACCGACTTCGACTGGGAAGACTTCTCGGGTGCGCTGGCCTGGCCCGGCTTCCGCAAGGTAGCCCTCAAGTACTGGCAAACGGGCCTGGGCGAGTACTACCGGTCGTTCTCCAAGGCCGCCTTTACCCGGGCGCTGCAAAAACTGATTCCCGAAATCCGGGAGCAGGACCTTAAAGAAGGCAGCGCCGGCGTACGGGCCCAGGCCTGCGACCGTACGGGCGGCCTCATCGACGACTTCATGATCCTGGAAGACCAGTTCATCATCAACGTGTGCAACGCGCCTTCCCCGGCAGCCACCTCTTCGCTGTCGATCGGCCGCACCGTCTCCGAAATGGCCCTCAAACGATTCGCCACCGTACCCGCTTAAACAGTGAACAGTAATCAGTAAACAGGGAACAGCCTGACGCATCACGTCCGAATGACGATTGATTACTGATCACTGTTTACTGATCACTTTTTCTAAAACCCAAACAAGCAACCCTAACCTATTCCTATGAAAGCAGTTATTTTTGCCGGCGGCTTCGGCACCCGGATCAGCGAAGAAAGCGGCATCCGTCCCAAACCGATGGTCGAGATCGGGGGCAAGCCCATCCTGTGGCACATCATGAAAATCTATTCCCACCACGGCATCAACGACTTCGTGATCTGCTGCGGCTACAAAGCCCACATCATCAAACAGTACTTTTCCGATTACTACCTGCTCAACTCCGACGTTACGTTCGACCTGCGGACCAACACGATGTCGATCCACAAGACGCCCGCCGAGCCCTGGAAGGTGACCCTGGTGGATACCGGCGAAGACACCATGACCGGCGGACGCCTCAAGCGGGTCCGCGAATATGTAGGCAACGATACGTTCTGCCTCACCTACGGCGACGGGGTGAGCGACGTGAACATCCGCGAATCAGTTGCCTTCCACCGGGAACACGGCAAGTACGCCACCCTGACGGCCGTGCAGCAGCCGGGCCGCTTCGGGGCCTTTACCCTCTCCGACGGCGACCCGACCATCAACGCCTTCAAGGAAAAGCCCACCGGCGACGGCGGCGCCCCCTGGATCAACGGCGGCTTTTTCGTGCTCGAACCGGAAGTTTTCAAATACCTGAAGGACGATACCACCATCTGGGAACGCGACCCGCTGGAAAACCTGGCCGGTGCCGGCCAACTGGCGGCCTTTAAGCATACCGGTTTCTGGCAGCCCATGGATACCCTCCGCGACAAGATGGTGCTGGACGAAATGTGGAGCAAAAAACAAGCGCCGTGGTGCGTATGGAAAGCCGCAAGCGAAGTGCTCAGGCCCCAAAGCAGCCCCCTGGGCGCCGTCTAACCCCGCCCCGGTACTCACTACCCAATACTCACTACCAAATACCCATTCTCCCACCCCCTCCCATGAAAATTCTCGTTACCGGTAATATGGGCTACGTCGGTCCGGGCGTCATCCGCCGGCTCCGGGCTTCGTATCCCGATGCCACCCTGGTTGGCTTCGACATGGCGTACTTTGCCAACTGCCTGACCAACGCCGACTTTCTGCCCGAAAGCAAACTCAACGAACAGGTCTTCGGCGACATCCGCCACATTCCCGGCTCACTGCTCGATGGCGTGGACGCGGTGGTGCACCTGGCGGCCGTCTCCAACGACCCGATGGGCAACAAGTACGAAGCCGTTACCCTCGACGTCAACCACCAGTCGAGCATCGAACTGGCCCGCAAGGCCAAGGCGGCCGGCGTGAAGTCGTTCGTGTTTGCCTCCTCGTGCAGCATGTACGGCGCGGCCAGCGACGGGGCCAAAACCGAAGATTCCGAACTCAACCCCCTGACGGCCTACGCCCGTTCGAAGGTGTTTACCGAACGGGACCTCAAACCCCTCGCCGACGCCGGCTTCACCGTGAGCTGCCTGCGCTTTGCCACCGCCTGCGGCATGAGTGACCGCCTGCGGCTGGACCTGGTGCTCAACGACTTCGTGGCCGGGGCCGTTTCGTCGGGGCAAATCTCCATCCTCTCCGACGGCACGCCGTGGCGCCCCCTGATCAACGTGAAAGACATGGCCATTGCCATTGACTGGGCCATCAGCCGCCCGGCGGCCAACGGCGGGGATTTCCTGGCCGTCAATACGGGCAGCAACGAATGGAACTACCAGGTGAAGGAACTGGCCGAAGCCGTGGCCCAGGTCATTCCCGGCGTGAAAGTAAGCGTCAACCCCGACGCCCCGCCCGACAAGCGGTCGTACCGGGTAAACTTCGACCTGTACCAAAAACTGGCCCCCGACCACCAGCCCCGGCACAACCTGCTCGAAACCATCCAGGAACTCAAGCAGAACCTCGACGAAATGGGCTTTTCGGACGGCAACTTCCGCAACTCCCGCCTGATGCGCTTGAAAGTGCTCAACCACTTGCAGGAAAAAACCCTCATCGACAGCCAGTTGAGCTGGACGGGGAACTAAAGATCAGGATTCATAGGATTAAAAGATGAACAGGATTGCGGATCAGCATTAATCTATTAAATAAAGGATAAACAGGATTACAACGGCGAAAATCCTGTTTATCCTTTCATCCTGAGAATCCTGATCCATCCTGGTAATCCTTTCATCCTGTAAATCCCGGTCCATCCTGGAAATCTTTTCATCCTGTAAATCCCGATCCATGATTTTTACTCCCACCAAGCTCCAGGGTGCGTACATCCTGGAAGTGAAAAAAATAGAAGATGAACGCGGCTTTTTCGGCCGTTCCTGGTGCAAGCAGGAACTCGAAGCGCACGGCCTGAACGCCAATGTGGTGCAGGCCAACGTATCCTACAACAAAGTGAAAGGCACCCTGCGGGGCATGCACTTCCAGAAGGCGCCCCACCAGGAGACCAAGCTGGTGCGCTGCACCCGCGGGGCCATCTGTGACGTAATCATCGACCTGCGGCCCGACTCCCCTACCTACAAGCAGTGGATCGGGGTCGAACTCACCGAAAGCAACTACCGGATGCTGTTCGTGCCCGAAGACTTCGCCCACGGGTTCATCACCCTCGAAGACAATACGGAGGTGACCTACCAGGTGACCCAGTACTACACCCCCGGCGCCGAGGGTGGCATCCGCTGGAATGACCCGGCCTTCAACATCACGTGGCCCATCGAGCCGGTAGTGGTTTCGGGCAAAGACCAGGCCCACCCCGATTTCACCGAAGCATTCCTCAAAGTCGTTTCCTAACCGCCGCGTGCCGCTGCACCGCGGTCCATCCACTCCTTTCCGCATCCGCTTATGATGATCATTGATAAAGCCCTCCAAAAGAGAGCCAGCGAAAACAACCCCATCCGGGTTGCCATGGTAGGCGCCGGCTTCATGGCCCGGGGCATTGCCCTGCAAATCTGCAACTACGTGCCCGGCATGGAACTGGTAGCCATTGCCAACCGAACCCTGGAAAGCGCCCACCGGGCCTACCGCGAAGCCGGCCGCGACAGCGTGGCCGTGGATTCGGTGAGCCAACTGGAAGCCGCCATCAGCCGGGGCCAGTACGCCGTAACCGACAACCCGCTGCTCGTGTGCGAAGCCGGCAACATGGACGCCGTAATTGAAGTGACCGGCGCCGTCGAGTACGGGGCCCGCGTGGTGATGCACGCCATCCGGCACGGCAAGCACGTGGTCCTGATGAACGCCGAAGTGGACGGCACCATTGGTTCCATCCTCAAGCACTACGCCGACAAGGCCGGCGTGGTCTACACGGTGTCCGACGGCGACCAGCCCGGCGTGATCATGAACCTGTACCGCTTCGTGAAGGGCATCGGCGTGAAGCCCGTGCTGTGCGGCAACATCAAGGGCCTGCACGACCCGTACCGGAACCCGACCACCCAGAAGGGCTTTGCCGAGAAGTGGGGCCAGAACCCGAGCATGGTGACCTCCTTCGCCGACGGCACCAAGATTTCCTTCGAACAGGCCATGCGTGGCCAACGCCACCGGCATGCGGGTGGCGCAGCGCGGCATGCTCGGCCCGACCGTACCCGGCGGCACGCCCATCGAGAAAACCGTGGGACTCTACCCGCTGGAAGCCCTGCTCGAAGGCCCGGGCATCGTGGATTACGTGGTCGGCGCGGCGCCCGGACCGGGCGTGTTCGTGCTGGGCACCCACGACCACCCGACGCAGCGGCACTACCTGAACCTCTACAAGCTGGGCGAAGGCCCGCTGTACTGCTTCTACACGCCCTACCACCTGTGCCACTTCGAAGTGCCCAACACCGTGGCCCGGGCCGTGCTGTTCAACGACGCCAACCTGGCCCCGCTGGGCACGCCCTGCGTGGAAGTAGTGACTACCGCCAAGACCGACGCCAAAGCCGGCCAGACCCTCGACGGCCTGGGCGAGTACATGACCTACGGCCTGGCCGAAAACTACGACGTGGCCCGGGCCGAAAACCTGCTGCCCATCGGGCTGGCCGAAGGCGCCGTGCTCAAACGCGACGTGACCAAGGACCAGGTACTTACCTTCGACGACGTGGCGTTGCCCGCCGATAGCCTGTGCGTGCAGCTTTACAAAGAACAACTGGCAATGTTCCCGGCCTCCGTACCCACGGGCGTCGTGTAGCCAAAACAAGCGAAACAAACCACTTTACGTGGCAAGACGCCGGGCCCCCAGTCCGGCGTTTTTGCTTTCTAAAAGTTTCACTCAGTTTCACGCAAAGGCGCAAAGGAGGAGCGCAAAGGCCGCAAAGAAAAGATAGAGACGCGTACTCCTTGCGGTCTTTGCGTCTCTATTGCGATCCTTGCGGTTCAGTTTTTTTCTTTGCGGCCTTTGCGCTCCTCCTTTGCGCCTTTGCGTGAAACTGCGTGAAACAATTTTGAATGGTCAAAAAAATTTGTGCGCGTCTAAAATCCGCCGCCCCGGGTAGGCCCGTAGGTTTGGCAAATGCTTTACCAAAACCCTTAACACACTAAAACACAATGCAAAAGACAGCTATCCTGTTTGGCGCCGCCCTATTGGCGGCGTCCTTAACGGTGCCCGCCGCGGCCCAGGGCACCTCTGCCGGCGGCAACAAAGGTGCGATGCACACGGTAATGGTCGGCGGACAGGCCATGTACGCCCAGAAGAACATCGTGGAGAACGCCGTAAACTCCAAGGACCATACCACGCTGGTAGCCGCCGTAAAAGCCGCCGGGCTGGTGGAGACGCTGCAAGGGGCCGGTCCGTTCACGGTGTTTGCCCCCACCAACGACGCCTTCGAGAACCTGCCCGACGGTACGGTGGAGACGTTGCTGAAGCCCGAAAACAAGGAGCAGCTCACCAAGGTGCTGACCTACCACGTGGTAGCCGGCAAACTCGACTACGCAGCCCTGGCCAAAGCCATTAAAGCCGGCAACGGCAAGGCCAGCCTCAAGACCGTGCAGGGCGGTACGCTGACGGCCATGATGAACGGCCGCAACATTGCCGTGACCGACGCCGCCGGCAACGTAGCCAACGTCACCATCACCGACGTAAACCAGTCCAACGGCGTAATCCACGTGATTGACAGCGTCGTACTGCCGTAGCACAGCCGTCCGTAGCGCCGCGATTCTTCGCGGCGCACCAGCGATGAATTGCAGCTGACCAACGATTCATCGCGGCTGTCCGGTCGCCAGTCGTAAGGGGATTGGGAAGTGTACGCTTTTGCTTGCCAATCCTTGCTCATCGTGTCCTTTCTCATTGTGCGCAGGGTCCATTCCAAGCCGTCAGGGCCCCTTCCCGATCCACTTACGACTGGCGACTTACGACTCACAACTCTTTCAAAATAATGCGTAGATTGGGACGAAACAGACCGCCGCAGTGATCAACCGCACCTTACAAGGAATGACTGAAAAAGAGCTGGTGCGTTTGCTCCGGCAACGCGAGAAACGCGGCTTTACCCTCTTGTACGACAATTATTCATCCGCCCTCTACGGCGTCATCCGCAAGATCGTCCGCTCCGAGGAGCTTGCCCAGGACGTGCTGCAGGACGCTTTCGTAAAAATCTGGCGGGGCATCGATTCCTACGATGCTTCCAAGGGAACGCTTTTTACCTGGATTCTGAACGTAGCCCGCAACACGGCCATTGACCGCGTACGGTCGCAGGAGTACAAGCAGACGGTGGGTGCGCAGTCGCTGAGCGAACCTTCGCCCCAGTTGGAGGGCATTTCGGCCTCCCACCAGTCGGTGGACCACATCGGCCTGGAGAAAGTGTTGCCCATGCTGCGGCCCGAACACCAGGAGATCATTGACTACGTGTATTTCAGGGGATACACCCAAACGGAGGTGGCCGAAAGCCTGGGCATGCCGCTGGGAACCGTCAAAACGCGTGTCCGGATGGCAATCGATCATTTGAGAAAAATACTTACATAATCTTACACAACAGGGATATGAACCGGAGGAACGTATTCGACCCAAAATCAATTATGCATTATCAAATCAATAGCCTCCGCTTTATCAGTTCAATCCTTTTCATCCTGGTTTAACTTGGACATTCGATCATATATCGCATCAGGCATTCTGGAACAGTACGTACTCGGACTTGCTACGCCTGCCGAAACGGAAGAAGTAGAACGGCTGGCCCGGCTGCATCCGGAAGTGCAAAGGGAGATCGACGAAATCCGGTCGTCCCTGGAAACGTATGCCCAGCACTTTGCCCAAGCACCGCCCGCCGCCCTGCAAGACAAAATCTGGGAAGTTCTCTCGCGGGAAGATGCCCCGGCGCGGACGCTTCCTTTTTCCGATACCCTCCCCTCCCCTTCCTTCGACACCTCCGGGGAGGAAGACGTTGCTACGGTACGGGTTGCCCCGGCCTCCTTCTGGCGCACCTACGGCGTGGCCGCCTCTTTCATCCTGCTGTCGGTGAGCATCTTACTTAACCTGTACCTGTTTACCCAACTCCGCCAGACCCGCGACCGCCTCACGCAGGCTACCGCCCAGAACACCCAGCTGGCCCGGCAAATGCAGGTCAACCAGGCCAGCTATTCGCAACTGGCCAATGCGCTCCGCCTGTACCAGGACCCCGCCAACCAGGTGATCCAGCTCACCGGGGGCACGGGCAAGGAAGAACAGGGCGGCATGGTGGTGTTGTGGAACCGCCGGCAGCAACGGGTGTACGTGACCGTGCAAGACCTGCCCGCCCCGCCCCCCGGCAAGCAGTACCAGTTGTGGGCCATCGTGGACGACAAGCCCGTGGACGCCGGCGTGTTCAACACCCAATCTGTAGCCGCCCAGCGCGTAAAAGACGTTGCCCGCGCCCAGGCCTTTGCCGTTACCCTCGAAAACGAAGGCGGCAGCCCCCAACCCACGGGGAAAGTGCTCATGGTCACGGAAGTAAGTAGTTAGAAGCGAGAAGCGAGGAGCGAGAAGACAGTACACGCACTTTGCCGTAATCACCGGGAGAGTCCGTGCCCCTTCTTCTTACTCCTCGCTTCTCACTCCTCGCTCCTCATAATATCCCCTGCCATTCTGTCATAGTCTCCGGCGGATTCCCTATCTTTGCAACCTGTAGTATACAGCCCGGCAGGGCTGTTTTCTCTTTAGGGTTGTTCGTTCAAGGGTTTATTTTCGATTATGGAGCGCATCAAAAGTTTGGATATTCTTTCCCCCGCCCCCGAAGCCTGCGAAATGCCGCGCATTTCGCTGGAGGAAGACCGGGGCAACCGCCGCAAATTGTACATCGAGAGCTACGGCTGCCAGATGAATTTTTCGGACAGTGAGATCGTTACGTCCATTCTCCAGGAAAGCGGTTTCGATACCACGTCCGACTTTGGGAAGGCCGACGTGATTCTGCTCAACACGTGCGCCATCCGCGAAAACGCCGAGTTGAAAGTCCGCAACCGCCTCAAGCACTTTACGGGCATCAAGCGGACCCGGCCGGGCACGCTGATCGGCGTGCTGGGCTGCATGGCCGAACGCCTCAAGGCCAAGTTCCTCGAAGAAGAGAAGATCGTGGACATGGTGGTGGGCCCCGACGCCTACCGCGACCTGCCCAAGCTCATTGAGGAGGCCGAAGACGGGCAGAAAGCCATCAACGTGTTCCTGTCCCGCGATGAAACCTACGCCGACATTACCCCCGTGCGCCTCAACAGCAACGGCGTTACGGCGTTCATTTCCATCATGCGGGGCTGCGACAACATGTGTTCGTTCTGCGTGGTGCCCTTTACCCGGGGCCGCGAACGGAGCCGCGACGCCCACTCGGTGGTGCAGGAAGCCCGCGACCTGTTCGAAAACGGCTACCGCGAAGTGACCCTGCTCGGCCAGAACGTGGACTCCTACCGGTGGACCGCCCCCGACGGCGGCGAGTCGGTCAACTTCGCCCAACTGCTCGAACGGGTGGCCCGCGTGCACCCCGACCTGCGCGTGCGTTTCTCCACCTCGCACCCCAAGGACATTACCGACGAGGTGCTGCACACGATGGCCCGCTACGACAACATCTGCAAGTACATTCACCTGCCGGCCCAGAGCGGCAACACCCGCGTGCTGGAACTGATGAACCGCACGTACTCCCGCGAGTGGTACCTGGACCGCGTGGCCGCCATCCGGCGCATCCTCGGCGAGGAATGCGGCATTTCCACGGATATGATTGCCGGGTTCTGCTCGGAAACCGAGGCCGAACACGCCGACACCCTTTCGCTGATGGAAGCCGTGCAGTACGACTTTGCCTACATGTTCGCCTACTCGGAGCGGCCCAACACCCCGGCGGCCAAGCGCCTCAGGGACGACGTGCCCGAAGACGTGAAAAAGCGCCGCCTCAACGAAATCATTGCCCGGCAAAACCGCCACTCCCTGCGGCGCAACCAGTTGGACCTCCATAAAGTGCACAAGGTGCTCATCGAAGGGACGTCCAAGCGGTCGGAGGAACACCTGTTCGGGCGCAACTCGGCCAACAAAGTCGTGGTGTTTCCCAAGGGCGACCTCCGGAAGGGGCAGTACGTGCACGTGTACGTGACCGGCTGCACCGGCGCTACGCTGATGGGCGAAGTGGTTGAATAAGTTCTTGTTAAATTGTACCACGGAATTGTACCACGGAATTGTACCACGGATGTATATGCAGTTAGACTTTTCTGAAATAAAGGATTCTGGTCAGTTCGAAGACTTAGTTGCTGCGTACTTTGAAGACCTCCGAAATAGCAATAAGGAGTTTCCTCAAGTTAGAGATGTCGAAACTTCTACACCTGGTAAAGGAACGGATGGCGGCAAGGACATCTTGGTAACCTTCACAATCAACGATACGGTTGCTACCTACTACAAAAAATGGTTAGTACAATGCAAGTTTCATGATGACACCTTAAGCCCTTCGGACCTCAAGGACGACAACATTCCAACCTTAATTCATAGTTACGGGGCGAACGGTTATCTTCTAGTTTGTAAAAATGATGTTTCACAGAAACTGGTAAACTTGTTCGAGCGGCTTGAAAAGGAATGTTTATTCAGATACAAGTATCAAATTTGGAAAGGGAACAAATTAAGGCAAAAGATAGTAAGCAATACTTCTCTGTTAAAGACGTACTTCCCCAAATATTATAGTTCCATCTCGCAAAACTCACCGAAATGAAAATATTTATTTCTTATAAGTTGGGAGAACAGGAGGAGTATTTACTCACGTTACTGTCCCTCATGTTGCGCAAGGAAGGATTTGTCGTATCAAATACCAGTGAATCATCCTCCATGTATAATGATTCATTACCATACGAAACTCAAACTGCTATTGCTTCCTCTGACATCTTAATTGGTGTAGTGACCAAAAATGGCGGGAATACTTCTTTAATTAGCAAAGAATGGGATTTTGCACTTTCAAATAAGCTATCCTGCGCATTTTTAGTAGAAGAAGGAATCAAAGAAGAGGAGAAGTACCGTTCTAAAACCTATTACTATAAACGTAATAATTTAGAGGGCGCTAGAAACAGGATAGAACGCGAAAGAGATGAGTTAAGAAGATTTTTTGAATTAGTAAACTATGAATCTGGGAAAGAGCAGAGAATGAACTTGGCCCAGAGCTATACGAGTCTTATGGTTTATAATGTGCTGCTTATCATTTTGCCTGTTTTCGAAAGCAAAGTGCCCGTTTGAGCTGTTCTATTGTACATCCTATTGGTTCGGGTATTCCAAGTTTTATTTTCAACCCAAGTAGCAGCCTGTGGCATTGAACTCAGTAGACATTCAAGGGGCTAAACAACGCTTCGGCATCATCGGCAACTCGCCGCTGCTCAACTACGCCATTGAAAAGGCGGCGCTGGTGGCCCCTACCGACATGACCGTCCTGATCACCGGCGAAAGCGGCAGCGGGAAGGAATCTTTCTCCAAAATCATTCACCAGCTCAGCAGCCGCAAGCACGGGCAGTTCATTGCCATCAACTGCGGGGCCATCCCCGAAGGGACCATTGACTCCGAGCTGTTCGGCCACGAAAAAGGCTCCTTCACCGGGGCCGTGGAAGCCCGCAAAGGCTACTTCGAAGTGACCAACGGCGGCACGATCTTTCTCGACGAGGTGGGCGAAATGCCCCTGGGTACGCAGGCCCGGCTGCTGCGCGTGCTGGAAAACGGCGAATTCATCCGGGTGGGTTCGTCCAAAATCCAGAAGACCAACGTGCGGGTGGTGGCCGCCACCAACGTAAACCTGCTGCAAGCCGTCGAGAAGGGCCAGTTCCGCGAGGACCTCTACTACCGCCTCGGCACCGTGCCCATTTACGTGCCGCCGCTGCGCGAACGGGGCACCGACGTGCTGCTGCTGTTCCGCAAGTTTGCCGCCGACTTCTCCGAAAAATACCGCACCAAGCCGGTGAACCTTACCGAGGAAGCCGGCCGGTTGCTCCTCCAGTACCGTTTTCCCGGCAACATCCGCCAGCTCAAGAACTTGGTCGAACAACTGTCGGTGCTGGAAATGGAACGCGAAATTACGCCCGAGGCCCTCCGGCGGTACCTGCCCGAGGACGGCCAGTCGCACGTGCCGGCCCTGGTCCGCGACAGCAACAAGGGCGACAACGGCTTTTCGGAACGCGACCTGCTCTACAAGGTCCTCTTCGACATGAAGAAGGACGTGAACGAACTCAAGAAGCTGGTCTACGACCGGCTCCGCGACGACCACCAGGGCGACAAGGTGATCCGCGACCACCAGGACCTGTTTGACGGCGTGGCCGATGAGGAAGTGGACGACAAACCCGTGCCCCAGAACACCCACCTGCTGCTCGAACCGGCCCGGCGGCAACGGCCCGATGACGAGGATACCATTGAAATTGCCCGCATTGAGGACATTCCCCACGAGACCGAAGACGACTCGCTGCTGCTGGAAAAGCAGGAAAAGGAAATGATCCTGCGGGCCCTCCGCAAAAACAAGAACAAACGCAAATACGCGGCACGGGATTTGGGCATTTCCGAAAGAACGCTTTACCGGAAGATCAAACAGTACGAGATCGAGTAGTACGGCAAAAGCAAACGATAAATTTTAAATTTTGGGTGTTCAATGAACCGTAACGTCAAGCTCCTTCCATTCAAAATTCATCATCTGAAAATCCTAATTCTGTTCCTGATCCTGTTGGTGCCGGCGGGCTGCGGGGTGTATTCCTTTACCGGCATCAACCTTGACCCCAACATCAAGAGCATTGCCATCTCCAACTTTTACAACAATGCCGGCAACGGCCCGGCCAACATCAGCCAGACGCTGACGGAAGAACTGCGGGATTACTACCAGAGCAACTCCCCCCTTTCGATCACTTCGCCGGACGGCGACCTGGTGGTGTCGGGTACGATCATGGGCTACGACGTTACGCCAGTGGCCCCGTCGGGCGATGCGCAGGCTTCGCTCAACCGGCTCACCATCCGGGTGCAGGTCAAGTTTGTCAACAACTTAGACGAGACCAAGAACTTCGAAAGCCAGTTTTCGCACTACGCCGACTTTCCGCAGGAACAAACCCTCTCGCAGGTGGAGGCCGGGCTCATCGACGTGATCTTCGAGCGGATCGTGTACGACGTTTTCAACAAAACCGTGGCCGACTGGTAGTTTTTTGCTTAATTTCCATTGAGGAGTTCGTGCGTTTAAAGTTTATGCGTTCAAAGTGGGTACGCGTCCGACGGGTACTGCCTTTTTTGCTCATACACTTTGAACCCATGAACTCATAAACTCCATTTTGGTGAACAAGGAAGCATTTCATAAATTATTGCAGGACCCGGCGCACATTACGCCCGACAGCCTGGCCTCGCTGGAGGAATTGGTGCGGCTTTTTCCGTTTTGCAGCCTGGCCCACACGCTGATTGCCAAATCGCACTACGACCAGGCGACCATGCTGGCCTCGCAGAAGGTGCGCAAAGCGGCGGCCTACGCCGTCAACCGCAACAAGCTCAAAAAGATCATTACGGGCAACTGGCCCGAGCCGTCCCGCCCCGAGCTGCCCCCGCCCTTCCGGCCGCTGCCCCCCGAAACCCCGCCGGAGGCCCTGACCCTGCCCCCGTTGCCGCCCCTGGAAGTCACGGCGCCGGAACTGTTTGCGCCGGAAGAAACGGTGACGATGCCCGAAGCGCCGGCTCCGGAAAGGGACGCGCCCGAGCCCGTGGCAGCGGAGGCCGAACCGGTGGCGGAAGGGGCGGCCGTCCCCGAAGAGCCCCTGCTGATCGAGCCGCCCGCTGACCTGCTCATTGAGCCGCCCGCCGACCTGCTGTTTGAACGGCTGGCGGGCACCCTCCAGCCCCCGCCCCCGGTGGTGTACCCGAGCCCCGAAGCGGAAGAGGAGGAAGAACCCGAAGAGCCGCCCCTGCAACTGGGTCACCTCAACGAAGACGAGCAGCCCATCGAGGAGTACAGCCGGCGGACCAAAAAGTACCACCAGCGGGAAATCATCGAGTCGTTCATCAAGTCGGAGCCCCGGATCTCTTCACTCAACAACGCCCCCAAGGAAACGTACGCGCCCCGCGACCTGTCGGAGAAGAGTACCCGGCCGCTGGAGGTGGTGAGTGAGAACATGGCCAACATTTACATCCGGCAGCGGAAATATGACAAGGCCATTCAAATGTTTAACAAACTAATCTTGAAATATCCGGAAAAAAAGGAGAATTTTGTAAAACGCATCCAAGAATTAAAACAACTGTAATTCATGTACTCTCTGGTAATTGGCCTGATTATTTTCGTTTGTGTGTTATTGATTATCGTCGTGTTGCTGCAAAGCTCCAAAGGGGGCGGCATTGCGGCTGGTTTTACCGGCGCTACCCAGGTAATGGGCGTGAAGCGGACCAGTGACCTGCTTGAGCAACTGACCTGGGGATTTGCCGTGGCCCTGATGGTGCTCACCCTTTCCACCTCCTTCGTGATGGGCAGCCGCACCGAAGAACGCGGCATCAACAGCGTAAACGTTGAACGCGCCTCCGGCAAGTCGGCCGGTGCTGCCGGCGTACCCTCTACCCCCAACGAAAAGGCCGTTACCCCCGCCGCCGGCGACTCCGCCACCAACAAGTAATTTCACGTTCGCAAATAGATTTGAACCAGAAAGGAAAGCGCAATGCTTTCCTTTTTTCGTTTTGCAATGGTCAATAGGCATTGGTCAATAGTCATTGGTCATTGGTCATTGGGAACGCGTGAGTTATCAGAGCCACGGACTACTGACAATTGACTACTGACAATTGACCAATGACCAATGCCTATTGACCAATGCCTATTGACCACCCTGGCTACGTGGCAGTGCCGATGTATCTGACCAGCATCCGCTTGGCGATGGGCAGCAGCGTTTCGTCGAGGGGGCAACTGATGTTGGCATGCACCAGGTAAGTGGCCGGGTTGGCGAGTTTCTGGTACTTGCGCGTAAGGTCTACCTTGAGGGTTTCGTAGGTGACGCCGATGCCCCGCGTTACCGACTCGAGAAAGTACGTGTGCACGCCCCGGAACTTCTCGTGGGCATTCTCGAAGAGGGTGATCTGGTACTGGTACACCTGCGTTTCGCGGGCCTGCGACTGGCTCACGAACAGGTAGCCTTCGTTGGGATACAGCGACGAGAGGCCCACCGGGGTGATGTTCATGTGCTCCTCCACCAGTTCGTAAATGTCTTTGCCCTCGGTGAGCATCTCCTTGAAGCGGGGAATGGAATACGAGATGATGTCTTCCAGTTGCGCCATGATGTCATCGTCCTGCACCATCTTTTCGTAGGTCAGGTGCAGCTTTTCGAAGTCGGCGCGGGAAATCTGCTGCGGGAAATTTTCGTACAGCAGCTTTTTGTGGTCGCGGATCGACACCAGGTTCTGGTAGTGGAAAACCAGGTCCGACAGGTAGGGATACAGCTTCCGTTCCTTGAAACTGCCCTTTACCTGCTGCGTGTACGAGAGCAGAATGTACTTCTTGTATTCGAAATCAATCAGGCCTTCAGTAAGCCAGTTCTGCGGTAGGGTCCTCATAGTCCAGTGGGTTTGTACTGAATATACGTTTTAGTGAAGTCGCAGTCAAGCAATGTTGGCAGAATGGGTACGCGTGTCAGTTTTTTACCGTTTCTGGCAGAAATATTGTCACGAAACGGGTACGTTTTAGGGATAAAACGGGTTTTTTTAGGCTTTTTACGGCGTTGGCACGGGAAATGCTGAGTGACTGTCGGATTTTAACCACAAATCTCTTATCCCTTATGGCAAACGTTAGCATTAAACCCCTTGCAGACAGAGTTCTGGTCGAGCCTGCTGCCGCTGAAGAAAAAACGTCTTTTGGTATCATCATTCCTGACACTGCCAAGGAGAAGCCCCAGAAGGGCCAGGTAGTCGCCGTTGGCAATGGCAAGAAGGACGAGCCACTGACTGTTAAAGTAGGTGACACAGTTCTGTACGGAAAGTATGCCGGCACGGAGATTTCTGTAGACGGTAGAGAGTACCTCATCATGCGTGAGTCTGACATTTTTGCAGTTCTCTAACCAATGTTAAGTGTTGAATGCCCCCTCCCCGATTCAACCTTTCCTACCTCTCATTCAAAATTTAACATTTAAAACTTAGCACTAAGACTGTTATGGCCTCCAAAAAAATATTCTTCCAAACCGACGCGAGAGACCGCCTCAAAAAAGGTGTTGACACCCTGGCTGACGCCGTGAAAGTAACCCTCGGTCCGAAGGGCAGAAACGTAATTCTGGACAAGAAGTTTGGCGCCCCGGCCATCACCAAAGACGGGGTTACCGTTGCCAAAGACATTGAACTGAAGGACGCCATTGAAAACATGGGCGCCCAGCTCGTGAAGGAAGTAGCTTCCAAAACCGCCGACACTGCCGGCGACGGTACCACCACTGCCACGGTACTGGCCCAGGCCATCTTTACTGCCGGCATCAAGAACGTGGCCGCCGGTGCCAACCCCATGGACCTCAAGCGTGGCATCGACAAGGCCGTTACGGCCGTAGTAGCCCACTTGAAGTCTCAGTCCAAAACCATCAGCTCGTCCAACGAGATTGCCCAGGTGGCTACCATCTCGGCCAACAACGACCAGGAAATCGGCCAGATGATCGCCAACGCCATGGACAAAGTGGGCAAAGACGGCGTAATCACCGTGGAAGAAGCCCGTGGTACGGAAACCGAAGTGAAAACGGTAGAAGGCATGCAGTTTGACCGCGGCTACCTGTCGCCCTACTTCGTGACCAACACCGAGAAGATGGAAGCCGAACTCGACCGGCCCTACATCCTCATCACCGAGAAGAAGGTTTCTTCGATGAAGGAACTCATGCCCGTACTCGAAGCTTCCGCCCAGACCGGCCGCCCGCTGCTGATCATCGCCGAAGACGTTGACGGCGAAGCCCTCGCAACCCTGGTGGTAAACAAGATCCGCGGCGTACTCAAAGTAGCTTCGGTGAAGGCTCCCGGCTTCGGCGACCGCCGCAAAGCCATGCTCGAAGACATCGCCATCCTCACCGGTGGTACCGTAATCTCCGAAGAACGCGGCTACAAGCTGGAAAACGCTACCCTCGACTACCTGGGCACGGCCGAGAAGATCGTGATTGACAAAGACAACTCCACCATCATCAACGGTGGCGGTCAGAAGGAGCAGATCCAGGCCCGCATCGGCCAGATCAAAGCCCAGATCGAAACCACGACTTCCGACTACGACAAGGAAAAACTCCAGGAGCGCCTGGCCAAACTTTCCGGTGGCGTTGCCATCCTCTACATCGGTGCCGCTACCGAAGTGGAAATGAAGGAAAAGAAAGACCGCGTGGACGATGCCCTGCACGCAACCCGCGCCGCCGTACAGGAAGGCGTAGTGGCCGGTGGTGGCGTGGCCCTGCTCCGCGCTGCCAGTGCCCTGGCCGACGTGAAGACCCACAACGACGACGAGATCACGGGTGTCAACATCATCCGGATCGCCCTCGAATCACCCCTGCGCACCATCGTGGCCAACGCCGGTGGTGAAGGCTCCGTGGTGGTTAACAAAGTAAAAGAAGGGAAGGACGACTTCGGCTACAACGCCCGCGAAGACCGCTACGAGAACCTGATGGAACAGGGCATCATCGACCCGACCAAGGTGACCCGCCTGGCCCTCGAAAACGCTGCTTCCATCGCGGCCCTGCTGCTCACCACCGAATGCGTGGTAGCTGAAGAGCCCGAAGAACACGCACCTGCTGCCCCCGGTGGTATGGGCGGCGGCATGGGCGGCATGATGTAATCCGCTTTGCCATTCCAAATCCAAAAATCCCCGGTGTACTGCCGGGGATTTTTTGTTTTTAACCCGGGGCAAAAAGGTTTGAATATGACGCCAAGAAAGGCAATATTCGCAGGTACACGCAGTGTTAAACCGGTAAACCGAAGCGAATGGAAACCATTGGCACCGTCAGGAAGACCAAGCAACCTACCTACAAGGATTGCCTGAAGCTGGACAATACGATTTGCGAGGTCGTGAACGGGAAGTTTTTCCTGCCTCCCTCCCCCGACCTGCTGCACCAGGACGTGCTGCGGGACTTGCAGTACGAACTCTGGCACCACGTGCGGCGCCGGGGCCTGGGCAAGGTGTACGGGTCGCCCACGGAAGTCCGCTTCAACGACCGCAACATTGTGCAGCCCGACCTCGTGTTCGTGGCCGCCGACAACCTGGACGTGCTCAAACCCAAAGCCATTGAAGGCACGCCCGACCTGCTCATCGAAATCACTTCCGCCGCCACGCTGTACCGCGACAACCACCTCAAGAAAGGCTTGTACGAGAAGATGGGCGTAAAAGAGTACTGGATTGTGGACCCGGCGCACCACGCCCTGCAAATATTCACGCTGGGCAAGGACGGGAACTACGAACTGTACTGCTTCGCGGCCGAAGAGGGCCTGGCCGCCTCCCGCCTGCTCGAAGGCTTCGAAGTGGACCTGGCGACGTTGATCTGCCCCAAATAGGTTTTCGACGCCCCCTACAATACTCGAAATTCGACATTCCTTGTTCGACATTCATCATTAAAAAATGAATTTCGAAGGATGAACAAGAAATGTCGAGGGAGGTAAGCGTATATTTTTAATTCTCTCAATAGTACGTGATCTGGCAGCCCGGGTGCTTCTTTTTGAACCGGTCCTTGTTGCCCACGTCGATCTTGGTAAGGTGGCACTTGAGTTCCCGCACGTTGACCAGGTCGTTGATCGGGCCCAGGTCTGACACGTCGGTATTGGAGCAGTCGAGTTCTTCGAGTTGGCTGTAGCGGCCGATGGGCACCAGCGACTGCACTTTGGTGATGGCAATGTTGAGCTTCATGATGAAATGGTACCCGGCAATGGGCGACAGATCAGTGATCGGGTTGCCGCCCACCACCAGTTCGGCGATTTTCCGGTGGTTGCGGAGCACTTCCAGGTCGGCGCAGTTGGTGCTGTACATGTCGAGGATGATCAGGTTGGGCAGTTGCGCCAGGGCCGTAAAGTTCTGAATCTTGTTCTTGGCGAAGCGCAACTCTTCCAGGTTCGCCAGGTTGCGGAGCGGCGTGAGGTCGGTGACCTGGTTGACGGCGAAATTAAGCTTGTGCAGGCCCGTCGCGTTGGCGAGGGGCGACAGGTCAACTACTTCGTTGTTGGAGAAGTGCAGTTCTTCGAGCTTGGAAAGCCCCGACAGGCCGGCGGGCAGGGCCGTTAGTTTGAGGTAGCTCAGGTTGAGGTACCGCAGGTTTTTGAAGCTTCCCAGCGGCTTAAGGTCTTTCACCCCCGTATTGGAGAGGTTCAGTTCCTCCAGCCAGGTAAGCTTGGCGAGGGGGGCAATGTCGGCAACCGGCGTACCCGAAAGGTCCAGGACCCGCAGGTTGACGAACGGCGTCAGCGCCTGCACGTCCTTCACCGGGGCGTTGGCCAGGGAAAGCTTTTCGGCGCCGGCCACCGTCATCAGGGCGTCGTTCGACGGGTATTCATCCAGTTTGAAGCGTTGCCGGAGCAGGTCGCGCCAGGCCGGGTCGAGGCCGCCCCACCAGGCCACCAGCGGCGGCAGCGGAATCAGCTTCGGCGCTTCGCCTACCTTGCTGACGGCGAAGAGTTTGTATTTCTCGGCGGGCTTGCTGCGGTCGAAGCGGACGTAGAAGCTGAGCGGCACTTGGCGGGCAAACCGCACCGTGTCGGTCCGGCCGCTGTCGGCGGGCTGCACCGTGAACCAGGCGAGGGTTTTCATGGCTTTTACCTCCACCCACTGGTACCGCCGCAGTTTGTCGGTCTGCACCGGCCCGATGGAAGCTTTGTCGGTGCCCAGCGTCGTTTGCACGGGAAAGGCGGGGAGCACGGCGCTGAAGTACTGTTGCATGGTGACGAAGCCCCCCGCGCCGGTGCTGTCGAGGTCGTTGGTGACGAACACGCCCGGGTCTTCCGGCAGCACGGACAGTTCGCGGTGGGCGGCAGCCTTCTTGTTGTCGGGACTGCCGGGGTCGGCCAGGATCTGGATCACCTTTTCGTAATTCCGCAGGACCTGCCGGATGGACGTTTTTTCGGCTTCCGTTGCCGTGGGTTGGGAGCGCACCGGGCCGGCGAGGAGCAGGAGGCCGAACAGCCAGGTACAAGGCAGCAGGGGGCTGAGGGAGGAAAGGCGCATGGAGATAAGGCGGGTGGAAACTTCAAAAATACGGCTCCCCCGCCGGCCGTCGTCCGCAAAAAGTCCTCTCAGCGTGCGGCGTAAGGAGTTGCGGTATTTTAGCTGGAAAAAAGGGGTTACCACGGAGACACGGAGGGCACAGAGTTTCACGGAGGAGATTAAGAAATAAACTTAACCGCCAGGATCGCAAAGCTCGCAAAGAATTTAACCGCGAGGGGCGTAAAGGGGTACGCGTTCTCCTTGCGGTCTTTGCGGTTGGGTAGGGGTAGGGTTTAAACCCTACCCTACGGAAAGGCTGCGCCTGATTTAATTAGAGCGAAGTTTACCTATTCATGCCTGATATCCATAGGATAGGGTTTAAACCCTATCCCCTCTTCTCCTCCGTGAAACTCCGTGCCCTCCGCGCCCTCTGCGGTTCAAATCCTCCCTTTCTCCGTTGCAAGTCCGCTTAAAATCCGAAATTTGCCCTCCCATTACTTTCCTTTACGCATTGCTACTGTCTGCTTACACGCCCGATCTGCTCGAAGCCGGCCTCGACGAAGCGGGCCGCGGTTGCCTGGCCGGCCCGGTGGTGGCCGCCGCCGTCATTCTGCCCAAAGATTACAAGCACGCATGGCTCAACGATTCCAAGCAACTGAGCAAGCAGCGCCGCGAAGCCGTCCGGGCCGAGATCGAGAAAGAAGCCCTGGCCTGGGGCGTGGCCGAAGTATCCAACCAGGAAATCGACCGCATCAACATTTCCAATGCCAGTTTCCTGGCGATGCACCGCGCCGTGGCCGGGCTGCCCCTAAAGCCCGAACTGCTGCTCGTGGACGGCAACCGGTTTACGCCCTTTCCCGGCATCGGGCACGTGTGCATCGTGAAGGGAGATGCCAAGTACCTCTCCATTGCCGCCGCGTCGGTGCTGGCCAAAACCCACCGCGACGCCCTGATGACCCGCCTGGCCGGCGCGTTTCCGCACTACGGCTGGGAACGGAACGCGGCCTATCCCACTTCCGCCCACCGGGAAGCCATTGAAAAGCACGGCGTGACGGCCCACCACCGCCTCAGTTTTAACCTCCTGGCCCGATGACGCACCCCACCGCCGCCGACGTACGCGAAGCCCTTGAGCAACTGGCCCAACCCCAGCACCTGCCCGGGATGCGCCGCTTTGGCATTAACACCGGCCGGGCCCTGGGCGTGAGCATGCCCAGGCTGCGACAACTGGCCCGCGAACTCCGCCGGAACCACGACCTGGCACTCTCCCTCTGGGCCACGGAGGTCCACGAGGCCCGCCTGCTGGCGACGATGGTGGCCGAACCGAAGCGGCTCACGGCGGCGCAGATGGAGGCCTGGGCGCGGGACGTTGATTCGTGGGACCTCTGCGACGGCGCCTGCAGCAACCTTTTCTGCCGCACGGCCCTGGCCTGGGAAATGGCTCCCGCCTGGGCGGCCCGCGAGGAGGAATTCGTGCGGCGGGCCGGGTTCGTGCTCATGGCGACGCTGGCCGTGCACCAAAAAACTGCCCCCGACGCGGCCTTCCTGGCCTTTTTTCCCCTGCTCGAACGGTACGCCCCCGACGACCGGAACTTCGTGAAAAAGGCCGTGAACTGGGCGCTGCGGCAGATCGGCAAGAAAAACCCAGCCCTCCGTAATGAAGCCATCGGGCTGGCCCGGCGCATCCGGGAACAGCCGCACAAGAGCAGCCGCTGGATTGCCGCTGATGCCTTGCGGGAACTCGAAAAGAAATAAAAATCGTAGCTTTGCGGCCTCAAATGCTTCCCTCCATGACCGAAACTGCCGAACTCAAAACCATACCCCTCCACGACCTGCACGTGCGCCTGGGCGGCAAAATGGTGCCCTTCGCCGGCTACATCATGCCCGTCCGCTATTCCTCCGACATTGAAGAACACCAGACGGTGCGCACCGGCGTAGGCGTGTTCGACGTTTCGCACATGGGCAAGTTTCGCCTCTCCGGCCCCGGCGCCCTCGACCTCATTCAGCGCGTTACTTCCAACGACGCCTCCAAGCTCACCATCGGCAAGGTGCAGTACAGCTACCTGCCCAACGGCGCGGGCGGCGTGGTGGACGACCTGGTGGTGTACCGCCTCGACGAAGACGAATACATGCTGGTGGTCAACGCTTCCAACACGCAGAAGGACTGGGATTGGATCGCTTCGCATAACCGTAGCGGCGTACGCATGGAGAACATTTCCGACGACGTTTGCCTGTTTGCCGTGCAGGGGCCCAAAGCCATCGAAGCCCTCCAGCCGCTCACGGCGGCAGACCTCGCCAAACTCGAATACTACAGCTTCGCCCAGGCCGACTTTGCCGGCGTGCCGCGGGTCATCCTCTCGGCCACGGGCTACACCGGGGCGGGCGGCTTTGAAATTTACGTGCCCAACGCGTACGCCGAAGAGGTCTGGAACCGGATTTTCGAGGCCGGCAAGCCTTTCAACATCAAACCCATCGGCCTCGGCGCCCGGGATACGCTGCGCCTGGAAATGGGCTACTGCCTCTACGGCAATGACCTCGACGACACCACTTCGCCCCTGGAAGCGGGCCTGGGCTGGGTCACCAAGTTCAGCAAGGATTTCGTGAGCGCCGACAAACTCAAGGCGCAGAAGGAACAGGGGCTACCGCGGAAGCTGGTCGGGTTCAGGATGGAGGAACGGGGCATTCCGCGCAGCCACTACGACATCCAGGACGAAAGCGGCAACAAGATCGGGGAAGTCACTTCCGGCACGCAATCCCCGACGCTGGGCGTGGGCATCGGCCTGGGCTACGTCAAAACGGAGTTTGCCGCGCCGGGCACGAACGTGTTCATCAACATCCGCAACAAGCCCCTGAAGGCGAAAGTGGTTAAATTACCCTTTGTAAGTAAAGGCGCATGAAAAACATTGACGTTTGCCCCACGCCCGAACTGCTGCACCTCTACAAGCTGGAGGGCAAGATTGCAGTGGTGGTGGATATTTTCCGGGCTACTTCCTGCATGACCACGGCATTCGCCCACGGCGTGGCCAAGATCATCCCGGTGGCCCAGCTCGATGAATGCCGGGCGTTGCAGAGGCAGGGCATCATTGCCGCCGCCGAACGCGACGCCCGCAAGGCCGAGGGGTTTGACCTCGACAACTCGCCGTTCAGCTACATGAACCCGGACCTGCGGGAAAAAACCATTGCCGTAACGACTACCAACGGCACGCTGGCCATTACGCGGTCCACGGCCGCCGACCAGGTGCTGGTGGGTTCGTTCCTCAACAAGCGGACCGTGGTGGACCACCTGCGGGCCATGCCCAACGACGTGCTGATCGTGTGCGCCGGCTGGAAGGGCAAGGTGAACCTGGAAGACATGCTGTTTGCGGGAGCCGTCGTGTGCGCCCTCAGAAACGAATACGCCGTGGAGGACGATTCGGCCCTCTCGGCCCTGATGATCTACGAGGCGGCCAAGTTCAACATGATCAAGTTCATTGCGGGCTCCTCGCACGTGCGGCGCCTGCACGGCCTGGGCCTTGCCAAAGACATTGAATTCTGCCTGCGCGAAGACGTGTACGACGTACTGCCCGTGCTGCACGGCGACGCCCTGGTGCGGCACCCGCATCCCGGCCAGAGTAGCGTTCAGAGTTCATGAGTTTATGAGTTTATGAGTTCAAAGTATACAACGCGTTGGTTGGCAATCGCTTTCTACTCATAAACTCATAAACTTTGAACTCATAAACTCACTTTAGCTTTTCGTTGTCGCGGTGCCGGGTGGCATCGCGATTCGTTTTTTTATCCAGGTTCTTTTGCAGGGCTTCCGTCAGGTCCACGCCGGTCTGGTTGGCCAGGCAGATCACCACGAACAGCACGTCAGCCAGTTCATCGCCCAGGTTTTTGCCCTGATCCGAGGCCTTGAAAGACTGTTCCCCGTACTGCCGGGCAATGATGCGGGCCACCTCGCCTACCTCTTCAGTCAGCATGGCCATGTTGGTCAATTCATTAAAGTAACGCACCCCGGTGGTCTTGATCCACTGGTCCACGAGTTGTTGGGCTTCGGCTATCGTCATGATCAGGATTTACAGGATTACAGGATGAACAGGATTACAGGATGAACAGGATGGTCAGGATTGGGATTTACCGGATTAAAAGATTAACGGGATGGTATGACCCTGATTTGCTTGATGAAGGGAAATACAGGATTGTAAAGATAAATATCCTGGTAATCTTTTAATCCTATGCATCCTGATCAAGACAATCCGGGTAATCCACCAATCCTGTAAATCCCGACCCCGATCGTTACCGGAACGGCACGGCCTCGGGAGCGGAGATGCCGAAGTCGGGGAGGCGGGTACGGGGAAAGCCCGAGAAGTCAGTGCGCAACACGCGGCTGTTGTTGGGAATGTTGGGATAGAAGCCCAGCCGGAACTGGAACGTGTTGAATGCCAGGTTTTCGTTGCGCACCCGCAGGCCAATGCCGTAGCCCTGGTAGAGCCGCCCGTCGAACATGTTCACGTCGGTAGGGGTGATCAAACCCAGGTCGGCGTAGGCGAAAGTAGCCAGTTGGAAGCCCAGGATGGTGATGGGCGTAAACACGACGGTTTCCAGGTTGAGCACCAGCCCTTTGGAGCCCCGCAGGGCGGCGCTGCCAATGCCCCGGATGCCGTTCCGCCCGCTGATGTCGATGAATTCCCGGTCGAAGCGGCCCACGCCGTGGATAAAGCGCAGGTCCACGAACTGGCGGACGTGGGTGGTCTGCAAGGAGAAGAGGCGGCTGAAATAGTTGAGTTCCGCCCGGATCACGCCCTGCTCCCAGTCGCCCGCACTCACGAAGCTGCCCGCTTCCACCGTAGCCAGCAGGTAGCCAAAGCCCTTGTAGTACCGGCCCCGCGACACTTTGCCCCCCAGGTAATAGCGGTTCCTGAATTCACCGCGGTCGGTGCCGCCCGTGATTGAAAACAAGCTGCCGTAGGGAATGTCCTCGGTGCGGCCGAAGCCGAACACCTGCACGTCGCGCAGGTAGTTGCGGTTGGCAATGCCGATGCTGAAGAAGTTCTGCACCCGGTCTTCGAGAATCCGGTTGGTGTCGGCCGTAACCAGCGGCCGGTCGAAGAAGTCGTAGTTGCTGGAGCGGATGGCCGTCACCAGCCGGGCCCGTTCGCGGAACCGTTCGCCCCCCACGTTGAGCCGGAAGGCGCGCCCCAGCCAGACGTCCAGGAGTTTGTAATTGTGCCAGTACAGCACATCGCCACTGTCGGCTTCGAGCGGGTAGGTTAGCATCAGTTGCCGGTTGCGGCTCAGTTCCAGCCCCCCGGCGTATTTGATTTCGGGCGAAAGGAATTCGCGGCGCAGCAGCAGGCCTTCCCGTTCGTGGTTCCATTCGTGGATAAAGTCGAGTTGGCCGGTAATGAACGTGTTGGCAATGTAAGGCACCCGGTACAGGCCGCGGAAGCCCCAGCCGATGCGGTCTTCCGACCTGGGCTTGAGTTGCGACCGGTAGGTGGTGCGGGTCCGGACCTCGTGGCCCAGGCCCAGGAAGTTGTTTTCGTTGAGGTCGATGGACGCCGAACGGGTATCGCCGCTCGCCCCCCCGGAAGTGGAAAGCACGTCCTGCGTCACGACCAGGATGTCGACGGTATCGGCGTCGCGGCGGGGCAGCACGTAGATGCGGGCGTCGAGCAGGTTGGGCGTCTCCCGGAGAATGCGTTCGTTGTCACTGATCTCCGACGAACTCAACCGGTCGCCTTTCTTGAACAGGAGGCCCCGGCGGACCACGTGCTTCTTGGTGGTGGCGTGCAGCGAGTTGGCCGTTCGTTCCACCCAGTTGGCGGGCAGCCGCAGGGTGTCGTTTACCCGGGGCCCGAACGGGTCGAGGCGGGTAAAGCTGATGTTGCCGATAAAACGGCCGTTGTACTTCTGGTACGGGTCGGCGGGGCGTTCGAGGGTACGGGTAACCGGCTTGCGGTAAGGCTCCCGGAACAGGGCGTCGTACAACTGCCGGGTGAGCCGGTGCTTGTAGAGCCGCTTCTTTAATTTCTGGTAAAAAATGGCCGTGGAGTCCTCCCGGTCCTGGCCAATCTGGTCCAACCGTTTCTCGTCCCGTTCCACAATCTGCTTCGACAGCGTGTCCAGGTTCTGTGACACACTGTCCACCTTTTGGGCGAATGCCCCCGAAATTGCACTCAACCAGCAGAGGCAGACCCACAAGGGGACCATGCTCCCCAACCGCCTACTCGTAATCCCCATTCCAATGTTTGCGCTCAACGCACTTTACGTATATTTACCGTTTGGGGCCGTCACTCGTAGATAAATTGCTCCCAAACAAACAAATCTATGATTTAATCCAGAATTTTTAGCATCTCCCACATAAACCCTTATTGCCTTGGAAGTCGCACAAATCCAAAAACAGCTCGAAGCGTACCGGGAGCGGGGGCTTAAGCTTTTTTCCACTTCGTCGTTTCAGACCCACAGCGTAGTACTGCTGCACATTTTGAGCCAGATTGACCGGTCCATCCCGATTTATTTCATCAACACCGGGTACCACTTTCCCGAAACGGTAGCCTACCGCGACCAGATCGTTGACCGGCTCGGGCTGAACTTGCGGGACATCTACTCGGCCGTACCCCGCAACATGCAGAAGGACGCCGCCGGCCGTTTGTTTTTCGCCTCCGATCCTGACTTTTGCTGCCATCTCAACAAAGTGCAGCCGCTCGACACCATCCTGCCCATGTACGACGTGTGGATCAACGGCGTGCGGGCCGACCAGAGTGCCGTCCGCAAAGCCATGAAGGTAGAACAACCCGCCAAGTACGGCGTGGTGCGGTTCCACCCCATGCTCGACTGGAACAGCCGCACCATTGAAACGTACCTCAAGGAGCACAAACTGCCCCGCCACCCCCTCGAAAGCCAGGGCTACCTGAGCATCGGCTGCGAACCCTGCACCCGCAAGTTCGACCCCAACATGAGTGAACGCGAAGCCCGGTGGTTTGGTCTCAACAAAACTGAATGCGGACTCAATACCGAGTTGGTGCAACAATGATTGCTTTTTTTTTAGCCACCAATGTCTAGTAAATCTATAGTCTTTCAAAAACTGCAACCTGTACATTCATGAACATTCTCATTACGGGGGGAGCCGGTTACATCGGCACCGAACTGGTACGGCACCTGACGAGTCTTCCCCAGGTCAATCACGTGCTGGTATACGACAACCTGAGCCGGTCCAGCTACAACCTGTTCATCGGCCACCGGATGGAGACCGACAAAGTGCAGTTCGTGCTGGGCGACCTGCTCGACTCCCGCAAGGTGCGCAAGGTGCTCAAGGGCATCGACGTGGTGTTTCACCTGGCGGCCAAGGTAACCACGCCTTTCGACAACACGGATTCGCACTTTTTCGAGCAGGTAAACCACTGGGGCACGGCCGAACTGGTGTACGCCCTGGAGGAGAGCGACGTTAAAAAACTCATTTACGTGAGCAGCGCCGCCGTGTACGGTTCTTCGCCCGAACTGCTCGACGAAACGGCCACTACGCACCCGGAAACGTTTTACGGCGTTTCCAAACTGCGCGGCGAGTCGCACGTGAAGCGCCTGGCCGAAAGCCGCAACGCCCTGATCCTGCGCTGCGGCAACGTGTACGGCTACAGCCCCAGCATGCGGTTCGACAGCGTGGTCAACCGGTTCATGTTCGACGCCAACTTCAACAACCGCATCTCGATCCACGGCAACGGCCGCCAGCACCGGTCGTTCATCCACATCGAAAAGCTGGTGCACGCCCTGGCCCAGGCGGCCCTCCGGGAAGTGCCTTCGGGTACGTACAACCTCACCGACAAGAACATCCAGCTGCTCGACCTGGTGGAGGTGCTGCGCGAAATCTTCCCGTCGCTGGAGTTCCTGTTCATCAACCAGCACCTGACCATGCAGGAAATGCGCCTCAACCCGGTGGGCAAGCTGAGCAAATACATCACCCTGCTGCCCCCCTCAGACCTCAAGGACGAACTCATCCGCTTCAAGGAAAAATTCGCCTTCAGTTCCGTCACCCCCGACCAGCGCGAAAAAGCCATCGGGCAGGGGATATAGGGGTTGCATGGCTGGATGGCTGAATGGTTATAGGTTGGAAGGCGCATCTGGCTTTCCAACCTTTTAACTTTTAGACTTTTGCACCCTTAAACTTACACGCGCCAACCTTTTAACCATGCAGCCATTCAACCATACAACCTCCCCACGTTCTAACCATCTAACTTTCCAAGCTGCTCCCCCTGTTTGTTCTGTTCAACTTTTACCCGTATTTTTAACAATTATCCCGAACGGAACGATTTATTCATTTCAATGGAAGCCACGCAGATAATCACCGAGAAGAAAAAAGGCACGTACCCCAGCAGTATTCCTTACATCATTGGCAACGAGGCCGCCGAACGATTCAGCTTTTACGGCATGCGGTCCATCCTGGTCACCTTCCTGGTGGCCCAGTTTTTCAACCCCAACAAGATTGCCTCCATGCAAACGGTGGCCGAAGCCAAGGCCAATGAACAGGTGCACTTTTTCGTCGCCCTGGCGTACTTCATGCCGCTGGTGGGTGGCATTGCCGCCGACTGGTTCTTCGGCAAATACAAAGTTATTCTCTACATCTCAATGGTGTACTGCGTGGGTCACCTGTTGCTGGCGCTGTACGACGAAAACCTGAGCGGCTTTACCTTCGGCCTCGTGTTGATTGCCATTGGGGCGGGCGGCATCAAGTCTTGCGTATCGGCCAACGTCGGCGACCAGTTCAGCAAGGAAAATCAGCACCTGATGTCGAAGGTGTACGGCTGGTTCTACTTCAGCATCAACGCCGGTTCGGTCATTTCCACCATTCTCATTCCCAAGCTGTACGAGAAATACGGCGCTTCCGTGGCCTTCGGCGTGCCCGGCATCCTGATGGCCCTGGCAACCCTGATCTTCTGGTCGGGCCGCAAAAAATACGTGAAGCTGCCGCCGGCGGGCATCCAGCGCAACAACTTTGCCTTCATCTCGGGCTACGCCCTGGCCAACCTGGGCAAGAAGCAGAAGGGACAATCGTGGCTCGACGTGGCCAAGGCCAAATACCCCGAAGAGTCGGTAGAGGCCGTCAAGTCCGTGTACGGCGTGCTGATGGTATTCGCCTTTATCCCGATCTTCTGGGCCATGTGGGACCAGAGTTTGTCGGAATGGGTACTCCAGGCCACCAAACTCGACCTCAACGTGTTCGGCTTTACCCTGCTGCCCGAGCAGATCCAGACGGTCAACCCGGCCTTCCTGCTCACAATGATTCCCATTTTCACCTACCTGATCTACCCCTTCTTCGAAAGGATCGGCATTAAGCCCACGCCCCTGCGGCGCATCGGTACCGGCCTGTTGCTCACCGGGCTTTCCTTCGTGGTCATTGCCCTGATCCAGCAGAGCATCGACGCCGGCGGCCGTCCTTCGGTGTGGTGGCAGATCCTGGCCTACTTCATCCTGTCGGCCGGTGAAACGCTGGTGTCCATTACCGGCCTGGAATACGCCTACACCCACGCCCCCAAATCGATGAAAGGCACCATGTCGGCCATCTGGCTGCTGACGGTTGCCTTGGGCAACACGTTCGTGGCCCTGGTGAACGGCAGCATTTCCAACGGCGGCTTTTTCGCCCAGCTCGAAGGCGCCAAATACTTCTGGTTCTTCGCCGGCCTGATGGCGGTTACGGTAATCATCTTCATGCTGGTCTCCGGCCGCATCAAAGAGCGGAGCTACATCGTGGGCGACACCGCCGCGGCCTAAGCCAGCTATTCATCCCTGCCCACCGGGCAACTAAAAAGGAACACCGTACAAGTGTTCCTTTTTGTTTAGCACGCGGAGTTACCGGGAGAAAAGGTTTCACGTCTGCCTGGCGCCAGCGTGCGCTGGTGTCTACGTCCGCTGGTGTTTGCGGGGACCAGAATCCCCGGGTTACTGGTGCAGGCGTCCGCCTGTGCCAGTACGCGTATTGCTTTGTAAACGCGTATCCCTTTGCGCCCCTTGCGGTTCAGTTTTTTTATGCCTCATCCGTACATCTGACATCTCCCATCCGAAGTCTGAAATCTCCTACAACCCATTTTCGGCCAGCAGGTACACCAGGGCGGCCATGGCGGCGGCACCGAGTTCGAGTTCCCGCTTGTTGATCTTGTCGAAAGTATCGATGGGCGTGTGGTGGTAGTCGAAGTAGCGTTGCGAGTCGGGGTAGTAGCCGATGAGCCTGGCGCCGCTGCCCTTCAGCGGACCAATGTCGGTGCCGCCGTGGCCCAGGGCGAAACTGTTGATGCCGTAGGGTTTGAAAAGCGGCTGCCAAGCGGCAATTTTCCGCAGGGCCACGCTGTCGTCTTCCACGAAGAAGCCCACCGGCGAAAACCCGCCCCGGTCCGATTCAATGGCCGCAATGTGCTTTTCGCCCAGGCGTTTGGCTTCTTCGGCGTACTTGAGGCCGCCGCGCACCCCGTTCTCTTCATTCATGAACAGGACGGCCCGCACGGTGCGCTTGGGCTTGATGCCCAGCACTTTGAACAGGCGCAGTACTTCAATCGACTGCACGCAACCCGCCCCGTCGTCGTGGGCCCCGTCGCCCGTGTCCCAGGAGTCGAGGTGGCCGCCGACGATCACGATCTCGTCGGGGTTCGTGCTGCCTTTGATCTCACCGATCACGTTGTACGACTTCACGTCGGGCAGCGTCTGGCAGGTCATGCGCAGGTAAAACTGCAATTTGGGTTCACTTTTGAGCAAGAGGCTCAGCTTCTCGGCGGCCATCGTGCTCACGGCGGCGGCCGGGATGCGGCGCACTTCCGGGTTGTACCGCAGGACGCCCGTGTGGGGCACGTCGTCGAGGCTGAGCGTCATGGAACGGACCAGTACGGCGGCGGCCCCCAGTTTGGCCGCTTCCACCGGGCCGAGGCCCCGCTGGTCCACGGCGCCGCTGTAGGCGTCGAACGTGTTTACTTTCGCCGGGTCCATCGGGCGGTTGAAAAACACGATCTTCCCTTCCACCCCTTTTTTGCCCAAGCCTTGCAGTTCCTTGAAGTCACGCACCTCCACCACTTCGGCCACCAGCCCGGCGGGCCCCGTACCCACCGAGCCGCCCAGGGCACAGAGGGTCACTTCCTGCGTGCCGGCCGTCCGCGAATTGACGATGCGGCCTACTTCTTTTTCGCCCCGTATCCAGTGCGGCACCATCACTTCCTGCACGTACACCCGGTCGAGGCCCAGCGTATCCATTACCTGGCGGCTCCACTCCACGGCGGCAGCGGCCTGCGGCGAACCACTCAGCCGGCCGCCGATCTGGTTGCTCAGGTAATCGAGCCAGGGGTAAGTCTTGCCGCGGCCCAAGGCTTCGTTGTAGAGGTTTCGGATGGTGGTTTCGGGGGAAGACTGCCCCCAGGCAGCCGCACTAAGCAAAAGCAGGAGGAAGGAAAGGGGTTTGCGCATAGCGTAAAGAGTGGTCATTGGTACATTGGTCATTGGTACATTGGTCATTGGTTGACTGGTCATTGGTGCATTAAGCATCAGTGCTTCATTTCACGCATTAATCGCTGTCCAACCAACCATTGCCTACTGACCAATGACTAATGCACCAATGACCCGTTTTAAAATCCATTGATGGTAAAGCCGCCGTCCACGGCGAGGCACTGGCCGGTGATGTAGGCAGCGCCGGGCATGCACAGGAAGGCCACGGCGGCGGAAACGTCTTCGGGACGGCCAATCTTGCGCATCGGGGTGCGGTCTACCACCGCCTGGTAGAAATCGGGGTTTTGCAGCACGGGCCGGGCCAGCGGGGTTTCAATGTACCACGGTGCCACGGCGTTGACGCGGATGCCTTCCGGCGCCCATTCCACGGCCAGGTTGCGGGTAAGCTGCACCATAGCCGCCTTCGTCATGCCGTACACCGACCCCGACCGCACGTGCACCAGGCCCGCCACCGACGCGACGTTGATGACGTTGCCCGCACCCGATGCCCGCAGCAACGGGAAAGCCAGTTGGCACAGGTGGTAGGCCGACAGCAGGTTGGTATTCATCAGAAAATCCACTTCTTCGGCGGTGTATTCGGGCGTTTTCTTCCGGATGTTCGTGCCGACGTTGTTGACGAGGATGTCGAGGCCGCCCAGCTCGGCCGTGGCAAATTCCACCAGGCGTCGGCGGCCGTCGTCCCGGCTCAGGTCGAAAGCGGCGCCGTGCACCCGGTGGCCGGCGTCCCGCAACTCCCGGGTAAGGTCTTCTACCTCAGCCCCGTTGCGGGCCACCAGCAGCACTTCGGCGCCCAGGGCCACAAACTCTTCCACGATGGCCTTCCCGATGCCCTTGGTGCCACCCGTGACCATTGCTTTTTTACCGGCCAGGTTCCAGCGGTTTCGTTCCATGAGAATAATGGTTGAAAAGTTTACCAGGGAGTAAAGGAGCGAGAAGCGAGGAGCGAGAAGCTTGCGTACCGGCATTTTACGAAAGAACCGCAAAGTCCATTCACATCCTTCTCACTCCTCGCTTCTCGCTTCTCACTCCTTTTCCAATTACTTCACCACGATTTTGGTTTCGGCTTGGGCCGTGCCCTGCCGGAGCGTCACGCCGTAAGTGCCCGGCTTCACGAATGCCTCCTGGGTCGCCTCCCCTTTCCGGGCTTTGGGCGCATCCCCTTTCAGGTCCCAGGATACCGCCCCGAAACCGGCTTCACTCCCGCCGGTGAGGGTCCGGATGGTTTTGCCCGCCGCGTCGGTGATCTGTACGGTAACGGGCTTGTCGCCGCCCCCGGCCAGGTAGTACCGGATGGGCACGGCGGGTTTCTTTTCGGGCTCGAAGGTGTATTCGCGTTCCCCCCACTTTTTGTCGTAGGCCACCGGGCGGGTCTCGAATGCCACCAGTGGCGCGGCCGATTTGCCGTCTTTGAGGGCCTGCAAGGGTTTTACGTCCATCGCGAACACGCTGCGGCCGTGCGTGGCGATGAGCAGTTCGTTGTCGCGGGGGTGCACCATCATGTCGTAATTGGCGACGTTGGGCAGGTTGCCGGCCAGCAGGTGCCACGCCTTGCCCCCGTCGAGGGTGAGGTACGTGCCGTGGTCGGTGCCCACGTACAGGAGGTCACGGTTCACCGGGTCTTCCACCACCACGTTCACCGGTTCGGCGGGCAGCCCTTCGGCCAGGGAGGTCCACGTTTTGCCGTAATCGGTGCTTTTGTAGACGTACGCCTTGAAATGGTCGTAGCGGTAGCCGGTAAGGGTGGCGTACACGGTGCCTTCCTCGTGGGCGGAGGGGGCTATGCTGCTTACCCACAGGTCGGCGGGGAGGCCGCCCGAGACCAGTTCCCAGGTGGCGCCGCCGTTGCGGGTGAGTTGGAGGTTGCCGTCGTCGGTGCCCACGTACAGCAGGCCGAACCGCAGCGGCGACTCGGCAATGACGGAGATCGTGGAAAAGGGTACGTTGCCCTGCTTCTTGTTCCTGGTCAGGTCGGGGCTCACCGTTTCCCAGGTTTCGGCCCCGTCGAGGGTGCGGTGCAGGCGCTGCGAACCCATGTAGAGGATGTCGGGGTTGTGGCGGCTCATCACCAGGGGCGTCCGCCAGTTCCAGCGCAGCGACGGTTCGCCGACCTCGTGCCTGGGGGTAATGGCCTTGGGTTTGCCCGCCCCCCGGTTGAGTTTGAAGTAATTGCCGTACTGGAAACCGGTGTAGACCACGTTGCGGTTGCGCGGGTCCACGGCCACCATCATGCCGTCGCCGCCCATGAGGGCTTCCCAGTCGTCGGTTTTGCCCGGCACCGTCTTCGACGAACCGTAGTACACGCCGTTGTCCTGGAGGCCGCCGTACACGTTGTAGGGCGTTTCGTTGTCCACCATTACGGTGTAAAACTGCCCCACGGCCGGCTGGTTGAGGTGCGACCAGCTCCGGCCGCCGTCGTAGCTCAGGTTCAATCCCCCGTCGTTGCCGTTGATGATGTGCTCCTCGTCATTCGGGTTGATCCACATGGCGTGGTGGTCGGCGTGGACGCGGCCGGCGGTGTCGGTCACGGTGTAGGTTTTGCCGCCGTCGTCCGAAACCAGCAGCGGCACGCCCCAGGTGAATACCCGGTCGGGGTTGTTGGGCGACACCCGCACCTGGCCGAAGTAGTAGCCGTAGGTGTAGTACACGCCGTCCAGCGACTGCGTATTGACCTTACGCCAGGTTTTGCCGGCGTCGTCGGAGCGGTACATTTCGGCGCCCTTGATCTGGGTTTCGAACAGGTTGGTGTTGGCGTCGTTGTCGTCGCCGAAGTATTGTTGCAGCGCCACCGGCTTGTAGCGTCCCTTCTGCACGTCTTCCTTCACGCGCCGGGCGTTGTATTTGGCTGGAAAGTTATTTTTCACCAGGAACGTGTCCAGGTCGGCGTTGGGCAGTTCGAGGAAAACCTTCTCGTTCATGTCCATGAAGTCTTCCTTGCGCAGCTTGGGCTTGTCTTTGCCTTCGTCTTTCTTTTTTTCCTTGCGCGTTTCTTCCTGGTTATCGAGCACGGCGTAGAGAATGTTGGGCTTGGAGAGGCACACGTCGAGGCCGATGCGGCCCACGTACTTGCCTTCCGGGAAACCCGTCATCGATTTCTGCCAGGTTTCGCCGCCGTCGCTGGAGACGTAAATGGCCGAACCACTCCCGTTGCCCACGAAGTTGCCCGCGTTGCGCAGCCGCTGCCAGGTGGCGGCCCAGAGCTGGTCGGGGTTCCGGGGGTTGACCACCAGGTCGATTACGCCGGTGCTGTCGTTGACGAACAGCGTTTTTTTCCAGTTTTTGCCGCCGTCGGTGGTTTTGTAGAGGCCGCGGTCGGGGCCGGCCGCGTAGAGGGCGCCGATGGCGGCTACCCACACCACGTCGGGGTTTTTGGGGTGTACCACCACCCGGCCGATGTGCTGCGTGAAGTCGAGCCCGGCAAACTGCCAGGATTTGCCCGCGTCGGGGCTTTTGTACACGCCGGCGCCGGCGTAGCTGCTCCGGCTGGAGTTGTTTTCGCCGGTGCCTACCCACAGGATGTTCGGGTCGGAGGGCGCCAGGGCAAGGTCACCGATGCCCAGGGCCCGCTGGTGGTCGAAAACGGGCTCGAAGGTATTGCCGTTGTTGACGGTCCGGAACACGCCGCCCGAGGCGTAGCCGACGTAGAATATCTTGGGATTCTGTTCATTGACGGCCACGTCGGTCACCCGGCCGCTCATCACGGTGGGGCCAATGTTGCGGACGGGGTAGTTTTTGAACGGGGAGTTGGCGGCCATCTGCCGGCGTCGTTCGGCCGCGGCGTTCAGTTCGGCCGCGGTGCTGGGCGGAATGGCGGCGGGCTGGAAAGCATTGCGGATGCGGCTGTTGCCTTCGTAGCGCATCTTCAGGTGTTCGGGCTCGGCGGCGCCTTCCGGGATGCCTTCTTCCCGGTCGCGTTCCTGGGCGGGCAGGGTGACGGGCAGGAGGATCAGCAGGAGCAACAGGCGCAGGGTAACGGTTCGGTTCATGCGGGTTGGGGTGGTAAGCAGCAAAGGCTCTAAGTTAAGCGTAGCCCGTAAAAGACCAAACCCGGAGGGCCCTGCTATAATGGCAAGTTTGCAAGGGACTCGTCATCTCCCGTCTCACGTCTGAAATCTTATGTCTCCACTTATTGCCCGAAACCGATTACTTTTGCGGTTCACAACGCCCCGTCCCGGCCGTCTATGCACCGCTTTTCCTCCCTCCTGTTCCTTGCCTTTTGTATGGGTATTTTCTCCTTTTTTTTCTTCCTGCCGGCCGAAGCCTCAGTTCGCCCCCACCGCTCCCGCCGAAACCTACAACCCGTTGCAGACGGTGGTGCAGCAGCAACTCTCGGCGGTCAACATTCCCGTGGAGGTGCCCCTGGAAGAAATCCAGAAGGCCCTCAATGCGCAGCTCCAGGGCCTGCTCTACGAGGACAACAGCCTCGACGACAACAACAAGGACAACGTGATGATCAAGGTGTGGAAGCGGGAAGACGTGCGGCTGGAGGCGGGCGGCGACCTGGTGAGCATCCGCGTCCCGATCAAGGTGTGGGCCAAGGTCCGCTACGGCTTCGACCGCTTCGGCATCCAAATCTACGACGTGCGGGAAACGGACTTTGAAATGGACGTGAAGTTTGTCTCCCAGATTGCCGTCACGCCCGAGTGGCAGGTGCAGACCAAAACGTCCCCGGCGGGCTTCGACTGGGTGCGCAAGCCCTTCGTCAAGTTCGGCCCCGTCGAAATTCCCGTCGCCCCCACCGTGGGCCGCATCATCGACGGGCAGCAGGAAAGCCTGGCGGCCCGGCTCGACGAACAGGTGCGCAACGAGTTGCCCATCCGCAAGTACGTGGAACAGGCCTGGACGCTGATGCAGACGCCGGTGCAGGTGTCGGAAGCGTACCAGACGTGGCTGAAGGTAACGCCCACGGAAGTACTCATTACGCCGCTGTTGGCCAAGGAGGGTAAGGTAAGGGCCCTGGTAGGCATCAAAGGGTACACCGAAACGATCATCGGCCGCAAGCCCCAGCCGGGCAACGCCGCCCTGCCGCCCCTCCAGGTCACCGACTCGATTCCGGATGATTTCTCCATCGGCATCAGCGGGGAGATTTCGCACGCCTACGCCACCGAGCTGGTTGCCAAGCAGTTCGTAAACCAGAAGTTCGGCGGCAGCGGCTACGAGGTCACGGTTACTTCCGTAGACCTGTACGGCAACGGCGACCACCTCATCGTCAAGGCGGGGCTGGTGGGCAGCGTCAACGGCACGGTCTACCTGCGGGGCAAGCCCTACTACGATCCCGCCACGCAGACGGTGAGCCTGCGCAACCTGGAATACGACCTCGACACCCGGAACCAACT
Organism: uncultured Sphingobacteriales bacterium; assembly: GCA_963844325.1. GTDB lineage: Bacteria > Bacteroidota > Bacteroidia > Cytophagales > 172606-1 > CADCTQ01. The sequence goes on from CAWJNV010000002.1 coordinate 4,200,732, forward strand.
GCTCAAAACGGCCAACTGGCTGCTGAAGGGCACGTTCCTGCGCCGCCTCAGCGACGCCTTCAAGGTGCCCGTGGGGAGCCAACTGGCGGAAGCCAGGAAGAATTTGCAGGAAAAGCTCAACAACAACCAGGTCGTCAAGGGCATTTACCTCAACGGGCAGATCGACGAACTGGTGCCCTCCTCGGTGGTGATTACGCCCGACGCCATTTTTGCCGTGGTGCTGGCCAAAGGCAAAGTCGACGTCAAAATTGCCGGCCTGCTGTAGAAACAGATGGGAGATGGGAGATTTGAGACGGGAGACAGGCTACGGGGGTTTGTCAAGCAGGGGGCGCGTAGCAGCAGGCATCAGGGAGAGAACCTGCTCAGGTGCAGCGGTTTGGCGAAACATATTCCATATCTGTTTAGCGGCCGATCATGTACGCGTTAAAAGATATGGAATATGTTTCGCCAGCGGGTGCCCCAACCCACTGCGTGTCAGAATCATCCTTCCTTCAATTTCCCGTTTTCGTTCCGGCCCGCACGCCACTGAACAACTGGGCAAACGCCTGGGACGCCTGCCGCAAGTACATTGCAATTCTCCGCTTGATTGGTTTCATTCGTTTGGCGTGTTAACCGTTAAAAAGTACCCCTGTTATTCGGCAGCATCCTGGCAATCCTCTAATTCCGTAAATCCTGATACACTTTCGAGTTCTCCCGTCAACCGTTCACAGTGACCCTTCATGCGCTGCACCGAGGCGGCCAGTTCGTGCGCCGGGGCGGCCACCCGGAGCAGAGACTTGCCCCGCTCAAACTCCTCCAGCAGCGCCGTGGCCGACAGGATGGTGAGCGTCGGGTATAGTTTGTGGCTCAGGGCCCGCAGGTCCGTTTCGTTCCGTTCAGTCACCGTCCGTTCGTACTCCGCTTTGCACTCCTCCAGCGTTTCGATGTACACGGCAATGAGGCGCAGCTTGAAGTCGTGGTCGTCGCCGGCAATCTCGTCGATGGCCTGAAAGTCGATGGTGGAAAAGGGAACGGGGGCCGGCTTGGGCATTTCTCCCCGCCGGGCGGTTGCCCCTTTGGTGTAGTAGGTAATCTTGTTGTGGAGTTCCGAAGGGTTAAAGGGCTTGGTCACGTAATCGTTCATGCCGATTTCGAGCAGTTTCTGCTTTACGTCGCTCATGGCCGAGGCCGTCAGGGCAATGATGGGCAGGTGCCGGAAGTACGCGTCTTCCATCGTGCGGAGGTAACGCGTGGCCGTGTAGCCGTCCATCACCGGCATCTGCAAGTCCATCAGCAGCAGGTCGTAGTGCTGTTGCTGCACCATTTCCACGGCCATCTGGCCGTTGGTGGCGTAGTCCGGCTGGATGCCCCACTGGTTGAGGAACTTGGTTGCCACGATGGTATTGGCTTCGTTGTCTTCCACCAGCAGGATGCGCAGGTGGCTCAGGTCGTCGTCGGTCACGTTTTCGAAGAGGGGCAGGTGGTGCAGGTTGCCGCTGGCGCCCCGCCGGAAAGTGATCGTGAAAAAGAACCGGGAACCCAGGTCCGGCACGCTTTCTACGTAAATCTGGCTGTTCTGCATCTCCAGGAGCCGCTTGGTGATGGCCAGGCCCAGGCCCGTGCCGCCGAACTTGCGCGTGGTATCGGAACCGGCCTGCGTGAACCGCTCGAAAATGTACTCCAGCTTGTCCTCCGGAATGCCGATTCCCGTGTCACTGACGGAAATTTTAATGGCCACGGCTTCGTCGGTCAGGTCGGCCACCTTCGCTTCGATGCGCACCATGCCCCGTTCGGTAAACTTGATGGCGTTGCTCACCAGGTTGTTGAGGATCTGACCGAGGCGCACCGGGTCGCCCACCACCAGGTCGGGCACGTGTTCGTCCACGGTCACGTCCAGCATGATGTTCTTTTCCTGGGCCTTGTAGAGCATCGATTGCTCCACGCTGCTCACCAGGCGGCGCAGGTCGAAGTCAACTTCCTCGAAGGTGATTTTGCCCGCTTCGATCTTGCTGTAGTCGAGAATGTCGTTGATGAGCACCAGCAGGTTGTCGGCCGAAAACTTGAGGATGTTAAGGTTTTCGAGCTGATCGGCCCGGGGGGTTTCCTGCAACAGCAGGTGCGTCATGCCGATCACCGCGTTCATCGGCGTGCGGATCTCGTGGCTCATCATCGACAGGAAGCTCTGTTTGGCGGCGGCGGCCTCCTCGGCCTGCTCCTTGGCCCGGATGAGGGTTTCTTCCACGGCCTTGCGTTCGGAAATGTCCATGATCGTGCCCGACGTACCCAGCACGCGCCGTTCGCCGTCGAGGGTAAGCTGGGCGAACAGTTCCACCCACTTGAAACTGCCGTCGCGGGTGAGGAAGCGGATTTCCTGCCGCACGTACTCCCGTTCGTGGCGCACCAGCGGGTGGAAGAGTTCGGTGCTTTTGGCCCGGTCGCCGGGGTGCAGGTAGCCGGCGTATAGTTTGCCCAGGCTTTCTTCGACGGCAAAACCGGTGATGTTCGTCCAGGCGGGGTTGAGGAAGCTCCACCGGCCCTCCGCGTCGGTCTGGAACACGACTTCGGCAATGTTGTTGACCACGGTGCGGTAGCGGAATTCGCTCTCCTTGATTTGCCCTTCGGCGCTGCGGAGGCGGGTAATGTCGCGGGCAATCACCCGAACGGTCGCCGAACCGTCGTTTTTGTACTCAAACGTGGCGTTCTGCCCCAGCCAGATTTCCTTGCCTTCCTTGCTCACGACGGGCAGTTCGTGGTAGGTATGCACGGTCTTCTGCTCGAACTGCTCCTTGTAGAAGGCGATAACCGGTTTGCGGTAGCCGGGATTGACCAGGTTCCAGTAGGGCATCTGGGCGAACTCCTCGCGGGTGTAGCCCAGTTGCCGTTCGGCCACCGGGTTCACGTACGTAAAGTACCCGTCGGCGCCGTTTTCGTAGATGATGTCTTCGGCTTTTTCGATCAGGGTGCGGTATTTTTCCTCGCTGCACGCCAGGGCTTCGAGGTTCTTTTTCTTTTCGGTAATGTCCTGCGCAATGCCCAGCACCTGGGTCACGGTGCCGGCCTCGTCGCGGGCAAACACCACTTCCTGGCAGAGCAGCCACACGTAATGCCCCGCTTTGTGGCGGGCCCGGTACTCGATGACGCGCATTTCGCCGTCGGCGGCCGTGCGGATGCTTCGCTTCTGCGCCCGGAACGCCTCCAGGTCATCGGGGTGGACCAGGCCCGTCAGTTCCGCCCGGTCCATTTCCATGGCTTCTTCGGCCAGGATGCCGAGCACTTTGGTGATCTTGCGGTTGGTGAAGATGTTTTTCCCTTCCTTCAGGTCGAGCACGTACAGGATATCGGGCGTGGCCTGGGTGATGGCGGTGATGAAACGCTGCTTTTCGAGGAGTTCGATTTCGGTCTTCTTCTGCTGGGTGATCAGGGCCCGCTGCTGGATGAAAATGTCTTCGAGCCGTTTCTGGGCCTGTTCCTGCTCGGCGGTTTTTTCTTCGAGCTGGGTGTTGAGTTCGGCCGTCACTTCCGAGGTGCGGGCCATCAGTTCGAAGTAGTACCGGATTTTGCGGACGGTGGGCCGGAAGATGAGCAGGCCTTCGAGCATCAGCACCACTAGCGTGATCACGTACAGAATCACTTCCCAGCGTTGCAGCCGCGCCACCCGGTCGGCCGAGTCGGCTTCGTAGCGGGCCGCCAGCCCTTCCATGGCCCGGGTAAAGGCCGGTTCGTGCTGCACCATGCGGGTAATGGGTTGGCGGAGTTTTTCGGGGGCGTCCGGGGCGAGGCGGGCCGCCAGGTTGGCTTGCTGCCGGATGGCCCGGAACGCATTGTCGGCGCGGACCAGCAGGGATTCGGCTTCGGGCGTGGTGTTGGCGTAGAGCCCTTCGGTGAACGGCCCCCCGAACCGGAGCTGGTGATGTACCTGATTCCAGGTCTGGGTCTGCTTTTGGAGTTGCCCGGTCAATAGGCCCCGTTTCCTGACATCGGGGCTGGCCTGGATGAGCAGCGCCGTTTTGATGATTTCCTGGCAACGCACCCGCTGCTGCCCCACCACGTTCACAATGGCGCCGTCGTGGATGGCCCGGTTGAGCAGGGTGTGGATGAACACCTGGCTCACGGTTGCCACCAATGCCACGATGCAGAGGCTGATGATGTAGATGCGGGTAAGAGATAGGGGAAAGCGGGGTATGTTTTTTTCCATGCAGGCCGACCGAAAAAATGGGTGGTCTAAAATACCTGCGGGCCGCCGGAGGGAAAATTTAAAAGCCTCAAAAAAAGGTACTTGTAATGATTGGGGATAACTTGAAACCCACCCAGGGGGTTACCTGCGACGGGGTCGCCGGCGGGGCTTATTCTGGAGCCGCTCCAGTTCGCGCTGCATTTCCTGCACCAGTACGCTGAGCCCGTCGAGGGGCGCCGCCGGACGCGGTTCGGGCATCTGGTAGCTCACGAACGCCTTGAATTCCCAAATTTCCAGCACATCCTTGATCGATACCTCGAAGGGGGGAATGCCCGGCATGTCGGAAAGCAATAAGAGGGAACCCTTGGTCTTTACCTGGTTGTACAGGCGGCGGTAGAGGATGCCCTGCTTGTGCACCACCACCAGGTAGTGGCCGCCGTCCCGGACGTCGTACCAGTTGTTCACGTAAGCGCCCACCACCGTGGCGCCCTCCACCGGAAAATCGCCGTCGGTCTGGAAGGCGCGGTACTTGCCGGCCGGCAAACCGGGCAGGCTCATCTGGGGCAACCCTTTGAGAAAATCGGGGTAGGCGTACCGGGCCGGGTACTCGCCGGCCACTCCGCGCGAAACCCATTCCATGCTCCCTCCTCCGGTTTGTTTGGCGGCCGGCGCCGGGGCGGGCGGCGCGGCGGGTTCGGGGACGGGTTGCCGGAACAGGTTGGGCTGGCTGCGTTCGAGGACCAGCGTTTCGGGCTGCACGGCGGGCTTGGGCTCGGCCGGCGGGGGCGCCGGGGCCACGGGCTGGCGGTAGTACTTGTCGATGATGGAGGCCAGGGGTTTGGGCGCTTCGGGTTCGGTGCGGGCCTGCAAGTAAGGCGCCGGCTGGGGAATGGGCACGCCCTGCGTTTCGCGCAACCGCCGGATGTCATTGTTGAGCAGGTTGTCCACCGTGGTTCCAAAAATTTTAGCAATGTTCTTCAGGTTGTCGAGGTTGGGGTTGGCCCTCCCCTCTTCGTACGCCCCGAGCAGGGAACGCTTAATGCCGATTTTTCGCGCAAACTGTTCCTGCGTGAGCCCGTTCATCCGGCGCAGATACTTGATATTGTTCGCAACAAGGGACATAGGGGCCGGAGGGTGGTAAGGGGTTTTGACAAAATGATTAGCCAAAATACGCAAAAAATTTCCAGCGCAAAATGCCCTTCCGGCTGCAAGTCCGGAACCGCCCCGGGTTGGGCGGCTTTTCCTCAGACGCCCACCAGCGAATACACGGGCAGCGCAAACCGGAAGGCGGTACCTTCGCCCGGCCGGCTGTCCACGGCAATGGTGCCCCCGTGCCGGGCCACGAACTCGTTGCAGATGATGAGCCCCAGGCCGGTACCGGTTTCGTCGGCCGTGCCGGCGGTGGAGTGGTAGGTGTCGAGGCGGAAGAGCTTGGCCACGTCTTCGGGCGGCATGCCGATGCCGGTGTCGCACACGCTGATGTCGGCCCGGTCGTCGGTGCTTTCGGCCGTGACCCACACCTTGCCGCCGGCCCCGGTGAACTTCACGGCGTTGTCGATCAGGTTGCGCAGCACGAAGTGGAGCATGTTGCGGTCGGCGTACACGTGCAGGCTGGCGGGAATGTCGTAGTAGATGGCAATTTTCTTGTTGACGGCCGTGATTTCCTGCAAGTTGAAGATTTCCTGCACCAGGTCGGCCAGCACCAGCGGCCGGGGGTCGTAGCCGATGTTGCTGCGCTGGGTGCGCGACCATTCGAGCAGGTTTTCCATCAGGTTGCGCAGGTTGCGCACCGTCCGGTCGGCACTGATGGCAAATTGCTTGAGTTCGTCCCGCGTGAAGCCGTCGATGTTGCGGATGAGGATTTGCAGCAGGCCGGTGAGCGAATTGAGCGGCCCCCGCAGGTCGTGGGAAATAATGGTGAAGAACTTGTCCTTGGTCACCACGAGGTTCTGGAGATTCTCTTCGGAGGCCCGCAGCCGGTCGTTCATCGTCTGCAAATCGCGGTTCTGCGCCTGGATGATCTGGTTGCGGGCCGAGAGCAGCCGGTTGGCGCGCCGCTTGATGAAGTAGCGGTTCACGTACACCAGGCCCAGCACGAGCAGCAGTACGCTCAGCACGCCCATCAGGTAGTTGAGCTGCCGGTTCCGCTCCAGGGTGATGGACTGGATTTTCTGTTCCTTGCGGAGCAATTCGACCTCCTGCTGCTGGGTCTGCAACTCGTGCCGGGCCTCAGCCTGGGCCACTTCGCGGGAAGTACGGCTGCTGAGCAGCGAGTCGCGTACGGCCAGGTACTGCCCCTGCAATTCGTAGGCGCGCCGGAAGTCACCCACCTGGGCGTAACTCCGCGAAAGGCCCTGGTTGGCTTGCATGAGCGGTTCCTGCACGCCGGCCTGGCGGGCCACCCCGGCGGCCTTGCCGTAGTAGTGGATGGCCTGGGTGTACTGCCGCTGGGCGAAGTACGAACGGGCAATGCGGTTGTAATTGGCGGCAATGCCGGGCTGGTCCCCGAGTTTCTGCTGGCGTTGCAGGGCCCGGAAGTAACTGGTGAGCGACTTGCCGAATTCGCCGCGGCTGTAGTGAATGTCGCCGGTGTTGCGCAGGGCCGCCGCTACCCCCCCGGCATCTTGCAGTTCCCGGTACAGTTCCAGCGACTGGGTGTGGAATTCCAGGGCTTTGTCGAACTCCTTCCGCTGGTAATACACCAGGCCCAGGTTGGCGTACGCGGCGGCAATGCCCGGCTGGTTTTTCAATTTCTGGTGGTACTTCAACGACCGCTGGTAGTTGCGGAGGGCTTTGGTGAGGTTGCCCGTTACCGTATACACGCCCCCGATGCGGCCGGAGACTTCGGCCATGCGTAGCGTATCGCGGATTTTTTCGCGCAGGCTGTGGGCCCGCAGGTAGTGCTGAAGCGCCTGGTCGTACTCTTCCCAGTCGTTGTACACGTCGCCCATGTACAGCAGGGCGTCGCTGGCCTCGGGGTCCTGCCGGCGTTCGGTTGCGCGGGCGTTGGTTTGCATGAAGTACTCCAGGGCTTTTTTGTCTTTGTGCAACCGGTAGTAGCCGCGCCCCACGCCCAGCAGCGCCTGGGTGTGGCCCGAGAGGTAGTCGAGTTGCAGGGCCAGCCGCACGGCTTTGAAACCGAGCTTCAGGGCCGAATCGGGGTGGGTTGGGAGCAGCCGGGCCGCCCGGGCGTTGAGCGAATCCACTTCGGCGGTGGGCGTGCCGTGGAGGGGCCGCTGGGCGTGGACGTAACCGGCCAGCAGCAGCGTGAGCAGCGCCAGCCCGATCCATTTTCCCGTACGGTACCCCGAATGTTTCATCTCCCCATCGCTAAGCCTCCGGCCGCTGGTCTTCGCAAGACGCGCCGCCGGACGGGCCATTGCCCAAGATATATTTTTTTGACCAATCCCCCGTAACGGGGCTATGCCACGCCATTCACGGCCGCGTTCCGGTTATATAACGCCTGCGCAAGTTTAATCTGTAAATAGCTGTATTTTCCTTCGAAATGATCGAAAAGGGCCTTGGCCGAAGGGGCTTCCGCGCGGGCAATGACGTCGGTAATCGTCTGCAACTCAACCGGGTGTAGGTAAGTTTGCCACTGCACCGGGTAGCCGTTCTCCACGAGCCAGGCCAGGTGCGCGTGGATCGTGGACAGGCTTAGGTCGCGTTGCCGGGCCATTTCCTCGGGGGTGCATCCCTGTTCGCAGAGGGCAAACGTGTGCAGGTACGTGCTTCCCTTCGCGGGGGTGCCGGCCCCGGCCTGCCGGCGGGTAAAGAGCCGGATTTCCCGCAGGAACGTGTCGCCGAACTCGTCGAACTTGTGGGCCGATACGCCTTCCACGGCCAGCATTGCTTCCCGGCTGATGGGCTTGGCGCGGGCCATCTCGTGCAGGGTATTGTCGCTGAACACAATGTAGGGCGGCACATTGTAGGTGTCGGCGAGGCGCTTGCGCACGTCTTTGAGCCGGTCGAGCAGGGCCTCCTTCACCAGTTCCCGCTTCGATTTGCGCGCAGCCGGCTTGGCCTCGGGTTTGGGCTGGTTTTCGGGTTTTACGAGCCACACCTGCTGGGCGCCGTTGAGCACCCGGGTAGCCAGTACGCCCCGGTGGATGGCGTACTTCTGGTGGTAGGCCACGTCGAGCACGCCGGTGTTGACCATCTGCGAGAGGTACTCGCGCCATTCGTCGGCCTTCAGGTCGGCGCCGGCGCCGTAGGTCTTGATCTGGTCGTACCCCCTTTCGAGGATTTCGCGGCTGCGGCTGCCCCGCAGCACGTCGATCAGGGTGCCCATGTTGACGCTCTCCTTCAAGCGGATGGCGGCCGAAAGGGCTTTCTGGGCGAGCAGCGTACCGTCGAAGCGGGTGCGGGGCTGGCGGCACACGTCGCAATTGCCGCAGTCGGTGCCGGCTTCTTCGGAAAAATAATTCAACAGGATGCGCCGGCGGCACAGGTGGGCTTCGGCGTACTGCTGCACCCGTTCGAGCCGGGCAATTTGCAGTTCCAGCCGTTCGGGCGACTGCTGGGCGAACATCTCCCGCCAGTTCATCACGTCGCGGAACGAGTAGAACAACATCGTTTGCGCCGGCAGTCCGTCGCGGCCGGCCCGGCCGATCTCCTGGTAGAAGCTCTCCAGGTTCTTGGGCACGTTGTAGTGCATCACCCACCGCACGTTCGACTTGTCGATGCCCATGCCGAAGGCAATGGTGGCGCAGATGATCTGGATGTCGTCGCGAAGGAAGGCCTCCTGGGTCACGGCCCGGTCGGCGGCGGGCAGCCCGGCGTGGTAACAGGAAGCTTTGTAACCGCTGCGGTACAGCTTGTCGGCTACTTCTTCGGTGGTGCTGCGGCTGAGGCAATAAACGATGCCCGGCTCCCCCGGGTGCGCCTCCAGGAAGTTGAGGATCTGGGTGAGGCGGCCCCGGCCGGGCCGCACCGTGAGGCTCAGGTTCGGCCGGTCGAAGGAGGAGACCAGTACCGCGGGGTCGCGCAGTTCGAGCTGATCGAGAATGTCCTTGCGGATGAGCTTGTCGGCCGTGGCGGTAAGGGCCATGATGGGCACGGCCGGGAAGTATTCCTTGATGGCCTTCAGTTGCGTGTACTCGGCCCGGAAGTCGTGGCCCCAGGCGGAAATGCAGTGGGCCTCATCGATGGCGAACAGGCTGATCTGCAAGCCTTGCAGCCACTGCAAAAAGCTGGGCGACAGCAGCTTCTCGGGGGATACGTAGAGCAGTTTCATCTTGCCCTCCCGGCAGAGCTGGTCCACGAGGGTGCGGTCGGCCGGGGCCAGGCTGCTGTTGATGTAGGCGGCCGGAATGCCGTTGCTGCGCAGGGCGTCCACCTGGTCTTTCATCAGGGCAATCAGCGGCGACACCACCACCGTCAGGCCGGGCAGGACCAGGGCCGGCACCTGGTAACAGACGGATTTGCCGCCGCCCGTGGGCATGAGCAGCAGCACGTCGCGCCCCGCCACCGCGGCCGCAATGGCATCCGCTTGCAGCGGCCGGAACCGGTCATATCCGAAAAACTGCTTCAGGATTTGCGCGGGCGTAAGCGTAGCGGGCATGGGCAAAGCGTAGAAATCGAATGGAGCTATTTTCACAAAAGTACGCCGATTTGCCGGATGAAAAACGGCGTCTCCCGTGTAAGGAATACCAGAGGGCAGGCCGCCGCGTACCCGTGCCCTTTCCGGACCACCAAACCGCGTTTAAGTCATGAACCAAGCCGCTGAACAGTACATTGCCGCCCTGACCCGCCGCTATGGCGAACCCGCCTCCGTGGCGGGCGTGGAATCGGACAACCCGGACCTGGGCATGGTGCTGGCCATTTCGTTCCGTGATTACCCGCAACCGGGACTGCTGACGGGGTTCACCTACGGCCTGTCGGCGGCTTCGCATCCGCAGTGGCAGGACGCCCGGCCGGAACTGGTGATCACTGTGCAGTCGGCGGATGAAGCCTGGGCGCACGCGGTGGCCTACCTGGCCGAGTGGCAGCGGGAACGGCACGATTTTGCGCCGGGCAGCCTCTTCCACTACGGCAAACTGGTTGCCCCGGCGTCGGCCATGAACTCGTTCCTGGTGTTTGAACCCGCCGCCAAGGACGAAGGGATGTTTGCGCCCATCCCCCTCGAAGGCCGGCGGATTGTACTGCGCATGGCGTACCCGCTCTACGAAGGGGAAGTGGGTTTGATCCAGAAGGTGGGCATTCGCAAGTTCATGGGCTTGCCGCAGTACGACTTTTTCAGCGTGGACCGCCCCGACTTGTCGAAGCGCTACCGGGTGGGCTCCCCCGACTGACCGGGCTGCTCGCCCCGGATCAGGATTTCGGTGCGGCGGTTGCGGGCCCGGCCGGTTGGCGTCAGGTTGGATTCCAGGGGCAAGCGTTCTCCCCGGTAGCCTGCCTCCACTTTCGCCGGGATTCCCTGCCGGGCCAGGTAGTGGGCCACGGCGCCGGCCCGCCGTTCGGAGAGCCGGTCGTTGTACCCCGCGGAGCCAATGCAGTCGGTGTGGCCTACCACCTCCACCACGGCCCCGGGGTACCCCTGCAACACCCGGCATACTTCCTCCAGCACGCGGCTGGAAGAATCGGTAAGGGCGTCGGAATCAAAATCAAACTGGACGCGGTACCGTGTTTTTAGCACCGGTTCCGCCTCCGCAGGCGCCGGGTCGGCCGGCACGGAATCCGCCGGGGCCGGTTCGGGAGCGGTACGGGTGTTGCCGTACTCCACCACGGGTACCCGGGGCGTGGGCGGACTGGCCGGCTCGAAAGAACTGGACACCGCCACGTAGGGGCTGCCGGGACTGCGGAAGGACTGGGCTTCGAGGAAAATACCGGAGTCGAGCGAATAGTCGCCCACGTCGGCAATGGCCATCTGGATGTGGTACACCTCGCCGGGGATCACTTTGCAGGTGGCTTCGAGCACGGTGGTGAAGCCATCGAACTGAATGTTGTATTTAGGCAGGCCGCTTTCCTTGCCGAAGTCCTTGTTGCGCACCGTCTTTTTCCGCCGCACGTCGTAAAGGATGGGGTCGTTGTAGGTGTGGGTGGGGTTATCGACGTAGTACTTCCGGTTGTGCTTGTGGTTGATGCTGTTGATCGTGACCGGGGTACGGGAGCGGGGCAGCGTAGCCAGGTTCACGTCCGGCAGGCCGGGCCCCTCGATGAAAAAGGCAAACACGTCGTTGTACTTCGAACCCACGTACTCCTGGTATTCCTCGGAAGCAAAGATGAAATTGAACGTAAGCACCTCGGAAGCAGTCACGAAGTCAAACTCCAGCACGGCCGCGTCGTGGGTCTGGCCGCCCGCAATGGCGTCGAGTTTGGGGTGTCCGGCCGCCCGGCTCGCCCAGCCCGCCCCGGCCTGCCGGTTGGGTCCCTGGCACAGGGTTGCGTTGCCGGAGGTGAGCAGCAGGCCTTTGGTGATGGAAAGAATCTTGGTGGAGTCGCGGTAGTACGCAATGGCGTGGCGGGGACCGGTGTAGCGGACGTTGCTGACGGCCACCCCTTCGCCCAGCAACACTTCCTTCACGAGTTGCGGGGCCGACAGGCTGGTGTCCACCTGAATCTGGCCCAGGCAGGTACACAGCGGTGCCAGCAGCAGGAGCACCAATGCACCAAGCGGCAGCGTCTTCAGGCGTAAGTGTATCATCAAAATAATGCGCGTAATGATCCAACCGCCATTGCCGGCAATTCGACCTTCAACCAATTCCAATTATTCGTTGATACACCCGTTTACACGTTTACAATTTAGCGAATATCGGCCAACGGACAAAAAAAAGGAGACCGCAGACCGGAGGAAAGGAGACCGGAGGAGGCGTGCTCATGCAGTGCGGAAAATGGAGGGCAGTGCGAATGGATTGGGGCAAAAGAAATAAGGGAAAAGGATGGCGTGGTCGTGGCTTCTGCCGCTCCCCTTTCTCCCTTTTCCTTCCTTCTTCTCGATCATTTCCGTATTCCCCAGCCAAAATCCCTTCCCGATCCTCCTCCGGTCTCCCTTCCTCCGGTCTGCCGTCTCCTTTCTAAGTCCTCCAGGGCCCGGTAACGGCCAGGGTCAGGCCGGCGTGCTGGATGTTGACGAAGTAGGTGTTGCCGTCGGGGGAGAATACGCCGCCGGCAAACTCGGACTTGAAACCGACGTTTTCGGCCAGCCGGTAAAACTGGCCAGTGGGCGTAATACCCACTACGAACGGATGGGCGTCGTCTTCGCACACCACCAGGTCGCCCCAGGGCGACACGGTGAGGTTGTCGCAGCTTTTTACCAGGTCGGTATTGTTGGGCTCCACGAACAACTCCAGTTGCCCGGGGTTTTCGCTCTCCCGCGCAGTACCCTCATCGGGGCTAGGGATGTAACGGAAAATCTGGCCTTTGGCGATGTGCCCGCCGTTGGTACAGGCGAAGTACAACTCGTTGCGGCCGAACCACATGCCCTCCCCGCGGGCAAACCGGGCGGCGCCCTTGGTAAATCCCGCCAGGCGCAGGTCGTCGTCGGGCGCTTCCACGTTTTCCAGGTCGATCCAGGTGGCTTTTTTCGGCTCGTTCGCGGGCAGTTTGGGGGTGGTCAGGGCCTCCCAGTTGCGGGTATCGAAACTTTGGGCGTCGGGCAGGGCCAGCGCCTGGAGTTTACCACCGTCGCGCAGTTTGCCCGGGGTATTGGGAATAAACCGGTAGATGAGGCCGTCGGCCCGGTCTTCGGTGAGGTACACGATGCCCGTGCGGGGGTCTACGCACACGGCTTCGTGGTTGAAGCGGCCCATTGCTTTGAGGGGAACCGGCTCGGCAAACGTCTTGGTAGCAATGGCCGGTACCTCGAACACGTAGCCGTGGTCCTGCTCCACCGTGCCGCCGGCCCGGTCGGTGCTTTCCTCGCAGGTAAGCCAACTGCCCCAGGGCGTCTGTCCCCCGGCGCAGTTGCGGTTGGTACCCGCCAGGCTCAGGTACTGGCTTTCCACCTTGCCCGTACGGGGGTCGTACACCAGCGTGGTCGTGCCGCCCAGGGAAGGCTGTTCGCCCCGGCCAAAATCGTAGAACCGGCCCTTTTCGATGCCCGAGAGCAGTTTGTTGCGTTTGCCGAAAGCCCCCTGCTTCACGTTGTCAGCGCTCATTTCGTGGTTGCGCACCAGGATTATTTTGCCGTCGGGACCGGGAAAGGTAGCCATGCCGTCGGGTGCGCCGGGCACCAGCAGGCCATCATTCATCTTGTCGCCCTGCCGGGAAACGATCTGGTAGGAAAAGCCGCTGGGCAGATTCAGAATTCCCTTGGGGTCGGGAACCAGGGGACCGTAGCCGAACGGAACGTCGGAAAGCGGCCGGGCCGCCAGGGGTTCTCCGGCAAACTGGCGCAGCCCCAGGAAGCCGAGGCTCACGGCGCTGGTAAGTTTGAGGAACTGCCGCCGGGAGGCGGTACGGACAGAATTCGGTTGCATGGGGGAATGGGTCGGTTTTTATGTCGAAGTTACGAAAGAAGCAGACGAGCCTCAAGGTATTTAGGTGAATCAAATTTTAGCCACCAAGGCACAAAGGCACAAAGATACACAAGGGCTTTGCCCACTACCTTCGTGCCACGTCGTGTCTTGGTGTCTTTGTGGCTCCTCTCGGCTAAGAACAGGAAGTAAAAGATAAAAGCCCCGGGACGGCGTCGCGGAGCTTTTGCTTGTATCGGATTGGGGTAAATGGAATCAGTTCCGTTTGTTGAGTTCGTCGCGGATTTTGGCGGCGCGTTCGTAATCTTCCTTCTCCAGGGCCTCTTCGAGCATGGTTTTAAGCTGTTCAAAAGGCACGTCTTTCAACTGCTCATTGGGCTTTTTGCTCTTGCTGACGGGCTTCTTCTCCTCTTCTTTGCTCACGAACGATTCGTCTTCATCAGCGTCGGTGAGTACGATGCCGGCTTCGGAAAGGATCGGTTCGAACGTGTAGATGGGCACCCCGAAGCGCAGGCCAATGGCAATGGCATCGGAGGGGCGGGCGTCGACTTCTACCTTGCGCGTGCCGTCGGTGCACACGATCTTGGCGTAGAAGACCCCTTCCCGCAGGTCGGAGATGATGATTTCGAGCACCGAAAACCGGAAACTCTGCGCAAACGACTTGAACAAGTCGTGCGTCATGGGACGATTGGGAACTATCTTTTCAATTTCGATGGCAATGGCCTGCGCCTCAAACATGCCAATGATGATGGGCAAGCGGCGGTTGCCTCTCTCCTCCCCCAGCACCAGCGCGAACGAACCCGATTGCGACTGGCTCGAAGAAAGCCCCAGGATTTCCAGTTTGATCTTATCCACGAAAAAAGCGATCTAAAGCTTTACACCTGCAAATAGCTAGGAACTACGATTACCGGGACGCCTGTACCGCTTTCGTCAGCCGGGGCACGATGTCAAACGCATCACCCACAATTCCGTAATCGGCGGCTTTGAAGAACGGCGCTTCAGGGTCCTTGTTAATGGCGACAATCACTTTGGACGAGTTAACCCCGGCCAAATGCTGAATGGCGCCCGAAATTCCTACTGCAATATACAAATTCGGGCTGACTTTAATGCCCGTTTGGCCCACGTGTTCGTGGTGCGGACGCCAGTTCAGGTCCGAAACCGGTTTGGAGCAGGCGGTAGCCGCACCTAGGGCGCCGGCCAGCGACTCGATCATTCCCCAGTTTTCGGGCCCCTTGAGCCCCCGGCCGCCCGACACCACGATGTCGGCTTCCGGCAGGAGTACTTCGCCCGTCGCTTTCACGGTTTCTTTCAAGGTCACGTTGAAGTCGGCATCCGGCAGGGACGGCGTGAACGCTTCAACAGTGGCCGCGTTGCCGCTTTCCGTAGGGGTAAACGCGTTTTTCTTGATCGTAATTACTTTTTTGGCCGCATTTATTTGCGTGATGGCGAAGGCCTTACCGGTGTAAATGCTCCGCCGCACGGCGAAGCCGGCCGACAGGTCGGGCACGTCTACGGCGTTGGCGGCCAGGCCGGCATTGAGTTTGGCGGCCAGGCGGGCGGCCACGGCGTCGGCCAGCGACGACTTGGCCAGCACCACCACGTCGGCGCCTTCCCGGCCGGCGGCCTGCGCCAGCACCGAGGCGTACGCCTGGATGTTGCCTTCGTTGAGGCGGCTTTCGCCCACGTGCAGCACTTTCTGCACGCCCGCTTTGCCCAGGGCGGCCAGTTCGTCGCCGCTCACTTCGCCAATGGCGACCGCAGTGGCAGTGGTATTGAGCATGCCGGCCAGGTGAGCCGCGTAGCCCACTGCCTCCAGCGATGATTTGCGAACGGATTTATCGGTTATTTCAACGAATGCGAGTACGGACATTTTCTTGGATGTTATTGTAGTGGATTGGCTTACAGCACTTTGACTTACAACACTTTGGCTTCATTACGCAGCAGGCTGATGAGTTCTTCGGCCCGTTCGGCCGGAATCATCTTCACCGCGCCCTTCGGCGGGGGCAACTCAAACTGCTTCACGGTGGTGTGTTCTTCCACGGCCACCGGCGCAATTACCTGCAAAGGCTTGGTCCGGGCCGACATGATGCCCCGCATGTTGGGAATTTTCCACTCGGCGATGGGTTCCTGGCAGCCGGCCACGAAGGGCAGTTTCACCTCCAGGTGTTCCTTGCCGCCTTCGATTTCGCGGGCTACCTTGGCCGTATTCCCCGCTACGTCGAGTTGCATCACCGGCGACACCGAGGGCAGCCCCAGCATTTCGCCCACCATGCCGTGCACCTGGCCCCCGTTGAAGTCGATGGACTCGCGGCCCATCAGGATGAGGTCGTAGTTGTTCTTGCGGGCAATGTCGGCAATCTGGGTCGCCACGAAAAAGGCGTCGGTGGGGTAAGCGTTGACCCGGATGGCGTCGTCGGCGCCGATGGCCAGGGCCTTGCGGATGGTCGGTTCAGTGTCGGCTTCGCCCACGTTCACCACGGTGACCGTGCCGCCCTGCGCTTCTTTCAACTCCACGGCCCGGGCCAGGGCGTAGTCATCGTAAGGGCCGATGATGTACTGTACCCCCGCTTTGTTAAGCTTGGTGTTGTTGTCAGTAAAAGAAATCTTGGCAGTGGTATCGGGTACGTGCGTAATACAAACGAGGATTTTCATGCGGTTCCTTTAACGGTTTATCGGTTGAGAACGGGCTGCGGCGGGCTGGCGGAACAGGGACTTTTGCTTTACTTTCCGGGGTTTGGGCCGGAAAATGAAGCCTCCGCAACCGCCGCAAATATAGCTAACCCTGTTTTCTCCCCAAACTAATAGCATTTATTATCGGGAAATGAATATTTTGCGGGTTTTGCCCGGGCAACTATTGGGGGAATGGGGCTTGTCAACAGAATATTATTTGGTCAAGGCATATTTCATTGGTTTATTGTTGCAATTACGCCCGGGATGTTCTACCTTTAAAAAAGGGTACCGCGTAATTTTGCCCGCCATGCCCACCCATTTTTAACCTTATCCCCTCCCCTATGCGTCATCTCCTGATCAATACAGTTCTCAAAAATCAAGATCACGCATATTACTGCTCGATCCGCTACAACGGGCTGCGGGACTTGACTTACCAGCGCTGGCAGGGGAATCTTTCGGAAGCGGACCTCGAAAACGGCTACCACAACGCCCTCGACGTACTGGCAAAAACGGCCTGCTCCAGCATCATTCACGATTGCCGGGGCATTGCCCAGATGGACGCCGAAAACCTGAGCAAAATCACCGAACACTGGCTTCGCCAGGCCCTGGCCCGCGGGGTAAAGTACGTAGCCCACATTGCCGCCGCCGATCTGCCCGTTGATCCTTTTTCCGCCCTGCTCACCAAAAACCAGCCCTACGGTGCCTGCGAACTGGAAGTATTCGACAACGTGGACGAAGCCATGAGTTGGATTGCCTACAAGAACATGGAGACGGAGTAACCCGTTCGGGGCGTGGTTCCCCTTCGTTATTGGCTACGGGCTGCTATCTTTGCGAATCCACCTTTCGCCCCGCTTATGGCCCTTTCCCGCCTCGAACAACTGCTCCAGTTTTGGCAAGAAGACCCCAACGACCCTTTTACCCTCTACGCCCTGGCTACCGAGTACCGGACCACGGACCCCGCTAAAGCCCGCTTCTACTACGAAAAGCTGCTCACCGAACACCCCGGCTACGTGGGCACCTACTACCACGCCGCCAAGTTGTACGCCGAACTCGGGCAACCCGATAAGGCCGAAGACACTTTTCAGAAAGGACTGGAAGTCAGCCAGCAGGCCGGCCAGCGGAATGCTTACCGGGAACTACAGGCCGCCTACCGCGAGTTTCTGGACGAACAGGAAGACCTTTAAAAGACATTAGATTTTAGACGTAAGACGGGAGACAAGCGGCTGACAGTGGCATGATTACCCGTTTTTCATTGGATACTTCTTCCCTGGTTCCCGGCTTTTGTCTAATATCTCCTGTCTAACGTTTCCCGTCTCAAAGGGACATTTCGGGAACGTCGCCCTCCACCACCAGTTTGCCGGCCGTGGCCCGGGCAATTTGTTCGACGGTAACGCCGGGAGCCCTTTCAAGCAGTTTGAAGCCGCCTTCGGGCAGGATGTCGAACACGCCCAGTTCGGTGACCACCTTTTTCACGCAACGCAGCCCCGTAATGGGCAGGCTGCACGCGGGCAACAGTTTCGACTCGCCCGCTTTGCTGGTGTGTTGCATGGCCACGATGATGTTGTCGGCCGCGGCCACCAGGTCCATGGCGCCGCCCATGCCCTTCACCATTTTGCCGGGAATCTTCCAGTTGGCAATGTCGCCGTTTTCGGAAACCTCCATGGCCCCGAGGATGGTCAGTTGCACGTGTCCCCCCCGGATCATGGCGAAGCTTTCGGCCGAACTGAACAGCGCCGACCCAGGCAGCATCGTGATGGTTTGTTTGCCGGCGTTGATCAGGTCGGCGTCTACGTCATCCTCCAGCGGGAAGGGCCCCACGCCCAGCAGGCCGTTTTCCGATTGCAGCACCACGTTCACCCCGGCGGGGATGTAGTTGGCAACCAGCGTCGGAATGCCGATGCCAAGGTTCACGTAGTAGCCATCCTTTACCTCCCGGGCAATGCGCCGGGCAATTCCGTGTTTATCCAGCATGGGTAAATCGAAATGGAAAATTGAAAATGAATATACCCGGGGCAGTTACGCGGGCCGGACGGTGCGCTGCTCGATGCGTTTTTCGTAGTCCTGGCCCTGGAAAATCCGTTGCACGTACACCCCGGGGGTTTGCACCTGGTTGGGGTCCAGTTCCCCGGCGGGCACGAGTTCTTCTACTTCGGCAATGGTGATCTTGCCCGCGGCGGCCATCATCGGGTTGAAGTTACGGGCCGTGCCGCGGTAGATGAGGTTGCCCGCGGTATCGCCCTTCCAGGCTTTTACCAGCGCAAAATCGGCTTTCAGCCACCTTTCCATGAGGTACATTTTGCCTTCGAACTCCCGTATCTCCTTGCCCTGAGCCACTTCCGTGCCGTAACCGGCCGGGGTGAAAAAGGCCGGAATGCCCGCCCCGCCGGCCCGGATGCGTTCGGCCAGCGTTCCCTGCGGGATCAATTCTACTTCCAGTTCCCCGGCCAGCAGTTGCCTTTCGAATTCGGCGTTTTCGCCCACGTACGAGGAAATCATTTTGCGGATCTGCCGTTTTTGCAGCAGCAGTCCCAGGCCGAAGTCATCCACCCCCGCATTGTTGGAAATGCAGGTCAGTCCGGTAATGCCCTTCCGCAGGAGCGCCGCGATGCAATTTTCGGGGATGCCGCAGAGGCCAAACCCGCCGAGCATCAAAGTAGCCCCGCTTGGAATGTCGGCCACGGCCGCGTCCGCCCCGGGAACCCGTTTATCGATCATCGTATAAAAATTGCGTGTTTAAGTAAGACGAATCAAAGTTGGGTGATTTTGGTGGAATCACCAATCCCGGGCGATGTTTTAGCGCAGCAGGCGGCGGGCATCGGCTTCGTCCTGGCGGAGTTGGACCTTCAAGGCCTCCAGCCCGGCAAACTTCTGTTCCGCCCGCAGTTTCTCCACGAAGTACAGGGTCAGCACCTCGTCGTAAATGTCGGTATCGAAGTCAAACAGGTGTACTTCCACCGTGCGCAAGGTGCCGTTGACGGTGGGCCGCAGGCCAATGTTGAGCATACCCCCGTACGTCTGCTCCCGCCAGCCCACCCGCACGGCGTATACACCGTCGGTTGGTACCAGTTTGAATTCGTCGTTCACGCGGATGTTGGCCGTAGGGTAGCCAATGGTACGGCCGAGTTGGTTGCCCCGCACCACCGTGCCGCTCAAGGAGTAAGGCCGGCCCAGGTATTCGTTGGCTACGTGCACGTGGCCTTCCAGCAGGGCGTTCCGGACGCGGGTGGAACTTACCGTTACGTGCTCGACGTCCTGCGGCGAAATTTCTTCCACCTGGAAACCGTAGCTGGCGGCGTGCTGGACCAGGTATTCAAAGCTGCCCTCCCGGTTGCGGCCGAAGCGGTGGTCGTAGCCGATCACCAGCTTTCTGGTACCGATCTTTTCAACCAGCACCTGGCGCACGAATTGGTCAGAGGAAAGCTGCGAGAATTCTTTCGTGAAGGGAATAATGATGAGGTGTTCCACGCCGTGCCGGGCCAGCAGGGCGGTTTTTTCTTCGATGGTGGTCAGTAGTCGGGGCGGATTGCCGTCATTGGCCACCACCTGCCGGGGGTGCGGCCAGAAAGTGAGCACTACGCTTTCTCCCCCCGAGGTGCGCCGGACCTCTTCCAGCCGGGCCAGGATTTTCTGGTGCCCCACGTGCACGCCGTCAAACGTGCCGCTGGTGACTACCGCGTAGGGAAGCTTGCCGAACTGCTCCAGGTCCTGATACACCTTCATACCGATTGCCGGAATTGTTGAACGAAATCACTAATGGTTTGCGCCTCGCTAACTTGAAAAGCGCCGATGCGGGTCCGGCGCAGTTCGTCCAGGTAGGCGCCGGCTCCCAGGGCCACGCCCAGGTCGCGCACCAGGCTGCGGATGTACGTCCCTTTCGAACAGACGATCCGGAAGCCGAGGGTGGGCAGGTGCACGTCCGTTACGTCAAAATGGCTGATGGTCACCTGCCGGGCGGGAATTTCGACGGTTCTGCCCTTGCGGGCCTGCACGTACATGCGTTTGCCGTCCACCCGCACGGCCGAGTACATGGGCGGAATCTGCTCGATGACGCCCACGAAGCTTCGGGCGGCATCGATCACCATTTCGGGGGTCACGTGGCGGATGTCGAACTCGGCGTCCACGGGCGTTTCCCGGTCGAAGGAAGGGGTAGTCTTGCCCAGCATGATCCGGCCGGTGTATTCTTTTTCCTGGGCCTGGTAGGTATCAATCTGCTTGGTCATCTTTCCCGTGCAGATGATGAGCAGGCCGGTGGCCAGGGGGTCGAGCGTACCGGCGTGTCCTACTTTTTTAACCCGGATGGTTTTACGGATTTTGTTGACCACGTCAAAGGAAGTCCACTCGCTTGGCTTGTCGATCAGAATTACCCGGCCTTCTTCGTAGGACTCATTCATGGCAAAACAATAGTTAGTAGTGTCGGAAGCGACCCGCAACGGCGGGCGTTACGTTACTTCCAGATCGATGCCCAGGGCAAACAGCAACAGGATCAGCAGGCCCAGCGCAATCCGGTAGTACCCGAACAACTTGAAGCCGTACTTGGTGAGAAACCCGATGAAAAACTTAATGGCCAGCATGGCTACCACAAACGCCACCACGTTGCCCAGGAGCAGGGTCTCTACGTCGGCGGGCTGAATGTGCTTGTAATCCTTCAGAAGTTTGTACGCGGAAGCCGCAAACATGGTGGGCACGGCCAAAAAGAAAGAAAACTCGGCGGCGCTTTTGCGGCTCAGTTGCTGGGTCATGCCGCCGATGATGGTGGCCGCCGACCGCGACACGCCGGGGATGAGGGCAATGCACTGGAAGAAACCGATTTTGAGGGCCGTTGGGTAATTCATGGATTCGATGGAAGGCCCTTTGTCTTCCCTGGCGACGAAGATCCGGTCCACGAACAGCAACACGATGCCGCCCAGCAGCAGGCTGACGGCTACCACCAGTTCGTTTTCGAGCCAGCTGTCGATGTGGTCGCCCAGGAAGAAGCCGATGAAGGCGGCCGGCAGAAAAGCCACGAACAGCTTCAGGTAGAAGTCAATGCTCTGGAAGAAGCGGCGCCAGTACAGCACCACCACCGACAGGATGGCCCCGAACTGGATGTTGACCGTGAATATTTTGGTAAACTCTGATTGGTTAATCCCCATTACGGCCGAAGCAAGAATCATGTGTCCCGTAGAAGAGATTGGCAAAAACTCTGTGAGCCCCTCCACAATGGCTAAAACAATAGCCTCAAAGGTGTTCATTTGTGGGTGCCGGGTTTACGGAGAATGGCAAAAAACTCGACGATGAAGCCCGCCAGCACGATCATGGGACCGATGGTGAGGCCCAGGGCGCCGAAGCCGAACGTTTGGTCGTCGGCCGACATCACGAAGAAGCCAACAATGAGCAGCGCGATACCTACCAGCATGAGTACGTAGTTTTGTCTGCCGAATGCGAGTTTGTTCTTATTTTCCATTTCTTTCCAATAGTTGGGTACGGGAATTAATACAATTCGTCCAGCGACACCGACAAGTACCGGCTCACCGAACGATACGCACTTAACGTGCCGATCAACATGCCAACCACGCACAGCACGCCGGCCAGGGCCAGAAAGCTGGGCAGGTGGTGCAGTTGGTCAAGGCCTTCCACCTGGGTTTCGGCGTAGCGGAGCAGCATGAACAGCAGCCCCGCCGCCAGCAGGCCGCCCAGGATTCCCTGGAAGGCGGCCCGGGACACGAAAGGCCGGCGGATGAAGGATGACGTGGCCCCGACCAGCTGCATGCTCCGGATGAGAAAACGCTGGGAAAACATGGCCAGCTTGATCGTGTTGTTGATAAGCAGGGAGATGGTAATCAGCAGCAGCGCGGCAAATCCAATCAGCAGGAAGGTAATTTTCACGATGTTGCGGTTGATGTCCTCCACCAGGTTTTCCACGTAGGAAGCTTCAAACACGCCGGGGATCTTTTCCAGGTCCTGTTTGATGAGCCGCAGTTGCCGGGCTTCGTAAAAGTCGGGCTTGATGCGGATCAGGAGGGCGTCGCGCAGCGGGTTCTCCCCCAGGAAGGTGGTGAAGTCCTCCCCCGTTTCCTGGATGAATTTTTTAGCGGCTTCGTCGCGGGAAACAAACTGGATTTGGGGAACGCCGTTTTCCTGCAATAAATAGGAGCGTACGCCGATGGCCTGCTTTACTTTGGTGACTTCGGCTTCTTCCAGGTACTTATCGAGGTACACCTGAATTTCAATTCTGTTGCGGACCAGGTTGGACAGCCGGTTGGCGTACAGGAGCAGCAATCCGCACAAACCGATGACAAACAAGGCCAGGGTAATGCTGAACACTACGGTCGCGTACGGGTAGCTGCCCAGTATTTTCTTTCGACGGTGTTTCTTAATGGTCTGCAACAGGCACAGGGAAAGTGCAAATTTATACATTAATACCCGGCTGATTCAAACGAAAGCCCAAAATAAAAACCCCGTCCTGCGGGGGACGGGGCTTGGATCGGGTGCCGGATGCGGCGTACGGGCTACTCGCGGTTGTTGAGCCGCTCGTTGAGCTTTTCAATCAATTGGGGGTCCGTTACGAGCACTTCGGTAATGGGGGAAGGTTGGGATTGGGTGGTGTTCAACTGGTAGAAATTGCCGTCGTAGAACAGGTAGGTGGTGTTTTCGGGCTGAATCTCCAGCAGCACGTAGGGTTTGTCGAAGCCCAGCAGCGCAACTTGGTTATTGAGAAAATAATAGTGCAGCTTCAGCTTGGCATTGGTGTTGTCAACGATGTGCAGCCGGGGAGCCGTTTCGGCTTCTTTGGTAACGGTGACCGTTTTTTCGGTATTGTCTTCCGCAAACACAGTCTTGCGGGGCGTTTCCTCGGTGAGTGGTTTTTCCTCAGCCTGGGCGTTGGCTTTTGCAATGGGGGCTTTGCTGATGTTCGACGGAGCAGGTACCCGTTTGGCGGCTACCGGAGCGGCAGCGGGTTTTGCCGGCACGGACGGCGTAACCGTATTGCCGGCCTCGGCAGGCGTCCCGACGGGTTCGGCTTCCGTTTCAAACGGCTTTACCGTACGCGCCTTGTCGTTGCCTGAAGCGGGCAACTGCGATACCGCCGCGGTGTGCTCGGTTTGCCTGGCCGCCGGCCGGATCACATCCCCGAAGGACAACCAGCCGATGATGCCCAGCAGGGCGGCCCCGCTCAGGAAAAAACCGGCAATGACAGCCGGATTGGGCCCGGCTTTCATCAGGTCGCTCACGTCGATGCGCTCCAGCCGCTGCTTGAGCTGCTGTTTGCGGTGGGCCTGGATTGAGCTGATGATCTCCTGCTGTAGCTTAAATTCGCTGTGCAGCAAAGGGTCCTGCCGAAGCAATTGCTCAAACTGCGCCTTCTCGCTATCGTTCAGCTCATTCCGCAGGTAAGCTTCAATTTTCTCAGTATAGTAAGGTTCCTTCTCGAACATACCCGTAATTTAATCTAAAAAATCACTCGCTTTATACTTGGATTTAATCAACTCGTCTAGTTCTTTCTTGCACTTGTACTTCTTGGTCTTGGCAGTGTCGGCGTTGGCAAAGCCAAGTTTCTCGGCAATGTCAAACATAGAAAGATTATCAAAATAATAATAGCTTAAGATCTTGCGGCAGGTTTCCCCGAGCTGACTGATGCAATTATTGATGATCTCTATTCTTTCTTTCCGGTCGGCGTCGTAGAAGTCTTCGCCGTCCCGCTCTTCCATCGAGAACCGGCTCTTCCGTTCAAGCTCCTTCCGCCAGAGGTTTTGGCATATGCTGTAGATGAAAGTACTGATCTTTGAAGAAAGGGTAAGATTGCCACTGGAAGCCTTTTGCCAAAATACGATCAGGGCCTCCTGGTAGATGTCTTTCGCCTCGTCTTCATTACCATTATTGTTCATGACCATCTTGGTCATCATCTTAAAGTTTTTCTTGTAGAGAAAGTCCAGCACTGCCTCATCCCCGAGCTTTATCCTTTCAAGAATTTCACTATCCTTCATCGGTACTTCAGGATTTAATACGAATCAAACTAATATAGTAACCAATGCAAATAACAGTTCTAATGGCGTTTGCAGAAGAAATGTAGTGCTGGTAACAGACATTTACTCTATGAAAGTAACACCCTTTTTCAGAACTGGCAAATTGCGCGGTTACTCCCGTCGTTGCCCGGACGAAAAGTAATGTAATATTTGCTCTGAGGGCCTTTTCTGGAAGCATTTTTGTGACTTTTATAAACAAATCAGTGCTAGACAGTTAGGGCCGTAATTCGAACTTGTGCACTCCGGGAGCTTCCCCTTCCCCGCTCTGGCTGTGCCGGACCTCCCCGGATTGCCTTTTTAATCCGTCCATTCCGTGTTTAAGGCCGCTTTTCGGATGCCCGCGTCCCGGTCAGGGGAATGTATTTTGAGAATCGGGCCGAATATTACACCAGCGGTTACCGCGGCAAACTGAGCCCCCCGGTTACCTCCCTCACCTGCCTTCCCTTCCGCACCATCCCCGCGTAAAGTACAACTTTTCCGCGACGGAGGGGGCTGAAGCGCCGCCGGGGGCGCCCGCTTCCGGGCATTTCCTCCGGTTGCAGGCCAGCGCCGGCCGGCGTGCATGTTCCGGTACCCCGGGCTTTTGCCTGACGCACCCAAGTGCGTGCTCCCTCTCCCCTGCGCACAAAAAAAAACCGCCTGCCAGAAGCAAGCGGATTTTTGAGTTTCAACCTTAAACCTAACCACTATGGCTATTATACCATTTCTTAAATGTCGTTTTGAGAATCAGTTCGCCGCCCGGAGTTCTACCAGGGTGATTTCCACGCGCCGGTTGAGGCGTTTTTCCTCCTCGGTCGCGTTGGAATTCAGCGGGTCGTTCTGCCCGTACCCGCGGGCCAGGGTCCGCGAGTTGGTAATGCCTTTGTTTACCAGATAAGCGGCCACGGCTTTGGCCCGGCTGTCGGATATGGCCTGGTTCCGGTCCCTGGTTCCGTCAGAATCGGTGTACCCGGCGATTTTGATCCCGTAACTGGGGTTTTTCTTGAGGAATTCGTGCACCTTGTCAAGTTCGGGCATGGCGTCGGACTTGAGGTTACTCTTGTCGGTGTCGAAGTACACGATGTATATCTGGTTCAGTTTCAGTACGGTCTCCTTGGTAATGGTTTCCTTCTTCACGGCGGCCGTAGCGGTAGTTTTCAGCCATGGTATTCACGGCGGCCATCGTGTAGAGGGTGTCTTTACCCACTACGAAGGGGTGCAGCTTGCCCGAAGCATCGGCGTACAGGAAGGTGCTCTTGGTCGCCTCTTCGTTCTTGGTCATCTTGCTTACGTCCACCGGGTCGGCGTACACTGATTCCAGCAGGGCGTTGAGGGCCGACGAATCCGACGACGAGAGGAGCTTGCCCATCAGGGCGTACACTTCGGAGTTGTTGGCTTTGGCGCCGTTTTCCTGTTCTACGTCGTGGAAGGCGTTTTTCACCGAGATGCCCTGGCCCACTACTTTGCCATCCTTGGTAATGGGATTCAACAATATCTCCTGGTACAGTTCGTAGAAGTAATCCTGGTTGGGGACGTAAATATTGACCAGGTAGGGTTTGAAACCTTCCGCCTCAATCACCATGTCGTAGTTCCGGTTGGGCGGGAAGATCACCAGGTAGTCGCCGGTTTTGGCGTTGGGGTTATAAACGTCCTTGATGATTTCGTTGGTGGATTTGTCAATTACCTTGATCTTGGTGCGCACGGGTTTGGGCGGTTCGCCGGCCAGGATGCGGCCTTTCATCATCGTCAGCGGCACTACACCGAGTTCTTCGGGAATCCCCAGGAAGTAGATGTCGTAGCCCCCTTTGCCTTCGGGACGGTCGGAGGAGAAGTACCCCTTTTTGCCGTCGGCCGACAGGGCGAAGTACTTGTCGTTGTATTGCGTGTTGATAGGTGAACCCATGTTGGCCGGCACGGTCCACTTGCCCTTGTCGAGTACAGTCCGGAAGATATCATACCCGCCCATCGAGTTGGGGCTGTTGGAGGTAAAGTACAGCGTCTTTTTGTCGGGGTGGATAAACGGCGCCTGTTCGTCGTGTTTGGTGTTTACCGTGGGGCCCAGGTTCACCGCGGCGCCCCACACGCCGTCGATCTGTTTTTCTACCTTCCAGATGTCCATGCCACCCTGGCCGCCGGGGCGGTTGCTGGCAAAGTACACTACTTTCTCGTCGGGAGTGTAGCTGGCACTGTTTTCTTCGAAGGCTGAATTTACTTCTTTGCCCAGTTTGGCGGGGGCTCCCCACTTGTCGCCCGTGAGCTGACAGGCGTAGATGTCGCCCGAGTTCATGGTAGCACCCATGTACACCAGCAGTTTTTGTCCGTCGGGGGACAAACCGACCGAGCCGATGTTGTTGCGTACGCCGGTGATGACGGGCGGGGTAATGCCCAGGCTCTGCGGGGCCGACCAGTTGTTGCCCGACTTGGCCGACATCATCACGTCTTCGTACTCGGTGGCCTTGCCGCCGGCCGTTGTCGCGGCACCCTGCTTGAAGGTGGTATAAACCAATACTTTTTCGTCGGCGGATATGACCGGGCCGTACTCGGTACCGGCCGTATTCACGGGGGCACCCATGTTCTGCACGTACACGTCGGCGGGCTGCTCAGTGAGGGCCTTGCCGTTGGTGCTCCAGGACAGGTACATTGCGGCTTCGGCCAGGTATTCGGGCTTCTTCTCCACGAGTTTGTAGGCTTTCAGCACCGCAATGGCTTCGTCAAACTGTCCGTTCTGGTGGTAGGCTTTTGCCAGCAGCAACTGCGCCCGGGGCGGCACGTCGGTATTTTTGCTCTTCACGGCCGTGAGCAGGTACGGAACGGCCTTTGCTTCTTCGCCGGGCAGGCTGGTATAGCACACGCCGATTGCGTAATGATTAAGGGGATCGTTGGGCGTCAGTTTATCGATTTCCAGGTAGATGGGCAGTGCCTGCTTGTATTCCTTCACGTTCAGCAGGGCATCGGCCTTCTTAATCTTCTTGTCAACCTCGGCATTCTGCGCGGCGGCCGACTGACTAAGCAGCAAAGTAAAAGTAGCAATCAGCAACAAGCCCAGAAAGTGTAGGCAGTTTCTCATAAAATAAACCTGTTTAACACTCGTTTGATCCTCGCAGGTGATGCGGGCCAGCGACAATGCAATATTAGGCTTTGGGCGCCCCCAAAATCGTCCACAATTTCCCGGAACGCTTCACGTCTGCGTTTTTGGCCGTATTTGCACGGTCCCCGCAGGATTTTCAACAAACATTTTGGCCCCTGGTGAAAAGCGGAGCCGAAACGGCTTCTTTTTTTGTAAACCCGCTTTTTGCCAGTCCGTCCGCAACGGGTGTATGATCCGGGGGGAAAGTGGAATTTTTTTATCATTGTGCTGTTATTGGGGTAATCCCGGTTCTCTACAGCCCTATGAAAAAGCTCCTGTTCGTGCTCTTTGCCCTCCTGGGGGGAATTGCCTCGTTCGCCCAAATCCTGCAACCTGCCACCTGGAACTACGAGGTTTCCAAAAAAGAAGTGAAAGCGGGGGAAACAGTTGACCTCATCTTCACGGCCACCATCACCAAAAACTGGTACCTGTACTCCAGCGATTTCGACCCCGACCTGGGGCCGATGGTGACCACCTTTTCCTTTGCGCCCAACGATTCTTACCAGCCGGTGGGAAAGGTGCAGCCGGTGAAGCCCAAAAAGAAGTACGACGCCATCTGGGAGGGGGAATACACGTATTTTACGGGCAAGGGCGAGTTCCGGCAGACGGTAAAACTCCTCAAGGCCAATCCCAAGATCACGGGCAGCATCGAGTACCAGGTTTGCTCGGAGATTGACGGCAAATGCATTCCCGACACGGAAGATTTCACGTTTGCCAGCATCAAAGTGGTTGCCCGGGGCGCCGCTTCGCCGGAGCCAACCGCTCCTGCGCAAGACGCCCAGGCGGTCCTGCCCGATTCAGCCGGTGCCGGGACGGCCAGCGCCTCCACCCAAAATGCTGCTGCCCAAACGGATTCCGCGGGCAAAACCCGTCCGGCGACCGTCGCCCCAACGCCCACCAACGCCGCCGAAACGGAAGAATCCTTGTTTGGCTTTGCCCTGATTGCTTTCATTTCCGGCCTGGCGGCGCTGCTCATGCCCTGCGTGTACCCACTCATCCCCATGACGGTTTCGTTTTTCATCAACCAGGGCGGTTCCCGGAAAAAGGGCGTGTTCAATGCCTTTGTGTACGGCATTTCCATCATTCTCATCTACACACTGATCGGCAGCGTTTTCTCGCTGATCTTCGGCAACGACGGGCCCAACGCCATCAGCACGCACTGGCTGCCCAACCTGTTCTTCTTCGTGATGCTCGTGGTGTTCGGCCTGTCCTTTCTGGGCTTGTTCGAGATTGTGCTGCCCAGCGGGCTGGTCAACCGCATTGACCGGGAATCGGATAAGGGCGGCCTGTACGGCATTTTTTTCATGGCCTTTACCCTGGCTTTGGTTTCCTTCTCCTGCACCGGTCCCATTGCGGGCAGTCTGCTCATTGCCGCTTCGCAGGGCGTAAGCACGAAGTCAATCGTCGGCATGGTATCCTACTCGATGGCGTTTGCCCTGCCATTCACCCTGTTTGCCATTTTCCCGGCCTGGCTGAAAAACCTGCCCAAGTCGGGGGGCTGGCTGAATGCCGTGAAAGTGGTGCTGGGCTTCCTGGAACTGGCCCTGGCGCTGAAATTCCTCAGCAATGCCGACCAGGTGTACCATTGGGGCCTGCTCGACCGGGACGTGTACCTGGCGCTGTGGATCGTGCTTTTCGCCATGATCGGCTTCTACTTGCTGGGGAAGGTCCGCTTTCCGTCGGATGAGAAAATGGATGCCGTGAGCATTCCCCGCATGATGCTGGCCGTGTTCAGCTTTGCCTTCGTGGTGTACCTCGTGCCGGGGATGTTTGGCGCTCCCCTCAAACCCCTGGCCGGCCTGCTGCCGCCCCAGACTTCCCAGGACTTTGACTTATCGCAACCGTCTGGAGGGCTCTACGCCAACCAGAACACCATCCAATACCCGTCCACCCGCAAGTACACGGACCGGTTTAAGATGCCCCACGGGTTGAGTGCGTTCTTTGACCTGGAAGAGGGACTCGCCTACGCGCAGAAAGTGAACAAACCGGTAATGATCGACTTTACGGGCCACGGGTGTGTGAACTGCCGCGAGATGGAAGCCCGGGTATGGTCGGACCCGGACGTGCTGCAAAGGCTGAAAAACGACTACGTGCTGGTGTCGCTCTACGTGGACGACAAGTTGGAACTGCCGCAATCGGAGTGGTACACGTCGTCGTTCGACAACCGGGTGAAGAAGACAATCGGCGCCCAGAACTTTGATTACCAGGTTACCAAGTTCAACTACAATGCGCAACCGTTGTACGTGCTGTTGAGCCCCTCGGGGGACATGCTCAGCCCGCCCAAAGCGTACGATTTATACGCCAAGAACTTTACGGCTTTCCTCGACGGTGGCCTGGAAGCCCATAAAAAGGCCGGCCAGGGCTACGTCCCGCTGCCCGTTTCGGCGGTTGCCAAGTAAAACCGCAATTCACACTCCGCATAAAAAAAGCGCCTGGAACCGAATTCCAGGTGCTTTTTCTTTTCTGACTCCGCCGGGCTACTGGCCCCCTTCGGCTCGTTGCCCGCCCGCGTTGCTGGCGAAAGTCTTTCCCGCCGCGTAGGCCATCACTGCGCGCTGGTAGTGGGCGGCCTGCCGTTCCAGGTTCACAATCCGTTCCGACTCGGGGTACAATTCGAGTGCCTTCCGGAGGTAAGTGAGACTCCCCTCGTAGTCCCGGACGTTGAAGGCCACCACGCCCTGGTTGTAGTACTGGAGGCCGCACAATTGCCGGAAGGAAATCTGGCGGTTGAAAGTAACGCCCTTCTGTAACTCGTTGCCGGTGTACCACAAGGCCCGCTTGCCCGCGGCGGCGGCCCCGTTCACGAAGCCCGACTTGGGATCGGTAGCGTCGAGCAGGTACACGTTGTGCTCCACCCGCACGGTCAGGTAGGCGTGGAAAGCCGTCTCGTGGATCTGTACCGGGTACCCGAGCCGCCCGAGTACCCAGGCGTAAAGCGCCGTACCGGTTACGCAATTGTAACTGCCCTGGGTAAAGAGTTGGTTAAAGTGCGGGTAATTTTTACTGTAGGAATGCAGAAAGCGCCGCCGCCCTTCGTCGAAAACCCGCTGCACCATGCGCGCATGGTCGGCTTTCTTACGCTTATTGCCCAGTTGCCCGACCAGGTGTTCCAGTTGCCGGAGCGGCAAATCACCGGCGCCGGCGTTGGTAGCCAGCAGGAGGGCAAGGGACGAATCGTGCGACAAGGCCGCATCGGCCGGCTGCGGGAAAAACCCACCGGCCGGTGCCTGGGCAAAGGTTGCTACCCCGTGCCCCAATAAGATGCCTGCGGCAAAAAGCGTAAACAGTGCTTTCAATTCACCAGTAGCGTTTATGAGTTGATAGAGCTTAATACGATCAATGGAAAGAAAGTTAACCAAAAATTAACAATAAATTAACATTGAACCGGGTAAAAATACGGGTGATGCAAGTTTTCGGGCATTTGTCCACTAAACGGGTTGGGCAACGCACAAAAAAAGCCCGTTCCCCACGGCGGGGAACGGGCTTCACAACGCGTTGTGAACTGATTTTACCGCACCAGCAGAACGGCGCCGCGCAGTGTAATGGGTTCGCGGTCCGGGAAATCGGCGCTGCGGTAGGTAATCTTCCAGACGTACGAACCCGTGGGCACCGGTTTGCCGAGGTAGTTGCCGTCCCAGGCGTTGGTGCGAAGCTCATCCAGGTTGGCCCCCTTGTGGGCGTGAATCAGTTCGCCCCACCGGTTGTAGATGAGCATTTGCACTTCGCCCACGTAGTTGCCGTACACGAACAACTTCTGGTTTTCGGACAGCGTACCGGCCGGCGAGAAGGCGTCGGGCACGAAAACGAGGGGTTCGCACTTGTTCACCACTTCAATGGTATCGACCAGCGTGCAACTGCCGCCGTTGCCGATGGAGACGGTGTACCGGTCGCTGATGGCGCTTACGGTGTTTACAGTGATCTTCTGCGTGGTCCCGATTACAGCATTGGAACCCAGTTTACGCCATTCGTAGGTAAAGTTGTCTCCCGGTCCCGCATCCAGCGTGGCCGTAGCCCGGGGGTCTCTGGCGCACAGCGGCACGAGTCGCCGGGGAATGGTGGCCTGGGGCGGCGCCACGAACGTAAGGGTTACTTCGTCGGTCACCGAGCAGCCGCCTTGGGTCACGGTCACGCGGTAAGTGCCCGCACGCGTGGCGTTGATTGTCTCCGTCGTCAGACCGTTTTCCCAGCGGTAGGTTACCGGACCACCCGTTTGATTGGTGGGCCGGGCATTCAACACTTCCGTCTGTCCCTGGCAAACGTTGCGGTCCGGGCCCAGATTCACGACCGGCGCCGCGTTGATGGTCAGGGTAACGACTGTAGCCGGGCTCTGGCAATTGGACGGCGCCGGTCCTACCTGGGTTACGAAATAGGTGTACGTGCCCGGTTGCGTCAAGTTAATACCGCCTGGTGTGAATGACCTACCCGAGAATACGGGTGGCCGGGTCACGTCAGGGGTGTTGTACCAATTGAAGTTGGTACCCGCCGTCCGTGGCGTGAATGGAGTGATCCCGGCGGCGGCACCGGCGCAAATCACTTGGTTGGGATTATCAAAGGTTGGGGCGTCCGGGGTCGGGTTCACCGTAACCGTCACCTCGTCGGTCTGCGTACAACCGGTTTCGGAGTTGCGCACCGTTATTCTATACACGCCGCTCGCCTCAGCTCCCACGACCGCGCCAATGGCAGTAGCTCCGTTGGGCAGCGTCCATACGTAAGTATCCCAGAAAACATCCCCTTTATCGGCATCCAGGAACACGGGCCTGCCGGCGCATTCAGCCGGGGGATTGGGTCCATACTCGTAGGAAGGTACCGTCGGGAAAGTGATCGTACCGGTTTGCTGGGCGGTACAACCTGCATCGGATACGCTGGCGACCACCAGCGCGTAATCTCCTTCGCCCCGTTTGGCGGTAACCGCAGCAAGGCCGACCCCGCTTTCCGTTCGTCCGCTGATGGTCCAGGTAAAGGTATAATTGGCGGGATCTGCCGTGCCGGGGAGCAGCGTAGCCCGCAACTGAACCTGGTCACAAGCGACGGGAGTCTGGGTCACTTCCTCCAACTGGAAGGTATTGGGGTTGGCGAGGACTACAAACTTAGCCGAACTCTCACAACCAAGGTTATCCGTCACCGTCAGGGTGTATTCGCCCGGTTCAGCATCTGGGAAAATGTTGCTGTTCTGTTGGACCGTATTGTTGGTTGCGTCCTTCCATACGATGGTTACAATGGTACGGCCCGGACCAGGCGTAATCTGGGTGGCAAGTGTTCCCGTGAAAACGTTGCATTCCAATTGCAGCGGTTCATCCTGTTCCCGGATGACGGGGGCATTGGGGTCATCATTGCCGATGGATTGCAGCACGGTCGTTTCGCAGCCTCCCTTTTTAACAATCACCTGGTACCCCCCCGGCGGCAGAATGAAATTGCGAACCGGTTCCGAAGTCGTTTCATTGGTTACAATGGCGGCGCCGTCAGATTGCCGGATCAAGGAAAATACGTTTGGCCCCGGCGAGGTGAAATTGATGAACAACTTGCCATCGGCCGCATTACACGAAGTAGCAGGGTCTGAACTTACGTCTACCGTGGGGTTTGCCCCGCGCACAACCTGGACCTGGTCACTGGCCGTACACTTGGTAAGCGGATCCGTAACGGTCACCTCGTACGTGGTGGTGGTACCGGCGGCAGGACGAACCGACAGGGTCCGGCCCGTTTCAGCCAGTACCGTACCGTTTTGCTTCCACTGGTACTGCATGCCGGGGTTGCCGGCATCTAGTACCAGGCTAGTTACTTCGCAGTCCGATACGTCTGGTCCCAGGTTTACCTGCGGTTGGGTAAAGTTAACCTGAAAGATTCCCGTTTCGGCGCAATTCTCATTGGCCACCACCACCCGGAACACGTTCAGCCCCGGTACCGCGTCGGCAGCCGTGATATTGAGGGTCTTGCCGGAACGGGCCGTGCCGTTGGGCAGAATCCAGGTGTACGTTACGCCGGCCGGGCCGGCAGCGCCGGGGTACGGGTCAAGCTGGACCGGGGAGCCGTAGCAGGCCGATGCACTGCGCGGGGGAATGGGCGGCGGCGCTTCGAAAATAAATACCGTGTCCGGGTCCAGTACTTCCACCTTGCAGTCGTTGGTAATGGTCAGATTGACAACGTACTGGCCGGGACTGCGGTAGGCTTTGGTCGGATTCTGCAAGGTAGAGGTAGTTCCGTCGTGGAACGTCCACAGGAAGGTAGAGTTGGGTTGTCCGTCGTTGCGCGGGGCCCGGTCCGGATTGGCCTGGAACTGAATGGTGTAGTCGGTGCCGGCCGGGGCGCAGGCCGGTTGCTCGAAGGAGAAACTCTGGCCGTACCCCTTGTTTTCGGGTTCGGCGTTGGTGGGCAAGCCCAGGTTGCTGGTCGGCCCGTTCAGGTTAATGGCCGTGCGGTTCAGCCCTACATCGGCCGCTGTTGCCCCCGTGGGCGAGGCAATGCTCCAAAGGCTGGTGGCGCCTTGCACGGCCACGTAAATGGCACCGTCCGGACCTAGTTGCAGGGCCCCGATCCTGGCCGGATCCTTCACGATCTCCTCGCGGGTGTTTTCCACGGTAAGGCCGGCGGCCGGGTTGAGGTCGTACCGCACGATCTTGGAGGAATCCGGCGGGTTGCCAACCAGCGACACGTACATATAATCTCCCGCGAATTCCACGCCGTACGCTTTCAGGTTGGAATCACCTAAGTCAATGGTAACGGGAGGCGCCGGCTGGCTTACCTCACCCGTGGCAGGATCAAAATCAAAGATTTCCACCCGGCTGGCAGTGCCCGGCGCCCCGGGCACCACCACGGCAATGCGGGTTTTGGTTTCTCCCGTAGCTGGATCGGTATAGGGGAAGCTCTTCATGTAACCTTCCCCGTTCTCCGTACTACTGTGGGGCACCCCGGGGTAAGTTTTCGGCGCACCCAGGCCGGCCGGTGTCAGGGGATAAATCCGGAAGGTTCCCGAAAAGTCGTGCGTAATGATCCAGGTGGTTTCTACCGGGTTCTGAGCATTGGGGTCTGACTGACCCTTAATGGAAATAACCCGTTCCGTGCTGTTTTGGGTTAACAATTGATTTTTCTGTTGTGGATCAACTCCGCCTTTGGGGGGATTCAGGCGCATGTCCACTACGTTGTATTCCAAACGGGACCCGGTGGGAGTGATGTCGCCGGTGGTAAACACGTAATACACCGGGTCGCAACTGTTGCACCCGGGTTGGGGCACGATAAGCACAGCCTGGGTAGAATTTGGACCACCAGCCAGGCCGGTGCCGTTGGGCAGTGGTGCCCCCAGCGTATCAAACACGGTGCGCCCATCGGTGTAGAAGAGCAGGTTGCCCTTTCGGTCAAGCACGGTGGATGAACCTTCCGGCGTGTTTACGGCCCCTCCGGACACGGCCTGCAATCCCCCCTGGAATTTAACCCCGGCCCCGTTGCCGAAATACCAGCGTGCCTGTTGCTGAGGGGGCGGCGCGTTTGGTCCCTCTTCGTCGGGCTTGTATCCGTATACCTGCACCTTGTTGGTGCGTGAACAAGTAACTCCGTTCTCGGTAACCGATACGGTAACCGAATAACACCCTTCTTCATCTACTGTAATGCTTGGATCAGCCGACCCGTTTGACCACAGGAAAGTAGCTCCTGCCGGAATGGCCGCACCTCCTTCCGAAGACGGTACGGGAGACAGTTCAACCCCCGCTTCCAGATCTTCGAGGCATACTTCTTCTTCCTGCGGCCCCAGGTTGATGTCATCGTTGTTTACGTTGATTTTGAAATCAGGCACCCCTCCTACCGTGACGGTGCCACTGCACCCCAATGAGGCATCTTCTACGCCGTCCACGAATACCTTCACGCTGACCGTGTACGGGCCGGGTTGGGAATAGCTATGATTGGGCTGCTTAAGCTCTGACGTATTGGCCGGGCCGCTGTCGGGGTCACCAAAGTTCCATTCGTACCTGTATGTCTTGCCAGACTGCTCCACGAGGCTGCTGGTAAATGACGTTCCTGATCCGCAATTCCCACCGGCGCACTGTGGATCAGTGGGAATATTAAAGTTGGTACACTGCTGCCCAAATGCGGAAGGGGAAGACCCAAAAAGAATTCCCGCCACGAGGAGCAGAAGGAGTAGTAGTCTATTCCAGGAAAGAAACATGAAGGGATGGATTTGTAGATACTAACGAAAAGGCGGGTACGAACAATATATGGATAAACACGATCCGTACGGCGACCCCGGAACCGGGTAAAAAGACGCCCGGCGGCCCGGGCAAATCTACTTAAATGATTGCCCTCCCCAAACCCCTGTAAAAATGCAGATTGCGCCAAAATATTGCACCCCGTACGGGCAGCAGCAGAATGCAACGGCCCCGCGCCCGGCCGTGATTCTTCCGGGGAGTACGCAAATTTTTTTATACTTGTAGCGTTAACCTTTCATAATTCAACTCATCCGGTTTCACCCCTAGTTTTCCCCTGATTCATGCGTAGACTCTTATTGGTTTGTCTGTGTAGCATAGTCACGCTCCTTTCGGCCTGGGCACAGGACCCCCAGTATTCGCAGTTTTACGCGAACCCGCTGTACCTGAGCCCCGCTTTTGCCGGTTCTGCCCTCACGCCCCGCGTGGGCGTCAACTACCGCAACCAGTGGCCGGCCCTCGACGCCACGTTCGTCACCTACTCGGCCTCCTTCGACTACTACTTTCCGCGCGTCAACAGCGGGGTGGGCATTATTATCAACCGGGACCAGCAGTTTGCCAAGCTGAACTCCACGGACCTGGGCGCCCAGTACGCCTACCAGCTGCAACTGGGGGAACGGGTGGCCTTCCGCGCCGGCGTGCAGTTGTCGTTTGCCACGCGCAGCGTTAACTTCCTGGACCTCAACTTCGGCGACCAGTTCACCAACGAAGGGTTGCAGAGCCTCATCACGAGTGACCCCGCGCTGCTCGACGCGGCCAACATCTCTTATTTCGACTTTTCCTCGGGCGGTCTGCTGTACTCGGACCGCGCCTGGCTGGGCGTTTCGGGCCACCACCTCAACCGCCCCACCCAATCGTTCATCGACCAGGACAGCCGCCTGCCCATCCGGATGACGGTGCACACGGGCTACAAATTCCCCCTCGACGACGAAA
The DNA here is from genome assembly GCA_963844325.1 of uncultured Sphingobacteriales bacterium. Lineage (GTDB taxonomy): Bacteria > Bacteroidota > Bacteroidia > Cytophagales > 172606-1 > CADCTQ01. The sequence continues at coordinate 4,237,199 of CAWJNV010000002.1, forward strand.
CCCGGCAGGGGCTGGCCATGAACGTGCTCGACCGCGAAAAGAGCCTTTCGTTTGCCGCTTTGTACAAAGCCCAGGGGAAATTCGATCAATTTGACGTGGGAACTTACCTCACCTACGAGCCGGTGGTGTTCGGCCTGTGGTACCGGGGGTTACCTATCAAACAAACGGAACTCGGCCTCAACAACAACGACGCCCTCATTTTCCTGTTCGGCTTCAAGCAGGCCGGCCTCTCCATCGGCTACAGCTACGACCTTACCATCTCCAACCTGGGCACTTCCACCGGCGGGGCGCACGAGATTTCGGCCTCCTACGAATTCTCGGCCCCCCAGCCCAAGCGCCGCGTACCGCGCAGCGCCCGTAAGCTGCCCTGCCCCCGTTTCTAACCGTACCCACCCACCGGATAAACCCTCCCTCCCGGACGCCGCGGCTTTCGCCTTTTTGCCGCCGCGCCCGGGACTAATTTTGTGTGAATGAAGGGGATTCGGGTTTGAGTTTTCCGGCCTTTCGCCCTATTATTGCGCCGCAACGCTTCCGTGATCCGGAAGCGTATTTACATTTGCTCTAACCTTAAAACTTTATCCCATGGCAAACATCAAAGTTGCAATCAACGGTTTCGGACGTATCGGCCGCCTTACGCTCCGGGCACTGCTTAATAAAGGCAACGTGGAGGTAGTGGCAATCAATGACCTGACGGACAATGCTACGCTGGCCCACCTGTTCAAATATGATTCGATCCACGGCAAGTTCACCGGTACCGTCTCTTCGGATGCCGAAAGCCTCACCGTGAACGGCAAGCGGATCAAAGCTTTCGCCGAAAAAGACCCGACCAAACTGCCCTGGCGCGACCTGGGCGTTGATGTAGTGGTAGAATCCACGGGCCGGTTCACCGACCTGGCCGGCGCCGGCCAGCACCTGACGGCCGGTTGCAAAAAAGTGGTGATCTCCGCCCCCGCCAAGGAAAAGACCATTCCCACCATCGTGCTGGGCGTAAATGACAACACGCTGAAGGGCGCCGAAACGATTCTTTCCAACGCCTCCTGCACCACCAACTGCCTCGCCCCGATGGCAAAGGTGCTCGACGACGCGTTCGGCATCGAAAAAGGCTACATCACCACCATCCACGCCTACACGGCCGACCAGAACCTGCAGGACGCCCCCCACAAAGACCTGCGCCGGGCCCGGGCGGCCGCCCTGTCCATCGTGCCCACCTCCACGGGTGCGGCCAAGGCGGTAGGGCTGGTACTTCCCCACCTGTCGGGCAAGCTCGACGGCGTGGCCATGCGCGTACCCGTACCCGATGGCTCCCTCACCGACCTTACGGTCGTGCTCAAGCGGGAAGTAACCATTGATGAGATCAACGCCGCCATGCGCACGGCCGCCGACGGTCCCATGAAAGGCATCCTTGAATACACGGAAGACCCCATTGTATCCACCGACATCGTGGGCAACCCGCACTCCTGCATCTTCGACGCCGAGCAGACGGCCGTAAACGGTACGCTGGTGAAAGTAGTAGGCTGGTACGACAACGAGTGGGGCTACTCCAACCGGACGGCCGACCTGATCACCAAGTTGTTCTAAACCCGGAACGTTCCATTCCCGTACGGAGGGCGCCCCAACCGGCGCCTTCTTTTTTTGCTAAAACCGCCACACGGCCCCCGCCGACAGGTAGTGGATGAGGGTAAAGTTGTACACCTCGTCGTTGTCGGCCCCGCCTTCGAGCAGCCGGTATCCCACTTTAAGCCCGAGGGCGGCGGCCGGCCGGTACCGGAATCCCGCGAATACGTCTTCGGCCCGCCCCTGCGGCGCGGCCAGGGCGTCGCCCTCCACCAGCAATCCCGCTTTTTCCGAGAAGCTCCAGTCGAGCAGGAAGTTGATCAGGGGCACGAAGCCCACGTTGGTTTTGGTGGATTGCGCCTCCCCGTTTTCCAGCCGGATGGCGGCGTCCCGGATTTTGCCCGTCAGGCCGGCGCCGAACCGCAACCGTTCCTTCCGCACGAAATCAAAGCGGTACGTGAGGCGGTAGGAGTTGAAGGTGTACCGCACGTTGAGGGGACGGCCCGCGGCAAACGCGGCGCCGTTGAAGTCGATTGGTTCCGACAGCCGGCCGGCCTCGGCCCGGAGGGAGAGCGGGGCGTACAGGAGGCTGAGGGTGTGGCGGTCGGCAAACGTGTAGCCGATCCGCACCCGGTAGAACCACGCCGGCCGGGTCCGGAAGTCGCCCCCGGTGAGGTCGAATTGGGTGCCGCTGCTGCCGGGCACCCGGATGCGGTTGTAGGCGCCGCCCACCACGGCCCCCGTTTCGAGGTCGAGCAGCCCTTGCGCCCCGGCGGGAACGGCCAGGAGCAGCAGCAGCATGGGAAGGATCAGGTTTTTTTTCATGTTTCGGAATGAGACGAACGGGTACGATGATACGCTGGAAATCAGTGGATACGGGGCATTCCCTCCCAACGCGGAAGACGGCCCGGCGTGGTCCGTGAGTCGCTGACTACGGCCCCAATGATAATTATTCAAACGGGAAACGGGCCCCTTGCGATGCCCGCGGCGTTTGGGTGGGGCGGGTGTCGGCCGGGGAAGAATTTTTGGCAATTCCCCGCGCTGAGGTTGTGATAGCGCCTCAGTTTTTCTTTTTTTGCGAACCTAATCACCTTTACCCCGCACCCATGAAGAAATTTGTTGTTACCGATAAAAAAGATACCCGTTCCGGCTTTGGCGCCGGCTTGCTGGAGTTGGGCCGCAAAAACCCGAACGTCGTTGCCCTCTGCGCCGACCTGATGGGTTCGCTCAAGATGGATGCGTTCGCCAAGGAGTTCCCGGACCGCTTCTTCCAGGTCGGCATTGCCGAGGCCAACATGATGGGCATCGCCGCCGGCCTGACCATCGGGGGTAAAATTCCGTTCACGGGTACCTTCGCCAACTTCTCCACCGGCCGGGTGTACGACCAGATCCGCCAGTCGATTGCTTATTCGAACAAAAACGTGAAGATATGCGCCTCGCACGCCGGCCTGACGCTGGGCGAAGACGGGGCCACCCACCAGATCCTGGAAGACCTGGGCATGATGCGCATGCTGCCGGGCATGACGGTGATCAACCCCTGCGACTACAACCAGACCAGGGCCGCTACCCTCGCCATTGCCGACCACCAGGGCCCGGTGTACCTGCGCTTCGGCCGGCCGGTGGTGCCCATCTTCATGCCCGCCGACGAACCGTTCGTGATCGGCAAGGCCATCGTGCTCAGCCCGGGGGCTGACGTGAGCATTTTTGCCACGGGGCACCTGGTGTGGCAAGCCATCCTGGCCGGCGAAACGCTGGCTCAGCGGGGCATTGAAGCCGAAATTATCAACATCCACACGCTCAAGCCGCTCGACGAAGCCGCCATCCTGGCATCGGTGAAAAAGACGGGCTGCGCCGTATCGGCCGAAGAGCACCAGCTCAACGGCGGCCTCGGCGATAGCATTGCCCAACTCCTGTGCCGCAACTACCCCTCCCCGCTCGAAATGGTGGGTGTACATGACTCCTTCGGCGAAAGCGGCGTGCCCGAGGAACTGATGGTCAAGTACGGCCTCACGGCCCAGGCGATTGTGGAAGCCGCCGAGAAAGCTATGAGCCGCAAGCAGGCGCTGGTGGAGCGATGAGAAGTAAGTATTGGGTAGTGAGTATTGAGTATTGAGAGAACGTAACCGCAAGGGGCGCAAAGAAGACGCAAAGCACGGCAGGAGGGATCGGGTATAAACCCGATCCTATGGATATTGCGCAAGCGTACGCAAAAGTCGCTTGCATTAACCTAAGCGCAGCCTTTCCGTAGGGTAGGGTTTAAACCCTACCCCTACTTTGCTCCTTTTGCGTCTCCATTGCGTTCCTTGCGGTTAAGTGCTTTGTATTATTCAGCCAGTTCGATTGCGTACCAGGCGTCGCAGGCGTTGTGGCCGGTGTTGCCCATCGGCCCCGGGAGGGGTTTGAAGCCGGCCGACAGGTAGAGCCGCTGGGCCTCGCCCATGCGGTGCACCGTTTCCAGGTAACACGTCCGGAAACCCCGTTCCCGGGCGGCTGCCAGGCATTGCCCCAACAATTGCCGGCCCAGGCCGCGGCCCCGCCCTTCGGGAAGCAGGTACATTTTCCGCAGTTCGCATACGCCTTCCCCAGCCCCTTGCAGCGGGGCAATGCCCGCCCCTCCTACCACCCTTCCGTTTGATTCAACCACGAAAAAGACGTGGCCCGGGGCCGCGTACTGCTCGTACAGGGCATCCACCTCGGGGTCATTGATGGAGTACCCTTCGCCCACCGCGCCGTACTCGGTCATTACCTGCCGGATGATGCGGGCCATGGGGACATTGTCGTTGGGTTGGATGGGCCGGAGGGTGGCCGAAGCGTGCGATGGTTGCATAAGGTTGTTCGTTACTTTTGTGGGGTCTGATCCACCAAATTTAAATATATTCACGTGTAGAACCGTTATAGCACCAACGAATCATCCCGTTGGCCCGCACTGCCCAATGAACCGCTTCCAGCTACTGACTTCCTATTCTCCCTGGTTTATACTCCTCTGCCTCGCCGCAGGCGCCCTGTACGCATTTCTGTTGTACCAACGCAAGTCCAGTTGGAGCAAGGCCGTGAACTGGGCCCTGGCCGGCTGCCGGTTTGCCCTAGTCAGCCTGCTGTGCTTCCTGCTGCTGGGCCCGCTGGTGCGGCAGGTGCGCAACACCTACGAAAAACCCACCGTCGTGATTGCCCTCGACAACTCCCAGTCGGTGGCCCTGACCAACGATTCGGTGCGGCTCACGCAGACGGTAAACCAGGTGCGGGACCTGGCCCAGCAGTTGCAGGGCCGCAACATCAACGTGGACGTGCAGTTGCTGGAAGGCTCGGTGCCGGCCGCCAACCTGCAGGGAAACGTCTTCCGCAGCCAGGTCACCAACCTCGACAACCTGCTGGGCACCATCCAGAGCAACTACGAAAACCGCAACCTGGCCGGCGTGGTGCTGGTCAGCGACGGCATCTACAACCAGGGCATGTCGCCCGAGTTCCAGCCCTACAACTTCCCCATCTACTCGGTGGGCCTGGGCGACACGGTGCCCCGCCGCGACCTGAACCTGAAGGCGCTGTACTACAACAAGATCTCCTACCTGGGCAACAAATTCCCGGTGGTGGCCGAGATCCACGGCACGGGCTTCGGCGGCCGCATCGCCACCGCCCAACTGGTGCAGGGGGGCAAGGTGCTCGACACCAAAACGGTTTCCTTCAAGAACAACAACGACGTGGCGGAAGCCACCTTCTACGTGTCGGCGGGAGCCAAAGGCGTGCAGCACTACGTGGTACAACTGGTGGGGCAGCCCGAAGAATTTACGGCCCAGAACAACTCCCGCGACGCGTACATTGAGGTGATCGACGGCAAGGAGAAAATCCTGCTGCTGGCCGCCGCGCCGCACCCCGACATCAAGGCCATCAAGAGTGCCCTGGAGAAAAACGAGAACTACGAGTTTGAATCGGTGATTGCCGGGCTCGGCCAGCCCAAGCAGGCCAAGTACGACCTGGTCATCCTCCACCAGATTCCCGATATGTACAACACGGGCACGCAGGCGGCCCGCAAGTTCCTGGAGGGCGACACGCCGATCTGGTACATCCTGGGCTCGGGCACCAACCTGGGCCAGCTCAACGTAGCCAGCAACGTGGTGAAAGTAACCTCCCGCGGCGGGCAGACTGACCAGGTGTTCCCGGTGTTCAACAACAACTTCAACCTGTTCCGCTTCGACGACGCCAACCGGACCCTGCTGCAAAAGATGCCGCCCGTGACGGTTCCCTTCGGCGATTTCCGGCTCACGCCCAACAGCGAGGTGATTCTCTACCAGAAGGTGGGTACGCTGACCACCGACAAGCCGCTGCTGGTGGTCAACAATGACAAGGTCCGCAAGTCGGCCATCCTGCTGGGCGAAGGGCTCTGGGAGTGGCGCCTGGAAGAATACAACCTCACCGACAACCACCTGGCCGTGGACGAACTCATCACCAAGCTGGTGCAGTACCTCTCCTCGAAGGAAGACAAGCGTCGGCTGCGGGTGTACCCGGTCACCGACGAGTTCCTCGACACCGAACGCATCGTGTTCGAGGCCGAGACCTACAACGACATTTACGAAAAGATCTACGACCAGAAGATTGCCCTGGACGTAACGCACCCCGGGGGCAAGGTGTCGCGGTACAACTTCACCAACACCGAAACCAACTCCCGCTTCGAGATCGGCGGCTTGCCCAAGGGCGTGTACCAGTACCGGGCCACGGCGCGGGTGCAAAACCGCAACGAGGTCGTGACGGGGCAGTTCACCGTGCGGGAAATCCAACTGGAAGCCATCAATACCACGGCCGACCACGGGCTGCTGCGCAAGCTGGGCAACCAGACCGGCGGCGGTTTCTACCTGCCCGCCCAGTTTGACCAGCTGAGCAGCCGGCTTACCACCAACCCGCCCCCCGACCGCGTGCAGAGCACCGAAGACACCCGCGAACTCATCCACCTGAAGTGGCTCTTTTTCGTGCTGCTCCTGCTGGCCGCCACCGAGTGGGGCGTGCGCAAGTTCCAGGGGGCGTATTAAGCCCGGCCAATCCCCCTGAACCCGCCCATGAGTGCGCAGCTGAAACGCTATTTGCAGCAATACGCCGAGTGGCCCGAGCCGGCATTGGATGAATTCGTGGCCTGCTTCAAAACCAAAAAGCTCAAACGGGGTCAGTATTTGTTGCGGGCCGGCGAGTTGTGCCGGGACTTTGTTTTTTTGGAGTCGGGCTGCATCCGGTATTTCCTGCCTTCCGAGATCGAACTAACCGTTTGGATCGCCTTCCCGGGCGGCCTGGGTTCGGAAGTGCAAAGCTTCATCAGTGAGCAGCCCTCCCGGTTCTTTCTCCAGGCCATCGAGCCGGTAGAATTACTGACCTTGCCCAAATCCACCCTCCTGGCTTTTTACCAGACGGTGCCGCAGAGCCAGGAGATGATCCGCCGCATCTGGGAAGAAGGCATTGTGCACATCATTGACCGCATGATTGCCCTCCAGTGCGAGCCGGCCGAGCAACGGTATCTGGACCTGATCCGCGACCCGGACTACTTGCGCCGGATTCCCCAGAAGTACCTGGCATCCTATTTGGGAATAACCCCCAGTTCCCTGAGCCGGCTGCGTCGGAAAATCAAATAGCCGCTGGTTGAAGAACAGGCCCCGCCCGCAGAAATTGCCATAGGACAATTTTGGGGAAAGCAAAAGCCGGGAGCTTTGCCCTCGTCTTCTGACCGTTCCTAACCAGGCACTTTATGCAACTGCAAAACAAAATCATTGTCATCACCGGCGGGGCTACGGGCATTGGCCGGGCCCTCATTGCCGAATTGCTGCCCGCCAACACCGTCATTTCCCTGGACCGACGCCCCGAAAAGATCGCCGCCCTGGTCAAGGAATACCCCCAGGTGCATTCGATCCGGACGGACATCACCAACGAACCGGAAGTAAAAACTGCCCTGGCTGCCATAGCCAACGATTTTGGCCGCATTGATGTACTGATCAACAATGCGGGCACGGGTGCTCAATTCGATTTTACGGACATCGGGGAAGAGGCGCTGCAAGGGATGCTTGGGCGGGAAATCACGACCAATTTTCTGGCTCCCGTGTTGCTCACCCACCGGGCTTTGGCTTTGTTGCAAAAAGCTCCTGCTCCGGTGGTTGTGTTCGTCTCCTCGGGACTGGCCTACATGCCCATTGCCCGTTTTGCCGGCTACTGTGCTTCCAAGGCAGCCATGCACACCTTCGCCATGTCGCTGCGGCATCAATTGAAAAGAACCCACATCAAAGTCGTCGAAGTATTGCCGCCCACGGTGGATACTGATTTCAACAAAGGCATCGAGGCGCCCAAGATCTCACCCGCCACTTTTGCCAAAGCCTTTCTGCAACAGCTGCAACGGGGCAAAACCAGCATCAACATCGGGCAGTCCAAGGCTTTGTCGGTTTTTAGCCGGCTGATGCCGGGACTTGCTTTCAGAATGCTGAATCGCTGAAAGGGAGTCCCGCCCTTCCGGGCAGCGTTGCCCGGGGTAATCAACGCCTTGCCGGCAGCGCAAACGCCACGTACTGGTCTCCCGACGGGGACTTGAGCTTTCCGCCCCCGCAGGCAATGACAATGTACTGCGTGCCGCCCACCGAATAGGTAGCCGGCGTGGCGTACCCCGGCGCGGGCAAGTCGGCTTGCCAGAGGATTTTGCCCGTCTTCTTATCGAGGGCCCGCAACCGGGCGTCCTTGCTGGCGGCGATGAACAGCAGCCCGCTGCCCGTGACCAGCGGCCCGCCGTAGTTGTCGGTGCCGGTGGGCGGAATGCCTTTCCGGGTCAGTTCTTCGTATTCGCCGAGCGGCACCTGCCACCGGTGCCGGCCCGTGTTGAGGTCGATGGCGGTAAGGGTGCCCCAGGGCGGCGTACTGACGGGGTAGCCGTCGCGGTCGTACCAGCGGTTGTAACCCGTGTGCTGGTAAGGCACCTCAGGCTCCCGCGCTTCCCCGGCCCGGGCCGGGGTTGTGGGGGTCTCATTGCGCAGAAAATTGACCAGGGCCTCCCGGTCGGCGTCCGGCAAGTGCGAAAAACCGGGCATCATCCCCCGTCCCTTGCGCATTACCTGGTGCATGGCCTCCCCCGAAAGCCGCTTTTCGATGCCCAGCAGCGACGGGTAGGAACCGTCGTGGCTGCCCCGCCGGTCGGCCCCGTGGCAGGCGGCGCAAAGGGTTTGGTAGAGTTGGCCGGTGGCACCGGCCGCCGGGCTGGTGGGTGACTTGCGCGGCACCAGGGTCGAAAAGACGGGGTTCTGCTTGGCCGGGACGTAAAGAATGCCTTCGGGATCGGTGGCGGCCCCGCCCCACTGCGCCCCGCCGTCCGTGCCGGGAAAAAAGACCGTCGTTTCCTCCGTAAGCGGCAGGTAGGGGCTGCCCGTACGGGCTTTGCGCAGCGCGGCTACTATTGCGGGGCGGTCGGCGGCCCACGGGTTGATGTCCGCCTCGGTGAAGGTCTGCCGGGTAAACGGGGCCGGGTCTTGCGGCACAGGCTGCGTCGGGCTGGCGCTTTCACCGGCTACGCCGTCGGTAGGAAATGCTTTTTCGGTGATTGGAAACAAGGGTTTGCCCGTGACCCGGTCGAAGACGAACACGTGCCCCTGCTTGGTGACCTGGGCCACGGCATCCACGCGTTTGCCCCCCTGGTTCACGGTCAGCAGGTTGGGCGGGGCCGGCGGGTCGCGGTCCCAGATGTCGTGGTGCACGATTTGAAAGTGCCACAAGCGTTTGCCGGTGTTGGCGTCGAGGGCCAGCAGGCAGTTGGCAAACAGGTTGTCGCCCTTGCGGTTGCCGCCGTAAAAGTCGTAGGCCGCCGAGCCGGTGGGCACGTACACGATGCCGCGCGGCCGGTCAATGGCCATGCCGGCCCAGGCGTTGGCCCCGCCCAGCCGCTTGCGGGGCTCGGCCGGCTGCCAGGTCTCGTACCCAAATTCCCCGGGTTCGGGAATGGTACGGAACGTCCAGGCGAGTTTGCCGGTGCGCACGTCGTAGGCCCGCACGTCGCCCAGCAGCGCGGTTTCGCCCTCCGACACGCGTACCCCCACAATGAGCAGGTCCCGGTAAATGGTGGCGGGGGTATTGACCCGCACGTAATGGTCGGCCCCGGGCCGTTGGAGACCTTCTTCAAGGAGGATGCGTCCCCCCTGCCCGAAGGAGGGAATGACCTTCCCCGTCCGGGCGTCGAGGGCGTACAGGGCGGCGCCGGCGCCGAAGAAGATCCGCGCCGCGGCGCCGTCCGTCCAGTAGGCAACGCCCCGGCTGTTGGTGCCCTCCGTGTCGGGCAGGTCCGTTTTCCAGCGCTGCCGGCCCGTTGCCGCATCAACGGCGAAGGCCTGGGTATTGGCCGCCACCCCGTAGAGCACGCCCCCGACGACCACCGGGTTGCACTGCATTTGCGTGCGGTTTGCCACCGTGTCGGCGCCCCCCGACGCGTACCGCCAGGCGACCCGCAATTGCCCCACGTTGCCGGGCGTGACCTGGCGCAAGGGCGAATAGTGGCTTTGGTGCCCGTCGCCGTTGTATTCGGGCCAGGGGGTATCGGGCGTAGTCCGGTGAACGGCCGTGCCGGTGGCCCCCAGCAGTGCCAGGGCGCCGAGCAACACGCGGGACAGGTAGAGCAAGCGAGGCATGTAGACGAAACCGGTTGGGAGATTGCGGGAATAATTTACCCAAAATTGGTGGAGGTTTCGCCCCCCTTTTTTATAAATTGAATGATTGATCAACCGCTTGTTTGCTCATGCATTCCCCCGCCGTGCTTCCCCCGGCCGCCGGCCGCGACTCCCTCCTGCCCCATCCTCCAGTGGCTGCACCGTGGCCCTGGTACGGGCGGCTTGCCTTCCGGTTTGGTTTTCTCTTCCTGGCCTGCTACATCGCTCCCTGGTTGTGGCTCGCCCAGATTCCCCTCCTGAACCAGTTTACCGGCGTGATCGGGGAATGGTCCGAACACCTGATGCAGGTTCCGGCCGGGTGGGTCAATGGCTGCCTGTTCGGCAACCCTACCCCGCTCGATACCACCCAGACGGGCAGCGGCGACCGGCTCTACGACTGGGCGCAGTACGTTTTTTTACTGCTATTTGCCTTTGCAGGTACCCTCGCCTGGACCGTACTGGACCACCGGCGGCGGGAGTACGCGACGCTTTACTACTGGCTGCGGGTACTGGTGCGCTACAACCTGGCGCTTTTCATGGCGCTGTACGGCTTTATCAAAATATTCGCCCTGCAGATGCCCGAACCGTCGCTTTCCCAGCTCAGCACCCCGTTGGGCGAACTGACGCCCATGCGATTGGCGTGGCTGTTCGTCGGGCAGTCGGGACCTTACGAATTTTTTTCCGGCTTCCTGGAAGTGCTGGGCGGCCTGCTGCTGTTATTCCGGCGTACTACCACCCTGGGTGCCTGCCTGCTGGGGGGCGTACTGACCAACGTGTTCGTGCTCAACCTGACGTACGACATCCCGGTGAAACTCTTCAGCGGCATGCTGCTGCTGATGGCCCTGTTCCTGGTGCTGCACGACGGGCGGCGGCTGCTGGCATTCTTCCTGTTCAACCGGCCGGCGGCCCCCGACCTGGCGGTGCCTTACCGGTGGGATCGCCGTCAGCGCCTGTTGAGGGCGGGGCTTAAGCTGACGTTTTTCCTGTGTTTTTTCGTTGCGCCCGGCTACGAAGACTGGCAGGCTTACGCATCGGGCCGGTGGTACGGGCCGCAGGACGGCGTCCTGTACGGCGTGTACCAGGTGCAGGAGTTCCGCCGCAACAACCAGCCGGCCGCCCCGTCGGACCCGCTGGCCTGGCGGAATGTAATTTTCGAAAAACGCAACCTGGGCAGCATCGCGTCGGGCGCTCCCGAAGGGCCGACGCTGCGGTACGGGCGGGATTATTTTTCGTACGAGCCCGACACCCTCCGGCAGCGGCTGGCCCTCAAATTTCGCACCGACACCACCCGCAACTTTGCGCTGCACTACAGCCGGCCCGATCCGGCGCACCTGGTGCTGCGGGGCGTCAGCGGGGCGGATTCGCTGTACGTGCGGTTGCGCAAGGCGCCGGGGTCGTTCCGGCTGCGCACGCACGGCTTTCACTGGGTGAGCCAGACCCCTTGGTAACCCGGCCGGGCGATGCCCCGGATCTTTTGCAGGCATTGCCCGGCCGGTTAAAAAGCAATCGAAGCGGCGGGTTACAGGTTGCGGAGAAAACCTAAACTCGGCGCAAAAAAATACTCGCCCCCCTGCATGTGGACGAAACCGGTGAAATTAAACTTGACTTCATTTTCACTCCCATACTGCTTGGGCCAACGCTGGCCGCCCTCGTGGCCCTGGCCGGTCAGCGGGTCGATGCCGGGATTGCCCCGGAAGGGCGGAAAGCCGGGGGCATTCGACCAGGTATTCTGGATGAAGTTGAACTGTCGCTCCACGCTGCTCTGGAAACACATGAACAGCAACCCTTTTTTGTCGGCAGTCTTGGGCCGGCCGTAGGGAATGGCCCGCCGGGTAATGAACCTTTCGGGAACCAGGACACCTTGCCCCCGCGGGTTCGTTTTGCGGATGTGGGCTTGGAACGGGCAGATGTTCCCTTTGGGGTCCATCTCTTTGTAGTCGAAATCGTTGGGGGCGGGGCTGCGCCGCAGCCGTATGTCCGCGTTCACCAGGGGCGTACCGTCCTTGAACCGGCCTACGGCCAGGGCACCGGCGTACTCTTCGGCGGTAACGCTGTTGGCTACCTGGTTGGGCGTCAGGGTCAGGTGCTTGGCCAGGTCGGCCAGTTTGGCGTTGAAACCCTCTACATCCTGCTCCAGCTTGCGGTACACCAGGAAGCTGCCGTAATTGTCATCGTCCTTGCCGGTAAAAGGGTCTTTCACCAGGATGATTTCCAACGGCTGCAACGGGTTCCACTGCGTCACGTTCAGGTCAATATTGTCTTTCTGGGTTTTGTCGAGGTCATCGGTAAAGAAGCGGGGTTGGCTGATGCCATCTTTGTACCCGAAATGTTCGTGCCCGCCCGGCACGATGGGGTCTTTCAGATCGGCCCCTTTTTCTTCCGCAACCACGGCCGCAATGCCATTGAGCGAAGCCTTCACTTCCTCGGCCGCCGTCGCCAGTTTATCTTCATCGTCATCGGCCAGCAGGATCATCGCGTCCAGGTTTTTCTGGTACCCGGCTTCCCATCGGTCCACCGACGGGTCGCTTAATTCGCGCCGGACCCGGCCGGACTTCATCCCCTCAAGAAAACTGCGGTTTCTTTCTTTGAGGTGGTCCGCATCAAAGCCCAGGTCCTCGTATCCTTCCGCCGTCAGGTAAAAATTAGCGATCAGGCCCCCGTCGAACGACCCGTTGTTTGCTTTGGCCGCTCTTCTGGCGGCAATGGCCCGCTGCTGGTCCTGGGCCGATTTTACCCGGTCGCGGCTAAACGCTTTGATCCAGGCTTTTACCGCGTCGTCGCCGGCCTGGAACTGGAGGAACAAGAGCCGTACGAAGTCGCGGGCGTGGGATTTGAGAATATTGGCCTGGAGGTTTTCCAGCATGGATTGGTAGGCCGGGTCCTTGGGATCAATTCCTTTGACATCTAGTTTAACTGCCATGATGGAAAAAAATTAGGTTGCTGATAAATGAGTGGAATGCATTGACAAAGTAGGCAGGGCCCGTACCACTGTCAATACCTATAATTAGGTATTTTTAGCGGCGGGTGCGTATTTTTAGCGGCAGCGGGTTGCGTAAAAACGCTTTTTTCGGGAAGTGGGCGGTTTGCCCTAATTTCGCGGCTGATTCATCCGCTCCTTCCCGTTGAGAAAGTATTCCGTCATCATTCCCGTCTACAACCGGCCCGGCGAGGTGCGGGAACTGCTCCAGAGCCTGACCACGCAAACCTACCGTCACTTCGAGGTGCTGGTGATCGAAGACGGCTCAGTCGAGCGGTGCGAGGCGGAGGTGCAACAGTTTGCGGACCAACTCGACGTGAAGTACTACTACAAGGAAAACAGCGGGCAGGGTTTTTCGCGCAATTACGGCTTTGAGCGGGCCACGGGCGACTACTTCGTAATTCTCGATTCGGACGCCCTGCTGCCGCCCCACTACTTCCGGACCGTGGAAGACCATCTGGCGGCCCACCGCTACGACGCCTACGGCGGTCCCGACCGCGAACATCCCTCCTTTACGCGCGTGCAAAAGGCCATCAGCTATTCGATGACCTCCCCCTTCTCCACGGGCGGCATCCGGGGCGGCAAGAAGCGGCTGGGCGGGGCGTTCCACCCCCGGTCGTTCAACATGGGCCTCTCGCGGGAAGTGTACCGGCGGGTGGGCGGCTTCAAGATCACCCGCATGGGCGAAGACATTGAGTACAGCATCCGCATCATCCGCAACGGCTTCCGCACGGGCCTCATCCCGGAGGCGTACGTGTACCACAAGCGCCGCACGAGCCTGGGGCAGTTTTACCGGCAGCTGCACTTTTTCGGCCGGGCCCGCATCAACATTTCACGGTTTTTCCCCGAAGAACTAAAGCTGGTGCACCTGTTCCCGGCCGGGTTTACGCTGGGCTGCCTCTCGGTGCCCCTCCTGCTGCTCCTGTACCGGCCGCTGGGGGTGCTGGGGGCGGCCCTGCTGGCCCTCTACACGCTGCTCATCTTCGGGCACGCCACGCTCCGCAACCGGAGCCTGCCGGTGGGGCTGTTCAGCGTGGGCGCCGTGTACGTGCAGCTTTTCGGGTACGGCATCGGCTTTCTCACCGAAGCCTGGCGCAAGTGGCGGCGCGGGTAGCATTCATAAAAACGGGGTACGCGAACCCGCTCTGCCGGGAAGCGTTGAGCCGGTGCGGTACGAATATTACTAATCCGGGATCGGTTCACCCGTCATTTTGCCCGGCAGCGGCTGCCTGAATACGCCTTCTTTTTGCGAAAAAGGGGCGTTTTTTCATTTTTTAGCCCCAGATTCCCGTAATTTGGGCAAAAAGTATTTCAAAACTCCTTGTTTCCGGTTGGATAATTTATATTCTTGCGGACTTGGACTACCAACCTTTTATCTTCATCCGCATACGTTCATGAGAGTAATGAAATTTGGCGGCACCTCCGTTCAGTCGCCCGAAATGATGAGGCAAGTGGCGCAGATCGTGACTACCACCCAGTCGGCGACGCCCGTTGCCGTGGTGGTGTCGGCCATGTCGGGCGTGACCGACCAACTCGAAAAGGTGGCCAACCTGGCTTCCAACGGCGACGAGAGCTACGCGCAGCTAAAGCAGGAGATCGAAAAGAAGCATTTGCAGTGCGTGAATGAACTGCTGCCGGTCAACAACCAGAGCGCCACGCTGGCCGCCGTGAAGGTGCTCCTCAATGAACTCGACGACGTGCTCCAGGGGCTTTTCCTGCTCAAGGAACTCACGCCCAAGAGCCGCGACTTCGTAATGAGCTTCGGCGAACGGTTCTCTTCGCACATCATCACCGAGTACTTTAAGTGCCTGGGCGTACCCGCCGTGCTGGGCGACTGCCGGCAACTGATCCTCACCGACAACTCCTTCGGCAACGCCGCCGTGCAGTTTGACGAAACCTACCGGCGCCTCCGCGAGTACTTCGCCGGGGCCAAGGACAAGCTGGTGGTACTGCCCGGCTTCATCGGGGCCACCGCCAAGGGCGAAACCACCACGCTGGGCCGGGGCGGCTCCGACTACACGGCCGCCATCGTAGCCGCCGGCGTGGGGGCCGACCTGCTGGAAATCTGGACGGACGTGGACGGCATGATGACGGCCGACCCGCGCAAGGTGCAGCGCACGATTCCCCTGCGGCAGCTCTCCTACATCGAAGCCCTGGAACTGTCGCACTTCGGGGCCAAAGTGCTCTACCCGCCCTCCGTGCAGCCGGTGCTTTCGCGCAACATTCCGCTCAAGATCAAGAACACCTTCCACCCCGACCGCGAGGGCACCCTCATTACCCGCGAAACCGAAAAGAACGGCCAGCCCGTAAAGGGGATTTCGTCCATTGATTCGGTAGCCCTGCTCTCCCTGACGGGCAGCGGCATGGTGGGCGTGTCGGGCTTTGCTTCCCGCCTGTTCAGCGCCCTGGCGGCCGGCCGGATCAACATCATCCTCATCACGCAGGCTTCTTCGGAACATTCGATCACCCTGGCCGTGACCCCGCAGGATGCCCCGCGGGCCCTGGCGCTGATCGAAGCCGAGTTCCGGCGCGAACTCGACGCCAGGCAACTGGAGCCGGTGAAAGTGGAGTACGAACTGAGCATCCTGGCCGTGGTGGGCGAAAACATGAAGAACACGCCCAACCTGGCGGGCCAGTTGTTTTCGGCGCTGGGCAAGAACGGCATCAACGTGCGGGCCATTGCCCAGGGCTCTTCCGAACACAACATCTCGCTGGTAACGGGCCAGGTGGACTGCCAGAAAGCCCTTAACGTCATCCACGAGGCGTTTTTCCTGTCCGAAGTGAAGTTGCTCAACCTGTTCTTGGTCGGCACGGGCACGGTGGGCAACACGCTGCTCCGGCAAATGGCCGAGCAGATTCCCCACATCCTTGGGGAGCACAACCTCGACATCCGGGTGGCGGGCCTGGCCAACAGCCGCAAGATGCACTTCAACCCGGCCGGCATCGAGGTGACCCACTGGAAGCAGCACCTGGAGGCCGGCGAGAAAATGGACCTGACGCACTTTGCGGCCCGCATGACCGGCATGAACCTGCGCAACAGCATCCTGGTGGATTGTACCGCCAACGACCAGGTGCCGCAGTTGTACGGGGTGGCCCTCGAACGGGGCATTTCGGTGGTGACGCCCAACAAGGTGGCCTGCTCGGGCCCCTACGGCAAGTACCGCGAACTCAAACAAACGGCGGCCCGGCGAGGCGTCAAGTTCCTCTTCGAAACCAATGTCGGGGCGGGGCTGCCCATCATCAGGACGCTCAGCGACCTGGTACAGAGCGGCGACAAGGTCCTGCGGATCGAGGCCATTCTGTCGGGCACGCTCAACTACGTGTTCAACGAACACAAGGAAGGCACCCTGTTCAGCCAGGTGGTCCGCAAGGCGCAGGAACTCGGTTACTCCGAACCCGACCCCCGCATCGACCTGAGCGGCGTGGACGTGGCCCGCAAAATCCTGATCCTGGCCCGGGAGGCCGGCGCCCAACTGGAGTGGAAAGACGTGGAACGGGGCAACCTGCTGCCGGAGTCCTGCCAATTGGCCCCCACGGTGGAAGAGTTTTTCGAGGTGCTCCACAGCTTCGACGGCCGGTTTGAGGTAACCCGCCGCCGCGCCGAAAACGAAGGCAAGCGGCAGCGGTACGTGGCTACCTACGAAGACGGCATGGCCAGCACCGGCCTGCGCAGCTTCGGTCCCGAACACCCTTTCTTCCAGGTGGAAGGCAACGACAACATGGTGCTGTTCACCACCGAACGCTACAAAGCCCGCCCCCTGATCGTGAAAGGCGCCGGCGCCGGCGCGGAGGTAACCGCCGCCGGGGTTTTCGCCGACATCATCCGCATCGCGAATTTGTAATTGGTCAATGGTCAGTAGTCATTGGGTACGCGTAAGTCACCACATCCGATGAACCAATGACTACTGACCATTGACCAATGTACTAATGACCAATGTACTAATGACCAGTTTTACCTTCCCGCTGCCGCAGTCATCACGCCCCGGCGGCCGAGTTCGATCACGCGGACGTTTGCCACGCGGGCGTCGTTGATTTCGAATTTGAGCATCGTGCGTACCGTGTGGAAGCCGTGGTGGCCGGCCGCGCCGGGATTGAGGTACAGCAGGTGGTTCAGTTTGGCGTCGGTCATTACGCGCAGAATGTGCGTGTGGCCGCACACGAAGATGTGGGGCTGGTAGGTTTTGAACACTTTGAGGATTTCGGGCTTGTACCGGGGCGGGTACCCGCCGATGTGCGTCATCCACACGTTGAGCCCTTCGCAGGCAAACCGGAGTTCGCCGGGCCACTTCCACCGCACGTCGTTGCCGTCAATGTTGCCGTAGATGGCCTTCAATGGCTTGAAGGCGGCCAGCCGTTCGAAGATTCCGGCGTTGCCCACGTCGCCGGCGTGCCACACCTGATCACAATCCGCAAAATGGTCAAACACCCTTTCGTCCAGAAAACCGTGGGTATCGGATAGCAAGCCAATCGTCATAACGCGTGGTTGGTTGTAAAACTTGGACCAGGCCGCAGGGCCCTGGTCCATTCACTGGCCCCAAAGCTAGGCATAAGACGGGAGAGTGGTTGAATGGCTGTATGGCTATATGGTTAAGGGCTATTGGATCAGCCATTCAGCCATATAACCATTTAACCTTCCAACTTTCTCCCAACCGCCGGACTTTTTGGCTAAAGTGGCTATCTTCGTTCCTTATCCCAAGTCCCGCCAACCACCCCATGAAAAGACCCTTTGCCCGGCTGCTCTTCCTGCTTGCCTTCCTGCCCGCGCCCGGGCTCCTTGCCCAATCGCCCAAGGGGGTGATGGCCCGGCACGGCATGGTGGTGTCGGCTCACCCTGACGCCTCGCGGGTGGGGGTAGCCATCCTCAAGCGGGGAGGCAATGCCGTAGATGCCGCCGTGGCCGTGCAGTTTGCCCTGGCCGTCACCTTCCCGGTGGCCGGCAACATCGGCGGGGGCGGGTTTATGGTGTACCGGGCGGCCGACGGGGCCACCGCCACGCTGGATTACCGCGAAAAAGCCCCGGCGGCGGCCTCCGAGCGGATGTACCAGGATTCGCTGGGCAACGTGATCCCGGGCCTGAGCGTGAACGGCCACCTGGCGGCCGGCGTGCCGGGCACCGTAGACGGCATGGTGGAGGCGCACAAAAAATACGGCTCCCTGCCCTGGGCCGCCCTCGTGCAGCCGGCCGTGGACCTGGCCCGCAACGGCGTGGTGCTCACCGAAAAAGAAGCCAACGGCCTCAACCACACCCGGGAAAGCTTTCTCAAGTACAATACGCACCAGCCCTACTTCGTGCGGGAGCAGCCCTGGCGACCGGGCGATACGCTCCGGCACCCCGCCCTGGCGGCAACCCTCGAACGCATCCGGGACCGGGGCCGGGAAGGCTTTTACGCCGGCGAAACCGCCGACATGATCGTGCGCGAAATGAAAACGGCCAACGGCATCATTTCGCTCGAAGACCTCAAAAACTACCACTCGGTGTGGCGCGACGCGGTGACGGGCGTCTACAAGCAGTTCAAGATCATTTCCATGCCGCCCCCGTCGAGCGGCGGCGTGGCCCTGTTGCAGCTCCTCAAGATCGTGGAGCCCTTCGGCCTGAACGCGGCGGGCTGGAACACGCCCCGCACGGTGCACCTGATGGCCGAGGCCGAGCGGCGCGTGTACGCCGACCGGGCGGCCCACCTGGGCGACCCGGACTTCTACCGCGTGCCGATGGCCGGCCTGCTGGACGCGCAGTACCTCACGCAACGGATCAGGAGCATTGACACGGCCCGGGC
Source organism: uncultured Sphingobacteriales bacterium (assembly GCA_963844325.1). Classification (GTDB taxonomy): domain Bacteria; phylum Bacteroidota; class Bacteroidia; order Cytophagales; family 172606-1; genus CADCTQ01. Next base: position 4,256,149 of record CAWJNV010000002.1, read on the forward strand.
CACGCCTTCAACCGCCATCCGGGCCGGCGATTTCGCCCGCGGCGAAAGTGACCAGACCACGCACTACTCCATCGTGGACCGCAATGGCAACGCCGTTTCGATCACCACCACGCTCAACGGCGGCTACGGCGCCAAAGTGGTGGTGCGCGGGGCGGGCTTCCTGCTCAACAACGAAATGGACGATTTCAGCGTCAAGCCCGGCGCCCCCAACATGTACGGGCTGGTGGGCGGCCAGGCCAACGCCATTGCCCCCGGCAAGCGCATGCTCTCTTCCATGACGCCGTCCATCGTGGAACGGGACGGCAAGCTCTACCTGGTGGTGGGCACGCCGGGCGGCTCCACCATCATCACGTCGGTATTCCAGACGATGCTCAACGTGCTGGAGCACGGCATGGGAATGCAGGAGGCCGTGTCGGCCAAACGCTTCCACCACCAGTGGCTCCCCGACCAGATCACGGCCGAAGAAGGCGCCTTCTCGCCGGCCACCACGGCCGCCCTGGAGGCGAAAGGACACAAAGTGGCGTTCATTCCCGCCATTGGCCGCGTGGACGCCATCCTGGTTCGCAAGAAACGCAAGCTCGAAGGCGGGGCCGACCCCCGCGGCGATGATACGGCGGCGGGGTATTAGTAAACAGTTATCAGTAAACAGTAATCAGTGGTACGCGTCAGTTTTCGTACGCTGATTGACCACTGACTTTCTGATTTCCGACCACTGACTACTGTTTACTGTTTACTGATTACTGACCAGGTCACCCATGTACCTTTTTCTCGTATAAAGCATAACTCCTGCGGGTGCGGCGCGGCTTTTGCCGAAAAAAAAGGCGGGCCGTAACCACCGGGGCTCCTTTGGCTTCGTTAAGGGAGAACAAGAGCCTTTACCTACCAGGAGACGACTAACCTTTCGTTATGAAAAAAATTGCGGTGATTTGTGCGGCAGTCGTGGGGCTGGCAGCCTGCGGGGACGTGAAAAAGTCGGAGGAGTACCAATCACTGCTCCAGGAAAAAAACAGGCTGGCGGTGGAAGCGGACGAAACCGAACGGAGCAACCGCGAAATACTTCACTTCATCACCCAGATCGAAGACAACCTGGCCGCCATCCGGGAACGCGAAATGGGCATCCGCAACGTCAAAAATGACCCTTCGCTGCTCCAGGAGGACCGTGTAACGCTGATCGTGGCCGAGATCGGCACGTACTTCGATGAGAACCGCAACATCATCGGCAAACTCGAAGCGCAGGTAAAGGCCGAGGGGCGCCGCAACGCTGAACTCGTCCGGCTGGTGGCCCTGCAAAAGCAGGCGCTGGCGGCCAAAGAAAGGCAGATCGCCGAACTGGTCAAGCAGGTGGAAGACCTCAACGCCCAGCTCGACTACACCGTTTCCCGCTCCAGCGAAGACGTCATTGAGAAGGAAAAGCAACTGAGCCACGTACGGCAGGTGCTCAACGCCAAGGAAAAAGCCAGTGCCCGGGCCTACTACAAGTACGGCAGCCGCAAGGAACTCATCAAAAAAGGCATCATTGCCAAAGACGGCGGCGTGCTGGGCATTGGCAAAACCATTACCGTTTCCGCCAAACTCAATCCGCAGAACTTCACCCCCCTCGACATCCGCGAGACGTCCGAAATTCCCCTCGGCGACACCCGCAAGCAGCGCATCGTGACCACTCACCCGGCCCACTCCTACCGGGTCGTAGAGGCAGCCAACGGCGGCACCTTCCTCAAAATCACCGACCCCGACAAGTTCTGGAGCGTTTCCAAATACCTGGTAGTGGTGGTGGAGTAAGGTGCAGGAAGGGTTTCACGGAGGTTTCACGCAAAGGCCGCAAAGAAAAAAATTAAGCTGTAAAGGGCGCAAAGGAGACGCAAAGACCGCAAGGAGAACGCGTCCCCCTTTGCGCCCTTTGCATCTTCTCTTTGCGGTCTTTGCGCTTCTTTGCGCCTTTGCGTGAACCCGTCTTTGCGTGAAACCCTGCCAGTAAAAAATTTTCATTAATCCAAGAATCCTTATAATTCATACTATCTTTGTTTCCCAACTTCAATCACCATTTCAACTCACTCATGGATCAAATCGAAGGACCGGAATCCCGCCCCCGGATTTCCCGCATTGTGAAAAAACCGCTCCTGCTGCTGGCTTCCTGCCTGCTGGCCGCGTTGCCGGTGGCCAGTACCCTGGCGCAGCCGGGCAACGCCAGGCAGTTGCCCATGACCGAACTGCCCCTCACCGAACTGGGTGCCTTCCGGCCCGCCGCCGGCAACTGGAAGATTGCCGGGGACGTGACTGCCGACCTGGACAAAAAGGGCGTGCTGAACGTGGGCAAGGGCCAGGGGGTGCTGGTCAACCAGCCCGACGACAAGAACAAGGACAACCTTACCACCACCTTCGAGCACGGCGACATCGACCTGGAAATGGACTTTATGATGGCCGCCGGCTCTAATTCGGGCGTTTACCTGCAAGGCCGCTACGAAATCCAGCTCCTCGACAGCTGGGGCGTGCGCAACCCGAAGGCCGGCGACTGCGGCGGCATCTACGAACGGTGGGACGACGCCAAACCCGAAGGCCAGAAGGGCTACGAAGGGTACCCGCCCCGCCTCAACGCCGCCAAAGCCCCCGGCCTGTGGCAAACGATGAAAATCTCCTTCCAGGCCCCCCGCTTCGACGGGAGCGGCAAAAAGACCGCCAATGCCCGCATGTTGCGCGTGGAACTCAACGGCGTAACGATTCACGAAAACGTGGAACTGACCGGCCCCACCCGCGGCGGGATGAACGGCGACGAAAAACCCATGGGTCCCCTGCTCATCCAGGGCGACCACGGCCCGGTGGCCTTCCGCCGCATCCGGTACAAAAACTACACCTCGGCCCCGGTGACGCTGGCCGGCCTTCGGTACGGCTACTACCCGGGCAAGTTCGACAAGATGCCCAACCTGCAATCGCTCAAAGCCGAGAAGGAAGGCGCCCTGCCCGAACTCACCTGGAACGTAGTACCCAATCCCGAAGACCGCTTCATTGTCCGGCTCACCGGCACCATGAAAATTCCCCAGGCGGGTCCCTACCTGTTTACTGCCCAGAGCGGCGGCTCGGTGAACCTGACCGTAGCGGGCAAAAAAGCAATTGAACAATTTGGCAGCCGGGGGGGCAACCCGGGCCTCCTCGAGCTGGCGGCCGGCGACCAGCCCTTCGAAATCGTGTACTACAAGCCCGAACCCTGGGTAGCCCCGGCGCTGGGCCTCTACGTCGAAAGCGCAACCCTGCGCCGCCAACCCCTGCACGTGTTGAGTTCGGTGCCTTCCCGCAACCCGGTGGACCCGATCCTGGCCCACGTGGGAGGTTCGCCCCGCATCCTGCGTTCCTTCGTGGATTTCCGCAAGGAGCCCAACGGCCCGGCCAAACGCGTGACCCACGCCGCTTCGGTGGGCATGCCCGACCAGGTGAGCTACACCTTTGACCTCAGCACGGGGGCCCTGGTGTACGTGTGGAAGGGCAGCTTCCTGGATGCTACGCCCATGTGGAACAGCCGCGGCGACGGCAGTTCCCGCCCGATGGGCAGCGTAGTCGCGCTGGGTACGGCCCCGGTGCTGGCCGTGCTGGGTGACCGCAATGCCGCCTGGCCCGACACGGTGCCCGCCACCGCCAACTTCCGCTCCCGGGGCTACGACCTCGACGAGAACGGCAACCCCGTGTTCCGCTACGCGACCAACGGCGTGGAGGTGGAAGACCAGCTTCGTTCGGAGGAGAACGGCAAGTACCTGACCCGCGAAATGCGCCTCAACGGCACCACGCCCGGCAACCTGTACGGCCGCATTGCCGAAGGCCGCGACATTACCGAGGTGGGCAAGGGATTGTACGCCGTGGACGGCAAAGCCTACTACGTCCGCGTTCCCGGCGACGCCAAGGCCACCGTCCGCAAGACCAACGACCGCAGCGAACTGCTCCTGCCCGTGCAGGGCAACGCGTTGCGGTACTCGATTCTCTGGTAAGAATGGTACGCTGATTTATAGTACACTGATTAGTTATGATGAATATGATTGGTTATGATCTATCAGGTTTAAAACCGAATGAGTTCAAAGCATAACCCTTCTTATTATCATAATAGATCATAATCATCATAACAAATCAGTATACCATCCTCATTTTCAATTGTCAATTATTCAATTAAAAAAATATGTTTCTACGTAAGATAAAACTCCGCCCGGTGGCGCTGCTGCTGGCCTCCCTGCTGGGATCGGCCGGACTTTCGGCGCAGGGCAAATTCGCCGGCGAGGGTCCCCGGGAAGAAGACTACTACCAGATGGTGACCCTGCCCGTGCCCGAAGGCATCCTGCTTGAAGTGGGCGGCCTGGCCGTGATGCCCAACGGCAAGCTGGCCGTTTCGACGCGCCGCGGCGACGTGTACATCGTCGAAAACCCTTACATGACCAACGGCACGCAGCCCTACTACCGGCAATTTGCCACCGGCCTCCACGAAATCCTGGGGCTGGCCTACAAAGACGGTGCCCTCTACATGGCCCAGCGGGGCGAACTCACCAAGCTCACCGACCGCAACAACGACGGCAAGGCCGACCGCTACGAAACCGTGTACGCCTGGCCGTTGTCGGGCCATTACCACGAGTATTCCTTCGGCCCCAAGTTTGGCCCCGACGGCAATATGTACGTGACGGGCAACGTAGCCTTCGGCGACATTGAGTGGTGGCGGGGCGAAAGCCGCGTGCCCTGGCGGGGCTGGACCATGCAGATCACGCCCGACGGCAAAATGCAACCCTTCGCCACCGGCATGCGTTCCCCCTGCGGCATCGGCATGGTGGACGGCGAACTCTTCTACGCCGACAACCAGGGCGACTGGATGGGTTCGGGCTTCGTGATGCACCTGGAAAAAGGTGATTTTGCGGGCCACCCGGCCGGTTTGCGCTGGGCGTCGCGTCCCGAGTCGCCGGTGAAGCTGACCACCAACGACCTCTACGCCCGCGTGGACCCGCGCATGGCCAAGCCCGGCGAGCAGCCCATCAAGCCCGAAAACGACCCGGCCGACAAGGGCACCCCGCTCTACACGCTGGAAAAAGAACTGCCGGCCATCAAGACGCCGTCCGTGTGGCTCCCCCACTCCATCCTGGGCATCTCCACGTCGGAAATCGTGACCGACGAGACCGGCGGCGGGTTCGGTCCGTTCACGGGGCAGTTGCTGATCGGCGACCAGGGCCAGAGCAAGATCACCCGGGTATTCCTCGAAAAAGTGAACGGCCAGTTCCAGGGCGCCGCGTTCGGGTTCCGGGAAGGCTTCCAGTCGGGCGTGCTGCGGATGGCCTTCGGGCACGACGGCTCCCTGTTCGTGGGCGAAACCAACCGCGGCTGGGGCTCGGCGGGCACCAAGGACTACGGCTTGCAGCGCCTCGTGTGGACGGGCAAGATGCCCTTCGAGATGAAGGCCGTCCGCGCCATGCCCGACGGCTTCGAAATTGAGTTTACCCAGCCGGTGGACAAGAAAACGGCATCCAACCCGGGCGCCTACGAGGTAACGGGCTTTATCTACAAGTACCACCCCGTGTACGGCAGCCCCGTGGTGAACGACCAGCAGCTTTCGGTGAAAGGCGTGGTGGTGTCGGACGACGGCATGAAGGCCCGCCTGGCGGTGGACGGCCTGCGCGAACGGTACGTGCACGAGGTCAAGGCGTTCGGCGTGCGCAACGGCGACGGCCTGGCGCTGCTCCACAACACGGCGTACTACACCCTCAACAACATTCCTTCGGGCGAACGGCTGGCCCTGGCGGCGGCGAGTACCAACAACGCCACCGACCATTCGGCCCACAACGGCATGGACATGACGGCAAGCACCGGCAAAACCCCGGCCAAAACGACCACCGCCCCCCCCAAGGGCGCAGCGGGTACGGGCAAGGCCGCGGCCACTTCGGTGAAGCGCCTCACTGCGATGCCCGCCGACTGGGGGGGCAAGGCGGACCAGACGGTGGTGATCGGCACGGAGCCGGGCTTGAAGTTTGACAAAAAGGAAATCACCGTGAAGGCCGGCAGCAAGGTCAAGTGGACGTTCAACAACGACGACGACATGCCCCACAATTGCGTGATCGTGCAGCCCGGGCAGGCCGTGCCGGTGGGCGAACTGGCGATGAAGCTCGGCATCAAGGGCCAGGAGCTGAACTACATCCCGGGCACGCCCAAGGTGCTCTACCACACCAAGCTGATGCAGCCCGCCACGGCCGAAAGCATCTACTTTGTGGCCCCCGCGACGCCCGGCGAGTACACCTACGTGTGCACCGTGCCCGGCCACGCGTACGTGATGCAGGGTACGCTGCGGGTGACCAAGTAGGCGGCAAAGCCTGAGAAAATGCAAAAATGCCGGTGCAAAGGGGCGCCGGCATTTTTATTTTCGGAATTAAGGCCGATATTTGCAGTCCGATTCTTTTTCGGACAAGCTCGGGGTGTAGCGTAGCCCGGTCATCGCGCCTGGTTTGGGACCAGGAGGTCGCAAGTTCGAATCTTGCCACCCCGACTTCTTCTCGTTTGGTCCCGTAGCTCAGCTGGATAGAGCAACTGCCTTCTAAGCAGTAGGTCTTTGGTTCGAATCCAAACGGGATCATCTAAAACTCAAGCAGCTACAAGCAAATTGTAGCTGCTTTTTTTGTCGGTTTACACGCCAGTTTACACAACCCTGCCTTCCACCCTGATGCTCAAAAACGAAGCGCTTTTCGAGCGGAGGCAGCAAGGATCATTTTTGAAACTTTATTGTATTATTATACTACAATATATAACTTAGTCTATGTATTTTTAACACTTTCCCTCAGATTCGTTTTTATCTCTCCCTATGCTTTACCCTGACGAAAGCAAAGAGTCATCAGAAGTTGACCTGTGGCGGCGATACAAGCAGGGAGACGGGGTGGCTTTTTCTGCGATCTACCAGCAGTACGTCCGGGTGCTCCACGCGTACGGCATGCGGATTTTGCCCAACCGGGAATTTGTGCGGGATTGCATTCAAGACCTTTTTGTGGAGCTATGGTTGTACCGGGCTACCGTCGCCGATACGGATTCAATCAAATTTTACTTGTTCCGGGCGCTTCGCTCCAAGATGGCCCGCAGCGCACGAGTGGAAAACACGACGGCTTCCATCGAACTTTCCTTTCCCAACGGGGACTGGGACGTCTCTACGCCTTACGAGGCGGAATTGATTGCCGAACAGAAAGTAGCTGAACAGCGGCAGCGGATCTCCCGCGGAATGGCCCTGCTCACCAAACGGCAGCAGGAAGCCGTACACCTGAAATTTTACGCCGGACTTAGCTACGAGGAAATTGCCGAACTCATGCAAGTAAGCGTACAGTCTGCCTACAACCTGATCTCTAAAGCCATCAAGGCGCTGAAAGAAAACTTTCCGCTCACGCTGGTCCTGTGGCTGCTCTCCTGGTAACCTCCCTTCGCCTCCTGGTCCCCCGAAAAATATTTTTGTTCAAAACTGATTAGGTGTTCAAAGATTCCACCATTGGGGTATTAGTACAGGAAAATAGTGCTTTTATCCTATGCTGCTCCCATGAAACACTATCAGGATTTTACCACCGAAGACTTCGTCCTGGACGGTTCATTCCAGCGGTGGGTGCTCGACCCTGACCCGGCTACGGTTGCCTTCTGGGAGCACTGGCTGACCCGTTACCCGGAGAAGAAAGCCCTGGTAGCCCAGGCCCGGGAAATCCTGCTGGCCATGCAGCCCGAAGAGGCGCCGCTTTCGGCCCCGGAAGCCGCCGATATGTGGCGCGCGGTACAGTTGAGAACGGACGCCGCCGGCGACCCCGTCCGGCAACCCTCCGAACCAACTGCACCCGGTCGTTCGGTCCGGCACTGGCCGGCCTGGCAAAAACTGGCGGCCGGCCTCACCGGTATTCTGCTGGTGAGCGGCATGCTGGTGCTGTGGGTGTTGAACAAAGGCGCTTCGCAGTACGAGACGGCCTACGGAGAAACCAAGACGATTGCCTTACCCGACGGTTCGACCGTGCACCTGAACGCCCACTCCAGCCTCCGGCTCACCGGTGACTGGTCGGACGGCCAGGACCGGGAAGTCGTTCTCACCGGGGAAGCCTTCTTTTCGGTCGTGAAGAAAAGCAGCGCGGCGGGCCGGCGCAAATTCCGGGTGCGTACCCGCGACCTGAATGTGGAAGTGCTCGGTACGGAGTTCAACGTAGCCAGCCGGGCCCAACGTACCCAGGTGGCGCTCCAGACGGGCCAGGTGGCCCTGCGCCTGCACGGTTCGCCAACCCAGGAAGTACTCATGGCGCCGGGGGAGTTGTTTGAATATTCCCCCGCCAGGAAGTTGCCTGCCAAACGCCGGGTATCCCTGGCTCCCTACGTATCCTGGCGGGAGCAAAAACTGATTCTGGTCAACACACCCCTTTCGGAGGTGGCCCGGCAACTCGAAGAAACCTACGGCCTGCCCGTGGTGATTCGCGGCGAAGGCGTAGCTGATTTGCGCCTGAACGGGACTTTCCCTACCGGGAACCGGGAAAAGCTGCTGGAAACCCTGGCGATTACGGCTGAAGTTCAGATATACATACAAGCGGATCGTATTTTCATTGAACTCTGATAAATCCACCCGTCCCGTTGCTTTCCTGACCACCTAACCCTTCTATCGTATGCGTTTCACCATTACCCCAAGAACCTTGGGCAAGGGGATTCTTTTTGCCTCGTTCGGGCTGCTTTTCCTCCCCGCCGCTTCCCAACCAACCTCCCTGGCGCAGGTAAAGCTCATCCGGCAGAAGGGCCCGGCGGCGCAATCGTACCGTTCCCTGGCTTCCGTCCTGGACGAGATCAGCCGGCAGTACCAGGTAGAATTTCTCTACCGCTCCGACCGGCTGGCCGACAAAAAGGTCGTGTATGCCGCCACGGATTCCCCCGACCTGGAAGGCATCCTGCGCGACCTGCTCTCCCCCACCGGGCTTACGTTCAGAAAAATTGATGCCACCCGGTACGCCATCATCAAGAAAAAACGGGGTCCGTCGGGTAAAGACGCAGCGCTGCCCGCCGGCGCGGCAACGCCCCAGATCGAACGCATTGATCCGGCCGCCGTGGCGCCCGCCTCCACGGCCTTATCCATCACGGGACGGGTCAGTGACGACAAAGGCCAGGGCCTGCCCGGGGTGAATATCCTGCTGAAAGGCACCACCACGGGTACCGCCACCAACCCGGAAGGGGACTATTCGCTCACGCTGCCCGATCACCAGGCCGGCGGCACGCTGGTATTCTCCTTTATTGGCTACACGCCCCAGGAGGTAGCCATCGGCAACCGCACGACCCTTGACGTTACGCTGGTGCCGGACGTAAAGGCCCTGGGTGAGGTGGTCGTGGTCGGCTACGGTACGCAGAAAAAATCCGAACTGACGACTTCCATCGCCTCGGTTTCCGAGCAGGAGATCAAGGCCGTGCCCGTGACTTCGCTGGACCAGGCCCTGAAAGGCCGGGCCGCGGGGGTGCAGGTGACCCAGGCTTCGGCGGCACCCGGCGGGGGTGTATCCATCCGCATCCGGGGTACCAGTTCGCTCAATGCGGGCGCCGAACCGCTCTACGTGGTGGACGGCCTGCCCGTCTTCAACGACAACACCCAGGCCAGCGGCCGGAGGGAAGAGGCCGGCCGGCCTACCAATCCCCTGAGCTACCTCAACCCGGGCGACATTGAGTCCATCGAAATCCTCAAAGATGCCGCCGCGGCTTCCATCTACGGCGCCCGGGGGGCCAATGGCGTCGTGCTCATTACCACCAGACGCGGCAAGGCCGGCGAGTCGCGGGTAGAGTTCGAATCGTATTACGGCCTGCAAACCGTGCGCAACAAAATTCCCCTGCTGAACGCCACGCAGTTTGCCCAGCTCGCCAACGAAGCCAACGCCAACGCCGGGGTGGCCCCGGCCTTTACCGACGAGCAGATCGCCGCGCTGGGTACCGGCACCGACTGGCAGGACCAGATTTTCCGGACCGCTCCCATCCGGAACTACCAGCTCTCCTTCTCGGGCGGCGACGCCAAAACCCAGTACGCCGTTTCGGGCAATTACTTCCGCCAGGACGGCATCATCCGGGGTTCGGATTTTGAACGGGGCTCCCTGCGGGTGAACCTGGACCGCAAGATCAACGACCGGCTTTCCATCGGCAACAACCTGACGGTGACCCGCTCCAAAGCCAACGTGATCGTGACCAACGCGGACGGGGTGGTGCGGACGACCTATAAATTCTCCCCGACCCTGAACGTGTACACGGATGACGGGCTGTACACCCGCAGTTCGGACGCCTCGCCGCAGGCTTCCTTCGAGCGGTACAACCCGGTGTACGCCATCAACGACATCCTCAACGACCAGGTAACGAACCGGGCGCTGGGCAGTATTTTCGCCGAATACGAAATCCTGAAGGGGCTGCGCCTGCGCGTGTCGGGCGGGGCCGACCTGATCACCACCAAGGAAAACTTTTTCGAGCCCGACGGGCAGTTCCGCACCAACGGATTCGCCTGGGTCAACTCGGTGTTCACCACTTCCTGGATCAATACCAATACGCTGACCTACGACCGCACGTTCGGGGAAAAGCACGCGTTGAACCTGCTGGGGCTCTACGAACGGCAGGCGGCCCGCAATGAACTGGTGCAGGCCATTTCGGAAGGCCCCGAACTGACCACCGTGAACAACCTGCGCCAGGGCCTGCCGCTGATCACGCCGCGGAGCGAGGCCTCCGAATGGGGCATTGTGTCCTACGGCGGACGGGCCAACTACAGCTTCGGCGGCAAGTACCTGGTTACGGCATCGCTGCGGGCCGACGGCTCCTCCAAGTTCGGCAAGGACCACAAGTTCGGCTTCTTTCCCGCCGTGGCCCTGGGCTGGGTACTGTCGCAGGAGCCTTTTCTGGCCGGCAACCGGTGGGTTACCAATTTGAAACTGCGGGCCAGCTACGGCGTGGTCGGCAACCAGGAAATCGGCTCCTACGGTTCCCTGACGCGAATAGAGGGACGTTTCAATTACATCTTCAACAACCGCAAGAACATCGGCTTCGCCCCCGCCAACGTGCCCAACCCCGACCTGCGGTGGGAAAGAACGTCCACGGCCAACCTGGGGGTAGACCTGGAGCTGGGGAGCCGGGTGGAACTGACGGCCGACGTGTACTACAAGAAAACCTATGACCTGCTCTGGTCGTTTCCCCTGCCCGCTACGACCGGCTTCAACGAAGTGACCCGCAACGTGGGCAGCTTGCAGAACCAGGGGCTGGAACTGAGCCTGAACACGCAAAACCTGACCGGCAGATTCAAGTGGAGCACCAGCCTCAACTTTACCACCAATGCCAACAAAGTGCTCTCCCTGGTCGGCCGGCAGGATTCGGTGGTCTACGGCTACGACGACGCGCTGGTCCTGGTCAAAGGCCAGCCCGTCGGCTCGTTTTTCGGCTACCAGACCGACGGCATCTTCCAGGCGAACGATAACATTGCCGAAAGCGCCGTGGAGGGGCCGGGCACCGCGCCGGGCGACCGCCGGTACCGCGACCTGGACGGCGACGGGCGGATCAACAACCGGGACCGGTCGGTAATCGGGCAGGCGGCCCCCCGGTTTTTCGGCGGCATCACCAACGCGTTTGCGTACGGCGGCTTTGAACTGACCGTCTTTTTCCAGGGCGTGTACGGCAACAAAGTGTACAACGGCACCCAGAAATACGATTGGGAAAGCCTCAACGGGCGCATCAACAACACCACGCGCGTGCTCGACCGCTGGACGCCCGACAACCCGGGCAACACCATTCCGCGGGCCAACCTCAACCGCCGGGGCAACCTGGTTTCCGACGCCTACGTCCAGGACGCCTCCTTCCTGCGGCTCCGCGACATTACCCTGGCCTACACCCTGCCGGCGGGGCTGCTCAAAGGGCTCCGCCTGCAACGCGTCCGGGTCTACGTGAGCGCCCAGAACCAACTCACCTTCACCAATTACTACGGCTACGATCCGGAGGCAAACGCAATCGGTCAGAGCACCCGGGAGTTCGGCATCGACGACAGCCCCTACCCGACTGCCAAATCGGTACTCGTCGGCCTGAACGTGGGCTTCTGAGCCGCCCGCATCCCTTGATCCCTTTCAACCCCTTCCCGCATGAAACTCAAAGTATACGCCTGTTGCCTGCTGGTCAGCGTTGGGCAGGCCTGTCATTCCATTCTGGAGGAAGAACCGCTTTCTTCGGTGACGATCAACAATTTTTACCAAACCGAAAAAGAGGCCCGAGGGGCTGTTACGGCCATTTACAGCAGTACTTTCCACAGTTGGGAAACCTACTGGGGGCACGGCCAGTGGCTCATCGACCTGTCTACCGACGACGTGCAGTCGGGCCCGGGCCGGGATTTCGGTGAAATGGACAACTACACCTTCACCCCCACGCACTGGTACATCCGCGAAGCCTGGGCCAAGCGCTACGACGCCATCGCCAAGGCCAACATTGCCATTGAGCGGATACCCGGCATTGCCATGAATGAAAAAATAAAAAACCAGTTGCTGGGGGAGGCCCGTTTCCTGCGGGCGTTTAACTACCTGGGCCTGGTCAACCTGTTCGGCGAGGCGCCGCTGGTCAGTCAGTTCACCTATTCCCTGTCGGCCAACCTGTACCCGGCCCGGGCGGCGGCCGATGACCTTTACGCCTTCATCGAAACCGACCTCCAGGCAGCCGGGACCCTGCTGGCCGACGCGCCGCTGGCGGACCGGGAACCGGGCCGGGTGACGCTGGGCGCGGCCAAGGCGTTGCTGGCCCGGATGTACCTGTACCGCGGCAATTACCCGGCGGCGGCGCAAAAAGCCAAAGAAGTCATCGACCTGAACGTGTACCGGCTGAATCCGGTTTACGGCGCCAATTTTTCGGAATCCTCCGAAAACGGGCCCGAATCCATCCTGGAAGTACAGTTTGAGATGGATGCCGAACGGGCCACGGATTTTGGCCGGTGGCTGGCCCCCCGCAACGCCGTGCAGGACAGCGTGTTCACCGTGAATTCGAACCGCGGTGAGGCCACTTTCACGGCCACCGAAGACGTGTACGCCGCCTATGAGCCCGGCGATTTGCGGCGAACCTGGAACTTCTCCCGCACCTTTACCCGGGAAAACGGCACGACCGGCGTCCTGGACCGCCCCTACATCAGCAAGTACCGCGACTTTACGGCCCAGTTCGGGGCGGTCAGCTACAACTACCCCGTGCTGCGCTACGCCGACGTGCTGCTGATGTACGCCGAATCGGCCGGGCCCACGGCGGCCGGTTACGAAGCCCTGAACCAGGTACGCCGGCGCGCTTTCGGCGCCCACCTGACCACGCCTTCCCCTTACGACGTGAGCGGGCTGGGAGAGGGCGCCTTCCGGGAAGCGGTACGGCTCGAACGCCGGCGGGAACTCTTCGCGGAAGGTTTGCGCCGCGCCGACCTGGTGCGTACCGGCCAACTGGCTGAACGGGTAAAAGCCGAAAACCCGTCGGCCCAGGTGCAGCCCTTCCAGGTCGTATTCCCGGTTCCGCAGCAGGAACTGGACCGCAACGCGAACCTCCAACAAACCCCGGGCTACTGACCGGGAAACGCCCGGCCCGCCCGGTCCGCTGCCTGCTGCCAACCTGATCCAATTGCCTATCCTTTTTTATCAACTAAATCCAATGTTTTTATGAAAAAATCAGCTACGGGAATGACGCTTTTTTTGCTGCTGGCCCTCTGGGGTTACGGCCTGCGGGCGCAGACCAACATCGTGTACCCGGCCAACGCCGGGGTGATCAACGTCCGCAATGCCCCTTACAACGCCAAGGGCGACGGCATCACCGACGATACCCAGGCCATTCAGCAGGCCCTGGCCGCCGGTCTGGGAGGGCACGCCGTGGTGTACCTGCCCAACGGCACCTACCTGGTGAGCAACACGCTCAAGTGGAACAACGGCTCTGCCAACAACGGGGGTTGGGATGGCTTCCTTTCCATCCAGGGACAAAGCCAGTCGGGCACGGTCATCAAACTGCAAAACAACCTGCCGGCATTCGCCAACCCGGCCGCCCCCGCGGCCGTGCTCATGACCGGCTCCCGCGACGGCCAGGGCGTGTACAGCGATGCCAACGGGGAGGGCAACCAAGCCTTCGAGAACAGCGTCCTCAACCTGACCGTTGACGTGGGCGCGGGCAACCCGGGCGCCATCGGCGTGGACTACCAGGTGAGCAACTGGGGCGCCATGCGGAACGTGACCGTCCGCACCAGCGACCCCGGCAAAGCCGGCTTTTGCGGCGTGAACCTCCTGCGGCGCGACAACGGGCCGGGCCTCCTCGAAAAGGTGACCATCGAAGGATTCCAGTACGGCATCCGGGCCGGCCAGGAGATTGCCCAGTTTACCCTCGAAAACATTACGCTCTCGGGCCAGAGCGTGGTGGGCATCGAAGACAACAATGCCGTGATGGCGATTCGCCGGCTGACCAGCACCAACACGGTACCGGCCGTGCGCGTGGGCGGCAATGCGCTGCTCAACCTGCTGGAGGCCAACCTGAACGGCGGGACGGCCGCCGGCCCCGCCATTGATTTCACCGGCACCGTATCGCGGGGCTACCTGCGCGGCATTGTCACCAGCGGCTACGCCTCGGCCCTGCGGCGCAACGGCGCAACCGTGGCGGGGGCTTCGGTAGCCGAGTGGGTATCGGACCCGGTGCTGGGGACCAGCACGGGCGGCAAGCTCTCGCTCAACCTGCCCATTGAAGAAACGCCCGAATATTTCGACAGCAACCTGGCCAACTGGGCCTACGTGGGGCCGCCCAGCGGCGACATGACCGCCGCGATCCAGGCGGCGATGAATTCGGGCAAGAGCACGGTGTACTTCGGCCGGGGCTTTTACAGCTACAGCAACACCATTACCGTGCCGGCCACCGTCCGGCACATCATCGGCACGGGCAGCGTGCTGCGTTCTCCCGTCAACCTGGCCGGCAAGCCGCTCTTCCGGTTTGAAGGCGGCACCGAGCCGGTGGTGCTGGAGCGTTTCGAACTCAACGCCCTCGGCGGCTACTGGGTGGAACACGCCTCCCCCCGCACGGTGGTCATGCAGGACATCGGCGGCTTCGACGAAGGCTTTGCCTACCGCAACCAGCCGGGCGCGGGCAAATTATTCCTGGACGACGTATCGGCCAAGGGCTGGTTCATCAACCATCCCCAACTGGTCTGGGCGCGGCAGTTCAACCCCGAGGGCAATTCGACCTACGTCACCAACACCGGAGGCACCATGTGGGTGCTGGGCTTCAAAACGGAAAATTCGGAAACGATCTTTGAGACCCGCAGCGGCGGAAGCACGGAAGCCCTGGGCGGGTTCACCTACACGTTCGGCGACCGGGGCAAACCGGCCCTCATCAACAACGGCTCAAAAGTATCGGCTTCCTTCGGGGGCACTTCGTACGTAGCCAACGGCGCCTACAGCACGCTGGTGCGGGAAACCAGCGGTACCACCACCACGGCCATTGCCGGCAGCAGCGCCTACGGGGGGCGCACCTACAGCGTACCCATGTACGTAGGCATTCTCGATGCGCCCCCTCCCGGCGGCGGCAACGGGACCGGCACGGGCCTGACGGGCCAGTACTTCGACAACGCGGACCTGACCACTCTCCGGCTGACGCGCGTGGACCCCACCGTCAACTTTGACTGGGGCACCGGCTCCCCGGGCCGCAAGATCGGCGCGGATTCGTTTTCGGCCCGCTGGACCGGCCAGGTGCAGCCCCGCTATTCGGAGACGTACACCTTCTCCATCACCAGTGACAACGGCCGCCGGCTGTGGGTCAACGACCAGTTGATCATCGACCAGTGGATCGACAACCAGGGCATCACTTATTCGGGCACCATCGCGCTGCTGGCCGGGCAGAAGTACAACATCAGAATCGAATATTTTGAAAACACCGGCGGGGCCAACATCAAGCTAGAGTGGAGCAGCCCGACGCAGGTACGGGAAGTCGTTCCCCAATCGCAACTGTATCCCACCGCCGCCGCCCGGATTGCGGCACTGACGGGGGTGGAAAGGCCGGAACTGCAATTGCGGGCTTCCCCCAATCCGACTCCGGGTGCGACGGTCATTTCCTTCACCCCGACCCGTGACGAAGCCGTCGGGCTGCACCTCTACGACGCGCAGGGAAGACTCGTGAAGCGCGTATTTGAAGGTGTCGTGAAGGCCGGAACCCCTCAGCGGCACGCCGTGGAGGGACAGACCTTGAAAACAGGCCTGTATTTCATCCGGTTAAACACGCCTACCGGCACAGTGGCCCGCAAGCTGATCATATCCAAATAAAGCGCTTTTTTGAGTTGGGCTGTAAGTTCGTTGCATGAAGCCTCTTTCCGGAGAAAATATTCCGGAAAGAGGCTTTTTCCTTCGTTGGTCGGCAGTACCTCGGCAACCACGCCCAACGCCTTGGGCTCCTGCGCGGAGATTTTTTGCTGGGTGTATAGGTTGCGGGTTTGCCCGATCAACCCGGCGTTGGCCATGCCGCAGGGGTAGCCGGTTTGGACGTCAAGCAAGCCGGCAACGGAGGCTAGATAGGATGGGCTTACAGGTACGCCCGTTTGTACTGAAAGGGTACTACCGGCTCGTGACCTAACGCTACCGCCGCGTGCGTGGCAAAATAGGGGTCACGCAGGTGCTCCCGGGCAACCACGACCAGGTCCGCCCTCCCCTGCCCGATGATGTCGCCGGCTAGCTGGGGCGTGTTGATGAGTCCGACCGCCCCGGTAGGCAGACCCGTTTGGGCGCGGATGGCCGTGGCGAACGGAGTCTGGTAGCCGGGCGAGACTTTGGACTTATCCAGGAAGACGAATCCGCCCGCCGAGGCGGTGATCAAATCGACACCTTCCGTTTTGAGTTCCTGCGCCAAAGCAATGGATTGTTCCAGCGTCCAGCCTTTGGGGTCGTCCACGTAGTCAACAGCCGAGAGCCGCACCAGCAGCGGCATTCGTTCGGGAATCACGCGCCGGACCCGGGCCACGACCTGGCGGGCAAAACGCGTCCGGTTCACAAAGCTGCCGCCGTATTCGTCGGTGCGTTGGTTAATCAATTCGGAATAAAACTGGTGGATCAGGTAACCGTGGGCGGCGTGGAGTTCGATGGCATCAAAACCAGCGGCTACGGCCCGCACGGCCGCCTCGGCAAACTGCGTGAGGGTCTCCTCGATTTCGGGAACCGTCAAGGCGCGGGGCAGGGACATGCCGGGAAAGGGAGCAACCGCCGACGCGCTGACCGTTTGCCAGCCGCCCTCCCCGGGAGACAGATATTTCAATCCCTGGCCCGGATGCGACCGGCTGGCTTTGCTGCCGAAATGCCCGAGTTGCACGGCAATTTTGGCGCCCTGCCCCTGCACAAAAGCGTTGATGCGCTGCCAGGGCTCTACCTGGGCGTCGTCCCACAAACCCATGTCGTGGTAAGTGCTGCGGCCCTGGGGGGTTATGGCCGTAGATTCGGTGATCAGCAGGCCCGCGCCGCCCACGGCCCGGCTGCCCAGGTGAACCAGGTGCCAGTCATTGGCCAGGCCGTTTTCGCTGCTGTACTGCTGCATGGGCGACACGACAATCCGGTTACGGAGCGTCAGGCCGCGCAGGGGAAGGGGATCAAATAACGTTGCCATGGGCGGGTATGGTTTTCCAGTTTGCGTAGCCCCGGATGTTCATGACCATAAATACGATGTTACCCAGTACAATGCCGACGCTCCCAATGAGCCATACCCCCACCACGATCCAGGTGAGGTTGGCCAGCACGAAAGCGGCGAAACCAAAGCGGTTTTTATTACCGATCAGCCACAAGGCCAACAGGCTCAGGACCATCGCCAGCCAGTCGAGTCCGTAATAATTGAAGAAAATGTTCACGGTAGTAATGGAAAACCGGGCAACCCGTTGGGGCTGGCCCGGGGGTGAAATAGTGATTAGGCTTCAACGGCTTCCAGTTCGGGAGCCACGGGGAAGTCAATGGCAATCCGGGTGATGTTGTGCAGAAAGTTGGAGAGGATCTTGTCGGCAATCAGTGAGACCAGGTCTACCAGCGCGGCCTGGTCGTATCCCTGGGCAAAGAACGCTTCCAGGCTGGCCGGCGAGGGGTGGCCCTGCGTGCGGGTGATGTCGGCGGCCAGCGTCACGATGGCTTGCAGGCGGACCTCACCCGACTGAGCGGCGCGGAGTTGCAGAATTTCCTGGTCGGAGAAACCGTTGAGCTTGCCCAGCGCCGTGTGGGCACTCTGGCAGTAGCGGCAACCGTTGACCTGGCTGACCACCAGGTTGATCGCTTCGCGTTCTCTGGCTTTGAAGGCACCCTTGGTCTGTCCCTGCTGGAAGGCCAGGTAGTTGGCCAGGGCATTGGGCGAGTGGCCGATGTAGGCGTACAGGTTAGGCAGGAAGCCGAGTCCCTTTTCGAGGTTGGCAAACAGGGCGGCACTGGCCGGGGCGGCCGTTTCTTTGGTGGGAATGGTGAACTGTATCATGGTCTTTGGATTGGATTAAATGATGTGAATTACGTTTCGTTTAACAATACAAAGGTACCCGGCCCTATCCCCCGGGACAATGGCGCTTTCGCCCGGTGTATTACCAATTCTTCCCGATTTCTTCCCGAACAGACTTCACGGTGGCGGTGCCTGACGGGCCAAGCCACTCCTAACGTCTTGTTTAAACGCGCCCGGGGGCAGACCGGTGTTCTTTTTGAAAAACCGGCCGAAATGCGCTACTTCTTCAAAACCAAGCTCGTAGGCAATCTCTTTGCTGTTTTTGTCGGTGTAGAGCAGCAGCCGTTTGGCCTCCAGGATGATGCGGTCGTGGATGACCTGCAAGGGACTTTTCTGGTTGTAGAGGGCAAACCAGTTGGAGAGGGTTTTGGGCGAGCGGTTGAGCAAATCGGCGTAGTCGGTGACGCGGTGCTTGCGGCGGTAGTGGTTTTCGACCAGCAAGTTAAACTGCCGCACCACGTCAAACTGGGCTTCGGGCAGCGCGACCGGGTCGAGAAACTGCTCTTTCGCCAGGCGGGTCACGATGATGATGAGTCGTTTGAGGAGCATGCGCAGCATTTCCACCTGGATTGGGTCCACCGTCCCGAATTCGTCCACGAACACCTGGAACAACAGGGAGATTTTTCGCGCGTCGTCGGGTTGCAGGTGGACAAAAAAGGATTCGGGCGCGCCGTAGAAGAGAAAACCGACGCAGCTTACTTCTTTGTCGTGGTCCACGATGCAGTAAAATTCCCGGTTGAACTGCCAGGCAATTACCGCTTCGGGACGCTCAAACCGGAAGGATTGATTCACCATGAGCGGCAGCATGCTTTGCCCGGGAAAAGCGTAAACGATTTCATCAATCACTACCGTTTGCTCCGGGCCCGGGTTCCAGGCAATCGTCAGCAGCTTATCCTTACGGTCGCGGAAGAACATCCGGTTGAAGGCCGGTTCGGCTTCGGTGAGCAGCAGCAGTCCGTTGGTGGGCGAATCGGTTACCTTCAGTTGCATCAGCGGGGCGGGAAGTTTGTCCAATATACGCAGCCCCTCTTAACGCCCACCCCAAAACGGGCGCTGGCGCTTTCGCCGCTTTCCTGATTGAAGATTTGCGCCAACGTAAGCCTGTCTCCATATCTTCCCTTCAGTCGGGCTGGACAATCCAATGGATGTGGAAGGCGGCCCAATCCTTTTGGCGTGTTTCAGGGTTGGGGCACGTAGAAACGGTAGACGGCCGAGTAAAACACGCCTACGGGCGGCTTGCCCAGGTCTTTCTCGGCAGGAGCCTTTTTGGGCGGCTGTCCGCCCGAGGTAGCGAGCCTTTGGATGAAGCTCACCCGGCCAAACACGCCTTCGCCCCGGCTAGACCGGGCGCTCAGCAGGAACCAGGCAATGTCCTTCTTGCTTGCCGGCGCCGCTACGCTGGCGACCAGTTGGCCAACCACGGCGCTGCTGTCATTGGACGCCCAGGTTGGCCCGCCGAAGTGATTGCCCACCACCGTGAAATCGGCCCCGAACAAATCGGCTCGCGGCGCCACGAACACCCATTCCAATTGAGCCGGGTCCGTACTGCTCCGCCGTGCTTGGTAGAGTTGCACGCCCCGGGCGGCCAGCGAGGCGACGAGCACGTGTCCGGGGGGAACCTGGATGGCTGCCGGCACTTGCACGGGAGCTGCCAGCCGGGCGCCTTCGGTAGTGGCACCGGACCCGGTGCCGGCGGGGGTTAAGGGTTCTTCCGCGTCCCGCTGGCAGGCTGCCGCCAGCAAAACCAACACCAGTACCTTCACTGCCGTCAAACCCGTTCTGTTGTAATCGCTGATGAGACGAATCGCTTTTCTAATCGTGTGCATTGCCGTGCGTTTAGGGTGGAAGAAATGGCTTTGACCGAATCCTGTCTGCTGACAATGGATCTGGCATGAATGCCCGGGCCCGGATGGCCGCCAATCGGGCACGCCCCAAGAAAGACAAAGACCGGCGGGAATGCCTCTCATTATTCTTACTTTTTCCTCACATGGCGGTGCCCGGTGGACATGGTTGCTTACAGGAACAAATGAACGATCTGGAACAGGGCCGTGGCAACCATCATGCCCCCTATGGCCCGGTTGACCAGCCCACCCGGCAACGAAAACCGCCGCGACAGGTAACGGCCCGAAAAGGCAAACAACTCCAACGCCAGCAGCGTGCCCAGTGCAATGCCGCCCAGGTACAGGGCAATGCCGGCTCCATCCATCACCATGATCCAGCCCTGGCCGGTGAGCAGGGCCGTGTACACCACCCAGAACGGGATGGCTACCACGTTGACCAGGCTCAGCCCGATGCCCAGGTAGAACGGCCGGGACAGCGTCTTGTTTGAAAGTCCGGCTTCTTTTTTACGCAGGTAGTACACCCCGGCCGCCAGCAGCAGCCCCGTCGAGAAGATTTCGACGGCCACGTGGTAACGGCCCAACTCCATGAGCGACGTAGCCAGCAGGATGGCCAGGTAACTGTAGCCCACCTCCACCACCACGCAGGCAGCGGCAAAACCGAAAGCGGGCCCCATGCCCCGTTGCCCGGCGAGCTGGACAATGGTGGCGTTGAGGATACCCGGCGGCAGCGAGCCCAGAAAGCTCACCAACGCCCCGGCCACGAAACCCGTCAGCATCCATTCCATTGTGATTTTGTTTGGGTTATTGCATTTGTTTGCGGTACGTTCTGAGCTTGCGGAAGGCGCCCACCCCTTCGGCAAAGGATAAGTATTGCACCCCGGAGTATCAGCGGAGGTCAGCCAGGTTGGGTATGGTGATCTGGCTGCGGGAGTAGTGGATTTTGTTCTCCTTTTCGAGTTGGTTGAGAATGGAAGTAACCGTCTGGCGGGTGGCGCCGGTGAGCGAAGCCAGGTCCTGGTGGGTGAGGTAGTTCTTGACGGTCAGTTGGCTGTTTTCCAGCTTGCCGTTGGCCTGGGCAAACCCTTTGAGAAATTCCACCACCCGGGTACGTACATCCTTGAAGATCAGGTCGGCGTACCGGTTTTCGAACGCCTTGAGCTTGTCGCCTACCCGCCGCGTGTACTTGAGCGAAATAGCCGGGTTCTTTTCGAGTACTTTCTCGAAGTCATCGAGGGTAAACGAGCAGATAATCACCTCGTCGGTAATGGCCTTGGCGTACTCCGACTCCGGCGAGACGCGGTGGCTCAGGGTGATCTCGCCGAACAGGTCGCCGGCCTGCATCACCTCTTTGGTCACTTCGTTGCCCGCCTCATCGGAGGAAACGATTTTAATCACGCCTTTTTTGAGCAGGTAAATGCGCTTCACCTCCTCGTGCGAAAAGTAGATGATCTCGTTTTTATGGGCCCGCTTAAAGCCGGAAATCACGCAAAGGCCTTTGATTTCAGCTTCGTTCATCTGCGTAAATAATTCGTGGTTGCGCAGGTACCAGTACTTGATTGTTTCCATGCCGGAGAGAGGCTGTGCGGTTAAGGATCGGATTCGGAATTCGCCCGGAAAGCGTGCTGCCGCCGGCCGCATGGCCGGTTGCGCAACGCCTTCACGGTGAGCCAAGGTAAAGCGTACTCGCAAGGAAAATCTCACGAAAGTATCACAATAACCTAAAAGTTTTTCGCAAAAGCTACAATACGCAACCGCGCCGGCTTTGGGGATGAACACGGCCGATTGCTGGGCCAGCCCGGGCACGGAGAGCAACAGCAGCGCCATTGTGAAAGCAGCGAAGGGTTTTATGGGGTTTGTCTTTTAAGGTGCCCAAAGGTAGCACCGGCACGCCGGGGCAATTGTCGGGCAGCCGACAAGCGGACGCGCAAAACGGGTGTATCTTCCGGCATGGTTTGTAAAAACTGCACCCACTCCTTCGAGGGGCTCTATTGCTACCACTGCGGTCAGCCCGCCGCCACGAGCCGCATTACGACCCGCGAAATCCTCACCGACGCCCTCTTCTCGGTGGTAAAAGTGAACCGGGGGTTTTTATTTACGGCCCGGGAATTGAGCCTGCGGCCCGGAAAAGCCATCCGGCTGTACCTGGCCGGGCAGCGGGTGGCTTATTACGCCCCCCACAAGTACCTGTTTTTCATCGGCGCGGTCACCTCTTTCCTGACCAGTCGCTACCACTCTTTCTCCGGTGAGTATACCTCGATTGGCGCTTTAAACGGAGACGCCCATGCTTTCTTTAATGCCTTTTTTGCTTACGCCGATGCCTACGCAACCCTGATCAACATCATCACCATTCCCGTGTTTGCCCTGTTCTCCTTCCTGCTTTTCCGGAGGAGCGGGTATAACTACGCCGAACACCTGGTGCTCAACACGTACATCACCTCGCAGCAACTGCTGCTGTTTATCGGGGGGCTTGTTTTTACCCAAGTCCTGTCGGTACGGATTGACGGGCTGCTGGTCCTGTACGTGGCGCTTACGCTGGCGTATAATCTGTGGGTGTACGTGCAGTTCTGCGGCGCCCGCACGGCGGCCAGTGCACTCCGGGCCGTGGCGGCGATGGGGCTGGCTTACTCGGGTCAATTTCTGCTGAACCTGCTCTTTTTCCGGTTCGGGGGCATGTACCTGTAACCAGACCGGTATATCCGCTTACGAGGCGCTTACGATGGGCAGGGTAAACCAGAACCGGGTTCCGGTGGCCGGCCCGGTTTCCACCA
Source organism: uncultured Sphingobacteriales bacterium (assembly GCA_963844325.1). Lineage (GTDB taxonomy): Bacteria > Bacteroidota > Bacteroidia > Cytophagales > 172606-1 > CADCTQ01. Next base: position 4,279,202 of record CAWJNV010000002.1, read on the forward strand.
TGATCTGCGCCCCGTGCAGTTCCAGGATCTTTTTGACGATCACCAGCCCCAGGCCCATGCCGCCGGGCGGGGCGCTTGGGGGTGAGCCGACGCGGCGGTAGTAGCGGTCAAACACGTACGGCAACACGTGGGGCGAAATGCCCGTGCCGGTATCGGTCACCGAAACCTCCACCGTGCCGGCCGACTCGGCGATGCGGATGGCGACGCTGCCCCCGGCCGGCGTGTATTTGATGGCGTTGTCTACCAGGTTCTGCAATACGCGTTCCATCATGCCCGCATCGATCTCGACAATGGTGACGCCCGCGCCGTTGGTACAAGAGAGGGAAATGTTTTTGCGTTCGGCCTGGAGTTGAAAGGCCTGGTGTACTTCCTGCACGAGTTCGCGGAGGTTAATGGGCTCGCGGTGGGGCGTGCTCTCGAGGGCCTCCAGCTTGGAAAGCTCGAAGAGTTCCTCCACCAGCTTTTTGAGTTTGCCGGCGCTTTGCAGGATGATGTGGGTATAGTGGTCGCGTTCGGTATCGGCCAGCCCGTTCTTTTGCAGCCACAGCGTCTCGGCGTACCCGAAGATGGCCGTCACCGGCGTGCGCAGGTCGTGGGAAATGCTGGCCACCAGTTCGCGCCGTAGTTTCTCCAGGGATTTGAGTTCTTCCAGGTGGGTAGCCATGCCATCGGCCATCTGGTTGAAAGTCGCGGCCAGTTCGGCCAGCTCCCCGGTAGCCCGCAACCGGATGCGGGCCGTCAGGTCGCCCTCCCGGAACCGCTGGACGGTGGAAGTAATTGCCGTCAGGTTGCGGGTAATGAACCAGAACGCCACCAACCCAATGGCAAACGCCACCAGCAGGGTTACCGCCAGGGTACGGCTCACCAGTTGGGCCACGTGGTCGCCCAGCAGCATGGCCAGCGCCGAATCGTACAATTCACCCGTGAGCACCACGTACACGTACCCCGACAGGCGTCCGTCCCGCTGCACGCGGGCGGCCGAAAAGATCTTCTCCCGGGTTTGACTCTTGGGATCATCGCCCCGGATAAAAAGCGTTTGTCCGGAAGCAATGTACCGCTCAATGGGCTGGAGGGCTACGTTTTTCCGGAGCAGGGAGTCGCCCGGGGTGTGGTACGTGAGAATCCGCCCGTCCGTATCGAGCAGATAGACCTCGATGCTGGGGTTGATGACCATGGCATTGAAAAAAATCCGCTGCACGCCTTCCTCGTCCACCCCGTCCGCCACGAACGGGGACATGTACTGGACAATCCGCCCGGCCACCTGGCCGTTGAGCCGCTGCTGGGCCGCTTCAAAATAGGCGCGGGCCGACGTGATGGTGATGTACACGTAGGTGCCCGCCAGCAGGGTCAGGGTGGCCAGAAAGGTGAAAGACAACTGCCAGTACAGCCCGGAAAACCAGGTTTTGGAGAGAAAGCCGGGCCGGTCGGCCCAATGGGTATGGGTCATGTTTATTCAGCGAAGCGGTAGCCAATGCCCCAGGTCGTCAAAATGTAAACCGGGTGGTTGAAGTCCGGCTCGATCTTGATGCGGAGGCGGTTGATGTGGGTGGTGATGGTGTGTTCGTAGCCCTCAAAGCCGGTACCCCACACGAGGTCGAGGAGTTCTTTGCGGGAATAACTGCGGCCGGGATTGGCCGCCAGCAGCAGCAGCAGGTCAAACTCCCGGGGGGTGAGTTCAACCCGCTGCGCCCCGAGGGTAACCCGGCGTTTCAAGGGGTCAAGGTGCAGTTCCCGGAAGGCGATGGGCTCAAGCGGCAGGGCCGGCGGCCCGGCCCGCAGCATGTCGCCCCGGCGCAGCAGGGCTTTTACGCGGGCCGTCAGTTCCCGCACGCTGAAGGGTTTGGTCAGGTAGTCGTCGGCGCCCAGTTCGAGGCCGAGCACTTTATCCAACTCTTCCGACTTTGCCGTGAGCATCATAATGGGCGTGGTCAGCCCTTCCATGCGCAACCGCTTGCAGACCTCCAGGCCGTCCATGTCCGGCAGCATGATGTCGAGGATCACCAGGTCAAAGGGCTGTTGCAGGGCCCGCGAAAACCCTTCGGCGCCGCGCCGCGCAGCCGCCACCTCTCCCGGCAGGTCGGCCAGGTGAATCCGCACCAGGCCGATCACATTTTCGTCGTCTTCTACAATCAGGATCTTCTTCATAGTACTATAATTTCCAGTATAGCCCCGCACTCCAGTTGGGGGCGGCCAGAATGTTGCGGCCCGACAGGGCAAAGCCACCCGACAAGCTGAGGCCCAGGTGCTCCGTCCACTGGTAATTCACTTCGGCGGTAGGTGAGAAATACTCGGTGTTGTTGGAGAAAATGCCGTTCTGCACGGCTTCGGCATCCCCGTTAAACAGAGATTCCACGCTGTTTATTTTGAGGATGGGCGTAAACTTTTTGAGGGTGACCCCGATTTCAGCCCCGTACCGGAACTCGTCGGAAAAGCCCCGGGTGCGGTTGTTGAAGCCTACGTAGGCCGAGGCAAATACCTTATCAGTCAGTGAGCCGCTGACGTCGAGGCGCACCAACTGGTTGAATTCCCCGTCGCCGGTTTGCAGGATGCCCGACCGTCCCCCGCCCGTGTCGCCCAGGGGCAGCCCGAGCAGCACCGTGAAACTGGCGTAGAAGGGCTTGCCGGCCAGGAAGGTGTATTTGAACCCCACGTCCGTATCCCCGACCGCATTCACGGCATCACCGGGTTCCACGTTGCCGCTCTGCCGGTACTGAATTTCGTTCAAAGTGCCCCGTACGAAAAACGGGAAGTAGAAAAGGCCCGTCAGGCGGCCCGTGAGCCCGTACTCGCCGTAGAGACTGGTGGTGTAGAGACTGGTGGTGGTAATGTCAATCACCTCGCCGGCCGGGTTGAAGAAGGCCGAGGAGCGGATGGCATTCTGCCCGAGTTTGAAGAAGCCTTTTCCTTTGGGTTGCGGCCACCCACCCCCGGCAAAAGTGGAAAGCGGCAGCAGTGCCAGTACGGCGATGGTAATGACTCTTTTCATCTTTTTATCAAGGTGTATCCTCCGATTGATCCGTTTAATCATGTTCATCCTGGTATTAGTTTAGGTCGGCGTAGCCGAAGGTGACGGTGGCGGGTTTGCAGAGGATGACCACGTAGCGGTAGTCGAACAGTCCGACGTTACGGTTAAGGGTAGAAATGTTGAATGTCTGGGCGCCATTCTCGCGGATTTGCGCCACTTCGAGACCCGCCGAGCGGACGTTGCCGGCGTTGGTGGAATTGGCCAGGTAGATGTAGGTGCCCAGGGCGAAGCTGGTGCGGAAGTTAGGGCCCAGGTCGAGGATTACCTGTCCGTTTTCGGTGCGCAGCATGGCCGTGCCACTGGCCGCGTAACCGCCGGCCGGCACGAACGTACCCGCCCGGTCGGCGCCTACCGTGAGGTCCACTGAGTTGCTTTTGACGCCGTTGACCTTGGCGTGTACGGCCGCTACCCCGCCCGCCAGGGCCGTGGCCTGCCCCCGGGCGTCTACTTGCAGAATGGCCGCGTTCTCCGAAAACCACTCAATTGATTTTCCCGTCAGCGTTTCGCCCCGGATGTTTTGCACGACCGCCGTCAGGCTGATTTGATCGCCTATGTTCAGGCCCGTACGCGGTGCGGCTAGCGTGACGGAAGCGACTCCGTTCTCGTCGGCGATCACGTTCACGTTGACGGACGGCCCCGCAAATTCGCCGAAGGAAGCCCTTACCACTGCTTGTCCAGGTCCAGCGGCGAGCACCAGGCCGCTCCCGTCTACCGAGGCCACCTGCGGATTGGAGGAGGTCCAGTTGAGGGCCACTTGCCGGGCAATGCCGTATGGGTCGTAGTAACGGGCGGCCAGTTGGGCGTTCTGGCCGGGTTGCAGGACCACCTGCTGATTGGCAACGTCGATGCGCTGGCCGACCGTGGGATCATCTACCCGGTCCGTGCCGGTGCAGGCCGAAAGCAGGAGCGCCAGCAGGAGAAAGGAAAAGAGTAGTTTCATGGCTTTTTTGCGAAAGGTAGGCCCGGCCCTGCGCCGCGTTTGTCGTTCACGCGACATTCGGACGTGATTCGTCGGGCACCCGGAAATAAATACCCGCTTATGCAGGCGGCGCGGGAAAATGTTGATCAATTGTCCGTCACCCGACATTCCGCCCGGCGGGCCGGACCGATATTGCCCTGCATCAACCCCGGTACTCATGCCACACCTGCTCAAAACCCTCCTGCTCTCCTTCGTACTCTGCGCCCCAATGGTTGATGCGGCCATGGCGCAGCCCCGTTTTTCACACGCCGCCTGGGACGCCCTGCTCAAAAAGCACGTCAGCGCGAAGGGGACAGTGGATTACCGCGGTTTTATCAAGGATAGCCTGTCTTTGAACGGGTATTTAAGCCAATTGGAAACCCACCCGCCCCAGGAGAAATACTGGAGCCGGGATGAACAACTGGCCTACTGGCTCAATGCCTACAATGCCTACACCGTGCAACTGATTGCCCGGCACTACCCGCTCCGCAGCATCAACGACATCAAAAAGGCGGGAGCCAAGTCGCCCTGGGACATTCCGTTCATCGCCCTCAACGGAACCTCTTTTACCCTCAACCACATCGAACACGAGATCCTGCGCAAGCAATTCGCCGACCCGCGGGTGCACTTTGCCATTGTGTGCGCCTCGCAGTCCTGCCCCAAACTATCCACCGAGGCATTTGAAGCCGGCAAGCTGAACGGGCAACTGGACCGCCTGACCCGGGAATTCCTGGACGATCCTTCCCGGAATAAAATCACGGCCAGGCAGGCCGAGGTATCGCAGATTTTCGACTGGTTCAAGGAGGATTTCACCAAAAAGGGCACCGTGCCGGAGTTCATCAACCAGTACGCTACGGCCAAGATCGGGAAGGGCACTAAAATCGGTTTCTTAGCGTACGACTGGGGCCTCAACGACAAATAACCGCCCATGCACCATATCGTCATCATCGGCAACGGGATTGCGGGCGTTACCTGCGCCCGGCACGTGCGCAAACGCAGCAATTGCCGGATCACCCTCATCTCTTCGGAGTCACGCCATTTCTTTTCCCGCACCGCCCTCATGTACATCTACATGGGGCACCTCAAGTATGAACACACCAAACCCTACGAAGACAGTTTCTGGGCTAAGAACCGCCTGGAACTGGTGCAAAAGCACGTGGCGCAGGTGGTGACGGGACGTAAAGAACTCCTTTTCGCCGACGGCGGCACGCTGGCCTACGACCAACTGGTGATTGCCAGCGGCTCACGGCCCAACGCGTTCGGCTGGCCCGGCCACGACCTGCCCGGCGTGCAGGGGCTCTACAGCCTCCAGGACCTGGAGCGACTCGAGGCCCGCACCCCGCAGATCAAACGGGCCGTGGTAGTGGGCGGCGGCCTGATCGGCATTGAACTGGCCGAAATGCTCCGTTCGCGGCGCATCCCGGTGACTTTCCTGGTGCGGGAACGTAATTTCTGGGGGAGCGTACTGCCCGCCGAAGAAGCGCAACTGATCGGCCGCCACATCCGGGAGCATCACATTGACCTGCGCCTGCAAACGGAACTGGACCACATCCGGGGCGACGCTACCCACGGCGTGCAAGCGGTGGTGACCAAGGCCGGCGAGGAAATTCCCTGCCAGTTTGTGGGCGTTACGGCGGGCGTAACGCCAAATATTGACTGGCTGGCCGGCTCGGGAATCGAAACCGGGCGGGGCGTACTGGTGGATGAATGCTTCGAAACCAGCGTGCCCGGCGTGTACGCCATCGGTGACTGCGCCCAGTACCGCACCCCGCCGCCGGGCCGCAAGGCCGTGGAACAGGTGTGGTACACGGGCCGGATGCACGGCGAGACGCTGGCCCTGACGCTGACCGGGAAGCGAACCGCCTACGCCCCCGGCCACTGGTTTAATTCGGCCAAGTTTCTCGACATCGAGTACCAGACTTACGGGCAGGTGGGCAATGCCTTGGGCAAAAACGAAACCACATTTTACTGGGAACACGCCGGCGGCCGGAAAGCCCTACGGGTGAACTACCACCCGCACAACCGGCAGGTACTCGGCTTCAACGCTTTCGGCATCCGGCTCCGCCACGAGGTGTGCGATCGTTGGCTGACCGAAAAGCGGCCGGTGGAATACGTGATTGGTCATCTGCGCGAGGCAAACTTCGACCCCGAGTGTTACCGGCGGCACGAAAAAGAAATCGCCAATGCCTTTTTGCAACACCGGCAGCGGGAACAACCGTCGAACGCATTCCTGACCCCTGCCGCCGGCTAAGCGTTGATTCGCATCATTCATTTTCAATTTATCCCTATATCCCTAATGGCTGCACCCGAAAAAATTGGTTTAGGTTTATTCGTAGCGGCACTGGCAGTGTTCCTGTGGGCCTTTGGGGCGAGCCACTACCGGCTCACGCCGGAAGCAGTACGCCAGAGTATTTCGGATTCAACCCATTACGCCCGGCTGGAGCCCGCCCTAAGGCCGCTGCTGGGCCAGGAATACCCGTCAAACTTCTCCTTCGTCGGGGACGTAAAGGAGGCCATCAACCGGGTGAATGACGCGTTTAAAGCCAAAGGGCAGTGGAATCAAGTCATTTACAACGACTATACGTTTCTGCTGACCAAAAATGCGAGCCGCGGCATTCTCACCGGCAATCCGTGGCTCTGGTTTTCGCTGGTTTTCGGGCTGGCCGTAGCCGGCGGGCTCCTCTACGCCGCGTCGCGCTACACCCGGGGGCCGGCGGGCATCCACAACAACGGCATTTTCTTCCGCTCCCTCACGGCGCGGGGCTGGCTGGGCATTCTATTGGGCGTGTTCCTGATCGGGTTCTACGTGCTGCTGTACTGGTTTCCCGAGTACATCACCAACTGGGTAGTGTTGGTGGACCCGCTCAGCCGGGCCCTCACCGGCAACCCGGCCAGCCAGTGGTTCCTCTACGGAGTACTCTATACGCTGGTCATCCTGGTGCTGGGCGTGCGCATGATCCTCAAGTACCGCCACAGCCGCTACCAGATGCTGCGCACGGGGTCGGTGATGTTTTTCCAGACGGCCTTCGCCTTCCTCATCCCGGAAATCCTGGTGTTGCTCCACCAGCCCTGGTACGACTTCAAGAACATCTGGCCGCTCGACTACGATTTCTTCTACAGCTACAACCTCAACCAACTCGTGCAGTCGGGGGCGTTCGGCCTGTTTATGCTCATGTGGGGCATTCTGCTCATCGTGGTAGCCGTGCCGGTGATCACGTATTTCTACGGCAAGCGTTGGTACTGCTCCTGGGTGTGCGGCTGCGGCGGGCTGGCCGAAACGCTGGGCGACCCCTACCGGCAGTTGTCGGACAAGTCGCTCAAAGCCTGGAAGGTGGAACGCTGGACGGTGCACGGCGTGCTGGCTTTTGCCGTAGGCATGACCGTCATCACGCTGGTCAATTACTTCTCGGACTACCAGTTGCTGGGCGGGCTCACGGGCGGCGTGCAGAAAACGTACGGCTTCGTGATCGGGGCCGGCTTTGCCGGCGTGGTGGGCACGGGCTTCTACCCGTTCATGGGCAGCCGGGTCTGGTGCCGTTTCGGGTGCCCGCTGGCGGCGTACCTGGGCCTGGTGCAACGCTTCAAATCCCGCTTCCGCATCACCACCAACGGCGGCCAGTGCATTTCCTGCGGCAACTGCTCGACCTACTGCGAAATGGGCATCGACGTGCGGTGGTACGCCCAGCGGGGGCAGAACATCGTGCGGTCTTCCTGCGTGGGCTGCGGCATCTGCGCGGCCGTGTGCCCCCGGGGCGTGCTCAAACTCGAAAACGGCCCGGAGGAAGGCCGCGCCGATGCGCCGCCCATCCTGATCGGCAGTACGGCCGTGCGGTTGAATGGTTGAATGGTTGTATGGTTATATGGTTATATGGCTATATGGTTGATCCAATAGCCATACAACCATACAGCCATATAACCATTCAGCCATACAGCCATAGCCTGGATTGTCAATTCATCTAAATTTTGATGTCCCAGTACTTACATTCCCTGACCCAGTGGTTCCTTTTGCACCTGCCCGGCCCCTTATTGGCCGGGTACGTGGCCTCGCTGGTGTTCATTTTTATCTACAGCTTCAGCCAGGCGCACCTGATCGGGCACTACGTCCGGAGCCGGCGCAACATCCGGCCCGTGCCCAAAGCCCGCCTTACCGATGCATTGCCCTTCGTGACGGTGCAACTTCCGGTGTACAACGAGAAGTACGTGGTGGCCCGGCTGCTGGAAGCCGTGGCCCGCCTGCGTTACCCTCGTCACCGGCTGGAGATCCAGGTGCTTGACGACTCCACGGACGAGACCACCGAGATCATTGCCCAGAAAGTAGAAGAACTGTCTTACCTCTCCATCCGGCACCTGCGCCGGGCGGACCGCCAGGGCTACAAGGCGGGGGCGTTGGGGGAAGGTTTGAAGACGGCGCAAGGAGAATTGATTGCCATTTTTGACGCGGATTTCATCCCTGACCCGGACTTTTTGCTGGCTACGGTGGCCCAGTTCAGCAACCCGAAGGTGGGCCTGGTGCAGACCCGCTGGGGACACGTGAACGAAGCCGAAAACCTGCTCACGCGGTTGCAGGCTTTCGGGCTCGATACGCACTTCACCGTGGAACAGACCGGCCGCTTTGCCGGCGGGTTTTTCCTCAACTTCAACGGCACGGCCGGCGTGTGGCGCAAACGCTGCATCGAGGAGGCCGGCGGCTGGCAGGCCGACACGCTGACCGAAGACCTGGACCTGAGCTACCGGGCCCAGTTGAAGGGCTGGCAATTCGCCTACCTGGAAGGCGTCGTTTCACCGGCCGAACTGCCGTCTTTCCTGCGGGCGTACCGCTTGCAGCAGTACCGCTGGACCAAAGGCGCCGCCCAGAATACCCGCAAGCACCTGCTGAGCGTACTGGCGGCCCGCCTGCCCTGGCGGCAGAAGTGGCACGCTACGGCGCATTTGCTCAACAGCGGCTTGTTCGTGTTCGTGTTCCTGAGCAGCCTGCTGAGCGTGCCGGCCCTGTGGATCAAAAACCGGGTGCCGGCCTACACCTCCTATTTCCAGGTGGCCTCAGTGTGCATCCTGAGCTTTATCGTGTTTGCCCTCTGTTACTTCGTGCCGGTCCTCTACAAAGCCGGTAGCCGGAAGCAGGCCCTTAGGGCATTCCTTCGGACGTACCCTTTGTTCCTGTCCTTTTCGATGGGCTTGTCGCTGCACAACGCGCTGGCCGTGCTGGAGGGATACAGCAACCGAAAAACGCCTTTCGTGCGGACGCCGAAGTTCAACGCCACGCCGCTTTCCCCGACGGGGCGGGGCATAGACCGCCGCCGGTCTTTCTCCTGGCTCTGCCTGCTGGAGGGCGCCTTCATCCTGTACTTTGGCGGGGGCGTGTGGTCGGCTTTTTACCTGGGCGACTTTACCCTGCTCCTCTTTCACGCCCTGCTGGGGGTTGGTTTTGGCCTGGTCTTTTTCTATACCCTGCGCGAACCCGCCCACCTGCCGTATTAAGGCCGGGCTAATATGTATCGGCGTCTATCGGCGTCAGAATAGCTTTATTCAATTGAGATACTTTCGAGAGGCTTAGGCGGGGAACAGGCCCGTACCTTGCGCCAGGAATTGATTCATATCCAATCGCCGCCTGTCCTCCTTTTTAAGAGCCAAGTCAGGCCGAAAACAATTTCTTTCCAGGCGTTCACCCGTGCCTTATTACCGGATGCACTGTGCGTACCGCCTTTCGTACCATCAATCCGCTCGTCCTATCCGTATTTCTTGCTTCTCTCCACCCCTTCCCCTTTCCTGCCTATGTAATAACCCCGCTTACTTCACCCATCGGTCCACCAACATTTCCCTTTCAACCCATTCCCAAGCTTCTACTTTAAACCCTGCACCATGAAATTTGATTCGATCCCTACCCTTTTGCACCCCTTTTCCCGGTCCCTGTTGCTTGTCGCCATAGCCGGCCTCACCCTGGCAGGTTGTAAAGACGAAACGCCGCTGGACAAGGCCGCCCCGGCAACGCGAAAATCCGTGGACGAAAAAGCGGCGGCGGCCGAAGCCGAAACGTTGCTCCAGGAACTCGCCACAGCCACCGGCATGAGCAAAGAGGGCCTGGCAAACGGGCGCAGAACCCGCTTTACGCCCGAACAAAACGTCTTTCTGCCCAACCTGCTGGCCGTTGATTTCAAAGCCAGAACCGCCACGCTGCCGCTGCTGCGAGGCATTGGCCCGAGTGGGCAGCCCACGTACTTCATCGTGACGGAAGCCGCCAGCTACAATGTGGCCCGCATCCTGGGCGTCAACTACGCCCCTAAGCTCATCTACGGCCGCGATACCGACGGCAGCCAGGAAGTTACCTTCGAAAGAGGCACGATCCGCTTCAAGGGCGACGTGGATTTCAGCCCCGTCAGAAAGCTGCAAGCGGGCACTACGTCCACCTTCCCACCCTCCCTGGCCCAGCCCGGCGCGGTAGGCGACGCCGAGTACTCTTCACTGGTGGTGCTGCCCAGCGGCACGGTGATCAACGCGCAGATCGTTGCCAACGCGACGGGCCTCCACGACCGGGCCGTAGCCATCGACTACCGGCGCGGCACGGTCACCATGCAGATCCTCGACGGCTTCCAGGGCGGCGACCAGTTCTTCTTTCACCTGGTGACTGATTCTTCTGACCCGGTGGCGGCCACCATTGAACTGGGCGTGTACGCCCCCCGCCTGGGCAACCTCCCGGCGTTCGGCCTGAGCACCGAGTACGACGAGTCGGCGCTGCTCGCCTTCTCTCCCGTTGCCAACGGCATCACCGGTGTGGGCAATCCCCAGCGCCAGGGACTGAACTCCACCATTGCCGACGGCGACCTCGACCCGATCAACATCTTTCCGCTCGACCCCGAGAACGGCAAGCAGTTCGGCAACAACTACTCGCCCATGTGGGACGCCCACGTGAATATGTGGACGGAAGCGGCCATTGCCGCCGGCAAACGCCGCCGCATTACCGGCTTTGAAGACCTGGCCGACCTGGTGGAAAAAGGGTACGTAACCAGCTTTTCCGGCAGCAACGGCATCCCCAACGGCTTCATTGCCGGCCTCCTGCCCACCAACCTGATCATCAACTGCCCGGTGATTGCCCAGCCGGCGGCACGGCTCGTTCCTTCCAACCTGTAAAACGGTCAACCCTTTTTCTGTCGTCTGAGTGAGCAGTGATCCGCTGGTGTAGCGTGATCACGCCTATCATCACTGTTGCCGGAGTAAACTTCCCCGCGAAGGCTTATTCCGGCTACTTTCATGTAGAGGCAGGCGCATCCCGTCGCTGGTTATGTCGCGAATGAGGGGCTCCGGACCACCGGAGGGTTCTTTTTCCGGCCAATTGTCCTCTGCCCGACATTCGGTGCCCCGCCCGCTTCCTTTATTTACACCGACTTTACCAGCCCAGGCAAACACCTTGAAACAGCCAAAAATTGTGGTTATCATCCCGGCGTTCAACGAAGAGAACGGCATCGGCAACGTCCTGTCGGAGATACCGGCAGATCTGGTAGCTGAAGTAGTGGTTGTGAATAATAATTCCCGGGACCGGACCTCGGCCGTGGCCCGGCAGGCGGGTGCCACGGTGCTCGACGAGCCGCGGCAGGGCTACGGCTCGGCCTGCCTGAAAGGCATTGCGTACTGCCGGCAGATGCAAGTTCCCCCCGACGTGATCGTGTTCCTGGACGCGGACCACTCCGACTACCCCGAAGAAATGAACCTGCTGGTGCGCCCCATCTTCGAGGAATCCGCGGACCTGGTGATCGGCTCCCGGGCCCTGGGCAACCGCGAGAGAGGCTCCATGACCGTTCCGCAGGTGTTCGGCAACTGGCTGGCGACGGGTTTGCTGCGGGGGTTGTACGGCGTCCGGTTCACCGACCTGGGTCCGTTCCGGGCGGTCCGCTACGCCCAATTGCTCTCCATGGACATGCAGGACACGACCTACGGCTGGACGGTGGAGATGCAACTCAAAGCGGCCAAGCTGGGCCACAAGACCCGGGAAGTGCCCGTACGGTACCGTCGCCGCATTGGTTATTCAAAAATCAGCGGCACCGTGAAGGGTACCGTACTGGCCGGGTACAAGATTTTGTTCACGATTTTCAAATACCGGTAGGCCCGGCGTCACGCTGCTGCTCACCCATCGTGCTGCCTATGATTCCCCTGCTCCCCCCTCCTGCCCCCGGCAAAACCAAACGGGCCGGGCTGGTCACTTGCCTGGCCGTTTCGGCAGTTGGGTACGTAACACTTGGGTATTGTATTCCCAGAACCGCTTTCGGCCCCCTGGTGCTGGCGTTTGCGGTGCTATTTGCGGCCTTCGGGTGCCTGGTGAAATGGTACAGTGATCAGTCGAAATGGTTGCTCGGGGCAGCCCTGTTATTCCGGGTGCTTTTTCTCTTTGCCGTGCCCGCCCTGTCGGACGATTTTTACCGCTTTCTCTGGGACGGGCGGCTGAGCCTGGAGGGCATTAACCCGTTTTTGTACACGCCCCGGCAACTCGTCCAGAGCGGTTGGGGGGCAAACGATCCCGTTACGAGCCTGTTGTTCGGGCGGATGAATTCACCGGATTACTACACCGTATACCCGCCCGTCCTGCAAAGCGTGTTTCTGGTGGCCGCGCCTTTCGCTTCGTTTTCCCCGCTGGGCGGCGTGGTGGTGCTGCGGTTGTGCATCCTGGTGGCGGAAGGGTTTTCCATCCGCCTGCTCACGCAGTTGCTGGCCGCGTACGGCCTGCCCCCCGGCCGGGTGTTGCTGTACGCCCTCAACCCGCTGGTGATCGTGGAACTGGCGGGCAACGTGCACTTCGAAGCCCTGATGATCGTTTTTCTGCTGGCTTTCCTATGGGCCCTGCACCGGAACGGGGTGCGCCGGGCGGCCCTGTTTCTGGCGTTGTCGGCCGGGGTAAAACTGCTGCCTTTGCTGTTCCTGCCGCTGGTACTGGCCGGGAAAGGGTGGAAAACGACACTCCAGCCGGGGGCCTGGATGGCCTTCTGCTTCGGGCTGTGCTGGCTGCCTTTTCTTTCGCCGGGGCTGGTGCACATCTTTTCGAGCCTCAACTTGTACTTTCAAACCTTCGAATTCAACGCCGGCGTGTACTACCTGCTGCGGGAAGCCGGCCACCGGATACACGGGTACAACGTGATCGGTACCCTCGGGCCGGCATTAGGGCTAACCGTGTTGCTCACCGTGTTGGTCCTGGCGTGGCTCGGCAGAAAACGGGCCGTACCGCTGGTCCGCCTGATGCTGCCCGCCCTGACGGTGTATTTCGGGCTGGCGACCATTGTGCATCCCTGGTACGTGACGGGCCTGGTGGCGCTGGGCGTGTTTACGCCGTGGAAGTACCCAATCGTCTGGTCGGGGATGGTGGTGCTGAGCTACGCCGCCTACCGGCAAGTACCCTACCACGAGGACCTGCGGTGGGTCTTTGCCGAATACGGGGTCGTGTTGTTGGCAATCCTCTATGACGTGTACCGGCATTGGTTGACCCCTGCCCGGCGTTCTCCTACCGCAACGGCTTTACGCTGATATTCCGGTGCTCAATCTTTGACAAGACCACCAGTTTGCCCGCATCGAAGAGCCGGTCGAAGTGAACCAGGGCGGTGGTGTCCCCTTCCGCGTGGGTATGGTTGATGTAATCCTGGAAGAGGATGCCCTTTACGGCTCTCCGGTTCACGGCCTGCCGGAAACGGTTGCCGCCGGCACTGTAGGCGAAGTAATCCATCGTGTTTTCCCGGGCGTCGAACCAGTAGTAAAACACGTCCTGGAAGTCAGTCCCCCCGTTCTCGCGGGTGAAGGATACCTGCACCTTGTGGTACGGCTTGCCTTTGATCTGCACGCTGCCCAGGTATTGCTTGATCACGCCGGCGTCGTTGAGGCGATAGGGCAGCAACGACAGGTACACCACCGCATTTACCGCTTCGTAGTACCGCTTGTGTTCCGGCTCCGACAAGGGCTGCGGCCGGGCGTTGACGCGCCGGGTGAAACGGTCATTGGTCATCTGTTCCCGGACCCGGTTGCCCAGGGAATCCCGGTAGGTGCGCCGGTAGTCAAACATACCGTCTCTCCGTTCGACGCGCAGGTGGTACTGCCGGAAATCCAACGTGATGCGCGTCTGGTCAAACAGAGATCCGCCGTGCCGGCTGATGGCCCGGTCAACAACCGCCTGCGCGGATTCCGTTGGTTGTTGGTTCACCAGGGCCGTCAGGGCAACGGCGGCCACCAGGAGGGTCATCCAAAAGAGGCGTCCGAACATTGGGAGTGGATTTAGGGGGTCAGGACCGCAAATAAGGGCGGAAAGAGACGGTGCATTGTCGGGAATCCGACAAACGGGCAGTACGAACCGTCATTCTTTTGCAACATGATGCTTTCCCATCCAGCAACCCTCACCCTGGTGAAGCCCCAAACCGGAGAAATGGTTTTTGGCCTTCACGCCATTCACGCCGGCCGCGCGTACGACCAGTGGCAGCGGCTCAACTGCTATTCCGCTTTGTGGATTGAAAGCGGTCAAGGTACGCTCCGGGTAGACCTGGCCGACTACCGCTACGAACCACAGACCATCCTTTTTTTTGCCCCCTACCAGCCCTTCCGGCTGCTGCCCGAGGGAAGCCCGGCGGGCACGGCGCTGCACTTTCACCCCGATTTCTTTTGCATCGAGAAGCACAAGGCGGAAGTAGCCTGCAACGGGGTGCTTTTCAACAACCTCTACCAGCCCCCGGTGGTTGCACTGTCGCCCGGCGATGTCCGCGCCTTCGAAGATTTATACGAAAAGATGCGAGCCGCATTGCAGCATCCGGAAATTGCCCAGGCGGAGTTGCTGGTTGCTTACCTGAAAATCCTGCTCATCCAGGCTTCGCGCATCAAGATCAACCAGCACCCGCAAGCCGCAACCGACACGGCCGGTTCGGAGGAACCGTTCGTGCTGCAAAAGCTCAAGGACCTGATCGAAAAGCATTACCGGCAAAAGCATACCCCCGGTGCGTACGCCGACCTGCTCCACCTTACCCCCAAGGCGCTGGGCAAGATCACCAAAGCCCACTTCAACAAAACGCTGACCGAACTGATCGGGGAACGCATTGTGATTGAGGCCAAGCGGGAATTGTACCTCACCGGCAAACCCGTTAAGCAGATCGCCTACGAACTGGGCTTCGGGGATGAGTACTACTTCAGCCGCTTCTTCAAGAAGAACGCCGCCGTTTCCCCGCAGACCTACCGCGAGAAGGTGGGCTACGACCGGGCGGGCAATTCGTCCATCAGCCTGCTCCATCCGTCCATGTCGGGGAGGCAGCCAGTGCTTTAGCTTTGTAAAGTCAGTTCGCGCGGAACGTAACCCCAATGCATCCCATCATTCAGTATACACCAAAACAATTCACAACCATGCCTTCTTTTGCAGTACCCACCCGGGAGGACGTATCTCCCCAGAACCAGGCCCTTTTCGACAACCTGAAAGGCGCCCTGGGCTTCGTGCCCAACCTGTACGCTACCATTGCCTACTCTGACAATGCGCTGGGCAACTACCTCCAGTTCCAGAACGGCAAAACGTCGCTGAGCAAAAAGGAAAAAGAAGTGGTAAACCTGGTGGTCAGCCAGGTAAACGAATGCGAATATTGCCTGGCCGCCCACACGGCGCTCGGCAAGATGAACGGCCTGACCGACGGACAAATCCTGGAAATCCGCCAGGGATCGGCCCTGTTCCACCCCAAGCTGGACGCCCTGGTGAAGCTCACCCGCGAGATCACGCTGCACAAGGGCCGCATTGCGGGGGCGCACCTGGATGCTTTCTACGCCGCCGGCTACACCAACGAAACGCTGGTGGACGTGGTTGCGGCCATCGGCGACAAGGTCATCATGAACTACCTGCACAACCTCACGCAGATTCCCGTTGATTTCCCGCCGGCCCCCAAACTAAACGCAGTAGAAGCCTGATCGCCACAAAGCCCGGCAGCCTTTTCCTGCCGGGTTTTGCTTTCCTGGTTACTTTAACCCTACCACTCATGCAAATCATTAAACCACCCTTCACCCCGGAGACGGCTCCGCTCAAAGTACAGGCCGCCGAAGACGCCTGGAACACCAAAGACCCCGAACGGGTTTGCCTCGCCTATACGGTCGATACCGAATGGCGCAACCGCACCGAGTTCCTAAACGGACAGGAGGAAGTGAAACGGTTTCTGGAACGTAAATGGGCGGCTGAACTGGATTACCGGCTCAAGAAGGAGTTGTGGGGTTTCCGGGAAAACCGGATGGCGGTGCGCTTCGAGTACGAATGGCACGACCACGCCGGGCAGTGGTTTCGTTCCTACGGCAACGAACTTTGGGAATTTGACGAACACGGGCTGATGCGCAAACGGTTCGCCAGCATCAACGACCTGCCCATCGCGGAGCGGGAGCGAACGCTGAGGCTTTAACCTCCCCTTCCTCTTAGCGTTTGGTAAACAAGTAACGGGAGTACCAGGCGGGTCACACACCGGTAATCCTTTTCCGCCGGGTACTCCCGTTACTTGTTTGCAGGAGTGTTTTCTTTTTTTGCCAGGTACTTATCAAACCACGCCACTGCCTGGGGGATGCGCAAAGCGTAGTGTACCATTCATTGTTCCTTGCTAAACTTCAGGGCCACTCCGTTCATGCAGTAGCGCAACCCGGTCGGTTCAGGGCCATCGTCGAACACGTGGCCCAGGTGGGCGTCGCAACGGGCGCAGATCACCTCGTCGCGGGCCATGCCCAGGCTGTTGTCGCCCGCCACCACCACGTTTCGTTCGTCTACCGGCGCCCAGAAGCTCGGCCAGCCGGTCCCGGACTCAAATTTGGTTTGGGACGCAAACAGGGGCAGGGAACAGTCGGCGCATTGGTAAACGCCCTTCTCCTTAATGCCGAGCAACTTGCTGGTGCCGGGCCGCTCGGTACCCCCCTGGCGAGTGACTTCGTACTGCTCGGGCGGCAGAATGCGCTTCCACTCGGCGTCGGTCTTTTCTACCCGCTGACCGGCGGGAAATCCTTTGGCGGCGCCTTTGTGGCTAGTTGCTGCCATCCGCTTCTCTTTGGATTGGGCGCAGGCACTTACCCAACCGAGTAAGCTCAACAACAGGATGATGGGGAGAATACGCATCTGGTTTTCGGTTAATGGGCCTGGGTGGATTTGAGTGTACCGCGGTAGGTGCGTTTGAAGCGTTCGAACCGGGGCACGGACACTCCTCTTACGTACCCGTCGTCGGGGTGGTGCCGGGTATAGTCCTGGTGGTAACCCTCCGCCCGGTAGAAGGCAGTCAGGGGCCTGATTTCGCTCACAATGGGCTTTTTGAACGTTTTTGCCGCTTCCAGGGCCGACTTTGCCCGCACCGCCTCCCTTTTCTCGGCGGCAGTCCGGTAAAAGGCAACCGAACGGTACTGCGGTCCGGCGTCAGGGCCCTGCCGGTTGCGCGTGGTCGGGTCGTGGGAGGCGAAGAACACGTTGAGCAGTTCGGCGTAGGAAATCACCTGCGGGTCGTAATACACCAGTACGGATTCGGCGTGATCGGTCTGGCCGCTGCCTACGGCCTGGTAGGTGGGGTCGGGCGTAGTGCCCCCGGCATACCCCGAAATGACCGAGTCCACGCCCTGCACGGCCTCGAACACTTCTTCCACGCACCAGAAGCAGCCTTCGGCAAAAGCCGCCAGGGCCCGGCCTTGGGGCGCGTTGAGGCTTACTTTCCGGACCCCCTGGTCAGGCTCTTGCCGCTGGGCGCGGGAAGCAGGGCTATTGCAGGCAGTGCCTATAAACAGCAGCGCAATCGACACCAGCGCTTTAGATATTGGGTTCATGAGGGAATGTTGGTTTGGCCGGAATACTTGTGTACCGGCTTCGTAAAGGTAACAGGCGCCAATGGTCACAAATGTCGGGCGCCCGACAAAGCGGCTCATTCTTCTAATGCATATTTGTCCCTCGCCCTTTACCTCATGCTCAATCAGCCTTCTTTGCTTTTCATACCCGACATCAGCGGTTTTACCCAGTTCGTGCACGAAACCGAACTACTCCACAGCGGGCACATCGTGGCCGAGTTGCTCGAACTGCTGATTGATTCAGACCAGTTGGGCATGACGGTCTCGGAGATAGAGGGGGATGCCGTCCTCTTTCATAAGCACCAGCACGTGCCGGCGGTCGGGCAGGTAATCGCCCAGGCCGAGGAGATGTTTATCCGGTTCCATACCCACCTGAAGCGCTACGAAACCGAACGGGTGTGCCAATGCGGGGCCTGCCGCACGGCCGTTGACCTGACGCTTAAAATCATCGTGCACGCCGGACCGATTGGATTCATTCACGTGAAAAACCACCACAAACCGTACGGGAAAGAAGTCATCCTGGTGCACCGCCTGCTGAAAAACGAGTTAGACTCCCACGAATACCTGCTGCTTACGGAGGGATATTCCGGACAGGGTGGCGATCCGGGAATGGTACCAGGAAAGCCCTGGATGAAAGTGCTGGCCGCCAGTGCTGCCTACGAGGAGGCAGGAGAAGTGCCGTTTCATTTCATCTCTTTGCAGCCGCTGCACGCACGGGTGCCGCCAGCGGTTCCCGTTATGCCGCTGCCCAGGTCGGCGCGACCGGTGGTCGGCGAGTTGTACATCGGGCAGGCACCGGCCGTCGTGCATTCCGCCCTGGTGGAACTGGCCAACCGTTCGCAGTGGGAACCAATGGTAAAATCAGTGCAGTTTGACCCAAAAAGAGTAAACCGGCTCGGCACGCAGCACGTTTGCCTGCTGGATGCGGGGGCTTTGAGATTTAAAACCGTCCGTACCGATGCCGGCCCGGGCTCCCTGGTGTATGGCGAACAGCTCTTGAATCCGGGGTGGGTGATGCAAAACAGTTGGTACTATCTGCTCGACGAGGAGGGCGAGGGAGCCCGGGTCCGGCTGGAAGTCCATTACCTGCACTGGCCCCTCGGTAGCTGGCTGCTGGACGGTTGGTACCGAAAGGCGACTGCCCGGGAAGTAGGCCGTCATCTGAAACTGCTGAAAGCCTACTGTGAGCGCATTGCCGGATAGCCTACCCAACGTCAATCAACGCACCCGCATACAATGGATTTGTTTTGAATGGGTGGTTATTTTTTTACTACCCGGATGGCGTGGGCCCGGGTGCCGGCCTGCATCCTGATGACGTACAGGCCGCCGGGGGCCGATCCGCCGCCCTGGTCGCGGCCATCCCACGTTACCACATGGTTGCCCGCCGGTTGCCGGCTTTGCAGCAGGGTTTGCACCCGGTTGCCCAGAACGTCGAATACCGCTACGGAAACGGAAGTTTCGGCCGGCAGCGCGTACCGCAGTTCGGTCCGGTCCGTGAACGGATTGGGGGAGCTTACCAGCGTGGTGCCGGCTTCTTCCGGCCCATCATTCTCCCGGTCAAAGGCGCTGGGATCATCCGTGAACAATTCCCTGGGCAGGGAAGTACCCGCGGCGGTCCGGGCACTGGCCCCGGCGGAAGCACCGATGACTACCTTTCCTACCGGTGCCCGCAGAATTACCGGTTTGCTGCTGACGAAGGTTTCGGAATAAGTGCCCCGGGCAATGCTGACCACTGCGCCATTGGGTGCATGGGTGATCCCGTCTTTCACCTTCAGGTAGGGTTTGTCAATTTCCCCGGTGGTTGTGGTCCAGTAGCTTTCCCGGTCCACGTACGTCATGGCAGACGAGAAGAAGTTACTCAAGTCACTGCGCATGTCATCATCCCGGAAACCGCTCCCCAGCGAAGGCGAATCGTTATATCCGTGGGAATGAATGCCCACGGCAACGTTGGACCCTTCGTAGGTAAGGGGGGCACCTTCCATATGCACATCCCACCAGCCGGTCATGCGAATGGGCATGTTGTACACCAGGAACCGGTCTTTGTCCTTGGCGTCGGTGATTACCTGCTGAGGATCTTCCGCGATAAGCGTATATTCATCAAGGACTTGGTTGATGATTCCCGCACTTATACCGTAGTGGAATATATCCAGTTTCCGTCCATTCATAACCCAGCCGGAAGGATGGCGGGTGACCTGAAAATACTGGCCGATTCTTTCTCCCGGTCGTTTACCGGTGCCGTTGGGCAAGGCTTCGATCACCATGTAGCCGCCTACCGTGTGATTTTTACCGAGCCCTTCGTACTTTTTGATCAACAGGTGCTCCAGCGTATAACCCAGAAAATATTTTGTTCCTTCCAGGTATTTCCCCTTGATCCTGGCTTTGTTCAACGGGTACTGGTCGGCCGGGGACGGGTGGTTTACCGTACCATCCTGATTGGAGGGGGGAACGTTGAATTCGATCAGGTCCAGATCATCTACCACAGTGAACTTTTGCGTTACAACCGCACCGTTGGCCGCAATCCAGCCGGTTCCGAACGTGTACGTGCCATTGGTAAACCGCCCCACCGCTTTCGCGTACGGGTATTGATTCAGGTCAAGGGCAGCGCTGCCGGCAGCCTGGCCCGGCGGTTGGTCCGCCATTGTGCTTGCCCCCTGGTTTTTGCCGGCCTCCGCCTTTCGGTCGTTTACCTTGATTCGGGAAATGCGGATCGTATTGCGGTCACCGGCAGCGGCAAACAAAGACACCTTCACCTGGTCGCCGTTGAAATAAGCGGAACTGTAGTCCCAGTTTTCCAGGTCTTCCCGGCGCATTTCCTGGCTGGCTCCGTCGGGAGCTTCCAGCAACAGGTAGCTGTTTTGCCCGAGCACGGTCCCCGCAAAATACAGGCGCAGGAAAGAAGTATTGGGGTGCGTTACCTGCGTGAGTGCTTTGAGCTGGTCTTGTCCGGCAGCATCAGCCGCATGGCTGAACGGATAGGGCACCAGCTTCTGGGCAACTCCGGGCAAACCGGCCAGGCAGAAGATGCCGATCATGAATATCTGAAGTTTTTTCATAATGTACCTGAAGAATGTGTTTATTGAAGACTTACCAATACCAGTACCAGTCCTTTGCCTGCATCCATGGCCGTCATGGCTTTGCCGATGATGGCGCCCTGCGCCTGCTGCGGATCGGTCACTTTCATGGCGTGGCCGGTGGTGGGCGAAGTGGTGAGCAAATCGCCGGGACGAATGGCGCCATAACCCGCATCTACCCGGCAGTATACCCGTCCGGTAAGGGCTACCGGGTACTGTCCGTCGGCAAGGGTGCCGGCCTGGCCCATCAGCATACCCGGCTGCACGTCGCCCGCGCCGCTCACGATGCCGGCTACGGTTTTGTCGTGGGCCTGGTCGGCCACGCGCAACTGGCCCGGCTTTCCGGGGTCAATGCTTACGACCATGCCCGGCAACGGGATGTCGCCGGCCGTGATGTCGAAGGATTCGGCCAGGTCGGCGCCGCCGGTGATTTCGAGGACTTTGGTTGAGGTGGTACCGTTGACCTGCAAGGTTTTGGAAGGGGTGGTGAGGCCAATGCCCACGTTGCCCGCCGGCGTGATCACCATCGTGGCGTCGGCGGAGTTAGCCGTTTTGGAGAACACCAGTTTGCCGGCCCCAGCCGTCCAGTCGCTGTTGGCTACGCCGATTCTCCAGGCGCCTCCCCCGGTTCCGGAATTAATGAGCTTCAATTGCATATCGTTTACGGAAGCAATGTTGAGCCGGGATTCGCCGTCGGTGGTATTCACTTTAACTTTGCCGCCGCCGTTGGCCAGCAGAATGTCGCTGGGCTTGATATTGTTCAAAAACAGATCCGTATCGCTTTCAATCTGGTTGCCATCCATGTGCAGGCCATGAACCGTACTGCCTGCTTTGGACCACAGATGTAAGCCGCCCTGATAGATTTCGCTGGTAGTACTTACTTTTTCCACATTGGCACCGTGAATGTTGAGTTGCGTCGGATTATTCAGCGAAGCCCCCAGCCGGACCAGTCCTCCGCTGAGTGAGAAAAGCTCTACACCGTTGTTTTTGATTTTAAAAGAGCCTTCATTCACCAGCGACCAGGTGGTATTGCTGCCGTTGGCAAGAACTCTTCTCAGTTCAATGCCGGCCGTCTGGCTTGAAGCCAGGGCGCCGCCGTTCGAACTGAGCCGGAGGTAGGTGCTGGAGGTGTTGGCAATGTCGAGGCTACGCGCCGGGGTAGAAGTGCCGATGCCTATTTTTACCGTGGGTGCCACGTACAGGTTGCCGCTGTTTTTCAGCCATGCCGGGTTGGTGTTGCCCTGGTAGTCCTGGGCCTGCGCTTGGGTTGCTCCGATGATAAACAGTACCCCTACGCTCAGTCGGACAACGGGGTGAAAATGGTTTTTTTGCATGATTTTAGAAATTAGAAATCAGGAGGTTGGAAAGGTGAAATGTTATAGAGTTGGGTGGTGGTTGGTGTTTGTAAAAGCAAAGGTAGGAGCAGGTGCCCCGGTCTTGTTAGCACGGAGCTCCCAGAGAATAGCACGCGTGTAACACGCCGTGGAGGGGGGCGGGGAAATAACTTTTAATATATTGATTTACAGTATCTTACCCGCATTCATTTTCCGTCTGGACGGAACTGCTTTCGTGCGTTTTCAGGATAAACGCGCAGGGCGAGCCGCCAAATCGGTTGCTTAAAGCACCAGGGAATTGTGTAAAGTGTAACGGGTACACCTGCGGGAAAGCCACGGGGGGGTTACTGTGGTAAGTCCTCTCGGTCAGGGCAGGCTCGCCTGATAGTCCGTAGGGGTTTGACCATACTGCTGGCGGAAGCACTTGGTGAAGTAATTGAGGCTGCCGAAGCCTACCTGGTAGGCAATTTCGCTCACGTTGCCGCTGTGCTGCCTGAGCAGGTCGGCAGCCCGCTTGAGGCGCATGGTTCGGATGAATTCGTTGGGGGATAACCCCGTCAGGGCGGTTAGCTTACGGTGCAGGTGAGACCGGCTCATGCCAATTTCCCGGCTGAACGCTTCTACATCGAAATCGGCGTTGCCCATCTGTACCTCCATAATTTCCAGGGCCCGTTGGAGAAAGCGTTCATCGTCCGAGGTGACGGTCAAGGGGCGGGGGTCAGCGGTGATGTGCCGGCTAAACTGCTCCCGCAGCAGGCGGCGGCCTTCGATGAGGTTTTTGATCCGGATCTGCAATTCGGCCAGCCGGAAGGGCTTGGTCAGGTAGTCGTCGGCTCCGTTTCCGAGCCCCTCCAGTTTATGCTCCTCATCCGCCCGGGCGGTGAGCAGGATCACGGGAATATGGCTGGTGCGGGGGTCGCTTTTCAACTTCCGGCAAAGACTCACGCCGTCCAGTTCCGGCATCATGCTATCGGTAATCACCAAGTCGGGTAGGGTCTGAAGGGCTCTTTCCCAGCCTTTCAGGCCATTTTCCGCTTCCATCAACTTGTACGTACCCGACAACTGCCGGCTGATAAAGTGCCTCAGGTCGGCGTTGTCTTCCACCACCAGCAGTTGCACTGACAGTTTAGGCTTGCCGGACGGCAGTTCAACCGCATGCCCGGTATCTTGATCGGATACGGGAAGTGTCTCCGCATGCACTGGCTCCGCGTTTCCACGCCCAACGCTTTCGGTTGGGATGGGGTCGCAAACGGCCAGCGGCAAAGAAACGCTAAACAGGGTCCCCCTGCCGGGGCTGCTTTCTGCGGTGATGCTCCCCCGGTGCAAGGCCACGAGTTCCTTTGCCAGCGCCAACCCGATGCCGGTGCCTTCGTAGGCCCGGGTGAGGGAAGCATCTACCTGGTGAAACCGGTCGAATATCCGCGACAATTGCGCCGGGGGAATGCCGATCCCCGTATCCCGGACCCCGATGAGCAGTTCTATTCCATCCGCGTGCTGACGGGCTTCGATGGTTACCGCTACGGTCCCCCCTTCCGGCGTAAACTTCAGTGCGTTGGAAAGCAGGTTCGAGAGTATTTTCTGGAGCGAATCTTTGTCGTACTGCACCCAGCAGGGAGCGCCTGGCACCTGGTACTGGTAGGCAATGCCCTTTCGTTCGAACAGGGGAACAAATGACGCGGTTACGTATTTCAGAAACCCGGCCAGTTCCCCCGGCAGCGGGTGCAACTGCTGTTTTCCGGCTTCCAGCTTCGACAAGTCCAGTAGCTGGTTGATGAGTTCGAGCAACCGGTTGGCGTGCCGGCCAATTGCCTGAAGCCCCCATTTGCCCTCCGCCGTGGGAATGTTTTCCTGCGCGAGTTTTTCAACCGCACCCAGAATAACCGTCAGCGGCGTGCGGAATTCATGGGAAATGTTGGCAAAGAATTGCGACTTGAGTGAATCCATCTCGCGCAGCTTGTCCGATGTCACTCTTTCCAACGCCAACCGGGCCTTGAGGCGCTCCCTGCGGATTACCTCACGCCGGCCCAGCAGCAACAGGGAGGCGGCCAGCAGCCCGTACGCCCCGTACGCCCAGGCGGTTTGCCAGAAAGGAGGCCGGATAACAATGGTCAGCGCCCGGGCAGCCGCTCCCCAGGCATTGTGGTGCGCGGCACTCTTTACCCGGAAGGTGTACGTGCCGGGCGATAAGTTGGGGTAAGAAACGTAGCGGCGCGTGCCGGCGGGCACCCAATCCCGGTCAACGCCTTCCAGTCGGTAGGCATACTGGTTCTTACCGGCGTTGGCGTAATGGAGGGCGGCAAACTCAAACGAAATAAAATTCTGGTGGTGCGGAAGCCAGACACTGTCCCGGCCCAGAGGCTGGCTTCTCTCCATGACGGTAAACCGGGTAATAAAGGTGGGGGGCGGATAGGCGTTTTCCAGCATTCGGTCCGGGTGGATCATCACCAAGCCATTCTTCGTGCCAAACAGCAGCTTGCCCCGGCGGCCCCTGGCGTTGGCGGTGACGCGAAACTCGTTTTCGGGCAGTCCATCCGATTGATCAAAGGTGCGAAAGGCATTGCGGCCCGGATTGTACCGGCTCAGGCCCTGGTCGGTACCAAACCATAAATTCCCGGCGCTGTCACCGGTGATGCTGGTGACTTTGTTACTGGGTAGCCCCTGCCGGGTGGTCAGGTAGGTAAACGCCCCGGTAGTGGTATCCAACCGGTTTACGCCGCCGCGGCTGGTTCCCACCCAAATGATCCCTTTTTCATCCTCAAACAGGGTAAGGGGCGCGTCGTTGAGGCCGTCGGTTCCCGGCGCTGCGTAACGGGTGATCCGGCCCGTGGCAGGGTGCAGGCGACCCAACCCGGTGGACGTGGCTACCCATATGCTCCCCGACCGGCTGACCATCAAGTCATTGATGTACCCACTCGATAAGCCCTCCGAATCCCGGGAAAAGGTTTTAAAGTGCGTGAACCGGGCCGTGCGCGGATCGAAAGACGCAATTTCGTCCCGCCATCCGCCTACCCACAGGGTACCGCCCGGGTCGCAGGCCAGTACGCGGACGTAGAAAGGGCACGCGTACCGGGTAAACCGGCCAGTAGCCCGGTTCAAGCGGTAAAGCCCCCCTTCCATGTCGGTGCCCACCCATAATTCTCCTTGCGGGGTTTCCACCAATGGCCATACCTGATTGGCCAGGAAAGCGGTTTTTTTACCCGGGTGCAGGGGCACTGGCACCAGCCGCCCCGACGGCAGGTCCAGGCGATACAACCCCTTGGAGGCACTGCCTGCCCACCCGGTGCCGGTATGGTCTTCCAGCACGGAATTAATTTCGTTTTCCTGGCGGTGAAAGGGAAACGGGACCGGTGTGATCTGATACACGTCAATGGGTTGCCGGTAAAGCGCGGCTTTGTTGACGCCGTTTCCGGTACCTACCCATAGATTGCCCGAACGGTCCCGGAAAACCGATTTCACGTCGTTGCTGCTCAGCGTGCCCGGCAGGGAGGGATCGGACCGGAACGTTATTACCCCGGCGGTCTGGGGATGAAGTCGCTGCACCCCTTCACTGGTCGCCAGCCACAGATACCCCTCCGCCTCCAGGATTCCGCCGAGCCACAGGTGCGGATTGATCAGGCCCCGGGGATTGTAGGGGGTAAACCCACCTGCCGGATTGCGGGTATCAAACTGGTGAAGCCCGTTCCCCAGGGTGCCGGCCCAAGCCATTCCGTCGGCCGCCAGGTGAAAAGCCCCGACACTAAGTTGGATACCCGCCGGAGTGCGCAGGGGGTACAACGTAAATTTACCCGTACCCGGATCAAGCCGGTATACGCCTTCGGCGTTGCCCGCCCATAGCATGCCCGCCGCATCCATCCGGGGTTGCTCAATCATTTTACCGTTGGGCGTTGGGTACAGGGTAAAACGGTGGGTTCGGGGATCGAACCGGGCGAGGCCCTTGGCGGTACCCATCCACAACAGGCCCCGTGGGTCTTCAAAAAGGGAAGAAAGGTCCTCCCAGGGGCTGTGCTCGAATCCCTTGACGGGATAGGCCGTTACTGCTCCCGTTTCCGGATGGATCTGGTGCAGCCCACCGCCCTGGGTAGCCACCCAGATGTTGCCTTCCCGGTCCGCGTGAATGTCGGTGATGTCGGCCGACCGCAAGGTTCCCTTCCCGCCGCTTCGGGCAGCCGTAAACCCCGTGCCCTGGTACCCGTCGTATTTATAAAGGCCATTGTCGGTGCCAAACCACATAAACCCATTCCGGTCCTGCTCAATGCACCAGACCCGGTTGCGCGAAAGCCCCGGCTGGCTGGAAATGTAGTCAAAATGCAAGGAGGAGCTTTCCGGATTTTCTGGCCGAGTAGTATCAAAGGACCAAGCCGGAGCAGGCCACCACGCCACGAGCAGTAGCAGCCAGGTATACCGGGAAGCAAGCAGCGTCTGCTGATCAACCCCAGGAATGATCAACCGGTGGGTAAGTCGGGCCATGGTTCGTTGCGACTTGACGAGTTTGCGGGGTCAGTACCAGAGCCAGGTAATATAGTGCAATTGCGGGGTTGCGGCAACTGTCAATCCCCGAACGCTGCACATACGCATCGGTGCGGTCAATACCCAAGGTTGACTTCCCACCGGGTGAGTTCTTCGCAGAAACAGGCCCCTGGCGGACACGCATTTCAACTTCTCACCGCCGTGCAACATGCGTGCTACTCGTTGCCCTAATTTTGCTAACGCTCCATGTCCTGCCCATGCTACTTTTGGATGCTCAACAATGCCGTCCTACCGGCATTCCCCCTTCCAGACACCAATCTCCAGTCCATGCAGGTCGAAACGCTACTACCCCATCAACACCCACTTGCCATTCGGCTGACGTCTATTTGCCTGTCGGGCTGCCTGATGGGTTTGCTGGTACTGAACCGGTATAAAATGCGTCAAAAAAATGAAAAGCAACGGCTGCTTCAGCAACTGCGGCTGCGGCGGGAGACCAATGAAGCCATTCACTATTTCGCGACTTCCCTGTACGGCAAAAACACGGTCGATGAAATCTTGTGGGATGTAGCTAAAAATTGCATTGCCCGGCTTGGTTTCGTGGATTGCGTGATCTACCTGCTCGACGAGGCGCAACAGGCCCTGGTACAGCAAGCAGCCTACGGCAACAAAAATCCGCAGGACCGTACCATTCTGGGGCCCCTGGTGATTCCGGTCGGGCAGGGCATTGTGGGCAGCGTGGCGCAGTTTGGCCGCGCGGAAAGAATTGCCGACACCTCGCGGGATGCCCGTTACATCGTGGATGACCAGGTGCGCAGTTCGGAGCTGGCCGTACCCATATGGCTGCAGGGAAAGGTAATCGGCGTAATTGATTCCGAACATTCCGAAAGAAATTTTTTTCGGGAACACCACCAGGAAGCGTTGCAAACCATTGCGGCCATTTGCAGCGCCAAAATAGCCCGGGTGCAGGCCGACGCGGAAGCGGCCAAGGCCCGCTTTGCTCAGTTAGAGGCCGAACACCTCAAAAAACTGGATGCCCTTAAATCGCATTTCTTCGCCAACATTTCGCACGAAATCCGCACGCCGCTCCACCTGATCCTGGCCCCCCTCCAAAAAAAGGAAGAACGGGTTACGTTTCAGGAAATGGCCATGATGGAACGGAACGCCTACCGGTTGCTGCGGCTGGTCAATCAACTACTGGACCTGGCCCGGGCCGACATTGGTTCGCTGAAAATGCATCCTAAAAACGGGAACGTGCTGGAGTTTCTGCATAACACCGCTGCCGGATTCACTGCGCTGGCCGAGAATAAGGACATTCAATACCGCATTGACATTCCCGCCGGGGAATGGGTAGTGCCTTTCGACCCCGATACACTCGAAAAAATTGTGTACAACCTGCTCTCCAATGCCATTAAGTTTACCCCTCCCGGCGGAGAAATAACCTTCCGGGCCACCCTGGCGGCGGATCACCAGCTCAGCATGCTGGTTTCGGATTCGGGACTGGGCGTGCCCGAACACCTGCAAAGCAAAATTTTCGACCGGTTTTACCAGATTGACAACTCCCAGACCCGGGGATTTGAAGGAACCGGTATCGGGCTGGCCCTGGCCAAGGAATTGGTAGACCTGTGCGGAGGCTCCATCTGCGTCAGGAGTGTTACCGGGCAGGGAGCCTCTTTCCAAGTAGTGCTCCCACTCCGCTACCATGGACAAGCAGGAACCGGACTCCCTCCCGGCGCTACGGAAATCCGGGCCCGGTTTGATCCGCCTCCGGCCCTACAGCCGATTACCCGGGAAACCGGGCAAGAGGACCAGGCCGCCAACCCCGACAAGCCCACCCTTTTACTGGTGGAAGACCACGCTGAACTCCGCCAGTACCTCAATGAACAGTTATCGGATGGCTTTCACCTCCTTACGGCCACCCAGGGCGCGGAGGGTTTGCGCCAGGCAAGACAACACATTCCTGATCTGGTCATTACCGACGTTATGATGCCGGTCATGGACGGCATGACGCTGATCCGCCACTTGAAAGAGGACAGCCTCACCAGCCACATCCCCGTGATCCTGCTCACGGCCAGGGATGACATGGATACTAAAATGGAAGGGTTCGGGGAAGGTGCCGAACAGTACCTGGTGAAGCCTTTTGTTTTTGAAGATTTAGCGGCCCGAATCAACAGCCTGCTCACGCAGCGCAACCGGCTGCGGCTCAAATACAGCCGGGAGGTGATCTTACAACCCACCACCCTAACCATTCCCAACCGCGAAGCGGAGTTCCTGGAGACCACCATCCGGATCATCGAGGAACACATGATGGACGAAAGCTTTACCGTGGAAACACTGCAAAAAGAAATTGGCATGAGCCGGATGCAGCTTCACCGCAAACTCAAGGCGCTCACCAACCAATCGACTTCTGATTTCATCCGCTCCATCCGGCTCAAAAGGGCGGCTAATCTCCTGCAACAACCCGGCCTCCAGGTTGCCGAAGCCGCCTACCTCTCCGGTTTCAACCACCCGTCTTATTTCTCCAAGTGCTTTAAAGCACAGTTCGGCAAGCTGCCTTCTGAATACGCAGACGCCCTGAATAAAAATATTCCGGCCGCACCGCAAGCGCTGTGCAAAAGCATTTGATCATAAGGCAACAAACCGGCTTGTTTGTGCCACGCTTGCCGGCATGTTACTTCCGTGCCAGCCGTTGGGAGATCCGTGTTATCGCCGCACCCTTACCGCCGCTAATTTAGCCTCCCCAAGCAGCATACCCGGTACCCACACGGGTCGCCTGATCTTATCAATGCACCCTATTCAGATTTTAAACATCCTACGCCGATGATTGTACACGACGAAAAAACCCTGTTCGAGAAGATCGGGGGAACGCATGCAGTGGATGCTGCCGTTGACATCTTTTACGCCAAAGTGCTGGCCGATGACCGGATCAGCCACTTCTTCCGGTGGACCCACCTGAAAACCCAGGCCGCCAAACAAAAAGCTTTTCTGGCCTATGCATTCGGCGCGCCGCTGAAGTATAGTGGGAAGAATATGCGCGATGCCCATGCGCATCTGGTGGAAATCGGTTTGAACGATTCGCATTTTGACGCCGTGCTGGAGCACCTTTTTTCAACGCTCAAGGACCTTACTGTTTCGGAAGACCTGATTCGGGAAGTAATCAGAATTGCCGAAAGCACCCGCAAGCATGTGCTCGGTCTGTAACACCCGCATACATTTAACCACTTACTGTTTACAAAATGAAAAGAACAATGAAAAACGTACTGGCAGGAATCATTTTAAGCATCGCCCTGGTGGGCGTAGTACTCGCTCAGGCTCCCTCGAAAGGAACGGACAAGGTGCGGGTGGCGGTGGTCGAATTCACGCCCGGCCCGGATGCGCCAGGGATGACGGGGGAAATCAAGCGGCAGCTTCAGGCCAGCATCGCGTTCAGCCTGATGAAAACCACCCGGTTTCAGGTCGTGGATGTAAGGCACACGAGGGATGCATCGCAGGCCGATCTGGTAGCGGTGAACGGGGCTTCGACGGCGGCTGCGGTGCGGGTCGGCAAGCAACTCAGGGTCAGCTATGTGCTGACGGGGACAGTTGATGAATACAACCCGGAAGGCTCCGCCACGCTCAAAACCCGGCTCGTGGAAGTGGCCACCGGCAAGGTCAAACAAACCGACGAGATTTCGCAGCAGTGCACCAGTGAAATGCTCACCGGCGGTGATGCTGAAATGAAGACGAAGGTGCTGCTCCCCCTGATTGAAAAGCTAACGGCTAAGCTCGCGGCGGAGGTGCTTTAATCCGGACAGGGTATTGGCACGAAATTACTCATGGAATTGAAGCAATATTGCCGCAGCCTGGGCGCAGAGGAAGTATTCGTGCAGGCCGATCAGGAAGACACCCAGGCCGTTAACTTTTACCGGGCAACGGGCGGCGCCCCTATGCAGGTCATTCAATTTAACTACCCATTGAATGAATAACCCGGAAAGATTCAAAGGCTAGGCTGGTCGTCCGACCTACTTCATCATGTTATAAGTCATTTTTAGATTAAATATAAAAAAATAAATACAACTTAATATGTACAGTTTCTCCTATTTCAAAGAAAAGGACAGGCAAGCAATACTGGATTTTATTAAAGAAAATCCATTTGCGTTTTTGACGGGCAGCAACTTGTCAGGTACTCAGGTTGCTACCCAAATTCCACTGTTGCCTGAAGAAAGGCAAGGTGAATTGTTTTTGCAGGGACACATCATGCGAAACACGGACCACCATAAAGCTTTCGTCGAAAATTCCAGTGCACTGGCAGTATTTACAGGCCCAAATACGTATGTAAGTGCTTCCTGGTACAGTAATCCGCAGATTGGGTCAACCTGGAATTACGTGAGTGTACATGTACATGGACAAATAAAATTTATGCCGGAAGCCGGGTTAATCCAGTTCATGAGAAAAATGACACTAAAATTTGAAAAGGAAAACACTACATCTCCAACGATCTATGACAACCTTCCGGAAGCGTTTTTAAAAAAGATGATGCCCGCAATCGCTGGTTTTGAGATTAAAGCAGACAGGGTAGAAAATGTGTTTAAATTAAGCCAGAACAGGGATGAGAAAAGTTATTCAACGATTATCTCAGAACTCGAACAGCAAGGGGGTAACAGTGCGTTGATTGCAACAGAAATGCGAAAGCGCCAGGCAGAGCTGTTTCCACCAGGAACAGAATGGGATGGAAATAAATTTGATTCATAGCTTTCGAAACTATTCACTACCCCCTGGCGCATTCAGAAATACGCTTACAACCACTTTCAAAGCCACCTCCCCTATTCAGCTTCACTCTTTTTTTAGTTTAATTGTAAAAGATTGGGTCATAAAACCATAATACTCGTGGTGCTTATGGACGGCAGTATAATCGCCGGCAAACATGATTGTCCCGGATAAACCGTCTTTACTCCACCACTTATTGGGTATTTGGGGCAAGTAAGCAGAATGCCTGGTGCCTCCCCACGGTTTTTCATTGTGAAATATTTTCCAGGGTCCCCATGGATTCTCACTTTCATACAATTGCATTTCCGATTCTTTATCCCACTTGCTCCACTCTTCATCCGAAGCATCTTCCCGGTGAGGGAAGACGTCGCTATACATTCCCAGTATGTAACGTTTTAAGGCTTTGTTATAAGAAATGGTAGGATGGGCAGTGTGGCCCGGATCGCTAAAAATCGGGTAACTCTCATCCTCTGATCTGGACCAACCGGGGATATTGTTTTTTATACCCGATAAAAATTGCCATGCACTGCGGTTTATTATACTGTCTTTATGAACACGAG
The DNA here is from genome assembly GCA_963844325.1 of uncultured Sphingobacteriales bacterium. Lineage (GTDB taxonomy): Bacteria > Bacteroidota > Bacteroidia > Cytophagales > 172606-1 > CADCTQ01. The sequence goes on from CAWJNV010000002.1 coordinate 4,311,148, forward strand.
CCATGAATACATGATCTCCCGTTTCCCAACTGCCGTCGTTGGACATCGCATACACGTACGGCGAAAGATGTGCCGGCACATCACCGTATCCCGGACCGAAATTCAAAAACGTAAGTCCGGCAAACTTGGGCCCGAGAAAGCGGGGGGTGTTTGCGTCCGGAACATTCGTCCAGGTTTTTCCGAAATCGGTTGATTTTATAATGCCGGCTATACCGTAGTTTTTTGAATACGCTGAAGTAAAAAACATATGACCCAACATAGGTTCCGGAGCGCCTTTAAAAGGATCATAGTTTTCTAAGCGGGGCCTGATGGAATCAAAATAAGGCTGGAGGCGAGGGAGGTTCCAGTCATAATCGTAAATAGAGACATAAAGCAACGAGTCCACGGCAATAATTCCGTCTACGTACCTGTGCAACATTTTATGTTCAGGCATCATTTTACGGAAAGGAATTTCCATAAAATCGGTTACCGTCTCTACTTTGTGAGCAGGAGGCGTTCCGGTTACCCTGAGCACATGGGCATAGTTGATGGGGCCTCCGAAATTTTTCCCATCATCATCCAATACGTAAATGGCATCGTCAATGCCCCAGGTCCACCAGTGCATATCAGAACCGCTGCCCGGGTATCGGCTGGGCTGGGAAGTAAATTCAAGCTTTTCTATCAAATCGCTTTCCGGATAGGCAATGGAGCGATGGTAAGTCAGGTTTGCGGCCTTTTCTTGTTTGTTGCAGGAAAGAAAAAATGCGCTCAGTATGAGTGTAGCTAAGCAGGTTGTTTTTAGCATTTTATGCTCCTTTTGTTCAGTTTTCGGCTACATGGGCAGTAAAATTAAAGAAATCAACCAGTCCACCAAAAATTTCAACTGCGCATACAACCAGATCATAAAGGAGCGGGCTCTCTCCCGGTAATGCATCAGTCAATCTTGCGGTACTCCACCGAACGCAGGCTCTTAACCGTTAGGGAAAGGCCCCCTTACGCATCAGACTTAAATTTGAAACTCGCATTTTCCACGCCCTTGCGTACAAACCGGGTTTCGGACCCGGGAATCAATTCCTGCCGGCGAGCAGGTGATCTTTTTTTATTGGACGCCCCTGACACAGTCCAGCGTACAGTCTCATTCCAGAAGATTACCCTTTTCTCCTCAATTGCACTTTGTGAAACTCATACCTGCCGAATACAGCAAGAGGACAGGAACTTTCCCTCCCTCTCAATACTTGAACTTTTCTTGTTACGGTCCTTGATGCCCAATTGGTCTTATCTTTTCGTGCTATATATTGGGGGAAGACCATTGGTATCGTTACCCGTAAACATACAGGGTTGACAATGCAATTTGATGATCTGATTAGTACTATTAAAAAACAAATTGTCAATTCAGTAGCTTACATGAGCCCCGATAACCCTCACAGGGATGTTGTAGGGCACAATGCTCATGCGACTATGTACAACAGTTATACAAAACTTCTGGCGATAGCTCAAGAAATGAAACGTTCAGCTAATGTAGGTATAGGATTCGCGTATCAATTGGATATGATTCGCAATAGTCTCTGATACGCTCAGCAGTATATACTCCACTTTTAATTTACAGAAGTGCTCTTCAGTGCATCGGTTATATCGGGCTCCCCGGCTTTGCATAGCCGGCGAACCGGAAAACCGTTACGGTAAATCTTGCCATAATTTTGTCTTACTGGCAATTCACCATTCCCCATACTGTACTTGCGTCCCCGCCAGATGATTGGGGCGACACAAGTGAACTTCTGTCCGTTGGGCGGGTGACCGGGCTTGGAAAACCGTCGTGCAAAGGGTATTATTACTTCAAGGAACATCGAATGCCGATGGACCTTTAATGCCGCAGTAAAATGCCTTTGACAAACCCGAGCCATAAAACATGTCCAGCGAACAGAAACGCATATTAGAGCAACAACTTTGGAACATTGCCAATGCCCTTCGGGGTAAGATGGACGCCGACGAGTTCCGCGATTACATTCTGGGCTTCATCTTTTACAAGTACCTCTCGGAAAAAATGGAGTCCTACGCCAACGAGATTTTAAAGCAGGATGAGATTGCCTTCGTGGACATTGACGAACACACGCCCGAAGGACAGGAGTACTTGGCCGTAATTAAGGACGAAGCTTTACAGAAGCTGGGCTATTTCCTCAAACCATCCGAGTTGTTTCGCATGATTGCCAAGCGCGGCAACACCAAACCGGATAAGGAAAACCAAGCTGAGGGCGACCATACCGCTACCAACTTTATCCTGGCGGACCTTTCGGCCATTCTCAACAACATTGAGCAAAGCACGATGGGCACTGACAGCGAGGAGGACTTTAATAAACTTTTCGAGGACCTGGACTTGACCTCCAGCAAGCTCGGCCGCACTGAGTCGGCTAAAAACGCTTTGATTGCCAAGGTGCTGGGCCACCTGGATGCCATTGACTTCCAGTTGAGCAACAGCGAATCGGATGTGCTGGGCGACGCCTACGAATACATGATCGGGCAGTTTGCCAGCGGTGCCGGCAAAAAAGCCGGCGAGTTTTACACGCCGCAGCAGGTCTCGAAGGTGCTGGCCAAGCTGGTGACTACGGGCAAAACCAAGCTCCGGTCAGTGTATGATCCTACGTGCGGCTCGGGTTCGCTGCTGCTGCGGGTAGCCAAGGAGGTGCAGGAAGTTTCCAACTTCTACGGGCGGGAACTCAACCGCACCACCTGCAACCTGGCTCGGATGAACATGATTCTGCACGATGTGCACTACCGCAAGTTCGACATCCGGCAGGACGATACGCTGGAGCACCCGCACCACCTCGACAAGCGCTTTGAGGCCATCGTCGCCAACCCGCCCTTTTCGGCGCAGTGGAGCGCAAACCCGCTGCACCTGTCCGATGACCGTTTCGGCCAGTACGGCAAGCTGGCCCCGGCCTCCAAGGCGGACTTTGCCTTTGTGCAACACATGGTGTACCACCTGGCCGAAAACGGCGCCATGGCCGTAGTGGTGCCGCATGGTGTGCTCTTCCGGGGCGGCGCCGAAGGACACATCCGCCAGCACCTGGTGGAGGATAAGAATTACCTGGACGCCGTAATCGGCCTGCCGGCCAACATCTTCTACGGCACGAGCATTCCCACGGCCATCCTGGTATTCAAGAAGTGTCGCGAAAACCCGGAAGACGTGCTCTTCATTGACGCCAGCGCCCACTACGACAAGGCCAAAAACCAGAACGTGCTGCGCGGCAGCGATATTGAAAAGATCGTGGCTACCTACCGGGGGCGGCTGGTGGAGGAAAAGTACAGCTACAGAGCGACGCTGGAAAAGATCAGGGAAAACGAATTCAACCTTAACATTCCCCGGTACGTGGACACGTTCGCCGAGGAAGATGCGATTGACCTGGGTGAACTGTCGGCGCAATTGCAGGCCCTTGACAGCGACATGGCAGCCACGGACGCCACGATTGCCTACTTCTGCCGGCAACTGAACATCCCCACGCCTTTTTAATGCCCGGTGCCATGAAATACCCCCGACAACTTTCGGCCGGAGCCAATAACACCGTGATTGCGCTCTCGGAAACGGAAGTAGCCAAGCTCTATACCGGTGATACGCGTTCGGACATCGGCTCGGAGGCGGAGAAGATGAAGTTTGCCAACGCCGTAAACGGCCTGGTGGTAAAGTTCGTGCGGCTGGACTTTCACGAGGCCCTGCAAGCCGAAATGCTGGTGATGGAACGTCTTAAGCCTCTTGATTTCCGGGCTTACGAAGTAGAACGCCGCGAACTGTGGCTGGATGTGTTTGAGGATGAGCTTACCCAGTTGCACCGGGCCGGCTTTGTGCACCGCGACTTGCGGCGGCCCTCTGACATTGGCGGACTGGCTTTCGACAATATTCTGCTGACCGAGTTAGGGCTGCGGCTCATTGACGTAGGCATATCGGCCCTGCGCCACCAGGTGGGCGACCGGATATTTGCAAAATACCTCGAAACTGAGCAAAAAGAACTCCAGCAGTTCAAAACGTATTTTATCAACCGCTGATGATGAGACGGCGGCTTCGTTGAAAAAACCCGTTTGGGCTTACCGGCACTTCCCGAATCATTTTGCCACGGGCCGTGGCAAAATTGGGAAACAGACTGTTTCCCAATTACCCAACTGAATACGAACAACAGAGTCTGCCCACCATTGAAGACATTGAAAACGAATTAGACCCGAATAAGTAGAACATGGAAGTATTGACCGAAGAACAGGTGCCTGTATTACGGTTCCCAGAGTTTGAGGGGGAGTGGCGGGAAAGAAAGATTAAAGACGATTGGAAAGAGTTTCGCTGCCAGTTAAGGTAGTTAAAGATAAATATTATCAAAAGATCGGAATACGCTCCCACGGAAAAGGAGTTTTTTATAAAGAGCCGGTCACAGGTGGGTCGTTAGGAGATAAGCGTGTATTTTGGGTTCAAGAAGATGCATTCGTTGTGAACATCGTGTTTGCCTGGGAGCAAGCAGTAGCAAAGACTACCCAATATGAGGTTGGCCTAATAGCCTCACACCGTTTTCCAATGTACAAGCCTAAGGAAAATGAATCTTACTTAGATTACATATTGCACTTTTTTCTAACAAAAAGAGGAAAAGGCTTATTGGAGTTGGCTTCTCCAGGTGGAGCAGGAAGAAATAAAACTTTAGGACAGAAAGAGTTTGAGAACCTAAAGATTGTTATTCCCTCGCAGCATGAACAGCGAAAGATAGCTGGATTCAACCTCTGTCTGAAAAACCGGGTGCCTGACACTGATCTTATGCTGAGGGCGGTAAAGCACAATATTCATTCCTTTCAACTGCTGACGTACGCCTTCTCCACTCAGGCCGATACCTGTCTGTTCCGGCAGATACTCTGAAAACCGCTCCAGGGTCCACAATGAGAACTCCAGTCTTAAGGCCCTGGGTCGTTGTCTGACATTCCCCCATATCTGAAAACGTATTGATTTAGAATGCTAACGTCAGAGCAGACAGAGCGATAAAAGCTTATAATTGTACTTTATAAAGTGAAAAAATTGTACTATTCCTAACCTTAGTCAGTACTGGAAAGCAATAGCTCCTCATCCTCAGCAGTTACCTTAGCGGGGTTACCGCTCCCGGGAGCATCCCACAAGCTGTTTATGCCCTCAGCTTGATAGCGTTTCAACCAGCGTTGCACGATCCGCTCGCTTTCCCGAACGATGGGTGCAATCTGGGACGCTTTTAAGCCTCGATCAAATGAGAGCAGAATCATTTGTGCCCGTGCCCGCATGCCTGATAAAGGGGTAGTCTGGTAACAACACGTCCTTCGATGACGACAGGACCATGGTAGCCAATCGTTTTCAATGCTTGAAAATAGGGGCGAAAATTCTCACCATTCACCCCGGGCAAAGTCCGTTCTTCTTTTTCGGCTATTTATACATAAGCAATCCATTGCCTGGTTTCAAAAATATGCTGGGGCGATTCTTCTTTGAGCATGTGGCAGATGTCAGCATTAAGCTGGAAATTGTAAGCAACTGAGCAAGTACTGGTACTTGCTCAGTTGCTTACCATCATGCTTCTCAACGCACCAATTTAAAGGGGTAATCCTTTACACTTTGCTATGGATTCAGGTATTCACTTTCCCCGAACTACTCAGTCAGCCAACACTATTTTCTGTGTTTTTATTCCTGAGGAGGTTTGAATCCTTATGAAGTATAAACCACGGGAATAATTTGATATGTCAATAGCCTCTTCAACATTTCCAGACCTTCGTAAATTCATGATGGCTTTACCGCACCAATTTGAAATAATGATGTTTGCTGGTCCTTCATTAGCAAATTTCATTAGAAACTTTCCAGCGTTCGGGTTAGGGTAGACATAGATGGCCTCATTATTATCAGGATGGGAGGTTACTGTTATTTCAGTTGTTGCCGGAGTGGAAAAAAGTTGGCTCCGAGGTACAACTTCATAAGATTGACTTGAACTGCTCCATCTTAATTTTATTACCGCACTTCCTGTGTTTTCAAAGTACTCCATTCTGATGCTGTATTTGGTTCCTGCCTGAAGATTGATCGTACCAGTATATTTAGTTGTCCCTTCTTTTTTGTGATTCATCCACTTGCTAATAATCTCAACGTTATTTACCCATAAACGGACCCCATTATCAGATTCAACTTCAAAAGTGTAATATTCAGAATAGCTGGGTAGTACTGTTCCTGACCAGCGGGCGGAGAAGTTATTTGTAGATTGACTGGTAGAATAAGATCGGGAACCCCAGTCAAAATTAACGGTTGAGTCTACTCTTGTCACAGCGGGGGTGCCTCTGAGGGAGATATTATTAAAATATTCTCCACTTAACCCATCACCGGGCTCTGGCGGTGCATAACCAGATTCGTATGCTCCTATATCCACTGCACCTGCCTGGACTCTTGGCCCATAGTTCAAATCAAAAGTACTGAGTCCGAGACCTGATGTGCCTGCATTTATGGCCGGGCTTGATGATTGCAATGCAAAGTTTGCATTCGCGGTAATAATGGTGGGATTAATCAATAAAGGATCTACTCCAAGTTTATTGCTGCTGTCAACTGAAGTAGTAGTCGTTTTGTTGAAATAGGTGGATGGTTGTCCAGCAGTTCCGTTAAATGCTATGTTATTTTTCCAGGTAATATTAGAATTGGTTCCCCAGTTGCCATCATCCCGGATCGCAAAATTCATATTGGAATAGGCAGGGTTTGCCCATCCGATGTTGTTGACGAATGTAACATCCTTTGAATCGTAAACGACCATCTCTCCTCCATTACTAAATGTCTTTTTTGAATTCCAGTACGAGGTATTATTTCTGAAAAGAGCATTTTGAGATGACATTATATACAATCCTCTTCCACCGTTATCATAAACCAGATTATTTTCAACCAATATTTTTCCGGTATATCCGGGATAGGTACCTTCCGGATGCTGGACATCAATGATGATCCCGTTGCCATCGGAATACTTTCTTATACTGATCCATTTTACGGATGTATAATTGTTATACACCTTATTTCCCCGGATAACAATATTTGCTCCTGCATCCGTACCAATAAGATATATGACGGAAATGCCGCTGGTTGCCCACATGGTATACCAGGAATTATTGTAAATCTCATTATTTTCAATGATCAGATAATCCGCATAGGTTGCACCGAATCCTCCCGCCGAACAGTCGTGAATTTTACAGTTCTTTACTGTTACATGATGTACTGTCGGCTTGTTTCTATCATTGATACTTATGCCGTTTGTGTTGGTATTGGTGGTACTTTGGTAGTCAGCCGGGGCGCCAGCATCCAGCGCTGCCTCTATTTTGTTGTAATTCGCTTCGCCCTGCTCAAGGGTAAGCTGATCATTGATGCCTTTGACTTCGATGCCATCAATAGTAATATAAGAAGCATTTATCTGGAGTAAATTCCAGTCCCCGGATGGTCCGCACGTAATCACCGGATTCTCTCCGGGATACGCTTTGTACGTAATTATTCCCGAGGCTGAACCTGGCTTTGTAATGGTGAATGGCGGATAAGTGCCGGTTCTGATCAAAACGGTGTCGCCTGGAATCATGGCTGCGTGAGCTTTGGCGAAAGTCGCCCAAGGCGCATTCATGCTTCCATCATTATTGTCGTTACCGCTGGGGCTAACGTAGTAAACACTGGGCTGAAAAACCGGAACTACCGAATTAGAAGATGGGCTAATTGGGCTATTTCCCATAGCGTTGGTAGCAAATACAGTAAACGTATAGGCCGTTCCGTTGGTAAGCCCGGGCACCGTAATGGGACTTGAACTACTGGTCGCTTGAATCCCCCCCGGAGAGGAGATTGCGGTATAGGATTTTATAGTTAAGCCACCCGTGTTGGCAGGAGGTGTAAAGGATACTGTTGCTTTACTGCTACCGGCAGTTGCCACAATGTCAGTTGGCACGTCTGGAACAGTGGAGCCCGGGGGGACCATTTCTGCCACCACCACATCATCAAAATAGGGGGAAATTCCATTGGATGTGCCACCGCCGCCTAAAAAGAACTTAAATAAATTTGAAGGATCGGTAGTGGTTGCGGTAAAAAAGTATGGCCCTAAGCTGGTTGGCGTTGTGGTTAGATTAATAGCAGGGCTTTCCCACCAGGTCTTTTTGGGTGCTACATTTTGTTGCAGCACTATTGTCGTTGTTCTTGGTGCGTCGGCACTCGCTTTGAATGTTACCGAATAGGTTTTGCCTGCCTCTAAAGCTACCGGATAGGATATCTGGACTGAATAGTTTGCCGTACCGGCGTTACCAATGGTCACCTTATAGGCCTTGCCCGTATAACCATCTTTAGCCACTACCGAAACATTGCCGCTGGCAGCCAGGGGATTGGTTGGGTCCCAGTTATAATCGAAATACTTTCCCCAGCCCGCATCGCTGGTGTCAAATGATGGGTTTAAAATTATGTTTGCCCCTGGAATGTCTTGGGCGTTAACTACCAATGCACCCGAAACGAAGAGCATCAGTAAAATGGTAAGTGTTTTTCTCATGAGGACATTGAATGATTAAAAGGTTAATAACATGCCAGCTTTACTACAAACTCTGACTGCATCTTTCTGAGTAAAAGTTAAACTGGTAGAATTAGCAGTAATCCGACATTCTCCCGATTGGTGGATTGATTTGGCTGATGAGGGTTTATTCATAGCATTATTTTGTTAAAGGTTTAGACAAAACAAACTCTTTTTTGCTATTTCAGACTCACCCGTTTTACTGCAAAGCATATGCAAACTCCAAGCAAAAGTTAAGCAGAGTCAAGGATTTTATACTTTTTATATAAATTATAGGATTATATTAATAAAAATCGAGACTGTACATTGAACTGTGTCAAGGGGGTCAAATAAAATACTACCTTACCACAGACACCGACCCAATGGAACCTAAAGAACCCTTCGACTTCGAGGCCTTCAAGCAAGAGGCCATCAAAGGCTTGTACGCCGGCCAGTCGATCAATGGTGAAAGGACCTCCGATGCTCAGGATGGGCAGGTCCAGGCATCTTCGCCCCTTTGTTAAAACAACCGCTGGAAGCGGCCCTGGAAGGCGAAATGGCCGCTCATCTGGACCAACAAGAACGCCAGCAGGGCAACCGCCGTAATGGCAAAACCAGTAAAACTGTTAAGAGTGCGGCCGGCGAGTTCTCTTTGTCCACGCCCAGAGACCGCTCGGGTAGTTTCGAGCCGCAGATCGTACCCAAGCGTCAGGTAGTCATTTCTGAGGAGTTAGAGGAAAAAGTCATTTCCCTCTACGGCATGGGTATGAGCTTTCGCGACAGGTGAGCCCCTCATGACCGGCGGCTTGATGGAGCCGCCAATCCCGAGGAGCGATAACCGGACTCCGATTTCCCCTGACACTGTTCCTTGTACACTCCCCAAAAATCTGTGATATTTACTGGGAAGTTTATTTCAGATTTTTTTTTAGATACCTGATCCGCCCTGAATCGGGCTTTCTCAAATTCAGGTTGGTTTAACTCTGTCTGCCCCTTCTGTCGGATAGTATATTATTTTAATTAATAAAGACAAAACATACATTTCCGGTGAACGATTTGATTTATTTAAAACGATGTGCCAACCTGATTGAAGACAAATTAGGCTGGGGAAGCAAAGACAACTGGAGTCACAAAGACTTTTTGAAACTCAGTGAGATGGTTCGTGCGGCATCACACATCTCCATCAGTACTGATACCTTAAAAAGAGTTTTTGGAAAAGTAAAAGCAGCGCGGGAGACCTATAATCCACAGGTAGAAACCAAAAATGCCTTTGCCATTTTTCTGGGTTATCATGACTGGTATGAATTCCGCGAAAAGCAAAAACCCTATGTAGAAGGGAGGGAGAAGAGTGGGAAGGAAATGAGCCCGGTTACTACTCATCCTGTTGAGGAAAGAGTAAAAAAACCTCTTGAAAAAACTTACCTGTTAATCCTGATTGTGGTTGTATTACTTGCTTCGGTTATCTACGCTTTTACGAAAAGAGAACAATCGCCAAAAGTAATTTTTCAGTGCAGAGAGCCGGTTGGTTTAGCCCCTCATACAGCTATTTTTACCTATGACATTTCCCATGCCGGGCAAGATACGGTTTTTATTGACTATGACTGGGAGTATCCCAAGCTGGAAACAATAGCTAAAAATGATTCAATTGCCACTACCTACCATGCAAAACCCGGGTATTACCATGTCAAACTCCGAAACCGTGATCAGATATTAGCGTCTCAGGGAGTTCATGTGCTAAGTGAGGGCTGGCAGGGTTACATCAAATATAATGGAAAGGAGCAGCGGCTGAAATCCGGAGCCACCCATAACGGAGAGCTATACTTAAGTGACAGTGAGTATGAGAAATATGGCATCAAACCGGATACGGAACTAAGGTTAAACTACTTTAATTTTCAGAAATTCCGGGCTGACGGTGATCATTTTACGCTCCAATCACGAATTAAAAACAGTGAAGAGACCGGGGGGATAACTTGTTTTGATACTAAGTTTATGGTGATTTGTGAACATAGCTTCATCGAGATTTCCCTTCTCGAAAAAGGCTGTGCTAAATTTGCCCGGTTTTATGTGAGTGAAATCCAGTTAAACGGCCACAACAAGGATTTAACTCCATTAGGAATTGACTTAAGCGACTGGCGCAAAGTTGAAATCAGCGTCGTAAATAAAACATTGGTATTAACGATAGATGGTCAACCCATTTATACGAAAAAGTACTCCCAGGCACTTGGATCCATTAAAGGGTTGATTATTAATTTTAAAGGCAGAGGCAAGATGGATTACCTTAAAATTTTTAATGAGAAAAATCAGGTGGTGTACGACGAGCCATTTTAATCAGGCTTGTAGTAGCCGGAACTTGATCGGACAGTTGTGAATAAGCTGACAAGACACCTGAGAGGAGATGCTGCCAGGATTAGGTTGGTCAATGCAGTTATAGTCTGCGCTGTATTCCTTCGCTTTTCCGGTATTGGGCGGGTGAAACGCCCATTTGTTTTTTAAATAATCTGGAAAAATAAAACGGATCGTCGATGCCCAGTTGCGCCGCTACTTCGTTGACCCGCAAATCGCTGAAGTGAAGCAGCTGACAGGCCTTCTGAATCCGCAAGTGGTTGAAATATTCGATGGGCGTGTAGCCGGTATCCTGTTTGAATTTGCGGCAAAAAAACGACGTGGACAGATTTGCCGATTGAGCAATATTTTCCAGTGTAGCCTGATTCGACAGGTTTTGCTGCATATAGCTAATGGCTTTGTCGGTGGGCGAATGGCCGGGCTTGACGAGGCCGTGGTGAAGGTTCTCGGGCAGCAGGAACGAGGCTAGAAAATAGGACAGTGTCAGGTTCGCAACCAACAGGTTCGATTGGCTGTACCCGTTCAGAAAGGCGTCGACGATCTGATTGAACAATCGGATGCGCTCTTCTGAAAACGCCACCCGAAGGGCCTGCGGAATCGAATCTTTCTCATTTTTGGTGGCCATTGTCACCGCAGTACACCCACTGCCGCTGAGGTGAAACCAGTAGATTGTCCAGGGATTATCGGCATCAGCGCCATAAGAATGCGGCACGCCAGGGGCAATGGCGAAGACCGATCCAGCCTGTATCGCCACCCGGCCTTTGGGTACCTGGATCCAGCCTCGTCCGTCGGTGCAGTAGAGCAAAATCACCTGCGACATACCCGTTGGCCGCTGGTAATAATGATGCAGCGCCTTCGGAAAAAAGCCCATCTGGGTGATAAACAGGTGGCTGATGAGGGACATAGTCCGGCATTTTTCGACCACTTCTCCCGGAATTTCAATCATCCGCTCTCCCGTAAATCCCCGGCCTTTCCGGTTCTGTCGCTTGGTTGGCATGAGTCAAAAGTATTTTCTGGTTGAAAATAAAATAATCCAGGTTTATGCCAAAATACTTCATCTTCTCTTTCTTGTAAAAGCCTACTATTGTGAATATAAAGTGCAATTGGAACGGCAACCGCGAACCGGTAGCAGGTAATGAATTGATGCTATGAAGCAATACGTTTATCTATTCTTGTTGACTATACTCCTGGGTGGCACTGCACGGGCTGCTTCTGCGGCAACTGCCCCCGTAGCCACCGACCCTCCCTTTGCCAAATGGACTAAGACGGAACTTGTGCTGAACAATGGCCTGGTGCAACGTACCCTGAAGTTGCCGGCTACGGAAGGAAGCTTGCTGACTACCCTCTACAAACCGGCTGAGGGTGATTTTAAGTACTTCACCCAAGCGAATCCTGACTTCCAGTTTGAACTGAACGGCAGATCGTACGCGGGCTCGGGCGATTGGCGGCTGGTTGCGGTGCAGGCCATAACTGATGCCAGACAAGGTGATGGAGCAGCCGTGACCCTGCAAAGCAAAGATGGCGTTGCCGAAGTGACCGTCCGGTTTTTGCTGTATCCGGGCCTGCCGGTGATCCGCAAGAACTTAGTGATTAAGAACCTGACCCGTGAGCGGGTTCGCCTGGAATCGGTGGATGTGGAGAAATTCAACGTAACCGCTTACTATGCCCCTACATTCAGCTGGATTTGCCACGACTACGGCCGCAGGCGGTCCATTGGCCCCTACGACGGCAACATGCAGGATGCCTTGCTGACCGTTCACAACAGCGATTGGCAGCAGGGAATGGTGATCGGCAACGAGGCTGCCGGCGTGGTCAAACATACCTCCGTATGCTGGGAGGAGCCCGCCATTTTGAGCGGATTGACCCATAAAGATGCCCGCTTCCCGTTTCGGAAATACATTGCCGGAGGCGATTCGTTTACGACCCCGCAAGTCTTCACGATTGTCTACAATAACCACAAAGACCCGGACGAGATACTCAATACGGCCGTTCCGGATTTCGTCCGCAAACACATTGGCATCCGGCTGTCCGAACTGGCGCAGAAACCTACCTTCGTGTACAACACCTGGGTTCCCTTCCGCAAGGACATCGACGAAAAGCTGGTGATGGAACTGGCAAAAGCCGCTGCCGATGCCGGCATGAAAGAATTTGTGATTGATGACGGGTGGGCCGATAACTACGGCGACTGGATTATTGATAAAAAGAAGTTTCCCAGTGGCCTCAAACCGGTCTTCGACTACATCAAATCCCTGGGGATGAAACCGGGACTGTGGGTCAGCGTGGGCAGTGCTTCGCCCAACAGCAAAGTGTACCAGGCCCATCCGGAATGGTTCGTGCTGGACTCAGCCCAGCAACCTGCCAATCTGCACGAAGACAACCCCGACATGCGTACGGCCTGCTTTGGCACTGGCTGGCGCGGCTACATCAAAGATGTATTGCTCAAGCTGGCATTGGAGTACGGACTGGAATACTTGAAGCTTGATTTTACGGTAGTCACCAGCACCTACCGGTTTGGCAACAAGGTAACGGGCTGTTATGCCGTCAACCACCAGGGGCACGCCGATCACCACGAATCGTTGTTCACCAACTACGAAGAGGTATGGAAACTCTTTGATGAGTTGCACGCGGCCAAGCCCAATCTGTTCATTGACTGCACCTTTGAAACCATGGGCGGCTTGCAGTTGATTGATTACGCCATGCTGAAACACGCCGAAGGCAACTGGCTGTCCAACTTCAACGGCCCGGACGCCAAAGTGGACTTGCGCATCCGCAATATGGCCTGGTGGCGTTCGCCGGCCATACCCGCCACGGCGCTGGTGATTGGTAACCCCGAAATGCAGGACAAAGGCTGGGAGTTGCACCTCAAATCACTGGCCGGGGCTTTGCCCATCATGCTGGGGGACCCCAGAAAGCTGTCCGCGCCTGACCTGAAAAAGTACCGGTCGTATGCAGATTGGCTGCAATCGATGGAGAATACGCACCAGATCATGAGCTACCGGCAGGACCTTCCCGGATTCGGAGAACCCATGGAAGGCATGTGGGACGGCTTCCAGCGAATCAACACCGACACCAGGCGAGGGGGCATTATTGGGGTATTCCGGCAGGGAGCAGCCGACCCGAAACGGACGGTCACGGTCCGGCATCTGGATCCTGCCAGGCAGTATCAGGTTCGGGCCATGAACGGAAAAGCCGTGGCGAACCTTACCGGACACGTGCTGCAAACCACCGGATTTTCCGTAGAGCTGACCGAGCCCTATGCCGGAGTGCTTTTCGAGATCAGTGCCAATTGAATAAAAACGCAAACCTGACTCAATATGACAAACGAATCATTAACCCCCGCTCAAACCGGCCAATACAACGGTACGTGGATTTGGCCCTGAAAACAATGGAACTGGTGTACGTTGAGTTGAAAGCGGGGCTGGCCTTACCGAAGAGGGGGCTGATTTTCTGGCGAAAGAAGCCGATGTTGCCTTGAAATAAGTCCGTTCGTTTCGTCCAGCCTTCCATACACCCGATCACCAGGAGAAATCAGGGCCATTTGGAAAGTATCGATAAAGCGTTTCTGCACCTTTCTCTTGGTAATCAATTCCAGTAGCAAAGTCTGTGCTTGCCGGAACTGCTCACTGCTCATGGTAGGCTGATAGGTGATGCAAAGGCAGGGAACCAGTGGCTCATCCTCCAGCGTATAGCCTTGTAATGACGGCAGTGCAACAGCCATAAGAGAAGGGTTTTAAGTATTTGGGAGAATGCTGATATAAGCCTTTTGCCGGTCAGAAAATGGTAGTTGAAGGTGCTCTTTTCAAGTCCTCTGCTTTTATCGGGGAATACCACTTTTCGAGGTACGCACCAAAATCGGTAGGGAGTACGGGCTGACTGCGATAGCCAATAAATCCATCGGGACGGATCAGGTACTGACACTCGTGTCTGGCGCCATAGCGGTCGTGCAAATGTCCCTCCGTATCATGCAGTAAAAACGCCGCAGCCGATTGGGTAACTGCGGGTTGTCGAAGCACAAGCAGCGGGATTAGCCAGTCTTCGTGTTGTTGAGCTACTTGCCTTACCCAACCGTACAGTTCGCCGTACCGCGTTGAGTTGATGTGCTGCCCCGTAAACACAAGCAGCCGGTGACGAAAGTCCTTCGCAAAATGAGTAAGCAGCCGCTGTGGTGGGTGACCGGCACCGGCGATACCGGGCGCATCAGGAGCCCGTACGCCCGGTTTGGGGCCGCTCCTAAACGCCAGATCATCGGCCGGGTTGGGATGCAGCAGGCCATTTGCGATGTTACTCAGGTACTCGCCGGGCGTCAGGGTTCGTTGCCGCAACATCGGATTGGGCGCGTAGGCCCGGCTGGCACCCGAAAACAGTTCACGCAACACGGGCTGGGCAAAATCCAGGCTGGATACAAACGACATCAGCCGGTTACGGGCGGCCAGCAGCATGGGGTTCGACCAGAACAGCACCTGGCTCATGAGCGCAGTGTCTTTCAATACATCGGCAATCAGGGGGCCACGCTCGGACTGGTAGGTGTCAAGGAGTTCCATACGCGCCTTATTCTGAAGGCAGTATGCCAACTTCCACCCCAGATTCAGCGCATCCTGCATGCCTTCGTTCATACCCTGGCCGCCCATTGGGCTGTGGATGTGCGCCGCATCGCCTGCCAGCAACACCCGTCCGTAGCGAAACTGACTAACCATCCGCGTACTGATCCGGAACGAAGATGTCCAGCGGGGCGAGTGCATCCGGAGGGACAGACCGTGTTTATCGGCCGTATGTTGCAACTGGCTGATGATTTCGTCTGCTGCCGCTTCTTGAGGAAAACCCTCCGGAGCCATAGCAGCTACCTTCCAGTACCCGTCCGCCAGTCGGCCAAACAGCAGCAGCGGGTCTAAGAACAGGTGCAGATCATCATTAAGGGGCTCACCGGTAAAATCAATTGCAACATCGGCCAGCACAAATTGGCTGGGGTTTGACTGACCGTCGAACCGGGCGCCCAACTGATGACGAATTGTGCTGCGACCACCGTCGCAGGCGATCATAAACCGGCTTTGCACTTGTTCCAAACGACCATCCGGGTGCTGCAATTGAGCCATCACCCCGTAGTCATCCTGCGTAAAGCTGAGAAAATTTACCGGACGCTCCACCCGGCCTCCGAGCCCTTCGAGCGCTGCGGCCAGGAGTTGTTCCACGTGACCCTGTTGCAGAATAATGGGGTTGGGATGAGATGAACCCGCTTCCCGAAAATCAATCTTGCCCAGCGGACGCCCTTCCGCGTAGAGCGTGGCGGCCAGCAATGGTCGCGACAGCGCAAATGCTTTGTCGGCAATCCCTAACTGCTCAAGCAACTCTTGCGTTCGAATGTGAACGCCTTCTGCCCGCGACTCTACTACCGGTCGGCGAGGCTCCCGGTCGATGATCCGGTAAGTAACCCCGTGATGGTGCAGCAAGTTGGCCAGCGTCAGGCCGACCGGCCCCGCACCAACGACCAATACTTCGATTTCATTTTGATGAGCTTTCATGTCTCTTGATTGTTGGGTGATGGTTCCTTATTTAATTTCGTCCACTTGCCTCGGGCGCTGCCACCGGGTGTTTGAGCAAGCCATATTAAACAAGTGTTTAATTAAAGTTCAAAAAAAATCAGCGACTCTTCAGGTACGCCATAATCATCTCGGGAATCAGCTTTTTGCGCTCTTCCATGAACTGCCGGAAGCCGTCCTCGTCCAGGGTGCCTACGTACGAAATAATCGGGCGCGCCACTACCGGAAAGATCAGGTTTCCCATCAGCGAAAAGATGATGTGAAAAGGTTTGACGGGGCGAATATTCCCTTTTTCGGCCTCCTCCTGCAACTGTTTGGTGAAGTAAGAGGTATTGATAACTTCCCTCACGTTCATCTCCTTGAACAAGCTGTTTCCATCTTCCCGGTGTTCGGCCAGCACAAACAGCGGCACGGTGGGGTTTTCCAGCAGAAAATCCGTGTACCGGTCCACAATCTTCCAGATTTTTACTTCCAACGGTGTTTCTTCGTTGAGCAGCCGGACCATCGTACCCAGAAAGTGGCCCAGCGTCTCCTGGTAAATGCTCCGGAACAACTGCTCTTTGCTCTCGAAGTAGTAGTTCATCAGCGCCACGTTTACCTCAGCTTCCTGCGCAATTTTGCGGACGGTTGCCCCTTCGTACCCTTCCCGTAGAAATACCTGCTTGGCCGTCTCTTTGATTCTCTTCTCAGTATCCGGGCTGATGGCTTGCTTTTTCCTGGGCATGCTCAAAGCTAAAAGGATTTTCTAAATTAAACAAATGTTTAATGAATGGTTCGTTGCAATTCGGCCACGGTGGTAAGGATTGGCAAGCTGTAGGGATTCTGCGGGCTTTGGGCTAGGCAAACCTGCGACAGCAGTATGGCTAAGGGGAGTATCTTTAGGTAATTCATAAGGCTTTGATCACTTGGAGCGTATTCACCCTTTTTGATACGAACTTAACCCTCCAACCGGCCTTTCCGGAGGTTAATAGGGAAACCAGCCACGCAAAAAAGGTCAGTATCTTTAGTTTCATCGGAGTGGACCAGTGCTGCATTGCATCGGCAAGGGATGCACTACGCCGTTACCACCCTGCTTACCGTTGCCTTAGGTACCCCCATTGCCTGGCTGGCCCTCCTCGGAAAAGGCTACCTGGCCCCTTTGGGATGGGTAGCCCTCACCCTGGTCCTGGCCCAGGTCATGGCCGCCATTGGCTTGGGCGCTTATTTTCCCTGAGCAGTTCCCGGGTTGTACAGCGGAGCAGGCGGGGCCACTGAGCCCCTTTTACCCGCCGTTAGTTATTTGTTGCTGGCCCTTACCAGTGTAGCAGGCTATCTTGCCACTCTCTTCTACTGGAACTACCTGGACCAGACTCAGTGACCGGATCAGTTTAAACGCCTCATTATCAATTATATACAACATTGTCTGATGATCGACATGCTTCCTATCCGGTTATCCAATGCAGCAGTGGTGCAATTCGAACCGGACGTGTTTCCGGATGATTAAGCTGGACAGAGTGCCCTTGCTACGGTTAGAAACCCTATTTTTAGTCCGCCATCCGAACGACTGGCTCAAGGGCACCCGCGCCAACGTGGTATTCCTTCTCCTAACCCCAACGGCATGAAACGCAGCCTGCGCGATGACGACACCGCCGAAAAAGTGTACCGGCTCCGGCAGAAGGTCTTTAAAACCGTCAATAAGCTGCTGCTCTGGCTGAGCCTTGCCAATTTCATCGTCATCATCTACGACCTGGGGTTCAGCCACAGCCCGCAGATGGTCTCCCTATTGGGCTCCTTCTATTCGGCAAGCCTGGTGGTGTCGTGCGTGGCGCTGGGCAGCCGGTTGTTGCTGCTGCCGCGCAACGCCATCACCAAAGGCGCCCGGGTGGCCGAATACACCCTGTTTGCCTTTCAGTGCGTAGCCATCGTGGGGCGCTTCCTGCTCCGGGGATGGCTGGCCGCCCACGCGCCTTTCGCCCGTACGCTCTTCCTGATCTACCTGCTGTTCATCGCCGTCTTTTTCATCGAGCTGTCCAAAATCAGCCTCTCGTTCTACCGCATCCGGTTCAGCCCGGCCCTGCTGTACCTGGTCAGCTTCCTGGCGCTGATCGTGTTCGGAGCCGGCCTGTTGCTGCTGCCCAATGCCACCACCCACGGCATCAGCTTTGTTGATGCCCTCTTTACGGCCACCAGCGCCGTGTGCGTCACGGGCCTGGCGGTGGTAGACACGGCTACCCAATTTACCGGCACGGGCAAAGCCATCATCCTCTTGCTCGTGCAGGTGGGGGGACTGGGCGTGATGACGCTCACGAGTTTTTTCGGCTCCTTCTTCCAGGGGGCGTACTCCTACCAGCAACAGATCTTTATCAAGGAGTTTGTCAACGAAGACAAGATCGGCCAGATTTTCCGCACCCTGTTCAAGATCATTTTCGTCACCCTGCTCATCGAGTTGCTGGGGGCAGTCTTCATCTACCTTTCGGTGGACAACCGGCTGTTTGCCACGCCCACCGACCAAGTGCAGTTTGCCGTGTTTCACGCGGTGTCAGCCTTTTGCAACGCGGGTTTTTCCACCCTCAGCGCCGGCCTGTACGACTACCGCCTCCGGGAGCAGTACAACCTCCAACTGGTGGTTGCCTGGCTGGTCATCCTGGGCGGCATCGGCTTCCCGGTACTGTTCAACCTGTACCAATCCGCCCGGCATTACCTGAAGGGCAAGGCGGCCCGGCTGCTCCACCAGCCGCCCTCTCCCGATTGGCCAGCCGGCACGCCGGGCCTGCATGTCAACACCAAACTCATCCTGGTGACCTCTGCCGTGCTGCTCGGGTTGGGAACGGTATTGTTTTACGTAACTGAAAAGGATGGTGTACTGGCGGGGCGTTCGGGGTACGGCCAACTGATCACGGCCTTTTTCGGATCAGTCACGCCCCGCACGGCGGGCTTCAACACGGTAGATATGGAAGCACTCTCCCGGCCCACCATCCTCTTTTACCTGTTATTTATGTGGATCGGCGCCTCGCCCGGCTCTACCGGGGGCGGCATTAAAACCACGACTTTTGCCATTGCCGTGCTCAACAGCTTGGGCATTGCCCGGTCCAAATACCGGCTGGAAATATTCCGGCGCGAAATTCCTAGTGAGTCGGTACGACGGGCTTTTGCCGTCATGCTGCTTTCCTTCCTGGTGATCGGGCTTGCCGTGTTCCTGGTGTGCCTCTTCGACCCCGGACAGGACCTGATTCACATCGCCTTTGAGTGCTTCTCAGCGTACGCAACCGTGGGGCTGAGCCTCAACGTGACGCCCGAACTGAGCGACGCCAGCAAAGCCGTCATCATGGTGACCATGTACCTGGGCCGGGTAGGTACGCTCACCCTGCTGGTCGCCCTGAGCCGCACCGTTGGAAGCCTGAGCTACCGTTATCCCACCGAAACCGTATTCATCAGTTGAGTTTATGAGTCTAAAGTTTATGAGTTAAAAGTACTTACACGTATAACCGGCAGCGCTTTTTTACTCATGAACTCATGAACTTTAAACTCATAAACTCATAAATCTCCATGAAATACATCATCATCGGCCTGGGCAACTTCGGCACTACCTTGTGTACTTCCCTGACGGCAATGGGACACGAGGTAATCGGGGTGGACAAGGACATGCAGAAAGTCAACCAGGTCAAAGACCGCATCACGCACGCCGTCTGCCTCGATTCCAGCGACATCCACGCCGTGACCACGCTACCCCTCAAAGACGCCGACATCGTTATTGTCTGCATCGGGGAAGACATTGGCGCCTCGGTGCTGACTACGGCCATCCTCAAACAGAACAAGGTAAAAAAGCTCATCAGCCGGGCCAGCTCCGACATCAACCGGACGGTGATCGAAGCCATCGGCGTGGACATGATCATCAGCCCCGAAAAAGAATCGGCCGAACGCTTCGCCAAAAAGCTGCAAATCGAGGGCGTCGTCGACTCCTTCGAACTTTCCGAGCACTACAGCATCATCGAGGCCCGGGTGCCCGCCCGGTACGTGGGCCGAACCATCGAGGAGATTAACTTCCGCGGCCGTTACAACCTCAACGTGCTGACCATCATCAAAATGCGCGAAAAGACCAACCTCATCGGCCGGCCCTACAAAAAACCCGAAGTGCTGGGCGTGATCGGCCCCAAGACTCAACTGGAAGAAAACGACATTCTCGTACTGTTTGGCCGCCCCGCCGACGTACAGACCTGCATCAGCCCCCGGCAATAACAAATAAGTAGTTATTGGTTGTTCGCTTCCACGTACACCAATAAGCAATCACCAAAACAACCGCGTACCCGAACAACCACCCCCCCTGCTCCTCGGCCGGCATCTGTTCGGTGTAGAGGATCACGAAGCTGACGTTTTCGAACGCTCGGGCCAACGGCTACCACCATGCGGTTCATGATGCTCAGCGGGTGCAGCAGCTTGCACACGTAGATGGCCTGGCAGCTTTGCGTCAGCAGGTTGTCGAGAATACTGCCGGAGATGCACTGCCCGGCCGTCACCCTCCCGTTCCAGCCGATGACCACCTTGGTAATTAAGTCCGTCTTTTGCATCCTGTAGCGGACCACCGGCAGCATGGGTGCCTTCCGTTCCAGTATTTTTCTAATACGCCTCTAATGTAGGTCTAATACCCGTCCAATGCCCGCGGGCTACCACACCCATGGAAAAAATCATCAGAGGCGTTCATCATTTCCAGCATACCGTCTTCGGTCCCCAGCGGGAGTTGTTTCGGCGCCTGGCTACGGGTCAGCAACCGGACGCGTTGTTTATCACCTGTTCGGATTCCCGTATTCTGCCAAACCTGCTTACCCAGACCAAACCCGGCGAGTTATTCATCCTGCGCAATGCGGGCAACCTGGTACCTCCACACGGCGCAGCCAACGGGGGCGAAGGTGCCACCATTGAGTACGCCGTTACGGCGCTGGGCATCCGCGACATTATCGTGTGCGGCCACTCTCATTGCGGCGCCATGCACGGCCTGCTGCACCAGGGAAAGTTAGGCGGAATGCCATCGGTAGTAAACTGGCTCAAACATGCCGAAGCTACCCTCCGGATTGTGGAGGAAAAGTACCAGGACCAAACCGGGGAAGACGAGGTGCTGAATGCGGTGAAAGAAAACGTGCTGGTGCAACTCGATAACCTGCGCACGCACCCGTCGGTAGCTGCCGGACTGGCGCTGGGCAAGCTTACGCTGCACGGCTGGGTCTACGAAATAGAGTCCGGGAGCGTATTTGCTTACGACCCGGAGCAACGGCAGTTCCGCCGCCTGGAGGAAGCCGGGCCGGGCCCCGTTGAAAGATACACCTTTCGACTGCAAACCAAGAAAGGGCAGGAAATATTTGGAGGCCACTCTTGGGGATGCTCCCAATGAGCAGGACGTGCTGACTTGGATTTAAGCAGCTTATTTCTGACTTCTTCGATTCTCTCGGCAGGTTCTTTGTCCATCTTCTCAATGATTTCTCTCGGAATCTTGCGATCAGAGGGAGTATAGTGCTCAATGATTTCCAACATAAACTTACCGTCTTTTTTTACTACCCGTTTGGGTGTAGAGTTAAATGTTTTGTCGGTCATGGGTTAGGCGTTCGTTTATGATAGATGTCTTTTAGGCTAAAGAAGGCTGCCCAGCTGTACGGAGACGCCGTTCAAGTAGGCGTCCAACTTGCCGGCAGCTATATTATTAAAAAGTCACGGCAGTGATCATTGATTAATACGGTGTCGACCAGGCGAAGTGTCGGCCACGCTCACCACCGGGGGCAATAAAAAAGGGCCTCAGCAGAGGCCCCCTATTGGTGGGTAAGAACCGGTTAAGCAAGTACCTGTCGAACTTTTTGGGCCTTTACCCAGGCCAAAGCTTCCTGATAAGTAGCAAAGAAGGTGGTGTTGAGGTGGGTGTTATTGGCCTTGCGGACAATATTATTCATAGCCACCTTATTGAATACGTCCCTGGACGTAACAATTGCCATTACTTGCAAGTGGCTTTCCATGTACTTAGGAGTAAGTACTTCGTTCGTCCAGTGCTGGCTTTCCAAAGGCAATACGCCCATGTGAGTCGTATCACATATCGCCCGGGTACAGTGCTTTTCCAAAATCAGTTTCAGTAATGCATGCGTAGCCTTCTGATACTGAACATGGGTGAGAAATTTAGCATTCCAACTAACAGTAGCCATCTCCAAAGACTGGTCATAGGAGACAAGCGCATAGTCTTCCTTAAAGTATTCCATGGTGAATATATTGGTGTGATTAAAAAGTGTGGTAAATAAAACGGGCATGCTTCATTTCCACTTGCCTATATCGCCATAGAAGTAGCACGGGTAAGGTTACGCAGCGTAAGTTTTGTTGATGAGCCTGCGGTGCATGGTTTATGCGGACGGCTTTTTCATTTCTATGCCTGCACCTCTCCCCGGCAGCGGCTGGATGTGATGCGTCCAAACGCATCCCCGGGGTCAGCTTTTTTATCTGGCTGTAAACCGGGTCACTTTTACTACTTCATCCAGCGAGACTTGCCAGAGGGTGGCTTGAATGGACCGCCTGGACCAGTCTTCACCCCCGTAAGGATCATTGAAGCTTGGATCAAAAATCCTTTCCCAACTCTTCTTAATCCTGGTCCTGCACGCAGGCGGGTAATTTTCAAAGTCACCAACGGCAATGCCTGCCGCTTTCAACGCACGATGCATATGTTCTTCGAACTCGTCGGTATCAGCTTCACTAGCGCCAATGTAGCCTCGGTAACATAAAGGCTGGTGCCACAGGTAAAAGTCAGAGAGAAGAATCTGATCAGCAGGCTTCCTGAACTCAATCCGCACGCCTGCCTCCCCCTTGCCCATGTGTGCCTTGTACCTCAGGTCAGGCAGTCTCCGCCTGGCATCCATCCACTGATACCAGGCCCAGACCGGGTGCGTTACGCCGGCGGGCGGTTCCCCGATCCGGGTTTTCATCTGGTGTATCATCCATTGGTAAGCCGGCAGGAGCTCAGGCCATATCCGGCTTTGGTCGGTCCGCAGTACGCCCGAATGCTCAAATTCCTTCCACTGCTGCAAATGCCGGAGGGTCCACAATTTTGTTTTATCCATTTCACAACCTCCGGCCAGGTAGGTCATGCCGGGTGGTGGGTACGAAAATAACAAAGTTTACCCTTTAACCTTTCCCGCTCTGAGCCGGATTGCCTGCGGCGACTTTTCGTAACGGGGGTTCTTTTCAACGAACATGCAGGTTTACCGGATCTGTCTAACCAAATACGCAAACGCACTTTTTGCCTCTGGCCGGGGCAACCGCTGGAACTCGGAAGGCAATCTTGTCATTTACGCCGCGGCAAACCAATCCCTGGACTGCCTCGAAAACGTCGTCCACCGGAGCGGCGAAGGCTTAAACGGGTCATTTGCCGTCATGGTCATTGAAGTCGGGGAGGACGTGGGGGCCGAGGAAATTCTCATCACGGACTTGCCGGACGAATGGCACCGCCGAAGGATGTACCCGTATTGTCGCAAGTTGGGAGACGCCTGGTACGAACGAGGGGGAACGGCTGTCCTCAAAGTGCCCTCAGCGGTAGTACCCGGCGATTCGGTGTACTTACTCAACGCCAGGCATCCGGATATGCTGTCGGGAAAGATTCGGCTCTTGCGAACGGAACCGTTTCGCTTTGCCCCCCGGATCAAGTCCCCTGACCTTGAGCGTGAGGACGATCCGCCAAGGCCGATCACGTGATGGACGGCACCGGTTGGGCGTAAGGCTCCTACGCCAGGCACAAGCAAAAAGCCGCCCTCCCGGAACGGCTTTTTGTTGGGCCTACCTTTTTAGCCAGCCGGCACTAAGCCTGTACCACTGCTTTAACTCTGGCAGTTGCGCCCATCTCTCCCGCATAACTTCTCCTGCCAGCTCTGCTCACGTGCAGCCTCGTCAGCCCTAACAACAGAACCATTGCCAGCCCGACCAGTACCCCCAACCTCACCAGGCTCATAAGCTCCCACAGTTGAGCCCGCCGGGTGAGTGAAGGGTCAATGGTTTCCGAAAAGGCGGTGCCGGTGATTGCCAGCAGTTCGGGAACGAAGTACGCACCCGTTATCCCCAGAATGGTTACGTAACCGGCCAGGGTGACCAACACGTGCTTTCTCCCTTCGGTTTTCCAGGAAAAAAACAGGGCCCCCAGCAAAAGCAGCAGCGTAACCGGATGAATGGGGATCCAGAAAGCGGCGGCATTCAACCCGTATTTGCCCTGGAACATGCTCAGCGAAAAGGGAGGACCTGCACTCCATCGGGGCACGACGGCGAGGTGTTCGTAAACGGCGGCCCCGATGACGACCGAAAAAGAGAGGCACGCAAATGCGTACAGGATGGCTTTGAAGTTCATGGGTAAAGTAGTTTGATGGTTTGACTTTGTACCATGCAAAAGTACGATTGGCCTACCGCCCCAAAATTGTATAAGTCGGACATTTTCCGGCGGGCTACCCCTTATCGCCGCCATGTAAAGTTGCTTCCCGAAACGCACGTAAAGGACTAATTATGTGTAACCTATGACCAAAAATCAGGCCGGCAGAACAGCCTGTTTCCCGTAATCTTCCGTGTGGTTAGTTAGCCTTGACCGAAAATGGTAAGTTGGACCCATATTCCTTCTATCTCATTTCGTATGTCGTTATTGATGGTCCTGCTGATTGTTGCCGCGGTGGTGCTGGGCGGCAACATCCTGCTGCTGGGGTTGCCCGGCGGCCTGCTGCTGATCCTGGCTTCCGGGCTGGTCAAACCACTGGGGTGGAAAGGCCTCAACGACCTGGGCGACCAAGCCTGGCCCCTGGCCATCCTGGCAACGGCGGCCTGGGGCGTGGGCCTCCTCCCGCTGTGGGGACTGGTGAACCATCTGGGGGAGTCGGCTGCAACGGTATGGCTGCTGTGGGGCGGCTGGGGCTTGTTGTTGAGCGTGGGGCTGCTGGCCTATTGTCATGTCAAAGACAAGTCGGCCGGATAGATTCTACCGGGAGACGCCCGGCAACAACGGCACTACGACAGTGCCCGCGGCCGGCCGGATGAATGCGGGCTTTTGCAAAGGGAACCGCCCGGGGTCCGGCGAAGAATTGTAACTTTGCCTGCCATGTACGCGATCAAATACTTCTTCACTGCCCTGCTGCTCGTAACGTCGCTTGCGGCGCCCGGCCAGGAGGGTACCCCCGGCGACTACGCCAAACTGTTGCGGAAAGAACGGGCCAAAAAGGACCAGCACTTCCGCAGGGACGACGACTCCCCCATTCCGGCGGCGGAACGGCGGGCCTTTAGGGGCTTGCACTACTTCCCGGCCGATGCCGCCTGCAAAGTACCGGCTACCTTCGTGCGGGATTCCTCGCAGGCGCCCTTCAAGATGAAAACCTCCACCAGCCGCCTCCCCGAGTACCGGAAATACGGTGAACTGCACTTCCAACTGGCCGGCAAACCCCTCGTGCTCACCGTGTACCAGAATCTTGAACTGATCAAACAGGAAAAATACCGCGATTACCTGTTCATTCCCTTCACCGACGAAACCAACGGCCACGACACCTACGGCGGGGGCCGCTACCTGGATTTCCGCATCCCGGCCACCCCCCGGGTGACCCTCGATTTCAACCAGGCCTACAACCCCTACTGCGCCTACGGGGGCGCCTACTCCTGCCCGATCCCGCCGGCCGAAAACGCCCTTCCCCTGGCCGTGGCGGCCGGCGAAAAAACCTACCAGGAACACTGACCCTCAATTCCCATGCAACACTACCTTTCCCAGTACATCCAGGCCCAGAAAGCCGCCCTTGACTCGATTCCGCTCGGCCAGGTCGAACAACTCATCCAGAAGCTGCGCCAGGTCTGGCAGGAAGACCGGCAACTGTTCGTGTGCGGCAACGGCGGCAGCGCGGCCAACGCGTCGCACTTCATCACCGACCTCGGCAAAGGCGCCTCCGATAAGCTCAGCAAACGGTTCCGCTGCCTGTCGCTCAACGACAACGTAAGCTGGATGACGGCCCTGGGCAACGACTACAGCTACGACGAAGTGTTCTCCCGGCAACTGGCCAATTTCGCCCGTCCCGGCGACCTGCTGCTTACCATGAGCGTCAGCGGCAGTTCGCCCAACCTGGTGAAGGCCGTAGAATGGGCCCGGCAGCACGGCGTGTACTCGGTGGCCCTGGTGGGCGGCAAACGGGGCCGCCTCGCCGAAATCGCCGACTTCGTGGTTGCCATCGACGCCACGCACTACGGCCGCGTGGAAGACGCCCACATGGGCATCTGCCACATGCTCTGCTACGCCTTCATGGAACGGGAGGAACTGAAGGGGTAATAGTGGTTCGTTGTTCGTTGTTGGTTGTTCGTAACGTGCTGATTCACGGTTGATACAGAATGACCAAATACGTAATTATGAAGTCATTTCAGCATAAGTTTCCTGTCTTACGTCTCCTGCCTCATGTCTATTGAAGATTCTTTTCCTGCGTTGCGCACGGAGCGGTTCATCCTGCGGCGGATCGGGCCGGCCGATACCCCCCGGGTCTTCGAGGGGTTGTCGCACCCGGAGGTGATCCGGTACTACGGCGTGTCGTACCGCACGCTGGAGGAAACGCAGGAACAAATGAACTGGTACGAGTGCCTGCTCGAAAGCCGGACGGGCCGCTGGTGGGCCATCTGCCACGCGCATGAGCCCGACCTGCTCATCGGCGCCTGTGGCTTCAACGAGTGGCACCGGGTGCACAACCGCACGGAAGTCGGCTACTGGCTGCTGCCCGCCTGCTGGGGCCAGGGCATCATGACCGAGTGCCTGCCGGTCATTCTCCACCACGGCTTTACGGCCATGCACCTGCACCGGATCGTGGCCGTCATCGAACCCGCCAACGACGCCAGTTCCCGCCTCCTGCAAAAGCTGGGGTTCCGCTACGAAGGCACCCTCCGCCAATGCGAACGCAAAAACGGCGCCTACATCGACCACGCCTACTACGCGCTGCTGAAGGGGGAGTTAGAGAATTAGAGAGTTAGAGGGTTTGGGAGTTTGAGCGTGGGGTGGGGGCGGGTTTGTACAGGTTTTACCCCTTTCCCGGCGTACGAATGAATTTGGTTTTTGGTAAGTTCTCCCCATACCCTCCGTGTCACTCCGTGCTTTTCGTGTCTCCGTGGTTATCCTTTTTTCATCCCAACCCCAATTGTCTGTACAAGTATAACCTGGTACAGACGCTCAAACTCCCAAATTCCCCAACTCCCAAACTCCTTACTTCTCAAACTCCCTAATTCCCCACCTTCACCCGCTGCGTTCCGCCCTTCAGGTCCAGTTCTTTGCCGTTCCAGCGGAGCTTGCCGGTAAGGCCGGGGGGCAGCGTGACCGTGCCGGTCAGTTGTCCCTTGGGGCCGCGCCTGAAGTCGACGCTGACGGGTCCGTCGGGGTGCGGCAGGGTACCGCGGGCCCACTCCAGCGAACCCAGCTGGGGCTGGATCAGGACCGTCCGGAAACCGGGGCTGCCGGGCGTAATGCCGCATACCAGGCTCAGCAGGTGGTAGTTGGGGCTGGCGCTCCAGGCGTGGCAGTCGGAACGGGGCTGCACTTCCCACTCCGAAAACGTGCTCAACCCGTTTTGCAGCATGTTGCGCCAGGGCTGGAGCTGCGCCACGTACCGGTCGCCGAGGCCCGCCTTCTGCATGGCGTTGAACAGGTAGAACTGGAAGTACAGTTCGCAGGGCACCAGCGACGTGTCGGCCAGGGTGCGCCCGAGCAGGGCTGCCCCTTCGGCGGCGGGTACGGCGTCGGTGAGCACGGCCAGGGCGTTGGCGTGCTGGCTGAAAGACCTTTTGCCCGGCGTATCGGCGAAAAGGCCGCGGCCCGGGTCGTAACACAGCCGGCGGGTTGCTTCCTTGAGTTGCCGGGCCGTTTGCCGGTAGCCGGCCGCCTCTTCCCGGAAGCCGTAGTGTTCAAACAGCGGCGCCAGTTCGTCGAGGCCGTGGGCCAGGAACAGCGAATGCACGGCCATGCCTTTGCTTTCGGAAACCGTGAGAATGTTCTCGCGGGGGTACTGCGAATCCACGAAGTCGAGGTAGGGCAGCGCCGGCACCAGCCCGTCGCGGTCCACCTGCCGCGTCATCCAGGCGAACACCGTGCGGATGCCCGGCAGGAAGGACCGCACGAACGCGTCGTCGCGGCGGTGCGTCCAGTAATCCTTCACCATCAGCGCCCACACCACCGAGAACAGGGGCGTGTACTGCGGCAGTTCCGAAGGGTAGCGGCTCATGGTAATGCCCTCGGGGTTACGCGACCAGTCGCCCAGGCAAATGGCGTTGCGCATGAGCCGGTCGTCGCCCGACACGTAGAGCGACACCAGGGCCTGGATGCGGGTGTCGCCGAAATACTGCAACTGTTCGTAGTAGGGGCAATCCATGTACGTTTCGTGGGCGCAGAGCCGGGCCGTGCGCCAGCTGGCCGTCCAGATGCGCCCCAGATCGGGCGAATCACTCTCAAACCTGGCATTTTCGGTGAACGGGTAGGCCGAAAAGCGGCTCCGCAGGTCCTCCACCCGCAGCGGCGCTTCGCCGGTTTGCACCTCCAGCTTCACGTAGCGGAACGTGCGGAACCACAACGGCGAAAACAGCCGTCCCTGTCCCCCGTCGGGCATGAATACGTCGTAGATGCCGAGGATGTCGGCGCTGTCGGTCTGGTCGCGGTGCACCTTAATGTTGCGGTAGAGCCGCTTCGATTCGGCCAGGTTGAACGGCGCCTCGGCGTAGGTGAGCCGCACGGTGCTGCCCTTGCCGCCGCTCACCACCAGTTCGGGGTAGCCCATCGTGAGCACGCCCTGGTCGAGCAGCAGGGCGGCTTTCGTGCGCGGCGGCACCGTCACCGGCGACGCTCCTTGAATAAATGCAGCATCCGCTTGCACGCCTTCGGCCCGGCGCAGGGCCGCAAACCGCTGGGGCCGGTCTTCCAGCATCGGGATTTGCCGGGGCACGAGCGTCCACTGGGTGGGGTTGGTGAGGTTGGGCGGGTAGCCCGGGCCGATCACGCGGGGGGCCAGCCAGCCGCCGTCGTCGAAAGCCGCTTCCTGCCAGCCCCAGGGGTAGTTGTCGGCCCGCAGGCTGTCGAGGGCGCCGCCCACGTAGTACTGGTAGAACAGCCGCGGGTCGGCGGGCCGGAACACCACGGGCTGGTAGGCATTGTTCTGCGTGACCCGCCACGCGGGTCCGGTGTTAGCGGCCTGTTCGGCTTCGGCATTGCCCTGGAGCATGAACGCGGTGCGGTAGGTCATCTGGGCGTAGGGCACGTGTTCCCCGCCGTTCCAGACCACGGCCGCCAGCACGTTCTTGCCGGCCTTCAGGTGCGGGGCGAGGTTTACCGTTTCGTAAAACCAGTGGTTGAGGTCGCCGCGGGCCGGGCCCAGGCTCACCTGCCGGCCGTTCACGTACAGCTTGTAGCGGTTGTCGGCCGACACGTGCACCACGAAAGAATCGGGTTTGGCGGCCAGTTCGAGCGTTTTGCGGAAGTGGAACACGCCGTATTCGCCGCCCGGGGCGGCAGGGTGGGCAATCCAGCGGGCCGGCCAGGGCCTTTTCAGCAGCAGGGGATTGATGGTTTGGGCGGGACCGGGGAGCATGCTGCACAGGAACAGCAGCCCGGGCAGGCATCGGAAAAAAAACTTCATAAAAGGCGTTGCAGGGGAAACCCTCCGGAAACACCCGGCAGGGGTTTTAAACATAGTATTCCCGCACTCTTTGCGTGTCATGTGGCATCCTGCACGGCAAAAGAGTGGTCGGGGCAGCCCGTCCCTCCGCGTGAGTTTTTCTATTTTTGCGCAAATTCACGCTATGCTTTTTTCCAAAATCACCGGCGTAGGACACTACGTACCGGAACGGGTGGTGACCAACCAGGAACTCGAACAGTACATGAGCACCACCGACGCCTGGATCCGCGAACGGACCGGCATCCAGGAACGCCGCTATTTCAAGCCCGGTACCGATACGGTAGCCAACATGGGTACCCGGGCCGCGCGGGTGGCGCTCGAACGGGCCGGCCTCCAGCCCCGCGACGTGGACTTTATCGTGTTTGCTTCCATCACGCCCGACTACTACTTCCCGGGCGGCGGGGTAATCGTGCAGCGCGAACTGGGCCTGGAAACGGTGGGCGCCCTCGACGTCCGCAACCAGTGCTCGGGCTTCCTCTACGCCCTGTCGGTGGCCGACCAGTTCATCAAGGGCGGCATGTACCGGACCATCCTGGTCATTGGTTCCGAAATCCAGTCTTCGCTCATCGACCTGAGCGACAAGGGACGGGCCATGGCGGTGATTTTCGGGGACGGCGCCGGGGCGGTGGTGTTGCAGGCAACCGAAGACCCGCAGCACCGCATTCTGTCTACGCACCTCCACGCCGACGGGCGGCACGCCGAGGAACTGATGGTGAAGGACCCGGGCAGCAGCCGGGCCGGCCGCTGGATCACGAAAGAAACGGTTGAGGCGGGGGGCACCGACCCGTACATGAACGGGCAGGCAGTATTCAAACAGGCGGTGATCCGCTTTCCGGAAGTGATCCGGGAAGCCCTGGATAAGAATGGGTACGGACCCGGGGACATTGATCTGCTCGTGCCCCACCAGGCCAACCTGCGCATCTCAACCCACGTGCAGGAAACGCTGGGCCTGGCGCCCGAAAAAGTAGTCAACAACATTCAGCGCTACGGCAACACCACGGCCGCCTCCATTCCCATTGCCCTGAGCGAAGCCTGGGAAGCCGGCCGCGTGCAGCCGGGTCACCTGGTATGCCTGGCCGCCTTCGGCAGCGGCTTCACCTGGGCCTCGGCGCTGATTAAATGGTAGGGAGAGTTCATGAGTTTAAAGTTTATGAGTTCAAAGTGGTAGTCGGAAGGTTACAAACGAACAGCGGCTTCTTTGGGAGAACGCGTGCGTGTTCTTTTCACTCATAAACTCATAAACTTTGAACTCATGAACTCCTAGTGGTGTACGCCGCCTTCTCCGTGCACGTGGCCGTGGGAGATTTCTTCGAGGGTGGCGCTGCGGACGTTCACGATTTCGCCCTTGAAGTGCATTTGCATGCCGGCCAGGGGATGGTTGAAGTCCATGGTAACGAGGTCGTCCTGCACCTCCACTACGCGGCCTTGCAGGCGGTGGCCGTTCTGGTCGGTCATCGGGATCACGTTCCCTACCTCCAGCATGCCGTCTTCCACCTTGCCGTTAATCTTGAATATGTCTTTGGGAAGGTCCACCACGGCTTCTTCGTCGAATTCGCCGTAGCCCTTTTCCGGGTCAATCGAGAAGTTAAAGGCATCGCCTTCTTTGAGCCCGGTGAGGTGGCGCTCAAACTCCTCCAGCATGCTGCCCGCGCCGTAGAGGAACACCAGGGGTTGGTCCCGCTCCACTTTTTCGACCAGCGTTTGATCGCCGTTTTCGTCATCCACCCGCAACTCGTAGGTCAATGAAACGACTTTGTTAGGTTGTATTTGCATGTCTTCCAAGTAGTGATTTTGTGTAATAATACGGATACGGGGATGATTCATCCGTCTTTTTGGTTACTTTTTTAAAATAATTTTCCCGCTCATGAACTTCCTGGCGCACGTGTATTTATCCAAAACCTTTGACGACGCAATGGTCGGCAACCTGATGGCCGACTTCGTAAAAGGCAACCCCGCGGGCCTGCACAGCCGGGAAGTTTGCCGGGGCATTGCCCTGCACCGGTCCATCGACGCCTTCACGGATGTGCACCCGGTGGTGCGGGAAAGCAAGGCCCGCCTCTCCCCTACGTACCGCCACTACGCGGGGGTAATCGTCGACATTTTCTACGACCACTTCCTGGCCGTGCACTGGGGGCAGTTCAACAAGGTGCCCCTGCCCGACTTTGCCCGCGCCGTGTACCGCCTGCTCAACGAGAAGAAGCCGCTCCTGACCGACCAGATGCGCATGGTAGCCAAGTACATGCAGGAACAGAACTGGCTGGTGGGGTACGCCCAACTGGCCGGCATCGAACGGGTGTTCCAGGGCATGGCCCGCCGCACCCGGTTCGTCTCGGGCATGGAACGCGCCACCGAAGACCTACGCCGCGACTACGCTTACTACGAAAAGGAATTTTTCCGCTACTTCCCGGATCTGATCCGCCACGTGGAAGAACGAAAGGAGACGGGAGATTAAAGGAGACCGCAGACCGGAGGAGGGAACGCGCATTTTATAGGTGTATTGACAGGAAAGGGTAATGGCTGAATGGCTGTATGGTTAAATTGCGGCACTGTTTGATTGTTTTGCTCACCCCCGCACCACTGCCCAACCATATAGCCATATAGCCATATAACCATCCAGCCATTCAACTGCAACCCCTCACGATGATCCTACCTGATCACGATTCCCGCCGCGAAACGGCCCGCCTGGTTTTTAGATTTGCGGGCGGAGAAAAACTGGTCGGCGTGCCGGTACGTGCAGAGGCCGGCCACTTCGATGGACGGGGCCGGTACCCCTGCCGCCAGCAACTGGCGCCGGTTGGCTTCCCAGAGGTCAATGTATCCCTTGCCTTCGGCGGTGCGGCGCAGGATGAGTCCTTCGGTGGCGCCGAAGGCGTTTTCCACGGCAGCCAGTACCTCCTCCCCTACCTCGTACACGTCGGCGCAGATGGACGGCCCGATGCCGGCCAGCAGGTCGGCGGGATCGGTGCCGAAGGCTTCGCGCATGGCCGCCACGGTGTGGGCTACGATCTTGCCCACCGTGCCCCGCCAGCCCGCGTGGACGGCCCCGGCGGCCCGGCGCACCGGGTCGTAGAGCAGCACCGGCACGCAGTCGGCTGACATCACGTTGATGCACACGCCGGGCGCGTTGGTGATCAGGGCGTCGGTGTCGGCGAGGTCACCCGCCTGGATGGGGCCTGATACGCGTTTGACGTTCACGCTGTGGGTCTGGGCGGGAAACACCAGCCCCTCGAGGGGGACGTCCATTGCTTCGGCCAGCCGACGCCGGTTTTCCCAGACGCGTTCGGGGTCGTCGCCGGCCCGCAGGCCCAGGTTAAACGTACCCAACTCGCCCCGGCTCACGCCGCCGGCCCGGCCCGACACGTAGTGCCCCAGCTCCGGCAGAGCCCCCAGGTTCTCAAACTGCCACAAGGGCACGGTACGGATGGTTGTCTGTTGCATGGGAAAAGGTAGAAGCGAGAAGCGAGGAGCGAGAAGCGAGAAGGAGGTACACGACCTTTACCGAGATAACCGGACAAGACCGTGCCCCGCCTTCTCACTCCTCACTTCTCGCTCCTCGCTCCTTAAAATTCAACAATCACTTGGTTCCGCGTCAGGTCTTGCAGCGTTTCGCGTTGGCGGACCAGGTGGCCCTTGCCTTGGTAGACGAGTACTTCGGCGGGGCGGGGGCGGGAGTTGTAGTTGGAAGCCATGCTGAAGCCGTAGGCCCCCGCGTTGCGGAACACCAGCAGGTCGCCCTCCCGCACCTCGGGCAGTTCGCGGTCCTGGGCAAACGTATCCGTTTCGCAGATGTAGCCCACCACGTTGTAGCGCCGCCGCGGGCCGCCGGGGTTCGACACGTTCACGATCTCGTGGTAGGCGTCGTAAAACATGGGCCGGATCAGGTGGTTAAAGCCCGAATCAACGCCCACGAACGTGACGGCGGGGGTTTGCTTGATCACGTTGGCCCGCACGAGCAGGTAGCCCGCTTCGCTCACGATGAACTTGCCCGGCTCAAACCACATTTCCAGGTCGCGGCCGTACCGCGTGCAGAAGGCCCGGAAGCCCGGCACCAGTTCGCGGGCCAGGGCCTCCACGTCGGACCCGTACTCGCCGGGCTGGTAGGCCACCTTGAAGCCGCCCCCGAAGCTGATGAACCGCAGTTGCGGGAAGCGCATGGCGGCTTCGAAGAGGATGTTGGCGCTTTGCATGAACACGCCCGGGTCTTTGATGTCGGAACCCGTGTGGATGTGCAGGCCGTTGACGTTGATCTGGTACTGGTTCACCAGGCGGTGAATGTCTTCGAGGTAGTCGATGGAGATGCCGAACTTGGACTGGATGTGCCCAACCTGAATTTTGGCGTTGCCGCCGGCCACGATGTGCGGGTTGAGGCGCAGGCAGCAGGGCACCGACGCGCCGTACTTGCGGCCCAGCTTTTCGAGCATCGAGAGGCTGTCGATGTTGATTTCGAGGCCCATTTCCACGGCCTGCACGATCTCGTCGAACGACACGCCGCTGGGGGTGTAGAGGATTTGCCCGGGACGGTAGCCGGCCAGCAGTCCCAGTTGCGCCTCTTCGAGGGACACCACGTCGAGGTCGGCCCCGGCCCCGCGCAGCAGTTTGAGCACCGACAGGTTGGTAAGGGCTTTGGCGGCGTATTTGAGCCGCAGGGTCACGCCCGAGAAGGCGCGTTGCAGGGTCTGGAGTTGGCTGACGATCTTCTGGCCGTCGTACACGTAGAGGGGGGTGCCGTGGGCTTCGGCCAGGTCGGTTACGGGCACGCCGCCAATGGCGAAGGGATGGAACTCGCTTTGCATAGAAATGGGAATGGCCGCAAATATACGCATTGCCGCAGGGATGTGCAGCACCCGGCAGCGCGAAAAAACCGGATGGGTGGTTGTGCTTTTGCGGAATATGCCCTAGCTTTGCGTATCAAACAGAGGGGTGTCCGAGTGGTTGAAGGAGCACGCCTGGAAAGTGTGTATACCGGAAACGGTATCGAGGGTTCGAATCCCTTCCCCTCTGCCCTAAAGCCCTTAATTCTCATAGTTAGGGGCTTTTTGCATTCTTGGGGTAACAATAGGGGTAACTTTTGCTGCCTTAACTTGTAGTCCAGTTTCCGGGGGGCAGCACCGCCGGGAGATTGGTTGTTTTCCCAAATTGCCCGGCTGCTTTCGCTTTGGCGCTCAGCGTACCAATACGACCCGGTAAGGCGTAACTGCATACTGGGTTGCCAATCTCAAGATATAGACACCCGAGGGGAGTCCCTTGCTTTCAAAAGTTACCCCGTACGTCCCCCCTGCTTCCACTTGCCCTTCGTACAGACGCGCCACTTCTTTGCCACTGGTGTTGTATACACCCAGTTGGGTATAGCCGGTTTCGCCTGCCGAAAAGTGAATGGTAGTCTGGGAGAAGAACGGATTGGGGGAAGCCCTCAGATGGATCGTTTTTTCGGCTCGGGCATCCCTGAGCGACTTTTGCCGGGCCTTGGTGAGCACAGGCGGCGAAGCAGAACCACACGTGTTCAACAGCACGCCTACGGGGGCATCAATGCTATAATGGGCAACGGCCAAATCGGGTTTTCCGTCCTGGTCAAAATCCGCGGTGGCGATTGCGTGCGGATTTATTTTACTTGGAAAAGCAGTTCCCTGGGCAAAACTCCCTTTCCCGTTGCCTTGCAGCACCACCAGGGTGTTGAAAAAGGAATTGTCGGATGCTACATCAACGTGGCCATCCGCGTTGAAGTCACCCAGGGCAAGCGAAGCACTCAAACTGCCGCTGCCGGGGAAAGTAACAGTCGGGGCAAAACTGCCATTGCCGTCTCCCAGCAACACGCCAAACCCGTCGCTGAGGGTATGGTTCACCGCCAGGTCTAGCTTACCGTCCTCATTGAAATCGCTGATGGCCAGTGAACTGGGGCCCGTTCCCCCGCTGGGGAACGTAACTGCACCGGCAAAGCTGCCGTCCCCTGTTCCCCGCAACCAACCAACGGTGCCGCTGTGGTAATTGGCAACAAGGGCATCCGGTTTGCCGTCGCCGTCGAGATCACCGGCAGTGACCGCTTGCCCACCTTTTCCACCGCTTGGGAACGTGACGACCGGGCCCAAACTGCCGTTGCCATCTCCCAGCAGTACCCCCATGCTACCCGGATAATCAGGCCCTATGCCAAAATGGGCAACCAGCACATCCGGCTTGCCATCCCCATTGAGATCACTCACGGCTACGGAACGAGGTGAATAGCCGCCGCCGGGGAAAGCAACCGCACCGGCGAAGCTGCCGTCGCCCCGGCCCAACAGCACCCCCACCGTACCGGTATAATTGCCAACGACCAGGTCCAGTTTGCCATCGCCGTTCAAATCAGCGGCAGCGACCGAACTGGCCCCACCCCCACTGTGGCCGCTGGCGTACCGGACGATTGCTGCAAAACTGCCATCCCCTTTCCCCAACAGCACCCCTACATCTTCTTGTACCAGGTCAAACGCAACCGCCAGATCCGGTTTGCCATCCCCATTGAAATCACCGGTAGTGATGTCAGTGAGGTAGTTGCCGGTGCTGGGGTAGCTGACTACCGGCGCAAAGCTGGCGGTCGTACAGCCAGGACCCACTGCCGGCTTCACGGTAAAGTGAATGGTCATCGGCGTACCCATTGCTCCCCCACCCACAGCGAGGCTGTACGGGGTGGCCGTCAGGGTATAGTCTCCGGCGGGCAGTGCGGCCCCGTAGTAGTTGCCTTTCGTGTCGTCGCCAAACAAAGCGTAGGGCACCAGGTTCTCGGTGTGGGTACGCACCAGGGCCCCGCTCAGGGCGAATACCACCCGGCCGGTCTGCGCTGGGCTGGTGCCGGCCCGGATGTTGAGCCGGGCCCCCGGCAGGCCGGCGAGGTCAATTACGCGGCCTTCCGCAAGGACGCCCAGGTCTTCACCCGTGCCGGCGTTTACCAGCGTAAACTGCGCAATGGCGGCCGGATAAATGACCTTAAAATGAATGGTTTGCGGCGTTCCTGCTTGTCCTTCCCCTTTTGATATACTGTGTGGGGTGGCCTTTAAGGTATAGTCTCCTACCGGCAGCGAAGCGCCGGCGTAATCTCCGTCCATGTCACCGTAGAGGGCGTACGGCGGCCCGTTCTCGGTTCGCTTGTACGTTTGTGCCCCGTTGAGTTGCAGCACCATACTGCCTACCCGGGCCGGATTGACTTTGGCCCGGATGTTGAGCCGGGCCCCCGGGAAGGCAGAAAGGTCTAGTACGTCGCCTTCTTTGAGCGCCTTTACTTCCTCATCCGTATCTGCATTCACCAGGGTAAAGCCGGAGACCGCGGCCGTATAGATAATCTTGAAGTGAATGGTAAGCGGGGTTCCCTGGGTGGTGCAATAGGGGGTGGCCGTCAGGGTATAGTCTCCGGCGGGCAGGGCGGCCCCGTAGTAGTTGCCCCTCGTGTCGTCGCCAAACAAAGCGTAGGGCACCAGGTTCTCGGTGTGGGTACGCACCAGGGCCCCGCTCAGGGCGAATACCACCCGGCCGGCCTGCGCCGGACGGGTGCGGGCCCGGATGTTGAGCCGGGCCCCCGGCAGGCTGGCGAGGTCAATTACGCGGCCTTCCTCAAGGACGCCGAGGTCTTCACCCGTGCCGGCGTTTACCAGCGTAAACTGCGCAATTGATGTACCCTCATCCACCCTGCCGTTGCAATCATTGTCCAGTGCGTCGCACAATTCCGGTGCCCCCGGGTAAACATGGGCCCGGCTGTCGTTGCAATCGGTCTTGTCACGCACGTAACCCGCCGGCTGCAAAGCAGCCCGCGTGGAATCGCCGGGGTTGCCGTAGCCGTCCTGATCAGCATCCCGGTAGAACGTCAGGAGCGGCGGCGTGCCGGCGGTCGTGCGCTGGTACGAGAAGCCGCCCCCGGCGCCCCCCCGTGTCCAGGCAGTAAAGGTAATGCCCACGTAAATGTCCTCGTCAACCAGGTGCAGCACGGCCGGAACATGGATGGTAGCCGGAGGATTTCGTTGCGCCCATTCCTCCCACGGTTGAAACGCCAGGGATGCGTAGTCTTCCAGCGTACCGGTGGCCCATTCCGTATTGGCGGGACTTTGGTTTGCTTCGTAACCTGTCTCGGAGAATGCATTGTAGATTCCCGCTTGGTTTTTCCGGGTAATCCAGGTCGTGGAGGTGATGCGGTCCTGGTTTTCGGCAAGGTCGGGATTGGCATAATCGGCCTTGGAAAAAGAAATGGCCGGGCCGTTCCAGACGGTTTGCGCCGGCAGCCCGGCCGCGAATCCAAAGGTGAAAAGGAGGATATAACGTAGTTTCTGTAACATATCCGGTGGTTTAAAAATGAGTAGAAAAGCGTGGTATCAGGGAATGACTCCCGTTGCGCGGCAATGACGGGTGCTGAAAATGGAGAGGCTATTGTTTGACAAACCTGAGCACCTGCTCTCCCTGTGCGGTTTGTACCTGGAGCAGATACCCCCCTTCCGGCAGGGAAGCGACATCTACCTGGAACTGCTGTTCCCCGATTGGTTTATGGGTGTTGACCAGCAGCGTTCTGCCTGTTGCGTCCCGGATGGCAGTGGCCCTGATCTCCCCGACCGGAAAAGAAAGCCGGACCGTAAGCGTCGCATGGACCGGATTGGGATAAAGCGCGGCTGCTGACGATTCGGGCGCCTGGTCTCCCGGCCTGCGGAGACGAGCAGCGGGAGCAGCGGCTTTCACCACTTCAATGGCGGCAACATGGGCAAAGTCAACCGAGTGGTCGGCACTGCCCCGGAGGAAAGCCAGGCTCAGGACCTGATCCGTTACGGTTACGGAGAACTGCTCCTGCCTGGCTCGCATCGCACCACCGGCTTTCTGGTAGGTATCATACCCTGACAGTTTCCGTTCACCTTCGGCATTGACGTTGAACCTTCTTGAGCCTGCTCCTCCCGGCGCTAAGTTGCCCCAGTAGGTTTCGTTGAAGTGAAGCGTAACCTGAAACTGTCCCGGACCGGTAGGCAGGTTATAGTGGAACAAAGCGCTGTGGCGGTTGGAGCGATAGAGTTCATCGTCCTGGGTACCGGCTACGGCTCCCGGGGCATACGCAGAAGCACTCCCCCCCGCACCGTAGAAGTCGCTCAAGAACCAGCCATTCCCGGATAAGTAAGCGGAACCGGCTACGTTAATGCGGAAGGCATCCTCTTCAAACACTTCGATGGCCGAGATCAGCGGCAAGTCTGCCGTCCCCTCACTGAATCGAATCTGGAGCAGGCTGTCTTTGACCACTACCCGAAAAGCTTCCTGTACGGCGCTCAGACTGCCTCCTGCTTTCGCGTAGATGTCGTAATCCGTCAGCTTGCGGAGTTCCTCGATATCCACGTTAAACCTTCTTGATCCGGCTCCGCCCGGTACCTGGTTCCCCCAGTAGGTCTCGGCAAAGTGCAGCACCACGTAGTACACGCCCGCTCCCGTAGGCAAACTGTAAGTGAAGCGCTCCCCAACCCGGCCCTGCTGGTACAAGGCATCCTCCGCGGTACTGGCAATCTCGGCGGTTACCTTGGCAGAGCGTCTGCCGCTGTTGGCGTACCGGTCGGCAATAAACGCCTGCCCTTCCCCATCCGTGTACGCCTCGCCTCCGGCATTGATGCGGAAAGCCCGGGGAGCAGGCGCTGCCCCCTGCGTATACTTCCAGAGTTCCTGCCCGCGCAGCCCGTCATCGGCGGTAAAAAAAAGCGTCCCGTTCACGTTGGTCAATGCTGCCGGGTTGTACACTTCGGTACCGGGGTGGATTTCTTGAACCATTACCGTCCCGGCGCGGGTGCCGTCGCTCTTCCAAAGTGTATTGCTACTCGTACCATCGTAAGCACTAAAGAAAAGCGTGCCGTTGAGGTTGGTTAAAAAATGGGGAGTGGAAGACTGTCCGTCAGGACGTATGTCCTTGACCATCACGGTTCCCTCGCCAGTGCCGTCGCTTTTCCAGAGTTCGTTGCCATTTTTTTCGCTGAAAGCCCTGAAGAAAAGCGTGCCGTTGACAGTAGTGTAGTCACCAATGCCAGAACCTTGGGGGCCCGGGTTAACGTCTTTGACCATCACCGTACCGGCGGGGGTACCATCACTCTTCCAGAGTTCGTAGCCATTCGTGCCATTGTCGATGCTTAAGAAAAGCGTGCCATTGAATTCGAATAATGGATCAGTCAGAAAAAAGCCTTCCGAGCCGGGATTGATGTCCTTGACCAGGACCGTTCCGGCCGGGGTGCCGTCACTCTTCCAGAGCTCCGTTCCATTCGTTCCGTTGTTAGCCCTGAAAAAAAGGGTGCCGTTGACATGGGTTAGTTGAAAAGGCGTAGAACTCTGGGAGCCGGGATTGATATCCTTGACCATTACTGTCCCGGCCGGGGTGCCGTCACTCTTCCAGAGTTCGTAGCCACTGGTCCCATTGGTAGCCGTAAAGAAAAGGGTGCCGTTGACGTTGGCAAAAAAGGTATAATAGGGAAAACGGCCAACCGAACCATTGGGGTTTGGGTAAATGTCCCTGACCATTACCGTTCCTTCGCTCGTGCCGTCACTCTTCCAGAGTTCAAGACCGTGCGTGCCGTCATCGGCCGCAAAGAAAAGCGTGCCGTTTACATTGGTTAAGTAGCGCGGCCCTGAAAATCGGTTTGCGCCCGGATTAATTTCCCTGACCATCACCGTTCCTTCCCGCGTGCCATCACTCTTCCAGAGTTCAAAGCCGTGGGTACTGTCCTCGGCCGTAAAGAAAAACGTGCCGTTCACGTCAGTTGTGTAGACATTGGAATCGTAAGGGTCTTTGGGGGTTAATGAACCTTCCGGGCCCGGGTAAATATCTTTCAGCATCACCGTACCGGCACGGGTGCCATCACTCTTCCAGAGTTCAAAGCCATGGCTGCCGTCGTCAGCCGTAAAGAAAAGCGTGCCGTTCACGTTTCTCAATTCAGCAGGAGCCGAACCCGCGGAGACGGGGTTTATGTCCTTGACCATTGCCGCACCGGCGGCCCCCGTCCCATTGCTCTTCCAGAGTTCAAAACCGTGGGTACCGTCGTCGGCCGTAAAGAAAAGCGTGCCGTTCGAAACGACAAATTGCTGTAAATCAGAACTCGTTTCGCCCGGCTTGATATCTTTGACCAGCATCGTACCTTCGCTCGTACCATCACTCTTCCAGAGCTCCCGGCCGTGGGTACCATCGTCGGCCGCAAAGAAAAGCGTGCCATCCGCCTGGGTGAAGTAAGCCCTGGCGTAAGGATCGATAGCACTACCGGTACCGGAAAAGAGATCCCTGACCATCACCGTCCCCTGGCTGGTACCGTCACTCTTCCAAAGTTCCGAACCACGCGTGCCATTGGTGGCACTAAAGAAGAGCACGCCGTCCAGGTTGGTCAGGTCCTTAGGACCGGAGCTCATTTCGCCGGGGTAAATATCCTTCACCATTACCGTACCGGCGGGGGTGCCATCGCTCTTCCAGAGTTCATCGCCACGGGTGCCATTGTCGGCCATAAAGAAAAGCGTACCATCGACGTCGGTTAAATAAAAAGGCAAATGGTCATCCGAACCCGGGAAGATGTCTTTGACCATTACGGTCCCGGCCGGGGTGCCGTCACTCTTCCAGAGCGCCGGGCCGTGCGTCCCGTCGTTGGCCGTAAAGAAAAGCGTACCGTTCACGTTAGTCAGCTGGTAGGCACTTGAACTCTCGGGACCCGGAAAAACATCCCTGACCATTACGGTCCCGGCCGGGGTGCCGTCACTCTTCCAGAGCTCCGTTCCCTCTTTTTCCGTAGTAGCCGTGTAGAAAAGCGTGCCGTTGACGTTCGTTAAGTCACCCGGATTGCCCGCCCCAACGCTCACGGTGCCGGCTTCGGTGCCATCACTCTTCCAGAGTTCGGGGCCATGGATTGCATCGGTGCCAAAAAAAAGCGTGCCGTTGACGTTGGTTAAATAAAGAGGACCAGATGCACCATCTTGGCCGGGATATATATCCTTGACCATCACCGTACCCTCAGGGGTGCCGTCGCTCTTCCAGAGTTCCTGCCCCCAGGGCTCGGTGTACGCCGAAAAGAAAAGCGTACCGTTCACGGCCGTCAGAAAACCAATGTTAGAATCCCGGGTGCCGGAGCGAATATCTTTGACCATCCTGGTGCCGGCAGGGGTGCCATCGCTTTTCCAGAGTTCCCGACCGTGCACTGCATCAAACGCCGTAAAGAAAACTGTACCGTTTACATCGGTTAACCCCTCAGGAGCCCTGTAATCGAAACCTTTTAAGTTAATATCCTTCACCAGGGCGGGTTGGGCCAGCAGCGGTGAACCAACCATCATACTTAGCAGGAGCCAGCCGGTTGACTTCATCCTTTGGAGCAGCCCCGTCAGGGCTACGGGGCAAGTAATGCGGGGAACGGGATGCATGGGTAGTAGTAGTTAGCGGTGAGGGATGGAGAGCGAACAGAATCAGTTCAGTATAAGGCTGCACGTGGTTGCGTACCCGGGTAAAATTCCACCCATGGGATGAGCACAAAAAAAATCGTACCCCCCAGTTCATGGCACTGACTACTCAATCCTTCCGAAAAGCATCACGGGCAAAAGGGAAATAAACTGCGTACACAACGGGAGCCAATGTACAGGATGAAAACCGGGTACTCTGCCGGCCGAACGAAAGGAGCCCGCCGGAAGCCCGATCCGTAAAACGGGCAGAAGAATGCGCCGGGGCCGGACCATTACTTACTCACCTCGAAGCGCGCATACAATGGGGCTAAAAGTGTTGATCTTTTAAGTATAAATCAATACCTAGCATTAGGTATTTTTACATTTCCCCACCCCGTTGCGACCATCGAAAAATAACCCGCCTCTCTCCTGCCGCTACCGAAGCCGGAGGTAAGAAAAATCAAAATTCTTACGCAACAAAGCCTCCAACCCCTGTCCTGTTAATAATTTGGCAGTGCCTGATGGTGCATGATAAGGTAAAAAGGGTAACTTGGTAAAGCAACCAATTGGTAATGAAGGCGCTGGAAGACCTACGCACCGTTTTTGTCTGTAACGCCAACCTCAACAGCTTGAGCCAACACAACGCTTAGAATCACTACGCATACAATTTCCGGCACTACCTCAGTACACTGTAAAGAAAATAAGTTGAGAAAAAGTTGTGGGTGGAAAACACCAACAACGGCGCGAACGGCAGATGCCTCTTTTTCAACTGTTAACGCGCATTTGGAATACGCCGTTGTTGGTGTTTTCCACCCACAACAATCCTATCAACTTATTTAATTTACAGTGTACTCAGTTGGTAACTCCCTTTGTCGCTTCAGGAGAGCCCGGGCGGCATTTTGTCTTAATCAAACTGGGTTGATAACAAAATGTCGCCACTATCCCACGGGCTGACAGTACCCAAAAAAACCTTTTCATCACAGTCGCGAACGACTACTTAAAAACATGTCGCATGAAAAGTTTCCTTGTCGCAACCTTAGCTGGCATCGTTCTGGTCCTCTATGAGCCATCTGCAAAGCATGGGAGACCATTAACGGTGACTACTTCAATTCCACCAGCTGAAACGGTCGTTCGATCTTTTCCACCTGAGACTTTCAACGTGAAGCTGCTCGGAACGGGTGTAGGGCCCCGCATTGACTTGCAGCAATTTGGACCAGCAATATTAATTGAGGCGGGAGACGAAAAACTATTGTTTGATTGCGGCCGGGGGGCCACGCTTCGGATGGCTCAGATGGGAATTTCACACGGTTCGATCAGTCGTGTATTTCTTACTCACCTGCATTCCGACCATGTGATACAACTTCCTGACTTGTTGTTAACGGGCTGGGTTGGAGGGGGCAGGAAAGTGCCTCTTCAGGTTTGGGGCCCCGAGGGCACAGCCGTAATGATGGATCAATTGCTGCAAGCGTTTGCCTTCGATATTCACATGCGTCGCGATGTCGATGAAAAAGTGCCCGGCGAAGGCATCCAGGTGTTAAGTCACGAAATTAAAGAAGGTATTGTTTTTGAAGAGAAAGGCATACAGGTAACCGCATTCCTGGTTGACCACAGTCCGGTGAAGCCTGCACTTGGGTACCGGGTTGATTATCGTGGCCGTTCCGTGGTGTTATCGGGAGATACACGTGTTTCTGCCAATCTGATCCGGTTTGCAAAGGGCACCGATGTTCTGGTTCATGAAGTATTGGATGAAGAGACCGTAAGAAACTGGTTTCCCAATAGTCCGGATCTGGTGAAGGCAATCGTATCCAAACATACTACGCCGGAGCAGGCAGGTAAAATATTCGCAGAGGTCAAACCCCGGCTGGCCGTTTATTCTCATGCTCCGAACGCGGAAAGAGTTATCAGTCAAACCAGGAGAACATACCTGGGTCCACTCCAGGGAGCAGAAGATATGCTAACCATCGAGATTGGCGAGAAAATCAACGTTCGTCACTTTACTAAATGAATAACTTTTCTTTTTCCACACGTATTTTTACGATGGAAAACAGACTGTAGAAACCACCCTTTTCTGAGACGCTTTGCGGCCGCAAACCGAAAGAGGGCAGGATATACCCACCCTCTCTCGTGATATCAATGTTTTTCGTCACGGTTGGGTTCACCGGGATGCCCAGGGTGCTTACCGTACCACTACCACTTTGGTCGTAATGCTACTGTTTTTGGTGGCGACTTTGATCATATAAGTTCCCGCGGGAAGCGCTTCAAGGTCTAACGTATGGCTTGACGACACTACGGACCCAAATGCTTTTACTTCCCTGCCGGCCAGGTCAAACAACCGGATCGAATGGATAGGGCTGTTGTCC
This sequence comes from uncultured Sphingobacteriales bacterium, assembly GCA_963844325.1. Classification (GTDB taxonomy): domain Bacteria; phylum Bacteroidota; class Bacteroidia; order Cytophagales; family 172606-1; genus CADCTQ01. Next base: position 4,355,895 of record CAWJNV010000002.1, read on the forward strand.
TGGGAAACAATGTTGATTACCCGGGTAGCCGGCGTAGGGTAAAGTCGAATCGATTTTTCGGATTCGCCCGGCAACCCCATCCTTGCGGTAGCACCAGCCGTTGAAAGCCCGAAAGAATACAGTTTTTTATTGCCGGTCCCCAGCCCGAAGTTGGTATAGCCAGAACCCCAATACACGTTGCCATCTACTATGGCCGCGCCCGAGTTAACCGAACCACCGCTGGCAAACGACCAGAGTTGCTCACCCGTAGCGGCATTAAAGGCGTACATGGTTCCCGGGGCATCCATGGCTCCGGCAAAAACCACTCCATTGGCTACCGTCACCATGCCGGTATTGACGGCCACTGCTCCCTCGGGGTAGGGGCCGAAGGCCGGCGGATTGACGGCGGCGTTTTCCCACTTCACGGCTCCGGTTGCTGCATCCAGGGCCGCCCAGAAGCCGCCCTTCACGGAAGTACCCGCCCGCGGTCCGGTCGTCATGGTGTGGGCGATGAAATCGTTATTGCTGACGGCAGTATAGATTTGTTTGCCGTCCACGGCCGACCCCCACTGCAATCCGCCCAGGGTGCCTCCCGGCCCTACTTGCGTACTCCAGACATCAGCCCCGTTATCGGGATTGACCACCCAGTAGATACCACTTTTCTGACCGGCTCCTAAAAGATCCCGTCTCGACGCGCCCGATCCCACGGTAAACAAAGCGGGGCCCTGGCCGAAATCATAATCCGGCCCGGCATTTTCGGGACAATTGGCTCCCCCTTCGAAGAGGCAGCCGACGGTCCAGGCATCGAAGGGCAGTACTGGTTTAGCCCACTTCACTTTGCCGGTGGAGAGGTCCATGGCTACCAGGGCATCGAAGTAGTTTTCTTTGCTGCCGGGGACGTTCATGATCTTCGCTCTTACCACTTCAGCAGAACCTCCCTGGGCGACAATGTCTAAAATGGCCTGGGGCACGGTGTAGTTATTGCCGGTGGTGACATAAACTGCATTTCTTTTGGGGTCGATGACGGGCGTACTGCCCCAGATGGCGTTGCCGGAAAACCCCTCCAGGGCAGGCGTCATAAAAGTTTGCCACAGCACTTTACCCGTTCCCGCGTCCAGGCATACCATGCTGCCCCGGAAGCTGCAACAGGGATAACCGGGGATAAACGCGGCCGATCCTTCTTCCTGAGAAGACACGCCTACGTACACCTTATTGCCGTACACAACGGCTGACTGCGTAATAATTGCGTCGGGATGGCTATCCACCTGGGTTTTCCAGAGTAATTCGCCGTTGACTTTGTTGATTCCCAGCACGTAGGCGCCAAATTTCGGGCTTCCCTGCTGGGTGCCGATAATCAGCGTATTGCCGGCAATGGCTGGGGTAGCCCGGGCAAAAGTCGTATTGATACCGGCAGCAATGTAGCCTTTGATTTGTTTCCGCCACCGCTCCGTGCCCGTTTTTGCGTCCACCCGGTAAAGGTTGCCGGCCCAATCGGGAAAATAGACCGACCGGTCATCCACGGCGGGCGTGGCCGATACGTCGCCCCCGGTGGTGAACTCCCAGTTTTTCTTCAATGTGCCCACATTAGCGGGCGTAAGCTTGTTTTCCGATGCTGCATTTCGGGTATTTGATACGTTTTGCCCCCCGCTAAGCCAGTATTTTTGATCCTGCCCAACGGCCAGGAAAGGCAAAAGGAGCAAGTTCAAAAACAGCGGGAGGAACTTCAGGCAATGATGCGGGTTACGTGCCGGTAAGCGATGAAATTTCCGGTTTGCTCGTGGGCAGGCGTCACTCAGCGTGGTGGGTAGCGTTCTTTGTTTCATGTAGGGACGTATAGGGTAGTGGAATAAAAGAAGGGAGTTGCGTACGTGGCGCACCAGCCGGCAAACCGGTAAAGGCGTAATCGCACCGGGCGAGGCAGGCAAGGGATGAACCTACGGGTAAATGGAGCGGGTCTGACTGCCCTCAGAACCTGGGGACAGCGGACGTAATTTTGGGCGCAGGATAGTGCGCCCGGTACAAATGACCCGCATTGGATGCATGAAAAATCGAGGAAATAGTTTGACTTAACCCAGATCATTTCCGGGCATCCGAATAAACCCTAACGGCTGGCAATAGCCAATTTTGGGGCGTGGACAAACGCGTGGACAAAAACTAATCGCCTCCTAATCAATCATTTGCGGGATAATCCATTGGCTCTGCCGACAGGGTTACGAGGGGAGAAGCGCCTGGAAGACCTAACTTCTTGCGCAAACGGTATTTGGTTTTGCGAATCGAGTCGGGGGCAATGCCCAGCATGCGGCTCATCTGGCGGGTGTCAATGTCGAGTTTGGAGAGGGCCAACAGCCGCTCTTCCGCCGGGCTCAAGTCAGCAAACTGTGCTTTCAACTGGGCCAGAAAACCCGGGTGCACCCGTTCGAACCGCCGGCGGAACTCGTCCCAGGACTCGTTGGTCAGCAGGCTCGAATCGACCAGCTTTTGCCGGGTTTCCACCACGGGCCCGGCCTGGCTGTGGGTGGCTTGCACCCGCGAAAGCGACTCCAGTTGAGCCGTGATGGTATCGATGAGCACGTTTTTCTGTTGAAGATTATCGACAAAAGCCGTCAGATCGACCCGGGCCCGCTGCAATTGCTCCTCCACCAGCCGCTTCTCGCCTTGCAGGGATTTTTCTTTTTGGGCATTGACTTCCCCTTCCTGGCGGCGCTTGTACCGGCTCAGCCGGTAGAGCTTAAAAAACAGCAGCGCCACCAGCGTCAGCACCAATCCCCCTGCCCAGAACAGGAGCCGTTGGGCCCCCTGCTCCCCTTGGATGGTCTCTACTTCCAGCCGGTGTTTCTCAATGAGCAGTTTTTGCTCGGCCAATGCCATCTGCCGGAGGTTGTAGCGTTTGTTGATGCGGTCGGCCAGCAGGTTGAGGCTGTCGGAAAACTGGTACGCCCGGGGCCAATCATTGACCGCCTGGCAGTACTTGCCTGCGACTTCATAGTAGCCTTTCAAGTAGTACTCATCGCGCAGATCGCGGCCGAAAGCCGGGTTAGCCAGGTTACGCCGGTAGAGCACCCGGGACTGTTGGAGGAAATAAAGGCAGCTGTCCAACTGCCGGCCGCGCAGATAGATGGCGGCCATGTTGAGGGCGGTCTGATTGGGCAAACCGCGGGAGGAGCCGAACCTGAGGCCAATGGCATAATCGATGCGCAACGCGGCCAGGGCCGGTTGCCACTGCTGCTGCTGGGTGTAGAGGTCAGCCAGGTGACCGGTAGCGATGCCGATCCAGAGCGAATCACCGTAGCAGACTGCCGTTTGCCGGGCATTGAGATACTGGCGTTCAGCCCTGGCAGCATCGCCGGCATTTTTTGTCAGCCGGAACCGGGCCGTGTAAGCCATGGCCATGGTGTTGTGGGTCTGGATGGCCAGGTTTTCACTGAAAACCGGGAAGCGGGAAGCCTCCGTGAGCAGGCGGATTACTTTGTCGTAATCCTGAAAATAATAGTAGTTGAAAGCCAGTTCGTAGAGGTAGCGGCTGATTTCGGGGATGTTGCCGTAGCCTATTTCCCCGAAGGCTTTGTTGGCCGCCAGCAACTGCTCGAACGCTTTGCCATACTCGCCGTTGAGGAAAAAGTACTGCCCGGCAAAGTGGCCGCATACGGCGGCAATCTGGGCATCGTCCTGCTGGCGGGCCCGGGCGCCAACGGCTAAAAAAAGCGCGGCATTCGCGCCATGACTCGCGTTGCGGAATTTAGGCCAGGTATTTTTCAGGTACCGGCAGTAACGCCGCAGTTGTTCGTCCTGGGTCTTGTGGCCTACTTTAATTATATCGTTAAGCAGCCCCGTGGCATACGCCTGGTTTTGGCTGACTGCCCGGCAGGTATCGAAATAATTGAGGACCAGAATCACCCGCCTGGCTGGGGTTGCCCGCTCTACCTCCGCTAAGAAAGGATTGGCTAAAGCGGGTATTGAACAAAGCAAGCAAATCAAAGCACCCAGCCAACAGGGAATTCGCATACACATAATCTTACTTTCGGAAAAGACAGTCTCCTACTCTTTGCGGCTCAGAACGTTTTTATACGTATGTCAACTATTTTGTATAAACATAACAGGACATTTTACCTACTCTTTGCGGGGGAAAGTTAGGCACTAAAGCTTGCGTAATAAATTGAAGATCAGGGTGTAATAAACCAAAAAAAAGATACTGCAAACAAGACAAACACTGAATTTATTTTTGCTTTCGCCTGCGCGCGCTACTCCCTCACCAGCAAGACGTACCTGGCTTACTCCCCCAATCCTCCTTGGGGTCGATTCAACCCTGTTTTTGACCACGTACGGGCCGGTACGGGTGCCTTGGTTCGGGCTTCGGGACCACCACGGCAAGGGAGGGTAATTGCCGGCGAAGCACCGGCAGCAGGCGTAATGCTGATGAGCTATCCCAATCTCTTCGCGGAGCGGAGTACGTTAAGAGAAACGAATAGTAGCCATCCCAGACAGAAAAGTACAAATAAGCGCTGGGTAAGTCCTTGGGTTGCAGGATCAGGAATGTTTCCGATCATAAATGAAAGGCAGATCAGGCCAACGAGTACGAGTGCCGGTCGTGACATCTTTCGAAAGTAGTCTCTTTTTCGGAAGTCAAGTGAAAGAAGCAACGAAGCAACCATCAGGGATATGAAGGATATCATCGCAGCCATCAGGTGAACCGTGCCGGCTGTAGTAACGGGTTCTACGCCCGGGTCAAGTGGAAAAATACCGTCCGCTATAATCCCAATGCTCCAGACAGCAAGTAACGCCAAACCTGCTTTTCTTCCCACCCCCTGGCTGCTTTCCAGGTTGAGAAGAGCCGCAACCAGGCATATGGAGCCAAGTCCTAAGGCAAAAAAGGCACTGGTGAGCAGGTAACCGTATGGGCTGTGGTCGTACTCACTGATAAAGCGGGTACGTGGGTCGAACTCAGGACTAAGCAGATGGAGTAGTAATACAATTAAAAAAAAGCAAAGCACTCCCCCGGCACTTAATGTTGCCAAGACTGGGATATGACGTTTGTTATCGCCTGTAGTAGTACCCGGGGTGAGAGACATGCGTTGAGAGGGATGACGAATTTTGATTATCTACCTGCAAATCAAACCAATATATGGGCTTTATAATGAGGTGTCAATACTTACTTGAAGTATTTTAAGCAACGCACTGCGGCTGTAGTACAAAGCAGCAAAGGCCGGGTGAGCGGCCTTTGCGGTTTGGTTTGCAGTCCTGCGCGGGAGCGTCTATTTCTTTCCTTCCATCTTCTTCAGCTTTTCCATGAAGTACTGCTCATCGGTGAGCAGCTTGTGCAACTCAGGGTACTGGCTCGTGTCGATGCCCTGCTTTTCGTACTGTTCTTTCATCTTGGCCATGCTTGCTTTGAGGGCTTGCGGCTCACTCTCGAACAGTTCGGTGGCAGCACTGTAACTCTTCCGGGGGGCGGCGGCCGGTGCGGTTAACTTGATGCTTGCCGTGGCCGTCGCATCCTCCGCCGGAGAGGCCGCCGGGTTGTAGCCCGCCGTACCTTCCGTGGGAGCGGGCAACAGGGCTTCCTTAAAGTTGGGGTCCTTGGTGCCCAGGTAAGCGAGGATGCTATTGACTTTGCCCCGCATCTGGGCCAGTTCGTCCTGCTGTTGCGCCATCCGGTGGGCCATGTCGTTGGCGTTAATCCCAACCGCTACGTTTACCAGCGAAAAAGCGGCCGTATTCTGGGCGGGCGACCAGGCAACGCCCACAATTTTTTTATAGTTCTCCAGGCTCATTTGGGCCGGGTGAACGGCCACGCCGATGCCGTCATTATTGCCCGACGGGATGATGTAATCGCCGATGGCAACGTTGCCGGCCACTTTGACGGGCACCTGTCCCATGAAAGCAACCTTTTCATAAGACTTTTCCTGGCCCTGGGCCGGCGAGTTACCCAGCACAATCGGGCTCATGGAAACCACCATGAAGTGATCGGCCGTCTCGGTGTTGCGGGTGATTTTTCCCCCTTTTACGCCAATGATGTCGCCGAAGGCAAGCTGCTCGTTCAGGTCGGCCCGCTTGAGCCACTCGGCGTAGTCGCCACTGCCCGACTCATACGTTACCCCGGCCCGGCCCTCCATTGTTATGATGTGCTCGGCCAGTTGACCGCTGGCCACAATGCCGTCCACTGCCATTACGATGGCTTCGGCTAAGTCCAACTGCACCCCCGTAGCAATGCCCTCCGCGGCAATAAAAGCGATGTCGGCGGCATTCATGGCCACTTTCCACCCGTACTCAAAGGCGCTCTTGAGTTCACCCAGGGTTTGCCCCTCGATCTTTCCTACCATCACGTTGCTGCCATTCACAAAGGAGACGTAGTTCTTGCTGTTGTTGCTTTCGCCATTCACCTTGATGAGAACGCCCTGGTCACTGCCCATGACCCGCAGCGGATAGGCGTCAGGGGACAGGTCTCCCCCGGTCAGGGCCGCATTGATGGTCACCCTTCCGTTGGCGTCGAGCTTGTTGTTGAGCGTGGTGGCGCCGGTAACACTGAGGGAACTGTTCAGCGAGGTAGCGCCGGTTACCGCCAGGGCACTGTTCAGATTGGTGTTTCCGGTTACTGCCAGGCTGCTCTGGAGCGTCGTGGCGCCGGTCACCCCCAGCGTGCTGCCCAGGGTGGTGGCTCCCGTAACGCCCAGGGTGTTGCCCAGACTGGTGGCTCCCGTAACGCCCAGAGTATTCTTTAGATTGGTTGCCCCGGTTACGTCTAACGTATTGGCCAGCGCGGTTGCGCCGGTCACGTTCAGGGTGCTGCCCAGGGTAGTAGCCCCATCAGCGTTGAGGGTGTTTTTCAGGTCCGTGGCTTTGTCCACCGTGAGGGTGCCCGTGAGGGAAGTAGCGCTGGCGTTGGCAACGGTGAAAGGCCCGTTGTTGGTCGTGGCGCCGCCCAGGGTGTTGAGGTACACGTTTTTCTTGACGGTCAGGTCGTTGCCAATGTCCACGTTGTTGCCCACGTTCAGATTGGTTTTGATGGCAATGTCGCCGTCCTTGGTGATCCGCAGCCGCTCTAGGTTATTGGTAACCATCACCAGGTCGGTGTAATCGGTGGTTCCCAGCTTGGCTTTGGTAGGGTCGGTGGCCGAGTTGCCGAACAAGGACCATACCTGACTGGGTACGCCGGTCGGACCCGACGTGGTGCCGAACAGTTTGCCGGCCGTACCGGCGTGGTACGCGTAAGGCACCGACAATAACTCAGAGGAGCCCATGAGCTTGTAGCTGGTACCCCCGGCCGCGTCAAACTCGATCCGCAGGTACTGGTTGGTGCTGCCCCAGGCAATGTTTTCAAATTTTCCCTTTTCTACCGCTCCCCGGCCGATTTGCAGCGAAAAGGAGCCGAATGCGTTGGTGGTTGTCTTGTGTACTTCGGTGTAGACGGTGGTACCCTGGGGGCTGCCCTCCACAATGCTGATTCGCAAAGCCACCAGCTTGTTGGCAATCAGTTCCCCCGCCTGGTCGCGGGCCAGGCCCTGGTAGTTCATGGCACGCGGCGTCTGGGCCGTGGCTGCAAGGGCGGTCAAAAACAGGATGCAAGTAAAAAGTAATAATCTTCTCATAATGGGTCGGTTGTTTGTATTGCGTGAGTTCTAGTTGAGTTTCTGGATGAGCTGGGATTTTCTTTCGCCGGTCGCCAGGTTGACGAAGCTGAGCAGGTAACTTCCCGTTGACAAACCCGAGAGATCAATGTCGGCGCGTCCGCCTTCCAGGATCATTTTCCGGGACAGCAGTTTTCTGCCGTTCATCGCAAACACCTCCACTTGCGTGTTGGGGTTTGGCGCGGGCATGGCCACCGTTACCAGCTTCTGGAATGGATTCGGGTAGACGTGGATTACCGCCAGCGGGTCGGCGATTTTAGAGGAGGCGATGATGCTCAGATAGCTGCGGTGGAAACCTTCGAGCAGCGCCTGGTGCGCCTTGGGGCTTTCGTAGGCTTCTACCGATACTTCGCCGACGCTCCAGTCGAGCTGGACGCCGGCGGCTTGCATGTTGGCGCCGGCCACGCTCATGACGGAGGCTTCCTGCGACTGGGCGGCCGCCGGGCCGCAACAGTACGCGTACAGGACCAAAGGCAGCAATAGGTTTTTCATAGGTTGACTGTTGAATAGTAAAAAAAGGAGTACGTATTGGGTAGTGGAATAAAAGAAGGGAGTTGCATGCGTGGTGCACCAGCCGGCAAACCGCTAAAGCAGTGGTCACTCCGAATGAGACAGGCAAGGGGTGAACCTAGGTGTGGATGGAGAGGATCTGAGTACCCCCGGGACATTGGGGCAGCGGGAGTGGGTTCGGGTGCAGGGTGGTGCGCCCGGTACAAGTGACTCGTATTGGGTTCATGAAGAATCGAGGAAATAATTTGACTTAACCCCGATCGTTTACGGGAGGCCGAATAAACCCTAATGGCTGGCAATAGCCAATTTTGGGGCGTGGACAAACGCGTGGACAAAAACTAATCTGCTCCTAATCAATCGCTTGCCGAATATCCCGTCGGCTCTGCTGGTAAGGTCACCAGGGGAGAAGCGCCTGGAAGACCTAACTTCTTGCGCAAACGGTATTTGGTTTTGCGAATCGAGTCGGGGGCAATGCCCAGCATGCGGCTCATCTGGCGGGTGTCAATGTCGAGTTTGGAGAGGGCCGGCAGCCGTTCTTCCGCCGGGCTCAGGTCAGCAAACTGCGCTTTCAACCGGGCCAGAAATCCAGCCGGTGTTTCTCAATGAGCAGTTGTTGCTCGGCCAATGCCATCTGCCGGATGTTGTAGCGTTTGTTGATCCGGTCGGCAAGTTTATTTTTGCTTTGGCCTGCGCGCGCTACCAGCCTGCTCGGGCAGGGGAAGCATCCGGGGAATGAATCACGCACCGGCAGGGTGATGCCGACAAGACGGGCTTCTGTACCGGATGTCTCCGGCGACACCGTAAGTACTCCCCGGCGTAGGCGTATCCGCCCACGTGGAGATCGGCCCCGGATTCTCTACCACACTGGAGTTGCGGCGAAACGCCGGCCGGCCGGGCCGCCCCCCACAAGCCCCGTTTAAGCGCCAAAAAACGGGTTTTTGGTTTTCTGCCGGGCTTAAAACCCGCCTGGCACGTCGTTGGCAATTACCCGACGCATTCACCTCTTCATACCTTTTACCTTAACCCCTCCCCTCTATGCTGTCCTTTCAATCGTTGCTGCCTTTCAAATCCTGGGTACTCAGCGCCCTGCCCGTGGTCCTGCTGCCGCTGTTGCTGTCGGGCCCGGTCGTTGCCCAATCTCCCGCCGGGGGCGTAAAAAACGTCGTTCTGGTGCATGGCGCCTACGCCGACGGGTTCAGCTGGAGCAAAGTGATTCCGCAGCTCCACGCCAAAGGTTTCAACCTCATTGCCGTCCAGCTCCCGCTTACCTCCCTGGCAGACGACGCAGCGGCTACCAGGCGGGCCATTGCCCGGATGGAAGGACCGCTGCTGCTGGTGGGGCATTCGTGGGCCGGTATGGTAATCACCGAAGCCGGCAACGACCCTAAAGTAGCCGGCCTCCTCTACATATCGGCCCTGATACCCAACGACGGCCAGGCGGTGGTGGACGTGGTAAAGGGGTACCCGGCTTCACCCGGCGGCGCCCAGACCCGGGAAGACGCTTCGGGCTTTCTGTACCTGAGCGAAAAAGGGATGAACGAAGACTTTGTGCCGGATTTATCCGCGGTGGAACGCCTGAACGTGTATACCACGCAGGGACCATGGGCCAAGAAAGCCTTGAATGATAAAGTCGCCCGGGCCGCCTGGAAAACCCGGCCCTCCTGGGTGATCATTGACAAGCAGGACCGGATGGTGAGTCCGGCCCTGCAACGGGACCAGGCCAACCGGATCAAAGCGACTACGCTTGAACTCAACAGCGGCCACGTGTCGATTCTGTCTCACCCCAGGGAGGTCGCTTCTTTTATCATGGCGGCGGCGCAGAAGCTGCCGGCGGGTGAAAAAGCCGTGGCTTCCGGCAATAAAGGCGATAAATAACCCGGACCGGGCACCGATTCATCTTTTCCAAACCTTTTATATTCCATTCTCTCATGAAAATCACCACGATGACTGCGCAAAAGAACGGCGTTTCCCAAATCCGGGATTTTGCCACCGATCCCCGCCTGAGCCGGGAAGTACGCGAATTTCTCAAGGGCGTCAACGCCGCGCCCCGCATTGAATCGCTGTCGGTAGCCGACGCGAGGATGGTCATGGTGAACGTGCAGAATTCAGTGCCGATCGACTTGTCGGGCATTGAGGTCTCGGAGAAAACCATTACCTACGACAATTACACGGTTAAACTCAACATCGTAAAGCCGGAAGGGGTACAGGAAGACCGGCCCGTGTTCATCTTCATCCACGGCGGGGGCTGGGTGCTGGGCGACTTCCCCACCCACCAGCGCATGGTACGCGACCTGGTGGTAGGCTCGGGCTGCACCGGCGTGTTTGTCAACTACACCCGTACGCCGGAAGCCCGGTTTCCGCAGGCCATCAACGAGATCTACGCGGCCACCCGGTGGGTGTCGCATCACTGCCGGGAGATTGGCGTGGACGGCAAAAGACTGGCCGTAGTGGGCAATAGCGTAGGCGGCAACATGACGGCCGTGACGGCCCTGATGGCCAAGGACAAAGGCGGACCGGAAATCAAGCTGCAAATCCTCATGTGGCCCATTCTGGATGCCGACTTCGAGACCGACTCCTACCAGCAGTTCGGCGAACAGCGCTTTCTGTCCACGCCCGAAATGAAGTGGATGTACGACATGTACATTGCTGATCCGGAGGACCGCAAAAACATCTACGCCTCTCCCCTGCGGGCAACCGTTGAGCAGCTCCGGGGCCTGCCGCCCGCCCTCATCCAGGTGGACGAGAACGATGTGCTGCTCGACGAGGGGGAAGCCTACGGCCGCAAACTCGACGAAGCCGGCGTGCCGGTCACCACGGTACGCTACAACGGGGTGATTCACGACTTTGGCCTCTTGAACCCGCTGGCCTACATTCCCCAGACCCGGGCCCTGTTTGAGCAAGCCGCGGCCGAACTCAAAAGGCACCTCATGCCCTAGCCTGCCGGGCAAGTGACCGGCCGGTGCAGCGGCCCATTGCGTACCTGCAAACCGCGTTCACGCTTTCGGCCAGCGCCGTAAAAATGCGACTCAAAAGGGTTTTGGAATGATTTGAGCAGCGGTCCCTGAGACACTGACCGCGGCGAAGCCGACCCTGACGGCGGCCCGGAACTACTCGGGTAAGGAACTGGCGCCGGCCCCCCGCCCATGTCTCCCTGACGGCCTGAGGTGAGGAAGGGTTGGCAAACGCAGCATCAAGGGGCGTACCCGGTGGAGCAGGCGTATGGTTGTGGAGGGGTCATGGCAGTAGACGTATCCCCGTGGGGTCGGCGTATCCCGGGTAGCAGACGTATCCCCGTGGGGTCGGGTTCTCAAACCCGACCCGGCCCGTGCCACGCCAGGAGAAGCCGCTGGGGTAGTGGTAAAGATCAAACTGATGCAGTGAGATTGTAACCAGCAATGAAAAGGTGATCCGGCACGGTGGCAGACCCCTGCGGACAGGCCAAGGCCGGCTTTACGGTGGAAGGGCAACTGAGCCGCAAAGCCTGCGGGCTCACCTGGGGTGCCCTGGCCGAGGCCGGCATCGTCGTGGCAGGCGACGAAGTGAAGCTGCACGCTGAAATCCAACTCGTAAAAGCCGGCTGACGGGCGCGTAAGCACGGAAGCCCGCGACTTCATGACCATCGGGCGGGACCAATCGTCAGTATATTGTATTCACCCGCTTATTCTATGGCCAGTTTAGCCACCTCATTCCTGCCGGGGAGTTGGAGCGTGACCAGGTAGAGCCCCTTGGGAAGCTTATCCACGTCCACTTGCAGCCGGTTGTCTCCCGCCAGGAGTTGTACGGCTTGTTCTTTGAGCGGCCTGGCCAGCAGGTCGGTCAGCACCAGCTTTGCCCGCTGGGCCTTTGCGGCGTGGTAAACGCAGGTGACCTGGCCGGAAGCCGGATTGGGATATAACGCCAGGGCTGGCGCTGCTTCCCGGGAAAGGGATCCGGCAGCGGCAAGGCGGGCAGCCGGCTGCACGAACTCAATCTTCCACTGCTGGCTGGTAAGGCCGCTGTAGCAGTCCCACTGGTGAATCCTGGCCCCGGCCGCCGTCGAGCCGCTCTCTACGTCGAGGCACTTGCCCGAGTGACGGGCCGTGAGTTTGTAGTAGCCGTCAGCAGTGGGCTCAATCTTCCACTGCTGGTTGGTGCCGCCCGTCGGCAAAGACCGGGTCCGTGTTCTGGCCCGTCCGGTGGGCGATGCCGACGTAACCCGTGTCATACTGCGCCCGCAGGGGGACCGGAAACCCGGTCAGGAGACCGCACAACAGCAGCACTGCCTTGTGCCAGGCGGGATGCAGAAACGTGCCCGGGTGAAACCGTAGTGTGTTTGATTCCATCGTGTTTGTGAAAGGCAAACATCAGGCACAGTTTTATGAAAAACGTTCAACCGGCCGGTGGTGCGTTGGATGAATTGTTTTGGTTGCAACAATGCCTCCTGCTTATCGAGGAAAGAGTTGGGTGGGGTTCTTCGCACCACTGGACCCAGGGGAATTTTGACCGCCTGAGCAATCAGGTTTGCGCCCGGTCCGGAATTGCCATCAGCAGCAGCACGCTGCGGCGCTTGTTTGTTCAATTCAGGAAAGCGGAAGTGCGACGCAATCCCCAGATCGCCACTAAAAATGCACTGGCAATCTTTCTGGACTACGACAGCTAGGATGACTTTATCCGGCATCTTTCGCAGGAAATGCCTTCGGGCGTACCCGTTGGACCGCCGGAAGTACCGGTTGTACCCGCAACGGTTGACGTACCCGTCCGGCAACTACCCTGGCTACCGGTCGTTGTAATCCTGCTGGTCCTGGTGGGCCTGGCCCTGCTGTCGCTGAGGCGAAGCTTCTCCTACGCACCCAGGGTGGCCCTGAGCAGCCGCATTTTAAAAGGGGATTCCGCGCAGGTGGCCTTTCAGTACGACGTATCCGCCCTGAAAGCGGACAGTGTGCGGCTGGATTTTGGCGACGGAACGTCTCAGTGGCTAAGCAAGCACCACCGCTACACGGTTCATGAATATCCTTTTCCCGACCTGTACCGGGCCAGGCTGATCGCCGACAACCGTCCGATGACCGAAGTGATGGTACACACTGCTACCCGGGACTGGGTTGGCCGGATTGTTCAGCATGATCTCTTCTACCCGATTGTCGCTTCCTTTCGGCAAACCGGTTATTTATACGCTCCTCCGGAGTGGGTACAGCAAAGCGGGGCGGATACTTCCCGGCCCTACTGGACCTTCTACCGTTACATGCGTGATTTTGGGGTGAGCGGGGATGATTTTTCGGCGGAAGTGCGGGTAAAAAACAGTGAATCCGAAGGAGGCATCGGGTGTTACGACGTAAACCTGGAAATCATCGGGGAAAAAGGCGATATACGGATCGAGTTTTTACAACCCGGCTGCACCGTCTGGACTGATTTAACGGTATCGGAGGTCAAATTAGACGGAAAAATGGTGGACCTATCGGCTTTAGGGCAGCGTTTCTCAACCTGGAAGCGGGTCCAGGTGCAAGTTAAAAACCACCAGATGCGCCTGTTGGTTGAAGGCAAGCTGATCTACCCGCCCGTTCAGTTCCGGCAACCCCTGGGCAGCATCAAAGGCTTTGGCATCGGCTTCAAGGGATCGGGCGCGGTGGACTATCTGCAACTGTACAATGCTGCCCATGACCGGGTATACGCCGACGAGTTTGACCAATGAACCATACGACCAGGTGGTAACCAACTACCAACAATCAACAACTACTTGAGTTCCTTTATTTCCCGGTATATGTTGCTTGTCTCCTCCACCGAAGCGCCCGAAAACCGGCCGTACGCCAGCACGGGGCCGGCAAACAATTCCAGTTCGGTGTTTGCTTTGCCGGCCTGTACGTCGAGTTGGAGGGAAGTGGGCGTATGGTACGGGAAAGACGCCGCCTTCCGGAAGGTTTGTTCGAGGATGTCTTCCGGCAGCGTGATTCCCCGGTAACCGGCAACCGCTTTGATCTCGGCAATGATCCGCCCGGCCCGTTGGCGCAACAGGGGTTCCTGGCAGACCTGCCCGATGGATTTGTTGTAGCGGGCCGTCACCAGGCCGAAGCTGGCAATGAAGCAGTATTTGGTCCAGATGGCCGGAAAGGCATCCTCCTGGTAATGGGCATCAATGCCCGCATCCGTCAGCAAGTCCACCACCGGTGCCGGCTGGCAGCCCGGGTGCCGGGGGTCCTTGCCCACGATGATCTTGCCCGGGTTGCCTTTGTGTTCCACAACGCCCTTCTCCCTGAGGTGAGAGGCCACGTACACGCAGGCCGGCAGGATGACGGCGTCCGGCAGGTACTTGCCCATCCTTTCGTGGATGTCCACGCCGTTCATCAGCGGCAGGATAATTACGTCCCGCCTGACGCTTTTTTTGAGCTGCCCGCACACGTCCTCCAGGTCGTACGCTTTGACGCAGACCAGGATTATACCGGCGTTTTGCAACGCCCCGACCTCCTCAATCAGCGCATGGGGATGCGCCACTGCTTCCGGATGCTCGGGGGAAAGCAGCGTTAACCCGTTTTGCTGTACTGCCCGGAAGGTTTCGCCCCGGGCCACAAAGGTGATCTGTACGGCGGGAGCAGCCGCGTATTTTCGGGCCAGCTTGAATCCGAAATAACCGCCTACTCCGCCTAGTCCTACAATGGCAAGCTCCGTCTTTTTCATGGATGCGCTGGGATGTTATCCTTTTCAACGGGCAAGTTACGCGAATCGGGCTACCGGCCGGCCGGCCTAATCGGCCAGGCTGACGACGCGCTGGGTCCGCTGCTCGTACAGCGTACGGATGTGCACGGCTTTGGTAATCATTTTCCGCCCGTCGGTGACTTCTACCCGGTACACCCCGTTGGGAAGTTCTTCCAGGTTCAGCTTGAGGTTGTACTTGACTTTTTTGGTCCCCTCGACGAAAAGTTCCTGGTTCCGCGCGTTGCGTACCCTGATCCGGACGAGTCGTCTCCGGGGGTTGTCCAGGCGGACGTATACCCGGAACGGGTCGCCATAGGACGGGTGGATCACGGCTTCCAAAGCTCCCTTTTCGGGATGCTCCTGCGCCCGTACGGGGAAGCTAAGCAATGCCAGCATTCCCAGCAGGATCAGTACCTGGGGCGTGCTGCCTGGGCTGGTGTAGTTCATGGTTCTTGTCGTAAAAGGGTGGTCAAAGGCCAAAAGCTAGGGTAACCTCATCGTTGACGGGGCTGCGGTTTTCGGGTGGGGGTTGACATCCTGTTTTTTTTTGGTGAATAGAAACCCGGTTGTTTTCCTCGTAAAAGTCTCCCTAATTTGGACCCGTTCAATCATCCAGTTTTCACAAAAACAGATGGGCCAGATGTTAAGACCCTGGAAGACGATACTTGAGTTGGAATTAGATGCCCCCAAAGCGGTTTTTCAGCAAATCGCCGACGGCATCATCGAAGAAATTCAGAAAGGCCGGCTGCTGCCGGGCACGCCCCTGCCGGGCAGCCGCGAACTGGCCGCCGACATCGGCGTGAACCGGAAAACGGTGGTGCTGGCCTACGAGGAATTGCTGGCGGAAGGCTGGCTGAGCAGTGTGCCCAAGAAAGGAACCTTTGTTTCCGAAAAATTGCCCGGCCCCGGACGGCAGGCCCCTGCCGGCCACGCGCCCCCCGCGGAGAGCACGTTCAGCCATAACGTCTTCACCGACACCAGGCCCATCCTCCCCGTCCAAATCAAAGCCCCCATTGTCTTCGGGGATGGCATGCCCGACGTGAAGCTGGCGCCGCTCGACGAACTGGCCCGGGCGTACCGGCGGGTATTCGGGCAAAAGGCCCGCTGGAAGCTGATGGGCTACGGCGACGCCAAGGGCGAGGAACGCTTGCTCACTGCCTTGAGCCGGCTGCTGCACCACGACCGGGGCATGCGCACGGAAGCCGAAAACATCTGCGTGACGCGCGGCAGCCAGATGGCCTTGTACCTGACGGCCCACACGCTGGTACAACCGGGCGATACGGTAGCCGTCGAAAACCCGGGCTACGATGCCGCGTGGCAGTGTTTCCGGCACGCCGGCGCCGTACTCGAACCCGTCCCCGTGGATGAGCAGGGCATCTGCACGGTGGCGTTGGAAAAACTTTGCCGGCGCAAGCCGGTCAAGGCCGTCTACGTAACGCCGCACCACCAGTACCCCACCTCGGTAACCATGAAAGCCGGGCGGCGACTGCACCTGGTCAACTTGTCCAACCAGTACAAGTTTGCCATTGTGGAGGATGATTACGACCACGATTACCACTTCGGGCCGCGCAGCCTGCTGCCGCTGGCCAGTTGCGGGCAGGCGGCCAACGTGATCTACATCAGTACGCTCAGCAAATTGGTCGCGCCGGCCATCCGGCTCGGCTACGTAGCCGGCCCTAAGGCTTTCATTGAGTCACTGGCCAACCTGCGCAAGCTCATTGACCGGCAGGGCGACGCCGTGATGGAACAGGCCGTTGCCGAATTGCTGGAAGAAGGCGAAATCCGCAAGCACGCCCGGCGGGCCTTGAACGTATACCGGGAACGCCGGGAAGCCATGGCCACGTACCTGCGCCGGTACCTGGGGGATGAGGTTACGTTTCAACAACCGGAAGGAGGGCTGGCGTTCTGGGTAACGTTTAACAAGCTCACCGATGTAAAGGTGCTGGCCGAAGCCCTCTTGAAGAAAGGCGTGAAAATCGCTTCCTGCGGCGCGTATTCCTTCCACGGAAAACCCATGAATGCCGTACGCCTGGGCTACGCTTCGCTTACCGTAGGGGAGCTGGAAGAAGGCATCAGGATGATGGCCGGCGTGCTGGCAACGCTCCACAAACCCGTGCTTCAGGCAGCGGCTGAACCGGCCTGTGAAGCCGTACGGGACTAACGGGTTGGATCAGATGCGTTGTTGCCCAAAAGGTAGGAAAAGCGGCCGATGCAATGGCAAGTTCAAAAGACGGGTACGAAAAAAACTTTGTACCGGCCCTGCCGGAAGTGCTGTGGGCTACGCCGCTGGTGGATGGCGGCGCAACTTTGAATACCCGGGAAGGTATTCTGCTTACGCGCTCCCTTTCTTCCACTTATCAACGCCCGCCCTCCCCAGGCCAATTGGAGGGAGGACGGGGCGGCGCCCTGCCCTACTTTCGCACCGTTCGCCCAATCAAACCTTCTTTCCATCCACTTTCCAAGCCCCTGATTCTTATGGCACACGCATCGTTCTCCCAACCCCGCTACCGGCTGCTTTTCCTGCTGCTGGCGGGGCTGGCATTTCTCGGAACCCGGGCCAACGCAGCCCCGGCAATGGGCTTACCTACCCCCCCGGCGGCCTTTGCAGTTACCGTCACGGCAAATCCCAGCGCCCTGTTTTTCACCGCCGCGGAAAGAACCGCTCCCATCCCCCAGACTACCTCCATCACCATTGCCGGCGTATCGTCGGGTCACGTCACCACCATTACGGCCCCCACGGGTTACGAGGTATCGGTGTTGGGCGCTGCTTTTGCAACGTCGCTCCAGATAACGGGTAATTTTACGTTCGCGCTGGCTGTTCAACTAAAAGGCAACCTGCCCATTGGCACTTTCAACGGCAACCTCTCCCTCAATGGCCTTGAAATCAACGTTAAACTCATCCCGCTGAAAGGCGTCGTTTCAGCAAATCCTTCGTTCTTTCCCAGTACCCTGTTTTTCAGCACCCAGGTAGGGACGCCCGCCGCCATACAAGCGGTCACGATCAACATTGCCGGCTTACCGGCCACGGCAAAAACGCTGGTCAAGATTTCGGGCCCTTTCGCTTTTTTCAAGGAAAGGGAAGAGGTGTTTTTTAACGAGCTGGAACTGAATGGCAGCGTGAGTTTCACGATACCGGTCCAGTTTACCGGCGGCAACACCGTGGGCACCTTCGAGGGCACCATCACCGCCACCGGGCCGGATATCAACACCAAGACGATCCCGGTGAAAGCCACGGTCCTGGCCGTGCCTACCCCGGTGGTGAACCCAACCAGCCTGTCGGGCTTCACGGCCGTAGCGGGCGTCTCCACGGGAGCCCCCAAACCCTTCGACCTGACCGTTACCGGCCTGCCCACCCAGGCAACGGCCCCGGTCACCGTTACCGCCCCGACCGGCTACGCCATCAGCCTTTCGAGCAACCCGGCCACCTTCCTCAACGCGCTGAACCTGACGCCGGGTGCGGGAAAGATCACCACCAAAGTTTTCGTGCTGCTCAAAACCAGCAACCCGGTGGGCACGGTGAAAGGCGACCTGAGCATCAAGGGGAGTCAGATCAATACCAAACTCCTGCCGCTCACGGGCACGGTTACGGCCAAACCGGCGCCCACCCTGGCCGTGGACAAGACCAGCCTCTCGTTTGCCACCACCACCAACAAGGCTTCCGCCGTGCAAACCTACCAATTGACGGCCTCCAACCTGGCCGGCGGCGCAACTGCCTCGGTCACGGCTCCCACCGGCTTTGAACTGCGCCTGGGCACCGCCGGCACCCTCTTTACGCCTACGCTTACCGTCTCCTCTTTCAACGGCGGCATCAATGCCACCATCTCGGTGCGGCTCAAATCCTCGGCCGTCGTCGGTACGGTCAGCGGCAACCTCACCCACTCGGTGGCCGGCCTGAGCAAGACCATCTCCCTGACGGGCCAGGTGAAACCGGCGCCTTCCCTGACACTCAACCCCACCAGTTTGACGGGCTTTGCTACCGTCAAGAACCAGGCCTCCCCGGCCAAGACCTACCAGTTCAAAGCCCTCAACCTGGCGGCCGGCGTAACGGCAACGGTGACCCCGCCCACCGGCTACGAACTGCGCCTGCTCAACGCGGGCAGCTTCGCCGCTACCCTCACGCTCACCCAGAGCGCCGCCGGCACCATCGACCGCACCGTGGAAGTACGCCTGAAGTCACAAACCACCACCGGCACCCTTACCGGCAACATCACCCACGCCGTCGCCGGCATCAGCAAGACCCTGAGCGTGAGCGGTACGGTGGCCGCCCCCACCCTCGCTATCACCGTGTCGAGCCTCGCTTTCACGGCCGTCAAGAACCAGCCTTCCGCCGCCAAGACCTACACGGTATCGGCTACCAAACTTGCCGGCGGGGTGACGGCCACCGTGACCGCCTCGGCCGCCTACGAAGTAAGGGTGCAGGGCACGGGCAGTTTCGTCAGCACCCTCACGCTGACCCAGACGGCGGCCGGCACCATCAGCCGCCTCGTGGAAGTACGCCTCAAGGCCCCGGCCACCACCGGCACCATCACCGGCAGCCTCAACCACGCCGTGGCCGGTTTGAGCAAAACCGTCACCCTGTCGGCTTCCGTGAAGGCGGCCCTGGTGGCCACCGCCCCTACCCTGACCACCTCTCCGCTGGCCACCTGCCAGGCCGTCGCGGGCCGGCCTTCCTGGGCCCAGCCCTGGACCATCCAGGTAGCCGGCAGCGCCAAAAACGCCGTATTCTCGGCGGAAACCTCTGCCGATTTTGAGTTCGTCAAACAAGACGGGTCGGTGTCCGGCAAATTCAATTTCAAGGCCGACGCGGAGGGCAAGGCCAGCCATACGGTGCGGGTGCGCCTCAAAGGCCGCCCGGTCGTGGGGCCGGTGAGCGGACGCATCACCCTTGCCGGCAAAGCGATTTCAACCAAAATCATCCCAATGGGTGGCGTGGTCAGCAACAAACCGACTCCCATAGTAAACCCGGCCAGCCTGTCGGGCTTTACGGCGGGACAGGGTACTCCTTCGGCGGCCAAGTCCTTCGTCGTTTCGGTATCCGGTTTGCCGGCCCAGGGAACCATCCTGGTGCTGGTCACGGCCCCGGCAGGCTACGCCGTTGGCTTGTCGGCCGACCCGGCTGCTTTTGCCGGCTCCCTGTCACTCACCGCCCTGAACGGTGCCATTGCCAACACCACGGTATTTGCAGTGCTTAAAGGCAACAACCCCGCCGGGACGATCAGCGGCAACATTACCGTGAGCGGCACCGAAATCAATACCAAGCTGCTCCCGGTCAGCGGCACCGTTACAGACCAGCCGGCGCCCACGCTGACCGTGGACCAAACCAGCCTGTCGTTCACGACCCTTACCAAGCAGGCCTCCGGGGTGCAGACCTACCAACTGGCGGGGGCTAACCTGCCCGCAGCAACGGCGGCCACCGTGACGGCGCCCCCGGGCTACGAGCTGCGCCTGGGCACGGGCGGCAACGTCTTTGCGGGTACGCTTACCGTACCGTCAGCCAATGGCACGCTCAACGCCACCATCTCCGTGCGGCTCAAAGCCAGGGCCAAGGCCGGTGTGGTCAGCGGTACCCTCACCCATGCCGCCGCCGGCCTGAGCCAGACCCTCTCCCTGAGCGGCACGGTGAACGCCCGGCCCTTCCTGTCGGTGACGCCCCGCAAATTAAGCGCTTTCACGACGGTCGTAGACCAGGCTTCTGCCGTCAAAATGTACCAGGTTACCGCGGGCAACCTGGCGCCCGGCGTTACCGCCACAACGGCCGCCCCGGACGGTTTCGAAATCAGGCTGCCGGGCACGGCCAGCTTCAGCAGCCAGCTGGCGCTTCCGCAAACGGCGGCCGGCGTCATCAACCAGCCCGTGGAAGTGCGGTTGATGGCCCGGGCAACCAGGAGTACCTTCGCGGGCAATATTACTGCCACCGTGGCCGGCCTGGGCAAGACCCTCCCCGTGAGCGGCACCGTCACGGGACAAATCCTGTTGCTGCCGGCCGCCGCTGCCGCCCGCCAGGCGTCCGGGCCGGTGGCAGCATCCCCGGAAAGTTTGCGGGTGGGGGCCTTCCCCAACCCGGCCACCGGCGCCTTCACGGTGACGTTCGAGGCGCCGGCCGGGCAACGGGTCCTGATCGGGCTTACCGACGCGCAGGGAACCCTCATCACGGGGCAGGAACTGTCGTCGGCGGGAGGCAGCCAGCGGGCACAGGTATCGGTGCGCAACCAGCGGCCGGGCGTGTACCTGTTGCGGGTAGCCGCCGGGGGGCAGCAGCAAGTCGTGAAGGTGGTTCTATACTGATGCTTCCACTTGCCAACCCGGGCCGCCCACCCGTCAACCGGGGGCTGCACGGCACGCCAACCTTCCCTTCCTTTACAGCATACCGCAAACCAACCAGAACATGATCCGCCAAACCCAACCTTTACCGCCGGCCATTACCCACCTGGGTGGGGCTTTGGAAACCATGCGCCGCGAAGAACTCGACCGGTACCGCAAAAAGATGACGCCGGAAGAAGCAGACCTGGCGGCCCTGCTGACGGCCGGCATCACGCGTACCCTGCTCGACCTGGTTGCCGACCGGCTGGCGGCTGCCTGCGGGCGGGGCGAGGCCGACACCCGGCTCCGGGGCTTGCAACAACTCTTTGAACGGAAAAGTTAACCTTTCAATACGCCCATGCTCGACACGGTTGCCTGTTTACTCATTATGGGCTTTGGCGGCTACGGGGCCCGCCGGAGCTACCGCGAACTAAAACATGCCCACGCCAGCCGCACCTGGCCGCATACGCCGGGGGTAATCCTCACCAGCAACACGCAGCTGGAAAAAGACGAGGAAGGAGAAGCCAGACGGGCCTTCATCCTGTATTTCTACGAAGTGCAGGGCACCTCCTACCGGTCGGCCCGGGTTTTCTCCGGCGACGTGCTCGGGCTGGGATTCGGGCGTACCATCCGCCGGTACCTGGCCGCCTACCCGGCGGGAAAAGCCGTCACTGTGTTCTACGACCCCGAGTCGCCCGGTACGGCCCTGCTCGAACCGGGCCCCAACAAAGCTGCCTACCTGTCCTTCTTCCTCCCGGCGGCCCTGTCGCTGTGGGGGTTGGTGGCCCTGCTGGCCCGGCTCCTGGACTGACCACCGTCTTTTTCCGGCCCGGGGAGTGCCGGCGCTTCCCCCCATTGCTACGCCATGTATACGATCCTAAAAAGGTGCATCAGAAGGCACGACTGGTTTGCCTTTTCCATCCAGGTGCTCATGCTGGCCCTGAGCCTGACAACGGCCTACCAACTCAACCTGTACGAGAAAAGGCTGTCGGAAGAATCGGTCCGGCAGTCGTTGCTGCACCACGTAAAAACCGAAAATGACCAGAACCTGCGCGAACTCCGCGCCATGGAATGGTATTTCGGGCCTTTGCCGGCCCAGCTTGACCAGTTCGTCAAGCTGCTGGGGAAGCGGGAAGCTACGGGGCCGGGCCTGGTCGCCACCGACTCGCTGGCGGCTTATTTCCGGCTGCTGGAAGGGTACTCCTACTACTCCATCCGGGACAGCTACCTGAATGCTTACCTGGGCAATACGGCCGGCACGCGGGTAGACACCCTTACGGCCGACCTGCTCCGGCTGCAATCCCTCACCCGGGACCTGCACTTCCTGTGGCAAACGGTTCTGCAATACCGCACGGGCAAGGTGATGGACTATACCGAAACCACCCTTGCCCGCTTCGGCGAACGGGACGAAAAGGGACCGGGCAGCGCCTTGTTGCGCACCCGGATTGCTACCCTTGCCAGCCTGGAGCACGAGCATACCCGGGTCTACCTCCAGGCGCTGCAACAAATGGCAAAGATCGACGCGGCACTGGCCCCGTAAGTGCATTCCCTACCGGCTTTTTTAACAATCATCCATTTCAACTCATCCATTTAGACTACAAACCCTGTGAAAACTGTGCATTCGATCGAAGAAAACAAAAGCCTGGCCGTCCGCTGGCTCCAGCTGGTAAGCGAAGCCAACCCGGAAGAGATTTGCAACATGACGGCGCCGGCCTGGCAAATGCACGGCGGCAAACCCGGCCTCCCCCCGGGACCGGCCGGGGTGCGCGAACTGTTTGGCAGCTTCGGGTCCATCGAACAAACCTGGGTAATCGACGACGTGATTGCCGAAGGCGAAAAAGTAGTGGTGCGCGCCACCAACCGGTGCCGGCAGGAAAGCTTTCTGGGCATTCCCGCCCACGGCAAAGAACAGGTCTTTACGGCAACGTTCATTTTTCACATCGTGGACGGCCTGGTGCACGAGACCTGGCGCAATGCCGACGACCTCAAACGCGTCCTCCAGCTGGGCGCCCGGCTCGTACCCGCCGGGGCGGTGGTGTAAAACCGGACTTTCGGGCAGTACGCAGCGGGTTTCGTGCGCTGACCGCCCCCGCTTTCTCCCCGTACCGCGCCAGACAAAAGGGCAAAGGCAGGAATATCCTGCTTTTGCCCTTTTGTCTGGCGCTTTTTTCGCGTCAGGCGTCGCCGCCCGGGGGCAAGAAGGCTTTCCGGAACGCCGCGGTGGCGGCATCCAGCATGTGCCGGCGTTCCTCGGGCCGGATGCTGACGGACGGCGGGGGGCTCCAGGGCGTGTTGTTGGCGTCGAGAATGTACACCCGGCCGTCTTCCTGGTGCCGGATGATGTCGAGTTCGCCGTAATCCATGCCCAGCCGACGGCAAAACAAGCGGATCTTCTCTAGTTCCCCGGCGGAAAACACGGCCTGCGGATCGGCCAGGACGGCCCGGGTGGTGGTGGTGAACCGGGCCCGGAGCGGTTTGTAGCGGAGGGTCAGGTAAGGGATGGCTTGCCCGAAGATGGGCACCCGGTAGTCTACGGCCATTCCCCCGCCGTTTACGTGGTTGAGGAGTTTCTGGTAGACGCAGCCCGGCTCGGGTGCCGCCACCGGCAGTTGCACAATACTCCCGTCGTGCCGGGCGTTCAGGTCGCTTTTGCGGACGGCCGTGCCGCGGAAGGAAGTGGGGTCCACGAAGGAACGGTAGCCGAACACTTCGCTGAACACGGCTTCTACGCTCCTTTTGCTGATGTCGGTGCAGCCGCCGTTGATGAGGGGAAAATCCCGGCCCAGTTGCGCCAGCCGTTCGTCGGGCCGGCGCCGCGTAGCGTCTTCCCAGTGCAGAACGGCGTCGAACCGGAGCCGGGGGTTGTTGGTGACGTTGTAGTCGAGCCGTTGGGCAATCCGGAAGATTTCCGTTTCCCACAGCGGGTAATCGGGGTAGAACAGCAGGGTTCGGGCACGGAGCCGGTACTTGAGGGAACGCAACGCGTACCCGCAGAGAAAGGCAATCTCTTTTTTGACGGTATGGGAGCGGCAGGTAGCCACGTAACGGTTGACCAGCATAAGGGCTTGGGGTGAATCGGGTGGACGGGGGAAAGCACGGTGGGCGTGAACAGAAAACCCCGGTGAGGCTTTTGCCAGCCACCGGGGTTCTCATTGGGCAGGGACGGATGCCCCTTAGTTGGCGGCCGGCAGGGCCAGTGCCCACTTGTCGACGGCCTTGCCTTTGGTATCGCCGCGCACCTGGTCACCGGCGTAGAAGTACAAGGGTTTCTTCTGGTAGGTCAGTTGTTTTTTCTGGTCGGCCCGCGTAATCGTGCCGAAGTCGGATGCTTTGAGCAAAGAAGGCGCCACCACCTTGTCGGCGAAGAACTCCGGCCAGGACGCCAGGCATCCGTTGTTGCAGTTGCTCACGTTGTCGGCATCAAGGGCAAACAGGTACAGCGTCTTGCCTTTGGCATTGCCGTCCACCAGGAACTTGGCGCCGTCCTTGTCGGAGAGGAACACCGTGTAGTCGGGCTTGGCGACGAACCAGGTCGTGCCGGAACCTTCGCCTTTGGTTTCGCCGGCGGCGGCATCATTAACGAAGCGGTACAGCGGCAACCCTTTGTAGGTGGTTTGTTTGGCCCCGTCGGCGCGGGTAATCACCCCGAAGTCCGCCGCATTCAGGCCGGTGCCGACGGCGAGTTCCTTTTCGTAGAACAGAGGCCAGCTGGGCAGGCAGGCCGCGCCGCAGGCACTGATCCCGTCGGCGTCTCTGGTGAAGAAGTACAGCGTTTTGCCGTCCTTGTCGGTCAGGATGCTGCCCAGCGCCGCATTGGTGGCCAGCTTCACGTTCACCGCTGCCGGGGCCGGCGTGCCGGGGACCGGATTGGCCGGTGTCGGCGCCGGGCTGGCCGGGGATGCATCGTCTTTGTCGCAGGCTTGCAGGCCGGCCAGCAGGCTGACGGCTACCATCATAATGCGCAGGGAATGGGCAATGGATTGGGTTTTCATGGTTTTGTTTGGTTGGATGGTTAAATGGTCATTGGGCATTGGGCATTGGTCATTGGGCATTGGGCATTGGTTGAATGGTCATTGGTCATTGGGCATTGGTCATTGGATGTGCGTAAGTTGTCGCATCGGGTTTAGCATTGACTACCTTACCAATGACTATTGACCACTGACTAATGACCAATGACCACTGACTATTGACCAATGACTACTTCTTTCCGCCGAGGGCGAAAGTCCGCGAGATGTTGAAGCCGTAGAAGATGTCGCCCTTGGACCACTGGTCGGTGGTGCGGGCCACGAAAGACTGTTCGGTCATGCCCTGCGAGTTGCTCACGTGCAGTTGGAACACGTGGCCGCCGGTTTCGATGTCGAAGCCGACCGAAAGCGAGTTGGTGGTGTGGTCGGCCGTGTAGCCGGGCAGCAGGTACACGTACTCGGCGTTGAACGAAACCCGTTTGGTCAGTTTGAGCCGGCCCCCGGCGCCCACCGCGTACACGTCGCTCTCTTCGGCGTCGGTCGCCACGAGGTTGCGGTGGACGTAGGTCGGCGACACCTGGAGCGAAAACCGTTCGCTGAACTTGCGGCCGATGATCAGTTGGCTGGTGTAGGTGAGGCGGGCCCCGAAATCGGCGTTCTGCTCCCGGTTGTCGAACCGGAGGGAGGTGAGCCCGGCACTGGCGAACCAGACCACCGAGAGGGGCACGCCCTGGCCGTTGCCTTTTTTCTGCCGCAGCAGCTTCGCTTTCACGAACCCGTCGAAGTACTTCTCGAAAGAACTCCGCCCCACCCCTACCGTGACCAGGTCGGTGAGCCCGTATTCGAGGCCGAGCCGGATGGAAGACTGGTCGAGCCCGAAGAAGTTGTAGGCCCCCGAGTTGAGCTTGCCGAAGCGGTGGGAGATGCGGAAGTCCAGGTTGCGCCGCCCCACGGTCTCCACCGATTGCAGGTTGATCACGCGGGAGCTTTTGAACGTGGCTTTGACCACCACCGGTTTTTTGGGTCCCGTGTCCCCGAGCATGTTGAGCAGGTCGTCCTGGGCCGAGGCCCCGGCGGGCAACAGCAGGCAGGCCGCCAGCAGGCCCACCCACCGGCGGAGGTTAGTTGACCGGTTGCGGCGCATAGCTGATGTCGAGGGTTACGTCGATGACTTCGGCGATGTTCTGGAATACCAGCTTGGGAATGGCCACCTGGTGGTCGGCCAGCTTCACCTGGAAGGTGCTGTGGCCTTTTACCTTGCCGTTCTGCACGAGCAGGGTCACCGGGAACTGTCTTTTCCGGGTCACCCCGTGAATGGTCAGGTTGCCGTCCACGGTGATCTTCTGCTCGGCCGCCGATTGCAGGTCAATCTTTTCGTGAATCTTGCCGCTGAAGGTGGCCTGCGGGTACTTTTCCGACTCCAGGTAGTTCTCGTTGAAGTGTTCTTCCATGAGCGACTTGTCGAATTTGAACGTGCGCATGGGAATGGTGAAGGCTACTTCGCCGGTGGCGGGTTTGAGCACCGAACTCACCGAAGCACTGCTGGCCTGGATGTTTTCCAGCGGGGCCTCCGAAAAGAAGGTGACTTTGCCGTTGTTGCTCTTGTAGAGGTCTTGCCCGCTGGCTTCGGCAATGCCGAGCAGCAGCAGGGTACTCATCAGGATGGCGGGGGTTTTCATGGGGGATGTGGGAATAGGGTTGAATGGTTGAATGGTTGATTAGCTGAAGGGTTGAAGGGAGGGGGCTAGTTGTCGGGCATGCCGTCTTTGACCCACTGCTGCACCTGCCTGATGTTGCAGTCGGAGAGTTTGGTGCCGCCGAGGGGCATCGGGTTAAACCCGGCGGCGTGGCTGATGACGCCAACCAGCAGGCCGCCGGAAGCTACTTTTTTGGTGTCGGCGTGGCTGTCAAACTTGACTCCCGCCGGGGCGCTGGCCCCGGAATGGCAGCCGCTGCAACTTTTGGTGAGCAGGGGCCGGATGGTGAGGTTGTAGGTGACCACCGTGGCGCAGTCGTCGGGATTGACCGGGAACAACTCATCGGCGGCGTCGTAGCGGCAGGCGGCCAGGCCGGTAAGGGCAAACAGGAGCAGGAACGATTTTTTCATGGGGAGACCGGGCTTGGGTGGCGGCAAAGGGTTGTACTTTAAGCAATGAAAAGTCTGTTGGAACCAACGAGAGGCAGTTTTTTATTGCTGCCGGTTGTATTTCAGGAAGGATGTGCTTGCTTTCCGTTTCATGGTGGCCCAAAGGTAAGGCGGCGGCTCCCCCGCAAAGAAGCCGCGATTTATAAGTGGCCGGGTTGGACTGAGAAGCGGAACGGCAGCCGGACCGGTTTACCGGAAGACCGCAGCGCCAGGGTGATTTGTCGGCCGGATTGGCGTACCTTCGGAAAATAGTGCTTCCTTGCCCCGGTACTGCCAACCTTTGCGCTTTCTACCCGCCCCGTTATGTTCCGTTGCCGGCTCCTTTGCACCATCCTCTTGCTCCTGGCCTTTGGCCGGGGCGTGCCGGCGTGGGGGCAAACGGCAACGCAAAAAATACCGGCCGTTGCCGGGCCGCCCGGCCCCGGGGCGGAGACCGGGCTGCCCCTGGTTCGCAACTACCATCCCCGCGAATACGCGGGGGCTACCGCTTTCGTAGACAACTGGTGCGTGCTGCAAGACCCCGCCGGGCGCATGTTCACCGGCAATTCGGGGGGCATCCTGGTGTACAACGGGGTCAACTGGCAGTACATCGAAACGCCCGCCAAAAGCCTCATCCGCTCCCTGGCGGCCGGTGCCGACGGCCGCGTGTACGTGGGCGCCGCCGACGACCTGGGCTACCTCTCGCCCGACGCCTCGGGAAAACTACGGTTCGTATCCCTGCTCCCCCACCTGCCCCCGGCGTACCGGAAGTTCGCCGACATCCGGTACACGGCCGCCACGCCCGACGGCATCTGCTTCCTCTCCCCGACGCACCTGTTCCGGTGGGACGGCCGGCGGATGCACTACTGGAACACCGCGACCCGCTTCAGCTTCATGGCTTGGACGGCCGGCAAGCTCTACGTGCAGCAGGTCGGGCAGGGATTGTACGAACTCGGGAAGGACGGCCTGCGGGCGGTTTCCGAAGCGGCGCCCTTCGCCGGAACGGCCGTGTCGGCCCTGCTCCCGGCGGCCGGCGGACAGCTGCTCGTAGCCACCCGCGACGCGGGGCTTTTCCGGCTCGGCGCCGGCCGTTGCGCGCCGCTGCCGGGGCCGGCGGGTGACTTCCTGGTGGAACACGAATGCCTGAGCGGCGCGCGGCTGCCGGGGGGTGGCTACGCCTTCGGGACCCGGCGCGGCGGCGTACTGTTGGCGGACGCCGCCGGCAAGGTGGTGCGCCTCGTCAACAAGGAAAGCGGCCTGCTGAGCAACAGCGTCCACCACCTGTCCACCGACCGGCAGGGCGGCCTGTGGATGGCTACCAGCAACGGCATCAGCCGGATGGAGACCTTTTCGCCATTTTCCCAGTTCGGCGAAAGCAACGGCCTGGTCGGCAACATCCAGGAACTGCGCCGCTACCGCGGCAACCTGTACGCCTGCACCTCGGCGGGCCTGTTCGTGCTGGCCGGCGGGGGCGACACCGGGCAGGCCGCCCGGTTCCGGCCCGTTCCCGGCTTTGCCGACGGCGTGCTGCGGCTGTTCCTTTTCAATGACCGGATGCTGATTGCCGGCAACAAGCACCTGTACGAACTGGACGGGGAACGGCTCCGCATCGTGAAGCGCGACTTCCACGCCACCGGGCTGCACCGGTCGCGCCGCGACCCGAGCCGGCTGTTTGCGGCCTCCGGGGGGCTGTACGCCCTCCGGTGGACGGGCCACGGCTGGCAGGACGAAGGACGCATCCCCGGCATTTCCGAAGACATTCACACCATCACCGAAACCGCGGCGGGGGACCTGTTCCTGGCTACCCGCTGGCAGGGCACCCTGCGCGTCCGGTTTCCGGAAGCCGGTTCCGGCCCGGCCCCCAACGCCCCCTTGCCGCGCCCCGTAATTTCCCGTTACGGCATGGCCCAGGGCCTGCCGTCGGGCGTCAACCGCTTTTACTGGACCGACAACCGGCTGCTGCTCCGCATCGGGGAAGAGCCGTTTGCGCTGTACGCGTGGGACCAGGCCACGGGGCGATTCCGGCCGCTGCCCGAAGCCGACCGGCGCATCGGGGGCGAGGGCGTACGCCTGTACCCCGCCCAGGACTCCGGGGCCACCCAGTGGTGGTGGACGCAGTTCCCGGCCGACAAGAAATGGAGCCTCTCCCGCGGGGTGGCGCGGCCCGGCGGGGCCTCGCGGACCTACAACCTCAACCGCATCAGCGAATACACCGGCAAATCGTTTTACGCCGAAGGGGATACTGTGATCTGGTTCCGGGGCATCGAAGGCGTGGTGCGTTACCAGGTAAACCAGGCGGCCGAAGGCACCCAGGCGTTCGGCGTGTTGCTGGACCGC
This sequence comes from uncultured Sphingobacteriales bacterium, assembly GCA_963844325.1. Classification (GTDB taxonomy): domain Bacteria; phylum Bacteroidota; class Bacteroidia; order Cytophagales; family 172606-1; genus CADCTQ01. Next base: position 4,385,396 of record CAWJNV010000002.1, read on the forward strand.
ATCGTGGTCAACCAGGATTCGTCCTTCTACCCGCACCCGGGACTGGCGGCTTCCACCCTGCCGTACGCCCACAACACGCTGCGCTTCGAGTTTGCCGCCCCCGCCTACGACCAGTCCGCCGAGAACCAGTTCCGGTACCGGCTGGAAGGCTACGACCGCGGGTGGTCGGCCTGGACGAAGGACTTTTACAAGGAATACACCCGGATTCCCGAAGGCCGGTACCGCTTCCGGGTAGGGGCCCGCAACCTGTACGGCGCGCTGGGCCGGGAAGCCACGTACACCATCACCATTGCGCCGCCCTGGTACCGGACCTGGCCCGCGTACGGCGCCTACGCGCTGCTCGCCGGCGGACTCCTCTACGGGTTGGTGCGGTGGCGTTCGGCCAGCCTCCGCGCCCGCAATGCCGAACTGGAAAAGATTGTGCGGGAACGTACCTGGGAAATCGCCACCCAGAACGGGCAACTCGACGCCCAGAACGGCCAGTTGCAGCAGCAGGCCGGGCAACTGGCCCGGCAGACGGCGCAGCTGATCGAACTGGACCAGATGAAATCCAACTTCTTTGCCAACCTGTCGCACGAGTTCCGCACGCCGCTCACGCTGGTCCTGGGCATCCTCAACGACAAAACGGCCCGCCTGCCGGAAACCCCAAAAGAGGCCCGCCAGGTGCCGCCGGCGGCCGGGATCACCGTTTCACCGCAGGAAATCAGCGTGTTGCAACGCAACGCCCGGCGGCTGCTCCAGTTGATCAACCAGTTGCTGGACCTTTCCAAGCTCGACTCGGGGCGGATGCAGCTGCAACTCCGGGACGGCGACCTGGGGGAACTGCTGGCGTCGGTGGCCGCTTCTTTCGCTTCGGTGGCCGGGTACCGCAAGGTCGGGTTCGAAGTCCGGCTCCCGGAGGGCCCGCTGCCCTGCCGGTTTGATGCCGATAAGCTCGAAAAGATTTTCTATAACCTGCTCTCCAACGCCTTTAAATTCACCCCGGACGGCGGCACGGTGGGCTTTGTCGTGACCTGCGAACCGGGTGCGCCCGGGGAGCCCTTCCCGGGGAAGCTCCGCGGCTGGGTGCAGGACAGCGGCCCGGGCATTCCGGCCGGCCAGTTGGAGGCGGTGTTTGACCGGTTCTTCCAGGGGCCGCAAGGCTACGCCGGCGACGGGCAGGGCACCGGCATCGGGTTGGCCCTGACCCGGGAACTCGTGCAACTGCACGGGGGCCTGGTACGGGCCGAAAGCCCGCCCGGCGGGGGCGCCACGTTCGTGGTGGAAATTCCCCTGGCCGCTCCCCTGCGCACCGAAACCCCGGCCCCCGGGGCGGCGCCCCGCTCCCTCCCGTCCCGCGGGATGGCGATGGAAATGGTACCCCCGGCGGAAAACGCCCCGGCCGGCCGGCCCCCCGGCGATCCGGCCCTGCCGCTGTTGCTGATCGTGGAAGACAACGCCGACCTGCGGCAGTACATCCGGGGACACCTGGAAGCGCAGTATCGCGTACTGGAAAGCGACAACGGCCTCACGGGCTGGGAAATGACGCTTGCCCACCTCCCCGACCTGCTCATCAGCGACTGGATGATGCCCGGCCTGAGCGGCGTTGAACTGCTGGAGCGGGTCAAAACCGACGAACGCACGAGCCACATTCCCTTTATCCTGCTCACGGCCCTGGCTACCCGGGAAGGCAAACTGACGGGGCTGGCTACCGGCGCCGACGAGTACCTGACCAAGCCTTTCGACGCCCGGGAACTGGGGCTGCGCGTGCGGAACCTGATCGAGACCCGGCGCAAGCTGCGCGAACGCTTCGGACGGGAACTGCGCATCCAGCCCCAGGACATCACCGTGACCTCAGCCGACGAGCAGTTCATGGCAAAAGTAATGAGCATCGTGGAAGCCCACATGGGCGACCCGGAGTTCGGCGCCGAGGAATTCGGCCGCGAAGCCGGCCTGAGCCGGATGCAGCTGCACCGCAAACTCACCGCCCTCACGGGCCACACCACGGGTGATTTTATCCGGACGATGCGGCTCAAGCGGGCGGCCCAACTGCTGGAAGCCCGCACGGCCACCGTTTCCGAAATTGCTTTCGGCGTGGGCTTTGGCAGTTTGTCCTATTTTACCCGCAGCTTCCGCGAACAGTTCGGCGTCACCCCTACCGCGTACGCCGCCCGCAACCCCACCAATAGTGGATAGGTGAATTGACAAGGAAGGTTGTATGGCGGTATGGTTGTATGGCTGAATGGCTATATGGTTGGCAGTCAGATTGTAAGTAGACGTGCGTAAGCCCAACAATCAACCATACCGCCATACAACCCTCCTTGTCAATTTAGATAGGGTTTAAACCCTATCCCCTCCTCCGGGCGAGCCCGCCCCGTATCCGCGCTAAAATTCTGTTCATCCTGTAATCCTGTACATCCTGATCCTCCGGTCCCCTTGCATTGCCACGGTGCTTGCAAATACTGCCACGGATTTTGCACGGGCCGGCGCGCCGGAATTGTTTTCGGGCCGTGTTACGTGCGGGCAAAACGATGTTACGTGGTTACTAACCCCCGTGTGGCCTTCCGGGCTACTTTTGTTGGGGAGGCGGTTCCGTCCCGGCAACAACCCGCCGGTAGTTCCCTCCGCTTCCTTTCAAACCGGCAAAACACTTCCCATGCATTCACTCCAGTTACCCGCCCAGAAGTTTATGCGCCTGCGTCACCGGCTTGCGGGCTTCCGGCGGCAGGGCCGCATCTACCTGCAAAAAATGGGCCTCCTCAACGGCCTGCCGCTGCGGGCCGGGCGGCGAACCCTCTCCCCCATGCAGCAGTTGCAGGCGTCGCTGGAAGCCGACATGCGGCTTACGGGGGAAATCATGCGGGGGCAGGCCCTCAAGTACAACGCCATCTTCGAGGCCCTGGCCGACGGGATGGTCATCACCAACGAGGAAGGCGTCATCACGGAAGCAAACCCGGCGGCCAGCCAGTTGCTGGGCGTGCCTCCCGACCGGCTCACCGGCCGGTTGTACCAGGGATTCCTGCCCCTGCGCGACGCGGAAGCAATCCAGGCCGGGGCGTACCCCAGGCACAAACCGGTGCAACTGGAAAGCGTGCTGCTGGCGAAAGACGACCGGGCAATCCCGGTAAAAATCACCTCGCACGCCTTCAGCAATGCCGGCGAAACCTGCCGGGTGATCCTGCTGAAAGACATTTCCGACCGCAAAAAAGCCGAGGCCATCATTCGCACCAACCGCGAGGTGGAACACGCCATCAACTACTTCGCCACCTCCCTCTACGGCCAGAACAGCGTGGACGAAATCCTCTGGGACATTGCCAAGAACTGCATGTCGCGCCTGGGTTTCCTCGACTGCGTGATCTACCTGGTGGATGAACCGGGCGGCAAACTCGTGCAGCGCGCCGCCTACGGGCCCAAAAACCCGCAGGACTTCCAGATTCTCCAGCCCATCGAGATTCCCCTGGGGCAGGGCATCGTGGGCAGCGTGGCCCGGTCCGGCCTGGCCGAGATCGTGGAAGATACCGCCCTGGATGCCCGCTACATCGTGGACGACCAGGCCCGCCGGTCGGAGATCACCGTACCCATCATTTACCAGGACAAGGTGATCGGCATCATTGATTCGGAACACCCCGAGGCGGGCTTTTTCCAGCCCAAGCACCTCAGCATCCTCACCACCATTGCCGCCCTGTGCGCCAACAAGCTGGTGAAGGTGCAGGCCGAGGAGGAAGCCCGCAAGGGGGCGCTGCAGATGGCCGAATACCGCCGCAAGATGGCCGAGTTCAAACTGATGGCCCTGCGGTCGCAGATGAACCCGCACTTCGTGTTCAACTCGCTGAGTTCGATCCAGCACCTGATTACCATCCACGAACGGAAACTGGCCCTCGACTACCTGTCCACCTTTTCGCGGCTGCTGCGGCAAATCCTGGAAAGCTCCATGCACAGCCAGATCCCGCTCTCCGGTGAGGTCACCCTGCTGCAACGCTACCTGAGCCTGGAATCCCTGCGGTTTACCGACAAGTTTTCCTACACGGTGGAGGTAGACCCGGCGCTGGACGCCTCCGACGTGGAGATCCCGGCGCTGCTGGTACAACCCTACGTGGAAAACGCCCTGCTGCACGGCCTGCTCAACAAAACCGGCCCGGGCCACCTGTCCATCCGCTTCGAGGATGCCTACCCCTACGTGCGCTGCACCATCGAGGACAACGGCGTGGGACGGGCCGCGGCGGCCGCCATCAAAAGCCGCAAAACCACGGGCCACAAATCCGTGGGCATGCTGCTCAGCCAGGAACGCCTCGACCTCATCAACGGCAACCGGTCCGACAAAGTGCTGGTGCAGCTCACCGACCTCTGGGACGGCGCGCAGCCGGCCGGAACCCGCGTGGTCATTCACATTCCGGGCGGGGCGCCCTGAAAAACCGCAGAAACCGCAATCAAATCCTCCCAATCAAACCATTCACCTTACCCACCACGAACACCATGCTACAAGCCATCATCGTCGACGACGAGTCCCGGAGCCGGGACACGCTGCGGGGTTTTCTCCACGAATTCTGCGCCGGGCAGGTACAGGTAGTGGCCCTGGCCGACTCCGTGGATGCCGGGGCGGAGGCCATCCTCAACCACCCGGGCCTGGACCTGCTCTTCCTCGACATTGAAATGAACCGCGAAACCGGGTTCGACCTGCTGCGCCGGTTCCGGGAGATTCCCTTCGAAGTCATTTTCACGACCGCCCACGAGAGTTACGCCCTCAAGGCCATCAAGACCTGCGCCATCGACTACCTGCTCAAGCCCATTGACATTGAGGAGCTTAAGGCGGCCGTGGCCAAGGTGCAGGACAAACGCAGCAAAACCTCCTTCCACCAGCGTTTTGAGGCGTTCATGCACAACATGCAGCACCCGGCCCGGAAGGAAAAACAGCAGATTGCCGTAGCCACCGCCGAAGGGCTGCTGTTTCTCAACGTGGTGGACATTCTGCGGTGCGAGGCCGACGGGGCCTACACCAGCTTCCACCTCAAAAACGGATCAAAAGTATTTGTTTCCAAAAACCTCAAGGAATACGAAGGGCTGCTGGCCGAACACGACTTTTGCCGGGTGCACCACTCTTTCATCATCAACATGAACGAGATCAAGAAGTACGTGCGGGGAGAAGGCGGCTACGTGGTCATGTCCGACGACTTTACGGTGGACGTTTCCAAGCGCAAGAAAGACGCCTTCCTCGCCCAGATCGCCAAGCTCTGACCGCCTCCCCGGCCGGGACCGGGCGAACCGGCGCCGGTACGGGTCCCGGTTGTAAACCGCCCGGCGCCACCTGTCAGTTGGTCTTTCCGGCGGCCCGCCGGCCGGTTTACCTTTGCCCTCATCCGGGAAAATTCCCGGACATCTTTTAAAGGGATTTCCCCCCATTTATGCACGGCATTATTTTTAAGGAAATGCAGCGGTACGTGAGCAAAAGGTTTGGTTTGCCGGCCTGGTACGCGTTGCTTAAAGGGGTGGCGCTGGAACAGCAGTTGTACCTGCCCACGCAGCAGTATCCCGACGCCGAAATCACGGCCCTGGTCGCCGGGGTGGCCGTCCTTTCGGGAGACACCGTGCCGGCCACGCTGGAGGCTTTCGGGGAGTTCCTGGTGCCCAACCTGCTCCAGGTGTACGGCAGCATGATCCAGCCGCAGTGGCGCACCCTCGACCTGCTCGAACACACCGAAAACACCATGCACCGGGTAGTGCGCTTCGTGGACCAGTCGGCCCACCCGCCGCGGCTGCTGTGTACCCGCACGGGCCCCGACGAAGTGGTGCTGCATTACGCCTCGGCCCGCAACATGAGCAGCCTGGGCGTGGGCATCGTCCGCGGCTTTGCCCGCCATTACGGCGAGCGGGTCTCCATCACCCACGCCCCGCTGCCGGATCAGCCCGCCCAGTGCCGCATCATTGTCCGGCGGGAGCCCGACGCTTTCCCGGCCGACCGTACTTCCGCGACGAGTTGATCCACCACCTCCCCGGCCGGCAGCAGGTGCCGGATGAGGTCAATGCCCTGGCCGGCGTACAACGGATAGTAGTCGGCCTGCGCTTCCCGGGCGGCGGCCCTGACAATGTCGGCCGTGGCGGCAAACTGCCGGCCGGGGGGCAGCACCGGGGCCCGGGCCTGCCGGTACGTTTCGGTGAAGCGGTTGCGCAGCACCCGGGCGTACATGCCCGTAAAGGCATCCGTGATCGTGGTGTCGTCGCTGCCGCCGTCGAGGAGTTTTTGTTTGTAGCAGGCCGGGGCCAGCGATTCGCGGGTGGCCGCAAAACGGGTACCGATCAGCACCCCCTGGGCGCCCAGTTCCAGGGCCGCCACCACGCCCCGGCCATCGGCGATGCCGCCGGCCGCCAGTACGGGCACCTGTACCCGCGCCACCACCGCCGGCAGCAGCGCGAAAAGGCCGATGCCGGCAGATTCAGCGTTCTCCTTTTTCTGCCAGGTAGACCGGTGCCCGCCGGCTTCGCTGCCCTGCGCCACCACCGCGTCCACCCCCGCCGCCGCCACGGTCATGGCGTCGGCGGGCGTAGCCACCATTGCCATCACTTTCATGCCCTGCGCGTGGCAGCGGGCCACCATTGCGGGGCTGGGGTTGCCCATGCCGATGCTCAGCACCGGCACGTTTTCTTCCAGCAACACTTCAAATGCCTGTTCGATCAGGGGCGGCAGCCGGGGCGGCGCGGCGTGCACCGGGGGAATGCCCAGGGCGAGGCGAAACGGGTTGAGGATCGCGTGTACGTCCCGCACCACGTCGGCCGACAGGTCAAAGTCGCGGGGCGGAAACATATCCTCCTGGAGCAGCAGGTTGACGCCGAACGGCCGCGAAGTCAGTTGCCGGACCTGCCGGATGCTGCGCCGCACTTCTTCCGGGGGCATCATGGTGGCGGGCAGGATGCCCAGCCCGCCGGCATTGCTTACCGCCGCCACCAGTTCCGGGCCGGCTACGTTTCCCATCCCGGCCTGGAAGATGGGGTACCGGATGCCGAATATTTCGCAGAGGCTGGTGCGGAACGGGGGGTGGTGTTCTGTTTTCATGGCGGCAATGGGAAGGGGGTGGACCGGGATGGACGGCATCAGGGTTGAAAGCAGTCCGCCGGCGGTTTGGGTGAGGAACATTCTTCGGCTCATGGGTGTAAAGTAGGGCCCGCACCCGTGCGGTACTACCGGCAACATACAACCGGCAGGAGCGACCCGACAAGTGGCCTTATCCACCCCCCGCTTTCCCTTCGCTTTGACGAACAACGCGTTGTTTAATGCTACACCACCCCTCACGCTTGCTGGTGCTGCACCGCCCCGACCCCTGATTCTTCCCGGGCCGCAAACGGCCAGAACCGCTCCTTTTCGAAGACCAGGCGGATGGTGGTTCCGGGCGGGCTCACCACGCTTAACTCGCTCCCCAGCTGCCGGCCGAACCCCTGGAGCAGGGTCATGCCCAAAGAACGGCTGCGCTCAGGATCATACCCCTCGGGCAGGCCCACGCCGTCGTCGGCGATGACCAGCTGGTAGGTGCTTTCGGCCAGCCGGCCTACCGAGATGCTTACCGTACCGGCCCGGCCACCCGGGAAGGCGTGCTTGAGGGCATTGCTGATGGCTTCGTTGATGATCAGGCCCAGGGGCACAGCCTGCGTCACGTCCAGTTCAAGGGCGTCTACCTGAAGGGCAAAACGGATGTTGCGGGCCAGCTGGTAGGAGTCACTCAGGTAAGCCACCACTTCTTCAATGTAGGCTTTCATGGGAACGCGGGCCATGCCCTCCGACTGGTAGAGTTTCTGGTGGATGAGGGCCATGGCCTGTACCCGGTGCTGGCTCTCCTGGATGGCCGACAGGGCGGTTTTGTCTTCCAGCGAGGCCGCCTGGGAACTAAGCAGGCTCATCACCACTTGCAGGTTGTTTTTCACCCGGTGGTGGATCTCGCGCAGCAGCCACTCTTTCTCGTCGAGCAGCAGTTGCAGCGAATGGTTCTTCCGGTTGATCTCTTCCTGGCGGGCCTGCAACTGCTGATTGCCCCGTTGCCTGAGGCGGTAGCGGTTATAGCCCAGCGCCAGCAGCAGCAGCAGCAGGATGGCCCCCCCGATCAGGGCGTTGCGCTCGGTCTGCCGCTGTCCGAGCAGGGCCTGCTGGGCTTTGCTCTGCTGGATCAGCAGGGCGATGTTTTTCTCCTTGAGCTTGATGTCCTGCGCTTTGAGCTTCAGTTCCTGCTCCTTCTGCTGGGTATTGTACTGCACCTGGTAAGCAATGAGCTGGTTGCTTTTCCGTTCGTTGAAGATCGAGTCGGTCAGGGCTTTGTACTGCTGGTAGTGGGCAATGGCCGCCGTGGCATGGCCCCGCAGGGAGTCGACCCGGAAAGCTTGCAGGTGCAGTTTGCTCAGCCGGAGCCGTTTGGGCTGTTTTTCGGCCAGCGGAAAGGCCCGCGCCAGGTAGTACCCCGCTTTCTGGTACTGCCCCCGCCCGGTGTAGAGCCGGCTCAGTTCCAGGTTCACGTCGATGGCAAAACCCGCTTCGTTGGCACTGTCGGCAATCCGGGTCTGGTCGTTGAGGGCCAGGGCTTTGAGGAAGTGCCCTTCGGCCCGTGCGTAGTCGTGCAGCCGCAGGTAGGTCTCCCCCTGGAAGAAATGGGCCAGCGAATGGCGGTAAGGCGTATCGGGCGGGTAGCGTTGCAGCATCCGCTCCAGGAACACCAGGGCCTGCCCGGGCTGGTTGAGGGCGGCCAGGATGCCGTTGATGGCCCCGATGCAGCTCATCACGAAATTAACGTTCCCCTGCTCGCGTTGCAGCTTGTCGAGCAGTTGCTGGTAGGCTTCGAGCGCCGGCCCGTGCTGGCCGAGTTCTTTGTAGGTATCGGCCACGCGCAGGTAGAACAAATCCAGGTCGGTCGAATCGCCCGTGGCTTTGGCGCTTTCGATGGTAGCCAGGGCGAAAGGCAGGGCGTGTTCGTAGTTGCCCATTGCCCGGTGCACGTAGCCCAGCAGGTCGTAGGTGTAGTGCAGGTTGCGGAAACCGATTGATTTCTGGATGCGCAGCACTTCCAACAGCTCCCGGAGCGACCGGGCGTACTGGCCCTGCACCTGGTGCATGTCGGCAATGGTCTTGAGCAGGTGGGCTTCCCGTTCTCGGTTGCCCAACTGCCGGTAGAGGTGCATGGATTGCGCGTAACAGCGAATCTTGTCGGGCATTTCCTCCTCGGAGCGGGCATAGTGATCGCCCAGGCGCGACCATAGTACGGCTTGGGTGGCCCGGTCGGGGGTTCTTTCGATGAGGGGAACGGCCTGGCCGAGGTACACCCGGGCCTGCCCGGGGTTGCCCCGCTCCCGCAGTACCACGGCCAGGACCGCCAGGCTTTCGAGCCGGCCCGTGTCGTCGCCCAGCCCGGTATAGAGGTGCAGCGCCTGCCCGACCAGCCGCGCGGCCGAATCCAGGTCCGCCGCAAATTCTCCCGCTTTGTAGAGGTAATACTGCCCCAGGCTCAGCAGCAAACCCGCCCGCAGCCGGCCCGGTTTGGTGCGGCCCAGCAGGGCGTGGGCCCGGTCGGGCCGGCTGCCGTCCAGGTATACATCCATCAAAAGGCCCTGGCTCCGGTCGTAGCCGCTCCCGAAGCGCAGCGAGCGGCTCAGGTGTCCGGCCTGGCGGGCGTAGCCGGCCGCCGAATCCAGGTCGGCGGCCAATTGCCCGGGCTTGCGCAAATGAAATTCTCCCAGCCGCAGCCACCACTTTACCCGGTTGGTATCGGGCCGGCTGGCTTCCAGGCGTTGCAAGAGGCTGTCGGCTTCCGCCCGCGGGATGGATTGGGCCCGGCCGGCGGCCGGCCACAGCCACAGGATGCAATAAAGCGTAATGAATTTTCGCATGTAAAAGCCCCGGGTATCCCCGCTGATTGTGCAGCAACCGCCACAATTTGAGGACCAACATCCGGGCAACGTGTGTTCTCCCGCTTACGGGCCCGTGTGCTGCCGGCAAGCACCCGGCAATATCACCCGAAAATCCGGATTACAGCCGGCAAATGCTGCGTTATCAGCCGTTTACCCCACCCAAAACAAAATATTTCCGGCAAAACGCACGAAGGGGTTGGTTTTAGCAGCATCCGTTTTCCGGTACGGCCCGCCCCGGCGCCGGCTTTTTTACGCGTCACTTCCTCCACCGGAGTGGACTTTGGCGCAAAAAACTCCATGCTGGTGGAAGCTAGCTACGCTACCTCGGAGGAGCAGCGGCCCGGTTACTTGCCGGGAAGGACCACCCCATCAGGCGATGCCCGTTCCTGCAAGGTGGAAGCCAGCAGCCGTATTCCTGAACCCAACGGGAGCAAAGAGTTGCCGGGGGCAGGAGAAAAGTAAACCCCAAAGGGTGAGGCGCTTCTGGTTATTAAATAGTTTGCTTCGGCAAAGCGCCGAATTATAAAATATTTTAAACAAGCTATTGACAATCAAGCAAGTTGTCATTAATTTGACCCGACGCACACCTCTAAAGACCGGGAGCGCATTTTTCGCTCCCTGCTTTCCGCCATTCTTTCATTCATAAGCCATTTTTTTTGCAAAAGGCCTCCTGCTATCCTCCCGGCCGTACTGTGGAACTTTTAGCCGGAGAGGCACTGAACATTTCCGGCAACTTCACCTTTTATCCGCCTGTTCCCTATGCAAAACAACATGATGCGCTTTTTAGGGCCGGTTCTCAAACGGGCCCGGCACCGGAAGCATACCGCCTTAATGGCCCGGCACGAAGGGCTTGCCGCCTCCGGTGACCAGGCTGACGGGGCCGAAAAACGGCCGGTCCGCATTCCGCACGAATTTACGGGCAAAGGATACGTGAGCTTTCTGCTGCACATCGACGCCGAGATTGAGCACGGCCTCATGCTCCAGTACCTGTACGCGGCCTACACCCTCGGCGGGCCGAAGGTTCCGGACAAATTCCAGGACAAGGTCCGCGCCTGGCAGGAAATCATTCTGGGCATTGCCAAGGAAGAGATGGGCCACTTCATTACCGTCCAGAACGTGCTCCGGCTCATCGGCGCGCCGTTGCACTTCGAAAGGCAGGATTACCCCTGGGATACGCCTTTCTACCCGTTTCCTTTCCGGCTTGAGCCCCTCACCCTCGAATCACTGGCTAAATACGTGTTCGCCGAGTCGCCCGAAAACTGGATCTACAGTGACGACCCCGCAGCCCGGGAAATCAAAGAAATGGTCATGGCCGAAGACTCCGACCCGCACCGCGTGGGGGCCCTGTTTGAAGACCTGCTGCAACTGATTAAAGACCCGGAGGTGATTGCCGATGAGGTATTCCAGGCGGATACTTACCCCTACCAGGCCAAGTTCGACGAATGGGGACGGGGCTACACCGGCGGGGACCGCGGCAACGCCACCCGGGCCAATCCGGCGGGCAGCCCCGACGTACTGGTGATGGCCCTGGCTACCCGCGACGACGCCGTCAGTGCCCTGTCGGCCATTGCCGAACAGGGAGAAGCCACGTCGGAAGGCGACGCCGGGCCCCCCTCCCACTTCGAACGCTTCCTGACCATTTACCGCGAGATGCAGGAAATGATGCAGGAAATGCGCAAAGAAGGCGGGCAGTTCGCCCGGAACGTGGCCGTCAACCCGTACGTGGACTCCTTTGCCGAAGACGAAAGTGCATCGCCCTCCGAGGGACAAACCTCGGACGAGGACCGGGAGGAGATCACCCACCCCGAAGCCAAACTGTGGGCGCACCTGTTCAACCTGCGTTACCGCCTCTTGTTGAACTACCTGTCCCACAGCTTCCAACTGGAGGGCGGGCTTAACAATACCGGGGAACGGACCCCGCGGGCCACCATCATCAACGCCACCTTCGGCGAGATGTACAACCTGCGCAGCATTGCCCACGTGCTGGTGCAAATGCCGCTTGCCACCGGCGACCGGCGGGCGGGGCCGCCCTTCCTGGTGCCCTACACCCTCCAGTTGCCGCCGGGTGAACACAACCGCTGGCGCGAACACAAAGACGTACTGACGGCCGCGGGCAAAATTACCGATGAACTGCTGGCCCTGCCCGGGCAAACGCAGCAGCGGTACCTGCACGCCCTGCGCGATGCGGACCGGCAACTCATGCAGATCATTGATAAACTGACCACTCCCGCCCTTGTATAAGGGCCCATCACTTCCTCTATGCAAATCACTGAATTACGCATTCTGCCGCCGGTAGCCATCGGGCGACTGGGGTCGGGTGCCGTTCCCGTGGAAGCCTATACCCTGGAAATCGCCCCCGAACGGCCCCTTGACTTTCGCCGGATCGTTCCCCGCGAGACCTTTGCCGTGGCCCGTGACACGGGGGCAATTACCGCCTATACGCCCGATCACATTCAATTCAAGGAGGTGTCATCGCTGGCGGCGAAAGACGGGAAAATCCGGCCCGTGGCCCCCTTCCTGGAGGTGTTTGCCATTACCGATGCCGATCCCGGCCGGCTCGTGCCCCTTACGCCGCGCCTGCTCGAAGCGGCGGGCCAATCGCTGGCCGACCTCTCGTGGGACGTGGAAGTGGGCAACATCAAAGTATTCCGCCGCACCGGCGACGAAAGCGATAAGATCAGGGCGCAGGTGAGCGGGATCACCGACCACACCGTGCACCCGCTGCGGGGAGAATGCGCGCATTTCGTGCCCGGCAAAACATTGCCCCTGGGCTCGGTCCAGTTCATTGCCCCGTCGGACCAGCACCCCGGCATCCGGCTGCGGTTCACGCCGGGCGAAGGCAAGGTGTACGGGTCGGGCCTGGAACGGATTACGGGCGTGGACAAGTCGGGCAAACCCAAGTCGGAAAAAGACCCGGTGATCTGCGACCAATCGCTGATCCTGTACGATGCCGGCCGGGGCGGCTGGCAGGGCTACTGCGAATCGGCCACCCCCAACCCGCACTATACCAACCCCGCCCAGATCTTCGCCGGGTATAACGACAGCAACGGGAACCGCATCAGCTGGGGGTACCTGGATGACGAATGCGACGGGTTCGTGTCGGTCCACCTGCGCACCCCCGACGGCCCGCGGTTGACGGCCCGGGCCCACATCAGCGCGGGGCCGCCGGCATTTGCCCCCGATACCCTGCCGGTGCGCGTGGTGTCCGACGAACTGGAGCAGATCTTGTTCGGCCCCGAAGTGGCCGACAATGTGCAAGTGCCCATTGAAGAAGCCGAAGAAATCATCCGGCGGGCCTTTGAAACCATCCGGTTGATGAATACGGCCGTGATGAACGGCAACCCCGTGGACGGCCGGCTGAACGTAGCCAGCACGATGGTGCGCCAGGATACCAATGACTTCGGCCGCCTGTACGAACCCATCATGGCTACTTCCCTGGTGGACAACCTGGCGCTGCGGGCCCTGCACGAAAGAATTTTCAACGGCCTGAGCACCGGGGCGGCGCCGTGGTTCTCCGAAACCCTGCGCCGGCCCGAAGAGATCGGGGATTTATCGACCCAGAAGCGCCGGAAGATGCCGGCCCTGATGCGGGGGGCCGACGGCCGGTCGCTTACCCTCACCCACCGCCAGATCAATACCATCGTCCGGGCGGCCTTATCGTCGCTGTTTGCGGACCCAGCGGCCACCGCCCCGGCGGCTGCCGCCGCGCCGGAAGCGCCGGCTTTGTCCGCCGCCAACCTGACGGCCCAGCTCCACTACCAGGCCCAGGGGAACCCCCTGTCGGTGTTGCCCCGGACGGCCATCTCCAACTGTTTCCCCGGCCTGGAATTCGACTTTCGCAACCTCTGGCGCCGGGCGTTCCGGGGCATTGTGCTCATCGAAAACAACAACCTGGTGGTGGAAGCCGACCCGCCCTACGCCGGCCTGAAGGATTGCCGCCTGGTAGCCATTGACTACAAGCCCACGACGGTGGCTACCCAGGGCCCCGTATTTCCCGACGGAGACAACGTGCCGCTGCAAACGGCCGACAACCCCAACGGCGTCTCTTTCATGGAATGGTCCAACTCAATGGCCTTCGTGCTGGCGAAACAGGGCCAGGAGGTAACGTGCCATTTTACCGTCGAAACTTCCCTGACGGAAGTGGTCGCCACCCGGCAGGAGCTTGACGATCCCAAAAAATACCGGCCGGTGACCTTGCAGGTCAATCGTTTTTTTGAAGGGAACAGTGCAGCTTTTACGGCCGACATCATCCAGCCCGGTGAACTCACCCAGGGACTTTGCGCCCCGTGGCAGAACGACTACCGGGAGTGCGCCTGCTATTACTGGGCCGCCAGCCGACCCGACTTCGTGAACGTGACGCCCGACGCCAAAGGGCTGAGCACGGGCGACAACTGGCTGTCCAAGCGGCGCACGGGCACGTACATTCCCGACAACCGCACCGACACCCGCCTGGTCACGTACGACGACCTGTTCAAAAACTGGGAAGGCGAACTCAATTTCATTGTGGGGGGCAACGACGCCACCGGGACGGGCAGCACGCCCGCCCAAAACGGACCTGACCAGGCAAACGCATGATGTCCACCCAACCCACCGCCCCGGCCGGTTACCCGGTTGCCGAAGTGGCCGCCCAACTGGCGGCGCGGGTCGCCCGGCAGGCCCGGCCGCTGTCCCCGCAGGTACACCTGGTGCCCGGGGCCGGCAACCCGCAATTGCTGGTCGTCAACGGCAGCCGTTTGTTTTCCCTCCCGGCCGCCACGGCGACTCGTTTCGAAGATTTGCTGCGCACGCAGGATGAGGCCGGTCTGGGCCGCGAACTCACCGCGCTGGGACTCGACGCCCCGGCATTCATTACCGATGCACCCTTGCAAAGTCCCCCGGTGTACGCCCTTTCGCTGGCCATCGCCCAGAAGTGCAACATGGGCTGCACGTACTGCTACGCCGGCGGGGGAGATTTCGGCGGGCCCACCAAAAGCATGCCCCTGCCGACGGCTTTGCGGGCCATTGACCTGCTGCTGAAGGAGTGTCCGGAAGGGGGCAAGGTGCAACTGACTTTTCTGGGGGGTGAACCCCTGCTCAACCGCCCCGCCATCCGGGAAGCCACCCGGTATGCCGCCCGGGAGGCCGCCCGCCGGAATGTATCGGTCGGGTTCTCCCTCACGACCAACGGGACGTTGCTGCGGGAAGAGGATGCGGCCTTTTTTGAGACGTACGGTTTTGCCGTGACCATCAGCCTGGACGGGCCCCGGGCCGCGCACGACCGCCAGCGGCCCATGAAAAACGGGGACGGCAGTTATGACCGGATCATGCAGAAGATCGTCCCGCTGCTGTCCATGCAGCAACGGATGCAGGTTTCGGCCCGGGTGACGGTGACGCCCGCCAACCTCAACCTGCCCGAAACCCTGGACGAGCTGATTGCGATGGGTTTTCACAGCGTGGGCTTTTCCCCCCTGCTCCGGTCGGGCGGCGACGCCGGCGAGATGACCCCGCAGGACCTGGAAGTCATGCTGCGGGAGATGATTGCCTGCGGGTTAACCTTCGAGCGCAATGTCCTGGGAGGGAAACGCTACCCTTTTCTCAACATGGTCAACGCCCTCAAAGAGATTGCCCGGGGTACGCACCGTCCTTATCCCTGCGGGGCCGGCGCCGGGTACCTGGGCGTGTCGGCCGACGGCGAACTGGCCGCCTGCCACCGGTTCGTCAATGAACCCGCCGGTAAAATGGGAGACCTGGAAGGGGGCATCGACCGCACCTTGCAGAACGACTGGCTGTCGGCGCGCCACGTACATACGCAGCGCCCCTGCAATGCGTGCTGGGCGCGGTACCTGTGCGGCGGGGGCTGCCACCACGAAGTGCTGGCCGGGGGGCGCCACGCCTGCGACTACATCCGCGGCTGGCTGCACTACACCCTGCAGGCGCACGGCCGGCTTTCCCACCTGGCCCCCGACTGGTACCGCTGACGCCATTTACGCCTTCCCCCTGTTTTTCTCCGCTACGGCATCCAAGCAACCACCCTACGTGCACCAGCCGGACCACTACGACGCGTTAATCATTGGCGGGGGCCCCGCCGGCACCTGTGCCGCCTTGCGGCTGCTGGGCATGGGGCACAAAGTAGCCCTGGTAGAACGGGCCAGCTTCCCGCGCAGCCAGATCGGCGAATCGCTTTCGCCGGGCATCCGCAACCTCATGGACTACCTGCAGGCCGGGCACCTGCTGGCCGAGCCGGCTTACCGGCACGGGCTCCCGGCACGCGTGATCTGGGAAACGCAAGCGGCCCGGACCCTGGAGGGGTCGCACCGCGGGGCGGGGGTCATGGCCGACCGGGGCCGGCTGGACGCGGCGCTCCTCGGGCTGGCGGTAGCCCGGGGACTGCACCTGTTTCAACCCGCTGCGTTTACCTCCTGCATCCGGAAGGAGGGCCGCTGGCAGGTACAACTCCCCGGTCGGGACCGGCTGCTGACGGGCACCTTTCTCCTCGATGCCCGGGGGCGCCGCGGCGTAACTGCCGCGCAACGCATTTTAACCGCGCCGCCGGCGGTTGCGGTCTGGGCGCATGTCCCGGCCGGCGCTTTGCCCCCCGAAACGAGGGTTGAAGCGCTGGCCGGCGGTTGGTTGTGGGGCTCCCCAACGTCCGGGGGCCACTCCTACCGGGTGATGGCCTTTACCGATCCGGCCGCCTCCAAAAAGACGCCCCCGGCTGCGCTCCTCAAAGGACTGGTGGCGGAAGCAACCTTGTTCAAACGGGCCCTGGCGGGAGCAGCTTGGTCGCCGGTCGAAGCGTGCCCGGTCCTCCAGTACTGTCACGCAACGCCCTGGCAGGAGGCTTACGTACGGCTCGGGGAAGCCGCCTTTACGCTGGACCCGCTGTCGTCTACCGGGGTGGAAAAGGCAATGCGCTGCACGCTACAGGCGACCATCGCCGTCAATACGGTGTTGCAAACCGGGCAAGCGCAACTTGCGCAGGCCTTTTACGAGGACCGCCTGACCGAATCGGTGGCTACGCATACCGGCTGGACGAGGCGTTACTACGCCCAGGCCTGGCCCGGTGAAACGCACGATTTCTGGGGCATGCGGGGCAAACCCTCCCCGGCAATGCCTTCCGGTTCATCTCCCTTGCACCGCTTGCTGGCGGAGCGGCTGGCGGCGGCCGTAGCAGGAGAACCGGCGGGAGAACCGGCAACGGGAGGCATTGAAGTACAAAAGTGCGTCGCCGCCTTGTGGCACCAGAAGCCCGGCGTTTCCCCGGATCTCACGTACCCGTACGCGACTTGCGTGGCGGATGACTGTCTCCGGGTGAAAAAGGGGGTAAAGCCCCCACGCCTCCGGCGGGAAATTGTATACCTGGATGGGATTGAAGTGCTGCCCTTGCTGGCAGCGGTAGCGGCCAGCCCGACCTTCGGGGACCTGCTCTACCACTGGAGTGCCACAATGACCTTTGAACAGGCGGCCCGGCTCGTGGCCGGATTATGGAACCTGGACATCCTGTGCGTGCAGCCGTGAATGGGCCGGCGCTTGCAACACCGGGCAGTATTGTCTACCGGTCAAGCCTGATTGCTATTGGCCAATCCATTTCTCAAATGTCGTTTTTACCGCTTTCCATGATGCGCTTTTCCCCAGGTTCGTATTGCTGCTTAACAGCTCAAGAACCAGGGGCAGCAGTAAGATTAAATTATTACGCCTAAAGAGCCGCCTGGTTTGGACCGCTACCGGCCAGGTGGACAAATTCTCAATATCCCAATACTGTTTGGTCATGGCAGCGATCTGATACTTGAGCAACTCCCGGCGTTGGGCATCCTGCTCCGTATTTAAAATTTGTTGCATCTGCTCAATCTCCTTGCCCAGTTCGTCAGCTTCTTTCAAATGCTCTGTCTTTCGCAGGACCATTTCCTGGTGGAAATACCACAGCGGCAACAGGAAGGCCAGTACCTCAAACACCAGGGCCAGCCCCAACAGCCCCGCGTAGGATGTTCTCCAGTAGGAATAGCGGTCAATCAGTTTGAGTTGGAGGATGAGTAGCCAGACGGCCAGAAAGGCCGCGGGAATGGCTACTACCTTTGCTTGCTTAAAGTAGAAATCGCCGATTGGCTTGAGACCGGCTACGCCATCCAAATGGCCGGGCTGTACTTTTAAGTGCATCTGCTGCTGTTGCATCTGGTGCTGTTGCATCTGCTTCCGTTGCAGCAGCCAACCTAACCCACCATAGCAAGCCATCCGGCCCAGGTAAGAGCCGGCAATGTATGCGCCAACAACCTCTAAGGTCGCAAGGACAATTTTTTCTGATGTCCAAGGAAGTTTGAAAGCAATGACAAAAGCAACCAGGGTAGCAAAAGCAACCAATACGCCTGCATAATTCGCCCAACGCTCCGCCCTTACGCGTAAGTCTGATTTTAACGCAACCAAATCGTCCTTAGAAATGACCAATGCCTCACGCTGCCGCAGACGGTCGAGCATTGTTTCCAGGTTTGGGGGAATATCAAGCCAGAGATAAATGCCCAGCATGAAGGTTACCACCCCGGACAGGAGTAATGAATCCCATTCGCTCAGGTTCAGCCCATACCAATGCACTTGAAGCAAACATACGATGAGGAGCAAAAAGCATAGTAATTGAATCACTAACCACCCTTCCTCCAAGATTTGGTTCAATTTATGGATGAGTTCCCGCATAAACCAATTGTTTATAAAAATGGGCTTTACTGAACTTACTGGTGAGCAACCCGAAACGGAATACACGACCCATCCCGTTCATAAGGCTACGCTGCCGAATGAATGCATCGATACGTTCCCGGTGTTATGGAGGAAAAAGTGGCGGCCACATTCCGGGGCGGTCCCAAAAAATACCTCCGGCGGGCGATTTGTTGGTTAAAGGCAAAATCACAAGATTTTAAACAACCCGCAATACCTATTTTTAGGTATTTACGGGTTACTCCTTGCCCCTTTACCACTTATCTTTCACGGCTTGCACGCGCTTTGCCTGTTCCTCCGGCGTCAAGTCTGCCCGGTGCGTTGAAAAGACTGACGCCCGGCCGGAATTGCGGACCGGGCGGACCGGCTGTTAAGCCTTTTCTGACTGAACGATTAAACCAGGGCAAAATACCTAGCACTAGGTATTGCAGCAGTACTTGATTGAGTGGATCTTTGGATCGCACCCATAAAAGCCCTTAAACGATGGAAGAAAATGCAGTCAAATTGCAAAAAATCATTGCGGCGTACACGCCATTCAACTATCAGGACATCGACTTGAAAAAGACGATCAAAGACAAATACGTAGCTAAAGAATTCAAGGATAACTTTAGCAATGACATCTGCACAACCTGGAGAAGCTTGAACTGTACCCAGGTACACAATGGAATGTTCGTCGAGCTTAAAACCGGCGAGGACATATTAAAGATTTTAAAATTCATAGAGCCAATTGTATGACCTGCAAAACCAAAAGACTTTTTTTGGCGAGTTCTGTTCTATTCATTCCGAACCTGGTGCATTCACAGGATTTTATCAGAATAGGCGCGGCCCACGATTTTCAGAAAAAGTCTATTGTTCAAACCTTCTCCTTTGATTTAAACAGAACTGAGAAAGCAGATGAAAAAAAGGACAGAGCATTTCTGTTCAATGCTCAGGGCGTATACATTGCCCCGGCAGTTGATCTGAATGTAGGCAATGGCGTAACTTCGTCGGAGAACAACGTGCTGACCCAAGTTAACATTGGAAAGGTATTCTTCGGAAAGCCCGGCAGAAGCAAAGATGCTTTAACTATTTCTACAAAAAACAAATCATTTGAAGTAAACCCTTCCTATAATTCGGATAAATTATTCAATGAGCAGTTGTTGTACGGGCAGATAAAGCCCTTTGTATTCAATTTCATTTCTCAAAGTTTTTCGGGTACTGACCCGGCGGCATCTTACTTGAAGTCAGTAAACAGCGTGGCAGTGGGCGTATTTTCAAACGTCGGGTATCGTTATAGCCGAACTTACGCCGGTGAAAAATTCTACGCTACTACGGGTATCCTGCTGGATTACGGTACCCGGCTGCTTACCAGTAAAGCGCTTGATAATTGGGTTTTCAAAGTAAATGGAAACTGTTACTACATTGCGTCAGATATTGAAGAACTGATTCCCAACGATTTTGCCGGGGTTGTGAAAGCTTCAATTGATAAGCTTGTACCGCTTGCGGGAGAGGCAGGCTTCTTAAGCAACTTGTACGTAGGTATTACTTACAAGTACGGTAACGACAACCCGAGTTACAACCTGGTACACACGCTGGAATTATCAACCAAAATCAAATATTGAAAACCGGGAATCCCGTTTCAATCTACCGGGTTGGAGCGACGCCCCGACCGGTTTACCGGCGAAAGTTAACTGTCTGTTAAGTTCACCCGGCGGCTGGTAAAACCGTGAGGCACGCGTGTCCACGCCGGGTGTTAAGGATTTCTGCCGGCAGGCTGACTTTTTTTTTCTACCTTTAGCGTTCATTCGCAGCACCGGTTTTGTACCGCCTTCACCAGCTTGGTAACGTAAACGCCTCCCGGCTTTTTTTACTCTCCAACCCTTTTACAACTCAACTTACCCGAATGGCTAGCATTAAACTCGTAGTGTGGAATATGGAGTGGCTCAACGATCTGTTCGTCTCCAGTGGGCCCGTCGGCTTTCGCCCCGATGCCGAGAAACCCCAGCACGCCCGCGAGGGAACCGTACTGGACCGGCGGCGGGACCTTGCCGGGGTGCTCACTGAACTGGCGCCCGATGCAGTAGTGGTCGTGGAGGGGCCCAACCGGCAGGAAGAATTACAGTTGTTCTTTGATACTGACGTAGCGGGCCAGTGGCAAGTCGCTTTGCAACCGACGCAGGGGCAGTCGCAGACCATCGCCGTTGCCGTGCGGACGGACACGGGGAAGTTCGGCGCCGATCCGTTCGAACGCTGGGACACCAACCAGGACAATCGCTTCGGGCCTTTCCTGGTGGATACCGACAACGATGACGTAAAGGAGCAACACGGCTTTGAACGGCGCCCGCTGTACGTGGAACTGCGTACTGCCGGGGGCGCCGCTTTCCGGATCCTGGGCCTGCACCTGAAAAGCAAGGGCATCTTCCAGGCCTTCGAGTGGAGCAAGTGGTGGCTCAAAGCCGACGCCAACCGCAAAAAGATCCTGGCCCAGGCCACCCAGATCCGCACCAAATTCCTCGACCCCTACCTGACCGATGCGGCCACCAGGGACATTCCGCTACTGGTGTGCGGCGACATCAACGACGGCCCCGGCCTGGATGCCAGCGAAAAAAGGCTGTTCGGCAGCGGCGTGGAGCGGCTCATGGGCCACGTGTGGCGCCCTTCCTTGTGCATGGGCAATGCCCTCTTCGACAAGCTCAAACCACAAGACCAGGCTGAACTGGATTTCGGCTCGCTGTACACCACCAGTTTCCGCGACCCGATCTTCAACAATACCTTTCAGCAGGAGTGGATCGACCACATTTTGTACTCGAAAGGCAAAGTGGACAACTGGGTGCGCAAGGCAGACATCTACCGCGAAACTGCCGACCAGTCGCCCATCTGGAAGAAGTTTCCGCACGCCTCCGACCACTTTCCCTTATTTGCCGAAATCCACCTGGATTAGCACAATGCTTCCCCATGCCCGGGAATACGGAGAATGAACCGGATTCAGGAATTTTTGCCGGTGCGTTCCCGGTAAATGACCTGCATCCGGTTAAGGGCACCTCTTCAAAAACGGGTACGTTGATACGCAAGAATCACCGGAATGGTAAGGGTCCGTCCAACGGCTCCGGCCTGCCTGCCCGCTTTTTTGGGGTCCGGCTTTTTGCGCCTGGAAAGGGAGTCGTATTTTTGGGACGCTTTTTCCCGGCAACCCTTTGGCGCACGATTCTTCCACTGCTTTACCCGTTTACCAGGACCGCTGGCTCCGGGCCGTCGGGGTTCCGCTCATCACGGCTTTTGAGTATTACCTCACCTACGACAACATCCGGTTCAACGGCCTTTTCCTGTACGAAGTGGGCAGCGACGGCCTGAAAATTCTGCTCATCTGGCAACTGCTCCGGTGGATCGTCACCCGCCTGGACGCGAAAGTTCCCTGGGAAGCGGGCCTGTTGCCCCGCCTGGCCTGGCAGATTCCCCTTACCTGCCTGGCCGGCCTCGCCCTGCTGACCGGCCTGGTACACCTGGAATACCGGTTCATCCGGCCCTACCCGGTGAAGCATTTTTTTGAGTTTGACCTGGTCATCGCCCTGATTTTCCTGCTGCTGTTCAACGTGCTGTACGTGAGTTTGTATTTCTATGACTCCTACCGGCGCAGCAAAGCCGAAAAAGAGGCGCTGGCCGAGCAGTTGCGGGCCGTTCCCGTCTCCCCGGCCGTTGCCCCGGCCCCGAGAAAGCCGGCGGAGGTGGTCGTCCGGGTAGGGAACCGGGAGGTCATCATTCCGCTCGAAGACATCCTGTGCCTCTACTCGGAAGAAAAAGAAACCTACCTGCTCCACCACGACGGCAAGGTCTACCTCGTGGACGCGTCGCTCGACAAGCTGGCGGAGCAACTGGGCCCGCCGGTTTTTTTCCGGGCCAACCGCAAGTTCATCCTCACCCGCAGGATCATCGAAACGGTACGCCCCGACACCTACGGCAAAGTAGCCGTCGGACTTAAACCGGCCGCCCGGCTGCCCGGGCAAATTACCATCAGCCGCGACAAAGCCGCGCCCTTCCGGGACTGGCTCAAATCCTAGCCGCCGCCCTCCCCCACCCCTGGCAATTCATCGCCGAAAAAATAGCGGTTCGGCGGAAAAAGCCCCTGTAGGCGTGAACAAGGCCCTTTTTTGTGATTCCTTTGCGGGGCAACCTCACCCAACTACCCGATGCACTGCCTACGTTTTCTGCCGGTCTGCTGGCTGGCCCTTTTCCTGCTGACCGGCCCCGGGGCAAGGGCCCAGGCCCCCGTTGCCCTTCCAACGGCCCGCATTGACTCCCTCTTCAGCGCCTGGCGGGGCGGCCCCTCACCCGGCCTCGTGCTGGGCATTATCCACCAGGGGCGCCTGGTGTACCGGCAAGCCTACGGCATGGCCAACGTAGCCCGGCGGGAGCCGCTTACCCCCGAACACGCTTTCTGGGTAGCTTCCGTAGCCAAACAATTTACGGCCGCCTCGGTAGCCTTGCTGGCGGAAGCGGGAAAAGTGGACATGGATGACGACATCCGCAAATACCTGCCCGAGCTGCCTTCCGGGGGCGATACCGTACGCATCAGGCACCTGGTGTACCACACGAGCGGCCTCCGGGACGGCTTTACCCTGGTCGGCATGACGTTCAGGGGCGAAAGGCACTACACCAACCGGAACGTACTCCGGTACCTGGCCCGGCAGGGGCACGTCAATTTCAAGCCCGGGCAGCAATACGAATACAACAACGGGGGCTACGTACTGCTGGGCGAAATTGTGGCCCGGGTATCGGGCAAAAGCCTGGCCGCCTTTGCCGAAGAACACATCTTCCGGCCCCTGGGCATGAGGCATACGCACTTCTGCGGCACCTTTGCCCGGCCCATTCCCGGCCTGGCTACGGGCTACCGGGTACGCTACCGGCAGGGGAAAGCACGGTACGTGGCGGCGCATTTCCGGGGCAATACGGTGGGGTCGAGCGGTTTGGTCACTACCCTGGAGGACCTGGGCAAATGGGACCAGAATTTTTACCGCAACCGGCTGGGCCAGGGATCGGCCAGCCTGGTGTCGCTGCTCACCACGCCCGGGAGACTGGATGACGGCACGCCCCTCCCCTACGCCTTCGGGCTGGAAGTAAGCACGCATCACAACGCGACCGTAATCACCCACGGCGGGGCCGACCCGGGATACAAAGCGGAAGTGGTCCGGTTCCCGGAAAGGGAACTCACCCTCATTGCCCTCGCCAACGCCGGCAACGTCTACAACCTGACGGCCAAACTACGCAAAATCAGCGAGTGGCTGCAACCCGGTGCGTTTGCCGAAGCCCCGGGCCGGGACACGCTGACGGCGGATGCCGCCGCACTGGCCGGGCTGGCGGGCCTCTACCTGCACGCCCAAAACCGGGCCGACCTGCGCCGGGTAACGGTACAGAACGGCGTGCTCCACGCCGCCCGTTCCGCAGACGGGTACCGGGAACCTTTCCGGCCGCTGGCGCCGGATGCTTTTGCCAACCGGATGGCCGACGAGACGCTGGCCTTCCGGCGGGACGAAACCGGCGCCGGCGCGGAACTGCTGGTGCGGGGGTGGGCGGGCAGCCTCCGCTTGCAAAAGGTGCAGCCGGTTGCGGTTTCGGCAACACACTTGCGCGCCTACGCCGGACGGTATTACAGCCCCGAACTGCGCAAGCATTACCGCATCACCGTAAGGCGGGGCAAACTCGGCCTCCGCCTGTACCGCCTGTTTCACGTTCCCTTTCTGCCCCTGGCCGGCGACCGCTTCCTGGCCGACCTGATGGGCAACAACTGCCTGGTTTTCGAGAAAGATGCCCGGGGAGCGGTTACCGGTTTCACTTTTAACCGCGAAGGGGTTACCCACCTCTCCTTCCGAAAGTAGCCAGGAGACATGGTCAGGAAGACCTGACCACAGTACGAACAACGAACCACCAACAACGAACCACCAACAACGAAAGGGTATTATTGATCAAACCACATTTTGGTATCCAGTTGCAGGCCGGCCGGCGTATTGGGGTTGGCGTTTATTTCCTCGCTGCGGTACAACAGGCGCCGGATCAACCGGTTGACGGGTGCTCCCGTGGGCGGGGTCATGGACGGGATTTCGCTGCCGTCGGGTCCCGAGCGGCGCTGCTGCACCCAGCCCTCCACGGGCCGCATGAACAGGTCCAGGTACTGCTGCTGGTTGAGGTGCAGCCGGTAGTTTTCGGGCGTTAAAGCGGGCAGCGAAGCCACGTACGCCGTCGTCGGCGCCTCGGGTACGCCAAAGGACAACAGCGACTGCCGCGCCCCTTCGCGGTAGCGGGCCTCCGCCGCGGCCAGGCCGCCGGGCGCAAAACCCCGGCCCATGGCTTCGGCTTCGAGCAGCAGCTGTTCCGAATGCGAAAACAGCACTTCCGGCAGTTCGGCCCGCAGCAGGTTCATGTTCACCAGCGACGTGGTCGCCGTGTAGGTTTCCACCGAATTGATGGCGACGTACTGCCCCGCCGCCGCCCCCGGGCCGGGTTGGAAGAAGTACGGAATGCGCGGATCGTTCAGCGATACGAGCAGGTCGTACACGGGCTTGGAAGCGTACCAGTCGGATTGCACGCCGCCGCGGAAAATGGCTGTAAACGAAAACCGCGGGTTCTGCCGGCCGGGTGCGTTGAAGAAGGGGAACCGCGCATTGTCGGCTGCGCCCGCAATCATACTGCCCGCCGGCAGCGCCAGCAGTTGCGCGATGGCCGCCGCCTTGCCGGGGTCGGCGTCCACCATGGTGAGCAACGTGCGCAGCTTGAGCGACTGGGCAAATTTTTTCCACTTGGTCATGTCGCCGCCGTAGAAGGGGTCGCTGGGGGCCCGGATGGCCCGCGAACTGGCGTCGATCCGGCTGATGGCGTCGTCGAGCAGGGCGAGTACGCCGTTGAGCACGTCGGCCTGGGTGTCGAACTTAGGGAAATCCACGGTACCGGTAGCCGCTTCGCTGAACGGGATGTCGCCCCACAGCAGCGTGGTCTGGGCGTAGGTCATTGCCATGAGGATCTGGCACTGGGCAATGGTATTCTGCGGCTTGGGGGTCGCGTTTTCGCCCAGGTCGATGGCTACTTGCAGGTTTTTGAGCACGTCGGTGTAGGTGCGGCCCCAGGCCGAACGGATGCGGGCCTGGTCGTACTGGGCCTGCTGCAAGCCCCACCGGGCCCCCGACGCCCACATTTGCGTGGAGAGGGCCACGGGCCAGGTCAGTTCGCCCGCGCGCAGCAGGGACAATTGGGTGGCGGCCCCGGTAAACAGCAGGGCGGGGTCGGCGGCGGCCGAGCGGTTGGGGTCGATGTTGATATCGCTGTCCTGGAAGCAGCCCGTTAGGGAAAGGCCCAGCAACAACGTAAGCAGTCGTTTTTTCATAACGGAATGGGGGAAGGAGTTGTTGGTTGTTGGTTATTCGT
The DNA here is from genome assembly GCA_963844325.1 of uncultured Sphingobacteriales bacterium. Classification (GTDB taxonomy): domain Bacteria; phylum Bacteroidota; class Bacteroidia; order Cytophagales; family 172606-1; genus CADCTQ01. The sequence goes on from CAWJNV010000002.1 coordinate 4,411,319, forward strand.
TGTTGGTTGTTCGTACTTTCTCTTTCTACAGTAGCCGCTTGGTCAGGAATGCGCTAACATTCGAACAACGGACAACGAACGCGTTAAAAGGTAAGCCGGAGGTTCACGCCGATGCTGCGGCTGCTCGGGATGGCGCCCCGTTCGAGCCCTTCCCCGATGAGGCCGGGGCCGAGCACGTTTACTTCAGGGTCAATGTGCGGCACGTTGGACTTGATGATCCACAGGTTGCGGCCTTCGGCGCCCACCGAAATGTTGCCGAACGGCGTTTTTTCCACCAGGGCCGCGGGCAGCGAGTACCCGATGCGGACCTCCCGCAGCTTCACGTAGGACCCGTCAAACACGTTGGTTTCGGGGCTGACGGTGTTGTCCTGCTGGCCCCAGTACTGCTGCACGCTGGCGACGGGCACGTCGTTGGGGCGGGTGGTGCCGTCGGCGTTGCGGATCACGCCCGGGTCCACGAAGGGCGTCCGGTTGTTTTCGGCCGTCTCGGCCGCCAGGCCGCCCGAACGCAGGATGCCCACGGTCTGCGACACGATCACGCCGCCCTGCCGCACGTCCACCAGGAAATTGAAGTCGATGTTTTTGAAGGAAAAGCCGTTGTTGATGCCCAGCGTCCAGTCGGGGTAGATGTTGCCGAACACTTTGCGCGGCCCCTGGATGCGCAGCCCGGTGTTGGGGTTGATCACGTACTGGTTGGTCTCGGGGTCGCGCAGCCAGCTTACGCCCTGCACGCCGAACGTCTCGCCGGGGCGGGCCACCACGAAAATGCCGAACCCGTCGCCGGAGGTGGTCACGAATTCCTGCAGGCCGGGGGCCAGCGACTCCACGCGGTTGATGTTGCGCGCGAAGTTAAAGGCCACGTCCCACTGGAAGCCCGACCCCGTTTTGACGGGTACGCCCGTCAGCATCAGTTCCACGCCGGTGTTGGAAATCTCGCCCACGTTGAGGCGCTTGGCCGTGTAGCCGGTGGTCTGCGGAATGGCGATGGAAATGATCTGGTCTTTGTTGAAAATGCGGTACCAGGTGGCGTCCAGCCCGATGCGTCCGCCCAGGAACTTGAGTTCGGTGCCGATCTCGTAGGAAGTCTGCCGCTGGGGTTCGAGGTTGGTGGGCGGCAGCACGTTGGTAGCGGCGAAGGCCGAAGCGCCGTTGTACGGGTAGAGGATGTTGAAGGTGTAAATGTCGTTGGCCTGGGTCAGCGGGTTGTAGGTGAACGCCAGCTGGTAGGGATCTTCGTCGCTGCCCACGTTGGCGTAGTTGAGGCGCACCTTGCCGTAGGAAATCACGTCGTTGGCAAATACGCCCCGCGATTTAAAGGCTTCCGAAAACACGAAGCTCGTGCTCACCGACGGGTAGAAGTACGAATTGTTGTCGGCGGGCAGCGTCGAACTCCAGTCGTTGCGCCCGGTCACGTTGAGGAACAGGAAGTCGCGGTAGCCCAGGTTCACGTCGGCGTACACCCCGAAGAGCCGCCGCAGGCTGTTGAAGTTGGTGGCCGTGTTGGAGTTGGCGTTGGCGAAGGTGTACAACTGGTCGATGTTGAGGCCCTCCGACAGCACCCGCGACCGGCGGATGGTGCGCTGGTTGAAGTTGTGCCCCAGGATGGTTTTGAGGGTAAGATCGGTCGAAAGCTGGCGGGTGGCCGACAGGATCAGGTCGGTGTTGACTTCCCGTTCGAAGATTTCGTTGGTTTCAAACAGGCCGTTGAGCCGGCCGCGGGTGCCCTTGCGGGTCACGGCCCGGCGGTTTTCGTCGAAAAAGTCGGTACCCGCCCGGGCGCTCAGGTTGAGCCAGGAGTTGAAATCGTACGACAGCAGGGCGTTGCCGAACACGCGTTCCACCACGTTGGAAAACCGGTTGTACTCGGTGACCCAGAACGGGTTGTTCAGCGTGCCGGTCGCGTCGATGGACCCCGCAATGCCGTCGGCCGTCACGGGGTTGGCCTTCAGCTCGTTCATGTCGATGTTGGTCGGGATGTTGGCCAGCAGCGTCTGGAGGATGTTGGGCGTATTGGAGCCCTGGGCGGGCCGGCCGTCGCTGGTGGTGCGGATGTAGTTGATGCCCGCCCGGGCCGTGAGGCAGTCGGTGACTTTCTGCCCCACGTTGAGCGAAATCGTATTGCGCCCCAGCTTCGAATCGGGCACGGTGCCCGTCTGGTTCAGGTTGGTGTAGCCCAGCCGGAAATCCCCCTTCTCGGTAGCCCCTTCGAAGGCCAGGCTGTTGATGGCCGTAAAGCCCGTCCGGTAGAAGTTTTTCAGGTTGTCGGGGTGGGCCTGGAGCGTGGTGGAGTCGCCCTTGTAATCGAGGAACCGCTGCCCCTGCACGTCGCCTATGCGGGGCCCCCAGGCGCTGCCGACGGCCGCGTTGAAGCTGCCCTGGTTGCCCTGCGCGTATTCGTTTTGCAGGTCGGGCAGGCGGAGCACGTTGTCCACCCGCGCCGAAGAGTTAAAGGTAACGTTCACTTTGCGGCGGCCGGCGCTGCCCCGTTTGGTGGTGATCACGATCACGCCGTTGCGGGCCCGCGACCCGTAGAGGGCCGAAGCAGCGCCGCCCTTGAGCACGGTCATGGTCTCGATGTCGTCGGGGTTGAGGTCGCCGGCCCGGTTGCCCACGTCCACGCCGCCGGTCACAATGTCGGTCTCGGTGCCGTTGAACGAGGAGTTGGAAATGGGAATGCCGTCCACCACGAACAGCGGTTCGCTGGCGCTGGAGATGGAGTTGGCGCCGCGGATCATGACGCGGGTGGAGCCGCCCACCGTGCCCGACTGCTGCGAAATGCGTACCCCGGCCACGCGGCCGGCCATCGAGTTGAGCAGGTTGGGATCGCGGGCTTTGAGCAGTTCCTTGCCGTTGAGGGTGGATACGGCGTAGCCCAGTTCCTTCTTTTCGCGCACAATGGCGTTGGCCGTCACGACGACTTCGTTCAGGTTGGCTACGTCAACGGCGAGGGGTACGTCGATGGTGCTCCGGTTGCCGATGGCAATTTCGGTGGTCTGGTAGCCGATGAAGGAAAACACCAGCGTCTGGGCCGGGGCTTCCACGGCGAGGCGGTAGCGGCCCTCGCTGTCGGTGGTGGTGCCGGTGCGGGTGCCCTTCACGACGACGCTCACGCCAGGCAGGGGTTGCTGGTCTTCGGCCGTCACCCGGCCCGAAAGGGTGCGGGTTTGCGCCCAGACCGGCCCGAAGGCCAGGCACAACGCCAGGAGGGCGGCCAGGCCGGGTAATCGTAATGGTTGCTTCATAGGGGTACGGGGTTTGGAGAGGTTATCGGATTTTGGTAATGGCCAGGATTTTTACCCGCCGCCGGAGGGTTTGCTTGTCGGCGGCGCCCGCCTGGATGGTGCGGACCACCGCCATGCCCCGGGTGACCCGCCCGAAGGCGGCGAAGCCCTGCCCGTCGGGGTTGCGGTTGCCGCCGAAATCGAGGGCCGGCTGGGCGTTGATGCAGATGAAGAATTCGGAACTGGCGCTGCCGGGCTGGAGGCGGGCCATCGACAACGTACCGTCCTGGTGCCGGAGGCCGGTCTGGGCGGTGGTTTCGTGGGGAATGGGCGGCAAGCCGGCTTCCTTACCGGCCCCTTCGAGTCCGCCCTGGATGACCTCGATCTTCACGGCGTTGTCGGGCTGGTTGTCGGGACGCACCACGCGGTAGAAATGGGCGCCGCCAAACCGGTCTTCTTCCACGTAGCGGATGAAATTGGCCGCCGTCACGGGCGCCTTCCGGGTAAACACTTTGAAATGGATGTCACCGGCCTCGGTCTGCATGCGGTAGTGGGCTCCTCCCGTGCGGCACCCGGACAGCCCGTTGCAGACCATCCATGCCACCAGCAATCCCAGGCAACTACGTTTGTTCGGCATTTATTTTTGGGCGGGCGTTGCGCAAAGAAGCTAAATACGGCCGATTCCTGCAAAAATAACTTACTAAAAGTTTTACAACTCGGGCTACTTCTGGAATATGCTACTGTTTATTCACTAAAAAGCCATATTTACTTTTTATTTATTCGTTTTTACTGCTTTTTTGCGTTGATGCGGCTGCACCCTGGACCGGCAAAAAAAGTTATGTTGTAAAAAGATTCACCACGGAGACACGGAGGGCACGGAATTTCACGGAGAAAAAGGGTTCACCCAAAGGCGCAAAGAGATACGCGTACGCCTGGCGGTCTTTGCGTCTCCATTGCGATCCTTGCGGTTCAGTTCTTTCAATGCCCAATATCCACTATTCAATACTCCCTTCCCTCCGTGAAACTCCGTGCCCTCCGTGTCTCCGTGGTAAATTTTATTCCCAATTCAACCCTGATTGTCAATTCAACTCACCCCAACCCCATGCTGACCCTGCCCCCTACTTCTTCCACCCCGCCGCGGAAGTGGTTTCGCTCCCTCATCGGTTGCTGGCCCGGCCGGTGGCTGGCAGTCTGGTGCGGCCTGGCCGTCGGTTTCCCGGCCGCCGGGCAAGCCCCGCCCGATGCGACAATTTTCCTGGTCGAGTTAAAGGGTAAGGTGCAGGACATGCGGGTAAGCCAACCGCTCCCCATCACCCGGCGCCAGGGGTACAACAACCAGCCGGCCTTTACCCCCGACGGCAAAGCGTTGCTCTACACGTCCATCGGCGACGACGGGCAGGCCGATACGTACCGCTACGACCTGCGCAAAGGAACGACCACGCAACTCACCCGCACGGCCGAAAGTGAGTATTCGCCCACGGTCACGCCCGACGGCCGGCATTTTTCGGTCATACGGGTGGAAAAAGACAAGACGCAGCGGCTCTGGCAGTTTCCGCTGGCGGGTGCCGGGGCGCCAAAGTTGCTGCTGGCACACGTAAAACCGGTGGGCTACCACTGCTGGCTGGAGGCCGACTGGCTCGGGTTGTTCATCCTGGGCAAGCCCAACTTCCTGCAACTGGCCCGGGTCAGCACCGGCGACACCCTCCGCATCGAGGGCGACATCGGCCGGTCGCTGCGGAAAGTGCCGGGCAAAAATGCCCTGAGTTACGTGCACAAGCGTACGCCCACCGCGTGGGACATCAAGCAGCTCGACCTGCAAACGCGGCAAACCACGACCCTTGCCCCCGCCCTGGCGGGCAGCGAAGACTTCGTGTGGACGCCCGACGGGGCCTTGCTCATGTGCCGGGGCGCCGTGCTCTACTGGTACCGGCCCGGCGTTACTGTTGACTGGATACCGCTGTCTGACTTGGGCAAACACGGAATCGGTTCACTCAGCCGGCTGGCCCTGGACCCCAAAGGGCGAAAACTGGCGCTGGTCGGGCAGTAATGGGTAGTTGTTCGTTGTTGGTTGTTCGAACGTTGGCGTATTCTTAGTAATTAGTAAACTGTAAAGAAAATAAATGGGTAGTCCGAACAAGTACCCTCTCGCTGTCATTCCCGGAGGGAATCTTTGATGAATAGGGTAAAATTGGGTTTATCCCTGCAAAGATTCCCTCCGGAAGCAGAGCTTCGCGCCAGCACACGAAATGAGGATGAGGCACCAGATGAAGCTGAGGCACGAGGTGAGGCTGGGACAACGTATGCCATATCGGTTTGGCGAAGGGCAGCATAGGCGTAGAGAGTTTAATACAGGACAAAACCTCACCCCCGGCCCCTCTCCCGGGGAGAGGGGAGACGTAAAGTCTTGAAAAAAAGCTATTTGTAGAATCCTTTCTTCTCCCCTCTCCTTGGGAGAGGGGCCGGGGGTGAGGTTTTGTCCTGTACTAAAGCGTAGAGAGATATGGCATACGTTGCCCCATTGCGCTGATCTTCAAATAAACCGTCACGGCACTCACGCCGACAACCCGCAGTGGGCTTCCTAACCGTCGAGAGGCATGAGAGAACCGGCTGGGGGAAGTTATTCCATATCTCTGAGCGGGTACGCTGCCCTTCGCCAAACCGATATGGAATATCTTCCCCCATACAGCTATCTTCGCTGATACACCTACCCTCCCCCATCCACCTATCTTCCATACACTTACCTTCCTCAAATCGCCAACCGTTCCATCCAACCATCACCTAGCGGCAGCGACGGTATACACGCCGCCTTTCTGCGTAGGGAAAACAATTTCACCGGTAGTAGCCCTCACCACCGCAACCTCGCGGCCGTTGCGCTGAATACGGACCGGCCGGCCGACCCGCAACCGGCATTCCCCGCCGTTTACCGACTTGATTTTGGCTTCCGTCAGTTGCCTGTCATCCCACCTGAGGTCTACTTCAAAGCCGCCCTGGCCCCGGAGTCCGGATACGAACCCGGACGGCCAGGCCGCGGGCAGGGCGGGCAGCAGGTTCAGGGCTCCCGTGCCGCTTTGCAGCAGCATCTCCGCCACCACGTTAGACGACCCGTAGGTGCCGTCCAGCTGGTACGCCGGGCCGAAAAAGTTGGGTTTCATGCCGTATTTGAGCTGGTACTGGTGGTGCTTGTAGGCTTCGGCCGCCTCTCCCAGCCGCAGCCACATCATGGCAATCCACACACTCTGCCAGCCCCCGAAACTTTTCCCGTTCAGGTAGCTGCCGTAGCTCTTGTAGCGGTTCCCGGCTTCTTCCGTGGCGGCGTTGGGATTCCCGGTGAGCCTTCTTTCCAGCGATTTACGGGCGGCGTTGTACAGTTCGGGGGTCTGGGCGGTAATCTGGCTGGCGGGAAACAACCCGTACAGGTGGGAGATGTGGCGGTGACCAATCTCGGGTTCCTGGTAGTCTTCCATCCACTCCTGGAGGGTGCCGCGCTGCGAACTGACCCGGACCGGGGCCAGGTTCGCCAGGGCTTTTTCCAGCTCGGCTTTGAACGCCGGTTCGTAGGGCCGGCCGGGCGTGCCCAGGGTCCTGATGGCTTCCAGGCAATGGGTGAACAACTCGCGAATGATCTGCATGTCCATCGTGGCGCCGTACGTAAACTGGAACTGCGAACCGTCGGCTTTTTGGAAGGCATTTTCGGGAGAATGCGACGGGTTGGTGACCAGTTTTCCCGCCCCGGGCAGACCGGCCGGGACCGGCACCAGGAAATCCAGGTAAAACAGGGCGGCTTCCTTCATCACCGGGAAAGCCCGCCGGCGCAGAAAAACGGTATCCTTCGCATAGAGGTAATGGTCGTACAGGTGCCGGGTCAGCCAGCCGCTGCCCATGGGCCACAGGCCCACTACCCCGTCGGCGGGAGCCGTCCGCCAGAATACGTCGGTCAGGTGATGGGCCACCCAGCCCCGGGCGTTGTACATGACCTTGGCCGTGTGCCGGCCGTGGCGGGCCAGCGAATCAATGAGGGCAAACAACGGCATCGTGCATTCCGCCAGGTTGACGGTTTCGGCGGCCATGTAGTTCATCTGGAGATTGATGTTGAGGTGGTAATCGGAACTCCACGGCGGGTTCATCTGCTGGTTCCAGATGCCCTGCAAATTGGCCGGCAACCCGCCTTTGCGGGAAGCGGCGATCAGCAGGTAACGTCCGTACTGAAACAGCAGTTCGGACAGGTACGGGTCCTGGAAATCCCCTTCAATCACCCTTTTCAACCGCCGGTCATGCGGCAGTTCGTCGGGGTTAGACTGGTCCGAGAGGCCGATCCGGACGCGGTTATAGAGCGACTGGTAATCGGCCACGTGGGCTTTGTACAAGGCGGCGACCGGCTGGCCGGCGGCTTTGCGAATGATTTCCCGGCACGCCTGCTGCGGATCTTTGTGGTAGTAACTCGTGGCGGCGGTGATGTACAACACCAGGTCCCCGGCGTTGCGGACGGTCATTACCCCTTCTTTCGACACGCTGATGCTGCCCGTGGCGCTGCGGGCCCTGACCGTGGCGTTGAACCGCATTCCTGCCGGCCGCCCGGTGCTGTCATCCATCCGGTCGATTTGCCCCTGCATGACAATGCTCCCGGGCTCAGCCGCAGCAGCCGTCATCACCGCGTCTTTTTCCCGCATCAGCCGGACCCGCAGGTTCAGACTTTTGGGTTTGTCGCAGGAAAACCGGACCACGATCACATCCGAGGGGTGGGCGGCGAACACTTCCCGCCGGTAGGTCACCCCGCCCCGGCGAAACTGCGTAACGGCCACCGCCGAATCGAGGCTCAGCCACCGCCGGTAACCGGTGTAAAGGGTATCACCGGGCGCATCGAGCTGTTCGATGAACAAGTCTCCCAGCGACTGGTACGGGTGAATGCGGAGCGGAATGCCGTTCATGGTTTTGTCGGCCAGCTTTTCGGCCGCGTCATTCTGCCCGGCAAACATCAGCCGCTGCACTTCGGGCAAGGCTTTGGCCGAGCTTGGATTGGCCGCGTCGCGGGGGTAGCCGTCCCAGAGGCTCGACTCATTGAGCTGGATCCGCTCACGGACGACGCCGCCGAATACCATGCCCCCCAACCGGCCGTTGCCGACGGGCAGGGCTTCAAACCAGCCCTTTTCTTCAAAGTGGAACGGATTGGTAAACTCTCTGGCCTGGTAGGTAAATTCCCGCGGCTGCCAGGCCGGCTGGTTGAACCAGAGCCGCATGGGTTTTTGCTGGGCAAAAGGGCAGCCGGAGGCCAGCAGGCTTGCAATCAGGATGAGCGAAAACCGCCGGCGGGCGGTCACAGGGTCACAGTACACAAGAAAGCGGGTCATTGAGAGGGTTTATGGTTAAAAATGGCAGGTAAGGCGCCCAAATTTGGTGAAAATCACCGCAGGTTGCATTGCTGTTTCAGCCAGACTTATCCGGGTCCGGCTCGCGGAGAGATGTCTTGTTTTTAGAGGATAACCACCCCAATACCCCAATCCCTCACTGCGGCGGGGCCGGGGCTTCGTTGCAGCGCACGATCCGCAGCGGGGCGTCATTGGCGCCGATCACGTAACTCTTCCGGCCCTGGTAGTCGATTTCAATCACGGACCGGACATCGTCTTGCAACCATACCCCCGTGCGGGCCAAAGGCATTGGGGTAAAGTTTCCGTTTCCGTCGCCGGTGAGCACTACGCCGGGGGAAGCGTCGTACCGCCCGGTCATAAAGTCGGTCGTGTAGTCATTGCCGGCCAGCCACACGTCCAGCTTGCCGTCGTGGTTGAAGTCGCCGGGCCGGATCGCCTGCACCGGGGCAAACTGGGCCTCGACGGGCAGCGGGTGCAGCGAAAACTGCCCGTTGCCCCCGTTCCGGAGGTACACGGACCGCAGTTCCGTCGCCCGCAACCGCCCGAAAGAACGCATCTCTTCCTCCGGAAACAGGCCGGCGAACGTTTGTCCGGCAAAAGACTGGTAGCTATTGAAGCGGGCCTTGATGGCGGGATACACGACGGCTAGCTGGTCACGGCCGGCCACGGTGTACTCCTGCCCGTTGAGGAAATACGTCAGCACCGGCAGCACGGAGCCGCTGGGCATGGGCTGGGCGTACACGCTGACGGGCGTGGAGGCGGTTGCGCCCCAACGGTTGTTCCGGCCCAGGTTGCCGGCAACCAGGTCCTGGTCGCCGTCGCCGTCAAAATCGCCGCTCCCGATGCTGTACCACCAGCCGGGGTGGCTTTCCAGGCCGGTACCGTTCATCGGTTGCAGGCCCGCACCGCGGTTGTTTTTAAAAGGGGTGACGGGCATGAATTCACCCACCACCACCAGTTCCGGGAATTGGTCCCCGTCCAAATCAACCCAACGGGCGTCCGTGACCATGCCCATCCCGCTCAGGCCGGGACAAACCTGCCGGGTGGCATTCGTGAAATGGCCCTTGCCGTCGTTGGTGAACAGGTAGCTTTCCGGCGCCAGCGGGTAGCGGCCCGGCACCACCCGCCCCCCGACGAACAGGTCCGTGTCGCCGTCGCGGTCAAAGTCGGCCGCCGCCACGACGCTGCCGCTGGCGTATTCGGTCGGCACACTTTCGGTCCGGCGGGTAAAATGGCCGCGTCCGTCGTTGAGGTACAGGCGGTCCTGGTAGGGAGCCGTGAGGGGGTTGTACTCGTTGCCGCCCGACACCACGTACAAGTCGGGGTCGCCGTCGTTGTCGGCGTCAAACAAGGCGCCGCCCGCGTCTTCGTAGCCCGGGTCGGGCAGGTCCCGGCGCTCGAATGAGCCGTTTTTCTGCTGCAAAAACAGTTTCCCGGCCACCGACGCCGGTCCGCCCATCCAGAAGTCGTCGAGGCCGTTGCCGTCCACGTCGCCGGCCGCCAGCCGGGGGCCGTTGCGCGAAAACCGGTGGGGCAGCAGCGGCTCCAGGTTGAAATCTTCGTACCGGTTCTCCTGGTGGCGCTCCGAAAACCCCGACGCGGCCGTGATATCGGTAAAGAGCGGCGGAGTGGCCGCCGGGTCCGCGGGCCGCGCAACGCCCGCTGGTTTCCCGCGGGCATCGCCGTACGCCAGTACCAGCTCGCGGTTGGCCTTTACGCCCGTAAGTTGCTGGGACCGGCCGTCGGGCCACACCACTTCGAGCCGGTCTGCCACCGAATCGGGGCCGAGGCCCACGTGGATGCGGTCTTCCTGCGTGGACTGAAATCCGCGGTGCACGTGGTGTTCGATGTACTGCGTGTTGGTGCCGTGGGTAAGCTTCACCTTCGTTCCCGGCGCAAAACGCCCCGTCAACCGGATGGTCAGGTAGTGGTTGCCCGGCAGCCGTTCCCGGGTATTTCTGAACACCAGCGGCGGGGCGTTCAGGTTGTTGGTCACCAGGTCGAGGTCGCCGTCGTTGTCCAGGTCGGCCAGCGCCGCCCCGTTGGAAAAGCCTTTCGCATCCAGGCCCCACGACCGGCTCTGGTCCGAAAAGGTCAGGTCCCGGTTGTTGTGAAAAGCAAAGTTGGGCTTGTCCACCGGCGCCAGGGACTTTTCCCGTTCCAGCAGTTGTTTTTTAACGGCCAGGTAGTCAAACCCGGGCTGGCCGTACTGGCTGCTGCGGTAGGAGGTAAAATCCAGGTTGGTGATGTCGCGGGGAATGCCGTTGGAAAGGAAGAGGTCCTTCCAGCCGTCGTTGTCCAGGTCGGCAAACAACGCCGACCAGCTCCAGTCGGTTTTGTACACGCCGGCCAGCTGGCCGATTTCCGAAAAGGAGGCGTTGCCGTCGGGCTTGAGGCCGTTGTGCAACTGCAACGCATTCCGCGAATACTGCGGCAGGTACCCCTGCGCCAGGGAGAAATTGAACACGTCGTTGTTGATGCCGATGCTCATCAGTTTCTGGCGTTCGTTGTCGTCGGGCAGCATGTCGGCCACGAAAATGTCCGGCAGCAGGTCGTTGTTGAAGTCGGCAATGTCGCATCCCATCGAAAACCGGGAAGTATGCGCCAGGTAGTCGCGGGCTTTTTCGGTGAAGGTGCCGTTGCCGTTGTTGATGTACACCAGGTCGTCGTAGGCAAAATCATTGGCCACGTACACGTCGGGCCAGTCGTCGTGGTTCAGGTCGGCAACGGCGATCCCGAGCCCGTACCCTTCCGTGGTAATGCCGCTCTCCCGGCTGACGTCCGTGAAGGTGCGGTTGCCGTTGTTGCGGTACAGCCGGTCGTTGCTCGGCGCCGAACCGTCAAGTACTTTGTTTTTGGGGTAGTTGGGGTTTTTCTTTTCGTGAAAATGATTGAGCAGGTACATGTCCGGGTCGCCGTCGCGGTCGTAGTCAAAAAAAGCCGCCTGCGTGGAAAAGCCGCGGTAGTCGAGGCCGTACGCCTTTGCCTGCTCGGTAAACTGCACGTTGCCGCCGGGAAGCTTGCCCGCGTTGATGAAAAGCTGGTTGGGCGTGTGGTTGAGGCCCGCGTGGCTGACGTAGAGGTCGGGCCAGCCGTCCCCGTTTACGTCGGCGGCGCTTACGCCGGTGCACCAGCCGGTGGTCTTGATGCCGGCCGCCCCGGTGGCGTCTTTGAACGTAAACCCGCCGGTATTGAGGTAGAGTTTGCCGGCTACCTGGTTGCCGCCCAGAAACAGGTCGGTAAGGCCGTCGTTGTTGAAGTCGGCGGCGGCAACCCCGCCGCCGTTGTAAAAATAGTCGTACTCAAAGATGTTGTTGTCCAGGTCGGCCGTGAGGGTATTTTCAAACCCGATGCCCGTTTCCCGGGCGGGAACGCTTTGGAACAGGGTGGCTTGCGGTTTTTGCGCGTGATCCGGCCGGCAGCCCGGGAGCAGGAGCAGCAGCAATCCCGGCCAGTACTTGAGTGCGTGTAACATACCTTCGTTACGGTTTTGTGCGGATAGGAATCGGAAGCTACGGATTTGTTTGAATACAAGGGTTTTGTTGCTTCATGTATGACGACCCCTTACCTATGTAATGCTATCCTCCCATTCATCCGTTTCATCAAATGCTTCTTCATCATAAGCTTCCTGGTTTTAAACGGCTGGTATCAAATGAAGAAAAGGCTTTCCCGTGCGGGAGAGCCTTTCCGGCTTTGACGGGGCCCGTGCGGATGTTCAATACCCGCCGTTTTGACAAATGTTGGGATTCTGGTCCCGCTCATACTGCGGGATCGGGAACTTGTTCCACCTGGGATCAAAAGCGATGCCTTTGGCAGCCATGAATTCATCCGACCTGCCGGTGCGGGTGTAGTGAAACCACAGGTTGGGCTCCATGTTCAACTCCCAGCGGCGTTCATTCATCACGTCCGTCAGGAACGTTTCCCGGTCGCCCGAAACCGGCTTGTCGGGCAGCCCGGCGCGGTTCCTGACGGCGTTCAACTGGGCGTAGGCTTCCGCAGGCTTACCCTGTTCAAACAGAATTTCGGCGTAGTTGAGCAAAAATTCCGCGTAGCGCATCACCGGTACGTTGTTCCCGGTAACATCGGGGCTTTTACCGAGCCAGTACTTGGTGGACCAGTCCACGTTCCGCTGCGGAATAGTGCCTTGCTTCCCGGTGGGGGTTTGGTCCGTGTTGCCGATGATGATGGTATCCTTCATCAGTTCGCCTTTGTACTTCTCGCCAAGCGTTTTGATGAGTTGGATGCCCCGCTGGTCGCCGGGTTCCATGGAAGCCCTTACCGCCTTGTCGAGCACCATTTCGCCCCACGCCCCGAATGCCGCGTAATCGCCCCCGATCGTGCGGGGAGCCGTCAGGGCGCCGATCAGGCTCCCGGTCTGTTTGTTGTTCGACCATTCAAAACCACCTTCCCGGAATTGCACCTCGAAGATGGATTCCCGGGTATTTTCCTGGCTCATCATGAACACTTTGCGCACATTGTCGAGCAACCCGTAGTCGCCCATGGCGACCAGGGCCTGCGAGGCCCGGGCCGCGCCCGCCCAGTCTTTTTTGTACATGTACGCATTGGCAAGAAACGCCAGGGCTGACCCTTTGGTAGCCCGGCCCAGGTTGGCCTCTCCCCATTCGGCGCGGGTAGGCAATTTTTCACTGGCTTCCTGCAGATCAATGATCACCTGGTCCCAGATCTGGTCTTCGGGGGTACACGACAACGTGGTTTGCTCCAGGGAATAGGGTGTCAGCACCAGCGGCGCATCCCCGTAGGCCCGGGCGATGTGGAAGTACCCAAAGGCCCGCAGGAACCGGGCTTCTCCCTCAACCCGCCTTCTTTCCGCGTCAGTGACCACCTCCGGCGCTTTTTCAATCCTTTCGAGCAGGGTGTTTGCCCGGCTGACAATCGTGTACATGGATTGCCAGTAGTTTCGGAAGGCGCCCTCGGTGGGTACCATGTACACAGACAGCACTTTGCGCTGCTCACCCACGTCGAGTACATCCTGCGAAACGAATCCGGCCATCTGGATCCAGTCGGCGATGGTCAGCATTTCGGTGTAGGTGCCAATGATAAAACCGTTGAACTGGTCGGCAGTCTTAAACATGCTGGCGTCGGTCATCTGGTTGGTCGGCGGCTCAAAATCAAGGAACTTATCCTTGCACGACCATGCAGTCAACAGGACCAGCACTGACAGGATGCCAATAGCTATTTTTTTCATGTTGTTTGTAAAGTAGATTGGGTTAGAACTGAATATTTATGCCTCCCGTAAACATCCTTGCCACCGGGTAACGGCCAAAATCCACGCCGGTCTGCAGGGCATTGCCATTGCGGCTGTTGGCACCGTTGCTGTCGGCAGCATCGCGGCTTCCCAATTCGGGGTCGTAGCCGCTGTACTTGGTGAAGGTGTGCAGGTTTTGCGCGGCGATGTACAGCCGGGCGCGTGCCATGCCTGCTTTCCGGGAGAGGGCCTCGGGCAGCGTGTAGCCGATCTGCACGTTGCGCACCCGCAGGAAAGCGCCGTTTTCAATGTTAAAGGTAGAAAACCACCGGTTGGAAGGGGCGGCATCGAAAGCGTTGCGGGTATGCGTGTTGGTGCTTCCTTCCTCCGTCCAGCTGTTGAGCAGATCGGTGGAGGCGTTGGAGATACCGCCCTGGCTGTTGTCGTATTTCATGTTGTTCAACCAATATCTGGTCTGGTTGGCGATCTGCACGCCGGCCTGCCCGTTGAGCAGCACGGAGATGTCAAAACCTTTGTAGTCGGCATTCAGGCTGAAGCCGAAAATGTATTTCGGCAGCCCGTTGCCGATGATCGTCCGGTCTTTGTCATTGATCACCGCACTGGTATCCAGGTTCCGGTACAGGCGGTCGCCGGGCTTTAAATCCTTGATGCCGCTGGCAGCCGCCTCGTCGGCATTCTGGGCAATCCCATCGGCCACGTAGCCGTAAAAGTTACCGATGCGCTGGCCTACTTCCGTGCGGGTGTTGGCGCCCCCGTCGGCACCGGCCGAGATGTTGGAAGACACAAATCCGGTTTCGTTGCCGGTGAGTTTGGTCACCTTGTTGTGCAGCGTCGAGAAGTTGGCACTGGTGGAAAAGTTCACGCCGCCGATCCGCTGGTTGTAGCCCAGCGCGATTTCAATGCCGCTGTTGGTCATCGAAAACCCGTTCCGGAGGATGGCGTTGTTGGGCAGACCCAGGTAAGAAGGCACCGGGAAAAGCCCCAGCATGTCGCTTATGTCTTTGATGTAGTAATCGGTGGTCAGCGTGAATTTGTTGTTCAGGAAAGAGGCGTCGATGCCGATGTCGGTCTGGGTTGATTTCTCCCAGCGGATGTCCGCTTCGCCTTGGTTCACCGGGTAGGTGCCCACGACCAGGTCCTGGCTGACCCCCAGCGGATAGCGCCGCCGGTTGCCTTCGTTTCCGTAAATGCTCAGGTACTGAAACGCCGGAATCCCCTGGTTGCCGACCGTTCCGTAGCTGGCCCGCAGCTTGAGTTGGCTCACGAAGGAGACCGAACGCATGAAGTTCTCTTCCGAGAGCAGCCAGCCCACGGACGCCGACGGGAAAATGCCGTACTGGTAGGGACCATCCGGGTTGAAGTTGGAGGAGCCGTCGCGGCGGATGTTGGCCGTCAGCAGGTACTTGCCGGCGTAGTCGTAGGTAACCCGGCCCAGGTAGGAAACCAGGGCGAACGGGGTTGGCGCCCCGCCCGACACCACCCGGTTGCCTTGCGGTGCACCATCCGTAAACGGCTGGTCGTTGGGGTTGCGCTGGGTTTGGATGTTGATGCCGTTGCCGGTGCTGCGCAGGGCATCAATCCCCGCCAGGGCCACGAAATTATGCTGCCCGAAGGCTTTGGTGTAGGAAAGGGTGTTGATCCAGTTCCACTGGTTGCTTCTGCCCCACGTTTCATTGAACAGCGACTGATCGCCGTACAACCCCCGTCCGTTGAGGGCGGTCGGCGCTCCCATCCAAAACCGCGTATCATGGTTGTTGCCGAACGTCAGGTTGAGGTCTGATCGTGCCTTGAGGCCCCGGATGATTTCGTATTCTGCGTACGCGGCCGCCAGCAACTGCTGCCCCCGGTTGGTGTTCTTTCTCAGTTTCTCGTAGGCGTACACCGGGTTGCTCAGGCCGGCCGGGTAGTATTTGGTGTTTGCGGCATTGGACACGAAAGAAGTTCCGTCGTAGCCGTAGTAGGTGTTGCCCGCCGGGTCGATGCTGCCGTCCGGGTTGATGCCGAAAAGCCCGTCCTGGGGGGCAACCAGGGGGATGGTCGGGTGGGAGATAGCCGACGTAATGAGTCCGCCCTGGTTGTTGCTCCCGTTGCCGCCGTCGGTCTGGGTGCCTCTTTTCTCTTCAAAAGCCGCGTTCAGGGTGACGCCCACGCTGATTTTGCGGGAAATGTTGTAATCGGTGTTGAAGCGGGCCGTGTAGCGTTTGTAATACGACTGGGAAACAATGCCGCCCTGGTCAAAATAACCCACCGACAGCAGCGACCTGGATTTTTCATTCCCGCCCGATACGGTTACGTTGTAGCTCTGGATGGGCGCCCTTTTGAGCAGTTCTCTTTGCCAGTCGGTACTCGGCATCGCGTCGGGATTGCCCCACGCCGGGTTGGGGTCTTGCCCGCCGTTGGCCAGGTTTTCGTTGGCCAGTCGCGCAAACTGCGGTCCGTCGAGCAGGTCCAGCGTGCGGTAAGCGCTTTGGGTTCCCGCGTAGGCGTCCAGGTTGACGCTGAGCTGGCCGGCCTTGGCCCGCTTGGTGGTGACGATGACGACGCCGTTGGTACCCCTTGAGCCGTAAATGGCCGCCGAAGCGGCATCCTTCAGCACGTCGATCCGCTCGATGTCATTGGGATTGATGGCATTGAGGTTGCCGTAAGGCACCCCGTCCACAATGTACAAGGGCTCATTGCCCCCGGTGATCGAACCCACGCCCCGGACGCGCACCGATACCCGGCCGCCCGGTTCACCGGAGTTTTGCGTGACCTGCACCCCCGCCATTCTTCCCTGCATGGCCTGGTCAAGCCCCGTGACCACCACGCCACTGATGTCCTTCGAAGACACGGAGCTTACCGCACCGGTTACTTCACGTTGTTTTTGCGTTCCGTACCCTACCACGACTACTTCCGACAGCGACAGCAGGTCCGGCAGCAGCTTGGTCTGGATTTCCGGGCGGCCGTTGACGGGTATTTCCTCGGTGGTAAACCCGATGTAGCTGATCACCAGCACGGCTTTCTCATCCGTCACCTGCAACCTGAACTTCCCCTGCTCGTCGCTGACCGTCCCGTTGGCCGTGCCTTTTTCGAGGATGTTCACCCCGCTCATCGGCTGGCCGGCGCCGTCGGCAACCGAACCCGAAACCAGGAAAGCGTACCGGGGCAACTTTAAAGAGCCGCGCTGGAGCAGTGGCTCCATCCGGGTCGCGGGCGGCAGGGGAATGCTGTTCAGAGAGGTTTCCTTGACCGCCTTTTCTTCCTTCGCGTTGCTGAAAATGGTGTAGTACCTTTTGTTGATCTTCTGGAAATCCAGCTGATGGGGCGTCAGCAGCGTCCGCAGGGCCTGCTCCACGTTGCCCGACAGTTGCTTGCTCACACTTTCGTATTTGTCTTCCAGCAGGTCGCTGTCAAAACTAAAGCGGACGTTGTACTTGCGTTCCATTTCGGCAAGCACCGCTTTCAGCGCCCGGACTTTCTGGCCGGGGTTGGCATCCCGCCTGGCTTGGTGCGTCGTTGCGACTTCCTGGGCGTGTGCAACAAATTGGTGGAAAAATACCATGCTGCAAAGCCCGCAAAGGAGTCTGAAGTAGAAAATTCTTTTCATACAGAGTGGGGTTGACTTTAGAAAAGCGAATTGGTTAAAGTAACGCTAAGTGACTCGGTGATTACGAATTCGGTTTTCACAATCACCTGTAAAACAATAAATTACGAGCAACCAACAACGAATAACGAAAAGGCATATCAGCGGAGGATGACGCGGTTTTGTTTCCGGGATACCTCCAGGTGGTATACACTGGCAATGGATTTGAGCACTACGTCGAGGTTGTTGTTGGGCAGGGAGCTGGTAAAGCGTTTTTCGGCGGCGGTCGTGTCCTGGAGGATGATCTTTACGCCGTAGTAATCTTCTACTTTCTGCAACACCTCCGGCAGCGGTGCATTTTCAAAAAACAGTTCGTTGTCCTTCCAGGCGGTGTATTTTTCGGGGGCGACCGTCTTGCGGTTAAAGGTCGTATCCAGGCCCGAAAGCTCAATGTAGTCGCCGGGCTTCATGAGGATGGACTGCCGGCGGCCGGCGTTGGCCGTAAGCTTTACTTTCCCTTCGCTGAGCACCACGGTGGTCCGGTTGCGGCGCTGCGCCACGTTGAACTTGGTGCCCAGCACTTCTACCGTCAGCTGGTCGGTGTGCACGGTGAACTTGGCGTGGTCGGCCCGCCGGGCGATGGAAAAGAACCCTTCGCCTTGCAGCCACACTTCCCGTTGCGGGGCCAGCCCCCAGGTATTGCGTACCTTCAGCCAGGAGTTGGCATTGAGTTCCACCAGGCTGCCGTCCGACAGCCGCACCGACCGGGTGTGCCCGTAGTCGGCCGTATAGGTCGTGTACAGAATCAGGTCTTTGGCCAGGAACAGGCCGCCACCCAGCATAAACAGGATGCAGGCGGCCACCAGCCAGCGGCGGTCTTTGACCAGGCTACGGGCCGGCGGGGGCGGGCTGGGCAGGGGCGGGCTGCCGGAGTGCTTTTCGGCTTCGACGCGTTGCAGGTACTGCCCGTGGGCTTCGGCAACGTCGGGCACGAACTGAAGCTTGTTCAGTTCCCACTTTTCGAGGCACTGGTAAAACACTTCCGCGTGGTCGGGGTCTTTGATCCATTCTTCGATCAGTTGCCGCTGCAGCGGCGAAGATTTCCCGTCAAAGTAGTCGAATAGTATGGCTTGCGTAACCGAATGCATGTGGGGGAATTTTTTAAATGTAGGGAAGGGCCTTTGTTATTTGAGCAGATTCAGCAGCCACACAAGGCCGAGAAATCCACCTTCTTTGAGTCCTCTTTTCAGGATGGCTACGGCCCGCCGGATGTGCACTTCTACGGTCCGGGCGGAGATTTGCAGGTCATCGGCGATTTCCTGGTATTTCTTGCCCTCGAACCGGTGCATGATGAATGAACTCTTGCACTGCGGGGGCATGGCTTCCACCAGTTCCTCCACCCGGCGGGAAAAGTCGGAGAAGAACAGATGCTGGTCGGGCTGACGGGAAACGGGTTCGGCAAACACGTCGTACAGGATCGAACGTTTTCCCAGTTCGAGTTTAAGGTAGTTGTAGGCCCGGTTGCGGATGGCCTTGAACAGGTAGGCGCGGTACGAAGTGGTGACCTGCGCGTACGTCTGGTTTTTCCAGAACTGGAAGAAAACCTCGGCAACAATGTCGGCGGCTACTTCTTTGGAGTACACCAGCCGGACGGCGTGGTTGCTCAGGGCCACGTAGTACCTCCGGAAAAGCAGGCTGCAGGCTTCCGCGGGATCGGTCCGGAAGGTCTGGCGGATGAACAGCTCATCATCCTCGTAGCCAGGCTCCCCGGGCGTACCGGTCGCCTCACCGCCGTTCATGTGAAGGTTTACCCGTTGCCGGCTGGAGCCGGTAATAGAAATGCCCTGCATATACCGTTTGCGTGTAAGTTTTCGTAATCTACCCCACAGACAAACCAACCGCAGAAAACCCGTAACGAAAAAACGAGAATTATTAAAAATTTTTGCAGGGAAAGTGCAAATGCCGGTGCCGGCGGCGATTTACCGGCCGGGCGCGCAAAATCAGGCTTCTGCCGGCACGGGAACCCGCCGGCCGGGCGCACCGGCGGCCGGCCGGCAAACGGATGCGTTGGGATAAGTACCGGTCGGCAACCCGGCATTGACCAGCATGAATTCGGCCAGGTTCTGGTCGCTGGTCAGGCCCAGTTTTTTGCGCAGGCGGTGCCGCGCCATTTTTACGCTTTCCGGCGAAATGCCCATCAGCGAGGCCATCTCCTTCACCGACAGGTTTAGTTTGAGCAGGGCGCAAAGGCGCAACTCATTGGCGCTCAGGCAAGGATATTGTTCTTTGAGGCGCCCGAAGAAATCCTGGTGCACCCGTTCGAAATGCAGTTTGAACTCATCCCAATCCTTGTCGAGGGTGAAGCTGTAATCAATCAGCCGGGTCAGGCGCTTGTACCTGGGAGCGGATTCTTTTTGCGTAAGCCCCAGTTCCTGGATGCACTGCCGGAGTTCTTCGAGCATGCTGTTCTTCTGGGCCATGTGCAGTGCGTAGGTCGTGAGTTCCTGGTTGCGGAAATCCAGTGCTTGTTTGCTCAACCGGAGTTCCAGGTCGCGCAACTCCAGTTCCATGTCCCGCCGCTCGATGGCGTCCTGCCATTGCTTTTCCTGTTGGCGGAGCTGGTTCACGTTGGGTTCGGGTGGCCCGGGCCGGACCGGCAAGCTTTTCTGGTTGCGCCGGTACTTGAGTGCCCGCAAGCCGGTAAGGAGGAATGCAAGGGCCGCGGCCGACAGCAGGCCGAAAGCCATTTGGTAAAAGACAGGCATCGTTGGGGGAGGGTAGAATACGCACGCAAAGGTAGCCGCGGAGGCGGTCCCCGGGTTAGCACGCATTTCACAATCAGTGACAGATTTATAACACGCGTCAACGGCCGGAAAAGCGTGGTCCGGTGCGTTTGACCCGTGGTTTGTACCGGGCAAGTGCAACCGTTGCAAAGGCTGGTACTGGCGTTGCAAAAGCATGTACCCACGTTGCACGGTTTTGTAGTCAGTACATTGTTGGGAAAACAAATCGATAAAGACGACTCGGGCGGCGTTGGCAAGGCTGCTGTCGAGGCTGGGTAGGGTGATGAAGCTGCGTAACAAGGGCGAAACCAGTTGTGAGCAGGAAGGGGTTCACGCAAATTGTGGCAGAAGATGGAAAGAAGGGGTTCACGCAGATTGCCGCAGAAAAGGGCGCAGATTTGCGCAGATTTTGGTTGGAGGGGTGTTTATTCGAGTGAGGTTTAGAGGTGCAGAAGGGAGTCGATCCCGCAGATTGAATGCGAGCCGTTTTTGCTCGAATGATCTTCAGTAGGTGTCGTACCATTCGATTCCGCAGATTTGTGAGCGAAGCGTTTTTGCTCGAAGGATCTGCAATAGATGGCCTGGGATGAGATTGCGCAGATTTGGGTGGATTTGGCAATGGCTGGTGATCTTTTCGGGTGGTATAGCCACGAAGACACCAAGGCACGAAGGGGCACAAGGGTAACCACTTTGTGTTCCTTGGTGTCTTCGTGCCTTAGTGGCCTAGCCAACATCAGCATACGCTGTGGGTTGCAGAAAAATCCGTGACATCCAATCTGCGGCATCTCACCGCACGACACTTTCTGAAAATCCTTCGAGCAAAAACGCATCGCACATCAATCTGCGGGATCGAATGGTACGACACCTAATGCAAATCCTTCGAGCAAAAATGGCTCGCATTCAATCTGCGGGATCGAACCCTTCTGCACCTCCAAACCTCACTCGAATAAACACCCCTCCAACCAAAATCTGCGCAAATCTGCGCCCTTTTCTGCGGCAATCTGCGTGAACCCCTTCGAACTTCGTAGTGATAAGCAATGAATGACTTACACTGCGGGCCTTCTGGGTTTAAGTTGAGCATCACTTCTCACTACGAAGATTGGCTTCGCCGAGCTTTGCTTCCCTCCGGGAATGACAGCGAGGGGGGTACTCACCCGATATAACAACTCATTTACTTTACAATGTACCCAGGCATTTCAGGGCAGGTAACTGCTTAAAACGCGGTAATTGCTTTACATTTGGGTAAATGATTGCCGCGCCCCTGCCCCTGCGGCTTGCCGGTCCTCTCCCGGCCGGGCAAGCGGTGGCAAAGCCGGCGCCTTCCATTGTAACCCGCCAAAGCAGCCTTTTTATGCCTTCTTTCGTTGCATTTTCCGACCGGGTAGAAGTCACCGACAAAGCGGTATCCGCCATTGTGGACGGGGTTCCCGAACGGTATAAGGAACTGATGCACGGCATCCTGGTGCAGCACCGGATTGATTTGAAAAACCGGCAGGACTGGTACAAGCAGCAGCATTGGCTCGACGCCTTCCGGGAGATCGCCGAGAACATTGGCCCCAGCACGTTGTTTGGCATTGGCAAGGCCATTCCCGCCAATGCAATCCTGCCTTTCCAGCCCGTACCGCCTTACGCCCTGCGGGAAGCCCTCGAAAGCATTGACCGGGCTTACCAGTTGAATCACCGGGGCGGCGAAATCGGCTGTTACCAACTGCGCGACTTCGCCCCGGGCCGGGCGGTGATGGAATGCCGCAATCCGTATCCGAGTGATTTTGACCGGGGAATCATCACCGCGATGGCCCGGGCCTTCATGCCGCGCGAGAGCTGCCACCTGGAAGTAAAGCTCAATGCCACCCAACCGACCCGGCTTGCCGGAGCCGATGCCTGCACGTACCTGGTCACCTGGCAGTAAAACCCGCCGCCGGCAACGCCCCGCCCCCCAAAGGCCCCCACCCGGGCCTTTTTTTATTATACCCTGATCATCAGCGGGTTACTCTCCCTGTTTTTCTTCCTGTAAACCTCGTGTAAACCGGCCGGCCGGCGGGTTGTAAACCTGTTGTAGACCCCAAAAACGAGGTTTGCCCGGTTCCGTGCCCTTCCTTTGCCCTCATCAGTTCACCACCTCTTTTCCCCCAAACCATCCAATCCATTTAACCTCCATCCGCTCATGAAAAGAATTGCCATCATCGGGGCCGGTCAGTCCGGCCTGCAACTGGGTTTATCGCTGCTGCAAAAGGGCTTCGGGGTAACGCTGGTCAACGACCGCACCCCCGAGGCCATCAGGAAGGGCAAAGTAATGTCCAGCCAGATGTTGTTCCACCGTTCCCTGGAAATCGAAAAGAAAGCCGGTTTGAATCTCTGGGACGACGTGTGTCCGAAGCTGAAAAGCATCGCTTTCAAACTCGTACAAGCCGGCGAAACGGCGCTGGAATGGTCGGCCGGCCTCGACCACTGCGCCTGGTCGGTGGACCAGCGGGT
Organism: uncultured Sphingobacteriales bacterium; assembly: GCA_963844325.1. GTDB lineage: Bacteria > Bacteroidota > Bacteroidia > Cytophagales > 172606-1 > CADCTQ01. The sequence continues at coordinate 4,433,950 of CAWJNV010000002.1, forward strand.
GAAGCTGGCTGACTGGCTGGAACGATTCGACCGCCAGGGGGGACAGGTGCTCATTGAGCCCGCCTCGGTGGCCGGGGCCGAAAAGCTGGCCCGCACCCACGACCTGGTGATCATTGCCACGGGCAAGGGCGAAATGAGCCGTTTGTTCGGGCGGGACCCCGAAAAGTCGGTCTTTACGACGCCCCAGCGGGCCTTGTCGCTGGCTTACGTCCACACCGGCTTCCCCCTCCGCACGGCGCTGGGATTCAGTACGGCCCCGGGGGTTGGGGAATGCTTCCTCATGCCGGCGCTTACCCTTTCGGGCCCCTGCGAGATCATCGTATTTGAGGGCGTGCCGGGCGGCCCCCTGGACTGCTGGCGGGACGTAAAAACGCCCGACGCCCACCTGCGGCAAACCGTTGCCCTGCTCGAAGCGATTTTCCCCGCGGAAGCCGGCCGTTACCGGCACGCCCGGCTGACCGACGAAGGGGCGACACTCAGCGGCGGCTACACGCCGGAAGTGCGCACGCCGGTAGCCTTCCTGCCCTCCGGCAAACCCGTGCTGGGCATGGGCGACGCCGTGGTACTCAACGATCCGATCACCGGCCAGGGCGCCAACAACGCCGCCAAATGCGCCGACGTGTACCTGCAACGCATCGTGGCCCACCCCGGCGCGTACGACCCCGCGTGGATGCAGCAGACCTTTGACCAGTACTGGGCGTACGCCCGGTGGGTAACGGCCTGGACCAACGCCATGCTGCTGCCGCCCCCGCCCCACGTGCAACGGCTCCTGGGCGCCGCGGCCCGGTTGCCCGGGGTGGCGGCGGCCATTGCCAACGGCTTTGACAACCCGCCCGACCTGTTTCCCTGGATGGCCGATGCCGCCGAAGCGGACCGGTTTATCGCCGCCGGGGGCCGGCGCAAACGGGTGCCGGCCCCTGCCCCGCAACCGGCGCTTTGCTGAGTACACCGGGTCGCGGCGCGAAGGATCACGACGCAGTACCATTCCGTACCATTCAACCCATTACAAACCATGCAATCAGACTTCATCCCCAAAAGAACCCTCAAGCGCCTGGCTGCCTGCTGCACCACCGGGCTGCTGCTGAGCCTCCAGCCCCTGGCCGCCCAGGTACTGGTCAAAGACCTTGCGCCGGGAGCCACCGCCTCCAACCCGAAAGATTTCAAAATGGTGGGCAGTACCCTCTTTTTTACCGCCGAAACGGCCGCTACCGGCCGGGAACTCTACAAAAGCAACGGCACCGCGGCGGGTACGGTCCTGGTCAAAGACATCTGGCCGGGCCCCGGCGGGTCCGGGTTTGACGGGACTGGATTGGCAGAAATTGCCGCCGTAGGCAATACGCTTTACTTTGCGGCCAAAACCAGCACAACCGGCTACGAACTCTGGAAGAGTGACGGCACCGCGGCGGGCACCGTGCTGGTAAAAGACATGATTCCCGGCCCTACCCATTCCTTTCCCCGGGACCTGACCGCAACGGGAAACCTGCTTTACTTTACGGTAAACAGCCGGGAGTACGGCCGCGAACTCTGGAAGACCAACGGCACCTCCGAGGGCACCGTACTGGTGAAGGACCTCCGGCCGGGCGTGAAGGGCTCCGACCCCCGGGAGCTTACGGTCTACGACGGTTCGCTGTTCTTCCTGGCCGACAACGGCGTCAGCGGCATCGACGTGTGGAAGACCAATGGCTTCCCGCAGGGAACCACGCTGCTGAAAAACCTGCACCCGGTCAATCAAGGTACGCTGCCCGAACTCGAAGTAAAGGACGTCCGCCTGTATTTCACGGGACCGGGCCCCGAACCCGACATCAAATACCTGTACCGGAGCACCGGCACGGCCGCCGGTACGGTAGTGATCAAAGAATTCAACGAGGGCAGTGCTACCGCGGAGGTGACGCTGGGGTCGCTGACCCCCTCCGGGGCGCTGCTCTACTTCGTCAAACGGGTCCGAAACCAGGGGACGGGTGATGTATTCTCGCTGTACCGGACGAGCGGCACCACGGAGGGCACCCAGCTCCTCAAGGAGATAAAGACCGACGAACTGGAAAATTCGGGCACCCCGATGGGGAATCTTACCGACGTGGAAGGTGCGCTTTACCTGACGGCCAACAGCAAGTGGCACGGACCCGAACTCTGGAAGAGTACCGGCACCCCGGCGCAGACGAAAATGCTCAGCGACATCCGTCCGGGCGCCTACGGTTCGGACCCTTACGGGTTGCGCAACGTGGGAGGCGTGCTTTATTTTGCCGCCCACAACGGTACGCACGGCAATGAACTCTGGAAGAGCGACGGCACGGCGGCCGGTACGGTGATGGTCAAAGACATTTATCCCGGTACCGGGAGTGCGTACCCCAATGCGTGGTCCGTGCACTTCGACGGGTTGTACTTTGCCGCCGGCAACGGTACGCAGGGCCATGAACTCTGGAAAATTTCAGTCCCCAAGCCTGGTCCCGTCGTGGTGAGCAACGGCGCGCTACTGGTGCCGGACGGCGGCCGCTCCGCTTCCCCGGAAAGCCCGGAGACGGCAGAAACCGGCCTGCGGGCCGAAGTGCATCCCAACCCGGCGGCGGATCATCTCTCCGTACGGGTAAACGCGCCGGCCGCGGACCTCTCTTCCGCGGTTACCGACATGACCGGGAAAACTTTCCTGCTGAACGCCCACCGGGTTTCCGGCCCGCACCAGGTACAAGTAGACGTTTCCTCCCTGAAGCCCGGCCTGTATTTGCTCCGCATTGCCACGCGGCAGGGCCGCAAAAGCCTGCGGTTCGTTAAACAGTAAACCGGCCCCTGCGGCCATCGCCCCACCTTCCCGCCAGGGGGACTGCCTGCCCATCCGTGCCGCATCAAGGTGTATGCGCGTCCGTGGGCCCGGCAGTCCCCCTGGCGGGTTTTTGTGAACATCCCAAGCGCCAACCCACCGGTGAAAAAACCAGGAAGCCGGGCGATCCTTCTCCGGGCAAACGCCGGTTGAATGCGAAGCAATTAAATTGTGTACATTAGATCACTGCCGGCGGGCGAACCACTTTTTTACTTTTGGAGGCTCCTAAAGTCATGTATCATGGAAGCTGATCTATTTTTTCAACGCTCCCCCTGGGCTCAGTGGTGCGTAGATCAGGAAGGGCGGCTGTTGCGCTACAACGATGCTTTCGGGCGGATGCTGCCGCTGCGCAACCCCGGATCGTCCCGGCCGAACCTGTTTACTTACGTGTCCGAAGACGAGCAGCGCAGGTTGCGGGAAACCTTACAGTCCCTCCCGGCGCGGGGAACGGAGGGCCTTGTCCTCACCTTCCCGACGGCAGACGCAGGGCCCCTGCGTACCCGGTGGGCACTCCGGCACGACGGCGGCATTGCCTACGCCGTTGAGTTGCCCCGGGAAGTAGAGTTGCCCGCGGAAAGCGTACGCCAACCGGCCGCCGAACCGGCCGGGGCGGGACCCTCCCCCGGGATATCGCCCGAATCTCTGTTGGGCCTGGTGCACCAGTCCCACGACATGATGGCCCGGTTTGACGGGCAGTTGCGGTACAGCTTCGTGAACGACCGGCTGCTGGCCCAGACCGGCACGCTTGCCGCAGCCGATTTTATCGGGAAAACGACCGTGGACATGGCTCCGTTGCTGGGCGTTTCGCCCGACAACTTCGACAACTGGATGCGGGACCTGCAAAAAGTGCTCCTTACGGGCGCGGAAGTGCACCACTACGATTCCCTGGAACTGCCGGATCACACCATTCATTTCCAAACCAAGATGTTTCCCGAATACCAGGACGGGACGGTGAGCGGCGTGCTGGTGATCACCCGCATCAACAATGAGCTGAAGGTGGCCCGCCGCCGGTTGGGCGAACGGCGGAACCTGCTCAAAATGGTGTTTGACTGCATGCAGGAAGGCGTGCTGGTCGTCAACAAGCAGGGGCGTTTCCTGTTGTCCAACCAGTCCGGGAGAACGCTCACGCCGATGGCGCCGCTGCCCACCAGCTACCGGGAATGGAACCGGCAGGTGGAGGCGTACGGCGCCGATGGGAAAACGCCGCTGCCCGATGCCGACCAACCGCTGGGGGTTGCCCTGCGCGGGGGAATGATCCAGAACCAGGTGGTTTTTTTCCGGGAACGGACCGGCAAGTGGGAAGTGTACCTCAACGTGAATGCCTCGGCGCTGAAAAGACCCGACGGGGAGATCGTGGGGGCGGTCCTCGTGTATTCGAACGTTTCCGGGCAGCTAAAGGCCCGGGAGCAACTCGAAGCCCAGAACGCGGAACTGCTGCTCCAGGAAAACAAACTGCTCTCGCAGCGGGAAGAGCTGCGCCGGACGGTGGCCCAGTTGGAGGAACGTAATTTTGAACTCGACCAGCTGATCTACAAAACCTCGCACGACATCCGCTCTCCCCTCACGTCGGTACTCGGGCTGGTAAACATCATCGGGCTGGAAGCCGACAAGTCGCGGTGGCCGGTTTACCTGGAAATGATCGAGGACCGGATCAAAAAGCTCGACCGCTTCCTCCAGTCGATGATTTTTTACGCCAAAGCCAGCCGCTCCTCGCTGGTGATCCGGCCGGTTGATTTTACGCAGTTGCTCGAACGGACCACCGCCACGCTGAGCTTCATCAAAAAAGCTGACCAGTTGCAGATCGACCTGCGGCGTACCGGCGAAGAGGTGGTTTTTGCCAGTGACCCGTTCCGCCTGGAAATCCTTTTCAACAACATTGTTTCCAACGCCATCAAATACCAGAACCCGGCGGCCGACACCCACTACCTGCGGGTTTCCGTTGACGTCACCCCGCTGGAAGCCCGCATCACGTTCTCCGACAACGGGATCGGCATCAAGCCTGAGTACGCCGGCCGGGTCTTCGAGATGTTTTACCGGGCCACCGAAAATACCGACGGCTCCGGGCTGGGCCTGTACATCGTCAAACAGATCGTGGACAAGATGAAAGGCACGATCCGGCTGGAAAGCCAGTACGGCCGGGGAACGACCCTCCGGGTAACCTTGCCCAACGCGTCGGCTTCAAGCGGGTCCGGGAACCAACCGCCTCCCGGAGTACCCGGCAATGGGTGAGGGGGGCCGCTTTTCTTTTTCCTGCCTTCGGGCAAAGTGCACCCCGGGAGCCGCGGACCGACGGTCACCTTCTCGTTATGTTGCCGCCTACGGGCAGGCCGCTCGGTACCCGCGGGGGAATCCTGCGGTCAAAATCATCGTCGTTCAGCGCGTACATTAAGAATTCGGCAATCGGCCGGATGTCCTTGAAATTGACGTTCATGCCGCTGGCGATGGGGTCCAGTTGCTCCGGCTTTACGTGCGGGTTCAAGCGGTCCGCAATGGAGAGATCTTCGTAAAACTCCAGCACCCGCTCCACGGTTTGCAGTTTTCCGCTGTGCATGTACGGATCGGTATAACGCAGGTTCCGCAGGCTGGGCGTGCGGAAGGCGAAGGTCCGGTCCGTACCCGCATCCGGCTCGTTGCGTTTCTCATTGTCGGTTACGCCGAGCACGTGGACCTTAAAATCGGAGAACATCGGCCCGTTGTGGCATTTGATGCAACCCGTCTTGATAAACGCCTGGTACCCTTCCAGTTCGGTAGACGAAAGGGCCGTTTTGTCGCCCCGCATGTACTGGTCGAAGCGGGAATTGCCGGCTACCAGGGAACGCTCAAATGCCGCCAGCGCTTTGCCCAGGTTGATCGAATCAATGGCTTGCGCACCGCCGAACACCGTACTGAACCACTGCCGGTACTCGGGAATGGCCCGCAAACGACGGACGACGCTGTCGAGGGCCAGGTGAGCCGGGTAGGCGTCGCCCCGCATTTCCTCCAGGGTTTTGATGGGCTCCAGGGCCTGCCTTTCCAGGCTTTCTACCCGCAGGTCCCAGAACATCGGCGCCCGCGCAGGATCGTACTTTCCCTGCGCATCAATGCCGTTGAAAGCCGTATTGAGAATGGTGTGGGCATTGCGCCGCACGAAAGGAACGTGGCCGGCTGATTGGAACGTGCGGGTTTCGCCCAGGCCCCGGCCTCCCACCCCGACCGAAACGTCCAGCCCTTCGGCGTACCCGTACTCGGGATGGTGACAGGAAGCACAGGCAACGTCTCTGGGGCCCGAAAGGATGGGATCGTAGAACAACGCCCGGCCCAACTCGATCTTTTCGGGAGTGGTTGGATTGTCCGCCGGGGAGGCAAAGGCAGTGGGCAAGGCACTTACCTGTTCGTTCCCGGCCGGATCGGCAAGTGAACGGCCGGTTTCTTCTTCTTTGCCCTGCCTGCACGACCAGACGACGGAAAAGAGGAAACACAGCACGGAAACCAATACGAAGTTCTTGGATGGGCGCATCTGAAAAATCCGGGCAAACGCGGGCAGGGCCGTCTCTCGTGTAAGTTAAGCAAAAACACGATTTCACGGAAGGCGGCCGGGCCCAAAAAAGCCGGAGCGGACGGGAGGCTACTCCGGCCCGGGCGGCTCGGGCCCGAAGACGAGGCTGACGGTGGTGCCGGGCGGACTGGTGATGCTCACTTTCCCGCCCAACTGCTGGCCGAAGCCGTGCAGCAGGGTCATGCCCAGCGAGTGGCTTTGGTGGAAATCAAAATGCGGGGGCAACCCTACCCCATCGTCGGCGATGACCAGCCGGCGGATGCCCTCCGACTCCCGCAGCGAGAGGCTTACCGTACCGGGACGGCCCCCGGGAAAGGCGTACTTAAAGACGTTGCTGATGGCTTCGTTGATGATGAGCCCCACGGGCACGGCCTGCACCACGTCCAGTTCGGTTTCTTCGACGCTCAGGTGCAACTGCACGTTGCCCGCCGGGCCGTAGGCTTCGTGCAGGTACGCCACGACTTCCTCCACGTAGGCTTTCATGGGAATGCGGGCCACGCCGTCCGCCTGGTAAAGCTTCTGGTGGATGAGGGCCATGGCCTGCACCCGGTGCTGGCTCTCCCGGATGGCCGTCAGGGCTTTCTCGTCCGACAGGTAGCGGGCCTGGGAACTGAGCAGACTCATCACCACTTGCAGGTTGTTTTTCACCCGGTGGTGGATCTCTTTCAGCAGCCGCTCTTTTTCCGCCAGCAGCCCTTCCAGGTCCTGGTTCTTGCGGTTGATCTCCTGCTGGCGGACTTGCAGTTCCTCCTGCTGGGCCTGGAGTTCCTCGTGCTGGGCCTGGAGCCGGTGCTGCTGGGCTTTGAGCTGCCGGTTGCTCCGCTGTTTGAACCGGTAGCGGTTGTAGCCCAGCCCGAGCAGGGCCATCAGCAAGCCCGTTCCCCCGATCAGGGCGTTGCGCTGGGTTTGCTGGGACCTGGCCTGCTCGGTAAGCAGGGCGATGCTTTTTTCTTTGAGTTGAAGCGCCTGCTCTTTTTTTTCCGTTTCGTACTCAATGCTCAGATCGGCGATCTGCTTGCTTTTCCGCTCGTCGTAAACCGAATCATTGAGGGTTTTGTACCGCTGGTAGTGCCCGATGGCCGAACGGTAAGCGCCCCGGGCCGAATCGACTTTAAAGAGCATCAGGTGGACTTGCATGCGGTGGCTGGGGATGACTTGCTGGGGGGAAGCCGCCAGCAACTGCTTCAGGTAGGGCTCGGCCTGGGCGTACCGGGCGTGCGCCACGTAAAAGGTGCTGATCCCCTGCCAGGCCACGTGTTGAAAGTGCACCGGGGCTTGCCGGCTCCAGGCCACGCCGTCGAGGTAATACTGCTCGGCCCGCCCCAATTGCCGCAAGGCACTGTAGCACGCCCCGAAGCTTTGGGCCAGGTGGGTTTTCTCCTCGTAGGTGAAGGGCGGGTCTTTGCGCGTCGCCTCTTGCAGGAGCAACAAAGCTTCTCGCACTTTTCCCCCTTTGAGCAGGGCCGTCACCATGCGCCTGACCAGCCCTACCTGGATGAACGGCTGGCCTTTGCGGTGGCTGATGGCCAGGGACTGCCGGTGATAGGCCATGCTCCGGTCAAACTGGTTCAGTTCCCAGTACGCGTTGCCCAGCCGGAAATAGGCATAATCCAGTTCCTCCGGCATCCCGCTGCGCTCGGCGCTTTTGACCACTTGCAACACGAAATACAGTTTCTGGTTCAGATCGCCCTTCACCTGGCTCAGGTCCGACAACAGGTAGTAGGCGTTTGACAGGTAGCCGTAATCGGTCGGCGCGTAGTAGACGCTTTCGCCGGCCAGCGCGTGGTACACCCGGTTGAGGGCCCCAAACCCGATCTTCTCCTGAATGGTCAGCGCCGCGCGGGCTTCCTGCCGGGCGCGCGCGATGTTTCCCGCATTCAAATACTTATAGCCGATCTCGATCCGGATCAGCGCTTCCCAGGCCGGGTCGCCGGTCTGCCGCGCCAGGGCCAGCGCCTGGTCCAAACCGGCGATGTTTTCCCGGCAGTTGTCGCAGAACATCGTGGTCGCCATCCGGAGCCAGGCCCTCATTTCCCCGGCCCGGTCGCCGGCCCGGCGGCGCGCCCGGATCACCCGCATAAAGTAGTCTTTCCCCCGCGGCCAGTCGTTGCGCAGCAGGTGGGTCACCCCGATCAGCGCCTGGCATTCCTGCTTCCATTGGGGGTCGCCGATGCGGTCGCTGAGCGCCTCCGCCTCGTGAAACAGCCGCAGGGCGCCTTCCCGGTCGGCTTGCCGGGTGTAGGTGGGACGAAGCCTGGTCTTGCCCAGTTCCAGCAGCCGCCGGATGCGGTCGGGTGCAACGTTCCAGTCCCGGCGTTGGTATTGGTCGCCCAGGCGCAACAGGCGTTGCACCCGGCCGGTATCGGGCTCCCCGGCCCGGCGTACCACTTCCGGGCTGTCCGCCCGGGCCGGGGTGAGGGGCTGGGCCGGCATCCCCACGGGCCACCAGATCAGCACCAGCAGCAGGGGCGGAAAACGGAAGGGAAAAAAGGGTTGCATGGCCGGCAGGGTGCAGAAGTGATGGAAGGGGCGGTCAGGCGATCCTGGTCGCCGGTTCAGCGTAATAACCCGGAGGAGGTCCCCGTCCAACCCTAAATCCCCTTCAGCCGGTTGCAAAAAGTACGAGATGCGTGTGTTTGCATGACAAGGGGCAGCAACAACGGGACCAGACTTACGCCAAAAGCGCGGCGGGGGCATTTGCCCCGTCCGGCGCGGTCCCGTTTGCCGCAATGCCGCTCCGGCGGCGGGCCGCGCCGGGAAGTTGATTCAAATAATTTTTCTTCCCCGTCGGCCATTGCCCCCGCATTTGGCCCGGCACCTACGGCCGTTCGGAGGCGGGCCCCAGCAGACTCCAGGCAGATGGAGTTTCTGGCGGCCCAACCCGTCCGGTCCGGTCAAAGGCCGGGCGTCAAAATACCGGTAAGTAGGTATTTGCTTTGGGGCCGTAAAACACTAGCTTTCTCCTGCACCAAATAGGCCGTTTAGAGCGATATGAGCAAGCCGGTAACCCCCATGCTATTGCTGCTTCCCTTGTCGGTGTACCCGCTGGCCGGTGACGCGCTGAAAGGGGAACACGAACGCACCTGGCCGCACCTGAAGCAATTTGCGGAGCGGCTGCGCGCAAACGACATTTGGTGTGGCATTGCACCTTTCGACCTTGCGCCGAAAGACCGGGAGGTGCTTAAGGCCGATCAGCGCGGGTGGCTGGAAGCGTACAACCGGCACTTCGCCGACAGCAGACCGCCCGAAGTGGTTCTAAAGGATATAGTCCTGTACTTTAAACAAGTTTTTTACCAGTCGCTGCACGATACGCCCGGCCTGCACTACTGGTCCAAAGGGTTTTTCCGGGAGGTATCGCATTGGCTAGACCCTAAAAAAACCTTCAGTGATGTAATTGTAGTACCCGTAACGGCGGGCACAATCCGGTATTACGAAGCATTGATGGGTCGCCTGCATACATCAGCCGGGCGCGGATACGAGGGTCTGACTCCGAAAGTACTTTTTGTCTGGCTGGATGGTCCCGGAACCCTCCCGGACAAGTACACCGGCAGCAAAGACATCATCGATGTGACTGCCAACTTTTCGACCTTCCTGCTGCATTTACCCCCCGTGCGCGACCGGCTTGTTCCGGAAGAGGACAAACTGAAATATGACCGTCCGCCTGTTGACATGCCCGTTGCAAGCAATGCAATTCCAAAAGAATATGATCCCGTTCGTAACGTTAGACCATATGATTCTAATGCACAATTCTATTGGGGTACTTCGGCGGCCGAAGTATTCCTTGGGGTGTCCTCTCCAGAAGTTGTACCGGCCGGAAGCGAATTTGTGGTGCGGTTTGCGGCTTATGCGTACGGGTTCAGGCAGCAGGTCATGCGGGCTTTCGCGCAGGAGGCTCCGGATTCGGCGCAGTTGCTCGACCTGAAAACCTGCCAGTGGAAAAAAGGGACCAAAGTGGGCGTACGGCTTTCGGCGAGACACCTCCGGGTCAGTAACGACTATCAACAATTTACCTGGAACGGCAAGTGGGAAATCCTGCATTTTGACGTGCAGGTTCCCCCCGGTTGCGAGGCTACGCAAGCGGTTCTCAAGTTTGACGTTTACGCATTTGGCTTGCCCCTGGCAACGCTTCGGCCCGAAATCGGGATAGCCCGTGCGGAGGCACCCGCAGCGAGTTGGCAGCAGACCCTTGAAGCACGCGTTCCCCGTACCGCTTTTGCTTCTTACGCAACCAAAGACCGCAGCCACGTCATGAGCCGCGTGCGGTCCCTCCAGGTCTACACCGGCGTCGACGTATTCGTTGATTGCCTGTCGATCAAACCGGGCGAACAATGGAAGCAGAAAATAGCCGCTGAAATCCAGGCGCGGGACATCTTCTGGCTGTTCTGGTCCCGCCACGCCATGCAATCGGAGTGGGTGGACTGGGAATGGCGCACCGCCCTTCGCAAGAAAACGCTGCGCGCCATTCAACCCCACCCGCTGGAACCGGCCGACGTGGCCCCCGCCCCGGCGGAACTGGCGGAACTGCAATTCGGATCGGCGTACGAATCTTACGTGTCATCCCTGCGAGCGTCAACGCTCCATTCGATGCTGACCCGCGTAAAAAAAGCACTCAGGTTTTTTTGACTTTGCGCAAGGGTACACGCGGCAAACCGGCCTCGCGGAGCTTTTCTTAATAAACAATTAATATTCTTTATGCTTTGATCACAGCGTATAATTGTTTACTTACAAGCTCCAACCCCAACCTGCTATGAAAAGACGACGACTGTTCCCCATTCCCAACCCGCTTCCCTCCTTCCGCCCGTTGCCGGGGCATTCCTGGCTTGCCGTCCTGCTGGCGATGCCATTGCTCCTGGCGGCGGTCGCTCCGGCCAGTCTTGCGCAGACCAAGGGCGCCTTGATTTACAGCAGCGAGTATCGTGAAAGCCCCCAGGCTTATCCGCAGACTTCCTACATCCTGGAAACCCGGGCCCGTGGGTTTGGCCCGACGGGAGGCGCCAGTCCCAGCGACAGCTACAATTTCCTCTTCGGAAAAGCCGATCCGGACGCGGAGAACTACTACCGGGTAACCTACTTCGATTGGGATTGGATGGGCCCGTCCGACGATGCCCGGCTGGTGCTGTACAAGGTGTTCCGGGAGGCCAACGGCTCGACGGGAAGTGTCGTGCTGGATTCCCGGCAGGTGCCCCGCTTCAACCGGGATGTGTTCTACACGTTCCGGGTTGAACGGGAGGGGAAGTCGGGGAGCATTAAGGTTTTCCTGGACAATGCGCCCGTTCTGGAGGGCACCGACGCCACGTACCAGGCCCTGGGCCAGGTAAGCTGGCGCATCGACACCCAGGCCCCCAGCGGTGACTTCCGCATGACGCACGCGGGCTACGAGTACATTGCCGCCCCCACCGGCGCCGTGTACGCGGAAGCGGAGAACCTGACGCTGCTGGCCCGGTCGGGTGACGTATACCGTACTTTTGCCGACGCCCGTTGCAGCGGCGGTACCTGCGCCATTCTCGATGCGAACGCCCCCGGCGATTTTTTTACCTACCAGGTTTACGTGCCCGAGGCCCGGCGGTACGCCGTAAAAGTGCGGGTGAAAAAATACCACACCCGGGGGACGTTTCAACTCGCCATTGCCGGTAAGCCTTCGGGCAACTACGACGGGAGCTTCGACAACCACGGTCCCCGGCAGGATTTGTACGCCGCTTCGCCGGAGTACCTGGAACGCACCGTGGCCTACGTAAAATTCGGCTCGGCGGGCCCCAAGCAGTTCCGGTTTACGGTGACGGGCAAGAACAGCGCCAGCAACGGCTACACGATAGGCATTGACGCCATTACGCTCGTACCGGACGACGCCGAAAGCAGTGCTTCCGCCGATGCGTCGCGCCTGGGCGCAACCACTCCGCTCTTCACCGGCAGCCTCACGCCGGACGGGCAGCCGCCGGCGGCCTTTCCGAATCCGTTCGGGGAGCGTACCACGATTGCCTACCAGGTACGGGAGACGGCCCGGGTCCGGTTGGTTGTCTACGACCGGATTGGCAACCCGGTGAGGGTTCTCGTGGACCAGCTTCAGCCGGCGGGCCATTACCAGGTGCGGTTTGAAGCCGGCAACCTGCCGAAAGGGCTGTACGAGTACCGGCTACAGACCGGGAGCGGGATGAAAACGCAGAAAATACTGCGGGTCAGGTGAGTTTGATTTATTGATTTAATAACCTTGGGACAAAAGAGAGGCAACACGGGCCGCGTACCTTTGCACCTCTCCTCTTCGTGAGAGTCAAAAGGTACGACAAAATGCACTGCTGCTGGCAGTGCATTTTGTGTTCCTCCGGTATTGGTCGCCGGCAGCGAAGTACCTGAATTTAAATTCAGAACGATTCTATTGGATTCGTATCCGAGTGTCACTCCGGTAACGTTGGTAACGTGAGCACCTCGGGAATCGCTCGGCCGATCTCCATTCGAAGCATCTCCAAAATCTCCCTGGCCTCTTTATACTCAAGCTTGCGCAACCGCTGCCAACGATCAAAATCATCTGCGACCCCGTCGTATCGCGCGTAGTCAGCGTAGTTATTAAGCGTAATGTACGCCTTGAATGCAAAGGGCTTGAGGTACTGTTTCAATAAACGCCTGGCGGTGGAATGATCGGGAATATCAACGTCCATCCCTAGCCTGAGGCGAATGAACGCCCGCGTCCAGTGGACAACAACGTAAAAGGCGTAGGTAGTCTTCCATTCGAAGTCCTCATCGGGAAAATCCCTTTCCGACCGCAGCAGCTTCAGGTAGTTGCGGTTGGCCTGCCGTAAATGATTTTGCATCAGAAGGTAATAAGGTCGCCGGGGCAGGAGTCAATGTCGTCAGGGTAGACAAATTGAAGCTTGATCTTGATGTCAAACCTGGACTCAAGGTTGTCCACTTGACCGTAGAAGTTCATCTTGAATTCCAGGTCGTTCATGTCATGCAGCGACACAACGTAGTGGATAAACAGCGGGGTAAAACTGGCAACTTTTACTTGGTCAATGGCGCTGCGGCGGTTCTGCATAAAGCCAGCCATTTGGGCATGTACTTCATGAGCTTTGGCATGATCGTTATCGGAACTGACTTGAACGGAGCCTTCACTCTGATCTACTTCTATAGTGATCTTGCCTTCTCCCTTCTCCTGGTCAGCCGGGAAATAGTGATCCACCAGTTTTTCAACTGCTTCCACAAGGGTAGTATCCTTGTTGCGTTGTACCTTATGTTTTTGGCCCTCCTCGTCGTTTGCCTGTAGAAAAATCCTATTCATATCGTCGTGAACATTCCGTTCGCAATGTTTATTTTGTTCTGATTGTTCTAAATGTAATTACGTTTTCGATGGCAAACAAGTTCGCTCTTCCCCAGTGGTGACACTCCTTTCCCACCCTCCACCTATGGGTAGGAACGCCATCATGCACCGGGGCAGATGAACCCTTCTATGGGTTTGCTCAAGGCTTTTTGGCGTAACGATTGTACTTTTTGAGCAGTTCCACCACCCGGTCGTGGGGCAGTTCGTAGACCGTATTGCCGTTCATACCCACCATCGTCCGGGCGGCCACCAGCGCATTCAGGATGGCTTCCTCAACGGCCTGGGCAGTACCGTAGAACAAGGGGGTCATCAGGTCATTGGGCAGCATGGTAAGGGTTTGGGGTTTTTCCCGGCTGGCGGCACCCCGGTTGGCGGTGGAAAACGCGATGAAAATATCCCCCGAGCCGTTTTCGCCGTGCCCGCCTACCTTGCCCAACCCAATCGGTACCCGTCGGGCCAGCCGGTCGAGCTGGTGGGGAAGCAACGGGGCATTGGTAGCCACCACCACGATGATGGAGCCGTTGCCGCCGGCAGGCTCGCCGAAGGTAACCTTGGGTCGCAGGTCCTGGATCTCGGCGCCCACCGGCACGCCGGCAATGGTGAGGGCATTCCGGACGCCGTAGTTCGCCTGCACCAGCACCCCTACCGTAAAGGTTGAGTCGCCGATTTTAACCACCCGGGAAGCCGTACCGGTGCCGCCTTTGAAGCCGTGGCAGATCATGCCGGTACCGCCGCCCACGCCGCCCTCTTCCACCGCGCCGGGCCGGGCCTTCTCCAGGGCCTCCAGGGCGTGTTCTTTTTTTACGTGAAACCCGTTGATGTCATTGAGCACCCCGTCGTAGGTTTCGGCAACGACGGGCAACGCCCAGAACAGGTCGGGCGTTTTGCCCAGCGGATCAAACAGCTTGTTTTTGTGCTGCCACGCCACGACGGCGTCGCGCACCACCCCGACGCTGTGGGTGTTGGTGATCAGGATCGGCCCCTCCAGGAAGCCCGACTCGGTTACCCAGGTCGTGCCGGTCATTTCGCCGTTGCCGTTCAGGGAATACCAGCCGGCAAAAACCGGGTCGTAGGTTTTGCCCCGGGGCAGAATGGCCGTGACACCGGTTCGCACCGGCCCTTTGCCCACCTTTAGATTTCCTTCTCCCGCAACCAGGGTGACCTGCCCGACGGTAAGGCCGTTTACGTCGGTAATGGCGTTCCATTTGCCGGGCGTTCCCTCAAAAGGAATGCCCAGGTCGCGGGCCCGGGTGTGGGGCTGGGCGCCGGTCGTACCGCCGAGCCCGGTGACCAGGGCTGCTGCGGCGGCAACGCGTTGGATGGTTTTTAACATGGCAAAAGGAGAAGATCGCGGTCATTCCGCGGGGCGGTTCAGGCGTACACGTGGGCATCGGCGAGGGTCAGCGCCTCCGAAAGCATCGCCAGGCCTTCGTCGATCTGCGCTTTGGTGACCGACAAGGGCGGGGCAATGAAAATGTAATTCCACCGCACGAACGTATACAGGCCCAGGTCCTTGAGCTTACCCGCCACCTGGTTCATGACGGCCATCTCGTCGGGCCGGGCGTTGTACGGGGCCATCGGTTCTTTGTTCTCCCGGTTTTTGACCAGTTCCAGGCAGCCCAGCAGGCCGGTGTTCCGGAAATCGCCGATGCACGGGTGCCGGGCGGCCAGGACTTCCACCTGCCCTTCCACGTATTTGCCCATTTCGCGGGCATTTTCGATCAGGTGTTCGTCTTCGTAAATCTTCAGTACCTCCAGGGCGGCGGCGCAGGCCACCGGGTGCGCCGAATACGTCAGGCCCAGCATCAGGGGCTTGTCGTTGTAGTGCGCCGCAATGGTGTCGGAAACGATCAGGGCGCCCAGTGGAAGGTAGCCCGCCGTAATGCCTTTCGCCGTGGCGATCATGTCGGGCACCACGCCGTGTCCGGCCACGGCAAACCAATGGCCGGTCCGGCCGAACCCGCTCATCACTTCGTCGGCAATGAGCAGGATGCCGTGCCGGTCGCAGAGGGCCCGGACCTTTTGCAGGTAGTCGGGCGGGTATTTGATGCAGCCGGAAGAGCCGCTTTCCCCTTCCATGAGGATGGCCGCCACGTTTTCGGGCCCTTCAAACTGGATCACGCGTTCGAGGTGCCCCACGCATTCGCGGTTGCAGCTGGTGATCTCTTTGCCCCAGGGACAGCGGTAGCAGTACGGGTCTTCGACGTGGATGACGTTGGGCATCTGCTGGGCATCGGCGGCCAGTTTGCGGGGGTCACCGCCGGCGGTCATGGCCCCGTACGAGGCCCCGTGGAAAGCCCGGTAGCGGGCAATGATCTTGTGGCGGCCGGTGTAGAGCCGGGCCAGCTTGATGGCGTTTTCAATGGCCGTGGCCCCGCACACCGTGAACAACGTTTTGGTCAGGTTTCCGGGGGAGATTTCGGCCAGTTTTTTGCCCAGCTGGCCCCGCACTCTGGTCACGCAGCCGGGGGTTACGTAGCTGACCTGCTGCATCTGGTCCACCACGGCCTGCGTTACCCGCGGGTTGCCGTGGCCGATGTTGACGTTCATCAGCCCGGACGAAAAATCAAGGTACCGCTTGCCGTCGTAGTCGTACAGGTACACCCCTTCACCGTTTTTCACCGCAATGGGCGTGATGCCCTGCTGCTTGCTCCAGGAAAAGAGGGTATACGCCAGGTTGTCCCGCACAATTTCGGACGTCTCGTTCAACAGGTCAAACATCATAAAAGGGTAATAAGGGATTTAGTATTAAGATCATTTGAGGGTACGACCATTAGTAACAGCCTGATAATGAAAACGCTAACGTTCGAACAACCAACAACGAACAACCAACAACTCCTTAACTCATCCAGTTGATGCCGGCCTCGGGGTTCCACTTGGTGGTGGACTTTTTAAGGTTCGTCCAGAAGGCAATGGCGCTTTTGCCGGTGATGTCCCCCACGCCGAACCTGCTTTCGTTCCAGCCCCCGAAGGAGAAAGGTTCGCGGGGCACGGGCACCCCAATGTTGACCCCGACCATGCCGGCACTGGCCTTTTCGATCACGTAGCGGGCGGCCCCGCCGTTCTGGGTGAATACGGAGGCGGCATTGCCGTACGGGTTGCGGTTCTCAATGGCCAGTGCTTCGTCGAGCGTGTGGGTGCGCATGATGCTGATGACCGGCCCGAAAATCTCTTCCCGCGCCACGGCCATGTCGGGGCTTACGTAGTCGATCACGGTGGGGCCCACGTACGTACCCTGCGCTTTGCCCGCCACCGAGGCATTGCGGCCGTCCACCAGAATGCGGGCCCCTTGTTGCTCGGCTTCGGAAATGTACCCCTCGATGCGTTGTTTGGCATCCCGGTTGATCACGGCGCCCAGGTTTTTGCCGGGAATGAACTTTTGCGCTTCCTCGCAGATTTTCCGGATGATGTGGTCCACGGGACCTACCGCAATCATGGCCGAAGCAGCCATGCAACGTTGTCCGGCGCAGCCGCTCATGGAAGCCGCAATGTTCTGGGCGGTCATGTCGGGGATGGCATCCGGCAACACGACCAGGTGATTTTTAGCGCCGCCCAGGGCCAGGCAGCGTTTCAAGTGGTGGGTAGCCCGCTGGTACACGAGCTTGGCTACTTTGGTGGAACCCACGAAGGACACGGCGGCAATGGCGGGGTGGTCGCAGATGGCTTCCACGATGCGGCGGTCGCCGTGCACCACGTTGAATACGCCGTCGGGCAGGCCGGCCTCTTTGAGTAACTGGGCGATGCGGCCTACGCTCAACGGCACTTTTTCGGAGGGTTTGATAATCATGCAGTTGCCCAGCGCAAGGGCATTGGGAATGGTCCAGTGGGGCACCATGCTGGGAAAATTGAACGGCACAATGGAGGCGACCACCCCTACGGGCACGTATTCCGTGCGGCACTCCACGCCCTTGCTGACTTCGAGGATTTCGCCGGTAACGAGCTGGGGCAGGGAGCAGGCGAATTCGGTTAACTCGATTGCTTTTTCGATTTCAGCCACGGCCTCCTCGTAGGTTTTGCCGTTTTCTTCCGTCACCAGGTGCGAAAGCTCCGGCAAATGCTTCTCCAGCAGGGCCTTGTACCGGAAAAAAACCTGCACCCTGACTTTTATCGGGGTTTTGGACCACGTTGCAAAAGCCTTTTGGGCACTTGCTACGGCATCATCCAGGTCTTCCGGCACGGACAGGGGCACTTTTGAAAGCAAAGCACCATCCAGCGGTGAAACGACGTCCAGTTGGGCCGCCGGCGCGGAAGCCACGAACTGCCCGTTGATGAAATTGTTGACTTCAGGATATTTCATAGACTGTTGAAGCACCGCCAGGATGGCGGCGGCGCGGCACACTGCCGGGACGGCCGCGAGGGCGTTACCGGTGTAATGCCTGTAAGTTGTTAAAACAGAAACGCGAACCAGTCTAATTTACCAAATATTACGAAACAGGTACTGGTTTTCCGGAGAAACCGGAAACGCCTTTCAATACCCGTAACGCTTAGTACATGGTAAAGGAAGTAAATGCGTACTACGGCACATCCTCCCCTCGCTGTCATTGGCGAAGCCAATCTTTGTGGTGATAGACGTTGTCTGACGATCATTAAAAAGATTGGCTTCGCTAATGACAGCTAAAGGGAGCTAACTCGATATACCCATTTAGTTGGTTGAGGGGTGGTCGTAAATGAGGTAACAAAAAGTCATCCCCCTGCCCCCTTCCCTAACCCACCAGCAGCCACACAAGGGGGACTGCGTACCCATCGAACGCGTATAAGCCTTGCTACGGAACCGCCAGGTACGCAGTCCCCCTTGTGTGGCTGCTGGTGGGTTAGGGAAGGGGGCAGGGGGATGACTGCCACGAATCCACGCCTTTATTCCCTGTCTTCAATAACGTCCACCTCTCATTTAGTTAGTTTACAGTGTACTTCGCCCAGGGCATTCTATTTTCCGGAGCTTCCCGTGGCGGCACCGGTAGCGCCGGCTTTCTGGTCACCCCGCAGGGTGGGGTATTTGATGCCCAGTTGCTCCAGGTAAGACTTGTATTTGGCCGGGTCGTAGTAATACTTCTTCATCTCGGGCCGGAACTGCGCCATGATCTTCCCGTTGAGGTGCGTGGCCGGCTTGTCGGTATCTTTTACGAAGGGCGTGTACTTGGTTTCTTTGGTCTGCACGTCCCGGTAGTAGTTCCAGGCGTTTTTGATGATCTCCGGTTTTACGAACATATCCAGCAGCGTCATGGCTTCGGCCTTGGCGCCGGCCGTTACGCCTTTGTGGGCAATGGGGGTAGCCATGGCAATGGCATTGGCCCAGTGGTGGCCCGGCAAGCCCGGGATGTTGGCAGGATAGCGCAGCACAATGGTAGGCACCGTCCAGGAAATGTCGGCAATGTCGTCGGAGCCGCCGCCCATCAGGTTGTTCCTGGGCGGCGCCAGCGTATCCAGTTGGGTGTCGAGGCCGTCGATCTTTTTGCCGTCGTAGGGATTGGTGGCCGGCGCCTTGATTTCTTTCTGCACGGCCCGGGCCAGCACCTGGTCTTCCGCACTCCAGGCGGGCAGGCCCACCCGCTTGATGTTCTCGTAGGTGGCTTCGGCGATGGGCTTGCTGAAATGGCCGGGCCAGGCGCTGCCCAGGTAGCGGTAACTCATCTTGGTATTGGTCATCTTGGCGGCGCCTTCGGCAATGGCAATCGCGTCGTCGTACATCGACTTGATGGCCGGGTACGTCCGGTCGCGCAGGTAGTACCACACGGTGGCTTTCGAGGGCACCACGTTGGGTTGGTCGCCGCCGTCGGTGATTACGTAGTGGGACCGTTGCGTGGTAGGCAGGTGTTCCCGCTTGAAGTTCCAGCCGATGTTCATCAACTCTACCGCATCGAGGGCGCTGCGGCCCCGCCAGGGGGCACCGGCGCTGTGGGCCGATTCTCCCTCGAAGGTAAACTCCACGGAAACCATGCCGTTGCCGCCGCTGTCCCCGTAGCCGGCGCCCAGGTTACTGCCCACGTGGGTAAAGATGCAGGCGTCAATGTCCTTGAAGTAGCCGTCGCGCACGTAAAAAGCCTTGGTGCCCAGTTGCTCTTCGGCGACCCCCGGCCACAGGACCAGCGTACCCGGAATCTTCTCGCGTTCCATGATCTTCTTGAGGGCCAGCACGGCCGTCACGTTGAGCGGCTGCCCCGAGTTATGCCCTTCTCCGTGCCCCGGCGCCCCTTCGATGACCGGATCGTGGTAGGCGACCCCGGGCTTCTGGGAGGCTTTCGGAATGCAGTCGATGTCACTGCCCACGGCAATGACCGGCTTGCCCGAACCCCACCTGGCCAGCCAGGCGGTAGGCGTTTTGGAAATGCCGTATTCGATGGTAAACCCGTTCTGCTTGAGAATACCGGTGAGGTACTTCGAGGTTTCTTCCTCCTGAAAGCCTAATTCTCCGAAGCTGAAGATCATGTCCACCATCTGCGCGCTGAAAGCTTGCTGCTTGTCGATCTCGGCGACCAGCTCTTTCTTGAGTGCCTCCAGTTTGGCGGCGGGCATGGTGCTTTGCGCCGGCGCCGGCAAGGACAAGCTTGCCCACCCGGCCGCGGCCAGGACGCACCGCGCGGCGCGGCGCAGGAACCGGGGCAATGGGTTGCTTTGGGCAGGTAGTTGTAAAGAGAAAGACATAGGCGTATGGGTTTGGTGGATGAAGCGCAAGCGTGGTTGCCAGATGGACCGGGATGGTTGCCGCCTAAGATAAGGGCCCTTTTCGAAAGGCAACAAAAAGTATATGAAAATTTAAATTATAGAATAATATTCTGCAATTTAACCATTGATGTAAAATTATATGTTGTTAACGTAAATTTTATTGGTATAAAATTTTGAAAATATAGAATGAATATTAATATTTGTTTCGAGAGGCAAGTCCTTTTTATACCCACGAGCAATTTCCCTAAAAGCGTTACGACACCGCCCGATTCTACCGTGGCGGGAGCCGGACCGGCCGGCTCCCGATCACGACAACATAAAGTCCTTGGTCCGCCCGGAGGAGCTATTTCTCCCGAAGGCGGACTTCAAGGCACCACTTATTTCTTTTGTTACGCATCCAATTCCCCGTCACGCCCCCGGCACCCCAGGGGCCATTGCCTCCCCAATTGGTTTTCCTAAACACCTCCGGAAACCAAAAACCTTTCGGGTTTCTAAAAACCGAAAGGTTTACAGCAGAAGCGGTTATTTTGCACCCAATGCCGCTGTCCTTTCTGCCCGGGCGGCGCAATGGCAACGCATCCCGAAATGATCGAAAAAATACTGCTTGTGCTCTCCCTTGGATTGCTTGCCCTGCCGGGAGCAGCCCAGACGCTGCGGGTCATTGACAAAATTACCCGTCAGCCCCTCGCCAACAGCGTCATTTACAACCAGTCACGCCAGGTTTCTGCCACCACCGATGCCCGGGGGCAGGCGGATATTTCGGCCTTTGCGGCGGCCGACACCCTCTTTTTCCGCTGTTTGAATTACCGCCCCGCCGTGTATCCCTACCGGCAGCTCGCAGGCATGCATTTTACCGTGGAGCTGACCGAGAACCCCATTTCCCTCGGAGAAGTGGTGGTAGCCGCCCACCGCTGGGAGCAGGACCAGACCGAAGTGCCGCAGCGCATCGAAAAGATAGCGGCGAAGGAAATTGCTTTTCAGAACCCCCAAACCGCCGCCGACCTGCTGGGAGCCACCGGGCAGGTGTACATCCAGAAAAGCCAGCAGGCGGGCGGCTCTCCCATGCTCAGGGGATTTTCGACCAACCGGGTGCTGCTCGTGGTGGACGGTGTGCGGATGAACAACGCGATCTTTCGCACCGGCAACCTGCAAAATGTGATTTCCCTCGATGCCGGTTCCGTGGAAAGCGCCGAGGTGCTGTTCGGCCCGGGGTCGGTGATGTACGGGAGCGACGCCATCGGGGGCGTCATGGACTTTCACACCCTCGGGCCGCGCCTTTCGTCCACCGGGAAAGCGGAGCTTACCGGGAGCAGCTTCGCCCGGTTTTCGTCGGCCAACCGGGAAAAAACCGGCCATCTGCACCTCAACGTCGGGCTTCAAAAATGGGCCTTTACCACCAGCATGACGTATTCCGGCTACGACGACCTGCGGGCGGGTTCGAGGGGAAACCGCTCCTTTCTCCGCCCCGACTACCAGGCAGTAATTGACGGCGAGGATGGGTACCGCGTCAACCCCGATCCGCAACGGCAGGTAGCCTCCGGGTACGGCCAGTACAACCTCATGCAAAAGATCCGGTTCAAGCCGGCCAAAGCCTGGAACCTGGAGTACGCCTTCCACCATTCGGCTACTTCCGACGCCCCCCGCTACGACCGGTTGTACCTCAAGAACGAGGACGGCACCTTTACTCACGCCCAGTGGTATTACGGCCCGCAGCGGTGGACGATGAACCGGCTGGCCGTGCAGCACAACGCATCCGCTTTTCCGTACGACCAACTGCGCGTGGTAGCGGCGCATCAAGGCTACCAGGAGAGCCGCCACGACCGCCGGACGGGCGACAACCGGCTCCGCCACCAGACCGAAAACGTGGATGCCTACTCCCTGAACCTGGACCTGGATAAAAAGCTGGGGGAAAAATTGAACCTGTTTTACGGGGCCGAGGCGGTGTACAACCGGGTAGGTTCGCGGGCCAACCGGGAGAACGTCAAAACGGGGGCCGTCACCCCCACCCCTACCCGCTACCCGGACGGGGCTACCTGGCAGTCCTACGCCGCCTATGCCCAGGTAAAATACAACCTTCGCCCCCGGTGGGTGCTCAACGGCGGCGTGCGTTACAGCTACGTGGGGAGTGAGGCGGCTTTTGACACCACGCTTTTTGCGTTTCCCTTCACCACGGCGCGGGTGCGGGCGGGCGCCGTAAACGGGAGCCTGGGCGCCGTCTTCAAACCCTCCGCTGCCTGGCAACTGTACCTCAATGGCGCTACCGGCTACCGGGCCCCCAACATTGATGACATCGGCAAGGTGTTCGAATCAGAACCCGGCTCGGTGGTGGTGCCCAACCCGGCGTTAAAGCCCGAATACGCCTACAGCGCGGAGGTGGGAACGGCCGGGTTGTTGGGTAATGCGGTAAAAATGAACCTGAGCGTGTATTACACTTTCCTGGACGGCGCCCTGGCCCGGCGAAACTACACCTTCAACGGGCAGGACAGCATCGCGTACGACGGACAGCGCAGCCGCGTGCAGGCCATCCAGAACCTGGCCAGCGCCTACGTCTGGGGCGTACAGGCCGGGCTGGACGTGAAGCTGGGGAAAGGATTCAAATGGTCGGGCACCCTTACTTACCAGCGCGGGGAAGAGCAGTCGGACGAAAGCTTAACGTACTACCCCCTGCGTCACGTCCCTCCCACCTTCGGCAGCACCCACCTGCGGTACGAACGCAAAAGATACCGGGTTGACCTGTACGCGGTGTACAACGCAAAGATGAAATACGACCGGTTGGCTTTATCGGAACGGGAAGACAGTGCTCCCTATGCCAAAGATGCCGCCGGCTTGCCCTTTGTGCCCGGTTGGTACACGCTTAATTGCAAAGTAGCCTGGTACGTGCATCCCCACCTGGTGCTCAATGCCGGGGTTGAAAACATCACCGACCAGTTGTACCGTCCCTACGCCTCCGGCATCAGTGCGCCGGGCCGAAATTTCATCCTGGCCCTCCGGGCGCAGTTGTAAGCGGAGTAAAGCACATGGCATTCCCGCTCCCCGGCTTTGGCCGCCGGGGGCGGCGGGTAGTGCAAGTTACTTTTGCGGCGGGGGCCTGTATTCAAGGCATGCAAAATTCTTTCAACGTACCTTTCCGGGCCCTTTTCTACCCTTTTGCCCTTGGGTGTTTCCTCTTCCTGTGTGCCTTCGGGAGTTGCGAAAGGGACCGGGAGCCGCGGCCCGCCCCGGCCCCCGCCTGCCGGGTCACCCGCCGGTACGACCCCACGGACACTGCCGGAAGCGTCGTGTACGCGTACGATGCGAAGAAGCGGCTGGTGGCGCTGCACCACGAACAAAACGGCAACGCGTTCTCTTTCTGGACTTTCGCCTACGATGACTACCACCGGGTGACGGGAAAAACCTTCGCCGGCCGACAGGACGATCCCGTTACGCGGACGGTCACCTACCGCTATAACGCGCAGGGACAAATGACGTCCTGGGTGGTGATGGAAAACGGCCGCCGCGCGGAGGCCACCCGGGAACTGGACGCGGAAGGTAACTGCACGAAACTCACGGTGGTCACTGCGAACCTCGACACGGACGTAAGTAGTACCAGCCGCCATTCCTACCAGTACCAGGCGGGCAACCTGGTCAGCAGCATTACTGACACCGGTACGGATGCCGAACGCCACCACACCTACGAATACTACGCCGACCAGGAAAACAAACTCGGCGCCTACCCGGAATTGGGGGCCACCCTCGAAGGCCCGGGCCCCGGCCCGAACCGCAACCTGGTCAAAACCGCCCGGACCGCCAGCCCGAAAAACCCCGAAATCAACCCCGACACCCGGCATTACACCTACGCGTACAACGAGAAAGGATTTCCCACCCGCATCACCACGGTGCGCACCTACGCCGGCACCACCACCTCCGACGCGGTGTACGAATACGACTGCCAGTAACGGAGACCGCAGACCGGAGAAAGGGAGACGGGAGGAGGATCGGGAAGGAGGCTAACGCGAGGCTCCGGTACGAATCGAAAAGGAAATAAAAAATGGAAAAAGGAAAAGGCCGGCGCTACTGCCGGCCTTTTAGGTTTTGTTTGTGAGTAGAAAGCCAATTAAGTCTACATCTCCAATTTCCACCGTTCCCCTTTTTCCCTTTATCACCAACCCGTACCGTAGCCCCGGCCAAGCCTCCTTCCCGATCCTCCTCCGGTCTCCCTTCCTCCCGTCTCCGGTCTCCGTTAATTCCCGTGTCCTTTTTTTGTCGCATTCACCCCTTTTTCCGCCGTATTCACCCCCGGCCGGGGCGGGGGGGCAAGCGTATATTTGTATGGTCAGGCAGCAACAACCCCTTAACCCACTCGACCATGATGACCGCGCAGCACGAAACCCACCCGACAACATCGTCAATAACCAACTCAACCCATAAACCCATGAAAAAGGTAAAAATCACGTACTGGATCTGTACCGGGCTAATCACCGCCCTGCTGGGCGTCGGCGCCATATTCGACGCCATTTCGGCCCCCGAAGCCATTGCCCACATTACCCGGCTGGGGTACCCGGCGTACCTGGTGCCCTTCCTGGGCATAGCCAAAATGGCGGCCTTGCTGGTCATCCTGGTTCCCGGCTTCCGGCGGCTCAAGGAGTGGGCGTACGCCGGGCTGGTGATCGACCTGGTGGGGGCGTTTTACTCCCACGTAGCGGTGGGCGACGGTCCGGAAATGTGGGTGGGCTTCATCCCGATGCTGCTCGTGCTGGGCGTCTCTTACGCGTTCTCCCACAAGTTGCACCGGGCGGCGGAAGCGGCGCCGGAACGGGCACAAAGCCAAAGCTTCGGCCAGGTGAGCCTGTCGGGAAACTAAACCAGGTCCGCCCTGGCGGGGTTCACGCAAAGGCGCAAAGGAGGAGCGCAAAGGGCGCAAAGAGGAATAGGGTTTAAACCCTATCCTATGGATATTGCGCGTACGTACGCAGACTTCACTCCAGTCAAACCAAGCGCAGCCTTTCCGTAGGGTAGGGTTTAAACCCTACCCCTACTCAACCGCAAAGAAAAACGCGTTCTCCTTGCGGTCTTTGCGTCTCCTTTGCGCCCCTTGCGGTTAAGTGCTTTTCTTCCCTTTCCCTACGCCGGCACGGCCACTTCGCGGGTGTACTTCTGGCGGTACTCCACCGGCGACAACCCGGTGATCTTTTTAAAAGTCGTGCGGAAGGCCTTTGTGTCGGTGTAGCCCACGTTGAACATCACCTCGTTGACGTTTTCGCGGCCCGACTCCAGGCTCAGCTTGGCCGCTTCCATGCGCACCCGCTGGAGGTATTCGAGCACCGAGTTGGAAGTGGCTTTCTTGAACCGCCGTTCCAGGTTGCGGCGGCCCAGGGCCACCTGGTCGGCCAGTTCGTCCACGGTGATCTTTTCGGGGTAGTTCTGTTCAATGTATTCCTGCACCCGGATGATGGCGTCGTCGTCGTGCCCCTTCTGGCCCTGAAAAATGATGAAGGGCGACTGGCTGCGGCGTTCGATGTCGATCTGGAAGGCTTTGGACAGGAACACGGCGGTGCTGCGGCCGGCGTACTTCTCGATCAGGTACAGGATCAGGTTGAGGTACGAAAACGCCCCGCCGCTGGAGTAGATGCCCCCTTCGTCGGTAATGATCTTTTCTTCCACCAGTTCCACCTCCGGGAACATGCGCCGGAAGTCGGGCACGGCCGACCAGTGCGTGGTGCACTTGCGGCCCGTCAGCAGGCCGGTGGAAGCCAGCAGGAAGGCCCCCACGCACAGGCTGGCTACTTCGGCGCCCTGCCCGTACTGCCGCACGATCCAGGGGAGGAATGCCTGGTTCTGCACCAGCCGCTGGCCCATGTCACCGTCCAGCGCCGGGATCAGGATCAGGTGGGTGGCGGCAACGTCCTGCACCAGCGCATCGGTGTACACGGTGTACTTGCCCCCGGCGGCCGGCACTTCTTTCGTCAAGCCCACCAGTTGCACCTGCCACAGCGACGGCTGGCCGGTATTTTCCAGGTATTTGTTGGCCTCGGTAAGCACTTGCCGCGGCCCTTCAATGCTGCCAAGGATGGCTCCTTCGGGCACCAGGATTGAAATGTGTTTCATAGGCGGAACGAATGGTTTGCAACGCTAAAGTTGGTGAAAAGCATTGTCGCAATCAACCTGCGGGCGGGTTAAATGCGCGTACGCGGCAGGCTTGAAAAGAAATCCCCCGGCCCTTCCTGGCAAAAAAGAGGAGCCGGGGGTAGTTAGCTGAAACATTACGCGTTTTCCGGGGAGGCTTCCGCCGCCACCGGTACTTCCTCCACCGGGCTTTCGGCGGGTTGGGGAGCGTCGGCGGCGGGCTTGGCGCCGGCTTTGGTCTTGCCGCCGCGGCCCGCCGGCTTGGCGGAGGGCGACTTGCCCTTGTACTTCTTGAGCAGCGGCATAAAGGCTACGATCAGTTCGTAGGCGTAGCTGTCGAGGGGGAATCTGCGGTCCAGTTCCAGGTCCTCGTCGATCATCACCACCAGGCCCGTCCGGTCGGCCTTCAGGATTTTGTATTCTTTCGTCTTGCCGTTGCGGGTGTACGGAAAGGGCTGGTCCACCAGCACCGACTTGCCGCTGCGTTCATCCTTTAGGTCGGCCAGCACGTACTCCAGCGTTTCGCGCCATTCGGTCACCAGAGCCTTTTTTTTTCGTTCCCCGTTCGCTTGCAGCAGCTCTTCGAGTTTGCTGATGGTGGCCGGGTTGCGGGTGTCGGCCTGGGAGGCGTTGAACAACCGGTGGAACAGGTTGCTCTTGCGGAGCACCGTCAGGTCCTTGTGCAGCAGGTCGAAGGCCGGCTGCGTATCCACGCCGAACTGAAGGTCTTCGGCCAGCTTCCACTCGTACTGGTGTTCGGCCGGGATCAGCACCAGCGTCAGGGGCGCCTCGTCGCCCGTTTCGAGCTGGTAGTAATCGTATTCCATTTCGTTGCCCACCACGAACTTGCCCTTGATCTTTTCTTCGGCCGCCAGTTTTGCCAGCGTCAGGTGCACCGAGGCGACCTCCTGGGCGGCGTTTTCCTTCTCGGCCGTCAGTGCCGTAATGAGTTGCTCAACGTCCCCGACCACCTTGTCGGACAGTACCTCCGCGTCGGGGTGCGCGTACTTTTCAAGGAGGTCCTGGGCCTTGTCAAAATTTGTTTTTTCCACGTTCACTTCGCATGATTTAATCCTTAAAGATACCCATTTTTCACGGCATTTTCCCGGTTTTCCAGTCAGAAAAGCCGGTTAAAATTCTACTGCTCAACGCAGTAAGAGTTAGGAAAAATCACGCCCGAAAGGAGGGTTCACGCAAAGGCGCAAAGGCGGAGCGCAAAGAACGCAAAGAAAAGAATTGAACCGCAAGGATCGCAATAGAGACGCCAAGGGCGCAAAGGGGTACGCGTTCTCCTGGCGATCTTTGCGGTTTAGTAGGGGTAGGGTTTAAACCCTACCCTACGGAAAGGCTGCGCTTGGTTTGACTGGCGCAAAGTCTGCCTGCGCATATGCAATATCCATAGGATAGGGGTTAAACCCGATCCCTCCTGGCGATCTTTGCGTCTCCTTTGCGCCCTTTGCGGTTAAGTGTTCTGTATTGCCCCTCATCCCCCATCCAGCTAATCCGCTAATCCTTTAATTCTGATCCTACTCCACCAGCGCCAGCACCTGGTCGAGCATCGGGGTGGACAGGGGTTTGGAGAAGAAGCCCCGGACGGCGGGGAAGGAGCGGGCCCGGTTCATGTCGCCGGAATCGATGGAAGAAGTAAGCATGACCACGGGCACCTCGCGGGGCTTGGGCAGGGCCGCCAGCGCCGCCAGGAACTGCCAGCCGTCCATCACCGGCATGTTGATGTCGAGCAGGATCAGGTCGGGCAGGGCGTTGCCGTCGGCCAGGGCCGCTTTCAGGTGCGCCAACGCCAGTTCGCCGTTGGCGCACGTGCGGCTTTGCCGGATGCGGGGATGCGCATTCACTTTTTTCCCGACGATCATGGCCGCAATCGGGTCATCCTCCACGATCAGTATGGTTTCAAGAGTTTTCATGGAAATAGACCTTAAACGTTGAACCCGTTCCCACCGCGCTTTCGGCCTCGATGCGACCGCCCATTGCCTCCACCTGGCTTTTGGTGAGGTACAATCCGAAGCCCCGGGCATCTTCGTTGCGGTGAAATATTTTATACAATCCGAACAACTTCTTCCCGTGCCGGTCCAGGTCAATGCCCAGCCCGTTGTCCTTCACGGCCAGCAGCGTGTAGCCGTTTTCGGGCCCGCCGTACACCTCCACCGTCGCTTCCCGGTCCGGCGACCGGTACTTGATGGCGTTGCTGATCAGGTTGAGCAGGATGCTGTCGAGGTAGGCGGGCACCACCCGCACCGAGGCCGTTTCGGGGAGATTCACCTGTACCCGGACGCGGTGCCTGACCAGCAGCCCGTTGAGGATGCGGAGCGTCTTGAACACCTCTTCGCGCAGGAAGCGCCGTTCCAGGGGCCGGTCCGCGTGTTCGTGCACCGTCACGATTTCGTTCAGGTTGCGGATCGTCTCTTCGAGCTGTTCGGCGCTGCCCCGCAGCATGTCGAGGTACTCCGCCTGCTGGGCCTCGGTGGCCCCGTCGAGCAGCGACAGCAGCCCGGCAAAGTTGGCTGAGTGCGACCGCAGGTTGTGCGACACGATCTGGGAGAAGCTTTTGAGCCTGGCGTTCTGCTTGCTGCTCACTTCGAGCAGGTGCCGGGTCCGTTCGAGGCTTTCGAGCTGTTCGGTAATGTCGAAGCCCACGCACAGGATTTCGTTCACCTGGCCGTCGGCGCCCCGGATGGCCCTGAACTCCCACTTGCCGCCCATGATCCGGCCGTCGCCCATCTGCTTTTTGAGAATCACCTCGTGCGACACTTCCGGCTCCCGGTAGCACTGTTCCACCACGGCCCCGCACCGGGGGCGGTCCTCCTCCACGATGTTGGCCACGGCGCTGGTGCCCAGGAGTTCGCCCGGGTAGGCGCATTCGCGGCGGTAGTAGTCGTTTACGTACGTGTAGTTGCCCTGGGTGTCGGTTTTGACGATGTACACCGACTGGCTGTCGAGGATGGACTTGTAGTGGCGGGCCAGTTCGGTGGCTTCCTGTTCCGACCGGCGCAGCGCCCCGGCGGCGGCGCGGCTCTCGGTAATGTCGATGATCTGGGCCACCGTGTGCCGGGGCGCCCCGTCGGGGTGCCGCACCAGCGCCACGCTCAGGCTCACCCACACGGTGTCGCCGGCCCGGGTCAGGTAGCGTTTTTCGACCTGGTACGAATCCACTTCCCCGGCCAGCAGTTGCTCCCGGTAGTGAACGCTCAGGGCCAGGTCGTCGGGGTGAGTGATGTCGGCAAAGGTGCGTTGCAGCAGTTCGTCGGGCGCGTACCCCAGCAGTTGGCAGTAGCTTTTGTTGACCCGCAGGAAGGCGCCGCCCGGATCGAGCAGGGCCATGCCGATGGGGGCGGATTCAAAGGTCAGGCTGAACGCAGACTCGGCCCGCCGGACTTCTGCGAGGGCCTGGTGCAGTTCGGCCTGGGCGTGGCGCAACGGGTCTTCGCGGGGGTTTTGGGACTCCGCGACCGGGGGGGGCGTACGCATTGACGTCTCCCGGCGTACGCGTTCCTGCTCTTTTTCTTCTTCCATGCGGCCTACCGGTTAACGGAAACGGGCGTGGAACCTTGGAGGGGGCCGGCGAACCGGGTGGCAGCCCGCCTTGGCACTGCTTGCGCGGCGCCGGCGGGGTGTTGGAAAAGGCTGCCAGTTTGCTCGATAGGAGTAATTGCCATCAGAAGTTCTTTACGGTGCTGCACCTGGTTTGTCAGAAGTCGGAAAAACAGCCTGCACGGGGCCCCGGCCCGCGGCGGAAATCACCCCCAGCCGCCAAAGCTCCGGGGGTGAATATGCCGATATTTACGGGAATAAGGAAAAATATTTTACGGAAGGGACCGGTTGCGGGTTATGCAAAGGCAGCCGGCAGCGGCGCCGGGTACGCAAACCCGGCGCCGCTGCCGACCGTGCCCCGGGGGAAGGGGGGCGGGAGAAAGGGAATGGACCGGGCGGGAAAGGCGGAACGCTACTCGCCCCGCAGGCTTTTCACGGGATTCATGCGGGCGGCCTTCACGGTCTGGTAACTCACCGTGAGCAGCGTGACGGCCAGCGTCAGGAGCCCGGCCAGCCCGAAAACCAGGGGGGAAAGCCGGGTGCGGTACGCGTAACCAGCCAGCCATTCATGGAGGAAATACCAGGCCGTGGGCGCGGCAACCGCGAAGGCAATGCCCACCAGCCACACGAATTCCTTCGACATCAGGCGCCACAGCGCAAACTCGGAGGCGCCCAGTACCTTGCGGACGCCCATCTCCTTGGTGCGCTGCTCGGCCAGGAAGGCGGCCAGCCCGAACACGCCCAGGCAGCTGATGAAGATGGCCAGCCCGGCAAAAAAGCCGGCCAGCCGGCCTACGCGTTCTTCGGCCGCAAACTTCCGGGCGTGCGTCTGGTCCACGAACTGGTACTCGAACGGGGCGTCGGGGCTGTACTTGCGGAACACGGCTTCGGCTTTCCGCAGTGCCTCCCGGGTGCTTACCCCCGGGGTGAGGCGCAGGTTCACCACGTTGGGCTTGTCGCGGCTGATGAGGTAAATGGTGGGCATGACCGGGGCGTAGGGCGACTGCATCAGCATGTCCTCAATCACCCCAACCACCCGGAAGGGCCCCGCTCCTTTCGGCCAGGGAACCCGCACGGCGGTGCCGACCGGATGTTGCAGGGCCATTGCCTTTACGGCCGCCTCGTTGAGCACCAGGGCCGTCGAATCGGTGGGGAACGCCCGGGAAAAATCACGCCCGGCTTTCAGTTGCCACCCGATTGTCCGGCCAAATTCGTGGTCTACCCACACGGTGGCAAAACCAAGGTCCCGCCCGGCGGGGCCGTTCCATTCGTAACCGCTCTGGACGAAGCTGACGTCGGTGAGGGGATTGAGCGAACCGGACATCTCGACCACGGCGCCGGTGGCCTTTAGTGCCGCCCGCACCACTTCCATGCGGTTGTGGATGTCGGCGGTGGGCGTTTCGACCATCACCAGGCCCTCCTGGTGGTAGCCCACCGGGCGGTCTTTGGCGAACTGCACCTGCCGGTATACCAGGATGACCCCGATGAGCAGGGCAGTGGAAACGGCAAACTGGAGCACGACCAGCCCCTGCCGGGAAATAACCGCCGCCCGGCCGGCCCGGAACGGACCCTTGAGCACCCGTACGGGCCGGAACGACGACAGGTACAGGGCCGGGTAAGCGCCCGCCAGCAGGCCCGTCACCACGCTGAAGCCCAGGCCCATTGCCCAGAAAGCCGGTTCGGCCACCGGGATGGTGAGGCTTTTGCCGGCCACGGCGCTGAAGGCGGGCAACGCCAGTTGCACCAGCAGCAGCGACAACCCGAAGGCCAGCAGCGCCACCAGCAGCGATTCGCCGAGGAACTGGGCGACCAGTTGGCCCCGCCCCGAGCCGATGGCCTTGCGGATGCCTACTTCTTTGGCCCGCCGCCCCGACCGGGCGGTGGCCAGGTTCATGAAGTTGATGCAGGCCAGCACCAGCACGAACCCGCCGATGACCCCGAACAGCCGCACGAAGGTGATCTGGCCGCCGGTGTTAATGCCGTCCCGGAACTCGCCGTACAGGTGCCAGCGGGACATGGGAAACAGGAACAGCTCGGGGTGGTAGGGGGCCCCCTCCTCCCCCACCGCGTCGCGCTTGAGGTGCCGGATCTTTGCCGAAACCCCGGCTACGTCCCGGCCAGCGGCCACTTGCACGAAGGTTTCAAAGCCATTCTGCCACCAGTCCTCCCGCTTGATCCAGGGGCTGGAGGCCAGGTACAGGCGCCAGGGTGCGACAAAGGCCATGTCGGCGAAGCTTGAACTTTGGGGTAAGTCTTCGTACACGCCCGTGACAGTGACGGCGTCCGCGTTGTTGAGTTTGAGGGTTTTACCCAGCGGGTCGGCCCCGCCGAACAGGGCCGCGGCCACCGAGGCCGACAAGAGTACCGAAGCGGGTTCGCGGAGGCCGCCGGGCGTGCCGCGCCGCATCCGGAGCGACAGCATGTCGGTGACACCCGGCTCGAAGTAATATCCCGTACGGATCAATTTTTTGTCACCGGCCGCCAGGATGATGCGCTGGGGATGCGACGCCATGAGCACGTGGGCAAATTCACTCCCGTACTGGAGCCGCAGTGCCGGTCCGTAGGCCGGCGCGGCGTTGAATGAAGTGCCGGTGTTGCCCTGATACGTTTGATTCTCCATCAGGCGGGCAATGCGGTCGTAATGGCGGTGGTACGTATTGAAGGTCAGCTCGTCGTGCATCCACAGCCCGATGAGCGTGGCTACGGCCAGGCCCACGGCCAGTCCGCCGACGTTGATGAAGGAATAGACCCGCTGGCGGAGGAGGGTACGGCAGGCAACGCGAAAGTAGTTGGCTAGCATGGAAAGGGAGATTGTCCGATCCGTCGCAAATACGCTGCCAGAGACCGCCAACCGCTCCTTCCGGCGCCGGGAAGCCGTTTTTGCTCCCGCCCGGGCCCCCGACGTGTGCGTTTGCGGACGGTTTTTGTCCGCCCCGCGCCGGCAGCCCGCCGATTTGATCCGCCCGCCGCTACGCTCCATTCCCCAAATCGGACGCTTCAGCCCGAACGGGTTTCGTGCCGCCCCCCGGCCCGCTTTCTTTGGAGCAACAACCAAGGCAACGCGATATGAAAAAGCTACTCTTCCTGCTCACGGTGCTGGCCCTGCCGGCCGGCCTGCTGGCGCAAACGGCAACCCAAACGGTCCGGGGCAAGATCACCGACGCCGCTTCCAAAGCCCCCATTCCCGGGGCCAGCCTCCTGGTGGTGGGCAGCAACCCGCCCCTGGGCACGAGTACCGACCCCGACGGCAACTTCCGCCTGGCGCAAGTGCCCGTGGGCCGCATCAGCCTCCGGGTCACCTTCCTGGGCTACGAACCGATCTTTCTCAAGGACATTGTGGTGAACGCCGGCAAGGAGGTGCTGCTGGACCTGGCCATGACCGAAAGCGTGACCACGCTCGAAGAAGCCACCGTGACCTACAAGCGGTCCGACGACGTGACGGTGACCAACAACGAAATGGCAACCCTGAGTGCCCGGCCGTTCAACCCCGGCGAAACGCTCAAGTACGCCGGCAGCTTCGGCGACCCTTCCCGCATGGCGGCCAATTTCGCCGGCGTGAGCGGGGCCAACGACGCCCGCAATGACATTGTGGTGCGGGGCAACTCGCCGGCCACCCTGCTCTGGCGCATGGACGGCGTGAACATTCCCAACCCCAACCACTTCGGGGCGCTGGGCACCTCGGGCGGGCCGGTGTCGATGATCAACGCCAACCTGCTGGCCAAGTCGGACTTCCTGACCGGCGCCTTCCCGGCCGAATACGCCAACGCGCTGGGCTCGGTGTTTGACCTGCGGCTGCGGAAGGGCAACGACGAGAAGCACGAATTCCTGGCGCAGGTGGGCTTCAACGGCCTCGAAGCGGGCGCCGAAGGACCGTACAGCAAAAAGTCCAAGGCCTCGTACCTGCTCAACTACCGCTACTCGCTGTTCGGCCTGCTGTCGGGCGTGGGCTTCGAGATTGCCGGCACGCCCTACTACCAGGACTTTACCTTCAAAACCGACGTTCCCGTGGGCAAGCGGGGCAACCTGTCGGTGTGGACCATCGGGGGGCGCAGCAACATTACCTTCCTGGGCAGGGACGTGTCCACCGACGGTGACGCGTACGGCGACGAAAACGAGAACACCCGGGTGTCTTTCTTCACCGGCATGGGCGCCGTGTCGTACGAACACCGCTTCTCCGACCGCACCTACGGCAAGCTGACCTTGTCGGGCTCCCGCACCCGGCAATCCTTTGACGGCGACACGGTACTCTACGAGAGCGGCGAAGCCAAGACGGTCCTGGCGGAAATTCCCAGCGAAACGGCCCGCTTCACCAACGAAAAGCTTTCGGTCAACGCCACGGTGAACCACAAGCTCAGTGCCCGCGACAAACTCTCCGGCGGCGTGATCGTGGACCTGACCCGCTTTGACCTGGTCAACATCCGCCGGTACCCCGACGTGCAGGAATACCGCAACTCGGCCGGCGAAACGATGCTGACGCAGGGGTACGTGCAGTGGAAACACCGCTTCACCGAAAAACTTACCCTCAACTCGGGCCTGAGCCTGCTGCACTACCAACTCAACAACCAGGCCGTGCTCGAACCCCGCCTGGGAGCCACCTACGTGCTGGATGACCGGTCGTCGCTGAGCGCCGCCTACGGCCTGCACAGCAACCTGCAACCGGTGCTGCTCTCGTTCTACCAGTCGTACAACCCCGACGGCAGCTACAGCCTCTCCAACCGCGACCTGGGCCTTACGCGCAGCCACCACCTGGTGGTGGGCTACGGGCGGACGCTGGCCGAAAACCTGCACCTAAAGGCCGAAGCCTACTACCAGGCCATTTTCGACGCCCCGGTGGAACGCACGCCCAGCTACTACTCGGTGCTCACCGAAGGGGCCGACTTTGCGCCCACCGACAAGGGCAACCTGGTCAACGACGGCACGGGCCGCAACTACGGGCTGGAACTGACGCTGGAAAAGTACTTCTCGCGCAACTACTACTTCCTGGTGACGGGCTCGCTGTTTGACGCCAGGTACAAGGGCAGCGACGGCATCGAACGCAACACGCCCTTCAACGGCCGCTACGTGGTGAACGCCCTGGCGGGCCGGGAATTTCGCGTGGGCCGCCGCGACAACGTGCTCAGCCTCAACTGGAAGGTGACGGCGGCGGGCGGCCGGTACGTGCGGCCCATCGACCTGGAAGCCTCGGCCGCGGGCAACACCACTGTGTACGACGACCGCCGCGCCTTCGACGAACAGCTCTCGGGCTACTTCCGCATGGACCTCAAGTTCGGCTACAAGATGAACCGCCGGCGGCTTACCCACGAACTGGCCCTCGACCTCCAGAACGTGACCAACAACCAGAACGTGTTCCAGCAGGCCTACAACCAGCGCACCAACCGCATCGGCACGGCCTACCAGCAGGGCTTCCTGCCCATTCCGTTCTACCGCCTCACGTTTTGATGGAGTAGTGGGTATTGGGTAGTGAGTAGTGAGTAGCGGGAACGAACTTGAGCGGTGATACGCGACGCATCGCGGGAAGGCGTCGCATCGCGGGAAGGCGTCGCGTCGCGGCTCCCCTCCTCGGAGGGGTTAGGGGGTGGGTTTACCTCTATGAGACACGTTACCCAGGGATCATCGCAGTGGGGCTGGGGTACCTCGAAGCGTGACGGGAATCAGTTCTTGCCTGCTTTAAACGGGTGCCAAAGTCTACGCCGACGGTCCGCAGCGGTGATCCCAACGCAGGTAGTAACGGGTGGGTAAACCCACCCCCAGCCCCCTCCGAGGAGGGGAGCCGCGATGCGACCCGTCCCGCGATGCGGCCCTTTCCCGCAATGCGACGCCGCCCGCCATGCGGCGCGTACCGTGGGCCGGTACTGCCGGCGGACAAAGAGTATCCGGGGCAAATTTTCTTTCACCAAATCCCTAATTATCAATACCTTTAATCTTAAGCAAGCAACACCATTTACCCACTTAGCCACTTACGCCGTACTCAATACCCAATACTTACTACCCAATACTCCCTATGAAACCCCAAGTTCTTCCCGATGACCGGCTGGCCCGGCTGCTTGGCGTGCCGGTGCTGAGCCTGTCGATGGCGCTGCTGCTCAAGTTCGGCGACCCCGAATTCGGCAAGGTGCTGACCATGACCTTTCTCAACTGCGTGGTCATCTGGGAGGGCTGCCGGCAACTTTTCATCTTCCTCCGCCGCCGGTTTCCGCGCTACAACCAGACCAGCCGGCGGCTGCTGTACCAGGCCGCGGCCATTCTGCTCTTCACGCTGGTAGTGGCCTTTCTCATGAACTCGATCTGCCACACCTTCTGGCCCAATGACCCGACGCCCACCAC
Organism: uncultured Sphingobacteriales bacterium; assembly: GCA_963844325.1. GTDB lineage: Bacteria > Bacteroidota > Bacteroidia > Cytophagales > 172606-1 > CADCTQ01. The sequence continues at coordinate 4,470,238 of CAWJNV010000002.1, forward strand.
GGTGTTCCACGATTTCATCAAGGCGATCATCCCGACGGTGTGCATCACGCTGATATACGAAAGCGTGTACTTCTTCGAGGAGTGGAAAAACAACGTGAAGAAAACCGAGTCGCTGGCCCGCGAAAACGTGCAGTCGCAGCTTGACGCCCTGCGCAACCAGCTCGACCCGCACTTCCTGTTCAACAGCCTCAATACGCTGGCCTCGCTGATCGACTTCGAAAACGACCAGGCCCAGCAGTACCTGGAACGGCTCTCGGACGTGTACCGCTACGTGCTGGTGAGCCGCGACAAGAACACAGTGACGCTGGAAGAGGAAATCGCCTTCCTCGACGCCTACGTGTACCTCAACAAGGTGCGCTTCCGCGATAACCTCCAGGTGGTCAAGGACATCTGGCCGGGCGCCTACCGGCAGCAGGTGGCCCCGCTGAGCCTGCAAATGCTGGTGGAAAACGCCATCAAGCACAACGTGGTGTCGAAGGAGCGGCCCCTGCAGATCCGCATCGTGCAGGAGGAAGAGACCTACCTGTCGGTGGTCAACAACGTGCAGGAAAAGACGATCTTCGAGAAGTCTACCAAGGTGGGCCTCCAGAATATTACCAACCGGTACCGGCTGCTCTCCGACCAGCAGGTGGTGGTGAGCCGGGACCACGGCGTGTTCAAGGTGCGCATTCCCCTGCTGCAACCGGCCCTCACCTGACCCGCCCAACCCGTTCCGCTCATGCAAACGATCATCATTGAAGACGAGTACCCGGCGGCCGAACGGCTTCAGCAACTGCTGGGGAAGCTCGACACCCCGGTGGAAGTGCTCACGGTGCAGCAAAGCGTGTCGGGGGCGGTCCGCTGGCTCACTGAAAACCGTCCCCCGGACCTGATCTTTTCGGACATCCAGCTCTCCGACGGCCTGAGCTTCCAGATTTTCGAGGCCGTGCCGGTAAACAGCCCCATCGTGTTCACCACCTCGTACGACGAGTACGCCATCAAGGCTTTCAAGGTCAAGAGCATTGATTACCTGCTCAAACCCATCAAGCTGCCCGAGTTGCAGGGGGCCGTGCACAAGTTCCGGCAAATGCAGCCGCCGGCCCGGGCCGGCGACTACGCCCTGCGGATCGAGTCGCTGCTGGATTCGCTGCCGGTGACGGGCAAAAAATACAAAAACCGCTTCCTGGTAAAACAGCAGGAACAGTTGCTGCCCATCGCCCGGGAAGAAATTGCCTACTTTTTTGCCGGCAACGGCCTGGTGTGCCTCGTGCGCCACGACGGCCGGCAGTTCATCGTGGATTACACGCTGGAGGAGTTGGACCAGTTGCTGGAGCCGGCCCACTTTTTCCGGCTCAACCGGCAGTTCATTGCCACCCTGCCGTCCATTGCCCAGATTCACACGTATTTCAACGGCAAGCTCAAGCTCGAACTCCAGCCCCGCATCGCCCAGGAAGTGATTGTCAGCCGCGAAAAGGTGCCGGCATTCAAGGAGTGGATCGAAGGTAACTGACCGGACGTAAAGTCATAATCAACTCACTTTTAAGGTGGTACAAAATCCCGGGCCGCGTCCCGGATTGTAGCGCCGGGTGTCAAATTCTCCCGGGTGGTTTCAACCTATAATTTGAAACCCATGGACGCGGTGCAACCCTTGGGGAGATAGGGTCGAAGGGATACTTTTGGTGCATCGGCGGTTTGGCAACCCACCGCACGCCACCTCCTCCAAACCAAGCGAAAACCGTGAAACGACTCCCCCACACCTCCCTGCTGGTCCTGTTGTTCAGCCTGCTGTCCGGCGCCGTACGCGCCCAAACGGACCCCCAGCCCCTGCCCGGCTCCGCGCCCCGCGTTGCCTTTGTGCTCAAAAACAACCTGGGCTACCACCGCATGTTCCTGGTGCAAGGGCCGGGCATTGCCTACGGCTTTACGATGGACCGCCGCGAAACCACGCCCAAAAACTGGCCGGTCGGCGCTAAATTGTACTTCAGCCCCGACGGCGTGAAGCGCGGCGACCTGATCTTCACCCTGACGGCGGGCGACGCGGGCAAAACGCTGCTGACTTTCCCCGACGAAACGCGGCCCGGCGGCCCGGCGGCAACCAAAGAAGCCAGGCCCGTATCGGCGCCCCGGCCCGGGGCACCGTCGGTCACCCTGCACTTCCGCAACAACAGCATCGGCTTCCGCAAGGTGGCGCTGATCAGCTACGCACCGGGCGAAACGGGGAATGGCACCTACATCTTCACCCTGGCGCCCTACGCCTCCACCCGGCGGAGTTTCCCGGCCGGCACCCACGTTTACTTCGCCGACGGCAAACAGGTAGACCAGGTGATGAGCGGCAAGAGCATCAACGGGCAAAAGCCCTTCCTGGTGGTACAGCCCGAAGACCACGGGGAAACGTTCGACATTTTCGAATGACCGGAGGGCTAAATAAATTGACAAAGCAGGCTGTGGTAGCAGCAAATAGCATTTACCACGAAGGAACACGGAGAAAAAGCTTTACGCAAAGGCGGGTTTCACGAATCGTTTCGGGTAAAGGGCGTAAAGCATATGGCGCTGCACGGCGGGCAGGCGTGGCGGGAAAGGGTCACATTGGGGTACATATAGCCTCGCGGGAAAGGTCCGCCTCGCGGCTCCCCTCCTTGGAGTAGGGTTGTTTAGTTTTTGTGTAAGTAGTTGTTAGCAAGTATATTTGCAAGAAATATAAATGAGTATGGCTGCTAACTTGTTATCTTTTCTGTCCAAAGTACCTGATCCTCGCTGTAAAAAGGGTAGTCGCCACCCCTTGCCCTCGCTACTGGCAATGATAGTCATAGGCAACTTAAGTGGCTACTACGGCTATCGGGAACTGGCCCGCTTCATGCAACGTCACGCCTGGGCGTTTGTACGCTTGTTTGGTTTTAAGCACGGCGTACCGGGTCATGTTACCATCGGCGAAGTGTTAGGCAAGCTTGACTTTGAGGCCTTCAAGCAGCAGTTCCAGGCTTGGCTCGGCCAACTACAAGCTCAGCCCCTAGGACAAGCTCAACCCCTAGAACAAGCTCAGCCAGCCTACAGCTTAGACGGCAAGAGTTTGAAGTCTACCCTTTCTGACTACCCAGAAAGCTACCAGGACTTTGTGGCTATGGTACAGGTGTTTTCTCACCAAAGCCAGTTGGTAGTAGGCTTACAAGCCTTTCACAATGGCCAGCAGGGTGAGGCCCAAGTCGTGCGCGATTTGATTGAAAAACTCGATCTAAAAGGCGCTATGCTCACGCTGGATGCCTTGCACAGCCAAAAAAAACGCTAGAAGCTATTGTTGATTCGGGTAATGACTACTGCTTGCAAGTGAAGGCCAATCAGGTCAAGCTCCTGGCCCGCCTCCAACAAGAGGCCCGCTCCCAAAAGCCCCTCAGTGAGCAGCAGTACCGAGAGAAGAACCGGGGTCGCCTCGAACACCGCCACTGCCAGCTCTTTGCCGCCCCTCAAGACTGGCAAAACTACTACAAAGGCATTGTCTGCTTTGTAGTGCTCAGGCGCTGGGGCTATCGCAAAGGCAAGCGCTTCCAGAAAGCTAAGCCTTATGAGAAGACCCACTACTATATCTTGAGCCGCAAGATGGAATCGGCCCAACAAGCCGCTACTCTGATTCGCAATCATTGGGGCATTGAGAACCGCTTGCATTGGGTGAAAGACGTCCACATGAAGGAAGACAAAAACCGCATCCGACACCATCAGGCCGCCAAAAACGTTTCCCTTATCAAGAACATGGTCTTGAATTTAACCAGAGCCAAAGGCTTCTCCTCTCTGAAAGCAACTACTGAACGCTATGCGCACAATATCAAAGAGCTATATTCCTGGCTTTTATAACTTAAACTGTACAGCCCTACTCCTTGGAGGGGTTAGGGGGTGGGTTTACCTGCATAAGACGAGTTATCGAGGGGTCACCGCACCAGGGAACGTTGAAGGGTGTCAGGAATCAGTTCTTGCCTGCTTTACACGGGTACCAAACTTTACGCGGATTCTACCTGGAGGTGATCCCCATATAACTTGCTTCATGTAAGTAAACCCACCCCCTAACCCCTCCAAGGAGGGGAGCCGCGACGCGACCCGTTCCCGCGATGCGACGCGTACTGCGATGCGATATGTACCGCGAGGTGACCCCTTCCCATCATGCCACGCCTGCCCGCATTTCGACAGATTTTTCGTAGATTGATCTGTGTTTGTTGCCTAATTCCTTTCTGCTTGGACTTTCATTTCAACGCGTATTCCACGCCGCTGCTGTTTGGTTTCGTGCAGGGGTGGTTGTACGCCATTCTGCTCTGGATGCGCGCCTGGCGCGAAGAACGCCTGTCGGATGCCCTGCTGGGTGGGGTATTGGTGGGCCTCTGCTTTAACATTTGGGAGTACATGCTGGGGTTCGGCGGCGTGGAGGTGCTGTGGCGGGAACTGGAGTTTTTTCCCCGTAACCTGGGCCTGCTCTTTCCGCCCCTCTGCTATTTCTACCTGCAAAGCCAGTTTGACGCCGGTTTCCGCTTTTCGGGGCGGGACTTGCGGCACGCCATTCCGTTCGGGCTTGACGCGGGGTACCACGTGATCGTTTTCCTGCAAGGCCCGCCATTCGTGGAATGGTGGAAGCAGACGGTGCACTACCCGTACCACCTGCCCGGCCTTACCGCCGCCGCCGCCCTCTTTTCGAGCATGTACTACCTGCGCCGCGCCCTCCGGCTGTACCGCCAGTACCGGTCCTGGACCCCCACGCAGTTCTCCACCCCCGAGGTGGTCAGTTTCCGGTGGTACCGCAACTTTATAGTGGCCCTGGCCTCGGGGCTGGTGTCGGGCCTGGTGATGAATGTACTCGACGCGTGGCTGGACCTCACCTACTGGCAGGAATGGTGGGACAGCCTGTACGGGGCCGCACTGATCTACTACGTGGGCATTACGGGGTACGGCCAGCCGCAGCCCGGCCGCTCACTCACGTTCAGTCCGCCGGCAACGGCCCCCGCCGACCCGCCGGCCCACGCGGAGCCCGGGGTGGCTCCCGAAGTGCTGCGGCCGGTGGAGGCGCTGGGCGGGGAACTGGTTGCCTGGAAGGAGCAACTGCTCAGCCTGATGGAAGCCGAAAAACCGTACCTGGAGGTCGAACTTTCCCTTCCCGACCTGGCCCGCCGGCTCCAGATGCCGGTTCCCCTGCTGTCGCAGGTCATCAACGAGGGGACGGGCAAGAATTTCAACGACTTCATCAATGCCTACCGGGTGGCCGAATTCCTGCGGCAGGCCGGGGAGCCGGCCAACGCCCACCTGAGCCTGCTGGGCATTGCCCTCAACAGTGGCTTCAACTCCAAATCCACTTTCAACCGGGCCTTCAAAAAAGTGACCGGCACCTCCCCCAAGGAATACCTGGACCGCCCGAAAAGCCCGGCGCCCCAAACGGTGCACGCGTGAGGGAAGGATTGTTGAATGGCTGAATGGCTATATGGCTGATTGTTGAATGGCCGGATGGTTATATGGTTGAATTGCTGGATGGTTGGGGGTGAAAATGCCGGAGAATTAGGGTATCATTGAACCCTCCGATCCCGTAACCATACAACCATTCAACCATTCAACCATTCAGTCATTCAACCCCATAACCATCCAACCACTACTCTGATGAACAAATCCCTATTCTTCGTACCGGCACTGCTGGCGGCGACGGTGGCGGTAGCCCCCTTCGGCACCCCTGACCCGGTGGCATCCCGGGCGGCCCTGGTGGCCCCGGCCGACTCGGTGCACCCCGACTTTACGGTGGAGAAGCTGTACGAAAACCTCAACAATCCCTGGGGCATGGCCTGGCTGCCCGACGGCCGGCTGCTGGTCACCGAAAGAGCCGGACAAATCCTGGTGTTCAAGGACGACAAGTTCACCGGCGAAAAGCTGTCGGGCGTGCCCGAAGTGTTTGCCCAGGGCCAGGGCGGCCTGCTCGACATCCAACTGCACCCCGACTACGCGCAGAACGGCTGGATTTACATCTCCTACGCCAAACCCGTGACGGGCGGCGCAACCACGGTCCTGACGCGGTTCAAACTCCAGGGCAACGAGGTGGTAGAAAAGCAGGACGTCTTCGAGGCCAAGCCGGCCCTGGCCGCCGACTACCACTTCGGCAGCCGCATCGTGTTCGACAAGGACAAGTTCCTCTACCTGAGCGTCGGCGAACGGGGTACGCAACCCAAGGTGCTGCTACTCGACAACGACCACGGCAAGGTGCACCGCATGCACGACGACGGCCGGGCGCCGAAAGACAACCCGTTCGTGAACCAGAAGGGGGCCCGCCCCACCATCTGGACGCTGGGCCACCGCAACCCGCAGGGTATGGTGTACGACGCGGCCAACAACCGCATCTGGGCCGTGGAGCACGGCCCCAAGGGCGGCGACGAACTCAACCTGATCCAGAAGGGCAAAAACTACGGCTGGCCCAAAACTTCCTACGGCATCAACTACGACGGCACCATCCTCACCAAGAACAAGGAACTGCCCGGCATCGAAAACCCGGTGCGCTACTGGGTACCGTCCATCGGCCCCTGCGGCATGGCCCTGGTGACCAGCAAGCGTTACCCCAACTGGCAGGGCAACCTGCTGGTCGGCGCCCTGGCCTTCCAGCACGTAGCCCGGGTGCAGCTTAACGGCGCCAAGTACAACACCGAAGAAAAGCTGATGCAGAACCTGGGCCGGTTCCGGCACGTGGCGCAGAGCCCCGACGGCTACCTCTACGCCCTCACCGAAGGCCCCGGCCAACTGGTGAAGCTGATGCCGAAAGGACAGTAGAGAAGGGAAATTTCAGATGGGAGGCCGGTGAAGAAGCCGTCAACCGAAGCAAAAGGGCCATTGCGGAACGTAAAACCAGACCAAGGCAGATTTCCGCCCCGACTGTTCGTTCCGCAGTGGTCCTTTTTGTAATTTAAATGTTTCAACAACGTGCAAAGTAGCGAGTAAATTTACTCAGCCGAAGCTGACGTTCGCTTATGGATCAATTGGTGTTCTTAACTTGGAACATAAAAAACAACCGTAAAGACACTTTCTTCAAGGTCCTCAATGACATATTGCAGGAAAGAGCAGTAGATTTTCTGGTCCTTCAGGAGTGCAATGACATCACCTACCTTGATAAGCAATTCATTGAAGTAAGCTATCCGGCATTGGGGAAACCATGTTGGGTCCGCATCTTCTTTCGGAAGAACCGAAATATCAATTACCAGGAACCTTCTTCCTATTTGTTCAACAAACTGCTACTCACCGAGTTTTATATTTCTAACCAATACTTCTTTTCCCTGGGAGGCGTGCATCTACACAGCAAGTTTGGAAAGTCGACTACACAACAAGACAATCAAAACGCGGACCTTCCCAAATTAATTATGGAATACGAGTTGCGACAAGGGCACGAACAAACCATCCTGCTAGGAGATTTCAATTACAATCCGTTTGACAAGGGGATGAATGATCCGGCTTTTTTGAATGCCATTGGCTCCCGGAGTGTGATCAGAAATTTTAAAAACATGAAAGGCGGCCGGCATCAGCGCCATACTTTTCCGTTCTTTTACAACCCGATGTGGAACCTGCTGGGTGATCACGATTACCAGCGTAACCAGGAAGTAGTGCCGGGTACATATTACTGGAATGCCAAGGACGCAGAACACTATTACTGGAATATGCTTGACGGTGTGTTGCTACGCCCTGCGATCATGGATGCCATAGACATCCCTTCGCTCGAAATTATAACACAAACCCGGTCCCATTCGTTGGTACGAAAAAACATTGGGCATGCTGACCAGTCTTTTTTAATAGCAGGATATTCTGACCATCTGCCTCTTACTTTCACTTTAAACGCATCTCTATTATCCATATGACGGACGAAAAAGCCAAAAAGTGGAATTTTTCCACCCAGCTGCCCAGCGAAGAAAACCCTTATGCGGTTTTGATAAAGTATGCTGATGCTTTGGAAGAAGAAACGGGGGGGCAAATTGAAGGCCAGATTACTGAACTCACAACCAGTCAGTCAGAGGAAATCACGTACGCATTGTACTTGGTGGTGCCGGCGCTGAGAAATTACTCCTACCGTCTGATCGAAGTAGTTTCCAAAAACCTTTTTCAGCCATTCCCAGTCGACATACGCTTGTACGCCAAAGCAAATGTGTTGGAAGAAAAAGATGTAGAAGCCAAAGCTTTTGAACAAAAGCTTCAAGAATTCATCGATCATCCTTTCACAAAAGGCATTCTTGGTTCTATATCGAATTACATCCAAATGGTAAAGGACGACCAGGAGTAGCTGGCACAGCTTATTTTCAGCTCACGCTCATTCTTCGCCCTTCTTACTTGCGGGCCGTGTGGATTACCTGTTGCAGCAGGTGGGTGGCCTGGGAACGGGCCTGGATGAAGCGGCCCGTGCGGCTTACCTTGTCGCCGGTCTGCCAGTACTTTTGCAGGTAGTTGAGCACGTCGGCCTCCAGGCCCCGTTTGCTGGCTTTGGTCCGGATCTTGAGCAGGTCGTCGCCCTTCTCCTCCATGGTCTCCAGCACGCGAATGGCCTCCCGGGTCAGCTCTTCCAGTTGCCGGGCGCCGGTTTCGCTCACGGTAAGGTTCTGAATCTTATCGAACAGTACTTGTATTTCTTTGAGGGGTAGGGCGGGCATACGCTGAAAATCGGGTTCCGGGCGCCGCAGCACAGGGGCGCCGTGAGGGCAATTCTACCCAGGTTTCGGCAGTTACACGTTACGGGAACGGCAATTTAATTCCTGCAAGACCTGCCCGTCTCTCATTCACGCATGCAATCACCTTCCCATGCGCCCCCGGGCACAGGCCAATTCTGCCCGCCGGGTCAGCCGGCCAGCAGGTCGAGGCGGTCGTTGAGGCCGGGCATAAACACCCGCCGGCCGGTCGTGGCTTCCGCTTCGCCCCGCAGGCTTTCGAGCCGGTCGAGCAGTCCGGCCGAACGGGAATCTTCAAACTTGCGGGCAAACAAGGCTTTCGACGCCAGCAGCTTTTCCAGGTCCGACAGGTCGAGTACTTTGGGCACGGTTTCGCCCGAATGCCAGTCAACGTAATGGCAACCCCGTTCCGGGCTGGTGCCGCCGGGCAATGTTCCCTGCTCAAAGTCGTGGTTGATGCGGCCGGCCCAGGGCGAACTTTTCACGATGGAATGGAAGAACACCTCGTCGGGCACCAGGGTGAACCGCTGGAAGGTCAGGTAGTCGGGGTGCTTGCGGATGAAGTTGAAAATGTAGCCCACCACCTGGTCGGTGAGGGCCCACCACTGCGAGCCCTGGTAGAGCGGAATGCGGTGGTAAGCCGACCGCGGCACCCGGCTGCTGAGCTGCGCCGCCAGGCGGGGCAACGCCGGGAAGGGCGACGTGCGGGGGTTTAACCAGTCGTGGTCGTAGTAGTGGTACCGGCCCACGTTGTGGGCTTTGCCGGGAGCACCGGGGGAGCACAACGCCTGCCCGATGCTGATGAATTCCTGGTCCGAGTCGAACGCTTCGCGGATCTGGTCATTGTCGCGGATGGGAAAGTCGGCCCCGCTCAGCAGGCAGTACCGCCCGAACCGCACCGCCGACCGGTAGGCGCAGTCGAGCAGGCGGAGGGTTGCCTGCACGGGCGAAAAACCGCCCCAGTATACCTTTACCCGTTCGGCGTCGGGCAGGTAGCACACGCGGCGCGAAGGCGGAATGGTGGCTTTGAACGCCGGCAGGCTGGCTTTGCGGTCGACGTGCACGAAAAAGTAGCTCCATTCGCTCGAAAGGGACTGGATCAGCCGGGCCACTTGCCGGGGTTGCTGGTGGGCGAGAATAAGGTAAGCCGTCTTCATCGGGTGAAATGGATTGAACAAGCGTGGTTTCCCATAGGCTACATACGGCCCGGCGCCCCGCGTGGTTTGGACATTAAAGGGATTTAACCTGCCCGTAACCGCCCAATGCGCCTCAACCCGCCGGCGGCCGGACCGTATAAATGGATTTAACCAGGAGAAAATGACGATGACTAGCAAGACTTTGGCCAACGGACTGCTGGCCGGGCTGGCCGGGGTGGCGGCAATGACCCTCGCCGAAAAGGTGGAGCAACGCTTTACCCGCCGGCCCGACTCGTACGTGCCGGCGCACACGCTGGAGAAACTGCTCGGGCTGCCTCACAAACCCGACGCGGAACGGCTGGGCCTGAACTGGACCATGCACTGGGGCCAGGGCATCCTGATGGGCATGGTACGCGGCCTGATGGCCGAGAAGGGCCTGCGCGGACCGGTGGGGTCGTTTATGTTCATGAACCTGCGCCTGCTCAACGACCAGACGCTGGAAAACGCCACCGGCGTAGGCGCCCCGCCCTGGACGTGGCCCCGCGACGAACAGGTGATCGACCTGGTACACAAGGGCATTTACGCCTTTACGGCGGGCCTCGTGGCCGACCGCCTCATTGCCGGCCCGCCCCGCCACCCCGACCAGCGGAAAGGCTGGACGGTCGGGGAAAAAGCATAGAAAAGGAGACGGGAGGAAGGGAGACCGGAACGAACGGAGACCGCAGACCGGAGGAAAGGAGACCGGAGGAAGGATCGGGAAGGATATTGAGGCGCGGCTCCGGTACGGGTTGGTGACAAAAATGGAGAAAGGGAAAAGGAGATTGGGTGACTACACAGGTACGTCATCATCGCCTTTTCCCTTTTTTCCTTTCGGCTGAACGGCTGCGCGTTGTCAACGATTCTGCGTGTTGTACGGCTACGCCTTCCTCCGGTCTCCTGTCTCCTTTCCTCCGGTCTCCTTTTCTTAGGATAAATCCTTCAGTGACAACTCCTTGAGGTAGGAGTCTAATTTTTGTTGGTCGAGTACGGGGGTGATCTGGCGGATTTTGTCCTTGTTGACTTCGTACCAGACTTCGATCATGAAGTCGTAGAGGCTGTAGAGGTGCAGGGCGTACCGTTCCTGGTATTTGCTCAGGAGGTACACGCCGTCGGTCCACATGAGGTGCTCCCGGTCCGGGAGGGAAAGTTGCAAAAATTCAATGGGCGTCATTGGGCGTGGGCGCTTCTCTGATGGTGGTTTTTGATGGGGCCTTCTTCCTGCACCGGTTTCGGTTTCCGCACGGCTACGGCTACAACGCCACAGCCCGGTCCATTGTTTTAAGCGCTTTTCCCGCGGAATTGCGCCGCCGGTGCAATTTTTCACTAAAATTCCGGCAAAGCTTTTCGTAAAATCTACCGGCGGACGGCAAGATACCCGGCTTTTCACCCGGGGAGCCGCCGCAAGTGCGTTACGCAAAATTTTTTTGGTGTGTCCGGGGCGCCCGGGAAAAGAGCGGCAATACGCGATTTGCCGCGCATTTATTTTTTGGTTCGTCCTTCCCCATTGGTGGCTCCGGAGGCTTTGTACGGGGCAGGGGGAATGCCCGGAATCCACTTGCCGGCTGAGCGGGTGGTCATCCGTGCGGTAATACAAAAGCCATGGCAGCAGGATTTGGTACGGAAAGTCCCGGAGGGACGGTCTGTTCCTAGAACGTGACTGCTTCCCTGCGCATGAGCTCCGTAGGAGCGACCTGTTGTGGATGAACAGTACGCCCCTACGGGGCTGGTGTCTAATGATATGCCACGCCACGGCTAGGAACACGACGCTCCTCCGGAGCTAATAGCAACGCATAAAGCTCAGTTATTGGCAGGTCGTTCCTCTGGCGCTAGAAGCAACGCTTGAAGCTCAGTTGTTGAAATAATACTCGTTCTCGTGGCGGTTTTTCAAGTTGATGACCCGGACCTTATACCGGTAAATGCCCTGCTGCCGGAACTTGCCCACGTCAATGGTGAAGGGTTTGCCGGTACACGTAAAGTCGATGTTTCTCAATACCCGGTCCGTCAGGGCGTCGATGATGAGTAGCTGCAAGGGCGTGTTCGGCTTGCAATCCGGCTTCAGCAGCAGGTTGTGCGCGGTCTCGCTTGCGGCGGATGGCTGCTTTTGGTAGACCTCCCAGTGCTGCCCGATCATCATCCGGCTGCTGTCGCTGGTGATGGCGAAGACCCGGTACTGGTACCGGCCCTCCTCGCGCAGGGTATCTTCGACCTGGTACTCCAGTTGATCCCCTCCGCGTGCACTGAAGGCGGCGGGAAGCGTGGTGAGGAGCGCAGAGGTGGGAAGTTTGGTAAACCAGCGGTACACCTCAAAACCGGTAACCTGGTCGGCCAGGGCCGGCGGCAACTGCCAGCGTACGGTTAGGCGGTTTTCCCGTTTTTCCCCACTGACGGGAATGGGAAAGGAATCAACCACGGCAAGCGGCAGTCCTTTCGGCGTCTGACTCACCTGGATTTCGAACCCGCAGAAGTCGCCCAGGTAGCCGTCTACATTCAACAGGTACGGGTGACCGGCAAGCGGCAGGTCCAACTCGGCGTACACGTCATCCTGGTTTGCCAGCGATATGCATTGCAGTACCCGGTACGTATCCGTTTGGCAGGGCACCCCGTCAATGACCATCAGTTGCAACCCTTTCCGGTCCCGGCAGCGCTGGTTGGACACGTTCACGTAGTACTTGCCGGCCCGGGAAGGGCGGAACCAGAACCATTGGTCGTTGTGGAAATCCACGCAATTGCCTTCTAATTTTTTGCCGATGCACGGCCATTCCACCGTACAATGGCTGGTGTTGGAGGGAAAGGGAGCCTGCCCGACCGGCAGTTCGATCCGGGCCGCAATATTGTCGTTGGGCACCTGCGCATAGCCACTGGGGCCGATCAGCCATAAGGTGCCCAGTAAGGCAAGCCGGATGCACAGGCTAAATCGGTGGGGCAGTCGATCCATTGGGAGCAGGTGTAGATTATACACTCAGCACCTCCCCTACCGCCGGCAGCACCAGGCGGCTGCCCAGGGTACCCTGCGCGTGCAGTTGGCGGATGATCCGGGCCGGCTCCAGGAGGGGTTCGTCGGAGAGGTCGAAGGTGCCGTAGTGCATGGGCAGCAGGTTCTTGGGTTGCAGGTCGTTACCCGCCCGGACGGCCTCCTCGGGGTGCATGTGCGAAGGGCCCATGAACCACCGCGGCGCGAAGGCCCCGATGCCCGCCAGGTAGTAGTCTACCGTGCCGAACAGTTCGCGGACCTTGCCCACGTGCGCCCCGTAGCCGCTGTCGCCGCCGAAGTAGACCCGCCGGCCCCCGCCCTCAATCACGAAGGCGCCCCACAAGGTGCGGTTGGTGTCGGCCAGGCCCCGCCGCGACCAGTGCCGGGAAGGCAGGTAGTACACGTTCACGCCGGTACCGTCGGTGCGGTACTGCTGGTACCAGCCGGCCGCCTGGATGTTGGACGAGCCCGTCCAGTCGCGGAGCAGCGCGTCGAGGTGCAGCCCGCACAGCCACGTGGCCCCCGGGTTCTGCCGGGCCAGCAGCGTTACGCTATCCTTGTCGCAGTGGTCGCGGTGGTCGTGCGAGACGAGGATGTAGTCAATGCCCGTCAGTTGCGCCGGGGCCAGGGGCAGCGCCGAAAACCGTTCCATGAGCACCGACGGCGATCCGAGCACCGGGTCGATGAGCAGCGTGACGCCGTTGATGCGGAGCAGGAACGAAGCGTGGCCCAGCCAGAGCAGCGCGTTGTTGCCCAGGGCCGCCAGCGAAGGCTGTTGCACCACGCTGAGCCGTTCCGGGTCCGCCTTCTTCTGGTCGCGGTACGGGTTCGTTTCAGTCTGCCACTTCACCAGGCCGGTGAATTTGGGCCAGAACGGGTATTGTTCGTTCATGAACAGGCCCTTCTGGTCGAGGGGCGTGCCCGGCCACTGCCCCGCCGGCAGCAGGTCTCTGAGGTCGGGGTTGCGGGTGAATTGGCTGCGCACGGGCACGTATCGTTCGGTTTGGTGGTAAAAGTAGGCTGATGGCACCACGGCGAGGCCCAGGCCGCCCAGGGCCAGCCGGCCCAGTAACTTTCTCCTTTTCATACATCTCGGTTGCCGGCAAAGGTACGCAGCCCCGGCCGGTCCGCAAGCCTCCGGTTTTGCGCCCCCGCGTTACGGCAGGCAGAGGCGGTTCAGGTCGGCAAGGCTGCCCGAAAACACGTTCAGGTCCACGGCGCCGGCAATGCCGTCCACGCGGCCGTCGTCGGCGTATTGCCAGAAGTGCCAGGCGGGCTGGGTTTGGGGCGTCCGCCAGCCGTACTGCGCAATCCAGATGGGATAGCCCGCCACCGCGCCTTGCAGGTGCTGTCGGTAAAAAGAGGCGTTGGTGTACACGACGGGCCGGACCTTGTAGTGCCGCCCGACCCGTTCGAGCCACCGCTGCACGCCCCGGGCGATTTCGCGGGAAGAAGCGTTGCCGGTCACCTCCACGTCCAGCACCGGCGGCAAGTCGCCCGACCGCAGGCGTACGTGCCGGATGAAGTGATCGGCTTGGCGGCCGGCGTCGGCGGCGGGCAGGAAAAAGTGGTACGCCCCCCGTTTCACCCGCAGCCGCCCCAGCTTTTGCCAGTGCCGGTGGAAGTACCGGTCTTTGAGGGCCACCCCTTCGGTAGCTTTCAGGAACACAAAGGCGTAACGGGTTTCAATGCGGTTCCAGTCCACCTCCCGCTGGTAGTGCGAAACGTCGATGCCGTGCACGGCGTAGCGGGCCATTTTGACGTGCCGCGCCAGGCGGTAGAGCAGCACGGCCCCCACCACCCCCAGCGCAACCATGAGTAAAGCTTTCGGGATGTTCACGCGCCAAAATAATGACTAATGACCAATGACCAATGGCACCTAACCGCATTCCGTCATTGGTCATTAGTCATTATTTACCGGTACGATTCTTCCTGCAACTCCTTGTTGATGTTGATGGCGGCTTTGACCCCTTCGGCGGCGGCTACGATGACCTGTTGCATGTCGCGGTCGGCGTCGCCGGCCAGGTAGAGGCCCGTGAGGTGCGCCTTCTGTCTGGTGTCCGACTTCACCACGCCTCTGGCCGTAAACTCGCAGTTGAGTTGCCGGGGCAGGTCCGACCGCTGCACCGATGCCAGGGCAAAGAACAGGGCGCCGCAGGGAATGCGGTCGCCGTTGCCCAGTTGCAGGGCTTCCAGGTGCCCGTTGGCGCCAATGGCCTGGGTGATCTTTTCGGTCCGGACCTTGATGCCGTTGCGGGCCAGTTTGTCGCGGTCTTCGGTGGTGAGGCGTTTGGAGCCGTCGGTGCACAGGGTTACGTCGGGGCTCCAGGTTTTGAGGGACATGGACAGGCCAACGGCGACGCGGCCGAGGCCGTAGGCTACCAGCGGTTTGTCGCGCGACTCCCAGCCGTCGCAGTACGGGCAGTGGTGAATGCTCGTGCCGTAAAAGGGGCGGGAGCCGGGTATTTCGGGCCAGTAGTCTTTGAGCCCCGTGGCAAGGAGCAGTTTTTTGGTGTTCAGCTTTTCGCCGTCCTCCGTCCACAATTCGAACCAGCCGTTGGCCCCGCAGGTCGCTTCCACTACGCGGGTATTTTTCCATTCCACGCCGTAGGGCTCCAGTTCGCGGCGGCCAATGGCCAGAAACTCCTTCGGGTGAATGCCGTCACGGGTCAAGTACCCGTTGAGGGACACCGACCATTCGTTCCGGGATTCGCCCGAGTCGCACACCAGCACGCGGCGCCGGCACCGTCCCAGGACCAGCGCCGCGCTGAGCCCGGCCGGTCCTCCCCCCACAATAATTGCATCGTATAATTTCTGACCGGTATTCTCTGGCATACTCCTGGTGAAATGGTACTAATTACGGGGTGCCCTGCCGGAAGTTGCTGCCGTTGCAAGCGGGCAAGCACCGGGTTGGAATGGTTGTGGGTCGGCTGCTGCGAAATGCCCCGGGAAGGTCATTGGCGATCATGGGCGGCGGCATAGCCTTTCCGGCGGTTGAAAGCTGTTTCACTGGTAGAATCCGTGCAACGTATACCGCAGCCGTTTCCGAAAAATCTTTTCTCCCGGGCCACAAAAAAAGCCTCATCCATGAGATAAGGCATTTCTGGTGTCCCTAATTTGGAAACTATTGAAGAACAATTATTGAAGTTTTCGGCATTGGACGTGCCAAAAACGCACCATGCGGCGCTAGATCTTTAAACCCCATTACGGGTAGGGTAGTTGAGGAGCAACCGCCTTGAATGAAACTCTTTCACTAAAAGGACGCTCCCCGGAAGCGCAGGATGGCAACTGCGCCGCTGGCGGGCTTGGTTAGTTGAGGGGAGTGCTTACGCTCCGGACCGTGTGCTTGGGGAAGGCGTCGGTAACGGCAGCCGTACGGTACGCTTCAATCTGGTGCACCGTGTCGATGCGGGTATCGTACCAGATTTTTACGAAAAACTGCTCAGTTGCGTACAACGCAATGAGAAAACCCTTGTCCGTATTGTTGATGATGAACCTCCCTTTCTCGACAATGTAATTCAATTTTTCGGGATTGGGCAGGACGTTGAACTCTGGAAGGGAAAGCATGCGGTGCTGGGTGGTTTTAAGCGGTTAAGTTGCAGTAGTGCGACACTCAACTGGTACAAATGTACCACAATAGAAAATTCTTAGGCCTCCAAAAAATACTGATTTTTTATTCGGTACTTGTCTTTTTTACCGCTGAGCTGAACTCCAAAAGTAACAATCCGTAGAAGGACCTTTGCCACTTCTCCACGGGCTTTCTCACGGCAGGGCCAAGAATAAAATGACGAAACGCTTTTCCGCCTGCGTAGCCCTCTAACCAGGTTTCACCGGGGTTTGGTTCCAGACAGGGGGACAAATGTGCTGCGAAAAGCCCGGATTCGCAAGGTCTTATCCCTCTAAAGTTTTTGAAACTTAATAAGTTACAACAGAAACTTGACAAGTTGCAAACCCACCCGGCCGGGCCGGCCGCCGACCCAACAAATAAGCCTTCCCCAGGAGAGAAGGCTTATTCCGTAAGCAGAAATTTGAAACAGTTATGAAACAGACATGACGCCGCCCGGTACTATGGTTTGCCGGGCAGCCATCCCGGCAAAGTTGACCCATCTGATTAATCTCCACACCCCGTAGAAAACGCTATTTTTTGGAGTTCTGCAAATACGCAGACGCCCGGTAAATACGGATCAACCGTCCGGCCCGAAACCATCCGGGTAAAGTAACAACCCAGGCGGTAGTTTATTTAGTGAACGATCTTCATTAAATCATATTATAACCGCATTATCACGGCATATACCTGCATATAGTACAATATAATTTCAAAACAGGATTTGAGGAAGAATCTCCGGTTAATTCTACCTTTCAAGCCATCCTCAGGCAGCCGGCGCCGTATATGCCCTTGTATTTGCCCCGGAAGGCGCCGTATCGTTGCGCGCCGGGCAATCCTGCCATTGATTTTTATATTCGGATGCTAAGTACATGACAAAAGTTGAATGTATTTACGGACTAACTGGTCATCATGCGTGAGCGCCTTGTTAAGCTGGTCTAAGCCGTAGCGAAAGATGCTGCAAGCGCGTCTTTGGTGGGTTTTAATGGCAATAGGGGTGAGTGCGTTATTGTACTCTCCTACCCGATAGACCCACAAGAAAGCAATGGCAACGATGGCCAGCAGTTTGTTGAGCCGCTGTTGATCTTTGAGATGGGTATCTTCGATATGAAAGCCAGCTGACTTGATGGCCTTGAAGAAACACTCAATCGACCAGCGCTGGGCATAGACCTGCAAGGCACAAGGGTCAAAGTAGTAGGTAGCCACAAGGAGGAATTCGAGCTGGTTTTTATCGTTGATAATCCTCATACCTGACAGGTAGACGTATTGATTGGCCAGCAGCACGGGTTTTTGGATCTGTCTGGCCGAGTTGAAAGGCAAGTCGTTGAAGAGCCAAAACAGCCTCACTGGGGGTTTATGGGAGTAGTTGATCCAGAAGTTGGCCCTCAGGCGGATGCAATAGCGGATGTGGAGTTTGGCTAACAAGCCAAACCAGGCGTCTCCCACAAACTCCCGGTCAGCAATCAGGTAGTCGATGCTTTGGGCACCGAACAGCCGTACGTAGTGAAGCAGTAACTCTTTTCGTTCCTCTGTGTCGGAGTTACCGGCTTTATCGAGCATGAGCCACAAGACCGGCAGGGAGACTTTATCGGCCACAATGGTTAAGCACAAGATGTTGAACTCCACTCCGGCAAAGCGCCAGTGGGTGCGGTCCAGGCTCAAGCGGTAAGGCGGCTTTACTGGACTGAGGGCCACCAGTAGGCGGGCAATTGCGTCAAAATTGATTGTGTACTGGGCGAAAAACCGCTGGATGCGCCTCAGGTTTGACAAACTTGAGCGGTTAGTGAGTACACTGGCGGCTCGGCTAAAGCTCACGTGTCGCTCTCTGATAAGCGTGATGATCAGTAAGTCAATGAACTTGAGGCGGGCCTTATGCCACTTCAGATGTAGTTGCAAAACCGCGCTTAATCCTTCATATTGAGTTGCCATGAGTCACTCCGGGTTGTTTTATGGTGTCTGGACAACCTCATATTACAACACCGGAGACTCTTGGCCAACTTTTGTCATGTACTCAGATTCGGATGAAAAAAGAAGAAATCCAACTCTGGGACTGGGGCCGCATCCTGGTGGGCAACGCGCCACTGGAGTTCATGGCCGAAGTGTTTATCCGGTCGGTCGTTATCTACCTGGTCCTGCTGGTTGCCATGCGCCTGCTGGGCAAGCGGCTGAGTACCCACGTAAGCATCCTCGACATGGCCGTTACGGTGGTGCTGGGCGCCATCATCTCGCCGGGCATGCAGCTCCCCGACCGCGGCGTCGTGCCTACGGTCTTCGTGCTGGTATGCTTGATTGCCTTTCAGTGGGCCATCAGCCTGCTCTCGTTCAAATCGCGGAAGGTGGAGGTGCTTACGCAGGGCGACGTGACGCTGCTGGTCAAAAACGGAGTGATCGACGTGGGCAAGCTCAAAAACACGGGTATTTCACACGAACAACTTTATGAGCATTTGCGGGGCAACAAGGTCCGCCAGTTGGGCCAGGTGAAACGGGTGTACCTGGAAGGCACGGGCCAGTTCAGCATATTCCGCAACGCCAAAGACAAGCCCGGCTTGTGCATCCTGCCGGCCGAAGACGAAAACGTGTTCCGCGGCGAACCCCGGACGGACTGCTTCCGGGTCTGCAAAAACTGCGGCAACGTGGTGGAAGCCAACGCCTCCCCTACCCCCTGCCTCCTTTGCCGGGCCAACGACTGGGACCAGGCCGTGTCGGTACCCGGTCTGCAACCCGCCCCGGCCCCCGGCCCGGCTGATCGTCCCGCGGCAAGGCCAGTGCCGGCAGAAAAGTATTAGTCATTGGTCATTGGTCATTGGTCATTAGTCATTAGTTGTATTGATGAGGAAAGTTGTGAACAACCCTGATTGTCAATACCATTAGCCATTAATTATTCCATTTTTTCCATGAAGCCCGAAGAAATCCATTTGTACGACATTGGGCGCATCCTGATGGGGGAAGTGCCGGGGGGCTTTATGTGGGAGGCCGCCTTCCGCATTCTGTTTCTGTTCCTGATGCTGCTCGTAGCCATCCGGCTGATGGGCCGGCGCATGGCCTCGTCGCTTACCCGCAACGAACTGGCGGCCCTCACGTCGCTGGCAGCGGCCATTGGGGTGCCCGTGCTCGACCCGAGCCGCGGCCTGCTCCCGGCGCTGATCATTGCCGTGGTGGTGATCGCCTTCCAGCGGTTTATTGCGCAAGCTACGTTCCGGAGCAAAAAGATGGAACGGGTACTGCTCGACCACAACAACGTCCTGATCGAAGACGGCTGCATCAACCAGCAGGAAATGCGCAGGGCGGGCTTATCGCAGGAACGCCTGTTTGCGCAGCTCCGCTCGGAGGGCATCGACAGCCTCGGCAAGGTACAACGCCTGTACTTCGAACCCAGCGGCAAGTTTACGATCCTGGAAGCCCCCGATCCGGTGCCCGGCCTGCCCATCGTGCCCGAGTGGGACCACGACTACACCGATGACTGGGAAACCGTTTCCGGCAAATTCGCCTGTCGCAACTGCGGCCACATCACCAAAGCACCCCAGCAACCCGTCACCCCCTGCGAACGGTGCGGCCAGGTGGAATGGCGGCCGGCGGCGAAGTAGGAATGGGGTTGTATGGCTATATGGTTGATTGTTATATGGTTACATGGCTGAATGGTTTTGCTTACGCCCGCCCCATCGCCCGACAATCAACCATATAGCCATGTAACCATACAACCATACAGCCATTCAACCATACAAGCCCGCTAAATCCGGTCCAGCACCGTCTTGATCAGCGTATCCACCGTTTTGTCGGGATCTTTGGAGAACTGGTGGGTGATGCGGTTGGCGACAATGGCGTTGAGGGAAAGCACGTCGTGGCCCAGCATCCGGCACATGGCGTAGTAGCCGGCCGTTTCCATTTCGAAGTTGGTGAGCCAGTAGTCCCCCTCGTGGAAGTAATTCATCTCCTTGATGAGGTTGGGAATGCGCAGCGGCAGCCGGAGCCGCCGGCCCTGCGGCGCGTAAAAGCCGGGGCAAGTGATGGTGTTCCCTTCAATCATGTCGTGGCCGAACTGCCGCAGCATCTCGGCCGACGCCGAAGCGCAGTAGGGCGTGTACGGCAGGTTCAGTTTGGCCTGGATGGCGGCGGCCCGCTGCTGCTCGGTGGCGTCCTGCGGCAATTCGTAGTAGCACATGAGCGTATCGAGGCCCACGGCGGTGGCCGAAGCCACGAAGCTGTCCACGGGAATGTCGGCCTGCAAACTGCCGGAGGTGCCCACCCGCAGAATGCGCAGGCGGCGGTGCTTTTCGCGCTGCGTCCGCTTCTTGAGGTCAATGTTGGCCAGGGCGTCCAGTTCGGTGAGCAGGATTTCCACGTTGTCGGTTCCCATGCCCGACGATACCACCGTAATGCGCTTATTGTTGTAGGTGCCCGTCTGGGTGATGAACTCCCGCTTGTTCATCTCAAAGTCAATGTCATTGAAGTACTGCGTGACCTTGTGCACCCGGCCCGGGTCGCCCACCGTGATGATGGTGTCGGCGATGTCGTCGGGGTTGAGGTTGAGGTGGTAAATGCTGCCATCCCGGTTGAGGATGAGTTCGGATTCGGGGAAGTGCATCATCGGCTGGTTCAGGGGTTGGTCAAGGGTACATTGGTCATTGGTCATTAGTCAATGGTCATTTGTTCGTACGCGGCACAGGACCTACGCGTATTTACCAATGACCATTGACCATTGACAAAAATCTGCCCCACGGGTTATTTGTTGAGGCGGGGAACGCTCCGGTGGGGATCGTAGCCGTTGAGCTGCCTGGCGTAGTAGCCCGTGCCGTCGTAGGGACGTTTGTGGGGATGCGCCTTGCAGGTTTCCGAACAGGTGCCCTCCATGGTCCAGCCGCAATTTTCGCAGAGGGGCACGTGGTTGTTGCATTCGGGGTTGGCACAGTTGACCATGCGGTCGGAACGCGTGCCGCACACGTAGCAGGTGGAAATGGTGACGGGGTTGACCTTGTTGACGTCCACGGCCACGCGGTTGTCGAACACGTAGCACTTGCCCTCGAAGTCTTCGCCGCCCTGCTCGATGCCGTACTTGATGATGCCGCCGTGCAGTTGGTAGACGTTCTTAAAGCCCTTTTCGAGCAGGAACGCACTGGCCTTTTCGCACTTGATGCCGCCGGTGCAGTAGGTGATCACCTTTTTGTCCTTCAGCGATTCGAGTTCGTCCACCTTGGCCGGGAAGTCACGGAAGTTCTCCATGTCGAGCGTAACGGCGTTTTTGAACTTGCCGAGGTGGTGTTCGTAGTTGGACCGCACGTCGAGCAGTACCACGTCGTGCTGGTCTTTCATCTTTTTGAATTCTTCGGGGGCCAGGTGAATGCCCGTCTGCGCGTTGGGATCGACGTGGTGCAGGTCGGAATGCACGATTTCGGGCTTTACCCGCACGTGCAGCTTCTGGAAGGCGTGGGTATCGTAGGGCTCCACCTTAAAGTCGATGGCCGCAAACCGCGGGTCGGCCTTCAGGGCCTGCATGTATTTTTCGCAATTTTCCCGGAGGCCCGACACGGTGCCGTTGAGGCCCTCGGGGGCAACGATGATGCGGCCCCGCAGGTCGAGGCCGAGGCACAACAGGTGGTGCTGGTAGCGGAACTGCTCGGGGTCCTCAATGGGCGTGTAGCAGTAGTAGAGTAAGATGCTGTAAAGTTTCATAAGGTACCTCGCTTAGTTTCAGACTAAGTGGTATAAATGCATTTGGAAGCGCAAAGATACCGCTTTTTGGCATGATTGGCTAAGAATGATGCTACGGTGCCGCTTGCAGCGGGAAGCGCTTCATCCGCGTAAGTCGCCCGGGCACAGTACGTTTGCTTGCGCCGCGAAAATACCCTTGGGGGAAGTATACCATCGCGGGACAGGGTCACGTCACGGTACTCGTCGCCTCGCGGGAAAGGGTCGCGTCGCGGCTCCCCTCCTGGGAGTAGGGTTGTTTAGTTTTGGTGTAAGTAGTTGTTAGCAAGTATATTTGCAAGAAATATAAATGAGTATGGCTGCTAACTTGTTATCTTTTCTGTCCAAAGTACCCGATCCTCGCTGTAAAAAGGGTAGTCGCCACCCCTTGCCCTCGCTACTGGCAATGATAGTCATAGGCAACTTAAGTGGCTACTACGGCTATCGGGAACTGGCCCGCTTCATGCAACGTCACGCCTGGGCGTTTGTACGCTTGTTTGGTTTTAAGCACGGCGTACCGGGTCATGTTACCATCGGCGAAGTGTTGGGAAGGCTCGACTTTGAGGCCTTCAAGCAGCAGTTCCAGGCTTGGCTCGGCCAACTACAAGCTCAGCCCCTAGGACAAGCTCAGCCCCTAGGACAAGCTCAGCCCCTAGGACAAGCTCAGCCCCTAGGACAAGCTCAGCCAGCCTACAGCTTAGACGGCAAGAGTTTGAAGTCTACCCTTTCTGACTACCCAGAAAGCTACCAGGACTTTGTGGCTATGGTACAGGTGTTTTCTCACCAAAGCCAGTTGGTAGTAGGCTTACAAGCCTTTCACAATGGCCAGCAGGGCGAGGCCCAAGTCGTGCGCGATTTGATTGAAAAACTCGATCTAAAAGGCGCTATGCTCACGCTGGATGCCTTGCACAGCCAAAAAAAACGCTAGAAGCTATTGTTGATTCGGGTAATGACTACTGCTTGCAAGTGAAGGCCAATCAGGTCAAGCTCCTGGCCCGCCTCCAACAAGAGGCCCGCTCGCAAAAGCCCCTGAGTGAGCAGCAGTACCGAGAGAAGAACCGGGGTCGCCTGGAACACCGCCACTGCCAGCTCTTTGCCGCCCCTCAAGACTGGCAAAACTACTACAAAGGCATTGTCTGCTTTGTAGTACTCAGGCGCTGGGGCTATCGCAAAGGCAAGCGCTTCCAGAAAGCTAAGCCTTATGAGAAGACCCACTACTATATCTTGAGCCGCAAGATGGAATCGGCCCAACAAGCCGCTACTCTGATTCGCAATCATTGAGGCATTGAGAACCGCTTGCATTGGGTCAAAGACGTCCACATGAAGGAAGACAAAAACCGCATCCGACACCATCAGGCCGCCAAAAACGTTTCCCTTATCAAGAACATGGTCTTGAATTTAACCAGAGCCAAAGGCTTCTCCTCTCTGAAAGCAACTACTGAACGCTATGCGCACAATATCAAAGAGCTATATTCCTGGCTTTTATAACTTAAACTGTACAGCCCTACTCCGAGGAGGGGTTAGGGGGTGGGTTTACCTCCATGCGACAAGTGACATAGGGATCATCGTAATAAAGACCTGTGCAAAAAGGTATTGGCATCAAGGAGTATCTGCGGAAAGTTGAGCACTGCATACAGGAGATTACCGCAATGTGATGATCCCCTGGTAACTTGTCTCATAGAGGTAAACCCACCCCCTAACCCCTCCGAGGAGGGGAGCCGCGACGCGATGAGTACCGCGATGCGACCCTTTCCCGCCATGCGACCCCTTCCCGCCATCCCCGCCTTTAGATGAAACCATTTGGATCAACTTCTCTCCGTGTCACTCCGCGGTCACCCTTCCCCCTGCTGCCCCGGCCCTTGCAAGTCAACCCCCACGCCGGCTCCCCCGTTTACCAAGGAAAAGACGGGAGATACCAGACAGGAGACAGGAGATTTTCCGCCCGCGTACCGGGTCTCACATCTCCCGTCTCACATCTCCTGTCTCATACATCATATACCTAACGTCTCATACCAATGGATCAGAATCTGATAGAAACGGGTGGTACGGCACTGATTGCATTGCTGGTATTCATCGAAACCGGTTTTTTGCTCGGCCTCATCGTGCCGGGGGGCGAAACGCTGCTGCTGGCCGCCGGCCTGATGAGTGGTGCCCAGTCCATCAACACGCCGCTGAGCGTACTCATCCTCACCCTCATCGGGGCAGCCTTCGTGGGGGACCTGACGGGCTACTGGCTGGGTAAAAAGCTGGGGGGACGCCTCCACCGCATGCAGGACGGGTTCATCTACAAACGCAAGTACCTGGAGCAGTCGGAGGCGTTCTACCGCAAGCACAAGAAGCGGTCCCTGATCCTGGGGCGGTTCCTGCCGGTGATCCGCACGTTCAACCCCCTCCTTTCGGGCAGCGGCCGCATGGGCATCGCCCCCTTTGCCCTCTACAGCGGCATCGGGTGCGTGCTGTACATTTCCTCGCTGGTGCTGGCGGGCTACTTCCTGGGCAGCACGTTTCCGCACTTGCAGCAGTACATCAAATACGTGTTTCTGGGCGTGGCCGCCGCGGTGATCGTTACGCTGGCCTTCAAGTGGTGGCAAGACCGCAACAAGGAGCCCCAGCAGGGCGCCAGCAACGTCTAGCGGAGTACAAAAAAAAGCCGCCGGTCCCTGGGGCCGGCGGCTTTTGCATTCGCAGTGCGCACTGTGCGCGGGGCATTACAGGTTGTTAAGCTGGTCGGTGGGGTTGGAAGTGCTGCCCCCGGGGTTGTTCTTGCGGGTCACCTTATTGATGGTGGAAGTGGCTTTTTCCTTCACGTTTCCCCACTGATCCGTGGCCTTGGAGGCCAGGTCATTGGCGGCGGAAGCAATCTTACGCCGGTTTTCCTGGCCGGAACTGGGGGCCAGCAGCATCCCGGCGGCAACGCCGGCCGCGGCGCCTAACACAAACGTTAACAGGGCAGTAGCGGCGCTGTTGCTGTCATTATCCTGGTAGCCTTCATAATATCTGGGCATGGTCATGGTGTTTTAGTATTAGTTTGACAAACTTACCTGCCGGGGCGGCAAATCGCTCCGGCACGCAAATGTACGATTCCTTCTGAATAAAGTTTCTGAATTTTGCGACTCATCTGCCCGGCCCGCCGCAGCAATGCCCGGCCGCATCCCGCCCGTTACCGCCGGCGGACTGGTAGCCCCACCCGTCATTTTTGCCGGAAAAATCGGACTTTCAATGCAACAAAAGGGCCGCTCATCGCGCTAAATGATATTGAATGGAGCCTCTCCCGCAAAGGTGCGACTTCGCCGCAAAAAGTGAGTAGTATGTACCTAAAACACCAACCGTATGGCAACGCAAAGCGAAAACATTGTGGACACCCTGAAAGAACTCACCGAGTTCGTCAATGACGGGATTGCCGGCTACCAAAGGGCAGCCAAGGAAACCAAGAACCCGCAGTTCGAGTCGTACTACCTGGACCTGGTACAGCAGCGCCAGGCTTTTGCCAGTGAACTCAACGCCATGATCGGCCGCTTCGGCGGCACTGCCGAAACGGATACGACGCTCAAAGGCAAGTTCTTCCGCCAGTGGATGGACGTAAAAGCGGCCCTTACCGGCAGCGACGAAAGGGCCATCCTCGATTCCAACCTTTACGGCGAAGAGTGGGCGCAGAAAGCCTTCAACGAAGCCCTCGAAAACCCCGACCTGCCGACCGACATCCGGCAACTGATCGAACGCCAGAAGCAGCTCTCCCTGGAAGCCTACCGCCGGCAGGAACAAATGAAACTGGTGATGCCCGCGTAGAGATTAGTCAGTGGTCATTAGTCATTGGTCAGTAGTCATTTGTAGATCGGGAAGCATCGAGTACTAATGACCACTGACTAATGACCACTGGCCACTGGCCACTGACCAATGACCACTGACTACCCTCCCTTCCCGAACCACTTTTTGACCTTCCGCACGAACCCGGGCTCCTCCTCGCCTTCGTCGCCCAGCAGGAAGGCCAGCGGGTGCAGCGACGGTACGTGGTCGAAAGTGATCTTGGCAATGGCAAACAGGGGAATGAACAGGATCATGCCGGCCACGCCCCACAGGGCCTCTCCCACCACGATGCTGAAGATCGTCATCAGCGGGCTGAGGTCGAGGTTGGTGCCCAGCACGAAGGGCTCGATGAAGTACTCGTCGATGAGCTGGCCCGCCACCAGCACCCCCAGTACCGGCACCATAATCCCCGACGAGGAGTCTACCATTGCGGCGGCCAGCGGGAACAAGCCGCCGAAAAGGGGTCCCACGAAGGGCACAATGGTAGGCAGCACCGCAATGACGGCCAGCAGAATGCCGTTTTTCAGGCCCACGATCATAAAGCCCACAGCGTAGATCGTCGCCAGCATGGTCATGGCCAGCAGCCGCCCGCCCATGTAACGCGCCGACACCTTGCTGATGTCGCGCAGCGTCTGGCGGGCCTCCGGCCGGGACTCGTCGCTGGTCAGTTGCAGGAAGAAGTCGGCGAACCGTTCGCGTTTCCAGAGGAAAAAGAAAATGTAGACCAGCACCAGCACGAAGTCGGCCAGGCCGCCGGCCATTCCCGAAGCAAATTTTTTGGCAAACGACTGACCCGACTTGGAGAGCGACTGCGCGCCCTGCTGGATCAGGTTGATCTGCTTCTGCGGGCTGATGCCCAGGCGTTGCCCGATCCACTGCTGCACTTCCTGGAGGCTCTGCTGGAACTGTTTCTGGATGCGCGGGCCATCTTCGGCAAAGTTGGCGGCCTGGATGTAGATCACGCCGAGCACCGTCGCCAGCCCGAGGAGGAACAGGAGAATGCACAGGAATACCGACAACGCGCGGCCCAGCCCCCAGCTTTCCAGCTTGCGGCAGACGGGCAGCAGGAGCATGGCCAGGATGATGCCGAACGTGAGCGGCACCAGCACGGTGTGGGCGTAGTACAGGGCCACCACCAGCAGGATGGCAAACAACAGCATGGCATTGGCCCGGTGGATGGAAATTCCTCGCATAGAACGATGATGGTTTGACGGCAATACAACGAATCCCCAGCACGTCCGGCCTGCACATGGGGTAGTGTACTGCCGGTTGCGGCAGGAGGTTGCATTTCGCAGAAATAAGACTTCGGCCCGTTTGCCGCCGCCGCACCAACCAATCCGCAGGCGGACCGTATGAGGGGGTAACTCTAAACTGGAAACTGTATGGATGCAAAAGCGATTCGTCGTGAACTACGCAAAGGAAAATCGGATTCGTTGCATCGCCGGCGGCAGATTGCGCTGCTCTCGGCCATCGGCGCGGCCGACATGGGCGTCATTTCCCTCTACCAGATGGGGGTGATCAAAAAGCTGCCCGACCTGCCGGGGGCCATCTTCGACGCCAACAAAGTGTCGGGTTCCAAGTCGGCTTACGCGATGGGGCTGCCCGACGGGCCGGTGAGCCTGGGCATGTACGCCCTCAACCTGATCCTGGCCTCGGCCGGGGGCAGTCACCGCACGGGCCGGTCGCCCTGGCTCGACTTCCTGCTGGCCGGCGCCGTGCTGGGCAGCGTGGCGGGCACGGCAGCCTACCTGTCGGATATGTTCTTCAAGCAGAAAAAAGCCTGTCCGTACTGCCTGGTGGCCGCCGGGCTCAACGTTGCCATGCTGCCGCTGGTGTTCAAAGAAGCCCGCGAAAGCTGGAACGTGCTGCGCAAGAGCGACTTCAACGCCAGTTACAGCTCCCGGCACCCGGCCACCACGCCGGCCCAGGTGCACTTAGCCAAAATTCCAAACCTACCCCACCATGACCCCGACAGCTCCCAACAACCCCGGGAGGCCGGCGCTTAGCCTGCCCGACGACATCACTGCGTTCTACCAGGAAAAAGCCGGCCGGGCCGGCCGCGACCTCAGCGAGGAAATCACCGTGGCCCTGCGCGAACACATGGACATGCTCCGGCATCAGTCGCACCAGCCCGTCCCCGGCCAGGATACCGTCCAGGGCGACCCGGGCAGCGGTGTGGATACGCCGTCGGTACCGTACTGAACAGTAAACAGTGAACAGTGAACAGTAGCTACTGGTAAGGAAGATGCAGTGACTCACGCATACCAACTGATTACTGCTCACTGCCTCACGCATGCCAACTGATTACTGCTCACTGTTTACTGATCACTGCCTTACAACAAATCACCCCCTAAACCAACCCATTATGGACACGGCACAGCCCCAGGAAAACCCCACGTCGCCCGCCGCCCGGGCCAGACAGCGCCTCCAGGAACTCATCAGCCAGTTGCAGGCCGACGCCCCGCAGGTGACCGACCCGCGGACGCAGGCCGTCTTTGAACTGTCGGCCGACGTACTGAGCGGCCTGCTCAAGCAGTTCTCCCGGCTCGACAACGGCCACGACCACGCGTTCCCGGCCCAGGCCGGCTCCCTCAAACTGCACGGCGACAAGGGAGTTGATCAGAACCGCTGAACGGACGGGAAAGGGTACGAATACAATTGAGATGAATGAATGTCGAACAAGGAATGATGAATCATGAAGGAAAAGGGCGTACCCATACTTCATCATTCGTTGTTCTTCCTTCGACATTCTTCATTTTTTCCCCTTTTCAGCCCTAACCTTCTTCGTTGGCCAAACGAATAAC
This sequence comes from uncultured Sphingobacteriales bacterium, assembly GCA_963844325.1. Taxonomy (GTDB): domain Bacteria; phylum Bacteroidota; class Bacteroidia; order Cytophagales; family 172606-1; genus CADCTQ01. The sequence goes on from CAWJNV010000002.1 coordinate 4,498,905, forward strand.
AGAGAGCTAATCTGGTCATTTTTTAACCTGTAAAACCATGGTTGCAAGAGAAGAATTAAGTGACGACGAAAGATACCGGCGGCAGGGCCAGCCGGAACGGAGCTTCCACCTGCGCACCGACGCCGACCTCGACCCGCTGATGGACCGCATCGGCGACGCCCACTACGTGCTGCTGGGTGAGGCTTCGCACGGCACCCACGAATACTACACCTGGCGGGCCCGCATTACCAAACGGCTCATCCGGGAAAAGGGCTTTTCGTTCATTGCCGTGGAGGGCGACTGGCCTGACTGCTTCCGCATCAACCGCTACGTGAAGGGCGACAAGCGCGGGGGCGACAAGATCACCGACGTGCTGCGCAACTTCAGCCGCTGGCCTACCTGGATGTGGGCCAACTGGGAAATCGCCTCGCTGGCTGAATGGCTGCGCAAGTACAACGACCAACAGGCCACGGGCCGCAAGGTGGGTTTCTACGGCCTCGACGTGTACAGCCTCTGGGAATCGATGGAGACGCTGCTTGATTACCTCCAGCAGGAAGACCCCGAAACGGCCCAACTGGCCCGGCAGGCTGTGCACTGCTTTGAGCCCTACGGCGAAGACGAACAACGGTACGCCCAGGCCACCCGTTCGCTCTCTGAGTCGTGCAAGCGCGAGGTGACCAACCTGCTGCGCGAAATCCGCAAAAAGGCCCCCTCCTACGACCACGACCTGGAAGCGCCGCTCAACGCGGAGGTCAACGCCTCGGTGGCCGTGAACGCCGAACGGTACTACGAAAGCATGTTCTCGTTCGGGTCCAAGTCGTGGAACATCCGCGACACGCACATGACCGAGACGCTGGACCGCATCATGCAGTTCCACGGCCCCGACGCCCGGTGCGTCGTGTGGGAACACAATACGCACATCGGCGACGCCCGCTTCACCGACATGGAACGCGACGGCATGGTGAACGTGGGCCAGCTCGTGCGGCAGCAGCACAACCAGCAGGACGTGGTGCTGGTGGGCTTCGGCTCGTACCAGGGCACCGTGATTGCCGGCAACGGCTGGGGCGCCCCCATGCAGGTGATGCCCGTACCCCCGGCCCGCAACGGCAGCGTGGAAGCCCTCCTGCACGAAGAAGGAGCCGAAGACAAGCTGCTGCTGTTTGACTTTTACAACGAAAACGAACGGTTCCGGCGGGCTCTGGGCCACCGGGCCATCGGCGTGGTGTACCACCCCGAACGCGAACGCTACGGCAACTACGTGCCCACGGTGCTGTCGCGGCGTTACGACGCCTTCCTGTACCTGGACCAGACGCGGGCCCTGCACCCCATGCACCTCAACTCCGATAGTCACCTGGTGCCGGAAGGATACCCGTTCGGCGTGTAGGAATACGGGTATGATCTGAAGATCACGTATTTAATTAAATTCAGCCATGACATGCACATGGATAGCCATCAGTTGCCGGTAACCCACTTACCGCGTTCGGTCGGGGCACCCGCTGGCGAAACATATTCCATATCTTTCAACGCGTACGTTATTGGTCGCTAAACAGATATGGAATATGTTTCGCCAAACTGCTGCACCTGAGCAGGTCCTCCCCTTAAAGCCTGCCATTATATTAATTTAATTACATTCATCGTGTTGTAAATTCACAAAAAAGTGTACTGAAAAGAGGGGCTCTGCCCGGAAAAATGAAATCCGGCGGGGCTTTTTTGCGTTATATGGTTAATAATCAGGTTACGATTTAATGCTTGAAGCGTGAAATAACATGAGAAAGATCAATTCCCTTTGGAAGCCTGCCGCCTGGTGCTGCGGCCTCCTGTTGCTGCTCACGGGCTGCTACCCCGGCGGTCCCGAAATCGTGGGCGAATACGACCTGGTGGCGACCACCTACGACCGCAATTTTAACTTCGCCGGGGCCCGCACCTACCTGATGCCCGACTCGGTGGTGCACATCCGCGACCCCTACGGCCAGGACCAGGTGAGCCCGGCCTACGACCCCTACATCCTGCAAGCCATTGAAAACCAGTTGCAGGCCAAGGGCTTTACCCGCCTTCCCGACTCTACCAGCCAGCGGGCCGACGTGGTGGTACTGGCTACGGTGACGGGCAATACGAACGTGGACGTGTGGTCGAATCCTTACGACCAGTGGGGCTGGTACAACGGCTGGGGCGGCTACGGCGGCCTGGGCCAGGGCTGGGGCTACGGTTACCCGGGTTACTACTCGCCGGTGACGGTGACGGCGTACCAGACCGGTTCGCTGATCGTGCAGATGGTGGACCCCAACCAGGTGACGGCGGGCAACCAGAACATTCCGGCCGTGTGGGTGGCTACGTTCAACGGCCTCATCGAAGGCTCCCCGGCTTCGGTCCGCGACCGGATCGTGCAGGCCATCGGGCAGGCCTTCAGGCAGTCGACGTACCTGGGCGGCGGCAGCCGGTAGGGTGTTTTATTTTGAGACAAAAAGATTTAAAAAGCCATGAAAATCAATAGATTGTGGGGACTGGCCCTGGGATTGCTCTGCGCGTTCCAGGCCTACGGGCAACAGTACTCGACCAGCATCCTGTACAACGTGAGCGTCCCCGTTTCCAATACCACCGACTACCTGAAGACGACCAGTTTCCGGGGCCTTACGGTGACGCCGCGCATCCATTTCAACGACCGGTTCTCGCTGGGCGTCACGGCCGGCTGGAACGTGTTTTACGAGAAGCAGGCTCCGGCCGCGTACGAATACGGGGAAGACGGCAACACGACGCTGTACGGCACGCAGTTCCGCTACATCAACGCCTTCCCGCTGCACGTGAGTCCGCAGGTGCACTTTGGCGGCGCCGATGCCAGGTTCAAGCCCTACGCCGGGCTGGGGCTGGGTACTACGTATTTCATCCAGAACACGAACATGGGCCTCTACGCCTTCCGCGAGAAAGAGTGGCTCCTGGGCCTCTACCCGGAGGTGGGTGTCACCTTCCCCTTCCGCAACGACTGGCACTTTACCGTGAGCGGCAAGTACAACCACCTGTTCGGGGCCGGCGAACTGCCCACGCAGGGCTACGTCGGCGTCAACGTCGGCCTGACCCGCTACCTGTGGGGCCGCCGGTATTGAGACTTCAGACGGGAGATATTAGACAGGAGACGGGAAACTGGGGTCAGGGATTGACCTTGCCCGGGTAGACACCGAAGCGAAGAAAGAACAATCGGTCTGTGGTTTAATGGTGAGGCGGTTGCCCCTCGAAAGTGTACGAAACCAGGGCATGCGTTTCCGCACTGCCAAACAGAACGTCCAAGTACCCTTACGGCTGGGGGTAGTCTCTGACTACCCCCTTTTTCGTGCAAAACTTTGTTTTGCTTACCCGTCAGTGTTGTTTCCCCTGCACGGGTATCTCCCGGCTCTCCACCATACGGTTGAATTTTTTGTCCGAAGGCAAAGGCGGCCTCGTCTGACGCTTCGATCCACCTGATCCGGCATTCCGCTACGGACGCGGCGCGTGCTCTGCTAACAAGGTGTACGGGATGGATAGGTGATTGGGTCAATCCTTGACTATTTCATTCATTCCTGATTGAAGAAGCACCGGCCTCTACTTAAACTTCCACAAGAACAATATATTAATAAGTATCTATTTTACAATTTATTAACACACAGTAAATAATGCATTGCTGTAACCACTTTTCCCAACCCAAGACCAAGCGAAACCATTAGCTTCCCCATAAAAAGCAGGGTCAGGTGCTTACACCTGACCCCACTACAAATCCTGTTAATCCTTTTATCCCCAGCATCCTGATCCTACCCCCCGGAAACCCCGAGCAGGCCGGAGACTTCTTCGCCGGAAGGGGCGGCCTGCGGTTTGCCGGTGTCTTCGAGCATGTTCACTTCGGAGCCGGCCCCGGCGCGGCAGAGGCGGTCCACGATTTCCAGCGTCTTGTCCACCTTTTCGGTGCAGTCCACGATGAAGGCGCCGGCCGGGGCATCGCGCAGCACGAGGTTCAGGGCTTCCTCTTCGGTGGGGCACACCTGCACCGGCTTGCCCGGACATTCGTTCTCGATGCCCTGCACGAGCAATTGCCGGATGTTGTCGGCCTCGCGGCCCCGCAGGTCCTTGTCGAAGCGGATCACTACCTGGTCGAAGAACCGGGCCGACAATGTACCGATCTCGATGATGTCTTCGTCGCGGCGGTCCCCCACGCCGGTCACGATGCCGATCTTGGGGTGGGCTTCGAGTTTCTGGAGGTACGTACCCAGGGCCACCAGGGCCGCCGGGTTGTGGGCGTAGTCCACCAGCAGGCGTTTGCCGTCGAGTTGGAAGAGATTCATGCGGCCGGGCGTCATGCGGGCCGAGGGCACGAACGAAAACAGCCCGTTGCGGATGTCCTGCAAGTCGATGTGGCTGGCGTACGCGGCCAGCACCGCCGCCAGCACGTTGGATACCATGTACGACGCAGTCCCCCTGAAGGTGGAGGGCACTTCGTCCACGGGCGTGAGTTCGTGGCGGTTGCCGCCGTCGAAGAGCACGATCACGCCGTTTTCCACCACCGCCGCCAGGCCGCCGCTCACGCAGTGGGCCAGGATGCGCGGGTTCTGGTTGTAGAGGCTGAACAGCGCAATGCGGGAAGAGACCCGTTCGTGCATGGCGTACACCAGGTCGTCGTCGGCGTTGAGCACGGCATACCCTTCGGGCTTCACCGTTTCGGGCACCACCGCTTTTACCTTGGCCATTTGTTCCACCGTGTCAATGCCGCCCAGGCCCAGGTGGTCGGCGGCTACGTTGGTGACCACTCCCACGTCGCACCGGTCAAAGCCCAGGCCCGCGCGGAGCAGGCCGCCCCGGGCGCATTCGAGCACGGCAAATTCCACGTCGGGCTCCTTCAGGATGATCTGCGTGCTGAGCGGACCGGTATTGTCACCGGGTTCGAGCAGGTCTTCGCCGAGGTAAATGCCGTCGGTGGTGGTAAGGCCCGTGCGGTGCCCCGCCTGCCGGGCGAGGTGGGCCACCAGGCGGGCCACGGTGGTTTTGCCGTTGGTGCCCGTCACGGCCACAATCGGGATGCGGGCCAATTCCGCCGCCGGGAATAGCATGTCGATGATGGGGGCGGCCACGTTGCGCGGTTCGCCTTCGGCGGGGGCCAGGTGCATCCGCAGGCCCGGGGCGGCGTTTACCTCCAGTACGGCCCCGCCGTTGGTGCGCAGGGGCGTATCGAGGCCCGGCGTGGCCAGGTCGATGCCGCAGATGTCGAGGCCGACGATGCGGGCAATGCGTTCGGCCATCCGGATGTTTTCGGGGTGTACCGTGTCGGTTACGTCGGTGGCCGTGCCGCCGGTGCTCAGGTTGGCCGTCCGCTTCAGGTACAGCACCTCCCCCTCCCTGAGCACCGAATCGAGGGAGAGTCCCCGGTGTTCCAGGATGCCTTCGCTAATGGAATCAATCTTGATGGTAGTGAGTACGCCGCCGTGTCCCTCGGCCCGGGCGGGGTCGGCGTTCACCTGGTCTACGAGCTGGCGGATGGTGGATTGCCCGTCGCCGGTGACGGCCGCGGCCCGGCGGCGCGTGGCGGCCACGAACTTGAAGTTGACCACCAGCACCCGGAAGTCGTAGCCGCCGATGCACTGTTCAACGATTACGTCGGGCGAGTACTCGGTGGCCATTTGCAACGCCTCCGCGGCTTCTTCGGCCGTGCGGATGCCCACGGTAATGCCCTTGCCCTGGTGGCCGTCGAGGGGCTTTACCACCAGCGGGAACCCGATGGCATCGATGGCCCGGGGCAATTCTTCGGGGGCCTTGACGATGGTGCCTTTGGGCACGGGAATGCCCGCGTCCTGGAGCAGTTGCTTGGTTTCGTCCTTGTCGCCGGCAATGTCTACGGCAATGCAGGAGGTGGTGCCGGCCATGCTGGCCCGGATGCGCCGCTGCCGGGCGCCGTAGCCGAGCTGGTACAAGCCGTTGTGGCCCAGCGTAAGCACGGGAATGCCGCGGCTCCGGGCTTCTTCGAGGATGGCGTTGGTGCTGGGGCCGGGAAAATGCTCGGCGGCAATGTCGCGCAGGGCCTGCACGTCGCGTTCAATGTCGCAGGGCTGGTTGTCGGTGAAGGCCCGGGCAATGCGTACGGCGGCCTCGGCGGCGTAGCGGCCGGCGGCTTCCACCTTGTATTCGAACACCACGTTGTACACGCCGGGCGCGCCCGTGCCGCGGGTCCGGCCGAAGCCGCAGTCCATGCCGGCCAGGGTCTGGATGGCCAGGGCAATGTGTTCGATCACGTGGCCCATCCAGGTGCCCTCCCGGACCCGTTCGAAGAAGCCGCCGGGGTAGCCCTTCGAGCAGGCGTGTTCGTGCATGGAAGGCAAATCGGTTTCGATCCGTTCGGCGAAGCCGGGAATCGTATCCGTCGGCCGTTCTTCCAGTTCCTCCAGGTCGAGCACCATCAGGATCAGTTGCGGGTAGCGTACTGACCAGAAGTTGGGGCCGCGCGTGGCTCTTATTTCCTTAATTTTCATGGTGTAGCGGTTTGCAATGGGCTTTTGGCAATTGTCGTTTGTATGGTAAAGAAGAACCCGTCGTGGGGTACACGCGGGTTCTCCTAACTACGTACAAACTTGGTTTGTAGCAAAAAATAGTCTAAAAAATCTCCCGTTTTGGCGGGATTTACCCGGGGCACCTCCTGATTTTCCCTCTCATCCATCTTCTCATCCTTCAGGAGTCTTTTCCGCCGGGTGTCACCTTATACTAAAACTTTCTGAAATGTGTTTAATGGCCTCCGGTCTTAGTGAACCACTTTCACTGACCTCACGGCCTGTTCAGCAGGGTGCCGGCCGGTCAGTCCTCAAAAATGCCCACGTACAGGCCCTTCTCGGGCGAAAAATAGCCCCGGTACATGCTCGGCGAGTTGTAGGGCATGGCCACGTTGCCGGCCGGGTCCACGGCGATGAGCCCGCCTTCCCCGCCGATACCCCGGAACTTGCCGGCCACCACCTGGCAGGCTTCCGCCAGGGGCAAGCCCTTGTATTCCACCAGGCAGGCCACGTCGTAGGCCGCCACCGACCGGATCATGAACTCCCCGTCGCCGGTGCCCGACACGGCGCACACGCCATTGCGGGCGTACGTGCCGCAACCGATCAGCGGGGTATCGCCGACGCGGCCGTACCGTTTGTTGGTCAGGCCGCCCGTGGAGGTGGCCGCGGCCAGGTTGCCGTGCACGTCGAGGGCCACTGCCCCCACCGTACCGAAACCACCGCCGGCGGCGGCGGCCTCGCCGGGTTCCGGTTCGCCTTCCTTCTCGCGCTTCTTCACCCATTCCTCGCGGCGTTCCTCGGTGAAGAAGTAGTCGTTGGCTACGATTTCCAGCCCCCGTTCCCGGGCCAGGGCCTCGGCGCCTTCCCCGTTCACGAACACAAAATCGGTGGTGTCCATCACGGCCCGGGCCAGCAGAATCGGGTTTTTGACGATCCGGAGGCCCGTGGCGGCCCCGGCCTTCAGGGTGTTGCCGTCCATGATGGACGCTTCCAGGTCGTGACCGCCGTCGAAGTTGAGCACTGAGCCGCGGCCGGCGTTGAACAGGGGGTTGTCTTCGAGGCTGCGCACGGCGGCCTGCACGGCATCAAGGGCGGCGCCGCCGTCTTCGAGGACCTGGCGGCCGGCCAGCAGGGCCTCCTCCAGCCCCACCCGTACCAGGGCTTCCTTGGCCGGCGAGAGTTCTCCCGGCTTCACCGTGCCCGCCCCGCCGTGAATGACGATTGTATAGCTGCTCATAGTTGTTCGTTGTTGGTTGTTCGTTGTTCAGTACTTCGGCGTACATCATTCCTTGTTCGGCATTCATCAATAGTTGAATTTCGAATGTTGAAGGAGGAATGTCGAATGCTGAAGGAGGTTGGGCTTCGGTGTTACTTATGCTGTTGGTCCTGCGTGGGCAGGATGTACCGGTCGCCTTTGCCGAGCATGTGCACCTTTAGGTCGCGGATGGTGATGGGCACGCCGGGGTCCACTTCGGTGATGTTGGTTTGGGTCATGCCCTTGCCGTCCACGATCACGATGAGGCCGCTGCCGATCACTTCCAGGTGGTTGCCTTCCGAGAACAGAATGGCCGTGTCTTCTTCAAGCCCGATGCCGATGCATTGCGGGTTGGTAGCAATGGCCTGGGCCATCCGCCAGATGCGGCCGCGGGCAATGAAGTGCGTGTCGATGGCTACATCGCGCATGAATTCAAGGCCGGTGGTGATGTACACGTCGCCCTTTTTGAAGCCCCCGTCGCTCTGGCCGGTGTAGATCATGGGCGTAGAGAGGGCCGCCGCTCCGGCGCTGGTGCCGGCAATGATGATCTCCTCGTCGGTGTAGCGTTCCTTGAGCCGTTCCATCAGCCGGGTGCCGCCCAGAATCGCAGTAAGCCGCAGTTGGTCGCCGCCGGTAAACATAAATCCGGCCGCCCGGTCGAGGATTTCCAGGTAACGCGGGTTGTTGGCGTCCTGGCGGGTCCGGATGTCGAGTACTTCCACCCGGTTGATGCCCAGTTTCCTGAATACCTCCCGGTAGTCCTGGCCCATTTCCTCGGGAATGGAAGAGGCCGTCGGGAAAACGGCCACCATCGGATTTTCACCCCGCAGTTCCTCGCAGAACCGCTTGAGGACCTGCAATGACTCGAAGTTGCTGTTGTCCTCCTGGTTGGACTCGGGTTTGGGCGTGCGTTCTTTGCTTTCGCTACCCCCGATGGCCAGCAGTCTGCCCCGGGGCGTGGGGCATTCCCGGCGTTCTTTGGGCTTGGGTCGCCTTTCCGCGGGCGTCCCGGTTTGTTCCGGTTTGTCGTTTTGTTCTGGTTTGGGCATCGTAGCTGGGTTGCTTGGATCGCGGTTGCGTTATGCCTTGTACGGGGGCAACGGCGGGTACTGTTTCAAACAAGTGACCATTTGCGCGGGTGCGCCTCCCAAAGATCAGGAGTTAATGAAAGGCTTTCACTAACGGCCCACAACAAACGGTAAATCAGCCCCGTTTGGCCGAGAACCACGCAACCAGCCAGGCCACTGCCAGCGCCACTTCGGCCAGGGCGTCGAGCAGGTACACGTCGCGGATGCGGTCGATGAGCACGTAGTACACGTCGATGGCCGTGAGCCCCAGCGCGCAGCCCACGGCCAGCCCCATGATCTCCGGGGAGACGCGCCGCGACCGGGCCGCACTGAGCAGCACGAGGCCCACCACCAGGATCAGGACGCCCACCGTTTTCACCAGCCACTGGTCCACCTTAAAGCCGGTGACCGCCATGAAGCTTTTCATGTCCACGAGGGGCCAGACGCCGGTAAGGACGAAGTAGAGGCCCTGCCCGAAGCAGACGGTGCGGAGCAGGCCGGAGTGACGGAACGGGTGAGCAGCCATAAGACGCGGGATGGGTAGCACGCAGAGGCGCATACTGCGGTTCGCCCCCGGAAGTTGCGCAAGCTAAAAAAAGCCGCCCGGAGGGTTTCCGGGCGGCCACGGGACAATCCACGGTTGACACCGCGGGTTACCCACGGTTGAAACCGCGGGCTACTTATTATTTCGCTACTTATTTCGCTACAACGAGCCGCTGCTTGCCTCTAAAAAGAGCCCGGCAGCGTCCAGTTCAGCCCCAGTTGCCCGCCCCAGTTGGTGTACAGGTCGCCCAGGTCGCAGCCCACGGCGCCGGTGAGGGAAAGGCCGGCTCTGAGTTTGCCGGAAAACTCCTGCATGAGGTGCGCCTGGGTGCTGGCCGGCGTGAAAGTGGACGTATTGTAGTAGTTGCCGTAGTGCCGGGCGTAGGTAGCCAGCGTCCGCCAACCGATCCGGGAACCGATCTGGCCCTTGGCGCCGAAATGGCCGGCCAGCACCCGGTTGCTGACGATTTGCTGGTCGGTGCCGGGCTTGAGGCCGTAGGCGGCGGCGCGGGCCTGGTTGATGAAAAGGGGCGTGCCGAGGCTCATGCCGCCGTAACTCCAGCCCGTGCGGTAGATCGAATGGTTGTAGTAGTTGTCGCGGCCCACGAAGAATTCCGGCCCGCCCTGGAACTTGGTCGAAAGAAACTCCAGCACCACGCCCCGCAGGGGTCCGGCCGTGCCCGTCCATTCGGCGCCCGCCAGCCGGTCGGGGTTCAGCAGTTTAAAACCCTGCGTCTGGTCCTTCACCATGGCGTTCGGGGCCGATCCTTTTTCGAACAGGCTTTGCGTGTAGCCCCGGAAACGGCCGTTGCCCGCCTTTAGGTCAAACCCAAAGTCAAAGGCGATCAGGTGGTTACCCGGGGCGTTGGCCGCATCGAAGGTTTCATCCTGGATGATGTTTCCGTTGCCCCCGCGGCCGGCCAGCACAATGTTGAGGTAATCCGTAAAGCCCCGCGGCAACTGACCGGCCCGGTGGTGCACGCCGGCCCACTGGGCGAAGTGGTTGCCCCCGCCGTACACGCCCCATTTCTCCTTGCCCACCCGCAGGTAAAAGGATTTTTCGTGCAGAAAAGCATTCGTTACGTAGCGGTCGTTGCCCAGCCACCCGTGGCCGTAGCGGCCTTTGAACTGCACCCACCCGCCGGTAAAAGGGACGGGCACGTAACGCGTGGTCGCAATCCCGATGCGGGGAACGGGCAACGCGTTGCCGCTTACGCCCAGGGCCCCGCTGGAAAGTTCCGGGTTCACCTCCCCGACCGTTTCCGCGTAGCGGCCCCCGGCCAGTTGCCACTTCTTGTAATTGAGCTTCACGTAGCCCTGCTGCACGAAGAAATTCCCGAACCCGTTGTTGAGGAAGAGGTCCAGACGGCTGCTGACGGAGAGGTTGGGCGTAACCCGGTACGCAAGACTGCCCCCGATGTTTGAGGAAAGGTCGCTCCCCCGGTCGGCAATGGCGCCGAAGCGGTTTGCCACCAGCCAGAGCGGCAGGCAGTCCCCTTGCGCCACCGAGGCCACGGTACCGGCCCGGACGGTGTACGAAAGCGGCTTTTGCAGGGTATCCGCCGGGGTTTGGGCCCGGAGCCGGGCGGGCAGGGCCGCCACTGCCCCCAGAAGAACGGCCCGGAATAGTACCCGGGAAAGTAAAGTTGTCCGCATTGTTTGAAAAGTTAGAATTTTAGGATACTCGTAACACGTTTGCCGTTAATACGGGAAAGCCCCCAATCATAAGCGGCCCGGTCCGTTTTATTAGCCAGTGCGGTAGTGGACGACCGGGGCGCCCCGGGGCCGGCCGGTTTGGGAACCGGCAATTAAAGTGTAACTTGAGTAATACCTACCCCTTGCAGCTACATGAAAAAGCCGATTATCCTTGTCGTGGACGACGATGCCCAGGTATTGCGGGCCATCGAACGCGACTTGCGGAGCCGATACCGCAAAGACTACCGCCTCCTCAGCGCCGCCTCCGGCGAAGAAGCCCTCAAAACGGTGGAAGAACTGAAGTTGCGCAACGAGGAAGTGGCCCTGCTGCTCTCCGACCAGCGCATGCCCGGCATGCTGGGCGTGGACTTCCTCCAGAAGGCCCGGCGGCACTATCCGTCGGCCAAACGCATCCTGCTGACGGCCTACTCCGACACCAACGCGGCCATCCGGGCCATCAACGAGGTGCAGCTCGACTACTACCTGATGAAGCCCTGGGACCCGCCCGAAGAAAAACTCTACCCCATGCTCGACGACCAGCTCGACGAGTGGCAGCACCTCTACCGCCCCGACCTGTCGAGCATCCGCCTCATCGGCTACCAGTGGTCGCCGCAGACCCACGCCATCAAAGACTTCCTGGCCGGCAACCTGATCCCGTACACGTGGCTCGACGTGGAATTCAACGACAAGGCCAAAGAACTGCTGCAACTGAGCGACTTAACCGAGAAAGACCTGCCCGTGCTGCTGTTCGAGGACGGCGCCCACCTGGTGAAACCGACGCTGACGGAAGTGGGCAACAAGGTGGGCCTGAAAGCCACGGCCTCTGAAGCACTCTACGACGTGGTCATCATCGGGGCGGGACCGGCCGGGCTGGCGGCGGCCGTGTACGGGGCCTCCGAAGGGCTCAAGACGCTGCTCATCGAACGTCGGGCCCCGGGCGGCCAGGCCGGCACCTCGTCGCGCATCGAAAACTACCTGGGCTTCCCCAACGGCCTGAGCGGGGCTGAACTTACCCACCGGGCCATCTCGCAGGTGCAGCGGTTCGGCGCCGAATTCCTGGCCCCGCAGGAAGTGTCATCCATCACCATGCAGAACCCCTACAAACTCATCAGGCTGGCCGACGGCTCGGAGGTGAACGCCCGGAGCATCGTGATTACGACCGGCGTGAACTACCGGCAACTGGGCGCCAAGAACGAAGAGCAGTATACCGGGGCCGGCGTGTACTACGGGGCGGCCAACACCGAAGCCTACGCGTGCAGCAACAAGGACGTGTACGTGGTGGGCGGCGGCAACTCGGCGGGCCAGGCGGCCATGTACCTTTCCAAGTACGCCCGGAGCGTGCACATCCTCATCCGCAAGCCCGACCTGAGCGCCACCATGTCGCAGTACCTCATCGACCAGATCAACGACACCAACAACATCAAGGTGTGCGGCTACATGACCCTCACGGAGATCAACGGGAACGGCCACCTTGAATCCATTACGGTGGAAAACATCAAGACCGGCTCCCGCGAAACGGTGCCATGCGGGTCGGTATTCATTTTCATCGGCGCCAAGCCCTGCACCGACTGGATTGAAAGCCTCGACATCGTGCGCAACGACCGGGGCTACATCGAAACCGGCCGCGAACTGATGCGCTACGACGACTACCGCAAAAAGTGGAAGCTGAACCGGGAACCCTTCTTGCTCGAATCGAGCATTCCCGGGGTGTTTGCCGCCGGCGACGTGCGGGCCGGGGCCATGAACCGAATCGCCTCCGCCGTGGGCGAAGGGGCCATGTCCATCAAAATGGTGCACGAATACCTGGCCGAACTGTAGGGGGCACCCCTAAACCCGGAAAGGTTGAGGAAACCTTTCGGGTTTTTACGGCGCGGCCCCGAAACCCGGAAGGTTCCAGAACCTTCCGGGTTTTATTTTTTGCCGTACACCCGCACCCAGTCCACTTCCATGCGCTGGGGCCAGATGTTTTCGTCCACGCCTTTTTGTCCGCCCCAGTTGCCGCCCACGGCCAGGTTGAAGATCAGGTGAAAGGGTGCATTGAAGGGCCAGGTTTCCTGGTTGCCGGTTTTGTCGTTGGCGAAGGAGTAATAGGGCTTGTCGTCCACGAACCAGTCAATGCGGTCGGGCGTCCACTCGATGGCGTACACGTGGAAGGCCGTGGAGGCGTCGGGCACGGTGGTTTGCCCGCCCTTCTGGGTGCCAATCGAGTGGTTGTACGCCTGGGTATGCACCGTGCCGTGCACGACCCCGGGGTTGAACCCGACGTATTCCATGATGTCGATCTCGCCGTCGTCGGGCCACTTGAGTTTATCCACGGTGGGCAGCATCCAGATGGCGGGCCAGGTGCCGCGGCCACTGGGCAGTTTGGCCCGGGCCTCCACGCGGCCGTAGGTCCACTCGCCCTTCGTACGGGATACGAGCCGGGCCGAGGTGTAGGCGTTGTCGCCGAAGGTTTCCTTGCGGGCTTCCACGATCAGCTTACCGTCTTCCACCCGGGCGTTGTCGGGGTCGGCGTCGGTGTAGTACTGCAACTCCCGGTTGCCCCAGCCGTGGCCGCCCACGTTGTAGCCCCACCTGGCGGGGTCCGGCGGCCCTGTTTGGTTAAACTCATCGGACCAGACCAGTTGCCGGCCTTTCGTAGCGGAGGGCTCGCGGCGGCACGAAAACGGGAGGATACACACACACAACAGGAGCAGGGCGGGGAAGCGGCGCATGGCAGACGTGCGAAAAAAGGTTTGGAAAGACAGTTGGGGGTAAAAATAGGCGGAATATCCCGGAAAAGTACCCCGTTCCCCGGCCGGCGCCGGAATCTCCACGGGCGGTTTGGCGTCTTGTGCCGAAAAGGGTATTTTGGAGGAATCAATGACCAAGATGGCCGAAACTTCCTTTATCCGCCGGTTGCAAAGCCGCTGGGGCGTACACAGTGCCTGGCAGGTGGTCGTGATCCTGGTCGTATTTGCGCTGACGGGCTTCTCGGCAATGTACATCAAACGGCCTATCTTCGCGGTGCTGGGCATCGACGGCAATGATCCCTGGTGGCTGCGTACCCTCGTCTGGATGGTCACGGTGCTGCCGGCCTACCAGGTGCTGCTGCTCCTGTACGGCTTTCTGCTGGGCCAGTTCTCGTTCTTCTGGGCCTTCGAAAAAAGAATGTTCGACCGCATCCGGAAGCTTTTTTCCCGGTAAGCTTCGGAAGCCGGACAAAAACGAAATTTACCTTTCAGAAGAAATTTTTGACATTTTTTTGATTTTGTTCGTTTACAGAACGGGGGTGAAAACGTATTTAGGGAGTAAGCGGCTCCCCCAAACGTTCCCCCTGGAAATTGGTGTGGCAGTACTGCGGCAACTGAAGCGACCACTGATCTGATCCATGACGCAAGAAGAATGCTACCGCCTTTTGGGACTCGCGCCGGGTGCAAGCACGGATGAGGTCAAGCGTGCCTACCGCAAGCAAGCCAAGCTCTACCACCCCGACGTGAACAACTTGCCGGAGGCGCAGTCGGTGTTCATCCGGATCAACGAAGCCTACGAGACGCTGGCCTACGGCCAGGACTACCCCGCCCGGGCGGCCTACCGCACGCCGTCCTACGATTACTACTACCCCCCCGAAACCCGCCAGGAAAAGGCCGCCCGCTACGCCCGGATGCGTTACGAAGAATTCAAACGCAACAACGAGGAGTTCAAGCAGTCCTTCATGTACATTCCCATCAAGATCATTGCCTACGCCCTGTTGCTTTTCGGCGTGTTGCTGGCCGTCGGGTTCATCTTCATGCCCATCGTGGTAATGCTCTACAACCGGCCGATGGGCCTCTCCATGCTGCCCATCATCTTCGTCGGCTTCACCATCTTCTACGGCGTCTACCGCTTCAAGCAGGAAATGAACCGGTATTTGTGAGTTAGAGAGTTACACGTTGCCCGCTAACTCTCTAACTCCTTAACTCTCTAACTCCCAAATTTGTGGCATTTACTATCTTGCGGCATTTAATCCCGCACCCATGCAAGCCAAAGTCCTTAAAGTACACCCGGCCGATAATGTCATCGTGGCCCTTGCTGACCTGCCCCAGGGCGAACTGATTGCCTACGAAAATGATGCCTACGTGCTGGCCGACAACGTGCCGCAGAAGCACAAGTTCGTGACCCGGGACCTGGCCGTGGGCGGTGAAATCATCATGTATGGGGTGCTGGTGGGCAAGGCGACGCAACCCATTCCCCGGGGCGGGCTCATTCACACGCACAACGTCAAACACGCCGCCGCCGATTACTTCGGCAAGGAAAAGGAATACACCTGGACGGCCCCCGACGCCAGCCGCTGGCAAAACCGCACGTTCATGGGCTACCACCGCCCCGACGGCCGGGTGGGTACGGCCAACTACTGGCTGTTCGTGCCTACGGTCTTCTGCGAAAACCGCAACCTGGAAGTGATCCGGGAGGCCCTGCAGAAAGAACTCGGGTACGGGCAAAGCGACAAGTACAAGAACTACACCCGCCAGCTCGTGCAGCTATACCAGTCAGGGCAGTCGCCGGAGCGCCTGCTGGGTGCCGACCTGGGGCTGCACGAGGAGCAGTTCAACACCCGCCGCCTGTTTTCCAACGTGGACGGCATCAAGTTTCTTACCCACCAGGGCGGCTGCGGCGGCACCCGCCAGGATTCGGCCGTGCTCAACGCCCTGCTGGCCTCCTACGCCGACCACCCCAACGTGGCCGGCGTGACGGTGCTCAGCCTCGGCTGCCAGCACGTGCAACTGGAAGACTTCCGGCAGGAACTGCTCAGACGCAATCCGGGCTTCAACAAGCCTTTGTTCGCGTTTGAACAACAAAAAAGCCAGTCCGAGGAGAGCCTGATTGCCGACGCCATCAAGCAGACGTTCGTGGGACTGGTGGAGGTGAACGGGCAAACCCGGCAGCCGGCCCCGTTAAGCAAACTGGTGCTGGGCGTCAAGTGCGGCGGCTCCGACGGCTTTTCGGGCATTTCGGCCAACCCGGCCGTGGGCTACGCCGCCGACCTGCTGGTAGCCCTTGGCGGCTCGGTGCTACTGGCCGAATTTCCCGAGTTGTGCGGGGTGGAGCAGGAACTCGCCGACCGCTGCGTGGACAACGACGTTGCCGCCAAGTTCGTCCGGCTCATGAAATCCTACGCCGCGCAGGCCGAAGCCGCCGGTTCGGGATTCCACGCCAATCCCTCCCCCGGCAACATCCGCGACGGCCTCATTACCGACGCCATCAAGTCGGCGGGGGCGGCCAAAAAGGGCGGCATCTCCCCCATCGTCGATGTACTCGATTATACGGAGCCCGTGCGCAAGCCCGGCCTGAGCCTGGTGTGCACCCCGGGCAACGACGTGGAGGCCACCACGGGCAAAACCAGTTCGGGTGCCACGCTGATCTTGTTTACCACCGGGCTGGGTACGCCGACCGGCAACCCCGTTTGTCCCGTCATCAAGATTTCCACCAACTCCACCCTGGCCCGGCGCATGGCCGACATCATTGACATCAACACCGGCGACATCATTACCGGGGAGGCCACCATCCAAAGCAAGGGCAAGGAAATTCTCGAATACTGCATCCGGGCGGCCAGCGGCGAAGAGATTCCCAAGTCGGTAAAACTGGGCCAGGACGACTTTATCCCGTGGAAGCGGGGTGTGTCGTTGTGAGGCAGTTCATTTAGCACATTTCGTTAATTGTCAAATCATTAGCCGGGCACTTTGTCGTCAGTTCAGTTGCCCATCCGCAGCTCAGTCCATTTACCCATCTACTCAACTACCTCTCTCTTTTATGTTTGAACTAACCGGTAAAACGGCCGTTGTGACCGGGGGCGGCAGCGGCATCGGCCAGGCCATTGCCCTCCTTTTTGCCCGCCAGGGCGCCGAAGTGGCCGTGCTCGACCTCAACGAAGAAGGCGCCGCCCAAACCGTGCGCGACATTGAAAGCAGCGGCGGGAAAGGCCGGTTTCACCGGTGCGACGTATCGTCGGCCGAAAACGTACGGGAAGTTTTCGGGGCCGTTGCCCAGGTACACATCCTGGTAAACAGTGCCGGCGTCTCGCACATCGGCCGGCTCGACACCACCACCGAAGCCGACTTTGACCGGGTGTTCCGCGTGAACGTCAAGGGCGTGTTCAACACCATGCAGGCCGCCTTGCCCAAGATGCAGGCGAACGGCGGCGGGGTGATCCTTAACCTGGCATCGGTGGCGGCTACGGTGGGCATTGCCGACCGCTTTGCGTACTCGATGACCAAGGGCGCCGTGTTGAGCATGACCCTTTCGGTGGCCCGCGACTACCTCGACCAGGGCATCCGTTGCAACTGCATTTCGCCGGGCCGCGTCCATACGCCCTTCGTGGACGACTTCCTGCGCAAAAACTACCCGGGCCAGGAACGGGAAATGTTCGAGAAGCTTTCCAAAGCCCAACCCATCGGCCGCATGGGCACGCCGGCCGAAATGGCCTCCCTGGCGCTGTACCTCTGCTCCGACGAGGCGGGTTTCGTGACCGGCACCGACTACCCCATCGACGGCGGGTTTACGCATTTGCGGTAAAAGGGGAAGTTTGTCGTTGTTGGTTGTTGGTTGTTCGATTTGTAATGAAGAAAGCCTGACCCCGCAAGGAGTCAGGCTTCTGTATTCATTTCACCTGTTAACGCTTGTCTACCTGTTTAATCGTATTTGATGATCATTTCTACCCGGCGGTTGAGGGCCCGGCCCTTGTCGTCTTCGTTGGCGGCCACCGGGCGGCCTTCTCCGTGCCCGTCGGTGGTGATCCGGTATTCGTCGATGCCGCGCGACACGAGGTAGTTTTTCACGGCGGCAGCCCGGTTCTGCGACAGGAGCAGGTTGGCGTCTTCTTCGCCCACGTCGTCGGTGTGCCCTTCGAGGTGCAGGTTGGTGCGGGTATTCTTGTGCATTACGTCGGCCAGTTCGTTGAGGGCCACGTAAGAAGACTTCTTGATGATGTCCTTGCCGGTTTCGAAGAGCAGGTTGTCAAAGGCTTTTTTCAACGCGGCTTTTTCTTCGGCCTTGATTTCGGGACATCCCCGGTTGGCGATGATGCCCGGGATTTCGGGGCAAACGTCTTCGTCGTCAAAAACCTGGTCGCCGTCGGTATCTTTTTTCTTGGGGGCCGGGCAGCCGGCGTAACGCAGCGGGCCGGGGGTATCGGGGCACTTGTCGATGTTGTCTTTTACGCCGTCATTGTCTTTATCGCCCCAGGGGCAGCCGAAGTTTTCCTTCGGACCGCGTTCATTCACGCATTTGTCTTCGTAGTCGTAGATGCCGTCGAAGTCCGTGTCGTAGGGGCAGCCGAAGGGCGTTACTTTTTCGCCTTTGGGCGTATTGGGGCACTTGTCGCGGCCGTTGGGTACGCCGTCGGTATCATCGTCGTAGTTGTAGTAGGGCGAAACGTAGGGCTTGGCTTCGGGTTTGCCCTTGCGGCCCGCCCGTTTGGCTTCCTCCGCACTGTCGGTGGTCTCAGTAGCGGCTGCTACTTCGGAGGACGTTTTGGTATCGGATAAAGCTACTGTCTGTTGGGCAAAGCCCATCGCTGAAAAGGCGCAGCACGTGGCCCCCGTCAGCAGGGTAAGCAGGGTTGAACGCATATTTGTGAGTAAAAGCTGATTGAATCCGGCACGCTGATACCACCCCAACCGTGTGTGGCAGCATTGAATACGGGGCGGGCCGGGTGGGTAACTGGGGTAAAACCCGGGGGACCGGCAGCCGGGTAAGACAGTGGGCTTTCCGGAACGAAACGCCTCCGCCGGGCCGCATTTCCGGCCGCAACCGGTCGGGGGCCGGCGGGAGAACAAGTATGAAAAGCCCCGTTTTCGGGCAAACAGGGCTTTTTTACGTGGGACTTCTTCCCTTTGCGGGACAGACCTTACGCCTGGCAGAAAGCCGCCGCTTTGCCCGTAATTTTTTCGGTGGGCAGGCTTGCCTGGTAAAGGGTGAATTTCGATTTTTACTTCATTCGTGCCAATCCCGTATGGAGCCCATCGAAGCGATTACCCTGCTCATCATCCTCGTCACCACCTATTTCTCGTACCGCGGCTTCCAGGACCCCCTCTTTTTTGAACAGTACCTGTTTGAAACCGACGCCATCCTGGTCCGCAAAGAATACTTCCGGCTGCTGAGTTCCGCCTTTCTGCACGGCAGTTGGCTGCACCTGATCCTCAACATGGCAGCTTTGTATTCGTTCAGCTTTTCGGTGGGCTACGTGCTGGGCGTGCGCAACTTCCTGCTCATCTACTTTGTCAGCCTGCTGGCGGGCAACCTGTTGTCGTTGTACTTTCACCGCAACCACGGCGACTACAGCGCCATTGGCGCGTCGGGGGCAGTCAGCGGGGTCATTTTTGCCAGCATTGCCATTTTCCCCGAAAGCCGGATGGGCATTCTTTTCCTGCCCTTCGAGATGCCGGCCTGGCTGTTCGGTACGGCGTTCATCCTGCTTTCCATCTACGGGGTAAAGTCCAGCGTGGGCAACATCGGGCACGACGCCCACCTGGGAGGGGCCATTGCGGGCATTCTCCTGTGCATCGGCCTGGAGCCCCGCATCCTGCAATTGCACCCCTGGGTGGTTGCGGCCATCCTCACGCCCTTCGTGCTGTTTATGGGCGTGGTGCTGCGCCGGCCCGAAGCGATGCTGGTAGAAGATTACGTGGCCTACGAGCAGAAACGCCTTTCGGAGTACCAGTCGGTCAAGCGGCAGATCCGGAACGAGGCCGAACTGGACCGCCTGCTCGAAAAGGTGCAGTCGAAAGGGTTGAACAGCCTGAGCAGGCGGGAAAAAGCCACGCTGGACCAGTTGTCGAAAAATCTGTGAGGAAAGGAGTTTGGGAGTTAGAGAGTTTGGGAGAATGCTGATACTTATGTTTTAAGTGGTAGTATCTAATAAGCTATAAATGTGCGAATTACCGGTATACTAGCCTACGGTTTTATTTTTGCCACAAAGGCACCGGGACACGAAGTTGCACAAGGAGTTGCCGGCAACGGCCTTTTCTTGGTGCCTCTTGGTGCCCTGGTGCCTTTGTGGCCTGATCAATCTTTCTTCAACGGGAAGTACTATCCCATAACGCAACCCGCTATTTGAGTTCTTTCACCCGGATGTTGCGGAAGTAGATGGGAGCCCCGGCGTGCTTGCCCTGGAAGCCGATGTAGCCGCGGGTAGCCATTTCGGCGAGGGGCCGGTTGAGCCACTCGGGAATCGCCGTGCCATCGGGGTTGGTGGTAGCCGAGGTCCACGCCTTCATGTCGATCTGGTTGACCGGCTCCCCGTTGAGCAGGACGTAGATTTTCGTGTCGAGGCAGGTGATCGTGTAGCGGTTCCACTCCCCCGGCTGCCTGACGGCCGATTTGGTGGCCGGCTTGCGGCCGAAGATGGCGCCGCACTGCCACGACTTGGGAGAGGTAGCCCACTGGCTGGCGTAGTCATCGGCAATCTGCACCTCCACCGAGTTGGGCACAAAGTTCTTCTGGTCGGTGCAGTACACGAACACCCCGCTGTTGGTGCCGGGAGCCGTCTTGAATTCGAGGTCCACCGTGAAGTTGCGGTATTCCGGGGCACTCCAGATGGGTTTGTCTTCGGAAGCCGTCAGCACCCCGTCGGCGACGGTCCACACGCCGGCGTCGTAGGTGGCATCGGAGAGGTCGGGTTTGAACAGGTTTTCCCAGCCGGCGCCCTTCGTATCGGGATGCTTTTTGGGAGGAGCTTGTGCCAGACTGGCACAGGCAACGGCGGTAAACAACAGGAAAGCAAGGACTTGTTTGGTCATACGGGTGGTTTTTAAGAAATGTGCTGCTTTTCGTCCAGCCAGCGGATGTACCGCTCGGCGGAATTGCCGTTCGCCGGTGCAGATGGGGCAAGCGGCCGGGGGTGCAGTTGATTCCGGGAACTGGGTGCCGCAGGCCGTGCAGATGAAGTGCGTGGCTGACATGGTAGTGGTAAGGTGGGATCAGGTGCACCAAGTTAATCATCCCTAAGAATTATGCATTTAAAAGCCGTCGCAATCCTTTCCGCAACGTATATTCACCCGGCTGGCTGCCACGGGGCGGCCCGCTCACCAAACCTACATTCAGCACCAAGCAACATGGGCATTTTTCTCTCACTTTCCGGGGTGATCGACCGGAGTCCGCAAGAAGTAGAAGCCAGCATTAAGAAATTTACGGAAACCGTAAAGGGCGGCTTTGAACGGGCCAATGTTCCCGACGACGACCCCAACCTCGCCGTACTGGGCCGGCACGCCAACAACGTCACCCTCGTCTACCCCAATGGGTTCGAAGAGTGGGACGCAGCCTCGGCCTTTCTGTCGCGGGACCTGGAAACCCCCGTATTCGCCCTGCACATCCACGACGAAGATCTGTGGCTGTTCCAGTTGTTCCAAAACGGCGAACGGGTGACCAGCTTCAATCCGCTGCCCGACTACTGGGATGAAGACATCCCCGAGACGGAATACCAGTACTGGCAGGGCGACGCCCAGGTGGTAAGCGCGCACGTACCGGGCGTAACCCCCGAAAGCATCGAAAAGTACTTCATGCGCTGGAACTGGGAAGATGAAGGAGAAGTCAAGGCGTACCCCGGCGACGAGTTCGGCTACGGCGACTGCTGGCAACTGGTGGACTTCATGGAAAAAGTGGGCCTTCAATACCCCATCGACGCCGAAGGCAACATCCAGGGCCGCAAGTACAAGCTCTGGACCAGCTCGTTGCCCCTGGAAGGGTAAAGGGGGGATTAAGTATTGGGTATTGGGTATTGAGTATGGGTATTGGGTATATGAACGCAGTATTGATTACCGGCGCCTCCACGGGCATTGGGGCGGCCTGTGCCCTGGCCCTCGACAAACGGGGCTACCGGGTGTTTGCCGGGGTACGCCGGGCGGCCGACGGGGAAGCGTTGCGGCAGCACGCCTCCCCGAACTTCAGGCCCCTCCTGCTCGACGTCACGGATGCCGCCTCGATTGCGGAGGCAGCCCGGTTGCTGCGAAGTGAATCCGGAAATACCCTCACCGGCCTGGTAAACAACGCGGGCATTGCCGTGGCCGGGCCGCTGGAATTCGTGTCGCCGGAGCGGCTGCGCCAGCAGTTTGAGGTCAACGTGGTGGGAGTGCTGGCCCTCACCCAGGCGCTGCTGCCTCTCTTGCGGAGCGGCCCGGGCCGTATCGTCAACATCAGTTCGGTGTCGGGCCGGCTGGCTTCCCCGTTCGTGGGGCCCTACTGCGCCTCCAAGTTCGCCCTCGAAGCCCTTTCCGACTCGCTGCGGGTTGAATTAAATCCGTGGCGCATTCCCGTAACGGTGGTGGAACCGGGCGTAATCAACACGCCGATCTGGCAGAAATCCCTGGCGTCCAATGCGGGTGTACTCGACGCAATGCCGGCCGAATCGCGGGAGTTGTACGGCCGGGAAGTAGCGGCCATGGAGGCGTTTGCCCGTTCGGCGAAAGGACTGGAACCGGAGGCCGTCGCCCGGGTGGTGGTGCGGGCCCTGACGGCGCCCCGGCCCAAAACCCGTTACGTGGTGGGCACCGATGCGCGGCTGGGCGTGCTGCTGAGCCGGTTGCCCGACCGGCTGCGCGACTGGGTACTGCTGAACCGGCTGCGCCAACTGGGCAAAAACTAACGGGGACGGGCAATAATTACTTCGGAAGTGACGCCGAAGGCCGTAACCGGGAGGTGGTGCACCACGCGCCAGCCGTGATCCAACAGGTATTTTTTGAGCCGGATGGGGCGGCAGCCGCCCACCCACAGCGGACGCACCCGGTGCACCCACTGCCAGGCCGACGATACGAGTTTGGACAGTCCTCCCTCCCCGAAAGTCAGGTTGACCAGGCAAAGGGCGCCGTCTACGGTAAGAATGCGGCGGGCCTCGGCCAGCAGATCGCCCATCTGCGCGTCGGTGAGGATTTCGAGTACGTAGGTGGCAACGAACCGGTCGTAAGTGCCCTCAGCCACCGGCAGGGTCATTCCTCCATCGGTACGCTGCACCAGGGCCTGGTGCCCCCACGGGGCCAGGCGCTCCCGGCTGAGTTCCACCATTACCTGGCTGAAGTCTACCCCCTGGTAGAGACAATAGGCGGGCACCCACTGCCCCAGCAGCTTTTCGGCCAGGCGGCCGGTTCCCAGGCCAAACTCAAACACCGAGTGGGCTTCCCGGAACCCGGCGCGTTTGATCATCTCCCGAATGGCAGGTTCTTCGTAAAACGCCTGCGAATCCTGCCCGGCCCCCAAGCGGTCGTAGAACGCCCGGAGCTGGTCGGGGGTGGGCCGGCGGCCTCCTTCGGACAGTGGGGCTTGGGCAGGCTGGGCGGGTCTTTCCTGGGGCAACATGGGAAGGGGGAAGGGAGACATTAGACGTGAAACAGGAGCCAGGAGCCTGACAGTGGAAAACCAATAACGAACAACTGCTCATTGCGTATTGCACGGAATAATAAAAGACGGAAGTTTCGTTAAGCCCGTCGCTCAAGCGAAACTTCCGTCCGTAACCCGGTTGGGTAACTTTATAGACCAGCCATTCCCGGGGCGCCTGCTCCCGTCGGGGTCTGGGCGTCCACCAGTTCGATTTCGCCGGTTTCGACCATGCGCTTGAAGCGTTGCAGGTCGGCCTTGATCATTTCTTCGAACCGTTTGTTGAACAGGCTGGAAACAGCCTTGCCCACGTCACCGACCGGCGGCCGGTACGAGATGGTGGCGTGCAGCTCGGTACCGTAGGCCCCGGGGGCGTCGCGGAAGATGACCTCGCCGGCGTTGTCCACCGTGGCTTCGGCCACCGACTGCCAGGCAATGCGCTCTCCGGGTATTTCGGCGGTAATGGTGGCGTCCCATTCCAGGGTGCCGAGGTTGCCCGGAATTTCGGCCTCCCAGTGCGAATTCTTGTTGTCGCGTTGGGTGACCCGCGCCAGGTGTTTCATAAACTGAGGCAGGTTTTCGAGCTTGCGCCAGTAAGCGTACACTTGCTCCCGGGGCTTATTGATGGTGACGCTGCGCGAGATCACCAGCCCGTCGCCCTGCTTCTGGTTGGCCGTGTCGCGGCCGAAGGCGGCATTGACGGAGCAGTAGCCCGTAGCGCCGCGGTACAACAGGGAGCCGCCCAGCAGGGCCAGGGCCATGCCGCCCGCCGAAGGCTTGCGCAGGCCAAAGTAGGTCATTACCGCACCACCGGCTACCGACAGGGCCCGTTCCGTGGGACCTACGTTTACCCGGCTTGAACCACTGGCTGGGGGGTCGAGAGGACCCTCACCCGGTACATAGTTGAGTGTTTTATTACTTGTTGCCATAGTTGGTTTTTTGGGGCGTATACGACCGCAAGCAACGCCCGGTTGGAAGGAAAGTGCAATTTCCGGTAAAATCCAACATTGCCGGCTGCGGCATTAATTTTATTGCAAACCGGCCGCAATTATATTTGTAGCCCTTTTTTTAATATCTTCCCACTCGCCCATGGAATGAACAATTACCATTTAGTACGCTCATTTTTCCCGTATTCCCGCCCCACGAGGGCCTTGCCTGCCCTTGCTCCGTGGTTCGTGGTAAACCGGGATTACTAAATGTATGAAAACCTTATCGCCTTTATACATCGTTGCGGTATACTTCCTGGTGAGCCTGCTCTGGCTGGTCAGCAGCGACTATTACATTCACTGGGGCTCCCCGGAATGGGCCTTCCTCATTGAACCGGCCAGCGACATCCTGTACATTATCCTCACTTCCCTCCTGCTGTTCCTGCTGATCCGTTCGTCGAACCGGCGGTTGCAGGCCAGCGACGCCAATTACCGGGACCTGTTTGACAACAACCCCCAGCCCATGTGGGTGTACGACCCCGTCTCGCTCCGTTTCCTGGCCGTCAACAACGCGGCCGTGGCCCACTACGGCTACAGCCGGGAGGAGTTCCTGACCATGACCAAACGCGACATCCGCCCGGAGGAAGACGTGCCGGCTTTCCTGGAAGACCTGGAAGAATTGCAAAGCAGTGACCGGCAAGTGCGCATGTGGCGGCACCGGAAAAAAGACGGTTCGATCCTCTACGCCGAAAGCACGTCGCGTTCCCTCACCTACAAGGGCAAGCCGGCCGTGCTGGTACTCTCGCAGGACGTTACCGAACGGATCAGTGCCAGCAACCGCCTGCGCTACCACGAAGAACTGCTCAAGAGCGTATTTGACCGCATTCCCATCGGCGTCGGCCTGTCGGGGCCGTCGGGCCGGTTCGAAGAAGTGAACACGGCGTTCTGCCGCATTCTCGAAGCCAGGCCCGAACAGGTTCTTGGGGTGCATTTTTCCAGCTTTCTGCGGCCGGAAGACGCGCAGGCGATGGCCGAAGCCTACAACCGCCGCTTTACCCTCAACGATGATCCGGACGCCCCGTGGCGGGAACTGGAAATTCCGCTGCCCTCGGGCAGTACCCGCTGGATCCTGGGCAAGAGCGCCATGATCCGCGACGTGCACAACAACCCGCGCATGGCCACCTTCATCAACGACATTACCGAGGCGAAGCGGGCTTCCCAGGAACGCGAGGCGATGCTGCACGAACTGCAAAACTACAAGCGCATCCTCGACAAGAGCGCCCTGGTTTCGGTAACCGACCCGCAGGGCAACATCGTCCACGCCAACGACCTGTTCTGCCTGGTGGCCCAGTACAGCCGCGAGGAACTGATCGGCCAGAACCACCGCATCATCAACGCGGGATACCACCCCCGGGCCTTTTTCCGGGAGATGTGGCAAACCATCAGCAGCGGCAACATCTGGCGCGGCGAAATCCGCAACAAAGCCAAAGACGGCTCTTACTACTGGGTGGACACGACCATCAACCCGGTGTTCAACGAAAAGGGCAAACTCATCCAGTACCTCTCCATCCGCTACGACATTACCCAGCGCAAAAACAGCGAGGAGCGGATCATCCGCAGCGAAGCTGCCCTCCGCGAAGCCCAGACCCTGGCCCGGATCGGCAACTGGGAGTTCCAGGTGGGCAACAACGTCATTATGTGGTCCGACGAAGTGTACAACATCCACGGCCTCGACAAGGAGCGGGGCGAACCCTCCCTGGCCGAACTCGAAAAGCTCTACCATTCCGAAGACCTGCCCGTGTTCCGGCAACTGATCGCCGAGGCCCTCGACCGGGGCACGCCCTACAACCATGACCTGCGCATCCTGCTCCCCGGCGGGGGCATGCGGCACATCAACATCATCGGCAAGCCCGAGTTCGACGAGGCGGGCCGCGTGACGCGGCTCAACGGCACCATCATCGACATCAACGAACGGAAGCTGGTGGAACGGCACCTGCAAACCCAGAACGAGGAACTCAAGAAAATCAACGAGGAACTCGACCGCTTCGTGTACAGCGCCGGCCACGACCTGCGGGCCCCGCTCATGTCGGTGCTGGGCCTTATCAACATTGCCCAACTCGACGAATCAGGCGCCAAAAAGGATGAGTACATGGAACTGATGCGCCGCAGCATCCACAAGCTCGACGAGTTCATCAAAGACATCATTCATTTTTCGCGCAACGCCCGCACCCCGCTCACCCCGGAATCCATCGACTTTGCGGGACTGCTGCACGATGTGGTCGAAAACCTGCACTACATGAAAGGCGCCCATGCGATCCAGACGCAACTGCACGTAGCGCAGGACCTGCCCTTCTTCTCCGACCCGAAACGCCTGACGGTAGTGCTCAACAACCTGCTGTCCAACGCTTTCCGGTACAGCGACCCCTACAAGCCGCAGTCTTTCGTGCGCGTGTCAGTAACCGTAGACGTCCACGGGGCCACCATCCGCATCGAAGACAACGGGATCGGCATTGAACGCGAACACCTCGACAAGATATTCCTGATGTTCTACCGGGCCACCGAAAGCCGTTCGGGCTCCGGCCTGGGCCTCTACATCGTGAAAGAAACCATCGAAACCCTGCAAGGGCAGATCAGGGTGCAGTCCCGGATCGGGGAAGGCACCGTCTTTTCCATCCACCTGCCTAACCTGCGCACCGATGAGCTGGCCAATGAGGTGACGCCCCGCGAAACGGCCCTGTCGTGAGGGGACTGGTACACGGATTGAATGGTACACTGATCTGTTATGATAATTATGATTAGAATTGATTTGAAAAGGGATTCCAAAAAAAATCATAATGAATCATAATCATCATAACAGATCAGTGTACCATCCCCCAACGTAGCCGGTGTACTTGCCTCCCGGTTATCCGGCGGGGCTGCCATTCCTGTAAGCCGTCCGGGAGAATCGGGCGAATCCGCGTAACTTAAGGAAAACCCGCCCGGGAACTATCCCGGGCCGTTGGTGTTCAATCATTACCGTTTTCCCTGATCCTTTTTCCGTATGAAGAAACTCCTCTTGTGCGGCCTGATTGCCGCACAGACGCTGACGCAGGCCCTGGCCAATGAACCGAAGCCCGCCAAAAAAAACAAATCAGCCTACCAGTTTTCGGTGGACCTGACCAAGGTGCAATCCGATAAGCTCAACATCAACCTGATCGTACCCGCCCAGAAAAAGAAGGAAGTGGTGTACTACCTGCCCAAGATCGTGCCCGGCACGTACGCCAACTACGACTTCGGCCGGTTCGTGTCCAACTTCGAAGCCCGCGATAAAAAAGGCCGGGCGCTTCCCGTCACCCAACTCGACCCCAACAGCTGGCGGATCGAAGGAGCCAACAGCCTTAACCGCATCAGCTACACGGTGGAAGACACCTGGGACACGTCCCTGCCGGGTGAGGCCGTATTCGAGCCGGGCGGCACCAACATTGAGGAAAACAAAAACTTCGTGCTCAACACGCACGGCTTTTTCGGGTACCTCGACGACCAGAAGCGGGCCCGCTACGAGGTGACCGTTACCAAGCCGGAAGGCTTTTACGGCTCTACGTCGCTGACGGCCGCCAAAAGCGAAGGCAACACCGATACGTACTACGTGGATTCCTACAATGAACTTGTAGATGCACCCATGATGTACAACCAGCCCGACACCACCGTACTGAAGGTGGGCGGCGCCGACATCCTGGTGTCGGTGTATTCTCCCAATAAAGTACTGTCTTCCAAAGACGTAGCCAAGACCATCGGCCCGATGCTCGATGCGCAGCGGCAGTACCTGGGCGGCACCCTACCCATCCAGAAGTACGCCTTCCTGATCTACCTGTTCGACAAGCCCACGGCCTCGGGCAACATGGGCGCCCTCGAACATTCGTATTCGTCGATGTACTGCCTCCCCGAAGGGCAAGCCGAACAACTCTCGCAGACCGTGCGGGACGTAGCGGCGCACGAATTCTTCCACATCCTTACTCCGCTCAGCATTCACTCCGAGCAGATCCACAATTTCGACTTCAACAAGCCCGAAATGTCGAAGCACCTGTGGCTCTACGAAGGAGTGACCGAATACTTCGCCGGGCACATGCAGGTGCGCCAAGGCCTCATCGACCTGAACCAGTACGCGGAAATGATCCTCGAAAAGTTGTTCAGCGCCGACCAGTTCGACCAGACGCTCCCTTTCACGGAGATGAGTAAAAACTGTCTCGACAAGCACAAGGACCAGTACAGCAACGTGTACCAGAAAGGGGCCCTGATCGGTCTCTGCCTCGACATCAAACTGCGCCAGTTGTCGGAAGGCAAGTACGGCCTGCAAAACCTGATGACCGACCTCTCCAAGCAGTACGGCAAAGAGAAGCCCTTCCGGGACGAAGAACTCTTCGACCAGATTGCCAAGCTTACCTACCCCGAAATCCGCACCTTCTTCACCCGGCACGTGGAGGGCAGCGAACCCCTGCCGCTGGAAGAAGTGTTTGGGGCGGTGGGCATCACTTACAAGGAAAAAATGGCCGTGAAGGGCATTACCCTGGGTAACATTGAACTGGGTTACAACCCGGCGACCCAACGCATCATCGTTGCCAATACGGCTAAACTCAATGACTTCGGCCGCAAGATGGGCTACCAGGACAAGGACGAAATCAAATCCATCAACGGCAAGGAACTCACCGTGCAGAACGCCCAGGAGGTGCTCACCGACTTCCGCGACAACACCAAGGAAGGCGATCCGCTCGACATTGTGGTGCTCCGCAAGGACGAGAAGGGCCAGGACAAGGAGGTAAAACTGACCCAGAAGGTGGAATCCGTGGAAACCGAGCAGCGCCACGCCTTCGTACCCGCCGAAAGCCCTACCGAAGCCCAGATTACCCTGCGTAAAGCGTGGTTAGGGAAATAATAAAAATTGCCCATGCACTTATTCTTCGCGCCCGACTTTTCGGTGGAACGGCCCTTTTTGCCGGAAGAAGAAGCCCGGCACGCCTTGAAGGTGCTCCGCCTGGGCGTGGGGGACGCCTTGCACGTAACGGATGGGCGCGGCAACTTCTACGAAGCGACCCTGGCGGGAACCGACGTAAAAAAATGCCGCCTCGCCGTACGGGGCCACGAACCGGAATCCGGCAAAAGGGGTTTTAGCATTCACGTGGCCGTAGCCCCTACCAAGAACACTGACCGGACCGAATGGCTGGTGGAAAAGTGCGTGGAGATCGGTGTGGACCAGTTCAGCTTCATACGCTGCGAACGTTCCGAACGGCGGCATTTCAACCCCGACCGGGTGGAAAAGATTGCGGTGGCGGCCATGAAGCAATCCCTGAAGGCTTACCTGCCGCAACTGGGCGAACTGGTGCCGCTGCGCGACTTTCTGAAGCGCACGCCGGCGGGCCACAATTACATTGCCCACCTGGTGGAGGGAGAACGCCAGCTTTTGCAATGCGTTGCTCCCCCGGGCGGTGCCTATTGCGTGCTGATCGGCCCGGAAGGCGACTTTACCCCCGGCGAAGTGGCGGCGGCCCTGGAGCGGGGTTTTGTACCCGTAAGCCTGGGCGACAGCCGCCTGCGCACGGAAACGGCCGGAATCGTGGCGTGCCACATCCTGAACCTCGTCAACAGCCAGCCGGCGTGAAAGTAATTGGCTCCCGGCGAATCCGTTAACCCAAGAAGAACGTATCTATTCATGAATATTCTCCGTCCTTTCCCGATGAATCATAACCGTGCAAGCACCCGCATCCTGGCCCTTTGCCTGCTGCTGGTCTCCTTCGGCAGCTTCGCCCAGCAGCCGGTACTGAAAATTGCCAAGATGAAGTACGGCGGCGGCGGCGACTGGTACTGCAACCGCACCTCACTGCCCAACCTGATCGATTACTGCAACAAAAACCTGCGCATGAACATTGCCTCCGAACCCGACGTGGTGGAGCCGGGCAGCCCCGAAATATTTTCCTACCCGTTCGTGCACCTTACGGGGCACGGCAACGTGGTGTTTACCGACGCCGAGGCCCGCAACCTGCGCAAGTACCTGATGTCGGGCGGTTTTCTGCACATTGACGACAACTACGGGCTCGACAAGTTCATCCGCCGGGAAATGAAAAAAGTATTCCCGGAACTGGAGTTCGTACAACTGCCCTTCAACCACCCGGTTTACCACCAGAAGTTTGATTTTACCGAAGGGCTGCCCAAAATTCACGAACACGACGGCAAGCCTAGCCAGGGCTTCGGGTTGATCCTGGAAGGGCGACTGGTGTGTTTTTACAGCTATGAGTGCGATTTAGGCAACGGTTGGGAAGATCAATCCGTACATAACGATCCCGAGGAGAAGCGGCAGCAGGCATTGAAGATGGGGGCGAACCTTCTCGCGTACGCCTTTACCAGTTATTGAGTAAACACCCGGATATCCGCCCGGTCCGATAATAAATACTTGTAATTGAACCATCTGCGCTGACAAATGTTATACCCCTATAACTTGCCGCCTTAAATTATTTACCAAAAAGCAGAAAAAGGCCTTTCAGTATGAGGCGTTTGGATTAATTTGCGGGTGAGGCCCGTTATTGGTAACACAAAATGCTCCAGAGCTGAATTTGGAGCAGCCGTGTTGAGAACATTCGCAAACCGCTTACTCATTCATTTTCATACCAAATACCGCTAAAAGTGATTTTCATAATTGCATTCTTCATCGCCCACTGGTACCTGTCCCTCTTCTGCCAGACGTTCTTCCTCCACCGGTATTCCGCCCACAAAATGTTCACTATGAACAAGTTCTGGGAACGGTTCTTCTACCTGATGACGTACGTTACCCAAGGTTCTTCGTACCTGGGTCCCCGGGCCTACTCCATTCTGCACCGGATGCACCACGCCTACAGTGACACGGAGAAAGATCCCCACTCTCCGCACCATACCGAGAACGTGTTCACGATGATGTGGAAGACAAAAGACATTTATAACGATTTCAATAATTTTAGAAAAGCGCCGGAGCCGCAATTCGACCGTGACTATCCCGTGTGGAATGCCATTGAAAAAGTAGCCGACTCGTGGTACTCCCGCATTGGCTGGGGCGTTTTCTACGTACTGGTGTACGTTGGGGCGTACTACTTCCTGGACATGCACTGGGCGTTCTTCTTCCTGCTCCCCATCCACTTCCTGATGGGTCCGGTGCACGGCGCCATTGTGAACTGGAGCGGTCACAAGTACGGCTACTCCAACTTCGACAACCACGACAAGTCTAAAAACTCTCTGGTCTTCGACGTACTGATGCTGGGTGAGCTATTCCAGAACAACCACCACAAACTGCCCAACCGCGTTAACTTCGGAGCCAAGTGGTTTGAGTTCGACCCCGTTTTCCCGGTGATCAAAATGTTGAGCTGGATGAAGATCATCAAGATCAAACCGGCAAAAGTGAAGGCGCAACACGCGGAAATGAGCACACTGAGTATGTAGTATTCACCCATCCTGTAATGCGAAAAGGAGGCCCGTCATGGCCTCCTTTTTTTGTAAAAATAAGGGGCGCAGGGTATCTTTTCCGTATTATAAACGTATCCTATCTTATTGTGTAACCCAAATACAACCAACGCATATGAGACTGGAAACGCTTAGAAATCTGTATGTCAACCAATTAAGGGAGGTATACAATGCTGAGGAGCAAATTGTGGCAGGCCTGAGCAAAATGGAAGGCGCCGCTACGAATCCTCAATTGAAACAGGCCTTTAAGCAACATAGGGTTGAAACGGAGAACCAGATTAAGCGCCTGGACCAGATTTTTAGTTCGCTGAGCGAAAGCTCAAGCGGCAATGCCTCTAAAGCCCTGACGGGCCTGGTAGCCGAAGGACAAGAAGTGATCAGCGCCAGCGGCGAAGCCGACGTAATTGATGCGGGCCTGATTGGTGCTTCCCAGAAAATCGAACACTATGAAATCGCTTGCTACGGTACGCTGATCGCCTACGCCCGACTGCTGCGCGATACGCAGGGCGAAAGATTGCTGCAACAGAACCTGAACGAAGAATACGCTACGGACAAGAAGCTGACGGCCCTGGCCGAAAGCATGGTGAATGCCAAAGCCATGCAGGCTGAAGGCAAAGGTAACTACAGGGAATCCAGCGACGGTGGCATTTCGGTTGCCGGGCTACTGGTTGGCGCCGCAGCCGGCGTAGCGGTGGGAATGCTGTTGGCTCCGAGTGCCGGCAATGATTCCCGCAAAAAGATTCTGGAGGGTGCAAACACGTTGCTCGATCAACTAGGCGGCCAGTTTGGTGGCATTGCCGACACGGTGAAATCTACCCTTAACCAACTGGCAGGCCAGGGTGATACCGGTGGTACCACCACTACGCAGTCCACTGCCAAGAAGAACAACAATGTGAAGAGAAGCAACGGGAATGGCAACCCCACCCCGCCGGCTTCTCCAACTACTACCACTTCCACTACCCTGCCTTAAGCAACGGTAGTAATCCATGAAACAAAAGCAGCCGGATCTTAAGTTGATCCGGCTGCTTTTGTTTACAGCAAAGGTAATACGTTGAAAGTAGTGTGATTGAGCCAAGCAGAAGTAACCAGGTAGAGTAGAAACAGTAATAAACGCAAAAAGCCCCACTGCATTGGCAATGGGGCTTTGAGGATCAATAAGGGTTGGCGGGGACCTACTCTTCCACCGGTGAAGGCAGTACCATCGGCGCTGGGCGGCTTAACTACTCTGTTCGGAATGGGAAGAGGTGATCACGCCCGCAATACCCGCCATTAGGCTCTTTAAAGTTCTTTTTGTGCTCCCGCTTGGCCCTGTAGTGCACTCCAAGGAGCGGCTACCGGCTAGCGAAAACATCCTGACAGGAAGAACAAAAATCGTAAGACTGGCCCGGTTGGCCTTTGAAAGTAAGTAAAAGCAAGTCTTGATTGGATGATTAGTACGGCTAGGCTGAGTAGATTTCGCTACGTGTACCGGCCGCCTATCAACGTGATGATCTTTCACGGTCCTTCGTTTTACAACTGGATGTCTCATCTTGGGGCGAGTTTCGCGCTTAGATGCTTTCAGCGCTTATCTCATCGGGGCATGGCTACTCAGCAATGCACTTGGCAATACAACTGATGCACTAGCGGCCCCTCCGACCCGGTCCTCTCGTACTAAGGTCAGCTCCCCGCAAACATCCCACGCCCGCAACAGATAGGGACCGAACTGTCTCACGACGTTCTGAACCCAGCTCGCGTGCCACTTTAATCGGCGAACAGCCGAACCCTTGGGACCTTCTCCAGCCCCAGGATGTGACGAGCCGACATCGAGGTGCCAAACCTCCCCGTCGATGTGAGCTCTTGGGGGAGATCAGCCTGTTATCCCCGGCGTACCTTTTATCCTTTGAGCGATGGCCCTTCCATGCGGAACCACCGGATCACTATCTCCTAGTTTCCTACCTGCGCGAGTTGTCACTCTTGCAGTCAAGCCTGCTTCTGCGATTGCACTCTGAAAGCACGGTTACCAAGCGTGCCGAGCAGACCTTTGAAAGCCTCCGATACTCTTTTGGAGGCGACCACCCCAGTCAAACTACCCACCACACACGGTTCTGATCAAATCAGTTAGGCTCTAGGCAAGGCAAGGGCGGTATTTCAAGGTTGACTCCACGATGCCTGGCGACACCGCTTCATAGTCTCCCGCCTATCCTACACATGCCTTACCCAAAGCCAATGTGAAGCTATAGTAAAGGTGCACGGGGTCTTTCCGTCCCGTTGCGGGTAAGCGGCATCTTCACCGCTACTACAATTTCACCGAGCTCACGGCCGAGACAGCGCCCAGATCGTTACACCATTCGTGCAGGTCGGAACTTACCCGACAAGGAATTTCGCTACCTTAGGACCGTTATAGTTACGGCCGCCGTTTACTGGGGCTTCGGTTCAATGCTTCGCCTTGCGACTAACATCCCCCCTTAACCTTCCAGCACCGGGCAGGTGTCAGACCCTATACGTCAACTTTCGTTTTTGCAGAGTCCTGTGTTTTTGGTAAACAGTCGCCTGGGCCCATTCGCTGCGACCTTCTTATTGCTAAGAGAGGCTCCCCTTCTCCCGAAGTTACAGGGTTAATTTGCCGAGTTCCTTAGCCGTGACTCACTCGAGCACCTTGGTACGTTTATACCCGACTACCTGTGTCGGTTTGCGGTACGGCTCAGTTTGCAATTGTCAGCGCTGCTTTTCTTGGAAGCTCCTCCGTGCCATTATCCCCGTGGCCGAAGCCGTGGGGTACTATCCCTGCCAAAGCAGGTTTAACGCACTATTCCGTCAGTGCGCAAGCACATGCTTACTCCGTCACAAGCTGACTCACAAACCGAGTGCGGGAATATTAACCCGCTCGCCATCGGGGCTTCAGTTTCCCTAACCCCTTAGGTGCCGACTAACCCTGATCCGATTGACGTTGATCAGGAAACCTTAGTCTTCCGGTGTCAAGGGTTTTCACCTTGATTATCGTTACTCATGCCTACATTTGCTTTTCCAGTCGCTCCAGCAATCCTGACAGATCACCTTCGCCGCTACTGGAATGCTCTCCTACCTAAAGACGCGATGAATCGCGCCTCTACCACAGCTTCGGTGGTGTACTTGATGCCCGTTTATTATCGGTGCCCCGCCCGCTCGACCAGTGAGCTGTTACGCACTCTTTAAAGGAATGGCTGCTTCCAAGCCAACCTCCTGGCTGTCGCCGCAGGCAGACCCCCTTTGTTCAACTTAGTACACACTTGGGGACCTTAGCCGGTGGTCTGGGTTGTTTCCCTCTCGGATGAGGACCTTAGCACCCTCACCCTCACTCCCGCTGCAATCTGTTAGCATTCGGAGTTCACTAGGATTTGGTAGGATGTGACTCCCCCTAGTCCTGCTGGTAGCTCTACCTCTAACAGACTCTCAAACGAGGCTGCCCCTAAAGGCATTTCGGAGAGTACGAGCTATCTCCAAGTTTGATTGGCCTTTCACCCCTACCCACAAGTCATCCAAAAACTTTTCAACGTTTACTGGTTCGGTCCTCCACTGGGTGTTACCCCACCTTCAACCTGCTCATGGGTAGATCACTTGGTTTCGCGTCTACAGCAACTGACTAAGACCGTTAGGTCTGTGCGCCCTCTTCAGACTCGCTTTCGCTGCGGCTGCGTGTCTTCAAACACTTAACCTTGCCAGTCACCGTAACTCGTAGGCTCATTATGCAAAAGGCACGCCGTCACTGAAAGATTTGACTCTTCAGCTCCGACCGCTTGCAGGCGTACGGTTTCAGGTCCTTTTCACTCCCCGACTTGGGGTTCTTTTCACCTTTCCCTCGCGGTACTGGTTCACTATCGGTCTCCTGGATGTATTTAGCCTTGCCGGATGGTGCCGGCGGTTTCAGACGGGGCTTCTCCAACCCCGCCCTACTCAGGATACCCGCTCATCTGATCAACTTTCCCTGTACGGGGCTCTCACCCTCTGCGGCCGACTTTCCCAAGTCGTTTCAGTTGATTGACCAGACTAAATGCAGGTCCTACTACCCCCCTGGTGCCGTAACACCAGAGGTTTGGGCTCTTCCCCGTTCGCTCGCCACTACTTAGGGAATCACTATGACCTTACGGTCTGTTGTTTTCTCTTCCTGTAGGTACTTAGATGTTTCAGTTCCCTACGTATGCCTCTGATTACTCAGATGATGTATTGCTACACCGGGTTGCCCCATTCGGATACCCGCGGATCAAAGTGTCTTGGCCACTCCCCGCAGCTTTTCGCAGCTTTGCGCGTCCTTCTTCGCCTCCAGGAGCCTAGGCATCCCCCGTACGCCCTTACTTTAGACTTGCTTCTAAAGTCTTTTATCGGCAAGGAGAAGTCTTTAAACG
>CAWJNV010000002.1:4537500-7395000 GCA_963844325.1 uncultured Sphingobacteriales bacterium
AGCTTTATGCCCCGTTTGTGCACAGTTTACCAAGTTGCATTATTTCATCTGGGCTTTCACTCAAACGGAGGGCAAAGGTAACTACTGTTTTTAACTTTACCAAATTTTCAGCGCTACCTTTTGAAAATTTTTCTTTTTTCTTGCCTCCAATCGCATCCCAAACATTTTCTTACCTACGTTGGGCCTTTTTGCAAAAAGGAGGGCTGCAAATGTACATTGCAGCCCCATTTCAACCAAATCTTTTCTTTAAAATCTCTTTCTGTTTTTTGCAATTTATTTAGCCAAAGTTTCGCGCTGAAGCGTGGAGATCCGGTTGGGGCCGGTCGAAATCATGGTGATAGGTAAGTTCAGTTGCGCCTCCAGGAAATCGACGTACGCCAGCAGTTGTTCGGGCAACTGCTCGAACGACCCGGCATCCGTGATGTCGCTGTTCCATCCTTCAAACTCCTGGTATACGGGTTTTACCTCGGTGGTCAGCAGGTCGAAGGGAAGTTGTTCGGTGAGTTCGCCGTTGGGGAGCCGGTAGTGGGTGCACACCTTGATGATCGGGAACGTATTCAACACGTCGGCCTTCATCATAATCAACTGGGTAGCCCCGTTGATCATGATGGCGTACTTAAGGGCCGGCAGGTCGAGCCAGCCGCAGCGCCGGGGCCGCCCGGTGGTGGAACCAAACTCGTGCCCGAGTTGACGCAGCTTTTCGCCCTCGGCGTCCAGCAGTTCCGTGGGGA
The DNA here is from genome assembly GCA_963844325.1 of uncultured Sphingobacteriales bacterium. GTDB lineage: Bacteria > Bacteroidota > Bacteroidia > Cytophagales > 172606-1 > CADCTQ01. The sequence goes on from CAWJNV010000002.1 coordinate 4,538,232, forward strand.
AAGGCCCCCCGCCTACCCGGGTGCAGTACGCCTTGAAAATGCCAAACACTTCGCCGATGTGGCGGGGGGCGATGCCGAGCCCGGTGCAGGCGCCGGCCGTCATGGTATTGGAACTGGTCACGAATGGGTACGACCCAAAGTCAATGTCGAGCAGTGATCCCTGGGCGCCTTCGGCCAGAATGGTTTCGTGGGCCGCAATGGACTGGTTGATGACGTACTCGCTGTCAACGAGTTGAAAGCCCTTCAGGAATTCGACGGCCTCGAAGAAGTCTTTTTCGGCGGCCGGCAGGTCGTAGTTGGTGTACCCGTAATACCCCAGGGTGGCTTCGTGCTTCTGCACCAGGCTACGGTATTTTTCCCGGAAGTTGGGCGCCAGCACGTCGCCGACCCGCAGTCCCTGGCGGGCTACTTTGTCCTGGTACGTAGGACCGATGCCCTTGAGGGTAGAGCCGATTTTGCTTTCGCCCTTCGACTGTTCGGAGGCGGCGTCGAGCAGGCGGTGCGACGGCAGAATAAGCTGCGCCTTCTTGGAAATGCACAGGTTTTGGCGGATGTTGAGGTTGTATTTCGACAAGGCATCCACTTCCTTCTTGAATATGATGGGGTCCAGCACCACGCCGTTGCCGATGATGTTGCGGGTATCGGACCGGAAGATGCCCGACGGAATCTGGTGCAACACGTGTTTGATGCCTTCAAATTCGAGGGTGTGACCGGCGTTGGGTCCGCCCTGAAAGCGGGCTACGACCTGGTAACGGGGCGCCAGAAAATCCACAATCTTGCCCTTGCCTTCGTCTCCCCACTGCAATCCTAACAATACGTCTACGCTCATTTATTTAGGTAATAAGTGCTTAACTATTCAACGATGAGTTTACTGAATGCTTCGTCGGGCTGTTCCACCGACTGAAAGATGGCTTCGAGCTTGGTGATGATGAGCAGCTTTTTAAGCTGGTCGGAGGGGCGCATAATGGCCAGGTCGCCGCCGCGGTTGCGGAACTTGGCCAGCAACGTAATGAGCAGGCCAATGCCCGTACTGTTCAGAAAGCGCACTTTCGACAGGTCTACCACGCAGCGTTTGGCGCCGCCTTCAACGGCCTCGTCTACCTCGCGGTACAGCTTTTCGGTTTCAAAACCGCCAATCAGGTCGCCCGCCAGCGTAAGCAGCAGCAGGCCTTTATCGGTTGCCAGGGTATAGGTCATTGGGTTACCAGCTTTTTGTTTTCGCAGTCGGACTTGGTGCAACTGCCGTAGAAAATGAGGGAGTGGTGCAGCACGTTGAACTTGAGCAAATCGCCCACCATCGACTGGATGTTGTAGATCCGCGGGTCGCAGAACTCCATCACCTTGTGGCAATCGGTGCAGATGAGGTGGTCGTGCTGCCGGTAGCCGTACGACTTTTCGTACTGGGCCGTGTTCTGCCCGAACTGGTGCTTTACCACCAGGTCGCAGTCCACCAGGATGTCGAGGGTGTTGTACACGGTGGCCCGGCTCACCCGGTAATTCTTGTTCTTCATGCTGATGTAGAGCGACTCCACGTCGAAGTGCCCGTCCCGGGAATAAATTTCCTCCAGGATGGCAAACCGTTCGGGCGTCTTCCGCAATTCCTTGTTTTCGAGGTATGCGGTAAATATTTTTTTCACTTCCGTGAAATGGGCTTCGTTCAGTGGCATAGCAGTCAATCAGGTTGCAAATAAAGAGTAATTCGGCGAAGAAAAGAAACGGACCCGAACCTTACATGCCGGTTCGGGACCGCATTCCGCCGGGGATGGGTCCGGATAAGCTCAGGAATCAAACCGGGTAACGTTCACAATGCCATCTACCTTGTAAAGCTTTCGGATCAGCGTTTCCAGGTGGGTGGTGTCGTGCACGAACAGCATGATATTGCCCTCAAAAATCCCGTCGTTGGTGTCGATGGTGATCGAACGCATATTCACTTTGAGTTCGTTGGAGATGATCCGGGTCACGTCGTTCACCAGGCCCACCCGGTCGGTGCCCGTAATGCGCAGGCCGGCCAGGAAGGCCAGTTCGGTCTGGGAAGTCCACTTGGCCTTGATGATGCGGTAGCCGTAGTTGGACATCAGTTCAACGGCGTTGGGGCACGAGGTCCGGTGAATCTTGATGCCTTCGTTGACGGTCACGAACCCGAACACGTCGTCGCCCGGAATGGGGTTGCAGCACTTGGCCAGGATGTAGTCGATCTTGTCCATGTCCTCCCCGATCAGCAGCATGTCGGCCTCCACGCCCCGGATCTTTTTGATCTCCTTTTCAAAACTCTTGGCGTCGGTGAAATCTTCCTTTTTGGCAATGGCCTTCTGCTGCTTTTCGCTGCGGAACTTCTTGATCTCGTTCCAGGAAATGAAGCCTTTGCCGACCGAGTGGAAGAAGTCGTTGATCGTCTTGGCGTTGAAGTACGCCCGGAGCTGGTTGAGGATTTCCGGTTCGTTTTCCAGCTTGAGTTGCCGGAGCCGCCGCCGCACCATTTCGCGGCCCTCCGAAATCACGCGCCGCTTGTCTTCGCGCATGAACTCCTTGATCTTGGTGCGGGCCTTGGACGTGACCACGAACTTGAGCCAGTCTTCGTTGGGCTTCTGCTTGCTGGAAGTCAGGATTTCGACCTGGTCGCCGTTGTGCAGGATGTAGTTGAGCGGCACGAGCTTCTGGTTGACCTTGGCCCCCAGGCAGTGCGCCCCGATCTCGGAGTGGATGTCGAAGGCAAAGTCGAGGGCCGTGGACCCGTGGGGCAGTATCTTCAGATCGCCCTTGGGCGTGAACACGAACACCTCCTCGTTGAAAAGGTTGGTGCGGAAGTCGTCCACGAACTCAATGGCTGAACTGTCGTCCTGCTCAAGCATTTCGCGCACCTTCCGGATCCACACTTCGAGGCCCGACTGGTGGGCGTGGCCGGCCTCCTTGTACTTCCAGTGCGCCGCGTAGCCCTTCTCGGCAATTTCGTCCATGCGTTCGCTGCGGATCTGCACCTCCACCCACTGGCCGGTTTTGCTCATTACGGTGGTGTGCAGCGATTCGTAGCCGTTGGAACGGGGCGTACTGATCCAGTCGCGCAGCCGGTCGGGGTTGGGCTTGTAAAAGTCGGTCACGATGGAATACACCTGCCAGCAGGCGGCTTTCTCGTGTTCGAGCTTGGTGCGCAGAATGACCCGGATGGCGAACAGGTCGTAGACCTCCTCGAACGGGATTTTCTGCTTTTTCATCTTGTTCCAGATGGAATAGATGGACTTGGGCCGACCCTTGATCACGAAGTCAAAGTTGTGCCCGGCCAGTTCTTCTTCCAGCGGCGTGATGAAGTCTTTGATGAATTTATCGCGGGACGCTTTCGTCTGGCGCAGGCTGTCAGCAATCTGGCGGTACACCTCCGGCTCGGTGTGCTTGAGGTAGAGGTCTTCCAGTTCGGTCTTGATGGCGTACAGGCCCAGCCGGTGCGCCAGCGGGGCGTAGATGTAAATGGTTTCGGAGGCGATTTTGAGCTGCGAGTTACGGGCCATGCTGCCCAGCGTCCGCATGTTGTGCAGGCGGTCGGCCAGTTTGATGAGGATCACCCGCACGTCGTCCGACAGCGTCAGGAGCATCTTGCGGAAGTTCTCAGCCTGCTGGGAGGTGCCGTACTCGAACACGCCCGAAATCTTGGTGAGCCCGTCGATGATCTTGGCCACCTTGGGCCCGAAGTCCCGCGCAATGTCGCCCACTTCCAGTTCGGTATCTTCCACCACGTCGTGCAGCAGGGCCGACACAATGGAGGTGGTGCCCAGCCCGATCTCGTCGATGGCGATCTGCGCCACGGCCAGCGGGTGGTAAATGTAAGGTTCCCCCGACTTGCGGCGCATGCCCTTGTGGGCTTCCATGGAGGTGAAAAAGGCCTTCTTGATCAGCTTGGCATCCCCGTCTTTCAGTATCGGTTTGGCGGCCCGGAGCAGTTTGCGGTACCGCTTAAGTATCTCTTTCCTTTCAAGCTCTACGTCAATCACTTCCATATAAAAATGTCCTTTGGAACAATTGGCTCCTCATGCGTACGGCCGGCGGCAGGCTGCCACCCGTCCCCTACCCTCCTAACAATTTTCCGGTGCCCCGGGTTGCCGGTCTATAAACGTAACGAAACTATTTTTGCCGGTCCCATAAAAATCAAAAAACCAGCAAAGGTCTTGTGGGAACACCCGAAATTCTTACCTTTGCAGTCCGAATGAATCTATGCGGATGTGGCGAAATTGGTAGACGCACTAGACTTAGGATCTAGCGCTTCACGGCATGGGGGTTCGAGTCCCTCCATCCGCACTTGAGCGAACCCTCCTTCTGCGCCGCAGAGCGAGGGTTTTTACCTTTTACCGGATCAACATTTAAATAATCACCACCTAAATTACTACTGCCTTGGAAATTGTACTTGATAAGAAAGACACAACCAACGCTTCAATTAAAATTAAACTAAACGAAGCAGACTACCAACCGAAAGTAACCGAAAAGCTCAAGGAATACGGTAAAAAAGCGGCCATAAAAGGCTTCCGGCCCGGTAAAGTACCGCCGGCCCTCCTCAAGAAAATGTTCGGCAAAAGCATCCTCATCGAGGAGATCAACACGCTGCTGAGCAACTCGGTGACCAACTACATCAAGGAAAACGAACTGCCCATCGTGGGCGACCCGCTGCCCGGCCGCGACGATGCCGACAAGATCGACTGGGACAACCAGAAGGAATTTGAATTCAGCTACGAGGTGGGCCTCATCTCCGATTTCGACTACGACCTGGCGGCCCTCTCGGTGCAGAAGTACGAAGTGGACGTCAACGATGAGCAGGTGGAACAAACCATCAGCAACCTGCAGAAGCGGTACGGCCAGTATACGCACCCCGACGAAGTGCAGGAAGAAGACTTCGTGATCGGCGACCTCAAGGCCGACGCCGGCGACTTCACCAAAGAGGGTGTGTACCTGTCGGTCAACCGGGTAAAGCCCGAGTACCAGCCCCTGTTCGTGGGCAAGAAAAAGGGCGACACCATCACCTTTGACCTCCAGAACACCCTCGAAAAGCCCGAGTACGTGGGCTTCCTCACCGGCGTAGCCAAGGAAGAAGCCGAGAAAATGACGGGCGACTTCACGCTGACGGTCACCGACATTGAACGCATGCAGCCCGCCGAACTCAACGAGGAGTTGTTTGGCAAAGTGCTCGGCCCCGGCGTGGCTGCCGACGAGGCTTCCTTCCGCGAGAAGATCCGCACCAACATGATCGACATCTACCGCAAGGACGCCGACGGGCTCCTCATCAAGCAGGTGCGCGACCAACTGGTGGAAAATACGGCCATCGAACTGCCCGACGAATTCCTAAAGCGCTGGCTGCTCACGGCCAACAAGGACGTAACGCCCGAGCAGGTGGAAAAGGAATTTGACGCTTTCCTCAAGGAACTCAAGTGGGACGTGATCAAGAACCGCATCGCCAAGGACGCCGACATCAAGGTGGAACACGCCGACGTGATGAGCCGCACCAAGGACATGATCCGCGAACAGTTCGGCATGTCGACCTTCGACGGCGACGACGACGAACGCTTCGACACCATTGCCGACAGCTTCCTCAAAGGCGAAAAGGGCAAGAACTACATGAACGTGTTCAACCAGGTGTATGCTGACAAAGTGACAGCTTACATCCTCGAACAGGCGCATCCCGAACCCCAGAAGGTGACTTCCGATGAGCTTTTGGCCCTCAGCCGGGCCTGACCCCAAAGGGGTACGGTAATTGTCCCCACTAAAAAGTCTCCGCTTGGGAGACTTTTTTTACTTTTGCGCACAACCAAAATTACATCAATATGTATCACAGAGAGCTTGGCAAAGAGGAATTCCGGAAATTCGCGGTTCACGGTCAATATCTGAACGGCAGCAACGTAGACCGGTACATTGACCACGTGGAGAACATGACCCGTTCGGTGATCGAGGAACGGCCGCTCAACTTCCGCGAGGTGGACGTGTTTTCGCGCCTGATGGCCGACCGGATCATCTTCCTCGGCATGGGAATTGACGACAACATCGCCAACATAATTGTAGCCCAACTGCTTTTCCTGGAATCTTCCGATTCCAAAAAAGATATCCTGGTGTACATCAACAGCCCGGGCGGCTCGGTGTACGCCGGCCTCGGCATTTACGACACCATGCAGTACGTGAAGCCCGACGTAGCCACCATCTGCACGAGCCTGGCCGCCTCCATGGGCGCGGTGCTGCTGTGCGGCGGCGCGGCCGGCAAGCGTTCGGCCCTGCCCCACGCCCGCGTCATGATCCACCAGCCCTCCGGCGGGGCGCAAGGCCAGTCGCGCGACATTGAAATCACGGCCAAGCAGATCATCATTCTGCGCCAGGAGTTGTACGAGATCATCTCCAAGCACAGCGGCAAGCCGTTCGAGATCATTGAACGCGACTCCGACCGCGATTACTGGATGAAGGCAGCCGAAGCCAAGGAGTACGGCCTGATCGACGAAGTACTGACCCGTTAACGGCCGTACTTTCGCTAACCCTGATTATCCGTTCATCCTGTTCATCCTGATCTGATTTTCCGGCGGCGAGAGAAAGGGCAGTTGCGCCAGGAGCCTCCCCTTCTCTCGCCGTCCTTTTTTCGGGCCGTTCGTCCGAATAATTGCGCCGGCCGGAAACTAACTTTCGTCCCTTCCGCGTTACGCATTTCTGAGGGCCAAGAATAAAATATAGACTTGTTTTTATTTATAGCTTGGCTTTTTTAGCTTACGGCATTAATTTTATAGATGCATGGCCGGGTCCGGTGGGACCGGCTGCTTTTACTACAACTCAACATGGCCCAAACCAACTGTTCATTCTGCGGAAGAAGTAAGAAGGAAGTAACCCTGATGCTTTCGGGCATTAATGCCCACATCTGTGACCGCTGCATCATGCAGGGACACCAGATTTTACTGGAAGAAACGCGACCGAAAGAAAAAAATATGGCTTCCAGCTTTAACCTGATCAAGCCATTGGAAATGAAGAACTTCCTGGACCAGTTCGTAGTAGGCCAGGAGGAAGCCAAAAAGGTGCTGGCCGTAGCGGTGTACAACCACTACAAGCGCCTTATGCAGCCCCGCTCGGAAGACGAAGTAACCATCGAAAAATCCAACATCATCATGGTGGGCGAAACCGGTACGGGCAAAACCTACCTGGCCCGCACCATGGCCAAAGTCCTGCAAGTGCCCTTCTGCATCGCCGACGCCACCGTGATCACGGAAGCCGGCTACGTGGGCGAAGACGTGGAGACGATCCTGACCCGCCTGCTGCAAGCGGCCGACTATGACGTGGAAAAGGCCGAAAAAGGCATTGTATACATTGACGAAATCGACAAGATTGCCCGCAAGTCGGACAATCCCTCCATCACCCGCGACGTGAGCGGCGAAGGGGTACAGCAAGCCCTGCTCAAACTGCTCGAAGGCACCATCGTGAACGTGCCCCCACAGGGCGGCCGCAAGCACCCCGACCAGAAGATGATCGCCGTGAACACCGAGAACATTCTGTTCATCTGCGGCGGCGCCTTCGAAGGCATCCAGCGGCACATCTCCAAGCGGATCAATACGCGGCCCATCGGCTTTGCCAACAAGGACAAGTACGACATTTCGCAGGAAAGCGAAAGCCTGCTCAAGTACGTAACGGCGCAGGACCTCAAGTCCTTCGGCCTCATTCCCGAACTCATCGGCCGCCTGCCGGTGCTCACCTACCTGGAGCCGCTCAGCAAAGATACCCTGCGCCTCATCCTGTCGGAGCCCAAAAACGCCATCACCCGGCAGTACAAGAAGCTCTTCGAAATGGAAGGCATCAAGCTGGAATTCACCGAAGATGCCATGGACTACATCGTAGACCAGTCGATGCTGTTCAAGTTAGGTGCCCGGGGCCTGCGGTCCATCTGCGAGGCCATCATGACCAACATCATGTTCGACCTGCCTTCCCAGACGGAGATCAAGGAGTTTACCATCACCCGCGAATTCGCGCAGGGAGAGTTCGAAAAGTCCAAGTTCACCAACCTGAAAGCCGTGGCGTAAGCACCCGCAAACCCATTCCCCCAGCCCCGTTTCAATCGCTATTGAACGGGGCTTTTTGTTGGCTTGTCGTTGCGCGTATTGTACAGGATGGTGACCGAAGAGCCGGTTCGCCGCCAGGTTTCCAGCAGGGGCTCCGGCGCTTCGCCCGGCGAGAACAGGTACGAGCCCAGCGCAATGTCGGGGTCGGCGTCCCCGTCAAAATCGCCGGTTTCCATCACCAGCCAGCGGCCCCGGGAGGCGTTGGGCACCGTGTGCGGCCGGAACCGGAGTTTCCCCGTATTTTCAAAATACACGAACCCTTCCTCCGGCGCCGTGGCGTACTCGGGGAAAAAGGCAATGGCCGCCACGTCAAGGTCCCCGTCGCCGTCGAAGTCCCGGGCCTCGGCCTGGGTAGCACCGTGCAGGGGGAAGAACCACGATTCCTTGAATTGATCCGCTCCCTGGTTGAGAAAGATGCGGATGCCGTGGTACTTTTTGGGCACCACCGAATAGTCGGCGTTGTCGCCGTTGGTGTAGAGGATGTCGTCGAGGCCGTCCCCGTTGAAGTCAGCGAGTTGGAAGTAACTCGACCCGTACACCGGCGGAAAGCGGAGCAGCGCCTTCTCCTCGAACCGGCCGTTCCCCTGGTTGTAGTACGCCCAGACGCCTTCGTTTCCCTGCCCGGTCAGGGCAACCAGGTCCGGCCGCCCGTCGCGGTCCAGGTCCCGCACGATTACCTTCCGGGCACCGGGCAAGGCCCGCAGCGTCCCTCCTTCCCGCGGGGCCCGGAGGTCTCGGTACCACGACAGGTTGCCGGTGTAATTGCCGTGGTTGCAAACCACCACGTCGCGGGTGCCGTCGCCGTCCAGGTCGGCCACCGCCGCCTGTACGGGCCGCACCAGTTTTTGCAGCAGCGTATCCCGGATCGTCAGCGGGCCGCGGGTGTCGAGCCGCACCACTGCCCCGGCGGGCAGGTCGTTGGGGGGCATCACGCCCAGCAGGACCAGCAGGGCTTGCCCGCCGGGCAGCGCAACCAGGTCGGCGGGGGGGCTGCCCGTCCGCACGGAATCTTTCACGCGCAATGTCGCATCGAGGCGGCGCAGGTTGCCCTCCCCGTCCCCCACCAGCAAATCACCCGTCTCCTCATTGAACCGGATCAGTGTGGTCAGGGGCGGCCGGCGGCGGTCGAACCGCACGTCAACGGGCCGGAAACCGGCCAGGTCGGACGGCACGGCCGCTTTCCGGTCCGGCGGCAGGGCGCTGTCCGGCGCCTCGCGTAGGTAGTAGGCCGTGATTTTGGCCCAGGCGACCGAATCCACCACGGGTTTATCCGGAAAGATGCCGGCCTGGATGATGGGGTTGATCTCTTCGTAGCGCAACTCGCGGTAAGGCTCCAGCCCCGGCTGGTCGCGGCCGAGCCGGATCGCCATCCGGGGCAGTACGCCCCGTTGCCAGGCCGTTTTGGGCAACAGGGCCGGCTCGGGAAAAAGGTGGCAACTGCCGCAAACGGCCACGGCCAGTTCCCGTTCGGGCAAAGCACTCAGGCCGCCGGGCAGTTCCTGGAGCTGGCGGTATTCTTCCCCGTATCGGGTCTCTTCCCGTTGCCGGGTGCCGCAACCGGCCAGCAGCAGCGGCCAGGCCAGGAGGCAAATCATTCGGGCGGCACGCATCATCGTCGGGTTCCTCTCCACTGGATCAATGCTTTACCGGGCCGCCGTCTTTACGCTACCACCGCCTTTGCCCGTCAACGCCGTCGCAGGAACGACCGTCCGGCGTTTGCCGGTGTAATCCGTCACGGCAACCGTGCGGGCTCCGGCGGGAATGGGCACGCTGCGGGTTGACTGGGAGAGGTACGTGGAGCCGTAATGGGCTTCCAGCTTCTGCGTACGGCCGTCGGCGTAGGTGATCTCCACCCAGGCATCATTGGGTTGCAGGGCGATTACCGGGGTCTTGCCGGACGGCCCGGCGGCGGGCCTGAATACTTTCAGGCTGTCGCGGTTCTGGGTTACGACCGTCAGCAGGTTGCCCTGCGCGTCGGCCAGTTGGGCCACGCCCCGGGCGTCGCCGTCCACGAAAAAGCCGCTCCGGGCCACGGGTACCGGCGCAAAGCCGCCCCTGCCGTCTCCTCGGAGCATCTGCCCGACCAGGGCGTCGTACCGGCCGGTGAACACCTCGGTGGCGTAATCATTGCCCACCAGCAGCAGGTCCAGGTGGCCGTCGCCGTCGGCGTCGGTGGGCAGGATGCCCTTCACGGGTGCGTACTGGGCCGGCGTGGGCAGGGGTTTCAGCGCAAACTTGCCCGCGCCCAGGTTTTGCAGGTAGCTGCTGGCAAACTGGTTGGCCTGGTAGGTCACCCCTTTTTTGCGGTCCTCGGGACTAATCAGCTTATCGGTGGTAGCCTGGCCGTACTTCACGTAAGTGGTGTATTCCCGCCGGGTGCGGATCAACTGGACGATCAGGTCGTCGCGGGTGTGCATCGGAAAGGGTTTCATCTGCCCGTCTTCGGCCTGCATGTAGCACGAAAGCAGTACGTCGTAGTTGCCGTTGTCGTCGAAGTCGCCGCCGTACACGGCCAGGGGCTGGTCGGCCGAAGCCTTGTAGTTGGTGTTCAGGCCCAGGTTGCCGGCCACGTAGTCGAGGTCGCCGTCGCGGTCAAAGTCCGCCGCGGCCAGGCTGTTCCACCAGCCCACCTGGTTGCCGATACCCGTGGCGGCCGTCACGTTTTTAAACACGCCATTTTGGTTGCGCAGAAAGGTAACGGGCATCCATTCGCCCACCACCACGAGGTCGGTCTGCCCGTCGCCGTCAAAGTCCGACCACAGCGCATCGCTGACCATGCCCAGGGCTGAAAGCCCCGGAAATACCGCTTCGGTGGCGTCGGTGAACTTGCCGCCGTCGTTGCGCAGCACGAAGCTCCGGCCGGGCAGCGGGTACTGGTTGGGTACGCCCCGGCCGCCCCGGAACAGGTCGAGGTCGCCGTCGCGGTCGAAGTCGGCGGCCTTTACGCACGAGCCGCTGGACCGCAGCGCCGGCAGGGCTGCCGCGTCGGGGGTGAATTTGCCCGCGCCGTTGTTGCGGTACAGGCGGTCCTGGAAGGCGTCGCTGCCGGCCTCCCATTCGTTGCTGCCGCTTACCACGTACAGGTCCTGGTCGCCGTCGCCGTCGGCGTCGAAGAACAGGGCGCCCATGTCCTCGGACTTTTTGTCGGCACCTTCGGGGCCCGTCGTGGCCTCAAAGGTGCCGTCGGCCCGCTGCATGAAGAAGGTACCCGGGCGGCCCGCGGCACCCCCCACGTAGAAGTCGTCGAGGCGGTCGCCGTTGGCATCGCCCACGGCCAGCCCGGGGCCTTCCTGGGAGAGTTTGTGCGGAATGGTGCGCTGCACGTAGAAATCAACTTTGTCTTCTTCTTCGTGCCGGAACGCAACGCCGTGCCGGGCCGTGGCGTCTTCAAACAGCGGCGCCCCGGTTGCCGGACGAAGCTTGCCGGCCACGTCACCCGGGGCGGCCGTTGCGTCCTTGGCGCGCAGCGTCAGGGTCTGGTCGGCGGGCACGTTCCGGAGCAGTTGGCGGGTACCGTCGGGCCAGAATACTTCCAGCGAATCGACGCGGGCCGCGCGGCCCAGGCCGAAGTGCGCCGCGGGTTCCACCGTAGACAGGTAGCCGCGGTACAGGGTGTGTTCGTAGTACTGCTGCCGCCCCCCCTGCCAGGCGCGTACTTTGGCGCCCAGCGCGGCGGGGTTGGCCCGGCCGCCCTCCAGTTTTACCCGCAGGTAGTGCCCGGCCTGCTCGCCCTTTTTGCCGCCCCGGTACAACTGGTTTTCGTAGACGAACGCCTCGTCGTTGATGTTGTTGACCACCACGTCGAGGTCGCCGTCATTGTCCAGGTCGGCGTAGGCCGCTCCGTTGGAGAACGAAGGGATTTTCATGCCCCAGTCCTCCGTTACGTCTTCGTAGGTGAGGTCGCCCTTGCTGCGGAAGGCGTAGTTGGGGGTTTTCACCACCGGGATGGAATCCACGAGCATTCCCGGGGAAGCCACGTTGCCCACGCTGGCCCGGTACATGGTAAAGTCGTGATCGGTCACGTCGCGCGGAAAGCCGTTGGTAATGAGGATGTCGCGCCGCCCGTCGTTGTCAAAGTCGGCCACCAGGGGCGTCCAGCTCCAGTCGGTCTGGTACACGCCGGCCAGTTGGCCGATCTCGCTGAACACCGGGTGGCCGGCGGGCGTAAAGCCCTGGTTGAGTTGCAGCACGTTGCGCACGTACTGGTGCTGGTAGCCGTACTTGTCGTTGTTGATGTAGGTAACGTAATTGTTGGCCTTGAGCATTGTCTTTTTCCGCTTGTTGGCCTCGGGCAGCATGTCCAGGGCGATAATGTCCACCAGGCCGTCATTGTTGATGTCCACCACGTCGGTGCCCATGGCCGAGTAGCAGGTATGCTTCAGGTACTGCTCAATGCGGTTGCTGAACGTGCCGTCGCGGTTGTTGATGTACAGCAGGTCGTTGGAGAGGTAGTCGTTGGTTACGTAGAGGTCGGGCCAGCCGTCGAGGTTGATGTCGGATACGGCAACTCCCAGGCCGTAGCCCTCAAAGAGAATCCCGGCGCTTTTGGTTACGTTGGTAAAAGTGCCGTTTCCGTTGTTGCGGTACAGCTGGTCGTTGTTGATGGCCGTGCCGTCGGTGATTTTGGGGCGGTAGTTGGTGGGGATGTTGCGGTTGATGATGTTGGTAAGCACGTACAGGTCGAGGTCGCCGTCGCGGTCGTAATCCAGGAAGGCCGAGTGGGTGCTGTACCCTCTTTCGTCGAGGCCAAAACCGGACGCCTTTTCGGTAAAGGTGGGGATGCCTTCTTTATTGAGGCCATTGTTGAGGTAGAGCAGGTTGGTGCGGCCCGCCGAGTCTTTTTTCATGGTGGCGTTCACGTACAGGTCGAGCCAGCCGTCCTGGTTGATGTCCACCACCGCCACGCCCGAACTCCACCGGCCGTGGCCGGTCACGTTTGCCTCCTGGGTGATGTCCGTAAACGAGAGGTCGCCCCGGTTGAGGTAAAGTTTGTTTTCCACCATGTTGCCGGTAAAGTAGACGTCCGGCAACCCGTCGTTGTTGAAGTCGCCGATGCCCACGCCGCCCCCGTTGTAGATGTACTCTTCGGTCAGAATGTTGAAGGAATCGCTTTCGGTAATGGTGTTGGCGAACCGGATGCCCGTATGGTCGGCGGGCAGCAGTTTGAACAGGGTTTGCTTCCGGTCACTGCACCCCGATGCGAACAGCAGTATCAGTAAAACGGCGAGAGAACGCGATGGAAGGGCGGACATTTGTACTGTTTCGTTGGAAAATATTAAAATTACGACTTTTCTGGTTTTGGAAAAAACGACCCGCCGCAAGGGCTGATCCAAAAGCGTTGCGTGCCAGCCCGTGGGACGGGCCGGGCAGTTTCCAGACCGCACATGAACAGGTGAATCAGCGTTTTGCACAAAAAAAGGGGGTAGTCCGAAGACCACCCCCTTTTTTCGGGAAACCGGATAATTAATAGCCGGGATTTTGTTTCAGCACATCGGTGCTTTGCAGGTCAATCTGCCGCTGCGGAATGGGCAGGTACTCGTGCTTGCCGCCCTGGAACCGGGAACCGCTGAATTGCAGGCCCAGCTTGGGGATTTCGTAGGCGAAGTACTCGGTAAGTTCCTGCTGGGCCACGCCCCAGCGAACCAGGTCGTAGAAGCGCTGGCCTTCCAGGGCCAGTTCCAGCTTGCGCTCAAAACGGAGGGCCAAAGTAGCTTCGTCTTTGCTGGCAAAGGCAGTGTAGGGAGCAATTACGTAGGTCACCGCGTCTTGCGCCATGTCGAGGATGGGATTTGCGTAATCCAGTTCACCCTTGTCATTTTTATTGTAACCTGTTATTTTACCTTTTACAAAACCGGCCGGGTTTGCCGCCCGGTTCCGCACCTTGTTGATGTATTCAAGGCCCTTGTCGAGGTTACCCAGTTCGATTTCGGCTTCGGCCGCCATCAGCAACACGTCGGCAAAGCGGATGATTATGAAGTTGGTACCCTGGTAACCGGGGGTCCAGGAGCTGCCATCCTGGTAAGAACCTTTTTCTGCTACCTGGTACGAATACTTCTTCTGCGTGTACGGTCCGGCGTGGCGCTGATCCCGGATCCAGTTGGCGCCCGGGTGTGCCTGCCAATCCAGGAACATTACGCCCCGGCGGCCAATCGTATTGTCCAGGCGGGGATCAACCGGGCCCGGGTCGGGCGTACTCAGGTCCTTGCTGAGAATGCCCATGTCGTTCTTCAGCTCGTTGGCCGGCAACCGGTACGATTCGTCCAGCAGCGGCAGACCGGCCGGAGTGACCCGGTAGGAACTGGCCAGGTCGAAGCTGGGGGCGTAGAAGCCGCAGCACTCCCCGGGACCCTTACCACCCGTATTGTAGGGCATGTTCATGGCGAACTCGCTGTTGGTATTGAGAATGCTACCCGTGCCGACGGCTGCCTGGTAGGCGAAAACGGATTCTTCGCTGTTCTCATTGGCTCCGCGGAACACGTCGGCGAAGTTGGGCAACAGGTCGTACTTCTTCCCGCCGGACGTCTTGCCGAGGGTAATTACGTCGTCGAACAGGGCTTTGGCTTGCGCCCACTTCTTCTGGTACAGGTACACCTTGGCCAGGTAAGCACCGGCCGCCCATTTGTTGGCCCGCCCGACCTGGCCCTGCGTTTCGGGAAGGTTGTCGAAGGCAAACTTAAAGTCTTCCTCGATCTTGGGCCACAGGTCCGTGTTGTTGGGCACTTTAACGGCCGCCTCGTCGGTCATGGTCTCGTCTACCCAGGGGGCGTTGTTGAAGTTTTTCTTCAACTCAAAATAATAGTGTGCCCTCAGAAATTTGGCTTCGGCTTCGATCCGCGTCACGTCGGCGGGCAGTACATCCGTTGCCTTGCCCAGTGCTTTGAGCAGCAGGTTGGTCCGGGCCACCCCTTCGTAACTGCCGTTCCATTTGGCTTGCACCTCACCGTTGGTGGCGTCAAGTTCAAACCGTTGGATGGGGTTCATGGTACTGAAGTCACCGGCGTCGGTACCCTTGTTGGCGTCGCCGCCCCGGATGCTGCCCCACAGCCAGTTGGTGGGTCCGGCGTGCCAGTCGTTGACCCCTTTTCCGTTGAGGGCGGCGTACGCCCCGATCAGTAATCCTTCGGCTCCTTTTTTAGAATTTACGAGTTGCTCGCCGATCTGGCCGGCGGCCGGAATTTCCAAAAACTTGTCTTTGCAGGAGATTACCCCCAGCACGTTCGCCGCAATGAGCAGGGCGGCGGTTTTCTTCCTAAATATATTTTTCATAGATGTGTCGAGTTCGGGTTTTGTCCGGTTGTGCAGGGCCCGGAAGGCCCCGCACGGCCGGAATGAAACATTTAGAATCCTAAGTTCAAGCCCAGGTTGAAGCCTTGGGTGACGGGCGGGTTGCCCACGTCGAGACCCAGCGTCGTATCGGCTCTACCCCCTACGCCCGGATCGAGTCCGGAATACTTGGAAAGCGTAAGCAGGTTGGTCGCCTGCACGTACACCCGCACTTTCTCGATCTTGTAACGCGTCAGCAGGGGAGCAGGCAGGTTGTAGGCCAGCTGCAGGTTGGCCAGGCGGCCGTAGCTGCCTTGCTCTACGTAGTAGGAAGTAGACTGGGTGTTGGTGCTGAAGTTGGAAACGTTTTCGTAAATGGGCACCGTGTTACCACCGCGTTCGAAGGTCCAGGAATCTCTCACGTTTACCCCCTGGGCTGCACCCGTGAAGGACGGGTAGAAGTCGGTGAACCACTTGGAGTTGTTGTAGTTCTGGAATCCGAGCGCCAGGTTCATGAAGGTTTCCAGTTCGAAGTTGCGGTAGGTCAGCTTCAGGTTCACGCCACCCGTGAACTTGGGTACGGGGTTGCCCAGGTACGTCCGGTCGTCGGCGTCTACTTTGCCGTCGGGCTGCCCGGTCTCCTTGCCGTCTTCATCCCGGCCGTTGTTGTCTTCGAACCGGAAGCGGCCGATGCCTTTGCCATCCTGGGCGGGCGAGTTCTGCACTTCTTCTTCACTCTGGAACAAACCGACTACTTTGTAGCCGAAGAAGGAAGAGATGGGCTGGCCCACCTTGTTACGGATCACCGAGCCGGAAATCCGGGAGCCGCCTTCGTCGAAGTAATCAACCCCGGGGGCCAGCGCCACGATTTCGTTGCGCAGGAAACCACCGTTTAGAGTGAGTTCATAGCCCAGGTCCGGGGTCACGTTGCCCCGGTTGATAATCAACAGGTCGATCCCTTGGTTTCTCATTTTGGCAATGTTAACGGCAGGGTCCGTTGCAATCGGGCCAATCACGGCGGGCGTTTCGAGCTGGTACAGCAGGTCGCGGGTATCTTTGCGCCAGATGTCAAATACGATCTCCAGTTTTCCCTTGAAGAAGTTACCGTCAACCCCTATGTTAGACGTAACGCTGCTCTCCCACTTGGCCAGCGGGTTGCCGATCCGGCCGCGGAAGAAGCCGCCCGTTACGGCGTTGCCCCCGGCGATGGGGTAGAAGGACCGGTCCAGCTGGGAGCTGTACAGGCTGAACTGGTTGTTCTGATCCACGTTGTTGGAGTTACCCATCAGCCCGTAGCCACCACGAATCTTGAGGTCATCAATGAAGGCCAGCCCCTGCATGAAGGGTTCGGCAGAAATCCGCCAGGCCACCGAGCCGGCCGGGAACACCCCGTACCGGTTGGCCGGCGCAAACCGGGAGGAACCGTCGCGGCGCAGTACGCCGGTGAAGATGTATTTGTCGTTGAAATTGTACCGTGCCTGGCCGAACAGGGAGAAGAAAGTACTACCCGGGGAGTAACCGCTGCTTACGGTACGGCCGCTGGCATCCGTATTGGAGAGGTTAATGAAGTCGGGGTCGGTAAAGGCCGGGTTGAGGCCGCCGCCGTTCACGTTGCGGTTAATGCCCGTATTGAGGGATTCGATGCCGCCCAGTACGTCGATGCCGTGCAGGCCAAACTTCTTCTGGAAACGCGCCGTGTTGGTGAATACCCACTGGAAGAACGTACTGGCTCCCTCACCATAGGTATAGGAAGTGGAGTTTTCCGAGTTCTCGTACTGCGGAGGGTTGTAGTCGTAACGGTAGAAGTTTGAGAAACCGCCCCCAAAGCTGCTGCGCAGGGTAAGGCCCTTGAGCAGGTCCATCTCCGCGTACACGTTACCGGTGGTAAAGATTTCGAAGGCGCGGTCGTCGTTGTTGCGCATCATGTTGGCAACCGGGTTACGCGGATTGTTGAAACCCTTGGCCTGGGTGCCGGCGTAGCCGCCGAACGAGTCGTACACGGGAATCAGCGGCGGCATCCGGAAAGCCTGCAACACGTCGTTCTCGTCGTTGGCGGCGTTGCGCCCGCCGTTGCCGCCCATCAGGCCGCGGACGGAGATGTAGCTGGTCTGAAGGTTCTCCCCGATGCGCAGGTTCCGCAGTACGCTGTGCTCGGAGTTCACGCGGAAGGCATACCGCTTGAAGTTCTGGTTGAGGTAGATCCCGTTCTGGTCTTGCACGGCCATACTAACGTAGTAGTTGCTCCGTTCGGTACCGCCCGAAAAACTCAGCGTATGCCGGTTCAGGATGGCCGGGCGGGTAATGGCATCCCACCAGTTGGTACCCGCCTGGTTGGCCGGCATTACCAGGTATACGCCGCCCTTGGTGGCGTCGTTGTTGTACCGGGACCGCTCAACATCCAGATCCACGGCCGATGCCGGCAGACCCGACTGCGTACCTACCAGGAGGTAGTCGGGCAACACGGGCCGGCTGGGGTCAGTACCGAATTGGGGGTGTTTGTACAGGTCGGGGTTGTTGGGGTCGTTGCCCTGCTGGATGGCGGTGTTGCGGATGGCCTGCCAGGTCCACTCGGCGCCTTCCTGGGGGCCCAGGATGTTGTCTACCTTGCCGGGATACGTAACGCCGGTCACGCCGTCGTAGTTCACGTGCAGCCGGCCGTCCCGCTTGCCTTTCTTGGTGGTAATAACGATTACCCCGTTGGCGGCCCGGGCTCCGTAGATGGAGGCCGACGCGGCATCCTTCAATACGGTGGTTTCGGCCACGTCGTCAGGCACCACAAAGTTACTGTTTCCGAAGGGCACGCCGTCGACGACGTACAGGGGTTCGTTGCCCCGGAACCCGCCGAAACCGCGGACGCGCACTACGCTGGAGGTACCAGGCTGGCCGTTGGTAATTACCGTTACCCCCGCCACGCGTCCCTGTAACTGCTGCTCCACGTTGCCCGAAGGAACGGCAACGAGGTCCTTGGCTTTTACGGTGGCTACCGCCCCGGTTACTTCCCGGCGGTTTTCCGTGGTGTAACCCGTTACGATTACTTCTTCCAGCGCCTGCAAGTCAGCCGCGAGACCTACGTTGATGGTCGAACGGTTGCCCACGGGCACTTCCTGCGACTTGAAACCGATGAAGCTGAACACGAGGATGGCGTCGTTGCCGGGCACCGCCAGGCTGAAGTTACCGGACGCGTCGGTAATGGCCCCCGACGTAGTGCCTTTCACCAGCACGTTTACGCCGGGCAGCGAGGCGCCGTCTTCCTGCCCGGTTACTTTGCCCGTAACGGTACGGGACTGGGCAAACGAAACGGCACTGAACATCAACAGCAAACACGAGAGGTAAAATGACCTCTGAACGAAGGACCGCGGAGACAGGCCAGCCGCCGGAGACGTTGGCCCCTGAATCCGTGCACGCCGGTCCAAATCAGTAACGCGTAGGGACTGATTCTGGTAAGGGTGATTCATCATGGATAGGATTAAGAGTGAGAATTGAGGGTGGATGAAGGTTGAATAGATGGTTCAAATGTAAATTAACAAACATTTTATTGTACTTCGAGCCTCTATACTAAATATTATATTTCAAAAACCATAAACTTTTCCGCAAAATATTTCAATTCCAATATCAGGCAGGATTTCGGGTGCCGCTGCCGGCTTTTCCGGAGCCGTAAACGCGCCGCGGACGGGCCGGCACGGAATTCTTTTTTAGATTGCGGGCTCAACTTTGGCCGCAATTCCATGACCTTTTCCCCCTCCGATCCCCGGCACCTGGTTCGTGCGTCGGGCGTGCCGGTGTCCGGGCTGCTCCCGTTCCGCTTGGATAAACAAAATGCCGTACCCCTCGACCTGACCGCGCAGAATCCTCGATTATTACAAATTGACTTGAAAGATACCGCCGCCTTCGACGGGTATGTGTCCGCGCACATCCGGGCGGCGGGTGCCCGCGCGGCCATCGGCGGTTACAACGAAGACCGCGTCATGTACGCCCGCAGCGGGCACTTCGGGGGCGCCGAGCCCCGCTCGGTTCACCTGGGCGTGGACGTGTGGACGGAGGCGGGCACGCCGGTGTTTGCCCCGCTCGACGGCCGGGTGCACAGCTTCCGCGACAACGCGGGCTTCGGCGACTACGGCCCCACCCTCATTCTCGAACACCGCCTGCCGGGCGGGACGTTCTTCTCGCTGTACGGCCACCTGAGCCGCGCTTCCCTGCCCGGCTTACGGGTGGGGCAACACTTCCGGGCGGGCGAAACGGTGGGCACCATCGGGCCGTACCCCGAAAACGGCGACTGGCCCCCGCACCTGCACTTCCAGCTTATCACCGACCTGCTGGGGATGGAAGGGGATTTCCCGGGCGTGGCCGCGCCCAGCCAGCGGGGTCGCTACCTCGCGCTCTGCCCCGATCCGGCCTTTTTGCTGCTTCCCTGACGCCCTCCACCGGTGCAAAAGGCATCTTCTGCGGGCGGAAATCGTATCTTGCAGCCAAACCACTTCGCTACTGGTTATGCATTTCTTCGAAATCCAATACGAAACGCCGCCCGGGCTGCCTCCCCCCTACTGCTACTACTTCCACCTGGTCGGCCGGGTTGTGCAGGGCGCCCCGCAGGTAACGTTCGACTGGGTGTATACCCACCGGGAGGACCTTTCGGAAGAAGAAATTACGGCGGAGGGCTTTACCGGCGACGATGATTACCACTGGCAGGGCGCCCTGCACGAAGCCTGGCTGCTCCAACTGGAAAAAAACGTGGCCAGAACGCAGGCGGTGGCCCACCCCGACGAAGAGGGACCTTACCTGCGCGTCACGGCCGAGGCGGCCCAGCGGGTGCTGTTCCGCGGCCACCCCCGCAACCTCCCCGAGTGGGAATACTTCCTCCAGGAGCTGGTGCAGGCCATTTACGAAACGGCGGGCAAGGAAGCCCCGCTGCGCCTGCGCTTCCGGAAAGTGGTGCCGGGTGCACCGGTGGCTGAGGCTAAGGTGGAGATCCGTTTCCGGGACCGGGCGGTAGCCCGTACGGGCCCCGGCAAGGCGTCCGGCTCCCTCCCCTGGGAAGGAATGCAGGGGGAGTTGCAGTCGGTTTACGCCCTGCACTACGACGCCGAAGCGGTCCTGCCGAAGGCACCCGCGGAGCCGGGCTACTACCTCGACCCGGGCGAAGACCGCTGGTACGAACTGGGCAAAAGTGCAACCAACCCGTCGGCCCGCAAGAACCACGTGGCGGCCGTTACCCGTTTCATCGACAACTTGCTGACCTGAACCTGGCGGTGGTACGCCTTAACGGCCGCTCGTCCATTTTATAGCATGATATTTGCAACAAATGGTAATTTTAAAAGCTAAATCGTTTCATTACGCCATTTCCTTAACTCTATGAAAAAAATCAGTATTTCTTTGTTCCTGTTGCTGGCGGTGGTATTTGTCAGTTTTGGTCAGAATCCTTCCAGCCCCCGGGTGACGGCGGAAAGCAAAAACGTAAAAGTGGCGTACGGCCAGCCTTCCAAGCGCGGACGGGAGATCTTCGGTGAACTGGTACCCTACGGCCAGGTGTGGCGCACGGGAGCCAACCAGGCCACCGAGATCACGTTTGCCAAAGACGGCACTTTCGGCGGCAAGCCCGTGAAAAAAGGTACCTATACCCTCTTTACGATTCCGTCGGAAAAAGATTGGACCATCATCCTCAACAGCCAACTGGACCAGAACGGCGCGTTTGAGTACGAACAGAACAAGGAAAAAAACGTGCTGGAGGTAAAGGCGGCGGCTAAGAAGGCGGCCAACGCGGTGGAAAAATTCACGATCCGGCCCACCGATACGGCCCTGGTGCTGGAGTGGGATGCAACGAGTGTATCCGTTCCGCTGAAGTTCTGACCCCTCCCTACTTACCAGTAAGCAAAGCAAAAAGGACAACCCGGCGGGCTGTCCTTTTGCTTTTGGTCATTAGACAATAGTCATTGGTGCATTGGTCATTGGCAGTTCGACATTCCTTGTTCGTTATTCATCCTTCAAATGTTCTTCCCGGAAACATTGAGAACGGGCTTCAGTGCACAAGCTTAATTTCGAATGTCGAACAAGGAATATTGAATGACTAATGACTATTGTCCAATGACCAATGTCTAACGACCAATGCCCCTAAATCCCCTCCTCCTTCCCCGCCAATACCCGCAGGCTGGCCGGAACCAGTTGCACGTGCAGGGAGGCCTGCATCCAGTGCGGCTCCCCGTCGAGGTGAATGGGGCCGGGCCCGGACCGCTCCACGATCACTTCCCGCGTCCGGATCACCTCCAGGAACGGCGACTGGTGCAGCGTGCGGTTGAACAGTTTGAGCCCCAGCGTAAGGGCCAAAGCGTAGGGAAAAGGCTTCATCACGCACAGGTCCAGCAGGCCGTCGCGGATGCTGGCCTCCGGGGCAATGAAGGCGTCGTTGCCGTACTGGGCGGCGTTGGCGAAGCTCACCAGGAAGGCGGGCCGTTCGGTGGCAACGCCGTCAATGGTGAGCCGGTACACCTCGGGACGGTACCCGAAAAACTCGCTGAGGGTAATGCGCACGTAAGCGCCGAAGCCGCGCTTCTTTTTCCCTTCGAACTTGAGCCCGATGTACGCGTCGAAGCCGGCGCCGGCCGTGCAGAAAAAGGGCGTACCGTTGAGCGTGGCGCTGTCGATGGTAATGGGACGGGCCTGGGAGAGCAGGCGCAGGGCCGCCACCGTATCCAACGGAATGCCTAAGTGGCGCGCCAGCCCGTTGCCCGAACCCATCGGAATGATGCCCAGGGCGGTGCTGGTGCCCACGAGGCTGCGGGCGGCTTCGTTCATGGTGCCGTCGCCCCCCACGGCCACTACGCAATCCACGCCGTCGGCTACCGCCCGGGCGGCCAGTTCCACGGCGTGGCCCTTGGCTTCGGTAAACACGATCTCGTAGTCGAACGCCCCGGCCGGCACGTGCTCCCGGATGAGGGCCTCCTTGCTTTCTTTGGAACGGGTGCCCGAAAACGGGTTGACGATGAACAGGGCAGTTTTCTTCAAAACGGTAGGCGTTGGAATTTCCGCCGGGGTGGCTAACGCGTGAAGCATCTATTCGGTTCCCTTGAGGTTAATGGTAAGTACCGGCCGGTTGGCGTGATTGACAACGTCTTCGGCAATGCTGCCACTCAGCAGGTGGGCCAGCCCGGTGCGGCCGTGCGTGGCAACGGCAATGAGGTCGGCGCCCACCTCGTCGGCAAAGTGCACGATGCCCTGCTCCTCCGACTCGTCGTTGTAGATGGTAAACTGGTATTCGCGCAGCCCGTAGCGGTCCACGTATTCCTGCATCCGGTCGCGGATCACGCGGGAGTTGGCGAAGCGGTTGGGCACGTTGACGTACACCAGGTGCACCCGGGCCCCGAATAATTCCTGTAAACTTTTAAGCCGGCTGACGGCCGGCAACTGGTCGGCTTCGAAGTTGGAGGCGAACACGATGGTTTTGATGTTGAAACCGGTGGGGGCGTTGCGGACGCTGAGCACGGGCACCCGGGAGAGCCGCACGATGCGTTCGGTGTTGGAGCCCACCAGCAACTCGGCCAGGCCGCTCGAACCCTTGGTGCCCATCACCACCAGGTCGGCGCCCTGGGCCTCGGCCTGCTCGGTGATGATGCTGAAAATCTGTCCTACCTTGATGTCGTAGGTAACGTTGCCAACGCCCTGCGCCTGCAACCCTTCGGCCAGGTCGTGCAGCCGCTTTTTGTTCACTTCCATCAGTTTGAGGACAAACAGGTCGTCCATCGAATAATCCTGCACCTGTCCCATGGCGCTGAAGCCGCCGCCCATCGAGGCGTCCACCACGTGGAGCAAATGGAGTTGGGCGCCGCTGCGGCCGGCCAGGTAAGCAGCCACATGCAGGGCGTTGCCGGCTTCCGTCGAAAAATCAGTAGGAACCAGTATCTTTTTCATAAGACAAAAGGATGTTTTGCGGGCAAAAGGTAAGGGATTAAATCGTGACAAAACTGTACTTTATGGTCCCAAAAGGCACAAGGAATACGGCAAAGGAAATATTTGGCCCGTTTGGCAAGTTACCAACCTCTTTACATGGATAAAAAAAGGTTTACCACGGAGCCACAAAGGCGCGGAGTAACACGGAGAAAAGGAGGAACTGTACCGTTGGCACGGCAGTTATCGCATGGCGGGAAGGGGTCGCGTCGCGGCTCCCCTCCTCGGAGGGGTTAGGGGGTGGGTTTACCTATAGGCTACGCATTACCAAGGGATCACTAAATTGCGGTGATTCCTGTTATCCAGGTTTCCAACTTTCTGTAGATTTTGATTTATACACCTACCTCTTGCAGCGGTGCGGTGATCCCTGGGTAACGTGTCTCATAGAGGTAAACCCACCCCCTAACCCCTCTGAGGAGGGGAGCCGCGACGCGACCCCTTCCCGTAATGCGACGCCTGCCGCGTGGTCCCCTCTCAATATCCTAATACTTATTACGCTAATCCCCTATCCCCCATTTTCCTTTCTACGCGTCCTTCCCGCATCCCCGCCAGTCGTCCCGTCCCTCCTCCGGTCTCCTTTCCTCCCGTCTCCGGTCTCCCTTTTTTCAGCCCGACGCCTGCGGTTTCCGGCAATAATGCCTAAATTTGGCCCTTGTCTTTCCACGTCAACCGCTTTGGGCATGTCTTACCAGAAAATTCTCGATTTGCTTGGCAATGAGCAGGAGTCGTTGCTCAACCACACCTGCAAGACGATCCCGAAAGAACAGTTACACCTGCCCTCCCCGGACTTTCTCGACCGCATCTTTATGCCCTCCAGCCGCAGCCCGCAAGTGTTGCGCAGCCTTGCCCAATTGTTCGGCAACGGCCGCCTGGCGGGAACGGGATACCTGTCCATCCTGCCCATCGACCAGGGCATCGAGCACAGCGCCGGGGCTTCGTTCGCCAGGAACCCGATCTATTTCGACCCCGAGAACATCATCAGGCTGGCCATTGAAGGCGGTTGCAACGCGGTAGCCACTACGTTCGGCGGCCTGTCGCTGCTGTCGCGCAAGTACGCCCACAAGGTGCCCTTCATCGTGAAGATCAACCACAACGAACTGCTTACCTACCCCAACAAGTTCGACCAGGTGATGTTCGGCTCGGTGCACGACGCCTGGGAACTGGGCGCCGTTGCCGTGGGGGCCACCATCTACTTCGGCTCCGACGAATCGACCCGGCAGATCGTGGAAGTGGCGCAGGCGTTTGAAGAAGCCCGTTCGCTGGGCCTGGCGACCATCCTGTGGTGCTATACCCGCAACAACGCCTTCAAGAAGGACGGCGTGGACTACAACGTGGCGGCCGACCTGACCGGCCAGGCCAACCACCTGGGCGCTACCATCCAGGCCGACATCATCAAGCAGAAACTGCCCGAAACCAACGGCGGCTTCAAGGCCCTCAACATGAGTGGTTCGAGCTACGGCAAGACCGACGAGCGGATCTACACCCAGCTTACCTCCGACCATCCCATCGACCTGTGCCGCTACCAGGTAGCCAACTGCTACATGGGCCGCGCCGGCCTCATCAACTCCGGCGGCGCTTCTTCCGGCGAATCCGACCTGAAGGAAGCCATCCGCACGGCCGTCATCAACAAGCGGGCCGGGGGCACGGGCCTCATCTCAGGACGCAAAGCCTTCCAACGCCCCATGCCCGAAGGCGCCGCCCTCCTCCAGGCCATCCAAGACGTGTACCTGGCGAAAGAAATCACCGTAGCCTAAAGGCCAAATTTTAAATTATTAATTTTGAACGTTAAATGACCGGAACACCTAAGGTTTCCTCTCATTCAACATTCATCATTCAACATTCATAATTCCCCTAGGATGTCCTGGTTCACCCGAAAAGAGAAGAACATTCATACGCCGACCGAACTGAAGCGGGAGGCACCCGACGGCTTGTGGTACAAGTGCCCCGAATGCAAGAAAGTCATGCACACCCGGGAACACAAAAGCCACGCCTACACCTGCATTCACTGCAACCACCACGAAAAGATCGGCTCGGAGGAATATTTCGAACTGCTGTTCGACAACAACGAGTTCACGGAACTGGATATTACCATGACCTCCGAGGACCCGCTGGGTTTTACCGATACCAAATCGTATCCCGACCGGATCGTAGCCACCCAGAAGAAGACCGGCCTGCGCGACGCCGTCCGGACGGCTCACGGCAAAGTGAACGGCGGCGAAGTGGTGGTGGCCTGCATGGACTTTAACTTCATCGGCGGCTCGATGGGCTCGGTGGTGGGCGAAAAGATTGCCCGGGCCATTGATCATTCCCTCAGGCACCGCGTGCCCCTGGTGGTCATCTCCCGTTCGGGCGGCGCCCGGATGATGGAAGCAGGTTTCTCGCTGATGCAAATGGCGAAAACCTCCGCCAGGCTGGCCCTGCTCGACCAGGCCGGCATTCCGTACGTGTCGCTGCTCACCGACCCGACCACGGGCGGCGTATCGGCCTCCTATGCCATGCTGGGCGACTTCAACATTGCCGAGCCCGGCGCCATGATCGGCTTTGCCGGTCCCCGCGTGATCCGCGAGACCATCGGCAAGGACCTGCCCAAAGGCTTTCAAAGCGCCGAGTTCGTGCTGGACCACGGCTTCCTCGACTTCATCGTGGACCGCAAGGAACTCAAGACCAAGCTGAGTACGCTGTTTAAGATGCTGCAATAGGTTGTATGGTTAAATGGCTGTATGGTTAAATGGGTGATTGTTGGGGAATGGTATGTGCCGGGCATAACAGTGCAACAATTAACCATTCAACAATCAACCATACAGCCATTTAACCATACAACCCTCCATTCAAAACATGCGCCTGACCCGACGGCCGGTACTGTGCAATTACTACGTTACCTACCGTTGCAACGCCACCTGCGGCTTCTGTGACATCTGGGAACGGCCCTCCCCGTACGCCACGCTGGAGCAAGTAACCCGTAACCTGGCCGACCTAAAACGGCTGGGCGTGCGGGTGGTGGACTTTACCGGCGGCGAACCCCTGCTGCACCGGCAGATTGACGCGTTGCTGGTCGCCGCCAAAGGCCACCGGCTCATTACCACTCTCACCACCAACGGGCTGCTGTACCCCAAGTACGCCGAGAAGCTGCGCGGCAAGGTGGACATGTTGCACTTTTCCCTCGATTCGCCCGTCAAGGCCGAACACGACGCCTCCCGGGGCGTGGCCTGCTTCGACCACGTGATGGAGTCGATCCGGGTGGCCCGGCGCCTGGGCGAACGGCCCGACATCCTCTTTACCGTGTTTGAGCACAACGTCCACCAGATCGAGGAAGTGTGGCAGTCGGTGTGCCTGCCCAACGACCTGGTACTCATCCTCAACCCCGTGTTTGCCTACAATGCCGTGCAGACCGGCGGCGGACTCTCCGAAGATTCGCTGCGCCGCCTCGCCGGGTGGGCCCGGCGCAAAAACGTGTACCTCAACGAAGCTTTCCTCGCCCTGCGCCGCGACGGGGGCAACCACGTGGACCGGCCCGTGTGCCGGGCCGGCAGCACCACCATCGTCATTTCACCGGAAAACAAACTCGTGCTGCCCTGCTACCACCTGGGTCTGGAGGAACTGCCCATCGGCGAAAGCCTGTACGACCTGTACGGAACCGAAAAAGTGCAACGGCTGGTGGCGCTGGAGGGCCGCCTGCCCGCCTGCGAAGGGTGCGCCATCAACTGTTACATGCAGCCTTCCTTTGCCGTCGAGATCAGCAAGTACTTCTGGCGGGCCTTGCCCAGCACGATAAAATACAACAAAATGAAGGGAACCTGGAAACAATTGCTGCCCTGACGTGGTTATGTTACAAAGTTTTCATCAAGCTTCCCATAGTTGACTCGAAAAGGCCCGGTCTGTGACCGGGTTTTTTTGTTCCCCGAAAAGCAAGTATGTTGCGGGTCAACCACCCGCAACCTGACCCCTTGGACCTGTCCCTGTTTTTCGACGCCCTGGAAAGTTCCTTCGCCCCCGAAAACGTACCCGACGACGCCCTGTTCCACCTGGTGGCCCGCAATGAAGGCGTATTCCCGGACTGGCAGCAAACCCACATTGCCCTCATCGGCGTGCCGGAGGAACGGGGTACGCGCACCAACCTGGGCACGGCCGGCGCCGCCGGCGACATCCGCCGCCAATTTTACCTGCTCAAAAAACCGGCCTCCACCTGCCGCATCTCCGACCTGGGCAACCTGCGGGTGGGCATAGACTTGCAGGAGACGTATTTCCGGGTGCGGGAAGTGTGCGAGACGCTGCTGGGGCAGGGCGTGTTCCCGGTCGTGGTCGGCGGTTCCCACGACCTGTTCTACGGCCAGTACCTCGCCTACGGGGGGCTCGACCGGCCGGTATCGGTGGTGAACGTAGACGCTACCCTCGACATCCACGGCCGTACCCCCGCCGACAAGCACCTGCTCGACCTGCTCACGCACGAACCCAACTACCTCCACAGTTTCTGTAACCTGGCCCACCAAAGCTACCTGACCTCGGCCGACGCCCTGGCCGTGCTGGAAAAGCTTTCGTTCGAATCGTTCCGGCTCGGGCAAATCCGCGGGGGCATCCACGAGATGGAACCGGTGCTCCGGGAGGCCGACCTGATGGGTTTCGACATTACGGCCATCAAGCTCTCCGACGCGCCGGGCAATGCCAACGCCCACGCCTTTGGCCTTACCGCCGAGGAAGCCTGCCAGCTCTGCTGGTACGCCGGCCTCAACGACAAGCTCACCTCCGCGGGCTTCTACGAATACAACCCCCAACTCGACAACCGGGGCCAGACGGCGGAGGCCGTAGCCACGATGATCTGGTACCTGGTAGAAGGCTTTTACCACCGCAAGCACGACCTGCCCATCCGCGACAGTACGCACGTGCGGTACGTGGTGCCGGCTGCCGACCCCCACGAAGACCTGGTATTTTATAAAAGTACCCTCTCCGAGAAATGGTGGCTGGAAGTGCCCGACCCCAAGCGGCCCGGTCCGATGTCGGTGATGCCGTGCAGTTACCAGGATTACCAGCAAGCCACCCGCGGCGAGTTGCCCACGCGGTGGATCAACCGGTTGGGAAGAATGACGTAGAGACGCCATTTATGGCGTCTGCCATTTATGGCGTCTGCCATTTACCACAAATTCTATAAACCGCCCGCCCCCTTTCCAAGTTTAACCACCACAACCCCAACTCCTCATGCAACGAAACTTCCTGCCCCTCCTGCTGCTCGCCTTACTGACCGGTTTGCCCACCTACGCCCAGCGGCCCGAACCCGACCGGATCGACACCAAGAAGGGGCCGCTGCTGGTGCAGCCCGTCAGCCACGCCAGCCTGGTACTCACCTGGGACAACAAAACCATCTACATTGATCCTTCCGGCGGGCCCG
Source organism: uncultured Sphingobacteriales bacterium (assembly GCA_963844325.1). Taxonomy (GTDB): domain Bacteria; phylum Bacteroidota; class Bacteroidia; order Cytophagales; family 172606-1; genus CADCTQ01. Next base: position 4,566,867 of record CAWJNV010000002.1, read on the forward strand.
AAGCGTACGCCGGCCTCAACCCGCCCGACCTGGTGCTCATCACCGACATCCACGGCGACCACTGCGATACCAAAACCCTGGCCGGCCTCAATACAGCCAAGGCGACTTTCGTGGTGCCGCAGGCCGTGGCCGATAAACTCACGGAAACGGCCAAGGCGCGGGTGGTGGTGCTTCCCAACGGTGACAAGACTGAGCAGGCCGGCGTATCCATTACTGCGGTGCCCATGTACAACCTTCCCGAAGCCCCCGACTCCCGGCACCCCAAAGGACGCGGCAACGGCTACGTGCTCAACCTGGGCGGCAAGAACGTGTACTTGTCCGGCGACACGGAAGACATTCCCGAGATGCGGGCCCTCAAAAACATTGACGTGGCGTTTGTGTGCATGAACCTCCCCTACACGATGGACGTGGACCAGGCGGCGGCCGGCGTGCTGGCCTTTAAGCCGAAGATCGTGTACCCCTACCACTACCGCGGGCAGAATGGCCTCAGCGACGTGGAAGCTTTCCGCAAGGCGGTTGACGCCGGCAAGGGCAACGTGGACGTGCGCCTCCGCAACTGGTACCCGGCGCAATAAGCAGCCGCATTGAAAATAAAAAGGGTTCACCACGGAGACGCGGAGGGCACGGAGTGTCACGGAGAAAAGGCGAAAAAAGAGCTGACGCAGCAGTATTCATCCCAATACTCCCTTTTCCTCCGTGACACTCCGTGCCCTCCGGGTCTCCGTGGTGAACCCTTTTTATTTGGCGGGCAAAAAGAGTTGCATTCCTACGGATGAAAGATTAAGCGCGGAAAAGGAGGTTACCCATCCCCGTTTTGAGGGTATCTTTCGGGTAATGCGTTGCGAAAAGCCCCGTCCCCGGCAAAATTACGGACGTTGGCAGGGTGGCGGCAACCCGGAGGTTCGGCGGCAGCGGGCAGGAAAACCAGCTTAACTCTTTCAGAAGTATGAAAAAATTCAGAACGGAAATACTCATCGACGCTCCCGTCGAACTGGTGTGGCGGCTCTTGATGGACTTTCAGAATTACTGGCACTGGAATACGCACCTGCCCTACTGGGAAGGAAAACCCCAGCAGGGCAAGCACTTGTATATCACTTCTTTCCTCAATGAAAAGCCGGTCCGTTTCGCGGCGCAGATCACCGAAATCGAAGAGCATTGCCGGTTTTCCTTTACCGAAACAGTAGCCTCCCCGATCATCTTCAAGGCCGACCATACCATCGAACTGCAAGCCGTTTCCCCTACCTCTTGCCGTGTGGTGCAGCAGGAAAGCCTGCAAGGGCTGCTGATGCGGCTGGTCTGGAAAAAATGGCTGCACAAGGCCCTCCGGTGCTACGGCCAGATGAACCGCGACCTCAAACTCATCGCCGAAAACCAGCACAACGGCCGCCTGGTTGCCGAAAATTCCAACCGCTCCGCCACCGTCTGACGCCCACCGAAGCATACTCTCCCACGAAAAACCCGCAGCCCGTCCCTGCGGGTTTTTCGTTTGGGTCTACTCCTGATGTAGTAATATTCACTCTTTTGTAAACCCCATCCGGCTAATCGTTCAATCCTGAAAATTCCGCTGCAGGCAAATAATCCTGTTAATCCTTCAATCCTTCAATCCTGATCCTCCTTTACTTCCCCATGACTACCGTTCCGTTAACTACGTAGTTGGGCTGGTCGGTCAGCAGGTTGTACACTTTGTCGGTGTAGAAGCGGCCGGTGGCAGCGTTCACGTCCTGGGTGGCGGCCGTTACCCGGAAGGCGGTAAACGCATCGGCGCCCGCGGTCAGGACCTGCACCGTGGCGCCGGTTTGGAGTTGTCCCAGGGGCACGGCGCCGGTGGTCGTCCATACGGGGTGGTTGGGCGTGGCCTGCAACACCACCTGGGTGCCCACGCGGTGGCCTTCGCGGGCGGCAAACAGGTCGGTGGTGGTCAGCAGGACGCTCTGCACCAGGTACGGCTGGCGGTCGTGCACCTGTACGCCCTGCACCACCGCGGTCAGGCGGGTGCCCGTGGCGGGGTCGTAGCTGGCTACCCGGTCGCCGGGCCGCACGTCGGCAATGGCTTTTTCCGTACCATCGGCCAGCGTGACCCGGGCAAACGCGGGAAAGCACACGTCAAAGTCGGTTTTGCCCGCGGAGGCCGCCGTGGCGCCGGTCCCGCCCCCGACCAGGGCGGCCAGTTCGCGGGAAGTGACGTAGGCAAAGGCCGATCCGAAGCCCTTTTCGGCCTGCGTGTATTCCTTCAAGTCGTCGATGTACTGCGCCCACACGGCCTTTTCGGCCTGCGGGTTGGGGATGCACACGTGAATCTTCTTGCCGTCACCGGGCGTAAAGTACACGGCCGTCATGCCCAGCGAAGCTTTCGTCTTGTTGTCGAGGAGCCGGTACAGGTAGATGCGCCGCTCGATGCCGTCGCTGTACTTGAACACGTAGGGCGGCCGCATCTCGTAGCGGTCCAGCACGTAGGCGTTCTCAAACTTGAGGTACGTGTCGTTGTCCAGGTCGTTGACCGCGAACGTTTTGGCCTTTTTGTACTCATCCAACGTTAAACCGCGGGCCTTTTCCTGGGCGCCGGCCGGGTGGAAGGCGGCCGGGGCAAAACCTAACAACAGCAGTGCGCAGAGCCGCGCGACAAAGAGCGTCAGTAAGGGTTTTCTGTTCATGGTACGGAGGGTTGGTGAAGGTAAAATGGTCATACGCCCAATTTATTTAAAAAAAGGCAGGAGCACCCAAAATATAATTTCACAAACTACATTTTATACAAAATTTAAAATTATAAATTAGCAAAATACCAATTGATTATTGCAACGCTTACGCTTTTCATCTACTTCTCCATTCACCCTTTCCCTGGTCCGTTCATCCTTTAACTGGCCCAAAAGCGGCCCTCCGCCCGGGTAAGATTCCAATGATTTCTATAAAAAACGATAATTTTAGTGGTTAAACCTAAACACCCAGTACACCTTGAAGCGCAGAGATTTCATTCAATTGTCGGGCCTGGGGATGGGGGCCATGCTCATGCCCGCCATTCCCGTGACCGGGAACCCGGTGGCCCCGGAAGCCATGCTCGAACGCGTGGACGCGGCCGTCAATAAGAAGCTGGCCGATGCGGCCCTGAACGCCGCCAAAGTCGAAGGGCGCCACCTACGCCGATGTGCGCATCGGCCGCTACCTCAACCAATGCATCTTCACCCGCGAAAAGCAGGTGCAGAACATCGTCAGCAGCGAGAGTCTTCGGCGCTGGGCGTGCGAGTGCTGGCCAACGGCACCTGGGGCTTTGCCGCCACCAACGACCGTGACCGAAGCGGGCGTGGCCAAAGCCGCCGCAGCAGGCCGTAGCCATTGCCAAGGCCAACTCCAAGATGCAGAAGGAGCCCGTGCAGCTGGCCCCGCAGAAAGGGTACGGCGAGGTAAGCTGGAAAACGCCCATTCAGCAAGAACGCCTTTGAGGTGCCGGTTGCCGAAAAAGTGGACCTGCTCTGCGCGCCAACGCCAAGGCCATGGAAACGGCGCCAACTTCGTCAACTCCCCGCTCTTCCAGATCAACGAGCAGAAGTACTTTGCCTCCACCGACGGCTCGTACATCGACCAGGACGTGCACCGCATCTGGCCCACGTTCGGCGTGACGGCCATTGACCGCGCCACCGGCAAGTTCCGCACGCCGCGAGGCCCTGAGCGCGCCCATGGGCCTGGGCTACGAATACCTCGACGCCCAAAGCCGCCGACAAGATCGCCGGCCCCGCGGGCACCGGCATTATCGGCTACAAAAACAGCTACGACATGCTGGAAGACGCCGCCGCTGGCCGCCAAGCAGGCCAAGGAAAAACTCACGGCCAAATCGGTGGAGCCGGGCAAGTACGACCTGGTGCTCGACCCCAACCACCTGGGCCTGACCATCCACGAATCGGTGGGCCACCCCACGGAACTGGACCGCGTGCTGGGCTACGAGGCCAACTATGCCGGTACTTCGTTTCGCCACCCTGGACAAGTGGCAGGGCCAAAAACTTCCAGTACGGCTCGCAAGCTGGTCAACATGTTGCCGACAAGACGCAGCCCGGCTCGCTGGGCGCGGTGGGCTACGACGACGAAGGCGTGAAAACCAAACGCTGGGACATCATCAAAGAGGGCATGCTGGTGAATTACCAGGCCATCCGCGACCAGGCCCACATGATGGGCCAGAACGAATCGCACGGCTGCTGCTACGCCGACAACTGGAGCAGCGTGCAGTTCCAGCGCATGCCCAACGTGATCGCTGGCAGCCCGGGCACGCGCAAAGTACTCGGTGGACGACATGGTGAAGGACGTGGACAAAGGCATTTACATTGCCGGCCGCGGTTCGTTCTCCATCGACCAGCAGCGCTACAACTTCCAGTTTGGCGGCACGGTGTTCTACGCGATCAAAAAGGGCAAGATCGCGGGCATGCTCGAAGACGTGGCCTACCAGGCCAACACCCAGGAATTCTGGAACTCCTGCTCCGCCATCTGCGACGAAAGTCGACTACCGCCTGTTCGGCTCTTTCTTCGACGGCAAGGGCCAGCCCTCCCAGGTGAGCGCCGTGAGCCACGGCAGCGCCACCACCCGCTTCAACGGCGTGAACGTCATCAACACGGCCAGGAAAATATAGTCATTGGTCATTGGTACATTGGTCAGTAGTCATTCGAACTCGATGACTTACGCATCCCCAATGACCAATGGCTAATGACCAACACTCTATCACTCCCAACGAATAACTTTAATGGCAATACTATCCCAAGACGAAGCCAGGCATTTTGAAGAAGGTCCTGAGCTTCTAGAAAGCTGACGAGTGCGAGGCTACGCTGACGGGCAACTGGGCGGCAACATCCGCTACGCCCGCAACGCCGTTTCCACCAGCGGCGCCGAAGACAATACGTCCCTGGCCGTAAGTCGCGCTTCGGCAAGACAGTCGGGCATGGCCACCATGCAACGAGTTCGACGAGGCATCCCTGCGACGCTGGTGCAGCGCGCCGAGGAAATGGCCCGCCTGGCGCCCGAAAACCCCGAATACATGCCGATGCTGGGGCCGCAGAACTACCAGCCCTCCAAGGCGTTTTTCCCGTCCACGGCCGGCATCAATCCCGACTTCCGGGCCGAAGCCGCCCGCAAGAGCATTGAGCCTGTGCCGCCGCCAAGAACATTACCGCCGCCGGCTACCTCGAAGACGCGGCCCAGCTTCCAGGCCCGGCGCAACTCCAAGGGTCTTGTCGGCTACCAGCCGCGAAACGGGCCTCGACGTTTTCCGTGACCGTGCGCACGGCCGACGGCACGGGCTCGGGCTACGCCACGGCCGACTACACCGACGCCAGCAAGTTCGATACGGGCAAACTCTCCGGGGTGGCCGCTCGAGAAGGCGGCGGCTTCGGTGAACGCCAAGGCCATTGAGCCGGGCAAGTACACCGTGATTCTGGAGCCGGCCGCCCTGGTCGCCAACACCGACGCCAGCCTGATCGGCGCCTTGATGAACGCGCTGGACGCCCGGAACGCCGACGAAGGCCGCTCGTTCCTGAGCAAAAAGGGCGGCGGCAACAAGCGGGGCGAAAAGCTTTTCGACGAGCGGGTCACGATCTACTCCGACCCGCTGCACCCCGAGGTGCCCACGGCCACCTGGGCCGGCGACGGCCGGCCGCAGCCGAAAACGACCTGGATTGAGAAGGGCGTGGTGAAAAACCTGTATACTTCCCGGTTCTGGGCGCAGAAGGAGAACATCAGCGACATTCCGCCCCCCGGCGACTTCATCATGGAAGGCGGCACGCAGTCGGTGGAAGACATGATCAAGAGCACGCGCCAAGGGCATCCTGGTAACGCGCTTGTGGTACATCCGCCCCGTGGACCCGCAGACGCTGCTCTACACCGGCCTCACCCGCGACGGCACCTTCTACATCGAGAACGGCAAGATCAAGCACCCGGTCAAAAACTTCCGCTTCAACGAAAGCCCGATCATCATGCTCAACAACCTGGAGGCCCTGGGCAAACCCATCCGCGTGGGCGGCAACCTCGTGCCCCCGCTGAAGATCCGCGACTTTACGTTCACGAGTTTGTCAGACGCCGTGTAGGGAGTTGCGGAGTTTGGGAGTTAGAGAGGTTGAGAGTTAGTGGTGAACTAGTTGGGTTGGGGTTGAAATGCTACTCCACGGAATAAAGCAAGAAGCTCACCGATTCAGGGTGAGCTTTTTGTTTGTCTAAATGGATTTATCGCAGATGAGATCAGGTTCGTTCATCATTCCCCGTTAACCCCTACGCTCAAAATCTATAACTCTCCAACTCCCAACTCTCTAACTTCCCAATTTCCTACCATCCACTTGCCAGCACGTCGGCGATGTGCATGGTTTTGAGGGGGAGTTTGTTTTTCTGGATGTAGGCGTCGAGGTGCAGGAGGCAGGAGTAGTCGGTGGAAACCAGGTAGTTAGCCTTGGTTTCGAGGGCGTGGTGCACCTTCTGTTCGCCCATTGCGGCCGAGATGGATTCGAACTTCACGGCGAAGGTGCCGCCGAAGCCGCAGCAGGTTTCGTTTTCGGCCAGTTCGCGCATTTCCAGCCCCGACACGTTGCGCAGCAGCCGGCGCGGCGCTTTGCTGATGTGGCATTCCCTCAGGGCGCTGCACGAGTCGTGGTAGGTGGCCGTGCCGTCGAGCCGCGCCCCTTCAATGCGGGTCACGCCCAGCACGTCCACCAGGAATTCGGTGAGTTCGAAGGTATTTTTGCTTACCCGTTCGTACTCGGCGGCCAGGGCCGGGTCTTTGCCGAACAGCATTTCGTAGGAATTGCGCACCATGCCGGCGCAGGAAGCGGAAGGCGTGATGATGTAGCGGTCGGTGCCGGGAAAGTCCTTGAAGAACTTTTTGGCGACTTCGCGGGCATTGTCGAAGTACCCGGCGTTGAAGGCGGGCTGCCCGCAGCAGGTCTGGTTGGGGTTGTAATGAACGGTACACCCCACTTTTTCCAGCACTTTTACCATGTTGAAGCCAATCTGGGGGGCCAGTTGGTCCACGAAGCAGGGAATGAATATATCAACGATGAGTGGTTCTTTGGCAGACATAAGAAAGGGAAGAGGGGATCGGTCAGGCGGGTTGGGCAAAGACGTTGGCGGCTTGTTGCCACGCTTTGCCGAACGCCGAAACGTCCAAATCTACCCGAATCCCCCGTTTTTCAAAAACCGCCAGCAGGCTTTCGGTGGCAATGTTTCCCGTGAGTTGGTCGGTTGCCATCGGGCAGCCGCCAAAGCCCCGGATGGCCCCGTCGAACCGGCGGCAACCGGCCCCGTACGCCGCTTCGATCTTTGCCGCGGCGGCTTCGGGCACCGAATGCAGGTGGGCGCCGAAGGTCACGCCGGGAAACGCCGGGATCAGTTGCCCGAACAGGGCCGCGATGCTTTCGGGCGTGGACGAACCCACCGTGTCGGACGGGGCAATGAGGCGGATGCCCATCTCCACGAGTTTGCCGGTAAAATCCACGACCAACGCCGGGCTGTACGGGTCGCCGTACGGGTTGCCGAAGCCCATCGACAGGTACACCACCAGCGTTTTGCCCCGGGCCCCGCACAGTTCCTGCATCCGGGCCACTTCTCCCAGGGCTTCCTCAACCGACTTGTTGGTATTGCGCCGCTGGAACGTTTCGGACACCGACAGCGGGAAGCCCAGGTACGCGATTGGGCCGTGCCCCGCCGCTTCTTCCGCCCCGCGCAGGTTGGCGACAATCGCCAGCAGTTGCGTACGGGTCGCTGACAGGTCCAGGCCGGCCAGCACCTCGGCAGTGTCGCGCAGCTGGGGCACGGCCTTGGGCGACACGAAAGAACCAAAGTCCAGCGTGTGAAAACCGACCCCGAGCAGCGCATTGAGGTAGTCGATCTTCGTTTGGGTAGGGATAAAATGCGAAAGCCCCTGCATGGCGTCGCGGGGGCATTCAACGATCTGGATTTTCATGATTCTTTTGTCGGGATGGACCAGGATTTACCGGATTAAAGGATTACCAGGATGGATCGGGATTCGCAGGATTAAAAGATTACCAGGATGCTGGTGGTCGAAATCCTGTTAATCCTCTGATTCTGAGAATCCTGATCTAGAAGAGTGCCGTGGCGATTTTTTTGGTGGTGTCGGATTTACTCATGGTGTAGTAGTGCAGCACGGGCACGCCAAACTCCATGAGTTCCTTGGATTGCTGAATGCACCACTCGATGCCTACCTGCTTCACGGCCGCGTCGTCCTTGCACTTCTCAACGGCGTCTACCAGGTCGTCGGGCAGGTCGATGTAGAAAGAGCGGGGCAGCGCCACGAGTTGCTTTTTGGACGTGAGGGGCTTGAGGCCCGGAATGATGGGCACGGTAATGCCTTCCTGGCGGCAGCGGCGCACGTAGTCAATGTACTTCTGGTTGTCGTAGAACATCTGCGTGACCACGTAGTCGGCGCCCATTTCCACCTTTTGCCTGAGCTTTTGCAGGTCGAAGCGCATGCTGGGCGCCTCGAAGTGCTTCTCGGGGTAGCCGGCCACGCCGATGCAGAACTCGGTGGGGATGGGCTTTTTCATCTCCTCGTCGAGGTAGATGCCCTGGTTGAGGTTTACCACCTGTTGCAGCAGGTCGGTGGAGTAGCGGTGGCCGTCGGGTTCGGGCATGAACACCCCTTCGCTCTTGATCGGGTCGCCGCGGAGCACCAGCACGTTTTCAATGCCCAGGAAGCTCAGGTCGATGAGGGCGTTTTCCGTTTCCTCCTTCGAAAAGCCCCCGCAGATGATGTGGGGAACGGCGTCCACCTTGAAGCGGTTCATGATGGCGGCGCAAATGCCCACCGTGCCCGGCCGTTTGCGGATGGTCCGCTTTTCGAGCAGGCCGTTTTCGCGGAGTTTGTAGACGTACTCCTCGCGGTGGTAGGTCACGTCGATGAACGGCGGGTTGAACTCCATGAGCGGCTCGATGGCGCTGAAAATGCTCTGAATGCTCTCCCCCTTCAGCGGCGGCAGGATTTCGAAGGAAAACAAGGTCTTCTTTGCTTCCTTGATGTACTGGGTGATCTTGGTCATGGATGTAGAATTGTCCTAAAAAACAGACTGGGCATTGATTTCGAGGCCGCTCAGCCGGGCCGATGTAATGGTTCCGCTGCCGGCAAGGAAGGCGTGCAACCGGTATTTTTCCCCGACGAGGGTAAACACTTCAATCACCTGGTTGGCCGGGTCGGCAATCCAGTATTCCCCGACGCCAAAGGCTTCGTACAAATCCTTCTTCTGCACCGTGTCCCGGTAGAACGAAGACGGCGACAGGATCTCGACGATCAGGTCGGGCGCCCCCTGTAACCCGCGGTTTGTAATGGCTCCCCGTTTTTCCGTCGCCACGAAAAACAGGTCCGGCTGCACCACGTTGTCCTCGTCGAGGATCACGTCGAAGGGGGCAATATTCACTTCTCCGAGCCCTTTTTCCTCCACGTACCCGTGGAGCAGCAGGAAGATACTCTTGAGCAAACGCTGGTGTTCGGCACTGGAGGCCGGCCTCATGTATAATTCATTGTCTACGACCTCAGCCCGGGTCTCCGGCGGCAGTTTTTCGTGCATCTCCGCGTACGTCCACTTTTGCTGTACCAGGGGCATCGGGCTGGGGGTTAGCAGGTTAAGGAATAGTACACTGATTCATTATGATGACTATGATCTGTGATGATAAAAGCTGGCCTTAACGCACGGAATGGCCCATTCATAAACCTCTCTCATTAAGAATCACATCAAATCATAATCATCATAACCGATCAGTGTACCATTAAAACGGCAGATCGTTGTCGTCGTCACCGCCGAGGAAGGGCGCATTGTTGGTAGCCGGCTGACCACCGGTTTTGACGGGCGTGGCGGCACCCCGGTTGCTCGGCTGTTGCTGCGGTTGGGGTTGTCCACCCCCGGCCGTTGCGGGTTCGATCTTCCAGGCTTTCAAGTCGGTGTACCAGCGGCCGTTGTACTCGCGGGACTCCACGTCGAAGCTTACTTTCAGTTCGTCGCCGGTGGCGGCTTCGAGCAGGGCATCGGCCTTGTCGCCCCAGGCCGACATGCAAACTTTTTTGGGATAAGGCCCGGCGAGTTCGATCACGAAGTCCTGTTTTTTCCAGACGCCGTTCCGGCCATTGCCGGTTTGTTCGGGCAGTACGGTCACCAAGCGACCAGAGATTTCAAGTGGCATAAGTGGGAATGATTTTAAAGTATAACGATGAAATGGTATATGTCAGTTCGGCAAAAATACCCCTTTCATCCCTAACGCGGGAGCAGGGCACCCGAAATCCCACGATTATTTTACCCGGAATTTGCGTACTGCTGTCGTCGTCAGCGTAAATTTTTCGTTGACACCCGTCAAATTATTTCCTCTTCTTTCCGGGCGCGGAAGGAACAGTCGTCGCCCCCGGAGAAGGAGATTTCGCCCTCGGCTTCACCGGCCGCGCCGAGCACCAGCCAGCCGTCGCCGGAAGCCCCGGCGTGGTCGTCTTTGCCCTGCCAGCGGAACCGGTATGCCGGCTTCCCGTCGCGTTGCGTCACTTCGCCCCGGGTGCGTCCCCGTACGCGGCCCAATTGAAAACTACCCTGGCCGTCCGGACCGATTTGCAGCGTTGTCTTCCCCTCCGCGTCGATGGGCTGACCGCCGGCATCAAGCAGCTCGTCAAGGACGTAACTGCCGGTAAAGCTTTGAAGGGTTGGTACCGGCTGCACCGCCCGGGCTGCTTTGGCAGGCTTACTTACCCTCCCGTACCCGTAGGTGCTGGCAATGCACTTTTGCAGGTAGTTGCCCTTCGAAGCAGACTTCATCAGGTTATGGTATTCCGTGACGGGCACGTCAAAATACTCGTAGATGAGGCCGTTGTGCACAAACTCCACTTCCAGGATTTTCTCCTGCTGGTCATAGCCCACCGAGGCGATCATCGAGGAGTGGACGGGAGTGCGTTTCATACTCTGATTCAATGTCTTAGTTGCTTTCCTCCCCGTGGGGTTGGGTTCTCAAACCGACTTAAGTAAGCACATTGCAAAGCGCAAGGGAGAGCCTGCTAAAATACTTCCCGGTAATCAAGCAATTCCGACTTTCTGTGATCCGTCAGGTAGAACGCAGCACTTGAGTACTTATAATCTACTGCATTGTTCACTAAGCCAGCTTTAACCGGATTATTGTGTATGTATTCAATCTTCGTTTCGCAAACTTCCCTGGAATAGAGGCAAGCGTCGTCGTACCGGTCCTCCCAGACTTTAAAATACTGCTCCCGGTGCTGATACGCAATAGCCGCCAGCTTTCCCGGTTTGCGCTGCTCATAGTATTCCCGAATTTTTAAGGCAGTGTACTTCTTGAAGTCCCGCATATAGTCACTGAGCCGGTTTCTTTCCTGAAAATACAAAATGAAATGAATGGGGTTCACCATGAGTACGTAAGCCATCACGTGAGCTTGGTGCTTATGATTGTAAAACCTCATGTTCTCAATAATGATTCTAAAGCAAGTTTCGTCCAGCAAATGTTGTCTGCGGTAGCAACTGGTCGTGATGAAAAAGCATCGCTCTTCCAACAGTTTGCCCCGATCCCTCAAACCCATGCGAACAGCTTGTCTATTTTCTTAGCATTCCGAACCGGTGGGTTTAAGAACCCGCCCCCACGCGATGCCCCATGCTTACGCGACTACCCGCCAACTTCACGCCCAAAATCTTTCCGCGTTTGAAATCGGCCCGTGGGGTCAGGTTCTCAAACCTGACCCTGCAACCACAGGATTTTCCTATAATTATTTGCGTATCCTCGGGTTCGTGTGCTTTACCCTTGCAACACTTCCGGCGGGTTTAAGAACCCGCCGCCACCCCTGCTCTTCACACAAAATCGTTCTTCACCTTGCCTAATTCTCCATGGGATCGGGTTCTCAAACCCGGCCTCTGTAATTCTTCCGGCGGGTTTGAGAACCCGCCGACACCAGTGATCTTCATACAAAACCGTTCTTCATCGTACCTTATTACGCGTCGTAATTCAAATTCGGTGCCAGCCAGCGTTCCACTTCGGCCACCGTCATGCCCTTGCGGCGGGCGTAGTCTTCCACCTGGTCGCGGGCAATCTTGCCCAGGCCGAAGTAGCGGGACTCGGGGTGCGAGAAGTACCAGCCGCTCACCGACGAAGCCGGGTACATGGCAAAGCTTTCGGTCAGTTTGATGTCGATGCGGCTTTCAGCGTCGAGCAGGTCGAACAGGATGCGCTTTTCGGTGTGGTCGGGGCAGGCCGGGTAGCCCGGCGCCGGCCGGATGCCCGCGTACTTTTCGTCGATCAGCTCGTCGTTGGTGTACTGCTCGTCGCGGGCGTAGCCCCAGAACTCGCGGCGGACCCGCTGGTGCAGGCATTCGGCAAAAGCTTCGGCCAGGCGGTCGGCAATGGCCTTGATCATGATGCTGTTGTAGTCGTCGTGGTCCTTCTCGAACTTTTCGATCAATGCCTCGATGCCAATGCCCGCCGTCACGGCAAAGCCGCCGATGTAGTCGGTCTTGCCCGTTTCGATGGGCGCAATGAAGTCGGCCAGCGACACGTTGGGCACCGAAGCCGCCTTCTGGCCCTGCTGGCGCAGGAAGTGGATCTTGGTGCCGATCTCGTACCTGGCGTGCTGCGTGTACTCGGGGGCGAAGCGGGCCGAAGAACCGTTCATGGCCTTGAGGTTGTAGCGCAGCGCGGTGTGCACGCCGTGCTTGTCGCAGGGCGTCTCCACGGTGGCCTCCTCGTAGTCGAACAGCACCACGTCGTCGCCCACGGTGTTGGCCGGCCAGAACCCGACTACGCCCCTGGCGGTGAGCAGCTTCTTATCAATCACTTCCTGCAGGAGCTTCCTGGCGTCGTCAAACAGCTTTCTGGCTTCATCACCCACCACCGGGTTGTCGAAAATCTTGGGGTACTTGCCCTGGAGCTGCCAGGTCTGGAAAAAGGGCGTCCAGTCGATGAACCGGGCAATTTCGGCCAGGTCGTAGTCTTCAAAGTAGCGGTTGCCCAGAAAGGCCGGCTTGTGGATCTGCGTGGCTTCCCAGTCGATGGGCACGCGTTTTTCGCGGGCCTTTTCGAGGGGCACGTAGTTCTTGTCCTTCTGCCGCGAGGCGTGGTCGACGCGCAGGGCTTCGTATTCCTTTTTGATCCGGGCGTAGAAGTCCTCACCCGTTTCCAGGCCGAGCAGCGACGAAGCCACGGGTACGCTGCGGCTGGCGTCGAGTACGTGCACCACGGGGCCCGAGTAGTGGGGGTCGATCTTCACGGCGGTGTGGATGCGCGAGGTGGTGGCCCCGCCGATGAGCAGGGGCAGCTTGAAGCCCTGCCGCTCCATTTCCCTGGCTACGTGCACCATTTCGTCGAGGGAAGGCGTAATCAGGCCGCTCAGGCCGATCACGTCCACGTTTAGTTCGCGGGCCTTGGCGAGAATTTTTTCGGCGGGCACCATCACGCCCAGGTCGATCACCTCGAAGTTGTTGCAGCCCAGCACCACGCCCACGATGTTCTTGCCGATGTCGTGCACGTCGCCCTTTACCGTCGCCAGCAGCACGCGGCCGGCCGAGGAACTGGCGCCGCCCTGCTTTTCGGCCTCGATGTAGGGCAACAGGTAGGCCACGGCTTTTTTCATCACCCGGGCGCTTTTCACCACCTGGGGCAGAAACATCTTGCCTTCCCCGAACAGGTCGCCGACCACGTTCATGCCGTCCATCAGCGGGCCTTCGATCACCTGCAAGGGCCGTGCGTACTGCCGGCGGGCTTCTTCGGTGTCCTGGTCGATGTACTCCACGATGCCCTTCACCAGGGCGTGGGTAAGGCGCTGCTGCACGGGGGCCTTGCGCCACTCCTCGTCCCTGACCTGTTCCTTGCCCTTGGACTTGATCGTTTCGGCAAATTCCACGAGGCGTTCGGTGGCGTCGGGGCGGCGGTTCCAGAGCACGTCTTCCACCCGCTCGAGCAGGTCTTTGGGAATGTCGTCGTACACGGCCAGCTGGCCGGCATTGACGATGCCCATGTCCATGCCGGCCTGGATGGCCCGGTACAGGAAGGCCGAGTGCATGGCCTCGCGTACGGCTTCGTTGCCGCGGAAGGAGAAGGAAATGTTGCTCACGCCGCCGCTCACCTTGGCGTAGGGCAGGTTTTCCTTGATCCACCGGGTGGCGTTCACGAAGTCGATGGCGTAGTTGTTGTGTTCTTCGATGCCCGTGGCGACGGTGAGGATGTTGGGGTCGAAGATGATGTCTTCGGGCGGCAGGCCCACTTCGTTCACCAGGATTTTGTAAGCTCTTTCGCAAATCTCGATGCGCCGTTCGTAGGAGTCGGCCTGGCCCGTTTCGTCGAAGGCCATCACCACCACGGCCGCGCCGTAACGCTGCACGAGGCGGGCCTGTTCGCGGAACTTGTCTTCGCCTTCCTTCATGGAAATGGAGTTGACAATGGCTTTGCCCTGCACGCATTTGAGGCCGGCTTCGATCACCGACCACTTCGAGGAGTCGATCATGACGGGCACGCGGGCAATGTCGGGCTCGGAGGCGATGAGGTGGAGAAAGTTGACCATCACCGCTTCGGAGTCGAGCATGCCTTCGTCCATGTTCACGTCGATCACCTGGGCGCCGCCTTCCACCTGCTGGCGGGCCACCGACAGGGCTTCTTCGTAGTTGCCCGACTTGATGAGGCGGGCAAAGGCTTTGGAGCCGGTCACGTTGGTACGTTCACCTACGTTGACGAAGTTGGTTTCTTTCGTGATCTTCAGCGGTTCGAGGCCGCTCAGTTTAGGCGTATGGTCGGTGGTGGGAATCGTGCGGGGCCCGTACTTGGCCGCCACGTCGGCAATGGCCCGGATGTGGGGCGGGGTGGTGCCGCAGCAGCCGCCGATGATGTTGATGAAGTTGTTCTGGAGGAAATCTTCGATGACGCCGGCCATGTGTTCGGGCGACTCGTCGTACTCCCCGAATTCGTTGGGCAGGCCGGCGTTGGGGTGGGCCGAGGTAAAGAACGGGGCTTCCTTGGCCAGGGCCTGCACGTAGGGCCGCATCAGGTCGGCGCCCAGGGCGCAGTTGACGCCGATGCTCAGCAGCGGAATGTGCGACACCGAGTACAGGAAGGCTTCAATGGTCTGGCCCGACAGGGTCCGGCCGCTGGCGTCGGTAATGGTGCCCGACACCATGACGGGAATGCGCTTGCCGGCCTTTTCGAAGTGCCGTTCAATGGCAAACAGGGCGGCCTTGCAGTTGAGGGTGTCGAACACGGTTTCGACCAGCAACAGGTCGGCGCCGCCGTCCATCAGGCCGCGGGTCTGCTCTTCGTAGGCGTCCACGAGTTCGTCGAAGGAGACGGCGCGGAAGCCGGGGTTGTTGACGTCGGGGGAAATGGAGGCGGTGCGGTTGGTGGGACCGATGGAGCCGGCCACGAAGCGGGGCTTGGCGGGGTTTTCCCGCGTCATTTCTTCAGCTACTTCTTTGGCAAGGCGGGCCGACTCGTAGTTGAGTTCGTACACCAGGTGCTCCATGTGATAGTCGGCCATGGCGATGCGGGTGCCGCTGAAGGTATTGGTTTCGGCAATGTCGGCGCCGGCCTCGAAGTACTGGCGGTGAATCTCCCTGATGATGTCGGGCCGGGTGAGCGACAGCAGGTCGTTGTTGCCCTTCAGGTCGTGGGGGAAATCCTTGAAGCGTTCCCCGCGGTAGTCCTCCTCGGAGAGCTTGTAGCGTTGAATCATCGTGCCCATCGCCCCATCGAGCACCAGGATGCGTTCTTTCAGCAGTTCGGTTATGTTCATGTGATAAGTTGACAATTGAAAACGGAAAATTGAAGATCATTGCCAATTGAAACGGGCAGGGTGCGAGGCACCATTTTCCATTTTCAACTGTCAATTTCCAATTGAATTGCGCTTATCAGGAGAGGGAGGCAGGGGGCGTTGCGTCCTTATCGTTCTGCGGGCCAGAGGCCGGCAGTGGAACGTGGCACCGTTTTAATTCAATTACTAATTACCAATTGCTGATTACGAATGGGGAAGGGTATTTTTTTGATTCGTAATCAGTCATTAGGCATTAATCATTGCAATTAAGGGTTGCCAAGACTTCGTAGGGTCCATTCCCTCCGTCTTTCTTGATAAGATGAGGGCAAAAGTACGTAATAAATCAATAATCGGGGGCAAATATTTTTGCGCCGGTGTAAGAAGGTTTTCCGGGCGTTTTCCGAGTGGAGGTTGGCGGGGGGGAATGCTTCGGGGATATTCCCGCGCAACATACCCCCCAAAAATCCTAATTCGCGCATCCGCCGGCAGCCCTTTCCGTACACTACACTTAAAAAAGGAAAAGCCCGTGAAACTAGCCGCCGTTGACATTGGTTCCAACGCCGCCCGCATGCAGATTTCGGCCGTGCTGCACGACGGGGCGGAGACTTCGTTCAAGAAGATCGAGTACATCCGCTACCCGCTCCGGCTGGGCCACGATGTGTTCACCATCCGGAAGATCAGCCCGGAACGCCAGCAGAAGACCCTCCAGTTCCTGCACGCCTGCAAACTGCTCATCGAACTGCATGAGGTTGACCACTACGCCATCTGCGCCACCTCTGCCATGCGCGAATCGCAGAACGGCCCCGAGGTGGTGGAACGCGTGCGGCGCGAACTGGGCCTGCGCATCGAAGTGATCGACGGCAACCGCGAGGCCGAACTGGTGGGCAAGGTCATCGCCCAGACCCTCGACCACAAGAGCTACCTGCACATCGACGTGGGCGGCGGCAGCACCGAACTCAACCTGTACGCCAAGCGGCAAAAAATCGCCTCCCAGTCGTTCAAGATCGGCTCCGTGCGCCAGCTCGAACACGCCGACTCGCCCCTGCCCTGGAAGCAGATGAAAGCCTGGATCGCCGAAAACGCGCCCCGCGTGGACGGCGCAATCACGGCCGTGGGCACCGGCGGCAACATCAGCAAGATTTACGAACTCTCCCCCAAAAAGCGCGACAACAACAAAATCACCCGCGAAGAAATCATCGCCACCCGCGACTACATCGCCCGGTTCACCGAGGAGGAACGCGTCCACAAGCTCAAAATGAACCCCGACCGCGCCGACGTGATCGTACCTGCCACCGACATCTACCTCAGCGCCATGAAGTGGGCCGGCGCCGACGCCATGCGCGTACCCGACATCGGCCTCAAAGACGGCATGATCCAGATGCTGTACGAGCAGGCCGGAAGCGTAGCGCGCGGGGCGTAGGGGATTGAAGGACCTCACCCCCGGCCCCTCTCCCAAGGAGAGGGGAAGCCTACAGGTCTGTCAAGCAGTGTATTGTAAAACGTTTTCTTCTCCCCTCTCCTTGGGAGAGGGGCCGGGGGTGAGGCCCCTGTTATTAGATAAACCCCAAAAATTCCCCAAAAAATGAAAATGATAGGATTGTGCTAGTTTTCGATAGGATTGTACAATCTCCTCCGGGCGGCTTTGTCCACCTTTGTTGCCGGAACACCTTCACCCAAAATTCAACGCATCATGGCAACAGCAGAAATAGAAACCCCCGCGGCGGCTACCTACAAGCGGCCGGCATTCAAAGAGAAATACGGCAACTTCATCGGCGGCAAGTTCGTGGAGCCCGTGGGCGGCCAGTACTTTGAAAACGTTTCCCCCATCGACGGCAAGGTGTTTACGCAAGTGGCCCGGTCGGGCAAGGAAGACATGGAGCTGGCCCTCGACGCCGCCCACGCCGCCTTCGAAACCTGGGGCAAAACGTCGGCCACCCTGCGCAGCAACGTCCTGCTCAAGATTGCCGACATGATGGAAGCAGAACCTGGAGTACCTGGCCCGTTGAGATTGCATTGACAACGGCAAGGCCATCCGCGAAACGCATGGCCGCCGACCTGCCGCTGTGCATCGACCACTTCCGCTATTTCGCCGGCGCCGATCCGGGCCGAAGAAGGCCGGCTGGCCGAGCTGACGCCACCACCGTTTCGATGGACATCAAGGAGCCCATCGGCGTGGTGGCCCAGATCATTCCCTGGAACTTCCCGCTGCTGATGGCGACCTGGAAAATTGCCCCGGCCCTGGCCGCCGGCTGCTGTACCGTGGTGAAGCCCGCCGAGCAAACGCCCGCGGCCATGATGGTGCTCATGGAACTGATCCAGGACATTGTGCCCGCCGGGCGTAATCAACGTGGTGAACGGCTTTGGCCCCGAAGCCGGCAAGCCGCTGGCGCAGTCGAAGCGCGTTGCCAAAGTTGCCTTCACGGGCGAAACCACCACCGGCCGCCTCATTATGCAGTACGCCTCCGAAAACCTGAATCCCGTGACGATGGAACTGGGCGGCAAGTCGCCCAACATCTTCTTCAAGAGCGTCATGGACCCGACGACGAGTTCCTCGACAAGTGCATGGAAGGCGCGGCGATGTTTGCCCTCAACCAGGGCGAGATGTGTACCTGTCCGTCGCGCATCCTGGTGCAGGAAGACATCTACGACGAGTTTATGGAAAAGCGTGATTGCCCGCACCAAAGCCATCAAGATGGGTGACCCGCTGGACCCCGACGGTGATGATGGGCGCCCAGGCTTCCAACGACCAGTACCAGAAAATCCTGACCTACCTCGAAATCGGCAAAGCAGGAAGGCGCCGAAGTGCTGACCGGCGGCGAGGCTTCCACCAGGAACACGACGAGCTGGGAGAAGGCTACTACATCGAGCCCACCATCTTCCAGGGCCACAACAAGATGCGCGTGTTCCAGGAAGAAATCTTCGGCCCGGTGACTGTCGGTAACCACTTTCAAGACAATGGAAGAAGCCATCGAGCTCGCCAACGATACGCTGTACGGCCTCGGCGCCGGCGTGTGGACGCCGCGACGCCCACGAAATGTACACAGATGCCCCGCGCCATTCAGGCCGGCCGCGTGTGGGTGAACTGCTACCACGACTACCCGGCCCATGCGCCCTTCGGCGGCTACAAAGCGTCCGGCTTCGGCCGCGAAAACCACAAGATGATGCTTGCCCACTACCGCCAGACCAAAAACATGCTCATCTCCTACAGCAAGAGCAAGCTGGGCTTCTTTTAGACAGGAGACGGAAGACCGGAGACCGGAAGCGGGGCACAGACTTTGGCGGGGCTCCGGTAAGGTAAACGCGAAAATTCAGTCGTAACACGGAGGGGCGGGCCAACGGGCCGCCTCTCTCTCTTTATGTGTTTTTACTTTATTGAGACCTTGCGGATGGGCCGCCTTTCGGCTCCGTCTCCCGTCTAAAATCTAATATCTAATACCTAACGTCTCCTTTATGAAAACACCCAGAGTACTGATTACGCCGGCGGCGGTGGAAGTCATCCAAACGCTGCGCGGGCAGCACGGCGAACTGATGTTCCACCAGAGCGGCGGCTGCTGCGACGGCTCCTCGCCCATGTGTTTTCCGAAGGGTGAATTCATCATCGGGGAAAGCGACGTGTGGCTGGGCAACATCCACGGCTGCGACTTTTTCATGGCGGAAGATCAGTACCAGTACTGGCAGCACACCCAACTCACCGTAGACGTGACGCCCGGCCGCGGCGCCAGCTTTTCCCTCGAAATCCCCCTGGGCGTCCGCTTCCTGATCCGCTCCCGGCTGTTCACCGACGAGGAACGCGACAACCTGACGGCGGTACAGGCCGGGGCGACCATGGTGTAGAGACGCGATTCATCGCGTCTGCCCCACAGGATAAGCATGTTACCGTTTTCACCAGATCCTTCCGCGGCACGGAACCGGGTACGCACCGGATTCCGTACCGGGGGAGGATTTTGTCGTTGGCGCAGGCGCAAACGCCTGGTGATGGATGTACAGGTGCACCCGGCAGGCGGGGATAAAATAAAAATGACTGCAATGCGGTGCGGGGGATGCACGCAATGACGCTGGTGGGAGACGCGATGAATCGGGCTGATGGGAGACGCGATGAATCGGGCTGATGGGAGACGCGATGAATCGCGTCTCTACGGGGGGCTCCTCCCCCTGCGTATATGTGGCGAATATCTTATAACTTTACGCCCCTGTTTTGACCTGATAATCCTAAACCACCGATGTTGTTGGACTTTGAGAAACCCATTGCGGATTTGGAGGCCCGGCTGGCCGAAATGAAACAACAGTTGGACGTAGAACGGAACGAAGATTTGCAGTTGGCCGTCCGCTCCTTTGAAGCAAACATTCTGAAGCTGAAACGCGAAACCTTCCAAAACCTGACCCGGTGGCAACGCGTCCAGCTCTCCCGCCACGGCGACCGTCCCTATACCCTCGATTACATCTATAGCATTGCTACCCAGTTCATCGAATTGCACGG
The DNA here is from genome assembly GCA_963844325.1 of uncultured Sphingobacteriales bacterium. GTDB lineage: Bacteria > Bacteroidota > Bacteroidia > Cytophagales > 172606-1 > CADCTQ01. Next base: position 4,587,087 of record CAWJNV010000002.1, read on the forward strand.
CGACCGGTCGGTGCGCGACGACCAGGCCATGGTGGGCGGCTTCGGCACCATCGACGACCAGACCGTCATGTTCATCGGCCAGCAGAAAGGCCGCAACACCAAGCAGCGGCAGCAGCGAAACTTCGGCATGGCCAACCCCGAAGGGTACCGCAAAGCCCTCAGGCTCATGAAGATGGCAGAAAAGTTCAACAAACCCATCGTTACCTTCATTGATACGCCCGGCGCTTTCCCGGGCATTGAGGCCGAAGAACGCGGCCAGGGCGAGGCCATTGCCCGCAACCTCCGCGAAATGTTCATGCTCAAAGTACCCGTCATCTGCATCGTGATCGGGGAAGGGGCTTCCGGCGGCGCCCTCGGCATCGGCATCGGCGACCGGGTGCTCATGCTCGAAAACACCTGGTACTCCGTGATTTCGCCCGAATCCTGCTCCTCCATCCTGTGGCGCAGCTGGGACTACAAAGAACAGGCCGCCGAAGCCCTTAAGCTGACGGCCACCGACATGCTGGCCTTCGGCCTCATCGACGGCATCGTGGAAGAACCGCTCGGCGGCGCCCACACTGACCCCGTAGCCATGGCCAAAACCGTGAAGCAGACCATCCTCAGCCACCTGGGCGAACTGAACGGCATTGACCCGCTCACCCGCATCAACCAACGCATCGACAAGTTCTCGGCCATGGGCGTGTACCGGGCGTAGAGGAGTTTATGAGTTTAAAGTTTATGAGTTCATCAGTGAATGAGTTTGGGAGTTTTGTCTATTTTTCCGACAGTCTCCCAAACTCATTCTCTTTTGGAGCCACCCCCCTAAACTCATAAACTTTGAACTCATAAACTCATGAACTTATACTCCATCGATACCGGCTTTTTCAAACTCGACGGCGGGGCCATGTTCGGCGTGGTGCCCAAGTCCATCTGGCAGCGGCTCAACCCCGCCGACGAGTACAACCTCTGCACCTGGGCCCTGCGGTGCCTGCTCATCGAAGACGGCGACCAGCTCATCCTGGTGGATAACGGCATCGGCGACAAGCAGGACCCCCGGTTCCTGAGCCATTACTACCTGCACGGCGAAGCCACCCTCCAGACCTCCCTGCGCAAAGCCGGCTTTACCCCCGGCGAGATCACCGACGTGGTGCTGACCCACCTGCATTTCGACCACTGCGGCGGCGGGGTCAAACGAACGGCCGACCGGACGGGCTTCGAACTCACCTTTCCCAACGCCCGGTACTGGACCAACCCCGCCCACTGGGGCTGGGCCACCGGGCCTAATCCGCGCGAAAAAGCCAGTTGCCTCACCGAAAACCTGCTGCCCATGCAGGAAAGCGGCCACCTGCACTACATCGAGCCCGGCAAGCCTTCTCCGTTCCCCCACGTGGATTTCCTGTTCGTGGACGGCCACACCGAGCAGATGATGCTGCCCAAAATCCAGTACCGCGACAAGACTGTGGTGTACCTGGCCGACCTGATTCCCTCGACGGCCCACGTGCCGGTGCCGTACGTGATGGGCTACGACGTGCGGCCCCTGCTCACGATGGAAGAAAAAACCCGCTTCCTGGCCGAAGCCCTGCGGGAGAAATACGTGCTCATGTTTGAACACGACCCGGCCGTTGAATGCGCCACCCTCATCCAGACCGAACGGGGCATCCGCACCGGCACCACCGGCAAGCTGCGGGAAATGTTGGGTTAGGAGCGAGAAGCGAGGAGTGAGGAGCGAGAAGGCGTGGCCGCCACGTTTTGCTCGGTAAACGATCCGTCCCTTACTCCTTACTTCCAAAGTATTCGCACTTCCAAACCAGCATAACAAAGCCCGTACCCATCTTCTCGCTTCTCACTCCTCACTCCTCGCTTCTAAAAAATGTCCTTCTCCATTCGCGTAGCCCGGCCCGACGACGTGCCGGCGTTGCAGATACTCATTCCGGCCTCCGTGCGGGGACTGAGCAACGGCTACTACACGCCGCGGCAGGTGGAAAGCGCCCTGGTGTACGTGTTCGGCGTGGATAGCCAGCTTATTGCCGACGGCACGTACTTCGTGGCCGAAAGCGGGGATGCGCTGGTGGGCTGCGGCGGCTGGAGCAAGCGCAACACGCTGTACGGCGGCGACCAGACCAAAGGCGTTGAAGACCCGTTGCTTGACCCGGCCCGTGATGCGGCGCGCATCCGGGCCTTTTTTGTGCACCCGGACTGGGCCCGGCTCGGCATGGGCCGCCAACTGATGCACACCTGCGAATCGGCCGCCCGGTCGGCGGGTTTCCGGCGGGCCGAACTGGGGGCTACGCTGCCCGGCGAACCCCTTTACGCGGCCATGGGCTACGAGGTCGTCGAACGCTTCCGGTTGCAGTTCCCCGACGGGGAGGCGTTTCCGCTGGTGAAAATGAGCAAGGCGCTGGGAGGGAGTTAGGGAGTTTGAGGGTTAGGGAGTTTGAGACGGGACGCACGCAGGGGGCCGTCGCGTAGCGGCAGGCTTTCGGGAGAGAACCGGTTAAGGTGCAGCGGTTTGGCGAAACATATTCCATATCTTTTTACGCGTACGTTACCAACCGCCCAACAGATATGGAATATGTTTCGCCAGCGGGTTCCCCGATGAAGTGCGGTTATTGACAACCCGGACGGCTTATGGGTGAGTCGTGTGCGCGTTGAGGAGCCAGGTGGGGGTGCTCCGGGGGCGGCACCAAAACGGCGGGGAACTAAAATGCGTTGATGCCGTAAACGGCAGAGAAACCACCAAACTCCTACCGCGATGTTCAGAGGTCTGCTGCAATTTTTTCTCCTGAATAAATTACTCGGCGGTGGACGCGGGGACGGCGGCTCCGGACGACGGGGCGGCCTGGGATGCTTCGGTTTCATCCTGCTGCTGGTGGTCATCTACTTCGTCTACCAGTATTTCTTCAACGTATAGCGGCGCTTCGGGGGATTCATCATTTTCTTTCTTTTTTGCCGTGATTTGCCACGAAGACACCAAGGCACGAAGGTTCACTACGGATGCTCCTTCATGTTTTCCTGGTGTTTTAGTGCCTTAGTGGCAATCCTTGTCATCGTATTCCCTTCGCCCACATCCACGAATCGTAAATTCGCCGCTTGAAGCCCAAACTCCCCAACTCCCAAACCCTCTAACTCCCAGATTCCACCCGTGAAGCTCCGGATCACACTACGTCCGTTGGTCTACGTCCTGCTTTTTGCCGCGTTCACGGCGCTGTACGGGGTTGCCACCCGGCAGGGAAACCTGAAAACCAATGATTCGCGGAATTACCTCGCCATTGCCCGGAACCTGGCGGCGGGAAACGGCTTTGCCGACGCGGACGGTGACCCCGTGGTGTACTGGCCGCCCCTGTATCCGCTCGTGCTGCGTTTGGGCGTTGATCACCCCGGGGCTTTCGTGTTCGGGCTTCACCTGTTGTGCATGGGGGGCGTGTTCTTCCTGTGGCTGCGGATGGCCGGACGGCAGTTGGAAAGCCCGGGGCACGTGCTGCTCTACGGGGCGTACCTGGTTACGGCCACGCCCCTGCTGATGATTGCCACGTTCGTCTGGTCGGAGGCCCTTTTTCTGCTGCTGTTCTCGGCGTACCTCGCCCTGCTGTACCGGTACGTACACACGCCCGAAAACCGGTGGCTGGTGTGGGCCGCAGTACCGGGTTTTCTCATGCTGCTGGCGCGCAACGCCGGCGTTTTTTTGTTTGCCGGCGCCCTGCTGGGCTTGTGGGCAGCGGCCGGGAAGTCAATCAGCCGCAAGTACCTGCTGCTGCATGTAGCGTTGGTCGCATCGGGGTCGGCCGCCTGGAACGCGGACCGGTTGCTGCTGAACGGGAACCATCACGTGTTCGGCCAGTTGTTGCCGCAGGTGCAACCGCTGCGGAACGCGCAGTTGGTGCTGGGCGAACTGGCGGCCAACTTCCTCCCCTCCGGACGGCTGGCCCTTGCGGGCGGGGCGCTGGTCCTCGGGCTGCTGGCGGCTTTTGCGTGGCTTTGGCGCACGGGGCGCATCCGGGAGCCGTTCGTGCGGCTGCTGTTCGTGGCGATGGTAACGTACCTGGGGGCCTGGCTGCTCATCCCGGCGCACCCCGACGACATCAGCCGGTTCCTGTCGCTGGTGTTGCCGGCATTGTACCTGGTGTTGTTGCGCACGGTGGAAGCTGCCGCCAGGCCGTGGGGCCCTACGGGGCGTACCCTTGCCTGGATCGGGCTCCTGGCGGGCCTGGTCTACCCGGCAGTCCGGGTCGTGCACAATGCGCTGCGGTGGGGCGACGTAAAACCGGTGGAGGTGGTAAACCTGCTCAATGCATTTTAACGCAAAACCCTCGTCCTAACCATAATAGGGCTGCTTGACTCCTGCCGTTCCAATACTTCTCGCAATGACAGTGATGGCTCCCGCCCAGATAAATAGCCCGGTGCAAAGCCAGAACATTTTCAACTGCTCGAAAGTAACAAATGCCAACGGAGACACCGTGCCGAAAATAAAAACGCCTTTTGCAATGACCACTGCCATAAAGCCTCCCACAATCACGCGTTTGATTACCAACCCGCTTACCAGGGAGCGCAGCTTGTGGTACAGCCACGTAAAGTCTACGAACGCCAGATACACCATGGTATTCTCGATGAAGGCAATATTGAGCAGTAGGGTGTTGAACAGGTGGAACGCGCAGACGATCAAAAGCCATACGCGCCAGCCTTGCCGGGAGTGCAGGAGAAAAAACAGCGGGGATAGTTCCAGGGCCACCGCGGCATAATCAAACAACTCCAACAATAACGGTGGGAAGTAATTCACCAGATGAGCCAGCAGAAACTGCCGGTCGTACACGTAATAGCCCAGCCGGAACCATGAGATGAACCCATTTGTCTTCAGGTCAAAATCCACCCAATGCAGCGCCTTTTCAAATCCTGCCGAGAACATTGCAAAGCAGAGCAGTACGCTAAGCAGCGACAGGCTCCTGGTGGTGGAACCGGTCTTTGTTGGTTGATCACGCAGTACCGCCAGGTGTCGCCCCCAACCGGAAAAGGCCATGCAGCCCAACAAAGCGTACAACATGATGGGGTGGTCTATTTTTCCGAAAGAATACTGAAAACTCTGTCCGACAATAGCCGCCAGCAGGTAAACGACGGTGAATGTTCTTGCCCGGATTCCCATTGCCATACAAGCCAGGCTCAGCAGTGATACAGCATCAAGGGCCATGAAAAAAGCCCTCCCGGGAAACCCGCCGAAAAGATTGGCCAGGCTCAGCACCGGGGGGTTGAAGAGTGCCCGCGGCGCAGAGGCAATCCAGTTAAAGGGCGTATGCGTAATCAAAAGGAAAAAGCTTACTACCACCCGGAAGGCGCTTAACGACTCGGCACTTAACGCAGTGGCGCGTACCACTCTCGCCCAGAAAAGCGCATTCAGGGAGTTAGTCCAGGTATATAATCTTCTCATCGGTATCTTTTGTTTCTACGATTTCCCCGCCGGGCACCGCCACCACTTCCTCCCTTTGCGCAATTTTGAGCACGGGCCTGGTAAAGCCCTGTTCCCTGAGTTTTTCTTTCACCCACCTTTTTGCCGCTGCCTGGTCCTCCCCGGTCACACGCCTGGATCGTAAGATGCCCAGCCGGCCCAGCACGTTTTGTATCCCTCCCCTCCCCGGGGGCTCCGGAGGTTTGAGTCCGAATTCTCTGCCTAGGATAAGCCCCTCGTACTGTACGGGAATGGGGTACAGCAACCGCCTTTCATCCACTCTCCCCCAGGTGCCATCCCTGAGTTGCCCGTAGAGCACCTTGTACCTGGCGTTGAACTGGGTTTCGGCTACCTTGTCCTTGGTTGCTACCGCCGGAAGCAAGATGGCCGGGTAAGGCTCCATCGTACTTCCGTATCGGTGCCTGAGTAGAAAAGGCACCAGAAGGATCGTAAGCAGCAGGATCGTAAACCTTAGCGAGAACATAACCGATGGGTTAACTTCATTCTGACCTGTAAAACACGGAAGTACCAACAACGAATCACGAACAACCAACAACGAATCAGGATTAAATATTGAATGAAGTGGCCCGGTACTCGTCGCGCCGCCCCAGCCGGAAGGCGCAGAACAACGACCAGGCGGCCAGTACGAGGGCCGCCGCCAGGGCCGTCAGGGCCACCGTTTCGTCTTCCGGCCGCCGCGCCACCCAGATTGCCAGGCACGCCCAGGCCACCACCGCCGGAAACACCGCGTCGCGCAGGCGCCAGCTCACCCCCACGGCAATTGCCACGGCCGCCGTGAGCAACACCAGCGCCCAGAGCGTCGGGCTCAGCGGGTAGCCCCGCCAGCCCAGGCTGCTCAGGTACACCGAGGCGTTGGCAATGGTAGCCACCGTGAGCCAGCCCGCGTACAGGCTGAAGGGCACCGACAACCAGCCTTCTCCCCGGCGCGACAGCACCCATTCCCGCGACCGTACCAGCAGCAGCAGCGCCGTCCCGAGCATGCCCAGGATCACCAGCACGCTGCCCAGCAGCCACTCGGCGTTGAAGAGCACCAGCCAGCCCATGCTCAGCAGGCTCGTCACCAGCAGGGGGCCGGCCAGCCAGTCGTGGATGCGTTTGTCGCGCCGGGTGGCCCGCAACTGGTACCCCGCGTAGGCCAGCAGCGACAGGTAGATGAGCCCCCAGACTGAAAAGGCGTAGCCCGCCGGCGTAAACAGCGTGGGGTACTTGCCCGACACGTCGGCGTTGTTCTGCCCGTTGATGATGCGGCTGTTGGACAGGTAGCTGAAGCCAATGCTCAGCACGACGGCCCCCGACGCCAGCAGGCGCCAGGGGTCAAGTTTTCGACGGGTATTTTCCATAGGGGGGATCAGGTCAGGTCGGGGAATGCGTAAGGTAACCGCTCAGGTAAGGTAACGGCCTAATTTACGTAGTAATAGAAAGCGTTAAACTAAGTATCTTGCTCCAATACCCACATTTTATTTTTCTAAACCCCACACGATGGCAACAACGATTAAGCCAACCGCCCCGGCCAAGGCTGCCGCCGCGGCCCAAAGCCATACCGGCCCCCTAATCATCATCGGTTCCCTGTTTTTCATTTTCGGCTTCGTTACCTGGGTCAACGGCACGCTGATTCCCTACCTGAAGATCGCCTGCGAACTGGAAACGGATTTTCAGGCGTTCCTGGTTACGTTTGCCTTCTTCATCGCCTACACCGTCATGGCCATTCCGTCTTCCTACGTGCTGCGGGCCACGGGGTATAAAAAGGGGATGGCCATTGGTTTGTTCATCATGGCCGTGGGGGCCATTCTTTTCGTTCCGGCCGCCCAATCCCGGAACTTCGGCCTCTTTCTCGTCGGCCTGTTCATCATCGGTACGGGTTTAACCATTCTGCAAACGGCTTCCAACCCTTACGTAACCATCATCGGCCCTCCCGAAAGCGCCGCTACGCGCATCAGCGTGATGGGCGTTGCCAACAAAATCGCCGGGGGCCTGGCCGTACTCATCTTCGGTTCGCTGCTGCTTGAAAACGCCGACGCCCAGGTGGCGTACTTCAAAACGCTGGATGTCGCGGCCCGCAACGTTGAACTCGACAAAATGGCCAGCAAGGTGATCCTGCCCTACATCATCATTGCCGGGGTGCTCGTGGTGCTTGCCGTTACCATCCTGTTCTCTACCCTGCCCGACATCAAAGAGGAAGGCGACGCCGGCAACGCCCCGGCCGTCACCGACAAACAAAGCGTATTCGCGTTTCCGCACCTGGTGCTGGGCGTCATTGCCCTGTTCCTGTACGTGGGCGTGGAAGTGATTGCCGGCGACACGATCATCAACTACGGCCGGTCGCTGGGCATTCCCATGGACGAAGCCCGGCACTTCACCAACTGGACGCTGTCGGCGATGCTGGCCGGTTACCTGGTGGGCATTTTTACGATTCCCAAGTACCTTTCGCAATCAAAAGCCCTGGCCATCTGCGCCGTGCTGGGCGTGTTGCTTACGATTGGCGCCATGCTGACCACGGGCTATACATCGGTGGCTTTCATCGGGGCGCTGGGGTTAGCCAACTCGCTGATGTGGCCCGCCATCTTCCCGCTGGCGATCCGGGGCCTGGGCAAATTCACCAAGATCGGCTCGGCCCTGCTCATCATGGCCATTGCCGGCGGCGCCATCCTGCCGCTGGTGTACGGCGGCTTGTCGGACCTGTGGGGAAATACCCGGCTGGCCTACGTCATTATGATTCCCTGCTACTTCTTCATCCTTTACTACGCCGTAAAGGGCTACCAGGCGGGCTGGAAAGCAAAAGCGTAAGGCAATTAAAATTCACTACGGAGGATCAGGATTTTGGGGATGAAAGGATTACCGGGATGGGAGGAAAGATAGGGATAGGGTTTAAACCCTATCCTATGAATATTGCGCATGCGTACACAAAATTCGCTCCACTCAAACCAGGCGCAGCTTTTCCGTAGGGTAGGGTTTAAACCCTACCCTTACTTACCCTACCCTTACCTCCTTCTGTCTCCGTGCAACTCCGTGCCCTCCGTGTCTCCGTGGTAACTCTTTTTCACCGGTAAAAGCCCCTCATGCGCGGAAACAACTTTCTGTCGGACGCCCTGGCGAAGCTGCCGCCGGCCGGCTTCCGGAAACAAAAGGATCATTTTTACCTGGTGCGGGAGCCCAACCTGCTGGTGGTGTACCGCAAATACGACCGGGCCGCATTCGAAGGGTATTACCTGGCGTTTACCCACACTTTTTTCAGCAACGTGCAAGGCCCCGGCGGCCGGTACGTGGTACCGCCCCTGCTGACGGACTACCCCGTTTCCCTGTCCATCACCGACATCCAGGCCCAGTTCCGCAAGCACGCCTCGATTGCGGATTTCGATTGCGACCTTAATCCCTATTCGCGCGCACTGGCGACGGCCCGGGCCGGTGCCCGCAAACGTTCGCTGCCCGAGTGGTTGCGCCTCAGCGGGTGGTTCAGGCGCAAAAGCCCCTCCGACGGCTTTTCGGACGACCCGGTAGCGGTGGTCCTGCGCGAAGGATTGCAGTTCATGGCACAGTTTTCGCCAGCCTTTTCCCACCAGGTTTTAGCCGGGGTGCAGGGGTTGCATTTCGCCCCCCTCGATCAACTGAAGGCCGAATGCCAACAATACCTCGACGACCACAATATCTCCCGCTAGGCGGCCGTTGGGTAGAATAATTGCGGCCCGCAGGCAACCCTTTCCCCACCGGCCGGGTCATCATTCACAAAACCGTTTGCCCTTTGTCCCACTCATGCATTCAGTAGCCTGCTGCCTGCATTTTTTTATGCCTTCCCGCACCAGGAGCAGGAGGACATTTTAACAACAACCCGTGCCGGCGTGGGATAGGGTTGAACCCCTATTCTACTGATAAAAAGAAAGTCGAATCTTTTCTAACGCTACTTTCAGGCGTAGGTGAATCATTATGCGCTTCCGGCTACGCCCCAACCTTCCAGCTTTCTGACCTTCCAACCCTCTAACCCTTTCCCTTCTGCATGAAGTTTGTAATTTCCCTTGCCCTGTTTCTTGGTTGCATTTTCGCCGGCTTTTGCCAATCGCGGTACACGGTGAGCGGCTACGTGCGGGAAGCCGGCAGCCGCGAACTGCTGATCGGGGTGAACGTGTACCTGCCCGGGGCGGCCACGGGCACCACCACCAACACCTACGGCTTCTACTCCATTACCCTGCCGGCGGCCGATTCGGTGACGGTCGCGTTCTCGTACGTGGGCTACGCGCCGCAGCGCCGCACGGTGTCGTTGCGCAAAAACGTGGAACTGAACGTAGACCTGGCGGCCGGCGAGGTGCTCCAGGAGGTGGTCGTGCACGGCAGCCGCGAGAAAATCAGCGAGACGCCCCAGATGAGCACCCTCGACGTTCCCATCAAGCAGATCAAAACCATTCCGGCGCTGCTGGGCGAAAAAGACGTATTGAAAGTACTGCAACTGATGCCCGGCGTGCAGAAGGGCAGTGAAGGCAGCAGCGGCCTCTACGTGCGGGGCGGCGGTCCCGACCAGAACCTGATCATCCTCGACGACGCCGTGGTGTACAACGCCTACCACCTGTTCGGCTTTTTTTCGCTCTTCAACGGCGACGCCCTCAAAAGCGTGGAACTCACCAAGGGCGGCTTCCCGGCCCGGTACGGCGGCCGGCTGTCGTCGGTGCTGGACATGAACATGAAGGAGGGCAACAAGGAAAAACTGCACGGGGAAGGCGGCATCGGCCTCATTTCTTCGCGGCTCACGCTGGAAGGCCCCTTGCAGAAAGGCAAGTCGTCGTTCATCCTGTCGGGGCGGCGCACCTACATCGACGCCCTGGTCCGGCCCTTCATTCCCGAAGGCGACGGGGGCTACTACTTCTACGACCTCACGGCCAAGGTAAACCACGACTTCGGCCGCAAGGACAAACTCTACCTGAGCGGCTACTTCGGCCAGGACCGCTTTTTCGTGCGCGAAAAGTACGACGGCAACCGCTCCAAGCTGGGCTTCAACTGGGGCAACGCCACGGGCACGCTGCGCTGGAACCACCTGTTCAACCAGAAGCTGTTCACCAATACCTCCCTCGTTTTCAGCAACTACCGGTTCCAGATCTACCAGGACGAGAAGGACCGCGACGGCACCGAGTACGCCCTCGATTACCACTCGGGCATCCGCGACATCGGCATCAAGCAGGACTGGGACTTTTTCCCCAGCCCCCGCCACGCCCTCAAGTTCGGCTTCAGCAGCACCTACCACCGGTTTACGCCCAGCGCCGTTGTCCTCAAAGATTCGCAGGTCAACCAGTTCAGCCGCGAGGTAAAGGCCATTGACGTGGCCGAGTCGGGCGTGTACGCCGAAGACACCTGGCGGCCGCTGGACCGGCTGCGCCTCAACGCCGGCTTCCGCCTGTCGCACTACGCCACCAGGGGCCGGCAGTACCTGCGCCCCGAACCCCGGCTGGCGGCTTCCTACTCGCTGGGCGGCGACCTGTCGGCCAAAGCCTCCTACGCGCAGATGAACCAGTACGTGCACCTGCTCTCCAACACGGGCATCGGCCTGCCCACCGACCTGTGGGTGCCCACCACGGCCCGGGTAGCGCCCCAGCAGTCGCGGCAGGTAGCGGCGGGCCTGGCGAAAGACTTCGTGGACCAGGGGTTGCAACTGACGCTGGAAGGCTACTACAAAAAGATGGACAACATAATCGGCTACCGCGAAGGGGCCAGCTTCCTGCTGCTCGAAGACGGGCCCGAAAGTGCCGGCAAGGTAAACTGGGAAGACAACGTGACGGCCGGCCAGGGCTGGTCGTACGGGGCCGAGTTGCTGCTGCAAAAAAAGGCCGGCCGCTTCTCGGGCTGGGTCGGCTACACCCTGTCGTGGACGCAGTTGCAGTTCGACGAACTCAACTTCGGCAAAAAATACTACGCCCGCTACGACCGCCGCCACGACCTGTCGCTGGTGGGCATCTACGAGATCAGTCCGCGCATTACGCTGTCGGGCACCTGGGTGTACGGCACGGGCAACGCCCTTACCATGCCCCTTTCCCAGTACCAGGCCACCCAACACCAGGCAGGTCCGCAAGGTCGTTTCTACTACGGAAGCACGGTGAATGATTACGGCGAAAAAAACAGTTTCCGCATGGCGGCTTACCACCGGATGGACCTGGGCATCCAGTTTCACAAAAAGATGAAGCGGCACGAACGAACCTGGGAATTCAGCCTTTACAACGCCTACAGCCGCCAGAACCCCTTCTTCTACTACATCGATTCCGAGTACAACAGCACCACCAACGAGAACAAAGCCATCCTCAAGCAGATTTCGCTGTTCCCCATCATCCCGTCGTTCAGCTACAACTTCAAATTCTGATGAAAAGATTTTTTCTATCCCTGCTCCCCCTGGCCGCGGCCGTGCTGCTGGGGGCCTGCGAAAAAGAAGCGACGGGCATCAAACTTCCCGAAAGCAATTCCAAACTGGTCGTTACGGGCTTCATTTCGCCCCAGGATACGGCCGTGAACGTGGAGGTAATCCGGTCGATGCCGGCGTTCGGCTCCCGCCCCGTGGGGCCCCCATTCGTGAGCAATGCCCTGGTCACGCTGTCGGACGGCGACCGGACCGTAACCCTTCCCCCGCGGGGCGAAGCCGGGGGTTGGTATTTTGTTGACACCCAGGCCATGCCGGTGGTCGCCGGCCGCACGTACACGCTGCGGGTATCGGTACCCGGCGGTGAATCGCTGGAGGCGTCCTGTACCGTTCCCGAAGCCCCGGCGCCTCCCGAACTTGTCATTGATTCATCGAGCACCCCCGATAATCAGAGTCCGCGCTATAGCCTCCGGATGAGTTGGACTGACCCGGCCGGGCAGGAGAACTACTACCGCCCGGCGGCCGAGGTCCAGACGGTCGTGACGGAAAACCTGGACCAGCCATTTCCTTTGCCCCTCGTCCGGTCCGTCTACTGGCTCGGGAGCGGACTCACCGACGACAAGGCAGCGGACGGTGGAATGCTCTACTCACCCCGGGGAGAATTTTGGTTCGGGGGCCCGCCGCAGTACAAACCGGAGCACTACATGGTCGGTCAACTGCTGCACGTGGACCGGAACTACTACCTGTACCACAATTCACTGGAAAATGCCGGCCGCAGTGACGGCAACCCGTTTGCCGAGCCGGTGCTGGTCTACTCCAACGTAACGGGCGGCCTGGGCGTGTTTGCCGCCTATAACCGCGTCATTACAAAGATCAGATTGAGGTAAATTAAAGACCAACTCCTATGCAAAAGCCGGCTTTTCGCTGCCTGCTCCTGGTGTTGAGTGTTCTGCTGGGCGCCTGCCGGAAAGAGGTGGAAGGGTTTGATCTGCCCGAAAGCGATGCGAAGCTGGTGGTTCACTGCTTCATTTCGCCGCAGGACGATTTTCTGACGGCCTCCGTCACCCGTTCCATTGCCGTACTGGGTGCCGGCAACCCGGCTGATACCTTGGTGGTGGATGCTACCCTTGCCCTGTCCGACGGCGTAAGGTCGGTGCTGCTCCCTTACGACAAAGCGCAACAGGCGTACGTTTACTCCGTATGGGCCACGCGCCACGGCGAATTAAAAATCTCGCCCGGAACTTCGTACCGCCTGCAAGTGACTACGCCGCAGGGGGAAAGCGCTACGGCGACCTGCACGGTGCCGGCCGAACTGAACCTTCCCGTTACCCTGTCCGCGGATTCAGCCTGGGACGCCTACACCCAGCAGTATTACTACCGGATGCGCGTGAGTTGGCCCGACCCACCGGGCCAGGTCAACTACTACCGGGTTGCGGGTTGGAAGGAAGAGGTAATAAGGGTGTCAGCGGACGGCACGCCTATTGGGATAGGGCATTCTCCGGCCGATTGGGAGGCCGAAGAAACAATCAGCGACCAGGGGCAGGACGGTCTGCGGCTGGTTTCCCCGCGGGCCCACTGGCGGGGGTCCGGCTTCCAATCGTCCCTCGGCACCTCACTCAACGCCAACCTGCTGCATACCGACCCGCACTACTACCACTACCACCGTTCCGTGCGCCGGGCCGGGCAAAGCCAGGCCAACCCGTTTGCCGAGCCGGTGCTGGTTTACTCCAACGTAACGGGTGGCCTGGGCGTGTTTGGCGCCTTTACCCGGACGACCACCTCCGTGCGCATCAAATGATGCCTACCACGCCGGGGCATGGTGCGGGTTGATGAGCCGTTTGCCCCGGTCGAGGCCGAAGACCTGTTCCATCTCCGCGGGGGTGAGTTCGAAGTCGAAGATGTCGAAGTTCTGGCGGCGCCGGTCGGGGCTGGCTGCCTTGGGAATGGCCGCCACGTGGGGCTGCTGCACCAGCCACCGCAGCGTGACCTGCACGGGGCTTTTGCCGTACTTGCGGCCGATTTCCTGCAACACCGGTTCGTCCACCACGGCCCCGTGGGCAATGGGCGAATAGGCCGTCAGGAGCACGTCGCTGGCTTGGCACAATTCCCGCAGGGCCGCCTGGCCCAGGAAAGGGTGGTACTCCACCTGGTTGCAGAAGACCGGGGCGTGCCCGAGGGCCTCCCGCAACAGGGCGGGCGGAAAGTTGCTTACGCCCACCTGCCGCACCTTGCCCTGCTGCTGCAACGCCGTCATGGCCTCCATCGTCTCCGCGAGGGGCACGTCAGCGTTGGGCCAGTGCACCAGCAACAGGTCCACGTACTCGGTCTGGAGGCGGCGCAGGCTGCTGTGCAGAGATTCGGTCACCTTGTTGCGGGTAAGCTCGGTATACCAGAGTTTGGTGGTCAGGAAAATTTCTTCCCGCGGCACGCCGCCCTCCCGGATGCCCCGCCCCACGTCTTCCTCGTTGCCGTACATCCGGGCCGTATCCACGTGCCGGTAGCCGACCGAAAGGGCGTCCCGCACGGCATCCCGGCATTCGTCGCCCTTCAGCGGCCAGGTTCCAAAGCCCAGCGCCGGCACCTGCACCCCGCGTATTGTCTGGTAATGCTGCATATATCGGTTGTTAGTAGTTAACTGTATCCGCATGGAAGATTATGGCTGAACGGCTATATGGTTAGATGGCTATATGGTCAAATAATTGTTGATGCAACCATTTAACCATACAGCCATTCAGCCATTCAGCCATTTAACCATGTAGCCTTTTACCCTTCCAACTCCCCAACCCTCCCCTTCGTCCACTCCCCGTCCACGAGGCGCCAGATGTTGAGGGGGTTGGCGTTTTTGAGGGCGTCGGGCAGCAGGGCGTCGGGGAAGCCCTGGTAGCACAATGGTCGCACGAACCGGCTGATGGCCGCCGTGCCTACCGACGTTGTACGGGAATCGGTAGTTGCGGGATAGGGGCCGCCGTGCTGCATGGCGTAACTTACTTCCACGCCGGTCGGGAACCCATTGATTACCAGGCGGCCCACCTTCTGGGCCAGCCGTTGCAGCAGGGGCTGGTATTCGCGCAGGTCTTCGTCGGTGCCGTGCACCGTGGCCGTCAGGTGCCCCTTCAGCCCGTCGGCAATCGTGAGCAGTTCGTCGCGGGAGTGGGCCACGATGGCTACCGTGGAGGGACCGAATACTTCCTCAGCCAGTTCAGGGTTTTGGACGAAGGCTTGGGCTTCCGTCTGGAACAGCACGGCACCCGCCCGGCCGTCGGGGGCTTGCGCCTGCACGGCCACCCGGGTACCCGGCACGGCGGCCAGCCGGTCTACGCCCGACCGGTAGGCCTTCAGCATGTTGCCCGTCAGCATGGCCCCGGGGGCCGTGGCTGCCAGGGCCTGGCCGGTCTGGTGGATGAATTGCGCCGTGTCGTCGCCTGCCAGGGCCACGAACAGGCCCGGGTTGGTGCAAAACTGGCCCACCCCCAATGTGACTGAGGCGGCCAGCCCTTCGGCCAGGGCCGCCCCTTTCTCGCGGAGAATGCCCGGCAGCACGAACACCGGGTTGGTGCTGCCCATTTCGGCGTACACCGGGATGGGTTCTTCGCGCCGGTTGGCCGCGTCGAAGAGGGCCTTGCCGCCCCGGAACGAGCCGGTAAAGCCAATGGCCTTCACCAGCGGGTGTTCGACCAGGGCCATGCCCACGGCCACCGAACCGCCCTGCACCAGGGAAAATACGCCTTCGGGCATACCCGTTGCCTGCGCCGCCCGCACGATGGCCGCCCCCACCATTTCCGAAGTGGCCGGGTGGGCGGGGTGGCCCTTGAACACCACCGGGCAGCCGGCCGCCAGGGCCGAAGCCGTGTCACCGCCGGCCACCGAAAAGGCCAGGGGAAAGTTGCTGGCCCCGAATACGCCCACCGGCCCCAGGGCAATGAGCATGCGCCGCAGGTCGGGGCGGGGCGGCTGGCGGTCGGGCAGGGCCGTATCAATGCGGGCCTCCACCCACGACCCTTCGCGGAGCACCGTGGCGAAGAGCTTCAGTTGGTTGACGGTACGGCCCCTTTCGCCGGTGAGCCGGGCGGCGGGCAGGGCCGTTTCCCGGGTGCATTGCCCCAGCAGTTCGTCGCCCAGGGCCATGATCTCCTCGCCGATGCGTTCGAGAAAGGCGGCCCGCTGCCCGGGGGTGGTTTGGGAGTAGGCCGGGAAAGCCGCCGCCGCCAGCCGCACGGCCTGGTCTACCTCGGCGGGCGTAGCCTCGTGGAAATCGGGGGAAAGTGCCTGGCCGGTACCGGCATCCATGCCCGTAAACGTAGTGGTTCCCTGCCGGGAAGTACCAAAGCCAATCAGTTGCGCACCGGTGAGTTGCATAGGAAGTAGGTTGGAGGGTTAGAAGGTTGTAAAGTTAGAACGTTAGGCCACGGTTTTGTGTAGAGACGCCATTTACGGCGTCTTCACCATTTATGGCATCTGGCACGTACATCGTCTGGTTTGCGGCGGAAAGTTAACGGGTTAGCAGGTTTCCCGAAAGGGGTTGGGCACGATTAGCCGGGTTTGGGCGGCTGGTTTTTTAGTGCCGCGCCGGGCGGGACCGGGTTGCCGGGAATTTGCGGGAAAGTGAATCAGGGGCGGGAGGAAACGCCGGGCATTAGGTTGAATTTAATCGTATTTTAATTTCCCCGCGTTGAATATCCGCCGGGCAGTTCACAAATTTGTAAAAACAAACCCGGCTGCCTATCCACTCCTTTTGAACGCGTAAACCCCGGTGTCCCGGTTGGTGTGCCCGTTTTCGACCCTAATTTTTACCGTTTTCTCCCCGCTATCCATGAAAACAATCAATCACCCCGGACTACAGTTAAAGGAAAAACTGAGGGCAGCCGACATCAAAGCCAAGTTCATGGCCGCCAAGATCGGCGTAGCCAACTCGCAGTTCGTGGACATTCTCAACGGCAAGCGCCGCATTACGCCCCGCATTGCCCTGGCCCTCGAAAAAGAACTGGGCGTGAGGGCCCTGGACCTGGTGCGGCAGCAGGCGGAGTTTGAACTTTCGGTGGAAAGACGCGAAGTCGCCGCGGAAGAACAACCCACCCTGTCAACGGCAGCAGCCCCCACCCTGCCCCCGGCCCTTGGGTATTCGTGGCAGTACCGCAACAAATAAAGAAGGGTAACCCGCGGGCTACCCTTCTCTTTAAAGCATTGGTATGACTCAGGTGGCCCGGGCCGCGGTTAGCTCCGGGAGCCGGCTTTGCCGTAGGCAGTGGCCTGCTTGATCGTCCGTTCCCGCCCCGTCTCCGGATCTTCGTACGAACGATCTTCCACCACAATGGATACTCGCTTGTGCAGCAGTTGTTTGGTATCGATCTGGTCGCCCTCGCTCACCGCGATGCCCACGGCCTGGCACAAGTCGAGGATGCCTGACATACCGGGCTTGGTGAGGTAAAAACGCTGCAGGATAAATCCGTCTTCGTTCTCGAACCGGCAGGCAAAAAAGGGCGTACCCTTGTGTTCGCTCTTTCCTTCCTCAATGTCGGTGATCTCCACCACGTGCTGGCCATCGGCCAGAAACGGTTTATCCATGCCCTTCTCAACAGGTATTTTCATAGAAATAAAAAGTTAGGTTACTCCCCTTTTATACGGAGAAACCGGCTTTTTGTTGGCCCAGATGATCAGTAAACAGTGATCAGTAAACAGTAATCATTGGGTGAGCGTAAGTTGTCGAATCCAAGAGGTTACTGATTACTGATTACTGTTCACTGATTTCAGTTCAATTTCCACAGTTCGCAGGTGTTGCGGCTGAAGATGTGACAGTCCAGGCCGGCGTGGCGCGCGCCTACCTCCATGATGGAAGCCATCGTGGTGCAACACGTGTCCAGGATCACCTTTACCGACGTGCCGGCAATGGCCAGCGTGATGGTCACGATGGAAGTCTTGTGGGAAGGACACTTGATTTTGCTGGTAACGTCAATTACTTCCGCAATGCTTTTGAGCACCAGCGCCTTTTCGGCGGGCACCAGTTGCGAAAAAGCAATCTTTTCTTTGTGGCGGATGATTTCCGCGTTGAAATTCAAAAACATAGGGAACTGGTAAATTACTTTGCGATAGCTGATTTCGTTTTTTTTGCGCCAATTCAGAAAAGCTTCGGACCACAGTTCCTAGGCTCTCACCCGTACTTTGCGTCGCAGCCCGCTGCCGGGACATTGACAGGAAGCCGGGAAGGTGCTTGCCAACAACGCCAACGCTACTTCTCTGCGGCAACTCTCGCAGCAGAAAATAGTGTTTTGCAATTGTCCTTCCGTAAATGCCAGATGCACCGATAGGGTGAAATCAGAATGCCGGTAACACTGCAACGCGTGCAGCAGGATGGAAAGCTGCGCGTTGCTTTCAAGGACCAGGTGTTGCTCAGACACGTCCAAGCCGTGAAAATCAACTCCCAATCCATTGCGAATGAAGTAATTCGAAAAAACGGGACTCATTAAGCGGCGACGAAAAGATACCCTCGGTAACGCATAAAATTTGGCAAGGTTTACGTATTACCTAGGTATTTACTGAAAAATGGTATTTATACTGATCTATACCGAATTTTCTACCCGTACATCCCGCAAACCATGCCTTCCCGGGGCCCGGGTCCCGGGGCGCAAAACAACCCTTTAGGACGGAAACAAACCGGTTTGGTAACGGCCGTACCGGAACTTTATTGGCCCGAATAACCTTCCCTACACAGAGTTTTAACCCAACAACATGGAAGAAAGAGCCAAAACGCCCGGTGGATTTTTTGACGCTGACAAATTATTGGTAGACCGGGCCATCGGGGACCCTTTTTCCCTGCTCATCGACGGCAACGTCCGCACCCACTCCTTCGACGACGGCCAGTCGTCGGGCTACATCCGCTACATCCTGCGCGACAATTCGCTCATCATCGTCGACTGCGTCATCACGCGGAACCGGCACCAGTAACCAGCCACCCCACATTGGTAATGCAAGGGCCGGCGGGAAAACACGCCACCGGCAACGGACTCCGGCCGGGCTACACGTGGGCCGAACGGTAAGGCTGCACCTGGATGCGTTCCCACACCTTGCCGGTCACGTAGGGGTCGTTCGAGAGCCACGCGTCGAGTTCACCCCGCGAGGCAAATGCCACGATCATCACCGAGCCGATCATCTGGCCGGCCTCGTTGAGGATGGCGCCACCCTCCGTAAATTGTCCTTTGGCTTTTAATTGCCGCACGTTTTCCAGGTGGGCGGGGCGGGCAGCCATGCGACGCGGCAGGGCATCGGCGTCGGTGCCGTCGTAAGCAATGAGCACGAATTGTTGCAGGGGCGGGGTCATGAGAGTTTGGGAGTCTGGGAATTAACGTAAAACGGGGTGCGGGGGTACGTACGGGTACGCAGTGCGCCGGGATGCGTTGGGGGCGGCAGAAAAAATAATCCGCACGCGGGCAAGGGGTTGGTCCCGTGCCCGCGTGCGGAAATTCAATGATAGCTGCTGCGTATTACGTATTACATTACAATGCCTTAAAAAGCCCGGGCGCGGCCTACCTTGGCTAGTTCGACCATCTCGGTCATCTCCAGCATCTTCTCGGCGGCCAGGTCATATTCGGCCTGCAGGCGCACCAGGTCCAGGGCCCGGATGCCCAATTCTCTTTCGAGCCCGATGGCAACCCGCGGCGTGAGGCGGCGCTTGCCATTGAGGATGTCGACGAACTGTGAGTTGGCGACGCCAATTTTACCGGCCAGGAAGTTGGCCCGGATCTTGGCTTCTTTCAGCCGCTTCTTTAACAGGGTACCAGGGTGCGTAGTTGCTTTCATGCCAGAGAAAGAGTTAAGCGATGTCTGCATTGTGACCAGTGAAGTAAGATGAAGGGTTGCTCCTTCCCATTCCTGCCGTCGTTACACTTCCGGATGAATTTTGCAGTTTGGCTCGTATTGACTGCCAGGTGTTTAAATTCTTCCTTCCGGGTAATACCGGGCCGGGCCGGGGAATTGGATGTAACAAATTTAAAAAGCGCAAAGGCCCCGGGGAATAGCGAAAAGTGGTTCTTTTTGGGATAGCTATTCCTGTGGTGGGTACTAGTGAAAATTCACTATATTGTTGAAGCGGGGGCGCCCCCCGGGGGGTGGGAAAGTAATGAAAAAGTGAGTATTTTTAGGTGCCCGCAGCAAGCCGGGGCTGCCCGGAAAGCGCACCGGCCGGGATTGATCAACGGCGCTCCTCCCTATGAAAGGTTTGAAACTGTTGCTGCTTGAAGACTCCGTGGACGACGAGTACCTGATTTTGAAAGCGTTTGCGCGGGAAAAAATTCCGGTGGTGCACGCCCGCGTCGATACCCGGGGCGATTTTGCCCGGGCCCTCGACGCCAAACCCTGGGACCTGATCATCTCCGATTTCAACCTGCCGGGCTTCAGCGGCCTCGAAGCCCTGTCCCTGCTCCAGGCCAGCGGCAAAGACATTCCGTTCGTCATCGTGTCGGGCGCCATCGGGGAACTGACGGCCGTGGAAGCCATGCGGGCCGGCGCCGACGATTACCTGATGAAGGACAACCTCAGCCGCCTGGTGCCGGTGGCGGAACGGGCCCTGCGGGAAGCCGACAACCGGCAGTTTAAACGGGAGGCCGAACACGAAATCAGCTACCAGGCGTACCTGCTCGACCAGGTCGACGAGGGCATCATCTCCCTGGCCGAGGACCTGACGATCAAACTGTGGAGCCGGGGCGCCGAAAAGATTTTCGGGCTGGTGGCCGCCGCCTGCACGGGCCGCAAGTTGCCCCAGGTCCTCGACCTCAACTTCTACGACCGCACGCCGGGCCGGTCGCTGGCCGACCTGGTGCAGCAAACCCCCACCTGGAAGGGCGAGGTCACCATCCTGACCCGCCCGGAGCAGCGGCCGCATTCGGTGTTCCTCACCATTGCCCGCCTCGACGCCTCGGAAAGCTTCGCCGGGGGCATCATCCTCATTTGCAAGGACATTGAGGAGATTGCCCGGGCCCAGCACCAACTCATCGAATCACAGTCGTACATCATCTCGGCGGTGGAAAACACGGCCGACGCCATTTTTGCCCTCAACCTCCAGCACGAACTCATCTATTTCAACAGCGCCTACAACCAGAACTTCCGCGCCACGTTCGGCTGCGATGCGACCATCGGCTTCAACCTGCTGAACATGTCGCGCGAAGAATCCCGGGGCATTCTCGAAGAAAACCTGCACCGGGTGATGCAGGGCGAAAAGTTCGCCTACGAACACGCCGTCTCCCAGGTAGACGGGGGCAGGTCGCTCTACGAGGTGTCGGTGAGCCCCATCTACGGGCTCAACAACCTGATCATCGGCATTACCTACCTGTACCGCGACATTACCGAGAAAAAGCGGGTGGCCGAGCAGCTTCAGCAGTTGCAGGCCGAAATCCTCGACAACCGGCTCCGCGAGCAGCGCATCCAGTCGGCGGCCCTGCTCGAAGGTCAGGAACAGGAACGCACCCGCCTGGCCCGCGAACTCCACGACGGGCTCGGGCAAATGCTCAACGTACTCAAGATGAATCTCTTCCGGGAACAGGCTTCGCCCGCCGTGCTGGGCGCCGTCGACGAGATCATCACCGAGATCAAGGTGATCAACAACAACCTGATGCCGCTGGTGCTGGAGGATTTCGGGCTGGAGGCCGGCGTGCAGACGCTCATCAACCACGTGCAGCACAGCAGCGACGCCGAAATCTACTACTACTCCAACCTCCGGCAGGAACGCTTCGGCCAGAAGCTGGAAGTAGGCGTGTACCGGGTGCTCCAGGAAGCCCTCAACAACGCCGCCAAGTATTCGCAGGCCAAAAACATTTCGGTGCAGCTCACCCGCCAGCCCGACTCCCTGCTCATCATGGTGGAAGACGACGGCAAGGGTTTCGACCCGGTGGCCGTCAAGCAGAAGAAACAGAAAGGCTACGGCCTGCTCAACATGCAGTTCCGCATTGAAGCCCTCAACGGCAAGATTCATTTCGACACCCTGCCCGGCCGGGGGTGCGTGATCAACATCATTCTGCCCCTGTAGGGATTATTCGTTGTTCGTTGATAGTTGTTCGTTGTTCGAAGGAGAGCATCGGGGGAAGGCAGTTCGTCATTTGTCATTCGTAATTCGTAATTCGTAATTAAATGTCCATCACCGTTATACTCGCCGACGACCACACCATCCTGCGGCAGGGCCTGCACTACATCATCAGCCAGCACCCTGGCATCCGGGTGGTGGGCGAAGCATCCGACGGGATAGAGGCCCTGGAACTGGTGCAGCAACACGCCCCGGCCGTGCTGGTGTGCGACATTTCCATGCCCCGCATGACGGGTATCGAGGTGGCCCGCAACCTGGCCGCGGGGCAAAGCACGACCCGGGTGATCTTCCTGACCATGCAGGACAAGGAAGAATACATCATGCAGGCCGTGGAGGCCGGGGCCGCCGGCTTTCTGCCCAAGGAAACGGTCGGCGAGGAACTGGTAAAAGCCATTACCGAAGTGGCCGCGGGCAACGAGTATTTCAGCCATTCAGTGTACAACAAGGTGTTCAAGGCCCTGCGCCAGGTGAACCAGAAGACCGAAGTACGCCTCACGCCCCGCGAAAAAGAAGTGCTCCTGCTGCTGGCCGAGGGGCTGAGTACCAAGCTCATCGCCGAAAAGCTGTTCGTGAGCGAATACACCGTCTCCAACCACCGCGCCAACCTCCTCCAGAAGCTCTCCGCCCACAACACCGTCGAACTCATCCGCAAAGCGACGGAAATGCGGCTGCTGTCATAATGAATGGCTGAATGGTTGAATGGCTGTATGGTTGATGGTTGGATGGCTATATGGCTGATTGTTTTGCTTACGCCCGTATCACGCCCCGGCAGTCGTTCATTAGCCATTCAGCCATTCATTCAGTTCAATTACTTCTTTTCACTGAGCCGGGACGGCCGGGGACCGGGTGCGTAAGGGGGAGGTATGTAGTACCCCTAAAAACGCTATTATGTTTTTCCACAACAAAAAACTCCAGTACCAGGTGCGGGTCGATAAGCCCAGCCCGCAATTTGCGAAACTGCTTCAGCAGGCCATCGGGGGCAATGAAGGTGAAATCCGGGTGATGCTCCAGTACCTTTTCCAGGCCTGGAACCAGCGGGGCCCCGAAAAATACCGCGACATGCTGCTCGACACCGGTACCGAAGAAATTGCCCACATCGAAATGCTGGCGACGGCCGTGGCCCTTAACCTGGAAGGCGCTTCCATGGACCTGAAGGAAGACATTGCCAAGTCTAACTCCCTGGTGGGCGCGGTGATGGGCGGCATGGACCCGCGCCACATCCTCTCGTCGGGCCTGGGCGCCCTGGCCGTGGATGCGAACGGCGTCCCCTTCAACGGCTCCTGGGTGATCGGCACGGGCAACCTGGCCGCCGACATGACCGCCAACGTAATGGCCGAATCGACGGGACGGCTGCTGGCCACGCGCCTCTACGAAATGACCGACGACCCGGGCATGAAAGACATGCTTTCTTTCCTGATTGCCCGCGACACCATGCACCAGAACCAGTGGCTGGCCGTGCTCGAAGAGTTGGGCCACGGCACGGTGGCCGGCGCCTTCCCCATTCCGAACTCTTTCCCGCAGGCGCAGGAAAACCAGGAGGTGAACTACACGTTCTTCGTCACCAACCTCGACGAAAGCCCCTCCAAAGCCGGGGGCCGCTGGACGCAGGGCACTTCCATCGACGGCAAAGGCAAGTTCCGGGGCCAGCCCGCCCAGGCCTTCGGACCCGAACCCAAGCTGGGACCGCCCGAGCCGCTCACGCACGCGCAGGTCGAGGAGATGCAAAACCCCGCCAACGCCAGCCCTGACTCATTGATCGACAAGGTGAAAGGCGCATTGAGCTAAGGACAAGGAAAATACCCAGGAATACACTTAACCGCAAAGGGCGCAAAGAACGCAAAGCGAAGGAGGCTCTACCTACAGTTTTCTTCCTTGCGTAGCGGTACACGTCGCACGGCGGGCCGGCGACGCGTCGCGGGAGGGGTCGCGTCGCGGCTCCCCTCCTCGGAGGGGTTAGGGGGTGGGTTTACCTGCGTGAGACAAGTTATCGGGGGATCACCGCATGAACAACCTATTGCAATGAAGACATTCGCATCAGGAAGTATCCGCAGAAAGTTTGGCGCTGGTGTTAGAGAGATTACTATAATGCGCTGATCCCCGGATAATTTGTCTCATGTAAGTAAACCCACCCCCTAACCCCTCCGAGGAGGGGAGCCGCGACGCGACCCCTTCCCGCGAGGCGACCCCTTCCCACCATGCGACGTGTACCGCTACGCAAGGAAGAAAACTGTACGTAGCGCCCCCTTCCCTTTGCGTTCTTTGCGTCTCCTTTGCGCCCTTTGCGCTCCACCTCGGTGTGAAACCTTTTTCTCAACCTCCCGTGTCTCCATGGTCGGTTCTTTTTCTCCGGGATTGCGCATAACTTACGCCCAAACCCTTACCCCTTGAAAGCGATCATTCTCAAGAAAGCCGCTTTGCCCGGCATCCATTCGGCGTCCGGCGTGGAGGTGCTCGGCGACCGGATTTACGTGGTGGGCGACGATTCGGCCCACTTGTACGTACTCGGCCCGGACTGGCAACTCGTGGGCACCATCCGCCTGTTTGATTCGCCCGTACCCGACGAAGAACGCATTCCCAAGGCGCAGAAGCCCGACCTGGAAGCCCTCACTGTACTGCCGCTGGGCGACCAGACGGTGCTGCTGACCATTGGCTCGGGTTCGCAGGAGAACCGGCAGGACGCTTTTGTGGTGCATCCCGGCACGGGGGCGGTGCAGCGGCATTCCCTGGCGCCCCTCTACGACCACCTGCGCACCCTGCCCGGCGTGGTGGGCACCCGCCTGCTCAACCTCGAAGGGGCCGTCGTAACGGGACCGGAGATCGTATTTCTGCAACGGGGAAATGTATCGGGGACCAACGTTGCCATTGGGTACGGCACGCAGGAATTCGTGGCGTGGCTCACGGCCAGCGGGCCGCTGCCCCGGCCGGTGGTGCGGTCGTTCGTGCTGCCCACGGTGGAAGGCTACGCGGCCGGCTTTTCGGGGGCCGCCCCCCTCCTCTCCCGGCCCGGTGCGTTCCTGTTCACGGCTTCCGTAGAAGCCACCAGCGACGAAATCCTGGACGGCGAGATGCTGGGCAGCTTCGCCGGCATTGCCCACCTCGACGAGCCCGGCGACCTCTCGGGGCGGTGCGTGCCCATCCTCCACCACGAACAGGCCTACCCGGGCAAGGTCGAATCCATCTGCCTGCTCACCGAGACGCCCGCCACCCTCCAGGCGCTGGCCGTCACTGATGCCGACGGCGGCGAATCGGAGTTGCTGCTGCTGGAGATACAATTGTGACAGTAATCAGTGAACAGTAAACAGTAATCAGTGAATGCGCGAAAGTTCACCGTTGCGTACTTACTAACCACTGATTACTGTTTACTGTTCACTGTTTACTGTTCACTGTTTACTGTTCACTGTTTACTGTTCACTGTTTACTAGCTTTGCCCCATGCAAAAAACGGTAGTGTTGAACGTAGTGGGCCTTACGCCCCGGCTGATCGGGGAACACACGCCCTTTCTGAAACAATGGTCGGCGCGGGGACGGGTGGCCGCGGTGCAGCCCGTACTGCCGGCCGTCACCTGTTCGGTGCAGGCCACGTACCTGACGAGCCAAACGCCCGACGTGCACGGCGTGGTGGGCAACGGGTGGTACTTCCGCGATGAATGCGAAATCAAACTGTGGCGGCAGTCGAACCGGCTCGTGCAGGCGCCCAAAATCTGGGAAGTAGCCCGGCAACGGGACCCCTCGTTTACCTGCGCCAACATGTTCTGGTGGTTCAACATGTACTCCACGGCCGACTACGCCGTAACGCCCCGCCCCCAGTACCTGGCCGACGGCCGCAAGCTGCCCGACTGCTACAGCCAGCCGATGGCACTCCGCGAACGGTTGCAGGCCGAGCTGGGCACCTTCCCGCTGTTCGATTTCTGGGGCCCCCGCACCACCATCAGGTCGAGCCGCTGGATTGCCGACGCCTCCATGCTGGTGGACCGCTGGCACAACCCCACCCTTACGCTGGTGTACCTGCCCCACCTCGACTACAACATCCAGCGGCACGGCCTCGACTTTAGTAAGATCGGCCGCGACCTGGGAGAGATCGACGCCGTGTGCGCCGACCTGATCCGGTACTACGAAGGGCAGGGCGCCCGGGTGGTGGTGCTGTCGGAATACGGCATTACGAATGTGAACCGGGCCGTGGACATCAACCGGGTGCTGCGCCGGCACGGCTACATTTCAGTGCGCGAAGAACGCGGTACGGAACTGCCCGACGTGGGCACCAGCGCCGCCTTTGCCCTGGCCGACCACCAGGTGGCCCACGTGTACGTGAACGACCGGAGTAAACTGGGTGAAATCCGCCGCCTGCTCGAAAATACTGAGGGCATCGAAATGGTGCTCGACGAGGAGGGTAAAAAGAAACACCACCTGAACCACGAACGGGCGGGCGAACTGGTGGCCGTGGCCGATGCGCGTTCCTGGTTTACGTACTACTACTGGCTCGACGACCGGAAGGCGCCCGACTTTGCCCGCGTCGTGGACATTCACAAGAAGCCCGGCTACGACCCGGTGGAAATGTTTGCCGACCCCAACATCAAGCTGCTGCCGCTGAAGGTGGGGCTGAAACTGGCCCGGAAAAAGCTGGGGTTCCGGATGCTGATGGACATTATTCCGCTGGACGGTTCGCTGGTGCGCGGCTCCCACGGCCGCTACCCCGACGACCCCGCCGATGGTCCGCTTTTTATTTCCCAGGGGGCCGGTACGCCCATCCCCGAAAAAATCCATTCAACGCAGGTTTTCGACCACTTGTTGTCTCATTTGCAAGCACATAAAAATATTCTAGCATAGGCGCAACCAAAGTGGTACATTGTTTGTCTAATAATCTGAAAGCCAGCAAACAGGGTTTACCTCTCGGGCCGGCCGCGGATTAAGACAAACCCACAAACCATACGTACCATGAAAACATTACTTTTACTACTCTTGCTCTGCACCGGAGGACTACTGCGCGGTCAGGATGCCGTGCACGCCGCCCCGCCTGCCGGCTTTGCGGACAGCGAGCCCCTGCTGGTGCTCAAGCCCAACCAGCCCAACCCGTTCTGGGAACAAACTTCCATCCGTTTTCAACTCAACAAGCCCGGCCAGGTGACCGTCACGCTGTACGACGTACTCGGTTCGCGGGTGGCGACCTTGCTGAAGGAAGACCTGGAAGTGGGCGAACACCGCTACCTGTTCAAGAAGCCCGCCGACCTGCCCGACGGCATGTACATCTACACCGTGGCAACCGGCAACTTCAGCCGCACGCAACGGATGATCATCCGGAAGTAAAGGGTTACAGTGTCAGCAGGTTAAAAAAGATAAAAGGTCCGGGCGGCAACGTCCGGACCTTATTTTTTTCCTATACAGTGCTGGTGCATAGCGGGAATGTGCAGATTTGAAATTGGACAGAGGGTGCGAAAAAGGATGAAACTTTGAAAGTAAAAAGACTGACTTTTCGGACGCAGTCCGTATTTTCTTGGACTTTTTGCCCAAAAAGGCGGTAAATACTGATTTTTAAGCCCTATCCCTTTAAAAACGACTTGACGGGTAACCTCCCTTTCTATCGTCCGTACTACCGGGTAAGTACAATTTCATTTACAACCAAACTATGCAAAAAGTAAACAACAATGGCGTCGCCTGCTCTATTCAGCGGGCGGCGTGGGTACGGCAACTGATGCTGGCCCTGATGCTGTGCGTGTCCGTGGGCTTCGTATCGGGATGTAAAGAGGACGAAGACGGCCCTTCCGTTGAAAACGCCAATCTGAACCCCATCGACCGGGAATTCCTGGAGCAGGCCGTACAAAGCAATTTGACTGAGATTGAGCTTGGCAACCTGGCCAAAGCACGGGCCACGGACCCCCAGGTAAAGATGTACGCCCAAATGATGATCGATGAACACACGGCGGCGCACGCGGACTTGAAAAACCGCGCGGCTAATAAGAAGTGGACCATTAAGGATGTGCTGAACGACGAAAACCAGACGAAGCGGGATAATCTGAACAACCTGGCCGCCGCCCAATTTGACCTTGCCTACATGAAGAGCCAGGTAGCCGATCACCAGGTAACCGCCGGCAAGTTTGCTACCCAAATCGACCAAGGTACCGACCCGGACCTGAAGGCGTATGCCCAAACCTATAAACCGGGCATCGACAAGCACCTGGTGGACGCCCAAGCCATTGTGACCCGCCTCAGCGCCCAATAGGCTTTCAAAACCCAGGTATTTGACACGTAAAAGCCCGGCCTCATCCGCCGGGCTTTTGCTTTTATTGCGTTGACAGCTAACCAACAAAACTGCCACTCATTACTCAATGCTCCTTTCTTCTACTGCGCCCCGTCGGCCTGGCCGCGCTTCACGGCGTAGGCGCCAATGTCACGGCCGCACTTGAGGCCCACTTCGCAGTCAAAGCGGTAGTGGATGGCCCCGTGCAGGCGGGAGGCCGACGCTTCGGCGGCCATGCCGTCCAGGGCCGGCTGTTCATCGGGGAATACGTACGCCAGTACGGCTGCCGCGGCGCCCGAGAACGTGGAGTGACCCGACGTGTAGGCGGGGAAGTTGGGCAAGCCGGTCAGCGTTTTGATCTCCGGGTCTACCTGCGACGGGCGGGGCAGGTAGTAGTGGAACTTGGTGTCCCAGCAGCACACGCCGGCGTCCATGAGGGCCGTATTGAGCAGGGCCAGCGTGCGGGCCGTCCGCAGTTCGCTCTGCCCGTGCTTGCGGATCAGTTCCTCGGCAATGGCGTTCCAGTGGCCCGGCGGGGTGTAGGTGCCCACGCCGTCGGCCCAGTAGTGAATGATCCGGACCTGGTCGCGGGTGACGTTCCGGGAGTAGTGCTTTACTTCCGACAGGGCCGCCTGGAACTCGGGAGAGTCGGTACGGGGCGGGGGCGGCGGCCGCAGGGCCTCCACTTCGGCCGCCCCGAAGTTCCAGGTTTTCAGCAGGCCGAAGCCGGGCAGCATGGGCGGACGGGCCGGGGCATCCATGCTTTTCCAAGGCATTTCGCCGCGGGCCAGGCAGGCCGCTTCCATTGCTTTCCAGTCGGCCCCGCCGGCGGTGCGCATGCCGTCGGCCCGGGCGTGGGCCAGCACTTTCTGGGCAACGGCCCGGCCAATGGCGGCCCCGGCGTCGAGGTCGCTCTGCACGTTGGTACCGGCCCACAGGCGGCTGTCGGCGTGTTCGCGGGCTTTGTCGGCGAGCATTTCTACGTCGCCCGGGAAGAGGAATTTAAGCACCTCGGCGGAGGCGGCGGCCACCACGGCGTCCTCGGAGGGGTACGCGGGCAGTTCCGAACCGCCGTGCAAGGGTGTAATGGAGCCGTCTACCGCGGAGGGCGCCGGCCGGTTGAACTGGTATTTGTAGTGCCAGGCGGCCACCAGGGCGTCGTACTGGACCACGCTCAGCAGCGCGTAGGCCCGGGAGGCGTACGGCGGGTTGGCAAAGGGAAACTTGGGGTACGCCGTGGGGTTGGTCTGGTCGGGCACGGGGTAAGTATTGTCTTCATTGTTGACCGGGGCCAGGTTGTACTTGGCTACCAGTTCGCGGGTGATCTGGTTCCAGCGCAGCACGCCCCCGGCGCTCCAGTAGCCCGCGGCTTTTTTCTGCGCGTCGGTGGCGCCGGCCATCGTGCTTTTCAGCGCCGCCAGTTCGGCCGCGTATTGGTCCGAGTTGGGGGCGGAGGGAGCGCCGGTTTCAATACCCGCCGGGCTGCCGATCAGAATGGTCTTCCAACTGCCGCCGTTGGCATCGACGGCCGTGCGGGCCGTCGGGGCGGGGGCGTATTCTTCGATTTGCTTGTTACAGCCGGCCAGCAGCGCCAGGGCCGCCAGCCCCAGCATCATCCGGCGGTAAAGAGTATGGGTTTTCATGATTGCTTTTCGAAAGGTTGGTATTTATTCGGTGTAATCCTGCCCCTCCGCCTTGCGGCGCCAGTTGAACACGTACTGGAGGGCGCCGTAGTAGCCGGTGGCCTGGCCGACGTTGCGGCCATGGGTGGTGTAAGTTGCCCCGGCATTGAGGGAGAAGGCTTTCATGAAGGCAGGCCGCAGCACCACGTTCACGCCGAGCCGGGTGGCTTGCATGAGGTTCGACGGGAAGGGCATGTTGTTGCGGGTAATGTCGAAGCCGCTCAGGGTGGTAAACCGGCTCAGGATGGCCTCGGCCTGCACGAACTTGTTCAGGTAGCCCAGCCGTACCGACCCGTCCGCCACGTCGGGCATGAACACTTCATCCGAATACACCATGCGGTCGGTGAAGTAGGTATTGCGGTCGATGCGGATGTTGCTCCGGCGGGTGTAGCCGGCGTTGGCCGTCACGAACACGCCCAGGTCCGTGCGGTAGTGCAGCGTGCCCCGCAGGGAGCCGGTCGTGGCGCCGAAGCCAATGGAAGCGGGCAGGTAATCCTTTACGTAGTTGCTCAGGGGGGTAGAAAAGCCGACTACGGCGAATGCCGAAAGCTTGCCGCCGTACACTTTCCCGGAGTAGGCTTTGCCTTTCAGGAATACGTTCAGGTCCTGCACGCCGCGCATGCCGCGCAGGGTGCCGCCCGACACGTTTGTCCACACGTAGGGTACATCCACGATCAGGTTCAGCCGGCTGCCCAGCCCGGCGGCGGCCATCAGGTGCAGGCTGTTCGTGGTAACCGTACCGATGTTGGGGTTCCGGCGGCGCAGCGGGCCTTCCCAGTAGCGGTCCCAGCTGTCGTGGGTGTACATGGCTACCGTACACACCTTGCCCTGCGACATCATCAGGCCGTCGGTGGGCGTCTGGGCGGCGGCCGGGAGGGCAGCAATAAACACCCCGAGCAGGGTTTTAAGCAATTTGCCGCCCGGAAAACGTAGGGTAAAAGGTTGCTCCATAAAGAGGATGAGGGACGAAACTTGTTTTTCCAGGATTCCGGAATCTGATATAACTTAAGCAGGTTCAATTTGCACAATAAAAATCACTTCTACAAATAAACCTTACACGAACGAAACCCGCAAAACCTACCCGCCGTTGGAGGGGTGGAGCCGCCCGGCGGTGCACAACGCGGATTGGTGAAAATAGCAAATCAGGTGCCCGGAACAAGGTGTAAGGATGCGGCCGCGAATTGAACCGAAATACAAAAATATATAAATAATCCGGGACAAGTGGCCTAAACGGGCAGAAAAGCAAAACCTGATTTGTATAATTACGTAATCTTGCAGCGAGAACGACCCGCACCCGGGCCGCATTCATTTTCCAACTTCCATTGTCCATTTTCAATTTATTCCTGGTGGGTGTAGGCGGGATGCTGGGCAGCGTGGCCCGGTACCTGGCCCAAGGCGCGGCCCTGCGGCTGGGGGCATCGGCGTTCCCGGCCGGTACGCTGGCCGTCAACGTGCTGGGCAGTTTTCTGATTGGCCTGGTGTACGGATGGTCCGGCAAGGCGGGAGACCCGGCCCCGGCGTGGCGCCTGTTCCTGACGACGGGCTTCTGCGGGGGGTTCACGACTTTTTCGGCGTTTTCGCTGGAAAGCATTTCCCTGCTCAAAGCCGGTAACTTTACGTACGCATTTCTGTACGTCGGCGGCAGTGTGCTTGCGGGCCTTGGCGCCTGCGTGGCGGGCCTGCTGGTCACCCGTTAGCTCAACCGCCCCGCCCCAAACGCACTACTTTTAACCAATCATTTTGCAGCAGACGAATGCGCTGACCCTTGTCTTACGTCTTACGTCTAATATCCCAAGTCTAAAATTCAACGTCTCCTTTTTCAGTACAAACCGACAAAACCCTTTTGCCCTATGTTTAATCCCTGGCACGCCATTCCGGTCGGCGAAAACGCCCCGCAGGTCGTTACCGGCATCATTGAAATTCCCAAAGGCTCCCGGGCCAAATACGAACTCGACAAAGACAGCGGCCTGCTCAAGCTGGACCGGGTGCTTTTCTCCTCGGTATATTACCCGGCTAACTACGGCTTCATCCCGCAAACCTACGGCGACGACCACGATCCCCTCGACATCCTGGTGCTTTCGCAGATTGACCTGGTGCCCCTCTGCATGGTGGAGGCCAAAGTGATCGGCGTCATGCGCATGATCGACAGCGGGGAAGGCGACGACAAGATCATCGCCGTGGCCGCCCACGATACCAGCGTGAACCACATCAGCGACATTTCGGAATTGCCCCCGCACTTCATCTCGGAACTGAAGCACTTCTTCGAAGAATACAAGCGCCTGGAAAACAAGACTGTACGCGTGGAAGAATTCCAGGACCGGGCCACGGCCTACCGCATCATTGAGCAAGCCACCGAGTTTTACAAGGAAAACTTCGCCTACATCAAGGCTGAAACCGAGTAAGCCCCCGGTCAAAAGAACTGTCCGCATCAGAAGCAGCCCGCTACCCGGAATTCCTCCGGCCGGCGGGCTGCTTTTTTGTGGACGCGAAAAACGTTTCAAATCCGCGCATCCGCCGATAATCCGTAAATTAGCCTTTCGGCCTCCGGGCCGGCGTCGAACCCCCTAGTCCCGCAACCGCATCGCCCAATGCCCGCACCCTTCCTCGACTGGTTAGCCATCATCAACCTGCTCGGTGTGGTGCAGGGCATTTTCCTGGCGGTCATTTTCCTGTCCATGCGCCGGGGCAACCGGGCCGCCAACCGGCTGCTGGGCCTGCTCCTGCTCAACCTGGCCCTGCTGATCACCGACCTGTTTCTGAGTTACACCAACTACATCCTGTACGTACCCGCCCTGATCAACACCACGGAGGCCATCGCCTTCTGGATCGGGCCGTTACTCTACTTCTACACCCGCACCCTGGTTGGCCCGCCCCTGCGCTGGCGGCGCGACTGGCTGCACCTGCTGCCCGGCCTCGTGCAGGTGGTTTCGCGGATTCCGTTCTACCTGCAAAGCAACGCCTATAAAATCCGGGATACGATGGGCGCTTTTCACCGCGACCTGCCCGAAGCCCTGCGGGTACCGCCGGAGCCGATCCTGTGGTACCCGGGGTTTACACTGCTGGAAGGGGTTGGGCTGGACGTGCTGTCGTTTTCCTCTCTGTTCCTCTACCACGTGCTGGGTTTCCGGCTCATCGGGCGGCACACCCGGCAGCGCGGAGAACCCTTCTGGAACGCCTCGGATGTCACCCTGCGGGCCCTGCCCCGCCTGATGACGCTCTTCCTGGTGTTCCTGGTGGCGGCAGTCGTATTCACCTTCACGGCCGAAGACGACCTGGGCGACATTTACATCGCCACGGCCTCTTCGGTGATCTTCTACGGCATTACTTTTTACTTCCTCACCCACCCCGAACTGCTGCACGCGGGCAAACCCGAGGCGGTGCGGAAAAAGTACGAAAAGTCGTCCCTGGCGCCGGAGGTGGCCGGTTCGCTGAAAGAACGGCTGCTGGGGTGCATGGAAAGCGAAAAGCCTTACCTGGATAGTGAACTGACCCTGGCGCAACTGGCCGAAAAGCTGCGTACGTCCACGCACCACCTCTCCCAACTGGTCAACGAGGGGCTGGGGGTCAACTTCGCCGACTTCATCAACCAGTACCGCATCGAGGCCGTGAAGGGGAAACTGCGCGACCCGGCGTACGGCCACCTGAAGATCGAAGAAATCGCCTACCAAACCGGCTTCAATTCCAAATCCACTTTCCAGGCCGCCTTTAAAAAATTCACCGGCGCAACCCCGTCGGAATACCGCAAAAGGGAGACATCAGACCTGAGACGTGAGACATGAGATGCGGACTTCAGCCTATGCGGGATGGGTTACTCTACCCTTATGCGGTCCGGGTCTTATGTCTCCCATCTCCCGTCTAATGTCTGAATTTCGTTCATTCCGATCATTCCGGACGCCGGATTTACCGGAAAAGTCGTGCGTTGGGGCCGGAGCGGTTACTTTTGGGGCAGTTAAAACTTCATGCCCCATGCTTGCACCTGCTGCTCTTGCTGAGCGCCGCTACGATTTGGACTGGCTGCGCGTACTGGCCTTCGGGCTGTTGATCTTCTACCACACCGGCATGTTCTTCGTCGAGTGGGGATGGCACATCAAAAACAACGTCATCAGCGAACCAATGGAGTGGCCCATGCGCTTCGTGAGCCAGTGGCGGATGCCGCTGCTGTTCATGGTTTCGGGGGCGGCCGTGTACTTCGCCCTGCGGCGCCGGAGTGCGGGCAGCTTCGCCGGGGAGCGGTTCGTGCGCATCCTGCTGCCGCTGGTCTTCGGAATGTTCGTGGTGGTGCCGCCGCAGATCTACTTCGAACGGCTCACGCAGGGACACACTTACAGCTACTTCGGATTTTACCCGACCGTCTTCCAGTTCGAGCCCTACCCCGCGGGCAGCTTCAGCTGGCACCACCTCTGGTACCTGGCGTACATCTTCGTGTATTCGCTGGTGTGCCTGCCGCTGTTCCGGTACTGGCTGAGCGAAAAAGGCCGGCCCCGGTTGCAACGCCTGACCGCCTTTTTTAGCAAGCCGGGCCTGGTGTTCCTGCCGGCCCTGTGGCTGCTGGCCGGCGACTTAGTGCTGCGCGAATACTTTCCCGAAGATACCCACGCCCTGCTGGACGACTGGGCGAATCACTTCAAATCGCTGAGTTTGTTCCTCATCGGGTTCACGCTGGTTGCCCAGACGTCGTTCATTGACGTGGTGGCCCGGCAACGGCGGGTGTCGCTGGGGGTCGGGCTGGTGACGGCCACGGTATTGTACGCCCGGTACTGGGTCGAGTGGCCCGAGGGCATTTCGGAGGCGGAAGTGACGTTGTTCCGCGGCCTGTCGTTTCTCAACGGGTGGGCGTGGCTGCTGACCATCCTGGGCTTTGCCCGCACGTACCTGAACTTCACCAAACCGGCCCTGCGCTACGCCAACGAAGCGGTGTACCCGTTCTACATCCTGCACCAGACGGTCATTATCCTCATTGCCTACCCGATGATCGACTGGCAGATGCCCGTGCTGGCTAAGTTTCTGCTCATCAGCGGGGCGACCTTTGCCGCGTGCTGGCTGCTGTACGAAGGGCTCATCCGCCGCATCTTTTTCCTGCGGCCGCTGTTTGGCTTGAAGGCCCGCAGGGATGACCAGCCGGCGGCAACGCGGCAGCGGCTGGCGGCGTAGGGTAGCTGCTTATTCTTTCGGCCGTACCGGGTGCCGGTGGGAAGAATTGAATAACATTGCCTATGCGCATTGTATGCCTATCCGACAGCCACGGCCAGCACCGGGCCGTGCCCGTCCCCCCCGGCGACGTGGTCATCCACGCCGGCGACGTCAGCAAGCGGGGCGAAAAGGGCGAACTCGCCGACTTCCTCGACTGGTTCGGCGGCCTGCCGCACCGGTACAAGCTCTTCGTGGGCGGCAACCACGACTTCCTGCTCGAAGACGCGCCGCCGGAGTTTGCCAAGATGGTCCCCGACAACTGCCTGTACCTGAATGATTCGGGCGTGGAGATCGATGGCATCACCGTGTGGGGTTCGCCCATCACGCCGTTCTTTTTCGACTGGGCGTTTAACCGCCACCGGGGCGCCGACATCCGCCGGCACTGGGACCTGATTCCCGCCGGTGTGGACATTCTGGTCACGCACGGCCCGCCCTACGGCATCCTCGACCGGACGGCCCGCGGCCAACGCGTAGGCTGCGAAGAACTGCTGCCGGTCGTCGAACGGCTCCGGCCCCGCCTCCACGTCTTCGGCCACATCCACGAAGCCTACGGACAGGTTGAAATGAACGGCACTCGCTTCGTCAACGCCAGCGTCCTCGACCTGCACTACCGCCGGGTCAACGCACCGGTGGTGGTGGAGTTTGGTTAGAAGGCTGGATGGCTGAATGGCTATATGGTTGTATGGCTATATGGTTGGATGGCTGATTGTTGGGAGGTAGTCTGGGTAAACAAAACAAGTAAACCATACAACCATATAGCCATCCAGCCATTCAACCCACTCCTACCCCACCTTCTCCAACTCCTCCCGCACGAAGTTCATCAGTTCCGTGATGTATTCCTTCGAGAAGTCGAAGGGGATGTCGGCGGCGGCGTAGACCTGGGCAATGGGCTTGGTGTAGCCGAGTTTGAGGGCGTTGAGGTAGCCCTGGAGGCCCTTTTGCTTGTCGGCCCGGTAGTTTTTCCACACGGCCACGGCGCCGAGTTGGGCAATGCCGTACTCGATGTAGTAAAAGGGCACTTCGTAGAGGTGCAGTTGCTTCTGCCAGATGTACTCCTTGTACCGTTCCAGGCCGCTCCAGTCGGTGACCCGGTCGCTGAAGGAGTCTAAGATTGCCAGCCAGTTTTTCTTCCGGTCCGCCACGGTGTGCTCCGGGTTTTCGTAGAGCCAGTGCTGGAACTTGTCGATGGTAGCAACCCACGGCAGGGTTTCGATGATGCCCTCCAGGTGCTGCCGCTTGGCCCGCCTGAGGTCGTCGGGGTTCGGGAAAAACAGGTCCCACTCGTCCATGCTGATGAGTTCCATCGACATCGAGGCCAGTTCGGCCACTTCGGACGGCGGGTGTTTGAAGGCATTCAAGCTCAGGTCGCGGGTGAGGAAGGAATGCACGGCGTGGCCCCCCTCGTGGAGCATCGTCACCAGGTCGCGCAGCGAAGAAGTGGCATTCATGAAGATGAACGGCACGCCGATCTCGTCCAGCGGGTAGTTGTAGCCGCCCGGGGCTTTGCCCTCCCGCGACATCAGGTCCAGGTGCCCCATCTCCCGCATCACCATCAGGCATTCGCCCAGGTAGGGGTCAAGTCGTTGAAAACACTGCACGGTTTTTTCGAGCAGGTCCGCGCCGCCCTCGAAGGGTTTGAGCGGCGGCTTATTGGTCACGTCCACCTTCAGGTCCCAGGGACGCAGGGCATCGAGGCCCAGCGACGTTTTGCGTTCGGCCGCCAGCCCGTCGAGCAGCGGCACCACGGCCTCCCGCACCGAGTCGTGGAAGGCAAAGCAATCCTGGGGGGTGTAGTCGAAGCGGCCCAGGGCCGTGAACATGTAGTCGCGGAAGTCGGCAAAACCGGCGTTGCGGGCTACCTGGTGGCGCAGCCCGACCAGTTCGTTGAACAGGTTGTCGAGCGGGTCCTTGTCCTGCAAGCGCCGTTCCTGCACCTTCCGGTACGCCTCTTCGCGTTTGGCCCGGTCGGTGGAAAACAGGTAGTCGGAAGCTTGTTGCAGGGTCATTTTTTTGCCGTCGATCTCCACGGTCATGGCGCCGGCAATGGCCCCGTACTTGCGCTCCTCGGTTTGGATGTGGGTAAGCAGGGGAACGTTTTCTTCGCGGAAAATCTCCACCTCTTTTTTGAGGCTGCGCGTCATGATGTCGTAGCCCGCTTCGGTGAGTTCGCCCAGGTACGGGCTGGCGAGGGCCTTCTGGTTGAGCTGGTCACTTTCCGGCGCCACGCGCGGCTGGATTTCCTCGATGAAATAATTCAGGTCGTTGGTCAGCTTCTCGTCGGCCGTATCGCAGGTCATGCGGATGTAGCGCCAGGCGAAATTTTCCGACAGGTACGCCTCCAGTTCGCTGCGGTCGGCAAGCCACTCTTTCAGGTCCAGGGCGTCGGTGATCTCGCGTTTTTTAAGGTCTTCAAAGTAAGGCTTCACGCTGTTCCAGTCGGTGAGCGTAAAGTCTTCCGGCAGGAATTCTCGCTTCTTGCGTTTGGGAATGTTCAACACGGGAGCCGCCATAAGGGAAGTTTATGAGTTTAGAGTTTATGAGTTCATGAGTGGTTACGCGAACCCGCTGCGGGGTTGGAAAGATAACGAACGAAGGGGCTGAAAGTTAAAAAAAAGGAGACCGGAAGGGAAAGGAAACCGCAGACCGTAGAAAAGGAGACCGGAGGAGGCGTGCCCATGCAAGGCCGGGAATTCCGGGAGGAGCGGATGGTTTGGGTTAAAAGAAAAGGGAAAAAGGAAGGCCGGGAGCCCCATGTTCTCCCGGCCTTCCTTTTTCCCTTTTTTTTCTTACCAACCCGTACTATAGCACCGCCGTAGTTCCGTTCCCGATCCTCCTCCGGTCTCCCTTCCTCCGGTCTGCCGTCTCCTTTCCCTTCCGGTCTCCTTTCTACAGGCTTGCCAGGTAGCGGATGGCGCGGATGCCCGGCGTGAAGAAGTAGGCGCCGCCGACCACTTCCACGAAGCGCGGCACGCCGGTAATGCGGCGGCGCACCGGGAATTGCTGGATGGTGAAGGTGCCCATCAGGTCGGGGTAGCGCGAGGCCTGTTCGCCGATGAGCGGGTCGGGGTCGCTGTACTGGCCGTCAAACTTGGGGTTGTTGACCCAGGTGTGCTGCACGAACTCAAACTGCCGGCTGATGTTGGCGTTGAAGCACATGAAATGCAGGCCGCGTTCGTCCACCGGTACGTTGACCTTGGGGCCTTCCCCGTTCACCAGGTCCGGGTCAGACTGGATCGCCTTGAGCATTTCTTCGGGCTCCATCGAGGGCACCAGCGGTTTGCCGTACGAACGGGCCCGGCGCAGCAGACGGTGGCGCTTCGACACGGTTACCGACTCTTCGGGGTTCTCAATGTCGAGGGCGTCGCGGGGGTTGGTGCGCCGCACGTGCGAACCCAGCGGACACTTCAGCCCGCGGGCGTCGTGGACCTGGTACCCGAACCGGTCGTGGTCGCCCAGCTTCGGATTGTCGGCGTCGGGCGACTCGACCAGGGGCGCTCCGCTGGGCCAGCGGCCCACCATCTTGGCGGCCAGCTTCACCATGTCCGCGTAGTTGCTCACGCCGGTTTCGCTGCACGTATTGTCGTTCATGAACTGCCAGAACCGGGGCACGTCCTGGCTGAGCTGGCGGTACACCAGGTAGCTGCCGTTGCGGCCGAAGTCGTGCGGTTGCGCGCCCTCGAAGGTACTGTTGAGCAGGTTGGCGGGGTCCTCCGCGGGCGTCACCACGGGGCTGTCGGGGCACTTGTCGTACTCATTTTTGTAGCCCAGGATGAACTCACCCGGGGCCACGATGTTGGCGGGGCTGGCCAGGGCCGCAGTCGCCTTGCTCAACCCGGGGATGAGGGGCTGGGAAATGCCGTCGTGGAAGCCGAAATGTTCTTTCTGCTGCGAGAGCACCTGGGTAGGCAGCGTGTCGAACAGCCGGAGGCCGCCCGCCGCAAAGCCCCGTTGCAGGCCGGCGTACCGGGCCTCCAGCGTTTCGGGACTCTCGGCGTACACCAGCAGGATGATGTCCACCTCCTTGCCGGGTCCGCCCCACTTCCACTTCGGGGGGGCACTCATCAGCGTGTCGCCCAGGATGCGCTGCCGGTGCTCGGCCGTCATGCCCTCCTGGTACTCGACCACAAACCCGTTCAGGGCGTCTTTGGGGAGGCCCAGCTTTTTCAGGCCCGGGTACGTAAAGCCGATGTTGAGGGCGTGGGGGGTATTTTTTTGTTTGGCGGTGGTAATTTCCCCGGCAATCTGCGCGAGCCACCTGCGGGCCGCCGCTACGTCTTCCACCACCAGCAGCCCGTAGCACGCGGCGGGCAGCAGGGCGTATCCCCGGGCAATAATTCCTTGAATGTCTTCCAGTTCTAATGTTGCCATTGAAAGTAGATGTGATTTCGTGAAGGGAGAATGGCCAGAGAACAGTAATCAGTAATCAGTGAACAGTAAACAGGGAACAGTTGGATTTGATCATTCAAGCGCACCCACTGATTACTGATTACTGATCATTGATTACTGTCTGCTGACTTATAGTTTTTGCAGCCAGGCAATGGCTTCCTGTTCGGTCATGGGCGTGAAGAGCAGGCGGCAGATGTCGGAGTTGTTGTTGATGTTCTGCACGGTGAGGGTTTTGTAGGCGCTGTACCACACCTGCGTGGTGATCTGGTGGTTACGGGTCCAGATTTTGAAGCGCTGCTCGTCGGTAGCGCCGTCCAGCACCAGCCAGCGGGTTTTGGGAAAGCCTACGGTGTTGCTCCACACGCCGGTGAGGCCCACGGCGGCCTTGTCCACGAAGTCGCCCAGGTAGTTTTCCCAGCTGCCGTCGAAGTTGCTGAAGAACAGGAGCCGGCGGCCTTCGTCGATGATGATCCAGCGGGCGAAGTGGATGGTCGGAATTTCACCCAGTTTTCCTTTGTTGAATATGGCTTTTGCCAGCACGTTGATGGACCAGAGGACAAACTTGAGCGTCATCAGCCGGAAGGCGCCGGGTTTGATGTCCACCAGGTGCGTGAGTTGGTTCTGCACGATCTGGTTTTCACGTTCGGCCAAATCTTTCACGTTGACCGCATTCAACTGCATGCCCGCCTGCGGGTCGCGCATTTCGTGGTAGCGGAGTACGGCGGCCAGGAGCAGCGCCGCCCCGCCCACCAGCAGCAGCACCGGCAACGGGTAGATAAACGCCATCACCACCACGGCGGCAACCCCGCCCAGCACGGCGGCCAGTTGCCCGTACCGGGCCAGGAAGGCCGGCAAAGTGGGGCGTTTTTCGGTCTGGTAGTACCCGGCGGCCTCGGGGAACTGCGCCTGCACGAACGCCTGGATGGCGCGGCGGATTTCCAGCGGCGACTCCCCCAGAAAACCCGGTTTGCGGGTGGCCTTGTCGAGGAAGCCCTGGATGGCATTGCGCAGTTCGGCTTCGTAGCGGATCTGGCCCACCGAACGGCCGCGGGTGCCGACGTAGAAAGCCATGTAGGGCACCTGGTTGGCCCGCAGGAAAGCCAGGGCGCGGTCTTTGGCTTCCGTGCCGGGCGTAAGGGCCGGGTAACCTTCGCAGCGGGAGAAAATGCGTTCCAGGCCCGGTCCCGCCACGTCCACCAGTTCCCGCAGGTGCTTCTCCAGCGGCTTGTCGTAGTTGGTGCTCAACGCCAGGCAGGGTTGCAGGGTGCGGCCCTGCAAATCATTGCTTTCCTCCAGGATCACGAAGCGGGCAAAGTGCACCGAGGTGATTTTCACGAACGGAACAAGGTCATTGTGTTCCACGTCCCCGTCGTCCACCAGCCTGAGCAGTTCCCGGACGGCCTCGACCTGGCCCGGTCTGATTTTGGCAATGACCGAAAGGGCGCCCTGGGGCACGTTGGTCTCGAATACGGGCCGCACGACCGGTTTGGGGGAAACCTTGGGAATGGGCATTTCACTCATAAGATGGACGTTTATGGGAATGGAGAGGTACTGACAAAGCGGTGAGTTGCGGGATAGCAGGCACGGCCCGGGTGAACGGCCTGGTATGCGCGGGATGACCGGGATGGCGGAAAGCCGCAAAAAATTTTTGCAAAACTATATCTTTTTTAACGGTGGGCACCCTTTCAAACCAGGGTGTTTTAATCATTTTTAATACATCAGTTGCAAATCCCGCGTCAGGGGCGGTTACGTGGTGCGGGTGCGGGCCCGGGATGGCCGTCAGAGGAGTAAGATCGGGGAAATAAATAAAAAAAGAAATACCTAGAAGTAGGTATTTCTTAGCGTTTTAGGGGATTTTGCCGGGATTAGCGGCGAAAGCGGTACTGCATGAGGCTTACGTAGCCGATGCGTTCCACTTCTTCGAATCCGAGCCGCGCGTAGAGGCGGGCGGCCGGGTTGCGGATGTCGACGCTCAGCGAGACGGCTTCGAAGCCGGCGCCGCCGGCGTGGCGCAGCAGCGTCCTGAGCAGTTTGCCGCCCACGCCCTGGTCGCGGAAACCCGGGCGCAGGGCAATGGAAATTTCGGGGGTCCGGACGTTGAGGAAACCGTACCCGGGGTCGTCTTCCGAAAACAGCCGGTACCAGGTTGCGCCGATCAGCGTACCGTTGGCGGTGGCAACCCAGGCCGCGTCGCCGTACCGTCCCCACTCGGCGATGTACTTGCGGATGGGCGGCTGGTCCACGATTTCGCGCGGCGGGTGTTCTTCTTCCGCCGGGATGTACATGGCTTCGTAAATCATTTCCCGTAAAAAGAATTCTTCTTCGGGCATCAGGGGCCGGATCGTGACCGGCAGCTTCGTCGTAACCTGCATGAATGAAAAAATGTGGTGTTCTGGAAACGGTAAAAAAAAGCGCTGAGTTGGGCTTAAATACGTACGTTTCCGTGATTCTCCCGAAAGATTGGTTATTTTATGCCTCCGGATGGTGGCAAAAATGACGCTTTTGTCTCTTATAATAAAATCGGAGCCGGCACGGCATGAAAAACATTTATCGGCATTTGACTTTCCAGGTCCTGGTGGCCATTACGCTGGGCATCGGGGTGGGGTATTTTTTCCCGGCGGCGGGCGTGGCCCTCAAGCCCGTGGGCGACACTTTCATCAACCTCATCAAAATGGTGATCGCCCCCATCGTGTTCCTTACCATCGTGCAGGGCATCGGCAGCATGGGCAACCTGCGCAAGGTGGGCCGGGTGGGCGGCAAGGCCCTGCTCTACTTCGAAATCGTGACCACCTTCGCCCTCCTCATCGGCCTGGCGGTGAGCAACCTGGCGCGGCCCGGTGACGGCGTGGACGTGAGCAGCATCAAGGGCGGCGACATTTCCCGGTACCAGCAGGGGGCGCAGCAGATGGACTGGGTGGCATTTTTCACGCACATCGTGCCGTCCAACGTGGTGGCGGCCTTTGCCGAGGGCGACATCCTGCAAGTGCTGCTGTTTTCGATCCTTTTCGGGGTGGCCGTTGCGCGCATGGGCCCGGCGGGCACGTCGCTGCTGGGCACGCTGGAAAAGCTTTCAAAGGCTTTTTTCAACATTCTCAACATTGTCATGAAACTGGCCCCGCTGGGGGCGTTCGGGGGCATGGCCTACAGCATCGGCGCGTTTGGCCTCGATACGCTGGTGCCGCTGGGCAAGCTCATGCTCACGGTGTACACCACCATGTTCCTGTTCATCTTCGTGGTGCTCAACGGCATTGCCCGCTACTACGGTTTCAGCCTGTGGCAGTACCTCAAATTCATCAAAGAGGAAATTCTGATCGTGCTGGGCACCTCGTCGTCGGAGGCCGCCCTGCCGGCCATCATGCAGAAGCTCGAACGGTTCGGCTGCTCCCGGCCGGTGGTGGGGCTGGTGATCCCGGCGGGCTACTCGTTCAACCTCGACGGCACTACCATCTACCTGGTGATGGCGACGGTCTTCCTGGCCCAGGTGTTCGGGGTGGAGTTGTCGGTGGGGCAGCAGTTCACGGTAGTTGGCATCCTGATGGTCACTTCCAAGGGGGCGGCCGGCGTGACGGGCAGCGGCTTCATCGTGCTGGCTTCCACGCTGTCGGCGCTCAAAGTCGTGCCCGTGGAGGGGCTGGCCCTGCTGCTGGGCGTAGACCGCTTCATGTCGGAGGCCCGGGCCATCACCAACCTGATCGGCAACGGCGTAGCGACGATTGTAATTGCCAAGATTGAAAAGGAATTCGACCCGGTGAAGCACGAACTGGCCCTGCACGGCCCGCCGGAATACATGGAGGAAGTGGCTACGGAGGGGTAGTTTGTACCAGTGCGCACACACCTGTACCCATTAGTATTCATGTGCATCTCATTCGCTTGCGGGGAAAACTTTTTTTGGCAAAACTTAAATTATACGTTTATTTTATTTTACAAAATTATTAGTTTGGGTCACGTTCCTCACTTAGCCCATCTGATCCTTTTATGCGCCTTCATGCCGCAGTTCCGGTGCTGCCTTTGTTGTTCATTGCCTTGCTCACCGCTGCACCGGCCGTTGCCCAGCAAAAGAAAGCCGCCAGCAGCGACTCTGTTAAAACAGTACAAGTAAAGAAGGAGGTAAGGGCCGGACGGGTCTATACCTCCAACCAGGTAACGGTGTTCGTGGAAACGTACCGGACCCAAAGCGAGGTTTTTGGCTTGTTCAAGCCGGATGAGATTGTAATTAAGAATGTGCCCTCACCCACCCAAAGCATGAACCAGATGACTGTGCAAATCCGGGTGAAAGACAAACAGCACCTGATGCTCAAGTACTTCCGGAACAAAGCGAGACTGTACCACCAGGGAGCATTTTATGAACACAACGTGCTGCCCGAAATTCCCGCTGCTGCCGTGATGAAGCTCCAATACCACTCCGTTCCGGGAACTGAGCCGGGCAGCGGCGATTACCTGGAAGTGATCCAGTACGGGGAAGAGTACGTGCCGCGCCAGCCCCTCGTATTTTCGACCGGCCCCCACCGGTTGGCGTACTACGACGTGAACGGCAAAATCATTTCGGCCGATGACCTGCCTTCCCTCCATTTACAGGAAGGGTCTTTCACCATGGAGGAGTTATCCGGGAAAGAAGCCGTTGAAAAGTACGGCGACCCGAAATACGCCGCGGGCATTGGGATCATCCGGATTAAAAAGTAAACCAGAAGCTGCGTATCCATCATGCCAACCGTACACTGCTATTGCTGGATGCTTTATATGGTGGGCTTAGGCTGGCTACCTGCCTACGCCCAGCCCTGCCGCCAGGAACACCCCAAAGACAAGCTGCGCAACGACATCATCGAAAGCTTCCTGTGGAGATCCGTACAGAACCGGAGTCTCAGCCTCGACAAGGGCTACGCTTCCCTCTACCAGCAGTTTGATTCGTTGGGCCGCGAGGTATGGACGTTTGAAGTTTCCGAAAAAGCCCCCGACCCTAAAAGCGGCTGGCTGCCCCGCGCTTACTACCTGGTGAAAGGTTACCTAGTGCTGGTGCACGAGGCGGCGTACCGCTATCAACCCTTAGATCTGTACCAGAAAAAACAAATTCTCGACTGCCTCACGGCCGTGCTCGGCAACCGGATTACGCCCGAACCCGAGCCCCGCTATTCCGCCTACATGACGACAATGATGGAAACGCAGTTCAAGCCCCGCTATGACGCTAGTGGCAACCCGGTCCGAAAAAGTTATTTATATCGTGTCCATACCGGCTTCCTGGGTTGTAACCTCGGCTTCAGCCATTACAAGGTTCGCTTCGAAAAGGACGGCTCAACCAGGAAGCTATAGCCGGGCCTTAATGAATTTTCTTCACCCGCTGGCAACGCTCCCCTTCCCCTTCGCCGTACTAGCCTTACCGCAACGTGCGGCTTTTTTTGGACCATTTTTTTAGACTGATACACAAACCCATTTTTTTTGGTTCACCCCGGGGTGAATGCCTGGTGTTGGGAAAGGAGGGAAATATGAAAAATCTATTCACGTTGGGGCTGGCCTGCCTGCTGCTGGCCGTGACTGCCTGCAAAGACAAAAACGAAGCCGTTGGGCCCGAGCCCACCGACGCAGTATCCGTAGCTCTCAAACAGGGCATATTACCATTAACTTCTGAAGCCGACCTCGACGTGCTGATGAACAAGATCGGCA
Organism: uncultured Sphingobacteriales bacterium; assembly: GCA_963844325.1. Lineage (GTDB taxonomy): Bacteria > Bacteroidota > Bacteroidia > Cytophagales > 172606-1 > CADCTQ01. The sequence goes on from CAWJNV010000002.1 coordinate 4,632,056, forward strand.
ACGCCCGGTACGTGCTGCTAGGTGAAGCCTCGCACGGCACGGCCGAGTTTTACAACTGGCGGGCCGCCATTACCCGCCGCCTCATTGCCGAAAAGGGCTTTACGTTCGTGGCCGTGGAAGGCGACTGGCCCGCCGCCTACGAACTTGATCGCTACGTCAAGGGCACGGCCTACCAGGGCAACGCGGCGCCCGAAGTACTCCAGCACTTCAACCGCTGGCCGACCTGGATGTGGGCCAACGAAGAAATTGCCGCCCTGGCCGACTGGATGAAGACCCACAACGCCGGGCCCGGCGCCGCCGCGCCGGCCGGCTTCTACGGGCTCGACGTGTACAGCCTCTGGGAATCGCTGGAACGGGTCATGGAATACCTCGACGCGGCAGACCCGGTGGCGGCCGCCTCGGCCCGGCAGGCGTACGCGTGCTTTGCCGCCTACAACCGCGACGAACAAGCCTACGCCCAGGCCACCCTTAACCCGGCCGCGTCGTGCGCCGACGAACTGGCCGCCATGCTCGAAAAGGTGCAGGCGCACGTGCAGGCCAACCCCGCTTCGGAAGAAGCCTTTAACGCCGGGCAGAACGCCCTGGTGGCCGTGAACGCCGAACGGTACTACCAGGCAATGGTGCGCAGCAGCGCCGGGTCGTGGAACGTGCGCGACCAGCACATGATGACCACCCTCAACCGCCTGGTGCAGCGGCACGGCCCGCAGGCCAAGGCCATTGTGTGGGCGCACAACACCCACGTGGGCGACGCCCGCTACACCGACATGGCCGCCCGGGGCGAGATCAACATCGGGCAACTGGTGCGGGAACAGCACGCCGGCGAGGGCGTCTACCTCGTGGGGTTCGGCACGCACCGGGGCACCGTGATCGCCGGCGACGCCTGGGGCGACAAGGCCGAGGAGATGCGCGTGCCCGAGGCCCAGCCGGGCAGTTGGGACGCCATCCTGCACGCCCTCCAGCCGGCCGACAAAATTGTGCTCCTCGACGGGCTGCGCAACGAGCCGGCCCTGCAAGGGTCGAAAGGACAGCGGGCCATCGGGGTGGTGTACCGCCCGTCGCAGGAATCCGGCAACTACGTGCCCACGGTCCTTACGCAGCGCTACGACGCGTTGCTCTACGTTGACCAGACCAGTGCCCTGCATCCGTTGCCGGTCCGGGTTACCGGCCGGGTCGGGTCGGCGGAGACTGTACCCGTAGCGGGCCGGTAAAGATTATTGGTGACGTGGCGGCCTGCGAGAAAGGAGCCGGATCAGCAAAGGAAACTTTCCTTTTTTTGGTCCGGCTCCCGGCTTTTAGGTAATCTTGATTTCAAATAAAGCAGGAGGATGAAAGAAAAGCACTTAACCGCAAGGATCGCAAAGGAGCCGTAAAGACCGCCAGGAGAACGCGTACCCCTTTGCGCCCCTTGCGTCTCTATTGCGATCCTTGCGGTTAAGTGCTTTGTATTGCCCCTTGTGTTCCTATCCTGCTAATCCTTTAATCCCCAAAATCCTGATCCTCCGAGGTTGATCTTCAATAAACTAGACCTGTCTTGAACAAACGCCAGAAAGGAATCCTAGCCGGTGTAGCCGGCGCCCTTGCGGGAGTATTTGCGTACGTGGCCCACGGGGAACTGAACCAGTTGGAAATAACCGAATACGCCATTGGCAAGCCCGAACGCGGGGGAACGCCGCTGCGACTGCTCCAGCCTGTCGGACCTGCACCTGCGCTACCACCTGGGGCGCCGCCACCTGCGCCTGCTGGAAACCGTGCGGCGCCTCCGCCCCGACCTCATCCTGCTCACGGGCGACGCCGTGGACCGCTGGGGCACGGCCCTTCCCCTCGACCGGTTCCTGCAATTGCTGCCCGCCGAAGTGCCCAAGGCGGCCATCCTGGGCAACCACGACTACAAGTCGGGCATTGACATCCCCACCTTCCGCCGCCTCTACGCCCGCTACAACGGCATCCTGCTGGTCAACGAGTCGGTCACCTATACCTTTGGCAATACCCGCCTCGTGGTCACCGGGCTCGACGACGGGCTGCGCGGCGCGCCGGACCTGGCCCGGGCCGTGCGGGACCTGGGTTCCACCGAGCACCACCTCGTCCTCATCCACCGCCCCTTGCAGCAGGAAGACGTGCGGCGCCAACTCCCCCGGATCAACGCGGGACGGCCGCCCGACCGGCAACTCCACGTGGGGTACCTGCTGGCCGGCCACACGCACGGCGGGCAGGTCACCTTCTTCGGGTACGCCCCGTACCTGCCCAAACTGTCGGGCCACTACGTCAAGGGCTGGTTCAACCGGCAGCCGCCGCTGCTCTACGTGTCAAGGGGTTTCGGCGCTTCCCTGGCGCCCTTCCGCTACGGGGCCCCGCCCGAAATCACGTTATTCCACTATTACCCGTAACCAACCGCGGGTATTGCCGTAAATCCGGGAAATGAAAATATTGTTGGATTTTAAATTATAAATTTTAGATTAACCGTGGTAAATGGCCGTATCTGCGCCCCAATCCATCATTTAAAATTCATCACCCATCATTTTCTCCGAAGCCATGCCCGATCGTTACATTGTGCGGAAACGTCAACGCCCGGCCTGGCCCTGGGCGTTGGGTGTGCTGGCTTTGCTGGCCCTGCTGGCCTGGTTCCTCCACTACTCGGGAGCCGGCCCGGTGCCCGGGGAACGCGACGAGCCGCCGGCCAAGCCGCGGGGTGTATACGTGCACCGGCCAGCCGACCCGGGCGTTGTGCCTGCCCGCGCGGCCGCGTGATCTTTTTTCTCCACGATTTGCCCACCCAACCTGCTCATGGTAACTGACCAGCCCGACCACCGGCCCGCGGCCGCCGACAACCAGCCGTCGCCCCAATCCGCCCCATCCGTTCCACCCGCCCGGGGCCGGGGCGACTCCCTGGAAGACATCATCCGCGAATTCAACCACTGCGGCCCTGACCTTCAGGCGATCCGGGAGGTAAAGGCGCGGGCCGACCACCGCATCCGGGAACTGCTGGCCCAGCTGGACCGCGAAAAAAAGGGACAGGACGATGACTACGGCCGCCGCATGGACAAGCTGCGCAACGACGAACGGCTCAAGGCCGAAGCCCTGCAAGCCCAGATGGCCCGGCTGGCCGAGGAAAAGGCCGCCGCCGACCGCCTCTTTGCCGACCGCATGAAGCAGGCCCTCGCCGAGCAGTCCGAGCAGGAAAACGCCTTCCAGGACCGCCTCCTGCACATCGACCAGTTTGAACGCCAGCGGTACGAGGACGTGCGCCAGAAGGTGCAGCACTTGCAGGACGACTGGGCGCAGCGCGAACAGGAATACCTGCACCGGATTGAGTTGATCCGCCGCGAAATGCAGGAACAGCACCGCCAGCACCAGGAACGGGTGGCCCAGATGCTGGGCGACGACCAGTACAAGGAGGAACCCCAGCGCCAGCGCCACGAGCTTCAGCGGGAATGGCGATCGGTGGAAGGGCGCATCACGGGCCAGCTTACGCACATCCAGGAGGAAAAAGCGCAGCAGGACCACCTCTACGAACAAACCATGACCCGCCTGCGGGGCGACCTCCAGCGCCTGCACGCCGAACTGTCCGAAGAACTCGACCACCTGGAACGGGAAAAAGCGGGGCAATACCGCATGATCGACCACCGGATTGCGGCCGTGAACGAGGAGAAACGCCGGCAGGAAGAACTTTTTGAGCTGGCCCAGGAACAGGAACGCGTCAAGCGGGAGTACGAGGCCCGGGCGGGCCGCCCCGGCGACTTGCCAAATCAACAGCCGGCTGGTCGTTGAACCGCCCTGGGGCCAGTGCTATCCCGTGTTGGTTTGCTACGGAGAGAGGGGAGACCGAAGAAACTTAACCGCAAGGGGCGCAAAGGAGACGCAAAGACCGCAAGGAGAACGTGTATTGCTCTGTGAACGCGTACTCCTTTGCGCCCCTTGCGTCTCTATTGCGATCCTTGCGGTTAAGTTCCTTTTATTTACACACGCTCCGTGTTGAACTTATTTTCACCAAGGCTCACTTTGTTCAATACCCGGGATGGAATGGGTTCAGGAGGGCCGGGCCCGTAAAAAGACGGAGTCCGGCCCGTCTTTTTCCCGGACAAAGGCGCCTGGCGGGTAAAAAAGCCGCCGCAATTCGAAACTAACTCTCTGCTATCCCGTAAACCCGATCAGTTAAAACAAAGCGCCTTAACTAAGAAAACGGGCAATTTGTTTAACAGCCGCGGCTTTGCCGCGTAACAAATTTTATTTTTAAACAAACCTTAGATCAAACCACTATGGCGGAAATTGAGATTAAACCCAAGGAAAAAGGAGGCTTCAATTGGATGTGGCTCCTGGCGATTGCAGCCCTGGCGGGCCTCGTAATTTGGCTCGTAACCCGTAACAAGGACACGGAAAGCACCGTCGCCGATGCCGGCAACAAGATTGAGAATACGGCCGCTGGCGCCGCTGGTGCGGTGAAAGAAGCCGGCGAAGACGTAGCCGCCGAAGCCCGGGACGCCTGGGAAAGCGTGGACCTGAATGCACCGAAAGTAGAACGGCCGGAACTGAAGATCAATTCGCCGGACTTCGAAACGCGGGGCAATGACAACTACACCGTGTATTCGCTGGGCGAAAACCTGTTGTTTGATACCGACAAAGCCGAACTGCGGGCCGATGCCCAGGAAAACCTCAAGCAGATCGCAGCTTCCATCAACCAGCGGTACGCCAACGGCAACATCCGCCTCTATGGCTTTACAGACGCTACGGCCGGCAAAGAGTATAACAAAGAACTCTCCGAGAAGCGGGCCGAGAATGTAAAGAACTGGCTCACGCAGAATGGCATGGATGCTTCGCGCATTTCGGTGCACCCGATGGGTGAGGCCAAACCCGAAGCCTCTAACCAGACCGAGGCCGGTCGTCAGCAGAACCGCCGCGTGGAAATCGTGGCCATGAATGCCCAAGCCAATCAAAACAGTCAATAACCGGACTTCGTATCTACGTAAGCTAATCAGCTGATCAACCTTGATCGGTACTTACTTTATCTGGAACCAAATCCGAAAAAAAGAAAAAAATCATGTCACATACCGTAATAGGCGTTTTTGACAACCACTCCGAAGCCCAGGCCGCCGTGGCCCAGCTCATGAGCAATGGTTTCACGCGAGAATACATCGACGTTGCCGGCCAAGGTGCCGGCTCGACCACCAACGCGTTCGACACTTCGCACAGCAACGACAGCGTTGGCGACAAAGTAGGAAACTTCTTTGGCTCCCTGTTCAACAACAACGACGACGCCCACAGCTACTCGCAGGTGGCCCGCCAGGGTACCACCGTGACGGTGCATGCCCGGTCGGCCGAAGAAGCTACCCGCGCGGCGGCGCTCCTCGACCAGTACGGGGCCGTTGACCTCGACGAACGGGCCAGCCAGTACCGCGGCGGCGCCACGTCCATGACGGATGCCACGACCTCCGGCAGTGCCTCGCTGCCCGTGATCGAAGAAGAATTGCAGGTAGGCAAGCGCACCGTGGAAACGGGCGGCGTACGCCTCCGCAGCCGCATCGTGGAAACCCCCGTGGAAGAGCACCTGCGCTTGCGGGAAGAACACGTACACGTGGAGCGTAATGCCGTGAACCGCGATGCTACCGCGGCCGACTTCAACAACTTCCGGGAAGGTACCATTGAACTGACCGAACACGCCGAAGTACCCGTAGTGTCGAAAGACGTACGTGTAGTGGAAGAAGTGCGGCTCGAAAAAGACGTGGAAGAACGCCAGGAAGTCATTCATGACACCCTGCGTGCCACCGACGTGGAGGTAGAAAACCTCGGCACGACGGGCACCACCGGCGCCGTACGCGATACCGACCGTGACCTTGACCGTACCGACCGTGACTATGACCGCTCCAACCTGACGGGTGCCGGCCTGGCCGGTGCGGGCGTTGCGGGTGCCGCCGGCCTCTCGGGCCTGTCGCACGACAACGACAATGATTCGCAGTTCCTCAACCGGTCCAGCCAGGACTGGTCGGGCACCAACCTGCGCCGCATGTCGGACATCAAGAGCGACTACGAAGTGGCCGACGACCATGAAGACGTAATGGACTGGGACGTAGTAGGCCGCGACGGCACGAAGATCGGCGAGGTAGAAGACATGATCGTGGACATGCAAGCCATGAAAGTGCGCTACCTGGAAGTAGAACTCGACGACGACCTGCCGGGCGTCCAGGATGACCAGCGCGTGCTGGTTCCGATCGGCATGGCTGAACTGGACTACTCCAACAAGAACGTCCTGGTGTCGAACATGGATTCGACGATGGTAACCAGCTTCCCGGCTTACCGGGGCGAGCCCATCACGCGGGAATACGAAAACTCGCTGATGTCTTCGTTCTCGCCGGGCTACCAGGCGGGTGTGGCTCAGGATACGTCCTTCTACGACCATGAGCACTTCCAGCGCCGCAATACCAACCGCGGCGGCGTGCTCTAAGACGCATCAGGCGTAAGCACAACGAATGAAAAGGGGGCGTAACCGATGGGTTACGCCCCCTTTCGTTTTGTGCATTTTGCTACGGAGACCCGGTTAATGAGATTCACATTTACCCCAGCACTTGCCACCTCGAGTAGTTGTCGCGTCACGGTACACATCGCGTCGCGGCTCCCCTCCTCGGAGGGGTTAGGGGGTGGGTTTACCGGCAGGAGACGTGTTACCAAGGGATCACCGCCCGAAGAATCCGGCGCAAAGAAAATCCAACAATTTCCCGAAGGTATTTTTACCCAACAGTGATCCCCATATCACGTGGGGCATACCAGTAAACCCACCCCCTAACCCCTCCGAGGAGGGGAGCCGCGACGCGACCCTTTCCCGCGATACAGCCCTTGCCCGCCATGCGACAACTACCGAGAGGCGTCGCCTGCTGCGATACGGTCTTTTCCGCAGCTCTTTTCCGCACTAAACTTGTCCATCAGCGTCTTCCCTTCCAACCCCTACGCCAAACCCATGTCGCGGACGATGCCCTGGACCTTGTCCTTGAGCTTTTGGGTAACGGCGTCGAAGTCTTCCTTGCGGGGCAGCGGCTCGTTGACGCTGACGTAAAACTTGATCTTGGGTTCGGTGCCCGAGGGCCGCGCCGAAATCTTGCTGCCGTCTTCGGTGATGAACTGGAGTACGTCCGACTTTTCGAGGCTGATCGGCGTTTGCCTGCCCGTGCGGACGTCGGTTTCCACCCGGTTTTCGTAGTCCATCAGCCGCACCAGCGGAGAGCCGGCCACCGTTTTGGGCGGGTTGTTGCGCAACGTGGTCATCATCTGCTTGATCTCTTCGGCGCCGGCCTTGCCCTTCTTGGTGAGCGAAATGAGCGTTTCGTAGTAGAAGCCGAACTGGCCGTACACTTCCATCATCATGTCGAAGAGGCTGATACCCTTGTCTTTGGCGTAGGCCACCAGTTCGGCGATCATGGCGCAGGAGGCCACGGCGTCTTTGTCGCGCACGAAGTCACCCACCAGGTAGCCGTAGCTCTCTTCGCCCCCGGCGATGAACTGCTGCTGTCCTTCCCGTTCGCGGATTACGGCGGCGATGTACTTAAAGCCCGTCAGCGTGTTGGGACAATCCACCCCGAAGGCGGCGGCCATCTTGTCGATGAGGTCGGTGGTGACGATGGTTTTGGCGACAAACTCCTTGCCCGTGATCTTGCCGGCTTCTTTCCAGGCGCGCAGCATGTAGTAGATGAGCAGGCTGCCCGTCTGGTTGCCGTTGAGCAGCTGCCACTGGCCGTGGTGGTTTTTGACGGCAATGCCCACCCGGTCGGCGTCGGGATCGGTCGCCATCACGAGGTCCGCGTCAAGGGCTTTGGCCTGTTCCAGGGCAATGCTCATGGCCTCGTGTTCTTCGGGGTTGGGGTACTTTACCGTGGGGAAGTTGCCGTCGGGCGTGGCCTGTTCCTGCACCACCGTCACGTTGCGGAAGCCCATCCCTTCGAGGATGCGGGGCACCAGCGTAATGCCCGTGCCGTGCAGGGACGAATAGACGATCTTAAGGCCCTGCTGCCGGGAGAGGGCCTGCTTGGAGATGGACAGCAAAAGCACCTTTTGGATGTACGCTTCTTCGAGTTCGGGCCCGATGAAGGTTACGTTTTCGGGTACGCGGGTAAACTTGACCTCGTCCACGGACGTAATCTTTTTCACCTCGGCGATGATGTTCTTGTCGTGGGGCGCAATGATCTGGCCGCCGTCGTTCCAGTAGGCTTTGTAGCCGTTGTATTCCTTGGGGTTGTGCGAGGCCGTAACCACCACGCCGCTCTGGCAGCCCAGGTGACGGATGGCAAACGACAACAGCGGCGTGGGGCGCAGTTCGCGGAACATGTACACGTGGATGCCGTTGGCCGAGAACACGTCGGCGGTGATGCCGGCGAAGTAGTCGCTCTGGTTGCGGCTGTCGTGGGCAATGGCTACCTTGATCTGCTGCCCGGGGAAGCTCTTTTTGAGGTAGTTGGCCAGGCCCTGGGTGGCCATGCCCACCGTGTACTGGTTCATGCGGTTAGAACCTACGCCCATCGTGCCGCGCAGGCCGCCCGTGCCGAATTCGAGGTCTTTGTAGAAAGCATCTACCAGTTCCGTTTCGTTGCCCGCATCGATCAGTTGCCGGATGCCGGATTTGGTTTCGGGGTCGTAATTGCCCTGCAGCCAGGTATCGAGTTTGGATTGAAGTGAGGGTTCGAGCGTAATGGGCATGGTTTGGTCTGTAATTTTAGAGGTTAGAGAATGAGCAGGCCGGGAGGGCGTTGCGCCGGGAACGGGCACCCTGCGGGAAGCAAAAGTTCCGCGGTGGGTGCGGCCGTTGTGGGCCGTATGCGACGAACTTTTTTAGGGGTAATCACCGGTTTGGGGCAACAAATACCCTTCTTTTTGCCGTTATTGCTTGCAAGTTAAGGTAAATCGCCAGTATTTTGTACCAGTCATTAATTTTTGAACGCCATGAATACCAAGGCCCTGAATAAAGATCTCGTCGCATTGGTGGAGAAAAAGAGGCTGCTGAGCCGGTTGAGTTACGCCGATGCCAATTACGATGACCTGGAAGAAGAGTTGCACAACCTGGAGGACCAGTTCATGGAAAAATACGGGGAGGACCTGGAGAAAGCCCTCGAGAAAGTACACAATACGCACCGCATTGATTCGGACGTGCTGCTGCCCATTGCCTACCTGGCCCAGAACTACGTGCACAAAGGCAACGACCCCGACGGCACTCCCCTCTACGAGGTGAGCCACCGCGAAGGCGTGTGGGTAGAAACCGAGAAGTTTGCCGGCCGCGAAGCCCGCCTCGTGCTGCTGCCCAGCCCGCCCCGGATCGTCCTCTCGGTGGGTCCGCGGTACCAGGAAGAAGTATGGAAAGCGGAGTAACGCCTGCGCCATACCAATCCGTGAAACCCGTCTTTAAAAAGAAAACCCCGGCTCAGAGAACCGGGGTTTTATTATGGTGTAGCACCTACACTGAATTTTAACCTTAAACCTGACAGATATTAAACAAGTACTGTGCCAGAAAGCGGTCATTCTGTTTCAATGGGTCCTTTTTTGGTGCATTGCGGTGCCATTCTTCCGGGTGCGGGCCGTTTTTAACAAATATTAACAATTGGCGTGGTGCCGTTGGGTGCGGCGGTACCGGCTATTCTCCCAGGGGTGGTGCAATCCTCCAATCATTTCTATATTTGTCATTTGTGCAAAAGACCGACCCCGAGACCCTTGTCTCCTGTCTAACGTCTTACATCTCCTGTCTTTCTTATGCATCGCTTTTACGGGCACCTGAACCTCCTGCATGGTATTCTTTTGCTGACCCTGCTGTACTTGTCCTGCACGCCCCGGCGCTACCCGGGGCAGTCCGTGACGTTGCAGGTGCAACCTACGCCGGCGCTGCTGACCCGGGGCAAAGCCCTGGTGAGCATGATGTGCAGCGACTGCCACCGCGACCCGGTTACGGGGGTGCTGTCGGGCAAGCGCCTGACCGACGTTCCGAAAATGCTCGGCAAGGTGTATTCGGCCAACATTACCCAGCACCCGCAGTCGGGCATTGGTGCGTACACCGAAGGGCAACTCGCCTACCTGCTGCGCACGGGCGTTGACCGCCACGGCCGCACGCTGCCCATGATGCAAAAGCCCGGCCTTTCGGACGACGACCTGCGGGCCGTGATTGCCTTCCTGAAGCATTCGGATGACCCGATGGTGCGGCCGGCAGCGGTAGCCAGTGTTCCTAGCCGGTACAGCCTGCCGGCCCGGATCGCCATGCCGCTGGTGGCAAAGCCCCTGCCCTACCCCGCCGGCGCCGTGCGCGCCGATACCGGCGAAGTGGCGCAGGGCAAATACCTGGTCAACGTGCTGGGCTGCTACGAATGCCACTCCGGCAGCGTGCTCAAACCCAATAGGATGGTGCCCGAGAAAACGAAGGGTTACCTGGCCGGCGGCGGCAAACTGGCTACGCTGGAAGGCGAGACCATCCGGACGCCCAACCTGACGATGGACGCCGAAACCGGGCTGGGCCGCTGGAGCCGGGCCGCGTTTGTGAAGGCCCTGCGCGAAAGCGTTCGTCCCGACCATTCAGTAGTCCGCTACCCGATGCCTACGTACGCGGAGCTTTCAGAGGCTGAGGCCGGGGCCATTTACGCGTACCTGCAAACCGTGCCGCCCGTGCGCCACGCCGTAAAACGGGCGGTTGCCGCTCCCGGACCCAACGTCCAGCCCGGCGATACCCTGGCGGCGGGGGGCGTGTTGTACGCCTTTTACGGCTGCCAGTCCTGCCACGGCACCACGGGCCTGGGCATTGCCGACCTGCGCATGGCATCCCGCAAGTACCCCGACGATGCTTCCCTGAAAGCCCGCATCCAGAACCCGTCCGCGTTCCGGGCGGATAGCCGGATGCCCAAGTTTGAGGGCGTGGTAGCCGAGAAAGATTATGCCCCGCTGCTGGCCTACGTGCGGTGGCTGGGAAAGAAAGGAGCGTAAAACGCGTGATTTTTTCCGCCTTGTTGTATCTTAAAGGAGTTACCGCCGTACCTACGGGCAGTTCCCTTTCCACCACTTACTGAAGGCCGCTACCGGGTCCCCTGCCGCATGAAACTTTTTCGCATCCTGTTCCCCGCCCTGTTCTTGCTTTCGTCCCTTGCCTGCTGCCAGGTCACCCTTACGGGCCGGCTGGTCGATGCGCAAACGCGGCAACCCGTGACGGGAGCCTATTTTACCACCCGCACCGCCGCAAATAACACCGTCTCGGCCGCGGCGCACCGGCGCGGGGAATTGGCGACCGATGCAACCGGTAGTTTTACGCTGCCCCTCCAGGCGGACGAAACCCAGGTGACCATCGGGCGGCTGGGCTACGTACCGCGCCTGGTGGAGGTAACCGGCAACTCCTTCGAGAACGGGACCACCCTTTACCTGGAACCTTCCCTGACCCAACTGAACGAGGTGGTGGTGAGCGGCTACGAAACCGGGCGGCGGCTCCTCGAAACGCCGGCCTCCGTGGGGCTGATCACGCCCAAAGACCTGCAACGCTTCGGCAACACGTCGCTGGTGCCCGCCTTCAACACCCTGCCGGGGGTACGCATGGAAGAACGTTCGCCGGGCAGCTACCGGCTCTCCATCCGGGGCAGCCAGCTCCGCTCGCCGTTCGGGGTGCGCAACGTAAAAGTGTACTGGAACGACATTCCCTTTACCGACGCCGGCGGCAATACGCCCCTTAACCTGGTGGATTTCAACCACGTGAACCGGGTGGAAGTGATCAAGGGACCGGCGGGCAGCATCTACGGGGCCGGTACGGGCGGGGCCGTGCTCCTGTACAGTCCCGTGGCCCCGGCCAACCAACAAAGCATCCAGGTAAATACCCTGGGCGGTTCGTACGGATTGTTCGGCGTCAGCGGCGTCTACCAGTTGGGGGCCGATAAATCCAACCTGTACCTCTCCTACGCCCACCAGCAGTCGGAGGGCTACCGGGCCAACAGCGCCATGCGCCGGAATGCCGTGCACCTGCGGAGCCAGTTGTTTACGAGTGAAAAACGGACCCTGTCGGTGCACGCGTTGTACGCCGACCTGTACTACCAGACGCCGGGCGGACTTACCCTGGAGCAATTCAACGCCGACCCGCGGCAGGCCCGTCCGGCCACCCGGGTGCTGCCGGGTGCGGAAGCACAACGAGCCGCCATTTATTCAAAATACGTTACCCTCGGCGTGGCCCAGCAGTACACGTTCAGCCCGCGCCTGGAGAACGTTACCTCCGTGTACGGGTCCTACAACGACTTTGCCAACCCCTTCATTACCAACTACGAGGAGCGGGACGAGCAGAACTTCGGGGGGCGTACCCGGTTTACCTACCAGACCACCCTGTTTGGTCAACCCCTGCGCCTGGTGGGCGGCGGGGAATACCAGTGGGGCAACAGCCTCGTCGTCAATTACGGCAACCGCGGCGGCCAGCGGGATACGTTGCAGACCGACGACCGGATCAGGCCCCAGCAGTACTTCGCGTTCGGGCAGGCCGAAGCGGAGTTGCCCCTGGGCTTCATGGCCACTGCGGGCCTGAGTTACAACCAGCTTCGCTTCCGTTTCGTGCGGCAATCCGACGTACCGGCCGAGGACCGGACCCGCCGGTATGTACCGGTACTCTCCCCCCGCCTGGCCCTGCTGAAGAAACTGGGCGAAAACCTGGCGGCCCGGGCCAGCATCAGCTACGGTTTTTCGCCCCCCTCGCAGGGGGAGTTGCGCCCTTCGGAAGGTACGTTCAACCCTTCGCTGGCCCCCGAACGCGGGGTCAACTCCGAAATCGGTCTCCGGGGAGATGTCCTCTCCAACCGGCTTACTTTCGACGTGGTGGTGTTTTCCCTGCGGCTGCGCGAAACCATTGTGCGGCGCACCGTGGAGAACGGCGCCGAGTACTTCGTCAACGCCGGCCGTACCGTTCAGAACGGCCTGGAAGCCGCCTTTTCGTACCTGCTGGCCGGCGCTGAAGCCGGCGCGGACCCGGGCCGCTTCCTGCAACGGCTGCGGGGCTGGGGCAGCTTCACCTACAACGACTTCCGTTTCCGCAACTACCGGCAGGACGAAAATGACTATTCGGGCAACCGCGTCACGGGCGTAGCCCCGACGGTCACGGTGGCCGGCCTGGATGCCGAAACCCGGCCGGGCTTCTACGCCAACCTGACGTTCACGTTCACCGACTTCATTCCGCTCAACGACGCCAACACCGCGTACGCCAACGACTACGCCCTGCTGGGGGCGCGGCTGGGCTACCGCCGGAGCCTGAAGATGCACAGCCTGGAAATTTTCGCGGGAATTGACAACGCCCTGGACGAAGTGTACAGCCTGGGCAACGACATCAATGCGTTCGGGGCGAGGTATTACAACGCGGCAGCCCCGCGTAACTACTACGCGGGGCTGCGGCTCAAGCTGGGCGGACCCGTAAGGAAGAATTGAGTATTGGGTATTTAGTATTGAGTAAGGTACTCGTTAGCCCACCTGCGCGGGAGCAACGGTGTGGGGGATTACGAGTACGGCCGTACGGTTCTTGCGGCGGGCCCGGGCTACCTTGCGGCGGTTTTTCTTGTTGCCGGGGCAGTCGCAGTCTTTCTTTTTCTTTTTGCCAAAAATGCCGTCCTGCGCTTCCGTACGCGGGCTTTTCGGGGAGGCTACGGGTTGGGTGGCGCCGGCAACCTCGGGCAGAAGCAGGCCGATGCCCAGCAGCAACGACAAAAACGCCTTTTTACCAGTGTTCATGGGACAGATCATAGGCGGACAAGATAAACCAAGAATTGTTTCCGGGCAATTTTGCCTTTTCTTTACAACAGGAGGGCGACGTAATTTATTTGATTGTTTGGCAGAAAATTTCATCTTTATCAATTTTACCGCCCGATTCACCTTATGAAGCAAACCCCACCAGTGAAAAACCCTTCCCTCTTCCGCAAAAAATCCGTTCAGCACATTCTTTCCGACCTAGAATCGCGCGAAGCTGCCCACGGCGGCCACCTGCTTAAAAATCTTTCCCTGCGTGACCTGGTTGCCCTCGGCATTGCGGCCATCATCGGGGCGGGCATTTTCAGTACCATCGGCAACGCCTCGGCCGCCGGGGGCCCGGCCGTTTCCCTGCTCTTCATCTTCACGGCCGTCGCCTGCGTGTTTTCGGCCCTCTGCTACGCCGAATTTGCTTCCACCATTCCCATCAGCGGCAGCGCCTACACCTACGCCTACGCGTCGTTCGGTGAACTGATGGCCTGGATCATCGGGTGGGACCTGATCATGGAATACGCGGTGGGCAACATTGCCGTGGCCATTTCGTGGTCCGATTACTTTACCAGCCTGCTCAACGGGATGGGGGTGCGTTTTCCCAACTACCTGGCGATGGATTACTTCTCGGCCTACCGCGGCTTTACGGCCGTAACCGAAATGCTGGGGGCGGGCAAGGCCCTCACCGATGCCACCACGGCCCAGCAGGAAGCGTACCTGGCCTGGACCAACGCCCCTGCCCTGGGCAGCCTCCGCCTGATTGCCGACATTCCCGCCGCGGCCATTACCATCTTCATCACCTGGCTGGTGTACATCGGCATCAAAGAATCCAAAACGGCCGGCAACATCATGGTATTGCTGAAAGTAATCGTAGTGATCCTGGTCATCATCGTGGGGGCCTTCTACGTGAACCCGGTCAACTGGAGTCCTTTTGCCCCTAATGGGGTGAGCGGCGTGCTGCGCGGCGTGTCGGCCGTGTTTTTTGCCTACATCGGCTTTGACGCCGTTTCTACGACCGCCGAAGAATGCAAAGACCCGCAGCGTGACCTGCCCCGGGCCATGATCTACACGCTGATCATCTGTACGGTGCTGTACGTGTTCATTACGCTGGTGCTTACGGGCATGGTCAACTACACCGAACTGGCCGTGGGCGACCCGCTGGCGTACGTGTTCGAGAAACTGAACCTGAGCTTCATGGCCGGCATCATTTCCGTGAGCGCCGTGATTGCCATGGCCAGCGTACTGCTGGTGTTCCAGCTGGGCCAGCCCCGCATCTGGATGAGCATGAGCCGCGACGGCCTGTTGCCCAAGGCGTTTGCCGCCATTCACCCCCGTTACCAGACGCCGCACATTTCCACCATCATCACCGGCTTCGTGGTGGGCATTCCGGCGCTGTTCATGAACCTGACCACCGTTACCGACCTGACGAGCATCGGCACCCTGTTTGCGTTCGTGCTGGTGAGCGGCGGCGTGCTGATGCTCGATACCCAGAACATTCCCCGCGGCCGTTTCCGGGTGCCCTACTACAACGGCAAATGGGTGCTGCCCCTGCTGCTGGCCGGGCTGATGGCGTTGATTCTGTTCAATGACCCGGATGCCCTTTCGCGCTTCTTCAGCCTCGACGCCACGGGCGGGTTCTGGGCCGCCGTGGAGCACAAAATTTTGCTGGTGGGCTTCGTGGGGGTGTGCCTGGTGATGACCTACTTTACGTTTACCCGCAACCTGTCATTGATCCCGGTGCTGGGCCTGCTCATCAACCTGTACCTGATGACCGAAGTGGGGCTCAACAACTGGAAGTGGTTCCTGGTGTGGCTGTTCATCGGCCTGATCGTCTACTTTAGCTACGGCTACCGCAACAGCAAACTTCACCGCGGCATTCCATAAGGTAATTTTGAATGATGAATTTTAAATTTTGAATTGCCTTTATCGTCCTTGGTAAAAGCCGGCTGTCATTTAAAATTCATAATCCAAAATTTATAATTCACCTTACCCTTATACACCCATGCACCACGCCTCCATTGCCCCTACCCCTGAGCCGCCGTACTACGCGGTGATTTTTACCTCCCTGCGGACGGCGGTGGAGGAAGGCTACGCCCAAACGGCGGCGCGGATGCTCCAACTGGCGGCGGACCAGCCGGGCTTCCTGGGGGCGGAGTCGGCCCGCGAGGAGGTTGGCATTACGGTTTCTTACTGGGAAAGCCCCGAGGCCATCCGGGCGTGGAAGGCCCACGCCGAGCACGTGCTGGCCCGCGAAAAAGGCCGCCGGGACTGGTACCGGGCTTACAAGACCCGCGTCTGCAAAGTGGAGCGGGATTACGGGTTCGAAGCGGAGAATGAGGCAATTAAGGCGGAACTCGTTGCAAAAACTGCCGCCAATAGTTGACAAACCCGGGGAAGCATCCTAATTTTGCCCCTCACTTCAAAGAAACATGTATGGGAAAAGGCGATAAAAAATCGAAAAAAGGCAAAATGTTCATGGGTTCATACGGCAACAGCCGGCCCAGCCGGGTTCAGAAGGTGGCAGTAGGCGCTTCGGCGACCCCGGCTACCTCCAAAGCGGCTACGGCTGCGGCGGCTCCTGCGGCCAAAGCCCCCAAGAAATAAGGCTTACGTTGATAAAAAAGGAAGTGTCGGTGCCTTGTTAAAAGCGCACCGACACTTCCTTTTTTAGCGTGCAGGCTGTTGGTCAAAGAGAGCCGGGTAGGGCGATCAGATCCGTTTGTTGGGATGACAAAGCGACTGTTGCAGCATTTTAAACTTATTCCAAACCCAAAGGAAGCCTGTCAGTTAAATGCATTATATTTATAGAGTACATACTTCAACTTCAGCAACATGGCAAGAAATACGGGGAAAGGTTCACGTCAGGATGAAGTAAAAACCCGTACCCAGGTGTATAACCCGGCAACCGGCAATTACATAAAGAGGGATACATCTACGGGAAAGTTCCTGGAAGTGAAAAAAGACGGTAAGCCCTTTAAAGGAATCACCAAAGAACAAACTAACGTTAAAGCAAACCCTAATGTTAGTAAAGCAACCGCTGCCAAAGCGGAAAATGCGGTGATTAACTTTAAAAACAGTAAAAGGGAGAAATGAAAAGGACGGTTAGTTACGACAAAAACGTTTTTATCAATTGTCCCTTTGATGAAGCTTACACAGAAATTTTCAACGCAATTGTATTCACTGTACACAAATGTGGCTTTATTCTACGCTGCGCCAAGGAGTTTGATGATTCGCACAGCATCAGGATTCACAACATCATTACGCTGATTAAAGAATCAAAATAGGGGATTCATGATTTATCGAGGGTAACAGTCAATCAACTGGATGAGTTGCCGCGTTTCAACATGCCGTTAGAGTTGGGAATTTTTATGGGTTGTGCAGCATTCGGAAGCAAGATTCACAAGGAGAAACAATATTTGATCATAGAAAGTGAAATTTTTCGCTTTAAAAGCTTCGTATCAGACTTATCCGGGCAGGACATAAAAGCCCATAACGACGATCCTGCTGAAGCAGTAAAGTGCATCCGGAATTGGTTGGCCAACAAAACACGAGATAGAATTCCCAGTCATTCTGTAATCTGGAAACAATACCTTGAATTTAAGGCGGATCTCCCCGCTCTGTGCGCCGGAAATGCCTGGATTCCGGAAGAACTGACCTTTGGAGAATACTCTTCCTTAGTTACTACCTGGCTGGTAGCATCATCCGGAGAGTAATGCATAGCGAAGGCATTGGTAGGCAATCATATTAACTAAGGGGGTACGTAAACAGATCAAGTATCGCGAGACGAATTAGACATTTCTTCTAAGTCGTCTCGCTTCGGTTGCTTATTACCAAAGGATTGCTACTCCCACTCAATGGTAGCCGGCGGCTTGGAGGAAATGTCGTACACCACGCGGTTGACGCCCTTTACCTTGTTGATGATCTCGTTGGAAATTTCGGCCAGGAACTCGTAGGGCAGGTGCGCCCAGTCGGCCGTCATGCCGTCCACGGAGGTAACGGCCCGCAGGGCCACGGCGTTTTCGTAGGTGCGTTCGTCGCCCATCACCCCCACCGACTGCACCGGCAGCAGGATGGCCCCCGCCTGCCACACCTGGCGGTACAGGTTGTGGCGCTTGAGCCCGTCAATGAAAATGCGGTCTACCGCCTGGAGCACAGCCACCTTTTCGGGCGTAATGTCGCCGAGGATGCGGATGCCGAGGCCCGGCCCCGGGAAGGGATGCCGCCCCAGGATATTTTCGGGCAGGCCCAGCTTGCGTCCCACCTCCCGCACTTCGTCCTTGAAGAGCGTATTGAGCGGCTCCACCACCTTCAGGTTCATGCGGGCGGGCAGTCCACCCACGTTGTGGTGCGACTTGATGGTGGCCGAAGGACCTTTCACCGACACCGATTCGATCACGTCGGGGTAGATGGTACCCTGCCCGAGCCACCGCACGTCCTGGATGCGGTGCGCCTCCACGTCGAACACGTCGATGAACGTTTTGCCGATGGCCTTGCGCTTGGCTTCCGGGTCGGTGAGGCCGGCGAGGGCGCCGTAGAACCGGCTTTTGGCGTCGACGCCCACCACGTTCAAGCCCAGTTCCTCGTACGAATGCAGCACTTCCTGGTACTCATTCTTGCGCAGCAGGCCGTTGTCCACGAAAATGCAGAACAGGTTGTCTTCGATGGCCTCGTGGATGAGCGTGGCGGCCACGCTGGAATCCACGCCGCCGGAGAGGGCCATCACGACTTTGTCGTTGCCCAGCTTCTTCTTGAGGGTCGTAATCGTACTCTCCACGAAAGCTTCGGGCGTCCAATCCTGGGCGCAGCCGCAAATGTTGACCACGAAATTCTTCAGCACGGCTTTGCCTTCCAGGGAGTGGGTCACTTCGGGGTGAAACTGGATGCCGTAGGTTTGCTGGCCGGCCACCCGGAAGGCGGCCACCCGCACCGTGTCGGTGCTGGCGATGATTTCAAAGGAGGGCGGCAGTTCGGTAATGGTGTCGCCGTGCGACATCCACACCTGGGTGTTGGCCGAAAGGCTTTGCAGCAGCGGTACGTCGGTGTTGAATTGCTGGAGGCGGGCCCGGCCGTACTCCCGGAACTCGAAGGCCGGACTTCGCCGCCGTACTGGTGGGCCAGCAACTGGGCGCCGTAACAAATGCCCAGCAGGGGCAACCGGGCCAGGAAGGGCGAAAGGTCGGGATGGGGCGAGGTGTGGTCGCGGACGGAACACGGGCTGCCCGAGAGGATAACGCCTTTGACGGCGGGTGTAAGCGGGGGAAGGTGGTTGTAGGGATGAATTTCGCAGTACACGTTCAGTTCGCGCACCCGGCGGGCAATGAGTTGCGTATACTGTGAACCAAAGTCTATGATGAGAATCTGTTCGTTCATGTGCAAAGGTAACCGAATTTTGCACTTAAAGCGCACGGAGCCTTTCCCGTTTGTCCCCAACCCGCCCGGTACTTCCGCCAACCGCACGCCGGAAAGATGGCAGGAATTTTGCCCCGGGACGCTTTACAAACCACTTATCTCCATTTGGCCGCCATTGTCTATGAAAAATGTTCTTCTTTTCTTTCTGACCGCCCTCCTCCTTTTCATCTGTGAAGCAGGCTCCGCCCAGGTCCGGCGCAACGACCGGCCGACCCGCATCTCGGAAAGCGCCGGTCACAACAACCTGATCAAGATCAACCCGCTGAGCCTGGTTGCCTCCACCGGTTCTTTCGCCTACGAACGGGTGATCAACGAGCAGATAAGCGGCCAGTTGGGGTTCCTGTTCACGCGGTATTCGGGCCGGGTCACCGGCGGCCGTACCCTGTCGGGCTTCGCCATTACGCCCGAGTTCCGGTACTACCTGACCGGCGCCGCGCCGCAGGGCTTTTTCGTGGCGCCCTTCCTGCGCTACCGCCGCACCTCGCTGGTGGGTGACGTTACCGTACAGGGCCGCACCTTCGAGGGTACGTTGCAAATGAACAACTTCGGGGGCGGTGTATTGGTCGGGGGCCAGTTCGTGCTGGGCGAGCGGCTTTCATTCGAAGGATTCATCGGGCCCACCGTGACCGGCCGGAGCTACGAATTCAGCGAAGAGACCACCGAAAGGGATTATGACGTGCCCAATTTTTTCTCCCCCGTATGGTTCCGCACGGGTATTACGATCGGTTTCTTGTTTTAGCAGGGGCCAAAGGCCAGACGCGCCGGCGCCCCCTTTAAAAACCGAAAAGCCGCCGGTGGGGTACCGGCGGCCTCTCAGTCTTATGATTCGGGTTGGTATTAGAATTTGACGTTCAGACCAAACTGGATCGGAGCCTTGGCAATACCAGCTTCAGCGTAGATGCCGATGTGCTCAACGAAGAAGTATCTTACACCGATG
Source organism: uncultured Sphingobacteriales bacterium (assembly GCA_963844325.1). Classification (GTDB taxonomy): domain Bacteria; phylum Bacteroidota; class Bacteroidia; order Cytophagales; family 172606-1; genus CADCTQ01. The sequence continues at coordinate 4,652,097 of CAWJNV010000002.1, forward strand.
GTGGTTTCAAAGCCCAGGGGAATCAGGTTGACCACTTCTCCATCAACGCCGCCGGTTTCGCTCTTGAACTTCCAGCTGCCGAACCGGTAACCTACACCGGCACCCCAGAAAGCGTCGAGTTTGTCGCTGTTGGAGAAGTGAATGTTCATGCGCAACAAGGCGCTGGTGTTTCTCCAGTTGATTTCCTCCTGGCTGGTACCGGTGCCGTACTTCACGTTGGCTCCGATGTGGGCGATGTTCAGCCCCAGACCGATTTTGTCAGATACACCGTACTCAAACTTGGCGAACAGGGGGCCCATGCCGGAGTACTTGTAGCCTGCCTCATCTTCGTACAGCTTGAAGACAGCGCGGTTCAGGTTACCGAAACCGTAACCTAAGCTCACTACTTTGGTGCCCTGCTCGAAAGCCTGACCAAAAGAAACCTGGGAAACCATTGCCATCAGAATCATGGCAAACAGAAAGTTGATCTTTCTCATAGTTGCTCGAATTGTAATTGATAATTGTTTTGGGGTGTTGAAAAAATGTGCCCGAAAGTAGTTCTAATCTCAATCCGTCAAAAACGGGCACCATTCGGCGGCTTTTACGGGCTGTATTGTTTGACAAAGATTTAGTGCGAAGGGGCGGGAGAGCTTTGCTTTTGACTTTTTTTGTTTTTTGCCGCCCCGCAAAACCCGCATTGATTCCGGAGGCCACCCCACCCGGCCAGGCGCCCAACCGTTGCGTTTTTTCAACAATTGCCGCTTTTACCCGCCACTTTTTCAATGATTTACTGGTGAAAAGAGGTCTATTCGTATTTTATTGGGTGTACACCGGTTGTAAATAATAGCTCGGTAAGATTTTGCCCTTGAGTCCTGCGGAGGCCGCCGGGTACGGCCCGGCAAAAGACTGCGGTTCAGCCCGCCGGATAGGCTTCCGGACGGGAATGTCTCACCCTATCCGGGCCCTTTGCCACTTGCCCCGGTTGGGGAACGCTGATGTAAATGTTGACCGGGCCGGAAATGCGCTTTAACAAAAAACCCTATTTTTGGATTAATTGAATATCCGGTTCGCTTCTGCTGCGCCGGATTTTCGCCGGCCCCCGTAACCCTTAACCTCCTACCGTTTGACATGAAGCGAATACCCATCCTTTTGCTACTGGCCGTGCTGTTAAGCACCGCCGCGGCCGCGCAGGAACCGCGGATCAAGTTTACCGAATACGAGCTACCCAACGGCCTCAAAGTGCTCCTTCACCAGGACAACTCCACGCCCATCGTGGCCGTGACGGTGATGTACCACGTGGGCAGCAAGAATGAGCAGGCCAACCGCACCGGCTTCGCCCACTTCTTCGAGCACCTGCTCTTTGAAGGTTCCGAATACATGAAGCGGGGCGACTTCGACAAGCTCAACAAGAACGCCGGCGGCACCAACAACGCCAATACTTCGCAGGACCGCACGTTCTACTACCAGATTTTCCCCTCCAACCAGCTCGAACTCGGCCTCTGGATGGAGTCGGAGCGGATGCTGCACGCCAAGATCGATCAGGCCGGCGTGGATACCCAGCGGGAAGTGGTGAAGGAAGAGAAGCGGCAGCGGATCGACAACCAGCCCTACGGCTCCATCCTGGAAGAAACCTTGAAGCGCGCCTACAAGGTGCATCCCTACCGCTGGGCCCCCATCGGTTCGATGGAAGACCTCAACGCGGCCAAGCTGGAAGAATTCGTTGCCTTCTACAAAGAGTTTTACGTGCCCGACAACGCCATCCTGTCCATTGCCGGCGACATCGACGTGGAAAAAACCAAGACGCTCATCGCCAAATACTTCGGCGACATTCCCAAGGGCACCAAGCCCATTTACCGGCCCAACGTGACCGAGCCGCCCCAGGCGGCCGAAACCCGGGACGTGGTGTACGACAACGTAACCCTGCCCGCCATCATTCAGTCGTATCACATTCCGGCCCAGGGCACCGAAGACTATTACCCCCTGCAAATGCTGACCACCCTGCTGTCGGGCGGTGAAAGTTCCCGGTTCAGCCGCGAGATCAAGGACAAGCAGCAGAAAGTGGTTGCCGTAGGGGCCTTTCCCTTCGCCCTCGAAGACCCGGGCTTGTTTCTCACCTTCGGCATTGCCAACATGGGCGTGAAACCCGAAGAGGTGGAAAACGCCATGGACGAAGAAGTAGCCAAAGTGCAGAAAGAACTCATCGGCGAAGCAGAGTTCCAGAAGCTGCGCAACCAGATTGAAAACGAATTCGTGAGTGGCAACGCTACCGTGGCCGGTGTTGCCGAAAACCTGGCCAATTACGAGATGTACTTCGGCGACGCCAACCTCATCAACACCGAACTGGAGCGGTACATGAAAGTAACGCGCGAAGACATCCAGCGGGTGGCGCAGAAGTACCTCACCAAAAACAACCGCGTGGTGCTGCACTACATGCCCAAAGCGGCGCAGCCCGCCCAACCGGCCCAGCCCGAACCCGGCGTGCAGGCCGCCCAGCCCGGTCAGGCCGATACCACGTCGGCTCCCCCGGCAACCCCGCCGGCGCCCCAGCCCGAGAAAGGCCGCAAGAAGAAGAAAAAGTAGTTTATCAGCTTATGAGTTCAGAGTTTATGAGTAAAAAGGCGATTACTGATCAACGCGTACATACTTTGAACTCATGAACTCATAAACTCATAAACTTTTCCGCCACCCTCCCGCGAATCAACCATTTCCATTTGCTCAACCCAACATGAAAAAAACCGCTTTATATATGCTGCTGCCGGGCCTGCTTGCCCTTTCGACGGGCAGCTTCGCCCAGCTTGACCGTTCCAGAATACCGGCCGGCGGCCCCGCCCCCGCCATCAAGATCGGCAAGTACGAAACGTTTACCCTGCCCAACGGACTGCAAGTGTTCGTGGTCACCAACCGCAAGCTGCCCCGCGTGGCCTTTAACCTGGTGCTCGACAATGATCCCGTGCAGGAAAAGGAGTTTGCCGGGTACGTGGACATTGCCGGGCAAATGCTCCGGACGGGCACCAAAACCCGCACCAAGGAACAACTCGACGAGGCCATTGACTTCATCGGGGCGTCGCTGTCCACGTCCGAGTCGGGCATTTACGGGGCTTCCCTCAAGAAACACCAGGACAAGCTGCTCGAACTGATGTCGGACGTGGTCCTGAACCCCTCCTTTCCCGAGTCGGAACTGAACCGCATCAAGCGCGAAACCATCTCGGGCATCGCCTCGCAGAAGGACGACCCCAACGCCGTGGCGGGCATCGTGGGCAACGTGGTGCTCTACGGCCGCAACCACCCCTACGGCGAACCCACCACCGAGGAAACCGTGGAGAAGGTGACGCTTGACAAGGTGAAAAGCTTCTACAACACCTACTACAAGCCCAACGTGGCGTACCTGGCCGTGGTGGGCGACATTACCACCGCCGAAGCCCGCACCGCCGTGGAGAAGTACTTCGGCAAGTGGCAGAAGGGGACCGTGCCCAAGCACACCTACACGGCCGACCCCGCCCCGGCCAAAACCAAAATTGCCCTCGTGGACCGGGCCAGTTCGGTGCAATCAGTACTCAGCATCGCGCACACGGTTCCGCTCAAGCCGGGTTCGCCCGACGCCATCAAGGCCCGCATCACCAACGACATTCTCGGCGGGGCCGGGGGCCGGCTCTACAACAACCTGCGCGAAAAACGCGGCCTTACCTACGGCGCCTACTCTTCGATCTCGCCGGATAAGCTGATCGGCGAATTTTCGGCCAGTGCCAGCGTGCGCAACGCCGTGACCGACAGTGCCCTGGTGGAATTCATGAACGAACTCAAGCGCATCCGCGACGCCAAGGTGAGCCCCGAAGAACTCAAACAGTCGAAGGCCGGCGTCACTGGTTCGTTCGTGCGGTCCCTGGAAAGCCCCCAGACGGTTGCCAGCTTTGCCATCAATACGGCCCGCTACAAACTGCCCGCCGACTACTACCAGAACTACCTCAAGAACGTGGCCGCCGTCACTGCCGAGGACGTGCAGAACACGGCCAAGAAATACATTCACCCCGAACAGGCGCACATCGTGGTGGTGGGCAATGCTTCGGAAGTAGCCGACAAGCTCAAACCCTTCGGTGAAATCGAATACTACGACGTGACGGGCAACAAGGTAACCCCGGGCACCAAAAAAGCCGCGCCGGCCGGACTCACCGCCGACCAGGTGATCGACAAATTCCTGCAAACCATCGGGGGCCGCGAAAAGCTGGGGCAGGTCAAAGACCTGACCATGAATATGTCGGCCAGCGTACAAGGGATGGCGCTTGGCGTGGTGCAGCAGCGCAAAGCCCCCAACAAGGCGAAAATGGTGATGCAGGCGCAGGGCATGGACGTGTTTACCATTACTTCCGACGGCAAACGGGCCGTGATGTCGCAGATGGGCAACCCGCAGGAAATGACCGGTCCCGAACTGGAGGCCGTAAAGATCCAGAACACGCTGTTTGCGGAACTGTATTACGACCAGATGGGCGTCAAGCGAAGCCTCACCGGCACCGAAACCGTGGAAGGCAAAGAAGCCTACAAGGTGGAACTTGAAATGCCCGGCGGCACCAAGGTAACCGAGTACTACGACGCGGCTACCGGGCTCAAAATCCGGGTGGTGGGCAGCCAGAACACCCCCGAAGGCGCCGTGACCCAAAGCACCGACCTGGGCGACTACAAGGAAGTGAACGGCGTGCAGTACCCGCACACGATCACCACCTCCATCGGTCCCCAGCAGATCAAAATGCAGGTAACGGGCATTGAGGTGAACAAGAACCTGGAAGACAGCCTGTTTGAGATCAAATAAGACGGGCCAGGATTTCCAGAATTGAAGGATTACCAGATGGGAGACGGGGATAGGGTTTAAACCCTATCCTGTGGATATTGAGCGTAATTGCTATCGCGCATGCGTACGTAGACTTCGCTTGAATCAATGAGGCATAACCTTTCCTTAGGGTAGGGTTTAAACCCTACCCCTAAACCGATTTTCCTCCGTGTCTCCATTGTTGCCTTTTTTCTACAGTATGGGCCGGGAGGATAAAACTTCCCGGCTTTTTTTATTGCTAAATTTTTGAACGCCCCGCGAAAGTTTATATATTTGCCCCGGCAAATCGGTACGGCCAGCTCCTGTCAAACCCCCCAGGTGCGGAAGCAAGCAAGGGTAGATGGTCGCAGCGGCGCGATATTCGGTTTGCCTTTTTTATTTTCTCCCCTGCCTTCCCGGCATCCTCCCGTTACCCGTTTCCGAATTCCCCGCTCCTTTCCCGTATCCCCGGCACGGCCTGGTTTTCGCATTCTCCCGATTTATCCCCAATTTGCACCTTTACCCTGTTTACGCAAGCGCATGAAGTTTTTCATTGATACCGCCAACCTTGATGAAATCCGCGAGGCCCACGACCTGGGGGTGCTCGACGGCGTAACCACCAATCCTTCCCTGATGGCCAGAGAAGGCATTGCGGGCAAAAACCGAATTTTCTCCCACTACAAGGCCATTTGTGACCTGGTAGGAGGCGACGTCAGCGCGGAGGTGATTGCCACGGAGTTCAGGGAGATCGTGCGGGAAGGTGAAGAACTGGCCGAGATCGACGAGAAAATTGTGGTGAAGGTGCCCATGATCCGCGACGGCGTGAAGGCCATCAAGTACTTCTCCGAACGCGGCATCCGCACCAACTGCACCCTGGTGTTTACGGCCGGGCAGGCGCTGCTGGCGGCCAAGGCCGGGGCCACGTACGTTTCCCCGTTCATCGGCCGCCTCGACGACGTAGCCACCGACGGCCTGGCCCTGCTTGAGCAAATGGTGATGATCTACCGCAACTACGGCTTCCACACCGAAATCCTGGCGGCTTCGGTGCGGCACGTAATGCACGTGGTGCAGTGCGCCGAACTGGGCGCCGACGTAGTGACCTGCCCCCTCAATGTCATCACGGGCCTGCTCAAGCATCCCCTCACCGACAGCGGCCTCGAAAAGTTCCTGGCCGACCACCGGAAGGGAAACCAGTGAAAAGTTCATGAGTGCAGGAGTTTATGAGTTCATGAGTCTAAAGCGGGTAGCACCGAGTAAACTCCTCCGGTAAAGTCACTCTCCCTTACTCATAAACTCATGTACTCATAAACTCCTAAACTTTTATGTACATCATCAAAGTAAAAGGCAAAGCCAAAATCCCGGACTACATCCAGTTGCGCGACGAGAACTTCGTGCTCATTGCCTATTTCCGCGCCGACCGGCCGCTCAAAAACCCGGAGAAATACGGCCTGGCGGGCAAGGAAGAAGCCCTGGAAAGCCTGATCCGCGAGTTGCCGTTTGGAAAACTACAAGAATTGACCCTTTGAATATGGATGCTTTTTCCGGGGAGCCGGTGATCCGCGCCAAGGATGCGTACGTGCTGCAAGAACAAAACATCGTTCTGAGCAAAATCAACTTTTCGGTCGGAAAGGGCGAATTCGTGTACCTGATCGGCCGCACGGGCAGCGGCAAGAGTTCGCTGCTCAAAACCCTCTACGGGGACCTTCCCCTCCGCTCGGGGGAAGTGACCGTGGCCGGCTACCCGCTGCACCAGCTTCGTTCGAAGGACGTTCCCTTCCTGCGCCGCAAGCTCGGCATCATTTTCCAGGACTTCCAGCTTTTCTTCGACCGCTCCGTGGACGAAAACCTGCGGTTCGTGCTCAAGGCCACCGGCTGGAAGGATTCGGCCGCCATGAAAAAGCGCATTGCGGAAGTGCTGCTGAAGGTAGGCCTGGGCACGGCCGGCGCCAAAATGCCCTGGCAGCTTTCGGGTGGCGAACAACAACGGGTGGTGGTGGCCCGGGCCCTGCTCAACGAACCGATGGTGCTGCTGGCCGACGAACCCACCGGGAACCTGGACCCCGAAGTGGCGCAGGGCATCCTGCAACTGTTCCTCGACATCAACCGCAGCGGGACGGCCATCCTGATGGCAACGCACAACCACAGCTTCCTCAACCAGTACCCGGCGCGCATCCTCAAATGTTACCAGGGCCAGTTGCTGGATTCGCAGAAGGAAAAGTTTTCACTGAGCAACCCTTAAATAAAAAGAACATTTACACAATTCCTTTATTTTTTATAACTTTAATAACCACGCCTCTGCACGTACCCGAGGGCTTTACTTTTAATATTACCCGATTCGTACTACTTTTGCGCCAGGGTTGCCCCAAAGAAACCGATCCAAAACGCTACGTTTGCCGTTTTTTGGCTATTTCCAAACATTCGCATCCGCAAATAGATTGTAATACCAATACGCTATTTGTCCTATTTTCAGCCTGTAGCACCAACTTATGAGAACCATTCGCATCCTTTTAGTGGAAGACAACCCCGGCGACGTCCGCCTGACGCAAGAGGCGCTGAAAAGCGGTAAGATTCTGTACGACCTCCAGGTGGTGAAAGACGGCCGCCAGGCGATGGATTTCCTCCTCAGGAATGCCCCTTACGCCGACGCGTTCACCCCCGACCTGATCCTGCTCGACCTGAACATCCCGGTGGTGAGCGGCCGGGAAGTGCTGGCGGAAGTAAAAAGCGCCCCCCACCTGAAGCAGATCCCGGTGATTATCCTCACCACTTCTTCCGACGAACGGGACGTGACCGACACGTACGCCCACGACGCCAACTGCTACATTACCAAACCTTTTGATTTTGACCAGTTCATCAACGTCATCAAACTGATCGACAACTTCTGGCTTTCCATCGTGAAACTGCCGGAGAATGAACGCCTCTAACTTCCCATATCCATGTCCTATTTCCTGCGCATTCCTTCCGCCCTGCTGATCACCGGGGTACTGTTGCTGGGCAGTTGCACCAACAACCCGTCCACCACGGAAAACACGGCCTCCGACGAACACGCCGCTGACACCGATCTCCCCCCTGCCAAGCAGGTAAAGGTGGCTTACCAGGCCCCCGACCCGTTCAAAGCCCAATTGGACAAAGTGGTAGCGGCGTACCTGGCTACCAAAGACGCCCTGGTGGCGACGGATGCGGAGCAGACCGACCAGAAAACCGGCGACCTGCTTACCACGTTGGGCCAGGTGGATGCCGCTTCCCTGCCCGCCGACGCCGCAGAAAAGTGGGCGGAACACCGGAAAATCATGGAGCGGGCCGCCACTTCCATGCAGGCCGCCCCGAACATTGAGGTGAAAAGAACCAGCTTCGAAGACTTGTCGAAAGCCGCGTACGCCCTGGTAAGTGACTTCGGCGCCGGCACGACGCTCTATAAGGAATACTGCCCGATGGCTTTCAACGACAAGGGCGCCTTCTGGCTCAGCGCCAAAAGCGAAATCCGCAACCCCTACTTCGGCGACAAAATGCTCGAATGCGGCGAAGTCCAGGAAGTCCTTACTTTCGGGGAAGGGAAATAATAGAGATTCGTTGTTGGTTGTTGGTTGTTCGTACTGAAATAAACAGAAAAGGCCGCAGTTTGAATACTGCGGCCTTTTGTTTTATGTGCTTCAAGCGGGTTGGACGTGTTGTTCCAGATGCGCACCGCACCCGCTGCCCCATGCCCTCAGCCCTTGGCTAAAACACTTTGCGGTTCACGTCGAAGCCTTCCAGGTAGTCGGCGACGCGGCGGACGAACATGCCGCCCAGGGCGCCATCCACCACGCGGTGGTCGTAGGAGTGCGACAGGAACATCATGTGGCGGATGCCCAGCGTATCGCCGAAGGGCGTTTCGATGACGGCCGGCTTTTTCTGGATGGCGCCGAACGCCATGATGCCTACCTGCGGCTGCAAGATGATGGGCGTACCCATTACGTTGCCGAAAGAACCGACGTTGGACATCGTGTACGTGCCTTCGGCCAGGTCGTCGGGCGAAAGTTTATTCTCGCGGGCCCGGCGGGCCAGGTCGTTCACTTTGCGCGTCAGCCCCACCATGTTGAGCTGGTCGGCGCCTTTGATGACGGGCACGATCAGGTTGCCGGTGGGCAGGGCCACGGCCATTCCGATGTTGATGTCCTTCTTGACGATGATTTTGTCGCCGTCCACCGACACGTTGATCATCGGGTAATCCTTGATGGCTTTGGCAATGGCCTCGATGAATACCGGCGTGTAGGTGATCGTATCGCCTTCGCGGGCCTTGAATTCATTCTTGATGCGGTTGCGCCAGTACACAATGTTGGTCACGTCGGCTTCCACGAACGAGGTAACGTGCGGCGAGGTGCGTTTGGAGTCCACCATACGCTGGGCGATCATCTTGCGCATCCGGTCCATCTCCACGATCTCGGTGCGGCCACCGTACGAAACGGCCGGCGCCGATACCGGCCTGGCGGGAGTGGAAGGCACGTAGGCCGGCGGCTGTTCTTCGGTTACAGCGGGGGGCTGCGGTGCCGTCCGGACGGGTTCCTGCCGTTGTACGGGCGGCTCCGGGCGGGGCTGCTGAACGGGCTGGGGCGGCGCTTCCCGGTACGCGACCGGTTGGGTCGTTTTTTCGGCGACGGGACGGGCGGCCGGCTCGGCAGCTACCCCTTCGGGCACGGCCGGGGTTACCGACTGGCCGTTGCCGTTGCCATTCACGCTGCGCTTGGCTACGTAGTTGAGAATGTCCTTCTTGGTCACCCGGTTGTCGCCGCCGGTGCCGGGGATGTATTCAAGTTCCTGCATGGAAATGCCTTCTTCGCGGGCAATGGTCAGTACCAACGGTGAATAAAAACGTCCCGTGGCCGGCTGGGTGAGCCGCTGCGGGCTGTGTTCCCCTTGCAGGGTGTTGATCTGCTGTTCAAGCACCTGGGCGTGGCTCGGGGCGGTAACTTCCGGGGCGGCCGGGGCATCGGCCGGGGTTACGTTGCGGACATCCGCACCGGTGGCAATCAGCGCAATGGGCTTGCCGACTTCCACCACCTGACCGACCTCCGCCAGGATTTTCTGTAATACACCGGCATGGGTGGCGGGCACCTCCGTATCCACCTTGTCGGTAGCTACTTCCAATACTGACTCGTCCTGCTCGATGGTATCGCCTTCCTTCTTGAGCCAGTTCAGAATGGTACCTTCCATGATACTTTCACCCATTTTGGGCATCACCATTTCAATCACTGCCATTGGTTTGTTGGTTTGTTTGGGTTTGCAAAATTAATGTGGTTTGGAATGAGCGTCTGTACTTTATGCAATTAGGGCGAACAAAAATACCATTTTTTACGACACCCGCCGTAAGGGCAGGTTTTGCCGGATGAGGTTGAGCACCGACAGGGCCGAAAACTTGATGTTGATTTCGCGGTCCTTGAACAGTTGCAGCTTTTTGGCTACCGTATTGGTGCCGTCCGCGTAGGCGATCCAGACGGTGCCCACCGGTTTTTCGGGGGTACCGCCGTCGGGGCCGGCCACGCCCGTGGTGGCAACGCCGATGGAAGCATTGAGCCGCCGCCGCACGTTCTCGGCCATTTCGCGCACCGTCTGTTCGCTTACCGCGCCGTGCTCCCGGAGCGTTTCGGGGTTCACGCCCAGGTGGTTGATCTTCACTTCGTTGCTGTAGGCCAGGATGCCCCCCAGGAAGTAGCGGGAACTGCCGGGAATGCGGGTAATTGAATGGCCCAGGAAGCCGCCGGTGCAGCTTTCGGCCACGGCCAGGGTCAGGCCCTTTTCGGCCAGCGTCCGGCCCACCGTCATTTCCAGTTCGTCGCTGTCGTAGCCGTACACGTGTTCGGGCACGATTTGCAGCAATCCGTCGATCTGCGCCTGCACCTCCTGCTGAAGCGTAGCCAAGTCTTCACCGGTGGCCGTGAGGCGGAGCTTCACCTGGCCCATGCTGGGCAGGTAGGCCAGCCGGATGTGGGGCGGGAGGTTATCTTCCCAGGGCTCAATTTTGGCGGCCAGGAACGACTCGCCGATGCCGATGGTGCGGATCATTTTGTGGTAGATGATGGGCGTGCGAAAGTGCTGCCGGAGTTTGTCGAGGATGGCGTTTTCCATGAGCCACTTCATCTCGTGCGGCACGCCGGGCATGGATGCAAACACTTTGCCGTCCTTTTCGAACCACATACCGGGGGCCGTCCCCACTTTGTTGGAAATAAACGTGGCGTTGGTGGGCAGGACAGCCTGCTGGCGGTTCAGTTCGGTGAGTTCGAAGCCGCGCCGCGTGAAAATTTCGGCCACGTCGCGCAGCGCCTCGGGGTGGATCTCCAGGGTGCTGTTGAAGTACTTGGCGAGAGTCTTTTTGGTAATGTCGTCTTTGGTGGGACCCAGGCCGCCGGTCATCAGGATGATGTCGGCCCGGCTTTCGGCTTCGCGGAGCACGTCGAGGATGCGGTCTTCCCGGTCCCCGACGGCAGATTTGCGAACCGTCTTCACGCCGATCTTGTCCAGTTCGGCGCTGATCCACTGCGTGTTCGTGTCGGTGATTTGCCCGTAGAGGATCTCGTCGCCGATGGTGATTACTTCAGCCAGAATGTCTTTTGCCATACCCGTTGGTTTATGCGGCAATGATACGGAAAGCGGCAAAAGATTTGGCAGGCGCCAGTCAAATTTAGGACCCGGGCACCGGCCCGCAGGTGACCGCACTCCGCTTGCCGCGGCACAAAAATGGGTGTAATATTTTTACGACTATTCCATAAATTGAATTTTAGAAATACGCGTCTTCCTGCACGGAATTGTAAACTTTCCGTTTTTGCCCGGGCCGGTTCCCTACAGCCAAGAGCAGGAAAAAGCTACTTAAAATCAACTACGAAGCTGTATACAAACCTATTACAAGTAATTCCCGTCTATTTTTAGCCCGATTTACTTCATGGAGAATTTGCCCGTCACGACGTTTTGCAAGCGTTTGCCGGGGGGTAAGTTTATTTGGAACATTGCCATATTCTAATATTTTTGTAAGGAAGCCTCCCCGTTCCGTGGCTGCTTTCGGCATCCCCCTTTACCCCTACCCTTTACCACTTTACAACCATACCTGCTTATGAGGAAAAGCTTTACCATTTTCTTTCTGCTGCTATCATTTTACCGGGCTACGGCCCAGGCGCCGGACCCGGCGGGTTCACCGGCCGGTCACCTGAAGTACGCCCTGCGCGACACCATCCCAATGGGCGATGCTCCCCGCGACGAACTATACAGCCGCGCCTGGCGGTGGTTCAAGGAAGCCTCCCAAAACGTACCTTCCCTGCTCGAAGAAGCCAACCGCCGTTACGGCCGCTTCACCGGCACGGCCAGCCTCCCCTTTTCCACCCGGCAGGGCGGCAGCAACGAATACGTGAAGGGACGCATCTTCTTCAACTTCACAGTACGCGTGGAGGATGGCTTCTATACTTACGAAGTAACTGACTTTACCCACGTGGCCCGCCTTTCCTTCAACGTCCTTACCACGCACCCCCGGTACCCCTACCGCGCCGTAGCCGACGAAGCGTGGCATTCCCTGGTGTGGCAGGAAATGAAGGACAAGGTCAACGGCGAACTGGCGCCGATGGTCGAAAGCCTGAAGACCGCAATGCGCCTCGAAACCGAGAAACTGGATGAGTACAAGGCCATCCGCGCCTCGTCCCCCACGGGCGGGGAATAAAGGGAGACCGGAGACGGGAGGGGATAGGGTTTAAACCTTATCCCCTCCCGTCCGCGTCTGGCTCAAGCGTGGACGGAAGGAAGCGTGACCCTACAATGCGTCATTTGCCCGAAAAGACTCAGGTTAAAATGAATTATTAACACAAGAGGCCATCAGCGTTGATGGTCTTTTTTGTTGGTAGCTGATTGATGGGCAAATACGCACCAAAATCTTCCTTTTTTCCTTTCTCCTTTCCGCTTCCAACTTGTACCGAATCCTCGCCAAAGGCCGTGTTCCTCCTCCGGTCTTCCTTCCTCCGGTCTGCGGTCTCCCTTCTTCCGGTCTCCTCTTTTCAATGGTATGCTTACGTTTTCCAAAATAAATGTGCTTTTGATTTTGCGGATAAGGAGGAGGCCTCTACCTTAGTGTAAATTTTACAATTACCTCCATGTCCTTCTCCCCCACGTCCCAGGGCCCGTCCCTCGCCCTGCTCACCGACCTCTACCAGATCACCATGGCGTACGGCTACTGGAAATCCGGTACCGCCGAGAAAGAAGCCGTCTTCAACTTATACTTCCGCAAACACCCCTTCGAGGGCGGCTTTACGGTAGCGGCGGGCCTGGAACAGGCCGTGCAGTTCCTGGAAAACTTCAGCTTTTCGGAAGAGGACGTAGCCTACCTGGCGGGCCTGAAGGGCTACGACGGCAAGCCGCTCTTCGAGGAAGGCTTCCTGCACTACCTGCGCGGCCTCGATTTTACCTGCGACGTGGAGGCCGTGCCCGAAGGCACCGTGGTGTTCCCCCAGGAACCGCTCGTGCGGGTCCGCGGGCCCATCCTGCAGTGCCAGCTCATCGAGACGCCCCTGCTCAACATGATCAACTTCCAGTCGCTGATTGCCACCAAGGCGGCGCGGCTGAAGCTGGTGACCAAAGACGAACCCGTATTAGAATTCGGCCTGCGCCGCGCCCAGGGCATCGACGGCGGCCTCACCGCCAGCCGGGCGGCCTACATCGGCGGCTGCGAAGCCACGTCCAACGTGCTGGCCGGCAAGCAATTCGGTATACCGGTGCGGGGTACGCACGCCCACAGCTGGGTGATGTCGTTCGATTCGGAGGAAGAAGCCTTCCAGACCTACGCCGAGGTGATGCCCAACAACAGCGTGTTCCTGGTGGATACGTTCGACACGCTGGAAGGCGTGAAGAAGGCCATTGCCGTGGGTCGGCAACTGCGCGAAAAGGGCTACAAACTGGGCGGCATCCGGCTCGACTCCGGGGATTTGGCGTACTTCAGCATTGAAGCCCGCAAGCTGCTCGACGAAGCGGGTTTCCCGGAGGCCAACATCCTGGCCAGCAACGACCTCGATGAACACATCATTGCCAGCCTCAAGGACCAGGGAGCCCGGGTGAACGTGTGGGGCGTGGGCACCAAACTCGTTACGGCCTTCGACCAGCCGGCCCTGGGCGGCGTGTACAAACTGGCCGCCCTGCGGAACGCAACCGGCGGGTGGGACTACAAAATGAAGCTATCCGAACAGACAATCAAGATTTCCACGCCCGGCATCCAGCAGGTGCGCCGCTACTCCGACGCCCGGGGATTCGTGGCCGACATGATCTTTGACACCGAGCACCCGGCCGGCGGCACCCACGCCACCATCGTGGACCCGGTGGACTACACCAAGCGGAAAAAGCTGAGCGGCAGCCTGCGCCACGAAGACCTGCTGGTGCCCGTGTTCCGGGAAGGAGAACGGGTGTACCGCCTGCCGGCCATTACCCAGATCCGCGAACGGGTCAAAACGCAACTCGCCGGCTTTCACGAAGGCATCAAACGCTTCGTCAACCCGCACGTGTACCCCGTGGGCCTTGAGAAAGGCCTCTACGACTTCAAAACCGACCTGATCTTCAAACTGAGAAACCTGAAGAACGAGGAGCAGTTTAATTGAAAAATGTGTTGACAAGGAAGAGTATGGTTAAATGGCTGTATGGCTATATGGCTGCATGGTTATTGGGTCAGCCATACAGCCATTTAACCATCTAACCATACCCTCATTCGTCAGTACATCTTATGTCTAACATCTCCCGTCTAATGTCTTACTCATGAAATACGGCAACAAAATAGTGTTCAGCACCTTGTCTTACCAGTACTTGCAGCGGGAACTCTGCGCGTCGGGACATTTCGACTGCGGTGAGGTCGAAGTGCGGCAATTTCCCGACGGGGAGCGGTACCAGCGGGTACTCACCGACGTGGACGGCCGGGAAGTGGTACTGGTGGGCGGCACCATTTCGGATGCGGATACGTTGGAATTATACGACCTGGCCTGCACGCTGGTGCGGCTCGGCGCCTGTTCGCTGCTGCTGGTCATCCCGTACTTCGGCTACTCCACCATGGAACGGGCCGTGAAAAAAGGCGAGGTGGTGACGGCCAAGACGCGGGCGTACCTGCTCTCCACCATTCCGGAGACGCCGATGGAAAACCGCGTGGTGCTGCTCGACCTGCACACCGAGGGGTTGCCGTACTACTTCGAAGGCAAAACCAAGGCGGTGCACCTGTACGCCAAGCCCGTCATCATGGCGGCCTGCCGCGAAATCGCCGGCGACAACTTCGTGCTGGCCTCCACGGATGCCGGCCGGGCCAAGTGGGTGGAGTCGCTGGCGAATGATTTGGGCGTGAACGGCGCCTTTGTGTTCAAGCGCCGCATCAGCGGGGAAGAAACGCAGATCACCTCCATCAGCGCCGACGTGCGGGGCAGGTGCGTGATCATCTACGACGACATGATCCGGACGGGCGGTTCGCTGGTGCACGCGGCCGAGGCGTACCTGGAGGCCGGCGCCGCCCGGATTGCGGCCGTCACCACGCACGGACTGTTCAGCAACGGGGGGCTCGAAAAAATTGAACGCAGCGGCCTGTTCAGTTGCGTATACAGCACCGACAGCCACCCCAACGCCATCGGGTTGCAAAACCACTTCCTGAAGGTAAAAAGCATCAGCGACTTACTCGCTGCTGAAATTCTAAGCCACTGACCGGACAGACATGAGACATCAGACAGGAGACCGGAACGCCAACGACTTCTGCCTCCGTTTACAGTCTCACGTCTCACGTCTAAAATCTAACGTCTATTCTTATGAAACTGCTCAGAGTTGCCGCCGGCGTGCTTAACCAGACGCCCCTCGACTGGAACAACAATTTCTCCCATATCCTGGCCTGCATCGACGAGGCCCGGAAAGGACAGGTGAGCCTGCTCTGCCTGCCCGAAATGTGCATCCCCGGCTACGGCTGCGAGGACGCCTTCTACTCCCACGGCACGTTTGCGCAATCCAACCGGATGCTGGCCGAAATCCTGCCGCACACGAAGGGTATGATCGTATCGCTGGGCCTGCCCGTCAAGTACCTCAACCGCATCTACAACGCCGCGTGCCTTGTAGCCGACGGCAAGATCATGGGCTTTACGGCCAAGAAGTACCTGGCCGGCGACGGCATCCACTACGAACCCCGCTGGTTTAACCCCTGGCCGCAGGGCGAGGTGGCCGAACTGCCCCTGAACGGCGAAACTTATCCCCTCGGCGACCTGTACTACGAAGTGGACGGCATCCGCATCGGTTTTGAAATCTGCGAAGACGCCTGGGTCGCCAACCGGCCGGGTTCCAGCCTGTTCCGCCGGGGCGTCGACATCATCCTCAACCCCAGCGCCAGCCATTTTGCCTTCAACAAGATGGAAATCCGCAAGCGGTTCGTGCTGGAAGGTTCCCGGGCCTACGGCGTGAGTTACATTTACGCCAACCTGCTGGGCAACGAGGCGGGCCGCGCCATTTACGACGGCAGCGCCCTGATTGCTTCCGCCGGGAAAATGCAGGCCATCGGCCAGCGGTTCTCCTTCGCCGACCACCACCTGGTAACGGCCGTGATTGACGTGGACGCTAATCGGCTGGCGCAGGCCCAGACCAAGATCGAGCAGATTCCCGCCTCCGGCAATCCCGGTCCCAAAGACTTTGGCCGCGTGCGGGCCCACTTCAACTTCCCCGCCATCCGTCCCGAACGGGCCCGGCCGCAGGCCGACGCGTGGGAAGCGAGTCCGTATTTGAAGGAAGAAGAGTTTGCCCGGGCCGTGGCCCTGGCGTTGTTCGACTACCTGCGCAAGAGCCGTTCCCGCGGGTTCGTGGTGTCGCTCAGCGGCGGCGCCGACTCCTCGGCCGTGTCGGCCCTGTGCCACCTGATGGTCCACTTCGCCGTCGAGAGCATCGGCCTGGAGGGCTTCAAGCGGAAGTTGAGTTACATCCCGGCCCTGTCGGGCAGCAGCAGCGTGGCCGAACTCACCGGTCAGTTACTCACCTGCGTGTACCAGGCCACCCGCAACAGTTCCAACGACACCCGCGCGTCGGCCGAAAGCCTGGCGGGCAGCCTCAACGCCGACTACTTCGAAATCACCATCGACGAACTGGTGCAGCAGTACACCCGGGCCGTGGAGGGCGGCATTGGCCGCAAACTCTCCTGGCAAACCGACGACATCGCCCTCCAGAACATCCAGGCCCGGGTCCGCGCCCCCAGCGTGTGGATGCTGGCCAACATCAAAGGGGCATTGCTGCTCTCCACGTCCAACCGCTCCGAGGCGGCCGTGGGCTACGCCACGATGGACGGCGATACCGCGGGCAGCATCTCCCCCATCGCCGGCATTGACAAGGCTTTCCTGCGCAAATGGCTCGTGTGGCTCGAAACGCAGGGCGTGGGTGGTACGTACAAGCTGGCCGGGCTGCGCAAGGTAAACTCCCTGCAACCCAGCGCCGAACTGCGGCCCCTGGAAATGACCCAGACCGACGAGGCCGACCTGATGCCCTACGAAGTGCTCGACGCCATCGAAAAGTGCGCCATCCGTGACAAGCAGACGCCCCGGGAAGTGCTGGAAATCATGCACGTGCAGTTTGGCGAGGTGTACTCCGGTGACCAACTGCTGCTCTACGTGGAACGCTTTTTCCGCCTGTGGAGCCGCAACCAGTGGAAGCGGGAACGCTATGCCCCTTCCTTCCACCTGGACGATAAAAACCTGGACCCCAAAACCTGGTGCCGCTGGCCGATCCTCTCGGGCGGCTTCGAAAAGGAGTTGAGCGAAATGAAGGGCAACCGGTAGCCGTGCAGCAACCTTTCGGGTTTCGGAAACCCGAAAGGTTGGAAAGTCACCCAGCCAGTTCTCCCTTAATGCCCACAATTTGCCGGTCCTTCGGGGATTTACCGACAAATTGTGGGCTTTTTTGTTGGCAACGCCGGAAAAAACTATTTAACTTTAAAGCGAAAAAATGGTACTTTATCACCATTTCTGCGTTTTGTGACGAAAGAGCAACTTCCAAAAGCACCGGAAAGCCAAAATCATTATTCATTCAGCCAGTAGCGTTTTGTTTACCCGGTAAACTTTCCGCCAGCCCTCTTTGCCCCTTTTCAGATGACGGACAAACAGATCAAGAACTTGCGCGTTACCCTTGCCGTAATCATTGCCAAGTTAAAGCTCAATACGGCCCGGCCCGACGAAGGCAAGCCTTACTTTGTGAACCGCGAAGGACTGCTCCAGTACATTCAGGCGCTCATCAGCCACGCCATGCTGGACGCCGACCGGCTCGAAATCCCCGAGTTTTACTACGACCGGAACAAGTTGAACGACTACGACCGGTTGAAACACGTGCTGGCCTCGGCGCTTACCGAACTGCAAAAGGGCCCGGGCACGGATGACCCCAACCTGGCCGGGGTGTACCAGGCGCTGCTCCTGGGTCTGCGGCGCATCAGGTGAGGAGAAATAATAAATATCTAATAATCTACCACTACCACCAGGTACTTGGAAATGCTCCAGAACTTCTGGTAATCCACGATTTTCAGGAACGTGCGGCCGTCAGTCTTCACGAAGTAGTACGAATCAACCGGGTGCTGGGTAAGGGCTTTCTGCCGCTTGGTGACGCCCATGTCGATCTCCCCGATCTCCCGGATGTTGACGGCCTGGAAGTCGTTGTCCTCAAACTTGTTGGAAAGCACGATCTTGCCGAAGCCCATCGTACCGTCCGACTGGATCACGCCTTTGTCCGACAAATCTTTCTTATTGCCGTAGGTCACAAAACCCGTGTTGAGGGTGTTTTCCTTCTCTTCGATCACCTTCTTGCTGTCCTTGATTTCCAGCTCTTTGAGGGAAATCTCCGCCTCCTTGGTTTCGATTTCGGCGTCCTTGGCGCTGATCGTGGTGCGCAGTTCGTTTTTAAGGTCTTCCACCTGCTTCATCAGCGCCGCAATCTGGGTTTCTTTCTCCAACACTTCCCGCTTCTGCTGGTCGATCAGGCGCTTGAGGCCGACATTGAGGTTGGTAGACTCCTGTACCTTTTTTTCCAGGTCGGCCACCAACTCGTTGTTTTCCTTCACAAAGTCGCCGATTTCAGTGATCATCAGGTCGATTTCGCCGCGGTTCTTCACCAGTTCGCTGAGTTTGATGCCGTCCATTACCTCCACGTATTCGGAGATGGCCACGAGGTTGCTGTCCACCCGGTTCATGGAGGCAGTGATTTCGTCAATTTCCTCGTCGCGGGCCCGGATTTGCTCTTCGAGGGAAGCTTTTTCGGCGGCCAGTTTGCGATAATCGTCCGAGTCTTTTACGGTAGTACAGGCTACCAGGGCAGTAAGGGTTGCAAAGAGTAAAAGGGTCTTATTCATAGGTTTTCGCTGCTCGATTCCGTGAAAGGGCAGTCCGGTACTCGTCAGGAGTAAGTGCTTGAAAAGTAACGTATGAGCTCCAGTTATCGTGTTTTTTATTCGCAATTAGTTCAAATTTACGAATTACCTACTTGATGCGTAGGGAGTACGCGCAACAAAATGTCAGAGCGGCCAGAAAACCGGTACGAGCAGCACGATGATCACCATCAGGATCAGCGTGAGGACGGAGCCGGTTTTGAAGAAATCGCTGAATTTGTACCGCCCCGGCCCGTACACCAGGATGCACGACGGCTCAAACGGCGTAATGAGGGAAATGGAAGCGGCCAGCATCACGCCGATGGCAAACGAACGGGGGTTGGCGCCCAGGACTTCGGCCGTTTCGATGGCAATGGGCAGCACCACCAGCGCCGCCGCGGCATTGGACATGGGTTGGGTGAGCAGGATCGTGAGCAGCACGAACCCCGTCAGAATGGCGATGTTGCCGAAGGGCTTCAGCAGGTCGGTAATGAGCCCGGCCAGGAACGTGGAAGCCCCCGTTTTTTCCATCGCCAGGCCAAAGGCGCTCATCCCCCCGATGAGGATGAGCAGCCGCCAGTCGATCGAACTGTACGCCTGTTCCACGGTCATGGCTTTGGTAAGCACCGACAGCACGGCCGCCGTGAGGAAGCATACCGACAGCGGTGCCAGTTCCAGCGAACCGATCAGGACGGCCACCATGAAGAAGAGCACCGTGAGCATGCCCCGGTTGAAGCGGAACAGCACCGGCGTGAATTCACCGAGGATGGCCAGGTCGTGGGTCTGGCGGATGTAGCGGATGCGGTCGGGCGTACCCTGCACCAGCAGCAGGTCGCCCAGGCGAAGTTCGATGTGGCTGATCTTGTCGCGCAGCGTCTGGCCGGCCCGGTTGACGGCCAGCACCACCAGCCCGTACCGCTTGCGGAAGTCGGAGCTTTTGATGGTCTTGCCGATCAGGTCCGACTCGCCGTTGGTGATCAGCGCCTCGGCCAGTTGCGAGTTGCGGGTCAGCAGGTCTACCTCGTCGAGCAGGTCAGCCCGGATCTGAATGCCGTTCGTCTCGCGGATTTTGAGCAGTTCTTCCACCTTGCCTTCCACCAGCAGCAGGTCTCCGGCCTGGATGACCAGGTACGGGTGCGGGAAGAAATGCTGGTCGTCGCGGATCACTTGCAGGATGCGGATGTCGAGCCGGCTGAGGTTGGTTTCGGAAATGTGCTTGCCGATGAGGGGCGAGTTGTCTACCACCACCACTTCGCTCAGGTATTCGCGGATGGCGTACCCTTCGGTAAGGCTGGCCTCGGGGTTGTCGGGCAGGAACCGCCGGCCCACCAGGAACATGTAGAGGATGCCGGCCGCAAACAGCACCAGGCCCACCGGCGTGATCTCGAACATGCCGATGGGCGGCATCTTCTGCTGGCTGATAAAGCCGCTCACGGCCACGTTGGTGGAGGTGCCGATGAGGGTGCAGGTGCCGCCCATGATGGAGGCGAACGCCATGGGCATGAGGAGCTTGGAAGGGCTCACGTTCATCTTGCGGGCCATGCCGCTCACCGGTCCCACGAACAGCGCCGTCACGGTGGTGTTGTTCATGAACGCCGACACCGTGCCCACAATCACCATGATGAACGCCATCAGGGCGCCGTGTTTCAGTCCGGCGGCTACTTTTACCAGTGCCGCCCCGATGCGGTCGAGCACCCCGGTTTCCTGCATGGCGCCGCTCACCACGAAGATGGAGGCCAGGATGATGATAAAATCGCTGCTGAACCCGGCGAATGCTTCCGCCGGCGTAAGGATGCCGCTAAGGATGAGCACGATGAGCAGCAGGAGCGTGACCACGTCCACCGAGATCTTCTCCCAGGTAAACAAGCCAATGGCGACCACCAGCAACCCCAGCACCAGGGCGATTTCCATAGTAGGGTTCGGGAAGGGTTATAAGGGTTGGAAAAAAGGAGTAGCGGAAGGGTTGCGAAAGGGGTAAGGAGGGGTTAAAAAAGGGTTGAAAATAAGGGTTGGTAACATGAACAGGGTTGTTTGAATATGCGTCATTGGTTTGTTTCCTTTTCGCCGTGCGTTCAAGTATACGGGTAAATTCCAAAGTACGAAAGCCTGCGCTTATACTCCCCCTTCCCACTTCAACGCTGCCCACTCCCCCTACCCCTTCCGCGAACCCTTATTTTCAACCCTTTGCAACCCTTGTTTCTCCCGCTTCGCTTAACCCTCCCCAATCCGCTATCTCCCGCAAATCCGTTTGTAGGCGCAGTACACGCACGATTCGAGGCGGTCGGTGGGGCCGAAGGGCTGGGCCGGGTCTAGCAGGTCGGAGAGCATGGTCTGGAGGTAGCTTTCGGTCTGCTGCACGTACGACTCCAGCGTGACTCCGTCGCCGACCGGCAGAGCATCGTCGAGCAGGCCGGCCTCAATGTTGCGGAGCGAATAAAAACCCGCCACCAGTTTGGCCCCGTCGGCCTTCACCAGCCGGTCGGGCAGTTGGATGCCCCCGTCTTGAATCAGCCGCTTGGCCAGGATGTACTTGTAGAGCCAGAGTTGCCGCACCTTGTCGGCCTCGGGGTCGGTGAGCAGCATCTGCCGGGTATCCACGCCGCCCCGCAGGTGCTTGCGTTCAATCTTGCCCGTCTTGTAATCCACCACCCGGATCGTGTCGCCCACCTTGTCGATGCGGTCGATGCGGCCCGATACTTTGATGGGAACCGTTTGCCCGTGCACCGTCACGTTGAAGTCGGCGCTGAGGGTACGTTCGAGGCCCAGGATCTGGAGCGGAAACACGTCGCTCTTGATGAGTTGCTCCAGGAAGTTGCGGATCACGCGCACGGCAATCTTGTACATGAGGTAGTTGAGGCCGCTTTCCAGGTCGTAGCCGGGGTAAAACTCCAGGAACTCCTTCCGGACCCGGTCGGGCAGCGTCGGCAGGATGGCTTCGAGGTCGGCCGCCAGCATGGGCCGGTCCTGCCCGGCCAGGTCCTTGTCGAGGTTTTCCAGCGTTTTGTGCACCAGGTTGCCGAAGGCAGCCGCCCCCATGTTTTCCTCCACCTCCTCTTCGCCCCGGATGCCCGCAATCACGCCCAGGTAAAATTGCAGGGAGCAGTTGACGTACATGTTGAGCTGCGAGGGGTAAATGCCCTTTTCGAAGGCCGCCCGTACGGCCGCCCGCACGGCCTCGGTCTTGTCCACCCGCGGGATGAACGCTGTTTCGAGGGCCGCCCGTTCGCGGACCTGCGCCGTCTGGTGGTGCAGCCGGATGCGGGGGTTGTACCGGGTCAGTTCGTGTTCGAGCTGGTAGATAAACCGGCTCTTTTCGCCGGCTCCGTAGGTATCGGCCGCCGACACGTAGAGCAGGTACACTCTTTTGGCCCGTTGCAGGAGCCGGTAGAAGTGGTAGCTCATCGTCGCTTCCTGCGAACGGTACGTGGGCAGGTTGAATTCCCGGCAGGCGTCCAGCGGAATGAGCGAATTCTGTTTCTTGGGCTGGGGCAGCGTCTTTTCGTTGGCCGACAGGATGATCACCGTGTCGTAGTCCAGCGTCCGCGTTTCGAGCATCCCCATGATTTGCAGGGTACTCACCGGTTCGCCGCTGAAGGGAATGCGGGTCTGCTTGAAGAGTTCGTAGAGGAACAGCCGGAACGACCGCAGCGACAGCTTTTCGGCGTTGGGTTTGGCGTAACGTTCCTTGAGGATGGTGTCGAGCCGCCGTACGATGGTGGCAAACAGGTACAGGTACTCGATTTCGATGGCTTCGCGCCGGGCCTTGTACACCTCGCGGAGCTGTTCGATCAGGCCGCGGAAGCACGAGAGGGCGGTGGCCGGCTCAGCAAACCAGGGCGTAAACAGGACGGTGAGCAGCCCGTCGCCGGTGCCGATCCGCAGCAGGTCTTCGGGGGTGATGTAAATGACGTTGTGGTTGCCGATGTGGTACATGACGGCCCGTACCGGCGTGAGGATGGGGGCCGCCGCCTCGTCGGCGCCGGTCCCCTGGGCATCGCGGGCCTCTTTTGCCTCCCGGTAGCGGAGCTGGTCGTACTGGCTCACGAAGGGATGGGTCAACACCTTCATCAGGTGGCGGTGGTTGTACTTCACGGTTTTGCGGCCCGACCGGTATTCGTTGAGGGCCAGGTATTGCAGCGTAAACAGGGCGTCCACCAGCGTAAACAGGTTCGACTGCCGCAGCGACAGGCCCATCGTGATGTTAAAATCCTTCACCGTCTCGTCGAGCGACTCCAGCACGGGCAGCAGCAGGTTTTCGTCGGGCAGCACGATGGCCGTGGTTTCTTCGGCGTCCTCACCGGCGTCCCCGTCACTCAGCTGGAAGGCGAGGCGCTGCTGGTGGTAGAGTTGCACGGCCACTTTGCCCTGCATGGTGGCGTTGGGCACGCCGATCACGTGAATGTCCTTTTCGCCCGTGAGCAGGTCGTCGAACTGCCAGTTCCACACGCCGAAGGTACGGTCCTTGCGGTACTTGCGCAGCACGTCGCCGGCCTTCACGCCCAGGTTGCGTTCCATGTAGTAGGCATCCGTATCCCAGAGCACTTCGGCCCGGTGCGCCTTCATGAGGGCCTTCAGAATCACTTCTTCGGAAGCACTCAGGGCGTTGAGCCCCACGAACACGTAGGCGTCCACGTCGGGGTCGGTGAGCAGCCCGGAGGGGTCTTCGGCCACCTGCCGGTACATCATGCCGCGGTAGGCCAGCCCCCCCTCGCGGAGCCGCTCCTTGAGGCGCCGGTACATGCGGTGCAGGTTCTGCCAGAGCACAAAGTAGCCCTCCATTACTTTCGACTGCACGCGGAGGGGCCGGCCGGGCGTGTGGTCGGGCTCCCACCGTTCGAGGGCTTTGGCCTCCGAGAGGTAATCGAAAAGCTGGGCGGGGTCCACCAGGTACTGGTCGATCTTGTCGAAGTCCTGCAACAAGGTATGGGCCCAGCCCGTGAACCGGTCGAAGTGCACGTTGGGGTCAATCTCCTTGCACACGTCGTAGAGCATCCACACCAGCCCGATGGGGTCTACGGGCCGGGCGTCGGCCGCCTCGGTAATGAAATCATCGATGGCCGCAATGCGGGGGGCCCACACCGGGTCTTCGGTTTGCCCGGCCAGCGTCCGGCGGAAAAAGTAGGCCGCCCGGTGGGTCGGCAGGATCACCGTGACCCGGTCGAGGTTGTGCCGGTACCGGAAAAGACGTGCTGCGCGGCGCATTCTAAAAAAGTGGGCATGCAGAAGCGGGGGAGGTTGCTTCGTCAAAATTAGGGAAATGCGCCGGCTTGCCGGCCATGTTTTCGAACGGCGACTGCATTTGGCGCAACCACAAGGGCAAGGCAGCCGGGTCCCGGAAAGGTGGCATCTTTTTGCGGCTAGCCGGCACGGGCCGCCCGTCCAATGGATTGGACCAGGTATATTTCTTTTTTCCCACTCCCCTCCGGGAAACAAATATAACGGCTCAGTAAAAATGAATGCATTATCGCCCTGTACGGTTAACGACGCGGTTTCCTACGCTAAAAATTATTTTATTCTCTCACTTCTTCCCCGTACTTCGCCTTTATCATCCGGAAAGGTAACGGGCGCAAACAAAAACGGGTATCTGAGTTGCATATCTTTCCCGTTGATTTACACCCGCTTGGTTTTTTTTAATGAACAGCTGCACGATTCATTCGTACGAATTTTCCGGCCGCCCTCACCGCTTTATACTGCACGCCGGAGGGGCTGGAAGCAAAAACAGTACGGGCTTTTGCGCAATTGCCTGGAAACTTACACAAAGCCGGAAAAATTTATTTTTAAGTGGTATAGAAATCCTTATATTTATATATTGCATCCCAAATACTTTCCTGAGGATGGGTTGCCCGATGGCAGCCCGGAGTACCTGGAATACAATGCATTGGGGAGGACGGGTTCACGCGTAGTGCCTGATGTTCTTCCTGGCGTATTGGTTGCATTCGTTGCGCTGTTTACATTGACAGGTTTTATGCCGGGAGGCGGGCAGCCCCGGCAAATTTTCGTTCGTTTTTCAATGCCATGGATGAGTAACTTCCTACGTATTTATCTCTTCGCCTTGAAATCACCGGAAGCGACTGTTTTACCGTACGTTCTTTCTCTGATGCATTAGTCAGCAACGGGCAGTATCGTTACATAATTACGCCTGAGCCTGTCTTGGAACAGCAATTATTACAAAAACGATTTATGAGAAACATAGAATTTACCGAATCAGAACTTTCAGAAATACTTTCCTTTTACCAGCAGGAACGGGACAAGGTCCTCCAAAAAATTGCCGAAATAGAACGCATTCTCTCCCTACCCCAGCCCGCCAAAGCGCCTTCGGAAACGGAAACCCCTCCTTCCCCCCCAAAAGGCCGGCGCAACGCCAGAAAAGCCGATCCATCCCCGGCAGTCCCTTCCCCTGAAGCAGCCCCCGCCGCGGAATCCGGCAACAGCAGTGCCCCGGTCACCGAAAGAAAAAAAAGAAAAACGGTTGCCAAACCCCGGCCGAAACGGGAAAAAGCCAATCAAGAAGAAGACGATCCCGAAGAAAATGGCATTGATGTATCCGGCAGCGTAATGCACATGAACGGAAAATGGGTCAGGTTCATCGCCGACCTGCTTGAGAAACAAGGCCGCGTGATTGCCGCCGACGATATTGTTTCGGAAGCCATCTACCGCTACGACATTGCCGACGAAAAGCACCAGACCACCCGGCAGGTTATCTACAATACGCTCTATAAGCTTGACTTGAGTAAAAGAATGATCGGCTCCTGCACCATTCCCGGGCGGAAGGGCAAACGGTACGGCCTCAAAAAGTGGTTTACGCCCGAAGGAGAAATTCAAGCATCTTTCGTGGCCAAAGCCACCTAAGCCCAAAAGTAATTTTTCGCGGCTCCCTTTGAAAGGCGGAGAACGTTATTCATTTCTACTTTTTATCTACCAACCTGCTCAAAAAGCAGGCAGCACCCGCTTTCACTTTTTTGTTTTTTTTCCACTTCCTGAATTTTTTTTATTCTTGCCCGGACTGAATTTTCTAATTCTTTCACGCGACGCGCTTACTGGCCGGCCGTTGCCCGGACCGGCCAACGGCGCATCGGCCCGACCTGCCTTTTTTTGGAAAGCCGTACAAATACGTATTGCATACCGACTGGCTACCTCGTATTATTACGCATCGTACAAGTAGTACTTACGGGCAACCTTCTTCACCTTTACGTCAACCGCACCTATCGTGCCTGCTGCAAGCCCACCGGGCGCGGTAATCGCTTGTGCGTACCCGTTCCCGGGGTGGGCCCCCAATGCGTAGTGAGTAAAAGCATTCCTAACCGTAAGGCTGTTATGACCCTCAAGGAGTTCTCCTGTTGTACCCTGGCCGAGCAATACCGGCACCTGGCCCGCAAGGGCCGCCACCTGCTGACCCGCGGCTCCGGCAACTACTACCTGCACCTATACAGCCTCGACCACTTCTACGCCGAGGTGTGGATTGACGTCCGCGGCTACCGCATCACCCAGATCGTTTCGCTGCCCGAACTGGCCGTCCTGTCAGTGCCCGACGAGGAACCCAGCCGCTAACCCACCCCTTTCAAGCCATCACCGCCACCAGCGACAGGGCCACCCGGGCCAGGGTTTGGTCTCCTTCTATGGTGGCCTGCTCAAGCGCCGTTTCGGGCGCAATCCCCTTAGTAAACAGTTTCCAGGCCGTGCCGGGCGGCAGCACCAGGGTGGCCTGGCTGCGCCCCGGCGGCGTGGGCACCAGTTGCCAGCGGCCTTCGCCCCGCATCACGAACCAGGTACCGCCAATCCCCTCGTCCACGACCACCCGAACGACCGTTCCGGCCGGTGCCGCAGTGTGGCGGTAGGCGTGCGGCAGGCCGCGCATGAACGTGTCCATGAAGGGCTGGAACAACGCGCGGGTCATGATTCCCTCCTGGCCCACCGCCTCGCGGATCTGCTGCTGGTGGTGCCACTTTTCGGTGTACTCCCGGGCCACGTGGAACCAGTTGGGCGACGTGTGCTCCCCGGCCCAGGCCACCGGGAAAATGGCGTCGGCGTGCGGGTCCAGCGTGGCAAGATAGTCGGCGTACTCCCGGCCGGTGGTTTGCAACAAACCAGTCAGCACCCGTGGGCTCAGGCGCCGCGTGGCCCGGGTCCAGTCCGCGTTGAGTTGGTTGAGGTAGGCCACCAGGTCCTGGTAGGAATTGATTTCCCGGTCGGGAATCATCCGGTGCCCGTCGCGGGCCAGCGACAGGCCCCGCACGTTGCCGTCGAGCAGGTGCGCCGCCACGTCCTTTACGGTCCAGAGCCGGGCCGGGGTCGGCCGGTCCCATTCTTCCGGGCTGAGCGACGAGAGCAGCCCGATGAGTTTTTCATCGAGAACCGGGAAAAGGTGCGTGGTCTGGATCATGGTTCATTTGCGCCGATCTTCGTATAAGAAATGGATATCGGGGTATTAAGGATCAGGGCACTGGTGGTGACCGGCGGCGCTGCTGTCCCAATACCCTAATCCCTTAATCACTCAGTACCCTAATCCCCAAACCCATGGACCCAACCAAACGAAGCAACGTGAAGCCGGGGGCGTTCGTCCACATTGTCCTCAAGGAAGACCAGCGGACGGGCAAACTGACCGAAGGCGTGGTAAAGGACATTCTGACCAATACGCCGGTCCACCCGCACGGCATCAAGGTAAGACTCCAGGACGGCCAGGTGGGCCGGGTAAAAGCAATCCTTGCCTGACGGACGCCCCTGCTTACACCCGGGCCGGGTCGGGGTGCTCCCAGGGCTGGCGGTAGGGCCGTTGCAACAGGGCCGTGGCCTCACGGTCTCCGGTCACCTCCCGCTTGGCAGGGTCGTACACCAGCGGCCGGCCCACCTGCATGGAAAGGTTGGCCAGGATGCAACTCGCCGTTGAAATGTGCCCCTCCTGGATGTCGGCCACCGGCCGGCTTCCGTTCTGGATGGCCGCCAGGAAGTCGAGCATGTGCAAACGCGTGGCCGGGGCGGCGTTCAGTTCAATTTTTTCTTCAGTCACATCCTCGGGGTATTTTTCCTTTTCGTACACCACGTCTTTGTGAATAACTGCCTGCCCTTTCTCCTGCGGGTAGAAATCGTAGCGCATGGTGGAGGCGGCCAGCGTGCCCTTCTCGCCGAACAGCTTGAACGACCACGGGTAGTCGGGGTCGCTCGGAGTACCCCAGGAGCGGTGCTGCCACGTGCAGTTGAGGTTGTCGTACTCGAAGATGGCCGACTGCGTGTCGGGAATGTTGGATTTGCCGTCCTTCTGCACGTAGATGCCGCCCGTGGACGTAATGCGCTTGGGCCAGCCCAGGCCGAGCATCCAGCGTACCGTGTCGAGCATGTGCACGCACATGTCGCCCATGATGCCGTTGCCGTATTCGTTGAACGTGCGCCACCAACGCACGTGCGGCAGGCCGTCGTAGGGCCGCATCGGGGCCGGGCCGGTCCACATTTCGTAGTCGAAGAAGGCGGGTACCGGCTCTACCGGCGGGTTGCCGTTGGCCCGCATGTGGAAGTAGCAGCACATCTCCACGTGCGACACCTTGCCGAGCAGGCCGGCATCCACAATGTTTTTCTTGGCGTCGATCAGGTGGGGCGTGCTTTTGCGCTGGGTACCTACCTGCACCACCTTGTTGTACTTGCGGGCGGCGGCCACCATGGCTTCGCCTTCGGCCACGTCCACGCTGATCGGCTTCTGCACGTACACGTGCGATCCGGCCTTCACGGCGTCAATCATTTGCAGGGCGTGCCAGTGGTCCGGCGTGCCGATGAGTACGATGTCGAGCTTGTTGTCGGCCAGCATCTTGCGGTAATCCCCGTAGAGGCGGGGCGTCTTGCGGGACTTTTGCCGTTCACTCACCAGTTTGGCGGCGCCCTGGAGCATGTTTTTGTCCACGTCGCAGAGGGCCACCACTTCTACCGGCGCCACCTGGATCAACCGGAACAGGTCGTTTTTGCCGTACCACCCCGACCCGATCAAACCCACCCGGTAGGGCTGGGGTGGATTGATAAAGTCTAAACCCGGGAGTCCGAACGCGGAAAGGGCCAGGGATGCCGAGGTGCTTTGCAGGAAACGGCGGCGGTTGATGTTGAAAGTGTTCATCAGGGTGGAACGTTAGGTGCTGAAAAATCGGTTGGCGGATGACCGGCCTAACTTAGCAAATATTCCAAATATGTATGGGAAACATCCCATAGAATCGGGTCTAAAAGTTAGAAGGTCAGAAAGTTGGAAGGTTGACCGCCGTCATGAACCTTCCAACCTTCTGACCTTCCAACTTTCTGACCTTGTTCTCCCCTAGGGCAGGTTGAAAGCGGCGCGGACCTGCTCGTAGTCAGCGTAATCAATGTTGCGGGCCTTGCGGCCGTTGGGCGAATAGTCGGCCGGCACCACCACGATCCGGGCAAGCTGGTCCTTGAATGCATCCCGCTGCGCGTCCAGCGTGAAAGAAGCCTCGGCAAAAATCCGCACATCCTTCACCATGAAGTCGTAGTTAAGTGCCAGGGTGCCCGCGTTGGTAAAGTAGTTGATCGGCATGAGCCGCCAGATATCCATTGGTTTGTTATCTACCTGCGTCTGTCCCGTGAGCAGGTACACCAGCACTACGTCTTCGGCGTAAATCTTGTCGGCGGCCGGGAACGGGAAAAAGAACTCCCATTTGTTGCCCGCGTTGAGGCTGAACTCTACTTCGTACATGAGGGCCAGCGTCTCGGGGCCCGGCGCCCCGGCCTGTCCTTGCGGCCCTTGCGCCCCCTGCGGACCAGGGACGCCGGGAGGGCCCTGGCAACTCCACGCGAGACAAAGTACGAACCCCAAAAGCAGCACGCGGGCCAATTGGGTGAGGGAACGGTAGGTATTTTTCATGAGTGAATCCCGTGTTGCGGCCAGGGAAGGGCCGGGAATGAATGTGTACCAGAAAGTAAACAATAAATATGCCAACGGCCCGACGACGACTGTAGTAGGTACCAAGCAGAGCTTCACGCCTGCCCGCTCCACTTCGCGCCAGTTTCGTTGGCATAAGGGTGGCCTCCTTCCCGATCCGCCGGTTTCCTTTCCTCCCGTCTCCGGTCTCCTTTCCTCCGGTCTGCCTTCAACGCGTAAACAAAACCTTGTGCAACTCCCTTGCTACCAAAGCGTTTCCTTCGTGGGTGAGGTGGACACCGTCGGTGGTGAGGATGCCTCTGGGCTGGTTCTGCGGATTGTGGGTCCGTAAATAGTTTGTAAAAGCGGCCCGCAGGTCCACCAGGGGGCAGCCTTCCTGGCCGGCCACGGCGCGGCAGGCGCGTACGTACGCCTCCAGGCTGGCATCCATCTCGTTCTCACCGGGGCGTTTCTCTCCGATCACGGCCGGCGTGCAGAGCACCACCCGGATGCCTTGCTGCCGGAACTTGCGCACCAGGGCCGCCAGTTCCCGTTCGTAGGTATCCGGTTCCGTGCCGCCCACCGCCGGCACCCACTTGAAAAAGCCGCAGTCGTTCACGCCCACATATACCACCACCGTTTGAGGCCCGTAGATCAGCACGTCGGCGTCGGCCCGGTCGCGGAGGCTCGTCACCCGGTCACCGCCCACGCCGGCCCCGATCAGTTCCCAGCCGGCGGCGGGTCCACCCAGGGATTCCAACTGGCTCACGTAGCCATCCGGGAGGGGCGCCTCCTGCGTCACCGAATCCCCGAAGAAGACCACCCGCTTTTTTTTGCGGCCGGTCTTGCCCAGCACGTTGACCTTGCCCAGCGGAAACAGGCCGGGCGGCCCCTCAAACTTCATGGGCAGCACCAGGGGCCGGTCTTCCCCTGCGGGCGTAACGAGCAGTTTGAGCTTGGTGCTGCCGCTGGGCAGGTCGGCCGGCACGGCTACGTTGAAAGTCCGTTCCACCGGCACGCCGGGCGGGAGTTGCTGGCCTTCCAGCATGCCCAGCTCCTGCATCTGCTTGCGGTACGTGTCCCGGTTCTCGTACACCAGCCGGGCCCGGTAGGTACCGCCCACTGGGTCACGCCCCACGTTTTGCACCACCAGGCGGCCCGCCAGCCGCTCCCCGGCGTTCACCACCGCGGGCACCTCCACGTGCACCACGGCCAGCATCACGTCTGCTTTCCGCGTGGTGTCTACGCCCGAGTTGAGGTTACGAGGCCGGGGCGTTTGCGCGAAACCGTTGCCCGCCAGGGACAGCAGCAAATGAGCCGTAAGGAGGCCGGCCCGTACCATTCCCACCGGCTTGCATCTGTTTATCATCGTCTGAATCAGGTCATGCGGGCCCCGGAAGGCGGGCCCGTCTCTGCGTTTTGAAGATAAAAAAATCCGGGGCTGCCGGTTACGCATTGCCCGGTTTTATTACGCTTGCGCCTTCCCCGGGCAAATGAAGTTGCCGCCCGCCGCCGCCGGGACTACATTTAAGTTATTTTTTCCGGACCGATGAACTTACTAACCACGCAATGGCGTCGATTTTCCCGCGTTGGCGTCGGGGACACCACGCACTACCTGGCCAGCAAACGGATCATCCTTTGCAACCAGTTTTCGCTGGTCGTTATCCTGAACACCTTCCTGTACGCGGGGGCGTTCGTTGCCTGGGGCATCTACAGCCTGTTGCCGGTGCAGTTCTGCTTTGTTTTCCTGCTCGGAATGGTATTTTACTGCAACGGGCGGGGCCACCACGCCACCGCCAAGAACCTGTTTCTCATTGCCACGGCCGGGGTCATCTTCTTCGTTTCCTTGCTGCTTTCCCGGGAGGCGGGTGCTTACCTGTACTACTTTCCGCTGGGGGGCGCCGTCTTTACGCTTTTTGACTACCGGGAGTTGAAAAAAGCGGTGGGCACACTGGTGCTGCTCCTCGGGTTGATCATCCTGTTGCGGCTCCCGGCCACCTACGCGCCCTCCATCCAGATTGCCTTGCCCGTTGCCCTCCAGGAAGTCCTGTACCTGGGTTGCTTCCTGATCTCAATGGTTATCAGCATGCTTTGCGTGTTTAAAATGGTGGAAGCCAACCACCGGGCCGAGACCCAGTTGCAGGAAGCCGTGTACAAGGAAGAAGAGTTGAACCAGGAATTACAGACCCGGGAAGAAGAACTCCAGGCCAGCCTCGAACACCTCTACAACCTGTCGCGGAAGGTTGACGGCGAAAAAGCCAAGCTGTCGGCCATTGTGGAAAGCGCCGACCACCTGATCTGGTCGGTGGACGCCGATTACCGGCTCATTCATTGCAACAGCAATTACAGCCGCTCTGCCCGGGTTCGTTTCGGGAGGGAACCACATCCGGGAGAAGTGGTCCTCGACCTGATGCCTCCCCTGATGATGGCCCGGTGGAAGCCCTGGTACGACCGGGCCCTGGCCGGCGATAAATTTTCGGTGGAAAACATCGGTAAAACGCACTACTGGGAGATATTTTTCACGCCCATTGCCGGGGACCGCGGGCAGCCCACCGGCGTAAGCGTGTTCATGCAGAACATCTCGGCCCGCAAGGAGGCGGAGCGGCAGCTGCGGGAAGCCAAGGAAGCCGCCGAACGGGCTTCGCAAGCCAAGGCGCAGTTTCTATCCAGCATGAGCCACGAAATCCGCACGCCCATGAACGGCGTGATTGCCATGGCCCACCTACTGCTCGAAGGGCACCCCCGCCCCGACCAGCTCGAACTGCTCAACATGCTTCAGTTCTCCTCCCATAGCCTGCTTTCTCTCATCAACGACATCCTCGACCTGCAAAAGATCGAAGCCGGCAAAATGGTCCTGGAGGAAATTGCGTTTTCGCCCGAAGAATTGCTGCGCAACATTCTCTACGCCCACCGGGTGAAGGCCCGCGAAAAAGGCATCGGGCTCGACTGCCGACTGGGGGAAGGGCTGCCCCGGACGCTGCGCGGCGACCCCGTACGTCTCACGCAGGTTCTCAACAACCTGGTCGGCAACGCGGTCAAATTCACCGACCGGGGCACGGTCACCCTGGCCGTGCGGCCCGTGGCGGAAACCCATCAGGGGACGGCGCTCCACTTCTCGGTAACGGACACGGGCATCGGGATTGCCGCCGACCAAATCAGACGCATCTTCATGGCATTCGAGCAGGCCGACGCCGACACCACCCGCAAGTACGGCGGCACGGGCCTGGGGCTGGCCATCACCAAGCGGCTGCTGGAGATGCAGGACAGCCGGATCGAGGTGGAAAGTACGCCCGGCGTGGGCTCCACCTTCCACTTTACGCTGGTGCTTAAAGAAGCTGCGCCGGACGCACCGGCAAACCAACCGGAGGGCAGCGTCCTGGCCGGCGACCTGGGCCACGTGCACCTGCTGCTGGCCGAAGACAACCCCGTGAACGTGCTGGTGGCCCGCAAGTACCTGGCTAAGTGGAACATCATCCCCGACCACGCCCCCGACGGACGGGTGGCTCTGTCCCGGGTGCAGGAAAAAGCCTACGACGTAGTGCTGATGGATTTGCAGATGCCCGGGATGGACGGCCTGGAAGCCACGCAGGCCATTCGCCGGCTGGGCGGCCCCTACACCCTCCTGCCCATCATTGCCCTCACGGCCAACATCAGCGCGGAGGTAAAAGCGCAGTCCCTGGCAGTGGGCATGAACGACTTTCTGACCAAGCCTTACCGCCCGGCGGACCTCTTCCGGGTGCTTACCCGTTTTGTGCACCCCGCCGCGGGCCCGG
Source organism: uncultured Sphingobacteriales bacterium (assembly GCA_963844325.1). Lineage (GTDB taxonomy): Bacteria > Bacteroidota > Bacteroidia > Cytophagales > 172606-1 > CADCTQ01. The sequence goes on from CAWJNV010000002.1 coordinate 4,685,840, forward strand.
TGCCCGTTGCCACCCCGCCGGCCGAACCGGTTTATGCCACGTACGCTTTCCCAAAAATTGACGAACTTGCAGAGGGCGACGAAGCTTTCGCGCGGCAGATGAAAGCCTCGTGCCTGGTCGAACTGGAAGAGTGCAGCCTCAACCTGCGGGAATCGCTCCGGGAACGGGACGAGCCCCGCTTCCGGGCTACCCTGCACAAAGCCAGGCCCCTGTTTAACCTGCTGGACCTGGAGGCACTGGAAACGGCGTTGACGGCCGTCCGGACCAGCATCCACAACTCGGCCGATGAGGCCGAACGGGGCCGGCTCGTGCGGGAAATCGAAGCGGTGTGCGGGGCGGCGGAACGCCGGCTGCGGGAGTCGCTGCGGGAGGCCGAACCGGTACGGTAACCCATCGGCTCCGGCCGGGTGGTCCTTGCCCTTTGGCTCGCATTTGTAAGAAATCCGGCAAAGCTCTGCTGGCAATCTTGCGGACGAATCATACTTTTGCTCCCCGGTACCGTTATAAATCCCTGGGGCGTTACCCGCCGGGTGCCGGATCACCCGTAATTTTTAGCTCGTTGCATTCGTACTTTTTGGCCAATTATCTCGTAAAGTGTTTTAACAGCGTTTAACTTATATGAAAACTGAGGGAGAAAAATCATACGTTCACAATGGCAAGACCATTAAAATCATTCCCGCCAAGCGCGTGAAGAAAGCCGAGGAGGAAACTTCGTCGCGCACGGGAAGCCGGTCTTCGGAAAAGCGAACCCGGAAAGCGGAACCCGAACGGGAGGGCTCCAAATACGTGGTAGGCGATAAGGTGGCCATGAAACCCATTCCCATCCAGTATTCGGGGGCGGGCTTCGGCGAGTCGGTGATTACGAAGGTGTTCAAATCTACCTACGACCAGATGTACCGCTACTCGATCCGTTCGGTATCGGGCCACGAACTGGCGCTGGTGAAAGAAGAAGAACTTAAGCCGCGAAAGTAAGTTTTACCCGCAAAGGGATGCATAAGGCAAAGGGTAGTCAAACCGGCTACCCTTTTTTCGTTTGCCCGGCCCGGGCGGGGAAGATTCCGTTGTTGGTTGTTCGTTGTTGGTAGCAGCCCATGCGAACAACGAACAACGAGTAACCAACAACTAAACTTCAGGCCCCGTTGGGCAGGGTAATGGTAAACTGCGTGCCCGTGCCCACCTGGCTTTGCATGCCGATGGTGCCGTGCAGCACCGCCACGGCCTGCTTCACGATGTAGAGGCCCAGTCCCGAACCGTCCGACTGCTCGGCCGCCCGGAAGAACATGTCGAAAACTTTTGCCTGGTAGGCCGGATCGATGCCCACGCCGTTGTCGGCGCAGCGGATCACGACCTGCGCCGGGGTAATTTCCACGGTGATGTCCAGCCGGCTCTGGGGCTTGTTGAAATCCTGGTACTTGATGGCGTTGGAGATGAGGTTGGAGAAGATGATCCGTAGGCGGAAGACGTCGGAGCAGAAACGGCCCTCTCCCACCCGGAGCGCGAGCCGGAGGCGGCCGAAGTGCTTCATGTACTCCAGGTCGGCGAAGCACTCCTGCGCCAACACCGCCAGGTCAATCGGTTCGCTGCTCGTGGCCGTACGCGTGTTGCGCGAGTAGTCGAGCATGGACCGGATGAACCGGTCGAGTTTGTGCACCCGGTTGGCGATCAGGTCCACGTACTGCCGCCGGGTGGCCTGGTCGGGTTCCTGCCGGAGAATGTCCACCAACCCCAGGATGGTCGAGAGCGGCGACCGCAGGTCATGGGAAGTCTTGTAGACGAACTGGTCCAGCTCGAAGTTTTTCTCGTGCAGTTCCCGGAGGGTATTTTCGAGGTGGTGCTGAGCCGTTTTGTGGTCGTGAATGTCGGTGGCCGTGCCTACCCAGAGCGTAATGTCCCCCGCTTCGTCGCGGATGGGCGCCACCCGGGCCAGGTGCCAGCGGTAAGTGCCATCGGCGCGGCGGTACCGGTTTTCCACCTCGTAAGGTTCGCCATTGCGGCGCCCGGCCGTGCGTCGTTCGACGGCCAGAGGCAGGTCGTCGGGGTGCACGGCCTGCTGCCAGCCCATTTCCAGGCTCTCGGCCTCGGTGAGCCCCGTGTAATCGTACCAACGCTTGTTGAAATAATTGATCGTGGCGCCGGGGGGCGAAGTCCAGGCCATCAAGGGCATGCCTCCCAGCACGGTGTACAGGAAATCCAGGGCCGCCTTCTGCTCGTGGATGTCAGTCATGGTGCCCATCCATTCGGTAATCTCCCCGGCTGCATTCCGCACGGGCAGGGCCCGCGAAAGCATCCAGCGGTACTGGCCGTCGCGGCGGCGGATGCGGAAGTGCACCTGGAAGGGGTTGCCGGTGGAGAGGGCGTAGAGCGTCTCCTGCAACGCCCGGGTGATGTCTTCGGGGTGCATTACCTGCTGGAACGCCGCCTGGTAGCCCCCGTCCATGGAAACGCCCGTATACTCGTTCCACATTTCGCTCATGTAGGTATTGTTGCCTTCCGGGTCGGCCGTCCACGCGATTTGTGGTATGCTGTCGAGCAGGCGGTTCACGCGGGCCTCGCTGGCTTGCATCTTTCGTCGGTCCAGCACCTGCTGGGTCACTTCGTGGGCCACCGTGATCACGTGGGTAACCGTACCCTGCGTGTCGCGCAGGGGTTGGTGCGCGAATTTGAGGTACGCCTGTTCCCGTTTGCCGCCCCGGGTGAGTTGCACGGCTACTTCGTTGCCCTCCAGCGGGGTGCCCGTCGCCAGTACACCATTCAGATGTTCTTCGTAGCCTTGCCCCTGCACTTGGGGCAGGGCTTCAAACAGGGGTTGGCCGAGTACTTGTCCGGGGCTGCTGCCCCAGATCTCGCACATGGCGGGGTTGGCCAGTTCCACCACGTGCCCCGGCCCCCGGTAAATGGCAATGCCTACCGGGGCCTGCATCAATATTTCTTCTACCTGCCGGCGCTGGTGGCCGGCCTCCCGGCAGGCCTCCTCTTGCCGGGCCAGCAATGCTTTGGTGCGCCGCACCTCTTCCTGCGCCTCCCGGAGCTGCCGTTCCTGCCGCAACCGGGCCAGTTCGCCCTCGGCGCGTTTGGCCGCCATGCCCAGTACGGCCTCCACCGTAGCCACCTTGGGCAGGGGGCCCGCGTGCATCACGCAGAGCACACCCGTTACCGCGCCGGCCGCGTCGAGCAGGGGCACGCCCGCGTAGCTGTCCACGCCCAGGGTTTTGAGGAGTTGGTGGTTGGGAAAAAGCCTTTGGACCCCGGCCGGAACGGTGCGCAACCGGTTACCCGCCAGGACTTCAAGCAGGGAGCCGGCCAGTCGGAGATGGGTTTCTTCGGCCTCGCGGCCGCGGGCGTAGAAAACGTCCAGCCGCCCGGCGGGGGGTACGGTCGCGTCGCCGGGCACCGCGTCCGCCTGACTGCATTCGCCCACAAAAACATAGTCTACCGCCAGGGCTTTGGCCAGGCTCTCGGCCAGTGACCGGAACAACGCCCGGCCCGTGGCGGCAGTCGAAAACCCCTCGGCCAGGGTTTGCAGAACGTATTGGGTATGCATAAGGTCAAATCATCAATGGCAGCCGCCCGCCGGGAAAGGCCCGCAAAAAACTTTCGTGCAAGGTAACCCCAATGCCGGGAAACGAAACGGAGCGCCGGGTAAGGTAACACCGCCCCCGTAAAGGACAAGTCTGGATTGGGAACAATTGGAGGGTGATGGGTGAAACGCCTGGGTAACACGAAAGACTCAAACAGTAAGCCGAAAAAACCACGATGCAACAGGCACCTGGTAAACAAAAATAGTAAGTTATCATCGTTTCTAAAAATGGCGTTCGCCTTAAATGGATCACTAAAAGCGGCACAATTAAGCATAATGCTGCAATTGCGTCCTTCTATCCCGTTTTTTGTAACGCCAAAAACCTGGGGGTCGCCGTAAAACCTGGTCCGGGCGGCCCTCCTTCCCGGGCCCGCCGGGGCATTCTTCTCCGCCCAAACCTTACGGCTGTATAAAATACGTGCCTTGTGCGCCACCGGCCGCGGAGGGGGGCTCACCGTGCCCTTTATTGCCCGTAATCCGGCGGATTGGCCGGTTTCGACCGGGCAGGGCAGCCCCGCGGAAGGGCGTCAATCCGGCAAAAAGGGTGCTGCCTTACGCCCTCCCGCCGCGGGGAAACCGGCCCGGGCGATGCCGGTTTCCCGGCATCTGGTAAGTTTACCGCCCTTCTAGGTGGTCATTTTTTCACTTTTGCCTGATTTTTACCATGCGGTTAAAAGCCCAGATTGCCCTTTTGATTACGGGAGCCCTGCTTACGCCCGTCCTGTTGATCAGTACTGTTGCCATTTACAGTATTCACCGGAAAGCGAATGCCGACATCCAGCACTACCGCCAGGAAGAACTGGACAAGTTGCAGGTATACCTCAAGCACCTGGTGGACATTGCCTACGGCGCCGTTGAACACAACCACCGGGCGCAGCAGGCCGTACCTCCGGCGCCTGCCGCGGATTCGGCCGCCGTTGCCCCGGCCGAAGACCCGATGACGGGCTGCCTCCGGGAACTGGCCGCCATCCGGTTCGACCGGGGCGAGGGGTACTTCTGGGTGACCGACAACGGGCTCCCCTACCCCCGCATGGTGATGCACGCCGAGAAGCCGGGCCTGACCGGCAAGGTGCTCAACGACCCCAAATTCAACGTGGCCAAGGCGACCGGCGCCAACATCTACCAGGCCCGGGTGCAACTGTGCAACGCCACCGGCGAAGGGTACACCGAGTACGTGATGAAAAAGCCCGGCTCCGAGGAGATCATCAGCAAACTGTCCTACTCCCGCCTCTACGCCCCGCTGGGCTGGGTCATTTCCACGGGCATCTACACCGACCAGATCGAAGCGGCCGTGGCCCGCAAAGAAGCCGCCCTGGCCGGGCAGCTCCGTACCATTGCGGGCATCATCGGCGCGGCGTCGCTGGTGATCCTGGCCGGCGGCCTGGTGCTGGGCCTGCGCTTCAGCAACGGGCTGGTGCTGGCCCTTACGCAGGTGAACGACCGGCTCCGGGAAATGGCCGCCGGCAAACCCACCAGCCGCATTGAAGCCGGACGGCAGGACGAGATCGGGGAAATGACGGCCTCCCTCAATACGCTGGTGACCGGCCTGCACACTTACTCGGACTTTGCCCGCCAGATCGGGCAGGGCAACCTGGCCCACCCCTTCGCGCCCCTGAGCCGCGAAGACAACCTGGGCAACGAGCTGCTGCACATGCGCGACAGCCTGCAAAAGGCCGCCGCCGAAAAAAGCGTACGCGACTGGACCACCGAGGGCGTGGCCCTCTTCGGCGATCTGCTGCGCAAACACAATACCGACGCCACGCAATTGTGCCGGGAGGTGATCCGGGGCTGCGTCAAGTACCTGAACGTGAACCAGGGGGCGCTGTTCCTGACCCGGGAAGACGACGGCACCGGCGGGCTGGAACGGGTGGCTACCTACGCCTACAACCGCACCAAGTACCTCAACGGCCGCGTTGCCTACGGCCAGGGGCTGGTGGGGCAGTGCGCCCTCGAAAAGGAGGCCATCCACTTGGCGGAAGTGCCGGCGGATTACGTGCACATCACCTCGGGCCTGGGCGATGCCCCGCCCCGCACCATCCTGGTGGTGCCGCTGCTGCACAACGGCGAAGTGTACGGCGTGCTGGAAATGGCGTCCTTCTCGGCTTTTGCCCCGCACCAGGTGGCGTTCGTGGAGAAAGTTGCCGAGAGCATTGCCGGGGCCCTGGCCAACCTTGCCGTCAACGACCAGACCCGCCGCCTGCTCGAAGAGAGCCAGCTACTGGCCGAAAACATGAAAGCCCAGGAGGAGGAACTGCGCCAGAACCAGGAAGAACTCCAGGCCACCCAGGAGGAGATGCGCCGCCGCCAGGAAGAACTGGAACGCGAAAACGAAGCCCTCCGCGCCCGGCTCGAAACGGCCCGGTAGCCCATTTTTTGATCTTTTGCCCATGAAAAAAATCCTGCTGGCCCTGCTGCTGGGCGCCGCCATGCCCAGCGCGGCGCAAGAAAAACCGTGGCTCCGGCCCGACAGCCTCTACAAGTACGTGCAACCCTTTGCCATCGTGCAGTTCTGGGGCACTTACACCACGGGCGAAAAGGCCCGCCTCACGGAAGCGGGGCCGCTCGAACCGGTGGGTGACCGGTTCAACTTCTCGTTCCGGCGGGCCCGGCTGGGCTTCCGGGGCCAGCCCTACAAGCATTTCGGCTACTACCTGGCCGTGTACTACGACAACCTGGGCCGCGACCGCTACAGCGGCAACCGGGCCGGCACCAACGACGCCGAAATCCACGTGTGGGACGCGTACCTCACCTGGAAAATGGGTCGCAACGACGCGGCCACGCTTACGGCGGGCTACTTCCGGCCCCAGCTCAGCCGGGAAAACATTACGGCGGCCTTCGCGGTGAACTCCTTCGAAAAGTCGGCCTCGCAGACTTACATCCGCCAGCACCTGGTGGGCAAGGGCCACGGCCGCACCACGGGCATCAACCTGGGCGGCATCCGGCGGCGCGGCCGGGTGGGCATCCACTACAACGCGGGGGTTTTCAACAACACGACCACGGGGGAGCAAACCGAAACGGCGGGCCGGTACTGGAGCCCCCTGCTGGTGGGACGGGTGGCCTTTACGCTGGGCGACCCCGAAATGAAAAAGTACGGCATCAGCTACGACATCAACTACTACAACGGCCGCCGGGGGGTTACGCTGGGCCTCAACGCCTCGGAGCAGGGCCGCACGGATGCGTTTTCGCGCAATACGGCGGCCGGCGCCGACCTGCTCATCAACTACCGCAACCTGAACCTGGACGGGGAATGCCTGGTGCTCGAACGGACCGCGGAGGGCACGACGTACCGCGCCTACACGGGCCACGTGCGGGCCGGCTACAACCTGCTGCTGCACGGCAAGCTGTTCCTGGAACCCACCTGGATGGTGGCGGCCTTCAACGGACCGGCCGGGGCGCCGTTTGCGGGCCAGGACCGGGTGTACGACGCGGGCCTCAACTGGTACCTGGACAAGAAGGACTTAAAGCTGAACGTGCATTACGTGTGGCAGGACGGCCACGGCCACAACGGCTTCACCGACGGAGAAACCTTCCGCAAGGGCGATTACCTGGGGATCGGGTTGCAGGTGATTTTATGATTGAATGGCTGAATGGCTGAATGGTTGATTGCTGCATTGCCCAATTGTTTGGCTTACCCACGACTCATTACTACCCGACAATCAGCCATATAGCCATCCAACCATACAGACCTCCAACAACAAAAAATCCCCCCAGGGTGCGTAAAACCCGGAGGGGATGGGAAGGAAAAGCAACGTTGGTGGCTTGCCCTACTTGTATTCGGAATCCCAGATGCGGTCGGAGGTCTGGTAGCTGCCGTTCACATCTTTGAAGTAAGACACCGTGATGCAGGTAAGGGCCGGCACCAGGCAGCTTACCAGCGTACCGGCGGAAGCCACGTTGAACTCACTTACCAGCGACACCACCAGCAGGGTAAGGGTAAAGATGAAGGCCGACCAGCCCAGCAGGGCGCAGCCGATCAGGTGCCAGGGCGTCCGCAGCGGGAAGCTGCTCACGGCCCGCCAGGAGTTGAGGTCGCCGCCCCACTGGTGCACCAGCTTGTAGTAATAGGCGCCGTCCATCTTGAAGCGGTACATCAACAGCGGGTCCAGCGGTACGTTCTTGAGGCGGAACATTTCACCCGGCGCCACGATGCGGTAGTCCTGCTCGGCCACTTCCTGCCCCATTACCTCGGTGTACGCCTCTTTGAACGACTTTTTCTTCTCGGGTACGGCCTCGTCCAGTTTCCCTTTGAAATAATCTACCTCCAGGCAGCGCAGGCGGTACTTGAGGCACAGCTTCTGCACCTGCTGCTCGGAGTAAACCCCCTCCATGAAAGCCATCCGGTTCTGTTGCTTGTGGCGTTTCCCGGCGCTCACGCTGGTTTCGATCCCCAACTCCTCCAGGCCCAGCCCTTCCAGGTACTCCATGCCCAGTCCTTCTGCTTCATCACTGGTAAACGCATCCATTCCGTGCATTACGGCCTTGCGGACGGAGGCCGACTTGGTTGCCTCCAGCTCCTCTCTCAAATTGACGCTTGACATAGCTTCTCGGGTTTTAAGTAGTAGAAATTTGATAATCGGATAAGTAGCTAATGGTTGATAAATGATTTACGGAAAGGACAACCGGGGCGTACGCACGGGCGGCACGGGCCGCACCCAAGGGCCTTGCAAATGGTAGGAAGCTCGCCTTTGAAATTAGCAGAAAATGCGGGACTGGAAAGAAAATCCGCAAAAAAATTAATACGCGTCCAGTAACACCTCTCTACGGCCCGTTGCCGCCAGGAGTTGTGGGCAGGGCGGGCAAGGGAGGCAAAAAAATTCCCCGTCCGGGGTCCAATCCGGGGCGGGCCAAAACCGTTGCCCCGGCTTCCCGTATACCACCCCATACAACCGGGAGAACCGGCTTCTCCTTTATTCCTTATTTTAACCCCCAATCCCCGTACGTATGGCATTCATGAAGAGCGTGAAAGGGACAATTGCCGCGGCAAGTGTCGTGTTGTGTATTTGTTTTGGCAACGCTGCCCAGGCGCAGCAGGCACCGGCCCAGGAGGCGCCGGCCCAGGGAAATAAAGAGGCGCAACCCCAACTGAAAACGGAAGATATTTCGGACAACGACCTCCGGCAGTTCGTGCAGGCCAGTGCCCGCGCGGCGGCCGTGCAGGAGGAAAGCCAGAAAGCAATGGTAGCCGTGGTGGAAGAAGAAAAGCTGAGCGTGGAAAAATTCACCGAAATGGCCAAGGCGCACCAGCAGCAGAAACTCGACGCGGTGCCGGCCACGGCCGAAGAAAAGGCGGCCTTCAACAAGGCGGCCCAGCGGATTATGGCGATGCAGCCCGAAATTGAGCAGAGCATGCAGCAGGCCATTGAAAAAGAAGGCATCAAGATGGACAAGTTCGAGCAGATCATGCTGGCCTACCAGCAGAACCCGGCCATCCAGGCCCGGGTGCAGAAAATGCTCGAAGAAAAACCCTGAGGACCAGGCTTTCTTACCCGCCGTGCTTACCAAGGCTCCCGCAACCACGGGGGCTTTTTTTTGCCCGTCCCAACCCGTAAGAGCCGCCCCGGCCGGGCAAAATATTTTCGTCACGTCCCGCCCCTTTTCCCGTATACGGAAATCGGATTGCGCATTGCATTTTGCTCACATCCAATTGCATATTGCGCAGCACCTGTTTGTATTGGCAGGAGAGGGTATGACTGTATGGTTGAATGGTTACATGGTTGTATGGTTGATCCGATAACCATTCAGCCATACCCTTCCCTACCAATATACCTGCTGTTTGTTGCGTACGGGTACATTCTTCTGACCACTTCAATAGATAGATGGACGAACCAAAGAGACTATTTGACTGCCTCGCCTACCAGTTGGCGCACGGCCCGCTGGAAGACATGCTCTGCGCCAAGGAAAACGGCGGCTGGAAAAAGTACAGCACGGCCGAGGTCATCGGCCTCGTGAACCAACTGAGTGCCGGCCTGCTCACGCGGGGCATCAGCGCCGACGACGGCACCGCCGAGGGCCGCGACAAAATTGCCATCATCAGCGCCAACCGGCCCGAATGGATGCTGGCCGACCTGGCCATTCAGCAGACGGGTGCCGTGTCGGTGCCCATTTACCCCACCATTCACCCCACCGAGCTGGGGTTCATCCTCCGCGACGCAGCCGTGAAAATGGTGCTGGTGGGCGACCAGGGGCTGTACCGCAAGCTGACCGCCCTCCGCGACGACCTGCCGGCGCTGGAACACGTGTTTACCTTTGCCCCGGTGCCCGGCGCCCCGCACTGGCGCGACCTGCTGACTGCTATCACGCCCGCCGTGGCCCGCCAACTCGACCAGTTGCGGGAAGGCGTCCGGGAAACCGACCTGGCAACGATCCTGTACACGTCGGGCACCACGGGCACGCCGAAGGGGGTGATGCTTTCGCACCGCAACATCCTGAGCAACGTGTTCAGCAGCGCCTACCTGTTCGAAGAAATCGGGGTGCGGGGCCGCCGGGCCCTGAGCTTCCTGCCGCTCAACCACGCCTTCGAACGCACGGCCACGTACTGTTACTTCTACTGCGGGGTGTCGGTCTACTACGCCGAAAGCGTGGCCACGATCCGCGAGAACATGGCGGAGGTGAAGCCTACGGTGTGCACCACGGTGCCGCGCCTGCTGGAAAAAATTTTCGAGGGCATCATGGCCAAGGGAGCGACGCTCACCGGCGTCCAGCGGCGCATCTTCCTGCGGGCCGTGGCGCTGGCCGAACGCTTTGAGATCAACAAGCCGCTGTCGCCGGGCTACCGGCTGCAACTGGCCCTGGCCGACCGGCTCGTGTTCCGCAAGTGGCGCGAGGCGCTGGGGGGCAACCTCAGGGCCATCATTACCGGCGCGGCGGCCTGCCAGGTAAAGCTGCTCCGGATCTTTACCGCCGCCGGCATCGTGGTGATGGAGGGCTACGGCCTTACTGAAACTTCGCCGGTGATCAGCGGCAACCGCTACCCGGCAAAAAACCGCATGTTCGGCACGGTGGGGCCGCTGCTCAAGGACGTGGAAGTGCGGTTCGGCGCGGACGGCGAAATTCTTTGCAAGGGTCCCAACGTGATGATGGGCTACTACCGGCGCCCCGACCTGACGGCCGAGGTGATGAGCGGCGAGTGGCTGCACACGGGCGACATCGGCAAGCTGGTAGACGGCAAGTTCCTCAAGATCACCGACCGCAAGAAGGAGCTTTTCAAGACCAGCGGCGGCAAGTACGTGGCCCCCCAGCCCATCGAGAACACAATGGTCGAAAGCCGCTGGATTGAGCAGATTATGGTAGTGGGCGAATCGCAGAAGTACGTGGGGGCCCTCATCGTGCCGGCCTTCAATGTACTCAAGGAGTGGTACAACAAGCAAAACAAGGCTTACCCCGGCGACCAGGCCGCCATTGCCACCCAACAGGTACGCAACTTCATTGCCGAAGCCATCAACGGGTACAACAAGCACTTCAACCCGGTGGAACAGGTGAAAAAATTCGAGTTGCTGCCCCGCGAATGGACCGTGGAGGGCGGTGAACTCACGCCCACGCTGAAACTCAAGCGGCGGGTAATCATGGATAAATACCGCGACCTGGTGGCCCGGATGTACGCCTCGGGATAATATATCCGTTCGACGCAACCCCGGGCGAGGCTTGTCGTATAAGCTTACATATCAATCAAATGATCTGGAAACTATGGGAAATATATTGACGTGGGTAGCCGTAATTTTAATCGTGCTTTGGTTAATCGGCTACGTAGGATTTGGAGAGGCCGTAGGCAGCTTCATTCATATTTTGCTTGTTCTGGCCGTGATCGCCATCCTGATCCGCCTCTTCTCGGGGCGCCGGGTGATCTAAGCATCGCGGAAATAAAATAACCAATAAAAAGCCAGCCGCCGGAAGTGATTCCGGCGGCTGGCTTTTTATTGGTGCTTCGGTTTTGATGGTTCGTGCTTTATGGGAAAGAGCCCCCTACCTCAAGCCCCCATGCCGTAACAAATTCTTTTTTCAATTCTCCCCCAACCCCACGAAGCCTCGAAACTACGCCCTGCTCCTGCGAATCAAATAAAGGTCCAGCCACACGGCCCCGATCAGGATCAGCCCCAGGATGATCTCCTGCCACAACCCCGAAATCCGGGCAATGACCATCACGTTGGCGACCACCCCCATGAACAGGGCCCCGAGCAGCGCCCCCACGATGCGGCCCACGCCGCCGGTAAGGCTGGCCCCGCCCAGGATGGCGGCCGTGATCACGCGCAACTCCAGGCCCCGCCCCAGCGTGGACATAGCCGCCCCGAGCCGCGAGGTGAGCAGGATGCCCGCCACCCCCGCCAGCAGCGCCGACAGGATAAAGGCGAACTGTTTCATGCGCTTCACCCGGATGCCCGACAGTTCGGCGGCCCTGGCATTGCCGCCGATGTAGTAGTAGCGCCGGAAAAACACCGTTTTGTGTACCAGGAAGCCGAACAGTGCCACCGTCAGCAGCATGTACCACACCGGCATCTGAATGCCCAGCAGCCGCGACTGCCCGATGGCGATGAACCAGTAAGGCAGGTTCTGGATGCCCGCCCCGGCCACCAGCAGCGCCCCGCCCCGCAGGATGCCCAGCATCGCCAGCGTCTGGATCATCGGGTTAATGCCCTGGTAAGCAATCAGGTAGCCGTTGATCCAGCCGGCCAGCAGCGCACTGAGCAGCCCGGCCGTGATGGCAACCGGCACCGGTACGCCGTGAAAATACATCAGGTTGGCCGTGAGCCCGCCGGCAAAAGCCACCATCGAACCCACCGACAGGTCAAACATCCCGGCGATCAGCAGGACCATCATCCCTACGGCCACGATGGTGTCGATGGAGAGGTTGAGCAGGATCTGGCTGAAGTTTTCGAAGGTGGGAAAGGTTTGGGGAAACACCAGGCTGGCAACCACGCCGATGATTACGATGGTAAGGGCCAGCGAATACACCCGGTCCTGGAGGAGCCGCCGTACCCACGGGCTGCCGCTCCCGTCGCCGGCCGGACCGCCTGCCAGGGCAGCCGTGTGCCCGGAGAGGCCCGTTGTGCCGGCAACCCCGCCGGCAGTACCGGGCGTAGCGGAGGGGTTGGTGGTGTTATTCATCATCGAATTCGCTTAAAAGTTCCACGTCTACCGCAAACACGTACTTGTGGAGCGTCCGGTAAATTCCGTCGAAGGAGGTGGAGTGGTCTACGGCTTTTTTGAGGGTGTCGGCCCCGACAAACTGCGTGATCTCGTCATCGTCGCGGTCCACGCACCGGTGGATGGCGTCTTTGAGTTCCTGGAGGGCGTACGTGCCCCGGCGGGTCCAGTAGGGCGCCACGTCCATCACCGGGTTGTAGGCGGCCAGGGCCAGCAGCGTGGTGGTAACGGCCGTCCGCACGTGGTCGGCAGTAAGCCGGTAGGTCCACTTTTCCCCGTTGCTGTCGAAGGCAATGCCGTGCCCGGCCTGGTTGGTCAGCCCCAGGTCACTGGCTTTGTGCAGAATCATCTCGTCGGGGATGATCAGTAACGTTTCGTTGTTGCAAATCTCAATAATCGGATAACTCGGTCTGGTCATTCGTGGTCAGTTTGTTCAATGAATAAGTAGCCTTTGTGATGTACGCGCCCCTGACATTAACACCCATTCATATCAATCGGCTCGAATCCTGGCAATCATGTAAATCCGGTAAAACTTAATCTTAAAGGGCTGCCAGGGCCATTACCTCTTCTTCGGTGGCGCGGCCGTCGAGCTGGCCGCTCAGGCGTCCTTCGCGCAGCACCAGGATGCGGTCCGAGAGGGCCAGCACCTCGGGCAGTTCGCTGGAGATCAGCACGATGCCTTTGCCCCGGGCCGCCAGTTGCCGGAGCAGCGCGTAAATCTCCGCCTTGGCGCCCACGTCGATGCCGTGCGTGGGTTCGTCCACGATGAGCACGTCGGGGTCGGCCAGCAGCCAGCGGGCCAGCACGACTTTCTGCTGGTTGCCGCCGCTCAGGTGCAGCACGTCCTGCCCCACGTCGGGCGTTGCGATGCGCAGCTTTTCGCGGTAGTCGCGGGCCAGGGCGCGGGCGGCGGCCGGGTCGTACCAGGCGCCGTTGCGGGCCGCGCCCAGGTTGACCGCCACCACGTTGTCGGTCACCGACTTGTCGAGGAACAGGCCCTGCGACTTGCGGTCTTCGGGCAGGTAGCCCAGCCCCGCCCGGATGGCCGCGTCGGGATGGTCGGCGTGGAGGGGTTGGCCCTTTAAATATACTTCGCCCGCCAGCCGGGGCAGGTAGCCGAACAGCGTTTGGGCCACCTCGGTGCGGCCCGCCCCCACCAGCCCGGCCATGCCCAGGATTTCGCCGCGGTGCAGCACGAAGCTCACGTCGCGGAAGCCCCGGCCGCTCAGCCCGTTCACCCGCAGGAGCGGCTCGGCCGTGGCCGACGAAGGCCCCGTCTGCCCTTCCACGTCGCGGCCCACCATCAGGCGGATGAGTTCGCGGTCGGTCACCTCGCCGGCGGCCCGGGTGCCCTGGCAGCGGCCGTCCTTGAGCACCGTGACCCGGTCGGCCACCTGGAAGATTTCCGCCATGCGGTGCGAAATGTAAATGACCGACTTGCCCGCCGCCTTCAGCCCCCGGATGATTGAAAAGAGGGTGGTCGTTTCGCGTTCGGTGATGGAGGCCGTGGGTTCGTCGAGGATGAGGATGGCGGGGTTTTTGGAAAGGGCCTTGGCAACTTCCACCATCTGCTTCTGCCCCTGCGAGAGGTCGCCGACGAGGGTGGCCGGCTCCAGGTGGTTCAAGTGCAGGCTTTCGAGCAGCCGCCCGGTTTGGGCGTGCAACGCCCGGTAGTCGATGAGGCCCCAGCGGTTGCGGGGCTGGGTGTTGGCAAAAATGTTTTCGGCCACCGACAGCGTATCCACCAGGCTGAGCTGCTGGTACACGATGGCAATGCCGAGCCGGGCGGCGTGCCCCGGACCCATCACCCGCACGGGTTGGCCATCCAGGCGGATTTCGCCGGTGTCGGGCTGGAGGTTGCCGGCCAGGATGTTCATCAGGGTGCTCTTGCCGGCCCCGTTTTCCCCGCACAGGGCGTGCACCTCGCCGGGGCGCAGGTCAAAGGCAATGTTTTCCAGGGCCTTTACGCCCGGGAAGAACTTACTGATGCCCGAAAGTTGCAGCCGGGCGGCGTCCAATTGTAAGGATTTCGGCATAGGAAGCGACCAATACGGAAGTTGCGGGCTATAAGATATAAAAATACCCGGAGCCTCACCCGAAAATATCCCGAAAAGCCTAAAAATAATTCTATTACCGACCCTCTTTACGCCCCTCCCCTTTTATGGAATCGGCCGGCCTGCTGCATCCAGTCATCAAATATGCGCAACGCCTTCCCTTTCCACGCAAATACCCCGCAGCCATGAAAAGAAGCCTGCTCCTCCCCCTCCTGTTCCTGCTCTCCAGCAGCCTGCTGGCCCAAACCCGCGAGATCACCGGCACGGTGCGCAGCAAGTCCGACAAGTCGCCCCTGCCCGGCGTCAGCGTACGCCTCAAGGGGAGTTCGCGGGGCGCCACCACCGACGGCAAAGGCGCTTTCCGGATTGCGGTGCCCACCACCAACGTAGTCCTGGTGTTCTCCTTCATCGGCTACGTGACCCGGGAGGTTAAAGTGCCGGCCGCCACCGGTGCAGTAACCGTCACGCTGGACGAAGACGTAAAGGCTTTGTCGGAAGTGGTGGTGATCGGCTACAGCACCAAAGAAAAAAGGGATATTACCGGCGCGGTGACCACCCGCGCGGCCGCGGCGGATGGCCGTTCCCCGAAGGCAGTACCCAGCTCCCTGCCCAGCCCCTCGGCCCCGGTGATGGACCGCGAAGAAACCAGTGTCACTGAGAAGGCAGCCGGGCTTGCTGACCACGCGGCGGCAGGACCGGCCGGCCGGTCGGGCGTACTCACGGCCGGGGAACTCAACGATTACGGCAAGTGGGGGCTCTGGCAGGACATTGCCGGGCACGACCTCCGGCAGTGGCAGGAGCAGTGGCAGATCAGCCCGCTGGAACGCTATTCCGTGCAGCTGGTCAACGACGCCGGCTTCCCGGTGATCGACGCCGTGGTGCGGCTCCGCGACGGGCAGGGCAAGACCTTGTGGGAAACCCGCACCGACAACACGGGCAAGGGCGAACTGTGGCAGAACCTGTTCGCCGGCGGGGTGGCGGGCAAGGCGGCGTCGGTAGAAGCCGTCGTCCACGGCCAATCCTATTCGCTGTCCGGACCGACGCCCTTTGCCGCCGGGGTCAATACGATCAAAATCCCCCAGCCGTGCCGCACGCCGGCCCCCGTGGACATTGCTTTCGTGGTGGACGCTACCGGCTCGATGGGCGACGAGATTGAATTCCTGAAGGCGGAACTGAGCGACGTGATCGGCAAGGCCAAAAGTGCAATGCCCGGTACCACCATCCGCCTCGGCAGCGTGTTCTACCGCGATGCCGGCGACGAATACGTGACGCGTAAACAGGACTTTTGGCCCGATATTTCCCGCACCGTCGACTTCATCAAAGCCCAGGCGGCCGGTGGCGGCGGCGACTACCCCGAAGCCGTGGAGGAGGCCCTGCAAGCGGCCGTGCACGGACTCACCTGGAGCCCCGAAGCCCGGGCCCGCCTCTTGTTCCTGGTGCTCGACGCCCCGCCCCACCAGAACCCGGAAATCATCCGGACCCTGCAACGGCTTACCCGCGAGGCCGCCGCGGCGGGCATCCGCATCATCCCGGTGACGGCCAGCGGCATCGACAAAAGCACCGAGTACCTGATGCGGTCGCTGGCCCTGGGCACCAACGGCACCTACGTGTTCCTCACCGACGACAGCGGGGTGGGCAACGCGCACATCAAACCCACCACGGACAAATTTGAGGTGGAACTGCTCAACGGGCTGCTTACCAAGCTGATCACCCGGTTTACGCAAACCACCGACTGCCGGCCGGTGCCGGTCAACGCGGCCGGCACGGCCTACGCCGAATTGCCGGGCACGGGAGCAATTACCAACGGCAAACGGTCGTGGAATTACTTTCCCAACCCCACCCGGGAAACCCTCAACCTTACGTTCGGGGGGGAGGTGAAGGAGTTTTTCGTAACCGACATCACCGGCAAGATCATTCTGCGGGCCACGCCGGCGGGCGGCAAGGCTACGGTGAACCTGCACAATTACCCGACGGGCATTTACTTCGTGAAGGTGCAGCAGGGCGACGCCTGGGAAACGGGCCGCTTCGTGCTCAACCGGTAGCCGCCCTTACCGCAGGGCTCCCTCCGGCCGCACCGGCTGGGGCTGGCTGGCAAGCTGCGCTTCCTGCTGTTGCAGGCGGAGTTGCCGCTGCATTTGCTTGGCGGTCATTTTAGAATTGTCGTGGCTCCAGCCGGGCGGGTAGACGAAGTACCGGAGCTTGTCCTTCCACGAAGTGGCCCGCCGCACGTCCTTCCAGATGTTCTGGTACTCGTGGGAGAAGATGATCCAGGGGTTGTAGGAGTTGGGCGGCGACAACACCCCGAAAATGCGTTGCGTATCGTCCTCGCGGCTGTCGAGGTAGGTGCCAAACAGCCGGTCCCAGATGATGAGGATGCCGCCGTGGTTCTTGTCGAGAAACTTGATGTTGCGCGAGTGGTGCAACTGGTGCAGTTGCGGCGTGTTGAATATTTTTTCGAGAATACCCAGGTGAGGCACCTTTTTGCAATGCAGCAGGAACTGGTAGATGGCACTCAGGGAAATGCCCGTAAGCACCATGCCGGGCTCAAAGCCGATGATGGGCATCCAGATCCACATGAAGGGCTTGTAGAAGTAGACGACCCAGCCGTTGCGCAGGGCCGAGCCGTAGTGGAACCGGTCGGAGGAGTGGTGTACTACGTGGGCCGCCCAGAACACCCGCACCGAATGGTTGAACCGGTGGTGCCAGTAGAAGGTAAAATCGTCGCACACCATGCTGATCACCCACACCCACCAGGCCCAGCCGAAAGAGTCGTACCCCAGGTACTTTACCCGCAGGGGCCGGAACGCCTCGAAGAAGAATACGAACAGGGCCAGGAGGGCTACTTTGGTGACACCCCCGATCACACTGGCCCCCAGGCCCATCACCCCGCTGGAAAAGGTGTCCTTCAGGTCGTATAATTCTTCCTTTTCCTTTACGCTGATGATTACCTCTATGGCAACCACGGCCAGCCCCAGCGGGATGAAGTATGGAATCAGATAGTCAATGTTCATTTGAAACAGGTTGAGAATGGAAAATGGCCGCCGGTCTTCAGGAGTTGACGTGGACGTTGTGTTTGGAAACGGAAAACATATTGCCCGTATACCGGATCGTCCAGATGGCCGGAAGACAGCGGGAGAAAAATTCAAGGAACCGGTGCTTCCAGCCGGGGATGATGATTTCTTTGCCCGACAGCATGCCGGCCACGGCCGCCCGGGCCACGGGCCGGGCCCCCATTTCCAGGAGGGTACCGCGCCGGCCCACGCTGCGGGTATTCTGCCGGTTCTGGGCGTTGGTGAGCGTAGGACCGGGGCACAGACAACTTACTTTGATCGACGTATCCTTCAATTCGTAACGGAGCGACCGCGAAAAGCTGAGCACGAAGGTCTTGCTGGCCGAGTACAAACACTTGTAGGGGACAGGAACGAACGAGGCCATGCTGCCTACGTTGAGGATGAAACTCGCTTTGCGTTCCTTGAGCATGGGCAAAAAGTGGTGTACCAGGCTCACGGGCACCAGCATGTTGATCTGGAGCAGTGAAAGCTTGCCCCCGATGGAGGCGTTTTCGAAGGAGCCCTGCTGGCCGATGCCGGCGTTGTTGAGCAGGGCGCTTACCATAAAACCGTTTTCCACGCACCACTGGTAGAGGGCTTCGGGCGCGCCGGGCTGGGTAAGGTCGGTTTCGTAGGCCTGCACGCGCACGCGGTACTGCCGCACCAGCGCCTCCTGCACGGCCGCCAGCTTTTCGCCCGGCAGCGCCACCAGGATCAGGTCCATGCCCTGCGCGGCGCATTCGTGGGCGAGGGCCTCCCCGATGCCCCGGCTGGCGCCGGTAATGAGTGCGTAATCTTTGTTGGCCCGGCTCTCTTTGTAGGCCTGCCCGGTAAAGTGGTCGGATGGGCGGGTGAGTGAAATTGCATCTGGAAAGTCAAACTCCGATGTTTTCATGCAATAGGGTTTGGGTGTAAGTGGGGTGGTTCGGGAGCGGCTTGTCAGCGCCAACGGGAAGGTAGCCCCTAAAACGAAAAAGAACAACTCCCGGTGCCTATATTCCGAGTGATCGAACGAAAAACGGGATGAACGGTCGGGCCGGGGCTATTGCATCGCCCCGTACACCAGGATGCGGAATTTGCGCAGCAGGTCGAAGAAATGGGCGTAGGGCTGCACGTTGGTAAACACCAGCAGGACCAGGTCGTTGTCGGGGTCCACGGTAAACTCGGTGCAGTACATGCCGCTCCAGCCGAAAGCCCCCGTCGCGTTGAGGTCGCCGTAGCTGCCGCCGGGCGTGGTAATTTCGAGGCCAAAGCCGATGTGGTCGCCCCGGTCCCACACGCGCAGTTCGCCGCCCTGGTTGGCCGCCATGAGGGCCACCGTTTTGCGGCCAAGCACCTGCCGGCCGTTGAACGAGCCGCCGTTGAGGAGCATCTGGCTGAACCGGGCGTAATCTTCAATGGTGCTCACCAGGCCGGCCCCGCCCGAAAAGTAGGTGCGGGCCCCGGCCACCGGGAAGCGGCGGAAGGCTTCGTTGGGGTGCACGGCCAGGGGCTGGTCCGCCGCCGGCTTGCTGTAAAGTTCCACCAGGCGGCCCGCGTCGGCCGGGGGCAGGTAAAAGTGCGTGTCCTTCATGCCCAGCGGTTCGAAAATGCGTCCGCGCAGGAAGGCGTCCAGCGGCTGGCCCGAGAGCACTTCCACGAGGTAGCCCACCACGTCGGTGTTGAGGCCGTACACGAATTTGGTGCCCGGGTCGGCGGTGAGGGGCCGGGCCGCCAGCCGGGGCATCACGGAGGCCAGCGTTTCCCGTTCCAGCGAATTGAAGTAGGGCAAGCGGAATTCGGGCCGGTCCTGCAGGGGGTGTTCGTAGGGAATGCCCGCCGTGTGCGTGAGCAGTTGCCGGATGGTGATCTCCGATTTTGCCGGCCGTACCGCGTAGGTGCCCCGCAGGGTATCGTAGCTTTCGAGCACCCGGGGATTTTTGAAGGCGGGCAGGTAGCGCGACACCGGGTCGTCGAGGCCGAACCGGCCTTCTTCGTAGAGGATCATCAGGGCCGTGCAGGTAATGGCTTTGGACTGCGAGGCCACGCGGAAAATGTCGTCGGTCCGCAGGGGCGTTTTCCCGGCCAGTTGCCGGTAGCCGAACGCCTTGTGGTGCACTACCGCGCCGCCGCGGGCCACGAACGTGACCACGTGCGGAAAAAGACCCCGCTTTACCCCGTCGGCCAGGAAGGAGTCGAGCCGCGCCAGCCGGGCGGCCGAAAAGCCGGCGGCCTCCGGGGCCACGGGCCGGAACGACTGCGGTGCCTGGGCCCGCAACGCGGCCGGGAGTAGTACAAGCCAGAGGAAAACTTTTTTATGCATAGCGGGAAAATGCTAGTAAGGGATTTTTTTGTTATTAAGCAATAATTGTTCTTTTTGCCCCACGCCACTTCACCCCATCGAAATGAAATTTCCGGTCCTCCCGGCACTGCTCCTGCTGCTTTTTGCCGCTCCCCTGACGGCCCAGTCGTTTTTCTCCATTCCCGCAACCGGCGACCCGGCCCGGTTCACCCCGTACGTGGCCCGCACGGCCCGGCTTTTGCAGGCCCCGCCCTCCCCCACCGACACCGTCCGGGTGGTGGTGTACGGGCAGTCCATCAGCATGCAGGACTGGTGGAAGGACGTGAAAAGCTACCTGGAAACGCAGTACCCCCGTACGCCCCTGGTGGTGCTCAACCGGGCCATCGGCGGCTTCAGCGCGGAACGGCTCAAGCTCATGGTTGCCAACGACCTCGTGCCGCTGTCCCCCGACCTGGTGCTGTTCCACGACTACGGCAACGAGGCGGACTACGAAACGATCATCCGCACGATCCGGGAACGCACTACGGCGGAGGTGGCCGTGCAGACCGACCACGTGGCCGCGGGGCAGAATGAAGCCTGGCACGACCGGCACAACGGGGAGTGGCTGCCGGCTCTGTGCAAAAAGTACAACCTGGCCCTGCTCGACGTGCGTACCGCCTGGAAAGCCTACCTGCAACAAAACAACCTGCCGGCCACGGCGCTGCTCACCGACGGGGTGCACCTCAACGACCACGGCAACTACCTGATGGCCGGCATCGTCAAACGGTACCTGGCGGCACTGCCCGGGGCGGTACCGGCGGCCCCGGTACCCATCCCGGCAGTGCACCGGGCCGGCAAGGCTTACCCCGCGACGCAAAAAAAGCTGCGCCTGCCGGTGGAGGGCAACCGGGTAGACCTCGTCTGGACGGCGGCCGGCCGGGAAGCCGGGGGAAGCGTGACGGTGCGGATCGACGGGAAGAAGCCGTCGGCGCGGCCTGAGGGCTACTTTTACTCGCGGCCGGCCCGGCGCCCGGAAGGGTTTTTCCTCACGCACATGGGGCAACTGCTGGCCATGCAACTGGCGGGAACTCCGCAGGAGGAGGACTGGACGCTGACGGTCACTGCCGTGGACACGGCCCGCGGACAGCTTCATTTCACGTTGCGGGGCTCCCGCACGGGCGAAGACGGCGCGGGCCGCAGCGATTCGCTCTTTACCTCCCGGTCGGGCCGCATCGTGATCACGCCCGAGGGCTGGTTCCGCCGCAAAAGCCCCGGCGACTTCGAACAATTCCGGTGGCTGGCCCCGGGCGACACGCTGAGGTGGCAGGTAAAGTGCATGGGCAAAGATGTGGTGACACCGGCTTCGCCCGGCCCGGTCACGGTGGTAGGGTGCATTCCGGACGGCCGCCACGTCCTCGAACTGGAAGGCCAACCGTTGCCGGCGGAGGTGCGGGTGTACAAGCCGAAGGGTTCCTGAATGTTGGTGGTAAAGAATAAACGTATTGAAAGGGGATTAATACTAAAATGACTTCATGATTACGTATTTGGCTGTTCAAAATTACTTTTGAATCAGGTAATTACGAACAACGAATTAGTATAAGGTATTGGGTATTGGGAATGAACCACCCCTGTCCCCTCCTTGATGGAGGCTACGATGAGGACACAAACAAAATCGGCATCAAGGGGTGTATCCGGTGGAGCAGGCGTATGGTTGTGGAGGGGTCATGGCAGTAGACGTAGCCCCGTATCCCCGTGGGGTCGGCGTATACCGGGTAGTAGACGTATCCCCGTGGGGTCGGGTTCTCAAACCCGACCCTGCCCCTGGCAACTCAACCAAGCGCCTAGCTACGCCAGCGGTTTCCCCTCACCGGCTCCAGGCAGGTCAATAGGGAGTCGAACTACCAGCGGCTTCTCCTGGTGTGGCACGGGTGTTACGGGCAGGGTCGGGTTTGAGAACCCGACCCCACGGGGATACGGGGCTTAGTCTACTGCCATGACCCCTCCACCCGATACGCCTACTCCACCCGATACGCCCCTTGATGCCGATTTTGTTTGTGTTCTACCATTTTGTTTGTGTTCTTTAATAGAGGACAAAACCTCACCCCCGGCCCCTCTCCCGGGGAGAGGGGAGCAGAAAGGGTTCTACAAATAGCTTTTTTTCAAGGCTTTACGTCTCCCCTCTCCCCGGGAGAGGGGCCGGGGGTGCGGTTTTGTCCTGTATTAAAGTTTGTGTCCTCATCGTAGCCTCCATCAACGAGGAAACAGGGGTGGTTCCTTTTTTTTCCCTGCGCCCGCTGCGGTTAAAACTTTTGCCTTTGGGTGAAACTTGGATGGTTGTTGGAGACGCGATGCATTGTGTAGAGACGCGATGAATCCTGCTGGTGGGAGACGCGATGAATCGCGTCTCTACTTGCGCACGAAAAACGGAATGTTGGCCGTGGCGAAATGGCCCTGGTTATCGTAGGCGTACACGAACAGGCGGTAGGGACCTTCCTCGGCGGGGGCCTTGAAGGAAAGTTGACGCCCGCCCGGGTTTTCGATCAGGCCGGGCACGGCGGGGGGCTTGGGTTCGCCGTTGCCGCCGTAGGGGAAAGTGGTGCCTTCGCGGAGTACTTCCCAGTGGTACTGCACGGCGTCGCCGTCGGGGTCGCGCACCCATACTTCGGCGGTTGCCGTTTGGGCCGGCGCCAGGTACACGCCGTCGTAGGCCGTTTGCGGACCGATCTTTACCGAGTCGAGTTGCGGCACCCGGTTGGCGGGCCACTTGCCGGTCCAGGCGTGGTGCATCACCTCCACGGCCTCCGTCTCGCGGCCCTCCGCGTCGAACATCCCGAACCAGGTGTGGGTGCGTTCCTGGTGCTGCCGCCACAGGAACACGTACGAGCCCAGGCACATGGCCCGGTCGGCGGCAATCGTTTTTTCGTACCGTTCGCGGTACTTGGCGGCTTTCATCGAACTGGTTTCTTCCACGGGGGCTTTCCAGGGCGTTTTGGGCACCTGCCAGAAGCCGGTCGGCCCCCACTCGGTGACGGCGTAGGGCTTGCGCCAGCCGTACTCCCGCAGCCACTGCGGAATTTCCACCAGGTCGCCGTACTCGTTGACGCCCAGCAGGTCCAGCTCGGGACATTTGGTCACCAGGTCGTTCATTTTTTCCTTGTCGATGGAGCCCACCACGGTCATCACCGGGTGGTTGGGGTCAATGCGGTGGATTTCTTTGGCGAGGGCATTGACGGCGTCCCACACCTTCACGTTGTAGTGTTCCTTGACGTTGGCCTGGATGAAGTCGAGTTCGTTGCCCAGCGACCACATGAGCACCACGGGATGGTCTTTGGTGTTGCGCACGATTTCGAGCACCTTTTCGTGCTGCTGCCGCACGGCCTGGGGGTCGTCGTAGTTCATGCCGTCGCGTTCGGCCCGTACGGGCAGGTTCACCAGGGCCGTGAGCCCGAGGGCTTGGGCTTTGGCCAGGGTTTCCGGCTTGCTGCCCGTCCGGATGGAGTTGCCGCCGTAGGCTTTGAGTTTGTCGAGGTAGTCGCTGCCCACGGCCCCCTGGATGAAGTAGGGCTGCCCGTTGCGGAGCAGGCGGAAGTTGCCGTTGCGGTTTTCGATCCGGACGCGGGCCGGCTTGTCCTGGGGGTACGCCGGCCGGGCGGCCAGCAGCAGGAGTAGTAAGGCAATGGGGAGAATGCGCACGGGGTAAAAAGGGTAAGTGGACAATGGCAAACGGACAGTGGGCGTAAACTACCTCTTCCGCGCGAATTTGTCCAACCCCCTCCCCAAAAAACAATCTTCATCCCCCCTGAAAACGATAAAGCATCCAACCCATAACACAGGCGTTGGATGCTTTAAAATCCTCGGTTAAATTTTACCAGACACCGCCGGTGAGTTCACCGGCACGGGCCGTCATCTAGCGAGGTGGTCTCATCTGAGCTTATCAAAATCCGACACCTGTAAGATGATTGGTAGTGTTTGATAAAACTTGATTGGGACTAGACATTTGTACCTCCTTTCTTTAAAACCCGACATAAGCAGCGGATGACCGGAGCGATGTATACGCAATGAACGCCAGGGAACCTCCCTGCCCTCCGCCTGCCGGTGACGACCGCCACCAAAATATCCAACAGAATTCCGGACGGATAGTTCACCCCAAAGGGCCGAAAACGGAAGAATTTTTACGGCAATTACGGGTCCTAAAAAGGGCTTTTCAAGACCCATTGATAATCAATACGTTTTGTTTTTACCGCACTTACCCTCCCGGCAAATCTACGTGGGAATGATACATCCGTAAGCCGTTCAATCATTACGCATTTCATTAGCGGGTCAACCCATCCAAATTCGGCCCATGAAAAAAGCTACCCTGATTCTCGCCCTGTTCGCCCTCTCGTTTACTGCCTGTAAAGAGTCCGGGTCAGTAGAACCCACGACACCGGCAAAGGCGTCACCTGCAAACAACATGCTGACTGTAGATTTATTGATTCACTCCGGGCTGCCTGCCGGTTTCCATTACTCCTACGCTGAGGGTGAAGGCACGGTAAGATCGGGGCAGCCCACCAAGCTCCAAGTGCCGGCTGGTACCAGGATTACGTTATCCGCCGACGGGGCTGTCTTCTACGTTGATGGCGAGAAACTGGAAAGCAACACCTTTGCGGTACACAGCTCCTGCGGAATAACGGCCGTGTTTGGCAATAACTAATTTTGTCGTAGTCCGAATACTTCAAAAACGCACCGAAAAGGCCTGTTTCTACCGTGCACGGGGAGACAGGCCTTTTCTCATTCTTACAGCATTTTGTCGGGTAAGCGCCGCTCAGCGTTACGCGGCAGTTGAATAAAAACAGTACCCTGTACCTACCAACGCCAGGCATTTTTTATACTGCGCATAATGGTTGGGAAAGAAAAAATCTACTGCCTGCTTCTATCAGCAGCTGCGTCCGGCAAATCCGGCAAAACAATTTTCCAACCACTTTTTCTTTCCCGAAGGAACCGCAGGCCGGACCAACGCCGCCATGCGCGCCGATTTTTGCATTACAGCGGCAACCTTTCATCTCCCCCTCCGACAAGCACGGCGGCCCGAGGCAAGTTGCCTTTCCGGGGGCTTCTGCGGCAATTCGGCGTGAATTCGAAAAGAAACGTAAATTCCGGGTCCGGCCCGGACAAAGCGCATCACTGATTCCGGCCTGGCCGGGTTTAAAACGCTACCCATGAAGAGACTATTCCTCTTGCTGCTCCTCGCCCCGCTGACCCTGCCGGCGCAGGACCCGGGCAAGTCGCCCTGGCACGTACAGGCCGCCAACATTGACCCCAACCACTACTACGGCGTGACCGTCGCCAACGGCATGATCGGCATCGTGTCGTCGCCCGAGCCGCTGAAGGTGAAAGACGTGGTGCTCAACGGCGCCTACGACACCTACGGCCGCGGCCGGGTGTCCAACATCCTCAAGGTGTTCGACTTTGCCAACATGGACCTGGAGGTGGACGGCCGCCGCCTGGGCCGCGCCGACATTACCGGCTATACCCAGACCCTCGACATGCAGCGGGCCGCCCTCACCACTACCTTCTCGCACGCCGGCAAGGTCGATGTCACCTACACTGTGCTGGCCCTGCGTCACCTGCCCCACACGGCCTTGATTGACGTGGAGATCAAGGCGCGCCGCGACGTGGAAGTAACCCCGCACAGCGTGCTGTCTTCCCCCGACGTGCTGCGCGAGGTCAAAAACTTCTACCACCTCATCGACCGGCCGCATTTGCTCATCCCGCTGCTCACGTCCGTGGCGCAAAGCCCAACCGGTAAGCACACGGTTGCCGCCTCCAACAGCTTTATCTTCGAAGAACCGCGGGGCCAGGAGCCGCAGCTCATCCACGAGGAATGGGACTACGGCCAGCACCGCCTCAAATTCACCAAGCGCCTGAAGGCCGGCAACACGTACCGGTTCTCGGTGGTGGGCTCGGTCACCTCCACGGCCCACACCGCCGACCCGCAGAACGAAGCCGAACGGCTCACCATCTTCGCGGCCCTCGAAAAGCATGACCGGCTGCTCAAACGGCACCAGGCGGCCTGGCAGGAACTTTGGGAAAGCGACATCCTCATCGAGGGCGACCCGGAGGCGCAGCGGGCCACGCACTTTGCCCTGTACCACCTGTATTCATTCGCCCGCGCCGGCACGGCCTACAGCCTCTCCCCGATGGGCCTTTCGGGCCTGGGCTACAACGGCCACGTGTTCTGGGACACCGAACTGTGGATGTACCCGCCCCTGCTGCTGCTGCACCCCGACATTGCCAGATCGCTGCTCGAATACCGCTACCAGCGCCTCGACGCGGCCCGGGCCAACGCGGCGAGTCACGGCTTCCGGGGCGCCATGTTCCCCTGGGAATCGGCCGACGAGGGCGGGGAAGCCACGCCGGTATGGGCCCTCACGGGTCCGTTCCAGCACCACATCACGGGCTGCGTGGGCTTTGCCTTCTGGAAGTACTACCAGGTGACCAAAGACAAGGCGTGGCTCCGCGACCGGGGCTACCCGGTGCTCAAAGAGGTGGCCGACTTCTGGGCCAGCCGCGCCGAAAAGGGCGCCGACGGCAAGTACCACGTCATCAACGTGGTGGCCGCCGATGAGTACGCCGAAAACGTGGACGACAACGCCTTTACCAACGGCATTGCCAGGGAAGTGCTGGGCTACGCCAACGCCGCGGCCCGCGAACTGGGGCTGCCCGAAAACCCGGAATGGCAAACGGTGGCCGACGGCCTCGTGATTCTCAAAATGGCCGACGGCACGACCCGCGAACACGCCACTTACAACGGCGAAATCATCAAGCAGGCCGACGCCAACCTGCTGGCCTACCCGCTGAAGGTGGTGACCGACGAGGCGACCATCCGCAAGGACCTCGCTTACTACGAGGCCAAAATGGACCCCAAGGGGCCCGCGATGGGGGCGGCGGTGCTGTCGCTGCTGCACGCCCGGCTGGGCAACCCCGACAAGGCGCTCGACCTGTTTACCAAAAGCTACCGCCCCAACGAGGTGCCGCCCTTCGGGGTGATTGCCGAAACGGCCGGGGGCACCAACCCGTACTTTGCCACGGGGGCCGGCGGCATGTTGCAGGTGCTGCTCAACGGTTTCGGCGGCCTCAACGTTACCCCGGAAGGCGTGATCCAGTTGAAAACGGCCCTGCCCAAGTCCTGGAAATCACTTACGCTCAAAGGCGTCGGCCCGGAAAATAAAACGTATACGGTGAAGAAATAGTCATTAGATGATTGGTCAATGGTCATTGGTCGTGCGTACGTTTTCGCATTCGAATGATCAATGACTACTGACCAATGACCAATCAACCAATGACCATTGACCAATGTCTATTTTCCTAAAAACCGCGTTGCTAATTATGGGGTGCGGGCTGGCAACGGCGGCCTTCGGCCAGCGGGGACCGGACTGGATGCGGTCGGAAACCGATACGAGCTACGTCCGTGACCTGAGCCGTGACCTGACGACGCGGCTCTATTTTTCGCGTAAATACACGGGCTACGGGTTGCACGACTACCGGCAGCGCCAGGAATTGGTTTACCGCCCCAACAGCCGCCTCAACGTGGGCGTCGGCTTCAATTACACGTTTGCGGGGGTGAACATTGGCATAAACCTACCCGGGGCGAACAATGACGACGACCGCTACGGCAAAACCCGCTTCCTCAACGCGCAGTCGCACCTGTACCTGCCGCGGTTTGCCGTGGACCTGTACCTGCAACGCTACGGGGGCTACTACCTCAACAAACCGAAAAACTGGATCGAAAACTGGCAACCGGGCAGCCCGCACCCGCAGCGCGGCGACCTGCGCACCACGAGCAGCGGCTTCAACGTGCAGTACATTTTCAACCACCGGCGCTTTTCGTACCGGGCGGCGTACCAGCAGAACGCGTGGCAGAAAAAAAGCGCCGGCACGTTCCTGCTCGGCAGCGAAGGGTACCTCATCCGGATGCGGGCCGACTCTTCGGTAACGGCTCCCGCGGGAGAACCGGCCTCTTTCCTGGGCGGGACCGCCTTCCAGGGGTCTGACGTGTACAGCCTGGGCGCCAATGCGGGCTACGCGCACACGTTTGTCTTCAGGTCGCACTTTTTCCTCACGCTTTCGCTGGCAGGCGGACTGGCGCTGGGCTACACCCGGCTGAAAGTACCCGATGCGGCAGACCCGGTCCGGTGGGGCTGGCACGTCAGCAACACCGCCCGGATTGCCCTGGGCTACAATTCGGCCCGGTACTTTGTGGGTCTGTCGGTGGTGAACCTGGCCATGCGCAGCCAGACGCCGGTGGGGCGTACGTCCATTTCCTACGATACGGGCAACATCCGGCTCAACTTCTGCCGCCGCTTCACGGTGAAGCCGCCGGGGTTCCTGAGGCGGAGGTAGGGCTACCATGTTTCATACTTCGAAAATTGTTCGTACATACCCATTCATTTACTTTACAAGCTGGTAACGCCAGCCACCGCATTAATAAATGTTAAATTTTTTCTGTTTTTTTCCTTCCTGCGTACATTTCCAAAGCCTGACGGTCACTTGCCGGGTATAGCGGCTGAGTTCCTTACTTTATTCGCGACTAGCCATGAAAAAGAAAATGTTCGCCCTACTGGCGTTGGCCCTGGCCGGGAGTTGGCTGGCCGGCCCGGCCCGGGCCCAACATCCAGGCGCAGGGCGGAGTGATCGACGCCAGGACGGGCAAGTACATCATCTACAACGATTCCCGGACCGGTCTGGGGTATAACTTCGAGAAACAGGAAATCACCGATTACCGGACGGGCAAAGTCTACAAATTCTCCGAACACCCGGCGTACCGGCGGCGGAAGAATGGGTAATGGTCATGGGTCATTGGTCAGTAGTCATTGGTCAATGGGCAACTGGATACGATAACTCATGCTTACCCAATGACTACTGACCAATGACCAATTATTTCTCCATCAGGTACGCCGCCAGGTCCGCCAGGTCCTGTTGTTTGAGGCCCAGCGAGGCCGGGTCGGGCATGAGACTGGTAGTCATCTGCTTGCGGGTGGCAATCTCTTCGCGGCGGATCACGTGCTGCGCCCCGGCCACGTCTTTGATCACCACGGCCTGCGCATCGCTCACCAGGAAGCCGTAGTACGAAGTGCCCTTTTTGGTGGTGATCAGCCAGGGTTCGTAGCCGAAGGCCAGGCCCGCACTCGGGTTGATGATGGCGTCGAGCAGGCCCGGCTTGTCGAACTTCTGGCCGATCCGCGTGAGGTCGGGGCCCACCTCGTTGCCGTCGGCGCCGTGCCGGTGGCAGGTCGTGCAGTAGGTGGCAAACAGCTTTTGTCCGTTGCCCGGCGTGGATTGTAGCTTGGTAATGAGCCCGATCTGGTACGACACGTTGCGGTCGCGCCGGAAGTAGTCGCTGGCCATCACGCGCACCCCCTGGTCGGGATTGTTGAAAATGTGGTGCTGCACCGTATCCCTGATTTCTTTGGGCAGGCTGCCTTCCGCCGCCAGGCTCACCAGCATCCGGCCCCCGTCGGCGTCCCGGGCCAAGTCCAGGGCGGCAGTCACGCGGTCGGCTTTCGAACGCGTCGTGTCGGTGACCAACGTCCGCAGTTTGAGCACCTGTTGCCCCCGTTCCGAGAACTGCCCCGCAATGGCTTCCTCCCAATCCAGCACGTCCAGCCAGTCATTCGACTTGCGGAAATTCACCCACCACAACGCCTGCCCGGCCACGTCGGCCCGTTTGCTTTTGGTCAGCGCCACCATTGCCTGGGCGGCCCGCTTGTCGCGCATGAAGCCCAGGGCCACCAGGGCCTGCCGGCGGTCGGCTTCCGGCAACCCCTCCGCGTCGGCCCGCCGGGCAAACGCTTCGGCGGCGCCGGCCGGGTGCAGGCGCCACAGCAGCGAGGCCGTGGGGGCGTCCCAGGCGGCCGGTTCGGCGGGGAGCTGGGCTTGCCGGTCGGCAAAGTACGCCTCCTCCTTGCCGTCGAGGGCCAGCCCCAGGGCCTCCAGGTAGTAGCGGTCCCTGCCGTCGTAGCCCTGGACCAGCGTTCCAATGACGGCTTTGCTCTTTTCGTAGGGAACGTCGCGCAGGGCCACGGCCACCTCTCGCCGCACGGCCGGACTCGGGTCCGCGGCCAGTTGGGCGGCCAGGGCCACCACGTCGGGCATCCCTTTGCGCAACGCCCGGAAGGCGGTAAGGCGCACCTGCGGGTCAGGGCTGGTCAGCAGTTTGGCAACGATACCTTGCCCCTTTTCACCCAGTTGGGCCAGCAGCCACGCGGCGCGGGCCCGGTGGTACGGATTTTCGGCCGTCAGCACTTTCTGCAAGGGCTTGATGGCCTTTTTGCCCGCGGCTTTGAGCCGCACGAAACCCGCGTTGCGGACGTTGACGGCCGGGCTGAGCAACGCCTGCACCTGCCCGGCAACCGTGTTGAGGTCCAATACGGGCGAAACCAGCTTTTTGCCCTTCGGCGTCACGCGGTAGATGCGGCCGAAGCCCTTTTTGTCCTGCATCTGGTGTCCGCCCACGATGGGGTCGTACCAGTCGGCAATGTAGAGGGCGCCGTCGGTGCCGGCGGCGACGTCGCTGGGGCGAAACCACTTGCGGGTGTCAACCCCGGTCTCGTTCCAGAAGTAGTTTTCTTCGTGCACCGGCAGGGAACTCACCAGCGTTTTCCGGTCGAGGCGGAAGCCGGCGCCGTCGGGCTGGGGCTGGTAGGCAAAGATCACGTTCCGGCCGGCTTCCGCGCTGAGCAGCGTACCGCGGTACCCGGGCCCCAGCGCGTCGCCCTCGTAGTACAGGACGCCCGTGGGGGAGCCGGCCCCGGTATTGTCGCCGGCGGGCAGCACGCCGGGGTCTTCCTGGTGCCAGTGGGCCGTAAACATTTCCTGCCCCGGCCGCCGGTCGGCCTGCCAGTAGCGGGTGCCGTCGGCGCTGAAGTAGCCCATGTTGGCCCCTTCCATCAGCCAGGAAGTGCGGCAGGTAATCACCTGGTCGTCGTTGTCGTTCTGCCACAGGTTGCCGTACGAGTCGAGGGCGGTTTCGTAGCTGTTGCGGAAGTTGTGGCCCATTACTTTCAAGCCTTTGCCTTCGGGGGTCATGCGCAGGGCCATGCCGCCTACCCACACGCGTCCGTCGTCGCTCTTCTGCGCCCCGGCGTTTTTTTCGTTGTGGGGCGTGCCGCCCGTGTAGATGCTGCCCGAGCGGAGGGTCCAGCCGGCCTTGTCGGTCACCACGTGGGGGCCGGCGTTGCCCGTGTTGAAGTACCAGTCGCCGTCCGGGCCGGCCACCAGGGCGTGCAGGCTGTGGTCGTGGTCGAGACCGCCAAAGCCGGTCAGGAGGATTTCCTTGCGGTCGGGCTTGTCGTCGCCGTCGGCGTCGGTGTACACGATCAGGTGGGGCGAACAGGAGACGATCACCTGGTTGCCGATCACGGCGATGCCCAGGGGCGCCACCAGGTCTTTGTCCTGCACGAACACCTTGGAGCGGTCGGCCTTGCCGTCGCCGTCGCTGTCTTCGAGGATCACTACCCGGTCGCCGGCGGCGTGGTGCAGCACGCTGTCGGGCTTGTTGTTGAAATTCCGGTAGTTGACCGCCTCCGTCACCCAGAGCCGTCCCCGCACGTCCACGTCCACGTTGGTAGGGTTGTGGAACAGCGGCGCCTCCGCCCACACGGTGGCCTCCAGGTCGTCGGGCAGGTAAAGTTGGTTCGAATCCGGCGGGGTAGCTATTGGGGTGACCTGCATCCGGCTTTCCGCGGGTTGCGGTCCGGGCACCGGCCCGACCGGCCAGGCATTGAGCCCCAGCAAGGCAAAAGCGGCGGCTAACCCGGTGACGGCCACTGCCACGGGAGAGAAGGAGTTGGACAGGCTAAGTACTTTCATGGGGAATTTCAGGGGTATTGAGTATTGAGAAAACTTAACCGCAAAGATCGCAAGGGAGACGCAAAGGGCGCAAGGAGAACGCGTACCCCTTTGCGATCCTTGCGTCTTCTTTGCGGTCCTTGCGGTTAAGTTTATTGCGTTAATCTCCATCCAATCGCGTTTACCCCAATGTCTTCCGCACGAAGGCATTGTTGGCAACGTAGCTCCGGGCAATGTCGCCGCCCTTGGGCACGGCCCCTTCGATCTGCACCCAGCCGCGGTAGTCAATTTCGTCGATGGCCTCGCGCACCTTGCCGAAATCCACGATGCCGCCGCCGAGCAGGGCGTCGTATTCCTTGAAGTGGAATTCGCAGATTTGCCCCTGCTTGCCCAGCCACCGGATCTCCTGGTAAATGTCGTAGCCCATGTCGGCCGAGTTGCGCACGTCGTAGTACACCTGCACGTTCTTGGACCCCACCGCCTCGATGATCTTCATGTGGTCGGCCGCACTCAGGTACGACTCGATGCCGAGGATTACCCCGGCCTTTTCGGCCGCCGGCGCCACGGCTTTGAGCTTGCTGATGACCGCCTGTTGCCCGGCCGGGTCGTCCCGCAGGTCGTTCTTGCTGAAAAAGGCCAGCAGAATCACTTTTACGTCCAGGGCTTTGGCGACGCCGATGCTGTCGTGCACCCAGGCGTCGGTGCGGTCGTCGGCTTTGTAGGGCACGTTGTTGAGTTCGCCCAGGGCCAGCCCGCCGATGCGCACGCGGTGCTTCCGGGCGGCTTCCCGGTAGGCCCGCTGGATTTCCGGCCGGCGCAGGTGCATGTCGTTGGCGGCGCTGCCCATGTTCACCTGGATGCCGTCGAGGCCGATCTGCGCCCCCAGTTCGAGCGACCCTGCGTCGTCGCGCTTGCCGATGGACCAGTCACAGGCCCCGATCCGGAACCGGCCTTTGGCGGCGACGGCCTCGCCGGGTTTGAAGAAGGCGGCCAGCCCGGCGGCCCCGAGCAGGGCCACGGACCGCCGCAAAGCGTTTCGACGGGAAGTCATGCGGGCAAGGAGAAAGGGATTGTCAGGGGTAATTTACGAGAAAAGGTAAAATAGGGCACCTGATCAGGCATTGGTGACTGCTTTGGGGATTACCCGCTTGCGGTCATCCAACTGATACCGGTCTTCCCAGCGGTGCTGGCTTCCTACAAATATCTTGCTTTTGAAATCAGTATCAAAAAGGGAGGGACACCCATCGCAAAACGTTTTCGTTAAACCAGGTTCGGTGGCGACCCGCTCCGGGTTCGATACAAAACGGCGGAGTGACTGGTAGGCCGGTGAATTCCAAACACTCCAAAGGCTGCTGGTGAATACATTGCCCACCACCCGGGAATCAGCCTTGGGGTTGTACTGTAACCCCTGGCGGTAGTTGCAGCAGGGAATTACTTCTCCATTGTACTTCAACTGAATGGAAAAATGCGGCCAAAGGCACTGGGGCAGGCGCTTCCGTTTCTTGGGTCTGAACACCTCGTACTTGCCCGGGTTCAAATCCGTGTAATTATGCAGCTCCCCCCAGTAGTCAGTTACCTGATCCACGCCTAATTTTGCAAAGTATGCAAGTGCCCCTTCCAGTTCGTCTACGTTGTGTTGAAACTTGATGTACTGCACTTCCACTTTGGGATATTTTTGCTTTAGCTGCCTGCGGCATTGCAGCAAGCGTTCCAGGTTGTCCAGCACCACCGGCAACCTGCCCCCTACCCGGGTTCGTTCGTATTTATCCTGGCTAAGACCGTCCACGCACACCGTCAGGTGGGTAAGTCCGCTCTGGACAATGCTACGGATGCGTTCATCGGATAGGTTGAAACTGAAATTAGTACTGACGTGGGAGTTGAGTTTTGCATCCCGGGCCATCCGGCACATGGCGTCCAGGTCAGGATGCACCAGCGGATCGCCGAGGTAATAGAGCGATATTGCCATGCTTTTGCCCGAAACCTCGTCGGTGATGCGCTTAAACTGCGCCAGACTCATTTTCTGATCGGCTTTGAAACGTTGCCCCTTCAGGTCTTCACTCCCGCTGCTGGCAGGGCTGGCGTGTACACAAACCGTACATTGCAGGTTGCAGAGCGGCGAAATATCCACCTTCACAATGACGGGCCACGCCCGCATTACTTCACGCTTCAGTACGAACTGAATGCCGGCGATGAATAAGTTAAGCAGTTTACGGGGGGTTACGTTTTCCAGCAGCCACCCCTGCCGGCGCCTGATGTTCCGAAAAGCTCTTATTGAGTCGGAAGAACGCGCCAGAAAGGACAATTTAACCGTAGTGATGTTGGACATGGATGCAAAGCGGATGAACAGGTTGAGTGGTTTGTTGACAGACAAATGAATCGGGTCATAAGTCGGGTGGTTTAATATAATTGAATCGCCATGAATAAAACAAGCGATATTTTCACATCACGCTGTTGCATAGTGTTATTCCCTACGCATTGGAATGGCACTTCATCATTCGATATTCCTTGTTCGATATTCGATATTTAAATTTTTAATAAGGAATGTTGAACAAGGAATATCGAATGATGAAGTACCAATGACCAATGACCAATTGACCATTGACCCGTCAGTACCCCCGGTTCTGCTCGATCCGCGTCGGGTTGATGTCGATCTGGCTCTGGGGAATGGGAAACAGCAGGTTGTCGGCCGTGAGGGCGGTGAGGATGTTGAGGAGGCCGGCTTTCGCCCGGAGCACCGGCAACGCCCGGCCCGTGCGTACGAGGTCAAACCAGCGGTGCCCTTCGAAGGCCAGTTCCACCCGCCGCTCCTGGAGCACCGCGTCGCGGAAGGCCGCCTGCGAAGTGAGGTCGGCGGCCGTCTTGACTGGCAGGCCCACCCGTTGCCGCACGCGGTTCAGCGCCGTAAAGGCATCGCCGTCGGGGGCAAAGCCTACTTCGTTGAGGGCTTCGGCGTACATGAGCAGCACGTCGGCGTAGCGGATCACGGGGAAGTTGTTGTCGTTGTCGTACTTCACGGCCGGCACGTCGGAGTACTTCTTCACGAAGTTGTACTGCACGGTTTGGCCCGCGGCGTTCCGGTACGAGGTGGCCGTTGAGAAATCCTTGCGCGGGTCGTTGGGCTCGTAGGCGGCCAGCAGGTCGGCGTGGGGCCGGTTCTGGCCGTCGCCGCCGAACTGGATCACGGCGTTGCCCGAATTTTCGGGGGCAAAGGCGTTGGGCATCCGGTTGCCCTCCCCGAGGCTGCCCTTCTTGAACTGCACGGCAAACACCGATTCCTTGTGGTTTTTGTTGCCCGGGGCGAACACCTCGGCGTAGGTGGGCAGCAGGTCGTACACGCCCGGTTCGATCACCTCCTTGAGCCTGGCGGCCGCGTCGGCGTGGCGGCCCAGCGTGAGGTACACCTTGCCCAGCAGGGCCTTGGCGGCGCCCTGGGTGGCCCGGCCCGCTTCGGCCGCCGGGTAGGTGGCCGGCAGCACGGCCGCGGCTTCCGTCAGGTCGGTGATGATTTGGGCGTACACTTCGGCGGCCGGGTTGCGGCCGTACTGGTAGCCTTCCTCGGCCTTCTCGATTTCCTTTACCACCAGCGGCACGTCGCCGAACACCCGCACGAGGTTGAAGTACATCAGGGCCCGCAGGAACTGGGCCTCGGCCACGTAGCGGGCCTTGAGGTCTTCGTTCATTTCGATGGCCTTGCTGCGGTCGATCACGGTGTTGGCGCGGTAGATGCCCCGGTAGCCGTCGTTCCAGCGGGCCGCCAGGTACGGGTTGGTGGTGCGCAGGTAAAACTTGTCGAACTCGTCCTGGTCGGTCACTGAGCCGGAAAGCGAGGGAAACGTGTCGTCGGAGGGCAGTTCGGCCACGATGAAAAGTTCGCTGTACTGCCCGTTCAGTTGCAGGGCGCTGTAGGCCCCGCTCAGGGCGTTGGCCAGGTCGGAAGCCGTCTTGTAAAACGTGGCCGAACTGGCTTCGGAAATGGGCCGGAGGTCGAGAAATTTGTCCCGGCAGGCCGTGGCAAGGCCCAGTCCGGCGCAAAGGGCAAGGATGTATGTTCGTTTCATGGTGGTTAAGTATTAGGGGATTGGGGTATTGGTGGTGCCCGGCGGCTGCTTATCGGGTATTGGGGTAGTAAGGGATTAGGAGATCAGGGTGTTGAGCGATTGGGGCAGTAAGGAATCAGTGCAGCCGCCCGGCATTCCCAATACCCTAATCCCTCAATACCCCAATACCCCTCCTGAAACCCCAAATTAACGCCTACCGTGTACGTGCGGGCCAGGGGGTAGGTGCCGTAATCCACGCCGCCGGAGAGGGCGCCTTCGTAGCCGCTCACTTCGGGGTTGTAGCCCAGGTACTTGGTGAAGGTAAAGGGGTTCTGCACGCCGGCGTAAAGCCGCACCGTCTGGAGGCGGATCTTCGACAGCACGCCGGCCGGCAGGTTGTAGCCCAGCGTCACGTTGCGGATGCGCAGGTACGTGGCGTCTTCCACCCAGCGGCTCGACACGGCGTTGTTGTTGCCCGTGGTGCGGCTGTTGCCCCGGGGCGTCTTGCCGTTGCCCGGGTTTTCGGGCGACCGCCAGCGGTCCAGCGCGGTGGTCAGCTGGTTCTGACTGCCTTCCAGGTTCTCGAAGAAGCGGCGCGACAGGTTGAGTATCTGGCCGCCCTGCACGCCCTGGATCACCACGCCCAGGTCAATGCCCTTGAAGCTGAACGTGTTTGTAATGCCGTAGATGAAGTCGGGCTGGTTGTTGCCGATGGTGGTGCGGTCGTTGGCGTCGATCTTGCCGTCGCCGCTCACGTCTTCGTACTTCACATCGCCGGGCTTGGTGTCGGCAAAGTGCGGGTACGAATCCAGGTCGGTCTGGTCCACGAACACGCCGATCTGCTTGTAGCCGAAGAAGTTGCCCAGCGGCTGGCCGATGAGGGTCAGGTTGGTTTCGCCGATGCCCGAGCCGGTACGGATCGGGTCGCCGGTGGCGCCCAGGGCCAGCACCTCGTTGCGGTTAAACGACAGGTTGGCCTCAGTGGTCCACGTAAACGCCCCCGTCAGGTTGCGGGTACTGAGGGCGAATTCCATGCCCTGGTTGCGCACCCGGCCGATGTTGGTCACGTAGGAGGAGAAGCCCGTCAGGGTGGGCACCGGCACCGACAGCAGCAGGCTGTTGGTGATGCGGCGGTAGTAGTCGGCGTTCAGGTAGATGCGGTCGTTGAACAGGCCGACCTCCACGCCGATGTCGGCCTGCCGGCTCTTTTCCCAGGTCAGTTCGTCGTTGGGCAGCGACCGGGCCGACAAGCCGTTGGACAGGTTGTTGCCCAGCACGTAGTTGTCCACGTTGAGCAGGCCGAAGGCCCCGTAGTTGCCGAAGGAGTTGCTGCCCGCCAGGCCGTAGCTGGCCCGCAGTTTGAGTTCCGACAGTACCGGCACGCCCTGCATGAAGGCTTCCTGGCTCACCCGCCAGCCGACCGACGCCGAGGGGAAGGTGCCCCACCGCTGGCTGAGCCCGAAACGGCTCGACCCGTCGCGCCGCACGGTGGCCGTGAGCAGGTAGCGGTCCTTGTAGCTGTAGTTGACGCGGGCAAAGTACGAGGCCAGGTTCCACTGCTCCCGGGCCGACTGCCCGAACACCACCGTGCCGTAGTTGATGGTGCGCACCACGTCGTTGGGAAACTTGTTGGCCGCCGTGGTGTCACGCTGGAAGTCGTTCTGCTGGAACTCCGTGCCGAGCAGCGCCCCCACCGTGTGGCTGCCGCCCAGGGTGCGGTTGTAGGTAAGCGTGTGGCTGGTCACCCAGTTGAAGTTGGTCACGTTGCTCACGGCGCCTTCGTTGGCCGTGGGCGGCAGCAGCTGGTTGAGCGGAATGCGGGAGGTGCGGAAGTAGTTGCGCCGCCCCTGGAGGTTGTCGACCCCGGCCGTGCCGCGGTACTTGAGGCCCTCCAGGATGTCAAATTCGGCGTACACGTTGCCCAGCAGGCGGCTGGTGCGCACCTGGTTGTCGATCTCGGTGATGTTGGCGACGGGGTTGGTGATGCCCGGCCAGTCGAAGGCGCCCATCGTGGCCATCGAGGTGTAGGAGCCGTCGGCGGCGTAGATGGGAATGTAGGGCACGCCGGCCAGGGCGGCGTTGATGATGCCGTTGTTGGACCAGTGCCCGTCGGAGTTCACGCGGTCTTCGGTGGTGTAGGACGGGTTCAGGCTCAGGCCGGCCCGCAGCCGCTTGCTCAGCTGGGCGTCGAGGTTGGCCCGCAGCGAGTAGCGGTTGAGGCCCGACCGGTGGATGATGCCCGACTGGTCGAAGTAGTTGCCCGATAGGTAATACTGCACGTTGTCGGACCCGCCCGCCACCGACAACTGGTAGTTGCTCATGGGGGCCCGGCGGAAGATCAGGTCCTGGTAGTCGAAGTACGGCAGGTTTTCGGGGTCGTAGAGTTCGGCGGGAATCCAGTACCGCGAGGAGGGCGGCCGCTTGCTGTTGGGGTCGGCAGCCTGCGCCCCCGGTACGCGTTCGAGGTAGGCGTTGTTGGTAGCCTCCACGGCCAGTTCGGCAAACTGCTGGGAGTTGAGCAGTTCCACCTTTTTGGCGACTTCCTGGATACCGGTGTAGTAGTCGAGGTTGACGCGGACGGGCCCGGACTTGCCGCGCTTGGTGGTGACCATGAGCACGCCGTTGGAGCCGCGGGAACCGTAAATGGACGTGGCCGACGCGTCTTTGAGCACGTCGATCTTTTCAATGTCGTTGGGGTTGATGGTGTTGAGCCCGCCGGCGTTGTAGCTCGAAGAGCCCAGGTTCTGGCCGCCGTTGTTGAGGGGCTGGCCGTCCACCACGATCAGGGGGCTGTTGCCGGCGCTGATGGAGCCGAGGCCGCGTACCTTGATGGACGGCGTGGCGCCGGGCAGGCCGCTCACCTGCTGGGCCAGTACGCCGGGCAGCCGGCCGGTGAGGGCTTCGGCCACGTTGGCGACGGGCTGGTCTCTGATGCTCTTGGTTTCGAGGGAGGCAATGGCGCCGGTCACGTCCTTTTTCTGCTGGGTGCCGTAGCCCACCACCACCACTTCGCTCAGGGCCTTGGTGTCGGTAGCCAGCTGCACGTTCACCACGGTACGGTTGCCCACGGGCACTTCCTGGCTCAGGTAGCCGATGAAGGAGAAGACCAGCAGGGTGTTGCCGTCGGGCACCGACAGGGAGTAACTGCCGTCGGTGCTGGTGGTGGTGCCGGTGGTGGTGCCCTTGATGAGCACGTTCACGCCGGGCAGCCCCTCGCCGTTGTCGCCGGTGACCCGGCCGGTAACGGTTACGGCCGCCGGGCTCCGGTGCCGGGCGTCGTCGGCGCGGACCAGGCCGGCCGGCACGCGGACGGGTGCGGCGGCCAGGGGCTGCACCACGGGGGCGGCCAGCCCGAAGAATGCCAGCCAGTACACCCGGCGGAATACGGGTTCGTAAATACGCTTCATGCAGTAGGTGGGTTTAGGTGAATGGTTGGGATCGGTACGGCGCGTACGGGCCGCTTTGCAGGGATCAATTCAGGACAAAAAACCCGGGATGGGTAACTGCTCATGGCCGGGGAATAGTACCAAAATAGGAAGCTTTTGGATAAAACCGCAAGTTTTTCGGGTAAATCTATCGAACCGGTATGAGAATAGACCGGCGGGAAGTGAGGAGTGAGAAGTACGCCGGATGAATGGTCGTGCGGGGGTGAAAATTTCACGAAGTGTTTCACGCAAAGGCGCCAAGGAGAAGCGCAAAGGGCGCAAAGAAAAAGGAGTGGTACGGGTACGACGCGCTGCCTTGCGTAGCGGTACGCGTCGCGGGAATTCGTCGCATCGCGGGAAGGGGTCGCATCGCGGGAAGGGGTCGCATCGCGGGAAGGCGTCGCATTGCGGAAAAGGGCCGCGTCGCGGGCAGGCGTCGCGTCGCGGCTCCCCTCCTCGGAGGGGTTAGGGGGTGGGTTTACTTACATGAAACAGGTTATCCAAGGTTCATCGCATCACGGCGATGCTTTTTCTTTGGAAAGATTTTTATCACGAAAACATGCTAATCCAATTATCCCTGTATAGCTCGTCTGATGCAGGTAAACCCACCCCCTAACCCCTCCGAGGAGGGGAGCCGCGACGCGGTCCACCTCGCGACGCGACCCTGTCCCGCGACCCGTTCCCGCGACGCGACGCCTGCCCGCGATGCGACCCTTGTCCGCAATGCGACGAATTCCCGCGACGCGTACCGCTACGCAAGGCAGCGCGTCGTACCCGTACCACTCCTTTTTCTTTGCGTCTCCTTTGCGCCCCTTGCGGTTAAGTTCTCTCAATACTCAATACCTAATATCCGATACGCTCTCCGTGTAACTCCGTGCTCTCCGTGTCTCCGTGGTGAAATTCAGGCTTACGCCGTGTAATCTTCGTGCACCAGCTGTAAGTGGCTCGATAAAAGGGCGGCATCGGCTTTTGCGGTGGCGTACGTACCGGCAGCTACCACGTAATGATCCACGGAGCCCTCCGGGTACAGCCGTACTTCAAAATTTCCCTGCTGGTAGCTGGTGGTGCTGCCCGTGCGACTGCCGGCAACCACGTAGGTGTGCCGGACCGGGACCAGGGTAAGCCGTCCCGGGGCCGGCAAAGTCTCCCACTTCCCGAACTTCAATCCGGCCAGGCCCCAGTACAACCGGATGCGTCCTTTGGCAAAGTCGATCTCCACCCCGTCGTGCATGGTGAGGACTACGGCAGCAGCCGCTACGAAAAGCAGCCCTACGGGCAGGTTCCGGGTGCAGGCGTAAAGCCCGAACAACAACACGCCGGCGGCGGGTAGTTTGATGGGCAGCGGAATGGTTTTGGTTTTGCGGCTATACAGCATGGGGAAGGTTTAAGCGTTGATGGGCTCCCCAAGAATAAGTAACCCCGCCGGCCAAGTTTACGGGGGATAGGGTTTAGAGGGGATAAGGTTAAAACCCTATCCTATGGATATTGGGGCCCATATTGCTATAGGCACTTTACCGGTCAGCAGGGCCGCAGGGTACGGCTCCCCTCCTTTTTGCAAGGAGGGGCCGGGGGTGGTCTCTTCTGCGCAGCAACGCCTTATAGCACTACGTTGACAATGCGCTTGGGCACCACGATGATCTTCTTGGGCTGCTTGCCTTCGAGCCACCGCTGCACGGCTTCCGAGGCCAGCACGGAACTTTCGATTTCGGCCGGGGCGGTGTCGGCGGGGAAGGTCATCTTGGCCCGCACCTTGCCGTTGATCGAAACGGGGTACTCGAAGGAGTCTTCCACCAGGTACGACGCGTTGTAGGCCGGGTACGGGGCCCGGGTCACGCTGCCCGCGTTGCCCAGCAGGTGCCACGTCTCCTCGGCAATGTGCGGGGCAAACGACGACAGCACCACGGTCAGTTCTTGCAGCACGGCCCGCTTGTTGCACTTGAGCGACGACAATTCGTTGACGCACACCATGAAGGCACTCACGGACGTATTCAGTGACAGGTTCTCCACGTCGTCGGCCACCTTTTTGATGAGCTTGTGCAACGCCTTCAGTTCGTCCTTCGTCGGCTCGGCGTCGGATACCTGGAAGTCGCCCTTTTCGGTGTGGAACAGCCGCCAGTACTTGCGCAGGAAGTTGTGCACGCCGGTAATGCCGTTGGTGTTCCAGGGCTTGGCGTCGGTCAGCGGCCCCAGGAACATCTCGTACATCCGCAGCGTGTCGGCGCCGTAGCGGCCCACCACGTCGTCGGGGTTCACCACGTTGAACAGGCGCTTGGACATTTTTTCGACTTCGGACCCGCAGAGGTATTTG
The DNA here is from genome assembly GCA_963844325.1 of uncultured Sphingobacteriales bacterium. Classification (GTDB taxonomy): domain Bacteria; phylum Bacteroidota; class Bacteroidia; order Cytophagales; family 172606-1; genus CADCTQ01. Next base: position 4,727,518 of record CAWJNV010000002.1, read on the forward strand.
CCGTCTTCGAGGATGAATTCGGCCGTTGCCAGGTCGGGTTGCCACTTCCGGAAGGCCTCCGTATTCAGTACGTCGTTCTCCACCAGGGAAACGTCCGTGTGCAGCGGGGTTACGTCGTACTGGTCTTTCAATCCGAAAGAGACGAATTGATTGGTACCTTTTACCCGGTACACAATGCTCGACCTTCCCTGAATCATCCCCTGGTTCACCAGCTTTTTGAACGGCTCGTCTACCGTGACGTAGTCCAGGTCAAATAACACCTTCGTCCAGAAGCGGGAGTACAGCAGGTGGCCGGTGGCGTGTTCGGAGCCGCCGATGTAAAGGTCCACGTCTTTCCAGTACGCCTGGGCTTCCTTCGAACAGAACTCCTGGTCGTTGTGCGGGTCCATGTACCGGAAAAAGTACCAGCTGGAGCCGGCCCAGCCGGGCATGGTGCTCAGTTCGTACTCATACTGGCCCTGGTACTTCCAGTCTTTGGCGCGGCCCAGCGGCGGCTCGCCGGTTTCAGTGGGCTTGTACTGGTCGATCTCGGGCAGCACCAGCGGCAATTCGCTTTCGTCGAGCAGGTGCGGCAGGTCGTCCCTGAAGTACACCGGCACGGGTTCGCCCCAGTACCGCTGGCGGCTGAACACCGCGTCGCGCATCCGGAAGTTGATCTTTCCCTTGCCGATGCCCATTTCTTCGATGCGCCGGACAGCTGCCGACAGGGCTTCTTTTACCGGGAGGCCGTCAAGGAAATCCGAGTTAATCATTGTGCCCGCTTTAGGATCAAAATCAGGCGTGGTGATATCGGTGCGCGGCCCTTCCTGCACTTGCACAATAGGCAGGTTGAAATGCTTGGCAAAGGCATAGTCGCGCGTGTCTGACGAAGGAACGGCCATGACGGCGCCCGTCCCGTACCCTGCCAGCACGTAGTCGGCGGTCCACAGGGGAATGTCTTCCCCCGTAAACGGATGCTCCACGTACAGCCCGGTAAAAGCGCCGGTAATGGTTTTTACCTCGGCCATGCGTTCACGTTCCGAACGGTTACGGGCCATTTCCACATAGGCAACCAGTGTGTCGTAGGTTCCCCGCAGCGCCGGATTACGATTCATCGCCTCCTGGGCTAATGGCAAAAGCCGCTCGTGTTCCGGGGCGATGACTAGGAAGGTAACGCCAAAGATGGTGTCGGGACGGGTGGTAAATACTTCGATGGTTTCGGACCTCACCCCCGGCCCCTCTCCCGGGGAGAGGGGAGTAGGCGCAACGTTGTCGGATGCCGAAGCGTTCCTTCTCCTGGAGAGGGCGTCCCTGATCTGTTGGAGGACCACTGGGGTTTGCTGCACTACTTCTTCATTGGTAAACCGGATCACTTCGAATCCATACGTTTCCAGGACCGCCGTACGCCGGGCATCGTACGCATGCTGCTCCGCTTCCCCGTGTATTCCCCCATCGACTTCAACGACCAACTTTTCGGTGATGGCTACAAAGTCAACGATAAAAGCATCGATGGCGTGCTGCCTGCTGAACTTGGTGCCTAGCTTCCGATTACGCAGTTCATTCCATAAAATTGCTTCCGCCTCAGTCTGCTCCTGGCGAAGTTGTTTTGCTTTTGGCTTTGCATGCTGCCACTGTTCCCGGCTCGCCGTATACACGTGTTGTGGTTCCTCTACGGCTCCTCCTCCCTCCTCTCCCCTCTCCTTGGGAGAGGGGCCGGGGGTGAGGTAAAACCGTACGCTTGCCCCTTCGGAACGGCCGATCCAGTTGCGCTGCATTTCCTTCAGCGGCTCGGGCCAGTCGATGGTGTCGAGGCCGCGCAGCAGGCGGTCGGCGTACGCGGTGATGCGCATCGACCACTGTTTCATCTTTTTGCGTTCCACCGGGTAGCCGCCGCGTTCCGACACGCCGTCCTTCACCTCGTCGTTGGCCAGCACCGTGCCCAGGGCCGCGCACCAGTTCACCACCGACTCGGCCAGGTAGGTCAGCCGGTACTTGAGCAGCACGTCGGCCTTCTCCTTTTCCGAGAACAACTTCCAGTCTTCGTTGGTAAAGGCAAACGCATCCTCGTCGCAGGCGGCCCGCACGTTGCGGTTGCCGGAGTGTTCAAACTTTTCGATCAGCGTGGCGATGGGTTCGGCCTTGTCGGCGTCGAGGTTGTACCAGCCGTTGAAAAGCTGCATGAAGATCCACTGCGTCCACTTGTAGTACGACGGGTCGGAGGTACGCACCTCCCGGCTCCAGTCGTAGGAAAAGCCGATGTTGCGGAGTTGTTCGATGTAGCGGGTGATGTTCTGCTCGGTGGTGACGGCCGGGTGCTGGCCCGTCTGAATGGCGTACTGTTCGGCGGGCAGGCCGAAGGAGTCGAAGCCCATCGGGTGGAGCACGTTGAAGCCGCGGCTGCGCTTGTAACGGCTCACGATGTCGGAGGCAATGTAGCCCAGCGGGTGTCCCACGTGCAGGCCGGCCCCCGACGGGTAGGGAAACATGTCCAGCACGTAGTACTTGGGTTTGGAAGGGTCATTTTCCACTTTATAAATCCCTTCTTTTTCCCACTGCTCCTGCCACTTCTTCTCTATTTCTTTCGGATTATACTCAGCCATCGGATCGGGATTTTCAGGATTAATGGATTAACAGGATGGAACAGGATTTTCAGGATTAGTGGATTAACAGGATTACGATGTCTATAATCCTGTTAATCCACTAATCCTGAAAATACCGATCAGAATTCCGCATTTTGGGGCGTACGTGGGAACGGGATCACGTCGCGGATGTTGGTCATGCCCGTCACAAACAGCGTAAGGCGTTCGAAGCCGAGGCCGAAGCCCGAATGCGGGGCCGTGCCGTACTGGCGGGTTTCGAGGTACCACCACAGGCTTTCCTCCGGAATGTGCAGTTCCTTGACGCGGGCGTAGAGCTTGTCGTAGTTCTCCTCCCGCTGCGAGCCGCCGATGATTTCGCCGATGCCGGGGAAGAGCACGTCCATGGCCCGCACCGTCTTGCCGTCGTCGTTCTGCTTCATGTAGAACGACTTGATGTGCATGGGATAGTTGCTCAGGATCACCGGCTTTTTAAAGTGCTTTTCGACCAGGTACCGTTCGTGCTCCGACTGCAAATCGGTGCCCCAGCTGACCGGGTACGCGAACTGCCCCTTCTGGGCGGGCTTCGACCTCACCAGGATGTCCACCGCTTCGGTATAGCTGATTCGTTCAAACTGGTTGTCAACCACGAAGCGCAGCTTTTCGATGAGCGGCATCGGGCTGCGTTCTTCCTGCTTCTTGTTTTTCTCCTCCTCCAGCAGCCGGTTTTCGAGGAATTGCAGTTCATCCAGGCAGTGGTCGAGGGCGTAGCGGATGAGGTACTTCATGAAGTCCTCGGCCAGGTCCATGTTGTCTTCCAGGTCGTAGAAGGCCATTTCGGGCTCCACCATCCAGAACTCGGCCAGGTGGCGGGCCGTGTTGGAGTTTTCGGCGCGGAACGTGGGGCCGAAGGTGTAAATCTTGCCCAGGGCCAGCGCCCCTAGTTCGCCTTCGAGCTGTCCCGACACGGTGAGGTTGGTGGACTTGCCGAAGAAATCCTGCTTAAAGTCCACTTCGCCAGTCTCGGTGAGCGGCGGTTTTTTGGGGTCCAGCGTGGTCACGCGGAACATCTCCCCCGCCCCTTCGGCGTCGGAGCCGGTGATGATGGGCGTGTGCAGGTAGAAGAACCCGTTGTCGTTGAAATACTTGTGGATGGCAAAGGCCAACGCGTGCCGGATGCGGAACACGGCGCCGAACGTGCGGCTGCGGGGGCGCAGGTGGGCAATTTCGCGCAGGAACTCCATCGAATGCCGCTTGGCCTGGAGCGGGTACTTTTCGGGGTCGGCCGTGCCGTATATCTCGATTTGTTTTGCCAGCAGTTCCACCTTCTGCCCCGCCCCCTGCGACTGCACGAGTTCGCCGGTCACGGCAAGGCAGGCCCCGGTGGTGATCTTCTTGAGGGTCTCTTCGCCGAACTGCGTAACGTCGGCCACGAGTTGCAGGTGGTGGATGGTAGAACCGTCGTTGAGGGCGATGAAAGCCACGTTCTTCCCCTCCCGTTTGGTTTGCACCCATCCTTTTACGTGTGCTTGCGTGCCGTAGGCGTCGGACTGCAACAGGTCCTTTACCGTGTTTCTCTCTTTGAGCATCTGGCAGTAGTCAGTTTATGAAAAAGCGAATCTATTGAGGACGGCAAAAATATTGATAAGAAGCGAGAAGTGAGAAGCGGGAAGCGGGAAGTGGGGGAAAAAGAAGTGGGGAAATAAGGATTGAGGGATCAGGATACCCGGTAGTTTGGGCATTCGCTTGGTTGGCTCATTCCGCTCACATAAATTTTCTTTTTTGGTGTCTAAGGACCGTCCCGGCTGGCGCCGGCGGACGCTGGTGAGTGTTGGGACGGTAAGCCTTGCTGCCCATAAACCGGAAAGGAATACCCCCTGCCGTTTCTTCGCAAGGGTTTATAACTGTCTGACTCCTGTTCCAAAAGGCTATATATCGCTTCGGCTCCAGGTAGAGGACTGCCAGAACTTCACTTGTTGTCTTTATACACAGGTTGGACGCCCTTAAAAACTGCGTTTGTCGTGTCCTGAGCAGACGCAACCCCACAAAACCTGTTAAGGGTGCCGGTACAGCTGGACCAAAGGCCGCCAAAAGGTAGTTTTTACCCGTCAAAGCCAGGCAGGTGTACGGCCGCAAGGATTTTTACGCCCCCCGTTCCAGCCCGTACGGCGGAGACTATTGCCGGGGCGGGTACTGTTTTGGGCGGCCGGCGGGTTTCAAACCAAAAAGCCCCGCCGGATGTACAAATCCGGCGGGGCTTTTTGGTTTGATCAATATTCAACGGTCCGTTTTCAATGGATTTCCTCCCGTTTATTTATCGAGGGGAATTTTGAGCACCATGCCGGGACGGATTTTGTCGGGGTCGCTGATCTGGTCGCGGTTGGCGTCGTAGATCCTCGACCACTTATGCACGTCGCCGTAGTAACGGCCGGCAATCTTGGAGAGCCAGTCGCCTTCCTTCACGGTATACATTTCAAAACGCGGTCCCTGCTGCACGGCGGGGGCCGGTGCGGCCTGGGCCGGGCGTTGGGCCGCGGGCGAACCCAGCGGCGCCGACTGCGGCCGGGCCTGCGTAGCGGCGGGCTTGGCCGCCGGCTTCTTATCTCCTTTATTCAGAAAATCAAATAGTCCCATAGCTTTTGTATCGTTTATTTCTGGTTTGTCGTTCCTTCGGGGCCACGCCCGGAAGGCAGTATGGTAGCTTATACGGGTATACGGAGAGAGGGTTTATGCCTTTGGCATTTATGCGCGCCGGGGAGGAAACCCGGCAGCCCGCGGTGGCCGGAGAAAATACCCATATATAAGTTTGGAATATATTGCGGTCTTATATATGTTTAAGGCATGTATCCGAAAGAACTCATCAAAGGCAGCCTGCAAACCATTATTCTTAAACTCTTGTCGGAGGGGGAAAAGATGTACGGCTACCAGATCACGCAGGAGATCAAGAAGCTGACGGCCGGCAAGATCACCATCACGGAAGCCGCCATTTATCCGATCCTGCACAAACTAAAGGCCGAAGGCGAACTGACCACCGAGAAGGTCAGCGTCGGGGAGCGGGTGCGCATTTACTACGCCCTCACGGAGAAGGGGAACGGGAAGGCCAAGGAAAGAATAACCCAGTTGTCAGACTACCTGCACACCATGCAGCAGCTCATTGATTCGAAACCCGGCTTCCAAACCTTCACTCCTTATGGCATCGCTAACTAAAGAGCAGACCGAACTGATCCGCCGCTCCCTTCTCCAAAGGGGCATCTCCCACCCCGACCTGGAAGCCGACCTGCTGGACCACGTCTGCTCAGACGTGGAAACGCGCATGGCGGCCGGGGCGAATTTTGAAGCGGCCTACGAGGCGGCAATGGGCAGCTTCGGGGAAAAGGAACTGCAACAGGTGCAACAAAAAACGGCGGCCCTGCTCGACGGCAGAAAGGTATTTTACCCGGGCATCCGGCAAACCCTGGGCATGCTGTTTCTTTTTTTTGCGCTTTACTTCTTTACCCGGTTTGTCGTCATCAATCCCATCTTGCAGTTAGACCGCGATTTTTTCCTGCGGCACGCGATCCTGGTCGAGAATATCCTCATCGGCGGGAGTTTGCTGCTGGTGATTGCGTACGCGCGGATGGAGCTGAATCAAAGAGGTTTCACGCGGGGGCCCCTCTTCCCTTTCCGGGCCGTACCGCCGGGCATTTTTCCGGCCATCCTCGGCATTCTGCTGGTGAGCGGGTTCTGGATGGAGATCGCCACGCGGTGGATACCCATCCCGGATGCGTTGCGGCTAGCAATCAACTTCCGCCTGACCCACTACACGCCCCTGCCGGCTTTCGTGTTTTCCGTCCTGTTGTTCCCGATCCTCACTGAGACGCTGTACCGGGGCATCATCCTGCGGGGCTTGCTCCGAAAATACGCACCGCTCAAAGCCATCCTGGTGTCAAGCGTATTGTACGCGGTTTGCTGGAATCCCTATTTCTTCGGCGGCACCTTGTTGGTGGGTTTGTTCTGCAGCTGGCTTTTCTACCGGACCCAATCGCTGCTGCCGTCAGTAGCCACGCAAATGGCGGCTGCTTTGTTGAGCTTTGGGGGCATCCGCTACTTTAAACCCCAAACCTACGAGCAGATGCTGTGGAAATCCATGTTCCCGACGGATGCCTGGTACTACGGCGCGGGGTTGGTCAGCCTGCTTTTCACCGTCCTGTTGCTCTGGTGGCTGCAAAGAATATTCCGTCGCCAGCCCCCGCCGGCCGTGCTCAGTATGGAGTAAAGATCAGGATTTGCAGGATTTAAGGATGACCAGGATTGCCCGAACCTTTATTTACTTGATGGAATGATGAACAGGATTGGCTGAACCTTGAAATGTATGATGAAAGGATTGCCAGCATGCCGCCCTCAGGATCATGTTCATCATTTTATCAGTTGCATTCGGGATTGAGACAATCCTGGTCATCCTTAAATTCCGCAAATCCCGCTCCTTACTGTGCCAGCCGCAGCGACTGCCAGGTGACGAACTGCCACTTGCCGTTGCGTTTCACGTAGGCGTCGGTGTAGCGGAGGTGCAGGGTGGTGCGCTGGCCGTTCACGTTGGTATCGACCTTGGCGGTGCCGTTGAGGATGGCCGTGTTGCCGTAGAAGCGCACCTGCGTTTCTACCGGTTCCACGCCGTAGTACACCGACTTGCCCGAGGCGAGGGCCGCCAGGAACTGCTCCTTGCCTTCGGTGGTGCCGCTGGAATGCGTGTACACCATGTCGTCGGCCAGCAGTTCGCCGAGGGCTTTGAGGTCTTTTTTGATCATCAGGTCGTAGCGCCGCCGTTCGAGTTGCTTGAGGGTTTCCTCGGAATCGGCCTTGCCGGTTTTGGCCTGCGAGAAGGCAGTGAGGGACAGGAACAGAAACAGAAAGTGGAAAAGTGGTTTTTTCATGGGGTCTGGAGGGTACAGTGGGTATGGACTCGTAATATCCCAAAAATAGCAGAAATGGGTATTGAGCCGCGTTGGGGCAAAAAAGATTACCCTGGAGCACCAGGTAAAAATCACTGTTGCCCCGATCTGTGTCGGCAACGCCTCGCCTTGCGGGCAGGACCGCCTTACGGTACGTGTCGCCTTGAAGTCGTGTCGCCCCAACGCATCGCATGGCGGGAAGGCGTCGCATGGCGGGAAGGCGTCGCATGGCGGGAAGGCGTCGCATGGCGGGAAGGCGTCGCATCGCGGGAAGGCGTCGCATCGCGGGAAGGCGTCGCATCGCGGCTCCCCTCCTCGGAGGGGGCTGGGGGTGGGTTTACCTACAGGCAACAAACGATATAGGGATCATCGCATGAAAGACCCTTGCAATAAGGTATTCGCGTCAAGAAGTGTCCGCAGAAAGTTGAGCCCCCTTGGAAGGGAGATCATTGCAATGTGGTGATCCCCATTGTATTCGTCGCATGGAAGTAAACCCACCCCCTAACCCCTCCGAGGAGGGGAGCCGCGACGCGACGCCTTCCCGCCATGCGGTCCTTGTCCGCAAGGCGACGACTTCCTGCGAGGTAATGCGTCGAGACAACCGTACCGGTACGGGCTAGGCTTGTTTTTCTTTGCGCCGTTGCGTAAACCCGCCTTTGCGTGATCCTCCCCCGCCCCACAAAAAATCGGGGTACCGGGTTCGACCACCGGCCGCCCCAATACCCCGACTTAATGCCTTACTATCTAATCCTTAGAACTCCGACTGCACCTGGTAGTAGCGGGACTTGACGAACATGAACACGCCGTAGGCCACTACGCCGAGGGCCACGATCAGTAGCACCCAGCTGCCGCCCCACTGCTCGATGGTCTGGAAGGCGCCGCCCGAACCCTGCGCCTGGCTGGCGTCGGAGTTGAGGCCGGCCTGGAGCAGGAAGAAACCGATCAGCAGCCACACCACGCCACGGGCGGCGTAGCCCAGCTTGCCGATTTTACGCACGTTGTCGCGCATCCGGGCGGCCAGGCCACCGAGGCTCAGTTTCTGCATGTATTCTTCTTTGTAGGCCTTTACCCACTGCATGATGCCCGAAATCATGACCACGATGCCGGCCAGGGCGACCAGCAGCGGCCCCAGGTCCATTTCCATGATGCGGCCAATCAGTTGCTGACGGCCATTGCCGCCGCCGCCCGAACCCTGGATCATGCGGATGAGCGTAATGGCAAACGCCAGGTAGATCAAGCCGCTGAGGCCGTACCGGACGCGGTTCATGATGATTTCGTTGTGAGTACTGCCGAGGCTTTTGCTTTTGGCGGCCTGCACGAAGCGCCACACCACGAAGCCCAGGATGCCGATCACCACCAGGATGGCGAGGAATTTGCCGAAGGGCTGGTCGAAGATCATATTGGCCGCGCCTTGTTTGCTGGCGCTGCCGCTGCCGCCCCGCCCGACGGCGGCCATGACGGCCAGGATGCCGATGAGTACGTACACGAATCCTTTGGCGGCGTAGCCCCACCGGGCCAGCTTTTCGATCCATTGTCGTGAACTGCCGCCGATGCCTCCGGTCGAGAGGGTATGATTAAATACTCCCATAGTATATGAACAGGTTTAGAATTTAGTGAATTGCTATTCTTTATACAGCGATGGGATGCAGAGGGTTGCGAAATGAACTTAAATTGACTTTCGGGCAAGGGCGTTCAAAAAGCAGGAGCAGCCCTGATTGCCAGGGTCAACCTTACGCGCGAATTCATTTGTACCGGCTTACGGTCCGTATTATTTCTTCTCCCCGAAGGCTAAATCTCCCGCGTCGCCGAGGCCGGGCATGATGTAGTACTTGTAGTTGAGCGTGTCGTCGACGGCGCCGGCCCAGATCCGGCACTTGGGCAGGTGGCCCTGCACGTACTGCACGCCGGGGCGGCTGGCAATGGCGGCCACAATGTGCGTCTGCACCGGCGCCCCGTAGGCCAGCAGCGCTTCGTAGCTCTTGAGCATAGACTTGCCCGTAGCCAGCATCGGGTCAATGAGAATGAGGATTTTGCCCTGGAGGTTGGGGGCCGTCAGGTATTGCATTTCCACGTCGAACGTTTCGTCGGACTGGTGCGGGCCGCGGTACGCCCCGATGAAGGCGCTTTCGGCTTCTTCGAACACGTTGAGGAACCCGTTGAACAGCGGCAGGGCGGCCCGCAGCACGTTTGCCAGCACCACCGGGTAACGCATCCGCTGCGTGCGGGCCGTGCCCAGCGGCGTGGTGACCTGGTGGGTTTCGTAGGGCAGCGTTTTGGATACTTCGTAGGCCATTACCTCCCCGAGCCGTTCCATGTTGCGCCGGAACCGCATCCGGTCGCCCTGCACCTGCACGTCCCGCAACTGCGCAATGAAATGATGGGCCACCGAAGGCTGCTCGGTCAGGATGTTGAGGAAGGGAGGCTGGTTGGAGATCATAAGCGTTGGAGTAGTCATTGGTGCATTGGTCATTGGTCAGTAGTCATTGGTCGTTCGGATACGACAACATACGCGTACCCATTGACCAATGTACCAATGACTATTGACCATTGACCATTGACTGGTCCCAAATGTGCACATTTTTCTAACTTGCCGCAACGAAGAAAGTTTTCACCCGACAGCCCCTTTTTCATCCCGATGCATCTCTTTGCCACCCCCAGCCTCCGCAACCGGTTCTTTTTCGCGTTATGGGCCCTCCTGGTTTCGCTGGCTGCCACGGCCCAAAGCGTATACGCCCCGCTCAACAGCGACTACTACCACCTGGTGGACCGCTACGAAATCAAGCTCGGCCGGTTTGCCCCCGGTTTTTTCAGCAACGTGCGGCCCTACGAACGCCGGGGCATCGCCCAACTCACCGACAGCGTGGCCGCCAGCCACAACTTTCTTTCGGGCCGCGACCGGTTCAACCTCACCTACCTGCGCAACGACAACTGGGAATGGTCCGACAGCGCCGATAACGAGAGCAACACGCCCATTTTCAAGACCTTCTACCGGAAGCAGTCCGACTTCTACCACCACCGCGACGACGAGTTCGAGGTGCACGTCAACCCGGTGCTGCACGTAGGGGCCGGCAGCGAACCCGGCGGCCGGCGCCTCTTCCTCAACACCCGCGGCGCCGAAATCCGGGGCATGATCGCCAAACGGATCGGCTTCTACTCGTTCCTGGCCGAGAACCAGGCCACGTTTCCCGAATACAGCCGCCAGTTCGGCACCTTTTACAACGCCGTGCCCGGCGAGGGGTACTGGAAGCGGTTCAAAACGAACGGGGTGGACTTCTTCACGGCCCGGGGCTACGTGACGTTCAACGTGGTGAAGCCCATCCAGGTGCAGTTCGGCCACGACAAGAACTTCATCGGCAACGGCTACCGGTCCATGATCCTGTCGGACTTTTCGGCGCCGTACCTGTTTCTCAAGCTCAACACCCGCGTGTGGCGCATCAACTACCAGAACCTGTTTGCGCAGATGAACGGCGACATTTTCAACTTCGCCGACGACCTGTTCCCCAAGAAGTACTTCGCCATGCACCACCTGAGCGTCAACCTGACCAAAAACCTGAGCATCGGCGTGTTCGAGTCGGTGGTGTTCGGCCGCGACTCCATCGGCAACGGCCAGTTTGACCTCAACTACCTCAACCCGATCATTTTTTACCGCTCCGTGGAACAGCAGCTCGGCAGCCTCGACAACTCCATCGTGGGCCTCGACTTCCGGCTCAACTTCCTGCGCCACCTGCAACTGTACGGCCAGTTTGTGCTCGACGAATTCCTGCTCAGCGAAATCCGGGCCCGGCGGGGCTGGTGGGCCAACAAGCAGGCCGGGCAACTGGGCCTCAAGTACGTGGACGTAGCGGGCGTCGCCAACCTGGACCTCCAGGTGGAAGCCAACGTGGCCCGGCCCTACACGTACACGCACGAGACGATCTACACGAGTTACGCCCACTACAACCTGCCGCTGGCCCACCCGCTGGGCGCCAACTTCTACGAACTGGTAGGCATTCTCCGCTACCAGCCGCTGAACCGGCTGCACCTGACGGGCAAGCTCATGTACGCCCGGTCCGGGGAAGACGAGGCCGGTTCCAACTGGGGTCAGAACGTGCGCCTCAGCTACGCCACGATTGAGCAGCAATTCGGCAACAAGATCGGGCAAGGGGTGGCTACGCGGGTGGCTTTTGCCGACTTTACGGCTACTTACATGCTGCGCCACAACTTGTTCATCGACGCCAAGGCGACGGTGCGCCGCCAGGAAAGTGCCCTGCCCGAACGGGACCGCACGGACTACATCGGCTTTCTGGGCCTGCGGCTCAACGTTCCGCAGCGGTTGCAGGAGTTTTGATTTGGTCAATGGACATTGGTACATTGGTCATTGGTCATTGGTCATTGGGTACGCGCAGATCACGCATCCCGAATGACTAATGACCAATGACCAATGACTAATGACCAATGACTGTTGACCATTGACGAATCGCTGAATACTTGAACGAAAACCATTCAAATTCGTACTAAAGAGCAGAAAGAGCAGGTGACCCCTGATCACACCTAACCGCATTTAAACCGATACCATTATGACCGGCTTCAAGAAGTTTTTATACGTCATCTACACGCTGCTTTTCGTAGCCACCATCGGCATGGTGCTCTACAACGAAAGCCTGGAGGCTACCTTCGGGCAACCGACCATGTACACCTTCTGGATGTTCTGGTCGCTGCTGGGCTTTTCGCTGCTCATGCTCGAAAGCGTGTTCGAAAACATCCACCTCTGGAGCGTGAAACGCGGCACCAACCGCCTGGAACGGGAAAATACGCAACTGAAGGCCAAGCTGTATGACCTCGAAGCGGGCAACCGCGACAATACCGTGGTGCGGGAACGCGATACCACCGTGTACCGCGAACGCCGCGACGTGACCGACAACCGCGACCTGGACCGCAACCGGATCAACGACGCCAACCAGACCATCTACGGCGACCGCCCCGACAGCCGCAGCGACGTGTACTCGGCCCGCAAGGAAGGCGACACCATCCGCGTCCGGGAACGCGACAGCCAGGGCCGCATCATCTACAAGGATGACCGCGACCAGCCCTCCGCACGGTAGTGTAAAAAAGAATTACGAATCACGAACAAGGAATAAGGAATGATTAAGTATTGTACGCGACCCTTTTACTCCGACATTCGATAATCCTTGTTCCTCATTCGAAATTCAAACCTTCATCATCCAAAAGAAGCCTCTCTTTCAATCGGGGAGGTTTTTTTATTTTTACGCCATGCAACACGCCCACCTGATTGCCGCCGAACTGCGCCAGGCCGCCGACGTACTCGACCGGTTCCTCAATGACCCCACCCACCTGGCCTCCATTGAAGCGGCGGCCACCCTGCTGGCCGGTGCCATCCGCGACGGGCACAAGATCATCTCCTGCGGCAACGGCGGCTCCCACTGCGACGCGATGCACTTTGCTGAAGAACTGACGGGCCGCTACCGCGACAACCGCCGGGCCCTGCCGGCCATTGCCGTGTCCGACGTGAGCCACCTCTCCTGCACGGGCAACGATTACGGGTTTGAGTTTGTGTTCAGCCGCTTCGTGGAAGGGCTCGGCCAGCCCGGCGACGTGCTGCTGGGCATCAGCACCAGCGGCAACTCGGCCAACGTACTCCGCGCGGCCGAGGCAGCCCGGGCCCGGGGCATGAAAGTGGTGGCCCTTACCGGCAAGGACGGCGGCAAGCTAGGCCCGCTGGCGGACGTGGAAATCCGGGTGCCGCACTTCGGCTACGCCGACCGCATCCAGGAAATCCACATCAAAGTGATTCACATCCTGATCCTGCTGATCGAGCGGCTGGTGGCGTAAGCGTGGTAAAGTAGTCCGTCACGGCGGCCGTCACGGTTTCCACCTGCGCCCGGGTGAGTTCGTAGTACATCGGCAGGCGCACCAGGCAGTCGCTGTAGTGGTCGGCGCGGGGCAGCGGCCGGCCGTCGTGTTTGTCGTGGTAGTAGGGGCTGGCGTGCAGCGACAGGTAGTGGAACACCGCCTGGATGCCTTCGCCCTTCAGGTGGTTGATGAGCCCTTCGCGTTCCCCGCCGTGGCGGCACACCACGTAGAACATATGCGCGTTGTTGGTGGCAAAATCGGGCACGTGCGGCAGTTGCAGTTGGCCGGCGGCTTCCAGCGGGGCCAGCCCTTCGCGGTACCATTGCCAGATTTGCCGGCGCCGCGCCTGGATGCCCGCCAGGTTTTCGAGCTGGGCGTACAGGAAGGCGGCAATGATGTCGGACGGCAGGAAGGAGGAACCCACGTCCACCCAGCCGTACTTATCGACCTCGCCGCGGAAAAAGGCCGAACGGTTGGTGCCCTTCTCGCGGATGATCTCGGCCCGCCGCACGAACTGCTCGTCGTTGATGACCAGCATGCCCCCCTCCCCCGCCATGATGTTTTTGGTTTCGTGAAAGGAAAAAGCCGCCAGGTGCCCGATGCCGCCCAGGGGCCGGCCGCGGTAAAAGCTGTCGATGGCCTGCGCGGCGTCTTCGATCACGAACAGGTTGTGTGTGCGGGCCAGGTCCATGATGGCGTCCATGTCGCAGGCCACACCGGCGTAGTGCACCGGCACAATGGCCTTGGTGCGCGGCGTGATGAGCGGCGCCAGGGTGGCCGCGTCGAGGTTGGGATTGCCCGCCCCGCTGTCGGCAAACACGATCCGGGCCCCCCGCAGCACGAAGGCATTGGCCGTGGACACGAACGTGTACGACGGCATGATCACCTCGTCGCCCGGCCCGATGCCGGTCAGCAGGGCGGCCATTTCGAGGGCGTCGGTGCAGGAGGTGGTCAGCAGCACCTTCCGGAAGCCGTACCGCCCTTCGAAAAAACGGTGGCAGCGCCGGGTAAACTCCCCGTCCCCCGAAATCTTCTCCAGGGCCACCGCCTGCTGAATGTACAGCGTCTCGTTGCCGGTAAGGTAGGGCTTGTTAAAACCGATCATTTCGTTGCAGGTTGTGGGTCATTGGTCATTGGTCATTGGTTGAATGGCTGAATGGCTATATGGCTGAATGGTTGCATGGTTATATGGTTAAATGACTGATCACTGCATTCAACCATATAGCCATACAACCATTCAGCCATTCATAATTGATTATCCCGGCTCCTTGGGGTACTGGCGGATTTTGACGGACCACTTGCGTTCGAGGTCGTAGTGGGTGGTGGTGAAGAAGCGGACGCCGTTGATGACCATTTCGAGGGTGCCTACGCCGATGAGTACCTGTCCGGCCAGGAACTGCACCACGCCGTAGTTGCTCTTGCCGCTGATGTGCGTAATGAGGAAGGCGCCGGCCAGGGCGGAAGCGGCCCCGGCGGCAATGCGCACCCCCAGGCGTCCCGTGCCCAGGTAGCTCAGCGAGTCGATGCGGATGTGGCGGTCGTTGACCCAGATGCCCGTGTCGGTAATCACCTGGATGCGGCCGTGCCGGATTTCGCGGGCGGGGTCGTGGAGGAGGCGGTACCGGATGCGGCTGCCCGTTTTGAAGTAGCGGTGGTTGCCGGTGGTGCGCCGGGTGAGTTGCAGGTAATGCTGGGCCAGGCAAGTCTCCGCCAGGGTCAGCAGCAGGACGGGGAGAAGCAACCGGAGAATCAGTCGGCTCGGCATTACGCGAGGGTTATCATATTGTAACGAAATAATAAGGCTTGTAACTATTCCCGTAAAAGTACCGTATTACCGGAACACTGCCCCACGGGCGGGCGAACACTTACAACCCATTTTTAAACTAACAACCGCATTTATTATGGACAACACCACCAGAAGCACCACCGGCCTGGGCACCTCTTCCAGTCAGCCGGGCATGGTCACCGGTCTTTTCCGGGACCGCGAAAGTGCCGAACGCGCGTACACTTCGCTTTCCAGCCGCGGCTACTCGAAAGATGACGTGAACCTGATGATGTCTGACGAAACGCGCCGCCGGTACTTCGGCAGTTCCAAGTCTGACAACGACACCGAATTGGGCAGCAAGGCCATGGAAGGTGCCGGCGTAGGCAGCGCCATCGGCGGTACCCTGGGCGGCGTAATCGGCGCCATTGCGGCGATCGGTACGGCAGTAGCCCTGCCCGGCCTGGGCCTGGTCATTGCCGGTCCGATCGCGGCGGGCCTGGCGGGTGCCGGGGCCGGCGGGTTAACGGGTGGCATTGTGGGCGCCCTGATCGGCGCCGGCATTCCCGAAGACCGCGCCCAGCACTACGAACAAGGCATCAAGGAGGGCGGCATCGTGATGGGCATCAACCCGCGTTCACACGATGATGCCCAGTACTTCCAGACGGAGTGGCAGCGTTCGCACGGACAGGACGTTCGCAGCTAACCCCAAAACTTAAAACGCGAAAGGCAGTACAATTCCGGTACTGCCTTTTGTTCTTAAAAATACCGGCCCCGGTCGTTCCTTAGCTGTGGATGACGTAACGGGTAAACTCAACGATAAAAGTAAACAATACGATGGCCGAGCCGATTACGATTTCGTCTTTTTTGATCTGCTTGATAAAACTTTTCATATAAATAAACGAATGCTTTGAGGATAATTGCCCGAGGGGAGTCCGCGAAGGATTTTCGTCTTGACTGCTGCAAAAATACAATCTTATCGCTACGGTGTTTCGGGGGTAACCGCACCCGGCCGGCAGCGTGGCGTAAGTAACGGGTGGCTGTGTGCACAAAAAAAGCCTCCCGTCCCCTCAAAAATAACATTTTTTTCACCGTTGCAAGCGGTGATTACCCGTGTTTGCGCCCTTTTTAGCGCAAAAATTCATCCTCACATGGGAAAAACAAAATTTTATCCCCAATTCCCAGCCGTGTAAGATTTAGCGCCCAATGTTAAAATTCCGGGAACCTCGCTAACTTTGTCCATCTTTGCGCAACACTTGCGGTTTACATGATACCTTACGGGCGGGGGCCCACCAAATTGCCGGCCGCGTACAAACGTCCGTGGCGCCACTACAAGTACCTGCGCCTGATCAAGGGGCTCTGGCTGGCGTTCGGACTGTCGCTGGTGCTGTTTGCCGGCTACGTGTGGGCCGTGAGCGTCAACCTGTTCGAACTGTTCGGGCAGATGCCCAGCCTGCGCGTGCTCGAAAATCCCCGCAACGACCTGGCTTCCGAAGTGTACTCGGCCGACGGCGTGCTGCTGGGCAAGTACTTCCGCGAAAACCGCAGCCCGGTGGAGTTCAATCAGATTTCCCCGCACGTGATCCGGGCACTGCTGGCGGCCGAAGACACCCGCTTCGAGCGGCATTCGGGCGTTGACTTCAAGGGCACCCTCGCCATTCCGCTCTACCTGGTCATCGGCGAAAGGCGGGGCTCCAGCACCATCTCGCAGCAACTCGCCAAGAACCTCTACTACATCCGCGAGTCGGAGAACCGGGGCCCCATCTCGGGCATCGTGGTGGACAAGACGAAGGAGTGGCTCACGGCCATCAAGATCGAAAGCAGCTACACCAAGCGGGAAATCATCACCATGTACCTCAACACGGTGTACTTCGGCAGCTACACGTACGGCATCAAGGCGGCGGCCCGCACCTTTTTCCGCAAAGAACCCCACCAGCTCCAGCCCCACGAGGCGGCCCTGCTGGTGGGCATGCTCAACAACCCGGCCCACTACAGCCCCGTGAACCACCCCCGGCGGGCCCGCTGGAAACGCAACGCCGTGCTCCAGAAAATGCTGAAACACGATTTCCTGTCCGACGACGCGTACGCCGGCCTGGTCAAACGGCCGCTGGGCCTGCGCTTTACCCCCGACAACCCCAACCGCGGGCTGGCGACCTACCTGCGGGGCTACCTGGAGGGTGAACTGCTGCGCTGGGCCCGGCAGAACAACTTCGACCTTTACACCGACGGCCTGCGCATCCGGACCACCCTCGACGCGCGGCTCCAGCGGCACGCCGAACGGGTAGTGGCCGAGCAGATGGCCGCGCAACAGGCCAGATTCGAAGCCCACCTGGGCGGGCAAAGGCCCTGGGTCGCCGCGCCCGGCGAGGATTACCTGCACTCGGTGGTCCGG
This sequence comes from uncultured Sphingobacteriales bacterium, assembly GCA_963844325.1. Lineage (GTDB taxonomy): Bacteria > Bacteroidota > Bacteroidia > Cytophagales > 172606-1 > CADCTQ01. Next base: position 4,745,005 of record CAWJNV010000002.1, read on the forward strand.
CGTTCGGCCCGGTACCGGGCCCTGAAGGCGCAGTACGGCAACGACGAAGATTCGGTCTGGATCACCCTCCGCCGGCGCGTGCCGATGCGGGTATTCGCCTGGGACGGCGAAAAAGACACCCTGATGAGCCCCCTGGACTCCATCCGGTACTACAAGCGGTTCCTGCACGCCGGCCTGCTGGCGATGGACCCCGTGTCGGGCGAAGTACGGGCCTGGGTGGGCGGCATCAACTATAAGCACTTCAAGTACGACCACGTGCGGCAGGGCCGCCGGCAGCCGGGCTCGGCCTTCAAGCCCATCGTGTACGCGGCGGCCATTGCCAACATGGGGTACACGCCCTGCACCGAGGAACTGGACGCCCCCATCACCATCAATGGCTGGACGGCGCGCAACTACAGCCGGGCCTACTCCAACGAGCCGGTTACCCTGCGGCAGGCGCTGGGCCAGTCGCTCAACACGGTGCCGGCCCGCATCGTGCAGAAACTGGGCGTGCCGGCCGTGATCGATTACGCGCGGCGCCTGGGCATCGCCAGCAAACTCCGCCCCTACCCGGCCCTCTGCCTGGGCACCGAGGCCGTGTCGGTGTACGAACTGCTGGGCGCCTACGCCACGTTTGCCAACGGGGGCGTGTGGACGCTGCCCCGGTACGTGACCCACATTGAAGACCGGTACGGCAACGTGCTGCACCAGTTTACGCCCCGCCGCCAGGAGGCCATGAACGCCGAACACGCTTACCTGATGACCAACCTCCTGCAAAGCGGCCTCGGGGAACGGGGCTCGGCGCAGGCGCTGGGCGGGTACGCCATGGCGCGCAACAACGAGGTGGGCGCCAAAACGGGCACCACCCAGAACTACGCCGACGGCTGGTGCGTAGTGCTCACCCAGGAACTGGCTACGGCCGTGTGGTTCGGCGGCGACGACATGCGGGTGCACTACCGCGACGCCAACGGCACCGGCTCCCGCACGGCCCTGCCGATTGCCGGGGCGTTCATGGAACGCGCCTTTGCCGACCCGGCGGCCGGCCTCAAGAAGGGGCCTTTCCGCCGGCCCCGCACGCTTTCGGTGGACCTGGACTGCAACCCCAACCCCGTGCTGGCCGCCCGCAACGACTCCACCCTCTACGTGCCCCCGCCCAAAAACGACTCGCTGGTGAATGCGGGCTTCGTGGAGGAGTTTTAGAAAGGAATAAATATTGAATGATGAAGGAAAAGGTGCGTACAAATACTTCGACATTCATTATTGACTTCGTCGAGCTTTGCTTCCTTGTTCGTTACTGGATGTTAGAACTTTTACAACCTTGTTCGTCAATTCAGCCAGACGTAAAGCAAAAACGCCGGGACCGCCAAACGTAACGGGCCGCGTTTGGCGGTCCCGGCGTTTTTTCCTTTGCGGTGACGTTCCCGTTTTTTTGCCCCGCGTTAACCGTTTCTGCTGCCAACCCTTCTCTCCTTAACGGGGCCCGCCCCCAGGTGACTGGTCCGCCTCCCCTTGCGAATGCAACTACCCCGGTGCGGGGTGACAATCCTTTTGCCATTTTGGTTGGCGTTTTTTACTGTTCAAATTAAATAATTCAATATTTACTTGTGAATAATGATTATTTTTTCTGACATTTGTCTGCACAATATTTAAATCCGTATCCATCTCTATGCAGACACATCATCCTGACACTGCCTACCAGCAGTTCGTCGCCGAGGTCAAACAGCGCATCCGGCAGGCGCAGTACCAGGCCCTCAAGGCCGTCAACAAGGAACAGATCCAGCTGTACTGGGAACTGGGCCGGCTCATCGTGGAACGGCAGCAACAGCACGGCTGGGGCAAAGCCATCGTTGAGCAGCTTGCCCAGGAATTGCAAGCCGAATTCAGGGGCATCGGGGGTTTTTCCGCCCGGAATCTGTGGTACATGCGTCGTTTTTATGATCATTATCATCAACATGAATTTCTGCAACCACTGGTTGCAGAAATTAGCTGGTCGCACAACATTCTGATTATGGAGAAGTGCAAGGACGACCATGAACGCCTGTTTTACATCCAGCAGACGCGCCGCAACGGGTGGAGCAAGAACGTGCTGGTGCACCAGATCGAGAACCGGGCCTACCAGCAGATCCTGCTTAGTCAGCAGAACTTTGCGGAAACCCTGCCCGAAGCCACGCGGGCCCCGGCGGCGGTTACCCTGAAGGACGAATACACGTTCGACTTCCTCAACCTGCCCGACCCCTACTCGGAGCACGAACTGGAGCAGGCCATTCTGGCCAACATCCGCCGGTTCCTGATCGAAATGGGGGGCGACTTTACGTTCCTGGGCAACCAGTACACGCTGGCACTCGACGGCAACGAATACAAGATCGACCTGTTGCTGTACCACCGCGAACTGCGGGCCCTGGTGGCCGTGGAACTGAAGATTGACGAATTCAAGCCGGAATACGCGGGAAAGATGAATTTTTACCTCTCGTTGCTCAACGGGCGCGTCCGCAAACCGCACGAGCACCCGAGCATCGGCATTATCATCTGCAAGAGCAAAAGCCGCACGACGGTCGATTTTGCCCTCCAGGACGTGAACAAACCCATCGGGGTAGCCACGTACACGCTGAGCCCCCGGCTCCCCGAGAGCCTGAGCCGCTTCTTCCCGAGTGCGGAGGAGTTCGTGCGCCGCATCGAAGCGGTTTCGACGTGGTTGCGCAAAAAGGACCCGGATGCAACCTGAGGAGGGATACGTCTGATGTCGATTCAGTGATGGTGGTCTCTTTTCCAATCAAGGCCACGGTTCGGTTTTGGGTAAATTCGGTTATATTTAACCGTTGGTCCCCACTCAATTCCCAACCCCAGCCACCATGCAACTGCACCCCGCCAAACTCCTCTGCGCCCTTTCCCTATTTCTCGCGTCGCTGTCCGGCTTTGCCCAGTCGGCGGGCAAGGTGGTGTACCAGGAACTCGAACCCGCCGCGTTTGGGAAAACTTACCAGAAGACGCCCGGCGCCGTGCTGCTCGACGTGCGAACGGCCGAAGAGTACGGGGAAGGCCACCTGGCCCAGGCCCGCAACGTGGACTACAAACGCGACGACTTCCGCCAGCAGGTAGCCCGGCTCGACAAATCCAAACCTTACTTCGTGTACTGCAAGGCCGGCGTCCGGTCTGAAAAAGCCGCTGACATCATGAAGGAACTCGGCTTCCGGCAGGTGTACACGCTGGACGGCGGTATTGACGAGTGGGAAGACGAAGACCTGCCCGTGGAGAAGAAGCAGTAGGCGTACGCGAAATGCGGATTTTGAACACCAGGCACTGGACACTGATGCCTCGCGCACGTTGAACAAGAACCCGTGCCGTAAAAAGAACGAAGCACCGGCAAAGCCGTATAAGGAGTAGTTATCCTGTCTTCCTGCGCATGTTCCGTCCCCTGGTTACGCTGCCCCTATCCGGGCAAATCGTCACGTTTTCCGTCTTTCACTACGCGCCCCGCAGCCGTTTCTGGGCCCTGGCCCAAATGGGCATGGTGCCGCCGCATCTGCAAAAAGTACCCGGTTTGTCTTTTGCCAGGCTGATGGGCAGCGGCCGGGGCGGCTTCGGCGTGCTGCCCGACTGGGGTCGTTACGCGCTGCTGGGCGTGTGGGAAACGGATGCCGCCGCCGACGCGTTTTTCGGGTCGGCCCTCATGGACACCTTTCGCCGGCGGGCCGCCGAAATCTGGACGGTAAAAATGCTGCCGCTCCGCACGCACGGGCAGTGGGACGGGGTCGAACCGTTCGTGGCGCAGCCGGTAACGCCCCCGCCGGGCCTGCCGGTGGCCGTACTTACCCGGGCCAGCATCCGGCCGGGCGCCCTGGTGGATTTCTGGCGGCACGTGCCGCAGGCCAGCCGCAACCTGTACGCGTCCGACGCCTTGCTGTACTCGGTGGGGGTGGGCGAAAAACCGCTGGTGCAGCAGGCTACCGTCAGTTTCTGGCGCGACGCGGCGGCCCTGGAAGCGTTTGCCTACCGGCAGTCGGGGCACAAGGAAATCGTGCGCCGCACCCGCGAACGGAAGTGGTATTCGGAGGAGTTGTTTGCCCGCTTCGTGCCCGTGGCCACGGCCGGCACCTGCGGAGGCAAAGACCTGCTGGCCGCGTACGGTCCCGCCGGGCACCAGGCGGTCGTTCAGGAGATATCCGTGTAATCGCCGCCCGTGAGCAGGTAGTCGGTCAGCGGCTCGATGGCTTTGGTGCGTTCGTTGAAAAGCTTCCACTCGAACTCCCTGCCCAGTCCCCGCAGTTCCAGTTTGTAGGTAACACCGTCAATGACAAACCCGGTTTCCTTCATGGATTCCGGGAGCGGGGAGAGTTCGATCCGGTTGATGATTCCCATTAGTTTGCGGCTTTCGGTGTAACCGAACCGCTGCTGGGTTTGGGTGATGCGCAGCCGGTCGAGGTTGTAGATTTTGAGGTGAAATCGGTCCAGATCGTAAACGCAGTCCCACTCCCGGCGCAGCAGCGTCAGTTGTCCCTGCGGTTCGCGGAGGATGGCGATGGAAAACCAGCTTTGGAAAGAAGGCATCACGCCCAGCCGTACCCACAGGTCGGGCCCCAGGGTACCGGGCGCCGGGAACAGCTCGTGCCGGGCCCGTTCGTAAAGCAGCCAGAGGTTGTTGGTAAACCTTTCCATTCAAATCAACCTTTTCCGGGAAACGTAAGCCTTTCTGCGCAAACGGAAGGGCTTACGTTTTTTGGTACAGCCGTTGCGATTACCCGTCCACCCGTTCCGCAACGAACCATTTCCAACGAACCGCCGCAGGGCGGAACCGGATCAGGGTTTGCCGGACTCCTTCAACTTGAAAGGCCGGGCTTCGTACTTGCGGGGGGCGTACAGGAATCCAAACGCCTCGCCGCCCTCCTTTTCGGAACACTTGTGGTGAATCTTGTGCGCCCGGATCAGCCGCCGCAGGTACCGGTTCTGGGCCCGAAAGCCCGTCTTGATGCGCTGGTGCACAATGACGTCGTGGAAAAGTACGTAAAAAATGCCGTACGCCGTAATCCCGGCCCCCATCCAGGCCAAAAAACGCAGCGATGCGTGTTCCAGCCCGATCATCAGGCCGACCGCCGCGGGCACTCCGAAGAGCAGGCCGAACAGGTCGTTTTTCTCGAAAATACCTTCGTAGGGGGTGTGGTGCGACTTGTGCCACGACCACATGAAGCCGTGCATTACGTACTTGTGCACAAACCAGGCAAAACCCTCCATGAAGAGGAAGGTGCCCACAAAAATCAATACGTTCAACCAGAGGGGAAACATCTTTAAAATCTGTATGGTTGTATGGCTATATGGTTGAATGGTTGATTGTTGAATGGTTGTATGGTTTTACTTATACCAGTACCACTTCCCAGCAATCAGCCATATAGCCATTCAGCCATTTAACTTAACAATGAAACTCCGCAACCTTAGTATGTCATTAACGCGTCCCGGACGATTTCCATGAGCCACATGGGCGTGGAGGTGGCGCCGCAGATGCCGACCCGGTCGCCGGGGCCGAACCATTCCGGCCGCAGGTCGTCCACCTTTGAAACGAAGTACGTGTGGGGGTTGGTTTCGCGGCACACGTTGTAGAGCACCTTGCCGTTGGACGACTTGGAACCCGACACGAAAATGATCTTGTCGAACTGCCGGGCGAATACGCGCAACTCCTTGTCGCGGTTGGACACCTGCCGGCAGATGGTGTCGTTGGCGGCGACCTGCACCCCGGCGGCGGCCAGCTTGTCGGTGATCTCGTAAAATTTATCGGTGCTTTTGGTGGTCTGGCTGTAGAGGGTCAACTGGCGGGGCAGGCCGGCGAGGTCGAGTTCCTGGAGATCCTGGAAGACCACCGCCTGGTTGTTGGTTTGCCCGAGCAGCCCCACCACCTCGGCGTGGCCGTGCTTGCCGTAGATGTAAATCTTTTCGTCCTTGTCGTACGAGTTCTTGATCCGGTTCTGGAGCTTGAGCACCACCGGGCAGGAGGCGTCAACGAGTTCGATGTTGTTGCGCAGGGCCAGCTGGTAGGTGGAAGGCGGCTCGCCGTGGGCCCGGATGAGCACCTTTTCGTCGCGCAGGTATGCCAGCTGGTCGTGGTTGATAACGCGCAGGCCTTTCATTTCCAGGCGCTTTACCTCCTCGTCGTTGTGCACGATGTCGCCCAGGCAGTAGAGGTAGCCCCTTTCGTCCAGTATTTCCTCCGCCATCTCAATGGCGTAGACGACTCCGAAGCAGAAGCCCGAATTTTGGTCGATGGTAACGTGAAGATCCAGCATAAAGAGTATAACCAGCTATAGGTGGAAAGGTTTCGGGGGATCAGGTGCATCATGGTATAATTTACCCAGGAAAGCCAATAATTACAAATAAGCGGGTAGGTTTGTCGCCCCATTCTTCCTTCCCCCACCGTGAACGACGCATTACTGGCCGTAGAAGGCGTTTCCAAAACCTACCCCGGCGCCGGGGCGGCCGTGCTGCACGACGTTTCGATGCGGCTCGGGGCGGGGGAACTGCTGGCCCTGACCGGGGAAAGCGGCAGCGGCAAAACCACCCTGCTCCGGCTGGTTGCCGGGCTGGAGGAGCCCGACGGGGGCACGATCCTCCTCCACGGCCGCCGGGTGGAAGGCCCAGGCAGCAAACTCATTGCCGGCCATCCCGACGTCCGGGTCGTTTTCCAGGACTTCCGGCTGTTTCCCAACGTGTCGGTGGCCGAAAACATCCGGCACGCCCTGCGCCAGTACGACGCGGCCTACCGCGACCGCCGCCTCGGCGAAATGCTGGCCCTGGCCAGGTTGGAGGGCGTCAAGGACCGCCTGCCCCGGATGTTGTCGGGCGGCGAACAGCAGCGGGCGGCGCTGGCCCGGGCCCTGGCCGACGAGCCGGCCCTGCTGCTCATGGACGAACCTTTCAGCAACCTCGACACGGCGCTGCGCCACGACCTGCGGCGCGAAATCCGCGACATGCTGGCCGGCAGCGGCTGCGGCGTGATCCTGGTTACCCACGAGCCGGCCGATGCCCTTTCGATGGCCGACCGGGTGGTGCTGCTCCGGGCGGGACGGGTGCAGCAAAGCGGTTCCCCTCGCCACCTCTACCACCAGCCCCGCACCGCCTACGCGGCCCGTTTCTTCGGCCCGGCCAACCTGCTGCCCGTCAGCAACTTGCTGCCCCTGCTGGCCCGGTCGGCGGCCGGCAAAGCCCTGGCCGCGCAACTGGCCGGTTTCACCGGCCAAACGCTGTGCGTACGCCCCGAAGACCTGCGGCCGGCTCCTCCCGCCGACGCGCACCTGGCGGGCACCGTACGGGCCGTAACTTTTTACGGTGCCTACGAGGAGGCGCAGGTGCAGGTAGCGGCAGGCTTTTCCCTCCTGATTCAAGGGCCCGTGGGCCACTGGCAACCCGGTTCAACGGTCTGGCTGGGTGTCCGGGAATCCGCTTGGCATGTACTGGAGGAGTAAGGAGGGAGGTTTCATGCAAAGGCGGGGTTCACGCAAAGACGCTTCAGCAGCGCAAAGGGGGGGTAGGGTTGAAACCCTACCCTACGGAAAGGCTGCGCTTGGTTTGACTGGAGCGAAGTTTACGTACGGATGCGCAATATCCATAGGATAGGGTTTAAACCCTATCCTTTAAAACCCTATCCCTCCTTGCGATCTTGGCGTCTCCTTTGCGATCCTTGCGGTTAAGTTCCTTCCGTGGTGAAGTAAAACAAAAAAGGGCTACGTCCTTTCGGAACGTAACCCCCATTCATCACCCCTCATATCCGGCCTGGTATCAGTGATTGTCGTGCTCACTACCCGTTCCCTTCTTGGTGGTAGTGGTCGTCTTGGTAGTCGTTTTGGTTTTCGTCTCAGTACCCGTCGGGCTGGTTTCGGTGCCCGAAGCATCGCCGCGGTTGTCGCTGCTGCTGTTGTGCTGGTTGCCATTGTGCAGCGTGCCGCTGCTGTCCTGGCTGTTGCCGGAAGCTCCCGTTGAGGAGGAGGAGCTGCCCGAAGTGCCCGAGCCGCTGGTGGTGCCGCTTTGCGTACCTGACTGCGTGCCGGTGGACGTGCTGCTGCCGGAAGTCCCCGACTGCGCCGGCGCCGCGTGTACCCCGTTGCCGTACTTCTGGTTCTGGCTGCGGGTCGTATCCTGTTCGCCGGCCTGCTGGCCCGTGGTGGCCGGGTCATTCGGCGTGGCCGGCGTAGCCATCTCGGTGGTCGTGTTTGAGCCGCCCGTGGTTTCGGAAGTATTGCCCGAACTGTTCATCGAGCCCGACGAACTGCCCGAGCCGCTTGAGGAGCCCGAAGAACTGCCCGAGCCCGACGAGGAGCCCGAAGAACTGCTCGTGTCGCTGAGCGAACCGGCGTCGTTGGTATTGCCGTTGCCCGCCCCGCTGGTGTTGCCCGTGCCGTACGTAGACGAGTTGCCGCTGGCGCCGGCCTGGGAAGCAGTGCCCTGGTTGCAGGAATATAAGAAAGTCATACCGACGGTTGCCACCGCCAAAGTTCCCTTTGCGGCGACTGCGGCCAGTTGTTTGGTGATCAGGTTCATAATTGTATGATTTGAAGGACTGAAAAAAAGGAGTTTATGAGTTCATGAGTTTAAAGTTTATGAGTCTTCCGCGATTGGCACGCAACGCGTTACCACTTTGAACTCATAAACTTTAAACTCATGAACTTTTCACAAGCTATTGCTTATTGTCCGGCACGTGCGGATTGCTGCGGTCGTTGGGCGTGCCCGAACCGCCGCCGGTGGTGCCGCCACTGCCACCGGTAGCCCCGGTGCCGATGCTGATGGTATCGCCCCTGGTGGAAGGGTTGGCCGTAGCCGACGTATTGATCGTGTCACTGCCGCCCTCCCGGCCGTTGAGCCCGTAGTTCATCGAGTCGGCCGGGGTTACCGCCGGCACGTTTTCCTCGGCCACTTCGGCGTCGGTGCCTCCGGCTTTCTGCTCATTCCCGCAGGAATAGAGCAGCGTACCGGTAAGCGTGAGGCCCATAAAAGCCCCGCGGGCCAGTATCTTTTTAAATGCTATCGTTTTCATCTCCCAGTTGTGGTTGCGGGGAGGCAAAATACCGCCGGCCTTACAGAATGTGCCGGATCAGCGTCAGCAGTACGTCCGGCTGGCGCAGTTGACGGTGCGCCGCTTTCTGTTGCAGATGTCTGCGCACCTGGTCTCTGCGGGTGCGGGCCGGTAAGGTTGCTTTTGCCTCTTCCATCGTTAAATTAATGCAATTGTGCGTATGCAGTTGTACGTCTACTTCCCTAAGTATGAGCGTTATTACGGGATTCGCCCCAGCGGGATACATTACTAAATTATAATATCCCTAAAATCAGTATTAATACGTAGCAAAACACCCCCGGTACGGCCGGCCGCGGTGCCGGGAGCAGGGCCAAAAACCCGTTTTCCGGCCGGTAAAGGGGTTCCGGTAATGCGGCAAATACGGGAGAGATGCGCCGGGAAAGCACAAAAATTTACAATTTACGGGCCCGGACGAACCGCCCGGGTACGGCACATAAAGGGCTCAGGCAGGGGAATTTGGCGGCAAAAGGCGAATCCGGGCGGCTGAAGCAAGTTACCAAATCACCATATTTTTAAACAAATTACAGCCAAATTTCGGGAAATACGTAAACAGCATCGAAAGTTGAAAAAAGCTATCCATGATTCGCTTATTATTAGCCGATAATTTTCCCATGATGCGGGAAGGGGTCAAGGCGCTGCTCGCCGCTGATCCTACCGTGGAGGTGGTCGGTGAGGCCACGCACTTCGACGAGCTGCCCACGTTGAGCGACCGCACCGGGGCCGACGTGCTGCTGCTGGGCACCGATACCCCCGACAAACAAACCGTGCACCTGGTCCGGTCCCTGAGCAAGCAGCCCGGGGCGGGCAAAATCCTGGTGTGCACCCGGTCGGAGCAGGAAAGCGACATTCTGCAACTGCTCGACGCGGGAGCCGGCGGCTACGTGCTCCGCAACACCGAGCCCGAAGAACTGCGGTTCGCCATCCACTCATTAGCCAAAGGGAATCCGTATATTTGCTCGAAAATCACCCTGAACTTACTGCGGACCCTGAACAACGAGGCCCCCGGTCCCGCCCGGCTCGCCGGGAAGCATCCCGGCAACCTGTCGCGGCGCGAGATGGAGGTACTTGGGCTGATTGCGCAGGGCTATACCAATGCGCAGATTGCCGACAAGCTGTTCACCAGCAAACGTACCATTGAAACGCACCGGCAGAACCTGCTCGAAAAGACCAATTCGAGCAACACCGCGACGCTGATCCGCTACGCAGTACTACGGGGGTTGATCCAGTAATGCTACCTTCTTAACCCAATCTATACTGCATGCAAGAATCTATACCCTACATGCGGGCTGCCATTGAGCAGGCCCGGCAGGGAGGCACTCCCTTTGGCTGCGTAATCGTAAAAAAGGACGCCGTAGTGGTGGCGGCCCACAACACGGTGGCCCAGGACCTCGACGTGACGGCCCACGCCGAAATCAACGCCCTGCGCAAGCTGCACGCCCAGAAAAAGCGGGTAGACTTGTCGGGCTACGTGCTCTACACCACCTGCGAACCCTGCCCCATGTGCATGTCGGCGATCCTCTACGCGGGCATCACCACGGTAGTGTATGGGGCGTCGATCACGCAGGCCCGCCAGTACGTGCCGCAAATCGACATCCCCTCCCACGACGTGACGGCCAAGAGTCCCCAGAAAACGCTCATCATCCCAGGCCTGCTGGGCGCCGAATGCCTGCATTTGTTCGAGGAGTTTCCCGTGCAGAAGGCACAACCCGCCAGTCGCAAGTAGAGACGCGATTCATCGCGTCTCGGTGCTAGATCGCGTCTCGGTGATTCATCGCGTCTCGGGCTAAATCGCGTCTCGGTAACAAGCGGATTGGGAAGAGATCGTTTCCGACTGACGGCTTCTTTTTCAAGTCAGGCATTGTCCGGATCAGCAACTGCGGTTACTTCCCGGTCAATCCCCTTACGACGCGGGGTTCGCCGGAACGCGGCTTACCATGCCGAGACGCGATGCATGACTGAGACGCGATGAATCGCGTCTCTACTGGGGACTTACGGCTATCTTTTGACTTAATTTCTATATTTGCGCTGTACCTAACACTTGTTCAAATTTTTACAAATCATGAGTGGACAAAAGATTACCATCAGCAACGGCAAATTGCAGGTTCCTGACCAACCTATACTCCCATTTATTGAAGGTGACGGCACGGGTCCGGACATCTGGGCGGCGTCCGTCCGGGTATTTGATGCAGCCGTAGAAAAGGCGTACGGCGGCAAGCGCAAAATCGAGTGGAAGGAAGTGATGGCCGGCGAAAAGTCATTCAACCAGAGCGGCAACTGGCTGCCCGAAGAAACCCTGACGGCCTTCCGCGAGTACCTGGTAGGCATCAAAGGCCCGCTGACCACGCCGGTGGGCGGCGGCATCCGGTCGCTGAACGTGGCCCTGCGCCAGGAGCTGGACCTGTACGCCTGCGTGCGGCCCGTGCGTTGGTTTAAGGGCGTGCCTTCCCCGGTGCGCCAGCCCGAGCTGACCGACATGGTGATCTACCGCGAAAACACTGAAGATATCTACGCCGGCATCGAGTACATGGACGGCTCGCCCGAAGCCCAGAAAATGCAAGTCGCTGCTCCAGGAAAACTTGCAGGCGTTGAAGAAGATCCGCTTCCCCGACAGCGCCATCCTTCGGCATCAAGCCCGTATCGAAAGAAGGCACCGAGCGCCTCGTGCGCGCCGCCATCAAATACGCCATCAAGAACAAGAAGCCTTCCCTGACGCTGGTGCACAAGGGCAACATCATGAAGTTCACCGAAGGCGGCTTCCGCGACTGGGGCTACGAACTGGCTGAAACGCGAATTCGGCGCCGTGGAAATTGACAGGCGGTCCCTGAGTGCAAGCTGCCCGGCGGCCTCATCATCAAAGACGCCATTGCCGATGCGTTCCTCCAGCAGATCCTGCTCCGCCCGGCCGAGTACTCGGTGATTGCCACCCTCAACCTGAACGGCGACTACATCTCCGACGCGCTGGCGGCCCAGGTGGGCGGCATCGGCATTGCGCCCGGCGCTAACATCAACTACGTGACCGGCCACGCCATCTTCGAAGCCACCCACGGCACGGCCCCCAAGTACGCCGGCCAGGACAAGGTAAACCCCGGTTCGGTCATCCTGTCGGGTGCCATGATGCTGGAGTACATGGGCTGGCAGGAAGCGGCCGACCTGATCTACAAGGGCCTCGAAAAAGCCATTGCCTCCAAGCGCGTTACCTACGACTTCGAACGCCTCATGGAAGGCGCCACGCTGCTCAAGTGCTCCGAGTTCGGCGACGAGATCATCAAGAACATGAGCCCGGTGGGCGTAACGGCCTAAAGACGGTAATTCCTTTTTTTCGAACCTCCGGGAGAGTAGATTTCCCGGGGGTTTGTTTTTTAGATTCAGATTCACCACGGAGACACGGTTTCACGCAAAGGCGCAAAGGAGGAGCGCAAAGACCGCAAAGAGAACGTAAAGATTGCAAGGAGAACCCGCCCCCCTTTGCGTCCCTTGCGTCTCTATTGCGATCCGTGCGGTTCAGTTTTTCTTTGCGGTCTTTGCGCTCCTCCTTTGCGCCTTTGCGTGAAACCGTGTCTCCGTGGTGAAATTTTTTCCTAACATTGAAGCATCGGACATCTGCCATTTTTCCGCTTACTCACTCCATGAAAAGAAGAAACTTTTTACAAAACACGTTGGCCGCCACTACGCTCAGTACGCTGGGCGCCACCGCCCAGACGGGGCCGAAAAAGGGCCGGGGCCGCGAATACTACGAACTGCGGGTCTACTCGGTGGCTACGCCCGAAAAGCAGGCCCAGCTCGACGCGTACCTGCAAAACACGGCCCTGCCCGCGTACGGCAAAATGGGCATCAAAAACGTGGGCGCCTTCAAGGCCCTCAACGACGCGACCAACCACGCGGTGTACCTGCTCATCCCCTACGCGTCGATGGAGCAGTTTGTGACGGCCACCACCAAAACGAGCGGCGAACTGGCGTACGGGGCTTCGGCGGCCTACGCCGGCGTACCGATGAAAGACCCCGTGTACGACCGCATTGAGAGTTCGCTGCTGCTGGCCTTCGAAGGGATGCCGCAACTGAAGGTGCCGGCCAAAAAGGACCGCATCTTTGAACTGCGCATTTACGAAAGCCACAACGAGAAGGCCGGCAAGCAGAAGGTCAAGATGTTCAACGCCGGCGGGGAAATCGAAATTTTCAACCAGACGGGCCTTACGCCGGTGTTTTTCGGCGAAGCCCTGGTGGGTACGCGCCTGCCCAATCTCACCTACATGCTCACCTTCGACAACATGGAGGCCCGCGACCGGAACTGGAAAGGGTTCGGCAGCCACCCCGACTGGGTAAAGCTCAAAGACCAGCCCGAATACGTGGATACCGTCTCCAAAATTACCAACATCTTCCTGGCGCCGGCGGCGTATTCGGGGGTATAGGGAAATGACAGCAAAGGGCTGAACCTTTAGACCATCCGGCGATTACCATTGTCGCAGCGCAGGCAAGGGTAACGCATCAATCCCTTCCAGGGCAACCGGGAGGGATTTTTTATTACGCCCTTTACAATAGTGAATAGTCCTCGCAGTGGTGAGTTGCTAAATTTTATTATAAACTATTGTTAATGTTGTTTTACTTCACTATAATTCTGCTCACTATTCAATCCTTGTAGTAAAAGGGCCTGATTCCGACAAATGGTGCGGAATACGCATCTTTCATCTGTTGAAGCGGCAAACCTTTAAGAGCACTCAACATACGCCGAAGCGGCATCCTCTATAGCTCCTATAAATTAGTTCATTCATTTAGATCAGTACTACACATGCCAAACGGGGACAGAAATTATAAAGTGGCTCTGTGGAGCCTGGTTGTTGCAGTGGTTACCTTACTAGCGGGTGCAATACCCTATTTCTTCTCGGCTAATCAACCGGAAGGTAATACACAATCAAATAGTGCAATAATCAGAAATTCAGACTCTTCGGAAGTGCATCAACAAAACAGCTCGGGTAATTCCAAACAAGAAAACCGGTTAAGTGCTGACAGTTCCAGCCATATAAAGGCAAAACAAGAAAACAAATGAAAAAGAAATTCTACCTGCCGGCTTGCACTGTTCTCAGCTTTATGCTGCTGTCCTCAGGCTGCACTCCTGTTCCTACCGAAGAAAAACAGGGAAACGAAGTAAAGATTGAGAATGGTAGTGGCAATACAGTGATACAGGTCAATATAAAAATTGAAAACATAGAAACCAATGCCCCCATAACCAATGGAAGCATAGTGCTGGCCATTGATGGAAAAGAATTTAAAGAAAAGCTGAATGCAGAAGGTATTGCCAGTTTGCCCGTCGATAAATCTTTTGAAAACAGAAAAGCTACCCTGACTGTAAAGGATTCAAAGGGCAATGAACAGTATACGCAAGGATACGTTATTCAAGAAACGCCACAAGAACCCAATAAAATTGCAATTCAGCCTTTTAAGCGTTTTGTCATCAACGAAATCAATGGGCACATTGCTCAAGGCGCAGAGAATGAGCATACATTCCCGGCCAAACCAAACGTCCCGCTGCTTGTCCAGGTAAAAAACAGTGATGCCTTAAGCTTTACTGTAAAAATTCTAAATGCATCAGCAGAGGTCCTCTCTGACCATAATTACATCCATTCCCCGGACGCGTTTTATAACATACCTTTTACGGCTCCTGCCGAGGGAAACTATACGGTCAAAATCATTGGCTATCGCAATGAAGGAAACTATAAAATTCACATTGTGTATTTGGATGGAGAAGGCGACCTATCGAACAATCAACTGGTACTCAATAACGAGCAACAACATTATGACAAAGTGGGTCTGGGAAGTTACGATAGCTACTTCGTTACCGGATTAGCCAACAATACAATCGTCGTACAGACAAAATGCCAAGACCATTTGTCTTATCAAGTAAAAATATACAATTCCATAGGAGAAAAGGTGGAGGAAAGTAGTATACTGGGCCCCTCAGAACAATATTATAATATGCCTTTCACTCCCCAGGATTCAGGCAGATATGAAATCCGAGTACTGGGTTACGGTGGCTTTGGGCCTTATGATGTCAGGTATTATGTATTGAGCAAACCAGTGTATGAGGCGATTGAGTTTGGAACAATAAAATCATCCAAAGTTGGTCAGAATGGCTACCACGAATATCAATTCAAAGGAATACGAAACAAATCATTGAGAATCAAGACGATGTGCTCTCAGGGATTAAGTTATTTTGTGCAAGTGTTTAATGCCAGCGGAGAGCAAGTATCAAACAATTCTAGTATTTATGGCAATACTGAAAGGTATAACGATGAATTATTTACTCCGCAAAAGGATGGGGATTACGTAGTTCGTATTGTGGGCTACAGACACTTTGGCGAGTATAAACTACTACTCGAGGATGCAGGCAATAGTAATTGAAATTTTGGTGCCTATTTGATTTGATCCTTAAGTGTTGCACGCAATTCTTTACGCGCATTCCACCAGTAAGGTCGCCGGCTTCCTGTTCCTCTTCCTCCTGTTGACCGCCTTCACCCAGGTTGGCGGCCTCGTACTGCTCGCCTGGCTGCCCCTCAGGCGGATGGTTGACGCAAAAATGCCGGCCGGATTTTTCAAGCGGGTTGCCAAGCTGGCGGGTTTCGTGGTGCTGTACCTGGCCGTTACCTTCGGGCTCGTCCCGCCCCTGGCCCGGCGGTTTGGCCGCGTGCCGCTGCCCGTGCGGGGTACGACTCATGTGGCACCGCTTACGGTGTGGACCTGCGTGCTCAACCGGCACTACGTGAAGCCGGCCCTCCGGCAATCCCTCTCCGAAGCCGCCGGGCGGCTGCACGCGGCCTGTCCGGGCACGCGGGTCGCCTACCTCGACGCCAACTTTCCCTTCCTCGACGGGTTCCCGTTGTGGCCGCACCTGAGCCACAACGACGGCAACAAGCTGGACCTGGCCTTTTTCTACCGCGATGCCCGCACCGGGGAACGGCTCTCCGGCCGGGCGGTTTCTCCCATTGGCTACGGGGGGTACGAAGGCCCGGCCCGGGGCGAACCCGACACCCCGGCCGGCTGCGCCGCCCGCGGCTACTGGCAGTACGGCCTGCTGGGACACCTGGTGCCCCAGGGTAGTCAGGAGACAATGCGCTTTGACGCCGAAAGAACCCGGCAGTTCATCCGGCTGCTGGTTGAGCAGCCGGGCGTGGGAAAACTATTCATCGAGCCGCACTTAAAAGCCAGACTCCGCCTGCGTTCCGGGAAAATCCGCTTCCACGGTTGCCGCGCCGTGCGTCACGACGACCACATCCACGTGCAACGCTGATGGTCCGCTTTTACGGACTCGCTTTTTGTGGATAATTTGCCGGACTGAACCGGAACGGCCGGCAACAGCAGAACTTCTATCAGCCTATTACGAATGACGATCAGCGGCTTTACAATGGTGCGGAACGCGGAAAAGCTCTACTTCCCGATCAAAGAATCCATCCAGTCGGTATTACCCATCGTGGACGAGTTCATTGTGGCGTTAGGGGACAGCGACGCCAGCGACCACACGCGCCAACTCATCGAGTCCATTGGTTCGGACAAGATCCGCATCTACGACCGGCAGTGGCAGGAAAAAGATTTCGTGGAGAGCCGCATCTTCGCCCTCGAAACCAACTTTGCCCTCCAGCAGTGCAAGGGCGACTGGTGCTTTTACATCCAGGCCGACGAAGTGGTGCACGAGCAGGACCTGCCCAAAATCACTGCCGCCTGCAAAAAACACCTGCCCGATGCCCGGGTAGACGGCCTGCTGTTCAAGTACTACCATTTTTTCGGGGACTACGACCACTACCTGCCTTTCCACGGGTGGTATAAAAATGAGATCCGAATCGTCCGCAACCACGCCGGCGTCTACTCCTTCCGGGACGCCCAGTCCTTCCGCAAAGGGGAAAACCAGAAATTGAACGTGGTGGAACTGGATGCCCGCGTGTACCACTACGGCTGGGTCAGGCCGCCGCACCTGATGCAATCCAAGAAAAAGGTGCACGACTCGATTCACCACGGGGTGAGCCGGACGGAAGAGGCCTACCGGTTGCTGCCCAATGAGTTTGACTACGGCCCGCTGGGCCGGATTCCCCGCTTCCCGGGCACGCACCCGGCCGTAATGACCCATTTTATCAAACAACTGGACTGGCAGCAAAAGCTCAATTACGCCCGGTCCGGGAAGCCCGACCGGGACCTGATGAAGCACGAGAAACGGAAGTACCGCCTGATTTCGTTCCTGGAAAACACGTTCAACGGCGGCCGCGACTTCGTGGGCTATACCAACTGGAACCTCCTGAAAAAAGCGTAGCCCGTTCCCCAAGGCAAATGAATTGATAAAGCAGGCTGGATGGCTGCATGGTTGATTGTTGAATGGCTGTATGGTTAAATGGTTTAATCCTATGCCCTCTCCCCTATTCCCCCAACTCCTGATCCGGGTGCTGTGCGATACCCGGCCGCCGGCCGTTGCCGACGGGGCGTACCTGTTCGGCCAGACGCCCGACAACCAGGAATCCGTGTTTGCCGCCGCCGGGCAACTGCTCACGGCCATGCTAACCCGCCGCGTGCTGCTGCCGCACACCCCGCCCATGAGCGGCTACCCGGGCTTCGGGGCCTGGCAGCAGGCCCTGCACCAGCAAGGCATCGGCGACCTTCAGATCGAAGGCGTTACGGGCATTACTTCCCCCCTGCTCCACACGCTGATCGAAGCGGAGGCCCTGGTCCGGTTTGCAAAATTGCGGGGGTACCGCAGCCTGTACGTGGTGGCTCCGCCCTTCCACCAGCCCCGCGCCTTCATGACGGCCGTGACGGTGGCCCGGCGCGAATACCCGGACCTGCAACTCTACAGCCACCCGGGGGCAGCCCTCCCCTGGCAGGCCGAGGTGGTGCACTCCCAGGGCCAGACCCGCGGCGCCCGTAGCGAACTCATCGGCGGCGAACTCGAACGCATCGGCAAGTACCACCAGCAGGGCGACCTGGCCTCGGTGGAAGAGGTACTTGACTATTTGAACAAGCGTGACGGGGGGAAATAATTACGAATGACGAATGACGGGTGGGTGCACACGAGCCAGGCCGCAGAAGCACGGATCGGGCTGAGCGGTCTCGCCCACCTCCTTATTGATTTGTACCAGCCAATGAGCGGTTGCTGCGGTCGGTACTCGTAATCCGCAATTCGTCATTCGTCATTATTTTCCGCAGGGCGAAAAAATGCAGGGTGTAAGCCAGGGGAACCAGGAAGCCGGGCAGCCAGATGAAGGGGAAGCGGGTGACGATGGTGTTGGCTGGTTCGTTGGGGAAGGCGCGCAGCGGCGTGGGCAGGGAAAGTATCGAGATCACCACGATGGTAATCAGCAGGGCCAGGCCCATCACATTCCACCCCAGCAGGATGGGCCGGCGCCACCGGGGCCGCGCCGTGAGCAGGTACGCGGCCAGCGGGGCAGTAAGCCCCGTCAGCACGTCGAAGTTCAACCCCTCGAACGTCATCTGTACCGGCACGAGCCCCTGCCCGTGCAGCGCCCAGAGCAGCACCTCCACGGCCACGCGGAAGCTTTGCAGGTAGAGCAGCCACTGCACCGGCACGTGCCGCAGCACCGCCCCGAACTTGCCCGAAAACGTCAATACCAACGATGCCACCAGCGGCGGCAGCAGCACCAGCGGCATCACCGGGGGTGGAAACGCCGAAAAGTCACCCGCCAGGCCGGTGAGGGCCAGTGCGGCCGTGAATGCCAGCCAGGCGGCCAGCCCGAGGGCCGTTGCAGTCACCACGCGGTTGCGCCGGGCGGGCGGATAATCCATCGCGGTAAGGGTGCGCCACAGGCCGCGCACAACCAGGGCCAGGCACAAAAGCGTAAGGGCGGCAAAGCCGAGTTGAGTCAACGGGTAAGCGGAGGGGTTCATGGTCGTTGCGGGTAAATACGCCCCAAAAGTAAGTCGTCGCATTCCCGCGCGGGATGACAAAAGTTGCTGTTTCGGGAAATGGCTATTGCGGGACCAGGTTGCGGTAGTGTTCGTCGGGGCGTTCGGCCCGTGGGGTAGTAACGTTGAGCAGGCCGGACCGGGACCGGATCACGGGCCGCCGGGGCATGTAAGGATGAACCCGATTTGTTCACAAAAGGGCAATAAAAAGTCAGTGGTCGCTGCCGGACGGCAAGGAACCACTGACGCAATGAGTAAGTGCGGGTGCCGGACGTACCGGCCGCCGGTTAGTACCGGTCGTTGTTGCCCCGGCGGTCGCCGCCGCCACCGCGGTTGTAGCCACCACCGCCGCCGCCGCCGTAGCCGCCGCCACCACCGCCACCGCGGTTGAAGCCGCCGCCACCGCCGCCACCGCCACGGTTGAAGCCGCCACCACCACCACCGCCAAAGCCGCCACCGCCGCGACGGTCGTCACGCTTGTCTTCGGCCTTGTTCACCACAATCGTACGGCCGCCGATCTCGGCACCATTCAGTTCATCTATTGCCTTTTGGGCCTCTGCATCATCAGCCATCTCCACAAAACCGAAGCCTCTGCTTTTGCCGGTGAACTTATCCATAATAATGGTTACTGAACCAACTTCTCCGTATTCCTCAAAATATTCCCTCAAGTCGTCTTCTTCGGTACTAAAGGGAAGGCTTCCTACAAAAATTCTCATGTCTAACTGTGCTTTTGATTAGTGATTACTTTTCGCAAAGTAGCTTTATTTTGCTTCATATACGATAACTAGAAAGAATAATCTAAAAAGGAGCCCAATTTTTATTTAGGCGCGGGCCCCGCACCCCCGGCCAGTGGCTGCCGCCCCACCCCTTCCCGGGTAATTTGCACGGGTTTGATGCCTCCCTGGGCGTCGAAGTACAGCCGGTCGATGCAGGTGACGCGGTGGTTGGGGTCGGTTTCGCCCAGCGGCCGGCGGTGGTACACCACGTACCAGAGGTCCTTGCCCGGCACCTGGATCACGGAGTGGTGCCCCGCGCCGGTAGCCACCTGGGGGTCCTGCTGGAGAATCTTGCCCATGCGCCGAAACGGTCCGAGGGGCGAATCGGCCACGGCGTAGGCCACCGAGTAGTCCGGGCCGCCCCAGCCGCCCTCCGACCACATGAAGTAATATTTGCCCTGCCGGATGAACATAAAGGGTCCTTCCACGTAGCCCTGCGGGGTGATTTCCCGGAACGTTTTCCCGTCGGGGAAGGGCTCAAAGCCGGTAAAGTCGTCCTTGAGCCGGGCAATGTTGCAGTGCGACCAGCCACCGTACACCAGGTAGTACTGCCCGTCGGCGTCGCGGAACACGAACTGGTCGATGGGCTGGGCGCCGTTGTGGATCTGGCCGACGAGGGGCTTGCCCAGGTAGTCGGTAAAGGGACCTTCGGGACGGTCGGCCACGGCCACGCCAATGCCGCCGACCTCGCCTTCGTGCACGTCGTTGGCCCCGAAGAACAGGTAGTACTTGCCGCCTTTCTCGACCACGGCCGGCGCCCACAGGGCCCGGCGGGCCCACTTGATGCGGGTGGTATCCACGATGCGGGGGTGCTTGGTCCAGGTGACCAGGTCGGGCGACGAAAACGCGTCCATGAACACCTGTTCATCGAACGGCGCCGAGTAGGTAGGGTAAATCCAGTAGCGGTTGCCGAAGATGATGCCTTCGGGGTCGGCGTACCAGCCGGGAAATACGGGGTTGCCGGCCTGGTCGCTGGGGGCGGCGGCTTTGGTTGCGTTGGGTTTCTTCGCTTCCGGAGTGGGTTTGTTTTGCGCCGCGGCTCCGTGCGCCAGCAGCAGGGCGGAGAGGGCGGCGGTGAGTAAGGGTTTGTGCATGGAGTGGTTTGGTGATTATTGTGTGCAATGCACCTCCAGTTATTTAAACGTACCGCGGAGCGGCGGCTAAGAGTTGGTTTTGGCCTTTTCCACAACGCTTGGTCTGGCGATGAGTATTATCTGATTGTTTTCCTTTCTGTAATCAAACACAACGGCCTGAAGATAAGAACCGATTGGCGGGAACTCAGGTTGAACCCCTCTTTCATCCAAAAATTCCGTTAACTCAATAAGACCCAACACAACCGGGTGCCCAATCTCCACAAAAACGCCAAAGCGTACGTGCCACTTTACTGTACAATTCACAATACTCTCAACCGGGAAAAGGCGCTCTATTTCGGGCCAATTTACATTTTCATCCATCATGCTGCTAATTTACAAAAGGCGCGGTTCAAGGTACAGAGCCCCAAACTACTGCGCCACAATCTCCCCCTTGCCGGTAATCACGAACCGCTTCACTGTTTCCGGCGCTTCCTCGTTGGTATAGTTAAACGCGTGCCGCTCAATGGCGTTTGCAACTGCATGCGGCCAGCCCCAGCAACAGCCATCCTGCGCAGCTTATATATTGTGTACGTATGTGTATTGACAAAGGAGGTTGTATGGCTGAATGGCTATATGGTTGTATGGCTGAATGGTTGTTGATCGGGAAGGAGTCGTGCGTCAGCCCAACCATATAGCCATTCAGCCATTCAACCTTTTCAGTACGTGCATGGACAGGAATCAGGAGGTTCCCGTACCGGGCCGTAATATCATTTTTTTAGATGGGTGCGCCGCGATGGGCCCGCAAAAAATTATTGGTCTTATCTTCGCCCCGTAGAAACGACCTCAGAACCAGACTAGCTATCCTTATGAAAAGTCCTTCGCATTTGGTGCTCACCCGGGCCCAGGAATCGAGAGCCGCCATCGAAAGGCTCTACATCACCATGCGGCACCTGTTCAACCGGGGATACTATAAGCCCTCCAAAGTATCCGGTGAGGAGATGCGGCGGGCCCTGCTCACGCTGCGGCCCGAGATTTACGGCTCGGTCAACGACCCCCAGAAGGTGGAACTCGACGGGCTGGTGTACGTGATGGACCGCCTGCC
Source organism: uncultured Sphingobacteriales bacterium (assembly GCA_963844325.1). Taxonomy (GTDB): domain Bacteria; phylum Bacteroidota; class Bacteroidia; order Cytophagales; family 172606-1; genus CADCTQ01. The sequence goes on from CAWJNV010000002.1 coordinate 4,766,878, forward strand.
CAAGGGCATTGAATCGTGCCGGTTCATTACGCTTACCTCCCAGGAAGGCTACGCCGCCTCCCGCTTCCCGGTGCTGGTGCCCGCCAAGCGCCGCCGCAACTGCTACCGCGTGGACGAGGAGCAGATGATCATCGAGGTGACCAACGGCCGCAGCGAAATCTACGACATCCTCACCCACCTGACCTTCATGTTCATGGAGGCCGACAAGATCCGCAAGCACGCCTTCCACGAACGCGGCGGCATGACCCGGGAATGGGAAAAGCTGGAAGCCATCATCAAGTCGGGCGGCGTGGTGGAGGAAGACGAACGGGAACTGGCCCTCACCTACGTGAGCACCATCCTGGGCCGTACCTTTTCCGAAACCGTGAAGGCGTACATGCGCTTCCAGGAGAACCCCAACACCAACAGCGGCCTGTTCGAGATCGTGTACGGGCTGGGAAAAACCGCGGTGGGCGAAGAGTCGAAGGGCCACGACCGGGAAATCAGCTTTACGCCCACCCTCCGCGAACGCATCGGCCACCACCTCTACGGCGAACGGTGGGCCACCCGCATCAAGCGGTACCTGCTCGAAAAAGGCCTGCACGAACGGCCCCTGCACATCATCAGCGCCAACCCGCACAGCGTGATGAACTGCCTGTACTCGGCCCCGGCCCTGGGCAAGAGCCTGCCCGACGGCGACCTCTACGACATGGCCCTGCAACTGAGCCGCCCCGAAAACGCCAACCTGCGCCGCCAGGTGGCCGGGTACGCCGCCGAAAACGGCCTGCACGAACTCGAAGATACGTCGGGCACCAGCATCCTGGTGCAACTCATCGACACGGCCCGCATCAACCCCAAGAAGCTGCCGCCCGAAATTGCCTGCAACGCCGACTACGTGAAGGAACAGCGGCCCGTGATCCTGGTGATGGACTACGCCTTCGGCGAACAGGCTTACGAAACGATGGATGAACTGCTCAAGCCGTACAATGAAGGCGGTACCAAGTTCCGCATGAACGTGGCTTCGATCTCCATCATGGGCAAGGCGGGCATCCTCACCGGCGACAAGGGCGACATCATGATCCCGACCTCGCACATCTTCGAGGGCACCGCCGACAACTACCCGCTCGACAATGACTTTGCGAAGGAAGACTTCGAAGGGGCCGGCGTGCCGGTGTACGAAGGGGCGATGATCACGGTGCTGGGCACGTCGCTGCAAAACCGCGACATCCTGTCGTACTTCAAGAATTCTTCCTGGAAAGCCATCGGCCTCGAAATGGAAGGGGCGCACTACCAGAAGGCCATCCAGGCGCAGTCTAAAATCCGCGACAGCGTGGGCCGCGACGTGAAGGTACGCTACGCCTACTACGCTTCGGACAACCCGCTGGTGACCGGCGCCACGCTGGCCTCGGGCAGCCTGGGAACCATCGGCGTCAAGCCCACCTACGTCATCACGGTCAAGTGCCTGAGCAAAATCCTTTGCCACGCGGGGAAGGTCAAGGAAGTGGTTATGCAGTAAAGGGAGGCTGGAGACGGGAGGAAGGGAAACCGGAGGAGGCGTGCCCGGGCAGTGCGGGGATGCGGGACGGGGTTGGCAAAGGGATGGGAGAAAGGAAAAAGGGAAGCAGAAATGATGAACCTTTTAATGAAGTGAACGTGTTTAACGATTTGTTAGTCAATGTATAAAGGCGTCTGCGCATTGGGTTGTAAGCGTAGGAAGCGGACCGCGCAGCCGGGTCTCCTGTCTCAAATCTCCTGTCTAACGTCTACATGAAATACAATCTGGAGTGGGTGCGGGAGCAGCACCAGCGGGGCGAAAAGTTGAAGTACGTGTTCTTCTGGGGGCACCAGCCAAAAAAGGACGGCAGCGTCGGCGAGTCTTGCTTCAGCCAGTGGTGGCTGTCGCCGTTTACCGTGGAGGGCATTACCTACCCGACGGCGGAGCACTGGATGATGGTGCAGAAGGCCCGGCTGTTCGGCGACCAGGAACACACCCGGCAGGTACTTGCCAGTGCCTCGCCGGCCCAGGCGAAAAAGATCGGCCGGCTGGTGGAGGGCTTCGACGGACAGTTGTGGGACCGGCACAAGTACGCATACGTCCGGGAGGGCAACTACCACAAGTTCTCCCAGCACCCGGCCCTGCGGGAATTCCTCCTCAACACCGGGGCCCGCGTGTTGGTGGAAGCCAGTCCCGTGGACAATATCTGGGGCATTGGCATGGCGAAGACCGACGATAACATCCACAACCCGGATCGCTGGAAGGGCGAGAACCTGCTGGGCTTCGCCCTGATGGAAGTGCGGGATGACCTGAGGCAACTCAACCATTAAACGTTCGAATACCAGCACCCTAGTTGGAGAAAGTGTCGCATCGCGGGCAGATGACATCGTAAAAGGGATAACCTCTTCGTACGCGTCGCGTCGCGGGAAGGCGTCGCGTCGCGGCTCCCCTCCTTGGAGGGGGCTGGGGGTGGGTTTACCTCCATGCCACGCATGATTTGGGGATCAGCGCGTTGCAGTAATTTCCCTAACACTGATGCTTCACTTTCTACGGATTCTCCTTGAAGCGGAGGACCCTTGCAGAGATGCGGTGATCCCTCGATAACCCGTCTCATGTAAGTAAACCCACCCCCAGCCCCCTCCGAGGAGGGGAGCCGCGACGCGACCCTTTCCCGCGACGCAACGCCTTCCCGCGATGCGACCCTTTCCCGCCATGCGGCCCTTTCCCGCGATGCGACGCCTGCCCGCCATGCGACCCTTTCCCGCGACGCGACCCTTTCCCGCGACGCGACCCTTTCCCGCTGATCTTTCACTCACCAATTTTAGCTGTTCATTTCACGCCTGCCAAGCTTGATACATTGTAAAGCGGGTTCTCATGGATTACACCGCCTTCCTCCTCCCCGCCGTCATCTTGAAAGAAGCAAAGCCCGGCGAAACCAGACTTCGTCGTGACAAACAATGCTCAACGTACACGATGAACCTTCGTCGGACCGGTTATTCATTGCCTTTCACGTCGAAGTCTGGCTTCGCCGGGCTTTGCTTCTTTTAAGATGACGGCGAGGGGACGCTTAGTCGGGGTGACTCAATACCTTCTTTACAAAGCACCGAAGAAATTCATTTAATCTATTCATCTCCAAACCTCTAGCGTTAAATACTGCCCCACAACAAAACACCCTTCCCCATCGCTTTTTCCCCTATGCCCCGCCCCCTTAACCTTTCTAAACCCATCATTAACCCTTCCTTCAACCCCTGCCTTAACCTCTTAACTTTTCCGTCCCACGCGCAAACTTTTTGCCCATCCCCCGGCGTTTTACCAGCAATCCCCCTTACCCCAGTACCCCCCTCCGGCGCCTAGCGACAGAACTCTACCCAACAGGTGTAATTCGAATCATTTCATGAATCAATATTTTTATGCCCTCCGCAAGGGGGTCTTTGGCGCCGCTTTGGGCGTCGTATTTCTCGCGTCGTGCAGCCAGGACCGCAACGTGAACCCGGAAGAAGAATGCCTTACCCGTCCCTCGGCCCAGCACGGCCGCGTGGTGGAAGGCCAGTACATTGTTGCCTACCGCGAAGACGGTTCAACCGCCGGCACGGCGGGTGCCGCCGGTGGCCGGGTAATGGCGCAGACCGAACGGTTCCTGGGCCGCCACCGCATCGACGGCGAATCCGTGGAAGGCTACCTCACGGGCGAAGTAAAGGGCTTCGTGGCCCACCTGACCGAAGGCCAGGCGGCGGCCCTGGAAAGCGACCCGTCCGTGGCCGCCGTGGAGCCCGACCGAATCGTTTCCCTGTCGGCCTGCTTTACTGTGATCGACCCGCGCCGGGTGGCCTGGGGCGTACGCCGCACGGGCTACGCCGACGGCACCGGCAAAACGGCCTGGATCATCGACTCGGGCATTGACCTCGACCACCCCGACCTGAACGTGGACCGTACCCGCAGCCTTTCGTTCGTTGCCGGCAAAACCGCCGAGGACGACAACGGGCACGGTACCCACGTAGCCGGCATCATCGGCGCCCGAAACAACCGCGTGGGTACGTTGGGGGTGGCCTCCGGCGCTACGCTGGTGGCCCTGAAAGTACTCGACGAGAAGGGCGACGGCCTGCTGTCGAAAGTGCTGGCGGCCGTGGCCCACGTGTCGCGCAACGGCAAGGCCGGCGACGTGGTGAACATGAGCCTGGGCAACGACGTGTCGAACCTGCTCGACCGGGAAGTGCAGGCCGCCGCCCAGAAGGGCATTCTGTTTGCCATTGCGGCCGGCAACGACGCCGAAAACGCGTCCCTCAACTCCCCGGCCCGCGTCAACCACCAGAACGTGTTTACGGTGACGGCCATGGACAGTACCGATGCCTGGGCCCGGTTCTCCAACTTCGGCAACGACGTGGTGGATTACTGCGCCCCCGGCGTGCGCATCCAATCGACTCACCTCAACGGCGGCTACGCCATCATGAGCGGCACGTCGATGGCCGCCCCGCACCTGGCCGGGCTGTTGTTGCTGCGCGGCAAGGCCCCCGCCACCAGCGGCTACGTCCGCAACGACCCCGACGGCACGCCCGATCCGATTGCGAGTTGGTAAGCGGATGGTCGTATGTAGAGCCGCGATTCATCGCGGCTAACCAGTAGTATGTATAGTCACGATGAATCGCGTCTCCACTTACCACTTTTTTTCTATCTTGTACCGAAACTAATTATTCGCCTAAGATTTATGGATGCTTTGGACCCGATAGAAAAACTGAGTGGGAGCCCGGAGGACGACGCCCAGCTCCGGGAAATGGTAGCTGATTGCAACGCCCTGATCGACCGCTACAACGCCGGCCTCCGTTCGGTCGTACCGGCTCCCGCGGGCGGCACCCAAACCTCCACCGTGCAGGCCCTCTACCTGCAAATCGTCAACTACAAAAAGAAGATCGAGAAAATCAGGATGGGGTACTGACCACAACGAAAAAAGGCCGGCGCAACGCCGGCCTTTTGCATTTGGGGCGTTTTCCCCGGGAAAATCCGCTTGTCCTTACGTCCTGTATCAGCACACCTTTTCTTCGCGACCTTCTGATTAACAGTGCCATACATCGCATCGGCTTCTAATTGCCGGCCATTCACGGTTTGGCATTTGGAGCGGGCACCGGGTGTGCGTTTATGAAAACAAACAGCGACAAGTCCAATGTACACCGGGAATGGGTGCCGGCTTGTCAATTGTTCATTTTCAATTGCCCACGGCTCCCCTACTTTTCCCCGACTGTAATGGCCTCCAGGGCCTGCTGGCGGTTCATCTTGTTTTGTTCGTAGGCTTCGAGCACCGACTTTTTCACCGACACGTTGGCCCGGGGCGGCACGTTGCACCCTTCGCAGGTGGGCAGCGCCACGCTGAGCAGGATCACCTGGTCGGAAGAAAGGTTGCGCAGGGTGCGGCCGTAATCGAGCACCGCCTCCCGGATGTCGTTGCGGAACTGCCCGTACGCCTCCGTGCGCATCCGGGCCTGCGCGGAGTCGCGTTCCGTTTTGGTCCGCCTGACCTCCCCGTCGCGGAGGGTCACTGCGTGGGGCGTTTCGTTGCGCAGGCCCATGTCCACCAGGTAGATCACCCCGAAGCTGGGCAGCACGTGGTAGCCGATGTTGCGGACCCGGTAGGGCACTTCGCGGCTCACCGGGTAGAGCGACTCCAGGATGCCGGCGAACACCTTGTATTCGGCGTAATTTTCCTTGCCGGGGTTGTCCACGTTCACGCGGATGCGGCTGTCGAGTTCCTTGCGGTTCATCTTGCCCGACCGGAAGGCAGTCAGGTCTTCGCGCTTCACCTCGGCGCTGATGCGGGGCGTGGAACGGGTTTCGCACGTTTCGCAGCCGCTCACGCTTACGTAGTGGTCGCTGTTGCGGGCATTTTCGTTGTAGATAATCATCACCCGGTCGTTGGGCGCCAGCTGCCCGATGGCGTCGGCGTAGTTGGCCAGGAATTCGCGCAGGTTGGTCGTCACCAGGTTGGTGTGCGCCTGGAGAATACTGTCCTGCGTATTTTTCAGCCGGCGGTTCCGGTCGGCGGTTTCGGGCTCACCCTTGGCCTTCTCACCCTTGACCTTTTCTCCCTTGCTTTTCTCGGCTTTATCCTTCTCCCCGTCGTTGAGTACCACCACCCGGGTATCGTTGTCGCCCACTACTACCGCGCGGTTTGTGCCGCCGGCGGAGTACACGTAGTTGTAGTTGTACGTATTTTTGACGCCGAAGGAGCCCGAGTACGCCGGGGCGATGAACAGCACCCCGTAACCCGGCACGTAAGTCCCCTGGGCGGTGCGGTTGGAAGAGAGGTAGAATTTCTGGGACCGGTTGCCGGCGGCGTTCTTGAAGAGTTCGTTGAGGACCTTTTCCATGATGTCAATGTCCCGTTCCATGCGGTCCTTGTCCACCTGGGCATTCTGTCCGTAGGCCGTTCCGCCCAACCAGCCGGCCAGCAACAGGGCGCATACAAAAAAGCAGTACAATCGTTTCATAATGGGGTTTAGAAGTTAAAAGGTTGAAAGGTCGAATGACTGATTGTATTGGCAGGGGAGGTTATGGCTGGATGGTTAAATGGTTGTATGGTTGGGCTGGCGCACGATTACTTCCCGATCAACAACCATTCAGCCATATAACCCTATAGCCATATAACCATAGTCAGTACAGCCAATGCTCATGACATACAACTACTCCGGCTCCTGCGTCTGTACGGATTCCAGGAGGGCGTCGATGGCCTGGTCGGTTTCGCGGAACTTGGATTCCGACTTGCGGTCGAGTTCTTCGATGCTGGCCAGCACCAGTTCGGTGTCTTCGGCCCGGATCTTGTCGAGGTAGTTGGCAAAGCCGGCCAGCGACTCCTGCAACTGCCGCTGCTGCTGTTCACTGGCCGTCTGGAAGGCTTCCTCAATCAGCCGCAGGTTCTCTTCCGAGAGGGAAGCCAGCAACTGGTTCAGTTGGGCCTCCGACACCTGGCGGCGCGACTTGCCGGCGGCCACGCGTACCGGCGAACGGCTTCCCTGCGCCTCCACCCGCCCCTTCAGCTCCGTGAGGGTTTGCCGGAGACCGGCCAGTTCCTGGTGGAGACGCGCGGCCTGCACCGCCGCGTTTTCACCTTTGAGGGCCCGGATGTCGTCCTTCAGGCCGGCCACCAACGCCCGCACTTCGGCCGTTTCGGAGGCAGGCGCCGGCACCTCGGCACCGAACCGCACGGCCAGGCCATTGCCGCCCAGGGTAACGTGGGTACGGGTGAGGGCGCCGGCCACCAGCAGCAACGACAACCCCGCGGCAACCGCCAGTACGGCCTGGGCCAGCCGGCTGAACGGGCTCCGTTCCGGGGCGGATCGGGTCGCGGCCGGCGGGGCCGTTACCGGGGGCGCCAGGAACACCGGCGGCGGGGGCGCTTCCACGTCCGGGAGGGATTGCAGGCCGCCGAGCAACTGCCCGGCTTCCCGCAGTTCTTCGGCCAGTTCCGGCGAGGCGGCCAGCCGGGCTTCAAATTGTCTTTTTTCTTCCCCTTGCAGTTCGCCGTACAGGTAGCTGATGAGCTGCGCGGGATCGGGTTTATTCTTCATACTGAATGGCTTCTTTCGTAATGTTCCACTTCGCCAACACTTTCCGAAGGGCCTTGAGCCCGTAATACATCCGCGATTTCACCGTATTCTCCGACTCCGACAGCACCTCGGCAATTTCGTGGAAGGTGAGCCCTTCGTATTCCTTCATGATGATCACCAGGCGTTGCTCTTCGGGAATCTGGGCCAGGGCCCGCTTGAGCAACCTTTCCCAGTCGCGGCTCAGCAGTTGCTTTTCGGGGTTTTCGCTGGCGGCCAGTCGTCCCCAGGCCGTGGCTTCCCCCGGCCCGCCCGCGTGCATCGACTCGGTGGCGTGGCGGCCGGCACGGCGGGAGTGGGCCCGGCAGCCGTTGCTGGCAATGATGTAGAGCCACGCCCGGAACCGCCCCGGGTCCTTGAGCGTCCCGATTGCCCCGTACGCCTTGATGAACGTCTGCTGCGTAACTTCCGAAGCCTCGTCGTAGTCGTTCAGGTACCGGTAGGCGAAGTTGAATATGCGCTTGTGCCAACTCTTCATGAGTTGGTTAAAAGCGGACAATTCCCCCCGGATGGCGCTTTCTACGAGTGGCCGGTCGTCGGTCATGCAGTGTGGTGCGGCTTATGTGACGGAAAGATGCGGCAGCCGGGACAATAGTTTTACGGACGGTAATTTTATTTGCAGCATTTGCAGAAAAGGGAGCCTGCTGGATAAGCCCCGGTACGCCGTAACCCCAGCTTGTCTGCCCTTCACCCAAAATGGTAACAATTTGATTATTTATTTAATTTTTTTGACGAATGGTGCGGCCGTTGTATATTGACCAGTTCACACCATCCCATTCGCGTTTTAATGGAAACTGCAACCCGAGACTCCTGGCGACACGTACCGCTGCCGGCCTCCCGGACCGAATTACCCCTCACCCGTACCTACAGTGCGGAAGCGTTTGGCCGGATGCAGCAGGGACTGGTTCCTGAGCAAATGGAGGACAAATGGTTTATATACTGTGAAAATGAAATCCTCCACATTCACCGCAGCTGGAGCGGACACCAGATGTACCAGGTTGAATTCCTGGTGGGCGGGAACGGCGAAGCGACCATCAACAAATGCTTCGTCAACCGGGACCCATCCCAGTACCAAGCCGTTGATGATGCGTATGATGCCCAACTGGTTTGTTTCCTGATTGACCGCCTCCTGCTCGGTAAACCCATGCGCTTCCCGACGCCGGGCACGGTATCTCCGGAGGAACGGCCCCTTTATGTGCACCGCGTCATTGGCTTTGGCCGGTCTAACGGGGAATAAAAAAGCAGCCCCACGACCTCCGGCAGTCCGTTCAGCCGGAACCCGAACCTGGAGAACGGCTTTGCGAAAACAGGAAATCCGACTTAAAGTATCGCTTTACGCAAATAGTATGAATGAACTTGATTTCTGGAAGTTAATTGAATCGGCCTGGGCCAGCGTGCCATTGCTGGATGAGTTGCGCCGGGAGGCGCTGAAGACCAACAAAGCCGATTTGTTCGAAGGGCTCAGCTTCGGGCTTGACGATGAGGTGTCGGAAGCCATTGCAGAACGGCTGCGGGAATTGCCCCGGGAGGACCTGGTCCAATTCAACCACCTGATGGAAGAAAAGCTGTTCCGGCTCGACCGGGAAGAAATTCACCGGCACACCGACGGATCGGACGACGGGTTCCTCTACTGCCGCGGCTTCATCGTGGGCATGGGCGAACGGTACTACTCCCTCGTAAACGCCGACCCCTCCAAAGCCACCCCCGACGTCGAAGCGGCATCCATTCCCTTCGTGGGCTACCAGGTGTACGAAGACCAGTGCGGCGAGGCGTTCCCGCGGGAATCGGTGTACCCCATTGCATCCGGTTCCAACCCCGACGGGTGGCGGGATTGAAATGGAGAGGCTTTGGCGAAATCATTGTCCCGGAATGGTACACTGATCGGTTATGATGATTATGATTTGTTATGATTTTTTCTTCTGATTCCCCTTCGATTTTAAATCAGTCCTAATCATAATCATCATAACCGATCAGTGTACCAATACTCATCCAATCCTTCAAGCATGACTAGGTAAATATTTACCAGTCAACAACATCCATAACTACCCAAACCCATTAACCACCCTTGCAAGCATGAACGGACTGATCATGAACTACCCGCTGACGACCAATACCATCGTGGAATACGGCAACCGCGCGTTTCCGCACCGGGAGATCGTCACCAAGCTACCCAACGGCGCCTGGCACCGGTACACCTACGCCGACATGTACACCCGCACCAAAAAGCTGGCCGCCGCCCTGGTCAACAAGCTGGGCGTGCAGCCCGGCGACCGGGTGGCTACCTTTGCCTTCAACGGCTACCAGCACCTGGAACTGTACTACGCCATTCCGGGCACGGGGGCCGTGTGCCACACCCTCAACATCCGGCTGGCCCCCGACCAGGTGGCCTACATCGCCAACCACGCCGAAGACAAGGTGGTGTTCGTGGACGCCCCCCTCCTGCCGCTCTTCGAAAAAATTGCGCCCCACGTACCGGGCCTGCAACACTGCGTGCTCATCAATGCCCCCGCCAACGTGACCACTACCCTGCCGGGCGTGGTGCACTACGAAGACCTGATCGCCGATCAGTCGGCGGACTTCGCCTGGCCCGACCTCGACGAAAACACCGCCTGCGGCCTGTGCTACACCAGCGGCACCACCGGCGAACCGAAGGGGGCGTTGTATTCGCACCGCTCCACCTACCTGCACGCCCTCACCATCATGACGCCCAACGCGGCCGGCGTGAGTTCGGCCGATACGGCCCTGCTCATCGTCCCGCAGTTTCACGTAATGGCCTGGGGTTTCCCGTTCATGTGCATGCTGGCCGGCGCCAATATGGTGATGCCGGGCTTGCACCTGCAACCGGCCGCCATCATCGACATGCTCCAGCGCGAACGCGTGACGATTGCCAACGGGGTGCCCACCATCTGGCTGGGCGTGTACGAAGCGTTGAAAAAGAACCCGCCGGCCGAGAAACTGCCCCTGCGGCACTACATGGTGGGCGGCTCGGCGCTGCCCGAAAGCCTGATGGCGGCCTTCGACCGGGACTTCAACCTGGAGGGCCTGCACGCCTGGGGCATGACGGAAACGTCGCCGCTGGGGACCGTGGCGCGGTTGCAACCCGTGCACGACGCGTTGTCGCCCGCCGAAAGGCTTCGCACCCGGGCTACCCAGGGCGTGGAGATGCCGGGCGTGGAGGTACGGGTGGTGACCGAAGACGGCACGGTGGCCCCGCGCGACGGCAAGACGGTGGGCGAAATCCAGGTCCGGGGGGCGTGGGTGATCGGGAGTTACTACAAGTCCGACAACCGGGAGGCTTTCACCGACGACGGCTGGTTCAAGACCGGCGACGTGGGCACGCTCGACCCGCTGGGGTACATGCAGATCACCGACCGCACCAAGGACCTCATCAAGAGCGGCGGCGAGTGGATTTCGAGCGTGGCCCTGGAAAGCGCCCTGATGGCCCACCCCAAGGTGAAAGAAGCCACCGTGATTGCCATTCCGCACGAGAAGTGGATGGAGCGGCCCCTGGCCTGCGTTGTGTTTGACGAAGGGGCTTCGGTCCCCGACGACGAACTGCGGCGCTTCCTGTCGCCCCACTTCGCGGTCCACCAACTGCCCGATGCCTTCGTGCCGGTGCGGGATATTCCCAAAACCAGCGTCGGCAAATTCGACAAAAAAGCCGTCCGCAGCCTCTACGCGGAAGGAAAACTGGGAAAGTAAAGGAGTGAGAAGCGAGAAGCGAGGAGTGAGAAGGGGTGGATACCGACTTTGTCGTTTTAACGGGCAACGTCGTGTACTTCCTTCTCACTCCTCGCTTCTCGCTTCTCACTCCTAAATCAATACTGCCAATTTACGCCCAGCAAGTACAGGCTGCCGATGTGGTCTTCGCGGTAGTGTTCGACCGAACGGTCGTTGAGCAGGTTACGGCCGCTGACGAACACCGACAGGGCGGGCAGGGGTGCGTAGCTCAGCTTGGCGTTCACGATCAGCTTCGGGTTGATCCGTCCGACGCCCCGGACCCCGTCATTGTTGCTCAGGTTGTCCCGGTGGTAGAACGTCTGGCCGGAATTGTAGTACGGGTTGAGGTTAAAGCTGAACTTGGGGCTGGCCTGGTAATTGATTGAAGCACCGCCATATATGGTTGGGGTAGACTGGTGTTTTCGCTCAGTGCCCACGCCCGAGTACAGGTTGTTGGCCGCCGGGTCGTTGCCGTTGTTCTTGTTGGGCACGGCCGCGGCCGAGTTGCTGTAGATCGAGTAGTTGCGCAGCTTCGTTTCCTGCACCGTCACGAACGGCTTCACCTGCACCTTGCCCTGCACGTAATTGAGCGACACCGTAGTGCCCAGTTGGTTTACCCGGAGCGGCAGGTTGCGTACGTAGAGATGGGTGATGAACTGCACCGGGTTGCTCTCCCGAACCTCGGTCTCCTCCATGACCAGGTCAGTGTAGTTGCGGGTCTGCGTGTAGTACACCTCGGCGTCCACGTGCAGGTTGCCCGTGATCTTACCCCGGTACCCCACTTCGAACATGTCCGACCGGACGAGGTCAAGGTTCTTGCTGCCGTTCAACTGGTAGAGGAAGTTGGGCCGCGCCGGGTCGAGGGCCAGCGTCAGGTCGATGAAGTTGTCGTAGATGAACGGCGACCGGTAGGCCCGCGAATACACGGCCCGCAGCAGGTGATCGGCCACCGGCTTTGCGGTGGCGGCCAGTTGGTAAGAGGCAAACCACTGGTTGGGGTAATTGAACTTATCGAGGCGCAGACCGCCCACCAGGCGCAGTTTTTCGTCCGGCAGGCTGTACTCCGACCGCAGGGAGGCCGCGTGGGTGACTACCTCGTACCGGCCGCTGAAAATACCCTCGTCGCGGGTCACATCCCAGTACCGGGTATCGTCGTACCGGGCGCGGCGGTAGCTGAAGCCCGGCTTGAGCGACAGCTTCCGCAACCGGATTTCGTACTCGGCCGAAGCGTCGAGGGTGCTGAAGTCAAACGTGCTGCCGGTAAATCCCACGCTGGGGTCCTGCTTGCCCGTGAGGTACGAGAACTGGGTGCTCACGCCGTACACCCGGCCCTTCAGGTCGGCGTAGCGGGTGGCGGAGGTCATTGTGTTGAGGGGCGTCTTGCCGTTTTCGCCGTAGGCGTTCTGCACCTCCGAGTCCTGCGTGCCGGCCGACAGGTCAAAGGCGGCCCGGGCCGTGGGGGCGTAGCGCAGGAAGGCATTCACGCCGTACTTGTCCATCGACCGTTCGGGGTGCGGGTAGCGGGCGTCGAGGTTGCCCAGGGGCAGGTCGGCCGCACTGCTTACCCGCTGGTCGAGGGGCGTCACGTAGTACGAGGCTTCGCGGCCCCGCCGCTGGAAGTTGCCCGACACGGTGCCGCTCACTTTGGATTGGTACGCGTACCCCACCGAAGCGTTGGCCAGCAGCGTCTCCTGCGTGCCGTACTGGGCGTTGGCTACGGCCTGGAGGCCCGCCTTTTCGGCCTTGCGGGTCAGAATGTGGATCACGCCCGACACGGCATTGGGGCCGTACAGGGCCGATGCGGGGCCGCGTACCACTTCGATCTTCTCCACGTCGTTGAGGTCGATGGGCAGCGTTTCCCAGAAAGTCCCCCCTTGCAGGTAGTTGTACACGGGCCGGTTGTCGATCATCACCAGCGTGGTGGTGTTGGCCGAGTACATCGAGTAGCTGTTGGGCGGCACGTTGTCGAGCCCCCGCAGGTGGATGTCGTAGTTGCCGTTCGTCTGTTCGCGCACGATGAGGCCGGGCACGAGCCGCAGGGCTTCCATGAGGCTGGTGGCGCCGGCCTTCCGGATCTCCTCGCGGGTGAGCACGGAGGCGGAAAGGGGGGCGTCAAACAGGTTCTCGGCTTTCTTGGAGGCCGATACCACCTGGATGTTCATCAGTTCCTCCAACGAGAGGGTCAGGAGTTCTTCGCTTGATTTTTCCTGGGCTTTGGCCGCCAGGGCGGCGCACAACAGGGCGCATGCGTAAAAAATCTTCTTCATAAAAAATACCCCGGGGATGGTGGTAAACAGGGTCCAAGGCGCAAAAAAATGGTTTGCCGGCAATCTCGCCGGGGCGCTGCGCCCGGGGTTGCCGGCCCCAATTGCTGAAGGGGATGCGTAGGGATGATCGGGCGGCCACCAGATTGCCCGTTTGGCCTTCCGGCTTACACGGCTGGCGCCGCCCGGGGAAGCAGCAGGGTGAACAGGCGTACCGGGCCGGCGCGAAAAATAGTTAATTGCAGCTTGAATTACAGCGCGTTAGCTGCCGCTCATTCAACAATGTCTTTACCGGCATTCCAACGCCTTAACGCACGGGTCGCCCGGACCGGTAAAGTGGTGTGTTTTGGGGCAAAAGCCAATGCCGTAAGGCGGCGAATGGAAATTACAGCCGGGGATGGGGTGCCGGGCTTGGGATAAAAAGCAAAAGGGCAGGAACCAGGCCTGCCCTCGGGAACGAATGGATTTTCGGCTTAAGCCGCTACTTCTACTTCTTTAGGATCGTTGCCGTACTCGTTGGTTCCCTCGTCGCCGGCCGTGCAGGCCAGTATCAGGTTGTAGAAGGGAATCAGGAGGAACCAACCGCTTTTGCCCACGTCGTGCATTCTTCTCACGCCTACGGCAATCGAAGGAATGAGCACGATCAGGGAATAAATGTTAGCCAGCCAGTCGCCGGCGCCGGAAGCCATGCCGGTGAAAGTCAATGCCAGCGAAATGATGAAGTTGAATAAGACGAAATACCAGTACTCGGCCCGACGGGCACGGCCATTGAATTGGGCAAAGTTCGACAATACGGACAAATAATAATTCATACATCTGTTTATTTAAAGTTCCCTACTCGTATGGCTTTTCGGTTTCGCCCCGTTTGTTGGAGTGGTGACTGGTCTCCACTGCCTCCGTCGGCGGTGCATCCGCTTTCGATGGTTGCCTTTCCGAAGTGGGGCGTCTGCAGCCGTTCCCACCGGAAAAACGGATGCAATACTATATCGTAGCGGCTTCATTAACTTCTGGGAATCAGCGCTTTTCATACACAAGTATTTTCCCGTACCGGTTTCAAAGCCGCCCAAAAAGCAATTTCCTGCCCAGTTCATAAGTAAAATTTATATTATTTACCTTTGCATAGAAATCATTTATAGGCGTTATGAACATCCAGCAATTGGAATACGTAGTGGCCCTCGACACCCACCGGCACTTTGTCACGGCGGCTACGCATTGCCACGTCACGCAGCCCACCCTGAGCATGCAGGTGCAGAACCTGGAAAAAGAACTGAACGTGATCCTGTTTGACCGCAAGCGGAGCCCCCTGGAACCCACGCCGGCGGGCCGCAAGGTGATTGCGCAGGCCCGGCAAGTCCTGCGTGAACTCCAGGTGCTGAAGGATTCGGTGAAGGAAGAAAGGGCGCGGCTGACCGGCGAGTTCCGGCTGGGCATTATCCCCACGCTGGCCCAGTACCTGGTGCCGCTGTTCCTGGTAGACTTCGTCAACAAACACCCGCAGACGAACCTGCTCATCGAGGAACTGCCCACCGACCAGATCGTGCACCGGCTCAAGCAGGGCCAGCTCGACCTGGGCATCCTGGTGACGCCCCTCGAAGACGACGCCATCCGCGAGGTGCCCGTGTTCAACGAACCGTTCCTGGTGTACGTGTCGCGGAGCCACGCCCTGTTTGACCAGACGCAGATCCGGGCCGAAGAACTGGACGAAGCCGACGTGTGGCTGCTCAACCAGGGCCACTGCTTCCGCAGCCAGGTGCTCAACCTGTGCAACGGGCACGAACAGAGTTGTTCGCGGCGGGGCTTCGCCTACGAAAGCGGCTCCATCGAAACGCTCAAGCGGATGGTGGACCGCCACTACGGCTACACGCTGGTGCCCGAATTGTCGGTGCTCGACGAGATCGGCACCAACCCGGTGGTCAAACGTTTTGCGGACCCCGAACCGGTGCGGGAAGTGAGCCTGGCGGCCCACCGGAGCTTTCCCAAAGAGGCTTTGTTAGAGACGCTTAAGGCCGAAATCATTGCCAACATTCCCGAACGGATGCGCATCAGCGAAGGGAAAAAACGGGTGCGGTGGCGCTGAAAGTAACCGCTAAAATCAGGCGCCGGTAGCACTTTTTTGACAACCCCGCGGCCCCGACCACCGTAAAACCGGGTAGTCATTTAACTTTTTTACTGCTATGGGAAAGACAAGAGACGGGCAATATGTACCGCCCAAAGGCAAACCTTCCGGAGATGGACAACCCAAAGGCGCCGGCAACCTCCCCGTGAATCACATTGACAACCTGGAGGAACGCGACCGGATCGCCGATACGTATACCGATGGTCCTGACCAGCCCGCGGCGAATGTGATGGTACGTCACCCCAACCGCAACGTGAACAAAGACAACGTCGATCAGGACTCCTACGGCGGAGGACACTAGGGAGTTAGAGAATTAGAGAGTTTGGGAGTTGGATCACGGGGGCATTTGAGAGGGATGGGTTACGCTCCCCTCTCAAACGCTCCCGTTTTTTTATGAGACACTTTTACCCCGTAACTCCTTAATTATCAAACTCTCCAACTCTCTAACTCTTCACCCCCACCCTCCCAAACTCTCTGATTCCCAAACTCCAGTTCCGCGCGTTGGCTACCACCACCGACACCGCAATGAGGGCGTAGGCCGCCCACTGGGCCGACGAGGCGCGTTCGCCGTAGTAGAAAAAGGCCAGCGCAAAGTTGATGATCGGGTTGATGTACATGAGGGCGCCGAGGGTGCTGGCGGGCAACCCCTTGAGGGCGTAGGCGTTCAGGAACAGCGGGAACACCGTGAACAGCGAACTGAGCACGAAGATGTTGGCGTAGAAGAACCCCTCGGCCGGCACCGCGCCGCGGAACGACGGGCCCAGCGCCGTCAGGAACGCGAAGGCCAGCAGCACCTGCACCGCCAGCAGCACGATGCGGTCGTAGTCGCGCAGGATGCGCTGCGTGATCAGGTAGAGGGCGTAGCTGGTGGCGATGAACAGCGAAAAGGAGAGGTTGTAGAGCGAATCCACCCCGATGAGGGCGCAGGCGGTAGCACTGATAGCCAGCGCAATCCACTGCGTGAGGTGCAGCTTTTCTTTAAGCAGCAGCGACCCCAGCAGCGTGGTCACGATCGGGCAGAGCAGGTAGGAAAACGAGCCGGTCTGCACGCTGATGTGGTTGAGCACGTAGATGAAGGCCAGCCAGTTGATCGTCAGGAAGGCACTCCCCACCAGCATATTGCGCACGAACTTGCGTTTTTCGGGCCGGTCCGCCGCCCGGTACTGCTCCAGCGTGCGGCGCAATGAATGGCGGCGGAAACCGGCGATGATGCCCACCAGGCAGAGCAGCGCAAAGGCCACCCGGTAGTAGAGCAACTGGCCGCTGTCGTAGCCGTGCAACGCCCGGATCGGCAATGAGATAAATCCAAAAACGACGAAGGTGGCAACGGCCGAAAGGTAGTGGCGGTTCACGGGCTGAGGCGTATGGTATGAGCGGGTAAAGGTAACCCAAGGGTAACACCTTACCGCCCCCCAAAGTGCCCTTCCCGGGAGATTTACCGGATATTGCTACTTATTCTTCGGAAAGTACACGGTAAACTCCGAGCCCTTGCCCACGGTGCTTTCCACCTCGATCCGGCCGCCCGCGTTTTCGATGATGCGCTTGACAATGTACAATCCCACCCCGGAGCCTTCCACGTGGTCGTGGAAGCGTTTGAACATGGTGAACAGCTTTTTCTGCTGCTCGGGCGAAATGCCCAGGCCGTTGTCCTTCACGCACAGCACAACGTAGTCGGCTGAATCTTCGGTGGAGATGCGCACGACCGGCTTGCGGTCGGGGGAGCGGTACTTGATGGCGTTGGTAAGCAGGTTGTGCAGGATGCTGTGCAGGTTCTTGCGCGAGAAGTGGACCTGGCTTGCCTCCCGGAAATTGGCTTTTACCGTAGCCTCGTTGCTCTCGATCATGTCGCGGACGCTGGTCTGGATGTCGGCCAGCAGTTCATTGAGGTCCACGTCGCTTTCGTCGTCGCTCACGTTCTTCTGGATGCGCGAGATGTCGGTCAGCGTCTGGATCGTCTTCTTGAACGTGTCGATGGTGCCCGTGATGAGTTCCATGATGAAGCCCACGCGGCCCTGTTCGGGATGCACTTCCTTGCCCAGTTTCTTAACGAGCCCTTCCAGGTTGATGATGGGCGCCTTCAGGTCGTGGGAGGCCGTGTACACGAAGTTGTCCAGGTCGTTGTTGATGCGCACCAGGTTCTCGTTGGTAAGCTGGAGTTCTTCCTGCACCTGCTTCAGGTTGGTCAGGTCCACCAGCGAACCGAGCATCCGGCTGGGAATGCCGTACTCGTTGTGCAGCACGTAGCCCCGGCCGAACACGTAGGCGTAGCCGCTGTCCACACGCCGGAACCGGAATTCGTCGGCCCACTGCGAGGCGCCGGTGTCGATCACATGGTGCAGGTTGGCCATCACCCGTTCGCGGTCGTCGGGGTGCAGGCGGCCCGCCCAGGAGTCGATGCCCTTCTCGGTGTCTTCGGGCTGCTGGCCGAACATCACTTTGTAGCCTTCGTTCCACCAGAGGTGGTTGGTCACCAGGTTCCAGTCCCACACGGCATCGTTGGTAGCCAGCGACAGCAGGCGGAAGCGTTCTTCGCTTACCGACAGGGCGGCGGTGCGTTCGGCCACGCGGGCTTCGAGTTCGTTGTTGAGGCGGCGCAGGTTTTCCTCGGCCCGCTTCAGGTCCTGGTAGGCCCGGATGATCTTTTCCTGGTTCTGCCGCTTTTCGCTGATGTCGCTGAAAGTCACGGCAATGCCGTCGTCCATGCGCACGGCCACGGTTTCAAACCAGCTTTTCACCCCTTCGCCGTCGTAGTAGTGTTCGTGGTGCAGGGGTTTGCCGGTTTCGACCACCTTCACGTATTTGTCAAACAAACCCTCCCGGGCGTTGCCGGGCATGAGTTCGAGCAGGCGGCCGTTTTGCAGTTCTTCCTTGGTGCGCCCTACCATGCGGGCCGCCGCGTCATTAACGAGTATCCACTGGAAGTCGATGAGTTTGCCGTGCTTGTCGCGTACGTTCCGGAAGGCCATGATGCCGCTCATCGAGCCGTTGAGCACGCCGTCGAGCAGGTTGTTGAGCTGCTTGAGGGGCGTAATGTTGACGAAGGTCACCACGGCGCCGTCCAGCGAATGGTCGAGGCGGATGTAGGGCAGCACGCGGAGCATGTAGTAGCTGCCGTCGGCTTCCTGGATTTCGGCCTCGTGGGGCTGGCCCGTCCGGATCACGTACCGGATGTCGTCTACCAGCTTTTCGTAGCGGATGTTGAACGAGAAGTGGCTGATGGGCCGGCCGATGTCGGCTTCGATGAGGTTGATGAGCCGGAGCACTGACGGGGTGTACTTGCGGATAATCAGGTTCTTGTCGATGACGATCTGCCCGATGTCGGTGCTGCGGAAGTAGTTGTTGAGGTCGTCGTTGAGTTCGATCAGTTCCCGGATCTTGAGCTGGTGTTCGGCGTTAACCGTGTGCAGTTCCTCGTTGAGCGACTGGAGTTCTTCGTTGGTGCTCTGCAACTCTTCGTTCGAGGAAATGAGTTCTTCGTTGCTCGACTGGAGTTCTTCGTTGGCCGTTTCGAGTTCTTCCACGGCCGAATGCAGGTTTTCCTTGGTTTCCTTGAGTTCGCGTTCCAGGTCGTCCATGAGTTCGGAGCTGGAGAGGGGCGTAACGCTTACTTCGGTGTCGGACAGCGTCTTGCGGCTGCTTTTTTCTTCGCCCAGGAGCACGAACAGGAAGCGTTGCCCGGGGTCCACGGTGTTGAAGTAGGGCTTTACCACCACCTTGATGGTGCGGGTACGGCCCCGGTACTGCACGCGAACCCGGTTGGCGGTAACCTTGGCGTTGGTCTTGGCGGCCTTGCGGATGGCCACGCCGAGGGCCACGGCCAGTTCGTCGGGCACCATTTTGAGCAGGCTGAAGTTGAGCCGCTTTTCGGGCAGGCGCAGGTAATGGTCGTAGTTGCCCACCGCGTGGATCACCTCGTGGTTTTCGTTGACGAAGATGCCGGCGTAGCCGAACTCCTCGCTGACGACTTCGCTGAAAATGTCGTAGACCTTGCCGTTGAGCGTCTGCCGGGCGGGCCGGGGCGGGGCCGGGGCGGCGGCCGGGCTGCGCGTGGGCATCGAGTACCGGGGCGGGGCGTACACGTCGGCCATCTGCTGGCGCGAAGAGTGCACGTTGCGGTACAGCTTCCACTTTTTGCTCACTTCCACCAGGGCCGGCGACAGTTCGCCGGGGTTTTCGCTGGTGCCCAGGAACAGGTAGCCGTTGGTGTTGAGCGAAAAGTGCAGGATGGCCAGGATCTTCTTCTGGAGGGCCGGGTTCATGTAGATGAGCATGTTGCGGCAGCTCACCAGGTCCATCTTGCTGTAGGGCGGGTCTTTGATGATGTTGTGCTGGGCGAAGATCACCATCTTGCGCAGGTGCTGGCTCACCACGTAGCCGGCGCCTTGCCGCAGGAAGTACGCATCGAGGCGTTCGGGCGATATGTCCTTTTCGATCTGGTTGCCGTAGTAGCCCTTCGAAGCCAGTTCCACCGCGTCGCGGTCCACGTCGCTGGCGAAAATCTTCACGTTCAGTTCCCGGCCCGTTTTGACCAGGTACTCCGACACCAGGATGGCCATCGAGTAGGCCTCTTCGCCGGTGCTGCACGCCGACACCCAGAATTTGAGCTGGTCGTTGGGCGCCTTGGCGTCGATGATCTCGGGAATGATCTTTTTTTCGAGGATTTCGAAGGCTTCGCCGTCGCGGAAAAACTTGGTGACGCCGATGAGGAATTCCTTGCTGAGCAGTTCCACCTCGATGGGGTTGTCGCGCAGGTAGTCGAGGTAGCGGTCGAGCCGGTTGAACTGGTGGCCGGCCATGCGGCGCATGATGCGGCGCAGGATGGTGTGGCGCTTGTAGGCCGAAAAGTCGTGGATGGTGATCTGGCGCACCAGTTCCAGCATTTCGTTCACGATCCGTTCTTCTTCCTCGGTGGTGAGGGTTGAAAAGGACTTTTCGAGGGCCCCGTGACGGATGTAGTTGAAAATCTCTTCGGGCATCAGTTCGGGCGGCAGCACGAAGTCGGTGTAGCCCGAGTGGATGGCGCTGTTGGGCATGCCGTCAAATTTGGCCGTGGCCGGGTCCTGCACGATCACCATGCCGCCCGCCTTCTTGACCGATTCAATGCCCTTGGTGCCGTCGGAGCCGGTGCCCGAGAGGATGATGGCAATGGCGCTGCTTGCCTGGTCCTGGGCCAGCGAATGGAAAAACACGTCGATGGCGTTGTTGGGCACCGACGGCACGTTCTTCTCGGTGAGCCGCAGCCGCTTGGCCTTTACGGTGATGTGCTTCTTGTTGGGAATCACGTACACGCAGTTGGGCATCAGCAGCATGCCGTCTTCCACCTCGGTCACTTTCATCTGCGTGTGCTTGCTGAGCAGTTCAGCCATCAGGCTCTTGTAGTCGGGCGAGAGGTGCTGAATGATCACGAACGAGAAGTTGGTGTCGGGCGGCATGTTGTCGAACAGCTCGTGAATGGCCTCCAGACCGCCGGCCGACGCGCCGATCCCGATGATGTAATGCCCATCGGTGCCCATGAGCACATTTTTCCTGGGTAAACCAACCACCGATGCCTGCGAATTCCCGTCCGTATTCATTAAAGAGATTGACAATTGACAATTGAAAATTGATACTTGACAACGCGCGTACGCTTCTTCTAAGTAACCACTTTTCCCGGAAGAATGCAGCCGCTGCTCCCGGTTAATTGTCAATTTTCCGTTTTTAATTGTCAATTAACCTAGCTTCTTTCGTTCAGCAGGCGTTCGAGCACCAGCGTGCGGAGGGCCTCGGCGGCTTCCAGTTCTTCGCCCTGCCAGGGTTCGGAGTGGTGCCGCACGGTTTCCTGCCAGATGGAAAACGAATTCCGGGGGTGATAATTTTTCCCGTCGGGCTCAAAACGTATTGCTTCGTTGGGGTTGCCGCCCCAGTCCACCGTTTGCACCACTTCGGGCCGGAACCCGAGCAGGTAGATGCCGCGCCGCACGTCGATGGGAATGGCCAGCACCCCGCTGGCGGTGTCGGCGTAGCTTTCGCTTTCGGTATACATCAGCGGCATGTGGTCGCTTGCAAAGATGGCAAATCCCGGCTGGGATAACTGCAACCAGTGCACTAAATTTTGGATTTCGGGCACGCGCGGCGTCTGCCCGAGGGTACGCACGTTGCCCTCGTACACCAGGGCGGCCCCCCGGATGTCGAACAGCGTGAGCAGGGCCTCGCCCTGGTCGAGCAGGCCGTTGGTAAAGTTGGCCTGGCCGTAGAGGTTGCGCACCAGCCGCGCCTGGATCTCCTGGAGGCGGGTTTTGTAGAGCAGACTCCGCTCCCGTTCCTTGGCGGTGATCTGCGCGGCCAGGATGCCCGCCAGCAGTTCGAACGACGAACGCATGGCAAAGTCGGGGTAACGGGCCGTTTGGTGGTGGCACGAGATGAGCCCCCACAGGCGGTTGTCGATGATGATGGGCGTAGACATGGAAGCCATCACGCCCATGTTGCGCAGGTATTCCACGTGCACGTTGGGTACGCCCCGGAGGGTACTTTCCGACAGGTCGGTAAAGGCCCGGGTGAGGGGGTTGACCACGGGCCGCAGGCGTACGGCCGCAAAATCCCGGTTGGGAATGAGCCGGTAGGGATTTCTGTAGTAGAGTTCGCGGGTCTGGCGGGGCACGTCGGAGGCCGGAAAGCGCAGGCCGTAGTAGGGCTCCAGGTCGTTTTCGCGGGCCTCAGCCACCACGGTGCCGTTCCACAGGTAGTCGAACTGGTAGATCATGACCCGGTCGAAGCCCGAAAGCTGCTTGATTTCGAGGGCGGCAATCTGGCACACGGCCTTGGCGTCGGCACCCTCCTTAATGGCCGCCGTAATGTACTTCACTTCCTGGTAGGCGCGGGTAAAGGAAGCTTCGGCGTTGGCCGCCACCGGCTCCAGTTCGAGCAGCACGTAGCTGCTCTTGGGGTGCACCGAGGCCACGCACCGTACCTCGCCGCGGGGCGTGGTGAGGACCAGGTCCATCGGAATCCGGTCGCGGATGCCCCAGCGGTCGATCTTTTCGCGCAACTCCTCCACCTGGGCGTCGGGCAGAAAGTCGGTGAGGGGCCGGCCCAGCAGCGCATCCGGGGCGGCACCGAGCACCTCGGTCACGTTTTCGCTCACCTGGGCCACCGCCAGCGTGGATTTGTCGAGCACCAGCAGGGCGCCGTGGGGCTGGATCAGGTTGATCAGGTGCAGCGGGATACTCCCGCAGAACTCGGAATCGTACTGGTGCAGCGCGGTATTTTTTACTTCTTGATGAGCAGCCATTGTTCAAATTTTGAAAAGGTGTCGTTGGCGGCGGCAATGATTTCTTCATCCGTCCCGGTTTCCCGTCCGAAGGCTTCCAGCCGGCTGCTGAAGGCCTTCCACTTCTCCCCGGTTGCGGGTCCGTAACCGTAAAAGAAGGAAGATCCCGCCAATTTGTCGATCCCCAATTGTTTCTTTAAAATATTATAAATTATTTTGCCTCCCAACGTGGAGCCTTCCATCACGTACAAGCAACCAAACGCCTGCGCATTCGTACTGATACCGGGTAATTCCCGACACAGGCCGGGCTCGGTCGGGTTGTGAAGGCTGTTTAAGTCATCTAACAACAACCTGGCCTTGCGGCGTTCCGTATAATCGGGTAACCAGTCAAAAAGTGCCGGAAATGCGTCCAATCGTCTTTCGAGCGGATAAAAATACCCGTAGAACCGGCGCAGAATCTCCAGGTAGGTGGGCATATCAATGCTTTGTTGGGAAAAAGGAGACAACAACGGGGTACTCTCGAGTCGTGCGTGGCTGTCGGCCGTACGGCTGCGAATTTCTTTAAGCAACATATCAAGTAGCGGCACTTCTGCGCCGGTCTCTTCCGGGTGGCGGCAGCAGCGCAAGAACGGTTAATTGTGCAGTATACGAAACTCAGTAATCATTGTTAAGTTACAGGTAAAAAATCCTTTGCCCTCCTTTTGCGTCAGTACATGAAAAAACTTAAGTGCGTACTCCTGATTGACGACAATAAAGCAACCAACTTTCTGCACGAGACGCTTTTTGAAGAACTCGACGTGGCCGAACGCATCGTCATTGAATACAACGGGAAAGACGGCCTGGCCCACCTGGACCGCGTGGCCGGCGGCGGCGACTACCCGGAGCTGATCCTGGTGGACGTGCACATGCCGGTGATGGACGGCTTCGACTTCCTGGAAGGCTACCGGCAACGGCAGTACCCCGAGAAGTTCGATGCGCTGGTGGTCATGCTCACCACTTCCACCAACCCCCGCGACGTGGACCGCATTCTGGCCGCGGGCTTTGCCGAGTACCTGCCCAAGCCGCTGACCGAAGAACACATTCTGGACCTGGTGCACAAGTACCACAACCGCCGCGGCAGCGAAATCCACAAGAACGCGAGTTAGAAAGGCGTACCGGGGATTGCGGGTCAGGCACTTGGGCTCCACTGCATGCGCATTTACGTACTGT
This sequence comes from uncultured Sphingobacteriales bacterium, assembly GCA_963844325.1. Lineage (GTDB taxonomy): Bacteria > Bacteroidota > Bacteroidia > Cytophagales > 172606-1 > CADCTQ01. Next base: position 4,790,996 of record CAWJNV010000002.1, read on the forward strand.
CTGATCCCGACGCCCTATGACTAGCCCGGCCGCCGTCGTACTGGAACCCGTAGCCCTTTCGCACGCGCCGCCGCTGCAGGTACTGGCGGGGGACCCGGCCATTGCCGCCACCACCCGCATTGTCCACCCCTACCCCCCCGGGCAAGCCGAAAAATTCATCCGCGTCCGGATGCGCGAACGGGAGGAGGGCCTCTCGTGCGTGTTTGCCGTGAAGCTGGCCGACGAGGTGGTAGGCGTGTGCGGCCTGCTCGAAATCACGCCCCGCCGCGTGGCCGAGATCGGCTACTGGATCGGCCGCCCGTACTGGGGCCGCGGACTGGCTACCCGGGCGGTGGCCGACACGCTGCGCTTCTCGTTTGGCACGCTGGCCCTGCGCGAAGTGTTTGCCAAGTGCCTGGCCGACAACCAAGGCTCGCGGCGGGTACTGGAAAAAAACCACTTCCGGTACGCCGGCACCGAGCCCCACCACGTGCCGCACTGGCCGGCCACGACGCCCCTGCTCCTCTACCGGGTCACGGAAGCGGCGTTTCTCCCCCAGTAATCCGGTTGGGCGTCCAAAACTTCGACATTCGACATTCCTTGTTCGACATTCGTAATTCAACTCTCTAATGATGAATGATGAACAAGGAATGTCGAATGTCGAAGCATCCATACGGCCGAATTCCGTAGTTTTGGCCTTATTTACCCCGTCCCTCGCATGTCTTCCATTCACGGCATTCTGAAGCAATACTGGGGATACGACACCTTCCGCCCCGTGCAGGAGGAGATCATCCGGTCCGTCCTGGAAGGGAACGACACCCTGGCCCTGTTGCCCACCGGCGGCGGCAAGTCCATCTGTTTCCAGGTGCCCGCCCTGGTGTTCGAAGGCATCTGCGTGGTGATCTCGCCCCTCATCGCCCTGATGAAAGACCAGGTGGAAGGCCTCAAGAAGCGGGGCGTGTCGGCCCTTGCCATTTACTCGGGGATGAACCGCCGCGAAATCGACATTGCCCTCGACAACTGCGTGTACGGCGGCGTCAAGTTCCTCTACGTGTCGCCCGAACGCATCCAGACCGAACTGTTCCGGGAGCGGCTCAAGCAGATGCGGGTGGGCCTGCTGGCCGTTGACGAGGCGCACTGCATTTCCCAGTGGGGCTACGACTTCCGTCCCCCCTACCTGGAGATCGCCCAGCTGCGCGACTTCGTGCCGCAGGTCCCTATGATTGCCCTCACCGCCACGGCCACCCCCGTGGTACGCCAGGACATCATTGAAAAGCTGCGTTTCCGGCGCAACGGCCAGCTCTTTCAGAAAAGCTTCGCCCGGCCCAACCTCTCGTACTCGGCCTTCATGGAAGAAGACAAAGAGCGGAAACTGCTGCAAATCCTGCGCAACGTGCCCGGTACCGCCGTGGTGTACGTGCGCAACCGCAAACGCACCCAGGAACTGGCCCACCTGCTCAACCAGCACGGCGTGCGGGCCGACTTCTACCACGCCGGCCTCGACAACGGGCAGCGTTCGGGCAAGCAGGACAACTGGATCAACAACCGCACGCGGGTAATCGTGGCAACCAACGCCTTCGGCATGGGCATCGACAAGCCCGACGTGCGGGTGGTGGTGCACATGGACCTGCCCGACACGCTGGAAGCTTATTACCAGGAAGCCGGCCGGGGCGGCCGCGACGAAAAGAAGGCTTACGCCGTGGCCCTCTACCACCCCTCCGACCTCGACGACCTGCGGCGGCGCATCCAACTGACTCACCCTTCCGAAGCCACCCTCCGCCAGGTGTACCAGGCGCTGGCCAACCAGTTTCAACTGGCTGCCGGCAGCGGCTTCATGGCCAGCTTCGACTTTGAACTCGAATCGTTCCAGAAGAATTACAACCTGCCGGCCATTGAAACCCACTACGCCCTCAAGCGGCTCGAAGAAGCCGGCTTCGTGCAACTGAACGAAGGGTTTCACAGCCCCTCCAAGCTCCATTTCCCGGTGGACAAAAAGTCGCTGTACGAGTTCCAGATCGCCAACGCCGCCTACGATCCGCTCATCAAACTCGTGCTGCGCATGTACGGCGGCGAACTGTTCACCAACTTCGTGCCCGTGTCGGAGGTGCAGCTGGCCCGGCAACTGGGCGCCGAGCCGGCCACCGTGGTGCGGATGCTCGAACTGCTGCAACAGACGGGCATCGTGGTGTACGACAAGCAGAAAGACAAGCCCCAGCTTACTTTTACCACCATCCGCTACGAGGCGGCCCGCCTGCCCCTCGACGTGAAAAGCATGAAAGAACGCCGGGAAAGGGACCGCCAGAAGGCCGAAGCCGTGATTGCCTACATGACTGACCCTGACAAGTGCCGGACGGCGTTGCTGCTCGACTACTTCGGGGAGGTCCTGGAAGAGCCGTGCGGCGTGTGCGATCACTGTTTGCAGCACAAAAAAGACAAAACCAACCCGGGCGACCACGACCGCCGGCGCCGGCAAATTCTGTCGCTGCTGGCCGGGCAGGAAATCTCCCTCCAGGCCCTGGTGGGACAGTTGGGACCGGGCGACGAAAACGAACTGCTCGACACCCTCCGCGAAATGGCCGGTGCCGGCGAAATCCACGTACTCGACAACGGGATCGTCCGCAAGGCGAAAGGTTAAATGTTATATGGTTGCATGGCTATATGGTTGATCTCACACCTGTATGACCATGCAACCATCCAGCCATGCAACCATATAGCCATGCAACCATATAACATTCAACCATATAACATTCAACCATTCGACGCAATTCTCCGGTGCTCTTTCACGGTTATTACCGGCTCAACGAATCTCCCCCTGTGGTCAGCACCTGGGACGATGCCGCCCTGCGCCACCTGGCCGGCCAGCCTAACCGGGAACCGGTATATTGCCTGGTGCACCTGCCCTGGGACCACGCCGTAGCCCACCGGATGCTGCGGAAAAAGCTGTTGTTCGCCTGGTTGCGCTACCAGGGCCTCCGCCCCCTGCTGGTTACCAACTCCCCCGCCGAAGACGCGTACCGCCGCCGGCTGGGCATTCCCGGTTTCCGGGGCATCAGCTACGTGTATACCGACGAAAAGGCGTATTCGGCCGAACCCGGGGTTGTTAAGTCATACGATGCCGTGTATACCGCCCAGTTGCAGCCCTTCAAGCGGCTCGAACTGGCGGCGGAGGTCGAAAGCTTGTTCGTGCTCACCTACACGCCGGGGCGCCCCGAAAACGACCTGCCGGCGTTCTGCCCGGCCCTGCGCCACGCGGCCTACAACCGGACGTGGGTGGACGGTGCCGGCAAGAACCGGATTTACAGCCAATCGAGGGTGGGATTGTGCCTTTCGGCGGTGGAGGGGCCCATGCTGGCCAGCCTGGAGTACCAACTGGCGGGGCTGCCCGTGGTAAGCACCCCCAGCAAGGGCGGCCGGGATACGTACTACCACCCCGAAAGCTGCCTGGTGGTCGCCCCCGATGCCCGGGCCGTCAAAGCGGGCGTACGCGAAATGGCCGGCCGCAGCCTCGATCCGCTCACCATCCGCCAACGCACCCTGGCGCGGCTGGCGGCCGACCGCCGGGCGTACGTGGCCCACCTGGCGGCCTGCGTGCACCGGGGGGGCGGCACCCGGCTGGACCCGGAACGGCTCTACGAACGCCTGTTCACCGTCCCCGGGTCCAACTTCGTTCCCCTGGATGCGAAACAGCAGGAAAGGGCTTAAAAAGCAAAAGGCCACCCGAAGGTAGCCTCTGCCGTATTCGCTCAAACTTTATTTTTTGCCTTTGCCGCCGTTGCCGCCGCCATTGCCTTTGCCACCACCGCCGTTTCCACCATTGCCGCCGCCGTTACCGCCACCGCCGTTGCCTTTCCCGTTGCCGCCGCCACCGTTGCCTTGTTCCTTGCCGCCGTTGCCGCCACCCTTGTTGTTATTGCTGTTGTTGTTGGCCGCCTGCGTCTTCACGGTCGTCTTCTGGTTGTTGTTGATGATGACCGTATTGTTGTTGCCACCGCCGTTGTTGCCGCCCCCGTTGTTGTGGGAAGGATGGTGCGGGTTGTTGGGGTTCTTGTACCAGCCCTTGTGGTTCCCGTTGTCCTTGCGGGCGGCGGGGGCCGGTGCCGAAGCCGTGGGGCGGCGGTTCACGACTACCGTCGTGGTCCGGCGCACGCAGGCCGACTGGCTCACCACCAGCGCAATTGCGAATAAAATGTAGATTGCTCGTATCATAGTTATGTAGGTATGAGATGCCGTTGATTAGAAATTGAACCGGCCGCCGAGGCCCAGGGGCACGTTCACCCAGAAGGGCGACGGTACAATTTCAATGTGCAGTCCAAGGTCCGTAAACAGGGAAATGGGGGTGCTGGGAATCGTCCATTCGAGGCCGAGGAGGGCGTTGGCACCCAGCGCTACGCGGTTTTCGTGGTAACCGTAGGAATAATTGTAGCCGTACTTCTTGTAGAAATCGTCGTCGTGGTAGTAGTAGAACCGGCGGGAGCTTAACTGGCCGCCCAGGCCCCAGTACCACTCGAGACCTTCCACGCCGCCAATGCTTTTCTGACCGATGTAGTTGACGCCCAGCGCAATGCCGGAAGCCCGGTAGCCGCCGTAGCCCCGGTAGGTGTAGGACCGCGATTCACCGCCGTAGAACATGCCGGTGCTGCCCAGATTCACTTCGAGGGCGTTGCTGCCGAAATACTTGCGCACATTGAGGCCGGCCGGGTCACCGAGCCGGAGGCCTACTGCCCAGTTGCGGGAAGAACCCGAAGAACGGCGCTGCGCCTGCGCCGTTACGAAAAGGGAAAGGAGAAGAACCAGGGAAAGAACCGTTTTTTTCATACTGTTTGGCCTGCGATAAAGAAAAGTTGTACGGCACAAAAGTATGCGTAATTAATTCCCGGGCAAGGCAGGTAAACGCCGCTTCCGGAGCCCCTGTTGCAAAGAATGTAAGATTGGGGCGCCCGGAAGGGAGTTACCGGCTTGTTTACGCCGAAGCCGCCTCAAATTTGCCCAGGGCCGCCAGCAGTTGCCGGTTTTCCTCGGCAGTGCCCACGCTGATGCGCAGACAACCCTCGCACAGTTTCACGTTGGAGCGGTCCCGCACGATGATTTTCCGGTTCACCAGAAAGTGATACACGGCCCGGGCATCCTGCACTTTTACGAGCAGAAAATTGGCGTCCGACGGGTACACGTGCCGCACGATGGGCAGTTCCACCAACCGGTCGCGGAGCCAGTCCCGCTGCCGCAGGATCTCTCCCACCATTTTTTCCACGGAGGTAAGGTTATCGAGGCTTTCACCGACCAGTTGCTGGGTTACGCCGTTGACGTTGTAGGGCGGCTTGAGCTTGTTGAGAATGGCAATGATGGCAGACCCGGCAAACGCCATGCCCAGCCGTAGCGAGGCCAGGCCCCACGCCTTGGAGAACGTTTGCAGCACCACCAGGTTGGGGTACGCGTCGAGGCGGCGCACGAAGCTGGGGCCTTGGGCAAAGTCAATGTAGGCTTCGTCCACGACCACCAGCCCGGGGAATACGTCGAGCACCCGGAGGATGTCTTCGGTGCGGAGCCGGTTGCCGGTGGGGTTGTTGGGCGAACAAAAGAAGAGGAGTTTGGCCTTCGGGTGCGTCTCGATGGCCCGCAGAACGGCCGGCAGGTCGATCTGGAAGTCGGGCGTGAGCGGCACTTTCACCAGCGACACGTCGTTGATGGAGGCGCTTACCTCGTACATGCCGTAGGTGGGCGGCAGCAGGATCACTTCGTCCGCCTGCGGCGTGCAGGTGGCCCGGATGAGCAGGTCAATGGCTTCGTCGCTGCCGTTGCCCAGAAAAATCTGGTTCGGCGCTACCCCCCGGATGGCCGCCAATTTCCCTTTGATGGCCGACTGGTACGGGTCGGGGTAACGGTTGTAGGGCTGCGGGGTGATGGAGCCAATCGGGTTTTCGTTGGCGTCCATGAAAATGCCCTCGGTGCCCTCGTACTCATCCCGGGCCGAAGCGTACGGGGTAAGCGTAAGGATGTGGGGGCGGAGTATAGCGTTGAGGTCGAAAGACATGGTTGTTCGTGGTCGGTTGTTGGTTGTTCGCTACTGCCCTAGCTCATCCATCGTGCGGAGGGGAATATCCTTGCCGGTTGGTTCGGAAAGCGGGCGGTGGGCACTGCGGTCGTAGGCGTAGCCGGCTTCGCCCAGGGGCCAGAGCATGGGGGCCAGGAAGTGGACGGTGGCCCGGAAGCCCTGCACGGTGGCGCCCAGGTTGCCGGTGCCCTTGGAGTTGTCGGCCTCGTTTTCCATTTCAAACGCCCCTTTGAAGCCCCGCTCGTTGAGCACCTCCCCGAATTCCCGCCAGTCCATGCTGTCGGAGCCGCCGAAGCCGGGCATCATGGCCTCGTAATTGTGGCGGTCCCAGTCGTGGGCGGGCAGCGGAATGCCGGCTTGCCGGGCCAGCTCCGGGTCAACGGTTTGCGCGGGGTACATGCTTCCCCAGTGCGTCCGGGTCCGGTTCTGGAGGTTCCGGGTGGCCTTCACGTGGATGCGGTGCAGGCGGCTCATGTCGGTTTCGCGGATCACGTCGGCGGGGTTGGTGTGCTGCCACACGTCGTGCGAGGGGTCGTAGATTTCGCCGTGGGCCCGGCTGGGAATGAGGGCGTACATCAGCTTGCGGGCCGCCAGCACGCCGGTCAGGTTGTTGAACGTGGTGGTGTAGCCCGCCGCCCGCCAGCCTTCCATCGGGCAGTTCTCGTAGAGCAGGGTCACACCCAGGTCCTCGGCGTAGCGGATGATGGGCGCAAACACCTTTACGTACGCGTCGAGGTTTTTCCCAAAGCCTCCTTCCTCAGCGCCGAGTTCGTGGTTGTAGCCCACGAAGGTGCCCACCTTCACGCCGTTGGCGTCGCCGCCGAGCAGGTGCGCCATGCGGATGAGGCGCAGCAGGTGGTCCTGGTTTTTGCGCCGCTGCCCGGGGTCGCCCCCGATCAGGTTCTCGAACGCCCCGACCGACAGCGACAGCCCCGCGTGGTTGAAGGTATCAATGATCTGCCGGGCCGTGTCGGGGGTGAAACTTTCGTAGTCGAGGTGGGTGGCAATGTGGTCGGTGCGGGTGCCGTCGCGGCGGAACACGCACAGGTCAAGCCCCTGCGCCCCGATGGCTACGGTTTTTTCGATGACCTGCTCCAGCGACAGCCCGGGAAAAGCCGAGCTCATGACCCAAATCGGATTGTTAAGCGGTTGCATGGCGTGGTTCGGAATTAGAATGGCGAAATTACCCTTTCCATTTAAAAGTACGGCAATGCCGCCGCCAGAATTACGCAATCTCTCCCCTTCGCCCCGGCCGGCGGCTTTTTTTCCTATTCCGGGAACGCTTATCTTACACGCCGGGAGGGCCGCGCCGTGCCATTCCCCAGGCAGCAACTTACCCCAATGCAACCCGAAAAACTGAATATTCTCTACGTGGATGACGAAGAACAGAACCTGATCTCCTTCAAGGCTGCTTTTCGCCGGAACCACCACGTGTACACGGCCACCAGCGGCCGGGCCGGGCTCGAAATTCTCCAGCAACACCCCATCCACCTGATCGTCACCGACCAGCGCATGCCCGAAATGACCGGCATCCAGTTCCTGGAAAAAGTCATTCACCTCTATCCCGATACGGTCCGGATGATCCTGACGGGGTTCAGCGACGTGGAAGTCATCATCAGCGCCATCAATACGGGCCGCGTGTTCCGCTACATCACCAAGCCCTGGGACCAGAACGAACTGCGCATGACCCTCGACAATGCCAGCCAGTTTTACTGGCTGCAGCAAAAGAACAAAACGCTGGTGGAAGAACTGCAACAAAAGGTGCTGGAACAGGAAAAAACGCTGAAGCTTTTCCAGAAGTACGTACCCGAAGAGGTGGTGCAGCAAACCCTCCAGGCCGACGAAAGCGACCTGTTCCGGGGCGAAGTCCGCCACGTGGCCGTGCTGTTCTGCGACGTGCGGGGCTTTACCACGTTCAGCGAACAGATGACGCCGCCCGAGGTGGTGGATTTTCTCAATGCCTACTACGGCATCATGGCCGACTGCATCCGCCTCCACAAGGGCACGGTGAACCAGTTCGTGGGCGACGAAATTTTTGCCTGCTTCGGGGCGCCGCTGCTCACCGAGCAAAATGAACGGAACGCCGTGTTCTGCGCCCTGGAAATGATCAAACGGCTCGACAAACTCAATGAACGCTACGCCACCAAATTGGGCCGGCGCATTGCGGTGGGCATCGGCATCCACGCCGGTGAGGTGGTGGCGGGCAACACGGGCTCCGAAGACCGCATCGGCTACTCGGTGACGGGCGACACCGTCAACACCGGCAGCCGGATCGAATCCCTCACCCGGGACTTTCCCAACACGATCCTGGTGAGCGAAACGGTGTACCGGCAAGTGGCGCACCTGGTGAATGCCCGTGCCTGGGAGCCCGTCCTGCTCAAAGGCAAAAAAGATCCCTTCCAGGTGTACCAGCTGGAGGGGATGAAGTGAGGGTTGGTCTCCTGTCTTACGTCTAACATCTACTGTCTGTTTATGAGTGCATTGCAGAACCGGGACTTTTCGGGTGAATTCATTTTTTCGGCCACGCGGGGCGGTGGGCCCGGCGGGCAGAACGTGAACAAGGTGTCTACCAAGGTAGAACTGCGCTTCCCCGTGGAAACCTCGCAATTACTCACCGAAGAGGAGAAGGCGCTGGTGCGGGAGAAACTGGCCAATAAGATCAGTTCCGAAGGGCACCTGATCCTGACGGCGCAGGCCGAACGGAGCCAGTTGCTCAACAAGCAGGCCGCCGTCAAGAAGTTCTACCACCTGCTGCAAACGGCCCTCCGGAAAGAAAAGCCCCGCAAGGAAACCAAGCCCACGGCCGCTTCGGTGCGCGAACGCCTGCAAACCAAGCGCAAAGCCGCCGCTAAAAAAGCTACCCGCCGCACCCGCAATTTCGGCGAGGAGTAGAATGCCGCCGGAAGGCTGGTTTTTTGCGGTTTCGCTTTGCTTGACTAAAAAACAATCTGCATTTTAGAGGGATGGAATTTTATTTTTCCAACCTCATTCACTAACCACTTCTTCTCAATACAACCAACCCAATGGGACAAAAACTGCAAACGTTAGACTACATTATTTTCCTGGTTTACTTTGTCATTGTTGCCGGTTACGGTTACTGGATTTATAACCGCAAAAAATCCAAGGAGGCCAGCACCACTGACTTCTTCCTGGCCGAAGGGTCACTGACCTGGTGGGCCATCGGCGCCTCGCTCATTGCCTCCAATATCTCGGCCGAGCAGTTCGTGGGCATGTCGGGCTCGGGCTTCAAGATGGGACTGGCCATTGCCACCTACGAATGGATGGCGGCCATCACGCTGATCATCGTGGCGGTGTTTTTCATTCCCGGTGTACCTGAAGAACAAGATCTACACCATGCCGCAGTTTCTCACCCAGCGCTACAACGGCACGGTGGCCATGATCATGGCCGTTTTCTGGCTGTTGCTCTACGTGGTCGTGAACCTGACCTCCATTCTCTACCTGGGCGCCCTGGCCTATCAGCAGCATCTCGGGCATCAACTTCTGGGCTGTGCATGTATTCGCTGGCCGTATTTGCCATTTTCATCACGCTGGGCGGCATGAAGGTGATTGGCTACACTGACGTAATCCAGGTGTTCTTCCTCATTCTGGGCGGCCTGGCCACAACCTACCTGGCCCTGAACCTCGTGTCCGAGCAGTTCAACGCGGGCGGCGTGATCGGCGGCTTTAAAATCCTGGCTGAGCGGGCCGCCCGACCACTTCCACATGATCTTCGACCAGTCCAATCCCAACTACATCGACTTGCCGGGCCTCACCGTGCTGCATCGGCGGCATGTGGATCGTGAACCTGAACTACTGGGGCTGTAACCAGTACATTACCCAGCGGGCCCTGGGCGCCGACCTGCCCACGGCCCGCAACGGCATGCTGTTCGCCGCGTTCCTCAAGTTGCTCATGCCCGTGATTGTGGTGTTCCCCGGTATTGCGGCCTACGTGCTGCACCAGGCAGGCGCAGTTTCAGACGGAGATGATGCAGGACGGCGAGTTGAACCCCGACCGCGCCTACCCGGTGCTGCTCAACATGCTGCCCGTTGGGCTGAAGGGCTTGTCGTTCGCGGCCCTTACGGCCGCCATCGTGGCCTCGCTGGCCGGCAAAGCCAACAGTATTGCCACCATCTTTACCCTCGACATTTACCAGAAAGTACATCAATCCCGAATGCCTCCGAAGAGGCGCATGGTACGCGTGGGCAAGATTACCGTGGTATGGTCGCCATGATCGTGGCGGTGCTCATCGCTCCGACATGCTGGGCATCGACAAGAAGGGCGGTTTTCAGTACATCCAGGAGTACACGGGCTTCGTGTCGCCGGGCATTTTCGCCATGTTCATTCTGGGCTTTTTCTGGAAGAAGGCCACCTCCAACGGCGGCCCTGTCTGCCACCATCGGCGGGTTTGCGCTTTCAATTTTTTTCAAGTTCTTGCCCAACTGGGGCGTTGACCTTTCGTTCCTGGAAGAAATGGGATTTGCCTCCCTCAACCCCACTACGGGCATCTTCGAAATCGCATTCCTCGACCGGATGGGCTTCGTTTTCCTGATTTGTGTATTTCTCATGGTGGTGCTGGCCGACAAGAAAGAGCACCCCAAAGCCCTGCAAGTCGATACTTCCATGTTCAAACCGACGCCGGGCTTTACCATGGGCTCCCTGGCCGTATGTGTCATTCTTACCGCCCTCTACACCATTTTCTGGTAAAACCGGGCGAATTCGTCTTCTGCGGGAGCAACAAAGGGAGTCAGCAATGGCTCCCTTTTTTCGTGCCCGGGCCCCGGTGGGAGCAGCCCCGCCGAAAAATGCTTAATGGACCAACAACCGCCCTCCTGACCCGCATTCCTTGTCATTTCCGGGTTGATGCTGTTGCAAACAGGTCACCGTGACGCACTTCGGGAGAGTATATGTGGCCCGGATAACCGGTCCTGCCGGCAACGTTCGATTACCCCACCATTTAATGCCTTATACGCGGCAGCCCCGCCGTAAAACATTTCTTTTTCTGCCGCCCGACCGCTTCGTGCAGGCCCTTCCGCTTTTTCCGCCAAAAGGTACTCCGGCAATAAAACCCGCCAACTGAGACACTGAAAGCGGTTTTTTTGCCCTTAAATTGCCCCTACGTAACCAGCCCGTGTGCCCCTAGCGCAACTTTTTCCGGCCTTGCCAACGGATACGTGCAACTTAGGGGTGTTACCGGCCCGGTTACCTTACATAAAAAAAAGTGCATAAAGGGTAAATAAATTACTTGGCTATGAAAAGAACTATACAATACTGCCTCATCTTCCTCGCATTGGTCATCACGCGTCAGGGTACTTTCGCCCAAACGACCAACCACAAGATCCACTCGATCTTTATTTACAATTTCGCAAAATATACCCAGTGGCCGGCCAGTGCTCAATCGGGTGACTTTGTAATCGAAGTACTGGGCCGTTCACCGCTGGCCGACGAACTGGAGCGGGTGGTTACCAACAAGATGGTCGGCACGCAAAAGATCGTGGTGCGGCGGATCACCTCCCCCGACCAGATTTCATCGAGTCACATGGTGGTGGTTCCCTCCACGGAGAGCCGGCATTTCGAAGCGGTACAGGCCCGCCTGAAAGGCAAACCTTCCCTGCTGATCACCGAAAAGCCGGGGCTCGGCCAGAAAGGCAGTGGCATCAACTTCGTGATCCGGGAAGACAAGTGGTCCTACGAACTCAACCAGGCGATCCTCGCCGAAAACGGCCTGAAGGTGTCGGTAGAGATCAGCAAACTGGCAATCAATATCTAAACCAGAAGACAAGACGACACTAGCTATACCACGAAAGGGAGCCTACCAGCTCCCTTTCTTATTTGTATTCCAGGCATTCCTTATTGAGTAGGAGTAGTACCGGGAAGGCACGGCAGCCATTGATGCAAGCGTGGACGCTTGCACGATTGAATCTGCGTAGAATACTGTCGTTGCCTGGTTCAAGCTCGAACGCCTTGCGTTGTCCCTTAAATAGTTGAAAAAGGGCATCAATCGGCTGATCCTTCCAACTTTTCCCGCCAAACGCCGGGTTTGTCGTGCCGACGTAAGGAAGCATCTGATCCATAAGTCCAGCGAAGAATCTGGTGTATTAACAGCGTATTGATGCGGCCGTTCCAGCAATGCGGGCTTTTGTACCGGATTCTTTGCCGGGCTCACGGATCAGATGCTTCCTTACGTCGGCACGACAAACCCGGCGTTTGGCGCAGAAGCCTTAAGCCCTTGGGGTTAGGAAAACCCGAAAGGTTTTGTTCTCGCTACGGGACACAAAAAAAGGGAGCCGGTCGGCTCCCTTTCGCATTGCTATGATTCCGTGGTTAGGAAACTTTCTTCTTCGTGGACTTGAACGACAGGAAGTCGCTCGTGCCGTCGTAGTCGGCTACAATGGTGTCGCCTTCACTCAGGTCACCCTTCAGGATCTCCTCGGCTACCGGGTCTTCCAGGTACTTCTGGATGGCACGGTTGAGCGGGCGGGCCCCGTACTGCGGATCAAAGCCTTTCTCGGACAAGAAGTCCTTGGCCTTTTCGGTAAGCTCGATCTTGTAACCGAGTGCCGTGAGGCGGCCGAACAATTTGCCCAGCGTAAGGTCGATGATCTGGTGGATGTGCTCCCGCTGCAGCGAGTTGAACACGATCACGTCGTCAAGACGGTTGAGGAATTCCGGCGAGAACGCCTTCCGCAACGCGCTGTGGATGGTCGACTTCATCAACTCATCGCTGGACTCGGCTTTGGACTTGGAGGCAAAACCAATGCCGGCGCCGAAGTCTTTCAGGTCACGCACCCCGATGTTGGAGGTCATGATGATGATGGTGTTGCGGAAGTCTACTCTCCGGCCCAGGCCGTCGGTCAGGATGCCGTCGTCAAGTACTTGCAGCAGCAGGTTGAACACATCGGGGTGGGCTTTTTCGATCTCGTCGAGCAGGATCACCGAGTACGGCTTGCGGCGGATTTTCTCCGTCAGCTGGCCGCCTTCTTCGTAACCCACGTACCCGGGAGGCGCACCCACCAGGCGGGATACGGAGAACTTCTCCATGTATTCGCTCATGTCGATCCGCACCAGGGCGTCTTCCTTGTCGAACAGGTACGTAGCCAGCACCTTGGCAAGTTCCGTCTTACCTACCCCGGTGGGGCCCAGGAAGATGAACGAACCGATGGGCTTCTTGGGGTCCTTGAGGCCGACGCGGGTCCGCTGAATGGCCTTCACCAGCTTGATGATGGCTTCGTTCTGCCCGATCACTTTGGCCTTCAGCTCCTCGTTCATGTTGAGCAGCTTGGTGCCTTCGTTCTGGGCGATGCGGCGGGTCGGGATACCGGTCATCATGCCGATGACTTCAGCCACGTTTTCCTCCTGCACCACGTACCGCTTCTGCTTGGTGTCTTCCTCCCAGCTGTTCTTGGCTTTGTCGAGTTGTTCGAGCAGGCGCTTCTCCTTGTCGCGGAGTTGGGCGGCCTCTTCGTACTTCTGGCTCTTGACCACCTGGTTCTTTTCCTTCTTGATGTTCTCAATGGATTCTTCCAGCTTGAGAATGTCTTCTGGAACCGTGATGTTGTTGATGTGCACGCGGGCACCGGCCTCGTCGAGCACGTCGATGGCTTTATCGGGCAGGAAGCGGTCCGAAATGTAACGGTCGGACATCTTCACGCAAGCCTCGATGGCTTCGGGCGTGTAGTATACGTGGTGGTGGTCTTCGTACTTCTCCTTGATGTTGTTGAGGATCTCAATCGTCTCTTCAGGCGAAGTAGCGTCTACCATTACGATCTGGAAACGACGGGCTAAGGCGCCGTCCTTCTCAATGTACTGGCGGTATTCGTCGAGCGTAGTGGCCCCGATGCATTGGATGTCGCCCCGGGCGAGTGCCGGCTTGAACATGTTGGAAGCGTCGAGGGAGCCCGAAGCGCCACCCGCACCCACGATGGTATGCAACTCGTCGATGAACAGGATCACTTCCGGAGATTTCTCCAGTTCGTTCATTACCGCCTTCATCCGCTCTTCGAACTGGCCGCGGTACTTGGTACCGGCCACCAGCGAAGCGAGGTCCAGCGTTACGACCCGCTTGCCGAAAAGCACGCGGGACACCTTTTTCTGCACGATGCGAAGCGCCAAACCTTCAGCGATGGCCGTTTTACCAACCCCGGGCTCCCCGATGAGGATGGGGTTGTTTTTCTTGCGGCGGCTCAGGATCTGGGCAACGCGTTCGATTTCTTTTTCCCGGCCCACGATGGGGTCGAGTTTGCCGGCCTCGGCCAGCTTGGTCAGGTCGCGTCCGAAGTTGTCGAGAACGGGCGTGCGGGATTTTTCGGAGGGATTGCTGCCCGCCTTTTTCTCACTGCCGCCGCCACCGCCGCCGAACATGCGGGCGTTGTCGTCGTCGTTGTCGTCGGTGTCGGGACCGGACATCGGGTTATGTGAATGGTACTCTAGCATTTCTTTAATCACCTCATAGTTAATGTCAAACTTCGATAGGATCTGCGTGGCGATGTTGTCCTCGTCGCGCAGGATTGAGAGTAACAGGTGTTCGGTGCCGATGAGCTGGCTCTTGAAGATTTTGGCCTCCAGGTACGTGATCTTGAGCACCTTTTCCGACTGACGGGTCAGCGGAATGTTGGCCAGGTTCTTCACGTTGTGCGTGGCCGTACCCTTGGTTGCATTTTCTATCGCTTGGCGGAGTTCATCGAGTGAAACCCCAAGTTTCTTCAGTAATCCTACCGCTACACCCTCCCCTTCCCGAATCATGCCGAGCAAGAGGTGCTCTGTGCCGATATAGTCGTGCCCCAATCGGAGTGCTTCTTCCCTGCTCAACGAGATCACCTCTTTCACCCGGTTAGAAAATTTTGCTTCCATGTGTTGGAATTGGATATAATTCGTGAATATTAAATTAACGTAGAAGAATATTGGAGCCGACCTTTGTTGCCCGTAATATCTTGTAACTTATTAACAAACGCAAACCCAAAAAGATTTGTTTGTTCTCTTCAAAGAAAGATTGACTGACTGATAATGGCCTTGGCCGCCGGCCCCTGGCAGAACAGCAAATCGACAATACTCAGGTTGGGGGCAAAATTGCTGCCAAATACCTGGCGGTAATCTACAAAATTGTGAACAACTTCCGTAATTCCTTCTTTTTGAAGGATTACGGCATTTCTTAAGTCCTTCACCCCCTCCGGTGCCTCTTCCCGATACCCGGTCGTAATGGCAATGTTCTTCTTTACGCCGAGCAGAAAAAGACAATTTGTCAGTAATTCCAGGTTCAGGTCAAACAGGAATGTATACTTCTTAAACAGAATCTTCTCAAAAAAAGGTGCATAATCCGGAAAAAAAGGTGCTTTTCCGTAAGCGGAGGCAATGGTGCGCCAGTGATCCTTCAGCCAGGGCTGGTGGTAATCGATCTTCACGTCCCGGGTGGCGGGCTTACCGGGCCCTTTGGACACGGGCACCGAAAGGGTCATTACCTGCTGGGCGGTCCGCACGCGGCACCGGTTCCGGTAGGTTTGCTTAGGATAGTGCTCGTGCGCTTCGAGCACCACCTTTTCGTATTGGAGCAGGTGGGTAAAATACTGGATGCACGGTAAATAGTGCAGTTCAATGAGCAAACCTTCAAATGGCCCCTCTTCACGGGTATTTGCGCTGTTCATCCGATTAAACCAATTAAAGCAAAAAAAATTGGATTATCAAATGATGTCCCAAAAAAATGTCCCCCGGCGTTCCCGGGGGTTGAACGGCCGGTTGTAAGTTTGGGGACCCAATCCGATATATTTCGCATCTTTTTATGTTTTTCATCCGGTTGCTTTCCCGCTTGCCCCTCCCGGCGCTCTACACGTTGAGTTACCTTTTGTACGTGCTCAGCTACTACGGATTGGGGTACCGCAAAAGGGTGGTGACGGCCAACCTGGACCTTGCCTTTCCGCGCAAAACGGCCGCCGAGAAAAAGGCCATCGCTCGGCAATTCTACCGCAATCTGGCCGATATTGTGGTAGAAACGGTGAAACTGCTCACCATCTCTTCACAAGAACTGGGCCGGCGGGTAACCATCGCCAACCCGGAAGTGCTGCTCGAACACCTCGACCGGGGACAATCCATCGTGGTGATGACGGCCCACCAGGGCAATTGGGAATGGCTGCTCCAGGGGTGCGCCCTGCACCTGGGATACGACGTAGATGCGGTGTATAAACCACTCCGTAACAAATTTTCCGAAAAACTCATGCTGGCGATCCGCCGCCGCTTCGGCCCGCTGCCGGTGCCCATGCAGCAGCTTCCGCGGGCCCTGGTGCAGCGCCGCCCGGTGGTGCGCATCATTGCCATGGTGGCCGACCAGGCACCGGCCCCCGAACTGGCCCACTGGCTCGACTTTTTCGGCCACGACACGCCCTTTTTCACCGGCGCCGCCAAAATCGCCCAGCGTACGGCCTACCCAGTACTCTTCACGCGGATGCAGCGCCTGCGGCGGGGCTACTACCAGGTGCACATGGCTCCCCTCGCCCTCCCGCCCTACGCGCCGGGAGCCGTCGAGGAAATCATCGGCCGCTACGCCCAGGCGGTCCAAACCGCCGTCGAGGCCCGCCCCGCCGAATGGCTCTGGTCGCACAAACGCTGGAAGCACAAACGGGATCGGGATTTACAGAATTAGGGGATGAGCATGATTTAAACGCTCAACATCCTGTCAATTCCCTAATCCTGTAATCCTGATCTAGACGAATTGCGTGATATCGCCCATGCCTTCGCGAACGACTTCGGGGAGGGTGCCGGTGCAGTCGACCACGGTGGAGGCCACGTTGTTGCCGAAGCCGCCGTCGATGACGTAATCCACCAGGTGTTGGTATTTTTCGTAGATCAGTTCGGGGTCGGTCGAGTACTCCACCACCTGGTCGTCGTCCCGGATGGAAGTGGTGATGATGGGGTTGCCCAGTTCCTGCACGAGGGTACGCGGAATCAGGTTGTCGGGCACGCGGATGCCGACGGTCTTTTTGTTGGTGTGCAGGATGCGGGGCACGTTGTTGCTGGCCGGCAGGATGAAGGTGAACGGTCCCGGTAAGGCCTTTTTCATCAGCTTGAACGTGGGCGTATCCACGTTGGCGTACTCCGACAGGTGGCTCAGGTCGTAGCAGATGAACGACAGGTTGATCTTTGCCGGCTTGATGCCCTTGATCTGGCACACCCGTTCCACGGCCCGGGTATTATGGATGTCGCAGCCCAGGCCGTACACGGTATCGGTGGGGTAAATGACAATGGCGCCGTCCCGCAGCGCCTCGGCAATCTGGCGTACTTTCCGCATCTCAGGATTCTGCGGATGAATTCGGACGAGTGTAGCTGGCATAGAATAAAGTGGTAAGTGGTGAGTCGTACGTAAAGACGCGATTTATCGTATGTAGAGACGCGATTTATCGCGTCTTAGTTGGCATATGCAAGGCGCCGTAAGTTACGCACCACGTTTTACGCATGATTACGCGTGCCGTTAACCCGGACGCGATGAATCGTACCAGACGCGATGAATCGAATTGCGCCAGACGCGATGAATCGAATTGCGCCAGACGCGATGAATCGCGTCTCTACGTATGATTAACCGCTGCCCCGGGGCACGGGTGCCCGTACAAATTAGAGGGCATTTGCTTACTTTTGCGCCGTTATGTTCAAATCCAGAACCTTGCTTGCCGGCGTCCTCGTGTTCTTCTCGGTGATGCTGGCTACCTTTTCCTTCTACTTTTACCAGATTGCCCAGGCACCCAACCTGCAGGTAGACAAAGAGGATACGTACCTGCTGATTCCCACCGGGGCGGGCTACAATACGGTGGTGGATTCGCTCAAACACAAGAAAATCCTGCACGACGAACTTTCGTTCAGCTTCCTCTCCAAGCTCCTCAAGTACCAGGAAGCCGTGAAGCCCGGCCGCTACAAGATCAGGAAAAACATGAACAACCGGGAGGCCATCCTGATGCTGCGGGCCGGCCGGCAGACGCCCGTGCGGCTCACCTTCAACAATATCCGCCTGAAAGAAGAACTCCCCGGGCGGCTCTCCCGGAACCTGGAAGCTGACTCCACCAAGCTCAAGGCCCTGCTCACCGACCCGGCCGTGGTCGCCAAGTACGGCTTCGACACCACCACCATTACGTGCATGTTCCTGCCCAACACCTACGAACTGTACTGGAACACCTCGTCGGACGAACTGCTCGACCGGATGCACAAGGAATACGAGAAATTCTGGACCGACAAGCGCAAGGAGCAGGCCAAGGCCATTGGCTTTACGCCGGTGCAGGTTTCCATCCTGGCGTCCATCGTGGAGGCCGAGCAGGGCCGGTGGGCCGACGAACGGCCGCGCCTCGCGGGGGTGTACATCAACCGCATGACTTCCAAGGAGACGGACTATAAACTACAGGCCGACCCCACGCTGGTGTTCGCCCACAAGGACTTCTCCATGCGCCGGGTGCTCAACGTGCACAAGCAGTCCGACTCGCCCTACAACACCTACAAGTACCGCGGTCTGCCGCCGGGGCCCATCAACCTCCCCTCCCCCGCTTCCATCGACGCCGTGCTCAATTACGAAAAGAACAACTACCTGTACTTCTGCGCCAAAGCCGACTTTTCGGGCTACCATGCCTTTGCCGTAACCTACGACGAACACCTCAAAAACGCCCGCCTTTACCAGGCCGCGCTCAATGCGAAGAAGATCATGAAATAGAAGAAGTTTGAGGGTTAGGGAGTTGGGGAGTTTGAGAGTGAAGTAACTGGTTAAATGACGCTCAAACTCCCCAACTCCCTAACCCTCAAACTCCCTAACTCCCAAACTCCTAATGTTCACCCACCACGTGCAGATCAGGGTTACTTACGCCGATACGGACCAGATGGGGTACGTGTACTACGGCAACTACGCCCGGTACTACGAGATCGGGCGGGTGGAGGCATTGCGGAGCCTGGGGTTTAGCTATAAAGAAATGGAAGCGTCGGGCATCATGATGCCCGTGTACGAAAACGCGTCGCGGTACTTGCAGCCGGCCCTCTACGACGACCTGCTCACGGTGAAGGTGCTGGTGCAACAACCACCCTCCGCCCGCATGGTATTTGCCTACGAGATTTACAACGAAGGGGGCACGTTGCTGCACACGGGATTGACCACCTTGGTATTCCTCAACCGCCAGACCAACAAGCCCTGCCGGGCGCCGGGGGCGTTGCTCGAACGTTTAAAACCGTTTTTCGCCTGACCCCGTGATGCGCCGCCCCATCCAACGACGCCTCGCGGGTACGGGTTGGTACCGCCACCTGCGAAAAAGGCTGGGCCGGTGGTACGAGGCCAAAAAACGGACGTACCTGGGGCTGTTGCTGCAAATTCTCATCCGCAAGTTCCGGAGCGACGAGATTGCCCCCCGGGCCAACGCCGTAGCCTTCAACCTGACCCTGTCGGTGTTTCCGGCCGTCATCTTCCTGTTCACCCTGATTCCCTACATTCCCATTCCGCAGCTCGACACCCGCATCATGGTGTTTCTGGGGCAGGTGCTGCCCGCGGGTATTTACGCCGAGATTGCCACCACCATCTACGACATCGTGAGCCGGCCGCGGGGCAACCTCTTGTCGCTGGGCTTCCTGTTTGCGCTGTTTGCCGCCACCAACGGCATGATGGCGATCATGGACGCCTTTAACCGCAGCTACCGCACCCGCGAACGGCGGAGTTTCGTGCGGACGCGGCTGGTGGCTACGGCCCTTACGGTCATGCTGGTGCTGGTGCTCTTCCTGGCGGTGGTGCTGCTGATCGTGGGCAACGTGGTACTCGAATGGATCACGGCGCACGACGTGTACAACCTGCTCAACGACCAGGTGTCGGTGGCGCTGATTTCGCTGTTGCAGTACGCGGTGGTGTTTTTCGTGTTCTTTACGGGTCTTTCCACGATCTACTACGTGGCCCCGGCCATTCACGAACGTTGGAACTTCTTCTCCATCGGCGCGGTGGTGGCGGCCGTGCTGTGCATTGGGGTGACGCACGCCTTTTCGTATTACATCACCAACTTTGCCTCCTACAACAAGCTGTACGGCTCCATCGGCACGTTCATCGGCCTGATGATCTGGTTTTTGCTGCTCTCCTTCATCATCCTGGCGGGCTTTGAAGTGAACGTGAGCATCGACGAGGCGCGGCGGCAGCGGGCAAAAGATGCGGCGGCCCCC
This sequence comes from uncultured Sphingobacteriales bacterium, assembly GCA_963844325.1. Lineage (GTDB taxonomy): Bacteria > Bacteroidota > Bacteroidia > Cytophagales > 172606-1 > CADCTQ01. The sequence continues at coordinate 4,811,173 of CAWJNV010000002.1, forward strand.
TAAAAATTTGCGCATTTGTCCCCGGCCGCTAGTGCGGATTGGCGAAAAAAAACTAATTTTGACCCCGGAGAGATGGCAGAGCGGTTTAATGCGGCGGTCTTGAAAACCGTTGAGGGTAATACCTCCGGGGGTTCGAATCCCTCTCTCTCCGCCCCCAAGCCCCGAATCACCCAGGTTCGGGGCTTTTTGCGTGATGGGGGAAACCGCAGGGGTAATTTTGACTGCTTCTCTTTTTCGTTCGCATCTGGTGGTGCTTGCTGCCAATGCGTGCTTAGCACTTGTCCACCAATATCCCGTAGAGTTTCTGCCGGTTGACTGGCGGAAAAACAATAAAGCCGCTCGGAGCAATCCGGCGGCTTTACTATCTGATAATATCTGGTGGTTAGGCTACTTGTGCTTCTAACAGATAAGGGTTGGCAATCGTCTTCCTTCCAAACCGCTTAAGTAGGGCGACCTCGTCTCCTTCTGAGATTCGATCATTCTGCATTACCTCCCGGACAGAGGGCTGGCCCAAACCTGGTATTCTACTGAGGAAAAAAGGCCAAAGCACCTCGGCTGAATACAATTTGCTTTTATCTGGGAAGTCAACCAATGGCTTGATTCTGTTTTGCGCTTTGAAAGCATCCGTATACTTAAAAGTCCATTTGCCATCCTGGAGCGACAACGTTCCTACCATAAGGTCTTTGTAGGATAATTGAAAAATAGCTTCCGAGTCTGGAGAAGGTTTCACGGATTTGATACCGATGTGCCTCCTAAATATGTTCCTGAGGTTACCAAGCATAAAATTTCTGTTGATAGGTTAGAGGTAGTTCATGATTTGTTCGTGACGTCTTACAAGGCATTTTTTTACGACTCTCATCCTGTCAATGCTAACTAAGCCGGTAAACTCTTCATCAAGCATCTGCATTGCAGCGGTGAGTCTTTCTAATGAAAACATGTCTTTGATCGCTTGAATGCTTACGCCATATTGGTTTGTCACAATCAACTGAACAAGTTTCAAATGATTAAGGTTCGATTCTTTTTCCCAACCAATCTTAGGAGTGGACTTCTTCACGTACTTGTCTATGAACGCATTCAATTCCTTTTCATTGCGTGTCTTTGATACGAGGTATGACTCTCTAACGTTCCAAAATAATCCTCTGGCTGTATCATAAATGGGCGAAAAGTAAGGTGGATGCTGACTTGTCAGGTGCCTAACTACTCCCCAATTGTAGAAGTGCCGGTCATTATTGCCGACCCATGCATCAAATAAAAGCATTTTCACCAATGATTCCAAGATGGACGCTCCTTGTTCGGGGAAGAATGCCATAAGGGCATCCCTGGTTAGTTGGATGGTAAGCAAATCCCTGGATAACTCATTTAGCTCAATTTGTTCTACAAAATCCTTATCCTGAAGGTATCCCGCATAAATTTCAGCTCCATGTATTAACTCTTGATCCTCTTCGAGAAAGTAACGACTTAAAAAGCGTACTTGATTATTGATTCTTAACAACTTGGCTTCAGCCATTCGCAGCCCTAGAACTTCTCCCAGTCGGTTCAAAAGATATTCAGTGATTGATTCGTTTGGATACCATTTGTGACCCACTTTGGCAATATAACTCACCCACTCACTCCTATTTGCTTTTCTGCCCTCACCATACTGGTACACCCTGATAAAGCTTTTCGGTGCATCACCAGCAATCGCCTGATCTGGTATTACATAATAGTGATCTGATTTCAGAGTTTCAATACAGCCCGGTGGATAAGGTGTGTAGCCTGTACGCTCCTTGATTATTTCCCGTTTTAGCTTTCGCAATTGCCTTAAAGATTGAAGTATACCTGTACCTGTTACATTCTTTGCAGTTGCCCTCTATTATTCCTTGCTCATCTTGTTTCAATTCGGTTGAATTCAGTGGCACACCTGTCCAAGCTTATTTTAAACACAAGCGCCCAGGCCCCCAGCATCTACCTGGTTGAACTTTCCCCGGCCTTGGCCTGCCCCTTTATCCGCTTCAAGGCCGCAGCCAGTTCGTCTAGACTCATCCGCAACGCTGGTGCAAGGGCCAACGCATCATCGAAGGTAAAGACAGACTTGTCCACTGTACGTAGGTAGAGTAAACGATTCCGCGTTAAGCCGCTTTTCTCAAGCACGTGCGCAAGCGACAAACCAGTTTCTTCAATAAGCTTTCCCACTGGGGTAAGTCTAGCTGCTACTTTGGGCATAGGCTGCGGTATAGTTACAATAACACAAAGGTACGTATTATAACCTTACCATGTTTTTTATGATTAAATGTTAATCATATATGCAGTAGAAACCTTGTTCATGCCAATACTTTTACTTATTTTTAAATCATTATGATTAAAAAATAATCGTAGTCGGCCTAGTACTTGCCTGACCATTTCTCAATGCTTCTTTATTCCTATTGTATTACCCTAAAATGTGACCCTATGCACAACTCAGAACAAACCCCACACCGCTTTAAAACACTGGAATTCATTGAGCAGAACTCCGGACTCAACGTGCTGCCACTGCTCGAACTGGTCGTACAGGAGACGCCGGAGTACCTGGAGGCCTTTTGCAACCAGACCATTTTTACCGTAGCCGAACTGCTCCGGGAAGACCGGCCTAGCGGCGTTCTGCCCGGCCACGTAATGGAAATCATCTTCCAGCTACACACCCTGCGGGAAGCAATGCGCCAAGTACGCGGTGCCCCATCCTGGCCGTAATGAAGAAAAGTAATGCCGAAGCCCTGCCCTACTGCGGCAGGGTTTTACTTTTCCCACTCCTGCAAAATTCCGCCCGCCTTTTATGGAAAACCCGCGGGGCGTGAATCAATCCCGCAGCGTTCCCTTCCCATTCCCGCCGCCTGCCCATGAAGAAATGCGTACTCCTCCTGTTGCTGCTTAGCTGCACCCATGCCTTCTCCCAGTCGCTGGAAACCGGCCGCCGTTCGAGCCCGTACCGTTACATCTTCCGGATTTCCGATGACGAAGCCCGCACCCTCTACCGCAAGGGCATGGACGAGGTGACCGACGCCCATTTCCGCACCCCCGTCGATTCGTTCCCGACCGGCAAGACCTACCCCGGCAAACTCCCCGTGGGGCACTACCTGGTGGCCCACGCCGAAGCCGGCCAGTTGGTGTACGAACTCCAGTCAACCAACCGGCTGGGCGTAAAGCTGCTCAACAACCGCCACGACCTCACCGTGCACCTGCACGACTCCCTGGGCCGCAACGTACCCGGGGCCAGCGTGTACCTGGCCGGCAAAAGGGTGCCGTACCGGCCGCGCATCGGTGGCTACCAGTTGCGCAAGACCAACCGGCGGGGCCTGCTGGCCGTCACGTACCGGGGCTTTACCTCCTACCATTCCGTCCAAACCAGCTTTAAAGCCACCCGCCTCCGGCGTACCCTCAACCGGGTACTCTACAGCGTGCCCGTCCGGTACACCTGGCAGCCCTTCCGCGACGCGTACCAGTCCATCCGCCGCGGCTACCCGCAGGGCCTGGTGGAGCGGGTCGTCAACCTGTTCGATTCTTACCGCCGCGAGGAACGCTTTACGCAAAAACACCGGGGCTTTGTAGCCTTCAACCAGCCCCGCTACCGCCCGGGCGACACCGTGAAGCTCAAAGCCGCCCTTTTTACCCGCAAGGGCAAGCCCCTCGACCGGCAGGTATCGCTGCGGCTGCAAGGCCCCGACAAATCCACCCGGCTCACGACCCTCAAACCCTACCGGAAAGGCGCCTACGCATACCAGTTCGTGCTCCACGACAGCCTCAAACTTTCGCTGGACCGGCATTATTACCTGCACCTGGACAACCCACGGGGCAAGACGTACCTCGAAAACGACTTCAAATACGAAGACTACGAACTGAAAACCAACACCTTCGCCCTCCGGTCCGCCCAGCCCGAACACCACCACGGCCAGCCGCTGGCGTTGTACCTGAAAGGCATTGACGAAAACGACCTGAACCTGCTCGACGCCCGCGTGGAACTGACGGTGCTGCCCGGGCCCGTGCTGCACCTGGCGGCCCACCGCGTATTCGTGCCCGATACGCTCTGGCAGCACAAGCAGGCCCTGGAGCCGGTGGGCGAAACCAAAATCGTGCTCCCCGACAGCCTGTTTCCAAAGACCTCCCTCGCCTACACCGTGGAGGCCGTTTTTCTCAATGCGGGCAACGAACGGCACACCCGGCAGCTGAGCCTCCGGTACCACTACCGGGCCGACCAGCTCCGGCTCGAACTGAAAAACGATTCCCTGCGCGCCGCGTTCCTGTCCGACGGCCAACCCGTGCCCCGGGCGGCCCGCCTGACGGCCTTTGCCGAAACCGGCGACACGCTGTTTACGCAAACCGTGCAACTCCCCTTCGCCGGACGGGTGAACCCCTACGTGCACCACTACGAGGCCGCCGCCGACACCCTGACTGCGCACCTGCAACTCGCCGCGGAGGAGCCGCTGCTGCAATGCAATTCCGACCGCACGGCCGATTCGGTATTCATCCACTTGCAGAATCCCCGGCGCCTCCCCTGCTGGTACACCATTTACCGGGGCAATACCCGCGTGCAGGCCGGGCACGGCGATTCGCTCCGCTTTGCGGCCCGGGAGCGGAGGGGCCGCCCATATTTCGTGTCGGTGCAGTACGTGTGGCAGGGCGTAGTGAAGGAGGAAGAATTTGAGGTGCCCTTCGCCAAAAAACAACTCCGCATCCGCGTGGAAGCGCCGGCCGTGGTGTACCCGGGCCAGCAGGCGCAAATCGACATTGCGGTGACCGACGCGCGGGGCCGGCCCGTTGCGGACGCCGACGTGACGGCCTACGCCTTGACCAAAAAATTCCCCGAAGCCGCCCCGCCCGCCGTGCCCGACTTTAGCCGGAGCTACCGCAGCCGCAAGCTCTACAATACGTTCCGCTTCAGGGAGGAACGCGAGGAACCGGACCGCGAAGGGGCAACTGCGCTGGACTACGCGGCGTGGCGCGGCCGGCTGGGCCTCGACAGCCTGGCCTTTTACCAGTTTCTCTACCCCGCGCAGGGCGTGTACCGCTACGAAATGCCCGTGCCCGACAGCCTCACGCAACTGGCCCCGTTCGTGGTGCAGAACGGCCAGGTTCTGCCCGTCAACCTGCTGTGGGTGGACAAACGCCCCGCGTACATCCGCACCGCCGGGCCGGGGGAACGCTACGCCTTTCCGCTCGACAGCGGGTACCACGCCCTGACGCTGCGGACGCCCACCTGCCGCATTGAACTCGACAGCGTGTACGTGCCCTACGGCAAAAAACTGATCCTCAGCGCCGATACCCGCGTGCCGCACCCGCGCAAAAGGACGGAGGCGGTTTCCGCGACCCTCTCCCGGCAGGAACTCAACCTGCTCAGCTACTACCTGTTTTCCTACCGGAACAACTTCGGCAACACCTACAGCTACCTCAAGCAGGACAACCGCGTATTTCCCCTCTCCCCGGCCGCCCCGGTGGGTGCCCTCACCCTCGGCCCCGTGTACCCGCGGGTGACGAAAATGATCCGGAAGGACGGGCTCCAAACGGAGTTCGTGTACGAGCCGGGCTACGAATACGACTTCGGGCCGGGCCTGCTCAAAATGCGCAGCCTGCGCGAGTACCCCTACAAATTCTTCTCCTTCCCCGACCCGGGCCTCATCCAGCCCGACTTCCGGGCCCTGGCCTGGACGGAACGGGAAATTGATTCGCTCTGGCGACGGGCTACCCAGGTGCAGGTGTCCACCCGCGAGTATTTCGAAAACCCGACCTCCACCGAATACGGCGCCGGCAAGCTGGTGCTCCACCAGGTGCGCTACCCCGGCCGGGAGCTGCGGCCCGTCAAGCGGGTGTTGCTGCTGAAGGAAGATGATCCGGACTTCCTGCGGGTGTACCCCGGGGCCGCCCACCTGCTGCACGGTCTCGCGGCGGGTACGTACAAGCTCATGCTGCTGCTCTACGACAACTACTACCTGGAGCACGGCGGCGTGCGGGTGGAAAAGAACGGCACCAACTACCAGCGCCTGGAAGCCGCCGCACTGCTGCCGCCCGACGGCAAGAGCCGGCGGCTCGACAGCCTGGTGACGGCCCTGGTGACCCGTCCCGTGTTCACCGCCCGCGACCAGCGCAGCGATTTGCAGCACATCAAGGAGGCGTACAACCAGACCTACAACCTCACCAACCCGGGCAACTACCACCCGGGCGACTTTACCCACTTTGTGCAAGGCGTGGTCACGGACGCCGAATCCGGCCACGCCCTGCCCGGGGTCAACGTAGTGGTGAAAGGCACGTCGGTGGGCACCATTACGAATGCAGAGGGCGTGTACAGCCTGTTCGCCCCGCCCAACGCGGTGCTGGTGTTTTCCTTCATCGGCTTCGTTTCCGAAGAAGTGCTCATCGGCCACCGCCCCTCGGTGCCCGCCCGGCTGACGGGCGATGTACAAGCATTGTCGGAAGTGGTGGTGATCGGCTACGCTGAGCAGCGCCGCAGGGACCTGACCGGCTCGATAGCTTCGATACAAGGTGCGTTGCAGGGACGGGTTGCCGGCGTTTCGGTTACGGTGCGGGGTACCCGTTCTGCGTCAGGCAGCAATGAGCCGCTCGTGGTGGTGGACGGCGTGCCCTTCGCGGGGCGGCAAAGCGACCTCGATCCGGACCAGGTGCTTTCGGTTGAAACGCTGCGGGGCGCCACGGCCGTTGCCCTCTACGGCAGCCCGGGCGCCAACGGGGTTATCGTCATCAGAACCCGCAAAAACCCGCCGGCCAACCTCGTGGCCGCGTTGCCCGGCGCGCCCATGGACGGGGCCGCCCAGACGGCTTCCCTGCGGAGCCGCTTTTCGGACTACGCCTTCTGGCAGCCCCGCCTGCGCACGGACCGGGACGGCAAAACTTCCTTCTGGGCCACCTTTCCCGACGACATTACCGGGTGGCGCACCTTCGTGGCGGCCGTGGGTACCAAACGGCGCATGGGCGTGGCCGAAAGCGGGGTCAAAGCGTTCAAGCCACTGACGGGCAACCTGGCCCTGCCGCGCTTCCTGGTGCAGGGCGACAGCGCCGCCGTCTTCGGCAAAGTGCTCAACTACACCACCGATACAATTCCCGTCCGGACTGCCTTTGCCGTCAACGACCAGGTTCGCTACCAGCGGTCGGCCCGCGTCACGCATTCGCTCATCGATACGCTGGTGCTGACGGCGCCGTCCCCCGATTCGCTCCGCGTGAAATACTACGTGCAGAAGGAAGACGGGTACCTCGACGGCGAACTGCGCCCGGTTCCCGTGTTTGCCCCGGGCGTGCAGGAAACCGTTGGCCGCTTCCTGAACCTGGGCACCGACACCACGCTTACCCTCCGCTTTGACCCTAGGCTGGGTGAAGTGCACCTGAACGCCCAGGCCGACGTGTTGCAAATCCTGCTCGACGAGATCAACCACGTGCGGCGCTACGAGTACCTGTGCAACGAACAGATGGCCTCCAAAATCAAGTCGCTGCTGGCCGAAAAGCGCATCCGGGCGTATCTGGGGGAACCCTTCGCCCACGACGACCTGGTACGCCGGCTGGTGCGCAAACTGGCGGACACCCAGAAAAAAGAGGGTGGCTGGGGCTGGTGGCCCGACGCTCCCTTCAGCGCCTGGATCAGCGCCCACGTGGCGGAGGCGCTGCTGACCGCCGAAAAGAGCGGCTACCCCGCGGAATTTGACCGGCGGGGGCTCACCGACCAGTTGATCTACGGCCTGGAAGGCGCCCCCCGGGCGGAAGGACTGCGGGCCCTGCGCCTGCTGCGGGACCTGGACGCGAAGGTGGATTTTGCCCGCTACACCAAACGCCTGGCCCGCGATACGTCCCTTTCCTTCGGGCAATACCTGGAACTGCTGGAAATCCGCCAGATGACGGGGCAGCCCTACCGGACGGATACTTTGTTCAAGACCCGCAAGCAAACCATGTTCGGCAACTGGTACTGGGGCCGGGAAAGCAACCACCTGCTGTACAGCGACATTGCGGTGACCCTGACGGCTTACCGCCTCCTCAGACGCCAGGGCGGTCACGCCGCCGAACTGGCCCGCATCCGGGGTTTTTTGCTCGAAAAACGCCAGGGGGGCGGCTGGCGCAATACCTACGAATCAGCGGCCATTCTCGAAACCATCCTGCCCGACCTGCTCGAAGGGGACCGCACCGTGCGTCCATCCCGCCTGGAACTGGCCGGGGCCGTGAACGCCGCCGTCGGCACGTTCCCCTACCGGACGACTTTCCGGCCGGGCGACAGTCTGGTGGTGCGCAAAAGCGGGAACCTGCCGCTGTACCTTACCGCCTACCAGCAGTACCGGAACCCCAGCCCGGAGGAGGTGGAAAAGGACTTTGCGGTGACTACCCGGTTTGCGGGCCACGGCCCGGGCAAAGCCGTGCTGAAGGCGGGCAAACCCGTGGAGATGCAGGTAGCAGTAACCGTAAAACGCGAATCGGAGTACGTCATGATCGAGGTGCCCATTCCGGCGGGCTGTTCGTACGAGGAGAAGCGCAGCCGGCAGTACAACGAGGTGCACCGCGAGTACTTCCGCCACCAGGTGAGCATCTTCTGCGGCACCCTCCGGGCCGGCAAGTACGTCTTTTCGGTCACGCTGCTGCCCCGCTACTCGGGCAGTTTTACGCTCAACCCGGCCAAAGCCGAACTGATGTACTTCCCGGTATTCTTCGGCCGCACCGGGCTCACGAAAGTGACAATTCAATGAACGCTCCGCCTGCACTTACTCAATTTCCGCCTGCACTTACTCATCTGCCCCGTGGTACTGCCCTTTGGCGCTTGCCGGCGTCTGGCCTTTTAAGTACCTTGAAGCCACCAGCTTTCACGAAACTTTCCGGCCACTCCATGAACCTCGCGCGGCCGGTAGTTTAAGAAACCACCACTCCGGAGAAGCATCCTTTTGCCCCGTTCCCGCCGGACCGGTTTGTGTTCCCCCGAGCATCGGCACACACGCTGCGTCCCGCTTTTGCGTTGCCGTTCCATTGCCGTGTTACCCCTGCTGCCAATCGTCTTTCCTTTATTTTTTAAACCACTACACGCTATGCAACCTCTTTACAACCATTCGGCATTCCAACGCTTTGCCGCCGCAGTGACCGCGTTGCTCCTGGCGGGCACGGGCCTCCTGGCCCAGCCGGTGCTGGTGAAAGACATCAACGCCAACCCGCAGCCGTCGTACGACTACCTGCTTCCCAAAGACCTGGTGAACGTGAACGGCGTACTCTACTTTGCGGCCGACAACGGGACCATCGGCGGGGAGCTTTTCAAGAGCGACGGCACGGTCGCCGGCACCGTGCTCATCAAAGACCTCAACCCGGGCGCCAGCAGCTCGAACCCCACGGGCTTCGCGGCCGTGAACGGCGTGGTGTATTTTGCCGCCACCGATGCCCTCGGGGGGCGTGAACTCTACAAAACCAACGGCACCGCCGCCGGCACCGTCCGGGTCAAAGACATCAACCCCGGGACGGCCGGTTCCTCCCCCGCCGACCTGGTCGCCCTCAACGGCGCGCTGTACTTTTCGGCCGACGACGGCACGGGCGGGCGGGAGTTGTGGAAGAGCAACGGCACGGCCACCGGCACGGTGCGGGTAAAGGACATCTGGCCGGGGGCCACCGGCTCGGACCCCGCCTCGCTGGCCGTACGCAACGGCATCCTCTACTTCGCGGCGGCGGCCGATACGATTACGCACGGCCGCGAACTCTGGAAGAGCAACGGCACGGCGTCGGGCACGGTACTGGTCAAGGACATCAACCCGGGCGCCAAGGGTTCGCACCCCGACTGGCTCACCAACGTGGACAACGTGCTGTATTTTTCGGCCAACGACGGCAGCAAGGGCTACGAACTCTGGCGGAGCGACGGCACGGCCGCCGGAACGGCGCTGGAGGCAGACCTGGAGCCGGGCCGCTACCTGGGCTACGAACGGGGGTTCGTCACCAGCTCCAGCCCGACCCACCTGACCAACGTCAACGGCACGCTTTTCTTTTCGGCTTTCACGACGGAATACGGCCGGGAACCCTGGAAGCGTGACGCCACGGGCCCGGCCATGGTGGCCGACCTTGAACCGAGGGGCGAATTTCATTGGGAACGCATTGACTACCAATGGGTGGAATTCTATTATCCCTACGGCTCGGAGCCTGATCAATTGACCAATGTCAACGGAACCCTATACTTCAAAGCCTCCACGTACTCGGCGGACGATAATTCGGATTTCCGCGGCATCCTTAAGACGGACGGAACGACGGTTACGGAGGTAAAGGAAATCCCCGGCCTGGAGGGCTTCGCCGCCCTCAACGGCACGCTGTACTTCCGGACTACGGTCAGCAGCACCGACGAACTCTGGAAAAGCAACGGCACCGCCGCCGGCACCACGCTGGTCAAAAGCATCGGCCATCCTTTTGACCATACCTTCGGTTCGAACCCCACCAACCTGACGTACGTGAACGGTACGCTTTACTTTTCGGCCCAGGAAACGGCCGACGCCTGGTCCTTGTGGAAAACCAACGGAACGGCCGCGGGTACAACCAGGGTAAAGGACGCCGCCGCCCTCGGCAGCACCATCCTCCCTTACCAGTCTTCCTTCGTGGGCCTCAATGGCACGCTTTACTTTACCTTTTCGGCCAATTACGTACAGTTCGCCCTCTGGAAAAGTGATGGCACCCCGTCGGGCACGGTGAAACTGCTCGACATCGGCGGGGCGGCCAACCTGGTCACCCTCAACGGGATGCTTTACTTTACCAACGACAAGGGGCTCTGGCGAAGCGACGGGACGGCGGCCGGCACGCAGGTGATCAAAAGCGGCACGGCCGGGCAGTTGCTCAGGATCAATAGCACACTGTACTTCGTGCTCGACGACGGCGCCAGCGGCGCGGAAGTATGGAAGAGCACCGGCACCGCCGCGGGCACCTCGCGCCTCAAAGACATCAATCCCGGCCCGGGTACTTCTTCCCCCGGTTCGCTGGTCAACGTGAACGGCACCCTGTTTTTTATAGCCTCGACGGCGCCCTTGGCAGAACCGCATTATTTGTGGAAGAGCAACGGCACCGCGACGGGTACGGTGCCGGTAAAAGTCCTGCCGAGCGCCAACTCCTACGAGTTCACCCCGGTGGGCAACCTGCTGTTCTTCGTGAGCGAAGATGTGGAGCACGGCCGGGAAATCTGGAAGAGTGACGGCACCGCCGCCGGTACGGCAATGGTCAAGGACATTCTGCCGGGCCCCGACGGCTCCTATCCCTACGAACTGGCCAGCGCCAAAGGCGCCCTGTATTTTGCCATCAACGGTGGTGCGGCCCAGGGAATGTGGCGGAGCGACGGGACGGCGGCCGGCACCGTACTGGTCAAAAGCAAGCTGATTCCCACCGGCATCACCGAGGTGAACAATACGCTCTTTTTCGGCGGGTGGGAAACCGACGGCTTTTACCTGTGTCGGAGTGACGGCACCACGGCCGGTACGGTCCTGCTCCGGGACGCCGCCTCGGGCGCCAAACTGCGGATCGACAATTACTCTTCCCAGTTCGCCGACGCCAACGGCGTACTCTACGTGAAGGCTGACAACGACATTACCGGCCCGGAACTCTGGCGGTACGACGCCGCGGGCTGTACCACGCCGCTGGCTTCGCCGGCGCTGGCCGGCAGTACGGTGTGCGCCAATGCCAACGGCACCGTCACGGTAAAAGCGTCCCAGGCCGGCGTTACCTACCGGGTGTATTACGGCACTTCGCCCATCGGGCCGGCCGTCAAGAGCCCGGGCGGCGACCTGGCGCTGACCATTCCCGCCGTCAACCTGTCAACCGGTGCCAACGCCTTCTCGGTGAGGGCGTTCGGTTGCGTGGAAACCACCCTCACGCAGACCGCAACGGTTACCGTGCAGCCTCCCCTTACGGCCCCGGCCGCGGCGGGGGCAACGGTCCAAAGCGGGCAAACGGCCACGCTGACGGCCAGCGGAGCCCCGGCCGGCGCCTCCTACCGCTGGTACACGGCCGCTACGGGCGGCACCCTGCTCTTTACCGGGACTACGTACCAGACCCCTGCGTTGGCGGCAACCACTGCCTACTACGTAGCGGTTTACCTGGCTCCCTGCGGGGAAAGCAGCCGGACCAAAGTGACCGTTACCGTCAATGCGGCGGCGGCGGGTACTTTCCGGGTGAATGCCGGCGGCAACGCGTTCTCCACCATTGATGCGCGCAGCTTCGCGCCCGATGGGTACTTCTCGGGCGGCTCGGTGTCCACGGCAACCACGCTGGGCATCGGCGGCACGGCCGATGACTACCTCTACCAGACGGGCCGGCACGGCACCTCGTTTTCCTACAACTTCCCCACCGGCAACGGTTCGTACGACGTAGTGCTGCACTTTGCCGAGACGTACTTCGGCAACACCGCCCCGGGCGGGATTGGGTCGCGGAAGTTCCACGTCAACGCGGAAGGCGCGCGGAAACTGACCGACTATGACGTGTTTGCCCGGGCCGGCGGCGCCCTGCGGGTAGCCCAGGAAACGTTCCGGGTCACCGTTGCGGACGGCACGCTGAACCTGGCTTTCCTCAAGGGCGCGGCCGACAACCCGGCCGTCAAAGCCATTGAAGTGCTGCCCGCCGGCAGTGCCCTGGCCATCAACGCGGGCGGAGGCGCCTTTACCACGGGTGCCGGCAAGCGGTTCGCGGCGGACGTGTACTACGCCTCGGGCACCGTATCGAGCATCCCCGGCGGGGAAGTGGCGGGCACCACCGACGACGCCCTCTACCACAATGCCCGGGTTGGGGTGTTCTCCTACGGAATCCCGACCGGCAGCGGCACCTTCAACGTAGTGTTGCACTTCAACGAAACCTGGTTCGGTTACCGGACGGCCGGCGGCGCGGGGTCCCGCAAATTCAACGTGTTTGCGGAAGGCGTAAAACGGCTTTCGGAGTTCGACGTGTTTGCCGCGGCCGGCGGCGCCATGCGGGCCGTTACCCGGACCATGCAGGTAACGGTTACGGACGGCATTCTGAACCTCTACTTCTCGAAAGGGTTGGCCGACAACCCCCTCGTCTCGGCCGTGGAAGTACTGCCGGTGGCCGGCGCGCGGCTGGCGGGTGAACCGGAATCCGAAGCGGGGCAGGTAAGCCTGTACCCGAACCCGGCAACGGACAAGCTTTTCATCAAACTGCCCTTCGCTGCCCGCCAGGTACAGGCTACCGCCGTGACGGACGGCGCGGGCCGGGTGCTGCTGCGCGATGCGCACCGGCAGACGGGCGAAGCCGAATTGGAGATCCGGGTGGAAAGTTTACCGGAGGGCCTTTACGTGCTGCAACTCCGCACGGATGACGGCATCCGGAACGTTAAGTTTCTGAAGCAGTAGTTGTCCTAGCATGCAAACAAAAACCCCGTCCACGAGGAACGGGGTTTTCGTTTTTTCCGGGTCTTTCCGGCGAAGCGGTACCGGCCCGTATGCAGCCGGTCTCGTGATTATCTGAATTGACAGGGAAGGTTGAATAGCGGTATGGTTATATGGCTGAATGGCTATATAGTTGGTCGCTGTAATTTTAATGCCCTCCGTGGGCACCACTACGGGTTGCCCGACCCGGTAGACGTCGCCAGGCCGGCCGCACCGGGAGATTGGGCGCCCAACTTCAGGGTGGAGGGGATCACGTTGGCGTCCAGCAGGAAGTTCCGCCCGTAGCCTTCCCGTTTCAACAGCATGACCATCACCCCCTCGTAAGGCTTTTCGGCCAGCAACCGGTCAAAGAAATTCCTGGCCGCTTCCAACTCCCCAAAATCTTTTTGCAGTACACTCTTCCCAACGGTACGCGTAACAAACACGGTGAACATCAGAACAAATGAACTTTAGCCTGGTTGTAAGTACTGCAATTAACGAAATTGTGAATAATTCAGGTACGCTTGCGCCCGGTAAAAATACGGAAGTCGGCTTTTTTCGGTATTTTTACGGAGAAGCTGTTGCCGCGTAAGCACAACAACCGCCCGTTGGCAGTGACGGCACCGGCTCACGCCGCCTCCCGACCGAGAACTTTTCGGGCGGTAAAATTGTAAGAAATGAGGACGCGGGTACTGTGCTGCCCGGCCCTCGCCTAAAAGTACGCCTCCATGCAAACCCTGCTCAAGCGGCTGTTCCGCCGAAAACCGACCCGCAACGTGACCGTAACCCTGCTGATGCTGGAGGAGCGTGACTGGCTGGCGTTCGTCACCGAACAGCCAACCCTCAACGCCCGGGGACCGTTTCCCGCGACGGCCGTGCGGCGGGTCGAAAAGGCCCTGCGGGTACAGGCCCGGCGCGCCGGCAGCCGCCAGCGGCCCTACGTGGCGGGCATCGTCTTCGAAAAAATTTCCCTCGACTCACTCTTTCACTCACCCCTGCGTCCGCTATGAAAAAGCAGTTTTTTTTCAAGGAATACCTCATTGCGGGCGACGACCAGACCCGTACCGTTCGGGGCGTAGCTACCCTGGAAGTGGACTTCGCCCAGATTGAACAGGAACTGCCCGTGAACGCCCAGATCAAGATGGAAACCGTGCAGACGGTCATCGAAGGCGGTCGTTTCATCGTGTACGGAGAGTACGCCCTGCCGTCCGCCCTCGAAGAAATCGTAGCCCGCGAATCCATCGACATCGAAGAGGTACTCGGCGACCAGGAAACGCTGCCTTCGCTCAATTGAGTTCATGAGTTTAAAGTTCATGAGTTTATGAGTTTAAAGTGAATACGCGACTGTAAAACAGGCGCTTACCACTCATAAACTTTAAACTCATAAACTCATGAATTTTCTTCACCGCAGCACCCGCAACCCGGCCCGTTCGTAGGCCTCCACCACGTGGGGCGGGGCTTCGTGGTCGGTAACCAGTGTATGCACCACGGCCAGCGGGGCAAACTGGAAGTACCGGTCCTTTTCCAGTTTGCCCGAGTCGCAGAGCAGGTACACGAGCCGGGCTCCCTCGGCGGCGGCCAGGCTGATGGAAGCCTCCTTTTCGCCATTGGCGCTCAGGCCGTGCGCTACCGAAATGCCATCCACCCCGATAAACGCTTTATCAACCCGGTAGCGCCGCAGGTGCTGGAGGGCCACCACGCCGTGAATGGCCTGCCGTTCGCCGTCCACTTCCCCGCCGGCCACGTTCAGCTGCACGGCCGACCCGGCCAGTTCGTTGACGACGGGCAGCGAGTTGGTGACGACCCGTACGTGCAGGTGCCGGATGAAGGGACAGAGTTGAAAGGTGGTGCTGCCGCAATCAATGAAGATGGTGTCGCCCTCGGCGATTTCGGCGGCGGCCAGGCGGCCAATGTATTCCTTCTGCGCCTGCCGGGTGGCGGCCTTGTTGGCAAACGCGGCCGGCTCTCTGGCAAGGGCCAGGGTTATGGCCCCCCCGTGCGTGCGGACCAGCAGACCCTTTTCGGCCAGCACGGCCAAGTCCCGCCGCACGGTGATCTCGGACGTATCCAGTTGCCGGGCCAGTTCCTTTACCTCCACGCTGCCCTGCTGCGCCAGGCCCGCGAGAATGATCTGTTTGCGGAGTTGAAAATTCATGGATGGGGATTGAGTATCGGGTATTGGCTAGCCCACGATCCCACCGTTAAAACAGCAGGTTGCTCAAATGTAATCATATTCGTGCAAGCATAAGCACAGATAGTGCCCTGATTCTTGCTCCCTACTCCCTGACCAGCTTCAGGTGCAGCAGCGGAAAGGGCTGCCCCTGGCCGTCGCGTTCGAAGCGGCCGGCTACTTTGAAACCGGCGTGCAGGTAAAAGCCCACGGCCTGGCCGTTCTGTTCGTTCACGTCCACTTGGTCGGTGCCCAGGTGATCGACGGCGTAACGCAGCAGTTGCCTGCCGGTGCCTTTGCCCCGGGCGCCGGGGTGGATAAACAACATTTCGATCTTATTGCCGGCCACGCCGATGAAGCCCAAAATCCTGCCGTTCGCGTCCCGGATGCCGAAAAGCGTTACCAGATACAGGTATTCGTCCCGCACCAGCGGTTTCATTTTCTGAATGTCCTCTTCCCGCAGGAAGTCGTGCGTGGCCCGCACCGATGCCTCCCATACGTCCGTGAGTTGGGCGAAATCCGGGGGAAAGAGTTGCTGGATGGCGTTGTCCATGGTTGTTCGTCAGTGGTCACTGGTACTTCGGGATGCGATAGTATTCTTTTTCTTCCATTCTTCACCCTTGCATTTATTTTCCCCCCTCCTTGACTTTGACGGAAAAAGGTCTTTATTTTGTTCAATAACGATCATATAAATACAATATCAATCAAACCTGTAACGATGAACGACCGCGTTAAGATTGTCGAAGAGCAGCTTTTGTCCGACAACTGGTACCTGCTTAAAAAGATCACCTTTGACTACCGGCGCAAGGACGGCAGCTGGGAGCGGCAGTCCCGGGAAGCCTACGACCGGGGCAACGGGGCCACCATCCTGCTCTACAACCGTCAGCGGCAAACGGTGATCCTCACCCGCCAGTTCCGGCTGCCCACCTACGTGAACGGCAACGCGTCGGGCATGCTCATCGAAACCTGCGCCGGCCTGCTCGACCACGACCAACCCGAGGAAGCCATTCGCCGGGAGACTGCCGAGGAAACCGGGTTCCGCATCCGGGACGTTCGCAAGGTGTTTGAAGCCTACATGAGTCCGGGTTCGGTCACTGAAAAGCTCTTTTTCTACGTAGCCGAGTATTCTCCCGAAGACCGGCCCGACGGGGGCGGCGGGGTGGACGAGGAAGAAATCGAAGTACTGGAATTGCCCTTCGCCGAAGTGGTACGCATGGTGGCCGCCGGGGAAATCATGGACGGCAAAACCATCATGCTCGTGCAGTACCTGCAATTGCAAAACGCGCTGAAATGAGTTTATGAGTTTAAAGTTTATGAGTTTATGAGTGGTGTGCGATTAGTCTTCACCGCGTTATTACTTTAAACTCATAAACTTTGAACTCATAAACTCTATTTTTAAACTCATAAACTCCCTTCCAAAAAAATTTTAAAAATCCGTGTTTACCTTCCTGCGGCCCGGACATCAAGGGGCAAAATGCCTTTTTTAGCGTCCCAGCTACCCTTACCCTTAACCCCGCAGGCCATGTTGACGATTTCCGCCTCCTTATCCCTGTCGTTCTCCCCCACCGCCGCGTCCGTTGCCCCGGAAGCGGGCAGCAAGGACACCGCCGCCGGCAAAGAAGCGTTGCAGCACACGGTCCTGTACAGTTCGGCCCACGTTGACGTGGCCTACAACCGCCTGCACCATTACCTGTACTGCAACTGGAAAAGCCTGCCGGCGGGTGAATCGCTGCGGGCGGAAGTGCAAACCATCGGGACCCTGCTCCGGGGACAGGGGTGCACCAACATTCTCAACGACCACCGCCGGCTCGGCTGGGCGTACCGCGTGGCTTCCCACTGGTTCAAGATCGACTTCCTGGCGCCCCTGCGCGCCGCCGGCCTCGGCAAAATGGCCTGGGTCGTTTCGTCCAACCCCCTCCTGCGACTCGCCACCCTGCTGCCGCTGCGCCGCCTCGACGACAAGGGCGCCTTCCTCCGTACGTTCAGCGACGAAAGTGCGGCCAAGCTCTGGCTGCTCGAAAAGCTTGCCTGAACCGTTCGGGCCCAAACCATTCCGGGCCGGGCAACCTTCCCCCCGCCCCGGCGTAGAATACCCCACTACTGACGGGTATTTTTTGGACCTAAAACGGAAACAACGACATGCAGGAACCTCAGCGCCTCGAAAACTTGCTGGATACGACGGAGAAAAAGATTGCCTTTTTCCAGAACATCATCCTGGTAGCCGCCGCCGACGGTCGCCTCGACAGTACGGAAAGTGCGTTTATCGTCAACCTCGGCAACCGGCTGGGCCTCGCCCCCGAACAGGTCATGCACATTGCCGACCGCCTGCCCCAACTCAGCTTCGTGATTCCGGAAGAAGGCATGCAGAAAACCCTCGAACTGCAAACCCTGGTGATGATGATGCTCGAAGACGGCCGCATTCACGACCGCGAATACGCCCTTTGCCTCCAGTACACCAACCGGGTGGGCTACACCCAAGCCATCCTCGACGAAATGATCGGGCAGTTCACGGCCCCGGGGAATAAGTAGTGGGCGGGCAAGTGCCGGGTATTGACTCTAAAAAAAACATTGAACTGCAAAGATCGCAACGCAGAATTTGTATGGGTTTGGCGTATCCTTTCCTTAGGCGGAAGGTTCGCCTGGCGGGAAAGGGTCGTATTGTGCTACTCGTTGCGTCGCGGGAAGGCGTCGCATCGCGAGGTGGACCGCGTCGCGGCTCCCCTCCTCGGAGGGGTTAGGGGGTGGGTTTACTTACATGCTACGAATTATACAAGGATCACCGCATTTGGGTAATGCTCTCTGGCGCCGATGCCCAACTTTTTGCGGGTATTTCCTCATGTGAATACCTTCATTGCGTTGATTGGCTGCTGCACTGATCCCCACATCACTTGCTTCATTGAAGTAAACCCACCCCCTAACCCCTCCGAGGAGGGGAGCCGCGACGCGACGCCTTCCCGCGATGCAACGAGTAACGCAATGCCATCCCTTCCCACCATGCAAACCCTCCGCGTAAGGAAAGGAAAAGCGCATTTCATTTGCTTCTCGTTTTCCATTTTACACTTCCCCTTTTCAGTTTCCTTCCTGTTTCCTCCCCCCGGTACCTGGCTGAGCCGGTTGTTAAATGGGTTTGAATCCAACATAGTCCACGTTACGGTACAATTGCATCAATTCGGAACAATCGTTGTCCGCTAACGGACAGATTGCGTTCCGCCCCGCTTTCGTTAACGCCTAAGGGCGAATCTTTTACCGGAACCATGCACCTCTGGCAAAGCTTTTGAGGCAGGCAAAGGGTTGCAAATACGGATTTGAAAGGTTTTATGCCGTTCTTACAACCCGCGCCCGCGTTGCAATTGATTCACGCCCCCGACCCCAACGTTTACCAGCATTTACTGCCCATGAAATTCCTTTTTACGCTGCTCCTGCTCCTGGCCTGGTCAGGCGGCGCCGTAGCCCAGTCCGGCCCAACCGGCAAGCTCACCGGCGTGCTCACCGACTCCCTCACCACCAAGCCGGTGCCCTACGCCACGGTAGCCCTCAAGGACGGCAACAAGCTGGTCACGGGCACCACCACCGACGAGCAGGGAAGTTTTACGCTGGCCAACCTGCCGCTGGGCAATTATGCGCTGGTGGTGTCGTACGTGGGCTACCGCACCGCCACTCTGCCCGTCAGCCTCACCGCGGCCCGCCCGGTCCGGGAACTGGGTTCCATCCGGCTGGCGGCCGAAAGCAAAACGCTGGGTGAGGTAACCGTGACCGGGCAGAAAGCCCTGGTCGAGGACAAGGGCGACCGGCTCGTGTACAACGCCGAAAAGGACATTTCCAATGCCGGGGGCACGGCCGCCGACGTGCTGCGCAAAGTGCCCACGCTCAGCGTGGACCTCAACGGCAACGTGCAGATGCGCGGCAGCGGCAACATCAAGGTGCTCGTTAACGGCAAGCCCTCGGCCATGATGGCCCGCAACCTGGCCGACGCCCTCCGGCAGATGCCCGCCGACCTCATCAAATCAGTGGAAGTGATCACCAGTCCCGGGGCCAAGTACGACGCGGAAGGTTCGGCCGGGGTCATCAACATCATCACCAAAAAGGCCCTGCGGGGCTTCAACGGGTCGGTGAACGCGGCGGCGTCCGTGTACGGGCGGCAGCTGGGCACCAACCTCACGGCCAAGGGCAAGAAGCTGGGCCTGTCGCTGTCGGCCAACGCCCACCAGTACCGCAACATCCGGGAAACGGAAACGATACGGACCACGCTGGTAGACGGGGTGCCGGCGGGCGGCCTCTTCCAGTCGAACCAGGCCGACAACACGGGCACGGGCGGCTTCGGCGAAATGAGCCTCGACTACGACCCCGACTCCACCAGCCGCCTCAACCTGTCGCTTAACGTCTGGGGCGGCGACTGGCCCAGCAACAGCCGCATCATCAACCGGCTCACCGACGCCAGCGGCGCCGAAACTGCGGCCTTCGGCAATGACACCCGCTTCAACAACCCGTTCGGCAACGGCCAGCTTGACCTGGGGTACACCAAATCGTTCAAAAAGAAAGAGCAGGAGTTTTCGCTGCTCGGGCAGTTCAGCCGCATGCCCGACAACTATTTCTACGAAACCGACCGCTACCCGCTGCCCGAACCCGAACGGATCACCAGCCGCCAGCGCAGCACCAACTACAGCCGCAACAAGGAGTACACCGTGCAGACCGACTACACGCACCCCATTACCCGCAACGGCCGCAAGGATACCACCACCTTTAAAATCGAGGTAGGCGCCAAAACCATCCTGCGCGACATCGGCAGCGAGTTCCGCGTGGAGGAATCCCTGGACGGCAGCCCATTCGTGCCCGACCCGGGCCAAGCCAACGACTTCGACTACGTGCAGCGGGTGTACTCGGGCTACGCCTCCCTGCGCATCGACACCCGGCGCAAGTGGGGCTTCAACCTGGGGGCCCGCCTCGAACACACCGACATCGACGGCGACTTCGTGACCACCGGCACCCGCGTAGCCAGCCAGTACACCAACCTGATTCCGAGCCTTACCGTGTCGAAAGGCATTAAAACGCACACCGTGAAAGCCAGCTACACGCAGCGCATCCAGCGGCCGCTGATCTGGTTTCTCAACCCGTGGCGCAACGAAAGCGACTCGCTGAACGTGTTTACCGGCAACCCTTACCTGGACCCGGAACTGAACCACGCCGTCGAACTGTCGCACAGCGTAACCACCAAAAAGGGCGTTTCGGTGAATACGGCCCTCTACTGGCGGTTCACCGACAACGCCATTGAGTACCTGGCAACGGTCGAACCTAACGGGGTGTCGGTGATGAGTCCGCGCAACATCGCCCAGCGGGCTACCTACGGCGTGAATCTCAACGCGTCGGGACAACTGAGCAAGGACTGGACTTTCAACGGCGGCGCCGACGTGCGGCACCAGGAACTGAGCAGCCCGGCCCTGGGGCAGCGCAACGGCGGCCTCATCGGGCGCTTCAACCTCAATACCACCTACAAGTTTCCCAAAGACATTACCGTGCAGGCCGACGGCAACTACGACACCGGCTGGATCAGCCTCCAGGGACGGGGCACGGGCTTCTACTGGTACAACTTTTCGGCCAAGCGGGAATTCTGGAGCAAAAAAGCCAGCCTCACGCTGGGCGTCAGCAACCCGTTCAGCCGGGGCGTCCGCCAAACCTTCCGGCAGTCGGCGCCCACGTTCACCACCGAGGCCCGCAACTTCTTTGTGACGCGCAACCTCCGCCTCGCCTTCGAGTGGCGCTTCGGCCAGATGACCGCCGGGGGTGGCGGCAAGCAGAGCAAAAAGATCAACAACGACGACAAGGGGGGACGGTGATAGTACACTGATTTGTTATGATGATTATGGTGGGTTATGATAAAATAAAAAATATAGAGACTGTTCCTGACTGCATCGGCTCATCAATTCTTTAAATCATAACCAATCATAATCATCATAATAAATCAGTGTACTATTTCCCCATCAAACAACGTTTATCAAAAAACCTCATCTCTAGCGGATACACCCTTACTCCCTTTCATCCAAATCCACAGCCGGGGCTTGCCAATGGTGTACTTGTTACTTTTTTAACTCCGCTTTTACCACATGCTTGCATTCTTTTTCCGGCGCCTCCCCGGCGGGTGCCTCCTGTTGATTGGTTTGCTCCTCTCGGGGCCGCGCGTTGCCGCCCGTGCCATTCCGGTCCCCGAACCGGTTCCCGCTGACAAAGTTTCCCCCTACGAACAGTACCGCGGGCAGCTCCGGGCAAAGGGGCTCCACGAAAGTCCGGCCGTACAGGCGTGGCTACTGGCCGGCGAAGCCGCCCTCCTCGACTCGGTGACCGTGGCGGTGCCTTTCAAGGAAACCGGGCACTACGTCGGCAAGGGGGCCGCAGCCCAGTCGTACCGGTTCCGGCTGCCCGCCGACGCCCGCGTACTGATCGCCGTAGCGGGCAAAAGCAAGGGTGCCCCGCCTCTCTTCGCCGACGTGTTCGAATTGCCGGAAGACGGTGACGACCCCGAGCCGGTGGCGTACCTGGCGGCGGGAAAATCGCAACTGAAACTGCCGGCCGAACGGGGCAAAACGTACCTGCTCCGCTTGCAGCCCAAGCTTGGCTACGCGGGCCATTACACCGTGAGCCTCACCCTGCTGCCGGCCTTTGCGTTTCCCGTGAAGGGCAAAGACGCCCGGGCCATCGGCAGTTACTGGGGCGCCTCGCGGGGAGGCGGCAAGCGCAAGCACGAAGGCATCGACATTTTTGCCCGGCGGGGTACGCCCGTGGTCGCCGCCACCGACGGCGTGGTGAGCAACGTGGGCACTACCCGGATCGGCGGCAAGGTGGTGTGGGTGATCAACAAAAACCTCCAGGCCGTTTACTACGCCCACCTCGACAAGCAACTCGTCAAAACGGGCCAACGCGTGAAGGCGGGGCAGGTGCTGGGCACGGTGGGCAATACCGGCAACGCCAAAACGACGCCTGCCCACCTGCACTTCGGCGTGTACCGGGGCTGGGGCGGGGCGGTCAACCCGCTTCCTTTCGTCAAAAAAGCGGTTGCCCCCGCGCCGGCGGTAACGGTGGCGCTGCACCGCCTGGGCACCCGCGGCCGGATCACGGCAAAAAAAGCTTCCTTGCGGGTGTCGCCCTCCGTCAAGTCGCCGGTGCGCCGCGAAATCCCGGCGGCAACGGTACTTACCCTGACGGCGGGCACCGGCGCCTGGTACCGCGCCCAGCTTCCCGACGGCACGACGGGTTACGTGCCCGCGCCGCTGGTGGAACCCCTGACCCGTTCGCTGCGCAGCACCAGGGTGAAGTCGAGCCAGGCCCTGCTGGCCGAGCCCCAGCCCGAAGCCGCGGCCATTGCCCGGCTCAAGGCCGGCACCACCGTTAAAGTACTCGGCCGCTTCGACGCTTTCCTGCTCGTGCAGAACCCGGCCGGCCAGAAGGGCTGGATGATCCGCCCGGAAAACCAGTACTTATCATCAGCCGAGTAGTTATGCCGCATGGAGGGAAGGTTCGCCTCGCGGTACACGGACGTTGCGGGAGGGCGTCGCATCGTGTTACACATCGTATTGCGGGAAAGGGTTGGTATTCCCCCGTAAGAGTGGAGGAGCGGAAAAGCATAACTTTAGCGACCCAAACCACTCGTACCACCAAACCAGTCGTATCATGAGTATCAGGAAGAATTATTCGAAGGAGTTTAAAGAGGAGGCCATCCGGTTGGCTCACCAGCACGGTAACCAAAGTCAGACGGCGCGTGATCTGGGTGTGCCCAGTAGCGTGCTGGGCCGGTGGATGAAAGAACTCAAGGAGGACCCCGAAAAGGCCTTTCCCGGTAAGGGGCACAGCAAAGAGGAAGAACTACGCCAGTTGCAGCGGGAGAATCAACGCTTGAAGGAAACCGTTGAGATCCTAAAAAAGGCAGTAGGTATCTTCAGCAAGAACTCCCAGTGAGATACCTCTTCATCCGGGAGCACACTCAGCAGCACGTGGTGGAACGCTTGTGTAGGGCCATGGAAGTATCAGTGAGTGGCTACTACGCTTGGCTAAAAAGACCCGAGAGTACTAGAAAACAGGCCAATAAACAGCTTTTGGAACAAATCAAGCACGTTCATCAGCAGAGCCGGCAGACCTACGGGAGTCCCCGCGTGTACGTGGACTTGAAGAAACGGGGCGTGGCCTGTTCAGAAAATCGCGTAGCCCGCCTTATGCAGGTGAACCAGATGGCCGCCCGTCGAAAGAAGAAGTATATAGTCACTACCAATTCCAAACACGGCTTGCCCGTAGCCGAAAACACACTCAATCAGGACTTTAAGGCCACAAAGCCCAATGAGAAGTGGGTCACCGACATGACTTACATCTGGACCACAGAGGGCTGGCTGTACCTGGCCGTGGTGCTGGACTTGTATTCTAGGAAAGTAGTCGGCTGGGCAATGGACGACAACATGGAGAAAGAATTAGTAATCAAAGCCTTAAAGATGGCCTTACTCAACAGAAAACCGCCACAAGGACTGCTTCACCACTCTGACCGAGGAAGCCAGTATGCCAGTAACGATTACCAACAATTACTCAAGGACTATCGCATCACCTGCTCGATGAGCCGAAAAGGCAACTGTTATGATAACGCCGTCATGGAGAGCTTCTTTGCCACTCTCAAGCAGGAACTCGTTTACCGGCTGCCCTACCAGAGCCACCAGCAGACCAAGCAGGACATCTTCGAGTACATCCAAGTATTCTACAACCGCAGGCGAATCCATTCTTCGCTGGGCTACTTTAGCCCACTGGAATTCGAAAATGATGGGCGCCATTCAATGGCCGCTTAATCTTTTTCTCTCCTCCACCCTTTTGGGGGAAACCCAGGTCGCCTCGCGGTACTCGTCGCGTCGCGGGAAAGGGTCGCGTTGAGGGGAAGGGTCGCATGGCGGTACTCGTCGCGTTGCGGGGAAGGGTCGCGTCGCGGCTCCCCTCCTCGGAGGGGTTAGGGGGTGGGTTTACCTGTATGCTTTGAATATTTCGGGATCATCGCAGGAGAAATCAGCGCGATGGCGGTATTCACAGCAGAAAGTATCCGCAGAAAGTTGGGCATCGGCGTAAGAGTACCGCAATGCGGTGACCCCTAGGTAGAACGTAGCATGTAGGTAAACCCACCCCCTAACCCCTCCGAGGAGGGGAGCCGCGACGCGACTCTTTCCCGCGATGCGACTCTTTCCCGCAACGCGACCCTTCCCCGCAACGCGACCCTTCCCCGCAACGCGACCCTTCCCCTCAACGCGACCCTTCCCCGCGACGCGACGAGTACCGCGAGGCGACCCTTTCCCGCAATACGATGTGTAACACGATGCGACGCCCTTCCTGCATCCCCACCCAAGCCTCCTTCCCGATCCTCCTCCGGTCTCCCTTCCTCCGGTCTCCGTTCGTTCCCGCCTCCCTTCCTCCGGTCTCCTGTCTCCGTTCCTCCAGTCTCCTTTTTAAGCGCCAACCATCTGCCGCAGGGCTGTAACCAATTGGTCCAGTTCTGCGGGGCTGGTGTAGACGTTGGGAGTGACGCGGATGCCGGGCATGTTTTCCCACACAATGGCCTGCGTGTGCACCCGGTGGGCATCAAACAGTTGCTTTTCCAGTGCGGCCGGTTCGCGGCCCGGCACGGCCACGTTCACGATCACGCAGCACCGGTCCTCGTCGAGGGGCGTGCGGAAGTACAGGCCGTCGAGGTCGGCCAGTTGCTCCGTCCAGTACCGGCGCAGGTGCCGCAGCCGGGCTTCCTTGTTGGCCCGCCCCAGCCAGTCGTTGAATTCGATGGCGTAGCCCAGTCCCAGGAGCGTCGGCATCAGTTGAATGCTCAGTTCTTCGAACTTGCGGATGTTGTCGGATTGCGGCGTGAAGCTGCTCGCCAGCGGCCACAGCGCCGGAATCTTCGACCGCTCCACGTACAGCAGCGCCGACGGAATGGGTCCCGACAGCCACTTGTGCAGCGCCGTCACGAAGTAGTCGCAGCCCAGCGCCTTCACGTCGGTTTCGAGCAGGCCAAAGCTGTGGGCGCCGTCGAGCAGCACCTCGATGCCCCGTTTTTTGGCTTCCCCGATGAGGGCGGCCACCGGCAGCACCTGCCCGTTCCAGTTGATTACGTGCGTCAGGTGCAGCAGGCGGGTCCGGTCGGTGAAGGCCGCCACGTACTTGGCGACTACTTCCTCGTCGGTTTCGGCCGGCCCTTCCAGGTTTACCCACCGGACGGTAATATTTTCGCGGGCGGCCCTTTGTTTCCAGGAGGCTACGGCTTTCGAGTAGTCCTGTTTACAGGCCACCACCTCGTCGCCGGCCCGGAGCGGCACGCCGAAAATCACGTTGTTAAGGGCTTCGGTGGTATTGCGGAGGGTAGCCACCTCCCCGGATTCGGCGTTGAGCAGCCCGGCCAGTCCCTCCCGGATGAGTTCGCGGCCGCCTTCCATGTACTTAAAGGTGTAGTAGCTGGGCAGTTGGTTCAGCAGTTGGTAGTAGGCTACAAATGCTTTTTCCACGGCGTGCGGTCCCGCACTGACGGCCCCGCTGTTGAGGTTGATCAGGCCGGGATGCGCGGGAAACCGGGCTTTTACCCCGTCCCAAAAAGATTCGTCCCGGGCCAGCACTGCGGGGGATACGGCCGGCACGGTGGGGTAATCGCGTTGGGGTACCACGTCGAGGGAAGGGTGGTTTTGCAGAAACGCCTGCCAGGCGGAGATCCAAGGGTTCATGGGAAGAAATGGTTTGCTGCGGCAATATAAACAGGAGTTGGGGAATAAGCGGCGTTGGTGAGTTGGGGAGTTAGGGAGTTTGAGAATGGGGAGGCGGGGAATTAAAAAAGCGTGTCTGCCTTTGCGGCGTACCCGGGCAATGCCTATTTTGAAGGACGGTTTTTCCGGGGAAAAATTTACCACGGAGGCCCGGAGGGCACGGATTTTCATGGAGAAAAAGGGAGACGGGATCGGGTTTAAACCCGATCCTATTGATATTGCGCATGCGTACGCAGGCTTCGCTTGAACTAACTTAGGCGCAGCCTTTCCGTAGGGTAGGGTTTAACCCCTACCCCTGCCTTTGCGCCCTTACGTCTCTATTGCGATCCTTGCGGTTCAATTTTTTTCTTTGCGGTCTTTGCGCTCCTCCTTTGCGCCTTTGCGTGAAACCTTTTCTCTGTGTAACTCCGTGTCTCCGTGGTGAACCTTCAACCCTATAGCCATTCAACCATTCAACCTTCTAACCTACCCATGCCCCTCCTCCCCTTCCCCCGCCTCATTTTCCTGCTGAGCCTGGCCCTCCTGGCCGCCTTGCCGGCCCGATCCTTTGCTCCCGCCCCCATTGAAGGCCGGTGGGACATTACCATGCAGTCAGATGGCAAGGAGTCGCCGGCCTGGCTGGAGGTGCGCCACTCCGGGTTTGAAACGCTGGTGGGCCAGTTCGTGGGCTCCGGGGGCAGTGCCCGGCCGGTGGCCCGGGTCGAGTTTGCGGCGGGACAACTGCGCTTTGCCGTACCGCCCCAGTGGGAAAAGGGCAAAAACGACTTTCAGTTCGAAGGACGGCTGCAGGGCGACGCCCTGAGCGGCACCATGACGTTTCCCGACGGCGTACGCGGCACCTGGACGGCCGTGCGGGCCCCGTCGCTGCGCCGGGAACGGGAACCGGCGTGGGGCCAGCCCATTCCCCTCCTCAACGGCAACAGCCTGGCCGGTTGGAAGGCGCTGGGCGAAAACCAGTGGCAGGTGACCGGCGGCGTACTGCGCAACGCCAAGTCAGGCGGCAACCTGGTGACCGAAAGGACCTTCACCGACTTCAAGCTGCACCTCGAATTCCGCTACCCGGCGGGCAGCAACAGCGGCGTGTACCTGCGCGGCCGTTACGAAGTGCAGATCGCCGACAGCACCGGCACCGACCCGGCCATCGACGAACTCGGCAGCATCTACGGCTTCGTGGCGCCCAGCCTGCGGGCTACCCGGGCCGGGCAATGGCAAACCTTCGACATTACCCTCGTCGGACGGCGCGTTACGGTGGTGCTCAACGGCAAAACCATCATCTGCGACCGGGAAATTCCGGGCATCACCGGCGGCGCCCTCGACAGCCGGGAAGGCGATCCCGGCCCCCTGCTCCTCCAGGGCGACCACGGCCCCGTCGAGTACCGCAACCTTGTGCTCACGCCGGGGAAATAAGGGTTGGGTATTGGGGTATTAGGGGACTAGGGGATTAAGGGATCAGTGCAGCCGATGAGCACCTCCAATACCCCAATCCCTCAATACCCCAATACCCATTCCTCTCTTTTCCCTATCTTCCCCCCATGAAATTTGAGGCCGTAACCATCAAAGACATTGCCAGGGCGCTGGGGCTTTCTGCCTCCACGGTATCGCGGGCCCTGCGGGGCAGTTACGAAATCAGTTCCGAAACCAAGCAACTGGTGCTGGACTACGCCCAAAAGTTCAACTACCAGCCCAATCCCATTGCCAAAAGCCTCAAGGAGAGCCGGAGCCGGGCCATCGGCGTGATCGTTCCCGAAATCGTCAACTACTTTTTTTCGCAGGCCATCAACGGCATCGACGAGGCGGCCTACCAGCGCGGCTACCACGTGATCGTGTCGCAGAGCCACGAATCGTTCGAACGCGAAGTGGAAACCACCCAGTTGCTCGTGTCGCGGCGGGTCGACGGGCTGCTGGTTTCCCTCTCCAGCCAGACCAACCGCGTGGAGCACTTCAAAGACTTGCAGGAGAAGGGCTTGCCCATTGTCTTCTTCGACCGGATTTCCGAAGAGATCAATACCTGCAAGGTAAAGGCCGACAACTTCCAGGGCGCCTACCAGGCCACCACCCACCTGATCGAAGCGGGCTGCCGCCGCATTGCCCACCTGACCACCGCCGCCTGGCTGTCCATCACCAAAGAACGGCTGGCCGGGTACCGCAAGGCGCTGGAAGAAAACGGGTTGCCCTTCGAAGATGCGTACGTGAAGTATTTCAACTACGGCGACATGAACCCCTCCCAGACCGACCGCATCGTCACCGAACTGCTCGGGCTCCCGGACCGGCCCGACGCCCTTTTTTCGGCCACCGACCGCCTGACCTCGGCCAGCCTGACCAGTCTGCACAACGCCGGGGTACGCGTCCCCCTCGACATTGCCCTGGTGGGCTTTACCAACCTGTCGGTGGCCCACCTGCTCGACCCGGCGCTGACCTGCGTGACGCAGCCCGCCTTCGAGATGGGACGAGTGGCTACCGAAATGCTCATTGGGTTAATCGAGAGCAAGCAGCCCGTCACCCAGTTCGAAACCCGGGTACTGCCCACGACCTTGTGGACGCGGGCCTCCTCCCGGAAAGAACCGTAAGACTACCCCTTTCCGTAACGGCCGGTATCGATGTCGGCAACGTTTGCGTAAATAAATTGGCGTCCCGCGCATGGTGAAACCGGCGCAAGTTCTTAAAATAGGTCAATAATCTCCACGATTAACGACATTCCACGCACGCCATGCCCCAACCGACCTCCCCCCAACTCTGGCAACAGTACAAACTGGGCGACCCCGAAGCCTTTTCGCGGCTGTACGGGGAGCACGTGCAGGTGCTCTACACCCAGGGCCTGCGGATGACGCCCGACGCGGGCCTGGTGAAAGATTGCATCCATGACCTGTTCGTGGAACTGTGGCGGAACCGGCAAGCCGTGCCCCACCCTGACTCGGTGCCCGACTACCTGCTGGAAACCCTGCGGACGGGCCTGGCGGCAAAAACGCAGGACGCATCCGGCGCGGCACTGGTTGCACCACTTCCGGCCGGGCGACATTCCAGTCCCCGCCGCCAACCCGTGGGCGGCTGGGCCGTGCAACTGCCGGTGGGCCGTCCCGAAGTAATGTCCCTCCCCCGCTACGGCGAAGTGGATTCGCCAACCGCCGGTGCATTTTCGTTTTTTGGCAAAGCCTTTAAAACGCTCCAGGGCATGCTTTCTTTTCACTGATTTTCACGGGCGGTTTTTCTCTTGGGAGGACCTGGTTCGCAGGAACAGAACGTAACCGCAAAGACCGCAACGGAGACGCAAAGGGCGCAAAGAAATAAACCGATCTTTGCGTTCTTTGCGTTTTTCTTTTGCGCCCTTTGCGGTTAAGTTACGTGTATGCGTTTGTCCATCATAAAATTTCCCTTGTTGCTGGTGTTGCTCCTGGCGGGGCTGGGCAGCCCGGCCCAGTCGCTGCGCGTGGCCCCCAACGGCCGCCACCTCGTGGATGCGCAGGGTAAGCCCTTTTTCTACCTGGGCGACACGGCCTGGGAAATCTTCGCCCGCCTCACCCGCGAGGAAGCCGGCCAGTACCTGAAAAACCGGGCCGCCAAAGGATTTACGGTGGTGGAAGCGCCGGTGCTGCCCATCTTCGGCCGCCTCCGGGCGCCCAATGCCTACGGGCAGGTGCCCCTGCACGGACAGGACCCCGGCCGGCCCAACGAGGCGTACTTCGAACTCGTCGATTACGTGATCGACGCGGCCAACGCCCTGGGCATGTACTTCGCCCTGGCCCCCACCTGGGGCGACAAGGTGAGCATGACCGCCTGGAGCGGCTCGGGTCCCGAAATCTTTACCCCCGACAACGCCCGGCGCTACGGCGAGTGGATCGGGCGGCGCTACCGCGACAAGCGCATCATCTGGATGCTGGGCGGCGACCGCAACCCCGAAAAACCGGAACACCTGGCCGTCTGGCGGGCCATGGCTGCGGGCATCGAAGCCGGCACGGGCGGCAATGGGCTGCTGACCTACCACCCCGAGGGCCTGGGCAACTCCGCCGCGTACTTCCACGCCGACCCCTGGCTGGACTTCAACATGGTGCAGTCGGGCCATTCGCGCAAAGATTACCCCAACGACAGCCTCATCCGCCTCAACTACGCCCGGCAACCCGCCAAGCCCACCCTCGACGGCGAACCGCGGTACGAGGACCATCCCGTGGACTGGAAACCGGAAAAGGGCTGGTTCGATGCCTTCGACGTGCGGCAGGCGGCCTACTGGGCGTTGCTGTCGGGAGCGGCCGGGCACGTGTACGGCAACCACAACGTGTGGCAGTTCTGGCAGCCCGGCCGCGAACCGGTCAGCCACGCCCGCACGCCCTGGCAGCGGGCCCTCGACCAGCCGGGTGCCGCGCAGATGGGCTACGCCCGCAAGCTCTTCGAAAGCGTGGCCTGGCATACGCTGGTCCCCGCCCCGGACTTGCTCCCCGAAGCCGGCGCGGGAACCGGCCGCCAGGTGGCTGCGGCGGCGCCCGACGGCACCTTGCTGGTGACCTACTCCCCGCTGGGCGAACCGGTGCGGGTAGCCGCGGGCAAGTTTCCCCTCGCCCCGGTTACCGCCCGGTGGTATGACCCGCGGACCGGCACGTTCCGCCGCGTGCGGAAGCGGCCCGCGGCCGGGAAGCCGTTCGTGCCGCCCTCCCGGGGACGGGGCCAGGACTGGGTATTGGTGCTGGAAAAGAGTACCTTACGCTAAATAAAAACGATTCCTATGAACATCGGCATTATTGGCGCGGGCAACATTGGGGCAACGGCGGCCCGTCTGTTTACCCAAGCGGGTCTCCAGGTGGCCCTGAGCAACTCCCGCGGGCCCGACAGCCTGGCGGCTCTCGTGCAGGAACTGGGTCCGCGGGCCCGGGCCCTTTCCGTGGAGGAAGCGGCCCGGTTCGGCGAGGTGGTGTTGCTGGCCGTACCCTGGCACCGGCCCGAGGCCCTGCCCTCCCCGGAATCGGTGCGGGGCAAGATCGTGATTGACGCCATGAACCCCTACCGCCCCGGGGGCGGCCTCTACGACCTGGGCGACGCCACTTCGAGCGAAGAAACGGCCAAACGCCTGTCCGGCGCCCGGCTCGTGAAGGCTTTCAACAGCATCTGGTACAAGCACCTGGCCGAAAATGGCGACGTGAACCTGCCCGTGGGTCAGCGGCACGCCATCTACGTAGCCGGGGACGATGCGCAAGCCAAGGCGGTGGTGCGTGACCTCATTGCCGCCATCGGCTTCGACCCGGTGGATACGGGTTCGCTCCGGGAAGGCGGCAAAAAACAGCAGCCCGAAAGCCCGGTCTACAACCAGATCCTCAAGGGCGCCGAAGCCGAAGAAATCCTTAGGCAACTGTAGCTAAGGAGCAGGTTTCGCGCGAAGAAAATAAGGAGTAGAATGGGTATGGGTCTCTTTTCAGTCCAGCGAATTTTGTTTAGCGAAAGTACCCACCCGCAGTAAGTATCGCCTCGCGGAAAAGGGTCGCCTCGCAGCTCCCCTCCTCGGAGGGGTTAGGGGGTGGGTTTACCTATATGCGACAAATTATCAAGGGTTCACCGCATCACCGCAATGCTTCCTCTTTACGCTAATACTCATTTAAAAGGATTTCATCATGGAATTATCTGATGCCGTGATCCCCACATCACTTCTCTCATTGCGGTAAACCCACCCCCTAACCCCTCCGAGGAGGGGAGCCGCGAGGCGACCCTTTTCCGCGAGGCGGTACTTACTGCGGCAACAATTACGTTGCTCCTGCTTTCTCCTCCGTGCAACTCCCGGTATTCGGGAATGTCCCACTTGCCCTTCCGGACCACGATGAAGGCTTTGGTCACGCTGGCCGTACGCATCCGTTCGAGCAGGTAGTTTACCGAAAATCAGCCATTGCCTCCCTGGGTACCATCAGGCACGGCAACACCACCCGCTTCGCTGGCCGTACCAACCTTGCGTTTTCCCCCGTCCGGTTGAATGGTTGTTGCGAACGGACAAAAGCTTCCGGAAAATTGGTGCTACATTTCCATCCGCATCATTAACGAAAATCAAACCGTTCAAACGGGCATCCAATTTCCTTTTTTAACTTGCTTTGTTTCAATTATTTGTTCAATATTTCAATAGTTTGTTAATTCTCTCTTAATAAATTTTTTACAAAATCGAGAAACAAAATTTACTTTACAACAACAAAACAGATCGGGTTATGGATCAAAAGGAGATGCTTGTATTCTAACCATCAACAACAGTAGCTGCTACAGAATTTACTTATTTTTCTGCGCTTCATTTGCGGAGCCCACTCCGGATACGCCACTCTGCCTAGAGCGGTGAGCAGTTCCGGGCGGCGATTTTTCTGAAAACCCTAACTGTACTACTACTCGCACGGGTAACGTAAAAATGTTAACCCAAAAATGGTACAGCAGATGCATTATATAGCCCGATTATGGGAAAAACATAGAATAAAAAAAACAAATTCCGGGAGAGAAATCCGAATTGCCCAAGTGTTATCTTGGCTTTCCGGTACTGTATTGCTCAGCCCGGTTTACCCGGCTGTTGCTAAAACTAATTTTTCATTTATAATTCTTTCAATTTTTTAACCCAAACCCTTCAAGCTTATGTTAAGGAACTTTAATACAGGACAAAACCTCACCCCCGGCCCCTCTCCCAAGGAGAGGGGAGGCGTAAAGCCTTGAAAAAAAGCTATTTGTAGAATCCTTTCTTCTCCCCTCTCCCCGGGAGAGGGGCCGGGGGTGAGGTTTTGTCCTGTATTAAAGTTAAGGAACACATTACGTTTGGCCGCCTGTTTTGGGCTCCTGTTGTCTTCGGGACAATATCCGACAAGCGGACAGTCCCAACCCAATTGTGGTTGTGTAATCGGCATATCATCCTGCGCTAAAATCTATACCGCTTACTCAGCAGACACCAGTTCACCGCTCTACTATCCTCCCATTCAAGACCCTTGCTGTGGTTACAGAGCCGTTTCCGCCACTGGCACCTACGTTGACTGCTCCGGAAAATCATCCCCGGTTCTTTACTCAAATCCCAGCGATGTACAGGCACAATGCTGTACAGCTTAATGCACTTACCCATTATTCCCTACGCATCATGAAATACATCATCCCTTCCTTGCTGACAGGAGTCATGCTCATTGGTTGCAGCAGCGAAAAACAATTCAAAGATGACCCTGCATCGGCCCAACAACCCAGACAGAAAGGTCATGACATTGCCATTCCGGCAACTCCTACCTATAAAGACATCGGTTTACTTTTGACTACTTATCCCGATAATCTGCGGGATAGCATACACATAGCCAGGGGAGAGAATCAGCCCTTTAAAACCGAATTGAACAAACTACTTGCCGAGTACAGCCGGTCGGACAGCAAAGACTGGCGGCAGCTCGATAAGGAGGTGAGGTCTCTGATCAGCAGTCATGCGTCCAATCCTTATGCCTTTGTATTGCGGCAGCATGCAGCAGTGACCATGCTCCTGCATAACGGAATCGAACTTTTACAATACGAGGATCAACCGGCAATTGAGGCAATTGCTTATTATACGGAACAGTTAGACAAAGCCAACAGCGATGCCGCACCGCTGCTATATTTCTGCCTGTCTAAACTAAAAGGGTACTGGGAGCCCCAAAAAACAGCCCAGCTGGCAGCAAGGACGCTGAATCGATACGCGAGTAACAGTAAACAACTTGAGATGATTAATGAATTCAGAAAAGGTCTTGGTGAGCCGGATGGAAAAGGACAAGCAAACCAGAAGTTGGCTACCAAGATTTTATCCGTTGAAGATTTTTCGATCAAACAACTAAAACAGATTGCAGGATCAACAACGGTTACGTCCAGTTAAGTGGTCCATTGCCATCACTGCCTGATCCGGAGGACCGGAAGGCTCATCAGAGAAGACGCGGAAAGACACCATCGGTTTTCAGGATTTTGCCTGCTTCTTTATCACCACCGGTTCTCCTGCTGCAACTGCCGTTATGGAGGATTAGGCTATCAATAAAACGGCCGGTAGTACATCACTACCGGCCGTTTTGCGTCAAAGGCATTCCTTGGAAAATCTCTTTACCGCCGGATCACTACCTTCCGCACGGCAACCGTGCCGTCTTCGGCCGTGAGGCGTACCGAATACACGCCGCCGGGGGCCGTCCGCACCCGGAAGCGCAACGCGTTGGTACCGGGCTGCACGTCCAATGCCTGGCCGTCGCGGGGCTGCGAGAGGGCGTCTACCAGTTCGAGCTTTACGCGGCCGGCCGCGGCGGCGTGGTACGTCACCGTGAACGATTCACCGGCCGGGTTCGGGTAGAGGTGCACCACCGCTGCGTCCGCCGGGGCTTCCGGTTCGGCTTCGCGGGCCCGGGGCTTGGCGCCGCCGCAAGCCACCGTGCGCTTGGTCGCCGTCACCGTGCGGGTCTGCCCGTCGGGGCCCTTCAGCGACCAGGCGAGGTCCTTGCCGTTAAACACCACCGTAAAGGCATTGTCCACCTTGCCGGGCTGGAAGGCAGTGACCTGGCCGCGGTTCGGGCCGGGCGTAAACTTGTTCGCCTCCCCCACCGGGATGGTCACCGCCCCGGTGTTGTTGTTCACGTAACCGAAGCGGGCTGTAAACGTACCGTCACTGTTTTTCGCCACGCAGTGCAGCACCGGCACCACCGCGGCGTTGGTCACCGGTACGGCCCCCAGCACCAGCCGGCCGAAAGCACTGGCGTTGCGCCAGTTTTCACCCGTGCCGTTCCACATGAGCACCCCGTCGCGGCCGCCGCCGTTGTCGTCGTCGTTGTTGCCCAGGTCAAAGCCGAGGGTCATGCCGGCCTGCGGGGTAACGCCCAGGTTCGTCCAGGGAATCGCCATTTCCAGTTGGTAGCCCCCGGCAATCGTATCCCAGGCGTGCACCACGCCCGACTGCGCCGTGCCGCCCGTACCGTAAGAACCCCCGTCGAAAATCACCCGCGTAAACTGCCGGTCGTCGGCGTCGTAGGACGTACCCCGGCTGCCGTTGGCGTCCACGTACACCTCCAGGGCATCGGTTGACCAGAACTGGCCGGGGTTGGCGTGCACCTGCCCGTCGAGCACCTTCACGGCCACGTAGAGGCGGGTGGCGTCCCAGGCCGTGCCGAACGTGATTTCGTTGTTGGTCGTGCCCTCCAGGTGCTGGGTCACCGTTTGCGTGATGCGGCCCGTCCAGGCGGCTTCGTTCAAGGTGCCGTCCACCAGGATCGTCCCGCCGTTGAAGGCGGCCTGCACCTGCCGGTGGTCGGGCGTGGTCACGTGGAGCACGTTGCTGGCGCCCGAGGCGTTGCCTACTTCGTCGAGGGCCTTCACCGTGAAGCTCAGCGCCGTGAGCGGGGTCAGGCCCGTTACCCGGAAGGAAGGGGCCGTGGTGTTGCCCACCTCGACCGTGCCGCGGTAGACCGCGTAGCCGGTCACCCCGAAGTTATCCGTGGCGGCGTCCCAGGCCAGCGTCACGTTGGTGGCGTTGGCGTCGGTGAGGCGCAGGCGGGTCGGGGCCGTGGGCGCCACGTTGTCGAGCAGCGTCTTTACGGTCACCGCCGGCGTGAAATCCGACACGTTGCCGGCCTCGTCCACGGCCTTCAAAGTGTAGGCGTACGACGTGTTCTGCGCCAGGCCAGTCACGGTGTAAGTTTGCGTGGCCACTCCCAAGGCGGGTATTTCGGCAATGCGCACGCCGTCCTGGTAGAGGAAGTATTCGGCCACTTGGGTGTCGTCGCCCGAAGCCGTCCAGGAGAGGGTAATCTTGGTGGCGCCGGCCGTGCCCGCGAGGTCG
Organism: uncultured Sphingobacteriales bacterium; assembly: GCA_963844325.1. Taxonomy (GTDB): domain Bacteria; phylum Bacteroidota; class Bacteroidia; order Cytophagales; family 172606-1; genus CADCTQ01. The sequence continues at coordinate 4,847,173 of CAWJNV010000002.1, forward strand.
GCCGGGACGGACGGGGCCAGCGTGTCGCCGCCCGGGCCGGCCAGGGTCACGTCGCCCAGGTACTGGCCCTTCCACTCGTTGTCCCAGTTGCCGTTCCACACCTGCACGCTGCGGCGGCCCGTGCCGTTGTCGTTGTCGAGGTTCCACACGTCCACGCCCAGTTTTTTGCCCACCGAGCCCGACTCCCAGCCGATGCCCCGGTACTGGTCGCCGCGGCCCCACGGGATGGCGAACTCCACGGTGTAGCCGCCCGGGATGCGTTTGGTGCGGTGGGTCACGTCGTCGAGGTTCATGTGGTTGCCGTTCCAGTTCCAGATTTCGTACAGCGTGGAGTCGTTTTCAAACACCTTGCCGCCGATCAGGTCGTTGTACCAGTACCACTGCTCGGCGGAGGTGTCGCCCGACCGGTTGCCATTGAGGTAGATCTGCACGCCGTCGTTCTGCCGGAGGTCCGGGAGGCCGTTGTGCAGGGCGTCGTCGAGCACCTTCACGCCGATGTACACGTTGTCGTCGTCCCACAGCATGCCGAAGGTGGTCGTGTTGTTGTTCGAGCCGTCCAGGGTTTTGTCCAGCGCGAAGGGCAGTTTCCAGGCCGGTTCGTTCAGGTCGCCGTCGAGGGTGAGGGGTACGTTAATCTTGGGTACGCTGTTGGCAACGGCCCGGGCTTCGGTGAATGCCTTCAGCGTGGCTGCGGCCGAAGGGGTGCCGGTGCCGTCCACGGCGGCCACGCCCAGCGTGTACTCGGTATAGCGGGTGAGGCCCGTGAAGGTGTACGTGGTGGCGGTGCCGAAATGCACGTACTGGCCGTCGAGGTACACGCGGTAGCCGGTTGCGTTTGCCACCGGGTTCCAGGAGAGGGTGACGGTGTGCATGCTCCTGGTGACCACGGCCAGGCCGGCCGGCGCGGCGGGCGGCTCGGCCGACGCCACGATCACGGTGGCGCCCTGCCTGTTGTTGGTTTCGGAAGTTTCCGCCACCCCGTTGTCGGGGTCAACCAGGGCGGCTACGGGTTGGCTGCCGGCCTTGGCGGTCCAGGTACCAGCCAGTTGGGCGGTTTGACCGGCGGCCAGGGACCCCGCATGCGCGGCGGAAAGGATGTCTTCGCCGGCCACGGAGAACTTCACGTTGAAACCCTCCGTGCTTCCCGTGGCGGCCGTGCCGTTGTTTTTCACCGTGGCCGTGAAGGTCACCGTTTCGCCCCCTTTCGGCGCGGCGGGGGTCCAGGTAATGTCCGTCACCACCAGGTCGGGCCCGTTGCCGGGGACGGCCGCCGGGGGACCGAACAGCCAGGTGCCGTAGCAGTTGGTGCCCACCACGAGGTCGCGGGTGAGGGGGTTGACGCGGATGATTTCGCCCTCCTTGCCGCCGTCGATGCCGAACTGCGGGTTGTTGTGGCGCGGCGACCGGGTGAGCGGAATCCAGGTCTGGCCCCCGTCGGTGGAGCGGCGCACGGCGGCGTCGTTGGCGTAAATGTGGTTGGCGCCGGCGGTGTACACCACGTCCGGATCGGCGGGGTCCACGGCCACCTGGTAGAAGCGGCGGTTGCCGTACTGGTCGGCGGTGACGCGGTCCGTAATGTCGGTCACGGCCTTGGTCGCCGCGTCGAGCTGGTAGAGGTTCCACTGGGTCGCCACGTACACGCGGTTGCGCAGCGGGTCAAAAGCCACGTCCATCACGTCGTTGGGCACCGAGCCCACGGGCACCCAGGTGGCGCCGCGGTCGGTGGAACGCACGATGGAGCGGCCCTTGGTGGCCCCGTAGAGTTCGCGGCCCCCGGTGGGGCTGGCGGTAAATACCCCGTCGCAGCCGTTCATGCGGGCCCAGGTGTGGCCCTCGTCGGTGCTGCGGTATTCGCCGGCGAAGAAAATCTTATCGTCGTGCGGGTCGCCGAAGGCCGAGTGGAAGCCGGTCACGAGTTGGTTGGGGAACTTGGTGGTGTTGGCCCCGTTGTCCCAGGTGATGGAAATGTAGTACTTGCTGAAATCCTGCCAGTCTTTTTCGATGGCGAACACCACGTCGCCGTTGCTCGAATAGGCCCCGTAGAAGTAGCCGCCCCAGCCGTGCCTGGAGAGGTCCAGGTACTTCCAGGTTTTGCCGTTGTCGCGGGTCACCGACACGTCGTAGTCCTGCGTGGGAATCACGAACACGCCGGGGGTGGTGGTGCTGAAGTTGAATTCGCGGCCCATCACGGCGGGCAGGCCGTTGTGGCTCCAGCGCAGGGTGGCCGCCCCGTTGGTGCTGGTCTGCATACCGTCGCTGCCGAAGGCCCAGGCCCGGTTGGGGTCAGTGGGGTGCCAGAGGCCGTGCCCGACCCGGCCGCCGTTGAAGGGCAGGTAGTTGAGGTTGCCGGTGTTCTCGCCGGTCTTGGCCCAGGTGACTCCGCCGTTGTGGGAGTAGTACTTAAAGGTGGTCCACGTATCCACCTGGATCTGAAGCATCATCCGGGCCGGGTCGGCGGGGCTCACCTTTAGGTGCGAGGCCGGCATGAAGCCGCCCGTGGTGGTGGGGTAGTTGGTGGAATTCACTTTCGTGAAAGTTTCCCCGGCGTCCGTGGAAACGTACACGCCGTCGGCCGTGCTCAGGAACACCTTGTTTTCGTTCCCGGCCGAGGCCAGCACGTCGAGGCCGGTGACCGGCACGGTGAATTTTTTGGTAAAGGTGGCCGCCCCGTCGGTGCTCTTGTAGAAGCCATTGCCGTTGGCCAGGTACACGAAGCCCTGCGTGGGGTGGGTCCGGAGGATGCCCAGGTTGTACGCGGCCACGTCCAGGTGCAGTTCGGACCAGGTTTCGCCGCCGTCTACCGTTTTGTAAATGGCGTTGTGTTTGGCCGAGGCGTCGTGCCAGTCGAAGTAACCCCGCGACCAGTAGGCGGTTTTGCAGTAGCCCGCCGCGGCGTCGTACGAGGACCGGTCGTAGTCCACCTGTTCGCGGATGTCGCGGTAGCCCACCACGTTCACGGCCCGTTTGGCACTCCACTGCGGCATGTCGCTGCGCAGGGTCGAGGTCACGTAAATGCCGTGGGCGCCGACCCAGTCGCGGCCGCCGTTGCCGCCGATGGCAATGGCCCGGTCGGGGTTGCGGGGGTCAATGGCAAAGGCCACGCCGCCCCGGGCGTTGAAGCCGAAGTTGGCCGGTTCCCAGGTGGCCCCACCGTCGCGGCTCCGGGCGATGCCGCCCACGTCGGTACCCCACAGCAGCACGTTGCCGTCGGCGGAAATGGCCCAGCCCTGCGGCCACTGGCCCCCCTCGCCGCCGAGGAAGTTACTTGCTTCCGGGAACTGCGGGTTGCCGGCCCGGGCGGTAAAGTAGTCCTTAGTGGCCTGCGTCACCATCGGCAGCCGTTGCCATTTTTCGGGGGCCTGGGCCCATCCGGGTCGCAGCCCGCAGACGGTCAACAAAGCAAACAGGGCCATTCCCAGCCATTGTGAAGTGCCGGTACGGGGCGAACGGGAAACGATTCGCTTTCCCTCAGGTAGTTTTTGGATCATGGGATATTGGGTTGTTGGTAATTCATTGTCAATAAACTTGTTATGGTTTAATGGTGAAGCGTACGCCGTTGCTGCCGGGACGGCAGCAACCTTCTCTTGGGCCGTCCCGGCCAGCCACTTAGCCCGGAGGGCTCCTTCAGACGCACTGGCCGGGACGGCAGCGAGGGCGGCTCGCGTGGCATGCGGATAAGCAATTCAAAGCGAACGATTCACCAGGGCTGGGCTTATCGAAGTGGGCTTGGTCCCGTATCCCCGTGGGGTCGGGTTCTCAAACCCGACCTTGCCCCAACGAAGTGTTTCGCTACGCTGGCTGTTTCACTTCACGGGGGTAGCCAGTTGCCCATTGGCGCAAGGTTTGACAATACGGGCCTCAATTCGAGTCGTACCGGAAGGGTCGGGTTTGAGAACCCGACCCCACGGGGATACGCCTACTCCACGAAGGGATACGCCCGCCCTACAGGGATACGGAGCCAAGCCCTCTTCGATAAGCCCATCCACCCAGGGCCGTCTGCTGTCCCCTCCCGAGTCGATTCCGGGCCCCCGGTGTCTCACTGAATTTTTTGATCATGGGATGTTGGGTTGTTGGTAATTCATTGTTTGCTGTTCGATGTTTGGGAGGACCACCCCCAGCCCCTCCTTGCAAAAAGGAGGGGACAGGAGTGGTCCTCACCAGCATCGAAGCCAGGCATTCTTATTTAGTAATCAGCACCCTCCCCGTCGCCCGGCCGGTGGCGGAGCGGATGACGACGAGGTGAAGGCCGTTGCCGAGGCCCGCCGTGCCGAGGCGAATCTGGTTAAGGCCGGGCCGCACCGACCGCCGGGTCTGGAGGACGGGGCGCGACAGCACGTCGGTGATCTGCATTTCTACCGTTTGCTGCGTGGCCGAATAGTAGGTCACGGTGAACACGTCGGCGGCCGGGCTGGGATGCACGCGGAGGGCCTGGGGTGCATCGGCAGTTGGGGCTTCAAAAGCAGCGCGGGCCGTGGCGTCGGAGAGTTTTTCGAGCCTCCACTGCTGGTTGGTGCCGCCCCCGTACGTCCACTGGTGCACGTTGGCCCCGTCGCCGGTGGCCGAAGCGCCGCCGCTCACGTCGAGGGCCTTGCCGCTGTGCCGCGCCGTGATCTTGTGGAAGCCGTCGCTGGTGGGCTCAATCCGCCACTGCTGGTTGGTGCCGCCCAGGTAAGTCCACTGGTGCACGTTGGCGCCGTCCGCCGTGGCCGAAGGACCGCCGTTCACGTCGAGGGCCTTGCCGCTGTGTTTGGAAACGATCTTGTAGTAGCCGCCGCCCACGTCGGTCACGAACCACTGCTGGTTGTTGCCCCCGCCGTAGGTCCACTGGTGGATGTTGCCGCCGTCGGCCAGCGAAAAGTCCTGCACGTCCAGCGCCTTGCCCGAGTGCCGGGCCGTGATCTTGTAGGTGCCGCTGAAGGCGGTCGAAGTGGTGCCCGGGGCGTCGATTTTCCAGAACCCGTAGCACACCGTGCCGACCCACGCCTCCCGCGTCGTGGGGTGCACCCGCACGCAGGACACCTCGTGGGGGCCGCCCGGCGTGGTGCTGCCCAGGGCGGTGGTCACCGTCAGGTTGGTCCAGGTGGCGCCGGCGTCGGTAGTGCGCACCAGGGCATTGCTGGCCGCGTAAATGTTTTTGGCGTTGCCCGCGTACACCACCGCCGGGTCCACCGGGTCCACGGCCACGGTCATGACCCGCTGGCTGCCGTACTGGTCTTTGGGCAGGTTGGTGATTTCGCTCACCGTGCCGTTCTGGTACTTCTTGAGCTTGTCTTCCGAAACCACGTACACGATGTTGCGCACGTGGTCGTAGGCCAGGTCGTTGAACCCGCCCGTGATGGTCACTACCTTCGTCCAGGTGGCGCCCTTGTCGGCGGACTTCACCACGTCGTTGCCTTTTTTGCCGTACAGGTCGCGGGTCCCCGCGGGGCTGGCCGTGTACACGCCGTCGCAGCCGGGCATGGCCGTCCAGGTGAGGCCCTTGTCGGCCGTGCGCCAGTTGGAAGCAAAGCCCACGTTGGCGTCGTTGGGGGCGCTGTAGCCCACGTCGGGGCCACTGAACGTGATGTCGGCGCCGCCCGACTTCATCGTGTTCCAGGTAGTGCCGCCGTCGCGGGTGACTTTGAGTACCCGGGTGCCGCCCCAGGAGGCGGCGTCGCCGGTCCACATCACCGAGGCGTCGAGGGCGTAGCCGCCGTAACCGTAGCCGCCCCAGCCGTTGCCGGGCGGGTCGATGTACTTCCAGGTGCTGCCGCCGTCACCCGAAATGGCGCCGTTGTAGTCCTGGGAGGCAAACCCGGTCACGTTGGGGGCCGTGGCGCTGAAGTTGAACATGCCGCCCAGCATCAGGGCGTTTTCGCCGCTCCCGTTCCAGTAGAAGTTGCGGCCCCCGTCGGTGCTCTTGGTGATGATGTCGCCGCCGATGCTGAAAGCCGTGTTGCCCACGGTGGCGTGCCAGGCCCAGATGCCCCAGCGGCCGTTGACGGGGATGAACGAGTTGGTGGCATTTACCGTGACGGCGCCCCAGGTGCTGCCCCCGTTGTTGGAGTAGTACTTGTACCAGGTCCAGTTGCCGGCGTCGTAGTACACCAGCATGTTGCTCGGGTTGGCCGGGCTCACCTTGATGTTTTCGAGGGGCGTATTCTCGGGCAGGCCGTCGGCGGTCCAGTTGGTGCCGATGTAGCCGAACGTGTCGCCGCCGTCGGTGGAAATGGCGACTTTGGCCCAGCTCGAAATGTACACGTTTTCGGGCCGGGTCGAGATCACGTCGAGGCCGCGCACGTAGTTGTCGTACTTGCGGGTGAAGTTGAGGCCGCCGTCCGTGGACTTCCACAGGCCCTGGCTGCCGTAGTTGTTGCTGGCCGCGTACACGTAGCCCCGGGTGGGGTGCACCTTGATGCGGGTGTTGCCGAAGCCGTCGTTGATCTTGGCCCAGGTGGCCCCGCCGTCGGTCGATTTCCACAAGCCCTGGCTGTGGGAGGCGAAGTAGGCTACCTTGCAGTAGCCCAGGCCGGCGTCGTAGCTGCTTTCGTCAAACGCCACGTCGCCCCCCTCGGCGTCGCTGAACACCTTCACGTGCGACCAGCTGCCGCCCTTGTTGGTGGACAGGTAGATGCCGTTGAAGTTGAAGCTGGCACTGGCGCCGCCCACGCCCAGGATGCGGTTGGCGTTTCTGGGGTCGATGTCGAAGTCGTTGCCGCCCACTGAGTTCCAGCCCACCATGCACACCTGCCAGGTGGCGCCGGCGTCGAGGCTGCGGTAAATGCCCCCTACGTCGGTGCCCATCAGCACCAGGTTGGCGTCGGCGGTGCTGGTTTCGAGGGCCCGGATCACCTGGCCCCCTTCCCCGCCCAGTGTAATGCCGGCGTTCTTCATCGACTGGCTGATGAGGCCCACGGGTTCCCACTGCTGGGCAACGGCGGGCACGGCCCACAGCAGCAGGAAAAAGGCCAAAAGACGGGCCCGCCAGCCGGACGGGTTGCCGCGGAAAAGTGCCATTGGCGCGGCGGGGTGCCGGTGGCCGGAAAGGGGTTTGAAAGCGGGGCGGGTGGTGCCCGGCCGGGTGCGTGGATGCGCGTTGCTTCCCATGGTCATGGAGGGTTTAAGGGTTAAAAATCAATGCATTCACATTCGATATTCAATAAGTACAATTTGAAAAGAGATAGACTTTCCTTGCCGGGCCGCCTGAAAGCGGCGGTCCGCGGTATGGTTTGCCAAAAAAGCGGGGTTTAGGTTACCGGAAACAGGCGTCCAGGTCGGTCCCGTTCCAGCCGTCGGGCACGGCGATCAATTTGTTGACGTCCTTTTCATTTTGCGGAATGGGCAACAGCAGGTGCTTGTCGTGCCAGGCGGCCGGTTCGGGCCTGCCGTCCGGGGCGAGTTCATTGACCGTCTTTTCGTAGTTGAGCAGGTCGGGCATCCGGAAGCCGGGCCACGTGTGGTGCCAGCGGACCAGGTCGAACCACCGCTGCTGTTCGCCGGCCAGTTCGAGCAGTTTCTCCCGCATCAGGAGGGTCATGGCCCCCACCCGGGTACGCGGGTCGGTTTCGCCGTCCGGGCGGATGTAAAGGGCCGTGCCCAGGTCGGGAGGCAGGGCGGCGTAGGGGGCGGCGCCGGCCCGTTCCCGCACGGCGTTGATCTGGGCCAGGGCCGCCGGGTAGTCGCCCGCCATGATGAGGCATTCGGCCAGCAGCAGGCGCACCGTGTGCAGCCGCACGAGTTGCCCGCTGATCCGGCTGTCGGGGTTGCCTTCTTTGACCAACGTTTCGTACCGCTGGTATTTCTTCCAGTACCAGTTTTTGAGCTGGCCGAAGGGAAAGGCGCCGCCGGCAAAGTCGGGGTCGCCGCCGTACCCCTCGTCGCCGTAAAACGTGAGGGCGGCCCGGGGGTCCACGTAATTTTCCACCAAGCCGGCCGGGGTGACCAGGTCGTACTTGAACTGGTACACCAGCGACCGGGCCACGTCCACGTTGCGCCAGTCGTTGAAGCCGTACTCCATGTTGCGGGCCGAGGAGGCGGTTTTGCCGGTGCCCCAGTCGTTTTCCCAGTGGCCCCAGTGGGTGTAGGCGTGGCTTTCGGCGGGCCAGTGGGCGTGCAGGACCTGCCACACCGACTCGGGGCTGCTCCGGTTGTCTTCGCTGAACTGCCGGGCAAAACCTGCCGGGCCGGTCCAGGCCGCAAAGCCACCCTGCCCCACGATTTCTTCGAACAGCGGCCGGGCTTCGGCGAAGTGTCCGCTTTGCAGGTGCACCATTCCCAGGTACGCCCTGGCGGCCCACGCCGTCACGCGGCCGTTGTCGGCGGGGTTGGGGTAACGGCCGGGCAGCAGGGCCGCGGCCCGGGCCAGTTGGCCGGCGGCGTAGGCCAGTACCTGGTTGCGGGGCGCCCGGGCCAGGTGCGGTTGGGTGGTGGTTTCTTCGTAGCTCGTGCGCAGGGGCACGTCGCCCCAGAGGGCGGCCAGGTAGTAGTAGGCAAATCCCAGGAAAAACCGGGCTTCTCCCTCGTAGCGGGCCTTGAGGGGTTCGTATTCGGGCTTCTCGGGCTGCCACTTTTCCAGCACCGAAAGCACGAAGTGGCTGCGGATGACCACGCGGTACAGGGATTTCCACTTGTTGCGGACCTGGTCGTTGTTAGCGTCGTAGGTGCCGGCGGCAATCTCCACGAGCTGGCCTTGCAGGGGACTCTGCCGGGTGGCTTCGTTGGCCAGCAGGTCGAAGTCGAAGTACCAGTCGCGGGCAAAGAGGCCCTGGTGCATGAGGGCCGAGTACACGGCCACCACAGCCTCATCTACCTCGGGCTGGGACCGGAAGTAGCTGCCCGTGTCGGTTGACATGGGGTTCTGCACGTTCAGAAAATCATCGTTGCAGGCCGTAAGCCCGAGCAATAACGCAGCAACCAGCTTTTTCATAGTAGCATCATTGTATCATAGAATTACAGCATGAGCAACCGGGGTTTAGAAAGAACCGCTCATCCATATATGCTGTCATCGGGTTTGTGACCTCACCCCCAACCCCCTCTCCGAAAAAGAGGGAGGCTACCGCACCCCCGACACCCTTTTACATGCCAGGCGGCTTACAATACCCCCTCTCTTCTCCCCTCTCCTTTCTCCCCTCTCCTTGGGAGAGGGGCCGGGGGTGAGGCCCTTTTAAAATCCCACTTGCAGCCCCCCCGTGAAGGTGCGGGGCAGGGGAATGGCCCCCACGTCCACGCCGCGTTCGAAGTTGCCCCAGCGGTACACGTCGGGGTGGTAACCCGGGTACCGCGTCCAGGTCCGCAGGTTCTCGCAGGTCACGAACAACCGGAACGTGCCGGCCTTCAGGCGGCGGCGAACCCCCGCGGGCAGTGAGTAGCCCAGCGTCAGCGTTTGCAGGCGCAGGTAAGAGCCGTCTTTCACGTAGCGGTCCGATGAACGCAGGTTGCGGTTGGGGTCGCCAGGCGCGGCGCGCGGCACGTCGGTCACGTCGCCTTCGGCCTTCCAGCGGCGGAGCACGTCGGTCCCCGCGTTGAAGGGCCGGATCATGCCCTGCATCCAGTACACGCCCAGGTGGTTGTACAATTCGTTGCCGTGCATTCCCTGGAAGGTGGCCGCCAGGTCGAAGCCCTTCCAGGCCAGGTTCAGGCCCAGCCCGCCCGTCCAGTCGGGCATGCCGTCGCCCAGGTTCGTGCGGTCGGCGTCGGTGAGGGCGCCGTCGCCGTTCAGGTCCCGGAACCGCAGGTCGCCGGGCTGGGCGTGCTGGCCGAGCTGCGCGTTGTAGGCATCAGCTTCCGCGCGCGTCGGGATCACCCCGTCGGTGCGGTAGCCCCAGAAATAACCGATGGGGTGGCCGGCTTCCGTGCGGGTGGAGTAGCCCACCTCGCCGCCGAAGTCGCCCCGCACGATGGGTTCGCCCTCCCCCAGCGCCACCACCCGGTTGCGGTTGTAGCCGCCCCTGGCCGAAAGGGCGTACCGCAGGCCCCGCACCGCGCCGCGCCACGACAGGGTGAAGTCGAAGCCCCGGTTGGTCACCGACGCGGCGTTGCGCACGGAGGGTTTATCAATGCCGGTAGAGGCCGGCACGGGCACGTTCACCAGGATGCCCGCGGTGCGTTTGTGGTAGTAATCCACCGTCAGGTTCAGGGCGTCGCGCCACAGGCCCAGGTCCAGGCCCACGTCGGTAGTCGTGGTTTCTTCCCAGCGGATGTCGGGCGTAGACAGGGCGTTGATCGTGGCCCCCGTCCGCAGGTGCGCGGGTGAACCGTCGCCGAAAGGGTAGAGGATGTTGTGGTTGCCGCCGTAAAAGACGTTGGTGTAGTAGAGGTACTGGCTGATGGCGTCGGAGCCCGACTTGCCCCAGCTGGCCCGCAGCTTCAGTTCATTCACGGCCGGCAGGGTTTGCAGGAATTTTTCTTCGCCCACCTTCCAGGCGGCGGCAAAGGAGGGAAACGCCCCCCAGCGGTGGGCCGGCGAGAACTTGTCGGAGCCGTCGGCCCGCAGGTTGAAGGTAAACAGGTAGCGGTCCCGGAAGGCGTAGTTGACCCGCCCGAAGTACGAGAGGTGGGCTTCCCGCCAGGCGGCGTCTGCCTGCACCGTCACGTTTTCGCCGTGCGAGGGCAGCAGCACGTCGAAGTTTTTAAAGCCGGTGGCCCGGATTTCGCCCGAACGGCCGTTCGCCCCGCGGTAGTAGTAGTTGCCGGCCATCACCGTGAGGCGGTGCGTTGACCAGCCCCGGTGGAAGGTCAGGTAGTTTTCCAGTTGGGGCCGCACGCTTCGGCTGTGCCCCTCCACCAGTTCGTCGGGAAGCTTGACGTTGCCGCTCTGGTGGGCCGGGTTCCAGCGCAGCCAGTGGCCGGCGCCCCGTTCGTAGGCCGCCTGCGACCGGAAGGTCAGGTGTTTGAACAAATCCAGTTCCGCCCAGAGGTTGACGGCGTACTTGGTCTCCTCTGACCGCTGGTTGATCAGTTCCATCGCCGCCACCGGGTTGACCGCGTCGTTCTCGTCGTCGGGGGTGGTCACCAGCGAATAGCCGCCGGGGTTGCCGTCGTCGGGGCTGAACACGGGTTCGGCCGGGGGCATGCGCAGGGCGCCGAGGATGTCGGGGTTGTTGCCCCGGAGCCGCACCTGCCGCACGGCCACGTTCTCGCCCAAGCGGATGCGTTTGCCGATCTTGTATTCGGAGTAGACCAGCAGGTTAAGCCGGTTGTACACCTTGTTGCCGCCCGTTTGCCCCTGGTGCTGGTAGCCCAGCGACACCTTGAACCGGGCGTGGTCCCGGCCGCCCGACACCGACAGGTGGTGGTCGCTCAGGGGCCGGGTGCGGAAAATCTGGTCCTGCCAGTCGGTGCGGGTGGTACGCAGGTACGCCGGGTCGTACAGCTTGGCGGGCAACCCGGCCGGCGCTTCCCAGTGTCCCGTTTCGGGGTTGTAGGCCCCGCCCTTGATGTCGTAGAGCAGGTCGGCGTAGCCCGGGGCGTCGAGCAGGCCGAGCTTCCGGCCGGGCGTGGCTACCCCGTGCAGGCCCCGGTACTCGACCTTGGTTTGGCCCGGCTCCCCGCCGCGGGTGGTCACGATGAATACCCCGTTGGCGCCCCGGGCGCCGTAGATGGCCGTGGCCGAGGCGTCTTTGAGCACCGTCACCGATTCAATGTCGTTGGGGTTGAGCATGTTGGGGTCGCCGGGCATGCCGTTCACGATCCACAGCGGGTCGGTGCCGCTCAGCGAGTTGGTGCCCCGCACCTTGCTGTTGGTCCCCGCATCCACGGCGCCGCTGGCGCGGGTCAGGTCCACGCCGGCCACCCGGCCTTCGAGCAGTTGGCTCGCGTTGGTCACGGCCCGGTCGCCGAACTGGCGGCGGCCCACGGTGGCGGCGGCCCCGGTGAGGTCGGCCTTGCGGACGGCGCCGTAGCCCACCACCACGACTTCGGCCAGCGATTGCACGTCGGGTTGCAGCACCACGTCCAGGGCCACCCGCCGTTCCAGGGCGACTTCGCGGGGCTGGTAGCCGATGGAGGAAAACGAAAGCGTGCCGGCCGCCCCTTCCGCCGGAATGGTGAGGGTGTAGGCCCCGTCGGCGTTGGTGACGGCCCCCGCGCCGGTGCCCTTGAGCAGCACGTTCACGCCCGGTAGTCCTTCCCCGGCGCGGCCGGCGACCCGCCCGGTCACGGTCACGAAGGTTTTGCGAACCTCGGTGCGGCCCGGCCCGGCCGGCTCCGGGAGGTTCATGCCGCCCGGTCCCTCCAGGTGCCGGCCCGGCCCGAATCCCCCTTCTTCCACGGGCTGGATCACGTAGATGTCGCCCTCCATCTTTTTGTACCTGAGCCCCAGCGGCCCCAGCAGGGCGTCGAGCGTGGCCTCCAGCCCCTCCCCTTCGGCCGCCCCCGCCGGCACGGTCCGTCCCGCCACCAGCCGGTCGCGGAAGGCAAAGCTCACCCGGTAGGTTTTTTCCAGGCGGGCCAGCACTTCCTTCAGCGTGCGGGTGGCTACCGGGCGGCCCGGGCGGCTCTCCGGCCCGGACCGGCGCCCGGTAGCGGCCTCCTGGGCCGGCACCGGGACCGCAACCAGGGCCCAGCAGAGCCCGGCCAGCAGCGGAAAGCGACGCAAGGGGTTTACTCGTTTGCTCATGGGGTAAGCGGGGTTGCCGCGCGGGGGTTGAGGAGATTATGGATTATGGATTATGGATTATGGATTATGGATTATGGATTATGGATTATGGATTATGGATTATGGATTATGGATTATGGATTTTTTAATTGTATTTTTCTGATAGTCAGTTGTTTGATGCGCCGTTTTTTTAGTTCAAAATCTAAAATCCATAATTCAAAATTTGTAATTCCAAACAGGGCTTTTGCTCATGGCCGGTTGATGGTTACGTGTTTGCCCCGCCGGGTCACGGTGAAGCCGAACGACTCGGCCAGCACTTTGAGCAGCACGTTGGGGTTGCGGCCCCGGATGGTGGCCGTGAACTTTTCGTCCGCCAGGGCGGTGTCGGTAAACACTACTTTGAGGCCGTAGTTGTCTTCGAGCAGTTGGGCGACTTCGGCCAGGGGCGTGGATACGAACACGAGCTGGTTGCGGCGCCAGGCGGCGTACGCATCGGGGTTTACCCGCTTGCGCACGAAGGCGGTATCCCGGGCCGACAGGGCGGCCAGGTCGCCCGACTGCATGACGAGGGGCCGGGCCGCCCGGGCGGTGGTGCCGGTGAGCTGCACTTTTCCCTCGGTAAGCACTACGCGGGTGGTGCCGCGGCGGCTGTGCACGTCGAAGGCGGTGCCCAGCACTTCCACCTGCACGTTGTCGGTGTGGACGGTGAATTTGACCCGGCCCCGGGCGTTGCGCTTTTTGGTGACCTGGAAGTAGGCTTCGCCCTCCAGCCACACTTCGCGGGGCGTTTCGGGCGACCAGTCACGGGCGTAGCGCAGTCGGGAGTTGGCGTTGAGGGCTACCGTGGAACCATCGGGCAGGGTCACGTTTTGCAGGCCGCCCAGCGGGGTGGTGAGGGTGTGGGTCGGGTGCAGCCACTCCCGTGCGGCCCAGTACCCCGAGCCGGCCAGCACCAGCAGGCCCGTGAGCACGGCCGCTACCCGCCACGCCGTGGTCAGTTGACCCCACGGGTGTCCCAAACGGCGCCCGGGTGCAGTCCCGGTATCCGCCCGGGCCGCCTCCCCTCCCCCGCCGATGGCCCGGCGGAACTTATCGACCTCGGCCTGCACGCCGGCCGGGGGCAACGACGGGGCCTGGTACGTATCCAGCAGCCGGACAAGCCGGGCGGCCTGTTCCACGTCGCCGCGCCGGCCGGGATGTTGCGCCAGCCAGTTTTCCCAGAAGGCTACGGCGGCGGGGTCGGTCCCTTTCACCCAACTCCGGAAACCGGGGTCATCGGCAAAGTCGGTAACGGAGTAGTGGGTGTAATCCATTTTTGTCTTTTAGCAAGCTTGAATAGGCTTTTGCCAATAAGACAGGCAGCGCTTGACTTTTTACCGGGTTTTTTGGGGAAAAATTTAAAGGAAGAAGTGAGGAGCCAGGAGTGAGGAGCGAGAAGAAGGCGTCGCATCGCGGGAAGGCGTCGCATTGCGGGAAGGCGTCGCATTGCGGGAAGGCGTCGCATCGCGGGAAGGCGTCGCATCGCGGGAAGGCGTCGCGTCGCGGCTCCCCTCCTCGGAGGGGTTAGGGGGTGGGTTTACTTACATGAGACGATTTATCAAGGGATCACTACCAGAAGAATTCAGTGCAGATAGAAATCAGATAAAGTTCGAATAATCAATAAGTTACCCTTAAGGTGATCCCCACATTACGCGTCTCATATAAGTAAACCCACCCCCAGCCCCTCCAAGGAGGGGAGCCGCGACGCGACGCCTTCCCGCGACGCGACGCCTGCCCGCGACACAACGCCTTCCCGCCATGCGACGCTTCCCCGCCATGCGACGCCTTGCCCTCCGCCGCGGGCCCTCAACAAAGCCCTCCTGCCAACAAAGCACCCACCGACAACATCTCCAGGAAGGGTACGGCGGGGCGGAGTTCTTCACGGAGCTTGTTGAGGCCTTCGTGCACCAGGTTGTACACGGAGCGTTCCTTGAGAGCCATCACCTGGGCGATCTGGGGGTACTCCATGTTTTCGTAGTACCGCAGGTACACGGCTTCCCGCTGCCGTTTGGGGAGTTTGTCGAGGGCCAGGGCCAGCCGGTTGCCGGTCCGTTCGCGTTCCTGGTCACGGATCAGGTCGTCTTCGCAGGAGTAGGTGATGGCCTGCGGAAAAGCGGCGTCTTCTTCGCCGGGCAGGTGCATCAGGGCGGGGTGGCGGGCGGCCAGGCCGTCGAGGAGGCGGCGGCGGAAGGCGGTCAGCAGGTAGGGCTTGATGAGCGTCACGTCGCCGAGGCCCGACCGGTTGTTCCACAGTTTGATGAAGACTTCCTGGATGCAGTCTTTGGTGAGGGTTTCGTCGCCGGCCGCGAGTTTGAGGCCGTAGCGGTAGAGGACCTGGTAGTACTTCTCCATCAGCCAGCAGACGGCTTCGGGGTCGCCGCTCTTCATGGCTTGCCAGATCTGGGCATCACTGCAATTGCGGTACGCTTTCATACACTGCGCTGAAAAAAAGTCGGACTGCGGCCGGCCGGCGGCATGCATCGAAAGATAATACAAAGCAACCTTCTTTTTTTACAGTTCCACCCGGTTCCGTAAAAAAAAAGGGGTGGTCTCCGGAAAGTAGACTTCACGCAAAAGCAGGTTTCACGGAGTTTCACGCAAAGGCGCAAAGGAGGAGCGCCAAGGGCGTAAAGCAATACACGTTCTCCTTGTAGTTAAATACACGCGTAGTAGTTAAATACACGCATACTGGCGCAGGCGTCCGCCTGTGCCGCTCTGGTTGGAAGCGTCCGCTTCCAGCCGGCAGGCTAACTTATACTACTGGCCCGTCTCTTCGGAAGCACCCTTGCCATTGGTGCCGGTCCTCCGGATTGTTGCGCTTAGTCAAGACGAGTTAGCCTGTCGGCTGGAAGCGGACGCTTCCAACCAGAGCGGCACAGGCGGACGCCTGCGCCAGCATGCGTGAGGACGAGAATCACGCGTGAGGATGACGCCTGCGCCAGCAACGCCAGGATAACGCAAGAAGTCCCGGCCCGACAGTCACCAGCAGACGCTGGCGCCAGTTACACCGTAGGATGGCAGAGAAAACCGCAAAGGGCGCAAAGAAAAACGCGTTCGCCTTGCGGTCTTTGCGTCTCCTTTGCGCCCCTTGCGGTTCAGTGTATTTCTTCGATTGTTACTCCTTCACGAACTTAAGCACGCGCCGGCCCTTGCCCGTCTGCACGTAGAGCAGGAACAGGCCCGGCCGGAGGGCGTGTACGTCCAGTTCCAGGGTATTCTCACTGGCCACCTGATGGCCGTTGAGCAGCCGCAGCCGGCCCGTACCATCGGTTACTTCCGTGCGGGTCACCCCGCGGGCCGGCTCATCCAGGGTTACCGTCAGCTTCTCCCGTACGGGGTTGGGGTTGAGGCGGGCCCCGAAGGCCGCTCCCGTTGCCGCTTCGGCGCCCGCGTCCAGGCGGGCCGTGGCGGTGGGGGATACGCAGGTGATTTCGCCGGAGAAATTCGAGAGACGCAGCCCTTCGCATTCAAAACGGATGGTAAGCCGGCCCCCGGGATTGGTGGCCGTGAACGTGATCGGGTACCCTATATCCTCATTCTCCTGCCGGTAGAGCAGGGGCGCACTGGTAGTGGCACCATCATAGATGCGATAGCGGACTCCGAGGGGCGCCCCGATTTCGAAGAACTTCACCCGGACCATCTTGCCGGTCGTAGCAGGCGCAATGGTCAACGTATAGTCCTCCCCCAAAAAGGCGGGGTTGTCCCGCCCCCCCGAATCAAAGAAGGCGGCATCGCAGGTGGTGACCGTGCCGTTTTGCATCGTGATGATCCGGCTGGTAACGAATGCCCGCACCACCGGGGTGAACGCCGATTCGAACGTACTGCCCGCGAACGAACGCACCCGGTAGGCATAGGACTGGTTCGGCGTCAGGTTCACGTCCGTGAAGGTGGTCACGTTGGGGCCAACGGTCGCAATCTGGACCAGGTCGCTCCCCTCCGGGCCTCCGCCACGGTAAATTTTGAAGCCGGATTCGGTGGCGCTCACATCGGTCCATCCCAGCTTCACCTGCGTACTCGACAGTACCGTGGCAAACAGGTCGATGGGCGGTTCGGACGTGGGGGTGCAGCTGACGCGGCCCTGAAAGCCCGAGCTTACCTCGGTGTCGGAATCGTTGCTCACAATCACCGTCAACTTCCCCTCCGGGTTAGTGGCCAGTGCTTCCAGGGGCAGCCACCACTCGCCCGGGTACTCGGCAATGACTTTGCCGTCATTTTTTCCCCCGTCGAGGATGGTTACCCGGTCGCCAATATCGAAGTCGGCGAATTCAATTACCAGCCGTACTTTGGTACCGGGCGTAGACGGGACGATTTCCCGCACGTATTGCCCCCCCGGCGCGTAATTTCCCGTCCCGCCCCCGTCCAGCACAATGGCGTTGCAGGCGGCTACTGCAACGCTGCTTTCGGAAAGTCGCTTGTTCACCAGGATGACCTGCGGGCTGTTGATGGCGCTGGCCGTGTTGGAGTAGGGCGTATTGAAACCGTCGAGGTAGGACCGCACGCGGTAATAGTAGACCGTGTTGGGGAGCAGGCCCTGGTTGGTGAACGTCGTTACGTTGGCGCCCACGGTGGCAATCGGGGTAAACTCGCGGTTGGGGTACGGCGAACGTTCGATCTTAAAGCCGGTTTCGTTGGTGCCGTTGTCGGTCCAGGTCAGCTTGGCCTGGTTGGGCGCCACCAGCGCAGCCGTCAGGTTGGTGGGCGCCACGGGCCGCGCCACGCACGATACGGTGGCTCGCCAGCCGGCAGCCGTCACGCTGGCATTGGAAACGAAACGGAAGGTGAGTTTGCCTTCCGCGTTGCGGGCCGTCAGCGCCGGCGGGAGTACATTGCCACTGTAGGCGTTCAACAGCGGCGCCTGGGTACTGCCCCCGTCGTACACGTACAACACGTCTTTACCCGCTTCGGTGCTGAACGAAGTGAACGTCACCCTGACCTTGTTGCCGGCCGCCGTCGGGGCGAACACCAGGGTGCGGTTGGAGTTGTTACCGTAGTTGGCCGTGAGGCCCCCGTCCAGGAAGGTCGCTCCACAGGTCGTCACTACGGCGTCTGTCATCCTCACCGGGCTGGCGGTCAGCACGGCCTGGGCCACGTTGGTGTAGGGCGTCTGGTAGGAACTCGTGTACGCCCTTACGCGGTAGTAGTAATTGTTTGGGCTGAGCCCGGCGTCAATGTACGTCGTTACATTGGCCCCCACCGTAGCAACCTGGGTGAAGCCGGAGAGCGAATAGAGTGAGCGTTCGATGCGGAAGCCGGTTTCGCCGGTAGCGTTATCCTTCCACGTCAACTTTGCTCCCGTAGCCGACGCAGCCACTGCCGTCAGGCTGGCAGGAGCGGCTACGGAATTGTACATGCCCGCGGCCGCCAGGGGGCCGCTGCACAGGGCAAGCCACAGACTGACCCACAGTCCGCGCGTCAGGGCACGGCGCATCTGATAAAATTTACGCATAGAATGAAAGTGGTTAAAACGTAAACGAAAGAGAATGAAGTCAAGCGGAAGGCAGGCCTGGACTGACGCCGTGGGGGCGCCGCTCACGCATACACAGATTTTTCCCACGCAACCGCGTCAGAAAAATCCTACAGGCAATAAATATTCAGGAATTGGGGAAGCGTACGGTTCCGGCGGGCAATGCACCGGGAGACAATACCATGCACAAGAACCCAATATAGCATACCAATGTTTTAAAGAAAACAGCGTTGCCCCACAAAAAAAATTAACGGCTCCGCCGGGGCAGGACCTGATCCGGCACCGGCGTCCTTTGCCCTGGTGCAAGCGTCCATCCGTATCGTATCCTGCTCGTGTTTTAAAGAGGCGAATCCCGGGATGGGTACGGATTCTTTCGGGTTTGGCAAATAAGGATGGTTGAGCCTTGGGGGACTGGGCTGCGCCGGTCCAACCAAACCGTCTGCCCGGACCATCCTGTTTGAAAAGCCGCCGGGGAGACCCTGACGGTGGCCCGCGGAACACTGACACCGGCCATCGGAAAGCTGACGGTGGTTTGAGGAACACTTACTGCGGCCGGCAGAACCCTAACGCCGGCCGGCGGCATACTAACGCCGGCCCACGGGCCCTTGCAGATGTGTTTTCGGGCCGTGGTCGGTGCCAGTTTCGCCGTGGTCAGTGAAGTAGGTGCCCAACCCCGGCCCGCTGGCGCAGGCGTCATGCTCCGGATGCCTCCTTCCGCCCGCGTAACAAAGCCCGCGTTTGAATCTCCCTCTTAAAACTCCACGATCAAGCCGATGGTCGGGACCACGGCCGAGTCGCCGGGGGGCAGGCCGAAGAGTTGGGCCGGCGCCAGCACGTTCCCCTCATCGTCGCGGGCCAGCGTGTAGGACGGGATGTCAGGATTGGCGCTGTTGGAGAGGTTCTGCACGTCCAGGAATACGTCGAGGAACCAGCCCTTGAAGTTCCACTTCTTGTCGATCCGCACGTCGAGGGCGTTGAAGGGCGACAGGCGTTGCGTGTTCAGCTGCGAATAGTCGAGCACCGTGGCGCCCGTCACGGGGTAGTCGCGGAGCGTGGCTACCGAATCCACCGGGGTATAGGGCCGGCCGCCCTGGTAGCGGAACCGCGCCCCCAGTTCCCAGTTGCGCGGAAACTGGTAGCCGCCCGTGAACGACACCAGGTGACGGTTGTCCCAGGCCGACGCGATGAACCGGCTCCGGTCTTCCCCGGTAAACTGGCTGCGGTACAGCGTGTAGGCCAGGATGCCGTAGAAGTTTTTGGTGAGCTTCTGCTGGACCAGGAATTCGATCCCGTACGACCGGCCCAGGCCGGTGCTCCGCACGGCTTCGTTGCCCAGCACGGCGAAGTCGCCGCCCAGGTTGGCCAGCGAAATGCCGTTGCGCGCCGACACCGGGTAGTTGGCGTAGCGTTTGTAAAACCCTTCCACCGTGATGCGGGTGGCCGTGGCGGGCAGGAATTCGAGGCCCGCCACCAGGTGGTCGCTGCGGATGTACCTGGCGTCGCGGTTCACCAGGGCGTTGGCTGCCTCGGGGGCGCGGAAGCCCAGGATCGTGTAGGGCGGCAGTTTGTAGTAGCGGCCCACCGAAGCGTTCACGTTCCACTGGTTCGTCAGCGCGTACGACAGGGCCAGCCGGGGCGAAAAGGTCCGGAGGAAGTTGAGGCCGCCCGTGGTGTAGGTGTTGCCGTCGGTCCGCACGCCCAGCGAAGTCGTGAGCCGGTCGTCGAGGAAGCTGCCCGACAGTTGCCCGAAGGCCCCCATCCGCCAGAAGCCCAGCGAAGTGCGGTAATCCACGGTGCGGGCCGGCACCACTTCGTTGCCCGCCCCGTCGAGGATGGCGTTGGTGATGCGGTTAAAGGTTTCGTTGCGGTACCGGGCGTACTGCGCCACCCCGCCGTAGCTCAACGTCCAGGGGCCGTAGGTCTGGTTCAGGTCGAAGCGCAGCTTGTTTTCGTCCTCCACTGATTCGTAGAGCAGCCGGGCCGGCTGGTTGGGGTCGTCGTTCTCGTACTTTTCGGCGCCGTTGCTGAACACGTTCTTGCTGGCCGTCAGGTTGAAGTAGCCGTTGCGGATCAGCCGCTTCCAGTTGACGCCAACCGTGGTGGTCCACTGGCGGTTGGTGGGAATGCCGTCGAGGATGGCGAGCCGGCCCAGGAAGTCGGCCTGCGTTTCGTCCTTTTTGCGTTCGGTGGGCGGGTCGAGGGTCAGCTTGTCGATGGAGCCCACGCCGATCAGGTTGATCTCGTTGCGGTCGTTGATCTTGTGGGTCACCTTGTACTGGTAGTCCCAGTAGCTGGGCAGGAAAGGCAGGCCGATGACCTTGAACAGCAACTGGAGGTACGACCGCCGTACCGACGCAATGAACGTGGTGTTGGGGTTTTTGCGGATCAACGGCCCCTCGGCCGTGACGGCCGCTTCGGTGGCGCCCAGGCGAAAGTTGAACTGCCGCCGCTCGGGGTTGCCGGTACGCTGCGAAAACTGGAGCACGCCCGAGAGCGGGTTGTCGTAGCGGGCCGGGAAGCCGCTGGCCGTCAGGGTCACGTCTTTGATGAACGACACGTTGATGAGGCCCGCCGGTCCGCCGGAGGCGCCCTGGGTGGCGAAGTGGTTGATGATGGGCACCTCCACGGCGTCGAGGTAGTACACGTTTTCGTTGGGCGCCCCGCCCCGGATGATCACGTCGTTGCGGAAGCCCACCGACCCCGACACGCCGGGCAGCGACTGCACCACCTTGGCTACGTCGTTGTTGCCGCCCGGGTACGACTTGATTTCCGTTTCGCTCAGCCGCTGCACCGAGTTGGGCGTTTCGATGGTTTTGGGAAACGGGCTGGCCTGCACCACTACTTCGCCCAACTGGCTGGCGGTTTCTTCGAGGTCGAAGTCCAGGGCCACGGCGTTGCCCGAGGTAAGTACCACGTTGAACTTGGTGAGGGTCTTGTAGCTCACGTAAGAGGCCCGCACGTTGTAGCTCCGGGGCGGCACGTTGCCGAGGCTGTAAAATCCCTTCTCGTCGGTGGCCGTGCCCAGCGTGGTACCTTCCAGCACCACGGCCGCACCGGGCACGGGTTGCTGGGTGCGGCCGTCGCGGACGTAGCCGTAAAGTTTGCCGGTGCCCTGGGCGAAACCGGCGGCGGGCAGCAGGAGGCAGAAAAGCAGGCAGAGGTGTTTCATACGCAAAAGTAAAGTAAGGCGGGCTTTTCACCGAGGCAACCCTCACGTGATACTCCTTAACCCGCTGCCGCCTGACTTGTTTGGTTTCTGCCCAAGTCCGGGTGGGGCGTGGACGCCTTGCAGGTGATCACGACGACTGCCGGCAGCGACCAGGCGAGGGCCGAATAGATGCCGACCACCGGCGCGTTGATCTGCAACGTACCCGTGTCCATCAGGAGGCGTCGCCTCGCGGGAAGGCGTCGCACCGCGGTACTCGTCGCATCGCGGTACTCGTCGCATTGCGGTACTCGTCGCATTGCGGGAAGGCGTCGCATCGCGGCTCCCCTCCTCGGAGGGGTTAGGGGGTGGGTTTACTTACATGAAGCAAGTTATATGAGGATCACCGCAAGGAGTGTTTGTGAAATGGGGAATCCGTAGGGTCGGCAGAATCAGCCGAAAGGATTGCACTAGCGTAGGGCCGGGAAGAACCTGCCTCCACCTCCTTTTGGGGTAGCTCAATGTGGTGATCCCTATATTACGCGTAATTTGTAGGTAAACCCACCCCCAGCCCCCTCCGAGGAGGGGAGCCGCGACGCGACGCTTTCCCGCGACGCGACGCTTTCCCGCGACGCGACCCTTTCCCGCGACGCGACCCTTTCCCGCGACGCGACCCTTTCCCGCAATACGATGCCTTCCCGCCACGCGACGCCTTCCTGCCGTGCATTTTTCCCGCCTCGTAGCACGTGCCAGCCCTCTTTTTTCGATCATCCCGCCCCGTGGCCCGACGAAAGCCGAAAAAAACGCTTGCAAATCTCCCCCAAGCCGTATTACCTTTGCGTCACTTTTTATAAAACCCGTGAAAACGCTTAATCTCTTCCGCAACGACAACCTGCTCAAGGCACTACCCATTCCAGGTAGCCGCGGCCCTGTATTGCGTTTGGAGGTGAGTAGCCATAGTCCCGCGTAACCCCGTTGCGCGGCGCCAAGAGCCCAGCCCGAACCCCTACAGGTTCGGGTTTTTTGTTTTTCCACGGTTTTATCCTCCTTCCCTTTCCCATGCAACGCTTCATCCGACGCAACAAAATCTGGTTAATACCCGCCCGCCAGGTCTCCAAGTGGTACGCCCCCGGTAGGGAGACTGGCTGACGGAACGTTACGGTTGCCGCCTGACCGTGCCCGCAAGGCACGCGCGGCGCAACGGTGACGGCGGGAATACCCGGCAGGGGTACCGGCACCAGGGCGCCAACGCAAAATCAACTCAATCAGGCAGTAACCGGAACCGGCCCCGCGTGCGGCGGGTTCCCCAATTCCCAACCCTTATGACATCCCTGCATACCCTGCGCAACATCGGCATCATGGCCCACATCGACGCGGGCAAGACCACCCTCAGCGAACGCATTCTGTACTACGCCGGCCGCATCCGCAACCCCGGCGAGGTGCACGACGGCACCACCGTACTCGACTCGATGGCCCTCGAACGGCAGAAGGGCATTACCATTTCGGCCGCCGCCACCCACGCCCGTTGGGACTACCCCACCCGGCAGGGCCAGCCCATTCCCGGGCTTACGCAGTCGTACCGCATCAACCTGATCGACACGCCCGGCCACATTGACTTTACGGCCGAGGTGGCCCGGTCGCTGCGCGTGCTCGACGGGGCGGTGTTCGTGCTCTCGGCGGTGGAAGGCGTGCAGCCGCAGTCCGAAACCGTGTGGCGGCAGGCCGACCGGCACGGCGTGGCCCGCGTGGCGTTCGTCAACAAGATGGACCGGCCCGGCGCCGACTTCCTGGCCGTCGTGCACGGGCTCCGCACCCAACTGGGCGCCCCGGCCGTGCCCCTGCAACTGCCCATCGGCGCCGAAGAAGGTTTTGCGGGCGTGGTAGACCTGCTTTCGGGCCGGGCCTACGCCTGGTCGGACGACGACAAGGGCAAAACGTACCACGAAACCGCCGTGCCCGCCGACCTGCGGGCAACGGTGGCGCACTGGCGGGAAGTGCTGCTCGAAACGGTGGCCGTCCACGACGACCCGTTGCTGGAACAATACCTCTCCGGCCCCGGAAGCGTTACGGACGAAGCCCTGCAACGGGCCATCCGCAAGGCTACGGTGGCGGGGCAGCTCGTGCCGGTGCTGGTGGGCTCGGCGTTCCGCAACAAGGGCGTGCAACCGCTGCTCGACGCGGTGGCGGCCTACCTGCCCTCGCCCCTCGACCTGCCGCCGGTAACGGGGCGGCACCCGCACGCGGAACGGGAGGAGACGCGGCGACCCGACGCCGGGGAACCCCTGGCGGCCCTGGCCTTCAAGCTGGTGAGTGATCCCTTCGTGGGCAAGCTCACGTTCCTGCGCCTCTACGCCGGTACGCTGGCGGCCGGCTCGTACGTGGTCAATGCGCGTACGGGTAAAAAGGAACGGGTGGCGCGGCTCCTGCAAATGCACGCCGACCAGCGGGAAGCCCTGCCCGCGGCTTCGGCCGGCGACATCGTGGCCGTGGTGGGCCTGCGCGACGTGCGCACGGGCGACACGCTGTACCCCGAAGGGCACCCCATCGTGCTCGAAACGGTGCGCTTCCCCGAGCCGGTGATCGGCTACGCGATTGAAGCCCGGCGCGCCGCCGACGCCGACAAGCTGGGGCACGCGCTGGGCCGGCTGCTCGACGAAGACCCGACGCTGCACCTGCGCACGTCGCCGGAAACGGGGCAAACCGTGCTCAGCGGCATGGGTGAACTGCACCTGGAAGTGGCCCTGAGCCGCCTGGCCACCGACTTCGGCGTGGAAGTGCAGCCCGGACAGCCGCAGGTGGCCTACCGGGAAGCCCTGGGCCGCCCCGCCACGCACCGCAAGCTGTACAAGCGGCAGAACGGCGGCAGCGGCAGCTTCGCCGACATTACGTTCACCCTCGAACCGGGCGAAGCCGGCAAGGAAGGGCTGGAGTTCGTGAACGCGGTGACGGGCGGGGCCATTCCGAAGGAGTTCGTGCCGGCCGTGCAGAAGGGCTTCGAAACGGCCCGGCAAAACGGTCCGCTGGGTGGTTACCCGGTGGCTTCGCTGCGGGTAACGCTGCTCGACGGGGCGTTCCACCGCGAGGACTCGGATGCGCAGTCGTTCGAGATGGCGGCCCTGCTGGGCTTCCGGGAAGCGGCGCATGCGGCGGCCCCGCACCTGCTCGAACCGGTGATGGCCGTCGCGGTAACGGCCCCCGAAGCTTGCACCGGCGCCGTCATCGCCGACCTCAACCGCCGGCGCGGCACGATCAAGGGCCTCGACGCCCGGGGCAATACCCAGGTGATCGCGGCGGAAGTGCCGCTGTCGAAGCTGTTCGGCTATGTAACGGCGCTGCGGACCCTCACGTCGGGCCGGGCCGAAGCCACGCTGACGCCGAGCCACTACGCCGCGGTGCCCGCGGGCCTGGCTGAAGCGGTGCTGGCGGGAGTGCAGGGCGCGGGGCTGCGGATGAAGGGCTGAGGGTGAGGGGCGGAGGGCAAGGGGATGTAAATGGAATGGGAGGCGTTTCTGCCGCCCCTGCACAGATTGGGGGTAGTCCAAAGACTACCCCCTTTTTTATTTTCAGGCGGGCAACCGGGTAGTCTGTTGCCACGAAGGCACCCTGGCCGGTCGGTCCGGTTACGCCAGTACGTACGTATCGAGCAGGAAGCATTCGGCGTAGCCGCGCCTTTCGATGAGGCGGACCAGGCCCCGCCCGATGGACTTGTCGCCGACCAGCTGGTTGAAGTACTGGCGGGCTTCGCGCAGGGAGTCAAAAATGGATTCTTTAATCAACTGGCCGGGGGTACGGGTAACGACAACTAGAAACATATTTTATATAGTGTAATGTAAATGGTTTGACGAAAATCAGGCTTCGGATGCTTCCGTACCTACTGGTAAACCGCTCACGGCGGCTTTTGTTTGCGGGACTTGCTTGCTGATCGTACGCACCGGGTATACGGCAAAAGTAAAGGAACCGGCCCACGGCAGCCCCGCTGAAAAACACTGAATTTTGAAATTGCGTGTTTTATCCCCACCCCGGATTTACTACCGGTTTCCCCCGAAAAACGGGCCCGTATTTTGTCGCAAAAAGCCCCTTCTATGCCGCTATCACACCCGGCCGGAGGGGGCGTTTGGACGTATCTTTACCATAGAAATCAGGCCCTGAACGAACGATTCACCCCTAAACTTTTTCACCCATGTCCACGCTCAAAGCAACTCCTTCGCAAAAGATCACCCCCTTCCTGTGGTTTGAGAACCAGGCCGAAGAGGCCGCCCGTTTTTACGTTTCGCTGTTGGACGACTCCGCCGTTACGCAGGTAGTCCGCTGCGGACCGGGTGGGCCCGGACCGGAAGGCGCCGTGATGACCGTGGCGTTCCGGCTGGCCGGCCAGGGGTTCGTCGCCCTCAACGGCGGCAAGCAAATCCCCTTCACGGATGCCGTCTCCTTCGTGATCAACTGCCACACCCAGGCCGAGATCGACACGCTGTGGACCCAACTTTCGGACGGCGGCTCCACCGGCCCCTGCGGCTGGCTCAAGGACCGCTACGGCCTGTCGTGGCAGGTGGTGCCGGCCCAACTGCCGCAACTGCTGAGCGGCCCCGACGCCGAAACCACGGGCCGCGTCATGCAGGCCCTCTGCGGCATGCACAAGATCGACCTCGAAACGCTCCGCCAGGCCCATGCGGGAGGGGTGGCAGTAGTTGGTTAAAGAGTGGAATGGTTATATGGTTGCATGGCTGAATGGTTGTTGATCGGGAAGTAGTCGTGCGCCAGCCCAACCATTCAGCCATGCAACCATATAGCGATTCAATTTTTGTCAATGCAATTAGTGGTTCCCCATACCCCAACTCCCATGTCCCAACTCACGCCTTACCTGAGCTTTGCCGGCAACTGCCGGGAAGCCCTGACTTTTTACCAGGAATGCCTGGGCGGCGCACTTTCCCTGCAAACGGTGGAAGGCTCCCCCGTGGAAGACCAGTGCCCGCCCGAAATCAGGCACCAGGTGCTGCACGGCTTTTTGCAAACCGACGGGTTCCGGCTGATGGGCTCCGACATGCAGGGCCCCGGCGGCTACGCGCCGGGCAACACCGTGTCGCTGTGCGTGGCCTGCAACAGCGAGGCCGAAATCAACGCCTGCTTTGCGCGCCTCTCGGCGGGCGGCACCATCCTCGACCCGCTGGGCGTCAAGTTCTGGGGCGACACCTTCGGCGTGCTCACCGACAAGTTCGGCGTCCGGTGGATGCTCAACTACGACAAGAACAATTCCAACCCGTAAACCCTCATCTATCATGAAACCAGGCACCATCAACCGGCTCTACCGGATCATCACGTTTCTGTTTGCGGCCCTGCTGCTGATGGCGGGCATCACCGAAGCCATTGCCCACGAATCGGGAAAGGAAATCATGCGGCACCTGGGCTACCCCGAACACGTACTGCACGTGCTGGGCGCAGGCAAAATCCTGGCGGCCGTGGCCCTGGTGCAGCGCCGGTTTCCCACCCTCCGGGAGTGGGCTTACGCCGGCGTGACCTTCAACCTGCTGGGGGCTTTCGTGGCCCGGGCCGCCGCCGGCGACAGTGCCGGGCTCATTGGCTCGCCGCTGATCTTCCTGGCCGTCCTGTTTGCCTCGTACCTGCTGGGCAAAAAGGTGGAGCGGCTCGGGCGCACCGCAGGGCAACACCCCCTGGATCAACCTCATGCAGCGGACCCGGCCATGAAGGCAGCCTGAGCCGGGAAGCTATGGGCAGTACTTTCCCGGGTGCCCCCGGGCGGCTTCGTACGGAGGCCGTCCGGGGGCTTTTTCGTTGGCGCCGGAAAATGTTACAAAAACGTAACGGGTATTTAAGGCTAATAAAACATACCTTACCGGCAGCGACATCTTTTCACGCAAACCCTTCAACCATGCTCAGAATCTTTACGAACCGCACGGCCGCCCTGATCGTGGCCCTGCTGCTGGCCCATTGCAGTTTTGCGCAAACCTCCATCTTCCGCGACGACTTCAACCACTGGGGCTTCGACCCGGCGCCGTTGAGCCCCGCCTGGCAGAACTCGACGCTTTCCGGCTGGGTCATGCGGAATGGTTACGCCTACAACTATGCCAACGGGACGGGAGGCGGTCACATGCGTACGACCACCTCTTTTCCCCAGACTTCTTACGTGATCGAAACGCAGGCGGCGGGGTTCGTGGAGAGTTACGAACTCCGGCACAGCATCACCTTCGGCAAAAACGATAAGAGCCCGGGCTTTGGGTACATGCTCAGGTACGAGCAAACCTGGGGAACCGGGCTCTCCCTGTTCCGCGTGGATGACAATCCCTATTACCCGACCCTGCTGGCCGAAAGCACCGCATCGCTGCCGGACTCCGTGAACAAATACACCTTCCGGATTGAACGGTACGCGTCCGGACTGATCAAAGTATTCCTCAACGACGGGAAAGGGTACGGCGCCGAGCCGATATTGCAGGTCGTAGACAACACGTACCCCGCGCTGGGCAACTTTGGCTGGTGGGTGACCACCGAGTCGAACCCCCACGCCTTCTACGTGCACTGGATCGAAGCCCGAACCCTCAACGAACCGGCCGCGGGCCTGCTGAACAGCGTGCGGGTGTCGAGTGGCAAAACGTATCCCGTCGGGAAGATTGCCCCCGGCAGCCGGTTGTACATTGACCGGGCCTACACCTTCGTGGAGGCGCCCAGTTACCTGAACGGGGCGGCCTTCATCCAGACGGCCAACGACGACAAGAGGTGGACCTCCCCCACCTTCCTTTCGTTCGACGTTGCCGAACCGGTGGCCCTGCTCGTGCTCTACGACCCCCGCGCCACCAGCCGGCCCGCCTGGCTGAGCGGGTGGACCAAACTGCCCGACCAGGTGACGACCACCGACAGCGGCACCAACGTGCTCAACGTATACGCCAAAGCCTACCTCCCGGGCCCCGTAACGCTGGGCGGTAACCTGGCCGCCCCGGCGAAAGGCGCCCTGACCAACTACCTGGTAGCGGCCGTGCCCGCTCCGAAAGAAGCCTTTTTTGAAGCCGAAAAAGCTTCGCTGAAGGGCGCCGTAAAGGCCGCCAACTACCCGGGTTACTCGGGCACGGGCTTCGTGGATTACGTGAATGCCACCGGCGATGCCATCACCTGGCAGGTATCCCCCCCCCTGGCCGGCCTATACAAGCTCTCCTTCCGCTACGCCCTGCAAAGCGGCAGCCGGCCCATGGGGTTGAAAGTAAACGGCGTCGCGGCAAGTACGGCCGTGTCCTTCCCGGCAACCGGCGCGTTTAACACCTGGCAGTTGTCAACGGTGAGCACCCCATTGAAGGCGGGCCTCAACACGGTAACCCTCTACGCCACCGGCGCCAGCGGTCCCAACCTGGACTACCTGCTGGTGCTGCCCGAACAGGTAGCCCTGCCGACGGGCCGCGTCCTGGCTGAAGGCAACGCAACTTTACCCGAAACGGCCCCGCTCACCAGCTACCCCAACCCCACTACGGGCCTGACCACCATCCGCTACCGGCTGGAAGCGGCCGCCCCGGTGAGCCTTTCCCTCTTCGACGCCCGGGGACAAAAGGTAGCCACCCTGCTTGACAACGCGCAGCGGGCCGCCGGCGTGCACGAACACGTCTTCGACGCCCGCCGGGTACAGAGCGGCTTGTACTTCTGCCGCCTGCGGGCCGGCGTGACCGAGCAGGTTACGAAAATGATCGTGAACCGGTAAGGATTTTTTGCCTGCGCTACGCCCCCGGGCGGCTTTCTCTACGGGCCGTCCGGGGGCATTTTCTTTGGTGAACCTCCCCTTTTTATCAACCCTCGGCGCCCACCGGGGCCGTGTCGCGGGCTTCGGGCGGCCCGACCAGGGAGGCGAGCTTTTTGGGGTAGTGCGGGTGGGTGGTGCCGAAGGCTTCGTCCCAGAACCGGAAGTAGAGCCCGTAGTTGCCCTTGAAGTACTGGTGGTGCATGTTGTGGTTGGTGGACGTGTTGAGCCAGCGGCCCAGCCGGCTGTTGACCAGCCACCTGGGGTAAATCTCGTAGCCCAGGTGCCCGTACACGTTGTACACCGTCATGAACAGCAGGAAGGCCAGCAGCGTGTACTGGTGCACCGGGATCAGCAGCGGAATCACCAGGATGATGGCCCCTTCCACCACGGCCTCGGCGGGGCTGAAGGAAAACGCCGCCCAGGGCGACGGGTTGGTGGAACGGTGGTGCGTGCGGTGAAACAGTTTGAACAGCTTCGGGTGGTGCATCAGCCGGTGGGTGGCGTAAAAATAGGCGTCGTGGATGAGCAGCGACCCGAAAAAGCTCAGCACGAGGTAGCCCCATCCGTAGTCGGCAACGTCCGTGTAGAAGTGCGAAACCGACCGGAACGCCGGCGACACCAGCACCAGCCCGATGAGCGAAAAGATCACGAACGTCAGGAAGGAGTACCCGATCTCCCGGTAGTAGTCGGCACGGCGGGGGAACGGCCGCTGTACCCGCAACCGGCCCAGTTTCTGGCGGAACAGCACGTAAAACACCAGGAACGCCGGCCCGGCGATCAACAGGTAACGCAGCGTGAGCAGCAGGTAGAACAACAGGAACTGGCGCGTTTGCACGGTCGTAAATTGTTAATGGAAAACGGTTGGTTAAATTGGTTACAACGCACGTACCCGGTTCACCGGTTCCGGATTTTGATTTTTTCGGGAGTCGGCGTTTTCCCGGATACTCCCGTAAGCAGCCGTTGCGGAAAAAACTGAAAAAAAAAAAATGGGTATTTCCCCGCTTCCGGTGGTTAATCGGGAAGTTTACTTTTGGGCCTGATCGCCGGCTGCCTATCTGCGGCGCGCCGCCCCCCGGCGGATCAATCATTCGTTTTTTAACCTTTTGTTATACGGCTCATGAAAGGAGGAAAAGTACTGATTATGGTGCGGGGAGACGTTTTCTCGCACGGCTTGCAGGTGAATTTCCGCGAATGGGGCTTTGAGCCGGTGGTGGCCGGACGGCCCGACCCGACCCAGGTGCTTGCCCTCATCCGGCAGCACAATCCCGTACTGCTGGTCACCGACCTGCTTACCGGGCCCGGCGGCCCCGCCTCCCGGGAGCCCTCTGCCGCACCGCCCATTCCGACGATCCTGCTGGTGGCCCACCTGGACCCGGGCAACGCCCAGTACGCGTCCCTGCAAGGGGTGCCCGGCTACCAGGTGCTGTCCAAGCCCTGCCCGGTGGCCCACCTCAAACGGGGCGTGGAAGCCTTGCTTTCCGTAGCCATTCCCGCCCCCATCCCGTCCGAAACGGTGTCTGCTACCTGGCCGGTGCAGGGCTGAGGGCATGGGCCGCCGTGGCCGACAGGGTGAGTCCGTCGATGTTCTGCACCAGCTGGCGCATCCGGTAGAGGCGTTCTGCCGGGGTGTCGTGCCGCTGGTCGGCGGGGCACTCGAAGTCGCCGGTGACGGCCCCGACGCGGTAGCCCAGCCGCCGGGCGAGGTTAAAGGCGTAGGGCCGCCAGCCCCAGCCGATGGTGTCGGGCAGGCTTTCCAGGTGCGGCACCACCGCCCGGTTAAGCAGGAAAGGCCCGTACACGTAATCGGCCGCCTCCCCGATCACCTCGCGGCAGCACCCGTTGATGGTGGTTTCGGTCATTTGCTGGAACGCGGGAAACGAGGCGAATCCCCGGTCGGAACGGGCGAAGAGCAGCACGCCCAGCCCGTCGTCGCCGGCCGCTTCCGCCAGCAGTTGCGGCAGGAATCGGGCAAAAAAGTCGGCTTTGTCGGGTTCGGTGTACAGGACGAAAGGCGTACCGGCATCGTGGGCGGCCCGCAGGCTGGTGCGGGTCTGCATCCACAGGCCGGGCTTGGGCGGCGCCAGCACCGTAACGTGCGGCAGGCCCCGGAGAAAATCGAGAAAGGGCGCCGGGGAACCGCCGTCGGTGACGAATACCGGCACGCCGAGCCCCGACAGCAACCCCAGCGACCGGCGCAGCAGGGCCTCCTCCGCCCCGTCGCGGGCCCAGGTCATGGTGGCAATGGATAGATGAGTCGTGTTCATGCGCAAAGGGTCGTGGTTTGTCGCCCGTAATCTACCCAATCGGGCCCTAACCAGCCGCTACTTGATGTGTACGTACCTTCACTCCTTTACCACCACCCCTGGCATCAGAACTTAGTTAAATTGTAGAAATCCGACATTTAGCCTTACATTTCCAGGGAAACCGCCCGCACAATGGACCCCTACAAACCCTACTTCGTCCGCGCCGTTGCCGGGCATTACCCCGGCCGCTCAACGCTCCTCCTCGCTGCCGTCGACAAGCACTACGGACGCATTGCCGAGGACACCCGTTTTGCGGCCGCGTCGGCCAATCCGCTCGACAAACGGCTCGATTTCAGTGCCTATTTTCTGGCGCTGATCCTGACCCTGGATGAGCAAGGCGAATCTTTCCAAACCATCCGGGCCCTTTGCCTGCAAATTGTGGGCGAATACGTGCGGCCCAAAAACAAAATGCAGCAACTGCTCAAACGGCTCCCCGCCCGGCTGATCGGCACCTGGCCCTTTACCGCCCTGCTCAAAGTATTTGCCGGGAAAGTAGGCCGCAGGGCGCACCCCGACGGTTTCGTAGCCCGCGTCCTCACCGATAAAAAGGAAACGCTGGGCCTGGGCTACGGCTTCGACATCCTGGAATGCGGCATTTGCAAACTTTTTCACAAACACGGCTACGCCCGGTACGCGTCCATTCTTTGCGAAGTAGACGAAGTCACTTCCGCCTTCGCCGGACTGGAGTTGGTAAGAACCAGCACCATTGCGCTGGGCGCCTCCAAATGCGACTTCCGGTTCAAAAAAGCAACGGTGACCGGTCTTAAGTAGTTGTTGGTTGTTGGTTGTTACTGATTTCACGCAAGCATTTATGATTGATAAACTCGCCTGGGTGCGCATCGAAAACGGGGCCGTGCTCACGGCCCGGAGCCGCAACCAGGACCGCTACTACCTCCCCGGCGGCAAGCGGGAGGCCGGCGAAACCGACCACGAGGCCCTGACCCGCGAAATCCGGGAGGAACTGCGCGTGGAACTCCTGCCCGCCACGCTGCAACCGGTGGGTGAGTTTGTGGCCCAGGCCCACGGCCAGGCGGCCGGCACCGCCGTGCGGATGCGCTGCTTTTCGGGCGACTACTCCGGGGCAATCACTCCCGCCGCGGAGATCGAAGCAATTGCCTGGCTCACGTACGCCGACCGCGGCAAGGTGTCGGAAGCAGCCGCCCTCATTTTTGACTTTCTCCACGCCAAAGGCCTCCTCCGGGAAGGCTGACCCTCCGGGTTACGATTAGGACACACCTGGTGGTGCCGCGGTCAGTGAGAAACCGACCATTTTTCGGGTACACTTCTTTAACGCTGCCTGCGTACGCGGAGGTGCCCGCCGCGGCTTGTCCCCATGCGCACACAACCGTCCGTTTTGGGACAGGTGAGCGGCCCCAAATCCCCTTTTCCGCCTTCCAGGCGCCTTTTTTCACTTTGGCAAACCATTTGTTTAGCAAATTAAAAGCAAATGCCCGGACGAGCCGGCCGGGCCTGCCTTGCACCACTATGGGAAGAGCCTACCTGGGAGAATTCGAAGAACTGGTCCTGCTGGCCGTGCCCGTGCTGGAAGGCCAGGCGTACGGCGTGACCATTGCCGGCGAACTCCGGCGCCGCACGAGCCGTCCCATCAGTTTGAGCAGCGTGCACATTGCCCTCTACCGGCTGGAAGAAAAAGGATTCGTGCGGTCGGAACTGGGCGGGGCCACCCATGCCCGGGGCGGACGCCGCAAACGGCTCTTTACAATCACCGCGGCGGGGCAAAGCACCCTGGCCGAAATCCGGCAGGTCCGCGACGACCTGTGGAACGCCATGCCCAGGCCCTCTCTTTCCTGATGGGCCAATGACTAATTGAAAAGAAGGTTGGATGGCTGAATGGTTGAATGGCTGTATGGTTGACTTGTTTTTATGTTAAAGGATCAGTTTCTATTCAATCAGCCATTCAACCATACAGCCATACAGCCATTCAACCATACAGCCATACAACCATTCAACCAATAACCAATACACCATGACTTCCGATCCGAAGCTCCAACCGCCCCGCTGGGCCGGGCGCCTGCTGGCGTGGGTGCTCCCCGGGCCCCTGTTTGAAGAACTGGCCGGGGACCTGGAGGAACAGTTTCGCCAGCAGGCCGCCGAACGGGGCGTGCGCCGGGCCCGGCTCCAGTACGTGCTGGAGGCCGTGGCCTTCTGCCGGCCCTACTTCCTGGCCCGTTCCCGCCGCCCCGACCCTCACCCCTACCCTAACCCCCTGTTTAGCGATATGCTGACCAACTACCTGACCGTCGCCCGGCGGAACCTGCTGCGGCACAAATCCCATTCGGCCATCAACATTGGCGGCCTCGCCGTGGGCATGGCCGTGGCCCTGCTCATCGGCCTGTGGATGTGGGACGAACTCTCCTTCGACCGCTACCACCCCAACTACGACCGCATTGCCCGGGTGCAGCGGCACACCACGATCAACCACGAAACGGGCACCGGCACTTCGTTGCCTTACCCGCTGGCCCACGAACTCAAAACCAAGTACGGGAATTACTTCAAACACGTGGTGATGGCCTGGTGGGTGGAGGACCACACCCTGTCGGTGGGCGACAAAAAAGTATCGCTGACCGGGCAGTTCATTGAAGCCGGGGCGCCGGAAATGCTTACCCTCGACATGCAGCAGGGTACCTGGGGCGGCCTCCGCGACCCCCACTCGGTGATGCTCTCGGCCTCCGCCGCCCGGGCCCTGTTCGGCGACCAGGACCCGTTGGGCAAGGCCCTTAAGATCGACAACGCGCACGACGTCACCGTGACGGGCGTCTACGCCGACTTGCCGCCGAACACCCATTTCCATCCAATCAAGTATTTTCTCTCCTGGGACTTGCTCATAGGCGCCATCCCGGCCATCAAAGAGCAGGGGTGGGACAACAACTTTCTGAACGTCTACGTGGAGTTGCAGCCGCACGCGGAGGCAGACCAGGTATCAGCCCGGATCAAAGACCTGGTGCTCAGCAACCTGGGCGACAACAAGCAGTCCGCGGCCTTCCACCCGCAAGTGTTTCTGCACCCCATGCGCAAGTGGCACCTGCAAGCGGAGTGGAAAAATGGCGTGAACACCGGGGGCATGCAGCTATACGTGTGGCTGTTCGGGATCACCGGGGCGTTCGTGCTGCTGCTGGCGGCCATCAACTTCATGAACCTCTCCACGGCCCGGTCCGGGAAGCGGGCCAGGGAAGTGGGGGTGCGCAAGACGATGGGCTCCCTCCAGCGCCAACTCGTCGGCCAGTTCTTCACCGAATCCTTCCTGGTGGTCGTGCTGGCCTTCGGGGTAGCCCTGCTGCTGGCGGCCCTCTCCCTGCCGCGGTTCAACGACCTGGCGGCCAAGCAACTGCAACTGCCCTTGGGCAACCCCTGCTTCTGGTTGGCCGGCGGGTTGTTCGTGGCCCTCACCGGCCTGCTGGCGGGCAGTTACCCGGCCTTCTACCTGTCGTCGTTCCGGCCCGTGCAGGTGCTCAAGGGAACGTTCCGGGTGGGGCGCCTGGCGGCCCTGCCCCGCAAGGCGCTGGTGGTGGTGCAGTTTACCGTGTCGGTTGCCCTCATTACCGGCACCGTGCTGGTGTACCGGCAAATTGAGCACGCCAAGAACCGGCCGGTGGGCTACTCGCGGGAAGGTTTGGTAATGGTACGCATCACCAGCGGCGAAATTTTCGGCAAGTTCGAACGGCTGCGCAACGAACTCAGGAACGCGGGCGTGGTGGCCGAAGCGGCCATTTCGGCCCACCAGGCCACGCAACCCTGGGCCTCGAACGGCGGCTTTGACTGGCCCGGCAAAGACCCGGCCCGGCAAACCGACTTTGGCACCCTCACCGTCACGCCCGAGTACGGCAAAACGGTGGGCTGGCAGTTCGTGGCGGGCCGCGACTTCTCGCGGGCGTTCGCCAGTGATTCATCGGGCTACGTGGTCAATGAAGCGGCCGTCAAGTACATGGGCCTCAAAAACCCGGTGGGCACCACCATCCGCCGCGACGGCAAGCCGTTCCGCATCCTGGGCGTCGTCAAGGACATGGTACAGGGTTCACCCTTCGAGCCGGTGCAGCCGACGGTGTTTTTCCTCAACGGCCCCCTCTACTGGGTCAACTTCAGGATCAGGCCGGGCGTGAGCCCCAGCCAGGCGTTGCCCAAAATGGAAGCCGTGTTTAAAAAAGTGCTGCCCGACGTGGCTTTCGACTACCAGTTCGCCGACCAGGAATACGCCCTCAAGTTTGCCGCCGAGGAACGCACCCGGCAACTGGCCGCCGTGTTTGCGGGCCTGGCCATCTTCATCAGTTGCCTGGGGCTGTTCGGGCTGGCCTCTTTCACGGCCGAGCAGCGCACCAAGGAGATCGGCATCCGCAAGGTGCTGGGCGCTTCGGTAGCCAGCGTGTGGGGGCTGCTGTCGAAGGAGTTTGTGTACCTGGTGGGCGTGGCCTGCCTGATTGCCCTGCCGCTCTCCTACTACGGGCTTTCGCAGTGGCTGGCGCAGTACACCTACCGCACCGAACTGACCTGGTGGATTTTTGCCGGGGCGGGCGGGGCGGCCCTGGGCATCACGCTGCTCACGGTGAGTTACCAGGCCATCAAGGCTGCCCTCGCCAACCCGGTAAAGTCGTTGCGGAACGAGTAATCAGTGAACAGTAATCAGTGAACAGTAATCAGTAATCAGTTGTCGTGGGTTGGTTGTGACTCGCCCACCCAGATGACCAATGGCTACTGTTTACTGTTTACTGTTTACTGTTCACTGTTGGTTACCAGTCCGCCACCTGGTTGTGGGTGTAGCACCACAGCCATTGTTCCCCGGGTTCGGCGGAGGCGATGACGGGGTGGCCGGAGCGGTGGAAGTGTTTGGTGGCGTGCTTGTTTTTGGAGGCGTCACAGCAGCGGGTTTCGCCGCAGGTCTGGCAGGTGCGCAGGTGCACCCATTCGTCGCCGGTCTGGATGCAGTCAATGCACACGGGGTTGTCGTCGCGGAGTACTTGCGTGATGCCGCTTAAATCCGGACAGGTTTTGGGGGTGATCATGACAAAAAGTTGAATGGTTGAAAGATAATAAAACAGTCTCCCTTCCTCCCGTCTCCGGTCTCCTTTGTCAAGTCAGTTTTGCCCGCGAGGAGATGTACACGATGCTCAGGCCCATGAGGGCGATGATGGTGAAGGAGACGCGCAGGCTGGTGGCGCCGGCCACGAGGCCGATCAGGGGCGGGCCGATCAGGAAGCCCAGGAAGCCGATGGTAGAGACCGCCGCCAGGGCTACTCCCGGCGAAAGGACCTTGGACCGCCCGGCCGCGCTGTATACCAGCGGCACGCCCGACGACACGCCGAACCCCACCAGCAGGAAGCCCAGCGTGGCCGGCACCAGGGAGGGAAAAGCCACCGCCAGCAGCAGGCCCGCCGCCGTAAGGGCGCCGCTCCCCTGGAGAATGCGCTTCATGCCCAGCCGCGCCGTGAGCCAGTCGGCAATGAAACGGCCCCCCGCCATCGTGCACATAAAGGCCGTGTACCCGGCGCCCACCCACGCGGCCGGGGCCAGCACCACTTTTTTGAAGTACACGCCGCTCCAGTCGAACATGGCCCCTTCGCAGATCATCGTGCAGAAGGCCAGCAGCCCCAGGTGCATCAGCGATTTGTCGGGCCGGGCAAAGATGGGCCGGTCGGCGTCGGTGTTGACGTCGCGCGTGAGCAGCCACCGGAAACTGCCGGCCACGCCCAGGGCCATCAGGGCGAACGACAGCAGGAAATGCCCCGCCGGGGCCACGTTCAGGGCGATCATGCCGGTGCCGATGGCCGCCCCCGTAAACCCGGCCAGGCTCCACAGGCCGTGGAACGAGGCCATGATGGACCGCCCGTACAGGGCTTCCACCCCTACCGCCTGCGTGTTGATGCCAATGTTGTTGAGGTTGCCCGTGAAGCCGAACAGGAACAGGCCCGCCACCAGCAGCAGCGGCGTCGTCGCCAGGCCCAGCGTGATCAGGGTAAGCCCGTAGAGCAGCGTAGCCAGGATCACCACGCGCCGGCTGCCCATCTTCGCCGTCAGCCACCCCGACAGCGGCAGCGACACCATCAGGCCCGTCGGCAGGGCTAACAGCACGGCCCCCAGCTGGGCGTCGCTGAGCCCCATGCTTTGCTGAATGGTCGGAATGCGCGAAGCCCAGCTGGCAAAGCAGATGCCCTGTAAAAAGAAAAACGCCCCTACCGCCCACCGGTGCACGCTGCGGGCCGTGGACATGCCCATTGTGTTAGTGATCATTGTTTTATGGTTTAAGAAGCGAGGAGTGAGAAGTGAGGAGCGAGAAGAAGGGGCCTGGACTCCTCCGGTTATAACGGCAAAATGCGTGTACAATCTTCTCGCTTCTCACTTCTCGCTCCTCGCTTCCATCTCAAATATACTCCGGATGACCCGGCAGTCTGCGCGCGGGGTTCCGGTCCGGTCGATCAGCACGGGGGTCAGGCCGGCGGCTTTGGCACCCAGTACGTCGATGGCGTAAATGTCGCCTACGTAGAGGCAGTCGGCCGGCGCAAGGTCCAACTGCCGGCAGGCGAGGTGAAAGATACGCGGATCGGGCTTTTCCAACCCCACCAGGTGCGAATCCATGACAAATTCCAGGTACGGGCGGATGCCCAATTCGGTCGCCTTGGCCTCCGCCCGGCCGTCGGAGCTGGAGATCATTGCCAGCCGGTACCGCTCCCGCAAACGGCCCAGCAGGGGCAGTGTTCCCTCCAGCAGGTAGGTAATGTACACCGGCACCCGGCTGGCATCGGTGCTGGTGTGCACTTGCATGTACGCATCCATCCGGTTGCCGGCTACCGACAGGGCGTCCAGGAACGCGTCCAGGTGAATCTCCCGGCCTCGCAGCCGCAGTTGTTCCGCTGTAAAGGGAAAATCCGGGTAGAGCAACGTGCCGCCCAGGTCGAAGAGAATTGCTTGTTGACGATGCATCGCTGAGCATGAAATGGTGGCAAGGGGTCAGTGGTTGCGAACTTTGCTTGTCGGCCTGATTGCAACAGCATTGGCTGGGAATGTATACTTCCCAAAATTGCAATATGTTGCAAAATAATGCAATATATTGCCGCATTATATTTCTGTTAATTGGTTTGTTGCAAATTATTGCAACTCATTGCCGCATCCCTTATCTTTGTGCAACAAAAAAAGTGGCTGGACCGGTTGTATTTCCCGGTGAATGTATGCTGAAAGAGGAGCGTTTCCAGTACATCCTGGATAAAATCAAGGCCAACCAGCGGGTGCTGCTGCCGGAGTTGAGCCAGGCCCTGAACGTGTCGGAAGATACGGTCCGGCGCGACATTGGGGAACTCTCGCGCAATGGGCTGCTGAGCAAGGTACGCGGCGGCGCCATTTCCATCCCGCACGCGCCCATCCCCCACACCTACCGCGACCGGGAGCAGCACGACCAATCCCACAAACTGGAAATAGCCCGCAAAGCCGTCGCGTTGCTGCGCGAGGGACAGGTGCTGATCCTGGACGGGGGAACGACCACGTTTTCGGTGGCCAGCCTGTTGCCCAAAGACTTCCGCCTGACGGTGGTTACCAATAGTTTTCCCATTGCCACCCTGCTCAGCGACCACCCGCTGGTGGAAACGCTCTTCATCGGGGGAAAGGTTTTCAAGAATTCACGGGTGACTGTGGGGGTGGAAGCCGTGGACCGCCTCCGGCGCATCCGGGCCGACGTGTGCATGATCGGCACGTACGGCCTGCACCCGGAAATCGGCCTTACCGTGTCGGACGTGGACGAAGCCGAGGTGAAGGGGGCCATGATCAAAGCTTCCAACCAGGCCGTAGCCCTGGTGACGGCCGAGAAGCTGGGCACGGCCGAAGCCTTCCTGGTGTGCGAACTGGGTGCGCTGCACACGATCATCACCAACCACCAGGAAAACCCGCAAACCCTGGCCCCCTACCGGGACAAAGGCGTCATCGTGTTGTAGGCAATGTCGTAGGCTGAGGGTTGGCTGGTGCATGAAGTGCGGCCTTGCCGGGAACTGGGCTGGCGCCCCGGTTCGTGCTGCATTCGAAACCACGCCGGCGATGCCCCTATCGGTGCCGATTCCCTCACGCCAGTTGTAGTGTAGAAAATGTTGCACGTTGAAAAATTCCCCGCCGCCGCCGCGCCTCCGGAAGAAGGCGCGGTTGCTGCGGGGAATGCTTTGCAGGGATCGGATGAATGCCCGAACTATGCTTCCGCCGTTACTGCTTGAGGAAGCGCCGCACGTGCAGGCCCTGGGCCGTGTGCAGGCGCAGCAGGTACAAGCCCGGTTCCAGCGTGGACACGTTCAGTTCCAGGTGGTTCTCGTCGCGCACCCGGTGCGTGTTGAGCAGGTGCGTGCGGCCGGAGGCGTCGAGTACGGCCGTGCCTTCCACGGGGGTAGCCGTTTCCAGGGCCACGTACAAGGTTGCGGCGGCCGGGTTGGGGTGCAGGGAAATCTGCACCTCCGCTCCGTCACCGGACTCGTCTTCGGCGGCCAGGCGGGCGGCGCTGGTAACGGTCACGGCAATGGTTTCCGTGTCCGTCAGCAGGGGCGAGCCGTTGTCGGCTACCTTCACCGTGAAGCTAAACGTACCGGTGGCCGCGGGCGTCCAGGCAAATACCCCGGTGCCGGCGCCGATGGTGGCTCCGGCGGGAGCGTTCACCAGCGAGAAAGTTTTGGCCTGGCCCGCGTCCACTTCCGTCGCCAGGGCGGTGAAAGTCAGTAGGCTGCCTTTGGGAATGCTCTTGCTGCCGATGGGCGCCAGC
The DNA here is from genome assembly GCA_963844325.1 of uncultured Sphingobacteriales bacterium. Taxonomy (GTDB): domain Bacteria; phylum Bacteroidota; class Bacteroidia; order Cytophagales; family 172606-1; genus CADCTQ01. Next base: position 4,887,167 of record CAWJNV010000002.1, read on the forward strand.
ACGGGCGCATCGTTCACTGAACTTACCGAGATGCTGACCGTGGCGGGGGCCGACGTGAGGCAGCCCGTGCTGACCACGAACGTGAACGAGTCACTGCCGTTGTAGTTGGCGTTGGGCGCGTAGGTGCGCAGGTTGCCCGTGCCGCTCAATTTGCCGTGCTTGGGCGGGGTCACGATGGTATAGGTCGAGGCGCCCACCCCCGTCAGCGTAATGGCCTTGGGCGTGTCTTCGGTGGTGGCAACCGACTGCGCGTTGGCGACCAGCGTATTCTTCTGGATGATAAAACCACCCAGGGGCATGCCGCCGTCGTTGGCTAAGCTGAGGTGGCGCAGCACCGAAAACGCACCGCCCGAAGTGACCCGGAAGAGGGTGCCCGCCTTGGAGTTGCCGCCTTCGCTGGCCGTGCCGTAGAAGGCCCCGTCGGTGCCTTGCACCAGCGTACCCGCCGGCCGGCCCCCGTCGGTGGTGCCGTTGAAGCGCTTGAGCACCGTTACTTCGCCCGCAGCCGACATTTTGAACACCGTGCCCATGCTGGGGGTGCTGCCGCCGCTGGTGGTGGTGCCGTAGAAAAACCCGTCGGTGCCCCGCACCAGGTTGCCCTTCGGCGTGCTGCCCTCGGTGGCGTGGAGCAGCGTATGCAGCACCACGAAGTTGCCCGCCGCGTTGATTTTAAAGATGCGGCTGTTCATATTGGTCATGCCGTAGAAATAACCGTCGGGACCCGCAACCAGGCCACCCAGGGCGTTGCTCCCGTCGGTGGCGGGGGACAGGTGGCGCAGCACGGTGTAGACACGGGTAGTGGGGTTCACCTGGAAAATGGTGCCGCCCCCGTTGAGGCCGCCCGACCGGGTCATGCCGTAGAAATTGCCGTCGGTGCCCTGCACGAGGCTGCCCTCGGGGAAACCGCCGTCGGTGGCCGCTTTCAGGTGGCGCAGTACGCTGTACTCGCCGCCCGTGGAGATCCGGAAGATGGTACCGTTGCTGTTGGTGCCGCCGAAGCTGTTGGTCCCGTAGTAGTTGCCATCCGTGCCGCGCACCAGGGTCCCCTTGGGGTAGGCGCCGTCCGGGGCGCGGTCCAGGTGCTTGAGCACGGTGGTTACGCCGCCGCAAATCTTGAAGAGGGTGCCGTAGTTGAACTTGCCGCCGGTGCTGGCCGTGCCGTAAATGGTCCCGTCGGTGGCTTGCACCAGGTTTTCCTGGGGGGCGTTGCCGTGGGTTGCCCCGGTGAGGTGCGCCAGCACGGTAAAGCCGTTGGCGGGGGTAATGCGGAAGATCGTGCCGAACAGGTTGTTGCCGCCTTCGGACGTCATGCCGTAGAAGTTGCCGTCACTGCCCCGGGCCAGGCTGCCGGCCGGACTGCCGCCGGTAGTGACCCTGGTCAGTTGTTTCATCAGGGTAAAGCCGCCTCCCGTCGTGATCCGGAAAATGATCCCGTTGGTACTGCCGCTGCTCAACTTGGTCATGCCGTAGAAGCTGCCGTCGGTGCCCTTTACCAGGCTGCCCCATGGGAACGCGCCGTCGGTCGTGATTTTAAAGTGCTTGATCACGTTGAACTCCTTGGTCAGCTTGAGCCGGAAAATGGTGCCGTGGTTGTTGAGGCCGCCCGACTGGGTGAGGCCGTAGAGGTGGCCGTCGTTGCCGAAGGCGAGGCTGCCCCGCGGGCTGCCGCCGTCGGTGGCCGGCTGGAAGTGGCGGAGCACCGTAAAGCTGCCGCCCGGCACGTACCGGAACGCCGTACCCACGTTGTGGAGGCCGCCCCCGTAGGTCATGCCGTAGAAACTGCCGTCCGAACCTTTGGCCAGGCTCCCATAGGGGTTGCGGCCTTCGGTGGCGGCGGCAAACGAACGCAGGGTGGTAAAGTTGCCGCCGGTGGTGATGCGGAAAATGGTGCCCACGCCGTTGGCGCCCCCGGTGTTGGCCATGCCGTAGAGGTGGCCGTCGTTGCCCAGCGTGAGGGTGCAGAACGGGTTGCCGCCGTCGGTGGGGCCGGCCAGGTGCCGGAGCACCGAGAACGTACCGCCGGGCGTAATGCGGAAGATCGTGCCCTTGGTGTTCTGGCCGCCCAGCTGGGTGGTGCCGTAGAAGTTGCCGTCGGTGGCCTGCACGAGGCTGCCGCCCGGCGTACTGCCGTCGGTGGCGGACAGGAAGTGGTGGAGCACGGTAACAGTGCCGTCGGTGGCGACCCGGAAGATGGTACCCGCGTTGTGGGTCCCTCCCAGTGAAGCCAGGCCGTAGAAATACCCGTCGCTGCCGAGGGTCAGGTCACCGGTGGGCGTGCGGCCCCAGTCGGCAAAACGCTTGAGGAGGGCGAACTGGCTGCCGTCGCTTTTGACGGAAAAGGCCGTGCCGCGGCCTTCCTGGCCGCCGTTGCTGGTGAGGCCGAGCAGCACGTCCTGGGCCAGGGCGAGGGGCAGGGACAACAGGAACAGGCAGAGGGCCAGCCAGCCGGTACGCCGGGGGTTCCGGCGGGCAGGAGGCGTTTGGCGGTTGGGGCGGCACGGATGGTTCGTCCGGCCCGGCGCAGGGAGAAGAGGTCTTTTCATGAGGGTTGTAGTGGTTTGATTCGTAAGGCGTTGGTGCACGGCAGTTGGCGTACCGGTCGGGAACAAAGCTCCGCAACGCCGGGCGGGATTGATAGAAGAAAAGCGACATTGCCGCTTTGTCACCAACCTGGTCATGGCAGCGCCCCTGGTCAGGATCGGCAGCAGCTTCGCCATCCGGGTGCGTTGGTTTGCCACCCGGCCGGAGGCCCCGCGGGCATTAATCCACCCATTCAAGCTCATGCATTAGCGTCTTCCCGCCAAACGCCTTTTTTGTCATGCGGGCGGAAGGAAGCATCCGGTAACATCTGATAGCATCTGGTATACAAGTCCGCATTGCATGACTAAATCCGACCCGCTGGCGCAGGCGTCCGCCGGTGCCGCTCCGGACCGGAAGCGTCCGCTTCCAGCCGTCAGGCTTACCCCAACAAGTAAGCTCAACAACAGGAAGGATACTGACGGCAGCGACGGGCTAGCATTACAAGTTAATTTGACAGGTTGGCTTGGCAGGTGGAAGCAGTGTTAGCCTGACGGCTGGAAGCGGACGCTTCCGGTCCGGAAAGGCACAGGCGGACGCCTGCGCCAGAACGCGTGAGGACGAAAATCACGCGTGAGGATGACCCCTGCGCCAGCGTGCCGGGTTTAGTCATGCAATGCGAACTCAATATACCGGATGTTCCTTCCGCCCGCATAATAAAGTTCATTCGCGTCCGATAGGTAGCCCCTCCCCGCCCCGGGCAGGAGAGCACAGGACGGTTACACGCGTAAGTAGCCTATTTTTAATAAAAAGTTGCACTATTTAGCACTTTACGGCTCCTGTTACCTATGTAAGCCCGAGCATACCTTCTCTTTTTAAACAGGTTACCGCCGTCTTTTTGGATTTCATTCCCGGGCCCCTTCCGCCCCCTCTGCCGGGCTATTTCCGCCTGCTTTTCCCCAATGCCTGTCCAATATAAACCGCTTGCTTAAACCCTGACTTTTATGAAAGCATGTAGACTCAGTGCAAGAACCGGGATTGCGTTGCTGCTGGTAAGCTGGCTTCATTTGCCCCTTCCCGCCCATACGCCGGCCGCCGGCCATCCCGGCCCGGGCCGGGCAACCCATCCCGCCGCCACCCAACCGGTGGCCGTCACCGTCAGCGGCCGGGTTACTTCCGCCGAGGACGGCGGGGGGCTGCCCGGCGTGTCGGTGTTGCTCAAGGGCACCACCACGGGCACCGCCACCGACGGCGACGGCCGGTATTCGCTCACCGTGCCCGACGGCGGGGGCATTCTGGTGGTTTCCTTCGTGGGCTACGTGGCCCGCGAAGTGCCCATCAACAACCGCACGACGATTGACGTAAGCCTCTCGGCCGACATCAAGGCGCTGCAGGAAGTGGTGGTGGTGGGCTACGGCAGCCAGTTGAAAAAGGAAGTAACGGGCGCCGTGCAGACGATCAGCAGCCAGGAGATCAGGGACATACCGGTGCCGCAGATCACCCAGAAGCTGCAAGGGCGGGTAGCCGGCGTGCAGATCAACCAGACCACGGGCAAACCCGGGCAGGGTATGTCGGTCCGCATCCGGGGGCAGTTGTCGGTATCGGCGGGCAGCGATCCGCTGTACGTGATCGACGGCTTCCCCATCACGGGCAACATTTCGGCCATGAACCCCGACGAAATCGAAGACATTTCCATTCTCAAGGATGCGGCCTCTACTTCGCTGTACGGGTCTCGGGCGGCCAACGGGGTCGTGCTGATCACCACCAAGCGGGGAAAACCGAACGAAACCCAGGTCAGTTTCAACACCTTTGCCGGCCTGCAGAAAGTACCCGAGCGGGGCCGCATCGACATGATGGACGCCGTGGAGTTTGCCCAGTTCAAAAAAGAATACTACGAAGATGCCGGGCAGGCCGTGCCCCCGGAGTTTCAGAACCCCTCGCAGTACGCGGGCAAAAACAACGACTGGTACGGGGCTCTGCTCCGGAAAGCCCCGCTGCAAAGCTACAACCTGACCATTACCTCCAACAAGGACCGGCTCCGTACGGCAATGATCGCCGGGGTGTTCACCCAGCAAGGGGTCGTGCTCAACAACAAATACGACCGGTACTCCCTGCGCATCAACACCCAGTACGACGTGTCCGACAAAGTAACGGTCGGGGTCAACATCGCGCCTTCCTACGTATTCGACAACACGCCCCGCACGGATGGCGACCGGGGAACGGGCATCCTGTTCAATGCCCTGCATACCTGGCCCATCATGCCCATTTACGACGAAAACGGGGAACTGACCAAGTACAACCAGTTCCCGGGCAGTACCGGTAACATTTTTGCCTACCCCAACTGGGTAAGGGCCGCCAAAGAGCTGGTGAACGAAACCAAGAACATCAACCTGCTCGGAACCAGTTTCCTTGAGTACCGGCCGGTCCAGGGGCTGTCGCTCAAATCGACCTTCAACATTGAATACCTGAGTTCCCGGTTCTTCTTTTTCAACCCTTCCACGGCCACCAATTTCATCAACGTGCCGATCCCGACCACGGCCGTTTCGATCCGGCAGAGCTTACAGAACGTAAACTTCCTCAACGAAAACCTGGCGACCTACACGAAGCGTTTCGGGGACCATAATTTCGAACTCCTGGGCGGTTTTACCAACCAGCGGTTCCGCCAGGAGTTTGACCGCATCCAGGCCGATACGTACACCGACGACCGGCTGCCCACGATCCAGGGGGCCATCAACATCAACCGGGGCGGTAGCGGCAACGGGATCAACGAGTGGCGCCTGCTCTCCTTCCTGTCCCGGCTTACCTACAATTACCGGGGCAAATACTTGTTTACGGCCGCCCTCCGCAGTGATGGTTCTTCGCGTTTCGGGTCGGCCAACCGCTGGGGTACGTTCCCTTCGGCCTCCGTGGGCTGGGTGCTGTCGGACGAAAACTTTCTGAAGGACTTCCGGCAGGTATCTTTCGCCAAGCTGCGGGCCAGCTACGGGGTGATCGGCAACAACAACATCGGTAATTATACCCAGTACGCCCTGGTCAACAACACGGTCAATGCCGTTTTCGGCAGCAACGTGGCGACCGGGGCCGCCGTCACTTCGCTGGCCAACCCGAATTTGGGCTGGGAAACCACCAAGCAATTCGACGCGGGCCTGGACTTAGGCTTGTTCAACGACCGCATCCAGTTCACGTACGACTTTTACACCAAAAACACCACCAACCTGCTCTACAGCGTACAGATTCCGCAGGAATCCGGCTTTGCCTTTTTCCAGGACAACATCGGGGAAATCAAATTCTGGGGGCACGAATTTGCCATCCGCACCATCAACACGGACGGCAAGCTGAAGTGGACGACCAATGCCAACATTTCCTTTAACCGCAACAAGGTAGTGGCCCTGGCCGAAGGGATCGACCGGGTATACGGTTCGTTCCACATCACCAAAGTAGGGCAACCCTTCGGGCAGTTCTACGGCCTGATCTCCGAAGGCATGTACCGGAATGCCGAAGACCTGGCCAACTCGCCGCAGATACCGGGGCGGTCCACCGTGGGCAGCATCAAAATGCGCGACGTCAACGGCGACGGGATCATCACCAACGGGGGCGACAACGACGACCGCACCATCATCGGCAGTCCGTTCCCCAAGTTCGTGTACGGCATCACCAACACCCTCAAATACGGCAAGCTGGACTTTTCCATCGTGGGCTCCGGCTCCTTCGGCAACAAGCTCCTGATCCGCCACCTCTACAGTACCGCCAACCTGGACGGCGTGTTCAACCTGGTGGACGGCGTGAAGTACCGTTTCCGGTCGGAAGACAACCCGGGGCGGGGGTTTTACGGCACCACCGTGGGCGGGGGCAACGTGACGGGCATCGAGCGGGACTGGATGAACAGCCGCTTCATTGCCGATGCTTCCTATTTTACCATCCGCAACATCACCCTGGGCTACACGTTCGGCGGCATCAACAAAATCTTCAAATCGGCCCGCCTCTATACCTCCGTGCAGCAGGTGTACGTGTTTACCAGGTACTGGGGCGGCCCCAACCCGGAAACCAGTTCCCAGGGCGACGGCAACGGCGACGGCGGCAACCTGAGCCAGGGGATCGACCTGTCCAACTACCCGGTGCCGCGTACCTACACGCTGGGGCTTAACCTGAATTTCTAAGCAGACGAGCAGAAAAAGAATTTTGAACGATGAATTTTAAATTTTGAATTAAGAGACTATCGCATTGAAAATAAGTCCACTATAATCCAAAATCCATAATTCAAAATTTAAAATTCATCATTCAATCCCTGTAACTACACTTTGTTTCAAACGCTTCTCTACCCAGGAAAATGAAAAAAACGATCTTATATACCTTGCTTGTGGGCGGCGCTTTTACCGGCTGTAAAGACGCCCTGACCGTAGTCCCCGAAACGCAATTGAGTTCGGCGACTTTCTTCACCAAAGAGGCGGACTTCGGGCAGGCCGTCAACGCCGCGTACGTCCCGCTGCGGACCATCGTGAACGACCGGGCCTGGATCCTGGGCGAAATGCACTCCGACAACACGTATTACTACCGCAACATCCTTTTCGGCGCGACCGAACAGCAGGAAAACATTGCCGACTTTGCCGTGCCCACGGCCAACGGGGTGACCACCAACGTGCACGTACTCAACCAGTACCGGCAGGATTACCAGATCATTGCCCGGACCAACCAGATTCTGGCGACGATTGATAAAGTCACCTTCAGCAGCGAAGAATTCAAGAACAACGTAAAAGGCCAGGCCCTGTTCCTGCGGGCCTACGCCTACTTTGAACTGGTCCGGTACTTCGGCAAAGCCCCCTTGCACCTCACCCCGGCGACCGGCCGGGACGACGCGGCCAAGCCGCTGGCAACGGCCGCCGAACTGTACGCCCAAGTGGAAAAAGACGCGGGGGAAGCGGCCGCACTGCTGCCGCTCAAATCGAAGCAGGAAGCGGGCCGGGCTACCTCGGGAGCGGCCCGGACCTTACTGGCCGATGCGTACCTGTGGCAAAAGAAGTGGGCGCAAGCCGAAGCCGTGCTGAAGGAGGTGGTCACCAGCGGGGAGTACGCCCTGATGCCCGCGTATGCCGAAGCCTTCTCCGGCACGAGCAGCAACAAGAATAACATCGAGTCGGTTTTCGAAGTGCAGTTCATGGAAGGCTCGGCGGGATTCGGCGGGACGTTGATCTACAACTTCCTGCCCCGGCCCATCACGGCGGCTGAACTGTCGCCCATCACCGGTACGGGCAATCCGCAGCCGCTTTCGGGGGAAGGCAACAATGCCCCCACGCCCGACATCATTGCCGCGTACGAGCCGGGGGACAAGCGCAAAGACGCCTCCATCGCGTACGTTACGCTGAGTTCGAGTTTACGGGAGAATAAGGTGTATCCCTACATCCATAAGTTTGCCAAGCCGCACGCCGTGCACAACGTCACGGGCAACAACTGGCCCGTCTACCGCTATGCCGAGGTGTTGCTGTTCCTGGCCGAAGCCCTCAACGAACAGGGCAAGGACGGCGAAGCGGTGGGTTATCTGAACCAGGTACGCAAGCGGGCCGGGCTGGCCGATTTTTCCGGCGGTGACCTGCGGGATGCCATTTTCCGGGAAAGACGGGTAGAACTGGCCTTTGAAAACAAACGCTGGTTCGACCTGGTGCGCACGGGCCGGGCCGTCGCGGTGATCACGGCTTACGGGAACCGGGTGAAATCCAATCCCCAGGATTATTATTACCCGGCCGGGGCGGTTCCGCCCAACAACGCCTTCACCAACATCGAGCTGTACTACGGCCTGCCCGCCGACGAGGCGGCGCTCAGCCCCCACTTCTGAGGGAGGGCCTCATCCCCGGCCCCTCTCCCAAGGAGAGGGGAAATGAATACGTTATATAAACTCTTGTCTGATAAACGTTTATGTCTCCCCTCTCCTTGGGAGAGGGGCCGGGGGTGAGGCCCTATCAAGCAACAAACCTTGAACTTTCCAACCTCCTCACCTCCGCCTCTTTGCCCAAAGCAGGAGAGTACAGGACGGATGCAGCGACCTCTTGCGTAATTTCAATAAACTTTTGCATTAATTTGCTGCACCGGCGGCCGGCCAACGCCCCCACGTAGGGTAGAAAACGGCCCCGGTGTGCTTTTACTTGTATACTCTACTCATACAACCGATGTTCACCCACTACACCATATTCAAAACCGTCGTTCCCCTGTGCCTGGCCGGCTGGCTGGGCCTCTCCTACTTCAGCCGCGACGAAGAACGGTCCCCGGCCACCACGCCGGTTCCCGCCGCCGGGAACCCCAAAACCGACAAGCTCAAACTGCCGCAGGGCTTCAAGGCCGAACACCTCTACAGCCCCTCCGAAAACGGGCAGGGGTCCTGGGTGTCGATGACCTTCGACAACAAGGGCCGCATGATCACCTCCGACCAGTACGGCAGCCTGTACCGCATCCAACTGCCGGCCGCGGGGTCGGGCGGCAAACCCAAGGTCGAGAAGCTGGCCGTGGGCCCGCCGCCGGCGCCGGGCGACACCAGTACCAAGATCGGCATGGGCCACGCGCAGGGGCTGCTCTACGCCTTCAACAGCCTCTACGTGATGGTGAACCACCGGCCCGGCCCGCAGTCGAAGCTGGAGCAATCCAGCGGCCTCTACCGCTTGCAGGACACCGACGGCAACGACACCTACGACAAGGTAACCCTGCTCAAGCAACTCCAGGGCGAGGGCGAACACGGTCCCCACAACATCGTGCTGTCGCCCGACGGCAAGTCGCTGTACGTGATGGCCGGCAACTTTACCGACGTGCCCAAAATGGACGCCTACCGGGTGCCGCCCGTCTGGAACGAAGACAACATCTTCCCGTTCATCCCCGACGCCCGCGGCCACGCCGTGGACCGCAAGGCCCCCGGCGGCTGGATCGCCAACGTCGATTCGACCGGGCAACGCTGGGAATACTTCGGCGGCGGCTTCCGCAACACCTACGACATGGCCTTCAACGAGTCGGGCGACCTGTTCTGCTTCGACTCCGACATGGAATGGGACTTTGGCATGCCCTGGTACAAACCCACCCGCGTGCTGCACATCACCAGCGGCGCCGAATTCGGCTGGCGCAGTTCTTCCATCAACTGGTCGCCGCGTTTCGCCGACAACCTGCCGCCCGTGCTCAACGTCGGGCAGGGGTCGCCCACAGGCGTGTTCCACGGCAAGAATGCCCGCTTCCCCGACAAGTATAAAAAAGCCCTGTACGTCTTCGACTGGAGCTTCGGCATCATCTACGCGGTGCACCTCCAGCCCCAGGGCGCCTCGTACACGGCCACGGCCGAGGAGTTCGTGGCCGGCGCGCCGCTGCCACTCACTGACGGCCTGATCGGACCCGACGGCGCCCTGTACTTCCTCACCGGCGGGCGCCGGCTCGAATCGGACCTGTACCGGGTTTCGTACGGCGACCAGGCCGCCGCGGCGGCAAATACCGCGGCCCCGGCCCCCGTCAACGACGCCAACAAGCTCCGCCGGAGCCTGGAAGCCTACCACGGCGGGCCAAAGAAAGGCGCCCTGGAAGCTGCCTGGCCCCACCTCAAAAGCGAAGACCGCTTCATCCGCCACGCCGCCCGCGTCGCCGTGGAAAACCAGCCGGTCGCCGAATGGCAGGACCGCGCCCTCAAGGAAACCGATCCGCGTACCTTGACCACGGCGATGATCGCCCTGGCCCGGCACGCCAAACCCGACCTGAGGGACCAGATGCTGGGCGCCCTCACGAAAGTCAATTACGCCTCCCTGCCCGAAGCCGCCCAACTCGACCTGCTGCGGGCCCTCGAACTGGTGATGTACCGCACCGGCAAGCCGGAGGGCGCCGCCCGCGAAAGCGTGGTTGCCTTCCTGAATCCGAACTACCCGGCCAAAACCAACGCCCTCAACCGTTCGCTGAGCAAAGTGCTGCACTACCTCGACGCGCCGGGGGCCGTGGAGAAAACGATGGTCCTGCTGCGCAACGCCAAGGACGAACCCGCCGAACAGACTGTCAGCGCCTCTTCCAACCTGATTATGCGCAACCCGCAGTACGGCCTCGACATTGCCAAGCTGCTGTCCAACGTGCCGCCGGCCCAGCAGACGTACTACGCCACGGTACTGAGCCAGGCCAAAACCGGCTGGACGCCCCCCTTGCAGGAGGAATACATGAAGTGGTTTGCCAAAGCCTTTACCTACAAGGGCGGCCACAGCTACATTGGCTTCATCAATCAGATGCGCAAGCTGGCCCTGGCCAACGCGCCCAAGGAGAAGTTTGAAGCCTACAACAAGCTTTCCGGCGCGGAACTGCTCACCAGTTCGGGCAACGACCTGGCCGGCGTGCCGCAGCCCAAGGGCCCGGGCAAACCCTGGAAGGTGGAAACGGCCCTGCCCGTGGTGGAAGGCGCCCTGGTGAGCCGCAATTTCGAACAGGGCAAGAACATGTTTGCCGCCACGCTGTGCCTCTCCTGCCACGCCATGAAGGGCGAAGGCGGCAGCGTCGGCCCCGACCTGACCCGCCTCGGCACCCGCTTCTCCAACAAGGACATCCTCACGCACATCATCGAACCCAACAAGGAGGTATCCGACCAGTACGCCGCCACGGTGTTCACCCTCAGGGACGGCAGTTCGGTGGTGGGCCGGCTCGTGCGGGAAGACAAGGACAAGTACTACGTGTCGCAGAACCCCTTCGCCCCCGACATGCTGGAGGAAATCGCCCGCAAGAACGTGACGGCCACCAAGTTGTCGAAAGTATCGCTGATGCTGCCCGGCCTCATCAACCGCCTCAGCGACGAGGAGCTGCGCGACCTGATGGCCTACCTGGTGTCGGGCGCCAACCCCGGACACGAAGCGTACAAACCCGGCAAGGCCGCCCCGGCGACGCCCGCCGGCGGGGGCACGGGGAAGAGTAAGTAACCTCACCCCAACCCCCTCTCCCCGGGAGAGGGGGCTACCTCAACAACCACCTTCCTCCGCCGGAAAAGGGGTTTAAAAACATCCCCTTTTCTCCCCTCTCCTTGGGAGAGGGGCCGGGGGTGAGGCCAACCACCAACAAGCTACTTACATGACCCTGACAACCCTCAAACGCCTGCCGGCCGCCCTGCTGCTGCTGGCCTGCCTGGCCGGACCGGCGACGGTGCCCGGCTGGTGCCAATCCAAAAAAGCCGGCTTCAAACCCATCTTCGACGGCAAAACGCTGAAGGGCTGGGAAGGCGACCCCACCCTGTGGCGCGTGGAAAAAGGCACGCTGGTCGGCGAAATCACCCCCGACAAACCCCTCAAGTCGAACTCATTCATCATCTGGCAGGGCGGGCAGCCCAAAGACTTCGAACTGGTGCTCGAATGCCGCATCACCGCGGGCGGCAACAGCGGCATCAACTACCGCAGCGAAAAACTCCCCGACCCGCCCTACGCCCTGCGCGGCTACCAGGCCGACATCGACGGGCAGAACCGCTACACGGGCCAGAACTACGAAGAACGCGGCCGCACCACGCTGGCCTACCAGGGCCAAATCACCACGATCAACCCCCTCGACAACCCGACGGCCTCGGTGAAGGACAACGTGAAAAACAATGCCTGGACCGGCCTCTCCGTGACCGGCACCCTGGGAAACGTGGATTCACTCAAAACCGGGATCAAAAAGGAGGACTGGAACGAGATCCGGCTGGTAGTGAAGGGCAACCGCCTGCAACACTACGTGAACGGCACCCTGATCAGCGACGTGACCGACAACGACACGGCCAACCGCAAAATGAGCGGCCTGCTCGGCGTGCAGGTCCACGTGGGCCCGCCCATGAAAGTCGAGTACCGCAACATCCGGCTGAAGCAGTTATCAGTGAACAGTAAACAGTAATCAGTGGTACGCATCAGTTTTCGTACGCTGACTGACCACTGACATCTTGATTTCCGACCACTGTTTACTGATCACTGATCACTGATTACTGTTTACTGTTCCATGCAGCAAACCTGGCGCGACAAGATTGGGAACCCGGCCCAGTGGGGGGGCATTGAAACGTCGGTGCTCGACAACGGGGCCGGCCACGGCACCCGCATTGCCTGGGTCAATACCGGCGCGGGGCTGCGCTACAAGGTGGTGCCCGACCGCGGCCTCGACATTGCCGATGCGTTTTACAACGCCCACAGCCTCGCCTGGATCAGCCACGCGGGGGTGACGGCGCCCCAGCCTTTTTCGCACCGGGGCCTCGACTGGCTCCGCACGTTCGGCGGCGGCCTGCTCACCACCTGCGGCCTGAGCCACGTGGGCGGTCCCGAAGCCGACGCGCACGGCGAACGGGGCCTGCACGGGCTGGTGAGCAACCTGCCCGCCGAAATCGAATCCATCGTGCAGCCCGACCCCGCCGCCGGCCGCCTGGAGATGCGCATCACCGGCAAAGTGCGGCAAACGGAGGTGTTCGGCCCCCACCTCGAACTGCGGCGCACCCTGTCGGGCACGCTCGGCGAGGCCGTCATCCGGATCGAAGACGAGGTCACAAACCGGGGCAATGCCCCCGCGCCCCACATGCTGCTCTACCACGTCAACTTCGGCTGGCCCCTGGCCGACGAAGGCGCCGAACTGCGCTGGCGGGGGACGTGGCAGTCGCCGGGCGAAAAGACCGGCAACAGCATTTTCCGGGAAGGCAACGCATTCCGCCGGTGCCCGGCGCCCCTGGCGGCCCACGCGGGCGGCGGCGAAGAAGTGGCCTTCATCGACATTACCCCCGACGGGAACGGCCGTTGCGTTGCCGGCCTGCACAACCCCGGGCTGGGCATTGCCGTTGCCCTGCGCTTCCGCAAGGACCAGTTGCCCTGGCTCATCAACTGGCAGCACTGGGGGAAGGGCGAATACGTGACCGGCCTGGAACCGGCCACCCACCCGCCCATCGGCCAGGCCAAAGCCCGGCAGCAGGGAACCCTCATCCACCTGGCGCCGGGCGAAAGCCGGACCTACGCCCTGGAGATCGAGGTGCTGCACGAAAACGAAAAAATTCAGGAATTGCTCCAACTTACCCAACCTACCCACTAAACAAAGACTATGGAAACACTCGCCAACATAAGCGCCGCCCAGCAGGCCCTCGACCAGGGCAAAGGCATTCTGCGGCTGGCCCCCACCTGGGTCCCCCGGTCGTTCTGCGTGCCCGGGCGCCGCATCAAGCTCCACCCCGACGACTACTACGTGCTGGGCGGCCAGCGCGGCGGCATCGACGAACGGTGGCTGTCGTCAACCACGCCGGCCAAGAACGGCCCCCTCACCGGCGAAAACGAAGGGCTCAGCGCCATTGTGTTCAACGACGGCGGCAAAGAACGCCGCGTCCTGCTGCGCGAAGCGGTGGGCGAACTGAAAGGCGCCCTCATCGGCGACCGGCTGTGGAACCAGTACGGGAGCTGGCCGATGTACTCCAAGTTTTTCGACAACAAAGGCCCCCTGCCCCACCACATCCACCACAACGACGAACACGCCGCGCTGGTCGGGCAACTGGGCAAGCCCGAAGCGTACTACTTCCCGCCCCAGCTCAACAACCACGGCGGCGATTTCCCCTACACCTTTTTCGGCATTGCGCCGGGCACCACCAAAGAGCAGATCCGGGAGTGCCTCGTCAACTTCACCAAGGGCGACAACAAGATCACCAACTACTCGTCGGCCTACCGCCTCGAACCCGGGACGGGCTGGGACGTGCCCCCGGGCATTCTCCACGCCCCGGGCAGTCTCTGCACCTACGAGCCGCAGAAAGCCTCCGACGTGTTTGCCATGTACCAGTCGCTGGTGAACGACGCGGTGATTCCCGAAGAACTGCTCTGGAACGGCACGCCCACCGAACGCATCGGCGACTTCGACCAGTTGCTGGAGGTGATCGACTGGGAACTGAACGTGGACCCGCACTTCATGCAGAACCACTTCATGCGGCCCAAGCCGGTGCGTCCCCTGGAAGAAATGCAGGCGGAAGGCTACGAGGAAAAGTGGGTGTGCTACTGCTCCGACGCCTACAGCGCCAAGGAACTCACCGTGCTGCCCGGGGCCACCGTCACCATCAGGGACGGCGGCGCCTACGGCATCATCATGATGCAGGGCCATGGCAAGATGGGCGTGTGGGACATTGAAACCCCGGCCCTGATCCGCTACGGCCAGCTCACCCACGACGAGTTTTTCATCAGCGAAAGCGCCGCCCGCGAAGGCGTCCGGATCACCAACCCCTCGTCCACCGACCCCATCGTGATGCTCAAGCACTTCGGCCCCGGCAACCCGGATCTGGTGCTGTAATTGGTTGATTGGTCATTGGTGGATTTGTTTCACGTGATCTTCAAGAGGATGTGTTGATTATGCAATTTGACCACCCCTGTCCCTTCCTTGAAAAAAGGAGGGGAACCGTGCCCACCGGCTGCATCAAGGGGAAACGTGCTGGCACGAAGAGAACAATAGATATGATGAGCAACATTCCCTTCCAGTCCGGCCGATGGGTACGGTTCCCCTCCTTTTTTCAAGGAGGGAACAGGGGTGGTTTTTTACTAACTCATTCACTATCAAACACAAACAAGTATAGTAATTAATCCAAGTCTTATGCCTGACAACAATTATCCCAAACTCCACAACGCCACGTGGCCCGGCCTTGTGGGCAAAGGCAACGGCGCCGAGCCGCCCATTCCTTTCGACACCATGCTCCGGATGACGGCCGCCGCGGAAGTGAACGGCGTCAAATTCGACGGGGTAGACCTGGGCCTGATGGGCCCCCACATTGACCTGCTCACCACGGGCGACGACGACATCAAGCGGCTGGCCGACACGGTGGGCAACCTCAACCTCAACGTGGGCAGCCTCGTGGCCCCGATCTGGGGCAGCCCGGCGATGGGCAGCCGCGAGGAACGGACGCAGTTCGTGGACATGGTGCGCAAGGCGTGTGAATTCGGGGGGCGGCTGCGCGAACTGGGCGTGCGTCCCTACGGCGTGGTCCGCATCGACTCGGCCTCCTCGTCGCAAAGCTGGGAAACCGACCCGGTCAACAACTCGAAGCTGATCGTGCAGACCTTCCAGGAAGCCTGCGACGTGGCGGCCGGGTACGGCGAAAAGCTGGCGGCCGAAGGCGAAATCTGCTGGGGCGGCATGCAGAGCTGGCGCACCATGCTCGATACGCTGCAAGCCGTGAACCGGCCCAACATGGGCTTCCAGGCCGACATGGCCCACACGCTGCTCTACCTGCTGGGCTACAACCGGCCCCAGGACCGCATTCTGCCCGAAAACTTCGACTGGAGCGACCGGCAAACGCTGGGCGAAGGGCTCAAAAAGATCACCGCCGCCCTGCGCCCCTACACCTTCGACTTTCACGTGGCCCAGAACGACGGCACGGTGTTCGGCTCGGGTTCCCACGACAAGACGGGCCGGCACTGCCAGGCAACGGACCCCAACGGCAAGCTCGACATTGTGCGCGATGCGGGCTACTGGCTGCGCGACGAAAACGGCAACCTCACCAAGGCTTTCCAGCACATCTGCTGGGACGGCTGCATGTTCCCCAACAGTGTGCTCGAAAACCAGCAGACCTGGAACGACATCCTGGCCGCCATGATCAAGGTGCGGCAGGCGCACGGCTGGTACGAACCCCAGATGGCCCGGGCCGGCGCGGTGCTCTGACAGAACTGATGGTACACTGATGGGTTATGATGATTATGATTCGTTATGATCTTTTCTTCTGATTCTTCTTCCTTTTAAAATCAGTTCCAATCATAATTATCATAATCAATCAGTGTACCATTACCCGGAGCGGAACCACAAACCCAGCAATCCTAACAACTCCAATGACCCCAAACAAAACACTGAGAATCGGCATGATCGGGGGCGGCTTCATGGGCCGCACCCATTCCAACGCGTATAACCAGGTAGCCCACTTCTTTCCCGAACTGGCCTACCGGCCCGTCTTGCAGGCCGTGTGTACCCGCTCCCCCGACAAGGTGCGGGCCTTTGCCGCGCAGTGGGGCTACCAGGCCACCGAGACCGACTGGCGGGCCCTCCTCCGCCGCGACGACATCGACGCCGTGGACATCTGCACGCCCAACGACACCCACGCCGAAATTGCCATTGCGGCGGCCGAGGCGGGCAAAATGATCCTCTGCGAAAAACCCCTGTCGCGCACCCTGGACGAAGGGAAGCGCATGGTGGAAGCCGTGGAACGGGCCGGCGTGCCCAACACGGTGTGGTACAACTACCGCCGCCTGCCGGCCGTGACGCTGGCCAAGCAACTGGTGGACGCGGGCAAACTGGGCCGCATTTTCCACTACCGGGCCAACTTTCTGCAAGACTGGACCATCAGCGCCGACCTGCCGCAGGGCGGCACGGGCCTCTGGCGCATGGACGTGGACGCGGCCGGCTCCGGCGTGACCGGCGACCTGCTGGCCCACTGCATCGACACGGCCATGTGGCTCAACGGGGCCATCCGCGACGTGTCGGCGGTGACGGAAACCTTCGTGAAGGAACGCATGCACCAGCTTACCGGCAAGGTGCAGCCGGTGGGCATCGACGACGCGTGCCTTTTCCACTGCCACTTCGAAAACGGTTCGCTGGGCCTGTTCGAATCGACGCGGTACGCCCGGGGCCACAAAGCCCTCTACACCTTCGAGATCAACGGCGAACACGCCTCCATCCGCTGGGACCTGCACGACCTCAACCGCCTCGAATACTTCGACCACCGCGACGAATCGGTGGTGCGGGGCTGGCGTTCGGTCCACGTCACCGACGGCGACCAGCCCTACATGAACAAGTGGTGGGTGCCGGGCCTGGGCATCGGCTACGAGCACAGCTTCATCCACCAGGTAGCCGACTTCCTCAAGGGCCTCGAAACCGGCCAGTCCGCCGCCCCCACCTTCCGCGACGCCCTCCAGACCCAGAAAGTCTGCCAGGCCGTTCTCGACTCCGCCGCCACGCGAAGCTGGAAGGATACCGGGGTGGAGGGAAAGGTGGGTTAGGAGTCAGGTGAATTGACAATGAGGGTTGTGATGCAATTGAATTTCGAATCCCGAACAAGGAATGCAGAATGATGAAGTGATTGTACGCGCCTTCTTCATTCGACCTTCCTTGTTCGGGATTCGAAATTTCTTTTTCTATTCTTCAGAACAAACAAAACGATCATGACCAGCCATCCTTTCCACTGCCTGTTGCTCCTGGGGCTGCTCCTGGGGTTGACCACCTGCACCGGCAAACGCGAAGGAAAAACCGGCAGCGCCCCTCTCCGCATCGCCGTCATTCCGAAGGGCACCACGCACCACTACTGGAAAAGCGTAAGGGCCGGCGCGCAACAAGCCGCCAAGGAACTGGGCGTGGAAGTCATCTGGCAGGGGCCACCCAAGGAAGACGACCGCCAGATGCAAATCCAGGTGGTGCAGAACTTCATCAGCCAGAACGTGGCCGCCATCGTGCTGGCCCCGCTCGACGCGGAGGCCCTGGTGCCGGCGGTGGTCGCCGCCCGCAACCGCCGCATCCCCGTGGTCATCATCGACTCGGGGCTGCACTCCGACGCTTACGCCAGCTACATCGCCACCGACAACGTCCAGGGGGGCCGGCTCTGCGCCCAGCGGCTGGCCGCCGTCATGGGCGGCCGGGGCAACGTGCTGGTGCTGCCCTACCTCGAAGGGTCGGCCAGCACCACCGAACGCGAAGCCGGCTTTCTCGAAGCGATCAAAGCGTACCCGGGCATCCGGGTGCTGACCGCCGGCCAGTACGCCGGGGCCACGATGGAAAAAGCCTTCCAGACGGCCCAGAACCTGCTCAACCGCTACCCCGAAACGGAAGGCGTATTCTGTTCCACCCAGCCGACCACGCAGGCCATGCTCCGGGCGCTGGAGGTGGCCGGCAAGAAGGACCGGGTGAAATTGGTGGGCTTCGACCTCAACGACGTGCTGCTGCAAGCCGTGCGCAAAGGCGACATTGCCGGCCTGGCCCTGCAAGACCCTTTCCGCATGGGCTACGAGGGCGTCCGCACGGGCGTTGCCATCGTGCAGGGAAAGTCGTACCCCAAAAAGCTCGATACGGGCGTAAAGTTGCTTACTCCCGAGAACGTGGACGACCCGGACCAGGCGCGGCTGCTGAAACTACAGGTGAGCCGGTAAGTGGAATGTTGGCAAGATAGAAAAGCCGCATGGGCGCAGTACATTGACTTGCGCAGCAAAAGTACCGCGTGGCGGGCAGGCGTCGCATGGCGGGCCGGACCGTATGACGGGAAGGCGTCGCGTCGCGGGAAAGAAGCGCATGGCGGGAAGGCGTCGCGTCGCGGCTCCCCTCCTCGGAGGGGGCTGGGGGTGGGTTTACTTGTATGCCCCGCGTGATCTGGGGATCAGCGCATGGCCTGATCGTCCTTACAAGCCTGTTCAACTTTCTGCGGATTTTCTCTCCTGCCAATTCCTCTATTGCGGTGATCCCTTGGTAACTTGTCGCATGGAGGTAAACCCACCCCCTAACCCCTCCGAGGAGGGGAGCCGCGACGCGACGCTTTCCCGCCATGCGGCCCGGCTCGCAAGGCGACGCTTTCCCGTCATGCGGCCCGGCTCGCAAGGCGACGCTTTCCCGTCATACGGTCCGGCCCGCGATGCGATGCCTGCCCCCACGCGGTACTTTTGCTACGCAAGTCAACGTACCGTAGTGATGCGGCTCCTGTTTGTTTTTTCTTTGCGTAAAACCTTCCCTGCTTCACCTTTTTCCCCTGATTGTATGCAACAGCCCTCTCTCAATCCCATTGCCCAACCGGTCGCGCCGCCGGCCCTCCGGCGCGGGGCGTTTTCGCGGGTGGAAGCCATCGACGTGGTGCGCGGGCTGGTGATGGCCGTGATGGCCCTTGACCACGTGCGCGACTTCTGGAGCCCCACGCCGTACCGGCCCGAAGACCTCACGCAAGCCTCGGCCCTGCTGTTTTTCACCCGCTGGGTCACCCACTTCTGCGCCCCGGCCTTCGTGTTTTTGTCCGGCGTCAGCGCGTTCCTGTACGGGCAGCGGCAGGGCAGCCGGCGGCAGGTAAGCCTGTTCCTGCTCACGCGGGGGCTGTGGCTGGTGGTCCTGGAGGTGTTGGTCGTCAACTTCCTGCTGCACTTCTCCTACAACCCGGTCCTGCTCCTGGTGTTCTGGGTGATCGGCTCGTCGATGGTGGTGCTGGCGGCAGCGGTGTGGCTGCCTCGACCGGTCATTGCCGTGCTGGCGGTCATCATCATGGCGGGTCAGCACCTGCTGCCCGTCGCCGAACCCGTGACGGCGGACAATATCGGCTGGGCCCTGCTCTACCATTCGCCCTTTTTCTTCCCGCTGGGCAACCTGCCGCCGCTGGTAGCGGCCTACACGCCCCTCGCCTGGATGGGCGTGATGCTGGCCGGGTATGCCGCGGGGCCCTGGTTTACGCAGCCGGCCCGTTCCCGCAACCGGGTGCTGCTGGGGGCCGGCCTGCTGCTGCTGGTGACCTTCGGGGTGGTGCGGGCCCTCAACGGGTACGGCGACCCGGCCCCCTGGGCGGTGCAGCCGCGGGGGACTTTGTACACGGTGCTTTCGTTTCTCAACGTGAGCAAGTACCCGCCTTCCCTCCCCTTTCTGTGCCTGACGCTGGGCGTGGCGTTGCTCCTGCTGGCGACGCTGGACGGCCTGCGGAACCGGATGACCGGGTGGCTGCGCACTTTCGGGGAAGTGCCGTTTTTCTTCTTCCTGCTGCACCTGCTGCTCATCCACGCGGCGGCCCGGCTGTGGTCGGTGCTGGCCTTCGGCCGTTCGGTCAACCTTTCGTTTACCCCGCCCGCGGAATGGCCCGCCGGCTACCGCCCGGACCTGGGACGGGCGTACCTGGTATGGCTGCTGGTGCTGGTGGCGATGTACTTTCCCTGCCGCTGGTACAGTCGTTACAAGAAAAAGCACCCTCACTGGTGGCTGTCGTACGTGTAATGGGTGCTGGTTCAAAATTTTGCCCAGGAATGGTCAGGTACGGGCGAAATGAGGGTGAAAATAAGTAGATTGGTCAAGCAAATCCACCCCAACCCTACCCGAATCACCGGCGGCCCGCCTCACGGCAAAGCCACCGCCCGCGGCGTCTTGTGCGTTCACGGGCCGCTGCGTGCAGGCATTTTTTTTAACCCCTCCCTGACCATCGCAATGACAATGACTGCACCGGGTGACAATTCACGTGCCCAGACCAATAGCAAACTGCACGGGCTTGACCACCTGAGAACACTGGCCATTACCCTCGTATTTTTCTTTCACTACGGCCGTCTTTTCCCCCACCCGGCGTGGACCAATGCAATCAGTAAATTCGGCTGGACCGGGGTTGACCTTTTCTTCGTGCTGAGTGGGTATCTGATCGCCTCGCAGCTTTTTCTAAAAATGGTAAACGGGGAAGGCATCGCCCTGAAAGCGTTCTTCCTCAAACGATTTTTCAGAATCATTCCCGCCTACGCCGTGGTTGTCGCGCTGTACTTCTGCTTTCCGTACGTTCGGGAGCGGGAAGCCCTTGCGCCGCTCTGGAAATACCTCACGTTCACGCAGAACCTGGGACTCGACATCTCCTCGCAAGGAACGTTTTCGCACGCCTGGTCGCTGTGCATTGAAGAACAGTTCTACTTTTTTCTACCCCTCATCCTGGTTGCCCTGGTGCATTTCAAGATGACCGGAAAGGGATTTTGGGTACTGATCCTCTTGTTTTTAACCGGCTTTGCCATCCGGCTTTATTCCTACCAGACCCTGGTGACGGTGCACGGCAATGGTGACTCGTTTTGGTTATACTGGTATCAATGGATTTATTATCCCACGTATTGCCGGCTCGACGGGCTGCTGGTCGGCGTAAGCATTGCGGGTGGGCTCCAGTTTTATCCGGCGCTGAAAGACCGCATTCTCAAATACGGGAACCGGCTTTTGGGGTTAAGTCTTTTTGTGCTGACCGGCGCCTACTTCGTATGCCTCGACGAGTCAAGCTTCGGCGCTTCCGTTTTTGGCTTCCCGCTGGTAAGCATCGGCTACGGCGTAATGGTGTTAGGCGCCATCAGTCCGTCCAGCTTTTTGTTCCGGTTGCACTCTAAAGTTTCGGCAACGCTGGCGGCGTGGTCCTACGCCGTATACCTGACCCACAAAATCATCATTCACGTTACGCAGGACCAGCTTGCCGGCGGTGCCATTGCGGAGGATGGCAACGGGATGTTTCTGATTTGCCTTTTCACCTCATTGCTGGGCGCTTTTCTGCTCAATCAACTGGTTGAAAAACCGTTTTTAAAACTTAAAGAAAAACTTTTGCCGGCAAAAGAGGCCGAAACGCAACCGCGGCTTGCCGCCTGCCGGTACTAAGCAAGTAAGCGTACGCACCGTCGCTACAGCCCGTGCTTCTCGCGCATCTGCCGGATGAACGAGAGGCCATTTTCGGCCACGGCCCAGGGCTCCGAAAATTCCCGCCACACGTTGATGGCGTTGGCAAAGTCGGGGTCGTTGCGGGTAAAGGCTTCGATGGTGAGCCAGCCGTTGTAGCCCACCGCAGCCAGCGTGGCGAACGTTTCGTCCCAGGGCACGTGGCCGTCGCCGGGCGTACCCCGGTCGTTTTCGCTGATGTGCACGTGGGCCAGCACGGGCGCTACCGTCCGGATGGCGCCGGCCAGCTTCTTCTCCTCGATGTTGGCGTGGTGCGTGTCGAACATGGCCCGCACGTAGGGGTGGTCCACGCGTTGGACGAGCCCCACCAGTTGTTCCATCGTGTTGCAGAGGTAGCATTCGAAGCGGTTGAGGGCTTCCGGCGTGAGGACAACGCCCGCCTGCGCCGCGTGTTCGCCGGCCGCCCGCAGCACCTCGGCGCTGCGCACGTACTCCACTTCCTGCGGGGCCTGGCGGGTAAACACAGTAAACGCCGAGTGGAACGGCCCGGCCAGCACCGTGGCGCCCAGCGCCTGGCAACGGTCAATGGATTCGCGGAGGTGGTCCACGGCCCGGGCCCGCACGGCCGCCGATTCACTCACCGGGTTTTCGTCGGGCCCGACCACCATCACGGCAGTCGCTTCGAGACCCAGCCCGCGCAGGTGTTCCCCGAAACGCCGGTACACGGCCAGGGGCTGCGTATCGAGGGCAAACTCCACGCCGTCGTAGCCGGTCGCTTTGAGCCTTTCAAGAATGGGAAACAGTTTGTCGGGCATGCCGGCGGCCCACGCCAGCACGTTAAATCCGATTTTGGTCATAGCAGTCTGCTTATTGAATGGTTATATGGTTATATGGCTGGATGGTTGATTGCTGGATGGTTGTATAGTTGAATGGCTGATTGTTGAATGGCTGTATGGCTGTATGGCTAAATGGTTTTGCTTACGCCCGCATCACTTCCCGACAATCAACCATTCAACTATTTAGCCATACAGCCATACAGCCATGTAACCATCCAACCATCCGGACCCGCCTTACTTGCCCCGTTCCTCCTCCATGGGGTGCTGTTTGAGGAGTTCTTCGGGGGAATAAAAGCCCTTTTTCGAGCCCGTGGCCGCCCGTACCTGTTTGACCTGGCTGGGCGTAACGGCCGGCGCCTCGTTGCCGAACGCATTGCGCACGTAGGTAAGTACCGCCGCCACTTCCTCGTCCTTGAGCATGCCGCCGAAGGGCGTCATGGGCACCTGACCGGGGTAGGGCTTGCCCAGCACTTCGAGCGGACCGTGCAGGCCGTTGAGCACGATCTTGGTGAGGCGTTCGTGGCTGCCCGTCACCCACTTGGTGCCGGCCAGGGGCGGAAAACCCGAGGCGGGCAGCCCCTTGCCGTCGGGCTGGTGGCAGGTACCGCAGAAACCCTCCCGCGCGTAGATGGCTTTGCCCTGCACGAACAGCTCCCGTTCCGGGCCCTTCAGCGCCGTAGTGACGGATTCTTGCTTTTTGCGGACCGCCGCTTTGCCGTTCAGGTGCGCCAGGGCCGTTTCGTGCACCGGCGTCGTCCAGGCGTCAAGCGGCCGTTTGCCCGCCTCGTTCACCACGGCCAGGCCCTTTTCGGGGTTGAGCCACGAGGCCGCCGCCATTGCCTCCATGCGCACCCGGCCGTGCGGGTCGCGGGCGGCTTGCAGCAGGAGGCCGGCCTGGTCGGCGACCCGGTGGCCGTTGTAGCGCAGCACCTGCACGGCAGCGGCCCGGGCCCGGAAGTCCTTGGCGCCCAGCAGGCGGCGCAGCAGGGGCTCGTCTACCCGGTTGAGGCCCCAGCTTACCCACAGGGCTTCGAGCAGGTGGTGTTCGTAGCGGGCATCCTGCGGATTAAGTTTTGCCACCCAGGTTTTAAGCCCGGCCAGCACTTCCTCCGGGTTGCGGCCCCGCAGTTCGCGGCGGGTGCGGTAGCGGGTGCGGTACTCGGGCAGTTTGAGGTTGTCGAGCAGTTCGGGAATGGCGGCGCCGGCTACCCGGGCGGGTTTCACCAGCGGACGGGCCGGGTAGGTAATCCGGTAAATGCGGCCGTGCACGTGGTCGCGCAGCGGGTCGCGGGCGTTGTGCTGCATGTGCCCGATCAGGACGTTGTGCCAGTCGGCCACGTAGAGCGAACCGTCCGGGGCAAACTCCATGTCCACCGGCCGGAAGTTGCGGTCGGTCGACTGCAAGAGGTCGTGGCGGTGGCGGCTCTTGAAACCCGTCCCGTCGTCTGTCAGGGTGTGCTGCTTGGTGCCCAGGAAGCCGATGGTGTTGTTGATGAGGTAGTCGCCCTGCACTTCGTCGGGGAAGTGGCGGCTGGACACGAACTCCAGGCCCGAGGTGGGCCGCACCTTGTGCGCCGGATCGATCAGGTCGAAGCCCTTGTGGTTGGCCTCCCCGTAACGGGGTTTTACCGACGCCGGCAGCATCCAGCGTACGTACGTGCTGGAGGTTTCGGCGTAAAGGGCCTGTCCCCAGTCGTCGAAGGCGATGCCCCAGGGGTTGGGAACGGCAAGCTGGGCGGTCCGTTCGAGGTGGCGGCGCTGCGGGCTGTAGCGGAAAAAGCCCCCGTTGGTGGCCCGTACGGGTCCGTAGGGCGTTTCTACGTTGGTGTGCAGGAACACCCCTTCGGCCATGTAAATGGCTCCCGACGGGTCGGCGCAGTAGGCGCTGTGGGCGTGGTGGGTGTCGTGGTCGTCGAAGCCGCTGAGGAGGATTTCCCGGCGGTCGGCCTTGTCGTCGCCGTCCGTATCGGTGAGGAGCACCAGGTTGGTGCCCTGCGAGAGGTACACGCCTTCGGGGGCGAATTCAAACCCGATGGGCAGGTGCAGCCCTTCGGCAAAAGTGGTCTGCTTGTCGGCCTTGCCGTCGCCGTTGGTGTCTTCGAGGATGATGAGCTTGTCGTCGGGCCTGGCATCGCCGGGCCGGTAGTGCGGGTAGCTGGGCAGCGTTGCTACCCAGAGCCGGCCCCGGTTGTCGAAGGCAAGCTGCGCCGGGTTGGCCAGGTCCTTGAATTCTTTTTCGGAGGCGAACAGGTCGATCTTGTAGCCCGGCGCCATTTTGAACTTTGCCAGGGCCTCAGCCCCGTAGAGGTAGCGGAGGTCGCCGTTCTTCTCGCTGACCTTGTAGTTGGTTTCCACGGGCGGCAGCTTGCTGGTTTTGGCGTCGGCGGCGGCCAGGTCGAATTTTGCGCCCCGGGCGGCGGCCCACACGGCTTCGTCGCGCACGGCCGTCATTTCGCGGATCTTGGCAATTTCGGCGGGGTAGTTTTCCGGGCCGAAGGGGTTGTGGCGGCGCCCGAACACGTGCACGCCGTTGGGAATCTTAAAGTCGTTGTGCCACATCCAGTCTTTTTCCAGCACGGCGGCCCGGACGGCCTCGCGGTGCGCGGCGGCTTTGGGGGCCGTTTTCCCGAATACCTCGTCGGTCAGCAGGGCGGCAAACCGGGCGTACCCGGCGTCGGTGAGCTGGCAGCCGTCAATGGTGAGCGGCGCTTCGCTGTCGGCGTACCACCCTTGGGAGGGCGTAAAGGCATCCACGAAGGGCACCCCGTTGCCGGCGGCCACTTCGCGCATGGCTTCGGTGTACAGTTTCAGGTTGGCGTTCTCCTTTTTGCCGTCGGGCAGGTCGTGCCGGGCGGAAAGGTCTTCGAAGGCAACCGGCGACACCAGGGCCAGTTGGGGCGCGGCGGCCCCGTTGTACTGCTGGCCCAGGGTGTGTTTGACGAAGGCATCGAGTTCGGCCTTGTAGTTGTCGAGCCCGGCCGGACCGGCAAACGACTCGTTGTACCCGAAGAAAGCAATGATGACGTCGGCCTTCAGGCGGGAGAGCCACTGGTCCTCAGTTTCAAAAAACCCTTCGCTGGGTCCTTTGAGCCAGAAATCCTCCTCCGTGGTGTCGGGGGCGTCGGTGTAGGGCGCAAAGTCGGGGTAGAATCTGGCCGCGCCGGGAAACGCCCAGGGTTCTTTGCGGCCGGAGTGGGGCCGGAAGCCGGGCGTATTGCCCCCGTCGCACATATTGCGGACCAGCAGCAGGCTGTCGGGGTAGCGCAGGTGCAGTTCGGTGTCGAAGTGGCCGAAGTTGAGCATCCGGGAACCCAGGTTGTTGCCCACCAGCACGATGCGGGCCTTTTTATGCACTTTCAGCGCCGCTTCCGGCCGGGGCAGGCCAAACGCCCAGCCCAGCACCGCCGCCACACCCAGCGGCACCAGCACGGCCCACATTTTCTTTCTCATCGGTATCATCACGTTCATGTTTTAAAAAAATCCTGGTCCTCCTTCCCTCCTGCCCCTCCCCCCACCGATCCTCCTGTTCATCCTTTCATTTTAATCCTTCCCTCCCACGCATCCCCGCACCGCCCATCCTGTTCATCCTTTCATCCTGAAAATCCCGATCCCTACATGCCCCGGTACGGCACGTTGATGGCTATCTTGCCGCCCCAGTCGGCGGGCACGGGCCGGTTGAGGGCCCAGTGGATGCCGTTGACGACCAGGCGCTGGAAGGCGGGTACGCTGAAATCTTCGGGGTGCCCCATTGTGGTGGCAAACACCCGGCCGCCGAACCCGTTCTGCCAGGTCCAGGCCACGGGGTTGTCGGCAAAACCGGGCTTTTCGGAGTCCACGGCCTTGCCCGTCAGCAGCGAGGTAGCCCCCTTGGCGGGGTAGCTGGGCCGCACCTTGTAGAGCCAGGAGCGGACGTGGAAGCTGGGGTCTACGCCTTTGAGGATCGGGTGGCTGGCGGCTTCGGGAATTACCGATACGTCGGTGCTGCACGTGTGGCCGCAGTGGGTGTGGTCGGCCTTGCCCCCCCAGCCGGGAGGGGCCCCCAGGGCAAACTCCCCGAAGGCGTTCCAACGGGCCAGCGGGTGGCCTTCGGGGTAGTTGAAGGCGTGGGTGCTGGTGCGGAAGCCCACCACCGGCTTGCCCGACTTCAGGTAGGCGTCGATGTGCCGGACCTGGTCTTCGGGCAGCCGCCGCCAGCGGAGGAAAAACACGGCCAGGTCGGCATCTTTGAGGGCCTGTAGGCCGGGAATGTTTTCCTCGGCGTTGTGGTCGGGCGACGACTTGAGCACGGTGACCTGCATGCCGTAGCGTTGGCGGAGGGCTTCGGCCAGCAGGGGCATGGTGGTTTCGCTGCTGTACTCGTGGTCGCCGGTGACGAACACGACGCGGGGCTTGCGGGCTTTGGACTGGGCGGTTGCTTCCGGGGCGGTCGCCACCAGTACGGTGAGGAGCAGCACGGCAACCCAGGCGGGAAATCTTCGGAGCATAGGGCAGTGGTTTGGGACTTGTTTTTGTACTCGACGCAGGTACAATTGCATTCGCCCAATGTACAATTTTATACCGCACCAAGTAAAGCCCCGTTCGCTTTTTTGTAAAGATTCGCCACCGGGGTGCCCGCAAAGGGGCAACCTGAATGGCGGCTGCGATGGGATCACGTCGATGAGAATTGCCCTGGCAATTGCTCGAAGGGTATTGAATTGTTAGAAGGGTATTGCAAGTCTGCTTCGTCGGATGAACTTAACGAAAGGAACTTAACGCTGTATCCTGTGGAGTCGGGTTCTCAAATCCGACCCCACGGGGATACGCCTACTCCACGACATACGCCTGACCCAAAGGGATACGGGCCCAGGTCCACTTCATTAAGCATATTCTTAACAATCGGAAACAGTAGCACCGGCTGGCACGAATCTAGCGCTTCGCGCCAGCCGGTGTAGACAACGCCTCGGTATCCGCGGTCCCGGTCCAGCCCGTTAACGCAATCCCAATATTTTCTTTAACGAAACGGCCTGACATTTCCGGGCAAATAGGGTTATTCGCACCTTAATTCGACTTAACCCCTTTTGGCTATGAAGAAAACATTTATTGGCGTACTCCTCCTGCTCCTGTCCGGCCTGGCGCCGGCCCTTGCCGATGAAGTACTCATTCCTGCCGGGTCCACCTGGAAATACCTCGACAATGGCAGCAACCAGGGCACGGGCTGGCGGGCCACCTCCTTTAACGACGGCGCCTGGGCGAGCGGCGCGGCCCAACTCGGGTTCGGTGACGGCGACGAAGTTACGCTCATCAACGGCGGCCCCTCCACCAACCGGTACGTAACCACCTACTTCCGCAAATCCTTCTCCATCAACAGCGCCCCGGCCTTCACGGGCTATTCGTTGCAGGTGAAGCGCGACGACGGCGCGGTGGTATACGTGAACGGTACCGAAGTGTGGCGCAGCAACCTGCCGGCCGGTACCATCGCTTTCAACACCTACGCCTCGGGCGCGGCCGGCGACGACGGGGGTACGTTCCAGACGGTAAACCTCGGTACCGCGGCATTCGTCACGGGCAACAACGTAATTGCCGTCGAAATCCACCAGAACAACGCCACCAGTTCCGATTTGAGCTTCGACCTGCAACTGACGGGGATGGGCGGCTCCGGCATCAATGAAGTGGTCTACCAGTGGAGCGGGGCCATGCAACCCACTTCGGCCACGGTAGTCGCCAAGCTCACCAATGCTTCCACGGATTGCCGGCTGGTGGTCAGCACCTCATCCACGCTGGCGTCGCCGCTGGTGTCGGCGGCGGCCACGGCTTCTTCGTCCAACAACAACTTGGCGAAAATGACCATTACCGGCTTGCAGCCCAACACCAATTACTACTACGCCGTGCAGTCGGGCGGCGTTACCGACACCTCCCCCGAAGACGTGGGCCGGTTCCGCACGCCGGCGGCCGGGGCATTTTCCTACGCCTTCACCCTGGGTGCGTGCGCCGTCAACTCCAACCACCAGGTGTACCCGCTGATGAAAAACAAGGCGCCCCTGTTCCACCTGTCCACCGGCGACTTCCACTACGCCAACCCCAACTCGGGCACCAACCTGAGTGTGCACCGGCTGCCCTACGAGCAGAACATGCTTTCACAGCCGCCCAGCCGTGACTTCTTCCTGGGCATCCCGTTTGCCTACGTGTGGGACGACCACGACTACTGCGGCAACGACAGCGACGGCAATTCGGCGGGCAAAACCAACGCCCGGCGGGCCTACCAGGAGTACGTGCCGCACTACGACCTGCCGGCCGGCAGCGGCGACGTGCCCATCTACCAGGCCTTCACCGTGGGACGCGTCCACTTCATTCTCTCCGACCTGCGTTCCGAACGGGTAAATGGCAACATCATGAGCACCACCCAGAAGACCTGGTTCAAGGACCAGTGCCTGTACGCCCGCGACAATAACCTCATCATCGCCTGGGTGTCGGCAGTTTCGTTCGGCGGCAACCAGGCCGACAACTGGGGCGGCTACCCGGCCGAACGCACCGAACTGAGCAACTTCTTCCGCGACAACAACATCCGCAACCTGTTCATCCTCAGCGGCGACGCCCACATGGTAGCCATCGACAACGGCACCAACCACGACTTCTCGACCGGCGCCGGCAATCCTTACGACTACCCCGTGTTCCAGGCGGCGGCCCTCAACAACAACGGCTCCACCAAGGGCGGCACCTACAGCGAAGGCGGCACGTTCCCCAACCCAAGTTCCTCCACCGGCCAGTACGGGGTGGTGGAAGTCACCGACGAGGGTGGCTCCACGGTCACCATCGATTTTACCGCCTACCGCACGGCCGGCAACACGGCCAGCGAAAGCGTACTGACCTCCTACACCTTTACCCGCACGCTGAGCACGGATGCCGCTGCTGCCGGTTTATCGGCCCGGGTGGTGGAAGCCGGCCGGCAGGTGCAACTGGCCTGGGAACCGGCCTCGGCACCCGGAAAATACAGCGTGGAACACAGCGCCGACGGCAAACGTTACCAAACCCTCGGCACGGTACCGGGCGCTGACGGGCGGTTTATCCACCCGGCCCCGGCCACCGGCTGGAACCACTACCGCCTGCGGGGCGCCAACGGGGTGCGGACGCAGAAACTGTTCGTGCGCGGCGACGTGCGGGTGCGGCTGGCCCCCAACCCCGTCCGCCGCCACCTGACCGTCCACCTGGAGAACGTAAGGGGCGTAACGGCGGGCCGCTACATTCTGTATAACAACCGCATGAAGACGCAACGGCAGGGCGACCTGGTTTTGCGCGAGGGAGCAAACCAGTTCGGCCTCGATGTGCACGAACTGGCGGCCGGCGAGTATTACCTGCACGTGGTGCTGCAAGGGGAAGAAATCGTGCAGAAACTGCTGGTCACCCAGTAAGCCTGCGCGTGGCACCTGGTAGGGAAAAGGGGGTGGATTGGCAGCAGTCATCCCCCCTACCCCCTTCCCCACGGGCAAACCCAGGTACGTTCGGCTCGCGCCTCCGTACCCTTGTGGGAAGATTTGTGCGACAGCCGAAGGGGGCAGGGGGATGACTTCCTTTTAAACCATTTACGACCACCCCTCATTTATCATTAAGTACACTGGAAAGGAAGTTCTACTGTATTTGGGCGACTTTCCTCCTCCCCGCCGTCATCCTGAAAGGAACTTCGTAGTGACAAGCAATGCTCAACTTACACCATGAATCTTCGCCGGATCAGTTGTTTACTGCTTGTCACTACGAGGTTCCTTTCAGGATGACGGCGGAGTGGTACTTGTTTGCAATAAGTCAATACTCACTTTACAATGCATTAAGCAGCATCACGAAAAGGCATTCTCGGGACGACACTCCTCCCTTCTTAACCATAAGGCAATGATTTTATAACGCGGAAAAGAAGGTACTTTCTGGGCAAAATGGGGTAATTCGCACCAAAACACCCCCAACCAGCCACGCATTATGAAATTTTTTTCCATTCTACTACTGTTGTTCCTCCCCGGCCTCGCCCCGCCGGCCCTCGCCGATGAAGTACTTATTCCCGCCGGGGCTACCTGGAAATACCTCGCCAACGGCAGCAACCAGGGCACCGGCTGGCGGACCACCACTTTCTACGACGGCGCCTGGCCGGGTGGCCGCGCGCAGTTGGGCTACGGCGACGGCGACGAAGTTACGGTCATCAACGGCGGCCCCTCCACCAACCGGTACGTGACCACCTACTTCCGCAGATCCTTCTCCATCACCAACGCCTCCACATTCACGGGTTACTCGTTGCGGGTGAAGCGCGACGACGGGGCGGTGGTGTACGTGAACGGCACCGAAGTGTGGCGCAGCAACCTGCCGGCCGGCCCCATCGGGTACAACACCCGCGCCTCGGCCGCGGCCGGCGACGACGGGGATACGTTCCGTACGATCAACCTGGGGCCGGGGGTGTGCAAAACGGGCACCAACGTGGTGGCCGTGGAAATTCACCAGGTCAGCGCCACCAGTTCCGACGTCAGTTTCGACCTGCAACTGACGGGACTCACCGAGGCCACCACCGACTGGGGGGTCAACGAAGTGGTGTACCAGTGGAGCGGGGCGTTGCAACCCACTTCGGCCACCGTAGTTGCCAAACTCAGCCGGGCGTCCACGAGTTGCCGGCTGGTGGTCAGCACCTCGTCCGCGCTGGCGTCGCCGCTGGTATCGGCGGCGGCCACGGCTGCTTCGTCCAACAGCAACCTGGCGAAAATGACCATTACCGGCTTGCAGCCCGGCACTACCTACTACTACGCCGTGCAGTCGGGCGGCGTTACCGACACCTCCCCCGAGGACGTGGGCCGGCTCCGCACGCCGGCGGCCGGGCCGTTTTCCTTTAAATTTACCGTCGGCTCCTGCGCCGTCAACTCCAACCACCAGGTGTACGCGCTGATGAAAAACAAGGCGCCCCTGTTCCACCTGGCTACCGGTGATTTCCACTACGCCAACCCCAACTCGGGCACCGACCTGAGTGTGCACCGGCTGCCCTACGAGCAGAACATGCTTTCGCAGCCGCCCAGCCGTGACTTCTTCCGGCGCGTCCCGTTTGCCTACGTGTGGGACGACCACGATTACAGCGGCAACAACAGCAACGCCGCCAGTGCCGGCAGAGCCAACGCCCGGCGGGCCTACCAGGAGTACGTGCCGCACTACAGCCTGCCGGCCGGCAGCGGCGACGTGCCCATCTACCAGGCTTTCACCGTAGGACGCGTCCGCTTCATCCTCTCCGACCTGCGCTCCGAGCGGACGAGTACCCACCTCATGAGCGCCACCCAGAAGACCTGGTTCAAGAACCAGTGCCTCGCCGCCCGCGACAAGCGCCTCATCATCGCCTGGGTAACGGTGGTGTCGTTCGGCGGCAACCAGGGCGACAACTGGGGCGGCTACCGGGCCGAACGCACCGAGCTGAGCAACTTCTTCCGCGACAACAACATCCGCAACCTGTTCATCCTCAGCGGTGACGCCCACATGGTAGCCATCGACAACGGCACCAACCACGACTTCTCGACCGGCGCCGGCAATCCTTACGACTACCCCGTGTTCCAGGCGGCGGCCGTCAACAACGGGGGCTCCACCAAGGGCGGCACCTACAGCGAAGGCGGCACGTTTCCCAACCCCAACGGCTCTACCGGCCAGTACGGGGTGGTGGACGTCACCGACGGGGGCGGCTCCACGATCACCGTCAGGTTCACCGGCTACCGCACGGCGGGCAACACGGCCAGCGAAAGCGTACTGACCTCCTATTCCTTTACCCGCACGCTGAGCACGGCGGCCACTTCGACCGATCTGTCGGTCCGCACGGCCGGACCCGAAGGGGCGGTACAACTGGCCTGGGAACCGGCGTCGGCCTCCGGGGAATACACCGTGGAACACAGCGCCGACGGCAACCACTACGAAACCCTGGGCACGGTGCAAGCGGATGACGGGCGGTTTATCCACCCCACCCCGGCTACGGGCTGGAATCACTACCGCCTGCGGGGCGACAACGAAGTGCGGGCGCAAAAGCTGTTCGTGCGCGGCGACGTGCGGGTGCGGCTGGCCCCCAACCCCGCCCAGCGCCACGTTACGGTCCACCTGGAGAACGTAAGGGGCGTAGCGGCGGGCCGCTACATTCTCTACAACGGGCGGATGAAAACCGAGCAGCAGGGCGACCTGGCTTTGCGGGAGGGAGCTAACCAGTTTGGCCTCGATGTACGTGAACTGGCGGCCGGTGAATACTTCCTGCACGTAGTGCTGCACGGGGAAGAAATCGTGCAGAAACTGCTGGTCGTGCAATAGCGAAAAGCTTTTTATATTGGTCGCCAAACCGACCGTTATGAAGCACGTTACCCCCCTGCTCACTGCCCTCCTGCTGGCCGGCCTCGCAAGCGGCTGCGCAACCGACCAGGCCCAAACCTCAACCACCGAGACGGCCGACTCAATCGCTTCGCCGGCCGCGGCCCAGACCCCGTCCGCTTCGGAAGCAACCGCGGCGCCGGCCCCCGTATCCACCGCCGACCCCGCCCTTGTCGTGCTGGAAAACGCCGACGTGCGGTTCAAACTGCACCAGTTGCTTGAGTTCAAGCCGGAGGGCGACGTGGTCAGCAAGCCCGACCCGTCCAAGAAGTACATCATGGCCGACATCAGTTGCGAAAACATCGGCACCCGGAAACTTTACCCCGCCGACTACATGCTGTCGGCGTACCTGATCGACAACAAAGGCAACAAGCACAGCCTGCCGCTGAGCGTAAAAACCGTGGCCCTTTTCGACGGCAACCCGGCCAACAAGTACACCAAGGAACAGTCGGAGGGTTTTTACCGCGACAACTTCGGACCGGGCGAAAAAGCCAGGGGTTTCCTCTACGGCGTGGAGGTGGACAAGGACGTGACCCTCACCAAACTGGTGATGGAGGCCCGGGACCTGAAAGCCAGCGTTGACCTGAAGTAAAAGGTGAGGGGCAGTCCTTCCTGGAATCAGGGAAAAAGCAGTTCGGGTTCGTGTAAATCATCCCCCTGCCCCCTTCCCCTGCGCACCGACAGCCGCACAAGGGGGACCCCGTGCCCATCGGTGCCCTGGCAAGGTATATTCGCGGTGCCGTCGCAAGGTTTGTTCGCGTGCGATGGGTACGCAGAACTACGTTCGGTACGTTCGGCTCGCGCCTCCGTACCCCTTGTGGGTTTGCCAGCGGTAAGGGAAGGGGGCAGGGGGATGACTTTCTTCTCATTCATGTACGCCCCCCCGAGTAATCATTGAAAGGTGAGAAGTGAAACATTTTTCCGGGCCCGGGGTTATGGGACTATTGATGGAAACGCCTCCCACTTACGCCTTTACCGCTCCCCTGCGCCGTTTTACCGGCAAGGGCGCCATGCACTACCTGGAAGTACCGTCCGAAGTTGCCGAAGGGTTCGGCGGCAAAAGCGGGGTCCGGCTGCTGTGCGAAATCAACGGCCAGGCGGCGTTCCACTGCGCCCTGCTGTACCAGCGCAGCGGCACTTTTTACGTGTACGTGGGCGGGCAGGCCAAAAAAGCGGCGGCCGTCAACCTGGGCGAGTCCGTGCGGGCGACGCTGCGGCGGGATGAAAGCCCCTACGGCATGCCCATGCCCGAAGAGTTGGCCGAAGTGCTGGCCCAGGACCCCGAAAGCGACGCGGCCTTTCACCGGCTCACCCCCGGCCGCCGGCGGACCCTCATCTTTTCCGTATCCTCGGTCCGCTCCGTGGACACCCGCATCAAACGGGCCTTTGAAGCAGCCGAAAAGGCAAAAGTGGAGGCCGCAAAGAAATAGAAGGGAGGGTGGCTGTATGGTTAAATGGCTATATGGCTAAATGGCTAAATGGCTATATGGCTGAATGGTTGTTGATCGGGAAGTAGTCGTGCGCCAGCCCAACCATACAGCCATTCAACCATACAGCCATAAAGCCATTCAACCATACAGCCATATCCTCATTCGTCACTCCCCCGCCGGGCTGGTTACCTTCGGGGAGGTACCCCAATTAAGGGAGGTTAAAACAAACCTAATGATCTCAAGATTACCCGATTGGGCCTGGACGGCGGCCGGCGCACTGGCCTTCGTGGCCGGCATGGTAAACGTGGTGGGGTTGCTCAGTTTTAAACAACAGGCCCTTACGCACCTGACCGGCAGCACCTCGCTGCTGGCCGTGGCGCTTACCTCCCTCGACGGCTGGGCCGTGCTGCACTTTATGGCCCTGCTGGGCGCCTTCATCGGGGGCACGGCCCTGAGCGGCCTGCTGATCGGCAACGCGCCCCTGAGGCTGCGCCGCCGCTACGCGACGGCCCTGGGCGTGCACGCGGTGCTGCTGGTGGCGGCAGTGCCCCTGCTCACCGACGGCCGCCTGTGCGGCATCTACGTGATCTGCGGGGCCAGCGGCCTGCAAAACGGCATTGGCAGCATTTACAGCAGCGGCCTGGTACGTACCACCCACCTCACCGGCCTCATCACCGACCTGGGTCTCTCCCTGGGTCACGCCCTGCGCCGGGTGGCGGTAGACGCCCGCCGGGTGCGCCTCTGCCTGATCATCATTTCGGCGTTCTTCGCCGGCGGCCTGGCCGGTACGGCTGCCTTTGGATACCTGGGCCCGGCCACGCTGCTCATCCCCGCGACCCTTACCGGCAGCACCGCGCTGGCCTACGGCGCCTGCCACCTTAACCGCCAGCGCCTCCGCAGACAGTACGCTTGAGTTTAGTATTGGGTATTGGGTATTGAGTATTGGGTACTGCACCTTCATGCATTCCGGGTAAGTTCAGTTACGCGATACTCAATACCCAATACCCAATACTCATTACCCGATACGCTCTTCCCCGGCATACCTACTTCTAGGTATTTTTTCATTTTAGCGGGTTTTTTCGGGGGATTTCCGGGTTTCCCAGTTGCCTGCTTGCCTTCCCCTGCTTAGATTCGTACTACTTGAGGGTCAAGCACAACGGACGAAACGTCCGGGGCCTGACTACGCCCGCCACGCCTGCCCGGCCATGCCATCGGTGCCGGTACCCGCTAATCACTCCAGAACGATTTTTTGACCCGGGGCTGCCTGCCCGGAGCGTACCCTTTCACAAGCAACCCTATGAAGGCCCCCATTTCGCCCCCTGCCGAAGACCCGGTGAAGCTTGGCTTTACCCCCAAATCCATGACGGGGTGGTTTTCCCCCGCGCAACTGGCCCGTACCGGCCTGCAATCGGTCGTATCCGGGCTGTTCGGCACCTACGCCGACCGGCGCGAGGTGCAGGCCAGCCTTTCGGCCTTCAAAATCTACGACTACTCCCGCAGCCTGGAAGAAGGGGGGCCTCCCTCCCCCGAGCCCGACCGATGGATCGACTTCGTCTCCGACCTGGGCGACGGGTTCAACCCTACGTACGCCACGGCTTACCTGATGGGCCAGCCGGAGCTTACGCTGGACCTCCCCGGACCAAAGCCAGCGAGTCCCGACGCGCCGGCCCCCTTGCAGTACCCGACCAAACGCGGCAACATCCTCGTCATGGGCGGCGACCAGGTGTACCCCACGCCCGGCGCCGATGGGTACGCGCAGCGGCTCATCGGCCCCTTCCGGGCGGCCCGGTCGTACGTGGACCAGAACCCGCCTTCGGTGTTCGCCATTCCCGGCAACCACGACTGGTACGACGGGCTGAGTGCATTCCTCAAGCTGTTCTGCCAGCCCGACCGCTGGATCGGCGCGTGGAAGACCCAGCAGCAGCGCAGCTACTTTGCCATCAAGCTGCCCTACAACTGGTGGCTGTGGGGCATCGACATCCAGTTGTGCGCCGAGATCGACTTACCGCAGCAGCAGTACTTCGAGGAGGTTGCCAAAAGAGCCGGGGAAGGCGCCCGGATCATTCTCTGCACGGCTGAACCGGCCTGGGTGTACCCCTCCTACAAACGCAACAAGCTGCCGCTGAAGAACCTCGAAATATTCTGCCAGCGCTACATCCGGGACAAGGGGCTCAAACTGGCCGTCACGCTGACCGGCGACCAGCACCACTACGCCAGCTACCAGGGGGTGGAAGACGGCGACTGGAAGATCACGGCCGGCGGGGGCGGGGCTTTCATGCACCCCACGCACCAGTTGCCCAAGTCGGTAGACGTCGAAAACGTGGCCGAAGACTCCGAAAAGCTCAAGCACTACAAGCGCACCTACCAGCACAGCGCCTTTTTCCCCAAACAGGAGGAGAGCCGGCGCCTGGCCTTCCGCACCCTGGGCTTTCCTTTCCTCAACCTCTCCTTTACGGCGCTGCTGGTTGGCCTGTTCGCCCTGTTCGCCTGGTTGTGGCACGCCGGCACGTGGTTGTCGGTGCTGCTGCTGGGGCTTGCCTACGGAGCCGGCCTCTTCCTGTTTGCCGACACCAGCGTGAAAAAACACATCCAGGCGAAGGTGGCCGGCGGGCTGCACGCGTTGCTGCAAGTCGCCCTGCTGGTGGGCACCGGCGTGTTCATCAACCAGCAGGTGAAGGTGGGCTACCTCCCCGGCTGGCTAAGCGCGCTGGTGGACTACTTCGACTTGCAACGCCTGCCGGCGGCCGTGCTGGTGGCCCTCGGGCAGGGACTGGGCTGGGCGGCGCTGGGCGGCCTGGCGGGCAGCGTACTGATGGGCCTCTACCTGATCGCCTGCACCCTGCTCATCGGCAACCACGAAACGGAAGCGTTTTCGGCCTTCCGCGGCGAGGGGTACAAAAACTTCCTGCGGCTGCACCTGACCCGCGAACGGCTCACGATCTACCCCATCGGGCTCCGCAAAGTGCCCGGCCGGTGGCAGTACCGGCCCAACGTCGGGGACGGCAGCCCGTGGTACGAGCCCCCGGCGGCCCTCCAACCCGAACTCATCGAATCTCCCATCCACATTCCTAACGTCAAAATTCCCAACGACAAACCCGACGCCGCACCGCCTTCGGCAATGTCCCAAATTGAACGCGCATGAGACGCCTTTCCCTTCCCATTACCCGCATTCAGCCGCACTACGACGTCGTGGTGATCGGCTCGGGGTACGGCGGCAGTATTGCCGCCTCCCGCATGGCCCGGGCCGGCCGCCGGGTGTGCCTGCTCGAACGCGGCCGCGAATTCACGCCGGAGGAATTTCCCGATACCCGCCTGGAGGCCGCCGCCGAAATGCAACTCGACGTGCTGGGCAAACGCATCGGCCCGCGGACCGGCCTGTACCACTTCCACGTCAACCCTGACATCAACGTGCTGACGGGCTGCGGGCTGGGCGGCACTTCGCTCATCAATGCCAACGTGTCGCTGAAGCCTGAGCCGTGGGTGTTTGACCAACCCGAATGGCCGGCCGCCCTGCGCGCGGACCGGGCCGGACTGGAAGCCGGATTCCAACGGGCCGAAAAAATGCTCCGGCCCCGGGCGTATCCCGACCACCTGCCCGTGCCCGCCAAGCTGGCGGCCCTCGAGCAGGGCGCCGCCCGTTTCGGGAAAGGGGTGTTTGCCCGCCCGCCCATCAACGTCAACTTCACGAAGGGCGTTAACCACGTAGGCGTGCACCAGGAGGCGTGTACGGGCTGCGGCGACTGCGTGAGCGGCTGCAACGTGGGGGCCAAAAACAGCACGGCTGCGACCTACCTGCCCGACGCCCGCAACCACGGGGCCGAAATCTTTACCCAAACGCCCGTGCAGTGGATTGCCCGCGACGGGGACGGCTGGCGGGTGTACTACGAATACCTGGGCGGCCGGGAGCCTTTCGGGGGCGGCCCGGCGTTCGTGAAGGCCGACGTGGTGGTGCTGGCGGCCGGGTCGCTGGGCAGCACCGAAATCCTGCTGCGCTCCCGCGAAAAAGGCTTGCCGGTATCCGACCGGCTCGGCCAGGGCTTTAGCGGCAACGGCGACTTTCTCGGGTTCGGGTACAACAGCGACGTGCCCATCAACGGCGTCGGCACCGGGCTGCGGGAGGTGCAGGACGATAAACGGGTGGGCCCCTGCATCACGGGCGTCATCGACCTGCGCCGAATGCCCGGCGATCAGCCCGAAGAGGGCATGGTGATCCAGGAGGGCGTCATCCCCGGGGCGCTGTCGGCCTTCCTGGCTGCGGCCCTGTCTACGGCCGCCAAACTGCTGGGCGATGACACCGACCGGGGCTGGCTGGACTGGCAGCGAGAAAAGATCCGGCAGATCAAAGCCTTCCTCAAGGGCGCCTACCAGGGAGCCGTGCACAACACCATTACCTACCTGGTGATGGCCCACGACAACGCCAAGGGGCGGCTGCACCTGCAAAACGACCGGCTGCGCATCTCCTGGCCCGGGGCGGGCAAACAAGACATTTTTGAAAAGGTAAACCAAAACCTCCGCGAGGTGACGGCCGCCCTCGGGGGCGTGTACATCAAAAACCCCGCCTGGAACCGGCTCATGCGCCACAACCTCACCACGGTGCACCCGCTGGGCGGCTGCCCGATGGGCGAGGATGCCGCCACGGGCGTGACCAACCACAAAGGGCAGGTGTTTGCCGGTACGGAGGGCGACGACGTGTACGAGGGCCTGTACGTGGCCTGCGGGTCGGTGGTGCCCCGCACGCTGGGCGTCAACCCGCTGCTGACCATCTCGGCGGTGGCCGAACGCATCTGCCACTACATGGCCGCCGACCGGAACTGGCCCATCCACTACGATCTCCGGCAACCGGCCGTGGCGACGGAGGCAGCCGAAACCGACAAGCCGGGCATCAAGTTTACCGAGCGGATGCGGGGCTACTGCTCCACGGCCGTCACGGAGCACTACGAAACGGCCTTCGACGCCGGCAAGCGGGACGGCAGTTCCTTCGCTTTCCTCTTTACCATCGTGTCGGAGGACCTGGCGGAAATGCTGAAAAACCCCGCCCACCAGGCCCGGTTGTTCGGCACGGTGGAAGCGCCGGTCCTCTCGGCGGAACCCCTCATGGCGAACGGAGGCATTTTCAACCTGTTCGTCCAGGATGAGCACAACGAGGCCATCCGGTACATGCGCTACCAGGTGGTGCTGCAAAGTGCCGAAGGCCGGCAATACTTCCTCGACGGCCACAAGGTCGCCCACGACGGCCCCGGCTTCGACGTCTGGAAAGATACCACCACCCTGTTCGTGGACGTGTACGACGGCGACAGCAAAGCGGCGCCGCTCCTGGCCAGAGGCGTACTGCGCATTTCGCCGACCGACTTTGCCAAGCAGATGACCACCATGAAGGTACTCAACGTGCCCGGGCAGTTCGACCGGCTCGGGTGGCTGGCCCGCTTCGGGAAGTTTTTCGCCGGCAGCCTGTTTGACGTGTACGGCACGCTTACGGGCGGCGGCACGTCCCTCAAACCCGACAGCCTGCCCCGCACCAAGCGGCCCCTCCGCGCGGGTCCGCCCCGGGTGCACGACTTTACCACGACCGACGGCGTGAAGCTGCGGCTGGTGCGCTACCGCGGCGGCGCCAAAGGGCCCGTGCTGCTGGCCCACGGCCTGGGCGTGTCGAGCCTCATCTTTACCATCGACACCATCAGCACCAACCTGGTGGAGTTTCTCTTCGAAAAAGAGTACGACGTGTGGGTGCTCGACTACCGGGCCAGCGTGGACCTGGCCGGGTCCCTTACGCAGTTCACCGCCGATGACGTAGCCCGCTTCGACTGGCCGCAGGCGGTGCAGGAAGTGTTGCGCCTGAGCGGGGCGAAAGACCTCCAGGTGGTTGCCCACTGCTACGGGGCCACCACGTTTTCGATGGCCATGCTGGAGGGACTGCCCGGCGTGCGTTCCGCCGTATTGTCGCAGGTGGGGCCCTTCATCGACGCCCCCTTCTTCGCGCGCCTGAAGAGCGAGCTGCACGTGCCCGACGTCCTGGAGAAACTGGGCGTCAAGCAGATGAACACCGACGTGGACGAGGAGGCCACCCTGGGAGCCATGCTGTTCAACATCGTGGCCGGGTTGGCACCCGAACCCGAGGAAGACCGCACCGACGACCCGGTTTCCAACCGCATCACGTTCATTTACGGCCCGCTCTACAAGCTGGGTCAGCTCAACCCGGCCACCTTCGCCGCCCTCCACGAGATGTTCGGCATCGCCAACATCAGCGCCCTCAAGCACCTGGCCCTGATGGTCCGGGAGAAGCAAGTGGTGGATGCCAGGGGCAAAAACGTGTACGTGTCCCGGGTGGAAGACATGAAGCCCTTCCCGGTCACGTTCATCCACGGGGCGGAGAACCAGTGCTTCCTGCCCGAAAGTACCCAACGGGCCCAGGCGTGGCTCCGGAAACACTTCCCGGGGGTGCCTTTCGAACGGCACGTCATTCCCGAATACGGTCACATCGACTGCATTTTCGGCCAGCACGCCCACCGCGACGTGTACCCCTTGGTGCTGCAACACCTGGAGCAGTACGCGGCGGCGCGTGCCGTACTTTCGTGATCGACCTTTGCCATTTAAAACCCAACCGCCCCGAGCCATGTCTTCCCGATCCTTCGCCCCCTGCCCGCCCGGCGCCCGCGTGGCAGTCCTGCTCCTGAGCCTGCTGCTGCTCAACGCCTGCTTCCGGCAGTGGGGCGAACAACTGGGGCGGGGCGCCGCGAAGGGCCTCAACGAAAGCCGCCTCGACACCACCGTGAGCCGCCTGTCCGGCCTGGCCGTGAGCAGCGCCCTGGAAGCCGCCCTGCGCGACTCGGTGCAGGCCCGCCTGCGGGAAAAGCTCGACTCGCTCGGCCTGGTGCTCGACCGCCGGGTGAACGCCTCGGCCACGCGCCTGCGCGACAGCCTGCTCAGTGAATACACGCGCCGCTGGGTGCAGGGGCGGCTGACCGACGCGGGCACCGAGGTAAACCGCCAGCTCGTGGCCCTCCTCGACGACGTCCGGGGCGAGAAAACGCGCCGTCTCGTGGCCGGCCTGCGCGACGAACTGCTGGGCGACAGCACCCTGCGCCGCGCCGGGGTGTTCCGCGACGAACTGCTGGGCGCCGGCACGCGCAACCGGATCGACTCACTGGTGCAACAGGCGGTAAAGTCGGCAATCAACCAGGCCCGGCCCGGCGCCGACGCCATTGTGGACAACGCGGGCGAAAAAGTCCAAAAGGCCGTTGCCGGGGTGAAACGCATTGCCTGGATCGTGGGCGGGGCCGCCCTGCTGTTCCTGGTGGCCGCCGTTGTGCTGTACCGCCGGGCCCGGCTGCACAAGGGCACCCTGCGCGTGCTCACCCACGAGATCGACCGGATTCCCGACCAGCGGATGTACGACTGGCTCGTGGGGCGCATTCGCCAGGAGACGGCGGCCCAGGGCCTCGAACCGCATTTGCAGGCCATTCTCAAGGAAGAAAAGCTCTACCAGCAGCCGGAGTGGAAAGACATCAGCCAGGACCGCGCCGTGCTCCAACTGCTCACCGAGGCGCTCAGCCAGGCCCCGCCCGACACCCCGGCCGCCGCCCTGCTCAACGGCCTGCACCGCAAAGCCGAAGCCCTGCACCTCGACGAACCCTTGAAAAATGCATTCAAACGCCAGCAAACGCCGGCGCCTGTTCAACCAACCGGCCCTTAGT
The DNA here is from genome assembly GCA_963844325.1 of uncultured Sphingobacteriales bacterium. GTDB lineage: Bacteria > Bacteroidota > Bacteroidia > Cytophagales > 172606-1 > CADCTQ01. The sequence goes on from CAWJNV010000002.1 coordinate 4,929,263, forward strand.
CGAATGGCTGGATGGTTATATGGCTGTATGGTTGAATGGTTATATGGTTTACTTGTTTTGTTTACCCAGACTACCTCCCAACAATCAGCCATACAACCATACAGCCATTCTTAATTAATCCCCCTTCCTTTTCAGCTAATACCCCTTTTACCATGCAAAGCAAACCCGTTTAATCCCTTTTTTTATGTTTGGCTCCCAAACCCTGGAGGTGGTGATCGGACTGATCTTCATCTTCCTGCTGCTCAGCCTGCTGGCTACGGCAGTCAACGAACTGATTATGAGCTTTTTTTCTTTCCGGGGCAAAGACCTGGAAAAGGCGATCAAAATCATGCTGGACGACACCGTAAACCCGGTCCCCGGCGGCGCAGTCGGGGCCCCGGCGCGGGTGGTGTCGGGAGAAGCATTCTACAACATGCCCCTCATCAGCAAGTTCGCCAAGCGGGGAAAGAACAACCAGCCTTCTTACCTTTCGCGGACCAACTTTTCGCGGGCCCTGCTCATCCTCCTCAGCGACGGCAACCAGGACCACATCAACCTGGCCGACATCCGCAAAACCATCCAGAACATGCCGGAGGGCGACACGAAAAAAATCCTGCTGGCCTACCTCAAAGACGCCGGCGACAGCCTGGCCCGCTTCCGGGCGTACCTGGAAACCTGGTACGACGAGATGATGGACCGGGCCTCGGGCTGGTACAAGCGCCGCGTGCAGTACTGGCTCGTCGGCATCGGCTTCGTGCTGGCCCTGCTGTTCAACGCCGACCCCTTCGTGATCACCAAAAGGCTGGCTGCCAACCCGGAAGCCCGCAAAGACGTGGTGGCCATGGCCGAAGCGTACCAGAAACAACTCGTTGCGGTGGTGGATACCGCCGGCCCGGGGCCGGACCGGCGGGTGCACCGGTTGCTCAACCCCACCCGGAACGCCCGGCTGGACACCCTGCTGGCTAAATACGGCAAGTCGGCCCAGGACAGCCTGCTGATCGCCAACCTGTACACGAACCAGCAGCAAATCGCGGCCCTCGTGCACGAAGACCTGGCCGCGGCCGGCACGGTGCTGGGCATGGGCTGGGCGGAAACCAACCGGATGCCCGCCGACCTGAAGCCCGGGCAAAAAGCGTACTGGCTGGGAAGCAAACTGGTGGGCCTGCTCATTACGGCGCTGGCCGTTTCGCTGGGGGCGCCCTTCTGGTTCGACCTGCTCAACAAGGTGATGAACATCCGCGGCACCGGCGTGAAACCCGAAGAAAAACCAATGCCGGTGACCGAACCGGCCCCCGCGCCGCGGGCCAAAGAGGTAATGGTCAGGAGTTCACGCGACCTGGAGGCTTCGGTCCTGGGCTGACCGGCTCCTGCAACCTTCCTGCGTGAGACGAACCAGCGAGTAAGGGCAGGATGCCACTGTTTCGAGATGTGGCTTACCTGCCCTTGCCGCGAAAGGGAGAATGCAGCAGCAAAGCGCAAGAATCGGGTGTTGCCGGTGCGGGCATTAGCGTACTTTTGAGGCGTATTCACCAACTCATTTCCCCGTATGATCGACGCCCCCATGCCTTCCGCAACCGCCCCGTACGATACGCCGCAGGCCGCCCTGGATTACGAGCGGATCGAAAAAGCCATCCGGTTCATCGAAGCGAACGTAACCCGGCAGCCGGGCCTGGCCGAGATTGCCGACGCCGTGCACCTGAGCCCGTTCCACTTCGAACGCATGTTCAGCCGCTGGGCGGGCACCACGCCGCAGCGGTTTTTGCGCTACCTCACCAAGGAATACGCCCGGCAACTGCTCGGGGAAGCCCGCGACGTGGCCGAGGTGAGCTACCGGGTGGGGTTGTCGGGGCCAAGCCGCCTCCACGACCTGTTCGTGACCTACGAAGCCATGTCACCGGGTGAGTACAAGGGCCGGGGCCGGGGCCTGGAAATCGCCTGGGGGTTCCACCCCACGCCGTTCGGTCCCTGCCTGCTGGCCGTTACGGCCCGGGGCGTGTGCGGACTCACCTTCGTGCCCGCCGGCGAAGCCGGCCCGGCCCTGCGCGACCTGCAAGCCGCCTGGCCCGAAGCCCGCCTGGTCGAAAACCAGGCGGTGACCGGTACGGTAGCCGCCCAGTTGTTCGCCCCCGCCGCGTCGCCGGCGCCCAAGCCGATCCACCTGTTGCTGCGGGGCACCAACTTCCAGATCAAAGTGTGGGAGGCACTGTTGAAGATTCCCGCCGGGGCCCTGGCCAGCTACGAAACCCTGGCGGCAGCGGCCGGTAGCCCCAAAGCCGTACGCGCCGTGGGCACCGCCTGCGGGAGCAACCAGATCGCCTACCTGATTCCCTGCCACCGCGTGTTGCAGAAGGCCGGCGGCATCGGCGGGTACCGCTGGGGCACCTCCCGCAAAAGAGCCATGCTGGCGTGGGAAGCCGCGAAGGGGGAAGAGAGACGTTAGACAGAAGACATGAGACGTTAGACATGAGACTTTAGTACAGGACAAAACCTCACCCCCGGCCCCTCTCCCAAGGAGAGGGGAGAAGAAAGGATTCTACAAATAGCTTTTTTTCAAGACTTTACGTCTCCCCTCTCCCCGGGAGAGGGGCCGGGGGTGAGGTTTTGTCCTGTATTAAAGACAGAAGACAAAACACGCGATACGTTCCCTGCCGTCTCATGTCTAACGTCTCCCGTCTCATTTGTACAGGCTGAGCAGTTCGAAGAGGCGGCCCAGGGTGGGTTTGGGCTTGGGGGGATTCGGTTCGGGAGGCCACGCTTCGAAGGAAGGCGGGTTGGTTTCGGCGTGGTAAGGGCGGACCCGGTTTTCCGGGGGTTTTGCGGTCAGCGTGAGCCGCAGTGCTTTGGGGAAGGTTGTCATGGGGATAAAGGTTTAGGGGTTTGATTCGTTTTGCGGTACTTGGGCAGGTTTACCAGGCCCACGCCGAGCAGAATGACCAGCAGGGCTACCACCTGGGACGTCAGCACCGGCTCCCGGGCGAATAACCAGCCCAGCACGACGGCCACCAGCGGGTTGACGTAAGTATGCGTGCCCACTACGGCGGGCGGCCGCACGGTGAGCAGCCAAAGGTAGGCCGTGTACGCCACCACCGATCCCATGCCGGTCATGTACGCCAGGGCCAGCCAGGCCCGTCCCGGCACATTTTTCCACGCAAAATCCCGCCATTCACCCAGCAGAGTGCCCAGCAGCAGGCAAAAAATACCCGCCGCCAGCAATTGCAGGCTGCCGTTGAGCCGGGGCGAATGCGCCGCCAGGCGGTACTTGGCGTACAGCGAACCTACTACCCAACTGATGCCGCCCAGCAGCACCACCGCCGAGCCACCCACGTGCACCGGGCCCGTCGCCGGCGTACCCGGCCAGCAGAAAACCAGCAAGAGCCCCAGCAGCCCGACGCCCAGCCCCAGCGGAATGGCCCGGTTGGCGAAGTAGGCCGGCCAGGCCCGCCGGTCAAAGGCGATGAACCAGAGCGGTTCGGCGGCAATGAGAATGGCGGCCAGGCCCGAAGAAATGTGCTGCTCGGCCCAGATGACGCTGCCCGTGCCGCCCGCCAGCATCAGGATGCCGCTCAGGCCGTTGCGGGCCACCGTTCGCAAATCCGGCAGCCGTTCGCCCCGGCCCAGGCACCAGGCCCCCAGCAGCAGGCCGGCCGCGCTGAACCGCAGCCCCGCCAGCACCAGCGGCGGAAACCCCTCCAGCCCCACCAGGGCGGCCAGGTAGGTGGAACCCCAGACCAGGTAAATGGCGGCAAAAGCCATCCCCAGCCGAAAGGGCGACGGCCGGCCGGCCGGGGCGTGCCGGGGCGCCGCGTTGGTTGCTGCTTGCCGTCTAGACATAATGTTCGAAATTTTTTACCACTAAAAAACATTTCACTGGTAAAATTACGTCTTACCGGCAAAGTTTGTTTTACTGGTAAAAACTTTTTTTTCTATTTTCGTGTCCCATCAATATGCAACCTGACAAGAGCATCCGGACCATTACCTTCGACGGCGGCTGCACGTGCTTTGACTTTGTCAACACGGTAGACCAGCGCCTCACTACGCCCGTGCGGGAATACCTGCGCAGTTACGACGACGTGCTGGTGCTGAGCGAACGGCTTGAACTGTTACCCCGGGAGACGCTGGCGGCGCTGGGGGCGTACGCGGCCGGGCACCCGGAGGCGGCGGAGGAGGCCCGGGCAGAAATCGTCCGGGTGCGGGAGAATTTGTACGCGTTGTTTGCGGCGGTTGCCGGAGGCAAACCCGTGGAACCGGCGGTGCTGGCGGCATTCAACCAGGACCTGAGGATGGTGTACTCGCGCCTGCGGTTCAGGAACGCGGCGGGCACCCTGCACCTGGCCCTGGAGATGGCCCCCGACGACCTGTACCTGCCGCTCCGGCTGGCGCTGCGGTCGGCCTGCGACCTGCTGACCGACCACCCGCCTTCCCGCATCAAATCGTGCCCGGCGTGCTCCTGGCTGTTCCTGGATGCCAGCAAGAACAACACCCGCCGCTGGTGCGACATGCAGGCGTGCGGCAGCAACGACAAGGCCAAGCGGTACTACCACCGCAAAAGGAATAAAACGAATGAATGATTGAATGGCTGTACGGTTGTATAGCCATATAACCATACAAGCATCACCGTCCGAATTCATCGGCGTACACCAGCTCACTGCCGGCCCCGTACAGCCGGACGTAATCCACCGAGCCGCCGCCGCGGAAGTTGTAGACGATGCCGCGGAGGGCCCCCACGGGCTGCCGGTAGGCCGCCTGGTAAACCAGTTTGCCGTCGAGCAGCACCCGGGCCCGCCGTCCCTTTACTTCCAGCCGTGCCACCCGCCAGTCGGCCACGGCCGTGGAGAAGGGCGACAGGTCGTTGTACTTGCCGTCGAGGACGATCTCGCCGAACTGCACCGTAGTCCACCGGGCGCAGCCGGGCTGGTTGAACTGGAGCCGGAACAGGTTGCGTTCCCCCAGCACCCGCAGCATGCTTTCGAGGCAGGCAAAGCCCCCGTCGGCGGGTGCGTTGCGGAAGCGGGTTTCGAGCGTAAAATTGTCGCCGTCGAGGCCGAAGGGGCGGATGTTGCTGAATTCGGTCCAGTCCACCGGCGCCGTACCGGGACCGGCGGCGGGCATCCGGTCCGGGGACGCGTACAGCCGCCCCTCGCGGCGGTAGCCCTCGCGCAGCACCCGCGGGTCGATGGCTTCGAGGCGGCTGCCTTTGAGGTACGCAGCCCCCATCCAGCCCCGCGACAACATCTCAACCGGGATGGAGTCGAGTACCTGCCGGCCGGCCCGCAGCCGCACGGTGTAGCGGCCGGGAAAATGGTAGTAGTGCGTGATGAGCCGTTTGTTGCGGGGCAGCAAATCCCGTTCCCGGTAGCCGAAGTGTTCGTAGCCGTAGTCGATGTAGACGCTGTCGGGGGGCAGCCGTGAAATGTCGTACTCGAACACCACCGTGCAGGGCACCGTGTCGCGGGTGGACCGGGCCCGAAAAGATGGCTTGCCCGCCGGTTGCGCGGCCACCACCCGGACCGCCCGGCTGCCCACCCGGGGCGCCGACAGCCAGTATAACCCGGCCAGCACGACCAGCCCCAGCACCACCCCGGCTACCGGGCCGTAGCGACTCCGGCGGGGCCGGGTAGCGGGCGGTACGGCGGCAACCGGGACGGCCTCCCCGGGCGCCGCGGCGGGGACGGACTCAACCGGCGTCCCCACCGCCACCGGGGCAACCACTACGGCTTCGGCCCCGGGCAGCGACGGCCCGGGTGCCGGCGGGGGGGCGGCGACCGGCAGCCTCCCTTCCCCGGTCAGCACCGGCTGGCGTTTTTTAAAATCCTCCCACCCCTCGTACCCCACGAAGATCGCCAGGGCATTTTTCGTTTCGAGCTGCGGGTTGTAGGAACGGTACGTTTTGGTTTTGCCGAAAAGCCGCTTCAGCGTGTCGGGACTGATCGAGATGCGGGTCGTGGTGCTTACCAGTTCGCTCAGTTTCTGGTAATCCCCGTTCTTCCAGAATTTGCTTTCCCCCCGTTGCCACTTCGCTTCGATCAGGTGGCAGCAGCGGGTGAGGTAAATTAACTCTTCGGACATACCAGGAATGGATAACAGCAAAAATGCTTTTTTATCGCCGTTAAAGCCAAAAATCAACTCATTTTCTCCCCAATCCCTTTGCACCCCCCCTTACAAAAGCCCAAACGCGGCGAATAGAAAAAAAAACAACGGCGCCCGCAATCCGGACGCCGCTGTTTGATACCAATTATCAATTCCCTCTATTCTCAAAGTTGAAACCGTTCGGACCCACGGTTGAAACCGTGGGCTACTTACTTACGCTTCTACCTCCCACACCCCCATCAGGAGCAGTTCCAGGTGCAGGGGCAGTCCGGGCAGGGCCTGCGCATCGAACCATTGCTGCACGCCTTCGGACGCAGGAGAAGCCGGTGTTACTTTTTCCAACTCTTTTCCGTTTTCGAACCGGTTGCCGTTGCGGGCAGAAAGTGTAGTAGTTATCATAGGCTTTTAGATCGTTGATTTTGCTCGTAAATCTTACATTCAAACCTATATAAGCTTTCAACGGCAATGGTAACCGCCCGTCGGGTTCCTACGTCGCCGGAAAGCCCGCGAAGGGGCGCTTGCGGCGACGCTAACCGTTTGAATGCAAAGAAAATATGCTATCTTACGGCCGGTTGGTTTTTTTAAGGCGTGGTTCACGCGTTGGGTACGCCCTTCTTTTTTGCATTTTTTTAACCTAATCGTACATGAAGCACGCCCGTAGCGCCTATTGGGGAAATGTTCGGGAAAATGGAGCAGATCAACCCACCGGCCGCCGGGGAGATTCGGGCGGGTACGGAGCCGGGCCCGGCAGCGGAGCAGTAGGGCGGCCGGCGGCATCCAAAAAGAACTTCGGAAAGTATAAGAAAGTAGAAAGGGAAGAAACCGGCGATAGGCCGGCTCTTCCCTTTTTGTAGATAGTACAAACTTCCTTAATGACTGTGACCTAAACATACGGCGCCGCGCGCATCCGGCTCCAAATATTCGCCCAGTGCCCCGATTTACCCGGTGGTTTGCGGAATTTCGTCGCCGGTTGCCAATGCTCTGTACGCTAAAACCAAGACCCCATGCCCGATTCGATGAGCACCCCTCCCCCCGCCCCCCGCCCGGGCCTGCGCCTGCTGGTGGCCGAAGACAACCTGATTAACCAGCGGATTGTGAAGGAGTTGTTGCGCAAGGAAGGCCACCAGCCCACGGTGGTTTCCAACGGCCGCGAAGCCCTCGAAGCCCTCGGCCAACAGTCCTTCGACGCCGTGATCCTCGATTACCAGATGCCCGAAATGGACGGCCTCCAGGCCCTGCAAGCCCTGCGGACCCACGCCAGCCCGCGGGTGCGGGAACTGCCGGTGCTCTTTTTCACGGGCGAGGCCGACGAAGGAACCCTTGCCCTGCTGGGGCCGTACGGCGTGGTGCAGACGCTGCAAAAGCCCATTGAGCCGCGCAAGCTGATCAGCGCCGTGGCCCGCCTGGCGACCCAGGCCCCCACCGAACCGGAGACGCCCCAGGCGGCGCCCATTGACTACCTGCGCGACATTACCGGCGGCGACGCGGTGCTGATGGCGGAACTGGTAGACATCTTCGCCGAGGAAGTGCCGGCGGCCCTCCGCCGGATGCAGGCCTGCTACGCGACCGGCGACTGGCAGGCGCTGCTCAAGGTTACGCACCGCATCCAATCCAATTACAAATACGTAGGTATGACCGCGGCCGAATCGCTGGTCCGGTCGCTGGCGGCCGACGTGGAGAACGCCGTCCGGACCGACACGTACGGCCCCCGCCTCCAGCAGCTCCAGGAGATGACCGACGACTTTATCACGGTCCTGCTGCGAAAAAAACAGGAGCTTTTACAGGGCCGTACGGGAGAATGAACGTAAATTATGGTTTTTAGAGAATGAATTCGGGATGCACCCCCGCACCGCTATCCGGCAAGTGTTTTCATTCAGCATTCAGAAGGGATACTTCAACATTTTATCCTTGCCCATGTCAGATACAATTCGGTGCATCATCGTGGACGACGACCGGATGTCGTTACGAATCTTGCAGGCACTGGTCGAAAAGACGGACTTTCTGAGCCTGGAAGGCGCCTACGACAACGCCCTGCGGGCGGCCCGGGCCCTGTCGGAGCAGGAGGTGGACCTGCTGTTCCTCGACGTGGAAATGCCCGACATGACGGGGCTCGAACTCATTGAAACGCTGGACCGCAAACCGCAGATCATCATTACCACCTCCAAGGAACAGTACGCCATGAAGGCGTTTGACCACGACGCCGCCGATTTTTTGCTCAAGCCCATCGAGAACTACGCCCGTTTCCTGAAAGCCGTGCGCAAGGCCATGGGCAACCTGCGCCGGCCCGTCGCCCCCGCCGGCGCCGAACCGGTCAACACGGTGTTCATGAAGGTGGACTCGTTGCTGGTGAGCTTTAACCTGAAGGAGGTGCACTACATCGAGGCTTACGGCGACTACGTGAAGATCCACACGGAGGCCAAAACCTTTGTGGTCCACACCAAGCTCCGCACGATGGAGGATACGCTGCCCGAACGGGACTTTGCCCGGGTGCACCGGTCGTTCATCGTCCGCATCGACAAGATCAAGAACATCGACACCTCCAACCTCCAGGTCGGCACCAAGATCATTCCCATCAGCAACAGCTACCGCACCCAGCTGTTCGAGAAAATCCAGACGCTGTCATAGAAGCGAGGAGTGAGAAGCGAGGAGCGAGAAGGCTGTACACGCACTTTGCCGTAATCACCGGAGGATACCGTGTCCCGCCTTCTCGCTTCTCACTCCTCGCTTCTCGCTCCTGATTTCATCCGCGTGACCTGGCCGGAGGTAAGGCGGACGGGCGTGTTTTGGGAGAAGAGTTTGAGTTGGTTCAGGGGGGCGTCGGGGAAGAAGATTTCGGTCATTGCGACGGCGCCGCCGTTGGCAAACAGTTCCACCGAGGCCACGTCAACCAGCAGGTGCAGGGTGACCGGACCGGCGGCACGGGCCGGGGCTGTGTGTTTGCCGGCGAAGTCCTTCGAAAAGTCCGTCTGGCCCGACCCGGTACGGTCCACGTAGAAGCGTTTGGCGGCGGGTTCGTAGCCGATGCGCACCTGCTGGCCCCGGGCGTTGGACAGTACCACGCCGAAGTCCCGGGCGGCCTGCACCGAGTCGAACGTCAGCACGATTTCGGCGGGTGTGGCCGGGAAAGGAATTTCGGCCGTCAGGTCGGCCTCGCCGTTCACGGAGCGGCTTTTCAGGGTCACCGACTCGCCCCGGAGGGAAGCCAGTTCTTTGGCCGGCCGCGACAACAGGCGGACGCCTTCGGGCGTGTGTTGAAGGGTCAGTTCACGGGCAACCGTCATGGCGCTGCGCCAGGGGCGGTAGGCACCACGTTGGCGTACTGCCAGTTGCTCATCCAGCCCATGAACAATCTTCTTCCGTCGCCGGCGGGAACGTTTGCCCAGGTAACCCCGGCGTAGTTGTCCTTGCCGTAGTCGAGCCAGCGGTGGTGGCGGTGGGGCGCGGGTCTGAACGTTTTGCCGTCGAAGCTGCCCATGAAGTACTGCGTGGCCGAGCCGCCGTTGGGTCCGCCCGGGTTAATGCTGACCAGCATGACCCATCTTTTGCCCGCCGTCGAGGGGGAGCGGAAACAGGTCGGGGCACTCCCACACGCCGCCGTGGGCGCCGTACAGTCTCGCCAAATCGCTTAGTTTTTTCCAGCTTTTCAGGTTTTGGCAGAGTAGAGTTCCACGTGGTCTTTGACGGCCAGAGTCATGATCCACTGCTTGGAGGGTTCGTGCCAGGAGACTTTCGGGTCGCGGAAGTCCGGATGCCCGGGTTCGCAGCACGGGGTTCCGGCGTATTTTTTCCAGGACCGGCCGTTGTCGGTGCTGTAAGCCAGGCCCTGCGTCTGGAAATCATCGCGGCCGGCCTTTTCCATACTTCGGAATGTGATAGGTGAAGATGGCCACCATCGGCGGGTTTTGGGCCGTGCCCAGGCCCGAGGTATTGCTCGCGTCCACCACGGCGCTGCCCGAGAAGATGTGCCCAGGCTGTCGGGGTAGAGGGCAATGGGCAGGTGCTGCCACTGCACGAGGTCGTTGCTGACGGCGTGGCCCCAGTGCATGGGTCCCCACACGGTGCTGTCGGGGTTGTGCTGGTAGAACAGGTGGTACTCCCCGTTGTGGTACACCATGCCGTTGGGGTCGTTCATCCAGCCGGCGGGGGGCGTAAAGTGGAACAGGGGCCGGTGGGGCTCGGCGGCGGCCCGGGACCCGTCCGTGGCGGAGGAGTCCTCTTGTTGGGTGGTGCCCGTCTCTTCCTGCCGGGACTGTTGGGAGTTGCAGCCGCCGAGCAGGGCGCACAGGCCCGCCAGGGCAATTGTTTTTTTCATGGTTGAAAAAGCAGTTGGCTATTGGGACGGGAAGCCGTGACGGCCTCAAACTACAAAGTTCCCCGCACATGGCCCGCCTTGCCGCCCACAAATGATTGGGAAACCCGTCGTTCGGGTAGAGACGGGATTCACGCAAAGGCGCACAGGCGATGCCAATGATCCCAGGAAATTGTACGGGTACGGGTGCCGCCTTGTATCACAAAAGTACCCGCGTCGCATGGCGTTACTCGTTGCGGGAAGGCGTCGCGTTGCGGGAAGGCGTCGCGTCGCGGCTCCCCTCCTCGGAGGGGGCTGGGGGTGGGTTTACCGACAGGAGACAAGTTACATGGGGATCATCGCATTGAGGTGCTTCCTGCGGATACGCCTTGATGCAAATATCTTATTGCAGGAGTCTTTCTCGCGGTGATCCTTGTATAACTCGTAGCATATTAGTAAACCCACCCCCAGCCCCCTCCGAGGAGGGGAGCCGCGACGCGACGCCTTCCCGCGACGCAACGAGTAACGCCATGCGACGCCTTCCCGCGACGCGACGCCTTCCCGCGACGCGACGCCTTCCCGCCATGCGACGCCTTCCCGCCATGCGACGCCTTCCCGCCATGCGACGCCTTCCCGCCATGCGACGCCTTCCCGCCATGCGACGCCTTCCCGCCATGCGACGCCTTCCCGCCATGCGACGCCTTCCCGCCATGCGACGCCTTCCCGCCATGCGACGCGTGCCCTTCGCATTTTGTCAAGCAAGGTGGTTGATTTAGCTTTGCGCCCTTTAGCCGAAGCCGGCTTTTTGTGTATCCTGACTACTTCGTTTTCCTGACCAACCGGAAATGTTGCAACCCTCTTGCGGAATTGATTTTGGAACTTCCAACTCCAGCATTGCCGTGGCCGACGGCCCATCGGTGCGGCTGGTGCCGGTGGAAGGAGACCAGGTAACCATCCCCAGTGCCGTTTTCTTTCCGCGGGGCACGATGACGCCCGCCTACGGCCGGGCCGCCACCGAGCTGTTTTTCGCCAAGCGGGAAGGCCGCTACATGCGCAGCCTCAAACGCCTGCTGGGCACCGCCCTGGTGAAGCAGGGCACCGTGATCAACGGCAAGGTGATGGCCTTCGACGGGATTATTGCCTCCTTCCTGCAACACCTCAAAGACAAGACCCGCACCGTGACCGGAAGCGACCTTCAGCACGTGGTGATGGGCCGCCCCGTCCATTTCGTGGACAACGACCCCGCGGCCGACGGGCGGGCCCAGGACGAACTGGAAGCCATTGCGCGGCGGGTGGGCTTCAAACACGTCGCCTTCCAGTACGAACCCATTGCCGCCGCCTTTGCCCACGAGGCTAACGTGCGGGGCGAAAAGCTGGCCCTGGTTGTTGACCTCGGCGGGGGTACTTCCGACTTTACGGCCATCCGCCTGTCGGAGCGGTACCTGCACAAAAAAGACCGTTCGTCGGACATCCTGGCCAACACCGGGATCAGGGTGGGCGGCAACGACTTTGACAAGAACTTGAGCCTGTCCGCCATCATGCCCCACCTGGGTTACCGGAGCACGTACGGCGAAAAGAAGCTCGAAATCCCCCTCAAGCTCTACCACGACCTGTCGGAGTGGAGCAAGATCAACTTCCTCTACACCGTCAAGGTCCTCTCGCAGATCCGGCAGTTGCGCAACCAGTCGGCCGACAAAACCAAGCTGGGCCGGCTGCTGCGGGTGCTGGAAACGGAGACCGGCCACACCCTGCTGGCCCGGGTGGAGGACACCAAGATTGCCCTCACCGACCGGGCGGTGCACGAGGCCGCCTTCGAATTCATTGAACGCGGACTCTCCATCAACGTGCGCCGGGAGCAGTTCGAGGAAGCCATCCGGGGGGAGGTGGAACGCATTGCGGGGGCGGCTAGCGCGTGCCTGGGGCTGGCCGGCATCGCGCCGGGCGCCGTGGACCTGGTGATCCTGACGGGCGGCTCCACCGAAGTGCCCCTGATCCAGGCCGCCTTCAAGGCCCTGCTGCCCAACGCGGCCCTGGCGGGCGAAAACAAGTTGTCGAGCGTGGGGCTGGGCCTGGCCTACGACAGCCGCAAGAAATTCGGGTGACGGAAGCCGGAATCCGGGTGGGTACGCCCCCGAAAAGACCGTCAGGAGCGGGTCAGCGGGCCCATTTGTTCACAAATTAGTGAACCGGCTTCTTAACGCAAGGCCCGTTGGTTGATTGTATTGTGGCAACTAAAAGTTTAAATTTTTCCGGAAAGGGTAGCAGTCCGCCATTATATTCTTATTTTTACCCTTATCCTCCTGCTTGGGGAGGTACGGTACGATTACAAAAAGGTAAATCGCATGGCGGAAAAAATTCCCAACGTTTTTCACTTCATCTTCGGGCTCAAGCCGGACTTTGGGGGTAAGCCCTTCTCATTGGTCCACTACTTGTCGATCCAGTCGTGCATTGACGTGAACAAACCAGACCGGGTGTATTTCCACTACCACTACGAACCGACCGGCTACTGGTGGGAGCGCATCAAGCCCAATCTAACCCTCAACCAGGTTGACATTCCCGAGAGCATCTTCGGCAACAAGCTGCACCACTTCGCCCACAAGGCCGACGTGCTGCGCCTGGAAGTACTGCTCGACCACGGCGGCATTTACATGGACCTGGACACGATCAGCGTGCGGCCCCTGGCGAAACTCTACCGCGACAGCAGTTTCATGATCGGGAGCCAGCTCAACCACGAATCGTTTTCGCTGCGCCTCAAGCGGAGCGTCAAGTCACTGGACCTGGGCCCGATCATGAGTGCCAATACGGGCCTTTGCAACGCCGTGATCCTGGCCAGTCCCAACAATCCCTTCGTGAAGACCTGGTACGAGTCGTACCGGTACTTCCGTTCGCAGGGACGCGATGAATACTGGCACGAACACTCCGTGGAAGTGCCCAAGCAACTGGCCTCCACCTACAAGAGCCTGGTGACCATTGCTTCGCCCTACCGCTTCCACTACCCGATCTACGACGAAAACGGCCTGAAGAACCTCTTTGAAAACGCCCGGTCTTACCCCGACGCGTACGTGCACCACCTCTGGGAAACCCTTTCCTGGGACCGGTACCTGCAACACCTGACCCCCGAAGGCATCTGCTCCATCGACACTACCTACAACCTCATTGCCCGCAAACACCTGGTGGCGCATTACGAGGGGAAGTTTCTTTCAGCTTGAAGGAAAGGAGACGGGAACGAACGGAGACGGGAGGAGGATCGGGAAAGACACTTGGGTGGGGATGTGGAGGACACGGAGGAAAGGGAAAAATTAAACTGAACCGCAAAGGGCGCAAGGAAGACGCAAAGACCGCAAGGCGAACGCGTTTTTCTTTGCGCCTTTTGCGGTTTTCTCTGCCATCCTACGGTGTAGCTGGCGCCAGCGTCTGCTGGTGTGTGTCGGGACGGGAAGCCTCGCGTTGCTGGCGCAGGCATCAGCCTCACGCGTTATGGTGCAGGTGTCATCCTCACGCGTGATTCTCGTCCTCACGCATGCTGGCGCAGGCGTCCGCCTGTGTCTGTCCGGACCGGAAGCGTCCGCTTCCAGCCGACAGGCTAACTCGTCTTGACTAAGCGCAACAATCCGGAGGAGCGGCACCAATGGAAAGGGTGCTTCCGAAGAGACGGGCCAGTAGTCCAAAAGTATTACCAGTTAGCCTGCCGGCTGGAAGCGGACGCTTCCGGTCCTGACAGACACAGGCGGACGCCTGCGCCAGCAACGCGAGGATAACGCAAGGAGTCCCGGCCCGACACTCACCAGCGGACGCTGGCGCCAGCAACGCGTGTATTTAACTACAAGGAGAACGCGTATTGCTTTGCGCCCTTTGCGCTCCTCCTTACGATCTTTGCGGTTCAGTTCTTTGCGGTCTTTGCGCTTCGCCTTTGCGTGAAACTTTTTCTCCGTGGTGACCCTCCATCTCCCACAACCTGAGTTGCCAATCCGCTTTAGCCGCCGCTCCCCGCGTCAGCCTCCTTCCCGATCCTCCTCCGGTCTCCTGTCTCCTTTTCTCCGGTCTTCGTTCGTTCCCGTCTCCTTTCCTCCCTTCCTCCGGTCTCCTTTGGTTCCAGTTTACAAAAAAGTGTAATTACTCATTTTTCCTTACCCGTGGCTCATTGGTTCGGGGTCGTTACTCATTTAGGCCCGCTTGCCAGGCCGGCACCGGCTATATTGGGGTAGGATTAGCTTCGGGGAAACCATTCCCTGCGGCCCCGGCCACCATCAACCACCACTTACTATGATAAAAATCACCAAAAGAATTCCCGCTACCCGGGATAAAATCAGGCAATTATCGAGTAATTTCGCCGTGAATCTTACGGGCTGCCCCCCCGGCGGCCGGATCACCCAACCTTAAGCCATTACTTCCCCCCATTTACCCGCTCCTTTTTGCAATACCTTATACCCATTCCCATGAAACTTTTATTCCTACCAGCCCTTTTGCTGGCTGCGCTGCCCACGCTGTTCGGGGCCGGCGCGCCGTCTTCGGGCCCGTCGCCGGCCGCCCCGGTGGGAACCGTTGCGGGGTTCGCCGCGGCTGCCCCCTTTACGGCTGCGGCCCGCCTGGCCGAAGTAGATGAACGCCCCCGCGTGGCCGGCGTAAACCCCGACAGCGCCGCCACCAACGTAGATCCCTGTACTTCCGTGACGGCCTACGTATCGGTGCCCACCAGCGGCGGGGTTGACAACAACAGCCTCAACAGCACCAACGTCAAGCTCTTCCAGATCAGCGGCGTAGCCTCCCCCGTGGAGATCAAGGCCCGCGTCAACGGTACGGGCGGCGGCGACGCCATCATCCTGGCCCCCCAAAGCAGCCTCCTGCCCAACACCACCTACCGGTTCATCGTCACGGAAGGCGTAAAATCCCTGGCCGGCTACCCCTTCTACCGCAAGGAAACCGTCTTTACCACCGGCAACTACCGCACCGGCGCCACCCTGCCCGTCGCCTTCGAGAAAGTACCCATCGCCTCGACCCGGGGCGAACAGTACACCTCCCTGGCCGTAGGTCCCGACCGCAAGCTCTACGCCCTCCAGCTCAACGGCTCCATCAAACGCTTCCCCATCAACGGCGACGGCACGCTGGGCACCGGCCAGACCATCAACACCCTGCGCATCAAGTACGGCGGGCGGCTCGCCGTGGGCCTGGCCCTCGACCCCGCCTCCACCGGCGCCAACCCCATCGTCTGGATCACCCACACCTCCGACAAGCAACTGGCCGAGGCGCCGTTCTTCGAAGGCAAGCTCTCCAAGCTCACCGGGGCCAACCTCGAAAACGAGCAACTGGTGCTCGACCGGCTGCCCCGCTCCCGCAAGGACCACCTCGTCAACAGCATCGCCTTCCGGCCCGGTGAGCCCAACACCCTCTACTTCAGCCAGGCCAGCAACAGCGCCATGGGCGCTTACGACGACACCTGGGGCCGCGAAGAAGGGCTGCTGTCGGCGGCCATCCTCAAGCTGGACCTCACCAAGCTGCCGGCCACCCTGCCGCTCAAGGTCGAAACCTCGGCCAGCCAGAGCGTCATCAACGCCGCTTCGGCGGGTTCACTCACCACCTCCGACGGCAAGTACAACCCGTACGCCACGGGTGCCCCGCTCACCATCTACGCCTCGGGCATCCGCAACGCCTACGACCTGGTGTGGCACTCCAACGGCTTCCTCTACGCGGCCACCAACGGCTCCAACTACGGCGGCAACACCCCCGCCTCGGTAAACGGGACCCGCCGCCCCGACGGCAACCCGTACAGCGGCCCGGTGGTGCCCGCCACCACCAACGTAGTCACCCAGTCGGACCTGCTGTTCCGCATCAACCCCAACGTGAAGATCAACGGGAAGGACTACCACGGCTACTTCGGCCACCCCAACCCGCGGCGCGGCGAATACGCCCTCAACCGGGGCTACGCCGACAACAAGAAGTACCCCGGCACCACCGTACACGACCCCAACTACCAGGGCGTGGCCTATGCCTTCGACGTGAACAAGTCGCCCAACGGCACCCTCGAATACAAGAGCAGCACCTTCAACGGGGCCCTCAGGGGCAAGCTGCTCGTGTGCCGCTACAGCAACAACGACGACATCATCGTGCTCACGCCCGGCGCCGACGGCAACGTGGACCCCAACAAGGTGTACGCCGACTGCGCCAACGGCATTCCCGGCCTGAGCGGCTTTACCGACCCCCTCGACGTGGTGGAAGACCCCGTGACGGGCAACCTCTACGTGATCGAGTTCAGCAAGACGTCCCTCGAAAAAGCCCAGTTGACCCTCTGCCGCGTGCCCCCGGGCAAGCTGCTGGTGGACAACCAGGACAAGTTCCCCGCCGCCAACCAACTCACCTTCTCGAAGGTGCAGAACCGGAGTTCGGTGTCGGGCACGCCCCTCAACGAAAACCACGACGCCGTCACGCTGCGCCTCCACAACAAGGGCATCGGCATGCTGCGCCTCCAGGGCCTGGGCATTTCCAACGGCGCCTTTTTCAAGATCGACCAGCTCAACGGCGAGGCCTACACCACCGGCAAACTGCCCCTGACCATCGGCTCGGGCGCCTACGCCGACGTGCGGGTACGGTTCGTGGCGGTGGACCCGCCCGTCAACAACGGACGGGTGAAAGTGCTGACCGAAACGCTGACCATCACCACCAACGACCCCACGCAGACCACGGCCAAGGTGACCCTGCGGGGCCTGTGGCAGAAGTCGGTGCACGGCAACAACGAACCCTACGTAGCCGAGATGCTGGGCGCCTTTGGCCTGGGCACGCAGACGGGCTACGCGCAGACCAACACCAAACACGACGCCCCGGTGGCCGGGTCGGACGAAGTATTCTCGTCGTACTTCGTGCGGGCCGACGGCAGCAAACCCGTGACGGTACGCCAGCTGGCCGCCTACCACAACTGCTGCCAGACCACGGACCTGATCCGCTGGGAAGCCAAGGCGGGCTTTACCGGGAGCGGCGACCTGGTGCGCCACGCCGCCGTGGACGGCCAAACCTTGTTGCCCCGCAAGAACGACGCGACCAAAACCGCCGGCAGCAGCAGTTTCAACCCCACCGTGCCCTTCGCCCTGCGCATCGGGGGCGAATACACCGATCCGCAGCGCAACGTGTACACCGGCACGGTAACCGTGAACGGCGTGACCTACCGGATGCGGGGCGTACGGGTGTGGAAGGCCCGCGACGCGGCCGGCAACCTCATCCCCAACGCCTACCTGTTCTCGCACGACTACCTGGGGAGCACGGCCAACTTCGACTACAACGAAAACCTGTACTACGTGTCGAACCTGAAGCCGGAAACCGGCACGGACCACGCTTCGGAGCTTTCGGTGACGCAGTCCATGCAGAACTTCGGCACGCAGCTCATCAACACCACCACGCCCTTTGCCCTGGACCTGAAAAGCCTGGGACAAGTGGGGGCCGACCCTACCCTGGTGATCTCGTCGGTGAAGCTGGTGGGCCAGCACGCCACCGAGTTTACGGCGGCCATGCCGCTGGACGCCACGCTGTCGCCCGGGGAAGCCACCACGCTGGCCCTGGAATTCAAGCCCAAGACGGTGGGCCTCAAGAACGCGGCGCTGCTCATCTACTACAACAACGCCCCGGCTCCCTACCGGGTGCCCCTGTACGGCATGGCCAGCGACGGCTGTAACAGCATTGTATCCGTACTGCGCCTAAAGGGGGCGGCCGAAACCGACGTGACCATCGGGAGCAAACTCTGGAAGGCCGACAAGCCCTACCGGGTGGGCAACCTGATCCGCGACAACGTAAGCGACGTCTCCTCCCCCATCGGCGGCACCACCGACGACGCCCTGTACCGGAGCTACGTGGCTACGGGGGGTGACCTGGAGGTGGCCGGCTACGCCATTCCGAACCTGACGCCCGGCCGGTACCTGGTGCGCATGCACTTTGCCGAAAACTACTTCGGCACGCCGCGGAACGGTTACGCGGGCGGCCCCGGCTCCCGGTTGTTCAGCATTGCCATGGAAGGCACCACGCGCCTGGCCAACCTCGACATTGCGGCGGAAGCGGGTTCGCGTTTCGCCCTGGTGAAGGACTTTACGATTGACCTGGAAGACAACGTGCTCAGCGTGCAGTTTTCGCCCACGGCCAACCGGCTGGCCCTCTCCGGCTTCGAGTTGTTCCGGGTGTCGCCCACGAGCAACATTGCCTTTACCATCAGCAAGACCGACATCAGTTGCCAGCCCGGCGCGGCCAACGGCACGGCGACCGTAACGGGCCTCACCGGCGGCACGGCGCCCTACACCTACCACTGGAACACGTTCCCGGTCCAGACCACGGCCACGGCTTCGGGCCTCGCCCCGGGTACCTACACGGTGACGGTGACCGACGCCAAGGGCTGTTTGCGGTCCATGCCCGTGACGGTGACCAAGGCGCCCCAGTGCAAGGGCTACCGGGTAAATGCGGGCGGCGGCGGCTTTACCACCATCGATAACCGGGTGTTCAGCCCGGATGCCTTCTTCTCGGGCGGCTCGACGGCTACGGCCGTGACGGGCGAAGTGAAGGGTACGGCCGACGACTACCTCTACCACACCGGCCGGTTCAGTTCAACGTCGTTCAGCTACAACTTCCCGGTGGGCAACGGCTCGTACGACGTAGTGCTGCACTTCAACGAAACGTACTTCGGCAACATCGCCCCCGGGGGCGTCGGTTCGCGGAAGTTCCACGTGAACATGGAGGGCCAGCGGAAGCTGACGGATTACGACATCTTCGCCCACGCCGGCGGGGCCATGCGCATTGCGGCGCACACCTTCAAGGTGGCCGTCAACGACGGCACGCTCAACATCAGCTTCCTGAAGGGCTCGGCCGACAACCCGCGGGTGGCGGCGATTGAAGTGCTGCCGAGCGGCAGCGTGTACCGGATCAACGCCGGCGGCAACGAATACACCACCGCCGACGGCAAGACCTTCTCGCCGGACGTGTACTTCGCCCACGGCGCGGTGGCGACGCCCGCTTCGGCCGACGTAGCCAACACCGTGGATGACTACCTCTACCAGACGGGACGGCACGGCGGCGCGTTCAGCTACGGCATTCCGATCGGCAACGGCATCTTCGACGTGGTGCTGCACTTCAACGAAACGTACTGGGGCAACATCGTGCCGGGCGGCGTCGGCTCGCGGAAGTTCAACGTGTACCTCGAACTCGAAAAACGGCTCTCCGAGTACGACATCTTCGAGAAGGCCGGGGGCGCCATGCGGCCGGTGAAGGAAACGGTGCGGGTGTCGGTAACCGACGGCGTGCTCAACTTCTTCTTCCAGGCGGGTTCGGCCGACATTCCGCGCATCTCAGCCATTGAGATCATTCCCCTCTCGGTGTACACGGTGGACCGCGTGGCGGCCGACGGCAACCCCGACGCGGCGGGCGGCATCCGGCTCCACCCCAACCCGGTGCGCGACAAGCTGCGCGTGACGCTTCCGCAGGCGGCTGCGGGGCTCCGCACGGCGATCATGGACGCCACGGGCAAAGTGTACGCCACCGACGCCCACCAGCGGGTAAGTGACACGGAACTGGAGGTGGACGCGGCGGCCCTGCGCCAGGGCCTGTACCTGCTGCGCCTGCAAACCGACGAAGGCACGCACGTACTCAAGTTCGTCAAGCAATAAGGAGACGGCTCAGGCCGTACGTAGTCAACCCGCCCCGGAGGGCCTTGCACGCGCAGGGCTTTCCGGGGCGGGTTGGTTTTTACGCCCTTGTGCCCTGAAGCTTTACTTTCACGCCTTCCCGCGCCGTTGTCGCCGGGACGTTGCCCCTGCGCTTCGCCACGTTGCGCTTCATCAGGTACGCTACGCCCAACCCCCAGCCGGCGCCCCACAGAATCCAGGCGGCCCCCAGCATGACGACCGGCGCGGAAGTCCCGTAGAGTGATCCGAAGAAGGTGATGGCCACGCCGTCGAGCACGGCAGCAGTCCAGGTCATGACGACTACCGCGTCGAGCACCTCGGCGGGCGCCAACCGGCCGAGCCACCGGGCGTTCCGGATCAGGAGCCACGTGCCGGGCACCGACGCGGCGTACAGCACCAGCAGCGCCGGGGTGTTGCCGGTGAAGAAGAACGCGCCGAAGGCACGCACGAACAGGGCGGCCAGCAACCAGTACCCGGCGCCCATTGCCACCGAAAAGGTGAATTTGTTGGTGTTCATGGCAGGAGGTTGTTTGAAATAAGTACGGGGGCAAAGTAACGCCATCCGGGCGGTTGGCGGTGAGGGGCAAACGTGGGGAAAACGGGTAAAAACGTGGGAATCAGCCCTGGCGGTACTGCTGGGGGGAGCAGCCGGCGGCCTTCCGGAACACTTTGCTGAAATAGGCCGGGTCGGGGTAGCCCAGGTGCCCGGCGATGTCGGCGACCGTACGGCCCGAATACCGGAGCAGGTACTTGGCCTCCAGCATTTCCATCGTCAGAATCCAGTGGCTGGGGGCCCGGCCGGTGGTTCGGGTGACCGTGTCGGTGAGGTGCCGCGGGGTGATGCAGAGCAGGTCGGCGTAGTCCTGCACGCGTTTTTTGCGCAGAAAATGCCCGCCCACGAGTTCTTTGAATTGCCGGGTGATGGCTTCGCCGCGGTTGGGCGCTTCGGGGGGACCGGGCGCACCGGGGGTATACTCGCGGTGCATCAGGATGAACGCTTCGAGCAGGTAAACCCGCACGAGCCGTTCGTGGTCGGGGCGCCGGGCGGCGCATTCGGCCTGCACCTTTTCGAGCAGCCCGTGCACGGCCCGGCCCGTCTCGGGCGACAGGTGGAACACGGGCCGTCCTTCGGCGCGGAAGAAGCCGAACCCGTCGATGAGGCGCTGGTTGAGGTGCGGGCTGTTCATGAACGCGTCGTCGAACACGCAGTAGCGGAACGACAGGTCGGGCGAGGTGTCGGTGTAGCTCACGATCTGGCCGGGAAACGTGAATACCACCGTGTAGGGCCGGATGGCGTAGGTCTGGAGCCCGATGGTTTCGGTGGCCGTGCCGCGCAGCGTGAGCCCGAAGGCGTAGTTCATGATGCGCAGGGGCGGCAGGTCCGGCGCCAGGCTCTTTTCCGAGAACAGGCGAAACCCGGGGCTGGTCGCCAGTGCGTCCGGCTGTTGGATCAGGTTCTGGGCGGGAATCATAAGGGCTCCTAATTTTTCGGCAAGCTTCTTTCTTCCGTAGCAGTCGTTTTGGATAAAATGTGCACATGCGCCGACCAAGGTAATTGTGTCAACAGCGTTGACACTTTCTCATTTCCCTCGTAAGCCTCATAAAACTGCCGCATCCGGTAGAGGCTACGGGTATAGTTGCTTTACCCGGGGTTTTTACCACAGCCGTTAATTACTCTATTTTAACAAAGCTAGTGCAGCAGTAAACAGATCATTGCTACTTGTAATCTCAATGCACAAGACTGGAAGCACATCCAATAAGAAACTCTATTTGCTTTAACAAAAACGCCTTAATTATTCTTTTTTTGTTTCTATATATACATAAATGACTGAGGTGGGCTAACTTTGAAATTCTCTGTTATACACAAGGGTACAGAATATTTATAAACATTCTTGATTTTAATTGCAAAGCCTCTTTCTTTACCATTGAAATAATCAAAAAAATACTCCTTGCTTATACCTGCGGATTCCTTAGTAGTCTTCCATAACTCATCAAGGCTATCATTTATTATTAAATCAATCTCGAACTCGCCAATAACCTTTTGCAATGGTGAAGATGCATATACTATGATTGTTTTTATATTCTTGTTTTTGAATATTGACCTGCGAAACTCAAACTGCTTAGTTCCTTCAAAAATTTTAATCGCGTGTTCGGGCTTAATCGACAATAAAACTCGCATCTGTTTCGGTTATTTTTATGATTGTTCTAAATTGATCACTTGAAATTTCTTTAAAGCCTCTTGGCACATCGGTTAATCCGGCAATAACACCGTTATCAATCAAAGTTTTTAAATTACTTCTTTTCGGAAAAGAATACACATAAAGCATTGAAACAATAAATGGCCTACTCTTTGTGTTGTATCTCCATTGTTTACGAAGCGCCTCTTCGGAATATACACTTCTCTTTCTGCAAGCTTTTACAAAGTCCTCCTCGTCTTTAAAGTTTAGAACTACATCTTCTACAACGCAGACCGTGCTCACTACCCCTTTGTATAAACCTCCTGTTCTATAGAAAACTATTATATCTCCCCGCCTAACACTTTTTGTCCATGATCTTGAGACGTAAACTTTGCTAATTGCGTTTCTGTAAGGTTCGTCATCTTCAAAATCTATAGGTGATTCTGTTCTCAAAATTGAATCGGGAAATAGTTCCGTATGGTACTCTGGATAAATAGGCACTATATAGCTTCTGCTTTGAATAGATATGTATGGATAAGTTGTTCGAGGACTCTCCGAATTAAACCTTTTTCTAAAATCACGAACATAAACACGCTCTCCACTGCTTTTATTTCCCCAAAAATAAAAACCCCAAGATTCTAACAATTCTATTAACCTTAATTGCTCTTCTCGTTTATCAAATATAGTTACATAAATTTCATCTACCTTGTTAGCCAGAGCGTTATCAAAAATAATCTTTAAAAATCTTTCCCCTAACCTTACGCCATTCCCTACAACTTTAAAAGTTCCGACCTTTAATCTTTTCTTAGGTTTAAATATCGGCTCTATATCTGAGTAAACTTCATCTATTCCTTCTCTTTTAAGATACAGGAAGGATAGTAAAAGACCGTTGTCTTTATTTATTGTGATATACGCCTTTTCATTTGCCTTTTTGTGAAACCATTTCTCGAATCCTTGATAATCTTGTTTTAATGAATCAAAAAAAGCATCCTGCAAATTTATCTGGCCAAACAATGCTTGTCTAACACTTAAAACTTTATAATTGACGAGTTCTGGATACTCTGCCGATATTTTTTCAAGGAAGTCGTTGATTTTATAAACACGGTCAATTAGATCTAATTCTTTTGCTTTGAGGTGAATTTTTTTGTCTTCCGATATAAGCAAATCTACCCTTTCACAATGCACTTCATTAAGCAGAATGCTGTCATTAATGTCATTTGGATTCTGATCATATTTTTTACTAATAATAGCGACCTTCTCTGACATGGGCGCTATCGTCTGTAAGACCTCATAGCTATTCAACTTAATATTAAAAGTATTAACTATAGTTTTGTTCGCATTCTTATTTATCTCGTCTATAGTAATTAAGTGCACACATTTTTGATACTTTACTTTGTCCAGCCATTTGAATAGAATGCCTATATCCTGATTGACAACCTTACTAGCTTCCCTATGTATTATTATATTTGTATCTAAGAGCGCTTTCATCTGAATTTACATTCATCTTTGAGATATACATTCATCTTTAACTTAATAACTTTTTTACAAAGTAGAGTACTGTTGATAGCCCTATGAGTAACGCCAACCAAAATTCAAAAGGAAGAGCGCCTACTCCTCCAGCCCCTAAAGTACTTCTGTAGGCTGGAAAAGCTAATAGTATGCCACATATTAAATTTACCAGGAACGCTAATGCAAATTGTCCAGTACCAATTCTTTCTCTTGAAAAAATAGAAAAGAAATTAAAGCCATCTGATTTCTTTTTTTTGTTAAAAACAACAACAAGCTCCTTATCTTTTAATCTTTTGTCAGGCAGATAATGCTTAAACGATAAATATTCCAAGTTTCTAACATTTTTCAGAGCCGCAGACTCATAAAAGCCGAAATCGTAACTATTTGGAATTATATTAAAACAAAAACAGTTTTCTATTTCACACAAACTTGATTCTCTTATATTGTCTGGGATATTTCTTGATTCATGAACTTTTATATCATAAATGATTGTAGAACGACTAATACCGTGATTTCTTGTTGAAATTTCTACAAGAGATGGCTCCAAATAGAATCTTATATATACATTTGGTTTGTCGTTGGCAATAATTTCATTATAAAGACTTAGATCTAGTATTATATTTAATACCCCTCTATTCTCCGCACATTTGAATTTGGCTGGAAGAACAGCTAAAGGAGCCCTTCTTGAAAAATTATGAATAACACCTTTTGTGTTTGAGCCACCATCAAGAGAACCGGTGTTTGTTACAGAGTCGTTAAAAATAAATTTACTGTTCCTAGAATCTTTCAAGTTTTTATACAAATCTTGTACTCCTAAAGTATTAGTAATCCAAGGCGCATACAAATTTAGCGATAAAAATTTAAAATTTTGCAGAGATTTAGAATCAATTTCTAGTCCAAACTCAACTAACGCAGTGTCATTTGTAAACTCCCAGATACAAATATGAAATCTTTCTATATGCACTGGTGTATCTGAAAATACAAAATACGTGTTATCCATATTTGATCTCGTTTTCTAGGAGTTTATCTTTAAGCTAAAAGGGGTCCGTTCCTTACTCTGAAGGATAGCATTTTGGCGTTAAATATATGATATTATTTTTTATACTAACAATCAGACTTGCACATTGGTTGAATAATTTTTCAATCATGTATAGCTTGACTCATATACGTTACGAACCCATCCTTATAAGTGCCTCTCAGCCGTCTCAAGTAGTAACTGTAAAATTTTACGTTCTAACATTTACCTACTGTCTGCCTGGTGTTGCAGAATACGCGATTGACGATACAGCGGCTTTTGGTTTCCCTGGTTACCATGCAAAACCAGCGGATACGACTTCTCCTCCCCCCTCCTACCGCCGCAGCTTCCCCAGCCACTTGCCCGCGTTGAGGAAGTAGAGCACCTTGAGGGAAAGCGTGTGCTGCTGGCGGTTGAGCAGGATGTGGCGGAGGTTGGCGAAGTAGCCCTCCCGCAGGTGCGACTCCCTGGCGAGGCCGGCGTCTTTCCAGACCACCCGCACCTCGCTGCCCGGCGCGAAGAACCACGAAAACACCATGTCCACGTTGAAAGCGTTGAACGTCAGGTTGTGGTCGCCGGCGTAGTCCGTAGCGTCGAGGCGGCCTTCCGGCGTGAGCAGCCCGTACCCGTGGTAGCGGGCCCCCGAGGCGTAGTGCCGCACCCGCAGCGTGAGCGACATCGACTTGCTGAAAATGTAGCTGCCCGACAGCGTGTTGGTCACCGTCTTCACGTCGCGCCGGCCCAGGTACACCGAGTCTTCCCGCGCCTGCACGAAGCCCACGTCGTCGTACTTGTTGGTAGCCGTGAAGCCGTACCCGACCGAAAAATGGTTGCTGAACCGGTACCGGCCGTTCAGCCCGAAGTCGTACGTGCGGCGGCGGTTTTCGGCCAGCTTCCGGTACGAGAGGGTGGCGTCGTAGTAGAAGCGTTTGCGTTCGTCGGCGGCGTACCAGGCCCCGGCGGAGGCGCTGACCGGCAGCACGTACACCCGGCCCGGGCGGCGGGCCTCGAAAAAGTCGTGGACCGGCACCGGCTCGCGGCCCAGCCACAGGTCGAGCCTGGCCTGGTTTGTAAAGGTGCCTTCCAGGGACCCGAAAAGCTCGAAGCGCTGGAAGCGGTTGGGCTGGTGCAGCCGGGAGTACTCGCCGCCCACCTCCGCCTTCAGCGCGTTGAACTTCCAGAACGGTTTGAACACGTTGCAGGACACCGCGGCCCGTTCCGTGACCTCGTTGTTGTTGAGCAGGATGCCCAGGTCGTTGGGGTTGTAGGCGGCCGACTCCACGTGGTGGCGGTAGCTGTACTGCACGGTCCCGCTGATGCGGCCCCCTTCCAGCGTGTAGGTGTAGCCCGTGTGGGCGCGCGTCCGCACCGAGTCGAACCGGCGGCTGACGGCCCCCTTGCCGCTCAGGGCGTACGCGTTCTTTTTGTCGGCCAGCTTAAAAACCATCCCCGTCAGGTTGGCGTCGTGCGGGCTCCCCT
This sequence comes from uncultured Sphingobacteriales bacterium, assembly GCA_963844325.1. Lineage (GTDB taxonomy): Bacteria > Bacteroidota > Bacteroidia > Cytophagales > 172606-1 > CADCTQ01. Next base: position 4,955,444 of record CAWJNV010000002.1, read on the forward strand.
GCCGCAGCACGTGGGTATTGACCAGGCTCACGAAGGAGTTGTTTTTGAGCGTCTGGTCGAGCACCACCACGCTGTAGTTGGAGAGCGGCTGCGTGACCGGGCGCCGCTCCGTCCCGCCTTCCTGCCGGACCACTGCCTCGGCCCGGCCCGTGATGGCATTGAGCACCCCCACGCCCAGCCCCTTTTTGGTGCGGCCCGAAATCTTGGTGGCGTTGAGCATCTTCGTCTGGGACGGGTTTTCGACCAGCGTTTCGTCGCCGGCCAGTTCGTCCTCCACCTCTCCCCGGTGCAGGGGCGGCCCCCCGATGCGGCGGGAGTAGAAAAAGTCGCCCTTGTTGAACAGGTCGGTGCCCTCCTTGAAGAAGGGCCGGTTTTCGGTGTACTGCACCTCGAAGGGCGACAGGTTGAGCACCTCATTGTCGGACTGCACCTGCCCGAAGTCGGGCACCAGCGACACGTCGAGGGTAAAGCTTTCGCTCAGGCCGTACTTGAGGTCCATGCCGCCCACCAGGGCCGACGTCGTGCGGTGCGGCCGGTCGAGGCGGGCCGAATGGTTGGCCAGGTACGCCGACACGTAGGGCGTCAGCCAAAGCCGCAGCGGCGCCCGGATGCCACGGATGCCCTCCAGCACCCCCGACTGGTTGACCACGCCCTCCACGGCCGGGTCTACCGGGTTCCAGTAAAAATCCTCGCCGTTGCGCCTGACGTGGCGCAGGAAGTTGATGCCCCACTTCTGGACGTCGCCCGGGGCGAAGCGGAGGGCGCCGAACGGAATTTTCATTTCCACCACCCACCCCTGCGGCGTGATGCGGGCGGCACTCTCCCAGACGGCGTCCCACTCCTCGTCTTCCCCACCGGCGGCGTAGCGGCTGTCGGCCTGCACGCCGGGGGCAGTTACCGTAAAGCTGTAGGCGTTGATCTTGTCGCGGTAGGTATCGAGGATGACCTTAAAATAATCGGCATTGCCCTGGTCGTCGCGCTGGCTCAGTTCACGGAGGATGCTATCGGTGGACGGGGCCGCCAGAAAGGCGCCGATGTAGAGGGCTTCCCGGTCGTAGCCGATTTTTACCCGCGTGGTGTGGGTTTCGGGTTGGCCGGGCACGGGCCTGGCCTGCACGAACCCCGTCGCCGCCCGGGCTCCTTTCCAGGCGCTTTCGCCCAGCACCCCGTCGATGCGGGGGGCTTTGGTGAACCGCACGGCAGTAGCCCGCTTTTGCGGCGCCTGGGCAAAAGCGAGGAGTGGCAACCCCAACAGGTGAAAAAATAAGAACAGTCTCCCGAACACAAAAAAATAGCACTAACGACGCTGTATGCTCCTACTGGGTTTGCCCCGAGAATGTTACCCGGGCCGGAATGCATCGATGAAATGTTTTCATTAAGCCCCTCCAGGGGACAACCCGGGCCGGTACCCCTTACGTGTAATAGCTGCTTTTTGCCCTTTTCACCAGATCAGCGGCAACGACGAACAACTCACAACCATCAACTACCTATCTATGAGTGGCATCGAGATCATGGGAATCATTGCGGGCGGCCTCACCACTACGTCACTCGTTCCCCAGGTCGTAAAAACCTACAAATCGCGTTCGGCCGAAGACCTGTCGCTGCGCATGTTTTCGCTCTTCAGCCTCGGCGTGCTGCTGTGGCTGATCTACGGCTTCATCAACCAAGACCTGCCCATCATCCTGGCCAACGCCGTTACGCTGCTGCTGGCCCTGACGCTGCTTTTCTTCAAATTCCGCTTCCGGGGCTGAGGCCTTTTTTGAGTTCATGAGTATATGAGTTTAAAGTTTATGAGTAGAAACCGTTTGTGAGTCAACGCGTGATCCACTTTGAACTCATGAACTCATAAACTCATAAACTCATAAACTCATAAACTCATAAACTTATGAACTCATAAACTCCCTTTCTCCATGACGATCAAAGATTACCCCGGCAGTCCGTACCCCCTGGGGGCCACCTGGGACCGGTCGGGCGTCAACTTCGCCCTGTTTGCCGAAAACGCCACCGGCGTGGAACTCTGCCTGTTCGACAGCCCCGAAGCCACGAAGGAATCGTACCGGCTCAAGCTGACCGAACGCAGTTACCAGGTGTGGCACGCGTACCTGCCGGGCATCAAGCCGGGACAGTTGTACGGCTACCGGGTGCACGGCCCGTTCGAGCCCGAAAACGGCCACCGCTTCAACCCCAACAAACTCCTCATCGACCCCTACGCCAAGGCCATCTCGGGCACCGTCAACTGGCACGACTCGCTGTTTGGCTACCAGATCGGGGACGACGACCTGAGCTTCAGCCCTTCCGACAGCGCCCCCTACGTTCCCAAGGGCGTGGTCATCGACGACCGCTTCGACTGGGAAGACGACAAGGCGCCCAAGATTCCTTACTTCAAGTCGATCATCTACGAAACGCACGTGAAGGGTTTTACCCGGCTGCACCCCGGCATTCCCGAAGAAATCCGCGGCACCTACGCGGCCATGGGCCACCCGGTCACGATTGCCTACCTGCTGGAACTGGGCGTGACGGCCGTGGAACTCATGCCCGTACACCACTTCATCACCGACCGCTACCTGCTCGACAAGGACCTGACCAACTACTGGGGCTACAACTCCATCGGCTTTTTCGCCCCCGACGTGCGCTACTCGGGCAGCGGCACGCTGGGCGGACAGGTCACTGAGTTCAAGGAAATGGTGAAGGCCCTCCACAAGGCGGGCATCGAGGTGATCCTCGACGTGGTGTACAACCACACGGGGGAGGGCAACCAGATGGGCCCGACGCTGTCGTTCAAGGGCATCGACAACGCCTCGTACTACCGGCTGGTGGAAGACCAGAAACGCTACTACATGGATTATACCGGCACGGGCAACACCCTCAACGCCAACCTGCCCACGGTGCTGCGGCTCATCATGGACAGCCTCCGCTACTGGATCCTGGACATGCACGTGGACGGCTTCCGCTTTGACCTGGCGGCCACGCTGGCCCGCGAACTGCACGCCGTGGACCGGCTCAGTTCGTTCTTCGACATCATCCACCAGGACCCGGTGATCTCGCAGGTAAAACTCATTGCCGAGCCCTGGGACATCGGCGAAGGCGGATACCAGGTGGGCAACTTCCCGCCCGGCTGGTCGGAGTGGAACGGCAAGTACCGCGACTGCATCCGTGACTACTGGCGGGGCGCCGACAGCATGCTGGCCGAGTTCGGGCAGCGCTTCACGGGCAGTTCCGACCTCTACGAGGGCGACTACCGCCGGCCCACGGCGAGCATCAACTTCATCACGGCCCACGACGGCTTTACGCTGCACGACCTGGTGAGCTACAACGAAAAGCACAACGAGGCCAACGGCGAAAACAACCAGGACGGCGAAAGCCACAACCGGAGCTGGAACTGCGGCGCCGAAGGCCTCACCACCGACCCGGCCATCGTGGCCCTGCGCGGGCAACAGAAACGCAACCTGCTCGCCACGCTGTTTCTCTCGCAGGGCGTGCCCATGCTGCTGGCCGGCGACGAACTGGGCCGCACCCAGCGGGGCAACAACAACGCCTACTGCCAGGACAACTACATCAGCTGGGTGGACTGGGCGGCGGCCGACGAGGACCTGCTGGCCTTTACCCGCAAGCTCATCCGGTTGCGTAAGGACCATCCCGTCTTCTGCCGCCGCCGCTGGTTCCAGGGCCTGCCCATCAAGGGCTCGGGCGTGGAAGACATTGCCTGGTTCCTGCCCGAAGGCACCGAAATGACCGAGGAAAACTGGAGCCACGACTTCGCCAAATCGCTGGCCGTGTTCCTCAACGGCAAGGGCCTGCGTTCGCGGGGGCCGAGCGGCGAACAGATCGTGGACGACAGTTTCTACGTGATCTTCAACGCCTACCACGGCCCCATCGTGTACCAGTTGCCCCCCCGCAAGTACGGCCGCGAATGGACCAAAATCCTCGACACCAGCAACAGCCGCGTCGAAGAAGAAGGCGTTGCCTACGGGGCCAGCGAAAACATCATCGTGGAAGGCCGCTCCGTGGTGCTGCTGCATCATCCGCTGTAGTAGAAGCGAGGAGTGAGGAGCGAGAAGCGAGGAGTGCGATGTCGGGTAAATCCGATTAAAGTTTTCCACGCACTTCTCACTCCTGGCTTCTCGCTCCTCGCTTCTCGCTCCTCATTACTATATTTACGCATGCAAAAAGCCCAGTTGTTCCTCTTTCACTTTGCGGGAGGAAATATTTACTCGTTCAACACCATTACGCCCCGGCTGAAGCACCTGGAGGCGATCCCGCTGGAACTGCCGGGCCGGGGCCGGCGCATGCAGGAGCGGCTGCTGAAAGATTTTGACCTGGCGGCCAAGGACCTCTACAACCAGGTGGTTCCCAAACTGAACGGCGCCCCGTTGCTGATCTACGGCCACAGCATGGGCGCCTACCTGGCCCTGCGGGTGACCCGCATGCTGGAACAGGCCGGCCACCCCCCGGCGTACCTGATCGTAAGCGGCAACCCGGGTCCGGGCGTACCCCGCAAAGGGCCGGGTAAAAGGTATTTGCTCGGGAAAGCAGAATTCATCGAGGAACTCCGGACCCTGGGGGGCGTCCCGGAAGAGGTGTTCCAGGACCAGGAGTTGTTCGGGTTTTTCGAGCCCATCCTGCGGGCCGACTTCCAGATTGCCGAAGCCGAGGGGCTGGAGCACGAGCCGCCCGTAGCCGCTCCGCTCTATGCATTGATGGGCAGCGAGGAAGAAAACGTGGACCGGATCACCAACTGGGGCCGCTTTACCCGTTCGCACTTCCGCTCCGAAGTGCTGGAAGGCAACCACTTTTTCATCCACAAACACCCCGAACGCATGGCCAGCGTCATCAAAGCGTGTTATGACCGGTTGGGGAGTTCATGAGTTCATGAGTTTATGAGTTTATGAGTAGAAAGCGTTTGACATCCAACGCGTGATACACTTTAGACTCATGAACTCATAAACTCATAAACTCCTCACTTCCGGCACGCCGTCTACCAGGTGGCGCACCAGCGGGCTGAGGTCATCTTTGCGCCAGATCATTGACAACTCCGCCCGGATGCCGGCGTCCGGAAGTTCGATGCACGCGACCGGCAGGGTTACCCCGCGCGTCAGCGAGGTAGGCACCAGCGCCACGCCGAGGCCCTGGGCCACCAGCCGCATGACCGTGTCGCCGAAAGCGGTTTCGTGCGCAACGGCCGGGGTAAATCCTGCCTGCCCGCACAGCCGCATCAACGCATCGACGTACAGGGGGCCCGAACTCCGGGGCGGCAGAATGAACGGTTCGCCGGCCAGTTGCGCCAGCCCCCCGAACGGAGCCGACGCCAGCGGGTGCGCCCCGGGCAGTACCACCGAAAAGGTTTCCCGTTGTACCACCCGCTGGTGCAGGCGTTCATCGGGCGGCGGATTGCGCACAAACCCCACGTCGGCTTTGCCGCCCCTGACGGCCTCCAGCTGTTCGGTGGCCGTCATTTCGCGCAGGTGCGTCTGCACGAGGGGCCACTGCTGGCGCAGGCGGGCCAGGATGGCCGGCAGCAGGGACACCATGGCCGAGCCGGCGTAACTGATCGTAAGCGTTCCCATCTGCCCGGCGTGGAGGCTGCGCACGTTTTGGGTTACCGACTCGATCCGCGCAAAAAGGGCTTCCACCTCCCGGTACAGGTACGCTCCCGCCTCGGTGAGTTCGACCCGCCGCTTGGTGCGGTGAAAAAGGACCACGCCCAGTTCCGCCTCCAACTGCTTGATCTGCCGGGTCAGGGCCGGCTGCACGATGCACAGTTGCTCGGCCGCCTTCCGGAAATGCAGTTCCCGGGCTACCGTCCTGAAATATCCCAACTGCCGTAGTTCCATGAGAGATGTGAGATGTGAGACATTAGACAGGAGACCGTTAGGGTTATATGGCTGGATGGCTGAATGGTTGAATGGTTAATTGTCGGATGGTTATATGGCTGGATGGTTAATTCAATCCCCTTTAGCCATTCAACCATATAGCCATCCAGCCATATAACCCTAACGGTCTCCTGTCTAATGTCTAATATCTCAAAAAGGTATCAATGCGAGACTAAAATAGTATTTTTCCTGATCGATGTTCCCTTTTTACTTTGCAGGCGGGCAAGGCCGGTTTCACCCGTGGCCCGTCCGTGCATCACCCCCTAACCCAAAGACAAACATGACCCAACTACTCCGAACGGATTCCACCCACGCCGACTTCGTGGAACTGGTCCGGCACCTGGACGCCGATTTGCGGGTCCGGGATGGCGAAGACCATTCCTTCTACGCCCAGTTCAACAAGATTGACAAGATCCGGCACGTGGTGGTAGCCTACCGCGACGGGCAGGCCGTGGGCTGCGGCGCCATCAAGGAATACGCCCCGGAGCGGGCCGAAGTCAAACGCATGTACGTGGCGCCGGCGTACCGCGGACGGGGAGTCGCTACGCAGGTCCTGTCCGAACTGGAACGGTGGGCCCGGGAACTGTCGTACGCTACGTGCATCCTCGAAACCGGCGTGAACCAGCCGGAAGCCGTGGGACTGTACGGGAAAAACGGGTACCGGGTCATCCCCAACTACGGCCAGTACGAAGGGGTCGCCACCAGCATCTGCTTTGAAAAAGCCATTCTTTGAATTGATTGTAAATGAGTGTATGACCGGATGGCTGTATGGTTAAATGGTTGGATGGTTGATTGCTGGAGAGTGGCATTTGCGTAAGCAGAACCATGCAGCCATACAACCATTCAACCATATAGCCATTCAACCATTCAGCCATATAACCATCCAACCTTCCGCCCCTTCCCCATGCTCCGACTCGCCACTGCCGATGACGCCGACGCCCTGCTGGCGATCTACGCCGCCTACATCGACCATACCGCCATTACGTTCGAATACGAAGCACCGTCCCGCGGGGAGTTTGCCGGGCGCATCCGCACCATCCTGGCACAGCTGCCCTGGCTGGTGCACGAACAGGACGGCCGGGTGACCGGCTACGCCTATGCCTCCCGGCACCGCGACCGGGTAGCCTACCAGTGGTCGGTGGAGACTTCGGTGTACATCCACCCTGACTGCCACCGGCAGGGCATTGCCCGTACCCTGTACGAAAAATTGTTTGCGCTGCTGCGGCAGCAGGGGTACCACAACGCCTACGCGGGCATTACGCTGCCCAACCCGAAAAGCGAACAGTTCCACCGGTCGATGGGTTTTGCACCGGTGGGCGTGTACCAAAAAGTGGGCTACAAGCTGGGGCGTTGGCACGACGTGGGGTGGTACCACCTTACCCTCCAGCCGCACGCCGACAAGCCCGTCGCCCCGCGGCCGGTGGGGAGTTTGGGAGTTAGGGAGTTAGAGAGTTAGGGCGGCGTTGGTTTAGAATTGGGCACGGAGACAGGGAGGGCACGGGGTTGCACGGAGGAAAGGTAAGTTTCCTATTGCCGCGGTACTCGTCGCATGGCGGGAAAGGGCCGCGTCGCGGGAAAGGGTCGCATGGCGGGAAAGGGTCGCATGGCGGGAAAGGGTCGCATGGCGGGAAAGGGTCGCATGGCGGGAAAGGGCCGCGTTGCGGGAAAGGGCCGCGTTGCGGGAAAGGGTCGCGTTGCGGGAAAGGGTCGCGTTGCGGGAAAGGGTCGCGTTGCGGGAAAGGGTCGCGTTGCGGGAAAGGGTCGCGTTGCGGGAAAGGGTCGCGTTGCGGGAAAGGGTCGCGTTGCGGGAAAGGGTCGCGTTGCGGGAAAGGGTCGCGTTGCGGCTCCCCTCCTCGGAGGGGTTAGGGGGTGGGTTTACCTATATGCTACAAGTTACACCGGGTTCACCGCATTGCGTTACTGTCCCTTACACAGGAGCCCGACTTTCTGCGGATCTCCACTCGTGCAAATTCCCTGCTTGCAGTGATCCCCACATTATCCGTGACATATCAGTAAACCCACCCCCTAACCCCTCCGAGGAGGGGAGCCGCGACGCGACCCTTTCCCGCGACGCGGCCCTTTCCCGCCACGCGACGAGTACCGTGTGCGGGTACTTTTGCCAGACCAGAGAGCATACTGTGCCCTACCACTCCTTTTTCTTTATGGTCTTTACCTTTTATACAGGACAAAACCTCACCCCCGGCCCCTCTCCCGGGGAGAGGGGAGACGTAAAGTCTTGAAAAAAAGCTATTTGTAGAATCCTTTCTTCTCCCCTCTCCTTGGGAGAGGGGCCGGGGGTGAGGTTTTGTCCTGTACTAAAGGTCTTTACCTTAAACCTTCTCTCCGTGCCCTCCGTGTCTACGTGGTTAAATTTAAACCGCCCCCGCCCTAGCTCCTCAACTCTCAAACTCTCAAACCCCTAACTCTCAAACTCCCTTACGAAGCCTGGTAGGCCCCGGCAAATTCCCGGGCGAAGTCTTCGAGTTTGGTGGGGCTGAAGGCGGGGCGGTGCCTGCGAATGTCTTCCTGCATGGAACCGTCGCGCAGGGCGTGGCCCATCTGCGTGTATTGTCGGGCCAGCTCTTCGGGCAGGCCGGCGCCCAACGCCCCCTGTTCCTGCTGTTCGTCGCTAAATTCCACCCACGGCAATTCTTTGCCAATGGCTTTGCCGATCACCGCGGCAATCTCCTTGCCTTCCCGTTCGTCGCCGGCAATGTAGCGCACCGACGAGCCGGTGAAGTCCAGGTTCAGCAATGCTTCGAGGGCCGCCTGGGCAATGTCGCGCGGGTGCACCAGGAACAGCGTGTGGTTGCCGCCGTAGTTGGCCCCCAGGATGCCCGCTCCCTTCGCCATCGGGATCTGGGCCAGGAAGTTGTGGTAAAAGAACGAAGGCCGCAGGTGTTTTACGCGCAGGCCCGGGATGGCGTTGAGTTTCTGCTCGAAGTCGTAGAGCCCGTCCACGGGTCCGCAGCCGTGGCCCAGGTGCGCCCCCACGCTGCTCAGGTTCACCACGAAGGGCACCCGGTTTTCGGTCAGGGCGGCCACGTAGTGGTCGGCAATGCGGTTCTGGTCGCCGCGCCAGTCGTTGGTTTGCCGGATGGGCGGAATCATCGTGTACACCACTTCCGCCCCGCGGAAGGCGTCCCGGATGAAGGCGGCGTCGTTCACGTCGCCCACCAACCCTTTGGCGCCCAGCTTTTCGATTTCGGCCACCTTGTCGGCCTTGCTGGTGATCACGCTTACCGTTTTGCCCTTTGCGACCAGGCCTTCCACCACCGGCCGGCTGATGTTCCCGAGGGAACCCGTTATCACGTATTTGTTCATGTTGTGTCTGTTTATGCCCCAAAACTAGTAAATTAGTCTGCCCAATGTAAGTAGTCACAAAAATGGCAGGTAGTTCTTAAAAGCATACCAATACTGGTTATCAAACACATGGAAAGAGTAACGTACCAAAATATCGAGCATTGTCCCGTCACGTTCACCATGGAGATCATCGGCGGCAAGTGGAAATTGCTCATCATGTACCTGGTCAGCAACGGCATCAACCGCTTCGGCAAAATGTCGATGATGCTCCGCAGCATCAGCAAGCAGATGCTCACCACGCAACTGCGGGAGCTGGAAAGCGACGGGATCATCGAACGAAAAATCTACGCCGAAATTCCCCCGCGGGTGGAATACTTCCTCACGCCCAAGGGCCAGTCGCTGCTCCCGATCATCGCCCTGATGAAGGATTGGGGCCAGCACCACCTGCAACCGGAAAGACAGGAGATGGGGGACGTGGCTTGATGGCTATATGGTTGAATGGCTACATGGCTGAATGGCTACATGGCTGAATGGCTGAATGGTTGATTGCCGGGGAAATGAACTTGTGTAAGCAAAGCAATTAGCCATCCAGCCATTCAACCATATAGCCATCCAACCCTACCTCGCCGCGATGATGAACCCCAGCCCCACCAGGTAGCAGAGCAGCATGCCGGTGAGCAGGACCGACGTGCCGCGCGGGGCGTGGCGAAATTCCTTCCAGATGAAAATGCCCCAGATGGCGGCAATCACCGTGGCCCCCTGCCCCAGTCCGTAGGAGATGGCCGGCCCGGCCGCCCCCGAGGCAATGATGGAAAATGACATGCCGATGCACCAGATCACCCCGCCCAGGATGCCCATCAGGTGGTTGCGGCCCTGGCCGCGGAAGTAGTCGGCGTAGCGCACCGGGGGACCGCTGAAGGGCCGCCGCATCAGCAGGGTGTTGAAGAGCAGGTTGCTGGCTACGATGCCCGCGGCGAAGAAAAATACGGCTGTGTACGGGCTCAGCTTGCCGGCCTCGGGCGTCTCGAAGTCCGGCGACATGGAGGCGGCTACGTAACGGTAAAAGAAGCCCATCAGTACGCCGGCCACCACCGACAGCACCAGGCCCTTGCCCGAAACGCCCTGCGCGTTGGCGGCCGTGCGGCGGTAGGCAAAAGCGTTGAGCAGGATGGCCGCCGCCACGAGTCCCACGCCCATGAACAGCACCGCCGGGCGGCCCACCGGGTTGTCGGCGTAGTTGACCAGCACGCCCAGCACCAGGGCCAGCCCGATGCCCACCGGGAAAGCCACCGACATGCCGGCAATCGAAATGGCCGCTCCCAGCAGGATGTTGGCCGCGTTGAACACCGCCCCGCCCAGCAGGGCCAAGCCCACGTTGGCCCCCTCAGCCTGCTGCAAATCCGCGAAGAAGCCCCGGCCACCCTCGCCGCTGCTGCCCAGCGTGAGGGCAAACAGCAGGGCCGTGAGAAAGATGCCGATCACGTAGTCCCAGTAAAACAACTCGAACCGCCACGACGAGGCGGCCAGTTTCTGCGTGTTGGCCCAGGAGCCCCAGCAAAGCATGGTGACCACGCAGAACAGCACGGCAGTAGCGTAGTTTTGAATGATGAACATAGGGGAATAGGAGTAAGAAGTGAGAAGCCAGGAGTGAGAAGCGAGAAGCGAGGAGCGAGGAGCGAGAAGAAGGGGCACGGGCTCCTCCGGGGAAAACGGCAAAGTGCGTGTACAATCTTCTCGCTTCTCACTTCTCGCTCCTCGCTTCTACCAATAACAAAAACATTTCCGCGGCGTGCCAGGTGTGGGGGGCGCTGAGTTTGAGCGACACGTACTGCGGGTCGAGTACGGCCAGGCCGGGGTAGCGGGCGTCGCTGGCCTGCTGTTCCCACGACAGCGGGTAGTCACGATTCCCCAGCACGCCGTGCTTCTCGCCGTAGAAGTGGTCTTCGGCCCACACCAGGTACGGGTACAGCTCGGCCGCATTCGCATCGAAGCGGGGACCCGGCACGTGCTGGTCTTTGAAGCCCCACCAGAACAGCGACGAATAGTTGTCAGCGACGTTGGGTACCGTGTACGGGTCTTCGAGGCCCAGGGCTTGCAGGCCGTACTTGAGCCACTTGGTCTGGTACACCGGGTGCAGTGCGTAATCGGTTTTGCCCTCAATGTAGTTGCCCTTCCGGAACTGCCTGGCCGAATCGAGCACCACCGCAACCGTTGGGTGTTTGGCGTCGGTGACCAGCGAAAGCAGGTAGAGCACCTGTCCGGGGTTGTCGGCCTCGCTGATGCCGTGGTTGTTGCGGTCGAACGGGTCGCGGATGCCCAGGACCCAGTCTTTGATCAGGTGCAGGTTGCCCGTCCTTTTGAGCACCATGCCCATGAGGGCGGCGTCGCGGAACCACGGCTTGGCGTACACGAAGAAGTTGGGCACGGGCAGGCCCCGGTAAATGTTGATGAGGATTTCGTGGTGCAGCACGCGGAGCACCGGCCCGTAGGGGTGCCCCGCGAAAGTGGGCAGTTTCAAGCGGCTTTCCGTGAGGGGTTCGTCATGGTTCTTTTCCCGCAGGTACACCCCCGCTTCGTCTTCCCGGATGCGCACCTGGCGGCCGTCGGTCGTTTCGAGTTCTACCGTGTAATCAGACGGGAGGATGCGTTCCCGCTGCACCGGCCACTTGCGGAGGGTTTCCCCGGTAACGGCGTCCTTGAGTTGCCCGTCCTTGTAGATCAGTTTGCGGCGGTCGCCCATGCCGAAGAGGAAAAACGAAATGGCGGGCAGTTCCCGGCTCCCCTTCCACTGCCCGCGCAGGGCATTGAGGTTCTGGCGGTAGGCGGCCAGCCGTTTGTCGGGCGCCGACGACGACTGGGCCGCGGCCGGGAACCAGGCGACAAGCAGCAGCCATGCCAGCATAGGAATCAGCCGGAGAATGGGTTTGGGTACGTGCATAGGTTGAAGAAAAAATTGCGGTTGATCGATTTGACAATGCTGATTGCGGCAGCAAGAGCAACCACGGAGACACGGAGGCCACGAAGTTACACGGAGAATCAAGCAGCATTTGACCGTTGTCGCGGGAAAGGGTCGCGTGGCGGGGACGGGTCGCGTCGCGGGAAAGGGTCGCGTCGCGGCTCCCCTCCTCGGAGGGGTTAGGGGGTGGGTTTACTTACATGAAGCAAGTCACCAAGGGATCACCGCATTGTGCTGATCTTCCTGACAACATAGCAATACTTTTCGCTAATTCTGCCTCTCGCAGCTGCCTCATTGCGCTGATCCCCATATAACTTGCTTCATGTAAGTAAACCCACCCCCTAACCCCTCCGAGGAGGGGAGCCGCGACGCGACCCGTCCCCGCGACGCGACCCGTCTCCCCAACGCGACTCGTCTCCGCGGTTTGGTCCTTCCGCTGCGCAAGCCATCCTACCCCGCCCATATAACTCCTTTTCTTGTTTCTTCTTTGCGTCCTTTGCGCTTCTTTGCGCCTTTGCGTGAAACGATTCGTGAAACCTTTTCTCCGTGTCACTCCGTGCCCTCCGTGGTAAATTTATATAGCGCACGGTGCGTACACCATTACCGGGCATTGGCCGCGTGCTGCACGGCGGCCGGCTTGTCGGTGTACACCAGCACTTCGGACATCCGGAACCGCCCGCCCTCCACGGGGTTGAGCAGCTTGATGCGCACGGTGTGCTTGCCCGGGGTGAGGCCGTACTTCCAGAACAGTTCGTAGCGGCGCGTGGTGAAGGCGGCCGGCAGCTTTACCGTTTCGAGCAGCTTGCCGTCGAGGTAGAGTTCGGCGTTGAACACATGCGCCGACGTGGACTGCCAGGGCGCCGTTTCGCCCTTTACCACGAAGCCGTTGCCCTCGAAGTCGAAGGTGTGTTCGGCGCTGCCGGCTTTGAGGTCCTTGTGAATGTCCATTTTGGCCTTCGGATAGTGGCCTTCGAAGCTCTTTTCGAACTGCACCGGCACGGGTTCCTGCACGGCGATGGTCACGCCGGCCTTGTCGGCCTTGCCGCCGTTGCGCCTGATGTTTTCGAGGGCGTGCTTGTAGCCGGTTTGGTACACGTCCGCCAGCGAGGTGCTGGTGTACTTGAAGTCGATCGGCTCGGCTTCCTTGAGGCCCAGCTTCCAGTACGCCGGGATGTTCTGGTAGCCCAGCATCGTGCCCAGGATGCCGCCCGACGACGAGGGGTTGCAGTCCGAATCCTGGCCGCAGCGGGTGGTGATTTCCATCGTCTTCGTAAAGTCGCCGCCGCCGTAGAGCAGCCCGATCACCACGTAGGCCGAGTTCACGGTGGCGTCGATGTTATAAGGTACGAACACCCCGTCGGGGCAGCCGATGTCGGAGCTGTATTTTTTCTGCACCTCAAACCAGGTCTGTTTCCAGTCGTTGGGGTACTGCTTGTGCCAGCCGATCACGTCGTTGATGCACTGGTAGAACAGGCTCTGCGGCGGGATGGTCTTGAGGGCGTGGGTCACCACGTGGTTCACGTCGCCCGACACGAAAGCCAGCGTGTACATGGCCCCCATATACACCCCGCCGTACCAACCGTCGCCGTAATTCATGATGTGGCCGATCTTGTCCGAAATCTGCGAAGCCGTATTGGGCATGCCCGGCGACATGAGGCCGGCAAAGTCCGCTTCGATCTGGTAGTCGATGCAGTCGGCGTGGGGGTTGTTGCGCCAGTGCCCCGACTCGGGCGGCATGATGCCGTTGAGTATGTTGTAGCGGCCGGCCTGGTTGGCGTGCCAGAGCATGTAGCCGGCGTTGGCGTAGGCCCTGGCGTGGGAAGCCACCGGGGCGTCGAGTCCTTCTTTCTCGAACACCTCCACGAACGTCAGGTCCATGTAAATGTCGTCGTAAAGGCCGGGGTTGTTTTCCATGGTGTGCTTAATGTAGCCGTCGTACCAGGTGATGGGCTGGTAGTCGTTGATCATCGTGCCGTTGAACCGGAACTCGGTGGGCCCGCCGAAGGTGACGCCGATGGTCTGCCCGGCCCAGCCGCCCATGATCTTGTCTTTGAGGGCTTCGTGGGAGAGCGTAACGGTCCCGGGCCTGGCCGGCTGCGCGTACGCAACCGGGCCGGCCAGGAGGAGCGAAAGGAAGAACGTAGTTATTTTCATGGGAAGGAGGTTGAAGGGTTGGATGGCTGGATGGCTATATGGTTGAATGGCTATATGGCTGAATGGCTGATTAATAACCATACAACCATTCAGCCATATAGCCATTCAACCATCCAGCCATACCCTCATTAATTGTTACATTTATAACTGGGCATTGGAAAAAAGCGTGGGCGTGGAGAGTTCCGACAGGTAAGGAGCCGAAGCCTGGGCGCCCATGCGGGTGACCGACAGCGCCGCGGCCCGGCAGGCAAAAGTCACGGCCGGTTCAATGGGACTGCCCTTGGCAATGGCAACGGCCAACGCCCCGTTGAACACGTCGCCCGCCGCCGTGGTATCCACCGCCGTCACTTGCGGGGCGGGCACCAAAGTAGCCACCTCGTCGGTGTGCACGTACGCCCCGCGGGCGCCCAGCGTAATCACCACCTGCCGGACGCCCTTCCGGTGGAGCAGTTCAGCGGCCCGGGCGGCCGACTCCGTGTCCGACACGCGGATGCCCGTCAGGATTTCGGCCTCCGTTTCGTTGGGCGTCACCAGGTAGAGGCAGGGCAGCAGGTCGTCGGGCAGGCGCTGGGCGGGGGCCGGGTTGAGAATCACTTTTTTGCCCTGCGCAAAGCCGTACTTGGCCGCGTGCACCACCGTGGGCAGGGGCACTTCCAGCTGGAGCAGGAGCACATCCACCCCTTGCAGCCGCCCGCCGGCCTTGTCCACGTCGGCCTCGCTCAGCCGGGCGTTGGCGCCGGGGGCCACGGCAATCACGTTTTCGCCCTTGGCATCCACCGTGATGAGGGCCACGCCCGAGGGTTCGTCGGGGTCGGTACCCACGAAGCTCGTGTCGATGCCTTCCTTGCGAAACCCGGCCAGGGCCTGCTTGCCGAACACGTCGTCGCCCAGCCGGGCAATGAACGTGACCGCCCCGCCCAGCCGGGCCGCCGCCACGGCCTGGTTGGCGCCCTTGCCGCCGGGAAACATGAAGAACTTGCCGCCCAGGGTCGTTTCGCCGGGGAGGGGAAGTTTGGGCGTTTTTACCACCATGTCGGTGTTCGAACTGCCAATCACTGCAATTTTGCCGTCCATGCGAAGAGAAATATTTACCGCCAAAAGTTATATTATTTATTTCTAGATTACCACCCTTATTTAACCAGCCCGGCTACTTCTACCAGCCACTCCACTAACTGAAACAGGTGCTCATATTTTATACTCAATTGTTGATCTTCCATTTTTTGCGCAAAACCAGCTATTCCCATGCGATCCATTGAAGCGTTGCAGGCGTTGGTTGCTTCCCTCACCAAGTCGGAGAAGCGGTACTTCAAGCTTTTCTGCGACCGGCAGGAGGGCGACAAGGCGTACTGGCGGCTCTACCAGATCCTGGAGGCGGAACCACCCGGTGCGGCCCGGGTGCAGGAGGCGTTTGTACAGTACTACCCACTCCCCCTGCTGGAAGCGGCCCGCAAGCACCTCTACAAAATGCTGATGAAAAGCTTGCGGGGCTACCACGCCCACCACTCGCTGCAACAGCAGTTGCTGAGCCTCCTCCAGGACGTTCAGATCCTGTTCCACAAGGGCTTGGCCGAAACCGGCTTTGCGCAACTCGAAAAGGCCAAGGCGCTGGCCCTGCGCCACGAGCAATTCCCCTGCTACCTGCTGGCGGCCCAGCTCGAATTGCAGTACCTGACCGAGTTGGAATTCCGGGACCTGGAGGAAGGAGAACTGGTGGCCCGGCAGGAAAGCATCAACGACGTACTCTACCAACAGCTTTTCATCAACAAGCACGCCTCCCTCTACGGCGTGCTGCTGCACCGGTACTTCCACCGGGGCGCCATCCGCAGTCCCAAGGAGTTGGAGCGGCTCAACGACCTGCTGCTGGAGGAGCACCAGGTGAATGCCAACCGGCGGTACCCCTCCTTCCAGTCGGCCAAGCAGCACTGGCTGTTCCAGTCCACCTACTTCCTGATGACGGGCCAGTACGAGGAGAGCGTAGCCCTGTTCGGGCAACTGGAAGGCTTGTTCAGCAAGCACCGTGAACTGTGGGCCGATGCGCCGGTCTATTACGCGTACCTCGTGGATGGCGTCCTGACCGGCCTGCGGTCGCTGGGCAAGCACGACACCATGCGCACCTTCATTGAGGGCCTTAAAAACGTGAGCCTCAACACGCCGGGGCAGCTTTTGCAGCTCAACCAGGTGGCCCTGGGTCACGAACTGAGCCTGCTCATCGACGCGGGGGAATTTGAGCGGGGACTGGCGTTGTGGGAGGCCTACCGCGACCGGCACCCGGCCGACGCCCCGGCGGCTCCTTCCCGGAGCGGGGTGTCGCTGTATTTCCCGGCGGCGGTGGTGTACTTCGGCCTGGGGCGGTACCCGGCCACGCTGCAACTGGTCAACCGGGTGCTCAACACCCACCAGGCGTTTCTTTCGGCGGCCCGCTACAGCCTGTTCCGCCTGCTGCACCTGCTGGTGCACTACGAACTGGGCAACCTCGACTACCTGGGCTACGAGGTGCGTTCGGTGGAGCGGCAACTGCGGTCCCGCAAGCGGCTGTTCCGGTCGGAGAAGGTCTTGCTGCACTTTTTCAAGCAATCGGCCAACGGGGTGCGGCCGCCGGAACTGCTCCCGCCCCTGCACGGGCAGCTTACGGAGTTGGGGCAGGACGCCTACGAAAAGCAGTTGCTCGGGGCGTTTCCGTTCGCGGCGTGGGCGGCGGCCAGGCTGCAAAAAGTACCCTTTGCGCAGTGGTTGCGGCAGCAGGCGGCGGCGCGGCCGGCGTAATCTCTTATACCGGGAAAAAACAATTGGTGTCCCAGCCTATGCCGGGGCAGGTTTGTCCGGATGCGCTTAGTTGCCCGCTTCCAGTTGCTGCCGGAGTTGGGCAATGCGTTCGGCGGGCAGTTTGGTAATGCGCGTCACTACGTCTTCGGGAAAACCTTCTCTAAGCATGTTCAAGGCTGTTTCTTCCTTGCCTCTCTGCTCGCCTTCTTCTTTTCCTTTCTGCAAGCCTCTCTGCTCGCCTTTCTGCTCGCCCTTCTGGATGCCGAGCTGGTAGAGGGCGTCTTCGGTGATGTCGATGTCGAGTGCCATGTGCTGGGCGGCGTTTAAAACGGTGGTACTTAAATTCCTCAATAGGGCTAAACGAGCCAGTTGCACGGTGCGTTGCGACAACTCCAGGGTGCCGCTCGTGCTTTGGCGTAATTTAGCCAGAATCTTCCGGGCAATCAACCCCGCCTCTTGTCCGCCGAAGTCGGCCAGAATCGCCAGCAGCACCTCCTGGCTGTGGTCCGAGTCAAGGAAGGTCTGGTAGGGAAACGACTTGAGGTCCACCAGCCCGTAGCGGTAGGAAAACGCCTCGGTCTCCAGCTGGTGCTCCATGCGCAGGGCCTCTTTGCCCACGTAGATGACGAACTGGCGGATGGGCAGTTGGCGCTGGTAGTGCAGAAAAGCGTGGTAGAGCATCATCCGCGAGAGCATCTGCTTGTCGTTGGTACTCTGGAATTCGCAGTGCAGAATGAAAGGCTGGCCGGTCTGCGGGGTTACCTGCCAGAGCTGGTCGGCTTCCCGTTGGGCCGTGTACTGCAAGTCGCCCGGCAGGGGTTTGTATTCCCCGGCGGGAATGCCGAGTACTTTGCGGGCCACGGCCGGGAACAGGTCCCGCAGCACTTCCCGGAAGATCTTGTCGTAATCCTGAGCCATATCAGTAACAGTAATCAGTGAACAGTAATCAGTTGCGGCAACTTACGCACACCCACTGCTTACTGTTTACTGATTACTGTTCACTGATTTCCGGGCAACTATTTTTACGGCGGAACGCGATGTGGTATATTTGCCAAAAGTGTATCTACCATGGGATACTACTTCAGCGATGTATCAAGAACTTTCAGCGAGTATTTACTGATTCCGGGCCTGACCCGGAAAGACTGCGTCCCGGACAACGTGTCTTTGAAAACGCCGCTGCTTAAGTTCAGAAAAGGGGAAAAACCGGCCATTGAACTGAGCATCCCCCTGGTATCATCGATCATGCAGGCCGTCTCGGACCACAACATGGCCATTGCCCTGGCCCGCAACGGCGGCCTCTCCTTCATCTTCGGCTCCCAGCCCGTGGACCTACAGGCCGAAATGGTGCGGAAGGTGAAAAAATTCAAGGCGGGCTTCGTGATGAGCGACGCCAACCTGACCCCGGAGCAGACGCTGGAAGACGTGGTCCGCGTCAAGAAAAGAACCGGGCACTCCACCATCGGCGTCACCGACGACGGTTCCTCCAACGGCCGGCTGCTGGGCATCGTCACCAGCCGCGACTACCGCGAAACCAAGGACAGCGCCAACAAACGGGTCCGCGACTTCATGACCCCGTTCTCCAGCCTCATCGTGGGCGACCTGGGCATCTCCCTGAGCGAAGCCAACGAAATCATCTGGACGCATAAACTCAACTGCCTGCCCATCATCGACCGGGAGCAGAAACTCCAGTACTTCGTGTTCCGCAAGGACTACGAAGCCCACCAGGAAAACCCCAACGAACTGCTCGACGCCAACAAAAAGCTGATCGTCGGGGCGGGCATCAATACGCACGACT
Source organism: uncultured Sphingobacteriales bacterium (assembly GCA_963844325.1). Taxonomy (GTDB): domain Bacteria; phylum Bacteroidota; class Bacteroidia; order Cytophagales; family 172606-1; genus CADCTQ01. The sequence continues at coordinate 4,974,285 of CAWJNV010000002.1, forward strand.
ACCGGGAACGGGTACCCGCCCTGGTGGAGGCCGGCGCCGACGTGCTCTGCATCGACTCCTCCGACGGATTCACCGAGTGGCAGCGCGAAACCATCCAGTACATCAAGGAAACCTACCGGGGCAAGGTAAAGGTAGGCGGCGGCAACATCGTCGACAAAGAAGGCTTCCTGTACCTGGCCGAAGCCGGGGCCGACTTCATCAAGGTAGGCATCGGCGGGGGCTCCATCTGCATCACCCGCGAACAAAAAGGCATCGGCCGCGGCCAGGCCACCGCCATGATCGAGGTGGCGGCGGCCCGCGACAAGTACTTCCAGGAAACGGGCGTCTACATCCCCCTGTGCTGCGACGGCGGCATCGTGCACGACTACCACATGGTGCTGGCCCTGGCCATGGGCGCCGACTTCCTGATGATGGGCCGCTACTTCGCCCGCATGGACGAAAGCCCCACCCGCAAGCTCAAGATCGGCAACAACTACGTAAAAGAATACTGGGGCGAAGGCTCCAACCGGGCCCGCAACTGGCAGCGCTACGAGATGGGCGACGACGAAAGCAACCTCAAGTTTGAGGAAGGCGTGGACAGCTACGTGCCCTACGCCGGCAAGCTCAAAGACAACCTCAACCTGACGCTCAGCAAGATCAAGTCTACCATGTGCAGTTGCGGCGCCAAGTCCGTCCCCGAATTGCAGCAAACCGCCCGGCTCACTGTAGTCTCATCGACCAGCATCGTGGAGGGCGGGGCGCACGACGTGATCCTCAAAGAAACCAACATATAAGTAGTTGTTGGTTATTGGTTGTTCGTTGATCGAACGTAAATCGTTTGACTCACAGCGAATTATGTCCTCAGATAGTATAAACTAATTTTACTGACGCCAACGCCCCCTACTACGGGCCGGTTAAGGGAACCATCACCATCACGGCTTTCAACGCGGCCACCAATGGTTACATGGCTGAATGGCTATATGGCTGAATGGTTTTGCTTACGCCCGCACCACTTCCCGTCATACAACCATATAGCCATACAACCATATAGCCATTCAGCCATATAGCCATTCAGCCATATAACCATTCAACTTTTTACTCTTTCAACTGTCTGATCACGCGGCAGGGGTTGCCGGCGGCGAACACGTCGGCGGGAATGTCGCGGGTGACCACGCTGCCGGCGCCGATGATGGTGCGGTCGCCGATGGTGACGCCGGGGCAGATGACGGCGCTGCCGCCCACCCACACGTCTTCGCCGATGGTGATGGGCTTGGCGTACTCCACGCCGGAGCTTCGCTCCTGGTGGTCGATGGGGTGCGTGGCGGTGTACACCTGCACGTTGGGCCCGAACAGGGTGCGGCTGCCGATCTTCACGTAGGTAACGTCGAGCACCACGCAGTTGAAATTGAAAAACACCTTCTCGCCGACGATCATGTTGAAGCCGTAGTCGCAGTAGAAGGGCGGCTGCAACCACAGGCCCGGCCCGGCGTTGGGAATGAGTTCTTTCAGCACCCGGGCCCGTTCGGTGGTCTGGTCTTCCCGGGTGTCGTTGAGTTCCTTGATGAGCAGCCGGGTGCGCAGCCGGTCCGCGACGAGTTGCGGGTCGAGCGGGTCGTACAACTCAGCGTCGAGCATTTTTTGTTTTTCGGTTTTCATCGGGTTGGGTGATTGGGTAGTTGCATCTGCCGTAATTCTACAAAATTTCCCGGGCCTTTCGTCACGCCACGAAGGCACGAAGACACAAAGGAACCCCAGGGCTACCCCAACCGGCCGCGTCTTTGTGCGTCGGTCATGCACCCAAAGGGATCGGCTTCCCGTTTTACCCGTCATCAACAGAAGCCAAATTTTAAATTATGGATTTTGGATTATGAATTACCCGCTGTGGCCTCTGACCATCAACGGCTTGTGATCTAAAATTCATAATTTAAAATCTATAATTTAATGCTGCCTGCACCTATGGTAAAAACAGGTTTCGTAGGGTTGTTGCTCGCGCTGCGCCTGCTGGCCGGCCCGGCAATACCCGCCAACGGACAAGCCCCGGTCAACCCCGCGCCGGTCACGGCCGACAGCACCCGGGCCCGGCCCTCGGCCCCGGATTCCCGCTGGTACCGTACCCAGGGGTTTCGTACCGTGGCCGCACCGGCCCTGCTGATCGGGTACGGCGTCACGGCGGTCGGCGAACGCGGCTTCCCCGTCAGCAGCCAGGACGTGTACCGGGCGCGGCAAACCTACTTCCCCGGCTTTCGCACCGGGATCGACGACGTGACCTTCGCGCTGCCGGCCCTGGCCGTGTACGGCCTCGGGGCGGCCGGCGTGGCGGGCAAACACGCCCCCGGGCAGCAAACCGTGCTGCTCCTGCTTTCGGGGGCCCTGGCCAACGGCGTGTCGCTGGGGCTGAAGGGCACGGCCGGCACGCTGCGGCCCGACGGCACCACCCCCAACAGTTTTCCTTCCGGCCACACCACCAATGCCTTCGTGGCGGCGGAGTTCCTGCACCAGGAATACAAACACCGGAGCGCCTGGTACAGCGTGGCCGGCTACTCGGTAGCGGGAGCCACCGGGGTCCTGCGCCTGCTCAACAACCGGCACTGGCTCTCCGACGTGCTGGCCGGGGCCGGCATCGGCATGCTGTCTACCAAGGTCGTGTACCTGGCCTACCCGTGGGCGTACCGAAAGCTCACGGGCCGGGCCCCCGACAAATTCGGCCTCATCCCTACCTGCGGGGCCGGCGGCGCCGGGTTTTACGCCGTGATCCGGCTCGACTGACCCGCCGGGGCCGCCGGCTTCGGGAACTGGGGGATCATGCCAGAATCCCCTTCACCACCTTGCCGTGCACGTCGGTGAGGCGGAAGTCGCGGCCCTGGAAGGGGTAGGTGAACTTTTCGTGGTTCATGCCCAGGCAGTGCAGCAGCGTGGCTTGCAGGTCGTGGATGTGGACGCGGTCCTTCACGCCGAGGTAGCCGATCTCGTCGGTTTCGCCGTAGGACATGCCCCCTTTGATGCCGCCGCCGGCCACCCACATCGTGAAGGCTTCGGAATGGTGATCGCGGCCCATGGCCTTGGGGTCGGCGCCGGGCCGGCTTTCGCGCATGGGCGTGCGGCCGAATTCGCCGCCCCACACCACCAGCGTATCGTCGAGCAGGCCGCGCTGCTTGAGGTCTTTGAGCAGCCCGGCAATGGCCTGGTCTACGTCCTTGCACTGGCTTTGCACGCCCTTGATCACGTCGTCGCCGGTGCCCACGCCGTGGGTGTCCCAGCCCCGGTGGAAGAGTTGCACGAACCGTACGCCCTGTTCTACGAGCCGCCGGGCCAGCAGGCAGTTGTTGGCAAACGACGACTTGCCGGGCTGCGTGCCGTAGAGCTTGTGGATGTATTCGGGTTCTTTGGAAATGTCCATGACTTCGGGCACCGATATCTGCATCCGGAAGGCCATCTCGTACTGGGCAATGCGGGAGTTGATTTCGGGGTCGCCGACCCGGGTGTGGTGGTGGGCGTTCACCGCGTTGATGGTTTCGATCACGTCGCCCTTCAGGTCGCGGTCCATGCCGGCGGGGTCCGAGACGTACAGCACGGGGTCGCCCTCCGAACGGCACTGCACGCCCTGGTACACAGTGGGCAGGAAGCCGCTGCCCCAGGTACTCTTGCCGGCGTCGGGCATGCCCCCCGAGGCCAGCACGATGAAGCCGGGCAGGTCCTGGTTTTCGGTGCCCAGCCCGTAGGTCACCCACGAGCCCATGCTGGGCCGGCCCAGGCGGGGCGAACCGGTGTGCATGAAGAGTTGGGCCGGCGCGTGGTTGAACTCATCGGTGTGCATGGCCTTGAGCAGGCACACCTCGTCCACGACATCCGAGAAGAAAGGCAGGTTTTCGGACACGAAGGCGCCCGACTGGCCGTACTGCTTGAACGCCGCCTGGGGGCCCAGCATCTTGGGCACGCCCTTGATGAAGGCAAAGCGTTTGCCCGCCAGGAAGGACTGCGGACAGTCCTGCCCGTCGAGCTTGTGCAGCACGGGCTTGTAGTCAAACATTTCCAGTTGCGAGGGAGCCCCGGCCATGTGCAGGAAGATCACCCGCCGGGCCCGGGGCTGAAAATGCGGCAGGTGCAGGCTGGCGGCCGGGCCGGGTGCGGCCAGGTTCGGTTTGGGCTTCTCCCCCACCCCTTTGCCGCAGCCCATCGCGCCCAGGGCCAGCGCCCCGATGCCGGTGGAGAGGTTGTAGATGAATTGGCGCCGCGTTACGTCCAGCAACCGTTCGGCCTTTTCCCTTTCGGTCTCCTGTCTCTTGTTTGACATCTTCGGTCTCCCTTTTTATACTAAAACGACTTCATGATTACGTATTTGACTGTCCAATGTTGCCTGTGATTCAAGGCATTACGAACAACAAATAACGAACAACCAACAACGGGTTCGTATTATTCTTTGGTTACAAATTCGTCCAGGTTCATCAGCGCGTTGGCGACTACCGCCAGCGGGGCCAGTTGCCGGGCTTCTTCCGCCGGCCCCACCATGCGCCGGGCCTTGCCCGGGTGTTCCCGGTAGTAGCGGCTGGCCTTCTCGTGCAGCGCCACGAACTGCCCGGTTTCCCGCGCATCCGGTTCGCGGAGGAGGGCCAGCCGGAAGCCGTGCCGCACCTGCCCGGCCGGGTCCTTTGCCGCCGCGGCCATGCGCCGGGCCAGCCCCGCGGATGCCTCCACGAACACCGTGTCGTTGAGCGTCACCAGCGCCTGCAGGGGCGTGTTGGTGCGCACCCGGCGCAATGTGCACACCTCGCGGGTGGGCGCATCGAAGGTCACCAGGCTGGGGTACGGACTGGTGCGGCGCTGGTAGGTGTACAGGGCCCGGCGGTAGCGGTCCTCGCCCTGGCTCAGCTTCCACTCGATGCCGCCGAAGATGGCCGTAAACACGCCTTCCGGGATGTAGGGCATCACGCTGGGGCCGTACAGCTTGGGGCTCAGCAGGCCGGCCACGGCCAGGGCCTGGTCGCGCACCGCCTCGCCGGGCAGGCGTACCCGCGGCGCCCGGGCGTAGTACTTGTTGTAGGGGTCTTTCTGGAGGTGCTCCGGCCGCACGGTTGACGACTGCCGGTAGGTGCCCGAGAGGACCATCAGCCGCAGGAGTTTTTTGTTGCTCCAGCGCAAATCCTTCTGGAACGTAACGGCCAGCCAGTCGAGCAGTGCGGGGTGCGTGGGTTTGGCGCCCTGGCTGCCGAAGTCTTCCAGGGTTTCCACGAGGCCGTACCCAAAAAGCTGTTCCCAGTAGCGGTTCACGGCCACCCGGGCCGTCAGCGGGTTGTCGGGCGACACCAGCCAGCGGGCCATGCCCAGCCGGTTGTCGGGCGCCCCGGCGGGCAGCGGGTTGAGGGATTTGGGAACCCCCGCCTTCACGGCGGCGCCTTTGCTCATCCAGTTGCCGCGCACGAACACGTGCGTCCTGCGGCGTTTCGCGGGCGGCAACTCTTCCAGCACGGGCGTCCCGCGGGGGTTGATGTAGCCGGCCAGCGCGGCGCGCAGCGAATCGAGTTCCTTTTGTACTTTCTTGTCCTTAGGCGGCTTTTCCACAAACGTTACCGACCGCAGCGCCCCGTCGCAGACGCCGTTTGAATCGGGGGCGGCCACGAAGTACACCGTGTGCACGCCCCGCACGGCCGGCTTGATGGTGTCGCTTTTGTAGTACCATTCGTTGAACGTGGAGCCGAGCCGGAGCGTCGTCACCAGGTAGCCGTCGGGCCGGTCGAGGCGCACCTCGAGGTTGCAGCCCTTGTCAACCAGGTAGCTGCCGCCCACCTTGCCAATGTTCGTAAAATCCACGTTCCGGTAGGCGACGTACGCACCCGGGCCCTTGAACCGGATTTTGGCCTCGTCGGCTTCAACGTCCCGGGCCTCGTCGGAGTCGGTGGTGTTGACGGTAGGCAGGTACTTGCGGCGCTTGGCTTTCAGGTCCAGGTTTTCGGCGGGGGCGCCGTCCTTTTTCAGCCGGTGGATGTAGGCGATCACCTCGCCGGCCTTTTGTTCATCGTAGTCCTTGGGCGAAACGAAGAGCGGCACTTCTTCGGGCAGGTCGTTGTCGCGGGTGTTGTTGAGGTAGGCCATGAACCGGTAGTAGTCCTCCTGCCGGATGGGGTCGTAGGGGTGGCTGTGGCACTGCACGCAGCTCATGGTGAGGCCCTGCCACACGTCGAAGGTGGTGTTGACCCGGTCGACGATGGCGGCCGTGCGGAACTCCTCGTTGTCGGTGCCGCCTTCGTCGTTGTTCATCGTGTTGCGGTGGAAGGCCGTGGCGATGACCTGGTCTTCGGTGGGGCGGGGCAGCAGGTCGCCGGCCAGTTGTTCAATGGTGAACTGGTCGAAGGGCTTGTCGTCGTTGAAGGCCCGGATGAGGTAGTCGCGGTAGCGCCAGATGTTGCGGTGCAGGTCTTTTTCGTAGCCCTTCGTGTCGGAGTAGCGGGCCAGGTCGAGCCAGAGGGCGGCCCACCGTTCCCCGAAGTGCGGGGAGGCCAGCAGCCGGTCCACCACCTTTTCGTAGGCGTTGGGGGAGGTATCTTTCAGGAAGGCGTCCCGTTCTTCGGGCGTGGGGGGCAGGCCGGTAAGGTCGAGGGTGACGCGCCGCAGCAGGATTTCTTTGGGGGCTTCGGGCGAAGGCTTGAGGCCCACGGCGGGCAGCTTTTCGAGGATGAACGGGTCGATGCCGTTGCGCACGAACGTGTCGGCCTGGTGCGGCGGCGGGGTAATTGCTGCGGGCTTCACGAAGGCCCAGTGGTCCTGCCACTCGGCGCCCTGCCGGACCCACCGTTCGAGCACGGCAATTTCCTGGGGCGTGAGCGGGTCTTTGCCCAGGGGCATGCGTTCTTCGGGGTCGGGGTGGGTGAGCAGCTTGATGAAGGCACTCTTGCCGGGGTGGCCGGGAATGATGGCCGGGTGGCCCGACTTGGTCTTGCCCAGGGCATCTTCGCGGAACAGCAGGCTGAAGCCGCCGCTCTGCTTTACGCCCCCGTGGCAGGTAATGCACTTGGCGTTGAGGATGGGCCGTACTTCGGCGTTGAAATCAACCTCCGGTTCGAACAGGTACCAGGGCTTTGCCCACAGCACGGCCAGCAGGGCCAGGCCGCTCAGGGCGTAAAATACGGTTTGCTTTTTCGGTTTGAGGCGTCGCATCATGGGTTGGGTGGTTCGCCGTACGTCCTGTTTTTTCTACGGTAAATTCTATTCCGTAAGTTAGGCAATTTCAACGGGTTTTGCCACGGTGCCTGCAACTCCGACTCGTTACGAGACTGACTTTCGAAACGCTTTCCCTGCTTGCCGTTCCTACCGCCCGGCTTGAGGTCCACGCGTGCAAGCCGCTCCCCGGCCTGCCGGAACCGGAAGAAATCCTGGCCGAAAGGCAACAAAGGGTTTTGCGGGGCGGTATACCGTATTCGGGCAACGGGGGCAACCCGCCTTATGCTTATGAACCAGGATCAGTACGCCGCGCTTTTGCAAAAATTCATCCACCAGGAGCGGGAGGTTTCCCGCCGGGAGCTAAAATGGGTGGAGGCCAAAGCAAACCTGACGGGCTACCAGACAGTCTACATCACGGGTCCCTACGTGGCCTGGGAAACGGCCGAAGCGGTTGCCGAACACGAAAACGAAGTAGCCAAAGCCGAAAAGGCGTTGCGGGAAGCCCGCGAAGACCTCGGGCAAATGAGAGTGTCCCTGGTGGAGAACCTGCCGGTCAAAAACATTGGGGTGATTGTCCCGCTCAAGCACGCCGAAGACGGCCCGGCGGCGTTGCGCGTAAAGGCGGTACGCCGGGAAGAGAACCCGCGGAATTACGCACTGTTCATTGAGGGGAAGGAGTACTGAGTACACGGTCAACTCATTAAGTGATTACAGGTAAAGAGATATTTGCACCAAGTACATATACCCGAGCCTGTTTTACTTGTACAATTTAAATAACGTATTGTCTTTTTCGACGTTTGCTTCTTCAATAAACTTGCGTTACATTTGAACTTAACTTATAAGTGAAGAGTTTTAGGATTGTTCCTTTTGTTCCAGGTTCCAAAACGAGCTTTTACACGATCCATTTTGAAGGGGAGCAGTACACCGAGGCGGAACGCTTTATTATGACCTATCAAGATGATTTTAGAGAAGATGTACGATTGATCGTCAGGGCGATTGACCGGGTTGCGAACAAACGGGGTGCATTTCCCAGCGAATTCCGGGATGAAGGTAAATCAGCAGCAGCCCTACCGCTTGAAACCAGCAAATTAAGGCTGTATTGTTTAAGAGTCAGTCGCCTTACGGTAGTACTTGGGTACGGAGGTATCAAAAGGACAAGAACATACCAGGAAGACCCTGAATTGCATAAGTGCGTAAAAGTCGTGGAGGAATTAGACCGTTTGATTCAAGTGCTTCACCGGGAGGCCGACCCCCATGTTGATATTGATGACTTTGTAAGACAATTGAGATATAACGATGATGAATCAGATGACTAATAATAGACTGTTTGACGAAATTTTACAAGAGACTCCTGCTGATGTGGCCCAATTCGTAGACAAGTCGATGGACATTGCCGACCAGATTGTAGCAATTCTGAAAGCAAAAGGTTGGAGCCAGAAAAAGCTGGCTGATGCACTGGGCAAGAAGGAATCTGAAATCAGCAAGTGGCTTACCGGTACACATAATTTTACTTTGCGTTCCATTGCCAAGATGGAGGCAATTTTGAAGGAAGACATTATTGTCGCCCCCATGTACTGGGAGGAATATAAGGGTATGTACGCCCCTGCAGAGGCCACTGTCAAGCCAATTCAACTCCCAGCGGAAAGAATTGCCCTTCATACCAAAGCGGTAAATGAGTCCGTTCCTTTTTACGTAAACAAAGAGACAGAGAAATCGGAGCTGACTATAGCGGCTGGCGTAATTAAGCAAGGCAAACACCTTACGGATATACATTCATTCAGTGCACGGGCGTCAGTTGAGTTTTACACCGTGACGGAATCAAAAATTGTTCAAGATGATTCTCAACATATAAGCGTTAGTGCATGACCTTAGAGTATCGTCCGAAAAAGATAACTGTTAATTCTTTTGCTGTCAGTAATGTTTCTCCTCGGCTCCCTGAGACGCATACGTACACTATGGAGATTGCATTCAGTGAAGTAGTTAATGCAGCAGAGAAGACGCTGACCATTTTTTTATCGATCAATCTTTACCTGGAGCCGGAGAAGAAATCCAAAGTAATGTCCGTACAGATAGAGACCAACTTCATTATAATCAACTTTGATGACTTAGTATCGAGGCGGGAGCTTCCGGTGCTGCTGACTACGCAACTGCTAGGCATTGCAGTGTCTACGGCAAGAGGCATTTTACTTGTTAAATGCGCGGATACGGCTTATGCTAGTTTTATCCTACCAATCATTAATCCAACAGAATTATACAATGCTTTTGAAAACAGCGTTGATAGAGTAATTGAAAAAGCTAAAAACAATTCTGCAATCGGAAATATAGACGGAGCACTTGCGCTTTACAATCAGGCATTGGGCTTAGATGAAACGAATATTGAAGCGTTGTACAACATTGCATTAATCCAAAACAGGAAAGGCGATTATGAGGTGGCATTAAAAAATATAAGCAAATTTATACAGCTCAACCCGAATTATGATGATGCTTTCTATATGAGAGCCGGCATCTACTATTGTTTAGATCGATGGGAAGCAGCTTTGGAGGATTTGAACAAATGTCTGGATCTTAACCCAAACAAATCAGAAGCATTGAGCATCAAAGCTAATATTTACAAACTACAGAAGCGTTATCAAGAAGCCATATTGGAGGCCGAAAAAGGGATAAGCCTAAATCCGGAATTCGGGCTTGCTTACGGCATACTAGCAGAAATTTATGGAGAACAGGGACGCAAAGATTTATTTTATGAATACCTGGAAAAAGCTTTAGAACGTGGTTTATCACTGGATCATAATGTAAATGACGCTGCTTATATAAAATACAGAAAAGATCCCAGGTTCAAAAAATTAATAAAAAAGTACAAGTAATCTTATAAATAATTACTTTTAAAAAGACAGTCTTGCTGATACCACACTGCAAGGCCGTCTTTTTTTTACTGGAGTAAGCAATAACCGCTGCGCGCCGGTTGCAGAACAAAGCTAGAGAACTGAGTTAACCTTCCGGCACCTAACCAAAGTGTGGTTCAACGTGAACGTCTGAACCAGTATCTGAAAGCTACTTCCCCTTCCCTCCCTTAACCAGCGTCTCCTCCAATACCTCGGCAGCAATAATTGCCAGGGGCACTTTCGCCTTTACTTCCTCTTTCTTCTTGTCCTGGATTGCCACGAGTTGCGCGTGTACCTCGTCTGATACTTCAATCGTCAGCTTTTTGCTCATTCTTTTCGTTGTAAATTTTGTTGTAAAATGTATTGCAAAATCAATCAACAGGCTTTAAATTTACAACAGATTCTACAACAAACCGCCCTTACCCAATGGAAACTTCCAAAAGTTGCCCCTGATCTCCCTTTGTCCCGTTGTGGACGCGTCTTTTCCTTCGGCCGTTGGCTATTTAGCTAAGCCCTTTTAACCATTATTTCACGAGACTTCTTATCCCGATGCACACCACTATGCACCCGGACGGCGGCAGCCATGCCCAAACCGTCCCTCCCACCTCTGATTCTCTCGATGCCTTTTTTCAACGCTACCCCGGCCATAACTTCGTGCCCCTGCTCGAACTGGTTACCAGTCATTCGTCCGACGGATATGAAGCCTTCTTCAACCAGGTAGCCGAACTGGTCTGCCGGCACTTTGGGGATGGGGAATGGGACAACGCGTACCTGCTGCGGATGACGCAGGAATTGTTCCGGTTCCGGGACGCCTTCCGGGGTATGCGCAGTGGCGACGGGTGGGAGTGAACTACTACACACCAGTTTAATTAACCTTTCACCGCCTTACCTCCGCCTTCCGGGCAATCTCCACGTCCGCCGCTACGTCGGGCCGCAGCTTTTCCCAGTGGAAGCGCCGGGCGTCGTCCTGTTCGCTGAAATGTACCAGGGGCATGTCGTTGTAGAGGGGCCGGGTCACGGCAACCACCGCGTCCCAATGGCGCAGCGCCCTTTCGAGGTGCCGCACGGCTTGCTGCCGGTTCGCCTCAGCGCCCCCCTGCCGGAACGTTTGCAGCGCCACCGCGCCGCGCAGCTTGGCGGCAAAGTACAGGCCCAGGTTCGCCCAGGCCCGCACGTCGGCCACCTCCCCTTGCAGGGCCGCGTTGCCCTTCGTCCGGAGGTGTTGAACCAGCCGGAGGGCTTCGGCGCAGTCCTTTTCGAGCCGGCCGGCCAGCACCGGCGGCGTCACCCGGCTCGTATCGAAAGAGCCGCCCGCCGCCAGCGTCTTTACGTACTCGGCCACCGACACGTAGGTAGGATCGGCCGGGGGTTGTTCGATCTGGCGGTCCACCGAGATGTAGGCCATGCGGCCTTTGTTGAGGGCCATGAACCCTTCGCTGTAGAGCGTAAAATCCCAGGAGAAGTCGAAGGACGAAGCCAGCCGCAGCGGCGTGGCGCCGGCCAGGGCGTGGGCCGCCAGCAACGCCCCGGCCCCCTCCCCGTAGCGGCGCGTGAACTCATCGCGGAACGTCGCGTCGGGCGTGGACGGGTCGTAGAGCAGCCGGCCCCACAGCTTGTAAAACAGCCACTGCCGCTCGAACGCGTACCGCCAGGGCACCTCCGCGCCGGGGGCCGTAAAGTAATCCTTAGCCGGAATGTAGCATTCGGAGCCCACGAAGTAGCCGCCCACGTACGGCTGCGTGTTGGCCGTGATGTGTTCCCGCACGAAGCCCGGCACGCCCCAGCGCAGGCAGAAAAAATCCTCGTTGCGGGCCATCCAGGCGATCTTGTAGTTTTTGGGGGCCGGCTCGAAGTACGTGTTGCTCAGCTTGCCGCCGTGCACCTTCACCAGCCGCGTGGACGAAAACGCGTGCGACCAGTTGAACTTGATCTCCGCCCAGATCGGCCCCTCGGGGAAGTCAATGGCTTCCATTGCCCCGCGGGTGATCTTTTCGGTTTCCACGCTGGTAGAGCCGCCCGTGCCCAGGTTGGCCGACAGCGGTACCCGGTGGATGAGTTTGACCTTGCGGTTCGCCCGGCGCATGCCTTCGAGGATGGTTTCGCCGAACCAGTCCTGGCGCTGCTGCGGGGTCATGCCGCCCATGCCTTCCCCGTGCGTAAAGCCCAGGCCCGTCAGGTCGGGGTATTCCTCCAGCACCTGCGTCACGCACTCCCGGGTGTAGCGTTTCACCAGCGCCGACGTATCGCCCTTCGCGTGAATGTTGTGTTCGGGGTTATCGGTCGCCACGCCGTACGCCTTCGAAAGCCCGGGGCTCACGAAGATGTTCCAGTTGACGAGGTAGGTATCAATGCCGCGTTCTTTGGCCATGCCGAAGATGCCCCGGTACAGCGCCTGCCATTCGGCCAGTTCCGCCTCGGGGAAGGGACAGGCTTCGGGGAAGTTTTTGGGCCGGATCATGAACGGGAACGGGTGCAGGTTCCAGAGGGTGAGGGCGTTGAACCGGTTTTGCACCATCATGTCGAGGAAGGCCCGCCAGAAGTCCAGGCTGCGGCAGGTCTGGTAGTGCTGGTCGAGGGCGTAGCTATGCCGGTAGGTGTCCCAGGGCAGGTTGAACTTGAGGGCCCGGAACGGCAGGTGCGGGCTTTCCCGGCGGGCCGTCACCTGTGAAAGCTTCACGCCGTTGCGCAGGTCTTCGGCCAGCGCCAGGGCGCCGTAGAGGAGCCCCCGGTCGTCGCCGCCTTCCACCGTCACGCGGGCGCCTTCCGGGCGGATGGCAAACGCCTCGCGGCCCAGCCCGGCCGCGTTCAGCGCCAATTGTACCGCGTACGCCGCCTCCCCGGACCCGGCATTGTACCCGCTTTCGGCCAATGCCCCCTCCAGCACCCGGGCCGCGTACGCCGCCTGTGGCGAAGCCGGGTCGTACTGCACCCGCACGGACGGGGTTGCTTTTTCCGCCCAACCCTTCCCGCCGGGCGGGGCAGCTTTGCCGGGAACCTCTCCCGCCACGCCGGCCGTGGTCAGCAGCAGGCAGGAGATCAGCACCAGGAACCGCCCGGCGGCCCACCGGAAGGCGGACCGGTAACCGGCGGCTGGTGCATCCATTGCGTTAGGGGTTGGGAGCATGGGAGTAAGGGTTTCCCAGAAGATAAGGGGAGCCGCGCCTGGGTTCCAAACAAAAGGGCGATTTTTTCCCTAAACTTCTTGCCGGGAGCTACCAGGCCCCTCCCTTGCTCTTTGCCGGGCTCCCGTACGGGTCTTTTCGCTTTCGTCCGATGCGGATTGGAGTACGCGTGGTTTATCTGCTGGGGACACTTGCAGAAGCCGTCGGTGGGGCACCAACGGCAAGGTGTGATTCAAAACCTGGCGGGAGCGCCTGATTCTGAATCACACCTTTGCTGGTTTGGAAATGCATTTTGCGAAACTGCTGCTTCTTTTTTTTCCGGGCAGCAATCACCCGGGCGTCAGGCAGCCATCCGGGCACACCGGTTGAGCTTAAAAAAGTATTTTCTGGAAACGAATCTTACGCAAGGCAGCAGCAAACCACTTTGACAGCCAGTATTTTGCAAATGTAATTTTTGTATATTATCCGCATTTCCCTTTACGAGCACCCTGATTGAATCACTGTTTACAAAGTGTTCAGCCAGGCTAGGGCCTGGTTCAGGTCCCGGAAGTACTGCAAGGAAACAGCCACTTCGTTTTTCACCCGGCTGGTGACGTTTTTGGCCGAAGCCTCCCCGAAAATGTCTTCGGGCACGATCAGGGCGGAGTGCTTGAGACCCGCCTTGGTGATCTGGGGCATGTAGACCTGGCTGGTGTACTGCTGGTTTTCGGCGCTTAACACGCCCATCTTCCGCAAGTCAAACACAACTTTGGTGAAGCGGTGCTGGCGGACGAGTTCCACCTGTTTGTCCAGGTTCAGCCGGTATTCTTCGTTGGCAGCCCGGTTTTTGTAAGTTACCAGCAGGATACCTTCCAGCATCGACAGGCTAACGGAGCGGTTTTCAAACAGAATCTGCGTTTTTACTTCTACTTTTTCCATAAAGAAAGGATGTTAAATGAAATTGATAAGAGAGTAAAAGTATGCTACCGCGCCTTTTCAAGCATTTGCTTTTTGGCGCCTTTCCCACCCGTGTACCCATCCTGAACAATTCTCATTACGAGCAACTTGATTTAATTTTTACATGCATTACTGTACCCCTTCCCGGGCACGAAAGGCCCCCTGGCGGCTTTTCCGGGCCCTGCTGTCCCTCGCTTTGCTTGCCGGCGGCCCGCTGACGGCCCAGCCCACGTTGCTCAAAGACATTAACACCAGCCCGGCCGGTTCGCTGCCCGAGCAGTTCGCCGAGATGAACGGCGCCCTGTACTTCATGGCAACCAGTGCGGCGGGCCGCGAACTCCACCGCACCGACGGCACGGCGGCCGGCACCTCCCTGGTCAAAGACATTTCGCCCCGCACCGACTTCCTGCCGTCCAACCTGCCCGACCGGCCGGTCGTAGTGGGAAACCTGCTCTTTTTCCGCAAAGACGACGGCGTCCACGGCACCGAACTCTGGAAGACGGACGGCACGGCAGCCGGCACGGCAATGGTCAAAGACGTCAATCCGGGCATTGCTTCCAGTACCCCAACGCTTTTCGGCCCCGCGGCCGTCAACGGGGTGCTGTATTTCGGGGCCAGCGACGGCAAAACGGGCCAGGAGCTTTGGCGCACCGACGGCACGGCAGACGGTACGGTCCTGGTCGCCGATGTTACCCCGGGGGCGGTAGGGTCAGACCTTACCAACTTCACGGCCTGCAAAGACCGGCTCTGTTTCATCAAGCGGGGCTCCGGCTCCCGCCAGCTCTGGCGCAGTGACGGCACGGCCGCCGGTACGGTGCTGGTCAAAGAACTGGCCAACGGCCTGACCGAAATCGTGGAGGCCAACGGCATCCTCTACTTCGGCCTCATCAACGGCCCCAACGCCAGCGACGCCCTGTGGCGGTCGGATGGCACGGAGGCCGGCACGTACAAGGTGAAAGACATGATTACGGGCAAGCTAAGCCCCGTGTCCAACACCCTGAGCAATCCCGTGAACAGCGGGGGCACGCTGTATTTTACCCAGCTCGACCAGGGATTGTGGAAGAGCGACGGCACGGCCGCCGGCACGGTACTCGTCCGGAGTCTCAACCCGCCCAATGAGCGGGCCGACGGCACCAGCATGGCGGCCTTTCCGGGCGGCGTGTACTTTAGCGCCTTCAGCAGCGCCACCGGCGATGAACTCTGGAAGAGCGACGGCACGGCGGCCGGCACGGTGCTGGTCAAAGACATCAACCCCGGCACCGGCCATTCATTACCCGGGCACCTGACGCTGCTGAACGGCAAGCTGTACTTCGACGTCACCACTTCGTTCAACTCCCTGGAGCGGCAACTCTGGCAAAGCGACGGCACGGCGGCCGGTACGGTACTGGTCAAAGCCATCCCGTCGAGTTCCTTCGAAAGCCCCTTCAAACGCTGGACTACGTTCAACAACCACCTCTACTTCGGCGCCAGCGACGCCACCCACGGCTTTGAACTGTGGAAGTCGGACGGTACGGCGGCGGGCACGGCAATGGTCAGTGACATTCACGCCGGCTCGTACGGCGGCGAGTTGGCCGGCTACGCGGAAGCCGGCGGCAAGCTGTTTTTCACGGCGACTGAACAGGGCGCATTCTCCGACGGCGCCATTGCCGGTATGCTCTACCAAACGGACGGCACGCCGGGGGGCACGGCTTCGGTACACCAGGTCAATGTTCCCGGCTCCCTGTCGGGCGGCTACGGGATTACCAGCTTGCGCCCGAACCTGTTGTTGTACGCCAGCAGTGGCGGCCTCTACAAAACCAGCGGGACGGCGGGCAGCCAGAGCCTGCTGAAGACCTTCCGGTACACGCCCATCCAGCTTACCAATGTGAACGGCACGCTGTACTTCGTGGCCGAAGACGATACGTACGGCGAAGCACTCTGGAAGAGCGACGGCACGGCGGCCGGCACGGTACTGGTCAAAGACATCAACCCGGGCCGGAATTTCTTCCTCTATTCCGGCATGGTATCCCTGAACGGCCTGTTGTTTTTCCGGGTTGACGACGGCACCCACGGCATGGACCTCTGGCGGAGCGACGGCACGGCCGCGGGTACGTTCCTGCTCAAGGATTTCGTGGGCACCGGCTTCGGGGAAGGCCCTTCGCTCCCGGTGTTCTACAAGGGTGAATATTATTTTGCCGCCGACGACGGCGTCCGGGGCCGGGAACTCTGGAAGACCGACGGCACGGCGGCCGGTACGGTGCTGGCCGCCGACGTCGCGGCGGGCTCAGCCAGTTCGGGGCCCGCCGCCCTGAGCGTCAACCCGGGCACCAATACCCTGTACTTTACGGCCAACGACGGTACGCACGGGCGGGAACTCTGGCGCAGCGACGGCACCCAGCACGGGACGGCGCTGGTGAAAGACAGCAACCCCAACGGCGACCTGATGATTCACAACCAGCTCCTGGCGCTGGGTGACGCCCAGGTATTCGTTGCCGACAACGGCGAGAACGGCCGCGAACTCTGGCGCACCGACGGCACGGCGGCGGGTACGCAACCGGTCAAGGACATTAACCCCGGGTCCGCCGACGCTTTCCCGGGCACTTACAGCCTGTGCCTGCTGAACGGGGTGGTGTACTTTGCGGCCAGCAACGGGACCCACGGCCTGGAGTTGTGGCGCAGCGACGGTACGGCCGCCGGCACGTTCATGCTGGCCGACCTGCTGCCCGGCCCCCTCAGTTCGACGCCCGCCCAATTTTACGGCTGGGGCGGCAACCTGTACTTCACGGCCACCGACGCCGCGCGGGGGCGGGAACTGTGGCGGTACACCCCGTCGGCCCTGCTCACCGTATTTACCGCCTCCCCCCTGTGCGCCGGCAGTACGCTCTCCGTCCCGTTCGATGCCGGCAAGCAGGTGTTCAACGCGGGCAACGTGTTTACGGTCCAGCTCTCCGACGCAAGTGGCAGCTTCCAGGCCCCCCAGGCCATCGGGACGCTGGCCGCAACGGGTCCGGCCGCCATCACCGCCACCCTTCCGGCGGGCGTAGCGTCCGGCAGCGGCTACCGCATCCGCGTCAACGCCTCCTCCCCCGCCCTGACGGGGAGCGACAACGGCAACAACCTCACGGTTGCGGCCCCGCCCGTGGCTACTATCACCGCGACCGGGATGACGCTCACGGCTTCGGAAGGGACGGCGTACCGCTGGTTCCTCGACGGGGCGGCCCTGGCCCCGGTCACCCGCACCCTCCAGGCGGAGCAAAGCGGCAGCTACGCCGTGGAAGTGACCAACGACGCCGGGTGCGTGACCCGTTCGGCCGCGGTAACCGTGGAGGTAACGGGCATCGAGTCGCCCGTGACCGGCCCGTGGACGGTATTTCCCAACCCGAGCGGCGGTCCCGTCACGGTAGCCTTTGCGGGGGCCTATTTGGGCGGCGCCCGGTTGACCCTGGTCGATGCGCGGGGCAAAACGGTACTCGCGGCAACCGTGCCGGCCAGGGCCGCCGGGAAAACGCTGCAACTGGACCTTACGCCCTACGCCCCGGGCGTGTACCTGCTGGTGCTGCACCGGGAAGGCAAGGCGGCCTGCCGGAAAATCGTGAAACGGTAATTCTCCCGAAACATTTTGCGGTACGACGGGCACGAACCGGCGGAAGCGGGTCCTTGCATCCAATCCGCAGAGACCATCCCGGCGCAGGCCGGCCAGCACCTGGACCGCACCGCCCCATCCTTCCTCACCTTCCCCGACCGCTCCTGCGCTACTTATTGATTTCCACTTCGCTGCCGCCCGTGTAGTGGAGCCGTACCACGCCGCCCTTGCCGAGCGGTTCCCAGGTCCAGGCGCCGGCTTTGGCGTCTTTCCCCTCGGGCAGGGCTTTGCCGTCTACCCGGATCGACTTGGGTTTGGCCGACAGGCGGAGCACGGCTTTCCCGGCCGCGTCGTAGGTGCGGAAGCGGACCCCGCCGTTGCCGTAGGCAATCTGCTGGACGGCGGAAACCGAACGCAGCAGGTGGTCTTCGCCGGCGGGGGCCCACTCGGGCACGGCGGCCAGGCCCTCCATGAAGTGCTTGATGTAGTCGCTGTAGCCGTCCGAAAACCAGGTGCCCGGCCAGGTGGGTCCTACCCGTACCACGCCGTTGGGATCGGTGGCGTACGTGGCCCAGTTGAAGTAATCCGTCGCTTCCTTTTTGTACCGCGGGTCCTTCGTCCGTTCGTAGAGCAGGGCGCACACGGAGGCGTAGCGGGCCGTGTGGCTGCCCATCGGCACGTAGCACCAGGTTTGTTCGCGGATGGCCGTGGTGCCCTCCGTACCGAACACACTGGCGACCCAGCGCACCAGGGCCAGCGGGTTGTTGTCCGGGTCGGGGTCCATTTCGGGGTGTTTGAGCAGGTAGCGGGCCGTTTCCAGCGGAATGTTGTTGACGCGGTTGCTGTGGTCGGGGTCATTGGCAATGTCCTCAAAGTAGCCGTTCCAGATGTAGGTCTTCATCGGCCCGCTCTTGGAGAAAAGCCATTTCCAGGCCACGTCGCGGGCTTTCCCGTAGGCGTTGGTGCGGGCCGTGTCCAGTCGGAGCCGGTCGCGGGTGCGCAGCAGTTCGTCGAAGAGGCGGACGGGCTCCACCACGTTGGCCGTGTACTCGTCGTGCACCAGCCCGGTGCGGGCATTGAGCCGGAATGGCCAGGGCGACTTGCGGATGTTCACTTCCGAAAAATACTCCAGGCCGCCGGTTACGGGCCGCACGTGTTTGGCCAGGGCGTCGGCGCACGCCAGGGCCGCTTGCAGGTACTTGTCCTGGCCCGTCACCTGGTAAAACTTCAGGTAGGCGTAGCCCATTTCGCCCACTTTGTCGGGCTCCACGCCGTGCAGGCCGTCGCCGCGCATCCCTTCCTTTTCCCACTTGGTGGCGCCCTGGTAGGTTTTCTCGAAGGGGTCGGCGCTGGCGTAGGGCACACCCGCCCAGGGCCAGCCGGCCGGCGTGGTGCCGTTGGCGAGTTGGTAGTCGAGCATTTCGCGGACCACCCGCACGTAGGCCGTGTCGCCCGTGTAAGGCATGTAATCGAGCACCAGGCTCTGCACCATGCCCGCGTACACGCAGGCCGGGTTGTGCATCCAGTCTTCCCCGGTTTTGCCCGCTTCGAAATCCTGTTGGCTGCGCTTGTGCGGCCCCTCGAAGCAGCAGGTCACCAGGTACATTTTCAGGCCCGTGCGGTGGTCAACCGGGGTGCCCGATTTGATGAATTCGGCCGCCAGCCGGGACACGTGGGCGTAGGCCGCGCCGGGCGTCGCGGGCTGGTACCAGGCCAGCAGGTTGCCGCCCCGGTCTTTCTGCGCCCGGTGGGCCCCCAGCGAATCGGCAGATTGCGGGGCCGTGGTCTGGGCGCGGTTGGGGTGAAGCACGGCGGCGCATAACAGGGCGGCAAGCAGGTATTTGGTCATGGACAGGGGTTTAGGCTCGAATCGGACAATAGGGTACAAGGGCCGGGCAACCGGGCGGGCCAAATATAAATTTCTGTATACAGATACGCAACCTGTTCGTATACAAAAATGTGGGCAATGTACGACGCCTTCTCCCCCGGGTCATACCATGCCGGCCGGTGCTACCGGTTGGGTGCCGGCCCGGCAGGGAAAGTTGGTGCCGCTCGAATTCGTACGCAGGTCCTGGCACCAGGAAGGGATGCCCGGGCCGGGGTTTGGTGCGAAAAAAAATTTATAAAAGCCAGTATATAACCAAACAAAGCTGCTTTTAGATTAAACCGGGGTTGCCCCTGCCCTTCCGCGTTCACGTTTGCCCGCCAATCAACCATACCAGAAGATTAACACTTTCAAGCAACCAGTCCGTCACCCCGCCGGGACGACGGAGGCGGCGTTTACGGCAAGCCTTTCGTCCGCTCCTCTGAGTACCTGAGTAAAATCAGTTTATACTATCAACATCTCCTTACCTACTCATTTTAAACTTTACTCCCTGCTATGAACAAGCCTCTACCCACCACCCCGCGGCGGTTGATGATCGGCGTACTCGCGTGCGTTCAGCTGCTGGCGGCAACCGGCAGTCCCGTCCCGGTCCGGGCCGGGACCGTGCGCAATGGCCCTGCCGCCCCCGTGCGCCCGGCCGAACAGCCCGTGTCGGGCACGGTCACCGACGAAAAAGGCGACGCGTTGCCGGGCGTGAGCATTTCCGTGAAAGGCACCACCCGGGGCACCATCACCGACAATGCCGGCAAGTACACCCTCAACGTGCCCGACGGTACGGTGGTGCTGGTGTTCAGCTTCGTGGGCTACCTGAGCCAGGAAGTGCCCCTCAACAGCCGTTCGACCATCGACATCCGGCTGGAGCCCGACATGCAGGCGCTCGGAGAGGTGGTGGTGGTAGGCTACGGCGTGCAGAAGAAGGCGAACCTGACCGGGGCCGTGTCCACGGTAGATGCCAAGGTCCTCGAAAACCGGCCCGTGCCCAACCTGGCCAACGCCCTGCAAGGCGTGACGCCGGGCCTGGCCATTACCCGCCAGAACGGGCAGCCGGGCCGCGACAACCTCGGCATCCAGATCCGGGGGGTAACCTCGGCCAACGGGAGCGTAAACCCGCTGGTGGTGCTCGACGGGGTGAACGTGCCCAGCAACACGCTGCTCACGCTCAACCCCAACGACGTGGAAAGCATCAGCGTGCTCAAGGACGCCGCCGCCGCTGCCATCTACGGCGCCCAGGCCGCCGGCGGGGTCATTCTCATCACCACCAAGAAGGGCAAGGCGGGCAAAGTAACGTTTGACTACACCGGCCAGCAGGGCGTGGACTGGTCGATCAACACGCCCGACCGGATGACGCTGCTCGAAGAGGCCGAGTTTTCGAACCTGGCCCGGGCCAACTCGGGCAGTGCGCCCGAATACAGCGACGACGACCTGCAACGCATCCGCGACGGGGTTCCCTACGTGGTGAACCCGCTCGATACGGGCACCTACCTGTATTACAACCAGGAATCGCTCACCAACCAGTTGCTGCGCAAGTACACGTCCATGCAGACCCACAACCTGACGGCCCGCGGCGGCACCGACAAGCTCAACTTCCTCATCTCGGGCGGTTACTACAACAAGCAGGGCGTGTTCAAGGTGGGGCCCGACAACTACAAGCGTTACAACCTGCGCGTGAACCTGGGTTCGCAGCTCACCGAGCACCTTTCGCTCGACACCCGCCTCTCCTACACCAACGAACGGACCCGCGCCTCGTCGGCCGACGCCAACAACTCGGGGTTGCTCTACCAGGTGTACCGCCTCCGCACCCGCACGCCCTTCTTCACGCCCGAAGGCCGCTACAACGGGGCCGGCTCGGCGGCTACCGCCTACGGAATCCTCGAATCGGGCGGTTTCAACAACTACGACCAGAACTTCTTCGACGGCGTGTTTACGGCCACCCTGGCCAACGTGGTGAAGGGCCTGCAACTGCGGGCCGTGGCCGGCACGCAGTACCGCCTCGGCGACCGGGAGATCTTCAACCGCACCGTGCCGCTGTGGGGCAAATCCCGCGTGCTGAGCTACCACAACCAGGTCAACTCCTTCCAGGTCAACGACGAGCTGACCAAGAACCTCAACCTGCAATTCCTGGCCAACTACGACTTCAAGCTGGGCGCCAACCACAACTTCGGCTTTTTTGCCGGCTACCAGTGGGAAGACTACCGGTACGGCATCACCGTGTCGCGGGCGCAGAACCTGGTCAGCAACGACCTGCCCTCCCTGACCCTGGGCGACGACCGCACCAAGAGCACTACCGACACTGTGAAGACCAACGCCTTCCAGTCGGGCTTCGGCCGGTTCAACTACAACTTCGGCGACAAATACCTGTTCGAGGCGACGCTGCGCGTGGACGAAAGCTCGAAGCTGGCCCCGGGCCGGCGGGTAAAAGTATTCCCGGCGGCCTCCGTGGGCTGGAACATCCACCGCGAAGGGTGGTTCAGCGACAACATCCGGTTCATCTCCGAACTCAAACTGCGGGGCTCGTGGGGCCGCCTCGGCGGGGCGTTGGCCAGCGCCGAAACGCTGGGCAACTACGACTACCTGACCCTGCTCAACCGGGGCAACAACCTGGTGCTGGGCGACGCCCGTACGTCGTTCATCTACCAGTCCGACCTGCCTTCCAGCTTCATTTCCTGGGAAACCGTCGAAACCAGCAACGGGGGCCTCGACCTGGGCTTTTTCCAGAACCGCCTTCAATTCAGCGGCGATTACTACGTAAAGTTCAACCGGGGCATGATCACCCGGTTGCAGTTGCCGGCCGTGGTCGGCCTGCAGCCCGGGCGGCAGAACGTGGGTGAACTCAAGTCGTGGGGCTGGGAAACCGAACTGCGCTTCCGCGACGAGATCGGGGCGGACTTCAAATATTCTCTGGCCGTAAACCTGTCGGACAATAACAACAAGATCCTCAGCTTCGCCAACCGCCGGGTGATCAACGGCGGCACCAACAAGTCCGTTGAAGGTTACCCGGTCAACAGCATCTGGGGCTACGAAACGGCCGGCTACTTCAGCAGCGCCGACGAGGTGAAAGAAGCGCCGTTCCAGGACAACCGCACCGGCGCCGGCGACGTGCGTTACATCGACCAGGACGGCGACGGCCGCATCACGGTGGGCCAGGGCACGGTGGAAAACCACGGCGACCTGGTGCTGCTGGGCACCACCAACCCCCGCTACCTGTACGGCGTGACGCTGAACGCCGAGTGGAAGGGCATCGATTTTACGGCCTTCTTCCAGGGCGTGGGCCAGCGGTACTACCGGCCCAACACCGAGTCCATCGCCCCGCTGCTGGTGACCTGGAAACAGGCCCTGGGCATCCACCGCGACTACTGGACGCCCGAAAACCCGGACGCCCTCTACCCCCGGCCCTTCGTGGGTGCCACCCACAACTACCTGTCTTCCGACAAGTGGGTGCTCAATGCCCGCTACGTGCGGCTCAAGAACATCCAGGTGGGCTATACGCTGCCGGCCACCCTCACGCAGAAGGTTCGCATTTCCCGGGCCCGGGTCTTTTTCTCCGGCCAGGATTTGTTCACCATTTCGGCCATGGGCGATTTCCAGGGCTACTACGATCCCGAAAACCGGGACGGCGTGGAGAACGACTACCCCTTCTTCGCCACTGCCGCCTTCGGCCTCAATCTTTCATTTTAAGTTCATGAGTTTAAAGTTTATGAGTTCAAAGTATGTACGCGTCCCACCGGGGAAGCTTTTTTTACTCATAAACTCATAAACTCATGAACTCATAAACGCCATAACTCCCATGAAACTGTTCATAAAAACCACCCTGCTTTCGGCCGCCCTGCTCGTGGGCGCGGCGGCCTGCGACGTGAACCGGATGCCCGAAACCAACATTACCGACGATACGTTCTGGCGCACCGAATCGGACCTGAAGACAGCCAGCAATTACCTCTACACTTTTCTGCCCGGCTTCGGCACCATCGACCAGGTGACGGGCTATGGCAGCGAAGACAACTGGTCGGACGATGCCTTTGGCCTGGCTTCCAGCAACATCAGTGACGGTTCGCGGCTCCCCCCGGCCACGGCCAATGAGTATAACTCGGCTTACCGGCTGATCCGGGCCGCCAACAACATTCTCGAGAAGGGAGTGCAGGCAACGCCGGCCGTTGGGGCGGCCGTGGTGGACCGGTACCTGGCCGAAGCGTATTTTTTCCGGGCCTGGGGCTATTTTACGCTGGTGCAGCGGTACGGCAACGTGCCGCTGTTGCTGACGGCGTTGAACGAATCGTCGCCGGAACTCTACGGCCCGGCCAGCGACCGGACGGAGGTGCTCAGGCAGGTGTACCAGGACCTGGATTTTGCCATCGCGAAACTGCCCACTCCTACCGCCCTGGGCAGCGCCGACTACGGCCGCATTTCCAACACGGCGGCCATGGCTTTCAAGGCCCGCGTGGCCCTCTTCGAAGGCACCCGGTCCAAGTTCCACAACTACGGCAACCCCGCCGAACACCTGGCCCTGGCCGTGGCCGCCGCCAAGGCCGTGATCGACAGCAAGCAGCACGACCTGTTCGGCAACTACTTCAACCTCTGGCAGATGGCCGGCGAAGGACGCCAGAACCGCGAAAACATCATCGTGCGGCAGTACGGCGTATCGACCACCGACCGGGTGGCGACGCACGCCTACTACCGGGGCACGCTCGAAAACGGGAACATGAACCCCACCCGGAACCTGGCCGACGCCTACCTGATGAAGGACGGCCTGCCCATCGAAAAATCGCCGCTTTACCAGAAGCCGGCCACCACGCTGGAAGTCTTCAAGGACCGCGACACGCGCATGAGCGACACGTTCATGAAACGCGGCGACCCCATGATGACGACCAAACCCATTTTTGACGTAGCCAACCTGGTGTTCAACAAAACCGGGTTCATGTTCCGCAAAACGGCCAACATTGACGATTGGAACACGCAGGCGTCGCTCATCGACCGGCCGGTGCTGCGCTACGCGGAAGTGCTGCTCACCTACGCCGAGGCCACGTACGAACTGGAAGGCAACCTTTCGGACGCCGACCTGGACCTGACCATCAACCGGCTCCGGCAGCGGGGCGGGGTGGCTCCCCTCACCAACGCCTTTGCCCAGGCCAACGGGCTCGATATGCGGGAAGAGATCCGCCGCGAACGGCGCGTGGAACTGGCCCAGGAAGGCTTCCGCTACTGGGACCTGATCCGCTGGAAAACGGCGGAAACCGAACTGCCCAAGCCGGTGCTGGGCAACTATTTCTTCCGCGACGAGTTCGGAACTTCGGTGCGGGTAAACCTGACGCCGGACAACTACATCCTGGTGCAGGACGCCAGCTTCCGCAAGTTCCGCGCCGACCGGGATTACCTGTGGCCGATTCCCATTAACGAACTGGCCCTCAACCCGTCGCTGAGCCAGAACCCCAACTGGTAAAGGGAGAGATAAATGACGAATATCGAAACAGGAATAGCGATGATGAAGGAAAAGGGCGCACCTGTATCTCATCATTCGCTATTCCTGGTTCGATATTCGTCATTCAAGGGATTCGTAACCCTACCGGTCAATACCGGCGGCAGCGTTCAGAAGGGACGCTGGTAGGAACTGTCGCGGCGGGTGGATCGCACTTCTTTGCCGAGCCGTTTGCGGAGCCATACTTTTACCACCGTCACCACCACGCTGAGCACGAGGCTGCCCAGCAGGAACAAAAACAAGTAAAGGAGCCATTCCATAGGAGTCGTCAGCATTTTTATTATCCCCCACTAACGAATGACGCCCCCCAAAGGATACACCCGGCCACCGGATTGTGCGCATCCCGGCAGCCCAAATGCCACAAGGGCACCAATTCTCCAATTCTCAAACTCCCCAACTCCCTAATCCTGCCGGTAGCGGCTGATGAACTCCTGGCCGATCTTGTCTTCCTTGCGCACGAAGGGGCGGATGATGAGGCGGGTGCCGCGTTCGTAGGTAAAGAACCGGTACGCCCAGTTGCTGAGCACGACCAGCTTGTTGCGGAAGCCGACCAGGTACATGATGTGCACCACCAGCCAGATGACCCAGGCCAGGAACCCGCCCAGGTGAATATTGCCCGGCAGGTCGGCCACGGCGCGGTTGCGGCCGATGATGGCCAGCGACCCCTTGTTGAGGTACTTGAAGGGCTTCATGGGTTCGTTGCGGATCAGCCGGCGCAGGTTTCTGCCCAGGTGCTGGCCCTGCTGGATGGCCGGCTGGGCCACCGCCGGGTGTCCCCGCGGGTGCTCTTCCGACTTCATCACGGCAATGTCGCCGATGGCAAAGATGTTGTTGTAGCCTTTGATCTGGTTGAACTCGTTGACCAGGTAGCGGCCCTTTTCAAGGGATTCGGCGGGCAGTCCGTCAATGACGGCCCCCGTTACGCCGGCCGCCCAGATGAGGGTCTGGGTGCGGATTTCCTCGCCGCCCTTGAAGCGCACCACCTCCCCGTCGTAGGATTCAACCAGCGTGTTGACTTTGGTGACCACGCCCATCTTGTCGAGGTAATGCTGCGTCTTTTTGCTGGCTTCGGGCGACATGGGGGGCAGCACCCGATCCAGGCCCTCCACCAGGTAGATGTTCATCTGGCTGAAGTCGATGCCGGGGTAGTCGCCGGGCAGTACGTGCTTGCGCATTTCGGCCAGCGACCCGGCCAGTTCTACCCCGGTGGGGCCCGCCCCGGCGATCACAATGTTGAGCAGGCTTTGCCTGACGGCTGGGTCCTTGGTCATGCTGGCCTGCTCGAACGACTGGAGCAACTGGCTCCGCAGGTCGAGGGCGTGCGGAATCTGCTTGAGCTGGAAGGAAAAGTTTTTGATCTGCTCGTTGCCGAAGAAATTGGATTTGGTTCCCGTGGCAATGACGAGGTAGTCGTACTTGATGTCGCCGACGAGCGTAGTGACCGTGTTGGTTGCCGGGTCGATATTGGTGACGCGGACCAGGCGGAAATGGAAATCTTCGAAATCTTCGTCGAACATCTTGCGCAGCGGCTCGGCAATGGCGTCGGGTTCGAGGCCGGCGGTAGCCACCTGGTAGAGCAGCGGCCAGAAACCGTGGTAGTTCTGCCGGTCGAACATGACCACCTGGAAATGCTTGCCGGGCAGCTTTTTGACCAGGTTGATTCCGCCAAACCCGCCACCAATGACGACCACCCGCGGTTTGGTGGTGTCGGGGATGTTCAATGAAAGTTTATCGACTTGCAGCATAGGTCAGGTATATCAGATTCACAAGATAGTGGAACTGACTCATTATAGCGTAATTGCGGTTTTTTAGTTGTTCAATGGTGATTGGTCAGTAGTCAGTGGTCATTGGTCATTGGGTGTGCATAAGTTGTCGCGTCCGAATGACCAATGAACAAATGACCAATGACTACTGACCAATGAACTATGACTTTAGAAAAAAATCTTACCTTCCCCGTTCCAAATCTTTGCTGCCATGTCCCCTTCCTATCGAATTGAACACGACTTCCTGGGTGAAAAGCAAATTGACGACCGCCTGTACTACGGCGTGCAAACGGCCCGGGCCCTGGAAAACTTTCACATCACGGGCATTCCCATTGCCCGGGAACCCTTGCTGATCAAAGCCTTTGCCTACGTGAAAAAGGCCGCTGCCCGGGCCAACCAGGAGTTAGGCGTACTCGACGCCCGGCTGGCCGAAGCCATCAGCCACGCCTGCGACCGGCTGGTTGCCGGCGAGTTCCTCGACCAGTTTCCCTCCGACATGATCCAGGGCGGGGCGGGTACTTCGGTGAACATGAACGTCAACGAAGTGATTGCCAACCTCGGGCTCGAATACCTGGGCCACCGCAAGGGCGACTACCAGCACCTGCACCCCAACAACCACGTCAACTTCTCCCAGTCCACCAACGACGCCTACCCCACGGCCCTCCGCCTGGCGCTGTACTGGAAGATCGGCGCCTACGTGGAGACGCTCGACGCCCTGGCGGGCGCCTTTGCCGACAAGGGCGTCGCCTTCCGCAACGTACTCAAGATGGGCCGCACGCAGTTGCAGGACGCCGTGCCCATGAGCCTCGGGGAAGAATTTACGGGGTTTGCCCTCACGCTGGGGGAAGACGTGGTCCGCCTGCGGGATGCACAAAGCAGCATGCAGGAAAGCAGCATGGGGGCTACGGCCATTGGCACGGGCATCAACGCGCCGGAGGGGTACGCCGCCCGGTGCACCCACTACCTGAGCGAACTGTCGGGCGTGCCCATGACCCTTTCGCCCAACCTGATCGAAGCCACTTCGGATACGGGGGCCTTCGTGCACGTGTCGGGGGTGCTCAAGCGCAGCGCCCTCAAGCTCTCCAAAATCTGCAACGACCTCCGGCTGCTCTCCTCGGGTCCGCGGGCGGGGCTGCACGAGATCAACCTGCCGCCCCTGCAACCGGGTTCTTCCATCATGCCCGGCAAGGTGAACCCGGTGGTGCCGGAAGTGGTGAACCAAACGGCCTTCTACGTGGTGGGCGCCGACGTGACGATTTCCTTCGCCGCCGAAGCGGGCCAGTTGCAGCTCAACGTGATGGAGCCGGTGATGGCCTTCAGCCTGTTTACGTCGCTGGGCTACATGACCAGCGCCTGCCATACGCTGCGCACCAGGTGCGTGGAAGGTATTACCGCCAACGAGGCCGAGTGCCGGCGCCAGGTGATGAACAGCGTGGCCCTGGTCACGGCCCTTACGCCCCTGCTGGGCTACGAAACCACGGCAGCCATTGCCAAAGAAGCCCTGGCGACGGGCCGGTCGGTGCACGCCATCGTGGTGGAGGAGCGCAAACTGGTTACCCAGGCCAAGTGGGATGAGTTGTATTCGTTCGAAAACCTCATCCGGCCCCGTTTCATCAAAGCGTAAGGGGGGCCGTTTACTACGGAGACACGGAAAAAAGGAGACCGGAGACAGGAGGAGAGGACCGCAGCGGGCGCAGAGAGCACAGAGGATGGAGGAGCAGAAACCGAACCGCAAAGCACTTAACGGCCAGGATCGCCAAGATGCATGGCGACAGGCGTGTCGGGAGGCAGTTGTCGCATCGTAGGAAGGCATCGCATTGCAGGGAGTGGTCACATCGCGGTACTCGTCGCGTTGCGGGAAAGGGTCGCGTTGCGGGAAAGGGTCGCGTTGCGGGAAAGGGTCGCGTCGCGGCTCCCCTCCTCGGAGTAGGGCTGTACAGTTTAAGTTATAAAAGCCAGGAATATAGCTCTTTGATATTGTGCGCATAGCGTTCAGTAGTTGCTTTCAGAGAGGAGAAGCCTTTGGCTCTGGTTAAATTCAAGACCATGTTCTTGATAAGGGAAACGTTTTTGGCGGCCTGATGGTGTCGGATGCGGTTTTTGTCTTCCTTCATGTGGACGTCTTTGACCCAATGCAAGCGGTTCTCAATGCCCCAATGATTGCGAATCAGAGTAGCGGCTTGTTGGGCCGATTCCATCTTGCGGCTCAAGATGTAGTAGTGGGTCTTCTCATAAGGCTTAGCTTTCTGGAAGCGCTTGCCTTTGCGATAGCCCCAGCGCCTGAGTACTACAAAGCAGACAATGCCTTTGTAGTAGTTTTGCCAGTCTTGAGGGGCGGCAAAGAGCTGGCAGTGGCGGTGTTCCAGGCGACCCCGGTTCTTCTCTCGGTACTGCTGCTCACTGAGGGGCTTTTGCGAGCGGGCCTCTTGTTGGAGGCGGGCCAGGAGTTTGACCTGATTGGCCTTCACTTGCAAGCAGTAGTCATTGCCCGAATCAACAATAGCTTCTAGCGTTTTTTTTGGCTGTGCAAGGCATCCAGCGTGAGCATAGCGCCTTTTAGATCGAGTTTTTCAATCAAATCGCGCACGACTTGGGCCTCACCCTGCTGGCCATTGTGAAAGGCTTGTAAGCCTACTACCAACTGGCTTTGGTGAGAAAACACCTGTACCATAGCCACAAAGTCCTGGTAGCTTTCTGGGTAGTCAGAAAGGGTAGACTTCAAACTCTTGCCGTCTAAGCTGTAGGCTGGCTGAGCTTGTTCTAGGGGTTGAGCTTGTTCTAGGGGCTGAGCTTGTAGTTGACCGAGCCAAGCCTGGAACTGCTGCTTGAAGGCCTCAAAGTCGAGCCTTCCCAACACCTCGCCGATGGTAACATGACCCGGTACGCCGTGCTTAAAACCAAACAAGCGTACAAACGCCCAGGCGTGACGTTGCATGAAGCGGGCCAGTTCCCGATAGCCGTAGTAGCCACTTAAGTTGCCTATGACTATCATTGCCAGTAGCGAGGGCAAGGGGTGGCGACTACCCTTTTTACAGCGAGGATCAGGTACTTTGGACAGAAAAGATAACAAGTTAGCAGCCATACTCATTTATATTTCTTGCAAATATACTTGCTAACAACTACTTACACCAAAACTAAACAACCCTACTCCTCGGAGGGGTTAGGGGGTGGGTTTACCTACATGCTACAAGTTACCAAGGGATCACCGCAATATGAGGAATTCGCAGGAGTGAAAATCCGCAGCAGGTTAAGCACACTGTCAGCTAACTCAATTTATAAAAAGTTGTGGGTGGAAAACACCGACAACGGCGCGAACGATAAACGCCTCTTTTTCAAATACCAACGCGCATTTCGAATACGCCGTTGTTGGTGTTTTCCACCCACAACAATCCTATCATCTTATTTGGCTAACAATGTACTGAGCATTACGTACAGAAGATCACCGCAATGTGGTGATCCCCAAATCAGGCGTAGCCTATCGGTAAACCCACCCCCTAACCCCTCCGAGGAGGGGAGCCGCGACGCGACCCGTTCCCGCCACGCGACGAGTACCACGATGTGACCACTCCCTGCGATGCGATGCCTTCCCGCCATGCGACAACTGCTTCCCGACACGCCTGCCGCCATGCATCTTGGCGTCCTTTGCGTCTCCTTTGGGGTTACGCTTCTTCTCTTTTTTTCCTCCGTGCTCTCTGCGCCCGCTGCGGTCCTATCCTCCCGTCTCCGGTTTCCTTTTTTCCGTGTCTCCGTGATAACCCTTTTTCCCTCCTGTACCTTCTCCGTTCGGGGCTACCCGGCCGGCGGCTTCACCATTTCGATGTGGTCGATGCCGTCTTCATCGTATACCTCCCCGGCCTGCACGAACCCCAGGTTTTCGTAGAATTGGCGGGCGTAGCACTGCGCCCCGATCCGGATGGGTCCCGGGCCGTACAGCCGGTAGCTGGCGGCAATGGCTTCCTGCATGAGCTTTTTGCCGACGCCGGCGCCCCTTACGGCCGCGCTGGTGACCACCCGCCCGATGGACATCTCGGCAAATGACCGCCCGGCGGGCACCAGCCGCGCGTAGGCCACCAGCGCCTCGCCGTGGTACAGCAGCAGGTGGTGCGAATGCTGGTCTTTGTTGTCCATGTCCAGGAAAACGCACTGCTGCTCCACCACGAAAATTTCGCTTCTCAGGCGCAGGACCTCGTACAATTGGAACGGGGTCAGTGCTTCAAACGGTTTGCAGATGAGGGTTGCTTCCATGCGTTTGCGGGGCTTTTGCGGGCGGTTCGGCCGGCAATTTATCAACCCGGTGCCAACCCGCCCAACGGGCGGGCAAAAAAAGGGTACGCCGGCCACTAAGTCAAACGCTTCAGGCTCGAACAACCAATAACCAATAACTACCTACGTTGCCGCCGGCAGCCCGATGCGGAAGGCAGTGCCTTCTCGCTGCCGCTGCAACCCCGGCCCCGTCCGTACGTACATATCCACCAAGACACCATACAGATCATTCTCTCATTTTTTGTGATGAACACGAACCCCGATATAGCCGGCTTGCTGGCCCGGACCCGGGCTTTGGTAGCCGAGTCCAGGCAAGTCCGGATGTCCAACCAGGAGTTGTACCGCCGCAGCCGCCAGGCCGCCGATGATGCCCAAACCTGCCTCCGGGCCCAACGGGAACTGCTGCAAGGCATCACCGCCGGGAACCGCTACGGCACCGGGCTGGAAAGTTAGCCGGTTGGAAGGTCGGCTACAGCCGTATCATTCCCGATCCTCCTCCGGTCTCCCGTCTCCTTTACTTCTGCGCGGAGAAAAGGGCGGCGTACGCCGGGGGCAGGCGCGAAATGCTTTTGATCTGGATGTCCTTGAAAAACACCTCGGCCGCTTCGCTTTGCAGTTGAATTTTTCCCTTCGCCAGGGGCAGCGTTGCCCCGTCCTTCAGGTAGCGGGAACCCTGTAAAACCATCACCACGTGGCCGTTCACCAGGTGCACGCTCTTGTCGCCGTAGCAGACCAGTTCCAGGGTGGTCCACGCCCCGGCCGGACTCTCGTAGTTTTCGCTCCGCATGCAGAAGCCGTCCCGTTTCGAGCCGGTGCCGAACGGCAGGAAAGGTTGCGCGGCACTGGCTACGCTGTTCATTTGCCCCTCCGAGGGGTAGGCCCGGATGTCGATGGCCGACGTGGCTACGTTCCAGTAGTCGCCCATGTGCCCTTCCATGATCTGGAATTCCTGCGAAAGTTTCCAGGCCCGCCAGTAGTCCACGCCGTTCTCCCCGATGGAGTGGTAGAGCAGCCCCGAGTCTTTGAGTTTATCCCGGCGGGGTACGTACTTCTGGTCGCCCCACTTCACCTTGAGCCTCAGGTGGTAATTCTCGTATTCCGTTTTGGTAAATACCGAGCCGTATATTTCGCCGCTTACCCGCAGCACCGGTTCGCCCGCTTCCTCCACCACCGAGAAAACGCCCGTTTCGTTTTTGTTGTAGCCGACCGGCGTCAGCGGCGTCCCCGAGGGGTCACGGGGCACCTGGCCGGTATAGCCTTCCGCGTGGCGGTAGCTCAGATACATTTCCCACTGCGACAGGTCTTTGTCCAGCAGCGGCGTCCACTCGTCTTTCTCGTTGAAGGCGGTCAGCAACGCGAGCAGCACGATCAGCAAAAGGCCTCTGTTGTTTTTCATAGGTTGGGTGGATGTGGTTACCCGACAAAGGTAAAGCCGGCCCGGGCCCCGACCCGGTAAAAACCCATCATACTCCGGTACATAGTCAGTAAACAGTAATCAGTGAACAGTAATCAGTGCGCTAGTCAGTGGTCAGCAGTCACTCATCATTCAGGGTACAGGCCCCACGCATACCCACTCACCCCTGATTACTGATTACTGTTCACTGATCACTGTTCACTGTTCACTGATCACTGTTCACTGCCAGCGTGAGTACCGCCGCCCCGAGCAGGGAGCCGGCCATGAACAGGTAAGAGGCGCCGAAGCCGCCGGTCGTGGCGTTGAGGTAACCCACCAGGTACGAGCCGGCAAACGACCCCAGCGCCCCCATGCTGTTGATGAGCGCCGTGGCGCCGCCGGCCACGTTGCGGGGCAGCACTTCGGGAATGATGGCGAAGAACGGACCGTAGGGCGCGTACATGGCCCCGCCCGCCAGCACGAGCAGCCCGAACGACACCCAGAAATGCCCCGAACCCAGCAGGTAGGAACCGTAGAAAGCCAGGGCGGCAATCAGCAGGAAGGGCCACACGAAGGCCTTCCGCTGCTGCGTCCGGTCGGAAAAATAGGAGGCCGCCAGCATGCCGATGATCGCCAGCACGTACGGCACCGCCGACAGCCAGCCGGTCCGCACGATGTTCATGTCGGGGGCGGCCCGCAGGATGGACGGCAGCCACATCACGAAGCCGTACACGCCGATGCTCCACAGGGCGTATTGCAGGCTCAGCAGGATCACCGTCCGGGAGCGGAAGGCGGCCGCGTAGTTTTTCACCGGCTTGATCCCCTGCTGTTCGGCTTGCAGCGTTGCCGCCAGCGCGGTCTTTTCCGGGGCCGTGAGCCAGGCCGCCTCCCCGGGGGCATCGGTCACGAGCCGGACCCAGGCGAAGGCCCACAGCACGGCCGGCAAGCCTTCCAGCACGAACATCCACCGCCACCCGAGGGCATTGATCAGGTAGCCCGACAGAATCGACATCCAGAGCACCGTGGCCGGGTTGCCCAGGATCAGGAAGGTGTTGGCCCGGGAACGTTCCGTTTTGGTGAACCAGTTGCTCAGCAGGATGAGCATGGCGGGCATGACGGCGCTTTCCACCACCCCCAGCATGAAGCGGATCACGATCAGCAGGGTCACGTTGCTCACCAGGCCGGTTGCCGTCGCCAGCCCGCCCCACAGGATCAGCGACCAGAAGATAAGCTTCTTCGCGCTGCGGTGCGCGGCGTAGTGGGCCCCGGGAATCTGGAAGAAGAAATATCCCAGGAAAAACAGCGAACTCAGCAGCGACGACGTGGCCGGCGTGATGCGCAGGTCTTCGGCCATGCCGCTGGCGGCGCCGAAGCCGAAGTTGGCCCGGTCGAGGTAGGCCAGGCTGTAGGTAATGAATGCAACGGGAATGAGCCGGTACCAGCGGGCCGGAGCCAGGGGTTTTTCCATGTTGAGACGGGGGACGGGAACCCGTTCACTAAACTACTCATTGTCGTCCGAAATCAGCAGCGCGTCTCCGGTCTGATTGACCCGACAAGGAAAGGGATGGCAGCAAAAAGGAGCCGGGAGAAACTTAACCGCAAGGATCGCAAAGAGAAGGCGCAAAGGGCGCAAGGAGGGATCGGGTTTAAACCCGATCCTATGGATATTGCGCATACGTACGCAAACTTCGCTCCAGTCAAACCAAGCGCAGCCTTTCCGTAGGGTAGGGTTTAAACCCTACCCCTACTTTGCGTCCTCTGCGCTCCCCCTTGCGATCCTTGCGGTTAGGTGTATTTGTTATTCCATCGCTTCGTTCAAGCCCCTACTTTCCGGTTACCCGGGTAACGAGCAGGCCCGTGGCCGGGTCCGCTTTTGCGAGCAGTTGCCCGACCAACGGCAACCCCTGGCCGGTCACTTTTTGCACCAGCAGGTTGAAGGCGCCGGCGATTTCGGCCTGCGTAAAGGTGCAGTGGCCGTAGCGATCCACCGGAATGCCGGTAAACAGCGCCCCTTTGCCCTGGCCCAACACTTTTTGCCCGTATAAACCCAGGTGCCAGAAGAGTTGGATGGGATCTTTGGTCGTATGCCCGGTTACGAGGGGAACGGTAATGTTTC
Organism: uncultured Sphingobacteriales bacterium; assembly: GCA_963844325.1. Lineage (GTDB taxonomy): Bacteria > Bacteroidota > Bacteroidia > Cytophagales > 172606-1 > CADCTQ01. The sequence goes on from CAWJNV010000002.1 coordinate 5,008,805, forward strand.
CGCTCGTCTGGTAGTACTTGGCAATGTTTTTGGCCGCCTTGGGATCGGCCGCAAAACGCTGCACCTGCGCATTGAGTTGCGCATCCTCGCCGGCGTTGCCCGTTCCGGCGTATTGCTTCGTAAAGTTGTCAAAGGGCTGCCCGCCCAGTTTGCGGATCGCGTCCCGGGTCGTGAATACGTCGTACCAAAGCACGGCCAGCACGGTTTGGGCAATGGTAAGCGGGTTGGCTGCATCGTAGGGAGCCTGCGCCACACTCAGCAGTTTGAGGGTGGCGGCCGGGTTCACGGTGATGGCTTGCACGACGGCCGGCGCGTACACCGCGTTCCAGTTGGCAATGAGCGCATCAGGGATGTTTACCGCGTCGCCCGGCAGCACGTTCGGGAAGAAATAGTCGAACAGCACGCGGAAATCGCCGTAGTAGTTCACCTGTCGCTGAAAATCGCCGCAGGGACCGCACAAAGACAAGCCGCCACTGAGCAGTTTGGGGTAGCGTTCAACGGCCAGGGTGGTAATGATGCCCCCCTGGGAGCCGCCCGTCAGGTAGGTATGCTCCGGTTCGCCGTATTCCTTGACGAACTGCTTGCGCAGGCGGAGGATGTCTTCGATGCCCGTCTGGATGGCGAGTCCGTTCTCCCGCAGGCTCGTCGTGGCAAAGGCAAAGCCCAAACCCACGTAGAGGGGCGCATACTGGGCCGCATCCAACGGCAGGCGCAGGGGTTCAAACTCGGACACGTACCCGTGGGCGTACAGGATCAACGACCCGTTCCAATCGGCCGGCATGCAGATCTGCACGATTTCCCCCGTCTGGAGGGTATCCTCCCGGCACGCCATCTGCATCGTGGCGCCGTCGATGCGCGTAAGGGTCTGGGAAATGGCAGCCTTGCGGGCCGCGGCTTTGTCCGCTCCGTCACCCGGTGCCGGCCCCGGCGCCACCTCCGGACTGAACTGGCAACCGGGTACGAACAGAAGTAAGGCAAGCAGGGTGCTGAGCATCCGGTGCCGCAGGGGTACCGTACTGTTTTTGGGAGCAATGCCGGCGGGGGCAACATCGTGCGTCATCATGGGCGTAGAGGGGTTTTAGGTGCTGTTCAACCAGGAAAACGGGGGTGTCTTTTCGCGAAGCGGGACATCCGTCATCGGGCACGGATATTACGCATTTAGTCCAAATAACTCGTTCATTATCAATTAAATATTATCCGGATTCTTTTCATCCCGGCCCTACGTGTCCGTACTACATGCCCACGCCCGGCAAATTGCCCGTTCCGTCACTGCTTGCCGGACCGGAACCACCGGAACCGTTGGTTGCCCGCCCCGGACTGCACCTGCAAGAGGTAAAGGCCCGGCCGCAGGGCGGAAACGTCGCGTTGCAGTATGCGCAGCGGGGTAAAGGGTTGATGGTTAAAAAGTCGGAAGGTTGGATGGTTGACCATTGCCTTTATGCACGTCGCATCACCCGTCGCATTGCATGGCGGGAAAGGACCGCCTCGCGGCGGGCGTCGCTTCGCGGTACTCGTCGCGTTGCGGCTCCCCTCCTCGGAGGGGTTAGGGGGTGGGTTTACCTACAGACTACGCGTAATACGGGGATCAGCGTATTACAGTGATCTACCGGGCGCGGGTGCCAAACTTTCCGGCGATACTCCCTAATGGCAGTGCCCTCCTGGCATGATGCGATGATTCTCAGGGGGGTGACCCCTAGGTAGAACGTAGCCTGTAGGTAAACCCACCCCCTAACCCCTCCGAGGAGTAGGGTTGTTTAGTTTTGGTGTAAGTAGTTGTTAGCAAGTATATTTGCAAGAAATATAAATGAGTATGGCTGCTAACTTGTTATCTTTTCTGTCCAAAGTACCTGATCCTCGCTGTAAAAAGGGTAGTCGCCACCCCTTGCCCTCGCTACTGGCAATGATAGTCATAGGCAACTTAAGTGGCTACTACGGCTATCGGGAACTGGCCCGCTTCATGCAACGTCACGCCTGGGCGTTTGTACGCTTGTTTGGTTTTAAGCACGGCGTACCGGGTCATGTTACCATCGGCGAGGTGTTGGGAAGGCTCGACTTTGAGGCCTTCAAGCAGCAGTTCCAGGCTTGGCTCGGTCAACTACAAGCTCAACCCCTAGAACAAGCTCAACCCCTAGAACAAGCTCAGCCAGCCTACAGCTTAGACGGCAAGAGTTTGAAGTCTACCCTTTCTGACTACCCAGAAAGCTACCAGGACTTTGTGGCTATGGTACAGGTGTTTTCTCACCAAAGCCAGTTGGTAGTAGGCTTACAAGCCTTTCACAATGGCCAGCAGGGTGAGGCCCAAGTCGTGCGCGATTTGATTGAAAAACTCGATCTAAAAGGCGCTATGCTCACGCTGGATGCCTTGCACAGCCAAAAAAAACGCTAGAAGCTATTGTTGATTCGGGCAATGACTACTGCTTGCAAGTGAAGGCCAATCAGGTCAAACTCCTGGCCCGCCTCCAACAAGAGGCCCGCTCGCAAAAGCCCCTCAGTGAGCAGCAGTACCGAGAGAAGAACCGGGGTCGCCTGGAACACCGCCACTGCCAGCTCTTTGCCGCCCCTCAAGACTGGCAAAACTACTACAAAGGCATTGTCTGCTTTGTAGTACTCAGGCGCTGGGGCTATCGCAAAGGCAAGCGCTTCCAGAAAGCTAAGCCTTATGAGAAGACCCACTACTATATCTTGAGCCGCAAGATGGAATCGGCCCAACAAGCCGCTACTCTGATTCGCAATCATTGGGGCATTGAGAACCGCTTGCATTGGGTCAAAGACGTCCACATGAAGGAAGACAAAAACCGCATCCGACACCATCAGGCCGCCAAAAACGTTTCCCTTATCAAGAACATGGTCTTGAATTTAACCAGAGCCAAAGGCTTCTCCTCTCTGAAAGCAACTACTGAACGCTATGCGCACAATATCAAAGAGCTATATTCCTGGCTTTTATAACTTAAACTGTACAGCCCTACTCCGAGGAGGGGAGCCGCAACGCGACGAGTACCGCGAAGCGACGCCCGCCGCGAGGCGGTCCTTTCCCGCCATGCAATGCGACGGGTGATGCGATGCGGTCCTTTCCCAACATCCGGCGCCTGCCGCGTGCGGGTCCTTTTGCCAAACAAGGGCGCAGTGGATCAGTACTTTTCCATAAACTTCACCAGCAGTTTGCTGATCACCGCGTAGCCTTTGTCGGAGGGGTGCAGCCCGTCGTAGGTAACGTTGATGGCCCCCACCGGGTAGGGGTACGCGTCGGTTTCGGGGTGAAAGGGAATGCCGGTGTAATCGGGGTAGCGGTAGTTGCGGTACTTGCCGGTTTGCGGGTCCTTCAGGCGCTTGTACTTCACCAGGTGCTTTACGTCCATGCCCGGCTGGTGGTAGAGGTCCACGACGGGGAAACCCTCCGCCCGGCCGATGCTGTCGATGGCACCGGCAAACTGCGCCAGCGTCTGGCCGTTCTTCTCTTTGTAGGACCCGTAGGCGTTGTTCCTGAAATCATTGATGTAGACAAAGTCGGTGCGCTGCATGGGGGTGATGAGCAGGATTTTAGCCCCCGGGTTGAGGCGCCGCAGTTTGTCGACGATGATGCGGAACGAGCCGTACACGGTGCCGTTGCCGGTGGCCTCGTGGTAGTCGGCCAGCCGTCCCAGGGGCCGGCCCTGCCACCAGTCGTTGGTACCCAGGAAGACCGAGTACACGTCGGCTTCCACCAGGCCCAGCTTTTCCACGGCGTCGGCAATGCCGCCCGACGTCCAGCCGTTGTGTCCCTGGTTGATGGCTTTGATGTGGGGCAGCTTTTCCGTAACCCGCGTCAGGTAGCCCCTGGTGATGCGGTGACCCGTTTCGTCGGGGTGGTCGTTGAGGTAGGTGATCGAATCGCCGATGGCAACCCAGGTCAGCGGCCGGGGGGCAAAGGAAGTGAACAGGAAAAACGGAACCAGCAGCAGGAGCAGTTTTTTCATGGGTACTTCAATGAGTTTACGAAATTAAATTACCACGGAGACACGGAGTTGCACGGAGAAAAGGAGGCGGGAGGCCGCGGGTGGGGGTAGGGTTTAAACCCTACCCTACTGATAGGCTTCGCTTGGGTTGATGTAAGCGAAGTCTTCGTACGCCTGCGCAATATCCATAGGATAGGGTTAGACCCTATCCCTTCCTCGCGTCTCCCTTTTTCTCCGTGCAACTCCGTGCCCTCCGTGTCTCCGTGGTGAACCTTTACCGCACAAACGCCATTGCCACGCCGCCATCCACGTTGAGCACGTTGCCGGTGGATTTGCTCAGCAGGCCGCCCACAAACACAAAACACGCGTTGGCAATGTCTTCGGGCAGAATCGATTCGTCGAGCAGGGTACGCTTGGCGTAGTAGGCGGGCAGTTCTTCCACCGTGATGCCGTATGCTTTGGCCCTTCCTTCGGCCCAGCCGCCGGCCCAGATGTTGGAGTCGGCGATCACGGCGTCGGGGTTGACGGTGTTGACCCGGATCTTGTCCTTGCCCAGTTCGGCGGCGTTCAGCCGGCTCAGGTGCAGCTGGGCGGCCTTGGCCGAGCCGTAGCCGGCGTTGTTGGGGCCCGCCACCAGGGCATTTTTGCTCACGATGTTGACGATGTCGCCGCCCAGTCCCTGCTTGCGCATCACGGCGAGGGCCGCCTGCGTGACCAGGAACTGGCCTTTCACCAGGACGTCATAGAGCATGTCCCAGTCGGCCAGCGTGTGCCCTTCGATGGGCTTGGAAATGCTGATGCCGGCATTGTTGACGATCATGTCCACGCCGCCGAAGGCCAGGGAGGCCGCGTCGAGGGCCTGCCCGATGCTTTCGGCACTCGTCACGTCGAGGAGGGTGGTGGCGACGGCGTCTTTGCCAAACTGCCCCTTGAATTCGGCTTTGGCGCTTTCCAGCCGTTCGGCGTTGATGTCGTTGAGCACGACCACGGCGCCTTCCTGGGCGAATTTGCGGGCAATGGCCTTGCCGATGCCGCCGGCGCTGCCCGTCACCAGGGCCACGCGGCCCGAGAGGGCTTTGGGCTTGGGCAGGCGTTGCAGTTTGGCTTCTTCCAGCAGCCAGTACTCAATGTTGAAGGCTTCCTGGCGCGGCAGGGCGGTATATTCCGACACCGCCTCGGCGCCTTTCATCACGTTGATGGCGTTGATGTAGAATTCCGAAGCCACCCGGGCCGTGGTTTTGTCTTTGGCAAACGTGAACATGCCCACGCCCGGGTAGAGCATCACCACCGGGTTGGGGTCGCGCATGGCCGGGCTGTTGGGGTGCTTGCACTGCGCGTAGTAGTTGGCGTATTGCTGGCGGTAGGCTTCAAACGCGGGCGCCAGCCTGGCCCGCAGCGCCGCCAGGTCCGACAGGTCTTCTCCGGGCGCCAGGTCCAGCACCAGCGGGCTGATCTTGGTGCGCAGGAAGTGGTCGGGGCAAGAAGTGCCCATCGGGGCCAGGCGGTCCAGGTCGTTGGAATTCACAAACTCCAGCACCCGTTCATCGTCGGTAAAATGCCCCACCATCATGCGTTCGGAGGCGCAGAAGCCGCGCAGCACCGGGGCCAGCCCGGCCGCCTGCTTCCGGCGTCCTTCGGCCGGCAGGCTTTCGCGCTTCGGCCCGCCGAACACGGGACGGCCTTTGCCGTAGTGCGCCTCCAGGTACGCGGCGCACTTTTCGATGACTTCCAGGGTGTTCATGTAGCTTTCGTACGACGTATCGCCCCAGGTGAACAGCCCGTGCGAGCCCAGCATGATGCCCCGGAGGGCCACCCCGCGGGCGGCGGCTTCTTCGAGGCAGTCGCGCAGCTTGAGGCCCAGGTCGAAGCCCGGCCGCTGCCAGTCTACCCAGCCCACCTGGCCGTCGAAGAGTTCGGCGGTGATGCGCTGGCCGTCTTTGGCGGCGGCAATGGCAATGGCCGCGTCGGGGTGCAGGTGGTCGATGTGTTTGAAGGGCAGAAACCCGTGCAGCGGCGTATCGATGGAAGGCGCTTTCGAGTCCAGGTCGAACAGCGAATGGTTGAAGAGGGCCACCATCTCGTCCTCGAATTCGAGTCCCCGGTACACCTCTTCGAGGCTGCGCAGGCGGTCGAGGTAGAGGGCCGCGCAGCCGGCCCGGGTCAGCGTACCGATGTCGCCCCCGGAGCCCTTGATCCACATCACGTCCACCGGCTTGCCCGTCAGGGGGTCCTTGTCCACGATTTTTACCGACGTATTGCCCCCGCCGTAGTTGGTGAGCCGCAGGTCGGCGCCCAGCAGGTTGGAGCGGTAAATGAACAAGGCTACTTCGTCGCCGGCGAGTTGGGCGGCTTTGGCCTCGTCCCACAGGTAGCTGACGTGGCGGAATGTGTTGGGGTGGCTTACCATAGGAAGGAGAGTTGTTAGTTGTTCGTTTTTCGTTGTCGGTTGCTCGTTGTTCGAACAACCAACAACCATTTACAGGGAGTTGCCGATGCCCACCAGGACGATGGAGACGAGAATGACCACGATGCCGGCCACGAAGGTGCGGAAGGTCCGGGCTGATACGCCCGACCACTCCCGCAGGTAGAGGCCCCACAGGTTGGCCGTCAGGATGATGGTAGCCATGTGGGTAATCCAGGAACTGGCCCCGTTGCCCAGCTTGCTTTCGCCCATGCCGTAGAAGAAAAACTGGAGGAACCACATCGTGCCGGCAATCCCGGCAAAAAGGACGTTGGACGTGATGGGCGTACGGGCGTTGGTGTAGTCGCCGAAGGTCCGGTTGCGGGCGTTGAGGTACATGCACCAGAGGAAGTTGGTGGTCAGCCCGCCCCACAGCAGCACCACGTAGGTCACGTTGTTCTGAAACAGCGGGTTGCAGCCCCGGGCCACAGCCTGGTCGGCCAGGGGCTTGCCGGCTTCAATGCCGAAATTGAAAAAGGCGCTCAGAATGCCCGAGAACACGGCGATCACCAGCCCTTTGGCGAGGCTGAATTCTTTGACCGACGCTTTCTGCTGCGCTTCGGACAGGTCGGCCTCCTTGAGCATGCCGGCCCGGCCCGAAATGGCAATGCCCGCAATGCACACGGCCACGCCCAGCAACACCAGTTGCCCGCCCGCCGTGCCGAGCATGTCGGTAAAGGAGGTTTTTCCGGCCACGGGGTTGAAACTGTAGTAGATCGGCGGCACCAGCGCCCCGAAGGCCGAACAGAAGCCCAGCACTACCGAGTTGCCCAGCGACATGCCCAGGTAGCGGACGCCCAGGCCGTAGGTAAGCCCGCCGATGCCCCAGAGCAGGCCCAGCAGAAACGTGAGCGATTTGATGCCGAAGTCGGCCGAGGCGATGATGCCCGCAAAGTCGGGAATGGTGAGCCAGGCGGCCAGGGGCGGGACGATCAGCCAGGAGAACAGGCCGCCGATGATCCAGTAGCTTTCCCAGGACCACCCTTTTACTTTACTGAAAGGCATGTAGAAACTGCCCGAAAACCCACCCCCGATGGTGTGGTACAGAATACCCAAAAGTGCTTGCATTGTCGTTTAATGGTTTATTGTTCCAAAGGGCGCCGGGGTAGTTTTATACTCAAAGCCTCCCGGCGGGGCGATGGGGAGAGGGTTGGATGGTTGAATGGTTGAATGGCTGTATGGTTGTATGGTTGTATGGTTGACTGTGGAGGGCAGGGAGTTAGACGGAGGCAAGGGAAGCTACCCATTGCCGCGGTACCCGTCGCGTCGCGGGCAGGCGCCGCATCGCGAGGTGGACCGCGTCGCGGCTCCCCTCCTCGGAGGGGTTAGGGGGTGGGTTTACCTACAGGCGACAAGTTACCTGGGGATCATCGCATTAGCGTAATTTCCCAACCCTGGTGCCAGACTTTTCCGGGATACTTTACTGATGCCGGTGCCCTCTTGGAGTAATGCGCTGATTCGCAGTGCGATGATCCCCATATGAGGCGTAGCATGGAAGTAAACCCACCCCCTAACCCCTCCGAGGAGGGGAGCCGCGACGCGGTCCACCTCGCGACGCGACGCCTGCCCGCGTACGGGTACTTTTGCTAAAAAAGGAGGCATAACGTGCCATACCATTGCTTTTTTCTTTGCGCCCCTTGCGCCTCCATTGCGCCCTTTGCGGTTAAGTTCCTGCTCCCTCTCCCCGCATAACTCCCTGCCCTCCACGGTCAACCATACAGCCATACAGCCATATAGCCATACAGCCATTCAGCCATTCAACCATGTAGCCATCCAACCTCCTGCCTTTCCTACTTGCCTCCCTGCGGCTGCGGGTTTGCCGTGTACTCGTCCCAGACGGCGCGGGTGATCCGGGCAATGGTTGCCTCGCGGGTTTTGGCGTCGGCCGGGGAGTTGGCAACGTACACCACCACGGCAAAATGCTCTCCGTTGGGCAGGGTGACAATGCCGGCGTCGTTGGTGGCGGCCGCAATGCCCTGGGCGTTGGTGGCGGAGGTGCCGGTTTTGTGGGCCACCACCGTCTCTTTCGGCAGCAGTCCCTTGATCCGGGCCGGGCCGGTGGAAGTTTCCACCATCAGCTTCCAGAGCAGCTCACTGCTGGCCGCCGAGAGGTGTTTTCTTTCGTAAAACAGCTTCAGCAGCGCGGTCATGGCCGCCGGTTCGCACCAGTTGGTGAACTGCACGTCCCAGGCTTGGTGCATTTCTTCTTCGGTGGCCGCAATGGCCATTCCCTTTACCCCGAGGCTGCGCACGTACGCGTCTACCGGCCGGGTGCCGCCCAGCAGGCGGAACAGCACGTCGCAACCGTTGTTGTCGCTCTGGGAAACGGTGTAGCGCAGGATTTCTTCCAGGGAAACGTCCACGTTGGCCTGCGGGTATTTGTCGCGCAGGGGGCTCCAGGTGTCGGGCAGCAGGTCGCGGCGGGTCAGGCGGATTTTCTGGCCCAGCGACAGCTTGCCTTGGTCTACCTGGTGCAGCACGGCCATCGCCAGCGGAAACTTGTACACGCTCTGCATGGGGTAGTGCTTTTGCCCGTTCACGGTGAGGGTGTCGCCTTTTTCCAGGTGCAGCACCGACACCCCTACGTCCGCCCGCGACGTTCCGATCACGCCTTCGATCTTTTGCCGCAGGGCGGCCCGCTGGCCGAACACCAACGGCGGCACCGGGCCGGGAAACATTGCCAGCAGGAGCAGTGCCGGCAGCAAGGAGGGGGTAAGCTTGCGTGTAATCAATGTCATGGCGGCTAAATTAAAGCCTGGCCCCCTCAATCACAAACCGGCAACGCCCCTCCGTCGCCGTTCCTCCCTGCCGCCTGCGCTGAAGACGCATTTTTGGGATAATTAAAAGAAGTGGTCAGTGTCTCCCTGACGGCTCGGAAAGCGTTTTCGGAAGGTTCTGCAAATGTATCCTCATCGTAGCCGTGCTGCCACCGGGACTCAGGCTTTCAGGAAGGGGAGTTTCCGGCGCACCTGGGCCAGCCATTCCCGGGCCATCAGTTCGTGGCCCGCCGGCATGGGGTGAATGCCGTCCCAGATCCAGTAGTCGGCCGGGGCTTTGGACAATGCTTTGGTGAATGCCTGCCCGAAATCCACCACAATGGCGCCGTGCCGGTCCCCCAGCTTTCGGACGATCTGCTGCCGCTCGCGCACCTGCCCGTCGTAGGTTTCCCACCGCTCCCTGACGCGCCCCACGGGCAGGATGAACGGCTGGCCCAGGACCAGTTGCACGCCGGGCAGTTGCCGTTGGGTTTGCGCCAGCAGGGCCCCGTAGCCGGCTTCGTACTGCGCGGCCGAAAAGGCGGCATCCCCGTCCAGGAACGCGGCCACGTCGTTGATGCCGACCAGGATGCTGAGCACGTCGGGTCTGAGGTCCAGCGCATCGGCCTGCCAGCGGGCCGCCAGGTCGGTTACTTTGTTGCCGCTCACGCCCCGGTTGAGGAAGCGAAACCCTTTCCCGGGATGCTCATACCACAGCTTGCTGGCCAGGATGTAGGCGTAGCCGTGTCCCATCACGTGGTTCCAGTCGTTGTTGCGGGTCCGGTTGCCGTCGGTGATGGAGTCGCCCTGGAACAGAAAGGTAAATCCCTCTCCGGCTTTGCCGCCGTCCGGGAGGGCTTTCGCACCGGGGCCCGCCAGGGCAGCCGCCGCACCCAGCCCGCCCATTCGCTTTAAAAAATCTCTCCGGTTGTTAGTCATATTTTCCGGATCTAAACCAACAAATTTATAATTCATAGAATTTTTTATAACTGCAACTGCCCGGGCAGCCCCCAAACGGTCTGGAGGCACTATTCTATTGCGATTGTTAAAAATACCTATAAGTAAGTATTGTTAACGGCCTACTATCCAGATAACTTAGCCTCTGCAATGACGCCTCAGGCTATTTACGTCATTCATTTTTAACTACTGCACCTTTGCCGGTACGTACTTTTATTTTAACCGGCAGATTCATTTTCCTCATCTTCTGAAAGGGAGTGACAGTTTAGCAATTTTTTTTACTTCCCATTTATACCACTTAAAAGACGAGAAAATGGACATTATATTATTCTGGAATGAGGTTGCTTTAGAAGCAAACCGCATTAGTTTCACGAACCGAAAAGATGAACAACCGGGGCCCACGCTCAGCTCCCGTGCCCTGGCCATCGTTCACCTGGCCATGTACGACGCTTTCGCGATAATTGACCCGTCGGCGGGTGGCCCTTACCTGGTGGGTCTGCCCGATCCGCTACCCATGGCGCCAGGCATTGCGACTACCCGGGCAGCCGTGTCGGCGGCGGCTTATTACACGCTGGTGACGCTGTACCCCAGCCAAAAAGTGTTTTTCGAAGCCAAGCTCTCGGAAGCAGGCGGCGTACTTGAGCCGGGGCACGAATTTGGCCGGCTGGTTGCACAAGCCCACTTGAATTACCGGCAAGTTGACCCCGGCGCCGGTGCGGCCGGGTACATCCCTTCTCTGGCGCGAGGCAGGCACAAAGAAGATCCCGACAACCCCGGCCAGGGCTTCCACGCTCCCTTCTACGGTGCCCGCTCCAGGGGCTATGCCATCACCGTGAGGCATGTGCTTCTTGCGCCGCCCCCGTTGGGCGATCCCGAATACGTAACGGCACTACAAGAAGTGCGGGCGAAAGGCATTGCGCCCGAATTGATGGGCACCCTGCCGGCAGGCCCACCCCCGCCCCGGTCAACGAACGAAACCCTATCCGGCATTTTCTGGGGATACGATGGCGCCACCGGGGTAGGGACGCCGCCGCGTTTGTACAACCAGATTGTCCGCCGGGTTGCCGTGGAGAAAGCCAATACCGAGGCCCAGAATGCCCGCTTGTTTGCGCTGGTAAACGTTGCCATGGCCGATGCCGGCGTTTTGGCCTGGCAACAGAAGTACTTTCACGACCTGTGGCGCCCCGTGGTGGGCATCCGGGAAAATGATCCCTCGATGGGCATGGCAAGCACGGCAAATAATGCTTTATCCGCTGATTGTGATTCTTCGTGGTTGCCCCTGGGAGCACCGGCCACCAACGCCCTGAACCAGCACCTGATTCCCCAGCGAATGGACCCGGGTTTTCCCCACACGCTGGCCGTACTGGGCCGGGTAAAAAACTTTACGCCCAATTTCCCGGCCTACCCGTCGGGACACGCTACCTTCGGAGCGGCTGCCTTGCACATTACCCGCCTGTTTTACGGTCCCGCCGGAATCAATAACGGGGGCGTAGCGGTGGGCGACCGGGCCGCGGATGGTTTATTCACGGGCCTTGATTTTGTCTCCGATGAATACAACGGGGTGAATCAGGACAACCGGGGAGCCGTCCGGCCGAGGCACGCCCGCAGTTTTCCGGGGGGCTTATGGCAAATGATCGAGGAAAACGGACGCAGCCGGGTTCACCTGGGCGTGCACTGGGTCTTTGATGCGTTTGCAGTGGATGCCGGCGGCGCCATGGACCTGACCAGAAACGTTGGCGGCGTGCCCCTGGGTTTGACCATTGCCGAAGACATTTTCAACAGCGGCATGGTCAGATCAAACGTCTGAACGTAAATACCGACAACCCAACCGCAAAGGAGACGGATCGGGATTTACAGGAGTAGCGGATGACCAGGATGGGAGGCCGAGGGGCCATACAGACAACGTAACCGCAATGGGCGCAAAGGAGACGCGAAGACCGCAAGGAGGGATCGGGTTTAAACCCGATCCTATGGATATTGCGCATGTTGATATTGCGCATGTTGATATTGCGCATGCGTACGCAGACTTCGCTCCAGTCAAACCAAGCGCAGCCTTTCCGTAGGGTAGGGTTTAAACCCTACCCCCGCTTTGCGCCCTTTGCGTCTCTATTGCGCCCTTTGCGATCCTATTTTTTCTTTGCGCCCTTTGCGCTCCTCCTTTGCGCCTTTGCGTGAAACTCCGTGAAACCTCCCCCTGCGGATTCCTATGTTGCTTGCCCCTCAAAGCCTCGCCCGGCTGGGCGATACGCCGAACTTCTTTTTGAAGGCATGGCTGAAGTGCGGCAGGGAAGAGTAGCCGAGTTCAAAGGCAATTTCGGTGGCCGACTTGCGTCCCGCCAGCATGTCCTCCCTGGCCCGTCCGAGCCGCACGTCGGCCAGGTACTGAAAGGCCGGCACCCCGAACGTTTCCTTGAAACCCCGCTTCAACTTGTAGGCATTGATGCCCGCCACCTTCGCCAGTTCCGTCAGCGACGGCGGACAATCCAGGTGCGCCAGCAGGTAGTCGCGGGCAAACACGATCCGCTCCTGGTCGTAATCCGTTTTGAGCACGGCCGGTTTCTGGCGCAGCCTTTTATCGAACGATTCGGCCTGGAGCACCAGCATCTCGATGGCTTTCGAGAGCAGGTACATCCGCTGGAGGGCGTCGCCGTACGGACAGTTGAGCACGGCCTGGATGCACTGCCGGAGGGACAGGTCAATGGGCAGGTTGGCGTCCGAAAAAGCGGTGGCCCGGTTGTTTGCCACCGCGTCGGCAAAGCGCCGGATGGCTTCGTTGCCATTGCCGGCAATGCGGAAAAAGGCGTCTTTGGCGAACTGGACCAGGAACAGGCGCGTAGTCAGCGCCTCGGTTTTCATGCGGCCTTCGGCTTGCCGGCCGTAAAAAATGTTGTGCTGGTTGCCCGAAAAGGCGAAGGTTTTCCCCGTTTCCGCGTCGGTGAGGGAAAGTTTTCCCGCCAGGTTGAAGTGCATCGTGATCATTTCCGTATCCCCGCGCCACGCCAGGTCGGCGTACGCCTGGAAACGGCTTTCCGAGTGGAGCATCCGGATGCCGTCAAACACCCACTGCCGTCCCCGGATCTCCCCGCCGGGCAAGGCGTGGTGGAACGCGCCGGCGTGGTAGCCCCCGGCCCGGAAGTCTTCAGTGGAGAACTCCTCCCGGAAGGCAGGTTCCCCGCCCGCCCCTTTTTTTACCTCAAATGCCATTGCTCCTTTTTCTGTAAGTGATACTCCTTTTGCTGCAACCCCGCCGGCCGGCCCGGCCTTAGTTTTGGAACGTGCCGTTTGCCCCCGGCAGGCGGCCCCTCCCGGCCCCGTCGCTCAGGGGCAAGATAGGCAAAGGGCAAGTACTTCACCACCAGCAAAACGTTTCTTCCGCAAAGGCATGAAAACCAGGAAAGCACTCCTCATCGGGGCCGGCATTGCGGGTCCGGCCCTGGCCCTGCAACTCCAGCGGGCCGGCATCCAATCCATTATCTGCGAAAGCCGCGCCCGGCCCGACGGCGACGAAGGGGCGTTTCTCGGCCTGACGCCCAACGGGCAAAACGCCATCCGGTCCCTGGTGGACCTCCCGGACCTGCGCCGGGAGTACACGCCCGGCAAGATGGAATTTTACAACGCCCGCAACCGCAAGATCGGTGAACTGGACACGGCCGGGCAACGGGAAAGGTACGGGGCCGAAACCATCCAGCTCAAAAGGAGCCGGCTCAACGGCCTGCTCCGGGAGGCGGCCCTGGCGGCCGGCATTCCCATCCGGACGGGCAAAAAACTGGTCGGCCTCCGTCAAACGGCCCGCGGGGCGGAGGCGACCTTCGCCGACGGTACCGGCGAGGCGGCCGACCTGCTGATCGGCTGCGACGGCGTGCATTCGGCCACGCGCAAACTGCTCTTCCCGGGGTCGCCCCTGCCCCGCTACACGGGCTTGCTTTCAACCGGCGCGTACGCCCGCCTGCCGGGCGTGGAACCGCTTTTCGGCGCCATCCGCATGGTGTTCGGGGAAAAAGCCTTTTTTGCCTACGCCGTTTCCAACCAGGGCGAGGTGTGGTGGTTCAACAACTACCGCTGGCCGGAGGAGCCCTCCCCGGGCCAGGTGGAAGGCGAACTGACGCCCGAGATCAAACGCCGGCTCCTGGAACTGCACCGCAACGACCCCGACCCGATCCGGGCCATCATCGGGGCCACCGGCACCATTGCCGCCTACCCGGTGTACGAGCTGCCGTTCCTGGAAAGGTGGCACGACGGGGTGGTGTGCCTGGCGGGCGACGCCGCCCACGCCACTTCGCCGCACATCGGGCAAGGCGCCGCGCTGGCCCTCGAAGACACGGTGGTGCTGGCCAAATGCCTCCGCGACATTTCCCGGCCCGAACGGGCCTTTGCCGCTTTCCAGGCCCACCGCCAGGACCGGGTACGGCGGATCGTGCAACAGGCCCGCAAGGTGGGCGACCACAAAACGGCGCCCGGCAAAATCGGGCAACTGTTCCGCGACCTGCTGCTGCCGGTTTTCGTGAAGCGGGAAGCGAAAAAGACGGATTGGGTGTACGCCTACCGCGAAGACTGGCTGCAACGCGTAACCGGCTGAATCCTGCTTGCCGGGGCCCGCGCCGGGACGGGGTGAAAAAAACGCCTTTTTTTTCACCCCTGCTGACATAGGGTTGTCGCTAAAGTCTGTTTAATTTGTCGGACAGCGATGTTCACCGGCCGGGCGCCTGCCCCTGGGGGCGTCCGGCCCCAACCCCTTACCGCCATGAAAAACCGAACCTGCGCCCTTTTTTTGTTTGACGGCTACGCCGACTGGGAACCGGCCCTGGCCGTGGCGGGCCTCAACCAGTACAGCGACTTTGCCATCGAGACGTTCAGCGTTTCCGGCGGGCCCGTCACTTCGATGGGCGGGCTGACTGTGCAGCCCCAAAAAGCCCTGGCGGCGGTGCGTGCCGACGCCCTTGACCTGCTGCTGATTCCCGGGGGCGACGCCTGGGAGCAGGACCCGGAAGCCAACCGGGAAATCGTGCCGCTGGTGGAAGCCCTGGTTGCCGGCCAGAAGCCCGTGGCCGCCATCTGCGGGGCTACCCTCCTGCTGGCCCGCATGGGGCTGCTCGACAACGCGCCGCACACCAGCAACGGGCCCGGCTACCTCGAAGGGCACTGCCCGTCCTACCGCGGCTCGCTTTTTTTCCGCCAGCAGCCCTGCGTTTCGGCGGGGGGCCTCATCACGGCCAACGGGGCGGCCATGATCGAATTTGCCGGCGCCATTTACGGGCACTTCGGCGTACTCGACGAGGAAACCCTGGCCGGGGTGCTCGAACTCTACAAAAGCGGCGGCATGGTAAACAAGCTGCCCGCGTAGGGCCGCCCCTTTTATTTTTCTGACCAAACCCCTGATTCATGCTTGCCATTCACTGCGATACCCCAACCGTAGAAGTATACCGCACCACGGTCGCCAGCCGCCTGGCCGCCGACGGGCTGCTCCAGCAGTTGCACTGGTTTTTCCCGGGCTGGTGCATCAGCTTCGACCTGGAGGATTGCGACCGGGTGCTCCGCGTGGAGACCAACGGCGACCCCGTTCCCGGCGACTTCATTGCGGGGCTGCTCGGGCAAAACGGCTACCAGTGCGCCCCCCTGCCCGACTGATGCCGGCCGGGAAGGTCTTTACGCGCTCTTTCCGCTTTCGGGCGGGATACGGTTCCGGGGGCCGCCGGGGATGGCGGCTTCTTTCGTCCGCCTCGCCTCGGCAATCCACTCCCGTAGGGCCGGGGGCAACTGTTCGTGCTGCCACTGGCGTTCGGCCGCTGCGGGTTTGCCGGCCCGCTGCGTGGCTTTGAGGGCGTACCAGGCGGCGCCCAGCGCATGGTCGGCCATGTGGGCCGTCGCCACGGCCTGCCCCACGGCCCGGGCTACTGCCACCGCAACCGGGTGGGCCGCTTCCCGCGCCGCCGCGTGCGCAGCCCGGGAAGCCTGCATCGCCTCGCCGGTAACCGCGTGGCCGGCGGCCCACCGGTCGGCTACGGCCAGTGCGGCTTGCAGCCGTTCGTCTCCGTTTTCCCCCGGCAGCGGCAACACGTGCCGGGCGCAGTCGCAAGCCCATTGCATGAGTTGCCGGTGCTCGGCTTTTTTGAGCAGCCCGCCCCGGTGTTCGGCGATGAATCGGTTGTCGCGCATGGCCTTGTTTACGTTTCTGTTTCAAAAACGTACGGGCTTTTCATCGGTACCGCCCTCGCTGCCGTCCCGGCGGCGGATTACAACCCCGTTCGCTGCCCCCAGTGCACCGTGCCCCGCAGGCGGTCTACCGTACCCAGCAGTTTGCCCAACGACGAAGCCGCCAGCCACCGTTCCATTTGCTCCTGCAAGTACCACAGGGCGGTATTGGGCTGCCGGGTCCCGTTGATGAAAAGCGCCGGGGCGGTCCGGACGCCCATCCGGCGGCCTTCCTCCGCCCGGGCCAGCAGCCGGCGGGTCAAAGCCGGGTCGTGCAGGTCGGCGTGGAATCTTTGCGGGTGGAGGCCCAGGGCGGCGGCCAGGTCGCAGAGGCCGTCCGGGTCGGGGCGGCCCTTGCCGCGGAACAGGGCGTAGTGCATGGGCCAGTAGTGGCCTTGCCACCCGGCTGCCTCCACCGCCCGGGCCGCCAGCAGGGCCGGCGGCTGCCCCTGCGGACAGGGCCGGAAGGCGTAGTGAATCTTACCTTCAAACGCCGTCAGCAGCTGGCTGGCGACGAAATGCACCTCCCGGGAGGCCGGGCAGAGGTAATCGCCGTAGCAGATTACCTGGAAAACCCCCTTGGCGTTGCCCAGGGTCTGGTCGGCGGGCTCAATAACCGGCTTCATGTGCGTGGGGTGTTGGTACCAGGTGGAAAAGATGAAACGGGTAAGCTGGTTCTGTCATTGTGCGTCATGCCTGGTTCCGCAGGGGCTCCAGCGACTCCTGCAACAGGGCCCGGGCCCGGTGGATGCGGGCCTTTACCGTGCCCATCGACATTTTCAGCAGGGCGGCAATTTCCAGGTACGAGTAGGCGTCCACGAACCGCAACCGGGCCACTTCCTGGTACTTGGGGGGCAACGCCTCCAGGTGGCTTTCAATCGCCAGTGCTTTTTGCCGGGCAATCACCTGCTCTTCGGGGTTGGGGTGCTGCCAGTCCTGGTCGTTGCCCAGGCTGAAGAACTCCCCGGTGTCCTCGGCGAAAGTACTCAGGGGCATGGTAGACAGGCGTTTTTTCCGCCGGTAGTCGAGGCTGTGGTTGATGGCGATGCGGTACAGCCACGTATTGAAACCGTACTCCTTGCGGAAGCGGTGCAGGTTGCCGAAGGCTTTGGAAAAGGCTTCGATGGCAATGTCCTGCGCATCGTCTTTGTCGGGCACCATTTTGTGGACGGTGAAGAACAGTTGCCGCCAGTAGCGTTTGAACAGGACCTGGTAGGCTTGCTGGCTCCCCTGCAGGGCGAGGTCTACGCAGGAGAAGTCGCGCAGGGTCTGGGTTGAAACAGAAGGTATCGTTTCCATCGGTGAAAAGGCTTGGATTACCCGTGTGCTTCCAAATGGCGTACCGGAGCACACCGGCGGGAAAATTTGGGTAAAAACCGCCCCTGGTTGCGCAAATGGGCCTTTCCGGGGGGCGGGGCGCTACCCACCGGGCCTCCAATAAATTGGACTCCTTGCTGTGGGACTACGACACTTCGGAGGATGACGGAGGTCCGACGCATTGGAGCTGTTTATCCGCTTTGCGCGTCGTCGTGGTCGGTGCCCGTGATCACGTCGAACCAGGCTTCGATGTCCCGCTCAAAAAGGGCCGTCTTGGCCCGGTAGGCGTTCAGGCAGTCTTTTCCCAGCGGCAGGTGCAGGGGCGGCCGGGGGCTGTCGGCCACCCGGAGGAGGGCGGCGGCCAGCTTGCGCGGATCGCCGGGCTGCTGCTGGTTGACCTCCGTGGCCCGCCGGCGCATCTTGCCGACGGTTTCGTCGTACTCGTCGATCACGTTGCCGGCCCGGCTCAGCGACTGTTCGTCGAGGAAGTCGGTCCGGAAGTAGCCCGGCTCCACGGCGGTGGCGTGAATGCCCAGCGGGGCGAGTTCTTTGGCGAGGGCTTCGGTGAGGCCTTCCACGGCAAACTTGGTGGACCCGTACAGGCCCCAGCCCGCCGATGCCGTTAAGCCGCCCACGGAAGTAATGTTGATGATGCGGCCCGACCGCTGCCTGCGCAGGACGGGCAGCACGGCCCGGGTCACGTTGAGCAGGCCGAACACGTTGGTATCGTAGTTCTTCCGGATTTCCTGGTCGGAGGCTTCTTCTACCGCACCCAGGATGCCGTACCCGGCGTTGTTGACCAGCACGTCGATGCGGCCGAACCGGCTGACGGCTTCGGCCACGGCCGCTTTGGCTTGTTCTTCCCGGGTCACGTCCAGCGCCACGACGAGCAGGTTTTCCGAACCGAGCCGGGCCGCCAGGGCTTCAGGGTCGCGGCGTACGGTGGCAATTACTTTGTCGCCGGCGGCCAGCACGGCTTTGGTGATTTCGAGGCCGAGGCCCCGCGAAGCCCCGGTAATGAACCATACTTTCTGGGTGTTCATAGCGTTAAATAATGGTTTACTGGATGGATAATCAATTCTTTAACAGGAAGTTGGAGGAGACCGGAGACGGGAGGACAGGACCGCAGCGGGCGCGGAGCGCACAGGGAAGAAGGGAGAAGGAACGTAACCGCAAAGGGCGCAAAGGAGACGCAAGGGGCGCAAGGAGGGGTAGGGTTTAAACCCTACCCTACGGAGGCAACGTCAAGTCCGCATCCCCGTGCAAAGTCCGTTCTCCTCCCGTCTCCGGTCTCCTTATTTCATTTTTCCGCCGGGACCCGGCTCATGATGTCGGCAAATTCGAGCGTATCCAGGAAAGCGACTACCTCCACGATGCGGCCCTGCGCCAGCCGCATGTGCCAGGAATAGGTTACGTTGTAGGGCTTGCCGTCCCGGGCGGTGGCTTTGCCGTCCCAGAGGGCCACCACCCAGTCGCCGTCGGCGTACAGGCGGCGCACGGCGGGTACTATTTTCGTCGACAACCGGGCGTTGAGGGGCATGATCACTTCGTCCAGGAAAGGCTGTTTGCCCCGGTACGTCTTCGACAGCGGGGAGGTACCGGTGATGGTCCACTGCACGTTGTCGGCCAGCAGGTCGAAGAAGTTGCCGGTACCGCCGGCCCACCCGTCGAATGCGGCCTGCACGATTTTTTTGTTGGTTTCCGGGGGCTTGGCGGCGGATTGCGCCGCGGCCCGGGCCGCCGGCAACAGCAGCAGGAGGAGTACCAGCAGGCCGTACGCCGAATCTTTTTTACGTTGCGAATACATGGTGACGTGGTTTTGTGTGCTTCCCCAAAACCAAACCGGGTGCCAACGAAGCGGAAGTAGCCGCAGTTGTCGATTACTAGTCCTTATCTGACTCAATATCAATTCGTTACACCGGAGGCGGTTCCCCGGCGCCGCGGCCCGCCCTCCAGCGGCTTGGAGTTCTCCATTGTACCGGAGCCTTTGCTACAATACTATACTACAGGACCTCACCCCCAACCCCGCTCCCGGGGAGCTGCGATTAGGACAGATTTCTGGAATGATTTCAAAAGAGGTCCCTGAGACACTGACCGCGGTCCGGAGACACTGACGGCGGCCCGGAACTAGCCGGGTAAGGAACTGGCGTCGGCCCCCGCCCATGTCTCACGGACGGCTTGAGGAAGGGTTGGCAAACGTAGCATCAAGGAGTGTATCCTCATCGTAGCTCCCAGGGAGAGGGGAGCAGAATATCTTCTTCAAATATTTGTATAACAGGTGGTTACGCCTCCTCTCTCCATTTGGAGAGGGGCCGGGGGTGTGGTCCTGTACCGGAGTATAGGAAAAGGCAAAACTAAGTTTTGCTCGAAAAAAAGGGGGTAGTCTCCCGACTACCCCCAGCCGAGCGGATACTTGTCCTTTTCATTCATGCAACGTACGCCGGCGCGGGTTGTGCTACCGCCCCGTCAATCGGCGTAGCGGTGGCGGTGAATGCCCATGCGGGCCATTTTGGCCTCCAGGGTGGTGGGTTTGATGTTGAGCAGTTCGGCGGCCCCGCCCCTGCCCCGGATGCGGTAGTTGGACAGCCGCAGGGCGGCCATGATGTTGTCGCGTTCGGCCTGTTCGTAGGGTTTTACTTCCACGGCCGGGGCAAGGCTGGCCGGCAGCGCAAAACCGGCCGGCACCGTTCCCCCGACCGGCAGGTAGTTCCCGCCCGGGCTGGCCGTGGAGGCGGGGGCCGCTGCCGGGGGTTCAGCGTGGAGGGGTTCCACCAGCGAGACTTCGGGGGTAACGGCCATGATGGCGGCCCTTTCCAGCAGGTGCTCCAGTTCGCGGATGTTGCCCGGCCAGGCGTACTGGTGCATCTGCCGCAGGGATGCTTCCGAAAGGCCGGTGATCTTCTTGCCCAGCTTCTTGGCGATGCGGGCCAGGAAATACTCCGCCAGGGGCAGCAGGTCCGCCTTGCGTTCGCGGAGGGGCGGCAGTTTGACGGGAAACACGTTGAGGCGGTAGTACAGGTCGGCCCGGAAGCGGCCCTGGGCTACTTCCAACTGTAAATTGCGGTTGGTGGCGGCAATGATGCGCACGTCGGCGGGAATAGGTCCCTTCCCCCCTACCCGTTCGATCTCCCGTTCCTGCAACACGCGCAGCAGCTTGGGTTGCAGTTCCAGCGGCAGTTCCCCGATCTCGTCGAGGAAGATGGTGCCGCCGTGGGCCAGTTCAAACTTGCCGATGCGCTTGTCGGTGGCCCCCGTAAAGCTTCCCTTTTCGTGGCCGAACAGTTCGCTTTCGATGAGTTGGGGCGGCAGGGCGGCGCAGTTGACCTTGATGAGGGCTTTGTCGCGGCGGGTGGAGCGGTTGTGCACAGCCCGGGCAATGAGTTCCTTGCCCGTGCCCGTTTCGCCCAGGATGAGCACCGTGTAGTCGGTGGGCGCCACCTGGCCGATGCTGCGGAACACATCCAGCAAGGGGGGGCTCGTGCCGATGATCTCCTCGAAGTTGGCGCCACCTTTGACCTCTTCCTGCAAATAGGTGTTTTCCCGCCGCAACTGTTCGCTGAGGCGTTCAATTTTGTCGTAGGCCATCAGCCGGTCCACCGTCAGCGTGAGCGAGGGGCGCAGCCGCTGGAGCAGTTTGAGGTGGTCGGCGGCGTAGGCGTCGGGCCGGCGGCTGAAGAAAGAGAGAAAGAACGTGCCGTTCTGCCCCGTCTTGAGCGGCATGATCACGTTGGCTTGCAGGCGGAAGGTGTTGGCAATGAGCCGTTTGAGGGGATTGCGGCGGCACACCTCCTCGAAGTCCGCCCCGCCGTACACGGCCTCCCCGTCGTGGGTCACCTGGGCGCGGATCTGCTGGTACTTTTCCAGGGTCAGGCCCGTCATTTGCAGAAAGTTTTCGGCCCAGATGGTCTGGTACTCGTCGGGGCCGGTCCGGAAGAAGCTACAGGAACGGAAGGCGTTCAGGGCCATTTCCTGCTCCAGTCCCAGGATGAGGTAGTCGAACGGAATGTGGGGTTGAAAGAGCCGGGCCACGTGCAACAGCCGTCCTTCCCAGTTGCCTTCCCCGGAGAGGGCGTCGGTGAGGGCAATTTGCAGGGCCTGTTCCTGGCGGACGCGCAATTCGAGGCTGTGGGCGTGGCGGTAGTGGGCAATTTCCAGGGCCACGAGCACGTCTTTTTCCCGGAAGGGTTTCACGATGAACCCGTAGGGCTGCGTGGTCTTGGCTTCTTCGAGAATGCTTTTGTTGGTGTTGGCCGACACGTACACGAAGGGAATGGCCTCTTCGGTGAGCAGGCGGGCCAGGTCGATGCCGGTGCGGGGCCCCTTGAGGTGAATGTCGAGCAGCACCAGGTCGGGCCGCTGCCGGCGGTTGAGTTCCAGGGCTTTCTCCACGGTAAAGGCAATGCCGCTGACCTGGTAGCCGGCTTTTTCCAGAATCTGCCTCAGGTCATTGGCTACGGCAAACTCGTCTTCGACGATCAGGATCGTTTGCCCGGAAGGGGCTGGCAGGGTGGTCGCGTCAATGGGCATAAGGAAAGGGGATAAAGGGTACAGCAAACCAAGGCACGCAGGATGCCGCATCAACGGGAAGTGAAAGCAAGCACAGTACCAAAGCGGTCCACCCGCGGGGTTTTCCTGCGGCGGCAGGCGGCTGAGGGGGCTTTCCCGCCCCGGCGGCCTTGTAAAATACAATTTTTACCGCGTAGGTAGTCAGATAAAATAATCCCCCTGTCGTCGTACCCTGAACTAATTTCAACGGGCTGCGCCAACCGGTTCATTTCCCGCGGTTCCGTACGCCCAGGCCCTTGGACTGCCTCCACGGAGATGGAGGCTGACCGGGTTTTCCTCCATTGGGATGGAGGTTTCCTCCACGTGGCGTGGCGCCGGCTTTTGCGCAGAAAGCGTAAGCTAATTTTCAAACACTGATGGGACCGCACCAGGCGGGCGGCGGTTGCCCTTACTGGAAACCCAGCACCGGGTGCGGCTGGTACAACTCTTCCAACCGGCGAACCTCCGCCTCGGTGAGTTGCACCGAGAGGGCCCCCACGGCGTCTTCCAGGTGACCGGGCTTGCTGGCGCCCACGATGGGAGCCGTGATGGCGGGTTTGCCCAGCATCCAGGCCAGGGCCACCTGCGCGGCGGGTACGCCCCGCCCCGCGGCTACTTCCGATACCCGGTCCACGATGGCAAAATCAGATTCCGCGCCGTAGAGCGACTTGCCGAACGCATCGGTGCGGGCCCGTTCGGTTTCGTTCCTTTCCTTGCCCCGGTTGCCGGTGAGCAGCCCCCGCGCCAGCGGCGACCAGGGAATCACCCCGATCTGCTGGTCCTGGCAGAAGGGAATCATTTCGCGTTCCTCCTCCCGGTACACCAGGTTGTAGTGCGGCTGCATGGACACGAAGCGGGTCCAGCCGTGCCGGTCGGCCGTGTAAAGGGCTTTGGCAAACTGCCAGCTGTACATGGAGGAAGCGCCGATGTAGCGGGCCTTGCCGGCTTTCACCACGTCGTGCAGGGCTTCCATCGTTTCTTCGATGGGCGTGTTGTAATCCCAGCGGTGGGTCTGGTAGAGGTCCACGTAGTCGGTGCCCAGCCGCGTAAGGCTCGCGTCAATGGCACTCATGATGTGCTTGCGGGAGAGTCCTTTGTCGTTGGGTCCCGGTCCCATCGGGTTGAACACCTTGGTAGCCAGCACCACCTCGTCGCGGCGGGCAAAGTCTTTGAGGGCCCGCCCCACTACTTCTTCGCTGGCGCCGGCCGAATACACGTCGGCGGTATCGAAAAAGTTGATGCCCAGTTCCAGGGCCTTGCGGATGAAAGGCCGGCTTTGTGCTTCATCCAGGGCCCAGGGCCACCGTTCGGTCGGCCGGCCGTAGGTCATCGTGCCCAGGCAAATCCGGGACACCATCAGGCCCGTTTTCCCCAATCGTGCGTACTCCATCGGTAAAGTGGTTTGGTGTGGTCTGTGGGTAGCATACGGAAAAAAGGCGGGTCCGGCCAACCGGCAGCAGGAGACCCGGCGGTTCCGGTTGTAGTAAGGAGAACATAATTTACGCGACTTCTCGTAGCATACTGGCAGGCTTTCGGCAGAGAACCTGCCCAGGTGCAGCGGTTTGGCGAAACATATTCCATATCTCTTTGGCAACCGGTAACGTACGCGTTAAAAGATATGGAATATGTTTCGCCAGCGGGTGCCCCAACCGAATGCGGATACTGCGTTAGTCATTACCAGCGACGCCCCGGGCGTAAGTCCTGTAGAAGATAGAAATGCAAATGGCTTCCTTAAACCAGGATCAATGGCGGACCCTTCTAGCGGTTGACAATATATACTTCCGGCAACAATTGTTTGAATGCTGCAAGTATCGGTTTGAAAACGGTAAGGGATACCGGGGATGAACCCGGTAGTTTTACACCATGGATGTTACCGCCATTTACCCGGCGGGTGCCTCTGCCGTGGCTTCCACCGCCCGGAGGATCGAGGCAAGCACCCCCGGGAAACGGGCCTCCAGGTCGTCGTGGCGGATGGAGATCAGGCTCTGGGTACCCTCCGTCCGGACCCGCACAATGCCCGCTTCGCGCAGCACCCGCAGGTGGTGCGACATGGTTGATTTGGCAACCGTGGTGGCAATGGCCCCGCAGGCCTTCTCGCAGGCCGAACTGGCCAGGCAACGGACGTAATCCAGGCGCACCTGGTCACTCAGGGCGTACAGCACGGTCGCCAGGGTGAGTTGTTCGCGGGTAGGATGCTGGTAATGTTTCATAAAAAAGCCTCCGGGACGGTTTCTTGCCCCTTATACGGGCCGCCCGGCCAAACGGGTATCCACAAAAGTACAAAGCGGGTGGATAACCCTCAACCCGGCGCTTGCCTAAAACTTTTGGCTGCCCCTTGCAAAGTTACATTATTATTCCCACCTTTGTTCGATCATTGTCGAACAATAGAACAATAGAACAAACCACCCCTCCCATGCAACCCCTCAACCGACATTAGATGAATTGACAAAGAAGGTTGTATGGCTGGATGGCTATATGGCTATATGGCTGTATGGTTGGGCTTACGCATCACTACTTACGATCTGGCTACTAACCATATAGCCATTCAGCCATGTAACCATCCAGCCATACAACCTTCTTTGTCAATACACTCTCGTCTAACACCTCCCGTTTCCCGTCTCAACAAACCCAGACCATGAAAACCCAGAGCATCTTATTCATTACCAGTGCGACCGCCGTGTTCGTCGCCCTGCTGGCCGTCAAACCCGGTGATTCCACCGGCAGCGCCGCCCCCGGCAAGGAAAGCCCCCAGGCAACCGCCCCCGCTCCCACTCCCCGGGTGCCGGTGGATGCCTACACCGTAAAAGCCGCCACCATCGACGACGAACTGCAAACGACCGGCACGGTGGGGGCCAACCAGGAAGTGGACCTGGTCAGCGAAGTAGCCCGCAAGGTAACCGGCATTTACGCCCGGGAAGGCAGCTTCGTCCGCCAGGGCACGCTGCTGTTCAAGCTCGACGACGCCGACCTGCAAGCCCGGCGCCGGAAACTGACCCTCCAGGAAAAACTGGCCCTGCTCGACGAAAAGCGTTTCCGCGAACTGCTGGCCACCGAGTCGGTCAACCAGCAGGAATACGACCAGGTGCTCACCAACCTGAAGGTGCTGCAAGCCGAAATCGGGATCGTTGACGTGGACCTGGCCAAAACCCAGATCCGGGCGCCGTTCGCCGGCAAGATCGGCCTGAACAAAGTAGACGTGGGGGCGTACGTGACGCCGAGCACGGTGCTGGCTTCGCTCGAAGACGTGCGGCAGGTGGAGATTCACTTCACGGTACCCGAAAAATACGCTTCGGCCGTAAAGCCCGGGCAAACCATCCGCTTTACCACCGAAAACAGCAACCTGTCCTTCCGGGGCACCATTGCCGCTACCGAACCGCGCACCGACCTCAACACCCGGAGCCTGGAGGTACAAGCCGTCAGTGACAACCCCGGCGGCAAGCTGGTCCCCGGTTCTTCGGCCAAAATCGCCTTGTCGCTGCGCAAAATCGAAGACGGCATCCTGGTGCCCACCGAAGCGCTGATTCCCACGCCCAAGGGCTACTCCCTGTTTGCGGTGAAGAATGGACAGGCCGACCCCCGGGAAGTCAAAACCGGCACCCGCACCAAGGCCACCGTGCAGATCCTGGAGGGCCTCGCCCTGGGCGACACGGTGATCACCTCCAACCTGCTCCGGCTGGGCCCGGGCGTTCCCGTGCAGGTCGTGGGCACGGAGTAAAAGGAGTGAGAAGCGAGGAGCGAGGAGTGAGAAGAACTGAACCACAAGGAAAACGCGTCCTTTGCACTTCTCGCTCCTCGCTCCTCACTTCTCGCTTCTGCTTCTCCCTCCTTTCATTCCCACTTCCCTCCTTTTCTGCACCCATGAGTTTATCCGGAATCAGCATCCGCCGGCCCGTACTGGCCGGCGTACTCTCAGTACTCATCATCCTGTTCGGGGTGGTCGGGTACACCTACCTGGGCGTCCGCGAGTACCCCGTCACCGACTCGCCCATCGTTACCGTAACCACCACGTACCCCGGCGCCAGCCCCGACGTAATCGCCTACCAGATCACCAAGCCGCTCGAAGAAGCCGTGGGCGAGGCCAACGGCATCCGCACCATCTCGTCGGTGTCGCGGGAAGCCGCCAGCATCATCACCGTCGAATTCAACCTCGACGTGGACCTGGAAGCCGCCGCCAACGACGTACGCGACAAAGTCACCAAAGCCCGCCGCCTGCTGCCCGGCGACGTGGACCCGTCCATCGTGGAAAAGTCCAGCAGCGGCGACGTGGTCATCTTCATGGCCGTCGAAAGCAAGACCCGCAGCATTCTGGAAGTGAGCAACATCGCCTCCACGCTCATCAAAGAACGCATGCAGACGATCCCCGGCGTGAAGCGGGTGGGCATCGCCGGCGAGAAGAAATACGCCATGCGCCTGCGCCTCGACCCGGCCAAACTGGTAGCCTACAAGCTCACGCCGCTCGACGTCGAGCAGGCCCTGCGCCGCGAAAACGTAGACCTTCCCTCCGGGCGCATCGAAGGCGACCGGAGCGAACTGGGCGTGCGCACGCTGGGCCGCCTGACCAAAGAAGCGGACTTCGACAACATGATCATCAAGCAGGAAGGCGGCAGCATCATCCGCTTCAAAGACATTGGCTACGCCGAACTAGGGGCCGAAAACGAACGGACGGCCATCCTCAACAGCCTGAAGGGCAATGCACCCACGGTGGGCGTATTCGTGGAGCCGCAACGGGGCGCCAACGCCGTCGCCATTGCCGACGAATTCTACCGCCGCCTCAAAGAATTGCGCAAGGAGATTCCCGCCGACTACCAGATGACCATCGGCAAGGACTTTACCGAGCCCATCCGGGCCTCCATCAGTGAAGTGGAAGAAACCCTGTTCATCGCCTTTGGCCTGGTGATCCTGATCCTGTTCCTGTTCCTGCGCGACTGGCGTTCCACGATCATTCCCGTGGTCGCCATCCCGGTGTCCATCGTGTCGGCCTTTTTCATCATGTACGTGGCCGGCTACTCCATCAACATCCTCACGCTGCTGGCCCTGGTGCTGGCCATCGGGCTGGTGGTGGACGACGCCATTGTGGTGCTCGAAAACATCTACGCCAAGGTGGAAGAAGGCATGAGCCCGTTGGAAGCCGCCTTCAAGGGTTCGTCGGAAATCTACTTTGCCGTGATCTCGACCACCATCACGCTGGCGGCGGTGTTCCTGCCCATCCTGTTCCTGCCCGGCATCACCGGCAAGCTCTTCCAGGAGTTCGCCGTGGTGGTGGCCGGCGCGGTGCTGGTGTCGGCCTTCGTGGCCCTCACCCTCTCGCCGATGATGAGCGCCTACCTGCTCAAGCGGCACGACAAACCCAACTGGCTGCACCGCAAAACCGAGCCCTTCTTCGTGGCGCTGAACCGGGGCTACGAAAAGTCGCTCGGTCTGTTCCTGCGTTACCGCCCGGCGGCCTTCGTCGTGCTGGGCCTTACGTTGGGGCTCATCTACTGGACGGGCCGGCAACTGCCCTCGGAACTGGCCCCGCTCGAAGACCGTTCGCAGGTGACGCTGGTGGTGGTGGCGCCCGAGGGTTCTTCCTACGAATACACCCAGAAGTACATGAACGAGGTGGCTAAATTTGCCGCCGACTCCACGCTGGGCCTGTTCCAGACGTACTCGATCCTGGCCCTCACGTTCGGGCCGCCCGCGCCGGTGAACGTGGCCGTGCAGAACACCTTCCTGCTCAAGACGGCCGACCGCAAGAATACGCAGGCCGAAGTATTCGGGACCTACGCCCGCAACGCCGGGCAGTTCCGGGGCGTGCTGGCCTTCCCGGTGCAGCCGCCCACCATCGGCAACCGCTTCGGACAGGCGCAGCCGGTGCAGTTCGTCTTGCAGGGCCCCAACCTGGCGGCCGTCACCGACGTGCTGCCCAAATTTCTGGAAGAAGCCCGCAAAAGCCCCGTGTTGCAGTTCGTGGACTCGGACCTGAAAGTGAACAAGCCCGAACTGATCCTGCAAATTGACCGCGACAAAGCCGCCGAACTGGGCATTTCGACGGCCGAAATTGCCCGGTCGCTGCAACTGGCCCTGAGCGGCCAGCGGTACGGCTACTTCATCTACAACGACCGGCAGTACGAGGTGATCGGCCAGTTGCAACGCAACGACCGCGACAACCCCTACGACCTGAAAACCCTCTACGTGCGCACCCGCACCGGCGACATGGTGTCGCTCGACAACCTGGTGTC
This sequence comes from uncultured Sphingobacteriales bacterium, assembly GCA_963844325.1. Classification (GTDB taxonomy): domain Bacteria; phylum Bacteroidota; class Bacteroidia; order Cytophagales; family 172606-1; genus CADCTQ01. The sequence continues at coordinate 5,037,183 of CAWJNV010000002.1, forward strand.
GTTCCGCGAGGGCATCAGCCCGGCGGCCATTTACCGCTACGACCAGGCCCTCTCGGCCACCGTGTCGGCGGGGCTGGCCCCGGGCAACACCATCGGCGACGGGGTCGAAGAGATGCGGCGCATTGCCCGGCAGGTACTGCCGCCCCAGGTGAAAACCTCGCTGGCGGGCGAATCGCGCGACTACGCGGAGAGTTCTTCGAGCCTGCTGTTTGCCTTCGTGTTCGCGCTGGTGCTCATCTACCTGGTGCTGGCGGCGCAGTTCGAAAGCCTCATCGACCCGTTCATCATCCTGCTCACCGTGCCGATGGCCCTCACGGGCGCCCTGCTGAGCCTGTGGCTGATGGGGCAGAGCCTCAACATCTTCAGCCAGATCGGCATCATCACGCTCATCGGCCTCATTACCAAGAATGGCATCCTGATCGTCGAGTTTGCCAACCAGCAGAAGCAGCAACACGGCCTGCGCCCCCTGGAAGCCGCCAAGGTGGCGGCCGCCTCCCGCTTCCGGCCCATCCTGATGACGAGCCTGGCGATGATCTTCGGGGCGGTGCCGATTGCCCTCACCGACAACAGCCGCAACTCGCTGGGCACGGTGATCGTGGGCGGGCTGCTGTTTGCCGGCCTGCTCACCCTGTACGTCATCCCGGCGGTGTACTCCTACTTCTCCCGGGCCCACAAGCCCAGCGAGGTGCTGCACGCTGCCGGATAAGTTTATGAGTGTATGAGTTCAAAGTTTATGAGTGTATGGCCGGTCGATGGACAGGCTGCTGATACTCATGCACTCACAAACTTTGAACCCATGAACTCATAAACTCATGAACTCATAAACTCCCCAACTCCCATGCATCCGAATTATAAAATCTTCCTCCTCCTCCTGGTGCTGCTGTTTGCGGTGCTCGGGAAAAGCAGGGCGCAGGAACGCCCCCTGACCATCGAAAACGCCGTGAACCTGGCGCTGGAAAAAAACCGGGATTTGCAGGTATCCAACCTGGAAACCCAGAAAGCGGCCGAAGGGGTGCGCGAAGCCCGGGGCCACGCCTTGCCCACGGTAGCCGCCTCGGCGCAGTACCAGTACTTCTTCCAGAAACAGGTTTCCTTCCTGCCCGGCTCCTTCGTCGGCCTGGGCGAAGACCAACTGGCCGCCATCCGGGTGGGGGGCGACAACGCCGTGGTGGCGGGCCTGAACGTGTCGCAACCCCTCCTCCAGGCGGGCATCCGCTCGGGCATCCGCGCGGCCCGGGCCGCCGGCCAGGTGACCGCCGCGGCCGGGGCCGAAGTACGGGCTTCCGTGATCACGGACGTGAAAAAGGCGTACCTCGACGTGCTCATCACGCAGGAAAAACTGCGCTTGCAGCAGCAGAGCATCGTCCGCAACGAGCAGGCCCTCAAAGACGCCCGGTCGCTGCTGGCCCAGGGCCGGGCCTCCCGGGTAGATACCCTGCGGGCTTTCGTGTCGCTGGAAAACCTGCGGCCCGAAGTGATCCGCCTCACCAACGGCATCGAAATCGCCAAGACGGTGCTCAAACGCGTCATCGGGCTGGACGAAAGTGAAAGCATCACCCTGCAAGACTCGCTGCGGTACGACCCCGCCGCGCCGGTACGGGTGGCGGAAGGGGCTTACGCCCAGGCCCTGGCGGCGCGGCCCGAAGTGCAGCGGCTCGCCCTGACGGAACAGTGGCACGCGCAACTGGTTGCGGGTCAGTCGGCGGAGCGGTTGCCCAAGCTGTGGGCGGTGGGGTCGGTACTCGGGCAGTCGCAGGCCAACAACTTCCGCCTGGGCGATTACCAGTGGCCGGTCAGTTCCTTCGCGGGGCTGCAACTGAACGTGCCCATCTTCTCGGGCTTCCGCACGGCGGCCCGGGTGCAGCAGGCGCGGATCACCCGGCAGCAAACCGAAAAGCAACTCGAAAACCTGCGGGAACTGGTGCGGGCCCAGGTGAAGGTGAGCACCTCCGGCGTGGAAGAAGCGCGCCGCCGCATTGAGGTACAGCAACAGACGGTTGCTACCGCCGAACTGGGCTACCGCATCACGCGTGACCGCTGGAAACAGGGCATTGCCTCGCGCCTCGACGTGTCGGATGCTGAACTGTTGCTGACGCAGGCCAAGTCGAACTACCTGCAGGCCGTGTACGACTACCTGACCGCCGGCGTCGCCTTGGACCAGGCACTTGGGCAGACGGACAGCGCCTGGAACCGCTGACCGGCAACGGTGAACCAGGCGTAGCGGTACGGGCTGGCAAACGTCGCATCAAGGGGCGTATCCGGTGGAGCAGGCGTATGGTTGGGGTGGGGTCATTGTAGCCTTAATGGAGGAGGGGAGCCGTACCCGTGCGCCGCGTTGAAGCGGGAAAGTTTCGTATCGTATATGCCTCCTGTTGATGCAGCCGATTGGCACGGTTCCCCTCCTTTTTGTATGTGCTTAGCGTCCTCCCTTGTGGTTACGCAGTGTAAAAAAATACGCAGTGAACGGGCACCGTTCCTTGCGCGCTAGTATCGTTCTTGCGGCGTTGAGATGAGCAGGCCTCCTTCCTTACGCGCTGGTATCGTTCTTCCGGCACCGGTGGTGTCGCGGCGGGCAGGCCCGGCCCAATGGCGAGGGGCGGGTTGATTGGCGGGGGGAAGCATCATTGGGCCTAGTGGTCAGGAAGGGTCAAAATGAGGGGTATAGCCGTTTGAGTTTGATACGCGCCTCTTTGGTCTTGAACTGCCAGTCTACCTTGCTTTCTTTCTGATTGCGCTGCTCATACCAGGCTTGTACCTGCTGTTGGAGTTCTTCAATAGAGCCCACTCTTGGGGCAATGCCCTGTCTTTTGAGTACTGATAACTCGCACTCGGCCACGTTGAGCCAGGAACCATGAGCGGGGGTGCGTACCAGGGTGATTCTCTCAATAATGCTTCGGGCCCGCTCGGGTGGAAATAGCTCGTAGAGGGCGGCCAGTTTGTGGGTACTGGCATTGTCTTCTACCAGCGTGATGTGGTGGGCATTGGGGTAGATGTTTTCGGCCAGATGGGCAATCATCCTGGCATAGGTATGACTATTGTGAGCCGACTCGACGAGTACCTGCCGATAGCCGCCCAGTGGTTGGACAATCATGTACAACTGGGCTACGCCTTCTCTTTGGTATTCATGATCTATGTGGACAACGCCTTTGCTGTCGGTAAAGCTCTGGCGGGTCTCACTCACGAGTTGGTAAGGCGATTCATCCACACATACGAGCGGATGGTGGGCGTCATATTCTTTGGCGTAAACATCGAGCACCTGTTCCATCTGACACACAAAAGCAGCATCGGCCGTGGCAATCACCCAACTTCTGATTTGCCAGGGCTTAATTTGGTTTTTTTTAGGATATCTGCTACACTCCAGTGGCTCATGTGCTCGACGTACTCCAGACTCACCATCCGATCGGCTAGTAGTCGCAGCGTCCATCGGTTGTAGCCCTGGGGAGGATCACTACAACGAAGGGCGATGAGTTTGGCTTCCACTTCTCCGGTGAAGAGCTTCTCTTTGTGGACCTCTCGCTTTTTGCCAAAGAGGGCCACCTTGAAGCCCTCCAGCACCAACCTTTCCCGTAAGCGTTCCAGACCGGCGATGCTCAAGCCGTAGGCCTGCTTGATCTGCTGGTCGCTCCACTGCTTGTCGCCGTTTTCATCGGCTGCCAGCAAGGCATAAGCACGCTTGACCTGACGGTTCTTGGCGTCTCGTGCGGCAATCAACTCCGCTAGCTGCTGCCGCTCTTCAGCCGAGAGGTGTACTCGATATTTCTTTGCCATGACTTTTTCCGGCAAAGATACCACTTTTACCCCTCATTTTGACCCTTCCTGACCACTAGCCCTTTTTGGTTCTTTTTGGGGCAATGCCAAAAAGAACAAAGGCCACTTACGCATCATCAATCATTCACCAACCCCTCACTAACTCCATCCCCCTCTAATCTCCACATGCGCTAATCACATACTCCTTTTTTCAAGGAGCGGCCAGGGGTGGTTACTCGTTAGAACAGTACACCGTCTCTAAATCCAAAGACGAATCTTTGGGCAATTCTTAGTACATTCCCCGCCCGTGCCACAACCCCTAGCCCCATTCCCGCCTATGGCCCCCCCCCTCCCCATCAAAGCCCTCTTCCTCGACATCGGCGGCGTGCTGCTCACCAACGGCTGGGACCGCCAAGCCCGGGCCCTGGCTGCCCGGCAGTTCGGCCTCGACCTCGATGACCTCAACGAACGCCACCACCTCACCTTCGACACCTACGAGTCGGGCAAACTCACCCTCGACGAGTACCTCGACCGGATCGTCTTCTTCCAGCCCCGGCCCTTCTCCCGCGACGCGTTCAAGGCGTTCATCACCGCCCAGTCGGAGCCGTACCCGGAGATGATCGGGCTGGTGCAGGCGTTGAAACGGCAGTACGGCCTCAAACTGGTGGCCGTCAACAACGAAGGCCGGGAACTCAACGACTACCGCATCCGGCAGTTCGGGCTCAATACGTTCTTTGATGCGTTCGTTTCGTCCTGCTACGTCCACTTCCGCAAGCCCGACGCCGACATTTTCCGCCTGGCCCTCGACGTGGCCCAGGTTGACCCCGCGCAGGTGGTGTACCTCGACGACCGCAAGCTGTTTGTGCAGGTGGCCGGCGGGCTGGGCATGCACTGCCTGCACCACACCGATGCGGCCTCTACCCGCCGGCAACTGGCGCAGTGGGGCCTGGTGGCGCCCTCCGCACCCGGCGCAACCACTTAATCGCCGTCAATCCGGCTACGATCAGCCCGCCGGCGCGGTGGGCTTCGGGAATTTTTTGCCCCCGCGGAAATCGGCCGTACCTGCTGCCCGCCCACCAGGCAGGCCAGCCGGAGGACCCGCGTGATCACCCTGCCCCCGAAAAAACGGGTACTCCTCCAAAAACAAACTACGACCACGTAGGTTTTCGCCCGGCGGCAACCTTCGGCAATAGGCTGCGCACTTAACGCTACCGGCTGATCTACAATAGTTTACCTCCCAACTACATCTCCTTACCGGCGGCTGGCACGGGGCTTGGGTCTCTCCCCCGACCGGGACAGCGGCACGGTGCCCTTGCCCCACCCCACTACGCCTAAACCATCAAGCCCGTGTTACCTTTCGTCAGTGCACTGGCCGGCTTCCTGGCGGCGGGCCTGCCGCTGCTCCCCGGCCCCCCCGAAATCGACACCGGGCGGGTGCGCCGGCCGGAACCGCCGGTCCGCTACTTCCAGGTGCAGCTTGCCAATGATTTCTGCCAGCAGACCGACCGCTACTACACCGGCGGCGGCCTCGTGCAGTACGCCGCCCCGCGACTGGCGCAGGGTCCGCTGCACCGCCTGCTGCCATCCCTGCCCGACGCGCCCCGGCAAACGCACGGCGTGGAATCGGTGCTGGACGTGTTTACGCCGGCCGACATCACGACCACGGAGGTCCGGCGCGACGACCGTCCCTACGCCGGTTACTGGTACGCCGGCCAGTTCCGGCAGTCGGAACAACCCGGGCGGGGCGCGGTCCTGCGTACGGCCGTGCACGTGGGGGTGCTCGGACCACCGGCGGCGGCGGGGCGGGTGCAAACGGCCATTCACCGGCTCATTGATTGCGCCGTTCCGGCCGGCTGGGGGCACCAGGTGCACACCGACCTGGTGCTCGACTACCAGGTGCAGTACCGGAAAAGGCTGTTGTCGGTGGGACGGGTGCTGGAAGCGGGCGGGCTGGCCGAGGCCCGCCTGGGTACGCTCTACGACCAGTTGCGCGCCGGGGCTACCCTGCGGGTGGGTCCGTGGCCCCTCCGTCCCGGGTCGGCGCGGCGGCCGGGCAAACGCTTCTGGTGCTACGGCGCGTGGCAGGGGCAACTCACGGGGGTGGGCTACAACGCTACCCTCCAGGGGGGCCCGTTCAACCGCAGCAGCCCCTACACCCTCCGCCCCGGCCGGGTGAGCCGCCTGGTACCGGGCCAAACGGCCGGGGTCGTGGCCGGTTGGGGAAAAGTCGGCATTGCCTTCGGCCAAACCTGGCTGGGCCCCGAATTCCGCGGCGGCAAGCCCCACTGCTGGAACTACCTGAGCGTACGCATTGAGTGAAGGGTAGGATGAAGGGTTAAGGTGGCAAGGCTCTCCCGGCGTTACCGGCACGTTGCCCTGACCAGTACATACGTGTAGCCCCGCGCGGAATCTTTTAGTACCCACTTCCCTTCCCGGCGCACCCGCTCCCCTTCCCGCCAGGTAACGGTGTCCCCCCTGAGGGAAAACACCACCTCGTAGGGCTCCGTAACCCCTTCGCCCGAACGCTGCCAGTCGGCCCGGACCTGGTTGCCGGCCAGGGTGCCCCGGATGGGTCCCCGCGCCCGGTCTTTTTCGAAGGGCAGCACCGCCAGTTCGCCCGTTACCGCCGAACCCTCCACCACCAGGCGGAGCAGGGTCGAATCGCGGCCCGCCACCTGTTGGTAACAGCCGCCGGCGGGTGCCGGGGCGGCGGCAGAATCGGTGGCCGCCGGATCAGCCGCGGCCGCGGTCCCGGTCTCTTCGGGGGCAGTACGACTGCCGCAACCGTGCAACGCGAGGGAAATAAGGACTACGTACGGAATGATGCGCATGGGATTGGTCATGGGTTGTGTTGAAGAGGAAGGGTATGGCTGGATGGCTATATGGCTGGATGGCTATATGGCTGATTGGCTGCATGGTTGTTGATCGGGAAGGAGTCGTGCGCCAGCCCAACCATATAGCCATTCAGCCATTCAGCCATTCAACCATTTATCTTATCAATTTTCGATGGGCAGTTGAAAGTTGATCTGCTTGTACCAGGGGTGGGCAGGCTCAGGGCTGCGGAAGGGTGCGCCCAGGGGCTCATCGCGGAAAACGAGGCGGATGGCTACGCCAGGGGTGCCGGTGATGCGTAAAATTCCTTCCAGCTGCTCACTCAGGCCGTGCATGAGCGTCATGCCCAGCGAACGGCTCCGCGCCGGCTCATACCCGGCCGGCAGGCCCACGCCGTCGTCGGTGATCTCCAGTTCGTACGCCTGGTCGGCCGCCTCCTCCAGGCGCAGCGTGATGGTCCCGGCGCGGTCCCCGGGGAAGGCGTACTTGAGGGCGTTGGTGACGGCCTCGTTGATGATCAGCCCCAGCGGCACAGCTTGCGTTACGTCGAGTTCCACCGGTTCCACCATCAGGTTGAAGCGGACCGGTCCCGGCGGCTGGTACGAATCGCGCAGGTAGACGACCAGGTCGTGGATGTAGGAAGCCATTTCCACGCGGGCAATGCGTTCGGTCTGGTAGAGCTTCTGGTGGATGAGGGCCATGGCCTGCACCCGGTGCTGGCTCTCCTTGATGGTTGACAGGGCGGTGTCGTCGGCCAGGTCGGCGGCCTGCGAGTTGAGCAGGCTGATGACGATCTGCAAATTGTTGCGCACCCGGTGGTGAATCTCCTTGAGCATCCATTCTTTCTCCAGCAGCAGCGATTCTTTTTCCTGCACCACCTGTTCCAGGGAGCGGTTTTTCTCGTTGATCTCCACCTGCTTGGCTTCCAGCAGCCGGTTGCTTTGCTGCTTGAGCCGGTAGCGGTTGTAGCCCAGGCCCAGCAGCAGCACCAGCATGACGGCGCCGGCAATGGTACCGTTGCGGACCATCTGCGCCTGGGCCAGTTTCTGCCGTTGCAGCTTGCCCTGCCCGGTGAGCAGCTGGATGTTCTTCTCCTTGAGTTTCAGGTCCCGGTCCTTCTTTTCGCTCTCGTACTGCACCTGTAGCTGCGCGATCTGGCTGTTTTTGCTCTCCGTAAGCAGCGAATCCCGCAGGGCCACGTACCGCTGGTAATGCCCGATGGCCGCGGCGTAGTGGTGCAGCGTGGAGTCGAGCTGGAACCAGAGTTGATAATTGGCCGCCAGGGCCCCGGCCGCCCCCCGCTGCTGACAAAGCGCCTGGTTGAGCCGCAGGTAGTGGCGGGCCGGCTCGTACTGCCGGCTGGCCAGCAGGAACTGCACCACCGACTGGTAGGTAGCCGCCAGCCCCGGGCTGCCCGCGCCGTACTGGCCGGCCAGCTGGAGCACCTGGTCGCAGTAGGGTTGCGCCCGGGCGTACTGCCGCAGGCTCCGGTACACGTCCATCAGCCGGGTCGCCAGGATGATGCGGCTTTCGGGGTCGGTGGGCGGGTATTTTTCGGCCGTCTGCTGCAGAAAAGCCAGGGCCTCCCGGGGCTTGTTGAACTGCAACAACACGGTGCTGATGTTGCCCGCCAGGTACACGATGGAGGGCACGTGGTGGTACTTCTGGGCGATGGACAGCGACTGGCTGAAGTAGTCGTGCGCCTGCGCAAACTGGCCCAGGGCGTGGTAGGTCAGCCCCAGCCGGTTGTAGATGGTGCACAGCAGCAGGCTCGTGTCGCCGCGGGCCTGGGCCGTTCTGACGGCCTGCAACCCGTAGGCCAGCCCCGCCTTGTAGTCACCGGTCTTGGTGTACACAAAACCCAGCAGGTCGTACACGCCGTGCAGGTCGGGGTGCTGCACGGAACGGTACAGCAGGAGGGCCCGCTGCAACTCGCGCAGCGCCTGGGCGTACTTCTCCTGTAGCTGGTGGAGGTCGCCCTGTTCCTTGAGCACGTCCGCTTCTTTTTTGCGGTCGCCGATGCGGACAAAAAAGGCCAGGGCCTGCTCGTTGAGGCTGATCTTGGAGGCAATGTCCGACCCGGCATTCGAGTAATAACGCGTCAGTTCGGAGTACACGTGGCCGCTTAGGTCCGCGATGCCGTGTTTTTGGGCAATCGACATGGCCAGGGCGGCCTGTTCCCGGGCCTTGAGCACCTCCCCTTTCTCGCGCAGGGCTTTTGCCATCAGCAGGAGCCCCCGGCCCTCACCGGGGTAAAACCGCAGCGACTGGCTCAGGGCCACCGCCTGCCGGGCCAGCAACAAGGCCGTATCGAGGTCGCTCTTTTTCTGGCCCACCTTGCTCACGTAGAAGCGGCTCAATTCCAGCAGGTGCGCCACCCGGGTGGTGTCGGTGTCGGACCGGTCTTTTTTCAGTTGCTCCCGCAGGCGGTCGGGCAGCGTCGCGGACGGCGCGGCGCGCAACGAAACGACAAAAAACGCCAAAAGCAAATAGTGCAGCAGTGTCTTCATCTTGGGGATGGGTTATCACCGGATGGTAGTTCAACGGGACCGGTCATTGCCGGCCGGGCAGGAGCGAAGGAAAAAAAACTTGCCGTGCATCCGGAAAAGGGTAGCAATTGAAAGACCAATGTTCCGGCCAGCGCGCGGCACCGGCAAAAGGAATCGCCCGCGTACCCGCCCTGGACGATGACCCCGGCGGCGATGGACTGCTTACGGAATCGGTCCGTCGCCGCATAAATGCCCCACGGCCGGAAAACAATACGCTGGAATACAATTACTTATCAACCGTTTGCACCAATCGTTCGACCGACCTTCCGGCCGGGCCGGCTGCCCGGGTGGCGTTGTGCCCCCCGACGGGGCTGCCGGGTACGGGTTATTGAGGGACCGTTTTTTATTCCGGGGCGCGCGTATTTTTCCGGCCGGCCAGGCTCTGTTTTTTCCCGCACGCCTCCAAAACTCCATTCCTCCGTAGTTTGTCCGCGACTGCCTCCAAAGGGATGGAGCCCGGTCCCCGCGGAACAAGCCGGCCGAAGTAGCCGATCCGCGCAAAAAGCCCTTTCCAGTGCGGCAAACGCCTTTTTTCGCCCTCTGCAACGATTGCCGGGCGGTTTGGCATTCTTTTTTTCAGACCGACGCCCGCATTCCACAATCAGTCGTACGAGTCGGGATATGCCCTTTCCCAAACATGGGACAGCATCCGGCGTCCGCCGGTGCCTTCCCCTCCCAAGCGTCCGCTTGATCGCCCGACCTTGCCGGGACCAGGCTGGCGCAAAGGAGGAGCGCAATAGAGACGCAAAGGGCGCAGTACTCATCCTTGGTTAGCGGAAGTAGCGGCACGCGGCAGGGGCCGCCTCGCGGTACGGATCGCCTCGCGGGAAGGGGCCGCATTGCGGTACACGTCGCATCGCGGCTCCCCTCCTCGGAGGGGTTAGGGGGTGGGTTTACTTGTATGCCCCGCGTGATATGGGGATCACCACAGTGGAAAATTTGCCTGAAGGCCAGCGGTCAATTCTTGTCTATCTTACGCTGGTGACAAACTTCACCCGGGCTCCCCATAGCGGTGATCCCTATATTACTTGTCTCCTGTAAGTAAACCCACCCCCTAACCCCTCCGAGGAGGGGAGCCGCGATGCGACAAGTACCACGAGGCGGCCCCTTCCCGCGAGGCGATCCGTACCGCGTGCCGCTGCTTTTCGCACGGCAAGTCAGCGTACCGGGCCCTTCCTATCCTTTCCCTTTGCGTCCTTTGCGCTCCTCCTCTGCGCCTTTGCGTGAACCCGTGAAACCCACCTTACAGCAGGCAGTTGTAATTGTCCTCCGACGCCGCCGCCCTGGTCCGGGCCGCCGCCATTTCGGGGTTGAACGTCCACACCGGCCGGGTGGCGTGGTTGACGATGTGCTGTTCCCGGTTGGGCCCCAGCACCCACAGGAGCCGCGACTGGTGGTGCGTGCCGAAAGCCAGCAGGTCGGCCCCGATCTCCTCGGCAAACCCGAACAAGCCGTCTTCCAGGCTGGCCTCGTCGTACACGTGCGTCGCGTAATTCTCCACCCCGTGGCTGGCCACGAAATAGCGCAGCCGGTCGCGCGACACCTTGCTGCTTTCGAAGGCACCGGGCGTATTGACCAGCAGCAGGTGCAGGGTGGCGCCCACCAGGCGCTGCAAGGGCTTGAGGGCGGCGATCACGCAGGCCTGGTCCTCGTCGGGGTCCACGGCAAAAACAATGTCGCGGAGCGACGCTTCCCCGACGCCGCACTTTAGCGTGATCACCGGGCAGGCTGCCCGCTGCACCACCTGTTCGGTGGTAGAGCCCACCAGCAGCCGGTCCAGCCAGCTTCCGCCCGTCGCCCCGATCACCACCAGGTCAATGGCGTTGTCGAGGATGTTCTCCAGGATGACTTCGGCCGCGTTGCCCACCTGCACCTGGTAGTACACCGGGGCGGTTTCCGCCGACACTTTTTCGGCCATTTCCGCCAGCCGGGCCCGGCCCTTTTCGAGCATTTTGAGGGTAAACACGTCGTCCATCGGGTCGCGCAACACCTCCCCCGTGCTGGTCAGGGAGTAGTGGCTCCTCCTTCCACCACGTGCAGCAGGTGCACGGAGGCGCCGCTTTGCGCGGCCAGCCGGAGGGCGAACTGGAACGAACAGGCGGCCAGCGGGGAGAAGTCGGCAGGCACCAGGATTTTTTGGATGGTAGTCGTCATGGTATCGGGTAAGAATGGGTAGTGATGCGCATTTCAGAACTGGAAGCCGACCCGCAGCAGGGGCACGCGGTCTTCTCTGGAGACGCCGTACATGAACGCAATGACGGCTTGCCGGAAAGGCGCCATCCACACGCCGCCCCCGGCCCCGCGGTGCCAGGTGTCGGAGTCCGCCCCGGGAGCCCACACCCGCCCCACGTCGTGGAAGCCCAGCACGCCGAAATAGGCCGGGAACAGGTAGGTGCGGAAGCTGAACAGGCGCAGGCGCAGTTCGGTATTGTTGTAGAGGGTGCTCTTGCCGGTAAAGCGGCTGCGGAGGTAGCCCCGCAGGTTGGTAAGCCCGCCCAGCGTGCCGGCCTGGAAGAATTCGTAGTCGCCGGCGTTGAGGCTGCCGCCGAACCGCGTAGCCAGCGTGACCCGGGCCGGCAGCCGGAAGCTCCAGTACAGCGACAGGTCCGACTCCAGCCGGGCGTAGTCGCCGGCCGGGCCGTTGAGGCCCCTGAACAGGGTACCCTCCGCCTGCCAGTACGAGCCACTCGTGGGCAGCAGGGCATTGTCACGGGTGTCGAACACGAAGCCGCCCTTGAGGCCCAGGTACTGCTTGCGGCGGAAAAGGGTTTCGCCGTCGAGGCCGTTCTCCCCGGTCTGGGCGATGAACCGGCCGGGCGTATTCTGCACCTGGAAGCTTTCAAAGGCCGGCCCCAGGTACAGCTTCTGCGTCCGGAACACGTTCTTGATGAGCACGGTGCTCACCCGGATGCTGCGCACGCGGGCCCGGTAGAAATCAATGTCGCGTTCGGCTTCGTTCCAGGCGGTTTCGTTGCCGTAGCCGAAGAAGTTGTTCACGTAGTTGGGGCCCTTCACGTGCAGGTCCACGCCCAGGTCGAGCCCCCCGAGTACGTCCACGAAGTCGCCCCGGTAGTCGAAGTGGTAGGCCGACGTAGCCAGGGCGTAGTTGCCCGCCAGCCGTTGCTGCGTGGCGTAGGGCGACTTGCGGAACCCGTGGGTGCGGTGCAGCAGGCCGGCCCCCAGGAACAGGCCGTCGTCGGGGTTGAACTGCACGGAAGCCAGCGGACTCAGGTAGTCGTACTGGAAAGCCTTGCGGTCGTAGTCGTTGACGGTTTTGCGGTACGCCGTGCGGTCCCGCGATTCATCACCCAGTGACAAAGTGTTGCCCTGCCGGGTGTCGTACACCCACGTTTTGCGCCCTCCTTCCCGCACCGCCGAACGGTCGGTGATGGTATCGTTGCCCTTGCCCCCGATGATGCGCACTTTCACCGACTGGCGGGCCGTGCCCTCCACGCTAAACACGTCGGCGCCGCCCAGGCCGTAAAGCCGGACCTCCCGGGTTTCGTCGGGCTGGAATACGCGCCGGTAGAGCGTCCCGGCCGGCTGCCGGTCCTTGCCGAGCTTGTACACTTCCAGTTCGGTCTGCCCCCCGTCGAGCCGCCGCACGCGGAACAGTTCGTCTTCGTCGCTGCCCGGCACGTCCACGTCCCGGGCCAGGAACCGGTAATACCGTTCGGCATCGGCCGGCAGGTGGTCGCGCCGGGCCTTGAGCTTCGCGAGGATTTCCGCCCCGGAAGGTTGCTGCACGCCACCCGGCAGGCTTTCGAGGGCCTGCTGCATGGCTTCGTCGGTCATGCGCCGTTGCAGGGTATCGGCCAAGGCCAGCCAGTCGGCGCGGGTGAGGCCGTTGAGGAAGGACCGGTCGAAATGCCGGGCGTTGAAGTTGAAGCCCGCCACGTCGCGGATGCGCCGGTCGAAGCCCTGGAATTTGGGCAGAATCCACTTGCGGCTCGCAAGGCGGGGCAGCAGCCCCTGGTTGACGAAAAACGCCTGGTCCCGGTCGCGGGGCAGCGGGGAATCGGAGGCTCCCGGCCCTTCTTTGTTTTCGAGCCACCGCCACTGGTCGTCGTGGCGGTCCCAGTCGCCGATGAGGATGTCGAAGAGCCGGGCCCGGAGCACGGCGGGCTGGTCCACGCGGTGGTCGTTGCGGGCTTGCAGGCGGTCGAGCATTTTGGTGGTGCTGTAAATCTTCTGGCCTCCCTCCGGGTGGTTCTCCCCGGTTTCTTCGGGGCGTTCTTCGAGGGTGGCTACGGTGTTGGCAAACAGGGCCTGGTACTTGCCCAGGCGCGGATCGTCGGGCACGAACACCAGTTCCGGACGCGCCGCGTACACGCCGGCGGCCGCGGCCAGGCCGGGCACGGCCAACGCGCCGTAGGGGTGCGACGCCGAAATCTGGTCCTGCAACAGGTCGTTGGCCAGCGTGCCCCGCAGGGCTTGGGGAAGGACGGCCTGCGTCGTTTTGTCCACCGACCGCAGCACGTACTGCCGGCAGTCGGCCGCCTGCAACCGCAGGGATTTGGTCTGCATGCCGCCGCCCCTTTTGAGGAGGGTGAGCCCGCCCTTTGCGCGGCCGATGTCGAACACGGGCAGGGTGACGGGCTGTTCCCACTCGGGCCGGTAATTGCCCCCCAGCAGCCGGGTTTTGAACCGGCCCGCCCCGTAGAGGTGGCTGGCGGGCCGCGTCACCAGGCTGTCGCCGGAATACCCGCCCGGTTCGGCCCCGGCAAGCGGGGGTTCGGGGGGCGCGGCCGGGAGTTTTGCCCGGTACAGGGGTGCATCGCCGCCGGGCTCCGCAGGCCAGAGGCTCAGCCACACGTCGCCGTCCGCCTGGTAGTCGAGCCGGGCAAAGCCGCCTTCCGCCCGGCCGTACTGCAAACGGCGTTTCTTCGGGGCCAGGTACGCCTCGCGCGCCGGGGTGCCCGGGTTGACGTAGTGCACGTCTCCTTCGCGGATGTACTGCAAGGCCTCGTCGTGGCCGGCCGCGTAGACGACGCCGGGGTACTTGTCGAGCACGTCGCGGAGGGCGTTGCGCTGCACCCGGTAGCGGGGGTGCGGAATGTCCTGCGGGCGGCCCAGCAACCGGCGGTACAGGGCGTACCCGGAGCCCAGGCCCGGCAGGGGCACGTACAGGGCGGGGTGCAGGTCGGTGAGGGGAAACAGGTGCACCCGGGCCGGGCGGTAGCCGCCGGGCCGCCCGTAGCTGTAGAGGGGGTGGTGGCCCGCCACGATCACCCGCTTGTGCCGGTTCCGGGCCAGGATGTCGTCGAGTTGCAGGTACACTTCCATGGCCTCTTTGGTCTCGCAATCCGATTCTTCGCCGGGCTTGTCCCAGGGGTGCAGCCACCACTGGGTATCGAGCACCACCAGCGTAACCTGTTCGCTCAGGGGCACTTCTACCGGGCCGGGGCAACCGCCGCCGGGCAGGAATACGTCGCCCCGGCCCAGGTACCGCTCCACGGCCTGCTCCTGCCGCTGCACGGCCTGCCAGCCGTCGCGCCGCCCGTTGTCCCAGTCGCAGGTGCCGGGGAGGATAACCACGCGGCCCGGGAAGTTTTTGAGCGCCGCCGGGGAAGGCATTCCGGGCGGCGCCTCCCGTTCGCCGGGGTCTCCGGAGCCGGCCGGGCCCTTACGACCCGCGTGGTTGCCCAGCCACACCACGCTTGCCCGCGGGCCGGCGGCTTCGAGTTGCCGGGCCAGCGAGGCCGGCACCGGGTCTTGCGGCGGGGTTGCCGCGCCGGCGTCCCCCACCAGGAAAACGCTGTACACCGTTCGTTGGCCCGCCAGGGAATCGCCGCGGACGCCGCCGGTTTGCCCGCCGGCCGGGCACGGTACGCCGGCAGCCAGCCACAGCACGGAGAAGCAATACGCGAGTACAGGTTTCATACAATCGGTTTTTGGGATAAGGGTGGGGGCTTTCCGGTGGGCGGACACTTGCCTACCTTTGGGCCATGAAAATGTTACTTTGCCTTTTCGGGTTTGCCGTCGTGCTGAGCGGTTGCGGGGGCGGTACTTCCGGCACCTCCCGCCCGGCCGCCGAACCCAACGCCCAACCCACGGCCATGCGCGACGATTATATTTCCGGACAAGTAACCGAAGTACAACCCGGCAAGGACGGCTACACGGCCCGGCTCGTCACGGCCGAAGGGCAGGTGTACTTTGCCACGGTCAGCCGGGCCAACCTCAAAGCAAATGCGGCCCAGTACCGGTCGGTAGCCGTTGGCGACACCCTCCGGCTGAAGGGTGACGTTTGGCAGCAGGGCGACCAAACCCACGTTACGGTCCGGGAACTGCCCCGGTAGCTGTGCGTGGTACGCCAAACGGGGTGCCAACCTGCCAGGAACAATCACCAAAATTACAATTCGCTGTTGCTCAACATATTGGGTCCATACGAAGTAGCCATTCTCCTCGGATGATGGGGTAATTCCTCCGGAATGTTGTAGTTTCTCCCCGCTGCCTCCATTGTTTCGGAGGTACGGAAAGATGAGGGGGACCGGATCAGGATTAACAGGATTACGGGATTAACAGGATTAGAAGATGACCAGGATTGAAGCGGGAGATCGGGTTTTGGGCAGGATAGGTTGCAAGGGACCGGGTTTGGGTAGATCGGGTTGAAACCCGATCCTATGGAAAGTGCTGCGCCGGTTCTGCCGGTTGAATCCGGCATCCTGGCCGCCATTATCAGCAGGATCGGGTTTCAACCCGATCCTGCAAATCTGGTCTGACTCAAAGGGCTTCTTGTCCAATATCCATAGGATCGGGTTTCAACCCGATCTACCCAACCCCGGTCCTATGCAACCTATCCTGCCTCAAACCCGATCTCCCGCTTCAATCCTGGTCATCTTCTAATCCTGTTAATCCCGTAATCCTGTTAATCCTGATCCGGTCCCCCTCCATCTCCGCCTCCCTAATGCCGGCTGATGCCCATGCGGGCGAGTTTGGATTCGAGCGTGGTGGGTTTCATGTCCAGGATTTCGGCCGCCCCGCCCTTGCCCCGGATGCGGAAGTTCGACAGTTGGAGGGCCGCCAGGATGTTGTCCCGCTCGGCCTGCTCGTAGGGCTTGGGCGTAAAGGGAAGGGCAGCGGCGGGCTCCGCCGCGGGCGTCCCGGCGGCGGGTTGCGGGGCGGCGGCCGGCTCCTGTCCCATCAGGGGCTCCACCAGCGAGACTTCCGGCGTAGTGGTCATGATGGCAGCCCTTTCCAGCAGGTGCTCCAGTTCGCGGATGTTGCCCGGCCAGTGGTACTGGTGCATCTGCCGGAGCGACGCTTCCGAAAGGCCGGTGAGCTTCTTGCCCAGTTTCTTGGATATCTTTTGCAGAAAATACGCCGCCAGCGACAACAAATCCTCCTTGCGTTCGCGGAGGGGCGGCAGGTTGACGGGAAACACGTTGAGGCGGTAAAAGAGGTCGGCCCGGAAGCGGCCCGCGGCCACTTCGTCGTGCAGGTTGCGGTTGGTGGCGGCAATGATGCGCACGTCGCAGGGAATGGGGCCCCTCCCCCCTACCCGTTCGATCTCCTTTTCCTGCAACACGCGCAGCAGCTTGGGCTGTAGTTCCAGGGGCAGCTCCCCGATTTCGTCGAGGAAGATCGTGCCGCCGTGGGCCAGTTCAAACTTGCCGATGCGTTTCTCGGTGGCCCCGGTAAAGCTTCCCTTTTCGTGGCCGAACAGTTCGCTTTCGATGAGTTGGGGCGGCAGGGCGGCACAGTTGACTTTGATGAGGGCCTTGCCCTTGCGCGAGGACCGGTTGTGCACGGCCCGGGCGATGAGTTCTTTGCCCGTGCCCGTTTCGCCCAGGATGAGCACCGTGTAGTCGGTGGGGGCCACCTGGCCGATGCTGCGGAAGACTTCCAAGAGCCGGGGGCTTTCGCCGATGATCTCCTCGAAGTTGGCGCCGCCTTTAACCTCCTCCTGCAAGTACGTGTTCTCCTGGCGCAACTGTTCACCCAGCCGCTCGATCTTGTCGTAGGCCATCAGCCGGTCGATGGTAAGCGTAAGCGAGGGGCGCAGCCGCAGGAGCAGTTGCAGATGTTCGGCGGTGTACCCCTCCGGGTGGCGGCTGAAGAAGGAAAGCAGGAAGGTGCCGTTGCGGCCGGTGCGCAGGGGAATGAGCAGGTTGGATTGCAAACGGAAGGTATTGGCGATTAGGGCTTTCAAAGGATTTTTGCGGCACGCGGCTTCAAAATCGGCGCCCGTGTAGCGTGCCTCCCGGTCGTAGCCCCCCTGCGCGTGCGGCCGGACCTGCTGGTACTTTTCGGGCGTCAGCCCCGTCAGGTGCAGGAAGTTTTCCGTGCCGATCGGCTGGTACTCGTCGGGGCCGGTCCGGTAGAAGCTCAGGGCGCGGAAGGCGTCCGCGCCGTCGTCTTTTTCCAGGCCCATGATCAGGTAATCGAACGGGATGTGGGGCTGGAAGAGGCGGGCCACCTGCAACAGCCGGCCGGCCCAGCCGGCGTCCTCTGAGAGGGCGTCCGTGAGGGCGATCTGTAAGGATTGCTCCTGGCGCAGGCGTACCTCGATGCGGTGGGCGTGGCGGTAGTGGGCAATTTCGAGGGCCACCAGCACGTCTCTTTCCCGGAAGGGCTTGACGATGAACCCGTAGGGCTGCGTGGTTTTGACCTCTTCGAGAATGCTGTTGTTGGTGTTGGCCGACACGTACACGAAGGGAATGTCGTCGTGGGTCAGCAGGCGGGCCAGGTCGATGCCGGTGCGGGGCCCTTTCAGGTGGATGTCGAGCAGCACCAGGTCGGGCCGTTGCTGTTCGATGCGTTCGAGGGCTTTGGCTACCGAAAAGGCAATGCCGCTGACCGCGTAGCCCGACTTCTCGAGAATGCGCCGGAGGTCGTTGGCTACGGCAAACTCGTCTTCGACGATCAGGACCGATTGGTTGGCCGCAGCAGCCACCGGCTGGGCGGGTGTGGTGAGGGTGGACGGGTTAGCTGACATGGGTGAGGCGAATGTAGGTCGGATTGCATGCCAGCAACTTGGGGACCAAAACGGCTTTCCGGCCGGTAAGGCCCGGTGTAACGCGTTCACCGGGTACTTCCCGCGGCCCGGCGGCCTGCTTCCGGCCCGCCAAAGTCCCCGCCAGACTCCAACCCCACGGAGTCTCCAACGACCGACTCCGTGGGGTTGGAGTTTGGCGGGGGCCGGCAATACCCGTCTTCCGGCGGTGCGGGGCTCCGGGGACGCCAGGGCCGGCCGGCGACAAGGGGTGCACGGGGGAGCCCGGCTATTTACCGGTCAGGGGAATGGCGTACCCCAGCGTAAAGGCAAAAGCCCGGTTCCTGGATTTGTCTTCGTCGTAGAGGTCGGTCAGGCCCAAACCGTAGCGCACGTCCCCGATCAGGGCGCCGGGTCCTACGCCCACGCTGAGGCCTCCCCCGAATTGCAGCCCGAAGTCGAAGCGGCTGTCCACGTACTGGCGGTTCACGTCGGACCCGCGGTCGCCGAAGCGGATGGGGCGTTCACCGGCCCTCTCGCCGCCTTCCACCTTGTGGGTACCCGAGAGGCCCAGCGCCAGGGAAGGACCGGCGTTCACGTACCCTTTGATCACTTCGCTGCCGAAGGAAACTTTAGCCAGCACGGGCAGTTCCAGGTAGTTGAGCGTGGACCGGGTGGTTACGCCCCCCGCGTCGTGCTTTTCGCCTTTCTGGATGAAGAGCAGTTCGGGCTGCACGGCAAAGAAATTCCGGACGATGCCGATCTCGACGGCCGCCCCGCCGACAAACCCTACTTTTGACTCCTGGCCGCCCGGCTCGTCGTCGTAGCTGACGGTAGAGAGGGTGATGCCCCCTTTGGGAATGATCGAGATCTGGGCCTGGGCGCCGAGGGCCAGCAGGCAGGCACTGGAGAGCAATAATACTTGCTTTTTCATGGTTTGGAATGGTTAGAAATGATACGGGTGCCGCCGGATTTTCCGGTAGCCATGCCCATGCATCCAATCCCAATGCCACGGCGGCGAAAGAAAGTAACTGTAAAATTAATATACTGTATTTCAGATAGTTACACATATAGATATTGTACTTACGGGGCACGCAGCTACGGGGTGCGGCGGCGGGTGCTGCGTTTTTTTCGGAGTTAGTGGCCCTGAAACTCCAACCTGCCGTATTTTCGGGCGGAGGGCGGCGTATGCTTTACGTTCTTTTCCTCTCCCACCCAGTATGCGGGAAAACCGAAAGCCCGTCCCCCTGGGCGACTTCCCTTCTCCCCACCGTCATCCTGAAAGGAACTTCGTAGTGAGAAGCAATGAATAACCGATCCGACGAAGTTCCTTTCAGGATGACGGCGAGGGGATACTTGTTCGAGATAGGATGATACATACTTAACAATGCAGTTAGGCGCAAATGGTATGAAAATGCTTATACTAGGGTACAAGGCCTCACCCCCGGCCCCTCTCCCAAGGAGAGGGGAGGTGTAAGAGTTTGAAATGCAGCTTGTTATACAACGGCTCCTTCTCCCCTCTCCTTGGGAGAGGGGCCGGGGGTGAGGCCTTGTACCCTAGTATAGAAAATGCTATATTATCAAACCAAGCGAACCCTGTAAGTTGCGTTTCGCCTTGCCTTTTCCCCGGCTTTGCCGTTCAACCCAGCCCCTGACCGTGCAGCAGCAACGGGAGGAAGCGGCCCAACCTCCCGGCGTATCCGCCTGGTTGACCGGAGACCGGCAGGAAATGGGGATACGCATGGTACAAAACCTGGAATCTAATTATGTCTAAGCTTGCACAACAACTGATCGAACGCGAAAAACGGAAGCGTACCGGCTACCTCAACCTTGGCAACTGCGGTTTGACCGAAATGCCTGACCTTTCGGAACTGGAGGGACTGGAGACCTTGATTCTGTCGAATTGGTATTTGGATCAGGAACAACAAAAAGTAGTTGTAGCACCAAATATGGGTGGACTTAACAGGCTCCATGAACCCCCCATCCACTCACTTCCAGCCGGGCTTAAAAAAATCGTACTGTCTAGTTTAAAATTAAGAGACGGGTCTTTTTTGAAGACTCTAACGAGCTTAACTTTTCTTGACCTCGGCAGTAATCTAATCAGTGATTGGTCTTTTATAGAGAAACTGACCAACCTAACTTCTCTTGACATTCATTCCAATAAAATCAGTGATGCATCTTCTATCGCGAAGCTGACCAATCTAACCTCCCTTGACCTTAGTGACAATCAAATTGTTAGCTGGTCTTTTTTAGAGAAGCTGACCAAGCTAACTTCCCTTGAACTTCGTAATAATAAAATTAGTGACGCATCTGCTGTAGCAAAGTTGACCAGTATAACTTCTCTTGATCTTCGTAACAATAAAATCAGCAATGCATCTTTTTTAGAAAAGCTGACCAAGCTAACTTCCCTTGAGCTTCGTAATAATAAAATTAGTGATGCATCTGCTGTAGCAAAGTTGACCAGTCTAACTTCTCTTGGCCTTCGTAACAATAAAATCAGCAATGCATCTTTTCTGAAGAACCTAACCGACCTAATTTTTCTTGACCTCCTTAACAATAAAATCAGCGATGCATCTTCTGTAACAAAGTTGACCAGTCTAACTTCTCTTGACCTTAGTCACAATGAAATCAGCGACGCATCTTTTCTAACTAAGCTGACTAAACTAACCTCGCTTAACCTCATTGGAAACCAAATCAGCGATTGGTCTTTTGCAGCAAAACTCACCAATTTGACTTCTCTTAACCTAAGTCACAATAAAATCAGCGACGCATCTTTTTTAGAAAACCTGACCAACCTAACCTCTCTTGACCTTAGTTACAATAAAATCAGCGACGCATCTTTTTTAGAAAACCTGACCAGCCTAACCTCTCTTGACCTTAGTTACAATAAAATTAGCGAATACTGTTTTGTAAAAAAATTAAAAATCAAAGAAATAATAAATATTTTTCCAATCAATCCTTACAAGTTAAGTGGAGAAAGCTACACAGCAATTTCTGAATTATTTCCAAATAATCCTAAAAGTCTCAAAGAACTTATTAACAATACTTTTATAATAAGCGACAGTCTTTTTTATCATTCGGTTAATGATTTTGATGAACTTATTATTGAGGAAACTGATAAAGACCAAGAGGTGGCCACCTTGTTTGACAAAAAAATACCAGGACTACTGATAAGAACCGACAACATTACCGACCCTCCCCCCAGCGTAATCAAACAGGGCCACCAGGCCATCCTTGAATACTTCCGGCAAAAAGAAAAAACGGGGGCCGCTCCCCTCCTCGAAGCCAAGCTCATCCTGCTCGGCGACGGCCGGGCGGGCAAAACCTCCCTCGCCAACCGTATGCTCAACAAGCCGTTGCCCCAGGAAGCCGACCGCACGCCGGGCGTGGAAATCATCATCGGCGAATACGGCTTCCCGACGGCGAACGGCCCGTTCAAACTCCACATCTGGGACTTTGCCGGCCAGGACAAGTACAAGCCGCTGCACCAGTTTTTTTACACCGAAGACGCCGTGTACGTGATGGTTGCCGACAGCGGCAACGCCCAGACTGACTTCGACGACTGGCTGCAAACGGCCGAGCTTTTCGGCACGGGCAGCCCCCTGCTCGTGGTGCTCAACGAGTTCCGGGAGGGAATCGGGTACGGCATCTTCGACGCGGAGCACTGGAAGAAACGGTTTCCCCACCTGCTCAAAGAAGTGCACCTGACGAACCTGCTCACCGGGCAAGGACTCGAAGTTATCCAGAAGGACATCCGGCATTTTGCCGAAAAATTGCCGCACACCCAGCAGGCATACCCCCGCAACTGGGCCGCCATCCGGGAAGAACTGGAACGCCGACGGGATGAAAACTTCATTTCTTTCACGGAGTACCTGAAGATTTGCCGCGAACATGACTTGCACACCAAGGAAAGTGCCCTCATCCTGAGCGGTATCCTCCACAAGATCGGCGTTTGCCTGCACTACCAGCAGAGCGACCTGCTCCGGCAGCACGTCATTCTCAAAAACGAGTGGGCCACCCAGGCCGTGTACAAAATCCTGGAAGACCAGCAGGTGGCCGAGGTCAAGAAAGGCTTTTTTTGCCCCGAAGACCTGCGCCGCGTGTGGTCGGAGGAGGCGTACTGCGAGATGCGTCCGCAATTGCTCGCACTCATGCAGCAGTTCCGGATGGCCTACCCGCTGCCCAACAGCCAGGAGTACGTTACGCCGCCCCTGCTGCCCCCGGCCCCGCCGCCCGGCTGGGAATTTCCCGCCGGTGAAGCACTGGAACTCTACGTGGAATACGAATTGCTGCCCAAGGCCCTGCTCACCCAGTTCATCGTGGTCCGGCACACCGACATCGACTGCGGCCGGACCCTCGTATGGCGCAACGGCGTGGTGCTGCGCTGGTCGGCGGACACGCTGGCCGAGGTGGTGAAAACCAAATCGCAGGGCCGCGACGCTTTCTACGTCCGGGCGCGGGGCAGCAACCGCAAGGGGCTGCTTACGTCTCTCCTCAAAACCCTCCGCGACCTGCACGGGGAATACAAAGGCATCAAATTCGCGGAACTGGTGCCCTGTCCCTGCCGGGGCTGCCGCGAGAAGCGAAACAAGCAGCACTATTTTGATTTCGACAACCTCCGGAACCGCCTCGAAAGAGGCCGGCGGGTGGTGGAGTGCGACAAATCCCTGGAAGAAATTGAGTTGGTAAAACTGCTGGGCGATTTGCTGGTGTTCGACGTGTTGGCGGCCGGGCAGCCCGTGGTGTTGAAAGACGTCAAAAACGATACGCCCCCGCCGGCGCCGCGGGTGCCGCTGGCCTTTTTCTCCTATTCCAAACACGACGCGGCATTTCTGACCGAATTCCAAAAGCACCTTCGTCCGCTCGAAAGAAGCAACAGAATCCGGCTCTGGGACGACCGGAATATTCGCCCGGGGGAAGAATGGGATGCCGGAATCAAAGAGGCGCTGGCTACCGCCGACATCATTTTCCTGCTGCTGAGCCCCGATTTCCTGGCTACCAACTACATTGTCGAAACCGAAGTGGCCGGGGCCATGACCCGCCACGAAAACGGGGAAGCGAAAATCATCCCGGTAAAAATACGCCCCTGCGCCTGGGAAGATACGCCTTTTAGCAAGTTGCAGGTCCTGCCCCGGAAAGACAAAGTCATCAGCACGGCCGGAGACAGAGACACGGCCTGGCTGGAGGTATTGGCGGAAATCAGGCAGGAGATCCGGCATTGGCGCCCCGGTGCTTTTTGATCCGCTCACGGCCGGGTGCGTACGCCAGGTTCAACGAGAGAAACTGCACCGTTGCCTTGCGAAGCGCAAGTACCGGCTCGCAGCAGACATCGCATTGGGGTACGTGTCGCTTCGCAGCAGACGTCGCATTGCGGGAAAGGGCCGCGTTGCGGCTCCCCTCCTCGGAGGGGTTAGGGGGTGGGTTTACCTATATGACACGCGTAATATGAGGATCACTGTATGGTGGCGGCCTCCCTTACGTCCCGTTTACACTTTTCGCGGGAATAATATTGGACGGATACCCCTTGCAGTGATGCGGTGATCCCTTGGTAACTTGTTGCATGTAAGTAAACCCACCCCCTAACCCCTCCGAGGAGGGGAGCCGCAACGCGGCCCTTTCCCGCAATGCGACGTCTGCTGCGAAGCGATATGTGCCGCGATGCGACGCCTGCCGTGAGGCGACACGTACCGGGAGCCGGTACTTGCGCTTCGCAAAGCAACGTACTGTATGCATACTACTCCTGCGGCTAAGCGCCTCCTTCCATGCTCATCATGCGGCGGCATTCGTCGGCGCAGCGGCGGCAGGCTTCCGCGCAACGCTGGCAATGGTCGTCGTCGTGTTTAGCGCATTCGGCGGCGCAAGCGTCGCACACCTGGGCACAAAGGTCACACGCGGGGCCGGCAAATGCACTGTTGCGGGCCATGTACGCCGCTGACAAGGCGCAAATCTGGGCGCAATCCATGTCCAGTTGGATGCAGCGGGCCATCATTTTCACGTCGTCTTCCTGCAAACACGCAGCGGCGCAATTGTTACAGGCAACCACACAGGCCAGACAGGCATCCATGCAGCTTTGGTAGGAATAAGTAGTCATCACAGTAGTGGTTAGCGTTGAACTGACAAAAGAGGTTACGGCTGAATGGTTGTATGGCTATATGGTTGCATGGTTGTTCTCACAGCCATGTAACCCGAACCCAACGCGTAGCACCTATTCAGCTTTCCAGCATGAATTGCCGGGTCGAACGTAAGATATCGTAGGCTTGGGCCGTGGCCTCGGCTACTTCGCTGTGAATGCGGTAGGCATCAGCGGCAATCACGCGGCTCTGCTCCATGACGGCCTGGGCTTGCCGGAGGCTTTCCTGCATATGCTGTTGCTGCTGTTCAAAGTCGATCAGCAGCCGGATGAATGATTCCTGGGAGTAGGACATAGTAAAGGGGAGAAGGGGTGAAAAATCAGTAGGGATTTCCTCTTTCCAACCTTTGATGCCGGCCAGGCACTAAAACTCAAAAGACAATCTGGAAGACCCGGAGATGTGTCGCTTCCCTATAGGAACGGATTGCAGCCGAATAAGTGCCTCCGGGGTGAATGTTTATTTTCCATATTTTCCGGTCAATACGCCGGAAGCCACCCTGTAACCGGCTGGCAATTAAGAAAGTGGACGTTTTTTATCCCGTCGTTTTCACTAAAAAACGAAAGCATCAACCCGGCCGGGCCGTCGCCCGTTCGTAAAAAAACAAACCTTAACCCAACCCATTATGGCTACTGGTGAAAACAGATCCGCTAAAAACGATTCCTCCTACACGAAGGCTGCGCCCTCCTCGTCCCGCATTCCAGCCAACGCTTCGGCCGAACAGGCGGCGCAAATCCTCGGGTACGGCATTGGCGACACGGTCGTGCCGGGCGACACGGTTACCTCGAACCTGACCAGCGGGGGAACTTCGGCGGACAATACGCCTAACTCCACCCACGGACCGGCCATGCTCACCGGTGACACCCCGATGGCAAACATCAACGCCGGCTACAACTCGGGTAACTCGTCGCGCAGCCCGGAAGACTCCCACCAGGCCACGATGTCCAATGCCGCCGAAGGGCAACAGTTGCTCGTGAGCCGGTACGACGACGTGAAGGGCCTGTTTTTTGCCTACAAGCTCAACCCCGACGGCACCCACGACCGGACGGAGGTGCCCCTGGGCCCGGACGAGAATTACCGGCGGGTCGCCGGCCCGCAAGCCGGTACGGACGACGCGCAGTAAGGCGTACGCGGATCGGCAGGGCCAGGGTTGGCAGCCGGCTGCCGCGCTGGTACGCCGCGCCGCATCAGGACGCCCGTTTCAAAACCGCCTCCCGGAAATACACCTCCGGGACGATTGCGGCCGCGGTGCCGTCCCCCGGAAACGCCCAGTCGGGGTAGTTGCGGATCAGGTCGGCCAGGGCCTGGTGCTGCTCCCGCAGGTGTTCCAGGAAGCAAAGGGTGGTTTCGGTTCCTCCCTCGGCCCGCACCGTTGCCAGGTCCGCCTCCAGCAGGCCCAGCATGGCCGTGTGGGCGCGCAGCAATTCGCCCATGCGGATGTCGGCGTCGTTTTCCTCGCCCAGCAGTTCGGGCAGGCGGGCCACCCACATGTAGTCGTTGATGTCCTGGATGTGGAAATGGCCGTCCCGGTTGACGCGGCTGATGAGCACGTCGGTGAGTTCGGTCATTTTGCTGAACTGCCATTCGAGGAACTCCTGTTCGTCGGGATCTACGGTGCGTTTGCTTCCCCAGAGGGCTTGCAGGGTTTGCAGGAAAAGCGAATACTCGTCGGTGAGCAGCCGTACCAGCAGGATGTTGCTGTACACCTGGGCGTTGGCGGCGGCTTGCCCGGGCTGGAAGTCGAGGGGCTGGTGTAGATTTTTCATGGGAGTAGGGAGGATAAGGTTTGGGTACACGGATGGGTCGGTATGCCCAGGGGGCAGTCTCCCTTACTGCCAAACCCTTGCCAATCGGGCACAACCCGCGTGATTATTGAAAAAAAGGGCTTTGGGGGCTTTAAAAAGCCGTATTCCGCTCCAATGGAGCCGCTGAAGCTTCAAGATTTTGGAGGTGCCTACAACTGCCTCCGAAATAGTGGGGGCTGCGCCGTACAATCCCCTTCCCGGTCGTAGGCCGGCGAAGGACGTAACCGCAAGGCTCGCAAAGGAAAACCGCAAAGGGCGCAAAGTAGGGGTAGTAGGGGTAGGGTTTAAACCCTACCCTACGGAAAGGCTGCGCCTCAGTTGAGTCAAGCGACTTTTGCGCACGCTTGCGCAATATCCATAGGATAGGGTTTAAACCCTATCCCTGCTATCCCTCCTTGCGGTCTTTGCGTCTCCCTTGCGCCCCTTACGGTCCTGTCTTTTCTTTGCGGTCTTTGCGCTCCTCCTTTGCGTCTTTGCGTGAAACTCCGTGAAACCTGCCTTTACTTCCGGTTCACGCGCTCCAGCAGCAGGAAACGTTCGCGGTGCCCATCGGGCCGGGCCCCGGAAGTGACGTCGATGTGCATCACCTGCACGCCCGCTTCGCCGCCCGCCGCGGGCCAGTCCGGCAAGCCGCCGCCGTTGGGATTGGCCGTTTTGATGAAGTTGGCAAAGTACGCCTGCATCGTCTCCGATACCTTGTGGTCTTCGGCCGTCCAGGAATAGACCTTGTTGCCCGCGAGGTTGCCCATGGCGTACTCGATTTCCGCCGAATGCACGGCCCCGCGGGCCGGCGGCACCTTCATGGCCGCCGCCTCGGCGCCGCGCACCACGCCGCCGGCCAGGCCCGGGGCCGCGTCGCCCATCTCGGGCGTCATTGGGGGACGGGGACGGGTGTAGTAGTAGCGGTATACCGGTTTGCCGCTCGTCTTGCCGTGCACGTCCGTCCACTTCCAGGTGCTGTAGCCCGTAAACCGGTCGCCTGCCAGGTCGGTAGCCGCTTGCAGCACCTCCTCGCCGGTCGCGGCGGGGTACAGCTTCAGCACTTCTCCGGCCCGCTCCCCGAAGAGCTTCTGCACGGCGCTCCGGTAATTCTCCGGCGTGGGGGTCGCCTCCCCGAGGACTGACCGGTAGTTCATTTCTTCCGAGTTCCAGCCGGCCAGCATCGGTACCCGGGCCTGCTCGCCCGCCTCGAAGATTTGCAGAGGCGCTTTGGGCAGGAAATAGCCGTCCACGATGGGCCGGAACCGGGGGGCGTCGGGGTTGGCCGTGGCCTGGAGCAGCTGGTCGGCGGACACCGCGCGCAAGGCCGCCAGGGAAGCGGCGCCCACGGCTTTGGCGAAGCTTACGCCCATCTCCTCGGCCTGGGCCAGCGTGGTCGGGAGCTGCAAGGAGAGCATCGAGCCACTCTCGCCGATGGCGGCACTCATCAGGTTTTTGGACAGCGGCGAGGCCATCTGGGCGCACACCGACGAAGAGCCGGCCGACTCACCGGCAATGGTCACTTTTTTGGGGTCGCCCCCGAAGGCGGCAATGTTCTGCTGCACCCAGCGCAGGGCCGCACTTTGGTCCATCAGTCCGTAGTTGCCCGATGCGTTTTTACCCGACTCTTTGGAGAGTTCGGGGTGGGCCAGGAAGCCGAACACCGTCAGGCGGTAGTTTACCGTGAGGGCGACGATGCCTTTTTGGGCCATGCTTTCCCCGTCGTAGCGCGGTTCGGAGCCATCGCCGGCCATAAAGCCGCCGCCGTAGAAGTACACCAGCACGGGCAGCTGCTCGTTGCCGGTTCTGGCCGGCGTCCATACGTTCAGGTACAGGCAGTCTTCGCTCATGCCCTCCGCGCGGAAATTCATGTCGCCGAATACCGCCCGCTGCATGGCCCGGGGACCGAATTTGTCGGCTTTCCGCACCCCCTGCCAGTTTTTGGCGGGCTGGGGTTCTTTCCAGCGCAACGGGCCCACGGGCGGGGCGGCAAACGGAATGCCTTTGAAGGCCCGAACGCCGCTTTTTTCGGTGACCCCTTCCAGCGTGCCGTTGGCGGTTTTCACGCGGTTAGCGGCAGCCTCTTTTGCGGATTGAGCGGTTGCCGGGGGTACCATCCAGGCACCCAGCAGGAGCAGCACAAAGAACGTTTTCATAGGGAAGTGGATAAGATGAAAGAATGAGTGAGCAGAGCGGAATGGTGCGTGAAATTTCCAGGTAGCGTAGGGGTTCATACGTGATCAGCGCGTTGTATGGAGTGCGTCATTGCAAAGTAGAGACGCCATTTATGGCGTCTGCACAGGAAGAGACGCCATAAATGCGAAGAAGAGACGCCATAAATGGCGTCTGTACAGGATGCAAAGCGGGCCGGGCGACGCGCTGGTCACGTTCGCAACCCTACGCTACTGATACTTCTTCGAACGACACGTGCTTTCTTTTCCGGGAAAAGAAGGAGTAAATCGCCGGGATCACGAACAGCGTGAGCACCAGCGAGAACAGCACCCCGCCCACGATCACCAGGCCCAGGGGCACGCGGCTGGTCGAGGCCGCCCCCAGCGACAGGGCCAGCGGCAACGCCCCCAGGGCCATTGCCAGGCTCGTCATCAGGATGGGCCGCAGGCGCGACTGGGACGCCTCGATCACGGCCTCCACCCGTGACAGCCCTTCTTCCCGCTTCTGGTTGGCAAATTCCACGATCAGAATCCCGTTTTTCGTGACCAGCCCGATGAGCATGATGATGCCGATCTGGGAGAAGATGTTGAGCGTCTGCCCGAACAGGAACAGCGCCAGCAGCGCCCCCGTGACGGCCAGCGGCACGGTGAGCATGATCGTGAACGGGTCGATGAAGCTCTCGAACTGCGCGGCCAGGATCAGGTAGATCAGCCCCAGGGCCAGCAGGAAGGCAAACGTGGTGTTGCTGGAGCTTTCGGCAAAGTCCCGGGCGTTGCCGGTGAGCGAGGTGGAAAAAGTATCGTCGAGCACCTCTTCCGACAGCGCCTGCATGGCCTGCACGCCGTCGCCGATGGTGCGGCCGGGGGCCAGGCCGGCCGAAATGGTGGCCGACTTGTAGCGGTTGAAGTGGTAGATGGACGGCGGCGTGGTGGATTCTTCCACCGACACCACGTTGTCGATGGAAATGAGTTGCCCCGAGCCCGTCCGCACGTAGAGGTTTTTCAGGTCGTCGGGGTCGTCGCGGTTCACCCGTTCCACCTGGCCGATCACCTGGTACTGCCGGCCCTCCCGGGTGAAGTAGCCGAAGCGCAGGTTGCTGTAGGCCAGTTGCAGCGTCTGCGAAATGTCCTCCACGCTGATGCCCATCTGGGTCGCCTTCAGGCGGTTGATCGTCACCTTCAGTTCCGGCTTGTTGAATTTGAGGTCCACGTCCACGCCTTGCAGCACCGGGTTGTTGTTGGCCGCTTCCAGGAATTTGGGCAATACCTCCTGGAGCTTCTCGAAGTTGTTGTTCTGGATGACGAACTGCACGGGCAGGCCGGCGCGGCGGTTGGTCGAAATGGTCTGCTCCTGGATGGCAAAGGCCCGCCCTTCCGGGAACCGGCCCATGTTCCGGTTGATCATCGTGACAATCTCCTGCTGGGACCTTTCCCGCTGCCCCGCATCTTCGAGCATGACCCGCACGAAGCCGTTGTTGGTGCTGCCCATGCCCCCGCCGCCCCCGCCGGCCAGGGAATACACAATGCGGTTTTCCGGTACCGAATCCGTTACAAACTGGGCCAGGCGGTCCACGTACCCGTTCATGTAGTCAAACGACGTGCCCTCGGGCGCCGACACTTGCAGGCGGAACTGGTTGCGGTCTTCCAGCGGCGCCAGCTCCGACTGGAGGCCCGTCCCGATAAGGTACGAAGCCCCCAGGCACACCACCACGATGCCGAAGGCCGCCCAGCGTACGCGCATGAACCGCGTGAGCAGGTTGCGGTAGCCGGTCTCCATGCCGGTGAAGAACGGCTCGGTCCAGCGGTAAAACCACGAATGCTTTTTGTGGTCGCGGGTCAGCTTGACGCTCAGCACGGGCGTCAGGGTGAGCGACACGAAGCAGGAGATGAGCACCGCCCCGGCCACCACGATGCCGAATTCGCGGAACAAACGGCCCACGAAGCCTTCCAGGAACACGATGGGCAAAAACACCACCGCCAGGGTGATGGAGGTGGAAATGACGGCGAAGAAGATTTCCTTGGAGCCTTCCTTGGCCGCCTGGTATTTGTTCATGCCCCCTTCCAGCTTTTTGTAGATGTTTTCGGTGACCACGATGCCGTCGTCCACCACCAGGCCCGTCGCCAGCACGATCCCCAGCAGCGTGAGCACGTTGATGGAAAAGTCGCACAGGTACATGATGAAGAACGTGGCGATCAGCGACACCGGGATGTCGATCAGGGGGCGGATGGCAATGATGAAATCGCGGAAAAACAGGTAGATGATGAGCACCACGAGCAGGAACGAAATCACCAGCGTTTCTTCCACCTCGGCGATGGACCGTTTGATGAACAGCGTCTGGTCGGTGGAAATGTCCAGCTTGATGTCCTTGGGCACTTCCTGCCTGATCTTTTCCAGGCGCTTGTAAAATTCGTCGGCAATCTCCACGTAGTTGGCCCCGGGCAGCGGGATGATGGCCACGCTGACCATCGGCACCATCTTGCCCTTGAGCATGACTTCCTCGTTTTCGGGACCCAGCACGGCTTCCCCGATGTCGCGCAGCCGCACGTCGCCCGACCCCGACGACCGGATGATCACGTTGTTGAATTCTTCTTCGGTGTAGAGCCGCCCGAAGGTGCGCACCACGAGTTCGGTGGCGTTGCCGGCAATCTTGCCCGAAGGCAGTTCGACGTTTTCCCGGTTCAGCGCCTGCTGCACCTCCAGGGCCGTCAGGCCGTAGGCACTCAGCTTGGTCGGGTTGAGCCAGATGCGCATGGCGTACTTTTTTTCGCCCAGGATGCGCATGCTGCTCACGCCGGGAATGGTTTGCAGCCGCTCCACCAGCACGTTGTTGGCGTACTCGGTGAGTTCCAACTGGTTGCGCACGTTGCTCTGCACGGTCATGGCAATGATGAAATCCGAGTTGGCGTCGGCCTTGGAAACCACCGGCGGGGCGTCCAGGTCGCGGGGCAGTTGCCTGGCGGCCTGCGACACTTTGTCGCGCACGTCGTTGGCGGCCGCTTCCAGGTCCACGCTCAGGTCGAATTCAATGTTGATGTTGCTGGAGCCCTGGCTGGAACTGGACGAAATGTTGCGGATGCCGGAGATGCCGTTGATGGATTTTTCCAGCGGCTCGGTAATCTGCGACTCCACGATGTCGGCGTTGGCGCCCGAGTAACTCGTCTGTACGCTCACCACCGGCGGGTCGATGGCCGGGTAATCGCGGACGCCCAGGAAGGAATAGCCAATGGCCCCGAAAAGCACGATGATGACGTTCATCACGATGGCGAGCACGGGGCGTTTCAAACTCAGTTCGGAGATGTTCATGGGCGTTAGGAACGGGGGAGAGAAGTCACTTTCACCAGGTTTATCGGGGTGCCCGGCCGGATGGCCATGATGCCGGTGGTGATCACGGTATCACCGGCCGCAATGCCGCTGAGCACCTGCACAAACGAGGAATCGCGGATGCCCGTTACGACCGTCGTGAAGCGGACCGAATCGCCCTTGTAAACGATGAGTTGCTTGTTGCGGGCCTGCGGAATGACGGCCTGGGTGGGCACCATCAGGGCCTCGTTGTCGCGGCCCAGTTGCAGGTTCACGGTGGCAAAACTCCCGGGCACCAGTTCGCGGTGCTGCGCATCGACCAGGGCCTTGACCCGCAGGGTCCGGGTGGCCGCATCCACGCTGTTTTCGGTTGCCAGCACCGTGGCGGTGTGTTTGCTTTGGCCGGCCTCCACCCGGAAGCCCACCTTCGAACCCCGTTGCAGGGTGGCGGCGTACTTTTCGGGAATGGCAAATTCGAGTTTGAGCACGTTTACCTGCCGGAGGGTGGTGATCACGTCGGCGGGCGAGATAAAGGCGCCCAGGCTGATGTTGCGCAGGCCCAGCGTGCCGGCGTACGGCGCCCGGATCTCGGTTTTGTCAATGGCGATCCGGGTGCTTTGGATGTCGGCCTCCAGGTTGTCGGTATTGAGGGCCGTCAATTCGTATTCCTGCTGGCTGATGCCGTTGATGTCGAGCAGTTTGCGCTGCCTCTCTTCGGTCTTCTGCGCGATCTGGAGCTGCACCTGGAGCTTTTTGAGCTGCGCCTGCAAATCCCCGTCGAAGAGTTTGACGAGCAGGTCGCCCCGGCGGACGGTATTGCCTTCGGTGATGTTGAGGGCCACCACCCGGCCGTTGACCTCGGCCCGGATCTGGG
Organism: uncultured Sphingobacteriales bacterium; assembly: GCA_963844325.1. Classification (GTDB taxonomy): domain Bacteria; phylum Bacteroidota; class Bacteroidia; order Cytophagales; family 172606-1; genus CADCTQ01. The sequence goes on from CAWJNV010000002.1 coordinate 5,069,504, forward strand.
TTTGTTCGGCCGGCAACAGCGAGCCGGGCACCTCGATGTTGTCGCTGATGCTGGCCGGTTCCACCCGGAATCCTTCTACCTGCAAAGGACCGGTGTTGCGGGCATTGCGACCACCGGCCCCGGCTTCCGCCTTTTTCGATTTACAGGCCCCTCCAGCCAGCAGGGCAACGCAGCAATAGGCTACGAATTGAAAAATAACACGCCTTTTAATCATTGGACAGTAGTGAGTAGTTGTAGGTTATGGGTTGTTGGTTGATTGTTGTTGGTTGTTGGTTGTTCAAGCATCACCGCCAAAGGCCGTGCTTGTCATGCTGACGGAAGGAAGCATCTGATGTATGAGTCCAGCGAAGCATCCGGTACAAAAGCCCATATTGTTATGATTACCAAATAATTACGTAATTCATTCACCAGATGCTTCCTTACGTGAGCATGACAAGCACGGCGTTTGGCGAGGATATCCCAAAGTGCCCATCAGCCGGTACCCTCCACCACATCCTTACCGTATCCTTACCGGACTGCATAAGGATCACGCTTGCGCCGGGCGTCCCCTGGTGCTGCGGTAAGGCTCCGTAGGGTCGGTTTCCCAAAACCATCCCGCTGGCTGCCCCGACGCGTAAAGCTCCGCAGGAGCGCCCTGTTCCTAGAAACGGTACCCAATTAGACACCAGCCCCATAGGGGCGTACTGTTTATTCATAACAGGCCGCTCCTCCGGAGCTTTTGCAAAGGGAAACTGTCGCGTTCTAGGAACAGGACGTCTCTCCGCAACTTTCCCCGCCTACCATACTAAAACAGAAATTCCGGTTCTCTACTCATTTCCCCGGGCACAAAGTTGGCTTCCACCGGCCGGTTACGCCAGCGTATCCTTAAACAGCCGCAGCGTGCGTTCCCAGGCCAGCCTGGCCGCTTCGGCGTTGTAGCGGGTCGGGGCCGTATCGTTGTTGAAGGCGTGCTGCGCCCCTTCGTACACGTAGAGTTCGTACTTGACGCCGGCGGCTTTGAGGGCTTCTTCGTAGGCGGGAATGCCCGCGTTCACCCGTTCGTCGAGGCTGCCGTAGTGCAGTTGCACGGCCGCCTTGATTTTGGGCACGTCGGCGGCTTCGGGCTGGCGGCCGTAGTAGGCCACGGCCGCGGCCAGCTGCGGCGCGTGTACCGCCAGTTGGTTAGACATGGCCCCGCCCCAGCAGAAGCCCACGCAGCCCGTTTTGCCGTTGCTCTCCCGCCGCCCGCGCAGGTAGTCGAATCCTTTAAGGAAGTTGTCCAGGTTTTTGGGCGCCTCCAGCTTGCCGATCAGGTTCCGGGCTTCGTCTTCGTTGGCCGGCGTGCCGCCGAAGGGCGACAGGGCGTCGGGGGCCAGGGCCAGGTAGCCGGCCTTGGCAACCCGGCGGGCCACGTCGCGGATGTGCGGGTTGAGGCCCCGGTTTTCGTGGATCACCACCACGGCGCCCCGCTTGCCGCGGGCCTTGGGCCGGACCAGGTAGCCCTTCATGGTGGTGCCGTCGCCGGGGTAGGTCACCTCTTCGGTCACCAGGTCCTTGTCGTCCTCCTGGATCACGGCGGCGTGGGCGTAGCTGACTTCCAGCAGGGGCAGTACCGACATCGCGGCGGCCATGCTGCCGGTCATGCGGGCCAGCCGCTTGAGAAAGTCTTCCCGCGTGAGGGGTTTGTGGGTGTACTCGTCGAACAGGTTGATGATGCGCTGATCCATAAGGGGTAGGTTGAGAAAAGGTAAATATTACCAAATTATTATATTATGTCTATATTAGGTGCTATTCCTGGAAGACAAATACGGCAACACGGGGCAATATGCGGTCAATCGGCTACGATCAGTATTCGGACTACCAACTCTGGCAGGCGTTCAGAAAGGGCAGCCAACCGGCCTTTGACCTGATCTTCGAGCGGCACGTGCGCCTGCTGTGCCACTACGGGCGCAAGTTCACCCCCGACACCACCCTCGTCGAAGACTGCGTGCAGGACCTCTTCGTGGAACTCTGGGAGCGCCGGGCCGCCCTCGGCGACACGGATTCGATCCGGTTTTACCTCTACAAATCGCTGCGGCGGCGCATCGTGCGGGCCCTGACGGCCGCCCGGCGCTTCGACGCCGGCGACGAGGCGAATAACGGCGGCGCGTTCGGCGTGCACCTCTCCCCCGAGCACACCCTGATTGCCGCCCAACTGGACGCCGAACAACAGCACGTGCTCAGCACGGCCCTGGCGCAGTTGCCCAAACGCCAGCAGGAGGCAGTGCTGCTCAAGTATTTCGACAACCTGAGCAACCAGCAGATCGCGCAGGTGATGGACATCAGCGTGGATTCGGTGTACAAGCTGGTGTGCGGGGCGCTGGGCAGCCTCAAAAAGCTCACGCGCAAGGTTTCCCTGGCCCTGCTCCTGGCCGCGTTGGTCGGCCTGGGCGGCTAGCCCGTGGCAGGGGAGAGAGGTGGGTAGGGGGAGGAAAAGAAGGGGTTCTCGCAGATTGCCGCAGATAAGGGCGCAGATTAGCGCAGATTTTTTGATTAGAAGGGAACTTGGTGGGTGACATTGCAAGTGCGGAAAGATTCGATCCCGCAGATTTGTACGCGATCCGTTTTTGCTCGAAGGATTTTCAGCAAATGCCCAGCGTTCATTGCTCAGTACGCAAATGCACCTCTGATCTGCCAGAAACACGGCCACAACTGTTCCTGAAAATTATTCGAACAAAAACGGATCGCGTACAAATCTGCGGGATCGAACCCTTACGATACCTGTAAGCATCCTTGGACTAATCATCCCTCAATCTGAAAATCTGCGCTAATCTGCGCCCTTATCTGCGGCAATCTGCGAGAACCCCTTCTTTTCCTCCCCCTACCCACCTCTCCAACGCTTTCCGGTCCGGCCGGCTGTTCGGATTTTTTTTTCAAAAAAAGATGGGAAGAAAACGGGACGGCGTTGCTTTTACCACCAGAAGGCCACCCGTACCCGCCCGTCCACCCATTCCTTTCATCCCCGATGGATTACACCCACTGCTCCTCCGAAGAACTGGCCGCCGATGATTTCTTCATCCGCTGGGTCAAAGCGCCGGATGAGGAGACGGAACGGTTCTGGCGGAACTGGGTGGAAGGGCACCCCGCCCACGCGGAAACCGTGCAGGAGGCCCGGCAACTGGTGGGGCTGCTGGCATTCGGCGAAGACCCGGCCGACCTGGCGGCGGAAGACCGCATCCGGCGCGGCGTGTACGGGCGGCTGGGCCGGGAAGTGCCCGGCGAACGGACCCTGGCCCAACCGGCCCCCCAGGCGACTGCCTGGTTCTCCGGCTGGCGGCGCCTGGCCGCCGTGTGGACCGGCCTGCTCGTGGCCGGGCTGCTCGGCTGGTGGGCGCTGCGGGGGAGCAACCAGGTGCAGTACCGGACCGGCTACGGCCAGTTGCAAACCGTGCGGTTGCCGGATGGGTCGTCGGTGACCCTCAACGCCAACTCCCGGCTCCGCTTCCCCGGCGACTGGCCCGAACGCGGCAGCCGCGAGGTATGGCTGGACGGCGAGGCGTTCTTTACCGTGACGCACCGGGCGGGCCACCAGCCCTTCGTGGTGCACACCGACGACGTGCAGGTAGAGGTGCTGGGTACTTCGTTCAACGTCCGGCAGCGCGAAGACCGGGCCCGCGTGGTGTTGGTGACGGGCAAGATCCGGCTCCGGTCGGGCAACGCCCCCGACCTGGAAATGAAGCCGGGCGAACTCGTGGAGGTGACCGGCCAGGCCCGGCAGCCGGTCCGGCGCGACGTGAATCCGCAGCCGTACACGGCCTGGAAAGAACGGCAACTGGTGTTTGACCATGCCCCCCTCCGCGAGGTGGCCCAACTGATCGAGGACCAGTACGGCTACCAGGTGCACGCCGCAGACAGCACGCTGCTGGACCAGCGGCTGACGCTCAAACTGCCCGGCAACGAACTGCCGGTATTGCTCGAATCCATCGAAAAACTATTTGACGTGAAAGTGACCCGGGGCGAAAAGCGCATTACGCTGACCCGGAACGCCGCCCCTTAAGCCCCCTGCCCTTAACCTCCATTCTTACCCCACCATGATGCATTGCTTACGCAACGGGGGTACTTTCCCGCGCTGGAGAGTACCGTGTCTTCTCATTGCCCTGCTGGCCGGGTCGCCCGTGCCGGCGCAGACCCTGGCCAGCACGGCGCCGCGGGTCGTCTTCGTGCAGGAAGGCGGCACCCTCCTGCTCAAGCAGGCGCTGGCCCAGCTCGAAAGCCGTTTCCAGGTGACCTTCGGCTACCCCGACAACCTGGTGGACCAGCAGACCGTCCGCTACGACGGCTGGCAGAAGCAGCGCAACCCCGAAGCGGCGCTGCGCAACCTGCTCAAGCCGCTCGGGCTCACTTACGAAAAGATCGGGAAAAGCACGTTCCTCATCAGCGCCCCCAAGCCGCCCGCCGCCGGCCCCGGCCGCACGAGCCGCAACGCCCCGCCAGCGCCCCCCGCGGCCGGCCCGGCCGGTCCCGGCGGGGGGGAAGGAGATCGCCGGACCGAAGCCGCTTTTACGGTGGCCGGCCGCGTGACCGGCGGGAACGGCGAGGGGCTGCCCGGCGTGAACGGGCTCCTGAAGGGCACCACCCAGGGCACCGCCACGGACGGCGACGGGGGTTACAGCCTCTCCGTACCCGCCGGCGACGGCACGCTGGTCTTTTCCTACATCGGCTACGTGACCGAGGAAGTGGCAATCAACAACCGCTCTACGCTCGACGTGTCGCTGGTGCCCGACCTGAAGTCGCTGGGCGAGGTGGTGGTGGTGGGCTACGGAACCCAGCGGAAAACGTCGGTGACGGGGGCCATTGCGTCCCTTTCGGCCCGGGAAGTGGGCGCCTTGCCGGTCATTAACCTGAGCCAGGCGTTGCAGGGGCGGGCCGCCGGGGTATCGGTAATCAACAACGGCGTGCCCGGCGACGCCCCCATCATCCGCATCCGCGGCATCGGCACGGTCAACAACGCCAACCCGCTGTTCGTGGTGGACGGGTTCCCGACCGGCGACCTCAACAGCTTCGACACCAAGGACATCGAGTCCATTGAGGTCCTCAAAGACGCCAGCGCCGCCGCCGTGTACGGTTCGCGGGCTTCCAACGGGGTGATCCTCATTACCACCAAAAAAGGGAGCATCCAGAAACTGCGGGTAAACGCCGAGTCGTACGCCGGCACCGAAAGAGCGTGGCGGGTCCTCGACCTGCTGAACCGCGACCAGTACCTCGACTACGCCCGCGAACTCCAGACCAATTCCGATCTTTTTCTGGGCAAGCCTCCCGGCTCCAGCATCCCCGTCCGCATCGCCTCCGGCCTCGACCAGCCCGTCTATCCCGGCGCCGCGCAGACGTTCGCCGGGACGGACACCGACTGGCAGGAAGAACTGTTCCGCACGGGCACCATCCAGCAGCACCGCGTGGAGGTAGCCGGCGGCACCGGCGTGTCGCGGGTGTACGCCTCGGCCGGGTATTTCGCCCAGCAGGGCATTCTGCTCAACGCCGGGTACCGCCGGGGCAACTTCCGGCTCAACTCAGAGCACACGCTGGGCAAGCGGGTCACGTTCGGCCAGCACCTGTACCTGGCCTACGACGAACAAAAGCGGGAGCAGATCGTGGGCGGCCGCACGCCGCTCAACAACGCCATCCGGATGCTGCCCTACCTGCCCGTGCACGACCCGTCCAACACGGGCGGCTTTGCCGGCGCCACCAAAGACGACGGCTCGGACCCCGAAAACCCGGTGCGGCCCCTGCGCATGAACCGCCAGAGTCCTCACCGGCTCAAGGTGCTGGGCAACGCGTACGTGGACGTGAAACTGTTCGACTGGCTCTCCTACCGGTTCACGGGCGGCCTCGACGTGTCCAACGGTTTCCAGCAGAGCTACAACCCCGCCTTCGACACCGGTCCCAATGGGTATTTCGCCCAGAACGCCGCCAAGGTGCGCCAGGACCGCGACACGTACCTCTCCCCGATCCTCACCAACCAATTCACGTTCAGCCGGACGCTGGGCCCGCACGAGGTCAGCCTGGTGGTGGCCGCCGAGCGGCAGAGCGCCGTGTACACGACCACCTACGGCACGGGCGACAACGCCGAGGCCGCCGGCATCGAACAGCCCCGCACGAACCTCGATTTCGGGCTGCGCCGGTCCGAGACGGTGCTGCTCTCCTACGTGTCGCGGCTCAGCTACGCCCTGGCGGGCAAGTACCTGCTGGGCGCCTCCTTCCGCCGCGACGGGTCGTCGAAATTCGCCCGGCACTGGGGCAACTTCCCGGCCGTCTCGCTGGGCTGGCGCCTGGGCGAAGAAGCGTTCCTGAAGGGGATTTCGGCCCTGAGCGAACTCAAACTGCGGGGCAGCTACGGCCGCACCGGTAACAACAGCATCGACGACTACGCCTACCAGGCCACCCTGTCGGGAAACCAGTTCTACGCGTTCGACCGGACGGGCAGCGTGCGGACCGGCGGCTACACCATCCGCAAGCTGGCCAACACCGACCTGATCTGGGAAACCACCACCATGACCAACGCGGGGCTGGACCTGGGGCTGTTCAACAACGCCCTTTTCCTGACGGTCGATTTTTTCAACAACCGCACCAACGGCATGATCCTGGGCAAGCCCATTCCCCTGTCGATGGGCTACGACGTGCCGCCCACGGCCAATACCGGCGCAATCCGCAACCGCGGACTGGAAATCCAGGCCGGCTACCACCAGGCTACGGGCTCCCTGCGGTGGAACGTGACGGGCAACGTGTCGTTCATCCGCAACCAGGTGGTGGCCCTGGGCGACTCCGGGGCCACGCTCTCGGAAGGCGAACAGTACGGGGACTTCCTCACCCGCACCGAAGTCGGGCAGCCGGTGGCCTATTTCCGCGGCGTTCTCACCGACGGCCTTTTCCAGAACCAGGCCGAGATCGACGCCGCCAACACGGCCCCCGGCGGAGCGGCTTTCCAGCCCGGCGCCCGGCCCGGTGACATTCGCTTTAAGGACGTGAACGGCGACGGCAGGCTCGACGACAAGGACAAGGTGAACATCGGCCATTTCATGCCCACCTTTTCGTACGGGCTCGACGTGTCGGCCACCTGGAAAAACTTCGACGCCACTGTGTTTCTCCAGGGGGTGCAGGGCAACCGGATCTACAGCGTGGTCAAGTACGAACTGGAGGGCATGACGCGGCTGTTCAACGCCGGCACCGCCGTGCTCGACCGCTGGACCGCCGAAGGCCAGCAGACGGGCGTGCCCCGGGCGGTGTCGGGCGACCCCAACGGCAACGCCCGGGCGTCGGACCGGTTCGTGGAAGACGGCTCGTACCTGCGCGTCAAGAACTTCACCCTGGGCTACTCGCTGCCCGCCGCCGGGCTCGGATCGTTCACGCGGGGCCTGCTGTCGAAGGCCCGCCTCTACCTTTCCGGGCAGAACCTGCTCACGCTGACCCGCTACCGGAGCGGCTACGACCCCGAGATCGGCTCGCGGAACGGCAACTCGCTGACCAACGGCATCGACTACGGCCAGTACCCGCAGGCCCGGAGCCTGATCGTCGGGTTGCAGGTCGGCTTCTGAGACCTCACCCCCGGCCCCTCTCCCGAGGAGAGGGGTGCCGAAACGAAATACTTGCTAAAAGTCAAACCCTTATTTACCCAAAATGAAACCAACGCTGCCCCTGCTCAATTAAAACGCACAATTACCTAACCTAAGAAGCCCAACCACCTAATCCGATCCTTCCATCCCCCCTCTCCTCGGGAGAGGGGCCGGGGGTGAGGTTTCAAGGAAACGGACCATTGAAAATGCTCCCCAAACACTAACCTTCCATGAAAAGATACTTGCTGCTGATTGCCGGGCTGTTGGCCGGCGCCTCCGCCTGCAACGACCAGGCGCTCGACAAGATCAACCCCAATGAACTTTCGGTGCCCACGTATTTCAAAACGGGCAAAGACATCGTGTCGGCCGTGAACGCCGTGTATTCCAGCCTCCAGGCCCAGCACCTGTACGGCCGGGAATATTTTTTCCTGCACGACACCCGCTCCGACGAGATGCAGTCGGGCGGCGGGCAACTCGAAACGCACCGGGCCCAGTTGCTCAACGGCGTGCACCGGGCCGACAACCAGGTGCTCACGCAGGTGTGGCAGGGCTGGTACCGGGTGATCCACCAGGCCAACGTGGTGATCGAAAACGCGCCGAAAGCCACCGAAAACGTAACGGAAGCCCTCAAGAACCGGGTGATCGGGGAAGCGAAATTCCTGCGGGGCTGGGCTTACTTCGAACTGGTGAGCGGGTGGGGCGGCGTGCCGCTGTCCACGTCGGTGGTCACCTCGCCGGGCCAGAGCAAGGGCCGGGCGTCGGAAGACGAGGTGTACGCCCAGGTGGTGAGCGACCTCTCCGAAGCCATTGCCTACCTGCCTCCCCGGAGCGAGTACTCCGACGAGGAGATCGGCCGGGCCTCCCGCGGCGCGGCGCAGGCCATGCTGGCCCGGGTGTACCTCCAGCGGGGGCAGTACGCCGAAGCCCGGCCCCTGCTGGAAGCGGTGATCCAGTCGAACCAGTACCGCCTGGCCGACGTGCCGTACGCGGAGAACTTCCGGGAGGAAAACGAGTTCAACGCCGAGTCGGTCTGGGAAGTCTCTTTCTCGGAGGCGTTCGGCGACTTCAACTGGAACAACGCGGGGGAAGGCCCCGCCAACGAAATCACGTTCCGGGCGCAGGAGTACGGCCCCACCGCCTGGCGCAACCTGATCCCGTCGGACCGCCTGCTGGCCGAATTTGAAACGGTTGCCAAGGGCGACGCCAGGGACGACCCGCGTTACGCCTACTCTTTCTACGCGGTGGGCGACGCCTACAACAACGGCCAGGACGTGCTCAGGGCCGAACAGGTGCAGGGCGCCGAGCCCAAGGTAAGCTGGAAGAAATACCAGAAGCTCTACAAGGCGCCGGCCGAAAACTTCGCCAAGTCGGGCATCAACTTCCGGGTGATCCGCTACGCGGAAGTCCTGCTGATGATGGCCGAGGTGGAAAACGAAACCGGTAACCCGGCCAAAGCCCTCGAATTCCTCAACGCCGTGCGGGCCCGCGCCGACGTGCAGATGCCGCCTTACCCCACGGCGCGGTTTCCCTGCCGCAACGGGGAGGAAGTGTTTGCGGCCCTGGCCCACGAAAAGCTGGTGGAACTGGGCGGCGAACAGGTCCGCAACCGGGACCTGCTGCGCTGGCGGAAGCTGGGCAAACTGAAAGCGGAACCCCTGCCCTATTTTCAGTCCGGCCGGCACGAACTGCTACCGATCCCGGCGCAGGAAATCAGCAACAACGACAAGATCGGCCAGGCCGACCAGAACGCCGGCTACTGACCCGGGACGGCCGTAAAACTTGTTGCGTAATTCTTCCGGAGCCCGCCCGTGAGACACGGGCGGCGGCCTGCGGACCCTGACCACGACCAGGTCGGCCCTGACCACCACCCGGAATCAACTTGAGCAGGGTCGGCAGGCTGCCCCCGGTGCGGAATGCGGGTGAGATTGCTTCGTCGCCCGGCACGCTTTGCTAATGTACAGACGCCATTTATGGCGTCTCTTCTTCGCGTTCATGGCGTCTCTTCTTGCCATTTATGGCGTCTCTTCCTGTGCAGACGCCATGAATGGCGTCTCTACCTGTGCAGACGCCATGAATGGCGTCTCTACTTCGCAATGACGCACCCATACAACCCGCTACGCACATACGGCACCGACCACTTTTCAAAAACCTGAGATTCAATCTACCACAAACCTTACCCTTATTCCCAATGATCGCACCGCTACCAGCTCTCACCGTAAGCTTCCTCTCCCGGGCCCGCCGCCTGCTCCTCGGCGCCCTGCTGGCCTGCCTGTGGCACGCCGTGCCCCTCTGCGCCCAGGGAGCCGCGGCCCTCTCCATCACCGCCTACCCGGCCACGCTGCCCGAAGGCGGCGGCACCTACAACGTAACGGTGTCCTATACCGCCACCGAAGCGGGCCGCCTCGAAGTATTTTTGCTTGATGCCGGGTACGGATGGCGGGGCGAAGGCATCCTCAACGTGGCGGCCGGCAGCGGTACGGCCACCATCCCCGTCACGGTCGGCGTGCCGCTCACGGCGGGTCCCAACTACGGCTTTTACGCCAAGCTCAAGAATGGCAGCGGCGCCGTGGTCAAGGAAGATGCCCGCACGGTAACGGTCGCAACGGCCCCTGATGCGCTTTCCATCACCGCCTACCCGGCTACCCTGTCCGAAGGCGGGGGAACGTACAACGTAACGGTTGCGTACACGGCCACCGAAGCGGGAAGCCTGCAAGTGTTTTTGCTGGATGCTGCGTACGGCTGGCGGGGCGAAGGAACCCTCAGCGTGGCGGCCGGCAGCGGCACGGCCACGGTAGCCGTTGCGGTGGGCGTGGCCCTCACGGCGGGCCCCAATTACGGCTTCTACGCCAAGCTCAAAAATGGCAGCGGCGCGGTGGTGAAAGAGGATTCCCGCACCGTGCAGGTGGTGCCCCCGTCGTCCATTCCCGACCCCAAAGTACTCGCCATCACCTCCTCCCCGGATAAGATCCGGTCGGGGGCGGACGGCGCCTACGAACTCACCGTCCGGTACGCGGCGGCGGAGGCCGGCCGGCTGGAAGTGTTTCTGCTCGATGCCGCCTACGGCTGGCAGGGCGAAGGCATCGTGGACGTTACCCCGGGCACCCGCACCGTGATCGTGCCCGTAGCGGTCGGCGCGGCCCTCACCAACGGCACGGGGTACACGTTCAACGCCAGGCTCAAAAACGGCAGCAACGCCGTGGTCAAAGAAGCCGCCGCGGCCGTGGAGGTAACCGATGCGGCGGCCCTCGCCAACACGATGCGGCTCACGGCGTGGCCCGACACCCTGGCGGCCCCGGCCACCGGCAGCATTCCCCTGCGGGTCGCCTACCGGGCCGGGCAGGCGGGCCGGGTAAAGATCACCCTGGAAGACGAAGCCTTCGACGTCAAGGGAACGGTGGAACAAACCATCCCCGGCGGCACGGGCGGGTACGAGACCAACCTGTCGCTGACCATGCCGCTCCCGGCCGGGCTGGTGCCCAACGCGACGTACACGTTCTTCGCCAAAGTCATCGACGGGACCGGCGCCCAGCAGGCCGTGCAGGGAAAACCCGTGGTGATCACCGGGGCCGCGCCGGCGGGTCCGCGGACGTTCTACATAAAGCCCGACGGCGACAATACCCGCGACGGGCTGAGCGTGGCCGATGCGTTCGGGTCGGTGCAGTACGCGGCCAGCCAGACCTTCCCGGGCGACACGGTGTACGTGCTGGGCGGCACGTACGTATCGCCGAGCATCTGGACGCCCACCCTCAAAATTACCCGGCCCGGTACGGCCGCGCAGCCCATCGTGTACCGGAACTACCCCGGCCATGCGCCCAAGCTCAGGAACGGCGGCTACTACGAGACCGTTGACATCCGGGCCCCGCACATCGTGTTCGACGGCTTTGCCGTGGAGGGCAACAACGACGACTACACGCTGGCGCAGGCCACGGCCATCTACAACGCGTTCAAAGCCAACGGGTACGACGCCTTCGACAACCGGCTTTTCAGCGTCGGGATTGCCCTCAAGGCGCACCAGGTGGTCCGCAACTGCAAGGTGTACAAGTTCGGGGGCGGCGGCATTGCCGGGGGCGAAGATTACCTGACCATCGAAGGCAACCTGGTGTACGAATGCGGCCTGTACGGTCCGTTCGGCATGAGCGGCATCTCAGTCTACAACCCGGTGAACACCGACGGGGTGACCGCCGGCTACAAGATCCGGATCGTCAACAACGTGTCGCACAGCAACTACAACTACTTCCCGTGCGAATGCTTCCCCGGCAAGGTCACCGACGGCAACGGCATCATCCTGGATGATTTCAAGAATTCGCAACGCGCCGCCGGCGACCCGCTCAAGGACGTGGTGTACACCGGCAAGACGCTGATCGCCAACAACATCGTGTACAACAACGGCGGGTCGGGCATCCACACCTTCAAGGGTGTCAATACCGACATCGTCAACAACACGGCGTACCGCAACGGGCGGCATCCCGACCTGGACGGGGAGATATTCGCCAACAACTCGGAGGGCATCACCATCACCAACAACATCCTGTACGGCCGGGCCGGCGAGGCCGTGAGCCACGACTTCGGCAACAATACGGACGTGGTGATGGATTACAACCTCTACTACGACGGCACCCCCGCGCCGGACCTGGACGGCGTGGCGGTAGCGGCCAACAGCCGGGTGGCCGACCCGCTGTTCCTCCGTACGCCCGACCCGGCCGCAGCCACTGCGGCCGACTTTGCCCTGCAACCGGCCAGCCCGGCGGTCAACGCGGGCACCGATGCCAAAGCCCCGGCCACGGATTTTGCGGGCACGCCCCGCCCGGCGGAGGGCCGCTACGACATCGGCGCGTACGAGTTCACGGCCCCGCCGCTGCGCACGCCCGAGAACCCGGCTGCTGCGACGGCCGGGGTGAATTACGCCTACTACCGGGGCACCTGGACGGCGCTGCCAAATTTTAGCCTCCTCAAACCCGCCAAAACGGGCACGTTGCCCAACTTCGTGCTGGTGGCGCCCAGGCAGGACCGGAAGTTTGCGTTCCGCTACACGGGCTACGTGCAGGTACCGGCCGACGGGGTCTACACGTTCTATACCACCTCTTCGGACGGCAGCAAGCTGTACGTAGGTGCTACGCCCGTGGTGCAGAACGACGGGCTGCACGGCGTGCAGGAACGCAGCGGCACCATCGGCCTGAAGGCCGGCAGGCACGCCCTCACCGTGGAGTACTTCCAGAACGAAGGCAGCAAGTCGCTGGCCGTGGCCTACAGCGGGCCGGGCGTGGCCCGGCAGCCCATTCCCGACGCGGCCTTGTTCCGCACCGTGCCGGGCGGCAAGAAGGGTGCCCGGGACGGCTCGGCCGAAGAAGCCGGTCCCGCGGCCGGATTACGGGTCTTCCCGGTCCCCGCCCGCGACTACCTGCAAGTGACCTTCTCGTCGGCAACGGCCGGGCGGGTGACGGCCGAACTGACCGATGCGCTGGGGCGGCCGGTGGGCGGGAGCACGCACCCGACCGTTGCCGGCGCCAATACCCTTACCCTGCCGGTGGGGCACCTCAAACGCGGCTTCTACCTGCTTTCCCTCACCGGGAGCCACCCGCGCCGGACCGCCAAAGTCGTGCTGTCGGACTAAGAGCAAGCCTACCCGTCAGGAGTTACGCAGTTCCCCGGGGCATCGTGGCCCGCTGCCCTACCCTTCTCTTTTCACGCTTTTCCACCAACCCTCTTCCCTCATGAAAACCCATTACTCCCTCCCGTGCCCCACCCCCCGTACCGGCTCCCGGGTGCTGCTGCTGCTGACCGTCCTGCTGGGCCTGGCTACGACCTACGCCCACTCCGTCAATTCCATCAGCGTGGTAAACCCCACCTGCAACCAGATCTACCCCACGGGCACGTACTCGGTGAAGGTGAACTACTCGGCCGACCAGACCAGCACCATCGTGGTTTTCCTGCTCTCGGCCGCGCCGGGCTACGCCTACCAGGGCGAAGGCCGGGTGACCGTACCCGCCGGCGCGGGCACGGCCATCGTCAACGTAACGGTGAGCGGCACGGCCGCGCCGGGCACCGGGTACGGGTTTTACGCCAAGCTGCGCAACATGGGCGGCACCGAAGTCGCCAGCGGGAGCGGCGGGTCGGTGTCGGTGGTGACCAACCCGGGCAAAACCAACGCCATCAACATCACCAACTACCCGGCTTCCATTGCCGCCGCCACGGCCGGCAACTACTACGACATCACCGTGAACTTTACGGCCAACCAGCAGGGAAAAGTGGTGGTGACCCTCGAAAATGAAATATTCACCGTGAAAGGCCGGGGCGAATACGCCTTCAACGGCTGCGGCACCGGCACGGGCCCGGTCAGCCAGACGGTGCGGGTGACGCTCACGGAGTTTACCACGCCCAATTCCACCTACAACCTGTTCGCCAAGGTGCTCGACGAGAACGACGCCCAAAAAGCCTTTACGGGCCAGACGATCACCGTGACCGGGTCCGCGCCGGGCAGTCCGCGCACCTTCTACGTGAGCCCCACCGGCAACAACACCAACAACGGGACCAGCCTCGCCACCCCTTTCCAGACGATCCAGCACGCGGCCAGCCAGACCTACCCCGGCGACGTGGTGCAGGTGCTGCCCGGCACGTACAGCAGCCCCAACCCGCCCATCCTGGCGGCCCTCACCATTTTCCGGTCGGGCACGGCCGCCCAGCCCATCGTGTACAAGGCCTACGACGCGGCCAACCGGCCCAAGATCAAAGTCAGCCAGGGCGGGGGCATCTTCTCCAGCGCCAGCTACATCGAGATCAACGGGTTCGTGGTGGAAGGCGGGGCGGCCGAAATTGACCCGGCCTACGCCCAGTACCTCTACGACAACGATCCCAACAACAAGTACATCGATGCCACCGGCATCGGGGTGGCCTACAACGGTTTCATCAGCTACTGCACCTACCCGCACCACGTCAAAATCCTCAACAACGAGGTGTACAACCTGGCGGGCAACGGCATCGGCACGGTGCGGGCCGACTACGTGACCATCTCGGGCAACCGGTCGCACGACAACGCCAAGTGGGGGCCCTACGCCAACAGCGGCATTTCGGTGTTCCAGGGCCGCGACATCGACGCCAACACGGGCTACAAGTACGTGATCAGCAACAACGTCTCCTACAACAACTACAACAACTTCCCCAACATCGCCATCACGCCCCGCGTGGTCACCGACGGCAACGGCATCATCATCGACGACTTCCGCAACACCCAGAACACGGACCCCAACTGCCCCCGGCCGCCCCAGCCGTACCTGTACACGGGCAAGGTGCTGGTGTTCAACAACCTTACCTACAACAACGGCGGCTCGGGCATCCACGCCTACGAAAGCAACAACGTGGACATCGTGCACAACGTGGCCTACAAAAACGGCACGCACCCCGACCTGGGCGGCGAGATTTTCTCCAACACGGGCAAGAACGTGCGCATCCTCAACAACATCCTCTACGCCAACGCCACGGAGATCGTCAACTTCGACTTCGGCAACGACGCCACGGTGCTCTATGACTACAACCTCTACTACAACGGCACGGCCAACCCCTCGTACGGCCGGCCGCTGGCCAGCAACGTGATTGCCGATCCGCTGTTCGTCAACCCGGCCGCCCGTGATTTTCACCTCCAGGCGGGCAGCCCGGCCATCAACTCGGGTTCTACGCTGGTGACCGACCCGCTCCTTGCCAGGGACTACGACAACAATACGCGGCCCTCCGCCGGTACGCTGCCCGACCGGGGGGCGTTCGAAACCGCCACCGGGGGCCCGGGCAACCTCACCGTGCAGGCGGAAAGCTTCTGTTTGCAATCGGGGTTAACGGCGTGGTCCACGGGCATCGGCGACTTCAGCCCGGGCGATTACGCCAAATACTGCGCCGTGAACCTGGGCACGGGCTACAACCGGCTCACCTTCAACCTGGCTACTACGTTGACCGGCACCCTTTTCGTACGGCTCGGCAGCCCGACGGGCACCACGGTGGGCACGCTTAACTTTACCAGCACCGGCGCCTGGGGCACCTACGGGCAACAGACCATTACCTTGTCCGGCGCCACGGGCACCCAGGACGTGTACCTGGTGGGAAGCAGCGGCACGCTCAACCTCGACTGGCTCCAGTTTTCGAACGTGGCCGTTACCAGCCTGACGGTGCAGGCGGAAAGCTTCTGCACGCAGACCGGCCTCACGGCGTGGTCCACGGGCATCGGCGACTTCAGCCCCGGCGACTACGCCAAGTACTGCGCGGTAAGCCTGGGCACGGGCTACAACCGGCTTACCTTCCACGTGGGCACCGTCCTGACCGGCACCATTTACGTGCGGCTCGACAGCCCCACGGGTACTACGGTGGGCACGTTCAACTTTGCCAGCACCGGCGACTGGGGTACGTACCAGGAACAGACCATTACGCTGACGGGGGCTACGGGCACCCGCGACGTGTACCTGGTGGGCGGCAGCGGCACGCTCAACCTCGACTGGGTCCGGTTCTCCAACAGCGGCGGGGCCCGGTTTGCCGGCGAGGGGAACGCATCCGGCCGGCACGCCGGGGCGCTTGCCGCGTACCCCAACCCGGCCCGCACGGTGCTCCACATCCCGTTGCCGGCCGGCCACCGGGGCGCCGGACGGGTCGTGCTCACCGACGTACTCGGGCGGCGGGTGCTGGCGGAAGCGGCCACCCCGGCCGGAGACCGCGGGGAAATGCAACTGGACGTATCCCGGGTCGGCAAAGGCACGTACCTGCTGACGCTCACGCACGACGGCGGACGGCAGGTAAGCCGGGTTGCGATTGTAAAATAAGGCACGGAGTTTCACGCAAAGGCGAGGTTCACGCAAAGGCGCAAAGGAGGAGCGCAAAGACCGCAAAGAAAAGATAGGACCGCAAAGGAGACGCAAAGACCGTAAGGAGGGATCGGGTTTAAACCTTATCCTATGGATATTGTGCATGTTGATATTGCGCATCCGTACGCAGACTTCGCTCCAGTCAAACCAAGCGCAGCCTTTCCGTAGGGTAGGGTTTAAACCCTACCCCTACTACCCCTACTCAACGGCCGGAGGAGTGAGGCGAAACGCGCGGCAATACCCCCCGGGGCGTCAGGCGCCGAGGCTCGAAAGAATCGCGGCTTCGGAAACCGGTTTGAGCAGATAATCCGTGATGCCCAGTTGGCTGGCCTTGCTCATGTCACTCTGGCTGGCCGAACTGGTCAGGATGATGACCTTGCTGGCTTTGCCCTCCAGGCATCCATTCTCTTTGCAGGCTTCCAGAAAGGTGAAGCCGTCCATGATGGGCATGTTGATGTCGAGAAAGATCACTTCGGGGTACGGGCTGCCGTTCGTTTTCAGCAGGTGCATATATGTGAGGGCTTCCTCACCGTTGGCGGCCACGGCAATACTCTCCACCAGGTCCGACTCCCGCAGCAGGAGTTTGATCAGGAAAACACAGGTGTAGTCGTCCTCGATCACCAGCACGTTCGTGTACTTCCTCATGCTACAAAAGGTTGAGGGAGAACCCGTCCGCCGCTGCCTTACAGACCATCCGCGCTTCAAAAAATAACATCCCGTTTACCGCCATGATGAGTTCAGGTTCCGCCGGCAGGGCTTGGGCCGTTGCCGGTACGTTTGCCAGCACCCCCTTCCCGCCGGCCGTAAAAAATACGGAGGCGATTCGGAAAGAGGTGTGGCTTTATTGTACGGATTTTTACGGAACGGGTTTTAATTCAACGGATTTTAATGGATGTTTCTCCGAAAATTGTACTTTTTCCATTTCAAAGCCGGTTGACCCACAACGGGTTTTTACCCGCGGGGAAGCTTTTCAAGCCGGGATGACCAGGTCTTTCGTGCCGTCGGGAACCTAGGCTTCGAGGTAATCCCGGAATACCCCGGTATCAAACATCGTTCTTTCGATCCGGGCCAGTTCCACGGTGGAATAGCGGTAGTGCCCGATGGCGGGCTTGCCGCTGTTAATGCTGTAGCCCGTAAAGACCGAGCGGTTCAGCCGCTTGTCGTACCCTTCGTAGAGGGTATACTTCACCAGCGGCCAGGAGATATACCCGGTCAGGATCACCCAGAAGTTGATGCGTTCCACCTCCGAAGCCAGCTTTTCGAACTGCGAATAGTCTATCAGCAGGTACTCGCCCGGCTGGTGTTCGCCCACGTTTACAGCCGTGGGCCGGCCCGCGTCGCCCAGGAACAACGCGTAGGTATCTTCCTCGGCAAGAGTTGCCGTGTGGCCCTGCACCAGGCCCAGCAAGGGCATTACGTGCACGTGCACCTCCTTGATGAACGTGCCGGGCTCGTAGGGCTGCTCGCGGCCGGTGCCGCCGTTGCGCAACCCGGGCCTGATTTCGGTGGTTTCGATGCGGATCATCCGGAACGGGGCGCCGGGGTGGGAAAGGCTGCTGCTGACCAGCAGTCTTTCCTCGTGGTTGGTGTTGGTGTTGGTTTTATAAATTGCTTTCATGGCTGGGGTACGGGGTAAATGGAATGCACCACGGGCGGACGACGGGTGCTTACCGGTTGCGGTCCATCTTTTCGATGGCCTTTTCGGCCCGGTTGGCCTGTTTGTTGGCCCGGTCCCGGGCTTTCTGCGCGCTTCGCTCGGCGTTGGCGGCCCGCCGGGATTGTCTGGCGGCGTCGCTGGCGTCGTTGTTGGCGCGGCGGGCGTCCCGGGCCTTGGCCTGGTTTTCTTTCTGGGTGGCTTCCAGGTCAGCGAGGGTTTCCCGCGACTGTTCCTTCGCCTGGTCTTCGCTTTTACGGGCCGCCTCTTCGGCCTCCCGCTTATTGGCGTTGATCTCTTCCGGGCTCAGGATTCCGGTCGAGTCGGATTGGGCGAAGGTACGGCCGGCAAAGAGCGAAAAGGTGCCGGCCAGGGCTGCGATCAGGAGGGTCTTGCGGTTCATAAGGGGGAGTGGGTTTGACGGGTGAAATGCAGCCTTGCGGGCACGGGCGGGACGAGTAAGCCCCGGTGCACCGTGCACGCGCAAGCGGCTGCGTACGGAAGGGAAAGCAAAACCGGGCCCACAATGGCCCGGGGCGGCGTTTCCCGCCAAATAGTGCCCTGGCTGGCGCCAAACCCCGCCCCGCGGCCGGCCGGGCGGTACGGCCCGCCGCCAATGCCCCCCGAAACCCGAAGAAATGCCCCGGAATGGGGAAAATAGTCCACAACTCTCGCAGGGGTTGCCGCGTTTGGACCGTAGGAGACCAGGGACGTTTGCACGAACCCCGTTCCGGACCGGCCCCATGAAGAAAAAAGCAGCGTTACCCGCGGAAACGGATGCAGCCACCCTGAACGCCCGGATTGCGGAACTTCAGCGGACCAACGCGCAGCTGCGTGAACTGCTGCAAACCGAAAAACTGGCTTCCTCGGGCCGGATTGCCCGTACCATTGCCCACGAGGTGCGCAACCCGCTCACCAACATGCTGCTGGCGGCCGACCAGGTGCGCAGCGACCTGGGGAGCGGCATTCACCCCGAAACCGCCCTGATGCTGGAGATGATCCACCGCAACGGGCTGCGCATCAACGGGCTCATCACCGACCTGCTCAACTCCACCGAACTGCCGCACCTGGAGTACCAGCGCATTCCCCTCCACGCGCTGCTGGACCGGGCCGTAGCCGCCGCCCAGGACCGCATTCAACTGAAGGAACTGCGGGTGGTGAAGGAGTACGCCCCCGCCCCCGGCGACGTGCTGGTGGACGCCGAGAAGATGCAGGTGGCCTTTCTCAACCTCATCATCAACGCAGTGGAAGCCATGGAGCCGGGCCGCGGCACCCTGCGCCTGCGCACCGAACGCAAAGACCGTCACTGGGTGGTGCGCATCACCGACAACGGCACGGGCATTGAGGCCGACGCCCTGCCCAAGCTCTTTGAGCCCTACTTTTCGCGCAAACCCAACGGGACCGGCCTGGGCCTTACGCACACCTACACGATCATCAGCACGCACAAAGGCGCCATTGCCGTGGAGAGCACCCCCGGCCGGGGCACTACGTTCCGCGTGACCCTGCCCGCCGCCGGATAACGCAAAAAACTCCCGCCGGTCAAAAACCAACGGGAGTCCGATCATAGGAAAATACTTTAATGTATACTGATTTGTTATGATCAAATGCTATATGGCTGAATGGCTATATGGCTGAATGGGTATATGGTTGAATGGCTGCATCAATAATTTACCGAACGCAGCCATTCAGCCATGTAGCCATTCAGCCATCCAACCATTCAGCTTAGAAGCCAATGCCGATGAACACCTGCGCCACCGCGTTTTTGGCGTTGCGGGTGATCTGGCCGGCAATGTCGCTCTTGCCGATCTCCGTCAGGCCGTAGTTGTAGCGGGCACCCAGCTGGAATCCCTTCACGTCGAGGGCCAGGCCGCCGGCCAGCCCGAAGTCGGTGGAATTGAAATCTTTCCGGTCCAGGTCCAGCGTGCCGGCGCTGGTCAGGTTTTCTTTCAGGTTCTTCACGTTGGCATTGAACAGGTAGGCCACGTACGGGCCGGCCTGGATGCTTACGGGGCCCAGCGTCAGCGAGGCCAGCACCGGCAACTCTATGTAGTTGAGGTTAAACCGAACTTGCCCGTCCTGGGTGAAAGGTATGTTCTGGTAGCTCCCGATGCGCGTTCCCTTCGAGGACCACAGCAGTTCCGGCTGAATGGCGAACAGTTCCCCGATGGGGGCCTTCATCCACAGCCCGGCGTGCAAGCCTACTTTGGCTTTCTCGTCGGTCACCTCGTCAATGTAAAGGTTGGACAGGTTCACGCCGCCCTTCACGCCGAAGCGTACCTGCCGGTCGTCCTGCGCATGGGCCTCAAAGGCGCCGGCCAGCAGGCAGAGGGTAAGCAGCGAGAGGGTCCACGTACTGATTTTATTCGTTTTCATGGCCGAATGATGGTTTGTTTTCATAGTGTTTATGGATTTATACGGTTTTTAGTGATTGTAAGATCTGCTTACTGTTGTCCAGGATCGAAATACCGTGCCAGGCGTACACCGGGGACCGGAATGCCGCTGCGGCACAGCTACTTATAGGACCGCGTACCGGGCCGCGTTGCCCCGGGCGGGGCGGAAGCGAAGCAGGTTGGGTAATTTTTTCTACACGTGGGGCGGCACTTTGCGCCCGGCGGGGGGCTCCGCCGGCGGCAGAAAGCGGTGCAGCACCCCGCGCACCTGGTCGTAGGTAAAGGGTTTGGGCAGGAAAAAATCGGCCCCGCTCCCCGGCGCCGCTCCCGGCCCGGCGGTGCTCCGGTGCGCACTCATGAGCACCACCACGGGCGGCGGGGAAAGGTTTTTTGCCCGCTCCACGAGGTGGAGGCCCGAGCCGTCGGGCAGGTGCACATCGAGGAAAATGAGGCTGGGGACGTAGTCAGCCAGGATGGCAACGGCCGCCGCCAGCGAATGGGCCGCCCGGGTAATGCACTGATTCTCTTTGAGAATGCAGCCCAGCAGGTAGCAGATGTCGGCTTCATCATCCACGATCATAATCCGGTTCCGGTTGCTCATAGGGCTTGTGTTTTAGCGGGCCGCCCGGCTGCTCCGGGGTCATTCTCCCGGTGGGCGGTGTAGCGGTACGTAACAAATCCGTTGCCACCCCGCCGTTCGTCATTCTCGGCCGGCCGGTTCCCCCATTTCTTCCTAACTTACTACCCTACCACCCACGCGCCCGGATGCAGCGAATTCTGATCATTGACGACAACCTGGACCTGGGCGTTTTGCTGGGCCGGTTTCTGACCGGGAAAGGGTACGGGGTCGAAACGGCCTCTTCGGCGGCCCGGGGCGTCGCCCTGTTCCGGGAAAACCCGTTCGACGTGGTGCTGTGCGACTACCGCCTGGGCAAGCAGGACGGCCGGGAGGTGTTGCAGGCGGTAAAAGCCCTCCGGCCCGCCACCGTCGTCATCATCATCACCGGGTACGGCGACATCCGCTTGGCCGTCGAACTCATCAAGATGGGGGCGTACGATTACATCACCAAGCCCCTGATTCCCGACGAGTTGCTGGCCCTCATCCGGCGGGCCGGCGGGTCGGCCCCCACTCCCCTGCTGCCGGTGGAGCCGGCCGTCGACCCGGTGGAACGGCTGCGCCCCCCGTCCCCGGGCGACCTTCCCTACAGCGCGTCACCGGTCGCCCGGGAGGTGTACCGGCAGATGGCCCTGGTGGCGCCCATCGACTACAGCGTCATCATTTACGGCGAAAGCGGCACGGGCAAGGAAGTAGCCGCCCGCACCATCCACCGGCTGAGTCCCCGCCACGCCAGGCCGTTCATTGCCGTGGATTGCGGCACGCTGTCGAAAGAACTGGCCGGCAGCGAACTGTTCGGCCACGTGAAAGGGGCTTTTACCGGGGCGCTGGCCGACAAAGCGGGCCAGTTTGAGCTGGCCGACGGCGGCACGCTGTTCCTCGACGAGATCGCCAACCTGCCCGTCGACGTGCAGGCGTCGCTGCTGCGGGTGATCCAGGAACGCAAACTCAAACGCGTGGGGAGCACCCGCGAAACCACCCTGGACATCCGCATCCTGGCGGCTTCCAACGAAGACCTGCTGGAAGCTTCCCACGGGGGCAGGTTCCGGGAAGACCTCTACCACCGGCTCAACGAATTCTCCCTGACGCTTCCTCCGCTGCGGGAACGGCGGGAAGACATTCCCGGGTTTGCCCAGCTTTTTCTCGACCAGGTCAACGGGGAGTTGCAAAGAAACATCCGCGCGTTCGACGACGAGGTGCTCGAACTGTTCGGGCGCTACCCCTGGCCGGGCAACCTGCGGGAGTTGCGCAACGTGATCCGGCGGGCGGCCCTGCTGTCGGCCACGCCCGTGATCAGTCGCCAGTCGCTGCCGGCCGAAATCGCGCACCCCGCGCCGGCGGCCCCCTCCGCTGCCGGCCCGCTGCCGTCCGGGCCGGCCCCGGGCCTGAAGGAAGCCTCCTCCTCGGCCGAATACGCCGCCATCCTCAAGGTGCTCAAGCAGGTGAACTACAACAAAAGCAAGGCCGCGGCCCTGCTCAAGATCGACCGGAAAACCCTCTACAACAAGCTCCGCAACAAGCCGGGCAGTTAGCCGGGCTTCCTACATGTCGCCCATCATCTGGCGGTTGGCCAGGCGGCTCAGGTCCTGGACGGGAATTTCCTGTCCCTGCGGGGCGTACGCCCGGGTGAATACCAGGCATTGGTGCTGCGTCTGGCCCCGGACGAGCGTAGCGCCGTGTTCCTGGGCGTGCACGACTTCCAGGAGCGGGCTGAAGTTTTCCAGGCCGCTGACCTCATGGGCCCGCAACGTGTCGCCCGGCTGCATGGCCGGGAAGGGTTCTTCGAACTGGAGAATGGCGGACGTCATTTTGCTCTTTCCCAACTCGTAAAAAGTAATTTTATATACAGTACACATGAAGTAGCAGTAAAGGTGTAAGGGTGAACGGGGCCGAAGATACCATTTCCGGGCCATTTCGCCGGGTCAAGCTGCGCCAACCCCCAAAACCGGGCCGGGTTCCTCCCGCCCGGGGGTGCACGGGCCCGCAACGGCCCATCCCCCGGATACCGGACCCGCGGCCGCGCGAAAGAGGGTCCCGGCCGGGCACTGGGTACTATTTTCCCCAAAGTGAGGACCATCCGGCCGCCTCGCCGCGACCCGGCGGGAGCAGCCGCCTTTTCCGCCGCAGCGGGTGGCCTTTTCCGCGGCGCTGAGGCCCCCCGTAAAATTAAGCGGCCGCCGGGCGGGTCGGCCGGGGGGCGCGGACTGGTTCTTGCCCGGTGTACGGTAACACCGGCCCGACCCGGCTTTTAACGAACGCTGCCCCATGGCCACTCCGCTGCAAACCCTCAAGACGATCCATACCCAACTCAACGACCTTACCATTACCGATCCGCAGGCCCAGTTGCTCGGGCAGTTTTTCGAGGAATCGATTGCCCTGCTGTCGGCTTTTCATAACCCGGGCCACGACCTTTTCGAATTGCAAAAACGCACGATCCTGAAGGGACTCCAGGTCCAGCTGGCACAGTACCAGCAGGGCTACTGGGGCAAGTCGGACCGGGTCGAAAAAATAAACGGCTTCATGGTGGCCCGCGGGCAACTGCACCTGCTGCTGGGCCAGGCGCTGGTCACGTGCCAGCTGGTCAGCCAGCGCCGAAGCTTCTGGTCCCTGCTCCCTTTCTGATCCCGTTTTCATTGCCAGGCACTTCTGCCAACCTTAACCGCTCCTTCCGGGGAGTTTACCACCATGTCAAAAGACAACAGCGATTACAAAAAATCTTTGCAGCGGGACAACCATACCGTCAAGGTAACGAGCAGCCCGGGGTTCAAGCAGTCGGATGGCAACACCCCCGGCTCCCGCGAAGACTCCATGAGCAAACAGGGCTCCTCCAAAAAGAAGAGTAAGAAATAAATAAGCAGTTTTTGGTTGTTCGTTGTTCGTTGTTCGAACCTGAATTGTTTGACTTATCCTGAAATGACTTCATGATTACGTATTTGGTTGTTCAGCATTACCGTTGAATCAGGGCGTTACGAACAACCAACAACCAGCAACGAATTCATATTACTGCCCCCTACCCCTAACCCCCCAGAAACCATGACTGCACACGAAGGAGACCTGGAGGCCGGCAACGCAACCGGCCAGAACCAGGAAGGAAGCAACGCCAACTGGCCCGTCAAGATTCTTACGGCTACCTCCCTGATCGGGGACCGGGTAGAAAACCGGCAGGGCGAACACCTGGGCCGCATCAAAGACCTCATGCTGGACGTGCAGCGGGGCAGCATTGTCTACGTCGTGCTGGAGTACGGCGGCTTCCTGGGCATGGGCGAAAAGCTGTTTGCCATTCCTTTTGCCGACCTGGACCTGGACCAGACCCAGCAGAAGTTTATGCTCGACGTGGATAAAGAGCAGTTGGACCGGGCGCCGGGTTTCGACAAAGACCACTGGCCGGCAACCAACAGCCACTCCTACAGCAAGGGCGCCGGTTCCTCGTGGGGCGGCTTCATGGGCGCCAACACGGGCGGCTCCTGATGATCGGGAAACTACGTACTGGCAAAGATGGCTGAATGGCTATATGGTTGTATGGTTAAATGGTTAGCGGATTAACCATGCAGCCATACAACCATATAGCCATTCAGCCATTTAACAATTCAACCCAACCCCCGACAAAGCTTACGCCACCGCCGGCACCTGCGCTTTGCCCATCTCGTGCAGGTACCGCAGGTGGGCGACAAACGCCTCGTGCATGGACGGGTATTCCAGGTACGCAATGTTGAACTCGTGGCAGGTCTCGCGCACCAGCCGGCTGATCTGCGGGTAGTGCACGTGGCTGATGCGGGGAAACAGGTGGTGTTCCACCTGGAAATTGAGTCCGCCCAGCAGCCAGGAGAGAAATTTGTTGCCGGTAGCAAAGTTGGACGTGGTGCTTACCTGGTGCACGGCCCATTCCTCCTCCACTTTGTGCGCGTGCGTCCCGGACCCGGGGTTGAGGAACCGGGTGTTGCCTACCACGTGGGCCAGCTGGAAGACCACGCTGATGAACACGCCGCACACGAACGTCACGATGGCGTAGCCCACCAGGGCGGTGAGCGGCCCCAGCATCACGATGGGCAGTACCACGTACACGGCCAGGTACCCGGCCTTGGTGATCCAGAAGATCACGTGCTGGCCGCGGCTGAGGGCCGGGTACGGGTGACCCGCCGCGATGTTGCCCGAGAAGTACTTCTGAAAATCGTGGTAAAACACCCAGGCCACGTACGAAAGCCCGTAGAGCAGCACCCCGTACAGGTGCTGGAACCGGTGGAACCAGTAGTGCCGCTGGCTGCCGTGCAGCCGCAGCAGCGGCCCCACCTCGATGTCGGCGTCGTGGCCCTCGATGTTGGTGTAGGTGTGGTGATTGATGTTGTGCTTCACCTTCCAGAAATAGGAGTTGCCGCCCAGCACGTTGAGCAGGTAGGCCGAAGCGTGGTTGAGCCACGGGTGGCGGGAAAAACTCTGGTGGCCGCCCTCGTGCATCACGTTGAAGCCCAACGCGGCCAGGTTAATGCCCAGCAGGGCGCACAGCCCGATGGCGACGGGCACGGGCGGGGTGAAAAAAACGAGTACCGTGTACAGGGTGAGTGCAGCGGTAATCAGGAAGAGGCCCTTGCGCAGCAGGCGGGCGTTGCCGCTCGAACAAAGCTGGCGGGAAGAGAAGTAAAGATCGACTTTGGTTTTTAAGGCACGAAAGAAGGGACTTTGTTTGTTGTCGAAGGTGATCTTTTTCAAAAGGAAAGCGTAAAGGATGAACTAAAGGGCACTTGCTAACCAGCCTTCCCCGGGTTTCGTTCCACTCCTCCGTATTATTTGCGCCAGGAGAAAAAAAAATACGTAGCCCTCCTTACATAAATATCCGCCATTTTAGCCGTTTAATCAGGTTCATCCTGGTATCATACGGATGTGCACGCCATGAAAAACTTTCTGCAACGCCTCAACCGGTCGCTCGCCCGGTTTGCCGCCTACGCGCCGCTGCCCATCCGGCTCCTGCTCGGGGGGCACCTGGTGTACGGAGTTCAGGACAACGTACTGAGCTACGCCCAAATGCTGGAATTCCGCGACTTTCTCCTGCAATACGGCTTTCCGGTGCCCTTGCTGAGCGCCCACGTATCAGTGTACGTCCAGTTGGTGAGCGGCATCTGCTACCTGTTGGGTTTGTGTACCCGCGCCGCGGCCGGCCTGATGATCGTCAACTTTCTGGTTGCCCTGCTGATGGTACACGCGGGCGGACCCTACGTAGCGGCTTTTCCGGCCCTGGTCATGCTCGCCGGGGCAGTTTTCCTGCTGCTGAACGGGCCCGGCCGGCCGTCGCTTGACCACCGGCTGGGACTCGAACCGCACCGGTAGGAACCGGGAACTACGCACTTGGTTGGATCTGGTTGAGGGGCGGGCTACCCATCCCCTACCGGGTGCGGATCATTTTTCGGCTTGCCGCTACCTTGCCGTCCACGATCAGGTGATAGGTGTACGTGCCCGAGGCCAGTGCGTGCGTGGGTACGCTTACCTGCCCGTCGCCTCTTTCGGGCAGCGAGAGGCGGCTGAGCAGCCGGCCGCTTTGGTCGAAAAGGGCAAGGTGGGCGCTGCTTACGCCCGGGGGAATGAAATAGCGGATGGTGGTATTGCCATCGGCCGGGTTGGGCTGGTTCTGGTGCAGTTGCGCGGGGGCGGCTTCGGCATTGGCGCCGTCCGTCGCGGAGCGGGCCGTGCCCACGGGCGGCAGCGACTGGGGAAACAACCTTTTTTTGATCCCTTCCAGCTCTTGGCGGATTTCCTGGTTCTCCTGCCGCAGGGCGTTTACCTGCTCCTCCTTCCGGTCGAGTTGCTGCTGCTGTTCCTTGACGGCGTTGACGAGCATGTAGGTAAGGGCGCCCGCGTCGTAATCCAGGTACTCGGTTTGCCGGCCGGCCGAATCCTGGTGGGTGAACGTATCGACCATGTAGCCGGCAACCTTTTGCATCTCCTGGGCAATCACGCCCACGTACTTCTTGCCGGTGGGCATGCCCGCCTGGCCGTTGTACTTGAACCAGACGGGGTTGATCTGCCGGATTTCCTTGAGGCCCTCTTTGTAGGGCTTGATGTCCTGCTTGA
This sequence comes from uncultured Sphingobacteriales bacterium, assembly GCA_963844325.1. GTDB lineage: Bacteria > Bacteroidota > Bacteroidia > Cytophagales > 172606-1 > CADCTQ01. The sequence goes on from CAWJNV010000002.1 coordinate 5,096,626, forward strand.
GTCGTTTGTCGGAGGCCACCTTCCAGGTAGACGTACCGGGCTTGGCCGCGTCGTCGGAAGAGAGCTGGAGCTGGTGGGTGGGAGCCGTAGTGCCGATGCCCACTTTGGTGCTGGCCGTAGCCCCGTTCTTGCCGTTGACCGAGCCCAGCACCAGGGCGTTGGAAACCGTTACCTGCGCCCGGTTGCCCAGGGCCGTGGCGTTAGAGAGATTATCGGCCGAAACGTTGGCCTGGTTGCCCAGGAACGTATTGCCGCTGCCGGTTTTGTTGTTGCTGCCCGCATCCTGGCCCACGGCCACATTGCCCGAACCGGTCGTATTCCGGAAAGCTGCCCCCCGGCCCAGAAAGACATTGCCCGAGCCGGTACTGTTGGCCAGGGCGGCATCTTTGCCCATGAACGTATTGCTGCTGCCGGCCACGTTTGCCCGGCCGGCCTGGTGGCCGAAGAAAGCATTGTCATTGCCGGTCACATTACCCACGCCGGCCTGGTGTCCCAGGAACGCGTTGTTGTTCCCCGTACTGCTCGCATTGTCGTTGCCACGCCCGGCCTCACTGCCGATGTACACGTTCTGCACGCCGCTGGTATTATTGACACCGGAGAACCGGCCCACGAAAACATTATTGCTTGCCGCATTGCTGAAGCCGGCATTAAACCCTAAAAAGACGTTGCCATTGCCCGCCAGGTTTTTGAAACCGGCCCCCTCGCCCATAAACAGGTTTCCTTCACCCGTTCGGTTGAGCGCGCCGGCTTCGAGGCCCATAAAAATGTTGGAACGCCCCGTTTCATTAAAAAAACCGGCGGTGCTTCCCAGGAACAAATTATTTCCTCCGGTGCTGTTGGAATTGCCGGCCTGGAATCCGATAAAAATATTGCCCACCCCGGTCGTGTTTTTTTCACCGGCGCTCGAACCGACAAAGACGTTCGCGGCGCCGGTGGTGTTACTCTGACCGGTCGCATGTCCGATGAAAGTATTGATCGAGCCGGTTGTATTGCCTGACCCGGCATTGTTTCCCAGGAAAGTATTGCGGGAACCGGTGGTGTTTAACCGGCCGCTGTTGAAGCCGACAAAAGTATTGTTGTCGGACCTGTTGCTGAAGCCCGACCCGTGGCCCACGAATACGTTGCTGAAACCACCGGCATTCGCAAACCCGGCATTATACCCCACAAACACATTGCTGTGTCCGCTTTCATTCCCCATCCCGGATTGATTGCCCAGGAAGGTATTCTGGCTGCCCTGGTTCTTGTCGCCCGCATTTCTTCCCAGAAAGGTGTTTTCACTGCCGAACGTGTTCTGAAAGCCGGCCGCTCTGCCGATGAAAGTATTACTGATCCCGGTGCTGTTGTTCTGCCCGGCGTTATTGCCCAGGAAAATATTCGACTGGCCGGTCTTGTTGGAAAAACCGGTTCCGTCGCCGATGAACACATTGGCGCTGCCGGAGGTATTGCCGAACCCGGCCACGTTGCCCAGAAACGTATTGTTGAACCCGGTGGTGTTGGAGCCCCCGGCACTTGCGCCGACGAACACGTTTTGGGTGCCGGTATTTTTGGTGCCTGGTCCCAGGATCACGTTGCTCTGCGCGAAAGTGAGGGAAATGCTGAGCAGGAACAGGAGCAATAAACCGTAACGGATGAGGAGGGTTTTCATGAGTTTTGTAGGGTTTGAGGGTTTGATGGGTCGTTTTTTTCTTCCGGGGAGTCGTTTTTGCCGGCGGGGCACCGTGCCTCATTTGATGAGAATCATTTTCCGGGTAGCTACCGCTTTGCCGTCCGTTACCAGGAGGGTGGATGAAATAGGGGAGAAAGGAACGGTCCAAAAGTAAAAGCCGGCACCCGGAGGTCCACGCCCGGGTTGGCACCCGGGAACCGGGGGTTTACAAGTGGGCCCCACCGGCCACCCGGCCCCTTGCCCGGGCAGTGCCGGGCCGCGGCCGGCGCCGGTACGGGCCGTAATCAGCCGACGTACGCTGTGGTCAGTGTCCGTTTCGCCGTGGTCAGTGAGACACTGACCACTTTTCAGGCATTCCCCGGGTGTGTCGCGGGTAACTGCGGGCCCGCAGCGGCAAGTCGTGAAGGTGGTTAAATACTAATGCCCAAGGCCGGCGGCCCGGCAAAGGGACGCGAAAGGGACGCCCAAAACCCGTTGCCACTGAGCAATGGGTTTTGGGCTTCTGATCCCGGCATGAAAAGGCTTGAAGGATACCCCGGCGATACGGATTCAACCTCAGACGTTGGTACCCGTGTCCCTATGCGCCGTCGTCCGTTTCCGGTTTACTTGCGCATCCCTTTGATCATAAGTGCCTGTAAAACAATCGAATACCAACAACAGACAACCCACAACCAGCAATTCCCGGTTTGGCATTTTAAGTGGGAACCAGGGGTGCGTTTAGGGAAAAGGAGAGATGCCCTTGGTGAAAGCGTTACCGAAAGCTCCGGAGGAGCGTGCTGTTCCTAGACAACGCACCCATTAGACACCAGCCCCGTAGGGGCGTACTGTTCATTAATAACAGGTCGCTCCTACGGAGCTTATGCGAGGGGGTAATGCAATATACTAGATACTGGGAACAGGGCGTCCCTCCGGGACTTTACCCGACTCCAACGTAAACCGGGAATTACTGACCCACAACGGATCTGTTTCATTCCAGGATTCGCCTCAGGTAGTTAATCTGCCCCGTGTGGTACGACAAATGGGCCAGCAGGTGCAGCAGAAAAAAGCCCGTAGTCATCTCCGTCCCGAATACATCTTCCGGGTACGGCCGGCCCAGCGCCTGGACTTCCACCTGTTGCAGGGCAGTGTGCACGCGCTGCCGGGTGGTCTCGATCTGCGCCAGGAGTACCTCCTGCGGCACGTTTCTGGCGGCAAACTCCGCTTCCCGGTCGCGGGTGTAGGGGATGTTGCCCAGGTTCTTCCCAATGTAGGTACACAGGTTGCCGACCAGGTGCAGGCCCAGGTTACCGGCCGCGTTGGTGACCTGCCCGGCAGTTTGCCACAGGTGCTCCTCCTGCCGGAAGGCGGCAATTTCGTTGCGCAGGCGCAGCAGGTCCCGCCCGTACAATTGCTGTAATTCGTCGATCATGTGCCCTTGGTTTAGCGTTCGGTGGTCCGTTGTTCCCGGCCCGGCGGCCCCTGGAAGCGCCGAAATTAACGGTTGTATGGGTAAAACCGCTCACCGGGCCCGCGAAAAGATTCCACTCCTCCATTTACCCACTCACCCATTTAGCCACTTGTCAAGCGGCCCCCCCCGCGGGTGAGTTAGCCGGAGGACGCCAGTGAGGACTTTGCTAGCTTTCCTTCGTGCCCCTTGCGGCTGGTATTCACCACTCATCTCCCAATCCTCATGTACAACAAATCCTTATTTGCCTTTGGCCTGCTGCTGGCCGCCAGCCCGCTGGCCCTGGCCCAGACCAGCATCCAGATCGGCACCCCTACCGCCGGCGCCACCGCCCCGACAAGCGTGGCCGTGGGGGTATCGGCCGGCACCAAAAGTACCGGCCAGAGCAACACCTTCGTGGGCTTCCAGGCCGGCCTGTTCAACACCACTGGCAGCTTCAACACCTTCCTGGGCAAAAGCGCCGGGCAAAACAACACCTTCGGCCGCTCCAACGTGTTTATAGGGGACGGAACGGGCTTCGCCAACACCACTGGCAGCTTCAACACCTTCCTGGGCAACAATGCCGGCCAGAACAACCGGGCGGGCTCCCTCAATGTCTTTGTCGGCACTGAGGCCGGGTTTGGCAACACGGGGGGCGCCTCCAACGTCTTCGTGGGCAACGAGGCCGGGCGGAACAATACAGATGGCATTCAGAATGTCTTCCTGGGTACCACCGCCGGCTTTCGAAACACGATGGGCAATTTCAACACCTTCCTTGGGCACGCGGCCGGGCAAGACAATCTTACCGGGCGGGAAAACGTCTTCCTGGGCCACGGTGCCGGCGCCAAGAGTGTGGCTTCCTTCAACACGTTCGTCGGCAAGAGCGCCGGGTTCAGCAACACGCTGGGAGAGCGCAACGTCTTCGTCGGCAACCAGGTGGGCGTTGCCAACCTGGAGGGCTCGGACAACACTTTTATGGGCGAATCGGCCGGCCGGGCCAACCTGTCGGGCGCCAGCAATCTCTTCCAGGGTAAGGATGCCGGCTTGGGCAATGTCACCGGCTCGGGCAACGTGTTCCTGGGCCGCGGCGCGGCTTTCCGCAACACGAGCGGTTCGGATAACATTGCCATTGGCAGAGATGCGGGCAGCGCCAACAAGACGGGCAAAGCCAATACTTTCCTGGGTTCCTTTGCGGGTACTCCGGCCGACAATCTCTCCAATGCCACCGCCCTTGGTTTCCGGGCCCAGGTGACGGTTTCCAATGCCGTGGTCATCGGCTCCATCAACGGCAAGAACGGCGCCACGGCTTCGGCCAAAGTCGGCATCGGCACCACTGCGCCCACGCATCAGCTTCAGCTCTCCACGGATGACGCGGCCAAGGCGGGTTCTTCCTCCTGGAAAGTCGCCTCCGACAAACGCCTCAAGCAAGACATCAAACCGTTCAAAGAAGGCCTGGAAACGATCACGAAGATCAACCCGGTCTGGTTCAGGTACAACGGCAAGGCCGGCATGCCGACGGGGAAAAAATACGTGGGCGTAATCGCGCAGGAGATGCAGAAGATCGCCGGCTATACCGTGGACACGTTCACCTACCAGGACGCGCAGGGCAAGCAGGAGGAGTACCTGGACTACGATGCCAATTCACTGATCTACATGCTCATCAACGCCGTCAAGGAACAACAGCAGCAGTTGGAAAGACAGCGGGAGCAAATAGGGCAAAAAGATCAGCAGCTCAAAAATCAACAGGCGGAGCTGGTAACCGTGCAGGCACGGTTGCGCGCCCTGGAAGACCGGATCGCCCCCCAAGCCGGCGCTCCCGGTACAAGCCCCGCCGGCCGCGCCGCCACTTCGCCCGAAGCTTCCCCGGAAGCCCTGCTCTGGCAGAACGAGCCCAACCCGACGGGCGGCCCGACCGTGATCCGCTACCTGGTTCCCGCCGGTGCGGCCACCGCCCAGATCCGGCTGTTCAACCTCAAAGGCGAACCCGTGCAGGACTTTGTGCTCGGTGAGCGGGGTGCGGGACAACTCACCCTCACTACGGATTCACTGCCGGCGGGCACGTACCTCTACCACCTGGTGGTGGACGGTAAAAGCGTAGCCAGCAAGAAACTCGTGCTGATTCGCTGAGGCGGCGGGTGCTGGTTGTTCGTTGTTGGTTGTTCGTACCCCTCCTGTTTTACAGGCAATTGCGTACTTGGTTATTCAAAATCGACTGTAAACCAATTAGTTACGAACAACGAATAACCAACAACGAATTCGTATAAGTCCTGGTCATCTTTCCAGCTTCACCTTCCGGGAATTATTGTCCCCCTCCAGGTCGATCAGCAAGTGATTGGGGTCGATGCCGGCCCGGGCGGGTTGGGCCGGTACCGTCACCGTGATCTTCTGCCTGCCGGCGCGGATGCGGTGCTTCCGCAGGTAGAGCGGCCCGGCAGGCGCTTTGCCTTTCCCGGCCGGGGCGAACACGCCCACCTCCACCCAATCATTCATCGGCACGGGGGTTTCGATGCCGGTGCTGTCGACCACCCCCTTGCGCGCCTGCACGCGGAGCGTCACCCGCCAGGCGCCCCTTTCGGCCGGCCGGGCCGTGGCGCTTTCCGTCTCCAGTTCCCAGAAGGTGTTGGCCGCGAAAAGGTCGTGGAGCAGGGAATGGAGCGAATCCGGCGTTACCGCCCGCAGTTCCCGGTAGAAATCGAGCGTGGTCGGCAAGGGAGGGGTTTGCGTATCGGCCCGCAGCATCCCCCGGAGCGCATCGTTGACCCGGTCCTTGCCAATGTAGTTCCGCAGGGCAAACAGCGCAAAAGGCCCCTTGCGGTAATTGAGGAACGCGTTGTCGGCCCGGAGCAAGGGAGGCGCCGCCCGGGAACGGGGCACCTCGTACTCCTGCCGCATCTGCGACAAATACCGGCGCAGGTGTTCGTAGCCCAGCGTTTCCTCCACCACCTGCATGGCCGAGTACGTGGCGAGGCTTTCGACGAGTAAACCGGCCCCCTCAACCGCGGCCGGCGCCAGGCGAAAGCCCCACCACTGGTGGGCCACTTCGTGGGCCATGATGTGGTAAGGCAGGTCGAGGCCCCCCGGCGCCGGGTTCATCAGCGAATAGCCTTCCTGGTAATCAATCGTCATGGGCTCGGCGTGCATGCCGCGGCCGGGCCCGGGTCGTTCGAGCACGCGAAAGTGGCTGTAGGGGTAAGGACCGAACTCCCGCGTATAATACGCCAGCGAAGCCTGGGCGCTTTTTACCATGCGCGCCACGTTGGCGTCGTGGGCAGGGTGGTAAAAGACCTGGATCGTAACCGGTTTCGCACTCCTTGCTGGCCCCGGGCCGGGGCCCGCTTCTCCCGGCGGAGGCGGCACCCACTGCGCTTCCCGTACGGCGTACCGCGCCGAGAAAAAGGCGTACTCGTTGTGGATCGGCGCGTTGGTGACGTAGTGGAAGTACCGGCGGTCTCCTTTCGTCCACGTACGGCGCAGCGCGCCGGGCGCCACCGCGGTCTGGTCTTTGGTGGTGCCTACCACGGCTTCGAAGTCCACCTGCCGGGCGTGACGGTCCTCGTAGCGCGCGGCAACGTCGTAGAGCGAGGGGCGCGCCCGCGGGGGGAGCCCGTACGCGGCGCGGTCCCGCGGGTTGCGCAGGCGGCGGTCGGCGTCGTAGCCGATGACCGGCATCCAGTCGTTGCTGTCGATGTGCGAACCATTCGGGACGACGGCGGCATCCACCCCTTGGTTGCCCAGGCCGCGGGGTCTGATCCGCACCCCGAAGCGCAGTTGCAGGGAGTCGCCGGGCCCGAGCGGCTTTTTCAGCGCGTAGACCCGGTACCCCAGCGCATCGTCCCGCACGACCGGGACAGCCGCCCGGTCCAACGCAAAGCGCGTGATTCCGGCGTGCGGCGCCATCGAAAGGTGAACGGAATGGATGGCGGCTTTGCCGCGGTTCACCAGGTGGTACCGGCCCCGTACGTCGGCGGTCCCCTCCCCGGGATAGATTTCGACGTGCAAAGCAATGCGCGCCGGTACGGGTTGTGGGGTATGCGCATAGGGCCCGTAGCGCCGCTCGTATTCGGCGCGCCGCGCCAGCCGGTCGGCCGCGTTCAGGTACGCATGCCGCACGTTGGTATGGTAGAAAATGTACCCACCCGTTCCGGCGACAAGCGCCAGGGCGGTGAACGAAGCCCCTTTGTGCCGGGCGAACCGGCGCCGGGCCAGGTGCAGCCGCGCGGGGAGCCCGCCTTCCCTGCTGCGCACCCAGCCCAGCGTCGCGGCCACCGCCAGCAGCAGTGCCCAGGCGGCCCAGTACCCCTTGAACCACAGCCACGGCTCGATAAAGGGTCCGAAGCCGCGCATGTCACTGTACGACCACCCCGGGTCGGATGCGTAGATGAGCAGCTTGTGCTCCACCCCGATGGCCGGGGCGAAGAGGAGGAAGGCATAGGCGCCGCTCGCCACCAGGTGCGCGGTGTATTTCTGGTTCACCAGTACCTGGACCGCCAGCACGAGCCCGGCCAAGAGGAGGTAGTTGGTCAGTTGCAGGCCGAAGAGGGCCCGGAGGTACACCCCGATCTCGAAATGGTGATACCCCATCACGAGCTGGTTGATGATGCCGGCCCCCACCAGGCAGGCAACCCAGGTGGTGATGATGCCCCCCAGCCCGCCCAGTTTGCCGAGGAACATCACCCATTCGGGCACCGGCGCGGTATCGGTCAGTTCGTGCAGCCCGGCTTCGCGTTCGCGCCAGACGAGTTCGCCGGCGTAGAAGATCGTGAGCAGGGGAATGATGATCCACTGGGTCCGGTAGCTGCCCAGCGGGGGCGCCAGGATTCTCAACACTTCTTCCGTGCGGGCAAACAGCGGCACGCCCAGCCACTCCATGTACTCGGTTGCAAACAGCCCCGTGCCAATTGCCAGCAGGGCGACCAGCGTGAGCCCGCCCCGGCTGCCGGCGATGGTCCGGAACGAAGTCCGGGCAATGGCGCGGACCTGGCGCACGTGCGTGGCGAACGCAAAGTCACGCGGGGTGTCCGGCACGGGGACCGGGCCGGCGGTCTCGGTGCGCGCCGGCAATGCGTCCGGGGAAGCCGGTGCGGAAGGCACCCACGCGGGCCGGCGCCCCGGCAGACGCCACCGGCGGGCGCCCGGGGTAACGTGGCCCAACCGGAAGCGGAAGTACGTGAAGGCAAGCGCACCCGCCGCGAGGGCGAGCCACGCGAGGCGGTTCCAGCCCCACGGGCCTTCGGGCAGGATCAGCCGCGTGTTCTTGTCGATGGGCGTCCAGCCCTCCATCTCCGCGGCGATGCTCGTGCCCAGGAGGTCCATCAGGCCACCGAGTACCTTCCACTCGAGCCTGAACCGTACGGTCGTGCCGCCGAACTGGGAAAAAATGAGGAGGACCAGGCTGGCAACGTAGCTGGCAACGGCCCGGCCGCTCAGGGCCGCGCACGCAAACTGGATGGCCGTCGTGGCAATGACCGTGGGCAACGCCAGGAACCCGTAACCCGTCAGGTAGGACGCGGGCCGGAACGGGCCGAGCAACCCGGTCCGGGCCCCGGGACCGTACAGCGAAAGGAGGAATCCGGCGTACAGCGCCAGCAGGACCAAGGCGTTCAGCGCCAGGGCCGCCAGGAACCGGGCGCCCAGGTAGGTAAACTTGCCCACCGGCGTGGTGTAGGTAAGCGGGTGCATCCGCGTCTGCCGGTCGCGGGTCGCCGCGTCGCCGGCCACGACCCCGCCGGTCACCACCCATATCGCGCTGCCGAACACGGTAAAGAAGGCAATCGTGCCGGGCGCGTTCAGGTGCGTTTCGCCGGTAAGCGTGACCATTCGCAGAATCACAAAACCGAACAGGAAAAATACGGCAAACAGGAGCCACGTCGAAAGGTGGCGCCACTGGTACCCGAACTCAAACCGGAAGATTTCCCTGAACTTCATGGCTTTACATCAATGACATTGTCCTCCGTTTTCAAGTCGATCAGCAGGTAGTCCGGATCGAGGCCCGCGCGGCCCGGCCGGCCCGGCACCGTCACCGTGATCGTCTGCCGGCCGGCCCGGATGCGGTGTTTCCGCAAATAGAGCGGCGCCCGGGGCCCACGGCCTCCTGAGGGGGCAAACACGCCGACGGTGATCCAGTCATCCATCGGCACCGGCCGCTCCACGCCCGCGCTGTCGGCCACGATCTTGCGCGCCTGCACGCCGAGCGTTACCCGCCAGGCGCCGGCCCCGGTCTGCACCGCCGTAGCCCGCTCCGTTTCGAGTTCCCAGTACGTGTTCACCTCGAACAAATCGTGCAGCAGGTACTGGAGTGAGTCGGGCGTCACGGCCCGCAGTTCGCCGTACAGGTCGAGCGTCGTTGCCAGGGGCGCCTCCGGCCGCCGGTGCTGCTCCAGCAGGCGCCGCAGCGCATCATTGACCCGCGCCGCGCCGAGGTACTCGCTCAGGGCGTACAGCGCGAAGGGTCCGCGGCGGTAGGAAAGGTACTGGTCGAGCCCCCGCAGCAACGGTTCGCCCCGGCGGATGGCCGGGTAGGGATACGGCTGCCGCATGTAGTGGAGCAACTGGTGAAGCGCCCCGCGCCCCCGGGCGTGCTCCACGAGCTTCAGCCCGTAGTACCAGGCGATGCTCTCCGACATCACCGGGGCGCCCTCAACGGCGGCCAGGGGGACGGTCCACTGGTGGGCCATCTCGTGGGCCACGATTGCGTACGGGTGGTCGTGGCCGCCGGGATCGTCCTCCGGGTTCCAGAACGTGAACCCCTCGGCGTGGGTGATCATGCCGGCATCGGCGTGCATGCCCGTGCCGTTCCCCGGCCGCTCCACCACGCTCAGGTAGCCGCGCGGGTAGGGACCGAAGTTCCGGGTGTAGTAGTCGAGGGAGGCCCGGATGCTGCGGAGCATGCGGTCGAGGTGCGCCGTGTGACCGGGGTGGTGGAAGACCTGGATCGTGACTTGCCGTCCTGAGCGAAGCGAATCACCGGGCGAAATCCATTCTTCTTCGTGCACGGCGTACCGGGCGGAGAAAAACGCGTAGCCGGCTTCGGCGCCGACGGGCCCGCCGGTGGCATAGTGGAAGTACCGGCGGTCGCCTGCCTGCCAGGTCCGGCGCAGCGCCCCGGGCGCGACGGCAACCTGGTCGGCATCGGTGCCCACCACGGCTTCGAAGTCGATGGGCCCGCCGCGCTTCTGCCGCGCTTCCTCGTCGTAGAGCGACGCGATCAGCGGGCGCGGGGCGAGTCCGTACGCCCGCCGGTCGCCGGCCGTGATCAGCTCGCGGCTCTTGCGGTAGCCGATGCCGGGAAGCCAGTCGTCCTTGAAGTAAGTGCCGTTGCCCACCACCGAGGCGTCGGTGCCGCTCTCGCGGAAACCCTTCGGCGCGAAGTGCACCCGGAAGTCGAGGCGCAGCGAGTCGCCGGGCCGGAGCGGCGTTGCCAGCGCGTAGATGCGGTGGTGCAGTTCCGCGTCGGCGAGCACGCGGGCCGCCGGCCGGCTGAACGCCAGGGCCCGGGTCTCGGTTCCCGGCGCGGTAGCGATGTGGATGGAGTCGATGGGCGCGGCGCTGCGGTTCACCAGGCGGTACGTGCCGCGGATGTCCACGGCCCGCCGCCGGGGATGGATTTCCACGTGCAGCGTGGTGGCCGTGAGCCGGGGTTGCGGACGGTCCGCGTACCGGCCGTAGCGCCGCTCGTACCGGGCGGCCCGCGCCTTCGTTTCGGCGGCGGTCAGGTACTCGTTGCGCACGTTGGTGTTGTAGAAGATAAAGCCGCCCAGCGCGGGGATGAGCAACCCCGCCGCCCCGGCAGCCCAGGCCGACGCCCGCGTGCAGTGACGACGCGCCAGCCGGAGCCGCTCCCGCAGGCCGCCCTCCCTGCCGCGCACCCACAGCAGCCGCGCCACCACCGCGAGCAGCAGTGCCCAGGCGGCCCAGTAGCCCTTGAACCACAACCAGGGCCCGAGGGACGGGCCGAAGCCGGGCATCTCCGAATAGGACCACCCCGGCCCGGCGCCGTAGATGAGCAGGTTGTGCTCGACGCCGAACAACGAGGCGAGGGCGATGAATACGTAGGCCAGGATCGCCACCAGGTGACCGGTGTACTTCTGGTTCACCACCACGTGCACCACCAGGGCCAGCAGCGCGAAAAGGAGGTAGTCGGTCAACTGGAGCCCGAACAGGATTTTCACGTACAGCCCGATCTCGAAGTCGTGGTACCCCCGTATCCCCTGGGCCAGCATCCCGGCCGCCGCCAGGAGGGCCAGGAACAGCCCGAGCACCAGGCCGAGCCCCAGGAACTTGCCCACGAAAGGGGCCCACGCCGAACCCGGCATGGCATCGGTGATTTCGCCCAGCCCGGCGTCCCGTTCGCGCCAGACCAGCTCGCCGGCGAAGTAGACGATGAGGAACGGGATGATCACCCAGCGGCTCAGTTCATCGGACAGCGGGCCGGTCAGTTCGCCGATGACCCGAATGGTCGTGGGGACCAGCGGGACACCGTTGGATTCCATCTGATCGACCACCACCGGAACCGTCAGGAGCGGGATGACGGCCAGCAGGGCGAACCCGGCCCAACTCGTGGCAATCGCCCGGAACGACGCCCACGCGATGGTGCGGGCCTGGCGCGCGTGCGTGGCAAAGCCGAACGTCCGCGGGACCGCCGGGATGGCGATGGGCGCCTCCGCCGTGATCCCAATGCCGGCCGGCGTGGGTGCCTTTGCGGAGCGGGCCCGGAGGCGGCTCCACCAGGGGGTCGCGGTGCGGTGGGCGAAGCGGAAACCCAGGTAGGTGACGGCAAGCGTCGCCAGCGCGATGCCCAGCCACAGGAGGCGGTTGTGGAGCACGAGGCCCTCCAGGGCGAGCAGGCGCCGGTTCTTCTCCACCGTTGTCCACAAATGCGCCACGTCTTCCACGATGAAGCGGATGCCGATGGGGTCCAGCAGCGTACCCAGGCCCCGCCGGAAAAGCAGGATGGAGGCGACGAAGAAGCCCATGAAGACGAGGAGGAAACTGCCGAAGTAGCTTGCCATGGGCCGGCCGCTCCGTGCCGCCAGCGAAAACTGGATCGCCGTGGCAACCAGGGCGTTCGGCAGTGCGATGAAGGCGTAAGCCCCCAGAAAGGCAGCCGGCCGGAACGGACCGATCAGTTCGGCATCCACGCCGGGCAGGTAAACGCCCAGCAGGATGCCCGCCGGCACGGCGAGCAGGATCAGCGCGTTGAGCGCGAGGGCGGCCAGGAACCGCCCCCCGAGGTACGCGGCCTTGCTGACGGGGGTGGTGTAGGTAAGCGGGTGCATGCCCGTTGCCACGTCCCGCGCGGCCGCATCGCCGGCTACCGCCGCGGCCATCACCAGCCAGACCAGGCTGCCGAATACGGTGGTTTTGGCGACGGCGAACGGCGCGTTGAGAAAGAAGTCGGCGTACAGTACCTCCGAGAGGGAGCCGTCGCGCGTCATCAGGAAGTCGAGGGCGAGCAGGACGGTGAAGCAGAGCCAGGGCCAGGCCCGGCGTACCTGGTAGGCGAACTCAAAGCGAAAGATTTCCCACCCCTTCATGGCCGGGCCTCCTTCGCGGGTTGGGTGGTTCGCCGGCGGTCCCGGGGGCCGTCGAGGTGGCCCGCCATGGCGCTGAAGTACACGTCTTCCAGGTCCGGCGGCACCCGGTCAAACCCCGCCGGCGCTTCCTCGCTGTACACGTGGACGACCGTGCGCCCGCCCAGCAGTTTGGTGGAGATGATGCGGTGTTCCCGTTCCAGTTCCGGCAACGCCCGCTTTTCCACGATCCGGCGCCAGATCCGCCCGTTCAGCGCTTCCATCGCCTTCAGGGGTTCCGCCTCGTGCAGGATCTCGCCCTTGTTGATGATGGCCATGCGGGTGCAGAGTTCGCTTACGTCTTCGACAATGTGGGTGGAGAGAATGACCACGCTGTTCTCGCCCAGTTCGCTCAACAGGTTGAGAAAGCGAACCCGTTCGGCGGGGTCGAGCCCGGCCGTCGGCTCGTCCACGATCATGAGCCTGGGGTTGCCCAGCAGGGCGACGGCCACGCCGAACCGTTGGCGCATCCCCCCCGAGTAGCCGCCGAGTTTCTGTTTGCGGACCTCCCAGAGGTTGGTTTTCCGCAGCAGCGCCTCCACGACCTCTTTCCGCAACTTGCGCCCGGCGAATCCCTTCAGGATCGCAAAATGTTCCAGCAGGTCTTCCGCTTTTGCTTTCGGGTACACCCCGAACTCCTGGGGCAGGTAGCCCAGCGTCTTGCGCACCTCGTCCTGTTGGTTGAGCACGTCGAGGTCGCCGAGGGATACGCGCCCCGCGTCGGGCTCCTGCAACGTAGCCAGGATGCGCATCAGCGTAGACTTGCCGGCACCGTTGGGCCCCAGCAGGCCGTACATCCCGCTGGGAATGGTGAGGGTTATGTTTTTAAGCGCCTGCACCCCGTTGGCGTAGGTTTTGGAGACGTCGGCAATTTCCAGTTTCATGAGTTCCGTTGGTCAATTGAGAAATAAAAGTACTTTGCATTTCAAAGTTTAAAATCCTGAAATACTCCCCGGAGGGAGGATTTAACCGTGAGGTTGCGGGCTGGTGCCCGTACCGCAAATTCCTGAATACGTTTGCCGGTAGTTGGAAGACCCGGCCGTTATCCCCTGCCCTTGGACGGGGAACCCCATTTAACAATTCGAAAAGTACTTTGCGTCTCAAAGTTATACAGGCTTTTCATTTTGTCAAGAGGCGTCGCAAAAATGTTTTCACGGCGGGCACGCCGGGCAGGCGGTAGCTTGACCATCGTGACGCGGCAGGTGGGCCGGGGGTGCTACGTGCGGGCAAGGGCAAGCGGACGCTTGGGTGGGGAAGGCACCGGCGGACGCCTGCGCCAGTGTGCGTGAGGGCGAGAATCACGCGTGCGCATGACGCCTGGGCCCGCGGGCCTGGTTACGGCCGGTCAGACGCATTATGTGAGTCAGGGCGTGATCGGACCGGCGCAGCCGAGTCCCGTAGGGACGCGATATTGGTAGCCCATTATGACGTAATGGCGTAGCTTTTCGCCCACCAAGTGATTGTGCGGTTGGGGTGATTGTCACTTCCGTATTTCGTCCCTACGGGATTAAAAAAGGAGGTATATCGTGTTTTCTACCAATATCGCGTCCCTACGGGATTCGGCTGCGCCGGTCCGATTGCAGCACGGCGTAAGTCTTTACGTCCTTGAATTGTCCCCAGCGCTTGACCAGTTGCCGGTGCAGCCCTTCGTACTGCATGCCCAGCTTTTCGAGAATTTTAGCCGAAGCGCCATTCTCCTGCATGAAGTGGGCTTCGATCCGGTTGAGCCCTACCGCGTCAAAGCCGAAGTCAACCACCTTCCGGGCCGCCTCCGAAGCGTAGCCCTGCCCCCAGCAAGGCTTGCCGATCCAGTACCCGAGTTCGGCCGACTGAAAAGGCGCATTCAGAAACAGGCTGATGCCGCCAACCAGGGTACCGGCTTGCCGGAGGCATATCGCCCAGCGAATGGTTTTTTCCATTGCGTATTCCTGCTGGTGGGTAGCCAGCCAGTCTTGCACATCCCGCAAGGTACAGGGGTGCGGAATGCGCAGGGTCGTGGCGGCGACGTCTTTCTCGCTGATGAGCGACAACAAAGCCTGCTGGTCTTCATTCCGGAAGGGGCGCAGCAGGAGGCGGTCCGTTTGCAGAAGAGGAATCATGGGAAGATTGGGGCGATAAGGATGAATCATCGGGTCGTATAAAAATATACAATTAAATAAGCAGGCAGCATTAAATTATAGATTTTGAATTATGGATTTTAGATTAAAATCATTGACAGTCAGAGACTAAAGCAGGCAATTCATAATTCAAAATCCATAATTCATAATTTACAATCAGACTTCTACTTACCGGGTGATCCGCTTGTCCATCCCTGGTGATTCCAGGGTTTCCTGACCCTCCGGGTACGCTTATCCTTTTTCCGTCGGCACTCGTCATTGTTTCCCGGCTGCGTACCGGCGGGGGGACTTACTTGCCGTTGTTTTCCATCCCACGTCCCATGCTACTCCGTTTCCTACCCCTTCCCCTGCTGTTGGGCTTAGGGGCCGCCGCGCCGGCGGTTCTTGCCCAGTCTGCTTCGCCCGTACCTGCCACTACCGGGTTGCCCCTTGCGTTTGAAGCAGGCTACCTGGGCTCCCTGCGCTACCCGGGTTTCGCGTTGGGGGTTGGCTGGCCGGTCCGGCAAAAAGAGGTCTTCCGGGGCTGGGCCGGCCATTCGCCCCGCCTGCGGAGAACCGCCCAACGGGTGCTGACGGCGCAGCTCTCGTATTACCACCATCCCCGCTACCACGACCACTGGCGGCTCTCGTTGGGGTACCAGTGGCGCCGCACGGGGGCCACGGGCTGGTTTGCGGACCTGAGCCCCCAACTGGGCGTGAGCCGCACGTTTACCGGTGCCACCGTGTACCGCGTGGCGGCTGACAACCAGGTCCGGAAAGTACCCGGTGCCGGCGATTGGTTCGTCAACGGGCAGCTTGCTTTTTCAGTGGGCAAACGCTTCCCGCTCCGCCGGGCCACTCCCTCCCCGGTGGGCATTTACCTCCGCCCTTCGCTGCTGGTACTCCTGCCGTACAATGGATTTCTGTACGTGCGGCCGGCCGTCGAACTGGGCACCCGGCTTACTTTCGCGCAAGGCCCGCAGGTCCGCGCCCGGCGGGTCACTAAGTATACTGATGAGTAAGGTTATATGGCTGTATGGCTATATGGTTGAATGGTTGAATGGTTGAACGGTTGGATCAGCCATCTAACCATACAGCCATACAGCGATATAACCATACCCTTTCTTGTCAATACCACCAGTTACAAATACAAGCACTAGCCCCCTTACCCGTATGTCTGCCATGAACCGCTTTCTCCTGCTTTCAGGGTTACTCCTTTTTGCCCGCTGCCAACGGGAAGAAATTACCTTTTCGACGGCTGCCGACGAGACGTTTTACGTGCAGCAGGGCGACGCCAAGCTCCGCGTGCAGGTGCGGGGCAATACGCAGTCGGGGAAGATCATCCTGACCGTACACGGCGGCCCGGGCGGCTCGTCGTACTACCTCAGTTACCTGGCGCAGATGCAGCGGGAAGTGGAGCCGCACGCGGCCGTGGCCTACTGGGACCAGCCCCTGGCCGGCGCTTCGCAGGGCAACCGGGCCGGCGTTACCATTGAGGGCATCGCCGGGGGCCTGCGGAAAGTGGTCACCGTGCTGCGCCACCGCTACGGCCCCGGGCAAAAAATCATACTCTTCAGCGAAAGCTGGGGCGGCCTGATCGCCACGACTTTTCTGACTGCCGGCGACAACCAGCAACTCGTACAGGGCTGGATCAACGCCGACGGCCCGCACGACTTCCACCTGATGGACCGGGAAATCATCAAAATGGCCATTGCCACCGGCGAAAGCGAAATTGCCAAAGGCAACCACGTGGACACCTGGCGGGAGATTGTCGCCTACTGCCGCAACAACGACCCGGCTGGCAACTACGCGGTATCGCGTCGTTTGAACGAACTGCTGGGCGAGGCCGAGTACCTGATCGACACGGTGGTACGGGTGGAATTCAATACGCCGGCCATTTTCTGGCGGGAAGCCCAGCGCAACCAGGCCCCCTTTACGGCCTTGCTGCTTAATTTACTGGCCAACAGCTACCATGAAGTAGAAAAAGAGGCGTATAAAACCTATTTTGCCGAAAAAGTGGGCGTAATCCGGGTGCCCCTGCTCCTGCTGTGGGGCAAGTATGATTTCATTGCGCCGCCCGCCGTGGCCGACAGCCTTTATGAACGGGTGCAGTCGCCCGTCAAGCAGAAGGTGCTGCTCGGGCGCAGCGGCCACAATGGCTTTTTGCAGGAACCCGGCGTGTTCTGGCCCGCTTTCCGCCAATTCGTAGACCAGCGCTGATGCAGCTATCCCGGTATTACCGTGCGCAACTCCTCTTCTGGACGGGCACGGCCCTGTTTTATTCGGCCAAGGAGTTCCGGCATTTGCCGCCCGCTTACCTGCTGGCGCAGTTTGCCGGCTTTGCCGGAAGCGGCTTTCTGGCTACGCACCTGTATCGCCGCACCCTGCGCCGGATCGCCTTCCGCTACGACGACGTGCCGGCGGTCGGCCGGCGGGTATGCCAGCCGTTGCTCCTGCTGGCTTTGGGAACGGCCGGCTTTGATTACTGGATGGACCGCCAGGTGTACCACCAGGGTTTTGCCAGTGATCCGTATTATGGGTTCACGCTGGCGGGGTATTTTGCCGACGGCCTGGTGATCTTTCTGCCCTGGTTCCTGCTTTTTCACCTCTACCAGTACGGCCGCCACCTGAGCCGGCTTGAGGCCCGGCACGCCATTGCCCAGGGCGAACTGAATGCGCAGCAACTCCAGAACCTGGTCAACAAACTCAATCCGCATTTTCTGTTCAACACCCTGAATACGATCCGCTGGCTGGTCAACAAGGACCGGCAGCAAGCTTGCCTGGCCATCAACGAACTTTCCGAAATCCTGCGCTACACGCTGCGGCAGGAACGGCTCACGACGGTAGCCTTGCAGGAAGAACTGATCGTGGTCGAGAAATACCTGCGCGTGGAGCAGTGGCGGCTGGGCGAAGTGCTGCGCTACGAGGTCACCTGCGACCCGGCCCTGCTTTCCCTGCCGGTGCCCCCGTTTCTGATCCTCAACGTGGTGGAAAACAGCGTGAAGCACGGCATCAGCCAGCAACTCGACGGCGGCAGCATTGCCATCCACATCGCGGCGTTCGGCGGCAACCCGGTGATCGAAGTAGCCAATACCGGGCAGTTAACCCTTTTCCGGAAAGGCTTCGGCCTGGGCAGCGTGGAGAGCCTGTTGAGAAATACCTACGGGGAGACCTCCCGCGTCACGCTGACCGAACGCCAGGGACAGGTCGTGACTACCTTGTACCTGATGCACAACGCTTACCCGACCACCCATGCCCTTTAAGATCACGGCCATCATCGTGGACGACGAGAAACCGGCCCGCGAGGAAATGGTGGACCTGCTCCGGGCCCACCCCGATGTAGACGTGGTGGCCGTGTGCCGCAACGGCTTTGAGGCCAGGGCGGACATCGAAAAAATGAGGCCCGACGTGGTATTTCTCGATATTTCCCTTCCTCAGCAGAACGGCTTCGAAATGCTGGCGGAGCTGGGGGAGATTCCCGCGGTTATTTTTGTAACGGCCCACGATGCGTACGCCATCCGGGCGTTTGAAGCCAGTGCCCTCGACTACCTGCTCAAACCGGTGCTGCCCGGGCGGCTCGGCCAGGCCCTCGACAAACTGCGCCGTTCGCTGCAGCAGTCCCGGCCGCCGGACAACTCCCTGTTCCGGCACTTGTTTCTGCGCAACGGCAACGAGTATCGGCTGGTGCGGCTCCAGGACGTCCACCTGGTAGAAGCCTGCGGGAACTACATCAAGATCCACGATGCCCGCGGGTTCGTGCTGCAACCCTACACGCTCAAGCAAGCGGCTTTGCTGCTGCACGAACTCGGCTTTATCCAGCTGAACCGGACGCAGTTGGTCAACCTCCGGTTCGTGGTGCAGGCGAGTTTCCACCCGCCGCGCCGGTTGGGCATTACGCTCGAAAACGGGGGCGTGTATTACGCTTCCACGCGCCGCACGGCGGCCGTCCGGGATGCACTGGCCGGCAAGCCCTTGTTTGCGTGAGGCCGTTTTTCTTTCTCCCTGCTCCCGGGTGAGCAGACGGGTTACTGCCGGTTACTCCCGGGCAGTTTATTAAGCCAATATTAAGTGCCGGGAGGCGAGTTTACTATTAGTAAACAAATCGTTAACATTTTGTTAATGCTGCAATTGCGCTTACGTTTGCGGCTCACGACCCAAGTTCCCGATGAACAGCCCTAAAGTATTACGCAAAGAATTGAAGGCCAAGCTTGCGCAGGCCATCCAGTCCCTGCTCGCGGCCACGCCCGGAGCCGATGCCGAAGCAGTAGCCAAAGCCGCCCGGAAGACGGCCCGGAAACTGGCTAAAAAGTTTGTTCAGCCCGCGGGTTCCGCCCAAAAACCGGCCGCCCAACCGGAGCAGGTACCGGCTGCCACGGCCGGCCAGAGCGAGGCAGGAAAAGGGGTACAGGCAAAATCAAAGAAGCACAAAGTCGGCAAAGAGAAGGCCCGCAAGGCAGTTCTGCCGGCCAAGAGTTCCTCCCAACTCGTTTCCTAACCGCCGGTGCATGTCCCCCGGTGTATTCGTCCCATCCCGTTCATCCCCGTATCAATAAATGGAAGCCGCCGAGGTAGTAGTGATCGGGGCGGGTCAGAGCGGGCTGGCAACGGGTTATTATTTGCGGCGAACGGGTTTGTCGTTCGTGCTGCTCGACGAGCAACCCGCCCCGGGAGGCGCCTGGCAGCACGGCTGGGATTCACTGCACCTGTTTTCCCCGGCCGAACAGAGTTCCCTGCCCGGCTGGCTCATGCCCCGCAGCAGCGAGGCTTATCCGCACCGCGACGAGGTAATTGACTACCTGCGTCAATACGAACAAAAGTATCACCTGCCGGTGGAGCGCCCCGTGTCCGTATCCGCGGTCGAACGGGAGGGCGGTTATTTCCGGGTTCGTACCTCCCGGGGAGACATCCGGGCGAAAGCCGTGGTAAGCGCCACGGGCAGCTGGCGCAAGCCCTTTACGCCCGGCTACCCCGGGCGGGAGGCATTCGAAGGCCGGCAGGTACATTCCGCTCACTACCGTTCCCCCGCCGGCCTGGCCGGCAAAAAGGTGCTCGTCGTGGGAGGCGGCAACTCGGGCGCCCAGATTCTGGCGGAAGTTTCCCGGGTCGCTGCCGTCACCTGGGTAACGCCCAAGGCCCCCACATTCCTGCCCGACGAAGTAGACGGGAGGTACCTGTTCGCGGCGGCCACGCAGCACTACCTGGCCGGGCAGGCCGGCAAAGCGGTCCCGCCACCGGCCCGCCTGGGCGACATTGTGATGGTACCGCCGGTGCGGGAAGCGCGGGAGCGGGGCGTGCTGCACAGCGTAAGCCCCTTCGAGCGGTTCACGGCGACGGGCGTGGTCTGGCCCGGCGGGCGGGAAACGCCGGCAGACGCCGTGATCTGGTGCACGGGTTTCGGGCCCGCCCTCGACCCCCTGCAACCCCTCGGGGTGGTGGAACCGGATGGCAGAGCAGCCACTTCCGGAACCCGCGCCGCCAAAGCCGCCGGGCTGTGGCTGGTGGGCTACGGCAACTGGACCGGCTTCGCTTCGGCCACCCTCATCGGCGTAGGACGGAGCGCCCGGGAGACCGTCAGGCAGGTGGAACAGTACGTCCGGGCATCCGGCTGAACCCTCTCCCCTGCGCATTGCCCATCTCCCCAACGGCAGGAAGCTTACCCGTATGAATCAGCAGGTCATTCCCATCGGGTTGTGAAGCGGAATTTGCGTACCTGGTTATAGGTATTTTCAGCCGGAGATGGTTGTTTTCTAAAATTTATGCCAGGGGTTATTGCAGTGTACCGGCCCGGTTCATTACATTAGTGCCGTCAACCAGCATCATACGCGACATCGCTTTTTGCGACGCCACACCCTTCTTTACGATCCTTCATCAGCATACCGATCCGTTTGGCGACGCTTTTCGTGTCATTGGTCATCCTCCATTTTTTATTCCGATTCCATTCTTCAAACACTGGTTTCGCGCGATGACATTGCCGTTGGCGGGCCCGTTCCCCGCGTGGTGCATCGCATTCCTGCGGGAAAGGCATCAACGGGGAGGAGTGATGTGCCCGATACGCTTACTACTTACAATCACCCAACCGGAGCCGCAAAATGCCTGACATCAAAACACAAACCATTGTTTTCTCACATGACCAGCAGGCAGTAGCCGCTTTCCCTGCGGCGGGTGATACTGCGGAAGCCATTGTTTCGAAGCTTGCCATTCCTTCGTACAAGGCGGTCATCCTCGTGTTGGGAGGAGCAGATGCGCTGGACGAGGCGTTGAAGCCCCGCCTTACCCAGTTGTTTGGCCGCGGGGTTGCCAAAGCGGCGGCGGAAGCCAGTGCCGTGATCCTGGGGGGCGGTACGCAGGCAGGCATCATGGATTTGATGGGAGAAGGCGTGGCCGGACGGGGGCACAAATCACCCCTGATCGGTGTGGCTCCCCTTGGTAAAGTCACGTATCCCGTCGCTGATCCCCCGGCAAGCGATCCCCCGGCAAACCCTGCCGGTACGCCGCTCGACCCCAACCATTCGCACTTTGTGCTGGTAGATCGCAGCGAGACGGCTATGCTGTTCAGGCTGGCCGGCACCCTGATCAGGAATACGCCGGCGCGGAATGACGCCCCGGGCAAGCCGGCTCCTACGGAGGCCGAAAAAGCAATTTCCAAAGTGCCCGGTCTGGCAATCCTGGCCGGGGGAGGTGATGCATCGCGGTCCGAAGTACTGCTGGCCGTCAGACAAAGAATTCCCGTCATCGTGATTGAAGGCAGTGGCGGGCTGGCCGATCGGATTGCGGCGGCCTGGCATGCGAAGGAGCCGCCTCCCGCCGACCCGGTGCTGGCGGAAATCCTGGCGGAAGGGGAGATTCACCTGCATCACTTAAGCCATTCGGTCAAGGGAATCGAAAGACTTATCATCCGGGAACTGGGCAACGACAACGTGCTGCTGCAAGCCTGGGAAACGTTTGCCGACTACGACCTCAATGCCAACCGCCAGCAAAGGCATTTTGACCGGTTACAGTTGTCCATTGTG
This sequence comes from uncultured Sphingobacteriales bacterium, assembly GCA_963844325.1. Lineage (GTDB taxonomy): Bacteria > Bacteroidota > Bacteroidia > Cytophagales > 172606-1 > CADCTQ01. The sequence goes on from CAWJNV010000002.1 coordinate 5,118,390, forward strand.
GCATGGGGGGTCATTGGTACCGCCCTGGTGGTGATTCAGCAGGTTTTTGCCCCGCGGAAAGAACTAAATGCCCCAAAAAAGTCACCAGAGGTAGCTGAACCAACTAATTTACCGGGGGTAGCTGAACTAAGTGATTCACTAGGGGCAGCCGAACAAAATGATTTGCTGGGGGCAGCAGAACTTTGGGCTAACGGGTTCGTCGGCTGGTGGGTCGTGCATCACCTGCTCATCATTACGCCCATCCTGCTGACGGTGCTGGTAGCCGCGGCCAACCGCTTCCGGCAGGGCAGCAAATGGCTGCTGCTGCGCGCAGGGGCTGAATCCATCAAGCGGGAGATCTTCCGTTACCGGACCCGGGCCATGTACTACAGCCAGAACGCCGAACAACAGCTGGCCCAACGCGTGGAAGCCATTACGCAGCGGACCATGCGCACGGAGGTAAACGCATCGGCACTGGTGCCCTACAACAAAGACCAGGGCTTTCCGCCCCACATGTTCGCCGCCAAGGGGGGCGATGACGGCTTCAGCTCCCTGACCCCGGACCGCTACGTGGAAGTCCGCCTGGGCGACCAACTGAATTTCTTCCAGAAAAAGGCGGTACGGCTTGAAAAGCAGTTGAGCCGGCTCTACTGGTTCACCTTCATTTTAGGGGGGCTGGGCACCTACCTGGCGGCAGTCGGTTTCCAGGCGTGGATTGCGCTGACTACCGCCCTGGTGGCGGCCATCGGCACGTACCTGGGCTACCGGCAAACGGAGAATACCCTTACCAAGTACAATCAGGCCGCTACCGATCTGCTCAACGTAAGAAACTGGTGGAACGCTTTGTCGGCCGAGGAGCAGGCCCGGCAAATAAACATCGACTCTTTGGTGGAACATACCGAACAGGTGCTTCAGTCGGAGCTGGACGGTTGGATCCAACAGATGCAAAACGCGTTGGCCGAGCTGCGCAAAGGCCAGGGGTTCCCCGAGGAAATGGAAGAGAAGAAAGAGCCGGTGGAGGACCCCGTCCCGCCCGCGCAGCCGGGCAACAACGATACGGCCCGGCCGCCATCGACGCAGGGAGCACCGGCCACTACCGCCACCACCCTCCTGAATCCGTGGCCCGGGACGAACCAGGACCCGACTACCGGCGATACCACCGGTCAATCCGGTACCGGTGGCAACGGGAATCAACCCGGTACCGGCGGCAACGGGACAGTACCCCCAGGTGATGACACCGGAACCGATCCGGTTCCGCCCAAAGTGTAAGTGCAAAAACCCGGTTACTCATGCAACCCCACGTATTCGTCGTAATGCCCTTTGGCACCAAAGAGGCCGCGCCGGCCACCCCTGCCCGGGGGGAAATTGCCGCCCGGGAAGCCATCCGGGTAGACTTTAACGAAGTGTACCATTTGCTCATCGCCCCGGCGCTCACGCGGGCGGCGTGTTTCCCGTTCCGGGCCGACCAGGAGCCGGGGGCCAACGACATCCGCGCCGACATGTTCTACGAACTGGTCACGGCCGACGTGGTGGTGGCCGACATTTCCATCCTCAACCCCAACGTGTTTTACGAGCTGGGCGTGCGGCACGGAATCCGGCCTAAGGGCGTACTGATGATCCACGGGGGCTGGAGCCAACGGCCTTTCGACATCGCCCCCGACCGGTCGTTCAACTACGACGGCAAACTCTTCGAAATACCGGCAGCCCAACGTGGCCCCGCGTGGAAACAAAACCTCGAGGCGGAAGTAGCAAAATTAGCCCTCGCGCTCCGCAATGCCCTGGCCGTGGAGGAGCGCACCATCGGCAGCCCGGTCTACAACCACCTGCCGGGCCTCCAACCGGCCGACTGGAGCAACATCGCCACCGAGCGTACCCGCTACCTGGGGCGCCTGCTGGAGGACTTGCAGCAAAGGCTCCGGGTGGCCCGCGACGACAACCGGCCGGGCGACATCCTGACGCTGGCCGAAGACGCTCCCACGCGCCAATACCGGGAGAAGCTGCTCGACGAAGTGGCCCGGTCGCTGGTGGGCATGCACCAGTTCAAAGCCGCCCGGCTGGTGCTCGAACAACTGCTGGCCGCCCGGCCCGATCACAAGGGAGCGCTTACCCAACTGGGCCTGGTGCTGGGCCGCCTGCAAGAACGTTCCAAGGCAAAGACGCACATGGAAACGGTGCGCAGCAAATTCGGCGGCGACCCGGAAGCGCAGGGTATTCTGGGCCGGGTCTACAAAGACCTGTGGCGGGCCGACTGGAACCGCCCCGGCAAGCGCCTGGCCGAACGCCAGCGGCGGGCCGTCGTTGGTTCGGATTACGCCGTGGAGGCCATCCGCAGCTACAACGCGGCCTACCGCCGGCACCTGGACTCCTACTACACGGGCATCAACGTAATTACCCTGGTAAAACTGCTCGAACACCTGCGGACCACCACCGGCCAAAAGCCCCCGGATGCGGGCGTGGCGGACCTGCCGGACCTGGTGACGGTCGTCGGTATGGCGGCCCGGGCCGAACTGGACCGGTCCCGGGAAACCAACCGGCCCGAAAAGGAGCGGCGTGAAATGGCCACCTGGTCGCTGGCTACGCTGGGCGAACTCGAACTGGTGGCGGGCACGCCGGCCAACGCCGTGGCGTACTACGAGCAGGCCGTCCACACCCTCGACGTGACGTATTTCCAGATCGACTCCATGCTGAGCCAGGTGGAGTTGCTCGATTGCCTGGACTTCGAACCGGCGGCGGTAGGGGCCGTAAAAACGCTGCTCCAACAAAGACTCGACGAGTTGCAGCCCCGGAGCCTGTTTGAGCGGGTGGTGCTGTGCAGCGGCCACCTGATCGACGCCCCCGACCGCGAGAAGCCCCGGTTTCCCCGCGAGAAAGAAGGCGTGGTGCGGGAGCGGATCGAGGCAGCATTAAACGAGTGGAACGTGGGGGCCGGCGACCTGGCCATCTGCGGGGCCGCCCGGGGCGCCGACATCCTCTTCGCCGAAAGCTGCCTGGCGCGGGGCGCCGAAGTCTGGCTGTTCGTGGCCTTGGAGGAGGGAGCGTTCCTGGAGGCGTCGGTGCGCCTGCCGGGCAGCAACTGGGAAAGACGCTTCTACCAGCTCAAGAAAGCGGCCGGGGTAAAGGTTTACTGGCAGCCCGAACGGCTGGGACCGCCGCCCCAGGATACTTCGCCCTTTGCCCGCACCAACCTGTGGATGATCAATACCGCGTTGGTGGAAGCCAAAAGCCCCGACAACCTCTACGCCATCCTGGTGTGGGACGAATTGCCGGCGGGCGACGGGCCGGGAGGCACCGCCGATTTTGCCAGCCGGATCGACGGGCTGGGCGGACACTTGTCCATCATCAACCCCACCACCCTCAATCCCCCGCAACAATGAGTGTTAGGGATAAGCTGGAAAAGGAAGGGCCCGGCCTGCGGACTTGTGCTTGCCGTTTTTAATTTAGGACTTACGCAATGGTCCGGCGCGTACCGGCAGGCTTCCAGGAGAGAACCTGCCCGGGTGCAGCGGTTTGGCGCAACATATGCCATATCTCCAAGATATGGCATATGTTGCGCCAGCCGGTTCTTCAACTTAACGCGTATACTAGGGTACATGGCCTCACCCCCGGCCCCTCTCCCAAGGAGAGGGGAGAAGAACCTGTTTTATAACAACCTGTTTGACAAACTTTTATCTCTCCCCTCTCCTTGGGAGAGGGGCCGGGGGTGAGGCCACGTACCCTAGTATACGCGTTAAGTGTATCACCCGCTACGGCTGATGCGTAAGTCCTGTAATTATCTTCCACGCAGCAGCCACCATTTATTAGAAGCCACGTACTACTCCTTTTTGGAGGTTAATTATGCCAGAAAGTCGATTAATAGCTAATCAGAAATCAGTTGAGGACACCCGGCCGCCCGAGGAAATTGCGGAAGAACGGATCGATGAGTGGAGGGGTTATCAGTTGAAGTATCAACAAAAATTGTTGAAGTTTAGTGGCTATTCGGGACATAGCATTTTGAACCTATCAGGCCTTGGTCTTAAGAAGATCCCAGAGAGCATTCGTACGTTACAAGGTTTAGAACTGTTTGAAGTATCAGGAAATGCGATTGAGGAACTCCCAACATGGATTAGCGAACTTAAAAGTCTTGCGTTTGTTAATCTTTCATTCAACCAACTACGCCAACTGCCACCCCAGTTAGGGAGTCTGCCTCAACTCCAGATTCTTCATTTGCCGTATAATGACCTGCAATCGCTTCCAGAGAGCTTACTGGCACTACCTCTCAACGATCTAAACTTGGCTGGCAATCCAGGGCTGGGTTTGCCCGAAAGCATATTAAAAAGACCGGCCAAAGAGATTCTTCGCTACTATTTTGAATCACGGGCGGAAGAGGGTCGCCCCCTCCTTGAACTGAAACTGCTCGTCGTGGGCCGCGGGAAGGCCGGCAAGACTACCTTAATCAAGCAACTCGCCGGGGAGCAGCCGGATGCGCAGGAATCAGAAACGCACTCCATCGCCATCCGGGAACTGATGCTCGACTGCCAGGATGGACAGGTCCGCACCCGGGCCTGGGATTTCGGCGGCCAGGAAATTCTCCATTCCACCCACCAGTTCTTTCTCACCGAGCGCAGTCTCTACCTGCTGGTGCTCGAACCGCGCACCGGGACGGCCCAGCGGGACGCCGAGTACTGGCTGAAGCTGATCGAAACGCAGGGGAACGGGTCGCCGGTGATCGTGGCCCTCAACTGGAGCCACAAACGCCCCTGGCAGGTGGACAAAGTAAAGCTCAAGCGCAAGTTTCCCTTCATCGTGGATTTCGTGCACACCGACGCCCTGCACGGCGAGGGCATTGCGGAACTGCGCCAAACCATCCAGAAAACAATCAAAGAGCGGATGCCCGACGTGTGGCTCCCCTTCCCCATCCGCTGGCGGGAAATAAAGAATGAGGTCGCAGGCATGACCGGTAACTTTCTCACCTACGACCAGTTTACGGCCCTCTGCGCCGGGTACGGCGAGGACCGGCCCGACGCCCAGGCCGACCTGGCCGGCATCCTCCACGCGCTGGGCCTGGCCCTCTACTTCGGCAAGGACCCGCGCCTGCACGACACCCGCGTGCTCAACCCCAGTTGGGTCACGGGCGGGGTGTACGCGGTGGTCCGCGCCCCCTCGGTGGCTCAAAAAGCCGGGCAACTTGCCGCATCCGACATGCCGCGCGTGCTGCGGGAGGCCGAGGCGCAGAAAGTCATTAAAGCCAAGGATTACCCGCGCAAAACGCACGGCTTCATCCTCGAACTCATGCGGGCCTTCCAGCTTTGCTACGCCAGCGAGGAGGAGAAAGGCAAGCCCAAGCGGTACCTGGTGCCCGAACTGCTGCCCGAGTTCGAGCCGGAGATGGCCGAAGCCTGGGAAGCGGCGCCCGTGCGGCTGCGCTACCGCTACGAGGTGCTGCCCCCGGGCCTGTTGCCGCGCTTCATCGTGCGTACCTACGCCCTGAGCGAAGGTGCCCCCCACTGGCGGCACGGCGTGGTGCTGCGGCACGCGGGGGCGCAGGCCCTCATCCGCGCGGAAACCGACCGGGCCGAACTGCACGTGTTCGTGCTGGGCGACGACGACGAAACGCGCCGGGTGCTGGTGACGATGGTGCGCCGCGAACTCGAAATGCTGCACGCCGAAATGCGGATGCAGCCCGTGGAAGAACTCGAACTGACCGGCGAGGGCCAGCAGTGGATCGGCGTAAAAGCCCTGCGCGAAGTGGAAGAGCCCGGCCGGCCGGCCCAGAAGCTGCCCGTCCAGCCCGAAGGCACGGCGGAAGTAGACGTGTCACGCGAACTCGACAAGCTGCTGCCGGCCGGATCCCGCGCCATTGACCGTGACCCGGCCTCCGCCCCGGCCCCGGTGTGGCTGTTTGTGAGCTACGCCCACGAGGACGAACGCCAGATCAAGCGCCTGGAGGCCATCCTGGACGTGCTCCAGCAGCACCACGGGCTGGCCGTCTGGCGCGACAAGCTGTTGATTGCTGGCCAGGAGTGGGACGAGGAAATCCGTCGGCGGCTCGAACACATGGACATTTTCCTGTTTCTGGCCAGCCAGACCTCACTGGCGCGGCCCTACATCCGCGACCCCGAACTGCGCCGCGCCCGGGAACGCTACGAAAAGGGCGAAGTAGCGGTTGTGACGGTCAAGCTGGAGGCGTGCGCCTCCGACGAAGACCCGTTCCTGGGCAAATTGCAACGCCTGGCTCCCCGGTTCCGGAGCATTGCGGAAGCGCCGTTGAGGTCAACCGCCTGGGAACAGGTGCGGAAAGATTTGCTGCCCGTCATTCAGCAGGCCCGGGAGAAAAAGAAAAAGTAAATGTTCACCTCTGGTATACCGGGTTTCCAGTGCCTGTTCACCTTTGGTACCCCCCAAAGATTCGGATTCCCCGGGCACAGCCGCTACGTTTGCACCACCCATAAACCAGAGAAAAAATGCAACTGCCAGACATCGAATTAGTATCGGCCAAAGTACACGAAGCGTGGATCGCCTCCAAGCTCAGGCAAAACGTTACTTCCCGCAAGGCCGAAGACGGGGAAGAATTAATGGTTCCCTACGACCAGCTTTCCGAAAAAGCCAAGGAGTTGGACCGGGGCACCGTAAAGGCCGTTTATGCAGCAATCAGAGCGGCAGTATAGGGTTCATCCCCTCCCGCTACGGCCCGGGCTTTGCCGGCAACCGGTACAAGTGGAATGCAGGAAAGCGCCCATGAAAAAACAACCCACTTCGCAAGGGATAAACTCCTTACTGAGTGGGTTGTTGCCTGAAGATTTACCCGTTCGAATGAGTTGCCGGCCGGATGGACAAACACCAGCCGGCACCGGTCACTACCGGGAGATGATCACTTTGCGGGTCTGCACTTTGTTGCCGTCGCGGAGCCTGAGCAGGTAGAGCCCGCCGGGTAAAGCCGCTACGTTCACCCGGATGTAGTTCTCGCCCCTTGCCACCGGCTTTACCAGCGATAATCTGGCCCCGGCCCGGGCATCTGCCAGGCTGATGGCGACGTTTCCCTGCCCAGCCGCCCGGTACGTAAGCGTGAGTTGGTCACTGGCCGGCACGGGGAATACCCGCAGGCTTTCCACGGCCTCAGCACCGGCTTGTTCGTAAGCCAGGCGGGCACTGGTAGCCTTGGTGCTCTCGGCCGGGCCCGTACCCGAGGGCACGTAGCTGGCATCGGTGGTGAGCACAATCTTGTCGACAATGAAGCCGTCTTCGCGCATGTACACGCTGAAGGTATGCAGGCCGGTCGTGGCTACGTTGAGCGAGGCCCGTACGCCGTCGCGGGTATCTTTGATCCACACCCAGGTGTTGAACGTATTGGTCTCGATGTTGTCCGCGGTGCCGGGTACGGCCCCGTCCAGCCCGGTATGCACCGAGTTGTTCTCTCCCACCGTCGTGTACCCCCTCAGCCAGATGTAGTGCGTGCCGGTTTTGGTAAAGTTGACGCTGTACCTGAGTTCGGGGCTGGTGGCGGCAATGCTGGCAGTGATGTTGGTGCCATTGTCGGGCGTGGCCTGCATGGCGCCCGTACCGCTGTCATCGAGAATGTCGTCCTTGGCCGTCCAGGCGTGGCTGCTGCGGTCTGCCTTGCTGGTGTAGTTCTCCGCTTCCATCGACACCAGCCCGTTGGTGGCCGTGCTCTGCTGAAAGGCCGCCGTTACGTTGCCGGCCGTGCTGCTGGTGACGTACAGGAAGGCGCCGTTGGCGGGAACCGACACCGTGGCCCGGCCCGTGCTGCTCAGGGCCGGTCCCTGGCTCTGGGCGTCGTTGTTGTTGGCGTCGAAGCGGTAGAGGGTGCCGTTGGCCTTGCTGGTTGCCAGGGCCGACAGGTTCAGTTCCACGTTGTAGCTGGTGGTGCTGCTGGTGTTGGTCACGATCACGTTGTACGTACCGTCGGCGTTGCGGGCCGTGAGGGCCGAAAGATCGGTGTTGCTGGCCGTGCTCAGAAAGACCGGCTTGCCGCCGCTCAACGCCCGGATGCCCATGCGCAGCCCGTAGTACATCTTCTCTTTCCTGGCCGGCGTCACCCGCTGGTCCAGTAACCCGTCGCCCCCGCCGTAGCCCGAGTGGGAAAGCTTGTAGTAGTGCCAGCCGTCCACGTACGTATCTCCCGGCTTCGACATGCTCATGATGAACTTGAGCCACTGGATGTTGATGGGCAGGTCGCTGTTGCGGGCGGTGGTAAAATCAGTCCACCAGGTGCCCCACTCGGTCAGCCACACTTCGCGGTTCGTGCCGGCCCAGCCGTTTACGTTTTTGGTGCTCTGCACCAGGCCGTCGTAAGAGGTATACTTATGATAGCTGACGTGGTCAAATTTATCGCCTACCGTCTGGATCACGCTGGGAATCCACGTGGCGTCATCCCAGGCGGTGGCCGGGGCGTACACCCGGTGGGTCCGGTTGCCCAGGTGGCGGCTGTAGGCTTCGGCAATGGCGTCTCTGGCGATGTTCACCAGCAGGTAGTAGGTGTCCAGGTTGCCGTCAAAGCCTTCACTGGCTAAGTTGGGCTCGTTGCCCAGTTCCCAGTCGTCTACCCGGTAGTCGTGTTTCTTGTTGAACAACAATACCATGGCGTACACAAACTGCCACCACTCGTCGCGGTCGGCCTGGCTGACGGTGGGCGGCGCAAAATCGGGTGCCCACGCCGGGCTGCCCTTGTGCTGCGGCCGGATGTTGGCCATGACCCGGATCCCGTTGTCCTTGAAGTACTGAAAACGGAGGTTATGGGTTTGGTTGTCGCCCCGGTCGGCGGCCAGGATGGCTTCGTAAGCGTCCCAGTTGATGAGGTTGTTGGTGTTGAGAATCTCATTGATGCTGGCCGCTTTGAGCTGATTGGTCGTGGGAAACCCTTCGCCCGGCTTGTCATCCACGGGCTCGAAGTTGTCCATGCCCATGAAGTACCGCCAGGTGTTGATGCCCAGGTCGGTAGCGGCCGTGAAGGTTTCCCGGCCGTTTCCCTGTATACCCATGTACCGGGTACTGACTCCCGCCTGCGTACCGCTGACGGTGACCGTGGCGGCGGTTTGGGCAAAGCTTACGGCTCCCCGCAGGAGCAGCAACAGCACCAAAGCCGTTGTCAGTCTTTTGCACCCGACAGAAGAATCGCCCTTCTTCTGCGAAAAACGCTGATTGTGGTTGTTGAACATCGCTCTCATTGATTTTGGTGAATGAATACAAATGGGGTTGCGAAACGGAATGGACACCGGCGTACCGGGCGGCCGATCATTGCCGGTAGATGCGCCGGATGGTGGTGGTGATGCCGTCGGAGAGTTTGAGGAAGTACACGCCCCGCGGCGCGTCCGTCAGGTCAAAGCTTACCTCCGACTTGCCCGAATTTTTAGGGATCAGGGTGCTTGCCACCGTGTCTCCCTGCGCGTCGTAGAGCACGAAGCTGTACGCCCGGTCCGCCTTTTTGTCTTTGAGCTTTACCGTGACCAGGCCGGCCGTGGGGTTGGGGTACATGTCGAAGGCAATTTTATAGGGGTCGTCCTTGCCGCCTTCTTCGTAAACCAGGAAGCGCTGCGTTGCCCCCGCTTCCCGGTAGTTTTCATCCCCCGCCTGGTAAGCCTTCACCGTCACCTCGCCCGAACCGGTCAGCGTAAGGACATTGCCCGACACGGCAGCCGGACCCGACACCACCGAAAAGGCAACCGGCAGACCGGAGCTGGCCGTAGCCTCCAGGGTGAAGGGGGCGTCACTTACCGGCTTGTGGGGGATGGCCGCGAAGGCAACCGCCTGCGCCGCCTGGTGCACCACGAAGGACTGTGCTACGGCCGGGGCGGGCAGGTACGCTTCGTTGCCGGGCTGACCGGCCTTCACCACCACGGTGCCGGCCCCGGTCAGGGTAAGGGTATTGCCCGACAAAGTGGCCGGGCCCGACACGACGAAGAATTCCACCGGCAGGCCGCTGTCGGCCGCAGCTGACAGGGCAAAAGGCGCGTCGCCGTAGGTCCGGTCCGCCGGGGGGGCGAAAGTGATGGCCTGCTTGTCCTGCAAGGTGCCGGTGATGACCAGTTCGGGCCGGTTGGCCGCGTTTTCCCGGCTGTGGATGTCAACGCCCCGGTACTGGTACACGGCGTTGACGAGCACGAAGGAAACGGTCCGGTCATTTTCCGGCTGCGCGTCCAGGAAATGAGTTACGTCGATCTCGTAGTACCGTTTGGTGGCATCCACGGCCACGCTGCCGATCCGGGCGCCGACCGGGCCGGGGGCGTTGTTCCAGGTGATGAGGCTTTCCTGCCAGCCGTCGCCCGTTGCAAAGGCCGACACGATGATGCCGTCGGTCGTCTCCACATTGGCGCCGTAGAAGCGTAATACCGCCGTCTGGACGGTGGAAACGACCGGCAGGTCAAACTTAAGGTACGTTCTTCTTTCGAGCAGGTCGCCCGTTCCTTTTACTTTCATCACTACGTCATTGCCGTAGTTGGTGGTGGCCGTGCCGGTGCGCACGTACGCGTCGGCCACGGGCCGCAGCCTGGCGTGCACGGCGCTGTTGGTGGCCGCCTCCAGGGAAACGCCCTCCGATTCGTTGCCCGATTCATCGCGGGCTTTCACCGTGAACCGGTAGGTGGTCCGGGGCGCCAGGTGGGTCACGGTCAGGCTGGTGTCGGTTATGGTAGCCCTCAGTTCGGAACCCACGTACACATTGTACCCCGACACGGCCAGGTTGTCGGTGGCGGCCGTCCAGGTCAGGTCCACGGTGGTCGCCGACTGGGCCGGCGAGGCCAGGTTGCCCACCGGCGACGGGGCTTGGGAATCTTCTTCCCGCGAAACGATCAGTACCGGTTTGTGCGCGGCGTTCTCTTTGGTGTGAATGTCCACGCCCCGGAACTGGCGGGCCGGGTTTGCCAGCACCAGCGACAGCACCTTGTCGCCGTTTACCTGGGCCCGCACGTGCTCCGTGAGGTCGATCTCGTGGTACTGCCGGGTGGCATTGACCGTGAGCACCCCCAGCGGCGCCCCCACGGCGGCCGGCGCATTGTTCCAGGTGATGAGGCTTTCCTGCCAGTCGTCGGTGGTTGCCGATACGGCTACCCTGACCCCGTCGTTGTTCTCCACGTTGTACCCGTAGAACCGCAGGACGGCCGTTTTCACGGAGGCGTTGGCGGAAAGGTCAAACTTGAGGTACGTTCTTCTCTCGAGCAGGTCTCCCGTTCCTTTTACTTTCATCACTACGTCATTGCCGTAGTTGGTGGTGGCCGTGCCGGTGCGCACGTACGAATCGGCCACGGGCAGCAGCGAAGCGACCAGCGGGGCCACGTCGGTAGTGACCGACAGGGAAACGCCGGGTGATTCGTTGCCCGATTCGTCTTTGGCTTTCACCGTGAAATCATACCGGCTGCCCGAGGCCAGGCCGGTCACCGTACAGGCCGTGTCCCGCGTGGTCGCTTTCAGCTGGGTACCCTGGTAGACGTTGTACCCCGCCACGCCGAAGTTGTCGGTTGCCGCCGTCCAGGCCAGCGAGACGGTCGTGGCCGATCTGGCGGGCGAAGCCAGGTTGGAAACCGGCGCGGGCGGCTCGGTGTCGGCGCCAAACCCGGTGATGACCAGTTCGGGCCGGTTGGCGGCGTTCTCCCGGCTGTTGAAATCCATGATCCGGTTTTGCAGTTCGGCATTGGCCAGCACCAGCGACACGGTTTTATCCCCGGCGAGTTGTTCTTTTACGTACGCGGTCACGTCCATCTGGTAGTATTGCAGCGCGTCGGTAACCTCTACCACGCTCCGTTTCGCCCCGGCGGCGGGCGGCGCGTTGTTCCAGGTCAGGGCGTTTTCTTCCCAGTTGTCGCCCGTTTCAAAAGCCGATACATTGATCGGTTCGGTGGTTTCCCGGTTGAAGCCGTACACCCGCAGCACGGCCGTTTGCACCGTACCGATGCCGGCCAGGTCGAACTTGAGGTACGACCGGCGTTGCAGCCCGTCGTTTACGCCCTTGACCTTGATCACGTCCAGGGTGCCGTAATTGGTGGCGGCATTGCCCTGCTGCACGTAGGTATCGGCCAGCGGGGATAGAGGCGTGACCACCGGGCCGGTTTCCGTGGTCGTCACTGCCACCGAAGTACCGGGGGCTTCGTTGCCGAAGAAATCGACGGTCTTCACCGTGTAGGCATAGCTCGTGCCGGGGTCCAGGTTGGTGGCCGAAAAGGCGGTCTGCGCTACGTTTCTGACCAGCGAAGTACCCCTGTACACGTTGTAGGAGGCCACGCCGACGTTGTCCGTGGCCGGGCTCCAGGCCAGGCCGATGGTGGTGGCCGTCTTGGCGGACACGGCCAGGTTGGTGACGGCGGTGGGGGGCTGGTTGTCCACGGCGTCTTCGGGGTCGGTTTCCCAGGTGGTGCTGCCGGTTACGTACAGCACGGCCCCCTTCGGCGGAACGATTACCTGCGTTTTGCCCCCCGCCAGCGCCGGGCCGCGGAACCGGGCGTCGTTGTTGGCGGCATCAAAACGGTACAGGGTCACTTTCTCCTGGTCGGCGGCCAGCGCCGAAAGGTCAAGCTCCGCGCGGTACGCGTAGGAATTGCTGGTATTGGTAACCAAGGTGCTGTACGTGCCGTCGGCATTGCGGGCAGTGGCCGCCGTCAGGTCCCCGCTGGTCGTTTGGGTGGCGTACACCGGCTTTCCGCCGTTCAGCGCCCTGATCCCCAGCCGTACCGCGTAGTACGCCTTCTCGCGCTTGACCGGCGTGGTGCGTTTGTCGATCAGCCCGTCGCCGCCCGCGTAGCCGGTGTGAAAAAGCTTGTAGTAGTGCCAGCCGTCTACGTAGGCGGCGCCCGGCGTTGACATGGATACCATCAGTTTGATCCAGTCGATGTTCACCGACAGATTGTTCACCTGGGTCTGTTCGAACCCGTTTTCCCAGGTGCCCCACTCGGTCAGCCACACTTCCCGGCCCGGGCCGGCCCAGCTGCGCACGTTTTTGACGCCCTGCTCCACGCCGGCGACGCCGCCGTACTTGTGGAAACTGACGTGGTCGAAGTCGTCGGGCACGTTTTTAAGCACCCCGTCGATCCAGCCGAAATCGTCCCAGGCCGGGGCCGGCGCGTAAATGCGGTAGGTGCGGCCGGGCAGGTGGCGGGCGTAGGCCTCCCGGATGGCGTCTTTGGCAATGCGCACCATTTCGTAGTAGGTGGTCATCGTGCCCTTGAACCCTTCACTGGCCAGGTTGGGTTCGTTGCCGATTTCGTAGTCGTCGATCCGGAAGTCGTGCTTTTTGTTGAGCAGCAGGGCGTGGGCGTAGCAGAATTGCCACCACTCGTCGCGGTCGGCCGCGGTAGGCGTGGTCGCAAAAGTCGGCGCCCAGTCGGGCCCCCGCTGGTTGAGCCTAAGGTTAGCCAGCACCCTGATGCCTTTTTCCCGGAACATCGCAAACCGGACGGCATCGGGCTGCCCGTTGTCGCGGTCCCGGTTCAGTTGCGCTTCGTACTTGCTCCAGTTGATCAGGGAATCGGTGCCCAGCAGGTCGGCCGGGTCGGCGGCCAGCAGCTGGGCGCGGGTGGGGTAGCCGTAGCCGGGTACGTCGTCTTCGGGCTCGTACCGGTTCATGGTGGTGAAAAAACGGAATGCATTCAGGCCCAGGTCGTCCAAGGCTTCGATAAAGACGGCGGCCGAAGGCGAGTCACCGCCCTGCAGGCCCATGTACCGGGTGCTGGTTCCCGCCGGCGTACCGCTGACGGTGACCGTGGCGGGCGTCTGGGCAAAGCTTGCGCCGCCCGGCAGGAGCAGCATCACCAGGAGCACCCACGGGAGGAGACGGCGCGAAAAACCCGGTTGCCGGCGGGCGGAAAAGGCAAGGGAGTAGTAATCAAACATAGAGGTTGGGGTTGATGAGAATTGTAGGAAAGCAATGGTTGCGGGCGGATCGTTCTATTCCAGAATGGGTACAGTTCACCCGGGCCGGCCGCTTCCTGGGTGGTCAGCGGCCGGCAAAGCGTACCGGATGAAGGGATTGGGAGTTCGGAAAAATCAGTTGTACCCGGGGTTCTGGGTCAGCAGGGGGTTGAGGTCAATCTCGGAGCGGGGAATGGGAAAAACCAGGTGGTGCTCGGTCAGCGTTTTGCCGTGGGCGGTCATCACCGGAATGGCGCGGCCCGTGCGCACCAGGTCAAACCAGCGTTCCGACTCCATGCCCAGTTCCATGCGTCTTTCGTGCAGTACCGCATCCCGGAACGCGGCCGTTGAAAGCCCGGTTTTGGCCGGCAGCCCGGCCCGTTTGCGCACGCGGTTGAGTGCTTCTTCCGCGGCGGCCGTATTTCCCGTTTCGTTGGCGGCTTCGGCAAACAGCAGCAGCACGTCGGCAAAGCGGATCACGTAGTCGTTCATCGGGCTGTCCAAGGCGCACACGTCGGTGCCCGGACCGATCACGTACTTGCGGATGTTGTACCCGTTCACCGACCGCGAGGCCTCGTGCTTGTAAACGCCGCCCTTCAGGTTGGGGTAGCTGTAGACGGAGTCGGGCTGAAAAATGGTTGCCCTTTTCCGCTGGTCGCCCGGCTCGTAGGCATTCACGAAGTCTACCGTGGGAATGTTGGTGCCCCAGCCGTCCCAGGTGCCGGTCAGCCCCGAGCCGAACGGGGCAAAAAAAGCCTGCCCCCGGCCGCCCATGCCCAGGTTGCACGACAGGTGCTGGATTTCGAACACGGACTCTACGCTGTTTTCACCGGCTACCGTAAAGAGGGCGCCGTAATCACCCACCAGGTCGTAGGGCAGCGCCATTACTTCGGCCGCCCGGGCCGCCGCCTCCGGGAATTCCCGCCGGGTAAGGTGTACTTTGGCGAGCAGGGCTTTGGCGGCGCCCCGGGTGGCCCGGCCTTTGTCTTCGGCCTTGTCGTACCGGACCGGCAGGGTTTCCCCGGCAACGGCCAGGTCTTCTTTGATCCGGTCGTAAATGGCTTCTACCGGGCTGCGGGGCACCTTCAACTGGCCCACTGAGGTGGTTACGCCGGTGAGCAGGGGCACGTCGCCGAAGATGCGGACCAGGTTGAAATAAGCCAGGGCCCGCAGGAAGTACGCTTCACCGAGGACGCGGTTCCTGAGCACGTCATCCATCGGGATGCCCGGCACTTTTTCCAGCACCACGTTGGCCCGGCCGATTACGTTGTAGTGGCCCCGCCACGTATCCGACAGCCGGGGGTTGTCGGCATCTACCGTAAAATTATCGATCGGAATAAAATCCGGGTCGGTACCGCCGGGCATGGAATTGTCGGAAGCGCCGTCGCCAATCATCCACAGGGCTTTCCCCCAGAAATCATCGCCCCCGGCAAACGGGTTGTAGACGGCGTTGATGGCATTGATGGCGTCCGATTCTTTCGTGTAATAGGTGTCGAGGCTCAGCCGGTCGAGGGGTTCTTTTTCCAGGAAGTCCCGGCAGCCGCCCGCCAGCACCAGCACGGCGGCCAATACCGGCGGGAGGAGACTGGTTTTGATTTTCATACGCATCGGTTCAGGTTAGATGGATTGACAAAGCAGGTTGTGATCGAGTTGAATATCGAATGATGAACAAGGAATGATGAATGTCGAACAAGGAAGCGAAGCGCGACGAAGTCAATGATAAATGATGAAGGAAAGGCGGTTCAGAAACTCAGGTTGAGGCCGGCCAGCAGCGTGCGGGGCACCGGGTACGTACCGTAATCAATGCCGCTGGCCAGGCTGCTCTGGTTGTAGGAGCCGATTTCGGGATCGAGCCCCGAGTAGCGGGTAAACGTGAAGGCGTTCTGGGCACTTGCGTAGATCCGTACCCGCTGCATGCGCAGGGCCTGCACGGCTTTGGCCGGCAGCGTGTAACCCAGCGTTACGTTCCGCACGCGCAGGTAAGAGCCGTCTTCCACGTAACGGTCCGACCGGCGGCGGTTGCGGGCCGGGTCGCCGGCAACGGCCCGGGGCATTGCGTTGCCCGTCCCCTCCCCCACCCAGCGGCCCAGCGTGGTGCGGGCCTGGTTGGCGTCAAAAGCCATGCCTTCCAGGTTTTCGCGCAACTGGTTGTAGAGGTCGTTGCCCTGCACGCCCTGCACGAATACGCTCAGTTCGAGCCCTTTGAAGGAAAAGGCATTGGTCAGGCCGTAGAGGAACCGGGGCTGGGGATTGCCGATGAACGTGCGGTCTTCGTCGCCGATGCTGTTGTTGTAGAGGCCGTCCTTGTCGGGCAGGTCCGCGAATTTGACGTCGCCCGGTTTGGTGCCATCCCGCTGCCGGGGGCTGTTGGTCACCTGCTCCCCGGTCTGGAAAATGCCGTCGGTGACCCAGCCGTAAAACTGGCCGATGGGCTGCCCTTCTACTGACCGGGTGATGTCACGCCCGATGATGGGCTCGCCGCCGCCCAGGCTCACCAGGCGGTTCCGGTTGGTGGAAAAGTTCAGGTCGGTGGTCCACCCGAAGGTTCCCGTGAGCACCTGGCCGGAAAGGGCCAGTTCCAGGCCCCGGTTGCTCACCTTGCCGATGTTGACCGTCGGGGCGTCGAGGCCGCCCGCAATGCGCGAAATCGGCTTTTTGACCAGCATCCCGTCGGTGTTTTTCACGTAGTAGTCGGCCGTAAACGTCACGCGGTTCGCCCACAGGCCCAGGTCCAGCCCGACATCGGCCTGCGTGGTAGACTCCCACCGGACGTCCGGGTTGGTGAGGTTGGCGGGCGATACCCCGGTGACCACCTGGTTGCCGAAGTTGTAGTTGCGGCCGAAGCCCACGTAGGTGGCGTAGGTGTACAGGTCAATTTCCTGGTTGCCGGTCACCCCGTAGCTGGCCCGCAGTTTGAGGTCGCTCACCGGCCGGACCCGCCGCATGAACGCTTCTTCGGAAAGGCGCCACCCCACGGAAGCCGACGGGAACACGCCAAACCGGTTGGCGGGCCCGAACCGCGACGAACCATCGGCCCGGACCGTGCCGGTGAACAGGTATTTGCCCGCAAAGGCGTACGTAACCCGGCCCAGGTAAGAGAGCAAAGACCACTCCCGGGCGCTGCTGCTGGCGGCCTGGTTGGCCGTGCTGGCCCCGTCCAGCTCGGTGACCTGGTTGCTGATGAACTGGTCGCGGCTGCCCGACAGGATCTCGAACCGCGAAGCCTGGGCCGTTACCCCGGCCAGCGCCGTAAAATCGTGGTGGCTGCCGAAGTTCCGGTGGAAGGTAAGCGTGTTCTCGTTCAGCCAGATCAGTTCATTGGACGCAAACTGCTCCCCGTAGGATTTGGTCGTCAGGTCGCCGCGCCGCGACTCGGGGTTGAACCGCCGCTGGTTGGCGAAAAGCAGGTCGAGGCCGAACGTGGACCGGAACGTAAGCCCTTCGCGCAGTTTGTACTCCCCGTACACGTTGCCCAGCAGGCGGGTCTTGTGGTTGATGTTTTCGGAAGTCAGCGCTTCGGCCACCGGGTTGGGGGCAATGCCCGAACCGGCCCCGATCGGCCCGGCGAAAGTTCCATCCCAGTTGTACACGGGGATCGTCGGCAGTTGCGTCAATGCCCAGGCCACCATGCCGCTGTTGTGTTCGGTGGGCACCAGGTTTTCGCGGGTGCGGCTGATGAGCAGGCTGTTGCCGATCTTAAAGCGCCGGGAGGCCTGGTGGTCGAGGTTGATGCGCAGCGAGTAGCGGTTGAAGTCGGAGCCGATGATGATGCCGTCCTGCCCGAAATACCCGCCCGAGAGGGCGTACTGGGTTTTGTCGGTGCCCCCGGATACGGAAAGCTGGTAGTTTTGAATGGCCGCCGGCCGGAAAATCTCCGCCTGCCAGTCGGTGCCTGCTCCCAGCGCCTCCGGGTCGCTGAACTGCGGGAAGGGGGGCAGGCCGGCCGTGGTGCGCATCTCGTTGCTGAGCGTGGCGTACCCGGCCGCGTCCAGCACGTCGAGCCGGTTGCGTACCTGTTGCACGCCGTAGTAGGTGTCGAAGTGAATGGCCGGACTGCCCGCCTTGCCGCGTTTGGTGGTGATGAGCACCACGCCGTTGGCGCCCCGGGCCCCGTAAATGGCCGTCGCTGAGGCATCCTTGAGCACTTCAATGGATTCGATGTCGCTCGGGTTGATGGTGTTGAGGGCATTGCTGCGCTGGCCGTTGCCATTGGCCGCCCGGGAGCTGTTCTCGTTGTTGTTGAAAACCGGGATGCCGTCGATCACGTACAGCGGCTCGTTGTTGCCGGTGGTCCCGATGCCGCGGATGCGGACGGAAACCCCGCCGCCCGGCGCGCCGGAGTTCTGGGTGACGTGTACCCCGGCGGCCCGGCCCTGCAAAGCCTGGTCGAGCCCGGTAACGGGTACGGCCCTGATCTGCCCGGCCGTCACCGAAGCAATGGCGCCGGTCAGGTCCCGGCGCTGCTGCGTACCGTACCCGACCACCACCACTTCGTCCAGCGCTTTTACGTCCTGCACCAGCTTCACGTCGAGGGTGGTCTGCCCGTTGAGGGGTACTTCCTGCGTCAGAAAGCCGATGGAGCTGAACACCAGTACGGCGTTGCCGTCGGGTACGGCCAGGTTGTACCGGCCGTCGGCCTTGGTGGTGGTGCCCGTGGCGGAGCCTTTCAGCAGCACGTTCACGCCGGGCAGCCCTTCGCCCTTGTCAGCCGAGACCACCTGGCCGCTGATCTGCATTTGCCCGTCGGCAGCCGTAGCGGCGCTTTCGGCTCCCCCGCTGTTGTCGTCGGGGGCCGGGGCCCCCTGGCCCCAACCCGGCCGGCCGATGGAGGCTTCGGGGCGGATCTGCCCCGCCTTGGTGCGCGCTTTGGGGGAATAGATCAGGTACGACCGGTCGCTGTACCGCTCAAACGTTAAATCCAGGGGCAGCAGCAGGGTGTTGAGCAAGTCTTCCAGGTTTTTGCCCCGCAGGTCTTCGCCCCGGACCAGGACCGTCTTGTTTTTCAGCGCCTTCCGGTTGTAGTCGAAGATGACGCCAAACTTCTTTTCCAGGTCCCGGAGCACGTCCAGCAGCGGGTAGGCAGTGCCTTGTTGCCGGGGCGCCGACCCGACGTTGCGGGCAAACGTGCCCGGGTACTCCTGCGCCGGCGCGGCAACGTGGAGGTGCAGCAGGAGCAGTCCGAAGGGAATTTTTCCGATCAGGCGTAGTTTTTTGTGCATAAGGAGCTGAATCAGGAATAAAACGGGATGGGTTTGGCTGCCTGCGTTTCCCGGAGCGGGAGCCGGCCGCCGGGAAACCAGGTATTTCTTTGGGTACGATGGATGATTGGTTTCGCTTATTTGAGAATGTATACGCCGTCTTCCCGACTTACTTCCACGGAGTACAACTTCTCCAGCTTGGTAAAGAACAGGGCGACGGAATCGGCGGGCACGGAGCCGTTGAAGAGTTCGTTTTTGATGTCCTGGTTTTGGAATTCCACGCGAATGCCGTGGCTGTCACCGAGTTGTTCGACTACCGACTGGATGGTTGCATCCCGGAAGATGAGCAGGTTGTCTTTCCAGGCCGTCGCGACCTGCGGGTTGACGCGCCGGGTGGTCAGGCGGGGGCTGCGGGCCGAACGACGCACCATTTCCCCCGGCTGCATCGTGTAGACCTGCGCCTGGTCCGACACCTTTACTTTGCCTTCCTGCAGGACCACTTCGGTGACGCCCCGGCGGTGCTGCACGTTGAACTTGGTACCCAGCACCTCTACCTGCAACTGGTCGGCCATGTGGACGGTGAACCGCTGGTGCGTGGCCGTGTGCTGCACCGAAAAGTACGCCTCGCCTTCCAGCCATACTTCCCGCGGCTGCCCCTCGGCCCACCCGGGGGCGTACGCGAGGGACGAGTTGCCGTTCAGCACCACGGTTGACCGGTCGGGCAACGTGATCTCTTTGCGAACGCCGTAGGCCGTCTGCTCCCGGTGCAGGGTGTCGCGGGTAGCCAGCCGGACCAGGAGCGTACCCACGGCAATCAGCAGGGCAACTGCGGCGGCGACCCGCCAGTACACCCGCCGTACGGGTTTGAAGGGAACGGTTTTGCCCGCGTCCGGTCTTTCCGGGGTAGGTTTTTCCTGCTTTTCCCGCCGCCCGATGCGCTGCCAGATGTCCTGGTACATGCCCGTTTTCAAGGCTTGCCGCTCCCCTTCGGGCAACGACGCCAGGTAACTTTCGTCCTGCAACGCCTGCTGCCACCAGGCTTCCAGCCGGGTAATTTCATCCGGGGTGGCCTGGCCGGTTTTCCACTTGCGGATCAGCTCCGCCAGCGACTGTTTGTCCATACTGATCTGTGGCTTTTCATTAAGTAAGTAGGATGAAAAGGCTTTTACCCTAAACCGGATTTTAAATTTTTTTAATATATTTTTTCACTATTTTCGTAAACCACAGTTGTCGGCAGAATATATTTGCTTACCGTTCGGGTAGACCACCGTTAAAGCCGGCCGGCAGGGCCGTAAAAGTACTTCTCACTTCTGTCTGTGATCTGATGAACAAACACGTCCATCCGGAAGAGCGGCAATGGCTCACGGCCCTTCGGGAAAACAGTGAGCAAGGCTTTGCAAACATCTACAACCACTACTGGACCAAATTATTCTCGGTTGCCTATAATTACACCCGTTCGCGGGAAGCCGCGCAGGAGATCGTCCAGGAAGTATTCGTCAGCCTTTGGCTCCAGCGCGGGAGCCTCTCGGTGCATACCTCCCTCTACGGTTACCTGCTCGGTGCCGTCCGGAACCGGATCTACGATCACATTGACAAACAAACCGTCCGGGCGCATTACCAGCTCCAGGTTACGCGCAGTGCCCTCCCGCTGGTCAACAGCACGGAAGAACAAATCAGCTTCCAGGAACTGGAAGAACTACTGGCCAAACAGGTCAGTACCTTGCCCGACACGACGCAGCGCATTTTCATCTTAAGCCGGTTTGATGGTTTTTCCAATTCCGAGATCGCCCAGCAAATGCAGCTATCCGTGAAAGCAGTGGAATATCACCTCACCAAAGCCCTCAAACACCTGCGGTACCGGCTTACGGAGTTGCTGCTGCTGTTGCTGGTGGGAGGCTCCGGGTACTAAGCGGCCGGGGAATAAGGCCGGGACTACAGCTTTTCGGCTTTTTTCCAGATCGCCTCGTCGTACCGGATGCCCAGCCCCGGCCCCGGCGGAACGGTCAGCCGGCCGTTGGCTACGCGTACGTGCGGCGTGTACCAGGCCGGTTGCCGGCCCGGCCGGGCCGGGTACTCCTGGAAGCCTTCCAGGTTGGCAATGACCGTAGCCAGGTGCAGAAAGGGGGCTTCCAGCGGGTCGGCTTTGGGGGAGTGCGGCGCAATGCCCATCCCGGCTTTGGCCGCCAGTTGCGCCACCCGGTACGCCCGCGTGATGCCGCCGTTGTAGTACAGGTCGGGCTGCACCAGGTCGTACACCCGCGTCCGGATGATGTCCCGGAACCGGAAAATGCTCGAATCCTGCTCACCGCCCGCCACCTTCACCGTGCGCAAAGCCGCCGTCACCTGCCGGTTGGCTTCGTAGTCTTCCCACGGACAGGGTTCCTCGAAGATTGCCACGCCGTGCGCCTCCAGGAATTTGCCGGCGGCAATGCCTTCCGCCACGGTGTAAGAACTGTTGGCGTCGGCGTAAATAGTAACCCCGTCGCCCAGCACGTTGCGCAGTTGCGGCAGCAGTTTCCGGGTGCGGGCTTCGTCTTCCGGCGTGTTGCGCATCCGGCCGCCCACCTTGATCTTGATGGCCTTGGCCCCCGTGGCGGCCAGTTGCCCGGCCAGTTCGCGGGCCTCCTGTTCGGGGCTGGTTTCGCGGGTAAGGCTCGACAGGTACACGGGCACCTCCGGGCGGACCTGCTTGCCGAGCAGGGCGTGCACCGGCTGGCCGGCCGTTTTGCCCAGCAAGTCCCAGATGGCGATTTCCACGTGGCCCACGCAGTTCCAGAAAGGCATGCCGGCGTATTTGTAGTGGCTTTCCACCCGGTACACCTCGTCCACCAGGAACTCGATGTCGCGGGCATCCTTGCCCGTAAAGAAAGGTACCATCATCCCGGTCAGCATCGAATGCAGGTTTCCCATGCGCTGGTTGCACAGCGTGATGCCCGTAATGCCCTCTTTGGAAGTGACCCGCACGAACAGTTCTCCCTCCGCCCGCACCAGGTCCACGGCGGCAATGACCACCGGGGAGGTGATTGCGCGGTGCAGGTCAAAGGAACCGGGTTCGTCTCCCCGCCCGAACGGTGCCCGGGGAGCCGGGTGCGCCCACCCCCGGGGCGTGAGTGCCAGCAGGCCGGCCTGCCCCATCGCGTGCAGAAAATTGCGTCGGTTGGTGTTCATGGGTGATAATGTACGGAATGATCCATCAGCGTACAAAAGCCGACCGCCAGGTACCAGGGAACGCAACGCCCGGACGAGGCGGATCGCCGGACCCTGTAAAATAATTTTATGATCTGAAAAACGAAAGCGGGTGCATTTGCTTCCGATTTTTACAATCATATAAATTATTTATGCTTTATCTTTGCTTACGTAATAAATGATAAATAAAACCAGCAACCATAAAGTATTTTTTTAACGGGATTCATTTCTTCCAGGAAGAAATGCGTCTGCGCCCCGGCCGGGCGTCGTACTGCCCCCCCTCTGCACCATTCCGTTTGCCCCAAACAGCAATTCTACCTTAATACCTTACCCCATTTAATTTTTAATCCATGAAAAACTTTTCTGCCTCCCTGCGTTCCCTTTTCGTCGTAGCAACCGTTGCATTCACCTTTACGGCTTGCAACAAAAATGAAATAATTCCTACCAATACTGAGCAGGAGCAATCCATCGCCGCGGAAGAAAACTGCACGGTTTCTTTTTTCGCAACGGGCGGCACCTCGCTGGGGTATACCCCCAAACTCCAGCCCGTATCTTCGGGCGAAGCCAAATACAACGGCGGTTCTGACTGCGACTACTTCGTCGGTTTCGCCGCCAACAATTACGACCGGATTGTAGTAGCTGACCTGGACGATGCGCCGGCGGCCGCGCAGATTCGCAGCTTGATCACCGACCCCAGAACGTTCACGGGTGGTGGCTTCGGCAACAGCCTGGGACTGGGAGGCCGTTCGGCCGACACCCGCGAGTACGTAATCCTGGGCGCGTTCCGTTCCAATAACTACCTGAGCGGTTTTGCCTCTGCCCGCGGTACGACCGTTCGCGCCCTGCTGGCCAAGCACCTGCGCATGGGCTTGCTGTAGCCTGTCATAATCCGTAATCCACCCTTGCACGGGTATCTGGCCGGCCGGCCAGGTACCCGTGTTCGCCTGTTTACCACTTTGCTCCTATGTTCCCCTACTGCTTGCGCGTATGGCTGTTTGTTTGCCTGGCGGGTTGCGCAACGGCGCTCCTGCCCGCGGCAGCGTACGGCCAGCCGCCCCGTACCCTTGCCCCTGCGCGGGTCAAAAGCCTGAAGCTCGCCCCCCAGCTACAGGCGGCTGATCTTCCATCCACTGCCGCCGGGTACCGCGTGCAGGTAACCGACCGGGCGGCATTCAGTGACTGGGCCCGCCAACACCTGGCGGGGGTTGTCCTCAGCCCGGCCCGGGGAAATACCTTGCTGATCCGGGGGAAGGCGCCGGGCCTGTTGCAGCGCCTGGCCGACTGCCCCTGGGTCACTTTCGTGGACGTTCCCAACCGCACCCCCGCCGAGGAGCGGGTATTGGACCGGCCGGACTGGACCCTCAACAAGGTGCTGGCGGTACACCGCTATTTTCCCCGGCTGAACGGCGCCGGCATGGCCGTGTCCATCAAAGAGCGGCCCTTTGACACCGGGGACATTGACTTCCGGGGGCGCGTCCTCGGACCAGCCGCCGCGGGGCCTCCCTTAAGCGACCACGCTACGACCATTGCCACGCTGATCGCCGGGGGAGGCAATTCGGCCCCCGACAGCCGCGGGGTTGCCTGGGGCGCCGGCCTGGCCAGTTCGGATTTTTCGGACCTGTTGCCCGACGACGGCGACACCCTGCAACGCCGGGGCATCAGCGTGCAAAATCATTCCTACGGGGTAACCATTGAAAATTACTACGGCCTGGAAACGGCCGCCTACGACCAGCACTGCCGGGCCTACCCCGCGTTGATGCACGTATTTTCCGCCGGCAACCGGGGCGAAGAGGCCGTTTCCGGCGGGCCTTACGCCGGCCTGCCCGGGTTCTCCACCCTGACCGGCCAGTTCAAGCAGGCGAAAAATACCCTCTGCGTGGGGGCTACCGACCAGGTGGGGGAACGGCTCCCCCTGAGTTCGCAGGGTCCCGCCTACGACGGCCGCATCAAACCCGAACTGGTGGCCTACGCCAACGGGGGAACTTCGGAGGCCGCCGCGCTGGTTTCGGGCGTCTGCCTGTTGGTGCAGCAGGCCTACGGCCAGCACGACGGCGGCCGGCTGCCCCCCGCCTCGCTGGTAAAAGCCGCCCTGCTCAACAGCGCCGATGACGCGGGCCGGCCGGGCGTTGACTTCGAGACGGGTTTCGGCAGTGTGGACGCCCTGGGCGCCGTCCGTACCATCCGGGAAAAACACTTCGTCACCGACTCCCTGGCCGACGGGCAGGAGCGGGAGACGCCGGTTACCGTCCCTTCCGGGTGCCCGGCGTTGAAAATCACGCTGGTGTGGAACGATCCGGAAGCCCGTCCGAATGCACCGGAAGCGCTGGTAAACGACCTGGACCTGGTACTGGTACACGTGGCCTCCGGGAGACGGTACTACCCCTGGGTGCTCAATCATTTCCCGCACGCTGATTCGCTCCGGCAACCCGCCACCCGCCGGGCGGACCACCTCAACAACGTTGAACAGGTCTCCGTCACCCAACCGCCGCCCGGCCCGTACCGCGTGTACGTGCGGGGGCACCGGGTCACGACGGCAAGGCAGGCATACAGCCTCGCGTTTACGGCCGAAGAAGGTTCCGCCTGGACTTTTCCGGTCGCCGGGAGCAACCTGCGTCCCGGGGCGCAAAACCTGATCCGCTGGGACTGGGGCGGGGCTGCCCCCACGGGCCGGTTGGAGTACCGGGTGATCGGGCATTCCGGCTGGCTGCCGGTTGATCCGGCCGTGCACCCGGCCGACGGTGCTTACCCATGGACGCCGCCGGCGCTTTCCGGCCGGGCCCAGTTGCGCCTCCTGGCGGCCGGTCAGACGCTCCTGTCGGATACGTTTACGGTATCGGTGCCGCCGCTGTTCACCGTTGGCCTGCGCTGCGGGGACCAGCTCATCCTGAACTGGCAAAAACTGGCGGGCGTAGCTCAGTACCAACTCTACCGGCTGGGGGATGCCTACCTGGAACCTTTGCTGGTTACTGCCGATACGAGCTTCGTGGTGCGTGACCCGTCCGCGGCGGCGGGCTACTACGCGGTGGCGCCGCTGCTGGCCGGTAGCCCGGGCGCCCGCACGTTTACCACCCCCAAGCCTGACCCGCAACGGGATTGTTACATTGCGCTGTTCGCGTTACAGGCCCTGCACGGCGACAGTGCCGAACTCCGGCTGCAACTTACCAGTCTACACCAGTTGGAAGCGATCCAACTGGAGGCGTGGCGCGGGGGCGGCTTTCACCCCGTGGCATTCCACCAGCCGGTTGATGGGTTATCCGTGCGGTTTACGGTCACGGGCCTTCGTCCGGGAATCAGCCGGTACCGGGCGCGGGTGGTAACCACGGGGCAAAAAGCGTATTACAGCCGGCCCCTGGAGATTTACTACGCCCCCCCGCAAACCGTCCGGTTGTTTCCCAACCCGGTGCTCCGGGGACGGCCGGTCGGGTTCGTCAGCGGGAGCCGGCCGTCTTTGTGGCGGCTTTTCAACGGCGCGGGGGTGTTGCTGGAGGAGCACCCGGCGGACTCTGTGGGTCAGATTCCCACTGCCCACTTGCGCCCGGGCTTCTACCAGGTGTGCGTGCAGTTTGAAAACGGCACCCAGGTGTGTCAGGGGTTGGTTATTCAGTGAGGGTCATTTTACGTCTTCCCGTTTGAAGAACGCGCTGAAGGTTGAACCGACCCCTGCTTTGCTTTCCACTTCAATTTTGCCCCCGGCGTTCTCCATGATTTTCTTGACCATGTACAGCCCCACGCCGGTTCCTTCCACGTGGTTGTGCAGCCGCTTGAACATGGCAAACAGTTTTTCCTGCCGGTCCTGCGTCAGGTCAATCCCCAAGCCATTGTCTTCCACCGACAGCACCTGGTACGGCCCGGTCTGTTTCCCGTAAATCCGCACCCGCGGGCTCCGGTCGGGGGAACGGTACTTGATGGCGTTGGAGAGCAGGTTGTAGACGACCGAACGAAGGTTCTTTTCGGAAAAGTCAATCGTGGGCAACCCAGCTACGTCTACCTCCACGTGAGCCCCGGAAGCTTCAATGGCCGGTTTCAGGTCCAGCATTACCTCCCCGATGGTTTGTTCAACCGATACGGGGGTTACGGGCAGGTTGGCTTCCTTCTGTAGTTTGCTGATCTCCGTCAGGTCGCCGATGGTGCGCTTGAAGCGTTCCACCGATTCGAGGATCATCCGGGTGGTGTGTTCTACTCTTTCCGTTTGCAGGCTCTCGGGGGGAATGCTGCGGATGAGTACTTTCATCAGCCCTTCGATGTTGTAAATGGGGGCTTTCAGATCGTGGGAAGCCGTGTACACGAAGTTGTCCAGGTCATTGTTGATGGCGGTAAGCTGGGCATTTTTCAGCGCCAGCGCCTGCTCGGCGGCTTTCAGGTCGGTAATGTCAACGCACGAGCTGATGTGACCAGCGTACGTGCCGTTGGGCCCCAGCCGGGGCGACACCACCGCGAGTTGCCACCGGTATTCCCCCTGGTGGCTGCGCAACCGGAATTCGCGTTTCAATACTTCCCGGTTGCGGAAAGCGGCGTGAAAGGCTTCCACAAAACCTTCCCGGTCTTCGGGGTGGAGCAGGTCGGCCCATCCGTAGTTGATCAGTTCTTCCATGGTGCGGCCCGTCAGCCGCAGCCATTCCCGGTTAAAATACACGGCGTTGCCGTCCGGGCCCGTCTGCGCGATGAGCACCGACGAAGCTTCCGCCATGGTCCGGAAGCGTTCTTCGCTTTCCTGGAGTGCTTCTTCGGCCTGCCGGCGGGCGGTAATGTCCTGGCAAACGCCCATGTAGTAGAGCGGGGTGCCCGCCCGGTCGCGGATCAGGGAAACGTTGTTGACCACCCACACGATGCTGCCGTCGGGCTTGAAGTAGCGTTTTTCGATGCTGAACGGGGTTCCCGACTCCTTTGCTTCCCGGAGTTGCCGGAGGTTATTGTCCAGGTCGTCGGGGTGGGTAATGTCGCGCATGTTGAGGGCCCGCACTTCGGCACGGCTCCGTCCCAGGATGCGGCAGTACTGCTCGTTGGCGTAGGTAAGCTTTAAATCCAGATCGGCCAGCACAATGCCCACTACGGTTTGTTCGAACATGGCCGTCAGGCGGGCTTCTCTTTCGGCCAGGGCGGCCTCCATGACCTTGTGGTCGTGAATGTCGGTAGCCGTTCCCACCCAGCGGGTAATGGCCCCGGCCTGGTTGCGGATGGGCGCCCCCCGGTTCAAATGCCAGCGGTAGGCGCCGTCCGAAGCTCTTTTTACGCGTACTTCCAGTTCAAACACGTGGCCCGCGGCCAGGTACGCCTGCCAGCGGTCCAACTGCCGCCGGCCGTCGTCGGGATGCAGGGGGGCGGCCAGCAGGTCCCCGGCTTTCCCCGCGTGGGGGAGCGCCGCCCGGTGTTCCCCCGTGTAGTCGTACCAGTGCTGGTTGAGGTAGATCAGGTCGCCGTCTGCATCGGCCGTCCAGACGATCTGGGGCATGGTATCGAGCACGAGTTCTACCTTTTTGCGGGCCCTTACCTGCTCGGTCACCTCGTGCGCAAACACCATTACGCCGTCCACCTGCCCCTGTTCGTTGCGCCGGGCCTGGCAGATAAACGTCCAGTACATCTCGTCCAGCGGCCCGCCTTCGCGCCGGGCCAGCATCAGGGGCATTTCCCGGGCTACGTACGTTTCCCCCGTCTGGTATACCTGCCCGACGATGCCGGGGATGGGCGTCTGCCGCATTTCGGGCAGCGCTTCCAGCAGGGGTTTGCCCAGCAGTTCCCGGCCGGGAAAAATCTGCCGGTAGGCCGGGTTGACCAATCCGTAGGCCAGTTGTTCGCCTTCAAAAATGGCAATGGGGGCCGGCGCCTCCTGGAAAAGCGTGTACAAGTGCTCCCGCAGCCGCCCGGCTTCGGCCAGGGCCTGCTGTTCGCTGGCCTGGCTCTTTAAAAGCTGCTGTTCGGTTTTAACCTTTTCGGTAACGTTGACCACCTGGTGCACAATGCACACCACTTCTCCCCTTTCGTCCAGGATGGGCGTGTTCAGGGGACTCCAGTACCGCTCCACGAACTGGCCCGGGGCCTTGGGGTCGGGTACGTCGTAGTGCTGCAACGCCATCTGGTGCGGCTCTTTGGTGCGGAGTACCTGCTGGAGGGACGCTTGCAGGTTTCGAACCGCGTTGGCTTGCGGGGCCAGCGGGTTATCGGGAAACACGTCAAAAACGTACCGGCCCACGATCTGTTCCCGCTCCGTAAAGGTGACTTCCAGGTACGCATCACTTACCGCCCGGATGATCCACTCCGGCGAAAGGATCAGGGCATTGTGCGGCAGGGTTTCGAAGATCTTTCCGAAAGGCAGGGCTCCTCCGGCTGATTCTCGCGCCGGAGCGGCAGATGAATGACCAAGCATCAACGTAAAAAGCGGGTAAAAAATGCGGCCTACAACGCGTGGCCTGCCGTAAAAATACCCACTATGACACGGCCCGCCAAATGGTTGGATGGCTGTATGGCTGAATGGTTAATTGTCGCATTCAGCCATACAGCCATCCAACCATATAGCCATATAATCCTTTGTCCGTACACGTAAGCCGCCAGTGCCTTCAGCTGTACTTGAGTTTAACGTCTCCCAACGGGCCCGGGAAACGCATCTTGGCATCCTTGATTACCTCTACGTGCAGTTGCGGGCTGTTGTAGACCATCTTCAGCAGCACCCGGTAATTGGGCCGCTGCTCATCCACCTGCACGTAAGGCCATTCTGCCAGCGGGTAACAGGGATGGCTGGTCCGGATCGCCGTCTGCTTGCCGGCATCCAGCCGGGTCACCTGGAGGGTAAAGCGTTCGCTGTGCCAGCACAAGCTGAACATTTCCTGCCCGGGCGCAACGTCCAGGTAGAGAACCTGCTGGTCGCCCAAAGTAAGTACATCGTGTCGGCCCTGAATTTCCTTCCAGGAAGTATCAGCTAAATTTTCACGCATCCCAGAAGCAGCGAATGGATAAGCCCACCGGACGGGGGCGATTCTGCGGCAAGTAAAGCTACCCAAATGTTGTCTGAATACGGAGTAAGCCGCGTCAAAAATTCACGGCCGTGGGTGCGTGCTCCGGCACGGGCAGGCTCCGGTATTTCAGCCGATCCGTAAATCCGTGGGTTGCTTCAACGCGTGCCAGTACGTACGGGCTTGCTCTCCCGGGTGGGCGGCTAAATCCAGGATGTACTGGGCTATTTCTTCGGGTCCCAGCCACAGGTCCGGCACGTTGGCCCGCAGTTTGGTTCTCACCAGCGCAAAAGCCCCTACCCCGTACACCCGGATGTTTTTGGCTTGAAGCTCCTGGTGCAGCACCTGGCCCATCATTTTCTGGGCGGCCGCCACCACCGAGATCACCCCGGCGTGCGGTATGGCAAATTCGGCGGCGCCGCCGTTGACCATCACGACCATTCCCGTTCCTTGCGCTTCCAGGGCGGGAACCACGGCTTTGAGAAAATGAAAATGGGAATAGAGCCCGTTTTGCAGTACCATATCCCAATCCGCCGCGGGAACCCGGTGCAGCGCCTCCCCGTGGTACCAGCCGCCCAGGCTGGCAATGGCAATGTCAACCCGGCCGGAAGCAACGATCTTTTCCGTCAGGGCGCTTATTTCTTCCTCCGTCCGGTAGGCGTTCACGATGCAATCCAGCGGCGCCACGGCCGCGTTTGCTTCCCGGATCGCCCTTTCCAGCGCCGCCCTTTTGCCCTCGTTGCGGACAATGGCCGTTACCCGGTGTCCTTTTTTTAATAAGTCAATGGTCATGCCTTCGCCGACGGCCCCGGAGGCGCCGGCAATCAGGATGTGTTGCGTGTTCATATTGCCTGGTTGGGTTATGGATTGCACTTGGTTACAGGATTCCCCCGTTCACGCCGATCTTCTGCATGTTGATCCACTTGCCGGCCGGGCTGACCAGCAAGGCAATGGCACCGGCTACGTCTTCGGGGGTGCCCAGCCGGCCGAAGGGGGTCAACGAAACCAGGTGCTCGATCATTTCCTTGGGCGCCACCAGTCCTTCGGTCCCGGTGACCCCGGGAGCGACTACGTTGACATTGATCTTTCTGCTCCCCAGCTCCTTGGCCAGGCTGAAAGCAAACTGCTCAATGGCCGCTTTGCTGCCGGCGTACAGCCCGGCTGCCTGGCCCGGCATGGAGGTGGCCCCCGTGGAAAGCACCACGATACTGCCGTTGTCGTTTACCCGCCGGGCGGCCTGCTGAAGCAGAAAGAAAGTACCCTTTACCGAGGCAAAGGATTGGTCGTACTCCTTTTCTTCCACGTAGGCCAGCGGCTTGAACAAGGATTGCCCGAACGCATTGCTGATCAGTACGTCTACTTTGCCGAAATGCGCCTCGGCCTGGTCGAAAAGCGTGCCCGCACTGGCCGCGTCGTGCAAATTGAACGGCAAGGCAACCGCCCGGGCCCCCTGGCGCTCAAGTTCTTCCACGGCCTGGGCCGCTTTGCCCGCGTTGCCGGCGTAGGTAATCACGATCTGGGCGTCCTGGCGGGCCAGTTGCCCGGCTACGGCCCGGCCGATTCCCTGGGAAGCGCCGGTAATGAGGATGGTCTTTTGCATGTCTGGAGCAGTTAAAATGTTGTATAATAACACTGTTGTATATTGCAACAGTAAGGGTAAAAAAAATCAACTCAGGTTCAGGATGATCTGGTTCAGACCGTCAATCAATGTTTGCTTGCTTTCGGGGCCGAAACCGCGGAGGGCCTGCTGGTGGGCACTGTCAATGCACTTGAGAATCGCTTCTTTTTGGGAATGGCTCAGCGGGGTAAGCGTGATCATTTTTTCCCGCCGGCTGTTGGGGTGGTCTTTCCGGACAATCCAGCCACTCTCCTCCAGTACGTCCAGCAGGCGGGACATTTTGTGCCGGTCGTACCCCAACTGGTCCGAGAGGTATTGTTGCGTCACCCCGTCTTGCCGCCAGAGGGTATTCAAAACCGGGTATAATTCCATTTTCAACCCGATGCCGGCCGCATCCAAGTGCTGCTGCACCCGGGCCTTGATGAGGCCGTGCGCCTTGCCACTCAAATAGCCTAAAGAGGTGATGGGCTTGCTCACGCCGCGCGGTGATTAGTACAACTGTTGCAATATACAACAGTTGTACCAGAAGAGCAAATATTATTTTTGATCCCTCACGCTTACTGCATTGTAAAGCAAATAAATGGGTATTGCGGCACATCCTCCCTTCGCTGTCATTCCCGAAGGGAATCTTCGTGGTGACAAGCGAAGATTGCCTTTTCACGACGAAGGTCCACCGTGTAAGTCAGGCATCGCTTGTTACGACGAAGTTCCTTTCAGGATGACGGCGCAGGGGTACTCACTTGAAATAACAACTTATCTACTTTACAATGTACTTACTGCTGGGCCAGCAGGTAGGTAAGCAAGGCGTTGAAATTCTCCTGCTCAAGCACTTCGCCGAAATGGTCGGGCATGAGGGTGTATTTGGAAGCCTGCTTTTCGGCCAGGTCTTTTTTGGGCACCGAAAACTCTTCGCCCGCCATGTTGGCAAACACCAGTACCTGGCCTTCTTCCCGGCGGTAGAGGCCGGTGAGTACATTGCCGTCTTTGAGGCGGATGGTGTAGGTGCGGAACGCTTCCGAGATGTTGCGGTTGGGGTCCAGGATTTTGGTAGCCAGCAGTTGCGCCCCCCAGTTGCCCACGCCGTCGAGCTGGGGCCCGATCAGGCCGCCCTCCTTCTTGATCTGGTGGCAGGGCGAACAGTTCTGGATGAATACTACCCGCCCGGTTTCCCGCTGGATGTGGGAAGAGGAAAACCGGGCCAGCCGCTGCTGGATCAGCTTTTCCCTTTCCTGGTTCACGGGGTCGAGGTTGGCGGTGAGTTCCTGGTAGTCGCGCCGTTGCGGGGCGGATGCGTTGAGCAACACCCGTTCTTCCACTTTCGGATCGAGCAGGATGCGGGCCGGAACCTTGCCGCCCCGTACCTGGCTGAGCAGGGCGGTTTTGCCCTCCGGGGAAGCGGCCAGTGCCTTCACCAGGGCCAGTTGAAAATCGTAAGGCGCCCCGTTGAGGGCTTTTACCAGGCTCCCCGTCACGCCGGGCAGGGCAAATTCGCCCATCACCTGCGCAATTTCTTTCCGGTACAGCAGGCTTTGGCTGGTGTCGGCCAGCATCCGGCCCGCCAGCGCCGCGTGGGCGGGGGCGTCGAGTTGCAGCAGCGTACGGGTGGCCGCTACGCGCACGAACGGATCGGTAACCGGATCGGCCAGGAGCGCCTTCACGCTGCCCGCGAAAGAGACGAGGGCATTGCTGCCGATTACCCCCAGGGCAAACTTCTGGCGGTTGGCAGTTTCGGCGGGTGACACGGTGGGGACGCGCACCACGGCCGGCTCAAAATGGCCGACCCGAACGTACCCTTTCGCGCCGTTGTGCACGTCGAGGTAGACCTTTTTGCCCTGCACGGCCGAAAGATCCCACTGGGTGGTGACCAGCCGCTCCCGGGCCGGTCCCTTCGTGAACTGGGTGCCGGCCACCACTTTACCGGTATCGTCGGCCAGCCGCAGCCGGACGGCGTGTTCCGACGGGCCGCTTCCTCCTTTCGGGTCGTCGTCATGGAGCCAGGCGGCGAAAGCGAGGGATGCCGGCGCTTCAAAAACGGCAGAGCGCATCTGCCCCCGGGTCCCGTAGTGTTCGAAGCCGAGCACGACGTAGGCTGCCGCGCCGTCCTTGTGCCGGTGGACCCTCAGCGGGTTGCCGCCCGGCAGGGTCTGGCTGGCAACCTGGTAGGTCCACTCGTTGCGCGCCTTGATGAACTCGGCGGCCAGCGCGGCCCCCCACTCAAGCAGGTTCGGGTCGGCTTTGCCCCCCCTTTGGGCCAGGCCCTGCCCGAGGGTGTTGTAGAGGTTGTACTGGGTGGAAAGGTCGCCCGCAAACTTCTGGCGGGTAAAGGCGATCACCGCTTTCAGGTCGGCGACGGGCACGTACCGGGCCACGTGTTGCAGCATGGGGAGCAGCCGCTCGTTGGGCAGGGTGCGCGCCGAAAGGTAAGTGAACAGAAACTGCCCGGCCGGCGCCGAAGGCACGCCCGTCATGACCCCGGCCAGGATTTCCGCATCGGCTTCTCCCCAGTTGGCTACCGCAACTTCCCCGGCCAGCTTTTCCTGCCGGAGCATGTTGCGGAGGCCCAGCCGGGCCGTGTAGCGCAGCAGGGAATCCTGGCCCGGAATGCGGGCGGTAAAGGCCAGCAGGTCTTTGAGGCCCGCCAGGGACGGTTCGCCGGCCAGCGCCTCCACGGCGGACCGCTGCACGTGCGGGTTGGGGTCTTGCAGGGCGTTGCGGGCCGCCGCCGCGTACGGGCCCCGGGGGGCCGGCGTTTCCCCGATCACCCGGAGGGCGTGCACCCGCACGGCCGCGTCGGCGTGCTTCAGCGAGGCGGAGAGCAAGTCATCGGGCAGGGCGCCGAGCCGGTGCAGCACCCACAGGCCGTGGGCGTACGCCGTGGGGGTGGTACGCGGGTCCCGGAGCAGGGCCGATACCGGGGCAACGGCCCCGGCGCCGATGCGTTCCACGAGCTGGTCGGCGACCATCAGGCGCAGCGGCAAGTTAGGGTGGTCCAGGGCTTTGAGGAGTTCAGCGGCGGGGGCGGCCGTCCAGTCCCGGCGGGGGGCGGTGCTACCCGGCTTGCCGTCTCCCTTGTAGGTAATGCGCCAGATGCGGCCCCGGATGCGGTCCCGGCCGGGGTTGTTGAGCGGCACTTCGTAGTGGCCGATGATGCGGTTGTAAAAGTCGGCCACGTACAGGGCCCCGTCGGGTCCCATTTTCACGTCCACCGGCCGGAACCACGGATCGGCACTCAGCAGGAAATCCGCTTCGGGGCGGGCTACGGGCGTGGAACCGTTGAAACCAAAGGAGTTGCGGTAAATGCGGGAAGTGACCACGTCACCCAGGAACAGGTTGCGCCGGTATTCGGGCGGAAACAGCTCGTCGGCGTAATACGCCAGGCCCGAGAGGGCCGTGGATTCCTTGCCCTGGGGCTTCATGCTGGGGGCAAAGCCAACGCCTTCTTCCTTCTTGCCGAAGTGCGGGTAGTCGGCGCCCCTAATGAGTTGGTAAATGGGGGAAGAGTGGCAGTCGGCCGAATACAGGTAGCCCCACTCGTCGAACACCATGCCGAAGGGATTCACCCGTCCGTACGTGGTTTGCTCCACCCGGCTGCCGTCGGGACGGAACCGGAACGTGTTGCCCGACTCCATGCGCACCGAATCGCCGTCCCGGCCGGCTACGCGCGACGTGTTGGTAAAGCCGTGGCAGGCGTGAATCCAGCCGTCGAAGCCGCGGGTGAGGTTGCTCACCATGCCGTGGGTGTCTTTGTAGCCGAAAGGCCCCAGCAGTTTCTGGTGGGCCTCGGCGCGGCCGTCGCCGTCGGCGTCGGTGAAGCGGTACACGTTCGGGATGCTGTGGGCCACGGCGCCCCCCGGCAGGGGCAGCACGCCGATGGGGATGTTGAGCGTATCGGCCAGGTGGGTGACCTGGTCGGCCTTGCCGTCCCCGTCGCGGTCTTCCAGGATGGTGACCCGGTCCTTGCCCGCGCCCGGGTCGGCGGCAAAGGGGTATTCGAAGGACTCGGTGATCCACACCCGGCCTTTGGCGTCAAACGCCAGGTTGATGGGTTTGCCGATCAGGGGCTCGGCGGCAAACAGCTCAATCTCGAAGCCGGGCGGCAACCTGAAGCCCGCTTTTTCTTCTTCCGGCGTGCGCGGTTCGGTGGTGCGGACGTGTTCACTGAAAGCCTCCCCGCTGAACTGCCGCGATTCCTCCGGCCGCGGCGCGTCCGCGGGCGGCTCCTTGCGGGTATCCTGCTTTTTCAGGTAAGCGCAGCCGGCCAGGATTGCCACCGGAATCAGCGCAGTAACCAAACTTTTTCTCGCACCCGTCATGTACTATAGGTTTTATCGGTTGAAATTAAGGAGTGAATCGTTGTTGGTTGTTCGTTGTTCGGCGTTGGCGTATTCTTAAATGACTTTGTGACCACGTATTTTGTTGTTCACAATTGCCAGTAAAACCGGGGAGTACGAACAACCAACAACCAACAACGAACAACGATTTACTGGAAAGCCACCTCGTCGATGAGGATCAACGCCTTGTTGGATTTTGCCAGGTAGTGCCAGGCCGGCAGGCGGCCCCGGTTGCGGGCCACGATGCGTACGTAGCGCAGGGGCCCGCCGGGCAACGCCAGCGTAACGATGTGCCGGGCCGCCGGCCGGTCCTTGGCCGGAAAATCGGTTTGCACCGTACCCAGCCGGCGCAGCTGACCCTCCTTTTCCCCGCCCCACACTTCAATGGACTGCGGGGGCATTACGGCCTTGTTCACTGCTTCGAGGTAGCTGACGGATACCTTTGACAGCACCCGGGGCGTTGCAAAAGCGAACCGGGCCCGCAGGTCCGTGCCGTTAAAACCCAGGTACTTGCCTTCGTCGTGCGCCGTGGTGCCGGCAATGCCGTCGATCAAAGTGGTATCCAGCCGGTCGCGGTAGGCGGAGTCGGGAGCCGTTTCCAGCGTGACCTGAGCGGGCCTTACGGCCAGGTGCAGCAGCCGGGCCTCCGCCGGCTTACTGTCTTTCCAGCCTTCCATGCTGGCAATCAGGCGCAGCCGGGCCGATTCGCCGACGGAAATGGGCCCGGTGTACCGGGTGCTGTGTTTGCCCGGCTCGCTGCCGTCAAGGGTATAGTAATAGTCCACCTTGCCCCGGCTTGGCTTCACCGTTACGGTTGCCGACCGGCGAAAGAACAGACTGTCTGCTTTCAATTCCGGGGCCACCAGTTGGGCGTAGTACAACGTGTCGCTTACGTCGATGCGGCTGCTGTGCAGGGTAAGCTTCGGGGCGGCTTTGCGCAAAGCGGCCAGTTGAGTCTCCTCCAGGTCGGTATTGAACAGAAAAACGGTCTTCAGGGCCGGCCACCGGGGCAGTTCCTCCAGCAGCCGGGCCGTCACCCGGGTACCCGAGAGGTTCAGGGTTTCCAGGTAAGATAAGCCCGACAGGCCCGACACGCCGGCGTCGGTAACGGCCGTGTGCTGGAGGTAAAGCCGCTTCAGGTGCGGAAAGCCGGCCAGGGCCCGGAGGTCCGCGTCTTGCAGGCCGGTATTGCCCAGGTCCAGCGAGACGATCTGTTCCCGGATGGCTTCGAGTTCCTTCAGTTCCGCGGCCGGCACGTTGCGGCGGCTGCCCATGAACACGTGGAGGTAGGGCTTGGTGACCGACAGTTGCTGAACGGTGCGGTACGGCGTATTGAGGGCGGCAATGGCCCCGGGGTCGGCGAAGGGAATGTCGAGCAGTTCCACGCCGGTTTTGGGCTGGAACCGGGCCAGCATGAGGGGGTGAATGCTGTCGGGCCTGGGCATGGCGGCGTAGGCCCGGTTTGGCTCGGCGCCGCTGTTGATCCACCACCCGATGAGTTTCAGTTCCTCCGCGTCGAGTTGGGGTTTCCCTTCCGGCGGCATGTGCAGCGAATCGCCCATCGGCAACCGGGCGTAGGTGTAGAGCAGGCTCTTTTCGGCTTTGCCGGGCACGAGGCAGTCCTTGGTTTCCCCGCCCTTGGTCAGTTGGGCGTAGTCCGTCACGATCAGCTTGTTTTTGGCCTTGTTGGGGTTGTGGCACGCGGCGCACTTCTCGTTGAGGATCGGCTGGATCACGTCGCGGAACACCACGGCGCTGTCGGCGCTGACCACGGGCGTATCCGGCCGGTTCTTGCGCAGGGGTTCGGTCAGGAATCCTTCGCCGTGGGTGATCTCGGCGCCCAGGTGGCCCGTCGCCGTGATCACGACCGCCCCCACCAGCAGGGTCGGGAAATAAAACCGGGAAGCTTTTTCTTTCAGCCACGCAATGGCCGCCGCCAGCAGCGAGGTAGCCACCCCGAGCCATTTGTGCCACTCCATCTGGTCCCCCGGGTAGTCGCCCTCCTTGTAGAGAAAAAAGCCGAACAGGGCCGTCAGCGCCGACCCGACGGCCAGCAGGCCGTACAGCAGGGCCAGGGTCTCGTTCCACGACCCGTTGCGGGGCTGCCGGCGGGCCAGCAGGCCATCAATGAACAGGCCCAAAAACAGCAGCGTGACCGGGAAGTGCAGCACCAGCGGGTGCATCCGCCCGGCGACCTGCAAAAAAACGGGTAACTGCACTTTTTCGGCAAACAGCACCAGAAAAAGGAGCAGCACATTGAGGAAATACACGGCATTGAAGGTAAGCTGCCGGAGGGTGGGCACCGGCAGTTTCCCGGACGAATACACTTTGGTTTTCAAGGCAGAAAATCGTTACGCAAGAATGGGTTTCACCACTTTGCCGCTCACGTCGGTGAGGCGGTAGCGGCGGCCCTGGTGTTTAAAAATGAACTTCTCGTGGTCGTAGCCCAGCAGGTGCAGCAGCGTGGCCTGGAAATCGTGCACGTGCACGGGGTCCTTGGTAATGTTATAGCCAAACTCATCGGTTTCGCCGTAGACGATGCCGGGCTTGATGCCCCCGCCGGCCATCCAGATGGTAAAGCAGCGCGGGTGGTGGTCGCGGCCGTAGTGGTCGGGCGTGATGGTGCCCTGGCTGTAGTTGGTGCGGCCGAATTCACCGCCCCAGATCACCAGCGTTTCGTCGAGCATGCCCCGGTTTTTGAGGTCCTGGATGAGAGCGGCCGACGCCTGGTCGATGTCTTTGGCCAGGCGGCTGGTCATGCCCGCCAGGTCGTAGTGGGCATCCCAGCCCATGTGGTAGAGTTGCACAAAGCGGACGCCCCTTTCCGACAACCGGCGGGCCAGCAGGCAGTTGGAGGCAAACGTGCCGGGCTTGAGCGAATCGGCGCCGTAGAGTTTGTACGTGCTTTCCTTTTCGTCGGAAAAGTCCATCACGCCGGGCACGGAAGTCTGCATGCGGTAGGCCATTTCGTACTGGGCAATGCGGGTGGTGATCTCGGGGTCGCCGAATTCCTGTTCCTGCAAATGGTTGAGCTGGGCAATGCGGTCGAGCATTTTGCGGCGGCTCACCGAGTCCATGCCTTCCGGGTCTTGCAGGTACAGGACCGGCTCCTGGCCCGACCGCAACTGCACGCCCTGGTGCACCGAACTGAGGAAGCCATTGCCCCAGAGCCGCGAAGCCAGCGGCTGGATGTTGCCCTGGCCGCGCGACAGCAACACGCAGTAGGCCGGCAGGTTTTTGTTTTCGCTGCCCAACCCGTAACTCAGCCACGAGCCCATACTGGGCCGGCCGGGCTGCTGGTTGCCGGTCTGGAAAAACGTAACGGCCGGGTCGTGGTTGATGGCCTCCGTGTGCATGGTCTTGATGATGCAGATGTCATCCACGATGCTGGAGGTAAAGGGCAGCAACTCGCTGATCCAGGCGCGGCTCTGGCCGTACTGGGCAAAGTCGGCAAAGGAGCCGGCCAGCGGAAACGACTTCTGGCCCGAGGTCATGCCCGTGAGGCGCTGCCCGTTGCGCACGGATTCGGGCAGGTCCTGCCCCTGCATCTTGCGCAGCAGGGGCTTGTAGTCGAAGAGTTCGAACTGCGAGGGGGCGCCGCTCTGGAACAGGTAGATGACCCGCTTGGCTTTGGGGGCGAAGTGGGCTACGCCCGTGGGCAAGCCCTCCTCGTCGTCGTTGCGGCCGCGCAACAGGTCGGGCGCCAGCAGGGAGCCCAGGGCCACGCTGCCCACGCCGATGCTCAGGCGCGAGAGAAACGTGCGGCGGTTGACGTTGAGCAGGTTTTTAAAGGATTCGTTTTCCATCCGGTCTGAAGGGCTAGGATTTGCTGATGGCTTCGTCGAGGTTATAGATCAGGGTCACCACCTGCATGAGGGCGGCGCTGCGGACCGGGTCGGTTCCGCTTTGGGGGTACTCCCCTACCCGCAGGAGTTTGCGGGCCTTTTCGGGCGCGGCCCGCAGCCGGGCCAGCTCTTCCCGGTAGCCCTGTTCGAGAATGACCATTTCCTTTTCGGACGGCCGGCGGGTGAGGATTTTACGGAAAGCCCGTTCGATTTTCTGTTTATCGGAAAGGGACGCATCGGCCACGAGCCGGGCCGCCAGTACCCGGGCGGCTTCCAGCACCTGGGGGTCGTTGAGCAGGGTAAGGGCCTGCAAAGGCGTGCTGGTACGGACCCGGCGCACTTCGCAGGTTTCCTTGGCGGCCGCGTCGAAGGTGAGCATGGAGGGCGGGGGAATGGTTTTGCGCCAGTACGTGTAAAGACTCCGCCGGTAGAGTTTTTCGCCCTGGTCCTGCTGGTAGGTGGTTTCCCCCCGTCCCTTGTCGCCCACCACAATGGCTTCCCAGATGCCTTCGGGCTGGTACGGTTTTACGCTGGGCCCGCCGGTCTCGCGGCTCAGAAGGCCGCTGGCGAACAACACGTTGTCGCGGATCATTTCGGAGTTGAGCCGGTAGCGCGACCCCCGGGCCAGCCACGCGTTTTCGGGGTCGGCTTCTTTCAGCGCGGGGGTCGTCACGGAGGCCTGCCGGTACGTCGCCGACATGACCATCAGCTTGAGCATGTGCTTCATGTCCCAGCCCTGTTCCCGGAACTCCACGGCCAGCCAGTCGAGCAGTTCGGGGTGGGAAGGCAGGTTGCCCTGGTTGCCGAAATCCTCGGAAGTAGCCACCAGGCCCCGGCCGAACACCTCCTGCCACAACCGGTTGACCATAACCCGGCTGGTGAGCGGGTGGCGGGGGTCAAAAAGCCAGCGGGCCAGGCCCAGCCGGTTCCGGCCGTGCCGCACCGAATCCAGGGGCAATACCGCCGCCGGCACGTCGCCTTTCACCCGCGTGGCGGTGGGCAGGTCGTACTGGCCCCGGTTGAGCACGTAGGTCTTGCGCAGCGTGTCGTCGTTCATCACCATCACCTTGAGCGTGTCTTTGGGGCCCAGCGACTTGCCGTTGATGAACGTGAGTACTTTCTGCACGTCCGCCCGCGTGACGGCAAGCGTCGGGCGGGGGACGAACTTGCCCTTGTGGCTGGTGTAATCGAGGCCCTTCTTGGTTACTTTGTTGAAAAAGGCGTAGAGGGAGTAAAAGTCTTTCTGGGAAACCGGGTCGTACTTGTGGTCGTGGCAGCGGGCGCACTCCACGCTGATGCCCAGGAACGCTTTGCCGAACGTGCCCGTCCGGTCCATCACGTATTCGGTGCGGTACTCCTCCTGGATGACGCCGCCTTCGTGGGTGATCTTGTGGTTGCGGTTAAAGCCGCTGGCCAGGATTTGTTCCTTGGTGGCGTCGGGCAGCAGGTCGCCGGCCAGCTGCCAGGTCACGAACTGATCGTAGGGCTGGTTCCGGTTGAGGGCGTGAATGACCCAGTCGCGCCAGGGCCACATGAGGCGGGGGAAGTCGTCCTGGTAGCCGTGCGTATCCCCGTAGCGGGCCAGGTCCAGCCAGTAACTCGCCCACCGTTCCCCGTAGGCGGGCGAAGCCAGGAGGCGGTCCACCACTTTTTCGTAGGCATCGGGGGCGTTGTCCTGCAGAAAGGCATCGGCTTCTTCCACCGTGGGCGGCAGGCCGGTCAGGTCAAAACTCACCCGCCGGAGGAGGTGTTCCTTGCCGGCGGGCCCGCTCGGGCTCAGGTTCTTTTCGTCCAGCTTAGCCAGCACGAAATGGTCAACGGCGTTTACCGGCCAGCTTTTGTCCCGTACGGCCGGCAGTTTCGGCCGCTGCGGGGGAATGAACGCCCAGTGTTTCTTGTACTCGGCCCCCTGCGCCACCCACTTTTTGAGCACTTCCTTTTCCCCTTCGGTCAGCGTAAGGTTCGACGCGGCGGGCGGCATGAGGCGCTTGGGGTCCTCCGAGAAGATGCGCCGGATCAGTTCACTTTGTTCGGGGTTGCCGCGCACGATGGCAAAGGTGTGCGGGTCGTTCTTGAGGGCCGCAAAGGCGCCTTCTTCCGTATCGAGGCGCAGGCCCGAATCGCGTTTTTTCTCGTCGGGCCCGTGGCAGGCAAAGCACTTGTCGGACAGAATGGGCTTGACGTGGTAGTTAAAGTCCACGCGGCCGTCGCCGGCGAGCAGACCGGCTTCCTGCGGGCTCTCCCTGCGCATGCAGTTCACAATCACTGCGACCAGGAAGATACTCAACGCAGCAAGCAAAACACCTTTCTTCATACGCTAAACGCTCCTTTGACCTCTAAATAATACCAAAATAAACAGGATTAACCAAATAAATGCAGGATGAATATCGGTGTATGGGAGAAAACAGGAGTTTGTGGGAAGATATGCCATATCGGTTTGGCGATCGGTAGGGTAGGCGTAGAAAGATATGGCATATCTTCCCCCAGCCGGTTCTCTCATGCCTCTCGCCGGTTATGGTGCCCACTGAGGGGTTGCCGTAACGGTTGCTGTGAAGATCAGCGCAATGGGGCAACGTATGCCATATCTCTGTACGCCTACGCCACCCGTCGCCAAACCGATATGGCATACGTTGCCCCAGCCCCATCCAATGCCCTAGCCTCACCAAGTATCCCTGCCTCATACGTTGTCTCTGCTTCATTCCCCCGGCTGCCGATTAGCTCCCCATACTTAAAGACCAACCCGATCAAACCCCTGAACCGGCAATCCCTCTATTCGAAGTAAATCCAATCCAGGTCAAAGGTGGTCCACATGCCTGCCACGGGCTTGCCGGGTTCTTTAAACACCACGTACACGTCCCGCAGCCCCGGGGCGGGCGGTGTTTTCAGGGGCGCCGGTATTTCCCGCCAGGCGGCATCCACGGCCGTGGCATCAGGTCTTTTCTGCGTGCCGGTGGTGAGGTCTACGGTCAGGGCGTTCAGCAAGGGACCGTCGGGTGCCCCCTGGCGGAGTTCGAGGATGCCCGGGAAACGGGATGAGACCCGGTACGTCACTTTGCGCAAACCGGCCAGGTCAATGTTCTTGAAGGCGATGTAAGCCCCCGACTTGGTGAACTTGACGACCTCGTTGTTGAACTTGGCCGCGTCCCGGTAATCTTCGCAGGCCACCCCTTTGAGCCGCGCATTGCGGAGGCGCACGTATTTTTTGGCCGTGTGGGGACCGGCCGCTTCCCCGCCCCGGTCGCGGTAGGTGACGGCAAAAATGTAACTCCCCTCGCCCTGGCTTTCGGGGGTGAAACTGCCTTTTACCGGCACCCGGTTCCCGGCTTCCTGGTCTTTGCCCAGGCTCAGGATGTATTTGACCATTTCGGCCGTTTCTTCTTTTTTCAGTTGCGGGTGCGCCGACATGGCCGTTTCGCCCCAGCTCCCGTTGCCGCCCTTGATGATCTTGACGGCCAGGGACTCCACGGCGCCGGCATCGCTGCCGTAACGCTGGGCCACCTGCTTGTAGCTGGGCCCGACCGACTTCTCCTCGGGGTGGTGGCAGGATCGGCAGTCGCTTTTATTGATGAGTTCGAGGCCCGGGTGAAAGTAGTTGCCGGCCGTTTTTTCGTGGTTCTGGGCCAGAAAGGTCAGGTCGGTGCCCATGTCGGCCCGCTCCAGCGTAACGGCCACCGCGTCCGGCGCGATGCGTCCGTCCGAGAGGCTGCCGTCTTCCCGGTCGCGGACCTTCACCTGGTATTGCACGGGCTTGCCCGGCCAGTAAAAGGTCTGGTTGCCAGTCAGCAACACGTCCACCTGCGGCATTTCGTTGCCCACCTGGATCTCCAGTTCATCGGCCGCACTTTGCCCGTGGCTGTCGGTTACTTCCAACCGGACGCGGTACGTACCGGGTTTGGTAAAGGTGTAACGGGTCGTCATGCCGGCGGCGGCCGCAGCCTGGGGGGCCGTACTCGTCCACCGGTACGTCAGGCGGTCTCCCTTGTCGTAGTCAAAGGAGCCTTTGGCCGAAAAATCAACCGTCAGGGGGGCGGCGCCAGCGGTTTTGCCGGCCTTGGCCTTTGCCACCGGGGCGCGGTTGCCTTCGTTGTAATCAATGCGCACCAGGCGGGCGTTTTTGTTTTGGGCAAACCAGAACGTACCGTATTCGAGCACGTACAGGGCGCCGTCGGGGCCGAAATCGAGGTCCACCGGGTGGTCGAAAACCGTGCCGGGCATGAACCGCTCAATGTCGGTCAGCCGGCCGTTCTCGTCCATTGTGACCACGTTGATCCAGTCGCGCATCCACTCGGCGATGAACAGCTTGCCGTGGTAGTAATCCGGGAATTTGCGCGGACTCGTTACCCAGCCGGGGGCCGCCTGGAGTTGGTCGGCGTAGAAAACCGGGCCCACAATGGGCGACTTGCCGCCGGTACCCAGGTGTTTGAACCCTTTGGACTCGTCGTAGGAATACCAGATAAAGGCGGGCTGCGCCGGGGGCAGTTCCCGGCTGCCGGTGTTGTTTTTCGATTCGTTGACGGGCCTGGCCGCGTCGAAGAACGGCCCGATCTTCTCCGTGGCAAAGTCAAAATCGGCGTAGGGCCGGTTGTCGCCGGCAAAATAGGGCCAGCCGAAAAAGCCGGGCCCCTTGGCCTGGTGGAATTCGTCGTAGCTGATGGGGCCGCGGGCCGGGTTGTCTTCCGTATTCTGGCCCACGTCGCCCCAGTAGAGGTACCCGGTTTTGGGGTCTACGGCGATGCGGTACGGGTTGCGGCACCCCATCGCGTAGATTTCCGGCCGGCCTTTGGAGCCGTCTTTGGGGAAAAGGTTGCCTTCGGGAATGGTATAGGCCGCCCCGCCCGGGGCGCCGTCCGGTTCGGGGTGGACGCGCAGGACCTTGCCCCGGAAATCGTCGGTGTTGGCCGCCGTCCGCTGGGCGTCCCAGTACTCCCGGCCGGGCCGCTCGTCGATGGAGTTGTAATACCCGGGGTTGTGCGGGTTGGTGTTGTCGCCCACGCCGATGTAGAGGTTGCCGCCGGGCCCGAAGGCCAGCGACCCGGCCGAATGGCAGCATTCTTTCCGCTGCGTCGGGATTTCAATGATCATTTTTTCCGAAGCCAGGTCCAGCCGGTCGTCGGCCAGCCGGAACCGGGAAACGCGCTGAACGGGCTTCTCGCCGGGGGGCGAATAAAAAAGGTACACCTGCCGGCTGCGGGCAAAATCCGGGTCGAGGGTAAGCCCGAGCAGGCCGTCTTCCAGGCCGTGAAAAACGTTGAGCACGTTGAGCACCTTTGCCTGCCCCTGCCGGGGGTCGTACAGTTTGACGGCGCCTTTCCGCTCAATGAACAATACCTTCCCGTCGGGCAGCACGGCCAGTTCCATGGGTTCATCCAGGTTGGCGGCCAGTTCCACCTTCTGGAAGCGGGAGGCTTCGGGAGCGGTCCCGGGGGCCGGTTTTGACTGGCTATACGCCCCCAGGAGGGG
Source organism: uncultured Sphingobacteriales bacterium (assembly GCA_963844325.1). Classification (GTDB taxonomy): domain Bacteria; phylum Bacteroidota; class Bacteroidia; order Cytophagales; family 172606-1; genus CADCTQ01. The sequence goes on from CAWJNV010000002.1 coordinate 5,162,781, forward strand.
CAACGCCGTGAACAGGAACACGCGTAGAGCCGTGTTTTTAAACGAAATGGTCATAAGAAGGAATGCGACACTTTTAAAATAGGGGAACGGCTTTCGGAATTTGGAATAAGGTAATCAGTACATTGTAAAGGCAGTAAAAGGGTATTGCGGCACCTCCTCCCCTGGCTGTCATTCCCGGAGGGAATCTTCGTAGTGACAGGCATTGCCTGACAATCATTAAACAGATTGGCTTCGCCAATGACAGTTAAAGGGTACTAACCCGATATACCCATTTATTCAGTTCAGGATTTACGCAATGGCCCGGCGCGTAGCGGTAGGCCTCCGGGAGAGAACCTGCCCGGGTGCAGCGGTTTGGCGCAACATATGCCATATCTTTTAACGCGTGAGTTACTGACCGCTCAAACAGATATGGCATATGTTGCGCCAGCCGGTTCTTCAACCTAACGCGTTAAGGGCATCTCCCACTACTGCTGGTGCGTAAGTCTTGTAATTTATAACGCGGGCTAGCATCCATTCGCCAGCAGTTTGCCGTCCAGGAACTGTTTGGCCCGGGGCACGTCGGCTTCGTCCAGGTGCTCGATGATGATGGGAATATTGGGATGGTCCCGGCCCAGGCGCTTCAGGTACAAGTCGTAGTTGAGCGAACCCAGGCCCGGCGCGGGCAGTTCGATCATGCCGACGCCCCGCAACGCGTGGGCTTCGCTGGCATCGATGCCGGCCAGTTGCACGCCCTGCGCCACCGCGGCGCGTTTGACGTCCTTGGCGTGCGAAATCCTGATGCGGTGCGACAAGGCGTTGAAAATGTGATGCAGCGTCTGGTCCACCTGGTCGATGTTGTGTTCTTCGAAGTAGTTGGTCGGGTCCATCAGCAGCCCCAGGTGCGGGTCGCTTACCTCGGCAAACAGGCGCAAAGTTTCTTCCACCGAGCCGATCACGTTGTTGACGTAGGTTTCGACCAGGAACGTGACGCCGTGCCCCCGGGCAAAATCGACCAGGTCAGCGATGACCGCCCGGCACTCCTCGTACCCTTCTTCGGTCTTGTTCCTGGGGTGGTGCACCCAGTCACTGTCGGGATCAAACGTCCCCGACTCGCTGATCACGTAGGGCGATCCGAGTTCGTGGGCAAACCGGATGATCTGCTTGATGTGCGCCAGGTTGGCCTGCCGCCGGGCCGGGTCGGGGTGCACCAGGTTGGTGTAGCCCGAAATGCAGGAGATGGGCAGGTTGTGCCGGCGGAAGGTGTCGCGGATGCGGCGGCATTTTTCCGCGGTGATGGCCGGAGTCGTCAGGTCCATGTCCTTGAAGCTGACGTCGAGCTGCACGGTGTTGAAATCCAAAGCCCGAATGCGGCGCGCGGTTTCTTCGAGTGCGTACGGAAAATAGCCGGTGAATATCCCTACTTGAATCATGGTGTATCAGTTTAAAGTTTCTATTTCCGCCAGGCTTACCGCCCGGTGTTCGCGCGCCGAAAGGTAACAGGCATCCACCAGCGCCATGGTGTGCAGGTTGTCGCGGCCGCTGATTTCGGGTTCCCGGTTCTCCTCCACGGCGCACATGAGTTGCGCCATCGGGCCCACAAAGGCATCGGGGAACCATACTTCGGGCCAGCGGGGCCGGAACCAGCGTCCGGGGTGCCGGGTCGTGGTCAGGTCGAGGGTGCTGGGGGTGGGCTCGGGATATTTGGGCCAGCCGATCGTTCCTTTCGCCATGCCTTCGGTGCCCTCCACCCGCCAGTGGATGTAAATGTCACTTTCGGCTCCTTCGCGGGCCGGTCCGGTCCACACGTCGTCCCAGGCCGAAGCCCGCAGGCCGTCGGCGTATTCGAGAATGTAGAGCGAAATGCCGTCCTGGTGGGCAAACTGCCGGGCCATGCGGGGGTCCTGGCGCACGCTGGCAAATACCCGTTCGGGGTTCCCGAACAAAAACCGGAAGGTATCCAGGTGGTGAATGCTCATGGTGCGCAGGGTAGCCCAGCCCAGGTGCGCCTGCCAGGGCATCCAGTGCGGGATGGCCCGCATGTCGATCGAGGCAAACACGGGTTCGCCCAGGTAGCCCTGCTGTAAGGCCGACCGGCAGGCGCGGATGGACTGGTCGTAGCGCATGTTCTGGTTCACGCCCAGGGCAATGCCCGCCTCGCTGCACATCCGCACGATTTCCCGGGCCTGCGCGTAATCCACGCCCAGGGGCTTCTGGGCCAGCACGCCTTTGATGCGGCCGGCGTGCCGGACCACTTCCCGGATCACCTCGATCTGTACGTCGGGCGGTACGGCCACGTCCACAATGGAAACGGCGGGGTCTTTGAGCAGTTCCTGGTAGGAATCGTATACCTTGGCAATGCCGTGGCGGTCAGCCACCGCCTGGCTGTTGGCCCGGTGGCGGGAGGCAATGGCGACGGGATTGAAACCGGCCTGCCGGTAGGCCACCAGGTGGCAGTCGGCCATGATGAACCCCGCCCCGATGCAACCAATGCCCATCTGGCGGTTTTGCGGCAGGCGCGGCAGGTAGTCGAGCGGTAAATCGGTAAGATGCTCCATGTACGGCTACTTCACGTTCAGGGTGATTTCGTTTTCCTTGCGGAGGAAATCGGCTTCGGCCGAGAGCCCGGACGGCTCGGAAGCGAGAATGGCGTCGTCGGGCACCACCCGCACGGGGGTAATGCAGGAGGTGTTTTTCTCGCGGAAGGGCACGTTATAGCTCAAGTTATAGGCCGAGATCAGCGACCAGCGCGGCCTGTCCGAAAGGTTGGCTTCCGACATGTGCAGCAGGTTGCTGTGGAAGAAAAGCACATCTCCCGCCTGCAACTGGACGTGCACTCTGTCGCACCGCTTCAGGGCTTCCTCCACAAAGGGCATGTCGGCGCCCTGCTGTTCGCCGGCAAACAGGTGTTCGAGCCGGCCCATTTTGTGCGAACCTTTGAGCACTTGCAGGCAGCCGTTCTCGTGGGTGGCTTCCGTAAGGGCGACCATCACGCTGATCATCGCGTCGGGGTACAGAAAGCCGTTCTTGTACCAGTAGCCATAATCCTGGTGCCATTCCCAGGCCCCGCCTACTTTGGGCTCTTTCTGCATGAGCTTGGAGTGAAAATGACACACCTCCCCCTCCCCCACCAGGCGCTGCACCGCCCCGACCATCCGCTGCGTGCGGGTCAGCAGGCCAAAGGTATCGTCGCCGGGCGTAAACCACAGGGTGAGTTTGGTGCGCTTGCCCGACTGGTCGTTGAGGTCGAAGGCGTGGTCGCGGAGCGTGGCATCACCGGTAGCCAGCCCGTAGAGCAGTGACACTTCCTCCGGCGTAAAGAAATTTTCCACGATCAGGTACCCTTCCTGATCATACTGCGCCTTTTGGGCCGGGGTTAAGGTGGGATGAGCCATACGATTGCATTTTGTTTCTACAAAGTTGGATTTATCTGGCTCGCTTTTCCACCACTATTCTATCAAAAAAAGAAACTTTTTAAACATAAACCGCCGCCCTTCGGGAAAAGGAAGGTATTTTTAGCTGATAAACTGCATTGAGAAAAGGCTTATGAAACCTTTGATCCAGAAACTGCCGCTTTCCGAACACTCCTCCTTCGTGGCCGATACTTTCCGGACGCCTTACTTCGAAACGCCCTGGCACTACCACGAGGAATACGAACTGGTGCTCATCCTGGAAGGCCGGGGAAAAAGGTTCGTGGGCAACCACGTCTCCGACTACCAGGAAGGCGAACTGGACTTCCTGGGCTCCAACCTGCCGCACTGGTACCGCAAGGAAGACGCCCGGACTACCGGTGCCTCCCTGGTGATCCACTTCCGGGAAACGTTTCTGGGACCGGGCTTCCCGGCCATCCCCGAAATGGCCCGGATCGGGCTGTTGTTCCAGAAAGCCCGGATGGGACTGCACCTGAAAGGGCCCCTGCGGGAACGGGTGAGCGGAAAAATGCACGAGCTGCTGAAGCTACAGGGCATGGAGCGCCTGATCTGCCTGCTCACCATCCTGACCCTGCTGGCGGATGCCACCGAGTACGACTTGCTTTCCAGCCCCGAGCTGGGTGCGCTGAACGTAAAAGACAGTGACCGCATCAACAAGGTGTTTGATTACGTGATGGAGCATTTCAAGGAAGACATCCGGATCGAGCAGGTGGCCGACATCGCCTCCATGAGTGAGTCGGGCTTCAGCCGGTATTTTAAGAACCGGACCAAAAAGAATTTTTCGCACTTCGTCAACGAGATCCGGATCGGGTACGCCTGCAAACGGCTCATGGAAAGTGACCTGAGCGTAAGCCAGGTTTGCTTCGAAAGCGGGTTCAACAACCTGACGCACTTCAACAAGCAATTCAAGGAAATCGTCAAATGCACGCCCTACCAGTTCCAGCGCCGCAGCCGGGTGTAGTAAGGGGTTCACAAAGTTTCACGCAAAGACCGCAAAGGAGGAGCGCAAAGGGCGCAAAGAGGTAAGGGTAGGGTTTAAACCCTACCCTACGGAAAGGCTGCGCTTGGTTTGACTGGAGCGAAGTCTGCGTACGCATCCGTAATATCAACATGCGCACTATCCATAGGATCGGGTTTAAACCCGATCCCTCCCGGCGGTCTTTGCGTCTTCCTTGCGCCCTTTACGGTCCTATCTTTTCTTTGCGCCCTTTGCGCTCCTTTGCGCCTTTGCGTGAAACTCCGTGACCCCTTATTGCCGCATTATTTTTTTGCTGATCGTTTCCCCGTTGCAGCTCAGGCGGCACACGTAGACGTCGCGCACGAGGCTGCTGCCGTCGCAGGTCACCTGGTGGGTGCCCGCCTTCAGGTACTGGTCGAGCAGCACCCGCTTTTTCCCCGCTTTGCCTTCCAGGGTAAGCAGCGCGTGCCCGTCCTGCGGCAAGGTAAACGCCAGCGTGGTCACCGCCCCGAACGGATTCGGGAAAGCGCCGAGGGAGAGGGCCAAAGCGTCGGCGCCGCCCTTGTGGTGGCCCAGCCGCAGCGCGTACAGCGAACCATCGGCACTGCCGAAATACACCATCCCGCCGGCCACCACGGGCGACGAAACAATGGAGCCGGTGGAATAGATCTGGTTGATGCCCCACACGTTGTTGGCGTAGTCCATGCCGTCCTTGCCCGGCAGAATGACATTGGCCCAATCGATGCGCCCCTGTGCATTGACCACCCGGTAGCTGTTCTGCCTGCTGGCCTCCAGTCGGAATTCCGCCCACTTTTTGCCTTCCGATTGCAGGTCGAGGGCAAACAGCGTACCCGTAAAACTGCCGAAGTAGGCCGTGCCGCCGGCCAGGGCCGGGGATGAATACAGGTAGGTCTGGGTATCGAAGGTATATTTGACCGTCCCGGTGCGGGCATCGAAAGCCAGCAGCCGGTTCGAATCGGAAGTGCCCACGTACACGGTGCCTTTGTAGGCCGCTGCCGACGACAGAATCCACGCCCAGTCGGCAAAATACTTCCACTGCACGCGGCCCGTAAACGCATCGAGGGCGTAGAAATGGGCGTCGCGGGCGCCGAAGTACACCCTGCCGTCGTAGACCAGCGGCGAGGCTTGGATGCCCCGCATGGCGTCGTGGACGTTTTCCGTCTTGAACTTCCACTTCACCTGGCCGGTGCGGGCGTCGAGGGCGTAGAGGTACGTATCCCAACTGCCGAAATACACCGTGCCGTAGGCCAGGGCCGGGGAAGCGTGCACCACGCCGTCGGTTTTAAATTTCCACCTGAGTGCCCCGGTGGCGAGGTCGAGGGCGTAGAGGTGCCCGCTGCCGGTACCGAAATACAGCACGCCTCCGTCCAGGTCGGGGTCGATGGCGGGCGAAGACACAAAAATGTCCCAGATGTCGTTGTGGTACCCGTCCACGGGCGTCATGCCCCAGAGCCCGACCCCGCCGCAATACCCTTCCCCATCCGTCCGGAACCGCCATTTTTCCCCTCCCGTACGGGCATCGAGGGCGTAGCAGTAGCCGTCGAAGCTGGTAAAATAGACCGTACCCCGGAAAACGGCGGGGGAAGCGTGTACGGCCCCGCCGGTCGCAAACTGCCAGCGGGCTTTGCCGGAACGGGCGTCCACGGCGTACAGGTGCTTGTCTTCGCTGCCGAAGTAGGCCACGCCTTCCGCCACGGCCGGGGAGGAGAATACTTTGCCGCCGGTCTTGAATGCCCATTGCACTCCTTCGAAGCCGTTGAACGCGGGGGATTGGCAGCGGCCCGTGTGCCGGGCATCGCCCCGGAACATGACCGGCGCGCGGGAGGCGGGCGTCTGGGCCGCCCCGGGCAGGGTGAACAGCCAGTAAAGGAGGGCCAGGGCCCATGCGGACGCGAAAGGTCTTTGCATACAGTCGGGTTGGGGGTTAAGAAACGGATTGTTCCCTCAAACTAGCACCCGACCGCCCCGGGGGAAACGGCAAATGCCCAACCGGGACTTTATTTCGCGTAAGCCGGACCGGGCTGCCGCCCACCGGGACCGCGACACCTCAGACCGGGATAGACATGAGTAAACGGATAAACCGTAGGGTATTTATACTAAAATGACTTCATGATTGCGTATTTGGTTATTCTCAACTACTTGTAAAACAGGGAAATACTAACAACGAATAACGAACAACCCACAACGTTTTAGTATTAGTCCCGTGCCTTTGGATGCAGGCAAGTGTTACACTTGCCGGCCGTCAGGCCAACTCACTTGGGTATTGCCGGCATTACTTCCCGGCAGCCCTGCCTGGGCAAAGGATCAGATCAACGGAGGGTGAGCCAAACCGGCAATTGCCCGTAAAAAGATATCGTGCGGCTGGCAAAACGGGTTGGCCGGCCGGTCGGCAAGTGTAACACTTGCCTGCATCCAAAGGCACGGGACTAAGTCCCGCGCCAGCCGGGAGGGAACTTGTGCAAAGCCCCCATCGGTGCCGCTTCCCCCGCGCCAGTTGTGACGGAACTGGTGCCATGCCCCGGGTAGTGATGCCTTGCAAACTGCCCCGCTCCTGCCTTCATCACTGCCTGACTCCTGGAATCAATATCATTTTCTCCGGTGCACGGCCGTAAGCTGGTAGTGCCTCATCTCCTGGATCTGGCCGAAAAAGTCTTTTACGTGGGCAAAGAAAGGAGGAAACAAGTCGCTTTTACGAAAGCCGTCCAAATGCTCCCGCGTAGAAGTCCATTCAATCCGAAGCATAAACTGCCCGGGCTCCTCCTCGCACTCGGTCAGTTCGTAGGCCAGGCAGTAGGGGGATGCGTCCAGCAGGTCGGCGGCCCGGGTATACGCAGTAAGCAATTGTTGCCGCGCCGAAGGGTCTACTTTGTAGCGGATGTATTCGATCACCATAAGCCAACGCGTTAAGAAACAGGGAATATTGGGGAAATTAAACCGGGGGCTGATAAGGGCCGCCCGTCTCGCCCCAGCCCCAGCGGGGCATGGGTTCCGTGGGCGCAACCGGATTTTCCGCAAGCTGGGAATTAAGCACGGCCAGTCGGCTGCCCCACTCCAGGTACCCGACCAGCGCGGAGCGAAATTCCGGATCACCGGCAAGCCCGATCTCATCGGCACTCTCCAGCAACAACGCCAGCCAGCGTTTTCGCTGGGTTTCGTTCAACTGCTTGCCCACGTGGTGGGCTACCATGGTCGCGTGGCTGCCCTGGTCTGCTTCCGAATAGAGCTTGGGGCCCCCGAAGACCTCGGCAATGAAGTGGGCCACGTGCCGGGCGTGTTGGGGCGACATGTGCGCAAAAACCGGGGACAGCAGGGGGTCCTTGCTGACTTTACCGTAGAATAGGCCGGTAAGTTTTTCCAGGTTGTCTTTGCCTCCCGCCCACTCGTACAAGCTGGGAATTGGCTTTGGTTGCGGTGCTTCGGAAGTTTCCATCGGAAAGTGATTTGGTTGCGATCCTGCTTTATTGCGGGTAATATAGTAGCTTACTAACTCGGAAGAAAGTACTGACCAATCTGTCAGTTACTGCCTGCCGGGTTAGTTTTACTCACTCTCAGGAGAATAAATTTCGGGTCGTGGTTAAAAAAGAAACCAGCTATCTCATTCAGCTTCAAGGAAAGCACTACTACTGTCCGGTAGAAGTCGCCATGGATGTAATTGGCGGGAAGTGGAAAGGCGTTATCCTGTGGTATTTGCAGGCAGAGACCTTACGCTTCAGTGCGCTGAAGGGAGTCATCACGACCATCTCCGAAAAGGTACTCATCCGGGAACTCCGGCAACTGGAAGCCGCCGGGCTCATCACCCGCACCGTTTACCCCCAGGTACCGCCCCGGGTGGAGTACGCCCTGTCCGAGTTTGGGCAAGCCCTGCTCCCCTTGCTGGAGAGCATCAGTGCCTTCGGAGAAACCTACGCAAAGCAGTTTGGTCAATTGGTAAAGGCACCCGCCAGAAGCTGACCCATGCGTGCCTTTATTTAACCCGGCAGGGACGGTCTACGTATCCTGTTAGGGAAAAGACCAAAGTAGCCCCCTGCTACCAGACCGGGATGTGCCTTGGCGCGCAAACAGAAACGAGGCTATACGGTAAAAAGCGCATGAACAAGCACCAGGAATATTTTGCCCAGGTCCGGCTCAGGCATCGGCAAACGAAATCAAGGTTACGCGCCCTGCTGTCCGGCGCACCCGTTGACGAAAAGCCGGTGCTTTCCCCCGCCGACAGCCCGGTAGGACAATGGATTTACCAGGAAGGCTTACCGGTGTACGGGCACCTGCCCGAAATGCACGCCCTGGAAAAGCTGCATGCCCTCATCCACCGGGAAGCCGGGCACCTGGTTTCCCTCTACCGGGCGGGCCAGGCGGAGGAGGCGCGTAAAGGGCTGCTGCACACGGAGGAAATCAGCAGTTTACTGGAAGAACTGATCAACAAGATTGAAGCGAAAACGCAACCGGGCGGCCCCGAAGCCCTGCCGGAAGATGCCGCGGCCGGCAAAGCGGCCGGGTCCGGGGAACTGCAAGGTGCCAAGGACCGGCTGGAACGCTTTTTCAACCAGGCCCCCGCCGCCATCTGCGTGCTGGATGGCCCGGAAATGGTTTTTGAGCTGGCCAACCGGCATTTCCGGCAGTTGTACCCGGGACGGGAGCTGCTGGGAAAGCGCGTGCTGGAAGCCCTGCCCGAGATGGCCCGGAATCCGCTCTACCCGGTTTTGAAAAACATCTACCAGGCCGGCGAGACCTTCGAAGGCAAGGAGGTCCTTTTCCCGCTGGCCCGGCACGCCGGCGGCCCGCTCGAAGAAATGTACTTCAATTTCATCTACCAGCCCCGCTTCAATGAGCAGGGAGCGGTTGACGGCATTATTGCGTTTGGCTACGAAGTAACCACCCAGGTACTGGCCCGCCGGCAGGTGGAGGAAAGCCGGCAGCGGTTCCAGATGCTTTCCGAGGCCATCCCCCAGATGGTGTGGACGGCCGCCCCCGACGGCCAGGTCGATTACTACAACCACCAGTGGTACGCCTACACCGGCCTCGACTTTGCGCAGTCCCGGGGACAGGGATGGGTCCAGGTCATCCACCCGCAGGACTTGGTCAACCTACAGTTTCACTGGTCGGAGTCACTGCGGACCACCCAGCCTTACCAGATCGAAGCCCGGATGAGAAGGGCCGACGGCGTCTACCGCTGGTTTCTGATCCGGGCCTTGCCCCTTCAGGATGAAGCGGGTAACGTCAAGCAGTGGTTGGGTACGGATACCGATATCCAGGATCGCAAAGAAGTGGAAGAGACCTTGTACAAAGTGTCGCAGGAGTTGTTTGCCGCCAACGGCGAATTGGCGGCGGCCAACGAGGAGATCCGGGCCAGCCACGAGGAGTTGGCCGCTACCAACCAGCGGCTCCTGCACATCAACGCCGACCTGGACAACTTCATCTACACGGCTTCCCACGACCTGAAAGCCCCCATCCTCAACATTGAAGGGCTCATGAAGGTGCTCGTCCGGCGGATTGACCGGCAGGCCGGCGCCGACCCGGAGGTGCAGCAGATCTTCACCCTGATGGAAGCCTCGGTGCTTCGTTTCAAGGAAACCATCAGCGACCTGACCGACATTGCCCGCATCCAGAAACAAACCGGGCAGGAGAGCGAACCGGTGGACCTGCCGCAAATTGTACAGGATACCCTCTCGGACCTGGCCCCGCAGATCGAAGAGTCGGGGGCGCACGTCGAAAAGCGCCTGGGGGACTGTTCCGCGATCCTTTTTACCCGCAAGAACCTCAAAAGTGTGGTCTACAACCTGCTCTCCAACGCCCTGAAGTACCGCCATCCCCAGCGGCCCCCGCGCATCGTGCTCTCCTGTTACCGGGAGGGCGACTACCAGGTGGTGTCGGTTGCCGACAATGGCCTGGGCATGCATGTTACCGATCAGGGCAAGATTTTCGGGATGTTCAAACGCCTGCACGCCCACGTGGAAGGCACGGGCATCGGCCTGTACATCGTCAAGAAAATGGTAGAGAATGCGGGCGGCAAAATAGCAGTGGAAAGCAAGGCCGGGGAAGGCTCGGTCTTCCGGGTTTATTTCAAACGGCAACCGGTACAATAGCGAAAAGCGGCCGGGCCGGTAAAAGGTTTGGTGAAGATTTTTCTCCGGGCAGCGGGCCCGTACCCGTCTGCGCCCGGCTCCGTATTTTTTCCTTCGCGCAAGAAGTACGCGTAAAAAGTTCGTGGTATACAGAATCCTTACGATAAGGTTGCACGCGGGGAGCCGATTGAGTAGCTTTATTGCCTTTCCCGGCGCAACCTTCACTTCTAACCGTCCATGCCTTACTACCACCGTGCTTTTCTGCTGGACGATGATCCGGCCTCTCTTTTTCTGCTTGAAAATGCCCTCCAGGAAGCCCAGATCGGGCAGGAGATTTACTGCTTTACCCGTTTCGAACACCTGCTGCCCGTTTTTGAGCAAATGGCCGAAGCACACGGGCAGGAGGAAGATTTACCCGACCTGCTGCTGCTGGACCTGAACATGCCGGCCTACGACGGACTGGAAGTACTTGAACAACTGCTTAAGATTCCCGGCATTGGGGGCAACCGGGTATGCGTGTTTATCTTGTCGGTCAGTTTTCATCCCCAGGTGGAAGAAAAGATAAAGCAGTACCCGGTGAGTGGTTATCTAACCAAACCCCTCCACGAAGATGCTTTAAAGGAACTCATCCGGTCGGCCAGGCGGGACGAGTGTGAGCTAAAAGAGGTGGGCTGATGGATTTTGTCTTCTTTAACATTTTCCACGAATGGCGCGCTTCCGGAAAACCTTGATCGTGGATGATGACGTGGCGAGTCAATTCCTGCTGCGCGTCGTGTTGGATGAACTTGGTCTGGACGTTCCCATCATCGTTTTAGCCAACGGACAGGATGCCCTGGAATACATCCGCCGGCAGTGCATCAACGAAAACGCCGCCTCCCCGGAGTGCCCGGACTGGATTCTGCTCGATATAAACATGCCCGTCATGGACGGACTCGAATTGCTGGAGCGCCTCAAGGCCCTCGGGCGGGACAACCGGATGGCCTCCGCAGTGACGGTAGTTACTTCTTCCAACTACAGCAAGGACATGGAGAAGGCAATGGCGCTGGGCGTAAAAGACTACCTGCTCAAACCCATTACCGAAGAGAAAATACGGGAACACCTTGAAAATCATTTTCAATAACCTGAGATAAGGCGTCCGGAGCCGGCAGTTCATACGTAACCCGGCCTGGTTGCTGTTTTTGCGCTTTCCCATTGACCACTCACTTACGCCTTTCATCGCATTGAATCAAATCCACTTCAGGAGAATCATCATCGTGGATGATGACTTTGCCAGTCTCTTCCTGGCCCGGTTGGTAATGGAGCAAGCCAACGTTGCCGAAACGGTGCTTACTTTTCAACAACCGGGTGATGCCCTGCACTACCTGCTTCAACATTGCACCGCGGAAAATGCGGCCCGGGCAGATTGTCCGGACCTGGTGCTCCTGGACCTGAACATGCCCATCATGGATGGATTCGAATTTTTGGAAAGACTACAGGAGGAGGGGCTGAGCCAGTTTACCCAAACCCACGTGGTCGTACTCAGTTCTTCCACCAACCCAAAGGACAGGCAGATGGTGGAACAGTATAAGGTGCGCAATTTTCTTGAGAAGCCGATTACCGAAGAACATCTTGCTGCTTTGCTGGCCTGACAAAGCGGGAGCTTGTTGCGCCTTTGATCAGGCTTTTCACGGCTTCCCGCGCGAACAACGAACAACCAACAACCGACAACTCCTAACGGGCGGCGGCGGAAAGCACCTGCCAGAGCAGGTAATGGGCCTGGGCGCGGGCCTGCGTCATGCGGGTGATCTTTTGCCGCTGGTCGGTGGCCTGCTCAAAATCACTTAAGTATTGTTGCACCTGGGTTTGTAATCCCTGGCGGCTCACCTGCACGCGAAGGGCCAGCCGCAAATGGCTTTGCCCTTCCAGGGTGGTCAGCAGGGATACCGCTTCCGGGATCAGACCGGCTAGTTCGCGGGCTCCTTCCGCGGTGGTGGGAAGATTCTGAATTCGGGCGGCCAGTTGACGGAGTTGCTCAAGGGGTTTCAGGGGCATTCGAGAGAGGGGAAGTAGCGGTACAAGGTACGCTACTTCCCCTCAAAAGTTTCCTCCGGCGACGGATTAGCAGCACTTGCCGGGCAAAAGGGTAGCCGCTGCGACCCGCCGCTTGTCGTACTTGTGGTTGCGCTGGTCTTGCATCACTTGCCGGCATAGGCTACCCGGTAGAGCACGCCGTTGTCGTCGTCGGAGATGAGCAGCGAGCCGTCCGGGTGCTGGGCAATGCCGCACACCCGGCCAAACAGGTGATTGCTTTCGCAATGGCAGATGTTTCCTGTATGGATCGCTCATCCATCGGCCGGCTGCTTCTCTCTTCTCCTGAGCAGGAATGGTGGTTGCTGCTTCAAGCTTGAAGGATCGAAACCGTACAAATATTTATTCAACAATCCCTCCGAACTGGTCAGGCCAACTGCATCCATACAAGCCTCAAAATAGTCACATATTCTCTCTCTGTCCTCTGTATCATAGTCTCTTCCGATTGTTTCAAGCCGAGCCGCCATCTTCTCCCGAAACTTCTTCTCAGTCGGTTCATCTTCCAGTACGGCAATAAAATCACCGGCCAACCCATCAATCTGCTTACTCAGGTATGCTCTTTTTTCCGGATCGTAAACCCCTGTATACAATCCCCCCGTTGGACCAAACTTGTATAATGCCTTTATCTTATTTAATTCCTGAACAGCATTGGCCGGCACCTGCATTCCCGTTTTAATTTGAGCTTGTCCGGTGACCGGTTCCCTGTTCGTAACGCCTTTTGAATTACATGCCGTTACGCCCATAAGGACAGCAGTTAAAAGTCGGAAGGTGTTTTTCATGTTTCTTATCAAGCAATGAAAAAGCCCGGTTGCGCCGGGCTTTTTTGTCTACATCGTTTCGGTCTTTTTGCTGCGCGGAGCGGCTACTACGCTGAAACCGAACTCGCCGATCTTGCGGGGCTCGTTCCGGTAGATGCCCTTGAGCACGTCGCGGCTCTGGCGGACAACGGCGTCAACGGGCTCCAGCAGGGCGTCGCGCTGCTCATAGGCCTGCTCCATGAGTCTTTTCAACTCCTCGGCGCGTTTGTGGGCGGCCAGGGCCTGGGCAACCCGCGGCCCTTGCGTCTGCCAGTCGAGCACGGCCAGGGGCGAAGCCTTGCCCAATGCCTGGTGTTTCTGGTAAATGATTTCGGCCAGGGCCAACAGTTCCTCCACGTTGGGGGAAATGGTAACTTTAATCTGGGGCATACTGATGATAATTGGTGAATAAAAAATAAACCCGTAGCGGCGGAGCGGGACAATGCCGTCGGCCGTACCCACCAAAGATAAGCCCCCCCTCCTGCCGGATGCCCGCCGGAACCGGCCCGCTCCTTACAACCGTCAGATTTGCCCGGGAGTTACGGGACGGAAGTTGCCGGAATCATTCTCCAACCCGCCGGTATCAATCTCCAACTACCCCTTTTGCCTCTCCGGAACGCCCAAATCAAGATGCATATCGCCGGTAGAGAGATTCATATCGGCAGTATAAAGATGCATATCGCCGATCCGGCGCTTCAAAGGGGCGAATCTGATCTCGCAACCGCCGCCGGCAAACTCCCGGTCGGCGGTACTGATCCGCCGGCAGGGGTATGTTGCTTTCATATCACCAATAACAGCCGTGAAACCGGCGCAATCCGTGCTGCATGTACCGGGTTGGGAGACAATCCCGGGCAATGCACGATGTTGCCGGCCGCTACCGTATTTTAATGCGTCCCCGCGGAACCGCCTTTGTCCCGTTACCCGTTTCTTTGCACGAGTTCCCGCATTGTTTCTTCCCGGGCGTGCAGTTGAAAAAACGACCGTGTTTTGCTTTGTTTTTAAGCTTACCCCAAAAAATCCTGCCGCTGCCAATGGTTTTCACTGATATTGCTTTTTGAGACAAGAGTGCTATTTTCGTGCGTTGAACCAAGAACAGTAAAGACGGAGGGACTTACACGATGAAATGGATCTATTACTTTAAAGAACGGTGGCTGGATACGGATAGCAGCCCTTTGCAATCAGTCTACGTAAGACCTACCATAAACGATGAGGAAGGGAATAAGCTGGTGGGAAAAATCAAAGACCTGAACGTAATCTCTGCGGAACATTTCATGAAAGATAAATTCAAGCAGATCAGGGAAGAAATCGGCCTGGATAAAATCTATTTCACCGAACTGGATACAAAAGACTTTTTCATTCAGGAGGAAGAGATTGACGAAAGTGATCTGTATCTGCAAATCGCAACCATCTACATTAAAGATGCTGCCGTTACCCCCGGCAGCATGCTGGATTGGATAAAGGTCTATTTCAACATCCACGGAATCGCCTACTCAGCATTCCAGGAAACTGATTTCAATGATTTTGTCGATACAAACCCGGTGTATACAATGATTACGGAGGGGGCCCGAAAGATGGAAAGCAAATGGGGAAAAGAGTGGTGGAAGAAAAATGACAAGAAAGAATGAAACTGGTATAAATCTTTTCTTCTGACCAGACCGTTAGGCAGGGCTCTGCCCGGGAGGTCATGCCTTGCTTAAGCTTTTTCCCCAGTGCTGGGTTTCCTCTTCGGACCAGAGGCTGGGGAAAAACATGATCTTTTGGTAACGGGGCGGTAAATACTCCCGCCAGTTGGTGCCGCCGCTGGCCGGCAATGCCTCGGTTCCCTGCTGTAAATGCGCGGCGGCTGCCCGGAAATGGGCCAGCGTCCAGTCTACATTCACCAATCTGTCCAGCTTCCTCATCGCAGCAACCAGGAGTTCCCGCCTGGGAGAATCCTGTAAGTGCCGCCGGAACAATTGCCATACGTTCCGGTTTGCGTAAGTGTTTGCTTTTTCGCGGCAAAAGTCGTCATACTTGTTTTCGAAGTGAATGAGCGACAAATCCTTTTTTCCACTGACCACCTCAATGGCGCCTTGTTTCCAGTACAGCTTTTCGTACAATTCGTCAATGGTTTGGTGGGGCAAAACAGCAGTCCGGTACTTGAGGGCAGTCAGGTTTTCAAGGTCAGTGATGCCGAATTCAATGAGGCGGTATTGCACGGATTGAAAGCCACTGGCCGGAAACAAAGCCGTCCTGAAGTGATGAAACTGCTCGTAATTCATGCCTTTTGCCATAATGGTAAACGAAGCGACCAGTTGTTCATAGTACCGGACGATCCGGGTGATCTTCTCCAGGTACAGGACATCGTCTACGGGGTTGGCCTCAATGAGCTGGTCCAGTTCCCACCGGATCATCTTGAAATATAATTCCGTAACCTGATGATACAGAATGAATACCATTTCATCGGGAAAATCGGTTTTAGGCTGTTGCAGGTTGAGCAGCACGTCCAGGGAAATGTAATCCCAGTACTTCAGGTCCGTTGCGTTCAGCAGCCCGTCCAGCCGGCAGGAAAGATGCTGCCCTTCCGAATCAAATTTGTTTTTGAGTTTAATGATCTGCTGCAGCAACGCGGCATCTATTCCTGTTGTATCCATAACTTTTTTTATATAAATGTGGGGATGGAGCACCCTGTTGAATGGCAGGGCAGGTGTAAAAACTACTTTTTTGTTTTTTGTGGCTTATCTTCGGTGCATCAGAAAAAGGAATGTTTGAAAAAGAAACCCTGCGGCACAGGGGCGTCCACAAATCCGGGTGGTTCTTAAAAATACGCGCCTCAACCTTCTTCCCGATGATGCCCCCGCCTTGCCAGTACCATCGACAAAAGGGAACCTGTCATTCCGGCGCCGGGCACAACAATTTTATTATGATTTTCAGATAAAATATAGATCGGATGTCGTATTTGGGATTAGGAAATTAATTCATTGCTGGCAGGTACGATTTGAACAAGTGGGACCTTTGTTCCGGCAAACGCAACAGTAACTCCCTGAAGTTGTCGTGCCAGGTTTCAAATGCCTGCTGGTAGCGGCCCGGGCAGTGGCCGTCGTCCGTTGCGTGCCACGGTTTGCGGGCTCCCCAGAAGTGAATCACTTTGACGTCGTTTTCCACCGGCGTCCGTTGACCAGACGACCGGTCGCAATGCAGTTCGCAATACTGGTCCAGGTGGGCGGCATACACGTTATAATTCCACTCGAGGTGCAGGCTTTTGGTGGCGTGCCATTGCGGGTAAAACAGGTTCAAACAGTTCTGGTAACGTTCCTCGTCCGTTTTCAGCCCGCGGGCCTTGCGCAGCAGCGTTTCAAACTCCTCCAGGCAGGGCTCCAGCACCATCAATCCCGAGTCAAAATCGATCCAGTTGTACAAGCTCGACAACCAGCCCCTTACGTTGACGGCAGACCATTTTTCTTTCTCAAAAAGGTCGTCGATGTTGCGGCAGACCAGCATGTCAGCGTCCAGGTAAACCACCTTTTTGTACCCGGTCAGACTCAGCACGGCAAGCTTGTAGTAGTTGCTGATGTGCCGGAGACCGGGCCGCCGCCCATCTGCCCGGCAAATGCCTTCTACCTGCTGGGTCTTCATGCCCAGGTGCGCCAGCAGGTCCAGCGTGGCTTTGGGGATATCCGGCGAAGTGAGCACCAGCAATCCCGCGGCGGAAGCCACCTTGCCGAGGGAATGGTTCAGGACCAGTACGCCGGGCAGATAATCAATTGATCGCAAAATCGTTACGTAAGCTCTTTCCATTGCTTTGGGGGTAATGAGTCTTGATTTTAACGGCTGGTATGCCGGATGCCATTTTTAAAAACAGAAAGGCTTAACGGAAGGCATCAGCGCCCTGGGAAAAGTAAAACAATTCGAGCGAGATTACCAAACCCGTTACAAGGAATATATCCAGCCGCTATCCGTGCAACGCCATGCGCTACCCGGTTAACGGCCGGCAGATGCATACGCCGCGTATGCGCGCAGGATGACGCTTTGGTGCCAAGCCTGAAAAACGAACTGTCAATACCCTGCGTGCTGGCAAAGGTTCGGATTCACGTTCCGGTCTTTTTGCGGTATCGGAAACCTGAACCAGACCGCGTTGAAAGTGACGTTGTATTCCCTGGCCAGGAATTCAGCGGCTCGCCCGGTGCGGGTATAGTGGAACCATATGTTCGGCTCCATCCCCAGTTCCCACCGGCGTTCGTCCATCAGTGCGCGCATAAAAGTTTCCCGGTCGCTGGAAACCGCCAATGCGGATAGTCCGGCCCGGTTCCTGACTTTGTTCAGTTGGGCATAGGCTTCGGGCGCCTTCCCCTGTTCAAACAGGATTTCGGCGTAGTTGAGCAGAAACTCAGCGTAGCGGAAGTAGGGCGTGTTCTGGGGGTTCAGCAGGTCATTGGAGCCCACTTTCGCCCCGCGCCAGTATTTGGTGGAGAATGCATTTTTCGCTTCGGCCGGATCACCCGGCAGCACGAAGGGGGTTGCCATGTCTTCTCCCTGGTAGGTTTCGCCGGCTATTTTTACCAGTTCTCTGCGTCTTTCGTCGGCTGGATCAAACGAGTCGGCGTACTTTCGGCTAAAGACAAAACTTCCCCAGCCGCCGCCGGGGGCGTGTTGATCGCCGGCAGTGGCCGGAGCAGTCAGCTTTGGCAGCAAGCTGCCCTTGTTGTAATTACCGCTCCAGTTGAAATGATCATCCTCCCTGAATTGAATCTCGAAAATGGACTCTTTGGAGTTTTCGGTTTTACGCGAAAAAGCATCTCTTACCCCGGGCATCAGGCCATACTCCCCAAGCGCGATCAGGCTTTCGGAGGCGGCAGCAGCATGCGCCCAGTCTTTTTTATACATATAGGCATTGGCCAGGAAAGCAAACGCAGTTCCTTTGGCAGCCCTGCCCAGGTTTACCTCCCCCCACTGGGCTCGGGTCGGCATCAACTGACTGGCGTCCCTGAGGTCCCTAATCACCTGGTCCCAGACCTTGTCTTCCTCCGTGCAGGCGGTTTTGTCCTGCGCGAACGTATAGCTTTCCAAAATCAGCGGGACGTTGCCAAACGCACGGGCCAGGTTGAAGTAGGCAAAGCCCCTTAAAAACTTAGCTTCGCCTTCAATCCGCGCCCGGTCCGCTTCGGGAGCCGCCGCAACTTTCTCCAGCAGGGTGTTGGACCGGTTGCTGATGTTGTAGAGGGGCTGCCAGAATTTATTGTAAAAAGCATCGTTGGCCGCCGACATGTACACCGGCAGCACAGCCACTGCATTTTCGGTGATTACATCCTGCATGAGCGATGAGGGAATCGAAATCATGTCGGCTACCCCCTGCAACTCGGCGTAGGCGCCAAAGATGAATGCATCAAAATCTTCGGTGGTTTTGAAGAAATCAACATCCGTGAGGCTGCCATTCCGGGGCGTTACGGTCAAAAAGCTTTCTTTACAGGACCAGGCCACCAGGAGGGTAAAGAGGGCGGCCAGTGTTATAAATATTTTTTTCATAAACGCGTATTTCAGAAGGCTGCGTGGGTAGAAATCGCCGAAGGGTTTTTTACCGGTTGCGGACGCGCGGGGAAGTTAGAACTGAAAGTTTATCCCGCCGGTAAACATTCTGGACACGGGGTAGCGACCGAAGTCCACGCCGGTTTGCAGGGCGTTCTGGTTGAGGCTGCCCACTTCCGGATCATAACCGCTGTACCGGGTAAAAGTGTGCAGGTTCTGGGCGGCCACGTACAGGCGGGCACTGCTCATGGCCAGCCTTTTGGAGAAAGAGGCCGGCAGCGTATAGCCCAGTTGTACGTTACGGACCCGCAGAAAAGCGCCGTTTTCAATGTTAAAGGTCGAAAACAAGCGGTTGTGGGGCGAGGCCAGGTATGAGTTACGGGGCAGTTGGTTGCTGGTGCCTTCGCCATTCCAGCTGTTGAGCAAATCAGCCGATCCATTGGCAATGCCCCCCTGCATAATGTCGTAGCGCAGGTAGTACAGCCAGTAGCGGGTCTGGTTGGCAATCTGAACGCCGGCCTGCCCGCTGAGCAGCACCGAGACGTCGAATCCCCGGTAGTCGGCTTTGAGGCTGAACCCGTACAAGTACTTGGGCAACCCATTGCCGATGAGGGTGCGGTCCTGGTCGTCAATCTTGCCGTCGCCGTTGAGGTCCCGGTACCGGCGGTCGCCGGGCCGGGTAAGGGCCTGGTCCATGCCACTGGCGGCCAGTTCATCCGCGTTCTGGATGATGCCATCGGTGACGTAGCCGTAGAACCCCCCGATCCGGTTGCCGACGGAAGTGCGGGTGATGGCCGCGCCGTCGCCGCTGCCGGCTGAAATGCCGGAAGCGATGAAACCATTCGCATTGTCGGTCAGCCTGGTCACTTTGTTCTCCAGGGTGGAGAAGTTGCCATTCATTGAAATAGTCACTCCGCCAATCCGCTGGTTGTACCCCAGGGCCACCTCCAGCCCCCTGTTTTCCATCGAGAAACCGTTCCTGGTAATGGTCCCGCCCGTGATTCCGGTGTAGGACGGCACGGGAAAATCACCCAGCATATCACTGATTTTTTTGATGTAGTAATCGGTGGTCAGGGTAAATTTATCGTTCAGCAACCCCACGTCAATGCCCATGTTCGCCTGAATGGATTTTTCCCAGCGGATATGCGGCGTACCGAAATTGTTGGGGTACATGGCATTGACCGGGCGCTGGCCGGGCCCCACCGTATACTGGCGATTCCCGCCGTCGTTGCCATAGGTATTGAGGTACTTAAACGGGCCGATGTTCTGGTTGCCCACCGTGCCGTAACTTGCCCTCAGCTTCATTTCGTTGATAAAACCCAGCCGTTGCATAAAATTTTCTTCCGCAATCCGCCAGCCCACCGATGCGGAAGGGAAATATCCGTATTTGTAGAGGGGCCCGAAGTTAGACGAACCATCGCGGCGGATGTTGGCAGTCAGCAGGTACTTGCCGTTGAAGTCGTAGGTGACCCTGCCGATGTAAGACACCAGCGTGTACTGACTCGGGTTGCCGGAAGCAGTGCGCGTGTTGAAGTCGGAGGCATTGATGTACATCTGATCGTTCCTCATGCCGGAGGTATGGATGAACGAACTCCTGAAGTTGCCTTTCAAGGCGTCCGTTCCGGCGAATGCCGAGAAGTTGTGCCTGCCGATGGACCGGGTATACGAAAGCGTGTTTACCCAGTTCCACTGCATGCCGCCGCTGGTCCCTTCACTGTAAAAAGAGATGCCGGGATTGTTGCCTCTCGCCTGAATCTGCTCGGGTGACTTTCGCTGAAAATCACTGTTGTACCCGTTGCTCAGGCTCAGGTTGATTGCCGAACGCAGGGTTAATCCTTTGGTGATCCCGTATTCGCCGGCAACGGCTGCCAGGATCTGTTGCGACGTACCGACGTTTGTTTTGCTTTTCTCGTACAGGTAGGGCGTGTTGCTCAGGCCGCCGGGCAGGTAAGCGGATGCGCCGGCTGCCCCGCCGTTCCTGGCGGGAAAAGCGTAGCCTTCGTACCCGTAGTACGTGCTGTCGGTGTTGTAAGAGCCGTCCGGATTCAAGCCGAAATACCCGGCTTTGTCGGTTTTCACCAGGGCCGTAGGGTGCATGCGCGCTGCACTCGTCAAAGCACCTAAAAAGCCGGTATTCCCTCCATCCACCGATATCACTGAGTTCTTGCGTTCCACGGAGCCGTTGAGGGTGATGCCGGCTTTTAATTTCCGGGAGATTTCAAAGTCCGTGTTTAAACGGGCCGTGTAACGTTCATAACTGGACGGCCGCGTAATGCCGTCCTGCCTGAAGTATCCGACCGAAAAAAGCGAACGGGTTTTTTCGTTGCCTCCCGATACGGTTACATGGTAGTTCTGAATGGGAGCCGGTTGCAGTACGGCCCGCTGCCAGTCGGTATTGCGTACCGTTTCCGGGTTCGCCCAGGCCGGATTCATCACCATGAGTTCCTCGTCCGGTTTGCCTTTGGCGGTCAGTTCGGCATTGGCATTGGCGATGTTTTCACTGGCCAGCCGGGCGAACTGCGGTCCGTTCAGCAAATCCAGTTTCCGGTAAGCGTTCTGCACGCCGGCGGCGGCATCTAGGTGTACGGTAAGTCTGCCGGCTTTGGCTCTTTTGGTAGTGATCAGCACGACCCCGTTGGAACCCCTTGAGCCGTAAATGGCCGCGGAGGCGGCATCCTTCAGCACGTCGATCCGGTCAATGTCGTTGGGGTTGATGGCATTGAGCGCCCCGTAAGGAACGCCGTCGACGATGTACAGCGGCTCATTGGTATTATTGATCGAACCTACGCCGCGGATGCGCACCGAAACGTTGCCGCCCGGTTCACCCGTATTTTGCGTTACCTGCACGCCGGCTATTTGTCCCTGCATGGCTTGATCCGGGCCGGTTACGACCACGCCTTTGATGTCTGCTGAAGTGATGGACCCGATGGCCCCCGTCACTTCTTTTTGTTTCTGGGTACCATAGCCGACCACGACTACTTCCGACAACGACCGCAGGTCCGGCAACAGCCTGGCCTGTACTTCCGAACGGCCGTTGAGGGGCATTTCCCCGGTGGCAAACCCGATGTAGCTGAACACCAGCACGGCTTTTTCATCCGTCACCGGTAGTTTAAACTTTCCCTGCGCATTGCTGACCGTTCCGTTGGCCGTGCCTTTTTCCAGGATGTTCACGCCGCTCATGGGCTGCCCGGCGTCGTCGGCCACCGAACCGGAAACGATGAAAAAGAACTTGGGCAACTTCAGTGATACGTTTTTGAGGAATGGCCCTGCCCCGGCGGTGTCGGGCAGGGAAATCCCGTTCAACGAGGTTTCGTTGTCGGTTTTATCTTCCTTCAGGATGCCGAAGATGCTGTAGTATCTTTTGCTGATTTTCTGGAAATCAAGGTGATGGGGGGCCAGCAGCTTCCGGAGGGCCTGCTCTGCGTTGCCCGACAGTTGCTTGCCCACGTTTACGTATTTATCTTCCAGCAGGTCGCTGTCAAAGCTGAAGCGGACATTGTACCTGCGTTCCATTTCGGCAAGCACGGCTTTCAGCGCACGAACTTTCTGCGCAGCGTTACGATCCCGCTTTGCCCGGTGGTGGGTCGTTGCAACTTCCTGGGCGGGTGCAACCAATGGAAGGAAAAGTATCATGCTGCAAAACCCGCAAAAGAGCCTGAAGTAAAAAATTCTTTTCATACGGAGTGAAGTCGGTAAAGCGGTTCTGCGCTACAGACAAACCAACCGCCCGAAACCCGTAACGCAAAAACGAGAATTAATAAAATTTTTTGCTGGTAAAGTACAAATTATGAAAGCAACCGGCCGGTAATTCCCTGGCGTTTTATTTTCGGGCACACAGCCTTTTTACTACTTTGGCGAACAGATTCCTTTTGTGTTTGTAAAAAGCGAACCCTTTTTATTTGTAACCCCGTTAAGAAGGGGCTTCCCGCAGCGGCAATACGTCCCTGACTTCACATGCTACCAAAAGACGACCAACTTTTATGGGATCAGTTAAGAGCAGGCAGTGGACAAGCATTTGCCGACATCTACCGGCAGTACTTCAAGGTGCTGTACAATTACGCCAGCAAGCTCACTGCCGACAAGGAGCTGGTCAAGGATTGCCTGCACGACCTGTTCATTGAGGTGTGGGAGCGCCGGCAAAAACTGCCCCCAACGACCTCCATCAAGTTCTACCTCTTCAAGGCGGTACGCTACACGGTGCTCGACCGGTTGACGAGTCGTTCCCGGAAAGTGGTGGATTGCGGGGCCTATCCGGAAGCCCGCTTCGACTTTATCCTTCCTTACGAATCGGACCTGATTGCCCGGCAGCTCAGCGAAGAACAGCAGCAACGCCTCCAGGCTGCGCTCACTAACCTTACCGAACGCCAGAAGGAAGCCATTTTTTTGCGGTTCTACAGCGGTTTTTCCTACGAGCAGATCGCCGCAGTGATGTCGCTCAATGTGGATTCTACCTATAACCTGGTATCCAGAGCCCTGTCGGTCCTGCGCAAGCAGCTCATTCAACTGGGTTTGTTCGCCCTGCTCTCCCACCTCTGCCTGCCCTGACGCCGGTTACCCTCCCCCTGGCAAACGCACGCAAGCCCTTCTCACCAAACGGGCGCTTTCCTTGCGATTTATTCAAAAAATGCAGTACTCTATTTAAATAATCGCATTTTTTCAGAAATACTTCGCCGGCGTTGGTGAGATCGGCCCCATTGGCCGGATTAGAGAGAAAACCTTAAACGCGATACCAGGCCCCAGGGTCCGTTTTGCCACTGGCCGGAGGTCATCAGCGCCCCCTGACTACTCACCAACCACCCCAAAATTCAGCACCCCATTTATGCAAACACTTCTAAACTACCTCTCCGGCAAGCTGCGCGCCACGGCGGTCTTGTCCGTTATTTGCCTGACCACGCTGCTGGCAGGAAACGCTTTTGCCACCGACTGGTACGTAGCCACAACCGGAGATGACACCTCGAATGACGGACGATCCCCCAACGCCCCCTTTCGCAGCATCCAGCAAGCGGCCGACAACGCGGTTGCCGGCGATGTGGTACACGTGCGGGAAGGCGTGTACCGCGAACAGGTGGACATCAAAGCCGACGGAGTGACCTACCAGGCGTACGCCGGCGAGACGGTCACCCTCAACGGCACTGAGTTGCTGACGGACTGGGCCCCGGCGTCGGGCTCGACCTACAAAACCACCATGGACTGGGATGTGGACCCCACCTGGGGCACCAACCAGCTCTTCCAGGACGGAAAGATGATTGAGTGGGCCCGCTGGCCCGACCAGACCTCTTCCGATCTTGTGATGCCCACCAACGCCAAAGCAGAAGGAGTGACCGCATCGGGCAACTATTTCACGATCACTGACCATGCATTCAACGAACCCGCCGGCCGCTGGGACGGGGCCAAGATTTGGGTAAACCTCTCGATGGGGGGCCTGGACGGTCAGGGCTGGACCGGAACGGTTGTATCTGCCAGCGGCAATACCATTACCGTGGATTTCCGGGAGCCGCCCAGGCTGGGCAACCAGGCGTGGCACGTCGGCCCGGGTACCGAATTCTTTTTGTTTGACCCGGCGCCGGCCAAGGTGGCGGCAACCGGCGGCGCAGACGCCTTGCTGGGCCCGGGAGAGTGGTGGAAAGACGGCAACACGCTCTACGTGAAAACGACGACCGGGCAGGCGCCCCACGCAACCGGCACGGGAACCAACGTCATAGAAGCCAAAAGAAGACACTTCGCCTTCTGGTCTTCCACCAACCGCGCGGGTTATACCATCAGGAATTTTACGCTTTTTGCCTGCGCGATCACCACCGACAAGGATGCCAGGACCAACCGGACCATCCTGGACGCCGTCCACGACATTACCCTGGACGGCCTCCAGGTGAAATACGTGTCCCACCAGACCGTGATGAGCGGCAACTGGCAAACCGAGCACCAGGGCTGGACCGGCATCGTGCTGAGCGGACGCAACAACACCATCCAGAATTGCGACATCCAGTACTCGGCCACCACGGCCCTGACCGTTCAGGGGTTTGGCAACAAGGTGCTCAACAACCGCATCCACGACACCAACTACATGGTTTCCAACTCAGGGACCTTGACTACCAGCTGGATCAGCGAGGACAGCGAGATCGGCTACAACCGCATCTGGAACACGACCATGATTGCCATTCACTTCAAAGAGTTTATCAACACCAACCCCGCGGTAAGGGGAGTTGCCCGCATCCACCACAACGAGGTATTTGATTACATGCGCAGGGGCGGTGACAGCGGGGGCATCGACATGGTGGGCCAGGACCTGCAGTGGGCGCGCATCGACCATAACTACGTCTACAATACGCTGGGTCATGATGAAACCGGGGACGCTTCCCTGATGCACGGCATTTATCTGGATTTCGGGGGCGAGGGGCGCAGAATCCGCGCCATTGTGGACCATAACGTAGTCACCAACGCGCCTACGCCCCTGCTGATTAATGATGGTACGGAAGTGGAAGTATACAACAACGTTTTCATCGGCAACAACCGGACTGACGTTACCAGCAACGCCCGGTATGCCATTGGTAATTACAACGACCAGGGTCAACTGGCGGGGCGGGGCGTCACGATCTTCAACAATATTCTGAGCCACCCGCCGAACATTGAAGACGCCCTCAGAAACGCCACCTATTTAAAAAACATCGACAAGGCCAGGCCGGGGTCCGCATTGCTGACCGCCCTGTTCGTGAATCCGGTACTGACCGGTACCAACCGAAGCATCGAACACTTCCGTTTAAAAGACAGTGATTCTACCCGGGCCCGGGCCATCGACAAAGGTATTTCGGTAGCGCCTTGGGATGTGAACGTGCAGGGACCGCCCGACCTGGGGGCCTTCGAGTGGGGAACTTTGCTGCGTGAACCCGACACGCAAGCCCCTGCTGTTCCGCTGGTAAGTGGTTTTGTGGCTTCCAACGTAACGACTACCGGCTTTGCCGTTTCCTGGAATCCTTCGGCGGACAACGCAGGGGTGGCTTACTACGAGGTGTATTCCAACGGGAAACTGATCGGGCGTACGGATACGACTTCCGTTGATCTCATCAGTCTGACGCCCTCCACCGCTTATTTCATCACGGTTGTAGCGGTGGATGGCACCGGCAACCGTTCGGCGGCCAGTGAAAGGTTCGAAGCCAAAACCATCCTGAACGATTTGTTTCTGACCAAGACCCCCGTTGCCCCCGTGATTGACGGTACCAGAGAAGCCACCTGGACGGATACGCCGCTCCCCATCGCCAAAGTGCTGAGCACCGCACCCGCCTCCGCAGCCGACGCGAGCGGCACCTGGACCTCCCTGTGGGACAACGAAAATCTGTACTTCTTTATCGACGTAAACGACAACGAGCATGTAGTGGATTCTCAAGGCGCCTGGTGGGAAGATGACCACATCGAGCTTTACATCGATGCCGACGGCACCCGGCCTAGTTCGTACGGCACCTATCAGTATCAGTATTTCATCCGGCGGGGAGGCACTGCCCTGACCGGCCAGCCCTGGTACCCGGCCAGGGCGAATGCCAACATCGTGACCGCCAACGTGGAAAAGCCGGGGGGCGCCGGCTACTGGCTGGAAGTGAAAATACCCTTCGCCAGCCTGGGCGTGACGGCTGAGGAATACAAGTTCATGGGGATCGACGTGCAGATCGGCGATGACGACAACGGCGGCAGTGAAGATACCCGCCTGGGCTGGCACTCGGCCATAAACGCCGTGTACGCCAACCCATCGTTGATGGCGGTTGTTCAGCTCAAAGGCACCGGGCCCCTTGACACTACGCCTCCTTCAACCCCTGCCAACCTGCAAGCGACCGGCTTTACGGCAACGGGATTTACCCTTTCCTGGACGGCCGCTACGGATGGTGGCTCGGGCGTGGGCAGTTACGAAGTATTCCGGAACGGAAACCTGCTGACGACCAGCTACACGAATGCAGTAGCCCTGACCGAACTGGACCCGGCCACCGCTTCTACGCTGACGGTCAGGGCCAAAGACCGGGTGGGTAATCTTTCACCCATGAGTTCCGCGTTGAAAGTGACCACCCCGGGCGCTGACTCGGAGCTGGTCCTGCAGGCAGAAGACGCCGCCTTGGGTGGATTCGCCGTAGTGCTCAGCGAAGTGACGGGCTACGCCGGAACCGGGTACGTAGGGGGATTCTGGAATGGCACTTCCGCGATTACGTTCACGGTACACAACGTACCTGAGGCGGGTGAATACCTGGTCCGGGCAAGGTACGCCGCCGGATGGGGTGACGCACTGATTTCCATTTACGTAAACGGGGTTAAAGTAACCAGATTCAACTTCAACAACACCGGCGGCTGGAACGTGTGGCAATCCAAAGCACTGCTGTTAAACCTGCAGGCAGGAACGAACACCATCATGTACCGCAACGATCCGGGCGACCGCGAGATTACCCTGGATTACATTGCCCTGTTCATCAACCCGGGTGCCGATTCCAAAGCACCTGCCGCTCCTGCCAACCTGGCGGCATCGGCACTCACTCACTCCGGCTTCACCCTCAGCTGGGACGCGGCAACCGACAATTCAGGGTCAATAGCCGGATATGAGGTCTTCCGGGACCATGTCTCCGTCGGGACCACCACGGCCACTGCGTTCCATGTAAGTTCGCTGTTGCCCGGCACCACGTACCAGATGACGGTGAAGGCCAGGGATGAAGCCGGCAGCCAATCCGATGCCAGCAGCGTCTTGTCCGTGACCACGCCGGCCGCGGGAGCCGTGATCCGCGAGTACTGGGCCAACGTAGCGGGTACTGCGGTGTCCAACATTCCGGTCCACACCAGGCCCACCAGCGTCAGCGTCATTACCAGCCTGGAAGACCCCACCCCCAGTTCCGACGAGGCCGCCTACAACAATTTCGGTCAGCGGGTCCGGGGCTACATCATCCCTCCGGCCTCGGCCACGTACTACTTCTACATTGCTTCCGACAACAACGGGGCGTTCTGGCTCAGCAGCGATGATCAGCCGGCCAACAAAGGTACGGCCCCCATTGCCCAGCTAAAAGGCAGTACCAGGCCGCGGGAGTGGGACAAAGACCTGAAGAATCAGAAGTCGGCCGGAATCGCTTTGGTTGCCGGCAGGAAGTACTACTTCGAGGCGTTGATGAAAGAGAGCGGCGGCAACAACAACCTGTCCATCGGATGGACTACCGACGCAAAAAACAAAGGGATTACCGTGGTTGGCAGCAGCAACCTGGAAGCTTACGTGGCGCCCGGCGCGGCCTGCACCACTTGCCGCCCGGCCAGCGCCGAGGCAGCCCGCAGCCAGCAAAAGGAGTCGCTCACGTTGCAGTTGCATCCCAACCCGGCCAGCCGGGAGGTAACCATCAGCCTGGCCGGTTTTGAAGACGAGTCCGCCGTGCAGGTCAAGCTGAGTGACCTGCACGGCAAGGCTTACCTGCTGCGGCAAGTGCAGCCCCGGGTGGCGGGCAGGCAAGTCACCCTCCCGGTGGAGCACCTGCCCCCAGGACTCTTCCTGGTGACCCTGCAAGGCAGCAAGACTGGCAAGACCGCCAAGCTCCTCATCACCCGTTAAGCCGATTCCAGGGTGCACCCTGGGGTGCCCCTGACCGACAACCAGCCCCCTTTAACCTTCAGGCCTATGAAGCACCACCCGTTTCTCCTCCTCAAGTTCATCTTCTACGAGTCTTGCCTGCCTGGTCTTTGCCTGCCAGTTACTGGGTTGCGCTGCCCAGGGTGAGTGCCCACCAGCGAAAATCCCCATTTGCTTCTACCAAACTAAACACCTCCTATGCGTCAAGTTTTAAGTTTACGCTCCGGCAAGCTGCCTGCCAAGGCAACCTTGTCTTCTACGCACCTCAACCCCCTGCCGGCGGCCTCACGGGTCCGCTCCCGGCGTTCACTCTCCCAGCGCGTGGGTCGGCTTATGGCCGGTGTGGCCCTTGCGGCCAGTGCCGCCCTTGTTCCGTCCACCGCCCAAGCCCAGACCTTCAAGGCCATACCCCTCGACGGGGGTGGGCACACGAGCGGGTTTGCCCAGTCTGCCCAATCGCCCAATCGGATCTACGCCTTCGGCGACGTGTTTGGTGCCTGGCGCACCGACAATAAGGGCCAAACCTGGGAGTACCTCAACTGGAGCATTCCTGGTGGAGACATAGTTGGCATGGGCATGGCGGCACAACAAGACAATGCTAACGTTGTGTATTACCTTACCCCCAATTCGTTTTACAAGTCCACAACTAGTGGCTCCAGCTGGAACAAGCTCTTGGGTGACATCAATTGGGGCGCCCAGCAACCTAAGGAGTACCAGCGCGTGCGTGGCGCAACACACATCCTGATTAATTCGGGCAACGCTGATGAACTTTGGCTTGCCAGTCCCCGCAGCGGCCAAACCGGAACGCTCTGGAAAAAATCTGCCAATACAACGGCGTGGACTAAGATGGGCGGCAGCACCTTTGATGTCAGCACGAATCGGGCGCTGACCCTGTTCCAGAGTCCGGTCAACCCTGGCCAGATCTGGGTGGGTACTGAGAAAGGGCTCTATGTTACTGCCAACGGAGGAACTGATTTCCGTAAGATTACCAGCAGCAATGAAACCAATCTTCCTACCGCAGACATGATTAACGTGGGCATGATCCGGCAATTCACCGCTACCGGCACGCACAGGGGCGTTTTGTTAATCAACTACGGCAAGTTTTGTTGCAGTAATAATGGCGTGGCTCGCATTACCGCCAGCGATTACAGCAACATCAATACATACACAGCCGCGAGACCGGCTCAGGTCAACCTGGGTTATCCCACCGGTTTGCAAGTTTTCTCCAACAATACGGCCGTGGCCTGGAATACGGCCGGTAACGTTCAGGGATACAGCACCGATGGGGGCCAGAATTTCAACCAGCGTGCCACTACCCTCAACCACACGGACGCGAATAGAGTACCTATCTGGACAACGGCTGCGACGATGGATGCCAAGGATCATCCCGACTATGGCACTGATCAGGTCATTGAGGTAGCAGGCAGCAATGGCACCCACTGGATCATCACCGGGGGTGGGGCTGCCATGGAGAGCACTAACTCGGGGGTAACCTGGAGTTACTTCCCTAACGGCAGCGGAATTGCCGGGGTAAAAACGTATCCCGCAGGAGTGAGTCGCCATAATGACAATCGCATGTACATTCCCGGGAGCGACATTGGCTTGGTCATTGTCACCGACGGGGGTGCGAGCGGTAAGGCTCAGCGTAGTTCCACCAAATCCCAAGTCTACCTGCACGGTGCTTTCCGCGTGATGGAGGGGCCTGATACGAACAATCTGGTCATTGCCGGCGTCCATCAGCAAGACAATGCCAACCTTCTGTTAAAGTCCTCGAATGGTGGCGCAGACTGGACCCCTGCTTCACTCAGCGGCTCGGGTTTGCCCCTCTCCTGGGATGGGATTACCAAGTCTGTAATGTCACTCAATAATACCAACGATTTTTTAGTATCCCTGGCCAGCAGTGCCAACAGCAGTTCCGCGCCGGCCAGTTCCATCAATCCGGGGGTATGGCGCACCACGACTGGTGGCAGCTCCTTTTTTCCGGTATCGGGCGTGACAAATGGCTTGCCCGGTAATCTCGACATTGGCTTTCGCTATGGCCCGCAGAGTAGTTTTCTGGAACGGGATGCGACCCTGATGAACAGGCGCTACTTCGTCTCACGTCACATTGGCAATAGTCCAACGGCATCCACTGCATTTTATCGTTCAAACGATGGTGGAACAACCTGGAGCCCGACCGCCAATCATCCGTTTGGATCAGGTACATGGGTATGGGGATTAACTGCGGACCCGGTGCGCTCGGGAAATCTCTGGGCGGCCGGAGCTGGTGGCGGCGTAGCCTACTCTACCGACGGTGGCGACAACTGGACGAACACCGGGAGCACGAACAACTACTTCGATTCCAGGCACGTCGGCGCCTACAATGGCAAGATTGCGGTTTGGGGCAGAAAGGGTGGCGAACCCAATCCAGAGTATCTCTGGTATTCGCCCGACAATGGCGCTACCTGGTACCAGCAGACTACCGCGGCCAAAAACTTCCACGGCGTGCAAGGCATCACGGTAGACAGCCGGGGCCGGATCTGGGTCAGCTGGAACTCCGTCACCGTGGTGACGCCGGTTACCGGCCCCACGCTGGGTTCAGCCCCTGACCTGGGCTTTGAGAATGATTTTACCAACTGGTTCAGCTACGGCACGGCCAGCATCAACACGGCCACGGCCAACGTCCGCGCCGGCTCCAAGTCGGCCTACTTTGCCGGTGCGAGCAACACCACTGCGGGGGCCAACTACACCATCACGGGCCTGACGGCGGGTGCCACTTACGTAGTAAAGGCGTGGGTGAAGGCGGTGAGCGGCAGCAACATCTGGATTACGGCCGCTCCGGTGGGCGGCAGCCAGACGGGCCAGCAGATGACTGCTACTACCTGGACCCAATCGGGCAACATCGTCCTGCGGATGGGAACCGCTACCTCGGCCACCCTCAGTGCCTGGGTGGGTAACAACAGCTCGGCCTACTTCGACGACTTCACCATCGAGGCATGCAGCAACTGCCGCACCGCCAGTGCCGGAAGCAGCGGACCAGAGACAGCGTCGCTCTCTTTGCAGCTGCATCCCAACCCGGCCAGCCGGCAGGTGAGCATCAGCCTGGCTGGTTTCGAGGGTGAGCCGGCCGTGCAGGTCAGGCTGATGGATATGACGGGCAAGGCTTACCTGCTGCGGCAAGTGAAGCCCCGCCTGGCGGGCCGGCAAGTAACCCTTTCGGTAGGCCACCTGCCCCGGGGGCTCTTCCTGGTAAGCGTGCAGGGGAGCAAGACCGGTAAAACGGCCAGGCTGGTCATCACCCGGTAAGCCCATTGGCCGAAGAACAGCAGTAGTACCTGACAGCCTGACTACCTTTTAGTCAGGCTGTTTTTGCTTATCAGCGCCTGCCGGCACTGAACCCGTTCCGTTGCAGGCCGGCGACACCAGGCGCAAACATCCGGACAAAAGCGGATTGGATTACGCTTTGTACGGCAAATGAACCGGTTATTTTAAAGGATCATACTTCTTACAAAATACTTGGTCAGCTTTGGTGAGATCAGCGCCATCCGCCGGATTAGAAGGAAAACACCCGGGAGCGTGTCTGGCTTGCCAAATAATAGTATAATACATTCTCTCAGACTCGATGACCACGATGGATCACTTGGATTACACCCGGTACACGGCCGAGCAACTGGCCATGGACGACTACTTCCAGCAATGGGTACAGCAATCCGACCCCGAAAGCAACCAGTTCTGGCTTTCCTGGCTGGAAAAGCATCCCCACCGCCGCCAGGAAGTGCAGCAAGCCCGGCAACTGGTGATCCTGCTCCGTTTTCGGGAAGATGCACCGACCCTGGAAGAGGAGGTAAGCGTGTGGAATCGAATCAACCAGACGCGGGAGGCTGCCGCGCAACCCGGGCGGCGTGTCATCTCCCCCGGGTGGAAACGAGGGTGGACAGTGCGGGCAGCCATGCTGGCCGGTTTGGTATTGCTGGGCAGTCTTTTGTACCTGCTGTCCCCTGGTCCGGACCGCCAGTACCGCACCGCGTACCGCCAGACGCAACGCATTACTCTCCCCGACGGCTCCGTGGTGACGCTCAACGCCAACTCCCGGCTCAAAGTACGCAACCCCTGGGGGCTGGGCCCGCCACGGCAAGTGTGGCTGCAAGGGGAAGGTTTCTTTTCCGTCGCCCGGCGGGCCGATCACGCCAAGTTCACCGTGCACACCGATCAGCTGACGGTAGAGGTGCTGGGCACCAGGTTCAACGTAGCCCAGCGCCGCAACCGCACCACCGTGGTGCTGAGCGAAGGAAAAGTAAAGCTTACGGCCAACGCCGGCCGCAAGCCGTCCGTACTGATGCAGCCCGGCGATTACATTGCGCTTTCGGCCCGGGATACGACGTTTAACCGCAAGACGGTTGTTCCCGGAAACTACACGGCCTGGACAGAAAACGAACTGTTTTTTGAGAATGCCCCCTTGCCGGAAGTGTTGCAGCAAGTAGAAGATTACTACGGCGTAAAGATCATCCTGCAGGACACGACCGTTGCCGAAAAACGCTTTACCAGTTCCCTGCCCAATACCAACCTGGATGTAGTGCTCAGGTCCATTGCCGCGGTGTACCACCTGGAGGTATCCCGCGAGCAAGACCAAGTCATCCTCCGCTGATGCGACCGCTTGAAAAGGCCCGGGGCCGGGATCACAGGTTCCGCTTTTTTAATTCCGCTACGGCGTGGCTGGCCGCCCGGGCGGTAAGGGCCATGTAGGTTAAGGAGGGATTCTGGCAGGCGGAGGAAGTCATGCAGGCACCGTCGGTCACAAACACGTTTTTCACCGCGTGCAACTGGTTCCACCCGTTGAGCATGGATGTGTTGGGATCACGCCCCATCCGGCAACCGCCCATCTCGTGAATGCCGTGCCCGGGATAGACGGGTTTGTCGCTTACGCGGATGTCCCTCAAGCCACCGGCAGCCAGCGTTTCGCCCACTTGCTCCACGGCATCGCGGCTCATGGCGTCTTCATTCTCGTGCCAGGCTACCTCGAAGCGCACCAGCGGCATGCCCCACGCGTCCTTGCGATCCGGGTCCAGGGAGATGCGGTTGTCTTCGTAGGGCAGCATCTCACCCATTGCCGTAAAGGCCATCATCCAGGGCCCCGGCCCGGAGAGGCCGTCCTTGAAACTGGCGCCGAAGCCGGCCGCATCCATGCCCCGTTCAAATCCGAGGCGGGCCGTCCCGCCGGCCAGGGCATAGCCACGCCGGAAAGCCGTTTGCGTATCGGCCCCGAAATTGCGGAAACGCGGGATGTACAAGCCAACGGGCCGCCGCCCGAAGTAATACTTGTCCGGCAGGCCGTCGTAATACCCGACGCCGCTCACCCGGTAGTTGTGGTCCATCACGTATTTTCCCAGCGTCCCCGAATCGTTCCCCAGCCCGGCCGGGAAACGGGCTGAAGTCGAATGCAGCAGCAGCAGGTTGGTGTTGACCGTGGAGGCGTTCACGAAAATAATCCGGGCGTAGTACTCCGTCATCGCCCGGGTATGTGCGTCAATCACCCGTACCCCGGTGGCGCGGCCTTTTTGTTCGTCGTACACGATGGAATGCACCACCGAATCGGGCTGCAGCGTAAGGCGGCCCGTTTGCGCGGCGGCCGGCAGGGTGGCCGAGTTGGTGCTGAAATACGCCCCGTAGGGACAGCCCCGGCCGCACAGGTTGCGGTACTGGCAAGGGCCCCGTCCTACTGCCGTGTGCTGGGGCTCGGCCCGGGTGAGGTTGGCGTGTCGGCTGATAATCAGGTGCCGCCCCTCAAATTTGCTTTCGATCTGCCCCTTCATGTACTGCTCAAAGCAGTTCATTTCCATGGGCGGCAGAAACTCGCCGTCCGGTACCTGCGCCAGGCCGTCTTTGTTGCCGCTGATGCCGGCAAACTTTTCCACGTAACTGTACCAGGGAGCCAGGTCGGGGTAACGGATGGGCCAGTCCACGGCAATGCCTTCGCGGGCATTGGCCTCAAAATCGCCGATACCCCAGCGCTGCGTCCACCGCCCCCAGAGCAGGGACTTACCTCCCACCTGGTAGCCCCGCACCCACGTAAAAGGTTTGTCCTCTACGTAGGGATGCTGGCTGTCTTGCACGAAAAAGTGCTGGTTGTACTCGTTGACCACGCCGGACCGTACCACAAAAGGATTGTCTTCTTTGTACGCATGGGCCAGGCGGCCCCGGTGCGGCATTTCCCAGGGCGCCTTGAGGGCAGTAGGGTAGTCTTTGACGTGTTCCACCATGCGGCCCCGGTCCAGGGCCAGCACGCGTAAGCCCTTTTCGGTGAGTTCTTTCATGGCCCAGCCGCCGCTGATTCCCGTTCCGATCACAATGGCGTCGTAGGTGTTTTGCTTTGTAGCGCGGGTGTTCAGATGCATACGTAAAATCGGAGTATCGTGAAAAGCAGTGGCCCGTACCGGCAGGGCTAACCCAAGGTAATGATTTGTCAGAAAAAGGGAAGACAAATGTTCGCCTTCCTGCCTTTCGCTAGGCATCCGTCTCCGCCGGCCGGGAGGTGCCCTTTTTGATTTTCTGCCAGGTGGCATACCCGCCGTAAGCGACCAGTGCGGCAATCAGCCCGTACACCCACCAGGGAATGTTGCGGCCCACCACGATCAGGTACAGGTAGGCCGACAGGAAGAAAAAACCGGTACTCAGCACCGGCAGCACCAGCGTTTTTTTTCGGCGGACGTTGCGGATGAGCCACCACAGCGAAAGGGTGAACAGCGGGATGCCCCCCACGTAGATGGACCCGAAAACGACCGGGTCAACGCCGTATTTTTCACCCAACGCCAAAAACCAATCGTTAAGACTTTGCCACCATTCCATAAAACCACCCTAATTCTTATACACTCCCCCGATGGAGCTGGCCCCTGCCCAGCCGCCGGATAGAAACCGCGAAGTTACAACGGCAAAATCGACACTGACCTTATACAAATTGTTTCCCGACACCACGAATATTCCTCCGTCAACTCCGCCCACGGCCGTCACCTGGTGAAAACCGCCCATGACCAGGCTGAACGCGCCGGTTGTGGTGTCAACGCGCCAGAGTTCGCTACCCTGCATGATGTAAATTGACTGGGACCCACGGTAGGGGGCGGCAATGCCTCTTACATCAGACCAGTACCCACCGTATGTTTTTTCAACCAGCCCGGTGGTGGTGTTGATCTTGTAGAGGGTGTTTTTCCAGACAATATACAGGCTGTTGTTATGGTAGTGGAGGGCCTGGGTACCACTCCAGTTTTCGAGGGCATTCGCCCCGCCCAGCCGGGTACGGACGCCGGTCAGTTGGTTGATCTTCCAGAGCCGGATGCCGTGCTGGGCGTACAGGAAGCCCTGGGGGTCGGTACCCGATACCCCAACGGCACCGACACCGAAGTAGAATGACCGGTTAATATTCCCGGAAAAGCGCGCTGCCCGCACCAGATACCCGTTGCCTAAAATTGCCCAGATGTACTGGTCATCCCCGGCAATGGTTCTGGCGGCCCCCCGGTAGCCGGAAGCCACCAGCGACCACTGCCCCGTGATTTTATTGGTAAGGTAAAGTCCGTCACCCCAGACGATGTACAGTCTTTGGTCCCAGATGGACTGAGTGGTGGTGCTGGTGGTGCCGGCCGACTGTCTGGCGGCTGCCGACTGGGCTGGTGTAGCTTGTTCCAGTTCTTTCTTGCAGGAACTGAGCAGGGAAACGGCCAATAACAGGCCTGCTGCCCAGACGGGCATATACTTTGTTTTCATGAATTTGACGGGTTTTGTAATTACTTAGTTTGGCCTTGATGGGATGGGTAGTCAAAGAGACGCCATGTTCCACGTACGATTGTCGTTTATTATTTTCTCGTACTATTGGGTGCCATCGTCAGGCTCACCAACCCGACTCGGGTCAGCTCGCCTGACAATGGCTGCGCACCGTAACACTGAACCGGCGAAACGAATCCGCCTGGGACGGGCCTATTGCAGCCCGTTCGCGTTATGGATGGCCCCGATGGAGGTGGCCCCTTTCCAGCCGCTTGACAGAAAATGCACCGATCCAGCTTCATTGACCCGCCACAAATTATCCCCCATCACCATGAACAAGTTGCCCCCCACCCCGCTCATGGCGGTCACGTCCGGAAAACCGTACTTGATGAAGGTGACCGCGCCGGTAACGGTATCGATGCGAAACAGGCTGTCATGCTGCACGATGTAAATCGACTGGGACCAACCGTAGGGGGCGGCAATGCCTTTCACGTCGGACCACAACCCGGCGTACTGCTTATCAACCTTGCCGGTGGTGGTGTTGATCTTGTAGAGGGTGTTTTTCCAGACAATGTACAGGGCGTTGTTATGGTAGTAGAGGGCCTGCGTACCCGTCCAGTTTTCCAGGGCGTTCACCCCACCGAGCCGGGTCCAGGTACGGTTTGCTGTATTAATCTTCCAAAGCCGGATTCCCTGCTGGGCGTAAATAAACCCATAGGGGTCTTCGCCCGTCACGCCGACGGCACCCGTCCCGAAATAAACACTTGAGTTAGATTTTCCCGAAAAGCGGTTTGTCTTTCGCAAATTCCCATCCCCGTGGATGGCCCAGATGTAACGACCATCTTCGGCAATGGTTTTAGCGGCTCCCTGATAACCTGAACTTATCATCGCGTATTTCCCCGTTCTTGTATTTGCGACCCAGAGTCCGTCACCCCAGACAATGTACAGATTGGCGTACATGGCCTCCACCGTTTTTTTGTCATTGCTTGACAGGGCAGTCCGGGTGTTGGTCCAGGTAGTGCCGTCTTTACGGACCAGGGTGGGCTGACCGTTTTTGCTGAAATAATCGGAGCCATACAGCATGATGGAGTTAAAATCCAAAGACGCTCCGCTATCAAAGCCGGACCCCAGGTTATATACATCGAAATTATCCTCTTTTCCTGCCTGTATATTCTGGTAGTTCACCGTAATCCAGCTATTACGGTCGGCGCGGGAGTGCTCGTGTAAAAGCCCCACGGCGTGCCCGATCTCGTGTAAGACCGTGTTTAAATCATTGGCGTTAAACAGTCTGATCTCCTGCATTCCGCCCTGTTTACCAACCGAAGACTGGTTTACGCTCGAGCTGACAAACCGGACGTAATCGGCCTGACTGGTGCGGGGAACGAAATCAATGGAGGTGTTGGCCTCCCAGTGGGCAATGGCTTGTTTAATGACGGTCTGGCTCAGATTAGACGCTATTTCATACGGAATAACCGCATCCGGCCAGCGATTAAAGGTGTAGGCCCAGCCGGCTCCGCCGGTGCGGGCATTGGGGTCGGTTTTTTGACCTAATTGCTCGGGCGTAAGCAGGATGTCGCCCTGCCAGACCGCCTCACCATTGATCTCCCGGTAGCGGATGGGGTGCCCGTCGAGCTTACCGTGTTTGATCACGCCGGTACTGTCGGAAACAACAGTGGGAGCCGGCTGGGCCGGGGTGGCTTGTTCAAGTTCTTTCTTACAGGAACTGAGCAGGGAAGAGGCCAATAATAAGCCTGCTGCCCATAAGGGCAGGTAGTTTGTTTTCATCGTAGTGGGTATGGTTGGTTAAAAGTAACGGCCCTTTAGTGAGGAGTTGACTGGGCCAGCGTCAAAGTATTTGATGAGGCCACAAAGCTAGGTTGTCTTTTCGCCGGCGTAAATAGTGCTTTAGTACCAATCATGGGTGGCGGCCCATGCATGCCCCCAACTTTCTGTACCCCTGATGCGGCCACGCCACCCGCCGGCCAATTAGTGCAAAAGAACCATTTAACGGCCTTGCCGGCCGGCTTACTTTTGCATTCACCCGGTGAGCCGGTACCGTAGCCAATGCACCGGCCACCCCATCTTTTCTGATCAAACCACTTAAAACAATCCTAATGCAAAACCGAACCTTTAGCAGAGCGGGCAGGATGGCCCTGCTGCTCACCCTGGCTTTTGTTGCCGCCTGGGAAACGTACTGGCGCAGCCAGGGATTCAAGAATTCTTATAACGACGACGAGTCGCTTTGGGCCTACCACCGGCGGCGGGTGTACGACGCTTCCCCCGCCGCCCCGGTCCTGATTGGCTCTTCGCGCATTAAATTCGGCATTGACCTGGCTACCTGGGAAGCGGTTACCGGGGGCGCCCCGATCCAACTGGCCCACTCGGGTACCTCCCCGCGGCCGGTGCTCAAAGACCTGGCCGAGGACGAAAACTTCACCGGAACCGTGATCGTGGACGTTACAGAAGCCGTATTTTTCACGCCCGCCGCGTACGACAAGTTTGCCAACAGCAGCGTGAAGTTCTACCCCAACTGGTCGCTGGCCCAGCAGGCCAGCTTTCACGTGAACCAGGCGCTGGAGTCACAACTGCTTTTCCTCGATGAGGAACGGTTCGCCCTGCGCTTCCTGCTGGAAAGGCTCCGCATTCCCAACCGGCCCGACGTGTTTGCCATGCCGCCTTTTCCCATGAAATTCACCACCAATGACCAGCACCGGCAGACGTTCATTACCGACGCGTTTGTGGCTGATACGGCCATGCAGCACGAGCAGCAGCAGATCTGGTACAATTTACTGGCTACCGCCGCTAAAATGCCCCCCGTAACCGACAGTACCCTGACGCAGATTT
Source organism: uncultured Sphingobacteriales bacterium (assembly GCA_963844325.1). GTDB lineage: Bacteria > Bacteroidota > Bacteroidia > Cytophagales > 172606-1 > CADCTQ01. The sequence goes on from CAWJNV010000002.1 coordinate 5,201,738, forward strand.
TCGGGGAGGTAAAGTCACACGTGGCAAAGATCCAGGGCCGGGGCGGCAAGGTGGTTTTCCTGCGCATGCCCTCCACCGGGCCCTTCCGGGAAATGGAAAAGCAGGCCATGCCCCGCCAAAAGTACTGGGACCGGCTGCTCCGGGAAACGGGTGCCCCCGGCATTCACTTCGAAGATTATCCCCGACTGGCCGGCTACCCCTGCATTGAATGGTCGCACCTGACCCCGGCCAATGCCCGGGCCTTTACCCGTGACCTGGTCCCCATCCTGGCACGGAAAACGGGCTGGACGATGCAGCATCCCCGGGCCGCCGCCCACCCCACGGCCCTTTCTTCTTCCACTTTAACCCTCCGGTAAGTCATGATTTTCAACTCCTATACCTTCGTGCTGTTTTTCGGGCTGGTGCTGCTGCTGCATCACCTGCCGCTGTCCTGGAAAACCAAAAAAATAAACCTGCTGCTGGGCAGTTACCTGTTTTACGCCGCCTGGAATCCCCCTTTTATCATCCTCCTGTGGGTTTCCACGGTCGTAGATTTCCTGATGGCGCGGGCCCTTGGCCGGGAAGAAAACAAGCGCAGGCGTAAAATCTGGCTGGTTGTAAGCCTTGCGGCCAACCTGGGGATGCTGGGCTTCTTCAAATACGGGGGCTTCCTGCTGGACACGTTTACGTCCCTGGTTTCCGCGTTGGGTTTCGTGTACCAGGCTCCCGAAGCCGACATCATCCTGCCCGTCGGAATATCGTTCTACACGTTCGTAACCCTCTCCTATACCCTGGATGTGTACCGCCGTAAAGCGGCCCCGGTACAATCCTTCCTGGACTTTGCGTTGTTCGTTACGTTTTTCCCCCACCTGGTGGCCGGTCCCATCGTGCGCCCCGACGAACTGATCCCGCAGTTTGAAAAGCCCCGCGTGGCTACCAACAATCAACTGGTGCGGGGGCTGTTCCTGCTCACGCTGGGCCTGTTCATGAAGGTCGGCCTGGCCGACGGAATGCTCTCGGATACGGCAGATGCGGTATTCGGCGTACCTTTCCCGCTGCACCCGCTGGATGCCTGGGCCGGCGTTTTTGCCTTCTCCGCCCAGATTTTCTTTGACTTCGCCGGGTATTCTACCTGCGCCGTCGGCGTGGCCCTGTGCCTGGGGTTTACCCTGCCCGACAACTTCCGCTACCCGTACGCGGCCGTCGGCTTCTCGGACTTTTGGCGGCGCTGGCACATTACGCTTTCTACCTGGCTGCGCGACTACCTCTACATTCCCCTGGGCGGCAACCGGAAAGGCGACGGCCGCACGTACCTCAACCTGATGATTACCATGCTGCTCGGGGGCCTGTGGCACGGGGCCGCCTGGACTTACGTTGCGTGGGGTGCCCTGCACGGCCTGTACCTGGGCCTGGAAAGGCTGCTCAAGGACCGCTTTTCACGGGAAAAGCCGGTTCGGCAACCCGCCTGGTCTGGTCAGGTGATTACCAGGGCTTCGCTGATGCCCGGCCTTTCCGTCAGCCCCGGGGCAACCCGCTTCGGCCTGGCTTTGCTCACATTCCTGGTCGTGTCGGTTACCTGGGTGTTTTTCCGCGCCCCGGATTTTAGCAAGGCCACGCTGCTGCTGCTGGGCATGTTCGGCGTGATTCCGGTCAAAATTACCATCCTCAAGACGCTGGCCCTGCTTAAAGTGGGCCTCATTACCGCGGGCATGTTGGGATTTCAGTGGTACATGCGCGAGAAGTCGGTGGCGCAGGTGGCCGGGAGGCTGCCGGCCTGGGGACTCGGACTGGTATGGACGTTTATGCTCATTGTCCTGGTATTGACCCAGAAAAGCAGCAACTCGTTTATCTACTTCCAGTTCTGATCGGGGTACCGGTTGGGTAGCTGTACTGAAAAGGAAGGTTATATGGCTGAATGGCTGTATGGTTGAATGGTTATATGGTTATATGGTTATATGGTTGAATGGCTGTATGGTTGATTAAATAGAAACCGGTCCTTTAAAACAAAAACAAGTCAACCATTCAGCCATTCAACCATTCAGCCATTCAACCATACAGCCATTCAGCCATATAACCATACAACCTTCCTTGTCAATTCAGTTATTGGAGCGGGTCCCGGGGCTGGTCCGTCCCAACCATGTCATCCAGGGCGCGGAACAGGTTGAGCGGGTATTCAGCCAGGCGGTTGCACAAGTACAGGTACCATTCGCGGCCGTAGACGAAGTACACCCTGGCGGGGTGTCCTTCGTCCCGCAAAGCAGCCAGTTGTTCGGCCCCGATGCCGTACAAACTCTCAAACGCATACCGTTCCCGGCCGGGCCGGTACCGTGCCACCAGGTCTTGGGCTACCCGTTGAATCTTTGGGTCGTGGGTGGCAATGGAACACTTGTGGCCCCGCGACAACAGTTGATCCACGTAGCCGAGGTAGGTCTCGTCCAGCTTTTCTCCCCGCGGCAAAGCTACCTCCGCCGGTGCCTGGAACGCCCCTTTCACCACCCGGATCCGGCCCGGCTGCCTGACTGCTTCCTCAAAGTCGTCGCGGGTCCGGTGCAGGTAGGCTTGCAGCGTAATGCCCAGGTTGTCGTGCACGGCGCGGGCCGTCTGGTATACCCCCAACACATCGTCGGTCTTTTCGACCCCTTCGGCGCTGATCATCACTTCGGCACCAGGCAGTTGGGCCGCCCGGCAAATGGCATCCAGGTTTTGCAGACACAACTCCCGGGAAACGATCAGCCCAATGTGCGACAGATCCAGGGAGATCGTAGCCCGGAGGTCCAACTCCCGGCATTGTTGGGCAATGCGGACGAACTCACCGGCGGCCCGGTTTGCTTCGGCGGCCGTTCGGGTGTCCTCACCCATGAACTCAATCGAGCAACCGAAGCCCTGCTGATGGTGCCGGGTGACTTTCCGGAGGGTTTCTTCCAGCGTTTCACCCCCGATATAGCGGTCGGCCGCTTTCCGGAGGGTGTTGAACAAAGCCTCGTTGCCGAGGATGAATTCCTTGACTTCGGTCCGCAAAGCGGCTGTCCGGAGGGCACTTGCCCCCAGTTGCAGTAATTCGTGCATAGGTTAACTGTGAATTAGAAGGCTTGAAAATGACGGTACACACTACCAATGAATTAGTTTTGCAGTTACTAAAATGGAAACAATAAAATAATTGAAACATGGAAAAAACACCCATTACCAGGGAAGACATTGTTGAAGTTGAAAACAAACTTTTTTCGGCTCAACTGGTGAGCAATGTGGACGTGCTTGACCAGCTTCTGCACGATGACCTGGTTGCCGTTGCGCCGACCGGGCAAATTGTCACCAAAGAAATGGACTTAAGCGCGCACCGGGCAAAAACAATGATTATTGAAGACGCTTCCACGGTAATTGATGAAGTTAGAATAATCGGCGACACCGCCATCTCAATTGTAACCATGACGGCGAAAGGAAAAATGATGGGCACGCCCCTGGAGGGACAATTCAGGTACTTCAGAGTGTGGCAACGCTTTGGCGACACCTTGAAAATTGTGGGTGCGAGTTTTATGCAATTGTAGCGGGCGTTACAACTCGCCGCCATAGTACTTTAGTCCTATCTACCGGCAGCCCAACCCGGTTTGCGCACGCAACGTCAACTAAATGGAACAAAAGTACTATTTACGGCGGCGGGGCGGACAACTACCTTTGCTCCATCATTATTCACCCGATCGAACCAACAAGCCGATGGAAAATCTGATGGACAAAATCACCGGCCTGAACAACCTGGTGTTGCAGGGCAAAATCATGGATGCCTTCGAAAAATACGATCACTACTCCCCGCAACCATGAAAAAGATAGTTCCCGCCCTCCTGGCCGTCTCCTTCGTTGCCCTGGCCGCCTCCTTCCGGGAAATGCAAGAGCGCATTCCCAGCACGTGGGACCCGGCGGCTATCAGGCGATTCCACCTGCCGCCCCCGGATACTTCGGTCAAAGTAGAGTACGCGCCCCAATCCTACTACGACTCCCTGCCGGAACACGTCATTTATAAAACCTATCCGGTTTACGTGCGGGAATTCGAAAAACCCGGCTACCTGGATTCGCTGCGAAAACGGGAACCCGAAGTTGCCTTTGACCCCGGGCAGCTGAAAACCCGGGAAGACTGGATCAGGGCGGGAGAACTGGTCTTCAACTGGCCGGCGGCCTTTCGCCCCGATACGGGCCAGCATTCCCCGTACGACCGGGCCTACCTGCAAGCCACCGGCGATAAAATGACGCCGGCCGGGGTGTACCCCTTCAACCGCTACGTCATTGCGGAGAAAGGCAAGCTCTTACGGGGCAACCTCTCCTGCGCCTCTTGTCACACCCGCGTCATGCCTTCCGGTGCCCTCATCCCGGGGGCCCAGGGGAATGCGGCCGGTGACCGGGGCGTTGCCTACCAGTTCCAATCCCGCCAGGTACCGCTGCAAAAGATGCAGGAAATCGAGACCCGGCTGGGCTTTGCTCCCTGGGCGCCAACGGCCGTGCCCGGGCAGCCGGCTAGTGCCGGCGAATTCATCAGCCGGCTCCGGGCAGCCCCCGACGGGGTCGTCACGCGGCAAGGCGATTCGTACCTGTATCCCTTCGCCATCCCCAGCCTGATTGGGGTAAGCGACCTCAAGTACCTCGACCATACCGGCCTGATGCGGCACGACGGCCCCGGCGACCTGATGCGCTACGCCGCCTTCAACCAGGGCATGGACATGCTCACCGCCTACGACGGTTTTATGCCGGGCGGCAAAAATAACTTCTCCGAACTGCCCGCCGCCGGCCAGTGGAATCACCCCTTTGGCTACGCGGGCCGCAAGTACAGCGACGCGCAGCTCTACGCCCTCACGCAGTACATTTATTCGCTCCGGCCGCCCGCAAATCCCCACCGGTTTCCCAAAGCAACGCTGGCCCGGGGCGAAAGGGTGTTTGCCGAAGCGGGCTGCGTTACCTGCCACCCGCCGCCGCTCTACACCAACAACAAGCTGACCCCCGCCAACGGGTTTGAACCGTCCGCGGAACACTTCAAAAAGTACGATATTTTCAACGTATCCGTAGAAACCGACTCGGTATCGACGCTCTACACCCGCCGGGGAACGGGTTACTACAAAGTGCCGTCACTGCGCGGCGCCTGGTTCCGGGGGGCGTTTTTCCACAACGGCAACCTGACCCGCCTGGAAGAAGTGCTCGACCCCAAACGCCTGCAACCCGATTACGTGCCCACCGGCTTTAAACCGCCCCACCTGGAAACCATGCCCGTGAAAGGCCACCCTTTCGGGCTGGACCTGGGTGCCGGCGACAAAGCAGCCCTGGTTGCCTTTCTCAAAACCCTATGAAAACCAAACGTTTCTCCATCCTGCTGCTCACGGGGGTACTGGTCATGCAGGCCGGCATGGGCGGTCCGGCGGAGCCGGCGGGGGTCCTCCAATCTTCCGTACGGTTCAGCATCCGCAACGCCGGCTTGGAAGTCCAGGGTACCCTCACCGGCATCGAGGCCGACATTTCCTTCCGTCCCGACGACCTGGCCCGCAGCCACATCACCGCTACGGCCAGCCCGGCTACCCTGCAAACGGGCATTGGCCTCCGCGACAAACACCTCCAACGCCCCGATTACTTCGACGTCAAAAAGCATCCCCGCATCCAGCTGCGTTCAAAAGCGTTCCGGAAAACGGGAGAAGACGCCTTCACCGGCCGGTTCGACGTCACGATCAAAGGGGTAACCCAGGAAACCATCATCCCATTTACCGTGCGCCGGGGGGGCGTCTTCACCGAGTACCGGGGTCACTTCGAAGTGGACCGGCTGGATTTTAACCTGGGGGAAGCAAGCCTCATCCTTGACCGGAAAGTAAAGGTTTCGGTTGCCGTGAACCTACCGTAGCCGCCATGTTCCACGGGGTGCTTACGTGCACCGCCCGTGCCCAATCTTCATCTCCAACAGACATCACCATGCGTTTTACCCGGCCGGCACTGCTGCTGAGTTGTTTTTTATCGCTTACCACGCTTTTTGCCCAGCGGGGCGCAGTAACCACGTATTCCACCATTGACGCCCTGCTGGCAGGGGCGTACGACGGAACCTTTACCGTCGGGGAATTGAAACGGCGGGGCAATTTCGGCATTGGTACTTTTCACGCCTTAGATGGGGAGATGCTGATGCTGGACGGGAAAGTGTACCAGGTGAAGGCGGACGGCATCAGCCGGCTGGTCAAGGACACCACCCGGATTCCCTGGGCCACCGTCTCCTTTTTTGCGGGAGGGCACGCCCACGCGTTGCCCGACCGCCTGACGTACGGCTCCTTTCCGGGGACCGTGGACGGGTTGCTCCCTTCGCCCAATTTATTTTATGCCATCCGGGCAGAAGGCACTTTTGCCGCAATCAAGGTTCGGAGCGTACCCGCCCAAACCAAACCTTATCCCGCAATGGCCCGGGTGGTTGACGGACAATCCGTTTTCACTTACCAGCAGGTAAAGGGAACCGTAATCGGCTATCGTTGTCCGGCCTACGTAAAAGGGGTGAACGTACCAGGTTACCACCTGCATTTTTTAGCTGCCGACGGCAAAAGAGGCGGACACGTTCTGGACTTCACGCTGGAAAAAGGGGTGGTCCAAACCGAGCAATATGGTGCCTTTGCGCTCCAACTGCCTGCCAGCGGAGACTTTCTGGAGATGGACCTGACCATCGACAAAGCGGAAGATTTGCAGAAAGTAGAAAAATAGCGGCGCCGGTGCAGCGTACGCAGGCGGTGTAGTTTATGGGTAGTACCCAGGATCTTAATCCAATGGACAAAAAAATCCAGCCGGCAATGGTTAACCTCATCGGGAGCGCAGCTACCCGGTGGTCGGGCAATTCCGTGACCACCGGGTAGCTGCGCTCAAAATAGATGGGATGATCCGCATCCGGCGCGGGCCGCGTCATCCGGCGACCTGGTCGGGTGGGAGAAACTCCATGTATTGGCCGAGTCGTTCCAGCAGTTTTTGCATTTGCGCCTCCGAAGGAGGACCGGCGGGCAGCGGCGGGTGGAGCGGGTCGGCAATGGGGTGACCCAACTCGTGCAGCAAGGGCTCCATGTCGGCCGGGGAATGGACGACCAGGAACCGGCCCGGCGTGGTTCCGGTATTGCGGAACGTGTGCCACACCCGCGACGGCACGGCAACGGTATCGCCGGCTTCCGCCTGGAAGGTTCGCAACCGGTGATCGTCACCGGCGGTGCTCACCCGGAACGTACCCGACAGAAAGTAAAAGGTTTCGGTGTAGGCGTGGCGGTGCAGCACCGGCGGGCCGCCTCCGGGCGGCACGGTAACTTCCAGCACGAGCATCTGCCCGGAAGTTTCCCGACTGGTGGCTTTTACCGTCACGACGTCCGTGCCAAACAGCAGGTGCACTCCCGCGCCTGCCTTGGTAAAGTGGAGGGTGTTCATATAAGAAGGGCCGCGGCGGCGGCGCGGCAATTGGGGAAGGTTTAATTCTGCTGGCGGGAGATTAAACCCGTCAGCGAAATGGTGTACACCCCTTTGCCCGCATCGTAGCTGACTGAGTACTGGGTGGGGTAATGGGCGGTTTTCTGCAATGGCGTCCTGTTCGGCCTCGCTGATCATGTAGAAGTGCATGTCGAAGTGGGGCACGTCGTAAATGCCCGGCAGCGGGTGGCCGTGCGACGCCCAGTCCAGCGAAATGTGGTTGTAGGGCGTCTTGGCCCTTTCGGCCGGCAGGGCCAGCCGGAACGACTGGTCGCCGTGGGGCAGGTTTTCCAGGGCGCCCCGGTCAAGCCTTTGGCGTTGCACTGCCCGTCGCGGGCCAGGCCGTAGGCAATTTTGATCCCGTTTTCGAATCCCTCGCTGGCGGGGTTCAGCTCAATGATGGCCCGCACCGGCGCGTTCTGCGCGTTGCAAAAGCAGTGTTTGGTACCCGGCGGCACCGTGTAGGTTTGCCCGGGCCGCAGTTTTCTGAGTTGGTTCCCGGTCCGTACGGTAAGTTCGCCGGCCAGCACGGTAAACGTTTCGGCGAAGCGGTCGTGGTAGTGCGGCGGCGTTCCCTGCGCCAGCGGCACCAGTTCCAGTTCCAGCAGCGAAGACTGGCCGCCGGTTTCGCGGGAGGTTCGTACAAAAGTGATCTTGTCCCCCAGGATGGGGTTTACGTGCGTTCTGTTGGTTTGCATGGGTATTGGGTACGATTGAATTGAATCAAAACTGAACGTTCACCGGGTGGGTCACCCGCAGCACGGATTCCTGCCCGAAGCGCCCCTTGTACGCTTCGATGATGGCCTCCAGCTTGTCGTCGTCGGCTTTGCCTTTGGGGTGAACGACTTCGAGAATGAACGTACCTTCCCGGATGACCTCGCCCGCTGCTTCCTGCCACTGCCCTTCGGCTTGCCATACGGTGAGGCCGTCGGGAAACCGGGGCGTCACGATTTCGGCCAGGAAAGCATCCCACGCGGGCTCGGTTACTTCTCCCCCTTCGGGCATGGCGCGGCCAAAATACAGGCGGTCGAGCACCCACTGCCCGGTTGCCTCCGTGCGGGGTTTTACCTCGTCGGTCTCGCAGGCCGAAAGGCCCCCGAACCCGGTCAGGCCGAGCAGCACGTACAACACGGTGCGCCGCGCGTAGCGGGCAGCAAGGGGGAAAATGGTTTTGGTGGTTTTCATGGGGGTTGGTTTGATAGCTTTCGGGTGAGATTGGGTTTAAGCAGGGCGGAACCGGGGCAAAAGTAGGCGGCCCTAGTGCGCCCCGGAATAGTCCCTTTGCACTAATCTGTACTACTGATGCAGTCACACCGCGCGCACCCCCCCGGTTAATTAGTACAAAAGGACTATGTACCGGCCCCACCGGCCGGCTTACCTTTGCGTCCGCACCGTGAGCCGGTGCAGCAACCCCGGCGCGTAACGGGCATTACCGGACCAAAGCGACTTCCGCGGAAAAAGGTGTACCTACTCTTATTTTTCGGCCCCTTCAACAACCGAAATCATAATGATTGACTTTGCGCACATTTCCGGTTACATTGTGTGTGTAGGCACACACAAACTTAGGGATGCTCATGTAACGCAAACCAAACTTACTATGACCCAAGCAAACACCATTGGCAAACTGCTGCGCAACCTCACCCGGGACGATGCCGGCCAGGCCGGAGCGGTATTTGCCCAAACCGATTTCGATGATTTGATGAAAAGCGCCGAGTTCATCGGCAACCTGTTTCCCGCCTGGGTATTTGTGCTGTGCCGGTATAACCACCCGCATACGCCTTACTTCAGCCCCAATGCGCAGGAGGTGCTGGGCTACCCGGCGGGCCACCTGAGCCGGATGTCTCCCGAAGAATATTTCGCCCACATTCACCCGGAGGATGCCCGGGCCCTCCAATCGTCGTACGAGTACATGCGCAACTGGTTCCGCCAGTCTCCCGAACCCGACCCGGTCAACTTCCGGTTCACGTTGCATTACCGCTTCAAATCCCCGGACCACGGGTACCACTACCTGGCCGATGAACAACACTGTTTCCAGAACCGCTCCGGCAAACGGGTGTACTTCGCGCTCTTTAAAGTCCAGTCCGAGCCCTTTTCGCAGATGAAGCTGGAGGTGTACCAACGCAGCCACGGCGATTTCCGCAAGCTTACCGAGTACGTACCCCGGGCCGTCAAGGGGCCGCCCATCACGCCGCGGGAAAAGGACGTGCTGCTGGGCATCCGCGAGGGCCTCACCAGCAAACAGATCGCCGAAAAGTTTTCCGTGAGTGTGTTCACCGTGCGCAACCACCGCAGCAACATCTTTGAGAAAGCCCGCGCCCAGAACATGGTGCAGCTCGTCAGATACGCCGAAGCGGCCGGCTGGATTTAGGCCCCCGCGGGCCCGGCAACCATGGGAACAACTTCTGCTTCACGCTTTACTCCATTGGGATGATTCTGAAAGATTTTGCGCCTCACCCATCGCTGAACGAATTCGTGCGGTGTTACCGGATCGTTCACTTTGACTTTGTGCAGGCGCCGGAACCCGTCTTTAAAGCGTATTCGCCCCGGCCGGAAGTATGTCTTCATTTCTTTCTCCGGGAGCGGGAACTCGTTCAATTGGGTAACGGTCCCAAAACCGACCACCGGTTCCGGGTAGTCCTTGCCGGCCAGCAGACCTCGGTAATCAACCGGTATCTGCTGGGCAAGGATTTTATAACATTCAACATTGTTTTTCAGCCCACTGCCTTGTTTCGGCTTACCGGGATTTCATCCTTTGAACTGACCGATCAATACCTTGATGCGGAATCTGTCTTTTCGGGCAACATCCGGTTCACTTTTGAGCAGTTGCAAAGTGCCGTGAGCTACGAACAAATGATAGGGATAGCCGACCGGTTCGTGAACGCGCTGGCAGGCAGTGCCCGGAAAGAGGCGCACCGGGTGGATACAGTAAGCAGGTTGATGCTCAGTTCCGGCGGCAAAGCTTCGCTCGACTGGCTCGCCGGGGAGGCGTGCTTATCGCCAAAACAGTTCACGAGGAAGTTCTACGAACGCACCGGGGTTACGCCAAAAACCTACCTGAGAATCATTCGCTTTACCAAAGCAATCAATCTGAAGAACGCTTACCCGGAAAGGGATTGGTTGCAAATCGCTTTTGACTGCGGGTATTTCGATTACCAACACCTGGTCAAGGATTACAAAGAATTTACCCGGCATACCCCAAACGACTTTCACCTCCTGGAGAGCAACTCGCCCGAGCGAAGACTTGGCCTTGCCTCCGAAATCTACAAAAGCCGCGCCCAGTCTTCCAGTCTGCCGGCTTGACAATGTCCCTATACATACTGCGGTACAGGACCTCACCCCCAACCCCTCTCCCAAGGAGAGGGGAGGCGCAAAAGTTTGAAATGCAGGTGGTTGTACAGCAGTTTCTTCTCCCCTCTCCAAATGGAGAGGGGCCGGGGGTGAGGTCGCGCAGTATACAATGTCCCTTATTTACCACCTGTTTGTCCTTTTTTTACCACTGCCTGCCGGTAAATAACGTCCAAATTTGCTTCATCATTTATTTCAGTGTGAAGTCAATTTATTTTCTAACATTCATTTTATCAGCCATGACAAACAATGCATTTTCTCAATCAGGTAAAACGTACCTGTTGGTTCACGGAGCCTGGCATGGTGCCTGGTGCTGGGACAAAGTGATTCCGTTGCTGCAAGCCAGGGGGCATACCGCAATAGCCGTCAACCTGCCCGGGCACGGACCGGACAGCGGGCGTACGCCGGATACCAGTCTGGAAGATTACGTAAATGCGGTAACCAAGACTGCCAGTGATCAGGAAGGGCCGGTAATACTGGTCGGGCATTCGATGGCGGGTATTGTAATTTCACAGGCAGCGGAAAAGTTAGGCCGCAAAAAAGTTTCGGCTTTAGGCTACCTGGATGCCTTCCTCCCCAGAGACGGTGAATCGCTGTTCGCGCTGGTAGAGGCTACGCTCAAACAATTACCGCCCAATGCTCCAAGAAAGCCCCACCTCGTCGAAAATATTATCTTATCGGAAGATCACAAATTCAATTGGGTGAATCCGGAAATGGCTGCGCACATTTTCTACCACGATTGCTCCGAAGCGGATAAAAAGTTTGCACTGGCCCGGATTACCAGGGAGCCCATTGTTCCCCTGGCAACGCCCCTTCGTCTGACGGAGGAGGTTTACGGCGTGATCCCGAAATACTACATCCTCTGCACGGAAAGCCAGGACATGGACAAGACCTTTCTATCGACCCACGTGCCCTGTGAAAAAGTGTATACGCTTGCCAGCAGCCATTCTCCTTTTTTCTCCATGCCCGAAAAACTGGTCGGGATCATAAACGAAATCAATTAATTGGCTGACCCCTTTTTTGTTTGAGCCATCAGGCACAACTGTGCCACTGAAAGCATTGCGTTGAAATGAATCATCATGGGGGCAGTCCTGTCCTCTTTGTTGCACCCGAATCAAACTTACAAATCTTATGAAAACAAATTTTCTGCCCGTCTGGGCAACCGGGATACTATTTTCCCTTTTACTGCTGATCGCTTGTAAAAAAGAAGATCCTGAAAACAAAAAAACGGGTTCACCCAGGACTTACTTGCTGGTCCACGGGGCCAACCACGGCGGCTGGGCCTGGAAGAAAGTAGTGCCACTTTTACAGGCCCGGGGCCACCGGGTTGAGGCGATTGACCTGCCCGGCCACGGCGACGACCAGACCCCTCCGGAGGAGGTTACGCTGGATGATTACGTGCGCAAAGTAGTGGATGTCGCCAATGCCCAGCCCGGACCCGTCATCCTGGTCGGCCATTCAGCCGGCGGGGTCACCATTGCCCAGGCTGCGGAGCGGTTGGGAGCCGGCAAGGTGGAAAAACTAATTTTTCTGGATGCTTTTCTGCCAAAAAACGGGGAATCCGTTTTTTCGCTGGCCGCAAGATTGTTACCGCCCTCAACTACGGGGGAATCTACTTTTGAAGGCAGTTTTATCTTCGACCAGAACCAGGCTACTTTCAGGTTGGATACCGCTCAGGTTGCCCACTTTCTTTATCACGACTGTTCTGCACCGGATGTTGCGTTTGCGAAAGCAAATCTTGGTAGGCAACCCGTTGCACCGTTCGCCACGCCCGTTCAGGTTACCGATGCCGGGTACGGGGCTATTCCTAAATATTACATCATTTGTTCGGAAGCCAGGAATGCGAACATGTCCCGAATGGCTGAAAATGTAACCGTTGAGAAAACAGTTACCCTGCCAGCGGGTCATTCTCCTTTCTTTTCCCGGCCGGAAGCGCTGATCGACCTGATCGTCCGTTTTTAAACCGGGGCAAAATCGGGCAAGCCATTTGCCGCTTGCTGTCGCCCTTTCGTACCAGTTGTGCCTGCTTTCCGCCCGCCGGTCAATTGGGACCAAAGCATTGTTTATCCGGCCTCCCGGCACGCTTATCTTTTTCGCAACTTTTGGTTGGGTCCGGTGGACTATGTGACCGGCACGCCTGCCATTGCTTACCGATAAGTGTACGTACACCTACTTTTCAAGACCGGCCTCCGGTGTTCCCCCGTTTACGCCTTGCCGCAGCCCCCATGAAATCTGGATCATTCAATCGGGTCACTGGTGTTGCACGCACCATTTTGGGTACCAACCCACAGGCATTACTGAGCCGGGCAAACCGGCCCGTCCGCTTCACGACCAAAAATCATAAAATATGAACGATTTATACCTGGCCGGACAGCACCTCCGCCACTTGCTCACCAGCCACGCCCGACAGATTATGGCGGGTGAATACGAGATCGAACAGAACCTGCCCGAAATCAAGGAAACGATTGACCTGGTCGAGGCCCTGTTCCCGTCCTGGGTGACCCTGCTGTGCATGGTGCAGCACCCGCGCCTGATGCACGTAAGCCACAACAGTACCCACGTGACCGGGTACACCCCTGAGCAGTGGCAGCAGATCGGGGTAGAAAACTACTTCGATCTGATTCACCCCGACGACCTGGCGGCCGTCAGGCAGGCGTACGGACGCATGCGGGAGGTTACCCTCTCTCCCGGGTATGACCCCAAGCAGCACCGTTTCGTGTTGCACTACCGGCTGCGGCGGCCCGACGGCCAGTACCTGTACCTGCTCGACGAGAAACTGGCCGTGCAGAATCACCGCAACCGGTACGTGTTCTTCACCCTGTTGAAGGATTTGAGCCGGGAACGGAAGTTTACCCGGGTGCTGCTGGAGATTCACCGCTACGGGGCCGGCGCCCAAACCCTGATCGAAGAATACGTGCCCGAGGCTTGCCAGCCGCCCATTACCGCCCGGGAAAAGGAGGTGCTGGAACTGTTGCAAAAAGGGCTCAACAGCCCGCAGATCGGTGATCTGCTCGCCATCAGCGTGAACACGGTGAAGAACCACCGCCAGAACCTGATGCGCAAGGCCAATGCCCGCAACAGCATCGAACTCCTGCATTACGCGCAGCAGGCCAAATGGCTTTAGCCGGGCTGGCCCCGGCAGGACTGTTTACAATTTGCCTTTTTCCGCACCAAGCTAAAATTACCCGGACCAATCACCCGGGTTTACTTTCACCCTTGTATGTGTACGTACACATACTTATCCCCCATGTTAATCACCATGCAAACCTCTCATCAAACCTCCCGTCAAACCAGCCGGAAGCGGGCACTTGCCCCCGCTTCTCTGGCCCACCCCAACCCCATGCTGCCGTACCTGCCGGCCCGCCAGCTCGTGCGGCAGCGTAGCGAAGGCGTCCACCGGAGCCTGCACCTGGTTGAAAAAATGTTCCCCGCCTGGATCATTGTGCTCCGCGACGAGCAGCACGGCATCCGGTTTATGAGTGACAACTGCGCCGCTTTTTTCGGCGTCAGCCCGCAGCAATTAAAAAACAAGCACTGCGCCGACTTGCTCGACCGCATCCACCCGGAAGACGTGGAAGCCTTTGCCCGCATCGGCCAGAAGATCGACGAACTGCTCAGGCAGCTGGCGCCCGGCCAGCTACACGACTACCGCTTTGTGCTCAACTACCGGTGCCGCGCCCCCGATGGAGGCTACCGGGTCATTCACGAGGAGAAGCTCTACGTGGTCAACGGGCAGCACGCCTGCAACGTCTTCATGGTGCTCAGGGACGTGACGGGGGAAAAGCCGTTTACCCGTGTCTTCCTGGAATGGTACAAGTGCCTCCAGGGGGCCTGCCGCCGCCTGGGCACTTACGTGCCGGCCATCGACAATGCCGGCGATGCTTCCCCGATCACCCAACGGGAAGTAGAGATCATTCAACTGCTCAAGGAGGGCCTGAGCAGCAAGGAGATTGCCGGCCGCTTATTCATCAGCACCAACACGGTACGCAACCACCGGAGCAACCTGTTCAAAAAAACCAATGCCCGAAACGTGGTGGAACTGCTCAGCCGCATTCCTGCGGGTGACTTGCTTTCGGCCTAGCGGAGCCGGGCCGCCTTTGCCGCGCCGGCTAACGCGGCAAAGGCGGGCGGAAAGCGATGCAAAACAGGGAGGCAAATGGGACGAAAGTACTATTTGCACGGGGAAGTGACGCGTTAACTTTGCTCCCTTGCCCGTGCTCATCAAACACGTAACCGAAGCAAATAACCTTTGAAATGAATAAAGACCGGCTGGGCAAGACGCCTGCTTCTTTGGATGATACCCAGTACGTCAACGCGGCCAGGCATGGAGAGACCGCGGCCTGGAATGCGTTGTACCGCAGACATTACCCGGCCGCATTTGCGGCGGCCCTCCGCATTTGCAAAGACAACGAAGCCGCTGCCGATGCGGTTCAGGACGCGTTCGTGACGGCTTTCCTTAAACTTGCGCAGTTGAAGGACCCCAACCGTTTCGGAGGGTGGCTCCGGCAAATCGTTACCCATGCCTGCTTCCGGTCGTTGACCCGGCACCGGAAGATGGTGCGCGCCAACAGTACGCTGCTCCGGACGGACGCCTTCTGGGATGACCACCTCCGCAAAAGCCACGACCAGGTTGCCAGCCAGTCACGGCTGTACAGCGCCCTGGCCAGCCTTCCCGAGGTGCTGCACGGCACGTTGCTGCTGCGCTACTTTTCCGCTTTTCACGCCTACGAAGACATTGCGCTTATTCTGGGCATTCCCGTCGGCACGGTCCGTAGCCGCTTGAACCAGGCCCGGCTGAAACTGGGTGAATGGTGGAAGCGACACGAAGAGGCTACCGGCGAGGATTTGGAGCGGAGCAACGAATGGAATGACTTTTACCTTTCCACTTACGGCAGCATGCACGCACGCGAAGCCCCCAGAAAGCAGTTCATCAGCCACGTAAAGGACAGTTGCGTTGCTTTTACCAATGGGCAAAGATTCAGCGGCGGCGTGATCGAAAAGATGGTAGCCGACGACCAGCGCGCCGGCAGCTGGCTGGAACCGGCAACGGTTTTCAGCAGTGGTCACATCTCCATCATCGAGGCGGTGCACTTCAACTCCTCCCGGCATCCGGGCCATTGCCCGGCCACGTCCGTGGTGGTACTCTACCGGCAGCAGGAAAAGGCCAGCCGGGTATTCGTGCATCCTTTGCAAAAATAATTCTTGCCCCCGACCGAACTTCCCGTACGGTCACCCGCTCTTACGGAAAAAGAGAACCATGAAAGTATTGATTTTCGGAGCCTCGGGCAGTACCGGCCAGCACCTGGTAAAGCAGGCGCTGGCCAGTGGGCACCAGGTGACCGCTTTTGTCCGTGATCCCGCCAGCATTGCGCTTACCCATGCCCGGCTAACCCTGCACCAGGGCAACGTCGGTGATTTCCCGGCGGTCCGGCGGGCCGTTTCCGGTCAGCAGGCCGTCATTTCGGCTTTGGGCGCCGACAATATGTTCCGGTTCGACCAGGTACTCGTCGAAGGTATGGGGCACATCCTGCGTGCCATGCAGGCGGCCTCCGCCTCCCGGCTGGTGTACCTGTCGGCGCTGGGCGTGCGGGAGAGCCGGCCCGCGGCGGGCTTGCTCATCC
The DNA here is from genome assembly GCA_963844325.1 of uncultured Sphingobacteriales bacterium. Lineage (GTDB taxonomy): Bacteria > Bacteroidota > Bacteroidia > Cytophagales > 172606-1 > CADCTQ01. Next base: position 5,218,126 of record CAWJNV010000002.1, read on the forward strand.
GTACCCTGGCGCCCACGCTTTTGCGCACGGAGATTCGCGGTCACGAGGCCCGCGAAAAACACATCCGGGCGTCGGCCCTCGACTGGACGATTGTGCGGGCCCCGATCCTGACCAACGGCCCCGCGACCCACCACTACCAGGGCGGCGAACACCTGGTATCAAAGCAATTTGCAACGGCATTGCCCCGGGCGGATGTTGCTGCCTTCTTACTGTCCCAACTGACCGATTCCCGGTTTGTGCGCAAATCCGTGCGCCTGATGCCTGCCCCTTGATTTCCACCCTTTCCCGTAACCCCTTTTCAAAGACATGAACCTACCCCTCGATGTGATCGTGGTCGGCGCCGGCCACGCCGGGCTGAGTGCCAGCTATTACCTGAAACGATCCGGCCTGAGTCACCTGGTGCTCGAACGCGGCCGGGTTGGCGAATCGTGGCTTTCCCAGCGGTGGGACAGCTTCCGCATGAATACCCCGAACAAGCTCAACACCCTGCCCGGTGAAGCGTTGCCGCCGCCGGCAGGGGACGGGTTCCGTTCGGCCCGGGCCCTGGCGGCCGGGATGCGGGATTTTGCCGCCGCCCATTCCCTGCCGGTCATGGAAAATACAACCGTGCTTTCGGTTGATAAAAACCACCATTCGGGTGTATTCAGGGTCGAAGTTGATTCGAACGGCGCGGCGCAATCCTTTCTTTGCCGAAACGTAATTATTGCTTCCGGCGGGCAGTCCGGGAAGCAGGTCTCCCCGCTTTCCTCCCGGGTGGGCCCTGGCGTGAAACAACTGCACAGCAGCGAATACCGCAACCCGGAAGCGTTGCCGCCGGGCGGCGTACTGGTGGTGGGGAGCGGGCAATCCGGCTGCCAGATTGCCGAAGACCTGATCGAAGCGGGGCGGAACGTGTACCTGTCCACCAGCCGGGTCCCCCGGTGTCCCCGGCGGTATCGCGGCAAGGACATTATGGACTGGCTGGTGCTCACGGGGTTTTTCAACGCCCGTCCGGAAGAAATAGCCGATCCGGCCATGCTCCACCTGCGTACGCCCCTGCTCAAAGGTACGCACGGCGGACGCACCAGCCTGAGCCTGCAAGCCCTGGCCCGAAGCGGCGTGGTGCTGCTGGGCAAACTCCACGGGGCCGACGGACGATTGCTCTCTTTTGGGAACGACACTGCCGCCAACGTTGCCTTCGCCGATGGCTTTTCGGCCCGGGTCAAAGCCATGATTGACGCCTTTATTGCGGAGCATCAACCCGATGCCCCACCGGCAGGGGCGGACCCCGAGGATGAGCCGGACCTGCGGCTGCAATCGGTCCCATCAGCGGCTTCCCTCGACCTGGAAAGCCGCAGCATCGCCACCATCATTTGGGCAACCGGTTTCCGGGGCGACTTTGCTTACCTCAAACTGCCCGTTTTTGATGCGGAGGGAAATGTGTCTCACCAGCAGGGCCTGTCGGAAATCAAGGGCCTGTATTTCCTGGGCCTGCACTGGCTGAGGTCGCGCAAGTCAGACATTCTTTTTGGCATTGGGGAGGATGCGCAGTTCATCACGGGTCACCTGCTTGCCGCATTGCGGAAGGGGCACGACAATGCCCTGCTTACTCATTTGTAAAAGCGATTCCCGATTCAATCACCCCAACTTCAAACCTAACTTATGTCACGCTTGCTGATTACCATACGATCGATTCTGCTGTACGCATTACTGCTGATTATCGGGCTCTACGCAGGAATGCACTTTTTTCACGAGATGTGCCCGGTTGAAACCCAGTTGACGCCACTGGAATACGCCCGCTACTGGAAAATCGTAGACGGCACGTTTATGCACCGGCGAATGGGCGTGATGGGGCCCTTGATGATCGGGCTGTTTGTGGTCAATATTATATTCAACGTAAAAAACTGGAAGAGTCTGGGCTTTCTGTTGCTGCTGCTCTCTTTTGTCGCCTTCGGGTTAGATGTTGCCTTTACCGTGACGGAACAATTGCCCATCAATGAATTCATAAACGGATTAGACCTGGAACACTTGACCCCGAATACTATGGCAGCACTGGCGCGGGCCCAGCACACGGCCATTGCTAATTTTGAAAGCCGTTTCGTGTTGAGCATGTCCTCTTTTGCTTCCCTTGGTCTGGCCCTGTTCAGCAAGAAAATCGCCAATCAAACGTAGGCAAAAGGCAGCCCGACTGCGCCAGGGAGCTGCCCGGGCGGTGTGAATAGTACATTGAGGCGGAAGCAGGCCGTGTAGTGTCCTCTCCGGCCGTAGCAGCCGGACCGGTGAATTAGTGCAAAAAGACTATTCCGGCGCACACCGGCCCCGCCTACTTTTGCCCCCGGTTCAACCAAACCGGCCGGTGTAAGATGATACTCTCCCCTGATCTGGCGGCAACCGATGCCGAGGCCGTACGGATACTCCGGCAGGATTTCCCCGGCCGGCAGGTAGTGGCGGTTGACTCCAGGGCCATCAACGCAGGCGGTGGGGGCATTCACTGCATCACGGGGCAAATGCCTGACCAGGCAGGTCCGGTCGAATAAACAATCAAATCAGCAAAATCATGAAAAACAACAATCCTTCCTCTCCCCTGTTCTTCCTGCTGCCCGGCGTTTGCTACCTGACTGAATGGGTAGTCTGGTCGTCCTTTCCGCAAAGCCATTCGCTGAATGCCGTTTTGGGCGGATTGTGGACACTCGGGCAGATCGGTATCCTGGTGATCCTGTCGCATCTGTACCGGTGGAAAATCAGGGGCGGCAGCAAGTGGAAAGCCTTCGGCGTTGCAATCGCCGCTGCCGGCGCCATTGCCTACTCGATCAATTACGTTTTCGGCTACTGGTTTAACCTGAATACCCGGATGTTCCTCCCGCTGGGTGCCTTGCTGTCGGGCGTCGGCATGGTGGTTACGGGCATTCAGGTACTGGCCGGCAAACGCTGGCCGGGCCTCAAAGGCGCATTGCCGCTGCTCGTCGGGCTTTACCCGTTTCTGGTGATGTTCCCGCTGTTGGTTGTTACCGGCCACCCGGACCTGGTCGCCATTATGGGGTGGGGCGTGCCCTGGCTTTTACTGGGTATCGGCATGGCTACCGAAAGGACGGCTTTAGCAGCAAGCTCCCGCTACAGAACGTAAACTGTTCCGAACCGCCCTACGCTGGTTTGCCCTATGGCAGTTGATTTACCGAGTATTTTGCCCGCTAAACTTGTCGTACCTTTCGTTCCCGCGGGCTATATTGGGCGTAAAATTACGCCTGGCAACGCTGGGCGCAGCAACCAGGCAACCAAATCCTAAAAGAAAATGATTGCAGAACTCAGGGCTTTGTACGATCGGGACTTAGGGCGGCTCCACCACGAAATTGCCGCTTTCCGGCAGGAGGAGCATTTGTGGCTAACGAGTGGCCATGTCCCTAATCCAGCCGGCAATTTAGGCTTACACCTGGTAGGCAACCTGTCGGCCTACATTGGCCACACGCTGGGGCAACGGCCCTACGTGAGAGACCGCCCGGCAGAATTTGCGGCCAGGAACGTGCCCCAGCAGGAGCTGCTCCGGCAGATTGCGCATACCCGGGAGGTAGTGCTTGCCAGCCTGCAAGCTTTGCCGGCGGAGGATCTGGATGCAATCTACCCCGAAGAGGTGTTGGGGTACAAAATGACGACCGGCTTTTTTCTGGTGCACCTGCTGGCCCATCTTTCCTACCACCTGGGCCAGATCAACTACCTGAGAAGAATCCTGGAATAAGCCCGCCTGTAGATGCACCCCCGCCGGCCCATCGCTTCGGGCCCATGTCTACCTCTTGTATACCCCTTGTATACTCCTTGAAAAATGCCGGTCCGCTGGATAACGCAGGGGGACTCAACCAGGTGCTGCACTTGAATGAAAAGTATTACGTACTGGGAGCCCACAACCCCGACCCGATTGACTTTTTCCTGCCCATTTACGGCAAGAAAAACAAGTACCTGGTGAGCGGCTGCCAACTGGAGAAACGGGAAGGGGTAGGTGCGTGGGTAACGGTTGGCAACAGGTCCTTCAGCTACCAACTGGACGCGGACGGGTACGTGAAAAAGATTTCACCCACCAACTTGCCCGTTAACACCCGAACGCAGCCGGACCTGTACACCTACCTGAAAACCGAGATGACGCTTACGCCCTAGGCCCATTCTCCTGCGATTAACCTGTTTCGGCCGGTGTACTACCTTTGGATCAATCAAATCATGCACGCATCCTTTCCGCGTTGATCAAATGCAAAAAGCCTTCAAGATTACTCCTGAAGGCTTTTTGCATTCGATCAACCCATTTCGTGGTGAGGTGCGTTGGGGGCAAAGATGGCCCCCGGGATGAACGTGGTGGGGGGCTTGAGCGCCGAAACGGTGAAGGCGGCCCCTCACTTGTGGGAGAACAACCTGACCGCCGGCAGAAAACTGGTCATGGCAATTGATTGATTTGTAATTGGGCAGCCGTTCAAACCATCACTCCCTCCATGAAAACCAACATTCAACCCGCCCCTGCCCGCACGGAAGGCCGCATCGCCAACCTGATGCTGTTGCTGGTGTCGGCATTGCTCATGCCGCCCGTGTACGCCCGCCGGACGCAAACCGGCCGGCACCTGGCCGAACTGGATGGCTACCCGCCTACCGGCCTCCCGCTGGTGGAAGTGGCAAGCGCCGTGTACCGGCTCGAAAATGGCAAGATCGCCGAATACTGGATTCAGATCGACCGGCTGGGATTGGAGCGGCCGTTGCAGCATAACGCAAAGCCGAACAACGCAAAGCAAAATGACTGACCCCTCTAAATTCACCTGCAAAGGCGTGCAATCACGGCTGCTGTTTCTTTTCGGCCTGTCTTTGCTGCTCCTCCTGCATCTTGCCGTCCTTGTACCGCTCCCAGGCCTCTTTCCAACTGGGGTTGGTAATGAAGCCTGTTTCAAAGAAAAAGCCAAAGTCGTAGTACAGTTCAAACACCTCATTGTAGGCCTCCTGGGCATTTTCGGCGCTTACCTCATACATTCCCGAGTAAATGCTCCCTTTTTGTTCCTTGCCGTTAAAAGTCCACCGGATTTCCCGCTGCACTGCAATGTTTTCCCAGAGCTTTTGCAGGAAAAGGCCAAAGGCCTGCCGGCCCCTTTCCCACTTCAAATGCTCTTCCTGCAGGGTGATGATCTTCTGCCGGTCCTGCAACCATTGACCCAGTTCCTTACTGTCCATCGGGGGCACGGCCACGCTGGCAGTAGCCGGATTGCTGTTGCTGACGGGCACGTTTGCGAAGAAGGCTTCAATGGGAATGAGGAACTTGCTGGAAAGCCGTAGCAAAACATCAGTGCTGATGTTAGGCTTATCGCACAAGTCGTACATGGTCTGCCGGGTCTTACCGATCGCTTCGGCAGCAGCGGTAATGGAGATGTCCTTCTCAGCGAGCAGTGCTCTGACGCGTTGTCCTACGTGCATAGAGTGCATAGAGTACTTGATTACAGCGATGGAAGAGGAAAAACCGGAGTCGGTATTTTTAGTTACATCAACAGCAGGCAGGTTCGCCCGGTTACGGAGTCCTGCGTGCCCTCCGCATTTTTATGTACCCACTCCGGCATTGATTGATTTATTTTTATTAATGAAAAGCATTATTTTGGCCTTTTGCATCCACCCGAACAAGCTGCTCATTTAAAACAACTGTTTCCCGTATGAAAACTTTGCCTGTACTCATGCTGATCTGCCTGGTCATGGTGTCGGCCCACGCCCAGAAGGTCGTTGAAAAGAAACTTCCCTTCAACCCGGCGCAACGGGTTGAACTGGATTTGAAATTCGGCGGAAACATCCGGCTCAACGCATGGGACAAGCCGGAAATCTACCTCAAGGCAAGCGTGACCGTAAACGGTGGCCGTTTGAATGACGCCCTGCTCATTGACGTAAATACCGGGGCCGACGTCATCCGGCTGAAAGAGGACTTCGACCAGGAACTCCTCAAGCAGGGACGCATTGAAGACTGTCCCGCCAACACCAGTTTCCGGGTAGGGGTAGGCGGGCCCAACGGCAGCCATTACGTATGCAGTGACATCACCTACGAGGTCTACCTCCCCCGCCAGGCCAGCGTACGCGTAGAAACCATCAACGGGCACGTGTACGTCACGGGCCTGGTGGGGCCCCTTTCGGTAAAGTCGGTGGGCGGTATTGTAGACGTAACCTGGCCCAAGGCCCAGGGGGCCGACGTTCACCTGCATTCTTTCAACGGGAATATCCACGCGGAGCCCGCCTTTCACGCGGGCAACAAACCGGAGAAACGCACCCCCGGCGGCTACTCGCTGGAAGGACAGGTCAACGGGGGCGGCTCCCAGGTACGGCTCGAATCGGTGAACAACGACATCTACCTGCGGACCCATTGATGGCCCCGGGCCGGGGCGCCCCGGCCGGACCCCTGCCTACAGGATGATTGTAGTGCTGGCCGCCAGAACAGCCTCGCTGAGGTTATTCAGGCTTGCTTCCTGCGCCCTTGCTATTTTTTCAACCAGCTCCGGGGAAAACAGGAAACTGTTGTAGATGATTTTTACGGTGCAGGTCCGGGGATGCAGGTTTATAAACAGGGCCAGGTCCTGGTGAGCGGCGCCGCCGTGTTGTTTGATACCGGTGATCATCCCTTTGGGGGTTGCCGGGGCAGAACCGGCCTCTGCATCCGTCTCGGTAAGGGTAATGAATACGGGCACGGCGCTGCCGATGGGCACCTCCGCTTCCGGCGCGGCCGCTTCAAACGGATACGCGCAGTACCTGGCCAGCAGGAACAGTTGCCGGTCAACGTGGGCGATCAGTTCAGCGGCGCTCTGCTGGTTGGCCCTGAAAAAGCAGATACCGCCCCCGGCCAGCCACCCGATCGTATTTTTAAAATCACCGTCGGTCCTCCTTGAGCCGGGAAAGTCGAAAGCAAAAACCTCCTGCCCGCTCAATTGGTGGAGCGCCGCCAGGAAGCTGGCAATGAAAAACGCGTGCGTGCTGCTGTTGGTGTGTCTCTTGAAATCGACAATGTTTTGCTGCGTTTCCTGCCCGTACTGGTAATCAAGCATGCCGGCCTTGCCGGGCCGGAACCGGCGGACCACACTGCCCAGGAAGCGCCGGTCGTAAAACGGCAGTTCGGCAAGTCTTTTTCGCACTTCTTCTACTTTCTGCCGGTGGCTTTCGTAATACGCATCCCACTTGTCCTGCGCAATAATTTGCAGCCGCGGCACGTCCCCGGTCAGTTGTTCCTGCCAGTACTGGCGGTAGGGATCGCCGGCCGCCGTTTCCAGAAGCTCGTTTTCGTAGCGGGCGTACGACTGATACTGCCCTTCCCCCAGCACCAGGTTCTCCACGGTGCCCTCATACACCGCCTGCCAGATGGCTACTGCATCCTTGATGAATACGTGGACGGAATACTGGTCAAAAATAGCGTGGTGAAATACGGCTTCCACTTCGTAGCGGTTATTGCTTTTTGCGAATACCAGTACCCGGAAAAGCGGGCCGAATTCGAAGTTGAAAGGCCTGAACATTTGAATCAGTTTCCGCGAACCGATAAACCGTTCCTGTTCGCCGGGGCTTTCCTCCCGCAGGTCAAAATAAGCGAAGTCCACCCTGAAATCGGAGGGCGCGTGGATTACCTGTTTCAGGCGGCCGTCCGCCACGCGCAGGGTGGTTCTCAGTATCTGGTGCCTTTCCACCAGCTTATCCATCACCTTCTGAAAGAGCGGCCGGTCGAAGCGGTCGAGTTCAAAGTTCAGGTTGATGTTTAAGGGGTAATGGTCGTCACTTATTTTGTACAGCATCCACTCTCGGCGGTGCACAAAACCGGCGTCGAGCAACTGGGCTCCGCCGGCGGGAGTCGGGTTTTGCTTCGTCATGGGAATAGGGGTAAGAATGGGTCCGGAACGCCGGATCGGATTGTACCGTTTCCTGTCGCGGGGGCAAGCGGTAATGCTACTCAACGTACTCCAGCACCGACTCCTTCCACAGCCGGGGTTGCCAGCCCTTTTCCTTGATGAGGAACTCGAAAACCGTTTGGCGGATGTTGAGGAAATCGGAATTGCGCCACGTAGAGACGGCATCCTGGCTGTAGAACTTCCTTAAGTTTCCGGTCGTTTCGCCCGACAACTGCTGGGGCACCAGGGTAGCAATGCCCCGGGTGATCATCAGGCTGGCCGAAAGGTGAATGTCTTCGCCGGAAAGAAAAGTAACGGGCCAGACCGACCAGAAGAATTGTATCCACTCGGCCCGGAAGAAATAACTGTTACACCCGTAGTCTACCCAAGTGTCCTCGGGAATGAAGTTGTTTTCGTCGGCACTCTGGTTGTCGCCGATGAAGTACATTTCCCTTTCCCGTTCGTCGCAGTCTTCGGGCCGGAAACCGGCGGGCTTGATGATTCGTCCCGTGCAGGAAATGACGGCGTTGTACCGGGCGCATTTCTCCAGGCAGGTGGCCAGCCAGTTCCGCGAGGGAATTACGTCGTCGTCGATCACCAGTACGTATTCGGTCGTTACGTGGCTGCAGATCGAGAACCGGCCGAAGAATTTAAGGTTAAAGCCCGAACGAATGACGGAAATACCGGGGAAAACCGCCGCGTACTGCGCCACTACCGGCCCGATGTCTACGTGATTTTCATTTTGCAGAATCCAGATGTAACGGGGAGGCACTGACTGTTGCACCAGGCTTTTGAGTTGTTCGTCGAGGTACGTACGCTTCCAGACGGTGATGATGACGGTGATTTCGGGAATGTTCATAAGGTTGATGAGGATGGAAAACGGGTCTGTGGTCCGGGCCGCCCGGCCTTTCAGACCACTTCGCGCCTGAGGGTTTTTTTTGCGCACCACACGAAATAGGCCGGGCTCTCGTCGATGGTGGAGTAGCCGTACCGGTCTAGTATCGTTTGGTGATACACGCAGAACATGCCGGTCTTCCAGAACAGCAGCTTTCCCTCCAGGTCGGCCGCCGCGTGCTGCGTTTGGTAATGCACAAAGGCATATTTCTTCAGCGATTGGTAGCGCGCCATGTGCCGGAGCAGCAAGGCAGTATGGAGGTGGTCGCTGTGGTCGCCGGGGTTGAGGGTGCCGTCAAATTCGGGGAAGTTGAGGGTTACGCTGTCCTTCCCGGCCAGGGGGTTGCGCTGCATCTCCCCGCCGATGATCTGGTTGACCAGGTGGCCGATTTCCGGCAAGCCTCCGAAGGTGTTGGCCCCGTCAACCGTGGTGATCCGGTCAATGGTTCCCAACCGCAACTTCGCCATGCTCTGGGAGCCGTACGCCGGGAACCCGTCCCCGTGCATGCCGCCGTCGGGCAGGCGCAGGAAGTAGCAGCTGCAGTGGGCAACGCTGACTGCGAACACCCGTTTGCCGCCGATGTCCACGTAGTGTTTTTCTGCCGGCCCGGGCAACTGGCCCGAAAGCCGGAACAGGAGCGAACTGATCGCCCCTTCTTCCCGGGCCTGCCAGAATGCTGGTCCTTCGCCCGCATCGCCCGCCGTCGTGTGCAGGATCACGACTTTACAGGCCGGGTCCATAATGTCGGCGCTGATGTCCGGGTCCATAAACAGTTGCCAGTCGTCCTGGTGGGCTACTGCATATACGGCAATTCGATTGATCATGCCTGTTATACCTCCACTTCCCGGCGGGCTGCCTCAATGCGTTCGTACAACTCAGTTACGTCGTAGCGGTCTGGTCTGCCCGGCGTCTGGCCGGCATAGTAATCCGCAAACTGGCGGGTTTCGTTGGTTTGAAACTTACTGTGCAAGTACTGGTAGTCCCGCAAGTTGCCTTTCGGCCGTACTTCGGCGGCTGCCCCGCCGGGCAGGTGCAATGCCACTGCTTCCCGGCAGAGCCGGATGGCTACGTTTGCCCTTTGCAGTCTCAACCCCAGGTCCTTGTCCTCGCAGCCCCCACCCCCGTCGTAGCGCTCATCGAACAAGCCCACTGCCAGCAGCGTTTTCTGCTTCACCGAGGCATGCCTGCTCGAGAATAAGAGCCACGCCGCCTCTACCCCTTCCAGGGTGTAGTTGTACTTGCGGTAGATGCATTCGCGGGGGTCGAGAAATTTTCCCCGCGCCAGCAGGTTGCCGATGGACTCGTCGGCGTCGGCCGGCTCAACCAGGCGCAAGAGTTCCTCCCCGGTTTGCCCCGGCTGCAGGTAGCCGCAGTCGTAGCCGATCACGGCCACGTCCTGCCCGTGCCCGCGGTGGGCTTCCACGTGCTGCCGCAGGCAGTCGCTTTTGAGGATACTTCCCGGTTCCACGAACAGGCAGATGTCGCCGGTGGCCTGCTGGATTCCCAGGTTCCGGGCCGGGGCCGCGCCGGGAGCCATACCGGGATGGTAGGCGTATTTTACGTTCACCAACGGCTCGTACCGTTTCATGATCTCAAACGTGTCGTCGGCAGCACCACCATCGACAATTACGATTTCGTACGCCGATGCGTTAATGGTCTGGTTCAACAGCGACTGGATCGTGTACGCCAAACCCTGACTGCCGTTGCAGGTCGGTATCACTACGGATACGTCAAAATTGTCAATCTTCATAATTACGATTGGTTCTAAAGTGGAGAAATACAACTTGTCTGTTCCGGCGCCCGCCGTACCGGCGGCGCGGGGCCTGTTCAGGCGAATGCCGTCTCGAACAGGGTGCTGGTGATCAGGTCGGCAAGCTGGCCGCTCTGCTGGTGAATGAAGAAGTGCCCGCCCTCCAACCCGTGAATGAAGCACTCCTGCACCGTATGCTTCGTCCATTCGGAACGCTGCGCCGCGTTCAGATCTTCCTCCCTGCCCATGAAAACGCTGATGCTACAGGGTAGTGGTTGAATGGGGTCGCGGCAGGGCGCCGTTTCGGCCAGCCGGAAATCGTTTCTCAGCAGCGGCAGGAAAAGCTCGGCCAGCCCGGGCGTGCTGAAGAACTCGGGCGGCGTCCCCCCCAGTGAGAACACGGCCTGCCGGAACGCATCCTCGGGCAGCCGGTAGTATTCTTTCAGGTCGGGCCGGGGCACGTGCGGCGCCCCCCGCCCCGAAAAGAAAACGTGAACCGGGGGTGGAAAACCCAGTTTGACAACGTGCTGGGTCAGTTCGTAACAGATCATGGCGCCCATGCTGTGGCCGAAAAAGGCGTACCGGCCGGGCAGCAATTCGTCCTTGATGCGTTCGAAAATATCGCCGGTCATCTCGTCCACGTTCTCGTAGAGGGGCTCCCGGATGCGCCGTCCCCGGCCCGCCAGTTCAACCGGCACCACCGTCAGCTGGTGCGGGTTGAACAGCGACGGCCAGTGCCGGTAGAGCGCGGCCGACCCGCCCGCGTACGGAAAACAAAACAGTTTGAGCTGGTTCATCATGCCGGCAGGGGCTGGTTGGCGCTCACGCGCCCCATGATTACTTCGTATTCCGCGGGGGAGACCGGCACCAGGTACCCGGTGCCTTCGCACGCGGGCAGGTCGATGTCCACCACGCACTTCACCTGCTCGTAATTGAGCATGAGCCCGCCCACGAGCCGCAGCTTGCCCCGGCCGCCGGTAAGATCGGCTTCTTCAAAGTTGCATTCGGGCCGGTAGAGCTGCACGCCCAGTTCGGTTTGTGTTTCCACAAAAAGCACCTGCACGTAGTTGCGGTCCAGGCATTCCTTCAGCGCCTCAACGGTGTGCTCGGGCGTGGCGCAGGCTACCTGGTGTGGCACAGTCAGCCTGTTTACCAAGGGGTTCATTTCTTCCAATGTGGTTTCCATAAGCAGCAATTAGAAAATACGGGAGGTTACAGTTCAAAGTCTTTGTTAAACTCCAGGCGCCAGTCGAGCTGGGAGAGTTCTTTTTCTTCATTGGGGCGGTAGGTGAACCGGGGAAACTGACCCAGGCTGGCCCATACTTCTTCCAGCGCCGGGTCTTGCGTGGGCGTAAGGAAAAAGATGGCGGCCGTCAACCGGGTGAGGATATTCTCGTAGGGCACTTCCCAGGCCCGGACGAGTCCCTTTTCCCGGAGTGCTTCCAGCTGCGTTTTCACCTCGTTGATCTGCGGAACATTTCCGATCTGTACCATGATGTTTATTGTTTGGTTTAAAGAAGTTTACGGATTGAAGAAAGCGGCATTGCGGCCGCACTACCATTCATAGTAGCCGGGGTATTCCCCGTCGCCGGCAACGTCGGGATGGTACTCGCTGCACCACGCCCGGGCGGTCTGCTGCCTTTCGTCGAGGCTGGTCCCGGGGAGCAGTTCGTACACGAGCATGGGCACCCAGGGGCCCTGGATGAACTTTTTCATTCCTTCCCCGGGCGGATGTTCGAAGAGTTCGGCCACGCCCTTGCGCAGGTTGTCGGCCGCGGCGACGTAGCGGCAATTGAGGGGCTTTCCGTCAACGACGGCGAAGACACCGAATACGGCTTTTTCTTCGGGCAGCGCGTGCAGGTTGTCGCGCCCCTGCAGGTTGTAGCGGCCGTGCCACACTTCCAGGCAGGCAGTGTTCTGGGGTTTCATCAGGGTTGGGCTTGGTATGAACTTGTCTTTTCCATGAACAATTCCACTTTCCCCCGGTCCAGCTTGAGGACCTTATCGGCCACGTCGAAATAGTGGTCATCGTGGGTAATGGCAATCACAATCTTTCCGGCCGCCTTCATTTCCGGAATCAGTTGCTGGTAGAAAATGCGGCGGTACTGGGGGTCCTGCTCAGCCGCCCATTCATCGAACAGGTAGATGGGGCGGTCGTCCAGGTAGCACTGCAGCAGCGCCAGGCGCTTTTTCTGGCCCGTCGAAAGCCGGGTGGTGCTGTAGCGGCCTTCGGCATCAATGGCTACCTTGCCGCTCAGATGCAGGCGTTCGAGGTAGTGGCTGATGCGGCCGGCCTGCTCGACGGCGTTGATCCCGTACAGTTTGTCGAACAGGTGGTGCGGATTGTACACCACCGAAAAATATTCTCCCAGCCGGTGGGCGTCAACCGGCTCGCCGTCAATGCAGATTTCGCCTTCCCGGGGGGCGTACAACCCGGTCAGCATCCGGCACAGGGTGGTTTTGCCGCTGCCGTTGCCGCCCGTAATGAAGAGTACTTCACCGGCCTCCAGGTGCAAACTCACCGGACCTACCGAAAAATCGCCTTCTTCCGTCCCGGTCCGGGCGTAATCGAACCGCACGCCCCGGGCCTCGTAGCAGCGCAGGGCCGCGGGCCGGGCCGGGTCCGGCCCGCCGGGCGCCGACGGGTCCGTGGCCGGCAACTCCTTCCTCAGGTCGTCGATGCGCTTCCAGGCAATGCGCAGCCGGGCCACCTGCGGGATTGCGTTGAGAATGCCGTTTACCGGGCCGATCAGGTAGAGCAGCACGATGATGAAACTCAGCAGGGTGTGGTCCTGCACGGCCGGAAACACCAGTGGCAGGAGGAAGGCCACCGTTGCCAGGGTGACCAGCAGCAACGATTCACCCACCATGAAGGCATTGATGAACGCCATCTGTCCGGCCAGCGACTTGCTGCGGAACTGGTCGGTTACCTGGTTGATGGCCGCTTTGTACAACCCTTTTTTGTGCTGGTGCAGGCTCAGTTCCTGGTAGCCGTCCAGCAGGTTGTTGAGAAACGTCATGTATTTGTTGCCCGTGTTGCGCGCCTCCTCGAAGAGCGGCATGGCCCTTAGGTTTGCCATCTGGTACACGGCCGTGATCGCCGCGATGAGCAACACGATCAGCAGGGTAGCCCAGAAGGCGATGGTGGCCAGGTAGGCAAACGCCACGGTCACCGTGATGGCGCTGGTGGCAAGCCCGATGATTACCGTGGCCGAGTTGCCCAGCGTGTTGGTGTCGTCGTTGAGCGTCGCGTACAGCCGGCCCCGCTCAATCTCCCCGAAATGCTGGTACGAAGTAGCAAACATACTCCCCAGCAGGCTGACCCTCAACTCGCAGATGATGTCGAGGGTGATGCCGGTAAGGGCAGTCTGCACTACTTTGCGGCCCGCAATGTAGATGAGGAAGGTGAGGCCGAAGTAGAAAAGCAGGTACTTGAGTTCGGCCTGCGAGGTCACCGCCGAGGTAATGAGCATGATCAGCAGCATGTTGGATAGCCCCGCCAGCAGGCTGAGCACGACCAGTTGCGGCACTTTTTCCCGGTACCGGCCGGGAGCCGGGAAAGCCCGGGCCACCCCCCAACCCGCGTACGAAACCACTATGGCTCCGGCCAGCAGGACCGCCATTGCCGGCAGGCTCACCGGGCTCCAGACCACGGCAGCCTTCCAGGTAAAGTGCGCCTGGGCTTCGGGCAGCAGGTAAATGCCGTACAGGGCGGGTACCACCAGCCCCAGCACGCCGGCCATCTGCAAACCCGCGCGGGCCGTCAGGGGTTGGTAACGCCGCTTGCCGGCGAAAACCCCGGCCACTATCCACGCCAGGTAGCAGGCGGCAACGACCCCGTAAATCCCGGACGCAATGGCAACCACCGAGAAGGTCTTGTCGTCGCTGCCGGCCGGCGGGAAATCCGCTTCCGGGGTCCGGCCCGCCAACTGGTACAAGATCCTTTCCCCCAGCGTGGCCGCGTAGTTGTTGTTGGAATTGGTCAGGATGGCGACCCCAATCCCTTTTGCCCGGATGAAACCGACGTAGGCGGTGTAGTTGGGGTTGAGACCACCGTGCGAAACCACACCGTCCCCTTTCAGCGACACTTCCCACCCGTACCCGTACGAGGCCGCGCCGTGGGGCGCCACCGACTCGTCTTTCCGGTGGGCCTGTTCAATCAGGTGCCCCAGGCCCGGGCCTGGCTGCCCCAGCTGGAGCCGCAGCCACCGGGCCATGTCGGCTGCGTTGGACACCACGTAGCCCGCCGGCGCATTGCCCCGGAAACGGGGTGCTTGGTAGCGCCTGGGGCGGAAAAAACCCACTTTGTACCCGGCGGCTTCCGGCAGGCCCGCCCGGCCCTTCCCCACGGAGGTATTCTCCAGACCCAACGGCCGGAGCACCTCCTCTTCCACGTACGCTTCAAAGGGCCGGTTGGCTGCTTGCTGCACGACCTGCCCCAGGATGTCGTAGCCAACGGTGGCGTATTCGTAGGCACTGCCCGGCACCCGGGCCAGTTGCACGCCCGAGAGTTCCCGTACCGTTTTTTCCAGCATGTCCGGGGTGTTTCCCTCCGGAATCCGGGCAATGGTATGCCAGGGGATGCCGCTGGTATGGTGCAGTAACTGGCGGAGGGTGATGGGCTGCGGCTCGTTGTCGTACACCGCCCTGAACCAGGGAATGTGCCGGGTTACGGCATCATCGAGGGAGAGCCGGCGTTCGGCGGCCAGTTTGAGCACGGCCAGCGCCGTAAAAGCCTTGCTGCACGAACCGAGTTCAAACAGGGTCTGGTCCGTAACGGGCAGTTGCCTCTCCCGGTCGGCCAGGCCGTAGTTCCGGATCAAGGTCTTTCCATCCCGTACGATGACCACACTCATGCCCGGGATGTTTTTCTCGCGGATTGCGTCTCTGATCTCGTCTTCAACGCGGGCCATTACCCGCGGGGGTGGCTGGGCGTACCCCACGGCAAGGGCCAGTGTCAACAGCAGGCCGGCAATTGTTTGCTTCATCTGGTGCATGGTTATGGGTCGCTACTCTAATACCGGGCTTAAGGTCGCCGGTTCGGCCGTGCGTTCGGCAACGGCCTTCGGCACGCCTGCCGCCTCAGCAATGCAGGTGGACAGCCCCCGGATGGTGGGGCTTTGGAACAGTTCCATGAGCGGCACCTTGACACCAAGCAGCAGGTGAATGCGGGCCGTCATGGCGGAGGCCTTCAGCGAATAGCCGCCGAGTTTGAAGAAGTCGTCGTCGATGCCGGGCTTTTCTACCCCCAGTATTTCTTCCCAGATGCGGGCCAGCATGGCTTCTGTCTCGTTGCGCGGCGCTACGTAGGGGGTTCCCGTATCGGTTTTGCCGCCCGGCAGCGGCAGGGCCTGCCGGTCTACTTTGCCGTTGGGGGTCAGGGGCATTTTTTCCACCCCTACCAGGTACGACGGAATCATGTAGGCCGGCAACTGCCGGGCCAGGTACGCGTTCAGTTCCGGCAGGTCCGGTTCGGCGCCCGAAACGTAATAGCCGCACAAGTGTTTGTCTTCCCCTTCTCCCCGGGCAACCACCACGGCTTCCCGTATCCCGGGGTAGCCCAGCAGGGCGTTTTCCACCTCGCCGGTTTCGATCCGGAACCCGCGTACCTTCACCTGGTGGTCGATGCGGCCCAGGTACTCCAGTTCCCCGGAGGGCAGCCACCGGGCCAGGTCCCCCGACCGGTACAGCATCCCCTCGCCGAAGGGGTTGGGCACGAACCGCTGGTGGGTCAGCGCGGGGCGGTTGAGGTACCCCCGGGCCACGCCGTCGCCCCCCACGAACAACTCTCCCGCTACCCCTACCGGCACGGGCTGCTCCCCGTCGAGCACGTAACAGCGCAGGGTAGGAATGGGCC
The DNA here is from genome assembly GCA_963844325.1 of uncultured Sphingobacteriales bacterium. Taxonomy (GTDB): domain Bacteria; phylum Bacteroidota; class Bacteroidia; order Cytophagales; family 172606-1; genus CADCTQ01. The sequence continues at coordinate 5,234,469 of CAWJNV010000002.1, forward strand.
GGCCGATGTTGCTGACGCCCCTGCTGATGTCGGCGGCCAGCAACTCTTTGTAGGTCACGTGCACCGTGGTTTCGGTAATGCCGTACATGTTGATGAGCCGGCAGGCCGGGTACTGCGCGTGCCACGCGGCCAGTTTGGCCGGGTTCAGCGCCTCGCCCCCGAAGATCAGGTACCTCAGTGGCAGGTCGGGCGGTTCGCGCAGTACCTGCTCCTGCAGGGCGTAAAAAGCCGAAGGGGTTTGGTTGAGTACCGTCACGCCTTCTGCCGCCAGCAGGGCCGAAAAAGCACCGGGGTCCCTGGCCGTTTCCCCGGGCACGACCACGAGCCTGCCCCCGAATAACAAAGCGCCGAATATTTCCCAAACGGAAAAATCAAAACAATACGAGTGGAACAGGGTCCATACGTCCGTTTCCCGGAAATCGAACAAGGGAGCCTCCGTCCGGAACAGCCGTACCACGTTGTCGTGCTGGATCATCACGCCCTTGGGACGGCCGGTAGAACCGGAGGTATAGATCACGTAGGCCAACTGCCCGGGATGGATGGCTACCCCGGGCGCCTGCTCGGGCTGGCCGGCCAGGGCCTCCCCCTGCTGGTCGAGCAGGAGCACCGGCTGGCCGGCCGGCAACACGTGCTGCTGGGAGGTGCTGGTGAGCACCAGCGAGGCCCCCGCATCGGCCAGCAGGTAGGACAGCCGCTGGCTGGGGTAGGACGGGTCGAGGGGCAGGTAAGCCGCCCCCGCCTTGAGCACGGCCAAAAGGGCCGTTACCAACTCGGGGCCCCGCTCCAGGCAGATGCCTACCAGCGAGTGGGGGCCTACCCCCCTCGCGATGAGCAGGTGGGAAAGGCGGTTGGCCTGCTGGTGCAACTGCTGGTAGCTCCACTGGCGCCCCTGCCAGCTCAACGCCGGCAGGGCCGGCGTGCGCCGGGCCTGCGCTTCCAGCAGGCTCACCAGCGTAGCCTGCCGGCAGTAGTCGGCCGGCGAAGGGTTGAAGCCTTCCAGCACCTGCTCCCGCTCCTCCTCGTCGAGCAAGGCGATCTGGGCCAGCGTGAGCTGGGGCTGGGCGCTTACCTGCTCAAGGATGCGCAGCAGGTGGGCGGCCATGCGCTCGATGGTCTGGGGCCGGAACAACTCGCTGCGGTACTCCAGCTCAAGCTCAATGTCGTGGGGCGTCTCTGCCGCCGTCAGGGTGAGCTCGAACTTGGCCACCGCGCGCTCCAGCGGGCAGGCCCGCGCCGAGAGTTGAGCCCACGCGTGGTCAGCGGTCTGAGCAGCAGTCTGAGCAGCAGCCTGGTCATTGGCCTGGTCAGCAGCCTGAGCAGGAGCCGGCAGGGGGGTCGTGTTCTGCACCACCAGCATCACCTCGAACAAGGGGTTGCGCCCGGCCTGCCGCGAGAGGCCCAGCTTGTCGACGAGTTCCTCGAAGGGGTAGTGCTGGTGGGAAAAAGCCTGCAAGGCGTTCTCTCTGACCTGCCCCAGCAGGGCGCCAAAGCTGAGCGAGCCCTCGAGCCGGTTGCGCAGCACGATCGTGTTGACGAACATTCCCATCAGCGGTTCTACGTCGGCGTGGCTGCGGCCGGCCACCGGGCTGCCGATGAGCAGGTCCTGCTGGCCGGTGTACTTGTAGAGCAGCACCGAGTAAGCCGCCAGCAGGTTCATGTAGAGCGTGCTCTGGTAGCGGCGGGACAGTTGCTGGAGGCCTTCTTTGAGGGCTTTGCCCGTCGAGAAGCGCACCACCCGGCCGGCAAAGCTGGCGCGGGCCGGGCGGGCAAAGTCGGTGGGCAGTTCCACCACCGGCAGGGGCAGGGCCAGCTGGCTGAGCCAGTAGGCCTGCTGGCGGGCAAAGGCCGGGCTTTGGCGCTGGCCCAGTTGCCAGAGGGCGTAGTCGCGGTACTGCAAACGCAAAGGCGGCAGGGCCTCGCCCCGGTAGAGGCGCACAAACTCCTCGTTGAGCAGGTTGGCCGACACGCCGTCGCAGATGATGTGGTGCATGTCGGTAAAGAGCACCTGCCGGTGGGCAGCGGTTTTAACGAGGCTCACCCGCAGCAGGGGGGCCTGCTCAAGTCGGAAGGGCCGCACCAGCGAAGCCAGGCACTGGGCCAGTTGCCGGGGCTGGACTTGCAGGGCGTCGATGGGCAGGGGCAGGTGGGGGTGGATTTTTTGCACGGGCTGTCCCTCGGCCAGCTCAAAGCTGGTGCGCAGGCTCTCGTGGCGGGCCAGCAGGGCTTGCAGGCAGGCTTGCAGGCGCTGCTCATCGAGGGGCCCCTCCAGTTCGACGGCCGAGGAGACGTTGTAGGTGGTGCTTTCCGGGTCGAGCTGGTGGAGGATGTACATGCGTTGCTGCGCGGAAGACAAGGGGTAATATTCCCGCGCTTCGACCGGCACCGGGCCGGTCGGCGTCTGGTCCGAACGGGTGATGAGGAACGCCAGCAGTTCGCTTTTGTGCGCCCTGATCTCCCCAATCAGTTCGGGGGTGAGCGACCCTTTGGGCGCGTCAATCTTTAAGTGATCGCCATCACTGGTTTCTAACCGGATGCCAAGGTCGTAGAGTTTGCCTAACAGGTCGTGTACCATAGTACGCAATGAGGATAAGAAGGGTGTAATAAAGCGGTACGGGCACTTCCCTTACCGCTGGGCGTGGCCGGTCAAATGACCAATTGCTCTCTTTCCGTTTCCATCGGCGCTTCCAGCAGATAGGGGTGGTTCTGAAAGATCAGCCTTGCCTGCTCTTTGATGGTCGTGTGCACGAAAACATCCCGGATGGACAGTTCGGCGCCGGTTTCTTTCTGGATGGCGGCAGTAAGCTGGGTCACGTTGAGGGAATGGCCGCCCAGCTCGAAAAAGTCAGATCCGGTACCGATTGCGCTTTCCGCCGTAAAAAGCACCCGCGACCAGATGGCCAGCAGTTGCCGTTCGAGGGGGTTGGCCGGGGCCGTCTGGCCGCCGCTGGTGGCGGGTTGCGGCAAAGGCAGCGCCTTGCGGTCCAACTTCCCGTTGGGCGTGGCCGGAATGGCGTCCAGCACCAGGAAGTGGTCGGGAATCATGTACTCCGGGACGTGCTGGGCCAAGTATTGCCGGTAGAGGTCGGCGTGGTGCTCCTCCGGGTAGCGCAACACCAGGTAAGCGCACAGGAAGCTGCCGGCGGGCATCTTGATGACCTCCACCACGGCGTCGGCTACGTTGGGGTGCCTGGTCAGCAGCCGGGCAATCTCACCGGTTTCAATCCGGAAGCCTCTGATTTTCACCTGGCCGTCTTTGCGACCCAGGAATTCCATGTTGCCATCGGGCAGCCACTGGGCCGAATCCCCGGTCCGGTAAATGATTTCCCCGGCGTTGTAGGGGTTGGCAATGAATTTCCGGCCGGTCAGGTCAGGGTCGTTGACGTAGCCCGTGGCCAGGCATGCCCCGCCAATGTACAAGTTGCCGGGAACGCCCGCCGGGCAGACTTCCAGGTTGTCGTCGAAGATGTAATAATGCGCGTTTTGGATCGGTTTGCCGTACGGAATGCTCTTCCAGCCGGGCTCCACGCGGTCGATGAAATAGTAGTTGGACCAGATCGCCGCTTCCGTGGCGCCGCCCAGGCTGACCACCCGCGCCCCCGTAAAGGTTTCTCTCAACTGGTCGGGCAGGGCGAGCGGAATCCAGTCGCCGCTCAGCATCACCAGCCGCAGGGCCGTGCCGGCACCGCGCTCCCTGGCGTATTCGAGGTACGGCGTGAGCACCTGCAATGCGGCGGGCGCCGAATCCCAGATGGTAATGGCCTGGTCAATGAGGGTATCCATCACTTTCCGGGGGTCGGCAAACTGTTCATTGTCCATCAGGTGAATGGTCGCCCCCGCCCCCAGGGTGCCGAACACGTCGTACACCGAAAGGTCAAATCCCAGCGAGGTGATGAACAGAATGCGGTCGGCCTCGTTCACGCCAAAGGTCTTGTTCACCCACTCAATAACGTTGACAACGGGCCGGTGCTTCACCACTACGCCCTTGGGCGTGCCGGTAGAGCCCGACGTGTAGATGATGTAGGCAATGTCCCCGGACGTGGCGTGGGCGGGCAGGTTGTGCGCCGGCAGCCGGTCCAGGTCAGCGGCCGTCAGGCACGCAAGTCCGCCCGGCAGTTCTCCTTGGCCGGCAGGGCGGTCGAGCCATACGGCGTGCCGGAGGCTGGCAACCAGGCCGGCAAGGTCGCTGATCCGGGCCGCCTGGGTGGTTTTGGTAACCACCGTTGCAATGCCCAGGTCATTAAGGATCAGCGCCATGCGTTGCGCAGGCAGGTAGGGCTCCAGGGGAACGTACGCCCCGCCCGCTTTGAGAATGCCGAGCACCGCCGCAATCATCTCGATGGAGCGGTCTATGATTACGCCGACCAGGCTCCCGGGGCCGACCCCTTTTTCGCGCAGTGCGTGGGCGAGTTGATTGGCCCGCTCATTGAGTTGCCGGTAGGTCACGGAGGCCCCCCGGTATACCACGGCCGGGTGTTCCGGCGCCCCTGCTGCGCGCCGTTCGAACAACCCGGCCAGGGTGATGCTGGCTTCGTACGGCGCGGTCGTGGCATTGTAGTCCCGCAGCAACTGCTGCATTTCGCCGGCGGGAACAATGTCGTTGACGCGGGCCGCCGCCTCAGGACTGTTGACCAGGCAATCCAGGATGCGCAGGTAGTAGCGGCAGAACTTTTCTACGTCGGCAGCCTCAATGTTCACCGTATCGTACTTGGGCAGCAGCACCAGGTCGTTGTTGGTTACGCTGATCTCGAAGTCGAAAAGCGTATTGGTGGTCTGGCTGCCGGGCAGTTCCAGGGACGGGGATTGCGGACCGGTTTCCTGGTCTTCGGTTTCCAGCCCCGCGTACACGTGGAAATCCACGTAATTGAATAATGTATCGAAGATGGGGTTCCGGTCCTTGTTTCTTTCACCGATGGCCCGGGCAATTTCGCTGAGCGGCGTTCTTTCGTATTGCTTCACCTGTACGCACCGGTTGTGCACCTGCACCACGAAGTCCTTCCAGGAAATGCCCGGTTCGATCTCAATTCTGACGGGCACGGTGTTGAGAAAACACCCCACCAACTGGTCGCCGTGCTCGACCAGGGGCCGGTTGTTGGTGACCAGGCCCGCCGTCACGTCACGACTGCCCGAGAAGATCTTCAGGTTATAGACGTACGCGGCAAACAGCAGGTTCTGGAGGGACACGTTGGCGGCCCGGGCCGCTGACCGCAGCCGCGCCAGCAGGTCGCCGCCGGGCTTGAATTCGTAAATCTGCATGGCCCCCCTTTTTGCGTAGCCCTTCACGAAGGACAACTCCACCCGGTTGTAGTGGGCGAGCAACTGCTGCCAGTAGCCAGCGGCCGTGCTTTTTTGTTTGCCGAGCTGTTCTTCCGCAACGGTGTCGGCGTAGGTGCTCTTGAGCGGGGCGGGCCGGTAGTCCGGCTCCTGGGCCAGCCGGCGGTACGTGTTGCCCAGTTCCGTCATCAGGGAAGCCACGCTCCAGCCGTCGAGGATGGCGTGGTGAAAAATGAGCAGCAGCACCAGCCGTTCCTCATCGAGCCGGCCAATCCGGATGCGCCACAGGGGGCAGTCGTCGCCGAAAGGATTGCGGATGTCCTCGTCGAGCATTGCCCGGATTTGCCGCACCTGTTCTTCCCCGGGATACGACATCAGGTCAACCAGGTCCACGTCCTGGGGAGCGGTCCGGTAAACGATGTGCAGCGGCGCCGAGTGGCCGTCCAGGTCGAAACCTGTTCTGAGGATGCTGTGCTTGTCGACCATCAGCCCGAGGGCCTGCCGGAAGCGGCCGTAGTCGAAACGCGGGTAGCGCAGTTGAAAGGCAAACTGGTCGTGGTAAATGCCCGATCCCCGGTTGGCAGTATAGTAGAAGATCATGCCCTGCTCAATGTCGGTGAGCGGGTAGGCATCCTCCACGTTGCCGGGGTCGGCGGCCCGGCCGAGCACCTCGTCGCGATAAGCCGCAAACCCGGCTTTCAGGGCCTGCCGTTCCTGGTCTAAATTCCCGGAGCGTTCACGGGTGAGCAGCGGGGCCAGGTCCTCTATGGTTTCCCGCGCGTAGAGGTCTGCGGGGCTGAGTTGGTGACTGAATTCGGCTTTGATGCGTTGAATCAGGCGGATGGCCTTTATCGAGTCGCCGCCCATGTGAAAGAAGCTTTCCCGTACGCTTACCCGGTCCAGCGCCAGTTCTTCCTGCCACAGGCGGGCCAGGCGTAGTTCGGTGGGGGTCCGCGGGGCAAAAAACGCCTCCATCGTGTTGTCGGCCGCGGGCAGGGGCAGGGCGTTTACGTCTATCTTGCCGTGTACGGTAACCGGTACGGCGCCGATCTGCACGAAATAAGCCGGCACCATGTAGGCGGGTACTTTCCGGGCCAGGTAAGCTCTCAGGTCCGGGGCCCCCAGCCGGCCGGCGGCCGTATAATAGGCGATGAGGTACTTGTCGGCGTTTTGATCCTCCCGTACCAGCACAATGGCATTGGTCACCGACGGGCAGGCGAGCAGGTTGGTTTCGATTTCCTTGAGTTCGATGCGGAACCCGCGGATCTTCACCTGGTGGTCGATGCGGCCCAGGTACTCCAGTTCGCCGTTGGGCAGCAGCCGGCCCAGGTCGCCCGAGCGGTAGAGCCTTTCCCCGCTGCCCGACGGGCTTTGTACGAACTTACGAGCCGTCAGTTCGGCTTTGTTGAGGTAACCCCGGGCCACGCCCTTGCCGCCTACGCACAACTCGCCGGGACATCCCACGGGCTGCTGGTTGCCGTACTGGTCCAGAATGCTAACCGTCAGCGTGGGAATCGGCCGGCCGATGTTGCTCACGTTGCGATCCATTTCCTCCGGCCCGATCTCCTTATAGGTCACGTGCACGGTGGTTTCGGTAATTCCGTACATGTTTACCAGCTTGACGGCCGGGTACCGGGCGTGCCACGCCCGCAGTTTACCCGGCGAGAGGGCCTCCCCGCCGAATATGACGTACCGCAGGTCCGGCAGCGGCGCGGCCCCGGCCAGTGCCTCCCGGGACAGGTTGTAAAAGGCGGAAGGGGTTTGGTTGAGTACCGTTACGCGCTCCTGCCGCAATACCGTCAGCAGCCGGGCCGTGTCTTTGGCGTCTTCCGCCGGCACGATTACCAGCCGTCCCCCGTACAGCAGGGCGCCGTACATTTCCCACACCGAGAAATCAAACGCGTGGGAATGGTAAAGGGTCCAGGTGTCCTGCGCCGAGAAATCAAACAGGTTGTGTTCGTTGAACAGCAGGCGGACTACGTTGCGGTGTTCGATCATCACGCCCTTGGGCCGGCCCGAAGTGCCGGAGGTGTAAATGATGTACAACAGGTCCCCGGGGCCGGCCTGCCGGGGCAGGTTGGTTTCGGGCAGCGAGGCGGCACTGTCGGGCAGGTTCCGGATGTCAATGCACCGGTACTCGCCCGCCAGTGCGGCCAGGTGTTCGGTGGCCGTAATCACCGTCCCGGCGGTGCTGTCCCTGAGCACGTAGTCAACCCGGTCGGCGGGGTACTCGGTGTCAATCGGCAGGTAGGCGCACCCAGCCTTGGCAATGGCCAGCATGGCTACGACCACTTCTGACGACCGGCCCAGGAACACCCCTACGATCTCCCGGGGCTTGGTTCCGCCGTCCAGCAGCAGGCGGGCCAGCTGGTTGGCCCGACGGTTGAGACTTTCGTAGGTTTCCTGACGGCCGTTGTCGGTCAGCGCCACCCGGCCGGGCGTCCGGGCCACGCACTGTTCGAACAGCGAAATGACCGTTTCCTCCGCCGGGTAGTCCGAACGGTCGTTGTGCAGGTGGGCCGCAATAAAGGCTTTTTCGTCGGCGGGCACCACGTCCAGGTCCGCCAGCCGTTCGCCGGGACGTTCCAGCACGAATGCCACGGTGCGTTGCAGGTAGGCGGCAAACCGGCCGATGGTCTGCGGCGCAAACAATTGGCGGTTGTAACTCAACGAGAGGCGCAGGTCGTTGTCGCCTTCCAGCACGCCCAGCATCAGGTCAAACTTAGCGGCCTGCGCCTGGTAGGGATACGGCTCAATGTGCAGGCCGGGCAGTTCCAGCACTTCGCTGCCAACGTTCTGGTGCGAATACACCACGTCGAACAGCGGGTTGCGGTTGGGTTCGCGCACCAGCGACAGGTCGTCGAGCAGGTCCTGGTACTGGTAGTCCTGGTTTTCAAACGCCTTCAGCGTTTTGGCCGTTACGGCTCCCAGGAAGTCGGCAAAATTTCCGGCCGGGTCTACCTGGTTGCGCAGCACCAGCGTGTTCACGAACATGCCCATCATGCTATCCAGTTCAGGGTAGTTGCGCCCCGAAGTGGGCGTACCCAGGATAATGTCGCGGCTGTTGGAAATCTTGCTGAGGAAAAGCAGGTACACCGAAAGCAGCACGTTGTACACGGAAGTGTTTTGCTGCCGGGCGCACGCGAAAAGCCCCCGGACCTGCTCCGGCGACAGTGCAACGGCAAGCAGCCCGCCGTCGTCGGTCAGCGCGGCCGGCCGGGGAAAGTCCAGCGGCAGGTCGAGTGCGGGCAGGGGCCCGGCAAACTCCCGCCGCCAGTATTCCCGCTGCTGCTCCCACAGCCCCGACTGCCTCCGGCCCTCGGCAAAAGCCACGTAATCGCGGTATTGCAGGGTGGGCTTGCCGGGGAACCGGCCCGCGTAGAGGGCGGCCGTTTCGCTCATGAAGTTTTTGCTCGAAATGCCGTCGAAGATGATGTGGTGGAAGTCGAGCACCAATACGTACCCCGCGGGCCGCAGCCGGATGAGCACGGCGCGCAGGTAGGGCGGCTGCCGGAAGTCAAACGGCTTGACCAGTTGTCTGACCAGCCCGGGCAGGCCGGCTTCGTCCGACTCCGCTTGCCCGAGTGCAAATTCGACCGTTTCCAGTACCTGCTGCACCGGCTTGCCGTCCTTGAGCAGTACCTGGCTCCGGAAGATCTCGTGCCGGCTGATCATTTCGCGCAGGGCGCCTTCCAGCCGTGCCGCATCCGGTTCGCCGGCAATGCGGAAGCAGTAGGTTTCGTTGTACCGGGTGCTTTCCTCGTTGAGCTGGTGCGTAAGGTACAACCGCAACTGGGCCGCCGACAGCGGGTAATCGTCCTTTGTCTCCGTGGGCAGGATCCGCACGGCCTCCGTGTTTTCCTGGCCGCTCACGTAGTCGGCCAGGCCGGCAATGGTGCTGCGCTGGAAAAACTCCCGGATGGGAATGGCAACGCCCAGGCGCCGGTGAATGATCCCGATGAGCGAAATCCCCTTGAGGGAATTGCCCCCCAGGTCGAAGAAGTTGTCGTTGACGCCCAGGTTTTCGTAACCGAAAAACTGTTGCCACACGTCCACCAGTTCTTTTTCGACCGGCGTAGCGGGGGCCTTGTAAGGGGTACGGATGTCGGGGCGGGCGTACAGGGTCGGGGCGGCATCGGTCGCCGGCTCCCCGGCATCCGGTTGCAGGCCCCGCAGCGTTACCCACTTATCAATCCGCCGCTCCAGGTTCGTGATCGAGTGCAGGACAACGCCGGTCTCGCGGCTGGCCACCACCTCCTCCAGGGCCCGGGGCCCTTCGTCCAGGTGCATTACCAGGTAGTCGGGCAGGCCGGCGTCCTTGCCGGCCAGTTCGTCTTCCAGGTACGTCCACCCGTCCCAGCAAACGCTGATCCAGCGCGGGTCGCCCTGGCGGTTCATGTGCTGGGTAAAATGGTCCATGAAAGCATTGGCGGCCGTGTAGGCCACAAACCCCAGCCCCCCGAGCACCGACGAAATGGAGGACATCAACAGGCAGAAATCGTAGTCGGCTCCCTCCAGGGCGCCGGCCAGGGCCAGCAGTCCGTACGCCTTGGCGCCCAGGTGTTTTTCGCAGGTATCGCGGTCAATGTCGGCAATGGGTTGAAAGGTGGTCGAATCAATCGAGGCGGTCGAGTGGATGATGCCGTGAATCTTCCCGTAGGTTTTCCGGATAGACGCCACGAACTCCTTCAACTCGTCCTGGCGGGCTACGTCGAGGCACGCATACACCACCCGGGCCCCTTTGTCTTCGAGGTGTCTGATCTTCCTGATTTTATCGGCCACCGGCCCGGCCAGGGTCCCGGATGCCAGGCCGGCTTCCCATGCGTCCCGGGCTGGCAGGGCCGTCCGGCCCACGAAGATGAGCAGCGGCTGGTATTTCCCGGCCAGGTGGTCGGCTACCGTAAAGCCGATTCGTCCCAGGCCGCCGGTGATCAGATACGTGCCGTGCGGCACAAACCCCGGCCGGCCGCTCGCCGCGTTCAGCGCCAGTGGATGCACCACCGGCACCCAGCGGCGCCCGTTCCGGTAAGCGGCAATGGGCGTAAGGTCGCCTGAGCGAACCTCCCGGACCAGCGTCCCGACGGGCAGCGTCTGGCCAGCCTGCCACGCAAGGTCAATGTTGCGGCACACCAGGCCGGGGTACTCCTGCGGAATGACTTTGAGGGGACCCATTACCGGCGAAACGGTGAAGTCGGCCATTTCCGTACCCGTCACTTCGTGGAACCCGCCGGTGAGCACGTTGATCCGAACGCCGGTGTAGTGGTGCCCCGACAGGGACCGGGCAATGTGCAGCAAACTGTAAAAGCTCCGTTCGATCCGCTCGGTGAGGCGCTCCTGCGTAACGGGCTCCGCAGCCGGGTGCAACGCCCAGGCGTGCAGTACGGTGTCCACCGGTTCGTTTTTCAATTCCCGGAAGAGGCGGTCATAGTGGCCCGGATCAGCCGGGTTGATGCCGAACGCGCCGGCTGACCGCCGGCCGTATTCGGGGGCCGGCTCCACCGTGATGCAATCGACGTTTTCCGACCCGAGCCCCTGCACCAGTTCCCGGCCGGCGGAGGTATCGTCGCAGAACACGATCCACTTTTTGCCGGTGCCGGGCGCGGGTTCGGCGGCGGGCAAGGCCTGGCGCTGCCAGGAAGGAGCATAAAACCAATCCCTGGGCTTGTTGCGTTTTTCGGTTTCGTCGTCCCGGTTCTGGTACAGGCGTTCAATGTCGTTGTCGAGCCAGTACTTCTGCCGGTCAAAGCTGTAGGTAGGCAGGGGAATGCGACTGGCCAGTTGGGCGGGGTAGTATGCCGACCAGTCGGGCCGGTAGCCGTAGCGCCACAACTGGCCTAACCCCTCCAGCAAGTACGCCTGCTCGTCGGTCTGCCGCAGGGCGTGGGGCAGCAGTGAAACCGTCCCGGCGGCCGGCTCGTGCTGGCCTACGAGCACCGAAAGCGAGTTGCCCGGACCCACCTCGGCAAACACGCTCCCCGGCAGGGCTTGCAGCACCGCCTGGATGCCGGCCGAAAACTGCACCGTCTCCCGCAGGTGCCCTACCCAGTAGTCTACCCCCGGCACCTGATCGCCCAGCCAGCCCCCTTGCCGGTTGGACACCAGCGGCAGTTGCGCCGGCCGGTACGCAACGCTGGAGAGCACCGCGCGGAATTCTTCGAGGATGGGCTCCATCAGCAGCGAGTGGGAGGCCACGGCAATGTGGAGCACCTTGCTCTCAATGCCTTTCCCGGTGAGCAACTCCTGCAACTGGTGCAGGGCCCGGGCCCGGCCCGAGAGCACCACCTGGCCCGGACTGTTTACGGCGGCCAGCGAGACGTGCTGGGTCAGCCAGGCGTGCTCGGCCAGCAGCGGCTCTACTTGCCCGCGGCCGGCGGCCACGCTGAGCATGAGGCCCGGCTTTACTTGTCCCATCAGCCGGCCCCGGTGGTAAACGATGCGCACGGCCTCTTCCAGGGAAAATACGCCTGCCAGGCTGGCGGCTACGTACTCACCCAGGCTATGGCCCACCAGGGCCTGCGGCTTGAGCCCCAGTTCCAGCACCAGCTTGCCCAGGGCGTACTCGACAATCAGCAGCAGCGGCAGGGCTACCGGCGGGTCGGTGAGCGAATCGTAGGACCAGCCGGCCGGCGGCCCGTCGGGCGTCTGCTGGCCGGGCGGGTAGAGCAGGTCGTGGTAATCGTGCCCGCTGAGGACTTGCAGGTAGGCCAGCCCCTGGTCTACCACCGCCCGGAAGGTAGCGTTGCACTGGTAGAGCCGGCGGCCCATGTTCACGTGCTGGACGCCTCCTCCGGGGAACAGCAGTACCAGCGGGGGCGCTTGCCGGGGGCTCTGGGGGAGGTGGGTCTGCGCCACCTCAAGCAGTTGTTGGGCCGCCTCCCGGGCCGAAGCCGCTACCACGAAACGGCGGTGGGCAAAGTGGCTCCGGCCGTTCATAAGCGTGTGGGCTACCTGGGCCAGCGGCACGGCCCCTTGCCAGGAATCCAGGGCGGCGGCCAGTTGGCTGGCGTTGGCTTGCAGGGAACGGGCCGTTTTGCCCGTCACCAGCAACAGGTGGTATTGCGCATCTGCCCCGGCAAGGGCCGCACGCGGAGCTTCTTCGAGAATGACGTGGACGTTGGTGCCCCCGATGCCGAAAGAGCTTACCCCCGCCCGGCGGGGCGTCCCGTTCGCTTGCCATTCCTGCAGGGCAGCATTCACGTAGAAAGGACTCTGTTCAAAGTCGATCTTAGGGTTGGGCTTTTCGAAGTTGATGCTGGGGGGCAACTGTTTTTTACCGAGGGCCAGCACCGCTTTGATCAGTCCCGTTACCCCCGCCGCCGCGTCCAGGTGTCCGAGGTTGGCCTTTACCGAACCTACCGCGCAGAATTGCGTTTTCGCCGAACCGTACCCTTGTTTCAGTGCTTCGATCTCCACGGGGTCGCCCAGGTCGGTAGCCGTACCGTGGCACTCCACGTACCCGATGCTCTCGGGGCTGACCTTGGCGAAGTTCAGGGCGGCGCGGATGGCCTCGGCCTGTCCGCGTACGCTCGGGGCGGTGTAGCCTACCTTGCGGTTGCCGTCGTTGTTGATGGCGCTGCCCTTGATGATGGCGTAAACGTTGTCCCCGTCCTGGAGGGCTTTTTTCAGCGGTTTGAGCACCACGGCGGCCGCCCCGCTGCCCGCAATGGTACCCGTTGCCCGGTGGTCAAAGGGGTTGCAGTGACCGTCCCTGGAGAGAATCATTCCTTCAGTATGGTGGTAGCCGTAGCTGTTGAGGGGCGACAATGACACCCCACCGGCAATGGCCATGTTGCACTCTCCCAGCAGCAGCGACCGGGCGGCCAGGTGGACGGCCGTGAGGGAAGTGGAGCAGGCCGTCTGTACCAGGAAGCTGGGTCCGTTCAGGTTCAGTTTGTAGGATATTTTGGTGGGCATGAATTCGCGGCTGCTCAGGTGGGAAGCGGCAAAGTGGCCCATTTCCCTGGCTTTGCCCGTCAACTCCACCAGGGCCTCCCACATGAAACTGTTCGATGCGCCGGCAAACAAACCGATGCTGCCCCGGTAGGTGTCAGGGCTGTACCCGCCGTCTTCGAGCGCCTGCCACACAATTTCGTGGAAAATGCGGCTCTGGGGGTCCATCAGCATGGCTTCCGCCGGCGTGTAATCAAAAAAGGCGGCGTCGAAGTACTCCCGGTCTTTTATAGTCCCACCGGGGGTCCGGATAAACTTGGGATCGCGGATTAAACGCTCCTCAACGCCGGCCTCCCTAAGCTGCTGATCGTTCAGAAATGGGATGGATTCCACCCCGTTTGCCAGGTTGTGCCAGAATTGCGACGGCGTATCGGCGCCGGGTACCCGCAGCGCCATTCCAATGATTGCAATCTCTAATCCTGAATATTCTCTTTTTTCCATGATGGGTTGTGCGTTTGTCCTGCTCCACGTCTGACTGCCTGGTGGACGGTCAGTCCGTTTGAAGTAAACTCAGGGTCTGTTCAAGGGTCTCCAGTGATTCCTTTTCCCTCGCTTCCAGGGTCTGCCGGTAAGCGCCGGAGCCGCCGGCATCCTGGCCGTCGATCAGGCTGCTCAGCTCAGCGATGTTAGCGTGTTCAAACAACCGTACCACGGGAATGTCCACGGCCAGGCCTTCGAGGATGCGGGACTTTAAGCTGATAATTTTTAAGGAGTTGCCTCCTATCTCAAAAAAATTGTCGTGTACTCCGATCTTTTCCGGGTCCATGCCGAGCAGGTCGGCCCAGATGCTCCGGAGCCGGAACTCGGTCTGTTTCACGGGTGCCACGGGGGGATGACCAGATGCCGCAGAAGCAGGGGCAGGCAAGGCTTGCCGGTCCACTTTACCGGTGGGCGTCAGGGGCATTTTCTCCACCCGTACCAGGTTCGCCGGGATCATGTAGGCCGGCAACCGCCGGGCCAGGTAGGTCCGCAGATCGGCGGCACCCAACTCGCCCTCGGCCGTGTAGTAACCGCACAGCAACTTGTCATCCTTGTCTTCCCGCAGCACCACTACTGCTTCCTTTACCTGCCGGTGGCTCAGCAGGCCGTTTTCCACCTCGCCGGTTTCGATCCGGTAGCCGCGCACCTTTACCTGGTGGTCGAAGCGGCCCAGGTACTCCAGGTTCCCGTCGGGCAGCCACCGGACCCGGTCGCCCGTGCGGTACATCTTCTCCCCTGGCTTGCAGGGGTTATCGACAAACTTGCGGCCCGTCAGTTCCGGGTGGTTCAGATACCCCCGGGCCAGTTGTGCCCCGCTGAGGCACAACTCCCCGTACACCCCAACCGGCGCCAGTTGATCGTCCGCATCCAGCACGTAGGCCCGCAGGTTGGCCAGCGGCTTGCCGATGGGCAACCCCGGCAACGCTTCTGCCCGGGAAGGGTCGTAGCGGTACTCAACGCTGGTAACGGTCGTCTCGGTTGGCCCGTACTCGTTGTAAAACGTCACGTATTTGCTCCAACGCTGGGCCATTTGCGGTTTGCAGACCTCGCCGCCGGCGATCACCCGTTTGAGTCCCTTATACCCGGCGGGAGTTATGTATTCGAGATAACTGGGAGTGGCGTGCAAATGGGTGACTTGTTCAGCTTCCAGGAGCGCCTCTAACTGCGACACCTCCCGCAACAGGCTTTCGGGCACCACGACCAGCTTAGCCCCCCTGCTCAACGCCATAAAAAGCTGCTCAACGGAGGCATCGAAGCAGTAGTTGGAGAACAGCAGGATGTTGTCCTGCTCGGTAATCCCAAAATATTCGCTCTGGTGCGCGACCAGGTTTACCACGTTGTCGTGCTGGATCATCACGCCCTTGGGCCGGCCGGTAGAACCGGAGGTATAGATCACGTAGGCCAGTTGCCCGGGAGTGATGGCTACCCCGGGCGCCTGCTCGGGCTGGCCGGCCAGGGCCTCCCCCTGCTGGTCGAGCAGGAGCACCGGCTGGCCGGCCGGCAACACGTGCTGCTGGGGGGTGCTGGTGAGCACCAGCGAGGCCCCCGCATCGGCCAGCAGGTAGGCCAGCCGCTGGCTGGGGTAGGCCGGGTCGAGGGGCAGGTAAGCCGCCCCCGCCTTGAGCACGGCCAAAAGGGCCGTTACCAACTCGGGGCCCCGCTCCAGGCAGATGCCTACCAGCGAGTGGGGGCCTACCCCTCTCGCGATGAGCAGGTGGGAAAGGCGGTTGGCCTGCTGGTGCAACTGCTGGTAGCTCCACTGGCGCCCCTGCCAGCTCAACGCCGGCTGGGCCGGCGTGCGCCGGGCCTGCGCTTCCAGCAGGCTCACCAGCGTAGCCTGCCGGCAGTAGTCGGCCGGCGAAGGGTTGAAGCCTTCCAGCACCTGTTCCCGCTCGTCCTCGTCGAGCAAGGCGATCTGGGCCAGCGTAAGCTGGGGCTGGGCGCTTACCTGCTCAAGGATGCGCAGCAGGTGGACGGCCATGCGCTCGATGGTCTGGGGCCGGAACAACTCGCTGCGGTACTCCAGCTCAAGCTCAATGTCGTGGGGCGTCTCTGCCGCCGTCAGGGTGAGTTCGAACTTGGCCACCGCGCGCTCCAGCGGGCAGGCCCGCGCCGAGAGTTGAGCCCACGCCTGGTCAGCGGCCTGGGCAGCAGTCTGGTCAGCAGCCTGAGTAGCAGCCTGAGCAGGAGCCGGCAGGGGGGTCGTGTTCTGCACCACCAGCATCACCTCGAACAAGGGGTTGCGCCCGGCCTGCCGCGAGAGGCCCAGCTTGTCGACGAGTTCCTCGAAGGGGTAGTGCTGGTGGGAAAAAGCCTGCAAGGCGTTCTCTCTGACCTGCCCCAGCAGGGCGCCAAAGCTGAGCGAGCCCTCGATCCGGTTGCGCAGCACGATCGTGTTGACGAACATACCCATCAGCGGCTCCACGTCGGGGTGGCTGCGGCCGGCCACCGGGCTGCCGATGAGCAGGTCCTGCTGGCCGGTGTACTTGTAGAGCAGCACCGAGTAAGCCGCCAGCAGGTTCATGTAGAGCGTGCTCTGGTAGCGGCGGGACAGTTGCTGGAGGCCTTCTTTGAGGGCTTTGCCCGTCGAGAAGCGCACCACCCGGCCGGCAAAGCTGGCGCGGGCCGGGCGGGCAAAGTCGGTGGGCAGTTCCACCACCGGCAGGGGCAGGGCCAGCTGGCTGAGCCAGTAGGCCTGCTGGCGGGCAAAGGCCGGGCTTTGGCGCTGGCCCAGTTGCCAGAGGGCGTAGTCGCGGTACTGCAAACGCAAAGGCGGCAGGGCCTCGCCCCGGTAGAGGCGCACAAACTCCTCGTTGAGCAGGTTGGCCGACACGCCGTCGCAGATGATGTGGTGCATGTCGGTAAAGAGCACCTGCCGGTGGGCAGCGGTTTTAAGCAGGCTCACCCGCAGCAGGGGGGCCTGCTCAAGTCGGAAGGGCCGCACCAGCGCGGCCAGGCACTGGGCCAGTTGCCGGGGCTGGACTTGCAGGGCGTCGATGGGCAGGGGCAGGTCGGGGTGGATTTTTTGCACGGGCTGTCCCTCAACCAGCTCAAAGCTGGTGCGCAGGCTCTCGTGGCGGGCCAGCAGGGCTTGCAGGCAGGCTTGCAGGCGCTGCTCATCGAGGGGCCCCTCCAGTTCGACGGCCGAGGAGACGTTGTAGGTGGTGCTTTCCGGGTCGAGCTGGTGGAGGATGTACATGCGTTGCTGCGCGGAAGTAACGGGATAAAACGCCTGCACCGGTGCCGGCGTAATGGCCTGGTACTGGGTCTTGCCGGCGGTCTCCAGGTAGGTAGCCAACTCTTTTACCGTGGGGTATTCGAACAGGCAGCCAACGGTGACCTGCACGTTGAGCTGCTTGTGAAGGGCGTGGGTCAGGCTCATGGCCTTCAGGGAGTGGCCGCCCACCCTGAAAAAGTTGTCGTTGATGCCAATGTTTTGTTTGTCCGTGGCCAGTACCCTGCTCCATATTTCTACCAACTTTTCCTGGAGCGGGGTGGCCGGCGCCTCCTTTTCCGTTTCCGCCTCTGGCGCAGCCTCGCCCGTACCCACGGGGGGTGGTTCGTTGCCCCCGGTGGTACGGTCCGCCCGCAAGCCGTCTGCCATTGCCCCGTCGTCGCAGCGGCCGGCGTGCGCCAGGTTCCCGTCTTCGTACTGCCGGGCCAGGTCGCCGGTTCCATGCAGCAGGCCACCGGGGGTAAAGGGGTCATTCAGGGGCGTCCGTTCCTGCGGCAGGCCGTTGCCGTACTGCCGCGCTACCTGTACCCCCCCGACGTAAATCTGCCCCAATGCTCCGTACGGAACCGGGCGGCCATTTTCATCCAGCAGGCACACCCGGCAATTGGGCGCGGGCCCACCGAGCAGTACGCTTTCGGCCCGTTCATCCGCGGGGTCAAACCGGTAGGTGGTGCACCCACCGGCTGCCCCGGCCCACCCGTATTCGTTGAAAAGTTCCACCGCCCCCGCGTACATTGCGTGCACTTCGCGGGCCAGGGCGAAAGGCAGTGGCTGCCCTCCCACCGCCACGATGCATTGAATGCCGGGGGCCCGCAGTTGCCGCGCCCGTACCTGGCGCAGGTGGGCGGGCGTCAGCATTACGAGGGTAACGGCATCGTCCCGGAAAACCTTGTCGATCAACGGTTCCCCGCCTTCTTCCCGGTACACGCGCACGGTCCCACCGGTCATAAGCGGTAGCCATACCGAGGCCATCACCAGGTGGTGCGGATCGTGCGTAAAAAGCGGACACACGCACTTTTCACTGCCCGCGTACCGGTCGATGGCCCATTGCAGGTAGTTAAGCAGGCCGCCGTGCTGCACGGCTACGCCCGTCGCATCTGCCGGGCCTGCGGGCAAATAGTGGATGTAAGCCAGGTCGTCACTGGCGGGGTCTTCCCTGGTTGCGGCGCCCGGTGCTTCCGGCAGATCCGGGTCATTGATATCCACCAGGCGGTCCAGGGCGAACCCCTGCAACAGTTCCATGTGCCCGAAGATCAGGTCGTCATCAGATACCAGGTATTCCAGCCGGCTGTCCTCCAGAATGAACTTCTTGCGGTCGTACGGGCAAACCGGGTCGATGGGCAGGTACGCGCCGCCGGCTCTCACGATGCCAAGCATGGCTACCACCAGGTCGGCGGAAGGCGGGAGCAGTATCCCGACGGGCGTGTTGCGGGTTACCTGCCGGCTCCTCAGGCACTCGGCCAGGGCGTTGGCCCTGGCCTCCAGTTGCCCGTACGTACACGCCGTGCCGGCTCCGGCAATGGCTACTGCGTCCGGAAGCTGCACGGCCCACCGGGAGATCAGGCCGTTGAGCGTGACCGCCTCCGCAGCGGCTGGTACCGGGTGCGCAGCTTGTCGGCCGATCACTTCCTTTTCGGAGGCCGACACGAGGTTTACCGCCCCAACCAGGGTATGGGGGTCGGCAACCAGCAGTTGCAGCACCTCGCTTATTTTGCCGGCCAACCGTTCAACCGTCGCCGGATGATACCGGCCGGCGTGGAAGCGCACCGTGCAGGCAAGCCCCTCGCCCGTCTGGGCAAACAGAAACGCCAGGTTGTACCATTCGGCGTGCCTGGGCAGGGCGTACTGAATGGATTCCAGCAGTACTACCGGCGCTGCGTAGTACGTCCGGCTGTCGGGCAGGAGCTTCGCCACCAGGTCTTGCACCGGGTAGCGGAAGTGCTCATTCGCCTCGGCGAGCGTTTTCTGCACGTCCAGCAGCAATTCTTTCAGCGACTGGCCGGCGTCTACCCGGTTGCTGACCGGGTAGACGCCCGTTGCCGGGGAGGTTTTTCCTCCGGGCCGGAAGGGCGTGGTATTGAGGCGCACCCGGCCATCGCCGGTGTATTTGTACAGCAGCACCTCCACGCCGGTGATCAGCAGCATCAGCAGGTGCAGCGGCGACGCTTTGCTGACCCGGAGCAGGGAATCCGACAAGTGCCGGTCGAGCGCGTACTGTCGCGTCTCGAACCCGGCCGGCTTGCCGGTTCCGGAAAAATCAACGGGAAACGTGTGCCTGGTCTCTTCAACGGCAAGTTGCCGGCGCCAGTACTGTTCATCGGCCCCGAACTCAGGGTAAGCAGGAGTAGGAACTGCCATACGGTTACAATGGTCTCTAAAGTGAGTTGCAGTGGGAATGAAGGCACCCCCCGGGCCGGAATCCACCGGGCGGAGGCTGCTGCAAAAACAGGCCCGTCAGAAATCGAAGGAGCCGGTAAAATCAGCGGCTTGGTACGACTCCTTTACCGGGTAGCCCGACAGCACAATCCGGCCGGGCAACACGTCCTGGCCGGCCGTAACCTGCTCAATGACATCGCCCAGGTGCGTTGTCATGGCGTGGAGGGTTTCGGCGCCGACGGCCGGCGAACCGGAAAACCACAACGTAAGGCAGTCACCGGCTTCGAGGACGTGGAGGGCGAGTGTGTAGCCCCGTTCGGGCCCCGGGGCGGCCGGAACGGGGCTACCGCCGGTATGCAGCATCAGCACGACTTCCGGACGCGGAGCATCAACGGGGATGCTCTGCTCCAGCAGCAGGTCCAGCAGTTGGTCCGTTGGCAGGCCCGGCCCGGCGTAGGGAACCGGAAAGCCTCCGGCGTTCCGGCGGCAGATTTCCGGGAGCGGCTGGCTGGCGTCCAGGCGCAGCCGTACGGGCAACAGGTGGCCGAGTGACCCAAGGAGGGCGTTTGCCAGGGGCTCCCGCTCCCCATCAACCGACAGGCCGATCAGCAGGTCATCGCACAGGGTGTATTTGTGGAGTAAAACGCCGTAGGACGTAAGCAGGAAAAAAGCCATCGGCGTGCCCAGGTTTGTGGCCAGCTGCCGGACCCGGGCGGTCTGCCCGGCACCAAGCGTCAGCCGGGCGGGTGCGCCGCCGAGGCAGGGCGCGCCGCCCGGCCACGACAGGCGACGGGCCAGTTCGAGGGCGGGGGGCTGGCTTTCTCCCGTCTTGAGCCGGTACGATTTGCCCGCCGCCAGCCGGTCAAGCACGTGCGCAAAGCAGCAGGCCAGCCGTTCGACCAGGGCGCCGTCCACCAGGTTGGCTGCATAGTTTATGACCAGTTCGAACACCGCCCCGGTATTGCTTACGTTGAAATCAAGCAGCGTATTGGTGTTGGTGTACCCGGTCACGCCCTCCAGTTCCGTGGCAGCGGCCAGGTTGTCGCCCATGCCGTCGTACACGTGAAAATCCACGAAGTTGAACAGCGTGTCGAAGAAAGGGTTTCGGCCGCCCGTAGGCTCGCCCACGGCTTTTACGATCTCGACCAGCGACAACTGGTCGTAGCTTTTCAGGGCCAGTGTCTTGTGCTCCACCTGCCTGGCCAGTTCCAGCCATGAGGTCCCGGCATCGAGTTGGGCCTTGAAGGGAACGATGTTGAGAAAACAACCCAGCATCTGGTCGGCGTCTTCCTGCACGGGCCGGTTGTGCGTAGCCAGGCCCACCACGAACCGGCCCCCGCGGGCAATGGTGTTGAGTGTAATCAGGCAGGCCGTAAAGAGCAGGTTTTTAGGACTGACCCCCTGGGCTGCGCTAACCCCGCGGAGCCGCGCAAACAACCCGGCCGGAAAAACCACCCGCCGGGAGCCGGGCACGAGTACGTTGCCATGGCTGGTTTGGTTCGCGACGGCCAGCCGCTGGTAGTCTCCCAGTTCCTGCCGCCAGAACGCCCGCACCGCTTCATCCCCGTGGCTGATCAGTTCGTTGACTACGTAGTCGCGGTACGTATGGGGCAGCGGCGGGAGCCGGAGGTCGTTGCCCCGCTTCAGGTTTACGTACACGTTGTTCAGTTCGGTCTTGAAGGCGGCGTCGCTCCATCCGTCAATGATGGCGTGGTGACACACCCACAGGATGACGACAGTATCCTTGTCGAGGGCAAAAATGCGGATTCGCCACAACGGCGCCTTTTCGAGCCGGAAGGGTTGGCGCCGGTCCTGGCGGGCCGCCTCCCGGATCACCGCTTTCTGCTGGTCGTCGGGCAGGCCCGACAAGTCGGTAAAGGCCACGTCCGCTGCGCAGGTCCGGTACACGATCTGCACCGGCTCGTCGTAGTCATACAGGTTGAAAGCCGTCCGCAGTACCGGGTGTTTGCCGGCCAGCAGGTCCACGGCCTTCCGGAAAAGCGCGAAATCAAAGTCTTCGTAAGTCAGTTTGTGCACCATCTGGTCGTGGTACAGGGGCGAGTCGGTGTCCGCCGCGGCGTAAAAGACCATGCCCTTCTGGATGTCGGCCATCGGGTACACGTCGTCGATGTCCGCCGCGCCGGGGTCCTGCCCCAGCACCTGCTGCTTGAGGGTGTGCAACCGCCTTTCCACCGCCTGGCGCTCTTTTTCCCGGGCTGGCCGTTGCTGCGTCTCCACCAGCCAGGTGAGCTTCTCAATGGTATCGTACTGGTAGATGTCCTTCAGTTGCAACTGCGCCTGGTAGGCCTCGTTGACGCGGCACAGCAGGCTGATGGCTTTGATGGAATCACCGCCCACGCTGAAATAACTTTCGTGCGGGGAAATGCCGCCGGCCCCCAGGTGCTGCTGCCAGAGGCCGGCCATGCGGGCCTGGGCCGGTGAGTAGGCGTACGAACCCGGGCTGCCGGGGTCGGCTTCCTGGCCGGGGAGCCGGTCCAAGTCGATCTTGCCATTGTGGTTAAGCGGCAGTTTTTCGAGGAATATGAAAAAAGAGGGCACCATGTAAGGCGGCAGCACCCGGGCCAGCGACGCCCGGAGCGCCTGCGGGTCCATTCTTTCCTCCGACACGTAGTAGGCACACAGGTGTTTTTCGGATTCGCCCCGCAGCAGCACCAGGGCGGTCGCAATGCCGGGGTATTTGAGCAGGGCCCCTTCAATTTCCCCGAGTTCGATCCGGTACCCGCGCAGTTGCACCTGGTTGTCACGCCGGCCGATGTAAATGAATTCTTTGCTGGTCACCTCCCGGTAAGCAAGGTCGCCCGACAAGTAGGCGGGCTGGCCGTGGCGGGGGGCGAACCGGCGGTGGGACAGGTCGGGTTTGTTGAGGTAGCCCCGGCTCACCCCGTTGCCGGTAACGCAGATTTCACCCGGAAAACCGGGAGGCAAGGCGTCGCCGTCCGCGTTCAACAGGTGCAGGTCCAGGTGGGGCAGCGGCAGGCCGATGTTGGATTGGTTGCCGGCAATTTCGCGGGCGGTTATCTCCTTGAAGGTAGCGTGAATGGTGATTTCAGTAATGCCGTACATGTTGATGAGCCGGGCAGCGGGGTAGCAGGCAGCCCACTTTTCCAGCTTTTGCGGGCTCAGGGCTTCGCCCCCGAACACTACGTACCGCAGGGCGGGCAGCGCCGGCCACCGGCGCTGCGCCTCGGCGGCCAGGTTGTAGAAGGCTGAGGGGGTAAGGCTCAGCACCGACACCTGCTCCCGTTCCAGCAGTTGCAGCAAAAATGCCGGGTCGCGCAGTTGCAACTCGGTCATGAGCACCAGCCGGCCGCCGAACAGCAGGGCGCCGAACATCTCCCACACCGAAAAATCAAAACAGTACGAATGGAACATCGTCCAGGTGTCGCCGGGTCCGAAGTCGAACAGGGGCTTTTCGGGGAAAAACAGGGCCAGCAGGTTCCGGTGCTCAATCACGACGCCTTTGGGTTTGCCGGTAGTGCCCGAAGTATAAATGACGTAGAGGGGGTCGGCAGGGTGGATCTCCGGGGCGGGTGCCGCCGGAACGTCAACCGCCGGCGGTTCCGACACGTCCAGTACGTTCACGCCCGCCGGCAACTTCTCCCGGTGGGGCCCGGTGGTGATCACCAGCCGGCAACCGCTGTCGCTGAGCATATAGTCGCGCCGTTCCCGGGGGTGGGTAACGTCCAGGGGCAGGTAACAGGCGCCGGCCTTGCCTACGGCCAGGATCGCAACAATCATTTCAACCGACCGGTCGAGCAGAATGCCCACCAGGCGCCCTTTGCCCGCGCCGGCCGCAACGAGGGCGGCAGCCATTTGCGCCGCCCGGGCCTCCAGGTCCGCGTAAGTAACGGACTGGCCCTCCAAAACCAGCGCGGTGTTGTCGGGGCAGGCGGCGGCCTGGCGGGCAAACGCCTCCGTTACGGACCGGTACCGGGTCACTTCCGGCACCGGCGCCCTTTCCGGGGTTGCGCCTTCTTCCAGCCGGTGCCGGCTGATGCTGTCGTCGGGCGCTTCCAGGCTGTTAAGCAACAGGCCCTGGTAGTGCACGTTGAGGCGGTCGATCTTGCCGGGGTGGTACAATCCCGCCCGGTAGTAAATGCTCAGCATGATGTTGTCGGCCTGGCACTTAAAGCTCAATACCAGTTTAGGGGCGGCGCCGAGGGCAAACGACAGGTTTTGCAGGTTCTCAAAAACCAGCATGGTGTCAAACAGGCCCCCTTCCGGCCCGGCTTCGGCCGCGCTGCCCGGGAGGGCGTCCTTCAACAGGTCAGCCGGGTAATTCTGGTGCTTGAAGGCGTTGCCGGCCGTATGCTTGACTTGGACCAACAGTTGCCGGAAACTCTGCCCGCCCGACAGGCTGGCCCGCAGGGGAAGGGTATGATTGGCAAAGCCCTCCCCGCCCTCGTGACCGGGCTTATCGAGGATGGGCGTGCCGACCTGGAGTTGATCCTGGCTCAGGTATTTGCGCAGCAGCGCGAAAAAACCGGCCAGCAGCACCGAATACACGTTGAAGTCCGACCCTTTGGCCGTGCGCATGATGCGTTCCGCCAGTGACTGCTTCAGCAGAAAACTCCGCTGGACGTACCCGTTGTCGCCGGTGCCGGCCGGCGCGTAATCTGCCGGAATGGTGGTAGTGATCCACTCCCCGTTCAGTTGCGCCATCCAGTACTGCTGCTGCTCCACGTGCTTGGCAGCCACCAGGTGTTTGGCCGAACGGCTCAGTTGATTTTCCTGTAATTCCATCGTTTTCATGATTCTCAGTGCCAGTAGAAACTGGTTTTCGGTGAATGTTCGCGGTACCCGGAAGCTGTCCGGCCATTTCCGTGGCCGGATAGCGCTTCCCCATCGCCCCTGCCGGGGCTGTTACGGGGTATGGAAAACGGTGAGAAGGGGCTCATACGGCAGTCCGCCCACGGAAAGCGCGGCAGCTTACCCCGGATGCAGCCGGTGGCCAGGCCCCGGTAGCGTTACGAACGGTATTGTGCTTCTGCAGGGCGGCTGCCTGGATAACGGGCAGGGTGTCGCCATTGCCAGCGTATCACAACCGTTTAACCCATGCAGCAAGTTGTTTCACTTTATTTCAACAACCGGAATCAGAAATCGAATTCCTCGTCGAGCAGGGCGGCGTCAAAGGCAGCCTCCCGGCACGAAGGGCCTACCCGTATCGCGCCGAGACACGTTCCGGGTTCCCGGCTGACGGTGCGGATGACCTCCCCGTAGTACTCCAGCAATTGCCGGATGGTGGCGGGGGCGTACTGCTGCGGCGAATAGTTGATCCCGATGCGTACCTGGTCTTCCTCCTCGGTCGCGTTGAAGATGAAGGGGTGCTTGCCTACCCGGTTGGCCGTGAGGGCAACCTCCGTACCGAATATTGCCACGGGCACCGAACCGGCTTCGTACTGGTCGGACACCATGCCCCTTGACAGCATGTTGAAAAGAATGCCGTATAGCGGCGTTCCGGCCGGGAGTACCCCCTTCAGTGCGTTCACCAGGTCGGCGTAAGGGTATTGCTGGTGCTCGGTAAGTTCGAGGCCGGCCGTATGCACTTCTTTCAGGTACTGCCTGAAGCTTTTCTCCGGGCCGGGGTAGGACCGCAGGGGCATTACGTTCACAAACATGCCCACCACCCCGTCGAGCCCCGGGTCGTTGCGGCCCGACGCGGGCACGCCCAGCGTAATGTCCTGTACGCCCGCGTACTTGAGCACCAGCACGGCCAGGGAGGCGGCCAGACACGAAAACAGGGATATCCCTTCGGTTTCCGCAAGCGCTTTCAAGGCCGCAAAATCACTGCCGGTGATGGCAAATTCCGCAAACCCTTCCTCGGTGATGTCCTCTTCCCGCACCTGGAAGTCAAACGGAATACGGGCCGGCGGACCGATGCCCCGCATGGCTTCCAGCCAGTACGCTTTCTGGGCGAGCAGTTGCTGCTGGTAGGGCTCACTGCGGTAGTGCACGGCCGCGTCTTTGCATTGCAGGACAAGCGGCCGGATCGGCAACCCGTTGTAGAAGCCCAGCAGGTCGTTGCGGATGATGTTGAACGAAACGGCGTCGCAGATGATGTGGTGGAAGTCGGCCACCATGTATTGCCGGCCGGCCGCCGTATGGACAATGGCTACCCGGAACAGCGGCGCCTGCCCGAGGTCAAACGGCCGTACGTACTGCCCGGCAAAACCGGTAATGGTGCCCGATACCTCGCGGAAGTAGTCAACGTGGAAGGTCACTTCGTCGTGAACCACCTGCACGGGTTCTCCGTCCACGAGGTGGATCGAGGTCCGCAGGCTTTCGTGCCGCCGGATCAGTGCCCGGCAGGCTTCTTCCAGCCGGCCGGGGTCCGGCGCGCCGGCCAGTTCAAAGACCTTCGTTTCATTGTAGCTGGTCCGTTCCGGTTCGAGGGCGTAGTGGTAGTAGAGCGCCTGCTGGGCGGCGCTCAACGGGTAATGCTGCCGCGTGCCGGCGGGCTGAATGACGCCGGGAGCGGCGGTCGTCTTGGACCGGAGCAACCGGGCCAGGGCCGATACCTGCGCGTGCTGGTAAAACTCCCTGGTGGTGATTTTCCGGTTGAAAATTCTGGCCAGGTCGTTGACCACCGCCACCAGCATGAGGGAATCACCGCCCAGCTTGAAGAAGTCGTCGTGCAGCCCGATCTCCTGGTGGCCCAGGTGCTTTTTCCAGAGTGCGGCAATCGTTGGTTCGTAGTCCGCTTCGGCCGGCACCGGCGCCGCTTGTTCCTCCGGCCCTTCCCTGTCCAATTCGCGGTAACGCCAGCGGCGGGCCTCCAGGTCGCCGCTCGAAACGATCACCTGCCCGGCTCCCGGCACGGCCAGGGCCAGCCTGAATGCTTCCAGTGCTTCCTCAGGAGGGATGCCGTACGACAACTGGTAGGCGTGCGCATCGTTGACGTAGCCGGCGTACGCAAACTCCCAGGCATCCCAGTTGATGGCCAGCCACTGTACGCCGTGCCGGCCGTTGCGGGCTTTTGCCAGGTGGTCCAGGTACAGGTTGGCGGCGGCGTAGGCGCTGAAGCCGATGCCCCCCAGCACCGACGCCAGGGAAGACATGAGGATGCAGAAATCGGGGGCCCCGTGCTGGCCGAACAGTTCCTCCAGCACGTACGACCCGTATACTTTTGCGGCAAACTGCTCCTCACTCACGCGGCGGTCAATCATTTCCAGGGGGCACATGTTCGACAAGGTGTTGATCACGCCGGCTGCCTGCACCACCCCGTCGATCCTGCCGTAACGGGCGGTGAGTTCCTGCCACAACTGCCCCATCTGCCGGGCGTCGGCCAGGTTTGCCTGCCGGATGTCAACGCGGGAACCATTCTGTTCAATCTCGCGGAGCAGCTCCATTTTACGGGCCGTTCCGCCGGCCGTTCCGTCGGGGGGGTCTTGCCAGGTGCTGCGTCCGGGAAACGCCGAACGGTTCACCAGCACGAGGTTGGCCTTTACGTGGCGGGCCACCCAGTGGGCCACGTGGATGCCGATGTTGCCGAGCCCCCCGAGGATTACGTACGTGCCCCCATCGCGGAACCGGGGAGCGGCGGGGCCGTCCCTGGGCGGCTGATACGGCTGGTACGCCTGCACCCAGCGCCGCTCGTTGCGGTAAGCCACCAGCGTCCCTTCGTTGATTCCGGCCGTTTCTTCCACGATGATGCTGACGGCCGCCTCCGTACGCGGCAGCATGGCTCCGTCAAAATCAATGTTTTTCATGCGCACCCGGGGGTTCTCGTGGGGAATCACCAGGAGGGGTCCCAGCAAAGTGGCTTTTTCCGGCTCTGCTTGCTCGGCCCCCGTTACCGAATGCAGCCCGGTGGTCACCACCGCAACCGAGACGGGGTAAGACTTCTCGGCTTTTGCCAGCGCCTGCCCCAGGTACACGAGGCTGTAATAGCCGTAGTCCTGCGCCGACGCAAAACGATCCGCGTGGTCGTTGCCGGCCACCGGCGGGAGATTCCACAGGTGGACGATATGGTTGGGTGCCACGCCTTTTGCCGCCAGGCTGCCCATGAGCCGCTCGTACTGCCCGGCTTCCCGGCAATTGATCCGGTAGCCGGCCGGGCTCTGGCCGTACGTTTCGCCCGGCTGCACCACGACCACCAGCCGGCCGGCCTCCCGCAGCCGCCCGGCCAGCGCCGCAGTAAGCGCGTCGTTGCGCCCCAGCACCAGCCAGCATCCCTCCCGTCCGGTTTGGGGCGCCGGGGCCGGCGGCAGCAGGATTTGGGTCCAGCTGGGGTAATACAACCAATCGGCCGGACCGCCCGCCCGGCCCGCCGCCCCATCGGGCTTGCGCCTGGAGGCTCCCCCATGATGCCGGAACGCTTCCAGGTCCAGGGCGTCCTGGCCGTACCGATTCTGGTCAAAAGCGTAAGCAGGCAAGGAAATCTTCCGCCGGTTTTCCGACTGGTAATACACGGTCCAGTCAATGGTTTTTCCGGCCAGCCAGATGGCGGCCAGCTGACGGGTGAAATGCAGGTTCTCGTCGGGTTCCTCGCTGCCGGGCAGCATCCCGAGGACCTGGTGCCGTCCGGCCCGGTAGTCGGGGTGGTCAGGAATGTTTCCGGGAAAACCGTTTTCGGGCCCGATCACCAGGATAAGGGCGTTTTCCAGGGCCAGCAGTTGCCCGGTTGCTGCTTCCGGGGTGGGATCGAGCGCATCCAGCGCCGCAAAGTAGTGCGGATCATCGACCGTCCCGGTCACCAGCGTACCCGTAAGGCCGGAGAGGTAGGGTATCCGGACGGGCTGAAAATCTACGGTCGCAGCCTGGCCGTTGACAATGGAAGCCAGCGCCGCTGCCGGCGTGACAGCCCCCGCCAGGCAAGCGGCCACTTTCTCGCCCGTGCCGTAGCCCAGCAGTACATCGGGCGCAATCCCCAGCGCGGCCAGGTAGCTCCCCAGGGCGTACTGCACCGAAAAACCAATGGCCCGTTCCACGCGGTCCGGCCCCGGGTACCCGGTTGCCGGCCCGGCGCCTTGCGCAAAAAGCCGGTTGAAATCGAGTCCGGTGAGTTCGTTAAGGGTTTGGAAACAGCCATCGAGGACCTCCCGGAATCCCGGTTCCTGCGCGTACAACCCCCGGGCCGGCACCTGGGAACAACCCGTGAGCCCGGCAAATGCAAAAACAGTGGTTACCTGTTTGTTCTCATCCACCTGGCTCTCGCGCAGCAGGGTACCCAGTTGCCCGTGTTGCACCGCTTCCACCGAACTGCACACGGCCGCGGCCCGTACCGGCAACTGGGCCCGCCCCGCCCCCAGCGAGTACGCGGCGTCGGCCAGTGAGGGGGGCTGCTGCGTGAAAAACTGGCTGAAACGGTCTATTCCGTTCCGCAGCGCCGTAGCGGTTTTGGCCGAGAAAGTCAACACGTGGTACTTTCGCTCCGGTGCTTCCGGCTGCCACGCGGGCGCTTCTTCCAGGATCAGGTGGACGTTGGTGCCCCCTACCCCCAGCGAGGTGACTCCCATCTTCAGGGGTGCCGGAACGTCTTTCAGGTCCCGGTTTTCCGCCACCACGAAGAAGGGGCTGTTTTCCAGGCTGAAGTTGGGGTTGGGCGCCTCGTAGCCGATGCTGGCGGGGATGAGCCGGTGTTTGAGCGCCAGTACTGTCTTGAGCAGGCCGGCAATGCCCGCGGCGGCATTGGTGTGCCCGATGTTGGACTTTACGGAACCTACGCCGCAGAATTGTTTCCGGCCCGGACCGAACGCCTGTTTGAGCGCCTCCAGTTCAATGGGGTCCCCGATTGCCGTGGCCGATCCGTGCGCCTCCACGTAACTCAGGGTCTGGGGGTCTTCGCCCGAGAAGGTGAGTGCATCCCGGATCACATCCACCTGGCCTTTGATGCTGGGCGCGGTGAAGCTTACCTTTCGGCTGCCGTCATTGTTGAGGGCCGACCCTTTGATGACGGCGTGGATGTTGTCATTTTCTTTCACGGCGTCTTCCAGCAGCTTGAGTACCACTACCCCTGCCCCATTGCTGAACACCGTCCCATTGGCGCCGGCATCAAAGCTTTTGTTGTGGCCGGTAGCCGACAGAATTCCCCCCGGCTGGTGTACGTAGCCCCGGTTCTGGGGCGTTTCAATGCTGACTGCCCCGGCAACGGCCACGCTGCACTCGCCGTTGAGCAGGCTGCGGCACGCCGCGTGCACGGCCGCCAGCCCCGTTGAACAAGCCGTGTAGATATTCTGGCTCGGCCCCCGCAGGTTCAGCTTATAGGACACCCGCAGGGCCAGCAGGTCTTTGTTGCAATAGTCCAGGTCCTGGTTGTTGAGCACCCCGTTCAGTTCCCAGAACACATTTTTGTGGGCGCCGGCAAACAGGCCGATGGCCCCCGGGTACCTGAACGGATCGTATCCGGCATCCTCCAGTGCTTCCCAGACGCATTCGTGGAAAAACCGGATCTGGGGGTCCAGCAGGCGGGCTTCGTTGGGCGTGTAGCCGAACAGGGTGGCATCAAAACAGTCCACGTCTTTGAGGGCGCCCCGGGCTCTGACGTATTCGGGGCGCCCGATGGTTTCCCGGCTGCAGGTGGGGTCGGTTATGTCGGTAACCGCAAAGGCAGCAATGGTTTCCTGGTTGTTGACCAGTATGTTCCAGAACGCGCCGAGGCTGTCGGCTCCCGGAAACCGGCCGGACATGCCAATAATAGCGACTTCCAGGCTATTGAGGGTGTCTTGGTTTAGTAAATAGGCCATTCGGTTGGTTTGCTTATCTTTCTGAGACGTTGCGCAAATGCGGATTCCCCGTTTCCCGTCCGTATTACTTGCGGGAGATCGCCCTCATTTTGTTCATTTTGTTCTTTGCTTCCTCCAGGTTCCGGTCGGCTCCGGTGGCGGCGGGCTGGGCAACCCGTACCTGAATGCACTTGACCAGCTTGTCAACGGTCGGGTATTCGAACAGGGTCACCAGCGGCAGGTCAATCTGCAGCCGGGACTTGAGCGCCTCGTTGATCTGGGCAAGGTCAAGCGAGTTGGCCCCCAGTTCGAACAGATTGTCGTGAATGCCGATCTGCTGGTAACCGAAATAGGCCTCCCATATTTCGATGATTTTCTTTTGCAGATCATCCACGGGGGCCTTGTAGCTGCCGTTGCCGGGCGTTTTGAGCATTGCTTTCCCCTGCCCGCGGCTCACCTTCTGGTAGAGTTCCTGCTTCTTCTTCCAGCCGCCCGCGTCCTGATGCCCCGGATGCTGCAGCGACGACTTCGACAGGATCACGCGGGGCAGCGTATTGGCCATGATCCGGGAAAAGGCTTCCACCCCCTCGGCGGGCGTGATGGCTCCCTGCTCGAACTCCCGGATCACTTCCTGACGGAGGGTGTCGTCACTGGCAAAAAACTGGTTGATCGACCGGATGGACAGGCCTACCTGGGCCCAATCGCACCAGTTGATGGTTTTGACTACGGTGCCCGGACTGCCGAACGGCTGGAAAGCCATTGCGTCCAGAAAATCGTTGGACGCCACGTACCCGGCCTCCCCGTGCTTGATGCCGTAGGTAACCGTGCCGGTGGTCGAAAACAGGACAATGAAATCAAGTGCCCGGTTGCGGAATAATTTATGCAATACCAGCGTGCCCTGCACCTTGGCCTTCATGCTCTCCTCGAAGTCAGGCTTTTTCCGCTTCTGAATGGCGCCGTACCCGTCGATGGTAGCGGCCGTGTGCAACACCCCGCTGATGGGTCCGAACCGGGCCTCGCAGGCGTCCACCACCGCCTTCATCCGTGCTTCATCGCTCACGTCGGCCTGCTCGAAATGCACCCTTCCCGATGCTTCCAGTTGGGCGACCAGGCGGCCTTTAAGGACTTGCTGCTCGTCGTCCGACGCTGCCGGCGGGCGGGGCGTACCCCGGCTCACCAGCACCACCGTCGCCTGGTGGGCTTCCACCAGGTGCCGGGCCAGGAAGAGGGCCATGCCGCCCAGGCCACCGGTGATCAGGTACACGCCCTGCCTTTTGAGCAGCGACGCGGCCGGGGACGGATTGGGGAGTTCGACCGGCCGGTATTTCTGCACCCAGGCGTGCCGGCCCCGCAAAGCCAGGTGGGCGGGCCCGCCGGGATCGATGCACCGGGCGATGACCCGCTTGAGCAGTTGGCCCGCCCCCTGTTCCAGGTCCGCGGTGGCCACGTCAATGTAGCGGCAGGTAACGAAATTGTACTCGACGGGAATGATCTTGACGGCAGCCAGCATAATCGCTTTTTCCGGGTACCGGGCGTCGTCGCCCAGCACGCTGAACGAGTCGTTGGTAACCACCGCCACGTCGAGGCGGAGGGTTTGGCCCAGGGCACCCACGCCCTGGGCCAGGTACACGAGGCTGTAAAAGCCGGCATTGTTATACATATCGACCCGGTCGGGCGAAAGGTCTTCCCCGGTGTCCGGCAGCAAGGTCCACAGGTGCAGTACTTTGTCGGGCAGCCAGCCCCGTTCGTGCAGCCGGCTGAGCAGGCGCACGTAGTCTTCGCGGTGCCGGGGGTTGATGGCAAAGCCGCCGGCAGCGTCCTCGGCGAAGCCTTCGCCCTGGCGGACGAACACTACGCGCCGGGCGTGGTCGGCCAGGGCAGCGGCAACGAGGTCGGCGGCGGGCGACTGGTCCACGAAAACGAGCCAGTTGTACCGGCTCAACGGGCCGGCGGATACCGGGTCGGTTACCTGTTCCCAGGCGGGCAGGTGATACAGGCTACTGGGGGCAGTCTCCTCCGGCGCCCCCTTCCGGGCCTGCAACAAGTCGTCTACCGACCGGAAGCTCACGCGGGCGTTGAACGCGTGGCCGTCGAAGGGGTAGGTGGGCAAGTGCACCCGTCGCCAGTCGGGGCCAGTGTACAGGCGGGAGAGGTTCAGGTTGCCTCCCGCAACCCAAAGGTCGCCCAGTGCGCCGAGGAAATGGGCGTGGTCGCTGACCGGGTCGTGGGGATGTTTAAATACGTTGAGCACTTTGTGCCGGGCGCCGAAGCGGCTGCTCCTGCGCACGTGCCCCGCCAGGGCGCGGCCCGGCCCCACCTCTACGAAGATGCCGTCCGGGTAAGCCGCCAGCAAATAGTCTGTTCCCTTGTCGAAATAGACCGTGTGCGTAATGTGTTGGGCCCAGTAATCAGGGCTGGCCGCCGTGCCGGGTGCAATGGGGCCGCCGGAAAGGTTGGAGATGAACGGGGACTTGGGCTCCCGCAGGCGGAAAGTGCGCAGGAAATCCCGGAACGTTTCCACCACCGGGGCCATCATGGCCGAGTGAAACGCGTGGGAAGTTTTCAACGGCGTCACTGCGTACCCCCGGTCCCGGAGGGTTTGGGCCACCCGCGTAATGGCGGCCACCGGCCCGGCCAGCACGCAGTTGCCGGGGGCGTTGCAGGCCGCTACGCTCACCAGGGGCTCCAGCAGGGAGCGTACTTCCCGTTCCGGGCAGTTTACGCTCAGCATGCTCCCGGGGGGCATGCTTTGCATGAGTTCACCCCGCCGGATTACGATCCGCAGCCCCTCTTCAAACGTGAACACCCCGGCCAGGCAGGCCGATACGTACTCCCCGATGCTGTGACCGATGGTGTTGACGGGTTTAACGCCCAGTTCGCCCAGCAGTTGGGCCGTTGCGTATTCGAGCAGGTAGAGCAACGGCTGCACGTACTCCGTCTGGTGGAACGCCGGGTCTTCTCCTGCCACGGCCGGCCCCCCGGTGGGGAACAACAGCAGCCCGAGGTCGCGGCCGGTAAGCTGCTGATAGGCCCGGAGCCCGTGGTCGAGGTACTTGCGGAACAAGGGTTCGTGCCGGTAGGTTTCCAGGGCCATGTTGACGTACTGCGAGCCCTGGCCCGAAAACAGGAATACGACCGGCCGGTCGGCCGCTGCGCCGGGGATTGGGCCGGCCGGCCGCTCCTCCTCCAGCTGGCGGGCCACATCGGCCGCACTGGCCGCCACCACGGCCCGGCGGCGGGGCAGCGACTCGCGTCCCGCGGCAAGGGTATAAGCGACATCGCCCAACTCAGCGGGCGGGCCTTCACGCAGGTAATTACCCAGGTTTTCCTGCGTTTTTGCGAGGGCAGTCTCCGACTTTGCCGAAAACAGCACCAGGTGGTTCCGGGTCGTGCGGCTGGCCGGGGCCGGTGGCGCAAAACCCTCCAGCACCACGTGGGCATTGGTGCCCCCGATGCCGAACGAACTCACCCCGGCCCGCCGGGGCACGCCTTTGGGCGTCTCCCAGTCCTGCAACCGGTTCACCACGTAGAACGGGGAGTTGTTGAAGTCAATGGCAGGGTTGAGCGAGGAGAAGTGCAGGGTAGGCGGCAGCTGGCGGTGCTGCAAAGCGAGCGTGGTCTTGATCAGCCCGGCAATCCCCGCGGCGGTGTCCAGGTGGCCGATGTTGGTCTTTACCGAGCCGATTCCGCAAGTGCCGGGCCGGCCGCTGCCGAAAGCGGCTTTGAGGGCTTCTACTTCCAGGGGGTCGCCCAGCGGCGTGCCCGTGCCGTGCGCCTCCACGTAGGAAACAGTTTCGGGCTCTGCTTCCGCCGCCGCCAGCGCATCGCGGATTACTCTCGTCTGGCCGGCCACGCTGGGCGAAGTATACCCGACTTTCCGGCTGCCGTCGTTGTTGATGGCACTGCCCTTGATGAGGGCGTACACTGCGTCGTTGTCCTTCAGGGCGTTTTCCAGCGGCTTGAGCACCACTACTCCCATCCCGCTTCCGGGCACCGTCCCTTTGGCATCGCGGTCAAAAGCCCGGCAGTGCCCGTCGGGCGACAAAATGGCGCCCTGCTGGTATACATACCCGTTTTCCAATCCGTAGTTGAGGGCAACTCCTCCCGCTACGGCAAGGTCACACTCTCCGTTGAGCAGGGCCTGGCACGCCTGGTGTACGGCCACCAGGGAGGTTGAGCAGGCCGTCTGGAGGGCAAAGCAGGGGCCCGTCAGGTTCAGGTTATAGGCGATCCGCGAACAGAGGAAATCTTTGTCGATCAGTTGGGCCAGGGCAAAATTATCGCGCATTGCATTTTCGCCGGCGAATAGCACGTTGTTTTTCCAGTGCAGGTTGTCGGCCCCGCCGGCGTAGAGCCCGATGTCTCCCGCAAAAAGGCCGGGCAGATACCCGGCGTCTTCCAGGGCGGTCCGGACGCATTCGTGGAACAGCCTGATCTGGGGGTCCATCAAGGCGGCTTCCCGGGGAGCGTATCCGAAGAAAGGGGCGTCGAAATGATCGGTATCCGCCAGCACGCCACCCCGGCAAGGTACGTAGAGGGGGTTTTTCACCAGTTTCGGGTCTTTTATCTGCTCCCTTTCGGCAACCGTCAGAAAGGCGATTGACTCTTCTCCCCGCACCAGGTTAGACCAGTACTGGTGCACATCTTTTGCGCCGGGAAACCGGCAGGCGATGCCGATGATTGCAATTTCTTCTCCGTTCATGGTGTACTGCTTGTTGCATTGGTAAGGGTTTGTCGGGGCCCGGCGAAACTGCGTTAGTTTCGCTGTTCCCGCCGGCGCTTGCGGCGGTCCTTCTGCCGGCTCCGGGTGGCGGCAAGGGCCAGATCGTCTTCCTCCCCGTCGGCATCCCCGGGTTCTTCCTGGCCGGCCTGGTCAATGTAGGCCGCCAGGGCGCTGATGGTCGTATGATGAAACATTTTCAGGAGCAGGTCGTCGCGGTTGAAGCATTGCCGGAGTTTGCCGCTCACCACGATCAGGTCAATGGAGGTGCCGCCCAGGTCGAAGAAGTTGTCGTACACCCCTACCGTGCGAAGGTTGAGCGTATTCTTCCAGATGTCGGCCAGCACCTGCTGGGTAGGGCTGTCGGGGAGAACCGCTGCGGCAGTTGCATCGGCCGGCCGTTCGGCCAGGGCCGCCAGGGCCGCCACGTCTACTTTTCCGTTGGAAGTCAACGGCATGGCACTTACCTCCACGTACCGGCCCGGCACCATGTAGTCGGGCAGTTTGCCGGCCAGGTACTGCCGCAGGCCCGGCCGGTCCACCGGCCCGTCGCTCTGCACGTAGGCCACCAGGCTGTTTTCCCCGGCCGCTTTGGCGTGGGCCAGCACGACCACGCTCCGGAAAGGGGCAAACTGGCTGATGTGGTGTTCTACCTCGGCCAGTTCGAGGCGGCGCCCCCTGACCTTTACCTGCCGGTCGGCCCGGCCCCGGAACTCAATGGTCCCGTCGGGCAGCCAGCGGCCCAGGTCTCCCGTGCGGTACATCTTTTCCCCCTCCCGGAACGGATTGCCGATGAATTTTTCCCGGCTGAGTGCGGGGCGGTTGATGTAGCCGGCGGCCACCCCGGCGCCCCCGATGTAAATTTCACCCTGGCATCCCGGCGGGAGAGGACGCATGGCCGCATCCAGTATGTACACCTGCACGTTGGGCAGCGGCCGGCCGATGGGTATCGAGTAGGTGTACTCCGGCGATCCGGTCACTTGCCACTGCGTAGCGGCCACCGTCGCCTCCGTGGGGCCGTAGGAATTGAAGAAGGTCACGGTCCGGTGCCATGTTTCGGCCACCTCCGGCGGGCACACGTCGCCCCCGGTACTCACCCGGTTGAGGTACTTTACGCCGGCCTGCATCAGGGGCGCCACAAAGGAAGGCGACGCGTGGATGAAGGTCACCTTGTGGCGGTTGAGGAAGTCGTGCAGCGTGCGGGCGTCGAGGTACGTCTCCCGGCCCGTAAGCACGAGCTTGGCCCCGTTGCAGAGGGTGGTGAAAATTTCTTCTACCGAGGGATCGAAACAGGGCGAATAGAACTGCGGCACGGTGTCGTCGGGGCGCACCCGGAAGCGGTTCCGCAGGCCGGCAATGAAATTGACCGCCGACTGGTGGCTGATGAGCACGCCCTTGGGCTGCCCGGTGGAACCCGAGGTGTAAATGATGTACGCGCAGCGGGCCGCCGGGGCGCCGGAATCCTCCGGGGCGGGAGGCAGCGTGCTGCGGTCCCCGGGTTCATTCAGTACCATTACCTGCAGCCCGGCGGCGGGGCTTGCCCCGGCAAACCGCGCATCCTGCTCAGCCAGCCGGGCGGCCGTTGCCCGGTTGGTTACCACCAGCCCGGCGGCGGCGTCATTGAGCATGTAGCCGATGCGCCCGGCCGGGTACTCCGGGTCCACGGGGAGATACACGCAACCGGCTTTGAGAATGCCCAGCAGGCCGGTGATCCCGTCGGCGGACCGGTCGGTCAACAGCGCCACCACCGTACCGGGCTTTGCCCCGCACTGCGCCAGGCGCCGCGCCAGCCGGTCTGCCTGCCGGTCCAGTTCCCGGTAAGTGATTGTGTGGTCCCGGTCCACCAGGGCCGTGCCGTCAGGCGTACGGGCAACCTGTTCTTCAAAGAGCTCATGCAGCCCTTTGCGCTCCACCTCCTCCACCGGCGGGTTGAACTCCAGCAGTACCTGCCGGCGCTGGCCGGGCGTAAGTACGTCGATGCGGCGGGCGTCGGTTTCCCCGTCGGCAATTTGCCCCAGTGTGTGCCGGAACCCGGCCAGTAGCTGGGCCATCAGCACGGGATGGCATACGTTCTCGTCGTAGTCAAACTTCAGCGTGAGCCCTTCCGACTCGGCGATGCTGACGGCAAAGTTGTAGTGGGTTTGTTCAAACGTTTTCACCCCGCTGACCGGGCCGGCCCCGGTGCTGCTGCCCCCGCGGAACAGACTGATCCGGTCGGCCAGCGGGTAGTTCACGTAGTTGAGCACATGGTCGAAAAGCCCGCCCCGCTGGTTGAGGTCCTTTTGCAACTGCGCCAGCGGGTAGTGGTGGTGATCGGCGCCCTCCACCAGTACGCGCTGCAGCGCCCGGGCCAGGGCGATCACGTCGGTCGTATCCCCGAAGCGGATGCGCAGAGGAATGGTATTGATGAACATTCCGATCATCCGGTCGATGCCCGGCAGGTGGGCCGGGCGGCCCGAAACCACCAGGCCGTACACCACGTCGCCGGTGTTGTTGTAGCGGCTCAGGAGCAGGCCCCAGGCCACCTGCACCAGGCTGTTTACGGTTAGCTGGTGCCGGGCCGCCAGGCTTCTGAGCGCTTCCAACTGGCTGTTGCCGAGGGTTTCGCTGCGGGCATCCATCCGTTTCGGGTGGGCTTGCCGTCCTTTATAGGCCGGAATGCCGGCTCCGTACGCGTAGCCTTCCAGGTAATTTTTCCAGTGATCGCGGGCGGCTTCCTGGTCTTTTCGCCCCAGCCAGCGGATAAAATCCCCGTAGCTCGGCGCGGGCAGCAGGTCGGGGGCCGGCGTCTCGTACAGGGCAAACAGTTCCCGGTTGAGCACGTCGAGGCACCACCCGTCCATGATCAGGTGGTGAAAGCTCCAGACGAACTGGTACGCGTTGTCGGCGGTCCGCAGCAGGGTAAGCCGCATCAGCGGGCCGTCGGTAAGCACAAAGCCGGCGTCTTTCTCGGCTTCCTGCTCGCGGGCGATGAAGGTTTCCTGTTCGGCGGGCGGCAGCGCCCGGATGTCCTCGAAACGCCGCCCGATGGTCCCGCGCCTCAGCACCAGTTGCAGGGGCCGGTCGGTCCCCTCGCAGGCGTACACCGAGCGCAGCAGTTCGTGCCGCTCCGACAACTCGTCGAGGCTCTGGTACAACCGCGGGAGGTCAAGCGCCCCGCCGTACGCGTAAGACACCTGCTCGAAATACACCCGGGTATCATCGCTCACCAGGCTGTGAAACAGGATGCCCTCCTGCACCGGCGTCAGCGGGTAGACGTCGGTAAAGTCGTAGCGGGCCGACAGGGCCGCCAGTTGCGTCGGGGAGAGTCCTTTGTAGGTATAATCGGCCGGCGTGTGCTCGGGAACTGCCTGCGCTTCGCAATGCGCTGCCACTTCGGCCAGCGACTCCCTCAGCCGGGCCGCCAGGGCGTCGGCTTCCCCTTCGGGTATGAGGTGGGTATTGAAAGAAATTTCAACCTGCAATGCCCGGGTTTGGTCGAGAAATGCGTTGACCAGCAGGGGGGCGTCGTGCCGGAACTGCGGGTCGCGCAACTCCCCGGCCGCGTAGGAAAGCACCGAAAAGGGCGAATCGGGGGAGGCGTTGTCAAACTGTCCCAGGTAGTTGAACTCCACGTCGGCGCGGTAGGAAAGCTTTTCGGACGGCCCGGCGGGCGCCGGTGCCAGGTAACGCAGCAAGCCGTAGCCCCCGCCGCCCCCGGGCACGGCCCGCAACTGCTCCTTGATGCCGATGATGGTCTCCCTTACCCCGCTGCCGGGAGGCACTACCGCCCGGAAGGGGAAAATGACCGTGAACCAGCCTACCGTCCTGCTTACATCGGCCTCCGCGGGACCGGCATTGCGGCCGTGCCCCTCCAGGTTGAACAAGACCGCTTCCATCCCGTACTGCTTTTCCAGGGCCCGGTATAGCGCGGCCAGCAGCAGGTCTTCGGTTTTGGTGTGGTAGGCGCGGTTTGCCCCGGCCGCCAGGAATTGCCCGGTGCGGCTGTCGAGGCGGAACGACACGTGGGCAAAGTTGCCGGCGTAATGCACGGCCGTTCCCCGGTCGCCCGGCAGAACGGCCCGGCGCGGCTGGCAGATGCTTTCCCAGTACGCCCGTTCCCGGCCGGTTTGCTTGCCGGCGGCGGCCTCCCGGAGCGCTTCGTTCCAGGCTTTCACCGACTGGGTTTTGAGGGGTAGCCGGAAAGGCAGGTTGCTCCGGCGCTGCGCGTACAACGCGGAAAAATCTTCGAGGAGAATCCGCCACGAAACCCCGTCAATTGCAAAATGGTGCACCGAGATGAGCAGTTGCTGTCCCTCCCGGGTGGTGAAAAGGGCCAATTTCACCAGGGGCGGCGCCGCAAGGTCAATGCTTCGCTGGAGGGCCACCATCCGCTCATGCACCAGGGGGCCGGCGTTTTCATGTCCTGACAGGTCGTAATGCACCAGGGAGACGGGCACCTGCCCCTCGATGAATGCCTCCGCCCCGGCGGACTCCCGGCCGGCTACCCGCAGCCGCAAGGCGTCGTGGTGGTGCATGAGCCGGCCAAAAATGTCCACCAGGTCCGCTTCCCGGAGGGGTTCGCCGAGGGCGATCAGCAGGGACTGGTTGAAATGGTTGGCAACGGCTCCGTTCGATTCGAGGAATTTGCGCTGCACGGGGTTCAGGCCCACGGCCCCCGTCACGGGGTGTTGCGCAACGGCAGCCTGCAGCTGCTGCATTTTTGCGGCGATGGCCCGCAGGCTGTTTCCTTGCAGGATGTCGGCGATCTCCACCGTAAATCCGGAGCCGACCAGGCCGGCCTTTAGTTGAATGGCCCGGATGGAATCACCGCCAAGGTCGTAAAACGCATCGTGTACATTCACCGTCTCCACCCCGAAAAGGTTCTTCCACACCTGGGCGAGGCATTTTTCGGCATCCGTCTGGGGTGGGGCGCAGGCCGTGGCGGCAGTGTTTACTTCGATGGCGGGCAGGCGGCTCTTGTCCTTCTTGCCATTGACGGTAACCGGCAGCCGGGGAAGTTGCTGAAAGTAAGCCGGAATCATGTAATGCGGCATCCGCCGGGCCAGGTGCTGCCTGAGTTCGGCCACGGCTACCACCGCAGGGGCCGCAAAATAGGCGCACAGGCTGGGAACGCCCCGGTGTTCGCGCACTACTGCCACCACGTCCTGTACTTTGCCGCTTTGCAGGATGTGCGCTTCCACTTCTTCCAGCTCTACCCGGAAGCCGTGGATTTTCACCTGGTTGTCTTTCCGGCCCAGGTACTCCACTTCCCCGTTGGGCAGCCGGCGGGCCAGGTCGCCTGACCGGTACAGCACCCGGGGAACGGGCTGCCCGGGCTGGTTGACGAAGCGGCGGCTGGTGAGTTCAGGCTTGTTGAGGTAGCCACGGCTGATGCTGCTGCCGCCCAGGTATATTTCGCCCGTTACGCCGGCAGCTACCTCCTGCATGTCGTCGTCCAGGATCAGCAGTTGCGTGTTGGGCAGGCCCGCGCCGATGTTGCTGATGCCGCTGTCCAGGTCGGCGCCGGTGATCTCCTTGAACGTAGAATAGATGGTGGTTTCGGTGATCCCGTACATGTTGATGAGCCGGGTACGGGGATACTGCGCCTGGAAGGCCTTGAGCTTGGGCAGGTTGAGGGCCTCCCCGGCAAAGATGATGCAGTCGAGGCGCAGCGAGCCGGCGTGCGGCGGCAATGCGTAGGGCATCAGGTTATAAAATGCCGTGGGCGTCTGGCAGAGCATGTTTACTTTTTCGCGCACCAGCACCGCCAGCAGTTTCTCGGGATCCCGCACCGTGGCGGCCGGGTGAATGATCAGCCTGCCTCCGAAAAGCAGCGCGCAGTACATCTCCCACACCGACACGTCGAAGCAGAAGGAGTGAAAAAACGACCAGGTACGGGTGTGGTCGAAGGGAAGTTGCCGTTGCGTCAACAGCAGGTTGCTTACGTCGGCGTGCGAGATGACGACCCCTTTCGGCTGGCCGGTGGTGCCTGAGGTGTAGAGCACGTAGGCCGGCACCCGGGGGTCGGCAGCCCGCCCGGGATCGTCGCCGGCCGCCCCCCGCACCAGTGCCGGCCCGTAGAGGAGCACTTCGGGACCCTGCCCAGGCGCCTCCGGGTTGTCGGTCAGCAGCAGGGCCGCCCCGCTGTCTTTGAGCATGTAAGCCCGGCGCTCTTCGGGATACGCCGGGTCGATGGGCATGTAGGCCCCGCCCGCCTTGAGTACCCCGAGTATGCCCACCAGCATTTCGAGGCTGCGATTGAACAGCAGGCCCACAATACTACCCGCCGTGACCCCTTTCCCGGCCAGGACGGCGGCCAGTTGATTGGCCCGCCGGTTCAGTTCGCCGTAGGTAAGGCTGGCCTCTTCGTACCGGGCGGCCACCCGGTGCGGATGCAGGCGGGCCTGTTCTTCAAACAGCCCGTGCAAAACGCGGGGGGCCTGGCACACGGCGGACGCCCCTTCCGGGGCGGCCTCCCGCTCGGCCGCCGAACGGATGTCCACCCGGCTGATCTTCTGGTTGAGGGCTTGGCGGAGGTTGCCCAGCAACGATACGTAATTGGCAACCAGCAGTGCCAGGAACTTCCGGGCCGTGGCGTGCCCGGTGCGGTAGCGGGCCTCTACCGTAAACCCCGGCCCCGTCGGCACGACCCGGCAGATGAAGCCGTAGGGCAACAATTCTTCCTCGCGGGGAGCGGCCTCGTATACCATCGCGAACTGGAACATTGCTTCTTCTACCGGGTGGCCGGTCCGGACGCGGTATTTTTCGGCCAGTACGCCCGGCGACATTTCCGCGAAGCTCCTCCCTTCCCGGTACTCTTCCAGCAGGCGCTTCATCAAGTCCTTCAGCGGTACGCCGGGCTCGATGGCCTCCGTGCTGAGCCGGGCCCCGGAGGGGTTAAATACCGAGACGGTAATGTTTTTCTCCCGGGTGTACCCGTGCAAGAGCACCTTGAGCACGCCCAGAAACAGGAGCTGGATGGCATCCTGGTTGTGGTTACCGAGCAGTTGGAGGGCCTGGCTGGCTTCGGCAGGCAGGGCCTGGCTGTGCACGACCTCCAGGCTTTCACTGCCCTTACCGGCTCCCCAGGGCAGGGGAACGGCAGAAAACGGATGGTGGAGTTTAGAAAGCCAGTATTCTTCGGCTGTTTTGCGCTGACCTGACATCAGTGTGAAAGAAAGAATGAGTAGTTGACAAGTACAGAACGGTCCCCGGGCGTGGCGGGCCTGACCGGTACGCCACCTTTAGAAATTGAATGCAATTTCGGCTTCCCCCGGGGGGGCGGGCTGCAACCCGAACACGTCGATTTCGCCGAGGGTGACGGCCTTGTTTTCCAGCACCCGTGCCAGCACGAGCTGGAAATTTTCCACCAGCCACCCGATGGTTTCGGCCCGGAACAGCGTGGTCCGGTATTCGAACCGGCAGGCCATCCGGTCACTCCACTCGACTACTTCGAGCGAGAGGTCAAACTTGGCCCGGCGGACCAGGTCTGTCATCACCTGCACGTCCAGCCCTTCCAGCTTTACGTCGTGCAGCCCCAGGTTGTCGTACTCAAAAAATACGTCGAACACCGGGTGGACGCCCGGGTGGTTCTCCTCCGAAAGCGCCCGGGCCAGGTAATCGAAGGGAACGTCGGCGTGGGCGAACGCCCCGGATACTTTTTGTTTCACCTCCTCAAGAAATGCCGAAAAGGTTTTGCCGGCCTCCGGAGCGTTTTTCAGCACCAGCGTATTGACAAACATGCCGGCCGTGCCGTCCAGTTCGTGGTGGTGGCGGCCGATCACGGGGGTGCCCACGATGACCTCGTCCTGCCGGCACACCCGGGCCAGCATTACGTTGAACACCGACAGCACGGCCGTAAACAACGTGGTGCGGGCATCAGCCGCCAGGCGCCTGAGCCCCCGGAAGTGTTCCCCGTCAATGTCGAAAAACACCTTGTCGCCGTTGTAATCCGGTACGGCCGGCCGCTGGTAGTCGAGGGGAAGGTTGAGGCGGGTGGTTTTGCCCGTGGGGAACTGCCGCAGCCAGTACTGTTTGCCGGGCGCAAGCAGCGCCTGGTAGCCGGGCTTGTTCACCCACTCGGCATAGTCGCGGTATTGCCGGGCGGGAGGAGGCACGGCTCGCCCCGCGAAGGCAGCAACAAAGTCGGCAATGAGCTTTTTGAGCGTGTAGCCGTCAGCGGCAATGTGGTGCATGTCGAGCACCAGGCAGTGTTCGAGCGGGGCCGTCCGGATGACTGCCGCCCGGATCAGCGGGGCCTTTTCCAGGTCAAAGGGGCGCACAAACGCGCCGATGGTGCGGTGCAGGTTTTCGGGTTCGGTTTCCAGGTATTCCACGGCAAAGGTGCAGGCCTCTTCCACTACCTGCACCACCTGGCCGTCCACGAGGCGGTAGCTGGTGCGGAAGCTTTCGTGCCTTGCCACTACCCGGGCCAGCGCCTGGCGGATGCCGGCCACGTCGAGGGCGCCGCCCAGGATCATCCCGCCCGTAATGTTGTAGGTGGTGCCGCCCTTGTTGGTTTCCTGCAGGGCGTACATGCGCAACTGCGCCGGCGTGAGCGGGTAGTACTCTTTCTTTTCGGCGGGTTTGATTTCCCGCCGGGCCTCCAGCAGCCCCCGGGCCACCAGGTGGGCGAGTTCCCCCAGCGTAGCCGCGGCGAACACTTCCCGCAGCCCGATCTGAATGTCGTACTTACGTGCAATGCGCGAAGCCAGTTCGGTAACGTTGAGCGAATGCCCGCCCAGTTCGAAGAAGTTGGAATCCGGGCCGATGCGGCCGGCCGGGACCTGGAGGATGGCTGACCAGGTTCCGGCCAGGAAAGCCTGCAACCCGTTGAGCGGGGCTGCCGCGGCGGCCTCCTCCCCGGTGGCGGGCATTGGCAGCTTATGCCGGTCAACCTTGCCGTTGGCGCTTACGGGGAGTTCACCGAGCCGCATCGTCCAGAGGGGAATCATGTAGGCCGGCAGCCGGGCGGCCAGTTGTTCCCTGAGGTACGCCGCGTCCAGTTCCTGCCCGCCCAGGTAGTAGGCGCAGATGTATTTGTCGCCGTTGTCGCGGGCGTTCACCAGGGCCAGCGCCCCGGTAATGCCGGGTATTTCGAGCAGCGCGCTTTCAATTTCGCCCAATTCGATCCGGTAGCCGCGGATCTTCACCTGGTTATCCTTGCGGCCGATCAGTTCGAGGTTGCCGTCTTCGTGCCACCGGGCCACGTCGCCGGTAGCGTACATTCTCTCCCCGGCCACGAAGGGGTTCGCCTTAAACTTGCGGTGGGTGAGCGCCGGATCGTTAACGTACCCCAGTGCCAGGCACTGGCCCCCGATGTAGAGGTCGCCTGCCACGTCCACCGGGCACGGGTTAAGGTCAGGGTCGAGCACGTAATAGCGGCAGTTCTGCAAGGGACGGCCGTACGGGATGGAGGTCCAGGCCGGGTCAACGCGGTCGATGAAATAGTAGTTGGACCAGACGGTAGCCTCCGTGGCGCCGCCCAGGCTGACTACCCGGGCGCGGCTGAAGTATTTTTTTACCCGGTCGGGCAGTTGCAGGCCGATCCAGTCGCCGCTGAGCAGCACGAGCCGCAGGGCCGGGCTGGCGGCGGCCGGTTGGTTGAGCTCGCACCACTGCACCAGGTTTTGCAGTACAGCCGGCGCCGAGTTCCACACGCTCACCCGTTCCCGGGCCATCCGGGCCAGCATTGCCGCCGGCGATTGCAGGTCGTGGTAGGTGCCCACGTGAATGGCCCCGCCGCGCGACAGGGTTCCAAAAATGTCGTACACCGACAGGTCGAAGCCCAGGGAGGCCACGCAGAACACCTTGTCGGT
The DNA here is from genome assembly GCA_963844325.1 of uncultured Sphingobacteriales bacterium. GTDB lineage: Bacteria > Bacteroidota > Bacteroidia > Cytophagales > 172606-1 > CADCTQ01. Next base: position 5,278,986 of record CAWJNV010000002.1, read on the forward strand.
GCAATCCACCGCGAAGGTATTGTTAACCCATTCGAGAATGTTGACAACCGGCCGGTGCTGCACGACTACCCCTTTGGGAACCCCGGTTGAGCCGGAGGTAAAGATGACGTACGCCTCGTCGCCGGGGTTGGCCGTGCGGGGCAGGCTGCCCGGGTCCCCGCCCCGCACGTCCGTCCAGCGCAACGGGTCCCCGCTGTGCTTTACCTGGCAAGACGGGCCTAGCCGGTAGAGCACCGACACGCCCGCCCCGTCGCCCAGGAGGCGTTCGGCCTGCGGGGCAAAATTGTCGGTGGTGAGCACGCCCGGGAGGGCCAGGTTCCGGACCATCTTCCGCACCCGGCGTTCGGGCAGGTAAGGGTCGAGGGGCACGTAGGCGTAGCCCGCTTTGATGACGGCCAGCACGGCCACAACCATTTCCACGGAACGGTCCACCATCAACCCCAGGCGGGTGCCGGCCTCCCCGAAGGAGCCCCTCAGGTGGCGGGCCAGCCGGTTGGCCCGTTCGTGCAGTTCGCGGTAGGTCACCTGCTGGTCGTTGCAAACCACGGCCACGCGGTGCGCGTACCGGTCGGCCGGCGCCTCCAGCAATTCCTTCAGGGTAATGTCCCGGGGGTAGGCAACGGCCGTATCGTTGAACCCGTACAGCACTTTTTCCCGCTCCGCCGCCGAAAGCACCGACAATGCCCTGACCGGCGTGTCGGCCCCGGCCAGGAAACTGCCGATGAGGTTGTGCAGGTAACCGGCGATGCGGGCCAGGGCGGCGGGCCGGAACTTGCCCTCCCCGGCGGCAAAATGCAGTTCGTAACTACCGGCCTGCTTTACGATGAATACCGTCAGGTCGTAGCTGGACGCGTGTTCGAAGGCATAGTCGTACACGCGCAGGCCGGAGTTGCCCGGCTGGGCGTCGGCATGAACAGGGTAGTTTTCGAAAATCACCAGGGCGTCGAACAGTTCCCCCTGCCCCTCGGTCCGGGCGTATTCGCGGATCCGGGTAAGGGGGGTGAGTTCGAACTGCTGCATGTCCTGCAGGTCGGCGGCCACCTTCCCTACCACCGCGCGTACCGTGTCGCCGGGGGCCGTCCTGATCCGTACGGGCAGGGTCTTGAGGAAATTGCCCACGATGGACTCAATCCCTTTCAGGTGCACGGACCGGCCCGAGAAGGTAGTGCCGAACACGGCATCGTCGGCGGCAGTGAGTTTCTGAAGCAGCACGCCCCAGGCGGCGTAAAAGAAGGCCGGAACGCCCAACGCGTACCTGCGGCAAAAAGCGTCGATGCCTGCCGCCTCGCCGGGTGCGACGGTAAGCACGTGGGTGCTCATGCCGCGGGCGGCCGGGGTGGGTTTCCCTTCTTTGAAGGGCGTCTGGGTACGGGGGAAATCGGCAAGGTAGTGCGTCCAGTACGCTTCTTCGCCCGCCACGGGGCCGCCCGGGAGCAGTTGCACGTAGTCAGCAAACTGGGCTTTGGGCGACGGTTCGGGCAGTGCTCCGCCGCAGATGGAGTGGTAGGCAGCGAAAAACTCCTTCAGGACGACCTGGAAGCTCCACCCGTCGTAGAGGATGGAGTGGGCGCTGACCAGGAGCAGGCTGTTGCCCTCCCCCAGCGTGGCCACCTTTACCCGGAAGGGCACCTGCTCCAGGTCGAATCCGGCCTGCTTGTCCTGTTCCCGGAGGGCGCGGATCTGCTGTTCGCGCTGGCGGGGGTCGCCGGCTGACAAGTCGAAGTACTCAGGGGCAAAGTCCCGCTGCCGATGGATGATCTGCACCGGTTTTTTGATCTTCTGCCAGGCAAAGGACGTTCGCAGCGCCTGGTTCTGCTGCACGACGTACTGCCAGCTTTTGGTGCAGGCCCCGGCGTTGAGGGGACCGCTCAGGTACAGGCACGTCTGCTCAAAGTACGTGTGGGGATCATCCGTATACAAGTAGTGGAACAGGATGCCTTCCTGGGTTGGCGTCAGCCCGATGATGCGCTCTACGTTGTTCTTTTCCAGTTTCATGGCGGGGTTGGTTAAGAGGTGTATGGTCGGCGCCGGGCAGTACTTAGTCTGCCCGCAACGACCTTACCGGGTTCTCTACGGTAGCCCTCAGCACCTGCATGCCAATGATGGCGAGAATGACGGCCAGAATGGGCAGGGCCGGCACCAGCAGCAACATCTTGTGGAACTGGATGCGGTACGCGTAACTGTTCAGGATGCGGTTCGAGAGGAAAATGACGATGGGGAACGAAAGGCATATTGCCAGCGCAAAGTAGATCAGGTATTTGCGCAGGAAAACGACAAAGATGTTCATGGTACTGCTGCCCAGTATCCGCCGGATGGCGATTCCCTTCCGGTGCACCTGCACCGAGTAGGTGATCAGCCCCATGATGCCGAGGCTGGCGATGAGCAGGCTCAGCAGGGAAGCAATGTTGATCAGTTCCTTGAACTGGATGTCGCCCCGGTATTGGCGGTCGATGAACTCGTCAAGGAAGAAGTGGTTGAAGGCGTCACCCGGGAAGAATTTTTCAAAAACCTGCTTGGTGTAATCGAGCGTTACCTGGTAATTGTCGCTCTGCATCCGGACCGAGTAGAACCCGCGGTTCATGTCCACGAAGTGGAACTTGGTGGGCTCGATGGATTTGTTGAGCGGCTCCTGGTGGTAGTCGTCGAGCACCCCTACCACTACTTTGGCACCGGGCGGCATGTGGTGGGCCATCACCTCGTCGATGTAGATGGACTTGCCGATCATGGCCTGGGGGTTATCGACGCCAAAGGCTTTCATGAGTGCTTTGTTGATGAGCACGTTGCCCTGGTCGCCCCGCGTGAGGGGGCGGCCCGCCAGGAGTTTGAGCCCGTACACGTCTACGTAATCCTTGTCGATCCAGATGGTATTGGAATGCACCTTTCCCCCGCCCATCAGCCAGGTGCGCTGGTTGGAATGGTGGTACAACCCGGGCACGGCCGAGGAAAGGCAAACACTCTTGACGTCCTTGTTTTTAAGCAGTTCATCCTTGAAAGCGCCCAGGGTGGGCAATTCCAGGCTGTTCGCGCCCGAGCCCATGGTGTACTTCCTGATCACGAACACCTGCTCTTTCGAATAGCCCAGGTCCTTTGCAAGCATGTATTTGAGCTGGTTCTGCAGCACGATGGTGAGGTTCACCAGGATGAACGCTCCCATGTACTGGAGGATGACCAGGTACTTGCTCAGGGGTACCTCTTTGTTGCGGGTGTCGTTGCGGAACAGCCGCAGGGCCGTGCCGACCACGAACAGGAACACGACCTTCAGCAGCAGGATGCCCAGGAAAATGGCGGCCAGGAACAGATAGGTGGCCGGTTCATCAAAAATGGAATAGGCAAGCGGCAGGCCCAGGTAGGTATAATACGCCTGTTTGAAAACCACCAGCAGGATGACTGAAATGACGGCGGCGATGGAAACCAGGATGACCGCGTCGTTGAAAAACTGCGTGAGAAAATCCCGGGCCTGCGCGCCGAACACGCGCCGGAGTTCGAGTTCTTTCCCCCGCTTGGTGTAGTTGATCAGGCTTAGGTTGATAAAGTTGAATATGGAGAACACCAGCAGTACCAGCGCGGCAAAACCCACCCAGCGGACGGCGAACTCGGAAGATTCCTCGGACCGCATGCTGGCAATTGTATCAAGTCCCCACTTGTACTTGGGGCCCAGGTGCACCTCCCCCAGGGGTTGCAGGTACACCTTCCGCTCCCCGTATTTTTCCATGTAGCTCTTGATGCGGGTCCGCAGAAACGCCTGGATGCTGGCCTGCAACTTACCGGCATCGGCATTGTCGGTCAGCCGCAGGTACGTATTGAAGAAAGGATAATGGTAGGTGTGGTCGCCGCCGTTAAAAATGGTCACCCTGCCCACCATGGACCGCGGATCGGTGCCGGAGGTAAGGATGTCGAACGCCAGGTGCGTATTGACGGGCGGGTCTGCTACGACCCCGGTGATCTTGTGGGGAATGTTGTCCACGAAGGCCCCCAGGCCAAACGAAAGCGTCTTCCCGACTACGTCGAGGTTGCCGAAGATGCGCCGGGCGGCCCGTTCGGTGAGCACGGTCGTGAACGGCTCGCTGAGGGCTTTTGCGGGGTCGCCGTCCAGCATCCGGAAGCCGAAAAAAGTCAGGAACGTGGAGTCAGCGGCGCAGATGGCCTGGTCGTGAAATTTCTCGCCCTCCGTGTACACCAGCATGGTCTCCAGGGGTATCAGCCGGGTCACCTCCTTTACTTCGCTGAACCGCCTCAGTTCGGGGCCCAGAAACTGCATGGTGACGCCGTACGTTTCACCCAGCTTACCGTCCACGTACGACTCGGTAATTACCCGGTACATGTGCGCCTGGCCGTCGTGCATCTTGTCGAAGCTCCGGTGAAAAGCCACGTAGTTGTACACCAGCAGGCAGGCCGATATGCCAATGGACAGGCCAAGCACGTTGATGAGGACGAATAATTTGTTCTTGAACAAATTTCGCAGGTACACTTTCAGGTAGTTGCGGATCATGGCGGTAAGTAAATGGATTAGAAATATGCGTTGTATCGACGGAACGGGACACCGGGCGGCCGCAGACGCATGCCTTGGCGGCTAGTCGCCGAACAGCACGTCAAGGTCCTCCTGGTCGAGTCCCGCCGCCTGGAAGTCCAGCGGCGCACCTTCTGCGTCGCCGGTGCTTTCTCCCGCCTCGCCGGGCAGGTCTTCCAGGCCGCGCAGGTAATCTTCCAGCAAGCAGGCGGCTTGCCCCTCCGGGTACGCGGCCGGGTCATACACGGCCTCCACCTGCAAGACCCCGCCCAGCACGAGGGCGTTGATTTCGAGCGGTACGGTGGCCGCGTTGCGGGGCGAGGTGTCGGGCCCCGTATCGCCGTCCTGCCAGGCAAACAATTCGTTGGTTACCTCGCGGCTGAATTCTCCCAGGTAATTGAACCGCAGGTTGAACCAGGCCGGTCCCTCTCCCAGGCTGCGGGCCAGGTACCTGAGCAATCCGTAGCCGATGCCCGCATCGGGAACCGCCGCCAGTTGCTCTTTCAGCGACTGCACTTGCTCCCGGAGGTTGCCGTGCCGCGGCAAAGACAGACGCAGGGGGTACATGGCTGTAAACCAGCCGACGGTCCGCGACGCGTCAACTCCAGCCAGGGTACGGCCGTGGTGTTCCATCTCGATCACCAGGTCGGCGCCGCCCGCAGGCGGGGGTAAGGTCCGCGTCAGGGCGGTAAGCAGCAGGGTAGCCACGTCGGCGTTGCAGTGCCGGCGCACGTCGTTCAGCAGGGCGGCGGTTTTCTCCTGGTCCAGGGTGCGGCTGATGCGGCCGGCCGGCTGGCTGCCCGGTGCCGGGGCGTTCCGTTGCTCCCTGGCCGCTGCTTCAACTTCCCGCCAGTAAGGCAGTTGCCCGGCTACTTCCCCGCCGGCAGCCCGGGTGACAAGGGCTTCGTACCAATCTTTGAGCGAAGCCGTTTTGCGGGGCAGCCGTACCGGCTTTCCGCTTTCGAGGGCCAGGTACGCCGTCTTCAGGTCTTCGAGCAGCACGCGCCACGAATGGCCGTCCACGCCCAGGTGATGAATGCTCACGAGCAGCAGGTCCGGTCCGTCGTTGTCGCGCAGGTAAGCCGCTTGCAGCAGGTTGCCGCCGGTCATGTTCACGCTGCTTTTTAAACGGTACCCAATCCGGCTGATGGCACCGGGTTTTTCCGCCGGCGGTATGCCGGAGATGTCGCAGACCTCCACCCGGAAGTCGCTTCCGGGCAGTTCGTTGTTGAAGCGCAAGACGTTTTCGGCCGGGTCGTAATTCAACCGCAGTCCATCGTGGTGCCCGATCAGCACCCGGAACGCCTCCGTCAGCAGTGCCTGGTCCAGGGGCCGCTTCATGCGCAGGAGTACGGACTGGTTGTAGTGCGCGGGTTGGGCCAGGTTTTGCCCGAAAAACCAGCTTTCAACCGGCGACAGTCCCTTGGTGCCGGCCACCGGGCCCTGCTCGTAGGCATAGTGCTCCCAGGCAACGGCCCCGCTGGCCACCAGTTGCCCGATGGTCTGGTGTACCAGGATGTCGCGGGCCTGCACGGTCACGTCTCGTTCAAAAAGGCGCGCCGCTACCTGCACCGCTTTGATGGAATCACCCCCCATTTCGAAAAATCTGCTTTCGGTATTGATCGCGTCCAACCCCAAAACATCCTGCCACACTTCGCACAAGATGCGCTCCAATTCACTCAAGTCCCGGTCCTGTTGAGCCGGTTGGTGCGGGGCTTGCGGCGGTGGCAATGCCTTTACGTTTACCTTGCCGTTGAGGGTAAGCGGAATGTCGGGCACCGGCACGTAACAGGCCGGCAGCATGTAGGCCGGCAGCCAGTGGGACAGAAACGTGCCCAGGTCGGTGGGCGTAGCGGTATGCGCGGGCTTGCACACGTAGTAGGCGCACAGGTAGCCGTCGTTGTCGCGGCCTTTTACTTTAAGGGCAACTGCCTTGCTGACGGCCTCGTGCCGGAGCAGGTGGGATTCTATTTCTCCCAGTTCGATCCGGTAACCGTTGAGTTTCACCTGCTCATCGGCCCGCCCGGCAAACTTTACTTTTCCATCGGGAAGCCGGAGGGCAAGGTCGCCGGTGCGGTACATCTTGCGGCCCGGCGCGAAGGGGTCGTCGACGAACCTGGTCGCCGAGAGGTCGGGGTTGTGCAGGTATCCACGGGCCAGGCAGTCGCCCGCGATGTACATTTCCCCGACAATGCCTTCCGGTACGGGTTGCTGGTACGGGTCAAGCAGGTAAATGAGGGTATTGTCGATGGGCGTACCGACCGGAACCGAGTTTCCGGTGTCCGCATCCGGATCGTAACGGTGAATCATGCACCCTACGGTGGCCTCGGTCGGACCATATTCATTGTAAATTTCAACCCCTTCCCCAAACAGGTCGCGTACCTGCCGGGCCAGGGCGGCAGGCAAGTCTTCGCCGCCCACGATGAACGTTTTGTTTCCCGCTTCCGGGCGCCACTGCGTCAACCGGGCATTTGCGTTGAGCAGTTTGAGGTGTGCGGGGGTCGTTTTCACGGTTGTTATCCGGGGGTCGGCCATTACCCGCCCGATGAGGGGCTGGCTGCTTCCTTCTTCCTCCCGGAACACAACGATGGTTCCGCCGGCCAGCAGGGGCACAAAAACGGAAGTGACCGTCAGGTCGAAGGCAATGGAGGTATAGAGGGGAAAGCAGGGTTTTTCGTCCCGCAGGTAACGCTTGGCGGCCCACCAGGCGTAATTCACCAGGGAGCGGTGTTCAATCATTACGCCCTTGGGCTGGCCGGTGGTTCCCGACGTGTAGATGAGATACGCCAGGTGACCGGGCCCGGCCACGGCGTCCGGCTCTCCTTCTCCTTCCGGGGCCGGTATGTCGGCCGGATCATTGAGGGCAATCACCGACACGCCGGTCAGTGCGCCGACTACCGCCTGGTGAGCGGCCAGCGGGCCGGCACCGGCAATCAGCAGCGGGGCCCGGCTGTCGGTGAGCAGGTAACGGATCCTTTCGCCGGGCAGGGCGGGCTCCAGGGGCAGGTACGCCCCGCCGGCTTTGAGTACCGCCATCATGGCGATCACCAGTTCCCGGCTGCGTTCCAGCAGGAGGGCTACCGGCACGTCGGGGCCCGCGCCGCGCTGCCTGAGCAGCCGCGCCAGTTGGTCGGAACGGGAGTCCAGCTCCCGGTAGGTAAGGGTTTTATCGCCATCCACGACGGCAATGCCGGCGGGCGACCGGCGGGCCTGTTCCTTCACCAGTTGGTGCACCGGGACGCCGGCGGGGTAGTCGGCGCGGGTGCGGTTGAAGCCGTACACGTTGCGGGCCACCCCTTCGGCAGAAAGCAGCGACAGGGCCGATACCCGGCGGCCGGCGCCGGCCGCCACCTGTTCGAGCAGGCAGCGGAAAAGGCCGAACAGGTGGACGGCCGTTTCGCGGCGGAACAACTGCGTGGCGTATTCAAAGTAGCAGGTAAACCCGTCGGACTCCTCGAACACCTCCAGCGAGAGGTCGTACTTGGCAATGCCGGGATCGAAGAAATATTTCCGCGCCACCAGCCCTTTGCCTTCCAGCGAGGTTGCCCCGTAGTTCTGGTAGGTGAGCATGGTATCGAATACCGGGCTCCGGCTCAGGTCGAAGCGGGCCACCTGCTGCACGAGTTTTTCGAAGGGGTACTGCCGGTGGTCCAGCGCCGCCAGGAAGTTACGCTGCACCCCGGCCAGAAAAGCTTCAAAGGTTTCCTCGCCGCGCACGGTACTCTTGAGGGCCAGGCTGTTGACAAACATGCCCAATGGGTGTTGCAGGTCGGGATGGTCTCTTACCGTGCAGGGCGTACCGACGACGATTTCTTGCTGGCCGGTGCATTTGGCCAGAAACACCTGGTAAGCGGCCAGCCATACGACGTAGGGCGTCACCTGCTTTTCAGCCGCCAGTTGCCGGAGGCGTTCGGAGAGCGTTGCGCCGAGCTTGCATTCGAGGCGGCCGCCGCCGAAATCCCGGGCGGGTGAACGGGCAAAATCCGTGGGCAGGTTCAGCGCGGCTACCTCCCCGCCGAACTGCTCGGTCCAGTAGCGTTCCGCCTCCGCGAACCGGCGCGTGCGCCACTGTTCACTTTCCCAGGCGGCAAAATCTTTGTACTGTACGGCCGGCAGCGCAGTTCCGCAACCCTTGAGTAGTTCGGCGTAAAACAGGTCGTACGAAAACCCGTCGAACACAATGTGATGGAAGTCGGTAAAGAGCACGAAGTCGTCGTCGGCCAGCCGGAGGATGTCGACGCGGAACAGCGGCGCCCGGCGCAGGTCGAACGGCACCACCCGCTTGCGGAGTTCCCCGTCCAGCGCGCCGGGGCTTACGTCGGTAATGGACAGGCTGAAGGGAACCCGGTCCCACACCACCTGCCGGGGCTCGCCACCGGCAAAAGCAAAAGATGTCCGCAGGACCTCGTTCCGCTCCACGATTTCGCCGATTGCCTTGCCGAGTTGACCCACGTCGGGCTTCCCGGCCACGCGCAATGCCACGGGAATGTTGTAGGCAACGGAAGCAGGGTTAGTGGCCCAGAAGTAGTAGATCACCTTCTGGGCGGCCGACAAAGGATAGTCTGGTTGTGGGGGCAACGGGCGGATGGGGGTTGGGGGAGCCACGGACCGTTGCCCCACCACCCGGGCCATTTCACGGACCGACTGGTTTTCGTACAGTTCGCTGAAGGTCAGGTTGACGCCCAGGGTTTCGCCAACCCGGTTGAGCAACCGGGCTCCTTTCAGGGAATTGCCCCCGGCTTCGAAGAAGCGGTGGGTTACCCCCAACGCGTCGCCGGGCAGTACTTCCCGCCACAACGCGTAAAGCCGCTGCTCGGTGTCATTCTGGGGCAGCACCACCGGCTGGTGGCCGGCCCGCCGGTTCAATTGGGCTTCTGCCCCGGCAAAGGCACCCTCCCGGTACTGTTCGATGAGCTTGTACCGCTGGATTTTGCCGCTGGTCGTTTTGGGAATTGCGGCCACGGGCAATACTTTGTCCAGGCCAAATCCGAAGGCCTGGTTGACCCGCTCTTCCAGCCGCGCGGCAACCGGGATGAACTGTTCCGGTTTGCCCCGGTGGACAACGAAGGCAATGATTTCCTCCTTGCCGCTTTCGTGGTTAAAAGTGCCGGCGACGGCGATCTTTCCCGCTTCAATCCCCCCTTCCTGTTCGGCAACGTACTCGATGTCGTGTGGATACACGTTCTGGCCGTTGACGAAAATAATATCCTTGGCGCGGCCGGTAATGTAGAGCTGGCCTTCGCCGGTAAAGCCCAGGTCGCCGGTATCGAGCCAGCCATCGGGGGCAAAGGCCGCGGCGGTGGCCTGCTCATTGTTGTAGTAGCCCGCCGTAACATTGTTGCCTTTGAGCTGCACGTGGCCGATGACCCAATCGGGCAGTTCCCGGTTGTCGTCCGTGATGCGCACGCGGCAGTTGCCGGGCAATGGCACGCCTACGTTCACGAAGGCGATGCCGTGTTCGCCGGCCCCGGTTTCGCGGACCTGCTCCCCTGCCCCGAGCCGCCGGCGGTCGGCCCTGATGGTTTTAATGCTTGCGCCCGGTCGGCTGAAGGTGACGGCCAAACTGGCTTCGGCCAGGCCGTAGACGGGAAAAATCACGTTTTCCCGCAAGCCGTACGGACGCAGTTCCTGCACGAAGAGGCGGCACAGGTCGGCTGAAATCGGTTCGGCCCCGTTGGTAATGATCCGCAGGCACGACAAGTCAACCTCCTTCAGCTTGCGCGGATCAAGGTAACTCAGCACGTATTTGTAGCCGAAGTTGGGAGAAGCCGTGAAGGTAATCCGGTGTTCGCTTATCTTTTGCAGCCACAGCGCCGGATTGCGGATGAACAGCTCGGTGGGCATGAGGTAGTGCGTCCAGCCGGCCAGCATGGGCGCCAGGTGGTACCCGATCAGGCCCATGTCGTGCGTCAGGGGCATCCAGCTCAGAAACACGTCCCCGGCGGGAGGAGACTCAATGCCGGCCAGGATGGCCCTCAGGTTGGTGAGCAGGTTGGCGTGGGTGAGCGTTACGCCTTTGGGCGTGCTGGTTGAGCCGGACGAGAACTGGATGTAGGCGATTTCATTCTCGCCGGGCTCGTGGACCCGGCCGGCCGGCGCCGCTGCCGCCAGCTCGTCGGTTAAAATAACCCGGCCGAGGATGTGGGCGCAGCGGAGACCGGGGTTGTCGCCGGCGGCTTTCCCGAATTTCGCCAGGTCGTCGGGGCTGATTACCAGGCTGGGGTTGTTGAGGTAAGCCCACACGTTGACCAGTTTGAGCAGTTGTTCGTTGTTACGGCCCACGGCCAGTGGTACGGGCACGATCCCGCCCAGGATGCAGGCCCAGAAGCAGGTCAGGAACGTTTTGGCGTCGTTCACCTGCAACACCAGTTCGTCGCCGGGCCGCAGCCCTTTCTGCTGGAGTGTACCGAGTACCGCCCGGGCCCGGTGAAAGAGGGCAGCATAGGACAAGGTATCCTCCCCGCCGCCGGTAATGAAAACAATACCCGATTCGTCCTTTGCCCTGTGCTGCAACAGTTGCACTAACGTTGTTGAGTCAATCACATTCGGTTGATTAATGGATGTACAGATTCTTTTTCTACTCCGGGAGGCATCCGGGGAGCTAGAAAACTACTCTGCCTCCGCCGGTTGACGGGTGTCGGGCAAAGCTTTCCGGTCTACCTTCCCGTTGCCGGTCAGGGGCAGCGCCGGCAACTGCACAAGGCAGTCCGGCACCATGTAGGCGGGCAACCGCCCCCGCAGGTAATTGCTTACCACTTCGGTTTCCAGCGCTTTTCCTGCCGGTGCGGCGGGGGCAGCCACCATGAAAGCCGCCAAGTACTTGCTCTGCTGGCTGTCTTCGCGCAGCACCACCACCGCCTGGTCCACCCACGGGTGTTCCAGCAATACCTGCTCAATCTCCCCCAATTCAATGCGGAAGCCTCTGAGCTTGACCTGTTCGTCCTTGCGGCCCAGGTACTCCAGGTTTCCGTCTTCGCGCCAGCGGCCCAGGTCACCGGTCCGGTACAAGCGTGCGGCGCCGAAGGGATTGTCAACGAATTTCTGCCGGGTAAGCGCCTCCTGGTTGAGGTAGCCCCTGGCTACGCCGGCGCCCCCGATGCATATTTCGCCGGCTACTCCGATGGGTACGAGTTGCAACTGTTCATCGAGCACGTAGAGTTGGGTGTTGGCAATGGGTCGTCCGATGGGAATGTGGGCGATACCCGCTTCGGGGATGGGGTACAGCGCGGCAAAAGTGGTGCTCTCGGTGGGGCCGTAGCCGTTGATCAGGTGCAGATCCGGGTAAAGGCTTTTGATCACATTCACGGAACGGGGCGAAAGTTGTTCTCCCCCGACCAGCAGGCAGGAAAGTTTTTCGAAAAGGCCCGCGTCCAGGGCAATCAGTTGGTTGAACCACGAGGAAGTAAGCCAGATGGTATCGATGCGTGCCCGCAGCAGTTTGTCTTTGAGTTCCCCTACTTCCACGAGCCGGGCGTGGGGCAACAGGTGCAATTCCCCCCCGTGCAGGAGCGTCCCCCATATTTCGAAGGTGCTGGCGTCGAAAGCAATGGCCCCGGTTTGCAAGAGACGCTTTCCGGCGCAAGCGGCGGCAATGAGCGGGTCGCTCACCAGCCGGATCACGTTGCGGTGCTCCACCATGACGCCTTTGGGGCGGCCCGTCGAACCCGAGGTATAGATGATGTAAGCAAGGCTGGCAGGGGTAGTTACCGGGCCGGGATTCTCCGTGGTGTATTCCTCCAGGGCTTGCTGTAACTGGTCGAGCGGCAGCACGGCTCCCGGGTAGTCGCGGGTCTCCGGGAGCCGGGCCGACTCGGTGAGCAGTACCCGCACCCGGCCGTCGGTCATCAGGTACGTTCTCCGTTCAGCCGGGTAGGCCGGGTCAATGGGCAGGTAAGCGCCGCCAGCCTTTAAGATGCCGAGCAGGGCCACGATCAGGAGTTCACTTCTTTCGGCCAGCACCCCCACTGCTTCTTCGGCCACCAGCCCGTGCCGCTCCCGCAGGTAGTGGGCCAGTTGGTTGGCCCGGGCGTTGAGCTGCCGGTACGTGAGTTGCCGTCCTTCAAACACTACCGCCACGGCCTCCGGCGTTTGGTTCGCCTGCGTCTCGAACAGTTCCTGGATCGTCTGCGGTGGGTAGTGGCGTTGGGTCCGGTTGAAGTCGTGGACCAACTGTTCCCGTTCACGGCCGGTGAGCAGGCTTATTTTGCCAATCAGCACGGCGGGGTTTTCGAGAACGCTTTCCAGCAGGTGTACGTAGTGGCCGGCGAAGCGGGCAATGAACCCCGGCTCAAAATAACAGGCATTGTAAACCAGTACTCCCGTAAAAGTTCCTTTTGCTTCTCTGATGAGCAGGCTGATGTCGTACGCGCCCCAGCCCAGGTTGGTTTCGACCATCCGGAAGGTTACATTTCCGGCTTCGAACGTCTCCTCTTTTTCTTCTTCGCAGCCAAATACTACACTCAGCAAGTCGGGTTGCGCTGCGTTGGGGATTATGCCCAGTTCGGACGCGATCCGGGCGAAGGGGACCGCCTTGTGCTGCACCCCCTGCGCGTGGGTTCTGGCGATGTCGGCCGCCAGTTGCAGAAAGGTTGAGGCGGTGGTAATCCGGCTGCGCAGGGCCAGCAAGGGGTCTACGGGTCCTACGACGCGCTCCATGCCGGGTACATCTCTCCCGCTTGCCCGGGTCCCCAGCAGGATTTCGGTTTGCCCGGTATACTTATGCAACAGTACTTTGAAGGCGGCGAGCAAAAGCACCTCGCGGCTCAGGCCGTTCGCCCGGCCGGTGCCGGTTGCCCGCGCCGCCAGATCCGGGTGAATGGTAAATGACTGGACGGCGGCCCTGAAGTTACGCGTGCGGGGTCCGCTCACGGGTAATTCGAGCGTAGTTACTACGCCCCGCAACTTTTTTCGCCAGTAGCCCAGCGAGCCCTCCAGCGCCTGGCCCGAGCGGGCCGCCTGCCGTTCGGCAACCTCTGCGTAGGGTACCGGCAGGTCAGCCACTTCCGTTTTTTGCCCGCTCACCTCGGCCCCGTAAAACTTGGTCAGTTCACGCGTAATGAGGTACAAGGATTTTTTATCGACCGTGCCGGGGGGCAGCCCCATGACCAGCCGGTGGTGCGCCTGGCTCAACTGCATCAGATACCCTTTCACGGAGGGGCTTCGCCCGGGTCCGCCGTCAGGCTCCCGGCCACCGGTGTCGTCTCCCGTTGCGGCTGCGCCGGCCTGCCCGGCCGGGTCGCTCCGACGGTCCAGGATTTGCAGGTCAAAGCTAAACGCGTGTTCCGGGGGGGCCGCGTGCGGCGGGTGCAGGACCTTGTGGCGGGCAATCACCCGCTTGATGCTCCGCTGTAATATCTCCACGTTCAACGCCCCGGCCAGGTCAATGACCAGCGGCACGTTTCCGGGTACGAGGGTAATCCCGGACGGGCGATCTTCTCCTCCGGGCCGGTCGTTGACGAGCAGCCCTTCTTGAAGGTCCGGTGCTGGCAGTTTCATCTGAAACAGTTTCGACGAATAGGGTGAGAAAGAAAAACCACTTACGTACTCAGTTCGCCGCCGGGTAGCCGGGCGGCGTGCAGCGAAAGCACCGCTTGGGTAAATGGGTAAGCCCGGACGTAAAAGTTGTTTCTTTGCCAATCCTTTGTACAGGCGGCAGCACCGGTCCCCCGTAGGGAATGGAACCGGTGCTGCGGGCAAAGGCAGGAATGGCGGGGCTTACTCCATGCGCAGCGACTTAACGGGGTTCAACCGCGACGCTTTCATGGCCTGTGCGCTCACGGTGAGCAGCGCAATCAGCAGGGCTGCCATTCCCGTCAGGGCAAATATCTCCCAGTTGATGCTGGTCCGGTAGGCAAACTCCTCAAGCCAGCGGTCCATCATCCACCAGCCAATGGGCCAGGCAATCAGGTTTGCCAGTGCGATCAGTTTGAGAAAGTCGCTCGTCAGGGCCATCATCAGGGTTGATTCGGATGCGCCCAGCACCTTGCGGATGCCGATTTCCCGGGTCCGTTGCTCGACGGTGTAGGCCATCAGGCCGTAGAGCCCCAGGCAGGCAATCAGGATCGCAATGCCCGTAAAATAGCTTACGATCAGGAAGACGCGCTGCTCGGCCTGGTAGTTGCGCTGAAAGTCCTGGTCGAGGAAGGAGTATTCGAAGGGGGCCGCGGGGTTGATCCGCCGCCAGTGTTTTTCGAGCGAAGCCAGCAACCGGGGCACTTCGGTCGCGTTGACGCGGACCACCAGGTAGCCGAGCGGCGCCGAAAAGGGACTGCTCGCCCGGATAAAGCCCAGGGGCGCAATCTGCTGATGCAAACTCTCAAAGTGAAAGTCTTTTACCACGCCCACGACCCGGAAGGACTGAATCCGTCCCGGAAAGTCAAAGTAAAGGGTTTTGTCAATCACGGTCGCGGGGGTAAAGCCGAGCTTTTTCACGCCCGTTTCGTTGAGGACGATGGCCGGCATGTTCTGGCTGGTATCGGAGGTGATGTCGCGCGAAAAAGAGCGGCCCGCCACCAGTTTCAGGTCCAGCATCTCGGTAAAGCCAATGTCTACCGTGCCTAGTTTCACGTTCTGGGCCTCTTGCGCGTTTTTGCCCGCGGTTCTCAGGGCAATGGACATGACGGAGGGCTGGCCGGGATAAGTGGAAGCGCCGCTCGCCGAAACCACGCCGGGCAACTGTTCAACGGCTTCGCGGTACACGGGGTAAGAGGCTTGGGCTTCCCCGGTAGAGAGGGGAATGATCAGTTGCTGGTGCTGCTGGAAACCCAGCTGCTGGCCCCGCAGGTAATTCATCTGCTTGCTGATCACCAGGGTAGACAATACCAATCCCACGGAGATGACAAACTGAAACACAACCAGGACGCGGCGCAACTGGATGGCGCCCAGGCTGTTTACGAACCTGCCTTTGAGCACGCGGATGGGCCTGAAAGACGACAGGTACAAGGCCGGGTAACTGCCGGCCAGCACTCCCGTCAGCACCGCCAGCACCAGCATCCAACCCACCAGGCCATAATCCCGCGATGGGGCAAAAAGCGCGGTTTTGCCGGTCAGTTGCGTAAACAGGGGCAGCGCCAGGACCGCCAGGGCCACGGCCAGCACCAGCGACAACAGGCTCAGCAGCACTGACTCGCCCAGAAACTGCCCGATCAGGGCGGCTCTTTCCCCGCCCATTACTTTGCGGATGCCCACTTCCCGGGCCCGTCGGGCCGACCGGGCCGTGGACAGGTTCATGAAGTTGATGCAGGCCAGCAGCAGGGTAAAGACGGCAATGGAGGCCAGTACGTACAGGTACGTCATGCTGCTGTTGGGGCTGAGTTCCCCGTACATTTCAGACTTGAGGTGAATCTCCGTTACGGGCTGCAGGAAGAGTACCCGTTTGAGACCGGCTGCGCGCAGGTCGGCGCCCCCATTCCGGGCGGTGAAGGCCGGCAATTTGGCTTCCAGTGCCCGGGGACTGGCGTCCGGCCGGAGCTTAACGTAGGTGTGAAACAGGTTGTTGCCAGCCCAGTTGGTTTGCCGGCTCAGGAACCGCCCGAACCCTACGGTTTGCAGGGTGGTGAAGAAGTTGGCGTCAATGTGAGAAGGCTTGTCCGTCAGGAATACGCCGGTTACCCGGTAATCCGTCTTGCCGTACTTATTGCTGATGCGCATGGGCTTGCCCACCGGGTTGTCGGCACCGAACAGTTTGCGGGACAACGCCTGGGAAATCACTACCGTATTGGGCTCCTGAAGCGCCTTCTTGGCGTCACCGTAGACAAACGGATAATTGAAAACCTGGAAGAAAGTAGAATCCACCACGTATCCCTTGGACTCCGAGAAAGGGGCTTCATTGTCGCGGTCGGGGCGCTGTATCGTATACTTGTCTACTTCCGGTAGTACCAGCAGACGCGCAACGACTTCCACTTCGGGGAACTCCTGCTGCAGTGCATTGGCTACCGGGGCACCCAGGACGGCGGATTTGGTGTGCTGGTCTCCGAAAAACACTTCGTTGGCCAGCCGGTACACTTGTCCCGCGTCCTGCCAGTGCCGGTCGTAGCGGCTTTCCTCGCGGATGTATAAGGTAATTAACAGACAGCAGGCAAAACCCAGCGCCAGCCCCAATACGTTAATGAGTGAAGAGGCTTTATGGTGCCAGAGGCTTCGTAGAGCGACTTTCAGGTAGTTTCTCAGCATAACTGAAGAAAAGTTTGGGGATGATGGTGATTGTTAACCAAAGGATGCAACAGGACCGAAACGGGAGTCGCAGCGCGGGAGCGCGGAGTCCTATTGCGTTTTCCAATAAGTGTGCCAATCAGGCATAGCCCCGGCAATTTAACGCCTCAAGCAATTAACACCGGCCAGGTGTCCGATTCCGAGCATCGGTGTTCACTAACGAACAGGTACGGCCGGTGCCGGCAGGTACAAGCCCCTAGCCCAGTACTTCGTACACGTTCCGGTCGATGTAATTCACGCATTCTTCAATGTGCCACTGGTCCTGCAGCAATTTGCAGATTACTTCCGTGAGCAGCTTCACGTGTTCGTGCTGGAAGATGTTTCTTCCAACCGAAACGCCCGAAGCCCCGCCGAAAAGCGCTTCGTCAACCACCCGCAGGAACTCGTCCAATTTGCTGATGCGTGCTCCCCCGGCGATCATGACGGGAATGTCGACGCTGCTCACCACTTGCCGGATGCCGGCGGCAGTGCCCGGGTAGTCGAGTTTGACCAGGTCGGCCCCGAGTTCCTGCGCCAGCCGGGCGGCGTGGGCAATCTGTTCCGTGGTTTTGGTGGGGCCGGTCACGTACATCATTGCCAGCAGCGGCATGCCCCAGTGGTAGCACCTTTCGGCTACCAATCCGAAGTCTTTCAGCATGGCCGGTTCAGACTCGGCCCCCAGGTTTACCTGCACCGATACGCCGGCAGCCCCCAGTTGTATGGCTTCTTCCACTGACCCTACCAGCACTTTGTCAGCCTGGTGCCTGCCCAGGCAGGTGGAGGCGGAAATGTGCATGAGGTAAGTGCCCCGGAGCAGTTGGGGATACCGGCCCACCCGGGCCAGCATGCCCTTGTGCAGGACAACGGCACTGGCGCCACCGCTGATGACCCGGGCAATGTTTTCGTAGCAGTTTTCCAGGCCCGGAATGGGACCGTAGGTAACCCCGTGGTCCATGGGAACAATACACCCCCGCCGGTTGGGAAAAGGCAGTATTCGCGATAATCTGATCTCTTTGCCGCTCATGGTGTAGCATTTGTGGTAGTGGGGTGGCCCGGGGTTACCTTTCTTCGATGTTCTCGTCGATCTTGATGCCTACGTGCCGCCCCTTCTCGCAGATGTAGGCCAGCAGTTCTTCGCCGACGCTTATTTCGGAGGCGTTGCGGGGTTCGCCGTTGCCGCCGAAAATGCGGATGTGCCAATCGTCCTGCACAAATGCGTTCACCGTTTTTCCTTCCGCTTCCACCTCAATGCGCAGGAGCGGCCGCAACTCGGTTTTTACGCGTCCTACCGTTACGACCCGGGCGTTCCCCTGCACGTCCACGCAGGTCACCTTGGCGCCTCCTTTCAGTTCGGTGATGTAGGCGGTTTTGTCACCGGGGCACCACACGTACGAATGCACGGCCCCCGCGTTCACGCGGAAGGGGCGCAGGTCCATGTAGGGCAGGTAGTGCGTCTCCGAGCTGATGCAAAGGCCCCCTTCCGAGGTTGACCCAATGATCATGCCCTCATTCTGCCTGAACAGGTTGGTGGTGTCAATGCAGGCCCGGTATCCCATGCCGGCGTGTTCCACGCTGGTTACTTTTGCTTTCACCAGCTTCATTTTGAACGTGTCCTCCTTCTGCATCAGGTTGTCGAGGGCGGTCAGCTCATTGGGGTTGTCATTGGAAAACAACACCCCGTCGCTGCCGGCTTCCATTACGCCGTAGGCGATTTCGGCATCGATTGCCTTGTGCACCTTTTTGATGAGCACCGTTTTGGTGGGTTGCAGTTTGGCAATGAGCAGTTCGAGCGGAATGTTGGTTTCGGCCATCAGTTCCACCACCAGGTAATCGTAGTTCATGCCCTCGTACCAGGCTTCGTCCATGCTCTGCTGGTCCACGATCCGGGTGGCGTAGGCGGTTTTTCCACCCCGCTCCATGACTTCCCCCAGCAGCTGTTTACTGGCCGAAAGCACGATTGCGTCCTGGGGAATCTTTTCAAGGTCTTCCCGGTCGGCGGCCTCCACAATCAGGGTGCTTTTCCGGGGCAGGCTGCGCTGGCCCAGGTCCTGCGTCTGGATCAGTATGTTCTCAAAGCTCAAGTTGTTGACTAGGGCCAGTTTGTCTTGTTGCCTACTTACATTTCGGCAATCTACCCATACGGTTTTTTTACTTGTTTTCATCTTTTTGTTTGGGGATCGGCGGTCCGTGAATCCGGATGTTTATTCGGAAAAGAACGTGTTTTGGCTTTTGCAAGCGGGGGCATCGTACGCCCCGGGGCGGCTCCGGTCATACCGCCCGGGCGGCGTACCGGGATTCGAGGTAGCGGGCCATTTCGGAAACCGTCTGGTAATCGAACACGGCGCGCTGCTCCACTTCAACGTTGAGCGTTGAGGAAATTTCGCTGGCAATTTCGGTGGCCAGTAAAGAATTGCCGCCCAGCCAGAAAAAGCTGTCGTGGACAGTAATGTCTTCTTTGTCGAAGGTGAGTTGCCAGATCTTGAGTATCTTTTTGCGCAGCTTCGTTTTTTCGTGCTGCTCCCGGTATTTAACCAACTCCCGATAAGGGATTGCCGGCAGGTTTTTACGGTCTGCCTTGCCGCTGGTCGTAATGGGTATTTTTTCAACCTTGATGAAGAAGGCGGGAATCATGTACTCGGGCAGCTTTTTCCGCAGGCTTTCCCGGAGGGTTTCAATCTCAAGCTTTTCGCCGGCCAGCTTCAGGTAAGCCACCAGGCACACCTCTTCCGCCTCGTTGCTGACGGCCACCACCGCGCTCTGCTCGATTGCGGCCTCGGCGTTGAGGTGGACCTCTATTTCGCTCAGGTGGACCCGGTTCCCGCTGACTTTGATCAGGTCGTCTTTTCGGCCCACCAGCTGGATGTTGCCGTCGGGCAGTTGTTTTGCCAGGTCGCCCGTTTTCACGAACCGTTCCAGCGGGCTGCCGCCGGGCAGGGTCACCAGTCCGGCCGTGCCGGCGGGGTCCCGCTGGCAGGCAGGGGAAAGAAATTCGGCACTACAGTACAGTTCCCCGGTCTCGTTGGGCGGTACTTCGCGGTTGTTTTCATCTAGAAGCACGATCCTGGTCACGGCAAACGGCCGGCCTACCGGAACGAGTTTCTGGTCGTTTGGCGACTGCTTGGTAAGCACATTACGGGTCGCCAGGATCACCTCCGAGGAACCGTACAGGTTAATGAACTGGCAGTCGTCGGGGAAATTCGCCTGGTACAGCGCCACGTCGCGGTCCAGAACCGCTTCCCCGCCCAGGATCACCATCCGGACCTGCGCCAGCTGCGCCTTGTCAGTCACGCCTTTCATGAAATACCGGTAGAAGGCAGGCACGGTATGCAGGATGGTTACGCCCATTTGCCCGAGTTGCCCGGCAAAACGCCGCGCCTGAAAATCCTGCTTTACGTCGGCCATTACCAAGGTGGCTCCCCTGAAGAGGGTGCTGAATACGTCGATGAAAGCCACCATGTGGCTGTAGGACGTAGTGAGCAGTACCTTGTCGGATGCGCGGATGCCCAGTTCGTCGATGTAGGCGTTGATGAAGCGGACTACCGTGCGGTGCGTGTGCATGACGCCCTTGGGTTGCCCCGTGGTTCCGGACGTGTAGAAGAGGTAGGCCTCCCGTTCGTCGCTGATTTTCAGCCCGTGATTGGTTTGGCAGGTGGTCCCGGCGGCGCCCAGGTCAATGACGTTGACGGGTTTGCCGGATGCCTGTTGCAGCTTACGGGCGAGCGAAAGCTGCTGCCCGCTGCTGATGAGCGTACACGCCCCGGAGTCGGTCAGGATGCGGGCGGCCCGCTCAAGCGGCAGGAGCGGATCGATGGGAACAAAGGTCTTCCCGGCCTTGAGCACTCCCAGCATCCCGATGATGGCCTCCTCGTTGTGGTCGAGCAACAAGGCTACGAGGCGCTCATGGTGCCCCGAAACGTTTCTGAGCAAGCCGGCCAGGCGGTTGGCCCGCCCGTTTAACGCCTGGTACGTCAAGGCCGCGTGCGCGGTGCGAACGGCCGTTTCGTCGGGATACGTTTGCACGGCAAGCTCAAACTGAGCAACAATGTTCTGTCTCTGTTCCATGGTCAGTGGATCTTTTTGCGGCCAGGCAACTTAATTTAACCTTTCCAGCAGGTCGGCGTCAATGTTTACCGATACGGCCCGGCCGATGGTTTCCAGGGCCACGTGCAGGCGGGCTCTCCCCTTGCACTCAATTACACTTCCGGTGAGGCCCGCCAGCGGCCCCCCTTTAACCTTTACCTTCTCCCCGACCAGGGTAATGTCTTCGTCATTTATTTCGTAGCACTCGGTAAGTAGCTTCTGCACCATTTCAATCTCGGCATCCTTCACCGTAGCCGGCGTTCCTTCGAACGAAATGAACCGCACAATGCCGTTTACCATCAGCACCATCCACATCTCCCTGGGCGGCACTTTTACGAACACGTAGTTGGGAAACAGGGGAATTTCCAGCTTTTTCTTCCGGTCGCTCCATTGCCTGGTCACCTTCCGGGTGGGTAGAAAAGCCGTTACCCGGCGCTTCTCCAGTTCATTATAAATCTTCTTTTCACTGTTGGGATACGTATATACAACGTACCATTCTTTTTTTTGGGTTGTCATATACATGAAGATTGGTTGATGGTTCGGTTGGATGTGGTAGATACCCGGTTGAACCGGGTATAGTAAATACCCGGCATTCTGCAACTGGCTGGTGCTGATGCAGCCGCATCAGACACGTCAGCAGTCGTACAGTTTGTTTTCGAACGTAAAGCGTGATGGGGAATTCAGTGCGACAACGGGCTCGGGCAAAGTAGCGTTTTACGAGTTGGTCCGCGAATTTGAAGCGCAACATAACACGGAGCGATCAGCCACGGCAGGCCGAAAGGAAGTGCTGAGGGATGGGGCCGATCGGTTGTTTCCGATTTTGTACCAGATGAACAACCATCCCAGCTTTGACCTGTTGGGCTTGAGCTTTGGCATCGATGCTACCACGCCCCGGCCATACGCAGGGTAACTACTCCCTGTTGCAACCCAGAACTTGCGTAAACTGAAGTGTTTGCCGGCCCGCAAAGCCGAAGAGATAGCCCGTCCGGAGGACTTGCCGGGCCAGACCGACAAGCGCCTGATTGACGCCACGGAAAGCCCCGTCGGGCGGCCAGCGGATCAAGACGAGCAAAAGGGGAAGTACAGCGGTAAAAAAAACGCCATACGGTGAAGAACACAGTGATTACCATCTCTTCGCGCTTCACTTTGTTTCCGGGAAAGACCGCCCGGGGCGGCCAGTATCACGACTTTTCCCTGCTCAACGAAGAATTCAAAAAGGAGAAGGTGTTTGAAGAACATCACGTGCGGGTGAATTTAGCTTACGTAGGATTTTTTAAGTATTACAAAACCAAGCGGCACTTGCCTTACAAGAAGCCCGGAAAGATTACAACCAGGCCCGATCCTAAACTAACTGACATTCAAAAGCAGTCCAACAAGCAAAAGTCACAGGGGAGAATTGTAGCCGGACAAGCCATTGCCGGCACGAAACGCTACAAGATTTTGGGGGAGCGGTTCAGAAGCAAGTCTGAGGAGTTCGCCGATGCGGTAACAGAAGTGTGCGCCGGCCTTTTTATTTAATGCTCTGCCGCGGAGAGTATTAAATATTTAACGTAAATGTTTGATGCCGCCGCGAGATTACCGGGAACTCCTCAAACAACCACCGGAAAAACGCCCTTTGTGGCTTCACCGGCTGAATAGTGCGCGAACGTTTTACTGCAATCTTCATAAGCAATGAAAATTTTCACTGATTTTGAACTGCCCGATACCGTTCCCGTGGGAGTAGTTTCCTGGTTTATTACCATTTCTGAAATACGCCAGGACCCACTGGGCCGGATGCTCTGATTTAATTATTCTTTCGCAGTCATGCAGACCGCTGACCGGCTTTATCGAACAAAAAGAAGAAATTTAACGCCTGGACAGGGCTACGCCGCGATCACTCCCATTGTTTGCTCATAACGCAAAAAAACATAAGAAGTGTTGGCAAAGGAAATACACATGGCCGGATGTTACGCCGGTCACCTGCGCATGAATCATTGAGAGGAGATTCACTGCGTACAAAACTTACCAGCAATACCCACCTAAGGCTCAAGGGCCCAATGGGTTACCGGTAAGACAAACAGTATCAGATCACTCGACATTCCAATAGGTGAACGTCATTGCATCAAAGCGATAGAGGCTTTCCAGTACCCGGTAAACCTGCTTAGGATTGTAGTGCGCAGCGGATCACGTATTGTCAAAAACCAAACCCGTTCCTTCCGTACAAATATGCCTTCTTGAACTTACCTGGCTTGATTTTCAACTCACACAGTTACCCGTTTATGGCGCGCCAACGCTACCTGATGGTATTTACTTAACTGTCACTTAAATCGCTTTCCAGTGCATAATATGTAAAGCCAAATGTAAGCCGCAATCCTACATTAGTCAAGAAAATTCACAAAAAAATTATTCCATCAATTCCAGGGAATGGGATGTGTAAAAGTATGCGGCCAAACATTGTTTGCGCAACTGGTTACGGGGCCCGAAAATGCGGCATCGGCAACGGGGCCGGCAGGGGTGGCTTGCCCGCCTCAGGGGCCGCCCGGGAGGAAAAGCTTCCCCTAGCAAAACCCAAAAAAGAGTACAGCAACAATTCCGGCCCATCCTCCGGTTGGCCGCGGAAATTCTGCTGTACTCTTCGGGAATAAAAACGGGATTGGGCCGGCAACGCGCCCGTGCAGAAGGCCCCGCGCGAAATTCACCGAAGCCGTTGATGAGCGGTAAGGGGAACGAGCGGCCGCCCGCCGCCCACCCGGAGGGCAGATGCCGTCGGGGCTTACTCTTGCCCGGAGGTAAGTTGCATGGTGGCCTGGTTCTGCTGCCAGTCGCCTTCCAGGCTGAGTTTGTTAATGTCAGTCAGTTCTTTGAGCAGAAAAGTGCCGAGGAAAATCCCGGTTTCTACCGTATTGAATTTCTCGTGGAAGTACTGGCAGTTCTGGTAGCCTTCCAGGTGCCGCTCTTCTTTGTTCTTGCTGTGGGGGTAATGAATTGACTTGGCCTCCCGCAGAATGTGCAATTTCACGCCCGAATGGTGCAGGCGGAATCCCAGGTCGTTGTCCTCGACCCCCCACCGCAGGTTGTACTTCTCGTCGAACAGGTTTACGGCCAGCAGATTCTGGCGGGAAACCGAAATGTGGCCCGACCAGAACCATAGCCACGGCGCGGGCAGGTCGGCAATCTGATTATTGTACCTTTTGTAATGTGGTTCCCGTACGTCGCAGAATCTTGCGTCGAGCGCCAGCCGGGCAATGGACTGGGACGGTTCGTTCGGATCAATGATCTCCTCGAGCAGGGAGGCCAGGAGGTCATTCTCCTCAAACCCGTAGATGTAGCCGATGGCAGCGGCCATCGGGCCTTTCTCCAGGTGAAAGCGTATGTGCTCGTTGAGGCATTGTTCGTCGAGGATGATGCCCGAATCAATGAAGACGCACACCTGGCCCCTTGCTGACCGAATCCCCATGTTGCGGGCCGACGCCACCCGGTACCCCCGGTCCGACTGGTACAGGTAGAGCAGGTTCATCTGGTTTTCAAACGACCTGACGATTTCACGGGTATCGTCGGATGATCCGTCGTCTACCACGATTACTTCGTAAAGTGACTTTTCGGTTTGCTGTTTTACCAGCGACAACAAGGAGTGATGTAACAGAATACTTCTGTTATAGGTGGGCACAATAACCGAGATGAGCATACTGTTCTGCTGGGTTTCCATACGTATAATTGTTAATGGTTGAAAAGGCGCTGCGCGCCAGGCTTATTCGCCCGCGCGCGCTTCCACGAAACGCAGATACCCATTTATGAGCGTTTCGATCACGGGTGGGCTGTATTTGTTTTTGTCGTAGACTACTTTCACCTGCATGCCTTCCGCGGTGTTAATAAACCGGATCACCAGGTTGATGTTCATGGGAACCTTGCCGGCCCCGAGCGGGTAGGGAACAACGGCAAGGCCGGCGGGCTCCTGGTGCGGCGGGGATTGCAGCCCGAATCCGCGGGCATCCTGGTAGTAAAGATTTATTTTCCAGAACGTTCCGCTGGCCGGGCAATCCTGCGGCAACCTCTCAACGAACGCATCCAGGAGCGTAAAGGCACTGTACCGGACCAGGTCCGCATTGGCTTTTTTCACCGTTTCGATCGCTTCACCGAGCGAATCGGACGCCAGCCGGCTCCTGATCACGACCGTTTTGGCATACGGCCCGATCTGGTTTTCCAGGCCGGTAAATCCCTCCCGGTTGAAAAGCATTGTGCCGATCACGATGTCGTCCTGGCCGGTCCAGGCGCGCAGGTAGGCTTTAAATGCCGCCTGCAGCACCACGAACAAACTGGTTTCCCGGCTCAGGGCCGTGTGCGCCAGCCGTTTTTTCACTGCTTCGGGGATTTCAAAATCGAGGGAAGCGGCATCCCCGACTGCGTCGGCCGGGCCTTCCCGTTCGCCGGGAATGCGCAGTTCGGGCGGCAGCGATTCGTTCTGCGCCAGCCAGTACTGGCGGTGCGGCACCGAAAACGCGGTTTTATTGCAATAATCCAGGTACGTGTAATCCTTGTATTGGTAGTGCAGGCGCGGCAGGTCGGGGGTGCGCCGGGCGTGAAAAGCAGCATAAGCCTCGGCCAGGTCCCGCTGGAGCACTTCAATGGACCACAGGTCATACACGCTGTGGTGGGCTTTGAAGGAAACAATGAATTGTTCCTCTTCCAGCCTGGCTACCCGCATCCAGAAAAAAGGCCCCGCGTAAATGTCAACTGCGTGCCCCGCAAAATTTACGAAAGCTTCTACTTTTTCTTCTTTTCCGGCAACCGGCCCCGATGCGTTCGAGAAATGCAATGCTTTCATCGGGTTCAGCGTCGCTTCTGATCCGCGCGTAGTACTTGCCGTCAACGGTACCGAAAGCGGTGCGCAGCAACTCGTGCCGCTGCCGCACCCACTGCCAGGCGCGGCGGGCCGCCTCGAAACAGAATGGGCCACTCACCCTGAATGCTTTGCACAGGTAAATGTTCTTCTTGAATTCGACCTCCACCGATGCATCTACCCACCAGTAATGCTGGTGCATTTTGGGAATGTGGTACCAGTCCGCGTTGCCGGCCGGTATCCGGTCGGTTCTTGCTGCCAGGACCCGGTCCATTTGCGGGTCCTTCTCGCGGCTGAGCAGGTACTGGTAAATGACGTCCTGGTGGTCGCGTAATTGTTCCAGTACCGCCGGTTGGGGTGTTTTGCCGGGCCGGATTTTTATCTCAAGTGCTTCGCCGTTTCCCGACAACTGCACCCCGTTGCGGTAGGCCAGGCCTAATAGTTCTAAAACGTTAACTGTTGATGTGGGAGTCATGGTCACGTGGGGGAGAAACGCGGATTGCCCGACCAACCGGTCAGGGAACCACCGGATGACAACCGCAGCGGGGCGCCGGCTACCTCACCTGGTCCTTGAGGCAGGCCGATAATTTTCTTACCGTTGCGATCTTGAAAAACGCAAAAAAGCCGATTTTGACCCGGTATATCTCGTATACTTTGTTCAACAACTGAATGGCGCCGAACGAACTCCCCCCCGACTGGAAGAAATCACTTTCGGCGTCACCGGGCGCCGTGCCCAGTACTTCCTGCCAGAGTTCTCGCAGCTGGAGTTCCATCGGGTCGGCACCTTCCCATCCGGCCGGGGAGGCCGCACCGGGCGTCGTCCCTTGTTCTTGTTGAGGCATGTGCATAAGCGGGCGAAAGATAAAGCAGTATGGGTGGGCGGGGCGGCAACGGGCGGGGATTAATTGAAGTACGCCTGCCATTTCGAGCTTTCGAAACTTTTCTTTAAATCAGCGTAGTTCCCGATCACTTCGGGCAACGAAGCAACAATCTGTTTTTTGAGTATTGTCCGCACCTGCTGCCGGGGCAAACCGAGAAAGTCAAAAATCCGGCTCATTTCTTCGTTGGTTTTCTCCACCAGGTCTTCGTACACAACCTCCAGCGCGTCGTGCTCCGTGAAGCGGGCCGAGTAGTCGCTTTCGTAGGCTTCGAGTTTATTGAAATACTGAAAACATTCTTCGAAGTTGAGCTGCAGCACCGTTTTGGGGCGCTGCTTGTTGTGTACGTGCATCCACTCGTCGGTCAGGAATGCCGTTTTGAGTGATACCAGCGTTTCGAGCTTGTTTTTTCTCCGCAGGTGGATCACCTTCAAGCCCGTATCGTTGCGCAGGTAGTTCCAGGCGGCCTCAAATCTGGTCAGCAACTCCTGGCGACTGGTGTGTGCCCGGATGAAGGCTTCCAGGTTGTGTATACGTTGCAGCAGTCCTTCCGACGCCTCGCGGCGGTTAATCATTTTCTCGAAATACTCCGGGGTGAGGTGGTCGTAGAACATTTTAAACCCTACCGCCTGCACTTGCGGGGGCAGGGTGCATGTAAGCCTTTTGTCGAGGTACCCGATCGGGTTTTCGAGTGTTTCTTTCAGACTGGCCTCGGGCAGCGAATCAAGGTTAAACAATTCGCCGTACATTTTGATGTTTTCGTGCGCGTTGAGCAGCGACATGAGAAAGTTCGAACCCGTGCGCGCCGAAGCCAATATGACAAACCGTTGCCGTTGCTTTTCCATCGTAAATCTCTTTTACGGCCCTTCCCTTCCCGCCGGGGGCTGGTTGGCTTTTGGGGGTACTGACCAGTAAGGTGGTTGGATTTTATACCTGCTGAAAAGGCCGTGCCCCGGGAAAAGCCGGGCAGGCATTGGGGTATTCCCCGGTGGGGCTGATTGCAGTTGTACGCCCGCAGGCGTAAGGCCAGGTTCAGCATGACTTCCCGGCGGGCCGGCCAAAGAATGGTCCGTGCCGGGCGCCGCCGGAATCCGGCAAGGCGTTCCTTACCGGCGCCGGGGCCGGCTGAGCAGGGATTGCTGCTTGCGGGCCGGTGCTGGGCAACCGACCCCGCGTAAAAAGTAGGGAAAGCCGTGGAGGGGCCCCTGTTCCCGGCAGGCGGCCTCCTCCGCGGATGCTTTCCGGAGGAACAATTTAATTCAGTCTGGGGGTGATTTTAAGGTTGGCAAAGTCGCCGTCCGAATTGTTGCCTACCCAGAGCCCTACGAGTTTCCCTTTCGGGTCGCCCAGTTGCTGCACCCGCAGGCTGGGTACTTTCTCATTGTCAACGAATGCCTCCACGTTTCCTTTATCTACTACGACGCGCACGTGGAACCAGCCGTTGGGATCAGGCGCGGGATCTACGGGCTGCTCATATTTGCCGGGGTGCTCCTGCCGCAGTTTCTGCCACGGGAAGTCGGGCACCGAAATGTATTGCACCGCGTGGCTCCGGCGGTCCGGGTCGGGCGTTTTGAAGTTGAACGGGCGAAAATACACGGCATCGGCCGTCTTTGCTTCGGCATCGGCATGGAAGACTACCCCCACAAAGCTCTGCTGCACGACGTCTTTGCCCCGTACGTCGAATTCAATCACGCCGTTGGTAAACTGGCTGTTCTCCAGCAAGGCAAACCCGTCGCCGGCCCGGGCGTCGAAACGAACGCCCTGGTACTTGTCTTCTTTCAAGGCACTGGCACTCCGGTTGATTACCTTCCACCCCTTGCCGGCTGCTACCTGGCTGAGGTCGGGCGTAACGGTCTTTTTCGCCTGGGCGGCCGGTTTCGCCTGGGCGGCGGCCGGGCGCTCTCCCAACAGGTGGGCTGCCACGAGGCAGGCGCATACTGTTGTTAAAAAGTTGTTCATATTTGGTTGTAATTTGATTCAAGTATCCGGATCACTGCTTAACGGCCGGTAAAGCTAATCTTTTTTTGTAACGGAGCAACGCCGGCCCTCAACGGGTCATGACCGGCCGGGCAAAACAATTCCTTCCGCCCGCGCTTCCCCCTGCGGCTGGAGGGTCGATGCAATAATGCCGGCTATGCGTGCGGTATCGCCGGCCTCCGGCTCAACCCGGTGCACCTGGATCGGCCAGGTGGTTTCTTTTTTGCCACCATTGCAGCCGCTCCAGGTAGGCGGGGTCGTTCTTACGGGCAATCGCCGTAAGCGGCAGGGGAATGGGTGGGAGCGCTTCGTAGCGGTATTCATTGAATGCCTGAAAATCAGCCCGGAATACGGGTTGCATGGCCTCGAAGAAATCCTCGTTGTCCAGCAGTTGCGCCGGCGTGCCCAACTCGGTGAGTATTGCAATGAACTCCGCCCGGGGCAGCGCTTGCGTTTGCCGGTTCAACAACGTGGCCGGGCCCGTGCAGCCGTACACGAACAAGTGCAAGGGCGGCCTGTCGTTGTGGGCGGCTATTTTTTGCGCCAGCAACCAGGCAAGCAGGGCGCCCATGCAGTGTCCGTACAGCGCATAGGGGCGGTTCAGGGAAGAACTTATTTGCCGGTAGATGTCGTCCACCAGCGCCGCTGCCTCGCAGAGCAAGGGTTCGTCGCTCCGCAACCCACGGCCCGGCAACTCAACGCCCATAAAATCAATCTCGTCGGGAAGGCTTTTTTTCAGTGCATTCAACGAGTACCGGTTTCCGCCCACGGAAGGCAAAGCAATCAATCGTACGTCCATCATCATCAGGAATTAAAACTGGATCAGGCCGCCGGAAGAACGGCGCGGCGGCGGTGGTAGCGTCAATCCGTACCGATCAGGCGCTTAATAGATGAACCCGATTCCGTCTTTCCCGATCACCTCTTTTACGGCCGACGCCAGTGCCTTGCCCACGTAATCGCTGAAGAGCACGCCCTGTTTGGTCAGCGTCAGTTCGTCGGTGTTGCCGGTGATGTAGCCCTTTTCGGCCAGTTGCGCAAGGGTACCGGGAATCAGCTCAAAATAATCAAAACCGAATTTGGCGATGAACTCGCTTTTACGGTAGGATGCCAGCCGCGCCGGGCAGAGCAGCAACTCCTTTACGATCAGGTCTTTGTGGGTGAGCGGGTACGTCCTGAACACGGGCATGGTCCCGGCGTTGATTTTCCGGTAGTAGGTGGCCGTATCGTTGGAGTTCTGGTAGTTGATGTTGCCCAGCAGTCCGAACGAAGAAGCGCCGTAGGCAATCAAGTCCTTGCCGCGCCACGTGTTTTCGACGTATTTATGGGTATACCCGTTGCTGGTAAAGGCAAACGTACTCCACTGCCGGAAACCGGCGCCGGCAATCATGTCGAGGGCCCGGTCCATGAAGGCGATCTCCTGTTCCTCGGCAGGCAGCGCAATTTCTTTGGCATGCACTCCTTTCTTGAAGAAAACGGTGTTGGCGTACGCCTTCATCTTGTAGATGGTAAGCATGTCGATGTCCTGCGCCAGGGCCGTGTCCACTGACTGTTCCCAGGAACGCATTTCCTCGCCGGTAAGGCCGCTCAGCAGGTCGATGTTGACGCTAAAACCACCGGCTTCTTTTACCATTGCAATGGAATGAATGGCCTGGGCGGCGGTATGCTTTCTGCTGCTGAGCTTGATGATGCGGTCGTCGAAAGACTGGACGCCCATGCTGATGCGGTTGACCCCGCTCTCCTTGTACCATTGCAGTTTGCTCCGGCTAAAGGTTCCCGGTTCGGCTTCAAAGGTAAATTCGGGGTTTTCGATCCAGTGGTGGGTGCGCAGGGCCTCGATCATTTTTCCTAACTGCGCTTCGGTAAGCACGGAAGGCGTGCCGCCGCCGATGTAGATCGAATTTACTTTTCTCCGCTTCAGGTTGTGGATTTCGCTCACCATCTGCATCTCGCGGCACAGGTAATCAATGTATTCATCCACCTGGCTCTTGGATTTGACCAGGTCCTTCATGTAGAAACAGTAATCGCACAACTGGATGCAGAACGGAATGTGGATGTAAATATTGACTTCCTCGGGCATGAGTTTTTCATTACTGTCCTTTCTCCAGTACTTGAAAAAGGGGTAGTTGGTATAAAACTCTTCCCGGGTAGGCCTTTCCTCCCCGACCGATTTCGACGAAAGTTCCATCAAGTCATAGGGGGCAACGTTGAGAGCCGGTGTTTCTACTGAATCTTTCATGTTTTTTGCGGGTTATAACTTGTCCTGTATCAAAAGAATAGGAATGGTTCGGAAGCGGGTCAGTGGGGGGCCAGTTGCGGTTGATTCTCCTGGACGGCAGTTATTTTATCATTCAGGAAGTGAATTGTCGGAAACTTGAAAAACTCCTTGAGGGAAATGGTCTGGTTAAATTCTTTCCTGATGTCGTCCAGGAGAAAAACGGCATCCAGGGAATGTCCGCCCAGGTCGAAGAAGTCGGAGAACAGGTTGGTGCGCAGCGTTTCGTTGTCTATCTGCAACACCTTGCCCCACATGGCTACCAGCCGTCCGTTCATTTTCCCGGTATAGGCATCCAGGTCGAAGCTTACGATCTTGTTGTTTTTCAAAGCCGCGCGGTCCACCTTATTGTTGGGCGTGGTCGGGATGGCGTTGAGGTGGACAAAGTAAGCGGGCACCATGTATTCGGGCAGCCGCTCCCGCAGGTAATTGCGGAGTTCCTGCACGTTGATGATCTGCTTGCTCACGTAATAGGCGCAGAGGTGTTCGTACTGACCGTTTCGTTTGTGAACGACCACCGTGTCTTTGACGCGGGGGTGACGCTTGAGCTGGCACTCAATCTCGCCGAGTTCGATGCGGTAGCCGCGAATCTTCACTTGGTCGTCTTTCCGGCCGGCTATTTCCAGTCCGCCGGGCAGCAACCGGCCCACGTCGCCCGTCCGGTACACGGGAGCGTCGGGGGCGAAAGGCGGATACACGAATTTTTCCCGGCTTAATTCGGGTTGGCCCCAGTATCCGCGCGCCAGTCCGGCACCGGCAATGCATACCTCCCCGTACGCGCCCATCGGCTGCTGGTGCATGTTCTCGTCGAGGATGTAAACCTGGGTATTGTTGATCGGGGTTCCGGCGGTAATGGTTGATGCCCGCGTCAGCTCCTGCATGGTGGACCAAACGGTTGTCTCGGTGGGGCCGTACATGTTGAAGATCCGGGCGGTGGTTTTCGCGCGGAGCGTGGTGAGCAGGTCGGGCGGGAACGCTTCGCCCCCGACGAGGATTTCCGACAAGCCGGCCAGGAAGCCGGTCCCTCCTTCCAGGAGCATTTTCATGCGCGAGGGGGTGGCCTGGAGCATCTGGACGCGGTGCCGGACGATGGCTGCTACCGCCTCCGAGGGGTCACGCTGCTCGGATTCACTGGCCATTACCACCGTGGCCCCGGCGCACAGGGCAAGCAGGGATTCGAGCACGAAGATGTCGAAACTGATGGTGGTTAAGGCGTAAATTGTTTTGCCCCGGAAATCAATCCGGTCGGTAATTCCTTGGGTGAAATTGGCTACCGCCTGGTGCTCAATCATTACCCCTTTGGGCTGGCCGGTGGACCCTGAGGTGTAGATTACGTAGCACAGGTCACCGGGCTGGTTTGCGTTGGCAGGCGCCGGTTCCGCACGGGTGTAGTCAAGCGCTTCGGCCAGCAGGGCTTTTGCTTGATCCGGTACTTTCGGGAGCAGTTCCTGCTGGGTAACCAGGCAGTCGAGCCCGGCGTCGCCGAGCATGTACGCCGTGCGCACAGCCGGAAAGGCGGGGTCCAGGGGTACGTAGGCGGCCCCGGCTTTGAGCACGCCCAGCAGGCAACTGACCATGCGGGCTGACCGGTGCAGCAGCAGTCCCACCAGGGTTCCCCGGCCCACCCCGCGTTGCCTTAACTGTACGGCCACTGCGTCGGACTCGACATCCAGCGCCCGGTAGGTTAACGTCTCATTCCCAAAAACCAGGCCCACCCGGTCGGGGTGTTGCTTTACCTGGTTCCTGAACAGCTCGTGCAACACGGCGTTGCCGGCTGGGTGGCTGCACGCCGTACGGTTGAAAGCATTGCACAGGGCGTTTTCCCGGGCGCCCTGAATCGAAACTTCCGAGAGTTTCTTCCCGGAATTGTAGACGCAGGCGTGCAGGGCTTGCACGTAAGCATCCAGCACCAGGTCGGGTAGCGGGGCCAGGGCTTCTTCGCACTGCAACTCCAGGCGTACGCGGATGTCTTTGACAGTGTCAATCACGTATAAAAAAATGTCGTACTGCTGGCCGTCTGAGAGGGCCTTGCGGTAACCGGCGCCGGGCTGCTCCTGCAACCCCTCAAAAGCGGTGGCGTCCTCCAGGCGCTTCACCATGTTGAAAGCGGCCTTGAACAAGGCGAGGCCCTGCCGGTTTTTTGCGTTGACATCCCGCATTAAGTCTTCGTAAGGGATGTTGTCGCGCAGACTACGGTCGGTTTCGGCGTGTACCCGCTGCAAGAGTTCGGCCAGGCAGTCGTCGTCCCCTGGTTGCTGTACGTTGACCAGGCGGTTGGCAAAGAGCCCGATCACGCCGTCGTTGGCCCGGCTGCCGGCCCCCCGGCCGTTTACCACGTTCCCCACCAGGAGCGTGCGCTGCCCGGTATACTTACGCAGCAGGATGAAGTAGGCCAGTTGAAATACCGAGGAATACAGCACTCTTTTCTTTAAAGCCAATGACTTGGCGTCGCGGACCAGTTGCGTCGGCAGGACCATTTCGCGGGTGTAGAAAGATGCCTTTGACTGGTCCCGGTGAAAGGGCAGATTCAAAGCGGGCAACTCACCCGATAATTTATCGAGCCAGTACTTTTTCCGGGTCTGATACTCTTCCGTCTCCTGCCAGGCGGCCAGTTGATGGGCAAAATCAGCGTACTGTCGGCCCGGGAGCGCCCCGGGTGCGGCTTCTCCGCGGACGCACGCGTTGTAACCCGCCTTCAACTCGCGCCAGAAAACCTGCATTGAAACCGTATCCGTAATGATGTGGTGAATGGCAAGCAGGAAGAAAACCCGTTGCCCGTGCTGTAACACTTTACACCTCAGCAATGCCTCCCGTTCCAGGTCAAACCCGTAGTTCCCCATCCTGATCGTTTCCGCATCGGCAATCCGGGTCATCTCGTCGTCGGTGCTCCCCTCTCCCTGCCCGTACTCCAGGACGGCATCAACGCACAGGTGAGGGTGTATCACCTGGTACAATTGATTTGCGTGCATCCTGAAATTCGTTCTGAGGGCACCATGGCGGTCGATGACCCACTGCAAGGCTTTCTTCAGGGCCGGCAAATGCAACACGCCTTCGTACGATTTAACGTAGACAAAATTCCAGCAGGCGGTCCCGTGCACGACTGAATGAAACCATATGCCTTCCTGCTGGGGGGTGGCACGAATCAATGCTGGGCTTTCAGATAACATGATTGCTTTGCAGCTTTGCTTTTAGGTAGTGGTCAATCATATGGCAAGCAGTCACTGATGCCGGAGATGCGGGGGCATTGGTGAGCAGGTTTGCCAGGTTGCGGGCGTAGTACTGGTAATTGTCCAGGATTGTCCGGATGGCCCGGTCCAAATCTGCTTCGGCGGGCTGCTTCATGGGCAAGTGAATGCCTATGCCCAACTCTTCTATGCGTTCGGCCACTACCCGCTGCTCGGTAATGCGGGGCGTGACAATCATGGGGGTCTGCGTACTGATGGCTTCCTGAACGCTGGGCGGCCCGCCTTGCGTAATAAAAATGGAAGCCCTTTTGAGCACTTCCAACTGGTTGACGTATTGCGCCACCTGCACCTGGTCGGGTACCTCCCCCAGGTCGGCAATGTTGCTTTTTCTACCTACCGATATGATGCCCTTTAAATTGTTGCGTTGCAAAACGTTGATGCACAACCGGTAGAAGTCAGGGTTTGCGTTGAAAACAGTGCCAAGCGCCACGTAGACGTACGCTTGCTTTGCTTCTTGCTCTACCCGGACCGGCAAGCCGGCAAATTGGAAACTGGGCTTGATGAGTTCTTTCCGGGGCTGCAGATCAGCAAGGAGCATTACTACGTTGAACGCCTCCTCGTTGATGTAGGCGTCCCAGATGTCGGGTACTTCCGGTAGTCCCAGCCGGGTGTAGAGTGCGTGCATCTTTTGGAAGTATGCTTTTCCTTCCCGGAGGCTGCTCAGGTCCGGGCCTCCCTCGCCTTTAAGCTTCTGCAACTGGGGTTGCATGATTCGCTCGTGCATCATAAAAGTGGAGAGCAACGATACTGCGGGCAGTTTGTAATGCCGCGCAATGAGCTTTCCCCACATGGCCAGGTGAGAGTGCACAATAAAATCCGGCTTTTCCAGCTCGACTTCCTCCATCAGAAAGTCGATCAGGCTGGCCGTCGTATCCGCCAGTACGTGGCCGAACCTGAAATACGATATGTTCTCCCCGATGGCCTCCGTCTGGTACCCCTGGTACGAAGCCGGGTAGGGTTTGAACGTAGCACGGTCCTGTTGGCTGGGGCGAAAAGCCTCCGTATTATAGTAGCGAATCTCGTAATTGAGCAAGGCCAGTCTTTCCGCCACCGGTCTCATCACATTGTGATAGCTTGCCGAGGGCAACCCTAGACACATTCCTTTCAGCATACGTAACGCTTTATGGTTGATTGGCACAATCCCGGGCCACGACTCTGTTATTCGGTCAAGAGTGAACCTTCCGTCTTATCGGCAATAAAATGAGCCAGTGTATCCAGGTTGTTGAACAATTCCAGGTTCATTTCGTCCTCCGAAAAATTAATCCCAAAACTATTCTCTATCTGGACAATAAAATTCACGAGCATGATTGAGTCGAGCCCTATTCCGTCTTCATACAAAGATTCCTTATCGTCAATATCAGTAGCACTGATGTTGACGTCCAGGTTTTTGGCGATGATCTGCTTGAGTTTCAGTTTCACCTGATCAATGTTGGCTGTCTGCATGTTTGTTTGAGTTAATGGATTTGGAGAAAGACAATCTTTTGCGTGCGTAAGTGCCTATCCGAAAAGCAATGACAGTATGCTGATAATCATGATGTTACCAACAATCATCGCTTATCATTTGTTTTTCGGCGTATTGAGCGGTCAGCCTGATTCTATCCGGCTTGCCATTGCTGAGCTTCGGGATGTCGGGGACAAAGTAATATTCATCAGGCACCTGGTGAGCCAGCATTTTTTCCTTGCATGCTCTTTTCATTGTCGCTTCATCCAGCCGGGAATCACTGCTTAGCTGGCATACTGCGACCAGGGCGCTTCCGGCCATTGTATCTTTTTTACCGGTCAGCAACACTACTTGTTTAATTTCCTGCCCAAACAACTCATCCATCATTGCCTCGACTTGTTGCAATGCCACCAGGAAACCATTGCGGTTAATGCAGTAGTCCGTGCGACCAATTACCCTGAACATGTCTTTTCCAACCTGCTCGGCTAAATCCTTCGTTTTGAACCACTTCGTTGGCCCGGTCTGCTCTGACCGGAGATTGCCCGTTTCGTCCACGTAGCCCTCAAATCCAGCGTCGTGCTTGCATAAGAGTTCTCCCTTGCCGGATTCCCCGATTGTTATCTGCACCTGGTCCAACGGCTTTACAATGCCTTCCCACCTGTCCTCCTGGCTGGCGTCATGCCACGCTGAAGAGGCCATTGCCCCCATCTC
Organism: uncultured Sphingobacteriales bacterium; assembly: GCA_963844325.1. GTDB lineage: Bacteria > Bacteroidota > Bacteroidia > Cytophagales > 172606-1 > CADCTQ01. The sequence goes on from CAWJNV010000002.1 coordinate 5,315,102, forward strand.
AGTGCATCCGTACAGGTTAATGAGTTTGCCGTATCTGGCCTCAAAGTTCAAATAGGTTTCCCGGTTTAACCTGTCCCCGCCGGACAGGAACAGGGTTCTTGCCGAGAGATTTTTGCCAAGAAACAATAAAGTTTTGCAAACCGTGGGCGTGATCAGTGTGACGTCCGGTTTGAACTTAACCAGTTTATCGTATAGTCTTATAATATTATTTTTCTGAATCAAACACAAATGGGCGCCTGACAATACGGCGGGCAGCAGACCGGCCCCTAATCCGTACATGTGGTTGATGGGCACCGGCACCAACACGCGGTGATTGCTGCTGAGGCCCAACAGTTCAGCGCAGTTTTTTGCGTTTTGCAACAGTTTATGCGACTGGTAGTAAACGAACTTAGCCCTTCCGGTCGTTCCTGAGGTCGAGAAAAACACCAACCCCGAAGCAGGTTTAATCACATTACTTCCGTCAATAAAATTAGTATTTTTCCGCAGTTCCATTCCCCCGGCAGGCGTAGAAGAATTTTCGTTTTGATCAGGCAGTTCCAGAATGGTATCGCAGAAGCAGGGAATGACCGGGTTAGCCGTAGCATTGCCCGAGAGCAGGAAGAAGTTGATTTTTCTGATAAGCAGGGATAATAATATCGTTACATGGCTGATGTTGTTGGACAGCGACACGCAGACGCACCGCGCCTGCTGCACCCGGTCCTCTTCAAAGAACGGACTCATCTCTTTTATGGCAGCCAGCACTTCCGCGTAGCTTGTAATTCTTTCATCGTCACCTATTACGTTGCCTCCGGCAACATTGCCAAAAACAGCATTTTCAATATCACGCTGCGTCATGAGTAGATGGAAGGATGTGCAGCAGTTTCTCTTTTGGCAGGTTCATTCGGGGCGGACCTGAAAAGGAGAGCCGGCTACAGGTAGAATTCACTGAAAGAAGGAAAGGGTTTGATAACCAACAAGGCGCTTGTAGTTTGCCGGCGTTCGGCTTTGGTCTTGTTTCCCGCAACAGGGGCGCACGCAGAAGTGGCAATGCCGGGATTGCCGGCTGTACGCCGTATTCACAGAGGAACACTTGCTGTAACCCTGCTGCATACTTCACCCAACCCAAAAGCGAGTATAGCTACCAGGCGTACCCGCAGGCGCTTTCCTTCGCCCGCCGGTAGCTAAATGAGTACGGCGCGGGCACAAGTCCGGCCGCGACAGCAGCCTAAGAAGGCTTACCACTTGCAGGGGGAAGTTTGGGGAAACAATCCCGACCCAATAGTGTCCTTCAACTTGTCAGCAAAGCATGGGAATGAAACCTGACCAGGCGAATAGGGAAAGTATGCAGCTAATGCCAGGCGGGCCGGAAAGCAATGTACTTCCCACAAAAGAACGTGGCTTCGCCAAGATTACTCCCAATGAGTAATTTCTTAATGCCTAATAACTGCTCTTGTCAACTGTGAACGTTACGCCAGCCGGATGCCGACAGCTACCTTCGCGGCGAGCCGGGCGTATTCTGCGCAATGGCAAAATGTAAAACTAAATTTTCAACAGAACGCTGCCGGGATCTGCAATAGAAGCAGCTTGTATTGAATATATGCGATACCGTGCTGGCAGCGCATGATTATCGAATAAGTCATATTGCACATTGGAATGTTCAATATTGCACTATTCAAAACAAAACTAATGCAAACTTTTATTTGTGTCAAGACAAACTCACTTTTTTTTATGATCATGAATGTATCTTCCTCAAAATCAGAGTATAAAAATAATGTGACGCAAAAATACGCGGCTGTGCGGTAAGTCACCAGTAGCGTTCAGTATTGGAACCTCATCGCAATAGTGCATCAAAATAACCAACCTATTGACCAGGGGGGCTGAAACTTCTGGAAGCATCGTCAATGACCAGCACCCAGTCCTGATCTCCGGCGGGTGGCGCAAAAGCCTGCACGCCATTCTTCAGCTTATTTTTAGTCACCATGGCCTTGCCGGTACGGGGATCGAACCACCAGGCTTTTTTGTTCCCGCCCGACAGCTTCGCCAGATCAATGCTGACCGGCTTGTTCTGCGGCAGGTAAATCATGGCGTAGGCGCCCTTGTCGTCGCGGGTGGCGCAGACCAGGTTGAGGTAGGTACTGCCCGGATCGGATTGAAGGAGGCTCTGATCGGGAATACGGGACAGGTAGGGTCTGGACAGCATCAGCTTCATCAGGTGTTGCATCTGTCCGGCAGCTTCTGCCTTGGCCGACTGCTGCCAGCCGATGATTGTGTCGCCGGGATTGATGGGTGGATATATCTCCTTGTTTAAGAATTGCCAGATCTGGTGGTGGCCGTAGGTAACGCCGCAGGCCCCGGCAAACACGCCCCGGTAAATGCGCGCCCGCACATCGTACGCATTGAAATATCCCCTCGCGCGCGTCCATTTGCCGTCCCAGGGATTTACCGGATGGTCTTCGTAACAGGGCTCCATGTCCAGCGTGGGTTTCTGCGGTGTCAGCGCCAGGTCGCGTTTTACCCAATCCCAGGCTTCAACTTCGCGGCCGCCGTGACCCGACTGAAAAGCATTCATATCCAACCAGGGTTCGGTATGGATGTACTGAGACGTAGACCGGGAGCCCCCGGCCGGGTGGTAAGTAATAAAGGCCTCTTTGCCCAGTACGCTTTCAATGCCCCTGGCCATGGCACGCCAGAGGGGCGTATCATCAAAGTCCTTTTCCACGCCATCCACCCTGGCCTTGTACACGGCCGGGCGGTCGCCGCCCAGAATCCAGATGATATTCCGGTTCTTGGCGTAGCGTTTGGCCAGCGTGGCCGCGTACACCTCGGCGTTCTGCGGATTGAAGATGATCGGACCGTCGCCCCAGAGATGGGCTACCTTATCGCCCCAGGTGGGGAGCATACCAATGTACATGCCTTTCCTGGCCGCCGTTTCAATCACGTAGTCTACGTGGTCCCAGTAGTCGTATTCGTAGGCATTGGCCGGGTTGTTTCCCGGGGTCACGGCCAGTTGAGCCGGATCTTCGTTGTTGAGGGGCCAGTCGCCGTGGCGGTTGGGTTCGCGCACTCCGTTCATTTCGGCCAGCGCCACTGCCTCAATCACATTATATCCCTGCTGCCGGCGAATTTCCAGAAAGGTTTCGGCTTCTTCGCGGGTGAGACGGTGAAACAATTCCCAGGCGGTATCGCCCAGCCAGAAGAAGGGCTTGCCGTCGGTGGTTTCCAGAAAACGCCCGTTGGTACTCACCCGGATCTGCGCCCAGGCCAGCGCCGGCAGCAGCAGCAGGAGAAAGAGAATAGATCTTTTTTTCACAGGTAGATAAAGAATAAAAGTCGATGAAGGAATGCCTCGGCTACTTATTGGTAATGTCTTTTACCTGCGCCCGGATGTCGTCCATCTCGAAAATGCGTTGCCAGTTTTCCCGGAACAGCAAGGGCTTGGCCCGCTTGCTGATTTTGTAGGCGGCATCGGAGAAAGTGCCGTTGACTTCCTTAAACAACACGGCGATCTGGATGCGCAGGTGCCCCAGCACAAAGTCGCGGGCGGCGGCTTCGGGTACTCCCAACTGCACAATGCGGTCGAAGCCTTCCTTCACGACTTCCATGCAGGTCTGCGCCAGGGTTTCTACCATGGCCGGCTCCAGGATGGCCATCTGCTCCAGCGTGATGCGGTGGGTATGGTGAATGGGCTGGTACATATCCTGGGCTACTTTTTCACCCAATTGGTAATGCGCTTCGGTACCGTGCATCAGGGCGACCACAATGCTCTGCTTGGCCGTGATGCCGCCGTAGAAATCCCGGAAGGCTTTTTCGGTGGGTTCCCAATTGAATACCGACGGGTGACAGGGGTGCGCAATCACGTAGCCCAGGTCGTCGCGGTGGGCAATCACGCCGTCCAGCGGAGCGGCCGGGTCCAGGGTCAGCACCAAGGCACCGCTTTTCATCATCGGAACGATTTCCTGAGAAATAGCCCCGATGGCTACGTCGGGAACGGCCAGAATGACTACGTCGGCGGTTGGAACGGCAGACTGCTGGGCGCTTACCGTTACGCCCCGCTGCCGCAGGTTTTCGATGCCCTGGCTGCTTACTTCCAGGTAATCCAGCAAATACTGCTGACAGGTCAGAAAATTATCCGTGAGTCGGCAGCCCATCTTGCCGCCGGCTCCTACGAGTGCAATCTTGGTCATATTGTTTTTTTTGAGTTGTTTGATTCAGTTGCTGATGCCGTTATGCGTTGGTTCTGTTTTTTTCGGAAAGTCCTCAGTGCGTCAGAGCGAACGGCGGCGGATGAGCCGGGCGGGGTTGGCAACGCGCATTTTTCTCCGCTCCTGGATTAAGCTCCCGGCGGTGCGTCCCATCTGCTCAAAATCGGTGGAAATCACCGTGATGCCGCCTTCCAGAATTTCCTTCATCGGCGTGTCGTCGTAGGAAATCAGCCCGATTCCCTTTCCGAGTTGCCAGCCTTCCCGGTTTACCTCCTTGATGAAAGAAATCAGATCGCGGTCGGCAAAGATCAGGTAGGCTTCTTCCTGGCGAATGGATGCCGGCGTGACTCTTTCCACCACTTCTATTGGGAAATTGTACTCCTGCCCGAAGCGGCGGAATCCGGTCAATATTCCTTCGGGCAGGAATTGAAACGGCCCTTTGGACAGCACCAGGGTCATTTTCCGGTACAACTGCAACCGGTCCCATCCCGATGCCAAAGCCTGATAAATATCCCGTTCAAAGTCCTGGTAAACGGCCGCGTATTCGCCTTCCAGTCCATTCACGTCTTTGTCAATCACCACCAGCTTTTCCCCGGGTATCTGGCTGAGCACCTGGGAAATATCCTCGTTGAAATGCGGCATCACTACGTAATAATTGTATTTGCCCAGGTGGTTTTCAATCAGGCTTTCAAACAGCGCGCGGTCGTAATGGTGAAAAAACAGGTTCAGCCGGGCGTCGTCGGGCAGGGCTTCCTTCAGCGAATAATAAAGTGTTTCCTTATAGGCGTTAAGCGTGTCAAACAGCAGGAATACGTTGAGTTGGCTGCGCACTTCGGTGGAAGCCACGTAAAAGCCCTTGCCGTGCTGCGAAACGATGATTCCCCGCTGCCGCAACTCTTCGTAGGCCTTGGCCACCGTTACCTTGGCAATGTGCTGTCTGCCAGCCAGTTCACTGATTGAAGGCAACTGATGGCCCCGTTCCAGGGCGCCCGATTCGATGGAATAAATCACCGCATCCAGAATCTGCTGGTACTTGGGTCGGCTCGAAGTCAGGTCAATTTCCAACATATGATATTATATAGTTAAGTATGGATTATAGCTGTTTACGGTCCGTAAAAATTTATCAGTTAAAATTTTGAAAGCTTAAAAATTAAATTACCTTTGCTCATGCAGTACAGTATAGTACAGTAGAGCTGACGTGAAGGTACTACTTTTCTGAATTCTCCAAGCGCTTCAATGGAAAAATTAAAATTTGCCGTTTTGGGCACGGGTTTCTGGTCGTATTACCAGCTTTCGGGCTGGCAAGAGGTGGGGGGCGCCGTACCCATTGCCTGCTATAACCGCACCCTGGCCAAAGCTGAAGCCATTGCTGCTCAGTTCAACATTCCGCACGTGTACGATCGGGTCGAAGAACTGCTGGACCGGCACGCGGCCGAACTGGATTTTGTGGACATCATTACCGACGCAGATACGCACGCTCCTTTTACCCTTCAGGCGGCCCAACGGGGCTTGCACGTGATCTGCCAGAAACCGATGGCACCCGACCTGGCCCACTGCGCCCAGATGGTGAACAAGTGCCGGGCGGAGGGCGTGCAACTGTATATCCACGAGAATTTCCGCTGGCAGACGCCCCTGCGCAAACTCAAGTCCGTGCTCGATTCGGCCGTAATCGGCCGGCCTTTCAAAGCCCGGGTGTCCTTTTGTTCGGCCTTTCCGGTTTTTGATAACCAGCCTTTCCTGGCCGACCTGGAGCAGTTTATCCTGACCGACATCGGTTCGCACATCCTGGATGTCTGCCGTTTTCTGTTCGGGGAAGCCGAAACGCTTTACTGCCAGACCGACCGGGTCAATCCGAAGATCAAGGGAGAAGACGTGGCCAACGTGCTGATGCGCATGCACAACGGGGTTTCCTGCTACGCCGAAATGTCGTACGCTTCGATTCTGGAACGGGAGGCTTTTCCGCAAACGCTGGTGCTGATTGAAGGCGAAAAAGGCTCTTTGCGGTTGGGGCACGATTTTGTGCTCTATCTCACTACCCGCGCAGGCACTTCCCGAATGGAGTGTCCCCCCAGCGTTTATCCCTGGGCCGATCCGGCCTACGCGGTGGTGCACGCCTCCATCGTCGAATGCAACCTTAACCTGCTGCAGGATTTGCAACGGACCGTTTACGGGGAAGCAGGCGAAGGTTCGCAAAGGGTAGAAACGACCGGAACCGATAACCTGGAAACCATGCGGCTGGTGCACGCCGCCCACGAATCAGCCCGCACCCGGCAGGTGATTCAGCTTCAAGGTACGCATGTGAACCACTCCCCACTCAAACATTAATCCTTCAACAGTCTTCCCAATCCTTCCTTTACACGCATCTATTATGCTGCTACAACTCCAAGGAAAAAGTACGCTGACGAACATCCCGACGGGTAATCTGCGGCGCCGGAAGTACGCATGGTGAATGAGCCCACGCATGAAAGAAGTCCTGGCCCTGGCTACGGGTTGAAAGGATGACTGACGCAACAAACTCCATTTCCGATGATCCAAAAACTGCTTCGGGAGCGGGTGTACTCACTGGGCCTCACGATTGCTATGATCTGCGTCGTGGCATCGCTGGTGTATCCCCGCCATTTCCCCACCTTCGAAAACGGCAGCCAGATTCTGCTCAACCTGTCCATTGACACCATCGTGGCCGTGGGCATGATGCTGCTGCTCATATCGGGTGCCTTCGACCTGTCGGTGGGTTCGGTCGTGGCATTTTCGGGGGGGCTGGCGGCCCACCTCATGTTTTATCAGGGCCTGCCCGTACCGCTGGCCATCCTGGCCGGCCTGCTCAGCGCCGTGCTCATCGGCTGGGTGAACGGCTACCTCATCGCCTACCAGGGCATCAACCCGATGATTCAGACGCTGGCCATGATGGGCATTGTCCGGGGCGGCGCCCTGCTGGTGGCCGGCGCGGGCATTCAGAACCTGCCTTACTGGTTCAATGCCATCGGCCAATCCAAACTCCTGGGCATTCAGATGCCGGTGTGGTACATGCTGGGGGTGGTGGCGTTGTTGAGTTTTCTGGTGGAAAAGACGGTGTTCTTCCGGCGGTACTACTACATCGGCGGCAATGAGAAAGCGGCCGAACTGTCGGGCATCCGCGTGAAAAGGATGAAACACCGGGCCTTTATCCTATCGGCAGCGCTGGCGGGCGTGGCCGGCATCCTGCTGGCCTCGCGGCTGGGGGCCGCCATGTCGACCGTGGGCCGCGGACTGGAACTGCGCGTAATCACCGCGGTGATTCTGGGAGGAGCCAGCCTGAGTGGCGGTCTGGGTAAAATTCCCGGTGCCCTGCTGGGCGCCCTCTTTATGGGCATTGTGGCCAACCTCATGGTCATTGCGCGGGTGTCGGGCTACTGGCAGGAGATCATCCTGGGCCTGATCCTGATTGCGGCCGTTTGGCTCGACCTGGTTCTCCAACGCCGTACGCTTCCCTCCCGGAAGGCGAAGGAACGCACTCCGGCAGCAAGACAAGCCACCCTTACTCCCTGAATACTTTCTCCTTCAGTTATGGGATTTCCGACCTTACTGCTTTCCTGCGCCCTGCTCCTGGGACTGAGTGCCTGCGAACTGCCGCCGCGCACTGAGTCACGCCCGGACCGCCCGGCGGCAACGGCGGTACGCACGGGCCGCCGGGCGGTTGCCGATGAAGAATACGTGATGATCACGACGGCCATCAATATGCCCATGTACGTGAACCACGACCAGGCGGCTTTCAAACGCTGGGGGCAAAAAATGGGCGTGAAGGTATCGGTGCTGGGACCCGCCGAATGGGACGTGCCCGCGCAGATCGAGACCATCGAACAGGTCATCGCCTCCCGGCCCACGGGTCTGCTCATCAACGGCACCGATCCCGGCATTGCCCAGGCCATCAACAAAGCCGTCGATGCGGGCATTCCCACTGTCGTTTACGATTCCGACATTCCCGGCTCGCGGCGCCACGCCTTCCTGGGCACCGACTGGTACCAGATCGGCCGGATGCAGGGGGAAGAAATGGTACGGCTCACCGGCGGCAAGGGCAAGATCGCCTACCTGGGCATTCTGGGCCTGAGCAACATGGAAGCCGGTTTCCGGGGTCTGCTGGACGTACTCAAGCAACACCCCGGCATGCAGGCAGTGGGCCGCTACGACGACAAGGCAAACGTGGAACTGGCCGCCAGAATCACCTCCGACCTGCTGGCCGCCCACCCCGACCTGGCCGGGCTCTGCGGCTTCGACTCCAACTCCGGGCCAGGCATGGCGCTGGCCGTGCGGGAAGCGGGGAAAGCCGGCAAGGTAAAGATCACTACCGTTGACTGGGAGCCCGAACACCTGCGGCTGGTGCAGGATGGCGTCATCCAGATGCTGGCCGGACAGAAGCGCGAACTGTTTACCTGGTACGGCGCCCAGTTTCTCTTCGACCTGGCCCACCAGACCAATCCGCTCTCCACAAACGACACCGGATCGGGCATTACCAACGTCCCTTCCAGCGTCAACACCGGCCTGCTGCGCATTACGCAGGAGAACGTGAGGGACTTCTTAAAATAAACAGATTCTTACCAATTCATTGTCCACTATGCTACCAACCCTACCCGTTTAGCCCGGGCGTCCCGTACGCCCCCACCCGTTTCCATCCTGCTTTCGGCGAAGCGCCTTTTGCCCGCCCGGGTACCCACCCGGACTGAAGGGAACGCTTGTGCCCGGCCGGTTCGGACGCCCCTTCATTGCCATGCTTTCCCAACCTTATCCATCATCCAACTAAACCCAAAAACGTTTCGTATGAAAATCTCCTTACCAACCCTTCTGAACGGGCAAGTGGTCCGCCTGTTGATCGCAGTACTCTTCGCGCAGGGGGCAGCGCAGGCCCAGAACGTATTCCCGGCCACGGGCAACGTAGGCGTGGGCACCGCCGCGCCGCCCTATAAATTCACCCTGGCCGGCCCCAACCCCATCTTCGGCATGGACAACGGCGGCCACTTCCTGGCACGCAACACGGCGGGCGTCTACGAAGCCTTTCTCTACCCGCGCTGGACGGACAACGCTACGTACCTGGACTACGGTGCGGCCGGTTTCAACATCCGCATCAACGGGGGTACGGCAACCACCATGCACCTGAGCAACGCCGGCAACGTAGGCATTGGCACCGCGGCGCCCGCCTTCCGGCTCACCCTGGCCGGCTTCGGGGGCGTGATGGGCATGGACAATGGCGGCTTCATGATGGCCAAAAATACTGCGGGGACGTACGAGCAGTTTTTGTGCCCGCGCTGGACGGACAACTTCACTTACATGAACTACGGGTCGGCCGGCCTCAGAATCCGCAACAATAGCAACGTGGTGGTGCTGGAAGCCAACAACGCCGGCCGGGTGGGCATCGGGACGGCCCCCACGGCCACCGCGGCCCTGACGGTGAAGGGCAGCATCCTGACCGAGCAGGTACGGGTGCGGTTGCAGGCCAACTGGCCCGACTACGTGTTTACGCCCGCCTACCGGCTGGCCCCGCTGGCCGAAGTAGAGCAGTACATCCGCACCCACGGCCACCTGCCCAACGTGCCCTCGGCGGCCGAAGTGGAAAAAGAAGGGGGCGTGGAACTGGGCGCCATGAACGCCAAACTGCTGGAAAAAGTGGAAGAGCTCACCCTGTACCTCATCGAAGAGAAGAAAGCCCGGGAAGCGGAGCAGAAAACCCGCGAAAAGGAAGTTGCCGAACTGAAGGCCGAACTGCAACAACTCAAAAGCGCCGGCAACCGCAAGTAACCCGCCGGCACCGGTCTCACTCAGGGAAATCCTCACCCACCCAAACCCAGAAACGTATGCCTTTTCACCAAAAGATACCGTGCCTCTTCCTGTTGCTGGCCTGCTGCCTGGCCGCCGGCCTGGCGCACGGGCAAAGCACCTTCACCAACCCCTCCTTCGAGGGAACCCCGGCCCCCCATACTGTGCCCCCCGGCTGGACCAACTGCTACGGCACCCCCGACTTGCTGCCCGGTCCCTGGGACGTTACGCTGGCGCCGGCCAACGGCAGCTCATACCTGGGCCTGGTAGCCGAAGGCGGCGAATACAAAGAAGCCGCGGGGCAGGCTTTCACGTTCGCCGCCGGGACCCCCTACTCCATCAGCCTCGACCTGGCCGGGTCGCTCACTTCCTACGACTACAACTATACCCAGATCGGCCGGGTCAACGTGTGGGTGGGTACGACCAGTTGCAATAAATCACAACTGATATGGACTTCGCCGGTACTCACGACCACCTGGCAGAACTTCACCATCAACTTTACGCCGACGACTGCCTACTCATTCATCACCCTGGAGTGCAATTATCCGGGGGCGAGCGCGCAAGGCTGCGGCGTACTGATCGATAACCTGCGGCTCAACTCGTGCCCGACAACGACGCCCACCGCGGCTGCCGCCGGCACCCTGGCGACCCAGAACCGGGTGTGGGACCTGGCCCAGCCGCTCAACCTGCTCACCAATTCGACCGTGACGGGGGGGCCCGCCGCCAACGTGAAGTGGACGGCCGAATACCAGCGCGATGGGCAGACTCAATTCACCCGCGTGATCAGCAACCCGTCGGCTTTCCGGTTCGAGACGCCCGGCGTGGTAGTGCTGCGGCCGGCCTACTTCTGCGACGGCAACAAGGTGAATTTCGCCGCCCCCATCCAGGTGACGGTGACCGACGGCTTTAACCAGAAAATCGAGGTCAAGTGGCCCGGCGCCCACGTGGATATTTTCGTGGTCTGCGAGGTATCCGTCAAACGGGGCACGCTCACTTACTTCAAGGGGACCACCAGCAGCGCCGGGAGGCTCTACGTGGAAGGGCTCCGCAACGGCGACCAACTCCAGGTAAAGTCCACCAGCATCATGCGGCCTTACGCCTCGGCGACCTACAACGTGACCTTTTCGGCTGAACAAGCCACGCCCATCCTCATCAACCTGGCGCCGGCTTACGTGGACCCCGGGCTGTAAACCATCTTCCCTTCACGCTTCTTCTTTCTCACGTAAACATCTACTTCCCATGAAATACATCTTACAGGCCTGGCTTGCCCGCTGCCTGCTCACCTGCGGCCTGGCGGGCGGCCCGCTCGGGCTGCTGGCCCAGGGAAATGTACAAACAACGCCCAGCCTCGGGCTGGCTCCCGGCACCAACGGCAACTTCACGCTCAACCTGGCCGTGAACCTGAATACGCCGGGTGCGGTGGTGCAGGCCGAACATTTCCCCGAGGGCGCTTTCCAGGCCAACTACCCCACCACGCGGACCGCCAACCGCTACAGTGCCATCCTCACCGTGCCCGGGCAGGACCTCAACCACGGGATGATCCGGACTTCCAGCAGCAATACGCCCGCCACCACCTTTTCGACCGAAATCCTCTACACGATCGTAACGAGGACTACTCTGGCGGATTATCCCAAAGTAACCGACCGCCTGGGAAAAGTCAGTTTTACGCCCAGCACCGCCGACCGGCTCAATCCCTACCCGACCGGCGGGTCCCTGCAACGGCTCATGATCACCTCGGCCGATTACGCCCCCCTGCTGAAAGACATTCCCTCCGGGTGGCGCTCCGTAAGCAGCCTGGTATCGGTGGCTGCCACGACCGAGACCGGTACCGTGAGCAACTTCCAGCAGAACGGAACCCTGGAGGTATTCTACCAGGACTGGGCACTGACACCCGCCGAAGAACTGACCATGTCGCTCTTCCGGTGGAACGAAACGTCGCTGACGTGGGAAAAGCGGGCCTGCCCGCAGCCGGACACCCTCCAAGACCGGGTCTCGGTTCCAATCGAACGGACGGGCACTTACGTGCTGCTCTCCATGTTGTCGGTCCACAATGCGGCAGCGTATGTCAATCCGAATCAGCAGGTCACCCAGGTAGCGGCCACTTCGATGCGCACGGCTTCGCTGGTTGACTCGCTGGGCGTACTGCTGGCCCGCGGCGGCACCGAGATCATCCTCTCCCCGGGCTTCTATACCGTCCCGGGCGGCCGCTTCGACACCCAGCTCACGGGTACCTACTGCGTATCGGCCACCGGTTCGGCCGGCGCCGCCCGCGAAGCGGTTGCCGAAGGCAGCCCGGCCCCGGACATCCAGCCCCGGGAAACCCCTGCGTCGGCTTCCCCCGCTGAACTTGCCGCCGCCCAACTGGGCGACGGCCGCCTCGCCGTTGTACACCCCAACCCGGCCGGGGCCGAATTTACCCTCACCTACCGGGTGCGGGCAGCCAACGAGAGCACGGCCGGTTTTCCCGGCGCCTCCCCCGGGCCGCAGCCGGTCTCGATCCGGCTGTATGACCTGAACGGCCGCCTCAAGACCGTGGTGCTGGCCGGGGCGCTCAAAGAACCGGGCATCCACCACCAGACCGTACCGGCAGGCGCCCTGCAACCGGCCGTGTACGTGCTCGAACTCCGGGTGGGCAACCAACCCAAACGCACCTTCAAGGTGGTCAAGCAGTAACCGGGGCGGGGCGGGCCCACCGCCGGCTCCGCCCTTCCCTATGCTCATTCAATTGTTCTACCCATAACACTGAACCATGAAAAAATTTTTCCGTCGCCTGATTCCGTTCATGAGTCTGCTCTGCCTGCCTGTATTCGGCGCGTTCTCCCCCGGTTACACCCACGCAGCCCGGCATCCGGACGAAACCAAACGGGTCGTAAATACCAAAGAAAGCATGTACATGCCTGCGTTGATCACCAGAACCTACGAGATTGAAACCTTCGAAATCCTAAACTCGATTGCAGATTTTGATTTTCTATCCCCTGATTACCGGTTTTATACCCAATTATCCAACTTTCGCCCCGGGTCCGTTATCAACGTAACCTTAAAGGGCCGATCTGGTACCAATGGCACCATTGTCATCGGTGCACTCAGGATCGGCGGGAGCCCCGAAAACTACAGAAATGAAGGCAATAGCAAGGGACGGTACTGGTTTGACGTGGCGACGCGCCGGGTACACGATCACTACGGCCGCAATTTCGGCGTTCCCTTTAGCCACGCGCAGTACCTGGCATGGATCAAAAGGGACGTAGAAGTAGTGGTTGTCGGTGAACCGGTACCTGAAGTAAAGGCAAATCCGCGGGGCTGGTAGTCAATCAGTGGACTTCACCACCCGCCGGCCCCGTGATGCATGAGCGAAATCACAAATTCGCCTCTCAGCCTATAAATTTTAACCCTCCAGCAATTCAATTAACCCCAAAAAACATGAAAAAGGAACCGCTACCCGCTCGTTCGAACGGCGCAATGCTATTACGATTCTATGCCATCATCTGCCTGGCGTGCATGATGAGCATCAACAGCATTGCCCAGGATCTGGTGAAGGTTGCCCCGGTAACCAACAAGATTCTGATGGTAAGTCTGGATGAAGGCCACGTTGACTACCACAACGTATACGGCGAAAATGATCAGAGCATTGCTTACGCGAAGCCACTCAATATTACCAATGCGCAGAACAAGGCTAATTACCTGCTCAGCAGCAGCGACGATGCCAATTACACAACGCCGAAGTCGCCGATCAACCTGGGCCGGAAGGCAAAGGCGCAGGATATCATTGATTTATACGCCGTCGCCCCCAAGCCCATAGCGGTACTCGATCATTCCGTTTACATTGAATTGCCCAACAATCTGGTTCGTGGCAAAACGTACACCCTGACCGTCAACAACCTGGTGGAAAACCGCAATGCCATCACGTTTGTGTACGATGAAAAACGGCTTTGGTCACCGACCGTTCACGTGAACCAGGTTGGGTTTGTTCCCAGTGGCGTCAAGTATGCTTACCTGTCGCAGTGGATGGGCAGCTTCAACGCGGGGGTGCACGTGAACGGCGGCCTTGAACTGGAAACGTATGCCGGCACGCAGTTCCAGGTAGTAAGGGCGTCGGACAATGCCGTTGTATTTACCGGAACGATTGCCAAACGCAAAGACAAAGCCACCGCCGAAACGCTCAACGGCGATTTCGGAGCCAGCCTGAACTTCACCAATGCCGACGTGTGGGAGTGCAATTTTACCGGCTTTACCACCCCGGGGCAATACTACGTTGTCGTTGACAACATGGGCCGTTCCCATCCTTTTGCAATCGAGGAAGGAGCCTACCGCAATGCCTACAACGCCGTTTCAAAAGCCATTTTCACGCAACGGCAAGGCGTTGATAAAGAGATCGAGGGCGGCGTATATCCCAGGGGCCATCACCCGGACGACCGGGATGTCTGGTTTACGGGTACCACCACCAAGGTAAACGTGTGGGGGTATTACTACGATGCCGGCGATTGGGACGGCCACAACCGGCACATCGGCGTGCCGATGGACCTGATGCTTGCCTATGACTTCAAACCGGGCAATTTCAAGGATGGCGACGTCGGCAACCGGTATCGTTTGTCAGCCACCAGCGCGTGGATCAGCGAGGGGAGCGACGGCCTGCCGGATATTTTAAACGAAGCAAAGTGGCTGGTGAGTTTTTACAAGCGCGCCAAGGAAGCCCTGATTGCAGCCGGAAAAGGAACCGGCGGCGTACCGGGTGGAAGATTGCCCAATCAGAACGGGGTCTTTGGCGAAGGTTACATCGGGCCCGATGCCGGCGTTGAGGGGAAAAACTCCTGGACTGACACCAGGCCAGTGTACGTGAATAATGAACAAACGGCCAACACCTTTCTGTACGCCGGGGCGGCGGCTTATTACGCGGTGGTATTGAATAAATTCAACAACGGGACCGTTACCACCGAAAGCACCACCTGGCGAACCGAAGCGATCAATGCGTACAACTGGGCGGAAGGCAGGACGGATGGCAAACCGGATGATCCTAACGATGATCCGGTCGTCGTGAGGGGCAAAATTTTAGGTTCCGCCTGTTTGTACCGGCTGACCGGCGAAGTAAAATATCTGAATGATTTGAAGGGGCTTCTTCCCCTGGATGACACTTACAGAGACGACTTCGATGCGTGGCAAAGAATGGAAACCTGGCATTACGCGGCCATGATCATCGGAATGTGTCCGCCCAACCATCCCAACCTTGATGTTACTTTTCAGACTACTTTGAAAAATCGCATCATTGGTCACGCCGATAACGACTTCGTGAATCCGGCCAACGACCGGGGCTTCCGCTTTGGCTTCAACAATTATCGCCATACCTCAAACGGGGCATTCTCGGTTCCCCGGATGGAGATGGTTGCATTCGCTTACGAGATGACCGGCGACATCAAATATCTGCAACAGGTTCAGCACGCGGCCAACTATACGCTGGGGGGCAATGAGAATAACATGACCTACGTTTCCGGACTGGGCCATAACCCGGACGAAAAAACGTTTCATCCCGACGCCTGGCAATTGCTTGATTTCAACAGCAAGGTGTACACCAACCCGATTTTCCCGGGGTACTCCAATTATTACGCCATGAAGGATTGCGACTTCTTTGGCTGCGGCTTTGATTTCAGCGGGGATGAAGACTTCTCCCGGTCCCTGGCAAGCCCCGCCATTGTCAACTGGCCGGCCGGAGAATGGCGGATGAACAACAAATATTCAATTGCCGGCAGTGAGTTCACGATGGAAGAAACGCTTGCGCAAACTGCGTTTACCTACGCGTACCTCTCGGGCAGTTCGTCGGTTTCCTTTGCCCCCAATGTCCGGCCTACCGTAGCGCTTAACTTTACTGAAAGCCAGGCTTTCCCGAAAGCAGGCTGTAACTTGACGGTTACCGCCTCTGCCGATACCCGGCTGGTCAAGTACTACTACGACTGGCATTTCATCGGGGAGAGTTCGAACCGGGCGGACAATTTTGCGTTTTTCTGGACGCCGCCCCAAGCCTCCGGCACACCGGTGGTCGTCACTGCCGTCGGTTACGATGATCGTGGCTTGATTACGCGCCCTACGGACCAGGGAGATCGTAGTTTGCTGATATCATCCTCGGCAACGTGTTCGTCTACCAACGTGGCGGTTACGGCGGTTTCGCTTTCCCCCACCACCGCCACCGTGGCAGTGGGCGCCACGCAGCAACTCACCGCGGCCATTACCCCTGCCAATGCGACCAATAAAAATGTGACCTGGTCCACCGGCAACGCGGCCGTCGCATCGGTGAGTAATGCGGGTGTAGTAACCGGTATTGCTGCCGGTACGGCAATCATCACGGTGACTACCCAGGACGGCAACAAAACGGCTACCAGCACCATTACGGTAACCGCGTCGCCGGTACCCGTCACGAGTGTATCGGTGGCACCCACCACCGCATCCGTCAGCGTAGGCAACACGCGACAACTGGCGGCAACCGTATCGCCGACCAATGCCACCAATAAGAATGTGACCTGGAGTTCGTCAAACAATTCGATTGCTACTGTCAACGCGGCCGGGTTGGTGACGGGCGTTGCGGTGGGTACGGCCACCATTACCGTGACCACGCAAGACGGCGCCAGGACGGCCACCTCCACGGTGACGGTAACGCAAACCTTGAATGCGCAGATCATTGCTTCAACGGCGGCGGTTTCGGAACCGGGAAATCTCACGGTAAACAGCTATGACGGCAATGCCTCCACCCGGTGGGCCAACGACGGAACGCTTCCAAATGCCTGGATTGAATACACGCTGGACAATACCTACAACCTGACCAGCGTCAACCTGACGATGTTTAACGGCAGCACGAGAACGTATCCCATAGAAATCAGCGTCAATGGTACGGTTGCCTGGAGCGGTTCGACTGGGCTGACTTCGGGCGTCTGGACCAGAAGCATCACGGCTACGGGAAACAAGGTCCGGCTCAGAATGACTGCCGCGAACTCCAGCGGAACCAATTGGTTCTCAATCAATGAGATTACGATCACCGGCACGGTAGCTTCCGGCACGATACCGGTTGCCTCCGTTGCCGTAAGCCCTGCTTCCGCGACAATCAACGTTGGGGCGACCAGCACCTTGACGGCTACCGTATCGCCATCCAACGCCACCAACAAAAACGTCTCGTGGTCATCCTCCAATGCGGCCGTTGCTACCGTCAGTGCTTCCGGGATGGTGACCGGGATTGCGGCCGGATCGGCGAACATCACGGTCACCACGCAAGACGGGGCCAGAACCGCTTTGTCGGCCATTACGGTTACCAGTGTCAGTGCACCGACGCCCCTGGTTAAACTTGCTTTCAATGAAAATACCGGGTCGGGCGTGAATAACAGCGGTAGTATCGGCGGCTCGCTCTCCAAGACGGCACCGCCGAACTGGTCGGGCAACGTACCGGCGAGTGGCGGCGTGAGCGCCCTCGATTTTGGTACGGTTACGGGTAATTTTGCGGTGGAAAGCGGTGCAGCGATCACCCAGCTGGGAGGCCTGAGCAGCTTTACGATTACCGGATGGTTAAACAACCGGAGTGCAACGGAAGGCTCGGGCGGCAACCGGGTGGTAAGCTGGATCAACAACGGTGGAGAAGGTGTCGACCTGGTTTATAAAACCGATGGAAGCTTGCAGTTGGGCATTAATCAGTGGCCTGATGGTTCCCCCGCCAAAAGCAGCGCGGCCAGGATCACTACGGATGCAGCGGCTTCGGCGGGCAACTGGAGATTCTTTGCCATCACTTACAATGCTGCCAGCGGTACGGTGCAGTTCTTCTTTGGCAGCAACGCGGCTACGGCCACCCTTGATGTGAGTACATCGTACAGCAGGGGTAACGTTGGGGCCAACGTCGGAAGGTTAGCCATCGGTCACTTCAATGCCGCAACCCGTGCCGGCGCCCCGGACCGGATGTTTCGCGGGTTAGTGGATGAGGTTCAGATTTACGGCCAGGCCCTCTCCCTGTCTCAGATTCAAACTATCCAAGGCTTACCGGGTTCTTCAGCAACGGCCGGGGCCAGAGCCGGTACAACCGTGAATCCGCATGGGATTGCAGTAAACCGGGAAGCAAATTATCTGATTTATCCGAACCCCTGGAAAGAGAACGCATTGACGATCCTGGTAAATAATCTGCCTGAGGATGAGCAACTGCAAGTATCAATCTACGATGTAAGGGGACGAGTCGTTTGCGATACGCACGCAACCGCCAAATCAGGTAATGCTACCGTAACCCTTACGCGTGACAAATACCATTTGAAGGGGCTGTACTTTATTCGCCTTTCAGGTAGGTCTATTCACAAGGTCAGCAAGCTAATTGTCGAGTAAAGGGAGAATCAGCAAAAGAGTCATCCGGCATGTTGTTGTCAGAGTTGATTCCAATGTTGTAGCAAACCGTCAAATACGTAAAGCGGCACATGGGCTTCCAAGTGCCGCTTTACGTATTTAAACCCGGCCACCATCGGAGCAGTGAACGAATCCGGATTCATCTCCTCGCATTGTACGTTCCCAAAAGGCGGGGCTGTTTTCTTCGGTAGCCACGACATGGGTTTCCCGGGAAAGGTGGACGATTAGCAAAGAGCAGCTTTGACTACCGTTTCGCGTGACGCTTCCCGGCCTTAAAGCCATGCACCAGCAACCAACCGCACTCAAATTGTCTGAACTTCCCGCGTAACATAAGTACACTGTAAAGTTGCTTTTCGGTGCGCAATCAGCCAGCGGCCATTCTGGCGGACAAATTCATCCTGGTAGTAAGCACCAATGGAGGTTTTCATTCGCTTGCCCTCCTGCATGCCAATCAGCGTCACGAAGCAGTAAGAAGTACCAGTGGCCTTGTCGCCATGCAGCGTAACGGTTTGTTGTCCGTTGAGGTGGTAAACCGTTTCGAAGGTGCCCAGGAAGGCGGCAAAAGTATCGCCGATTTGTCTGCGTCCTTTCAGGGAAGAAACTACCTGGCCATTCACGTAGGTTTCCGAATAGGTTGTCCACTTTAGTACAGGACAAAACCTCACCCCCGGCCCCTCTCCCAAGGAGAGGGGAGAAGAAAGGATTCTACAAATAGCTTTTTTTCAAGACTTTACGTCTCCCCTCTCCCCGGGAGAGGGGCCGGGGGTGAGGTTTTGTCCTGTATTAAAGGTTGTCCACTGACTTGGCCAAATCCGCTTAGTGCTTTGCTTCTTAGGGCATGAGAACTGATTCGACCGGCTCCAACGTTCATCTCATGAAACCTTACAATAACCGCTCCCTGACCATTCCCGGATCACCAAAGGCAGAGCCCAAACTATTTCTCCTGAATCGGCGCAACTTTGCGCGTGGCAAAAGATTGCGAAACACCCGCGGCCTCCGGGTAGATTTTCCACAATTGGACCGTACCATCACTTTCGAGCGTCATTACGGAGCTGGTGTCCAGAAACGAGGCCACGGACGCAGCAGTGCCGGCAAATTCTCTGGGGCTTCCGGTCGGGTTGTTTGTATCGTACAGAAGCAAACTGCCATCAGCGATTTTAACGATGATGTACCGCCCATCCGGTGATATTTCCACAAAGTTACAGACGCGGTAGCCGTCCTTTTTTGTCTGGTACGTATCGTTTTCGTCGTCGCGGTTCAAATGCGGCAGCGTAATCTTTCTGCCCTCGGGTGCTCCGTTATTGGTCCATACCACAATGTTGCCGTCGGCGGAACCGGTCACGAATTTTTTGCCGTCCGGCGTAAAAGACACGGATACAATGGCGCTGTTGATGGACGGGATTCTGGTGTTGAGGCCTGGTCCCTTCAAAGCCGACTGCCACGGATTGCTGGCTTTGGCGCCGGGCAACGTCAGGAAGGAGTGCGTGCCCTTGCGGGTATTTCCCAGTACAACTGTTCCATCGTCAAAACCGATCAGTACATACTGGTTATCCGGGGAAAAATCGATGTCCGAGATGTTCTTTGCCCTGCCAAACTCCCTGTCAGTATCGTCCGAGATGCTAATCAATGATTTCAGGCGGCTCGCGCCACGGGGAAGTTCCCACACGCTGGCTATGGCATTCTGGTACCCAGGTACGGTGAAGAGCAAACGGCCATCCTCGGACGGGACGTAATAGGAGTAGAAGCCCCTCGGCAATTCGCCTATTTTAACGCTGTCCTCCGTTCCCATTTTGTATACTTCATTGTTATCCAGGCGGATGGCAGCAATGGGGGCCCTTATGAGAGAATCGGCCGGAGCGTTGAAAATGATCTGCGCCGGACTGGCTTGAGGACTCTTCTGCTGATTGATTTCGAATTTGTACGCCTGCCGGTCAATGTAAAGGCTGTCTCCCTGGTAATGTCCCAGGTAGGTACGCTCGGAAATGCTGACGGCAAACATGCTCCGGTCGCCCGAAAGGATGAAGCCCGTTGTGATGACATTGGATGCGCCCCCCTGCGGGCCGGCACCAACCGGGACCCGGGTCTGCTGCACGGGAAACAGATTCGCATCGAGCACCCGGGCCGCGATCATTTCCACAATGGGGTTTTTGTCCGTTTGCCAGGCGTTTTTCAGCGTGTGAAAAGCCTGAACCGGTTCACTGTTCAGCATCTCTTTGGCTTTGACGGCTGCGCTGATGGCCTCCCTGGCCTTCACGTACCCCGTCGAGTCGTTCTGCCCCAGCAGTTGCAAGAGGTAATCCACCGCTTTGCTTTTGGTGAGCGTATCCAACTGGCTGGTGGTGTAAAAATCCGATTGGTACAGGGTATTGAGTTGCTGCCTTCTTAAGGACTCCCGGGCAATGCTTTCCTTTTGTTGGGTTTCTTTGACCAGCTTCCGGTAAAGATTCTGGATGGCGGCAGCTGACTTTTCGGCTTCTCTTCGCCGGGCCTCTGCTATGCGTCCCTGTATGGAAGCTTGCTTTGCCTCCTCCTGCGCACGTAATTCTCTTTGCAGAAAGGCGACGCTGTCTGTTAATCTTGCATTGTTGATTGAGTCTGCCCTTGCCTTTTGCTTGGCGGCCGCGGCCACTGATTGTGTAGCGAGTAAATTTGATTCCGCAGCGAGTAACCTTGATTGCGTTGCGGTTTGCCATAGTAGAAAGCTGACGATACCCGTAGCCACAAATCCCAAGATTACAAGAGCATACATTATCTTTCTGTAGGTTAGCCCCCTATCGCTGCGCTTGATGTATTCCTGAACGGCCTCGTAATTATCCGCGTAACGCGAGGCCCACACCGGGGTGGGCTGCTGGTTCTTCTGCCAGCGGCGTACTACTTTCAGGTCCGCGGCCTGCAGGGGTTGCCGGCGGTTCTCCACCAGGTCCGAGAGCCAGTACAGCGTGTCGGCCGAAGCCTGCTCCTCCTTCATCCAGCCCGCAAGCAGGTTCCACTGCCGCATGATGCTTTCGTGGGAAATGTCAATGACCCGGTCGCGGCTCACGTCGCCCTGGTAAGGCATCAGAAAAGCGCATTCCCGATCCCGGAACCGGTTGACCACCTGCGTTATATCGCCAAACACCTGCTCGGCCTCCGCCTCCGTGGCGTGGGCGGGTTGGCACACGGCAGCCAATGCCCCCAACTGCTGCGGGCGGCGGATGGCGCGGCCTTCCTCGTTCACGTCCGTAAGACTTTTGAACACCCGTTCGCAGATTTTTTGCTGCTTGTCGTCCAGTTTATCAAAAATGTCCCGGGCGTGTTGGTTGAGGGCTCCCTCGATGCCGCCGATGGCTTCGTAGTGGGACAGGTCCAGCGGCTGTTTCCGGTCCGGTTTTGCCAGCCAGTGGTTCCAGGTGCGCATCAGGGCGTGCTGCAAAACCGGCAGTTCATCCATGCCCACGTCGCTGTCGTTGAGGAGGCGGTTGAGCAAACCGGTGCTGATGCGCGCCTGGAACAACCCAATCGGGCCCTCAATGGCTTCCTGCCGCTGCTGGCGGGTCAGGCGGGGCACCAGGTACTGGCTCCGGTTAAGAATTTCGGGCAATCCGTGAAACTGGCTGCAACTTCCCAGGTAATCGGACCGCATGGTAATCACGATGTATACCGGTAATTGCGTTTGTTCGGCCAGGGCCAGGAGGACGTTGATGAAAAGGATGCGCTGGTCCTGAATCTGTTCGGCGCTCAGGTTGTGCGCATTGAACCGGTTGAGGCTTTCCAGGTTTTTTCTTACGTAGTCTTTGTTGTCAAACCTGAATAGTTCCTCAAACTGATCCACCAGCAGCAGGAAGTTAGTATCCGTACGGCCTTCTGACCACCCCTGAAAACGCTGTAAAACGGCTTGTACCCCTTTGGTAACGATTAATCCTTTTAAAAGCTGGGCCGCCTGGTCAGGGGCAGGCCCGGCACCAGCCCCGGTTGTTGCATCGGCCGGCTCGTCGGGGCGGGCACCGGCAACCGAAGCGGTGCTGACGGGATTCACCGCGCCGCCGGGCGGGTTCTGTACCGCCCGCGGGCCGTCGGGCCGCCACGAGGCTTGATCGTGACCGGGACTGACGGCCAGGTCGGCAGTTGACCCCGGGCTTTCGTAAAAATCCCCGCTTTCTTCCACGATGCTCCGGGCCAGAAAATAGAGCGGATCATCGCCGGGACGGGTGATGGCAACCTGCCACTTCTCCCGTTCCTGGGTTAGGAATCCAGCTTCCAGCTTGGGAATAAGCCCGGCCCGGATGAGGGAGGATTTGCCGCATCCCGAACTGCCCACAACCGCCAGGAAACGGTTCGTGTGCAGTTTCAGGAGCAACTCGTCGATCTGCTCGTTGCGGCCGAAGAACAACAGGCTTTCTTCCCGCTCAAAAGGCCGCAGGCCCACAAAAGGCTTATGGATGCCTATTCTCGACAGGATCTCGGTCATGTCCGGGCCGGATTGCACGTCGTTTGCATTTACAACGCTCATGCTGCACCTCCTCTCGCCGTGATGACTTGTTGCACAAACGGCAGGAAGGTCTCCGGCGTGAATGCCTGGTTCTGGCTGTCATCCAACACCAGGAAGTCGAAATCTCTGTAGAACAGGACCTTATCCCGCCAGTTGCTTTCCAGCTGTCTGGGCGGCAGGTAGATGCCCCGGGCCCTGATGGGATACTGCTTGCTGATGATCAGTTTGAAAAACTCTTTGATCCGTTCGAGTGCCATTTGGGGAGCGTTGCCCACTACGATCAGCACCGAAGAAACTTCGGCCAGTTTTCTCTCCAGCAGCAGCAGGTTCTTCCCCCCATCTTCCAGTTGAAAGATCACCTCGGCAAAAATGTTTGAGGAAGCCAGGTACTGCACCA
This sequence comes from uncultured Sphingobacteriales bacterium, assembly GCA_963844325.1. Taxonomy (GTDB): domain Bacteria; phylum Bacteroidota; class Bacteroidia; order Cytophagales; family 172606-1; genus CADCTQ01. The sequence continues at coordinate 5,338,284 of CAWJNV010000002.1, forward strand.
TCGGTGGGGTGCTGATCAGGTCGTTCACGTGCGTATCAATCAGTACAACCGGGTTGGTAGCCGGCTCCGGCCGGACCACCTTCGCTTCAAGCTTACTTTTGATTTCCCGGGCAATGTCCATTTCCGTACTTCTGATGAAGCTCACGTTTTTTTTCTGGTAATCGCCGTTCTCAAGCTTTTGTAAAAAATTGCGCTGCAAACTGTTTTCCACTTCTTCCGGCGTTAGTTTCAGCCCCTTGGGAACCCAAATCAATTGAGGCACTTGGGGGGCGTTGAAGGCCAGTTCCGCTTGTTTGAGCGGATACGTTTTAGCACCTCCCCCAATGTCTCTGCCCGGCAGTTCATTGAGCAGGTGCACCGACAGAACCGACTGCCCGAGTGCAGCGACGACCCGGGCGTCGTGCGCGGCTTCGTCCTCCGGCGGAGGGATGTTGGTAATCACCTCCAACTCCGGATGCTGCTCCCTTAATTCGCTGATCACCTTGTTTTTGGTATCAATCAATGTTCTGGAAACACTGGCGAAAAACAGCTTTTTGCCGGCAACGGATTGCCTGCCGCCAACCGGTTGCTGGCTGGCAATTTCCGTGATCAGTTTGCGCAGGTCAACGGCTATGTTATTGATCAATGCTTTGAACTTGGCATCATCCGGCTCAATCCGCGAACCGATCTCATCGCCCGGGGAGGCCAGGCTATACAACTGATACCCGGTCCGCCCTTCGCATTCCTTGAGCCACTCAGCAGGAGGAATGTTGTAGAGACGTATGTTCACAATCCGGGACATGTTTTTCACCTGTACGCCGTAAGGATCTTGGGGCCTGGAAATATGGTCATGAAACAGCTTTATCTCCCTCCGGCAGTAGTCGGAGGCCAGATAAGCATAGGAAGTGAAGGTGACGAATATAGCGGAGCCTTTTATGGATTGCTCAATTGCGTCATCAAAGTAGTCCAAGCCCCCCAGGTCGCTGTCACGCCATATTTTCAGTGCTTTTGGCTTGCCCACAATTCTTTTCAAATGGAGTTCCAGGTCCTCGTGAAACCGGGTGATCCATCCTTTTTCCCCGTTTTCGTCATCGTCCACGTGCGCGTAACTGATACAGATGTCGTTTACATAACCTTTGTCGGATAATACAGCCATTCCCTTAGCGTATGTGTTCGTATTGATTTAAGGATTGTTCACTATTCCTTGCTGCAACCGCAAGGAACAGGCAGCGGAGGAATTTCAGGTTTGCTGACGGGCTACCCATGCGCCGGGAGGGGGAATAAACGATAATGTCCATACATTCCGGATGAACTGCTCTACCGCCCCAACCAAATCTCTGACATATGACTCATTAACAGCTTCATTGCTTTCCCCGCAAAAGGGTTACGCGCCGTTGAAGGCTGCCTGACCGGCATCCGGTTGTCGCTGCTATGAATAAAGCGTACTCCTTGTGGCCACCCCAATATAAGGGTAAGCAGGAAGGATAAAAATACCTATAAGTAGGTATTTGTGAGTACTGCTAATCTTTATACTTTCCGCCGTAAAACATAATTAGCCACGCAACTGCACGTTTTTGCCGTAATGCCATTTGGCACCAAAGAGGCTGCTCCGGCAACCCCGGCCAAGGGGGAAACACCTGCTCAAGAAGCAATTCATATAGACTTTAATGAAGTATACGATCTGCTCATTGCCCCTGCGCTGGTTAAGGCTGATTGCTTGCCTTTCCGTGCGGACCAGGAAAAAAGCAGTGGAGACATCCGCACGGATATGTTTTTTGAACTGATTACAGCCGATGTGGTGGTCGCCGATATTTCGATTCTAAATCCTAACGGGTTCTATGAATTAGGTGTCCGGCACGGTAAGAAACCCGCTCCTCCCCCCCTTCATGCGCAATTCATCGAGGCCAGCCGCAAAAAAAGCATGTCCTTCAGCCCCGACGAACGCCGCCTTGCCACGGCTGATGCGGACGGCACGATCCGCATCTCCTGGCTTCGCCCCGAAGCCCTGATCGAAGCGGCCTGCCTACGTTTGCGAAACAACATTCCCGCCGAGGAACGGGCGGAATACCAGGATGGTGAACACCTCGACGCAGTTTGCGCGGAGGGTGCAGGGAAACCACGGAAGGTAGCGGCGAGGTGAGTAAGGACAGCAAACTGAAGGGCAAAAAACGCCATCTACCGGTCTTTATCCTCTGGCTTTATTTATCTTTTGCGGACCTGTTGTTTCTATTATCTTGTAATTTATGCCCCTATAACAAGAGCCATAACCGCCGCTGGTCGGGAGGCCGAGGCGCAGAAAGGTATTAAAGCAAAAGATTACCCGCGCAAAACGCACGGATTTATCCTCGAACTCATGCGGGCCTTCCAGCTTTGCTACGCCAGCGAGGAGGAGAAAGGCAAGCCCAAGCGGTACCTGGTGCCCGAACTGCTGCCCGAGTTCGAGCCGGAGATGGCCGAAGCCTGGGAAGCGGCGCCCGTGCGGCTGCGCTACCGCTACGAGGTGCTGCCCCCGGGACTCTTGCCGCGCTTCATCGTGCCCTGGAAGCAGGCAAACAACTTTTCGCCGAACTGGCCTGCCTGGGTTGTCACGCAGTAGATGGCGTGACCGAACGATTGGGACCCAACCTCAAAGAGGTAGGCAACCGGTTGTCGCGGCAGGAAATCTGGATGAAATCCTCTCGCCTTCCCAACGGATAAAGCCAAGCATGATGGCCGTGCGGGTGGTAAAAAAACACGGGCAAGTGTTGCTGGGCCGGGTGATTAGTGCCAATGCCGAACTCCTTTCCCTCATGCTGGTGGGCAATCACGTAGTGGAGATCCCGCGTAAGCGAATGTCTATAGTTCGTCCGGGTTGGATGCCCGGGGAGGGATCATTCCAGGCGCTGATGCTTCTTCCGATGCACAGGTTTCACCAACTCCCTGATGGAGGGGTAAAACAGGATTGGGGTACCATTGCCCCTAAACCGGCAATTTTACGGTAAAAGTAGCCCCCACTCCCTCCTGGCTCTCCACCCCGATTGATCCGTTCAGCGCCTCCACCTGGGTTTTAACCAGGTGCAATCCCAACCCCTTGCCCTCCACGTGCAGGTGGAAACGTTTGTAGAGGCCAAACAGTCTTTCCCGGTAACGATCTAAATCCATTCCCAATCCGTTGTCCGAAAAGCTGATGCACACGCAACCATGATCCTGGTAGGAGCGGATGCAGACCGAAAGCAGCCGGTCGGGATTGCGGTACTTGATGGCATTGGAAAGCAGGTTATAGAAGATGCTGTGCAAATAAGAACGTACGGTAAATACTTCCTTCACCTGGGCAAAATCTGTTTCGATTGTCGCCCCCGCTTCCGTGGTGAACCGGGCCAGCAGCAGTGCCATTTCCTCGGCCAGGCCGGGCAGCGAGACGTTTTCCCGGGCCGCGTTGAGTTCCTTTTTATACTCCAGCATGGTGTTCAGGTCGCGGATCACCATATCAAGCTTTTTTACGGTTTTGTCCATGCTCTCCACCATGCCGAGGTTGTAGTCGCTCAGGCCCTCCCCGCGGTCTACCAGGGCCACCAGGCCCAGCAGGGTGGCTACCGGTCCCCGCAGGTTGTGGGAGGTGATGTAGAGGAACTGCTGGAGTTGCTCGTTCTGCCGGATGAGTTCCTGGTTAAGGTTCTTCTCCTGCTTTTCGGCTTCTACCCGGATGGTAACGTCGCGCAGAATGACGGTGTAGTACTTCTTGCCGGCCACTTTCACCTGCGAGATGGAGGCTTCGATGGGAAACTCCTTGCCGTCGGCGCGAACCCCGTGCAGGGTCATGTTCAGCCCCATCTGCCGGGTAGTGCGGCCCGACGCGCCGTATTGGTGAACGTGCCCGCGGTGTGCCTCCCTGAGACGCTCCGGAATGAGCAGGTCGATGGGTTTTCCCGCCAGTTCACCGGCCGCGTAGCCGAACATTTTCCCGGCCGCCTCATTGGTAAGCACGATCTGCTGGGCCTCGTTGATGGTAATGATGCCTTCCAGGCGGAGTTTGAGCTCCTGCATGGCTGCTTCGGCCTGCTTGCGCCTGGTAATGTCGAAGGTGCTGTAGGCCACTCCGCTGATCTCTCCCTGCCCGTCGTACACGGGATAATACTTGGACTGGTACCACCGGGTGCCCAGCCGCCATCGGGAGAGAGCAGGTAGTTGGCCTGCATGCTGCTGTTGAAGAAAGCTTCCAATTGTCCGGCTGCCCGCTGTATTTCCGCTTCGGCTTGTCTTTTTTCGCGTCGGTTGGCGGCCTGGCGAATGGCCCTTTCGGTTGCCGGGCCGAGTCGCCGGAGGTTGTCCTTCATCAGGTAATCGTCGGCTCCCGCCTGCATGGTGGCTACGGCCGTATCTTCCCCGATGGTGCCCGAAACGATGATTACCGGTATATCCCGGTTAGTTGCCATTACCGTTTCGATCACCTGCAAGCCGTTCAATTGCGGAAGGTGATAGTCGGATATGACTAAGTCCCACACTGCCAGTTGGAGTTGACCAGCCAGGTCTTCGGCCGTATCGACTTGGGTAACGCTAAAGCGTAATCCGGCACTTTTCAACTCCTGAATGATGAGCCGGGCGTCCAAAGGAGAATCTTCCACCAGCAGCAGACGTAAAGGTGCGTCCATACAATTAAAAGGGTAATTCGTTTGTTACCAGCCAGTACTCAATGATGCCCTCCAGTTGATGGCAAAAAACGTCATAATCAACCGATTTGCGAATAAAGCTGTTGGCACCCAGGTCATAACTGGCCGCTATGTCCTTTTCTTCCCGCGAGGTGGTAAACATAATCACCGGAATCCGCTTCATTACTTCTTCCGCCCGGATGTGTTTGAGCACCTGGAGGCCGTTCATCCCGGGCATTTTCAAGTCCAGAAACATGAGCGACGGAAACGGGCAGGCAGGATTACCGCCAACCTGACAACGCTGCAGGTAGCGCAGGGCCTGCGGCCCTTCCGGCAGGGTCATGACCTCCTTGATGAGGGGGTGCCATTTCAACGCCAGCCGGAACAATTTGAGGTTGTCGGGCTCATCATCCACGACCAGCAGGGTATGTCTTTTGAGGCGCATATCGGTTTTGTGAAAATTCAAAGGACAGGCAAGGTAAAAAAGAAAGTAGCACCCTGGCCGGGCATCGCTTCGGCCCATATTTCGCCGCCGTGCTTGAGGATGATCCGCTGCACGATGGCCAGGCCGATGCCGGTACCTTCGAACTCCCGGCTCGAATGCATGCGCTGAAAGGCCCCGAACAGCTTCTCGGCGTTGCCCATGTCGAAACCGGCCCCGTTATCTTTGATAAAATACGCTTCTCCTTTTTCCGTGCCGGTCTTGCCTACTTCGATGGTTGCCTCTTCTCGCCTGGAGCTGTACTTCCAGGCGTTACTCAACAGGTTTTGCAGGGCAATCTGCAGCAGGCGGTGGTCTACGTGGGCGACCAAGCCGGGCATCACCCGGCAAGTGACCTTTCGCCCGGGCGTTTCCCGTCCCAACTCACCCAGAATACGGGTTGCCATCTCGGATAGATCTACCTCGAACCGGATTAGTTCGGCCCGGGATACTTTGGAAAGCTTGAGCAGGTCGTCGATCAGGTGGCCCATCCGCTGGGTGGCCTGGCGGATGGTCTGCAAGTAATCCTTGCCGTCCTCGTCCAGGATCGGTTCGTAATCCTTGAGCAGTATTTTGCTGAAGCCGTCGATGCTGCGCAGCGGCGAACGCAGGTCGTGGGACACTGAATACGAAAACGCCTCCAGTTCCTTGTTGACCGCCTGGAGCTGAGCGGTGCGTTCTTCTACTTTCTGTTCCAGGCCCGCATTCAGTTCCAGGATGGTGGCTTCCGCCTTTTTGCGGGCGGTGATGTCAGTTTGAATGGCAATAAACTGACGCAGCACGGCATTGTCGTCGAATACGGGCTGGATGGACAGGTACAACCAGTATGGTGTTCGGTCTTTGGTATAGTTAAGCACTTCCAACTCGACTCCTTCCTGCCGGGCGATGGCCTCCCGCATTTTCCGGACCACGGCCGGATCTGTGCCGGGCCCTTGCAGGAGGGTTCCCGGTTTGTGACCGATGGCTTCTTCGAACGAGTAACCGCTGATGCGGGTAAAACCATCATTGACCCATTCAATGCGTCCGGACGCATCGGTGATGATGACGGCATTGTCGGTTTTCTGGGCTACGGTAGCCAGTTTGCGGATCTCTCCTTCTGCCTGTTTGCGTGGCGTAATGTCGAGGTGCGTACCCACCATCCGTAAGGGTTTGCCTTCCGCATCCCTGGTAATCACTCTGCCACTGTCGAGAATCCATTTCCAGGTGCCGTCTTTGCCCTTCATACGGTGCTCGGTCTGGTAAAAAGGGGAATGACCGTCCAGGTGCGGCTGCAGCTGCTGCATCACATGAGCCATGTCCTCGGGGTGTACCAGTTCCGACCAGGTTTCCAGGTGGGGTCGGATTTCGTCAAGCCGGTAGCCAGTCATGGCGGCCCACCTTTCATTGAAAATCACCTCTCCCGTCTGCACGTTCCAGTCCCAGAGCCCCATGTCGGCCCCCTTCAGCGCCAGTTCGAGCCGCTGCTTCTCTTCTTCCAGTTTGCGGGCCCCTTCCAGCCGTTCGGTGATGTTACGGAAATAACCGGCCAGGTACTCCTTGCCCTGGTACACCAGCAGGAACGAAGACACCTCCACCGGCACTTCTTTTCCCGACGCGGTGCGATGCAGCGTCTCGAAGTGCTTATGCCGGTTGGCCCTCATGTAGGCCAGGTGCGTCTGGCAACGCTCGGGCGTAAAGGTTGGGTCCCAGTCGGGAATCGAGCGCATGAGCAGTTCTTGCCTGGATAAACCGTAGTGCCGGCAGGCGGCTTCGTTGGCGTAGACGAACCGGAAGTCATCCTCCGGGTCAATCCAGTAGATGGGATCGGGGGAATTGTCGATCAGGTACTTGTAGAAATGCAGCGACTCCTCCGACCGCTTCCGCTCGGAGACGTCCTGCTGGATGCCGATCATGCGGAGTGGCTTGCCCTGCTCATCCCGCTCTACTACTTTGCCGCTGGCCTGCGTCCAGACCCATTCCCCGGATTTGGCTTTGATCCGGTGTTCCGAACGGTAGTGATCCGTAACCCCATTCAGGTAATCATCGAGCAACTGACGGGTTGCCGCCCGGTCTTCCGGATGCATCGACTGCTCCCAGAAAGCAGCCGTGTTTTCCAGTTTTCCCGGCTCGTAGCCAAACATCTTTTCGTACCGCTCGTTGCGGACCACCGTTCCGCCGGGAATGTGCCAGTCCCACATGCCCAGGTCGGCGCCCCACAGCGCCAGTTCAAGCCGCTGCTTTTCGGCTTCCAGTTTACGGGTAGCCTGCACCCGTTCGGTGATGTCTCTCGCTGAAACAAAGCACAGCTTCCGCCCCTGCTGGTCATAATACGTGAGGCTCAGCTCCACCGGAAAAACGGTGCCGTCTTTGCGAAGGTGATGGCGGCTGGAGACCTTGCCCAGTCCCAGTTTTGGTGCCTGCGCCGTTTGCTCGGGCTGCGCCGAAAGGTCAACGGTTCGCAGGGAGCGCATTTCCGCCCGCGAGTAACCGTAGACCTGGCAGGCGGTCGGGTTCACGTCCAGAATGGCCGCCGAGTCCACGTCCAGCAGAAAGAGGGCATCCTGGTTGGCTTCAAACAGGCTCCGGAATTTTTGTTCGCTTTCCCTGAGGGCCACTTCCGCTTTTTTCCGTTCCCTGAGGTCCTTGATGTAGCCGGCGTAGTACTCCTGGCCCTTGTAGAAGAGCAGCGTAGCCGATATTTCAACCGGAATCACCTCCCCGCTCGTGTGCAGGTGTTGGGTTTCAAACACCAACTGCTTTTTCTCCCGGATGAGGGTACTAAAATCGGCGCACCTTTCCCACGTAAAGGAAGGGTCCCAGTCGGGAATCGACATGGAAAGCAACTTCTCCTCGGTCAGGCCGAAGTGCCGGCAGGCGGCCCGGTTCACGTACGAGAAGCGATAGTTGTCCTGGGGGCTGATCCAGTAGATGGGGTCGGCGGTATGGTCGACCAGGAACTGGTAAAACTTCAGCCCTTCCTCGACTTCTTTCTCCCGGGTGATGTTCTGGGTAATGGCCATGGCGCCCACTATTTGGCCCCCTTCGTTAAGGATGGGCGTAGTGCGCACCTGGTGCACGAGGCCGGCAAATCTGTCATCCATGGACAATAAGTCTCCACTGAGGGTTTTCCGGAAACTGTCCACGAACGGGGCGGCCACTTCCGGCGGGAAGATCTCCAGGGGCGTTTTGCCCAGCATCATCTGCTCCGAGAGGCCCACTTCGGCAAGCCCGGCGCCGCCCACTACCTGGTAGCGCATCTCCCGGTCTACCAGGAACACGGTCCCGTTGGGGAAGTTATTCACCAGGGCCTGGTAGCGGTCGTTGCTTTCCTGGAGTTTTTGTTTCGCTTCCTTGCGGGCCGTTACGTCTACGCCCGAACCGATGATCTGTACCACTTCTCCCTGCTCGTTGTACAATGGCCCCAGGATGATGTCAAGGTATAAAACGTTTCCATCTTTGTCGAGCGTACCCGAATCGTAGCGGACAGTTTCACCCCGGGCCGCTCTGGCCAGGTTCTCCCTCAGTTTCTGCCGTTCTTCCTCCAAGTGAAACCAGGGACTGTCGGCGAAGGGCTTGCCCACCACCTGGTTGAGGTCTACCCCAACGGCTTTCGTTGGAGCGGAATTAGCGTATAACAGTTTTCCATCGGTCGAAAAAAGACCGGCGAAGATGAACATGGAGTCCAGCACGTTGCGCAGCCGTCCTTCGCTGGCTTGCAGCGCGGCGTAGGAGGCTTTCAGTTCTTCCTGTTGCTCCTCCAACTGATGCCGGGCTTCTGCCAGTTCGGTAATGTCGTGGTTGAGCACCAGCGTGCCGCCCCGTCCGGTGGGGTACACGCCAATTTCCCAGTATTGCTTTTTGCCATCGAGGACCGGCGTCTCCAGGTAGGTTACCGGCTTTCCGGTTTCCATGACCTGGCGGCATACGTGTTCGCGCGGGGCAAACAGTTCCCCGAATACTTCCTGGCCGGTCTTGCCGAGAAGTTTACCCGCCGGTATGCCGTTGATCTCTTCCACGGCGCGGTTGAGGTAGCGGTAGCGCAGGTCTTTGTCATACACCACCAGCGGCAGGGTGAGGCTTTCGGCCAAATCTTTGTACTGCTGCTCGGCTTCCACCCGGGCAGTAATGTCACGGGTAATCATGAGTGCATGGCCGGCACTTGTCGGGTATATGGTTATTTCGAAAGTCTTACGGATGGGTCCGTGGGTTGCCTCATCTACCAGCGTTTCCTTCTGCCCGTTTGCCAACACCCGCAGGATCGCTTCTTTGCGCTTAATGGCCTGCTGCATGGCTGCCCGGCCAAATAATTCGGCCGGGGTTTTACCCAGCATTTCCGAAGCGGTCTTTCCCGAAACCTGCCCGGCCGCTGCGTTCACGTAGAGAAATCTGAATTCTTGATCTACCATTACCACTGGGTCCGAGATACTATCGGCCAGTTCCTGGTACCGCTGCTCACTGGTTCGCAGGGCTTCGGCCGACAGGCGTTCTACTTCTCTTTTGGCTGACAGTAATTGTTCATTGGAAGTGTGTAATTCCTCATTCAGCGCGGTAAGCTCTTCATTGGAAGCCCGCAACTCCTCCTCACTGGTCATAAGCTCCTGATTCTTCAGGGCCAGCTCCCCGGTGCGTTCCCGGACGGTGTCTTCCAGACGCTGGTTATAGGAGGCCAGTTGCGTGGCCTGCTGTTCGAGCACCGCCTGGTGCGCTTCCAATTGCTGCGTGCGTTCTTTTACCTGCGCTTCCAACTGCTGGCCCCACCTTTCTTTTTGCTGCAAACGACTGCGCAGCAACAGGAAGGAAAAGCCGAGCAGCAGCAGGCTCATGGAGCCGCCGGCAATCTGGGCGAGGGTAGAAGCCACCTGAATTTTCCCGTACCGGGCCTGCTGGTCAGTAAGGGTCCGCTGCGCGTGCCGTTGCACCTGGGCAACAATGTTGTACTGCTGTGCTACCAGCCTGATGCCCCGGCCGGTTTTCATCCGGCTGATGGCCGCTTCGACTCCCTGCGTATCATTGAGCCGGACAATGCTTTCCCAATGGCCCAGGCTTTGTCCAATCAGTACCCGGAGGGCGGTGAGCCGTTTTTGTTGCTGCGGGTCCTGGTCAGTAAGCAGGACAATTTTCTTCAAGCTGCCGTACACGGTTCGCTTTGCCTCAAGGTAAGGCTCCAGGTAGGCTTTGTTCTGCGTCAACAGGTAACCCCGGTATCCCCGCTGCGAATCCTTCAATAATGAATACAATCTTTCGCTCTCCGTCAGCAGTTGGTGCGTGCGCATCAGCAGGCGGGTATTGGCATTGTACTTCCGGTCCAGGTCGTAGGTAAGGTAAATAATCAGGGTAACCAGCAGGGCAGCCGTGTAAAAGCCGCTTTGAATGATATTTTTCCCCAGGGATGGAATTCTCATCAGTACATGAACAGTTGGAAAATGAAGGGTTGTATTCTGCTTAGCAAGCCAACAGCTGATATTGATGGCCACCCAGGCGCAGCCGTACGGCGCCGGAAGGCATCCTGCGGTTACGCACAAGGGATGAAAACCGCGTATCTAAAACCGGGAAAGGGGTGAAGAACTATTTGTAAAATACCGAATCAGACGCAATTGCAAAAGTCAGGTGGGACGGGAAACTAAGAATGCACTAATAAATTGCAGAAACCGGCTTTTCATCCATGGCTGGTTTCTTGGGCAAATGGATGTAGAATGTAGTCCCCTCCCGCGGGTTGCTCTGAAAGGATATTTTCCCCTTATGCTTGCCAATAATGCCATAACTAGATGGACAGGCCCAGTCCGGTGCCCTTGCCCACATCCTTAGTGGTGAAGAAAGGCTCGAAGACCCGTGCCTGTACTTCCGGGGGAATGCCATCCAGAGAACCTAGAATATTTACATCCATCAGGACCACTATGCCCCTTCCGGCCCGTTAAATGGGCTCCAAAATGCCGCAGCATTAAAAAGGCCGGCACAAATTGCGCCGGCCTTAGTAGTGGCTATTTCATACGCTTGTTCTACAACAGGACATGCGCAATCCGCTGGAGCCGGCTGTAGTCTTCTTCCGGGTACATTTCCCGGATGTCGGCTGCCAGTTCCCGCACGGCTAAAAACAGCATCAGCGCTGCTTCATCGGCCCCTCCATAACTGGTTACGTATTGCTCGGAGAACTTTTCCATAAACTGCGGCTTGAGCCCTTTTACCGTATAGCACACCCAAACGGCATTTCCTTCTACCCGGCAGGGCTTGCACGCATCGGCCAGGAAATCCAGGAAGGCCAGCCGCGTTTCGTGTTCCCAGGAGCCGGGGTGAGTGAAAGGCTTCAGCGGCACGAATGTCAGGTTGCAAGCCGGTTTGTCTTTAGGGTAGCTTTGCTTGGTACAAAACTAATCCGGGCGGCCTCCCGGGGAAATAGCGGAATAGCACCGTTTTTAGGGGGGCGGAAAGTAAGGACCGGGCCGGAGGTTTCGCGGGGGATGCCGGTAGTGGAAAACCACCGGACACTGCCAGGATCGCCCATGCGCCTTAAAGCATTGACAGCTCGGAGGCTTTGCGGATGAGTTCGGCCACGTTGGACGCCGAGAACTTGCGCAGCAGGTTGATGCGGTGGTTGGACACGGTGTATTCGCTCACCGAAAGCTGGGTGGCGATCATCTTGCTGTTGAGGCCCGCCGCCAGCAGTTTGAGAATCTCCTTTTCCCGCGGCGTGAGGCGGATGATCGGTTCCTGGTGCAGCTTGCGCAGGGCGGCAAAAGCCTTGGCGTGTACCAGCCTGCTGTAGTACTCCTCGCCGGCGGCCACCTTTTCGATGGCCTCCACCAGTTCGTCTTCCACGGTGTCTTTGGGCAGAAAGCCCCGCACGCCCAGGCGCATGGCCTCGATCAGGTACTCCTCCTTGTCCTGCATCGTCAGGAAAAGCATGTGCGTGGACAGGTTCAAATCCCGCATCGCCTGGGCCACTTCGATGCCGCTTTTGACGGGCATGGAAATGTCGCACAGCAGCACCCGGGGCACGTGCTGCTGCACCAGGGCCAGGGCTTCGGCGCCGTTGGAAGCCTCCCCCACGATGCGGAAAGCGGGGTGGTGTTCGATGATGAGCTTGAGCCCCTTGCGCAGGATAGCGTGGTCGTCGGCGAGTACAATGGTGATGGGCGTATTCATACGGATTGATTTGAGGGAACAGGCGGTGCGGGAGCGGCAACGGACAGGGGCAGTTCGACCGTGACCACGCAGCCGTTGCCGGCCTGGCTGCTCACTTCGAATTTCCCGCCCAGGGCTTCGGTCCGGAACTTCATGTTGAGCAGGCCGTACCCGCCCGCGCCGGTTTGCCGGACGGCCTCCAGGTCAAAGCCCTTGCCGTCGTCTTCCACCATCACCAGCAGGGATTGTTCGTTGTGGGTCACCTGCACGGAAATGTGGGTCGCTTCGGCGTATTTGAGGGCGTTGCCCACCGCCTCCTGCACCACCCGGTACACGCCCACTTCGAGGGCGGAGGCAAAACGGCGTTCTTTCAGGTCGGAAAAAAAGTAGACTTCGGCCGCCGTGGAAGGCTGGAGCCGCTCCACGAGTTGCCGGACGCCCGCCTCCAGGCCGAAATCTTCCAGCACCAGGGGCATCAGGTTGTTGTTCATGCGCTTTACTTCCCCGATGATTTCGTCGAGCGTCTGGCGGTAGTTGCCCGTCACGTTTTCGCGGGCCAGTTGCAGTTTGAGGGCGTTGAGCATCTGCCCCAGCCCGTCGTGGAGTTCGCGGGCCAGCCGCTTGCGTTCCCCTTCCTGGCCTTCCAGCAGGGCCGTCGACTGGATCCACTGCTCCTTGAGCTGGGCCTGGTGCAGTTCGGTCCCGATGCGCAGCATTTCCTGGTCCAGTCGTTTTTTCTCCGTTACGTCGCGGTACCGGTACGAGATGCCCGTCACCGCCCCGTCGGGGCCGTAGATGGGGTGCACCGACACGTCGAAAAAGCGGTTTTCTCCGTCCGGCAGGGTGTAATCGTAGGGGTAGGTAAACTTCTCGCCGCGCCCCACCCGTTCCCAGTTCTGCCGCATCTGGGCTTTGCCCCGTTCACTGGAAATGCGCCGCAGGTCGTCGCCGATGTTGACTTCGATGCCGAAACTCCGGAAGCCGTTTTTGTAGGTCGTGTTGTAGTAAAGCAGTTCGTAGCGGTCGTTGAGGGCAAAGATGGCGTCGGCCGAATTTTCGATGGTGGACACGATGTAGGACTGCTGGCGGATGAGCTGGTGCTGGATGGAAGAGATTTCCTGGATGTCCTTGCACACGAGGATGAAGCCGTTCCCGCCGCCTTCGCCGACAAATTGCGAAACGGTCAGAAAGACCGGGTGGGCCTGCCCCTCCGGCGCCACCATCACCACTTCGCCCTTCCAGGTGTGGCCCGCAACGGCCTGCTCAAACGCGTCGGCGGGACCGGCCGCGCCTTCGTAGTAGCGGATGGACAGGAGCTGGGCCAGGGGCTTGCCCACGGCTTCGGCGGCCCGGGTGCCGAATATCTTTTCGGCGCCCTCCGACCAGGAGCGCACCCGGCGGTCACGCGTCAGGGAAATGACCCCTTCGTCGATCAGTTCCAGCAGTTGCGCCTGGAGGCGGAGCTTGTCTTCGGCTTCCTGGCGCCGGGTCACGTCGCGCAGGATGGCGGTAAAGTACTGCTGCCCGGCCACCATCACCTGCGAGATGGAAGCTTCCAGGGGAAACTCCGTGCCGTCGGAGCGCAGCCCGTACAAGGTCATGTTCACGCCCATTTGCCGGGTGGTCTTGCCCGACTGGCCGAACAGGTGGATGTGTCCCTGGTGGGCCGTCCCGAAACGGGCCGGGAGCAGCCGGGAAAGGGGCTGGTTCATCAGTTGGGCGGCCGGGAAGCCGAACATCTGCTCGGCGGCGGGGTTTGCCATCACGATCCGTTGCCCCGCGTTGATGGTAATGATGGCGTCCATGGCCGACGCGATGATGCCTTCCAGGCGCATTTTCACCTCCTGGAGCGATACTTCCGCGTGGCGGCGCTGCCGGCGGCTTTCGGCCTGGCTGATGGCGCGGTCAATGGCCGGCACCAGGCGGGTCAGGTTGTCCTTCATCAGGTAATCGTCGGCCCCGGCCTGCATGGCGGCTACCGCCGTTTCTTCGCCGATGGCCCCCGACACCACGATCACGGGAATGTCTTTGCCGGAGGATTGCACGCACCGGAGCACTTCCAGGCCGTTGGTGCGCGGCAGGTTATAATCGGAAATCACCACGTCCCAATCGGCGCATTGCAACTGCTCCGGCAGCCCTTCTGCCCGGTCGAGGACCAGGTGCGTGAAAGGAACGCCCGCCAGCCTGATCTGCTCAAGGATTAGTTTTTGGTCCAGTGGCGAATCTTCTACCAAAAGCACCTTCAACGGGTAAGACATACTTCCTGACCTGATTTTAGAATAGCTGCTTCGAAGCCCGAAAAGCGCCTTCCCGCCACTACCGGCCGGACACGCTCCCTCAATATGCAATTTAAATTCTGAAGTCTACGGCGGATGCGCCCAAGAACCTAATTGTTTTTTCCGGTGGTAAACCACTAGTGCCTTCCCCCGGTAAACCATACCCGCTGCATCCGTTTTTCCACCGCCCCAAAATGGGTGTTATTCCACTATTTACTCCCGCTCCGGGTCCGGCTACCTTTGTAAAGGGATGCATGCTGCCCCGTAGTCCGTTCAGTAAAAGCGGGTTGCCTTTCCAAAAGTCCCAAACCAGCTCCCGCATGAAGAAGTTTCTAATTGTAGAAGATGAGTTGATCCCGGCCTACGTGCTCAAGACCTCCCTGGCGCAGATGGGCTACCAGACCGTCGGGCTGGTGGCCGACGGCGAGGAGGCCCTGCGGGCCGTGCGGTCGCTGCAACCTGACATGATTTTCATTGACATCCGCATCGAGGGGCCCATGACCGGTTTTGAAACCGTGGACCGGCTCCGGCAGTTTTCCGACATCCCGGTGATCTACGTGGGCGCCTACACCGACGAAGCAACCGAGCAAAAGGCAACCCAGGCCCACTGCGCCCGGCTCGTCACCAAGCCTTTCAACCAGCACCGGCTCATCGAAACCATTGCCTGGCTGCAAACGGCATGAGGGAGTTTGAGAGTTGGGGAGTTGGGGAGTTTGTGTGCTGAAAGCAACGCACCCCATCGGCACGGCACAATCAAACCCGCTAACTCCCCAACTCTCAAACTCCCTGACTCCCCACTCCCCTACTCCCTTACAACCCCCTAAACAGAAGTAAGACCTATGCCATTCGACCCAGCGCGATGCCAACCATCCTGACCGTAGACGACTGTTCCAGCAACCTGTTTTTCATGGAGAAATTGCTGGTCTCCAACCATTACCACGTGATCAAAGCGACCTCCGGCAACCAGGCGCTCAACCTGCTCCCCGGCATGGCCGAAGTAGACCTGATCATCCTCGACGTAATGATGCCGGGACTCAACGGCTTCGAAACCGCCGAGGCCATCCGCCAATCGGCCCGGTACGAACACGTCCCCATCATCTTCCTCACTTCCAGCCTTGAAGAAGGGTTCATCGAACGCGGCTACCGGGTGGGCGGAACCGATTACGTGGGCAAGCCCTTCATTCCCGGGTTGTTCAAGGCCAAAGTAGCCGCCGCCATCAAACACTACCACCAGCACCGGCAGGGGCTCCAGCAGGAACAAGCCCTGAAACAACTCACGGCAAAACTCAAGCAGGAAATCCGGACCAAGCAACAGGCCGAGGCGAAGGTAAGCCAGCTGAACCTGGAGTTGCAGGCATTGAACCAGGAGTTGAGCGAAAGAAACGCCTCGCTGGGTTCGCTGGTGAAGGAACTCGATGCATTTGCCTACTCGGTTTCCCACGACCTGAAATCGCCGCTCCGCAACATCCAGGGACTTACGCGGGTGCTGCAAAACTTCCCCGTCATCAGAGAGCAGGCGGAGGCGACCGAATTGATAACCCTGATCGCCCAGGCATCGGGCCGGATGAACCAGCTCATCGAAGACATTCTGTCCTTCTCCAAAGTGCAGTTTACGCAGGTGGAACCGGCCTGCGTATCCATGCAGGACCTGGTCCGGGAAGTAGTCGAAGACCTGGCGGCCGGTCCGGACAAGCCACCCGTGCAGTGGCAAATCGACGACCTTCCGCCTGCGTACGGAAGCAAAACGCTGCTCCGGCAGGTATGGGCCAACCTGGTGGGAAACGCCGTCAAATACGCCGCCAAAGCCCAAACGCCGGCCATCGAGATCGGGGCCATCGCCGGTGAGGACGAAGTAACCTACTACGTGCGCGACAACGGCGCCGGGTTCAACATGCAGTACTACGACAAACTGTTCGTGGCTTTTAACCGGCTGCACGCCCAGCGTGAATACGACGGCACGGGACTGGGCCTGACGGTGGTGAAACACGCCCTGGAAAAGCACCGGGGAAAAGTGTGGGCCACCGCGGCCGAAGGCAAAGGAGCCACTTTCTACTTCGCCCTGCCGGCCCCGGCCGCCCAACCGCTGGCCGCTGCCCGGTAATCACCTCCGTCCCGGTATCATTCTTATGCAACAGCAACCTCCTGCCATGAATTTCAGCATTCTGTACGTTGACGACGAGGAACACAACCTGGTCGGATTCCGCAACGCTTTTTACCGCCGCTACCGCATCCACACGGCCCGTTCGGCGGCCGAAGGCATGCAAGTGCTGGCCGCTCACCCGGTGCAGCTCGTCGTTACCGACCAGCGCATGCCGCACGTGACGGGCGTTGATTTTCTGAGAATGGTTAAAAACCAGTTCCCGGAGGTAATGAGCATCATCATTACCGGTTACAGCGACGTGGAAGTGGTCGTCAAAGCCCTCAACGAGCTGGGGGTTTTTCACTATGCCATGAAGCCCTGGGATACCGAGCAACTCAGGATCACCATCGGCAATGCCCTGGAGCGGTACCGGCTGAACCAGGAGAAGGAGCGACTCATTGCCGCCCTGCAGCAGTCCAACGAACAGTTGGAGGAAAGCGTGCAGCACCGCACGCAGGAACTCGAACGGGCCAACCAGGCCAAGGACCGGCTGTTTTCCATCATCGCCCACGACCTGAGGGCGCCCATCGGCAACCTGCTCAACTTTACCCAAATGTTCACTGCTTACGGGGATGAGATCAGTGCGGCGGAAGTGGGGGCGGTGATGCATAAAATGCAACAAGACCTCCGGTATACGTCCGACCTGCTCAACAACCTGCTCAACTGGTCAATGGACCAGCTGGGCGGGCTCCGCGTGAGCCTCCGGCCGCAGCCGGTGAACGCTTTCGTGGAGAAAAACATCCGCCTTTTCCAGTCGATTGCCGACCAGAAAAGGGTGCAGCTGTGCTACGAACTGCCCGACAACGAAATCAACGCGGTATGCGATACGAACATGCTCGACGTCATCCTGCGCAACCTGATTTCCAATGCCATCAAGTTTACCCCCGCGGGTGGCGAAGTACGGGTTTCGCTGCAAACCGAACCCGCAGCGGCCGTCGTCAGCGTGATGGATACGGGCGTCGGCATTGCCGAGCACAACCTGGAGGCGCTGTTGGGCGGCGCGGCCGGGTATACCACCCGGGGCACGGCCGATGAGAAGGGCACCGGGCTGGGCCTGCAACTGTGCCGCGACTATTTATCCTGCCAGGGAGGCGAACTGCTGGTGAGCAGCCGGCCCAACCTGGGCAGTACGTTCCGTTTCAAACTTCCGCTTGCCGGTTAATGCCATTCGTATGGATTATCCTCCTCAACTCGACCTGCGCATCAAGTACACCCACCTGCTGGCTTCGGTGGTACTCACCCTGGTGGTCACCGGGAGTTTCTGGCTGCTTCATAAGCACCGGGAAAAACAGCTTGCCGACGCCTGGCTCATCGAGGTGTCGGGCAAACAGCGCATGTACACCGAAAAGATCGTCAAAGATGCCCTGCTGCTGGCGTACGCCCGGGACTCCGTCTTTTTCGGGCGACGGCTCCGGCAACTGCGCAACGACGTATCCGACTGGCAGTCTGCCGACCGGCAGCTGCTCTCCCCGGCCGCCCGGCAGGGAACCTCCATCGGCAACAGTCCGCAGGTGCAGGCCCTGCTCCGCAGGCAGCGGGTATCCCGTTTTGCCATGGTACAAGCGGCCGAGGCGCTGACCTTTGCCGACACCGTGGCCGGTGCGGGCCGCCGCGCCGCGTACTTGCGAAGCCACATTGCCCGGCTTTTATACTACAGTCCGGCCGTACTGGCCGGGCGGGAAGCCATTACCGGGCAGTTCCGCCGGGAGGCCGAAGCCAAACTCGACGAAGCCTCGCGGCTCGGCGGGTACGTGGCATTTGTGCTGCTGGCGGTGATCGGGCTGCAACACGTCCTGGTCTACCGTCCTCAGCGCAAGCTGGTCAGGCGTTTCGTGAACCAGTTGCAGCAGAAGTTGGACAAACTGGAGGAGGCCGAAAAGGAGTTATCGGCGGCCAACGCGAGCCTTATTCGGGTCAATGCCTTCCAGACGGCCATCCTGCGCAACGCCGTGGTTGCCATCATCTCCACCGACGGGCAGGGCCGCATCACCAGCACCAACGAGACGGCCCGCGCGTGGCTGGGCTACCACGAGGTGGAACTCCGGGAGCAGTCCGTGCTCCGGCTGCTGGGCAACGGAGAAACACCTGGCGGGCCCGAAGCGATGCTCGGGGAACTGGTTGTTGGGGTAGAGCCTGGCCGGCCCGTTACCCGGGAGTGGGCCCTGCGGAAAAAAGACGGCGCTACCCTCCCCGTGCAGTTGAGCATCTCGGTGATTGCCGGTGAGGGCGACCGGGCGGCGGGCTTTCTGTTCGTAGGCACCGACCTCACCGAACCCTACCAAATCCGCCAGACCCTGCACGGGGTACTGGACTGTTCGCTGTCCGGCATCATGGCATTCCGCTCGGTGCGCGAAGCCGGCGGGGCCATCGCCGATTTCGCCTGGACAGTGGTAAACGCCCGGGCCGAAACGATGGTGAGCCGTTCGGCTGACTTCCTGGTGGGCCGCAAGCTGCTCGAAGAAATGCCCGGCAACCGCGAGGAAGGACTGTTTGACCGGTACGTGCGGGTCGTGGAAACGGGTGAGCCCATGGAGCACGAACACTACTACGACCACGAAGGCATCCGCACCTGGTTCCACACGGTGGCCGTCAAGCTCAACGACGGCTTCGTGGTGACCTTTGCCGACGTGTCGCGGTGGCGAAACGCCGAAGGGAAGCTCCAGCAGATGTACAACGACCTGCTGGCTACCGAGGAAGAACTCCGGTGCCGGGGTGAGGAAATGGCAGCCATGAACGACACGCTGGAACACACCATCGGCGAACTCAAAGCCGCCCAGTCGCACCTGGTGCAGTCGGAAAAAATGGCCGCCATCGGCCAGCTTACCGCCGGCATTGCCCACGAGATCAACAACCCGGTCAATTACATCGCCGTGGGCATCCACAATCTGCAAGGGGCCGCCGGCGAAATCTTCCAGCTCCTGGATGCCTACGACCGGCTGGCCGGGCCGGGTACCGCCCAGACGTGCGGCGCACTGACCCAGATGCAGGGTTTGAAGGAGCAGCTCTACTACCTCGACAACCGCCGGGTGATCCGGGAAACGATTGACTCCATCGTCATCGGCGTTGGGCGTACGGCCGAGATCATCAAAGGATTGCGCAACTTCTCGCGGCTCGACGAGGCGCTGCTCAAGAACGCCGACATCCACGAGGGCATCGACAGTACGCTGGTGCTGCTCTCCTTCCAGACCAAAGACCGGATCACGGTGGTAAAAGACTACAGCCCCGGCCTCGAATCCATCGAGTGCTACCCCGGCCTGCTCAACCAGGTGCTGATGAACATTCTCACCAATGCCATCCAGGCCATGGAAAGCGCCGGCACCCTCTCCATCTCCACCCGCGACCTCGACGATCAGGTGAGCATCAGCATCAGCGACACCGGCCCGGGCATACCCAACGAGTACATCCCCAAACTGTTTGACCCCTTCTTCACTACCAAGCCCGTCGGCCAGGGCACCGGCCTGGGCTTGTCCATCTCCTACAGCATTGTCAAAAAGCACCAGGGCGACATATCCGTCCGGAGCGAAGCGGGCACGGGAGCCACTTTCGTGATTACCCTGCCCAAAAAGCTTTCCGAATCCCTGGCCGAGGCAGCCCCGGCGTAAACCACCCTCCTCCCCCGTTGCCGGCATCATCCCCATTGTCATTTCGCAAGTCACACGCATTCAACAGTAATCCCGTATGGAACTCACCCCTGATCTATCTACGCCAGCCCTGGTGCCGGCTACCTTTCCCGCCTGGGAAGCGCTGCAATCGGCCTGCGGCTACGCCGAATTTGACCCGCAAGGCCGCATCCTGCACATCAACCCGGTACTGCTCGGGCTGCTGGGCTACACGCCGGAGGAACTGGCGGGCAAACCCCGGAAGACCCTGCTGGCCGCGGCCGGGAGCGAAGGCAGTGATTTCAAAGCGCTGTGGAACAGCCCGGAAGGAGGAGGCTCCCGGCAGTCGGTGCAAGGGCACGTTACCAAGGCCGGGGCCATCGTACTGCTGTCGAGCACCTTCCTGCCCGTTGCCGACGCGAAAGGGCAACTGGTGAAAGTGGCGCAACTGGCTACCGACATCACCGGGCTGGGGCAGGCCGGCCAGGAGGTGGAGCGGTTGACGGAGGAGTCGCGGCAGCGGGAGGAAAAGCTGCGCCAGACGCTGGAAGAAATCCAGGTGACGCGCGAGGCTGTGGAACGGGAAATGCAGAAGAACCGGGCTACCCTCGACGGGTGCGTGGACGCCGTCATTACGCTCAACCGGCAGGGCATCGTTGAGTACTTCAACCCGGCGGCCGAAAAGCTCTGGGGCTACGCCTCGGCGGAGATGCTGGGCAAGACCATTCGCGACCTGGCCCCCGAAGCCGAAATGCGGGCCCACGACCAGGGCTTCGAACGCTACAACCGCACCGGCGAAAAGAAAGTGATCGGCATCGGGCGGGAGGTAAAAATCCAGACCCGGGACGGCCGGACGGTGGACGTGCTGCTGACGCTGAGCGAAGTGAAGCTGGGCGAGGAACTCTTTTTTACCGCCTTCATCAAAGACATCTCCCGGCAGAAGGCGCAGGACGAAGCCCTTAAAAAGAACCTGGAGGAAATGGCCCGCAGCCAGATCGAACTCACCGGGCAGATGGCGGCCCTCAACAACGCGGCCATCGTGTCGGAGGTAGATACGAAAGGCTACATCCTGGCCGTCAACGGGGAATTCTGCCGCCTCGCCAAGTACACCCGCGAGGAGCTGATCGGCCAGAAGCAGAGCATCGTGCGCCACCCCGACATGCCGGCAGATTTGTTCAAGGACCTGTGGGCCACCATTGTAAAGGGCAACGTGTGGAAAGGCGAAATTAAGAACCGGGCCAAAGACGGCACGCACTACTGGGTAGCGGCCACCATCACCCCCGTGCTCGACGAAGAAGGCAAGCCCGTCAAGTACATCGGGGTGCGCTACGACATCACCGAACGCAAAGACCAGGAGGAGAAGATCAACGACATGCTCCGGGAAGCCCAGTCGCAGGGCGAAATGATGAAGGCCCAGGAAGAGGAACTGCGCCAGAATATGGAGGAGATGAGCGCCACCCAGGAAGAGATGCGGCGCAAAGACGTGCAGATGACCGGCCAGCTCAACGCCATCAACGCCTCCTACGCCTACATCGAGTTCGACCAGGGCGGGCACGTACTCACGGCCAACGACCTGTTCCTGCAATTGATGGGCTATACGCTCGAAGAGATTATGGGCAAGCACCACCGCATTTTCGTGGACAATGACTACGCCCGTACCCCGCAGTACGGGGAGTTCTGGCGGCAGCTCAACGCCGGGCAGGCCCAGCAGGGCGAGTTCAAACGCATCCAGCGGGGCGGCCGCGAGGTGTGGCTGGTGGCAGCCTACACGCCCGTGTTCAACGACGCCGGCGAAATTGTCAAGATCATCAAGCTGGCCAGCGACGTTACCGCCCAGAAAATGCAAAGCGCCGATTACCAGGGCCAGATCAACGCCGTAGGCAAGTCCAACGCCGTTATCGAATTCAACCTGGACGGCACGGTACTGACTGCCAACAAGAACTTCCTCCGGTGCGTCGGCTATTCGCTGGAGGAAATCAAAGGGCAGCACCACCGCCTGTTCGTGGATGCGGCCTACGCCGGCAGCGCCGAGTACCGGGCCTTCTGGGAAAAACTCCGGCGGGGCGAATACGACGCGGCTACCTACCGGCGGCTGGGCAAGAACGGCAAGGAGGTATTCATCCAGGCCACCTACAATCCCATCCTGGACCTCAACGGCAAGCCCTTCAAGGTGGTCAAGTTTGCCACCGACGTCACCGGCTTCACCGTCGGCTTCCAGGCTGCCAACCAGTTCATTGACGACCTTAAGAAGGGCAACCTCGGGGCGACCATGCAGTTGAACGGCGTGAAGCTGGAGGGCGACATTGCCAAAGTGAACCGTGACCTGGAAGACCTGCGCGACACCATCAAAGGCATTGTGACGGAAGTGAACCGGGTAGTAAACCTGGCCGGCACGGAAGGCCAGCTCCGCGAACGGCTCAAGCTGGCCGGCGTAGACGGTGCGTGGAAGGACCTGGGCGAATCACTTAATCAACTGCTCAAGAGCATTTCCGAGCCGGTGCTGGAGATCAACCGCATCGTCACGGCCATGTCAATGGGCGACCTTACGCAGACCTTCTCCATGAGGGCTACCGGCGACCTGTCTGATCTGTCCAATGCCCTCAACATTGCCATCCGCAACCTCAACAAGCTCATCCGGGGCATCGAAGAAAACGCCTTTACGGTAGCCAGTTCTTCGGCGCAGATGCTTGAGCGGGCCGAGAGCATGAAGAAGAGCACCACCGAAGTAGCTGCCGCCATTACCCAGATGGCCGAAGGCGCCCAGGAGCAAGCCCTGCGCACCGACGAATCGTCCAAGCTGGTGGAAGACATCCTGCGGTCGTCCAACGACATGGGCGGCAAGGCCGACATCATCACCAAGGCCGCCGAGAAGGGTCAGAACAGTTGCAACGACGGCCTGCGCATCATCCGGGCGGTAGTGGAAAACATGCACGAGATCAACCGGTCGGCCGACACTACCTCTACGTCCATCGACGTGCTCACCAACCGTTCCGAGGAGATTTCCCGCACGCTGAACGTAATCACCGACATTGCTTCGCAAACGAACCTGTTGGCCCTCAACGCTGCTATTGAAGCCGCCCGGGCCGGTGACGCGGGTCGTGGCTTTGCCGTGGTGGCCGACGAAATCCGCAAGCTGGCCGAAGATTCGCGCCGCTCGGCCGTGGAGATTGAACGCGTGGTGAAGGACGTGCAGAAGGATACGGCCGGGGCCACCAAGGCCATCGACAAGATGAAAACCAACGTGGAGAGCGGCACCAAAGCCACCAAAGAAGCCGAAAACGTATTCGAAAGCATCCACGCCTCCAGCATGGAAACGCTCCAACTCTCCCGGCAGGTGCTCTCGGCCACCGGGGAACAGCAGAGCAGCATCGGTGTGGTGGTCAAAAACATTGAGAAGATTGTGGTGGTAGCCGAAGAAACCGCTTCCGGCACGCAGGAAGTAGCCTCCTCCTCCCGCGAACTCAACAAGTCGATGGACGAAGTGGCCCTGACGGGTAAAAACCTGGCGAAGGTCGCCGACCAGCTCAAGGGCAACGTTTCGCAGTTCAAACTCTCCTGATGCCCCGGGATTGCCGGTGCCGGGGACAACAGTTGCCCTTCCGGTACCGGCAAGGCCCGTCAGCGATGTTCCTTCAACCCATAATTGGTAAAAACGCATGGACCCATTACCCAATGATATTCCGGCCCGTAACACCGACTCCGTCCGCCGGCAAACCCGCAGCAGCTACCAGCTCATCGTGTTCCGGCTGGGCGGCCAGGAGTACGCCCTGGTTATCGACCAGATCAAGGAAGTGGTAATTACCCCCAAGGTATCCCGCATTCCGCTTACCCCTCCTTACATCAAAGGCGTAGCCAACGTGCGGGGCAACATCCTGGCCATCCTCGACCTGGAAGAACGCTTCGGGCTGGCTCCCGCGGAGGAAGCCGAAACGCACCGCCCGCACAACTATACGCTGGTCGTCGCCAGTGAAGAAATGCGGATGGGAATCCTGGTGCGGGAAGTACCCAATACGCTTACCGTCAAGGAAGCCGACATTGACCTCTCCCCGGACCTGGTGGGTGACGGCAGCGCCGGCAATGGCTACATCTCGGGGATTGTCCGCTCGGGCAGCCGCCTCATCATTCTCATCGACGTGTTCAAGGTCATTGCCAAAGAACAGGTCAGCCCTTTCCTGCCGGCCACCGTGGCCTGAGGCGTTTACATTTCATTTTTATTCCTATTCCAATGCCTAAAAAAGTGCTGGTGGTTGATGACTCCCTCTACATGAGGGCGCTCATCAAGGACACCCTTACCGAAGCAGGATACGACATCATCGGCACGGCGGCCGACGGAGAAGCGGCCATTGACCTGGCTTTTGCGCTTCAGCCCGACATCATTACGCTCGACAACATCCTGCCCGACATGCTGGGCACCGACGTGCTGAGACTGCTGAAAGAAGAGGGTCTGCCTTCGAAGATTGTAATGATCAGCGGCGTAGGCCAGGAGGCAGTCGTACAAGAGGGGCTCCGTCTGGGGGCGGTCGCTTACCTGGTAAAGCCGTTCACCACGGAACAACTGCTGGCTGCCCTGGGCAAGGCCAGCCAATCACCCGAGTAGTTGACCGTTTGGTTTGACCACTCGTAGCCGGCACAAATGAAACGTCCATGAAAAGCGTAAAAAACAATAGTTACGGCCCCCAAACAGAGAGCCGGCCGGGCAGCAAGCGCAGCTGTTACGCTTTTACCAGCCTGTTCGACCAGTGTTCGGACGCAGTCCTGATCGTGGCGTCGGGCGGACAGATACGGTACGTGAATCCAGCCTTAGCCCGGCAGTTGAATTGGCCCGCGGGAGAAATGGTCGGCAAACCCATCACGCACTTCCTGTACCCGTCCGAGGGCAACGAATGGGAGTTGTTGCAAAAGGCCAAAGCCCCGACCGAGGGGGATGCCGGGGCCCGTTTACACCTTTGCCGGGCATCCGGCGAGCCAATGGCGTTTGGCTTGCGTGGTATGCTGCGGAGGCCTGCTTCCGGCGATGTGATTTTGCTGGCAAAGCCCCGAAATACCCTTGAGTACACGGACTGGGAGGAGAAGCTGCAACGCTCCGAATCCAACGTACAGGCCCTGCTGGACACGTCTCCCCAGGCGTACTTCATGCTCGGCAAGTCTTACGAGATTCTCAAGTGGAATGCCGTCGGGGAAAAGTACATCCGGATGATCTGGGGTCAAACGGTACGGGAAGGCGACAGCATGCTCCTGTATTCCAACCCGGCCGATGAGCCGGACTTTAAGAAAGGTTTCGCCCTGGCGCTGGGCGGGGAGATCGTACGGCTCGAAAAATCCATCACCTACCCCAGCGGCATCCAGATCTGGTACCAGGTGGAATACCTGCCCATCCGCAACCGGCAGGGGCAGGTATACGCCGTTGCCTTCTCGGCCGTGGACATTACCACCCGCAAGCAGAACGAACTGGCCCTCCGCAAGCTTTCCCTGGTAGCCGAGCAGACCGATAATGCCGTCATCATTACTGACCGGGCCGGCGTGACCCAATGGGTGAATGAGGGTTTTACCCGCATTACCGGCTATGCACCGGCCGAAGCACTCGGCAGGACGCCGGGATCACTCCTGCAAGGCCCCCTCACCGACCCGGGTGTGATTGCGTTCATGCACGAGCGGATTCTCGCCGGGGAGGGCTTTAAGACGGAGATCATCAACTACCACAAGAACGGCACCCCTTACTGGCTGTCCTTGTCCATTTCCCCGGTCCGCGACGAAGCCGGCGGGGTGACCGGCTTCATTGCCATCGAATCGGACGTTACCGAGCGGAAAAAGCTGGAGGAGGAAACCCGGCAATACCTGGCTACGCTGCAAGCTGTACAAGAGAGTACGCACGACATCATTTTTGCCCTCGACTGCCACTACCGCTACCTCTCCTTCAATTCGGTACACGCCCGCACCATGCAGGAAGTGTTCGGGGTAATGATCCGCATCGGGATGAACGCCCTGGAGGTTCTGGAAAGAGGGCCGGATTGGGAAAGGGAGAAAATACGCCTGGACCGCGCCCTGGCCGGGGAGCAGTACACCGTGGAGGACGTATTCGGCGACAATGCCCTCGAACGGCGCTACTACGAAGTTTCCTATAACCCCATCCGCAACACGAACGGAAAAATACAGGGCGTTGCCATCTTCAGCCAGGATATTACCGGCCGCAAAAAGATCGAAGGGGAGAAAGAACACTTGCTGCGCGAACTGGGCAACTACAAGAACGTGCTCGACGCCAGTGCCCTCATCTCCATCACCAACGCCGGGGGCAAGATTACCTACGTCAACGACCTGTTCTGCAAAACCACCGGCTACCGTCCCGAAGAACTGCTGGGTGGCAGCCACCGCCTGTTCAATTCCGGTTATCACCCGAAAAGCTTTTTCGAACAGATGTGGGCCACCATCCTGGCCGGCAAGCTCTGGCGGGGCGAGATTTGCAACCTTGCCAAAAGCGGAAAGGTATTCTGGGTGGACACGATCATTTACCCGGTCATGGATGACGGCCGCACGGTTACCCGCTTCATCTGCACCCGCTACGAAATCACGAAGCGGAAGCTGAGCGAAGAAAGGATCCGCAAGAGTGAGGTTGCCCTCAAAGAAGCGCAGGCCGTAGCCCGGATCGGCAGTTGGGAATACGGCGTAACGACGCAGACGACCATCTGGTCGGACGAGGTATACCACATCCTGGACCTGGAGAAGGCCCGGGGCGTGCCGTCCTGGTCCGGGACCCTGGCGCTTTGCCACCCGGAGGACGCCGACGCGTACGGGCAACTCGTTACCCGGGCCATCCGGGAAGGTGCTGCCTATCATACCGACATCCGCATCGTTACCCCCCGCGGGCAGGAGAAATACGTCAACATCATTGGACGGCCCCAGAAAGGGAAAACCGGCGAAGTCGTAAAGCTGTCGGGCACGGTCATGGACATCGATGCCCGCAAAAGGTCGGAGAAAAAGCTGGAGGCCCAGAATGAGCAGTTGCTCAAGATCAACCAGGAACTCGACCGGTTCGTGTACAGCGCCGGCCACGACCTGCGGGCCCCCCTCATGTCGATGCTCGGCCTCACCGACATTGTCGGGGAGGAGGAAGATAAAAACCAGCGGGATCATTACCTGGCCCTCATGCGCCGCAGCATCCACAAGCTCGACCATTTCATCCAGGACATCATTCACTTTTCCCGCAACCAACGCACGGCCGTGGCCCGGGAACCGGTGGACCTGGTCGGGGTGATTGATGAAGTTTGGGAAGGATTGCAGTACCTGACGGGCGGGCAAACGATCCGGCTGGAAAAAACCGTATCGCAGGAAACCGTTCTCTACGCCGATGCCAAACGGCTGACGGTCATCTTCAACAACCTGCTTTCCAACGCCATCCGGTACCGCAATCCCGAGCAGCCGGAACCAGTCATCCGCGTTGAGGGGGTAGTCAACCACCGGGAAGCGAGAATCTGCGTGGCCGACAACGGCATCGGCATCGAAGCGGCGCACCTCGACAAAATTTTCGGGATGTTTTACCGGGCCACCGAAAGCAGCTCGGGATCGGGCCTGGGGCTCTACATTGTGAAAGAAACGGTGGAGGCACTGGAAGGCACCATCGCGGTTTCTTCTGCGTCAGGCGCCGGCGCCGCGTTCACGGTGGTAATCCCCAATCGTCATACTCCATCCGCGTAACCCAATGAATTACTTAAAGAGAGAACTCTACGAGCTGATCAGATCAGAAGCTTTTATCTTCGACTTCGTCCAGGAGTCGTCGCTGGACGGCCTTTGGTACTGGGACCTGGAAAACCCCGAAAACGAATGGATGAACCCTAGGTTCTGGACGACGCTGGGCTACAACCCCGACCAGATGCCCCACCGGGCCGACGCCTGGCAACACCTTATTCATCCCGAAGACCTGGAAGTAGCCACTCAGAACGCCCTCCGGCACTGGCAGGACCCCTCGCACCCCTACGACCAGGTGGTGCGTTACCGCCACAAGAACGGCTCCACCGTCTGGATTCGCTGCCGGGGCCTGGCCATCCGGGACGGGCAAGGCAAACCCGTCCGGATGCTGGGGGCGCATACCGACATTACCCAGGTAAAACAGCAGGAAGCCGAATTGCTGAAGGCCAACGCCCGCCTCAAAGAACTCCTCAACAATACCGGCGACATGGTGTTCGTGCTCGACGAAGCCTACACCTTTATCGAATACTACCGGAATAACGATCAGGACAGCTCTCTTTTCGTCCCGCCTTCCTTTTTCATCGGCAAGAAAGTGCATGAAATCGGTTTTCCGCCGGAGGCGGAACGCGCCATTACGAATGCGCTGCGTGCGGCCCTGGCTACCGGCAGCAAGCAGTCGGTTGAGTACGCCCTACCCATGCCGCAAGAGGAGCAGTGGTACAGCCTGGCCGTCTCTGCCCTCCCCCGGGCAGCGGAACAAAAACGGGAACTGATCTGCGTGGCGCGCAACATTACCGAAAGCAAACGGGCCGAAGTCCGGGTGCGGGAAAGTGAAAAGCTGCTCGAATTGTTCTTCAGCAACTCGCTGGACGGCTTCTTTTTCATGATGCTCGATGAGCCAGTGGTCTGGGACGCCGGGGTGGATAAAAAAGCGGCGCTCGACTACGTGTTCGCCCACCAGCGCATTACCCGCATCAACCAGGCCATGCTCGACCAGTACGGAGCCAGGCAGGAAGACTTTCTGGGGCTCACGCCCAATGATTTTTTTGCCCACGACCCCGACCACGGAAGAGAAGTATGGACCGGGCTGTTTGACCAGGGCCGGCTCCGGATCGATAGTGATGAACGCAGGTTCGACGGTTCCCCCATGTGGGTGGAGGGCGACTACCTCTGCCTCTACGACGACGCGGGACGAATCACCGGCCACTTCGGCGTGCAAAGGGACATTACCCGCCGCAAGGAGCTGGAAAAGGAACTGCTGGCTAAAACCCAGGAACTGGAAGGCTTTTTCGATACGGCCCTGGACCTGCTTTTCATCGGTGACATGCAGGGAAATTTCGGGCGCGTCAACAAGACTGCCGAACGGATTTTCGGCTTCACTCCGGAGGAGTTGCACGGCACTTCGGTCCTTGACCTCATTCATCCCGAAGACAAGCCGCAGGCGCTGGAGAAGCTTGCCGACTTGCATGCCGGGGTCCAGGTTCAGGATTTCGTCGTCCGTTGCCGGCGCAAAGACGGAACGTATACGCACGTGGAATGGTGCGCCACCACCAAAGGAGAACGCATTTACGCAGCGGCCCGCGACATTACGGAACGCTTGCAGGCCGAAGAAAAACTGGCTAAAGAGCGGATCCTGCTCCGGACCATCATTGACAACATCCCGGTAAACATTTATGTAAAAGATACCCTTTCGCGCAAGGTGCTGGCCAACCGGGCCGAATACGAGTACGTGCAGGCGTCCGGCGAGGAGGAGATTCTGGGCAAGGATGACTACCAGCTTTACCCGGATGAGTCGGCCCGGCTCTCGGTGGACGAAGACCAACAGGTGCTGCGCACCGGCAAGGCCATACTTTACCAAGAAACCCTCAATACCCGGCTCGACGGCAGCCAGTGCTGGTTTCTGAGTTCCAAAATCCCGCTTCTGGATGCCCGGTCGCAGACCACGGGCCTGGTTGGCATCAGCCTTGACATCACCGGGATCAAACTAGCCCAGATCGCTTTGCAGGAGGCCTATAATGAACTACAGGTTTCGGAAGAGGAACTCCGCGCCCGCGGCGAAGAACTGTCGGCTATGAATGAAATGATGGAGCAGACCATCTCGGACCTCAGGATGACTCAGGCGCAACTGGTGCAGTCTGAAAAGATGGCTTCCCTCGGCCAGCTCACCGCCGGCATTGCCCACGAGATCAACAACCCCATCAACTTCGTGTACGCCGGCACGGATAACATCAGGCAGGCCCTCGATGAACTCTACCAGGTACTCGGGCAACTGGAAGAGATCGAAAACCTGTGCCGGGAGGGGGAAAAAATGGACTTCCGGCTGCTCCAAGAAAAGCTGTCAATCCTGGAGGAAATGAAAAAAGAGCTGTACTACCAGGAAAACCGGCAGGTGATCAGTGAGTCGATCTTGTCAGTAAAGACCGGCGCGGCCCGCACGGCCGAAATCGTGAAGGGCCTGCGTAATTTCTCGCGGCTCGACGAAGCCGCTCTGAAGAATATAGATATTCACGAAGGCCTCGAAAGCACCTTGATTCTGTTGAGCAACCGGCTCAAAGACCGTATCCGGCTGGTAAAAGAGTACGACGAAAGCCTGCCCTTCATTGAGTGCTTTCCGGGCCAGCTCAACCAGGTGTTCATGAACATCCTGGTGAACGCCATCCAGGCCATTGAAGGGGAAGGCCAGCTAAGCATCACCACGCGCAACTGCGGAGACGAGGTGGAAGTGGTTTTTGCCGATACGGGCAAAGGAATAAGCGAGGAAGTGCTGCCCAGAATATTCGATCCGTTCTTTACCACCAAACCCGTAGGCGAAGGTACGGGTTTGGGACTATCAATTTCCTACGGCATCATCCGCAAACACAACGGAACCCTCTCGGTCAACAGCACCCCGGGCAAAGGCACGGCTTTCCTGATCCGGTTGCCCAAAACGTTTTCGGGGCCGGAAATTGAGGGCTGCCTTTCCCCCAGGGAGGTGGCTAAAAAAGCAGCCGGGGCCGGCTAAATGTACATCCTTTTTCTTTTTTTGAGTAGTTCGTATATCAATGAAAGCCGGTTGACGGGAACCGGGTCTGCTATAACAATGCCTTTGAAATGCTGATCAGCCTGCGGTAATTTTCGTCCGGGTAACCCTCCCGGATGTCGGCGGCCAGTTCGCGCAACGACAGAAACAGCATAAGGGCTACCTGGTCCACCGGCTGATATTCCTTCAGGTAAGCGTTTACAAAGCGTTGGGTGAAGGGAGTCTTTAACTGGTTTACCGTAAAAAACATCGTCACCGCATTTCCTTCTACCTGGTAGGGCTTCAATGCTTCAACCAGGAAGCGCAGGAAGCCGAGCCGGCTTTCGTGTTCCTCCGACAGCCAGGCGTACCCATCCTTCACAAGCGTAGTGTAGAGGCTGCTCAGCTCCCGGTGGACCCGGCAGATGAGCAACTGCTCGTTTTTGGGAGAATGCCCGTAAACAGAAGCAAAAACGCTGTTAATGAGTTGGGTTACGATGCCCTTTTCGTTTTCGGAAGAATGCTTGGGAAGTAGGGATATCATGCCGGCGGGTACAGGTTGGGTATCGATTTGCCGATAAACTGTTTGCTTTCAATTCAAATCTTACATGCAACCCTGTATATAGACAGCCTGGAAATTGTAACCGTATGCCTGATTCCGCGCTCCAATGAAGCTATTCTATTCTCAGTAAACCAACCTTTTGTTTAACCGCTTGAGTAGATAAGGTCCGCTCTTTTCAAAGTGTCCACTTTTTAGGGCGAATCCCAATCAGCACTTTTTCAAGTGTCCACTTTTTAGGGAAAACGCCAGCTTTGCTTGATTAAGCTGTTATTCTCGAGGAAAAGAGCAGCTAAGCCTGTCTGATCTTTAGGAGGAATGGCCCCGTAAGGAAAGCTTGCTTTACGGGGTACTCTAAACCCGCGGCAGGACTGCTGCTGCGCGTACTTGCCGCCAGCAAGGTCAGTACGTCACTTTTTTCCGGGCTGCTTTGATGGCCCGCACCTGCCTGGCGACGAAGGCAAATACCCCGTACAGCAAAAGGGCTTTGGTCTGCATGCGGAATCCCGGCCACGTACTCCTGGAGAGCAGGCTGCTCAGGTAGGAGGCGAAAAGATGCGAAATCACGGTGGCGATGGCGGCGCCTTTTATGCCCATAGCTGGAATCAAAATCAAGTTCAGCACCACATTCACCACGGCCCCCGTCAGGGTGCGGTAGAGGGAGAGCTTTTGCATGTTCTCGGATACCAGCCAGAGGTTGAGGGCAATGGCCGGGTAGGCAAACAGGCCCGACCAGATGTAGATCATCAGCACGTCGCCGGCCTCAGAAAATTCGCTGCCGTACCAGTGAGGAATAGCCCACCTGCTCACGAAAACGGTAGCCGGAATAATGACACACAGGGTGATCCAGACCATGAGGTCAAACAGAGACTGCAACCGCTTGTAGTAAAATTCCTCACTGATCTTCCGGGCGCCGACAATGGTTGGGAAGAAGGCGTTGCCTATTACGGCCGGCAGGAAACTCCACAAGTCAGAAAAACGGACAGCCACGCTGTAAACGCCTGCTGCTTCCTTGCCCATCATGTGCTTGATCATGATCTGATCAATGCGCATGTAAAATACAACAATGAAACCCGAAAAGATCAGAGGCCAAGAGTCCCCCAGCATTTCTTTGGCGTAGCCCAAGCGTATTTTCCACCGCGAAAACGACACGGGCTGCGTCCGGTAAATGAGCACCATGCCGACTGCATTGGCTACCTCGCCCAGCAGCAGGGACCAGGCAAACCACATGACCGGTGCATGGATATAGATCAGGTAGATCCGCAGTGCATTGGCGAGGCAGAACTGCGTCAACTTTACGATCACCGGCAGCCGCGACTGCATTCTGCTTTGGAAGTAGGTTTCAATGATGCTCAACGACTGGAAGGCGTTGCCCATCACGATGATCAGGATGATGTAAAAGCTTTCCTGTTTCTCGCCGGCCAACGCAGCGTAGAAGCTGAACAATGACATGCTGATGGCCGCTCCGAGCAGGCGCACGGCCAGTGCGGTGCCCATTACCTCCCCCAACCGGTCGGCGTCATTGACTAAGTTACGTTTCAGGATTGTATCCAGACCCATGCCGGCCAGGATGGAAAAAAAAACGGCTATGCTTTGCGCATAGCCGAGCAAACCGAAGTCTGCCGGTCCCAGGTAGCGGGCCACGAAAATGCCGATGATGAACGAGATGCCCAAGGTGCCGATCTTGTCGGCAAGCATCCAGGAAATATTGGAAAAATGTTTCCGAGCGTTTTTATTGAGAACAAACGCCTTAATCGGATAGGCGCGCAGGTACGATAAGATCATGCTTTACTAAAAGTTTTGCATATCTGTTTTACATTGGTATGACGTGCCGTACCTGGTCCCGGGAAACTGGTGTGCTTACTGAGTATTATGATTCTTCTCGTATTACGAAGGGTGGTCTTCTAACCGCTTTTTCTGCTCCGTCCAAGTTATCTGACTTCCATTTCCGATACTATACTATCCCCATGAGCCGAAACAGGTGTAGTGAGCGGGTAAGCGTGCCCCGTAGGAGGTATCTCAGGGCGAGTATTGATATAGCAGTTGATGAAAAGGTAATTTCAGTAAGGACTTGTATTCGACGGGTGAATACTGTCAGTAAGACAAATTCATAAGTTCCTTCGACGAAATCAATCAGGAGTTATGTGTTAGGCAGTCATGAGGAGTGCGGCCATCACTGCTACAAGCACCGCGTAGAACCGGCTTGTCTTTTCCACTTTATCAGGAAACATTTCTTTTAAATTCATAAACCCTCTATGCAATGCGCATCATTTGTCTGCTTTCAATTTTTTGAACATCAGGAGCATAGTTGCGGCATCCATCGCTGCCATGTCTACCAGCTTCAACGATCCCACAAAGGCCAGGGCGTACACTTGAACCTGCACAGCGACACGCTGGACGAAGCTTACGAAAAATATTAGTCCATCGCCTGCCTTATGCGTCTTCTCATGCGATATACCCGCTATGCTTGCGTACTGTTGCTCAGCGTAATGCTGAGCAATTCCCTTTTTGCCCAAAATACCCGCATCAGCGACTACAATCGCATCGGGTGGTACAACTACCTGGGTACATTCAAGCTGGGTAATGGTAAAGATCAAACTGATTTAATTGTTCTTGAAGGTAAACGGGGTACTTTCTTCTAACCACCAGCGCTACAAACATAAGGCCGATAACCTGGCAGTATCCCTCAAGCGGTTTGCTAAATGCGCAGATTGTGGCGCCTCCCTTGCCGGCTACACCGTGCTCAAGAAGGGCTTACACTACTACAAGTGTACCACCAAGGGGTGCCGGCTGAACGTGAGAGACAAGCATCTCAACGACTTATTTCTCCAACTCCTCTCCGGATTCCAGGTAGACGAGAACCTGCTGCCTGCCCTTAAACTGCAACTCAAATTGACCTTCAACGAGCTGAACCAGTATTCTCTAGAGGCAGTCAAGGGATTAAAGGCTGGTATCAGCGACATTGAAAAGAACCTGGAAAAGCTCGAAGAACGCTACGTACTGGAAGGACTCGAAAAGCATTTGTACGAGAAGTGCACGGCCAAATTCAAAGAGGATAAGCGCAAAATGGAGGAGGAATTGCAGAAGTCGGGCAAAAGCCTTTCGAACCTTTCGGCTTACACCGACAAGACATTGCTAATCGCCTCACAGTTAGGCAAGTTATGGCAGGAAGGAGACTTCGAAACCAGGGAAAAACTACAATACCTTGTCTTTCCCGAGGGTGTGCAGTATGAGCGCAAAAATGAGGCATTTCGAACCTAAAGAATCAATTCTGTTTTTTCGCTAATCCGCTCACCATCAGGAGAAAAAGGAACAAAAAAAGAGGGGCAAACTATTGATGTCAATAGTTTGTCCCCTCGGGTGGAGTCGGAGGGATTCGAACTATATGACTGCCTTGAAAAATCGCTTATTTAGCCAAATTTAAGGCTTTTTCCTCCACTAAAGCAACCATTTTAGCCGCAGATTGTGATAATTCTGTGATAAATTCAGGGTCATTGTGATAGCGTTTCCGGATGTGTACTTGAATCACAAAAAGGTCCTTTTACTGTTCGTTATGGCCTTTTTAGTGGTGAAGTAATTGCGCGTTGTCTTAATGCCCGAGGCTATTTCTTTTTGGTGTTCCTCTCGTGCTCCTCTTTGAGCTTACGGGCCTGGTACCGCTCCCAAGCCTCCTTCCAGCCTGGATGGGTAATAAAGCCGGCGTCGAAAAAGACGCCAAAGTCGTAGTGCAACTCGAATATCTCGTCGTATGCCTTCTGGGCGTTCTCCGCACTCACCTCATAGCCTCCCGAGTAGATCGTGCCCTTCAATTCTTCCTTGGTAAACTTTCGCCGCAAGCCCCGTTGTACGGTGATGTCATCCCAGAGCTTTTGCAAAAAAAAGCCAAAGGCCTGCCGGCTCCGCTCCCACTTCAATGACTCCTCCTGCAAGGCAATGATCTTTTGCCGGTCCAGCAACCATTGCCCCATCTCCTTGCTGTCCATTGGACCCGAAGCAGGACTTACGGTTCCCGTACTACCGTCATAGGGCAGAGTCGTGAAGAAGGCTTCGATGGGAATGAAGAACTTGTTGGAAAGTCTCAGCAAGACATCGGTACCAACGTTGGGCTTCTCGAACAGGTCGTACATGGTTTGCCGGGTTTTGCCGATGGCTTCCGCAGCAGCCGTAATGGAGATATCTTTCTGAGTGAGCAGTTGAATGAGCCGCCCTCCCGTTATGGGAGCCGGGTAGGTGCAGTACGGAGTGAATACCTTGAAAAAGTCATCAGGGTCAAAATCTTCCTCGGGAGTGAGTACGCCTCTTTTGGTCAGCTTTTCCTCCAGCAACAGCGCTAATCCCACCGCGAGCGGAATCCCCGTCATGCTTCCCATCCCGCCGGGGGGATAGGCCCTCAGGCCAATGGCCCGCTGTGCCCACTGCCCCCGGCTCCAGCCTTCGGCCCAGGCAAACAGGGAGGGGATCTCCCCCACCCCGGCCGGAATGGGCGCTTCTCCCGCCGGCTTGGCTTGCTGGGCCTGGGCAATCGCCGCCGCTGCTCCCGCTACCGACAATTGTCCCCCTTGCACGGCGCCAGCTAGTTGGGTAATGGCCTCCAAAGTGGATGGATGCAGGTGCATCAGATTCTTACTCGCTTGCAGGCCTGGAATCGTTCGGGGCAAAGTAACCGCTTCCGGATGGCCCAGGGTGTAGAAGGTTCGCTCTCCCACCCCCGGATACGACAGGGTGACCGGCTCCAAGGGGGCTTTGATTTGACGGATGCCGTTTTCCTGCACGGCAATGGGAGCAGTAAACCCGTGCACCCAGTGTTCGATGGCCGCCTGGCTGCCGTCCTCCTTCCCATCCGGGTCGGGCGCCCAGGCCGATTCTACCCGCCAGCCGGTGTGGAGTTGGGTTACCTGGTCGAAGGAGCGGGCCAGTTGCACGGCAAGCAAATTAGATACCCCCGGGCTGGCACCCAGCCCAACGACGGCCGTAACGCCGGCGGCCCGGGCCGCATCGTGCAGGCGCAGCATGTCCAGGGTGGGCTCCCAGTCGTCGCACAGGTCCAGGTAGTGGCAGCCCGCCCCGATAGCGGCTTGCAGGATCGGCAGGCCGAACCGGTAGTAAGGCCCCACGCAGTTGAGTACGGCCTGATGCCCGTGCAGGGCAGCGCGCAAGGCATCGGTATCTTCCACGTCCAGGCCCATTGCCTCGGCCTTGGGTCCGCATTGCGCGGCCAATGCCTGGGCAGCGGGCAAGTTGCGGTCGGCAATGGTAAGTCCGCTCACGCGCGGGA
Organism: uncultured Sphingobacteriales bacterium; assembly: GCA_963844325.1. GTDB lineage: Bacteria > Bacteroidota > Bacteroidia > Cytophagales > 172606-1 > CADCTQ01. The sequence continues at coordinate 5,374,994 of CAWJNV010000002.1, forward strand.
AGGCAGCCACGGTTTGGGCGGCCCAGCGGCCCATGCTCCCGGCGCCCAACAACAATACTTTCATGAGTGATTTGTGTTTGGTGAACGGGACAAAGGTGGGGCGGCTGGCCTCGTTTTCCTTTGACAAAAGGCAAAAGCCGGTTTGACAAAACGCAAAAAGCGGGCTCCGGCCCGGTGGGCGGGCCGGGGTGGCCTTTCATTCGGGTGCGCGTTCATCCCGCTTCGCGCGGATGCGGCTGAGGGTTTCCTGAGTAATCCCCAGGTAGGAAGCAATGTAGCCCAGGGGCACTTTCTGCAACAGGTGCGGCTCCTGCCGCAGCAATTCCTCGTAGCGCCGGCGGGCCGGATGGAATTGCAACGAAAACAGGCGTTGCTCCAGCCACATGGTGTAGTAATCGTTGCTGAGCCGGTCAATCCGGTCAATTTCCGGATAAGCTTCCTTCAACTGTTGCAAAGCCTCGTAGCCCAGCAAGGTTACCTCCGATTCTTCCATGAGTTGAATGGCCGACGGGCTGGGCACTTGCAGGTAAAAACTTTGGAAAGAGGTTGCAAAATCACCGGCAAACAGGAAGGCCGTGGTCACTTCGGCGGCACCTTGCAATCGAAACACCCGCGCCGAACCGCTCTCCAACCTCCCTACGTGCCGGCATACGGCTCCCTGCCGGCACAGGTAGTACCCTTTGGGCAGCACTTCCCGGCGGGAGGCCGCCTGATAAGCCGTGCGGGCCGGCGCGGAAAGTTGCGCCACGAGTTGTTGGTAATGCTGGCGTAATTGCCCAAGGGGATCCATACTGATTCGGTGGCAGCAACCATGGAATGTAATCTATTACAAAGAAATTATTAATAGGTATACCCGGTACGCTCTAAACCGGTTAAATTTCGCTCACGTTATTTGCTTACAATTGAATTACAGATAGCAGGATACGTCGGTAAAGTAGACACATCTGCTTTGCCGGGAGTGCTCATGCGCAAAGCAAACAAGAGAACCCTTCGCCTACGTTTGGGCAAAGCGGTTCTCTTGATCGGATAAACGGGTTATTGGTGCAGTACTCTACGCAGGCTGAGGAGCTTGCTCGTATATTTTCAGGGCCAATGTTCTGTGGGTAACGGCAGCACCGGCACGCAGGGCCGCCGCAATCAGGGCAGCTTCGGCAATTTCCTCCCGGGTAGCGCCCAGCATTTTTGCTTTTTTGGTGTGTACCTCAATGCAGTAGGGGCATTGGGTGGTAAAGCCCACTGCCAGGGCAATCAGTTCCCGGTATTGGCGGGGAATGTGCCCGTCTTCCCGGCCAATGGCTTGGTCAAATTGGGCGAAAGCGTCTCCTTCCGGCCGGGCCAGGGATAACAGGACGGGAATCAGTTTTTTGTCCGACGGCTCCTGACAATGCATCGGGAAGATGATTTTAGAGGGTGGTGCGTACAACAGACCGTTGGGTAAATAAAGCATTAATTCCGGCCGGCCATCACCCCGCCATCCACATCCCAGACTGCCCCCGTTACCCAGGCGGCCTGCTCCGAGAGGAGAAACAAAATCACTTCGGCTACATCCATCGGTTGCCCGATGCGCCCAAGGGGATGAAAACCGTTAAAGCCCTGCAGGGCGGCGTGTACCTGGTCAGGTTGGATGAAGGTCTCGTAGATGGAGGTTTCCACCACCGCGGGAGAAACCCCGTTCACCCGGATGTGGTAGTGGGCCAGTTCCATGGCCAAATGCTGGGTGAGGGAATGGAGACCCGCCTTTGCCATCGAGTAGGCCGAAGAGGGCGTGGCTTTCACGGCTTGCCGGGCCCACATGGAGCCCACGTTTACAATACTGCCTGCCTTCTGTTGCATCATGCCTTTCACTACCGACTGGGTCAGCAGAAAAGTAGCCCGGTTAAGTTCCAGGTAGGAATCGTAGTCTTCCGGGGTATGCTCCCAGAACGGCTTGGGCGCAAAAATACCGGCTGCATTCACCAGATAATCAAACCCCTCCCTTGCCGGTAAAAGGGCGGTAAGCCTGCTCACTGCTTCCCGGTTCTGGAGATTGGTGAGGATGCCCTCTACGTTTCCGTACGTTTTCAACTCCGCTACGGCTTGAGCAAGTTTAACTTCGCGGCTCCCGATAATGGTTACGGTAGCCCCTTGCGTAAGCAGCCGTTGGGTGACGGCCTTGCCAATGCCGCTTGAGCCACCTGCCACCAGGGCACGTTTTCCTATCAATGGTTGTGTCATACCGATCGCTTTGGTTATGTTGTGAAGGATGGCACAATAGTAAAACGTCTGTGTATCAGGTACAAGTACGCATAAAAAGGCGACTATGACGGAAAAACCCGTCACTCGTGAAGCTGAGCCTGTTGCCAGAAAGAAAAGTTGTAAATTAATTGCCTACCCATTGCTTCACCAAGATGCTTACCCAGAAATACCAGTTAGAGGGAGTCAACAACGACAACTGCCCCACGCGTCTACTCCTTTCCCTGCTGGAAGGCAAGTGGAAAATTCTCCTGCTGTATCACTTGTTCAACGGGGAGAAGCGGCCGGGTGAGTTGGAAAGATTGGTGCCGGAGGCTTCCCGGCAAGTACTTACGGCTCAACTAAGGGAACTGGAAAGGGACGGCATCATTCACCGCACCGTTTTTGCCCAGGTTCCTCCCCGCGTGGAGTATACCCTCACTGCTTTCGGCCAAAGCCTGGAGCCGCTGCTTGACTTACTCTTTGACCGGGGGCAGGCGTACGTCCGTCACATCAAAATCAATCAGGAGATGCGCGAAACCAACTGTGGCAAAACGAGTACTGCCCTTCATTAGCCGCTCCCATTTCGAACAGTTTGATTACGACTTCTAACTCCTATGACTCCCTTCTTAAGAGACAAGTGGAAGACGCAATTCACCCCCGCTGCGATGCTTACCTTTTATCAGTTGGCGGTTGGGCCGGACCATGAATGCTCATTCCACCATGCTGCCAGGAGTCGTCCTGCTCCTTTTGAATCAATTGGTCTAGACTTGCCTGCCCGTCGGCGTGCGGGGTAAAATCCTGCTCGGCGGCCTGGGCCAACTGGCTCAGTTTGTGCAACGCCTGCTGCTTGTCGGAGTGACCCAGTTTAGCCCGGTCTACCGAATCCCGGAGTGTGTTGATGGTCTCATCATACACCTTGGTGGGCACCGCATAAGGGCGTCCGCCCTTGCCCCCGTGGGCAAAAGAAAAGCGGGCCGGGTCACTGAACCGCGACGGGGTGCCGTGGATCACTTCACTCACCAGGGCCAGCGATTGCAGGGTGCGCGGTCCCATGCCTTGCATGAGTCAGGACCTCCTCGAAATTTTGGGGCGCTTTTTCCTGGGCGACCCACAGCATGGCCCCCAGCCGCTTCAAATTCACATCCGTCGCTTTGATTTCCTTGCGCGTGGGCATTACCAGGTGGCGGGCTTCGGCTAAAATCTTGTCGGGATGCTCCTTCATGATTTCCAGCATGGCCACCCGTGAAGGCCTTGCCTCTTTGGCCACCAGGTTGAGGATGGTGCCTTGCGAAACGCCGCAAACTGCCGCGTGCGGCTCTTCCACAAACGATTGCAAAGCGGCCGAGTGCCAGTGGTACCGGCGTGCGGTAGCCGTATCCCCTTTCATGCCCTGCTGCACCACCGACCAGTTCCCCCCGGCGCTCACCACGAAGCTGTGCAAGTACAACTGGAAGCCATCCTGAACGGCAGTGTTATCGACTTTGGCACTGAGCCGGCTGCAATACGCCAGTTGCGCTCCGTCCAGCCCGGTTTGCTCACCCACCCTGAGCAATTCGGCAGGCGTTTGCAGGGAAGCTTTCCCTTTCCCTCCGCATACGAATAAGCCTAGCTCCCGGGAGCGGGGGTTGATCGCCCCTTTGAGCGCGGCCATCACGGCCGTGGTCACGCCCGAGGAGTTCCAATCCATGCCCAGCACGGCGCCAAAGCTTTGGAACCAGAAGGGGTCGGCCAACCGGCGCAGCAATGCATCCGGGCCGTAGTCTTGCAGAATGGCTTCGGTAATTCCCAGGCAAAGCGCGTTCATCCGCTGGGACAACCAGTACGGGATCGGGCCACTGTAGAGGGGCAAATCGGCAGAACCGGATTTTTTCATGGCGTGTGGGTTTTAGAGGCAGGTGTTTTGGCGGATGGTTTGGGGCTGGCCCACAAGTAGCGGCAAGCCAGTGACCGGTAAGGCCGCCATGCCTGGGCCAATTGTTCTATGTGATTCCGGAGGTCCGCCTCCGCAGTAAGGCCGTAGTGCGCAGTGATGGCTTTGCTGAGCCCGTAGTCACCGGGGGGCAGGACATCAGGCCGCCTCAGGGTGAAAAGCAGAATCATCTCCGTCGTCCACGTTCCTACGCCCGGGAGACCCGATAATTGGGCCCGGGCGGCCTCATCGGTTAACTCGCCCCAACGGATACTTTCGCCCTGCTGCAACCACCAGGTGGCTAAAGTGCGCAAATGCTCATGCTTGCGGGCGGATAGCTTAAGCGCCAGCACCGCTTCCCGAGGCAGGGCCAGCAACTGCCGGGGATGCGGATAGCCCCCCGGAAATAAGTCCAGCAGCCGTAAAAACCAGTTGCTTTTGCTGCGGTAGTGAATCTGCTGGTCAACCAGGCAGCTCACCAGGTCATAGTACACATCTTCCGAAGCGTGGCAGGCCGGAAAGGGCATTGCCTTGATCAGCTTCCCCAGCTGCGGATCACGGGCGGACAGGTAGTGCATGGCTGCCTGGTCTGGTGTGGCTAGATCCATACCTTTTGTGAATGGGTGCATGTAGCGTAAGTGAAAGGCAAGGGCAGCCCCTTCCGTAACGTGGTCAGTGGCTTACAAAACGATCGGTTCTGTTGCAAAACTGACTTTTAATCACAAACTGACCAACAGTCATTTTGTTTGCAGAACTACGAAAAGATTGATTGCAATCGCCGTCACCGGGCAATTCCTTCCATCATAATCCGCACGTAGGTATCGATTAGTTGACTGGCCTTCAGGTTATATTCTGCTTCTACCAGGTTGCTTTTCACCTTGATCAGTTGCATCATTCCTACGGTCATCCCCCAAAGGCACATGGCAAAAGCAACTGGCTCCAGGTCCGCACGGACCTGCCCTCCGGTTTTGGCCTCCCCTACCAGTTTTACCACCAGGTCAATGATGGCTTTGCTGGCCTCCAGCAGTTGGGGGGTTTCGGTGAGCGTATTGTTGGCCTGGTAGAGGGAGACCAGGTCGTAATACAAGGCGTTCTTCTGGTAGAAAGTGTAGTTGGCGCGGATGATTCCGCTGATGGCAGCGAGCGGATCGGTTTCCCGGGAGAGCACCTGGTTGAACTCCTCGATGAGCAGGCGCCTGGCTTTGAGCGTGAGGGCGGCCAGTATTTCCTCTTTGCTTTTGAAATACAGGTAGATCGTGCCTTTTGCCAGTTCCGTTCTGGCGGCTACCAGATCAATGTTGAGTCCATACAAGCCCGATTCCTGCATAATAGACTCAGCCGCTTCCAGAATCGTTCGGCGGCGGTGTTCTTTTTCGAGGGCTTTTCGTTGCTGGGTACTCACGGCCGGGCTAGGCGCAGGGGAATGGTTTGCCTGCTCCAATCTAGGCATATTCGCAAAAACATGCAGTAGCTGCCTTTTTCTAAGCATCAGTCTCCGCCGGCCGGGAGGTGCCCTTTTTGATTTTCTGCCAGGTAGCGTACACCCCGTAGGCGACCAGCGCGGCGATCAGCCCGTACACCCACCAGGGAATGTTGCGGCCCACCACGATCAGGTACAGGTAGGCCGACAGGAAGAAAAAACCGGTACTCAGCACCGGCAGCACCACCGGTTTTTTTCGGCGGATGCTGCGGATGAGCCACCACAACGAAAGGGTGAACAGGGGAATGCCCCCCACGTAGATGGACCCGAAAATGACCGGGTCAACGCCGTATTTTTCTCCCAACGCCAAAAACCAATCCTCCAAACTTTGCCACCATTCCATCGCGTACCGTTTAAGGTGAAAACTCCTGTTGGGGCTGCCATTGCGGCCGGGTTGATAAACGCTGATCACCTCAACCTTTGTGTCGGTATAGTCAAGATTTATACCAAGATGAATAGAACTAAACCGATGATCAAGCCTGGTGCGAAAGCGGCCATATTCCCACGCCTACCGAAGCCCGTCAACGGCTCCAATCCCTCGATCAGTGGGGCCACCCCATTTGCGTTCTCATTTCGAAAGCCGTTCGATAAGCCTTAACGGCGGATTGGCCGCGAGGGCACCCATCAAATACATGTATCAATGGTTGGCGATGAGCCTGAAGCGGGCGTTGGTCAGCGTTTAGTTGAACTGTGCTTTCATGGATTTACCCGGCCCGCTTGGTGGACATCCGTTGGTTCGAATCGGCTGCTCATGCGTTTGCCCCGGCTTTGGCTTTTTCTTCACCGGCAATGCGCAGGTCAGTAGCCGAGATGCCTTCCACGGCCAAGCCGTAGCCTACCTGCTCGAGGAGTGCTTTCTTGAGCGGCAAGGCAAACATAGCCCGCATGTGCCGACGGGTTAATTCAGGAATCATCAGCAGTTGTTCGGCCAAGGCATTGGCCCGCCGAGTCAAGGCTTCGTTGGAGGGTAGTACCTCGGCAACCACGCCCAACGCCCTGGCCTCCTGCGCGGAGAGTTTCTGTTGGGTGTACAAAAAGTACTTGGCGCGGTACTCCCCGATGGCCCGCGTCCATACCGTTTGAATACCGTCGCCCGGCACAATGCCAAAGGTCAAATGCGGAAAATCTTGAAAATAAGCCAACTCGGAAGCCAGGATCACGTCGGCCGTCAGGGCGTATTCGGAGTGGACCGTAGCCGGACCATTGATGGCCGCAATCACGGGTACGCCAATAGCGGCCAGATTCTGAAGCACCTGCTGTCCTTCCCACCACGTTTTGTCCCACTCGCGGGGATTGGTAATGTCGCCGAGACTCGGCCCATCAATCTGGGCAAAAAACTCTTCCCCAGTACCCGTCAGGATGACCACTTTGTTGTCTCGGTCCCGGGCAATCAGGAAAAAGGCTTCCACAAAATCCTGATGGTCTTTGCCGGTGAAAACAATAGGGCCATTGTCGGTGGTCAGTTGAACGGTTAAAATACCACTGGCGGACCGGTTCATCCGCAAGTGTTGGTAGCGGGTAAAATAGGCAGGGCCCGGTTCGACGGCGGCGGCCGGGCTGGAAGAATGGGGTGAGGTAGTCATTGCTGTGTACGATTTGGAGTGAGTTGACGGAACAAAGGTCGCCCGGATTACCCGTTGGAAAGACGTGGGCTTACTCAGGCTTCAACGGCTTCCAGTTCGGGCGCCACGGGGAAGTCAATGGCAATCCGGGTGATGTTGTGCAGGAAGTTGGAAAGGATCTTGTCGGCAATCAGCGAGACCAGGTCTACCAGCGCGGCCTGATCGTATCCCTGGGCAAAGAACGCTTCCAGGCTGCTCGGTGAGGGGTGGCCCTGCGTACGGGTGATGTCGGCAGCCAGCGTCACAATGGCCTGCAGCCGGGCGTCACCCGCGTGGCCGGCGCGGAGTTGCAGGATTTCTTCATCGGAGAAACCGTTGAGCTTACCCAGCGCCGTGTGGGCACTCTGGCAGTAGCGGCAGCCGTTGACCTGGCTTACCACCAGGTTGATCGCTTCGCGTTCCCTGGCTTTGAAAGCTCCTTTGGTTTGCCCCTGCTGGAAGACCAGGTAGTTGGCCAGGGCATTGGGTGAGTGGCCGATGTAGGCGTACAGGTTGGGCAGGAAGCCGAGTCCTTTTTCCAGGTTGGCAAACAGGGCGGCACTGGCCGGGGCGGCCGTTTCTTTGGTGGGAATGGTGAACGTTGTCATGGTCTTTGGATTGAATTGTGTTTCAAGAACAATACAAAGGTACCCGGCCCTATCCCCCAAGACAATGGCACTTTCGCCCGATCTGATACCAATTCTGCCCGATGATTTTTTTAAACACGCCCCGTCTGGAGAGTCAGCGGACTGCTCACGCTGTTTTTGAACGCCCCCGGGGGCAGACCCGTATTCTTTTTGGAAAACCGGTTGAAATGGGCCACCTCCTCAAAACCGAGCTCATAGGCAATCTCTTTGCTGTTTTTGTCGGTGTAGAGCAGCAGCCGCTTGGCCTCCAGAATGATGCGGTCGTGGATGACCTGCAAGGGACTTTTCTGGTTGTAGAGGGCAAACCAGTTGGAGAGGGTTTTGGGCGAGCGGTTGAGCAAATCGGCGTAGTCGGTGACGCGGTGCTTGCGGCGGTAGTGATTTTCGACCAGCAAGTTGAACTGCCGCACCACGTCAAACTGGGCTTCGGGCAGCGCAGCGGAGTCCACAAACTGCTCTTTGGCCAGGCGGGTCACAATGATGATGAGTCGTTTGAGGAGCATGCGCAGCATTTCCACCTGGATGGGGTCCACGGTGTTGAATTCGTCCACGAACACCTGGAACAGAAGGGAAACTTTTCGCCCATCGTCGGGTTGCAGCCGGACAAACAGGGACTGGGGAGCGCCGTAGAATAGAAAACCAACGCAGCTTACTTCTTTGTCGTGGTCCACAATGCAGTAAAACTCCCGGTTGAACTGCCAGGCTACTATCGCTTCGGGGCGCTCAAACCGGAAGGATTGGTTTACCATCAGCGGCAGCATGCTTTGCCCGGGAAAAGTGTAAACGATTTCGTCAATCACTACCGTTTGCTCCGGGCCCGGGTTCCAGGCAATGGTCAGCAGCTTGTCCTTACGGTCGCGGAAAAACATCCGGTTAAAGGCCGGTTCGGCTTCGGTGAGCAGCAGCAGTCCGTTGGTGGGCGAATCGGTTAGCTTCAGTTGCATCAGCGGGGCGGGAAGTTTGGGCCAATATACGCAGGTCCACCCGTTCAGGGCGCCGGTTCAGCCAGCGTGCGTAACTACCTTTTGGGAGCAAAAAACAGACAGGACGCCACTATTTGATCTGGGAGACTATCACTTGATTCTCCTTGCGGTTGATGCCGTACAGCTGGGTTTGCTGCTTGGTGCGGTCCAGGGCAAAGCCTTGTCCTGGAAATGTGACCGGGATGGTTCCCACGTGTTGAAGGGTAAACCCCTTGCGGGGCAACCTGAGCAGGTAGAGTTCGGCTTTGTCGTGCCCTGAGCAGTATAACAAGCTATCCGGTCCCCAACTGCCGCCCGAATTACTGCTCGGGGCAAACCTTTCAAGCAGGTTCCGGGGAAACAGCCATGATTCGGTTTGTCGCCATGCTTGATCAAACTTAACCACTACCGTCCAGCGGTTATCCTTGCCTTCACTGGCTCCTTTGCCCGAGTAATGAGCAAACCCTACCCACCAGGAGTCCTGCCAATAATCCACCCAAGTAGCCGAACCGGCCAGAATGCCCAAACTATGATTGCCGATATGTTTCAGCGTACTGGTTTCAAAGATTTCAATGGAGCTGGCCATGGGAGACTCCGGGTAATTGGAATGGGCGCAGTAGAGCCTGCCCTCAATGACTACGCCGCTATTGAGGTGTTGCAGTTGGCCTTCCTGGTCTTGCCAGGCGGCTACCTGTTTGCCATCCGACTTCCGGTGTTTGGTAATGGAGTGGTCGTTGATCACGTAAAAGAAATCGGCATCCACGGCGACTCCTTGTTTGGCCTCGGGTACTTGAAACTGTTTGAGTACCCGCACCGACTGGCTCAAACCTGGTTGGCTGATTGCCCCCTGCAGGCAGCTAAACGCAATCAGTAATTGCAAGCAGCAGACCTTCCAGTCTCCTGAAAGTGGCAGATCGGTTTTCATTGCTTCAATCGGGGTGGATGCCTGCTCCTCCGAGCAAGTGTAATGAAAGTGCATGCCGATCGCAACTGACTGCTAACAATATTGACTGCCTGCGATGGACGTGCTGCTTCCAAAATAGCTAAAAAGCAGCGGCCCGACAAGGTAAAGGGCAATGGCTGCCCAAGCAAGTCCGCCGGGTATTTAAGTTAGTCGAGGGCAAGAAGCGATTTCCAGAATACAATCTTATCCTCGCCCGGCGCGTAAAATTCACGAATGCGGGCTTCCTGCGTGTAGCCACATTTGAGGTAAAAGGCGCGGGCGCCTTCGAAGGCATCAAAGCCCGAAGTCTCCACAATCAGGATGCGGTCCCCGCGCTGGCGCAGGAATTGTTCGATGTAGGTCATCAGCTGGGCACCGATGCCGGTGCCTTGGTGCTCGACATCGACTGCGATCAGGTAAAGATTGTACGTACCGCTGGTCATCCGTTCGGGGGCGAAATAGGCCACCGCTACCGGCTGCCCAACCAGGTAGGTAATCCAGTGATCAGTATCGTTATTTTTGGCCAGATAGTCGGCCGTCATGTCGTCCAGCAGTTCCGGGGGAAATAAGCCGTTTGACTCGATGACTGCTTTTAAAGCGGGTAAATCGCCGGGCAGGACGGGCCGGATGTCCGGATGAGCAGGCGTATGCATCGTTGCTTTTGAAGGGGTTACGGATGCTCCGGCTTTTGATAGTCCGGAAAGCACCATTGAAATTGGGTGAGGCAAAGGTAAGGCAAGGCCGGCTATCGGGCTTGTACGATTCGGCTATTCTTCTGGAGATACGGCAGGGAGGGTTTGAGCCCGAGCAGTGCTTTGAAGTGCTTCGAAAAGTGGGCAGAATCGTAAAAGCCGGCGGCAAGGGCGGCCTCCGTCAGGTTCATGGGCTGGTGAATAAACTGATCCATGGCGCAGGTGAGGCGCGTCCAGACGAGGTACTGCTGGAGAGAAGCCCCTACTTTCGCTTTGAACAAATGGGTTACCCGGCTCGGCGACAGATGCACGTGATCGGCTACTTGGGACAGCGTAAGCCTGGCATCTTCACTATTCTCCCGGATGTAGTGCAGGCTTTTGGAGATCCGCTCATCCCCTGCCTGGTACCTGGCTCCGGTCACCAGCTCGTCCAACGCGCGGGAAAGCGCTTCTGCTTCCGGCAGGCAAATCAGGTCTTCCCCGGTATCGGCTACTCCCAGCAGTGCCAACAGACAGGTATCCGTCTCCGGCACCGAATCCAGCAACATGATTTCGCACTGGGATTGACCAAGGTCCAGCGCATGCCTGGTATTAGATTTAACCACGGCGGCTTTGGCCGAACGATAGAGACCACCCGCTGAGGCAATTAAAAAACGTCCCTGCCGGGCCACTACCATTTCGAGGGCAGGATGCGCGTGAAAGTCAGTCTGCAACCCGGATGCCAGAAAGCGATACACGCCGGCCTGACTATCAAACAATGTAACGTCCACCCAATACCGTAGCCTCTTTTTTTCTCATTCACTATTCGGGCAAAGTACCGAGGAAATCCAATATATCGACACTGATTTCGCGTAGATGGGTTTCCAGGGCGAAATGTCCCGTATCATACAATTTGACGGTAGCGTCCGGAAGGTCTTTTTTATAGGCTTTTGCGCCGGCGGGGAGAAAGTAAGGATCATTACTTCCCCAAACGGCCAGTAGCTTTGGCTGGTGTTTCCTAAAAACACCCAGCCTTCCCGGGTGTATCCATTGGACAACCCCACAGCGTACCCGATAAGGGCAGCGTTTTGGTCGCGTGCTACCAGCGTGGCCTCCGGAAAGATGTCCATCAACTGGCGGTAAAGTGTAAGCGGGTTGGCCCACTCACCCCAAAAGGCACGGTCCAAGCGAGCCATTTCCGCCGCATCTGTCGCAGTACCCGGAGACAGCGAGAACGGTGCCTGTACTGGTTCCCCGGGCGGCGTTTGCATTGGAGAATGGCCTTTTGTCATTGCTTTTGGTTGATTCACAGGGGTAAGCTTTAAAGTAACTTTATTTGTTACAGTATATTTTCGGAACGGATACCCTCGCCTAAGCATTGTCCATTGGAGTAGTTACAAGGATTAAGGAAGGATTATTATTGCCTTAAAAATTTTAATGGATTGCGTCTGCCGATTGCAGGATCGTATCCAATTTTCCGTTTAAATCTGCAATTGTTACTTTTTCCAGGGCGGGCTTCATAGATAGCTCGGCGGCCATGAATGGCTCCTTCACCAACTGCATCAGGTTGCTGCTCACGGGGCACTCCGGGTTCGGCTTGGGTCGGTGAAACAGGTCCCGGTCGTTAACTGCTTGGTAAAGATCCCACAAAGTGATTTGCCCCGGGGATTTGGACAGGTAGAACCCGCCTTGTTTTCCCGCTACGCTGCCCACAATCCCGGCTTTACGCAAGTCAGCCATCAACCGCCGGATCACTACCGGGTTGGTATCCACGCTCTCGGCGATCTCCTGGGACGGCAGCAACTTCTCGCACCGAAATTGCAGGTAGAGGCAAACATGGATGGCTAACGTAAACTTTGCGTTTGCTTGCATATTCGTGAGACGTAAATGTAACTTATAAAGTTTCATTTAAGATGATGTTTTCAAATTAACTTTTATCAGGCAAAAGTCTGGGCAACGCCTACTTTTATTGGAAATCAAGCCGATTCAAGCCAGTCCTGGCCTGAACCAGCCGCATCCGCACGAGGCTGATGCATTTGGTTTGATCAGGGTTTAAATCCATCTTCATCAAGCGTTGTTGATTACGGGTTATTCACGGTCTGGCTGATCAGCACATGTTGACCAGAACGCCACTAAAAACGTACGCTACTTCGGTTTCGCCGGAATACTTGTGTGCTGGCGTCGTGAAGGTAAAAGATGCCGGTGGCGGCAAATGTCGTGCATCTGACAAAGCGACTCGTTCTTCCTTTGCACATTTGCCTGATGCCCGCTGACGCGGGCAGGAGTGGTAGACAATACCCATCCTTTCCCGAGAATCAATCCCAGACCACTGCTCCCACACCCTATGCGCGACCAAGCTTCTTTGCTTTTTATCCCCGACGTCAGCGGCTTTACCCAGTTTGTGCACCAAACCGAAGTGGGGTGGGTGAGGCAAAGCAGCCGGTATTACCTGCTCGACGGGGAGGGGGAGGGAACGCGGGTCCGGCTGGAAGTGCACTACCGCCACTGGCCCCTGTTAGGCTGGCTGATTGAACCTTCATACCGAAAGGAGACCGCCCTGGACGTGCAGCATCACCTGCACTTGTTGAAAACGTACTGCGAAAGGCTCATCCACGCGCCTGCGGCAGCTTTAAGTTGATTACCCCCGGACCTCGCGAATTGTTCGAATCCGGTTTTACGCGCAATGCGGTACGCCTCGCTCCTCCTAATGCTAACCCCTACTCCCCGTGCTACCATGAACCATCTCCTTTTTGCCGGTTGCCTTGCCGCTTTGCTTTTCAGTGCCTGCACCCGGGAAGAATCCCTGGCCCCCGCCGAACGCCCGGATGCTACGATCCAAACCGAAAGCGGCACTTTCCAAACTGAGGATTCGCTCAACCCGGCACCCTCCACGTTTACCCATGAGTCGTCCAATGATTACGATTCCTTCTACCGGCCCCGGCTTTTCAGCAGCGTGCCGGGTTCCCGGAACCGGTCTCTATGGGGTCCCTACGACACCGACTACACTGCCTTCCAAGCCGTTGCCGGAACATCCTACACAATTACCCTGAGCAACCTCAACACCCATTACTCGCTCATTCACACCGTTCGGTTGGAGGGGTATTTGCCCGACCGCATCTTGCTGTTCCGGGCGCCGGATGGTGCCCTTTCCGCGCGGTTTACGGCCACGCAATCGGTGATGCACACCATTGCGTTGTCGGACCGCAACAGCCAGTTAAATTCGGCAAACCAACTGGGCGATTATACCATCACTGTCACTGCCGATGGCTCGACGCAGCCCATCCCTATGCTAACAGAACTTACGCTTAGTGCCGCTTCGGTGAAGGGCGGAACGCCGGTAACCGGCACAGTTCGCCTGGCCGCTCCGGCACCGGTGGGAGGGGTACGGGTAACCTTAAGCAGCGGTGCGGGGGCCGGCGTTCCATCACCCGTCACCATACCCGAGGGCAGTAGCAGTCAGGCATTCACCATCACTACGCAACGGCCTGCGCAAAGTCCGCAATTGGTGACAATCACGGCTACTAGCGGGACGCAGGCTTTGACGGCTGGTTTTACAATCACCCGCCGTTAGTCTTCGTACTTTAGTACAGGACAAAACCTCACCCCCGGCCCCTCTCCCAAGGAGAGGGGAGAAGAAAGGATTCTACAAATAGCTTTTTTTCAAGACTTTACGTCTCCCCTCTCCCCGGGAGAGGGGCCGGGGGTGAGGTTTTGTCCTGTATTAAAGTCTTCGTACTTTGCTTTAGGTATCTGGCTTAGAAGCTCAGCATTGCACTCCTCTTTGAATCAATGCAAATGAAAGGGGAAATCGCCCGGGCAAACAAAACACCAAAAAAAGTTTTTGTTTTTGAATAAGTATTCAAAAACTATATTACCTTTGGCATCATTGATCTTATAACCATGGCCCGGCCGGTTAAATTTGACTTTGATTTGCTCATCAACAAGGCAATGCACTTGTTTTGGCGACAAGGCTACGGAGGTACGTCGGTGCAGGATTTGGGTCAGGCCCTGGACCTGCACCCTGGCAGCATTTACAATACCTTCGGCGATAAACAGGCGCTGTTCCTGGCGGCTCTGGACCACTATGCCGCAACAACAGGGTGCTACCTGATCGATTTGCTACGCCAGTCGGGTTCGGGCCTTCCGGCCATTGAGCGGGTATTCCAGACCTCGGTTGAACGCTTGTCTTCGCCGCAGGGGCAGCAAGGGTGCCTGATGACCAATACGGCCGTCGAATGTTCGAACGTGAATCCGGAAGCGGTCCGCAAGGTGGCCCTTTACCAGCAGAAGGTGGAAGATGCCCTGATAGAAGCCTTGCAAAAAGCCCAGCAAGAAGGCCAAATGGCTACCCGAACCGCCGAAGAGACCCAGACGCTGGCCCGCTTTCTCAATGGTTGTCTGCAGGGCATGCGGGTATTGGCCCGCTCCGGTCCGGATGCCCGGCCGCGGCTGGAAGCAATGGCGAAAATGGCAGTGCAGGCGATTCGCTGATTTTTTTTACCCCGTTTTTGAATGATTGCTCAAATATATCTCAAGCCTGGTCTTTGGTTTTTACATTAAACACTTTAATACAGGACAAAACCTCACCCCCGGCCCCTCTCCCGGGGAGAGGGGAGACGTAAAGTCTTGAAAAAAAGCTATTTGTAGAATCCTTTCTTCTCCCCTCTCCTTGGGAGAGGGGCCGGGGGTGAGGTTTTGTCCTGTACTAAACATTAAACACTCAAAAACGCTTTCTATGCATCGATTTTCTAACAAAGTAGCCCTCATTACGGGCGGCAACAGTGGCATTGGCCTGGCTACTGCCAAGGCATTGCTGGCGGAAGGAGCCGAACAGGTGATCCTCACCGGGCGCAATCAGCGCGCCATTGACGAGGCGGTAGCGGCGCTTGGGTCGCGGGCCAGGGGCATTCTCTGCGACAGTACCCGGCTGGAGCAAATCCAGCAATTGGACCGTGCGGTCAGGGCCATCACCCCGGCGCTCGACATTGTATTCATCAACGCGGGCCTGTCGGAGTTCGCCCCCCTCGCGTCGATCACCGAGGCGCACTACGACCGGGTGTTCAACACCAACGTGAAAGGCGTCGTCTTCACGGCCCAACAACTGATTCCTTTGCTCAGGGAAGGCGCTTCGGTGATTCTCTGCTCGAGTGCCGGCGTCCGGAAGGGTTTCCCGGGGGCTTCGGTCTACGTAGCCAGCAAAGCAGCGCTGGAGGGCTTTGTAAAGATCTGGGCGATTGAACTGGTAGAAAGAAGAATTCGGGTAAACTCGATCAGTCCCGGCTTTACGGCCACGCCCCTGTTCGACAAGGTGGGAATGTCTGCCGGGCAAAAGCAGGGAGCCCTTGCGCTATACAGTTCGAAAGTGCTCATGCAGCGATTCGCTACTCCAGACGAAATCGCCAGAAGTGTTGCCTTCCTGGCTTCGGATGATGCCTCCTACCTGACGGGTGCCGACCTGCTGGTTGACGGTGGGTACACCATCGCATAAGCACAGGAGGCTGCTCTCCAAAAATTTTCTAACAATCTTCATCCGTTTGGGGCTGGTTGTTTGTCTCACCTACCACAAAGACAATCAAGATGAACAACACCATGAAAAAAGTACAGCTTTCCGGCTATGGCGCTCCCGACGTGCTGCAACTGATCGAAGCGCCGGTTCCGCAACCTAAGCCCGGCGAGGTACTACTTAAAGTACAAGCCATTGGCGTCAACTACTCCGACATCCAGCGCCGCCGAAACACCTACTTTCAGCCCACGCCGCTGCCCTTTACCCTGGGCCACGAAGCCGTCGGCACCATAGAAGCCGTGGGCGAAGGAGTAACCGGACCTTTCGTCAAGGGGGCACGGGTACTGGCGATTCTGCCGCATTCGGGCGGCTATGCCGAGTACGTGAGCGGACCCGCCCAGTACTGTGTACCCCTGCCCCCGCACCTGGATGCCAGCGCGGCCACCGCTATTTTTGTGCAGGGAACCACGGCAAGACTGCTCACCTCAGCCGTCTCGGGCAGCCTCTCGGGCAAAACCGTCGTGGTGAACGCGGCCGGGGGCGGCGTGGGTTCGCTCCTTGTGCAGCTGGCCGTAGGGGCCGGCGCCCGGGTGATTGCCGCGGCAAGCCAGGAGGCCAAACGAGAACTAGCCAGAAAGCTGGGGGCTGCCCAAGCGGTTGACTACTCGAAGGCAGGATGGGCACAAGCCGTCCGGGCAATTACGGGAGGAAAGGGCGCCGACGTGGTGTTTGAAATGGTGGGGGGTGAAGTGTACGATGAAAGCGTCAAGAGCCTGGCTACGGGCGGACACCTGATCCTCTACGGAGCGGCAAGCGGCAGGCAGGGCTCGGTTCATCCCGAATATTTCGTGGACGAAAACCTCACGCAGACCGGCTTTAACCTGGCCTTCTACATCGGGCACAAAACGGCCCTCTGGCAAGCGGCTTTAGGGGAAGTGGTCGGGCTGGTTGCCGAAGGCAGACTCAAAGTCCAGGTTGTGGATGTGTTTGCCCTGGCGGATGCCGCCACGGCACACCGTCGGATGGAAGCCAGACAGACTACGGGCAAAGTAGTACTAATTCCCTGATTTGACTTTTATGACCACCAATGACCGGGCGGCTTTGGCCAAAGCGTTGGAAGGCGACATCAACGCCTTTCAGTCGCTTTTTGCCCCCTATGGGCAAGCCCTTAAATCGTACCTCTACCGGCTCACGGCCAACCGCAACGATGCCGAGGACCTGTTGCATGACACGTTTATCCGAGCGTTCGACAAACTGTCCACCTTCAAGGGGGAAGCTTCCCTGAAAACGTGGGTGTTTCAGATTGCTACCAATCTTGCCCGTACCCGCCTCGAGCGCCAGCGCCGCTGGACGGCCGATGTATCGGCACACGCCAAAGCGCTGGTGGGCACTTCCCCTTCGCTTGCCCAAAGGTTACAAACCCTTGCCCACGCCTCCCCCTACGGCGGCTATGAAATCAGAGAGCACATCAACACCTGCTTTACCTGCATTGGTAAAAACCTGCCCATCGAAAACCAGATTGCCCTCATTCTCAAGGAGGTGTACGATTTTTCGGTTGCTGACCTCTGCACCATCATCGACAAGAGCGAAGGCACGGTCAAATACCTCCTGCAGGAGGGGCGCCGCACGATGATGGACATCTTCGAAGCCCGTTGCGCCTTGATCAACAAAGCAGGCGTATGCAACCAATGCTCCGAGCTCAACGGTTGGTTCAACCCCAAACAAAACCAACAAGAGGCGTTGATGAAAATAAACCTGGCCCGCGGGTCTAAAAAATATGACCGGGAGACATTGTTCCGAATGCGCCTGTCGCTCATCAAAGCAATAGATTCCTCCCCTGCTGCCGGAAATGAACTACAAGACTTGTTGCTGCAATGCAACCAGTTGGCAATGGAGGGCAACTACCCCGCAACGTAACTACGCTGCACCCTAAGGGGCGGTTGGTATTCTCGCTTACCGCAGGGCTAAAAGCGGCGTACCAGATACACCCTGGCTATCACCAGCACATCACCTTGTACCAGGGAATGGCCTTTGATTTGGGCATATAACGCCCCTTGAACATCTTTCATGAGGGAGTAGAAGTTGGGTAATTGATGGTTTGGTCACCTTAAAATTACCCCTTCTGGGACTCTACTCCCTACTTTTGTCCTGTACTGAAGCTGATAACATAAGGCGTACCAGCCGGGTTTGAACAGCCCAAATAACCGGCTGCCTGCTAAAGGAGGTAGTGGTTCAGAAAGACGGGCAGCACTTTATGGTGCTGCCCGTCTTTCTCTAATCATTGTCAGAGGATCGGGTACTGCTCCACTACCCCTTTGTATCTTTTTAATCAACCCATTGTAGTTGTCGGACGTCATCCAGCCGAAGCCATCCCGAAGGCCCAGACAGAAAAGGTTTGATGCCGTTTTTTCCAGGTAATTGTAGTTATGCCCGCTGGCGGCGGCAAATTGCACCCAGGCCGAAGCCAGCGTTTCCAGGCATGGGCTTTGGGTATGATGTATTATCATGGTCAGGTTGCCGGCACGAGTTGAAAGGTATCCTTCACGGCAATCCGGGTCAACTTACTTTTGGAGTCGTAAAAGCCGAATTCGTACAACCAGAGGGAGCAGGCAATGGAAGACACCCGGGGTATCATTGCGGGAGGGAGGAAGGGTTGGAAGCCGGTGCGGGTTCCAGCACCCAATGCAGGCTTTCGCTTACCCGACGGCCGGCTTCCTGAGGGGTCATGGCATCAATGCGGTCCGAAAAGAGTTCGACGCCCACGGCAGCATCGGTCCCGGTTTCACCCAGCACTTTGGCTACTTCCCGCAGCGGAAACTCGCCTTCCCCCGGGAAGAGGCGGTGGTGCAACAGATCCTCGACCAGCGTACCTTTTAATGCCCACATGGCATCGGCAAATTGGACCTGGAAAATCCGTTCGCCGGGAATGGTGCGCAGCAACGCTTCGTTTACATCTCCCCGGAAGTAGTGCCAGGTATCGAAGGTAAGGCCCCCGTTGGGTGCCCCGGCCAGTCGGACAATGTCCCAGGCCTTCTCCAGGTTGGCAATGCCCGAGAAGGGCATGAATTCGAGTTGGATGCGCAGGCCGTACCCGGCGCAACGGTCCGCCAGGCGGGCAAAACGCTCTGCCGCCGCTTCCGTGTCCACCGGGTTGCCGAAGGTCTCGATCAGGTTGAGGGATTCGACGCCCAGTCCTTCTGCCATCCGGAAGATGTCATCCTCGGTAAAGTTCACAAAATCAAGGTCGGACGGCGAAGCCCAAGGTGCCGGCGTGGTGTCGGGCACCCACAGGGCAAACGGGTCGAGCACGCTGATGCGTACCCCGTGACGGGCCGCCTCCTGCCGGAGTTGCGCAAGGGAGAGCCCACTGGCCACGAATGTTTTTACGTCCAGTGGAAAAATGGACATTTCTGTAAAGCCGCCCTCAGTAGCAGCTTCGAGGCGCTGGGCAAAGGATTTAGTGCGCACGTTGGCGGCCCAGAATAGTTTTCGTTGTGGCATGGTAAGGTATGGGGAGAAAGGATTTTGTGGATTGCCTGAGAAAGCACAATTCGTGTTCTTACGCAGTGAGCAAGTCTTCGGGCGATTGGATTACTCTTTACCGGCAAACCATCCTACCAACTCATTGGCTGTTTGTTGATCGGCCGCTTGAATCACGTACAATGCGGCTCCATTGAGGACACTGCGAAGGGTATCGCTTTTGTGTAGTTGATTGGCTTGTTCAAAGGCAATGGCCTTAGCTTGCGAATCAAAAAACAGGATGTGTACCAGGGTACTGCTTTCTGTAGACCGGAAGCAGAAGGCTTTCAGGAGTACTTCTTCTTGGGTCCACTGCCTACGCTTAGCGGGATCTTCAATAAAGCGTTCCGGGGTATGGTTGATAAAGGATTCGGCAGCAGTAGCATTCGGATGGAAATACGGAAGTTTAATTGGGGATCGCATGCAGGCAAGGCTGATTAGACAAAATAGACCAACAACAAGATACTTCATCAGGCCACTTTAAAACTCAATATTAGAACTTTTCTTGCTACGGTTACTGATCCTAAATTGGTCTTATCTTTTCGTACTTTTTATTGGGGGAAGACCACTTTCGCTCACCTCGGCAATGGGCGCAAATTGAGCAATGCCGGCATTGATGAAAAGAACGTCAATGCGCGGGAAGTGCGATTGCACCAGGCCCGGCAGGCGTTGCACGTCGGAGAGCTTGCCGGTGTCGGAAACAATCCCAACGGCGTTTTCCCCCAGCCCGCCGGCCGCTTCCGCGACGGCGGCGTTGCGCCCGATAATGATCACTTTGGCGCCCTGGGCAATGAATTCCTTGGCCGTAGCCAGGCCGATGCCGCTATTACCGCCGGTAATAAGGGCTACTTTGTGTTGGAGTCGGTTCATACCAATAGAAAGAAAATGTTTTTGTAATGAACATTACAAAACTAGACACTATTCTGTAACGACCACTATAAAACTGCAAGAAAAGTTTACGAAGGAACGTTTACAGGCTGGTGAGTGCCATCTCCACCGTGGCCCGGAGTTGCGCGCGGTCCTGGTGGGTAGCGGCGATCAGGCGTAATCCCTGAATGACGGTAAACAGGTACGTTGCCACCAGTTGGGAATCCCGTTCGGGGGAAAATTCGCCGTTCTCCTTTCCCCGTTGCACCAACTGCGCCAGTGCTCCGCGCATGCTCCGCTCATTTTCGGCCACCAGCCGGAATATCTCCTCGTCCTGGTTGGCCAGTTCAGTGGTGGTATTCACCATAAAGCAACCCTTGCGGTCGGGGTCCGACAGGCTCTCTTCCACCATCGCTTCCAGCAACTGCCGGAGCACCTGCCGGGCGGGCTGCCCGCTGGCCAGCAGTTTGGTCATCCACTCCCCTTGCGACTGCTGGTAGCTCCGCAGGGCCGTCAGGAACAGGCACCGCTTGTCGCCGTAGGTAGCGTAAAGGCTCGGCGCATTGATGCCCATCGCTTCCACCAGTTCGGTCATGGAAGTAGCGGCGTATCCTTTCTTCCAGAATACGCCGACTGCCTTCTGCAAAGCGGCGGCTTGGTCAAATTGCTTGGGTCGTGCCACGAAAAACGGGTTCTGTAATGTTTGCTACACAACGTAAACGGGCTCTTTTTTGGTTCAGCAGGCACCGGCGTTTGGTGCCCGGCCGGGGACTATTGGTGCACAAATACGTCGCTGACATGGCGCCGGGCCCACCCCTCCAACGGGTCCAATATCTGAACCAGTGCACTTCCCCGCTTTGCAAGCCTGTAGCTCACTTGGGGTGATTGGCTGGTTTTCCCCGGCGCTTCTAGGAGAGAAACGATTGAATGGCCTGGTTCATTAGGGCGGTTGCCTCCCAGGGACCGGCATGACCGGCAGGCAGTTCCCGGTAGCTGCCATTGCTGATTTTTTCGGCCAGGGCTTTTGCCTGCTCCGGTGGGCAGATTGTGTCGAAACTGAACCCGACCAACTGGGCCGGCGCAGTGATGCCAGCCAGGTAAGGCGCTACGTCCAGGGTTTCCAGGGCCTCGATCAATAGCGGGAGGTCATCATTGAAACCGGTATTGCCGAAGTTTAGGGTTGCCGCTTCAAACGCTTCCGCCGTCATGCCGCGCTGGGTGGGAATGCTTAGAGCGGTCAGCGCATTGTACCGGGCAAAGAGTTCCCCATTCTGGCGGAGCAGGTGGCCCCAGAACCGGAAGAAAAAAGGCTTGGCGGGCACCCGCCTGCCAGGGCGCAATGGCCATTACCCGGCTTACCTGCCCGCTCATGGTACCCGCAGTAGCCAGGGCGACCATGGCTCCGGTGGAGTAGCCGATTATCCCGAAAGAAGCAATGTCTTCCTGCTCGACTACCCTTCTGACCACCCCGGCCAGGTCTTCCAACATAACCTCGCCTTTGTGCCAGGTAGTGCCGCCCGCCCCCGGAAAATTAAGGGCTACCACGCGGTAACGGGGAGACAGTTCGTCAATGGTGCTCCCCCAATTGGAAAGGGCGGAAGCCCCGGCGCCGTGCAACAGCACGAGGGCCGGTCCCTGGCCCGCCGTGAAGTACTGGAGGGTGCCATGGGCATGTGAAACGCTTTTGGTTTGCATGATGTGCGATCGTTTGGGTGAAAAGAAAGTCACCCAACGGACGGGACGAATCAGGAAACTACGCAGGATCAGGCAGAAAAATTTTCGGGCAGCCGGTACTCCACCACCCCGCCGTAGGCATCCGTGCGCAGGTAGCAGCCCGCCTGAATCTGCTTCTTGAGTTGTTGACGGGCCCGCTTGAGCCGGGAATGCACCGTGCTCAGGGAAAGGTTCCGCGCGTTGGCGTACTCGGTCTGCGATTGATTGCCCAGTTCAACGGCAGCCAGTACCTGCCGGTAGGCCTCGGGCAACTCCTCCAGCAACGAACGGAGGCACTCGATCACGGCTTGGTTGCCCGCCTCATCGAGGGCTTCCCCTTCGGTCATTTCCAGGCTGTCGGGCAAACGCAACTCCTTCCGCTGCCGGTAATGGTCCATCAGAGTGTTGTAGACGATCTTGCGGAGCCAGGACTGTAGTTTGTGCCCGTTTTCGAGTTGATGGAGGGACTCGTGCACTTTGATGAGTACTTGCTGGGTAATTTCGTCGGCCAGCACGCGATCGGGCGTGAGGCGTTGCGCGTAGGCGGCGATGTGTTTGCGGATTTCTGTGTAAGAATTCATCGGCTTTGAAAGGTAGAACGGAAGCTGCTGGTGCGCGGTCTGGATACCAGAAGAAGCAGGCGCGCCGGGCAGGCATGGCTCACTTCAACAATCAACTGGTGCGGATGGGCGGCGGTATGAACGTAGCCTTCCATTGCTTGAAAAGGCAAAAGCGGCCGTCCTCCGCCGGCTGTTCCCGGATCAAACCAGTTCGTGGCCGTGCACTGATGCAATTTGGTTCGCCCGCATCTGCTTTTCGCCCCACGCCTTGAGCAGGGCAATGAACGGCAGCAGTTCCCTCCCGCTTTCGGTGAGCCAGTACTTTACCCGGGGCGGCACTTCCAAGTACACTTGCCGGACAACCAGCTTATCGTCTTCCAGTTCCCGTAGCGTCTGGGTGAGCATTTTGGGGGTAATGCCCGTGATGGCCCGCTGCAACTGCCCGTACCGCATTACCCCGTCCTGCAGGTGCCAGAGGATGCGGCCTTTGTGCTTGCCCCCGATGCGCCCGAAAGCATAATCCACCGAACACTGGGGTGCCCCGGGGGCAATTTCCTTTTTTTTCATTTTGGCTTGAATTTTTTCTGCCTGACAATCAACACTACTATCTTTTCAGTACGTAGGGTACCAAAAAGTGCATACTTGCAACAAAGATAGTAGCCGCTTTACATTTGACCCGCTATTCACCCAAATTATTTCTACGATGCAAGCGATTCAAATGCAAGCCTTCGGCCTCGATGCTTTGGCCCTGACCGAACTACCCGTTCCCAAGCCCGGGGCCGGGGAAGTACTGGTCAACATCACGGCCTTCTCGCTGAATTACCTCGACCTGATGGTGATCAGGGGCGACTACAATCCCCGCCTGGCCCTGCCCCACGTTCCCGGCTCCGACGCGGCGGGAGTCGTGGAAGCGGTGGGCGCAGGGGTTACCCAGTGGAAGCCCGGCGACCGGGTGACCACGACGTTTATCCAAAAGTGGCTCTCGGGGGAGGTGACGGCCGACGCGCTGGCCTCGCGGCTGGGCTGCGAACAGCGAGGCATTTTCGCCCAATACGTGGTGCTGCCCGCTTACGGCCTGGTGCCTACCCCGGCGCATCTGACCGACCCGGAAGCCGCTACCCTGCCCATCGCCGGCCTGACGGCCTGGGCGGGCCTGATGAAACACGGCGGGTTACAACCCGGACAAACGGTACTGGTACAAGGCACGGGTGGCGTTTCCGTGTTTGCCCTGCAACTAGCCAAAGCCGCGGGCTGCCGGGCGATTGCCACCTCGGGGAGTGACGAAAAGTTAGCGGCGATGAAAGCCCTCGGTGCGGATTTTCTGATCAACTACCGGGCATTGCCGAACTGGGAGGAAGAAGTACTTCGCCTCACCGAAGGCCAGGGAGCCGATCTTACCCTGGACGTGGCCGGGTCGGGCACCGTCAACCAGTCGATGCGGTCGGTGAAACTGGGTGGGTTCGTGGGACTGGTCGGCTTTCTCTCGGGGCTCCGTTTCGATTTTGACCTGTTCAACGCCATTGTTGGCAACAAGACCCTGAAGGGCTTCAGCGTGGCGAGCCGGGACAGTTTTGCCGCCCTGAACGGGGCCCTGGCCGTCAACCGGATCAAACCCGTGATTGATACCGTGTTTCCGGCGAGCCGGGTCCGGGAAGCTTTTGCATACCTGGAATCAGGCAGGCACCACGGCCAATGTGTACACCGGCGGCACCAGCGAACGGTTCCTGGGCGATTTTCTAACCCCTGACCGGCAGCGGTACGTGCTGGCTACCAAGTATTCCATTTCCACCAATGGCCATGATCCCAACGCGGGCGGCAACCACCGCAAAAGCATGGTCAGGGCGGTCGAAGAAAGCCTGCGGCGGTTCAAAACCGACTACATTGACCTGTACTACGTGCACATCTGGGACGGGGTAACGCCCTACGAGGAGGTGATGCGGGCCCTCGATGACCTGGTACGAGCCGGCAAAGTGCTCTACCTGGGCGCTTCCGATACCTCGGCCTGGGTGGTGAGCCAGTCCAACGTGCTGGCCGAGTTGCGGGGCTGGACCCAATTTGTGGCGCTGCAAACCGAATACAGCCTGGGAGAACGCACCGCTGAAGGGGACCTGGTGGGGATGGCCGAGTCGCACGGCATGTCCATCCTGGACTGGTCCCCCTTGAAGATGGGCGCTCTGACGGGGAAGTATTTAGAGGACGGCCAGGGGGACTTTCGCCTCACCAAGCCGTCGCTTGACCCAGCATTACAGGAGCTCTACCGCAACGACCGGGTGAACGGCATCGCCCGGGAAGTGGCCGCCGTCGCCCGGGAGGTAGGCCGGAGTCCGGCCCAGGTAGCTCTCAACTGGATTCTTGGGCAGTCGCCCCGTCACATTCCCATCATCGGGGCCCGTACGCGGGCGCAGTTGGAAGATAACCTGGGGTGCCTGGGGTTTGCCCTGCCCGACGCCTGCCGGCAGCGGCTCGACGAGGTAAGCCGGCCCCAATTGTCCTTCCCCCACCCTTTCCTCCGCCTGGAACACATCCAGGAATCGGTGCTGGGCAAGGGCTATCGGGAAAACCTGTTGCGCCAGGGCCGGTAGCTTTCCCTTACCTTTAACGCCTAACTTCATCACTCCCCATGAACCTATCAGAAGCCAAAGTACTCATCACCGGCGGCAGCTCCGGCATTGGCCTGGAAACGGCCCGCGTATTAACCGAACAAGGAGCCCGCGTAGTCATCTGCGGCCGTAACGAGGCCCGGTTGCGGGAGGCCGCCGACCGGATCGGAGCCCTTGCCGTGCCCGCCGACGTGAGCCGGGAAGAGGACGTGTTCCGGCTGGTGGAGGCGGTCATTACCCAGTTGGGCGGTTACAATGTGCTCATCAACAACGCCGCCTTCGGCCACTTCAGCCCGCTGGTGGAACTGTCTACCGAGAAATTCAACGCGTTGCTGGCTACCAACCTGACGGGCGCCATGATGGTGGCCCGCGAAAGCGCCAGGCACTTCGTGGCCCAGCAGTACGGCAACATCGTCAACATTTCTTCTACGGCGGGCCTGTCGGGCTCGGCGGGCGGCACGGCCTACTGCGCCACCAAGTTTGCCCTCAAAGGCATGACCGAGTGCTGGCGGCAGGAGTTGCGCAAACACAACATCCGGGTGATGCTGGTGAACCCGAGCGAAGTGCAGACCGACTTCGGCGTGCACGCCGGCCGGGCGCCGGGCGAACCGAACGCGACCAAGCTACAAGCGGGCGAGATTGCCCATACCATCAAGAGCCTGCTCACCCTCAACGACGTGGGCTTTATTACCGAGGCCACCGTGTGGGCTACCAACCCCCGGTAGTGCCGGTCATGCATTGCCGGCGTCAGATAATCGTTCCCGAAACGGCAGCAGACGGTAAATGGCGTCCGCTGCCGTTTGGTCATTCCGGATGATTCAAGGCAGCAGAATTACTTTGCCCGTTGTTTGCCGGTTTTCGATGGCCCGGTGGGCCGCCGCCGCTTCCACCAGGGGAAAAGTGTGCCGGGCCACTACCTGCAAACGCCCCTCCAGCAGGTAGCCAAACAAAGCGCCCAGCGCCGCCCCGATCTGCGGGGGCGTGAAACCGTAGATGGCAAACCCCGCCACCGACTGGTTCTGAAAAATCAACTGCATGACTTGTTCAGCGGAAAGTTGGTTGGTGTCCAGTGACATGGCGCCGTACACGACCAACCTGCCGAAGGGCGCCAGGCAGCCGAAGCCCTCCTGGCCGATCTTCCCTCCTACCGAGTCAAAAATGACGTCGGCCCCCTGGCCCCCGGTCGCCGCCTTGGCTGCCTCGACCCACCCGGGCTGCGTGTAGTCGATGGCCTCGTCACCGCCTAACTCCCGGATCAGGTCCAGTTTTGCCCCGGTGCTGGCCGTACCGATCACGCGGCCTCCCCTGATCTTAACCAGTTGCACCAGCAGGCTGCCCACGCCCCCCGCGGCGGCGTGCACCAGCACGCTTTGCCCGGCCCGGAGCGACACCGTGTATTCCAGCATCAGGTAAGCCGTCAGGCCCTGGGCCAACAGGGCGGTAGCCTGGGCAAACGTAACCCCGTCGGGAATGGCAATGAGCCCACCCGCATTGGTGGTAATGTACTCGGCGTACCCGCCGGGGGCCGGCAGCAACACGGCCACCCGGTCGCCTTCCCGGGCCGTGGTGACGCCGGGGCCCAGGGCCTCCACCGTGCCGGCTACTTCAAAGCCGGGCACGAAGGGCAGCGGCAGCGGCAAGGGATAACGACCGGCCCGTTGCAGCGTGTCGGCAAAGTTGATGCCCGCCGCGGCCACCTTTACCCGCACCTGGCCGGCGGCCGGGATGGGTACTTCTTTTTCAACGACCTGGAGCACTTCCGGCCCCCCCAGGGCCTGGATCTGGATGGCTTTCATAGGAAAAGGGATAAGGATTGCTTTACTAAATCACTTGATCTAGTAAAGACAAACATAGGTTATTTTAGATCAATTGATTTAGTATAGGACAAAAAAATTTAAAGTGCCGACAGGGCCACATTGGCAATGTTTTCAAGGGCTTCCCGGCCGGCTCCCCCTCGGGCGCCCACGTGAATGCCGGTAATGGTGTTCATCAGAAACTGGGCCAAGGCCAGGGAATCCTTGCTAGCGTCAATTTCGCCAGCGGCTTGGGCCCGTTCCACCAGGGCCAAGTACGCCTCCTGGATCTGCGCGTTTACCAGTTTTAGCTTGCCGGCAATCTCGGGGTCCTGGGCGGCGAAGGTCACGGTGGTTTGCACCAGAAAGCAGCCTTTTCCCTCTACGTCGGCCAGGTCGGCTTCGATGGTGCCCCATACAAATTGCCGGATGATTGCTTTGGGCGAGCCGCCCGTTTTGAACATTTCCAGGAAGGGGAATACGTAGCGTTGCTGATAATGGTCGAGGGCGGCCAGGAACAAGGTGCGTTTGTCGCGGTAGGAATGGTAGAGACTGCCGTAGCTGATGCCGGTGGCCTCGGCCAGGTCGCGCGTGGAGGTCGCCTCGTAGCCCTTGCTCCAGAACGTGCGCAGGGCTTTTTCGAGCACTTCCGTTTCGTTAAAATCCTTGGTTCTGGGCATGGGTACTCTGGTGGGCAGCGGGCTGGCAAAGGTGGGCAGAATTTACCGATGCCAAAAGCCCCGGGCCGGTGCCTCCCACTTGCGCCCACGGCATCAGGCCGGCATCCGCCTCCGGATGCGGCTCAGCGACTCGGGCCGGATGCCCAGGAAGGAAGCCAGGTACTGTACGGGTACGTGTTGCACCAGTTCGGGTTGGGTACGCAGCAGTTTTACGTAGCGTTCCTCGGCCGTAAGGGTAATAAAGTCAGTGGTACGCTGCTCCTTACAAGAAAGAGACTCCTCGTAGAGCAGCCGCCCGAAGGTAGCCCACTTCTGGCTGTGGGCAAACAAAGCATCCAGGTCAGTCTTGGCAATGGCCAGCAGATCGCATTCACTCAAGCTCTCTACGTACTCATGAGAGGGCTGCCCGCGGATGTAGCTATTGAAGGCGGTAATGAACGTGCCCGGCCCGACCAGGTGGGTGGTTACGGGTTCTCCCTCCCGGTAGAAGTAGCTGCGCACGTACCCCTTGTTGACAAAGTAAAGGGTACGGGCTGTTTTGCCCGCTTCCACCAGCACATCCCCCTTAAGGGTAAACAGGGGCTTGAATACAGTTAAAGCCAGGGCCAGGTCGAAAGGATCGGATTGCACTTTTTGTACCAGCAGGGTACTGAGTTGTGCGTGTTGTGGTGAGTCAGCCATAGCAAATTAACTGGTAAAGGCGAATATAGTTCCTAAGTCGTCGTCACTTTAGCCACCGGCTGGCTTCCCCTGGCAGCAGGCAACTTCACGGGGCCGGGAGACATGCGGTGGTAGTGGGTCCTCAGGTACAGGAGGGCTCCTCTGACGGCTTCGGCTGGCGGTTTAGGCGAGTAGCCCAGTTCTTGCCGTGCTAATGTAATGTCGAAATCCTGGGCTACCCCGTAGAGCATTGCGATCAGGTTGGTGCGCAGCAGGGGCGCCTTGCCCGTAAAGCGGCTGCTCAATTCCATGAGGAAAGCCATTCCATAGAGCACGGCTTTGGGAACGGACGGGGGCATTTTGAGACCCAGGTCGGGAAACAGCTCCATCGTGAGGGCCGTGGTATCGCGCAGGCTCATGCTTTTCTCGTTGGCCCGAATATACCGCTTGCCGTTCAGGCCGCGCCGGGCGGCGGCGTAGCAACCCGCCGCTACGTCTTTCACGTCTACCCAGTTGATGGCAAAACCCGCTTCGATGGGCACCTGCTTGTCGTAGATGGACTTGAGGATGCCAAACGACTCGCTGAGCCCGAAGGCTTCCCCGCCGATCATGGCCGAGGGCAGTACGCTGACTACATTCAGATTGTACGCCTTAGCCAGGGAAAAGGCCAGTTGCTCGGAGTCGTTTTTGGATTTGTAGTACACGTTCCGCCGGTCAGGATTGAAGCCGTAACTTTCCTTGGTGGGCAGTTTGGAATAGTTCAGGGCGGCAATGGAACTCACGTACACGATCTTTTTGACGCCCTTTTCGGCGGCCGCTTCGATGAGGTTGCGCGTGCCCTGCAGGTTCACCTGGTAAATCTCCTTTTCTTCGTCCCGGGCCCAGAGTTTGAAAGCGGCGCCTACGGCGTAGAGCGTATGGACGCCTTCCAGGGCCGCCAGCAGGGAAGCTTTGTCGGTAATATCGGCTGCCACCACTTCACAGTCCAGTCCGGCAAAAGGTTCGCGGTTGTGCGGGTTACGGACCGAAGCCCGTACGCGTTCCCCGTGGGCGAGCAGATGACGCACTAAATTGTTGCCCAGGTGGCCGTTGGCTCCCGTTACGAATGACAAAGGGTTGGTGTTCATGGCGCGTAGCGTTTGGGTTTGAATACACCACAAAGGTAGTTGCCCGGCCAGGGGCGCCACTTGACAAATGTCAGGAAATGAATTTGTGCCTGAATGGGCCAGGAGTTGGACGCTTCGGGTTATTTTCCGGGTGCCAGGCCCCCTAGCTTTGGGTCATTACCAAACGGGATTGACGCAATGAACACTTGTTTTATCACTGGCGGATCGGGTTTTGTGGGACGAAACTTAATTACCATGCTTCTGGAAAAGGGCTACGCGGTCCGGGCCCTGGCCCGTTCCCCCAAGGCAGCGAAACTGCTCAACGGCTTGGGCGCTACTCCCGTGCCCGGAGATCTGGAAGATCTTACGGCGTTGCTTTCCGGCATGCAGGGCTGCCGGGCAGTCTTCCACCTGGCGGCATCGGTAGATTTTTGGGCCGACGAAAAAACGCTCTGGAAGGATCACGTCACCGGTACGGAAAACGTGCTCAAAGCCGCCAGGCAGGCCGAGGTGGAGAAACTGGTCTACCTTTCGGCCGCGTCGGTAATCATGAACGGCAAACCAATTGAGAATGCCGACGAGTCTTTCCAGTCAGACCTGCTCATCGACGGCTACTCCCGCACCAAGTTAGCCGCCGAAAAGCAGGTATTGCAGGCCAATTCCCCAGCGCTACAGACCGTAGCCATTCGTCCGCCGCTCATCTGGGGCCAAGGCGATACCTCGGCGCTACCCCAGATCAAAGCCGCCGCCCAGAACGGGCAACTGGCCTTCATCAATGGGGGCAAGCACCGGTTTGTCACGAGCCACGTGCTGAACGTTTGCCACGCGCTGATGCTGGCGGCCGGGAAAAACGTGGGCGGGGAGGTGTTCTTCATCACCGACGGGGAACGGCCCGTGTTCAAAGAATTTATCCGGGACGTGCTCACCACGCAGGGCATCAAAACGCCGGATCGTACCGTGCCGTTGGGGGTCGCCCGCCTCCTGGCAAGCGTGCTGGCCGGCGTTTGGCGTACTTTCCGTCTGAAGGGCCATCCGCCTATTTACCCGGGCATGGTAAACACGCTGGGCCTGCCCTTTATTGTCTCCGATGCCAAAGCCCGGAGGCAATTGGGCTACCAGAACGTGATCTCCATCCGGGAAGGGCTCCGGGAAATGACTTTGCAGCCGGCCTAGTGGCGGGTACTCTGCCCAGCTACAATCAGGGGTATTGCCGGTGCGCTTTAGTAATTCTACGACCATTCTCACTTTCACTCCTACATGAGGCTGGGCCGCACGACTACCCGGACGGGGGTAGAAGAACCCAAAAAGAGTGTTATACTGTAGCCGCATTTCCCCACATTCGCTCCTGGGTGAAGCCGGGGAATTTTTATAAGAATCTCCCGGCTTTTCCAGATCCTAAATTACAAGTGAATGGTGAAATTACAGTTGACCATCAGCCCCCACCTGAACCAACTTGAGTGCCTGAGCGGGCAGGTAGGCGTGCCGGTGGTCGGGAACCGACTCGATTATCCGCCCACTATTGGCAAAGGATACGTGCAGGGGTATTTCTTCCCGGCCCAGTTGAGCCTGTACGATTACTATACCGAGCAGATCCGGCCGCTCGGGTTCGAGACCGTTAATCCGACGGGCAGCGGCCTGTACTGCCTGTTCATTACCCTTTCGGCGGAAGCCCTGGAAAAAACGGTAGGAACCCAAACCCACCGGCTGGGTCGCTACGCGCCCGACAGCATTTTCTTCTACGCCCCAGGCAATACCATCCACCAGCAGTTTAGCCAGGCCGGCCCCCAGCAGTTTCTGGTGCTTACCTTCACGGAGGCTACCTTCAAGGGGCTGCTCCCGGATGCCATTCTGGCGAAAGTGCTGCCCGGAAGCGGTAGTTTTCTGTTTTTGGATTTAAACCTGGAAATGGAAAAAATAGCCGGGCTGCTCATCAAACCCGACCAAAGCGCCTTCTCGCCCCTGAATCGCTATC
Organism: uncultured Sphingobacteriales bacterium; assembly: GCA_963844325.1. Lineage (GTDB taxonomy): Bacteria > Bacteroidota > Bacteroidia > Cytophagales > 172606-1 > CADCTQ01. The sequence continues at coordinate 5,406,394 of CAWJNV010000002.1, forward strand.
AGCAGGCGCTGGGTCTGCTCTCCCTGATCCTGGAGAAAGTACACGCCCGGCAGACTTCCGCGGGCACCCGGGGAATGCTCGAACCCGACATCGAGCAGCTCTTTCTGGTACGGCAGCATCTGCTCGATCACCTCTCTCAAACCGTTTCAGTCAAGGAACTGGCCGGGCTGGCCGGCTTTAGTGAAACCAAACTCAAACGACTCTTTTCCCGGCTGTTTGGTACGAGTGTGCACCACTACCAGCAGACAGCCCGCATGGAAAAAGCCAAGGAACTGCTCTCTTCCCGTCGTTACAGCGTCTCGGAGGCCGGGTATCTGGTCGGGTATACCAACCTGACGCACTTTGCCCAAGCCTTCTGCCGACAGCATGGCCTCAACCCAAGCCAGTACCTGCAAACCATCAAAGGCGGAATAGCGCTGCCGGCCCGTTCAACCTCACGGCAAAAGGCCAGTTGACCATTCCCTTTAGATCAGGTTTTTTCGGGAGGAAAGCCCGTGTGTCCCAGTGCCTGGTCAGCCGCGGCCAGTTGAGCGGCCAGAGAATGCGCTTGATTTCACATTGATTCCCCTGGGGTAGCGTTACTGGAGAGACTGCCCGCCGTTTACTTCGATGACCTGCCCGTTGACGTAATCGTTCATCATCAGCGAGACGGCCAACCGGCCTACGTCTTCTGATTCGCCCTTCCGTCCCGCAGGAATCTTCCCAACGGTCTCTTCCATCAACTGCCGTTTCTTTTCTTCACCCAAGTAGTCCCAGAAGCCCGAGTCGATCAAACCGGGCCGGATCACGTTGAAGCGCCGGGGAGCCCATTCCACTGCCAAAGCTTTGGCAAATCCTTCCACGGCACCAAAGGCGGCCGTTACGAGTACAGAGCCCTTTTCGGGCCGGGCCGCCAGGCCGCCGGTAACGAAAGTAACCGAGCCGTCCTTCCGGATGCGGGAACGGGCGGCCTGCATGAGCATGACCAGGCTCCAGAACTTACCGTACAGGTACGTTTCTTCAATCCGGAGGGAAGTCTGCGCAAAGTCACTCCTGCCCCCGGGAGCAGCCGTCACAAAGAGATGATCCAGCGGCCCGAAGGCAGCAAACAACTTTTGAATGGACTGGTGGTCGGTTACATCCACGTAATCGCTGCGGGCACCGGGAGACAACTGCGTCAGGGCGGCCTGGTTCTTGTCCCGGTTGTGGCCGGCGATGATGACCTGGGCGCCGAGCTTGCCAGCAAGCTGCGCCGCAGCGAGGCCCATGCCGCTGCTGCCCCCAATGATTAAAACGGTCTGTCCGGTGAGGTCCATAGGGTTGGGGAAGAGGTATGTTTTCTGGTAGTTCTCGAAAGGTGTGGATGGCAACGTAAACACTTCGATTGAATCTTGGGAACAGTCCGTCTAAAGAACCGGCTTCGTGGGCCTATCTACTGGGTTTACCAACTACCATCCACAGCTTTCAAACCACCTGGCAAAAAGTTAGGCCCCTTGACTCCTCTCCGTCAGCGTTGCTTTTACCCGCTTGCAAGAGACTTCTTCGATTTTCACTTCATTTTACGCCTTTAGACGCTTCCCACCAACCGTTTTTCTTCCGGATGTAGACGATCTGCCCGGTGTGATAGGCATTATGAGAACAGATGTTGGCAATGGAAGAACTCCATTTATCCAGTTGCGCTTCGGTGGCCCCTTCTACAGAACGTTCCCAAAGCGTCTGAATGTGGTCTAATCGGTGTACGGTCTCTTGCCATTGATTTTTATCAAACCTGGTAAACGTATTCTCATTGTTCTCGTCATAATCAGGAGGTGTATGGCCCTGCAAAGCAATCAGCGTCCGCTCATTCCAGAAAGATAAATGGGAGACAATCTGACCAATGGAATGGTTGTCCGTGCTGTCAGACCAATTGGCCTGCTCAACAGTCAATCCTTCTACGGCCACTGCCAGGGGAACGTACCAATCTTTTTTGGTATGCGTGTACCGGAGTTGTTCCAGTAAGATTGACCTGAGGGTAGGTTTAGCTTCAGGCGTTGACATACCAATCTTTTTTAACATGCGATATGGGCAAAGGTATAGCCAGGGCGCCGGGGCAATTGTCGGGCAGCCGACAAGCAAACGTAGAAACAGGTTGTACCTTCCGACATGGTCTTGAAAAATTGCATCCACTTCTTTGAAGGCTCTATTGCTACCCCTACGGCCAGCCCGCCGCTGCGAGCCGCATCACGACCCGGCAAATCCTCTCCGACTCCCTCCTTTCGGTGGTAAAAGTGAGCCGGGGCTTTTTTTTCACGGCCAAGGAACTGCTCCAGGTGGTGCAATCGGACAATCCGGGCCCTGCTTTGGGATGGGGATAGCTTAGGCAAGCCAACTTTTGCGCCGGCGACTGTTTTCAGGGTGCTTGCTCGGCTATCGTCAATACGTACCCGTTGTTGTCTTTAATGGCAAATTCGGTCGCGCCGTAGAACGTTTTGTGCCGCTCTTTCACGATACTCGTTACTTGCCGGACTTTTTGATAAAGGGCTTCTATTCCGGATGTAGTCAGGTAGAGCGTAAATCCGCCCCCGATTGCCTGGCGCTTCAGGTCCGGATACTCTTCCTTGAGGTTCTCCTCTTCCTGGAACATCAGGGTAACCGGACCCGACTGCACCAACGCCCATTGCAACGACTTTTCTCCTTTTTGGGCCGGCACCGAAGCTACCAGTTGGAAGCCGAGCAGGTCTTGGTAAAACCGGACGGTTTGCTCCACATCTTTGACCATCAGATTGGGTGACAAGGCTTTGATTTCCATGCGAGTAAGGGATTTAGGGGTTTGAGCGGCAAGCGGGACGGCGCGTGCCGCGATGAGAATGGCGCACGCGGCCATAAAATGATTTGCTTTCTTCACCGGGTTGTTTTTTCAAAGGTAGGACTCACCCCCTGCTCGTCTTTTGTACAAAAGCGACACGCCGTAAAAAAGGGCCCTTTCAGCGCTGCAAATAGGCCGAAGGGGTGAGGCCGGAAAACGCCTTGAAGTCCCGGGTCAGGTGGGCATGGTCGGTATAGCCATGATCAAAAGCAATGCCCATCAAACTGTCACCGTTCCTGGTTTTCATTACGCTTTTTACGTGCCGGAACCGAATGATCCGCGACAACAGCTTAGGTGAAATGCCCACGTATTGATTGAACAGCCTTTCCAGTTGACGGCGGCTCAGGTTGGCCTGCCGACTCAGTTGCGCCACGGGGGTTTGGCCCTTCGCAGCGAGGATGTGCTGCACGAGTAGGGGTAGGGAAATGCCCAAAGGGTTGTTGGGCCTGAGGCATTGGAGCAGGGCAGATTCCAGCACCTGGAGTCGCTGCGACCAGGCAGGAATGGCCAGGAGTCGCTCCCGGAGCCGCGAACCCAAGGCGGGCGTTACTGAGTCAATGCCCAGGTGCGTATTGGTAAGCAGATACAATGGAGTGTTGATGAACGTAAACAGCCCTCCCGGCCGAAAGCGAACGCCTAAGTAGTCCACCGAGGCGCAGGATTGAACGTACGAGCAGTGCGTCATCGTACCAAAGATTACTGGGTCCCTTTTTTCGAGGGGAAGGCCTGCCCGCAACCCGCCAGCAGGTCCGGGCATCGGGTAAATCATGTCGGTGCACCCGTCGGGTAAGATGCATTGCACTGAAGACGCGACGGGGGATGACTGTACCCAAAAGCATTCAATAAGCGAATGAAGAATAGCCGAAGCAGGGATCACTTCGAAGTAGGGTAGACGACTCATGCGTTCCAATATAAAAAAACGGGGGTTAATCTCAACTTTCCGCGTTTTTCTGAGGAAACCGCTGTTTTTGCATTTATCCACAACAGGGTTGCTAAAACGCCCCTGGCCTTTCCCGGCCGGACGCCGGAACGAGAAGCACAAACCTTGGTCAGGTGTCGTATCAACGGATTTTTGGGCATAATGCAGTTACAGTATCTTTTTTAACGATCACCAAACCCAGGCCCACTCCACTCGGAGACGTTTTAACTGATCGTCCTCCCTTTTGGGGGAACCCACTTTGAGTTAATGGGCTGGAAATGCTTTGTGGCTACCCGGTTGCCAACTCACTCCACAACTTGGTTGAGGTTACCACGAATTACCACAAAAATCCGGGCTACCGGGTGAACGGGGAAGAAATCAAAGCAGGTACCAACCAGGTCAAAGCTTTGGCTTATGCCTACAATCAGCAGGGTTATCCGGTCAGTCTGAGTAAAGAGAAGACCGCCATTAGCTGGTAATACACGTGTCAATGACTCTATTTTATACGCAGCCTCTACAAAAAGGCTGGCTTGAAGCTTAAGGAACGCGAACAGGACTAAGCCGGAAAGCTGTGCCTTCCGAGAGACAACTCCTGGTCGTATTTTAATGGCAGGGTAACTCGTAGAATAAAGGTTTTAAGAAAGGTCACCACCAAAGATTACTCGGGGCTGTTTGGTCGCACTTCAACGGCCCGCTTGGCTTGCGGCAGGTTTCCGGGCTATTCCAGCGCCGCGTTTGCAGTGGTTGAGCAGGTATTCGTCCCAGGCGCCTTGTTGCTTTTTCAACCAAACCTCCACTGGTCCGCCGTCGGGACGCTTTACCTGATGGGCAAAAAACTCCTCGGCATCGGGCAAAGCCTCAAACCGGGTCTGGGCCAGCACTTTTTCAGCCGCGTAATAAACACTTACCAGATATGCCATGTAGCTGCCGTTAAAAATAAAAAATTTTGTTTCCCCAAAGGTAAGCCCGACGAGCCGGCAGGACTACTTTGGATCATTACCTTTGTTTTACGTTTCCATTACCCGAAACGACCGCACCCCGTGACCTTACCGCCCACGCGTGGCGGGATGACAAAAAAGGCACCACCCGTGAGGTGGTGCCTTAACAAAAAACGAACATTTGCTTACTCCTTCACGATCCGGACCGTCTGCCGTCCGTTCCCGGTCACTACTTTCAGCAGGTAGAACCGGCTGGCCAGTCCCGACACATTCACCTGCACCTGGTTTTGGCCGCTGAGCATAAACTCCTTTTCGTAGTGGGTCTTGCGGCCCAGGATGTCGTAGACCATCACCAATACTTGGCCCGACTGGGGCTCGGCAAACCGCATGGTGAGCCCGTCGCGGACGGGGTTGGGCGAAACCGTAAGCGGGAGCGGCCGGTAGCTGAAAGAAGTTTCCGGCCTGCCGCCTGCCGCGGCGGCCGTACGGGCCGCTTCTGGGCCGGTGACAATGGTAAAGCGTACTGTCAGCGGCGTGCCGCCCATCACCGAACCTTTCTCCCGGTACAGGGGCGTAGCCGTCAGGGTGTAGGTGCCGGCTACGGGTCGCCAGGTGGATGCCGCTGAGCCGCCGTCACCGAACAGTTCGTAAGGCCGCTCTTTTTCAACCGCGTAGCCTTTCTGGCCGGCAAAGTCAAACAGCACTTTTTCCACCCGCCGGGGCGCCGTTTCGGCCACGATGTTGAAGTTACTGCCCGCGGTGATTCCCAGCGCCGTGGCGTTGAGCGTGTCGCCTTATCTAAACTTAATCCAAAAATAACGCAAGATTAATCCAGGTAATGCTTCTGCACAGTACTTTGGTGGCCTTACTGCGTTTGCCTGACCCAGTCATTCAAAATGCAACCCATCGTCAGCGCTGCTCCAGTCGTGCCGTAGCGGGTTCCGATCTACGCTACTGCGGATTGGATTGCCCGGTCTTGTGCTCCTTTCCGGCACCTGGTACGCGTTCGGGATGCGCCTCAACCCTTTGCCATTACCCGCCCCACTTCTTCAACCATGCCTTATGAAAGAACTACTGCTACCCGCCAGGTACCTCATGCCGGCCCTGCTGTTGATGTTGCTGTTGCCGCCCGTTTCCTTTGCCGGCAGCACCGTTACTGGTCCCTACGACCTGCCCGTGTCGGGAAGGGTAACTGACGCCGCCACCGGGGAGGGGTTGCCGGGCGCCAATGTCAGTATTAAAGGCTCCACCACGGGCACCACTACGGACACCCAGGGCGGTTTTGCCCTCAGCGTACCCAACGAGAATACGGTGCTGGTCTTCTCTTACGTAGGGTACGAACCCCGGGAAGTAACGGTCGGTAACCGGACGACCCTGAACGTAGCCCTGACGGCCTCCAGCCAATTGCTGAACCAGGTGGTGGTGATCGGCTACGGCCGGCAAACCAAGCGGGACGTGACTACCGCCATTGCTTCCGTGAAAGCCGCCGACATCAAAGAACAACCCCTGACGGGCTTCGACCAGGCCATTACCGGCAAGCTTGCCGGGGTGCAGGTAGCCCAGACCAGCGGAGCCCCGGGCGGCAACATCTCCATCCGGGTGCGGGGCACCAGTTCCATCAGTGCCGGCAACAACCCCCTGTACGTGGTCGATGGCATTCCCTTGTCCAACGACCTGCGCAACGCCACGGGCACCATTGCCATCGGCGGCTACACCAACCAGAACCAGCCGATCAACCCACTCAACACCATCAACGTCAACGACATCGAGTCCATCGAGGTACTCAAAGACGCCTCGTCGGCGGCCATCTACGGCTCACGGGGCTCCAACGGCGTAGTCATCATTACCACCAAAAAAGGCAAGGCGGGCAAACCCGTGCTCGGCTACGAAACCTTTTTTGGCGTGCAGGAAGTGAGTAAAAAGCTGGAGCTGCTGGACGCCTATCAGTACGCCCAACTGGTGTACGACGGACACAACAACGCTTACCTGGACAACAACCCCAACGGCAGCATCAACGACCCCAACTCCGTGCGTACCAACCCGGGCTGGCAGATTCCGCCCGAAATCCTGCCGTACCTGGATGGCCAGCCGGGCCTGACCAACACGGACTGGCAAGATGAAATTTTCCGCCGGGCCCCCATGCAGAGCCACACGCTGTCCCTTTCGGGGGGCAGCGACAAAACGCGGTATTACGTTTCGGGCAACTACGTCAGCCAGGACGGGGTGGTAATTAGTTCGGGCTTCAAACGGTACGGCGGGCAGTTCAACGTAGAGACGGGCGACGCCCGGTGGAAAGCGGGCTTTAACCTGAACCCGTCCTTCCTGGACTATGACCTGGTCAACTCGGAGGGTCCGCACTTTGCCGAAGGCGTCATTGCGTACGCCCTGGGCCAGGCGCCCCTCTTCCCGGTGTACAACCCTGACGGTTCTTACAATTTTGGCAACAACACGTGGGGCTACGCCCAGACGGGACAACTCAACCCGGTAGCCGTAGCCAACCTGACGCAGGACCGCGTCAAGCAGTTTCGCCTGCTGGGCAGCGCCTACGGGGAATACGAGCTGCTCAAAAACCTCCGCTACCGGTTAACGGCGGGCACGGACGTCAACACCTTCCGCCGCGATTATTTCCGGCCGTCGGCCCTGCCCAACCGGGACCGGCTTGGCGCTTCGGTACCCGTGGGCATCTCCCGGGCGGAAACCTTCGTCAACTGGTTGCTGGAGCACACCCTTAACTACAGCCAAACCTTTGGCAACCATCGCGTAACGGGACTGGCCGGCTTTTCTTCGCAGCAGGAACGCCAGGAAAGCAATGCCCTGGTCGCCAACAACTTTCCCAGCGACCTGGTGCAAACCCTGAATGCCGGCCAGGTGACGCAGGGCGGATCGCGGATCGAAGAGTGGTCGCTGCTCTCCTTCCTGGGCCGGGGGCAGTACGATTACCGGGGCAAATACCTGCTCTCGGCGGCGCTGCGGGCCGACGGCTCTTCCCGCTTCGGGAGCAACAACAAATGGGGCTATTTTCCTTCGTTTTCGGCCGGCTGGCGGGTTGCCGATGAGCCGTTTATGGGGAACGTGCCGGTGCTGAGTGACTTGAAGCTGCGCGCCAGCTACGGATTTACGGGTAATTTCCAGATTCCCAACTATGGCTTTGCCTCCCTGGTGGGCTCGGACAACTACGTGCTGGGCGCCGAAACGGTCGTAAGCGGCCTCACCCCCAACACGGCCGCCAACCCGGACCTGCGCTGGGAAAGGACGGGCATGCTCGACGTCGGGCTGGAGGTGGGCTTTTTCCGCAACGCCCTGTTCCTGGAAGTGGATTACTACAACAGCAACACCTCCGACCTGCTGCTCAACGTGCCCGTGCCGCGTACGTCGGGCTTTGCCACCCAGTTGCAGAACCTGGGCAAAGTAAACAACCGGGGCTGGGAATTCAGCCTCTCCACCCAGCTTACGGCCGGCCACTGGCGCCTCAGCGGCAACGCCAACCTGGCCGCCAACCGCAACGAGGTAAAGGGTCTTGATGCCACCGGCGCCCCGATCATCTCCACGGGGGGCGTGGGCAGCGCCCGGTACATTACCCAGATCGGGCAGCCGATTGCCTCGTATTACCTGCTGGTGCAGGACGGCGTGTACCGGGATCAGCAGGACCTCGACGGTTCGGCCCGTTTTCCCGAGTCCCGGCCCGGCGACTTTAAGTTCCGGGACGTGAACGGCGACGGCCAACTCAACGCCGAAGACCGTACCGTCGTGGGCAATGCTTTCCCGGATTTCATCTACGGCCTCTCCGGCACGGTGGCCTACCGGGGCATCGACCTGGGGTTTGCCCTGCAAGGCGTGCAGGGGAACCAGGTGCTTAACCTCTTCCGGCGCTACGGCTATAACATTGAGGGCAACTTCAACAACCTGGAAAGGGCCACCGTCCGCTGGCGCACCGCCGCCGACCCCGGCGACGGGCGTACCAACCGGGCCAACCGCTTCGCCACGGGCCGGAACGGGGAGATTTCCACCTGGCACCTGGAAGACGGCTCTTTCCTGCGCATCCGCAATGTGACGCTGGGGTACAACTTCCCGGAGGCCCTGCTGGGCAAGATTCGCATGAGCCGGGCCCGCATTTACGCCGGCATCCAGAACCTGCATACCTTCACCGACTACACGGCGTACAACCCCGAAACCAACGCCCGGCCCGACAACTCCCTCACGCCGGGGGAAGACTACGCCTCCTATCCCCTGCCCCGCACCTACACCGTCGGGCTCAGCGTGGGCTTTTAGGGCGGACCACCCGCCCGGACCGTATTTTCAGCTATCCGCAAAACCCCTGTACGCATCCTTTTCAAGCTTTGAACTGCTACCACTATGCCATACAACCGAATGTTCACCGTGCTGCTTGCTGCCTTGTTGAGTGCCTGCGGGGAGGATTTCCTGGACCGCTCCCCGCAATCAGAAGTGGATGTGCCCAACTTTTACCGGACGGCCGCCGACATTGGTTCGGCCGTGAATGCGGCCTACGCCGCCCTTCAGAAAAACGAACAGTACGGCTCCGACTTCCTGGTGCTGATGGAATACCGGTCCGACAACGCCGTGGACAACGACCCTTCGGCCAACGCCGGCATCCGCTATGACATTGACCGGCTCCGGGAAATCCCTACCAACACCGTACTGAGCGGTGCCTGGGGCAGCCTCTACAACGGCATTTACCGTTGCAACCAAATCCTGGCCCGCATCGACGACATTCCCATGGACGAAACGCTGAAGAACCGCTACCGGGGCGAAGCCCGGTTTATCCGGGCCCTGTCCTACTTCAACCTGGTACGCCTGTGGGGCGCCGTACCGCTGGTGCGTACACCCATTACCACGCAGGAATCCCAGCGCACCGTGCGCGACGACGTGCCGCTGCTATACGCCGCCATCGAGGAAGATTTGCAGCTGGCGGCCCGCGACTTGCCACCCTCCTACCCACCGGCCGAAGCGGGCCGGGCAACCTCGGGGGCGGCCAAAGCCCTGCTGGGAAAGGTGTACCTGACGGAGAAAAAGCATCCAGAAGCCCGGGCCATTCTGGAGGAAGTGATCGACGCCAAAACCTACAGCCTGTTGCCCAACCTTGCCGACGTATTCAGCGTTGCCAATAAAAACAACGCGGAAGTCATTTTTGCGGTCAAGTATCGCAAAGGCGGCGTGGGAGAAGGCCACGGCTTGTACTTTGGTACCGTAGCCCTTGACCCCGTGGACCCCAGCCTTAAGAGTGCTTACACCCCCGCCGATACCGTGCGCCGCCGGCTGGTGGACCTGGTTACGCTGAGCGGCACCCAAAAGGTGGTCCGTAAATACTTCGATCAGTTGTCGGGAGCCAACGACGTGGGCAATGACTTTATCGTGCTGCGCTACGCCGACGTGCTGCTCATGTACGCCGAGGCGCTCAACGAGGAAGGCTACCAGGGGGTCGGCCAGGCGTTCACGGCCTTGAATGCCGTGCGTACCCGGGCCAGATTGGGTCCGCTCACGGCCGCTGAGCTACCCGACCAGGTCAGCTTCCGCGCCGCCGTACTGAGCGAAAGACGCCTGGAACTGGCCCTTGAAAACCACCGGTGGTTTGACCTGCTGCGTACGGGTACGGCCCTGCCCGCCCTGCAAGCCGTAGGCATTGCCGTACCCGGCACGCGGTTGTTGTACCCAATTCCACAGTCTGAAATTGACATTATGGACAACCCCACCGGCTTTCCCCAGAACCCGGGTTATAACTAGGCACCTCCTCACCGCTGCATTGCCCTGATCCCGGTGTGAGACCCTACCGGGATCAGTCCGCCAAATTTCCGGGCGGATGCGGTCCGCCCGGAAAGGGGAAGCATGGGCCGGCCGTTCTTAAAAGTCGACTCGCATCAGATGGGCATTTTCCTGCGCTGAGGAGGTGATGGCGATGCCTTGCGTAGGGCTGAGCAGGGCAAAGCCTTCGAGTTCATCGGCGTTGTCGAGGTCTATTGCCTGAACCACCTGCGCTTTGCCCGATTGAACGGATTTTTCCAGGTCCAACCAGGTAAACCGCCACCGCTTGCCCTCGATCTGATTCTGCACCAGTACCAGCATGCCCTTTTCCGGCACCCAGTGCAGGTTTTGCACCCAGGGTCCGCAGGTAAATTTTTTGTACAGCACGCCTTTCTCACTGGTCCGCGTCGCTTTTTCGAGCGCCGCCGGGTCGTAAAGCCCGACCTCATTGCCCTTGTTGCCGTAGTCGGCGGTGGCTACGTACCAGCGGCCCTGGTAGGGTACGTATTCGGGCCGGGTGCCCTGAATGCACGCGTCGTCTTCTATCGTGCGGATGAGGTTGCCGTCAAGGGTACCTTGCCGACGCAATCCCTCCCAGTTCACGCAGTAAATGACGGCTTTCCAGGCGGTTCCTTCCGGGTTGAGGCGAATGCTGTTGCCAATGAAGGTGGGTCCGGTGCCATTATGGGCAATGCCGGTCGGATGATTGATCACATCTTTGCCCCGTTCCGTCAGTTTCATTTCCCGTTGTTGGTACACGGGTACATTGTTTTGCAGTCTGTATTCCCGGATCACGCCAATTTCCCGGTCGCCGTACGCAAAAATGCGGTCCCCCTGGTAACTTACGCCCTGAGCAGCCCCCAGCGAATCCAGGGTGAACGACGAGGTGACCTGCATCCGTACTTCGGTAGCGCGGAAAGAGAGGGCCGTCACCGCTGCCAGCAGCAATGTGAGCCGGGAGTGTAGGCTTGGTTTTATCATTTGCTTTTTCTGTAGCGGAGAGAACCTAGAATAACAGGTACTGCATACGATACTATAACAATCAGAACAGGATCGAAGCCTGCGGCAGCTGCTGCCGGATGCGCGCCTGCTCGGCCGCCGGAAAAGCATTCCCCATTAGCAGCAGGGTGCGCAGGTTTTTCAGCCGCTGCAAATTGGCCGGCAACGCCGAAAGCTGGTTGTGGCTTAGGTCCAGCAGTTCCAGGCTTTCGAGCCCGGTGAGGGCTTCGGGTACGGATTTGAGTTGGTTGTGGCCCAGCAGCAGGCTTTTCAATCCGTGGAGCTTGCCCAGCTGCGCCGGCAGGGCGGTAATCTGGTTGAAGTCAAGGGCAAGGCTGCGCAAGGTTTTGAGCGACCCGATGCCGGCGGGCAACCCGCGCAATTGGTTGTGGGTAAGGGCCAGGTCCGCCAACTGCCGCAGTTTCCCGATTTCGGCGGGCAGCGTTTCCAGGTGATTGTAACTCAGGTTCAGCGTATGTAAGGCGCGCATGCGCTTCACCCGGGGCGAAATGCTGCGAATCGAATTTTCGTGCAGTTGCAACACCCGCAGCCGGCGCAACTTACCGAAGCCACCGGGTAGCTCCGTAAAATGGTTGTGGCTGAAATCCACGTCTTCGAGGCGGGTGAGGGAATAAAAAGCAGCCGGTAACGCCGCCAGTTCGTTCTCCCGGAAATTTATCTCCCGGAGGTCTTTCAGACGCCCCACCTGCGGCGAGATGTCGGCGATCTTGTTTTTCATCGCGTTGATAAACCGGAGGTTCGCCAGTTCGCACAGGTCCGGCGGAAAACTGTAGTAATTTTGCTGACGGATATTCAAGTGATACACCTCCTCCTTGCGTTGCAGCGCCGCCGCCGCGTCGTAGTACACGGGTGCATCGGCCCCGGTCGCATCGGCAACGGCTTGGGCCTGCGTGGGGCTACTCTGTCCGAAGATCAACGCCAGCAGGATCAAGATTAAAAAATAATGGGTCGGTAATTTCTCTTCTTTCACTTGGTATGTAGATTATAAAAACCGGATATGGCTCAATGCACGGGTGTCTTCAGGCAATAACCGGAAAAGACCACGTCATTCCGCAGCCTTTTCCGGTCTCCCTTCTCAGGGTTAGAACAGTCGGCTATTGTTTGAGTTGAATGACGGTCTTTTTGGAAAGCTGGCCGTTCACCAGCAGCCGCACGTGGTACACGCCGTTGACCGACTGGACCGCCTGGCCGGCGGGCTGGAAGTCAAACGTGTGCTCCCCGGCGGCCAGCGGCCCGTTCACCAGGGTGGTCACCAGTTCGCCCAGCACCGTGCGCACTTCCAGCAGGGCATCGGCCCCTTCAGTCATGGTTACCTTCAGTTGGGTGCCGGTGGTGAACGGGTTGGGGAAAGCTTCTACCCGGTGGGCTGCCACTGCGGGGGCGTTGGTACCGTTGTCCTTGCCCAGGTGCTCCTTGCGGGCAAACACGAACGTGACGTCGCGGTCAAACTGCACCGGCACGCCGGCCGCGTCGGTGAGCGTAGCCGTGTTAGTGGTGCGCGGGTGCTGGATGGAGACGAAACCGTAACGGTAGTCGGGCGAGAACGTCAGGCCGGTGGATTCAGAACCGAAGGGCGTGCGCAGGAACAGCCGGAGCTTGGGGTTGGCGGGCGTGTGGTCGGGGGAGATCACCCACAAGTTGTTGCGGCCGCCGTCCTGGAGGGCCCACAGGTTGCCGTCGCCGTCAAAGGTCAGGTTGTCGATGCCCGTGCCCCAGCTTTCGAGTTGCTTGCCGCCGTTGTAGGTCACTTCGTATTGCCGGTTGGTGACCCAGGCTTCGATGCCCGACACGGTGGGGCCGTCGTCTTTGAAGCGCCAGATGGTGCCGGTGCCCTTCGAGGTAAAGTACATGCGGCCGTCGGGGCCGAACTCCACGTCTTCGGGGCCCGACCAGTTGGTGCCTCCCACCGAAGCGGCCAGGCTGTTGGTGGTGTTGCGTTCGGCCGGGGTGGCGTTGGGAACCGGCACCCAGGTACCGGCCGTCGGGTTCAATGCATCCCGCTTGAGCACGTACAGGGTGCCTTCGGAGAGGTTGCCCTTCTGGCTGGCTACGAATTTGTAGACGCAGTTCGAGCCACCGTCTTCGGCCTGGTAAGTGGTGACGCTGTCGGCGCTGACGGCAATATTTTCGTGCGACATGCGGCCCATCGCCCAGAGCTTGTCGGGTTTGCCGTCGCCGTTGTAATCGCGGATGAGGCCCGTTGCCGGGTCGATTTCCACCTGCCAGCCCGAGTCCTGGTACCCGTCGGCGTTGGCGTCGCCAAGGCTGGTGTTTTCTTCGGAAGTGATGACCGTGCCCCAGGGCGTAATGCCGCCCGAGCAGTTGCGCACCGTGCGCACCAGCGGCGAGAAGTCCACCTTCCGTACCGCGCCTACTTCCCAGAGCATCGTCGATTCGTTGAGGTCCAGGTCCAGCAGGGAAACGCCGCCGGGCGTGTTCTCGTGGTTAATGGACAGGTAGCCCTTGCGGCCGCTGCCGTTGCGGGCCACGTAGGCGGTAAAGTCGTTGTTGCCGGGAATGGCGCCGGTCGCCCCGGTGGTGTACTGGGTGGTGCCCGACTTGGCAATCAGTTGGAAGGTGTGCGTTTCGGGCAGCACGAGCACGGGCGTCTGGCCGTTGGGCTGCACCGACACGAAGTCACCGATCCGGGGACTGCCGGGCACGCTGGGACTCGACGGTACGCCGGTGGGGGCGTTGGTCGTGTCTTGTGCCACGGCGTGCGGGGTGAAGGCGATGCCCGCCGATAACAGGGCGGCCAGCAGGAGGCTTTTGTAGTAGTAATGCATGTTACAGGGAGCAGTTGGGTTAAAAAGTAGGCCCAAAGAAAGAGGTTCCGGTTTTGCTCATCATTAGGGTACAGTTATGCTATTGTTATATAACAAAAACGTGAATTATGTTTCTGTTATCTCTGCGCGAAGCGGCCCCGGGCCGGGGGAAAGGAGGTAACTTGCGGGTTTTGCCGCCCGTTTTCCGGGGTGAATCTGGGTCCGTTTGGCAACCGGCCCAGATTCGCATCGGCGCTGTTTTTCAAGCCTTTATCCCATATAAAAGCCCATTTCGGCAGGTTTTAATCCAAAAATGCCACTCCGCAGGGGCCGTCCCCGGCGGCGGCGCATGGCCAGTCTCCTGTTTCCGGTTTCTTCACGAAGGCATAACCGGTGCGTAACGTGGTGGTAATACGCACTTCCTTTCTTTGCGGTACTTTACCATTTCCGCCCCGGAGCGAATGGCACATTTTCACTTTTTAATGAATCACTCGCACCGCTTCCGCCCGGATCCTGCCATGCCTTCCGCCAAGCCCGCCGTGACTGCCCGCCTGTTGCCGGTAGCCGTACTGCTCAGCCTGCTCCTTTTCGGCGGAGCCGTCACGAGTGCCTTTCACCCGGCCGAAACGTCCCCCAACCGGGTGGCCCTTGCCGTACGGGAACAGTTTACCGTTGACGTGTCCCGGCTGCTCACGCAATCGGCCGCCCTGGCCCGGGGCTTGGGGGAACTGGAGGAGAGCAAAGGTTCTTTGTCCACGGTGCAAGAGGCGTTTTATGAGACCAAACGGGCCTACAAAAAGGTGGAATACCTGGCCGAGTACCTGGACCCCGAACTGGCCCGCAACCTCAACGGCGCACCTCTGCCCAAGGTAGTGGTGGAACAATCCAACTACCAGACGCTGGCCTTTGCCCAACCCACCTTCCGCACTTTTCCGCCCGAGGGACTACAAGTGCTGGAGGAAATGCTTTTCGCTGGAGAACCGGCCCAGATGGCTCCCGAAGACGCCAAAGCGGCGCTGGTACTGGCTTATACCTTGCAGGAACACGCGGGCCTGCTGGCGGGTAGCCTGCAAAAACAAACCCTCACCGACAAGCAATTGCTGGAGAGCATGCGCGAAGAACTCGTGCGGGTGATGACCAAGGGCATTACCGGCTTCGACGCCCCGGCCGCCGGCGAGGAAATTCCCCTGGCGGCCCTGGCCCTGGAACCCGTGCTGGCGGCGGCCCGCCTCTACGCCGCCTCGGCCCCGGACAAGTCCCGGGCAACTGCCCAAACCGCAGTGGCGCAACTGGAACGGGCCCTCGCCTACCTGCAAGCGCATCCCGACTTCGACACGTTTGACCGCCTGCACTTCATCCGCGAACGGGCCGACCCGGCCTACGCCGCGCTGACCGCTTTGCAGCACGAACTGGCCCCGGGCACGGCTCCCCTCGCCCGGCCCGTCAACGACCAGGCCAAAAGTCTCTTCGGCCGCGATTTTTTGCAACCGGCCTTCTACGCCAAGCAGGACCAGGGCACGCAGCCCCCAGCCCTGGCCGAACTGGGCAAACTGCTGTTTTTTGACCCCGTGCTTTCGGCCAACAACCAGCGGTCGTGCGCGGGTTGCCACGCGCCGGCCAAAGCCTTTGCCGACGGCCAGGCCCGCAGCGTGGCCTTCGACCGGAAGGGCGTCGTGCTGCGCAATTCCCCCACTTTGCTCAACGCCGTGTTCAGCGAATCGTACTTCTGGGACAGCCGGGCGCAGTACCTCCAGGACCAGGTGCCGGCCGTGCTGCTCAAAGCCGACGAACTGCACGGCTCCTACGAAGACGTGGTGGAGAAGCTTAAAAAGAGCCCCGAATACGGGCAACTATTCCGGAGGGCCTTCTCCCGCGCCGACGACAAAGGCATCAGCGTGAACACCATCAACCGGGCGGTTGCCGCCTACGTGCAGAGCCTGGTGGCCCTCGATTCGCCCTTCGACCGGTACATGCGGCGCGAAACGGCCGCCCTCGACCCCGCCGCCGGCCGGGGCTTCAACCTGTTTATGGGCAAGGCCGCCTGCGGCACGTGTCACTTCGCGCCGGCCTTCAACGGCACGGTGCCCCCGCGTTACCTGGAAAGCGAATCGGAAGTGCTGGGCGTACCGTCCACGCCCGACCTTGCCCACCCCCGCCTCGACGACGACCCGGGCCGGGCGGGCGTCATCCCGGCCGAGGCGTGGAGGCATTCGTTCAAGACGCCCACCGTCCGCAACGCCGCCCTCACGGCGCCCTACATGCACAACGGCGTGTTTGCCACGCTCGACGAGGTGCTCGAATTTTACGACCGGGGCGGCGGCGCGGGCCTCGGCCTGGAAGTACCCAACCAGACCCTGCCCGACAACCCCTTGGAACTGACCGCGCCGGAGAAGGCCGACCTGGTAGCCTTTATGCACGCCCTCACCGACAGCGCCTTTGCCACTTCGGCCCCCCAGCGGCTGCCCCGGTTCCCCGAAAAAATGGGTTTGAACAACCGTCCGGTGGGCGGCACGTACTAGGGGTATCCCTGCTGCTTATGGCTCCTTCTCCCGCCGCCCTCACGGCCCTACGGGCGTATCTCGCCCGGTTCGTTACCCTCTCGGAAGGCGAGTTTGCCGCTTTTTGTGCCAAACTCACGCCCCGCCCCCTAAAGCGGAAAGAGGTGTTCCTGCGCCAGGGAGAAGTCTGCAAGCACGTAGCCTTTATTACCCAAGGGTGCCTGCGGTACTTCTACCTGGTGGAAGGCGAGGAGCACACTGGGCAGTTCTTCTTCGAAAACAGCTTCTATACCGATTACGAAAGCTTCCTGTCGGGAGCGCCTTCCCGCCAGAACGTGGACGCCCTGGAGACAACCCAAGTGCTGCTCCTGCGCAAGACGGACCTCTACGGGCTCTACGAGGAGAATCCCAAGTTTGAACGTTTCGGCCGGCTGATGGCCGAGCAGGCGTACCTGGGCGTGCGCAAGCGCAACACCGACCTGTTGAACCTTTCGCCGGAAGACCGCTACCTGGAACTGCTCGCCAAGCGGCCCAAGGTGATCGAACGCATTCCCCAGCATTACATTGCCTCCTACCTGGGCATCAAGCCCCAGTCGCTGAGCCGCATCCGCAAAAGAATTTCGGGGACTCCCTGATTTGTTAACCCAGGTGCACGTTTTGGGGGGCCACCCACCCGCACCTTTGTACCATCACTAGCACAAAACCCACTGGTTATGGTACGCTCCAAACAGATGTTTCTCCTGGCCCTGCTTACCGGGTCCATCCTGCTGCCGCTGGGCGGTCACGGGCAAGCCCAGACGCTGCTCGACGTTTCGGCCGGCAGTTCATCGCAGGATTATTTCTTCACCACGCTGGCCTTCCGCCGGCAGTTTTCCGACCGTTTCCGCCTGGGCCTGGAAGCCCAATTGGGTACGGTCCGCTACCGCTTCATTGGGGCCCGGCCCATCCGGGAGGGCTACTCCCTGGCCCTGGGCGTACCCTTGCTTTACCGGCTCTACCAGTCGGAGCACATCCGGCTCGACCTCTACACCCGGGTGGGCGTGCGGTTCCAGGGGGTAATTGACCCCGACGGCAACGACCGGCGCGACCAGGTACTGGCCTCCACGGGCGTCCACTTTGAGCCCGGCCTGGTGGTATCGGCCCCGTTGAGTGAGCGGCTCACCCTGCACGGCGGGGTCACCCTGCCGAACGTGTTCGAAATTTCCCCGCAATTCCTGTTTGAAAACAACGCAACGGCCCTCTCGGCGGGGCTGGCCTACCGGTCGGATGCGCGGCGCGTGCTGTTCGTGAAGGCCAACACCGGCCCGGCCGCGGGGGCCGACGGCGACTCCCAGAAGTACACCTGGTCAGTCCAGGCCGGCATCCGGTGGGTGGTGGGCAAGCAGACGGCGGGTAAGCCGCTGCTGCTCGAACCGGCCTACTGAACCGGGCCGCCGGCCGTCGTCATCCGGCTATGCTTCCAACCGCTCTTTTCCCGAAAAAAACGCTTTTGTTCCCTCCAATCATTCTGCCATGAAAACGATTCAAAGCTTTCTCGCCCTTACGCTGTTTGCGATCCAGGTGGGCCTGGCCCAACCGGCCCGTACGCCCAAAGTAGGTTGGTTTGTTGCCCCGGAAGGAAGTGCAATGCTGCTCAACGGTCACGTGGGCAAAGCCGTAGGCGTGCAACTGGGCCTCCGCTTCTTCGGCGACCACCTGAAGGTGGGTTACTACATGTACGGCCGCAGCGGTCCCATCAACGGCAAGACTTTCGCGACGGACCTGCCCGGGGGCATCACTTACAAAGGGCAGTCGCGGGTAAACCTGCGGGCCGACCACGGCTCCTTCGGCCTGCTGGTGGCGCCCAGTTTCCGGCTGCCCCACTCGAACATAGAAGTAGACGTTCCCCTGATGGTCGGCATGCTGGGCGGCGGCTTTTACCTGGCCGGCGCGGACCGCAATACGCCCGACGGCCGGCGGGTGAGTGAATGGGAAAATGAACTGTTCGACGGAAAGGACGCCGGCTTTGCCCCTACGCTGGAAGCCGGCGTGCGAGCCCTGGTGCCCACCCGCAATCCCGGCATCAAGTGGGGGCTGGGACTGCACTACATTACTACCCAGGGTTGGGAGACCTACTACGACCCGTCGGGTGACTTTTACAACAATAAGTTCCGGGTCAGCCTCCTGGTGCAGTTTGGCAGCCACGCCCGGTAATTTGACGCTTAACCTGATTCGCCGTTGGTTGTTTGTTGTTAGTAATTTGCTGATTAACAAGGCATTTTGAACAAAAAAAACGTAATCATGAAGTCATTTCAGCATTACCCCCCCGACTATTCCAACCCTACCGATCATGAAAACAAAAGGTAAAACGCCCATCCTCCCCTTGCTCTTCGCCCTTTCGGTGCTTCCTCACCTGGCTGCTTACGCCCAGGAAGCTACCGCTCCCGCAGCCTCCACCCGTAATCCTTTGTCGGCGCAAACCCAGGTAGAGGTAGGCCTGGGGTTTGCCACGCCGTTTCTGCGCGGTGGGGGTGAATTGGAACGGGCCAAAGTCCTGCGGGAAGGCGGGCTGAGCTACTACCAGGGCGACAACGGCGACCCTCGAAACGTGGGTTCCTACCGGTCGCTGGCCGGCTGGTCGGTCTCGACGGCTTTCTACAAACCCCTGCGCCGAGTAAAAGGGCTTATGCTGGGTTCGGCCTTCCGCCTCTGCCAGACGGGCTCCGAACCGGCCGAAGGCGGCTACGCGGAAGGCTACTACTTCAACTACGTCTCGGTCGGGCCGGCCCTGAAGTATTACCCCTTTGCCCGCAACAACTTCTTCCTCAAGGGCGAGGCAGGACTGGCGGCCGTGCTCACCAAAAACCGTTTCTTAAATAGTACCGGAGCGCAAAACTTCTTCCACCAGTTTGGCATCGGTACCCAGGTGGGCCTGGGGGCAGGCTACTCGCTGACGCCCTTCAGCAAAAAGCAAAAAAGCCTCGACATCCAAGTAGGTTACGGGCAGTTTGCTACCCGGGTGGAAGTGAATGGGGTGGGCAATGACCGCTGGCGGTTCGGCGCCTTCCACGCCGGCCTCTCGCTGAGCTTGTAGCACGCGCAAGCCCGCCGGTATCCGGTGGTTCCTCTGCCAGCCCACGCCCACGAGGCCATCCAGTTTAGCCTTAACCAGCACAGCGGGGGCATGTACGCCTACCGGAGAGCCCGTCACGCATTTCCCGCCGGCAGTCTAACGGTTATCAATTCGGGAGAAGCGCACGCCCCGGGTCACCAGGGTTGGTTCCAACAGCCGGCGTCCACGACCACTTGCACCCGGTAGCCTTCCTCCAGAGCACTTATTGCCGGAAATATAACGCATACGTCATTGGTCAGGCCAGCCATAATCAAGTTTTGCCGACCAGTGGCCTGGACGGCGGCTTTGAAAGCCCCGTACGTCCAGGCATCTACTACACCCGGACGTTTCACCCGTTGGGCGTAAGCCGCCGGAGCAATCGTTTGTAAATCCTCCAGCAGATGTCCCTGGAAGCGTTCTTCCTGGCTGGAAGTGAGTACCAGCGGCATACCCGTCTCAATAGCCGTAGCCGTTCGGGCCAAGGCCCGCGTGTTACGGACGATTTCCTCGCGGGAAATGTTTTGGGCTAGTTTGAGCGTGCCCACCTGGTGGTCAATCAGGAGCATGGTCGCGTTTTGCGGCGTAAATAGCTGGTTCATAGCAGAATGGATAAAAGAAATAGGTGTTTAAAAACAGATAGAATGACTGAGAAAACAATTAGTTCAATTGCCCCATGGGCACCTCAATCAGCAGCACATCGGCCTTTTCGAGCGGCTGGATTGTAACCGACCCAGCAGTAGGCAGCCCCAGCGCATCGCGGTACCCAAGTGTTTCTCCTGCCACGAGTACCTTGCCGCTGATCAGGTAGATGTACAAACCGTTGCCCGGCAACTTGCGTTGGTAGCTGATGGCTTGCCCCGGCTGGAAACTGCCCCGGTAGAGCCACACGTCCTGGTTGATGGGAAGGGTATCTTCGCTGGCGTCCGGGGAAACGAGCAACTTCAAGTGTCCTTCACGCTGGTTGGCATCCACCACGCGGTGGTGATAAGCCGGGGGCAGGTTATGCTGGCGGGGCAGAAACCAGATCTGCAAGTTGTCAACCGGCTCGTGCTCCGAATGGTTGTATTCGGAATGCTCGATGCCCGTACCGGCCGAAATGATTTGCACGGAGTCCTTCAGGGATACGCCGTTATGTCCGGCCGTGTCCGAGTGCACCATTGTGCCGCTGACGACCACGCTGACAATTTCCATGTCCCGGTGGGGGTGCATGCCGAAGCCTTTGCCGCCGGGGGCAATGTGACCGTTGTCAAAAATGACCATCGCTCCGAAGTGCTTCCGGTCAGGCGCCGGGGGACGGGTGGGGTTGAAGGATTGGTAGAGCTTTAACCAACCCATATCGCGAAAGCCTCTCGTCGCGTTGGGATGCAGAATCTTTTCCATTTGTTTGAATTGGGTTTAATGGCAGCCCGGCTTGGGGTAACTTTGCTCCCGGCAGACCAGGCTGTTGCTCATGTAACAAACTGCCCGCCCAAAGATTTCTGATCCCATCGTTACCCAAAGGAAACCATGAGCCGATTCAAACGCTCGGAAGAAACGCGTTGCAACGTAGTAGAGGTGCTCAACTTGATCGGCGGCAAGTGGAAGCCGCACATCCTGTGGGTAACCGGGGAGGCGGGCAGCATCCGGTTCGGCGAATTGCAAGGAGAGATTGCCGGGATTACCCGCAAGGTATTGGCCAGACACCTGGACGAACTCGAGCACGACGGCTTGCTGGGACGCACTGCCTACCCGGAGATGCCGCCCCGGGTCGAGTACCGCCTTACCCCGTTGGGAGTGGCCCTTCAGCCCCTACTCCAAACCCTTTCTGACTGGAGCGAAGAACACCTGGCAAGTGCAAAAATCAAGGCGAGCACCCGACTCCGGGCTAGTTGACGGCAGCGCCCACATGGGGGCAAGTACAAAACCTTCAATAAGAAGCATATTCTCCCGCTGCTACCCTTTTCTGAGACACTACCTGACCGGTAACAGTGAGAGGGCGGGACCTCTCCCACCCTCTCAGAATCGGAACGTTAAAGGTTACGACTCATTGCTATTAATTCGTGCGCATTCAATCCTGTCTGGGAAAAAAGAAGGCCACCCATTGTAAACTTGATGACCTTCTTTTTGGTCTTTGGTGAATACCTGCCCTACCGGAATCAGCGGCTGAGTACAAGTTTCTTAGAACCCACGCTTTGTCCGTCTACCACCAGGTGATACACGTAACTGCCAGCCGGAAAAGTTGATTCTAACAATTGCACTTGGCTTTCCCCTTTTTGAGTCAACTCTTTGCTCCATACTTCCTGACCCGTAACCGAGAAGATTTTCAGTTGGGCGGAGGTGATTGTTTCGGGCAGGAAGTATTTGATGGTAGTGATCTTATTGTAGGGGTTGGGCTGGTTCTGGTAGAGCTTAGCCGCGGAAGAAGGCTTGGCATCAGATTGTATGAGCAGCAGTTGTTCGATGCGGGCCAGTTGTTCCTTTAGGAGTTGATTTTCCACCTGCAAAGCATTCAATTGCTGTTGCTGTTGGGCAAGCTGATTTTGTTGCTCTTTTACCGAGTTGACCAGCACGTAAGTCACCGCATTAGCGTCGAAGTCCAGGTACTGTTCCTGTTTACCGGTCGAGTCCTGGTAGGTGAACCGGCCAACGGTGTAGGGAGCAATCTTTTGCATCTCCTGGGCCAACACCCCCACAAATTGATTGTCCGTGTCAATGCCCGCTTTGCCGTTGTATCTGAACGTAACCGGTTTCATTTGCAGCAGCACGTTCAGCCCGTCGGTAAACTGAGCAATGTCTTTTTTCAATCTTTTATCGGAGGCTACAATCCAACTGCCGCCACCTACCTTGGCCGCATCACTGGCGTTCAAGTGCAGGCGATAAGCGGGCGCAGAGGTACCAAGGCCCACTTTGGCACTGGCTGTTGCTCCGTTTTGCCCGTTGATCGAACCCAGTACCAGACTGTTAGAAGCCGATACCCTGGCCCGGTTGCCAATGGCGGTGGCGTTTGAGAGATTATTGGAGGCTACATTGGCTAAATTTCCCAGCATAGTCAAACTACTGCCAGTGGTATTGGCAAGGCCCGCCCCGGAGCCCAGAAAAGCATTGCCCTTACCGGTTGTGTTGGCCTTGCCGGCCTCATGGCCCACGAAGCTGTTGCTGGAGCCGCTCGTATTGTATAAGCCCGCGTTGTTGCCCAGAAAAATGTTGTTGAAGCCACCCGTGTTGGTATACCCGGCCTGATAGCCTACAAAACAGTTGTTGGAGCCCGTTGTGTTGGAGAAGCCCGCGTTGGTACCCAGAAAGCTGTTGTAGCCCCCAAGGGTGTTGGTAAAACCCGCGTTCACGCCAAAAAAACTGTTAAGCCCGCCGTTCGTGTTGTTATACCCCGCCTGAAAGCCCACAAAGCTGTTGTAGGTACCGCCCTCATTGTAGTAGCCCGCTGAACTGCCCACAAAGCTGTTGTAGTTGCCTGTCGTGTTGAAGGAGCCCGCCTGATGACCCAGAAAACTGTTGCTGAAGCCAGTTGTGTTGGAGTAGCCTGCCAAGCTGCCTATAAAGCAATTATAGGTACCCCTCGTGTTTTTAAAACCCGCGTTTACGCCAAAAAAACTGTTCAGCTCGCCACTCGTGTTATTATGGCCCGCTGAACTGCCAACGAAGCTGTTGTAGGAGCCTGTCTGATTATAGCGGCCCGCATCGTTGCCCACAAAGCTGTTGTAGGAGCCAGTTGTATTGTAGGAGCCCGCATCGTAGCCCACAAAGCTGTTTTTGGAGCCACTTGTGTTGGAGAAGCCCGCTGTACTGCCCACAAAGATGTTGTAGTTGCCAGTTGTGTTGTATGCGCCCGCCGAAGCGCCCACAAAGCTGTTATTGAAGCCACTTGTGTTATTGTAGCCCGCCTTGAAGCCCAGAAAGCTGTTGCTGGAGCCCGTGCTGAGTCTTCCCGCGTACGGGCCGACGTGGACACTATAAGTACCGCCCGTACCCGAGCCGACGCCGGCGTTGTAGTTTTGGGCAAAACAAACACTGGTCAGGAGGAGGAACAGTGGCAGGAGGAGAAGTATTGGTTTCATGCTGGTTGGGAAGTGGTTAAAATGAAAGGATGAAAAGCAAAAAGCTACATTAAGGTAGTCATCCGGCCAGTGCAAAGCAATGATTCACAACCATTTAATATGTTAATCTGCTTATTCAAGCCCCCGGCTTGAGCCGCCTGTTCCCCGGGTTGCAGCCAGTGGTATCACATACAGAGGCATCTGTCATTTTTTGTAGCGTCCTTACACTTGCTTCTATTTTCCACTTCTCATTCTTTCTAAAAGCATGAATGCTCCGATCACTCAAGCGGCAGCCACCGGCTTGTGGACAGCTTTCCTGAAGGGTTGTACTTTGCCGTACGTCAGTGACCGCCACAGCCACTCGGCCAGCCCGTAGCGGAAGCGGCTCATCCAATAGGCTGCCAAAAGGAGCTGGCAGGCAAAAAAGCCCACGCCTATGGCAACACAAGCGGCTACTCCCAGTTTGCCCAGCATCCCCAGCCCAATGCCGTAAAACAGCCATACGCCAAATACACTTTGCAGCAGATAGCTCGTAAGGCCCATTTGCCCGACCGGGGCCAATCGGTTCAAGGGCAAAGTAGCTTTGGATTGCCAGTAGAGCAACACCAGGCCTGCTACATAGAAAGCCGACAGAGACGCTTGGTGCAAACTGAAAGCACCATTTCCCAGCACCCCTAAACCGGTTAAGGGAGCGCTTAAAGGACGGGCAAACCAGACGGCAAGGGTGGTAGAAAGGGCAGCCAGGATAGCTGAGCCCAGGAGTAGTTTTCTGAAAAACCGCACCCGTTGGGGACTGTATTCAAACAGCTTCTTTCTGCCCGCATATAAGCCCAGCAGGAAAAGCCCCCCGGTGATCCACAGCCGACCGGTTCTGAGCTGAAAACGTAGTTTGCTGGTTAACCCTTCGGTGGCATTCATGGCTACCAGTTCTCCTACGCTACCCGACTGCTTGATGCGGTACTGCGCCTGGGCAAGGTGCCAGAAGTTCTGTAAACTTTTTTTCTGGACCTCGAGCTGTGCCCGCGTAGGGGCGGGAGCAGACAACTGGTGAATTTGCTGCAGGATAGCAGGGGTATTGAGTAGCAACAACAGCGCCAGGGGAAGCAGCACTTGATCGGGCAGCCACCGGGCAGGAATCAGCACCAGGCCCACTACCGCGTAAATCACCAGAATGTCGCCGCTGAAGAAAAGCGTATGCACAAAACCGATGGCCAACAAGAGCAGCAATCGCCATACGAACCGCAGGCTTAGGAAAGCCCCCTTGTTGGACGAACGGTCGATCTGCATGGCGAAGCTCAAGCCGAATAAAAAGGAGAAGATAGTGAAAAACTTGCCGGTGGTCAGGTAAAACACTGCCGTATTCACGACTGCATCGGCCGGAGAGAAAACATTAAAAGGGACACCATTGGGAGGAGGACCGGCCAGGTAGCCGCTGGCAATATGATTGATGATGATGCCCAGCAAGGCAAAGCCCCGCAGTACATCAATGAGCACAAGCCGGCTGGCCGTAGGTTTTTCCGGAACGGCAGTGAACGGAAGGGAAGTTTCCATAACAGTTAGGTTGAGGTGATGAGAGGATTTATGGTTTTTCGCCGCCTGGCGAACTGGGCATGGGTAGTCTGTAACACTTCATCAATTGGTCCGCTGGGTTTCCTCCTCCGAACCCGTCTTGCGTTGCCGGATGCCTTTGAGTTGCTGGTTGCCGAAGGTGTAGGAGAGGTTGAGTAATGCCACGCGCGTATCGAACCCAATGCGTACCCGGTTGGTAAAGCCGGCCTGCTCCGTCCTAACTACCGCGCGGTTCGAGTGGAATACGTCCTGCACGCTCAGCTTAGCCTTCCACTTAGGACCCAGTGCCTTTTGCAAACCGGCATCCAGCGAACCCAGCCAGGGAGAATGCACCAGCACCTCAACCGCCGGGGTTCGCAGCCAGCCCGAGAGTTCGGCCGTCCAGCCTTTACCCAGCACGAAGGCGCTCGTGCCGTTGAGCCGGCCCGACACCTGCCGGGCCGTGAAGGGTTGGTCCAGGTAGCGAAACTGAAAGTAGCTGTAGAGGCCCATCAGGGTCGTTTGCAGGGTCCAGCCTTTGGCAAGTGTAACCGGAAAAGTTACAGTTAAGTGGTACTGCTGCGATGAGCCGACGTTTTCGGGGGTCCGCTCAAAGTGACTCAGGTCTACGGGTTGGACAATAAAAAACACCAAATCAGTCGTGTAGTTGGCTCCCAAGGAGGTGAACACTTTACCCTCAAAGCCGTGCCTGAGTTCCAGCGAATGGGTGTACTGGGGCTTTAAGTAAGGATTGCCCCGGCTGAAGGCGTAGGGGTCAATGTACCCCCGGGCCGGGTTCAGGCTCTGGTAATTGGGCCGGTTGATGCGGTAGCTGTAGGAAAAAGTGAGCTGATGGTCTTTGGACAAGGGCCTTGACAGGAACAGGCTCGGAAACAGGTTCAGGTACTTCCGCCTCACCCGGTTGTCGAGCGTGAGCGAATGGGCCAGCGAATGCGTGTGCTCGGCCCGGAGCCCGGCTTGCACTTGCGCGTTGCCCGGTAGCTTGCCCGACAGGTTCACGTACGCCGCACCCACTCCTTCCGAATATTGAAAGTGGTTCGACAGTTCCGGGTCCACTGCCAGGTTGCCCACTTCACCACTCTCCAGGCGCAGGTCGTTGTCGCTGCGGACGGAGCTGTACTTGAGGCCCGTTTCCAGTTTCCACTCCCCTCCCAGCGGCCGCTGGTAGTCCATTTTTGCCGTACGGATGTCAATGGCCGTGGGCATTTGCGTGAGCAAGCCCAGCAGGGGTTGGCCGTCTTCCTGGGAGAGAACGGTTTCGGTAATCAGTTCATTGGCAAACCGGCGGCGAAACCGGCCCAAGTCCAGGTCGGCGCTCAGTTGCCCGCCCCGTGCCTTGAAAGTGTGCTGCACGTTGAAGTTGCCCACCTGGTTGTCAGAAAGGTTGGACAGCCTTTTTTCGGTGTGGGTAGCCAGGTACACCGGTTCGGCCTCCGCGCGCCGGAAGCGGGTGTCCGTGGGGCCTTTCTCCCGGCGGTTGCTCCATATACCCGTCCAGACCAGCCCAATGGTGGTTCGTTTACCAGCCGCATACTCCACGCCGGCTTTGGCGTTGTGTCCCCAGTCCCGGTAGCGTTGGTAGCTATGCTGGTCCACCAGGTTCCGCTCGCCGTCCTGCGACCAGTCGCGGTGGCCGTTAAAATTCCAGTAGCTGCCGCCCTGGCTGCCGCTGTAGCTGGCAAGCACGTTGAGCTTGCGGCCCCGGTGGTTCACTTGCAGGCTGCCCCGTTCCCGGTCATAGCGGCCCGCCCCCGCGGCCAGTGACAGGGAGCCGTTGGTACCGACGTTGTTGTTTTTTTTGAGGCGGATGTTGATGATGCCCGAGTTGCCGGCCGCATCCTGAGCAGCCGAAGGGTTGGTGATGAGTTCGATCTGGTCAATGTTGTCGCTGGGCATGCTCCGCAGCATGGCCACCACGTCGGTCGCAGCCAGGTAGGTGGGCTTGCCGTCAATCTGCACGATCACGCCGTCTTTGCCCCGCAGTTGCAAGGCGTCGTTCTGGCGGTCTACCGTCACGCCGGGTGATTTTTCGAGCACCTCCAGGGCCGTGCTGCCGCTGGCTACAATGCTGCCCGCTACGTTTACCACCGTGCGGTCGAGGCGCTGCTCCACGAAGGGGCGTTTGGCCACCACGGCTACTTCCCGGAGCTTATTTGTCTCTTGGGAAAGCGTGAGGACGGGAATCTGTACCAACGGCTGTCCTTCGGTGACGGTAACGCCCGAAACGTAGGCCCGCTGATAACCCATGCTGCTGGCCGACAACACGTAGGAGCCCGCCCGTACGTTGTCAAGGGTGTATGCACCGCCTTCGTCGGAAACGGCTCCCTTCACCAGCGTAGAATCATTGGCGCGCAGCAAAAGCAAATTCGCGTAGGGCAGCGGCTTCCCATCGGCTCCCTGCACTTGGCCACGGATGGATTGGCCGGAAACGCTCAGGGAAAAGAGTAAACCGATGAGCAGACACGGGGCGCAGCGATGCATGCAGCTTTTCATGGCAGTAAGGGTTTTGAAGACAGGAAAGGATATACTTGCCCAGGGGGTCCGGCAGGATACGCCGGACCGGGGTAGTAGCCGGGGAGCATTTTGCCCCGGGAGGGTAGAGGCGAACGAGAAGGAATTATTTTTTACACACGCGGGGCCTCTGCCAACCGTTAGACACGCGGTTGGGGGGATGGATCGGTATAAACTTAAGTTAAGGCCGGGAACTGGCCGGCATTCCCGGGGAGCACTTTACCTCTTCCAAGCTCCGGCCTTGCGCATCCGCATGGACAGGTCCATTCATGGATGCTTTTCATCGGCCGCTCCGGCAGAACTACACGATGCGTTGCTGAATGGCTTTTGCTACGGCTTCAGAAGCTGAATTCACGTGCAGTTTCTCATAAATCTTCTTGATGTGGGTGTGCACCGTGTTGATGCTGATCCCGCAGGTATCGGCAATTATCTTGTAACTCTGGCCTTTGACCATGCAGGAGAGCACCTCTTTTTCTCTGGGAGTCAGGGCCTGGAAATCCTGCTGTACCGGCACAAACTGATGCTGGAACAGTTGGAAGACTTTGCGGGCAATGGGTGCCGACATGGGCGATCCGCCCATATACACGTCCGTAATGGCCTCCAGCAATTTATCGGAGGAGGTGTTTTTGAGAATGTAGCCCGAAGCCCCGGCGCAAATGGCGGCAAACACTTTATCGGTATCCTCAAAGACGGTCTGCATGAGAATCTGGAGGTTGGGGAAAGCGGCCCGGATCGTCTGAACGGCCTCAATGCCCGAGATACCCGGCATCTGGATATCCATCAACACCACGTCGGGTTGGTCTTTGCGGATCAGGGAAACAGCCTGCTGGGCATTGGGATAAGCCCCGGTCAGCAAGAAGTTTTCCGAATGCTCAAAAAGCATTTTTAACCCCTCCCGCAGGTTTTTGTTGTCGTCGAATACCAAAACGCGGATCATCAGCCCTAGTGTTGTACGTAACAAAGGTGGGGGAATCTGGGGATGGGCACAATACCCAATTCAGGTGAGGGGGCACTCCAGGTACATGCGGGTGCCCCGGCCGGGCCGGGAATCAATGAGCAGCTTGCCCCCTATTTCTTCGGCGCGGCGATGTAGGTTGGTCAGCCCATTGCCCCCGGAAGGGATATGGCGGTCAAACCCCCGGCCATTGTCGCGAATGTCGATCCGGATGCTTTTTGCTTCCAACTCTACGGTCATCTCTACCTGGCTGGCCCCGGAATGCTTGGCAACGTTGTGGAGCGTTTCCTTGAAGATCAGGTACAGATTCCGCCGCACTTCCATCCCCAGGGGCAAGGAGAGGAATTGATCGGGGTACTCAAACCGGAAACCGATGCCGCTGGCCGACAGAAACTGGCTGGCAAAGGAGTGGATTTTCTCCACCAGGTGGGTCGTATCATCGTTTTTGGGCTGAATTGCCCAGACGATCTCACTCATCGACTGCATCATTTCCTGAGAACTGCTCTCTATTTTTTCCAGCATGGGCAAAGCCTGCTGGCTGTCGGAATTGATTTTCTTCTTGGCCACCTCGCTGAACAGGTGGATACTGCTGAGGGTAGAGCCGATGTCGTCGTGAAGTTCGGCGGCGATCTTGTTGCGAACCTGCTGAATTTTGAGTTGTTGCTGGTACAACGCGGCCCGCTGCTCCTGCTCCCGGAGCTGGGTTTGCGTGGCTTTGAGTTGCTCATACGCCTTTTCGATCTGGCGGGCCTGGGCCAGTTCCCGTTCCCGGGCTTTCTCCCGCTCTTTTCCAATGAGTCGCCGGCGCTGCTGGCGGACTATACCGAATGTCCCGGTCAGTAGTGCTAACGCGTACAAGCCGTAGGCCCACCAGGTGCGCCACCAGGGCGGATGAACGACGACGGCCAGGGACTTTTCCGCCCAGATGCCATCCCCATTGGCCGCCCGCACCCGGAAGACGTACTGACCCGGGGGAATGTTGTAGTAATAGGCCGTCTTTTCCGTACCTGACTGTCGCCAGCCATTGTCGTAGCCCTCCAGCCGAAAAAGGTGCTGGTTGAGTTCGGGCTGACCGTAATGAATGCCGGCGAAGCCAATCGAAAAGACGTTCTGCCGGTGGTTTAAGCCGATGGACCCGGCCCGGGTCAGCGGCTCCCGCAGGGGGCTCTCCGGCCCGGGCCTGACGGGTTGGTCGGCCAGCCGCAAGTCACGCAGTACGACCTGGGGCGGAATGGTATCCGGCCGGTGCAGTTGGGCGGGCCGGAAGGCGTAGTAGCCGGAGAGGGCCCCGAAAAACACCTCTCCTTTCGGTCCCTGGTAGAAATTCCGTTTCCCGTGGTAAAGCCCCGTGAGCAGATTGTTCCGGTCGGTCGGGAACCGGCGTATTTTGTTGCGGGCTTTATTGATTTGAACCATCCCGCTCCAGGTATTGAGCCAGAGGTTGCCCGCTTCGTCCTGGAGCATGTTGTGAATGCCCGACAGGCCCTGCCCCGTCCGGGGGTCGGTGAATTTGGTAACCGCTCCGGTAGCGGCGGCCAGGCAATACAGGTCGTTGCGGGTGGCAATCCACAACCGTTTGTCATCTTCGGCCAGGGCCACCACGTCAATCATCCGGGGGTAGCGAATCCATTGGCCGGTTTTCGGGTCCAGCCGGTTCAATTTTCCCGTGCCCCAGCTCCATTGCGTAACGACCCACAGGTTTTCACGCCGGTCCTCCAGCACATCCACTACGTTCCGCTCCCGTGAGCTGGTGGCCTTCGGGGCGAGGTAATGGGTAAAAGTGCCGTTCTTGCGGTCCATTCGATCCAGGCCCTCTGCCGTTCCTACCCACAGGTTTCCCCCCGGTCTTCGTGCACGGCACCAACGCCATCGCTGCCAATGCTCGCGGCCCGGTTGGGCTGGTGACGGTAATGAATCAAACGGCGGGTGCCGGACGCGTAGCAGTAGAGTCCCTTACCGGTGCCAATCCAGAGAGCTCCCTGCCGGTCGGGGTACAAAGTACGGATGCTTTCGTTCTCCAAAGGGGCTAACTCGGCCGGTAATGGCGGGAAGGGTTGCCGGCCCTTTTTACGGTCTTGCAGCAGGAGCCCCAGCAAGGAGCCCCCCATCCACAACCGGCCGGCACTGTCCTCATACAGGGTATTAACCGCCCGGCGAAGTACCCCGCTTAGCCGGGGGTGTTGGACCAGCCGGAGGGGAGCGGGGTTCACGCGGTACAGGTTACTCCAGCAGGAGCCCAGAAACAACACGCCATCCCGGGTTACGTGGGCCGACCACATGGCCCTATCGAGCAGGCCGTCCAGTTGGTTGGGATCCCCCTCAAAATGCGTTACTTGGCCGGTGTTGGGGTTGTACCGGTTGAGCCCGCCGTAGTAGCTGCCGATCCAGATGTCACCGTTTGCTTCTTTGATGAAACTCACGCCGCTTTCGCGCGTGCCGGGCAGTGTAGCATCCAGCTTGCCTACTTGCAAATAGGGGCGGCTGAGGCGTTCGGGGTGGGCCGGGTCGTAGGGGTAGCGCCGGAAGGTGCCCCGCTGCCGGTCCATGGTGTGCAGCCCGTCGCCCCCGGTGCCCACCCAGAACGTGCCCCGGCTGTCTTCCAGAATGGCCCGCACCTGGTTATTGACCAGGCTGTGCGGATCTTGGGAATTGTGCAGGTAACGCGTAAACCGGCCCGTCTTCCGGTCCAGCCGGTTGAGGCCGCCGGCCCCTTCGGGACTCTCGCCAATGAAAGGACTGCCGGTGCCAATCCAGAGGGTGCCCCGGCGGTCTTCGTAGAGGGACCGCACCTGGTCGTTGCTCAGCGTGGCGGAATCGCGGGGGTTGTACAGGTAGCGGGTGAAGGTACCGGTCTTCCGGTCCAGCCGGTTGAGGCCCCCGTGGGTTCCCACCCAGAGGATGCCCTGCCCGTCTTCGAGAATGGCCGCAACAAAGTTATGACTCAGACTGGTAGTATCGCGCGGGCGGTGGGTGTAGTGCGTGAAAGTTCCCGTCTCGGGGTCGAGGCGGTCCAGGCCGTTGGATTGGGTGCCAATCCAGAGGATGCCTTCCCGGTCGGCATAGACGGTTTCCAACACGCCGGCACTTACCGAGTTGGGGTTAGCCAGATCGTGCAGGTACGCCCTTACCTGGTAGCCGTCGTAGCGGTATAAGCCGAAGGAAGTGGTGAACCAGAGGTACCCCTGCCGGTCCTGGGTAATGCCGGTGATCCAGCCGGACCAGGCGGTGGCCTGGGAAGGCAGAATACGGCTGAAAGCAAGGGACTGCGCCCGTAGGCGACTACTTCCCGAAAGCAGGAGCCACCAACCCAGCAGGTGAACGAGAAAGATACATTTCATGGCCACGGCGCGAAAGGACAGTAGTAAGATACAGCAAATTGGCCCGATAATTCAATTCCCGATACGAGTTTTAACTACTGCGTTCTCAATGACTTGGCTATCATGTAACACTTCCCGGCCGGGAACAGCAGAGGGCAGGACTTCTCCCGCCCTCGCAGTATCAGAACCTTTTCGTTACGGGTGAAGCTCCTAAATAGCCTTACCTTTTTGTGCTTACACAGGGAGAAGACGAATCTTACCATTGCCTTAATCAATAATCAGTAAATAGCATTCAAAACAGCGTGATTGCTGCCTAA
Organism: uncultured Sphingobacteriales bacterium; assembly: GCA_963844325.1. Classification (GTDB taxonomy): domain Bacteria; phylum Bacteroidota; class Bacteroidia; order Cytophagales; family 172606-1; genus CADCTQ01. The sequence continues at coordinate 5,438,906 of CAWJNV010000002.1, forward strand.
ATTATTTACATTAAAGCTTCATCGTGCAATCAGTAAGTTTTCAACTCAATGCGTTTACCTAAACCGGGTTTTTATACTCATCTGGGTGTGGTGGTCATGGGGCTTCTACTACTGTCCCTTTTTCCTGGCCGAACAAGCGCCCAATCTTCCCCCAAGCCAGTACTACCTCGTATTGTAGTCACCGCTGATCCGGAGCTCGACGACAATAACTCCCTGATCCGTTTCTTGCTCTACAGCAGTGAGCTGCAAATAGAAGGCCTGGTGTATGCCAGTAGCCAGTTTCACTGGAAAGGCGATGGAAAGGGCACCAAGTGGTACGTTCCCGGAAGGGAGTACTCGCGTTTTGGCTTAAATCTGTGTCCCTGCGAGTCGTGGCGCTGGGCTAAAAACGAACGTTTTATTCATGAGGCCGTCGAAGCATATACGAAAGTGTACCCGAACCTGAAAGGGCACAATCCCCATTATCCGACTCCAGATGTGCTCAAGTCAAAGATTCGCTACGGCAATATTGAGTTTGATGGCGATATATCAAAAGATACGCCTGGCTCCGATCTGATCAAATCCTTGATGCTGGATGATAAGCCCGGCCCCCTGTTTATTACCGCCTGGGGAGGACACAGTACCATTGCCCGGGCACTTAAATCCATTCAGGAGCAATACCAGTACACCACCCAGTGGGAAGCCATCCATCAGAAGGTCTCGCGCAAAGTTGTGCTACTGCCTTCCGCCGATCAGGATGATACGTATGCGCTCTACATCAAACCCAATTGGCCGGCTATTGAGTACCGCCAGTTCAAGGGCGGTCCCAATTATGGCTACGGGGCACAAATAGGGGCTACACCAGCAGATTCGCTTTATCTGACGGCTGCCTGGATGAAAAAAAATGTACTGGATCGAGGACCGTTGGGAGCTTTGTACCGGGTTTGGGGGGATGGCAAACAGATGGTCAAAGAGGACAAGTTGGATTATTTTGGCCTTGCCGGCTACACCAATGAGCAGTTAAAGCAAATGGGGTACGTGGTGTGGTTGCCCCTTCAGGCGAAAGGCTCCTGGCTCGGGGAAGGGGATAATCATACCTTCATGAATATGCTGGGCAATGGACTGCGTGCCTACGAAGCAGGTTCCTACGGGGGCTGGGGTGGCCGGCAAACGGGCCACCAGGAAGCGATAAACTTTTCTTCCAGTGACACCAGTGCCAATGCCATGGCCACTTCACTGAGCACCTTGAACAGTCGCTTAACCCAAAGTGCCAAGCAACTGGCCTATCCCAATTTCTTTCCCGCCGCTCAGCGGGATTTTGCGGCCCGTATGGCTTGGTCAGTAACGGCTAAGTACGCTGATGCCAACCACCAACCGGTGGTAAGCATTGAAGGGCCGCTGCACGTACTTGCGGCTGCCGGAGATAAAGTACGGCTGAACGGAGCCGTTTCCGATCCGGATGGGGATGCAGTTTCCGTCCAATGGTGGCAGTTTCACGTGGGCAGTTACCCCAACAACGTCATCCTCTCCAATCCGACTTCCAAGCAAGCAGAAGTTACTATTCCCCAAGATGCTGCTCCGGGCCAAACGATTCATCTGATCCTGGAAGCAACTGACAACGGTACGCCAGTGCTCACAAAGTACCAGCGAATACTGATTACGGTGAAGAACAAGTGAATAACGACCCTTTTCTGAGACTCTCTCGGCCGAAACAGTGAGAGGGAAGGTGCTCCCCTACCCTCTCCATTCAGTCTTATGCTAAGAAAGTTTACAGTTAAGGTTATCAGAGAAGCAATAAGAAGCCATCTTCGCTGTTAGATGCCGAGCAAATAAGCTCTTTTCTAACGGGTAGTCATGATACGCTCCCGGTGCTCTAAGCCCCAATCCCGTAGGGCAATAATGACTGGTTTGAGTGAGCGGCCGTAATTGGTAAGGGCGTATTCTACACTGACTGGAACCGTATCATAGGCCCTGCGACTGACCAATTCATTAAGTTCCAATTCGCGCAGTTCCTTGGAAAGCATTTTGGGTGTGATGCCCGGAATGTCCTTGCAGAGCTGCCCAAACCGCCGGTCCGCAAACGTCAAGGCTAGCAGGATGTGCAGCTTCCACCGGCCACTCAATACGTGCAGGGCGTCACTAACCGGTAGGATAGCCTGCCGGCACGAATCAAGGGTATCTTCTCTCATGGCAATTGGCTTAGGAGTAGTATACCCAAAGATACTACTATCCTCGAGTATACTAATCGCTCAAACAAGGGGCCCTATTCCTACTTTTGGGTGGTAATCACGCTAATCTCAGTGTCAAAATGAACTACAAAGTATTTGTCCCTCAGCAGATGAATGAAACCTTCGTTCGGGCGTTCAACTCCAAGCAAATTGATAACCTCATGTTGCTCTATGAACCCGATGCGGTTCTGGTCCGCCTAGACGGCTCACTAGCCCGTGGCACGGACCAAGTCAGGGATGAACTATCCAAACTGCTCACTATGGGCATTCGCGTGGAAGGCCGAAACCAATTCGCCATTACTTACGGCAATACCGCTTTGCTGAGGGCTAACTTCACCATTACCCTCCTTGGGGAGAACGGGCAGGAGACTTCTATAAAGGGCAGTAGCTCGGAAGTAGTAAGCCAGCAGCCGGACGGGTCCTGGCTCTACATCATTGATCATCCTTTTGGGGCTAACGCGAAAGAGTAGCTATGGTTGTTATCTTTGTTTGGGCTACCCCCAAGGAGGAAATGGCCCCGGCTTTTGAACTCGCCCTTGAGGAAATAACCCGGGCGGCTCGTCAGTTGCCGGGCTGTCTCTCTTACCAATGGTATTACGCAGCCAGGCCTCAGCCAAGCCAGTACATCATCTATGGGGAGTTTGACGCTCTGGCCAGTTTTGACGCCTACCTGCGATCGGACGTAGTAAAGCAGATTGGCCAACAGTTGCTGCCGCTGCTGGAGCGGAAACCCACTTATAAACATTACCGGGCAACCGTATTCAAGGAAAGATAGACAATGCGTATACTTTTTCAAAGCTATACTTACCTGTCTCTGTATCAGCCGAGTAAAGAAGTGAGCCTTATCTCTCAGTACTGGAACGTTAAAGGTTACGGATTGAGATGCAACAACTGTTTGGAGCAGAATACATGCGGACACTTACCCAGAACTCCTTCTTAATGCTAATGATCGCTAGGGGTCTGACGGTGCAGCCTCGGGATCATTTAGTTAAAGAAGGGATTGTTGGGCAAGAAAAGCCAGCATAATTTGGGTAATTGCTCCGGCTTGGTCTTCTTGTAAAAAATGATGGGCCTTTACCACCTGGTGATTTTGCTTTTGAGCGCCTGCAATCTCGGCTTGTAGTACGGCATCTTTCCCCTGCCACATGGCATCGGAATGATCTCCCCAGATGGTTAAGAACGGTTTGTCAAACGTTTTTAATTTTTCCCTTGCCCTGGCGTTTCGCTTGGCTTCTTCATCTTGCGGGTCGGAGGGAATCATGAGCGGAAATTGCCGGGCCCCTGCTTTGTATCGTTCCGAGGGAAACGGGGCATTGTAAGCGGCAATGGTCTCCTCCGATAGATCAGTATAGGTGTTTCCATTGACAATAGCTCCGGCTGAAAAGGCCGAATCAGTCCGGGAAAAATGCTGCCACTGCCGGAAACTTTCCGGAATGGGCTCGTTTCCCGTGAACAGAAAGGCATAGGAAACGATCACACTGGCAAATAAGGCGGGTTGTTGGGCGACAATGCGCAAGGCGATCATGCCGCCCCAATCATGCGCATAGAGATGAAAAGGGTCCAGCTGTAGGGTGGTTAAAAAGGTGGTTAACCAAGCCGTATGCTGCTGATAAGTATACCTTTTTTGATCCGTCAGTTTATCCGACTTGCCGAAGCCTACTAAATCGGGAGCAATCACCCGGTAGCCTCCTTGTACCAAGGGAGGAATCATCTTCCGGTACAAATAGGACCAAGTAGGTTCCCCGTGCAATAGTACAATCACTGGTTGAGCAGGGTCTCCTTCGTCCAGGTAGTGCATACGCAGTGCTGGTCCGACTTCCACGTAATGGGGAGCGAAAGGATACTCAGGCAAATCTCCAAACCGTTCATCCGGCGTTCGTAACACGTCAAGTTCTTGGGCCATAAGCTGGAAAGGGTAAGCTAATCCGGTGCCAGACCACTTTTACCCCATACGGTCAAGGTAACCATTTTTAGCAAAGGAGTACTCCTGTTTCGCTGCATTGTACCGCCCCTCTCCCTGCACCAACCTTTTTGGTTACTACATTCATAAGAATTACCGCCAGTACTTTAGGGTATTAGGAATCTTCCGTTTTCTTCCGCATATTGCGTCTACTCCTGCTTCTCAAGCAGTTATCCGTATTGCGGAATCCTATTGCAGTGCCCTTAGCGGATGGATCTTCTGTTACTAGCTTGCCAAGCTTGGCATCGCCCAGTCATTAGTAAGCCCCCCAGGAGTTCCTCCCGATCTAACCCATCCGATGACATACCACCTCTTTCGTGAGAGGCCTTGCCCTACTTCCGCTGCTTGTTTTGGCAGAAACTTTACCTCAATAGCATTCGAATCATGCAGATGGTTAATTAACAATCACAAGCTGTTTAACCTTGGCAAAGGGGATGAAAGTGAGCACAAACAGCCCTTTGGGGGTCATGAAAGCGGTGCTATTCCTAGGAATGGTTACTGTTCTCCAATCAGCCTGGTCACCACACCACGATGCACCAGCTATGGGCTTATCTGCAAAGGGGAATCTTCAGCAGGATAAGGCCCAAAAGCTTCCGCTTCTTTTACCTAATCCTACTACTGAGGTGTCAGCAGTTGAGTTTAAGGCAGACTCGGTTTATTGGATTCAGGTAAGCACCGATAGTGGCGTGGTGCATGCAGCGATTGCTACCCCACCAGGCAAGGGCCCTTTCCCGGCAGTCATTATCCTGCACGGCACGCACGGCTTTGCCCAAGAGTATGTCGACTTGGCTCGTGACTTTGCTAAAAACGGCTTGGTGGGGATTGCTGCCTGCTGGTTTGCCGGCAGGAAGGGAGCAGGGGAACGTTTCATCACCCCCATTGACTTTGCTGATGCACCCCCTTTGGTCGACGTGGCCGGCTCGCAGCGCTTCCGCATTGCGCGCCATACGCTAAACTTGCTCGTCGAAAAAGTGGCAACCCTGCCTGATGTACAGAAAGACCAGTTGGCCTTTTTTGGCCATTCCAGGGGTGCCGGAGCCGTTCTGGATTACTTATTGAATTATCCGGGTAAAGCGCAAGCGGCAATTCTCAATTCTTCAGGCTATCCTCCAGAAGTAACCAAACGAGCCGCCGAAGTGGAGGTCCCCCTGCTCATGTTGCATGGAATTGCCGATGATCCAGCCGATGGTGGGTCTGCCTTTACTGCCATAGCAATGGCCCGCCAATTTGAAGCGGCACTGAAGGCTGAAAAAAAAGAGGTACAGGTAAGGTATTACGAGGGAAGCGGTCACAACGCCATCTTCACCAATGCAAATCAGTTTGATGAGACCGTACAGCGAGCATCAGCCTTTCTGAAAAGCAGATTTCTTAAGTGAGGGCGGCTGAATAGGAACCCTTGATAAGACCCTTCCCGTGAACCTGGGTTTGCCAGTAAGAAGTTCAAAACACTCGATGGAAAAAGAGGGAGGAACTTATCTTATTTCAATTGAACAGGTGTCCCTATTTAACCTGACAGAAGGCTACTGTCAGTACGTCGACCACCCCAGTTTGATCCAATGGCGGTAGTACAGGGATGGAAGTACACCTACTGCTATTACCCCTATATCAATCAAGATATAATTATAAGACGTTGATTGACAGGCAAAAACCTTGCTAAAGCGAGGTCTGCTTACTATCCTGATACCAAAGCAATACCCTATGTACGCTAGCAAAACAAGGCGCAAATTTGTACAGCAATCTGCTTGTATTTTCCTGGCATCGCCCTCGCTGACCTCCTTCATAGGTCAGTTGCAATCATCAACCATACCTCGTATCGGGTTTATGGTAGGGGCCGGCTTACCCCAACTGGAGGCAGCTTTCAAGGAAGAACTGACTAAGCTTGGGTTTAGGGAAGGCAAAAACATTGTTATTGAGACAAGACTTTCCCGGCCCAATACGACCGATGTACAATCCCTGGCGGAAGAACTCGCCAAAATGAAGCTTGCCCTGATTGTTGTAGGTGCGCTTCCCTTTGCGTTGGCCATCCGAAAACAGAACCCTGCCATGCCAATGGTCATTGCTACCTGTCCGGGCATGATCAGCAATGGATTTGCCGAAAGCTTTGAACGACCCGGTGGCATTTATACCGGCTTGGACGAATTGCCCAAGGGAGTGACTTCTAAACGGGTTCAGCTGCTTAAAACAGCCGCGCCTTCGGTATCACGCATCGCGCTGCTTTCGACTACCCCGGGACAAGGCGGCCATGAGATTCAGCTGGCAGAGGCCGAAAGTACAGCTACCCAATTGGGCATAGAAGTGAAAGCTTACCGGGCTGCCTCCCTGGCAGAGATAGAAAAAGCCTTTGAAAATATTGTTAAGGAGGGGATGAATGGCATGTTGAGTTTTCAAGGAGGACTTTCCGTGGCAAACCGGCAGCGGATTGTCGACTATGCGGCACAAAACCGTATTCCAGCCATTTATCAGGCTACCTTGTTTGCCGAGGCAGGGGGATTGATGAGCTGGGCGCCGGATCTTGTCCAACAATTTCGCGAAGCGGCCCATTATACCGAAAAGATTCTGAAAGGGGCCAAGCCGGGTGATCTGCCCCTCCAGCACCCTACCAATTACCAGCTAACCCTGAATAGGACAGCGGCAAAAAAAATAGGCATTACGTTTCCGCAAGCGCTTCTCGCACAAGCAAAGACAACTTTAGAATAAAACCTTGCACTATTCAGTGGAGGGCTACTTCTCGCTTCATCTGCATGAATGGGAATTTTTCAGGAAAGAGGACGGGAAATAACCTCATACAACACTACGTGCAAAGGATCAGCAGGCCGTTCCAAGGCAAATCCCTTGCAGGAGGCCATGCCTCCGTGTGCTTTCGAACCCTTACCTACAATCTATATTTTCGAAGGGTCGACCTTAACCATGGGAAAACTGAAACGCATTGGTATCACCGTAAACCAAACAGTATGAAGAAATCATGTTTTCTTATCGGTGGTTTTGTTTTCCTTTTTTCTGGCATCACGCAGGCTCAATTTCCTCAGGTAGTACAATCACAACTCGTCAAGGAATGGCAACGAGCAAAAGCCTACACGCTGGAATACCTTGATGCGATGCCCAAAGAAGCGTATGGATTCAAAGCCCAGGACAGCATGAGGTGGCTTAAAAAAGCGGGACACTTGAAGTGCTTAATATTGCAAGTGTCATGAAAGCAAAAGAACAAAAGTCATCTCCCTCTCAAACTAATCAAAGCCGGCGTAAGTACGACGCTACCTTCAAGCAGGAGGTTCTCAAAATGATTGACAATGGGCGAAGCGTAAGCGAAGTGGCCCAAAGTCTGGGCGTTGGAGAAAACCTGATCTACCGGTGGCGCGCCAAGACGGCTAAAAAAGTGGAACTGACAGCCACAGTAGAAGTCAAAGAACTGCTCTCGGAGGTGCATCTGTTGCGGGAGAAACTGCGTCAGACAGAGTTGGAGCGCGAGATTTTAAAAAAAGCCTTGAGCATTTTCAGCCGCACTCCCTAGAGTCGATCTACCAGTTTATTAGGCAACACGCAGCCACTTTTCCGGTAGGACTTCTCTGCCAAATTCTCAAAGTAAGTACCTCGGCTTATTATCGCTACTGCTCAGGAGAAACCTATATGGTTAGTGCAGCGGAAGAAAAAGCCCAAAAAGCGGTAGAAAAGGTCTTTTGGGCACATCGCCGCCGCTACGGTTCACGGCGGTTACTGGTAGAGTTACAACAAGAAGAGGATCTTGTCATGAGCCGCTATAAAATCAGAAGTATTATGCAGCAGCAGGGTTTGAAAGCCATCCAGCCCAGAAGTTTCGTGCCTAGAACTACCGACAGTACTCAAGGCCTGACAATTAGCCCTAATCTGCTTTTGGGTAAACCTCAGCCTATTGCCCCTAATGTGTGCTGGGTGGGAGATATCACCTATATCCCCCTGGCTGGTGGGCAGTGGGCCTACCTGGCAGTATGGATGGACCTGTTTTCCCGGGTAATTGTAGGTTGGCAATTAGATAAGCACATGAGAGAAGAGCTGGTAGTGAAGTCTTTACAAAAAGGCTTACTGAAGAGAAAGCCGGCTGCCGGGCTGATTGTTCACTCGGATCGTGGCGGCCAGTACGCTGGAAACCAGTTCAGAAAGCTCCTCTTCAATAACCACCTCAAGCAAAGTATGAGCCGGGCCGATGACCCCTACGATAACGCCTTCATGGAGTCCTACTTCAGCCGTTTTAAGGCTGAGTTGTTGGAAGATGGCATCTTCGAGAACCTGGAAGATGCCCAAACGGAAACATTTGAATTCATTGAAATGTATTACAATCCAAAACGCCGCCATTCCTCGCTGGATTATTTGAGTCCGCTGGCATTCGAAAGAAAATACTATTTAACTTTGTCCAACCATCCCTAAAACTAGCACTAATCCTGTCCCGCTAAACCGGACCACCTCATATTAAGGAGGAGTAAAAAGCCGCAACGTTTGTTATGGCTTTTTACCCTATTTGCTTACCTTCGTTTTCTATATTACAATCTATCTTATAAATTCAACTCATTTCACTAATATTCACACGATTATTTTTACATAGAGATGGATACGAAGTATTATGAGGCTTTACGCAGAATTCAAGAAGCACGAGATAAAAATACTGACATATTAGATTTAAGCTTCTTGTATTTAGGGAGTATTCCAAGTGAAATTGGCCAATTGGCAAACCTCAGGTTTTTAAATATAAGCTACAATTGCTTATATCAAATTCCTAAAGAAGTATACAATTTACATTACCTCGTTGAATTAGATTTGAGTTATAACTACTTGCCTTTTGACTCTCTTCATAATCTTGACAAGCTTTCGAATGTAACCTTTTTGCACATTGAAGGTAATCCTGCTTTTGAAAGTATACCTGATGAAATAAAATATCATGGACTGGATGCTATTTTAAATTATACTGACGATATAAGTAAATATTATAATACAACTACACTGTTCGAGCTGAAATTATTAATAGTAGGTAATGGAGAGGTTGGCAAAACCACTTTAATGAAAAAATTAATTACTAATTTCTCACATGAAGTTATTCTTGGGCAAGAACCCACAACTCACGGCATTAATATTCAAACGTGGGGAATCAGAAGTATATTTCCTGCTATAGAACCATTTTTTAATTTAAAAGCCGAGTTATATGAGAAAAATTTAGATATCGCTGATTACTATAGTATATTAATTCAGGAAGAATATGAGGATGAAATGGAAGATGAGGATGAGAAACATGAGTATCTTGACAGCTATAATGACTACGATGAATATATATATTTCGATTTTGAATCGAGTAGATCACGGAAATCTAAAAAAAGCACTATTTCGACTATAATAGATGGGTATAATGCTGAAGAACAAACAGTCAAAAAGGATGTAAAAATAAACATTTGGGGTTTTGGAGGACAAGAAATCTATCATTCTACACATCAATTCTTCTTAACTAAAAGATCAATATACTTATTAGTATGGGAAGCCAGAAAAGAAGAAGATTACAATATGTTTGATTACTGGCTGAATATAATTAAATACCTAAGCCGCAACAGCCCTGTAATTGTAGTAATGAACAAATGCGATGTGCGGCTAAAAGACATTGATGAGTTCGGGCTTAAAAAAAATTTAACAATATTATTGCCTTTACTCAGGTTAGTTGTTTGACAGGAGAAGGACTAGGAAAAATTACAGATTTAATTCGTCATAATTTAATTAACTTGCCCCACTTAGCAGATAGGCTGCCCAGTACATGGGTGGATATTCGCGATAAATTACACAAGCTCAACAAAAATTATATACCGCTTGAAGAGTATTTCAGCATCTGTAAAGAGTACAATCTAACCACAAGGAAAGCAATTTTTTTAAGTGAATATTTGCATGATTTGGGTGTTATTCTACACTTTAAGAATGACACTATGTTAGAGAACATAGTTATTCTAAATCCAGAGTGGGCGACTGAAGCTGTTTACAAACTAATTGACACAAGGACTGTACAGTTGAGCAAAGGAAGATTTAGAGTCCTTGATTTAAGGCATATTTGGGATAGAGGGAAATATCCTACTGACAAGCACCATGCTTTGGTTAGATTAATGGAAAAGTTTGAAATATGCTTTAATATCCTAGGCACTGAGGACTACATAATCCCAGAACTGCTACCTGCAACCAAACCTACGAGTTTTTTTATAGAAAATTATAAAAAATCAAATAATATACATTTTGAGTATCGCTACAACTTTATGCCAGCCGGAATATTAAGTAGATTTATATGCAGATTATATTACCTAATTGAGAACGAAATATTTTGGAAGAATGGAGTACTTCTCCGACACGAGGAGACGTTTGCATTGATAAACAATGAACCATATAATAAAAAAATAAAGTTATCTGTTTCAGGTCCGGATAGCTACGGAACTCTTTCAATTATTCGAAATGAATTTGAGAATATACATAAAACACTTAATCTAGAAAAGTCTGTTGACTATAATGAGATGATTCCGTGCACTTGCCCATCGTGCGGCTCTTCAAGTGATTCATATTACTTTAGGTACAGTGTTGTTAAGAACTTCGAACGTAAAGGGAAGTCTACTATTGATTGTCAGCAGAGTGCTCTTGAGGTCTCAGTAAACGAATTATTGACTGGATATGATTTAAAAAATGCTAAAGTCAGTTTATTGCAGAACATTATTGCAGCTTTAGCGAGATTACAGGGAAATCACAAAGCTGTGAATAAACAGGAGGATAGCAGGAACAGCTTCGTTGCTGGGCTTATTAACAATGGAAGCTATATAAGTAAAGACCAAACGAGATGGGGACAATCAGAATCAGGATTATCTGCTGGAGAACTTGACATTAAAATTGAAAATATCAATCGCTTAACAATAGGAATCTTTGAAGGTTTTAATTTGTCATATTTAGATAAAATCACAATAAGCAGTCATTTGAAGAAAATCTTCAATTATGATGCAAATGGTTTAAAAGAGAATTATATAGTCATATATGTTGACAGCTCTAATTTTATTGAATTATGGAGCAAATATTTAAACTATATAAAAGATATTAACTTTAACTACCCCCTAGTCAGTGAAGTTAAAGATGTATCAGAATTGTATAATCCTGGTTCAGAAATGAAAATATGTTTATCTCAACATGAACGAAATGGCGAAAAGTGTCGACTTTTCCACATATTCGTAAATATGTGGTACAAATAGTATTTCTTCTAAATGAGTATTTCTTCTAAATGGATGTAGAGTGATAAAGGAGTTGATAACTTTTCTCACCTAAGCGGTACATCTGTTGGGTGTTGTGTAGTTACCTGAGCTCGTTTCATTGCTTTAAAATTATAATTCCCGCAACTGGATGGCCTTCTCATTGAGCATGGCCCCGTACTTCCGCAGGTACGTATCCGTCTGGGCCGAAGAAGTATGGCGGCAGTGGTTCTTGACGGCCAGAATGTCCTTGGTCTGCTCGTAGAGGGTAATGGCTCCCGTGTGCTTGTAGCCGTAGAGGGTGTAGTTGTACTTGTCCAGCTTTAGTTCCTGCAATAGCTTGATGTGCTTGCGGTAGAAGTACCTCCCTCCTACCAGCTTCTCGCCGGCTGGCCGTTGTTGGAAAACACTTAGTAATCGGGCGGCAAGTCACGCAGTTTGTACTCCTGGATGAGCTTTTCCAGCGCCACCGGAATGCCGATGTGCTCCCCCCGGTTGTTCTTGGCCCGGCTGGAAGGAATAAAGATGGTCTTCTCGCGGATGTCCCTTACCTGTAAACGCCGGATCTCCTCGTTGGGGCGGGTGAAGGTGTAGTAGAGGAAGTTGACGAACAGGAAGAGCTGCTTATCGCCCTTTTCCAGCAGGTGCTTGCGGATGCGTTGCAGGTGCTCAACGCGTACCGGCTCGTGCATGTCCGACTCCACGACCCGCAGGTGCTCCACCTTGGCTACCGGATTCTTGATGAGCAGTTCCAGGTGCTCGATGTAGTAGTTGATGACCGTGCTCAGGTAGCCCCGGTACTTGTTGTAGGTCTTGTTGCCCACGCCCCGCTCCTCCTTGAGGTAGGTAAAGAACAGGTCGCATGCCTGGCGGTTGAAGTTGATTACCAGCAGGCCCGGCATCTTGTCCCGCTCCAGCCACTCCAGCACCAGCTTACGGGTGGTCTTGTAATCCTTGTGCGTGTTGAAGCTGATGCGGGCCCCCTGCTCGTTGTACTTCTCTTCCAGCACGTTCAGCGAGTCGTTGCCCGTAGTGGCGTTCTTGTAGTTGCAGAAGTGGGTCAACGCCTGGCGGAGGGTGAAGTGCTTGAGGTCAAACTTGGAAGCCGTCTGGTCCACCACCGTTGATTTGCCGGCCGTGTAGCCCTGGGCAAGCAGGTCGCGGATCTCCTGCAACTTCTGTTTGGCAACCTTCATGCGCTGGGTCTTTGTCGGGTACTTGTTCATGCCCGTGTACTGCTTGCGCACAAACTGCCCTTTGTCAGTGTCCCAGATGCGGTAGTCGATGTACCAACGCTTGGTGATGTCGCCGCCGCCGTCGAACAACCGGGGCTCCATGGAGGGGTCGTAATGCTGACTCATGCTGTGATAATTTTGTGACAATTTACCGGTATAAAATAAAAAAGCCGCTTATTTCGAAAAATAAGCGGCTTTTTAAGTGGACCGGATGATCACATTTTCGAACTTCTGGCAGGAAGATTTAGCGGCAATTGAAGCATGCTCCTTCAACAATATGCGAACCGCTTAAGACAAGCTGCTATAGCAGCCCGTAATCATTAAAGCCATGGGTAAGCCCCTTGTCTAAAAATCAGCAGGTTTACCAGCCGAAAACAGAAAGAGGGGCTACTTCCGCCCTTCTCTTTACAGGACCCTTTTTTGTGAAGTGTTCAGGGACAGGTTCTGTCCTTACCTGAGCCGCCACGAGTTTGGCTCTCCCGCAACTGGTATTCCCCTTCCCAGATTTTAAACACGCACTACATCCCAGCTCAGCCTATTCATTCCGCAAAGAATCCACCGGCTTGGCCGAAGCAGCCCTGATGGATTTATACCCGACGGTGAGCAATGCGATAAGGATGGAAGCACACAGAGCCAACGCCAGATAGCCGGCACTGAACGGAACGCTGTAAGCGAAGTTGTTCAGCCACTGCCGGGTAAAGTAATACGCAGTTGGTGCGGCGATCAGAAAGGCAATGCTGATTAGCAATAAAAACTCTCTGGAAAAGAACCAAAGAATGTGGCTCGTCGACGCCCCTAAGATTTTGCGGATGCCTATTTCTTTTACTTTCTGCAGGGCCATAAATGAAACCAGCCCATACAAGCCCAAACAGCCAATGAAAATGGCAATACCGGCGAAGACTTGAATTAAGGTAAGCATTACTTCCTCCGTCTGGTAAAACTTAGCAATCTTTTCTTCTAAAAATTCGTGTTCGTATATCTTCTCGGGGTGCATGGCACTCCAGGTATTTTCCAGATCAGCCAAGGTGTTTTGGACGTTTGCAAGATTGATCTTTACTGCATACGCATTGTACACGTCCGGAAACGTAGTAATAAATATTGGGGCGATCTCTTCGTGAAAAGACTGGTCGTGGAAATCTTTGACTACCCCGACTATCGGACCAGTCAACGTGTTGTTCACCGTGAGTTTCCGTCCGATCAATTTCTGGGGTGAAGGCAGGTTCAACTTGCGGGCAAAGGCTTCATTGACGATAAATTCCCGTACAGAATCGGAGGGAAATAAATTGCGTCCGGCTACGAGTTCTATTCCAAATAAAGCTAAATACCGCTCGTCGGCGGCCCGGCAGTTGACTCTGAATGGTTCATCTTCGGTATGCGTGTCATATTTCGCGCGCGTCTGCCAACTATCCTCTGAAGCAGGAGCCGCGAAACAAAGTGATACCTCTTCCACACCGGCAATCCCGGACAACCGGCTTTTCAGATTGTTCATGGTAACCAGCGTGGATTCTGATGCCACGGGAATCATTACCACCGCCTCTTGATTAAAGCCCATGTCCGACTGGACAGAATAGCGCATCTGGCTGGTAATGACGACCATGCCAATGATAAGCATCTGTGAAATGGTAAACTGAGTAACAATAAGGACTCTTCTCAGCGGAAAACCGCCCACGTGCCGCTGCGTGAGTTTGCCTTTCAAGGCCAGTATTGGCTGGAACCGGGCCAGGATCACGCCGGGGTAGGAACCGGCAAGCAGCACAACGACCAGCGCCAGCAACAGGATGAATACGAGCAATCGCCCATCCAAAAACAGGTTGAAAGGGATTTGCGAATTGAACAGTTCATTTATGTACGGCAGCACCAATACCGACAATCCAAGGGCCAGTACTACGGCAAGGAGCGTAAGCATTGCCGTTTCAGCGATAAATTGCCAGAACAATTGGCCCGGCAAACTTCCCAGCACTTTCCGTACGCCCACTTCCTTGCTGCGGTTAAGTGCCTGGGCCGTGGTCAGGTTAACGAAATTAACGCAAGCCGATATAACCAGGAAAAGGCCGATCAGGGAAATTACCCAAAGGTTTCTTTTCTCCATTACCCCTTCGTACCGGGCGTCGAAATGAATGCCGGCCAGTGGCTGCAAGCGGTAGTGATCATTGGGCCGCTCGTGTGCTGATGGGTAAGTCATTAATGCTTTTTCCACGTCTGCCAGACGTGTCCCTTGTCTGAGCAAGGCAAAACATTGCATGCTACTGGTGATTCCACCCCAGGCGGCATCACTGGCATGCCATTCATTGTAGGCTTTCAAGGTGGGGTAGGAAAGGTAGATGCCGGTCTGCCGGTCAGTAGTTGGCGGAAAGTTTTTGAGCACACCGGTAACGGTAAAATCAATCCGGTTATCCAGCCGGAGAGTTTTATTGACCGGATCTGCATTGCCGAAATACTTCTGCGCGACTTTCTCCGTAATAATGGCTGTATTGGGCGCAGTCAGTGCGGTTCTTTTGTCTCCCCGGAGCAACGGGTAGTAGAAAATATCAAAAAATTCGCTCTCCGCAAACGCTACCTCGTCTTCCTTGAACTTTTTGGTTTCGTTGCCATCCTTTACCGCAATCAATGTTCGCTGAACGGTAAAGATCCGGGCTACTTTTTCAGCAAAGGTATAATCTTCACGGAAGTCTTTTCCCAGGGGATTGGGTACATTAGGCATTGAAGTGACATCACCCCCTCGGTGAAGATCGGTGACAATCCGGTATATCCGGTCAGCGTGCGGATGAAATGCATCAAAACTCAGGTGGTACTGTACGACGGTAAAAATGAGTACACAACAGGCAATGGTCAGCGTGAGGCCCAATACGTTGATCAGGGTGTATACTTTATTACGCTGCAAATTCCGGAAAGCGATCGTAAAATAGCTATATAGCATACCTGTTTTTTTGAAGAGTGATTTATTTTATATTCAAGAACAGCAGTGAACACATTCTTTGCTGACTTTACTCCACCTGATTCTTCCGGCTGTCAATAAAACATTTCCTCTAAATCTACACTGCTCCCGGCAGATTATGAGAAAAAAACTATTTTAGTGAAAGCAACAACGCCAACAGTCGTGTTAAGCGCTCTTATCAAATATGCAAAATTCTTGCCAGAAAAGCAAAGCATGTCCCATTCGCTTCAAAAGCCTTTTGTGATTGTTGGTGCCATAGGTAAGTTGCTCTGAAAACGGACAGTACTGTCCGTGCCCGAACAGTACTGTCCGCTACCAGTCAGCTTTTCTGACTTCTGGAAATATTACAATTTCATTTACCAACAAACCGGCCGTACCAACCTAGCCACTACCCTATTGCGCATTGCCGCGTGGCATCAATGACGGCCCGGAGTCCCGCCATGTTTTCTTCGTTGACTTCGATAATGAACGAGCCGGCACCGCGGGCCACGTATTCGTCGATGCAGGCGGCCACCTCCGCGCAGCTGCCCACTAGATAGGGACAACCGGCGTTAAAGGTCTTGAACGGTGCCAGCGTGTATACGCGAAGCTGGCTGCTTTCCGCGCTACCGTGCAGGGGTGCATGTATACGGGGTTTACCGCAATGGAGGGGGACCGGATCGGCGGACCTGCACGGCAGCTCCCGGGCGAGTACCCGGGGCTCGGTGTCGTTTTAAAAAGTTTTTAATTCAATACCCTTTTCCTGCTCCCGTGGTTTGTGGCTTCCCTGATCAATGCTTTCGCCAAAGCCTGGGTTGAATCTACAATGATCATGTCATCAACAACTTTCTCACTAAGAATCAGCGATAATTCCGTACAGCCCAGGATGATTGCATGCGCTTGTTCTTGCTTGAAAAATAAAAGCGCTTTATTCATCAGTAACCTGGCTTCACCAGTAATTCCATTCGTATTGGATTTAATGCCAAATTCCGGATCGTATATCATTTTATGGATTATTTCATCCTGAAATTTAAAATCAGGAATGATCACATCATATCCCCAGCCCTGTAGAATATTTTTATATATTTCCGACTTATAAGTACCATTGGTTGTCATTAATCCAACCCGAACAACGTGAGAATGTTCATTTTTGATGTACTTGCATGTTTCCAGTGGCATGTTGAGCAAGTTCACTGTACTGTTTGATTTCGCAAGCTCTTCCAGTATAACATTATAAATCCTGGGTGCATGCGCCGTGTTGCAAGCTATGCCCACTACTTTGGCCCCTGCTTTTTCCAGCTTATTAATGATGTCCAGGATTACGAATGCCGGATTAAGGGTCTCGATTCCTTCTAAAAACAATGTTCTGTCAACAATACATCCGGGAAAAGACATCAATATGACTGATAAGTGTTGCTGCTCCGTTTCCGCCTTGGTATGACACAATATGCTATTATACAGAGCAAGACCAGCCTGGGGCCCCATGCCTCCTACTATACCTATGACTTCATCTTTTTCACCGTCCATATTATTTATCAATTTAGTTCTGCTTGAGAAGTCTATTGCGGTATAGGGTGTGATGCTATTTGTCATGTCATAGCTCTAGCCTGGGCGGGTTAGTACTAAAGTCGAGCGAATCCGTAAGGACTTGCCCTTTTATACAGGACACAACTGGATAAGTGGTTTAAAATCAAGGTTATTAAGGGTAATGTTTTGCAGGTGGTCGAGCCCCCAGCGGAAAAGGCTTTTCCACTTGGCAGTAGTTTGGTCTTTAAAAGTCTTGAGCGGAATGGATTTGCCCTCTTTGAGCAGCCATTGACCAGTTCTCAAGGCCCACACGGCCGAAAGCGACAAGACGAAAATGAGGGTCTTGACTCTTTTGGCCAGGTTTACCCGACAGCTTTCCAGGTTGAAGCCCCGCGACTTGAAAGCAGCAAACAAGGTCTCAATCTGCCATCTCTGCTCATAGATGTGAGCCAAACGCTTGGTCTTAGTGGCACTACCGACGATGAAGTAGTCCCCGTCGGGCAATTTCTGGCCGGCTAGGTAGAGCAGGGTGCCATAGAGTTTACGCGGTTTGGAAAGGGTTCTCAATGTGGCGCATTCGAACAACTCGTGGAGCTTGATCTTCTTGTTATAATGCGTCAGGGTAACGTTTTTGCGCAAGCGGATGCAGAAGCGCATCTTTCGCAACACTAACTCCTTGAACCAGCCTTTACCCAGTGGACCCAGGCTTCAGCCTGTGGTCCACGTACTCCCGGTCGGCTACCCACCAGATGTGCTGGTTTTTCTTTGCGTTCAATCCAGGCATCAAAACAATGCAGCAAGGCTTTACGTGTCGAGTAAGCCGTATTGCCCTGTCCGTTGTAGACCTGCCAGAGCAGCGGAATACTCATGCCCTGATAAGCAATGCCGATCATGGTCACCTGTACCCACTTGCCGCGCATCTTCCACTCGGAGCGGTCCAGCGTCAAGTACACCTGTTTGCCCTGCCCGTACAACTGCCAGATGACTTTACAGTACAGGCGGGGCGAAAACCGAAAATAGCGGGCAAACCGCTGCAACTGCTTGTATTTGGCTTCCAGGTCCTTTTCACCCGGCAAAGCTTTGCTCCACTTGCTCAGGCCACTTTGGGTGAGTTTCAATAGGCCAACGATCAGATTGCAGATCAACTCGGTGCGCCGCTTTTCACAAGGAAAATGGCCTTTGATTTGGGCATATAACGCCCCTAGAATATCTTTCATCTGGGAGTAGAGGTTGGGTAATTGATGGTTTGGTCACCTTAAAATTACCTCCCTTCCGGGACTCTACTCCCTACTTTTGTCCTGTACTAAAGGACTTGCCCAAACAAACGTCCCGTTTGATTACAAGAATCAGCCAGGCGAAGCATTGGTTGGTAACCCATCTCCGACTGCATCAACGAGGCAAATGAGCAGCCCAGACAACCGTTGCTGCTTTTCCAGCAAACCTTTGCGTGGACCGCTCAATGCCAGCTTTGGAGTTGGACCAGGTTAAACGACTCCCACTTTTCCCGTCAGGTTACCGTTTTACAAGTCCTAACACAACTGCAAACTGTAGTTGTCCACGAAGTTGTACCGGTACACGATTTCCTGGAGGAAGTCGCTCTCATTCAACAGGCAGGTTGCACTTTCTACCGAGTATTTTTCCTCCAGAACATCCCGGATCAGGCTGCTGGCAGCCGGAGAAAGTTTAAGGCTTTTCCGGTAAAAAATATTGAAATGGTTGTAGTCCCAGGTGTTTTTTCCGTGAAAAACGTATATGTACAAGTTAGGCTTGATCACCGGGAAAATATAATTGCTCTCGATCAATTGCTTGAGCAAGGCCGTATCTTCACTTTTTTCCATGCTTGCGTATTTGGTTTCTTCTTTGATGATCGACTTGCGGCATAAGATGCTCCCCTCCCACAAGCGGAAAGACGACAGGTAAGCCGTATTTGTTTTTGAGTCGAACATCAGCCAGTAGGAAAGCATACTGGCCCCTTTGCAGTTCTTTACAATGGCCTCATACTGAACCTCCAGCCGGTTGGATGAATACCAGTCGTCGTCATCCCACTGGCAGAAATACTCGCCGCTGCACTTTTCAACGGAGATATTCCTCAACTCTCCCAAAGGCAGCTTTGGATCAGAAGGAACTTCATAATAAAAAATGTTATCATCTGAAACAGTTTGCAGATAGTTCTTTATGTGAACGTCGTCACTTTCATACACAATTACCATTTCCTTTACCGGGTAGGTCTGCGCTTTAAAGCAATTGATTGCGCGTCGTAACAGCTTAATGCTGTTCCGGGTAATACACAAACAGGATATAAGAGGTAGTTCCATAACTTTAAATAATTTAATGTGATGGTTGTTAAAATAAGTGCGTGTAAGTTTGGTTGCAATCGCTGAGGAAGCGTTTTTTTCGTGACCCTACAGGATGTTGTGCCCCGCTACGTAGCAAAGTTCTCCTTCATCAATACTTCATTCAACTCCCACGTATGCTTCAGGAACAACTTTGTTTCCTCCGTATCGTACTTGCGGTCGAAATAGGCTTTATTTGTTTCATTTTCACTAATATTGCACTCAATATTTCTTGAATGGGGATAATGAATGGCATCAGCGTTTCTGTTTAAAACAATTTTTACTTTGTTTCTATGCAAACGGTATCCCAGATCCAAATCCTCCATGCCCCAATTGCAATCATACCCGGCATCAAAAAGCCCGACTTGGAGGATGTCGGTTCTTCTTGCTGAAACGTTTCCACTCCAGTAAAACACCCACGGTGCGGGCAGTGAAGAGAGATCGTCAGCATAACTCAAGAAGAGTTTATCCCTGGGGTCCAGGTATTGATTGCGCATTTTGAAATCAGCAATAGCTTGGTCGGGATCGGCAACGTCAATTGACTCAATCAAATTCAACCGGTCAATTACCGTGTTGTTGTCAAAGCCGTAAATGTAGCCGATCACCGATACGGGCTCACTGTGGGCCGCGTACATCCTTAGTTGTTCCGCCACAAAACAAGTGCTCAGGAGCATTCCTGAGTCAATGAATACGCAAATTTCTCCTGTTGCATTCAGGATGCCTACATTGCGGGCAGAGCCCGGACGATACCCCTCGTCCGGTTGAAAAAAGTACTTGATATTGAGTTTGTCCTTATACCCATTCACTACTTCCAGCGTATTGTCCGATGACCCGTCATCCACGACGAGTACTTCTACGATTGAAGAGTCTATTTGCTGATTGACAATAGAAAGCAAAGTGTAGTTCAACAATTTACTTCTGTTGTAGGTTGGGATGATCAGGCTTACCACCGGGGTTCTCATCTTTTCTATTGTTTAAATGGTTTAAGGATTCCACATTTTTTTCGGGCAAGGGTACTTCATAGGGGCGTTCTCCTGCATCGGGCGTTATTGTATCCACCAATGCCCCTCCACGGTGGATCAGCCGGGCGGCTATTCCAGTCCCCAGGGTTACGCGTATTGTTAAGCGTCAGGTTTGGGTGAACAGGTCCGCCTGGGTATACACCCGGGGCTTGCCTTGGTCCATTTTGATGATCCGGTCGGCTACGTCAAAATAATGGTCGTCGTGGGTGACCGCGATTACAATTTTACCCTGCTCCCTCATCTGGGGCAGCAGCGTGCGGTAGAAGAAATGCCGGTACTCGGGGTCCTGGTCGGCTGCCCATTCGTCAAACAAGCAGATGGGCGCGTCTTCCAGGTAACACTGGAGCAAAGCCAGCCTTTTTCGCTGTCCTCCCGAAAGGTCAATGGTGCTGTAGCGGTTGCCGCTGATGGTCACCTTGTTTTCCAGGTTGAGCAGTTCCAGGAGCCTGCCAACTTCTTTTGGTTTTGCTTCCGCATCAACGGTGTACAGTTTTTCAAACAGATGCGCCGGGCTGAAGACCGTGGAAAAATACTCACCCAGCCCGCCCGGCGGGACCACCTGGCCGTTGATCCTGATGTTGCCGCTGTCGGGTGCGTACAGGCCGGTCAGCAGTTTGACCAGGGTTGTTTTCCCGCTCCCGTTGCCCCCGATGATGAAGAGAATCTCGCCCCGGGCCACTTCCAGGTCGATGGGCCCGACGGTGAAAGGGTGCTGGGCGTTCTCCGGTGAATAGGCAAACTGCACGCCTTCGGCCCGGATGCTTTCCAATACGGAAGGCACCGGGAGTGGGGTCATTTCGGGCCCGGCCGCGTTGGCCGGAATTTCGTTCAGAAATTGCCCGATGCGGTTCCAGGCGATGCGCAGGCCCATCACGGCGGGTATGGAATTGAGAATGGTGTTGATTGGGCCGATCAGGTAGAGCAGTAACACCACAAAGCTCATCAGGGTGTAGGTAGGTATCCCGGGAAAGGCCTTCGGAAACGCAAAGGCGACCAACCCCAAGATGGCAATGAGGACAACTTCGCCCAGCAGCGATGCATTGACGAACCGGATGCCGGCAATAGATACCTTACGCCGGTACTCATCGGCGCTTGCCACTACGTCTTGTTTGTACGCCCGCTTTCTGCTCCGGTTCAGGCTCACTTCCTTGAAGCCGTCAATGAGGCCATTGATCAGGCGCATGAACACATTGCGGCTGTCGCGGGCCTGTTCGTAGTATTTGTTTGTACTGCTGATTACCAGGGAATAAAGCGTGAGCAGGGCCAGGATCAACGTGATGGACAGGAGCGTGGCCCAGAATGCAATGGCCGCCAGGTACAGGAAAGCGCCGAATACCGTGAAAACGCTGGTCACCAGCACGACAAACGTGTTCAAGGACTGGCCGATGCTGTCCACGTCGTCGTTCACGGCCGTATACACCCTGCCGCGGTCCAGCTTCTCGAACTGCTGCAGGGAGGTCGCAAAAATCTTATCGAGAAGTTTGTTCCTCAGTTCGAACGTCAGTTCCCGCGACAGCCGGATCAGGTTTACCTGCACATAGCGCCGGCCGAGCAAGTACACCGACAGGGTAAGCAGGTAGTAGAAAACCAGGTACTCCAGTCCGGCATCGCTGTCGAGTGCCCAGGTAATGAGGATGATCACCAACATGTTGGCCAGGCTCGAAAGGATGCTGAACAACAGCAGGCCGGGCACTATCCGCCGGTATTTGTCGGGTTCGGGAAACCACAGGCTCACCAGGTACGCCAGGTAACTCACGGCCATGGCGGCCAGCACCAGCGCCACCGCAACGGGCACGCTGCCGGCGGTCCATACGAGGAGGGCCTCCCAGGTAAAGTCGAACATGGCGCCGGGCAGGATGTAGAGTCCGTACAAAAACGGCACGATCCCCGCCAGCGCCAGGCCGATCTGCCCCAGTTTGCGGGCCGAAAAGGCTTCCCGTTTTCTTTTTCCCCGCGCGGCGTCGTACAGCACCACGCCCAGAAAGGTGGCGACAGTCAGCAGGTAAACCGCCAGCACAACGGCAACCGTCGAAAAAGTCTTGTCTTGCTGGTCGCCTGGGTAGTAGTCTTTTTTTATTTCTTCCCCCGCCAGCAGTTTGGTGATCCTGCTCCCGAGCACGGAGGTAAACCCGCTGTTTGCATTAGCCAGTACCACCACCCCGATTTTCGCTTCAGGCCGGAAGGTCACGTACGCCGTAAAGTTGGGGTTCAGGCCATCGTGGTAGATCTCCCCGTTTCCGCTCAGCGATACGTTCCAGCCCATGGCGTAGGCCGACATTCCGTGCAGCGGTACGGTTTCGTCCCGCTGGTGGGTCAGCGCGGCAAGACCTTGCAGGTGGGAGGGCAACAGCCCCATTTGGAATTTCAGCCACCGGAGCATGTCGGGGGCGTTGGAGTGTACGTAACCGGCCGCGTTGTTGCCCCGGTACACCGGCGCCTCGTACAACCGGGGGGCGAAAAACGCGGTTTTGTAGCCGGCCGCCTTCAAGGTGCTGTCTTTGGGACGCCCGATGGTGGTGTTGTAGAGTTGCAGTGTGTCCAACACATTTGCCTGCAGGTAGTCTTCGAAGGGCCGGCCGGTAACGGTCTGGATGATGAGTGCCAGTACATCGTAATTGATCGTGGCGTACCGGAACTCCTTTCCCGGCGCATTGTCGAGCGTTTGCCCAGCCAGTTGCCGTACCGTTTGCCGCAGGGCGTCGGGACGGTTGGTCTGAGGGATGCGCGCAATGGTACTCCAGGGAATGCCGCTGGTGTGGTGCAGCAGTTGCCCGATGGTGATGACGGCGGGCTTGCCCTTGTAGGTTGCGCGGAACCAGGGAAGGTAGGCGGCCACGGGATCATCGAGGGCCAGTTGGCCCCGGGCGATCAAGCCGGCCACAGACAGTGCCGTAAACGCTTTGGTGCACGATCCGATCTCGAAGAGGGTAGCGGCGGTTACGGGTCGTTTCCGCGCCAGGTCCGCGTAGCCGTAGCTCCTGATGCGCTGCTGGCTGCCCTGTACCAGTACCAGGCTCAGGCCCGGGATGTTCCCCTTGCGCATGGCTTGCCGTACTTCCCGGTCCACGCGGCGCATAACCGAGTCCATTGGTTCGGGTTGCGCAAACGCGCGGAGGGGGCTGCCGCCGAGCAGGGCGATCAACAGCAGCAGGCACGTGCTCAGGCTTTTCATACTTGGAGATGGGTTGTTGGGTGCGGCGTGCCGGGTGTGCGTACGGTCCCCGACCGCATACCTTCCCGGGCAATTTCCCGGAGGCACGTTTCCTGTACCGCCAGTACTTCTTCCATTACCTGCGGTGAGATCAGAAAATTATTGTAGCCAAAGTGCGCCCCGCAGGCATTGTTGCCCACCGTCAGCAAGATGTCCAGGTCCTGGCCGGAAGCTCCCTCCTGGTACTCGTGTTCGAGTACGCCGCTGGCACCGGGCGGGGCGGCGTACGCATCCGGCGTGTCGGTAAGGCTGAAAAGTACCGGTATGGTACTCCCCGGCGGCACGGCCGACCGGTGCCCCACGACTTCGAACGGGTAGATGCAGTGCCGCGAGAGCAGGTACAGTTGCCGGTCGACGTAAGCCAGAAACGTGCCCGCGTCGCGGTAGTGGTCCATGTCGAAAAAGCAAATCCCTCCCGCCGCCAGCCAGCCGATGGTGTGTTGGTAACCGCCGTCCACCTTCCGGTAGGCCGGGATGTCGAAACAGAACACCGCCTGTCCGCTCAGCCGGTGCAGCGCCACCACGATGCTGGCGATGAAAAGGGCGTGCAGGCTGCTGTTGCCGCACTGCCGGAAGGCATCGACGCACCGGAACGTCTCTTCGGCGTACAGGTACTTGACCACGCCCACGGCGCTGGGCCGGTACCGCCTGGTTACGCTGGCGACAAAACGTTCGTCGCAGCAAGGCAGGCTGCGTATTTTCCGCCTCACCTCTTCCACTTTTTCCCGGTGATTGCCGTAATGCCGGTCCCAGCGGCCGGCCTCGACGATGCCGAGCCGGGCACGCCGGCGGCCAGTTGCTGCTCCCAGTATTGCTGGTGTGCGCCGCCCCCGTCCTCGTCGAGCAGCCGGTTCTCGAAAGCCGCGTAAGACTTGTACTGCACCCGGTCGGGAGGAAAGTGCGGTTCGACGCCCCGGCTGAGCGATTCCCAGATGCGAAAGGCATCCCTGCTGAATACCGATCCCGAACGCTGGTCGAAAATCACGTGGTGAAACACGAGGCTGACTTCCCACTGCTCCTCACGCTTCCTGAATGCGCAGCCCCTGAACAACGGGCCGTATTCCAGGTTGAAGGGCAACTTGAGTTGGAGCAGCTTTTTCTCCCGAATGAACATCTCTTGGGCGAGCGGTTCCTTTTTTCGCAGATCGAAGCAAGTGATGGGCACGGGGTATTCGGCAAGCGGGTGGAGGACTTGACAGAGACTGCCGTCCACTACCCGCAGGGTAGTCCGGAGGATTTCGTGCTGCTGCACCAGCCGGTCAATGACCTCCCGAAAAGCCGCCGGGTCGAAGGCGTCGAAGGCAAAGTCCAGGCCGATGTTGAGCGGGTAGTGGTCATCGCTGATCTTATACAGCATCCATTCGCGGCGCTGCACGAAACCGGCGGGGTAAACGGCCGCAACCACGGGCTTACGTTGGGGTTCAATCATGGTGGTTTGGGGTAACGAGCAAGAAGGGCAGCCCCGCGGGGAGTGGGCCCGCCCGGTTATTGCCAAAGGATGGGTTTCCAGTTTTTCTCTTTAATCAGGTATTCGAATACCGACTGGCGGATGTCAATAAAATCGGTGTTTCTCCAGGAAGACACCTCGTCCTGGCTGTACAGTTTATGCAGGTTGCCGGAGGTTTGGCGGCACAACTGCCGGGGCACAATGGTGGGTATTGACCGGGCAATCATCAGGCTCGCCGACAGATGAATGTCTTCGCCCGAAAGAAAAGTAGCCGGCCAGACCGACCAGAAATGTTTGATCCATTCGGTCCTGAAGAAATAGCTGTTACAGCCGTAGTCCACCCGGGTGTCGTCGGGGATAAAGTTGTTGTCGTCGTTGCTCTGGTTGTCGCCGATGAAATACAGTTTTTTTTCCTCGCCTTGCCCTTCTTCGGGCCGGAAGCTGGCGGGCTTGATGATGCGGCCCGTGCAAGAGATCACCGCGTTATACTGTTTGGACTTGCGCAGGCACCGCTCCAGCCAGCTGGCCGCGGGGATTACGTCGTCGTCGATCACCAGCACGTACTCCGTCTGCACGTGGCAGACCAGCGAGAACCGGCCAAAAAACTTGAAATTATAATCGGAGTGGATGATGGAAATGGCCGGGAAATCGGGCGTAAATTTTTCTACTACCTCCCGGATGCGGATGTGGTGCTCATTCTGAATGATCCAGATCTGGGAGGGCCGTACGGTCTGCCCGGTCAGGCTCGTCAACTGCTGTTCCAGGTATCCTCTTTTCCATACAGTGATGATGACGGTGATGCTGTTGGGCTCCATGTTTGTTGGGTAGTTAATTAAGGGCGGCGGGACAACGCGGGGTTAGACGATTTCACGCCATTTGGTTTGTTTGGTGCACCAAGCGTGGTACTGGGGGCTTTCGTCAAGGGTGGAGTAGCCGTAGGCGTCGAGAACCGTCTGGTGGTACACGCAGAACAGTCCCGTTTTCCAGAACAAGTCAGTCCCGGCCAGGTTGCCGGCCGTACGTCCAATGTCATAGTGCACGAAAGCGTACTTTCTGGAAGCGTTGTACAGGGGGGTATGCCGAAGCAGCAGGGCCGTGTTGAGGTGGTCGCTGTGGTCGTGGGGGCTCAGCAGAGGGTCGTACTCGGGAAAGTTGAGCGTTACCCGGCCCCGTTCGGTGATGCCGTACCGCGCCAGTTCCCGCGCCACGATCTGGTCCACCAACCCGCCGATTTCGGGGAAGCCCCCGAAGGTATTCACCCCATCGACGGTGGTGATCCGGTCGGTCCGCCCCGTCCGGAGTTTTTCCAGGCTCTGAAAATGGTACCGGGAAAATCCGTCGCCGTGCATGCCCCCATCGGGCAGCCGCAGAAAGTAGGAGCTACAGCCGGCCACGTCCACCCGGTAAATTTTTTTATCGCCAATGCCGGCCCGACCGGCCCGGCTCCCGGGATTGCCCGGAAGCCGGAACCGGAGCGAACCGAGGGCCCCTTTTTCACGGGCACTGCAAAATTTCCAGCCCTCCCCGGCGTCCCCGGCAGTGGTGTAAATAATAATCGTCTTGCACACCGGGTCAAGCATGTCCCGGCTGATGTCAGGCTCCATGAACAACTGCCAGTCATCCTGGTGCGCAACAGCGTAGACGGCAATCCGGTCAAACATGGTGGTGGGGTTAAGGTCAGGCAAGGCACCGGTAGTTGCCGGCCGCCCGGCAGCCGGCGTCAACGCCCGGCGTCCAGTTGCTCAACCGTGATTGTTTCAGCGATGCATCTTGCCAAGGCGGAGACAGTTTGAAACTGGAACAACTTATTAAGGGGAAATGCGACGTTGAACTCGTCATTAATATCGTGCATCAGTACAGGGGTCATTAATGAATGCCCGCCCAATTCAAAGAAACTCTTGTTGGTACTAATCAACGCTTTGTCTATTGCTAATATATTCGACCAGATCTGCGTGAGCTGTTCTTCTATTTCATTCGTAGGTGCTATATAATCATCTCCCGCTTTAAACTCTGGTTCGGGCAAAGCTTTTTTGTTCAACTTGCCATTCCGGGTCAGGGGTAAACTTTGAAGATGAACATAATGCGCTGGCACCATGTATTCGGGCAAGTGCTTCCACAAGTGCTCCCGAAGCTCCGTGGCCGGAACTTCTTCCTCAGCCACGTAATACCCTACCAGATACTTGTCATCCCCTCTTTCCCTGGCCACGACTACGGCATCTTTTACATTCTGATGACTTGTCAGCAGCCGCTCAATCTCGCCCGGCTCTATCCGGATTCCCCTGATCTTTACCTGGTGGTCCAGGCGGCCCAGGTACTCGATGTTGCCATCGGCCAGCACCCGGGCCAGGTCTCCCGTCTTATACATCGTGCCCCCCGGCCGGTAGGGATTGGCCACAAAGCGTTCCCGGGTCAGGGCTTCGTTGTTCACGTACCCCCGCCCGACGCCCTCTCCGGCAATGTAAAGTTCCCCGGCCACGCCCAGGGGTTGCAGGCGCCGGTGGGCGTCGAGCACGTAGAGGGCCGTGTTGTCGATGGGCTTGCCGATGGGCACCTGCCGGTAGTCCTGCTGGCGGTAACAATCAAAGTAGGACACGTCGATGGTGGCCTCGGTGGGACCGTACAGGTTGACCAGCTTTGTCCCGTGAGCGGCCCTGAGCAGCGCGTTGAAGCGGTTGACCTGGTGGGTATGCAGGACTTCCCCGCTGCAGAACACCCACTCAAGCGTCTTGAGGTCTTGCTCACTGTGGGTGGCTTCCAGGTAATCCAGGTACACCTGAAGCATGGATGGCACGAAGTGGAGCACACTCACCCGGTTGGCTTTGATGGCATGGGTGAGCTTTTGGGGGTCTTTTTCTTCGCCGGGTCCCAGCAGGCACAGCACACTGCCCGTCTGTGACCACCACACCAACTCCCAGAGCGATACATCAAATCCTTTGGGCGTCTTTTGCAGGATCACATCGGCTGATCCGATGGGGTACTGGCGCTGCATCCAGTGGATGCGGTTGACCAGCGCGTTGTGCTGGATCATTACCCCCTTTGGTTGGCCGGTTGAGCCCGACGTGTAAATGATGTAGGCCAGTCCCTGCGGCCGGGCTTTGCTCTCCGGGCGTGCTGCCGGCTCGCTCCAGCTTAAGCTTGACAGGTCCACTACCGGGACGGCTACCTCCAGCCGGCTGGCCGCCTGGGCAGGGGCCAGCAGCAGGCGGGCGCCGCTATCGCGGAGCAGGAACGCCATGCGCTCGGCAGGATGAGCCCCCTCGATGGGCAGATACACGCCTCCCGCCTTCATCACCCCGTACAGGCTCACCATCAACTCAAAGGAGCGTTCATAAAACACGCCCACCACATCACCCGGCTCAATGCCTTCCTCCAGCAAGTGGGCCGCTAGCGCGTCGACCCGATTTTGGAACTGCCGGTAGCTCATTGATTCGCCTCCGCACTGCAAGGCTGCCTCATCAGCACGGCGCCGGGCTTGTTGTTCGAACAGATCAATTATCGTCTTGCCCTGGGGATACGCTACGGCCGTGTCGTTGAACTCGACCAGCAACTGGTGCTTCTCCGCTTGACTTAACAGCTCGATCTGCGACAACTGCTGGCCGGGGTCAGCCACTACGGCCGCCACCACCCGCTTGTAGTAAGCAACCAACCGCTCGGCCGTCTGCGGCTTGAAGAGGGCATTGCAATACTCCAAATCCAGCAAGACCTCCTCCCCCGCCTCGACGGCCGTCAGGGTCAGGTCGAACTTGGAGACCCGGTGCTCCCGCCCATAAGGCGTCAGCTTCAAGCCCGGCAGTTCCAATTGTGTCTCCTCAAAGTTTTGCAGGACGAACATTACGTCAAACAAGGGATTGCGGCTCGTGTCTCGCTCTACCCCTAATTCGTCGATGAGCGCCTCCAACTGGTAGGATTGATGCTCAAAGCAGGCTAGTGTCTTCTTTTTGACTGCCTGCAAAAACTGGCTGAAACTAAGCGCTCCGTTGGCCTGCGTGCGAATGGCCACGCTGTTGACGAACATACCAATGATGTCTTCCAGGTCGGCGTGCCCACGACCGGCCACCGGCGTGCCTACCACCAGGTCCTCCTGGTTGCCCAGTCTCCTCAACAAGACCTTGAAAACCGAGAGCAGGACCATAAATAATGTCGCTCCTTCTTTTTCGGCCAGGGCCCGCAAGCCACCCGTCTCCTGCCGGCTCAGGCGGAACCTTAGCACTGCGCCCGCATGCGTCTTTACCGGGGGCCGGGCATAATCAATGGGTAGTTCCAGCAGGCTGACCGGTTGGGCAAATTCTTCCAGCCAGAAAGCCCGGTGCCCGGCCAGGCGCTCCTGGTGAGCCGGCGACTGCTGCCACTCGGCGTAGTCCTTATACTGCAACGACAAGGGCGAGAGGGCTTCTTCCCGGTAGAGGGCCATGAAGTCTTTGATGAGCAGGCCCAGCGAAACGCCGTCACTGATGATGTGGTGCATGTCCACCAGCAGCACGTGCTCCTGGGCCGATACGCGCAGCAAGCCCACCCGCAGCAACGGGGCCTGGCTCAGGTCAAACGGCCGGATGAAGGCTTCGATGGCAGCGGGCAGTTGCTCCTGAGTTGCTGCTGCATACGATACCTGAAAGTCGCTCTCCGCTGCTACCTTCTGCACGGGCACCCAACCTGCCGATGCAAAGCTGGTGCGTAAACTCTCGTGGCGGGCGATGAGTTGGCGGAAGGCATGGGTCAATCTCTCCCGGTCCAGCATTCCCTCCAGGCGCAGTACGTAGGACATGTTGTAGGCCGTCGAGGTGCGGTCAAACTCATAGAGAAAGTACATCCGCTGTTGGGCCGACGATACGGGATAATATTCCTTATCAACGGCCCGGCTGATGGGTCGATAGGTTTGCCGCTCCAACCCTTCAATGTAGCTGCCCAACTCGCGGATGCTTTGATACTCAAATACTTTCTTCAATGGTAATTCCACCCCTAATTCCTTAAACACCCTATTGGTGACTGTTATGGCTTTTAAGGAATGCCCGCCCAGTTCAAAAAAACTCTTCGTTACATTGATCTCATCTTTGTTCAATCCCAAAATCCCGGTCCATATCTTAGCCAACTTTTCCTCCGTTTCGTTGGCCGGTTTTACGGAATCCTCTCCTGCTTCAATCACCGGAGCCGGGAGGGATTGCCTGTCTATCTTCCCATTAACAGTCAGCGGCAGGCTTGCTAATTGACATAAAAAGGATGGGAGCATGTACCGGGGCAGGACCGAAGCTAAAAATGCCCTTAGTTCAGCATTCTCTACCGGGGTGTCAGATACATAATAAGCACAGATTACTTGGTCGGATTGGCCATTCTTTTTGAGGGCAACCACTGCGTGCTTTATACCCGGGAATTTCAGAATATTTTCCTTTATATCATCGGGTTCAATGCGTATGCCGTTGAATTTGATCTGATGGTCCAATCTCCCCTGGATTTCAATCTCCCCTTTGTAATTTCTCCTTCCGAGATCCCCGGTTCGGTACAACTTGTCCCTTTCATCCCCACTGAAAGGGTTTTGAATAAAGCGCTTCTCGTTGGCTTCCGAATCATTTATATACCCGGCGGATCGGAACGGAGTCCTGATGCAGATTTCTCCGGTGACCATTTCCGGGCACAAGTCACCATCTTTTCCTAAGAGTATAAACTGGGCTCCCGTAATCGGCACGACGGGAATGTATTCTCGGGCAATATCAACCGGCTGTATCGGGTAAAAGCCCTTTGCTAATGTAGTTTCAGTAGGGCCGTACACATTGATGAGGCTGATTCTATCCCCAAAAATGCCGTACCAGTTCGTCAATTCCTTTGGCATCAACTTCTCACCCGCCAGCAGTACAAATTTCAGCGCCCCGAACGAATGGTCGTCGATTTCTTCAGTGAATACTTTAAAGAAACTGGGGACGCAGTGAATCAGGTTTATCCCTGTTTCCGCAATCCATTTCCTGATCCTCGCCCCGTCCAGCAGCGTTCTTTCGTCGGGAATGCAAATAGTACCCCCGGCACAAAGGGGCACGAATATGTCCCTCAGGAATACATCAAACCCCGGATTGGTGAATTGGCTGCATCTGAACGTATTGTCAATGTTGAAGGTTAAAATCTCCCACTCGATGAAGTGCGCCAATCCTTTGTTTTTACCTGCAATCCCTTTCGGATTTCCGGTGGTGCCGGAGGTAAAATACACGTAAACAATATCCTCAACGTCGTAGTCAGCGTTAGGCTTTGCAAGTACACCTTCCTGCTTTTCTACTTCACAAATGGTTAGCCAATTGGTTTTACCGTCACCAAGGCCCGCCCGTTCTTCACTGTTTTTGTCCGTAATAATGTGTGTACAGCCAACCTGATTAATGATAGAGGCCAACCTGCCGTTAGGTAAGGTAGTATCCAATGGAACAAATACCATTCCTGACCTTAATACACCCACGATTGCACTGATTGTCCACTGCCGGTTTTCACATAATATCCCTATGGTACTGCCCTTGGTTAATTGATAACCTGAAATTACGTTCACCACTCTATTGGCATTGACTTCTATTTCTGAAAAAGTATAGGCTTTTCCTTGGTACGCAACGGCACACTGGTTGCCATGCTTTTTGAAGCTCCGGTCAAGTTTGCACTGAATGGGTTCCGTAACGGACTCAATGCTTTTACCGAATTCTTCTTTTGCCCTTTTTTGAGCATCTTCATCCCAGAGGGAAACATCCTTGATCAGTATTTCCGGGTGGGCACAGACGCAATCAAGGGTGTTGTTGAAATAAGAGACGTAGCGCTCTATGGTCTCTCTTTTGAAGAGGCAAGTCGAATATTGAAAAGTCAGGAAAACCTGCCCTTCTGACTCTGCCCCGTACAAGGTCAGATCAAATTTTGACAACCGGTGCTCACTCTCATAAGCCGTCACTGCCAGGCCCGGTATGCTCAGAGCCCGCTTCTCGAAATTCTGGAAGTTGAGCATCACGTCAAAGAGCGGGTTGCGGCTCGTATCCCGTTGCAGTCCCAACGCATCCACCAGGTCTTCGAATGGATAGGCCTGGTTGTCAAAACCCGACAAACTCGTTGACTTGACTTGCTCGAGAAAATCACTGAAACGCAGTTCTCCCCGGGGGTAGACCCGCAGCGGCAGCGTATTGACGAACATGCCGATGATCTCCTTCACATCGGCGTGGCGCCGGCCATCCACCGGCGTGCCGATGACAATGTCCTCCTGGTTGCTTAGCTTGCTGAGCATTACACCCAATACCGACAGCAGCCCCATGAACAGGGTCGCTCCGGCCTGGTCTACCATCGCCTTGAGGGTACTGGTCTGCTGCTCACTCAAGGCAAAGGCCAGCGAATCGCCGGCATACTGCTTGGTGAGCGGACGTTTGTAATCGGTTTGCAGGGCCAGTGGCTCCAACTCCCCCGCAAACGTTTTTACCCAAAATGATTTTTGCTTTTCCAACTGCTCGCCGTGCTCCGCCCCCTGCTGCCATTCGGCGTAATCCTTGTATTGCAGCTTCAGTGGCGGCAAGGCTTCGCCCTTATATAACAACATGAAATCCTTGATGAGCAGGCCCAGCGAAACCCCGTCGCTGATGATGTGGTGCATGTCTACCATCATCACGTGCTCGTCGGAGTGGAGCCTGACCAACCCTACCCGCAGCAAGGGAGCCTGACTCAAATCAAAGGGGGTGACAAAATCACGCATCAACGCCTGCACCTGGTCCTCCGACGACTCCAGGTAGGAGATGGCAAAGGCGACCTGCTCGGCTACCTGCTGCACGATCTCTCCTTGCTGGGTCACAAACGAAGTCCGGAAGTTAGCGTGCCTGTCAATCAACCGGTTGAACGCTTGTTCGAATTGATCCAATTCCAGCTTGCCGTGAATTCTAACCGCTTCCGGCATGTTATACGCAACGGAAGACTTATCAAACTCGTGGAGAAAATAAAGCCGTTTCTGGACAGAAGCGAGCCGGTAATGCGCTTTGGTAACGGGTGGAATGGCAGCAACCCCGTCTTTGGTACTCTTGATGATCAATTGGGCCTGCGCCCGGATCGTTAAGTTCTGAAACAGCTTCGAGAGCGTCAGTTTTGTGCCATACTTCTTGTTGAGCATTGCAATCAAATTCATGAATGCCAGCGAATTACCCCCGGAAATGAAAAAACTCCGGTCAGTAAAAATCGGTTTATCTCCTAAAATCTTTTTCCAGATCTCAAGAATCTCCCGTTCAAGGTCACTCTCCGGCGCAACGCCCGGGGGAGACACTCTTTGGCTGGCGAGCAACTTTACATCAATCTTACCATTGCTGAGCAAGGGAAATTCTTTTACTTCTTTGATGACCGACGGGACCATGTATTTGGGCAGATGGTTCTCCAAATGGACCCTTGCCTGCTCCTCAACGTTTGCACTTAGCTCACTCTTCCCGTTTTTAACAAAAAATGACGTCAGACGGGCATTGCCACTGCTGTCGGAATCAGCGAACACCACCGCGTTTTTGATGAATGGTGCCCGGGTTAAAACGTTTTCAATTTCGTCCGGCTCGATTCTGATTCCATTTATTTTTATTTGACGGTCGTTTCGCCCCAACAGGTCCACGTTTCCGTCGGGAAGCAACAGGGCCTGGTCGCCCGTTTTGAAGGCCTTCCGCCTTGCATCTCCTACCTGGATGGATACAAACTTCTCCTGCGTCAGTTGGTCATCGTTTACGTATCCCTTGGTCAAGTAATCCGAAACGATGAACAAATCACCGGCCACCAGCGCTGGGCATGGATGGGCATCGGCGTCAAGGATCACCAGTTCCGTGTCGCAGATGGGTCTGCCGACGGGAATTCGCGGCAACTGCACATCCGCCGGGCTGATCCGGTGGTACGCTCTGATCATGGTCGTTTCGGTGGGACCGTAGAAGTTGACCAGTTCAACCCGGGTACCAAAAACGTCATACCACTTTTTCAACGCCGCAGGCAAAATCCGCTCACCCGACATCATGATGTACTTCAAATTCCGAAACTTGTCAGGGGTCAGTGATTCGTGGTTAAAAGCATAGAACAGGCTGGGCACACAATGAATAATGCTGATCTGTTTGCTGTCAATCCAGGGAATCAAATGAATGGGGGAAAGAAAATCATCCGCTTTTGGCGGAATACAGATCGTTGCTCCGGTGAACAGCGGCACAAATATATCGCGCAGAAAAGCATCGAAATAAGGGACAATGAACTGACCAAACCGGTCCTGCGCTCCTATGTCAAAAGCAGCAACCTCCCATTCAATGAATTGCAGCAAACTGCTGTTCTTGCCGATAATCCCCTTGGGTTTGCCGGTGGTTCCGGAAGTGAAATAGATGTAGGCGCTGTCTTCGGGTTGCACCGGCGGCAGCTCCGTACCGGGGTTGCGGGTGTACTCGCTCAGTATTTCTTCCAAGGAGAATATTGTGTGCGAATGCGCACCAAAATACTTCAGCGACACCCTTTCCGAAGAAATGATGTACTTCAGGTTCAAGTCCTCCGCAATCACTTTTATTCTTTCGACCGGAAGCGAATTGTCAATCGGCACAAAGACACAGCCGGCATTCATGACGCCGATAATGGAATAAATAATGTCCGCTTTGTCTTCCAGGCAAATTCCGACCAGGGTCTCTTTTTTCAGCCCTTTATTAACCAGGTAACTTCCTATTTTACCCGTTATGTCCAACAGCCCGGCGTAGGTAGTCGCCGTGTCTTCCGATTCGATAGCAATCCGCTTATCGTACTTTTTGAGATTTTGAAGTAAGATGCTTTGAAAACTCATTTCCTAATACTTTAAGGGTTGATTGTGTCGTTTGCGAAAACTTGAGCCGTTGTCCCCGCGGGAATGATGCGCCTGAATTACTACGGGGCAGGAAGGGATTGTATGCCCGGCGCCGCCGCCGGGTGTACGCCCGGGCGGATTCCCGGGACTGGAACCGGACTTTGCTTCAGGTTCAGTTGAAAAACGTGTCCAGCAGGATGCCGAACGTGATTACGATGATCAGGTAATCAGTTTCAAAAGGAGTGTTTACCGAATAACCCTCCTGCCGGTAGCGCTTCTTCAGCGCTTCAATGCTGACTGGGTTGAAAAAACCCTGTTTCCTGATCGTATCGAAGGAAAGAATGTCATTGATGTATTCGATGTTGTGCTGTAGCAGGTAAGGGCTGCCCGGTGCTACAAATCCAAATTTCTCCCTTTCAATAATGGTGTCCGGCACAAATCTTTTTGCCATCTCCTTCAGGATGTACTTTTCATTCAGGTCATTCAATTTTAAATCCGTAGGAATACTCGTAGAAAATTCTACCAAATCCTTGTCCAGAAAGGGATACCGCACTTCTATGGAATTAGCCATCGCCATCCGGTCGCCAAAATCCGACAACAAATGGTCTACCAGCCTGATTTTGAAATCGATGTAGGATCGCCGGTTGATGCTGTCCCTGCCCTTGATTTTTTTGATATCAATAACGTTGTGATTCAAACAGTTGAAGTCTTCGAAGCAGGCGTTAAGCGCTTCGGAATACAACTCCTTCCTGACACTGGCAAAATCCGTGAAATTTCGCTCGTAGATAAAGTCTTTGTCTCCCCATACCTTCATTCTTAACTGCTGCTCCCGGTCGTCCGGCTTGTTTTCGAACAGTTGCATTTCCCGCATTTTGTCGAAGCGATAGCCTACGTAGCCGGCAAAAAGCTCGTCGGCCCCCTGGCCGGACAGAATGACTTTGATTCCTTTTTTTCGGACGGATTCGGACAAATAATGCGTAGCCGTGTTAAAAGTTTCCTTGATCGGCGTCTCACAGTGGTAGATGCACTGCTTCAGCCGCTCACTGATGTCCCGGTAAAAAAAAGTTTTCTTGTTGAGGTTCGACCTGGTTCGATGGGCGATCAACTCCTGGTAAGGCGCCTCCGAAATCTGTGAATCCGGAAAATCAATGGAGAATACTTCCTGGTTGGGCTTTCCGATGAATTGGCAGACTTTGGTGGTAATGATCGATGAATCCAGGCCGCCACTCAGATACGTGCCCAACGGCACTTCCGACCTGAGCCGGTACCGGATTGATTTATTGAGCAGGTCTTCAATCTTGTCCATGTAATACGCCTGGGAGAAACCGTTCATCTCTACCTTTCCCTCCGGGTACACCAGGTCCCAGTACTCCCGGTTGGTGATGTTTCCCTGGTTGTCTACCACCAGAAAATGACCGTTTTCCAAACTGTATATCCCCTTGAAAATCGTTCGTGGGCTGATGATGCCCGGGAAAGTAAACAGTTGGTCCAATCCGGTCTTGTCTACTTCCCGAGGCACCCCGGGATACTCCAGGATTGCCTTGATTTCGGAGCCGAACACAAACGTATCATTCACGTAGGTATAGTGTAAGGGATTGATTCCCATCTGATCCCGGGCGCAGTACAACTTGCCTTCTTTTTTATCATACAAGGCAAAGGCAAACTGCCCGTTGATGTTTTTCAAACCCTCCATTCCGTGATCTTCAAACAGGTGCATAATCACCTCAACGTCAGATTCCGTTCTGAAGGTGTGTCCTTTCGCCTTTAGTTCATCCCTTAATTCAATGTAATTGAACACCTCCCCGTTGCACACCAGGAACAATGATTCATCCTCATTGGCGATCGGCTGCATGCCATTGCTCAGGCCGATGATGCTCAGGCGGGTGAACCCGAAAACCACGTTCTCATGCGTCATCACATTATTCGCGTTGGGTCCCCGGTGCAATAGTTTGCCCACCATGTTCCGGATAATGGCATTGTCTTCGGCTTCGGCTTGCCGATGGATTTTCACGTACCCACAAATTCCACACATGTCTTTTATTGGGTTTTAGGGGTACTTGATGATTGCTGGATGCGGAGGAGGGTATGGTGACCAGCCCGGGCGTTGGGACTGCTCATAACTGGATCAGTTCGGTCTGGACTTGTTCTTTTAGAACGCTCAGGTTTCTCAAACCGGCCAGCACTTCTTTTTGAGGAATTCCGAAATCTACCAGGCAGGCGAATTCGTTCACACCGGCTTTTGAAAGTTTCCGGATTACTTCCAGGGAATGATCGAACGTGCCGATCAGCGATGCTTCCCTGATGAAATGAAGCGCATATTCGCCAAACATTTCTTCACGAGCCTCCTCCGGCAGGCTGTCCGGACGCTGGGCAGATTCTTCGTAGAGGAATTTGTCCAGGTCCGCCGCGCTTTTCAGGTAGTTTAGAAATGGTCCTTTGGCCATCCTGAGGACAAAGTCTTCGTCATCATTGACGAAGGTGTGCAACATGATAGCCACCTTGCCCTCATCGGGATTGAATCCGCTCCGGTGGCGTGCTTCCTTGTACAAGGCAATTTTTCTTGCCAGTTCCGCTACATCTTGCCCCAGGAGGTGGGTCAGTAAATTTGCCCCGATTTCTCCGGCCCTGACGAAGGTGTCGTCCCTTCTTGACCCGGTTACCCAGATGGGAATGTCCTTCTGGATGGGGGCCGGGAACATGTAGACCGGGATCGTTTTTCCAATCCCGTTCTGCAAACGGATGGGTTCTCCGTGCCACAGCTTCTTTACCGTCTCGATCTGCTCATACATAATCTCGTGCCGGTTGCCGAAATTATCTTTGGCCAGTACAAAGTCATGCCCGTTCCAGCCGGATGCAAAGGAAAGCGCCACCCGGCCGTTGGACAAATTATCCACGACCGACCATTCTTCGGCGATCCTGATTGTGTGATGGAGGGGCGAAACGATGCTTCCGCTTCTCAATTGGACGTTCCGGGTGATCATGGCAAGGGCGGCACTGATCACGGATGGATTGGGGAACAGGCCTCCGAATTTGTGAAAGTGGCGCTCCGGCGTCCAAACCGCCGCAAAGCCATTCGAATCCGCGTACTTGACGCACTCAATCAGAAGCTCATACTTGTTGTTTGCATCAACTTCGTAATTGGAGAAAAAAAACAAGCTGAAATCACTCATCGGCTGGCGGGGTTAATGGGTCCGTATCAAACAAATTTTTCAACCATCCGGAAACCCGGCAATCAGTCATTCAACATCCGCTGCTCATACGGCATCGAGCTGGAGTTCTTTTACTTCATATTGCTTTTCGATTTTCCAGGTGACGGCTTCAAATATTTCCAGAAACTTGTCGATCATTCCTTTCGTGGTTACCAACGGGGGCAAAATCCGGATGACATTGGCGTAATGCCCGCCGATTTCGATTAGAACCCCACGCTGATACAGCTCACGTCTGACCTGGATGCAGATTTCGGCGAAGGGTTCTTTGCCTTCCTTTGTTTTAACAAATTCGACTGCCAGCATCAGGCCAATCCCCCTGACATCGCCCATGAACCGGCACTTTTTCCCAATCAGCTTTAAACCACCCAGCAGGATTTGCCCCATTTCTGCCGCGTGCAGGTCTACCCTTTTGCTTCTGATAAAATCAAGGGCCGCATTGCCCGCAGCGATGCCTAACTGGTGCCCCCTGAAAGTTCCGGAATGCGTGCCCCCCTCCCATACGTCCAACTCGTTCTTGATGATCAGTATCGCCAAAGGCAGGCCGATCCCCCCTATTCCTTTTGACATGGTGATGATGTCGGGGGTAACGCCGAAGTGTTCGAAGGAAAAGAGTTTGCCGGTTCGGTAGAATCCTGCCTGCACCTCATCGCAGATCATAACAATCTCCTGCTCATTGCACAGCTTTTGAATTCTCTGGACGTATTCGGGTTTAGGAATTATATTTCCGGCTTCTCCTTGTACCGGCTCCAGTAAAATGGCAGCGGGCTTGTCAATGCCGGACTTAGGATTTTCAATGATGTTCTCAAGGTATGAAGCGCATTCGAGCTTACAGTTATCAGGTTCCTTGTTGAAGGGGCATCGGTAACAATAGCAGAAAGGTGCAAAATGAGTTGAATTATTAAGCACCGGAAGCCCGCCCCGGTTTTTACGGTTACTCGTGACACTCAGTGCGCCGGTGGTCATCCCGTGAAAAGCGCCCTGAAAAGCAATAATCAAACTCCGCTTGGTATACAGGCGGGCGAGTTTCATGGCCGCCTCAACGGAATCGGCTCCGGTAGGCCCACAAAAATTTACTTTGGCCTTTCCCCTAAGCGCATCCGGAAGCACTTCATTCAGGTTCTTTAAAAAAGCAAGTTTAACCTCCGTGGGGAAGTCTAAAGCGTGCACTAACTTATGGAGTTGTTCTGCAACATCGTGCATCACATCCGGATTTCCGTGTCCTACGTTCAGCACCCCGCAGAAAGCGAAAAAATCCAAAAACCTATTCCCGTCAATGTCTTCCACAATGCTTCCTTTGGCCTTGTTGGGTACCAGGGGTAGGTTTCTGGGATAAGACCGGTTGTTGCTTTCGTAAAGCGCCTGCTCAGCAAGCATCTTTTTCGCTTTTTCGCCTGGCAATTCATCTGTTACAAGCTCTG
Organism: uncultured Sphingobacteriales bacterium; assembly: GCA_963844325.1. Classification (GTDB taxonomy): domain Bacteria; phylum Bacteroidota; class Bacteroidia; order Cytophagales; family 172606-1; genus CADCTQ01. The sequence continues at coordinate 5,478,375 of CAWJNV010000002.1, forward strand.
GGCCCTGCGACATGTGATACTCATCGAATTTCATATCAGAAGTTGTTTAAAGATGGGTTGTTGTTACTAAAAAAAGTATGGAGCCCGCTGCTATGTTATGTAACCCAGATAGGATTTATAACGGGCATATATAAATTTTTCCGGAATACCGAATACCAAACCAAGAAATATCAGAAAGTTGTAATAAATATTCTTTCGGGGTGCTCCCAACACCAGCGACTGTAAGCCCTTCATTACGCTTGCTTTGGAGTGCCAATCGATATTGAATGAGATTGAATAGCTCAAAGTTTCTACGTAGTGCAGGGTTCCGCAAGGCATAAAAAGAATATCTCCTTCCTCTACATCCACCGTAATGGGAGACACGCTTGAAAACTTTTTGAACTTGTCGAGATCGGGTTTGGCGGGATTTACCTCCGCCCATCTCCACCCTTTCATGTAGCAGTTTTCCCGCTGTTCCCACGAAATCAGGGTAAAACGTTTGGTACCCTTGATCTGGTAGAAAGTGTTGTTGGTCATCAACGTATCAAAGTGAAGCGGGGTCACGTGTCCTTTTATACTCATAAAGAACTGCACGTATGACCACCAGCGATCTTTGTAGAAAGAGGAGAAATAGTCCTCCGAAAATGGAGCAACATCGTTGATGAGTTCCGGATACACATGAAAAATGGCAACATCGTGTAGGTAGGGCGGAAGGCTTCCCGATTGTTTTGATCTCTCGTGCTCCTCAAGCATTTCAACGTATTCTCCCATGGAGACCGTCTTCGTCTTTCCAGCGTCTACATTTCCATATTTTACCTTCAGTTTCTTCGCATAGTCAAGGTTTTTAAAATAGCCCAAATCCCAATCCTTAGATGCTTTCCATGACCTCAGAGCGCCTTTCATCAAAACTGGTTTTCCATTCTTTACGTAATTACCGAAAAATACTTCCTTTGGTACTGGTCCATCATGAATTTCGATCATTTTCATAAGATCCTTATTTGAGTAGTTTTATAATTCCTTCTGCGCGATGAAGCCGCGGCTGATTCGTACCGTCTCATCCTTGCCTGCATGCCTGCAATCCTTCTTCCGTCGAATGCATCAGGTACAGCCGGGTAGTACGTACCCAAAGGCAATTGTGAACCTTTGAGCACTTTGAGCATCAGTAATCTCAATAGATTGAAAACTTCTCGTCCTCCAATTGCCAGAATTCCTTTAATAAAAATAGGTCTGACAGGTTGATGGCTATCAGTATCTTCGTACCGATGGGCGCATTAGTAATTGGAATAAATTGAAAGCTGATCATCTTCCAGCAGAAAGGATTCTTTTAGCGAGAACAAGTCCGATTCTTCAACTGTCTTATATATTACCTGCTTCAAGATCAGCGTAATTTTTCGCTGTTCTCCCGAAAGCAAGTCAACAATTTTATTAAAAAAGATTGAAAAAACCAGTTCTGAAAACGGATGATACAAATAGATGATTAGATTATCGCAGTCAGGCATTTTAAAATCCAGGGCATCTACACAGACTGATTTTACACTGCTGCACTTTTGGTCAGCATTTTTATACAGCTTGATGTTTCTCTCTGCTACTTCATGAAGCTCGATTGAAATTTCGACTCCGGTAATCTCTTTGAAGGGGTACTCGGACGCTATCAATAAGTTACGACCCATTCCTGAACCAATTTCAATAAACGTTGAATCCTCATAAGAAACACTTAGTTTTTCAAGAGCATCACAAATACGATGGATTGTATCCGGCGAACCGGGCACGTACCTTACATAATTGAATAAACTAAAATCTGAACCAAATGCTTCAAAATCAAAAAAATCAACGATCAAGCCCGTTGTTGTTCCATACTTCAGATCGAAATCACATTTGGCTTCCCTTTCCAGTATGCCGGTTTCATATTCTACCCGATGCCTGAGTTTCGAGATGAGTTCCTGAACCCCAATTTTATCAATAAATAAAAATTTCTCAAGAACTTTCCCAATATTCTTCAAAGCTCTTTCACTATACATATCGTAGGTTTCATCAAAAAAAGCCTTTAAAAAGGCATTCGGGTCCTCAATTCGTTCGAATTCGCGTTGGCGTTCTTCAAAAGTTTTCAGAATACGTTGTGTTACCAGGGGGCTGCGGGTAGGAGCATCAATTTGAGTTTTCATGATATTTAATTAGGTTAGTTGTCAGACAACGAAGACCCTGCTTTTTGCACTACTCTTTATCTAATCTTATTTCAGCAGTTCCTTGCATTTAAGCAATAGTTGATTGATGTCAGTATCTTCTATACCGTGTGACTTCGCCGCATGCAACACTTTGGAGGCCAATTGAAGGTCCCCTTTTTCCAGGTAGTTCCGGGCCAGTAAGCCGTAAGCCCAGGAATCAGACGGATACATCTCTATTATTTTTTCCAACAACAGATCCGGCCCTGAGGGTGCACCATTTTTCCAGAATTCGGCAAGATTCTTCAAGTTGCCAAGCTCAATTGAGCCTTTTTCGTGGAGTTGATCTATCTGAGCAGAGAGACCTTTCCAGCCTCCACTTTTATAGGAATTGAGCAGGTCTATTTCCTTTTTCATCCGCGGATATTGCCATGAATCCCCGAGTGCCCAATCCCAGTCAACAGCAAGATTAGCAGTGATTTCGTTCATTCTCGCACCAATCATGTAGCCTACGTCAGTATTGGTCATGTATACAAAACCACATTTTCGGTATGGAGAGTAAAACATGTAGGAGAAGTTACCTCGCGCATCACCGGCAAAATACAGCACGGTATCAGCTTCATTCGCCAACAAGAAGTATCCCGAAGTCAAGAAGATGTGGCTGTCTAAGCCTTCTTCTTCCATCCTGTAGCCTGAGTCGGGATGGAGAATGTAACTTACTGTTTGCTTTGATACTTTAGTTGTATCCAAGGTCGCAAGCACCAATTTGGCGTACTCCTCTGATGTAAAGTAGTTGCCGAATGCCGGTCTTGCATCAGTTCCTATTTTCATTGGCATCACCTCCCCGAAATTCCCATGATTGGTCGTATAATTCCTGGGTGTTTTCCCTTCCTTCTTAATAATCATTGTTGTCCTTTTCAAGCCCAACGGTTCAAGTACCATTTCGCGCGTATACTCCGTATAGGGCATTCCCACAATCTTCTCCACAATCTTGGACAGGTAGTCGTATCCTTCCCCTGAGTACACGTAGGATTCTCCCGGCTTGGCCGTGATTTCCAATTTGTCGGGGTCGTTCATGTGCTTCCAGTTTTCTACACCAGAAGTGTGAGTCAGCAACATTTCGAGAGTAATCAACTTATATCTTTGATCATGTTGCAAAGGAGAATACTCCAAATATTGATAAGCTGGCTTATCCAGGTCGATCCGCCCTTCATCAACCAGTTTCAAGAGGGTATAGACCAAATAACTTTTGGTTAATGAGCCCCCATTGAAAATTGTTCTTTTATTAACCTTTTTCTTCTTCCCCACCTCTCTGTATCCGTAGGTATTATAAAATACAACTTTGTTATTATCCATTAGTGCCAATGAAAGTCCGGGGATGCCAGTTTCGGCCATCAAGTGTTTTACTTCCTCATTCAGGGAGTCACTACTGATCATTCGGTCGCCCAGTTGAAAACGGGCTTTTTGTTGCCCTACTGCGGGGTAAACAATGAATACCAACAGCAGGCTAACCAAGAGGGCTTTGAACCTTGGTGAGTACTCCGTTTCAGGCAGGTTATACTTTTCCATTTTTAATTGCTTAGGTGAATGCTTCCGTTTCAACAGTTAAATCATTGCGCCTGTGAGGGAAAGGCGCCGAAAGACACGTGCTCAGGGCCGGCACTTATTTTGTCTGAGCTTCAGGCAGGTAAGTGACCCAACTTTCACCAAGGGTCATCTGGCTATTATTCAAAAGATTAGTCAAAACCTGCTCGAAGCAGGCAATCATTGATTCAATCGTTTCCTCGTAGTATACTTCTTTACTATATATGAACTGGACTGCCATTTGCTCCATCTCTTCAACTACGTTGATTACCAGTTCAAATTCAGCTTTAGCGTCCCGGTGATCATTCACATCCAAAGGTTCAAACACCTTAGTTTTTTCATCATCCCTGTAACTGTAGTAGGTAAGATGGAATTGAATCAGGGAGTTATAGACCTCATCCCCTGCTGCACTGAGCATTGCAATCATATCATCAAACTGGAAGTCCTGATTCTCATATGCTCCCAACACACATTCTTTTGTCTTGGCAATCAACACGTCATAGGTTGATTCCTCACTGATTTGTAGTCTCAGGGGCAGGATATTTACGAAAGTGCCGACAACGCCATTCAATTCTGCTTTAGACCTGCCAAGTACTTCAGTGCCAATGATTATATCTGAAATAGCGGTCATCTTTTTAACCATACTAAAATAGGCTGACAAAAACAGCATAAAACCAGACACCTGCCTTGATGCCATGACGTGCTTGATTTTGTTATACTGATCAGTGCTTAGTCTGATGCTTCTTTTGGAAGCAGAATGCGTATTGGCTCCTCGCCATTGTCCATCGGCCAACCTTACTTTGGGCAACTCACCCGAGAGTTTTTTTGTCCAATATTCGATTTGGCTTTTTATTGCGGATTCATTGCTCCAGGCCCAATGGGCGTAATCCACGTATCGTATCCGGGTCGGCTCCAGTCCTTCACCGTTATATAATCTTTCAAATTCTGAAATTAAAATATTCAATGAATATCCATCGCAAATGATGTGATGAACATCAAAAAATAAAACATCCCCGTCTTTGGGGTGTTCGCAAAGCGCACACCTGATGAGCGTGTCCTTGGTCAGATCAAAGGGTCTGACGAAGTTATTATATACCTTGGATATCTGGTTCCAGTTTTCTACAACAATGGTTTCCAGTTGAAATGGAACCTTGTCCTGTATCTTCTCATATAAACAATCATCCTTCAGAACAAAAAGTGTTCTTAGCGATTCATGTCTATCAATTAACTGCTGAATGATGTCGCAAACCTTTTTCTTATTTACATTACGCTTTAGCCATACCGGCATAGAGGTATTATATCTTAAACTATCAGGATTCATCAGGTACAGAAAAAACAACCTTTCCTGTGCAGACGATGCATAATACAGTTCCCTATCTGCTATTCTTTCAATTACTTCGGTTTCTTGCTTATCACTTGATTGAGGAATCAAACCAAGCAATTCACTTACGGTACTATGCCTGAATATTTTATTCACCGAAATATGTAAACCAAATGCCTTGTTAATCTTACTGACGAGCTCAACGGCTTTTAATGATCGTCCGCCCAACTCAAAGAAATTACTGCTCATGCTGATGGCTTGGGGGTCTACCCCCAGCACCTGAGACCAGATCGCCACCAGCTTCCGCTCCGTGTCAGTGACGGGAGCCACGTGATCCGCACCAGCCTCCAACTCCGGATCAGGCAGGGCTTTGCGGTCGATCTTGCCGTTGGCACTCAGCGGCATGGATGGCAGGTGCACTAGATGCGCGGGCTGCATGTAGTCGGGCAAGCCCCGCAGGGCTTCCCTCCACTCGGCTGGGCCTATGGCCGCCGGTGAACAATAGTAGGCGATAAGTTGCTTGTCGTTGCCCCTTTCGCTCACTACCACCACCGCCTGGCCCACCTGCGGGTGAGACAACATGCGGCTGGTGATCTCGCCCAACTCGACGCGGTAGCCCCGGATCTTGACCTGCTCATCGCGGCGGCCCACGAACTCGATCGTCCCGTCGGCGAGCCACCTTGCCATATCGCCGGTGCGGTAGATGCGCTCAGAGGCTTTGTGGGGGTTGTCGACAAACTTCTCGGCGGTGAGCGCCTCGTTGTTGAGGTAGCCCCCCGCTACCCCATCGCCGCCCACGCACAACTCGCCGATGGCACCGATGGGCTGCAACTGCCCGTGCTGGTCAAGGATGTAAGCTGTCGAGTTGCCGATGGGCTTGCCGATGGGGATGAGTTGGTAGCTGGGCGCCTGCAAGTGGCAACTCAGCGAAACGGTAGTGTTCTCGGTGGGACCGTATAAGTTGACGAGCCAGAGTTGGGGGAAGTGCCGGCGCACCCGGTTGATGTGAGGCGGCGAGAGCTTTTCGCCCCCGACCAGCAGGTGGTGCAGGGGTGCAAAGATCTCCAGCCCGTTGTCCACGTGGTGGTTGAAGAGGGCCGTGGTCAGAAACAGCGTGTTGATGGCATAGGCTTGCAGGGCCGCTCCCAGCAGGGCCGTATCGAGCAGGACCGCCTTGTCCACCAGGTGCAGCGTGCCCCCGTTGAGCAGGGCGCCCCAGATCTCGAAGGTGATCGCATCGAAGGAAAGCGAGCCGGTGAGCAGCAGCTTGCTGGAGGGGTTGAGGGGCACGTAGGTGGGCTTGCTCACCAGGCGTACTACGTTGCGATGGCTCACCAGCACGCCCTTGGGCTTGCCCGTCGTGCCGGAGGTGTACATCACGTAGGCCAGGCTCTGTGGGCTCACCCCTGCCGGCACAGACCTGCCGGGCACAGACCCGCTGCTCGTAGCCTGCCCAAAACTAGTCACGTCAATGCTGCTCACGTCAATGCTGCTCACGTCAATGCTGCTCAACGAGTGGGCAAGGGCGGCGGCCAGTTCGGGCCGCGTGAGCACCAGCCTGGCCCGGCAGTCAGCCAGCATGTAGCCGGTGCGTTCGCTGGGGTAGTCTACTTCCAGGGGAACATAGGCGGCTCCGGCCTTGAGCGTGGCCAGTATGGCTACCACTGCCTCCAGGGAGCGTTCCAGGTAGATGCCCACGCAATCCCCCGCCCTTACCCCCTGCTCGGTGAGCAGGCTTGCCAGCTGGTTGCTGCGCTCGGATAGCTCCTGGTAGCTCAACTGCTGAGCTGGCCCCACCAGGGCAATGGCCCGGGGAGTGCGGGCGGCCTGTTGCTCAAACAACTCCACAATCGTCTTGTCTTTGGGATACGCTACGGCCGTGTCGTTGAACTCGACGAGCAACTGGTGCTTCTCGGCTTGACTTAGGATCTCAATCCGGGAGAGCGGCTGCCCGGGGTCAGCGATGACGGCCGCCACCACCCGCCTCAGGTAAGCAATGAAGCGCTCAACGGTCTGCGGCTTGAAGAGGGCACTGCAATACTCGAAATCCAGCAGGATTTCCTCCCCCGACTCAACGGCCGTCAGGGTCAGGTCGAACTTGGAGACCCGGTGCTCTCTTTCGAATGGCGTCAGCGTTAAATCCGGCAGTTCCAATTGTCTCTCCTCAAAGTTTTGTAACACGAACACCACATCAAACAAGGGATTGCGGCTCGGGTCACGCGCTATTGCCAACGCATCAATGAGCGATTCGAACTGGTAGGATTGATGCTCAAAGCAGGCTAGTGTCTTCTTTTTGACAGCGTGCAAAAACGCCCTGAAGCTAAGCGATCCGTTGGCCTGGCTGCGAATGGCCACGCTGTTGACGAACATACCAATGATGTCTTCCAGGTCGGCGTGCCCACGACCGGCCACCGGCGTGCCTACCACCAGGTCCTCCTGGTTGCCCAGTCTCCTCAACAAGACCTTGAAAACCGAGAGCAGGACCATAAATAATGTCGCTCCTTCTTTTTCGGCCAGGGCCCACAAGCCACCCGTCTCCTGCCGGCTCAGGCGGAACCTTAGCACTGCGCCCGCATGCGTCTTTACCGGGGGCCGGGCATAATCGGTGGGCAGTTCCAGCAAGCTCACCGGTTGGGCAAAGGCTTCCAGCCAGTAAGCCCCGTGCCCGGCCAGGCGCTCCTGGTGAGCCGGCGACTGCTGCCACTCGGCGTAGTCCTTATACTGCAACGACAAGGGCGGCAGGGCTTCTCCCCGGTAGAGGGCCATGAAGTCTTTGATGAGCAGGCCCAGCGAAACGCCGTCACTGATGATGTGGTGCATGTCCACCAGCAGCACGTGCTCCTGGGCCGATACGCGCAGCAAGCCCACCCGCAGCAACGGGGCCTGGCTCAGGTCAAACGGCCGGATGAAGGCTTCGATGGCAGCGGGCAGTTGCTCCTGAGTTGCTGCTGCATACGATACCTGGAAGTCGCTCTCCCCTGCTATCTTCTGCACGGGCACCCCTGCCGCCAACTCAAAACTGGTGCGCAGGCTCTCGTGCCGGCAGATGAGTTGATAGAAGGCATGGGTCAACCTCTGCCGGTCGAGCACGCCCTCCAGCCTGAGTACATGGGACATGTTGTAGGCCGTCGAGCTAGGGTCAAACGCGTAGAGAAAGTACATCCGCTTCTGGGCCGAGGATACCCGGTAGTATGGCTGCTCAGGGGCCGGGTTGATGGGGCAGTAGGTTTGCCGCTCCAACCCTTCGAGGTAGCGGCCTAACTCGCGGATGCTTTGGTACTCAAATACCTTCTTGAGGGGCAACTCCACGTGCAGGGCCTTGCCCAGCTTGTTGACCAGCCCGATGGCTTTCAAGGAATGGCCCCCCAACTCAAAGAAGCTTCGCGTGGCACTGATGGCCTCTTTAGGTAAGGCCAGCACTTGGCTCCATAGCGCTGCCAGTTGCTCTTCCAACTCACTGGCCGGAGCCACGTACTCGGCTGCCGCCCCCAACTCCGGCTCGGGCAAGGCTTTGCGGTCGATCTTGCCGTTGGCCGTCAGGGGCATCACCGCCAAGTGCACCAGATGCGCCGGCACCATGTAGTCGGGCAGGTGCTGGGCCAAAAACGTCCTGAGTGTACTGTCGGCTATTGCCTCATCGGCTACGTAGTAGGCCACCAGGTACTTATCGGCCTTATCCGTGTCTGCTTCCCGTGCCAGGGCTACGGCCTGGCCTACCCCCGGATACGTCAGCAGATGATGCTCGATCTCGCCTAACTCGATGCGGTAGCCCCGCAGCTTGACCTGGTGGTCGAGCCGGCCCAGGTACTCGGTGTTGCCATCGGCCTGCACCCGGGCCAAGTCTCCCGTCCGGTATAAGCGCTCTCCCGGCCGGTAGGGATCGGCCACAAAGCGCTCCCGGCTCAGGGCCTGGTTGTTGACGTAGCCCCGCCCTACGGCTAGCCCGCCGATGTAGAGCTCGCCGGCCACTCCCACCGGTTGCAGCCGACGCTGGGCGTCGAGCACGTAGAGCCACGTGTTGTCGATGGGCTTGCCGATGGGCACCTGCCGGTAGTCCTGCTGGTGGTAACAATCAAAGTAGGACACGTCGATGGTGGCCTCGGTAGGGCCGTACAGGTTGACCAGCTTCGTGGCGTGGGCGGCCCTGAGCAGCCCGTTGAAGCGGTTGACCTGGTGGGCCGGCAGGGCTTCCCCGCTGCAAAACACCCACCTGAGCGTCTCTACCTCCTGCTCACTATGGGTGGCCTCCAGGTAGTCGAGGTACACCTGCAACATCGAGGGCACGAAGTGGAGCACACTTACCCCGTTGGCCTTGATGGACTCGGTAAGCTTTTGAGGGTCCTTTTCCTCTCCGGGTCCCAGCAGGCAGAGCACACTGCCCGTCTGTGACCACCACACCAGTTCCCAAAGCGATACATCAAAGGCTTTGGGCGTCTTTTGCAGCACCACATCGCCTACTCCGATTGGGCAGTGGCGCTGCATCCAGTGGATGCGGTTGAGCAGCGAGTTGTGCTGGATCATCACCCCTTTGGGCCGGCCCGTAGAGCCCGAGGTGTAGATACAGTAGGCCAGCCCTCCGGGCCGGGCTTTGCTCTGGGGGCGTGCTGCCGGCTGGCCCCAGCTCAAGGCTGACAGGTCCACCACCGGTAGGTCCACCACCGGAACGGTTCCCGCCAGCCGGCCGGCCGCCTGCGCCGGGCCCAGCAGCAGGCACACCCCGCTGTCGCGGAGCAAAAACGCCAGGCGCTCGGGTGGGTAAGTGCCCTCCAGGGGCAGATACACGCCGCCCGCCTTCATCACCGCGTAGAGGCTCACCAGCAACTCGAAGGAGCGTTCGTAGAACACGCCCACCACATCCCCCGGCTGGATGCCTTCTTCCAGCAAGTGGGCGGCCAGCGTGTCGACCCGATTTTGGAACTGCTGGTAGCTCATCGACTCACCCCCGCAGAGCAGGGCCGGCTGATGGGGGCGGCTGCGGGCTTGTTGCTCGAACAGATCGATGATGGTCTGCTCCCGGGGATAGTCTGCCTCAGTGTCGTTGAACGCGACGAGCAACTGGTGCTTCTCGGCTTCGCTCAGGATCTCGATCTGGGCGAGTTTCTGCTCGGGGTCAGCAATGACGGCGGCCACCACCCGCCTCAGGTAAGCCGCCAACCGCTCAACCGTCTGCGGCTTGAAGAGGGCAGTGCAATACTCCAAATCCAGCAAAATCTCTTCCCCCGACTCGACGGCCCTTAAGGTCAGGTCGAATTGAGCCGTCTCATGCGCTCTCTGGTACGGAGCAAGGGTTAAGCCCGGCAGGGTTAACTGTTTCTCCTCAAAGTTTTGCAGCACGAACATTACGTCAAACAAAGGGTTGCGGCTCGTATCCCGTTCCAGTCCCAGCGCGTCCACCAGGTCTTCCAACTGGTAGGATTGGTGCTCAAAGCAGGCCAGCGCTTTGGCTTTCACCTGCTGGACGTACTGGCGGAAACTAAGTTCTCCCTGGGCCTTACTGCGAATGGCTACACTGTTGACGAACACGCCGATGAGGTTTTCCAGGTCGGCGTGCTGGCGGCCGGCCACCGGCGTGCCTACCACCAGGTCCTCCTGGTTGCCCAGCCTGCTGAGCAAGACCTTGAAAACCGAGAGCAGGACCATGTACAAAGTAGCACCATCGTTTAGCCCCACCTCCTTCAAGGCATTGGTTTCATCCTTATTCAACCCAAAACTCACGAGCCCGCCGGCAATGCTTTTGACGCGAGGTCTCGGATAATCTGCCGGCAATGTTACTTTGGTTACCTCTTCAGCAAACTCATTCAACCAGAAAGCCCGGTGCCCGGCCAGGCTTTCTTGGTGAGCCGGCGATTGCTGCCACTCGGCGTAGTCCTTATACTGCAAGGGCAAAGCCGGAAGTTCTCCTCCATTATACAGAACCATCAAATCTTTTATCAACAGGTTTATGGATATGCCATCACTGATGATATGATGTATGTCAAAGACCAGCACATGTTTCTCAGGACTGAGGCCTATCAGGCCTACCCTTAGCAACGGCGCCTGACTCAAATCGAAGGGTTTGATGAAAGCTTCAACTTCTGTCTCTATTTTTTCTTCACACGATTCAATGCAGGAAATATCAAACGCCACCTTTTTTGCAATCTTTTGCACCGGGACGCCTTCTTCAAGTACGAAGGAAGTTCGCAAAATCTCATGTCTTGCAATTAACCCATCAAGCGCCCATTTTAACTTATCCCGGTCTAACCCGCCATGTATGAGTACCGACTAAGTAATATTGTAAGCAAGGGAATCCTTATCAAATGCATGGAGAAAATAGAGCCGTTTTTGAGCGGAAGAAGTTAGGTAAAAAGGTTTTTCAGGCGCCTTTGCAAGAGCCCTGTACTCAACTTTCTCAAGTCCTGAATCAAGCAACGTCAATAACTCGTTTTTATAATTTCGAATTTGAGTAATCATGTCGTCTGTTAAGGCGTCATTCGGGTCTATGATTTCCAGATTGGAGCCTTTTGATTTAAGCAGAATACCTAAATCGTACAGTTGGGATATAAGCTTTTCCATTTAACAGATTAATTAGTTCTCACTTTTGAATTGTTAAAAACATATATCCACTTGAATGCCCCACCGGGTAAAAGCTGCGGCTTCCAGAAATGACACTTGCCAAACGCCCACCTTGATAATAAACATCCAAGTCCCGATGACGCATCAGACGACCTGCCCCGCGGCATCGGCTGGCCCCAGGCTCTGTATTGAGAAGTAAGAAGTATTTGGTTACGCCCGGGCGAGGCCAAGAAAGTATAGAGGGATAGGTAATTTTATCATCCTAATGAGTGGTACTCATATTTATCGTACAACAACTCTTTCTCCCCGTATAATCTTTCTGCAATTGCTCCTTTTGCGATGCAATAGTCAACAAGTTGATTGGAGGCAACGATTGGGTGTGATGCTTCGGTGTATTTGATGCTGCTGATGAACTCAAGCCAAGGTTCCATTCCCATGGCATACACGTACAACTCCTTCGGTTGAAACGTATCGAACAACGTTTTCCCTTGTTCGAAGTTTGATCCAGCCAATCTCCTGGATTGATCATTCTTCCTGGATAGCTCTTTTGCAAGCAAAGGCCCGTAGAGCCATGAGAGTGGCGCACCATCACACTCCATCCCTAGAAAAACAATATCTACATTCCCAGTGATTCTTTTTACATGATCGTATAAACGGGATTCTACGTTGCAGGAGTCGGCTACAAAAAGTATGGTAAATTCGCCTACTCTCACGTGATAGCAAGTCTTTGCCTGAATATTTAAATCAGAGTGTTCTCCTATAAAAGGAATACCCGTGATCTGACAATCTTCAAATCTGACCGATTCCATCTCCGCTACTTCTACAACATTATCAAACCCGGTGTGGTTGAACATCTTTTTCAGGTTCGGGTCCTGCAATGCCCCGCTGGTCGTTTTAGGAACCACTATATTTCTGATTTTGTGCCTGAGCGGAAGCAACGTTTCGAAAAGAATGTGATCCTGATGATTATGAGTAATTAACACGTAATCAATTTTATCCGGCAAGTCTATATCCGAAAACCGGGACACATCCTGCTGGTAGCCGTAGTAGCTTACCACCGGGTCCAGTAAAATGCTTATTTCGCTGGTTTCAATCAGTATACAGGCATGCCCGAAGTACCTCATTCGTACTTTATCCCCTTCGTATTTTTTGTAATCCGGTGGTGCTTCCGTGGTGAAAAAAGAATGAAATAACGCTTTGTTCTCGGCTGGAACCCCTAAAATATTCCCAATTTCTTCTAATGAGGCGGCTTGCCGCTTCATCCGGGCCAACCGGTCTATCCCGGGATGCGAAAACGGGATTTGCATCTGCAAGACATCCTGCTCTTTTAATTTTGGTGTACTCAGTACAAAAGGTCGTTCATCATTGTCTGTGACCCAAAGGGCGATGCTCTGGGATTCCTCCCTGAAGTATTCGCTGTTGTATAACAATGATTCAAAGATTCGGAATGACAGATTATCATTTAAATCATAAACCAACTCCACGTATCCCTTGAGTATCTCCGGAACCTTTGGGTATAACTCATTCAGCGAATACCCTTTGGTATGCTTGCTCAATACTACCTCCAACTCCTTGATCGCCGCTGCCAGTTCAAGAAGTTTTTTCTGTTTGTCAAGCGTGTTTCCTCTCAACTGTTTCACCTCTTCAATGCGTTCGGGCGGAATGTCCATGAACGGCCCGCCTTTCATCTTGGGATTACTGACTGCAGCCTTGTGAATCAGGGGGGCTTCCACGAAGGAATCCATTATTCTCAAATGCCTGTGCGCAATATTCATGGCGGCAGTTGCTGGTGAAATCAAATGACTCCAGGCATACCAGTTGTCAACCAAGGGTTCAATAACTACATTTTGTTTCAAATACACGTTATCTTTCATGTCCAAGAGGTTTATGATTAGAAGGCTGTTTAAGTAGAGAATACTCCTCTAAGGCGAGTACCCGTGAATGAGGGTTTCAAAAGCTGATCTCGCAGATCACACTACAATTCTGCGAGAAGTACTATTGTCATTCATCTTCACTTTGAGTATGGATATGGACTGGCTTAAATCTTTTACGGTTGGGAGTTGAAAAAAATGTTCCAGCGGAACTTTTACACTGAAGCTTTTTTCGATTTTGTACAGCAGTTCTACGGCTTTCAAGGAATGCCCCCCCAACTCAAAAAAGTTTTTGGTGACGCTGATGGCGTGCTCAGGCAAGCCCAACACTTCACTCCATAGCCCTACCAGCTGCCCTTCCAGCTCTCCTTCGGGAGCCACGTAATCGTTTTCTGCCCCGAACTCCGGATCAGGCAGCGCTTTGCGGTCCAGCTTGCCGTTGGGCGTCAGGGGCATCGATTGCAGGTGTACGAAGTGTGCGGGGAGCATGTAGTCGGGCAGTTGTTGCGCTAAAAGCGCCCTTAGTTCCCCTTCCGCTATTGGCTCATTGGACACGTAGTAGGCTACCAGGTGCTTATCCGCCGCGCTTTCTTTGACCAACACGACCGATTCTTTTACCCGCTCATGAGCGGCCAAACGTTGCTCGATCTCGCCTAACTCGATTCTAAAGCCTCTTAGTTTAATCTGGTTGTCGGTCCTGCCCAAGTATTCAACCCGTCCATCCGGAAGCCATCTTGCCAGGTCACCCGTTTTATAAAGCACGCCCTCGTGGGTAATCGGGTCGAGGATGAACTTTTCTGCCGTCAATTTTTCATTTTCCCAGTACCCTCTGGCCACCCCTTCGCCGCCAATGCATAATTCGCCGGCAACTCCCACAGGCTGAAGCTTTTGGTTACGATCAAGGATTCGAATGATGGTATTAGATATGGGTGTACCAATGTCTATTGACTCTGCAAGCGTCAATTCCCGAATAGTTGACCAGACTGTCGTTTCCGTTGGGCCGTACATGTTGTATATGGCTCCCGCGTAATGACTTCTCACCTGAGCCAGCAAACTGGCCGGAAATGCTTCCCCACCTACCAGCAATGTTTTAACCCCGCGCAATACATCCCCACTATCCACCTTTGAAAGGAGCAGCCTTAAATGGGAAGGGGTGATCTGGACAACGTCAACCTGATGGTGCCTGATGAGCCAGCTTAACGCATCGATGTCTTTCTGCTCAGCCGAACTGGACAGAACTATCTTCATACCATTCAACAAGGGAAGAATGGTTTCTAAGACAAAGATGTCAAATGACACCGTGGTCAGACACAATATGGTATCCTCATCGCTGAAAGCAATTCTGCTGGTTACCCCGTGAATGAAATTAAGTACGTTCCGGTGCTCAACCATTACCCCTTTGGGGTTGCCCGTTGAGCCGGAAGTATAAATCACGTAGGCAAGGTTGGAAGAGGAGAAGTCAGTGGGTAGATTTTCTTTTCCCTGCAACCCTAAGCGGTGAGTGGTTACCTCGATCACCTGCACCTGAGTGCCAAGCTCATTACTTAGAACCGCCAGGGAAGGCTCCGTCAGCATGAGCCTCATTCTGCTGTTGCCGGCGATGTATCTGATGCGGTCAATCGGGTATTCCGGATCAATGGGCACGTACGCACAGCCGGCTTTGAGCACCCCCATTATACTGACCAGCAGTTGCGGGGAACGATGCATCAAGATGCCAATCACCGCCTGCTGGCTTGTGCCCTCGCTACGTATGAGCCGGGCTAGCTGGTTGCTCTTTTCATTCAACTCCCCGTAGGAGAGCACTTGGTTGCCAAATACCACCGCGGGCCGGCCTGGGTTTTTGGCTACCTGCTTTTCAAACAGACCAGGGATCGTTTCTGCTTTAGCATACCCTGCGGCCGTCTGGTTGAAGCCGACCAACAACTGCTGCTGCTCTGGCAAAGACAGCATGTCAATCTCGCCTAAACACGCCTCGCCCTGAGCCGACCCAAACCCGGTTAGCAGCTGCTCCAGGTGGCCCATCAGGCTGTTGATCGTGGCCGCCTCGAAGGCATTCTCGTTGTAGACAAAGTTGAAGCGGATCACTTCCGTCGAATACACCTCCAGGCTCAGGTCATAACTGGTTTGCTGAAAAACGTTCACTTGCGATACGCTGCTCAATGGTTCATCGCTTGCCTGCTGGCCAGCACCGGCGATCCTTTCGCCCACCGGGTAGTTCTCAAACACCAGCACGTGGTCGAGCAAGCCCCGGCCCAGCTCACTCAGCGACTGGACCTGGTACAAGGGACTGTAGTGATGCGGTTCGCTGGCCAGCGCCTGCCCTTGTACCCGGGTGAGCAGGCTGGACAGGGTGTCTGCCGGCTGAATTTGCATGCGCACGGGAACCGTGTTGATGAACAGGCCGACCATGTCCTCGACCCCCTCCATCTCGGAGGGACGGCCCGATACCACCGAGCCGAACACCACGTCCTCGCGGTCGTTGTAGCGGCTCAGCAGCAGCCCCCAGGCACACTCGAGCACCGTGTTGAGCGTGACGGCCTGCTCGACGCCCAGCTTGCGCAACTGGCTGGTCTGCTGCGCCCCGATGAGCAATTGGGCCACCTGCCGGCAGTAGCCCTTTGCTGCCTTGGCCGCCGACCGGGGCAGGCTGGCCTGGCTCTGGTAGCCGGCCAAGTAGCTGCGCCAGTAGGCCGCTGAGGCTTGCCCGTCGCGAGTGGCCAACCAGTTGATGTAATCGGCGTAGGGCCTGACCGGCGGCAGTTGCACGGCCTTGCCCTGCCGAAGTGAGGCGTAGAGGTAGCTGTATTCGTTGATGATGATGCCCATGCACCAGCCGTCCATGAGCACGTGGTGGTGGCTCCAGATGAACACGTACCCCTGCCGTTCGACTTGCAGCACCGTCAGGCGCATGAGCCGGCCTTTGCCCAGATCAAACTTGTCGGCTCTGTCGGCCTGCTCGTAGTGGGCAATCACCTCCTGCCTGGAACGCGGCCCTATCTCTTGCCGCACGTCCTTGTAGCGGAAATCCAGGCTTGCTTTTTTGAGTACCAGTTGAAGGGGCCGGGCGTAGGGCCCCACCAGGAATAGCGTTCGCAGGACGGCATGGCGGGCAATCAACTCATTCACGCTGCCCTCCACGAGGGCTAAGTCCAGGTCCCCCTCCAGGTGATAGCTCACCTGCTCAAAGTACTGGGGCGACTCCTGGTCGGCCAGTGCATGGAACAACATGCCTTCCTGCATGGGCGACAAAGGATAAATGTCCTCGATGGCGTACTGCTGCTGCAAGTGGTCCAATTCGGGGATGGATAAGTCTCTGTACCTCAGGTCGGAGGGACTCAGCGTGCTGGTAGGGCAGGCTGCACAGTAGGCAATGATGGCTTGCAGGCGCTGTCTGTACAAGTCCAGCAGGGCCACCAGGGAGGAAGCCTTGAACCGGTCGCAGTAGGATAGACTCAGCTGGAGTTGTCCCTCCAGGACCATGGCCGACACGTACCAGTCGTACTCGGTGGGCTCGTCGGGGGAGACAATCTGGCCGAAGGCGTCGCTGCTGACCCGGAAACTCTTGCCGGCCACGTCCTCATCGAACTGGCCCAGGTACTCAAAAAACACCTGAGCAGCCGCTGGCGGGGAGGTATCTGCCGGCGGGTGAGTAGCGGCGGCATTGAAGTGGTACAAGAGGTAGTCGAAGCCCTTGTTGGGAATCTGGCGCAACTGCTCCTTGATGGTCCTGATGGTAAGCGAGAGATCGGCTCCCGTATCGGCTCGCGGACTGGTCAACCATACCGGGTAGATGCTGGTAAACCAGCCCACCGTCCGGCTCACATCCACGCCTGCCCCCAGGTCCTCCCGCCCGTGGCCTTCCATATCGATGCGCAGGCGCTGCAGGCCGTAGTGTTTGCTCACGGCGAGCCAGAAAGCAGCCAGCAGCACGTCGTTGATCTGCGTGTTGAAGGGGCGATGCACCCGCGTGAGCAGTTGGGCCGTCTCCTGCCGGCTCAGGCTGAAGCAGGCTTGCTTAACGTGGGCCAGCTTGCCGCTGCCGGTCTGGTAATCGCGGGTAATGGTATTGCCTTGCTTGTTAAGGGCTTGATTGTCAAGAGCGCTTTGCCAGTAGGACCGCCCCCGCTGGTAGGCAACCCCCTGCTTGTACTTTTCCAGGTGGCCCGACCAGTCCACAAACGCGTCCGTCTTGAGGGGCAATACCAGTGTCTCCTGATTGACCACTTGCCCGTAGAGCGTCTGGACGTCTTCCAAAAGGATGCGCCAGGAGACCCCGTCCACTACCAGGTGGTGGATCACCACCAGCAGCCGGCTCCCCTCGGCCAGGTGGTACAAGCCTAGCTTGAGCAGCGGACCACCGGCTAAATCAAGGGAAGCTTGCAAATCATTGGCCAGCCCGAGCAGTTCCTGCTGGGGCGCCGGTGCCTGGCGCAAGTCCTTTTCCTCCAGCCATACCCCTTGCCCCGGCGCCTGGTTGTGCTGCATCATCACCCCTTCCTGCTCTCTGAACACCATCCGCAGGGCATCGTGGTGCAGTAGGATCTTGTCAAAGATGCGGCCCACGGTCTCTCGGCTGATGCCGCCGGCAAAGCAGAGCGTGAGGGCCTGGTTGTAGTGGTGCTTGGCCCGGATGGGCCCCTGGAAGTGCAACTGCTGGATGGGTGTGAGTTGGCCCTGGCCCACCACGGGCCCTTGCGGGGCCACTACGTGCTCCTCACGCAACCGCAGGGCCAGTTGGCGGATCACCTGACTGGTGAAGATGTCCTGGATGGTGAGCCGGTAGCCCTCTCCCCGCAGCCGCGAGCAGATCTGGATCGACTTGATGGAGTCGCCCCCGATGGCAAAGAAGTTGTCGTCAATGCCCACCCTTTCCCGGCCCAGTACCTGCGAGAAGACCCGGCTGAGCAAGTGCTCGGCCTTGGTGCGGGGCGGGCAATAAGCAACGCTTTCCTGATGCGGCTCGGGCAAGGCTTTGCGGTCGATCTTGCCGTTGGCAGTGAGGGGCATTGACGGGAGGGGCACCAGGTGCGAGGGCACCATGTAGTCGGGCAACTTGCGCGACAACTGCTCACGCAGTTCGGCCGGCTCGGCCGGCGGGTTGGCTACGTAGTAGGCCACCAAACGCCCCTCCTTCTCAAGTACCACCACCTGCTCTACCTGCCCGAGCGATAAGAGACTGGCTTCTATTTCGCCCAGTTCCACCCGCGCCCCGCGTATCTTTACCATCGAGTCCTTGCGGCCCACAAACACCAGGTTGCCATCCGCCTGCCAGTAGCCCACGTCGCCGGTCCGGTAGAGAATCGTGTGCCCCTCTCCTGCCTGTTTGACGTAAGGATTGGACACGAACTTACTGCGGGTCTGCTCGGGGTTGCGCCAGTAGCCTTTCCCGACGGCCACCCCGGAAATGCAGATCTCCCCCCGCGTGCCCAGCGGACACAACTGCTGGTAGTGGTTCATGATGTACAGCTTCACATTCGGCAGCGGTTTGCCGATCGGCAGAAAGCCGTGGTCAGCCTCCACCAGGTGGGGCGGGACCACGCAGGCACTCACGTCGTCGGAAGCCTCGGCCGGGCCGTACGCGTTCACGATCCGAGTCTGCGGGTAGCTTTTGTACCACCGGCTGACCAGGCCCCCGGTGAGCTTCTCCCCGCAGCTGATCAACCACCGCAGGCGGTGATGCGCCAGTTCAAATCCCGTATCGAGCAGGTGTTTGACGACCGTGGGCACGAGTTCAATCACCGTTACGCCTTGCTGGCTGATGAGGGCCGAAAACCGGTCGGCATCCAGCATGTCTTCCCGCGAGACGATCACCGTGCGGGCCCCCACCACCAGGCCCAGCAGGGCCTGCACTACGAATATGTCAAAGCTGCAATCGGCCGTCTGGGCAATACAATCGCTGGCATCCAGGCCCAGCAAATCCACCAGTCCGCGGAAGTGGTTGACCATACCCTGCTGGTGGAGCAACACCCCCTTGGGCAGACCCGTCGAGCCGGAGGTATAGATCAGGTAGGTGATCTGGTCGGGGCCCAGGCGGGTGTGGGTGGGCGTGCCGGCACAGGCCCCGAAAAGCGCCAGCGGGCCGCCGGCCTCCAACACCACGACCCGCTGGCCGGTGCTGATGAGGCTGCTGAGTGGTTGATGGGCCTGGTCGGTGATGACCAGCGCACCCCCGCAATCCAGCAGCATGCTTTGCAGCCGATCGGCCGGCTGGTGTACGTCCAGGGCCACAAACACGTAGCCGGCTTTCTGGATGCCCACCATCAGGCAGATTAGGGGCAAGCCCCGTTCCACCAGCAGGGGAATGATTTGTCCTTCCGGCAGGGATTGCCCCCTTAAGTAGTTGGCGATGCGGTTGGTAACCCGTTCCAACTGCTCATAGGTAAGCTGGTGGCTGGAGTCGCAGAGGGCGATCTGGGTTGGGTATTGCCTGGCGGCCCGGCCTAACAGGTCAATGAAGTTCTCCGGCCCGTAACTCACCTGGCTGTCGTTAAAATCAATGAGCAACTGTTGCCTTTCCGGCCCGGGCAGCATCTCGATGGAGGACAGGGGCGCATCTGCGTGTTCAATGACGGCCGCGACGATGTTGTGGAAGTAACCGATGAAACGCGCAATGGTCTCGCCCTTGAAGAGGGCTGTGGCATACTCAAAGCTCAACCATAGCTCCTCCTGCCGCTCGTAGGCGCGCAGCGAGAGGTCAAACTGGGCCGCTTTCAGCTCCCGCTCATAGGGCCTGAGCCGCAGGCCGGGCAGCTCAAAAGTAACCTCTTCCTGGTTGTTGAGATCAAAGGCCACGTCGAACAGGGGGTTGCGGCTCGTGTTTCGCTCCAGGGCCAGGGCATCGATGAGGTCTTCGTATTGATAGGACTGGTGGTCAAAACAAGACAGCGTGCTGGTCGTTACCTGCTGTAAGAACTGTTTGAAGCTCAATTGGCCTTGCGGGTAATTGCGTAAAGCAAGCGTATTGACAAACATGCCCATCAGGGGCTCCAGGTCCGGATGGGACCTGCCGGCCGAAGAACTGCCCACGACGATATCCTCCTGGTTGGAGAGTTTGCTCAGCAGGATGTTGTAGATGGCAAGCAAGCCCATGAACAGGGTGCTTCCCTGGGCATGGAGCAGGGCTTTGAGCCTGCTGGTTTGCCCGGCGCCGAGTTTGAAGTCCACCACCCTTCCGCCGTAAGCAGGCACCGCCGGCCGCAGGAAGTCGGTGGGCAGTTCCAGCAGGCTCACCGGTTGGGCAAAGGCTTCCAGCCAGTAAGCCCCGTGCCCGGCCAGGCGCTCCTGGTGAGCCGGCGACTGCTGCCACTCGGCGTAGTCCTTATACTGCAACGACAAGGGCGGCAGGGCTTCTCCCCGGTAGAGGGCCATGAAGTCTTTGATGAGCAGGCCCAGCGAAACGCCGTCACTGATGATGTGGTGCATGTCCACCAGCAGCACGTGCTCCTGGGCCGATACGCGCAGCAAGCCCACCCGCAGCAACGGGGCCTGGCTCAGGTCAAACGGCCGGATGAAGGCTTCGATGGCAGCGGGCAGTTGCTCCTGAGTTGCTGCTGCATACGATACCTGGAAGTCGCTCTCCCCTGCTATCTTCTGCACGGGCACCCCTGCCGCCAACTCAAAACTGGTGCGCAGGCTCTCGTGCCGGCAGATGAGTTGATAGAAGGCATGGGTCAACCTCTGCCGGTCGAGCACGCCCTCCAGCCTGAGTACATGGGACATGTTGTAGGCCGTCGAGCTAGGGTCAAACGCGTAGAGAAAGTACATCCGCTTCTGGGCCGAGGATACCCGGTAGTATGGCTGCTCAGGGGCCGGGTTGATGGGGCAGTAGGTTTGCCGCTCCAACCCTTCGAGGTAGCGGCCTAACTCGCGGATGCTTTGGTACTCAAATACCTTCTTGAGGGGCAACTCCACGTGCAGGGCCTTGCCCAGCTTGTTGACCAGCCCGATGGCTTTCAAGGAATGGCCCCCCAACTCAAAGAAGCTTCGCGTGGCACTGATGGCCTCTTTGGGTAAGGCCAGCACTTGGCTCCATAGCGCTGCCAGTTGCTCTTCCAACTCACTGGCCGGAGCCACGTACTCGGCTGCCGCCCCCAACTCCGGCTCGGGCAAGGCTTTGCGGTCGATCTTCCCGCTAGGGGTCAGGGGCATTGCCGCCAGGCGCACGAAATGCGAGGGCAGCATGTATCTAGGTAGTAACGAAGATAAAAATCGCCCGAGGGAAGCAGCATCTACCAATGACTCTGATACATAATATGCACATAGTAATTGGGGCAATTTTTCATTTGCCCTTACAGCCACTTCTACTTGTTTAATCCCTGGGTATTTTAGAATACTTTCTCGTATGTCGTCCAGTTCAACCCTGGCGCCGTAAATTTTAACCTGGCTGTCCGCCCGTCCGATTACTTCCAGTTCTCCGTGGTAATTTATTCTCCCCAGGTCTCCTGTTCTGTATATTTTGTCCTCCGTGTCCTCCGTAAATGGATTCTGCACAAAGCTTTTGCTGGAATCCTCAGCTTTTATATAACCGGCCGTTCTGAAGGGTGTCCGAATGTAAATTTCGCCCACTACCAGTTCCGGACATACACGGCCGTACTTATCCAAAAGCATGAACTGGGCTCCTTCAATGGCTTGGATCGGAATATAATCTCTTGAAACATCCACCGGCCTGATCTGGTAAACCCCTTTAACCATTGTCGTTTCTGTGGGGCCGTACAGGTTTACAAGCTTTATTCTGTCACCAAAAATGTCATACCATCTTGCCAATTCGTTAGGTAGTATTTTTTCTCCCGCCAGCAGAATGTATTTCAGGCTTTTGAATGAACCGTTTTCAATTTCTTCCGTGAATGTTTTGAAATAACTTGGAACACAATGTATGAAATCAATCTGCTCGTTTTCAATCCACTTCCTGATCTCTTCCCCCCGGGTCAGCCTATTTTTTCCTGGTATGCATATCGTCCCTCCTGAACAAAGTGGCACCAAAATATCCCTGAGAAATGCGTCAAAGCCCGGATTCGTGAATTGGCTGAACCGATAGCTTGAATCAATGCCAAATGTTGAAATCTCCCATTCTATGAAATGCGACAGTCCTTTGTTTTTCCCTACTATTGCTTTGGGCGTTCCGGTGGTCCCTGATGTAAAATAAATATATACCTGATCCTCCAGATCATATTCCTCTGCCAGATCTTGTAACGCCCCATGTCTTTCTATTTCTTCTATGGGCAACCAAATAATCTGCTCTTCCGTGACAAGTTCTTCCCAATCCTCCTGGCTCTTGTCGGTTATTATGTAGCGACAACCAGCCTGGGATATCATAGATGCTAACCTGGCAGCGGGAATAGTCGTGTCTAAGGGTACAAATACTTTTCTCGACTGCATGATGCCCAACATGGAACCAATAACCCATTGGCGGTCCTCACACATAATCCCTATTGCGCTCCCGGACGCTATTCCTTGAGCACTTATCATACTACTTACTTTCCCTGCATTAGTTACCAGATCGGAAAAAGTGTATTTCTTCCCAATGTATTCTATGGCACACCGGTCCGCGTATGCTTTGAAGCTTTGACTAAGCTTCAACTGAATCGGGAGAACTTCGCTTCCGATTTTCATTTTATATGCTTCCTGCTTCTTTTGCCGGGTGTCTTCATCCCAGAGGGAAACATCCTTGATCAGTATTTCCGGGTGGGCACAGACGCAATCAAGGGTGTTGTTGAAATAAGAGACGTAGCGCTCTATGGTCTCTCTTTTGAAGAGGCAAGTCGAATATTGAAAAGTCAGGAAAACCTGCCCTTCTGACTCTGCCCCGTACAAGGTCAGATCAAATTTTGACAACCGGTGCTCACTCTCATAAGCCGTCACTGCCAGGCCCGGTATGCTCAGAGCCCGCTTCTCGAAATTCTGGAAGTTGAGCATCACGTCAAAGAGCGGGTTGCGGCTCGTATCCCGTTGCAGTCCCAACGCATCCACCAGGTCTTCGAATGGATAGGCCTGGTTGTCAAAACCCGACAAACTCGTTGACTTGACTTGCTCGAGAAAATCACTGAAACGCAGTTCTCCCCGGGGGTAGACCCGCAGCGGCAGCGTATTGACGAACATGCCGATGATCTCCTTCACATCGGCGTGGCGCCGGCCATCCACCGGCGTGCCGATGACAATGTCCTCCTGGTTGCTTAGCTTGCTGAGCATTACACCCAATACCGACAGCAGCCCCATGAACAGGGTCGCTCCGGCCTGGTCTACCATCGCCTTGAGGGTACTGGTCTGCTGCTCACTCAAGGCAAAGGCCAGCGAATCGCCGGCATACTGCTTGGTGAGCGGACGTTTGTAATCGGTTTGCAGGGCCAGTGGCTCCAACTCCCCCGCAAACGTTTTTACCCAAAATGATTTTTGCTTTTCCAACTGCTCGCCGTGCTCCGCCCCCTGCTGCCATTCGGCGTAATCCTTGTATTGCAGCTTCAGTGGCGGCAAGGCTTCGCCCTTATATAACAACATGAAATCCTTGATGAGCAGGCCCAGCGAAACCCCGTCGCTGATGATGTGGTGCATGTCTACCATCATCACGTGCTCGTCGGAGTGGAGCCTGACCAACCCTACCCGCAGCAAGGGAGCCTGACTCAAATCAAAGGGGGTGACAAAATCACGCATCAACGCCTGCACCTGGTCCTCCGACGACTCCAGGTAGGAGATGGCAAAGGCGACCTGCTCGGCTACCTGCTGCACGATCTCTCCTTGCTGGGTCACAAACGAAGTTCGCAAACTTTCATTCCTAAGGACCAACCTCTCAAACGCTTCACTTAACCTTCCCCGATCCAATTCACCCACTAACTTGATTACATACGATATATTGTAAGCCGTTGACGAATTGTCAAATTCATTGAGAAAAAAGAGCCTCTTTTGTGCAGATGATGTTTTATAATATTTTTTGCTGCCAACAGGTTTGATACCGATCTCGTTACGCGCCAAATCGTATCGTTTACTGATGAAATCAATCAGACCTGATTTATTTGACTTGATCTGAATGAGAATTTCTTTTGCGTCAAAATCTTCCGGCAGGTTAATCTTAAGATTATTATCAACTACCCTGATCTGAATATTATGTGCCTTAAGCCTATTTAGAAGTTCTTCCATTTTGTAAGGGCGTTGTAATTGTGAATGGCGTCTTAACCGGGTTCTGACGTTACTATTTGGCAAAAAGGCTTTGTCTTATCTTCCTGTATCTATACAGTAAATTCCTGACCTTTTTGTTGGGATTCTTCAGAATGTAGCAACCAATCATTTAGATCAATAAACTGCGCGATACTTCCAATGGTGGGCTTGGCAAACAAATCATCAAAACTTAGCATTACATTGAAGGTTTTATTAATGTTATTCAACATAGAAACCGCCTTGAGCGAATGTCCGCCCAACTCAAAGAAATTACTGCTCATGCTGATGGCTTGGGGGTCTACCCCCAGCACCTGAGACCAGATCGCCACCAGCTTCCGCTCCGTGTCAGTGACGGGAGCCACGTGATCCGCACCAGCCTCCAACTCCGGATCAGGCAGGGCTTTGCGGTCGATCTTGCCGTTGGCACTCAGCGGCATGGATGGCAGGTGCACTAGATGCGCGGGCTGCATGTAGTCGGGCAAGCCCCGCAGGGCTTCCCTCCACTCGGCTGGGCCTATGGCCGCCGGTGAACAATAGTAGGCGATAAGTTGCTTGTCGTTGCCCCTTTCGCTCACTACCACCACCGCCTGGCCCACCTGCGGGTGAGACAACATGCGGCTGGTGATCTCGCCCAACTCGACGCGGTAGCCCCGGATCTTGACCTGCTCATCGCGGCGGCCCACGAACTCGATCGTCCCGTCGGCGAGCCACCTTGCCATATCGCCGGTGCGGTAGATGCGCTCAGAGGCTTTGTGGGGGTTGTCGACAAACTTCTCGGCGGTGAGCGCCTCGTTGTTGAGGTAGCCCCCCGCTACCCCATCGCCGCCCACGCACAACTCGCCGATGGCACCGATGGGCTGCAACTGCCCGTGCTGGTCAAGGATGTAAGCTGTCGAGTTGCCGATGGGCTTGCCGATGGGGATGAGTTGGTAGCTGGGCGCCTGCAAGTGGCAGCACACCGAGAAGGTAGTGTTCTCGGTGGGACCGTATAAGTTGCTGAGCCAGAGTTGGGGGAAGTGCCGGCGCACCCGGTTGATGTGAGGCGGCGAGAGCTTTTCGCCCCCGACCAGCAGGTGGTGCAGGGGTGCAAAGATCTCCAGCCCGTTGTCCACGTGGTGGTTGAAGAGGGCCGTGGTCAGAAACAGCGTGTTGATGGCATAGGCTTGCAGGGCCGCTCCCAGCAGGGCCGTATCGAGCAGGACCGCCTTGTCCACCAGGTGCAGCGTGCCCCCGTTGAGCAGGGCGCCCCAGATCTCGAAGGTGATCGCATCGAAGGAAAGCGAGCCGGCGAGCAGCAGCTTGCTGGAGGGGTTGAGGGGCACGTAGGTGGGCTTGCTCACCAGGCGTACTACGTTGCGATGGCTCACCAGCACGCCCTTGGGCTTGCCCGTCGTGCCGGAGGTGTACATCACGTAGGCCAGGCTCTGTGGGCTCACCCCTGCCGGCACAGACCTGCCGGGCACAGACCCGCTGCTCGTAGCCTGCCCAAAACTAGTCACGTCAATGCTGCTCACGTCAATGCTGCTCACGTCAATGCTGCTCAACGAGTGGGCAAGGGCGGCGGCCAGTTCGGGCCGCGTGAGCACCAGCCTGGCCCGGCAGTCAGCCAGCATGTAGCCGGTGCGTTCGCTGGGGTAGTCTACTTCCAGGGGAACATAGGCGGCTCCGGCCTTGAGCGTGGCCAGTATGGCTACCACTGCCTCCAGGGAGCGTTCCAGGTAGATGCCCACGCAATCCCCCGCCCTTACCCCCTGCTCGGTGAGCAGGCTTGCCAGCTGGTTGCTGCGCTCGGATAGCTCCTGGTAGCTCAACTGCTGAGCTGGCCCCACCAGGGCAATGGCCCGGGGAGTGCGGGCGGCCTGTTGCTCAAACAACTCCACAATCGTCTTGTCTTTGGGATACGCTACGGCCGTGTCGTTGAACTCGACGAGCAACTGGTGCTTCTCGGCTTGACTTAGGATCTCAATCCGGGAGAGCGGCTGCCCGGGGTCAGCGATGACGGCCGCCACCACCCGCCTCAGGTAAGCAATGAAGCGCTCAACGGTCTGCGGCTTGAAGAGGGCACTGCAATACTCGAAATCCAGCAGGATTTCCTCCCCCGACTCAACGGCCGTCAGGGTCAGGTCGAACTTGGAGACCCGGTGCTCTCTTTCGAATGGCGTCAGCGTTAAATCCGGAAGCCGTAGTTCCTCGGCCTGGAAGTTCTGTAACACGAACACCACATCAAACAAGGGATTGCGGCCCGGGTCACGCGCTACGCCTAACGCATCAATGAGCGATTCGAACTGGTAAGATTGATGATCAAAACAGGCCAGTGTCTTCTTTTTGACTGCCTGCAAAAACGCCCTGAAGCTAAGCGATCCCCTGGCCTCACAGCGAACGGCCACACTGTTGACGAACACCCCGATGATGTTTTCCAGGTCGGCGTGCCCACGACCGGCCACCGGCGTGCCTACCACCAGGTCCTCCTGGTTGCCCAGTCTCCTCAACAAGACCTTGAAAACCGAGAGCAGGACCATAAATAAGGTCGCTCCCTCTTTTTCGGCCAGGGCTCTCAGGCCCCTGGTTTCCTGCCGGCTTAGCCGGAACTTCAGCGTTGCTCCCGCGTGCGTCTTTACCGGGGGCCGGGCATAATCGGTGGGCAGTTCCAGCAAGCTCACCGGTTGGGCAAATTCTTCCAGCCAGAAAGCCCGGTGCCCGGCCAGGCCCTGCTGATGAGCGGCTGACTGCTGCCACTCGGCGTAGTCCTTATACTGCAAGGGCAAGGGCGAGAGGGTTTCTCCCTGGTAGAGGGCCATGAAGTCTTTGATGAGCAAACCCATCGAGACGCCGTCGCTGATGATGTGGTGCATATCTAATACCAGCACGTGTTCCTGGGCCGATACACGAATCAGACCCACCCTGATCAACATGAGTGATTCAAGATCAAATGGCCTTATAAACGCATTCACGATGCCCGGCACATCTGATTCTGATGCGGTAAAATCTTCTATTTCAAAATCAAATCTTTCGTGGATCTCCTGAAAAACCTCCCCGTCAATAAGCTTGAAGGTGGTACGCAGCATCTCGTGCAAAGCAATCAGATTTTGGAAGGATCGCACCAATGATGTTCTATCCAATTTGCCTTCCAAACGTGCAATGTATGGTGTGTTATAGCTCACCGAAGACTTATCACGCTCAAACAAAAAATAGAGTCTTTTTTGAGCCGATGAAAGACAGTAGTAATCTTTTTTTACAGTCTTTGGGATGCTTTTTTCTCCCCTGAGCCCATTGATAAAACGTATAATTTCTGATTTGTTTTTTCGAATTGCCTCCTGAAGTTCCGCCGGTAAAGATCCATTTCCTCCCGTGAGTCGAAGGTTACCTTCGATGACTTCCATTTTAATTCTTTTTTTCGTTACCTCGGAGATAATGGCTGATACTTCCATAATTTCTGTATTAGACTTGTTCGGTAAGGTAGCTTGTTATACACTTGGCACAGGAGAGACATTCGCTTGTTTTCAACAGGCAGGCAGGAATTCTTTAAGTCGGTCTGGCAATCTGTAAAGTACCGATTGAAATAACTGTTGCTCCAGAAAATTTACATGCTAACCGGATTCGCCGACAGGATCAGCTTGCGGGAGAATCACTTTTACGGGGAAATACCACTCGAAAGATCCTGGTCAAAAAATAAATTCTTGTTCGTTTGCAGGGACCGGCAGATCGTTTTCAACAAAGGCACTAATAAACTGAGCAAGCGTTACTATGGTCGGATACTCAAATAATGTTTTCAACGGGATGGTAATCCCAAAAAGGCGGGTGATTTTATTTGCAAGAATTGTAGACGATAATGAATGCCCCCCCAATTCAAAAAAGCTTTTGGTGACACTGATCGCCTCTTTTGGTAACCCCAGCACTTCACTCCACAGCCCTGCCAGTTGCTCTTCCAACTCGCCGGCCGGTGCTACGTAATCGTCTCCGGCGCCATACTCGGGATCAGGCAGGGCCTTGCGGTCGAGCTTGCCGTTGGCCGTCAAAGGCATAGCCGCCAGGGGCACGTAATGCGCCGGCACCATGTAGTCGGGTAACTGTTGCGCCAGAAACGCGCTTAGTGCACTGTCCGCTATTGCCTCTTCGGCCACGTAGTAGGCCACCAGGTACTTACTGGCCTGGCTTTCCCTGACCAACACGACGGCTTCTTTTACCTGATCATGGCCGGCCAGCCGATGCTCGATCTCGCCTAACTCGATGCGGTAGCCCCTGATCTTGACTTGGTGGTCGAGCCGGCCCAGGTACTCGATGTTGCCATCGGCCTGCACCCGGGCCAGGTCTCCCGTCCGGTATAAGCGCTCTCCCGGCCGGTAGGGATCGGCCACAAAGCGCTCCCGGCTCAGGGCCTGGTTGTTGACGTAGCCCCGCCCTACGGCTAGCCCGCCGATGTAGAGCTCGCCGGCCACTCCCACCGGTTGCAGCCGACGCTGGGCGTCGAGCACGTAGAGCCACGTGTTGTCGATGGGCTTGCCGATGGGCACCTGCCGGTAGTCCTGCTGGTGGTAACAATCAAAGTAGGACACGTCGATGGTGGCCTCGGTAGGGCCGTACAGGTTGACCAGCTTCGTGGCGTGGGCGGCTCTGAGCAGCCCGTTGAAGCGGTTGACCTGGTGGGCCGGCAGGGCTTCCCCGCTGGAGAACACCCACCGCAGCGTCTTCACCTGGTTGGTGCCGTGGCTGGCTTGCAGGTAGTCCAGGTACACCTGCAACATGGGAGGCACGAAGTGGAGCACACTCACCCCGTAGCTGCTGATGGCATGGGTGAGTTGTTGGGGGTCCTTCTCCGCGCCGGGGCTCAGCAGGCACAAGCTGCTGCCCGTCAAGGACCACCACACCAGTTCCCAGAGCGACACGTCAAAGCTTTTGGGCGTCTTTTGCAGGATCACATCGGCTGCTCCGATGGGATAGCGCCGCTGCATCCAGTGGATGCGGTTCACCAGCGCGTTGTGCTGGATCATCACCCCTTTGGGCCGGCCCGTAGAGCCCGAGGTGTAGATGATGTAGGCCAGCCCTTCGGGCCGGGCGCTGCTGGGCAAGGCTACCGGCGGCTGGTCCCAGTTCAAGGCTGACAGGTCCACCACCGGTAGGCTGGTCCCCAGCCGGCTTGCCACCCCGGCGGGGGCCAGCAGCAGGCCGGCTCCGCTGTCGCTGAGCAAAAACGCCAGGCGCTCGGCCGGGTAATCCCCCTCCAGGGGCAGGTACACGCCGCCCGCCTTCATCACCGCGTAGAGGCTCACCAGCAACTCGAAGGAGCGTTCATACAACACGCCCACCACGTCGCCCGCCCGGAGGCCTCGCTCCAGCAGGTGGGCCGCCAGCGTGTCAACCCGGTCCTGGAACTGCCGGTAGCTCATCGACTCGCCCCCGCACAGTAAGGCCGGCTGATGGGGGCGGCTGCGGGCTTGTTGCTCGAACAGGTCGATGATAGTCTGGTCGTGGGGATATTCTACCTGCGTGTCGTTGAACCCGAAGAGCAACTGCTGCTGCTCCACCACCGAGAGCATGCCAATGTCGGACAAAGCCGCATCGGCTTGCGCGGACCCAAACTGCCTGACAATGTTCTCGAAATGGCCCATCAGGCTGTTGATCGTGGCCGCCTCGAAGGCATTCTCGTTGTAGACAAAGTTGAAGCGGATCACTTCCGTCGAATACACCTCCAGGCTCAGGTCATAACTGGTTTGCTGAAAAACGTTCACTTGCGATACGCTGCTCAATGGTTCATCGCTTGCCTGCTGGCCAGCACCGGCGATCCTTTCGCCCACCGGGTAGTTCTCAAACACCAGCACGTGGTCGAGCAAGCCCCGGCCCAGCTCACTCAGCGACTGGACCTGGTACAAGGGACTGTAGTGATGCGGTTCGCTGGCCAGCGCCTGCCCTTGTACCCGGGTGAGCAGGCTGGACAGGGTGTCTGCCGGCTGAATTTGCATGCGCACGGGAACCGTGTTGATGAACAGGCCGACCATGTCCTCGACCCCCTCCATCTCGGAGGGACGGCCCGATACCACCGAGCCGAACACCACGTCCTCGCGGTCGTTGTAGCGGCTCAGCAGCAGCCCCCAGGCACACTCGAGCACCGTGTTGAGCGTGACGGCCTGCTCGACGCCCAGCTTGCGCAACTGGCTGGTCTGCTGCGCCCCGATGAGCAATTGGGCCACCTGCCGGCAGTAGCCCTGCGATGCCCCGGCCGCTTGCCGGGGAAGACCCGCCAGGCTCTCGTAGCCGGCCAGGTAGCTGCGCCAGTAGGCCGCTGAGGTTTGCCCGTCGCGAGTGGCCAACCAGTTGATGTAATCGGCGTAGGGCCTGACCGGCGGCAGTTGCACGGCCTTGCCCTGCCGAAGTGAGGCGTAGAGGTAGCTGTATTCGTTGATGATGATGCCCATGCACCAGCCGTCCATGAGCACGTGGTGGTGGCTCCAGATGAACACGTACCCCTGCCGTTCGACTTGCAGCACCGTCAGGCGCACGAGCCGGTCGCGGCTCAGGTCAAACGTGTCGGCTTTGTCGGCCTGCTCGTAGTGGGCAATCACCTCCTGCCTGGAACGCGTCCTGAGTTGCTCGCGCACGTCGTGGTAACGAAAATCCACGCTCCTCTCTTTGAGCACAACCTGGAGCGGCCGGGCGTAGGCAGCCGGCAGGAATACGGTTCGCAGCACCGGATGGCGGGCCACCAACTGGTTCATGCTGGCTTCTACCAGGCCCAGATCAAGGTCTCCCGCCAGGTGGTAGCTCACCTGCTCAAAGTACTGGGGGGAATCCTCGTCGACGAGCGAATGGAACAACATGCCTTCCTGCATGGGCGACAGCGGGTAAATGTCCTCGATGGCATACTGCCCCTGCAAGTGGTCCAACTCCTCAATCGAGAGGTCTTTGTAGCTCAGGTCGGAGGGACTCAACGTGCTGGTGGGGTACGTTTCACAGCAGGCAATGATGGCTTGCAGGCGCTGTCTGTACAAGTCCAGCAGGGCCACCAGGGATGAAGCCTTGAACCGGTCGCAGTAGGATAGGCTCACCTTGAGTTGCCCCTCCACCACCATCGCCGACACGTACCAGTCGTATTCGGCCGGCTCGTCGGGTGAGACAATCTCGCCGCAAGCCTCGCTGCTGACCTGGAAGCGCTTGCCTGCCACATCCTCATCAAACTGGCCCAGGTACTCAAAAAACACCTGAGCGGCGGCTGGCGGGTGGGCGGTCTCGAAGTGGTACAAGAGGTAGTCCAGTCCTTTGTTGGGAATCTGGCGCAACTGCTCCTTGATGGTCCTGATGGTCAGCGAGAGGTCGGCTCCCGTAGCTGCTCCCGGACCGGTTAACCATACCGGGTAGATGCTGGTAAACCAGCCCACCGTCCGGCTCACGTCCACGCCTCCCCCCAACTCCTCCCGCCCATGGCCTTCCATATCGATGCGCAGGCGCTGCAGGCCATAGTGTTTGCTCACTGCCAGCCAGAAAGCAGCCAGCAGCACGTCGTTGATCTGCGTTCTGAAGGGTTGGTGGATGGCCGTCAGCAATTTGGCCGTCTCCGCCTTGCTCAAGCGGAAGGACTCCTGCCTGACGCCGGCCAGCTTGCCGCTGCCCGCCTGGTAATCATAGGGGATGGCATCACTTTGCCCGCGCAGGGCGCTTTGCCAGTAGGACCGCTCCCGCTGGTAGGCAACCCCCTGCTTGTACTTTTCCAGGTGGCCCGACCAGTCCACAAACGCGTCCGTCTTGAGGGGCAATACCAGTGTCTCCTGATTGACCACTTGCCCGTAGAGCGTCTGGACGTCTTCCAAAAGGATGCGCCAGGAGACCCCGTCCACTACCAGGTGGTGGATCACCACCAGCAGCCGGCTCCCCTCGGCCAGGTGGTACAAGCCTAGCTTGAGCAGCGGACCACCGGCTAAATCAAGGGAAGCTTGCAAATCATTGGCCAGCCCGAGCAGTTCCTGCTGGGGCGCCGGTGCCTGGCGCAAGTCCTTTTCCTCCAGCCATACCCCTTGCCCCGGCGCCTGGTTGTGCTGCATCATCACCCCTTCCTGCTCTCTGAACACCATCCGCAGGGCATCGTGGTGCAGTAGGATCTTGTCAAAGATGCGGCCCACGGTCTCTCGGCTGATGCCGCCGGCAAAGCAGAGCGTGAGGGCCTGGTTGTAGTGGTGCTTGGCCCGGATGGGCCCCTGGAAGTGCAACTGCTGGATGGGTGTGAGTTGGCCCTGGCCCACCACGGGCCCTTGCGGGGCCACTACGTGCTCCTCACGCAACCGCAGGGCCAGTTGGCGGATCACCTGACTGGTGAAGATGTCCTGGATGGTGAGCCGGTAGCCCTCTCCCCGCAGCCGCGAGCAGATCTGGATCGACTTGATGGAGTCGCCCCCGATGGCAAAGAAGTTGTCGTCAATGCCCACCCTTTCCCGGCCCAGTACCTGCGAGAAGACCCGGCTGAGCAAGTGCTCGGCCTTGGTGCGGGGCGGGCAATAAGCAACGCTTTCCTGATGCGGCTCGGGCAAGGCTTTGCGGTCGATCTTGCCGTTGGCAGTGAGGGGCATTGACGGGAGGGGCACCAGGTGCGAG
Source organism: uncultured Sphingobacteriales bacterium (assembly GCA_963844325.1). GTDB lineage: Bacteria > Bacteroidota > Bacteroidia > Cytophagales > 172606-1 > CADCTQ01. Next base: position 5,511,563 of record CAWJNV010000002.1, read on the forward strand.
GGCACCATGTAGTCGGGCAACTTGCGCGACAACTGCTCACGCAGTTCGGCCGGCTCGGCCGGCGGGTTGGCTACGTAGTAGGCCACCAAACGCCCCTCCTTCTCAAGTACCACCACCTGCTCTACCTGCCCGAGCGATAAGAGACTGGCTTCTATTTCGCCCAGTTCCACCCGCGCCCCGCGTATCTTTACCATCGAGTCCTTGCGGCCCACAAACACCAGGTTGCCATCCGCCTGCCAGTAGCCCACGTCGCCGGTCCGGTAGAGAATCGTGTGCCCCTCTCCTGCCTGTTTGACGTAAGGATTGGACACGAACTTACTGCGGGTCTGCTCGGGGTTGCGCCAGTAGCCTTTCCCGACGGCCACCCCGGAAATGCAGATCTCCCCCCGCGTGCCCAGCGGACACAACTGCTGGTAGTGGTTCATGATGTACAGCTTCACATTCGGCAGCGGTTTGCCGATCGGCAGAAAGCCGTGGTCAGCCTCCACCAGGTGGGGCGGGACCACGCAGGCACTCACGTCGTCGGAAGCCTCGGCCGGGCCGTACGCGTTCACGATCCGAGTCTGCGGGTAGCTTTTGTACCACCGGCTGACCAGGCCCCCGGTGAGCTTCTCCCCGCAGCTGATCAACCACCGCAGGCGGTGATGCGCCAGTTCAAATCCCGTATCGAGCAGGTGTTTGACGACCGTGGGCACGAGTTCAATCACCGTTACGCCTTGCTGGCTGATGAGGGCCGAAAACCGGTCGGCATCCAGCATGTCTTCCCGCGAGACGATCACCGTGCGGGCCCCCACCACCAGGCCCAGCAGGGCCTGCACTACGAATATGTCAAAGCTGCAATCGGCCGTCTGGGCAATACAATCGCTGGCATCCAGGCCCAGCAAATCCACCAGTCCGCGGAAGTGGTTGACCATACCCTGCTGGTGGAGCAACACCCCCTTGGGCAGACCCGTCGAGCCGGAGGTATAGATCAGGTAGGTGATCTGGTCGGGGCCCAGGCGGGTGTGGGTGGGCGTGCCGGCACAGGCCCCGAAAAGCGCCAGCGGGCCGCCGGCCTCCAACACCACGACCCGCTGGCCGGTGCTGATGAGGCTGCTGAGTGGTTGATGGGCCTGGTCGGTGATGACCAGCGCACCCCCGCAATCCAGCAGCATGCTTTGCAGCCGATCGGCCGGCTGGTGTACGTCCAGGGCCACAAACACGTAGCCGGCTTTCTGGATGCCCACCATCAGGCAGATTAGGGGCAAGCCCCGTTCCACCAGCAGGGGAATGATTTGTCCTTCCGGCAGGGATTGCCCCCTTAAGTAGTTGGCGATGCGGTTGGTAACCCGTTCCAACTGCTCATAGGTAAGCTGGTGGCTGGAGTCGCAGAGGGCGATCTGGGTTGGGTATTGCCTGGCGGCCCGGCCTAACAGGTCAATGAAGTTCTCCGGCCCGTAACTCACCTGGCTGTCGTTAAAATCAATGAGCAACTGTTGCCTTTCCGGCCCGGGCAGCATCTCGATGGAGGACAGGGGCGCATCTGCGTGTTCAATGACGGCCGCGACGATGTTGTGGAAGTAACCGATGAAACGCGCAATGGTCTCGCCCTTGAAGAGGGCTGTGGCATACTCAAAGCTCAACCATAGCTCCTCCTGCCGCTCGTAGGCGCGCAGCGAGAGGTCAAACTGGGCCGCTTTCAGCTCCCGCTCATAGGGCCTGAGCCGCAGGCCGGGCAGCTCAAAAGTAACCTCTTCCTGGTTGTTGAGATCAAAGGCCACGTCGAACAGGGGGTTGCGGCTCGTGTTTCGCTCCAGGGCCAGGGCATCGATGAGGTCTTCGTATTGATAGGACTGGTGGTCAAAACAAGACAGCGTGCTGGTCGTTACCTGCTGTAAGAACTGTTTGAAGCTCAATTGGCCTTGCGGGTAATTGCGTAAAGCAAGCGTATTGACAAACATGCCCATCAGGGGCTCCAGGTCCGGATGGGACCTGCCGGCCGAAGAACTGCCCACGACGATATCCTCCTGGTTGGAGAGTTTGCTCAGCAGGATGTTGTAGATGGCAAGCAAGCCCATGAACAGGGTGCTTCCCTGGGCATGGAGCAGGGCTTTGAGCCTGCTGGTTTGCCCGGCGCCGAGTTTGAAGTCCACCACCCTTCCGCCGTAAGCAGGCACCGCCGGCCGCAGGAAGTCGGTGGGCAGTTCCAGCAGGCTCACCGGTTGGGCAAAGGCTTCCAGCCAGTAAGCCCCGTGCCCGGCCAGGCGCTCCTGGTGAGCCGGCGACTGCTGCCACTCGGCGTAGTCCTTATACTGCAACGACAAGGGCGGCAGGGCTTCTCCCCGGTAGAGGGCCATGAAGTCTTTGATGAGCAGGCCCAGCGAAACGCCGTCACTGATGATGTGGTGCATGTCCACCAGCAGCACGTGCTCCTGGGCCGATACGCGCAGCAAGCCCACCCGCAGCAACGGGGCCTGGCTCAGGTCAAACGGCCGGATGAAGGCTTCGATGGCAGCGGGCAGTTGCTCCTGAGTTGCTGCTGCATACGATACCTGGAAGTCGCTCTCCCCTGCTATCTTCTGCACGGGCACCCCTGCCGCCAACTCAAAACTGGTGCGCAGGCTCTCGTGCCGGCAGATGAGTTGATAGAAGGCATGGGTCAACCTCTGCCGGTCGAGCACGCCCTCCAGCCTGAGTACATGGGACATGTTGTAGGCCGTCGAGCTAGGGTCAAACGCGTAGAGAAAGTACATCCGCTTCTGGGCCGAGGATACCCGGTAGTATGGCTGCTCAGGGGCCGGGTTGATGGGGCAGTAGGTTTGCCGCTCCAACCCTTCGAGGTAGCGGCCTAACTCGCGGATGCTTTGGTACTCAAATACCTTCTTAAGGGGCAACTCCACGTGCAGGGCCTTGCCCAGCTTGTTGACCAGCCCGATGGCTTTCAAGGAATGGCCCCCCAACTCAAAGAAGCTTCGCGTGGCACTGATGGCCTCTTTGGGTAAGGCCAGCACTTGGCTCCATAGCGCTGCCAGTTGCTCTTCCAACTCACTGGCCGGAGCCACGTACTCGGCTGCCGCCCCCAACTCCGGCTCGGGCAAGGCTTTGCGGTCGATCTTCCCGCTAGGGGTCAATGGGAGCTTTTGGAGGCGAATAAAATAACCGGGAATCATATAGTCGGGCAACTGCAAAGCCAGGTGCATCCGTAGTCCGGTTGCGTCCAGCTCCGCGTCTGATTCATAGTAGCCCACCAACTGTTTATCCTGCTCAACCTTCCTGACCACTACTGCCGCTTGCCTGATCTTATCGTGTTCAAGCAACCTGTTTTCCACCTCGCCCAGCTCAATTCGCTGGCCCCGGATCTTTACCTGGTTGTCGCGCCGGCCCATGAATTCTATATTGCCGTCCGGAAGCCAACGTCCCAGATCACCGGTCTTGTACATGGCCGTTCCCTTGAAATAGGGATTCCCGGTAAGCACAGCTTCAGGGCTTGAGGAGTTATCAACGTAGCCCAGGGTTAGCCCATCGCCCGATACGCAAATTTCTCCGACAACCCCGATGGGTTGAATCTGGTTGTTGTCATTCAATATCAGAACTTTGGTATTTGCAATCGGTTTGCCGGCCGGTATCCTTCTGATTTCTTTTTCCCCGGCTTCGGTTTCAATCTGATTTTGCAGATTGATTTTTTTATCTCCCGCGGATTCAAAACGGTTGTCCTCCCCGAACAATTCTTTAATGATGGCAAACTGGTCCTTGATCACATTTTCCAGATCCTGGTGCGTGACCAGCGGATTTAACAATACGACCCGGAATACGACAATCAGGTCTTTGTCTTCATCCCTGAGCTTTGTTTTCGAGACGAACGTATTTCCTTTCAAAAACTGAGCTTCCTGGATTTTACTGTTGACTTCATTGAGCGCCGCTTTGTCCGCGCTGGTCAATTGCCCTGGCTTGCGGTAACGCAAGGGCACGTACCGGTAGTTAACAATGTTGATATTTTTGGAAATAAGCTCCAGTCCTTGCGTTGCTTTGATGATGCGAACGAATGAATCGGCCAAATCAATGCTCTTGTCAATCAACAATTCATACCCTTTCTTTCCGAGAATTTTTAAAGACGCATGCAAACACAATGACAGTCCTGACCGTGACCCTTCCAGCGTAACCCGTCCCAGGTCAAAGGAATCGGCCCTTGCCTGGTAATTGGCTTCGGTAGAGTTGTAATTGACCTGGTTGGGGTCCCTGAACAAACATATGCTTATCCCCTGGGGCAGAAACAGCTGCTTGTGACCACAAAAAGTAATGGAATCCGCCTCCTCTATCCCTTTGATCAGTTTCCTGTATTGATCCGAGAATACCAGGGCGCCTCCCCAGGCGGCATCTACGTGAAAGTGAATGTTGTTTCGCTTTGCAATTTGAGCCATTTCCGGCAGCGGATCGATACTTCCGGTTTCGGTAGAACCGCCGATGCCAATGATTGCCAGGACCAATGCGTTGTCGGCTCTGCACTCGTCGATTGTGTTCTGTAATTCATCCAACCTGATCCTCCCGGCTTTGTCATTTTCCACGTACAGGATGTTGTTGGTCCCCAAACCCAACAGGGAAATCGCTTTGCGGAAGGAATAATGCATGAGGCGGGAACCGATGAGCACAAAATCGTTGTAGCCTTTCTGTTGCATTACTTTGTAGATGCTCTCTTTGGCGGCAGGATCGCCATCGTAAAGCAATTTGTTACGCGCCGTCAGGATTGCCGACATATTTGCCGTGCTCCCTCCGGTAGTAATAATCCCAAGATGGGATTTCAGGTTTTGGATGTGGGCCTGGTAGAAGTCAGCAGGAAATGAATAAAAAACGCGGTGAAGAATCGCAATGGCCTCTCTTTCAAGAAAAGTAAGCGATTTTGAGGTTTCGATTTTTACCAGGTTCTGGTTGAGTTCAGAAACCAGCTTACTGATGTCATGCACGTAATCGGGCAGCACGGAAGTCATGTGCCCTATGAAGGTGGGGGAAGCCGTGTTGATGGAGTAGGGCAACACATTCCGCTGCAGCCCGGAATAGTATTCCTCCGTACTGGTAGGATAGTTGGAGATCTTACTGTTGAGAAAGTTTTTTGCCAGGTCTTCGATCCTGACGTTAGGCGCAGTGATGGCGTATTGCTGCGCGGCTTGTTGAGGTAATCTATCCGAAAAAAGGCTATTCTGGAGCAACCAGGAATGTTTGAAATATTTAAGCACGTCCTCAACCTGGTACCTTTCCACATTGTGGCAGGTTGCATCGGCCCCCACTTCCGTAGAGCCGTAGATGTTGACCAGCAGGATGTTGCTGAACTCTTTGTAGAACTCTTTTGCCAGATAATAGGGTAACTCCTCCCCGCTGCAAAACACGTACTTAAGCGAATCCAGGGTGAGCCTGGTTTCACGTCTCACCTCCATGAGCGCCTTCAGGTAAGTGGGTACCAGGGTAATTCTGCTGATCCTGTTTTCATTGAGCAGCCGGATCATTTTTTCAATATCGACAACTTCTTCATCGGAAAATACCCGCAGAGGCACGCCCGCGAGCAGCGGGGAAAACATTTCCACTACGTGATCAACAAAGCCGATATTGGTTTTCAGGCAGGCAACTTCCTGCCGGTCAAAAGGATAGTTTGCCCATCCCCAGTACAGGCGATTCAACAGCCCGGTCTCTGATCCCTTGACGCCTTTGGGCTTTCCGGTTGACCCGGAGGTATAAATGATGTATGCCGCTTCTCTTGTGGTGCTGCCGGCGGTTGTCCTGCCCGGATTTGAAACGGGGTAGGTCGTATCCTGCCCTTCGGCTTTATCCAGCAAGACCGTCCGGTACGTATTGCCCGTCAGCACTTTATCCCCCAGCATCTGCGTTGTGGTCAGCAGGAGTTGCGCCTGGCTGTTGTCAAGCAGGTAGTTGATTCTTTCGCCGGGATAGCCCGCATCAATGGGCAGGTAAGTGGCTCCCGCCTTCAGCACGGCCAGTACACTGACCACAAAATCAGTGGACCGGTTCATCAGAATTGCCACGATCCCTCCTGCTGGTATTTCATCGCTGAGCCAGTGGGCGAGCCGGTTGCTCTCCTCATTCAGCTGCCCGTAGGTAAGGGAGTGCGTAGCGGAAAACACGGCACACTTCCCGGGCGTTTGCTGCACCTGCGCCTCAAACAAATCTACCAGGGTCGTGTCCTTGTTGTAGCGTACCGTTGTATTGTTGAACCCCTCGAGCAACTGCTGCTGCTCGGCCCCGGAAAGCATACTCAGTTCGGACAGTTTGCTACCGGGGTCAGCTATTACCGAGTCAACCAGGCGGGTAAAGTACGCATTGAACCGTTCTATGGTCTCCTGCTCAAAAAGATCGGTGGCGTATTCAGTGGTAAACGCTAATGCACCATCCGATTCAAAACCCGTCATGGTCAGGTCAAACTTGGAGAAGCCGTAGTCAATCTCGCAGGGCTCCAGGGCCAGGCCCGGAATGGCAAGGGTCTGTTTCTCGAAATTCTGGTAGGCAAACATTACGTCGAACAGCGGATTGTGACTCGTATCCCGCTCCAGGCCCAACGCATCCACCAGGTCTTCAAACTGAAAAGACTGGTGGTCGAAGCACTGTAATGTTTTATGCTTTACTTCTCTGAGAAAATCGCTGAACCTGGATTCCCCTTTCGGGAAGTTTCGTAGAGCCAGGGTGTTGACGAACATGCCGATGACGTTGTTCAGGTCGGCATGCTGCCGCCCGGCTACGGGCGTACCCACTACAATGTCCTGCTGATTGGTTAACCTGCTCAGTAGGGTGTAAAACACCGACAGCAGCACCATGAACAGGGTAGCCTCTTCTTTTTCTGCCAGTGCTTTTAACGCACCGGTTGCCTGGGGGTTTAGGGTGAACTTTACCGACTTGCCGGCATTGGATTTAACGGGAGGCCTGGGGTAGTCGAGCGGCAACTCCAGCATATCGTTCCGATCTTCAAACTCCTTCAACCAGAATTGTTTCTGTTGGTGTAAGTGCGCTTGCCGCTGCTCATCCTGCTGCCACTCGGAAAAATCTTTATACTGCAAGGGGAGCGGGGCCAGTTGCTGCCCTTCGTAGAGGGCCATGAAATCTTTGGTCAATTGCCCCATCGAAACCCCATCGCTTATGATGTGGTGCATGTCCACCAGCAGCAGGTGCTCAGCGGGCGACAAGTTGATCAGCACCACCCGCATCAGGGGGGCCTCTGACAGATCAAAAGGCCTTATGTGTTCTTCGAGCAGGCCAGCCACTTTGTCGGGTGCGGATTCCACGCAGGGCAGCGTGAAACGTACCTGCGGCAATATCCTTTGTACCGGTTCATCGTTTTCTACCCCAAAGTACGTGCGCAGGCTCTCGTGCCTGGCAATCAGAGCTCTAAACGCCCCGGCGAGCCGCTCCTTATCCAGTTCGCCTTTTAACCTCAGCGCGTAGGGAATGTTGTAGGCCAGCGAACCCGGATCAAATGCATGGAGAAAATAGAGTCGCTTCTGGGCGGCAGAGGTTACGTAATGGTCCTTCACGGAAGCCGCCGGGATGCTTGTATAGGCTGACTTCTCCTGCTGAACGATGCTGTCGGCCAGTTGCTGCAAGTGCTCAGCCTCGAAGACCTTCTCAAGTGACAACTCTACCTGCAATCCCTTCGCTATTTTACTCACCAACTCAACCGCTTTGAGCGAATGTCCGCCCAGCTCAAAGAAGTTGCTGGTCATGCTGATGGATTGGGGGTCTACCCCCAGCACCTGGGACCAGATCTCCACCAGCTTGCGCTGCGTGTCAGTGACGGGAGCCACGTAATCCGCGCCTGCCTCCAGCTCCGGATCAGGCAAGGCTTTGCGGTCGATCTTGCCGTTGGGGGTGAGCGGCATGGATGGCAAATGCACCAAATGGGCCGGCTGCATGTATTCGGGCAACCCCCGCAAGGCTTCCCGCAAGTCGGCTTGCCCCAGGGCTGCCTCCGAGCAATAGTAGGCCACCAGTTGCTTGTCGTTGCCGCTTTCGCGCACCACCACCACTGCCTCGCGCACCTGCTCCCGGGCCAGCAGGCGGCTGGTGATCTCGCCCAACTCGAGGCGGTAGCCCCGCAGCTTGACCTGCTCATCGCGGCGGCCCACAAACTCGATCGTGCCGTCCGCCAGCCACCTTGCCATATCGCCGGTGCGGTAGATGCGCTCTTGGGCTTTGTGGGGGTTGCGCACAAACTTCTCGTTCGTGAGGGCCTCGTTGTTCAAATACCCCCCGGCTACCCCATCCCCGCCCACGTACAGCTCGCCGATGGCGCCGATGGGCTGCACTTGCCCGTCCTGGTCGAGGATGTAAGCCGTCGAGTTGCCGATGGGCTTGCCGATGGGGATGACCTGGTAGCTGGGCGCCTGCAAGTGGCAGCACACCGAAAAAGTGGTGTTCTCGGTGGGGCCGTAGCCGTTGATGAGGTGAAGCTCGGGCAAGCGGCTGCGGACGCGGTTGACGTGAGGCGGCGAAAGCTTGTCGCCCCCTACCAGCAGGTAGTGCAGGGGGGCAAAGATGTCCAGCCCGTTGTCCACGTGGTGGTTGAAGAGCGGCGAGGTAAGCCACAAGGTGTTGATGGCATAAGCTTGCAAAGCCGCTCCCAGCAGGGCCGTATCGAGCAGGACCGGCTTGTCCACCAGGTGCAGCGTGCCCCCGTTGAGCAGGGCGCCCCAGATCTCAAAGGTGGTGGCATCGAAGGAGAGCGAGCCGGTGAGCAGGATGCGGGTGGAAGTGTCCAGGGGCACGTAGGTGGGCTTGCTCACCAGTCGTACTACGTTGCGGTGGCTCACCAGCACGCCCTTGGGAGTGCCCGTCGTGCCGGAGGTATACATCACGTAGGCCAGGCGCTCCGGACTCAGCCCTGCCGCTACCGATTCGTCAGCCGTTGCCAGGGACTGGCCGGTCTGGTCGTCGCCCAGCGTAGTTACGTCTATGATAAGAAAGGAGTCAGCAAGAGCGGCGCCCAGCGCCGGGCGCGTGAGCACCACGCTTGCCTTGCTGTCCTGTAGCATGTACTCGATGCGTTCGATGGGGTAGTCTACTTCCAGGGGAAGGTAGGCGGCTCCGGCCTTGAGCGTGCCCAGCATCGCTACGATGGCCTCCAGGTAGCGTTCCAGGTAGATGCCCACGCAATCCCCCGCCCTTACCCCCTGCTCGGTGAGCAGGCTTGCCAGCCGGTTGCTGCGGTCGGATAGCTCCTGGTAGCTCAACTGCTGAGCCGGCCCCACCAGGGCAATGGCCCGGGGGGTGCTTGCCGCCTGTTGCTCAAACAAGTCCACAATCGTCTTATCGCGGGGATACGCTACTGCCGTGTCGTTGAAGTCGACCAGCAACTGGTGCTTCTCCTGATCACTTAACAGCTCGATTTGGGAGAGTTGCTGCCCGGGGTCAGCGATGACGGCCGCCACCACCCGCCTCAGGTAAGCAATGAAGCGCTCAACGGTCTGCGGCTTGAAGAGGGCACTGCAATACTCGAAATCCAGCAGGATTTCCTCCCCCGACTCAACGGCCGTCAGGGTCAGGTCGAACTTGGAGACCCGGTGGGTCCGCTCAACGGGCGTAAGGCGCAGACCGGGAAGCCGTAGTTCCTCGGCCTGGAAGTTTTGTAACACAAACACCACATCAAACAAGGGGTTGCGGCTCGTGTCGCGGGCTAGCCCCAGTTGCTCAACGAGGGCTTCGAACTGGTAGGATTGGTGCGCAAAGCAGGCAAGCGCTTTGGCTTTTACCTGCTGCACGTACTGGCTGAAACTAAGTTCCCCCTGGGCCTGGCTGCGAATGGCCACGCTGTTGACAAACACGCCGATGATGTCTTCCAGGTCGGCGTGCCCGCGACCGGCCACCGGCGTGCCTACCACCAGGTCCTCCTGGTTGCCCAGTTTCCTCAACAAGACCTTGAAAGCCGAGAGCAGGACCATGAACAAGGTCGCTCCCTCCTTTTCGGCCAGGGCCCTCAAGCCGCTGGTCTCTTGCGGGCCCAGGCCGAATGCCAGCCTTGTTCCCGCATACGTCTTGACGGCGGGCCGGGCATAATCGGTGGGCAGTTCCAGCGGGTTCACCGGTTGGGCAAACGCTTCGAGCCAGAAAGCCCGGTGCCCGGCCAGGCTTTCCTGATGAGCCGGCGATTGCTGCCACTCGGCGTAGTCCTTGTACTGCAACGACAAGGGCGGGAGGGTTTCTCCCTGGTAGAGGGCCATGAAGTCTTTGATGAGCAAGCCAACCGAGACACCATCATTGATGATGTGGTGCATGTCTACCAGCAGCAGGTGCTCCTGGGCCGATACGCGCAGCAAGCCCACCCGCAGCAAAGGGGCCTGACTCAGGTCGAAGGGGCGGATGAAGGCTTCAATCGCAACGGGTACCTGCTCTTCAGTCGCGGCTGCCTCCCACAGGTCAAAGGCCACTTCCTCGCGTATCTGCTGCACAGGCACCCCACCGGCCAGGGCAAAGCTGGTGCGTAAACTCTCGTGCCGGGCGATGAGTTGGCGGAAGGCATGGGTCAACCCCTCCCGGTCCAGCACTCCCTGCATTCGAACCACGAAGGGGGTGTTGTAGGTTACCGCTTCCTTGTCAAGCTCATGCAGGAAATAAAGTCTTTCCTGCTCAGACGATACCGCATAATATTCCTTTTCTGGGACCCGCTTTATTCCTACGTGTTGCCGCTTGTCCAGGCCCTGAATAAAGCTGCCCATTTCTCTGATGCTTGGGCGTTCAAATACCGTTTTCATCGGTATCTCCACGCCCAGCATTCGGTTCAACCTGTTCATGACTGTCATGGCCTTAAGGGAATGACCACCCAGTTCGAAGAAGCTTTTGGTGACGCTGATCGCGTCCCCGGGCATGCTCAACACTTCACTCCATAGCCCTGCCAATTGCCCTTCCAGTTCGCCGACCGGCGCCACGTAATCGGCTGCCGCCCCAAACTCCGGATCGGGCAGTGCCTTGCGGTCGATCTTGCCATTGACCGTGAGCGGCATTGCCGCCAGGGGCACGAAATGCGCCGGCACCATGTAGTCGGGCAGGTGCCGGGCTAAAAACGCGCTTAGTTCACTTGCCGCTATTGCCTCATCGGCTACGTAGTAGGCCACCAGGTACTTGTCAGTTCCTGCTTGCCGGGCCAGGACTACCCCCTCGCGTACCTGCGGGTGCGCCAGCAATTGCAGCTCGATCTCGCCTAGCTCGATGCGGTAGCCTCTGATCTTTACCTGGTGGTCCATGCGGCCCAGGTACTCAAGGTCGCCATCGGCCAGAACCCGGACCAGATCACCGCTGCGGTACAACCGCTCTCCCGGCTGGTAGGGATTGGCTACAAATTTTTTGTTGGTTAACTCCTCGTTATTGATATACCCCCTTGCCACCCCTGCCCCTCCTACGTACAACTCGCCGGCGACGCCTTTGGGCACCAACTTGCCGTTACCATCCATTACATACACTGACAACGTCGGGATGGGCCGGCCAATGTTATTGTGGTTATTGTCAATCTCCTCCTCTCCGATCTCTTTGTAGGTTACGTGAATGGTCGTTTCGGTGATGCCGTACATGTTGATCAAATTGGCCTTTGGGTAGTGCTCCACCCAGGCGCTTAACTTTGCCGGGCTCAGCGACTCGCCCCCGAATATCACGTAGCGGACCTTCAAACCCTCGGTGCGCGCCTGGAGCGACTGCTCGATCAAGGTGTAAAATGCACTCGGGGTCTGGTTTAAAACCGTTACGCCTTGCTGCTTCAACAACTGCAAATAAGCTCGGGTATCCTTTGCAACCTCTCGCGGGATGATAATCACTTTGCCTCCGAACAGGAGTGCGCCGTACATTTCCCACACGCTGAAATCAAAACAATGACTGTGGAACATAGTCCACACATCGCTGGAATTGAAATCAAATTGAAATGCCTGGTTAAAAAACAGCCTGACCACATTCCGGTGCTCGATCATCACTCCCTTGGGCTTACCCGTTGTCCCCGAAGTATAGATCACGTAACACAGATCGGTCGGCTTGACCGGTCTTGGTTCCAACCTGTGGCTGGGCAGGTTTGCGGCATCTTCCAAGCACAAGGTTTGCAGCTCAAACGCCAACGCCTGTGCAAACGCCCTTTGGGTCAATAAAACACCGATTTTACTATCCTCGATAATATACCTGATTCGCTCCTTAGGATACGTGGGATCAATGGGCAGGTAGGCTCCGCCTGCTTTGAGGATGGCTAACATGGCTACCACCGTATCCAGGTTCTTCTCCACCAGCAGCCCAACAATCTGATTTACGCCCACTTCACTACCGCCCACTCCATTGACCACCAAGTACCGGGCCAGCCGGTTGGACCGCCCGTCGAGTTGCGCGTAGGTTAAGCTTTCATCCCCAAACTGAACCGCCGGGTTTTCCGGATTGCGTTTGACCTGGTCTTCAAACAGATCAATTACCGTCTTGTCAGTCGGGAAGGATACCCCCGAACGATTCAACGCATGTAACAGTTGCGCTTCTTCCTCCGGAGAAAGTACACTCACGTCGGATACCCGGCCGCCGGCCCCCGACGCAATGAACCCGGAGAGGACATTGTCGAAATGCGAGAGGACTTGAACAACCGATGAACGCCCGTACCGATTGGAATTATAACTGATGTGAACTTTAATTTCTTCTCCCGGTACGATGATTACATTGAAGTCATAATTTGAACTTTCAACGAAATCAACGTGCCTGATCCTTATACTGTCTTGATTATCAGCCGCAATGAGGAGTTCGTCAACAGGATAATTTTCGAAAGCATATATATGGTCAAATAATCCGCTTCCCAGACTGCTGCATTCATGAATGTCGGATAAACTACAGGTTTTGTGTGATTCCGAATCTAACGCATTGGCTTGAAGTTTTTTGATTAATTCTCCAATCGAATCTTCTTCATGATAACGAACCCGAACGGGTATGGTGTTGATCAACAACCCCATAATGCTTTCCATTCCTTTTATTTCCGGGGAACGAACGGATGCCACGGACCCGAAGACAACATCCTGTGAATGATTATACTTGCTTATCAGAATTCCCCATGCTGCCTGCATCACGGAATTAAGCGTGACACCGAGTTTTTTGCCGATCTCATTGAGCCGACTTGTTTTCTCCCCGCTGCATACCAAGACCTCCTGTTTCAGGCGGTAGGAGGTGTTCACAACGGCAGCCGGTGCGATGTGCGGAACGGTAGCCAGTTGATCGTACCCGGACAGGCACTCCCTCCAGTACGCCATTGCTTCGTCAGCCGGCTTTTCTGCTGCTATTTTCTGAAATGAGGTTTTGTAGTCCTTTTTCAGTAAGAAAGCCTCTTCGTTTTGAATCAACCGGGTGTAGCAGTAGATCAACTCTTTGACGAAAATGCTACTGCTCCAACCATCGTACAGGATGTGATGATGGGTAATGGTTATAACAAATGACCGGGAGGACTTCTTCACGACCAACATTCTCAATGGCAGGTCCAGCAAGTCAAATCGTTCGTCTAAACTGTCCGCCCTGCGTTTCTCAAACAGCATGTTGTCGTCATCGTTTTCCTGCGAAAGGTCCAGGAATTGATAGTCAATGGGACACGCTTTAAGGATGATTTGAATGGGCTTTTTCGTCTCTTTCCACCTCACAACCGACCTGAGCACATCATTATGCTGCTGCACCCGTGCCACGGACTGCCGAAGAACCTCTTCGTTAAAAGGTCCGTTCACCTCTACTGATATTTGAGAATTGTATAAACTGGAATCAACATCTTTCAAATAGTGGTATAGAATCCCTAGCTGGTTCTTGCTAAGCTCCACAATATACTGAACATCGGATTTGTTTATTTTCTTATTCATCTCAAATCAGTTTTTTAATTGGGCGTCCTTAAAGCTTTTTTTATAATACCAACATGAAATGGAGAATACGTAGGGGCATAGTTTACCCAGCATGGGCTTTTACTGACCATGAACCAATCGCAGTTTGTCTAACCGATAGGGATTTTACAGCCTCCTAACCAAACGGGTGGTTATTGAAATAGAAGGCCAGGCCGGGAGAATGGGGAATCAAAAGTGACAATTGTGCGTAACCGAATCCGGGTTACGTAATAGATAAAACTACAGGAATAAATCATTTAATTCTTCCTGATCCAGATTCACATTTTCGAAGTCGGAGGGGGTAAAATGCAACTCCGTTTCGTCGGCTATATGCGTAGCAATTTGGTTTAAAGCATGGGTGAACCGTGATAAAAAACCAGAAACGGCGGATTGAGGAAATATTTTTGCGTCATAATTGAGTTCGATCCTGAACGCATCACCTACAACCCAGGCATTCAATTCCAGCTTTGCCGTCGGCTCGTTGATGGGGTCTACTTCCGTGCCGGCAGCCATGAAGCTTAAGGCCATCAGCTCATTGTTTAATTCTTCGCCAAACTGTCCAAGGTAATTGAGCCGGACTTCTGATGGGGGCGGTTTGGGATGGGTACTGTTTTCAGTGAATCGGTTCAACCAGTAACCCACTCCATTGCCTGGTACCTTTCTGATGGTTTCTTTTACGGATTGAATCAACTCGCTTACCTGATTGTAATAGAACAGCCTGACCGGATACAGGTTGGTAAACCAACCGATTGTCCTTGATGCGTTTACTTCTTCCAGATGCCGGCCGTGACTTTCCTGTTCAATCACGAACTCCTCCCCCCCCGTCCAGTTGTGCAAGGCCGAAACCAAGGCAGCGTTCAGCAGGATGAGCACATCCGCATTGTATTGTTTATGCGCATTGTGCAAAAGAAAATGAGTGACGTTCTTGTCCAATACCACCCCTACCCTGCTCACGCGTTGCAGCGCTTCTTGGCAGCCGGCTGCGTTGCCGTTTGGCAGCACGAAGTGTATCTCCTGAAGCTTATTCCAGTATTCACTTTCGCGCCGGACCTGCTCCGATTTGGCATACTGGCTTAAAGCTTCGCTCCAATCCCGGAAAGAAGCGGTTTTGCGGGGCAATTTTACATCCTGGTTATTCTTTAGCTGAAAATAGACGTCATACAGGTCCCTCAGTAAAATTCGCCATGACATACCATCCATGATCAGGTGGTGGGCCGTAATGAATAAGAAATCAGGGCCTTCAGCCCGTTTCATGATTGCCGCCTTCAGCAGCAGCCCTTCCGAAAGGTTTACCGACCTTCTAACGTGATCACAAGCCTTCCCAAGTGAACGTTCATCCCCAACTTCGAGCTGATCTACCCTGAATCCCTTACCGATATGAGCAGTATTATAGAACAACGTATTGTCTTCCGGATCAAGATTTAAGCGCAGGGCATCGTGATGCCCCACCAAAACCGCAAATGCGCTTTCCAATGCGGCAACATCCAGGGGACTTTTGATTTGCAGCAATACGGATTGATTATAGTAATTCGGATTGCTGAACTGTTGTCTGAAAAACCAACGCTGGATTGGCGTTGGCGTTACTTTCCCCTCCACCATCCCTTGTTCGTATTGGGCGGTACCATCCAGGTGTTTGGCGTGCCTGCTTATCTGCCGGATGGTCTGATGGATCAGAATATCTTTAACCTTCACGGAGATACCTTTTTCAAACAATTTTGACGAAATCTGAACCGCTTTTATGGAATCTCCCCCTAATTCAAAAAAATTATCGTGCAGGCTGACTGGTTTTCCACCTAAAATACCCTTCCAGACATTTACAAACACGCTTTCCGTCTCCGTGGCTGATTCTTCATCCACCCATTGGGCCGGCCTGGATTCGAATATTTCCAACCGGTTCAAATCCAGCTTTCCGTTGGCCGTCAGCGGAAAGGCATCCAGCGGGATCAAGCGAACCGGTATCATGTAATGGGGTAATTTCGCCGCCAGGAATACCCGTAATTCTCTTTCGGTGATTGCCCGATCCGTTTTTTTCGTGTAGTAAGCCGAGAGCATACGCGACTTGGCGTCTACCGCGACGGCACACTGATCCACGCCGGGAAATTCCATCAGGCGCGCCTCTATTTCGGCTATTTCAATCCGGTACCCATTCAGTTTTACCTGGTGGTCTTTTCTTCCGAGGTACACCAGGTTGCCGTCGGGCAGCCGCTTGGCAAGATCACCCGTCTTGTACATCTTTTGGCCGGCGTTGAACGGGTTATCAACGAAGGTCTTCCTGGTCAGTTCGTGTTGAAACAGATACCCACGGGCAAGTGCAGTACCCGCCACGTAAATTTCACCCGTTACCAGCGTTGGAACGGGTTTTAAATAGGGATCGAGCAAATAGATCTGGACATTGGCGATGGGCCGTCCGATGGGTACGCTTTGGTCTAAATCCTCGGGGCTGAATGCATGGATCATACACCCGACAGTCGCTTCCGTAGGCCCGTATTCATTGTATATCTGAACATTCCGCCCCATCAGGCGCCACGCATCACTGGCCAGTTGCTTATCCAAGGCTTCGCCGCCCACGATAAACTTCTTGATTTTCGTTCCCGGTCTCAACAGATTTTTTTTCTGCATGAGCTTTAAATGGGAAGGCGTCAGTTTTACCAAGTCTACCTGGTTCTCCCTCATCACTTTCTCAATGAGACTCTCCGCCCCGCTCTTGTCATAGATCACAATTTTGCCGCCGGAGACCAGTGGGAGGAATATTGAAGTAATGGTCAGATCAAAAGAAACCGAAGTGTACAATGGCATTGCACAACCGGCCCCTTCCAAATACTGTTCGCGGGCCCAGTTGACGTAATTCGAAAGGCTCCCGTGTTCGATCATCACTCCTTTTGGCCTTCCGGTTGTACCCGACGTATAGATCACGTACGCAAGACCGGAAGGCGTACCCGCATGCTCAGCAACCTCGCTGTCGGCATTGTCTAACAGGTCTTCTACCGACAAGATCACGAAATCCGGTTTCATCGCAGCATCATCTTTCCATAAGGCCGCTTGTGAGATGAACAGCTTGCTTTTGCTATCATTCAGCATAAAACCGATGCGATCAACGGGCATATCCTCATCAATGGGCAAATAGGCGGCGCCGGCTTTAAGAATGCCCAAAATACTGACCACTAATTCGAAAGAATTCGGCAAACATACGGCAACGATGTCGTTTCGCCCCACCCCTCTTTTCCCTAAAGCCCGGGCCACCGCACTACTCTGGTGGTTAAGCGCTTCATAGGTCATTTGCTTTCCTGCGCAAGACAATGCAACGGCCGCCGGCTGTTCGGCGGCTTGCATCGCAAACATTTCATGCACTGCTTTAAATGGCAGGTAGTCTTTTTCCGTTTGATTGTACCCGACGACCAGATCAGTATGTTCCCTGTCAGTGATCGGGAGCAATTCCGCCACCGTTATTTCCGGGCGGGTCATCGCAAGCTTGATTATATTTTCTAATCCGGCCCCCAGCCGATAGATGGTTTCCTTCTTGAACAAGGCCGTGGAATACTCGAACGAATAGTGAATGGCTTCATTCTCCTCCACTATTTCCAGCGTAAGGTCGAATTTGGCAAAACCAGGATCAAACAGGTATCGGGATGCCTTAAAGTCTTTGGTTGCCAACTTTGACACCGTTTCGGTCTGGTGCAGAAACATGGTGTCAAAAACCGGGTTTCTGCCGGGATTCGATCCGACAGGAAGAAGTTGAAGCAACTCGTCGAAAGCAAGATCCCGATGCTCAATTGCTTTGTTCAGAATTGCCATGCTGTTTTGAACCCATTCTGCAAATGACCCCTTGCCATCCAACGTGATTCTGATGGGCAGTATTCCCGCAAACATGCCAAATACCCTCCGTAGCTCCGGGTGTCTTCTTCCATTTACGGGAATGCCGATGATCAGGTCGTCTTGTCCCGTAAACTTGGAAAGCAAAACACCGTATGCCGTGAACAGCAATGCGTGCATGGTCACGCCCTTTTGCCTGGCAAATCGGGCTAATTGCTTAGCCAGGTTCTTATCAAGGGCAAAATGAATCCTCCCGCCCTTAGGATTAAATACAATGGGGCGTCGAAAGTCCGCCGGCAATGCCAAAACGGGCAACTCCCCGCTCAACTGATGCTGCCAGTATTCCCGGAGTGACTTATTATCTTTGGCACTTCTGTTCTTTTCCCACCCGATAAAATCTACGTATGAAACGGACGCCTCCGCAGGTTGATGTCCCTCGTAAAATTGAAGCAGGTCTTCAACAAAAAATAGACCGATGGACCATCGGCAATGATGTGATGAAAATCCAGCAACAGCAGAAAGGCAGCGTTGTCCCGGTCATGCAGCAGGTAAAATCTACATAACGGGCCATGACTCAGATCGAACGGTTTTATCAACGCTGCCGCCTTTTCCTGCCAGTTTTCTTCTTTACAGTACAAACATTCCAGCCTGACATCTACTAATTGTTGCACTTTTAGCTCAGATGCCTCCTCAAACCGGAAGGTTATCCGCAGTGAATCGTGACGCCTGACAATTTGTTGCAGGCTTGACTCAAGCTTTCTCTCATCCACCCTTCCCCGCAGGACAAGCGCCGTGGGAATGTTGTAGGCTACTGAGCCTTCATCTAGCCTCCAGGCGTAATAAATGCGTTTTTGCAGGGATGCAATCGGGTAATACGCACTCGGTTTTGCTTTTGGGATGGGTTCGTACTTATTTTTTTCGAGGAAATCCAATTCGGTTGCCAGCCTTCTTATGGTTTGCCAATCGTAAAGTTTGGCCAGTGGCAAGTACACATTCCAGGCACGTTGCACTTCCATGGCTATATTGGCGGCCTTCAGTGAATTGACCCCTATTTCAAACAGCTTGCTCTCAGCGCCAATGTTATGGGCATTGAGCACTTCTCGCCAGATTTTTAGCAACCTCGCCTCGGTATCGTTCTTCGGGGGGGCAATATTGCCTTCGCCCGATCCATTGCTTAAGTTGGACAATTGACGCTCCACGTCTTTAAAAAAGCCCTTTTGGTATCTTTTAACCAGTTCGAAGCGCTTTAACTTCCCGCTTGTTGTTCTTGGAATGTCGTGTACAGGCAGGATTTTATTGATTTCGAAACCGAATTTCCCGTTGATGTGAAGCTTCAAGGCCCGGGCCACCGGAATGAACTTTTCCAGACTACCCCGGTGAAACACAAAGGCCAGTATTTCTTCACATTGCGTTTCTGCATCAAATGATCCTGCAATTACGATTTTATTGAGTTCAATGCCCTCCGCCGATTCTGCTTCTTTTTCAATATCGTGAGGATAATAGTTCAACCCGTTTACAAACAAAATGTCCTTTGCCCGGCCCGTAACAAAAAGGGAGCCATCCTGCATAAATCCCAAATCGCCGGTATTGAGCCAACCTTTACTGCTCATTACTTCATTCGTTGCCGCTGGGTTGTTGTAGTATCCCGCCGTGACATTTTTTCCTTTGATGTGGATTTGCCCGATCACTCCATCTCCCAACGCCTGGCCGCCTTCTTGCACAATGCGTACCCGACAGTGGTTGATGGGCTTCCCAACATTAACGAAGATCGCTGAAGCATCCCCCTGGTCAATCACTTCAATGTGATCTCCCGGATTAAGCTTCAGGCGGTTGAGGCTTACCTGCATAAATTCATCTGTAACGCTGGACATGGACACGGCCACCGAAGCTTCGGCTAATCCATATACCGGGCACATGGCGGTACTGCGGAGCGCAAATTTTTCCATCGCCTGGTTGAATTCACGGCAGAGTTTTTCAGAAATAGGTTCTGCACCGTTGTATACTATTCTGACGTTTGACAGGTCCCAAGTGCGGTTCTCCTCCTTTAGGTATTTTAAAAGGTAACGAAAGCCAAAATTCGGAGAACAGAGTATCGTGATTTTATGCTCCGATGCCTTATCCATCCAGATAGCGGGACGTCTTACGAAGGAATGCGTAGGTATCAAATATTGATTGATCCCGCAGAACAGCGGGTTCAGGTGAAATCCAATCATACCCATATCATGGGTCAGGGGCATCCAGCTCAGCATTGAGTCGGCTTCGCTGTATTGAGCCGCCTGCCCGATTGCCTCCATATTGGCGATCACATTGCGGTGCGTAAGCACTACGCCCTTAGGTAAACCCGTTGATCCTGAGGAGAATTGAATAAATGCGATGTCCTCCGGACGGGGAGCAACTACTGCTCCGGCTTCCGCGGAGGTAAACAAGTTTTCAAGTTTGATTGCTTTTCTTGCTATTGCGTTACAGATACCCGAAAATCCACGCGCTGTACCGTAGATTTCAAGGGGGTTCAAATCATTGGCGCCAATTACTATAAAGGGGTTATTCAGGAATGTCCATACTTGAAACAGTTTTTCACGGTGATCATCGTTTTTGCCTACCGTTAGCGGAACCGGGATGATTCCACCAAGAAGACAAGCCCAAAAAGAGATTAAGAAATGCTTGTTGTCTTCAATTTGCAATACAACCTCATCTTTAGGCTGTACCCCGCTCTGCTGCAGCACGTGCAGTACGCCAACAGCGTGCTCGTATAACCGTGCATACGATAGAAATTCCTCTCCATTGGTGTGTATGAATACGATCCCCTTACCGGTTAGGCAACTTTTCGATTTTAATATCTCAATGAGTGTCACCGTCACTAATGTTTTGATGTAAGTGAATTGAATGGTTGTTGCTACCCTATGGGGAAGAAGTCTGCGCTTAAATACCAGATGGCAAAAAGGGATGAGTTGGGGTATGCCCCACAGCAAAGAAGGTGGGCCCGCTCCAAGCTAGGCTGACCCCGAGCAGGTGCAGGAGCCGGAGTATCGTTGGGAACTGGAGGATCGGTTCGATAGGGAGGTCCGTGATATGAACCGGCAAATGTCGGAATCAATGCCCCGCGCAATGCTGGAAGATCACCAAAAAAGGCTGCTTGTCAGGTATGGCCCCGGCGCAGTAGCCGACCAGAGTTAATTTGCAGGAGAAATCAGGGGAAAAGCCATTCTCCCACTTCCGAAGTAGTAGGCTAACCCACTTTCTCAAGAAAGGCAGTCTCAATGTCGACTGATATTACTTGATGGATTGTTTCCAACTCCACGAACAGTCTGGTTGTACCTTTCATATCCTTGACTTTTCCCATCAATCCTGAGAGCGGGCCTTCTTTTACCTGGACTTTCTCACCTTTGATGCAGCCATTCTCATTGTTTATTTTATTTGTCACCGAGGACAACTGTTTAATCATATCAATCTCAGCATCCTTAACAACAGCCGGTACGCCATCGAATGATATTAATCTCACGACGCCATTTACCATTAAAACCGTCCAGATTTCTTTGAGAGATACGTTTACGAATACATAATTAGGAAACAGCGGAACTTCGAGCTTTTTCTTTCTGTCCCACCACTGCCTTACTTCTGTCTTTATAGGCAGGAAAGCATTTATTTTTCGCCTGCTCAGTTCTTTATATATCTTTTTTTCGCTATTGGGACAAGTGTACACCACGTACCATCTCTGTGGAGCTTTCTCTTCTACTTTCATAAATACAAAGTCTGGTAAAAATGCTTTGAAGTTTGTTTGCAAATCTTATCCAGCCCAGTGCGATATATTCACAAAAGACTTTAAAATTAGAGGAATTGGTTAAAATACGAGAGGTTTATCTTGTCTAAAACTGGGTTTCAACCGGGTGATTTCTCACGGAACGCTTCTTAGGGTGATTCGCCTACTAAATAAAGCCATCACTCAGACGGGCAGAAAGGGGCGAAAAACAGCAAGCTTCTGCCATCATGATCGTGATGATACGATTCATTAAAAGGAATTACAATAAGATAAGTGCTTTGATTGCTACTCACAGAGGCCCTACTTAAAAACAGTACGAAAAGGGAGTAAACCTCCGGTTCGTACTGTTCAGGTAGTTGAGTAGGCTTCCAGTTGAACGTATAAGGCCAAATATTTGAGCACAGGGCTATGCCACAATCAATAACATGATTTGATGTTAGCTGTTACAAACTGGCAAAAGGGATTGAATCTTCAATCAGCGACTTGTACGATTCATTGAAAAGAATGCCAATGAGAAAGTGCTTTGATTGCTAATCACTGAGGCCCTGCTTGAAATCGGTACGAAAAAGGAGTAAATCTCCCGTTCAAGCTGCTCCGGTAGTTGAATAGACTTCCGGTTGAACGTACGATGTCAAACATTTGAAGGCATGGCTAGGCCACAATCAATAACATGATCTAATACTAGCCGTAAATAAACCGAGGCAACAAAAGGATTAAAGCCTTAATCAGCAGCTTTAACGATTATTCAGTTGCTAAATTAACAATCATCTTACAAAATATCAAGAGTTTCACTGAGAATATTTATTTTACGCACTTTTCTTACATGGTACTGCCGGCACGGTTCCCGTAAACAGGCCCAATAACGGCCCCTCCACCAGTAACGAGCCTTTCACCGGCTGGCCTTGATCCGTTTCCGTGCCTGCTCACTGCCCGTTCCCGGGAATCAGAAGCGGGAACGCACTTGAGAACGCCTGCGTAACGGGTAACTCTTTTGTTAATAACCAGTTGCCAACCAAGTTGGCGTTCTCAAATACAACTGAATTTGCGGTAACATTTAGCGCAGTCTTACTGCGGCTGACCAGCCCCGTGCTCCTTGACGTAGCGGCTCAGGAGCCGGAAAAAATTCCGGGCATCCCGAAGTTCGGCGTAGATGTCGGCAAACTCCCGCTCTTGGTTCGACACAAATTCGTGGTTGAACACTACCCACAACATGGCCGCATCGATCTTGTCAGCCAAGCTCTCCAAAGCTTCATGGTTACGGTCTTGCATGAGGTACTTGAAGGGCTCTGCCTGTAGAAATTCGACCTTTGCACAGGGGTTGTTAGTGGCTGTCTGGTTCATAATGAAGATCGTTATCGCATTTGTGGAGGGTCAGGCTGGTTTTGTAGCGCTTACGCTATTCCTGTTTGTTGGACCAACCAAGTAGTTATGCAGAACCGGTAGGCGCAATGGCCTTCCCGTGGCAACGGTACGCAGTTACGAATCGGTCGCCCGGAGCTTGGCTACCATCTTGTACAACTGTACGTACATACTTTCCAGGGCCCGTATGAATACCTTTTCTTCCACGCGCTGGAAGTCCTCGAAGGGTAGGTCTTTGAACACATCCGCTGGCGTGCCTTGGTAAAGCTTCATGTCGTGCGGCAGCACGCAAACCTGCACGGCCAGTGTATCGCTGAAAACGGCTACATAGTGGTTGTTGTAGGTGCGTCCGTAGTAGTAAGCCGGATAATTTACCGGAACGTGAATGGCGGTCTGGACGGTTTCTTCCTTGTACAAAATCATATTGCTTACGGATTTAGTGGGTTTTATGTGGTTGGATGAATTGTAAGTGGCAGTTTGTTGGCAGACGGCACCTAATCCCACCGCAGTTGCTCAAGTTGCCCCTTGCGCTCCTGCCAATCGGGCATCACCTGTTCGAGTAACCGGTAGAATGCTGGCCCGTGGTTGTGTTCGATCAGGTGGGCCAGTTCGTGGGTGATCACATAGTCAATGCAGTACACCGGCGCCCGGATCAAGTAGGTATTGAGCCATACGGTGCCGTCGGCCGTGCAACTCCCCCACCGGCTTTTCATGCGCCGCACGCCCAGTGACGGCGGAGTCGGAACCTGGCCGGCGAAGAGGCCGATACAGACCAGCAGCCGCTCGGCAAACTTCGCTTCGGCCTGCTTGCGGTACCAGGCTTCTACCAGCCTGCCGATGCGTTGAGTCTGTTTCTCCTTCACCGTTACCCGAAGCTGTCCCCCTACCCTTTTCACCGTTTCCGGCGTTCCCAATTCTACCTTCAAGCGGTACTGCCGCCCCAGGTACCGGAACGATTCCCCGCTGACGTACTCTTTGGGCGCCTGCACCGGCCCTACCTGCGCGAAGTACCGTTGTTGCTTGAGTATCCAGCCGGCCCGGTGCATGAGCCGTTCCAATACCTGCTCTTCACCGGCTTCCGTAGGGGCTTTTACCTGTACGCTCCCGTCGGGGTGCACCTCGATGGCGAGGGTCTTGCGGTCTTCGCGCAACTCGCGGTAGCGGATAAGGCTGCTGCCGTAGGCTAGTTCTTTCTCCATGCTCAGTACACGTTGCGGGCAATGCGGATCACGTCCTGGATCAGCGCGTCGATCACCTCGTAAGTCATCGACAGGTTGCACGTATTTTTGAGGTCGATCAGGTAGTCTTCGACCCGGTTCTCGATGGACCTCACGACGTCGTCGTTGCGCTTCCAGTCCACGATGAGTTGGTCGGTTACGATGCCGGCGATGTCGAGGCCGGCCTGCACGAGTTTCCCATCCAGCGATGCATCAGCCGGGGGCAGTTTTTGCCGGAGGCTGTTGTAGAAGGCCCGTGCTTCGGGATGGTGCGCCAGCGGGTCGGGCACGAGGTGGCCCCGCCCGGTGCGAAAATCGTCGGCCAGCTTCTCCATGGCAGCCAGGTACTCGGTTTCGGTGCTGCGCTTGTGCTCGTACGCCTCGATGGCCTGCTCGATCAGGTCGGAGAAGTTTTGGAAGAAAACGGGGTCTTCGTCAAGGCGCTCCCGCACGACTTTCTTCATCCGGTAAGCGATCTTGTCGGCTTTGGAGGCGTCCGAGCCCCCGAGTTCGGCCAGCGTCTGTTGCAGCAGCTCCTTGTTGAAAATGTCGATGGGGTCGTTGAGCGAGCGGATCGTTTCTACGCCGATGTGGGTGTCGAGCAGCTTGCGGATGCGCTTTTCGAATTCCTTGTAGTCAACCCGTTCGGCGTAGCGGAGTTGCACCGATTGACGGAGCTGCTGGTAAAACTTTAGTTTGGCTTTAAACCCACTGAGTTCCTCGGGCAAAAACTGCTTCTGGCCTTCGTCGCTCGACAGGGCCAGGTGCAGGTTGCGGGCAAAGGCCGACAGCTTTTCGTAGAACAACGCGCGGCGGTCGGGCGGGGACAGGTGCCGCTCCAGGGCTTCGGCGTCCTGCCCGTTGGCCACGCCCAGGAACACGTCGGCCAGTTCGGCGTACCGCTGCTTGAGCAGGGCTACCTCGCCGGCCACGTTCACCACCGTGCCCCGGAGGTCCTCCTCGTCGAAGCCGCCCAGTTCATCGTAGCTGGTGAGGGCCTGGTCGAGTTCGCCCAGAATGCCGGCGTAGTCAATGATCAAACCGTACTCCTTGGCTTCGCCCAGCGTCTCGCTTTCGTAGAGCCGGTTGACGCGGGCAATGGCTTGCAGCAGGTTGTGTTCGGCCAGGTGGCGGGCTACGTAGAGCACCGAGTTGCGCGGGGCGTCGAAGCCGGTGAGCAGCTTGCTGACCACGATGAGCAGTTCTACTTCTTCGTCCGGGGCGTTGAACTTGGCAATGGTTTCTTCCTCGTAGGTTTCCAGCGACCCGTAGCCCTGTTTGAGTTTAGCCAGGAACCGGCGTACTTCTTCGGTGTCGTCTTCGGGGGCGTCGTCCTCGTCGGGACTGTCGTGGCCCTTGCGGTTGTCCACGTCGGAAATGATGACGGCCGTATTGATTTTGCGCTTGGGGTTGAGTTCGTCGGCGAAGAGTTGCTGGTAGCGCAGGGCCACCGTTTTGAGCGGCACGGCCAGTTGGGCTTTCAGGCCGGTGCCCTGGTAGAAGTCGCAGTAGTGCTTCTTGATGTCCTCGGCAATCTCTTCGACTACCTGCTGCGACTTGTAGATTTCCGTGTGCCGGGAGAATTTCTTTTTGAAGTCTTTCTGCTGCCCAGGGTTCAGCGGCTCGGTCACCCGGCTGAAACCCTTGTCCAACTGGTACTTGTTGATGCTCAGCTTGGCGGCCCGGCCTTCGTACTTGAGCGGCAGTACGGCCCCGTCGCGCACGGCCTTGTCCATGGGGTATTTGTGGATGAAGCCGCCGAACTTGCGGTCGGTCCTTTTATCCTTTTGCAGCAGCGGCGTGCCGGTGAAGCCGATGTAGCAGGCTCGGGAGAGTACTTTGCGCATTTTGGCCTGGATGCTGCCGTACTGGGTGCGGTGGCTCTCGTCCACCAGCACGAAGAAGTTGGGCGAGTCGTTGAAAAAGTCCCGCCGGTCGGCGGCGCCCTCGAATTTGTTGATCAGCGTGGTGATGCACTCCACGCCGGGGTTGCCGACCAGTTCGGCCAGGTGCTGGCCGCTGCGGGCGTTGGCTACGGTCTTGCCGCAGTTGGCGAAGGTGCCGCTGATCTGCCGGTCGAGGTCTTTGCGGTCGGTGACCACCAGCACGCGGCAGCCGGCTGCTTTGAGGGCGAGGGCTTTTGCCAGCATCACCATGGTGAGCGACTTGCCGCTGCCCTGGGTGTGCCAGATCACGCCGCCCTCGCGGCGGCCCTCGGGGGTGAAGCGGACCACTTTCTCGACGGTGGCCTTTACGGCAAAGTACTGCTGGTAACGGGTGATCTTTTTGGCCCCGGCGTCGAAGAGCACGTAGCCGTAGATCAGTTCGAGCAGCCGGGTCGGGCGGCAGAGGGCGTAGAGGATGCGGTCCTGCTCGGTAGGCAGCCGGTCGTTGCCGGTAGGCTGGGCGCGGATGACGGCCTGTACCTGGGCTTCGGTGTCGGCTTCTTCGCGCCAGTGGCCCCAGAACTTGCGGGCCGTGCCGGTGACGGCGTATTTGACTTCGTTGGGCTGCACGGCCAGCAGGAGTTGGGCGTAGTGGAACAGGCGCGGAATGCCCTCTTCGGTTTTCTGGTTGCGCAGTTGCTGGGAGACGGCTTCGTCCACCGAAAAGTTTTTGTCGCGCCGCTTGCACTCGATCACCACCAGGGGGATGCCGTTGACGAACAGCACCAGGTCAGGCCGGCGGACCTCGCGCAGGCCGGCCACCTCAAACTCTTCGGCCAGGTGGTAGACGTTGTTTTCGGGACGCTCCCAATCCACGTAGCGGACGGTAAAGCTCTTCTTGTCGCCGCCGACGGTCTCCTCGAACGCCTTGCCCAGCGTGAGCAGGTTGTACACTTTTTCGCTGGTGCTCACCAGGCCGTCTTGCACCACGCCCCGCAACGCCTGCACGGCGCCCAGCAGGTTGCCCTCCGAAAAAGCGTAGGATTGCCCCTTGTAGGTGAACGAATTGAGCCGGCGCAACTGCCCGAGCAGGATGTCGGCCAGCAGCACCTGGCCCAGCGAGTGGCCCCGCTGGGTAGCGACTTCCGCCGGGGACAAAAGCGTGTACCCCAACTGGCTCAGCAGCAGTTGCGCCGGCCGCTGCGAGTCGGGCAGTTCGGCGTACGAGGGCGCCCGGCGGGCGCCTTTCAGAGGCTTTTCCATATCGTTTGCAGGGAGTTGGCTTCGCCGTAGAGCAACGGCATCAGGTCCCGGTCGCCCGGATTGCGGATGAGCAGCTTGGACCGGTGTACGTCAAGGATGCCGAACCGGACGCCGCGTGCTTTCTCCCCGGCAAACTCTTTTTCGAGCAACTGGAGGATCGAGCCCACTTTGTCGCGCGAGATCTTGTCGTGTTTGAAGTAGAGCTTGACGATGTGCGGCGTGTCATCAATGAACAGGCCGACCTCGGGGTTGAGGCGCACGGACAGGTCGTCGTACTTCCAGGTGCCGCTGCACGGGGCAAACCACCGGGGCTTGGCCTGCTTGCAGAACTTCTGGTAAGCGTTCACCACCACCGGGTAGTTTTGTTGCTTGTTGGGCGGCAGGTTGCTACAAACCCGTTGCAGGGCCTCCAGCGGCTGGCTCCGGCTGTGCATTTCCACGATGCCCTCGCGCACGGTCTTGTAGTAGTCCGTTTGCGGGCTGTAGGGTGGACGGTCTTTCAGTTGTCGTACTTTAGTGAGTTTGGTGGCTCCCGAACGGGTTACGAAGTCAACAAAGTCGGTGAGTGAGATTTCGATCATTTTATTTATTGGTTTGGGTATTGCTTATTTGATGCGCCCCCGTTACCGGCCCGTGCCCCGGGTGAGCAGCCGGTGCATGAGGCCGTTTTTCTGCTGACGGAGCAGGGACAATTCTTCCCGCAGTCCCTTCAATTCCAGGTCAGCGGCGGACAACACGGCGGCAATGCGCCGTTGCTCAGGCAAGGGGGGCAGATGGATTGATAAAGATTTAAGTATCTCACTGTTAAGGTTTTCTTGATTCCCAATATTGCTCAAGCCTCGAATCTCTTCATAGCGGCTTGCCAGGTTCTGAAATAGAAAGTGACGGTCTACTTTTTCTACATTAGGAATGATGGCAGCACAAGCTTGATTAGTCGTTGCCGGTATGGTAAGCAAGCCGACTTTCCCCCGTGTTTGTCCCTGACCGTACATTGCCATCAGCAAAGTGCCGGCAGGAAATATTTTTGCCGAAGAATTATTTAAACCCAATTCCGTTATGTACTCATTGGCCTTGCCTATTTCTTTGAAATCAATCAAGGAAGTAGTTACCCAAGGTATCGAACCGCCCCAGTATTCTTTCCTTTGACGGCTCGGCGTTCCTCCTGATGCAATCCTTGCTATAGCAATATCGGATGATTTGTGTTAAGGGAAATACCAGTCAAATTTCTCGTATTTGTAGGTATTGCTGGTTATGGTGTCGACAAAGCATTGCTTGACTTGGGCAAACGTGTTTAGACCACCCTGTTTTCTAATGTGGGTCTTGCCATTGAGCCAAACGTCTTCAATGGGGTTCTGCTCAGGGGCGTTGGTAGCCAGTTCAATCAAGGTAAGAGGCCATTGCTCTTGAGGCAACTGCCCGTTGACTTCTTTAAGGTAGTCTTTCACGAACTTGCTACAATGGTAGGAGGCATTATCCCAAATCACCCATACCTGTTGATCCACGTAATGCTGCCGGAGTTGGTCCAGGAATGCAACCGTATGAGCCGAATCGGCTTTGGGAGCCGCTCTTAGCAGCACTTCTCCCGTCTTGCCGTTGAGGGCGCCAAAGTAGCTTTGTCTTTCTTTGGCATTACCTACTGGAACGACTAACCGCTCACTGGTCTTGCCCCAGCTATAGCCACATACATCTCCCCAAAGCAAATGGCACTCGTCAGCCAGAAGCACTACCAACTCCTGTTGGTCAAACTGCTGTTGATGCTCAACTACTTTTTTTTGATCTCTTCCCGCCGCTCGAGCACCTGCTGCTCATCCTTCTTAGGATTGACTGCCTGCCGCTTCTTGTAACTCATTGCGGCCTGGTGGAGCAAATCATAGTAGCTGGAGGTGCTTTTGTAGCGCATTCCATACTGGCTTTCCAGGTAAGTCTCCAAGGTTTCCCGCCCTACATACCCCGATTGCTCCTCGATCCAGGCCAATACCTGCTCCTTCTCTTTGGCACTCAAATAGCCTTTACTACCTTGATAAGACAAGGCTAAAGCGGCTGCTCCGTACCGGTTGTATTGCAAGCGCCACTTGGAAACAAAGTTTACACTCACTGATAAAGCTACGGCCGTTGCCTTCCGCGCGTACCCTGCCAAGTCCAGCTTCACGGCCTGGCCTCGCTTATACTCCCGTTTATCCTTTACTTGCTCTAAAAACTCTTCTAAACTCACTTGCGCGTCTTGATCTAATTGGCCTACTAATATCCCACTATATTACCACAATTCATCCGATATTGCTATATGTCTCCCAACTTGATCGTTTCCCACTCCGTACCTTCAAACTCCTTGAATCGCTTTTGCTGCGTGAGTAGTTGCGCCATGAGGCCGCGCTTCAACTCCATTTTGTAGTTAATAAGTCTTTGCAGCTTTTCGGTGCCTTCATTCCATTTACATAGTATGTCTACTATTTTTTGTTGCTCTGGAAAAGGTGGAAGCACAATTTTATAGTTAGCAATTTGCTCACCTGTTAGTTGTGGTATTCCACTACGTTCTTGTAAAATATTTATTTTATTATTAACATATTCAGTAATGTAGTGAGCAATTACTCCGTCATTTGGAAACAATACTAACAATCGACCTATTGCACCGTAGCTTCCCTTTCGGGTAAAAGCTTTTCCTAAGTCTCCTCTGCCTACAATGGTTAAACTTTCTCCAGTATATTCTCCAGCATTGTAATATCCGTACAGGCCTTCATTTTCAACCGCGTTTGAGTAAACAGGATATTTATAGGTGTCATCTTTTGTTGGGGAATAATTACCCTCCTTTAAATCTTTTCCTACAAATATTTTTGCAACTTCTCCGATCTTTTTCCACTGCCATCCCTCGGGTAGCGTTTCGTCTGTTTGCTCTATTTCAATTATTTCGTCTGAATCGTTCATGCTTCAGGGTTCGTAGTAAAGTGGTTGTACAATTCAGCGGTCTGCCGATTCCCGGCGTGCGGTATGACGGGGAAATACCCCGGTGGTTCCTTGCGATTTGTGTCACCAGTGGTGACACTATTTGCGCCGCCAGCATCCCGCCCGGCTGGTCCCTACGCTTCTTCTTCGGTGGGCGGAGCGGCAATCAGGCCCAGTTCTACCAGGTAGCCGGCCATTTCGGCCCGTACCTGTGCCAGGTCCTGCTCCAGGGCGTTGATTTCTAGTTGCAGCTTGCCCACGTTGATCTCGTCCTGGGCCTCGAACGTGTCCACGTACCGCGGAATGTTGAGGTTGAAGTCGTTGGCCGCCACCTGCTCGGGCGTCACCACGGCGCTGTACTTGTCAATGGCCGCATTTTCCCCGCGCCGGAACGCCCGGTACGTGCTCACGACCCGATCCAGGTCGGCCTCGCGCAGTTTGTTCTGCCGTTTGCCCGGCTCGAAGTCGCGGCTGGCATCCACGAACAGCACCTCGCGCCGGCTGCGGCCCTTGGCAAACAGCAGGATGGCCGCCGGAATACTCGTGCCGAAGAAGAGGTTTGACGGCAGGCCGATCACCGCGTCGAGCAGGTTGGCTTCGATGAGCTTGCGCCGGATCTGCCCTTCGCTGCTGCCCCGGAACAGCACCCCGTGCGGCACGATCACCCCTACCCGGCCGGTTTCGTTGGCAGAGGCGATCATGTGCAGGATGAAGGCGTAATCGCCCTTGGTCTTGGGCGGCACGCCCCAGGGCTTGAACCGGCCGTAGGCGTCGGCCATGGCCCGGTCGGCGCCCCACTTGTCGAGCGAAAAAGGCGGGTTGGCAACCACCACGTCGAACTTCATGAGCGCATCGCCGGCTTTCAGTTTGGGGTTGTTGATGGTGTCGCCCAACTCGATGCGGGCCGCGTCCAGCCCGTGCAGGAACATGTTCATTTTGGTGAGGGCCCGCGTTTCGCCGTTGCTCTCCTGGCCGTAAATGGCAAAGTCGTGCGAAGGGTTCCCCTCGGCGTCGCGCACCTCTCCGGCCACCGTAATCAGCAGCGAGCCCGAGCCGCAGGTGGGGTCGTAGATGCGGCTGCCCGGCCCGGGCGCCATCAGCCGGGCCAGCAGCCGGCTCACCTCGTGGGGCGTGTAAAATTCGCCCCCCTTCTTGCCCGACCCTTCGGCAAACCGCTCGATCAGGTACATGTAGGCGTTGCCGATGATGTCCACCTTGCCAACCACCGAAGGGCGGAAGTTGAGCTTGGGGTTCTCGAAATCCGAAATCAGGTGGTAGAGCCGCCGGTTGCGGTCAATGGTTTCGCCCAGGTTGGCCTCCGAGTTGAAATCCACCCCGCGGAACACGCCTTCCAGCTTCAGCCGGTTGTCTTCTTCGATCTTATCGAGCGCCTTGTTGATGATCTCGCCCAGGTTGGGCTCGTTCTTCTTGCTCACCAGGTAGTCGAACGTACACGTTTCATCGAGGATGAAGCGTTCGCGGCTCAGCTTGCGGCGCACTAGCTCCTCGTCGTGGTAGCGGGCGGTGAGTTCCTCATACTTGTCCTTGCGGTAGTCGCTCAGGTACTTGAGAAACATCATCACCAGGATGTACTGCTTGTAGGAAGACGAGTCGATGGCTCCCCGGAAGGAGTCGCAGGCCGCCCAGAGGGTTTTGTTGATCTCGTCCTGGGACGGCGGGTAGAGGGGCATTTGGTGGTTCATAGCGGTTGTAAAAAGTTTACTTGGCAAGTAAACTGTAAGTAGAGGCAGAAGGGAATCTGGTTGTTTATAAGCGTTACTGGGTGACCATTTTTTGAATCTGTTGGTTGAGCAGTTCGTATTTTTTGCGGGCCAGTTGCACCGAAAGCGTGTATTCGCGGAGCCCCAGCAGGCCCAGCCGGCCGATTGCCTCCTGCTCCCGGAAAGCGGGCAACGGCACGGGCAGGTCATGCAACACGGAGATGGCAACCGCCTGCACCGTAGTCCCCTGCCCTTTGGTTTTGAGCCACGCCTGCGCCTCCGGGCCGTTGATGTACCAGGTGAGAAAGTCCGGGTCTACCCTTTCCGTATCCGGGCGAATGACGATGAAAGCCGACGAAGCAATAAGGCGGTCCGGCGGCTCCACGGCTACCCTCACGGCGTAGCTGCGCTGCCCTTTGGCGAGAAACAGCAGGTCCGTGGGGAGCAGCACGTGTTTGAGGTTGATGTAAGGCAGGTCCGTATAGCCTTGGACACGCCGGATGACGTACTCCTGGTCTTCCAGGTCCTTCATCTGGCACACGCCGATGGCACCGGTGCTTTTTACCTGGCTGGTGTCGCGGAAGGAGTACCCGGTGAAGGTATCGGCAATGTCGGCGATTTTGGTGTGTGAGTGCATGGTGCTACAACCTGATGCACCAAAGTAACGCATAAATTGCAGTAATTACAAATGCGTAATTATATTATGCACACTATAATACGAAAAAGTTTATGAAAATTACGAAGTTTTTTAATACGGCGGAAAGGGCCTGTTGGGGAGCACCCGGAGAACACCGGGCCGCCATTGTTGAAAAATACCTAGATGTAGGTATTTTTCAACAATGGCGGCCTTTATAAATTATGCGAAACAAAACCCGTTTAACCAATGGCAAAAAAGAATATTAACAACCGAGTAATCGTCGCGGGGTACTATCTTCTGTCTACCCCGGTAGAAGCAATATTATCGGCCGCTATGGAGCAAGGCAGTTCGGTAACGGGGGCTTCTTTAGTCACCTTTAAACCAGGAGCCCTTGATGAAGGATTGGCCTATCTGAATGCCACCAACATGCGCGTGATGGATGCCAGGGATTTTGAGGGTCAAAAGGTGATACTGGAAGCAGTTGGCGATGCGGATGCCATTGTTTTACCAGAGATTGGGGTAGCAATCGTGAGTGGTGCCTCAGCCCAGGAACAGATTCTGGAAAGAGGGAATGCCTTCGATGCAAATAGTCCCATCGAATCAATCGATCCTGAACCGCTGGTATTTGCTCAAGATGTAATACACAACAGCTACCCCCATGATTATGCCCAGGTACCCAGAGGCAATACGGATGCCTACCTGCGTGGCTTTCTCAGCGCCGCTGAAGCAATAGCAAAAGATTTAAAAGGCCGCGATCAATCATTTGAACCCGAAGAAAGCGTATTGGTTGCAGGAGTAACGTGGGGGTTGACGGCTTGTAAGGTTCCTTCCAGCCCACGCAGTGGCTCGGGCATTAAAGTAGCCGTGCTTGATACGGGCATGGACTTAGGACATCCAGACTTTAGTGGTCGTGAGTTTACTACGGAAACCTTTGTTGGCCAGCCCGTTCAAGACCTGCATAGCCACGGCACGCATTGTACCGGAACCGCATGCGGCTCCAGAATGCCGGCGGGCAACATCCCACGTTATGGCGTCGCTCACCAATCTTCAATTTGCATCGGCAAGGTTTTGACCAACTCTGGTGGTAGCATTGGACGAAGCACCTTACTGGGTATGAACTGGGCCATTGCCCAGGGTTGTGAAGTGATTTCCATGTCACTTGGGGGCCAATCCGCACCGGTGGCGGCGTATACGGCAGCAGGGCGCAGTGCATTGAACAGGGGCCTTTTGATTATTGCGGCTGCCGGAAACCAGTCTTCAAATACGGGAGCGCCGGCCAATTCACCCACTATTATGTCGGTGGCTTCACTGGACCGCAACTTAGCCCCGTCCTCTTTTTCCAATTTCGGGAAGATTGATATTGCTGGTCCGGGGAACGAGGTTTATTCATCCATTCCCAGACCCAGGTTGCACGGATATAAGAATGGTACCAGTATGGCTACCCCACACGTAGCCGGTTGTGCTGCTTTATGGGCCAGTACTTCTCCTAACCTTCGGGGGATGGCTTTATGGCAACAACTGGTAAGCACTGCCAAACGTCTCCCCTTCCCTGCTTCCCGGGTTGGTGCGGGATTGGTACAAGCGCCTCAAAGCTAAAGGGTTGAATCTTACACATCAACAAATCAGGCGGCAAAGGCGTTAGTATATATTTGATTATATATGTAAATTCACATCCTTATGAATAAGCCCAAAGATTGGATCATAACAACCTCCGGAGATATTCCTCTTGAGAAAGTGCGGAAGAGTGTGATTGATGCCGGCTTTCGTATCGATGAAGTCCTTGAGGAGATTGGCTGCATTACAGGATTTGCTGATGATGCGGTTGCAAATACGGTTAAAAGGCTTCCTGGCATCGTTGATGTATCACAGGAACTGCCCTCAATCAATATTGGTCCACCCAATGCAATAGATACATGGTAGACCTTTATTCAAGAGGGAGTGAACAAGGAACTGCGTCAGCGGTTAATCGGCGCACAGGTATCTTCCCCGGGGCTAGTGGTCAGGGAGAGTTAAAGTGAGGGGTAAACCGGGTGATACTATAGCACTTTTTTCACTCCTCAAATAATTACTGCCTGACCACTAGCGGCTTTTTTTCCAAAGCGACGAGCCCCGGGGAGGTTACTTGGCAGGCCGAGCCCAAGTAAGAGGAATCAGTCTGCTGCCCGCATTGCCTGCGGGCTCTTTTTTTTAAACGAAAGGCACCCCAACAAAAGCGGAGTAAATCAGCCTAAAAGCGAACGTTGGTAGAGCCGACGGCAAGACGGATGACCAGGGGCTTGCCCGCAGGGTAGCACCACTAACGCGAGCCAAAAGTGTTCGCATGCAATGAATCATGAGCGGCGCGGCGCTAGCGTCCAAGCCCTTGATCTACTGGAAAGCCTCATAAATTTTGCTTACAGTGTCCTCCTTCAGCAGCGTTGATTCGAATTTGTGATTGAAGATGAAGAACATGTGCCGCATCACTGCCTCATTCATCATCTTTTCGCCGTAAAAATGCCCTTGCACAAGGGTAGCCGTTTCTTCGCCGGGATCAATTAGGGATGCGTACAGCACTACCCCCAGCAGATTGGGAAAAGCGTTGATCTGCCTCTCAAAAGCAATTACCGCTCTGCTTAAATCATTAGTCAGGAAATAAATCGGGTCTACTGGGAAGTAGATGAGGCCGGCGTGGCCGGCCGGTATTTGACTTGCCTTGTCGATGATTTTCTTGTTTTTGACCATCCGGCTGATTATGTCCGTGTCGTGGGGCAGTCCAATCAACCCAGATGCTTCCACTCCTTTGGCTCTACACCAGTCCTGCAGGGCTTGGTTCGCCGCCCGATGGGCAAAGGCCACTTCAATCTTTTCATCGCAGTAAAGCACAAATTTTTCTTGCCGTAGCGCGGTTTGCTTCAAGTCGGCAATCTTATCCAGCACGCCGGCCATTTCGGAGGGGGCAATGTAATCTAGTTGCCGGCAGAAGTAAGGCAGGGCCGGCCATGTCAACTCAAGGGCATTAAACAATGCATGGTAATTATCACTGGTGCGCAAATTGTCATCGCTGTCGCGTAGATGCGACACTTCGATGTAAAACGTATCCTGGTTAGAC
Organism: uncultured Sphingobacteriales bacterium; assembly: GCA_963844325.1. Classification (GTDB taxonomy): domain Bacteria; phylum Bacteroidota; class Bacteroidia; order Cytophagales; family 172606-1; genus CADCTQ01. The sequence continues at coordinate 5,547,070 of CAWJNV010000002.1, forward strand.
GGGTTGAGCACTTCAATGTCGGGCATTCTTTGGCGTGGCTTCTCTTCCAGAAAAGTGATGTCACACCCTAACTGCCGGTAGGCCCGGGCAATGTCAACGAAAGGAATGCCCTCCTCCCTGCATTCATCGACCGGCCTCAGTTTCCCAAGCAGTTTCGGGTAACTACTCGTGGTGGCTTTCAATGCTTCCAGGGTGCGGGCAAAATTAATGAGATCGGCTACCTGCCAGGGCGCTTTGTTTGCAACTTTCAGACCAATGGGATGGTTACGGGGCGCGGACTTGAGGAAGCCCTTGCCCAGTTCTTTTTTAAGAAAAGTCAGGGCACGTATCCATTGCACACGCGTTTCTTCAAATACCCCCTCCCGGCGGGTAGCGTAGGCGATCTGTTTGTCCCAGTTGTCGTGATGTTTGGGATGGGTAAACACTTCGAAAAAAGTCTCTGACATGGTGAGGATGATGTTAAACGTTCCTGGTTTAGGGGTTGAAAATGTCGAACTTACCCATACCGCCGTACCGGTTCTTGGTGTTGTAGACAATACCGTCTATGACCTTTAGGTTGATGAAGGCGTCGAATATGGGTTGCGTACCACCCCTGATCTTGTCGCCCGAAGTAAGCTGGAAGATGGAAATGAATACGAGCCGGGGAAACTGCTTGGAGAGTTCGCCGAAGGCTTTTCCCTTCACGTTGGGCAACAGCGTCCAACTGTCGAGAATAATCACGTCAAAATAGGTTGCCGCCTCTTTGATTTCTTCCAGCGTAGCGCTTTCTTCAGCATGGAACAGGGGCTCTTGAGAAAGGCCGTAGCGGATCATCTTGTCCTTGAACACCTCCGTACGGCTGCCCTCTTCCAACGAGTAGAACATCACCTTGAGGCCTTTGTCACAGAAGGCTCTGGCCAAAATGAAGCAGAAATGCGACTTGCCTCCCCCTGGTTTACCCGTCAGAGTCACCGAAAGACATTGCCGCTCCAGTTTACCCAGGAAGGGGCCGAGCGGACCGTCAAGCTTGATGCGTTCCCCACCCGGCTGCTGCATGATTTCAATGGCCGAGCGGTACCTTACCGGTACTGCAACCGGGGCGACTAGTTGGGGGGTGACTACCGATGGCGCAGCACCGGCAGGAAGCTGCTTTTCCTTTTTAATGCGTTTGCGGGGCTCTTCCCGGTTGAGTTCCCGGACCTGTTTCTGTAAATCCAGGTACTTCTCCAGCAGTTGCTCGTGGAGCTTCCTCCTTTGCTCAAAAAGCCCAATAGCAGTAGTCAGGAGCGGCCGGAGCCTGCCGGCCAGTTCCTGCTGCTCATCCTGGCGGGCTTCCTCTTTTTGGTGACGGGTAAATTGTTCCACGAAGGAATTCATTGCATCCGCTGCTTCTCCCAGCGCTTTATCAAACCTCGTAGCCGTTTTCGATTGTCTTATTTGGGCGACCTCTTCCTGGATTGTTTTGCTGCAGAGCCCTTCGGCTTTTTTGGGAAAAAGTACAAGTTTGTAGTAAGTTGACCAATCCGGATAACACACCTCCCAAGCCTGCTTTTCTTGTCGCACCAGGTCGTCAAGCCGGCTTCGCATATGGTTGATCTGCTCCTGTTGTTGGCAGATGTGGGCAAGGAGCCCTGGATTCTGGAAGGTAAGTTTCCAGCGGGCCTGCTTGTTGAGTTGAATGGACAAGCGGTCGGCCTGCTCATCGGTGAGCGGTGCACCTTGGTAAGCTTTGCCCTTCTTACGCAGGTTATCCTTGGCCCGGCAGCTGTCCCAGCAGTACTGGGACCTCGGGTGATCAGTGGGGTAGATGCAGCGGCAAAGCGCAAAATCGCATCGGCGGAGGGGTAGCATAAGCAGGAAACAGTTTGAAAAAATGGAAACGCTAAGAGCAGGACAAATTTAGGCGTTCGGCTGATGGAAACGGCTTTTTACGGAAAGTTAACGGCAGGCTTAGCGGTAAGTTATCGGGTGGTTTACGAACGGAACAGCCACTTGGCCAGTCATATTACGGGAGACTTACGATGCGAGCCGGCCCCCTTCACGGTAGCTTAACGACGCCTTAACTCACCTGGGAACGGTTTTGCAGAAGGACTTAGCGGTAGACGTAGCGCAATCACGACCAAGTAAGTAATAATCCCTAAACATACCGGATATTACGCGTAGTCAATCAACCGTGACAGGGAGTCTACTCGAAGAACTCCCTCTTTGATCACAGCATTTAACGTAGGCAGGTAGGGGGAGGCGGCAGCAATTCCGGGTCTTGTAGCTATAGGAGGTGAAAAACAAGCGCATTTGTAATATTTACGCGGCGTTCAACCGCTAATTCCAAAAGACCGGCAGGAAAGCCAGGAAGGCTGACGTCAATTTCCGGCTTACGATGCATCCATATACGGCGTCAACGTATTTTATAACTGCCCCTGCCCAGGAGCCGGGCCGCTACGAGAAGCTTTTTTGAAGGCAAGTAAGATTCCCCATTGAATACAGGTACTGGAGGCGGTTACCTTTTGGTATGTGGATTAAGGGTGATTTTTGGGCAATTGGCCACCGGGTAAGAAAAGTACAATCTGCCATTGGGCTTCCGGCAACCCGAGTCATAATTTTGGGAACCGAAAAAGTACTTCCCAATTGGGAAGAAACCCATTCTCCCATTTTTTAAACTGTTCCTGTATGTCAAAGTCATCCCCCTCAACGCGGGACGTATCGCGTCCGCCCGCTCAGCCTACCCTGTCCATAGAGGCCCTCTTTACCGAGCCGCTCATCGAAGGACAGCAAGTCTTACACCTGCTTTCCGGAAAGCACTTCACCCTGGAGGAAACGGGTATTGCTCCCCGTACTTATTACCACTGGCGAAGCGAAAGGTTACTGCCCGAAAATACGCCGGCGGGCAAGGTGATTGAACTGGACCTTTCCGGGTTCGCCTGGCTCAAAGTAGTGGAGCAACTCATTGGTCTTGGCCAAAGCTTCGAACTGATCCGGCAGATACAATCGCAGCTATTTGCGCCTCTTACCTTCCAGGACCTGCACGCGCTATTGCAAAGGGAGCCCAAGGCTCGGGAAGAGGCACCCAAAATCCTCGCGCGTTCCCCTTTGCCCGACGAAGAGATAGGCCAAGTATTAGCGCTACTCAACGGAGAAGCATTGGGTGAAATCGCCTCAGTAGGACTGCCGCTATTTTCCCTGCTGGTCGTCCAAACCCTGACGGTAAAGCAGATGGCACGCCTGTTGATTCTCCCTAGCGGGCAGGTGCTGCCCCTGCTCGACGAAATGCAACTCCTGGACGCAGAGGTACAGAAGCTAACCCTGCTGCCGCACCTGAGCCTTTCGCTGTATTCGCTGCTCGAACCTTTTCTGGCAAAGGTGCCGGTTCGAATGACCCGGAACCTGACCCAATCTGCTTTTTCGCTCTCGGGGGAAGAATACCACATCCTGCGAACGATGCGAGAAGGCAACCTGAACGAAGTCCGCATCCGGTTTGACGAAAATCACTTGCCCTCGGTCATGCTGGGCGTCCAGGGCCAACACGTCAACGAAAACGACAAGGCCTTGCTTACCCACCTGCTGATTGATTCGAAGCACTACGAGGTAAACAAAAAACACAATCACAACGGGCACGCGTACGTGGAACGGACTTTCCGCAAACGGCTTCGCCCCAAGCAACAGTAGCAGCACGAAGAACAGCTTCCTGCCTTTACTGTTGCTAGCCGAAAGAACCATCTTTCCAACTCCTGCTCAGGTCTGCCTTTGCCTACTTTCTACCCGGGTACTCAATAAGTACTTCGGATGGACTTAGTAAGCGGGCCACTTGAGCAAGCCACCTGGATTCTTTCTCCTTTTCTGCTGGTACCGGATACCCCGGACCGATCTGTTTGCCTAGTCCCTGGTACGGAAGACCTCCGACTTGGGGCACAACCGGCAAGTAGGCCATGTCCCCTTTAAAACCCAAAAAAACACACGTAAAGCAATCCGCAGATGAGCGTTCACAAAACCCTACTACGCAAACTTCTGCACCTCAAACGCCTGATTCTTCTAGCGATTCGGCTCAGGTAGTCCAAATGATTACTGAGCAGTACCACAAAGCAGGCCGCACAATTTCGGAGGAGGAAGCCGCCCAAATGGTTTTCTCACTCCAGCAGTTCTGCCAGCTTACTTACCATTACTTCTCTGCCTCTTTAGACCCAACAGAGGAACATAATTAACTCCTTCAAGCAGGGCAAGACAAAGAATGACTCAGTAAAAACTTATATTCTGTATAAATACTACATTTATTTTCCTTTCTTTGTCTACCCCTTCTTCAAACCTTATTTATCTCCATTGCAAAATCATTGCTACAGTGAAAAAGACTGCTCCCAAACCTCCTCCCGCTGCAAAGCCGGCTGCTGCTAAAGCCGTAACGAAAACCTCAAACAAGCCCAAAGAAGATGAGCAAGAGAGCACACTTTCCTTACTTAACCGATTTGCCAAAACCAACAAAAATGTTGCTGTTAAAGCGATCACTACGAAAGGGGAATGCGTCATCTACACCCGTGTTTCTTCCAAGGAACAGGCTGATACGGGTAAGTCACTCGAATGGCAGAAAAAGTATTGCCAAGAGTACGCTCATAAGCACAACATGACCGTTGCCGGTACTTTTGGCGGCACCTACGAGTCGGCAAAGACCGACGAACGGAAAGAGTTTAAACGCATGCTTGACTTTGTCCAGAAGAGCAAGGGCAAGATCAGTTGCATCCTGGTTTACTCCATTGACCGCTTCTCCCGTTCAGGAGCCGAAGCTATAGCCATCGCCGGCGACCTTAAAAAGAAGGGAATTACGATTCTCGCCGTCACTCAGCCTGCCGACACGACTACCTCCATGGGTAGTTTTCAGCAGAACATGCAGTTTATCTTCTCCCACTTTGATAATGAACAGCGGCGGGAGAAGTGCGTTGCCGGTATGCGCGAACAACTCCTGAAAGGCAACTGGGTGATGGTTCCACCTGTTGGCTTCGACAAAATCAAAATTAATGGAGAGGGAAAGATCGTGGTCAATGATAGAGGACAACTCCTCAGGAAAGCCTTCCAGTGGAAAGCGCAAGGACTAGCCAGCGAAGAGATCCGGCTCCGGTTAAAAGCACAAGGCCTCACCCTGTATCCCCAGCACCTATCCCGCATCTTCCGCAACGTGTTCTACTGCGGCTACATCTCCCACAGCTTGATTGGGGGAGAACTCGTCAAAGGAAACCACGAAGCACTCATCAGTGAAGAACTGTTCTTGAAGGTGAACGGGGTACTTTCCTCGAACCACCAGCGCTACAAACACAAGGCTGATAACCTAGCCGTGTCGCTCAAAAGGTTTGCTAAATGCGCGGATTGTGGCGCCTCCTTGGCCGGCTACACCGTGCTCAAGAAGGGCTTACACTACTACAAGTGTACCACCAAGGGGTGTCGGCTGAACGTGAGAGACAAGCACCTCAACGACTTATTTCTCCAACTACTCTCCCGATTCCAGGTAGATGAGAACCTACTGCCGGCCCTTAAACTGCAACTCGAACTGACTTTCAACGAACTGAACCAATCTTCCCTGGAGGCAGTCAAAGGGTTAAAGGCTGGTATCAGCGACATCGAAAAGAACCTGGAAAAGCTCGAAGAACGCTACGTACTGGAAGGACTCGAACGGCATCTGTACGAGAAGTACACGGCCAAATTCAAAGAGGATAAGCGCAAGATGGAGGAGGAATTGCAGAAAGCGGGCAAAAGCATTTCGAACCTTTCGGCTTACACCGACAAGTCGCTGCTAATTGCCTCACAGTCAAGCAAGTTATGGCAGGAAGGAGACTTTGAAACCAGGGGAAAACTACAATACCTTGTCTTTCCCGAAGGGGTGCAGTATGAGCGCAAAAATGAGGCATTTCGAACCCAAAGAATTAATTCTGTTTTTTCGCTAATGCGCTCACTCTCAGGAGGAGATGGGACAAAAAAAGAGGGACAAACTACTGACTTCAATAGTTTGTCCCCTCGGGTGGAGTCGGAGGGATTCGAACCCTCGTCCAGACAAGGAGCCCATCAGGCTTTCTACATGCTTATTGGCACTTTGATTGTCGGGCGCAGGCAAGGCTGCCACTACCAGCACCTGCACCTTAGTCACTGTTTCTCGTTACTGCGGCGTGACTACGCAGCAACCAGCGTTGCAAGATGATGCCCCGATTGCCTCCCCGGCAACGCGGAGGAGAGGCGGGACACATGCTGGCTAATTCCTAATTAGGCAGCAAGGGCGTAGTTTTCTTCGCCAGTTATTGTTTGAAAGAATTTTTAGCAGGAGATCCTTTCAACTCCCGGCATGCTTACCTGCGAACTGCACAAGCTGTCAAAACCGGTCGACCCCATCATGTAAAGAACGTTTTCCCTTTCCAGGGCTATTTACTCAACCGCAACTTCCCCGAAAAGGTTGCAAGTATAGCCTCCTTTTTTGGTTTTCGCAACGGTTATTTTCCCTCCTGCCCCCACCGGCACGCCTGCCCGAAAGTGATCAGGTTGTGGTCGGGGTCAATGACCGAAAACTCCCACTGTCCCCAGGGCTTCCGCTCCAGCCGGCCCAGGTCAGTGAAAATCACGCCGGCCGTACCGAGCCGGTGGTACAACTCCTTGATCTTGTTGCGCAACCGGATGTAACACATGCCGTAGTTGGCTTCGGCCTGCAAGCCCGGCAACAGGAACAGGTGAATCTCCACGCCATCCCGGCCAACCATCAGGTAGTTGCGGTCCTTCTCACCCAGCACCTGGAAGCCGAGCGTGTCGCGGTAAAAGGATCGGGTCAATGCGATGTCCCGCATGGGCAGTTTGGGCAATACGCTTTGCAGTATAATCTCACTCATAGGGGGTTTGTTGGACAACAGATCACTTCCCGCAAAAACCACGCCGCTCCACCGGGCTTTACCCCTGCCGGGAGGTGCGCAACGGGGGCGCCGCCGCCACCACGCGGGCAATGTGTTGCAGGTACAGGAGCACGTTGCCTCCCTGCGAATCAATCAGCAGGAGCTTGTCCTTTACCTTCTCCTGGGCTTCGCAGTCCAACGTGGAGAGGTATTCTTCCACCGTCTCCAGCGTCACGATCTGCACGCCGTCGCCCGATTCCATCCGGAACACGGTGGTCCGGCTGATGCCCTTCTCCTTGAGAAAGGTCTTGAGCCAGTAATGCATGGATAATAGCCAGGTCATCATCATGTAATTAGCGGGTAAATCAAAGAGGCCGGCCGCGTGGCGGCCGGCCCCGGCAATCCAAAAAAGTACTAAGCCGCCGAGTCTTCGGCCAGGAAATCGAGTTCGTTAAGGCCGCCGGTGATCGGGTAGTAGCCGTGGGCCACCTTGATCTGGGCCAGGTCGGTGAGCGTGTCCTGCCGGTAGATCTTGTGGTCGGCCACGAACGCCTGCAACTCCTTCACCTTCTCGGGGGCGGCCAGCCGGTAGTTGAACTGCGCGATGTAGTACACTCCTTTGGGCGTGATCTTGTTGTTCTCCTTCCGTTCGGCGGTGGCCGTAATGACCACGTGCGCCAGGGTCAGGTCCTCGTAGTAGAGCGGCTCGATGAGGCGGTAAATGTTGTCCACCGAATACCCGTGGAACAGCAGCGTCGACAGGCAGTTGCGGTCGTCGATGAAGAAGATTTCGGCCCAGTTCTTGGTGCCCAGGTTGAGGATGTTGTCGGTGAAAATCCGCCAGGCCACCGGCTGGAACGTAAAGCTGCTGCCCACCACCTCGTTGCCGTTGAGGGTAAACTTGCCCTCCTTGGCGTCGAAGCGGTACTGCCGGGGGTGGCCCTCCAGGTACTTGTACTTGCTGATGAGTTCCCCCGTGGACGTGTCCAGGGTGAGGTAGCTCTTCACGTTGGGCAGGGCCGGCACCTGGGCGGCAGCCCCGTTTGAAGATTGGGCATTGGGTTGGTTCATGTCGGAAAGGAGTTGAGGGTTGAATTTTAAATTTTGGAGTATGAATTCTGAATTGGGAATCAACGCGTTGACATACAATCCACCAGTGATCCAAAATTCAAAATCTAAAATCCATAATTGATTTTCAGTTGGCCGTGAGCACGCAGTACCAGGCCAGGGGCGTGGTGATCCACCATTGGTTGCCGAACGGGTCGGTAAAGCCGGCCCACCGCACGCCCTGCTCCTTGTCCTGGGGCTCGATGAGCGAGGTAGCTCCCGCCGCCAGGGCCCGGCTGTAGGTTTCGTCGGCATCGTCCACGTACACGTAGAGGCCGGCCGTGGTGGGCTTGTGCGCGTCGCGGACGTCGGCCAGCAGGATCGTCGATTCCCCGATGCGGAGTTCGGCGTGCATGACGCCCCCTTCCGGAAAGGGCACGCAGAACGTTTCTTCGGCCCGGAAAACGCCCGTCAGGAAGCGGATCAGCTCCCGGGCATCGGGCACGATCAGGTAAGGCATGGTGGTCTGGTATCCGGTCAGGGTTTGCATCGGAAGCGTAAGGTTTGGAGGGTTAGCTGAAAAGGGGAAGGGATACCGGCCCCGCGCCGCCCGGGCGGCGCGGGAAAAATGGCCGGGGGGAGGGGTTACTCGTTCCAGGCCGGGCCGTGGGGCCACGTTACGCTACCTGCTGCACGGGCGGCTGGCCCGCCTGCCGCTGGGCAATGATCTTCTTGAGCTTCTCAATGGACTTGTCGGCCCGCTCGCGGTCCAGCTTGTTGATGCTGGCGATCATCTTCTCCTTCTCCTCCCTGGTCACCACGTCGTTGTTGAGCAGCAGCAGGATTTCGGCCTTCTGACGCGTAGTAGCCATCGGCAGCGTGGGGGCGACGGGCTCTTCGGCCACCGGGACGGCGGCCGTCACCGGGGCCGGGGCTTCGGCCTTTACGCGGGGCGCCGGGGCCGACTCGCGGCGGTCCTGCCCCTCCTGGTTGCCGGCGGAGTTCTGCCCGTATTCCATCTCTTCGGCGGGGGTGGGCTCGTAGCCGGCCGCCCGGATGAGCCAGGCCAGGATGTTGCGGTACGCCTTGCCGATGGCCCGCGTCTGGGCCATGCTCGCAATGGCAAACTCCTGGAAGAATTTCTTGCCCGGCTCCTTGTTGGAACAGATGGCAAAGCCCGAACCCACGATCTGCTCGTTGCGCAGGTTGAGCAGCCGCACCCGCGACTGGTACTTGACCTCCTGGCCGTCGGAAAGGTTGGTCAGCTCTTCCACGATGGGCAGGATGCCCAGGCGCGAACCGGCGTACTGCCAGCCTTCCACGTTGACGTACTCCTTGCCCTGCATGTTCAGAAACAACTTGTTCTCCCGGATGAACCGCGCCACGTCGGTCGCCAGTTGCAACGTCTCGTCGGACTTGGCAATGTCGTAGCTCTCCACCTTGCGCCGGGTCGTTGCCGGCACCGTGGTTTCCTCTTTTTGTTCCGTCTGGGCCACAGATTCGTTCCGGGCGCTGGGTTGATTGCTTTTCATGACTATGTCGGATTGTAACAATGTGCTGAAGTTGAAGGAAGAATAGCGCACCGGTAGCCCTAAGCCACCCGCGCGTAACGGAACGAAGTGAAGTCCACCTGCTCGGTGAGGACAACCTTAACGTTGCCCCGTTCGTCAAGCGCCGCGAACAGGCCGTAGCCCGAAATTTCGCGGGGACTGAAACTGGTCCGGAGCGTCCTCCCGTCAAGCATCCGGAAGAAATACAGTCCGTTCGATCGCGTGGTGGTACATTGCATGGCGTTAGGGTCTTTTAGGTGAACTAGCCGTTATTTCTTGTGTAAATAACGGAAGAAATAAAATAAGGTGCAAATATTTTTATATTTTTTTCGAATATTTTCTTCTAACCACCCTGTCTCTCCCCCCTACCCACCGACAAAAGCCGTTTATCCCACCTGCTCCTGCCCAATCTCCTTCCGCTCCCCGGGTCCCCATCCTTTCTATATAGTAGTACTCATCTCGGTATAGTAGTACCCATCGCGGTCCAAAGGCCAAAGCCGGTGCCCGCCGGGATCATACCGCCCCATCATTCTACCATTTTTTTCGCATAATCCGATTTTTCTATTGCAAATCTCGCCGGCTTTTATATTTTTGTGTAGAAGTGGGACAACCCCGGCGCCAATACCCGATTTTTGTCGTCTACCCGCCCCACCGGAGCCCTTTATACGCTATTATTATATGGATATCAACCAGGCCATTGCCGATCTGCTCAAAGCACTCGATATTACCCCCTACCAGATGGCTAAAACCCTTGGCTACAACAACGGGGATAAAATCTATAACATCATCAACCGGAAGAACAAACCGGGTTTCGACACCCTGCACGACATCCTGACCCACTACCCGCAGGTCAACGCCGACTGGCTCCTGCGCGGGGAGGGCGACATGTTCCGGCCCGACAAGAACCAAACGGCCCCGGCCCCCGCCGTGCCCGCCCCCATCGAACTCTACCGGCCCATTGAGGACTGGGAGGAAGGCCGCATGATTCCCCTGGTCGACAAGCCGGCCTACGCCTCGCTCATGGGCGGCTTTGCCGACGCCGACCCCGACAGCTTCGCCCGCATCTACCTGGCCGACCTGCGCCCCGGCCGCCCCTACGTGGCCATCCGCATCTACGGCGACAGCATGCACCCCACCATCGCCGACCACGACGTGGTGGTGGCCTCCCAACTGGCCAACCCCGCCGAAATCAAAAGCAACTACATTTATATTGTGGTCACCCTCGACAGCGTGTACTGCAAACGCGTGGTCAACCACGGCAGCCGCCTCCAGATGAAATCCGACAACCGGGCCCACCCGTACTTCTCGGTGGACGTCTCCGAGGTGCGCAGCGTGTGGGAAGTACGCCGCCGGATCACGGCCAACTTCTCCGGCCCGATGGACACCGAGCAGCGCCTGCTCGAAACCGAGAAGTCGGCCTACTACCTCGAAAACGAAGTGCAGCGCCTCAACGACGAACTCCAGGACATGAAGCGGGAGATCAAAAAAGTTACATCCAAAGGTTAAAGTCACATCCAAACTGCAAAAGGGCGGATCCGTATGTAGAGCCGCCCTTTTGTTTTTACGCGGAGGGCGGGGAGCAGAGGGCATAGGGCGGGGAGCCCTGGGTACGCCGCCCCCTGCTCCTTGCCCTTAGCTCTCAGCCCTCCGCTCCTCCACCTCCCGCACCGGCTGGTCGGGCTTGGCGTAGGCCAGCCGGGCCAGGCGCCGCGTGGTGTGGTAGCCGTCGAGGGCCGAACCGGTAATGGTGCCCGCCTGCTCAATGTCCACGTAGCCGTCGGACCCGAGGCAGTCACCGGGCAGCATCACCTCCACGATGCGGCCCATGATGAGAATGGTGCCGTTCAGCGGAACGTCGGTGCGTTGCTCGAACTGCAGGCCCATCTTCACGTACGCTTCCCCCACGTAGGGCGCCGGCAACGCATTGGTGTACTGGGGGGTAAAGCCGCAGGCGTCGAACTCCGAAACGGCGTAGCGGGCCGAGGTCTGGTGGGCCTGCCGGTAAAACGCCTCCCGCACGTGGTTGAGGGTAAAAAAGCCGGTGTCGAGCAGGTTGCGCAGGGTGTGCCGCTCCACCGAGTCGGGCCGCACCACCATGCCCACCAGCGGCGGGTTGGCGCCCAGGTGAAACACCTGGCTGAAAACGGCCAGGTTGGTCTGCCCGTCCTTGCCAATCGTGCCGACCAGGTTTACGCTTTTAAAGCCGCTCAGCGAGTTGACCAGGTTGGCCCGGTAGAAGCGATCCATGCCGGCCAGGTCAGCGGCAGTGAGGGTTTTGAGGTGCATGAGAGAGTAGTTAGTGATCGTAGAACTAACCACTATTTCTTCCTACTGTTTGAAATTCCTCCCTCATTTTGAATCGTGCGGAAAATGTCGGTAGTTAGGGGTGGCATTATTCACCACTACTTACCCCATGAATCACCATCTCGTCAAAGACATCCTCATCCAGATCGGGGAGGCCGTTTGCAAGAAAGTGCACCAGTCGCTCAAGGAGCAAACCGTCGAGGAACGGAGTGCCGTATTCAAGGAAGGGGAAGACGATACCATCTACCGGATTGACCGCGACGTGGAGGAGGTGCTGGTGCCCATCCTGGAGAAAAATGCCCGCCAGCTCAACGGCATCGTGCTGGTGGCCGAAGGGGTGGGCGAAAATACCAACGGCGTGGTGCTGCCCACGGGCAAACGGGCCGAATCGGCTTCCCTGCGCATCATCATGGACCCCATCGACGGCACCCGCGGCATCATGTACGACAAACGGTCGGCGTTTTTCCTGGCCGCCGCCGCCCCCAACAAGGGCGCCGCCACTACGCTCCGCGACGTGGAAGTGGCCGTGATGACCGAACTGCCCACTTCGCGCAGCAACCTGAGCGACACGCTCTGGGCCATCAAGGGCCGGGGCGCCCACGCCTACACCCGCAACCTCCGCTCGGGCGACATTGCCCGCCGCGAAATCCGGCCCTCCCGCTCCCGCACCATTATCGGCGGCTTCGCCCAGATTGCCCGCTTTTTCCCGCCCGGCCGCGAACTGCTGGCCCGCATCGAAGACGAACTCATCGACACGCTGGCCCCGCAGCGGCAACCGGGCAAGGCCGTGACTTTTGAAGACCAGTACATCTCCTCGGGCGGCCAGCTCTACGAAATGCTCATGGGCCACGACCGCTTCGTGGCCGACATCCGCACGGCCCTCTACCACAAGCTGGCCCGCGAAGGCAAAACGCCCGGCCACGTGTGCCACCCCTACGACGTGTGCGCCACGCTCATCGGCCGGGAAGCGGGCCTTGGCATCACCGACATCCACGGCCGCGACCTCGATACGCCCCTCGACCTGCTGGCCTCCGTGGACTGGATCGGCTACGCCAACGAACACATCCGCGCCGAGGTGGAACCGGTGCTCCAGGCGCTGCTCCGCAAGTACGGGCTCACGGAGTAACGCGCGAGAGTGACTGGATACAATATTTTACGAATCTGCTTTGAAGTAAACAGTCAATTATACATATTCCTGCAAACCATAATCATTAAAAGATGAAAAGTTTGTTTGAGGGTATGACAGGAGTCCAAAAGCTGCTCCTTATTGTATTCGTCATTACGATTGCAGTTTCAATCTTCTTTTATTACACACAAGGTGCCGGGACAGCCATAGTCGTAAGCCTGCTTGTGTTTGTTTTCCTCTCGATTACCAGCGCTGTTTGGCGAACCAATCGCAGTGGTAATGTACAAGTGCGAATTATATCGCTTGGCCTTGCCTCTGCTACCGTTTTTTCATTTGGGTTCTGGCAGCAATTTGTCGAAAATGGAATACAGTTTTTTATCAACAAATACATACCAGCATTTAAGGATTACCCGATACAAAGCGTTGCTCCGGGACTTGTACTGGCTTTCGTACTGGTTGTTATTTTTATTGTAAATTACTTCAACCGTGACTCAACAGCAATGGGAGTTCATCCCAATCGCATTACTGAAGATATACCTGAGCGAAGCTTCAGTGATAGATTAAAGGGAGTTTGTATTGCTTTACTGGATGATTTAAAAAGCATAGATAAAAGCACTAATTGGAGTACGCAATTTTTTACTCCGCTAGACGCAGAGGTAGAAGTTTACACAAACAATAAAACCCATAAAATAACTACAGATCTTCTGAATGCAATAAAAAAATCCAAAGCAAGACTGTTCCTCGTTTTAGGAGACCCTGGTTCCGGAAAAAGCGTTGCATTGAGAAAGTTATGTCAAGATTTATTACATGAATCAGATCAAACCGGCAAGATTCCGGTTTACATTAATCTAAAGGAATGGATTATCGATAAGCGATGGGATGCAAATAACCCTCCTACCGTTAATCAGATCCAGCAGTTTGTCATTGAGAACTTAAAAAGCAGAGACATAGTCACTTCAAGATTTTTTGAAGATTACTATGACAAACTTTACGAAGCGGGGCGTTTATACTTTGTTCTTGACTCCTTTGATGAGATCCCTTCTGTTTTGGAAGAAAGCGAGAACTCAGAATTAATTCAACAACTCTCCAGAGTAGTTTTCAAATTTTTAAAAGGTGCCAGATCGGAAGATTCCCAAGGCATTTTAGCTTCCAGAAATTTCAGAAAACCAACTAAAGAATTTCAAGTAGACACAACTCTGACAATACGGCCTTTCTCAGAAAAATCAATTATCAAATCTTTTAAACTCAGGGGACGGCATGAAGAGGCATTTTTAAAAACGTTATTCAAGGATTATCCCGAATTAGTACCTGTAGCGCGAAATCCATTTTCTGCAACGCTGATTGCTGAATATGCTGAAAACAATGAAAATAACCTGCCTGCTACCCAATCCGAAATGTATTCCTCTTACATTAACAGAACTTTAACTGATTGCCAGCACAAAATCAAACAAAGCAGGATCACCATTCAAGATGTAATTACGTGCACAATACTTATTGCCAAAGAAATGTTTAATAAATATGGCCTTGAAGTGCGTATAGAAAAACTAAGAGAAGAGTTTCCTCAAAAGAATATTGATTCAGTAGTTAGTGTATTGAAGTTTGCCAGGCTTGGGCGTGGCAGCTCAAGTGATGATAATACGTTTAGTTTTGCGCATCGCAGATTCGCTGAGTACTTTTATGTACAAAGTATGTTAATTGATGATCAGTTTATTCGGTTGCACGACATTCCCACTGACTCCCAACAGAGAGATGCTTTGGTTCTATATTGCGAGGTAGCTGACGCAGAAAAAGCCAGGTATATTGCAGATTTCTGTTGGAATACTATTAAAACCTTAAATGATCCTCAGGATATACGCACTATCCACTGTATGCGATTCCTAAGAGATGCATTTAAAGTCAGAAACAAATGCATCGGACACATTACAACAGATTTAGCACAGTATATTTTAAAGCAAATACATACAACCAACAATGTCATCACAATAAAGCTGGCACTTGAAACAGTAGGTTTATTAGACAAAAAATACATCGAAAAAATATTAACCCAGGCTTTAGAAATCGGAAACTACTGGACCAATGAAACAGCATTTAAATCATGCAGATATTTGTCAGAAATTCCCGAAACACTTAAATCGAAAATATATTCATATATAGACGAAATACCTCTCCTGTCTTTCATCAGCCAAAGCAGGGAAATTTTATTTTTCCTAAGTATTTCCAAAGCATTTAAATCCATCCACACAAGAGCCATTGTTAAACTCATAGATTGCTATTGTCTTATCACGTTGCTTATCTCATTATTTATTGCAACACTCATATACCGACCCATTGGATATATCCTGCTACCGATAACCATAATGGGCATAGCTGGATTCATGCTCGAGTACTTTAAACACCGAAGTATACATCGGGTTGATACAAACGCTATAAGGGAGTTGGTATCTTTTGCAATGGTTACTGGCACATTTTTATTATATTCCGCAGTGAATCGCGAAAAAATCCCATATTTTTCTTCCTTAGAAATCAGCAATCGCATATACATTCTGAGCCT
Organism: uncultured Sphingobacteriales bacterium; assembly: GCA_963844325.1. Lineage (GTDB taxonomy): Bacteria > Bacteroidota > Bacteroidia > Cytophagales > 172606-1 > CADCTQ01. Next base: position 5,562,475 of record CAWJNV010000002.1, read on the forward strand.
GATATGTTCGTTATTAGTTTACCCCATATACAAAATAAACAACATTGCAAATTTCATGAAGGAAATCTATGCAAGCTTTAAAGATGAATTAGACATAAGAGAGGCGATAAAAAATATTAGCCTCAGCAAAACAATTGAAGAATTCACTACAGTAATAATTTTATTTTTGAGCGTAGCATCACCTATTTTACTAATTTTCTTGTTATCCAGAATTGAAATCATCGGAACCATTTTTAAAATTTTAATTCCGGCTCTTTCAGGTATTGTGGTTACAATTGTAATAATAAAATCGATCAAAGTATACACCAATCAAACAATCGAGAGATTAAAAATAACAAACCATAACTATATGTTATTCACTTCCAGAACAGAAGTATACAATTATTACAAAAAAAATAAAATACGAGAGCAACAAAATTACATTCATCAAACTACTAGATCAAAATATAAACAAAATCAAAGGAGAATGGCCTGATACAGATATATTTATAATTAGCACTAAAGAGTCACATATTCTCTTAGCAAAACTGGAGGTAAAGTGGCGGGGAATATTTGATTAATCCTCATGCTCTTTGTACCGGCATTTTGATTTGGAAAGTTATATCAAATTCAGATGGAGTAAACAACTTAAGGATGATTGACTAATTTTTACTAATTGATTGGAAACCATCACCCACCCCTTCTTCGGCGGCAACGCCTCTCCCCGCTTCTCGGCCACTGCCCCCGGCCGCCTCGACGTGATGGGCGGCATTGCCGACTACTCCGGTTCGCTGGTGCTGCAAATGCCCATCCGTGAACGGACCACGGTTACGCTGGCCCTCCGCGACGACGGCCGGCTGCGCCTCCGCACCCTGTCGCCCGGCGAGCCGCACCCGCTGGTGGAAGTACCCTACGACCAACTGCTGCGCGACGGCCAGCCCGACTACGACCATGCCCGGCAGCAACTGGCATCCCTGCCGGGTGGCCATTGGGCGGGCTACGTGGCCGGCTGCCTGCTGGTGCTGCACCGGGAAAAGGGCATCGCCGTCACCGGGGCCGACGTGCTGGTGGATTCGCAGGTGCCGGCCGGCAAGGGCGTCTCCTCGTCGGCAGCCCTCGAAGTAGCAACGATGCGGGCATTGGCCGGGGCGTACGGCCTATCGTTCACCGGCACCGAACTGCCCACGCTGGCCCAGCGGGTCGAAAACCAGGTGGTCGGCGCCCCCTGCGGCCTCATGGACCAGCTCTCCTCCCACTTCGGCGAACCGAACCGGCTGCTGCCCATCCTCTGCCAGCCCGACCACCTGTCCCCACCCTTCCCGGTTCCCGCCGGCGTCCGCTTCGTGGGCATCGACAGCGGGGTGCGGCACGCAGTGGGCGGGGCCTCCTACGGCGACGTGCGCACGGCGGCGTTCATGGGCTACTCCATCCTGGCGCAGTACGACGGCACCACGCCGGGCGAACTGGCCCACGCCCGGCGTACGGGGGAACGCGAACACCTGCTCTACAACGGCTACCTGGCCAACATCGAACCATCGGACTTCGAGGGGCGGTACGCCCCGCGGCTGCCCCGGCAACTGGGCGGCGCCGACTTCCTGGCCCGCTACGGCGTTACCATCGACCCGGCTACCGAGGTGCAGCCGGACCGCCCGTACGATGTGTACAACGCCACCCGCCACCCCATTTACGAGAACACCCGCATCCAGTACTTTTCGCTGCTGCTCCAGCACCTGCCGCCCGAAACCGACGCCGACCGGCGGGAGCGGAGCCTGCGCCAACTGGGGGAATGGATGTTTCAGTCGCACGAGGGCTACTCCGCCTGCGGCCTGGGCAACGCCCGGACGGACGAACTGGTGTGGCAGGCCAGGAAAAATACCCGCAACGGCGTGTACGGGGCCCGCATTACGGGGGGCGGCAGCGGCGGCACGGTGTGCTTCCTCTGCGCCGGTGACGCGGGCCTCGAAACGGTCCGCCGCATCCACCGTGCCTTCGAGGAAAAACACGGCGCGTCCGTGCACTTCTTCGAACCTTAAGGGGTTCACGCAAAGGCGCAAAGAAGCGCAAAGGCCGCAAAGAGATACGCATTCTCCTTTGCAGCCTCTGCGCTTCTTTGCGCCTTTGCGTGCAACTTAATTACGAAACAGCATCCTCGCACAAGCCTCCTTCCCGATCCTCCTCCGGTCTCCTTTCCTCCCGCCTCCGGTCTCCCTTTTCTATTCCATGCGCAGGCTGTCTACCGGATTGGTGCGGGCGGCCCGGATGGCGCGGTAGCCCACGGTGAGCAGGGCCAGGGTTAGGGCCGCCAGGCCGACACCACCGAACACCCAGCCGCCGATGGTGATTTTGTAGGCGAATTTTGCCAGCCACGCCTGCATGGCGTACCAGGCAATGGGCGTAGCGATGAAAATAGCCAGCAGGACCAGTTTGACGAAGTCCCGGGACAGCAGGGCGACCAGGCTGGCTACGGAGGCGCCCAGTACTTTACGCACGCCGATTTCTTTGGTGCGCCGTTCGATCAGGAACACCGAAAGTCCCCACAACCCCAGGCAGCCGATCAGCAGGGCCAGCCCGGCAAACACCTGCAACAGGGCAAACTGCCGGGCTTCTTCCTGGTAGAGTTCCGACAGGCTCTCCTCCAGGAAACGCGCCTTGTACAACCGGTCGGGGTCAAACTGGCGGCACACGCGTTCCACCGCGGCCAGCGTGGCCGGGTAATTGTCCGTCCGGAGTTTGAGCCCCACCGTACCGTAAAAAAAGGGGAAATTCATGATGACGACCGGCTTGATGGCCTCGTGGAGGGAGCTGGAATGAAAGTCTTTGACCACCCCGATCACCGGCGCTTCAATGTCGTTGATGCCGATCTTGATGCGTTTGCCCAGCGCCCGGGCCGGGTCACGGTAGCCCATTGCCCGCACGGCGGCCTCGTTGACGACAAAGACGTACTGGCGCTTCTCTGAAGGGATGCCCGGGGCATTGGTCAGCGTGTCGCGGGGTTCGAGGAACCGCCCGGCCAGCAGCTTGAGGCCGTAAGTTTCCGCGTAGCCCGCATCCGCCCCTTTCGCGTTTACATCTACCGTCACGTCCCCTTCGTCCGGCCGCGGGTTGAGCGAAGTGTTGAAGTTGTTGTCCCAGGTGGGGGCGCCCATCGCCGCCGACACCGCTTCCACGCCGGGCACCCGGAGCAGGGCTTCCCGGAAAGCGGCCCGTTTGGCAGTCTGGTTGCTCACGTCGGCCACCAGCACCCCCTCCCGGCGAAAACCCAGGTCCTTTTCCCGGAAAAGCTGCAATTGCTGGTAAATCACCACTACCCCGGCGGCCAGCACCAGGGAAATGGTGAATTGGAACACGATGAGGCCCTGCCGCAGCCAGTCCGTCCCGCCGGGGTTGCCTTGCAGGCGTCCCTTCAGGGCCTTCACCGGCTGAAAGCCCGACAGCACCAGTGCCGGGTACAGGCCGGCCAGTACCGTGGTGAGAGCGGCCAGCCCGGCAACGCCCACCCCGGCCCCGGCCAGCGGCAGGGCAATCTGTTTGTCGAGGAAGTCGTTTACCACCGGCAGCAGCACGCTGACCAGGGTGAGGGCGAGCAGGGCCGAAAAGGCGGTCAGCCAGGCGGCTTCGCCCAGGAACTGGTACACGAGCTGCTTGCGGGTGGCCCCAATTGCTTTGCGGATGCCTACTTCCCGGGCCCGCACCATTGCCCGGGCCGTCGACAGGTTGACGAAGTTGATGCAGCCGATCAGCAGCACCAGCACGGCAATGGCCCCGAAAGTCCAGAGGTACACGGGCGAAATGGCGGGCACGAAGTTGGTGCCCTCCGCCGTGGTGTCAAAGTGAATATCGCGGAGCGGCTGCAAGGCCATTTCCCAGCTTTCTCCTCCTTCGGGGGGCAGGTATTTGGCCGTAAACCGTTGCATGCGGCCCGCGTAGCGACCCGGGGCGGCACCTCCGGGCAGGCGCACGAACACGCTGCCCTGCGAGTGGATGCCCCACTGATCGACGCCCAGGACGAAGAACGTTTTGAGCGTTGGGTACGATACCAGCAGGTTGGCCGGCAGGTTGGTCTGCACGGGCAGGTCATGCATCACCCCTGCGACTTGCAGGAGCGTTTTTTCGCCCAGCCGGAAGGTGCGGCCGACCACGTCGAGGCTGCCAAAGTAACGCAGGGCCGTCTTCTCGCTCAGGATGGCCTGGTTGGGCCCGGCCAGGGCTTTGCGGGCGTCGCCGGAACGCATTTCCACCCGGAACAGGTCGAGCAACGCCGGCTCGGCAAACAGGATGCGTTCTTCCGACAGGATCTTTTGGGGTGAGATCACCACAAAGTTTTCCTCCTCCAGGTGAACGCTGGCTACGACGGGCCAGTCGGGAAAATCGGTGCGCAGCGCGGCGCCCATCGGGTACGGGCTAATGCCCGAGTAATCGACCTGGCCCGGACTGCGGGCGACCAGGTTTACCCGGAAAGTGCGGTCCGCCTGCGGCTGGTGCCGGTCGACGCCCCACTCGTGGTACAGGAAAAGGCAGATGAGCAGGCAAGTGGTCAGCCCTACCGTGAGGCCCAGCAAGTGGATGGCGGTGGTGGAAGGGTGTTTGCGCAGTTGCCGGAGGGCAATGGTGAAGTAGCTGTTGAACATGGCGGAGTACGGGAGCGGCCGGGAGTTGGGCAGCCGCGTTGCGTAGTGCGGGTCAAGGGACGTGCCAACGCAAAAAACCCCGGGCTGCGCCCGCAATTACTCCCCTGCGCCGTTGCCGGGGCAGCGGCCCGTTCCGAAAACGGACAAGCTTTGTTTCAATCTGAAACACCCTCCTTCCGGCCGCTACTCCTCCCCCACCACCACCTCCAGCTTCACCGCCACGGGTTCTTCCCGCGGGCCCCGGGCCGAGAACGTAACCACGTAACGGCCCGCCGCCCGGTAGGCGTGCGCCGTTTCCCGGTCGATTGGTTGGGCCGGAGTGCCGTCGCCGAAGTCAATCATTACGGGGGTTTGCGCGTGCACGAGGCGGTTCCAGAAAAGCACCAGGGTACCCGGCCGGATGCCCCTTACGGGAAAGTGGTACGCCCAGCCGTAGGCAATCCCGCGGCCCCGGCCGGCCTCGTACACCCGCACCTGCACGAAGTCGCGGTCAGTGGCGCCGCCCGGGCCGGTCACTTGTAATTCCTCGGTATACAGACCGGGCCGGTCGTACTGCACCGTCACCCGCGCCCCGGTCACCACGCGGCCGTCGTGCAGGTGCCAGGTGTAGCGGCGAATGTGCCCCCCGGGCCGGGCCAGCGAACGGCTCCCGTCGAGTTGCACGGCGCGGCCGGCGCGGGTAAACGCGTAGCCGCCGGCCACGGCCAGCACCGGGTCGGGATAGTCGCGCAGGTAGGCTTCCATCAGGTAGGGAAACGAGGCCAGTTGAATTTCCCCGTGCAGCAGTTCCACGTGGCAGTGCGGGTCGTATTCCTGCGACTTGCGGCCGTCCCAGGTCATGCCCGTTTGGGCCAGCACCGTACCCGCCGCCACCGGCGTGCTCACGGAGTATCCGGGCCGGATGGTCTCGGTGTTCATGTGCGAGAGGCGGCAGGTAATGCCCGCGGCGTTGCGGATGCGGATCTCGTTGGATTTGCCGTCGCCGGCCGGCCCGGGCGTGGCGGTGACCGTGCCGTCGAAGGGCGCCACCACGCCGAGTCGGTCGGGAATGGCGCCGTAGTCCTCGCCCCGGTGGTAGTACAGTTTGTTGTAGGGCACCAGCGACGACCAGGTGTTGTTGTAGGCCGCCGACCGCCAGCGGTAGTTCCGGACCGGGAAAACCAGCGTGGCCGGCCCCCAGGGTTCTCCGGCCGTGCCGGCGGCCAGCCGTACCTGCCTGCGGACGTCCTTCAGGTCGGCAATTTCGGCGTTTTGGGCCCACTCCCGGATCGTTTCCACGTAGAGGCGCAGCCCGTGCACGGTGACGGGCATCTGGTACGGGCGGTGCAGCAAGGTCACCCGGCGTCCCGACACTTCGACCACGACCTCAGCGTACGCGTAGTTGCGGGACGGCAGGCCGCCAGTGAACCATTCGTTGGGCTCGAAGACGGGCTTTACCGAAACCAGTTTTACGGTGCGGGAGCGGGTTTTGCCTCCCTGCCCCCGGGTGACGGTCATCGTTTCACCCGAATCGAGTTCGAACACCAGCGGGTAGCCGGGCACGTCGAGCACCACCCGGCCGGGCGAAGTGCTTTGGGCGGACGCCGGGAACCCCGTCAACCTTCCTCCCAGGAGGTACAGCACTGCAATGTAAAACGCGGAACGGAAGGAGCCGGGCATATGCTTTTGCGGGGCCACGACGGGCCGCCACTTCAAGATAGGCCTTTGGCGGGAAATCTGCCACGAACAGGTTCGCGCAAAGGCGCAAAGGCGGAGCGCAGAGGACGCAAAGAAAAGAGCTTAACCGCCAGGATCGCAACGGAGGTGCGTGGCAATAGAGGTGCATGACAATAGAGGTGCGTGGCAATAGAGGTGCAAAAGTATATGGCGGCAGACGAGTCGGGAGGCAGTTGTCGCATCGGGGGAAAGCATCGCATTGCAGGGAGTGGTCACATCGCGGTACTCGCTGCGTCGCGGGACGGGGTCGCGTCGCGGCTCCCCTCCTCGGAGTAGGGTTGTTTAGTTTTGGTGTAAGTAGTTGTTAGCAAGTATATTTGCAAGAAATATAAATGAGTATGGCTGCTAACTTGTTATCTTTTCTGTCCAAAGTACCTGATCCTCGCTGTAAAAAGGGTAGTCGCCACCCCTTGCCCTCGCTACTGGCAATGATAGTCATAGGCAACTTAAGTGGCTACTACGGCTATCGGGAACTGGCCCGCTTCATGCAACGTCACGCCTGGGCGTTTGTACGCTTGTTTGGTTTTAAGCACGGCGTACCGGGTCATGTTACCATCGGCGAGGTGTTGGGAAGGCTCGACTTTGAGGCCTTCAAGCAGCAGTTCCAGGCTTGGCTCGGTCAACTACAAGCTCAACCCCTAGAACAAGCTCAACCCCTAGAACAAGCTCAGCCAGCCTACAGCTTAGACGGCAAGAGTTTGAAGTCTACCCTTTCTGACTACCCAGAAAGCTACCAGGACTTTGTGGCTATGGTACAGGTGTTTTCTCACCAAAGCCAGTTGGTAGTAGGCTTACAAGCCTTTCACAATGGCCAGCAGGGTGAGGCCCAAGTCGTGCGCGATTTGATTGAAAAACTCGATCTAAAAGGCGCTATGCTCACGCTGGATGCCTTGCACAGCCAAAAAAAACGCTAGAAGCTATTGTTGATTCGGGTAATGACTACTGCTTGCAAGTGAAGGCCAATCAGGTCAAACTCCTGGCCCGCCTCCAACAAGAGGCCCGCTCCCAAAAGCCCCTCAGTGAGCAGCAGTACCGAGAGAAGAACCGGGGTCGCCTGGAACACCGCCACTGCCAGCTCTTTGCCGCCCCTCAAGACTGGCAAAACTACTACAAAGGCATTGTCTGCTTTGTAGTACTCAGGCGCTGGGGCTATCGCAAAGGCAAGCGCTTCCAGAAAGCTAAGCCTTATGAGAAGACCCACTACTACATCTTGAGCCGCAAGATGGAATCGGCCCAACAAGCCGCTACTCTGATTCGCAATCATTGGGGCATTGAGAACCGCTTGCATTGGGTCAAAGACGTCCACATGAAGGAAGACAAAAACCGCATCCGACACCATCAGGCCGCCAAAAACGTTTCCCTTATCAAGAACATGGTCTTGAATTTAACCAGAGCCAAAGGCTTCTCCTCTCTGAAAGCAACTACTGAACGCTATGCGCACAATATCAAAGAGCTATATTCCTGGCTTTTATAACTTAAACTGTACAGCCCTACTCCTCGGAGGGGTTAGGGGGTGGGTTTACCTCTATGCTACGAGTGATATGGGGATCACCGCATTGCGTTGCTCTCTCTCCACTGCTAAACTTTCTGCGGATTCTCCCTGCTGCGGAATTCCCATTGTGCTGATCCCTGTATTACGCGTAATTTGTAGGTAAACCCACCCCCTAACCCCTCCGAGGAGGGGAGCCGCGACGCGGCGACTTCCCGCGACGCAGCGAGTACCGCGATGTGACCACTCCCTGCAATGCGATGCTTTCCCCCGATGCGACAACTGCCTCCCGACTCGTCTGCCGCCATATACTTTTGCACCTCTATTGCCACGCACCTCTATTGTCATGCACCTCTATTGTCATGCACCTCCGTTGCGATCCTGGCGGTTAAGCTCTTTTCTTTGCGTCCTCTGCGCTCCGCCTTTGCGCCTTTGCGCGAACCTGTTCGTGAAACCCGCCTTCACGTGAAACCTTTCAATGAAGCCCTTTCACTGAGCAGCTTCGGCCCGTAACCCGTTGGGCCGCGGGGGAGTTTAGGTTTTTGCGCACCGGCACAAATCACGTTATCCACTAACTTCCTTATTATCAGCCTCCTCCAAAGCCATCCGCTCCGTATTTTACGGCAACCAGGGTAGATTTCCCAGCGGGTACGTACTAGTTGGTATTTTTATAATACCGTACTTTCCAGACGAACGGAAGGGCCGGTTACGCGTTACTACCCCACAGAAGCACCCGAGAAAATCCTTCACTGACTTTGTTAACGACAAGGAAAGCAGAGGTTTATTGAAATGCTGCGTCAAAGCAATCACTGCTTCGTGCCAACCTTGATTCTGATTTATGAGTGAATTACATACCTTAAGCTGCCGGCTGAACATTGTTCCCCAGCAACGCGGGCACCTGGAAGATACCCTCGAAGCCTTTGCAGCCGCCTGCAACAACATCTGGACCTACGGCGTGGAACAACAGACCAACCAGCAGTGGGCGTTGCACCAGGGTTGTTACAAGACCATCCGCAAGTTGTACGGCATTCCGGCCAGCCTCGCCATCCGGGCCATTGCGCGGGTTGCCATCGACCTGAAAGTCCGCCGGCCGGGCGCCTACCCGTACGCCCCCAACTTCATTGCCTTCGATTCCCGTTCGTTCATCCTGCATAAGCAGGACTGGTCGGCGGGGCTTACGCTGCTGCACGGCCGCGAAAAATTCCACCTCGACCTGGCCAAACGCCAGCAAAGCCTGCTGGAAGGCTGCACGCCGGCCTCCACGGTACTGCTCAAGAAATACCGCAGCTTCTACCTCGAATTCAACGTGGGCCGTACGGCTCATGTTTCGGCCAGCGGCCGGCCCTCCAGCGTGCAGCCGGCCGTAGTCTGACTTTTTTAGTTGTTGGTTATTCGTTGTTCGGCTGCCGACACCTTACGGGCAAGCATTTACTGGTAAATCCTTCCCGGTAAATTCCTTTCCGGCTTGGGGTAAGCCGAACAACGAACAACCAACTAGGTGGCGCTGGAAGCCTCGTCGGGCACGGCGCCGTTGGCTTTGAGCAGGCCGCGGGAGATGCCGTACATAATCAGCGTGGCCGTGTTGTTGGCGCCGGTTTTTTCGAGCAGGTTCTGGCGGTGCGTTTCAATGGTGCGGCGGCTGGTGAAAAGCTTTTCGGCGATTTCGGCGTTGGTAAAACCCTGGGCAATCAGGTGCAGCACCTCCACTTCCCGCTTGGAGAGGTCGCCGGAGGGCTTTTCAGCGCTTACGTCGGCCAGCGAATGCGGCAAAGCGTGCTGTTCCTGCAAGGTTTTGAGCCGGTGCAGCAGGGCAATGCTGATCTCGCTGCTGATGAAATGCGTCCCCTGGGCGGCCATCCGGATGCCGAAAACGAGTTCTTCCATGCCCGAATTTTTGAGCAAATAGCCCATCGCCCCGGCGTCCATTACCTGCAACACGTAGTTCTCGTGGTCCAGCATCGAAAGGGCCAGCGTCTTCACCTGCGGAAAACGTTCCTTGATGTGCTTCATGGCCTCGAAACCATCCATTCCGGGCATGTTGAGGTCCAGCAGGGCCACGTGGGCGTCTACAGTGCCCAACACCTCCAGCAGTTCAATCCCGTTGGACGCTTCCCCCACGATCCGGATGGAGGGTTCGCCCGAGAGCAGGGATTTGATGCCGTCCCGGATAATTTTATGGTCATCAGCGAGTACTAAGTTTATCATCAGTCAGACGTTTGTAGATACAAGGACGAAAAATAGTTTTTTTTAGTTTGCCGCGGCCCCGCAAGACAGGCCGGACTGTAAATAAAAAATGGTCTCCGCCCGTTCCGGGCGCACAGTGACCTGGGCAAAATAGTTGAGAGGATTCCCGGACAACCGGACTTACGCAGATGGGCCCGAAAAGTTGAGCCCATTCTGAAAAATCAATTTTAAAGTCACCAGGCGTCCGGTAGAGCCGCGATTCATCGCGGCTCACCCTTGATACATCGCGGCCCACCCTTGATGCACCGCGGCTCACCCTTGATGCACCGCAGTTCACCCAACACGCATCGCGGCCGGCCGACCGTAAGTGAACTCGGGCAGGGATCGCATCTGCTTACGGCCGGCAACCCGCTCCGCCGGAAACCAGTAGAAAGTCGCATCAGCGAACCAAAACCACTCCCCATGAGCCTCGGAGATTTTTTAGAAAACGCCAGGCGGGAAGCCCAGGTCATCAAGGGCGAAGCCACCAAAGACACCCGTTTTTCGAGCGAACGCCCCTACCCCGACGCCAACGCCGCCGCGGAGGCTTTCGGGCGGGCCCGGCAAAAATTGTTTGACGTAGACGGCTGGTCTACCCTGCCGGGCTTCAGCGCCAGGTTCGGGCTCTACGACCGGGCCGGGCTCCGCAAGCCGGGCAGCCCCGCCGTGGGGGATTGCATCCGCATCAGCCTGCCGGGCCCCCTGCCCGAAAACTGGGTCACGGTTACCGACGTGCGGACGGGCCCCGCCGAAGCCCAGTTCACCGTAAGCCCCTGCGGCAATCCCAAGGCCGGCGGGGAAAGCACGGAAGGCCAGGTAGCCCACTTCTTCGGCGGCGAAGCCACCAGTACCTTCCGGGTGGCACTGAAAGGCAATACCCTGGTAGCCAGCGAAATCGGCCGCGACGAACGCATCAACAACCAGGGCGACGAGGCGGGTGGCCGGGCCGTGGTCAACACGCTGATCGCCGAGGGCGGCTGGGCGGTGTTCCAGGAGATGCAGTGGAAAAAGCTGACTGACTACCTGGCGGAACAGTGAACAGCAATCAGTGAACAGTAATCAGTAAGGTGTCGTAGCCGGATGCCCCTTAATCACTGTTTACTGTTCATTGTTTACTGATTACTGTTTACTGATCTCTGTTTACTGTTGTACCTTTGGCGGGTATGCCCGCTCCCCCGCCTTCCCAGCCCCGGCACACGCTGACCCTCTACGAGTTCGGCGACTTTGCGGCCCTGCCCGGCGCCGTGGACCTGGAGGGTTTTAAGGCGTACCTCCGCCGCGTGTGGGCGGGCCGGGGCGCCTTCCACGATGGGGCCCCGGCCGACGAACCCTCCGAGGAACTGCTGGCCGCGGTGCACCGGCACGGACAGGCGCTGCTCCAGTTTGACGGCCGGGAGGTACGGGCCCGCAACTACTGCGGCCTGCTCCGCTACGGCCCGCTCACCCTCCGCATCGTGCCGAAGCTCTTTGCGGGCACGGCCCTTTCCTGGGAAGGGGCGTTCCGGCACCTCCAGTACTACCTTTCCTACGGCCACCCGGCGCACTTTCCGTTCGACTGGTCGGAGGCGACCCTGCCGGCGGGGGACGACCCGCTGGCGTGGCTGGCGGGCCTCTTCGCCCGGTTTGCCCGGCATACCCTGTCGGAACGGCCGCTGCGCACCTACACGGCAGTGACCGAAGCGGGCGGGTACCTGCGGGGCCGCCTCGACGTGGGGGCGTACCTGCGCGAACAACTGGGCACGGGCCAGTGGCAGCACCTGCACAGCGAGTACAGTGCGTACCAGCTCGACAACCCGTTCAACCAGGTGGTGCGGTGCGTGGCTACGGGCCTGCTGCCCCTGGCCGGCCCCGGCGGCGCCGAAGACCTGCGCGACGTGCTCCACGAACTGGAGGGCGTCACGGGCCGGCCCTGCACGGTGCACGACTGCGACGGGGTGGCGGGGAGTGGGTTGCCGCCCGCGCACGCGCGGCTGCTGGCCATGTGCCGCTGGTTCCTGGCCGGCGCCCTGGGGGCCGACGCCGCGGGCCACCACCCTACCTTCTCCTTCCTGGTTCCCGCCGAACGGGTGTTCGAAGACTTCATCACGGGGTTTATCCGGCGGCACTTCGCAGGCTGGGGAGCCGAAACCCAGCGCACCGCCTACCTGGGCAGCGCGGCGGGCAAGCCGGCCGGCCTGGTCCGCAACGACCTCTGGCTACCCGGGCACCGGGTCGTGATTGACGTGAAGTACAAGTGCATTGCGCCGCACCTGGGCGCCGTGCCGCCCGGCGACCTCTACCAGATGCTGGCCTACGCCATTGCCCGGCAAGCCGCCGGCGTGCACCTGGTGTACCCGGCCCCCGATGGCCCGGTTCCCCCCAGCCTGCGGATGACGGTGCCCGTACCTGCCTCCCCCATCAACGTTACCATTCACGTTCATTTTGTAAGGGTAACCGCCTCACTGCCCGAAGAAGGTCACTATGGCGCTGCTTTTTTGGAACTGACCCAACATTTGCAAGAAAAGCTTGGCAAAATAATTACCTTTTAAAAAGGAGCGGTATTAACCCGTACCCATGCCGGTTCTGCCGGAGCCGGCGCGGTTTCATCGTACGGTTCATCCTATTGTTGTAAAGACTATTTCTCACCCTCACGCTTACAGGTATGTCACAGCAACTCCAAACGCCGGTTACCCACGTGCTCCTCAAAGGTTCGTTCGGCACCTTCGGTTACAACCCCGAACTCAAGTGCATGTTCCACCTCTGGAAGGGCTTCCTGTCACTCGACGAGGTAAAAAAAGTAGCCGAAACGACCAATCCCTACATTGCCCGGGGCATCACCAACGTCATTGCCGACCACCGCAACATGGAAATGTTCAGCGAAGACGTGTCGGCCTACATTGCCAACACGTGGCTGCCGGCAATGGAAAAACTCGGCGCCCAGACGACCTTCGTGGTGATGTCGCCCGAGTCGTTCACCCAGCTGTCGGCCGAAGAAATGCACGAAAACGCCAAAAGCCAGTCCTCCATTGATATCCGCCACTTCGGCAGCCTCGACGCCGCCCTGGAAGCAATGCGCGAACACGTCCACGCCCACGCTGAGTAACAGGAGACGTTAGACGGGAGACGTAAGACAGGAGACCGGAGGGATCGGGAAGGATGCTGTGACGGAGACAGAAGACATTTAGCGCGAAGCAGGGCTTTGCGCTTTTTTGTTTTTTATGCCCCTCATGCATCGTTTTGTTGTATGCGTTCTCCTTATTCGTGTCAGTCTCCTTTCCGATCCCTCCGGTCTCCTGTCTTACGTCTCCCGTCTAACGTCTCCTGCTACTCCCGTTTTTCCACCCTTGCTTCCGCCTGCCCGAACTTGCGGGTCACTTCATCGGCGTGGGCCTGGCGTACCCACACTTCCAGGTGGCAATCGGTGTGGAAGGTCTGGCGGGTGATTTCCAGGTCGTATTCTTTCACCACCTTCATCACGGCGTTGGTGGCCGGGTAGGCAAAATGCAGCGACAGCCCCACCCGCACCGTTTTCTGCACGACCGGGGCGGCATCCAGGGCCGCTGCCGCGGCCGTGCGGTAGGCACTGATCAGGCCGCTTACGCCCAGCTTCGTGCCGCCGAAGTACCGGACCACCACCACGATCACGTCGGTAAGCCCCCGCGAACGGATCTGGCCCAGGATGGGGTCGCCGGCCGAGTGGTTGGGTTCGCCGGCGTCGTTGGCCCGGTACTGCGCGGCGGCCGGCCCCAGCACGTACGCGTAGCAGTGGTGACGGGCGTCGTAGTATTCCTTTTTGAGCCTTTCGAGCAGTTCTTTTACTTCCCCTTCGGTACGCACCGGGGCGGCAAACGCCAGGAACCGGCTGCCCTTCTCGCGGTAGGCGCCTTCGGCGGGAGCGGCCAGGGTCAGGTAGGTGTCGCCTTCAGTCATTTTTCAGGTAATTTTTGGCCTCCCGCCGGGTGCTTTCGTACTCGGCCAGTTCAAGGGCCTTTTTGTAGAGATGTTTGGCGTCCTCCTTTTTGCCCTCCCGGACGGCCAGCCGGGCCATTCCCGCGTAGGCCATGGCGTAGTAGTCCTGCGTGTACCGCCGGTCGTAGGCGCGCAGCCGCAGGGCCACCGCGTACTGCTTGCGGGCCTCGGCGAAGTCGCGTTGCCCCTTTTCGGCGATCACGCCCCGCAGCACGGCCGCCGTAGCCTGGAACACCTTGTCGGGCAGGGCGGCCAGTTGCCCGGCCAGGGGCGCCGCCTCGTCGTAGCGGCCGTTGTGCACCAGCATTTCGGTGTGGCGCATGAGGAAGAGCAGGTTGGCCGGAAACTGCGCGTGGAGGCGGCTTGAGCAGGCCAGGGCCCGGGCCCACTGCATTTCGTGCTTGGCGTAAATGTGCACCAGGTAGTACAGGGCCTCGGTGCGGGTAAAAACGCCCTTGCCGGCCCCGGTTTCGAGCTGCGTCAGGCCCGCCTTCTTGTCGCCGTCCGCGAAAAACAGCATCAGCGGCTTTACGGCCGGGTGGGTTTGGGGGTACTGCACCACGTAATAGTTGTACAGGCCGGTTGACAGGTAGAAGTCGGCGTACGTCCCGGTCAGCTTCATGCCGGCCCGCAGGTAGCCGTAGGCCTTGCGGGCTTCCGCGAGGGCTTCCATCGTCTGGCCCTCTTCCGAGGCTTGCAGGGCCAGGTAGCTGTGGGCCGCCAGGGCGAAAAACGTGCCTTCGGGGTCGTGTTCGTCCCGGGCAAGCAGCACGTCGGCCTGCTTGAGGGTGAGTTGCACCTGCCGGAGATACTCGGTGTACAGGGGCTTTTCCTTGCGCAGGGGCATGCCCTGCCAGTACAGCTTGAGCGCCAACAGCATGGGCGACACGGGGTGCTGCGGATACCGGGCCCGGACGGTCGCGATGAGGGGTTCGGCCTCGGCAAACTGGAAATTGTAAATGCGGTCGATGGCTTGCCGGAGCACCCCCTGCGTGTCGGCGTCCCGCAGCAGTTGGGCCCGGCTCGCCGTGTACGCGCCGCAGCAAAGCCACAGCAGCAGAACGGACTTGGCGAAGAATCGGTACACGGGGCAAAAGTACGGCCGGGGACCAGGATCGCCGCCTGTTACGCACTAAAAAGTTTGGCCCCGCCCCCGTGGGCTAAATGCAGCGGTTGGCTCTTTTTTAAGCTAAATGCCTCAAATGATTACATTTCCGTAAGATGTTTTACTTCCCCGTTTCTGCCCGGTTGCGTATTTTTGTAAGGTTGCGCTGCGTGGCAACGTATACTTCCGGTACAAGATTTGAGAACCAGTACGTGAACCCGGGCGGTTCACATCCCAATATTGAGATTTAATGAGAAGGACCTTCCGTATTTTATGTTTGCTGCTGCTCTGCTGCGGGTTTGTGACCAGGGACACGTACCGGCACATCCGCAACAATAGTTTTTCCCGCGGCGAAGTGCTCGAATTCCGCATCCACTACGGCTTTATCAACGCGGCCGAAGGCGTGGTGGAGGTGCACCAGAACCTGTTTAAGATCAACAACCGCCCCTGCTACCGGGTCAACGTCAACGGCAAGACCATCGGCGCCTTCGACCTCGTGCTGCGCATCCGCGACACGTGGCGGTCGTACATCGACACGGCGGCCCTCGTGCCGCACCGCTTCCAGGTGAACATCCAGGAGGGCAAGTACCGCAAGGACGAAACGGTGTACTTCAACCACGAGTCGGGCACCATCCGCTCCGAGGAAGTGAACAACGAAACGAAGGAATTTGAACTCAAGCGCAACGTGCAGGACCTGGTGAGCGGCTACTTCTTCCTCCGCACGGTGGATTTCAACAACGTTCGCAACGGCGACATCGTGCAGGTGGACGCCTTCTTCGACGACGAATACTACGATTTCAAGGTGCGCTACCGGGGCAAGGGCGAAGTGGAAACCAAGTGGGGCAAAATCCGCTGCATCCTGCTCAACCCCGTGATGCCGGCCAACCAGCTTTTCAAGGGTGAAAATTCCATCCGGGTGTGGGTGTCGGACGACGAAAACAAGATTCCCATCAAGGTGGAAGCCGAAATGTTCGTGGGCGCCGTGGAACTCGACCTCAAAAAGCACAAGAACCTGCGCCACCCGCTCAAGTTTTATTAGTCATTGGTACATTGGCTGATTGGTCAGTAGTCATTGGTCAATAGTACCTGATTGGTTAGCACTTTGACTCCCTAATGACCACTGTACCAATGACTACTGACCAATCTCCAACCAACAATCATCATTCATTTCCCATGCGTAACATCCTGAAATCATTTTCGCTGCTGATAGCCCTGCTCGTGCTGGCTTCTTTTTCAACCCCGGCCCCGGCGCCCGAAGTGGGCCAGGTAGCGCCCGACATTGCCCTCACCTCCCCCGACGGCAAGGTGATCAAGCTCTCTTCGCTGCGGGGCAAGGTGGTGCTCATCGACTTCTGGGCCTCCTGGTGCGGCCCGTGCCGGAAAGAAAACCCCTACACGGTTGAAATCTACGAGGCCTACAAAGACAAGGGCTTTACCGTGTACAGCGTTTCGCTCGACCAGAACAAAATGGCCTGGCAGAAAGCCATCCAGAAGGACGGCCTGCCCTGGGAAAGCCACGTGTCGGACTTGAAGGGCTGGCGCAACAAGGCCGCCGCCGACTACGGCGTGGAAGCCATTCCGGCTACCTTCCTCATTGACCGCAACGGCACCATCATCGCCAAAGACGTGCACGGCGGCGAACTCGACAAGGCCGTGAAAAAGGCGCTGAAGAAGTAGTTGTCCGTTGTTCGTTGTTCGTTGTTCGTAAGGGTGCGCAAGTCACCCGTTCCCCGGGCAACGAACGACTGATAACGAACAACTATTTTTCAGGCAGTTTTTTATTCGCGGTCCGCGCAGTAACTTGCGGAAGTACGACTTACCTTACGCAAGCCTTTATGAAGCACGCCCCCTACAAAGTGCTGGTGGTAGACGACGAAGCGGACATTGTCGAAATGCTCCAGTACAACCTCGCCAAAGAAGGCTATGATGTAAAAGCGGCCCACGACGGCAAAAAAGCCCTTGAAGTGGCCCGCGATTTCCTGCCCAACCTGATCCTGATGGACATCATGATGCCCAACATGGATGGGGTGGAGGCCGGCCGCCGCCTGCGGGAACTGCCCGAACTGCAAAATACCTACATCATCTTCCTCACGGCCCGCACCGAAGAATACTCGGAGGTGGCCGCCTTCGAGGTGGGCGCCGACGACTACATCACCAAGCCCATCAAACCCCGCGCCCTGATGAGCCGCATCAGCGCCCTCTTCCGGCGGGAAACCAAAAAAGCCAAGCAGGAAGACAAGATCGCCATCGGCGACCTGACCATCGACCGCAAGAGCTACACGGTTTCCAACAAGGGTGAACTGGTGACGCTGCCCAAAAAGGAGTTTGAACTGCTCTTCTTCCTGGCTCAGAACCCCAACAAAGTGTTCAGCCGCGACGACCTGCTCCAGAACATCTGGGGCAGCGACGTGTACGTGCTGGCCCGCACCGTGGACGTGCACATCCGGAAGGTGCGCGAAAAGATCGGCGAAGGCTACATCAAAACGGTCAAAGGCGTGGGGTATAAGTTTGATTTGAGCGAGGGCTAAATAAAATGGTCATGGGTCAGTGAACAGTAATCAGTAATCAGTAATCATAGGTTAGCAGTCATTTTTCAGCCGGATGCACTCCCTTACGCGCACCTATTGACCAATGGATACTGATTACTGTTTACTGTTCACTGATTACTGTTCACTGTTTACTGACACTTCCCTATGCTTTCCGGCCCCAAAGGCGTTTCTTTCATCCTGGCCCTGCTGATTGCCCTGTTTTCGTCGGTATTCCTGTCGCTGATGGCCGGGGCTTCGCCCGAACTGCTGGCGGTGAGTTTTGCCCTCACGTTTGCCTGGTCGTTCATTGCCGTGTACGTGGCGCTGGAGTTCCTCATCTTCCGGGAAATCAACCGCATCTACGTCTTCCTCGAAAAGGTGCGGGCCAAGGATTTCAAGCTGCCGCGCAAAAAAGTGTTCAAGGCCAACAACCCCCTCCAGCGCCTCAACGCCGAAATCTCGGCCTACGCCACCAAAAAGCAGCAGGAGATCGACGAACTCAAAAAGCTCGAAAACTACCGGCGCGAGTTCCTGGCCAACGTGTCGCACGAACTCAAAACGCCCATCTTCGCCGCCCAGGGCTTTATCCACACCCTCATCGACGGGGCCGTGGACGACAAGACGGTGCGCGACAAGTTTCTCGAAAAGGCGGCCCGCAGCCTCGACGGCCTCGACGTGCTGGTGCAGGACCTGCTTACGCTCTCGCAGATGGAGGCCGGCGACATCAAGATGCAGTACGAGAAATTCGACCTGCCCGAACTGGCCCTCGAAGTGTTCGAACAGCTCGAAGAAAAGGCGGCTTCCAAGAAAGTGAAGTTCCGCTTCGACCGCAACTACGAAAAGCCCATCACCGCCTACGCCGACCGGTCGCGGATCGGGCAGGTGCTCACCAACCTGATCGACAACGCCATCAAGTACGGTTCGGAGGGAGGCAAGGTCACGGTGGAGTTTGAAACCGAAAAGGACCACGTCAACGTGTCGGTCCGCGACGATGGGCCGGGCATTGAGCCCGAACACCTCAAACGCATTTTCGAACGCTTCTACCGCATCGAAAAGAGCCGCTCCAAGGACAGGGGCGGCACCGGCCTGGGGCTGGCGATTGTGAAGCACATCATCGAAGCCCACCGTTCCAAGGTCAGCGTCACCAGCAAACCCGGCAAGGGCACCCAGTTCCGCTTTCGCCTCGAACGCGCCGAGGGGAAGGGCAGTTAAAGAGTTTATGAGTTTATGAGTTCAAAGTTCATGAGTAGAAAGCGTTTGGTAATTAACGCGTTATAACTTTAAACTCATAAACTTCCTTACTCCCGGCCCGAGAAGGGCAGTTAAAGAGTTTATGAGTTCAAAGTTCATGAGTAGAAAGCGTTTGGTAATTAACGCGTTATAACTTTAAACTCATAAACTCATAAACTCATAAACTTCCTTACTCCCGGCCCGAAATGCGGATGTAGAAGGTAGAGCCTTCGTTTTCGCGGCTTTCGAACCAGATTTCGCCGGCGTGCCAGGTAACGATGGTTTTGATGATGGACATGCCCAGGCCCACGGATTCTTCGCCGCGCAGGCCCGGCCGGCGGGCTTTGGTAAACTTGTCGAACAGGCCCGCGTGCAGGTGTTCGGGAATGCCGATGCCGTTGTCGGCAATGCTGAGGATCACGTGGTCGGCTTCCCGGCGGATGCGGGTGGTGATGATGCCGTCGTCGTGGGTGAATTTGATGGCGTTGGAAATGAGGTTGTTGATCACCTGCATGAATTTCACTTCGTCGATCTCCACGTAGATTTTATCGTCCGAAACCTCCAGCCGGAACTCCTTGGCGATGTTCTGTTCGGAGGCCTGGTACTGCTCGATCACTTCCCGGGTTTTGGCTACCAGGTCTGCGCGCCCTTTGACCACTTCCACGCTGGACGATTCGAGGAACTCCTGCTTGACGAAGTCGCGGATGAGGTGAATGTTGCGTTTGGCCATCCGGCTGATCAGGTCCACGAGGTCTTCCAGTTCGGGATCGTTGTACTGGCGGATGCGTTTGCCGACCACCGCCGTGAGGCCCTGGATCGTACCGATCGGCCCGGCCAGGTCGTGCGAAAGAATTTCGAGGACGGAATTCTTCTTGGCGGCGTATTTCTTGAGCACGTCGCTGTAATGCTTGCCGCCCGTGATTTCGCTGGCAAAACCGGCAAGGCAGGGCGGGCCGCCGGGCTGCTCGACCCGGAAGGGTGACACGCAAAGCCACCGGTCGGAGCCGTCGGGCAACAGGAGGCGGAACTCGACGTTTTTGGCCGGCTCCCCGCGCAACGCCTGCCGGAAAGCATCGCGGACATACTCCTGGTCGTCGGGGTGCACCTGCGCCAGCAGCCCGGCGGGGTTGGTGCGGCAGTCGGCCGGGGCGCCGGGCCAGATGCGTTCGAACGCCGGGTTGAGGTATTCCAGTTGACCCGTAGCCGGGTTATAGGCGAAGATCACCTGGTTGGTCCGTTCGGCCAGCGCGTTGAAAATGTTGGATAGCAGCATAAGAAGCAGGGCCTCCCGGGAAACCATTGATACGGCAAGAAGGCGCGGCACGTGCACCAGGCGGGAAAAAGACGGGAGTTCAGCGGCAAAGATAACAGGATTTCCCTAAAAGGGAGGAGCGAGGAGTGAGAAGCGAGGAGTGAGAAGCGAGAAGTGAGGAGTGAGATTTCCAAGGTGGAAGAATGAACAGGATCGACCCCTCCTCGCTTCTCGCTCCTCGCTTCTCACTCCTTTTTAAAGAAACACTTATCCGCCGGATCAGTTATAGTACGGGTATTCATGTTTTATTTAACCACTTACGCCTGATGAGTTACATTGAAGTAGCCCCCAACGTGGACCTGTTTTACCAGGACTGGGGTACGGGCAGCCCCGTCGTGTTCATCCACGGCTGGCCGCTCAACCACGAAATGTGGGAATACCAGGTGACCGATCTGGCCCGGCAGGGCCTGCGCTGCATTGCCTACGACCGGCGGGGCTTCGGCAAATCGTCCAAGCCCTGGGAAAGTTACGACTACGACACCCTGGCCGCCGACCTGAAGGCCGTGCTCGAAGCCCTCGACCTGCGGGACGTTACGCTGGTCGGCTTTTCGATGGGCGGCGGCGAAGTGGTGCGGTACCTGAGCCGCTACGGGAGTGACCGCGTGGCCAAAGCCGTGCTGCTGGGCGCCGTCACGCCGTACATGCTCAAAACCCCCGACAACCCCGACGGCGTGGACCCCTCCGTGTTCGACGAGATCCTGACCAACATCAGCGCAGACCGGCCGGCGTTCCTGGAGAGCTTCGCCCTCCAGTTCTACGGCGTGAGCATGCTCAAGCACCCCGTTAGCCAGGCGCTGCTCGACTGGAACCAGGTGCTGGCCCTGCAAGCCTCTCCCAAGGCCACCCTCGACTGCGTGCATGCTTTCGCCCGTACCGACTTCCGGGCCGACATGGCGCGGGTGCAGGTGCCCACCCTCATCATCCACGGCGACCACGACCAGATCGTGCCCATTGACGCAACGGGGGCTGTGGCCGCCAGGATGATTCCCGGCGCCCGGTACATCGTCTACGAAGGCGCCCCGCACGGCTTCTGGTACACCGACCGCGAAAAGCTCAACCGCGACCTGCTGGCCTTCGTGCAGCAGCCCGTTTCGGCCGCTGCTTCGGCCGGTTTGTAAATCCTCACCCCCAAACCCGAAAGGTTTTGAAAACCTTTCGGGTTTCTCCCTAACCTATCCACTCTATGCAATTCCCGCGAACCGTCCTCTTCCTGGTATGGTGCCTGCTGGGGCCGGCCGCCGCCCCGGCCCAGCCCCCCGTTGACGACGGAAAGGGATGGGTGAAGAAGAAAGAAGCCGGCGGCATTGCCGTATTCGAACGGACGGCGCCCCGGGGGGCGTTCAAGGAACTGAAAGCCGAGATGACCCTGGCCCCGACGCCCCTGCGGCGGCTGGCTGCCCAACTGCTGGACGTGGAGGGTTACAAGGATTGGGTGGACCGGACCCGCGAGGCGCACGTGATTGAAAGCGTGAACGATACGTTGCAGTACTACTACGCCGTCATCGAACTGCCGGCCCTCAAAGACCGCGACCTCGTGGCCCAGCTCAAGATTCACCAGGACCGGTCCACCGGCGTAGTCACCACGGTGGCCGTAGGGGCGCCGGGCAAGTACCCGCCCAACCGCCGGTTTGAGCGCATCCCCGACTTTACCAACACGTGGACCTTCACGCCGTTGCGCGGCGGCAACGTGCGGGTGGAATACCGCGGCGAGGTGCCCGACGACTGGACCTACGCCCTGGCCAAAACCTTCGTGTGGAGCGGCCTGCACCGGACCCTCGCCAACCTGCGGGAACAGGTGCGCCGGCCGCCCAAAAGGAACCTGCCGGTGGCCTTTATCGCCGAGCCGGAATGAGCGTATTTTTTCCCAAAAAATATTACACAAAAAATTTTCAAAAACGCTTGCGTCGTATCTGGTATTTTTTGCACCTTTGTAGCATCAAAAAAAGCACAATGAGATCGCTCAACAACATCTGCTCCTCCAACAACGTCATCGTAGCCATTTGCGGCATGCGTAAGCGTAGTATGGTCATAGCATTTAATAAAGAGCGGATGGATTATCGTTTTGATTACGGGTCGCGTACAAGGTAGCGTTTGCAACACTATCCTTTTACCAAGACCCGGCCCCTCGCCGGGTTTTTTGTTTACGCACCGTTTACCCCCGGCTCCCGAAGGCAAACGTTTGCCCGTTGCGCAGGGGTACGGGGCGGAAGGCCCTAACACGCCGCAAGGCTTTGATAATTAGCTCTTTTCGTTAACCAAAACCGTCATGATTTCTTCCAGCAGTTGCATTGCCATCTGGTCATTTATGGCTTCCGCGGATGTGTGCGTCATCCGGCGCGACGGAATACGCATGTCCAACCGGATGCGTAACCGGGGTTACCGGGCGGCTTCCTGCGGCAAGGCCGACGAAGAAAAACATCACTTTTACGGGTCACCCGGCGTGTAGCACTTCCGTGCTTCCCCCAAGGCCCGACCGAAAATCGGGCCTTTCTTGTTGCCCGGCTTTCCAGCAATTTCTGTACGCTACCCATTGTTTGTAAATCATTATTAACAAACATCCGGGAGAGGTGCGCCCAAAAAGTAACGAAAGACGCTAAATCTTACATCAGGAAGTGACGAGAGGTGAGCAAAGGATTGCCATCCATACGGTGCGTAGGGCTAACGGCTAGGCCAGTTCCCTGTCACGGAGACATTCAAACGGGTTCGACTCCCGTACGCACCGCTCCCAGAGGGTTGTCAGAATGGTTATTGAGCCTCTTTGCTAAAGAGGTGGGCGTAACAGCCTTGCAGGTTCGAGTCCTGCACCCTCTGCCCGTTGTCGGCATAGCTCAAAGGGAGAGCAACCGGCTGTTAACCGGTAGGTTGCAGGTTCGAGTCCTGCTGCCGACGCCAAATGATGCGCATGGGGATCAAGCTAACTTGGTAGAAGCGCCGCTCTGAAAAAGCGGAGGATGTGGATCGTAACCACAGTTCCCCACGGGCAAACCGATACAAGTCATTCACTGGGTGATAGTCCGTAAGTGGAAGCGGGCCGGTCTGTAAAACCGGAGCCTGGTGGCCCTGGAAGTTCGATTCTTCCTCACCCAACAAAGTACAACGACAATGGCACGAATAAAACAAAGACGATCGCCGGCACCCGTAGCTCAGCGGTAAGAGCGGCACTCTTATAAGGTGAAGGTCGTTGGTTCAACTCCAACCGGGTGCACTTGTAGATATGTAGATACGCACCCGTAGTTCAATTGGAAGAACGGCTCCGTTCTAAGGAGTTTGCTGCAAGTTCGAGTCTTGCCGGGTGTACCAGGCACTGCAATCAATACGCATTACTCAATACTCAATACTTACTACCCATGAAACCGGGAGACAAACGGATCTTATTGCGCCTGTAGCTTAACGGCAGAGCTACTCACTCTTAATGAGAAGGTTGGGGGTTCGATTCCCTCCAGGCGCACCATCACCCACGAGAAGGCGCTTGTAGCTCAGAGGCAGAGCACCTACCTTTTAACCAGGGGGTCGGGATTTCGAAATTCCCCGGGCGCACCACTTATCACGAGTCAATAAAAATTGCGGAATGTCAGAAGCTGGTATCTGGACGGTCTCATAAGCCGTTGCCTCAGGCCTCGCGGGTTCGAGTCCCGCTTCCGCAACTTCAAACCTTTCTCACCAATCACCCTGCAACGATGAAACTCTCTGCTACTACCCCCACCGAAGACGACGAGCCATACGCTCCCGTCGACAAGCGGCCTAAGTCAACCGGCTTTCTACCGGTCACCGCGGGTTCGAATCCCGCCGGGAGTACTTCCTTACAAAACTACCTGACCCGCCTGGCCCACCTGGTGCTCATCGCCTGGGGCGAAGCCGTGGCGCCTTCCAGCAGCCGGCAGAAGCACCGCAGGTAGCGTTCTTCCCCCAACCCGCGCATCCGGCAGCCCGGACGGTGCAGCAGCGCCCCGCTGCCCCCGGGACCGCCGCCCCTTCTGCGGCCTGCCGGATGCGTTCATCGTTACCCATTGTCCCGTAGCTCAGGGGTAGAGCAGTGCTCTGATACGGCACCGGCCGGAGGTTCAAATCCTCCCGGGACAACACTTTTACCACTACTTAGTACCTCGCCGGCTCCGGATCAGCACATTGGATAGTGCAGCGGTGACAATGGGAGGATGCTTCCGTGGCCCACAGCCTCCCTGGAATCGGGCTAAGGTGGGTTCGAGACCCACTACCGGAGCTGCCGGAGGGTACTAAGTAGTGGTACGTGTAAGTGGGTACTCATTTCTAAGTATTTTGGGCCAGGGACTTTAACGCTTTCGCCAATCCTTTTACATTTAGGTGCGTTCTCCCCACTGTCCACCAAACCGTACCCGCATGAGTGAAATGGCGCTTAAGCTGATTGAAGAGAACCAGAGCACCCATTCTGTAACGTTGGACCTGAGCAACTGTGGAATGCAAGTAATTCCAAAGGAGGTAACGGACCTGGAGTGGCTGGAAGAGTTGATTATTGGCAATGGCTTTTATTTCGATTATGAAACCGGTGAAACCATTTATTCGAAAAACAGTGGTTCCCCAAACACTTTTTCATTGTTGCCGGAAAGTTTTTATAAGCTTAGACGCTTAAAGAAATTAATTATTTCAGGCTATGCCCGTGAGCCCCGCAGACTCGGCAATTTATGGATGATAACAAAATTCCCAGCGTTAGAGGTTCTGTATCTCCACTACTTATCCTTGCCGGACTTATATTTTGAAGACAGCCTTACCAGCATCCGGATTTTAAGTGTTGATTCTAACATCATCACCAACCTGAGCGGGATCGCGTTTTTTCATGCTCTTCAAATCTTGAATGTTTCCGCAAACAGGATCAGTGACATATCAGCCGTCGAAAGCCTCCCTGATCTCAGGAGATTTTATTTCAATGAAAATGAAGTAAGCGATCTGCAGGCGCTTAGCAGCCTGCATGAACTTGAGACACTTCACTTCGATTCCAATAGCGTAACAGATTTAGCTCCTTTAGAAGGGTTAAAAAATCTTTGGTTTTTAAGCTTCGTCAATAATCAAGTTTCTGATTTGCAGTTCCTTAGCCGGCTCACCAACCTCATATACCTAAACTTCAACCACAACCGCGTAAGCTCTATAAGCCTGCTGGGGAGCCTTAACCACCTGACCAGTCTTTATTTTACCTTCAATAAAGTACAGAACATTAGTGCATTAGAGCACCTTACGAGTCTTCAGACGGTGAATTTCGAGGGTAATCCGGTTAGACAACTCGAGCCCCTGATCTACCTTTCTTTGCTGAAAGAATTTAATTGCAAAGGTTGCCCGGTTAAAGATTGTCCCGCTGATGTATACGAAGCGGGGGACCCCATCCAACTACGGGCCTACTTTTATGAGACAAGACTTCCATCGATGCACAGCGTAACGGCAAGGCGCAAAGCCCCGCGCGAAGCAGCCGTCATGCCCAGAAGGGACATTAAATTGATTGTGCTGGGCAACAGCAATGCCGGCAAAACTAACCTGGTCAACTACCTCATCAACGGTACTTTTGACGGAGCCCGCCGGTCAACGCACGGACTGGAAGTGCACCGCTGGCTGCCGGAGGGCAAGCGGTTTCCGGAGTTGAAAGACGTAGCCATAAGCATCTGGGACTTCGGAGGCCAGGAATACTACCACGGCGCGTACCGGCTCTTTCTGAGCGCCAACGCCGTGTACGTGCTGCTGTGGTGCAAAGAGTCGAACCTGAACGGACGCCAGCCGCCAGGGGATGATAAAAAAAAACCGGACCAGACCGAAGCTGACCTTGAACACTTCGAAATCCAGTACTGGCTCGATACCATCCGGCACTACAGCAAGGGCAAGCTAAACGGGAAGTTGATTGCCGTACAGAACAAAACGGATGACCCGGACCAGGATAAGCAACGGATTGACCAGCACTTGCATGATGCGTACGGCATCAACGACTCTTTCCACATCAGCCTGCGGGAGGGCACTAAGAAAAAGAAGGGACGGCAATACGGCATTCTGCAACATTTTCTGAATGAGTTGGCGATTGCCATGAAAAGCAGCGCGGATGAAGCAAAAACTCCGGAGGCCTGGCGGCGGATTCGCGACGAAATTCTCGCTTTGAAAGAGCCCGGGAAAATGCCTAATCTTTTTGCCGGGTACCTCCAGCATGACTTGTGGATCACCCTGAAGAAATTCAACGATGCCTGCGCTACGTTGATAGGCGCATCTATTTCCGAAGACGCCGCCTACACCCTGCCTCGCTGGCTGGACCGGGGCGGGGCGGCGGTTTTTTTCCCGGATATTCCCGACTTGCAGGACCGGCTTTTCCTGAGGCCCGACAAGCTGGCCGCAAAGATTTACGAAGTACTCAACCAGAAAGTGCTTGGGCAAGGCGGCGTATTCACGGCCCATGATATATCCGATACCATTAGTAGTGAACTCAAACCCGTTTTTTTAGCCATTGCTCAGCACCTCGAACTGATTGCGCCGCACCCGGAACCGGCCAAGGCCGCAGCCGGCTACTACATTGCCCCGCAATACCTTCCCGAAAGCCACCCGTTGGAAGACCTTTTCAAGATCGCCGCCAAAGACGCCTGGACCTCCGGCCTTTGGGTGAAAGTACCCCTGTTTTACTACCGAAAGCTGTTGAACCAGGCCCTGCTCCGCTTTGCCCAGGACACTGAATGCCGCTACTTCTGGAAACACGGTATCTTGTTCATTAAAAACAACATGCGCGTGCTCATAAAAGG
The DNA here is from genome assembly GCA_963844325.1 of uncultured Sphingobacteriales bacterium. Lineage (GTDB taxonomy): Bacteria > Bacteroidota > Bacteroidia > Cytophagales > 172606-1 > CADCTQ01. The sequence goes on from CAWJNV010000002.1 coordinate 5,589,370, forward strand.
ATTGTACCCGCACGAAGACCCGCATGAAGGCGTCCTGCTGATAGGCCTGGAAGCCAAACAAGATGCCACGGCCCAATTCGTTTTGCAGCGCGAAATTTTCGGTAAGCTTCTACAGATTCTCGGGGACAAAAATTTACCAGTACCCGGACCGACCAATTCCCCCAAGCCGGAAAAAGCGCCTCCTGCTGACGTTCCAACAGCGTACTCCGGCGCGCCGGCCCCCACCGAAATGGCGCTTTCCGGCCCTGAGGGCAGTTCACCCGGTAGCAGCATCCGTACCGAAGCCGACGACCTCTACCGCAACCTGGAGGTGCCCCTGCAACTTTCCTACGACGGCGAGTACTACGTGGACTACCAGGAGTTGCTTAGCAACGCCCACGAAACCAAGGTAAAGGCCGGCAACGGCAACGTGTGGCTGCTCACGCAAAAGTTTGCGGCGGCCCTGCCCATTGCGCCGCCCAAAGCCAAACGGGTATTCCTTTCCTACTCCCACCAGAACACCCGGTGGCTGGGCCGGCTCCGCGCCCACCTGGCGGGCCTGCGGCGGGGCAAGGAGGTCGAAACCTGGGATGACCGCGAAATCCTGCCCGGCGAACGATGGGACGCCGTGATCAAGAAGAACCTGGAGGCAGCCGACGTGTTCATCCTGCTGCTCTCGGCCGACTTCATTGCCAGCGAGTACATCTGGAGCCAGGAGCTGAGCGCCGCCCTGGACCACTACCAGAAACGAAAAGCGACCATCATTCCCGTGCTGCTCGAGCCGCTCGACCTGGGCGGCCTCCCCAACGTTACGACCAGTACCGACGAAAAGTCGTACCGGATCGGGGATTTTGAAATCATCCCCAAAGACGCCGGGGAGCGGCTGCTGGCCGTGAGCCTGTGGCCGAACCAGGAAGAGGCCCTGGCGAAAGTTGCCGAACGCATCCGCCAGGCCATCCGGCAGCAATAGGAAATGGAGAAATTACGGGGGACCGGCCTGTCTCGGTCTGAGTCTCAGTAGGGTAGGGTTTAAACCCTACCCTACTGAGACTCAGACCGAGACAGGCCGATTCCCGTTCCCACCGTCCCCTTCCCGCCGCGTTTTGGGCCCGTCCTTCCCCTTGTTTACCATTTGTTCACCCCACTCCCGGGGTGTTCACCTTTCGTATACCCCCTGGTTTTGGAAACCGGTCCCTCCCCAACCTTACTTTGCCACACCACGGCAGACCCCGGCAAGCGATCCCTTACACCAACCCCCATTCCAATTGCACATCGTCCGGTCTTCGGCCTCCCTTTTATCAAACCATTCCAAAACCACTCCCATGCAAAACTTCGTTACGCATCCTGCCCTCCCCCACCCCGCCGGCCGCCGCGCCGCTTCCGCAACGGCATTGCGCACCCGCCTGCTGCCGGCCTTCCTGCTGGCGCTGGGCCTGCTGGCCGTTCGGGCCCGGGCGCAGTCTTTCGACTGGGCCACCCACCTCACCAACACCAGCCGGAAAACGGCCGTAGTAGCCGATAAAGACGGGTACACGTACGTACTGTCCGCTTTTACCGGTAAAGTTACAGTTGACGGCACGACCTACTCCAGTTACGGGGCCGGCGACCTCCTGCTGACCTGCTATCATTCCAACGGATCGGTGCGGTGGTACCGGCGGATCGGCGGGACGGGCGACGAGCAGCCCGGCGACCTGACGCTGACTGTGTCGGGCAACTCCCTCTACGTAACGGGGTCTTTCCAGTCAACCGTCCGGTTTGAGGATTCTGACTTAACCGTCGACGCCAAACTCACCAGTGCCGGCCAGTCCGACGTGTTCGTGGCCCGGTATACGACCGGCGGCTATTTCAACTGGGTTCGGCAGTCGGGCGGCACCGGCGACGACCTGGGCTACGGCATCGGCCTGGATAAGTCCGACCACGTGTACCTCACCGGGTCGTTTACCGGCCAGATGAGTTGGAACGCCGGGGCGACCAAGCTCATCAGCAAAGGCAGCAGCGACGTATTTCTGCTCAAGTACAGCCCGGCCGGCGCCTTGGTAGCCGTCCGGGCACTGGGCGGGACCGGCTTCGACTACGGGGCGGCCGTGGCCGTACACCCCGAAAGCGGCGACATCTACCTGACGGGTGGTTACGCGCCGGCCGGTTACCCCTACAACACCAACGTGTTCGTGGCCCGCTACAATGCCGCCGGCGTGCTGCAATGGAATAAAGTGCTGGGTGCGGGGACCAGCGTCGACGCGGGCAGTGACATCCTGGTGGCGGGATCGAGCATTTACGTAACGGGCTATTTCGGCGGCAGCATCGCGTTCGACGGCTTCACCCTCACCAGCAGCGGCTCCTCCGACGGCTTCGTGGCCCGCTATTACGATGATGGCAAGGCGCAGGCGGCGCAGAAGTTCGGGGGCGCCGGGTGGGACGAGGGGCAGAGCCTTTGCTATTACAACCCGGGCCCCAGCGGCTCCGGCTCGAGTGTGTACCTGGGCGGTACGTTCAGCGGGACGGTTGCCTTCGGAAAGGGCAACCTCACGGCAACGGGCGGCGCCGCGGACCGCGACATGTTCCTGGCCCGTCTTCTCACGGATTGCCAGGCCGACTGGTCCCTCAAAATCGGTTCCGCTGCCCTCGACTACGGACGCGGCGGCATTGCCTCGCCCGCCCGGAACACGATTTTTTATACCGGTCACTACGGGGCCGCTTTCAACCTGGGCATGACTTACCTGCCCGCTGCGGGGAGCCTGTCAACCAAAATCTACCTGCCCACCATTACGGGCTTTAAACTGATCAATGCCGCCAACGATACCCCGGTGAAGAACATTCTGGAGGGCAGTGAAATCAACTACCTGCTCATCGGCACCAACCAGATCAACATCGGGGCCAACATCATCGGCGGCAGCGTGGGGAGCGTAAAGTGGTACATCGACGGGGTGGAGAAAATCGAATCCGGGGGAGCGCCTTTCACGTATGGCGGCGAAACGCCCAAAGCCGGCGGCGGTTTCGACTACCTGCCCCTTGCCCTCGCCCCGGGCCCGCACCAGGTGAGTGCCGTGCCCTTCTCGGGCCCCAACGCTACGGGCATCACGGGGGCCGCCCGGACGGTCAAATTCACCCTCTCCAACAAGCCTCTGCTGAGCGACCTCACCCTGGTGGATGCGTTCCTCGACGCCGACGTGGGGCCAATGACGAACCAGCAGACCATCAGTTACACGCAAATCGGCACCAACCAGATCAACGTCCGGGCCAATACCAAGCCCGGGGTGGTGGGCAGCGTGAAGTTTGTGCTCAACGGGGTAACCCGGGTCGAAAACGCAGCGCCTTACACTTGCGCCGGCGACGCCGCCCTCCCCAACGGGGGAACGGACTATTTGCCCCTTTCGCTGGTTCCTGCTGTTTATAATAAGCTCACGGTTACGGCGTACAGCGGGGCCAACGCCACCGGTACGGCCAGCGATCCCATTGAGGTCACCTTTACGGTAATCCCCGGCGACGCATATCTCCGGCGGGCCTTCACCCCGGCGGGCCCCGAAACGTCGGCCGTCGCTTTCCGGGTGGCTCCTAATCCTTTCTCCGGCAGAACGACCCTTTCCTGGGTGGCTACCGAAGACGGCCCGGCCACCCTGGAAGTCTACAACGCCCAGGGCCAGCCCGTGGCCCGCCTCTTCGAAGGAACGGTAGAAAAGGGCAAAACCTACGGGTGGCCCTTCGACGGCAGCACGCAACCCGCCGGCCTGTACTTCGCCCGCCTCAAACTGGGCCACCAGGTGCTCCACCAGCGGCTCGTGCTGGGCAAATAGAGGGAGACGGGAGGAGGATCGGGAAGGATGCTGGGGCGGGAATGCCGCAAAAGGATCGGGTTTGGGAAGGATAGGGTTTAAACCCTATCCCCTCCCAGCGTTACGCCCCAGCCTCCTTCCCGATCCTCCTCCCGTCTCCCGTCTCCTTCAAGCTTCTGTTCACCTTTTGTTTACCCCGTTTTCTGCCTTTTCCGCCGCCCCGTTCACTTTTGGTATACGCCAAAAAGTTGGTGGCCGGGCCCCTGGCAGCCTTACTTTGTTCCCGTCCGGCGGCCCCCCCGAAAGGCGCTGCTGCCGGCTTATCCATCCGTTTTCCATTCTTCAAACCATTCAAAAACCACCACCATGAAAAACCAGTTCACCCCTTATCCGCTTAACCCCGCCGGCCTGTGCCGGGTCACCGGCGGGGCGGTCCGCTGGCCCCGTCTTTTGCTGCTGGCATTGCTGCTGTTGCCCGGCCTGCCGGCGGCCCCGGCCCGGGCGCAGTCCTTTGCCTGGGCTACCCAAACCTCCAACACCGCCCAGCGGACGGCCGTCGCTACCGATGAATACAATGGCACCATCGTGCTGACCGGCTTTACGGGCACTACAACCGCAGGCGGCCAAACCTTCACCAGCAAAGGCGACCGGGACCTGCTCCTCATGCGATACACTGAGAGCGGTGACCTGTCCTGGGCCAGGCAAATCGGCAGCACCGGCAAAGACTTCGTTGGCGACGTAGTGTACAACCTGGAAACGGGCCTGGTTTACGTAACGGGTTCTTTCAGGTCAACGGTGACGCTCGGAAACATAAGCAGCCAGCCCAATGCCCAGCACACCAGTGCGGGCGGCGCCGACGTGTTCGTGGCCACGTATCTGCCCGGTAACGGTGGCTTATTCCGCTCGTGGCGGGCCGGCGGTACCGGGGACGACTTTGCCTATGGCCTCGCCCTGGATTACGACGGGTTGTATTACGCCAATGACTTCTACCTGACGGGTTCTTTCACGGGCACCACTAAATTTCAATCCGCCAATGGTACGCTGTCCCTGACCAGCAGCGGCGGCAGTGACATCTTCCTGGTTAAGTACATTTTGTCGTCGGGCACCGCGCAAATGGCCCGCAAGCTGGGCGGCACGGGGTATGACCTGGGGACGGCCGTTACCGTACATCCAGGCACCAGAGACGTCTACCTGACGGGCGGCATCTCGCCGTCCACGCACCCCAACTTACCCAATGCATTCGTTGCCCGGTACAACGCCGCCGGTACTTTGCAGTGGAACAACACCTCGGGTACGGCCGCTACCGGCGACCAGGGCAACGACATCTTCGCCACGCCAAGCGGCGTGTTCGCCACGGGGCTTTTCCAGGAAAACATCACCTTCGGCAATACGACCCTCACCAGCAGCGGCTCCGCCGACGCATTTCTGGTCTGCTACCCGGGCAACGGGGGCAGTACGCCGGCGTGGGTCAGGCAGTACGGCGGCACGGGCTGGGACGAAGGGCAAAGCCTGGACACCTACGGCTTGAGCGAATCCGACCACGTCCTTTGGGACATGCACCTGGCGGGTACGTTTACCGGCACGGTTGCCTTCGGGGGGACCACGCTCAACGCGAAGGGCGGAGCCGCCGACCGCGACCTGTTCATCACCCGCCTGCATTCCGACGGCAAGCCGGTCTGGGCCAGAAGGATCGGCAGCCCGGCCGTCGACATGGGCCGCGGCGGCCTCTCGGTGACGTACAACAACGAAGTTTACTTTACCGGCCACTACGCCGGCGCCGTTACCGCGGGGCCTTCCACGCTGAGTGGTCCGGGCAACCTGTTGACCAGGATCAGCGCGCCGATGGTTACCGGCTTCAAACTCATCAAGGCCAGTTCCGACACGGAGGCATTCACGCTGACTTCTCCCGCCGAAATCAACTACCTGACCCTGGGCACCCAGGGCATCAACCTCCGGGCCAACGTCGCCGCCGGGGGCGCCGGCAGCGTGGTGTTCGTACTCGACGGGGCGACCAGGACCGACAACACGGCGCCCTTTACCTGGGCCGGCGACGGGCCTAAAGACGGGGGAGGTACCGATTACCTGTCCTTTACCCCGGCAGCCGGTCCCCATACCCTGGTGGTTGTCCCGTACGCAGGCGCCAACGGCACGGGAATCAAGGGAGAAAGCAGGGAACTGAAGTTTACGGTCGTCAACAAGCCGGTCGTTACCAGCCTCGTCCTCATCAACGCCGCCAATGACGCCGAACTGGGCCCCCTGGCCGACCAGCAAAAAGTAAATTACGCCCAGATCGGTACCAGCCAGATCAGCGTGCGGGCTACCACCAACCCGGCCGCCGTCGGCAGCGTACGGTTCGAACTGGACGGCGTGGCCCGCAACGAAAACAGCGCGCCGTACGCCCTGGCCGGCGACGTAGCCAAAGCCGGGGGCGGCACCGATTACAAGCCCGTTGCCCTCACGGCCGGCGCCCACCAGCTGGTGGTTACGGCCTACACCCAGGCCAACGCCACCGGTACGCCCAGCAATCCCATCAGCATCACCTTTTACGTGGCGCCGGACGGCGGGCGCATCGTTGCCCAAGAGCCCGAAGCGGAAGTTTCTTCTCCCCTCCGCGTAGCTCCCAACCCCTTCTCCCTGCGCACTATGCTCTCCTTCACGGCGGCGGAATCGGGACCGGCCACGGTGGCGGTCTACAACGCGCAGGGTGCGCCGGTGGCCCGGCTCTACGAGGGCACCGTAGAAAAGGGCAAATCCTACGCATGGCCCTTTGACGGCAGCACGCAACCGGCCGGCCTCTACTTCGCCCGCCTCAAACTGGGACAGCAGGTACGCCACCAGCGGCTCGTGCTCAGCAAATAGAAGGAGGCGGGAGACCGGAGGAAGGGAGACCGAAACCCCACGATGAAAATCGTGGGGTTTCGGTTTATACCGGGGCGGCAGCCCGCAGGTACACCCCGATACGCAGTGTTACCGTAAGCCGGGCAGCGCAGGTACAGTAGCGATTAAAAAGACCTTTAGTAACAAAACTTGCAGCCAGTTTTTCGCAAAATGTGGGCTTTTCAGGCTGTATAAGCCTTTACTACCCCTTTGCTCACCTTTTGTTTACCCCATTTTTACCTCCTTTTTCCAGCCTGTTCACCTTTGGTATACCGCCAAATGTTGGAAACCGCCCCCCGCCGGGATTTACTTTGCTGCCACTTCAAACTTCTTTTTTCATTCATCAAACCATTCAACAACAACCCCTATGACCAACCAAATTCTCTCTTCCCAACCCGCCTGCGCAGCCGTACCCCGCCCCGCCGGGAAGGTACGTTCCCCCCGCCTGCTGCTGCTCGTGCTGCTGGGCCTGGGCCTGCTGACGGCGCCCGCCCGGGCGCAATCCCACGCCTGGACCAATAAAACCACCAATACGGCCGGCAAGACGGCCGTTGTCAATGACAACAGCGAACACAGTTACGTGCTCACGGGCTTCACCGGCACGACGACGGTGGGCCCTTACACGTTCACCAGCCGCGGCAAGGGCGACGTGCTGCTGGTCAACTACGACGCCAAAGGCCAAGTGGTATGGGCCCGGCAGATCGGCGGCCTCGAAGACGACCAGGCCGGCGACCTCGACATGGTCCCGTACATGAATTCGGTCTTCCTTACGGGTTCTTTCGGGGGGCAGGTCAAGTTCACCAACCACGCGAACGTTACCGTTGCCACCCTCCCCAGTGCGGGCCTGTCCGACGTATTCGTGGCCCGCTACGACCTGGCCGGCGATCTGAAGTGGGCCAAACGGGCCGGCGGCGGCGGTGATGATTACGTCTCCGGCATCGACGTATCAAGTACGGAAGACGTGTACCTGACGGGTTCATTCACGGGCACGATGAAGTTCACCTTTCCCTTCCTGAACCTCAGTTTCTCCCTCAGCAGCAGCGGCGCTACCGACGCCTTCCTGCTCAAGTACAATGCAAACGGCGGCTTCATGCTCGGCCGTAAGCTGGGCGGCGCCGGCTATGACTTCGGCACGGCCGTGGCCCACGACAAAGCCAATGGCGACATCTACCTGACGGGCGGCTACGCACCGGCCTCCAACCCCATGCTGAGCAACGTGCTGGTGGCCCGCTACAATGCAGCCGGTACGCTGTTGCAGCAAAAGACGTACGGTGCCGGCGCCCACCTCGACACGGGCAACGACATCGTGGTTGACCAGAGCGGCGTCTTCGTAACGGGCTATTTCGGGGGAACCATCAGTTTCGACAGCATGACGAACACCAGCAAAGGCGGCGCCGACGCGTTCGTGGTGCGTTTTCCCCGCAACGCGTCGCTTACTGCAACCGCGTTCAACCGGTTTGGCGGCTTCCACTGGGACGAAGGACAGAGCCTTGCCTACCGCTCCGGCACCCTGTACGCGGGCGGATTGTTCCGGGGAACGGCCTCGTTCGGCGCTACCAACCTCAGTGCGCAGGGCGGTGGCAGCGACGGTGACATGTACTTGGCTGGCCTGACCTCCAGTTGCGGGTTGCTGTGGGCCCGGGGCATGGGCAGCACCAGCCTCGACTACGGCCGCGGGAGCATCTCCCTGCCCAACGACAACGCCATCTACTTTACCGGCCACCACGGCGCGGCCATCACCCTGGGCAGCACCACCCTGAGCGGGAATGGCAACCTGCTCACCCGGATCAACCTGCCCACCGTGACGGGCCTCTCGCTGGTCAACGCCGGTACTGATCAGGTAATCAATGAATTGAAAAACCCCGCCGCCATCAATTACCTGGCCATTGGCACCGACAAGATCAACCTCCGGGCCAGCGTGGTGGCGGGCAGCGTGGGCAGCGTGAAGTTCAAGCTTGACGGGGTAACCAAGACGGAGAACGCGGCGCCCTACACCTGGGCCGGCGACGCCCTCAAACCCGACGGCAGCACCGACTACCTGCCCTTTACCCCTTCGCTGGGCAGCCACACGCTGGAAGTGACGCCCTACGGGGGCCCCAACGGCACGGGTGCAGCCGGGGTAACGAAAGTCTTCACCATTACCGTTACCAGCAAGTTAGAACTCATGGACCTGGTGCTCATCAACGCCGACGCCGACGAAGACATGTTCTCCCTGCCCGGCGTGATCACCCTCTTCTACAATGAAATGAGCTTCAATAAGTTCAACGTGCGGGCCGTTACCGCCCCGGCCAAGGTGGGCAGCGTGAAGTTCGTACTCGACGGAGTGAGCAAGGTGGAAAACGCCGCCCCGTACACCCTGGCCGGCGACGCCCCCAAAGCCGACGGCAGCATTGACTACAAGCCCATTACGTTTTCGCCCGGCTCCCACGTCCTCAAAGTGACCGCCTACTCGGGGGCCAACGCCACCGGTACGGCCAGCAACACCATCGAACAGACGATCCACATCTCGGTGGACGGCAGCCGGGTAGCGGCCGACCTTTCGGGGCTGGAAGCCGGATTTGCCCAACTGACGGCCGCCCCCAATCCGACCAACGGCCGCGCCACGCTCTCCTTCACGGCTGCCGAAGCCGGGCCGGCTACCCTGATCGTGTACAACGGCCAGGGGGTACCGGTAGCCAGGTTGTTCGAGGGAACCCTGGAAAAGGGCAAAGCTTACGGGTGGCAATTTGACGGCACCCATCAGCCCGCCGGCCTGTACGTGGCCCGCCTCAAGGTAGGCCACCAGGTACTGCACCAGCGGCTGGTGCTGAGCAAATAAATAAAGGAGACGGGAGACCGGAGGATCGGGAACGACTGTTGCCGATCCTCCGGTAATGGTTAGAAACGAAAATGAAAAAGGGGGAAAGGAACGCCGCGAGACCCAGCCGGCGCGCCTTTTCCCTTTCTGCATGTTGCCCCAATCGGTTCGCTCTGCCACCCATTCTCAGCACTGCCTGGGCACGCCTCCTCCGGTCTCCCTTCCTCCGGTCTCCCGTCTCCTTTAGATTCCCGTCTCCCGTCTCCTTTTCCCCCTGTTCACCTCTTGTAGTGCCCCGTTTCGGGCCTGTTCACCTTTTGTTTACCCCCTGAAATTGCAAAACGGGCCCCTGCCCGCCTTACTTTGCTCCCGTTGGGCCGGCCCCGGAAAGCGATCCCTGAAACCAACCTGCGTTCCCATCGCGTACCCTCCGGCCTCCCTTCCTCCGGTTTCCGGCCTCCTTTCATTCAAACCATCCCAAAACCAAACCCCATGAAAAACCCGATTCCCTTTTTCAGCGCAACCCGTTCACGCCGCGCCGCCCCGGGGGCGAAGCTGCCGACCCGTATGTTGCTGGCCTTCCTGCTGGGTCTGCTGGCCGTTCCGGGCCGGGCCCAAACGTACGGCTGGGCCACCAAAACCAGCAACATGGCCGACAAATCCGTCGCCGTGGCCGACAAAGCGGGCAGCAGCTACGTACTGTCCCGGTTCAACGGCACGATTACCGTGAGCAACAAGACCTTTACCAGCCTCGGCGGCGCCGACCTGCTCCTGTCCAAGTACTTCGCGGACGGCAAACTGGCCTGGATTGCCCGCATCGGCGGGGCGGGCGACGAGCAGGCAGGCGACCTGACGCTGAGCGTTCAGGAAAACGCGATTTACCTCACGGGCGCTTTTCATTCAACCGTCAATTTTGGCAAGACAGACGGAACCACGGCCACCAAACTCACCAGTGCGGGCCAGGCCGACCTGTTCGTAGCCAGTTACCACGCGCAGGGCGCCTTCCTGTGGGCGCAGCGGGCCGGCGGTACCGGGGTGGAGTACCCTTACGGCATCGACATCGACCAGAACGACAACCCGTACGTGACGGGCTCCTTCACCGGCACCACCCAATTCAGCAACGGCAACCTGGTCACTTCGCTTACCAGCAGCGGCAGCAGCGACATCTTCCTGGCTAAATTCAACGACAGCGGCGTCTTCCAGCTGGCCCGGCGGCTGGGCAGCAACGGCACCGACTACGGCACCTCGGTTGCCGTGGACAAGTACTCCGGCGGCGACGTGTACGTGACGGGCGCCTACGCCCCGGCAACGCACCCCGGTACCCCCAACGCGTTCGTAGCTAAGTTCAACGCCTCGGCGGTGCTCCAGTGGACCAAGCTGGCCGGCGCCCCGGCCACGGCCGACCGCGGCAACGACGTGATCATCGGGTGGGACGGGGCCTACGTGACCGGGTACTTTTCGGGCAGTGCCACCTTCGGCAACACCACCCTGACCAGCAGCGGCTCCACCGACGCCTTCGTCGCGTTTTACCCCCGCCCGGGCGTGCCTTCCGCGGCCTGGGCCAAGCGGTACGGCGGCCCGGGTTGGGACGAAGGCCGGAGCCTGACCTACGCCAACTGGATCGGTAGCGCGGTGAGTTGGTACCTGTACGTGGCCGGGTCGTTCACCGGCACGGCCAACATCGCCGGCACGACCCTCAACGCCGCCGGCGGCGCGGCCGACCGCGACGTATTCGTGGGCTGCATTGCCTGGCACAATGGCTTGAACTGGGCCCGGCGGTTGGGCAGCGTCGCCACCGACAACGGCTACACGCTCCATACGGTCCCGGATGACGTCAAGCTGGGCGGCAACTCGCTGCTGCTGACCGGCCACCTCAACGGCACCGTTACCCTGGGGGCAAAGACCCTGTCGGGCCCGGGCGGCATGGTGACCCGCATCGACCTGCCGCACATCAATACCTTCCAATCCATCAACGCGGTGACCGACGCGGACTACAAAGTACTGGGTGTGCCCGCCGAAATCAACCTGATGACGCTGGGCAGCAAGCAGATCAACCTCCGCGCCAACATCACCCCCGGCACGGTGGGCAGCGTGCAGTTTGTGCTCGACGGCGTGACCAGGACCGACAATACGGCGCCCTTTACCTGGGCCGGCGACGCACCCAAATGGGGCGGCACCGACTACTTCGCCTTCACCCCCACGCTGGGCCAGCACAAGCTGCAAGCCACGCCCTTCACGGGTCCCAACGGCACGGGCGTCCGGGGCAAAACGCAGTACATTACCTTTACCGTCGTGAACAAGCCCGTCATCAAGAACGTGACCGTGGTCAACGCAATTACCGAGGCGGATGTCCAGTTACTTGACAACGACCTGCCGATCAGTTATTCCGGGATGGGCACCGACCGGTTCAACCTCCGGGCCAACACCGACCCGGGCACGGTGGGCAGCGTGAAGTTCGTGCTCAACGGCGTGACGCGGATCGAGAACGGGGCCTGGCCGTATTGCTGGGGCGGCGACACGCCCAAGCCGGGCGGCGGCATTGATTACCAGTCGGTTACGCTGCCCGAAGGCGATTACGAACTGATCGTGACGGCCTACAGCGGGGCCAATGCCACCGGCACGGCCAGCGACCCGTACAGCCAGTCATTCTCCGTATTCAAGGTATACTCGGGCGGCGGGGGCGGTGGCCGGGTCGCAACGGCGGGGCCGGAAGCGCCGGCCGCTACCCTGAAGGTTGCTCCCAACCCGTTCACCGACCGCACGTCGCTCTCCTTTACGGCCAGCGAAGCCGGCCCGGCCACGGTGGAGGTGTACAACGCGCAGGGCCTGCGGGTAGGGCGGCTCTACCAGGGCCCGCTGGAAGCCGGCAAGGACTACCGCTGGGAACTCGACGGCACGGCCCTGCCCAACGGCCTGTACTTCGCCCGCCTCAAAGCCGGCCACAACGTGTACACCCAGCGGCTCGTGCTGAACAAATAAAGGAGACGGGAAGCGAAAGCAGTTGTGCCGGCCCACGGTTTTGCCCATGAGCCTGCACAACTGCTTTCGCTTCCCGTTTTTTCAAATACGCACCCGGCAGCATACAGCGTCCGCTCCAACCCGTGGGAAAGCACGGTTGGGTTGGGGTGCCATCGGTACCGGTTAACCCCGGTTGTTGTCGCCGATGGTGACGTTGCCGCCGGACGAAATCGTGCCGGTCACGACGTTTTTGCTGTGGCTGATGTGGACGGCGGGTTGCCGGGCAGCGGCTTCCATGCGTTGCTTGTCGAGTTCGAGGAAGCCGGTGTCGGCCAGCTTGTCCAACTGGTTGCCGAACTTGAACAGCAGGTCTTCGGTGTTTTTGTAGGGGGTGTAGAAGTGCCCGAGCTGGTCGAGCTTTTCCTGGAAGTTGAGCAGGCTCAGCACGTCCCGGCGGTTGAGGCTGCCCGTGTTGACCTCCGCGTCCTTGAAGTAGGTGAAGATAAACGGCTTGCTGGTTTGTTTGAACTGCCCGAAGGCCGTCTCGAACTCTTCTTCGGTGTACTTGCCGACCTTGGTAAAAAACAGCATCACGAACAGGTCGCAGCCGCGGATGGCCTGGTTGTACTCGTCCTGGAGGCGGGTCTGCGAGAGGGCGTCCAGGAAATCTTCCCAGATGACCAGGTGCAGGAACACGCCCCGGGCCACCCACTGCTTGTTCTTCCGGTTGATGAACAGTTCAAACTGCTCCCGGTCGTGTTGCAGTTCAGCGGAGGAGGCGAGGAAGATTTTGATGGTTTTCATGGCTGAGGGTTGTTGAGTTGGTCGCGTATTTTTTGGAGAAAAGCTTGCGGGTCTTCGCCCCAGGCTTTTACGACTTGTAAAGCAGTACGGGTGTATTCTTGTGCGGCGGGTAGAGAATCTAGGAAAGGCAAAGCAGAGAGCAATGTTTCTTCCGCATAAGTTATAGATTTTGTTTTGTCTGGAATACTACTTGAATGAAAAGTACAAATATTAACTGCCGTAGCTGCCACTGCGGGTGAATAGCTTTGAAAATTATCTTTAGACAAAGTTCTATATATGCCTAAAGCTTCTTTATAGGATTGTTCTGCCAAGACAAGTTCATTATTATACTCTTGAACAGTTCCTATATTATTGAGTGTTTCAGCAACCGCTGGCAGATATGCTCTTGGATTAAGCAAAGCCAAATCTTTTCTAATTCTTAAAGCTTCCTCGTAATTTAGTTCAGCCTTTTTAAATTCGTATTTGTCTGCATGCACATTTGCTAAATTATTCAACAAGGTAGCAATAGCGGGCAAGTACTTTCGAGGATCGGCTTCAGCTAGAAGCTTATATAGACGCAAAGCTTTTTTATAATTTATCTTTGCTATATTTAAATCTTGCTTATCTGCCTGCACATATGCCATGTTAGCTAATATAGCAGCTTTATTTTGTAAATATATTGTATAATTATGTTGAGACAAATCCTTTGCGATCTTCAAAGCTTTTTTATAAGCTTGAATGGCTAGATCAAACTCATATTTATCGGCTTTCAAGTTCCCAATAAGATTGAATAAATTAGCCACAATTGGCAGATAAGTATTTTTATTGTAATTGATTAGAGACATTAAGATCTCCAAAGCTTCTTCATAAAACAGTTCAGCTTTTTCAAATTCATGTAGAAGCTTACATAAAGTTGCTAAATTTATTAATGTAGTTGAAACATTAGGCAGATATAACTTAGGGTCGCTTTCTGCTAAACTTCTCACTACTTCCAAAGCTTCTTGACAGATTATCTTTGCTTGAATGAATTGATTATGCTCTAGTAGAAATTTACCATAAGAAAACAAAGCTTTACCATTCCTTTCCGCTTCAAGTGACAACTCAAAATACTCCCTTGTCTTTTCAAACCAATCAATTCGAGTAAAATCAATGGCTGTAAGTCCAGCCAAAATAAGGTACTCATTTGCAAGCTTTTCACGTTCCGCCTTAGCTTGACTTTGCAACTGCTTGCCTAGTGCTTCTTTTTGGATTGCGTTGTCCAGTTCATTGCCCATCTTCTCAGCATCCAGCACGGCCCGGGCTTCCGTAAACTCGCCAGCTTCGAAGTGCTGCTTAGCCTTGCGTAACCGTTCCGTGTTGATGGGGATGCGGCAGAACTCCTCGGCCAATTTGAGTACCTCCCGCGTGAGGGTATCAAGTTCTTTCTGCCTCTTGTTGCGTTCCTCGGATAGTTGCAACAGTTCTAGCTTGAAATCCTCATCGTCCGGGTACTTCTCAATCTTGGAACGGGTTTTATCAAACTTCTCGTCCAGCCTGACAAGCTCCGCTTGCAAAGTCTTGTACAAGGCCGCTTCCTTTAGATTGATGACAGTGGTGTCACCAACAGTAACGTTGCCGCCTGCATCGATACGGGCCGTAACCACATTCTTGCTGTTCTCGATCTTTTCAATCATATCGCTTTTGCCATCAGGAAAACCGTTCATAACTAATGCACCCTTGCAGCAACCGGGCGAAATCCATTTACTTAGATTACGCTGCCCGCTTGAACTAACGCCCCCTTCGCTCCGGAGGAGCGTCCTGTTCCTAGTAAACGCATGCGATTAGACACCAGCCCTGTAGGGACGTACTGTTCAACAGCAACAGGTCGCCCCTATGGGGCTCGTTGACCTAAGGAATGCTCTGCTAGGAACAGAACGTCCCTCCGGGACTCGCCGTGCCGAGGGTTCGCTTTAAGATGCCCACGGTCCACGGGTGGCAACTTTACCGCACCCGGGCGGCCCTGATTCATCCCCCTGCCCCCTTCGCTTACCCACGGCCAAACCCGCAAGGGGACTGTACGCGCGGACCGTCAAATGCCCGGGCAGTTACCTTGCTTCGGCACCGCCGGGCACGCAGAACTACGTTCGGTACGTTCGGCTCGCGCCTCCGTACCCTTGCGGGCCTGGCCGTGGGTAGGGGAAGGGGGCAGGGGGATGACCTTTTCCGTACTACTCAATTTATAGGGAATCGCCAGCGTTTACAACCAATCAAATTCATTTATCACCCCGCCCAGGCCCATTACGCCCCGCTCCCCGCGTACTTCCACGCCACCGCCACCGTACTTCCCCGCAATCTGCGTCCGGCGCGGCCCGGGCACCGGTTTTCTCCCTATTTTTCCCCGAAAACCGCCCGTGTTACCCCCCTGGATTGCGCAACGATTCCCGGCCGACAACCCGGCCGCCGCCCTGCTGAACCTGCTGCACCTGGCGGGCTTCGCCATCACCGCCACCACCGTGCGGGAAGCCGTGGCCGCCCACCCCGCCTGCCCGGCCGTGTCGTTTGCCGCGCTGACCGACCTGCTGCGGGGCTGGGGCCTCGACAGCCTGCCGCTCCGCCTCACCCCCGACGACCTGGCCCACGTGCGGCTGCCCGCCCTCGTCCTGCTCGACGACGACGGCGGCTCGTTTGCCGTGGTGCACGAGGCTACTCCCCACGGCGTGCGGTATCTTCACCCCCGCACCGGCTGGCACCGCGCCGACCCGGCCCGGTTTGCCGCCCGCTGGTCCGGCGCCGCGCTGCTCGTGGACCCCGGCGCCCGCCGCGAAGAGCCGGGCTACGCCCGAAAACGCGAAGCCGAAGCCGTACACCGCCGCCTCGACGCGGCCCAGCGCAAGGTAGAAACCCTGCCGGGCCTGTTGTCGGACGGGGAATGCGACTACCTGCTCGGCCTGGCCGCGCCCCGCTTCGCGCCCAGCGCCGTGATCGCCGCCGAGGGCGTACGCACCCACGCGGGCCGCACCAGCCACACCGCCAAGCTTTACCTGCCCGGCGAGGCCCGCCTCGACGCCCTCTACGACCGGCTGGCCCGGCGGCTCGACGTGCCGGTACGCTACTTCGAATACTTCCAGTGCGTGCGCTACGAGGCGGGGCAGTTTTACGGCGAACACCTCGACACCCTCGACGAGGCCACGCCGCCGGGAATGGCCGAGGTGGCGCGGCGCGGCCAGCGGGCCCTCACGGTGCTGGTGTACCTCAACGATGATTTCGAGGGCGGCGAAACCCACTTCCCGCGCCTCGACCGGAAGGTGACGCCCCAACGCGGCACGGGCCTGCTATTCTACCTGCTCGACCGCCACGGCAAACCCGACCCGGATGCCCGCCACGCCGGCCTGCCCGTCTGCTCGGGCACCAAGTACGCCCTCAACCTGTGGGTCCGCAACCGGCCGTTCCGGGAGGAGTAGGGGGTGGAGGGGCACTTCACGGCGGAGCTTCCGGTGGTGATCCCTGGGTAAGTCGTCGCATGTAAGTAAACCCACCCCCTAACCCCTCCGAGGAGGGGAGCCGCGACGCGGCCCTTTCCCGCGATGCGGCACCTTCCCCGCGACGCGGCCCTTTCCCGCGATGCGACGCGTACCGCGATGCGGCACCTTCCCGCGACGCGGCACCTTCCCGCGACGCCGACGCGTACCGCAATGCAAACCTTTCCCGCGACGCCGGCACGCACCGTGATGCAGCCCTTTCCCGCCATGCGGTACTCGTTGCACTGCGGGAAAGGGCTGTGACAACGCGTTCTGCGGGGCAGAAGGCAGGTACTGGGGGCAAAGGGTACGGGTAGCCGTCCGGCTTTCGCCAAGCGATGGGTACGCGGTACGTGCTTCATCGCTAGAAGGTCCCGCATCGCGGGAAAGGGCCGCGTCGTGGGAAGGTGACGCATCGCGGTACGCGTCGCGTCGCGGGAAAGGGTTGCATCGCGGGAAAAGGTTGCGTCGCGAGGTGAACCGCGTCGCGGGAAAGGGTCGCGTCGCGGCTCCCCTCCTTGGAGGGGGCTGGGGGTGGGTTAGCTTACAACTTTACGCGTACTATTGTCCAATAAATATAAGATTAGTTTAATATTTATTTTACAATACTGGTCTTCTTGTTTATTTTGCCGGTTGTAAACCTTCTATTCACGCAACCCTTACGCCCATGCAATTTACTGGTGACGAAGCCGAACAAATCCCCCTTGACCTGGCCGCCCGCTGGACCCGCAACTACCGCGAGAAGCACCCGGATGAAACCAAAGCCCATTTCTTCGGCCGCAACCTCGTGCAGAAAATTCTCGACCAGGAAGGCTGCATGGGCATCCGCCTGTTCTACGCCCTCGACGACGACAGCCAGAAACAACTCATCATGGTCGGCGCCGACGCGGAGGCCAACAACCAGCTTGACGGCACCATTGCAGATCGAGGCTATCCTTGCCCTGACCAGTGCGGCAAATCCGATGCCTTGAACAGTGATGAAGTAAATGTGTAGGTATAGCCCTTAAAACCAGCCAGCAGATCTCTGTTTGCAAAAGCTATCGGGCACCACACCACCGGATATGTCACTGCACAAATTACTTATGCACCTGTCCGCCTTTTCCGTGGTGTTCCCGATTGGTGTATCCATCGCCAGGCACCAGACCTATGGCCGGTTGAGGCGTGGCCTTGTTGCTTATTTTTACTTGTCAGCTTTATTCGACCTTGCCGGTCTGATCACTTGGCATAAGAAGGTTAATAACCTCCCTCTTTTTCACCTGTTTACCTTAATCGAACTGCTCTTTCTCGGATGGGTGTACGAACAAGCTTTCATGAATGTGCTGCTCAAGAGAATTGTGGCCGTGCTGACAGTTCTGCTTGGGGTGTTTACCGTAGCCGATTCCGTGCTGCTGGAAAGCATCTGGACATTCAACTCCATCTCGGCAACGGCAGAGAGCGTGTACCTGATCGTGCTGTCGCTGCTGCTGTTCCGGCAGTTGCTGTTGCAGGACGAGGTGATGTTCCTGGACCGGCACCCGCTGTTCTGGTTCAATTCGGGCGTGTTGCTCTACTTTGCCGGCAACCTGTTCGTGTTTATGCTCCAGCACACCATTGCCGACAGCGCCCAGCAGGGATACGTGTACGGTATCGTGCATTCGGGCATCAACATCCTGGCCAACCTTCTCTTCGGAATCGCCTTGCTTTGCAGACACCGGCTCCCTATATAACGCCCACGGCAGTAGTCGTGATCGGAACGGCGGTCATGTTCCTGCTCGTGCTGTCCATCTTCCTGCTGGTGATCCTGCACCAGAAGCGGATGCTCCGGCACCAGTTGCAACTCCGCAGCTTCGAGGCCCAGAAGCAGCGCGAAATCCTGCAAATGACCTTCGTGTTGCAGGAGGCCGAACGCCGGCGGCTGGCCGAGGAACTGCACGACAGCGTGGGGCAGGTGCTTTCCACGGTGAAGCTCAACCTGCACCAGCTGGAGGAAAAGAGCCGGCCCGACGGCGCCGGAACGGACCTGTTGCGGGCCACCCGGCTCCTGACCGAAGAATCCATCCAGGAGATCCGCCGGATCATCCACAACGTACACCCGCCCCTGCTGACCGACTTCGGGCTGGTAGCGGCCCTGGAAGATCTGTGCGGCAAGGTGAACGCCAGCGGCGGGCTCCACGTGTCGTTCCGGTGCACGGTGCGGCAATTGCTTTTCCCGCTGCCCGCCCAGGTAAGCCTGTACCGCATGGTGCAGGAACTGTTCAGCAACACCATCCGGCACGCGTCGGCCCGCCACGTGGAACTGGCCCTGGCGCAGGACGGCGAGGGGTTCCGGCTGTCGTTCCGCGACGACGGCGTGGGCTTCGACGCCGAACGGACCTGCCGCGAAAGCCGGGGCCTCGGCCTGCGCAACCTCCGGAGCCGCGTAGACCTGCTCGGCGGCACCCTGCGCCTCACCTCCCGGCCCGGCGAAGGTACGCTGGCGGAAATCCTGCTCAGCCCCCCTAAGGGGTAATGCCAAATGATGGATTTTGAATTATGGATTGCGCCACTGCTACCTGACGCGCAGGGCACCTGCAATTCAAAATCCATAATTCAAAATTTCAAATCTTCTTCCGCCCATGTCCACCGCCCCGCCCATTTCCCTGGCCATTGCCGACGACCACCACATCTTCCGCAAGGGTCTGCTGGCCGCCCTTTCGCCCTGCCCCGACATTTTGCCCCTGGCCGAGGCGGGCAACGGGGCCGAACTGCTGAAGGCCCTCCAGGATTGTCAGCCCGACGTGGTGCTCATGGACATCAAGATGCCCGTGCTCGACGGCATCGAGACCACGCGCAGCATCCGCCGCCAGTACCCTCGGGTGCGCGTGCTGGCCCTGTCGATGCACGAAGACGACGCCTACGTGGAAAGCATGATCCGGGCGGGGGCGCAGGGCTACCTGCTCAAAACGGCGCACCCCGAGCAGGTGCGGCAGGCCGTGCGCACGGTGTCCGGGGCGGGGTATTACTTCAACGAACAGCTTTCGGTGGAACGGCTCCGGCGGCTCCTCGAACCCGGGGCAGCCGTACCCCCGGCCGTGACGGGCCTCGTCGAAAAGGAGGTCCAGGTGCTCCGGCTCATCTGCCAGCAGAAGACCAGCGCCGAGATCGGCGACCAGCTCTGCATGAGTGCCCGCACCGTGGAAGGCTACCGCGAACGGCTCTACGACAAAACCGGCGCCAAAAATACGGCCGGCCTCGTCGTCTACGCCCTCCGCCACCGCATTGCAGACCTGGCGGAATTGTAGAAGTGAGGAGCGAGGAGGGAGAAGCGGGAAGATTGTATACGCACTTTGCCGTGATCACCGGAGGAGTCTATGTCCCTCCTTCTCGCTCCTCGCTTCTCACTCCTCGCTTCTTCCGTAGAACTACGCTCCCAAACTCGGGTAATTCACGCTTGTTTTCCCGGCGGGGCAGGCCCTATTTAGCGCGCCGGTTGGGGAGCCCCCGGCGCTGACAACCACTCTACTGATCTATTGAACAATGAAAAAACGAACGTTTGGCAATGCATTACGGCTTGTGCGGAAGAGCCGCAACCTGACGCAGTTGAAATTAGCCAAGCGTTGTGAGCTTGACCGCACTTTCATTTCGCTGCTGGAGCGGGACCTGCGGCAGCCTACCCTGCCCACCATCTTCAAACTGTCGGCTGCCCTCAGCATTCCGCCCGCCAGCCTCGTGGGCATGGTCGATCCGACCTACCTCCTTCCCAACCGTTCCGCCACTCCCGATGCCCCGCCGGCCCCGGCCAAGGACCAGGCGTAAGCAACGCTTCGCAACCATCCACCCCCGCGGGCGGGTGCAAAACCCATTTTTACGAAATGTAACAATGCCTGCACGGCATTGGCTTTTTCGAATTTGCCGCCCCGGCATGTAACCACAGTACCCGAATTTACCCCCCTGGTGTAACCCCGTTACCCGTCTTTGTAACGCGGCTGTTCGCCGGCCGGCCCATCCGGCGGCTATCTTGCGGCTGCCTTTCGGGCTCAATCCGGGGGTTGGGCAACGCACCGGAACCGGCAGTGCACCCAGCCTTCCACCCTCCCCCCACGCAGCCCCTGTTCCGGCCGGCAGCCAGGTTCGCATCGTCCCGCAAGGTTCATCGCTTCATTTTATCACTTTCCAAACAAACCATTACAAGTCATTCTTTATGAAATCTTTCTTGCAAAAAAGCGTGGTTGAGACCACGGCAACCTTCTCATTACCCCGTCACCCGGCCCGGCCGGCCCGTTTGCTGGTATTCCTGTTCCTGCTGGGACTCTACTTCTCCGGGACCGCCGCCGGGCGGGCCCAGTCCTTCGATTGGACCGTCAAAAACAGCAGCCTGGCCGGCCACGGCTCCAAGGTGGCAACCTCCCTCGGGGACGACACCTACGTAACCACGGCCTTTACCGGCACCGTCACCCTGGGCGGCGCCACCCTCAAGAGCAACGGGGGCATCGACCTCCTGCTCATCAAGTACGACTCCGACGGCATCGTGCAATGGGCGCGGCGCATCGGCGGCCCGGAGGACGAACAGGTCGGCGACGTAGCCGTATCCTTCGACCAGGATTACGTGTACGTGACGGGCACCTTCCGGTCCACGGTCAAGTTCGACGATTACCACGGGCTGACCGGCGAATCGTTTGCCAGTGCGGGCGGCACCGACGCCTTCGTGGCCCGGTACGCAACCGCCTCGGGCACGTTTAAATGGGCCAGGCGGGCCGGCGGACCCCAGCACGACAAAGGGAACGGCCTCGCCCTGGACCCCGCGGGCAACGCCTATACCACGGGAATGTTTACCGGGAAGGCCATTTTCCAGGCCGGCGTGGTTCCCTTTTCCCTCAACAGCGTCGGCCTCACCGACATTTTCCTCACCAAGTACGCCCCGTCGGGCGTCGTGCTGTTCGCGCGGCGGCTGGGCAACACAGGCATCGACGAAGGCAGGGCCGTGGCCGTGGCGTGGGAGGGGCCTTCATCCGGCGTTTACCTCACCGGCGGCTTCGCTCCCGCTTCCAACCCGTACATTGCCAACGTATTGACCGCCCGGTTCAGCGAGCAGGGCAACCTCGACTGGAGCAAAATCAGCGGGTCGGCCACCACCATAGACGTGGGCAACGACATCAGCGCCACGCCCGACGGCGTCTACGTGACCGGCGACTTCGGGGGCCAGATCGCCTTCGGCACGCACGTACTGAACGCCAGCGGGGGCTCCGACGCCTTCGTGGTACACTACCCCTCCGGTAAAGACGGGCAGGCAGCCTGGGCCAGGCGGTACGGCGGCAACGGCTGGGACGAGGGCCAAAGCATCGTTGCAAAACCGAAGGACATCTACTTCAGCGGCACCTTTACGGGCACGGCCACCTTCGGCCACAACACGCTGACTGCCCTGGGCGGCGCCGGCGACCGCGACCTGCACGTGACCCGGATCTTTCCGGACGGCACCCCGGTCTGGACCCGGCGCATCGGCAGCACCGGCTACGACTACGGCCGCGGCGGCCTGGCTACGTATTTCAACCAATCCATTGCCTTCACGGGCGCCTACGGCGGCAATTCCATTACGCTGGGTTCGAAAACCCTCTACGGTACGGGCAACCTGCTCACCAAGTTAGACCAGACCGGCTTGCCGACCGCGTTTCCCGTGTACCTCATCGACGCCGCCCACGACATCAGACTCAACAGCATGGACAACAACCAGGAGATCAACTACACGCTCCTGGGCACCAACCAGCTCAACTTCGGGGTATCCACCCACCCCGACGTGGTGGGCAGCGTAAAGCTGGTACTCGACGGCGTCACCAAATTCGAAAATGCAGCCCCCTACACCTGGGCCGGCGATTCGCCCAAGGACGGCGGCACCAACTACCACGCCTTTACGCCCTCGCTGGGCAACCATACCCTTTCCGTTACGTCGTTTACGGGCCCCAACGGCACGGGCACCCGGGGACTTACCTATACCCTGTCCTTCAAGGTAACCGACCGGCCCGTGGTCACTGACCTTACCCTCATCAACGCAGTTACCGACGCTTCGCTGGGCACCCTCAACAACGGGAAGGAGATCAACTACCTCACCCTGGGCACCAGCAAGATCAACATCCGGGCGAACACCAACCCGGGAACGGTGGGCAGCGTGAAGTTCAACCTCGACGGGGTGGTCAAATTCGAAAACGCGGCCCCCTACACCTGGGCCGGCGATTCGCCCAAGGACGGCGGCACCAACTACCACGCTTTCACGCCGGCCCCCGGCGCCCACAAACTGGTGGTGACGCCCTACACGGGTCCCAACGGGACGGGTACGGCCGGCAAGGCCTACGCAGTAGACTTCCAGATCAAGAACGGCGGGTTTTCGCTCACGGAGGCGGGCCGCCTGGCGGCCGGGGGGCCGGAACCCGAAGCGGACGGCGCTTCGCTCACGGCGGCCCCCAACCCCTTCGCCGACCGGGCCACGCTGACGTTCACGGCCACTCAATCCGGCCCGGCCCGCCTGGAGGTGTACGGCCCCACCGGTACGCGCACCAGCCTCTTGTTTGAGGGCACCGTGGAAGCGGGTAAAACGTACCAGTACGCCTTCGACGGCACGGCCCTGCCCCCCGGCCTCTACGTGGGGCGCCTGACGACGGGACACCGGGTGACGCACCGCAAACTGCTGCTGAGCCGCTGATTCCCGGGGAGCGGCTGCGGGTCCGGGGGTGCACCCGGACCCGCGGTTTTCCCCGCCGGACCCGCACCCGGACAACCGGCCTTGCCCAAAAATTGCGAAAAAGAGCCCAAATACCGGCATTTGCACCCTCCCTGCAACACCAGTATACGCATTTGCAACCTGGGTATGCGTCGTCCGGGCCGGGCGGCGGCTATCTTGCGGCATCTTTACGCATTCCCAAATACACCATTACAACTTCCATTTTTATGCAAAACTACGCTACCCATTTCGCAGCAACCCCTTCTTCCCTGGTGCGTCCGGCCCGGCCGGCGCGTTTCTTCCTGCTGGTGCTCCTGGCGGGCCTGTTGGCCGCCCCTTCCCTGCGGGCCCAATCGATTGCCTGGGCCACCAAAACCACCAATTCACAGTTCAAGTCGGCAGTGACGAGTGACAACGCGGGCAACGTCTACAAGACGGTTGCTTTTTCGGGCACCGTTACGCTGGGGCCCTACACCTTTACCAGCCGCGGCGCCGACGACATCGTGCTGGTCAAGTACAACGCCGCCGGCGTGGTGCAGTGGGCGCGGCGCATCGGCGGCACGGGCGACGAGATGGCCGGCGACGTCAGCGTGGCGCAGTACAACGACTACGTGTTCGTGACGGGCAGCTTCCAGACCACCATCCAGTTCGGCAGCTACCACGGCATCGACGTATCGCCGCTCACCAGCGCGGGCGGCAGCGACGTGTTCGTGGCCCGCTACGCGGCTTCGTCGGGTACGCTCGACTGGGCGCGGAAAGCCGGCGGCACGCAGGACGACTACGGCAACGGCATCACCGTGGACGGCTCCGACAACGTCTACGTGACCGGCGGGTTTTACGGATCGATCTACTTCAGTACCGGCTTCCTGGTATTTCCAATCAACAGCCTGGGTCTCAGCGACATTTTCCTGGCCAAGTACAACGCGGCGGGCACCCTGCTTATGACGCGGCGGCTGGGCGGCATCGGCTACGATCACGGCCAGGCCGTGGGCGTGGATAAGTACACCGGCGAAATCTACCTCACCGGCGGCTACTCGCCCGTGAGCAACCTGTACGTCACCAACGTGTTTGTCGCCAAGTACACCACCGCCGGCGTCCTTTCCTGGAACCACGTCACGGGCTCCTCCGGTACCCTCAACGTGGGCAATGACCTCGTGGTAACGGCCACCGGGGCGTACGTAACGGGTTACTTCGGCAACAGCATCAACTTCGGCGGCTCGACCCTCACCAGCGGCGGCAGCAGCGACGCCTTCGTGGCGCACTACTACTACACCAGCGGCCCCTCGGCCAGCTGGGCCAAGCGGTACGGCGGTCCCGGCTGGGACGAAGGACAGTGCCTCACCGAATTCATCGGGGGCCTTTACCTGGGCGGCACCTTCCGCGGAATGGCTACGTTCGGCCACAACACCGTCAACGCCGCGGGCGGCGCCTCCGACCAGGATCTGTTCGTGACCCACCTCTTCGGGGACGGCACCCCGGTATGGACCCGGCGCATCGGCAGCACGGGGTACGATTACGGCCGGGGCGGCCTAGTCGTGCGCACCACCAACGCCATTTACTTTACGGGCAGCTACGGCAACGCCATGACCCTGGGCAGCTACCCCCTGAGCGGTTACGGCAACCTGCTCACCAAAATCACCCCGCCCGTCCAGCCGTCCATTGCCGGCTTCCGCCTCATCAACGCGGCCACCGACGCCGACCTGGGCAACCTGCCGGGCTTCGCCGAGATCAACTACATGACCCTGGGCACCAACCAGATCAACATCAAGGTCAATACCAGCCCCAGCACCGTGGGCAGCGTGAAGTTCGACCTCAACGGCGCGACCAAAACGGAGAACGCGGCGCCCTACACCTGGGCCGGCGATTCGCCCAAGTCGGGCGGCGGCATCAACTACCTGCCCTTTACTCCCTCGGCAGGCGGCCACAAACTGACCGTTACGCCCTACTCCGGCGCCAACGGCACGGGGGTCCGGGGCACCACCACCATCCTCTTCTTCACGGTGGTCAACCAGCCCGTGGTCACCGGCCTCACCCTCTACAACGCGGTCAGCGACGCCTCACTGGGCGCCCTCACCAGCGGCCAGTACGTCAACTACGCGGGCATCGGCACCAACCAGATCAACATCCGGGCGAACACCAACCCGGGGACGGTGGGCAGCGTGAAGTTCAACCTCAACGGGGTGCTCAAGACGGAGAACGCGGCGCCCTACACCTACGCCGGCGACGCCCCCAAGTCGGGCGGCGGCACCAACTACTACGGCTTCACGCTCAGCGCCGGCTACCACAACCTGGTGGTGACGCCCTACTCGGGGTCCAACGGCACGGGCACGGCGGGCAAGCCCTACGAGGTCTACTTCTACGTGCAGACGGGCGCGGGACGCCTGGCGGCCGAAGGACCGGAACCCGAAACGGACGCGGCGTCTTTCACGGCGGCTCCCAACCCCTTCGCCGGCCGGACCACGCTGCACTTCACGGCCCCCGAATCCGGCCCGGCCCGCCTGGAGGTGTACAGCCCCACCGGTACGCGCACCAGCCTGCTGTTTGAGGGCGCCGTGGAAGCGGGCAAAACGTACCAGTACGCCTTCGACGGCACGGCCCTGCCCCCCGGCGTGTACGTAGGCCGCCTGACCACGGGCAGCAAAGTGGCCCACCGCAAGTTGCTGCTGGGCCGGTAACGGCGGATAGCAGCGGGTATTTGCGCAAGTGGCGCCAGGTTCTCAAACCTGGCGCCACTTGCTTTTTCACCGTATGGATGCCGGGCTCACGTGCTCCGCTCCCGCGTTCAGTTTTAGCGTCCTCATGCTTCACCCCCGGTGTGAAGCAGAGAAGGGTATTTTTAACGGGTGATGTTGTAAAAGTAACCGTGATTTTGTTACTTATTCCCAACTGATTGCCACTCATTCAGCAGCCTACGCTTATGCCACCGGAAAAAGTACATGATGCCTTCCTGAGTTACAATAGTAAGGACAGAGCCCTGGTCATGCAGATCGGTGCATGGCTGGCCGACGAGAAAGGCATGGATGTATGGCTGGATCAATGGAACCTGGTCCCGGCTGATCCCTGGCAGGAGGCATTGGAAAAAGCACTGGATCAATCGAAAGCTTGTGTGGTCTTCATCGGTCCTAATCATATAGGGCCCTGGCAGCACGAAGAGATGTGCAGTGCACTTGACGAACGCGTATCCAGGAAAACGATACGGGTGGTACCCGTACTCCTGCCGGGAGCCAACAGAGAACAGAGAGAAGGTGAACTGCCACGTTTCCTGAGAAGGCTTACGTGGGTTGAATTTCAATACAGTGTAGAGGAAGAAGAAGCAAGGCACCATCTGGTCTGTGGCATCAATGGCACTTCTCCCGGTAAAAGGAACAAGGTTAAAAAAAAAGAAATAAACACAACTGTTTCTAAGCAACTCGTTGATATTGAACTTACTATCAATAAAGACATAAATTCTTTCAGTAATCAGGAATTAAACAAGCTATTAGAAGCGATCGGAATACTGATTAAAAGCAATCGATCCATAAGTATTAAACGGGTGAAGGAAGGCAGTATTAAAATAACGATAGCGCTTGAAATTTCAGAAGCGAAGAAAATAGAACAAGCAGTAGCACAGGGGCAGCTAAAACAGCTTAAGGTAGTGAGTGCTCAACTCATACAGTCATCAAACAATAGACTACCCGGTAAAAAAGAAAATACAAGACACGACATTGATAGCCTGATTACCAGGGGATACCTGGCATTGATAGAAAAAAAATATAATGAGGCAAAGCAGTTGTTTGCCCAGAGATCAGAGATTGATCCTGATCATGCCGATGCTCACAATAACTTGGCTATCTTACTCATGGAGCATTTCAGGGAGTATGCCAATGCCAGGCGGCATTTCGAGCGGGCTTTAGAAATTGATCCTGATTATGCCGATGCTCACAACAGCTTCGGCGTCTTACTCATGAAGCATTTTAAGGAGCATTCCAATGCCCGGCGGCATTTCGAGCGGGCTTTGGAGATTGATCCTGATCATGCTGATGCTCACAACAGCTTCGGCGTCTTACTCATGGAACACTTCAGGGAGTATGCCAACGCCAGGCGGCATTTCAAGCAAACTTTAGAGATTGATCCTGATCATGCCAATGCTCACAACAGCTTAGGCGTCTTACTCATGAAGCATTTCAAGGAGTATGCCAATGCCCGGCGGCATTTCGGGCGGGCTTTAGAAATTGATCCTGATCATGCCGATGCTCACAGCAACTTAGGCGTCTTACTCATGGAGCATTTCAAGGAGTATGCCAATGCCGGGTGGCATTTCGAGCGGGCTTTAGAGATTGATCCTGATCATGCTACTGCGCATAATAACTTAGGCGTCTTACTCATGAAGCATTTTAAGGAGTATGCCAATACCAATAAGCGGTAATCAGTACGCCTGCGACGGCACGGCCCTGCCCCCCGGTGTGTACGTGGGCCGCCTGACGACGGGCAGCGCTTACCTCCCGCAAAAAAATATTCGCAGGGCTTTTATTGCCGGATCACATCCACTTGCCAAACGATACTTTGCGGGGGAGATTTCCTGGCTACGCATTCTCCGCAGGTCATGCCTGTTTCGGTGGCATAGCGGATAAAAAACAGGTTTCCCTCATCGGTCCCGCTCAAGGTGAAAAATACGTACTGTTTCGAAGTGGTCGCCTCCAGTGGGAATGAATGGTGTTTTACCACTTTTCCTCCCAGTTTCTGAATATAACTCGCCTGGTGCTCATCAATGAGCAAATCGAGTTCATCAAATTCAAACTTAACCCGTCCTTTGTAAAACCAGTGGATGCCTCCCTTATAAAGCCACCTGCCCTTATAGTTTTGCAGGATGAATGCAGCACTTTCGGATATTTCGTCCATATTATTTCTTTAGTGACAAGATAAGGACCTTTTTACTGTCTTCAAAAGGGCATCCGGAAACAGTAACGCGTAATGAGCGCCTGCGTGCGAACGGATGCGGCCGAACAGTTCGCTGGTACATTTGCCGGTGTTGGCCCATAACGCGGTGACACCGTGCTTCCCCGGGAAGGGGGCAGGGTTTGTTAATCCCTGCTTTATTGGCTAATTTCCCCTTTTTAGCCAATCCAATCCATGAAAAACATTACTTTAGGGCTAGTGCTCTTCCTGCTGGGTGTTACGGCTTGTAAACAACAGGCCGATTCAGCCAGGCAAAGTGTCCTTCCATCCACTTCCGTTGCCGCGGGCGAAACCAATTCCACGCTTGCCCTGATTCCCCAACCCGTAACGGTGAGGCAGCGGGAAGGGCAATTTTCCCTGCCGGAAACGATTAGTATTGAAGCTGCCGGAGAAGCAAGCGCAAAAGTAGCTCCCTTTTTACAGGATCGCTTAAGCAAAGCTTCCGGACGGAAAATCACGACCGGTACTGACGCGGAGGAGGCTACCTTCCGGCTCCTGCTCAACCAAACCCCTGACGCAACGTTAGGCCGGGAGGGGTATACTTTGTCGGTTACTCCTGCTCAGGTCACCATTCAGGCGAATCAGGCAGCCGGTTTGTTTTACGGGGTTCAAACCTTGTTGCAACTGATGCCTAAAGAAATTGAAAGCGCTACGGCGCTGCAACCAGCCAATTGGCACATCCCCTGCGTGGAAGTTACCGATTACCCCCGTTTCGGGTGGCGCGGATTGATGTTGGATGTGTCCCGTCACTTCTTTACCAAACAGGACGTCAAGCAATACATTGACCAGATGGTCCGCTACAAGTACAACCTGTTGCACTGGCACTTGACCGATGACGAAGGCTGGCGCATCCAGATCAACGGGCTCCCTAAGTTAACCGAGGTAGGCGCCTGGAACGTCAAGAAAACCGGCTATTTCGGCACCTTTTCGCCGCCTGCTCCGGGTGAGCCCCGCAATTACGGGGGATTTTATACCCAGGAAGACATCAAGGAAGTTGTTCAGTACGCCCGGGACCGCTTCGTGAACATTCTGCCCGAAATTGACGTGCCGGGCCACAGCCTGGCTACCATTGCTTCCTACCCGGAACTCTCCTGTACGCCCGGGGCGGAGAAGTACCAGGTGCGATCCGGGGAGCCTTTTATGGATTGGTCGCATGGGCATCCTCCCATTGCTTTTGTGGACAATACTTTGTGTCCGGCCAATGAAAAAGTATACCAGTTCCTGGACCAGGTGATTACGCAGGTAGCCCAACTCTTCCCCTTCGATTACATCCACATGGGCGGGGATGAATGCCCGAAAAACTTCTGGCAGAAAAGCCCGGCCGTCAAAGCCCTGATGCAGAAAGAGGGACTCAAGACGATGGACGAGGTGCAGAGCTATTTCGAGAAACGGGTAGAGAAAATCGTTTCCTCGAAGGGCAAGAAGATGATCGGCTGGGACGAGATTTTGCAGGGCGGCCTGGCGCCGGGGGCCGCCGTGATGAGTTGGCGGGGCATGGAAGGCGGCATTGAAGCCGCCCGGCAAGGCCACGAGGTGGTCATGAGCCCGACTACGTTTGCTTACATAGACTACATGCAGGGCGATCCCATCATTGAACCTACCGTGTATGCTTCCTTGCGGTTGAATAAAGCGTACCAGTTTGAGCCGGTTCCACCGGGTGTGGAGGCTAAACTGATCAAAGGCGGACAGGCTAACCTCTGGACCGAGCAGATTTACAACATGCGCACCGCCCAGTACATGACCTGGCCCCGGGGCATGGCCATTGCCGAATCGGTTTGGTCGCCGAAGGAAAAGAAAAACTGGAATGATTTCTTTAACCGCGTAGAAAAGCACTTCGAACGCCTCGACGTTGCCGAAATCAAATACTCCCGGGCTGCTTATGATCCCATTTTTAACGTAAGCCGCCACGCTGACAAGCAGCTCAAAGTAGAATTAAGTACAGAAGTTGAGGGACTGGATATTTACTACAGCTTTGACAATTCCTTCCCGGACCGGTTCTATCCTAAGTATGAAGCGCCCCTGACCCCGCCCAAAGATGCCGTGATGCTGAAGGTAATTACCTACAAAGGAAAACAACCCGTGGGACGCATGCTCACCATGCCCGTAGCAGAACTCAAGAAAAGGGCGGATGCCAGGCAACCCCCTTCCTAGTTAACGCTTTCCCGCCAAAAAGTGCAGAGGGAGGGTAAGACTGATTCGTTGTTGGTTGTTCGTTATTCGTTGTTCGTAATGCCCCGACGCACAACTCGTGTCGAATGACCAAATACGAATCAGTTATACTACGGTAGAAGGCCTCACCCCCGGCCCCTCTCCCAAGGAGAGGGGAGAAGGCTGCGTTTACCAATCAACTGTTTTTAAACCTTTTGTGCCTCCCCTCTCCTTGGGAGAGGGGCCGGGGGTGAGGCCTTCTACCGTAGTAATCATATTGGCGAACCAATGTTTCGCTCATAATAACTTTAGGAACTGGAGTGAATCATAATCAGCGGGGGGGGTGAAGAAGCAGGATCGGGAAGTCGTATCTTTAGTAAAGCCCTCCGCAGTAAGACCTATATATACACTGAACATTAAGTTCATGCCGTAGTATGGTTCTGTGGTTCCTTTAAGTTTCAGATTGGGCGCGAGGAGCCCGTATAGAAGAGTAATTTATTTGAACCGCAGGCAGGGGCTTTTCTGTAATTACACGTTTAAACAGATGAAAAAAGCAAAAGCCCCCAAGAGCCAGGTCAGTCTACCGCTGGTTAACCCCAATGCTGCCGGCATCGATGTCGGTGACACAATTCATGCAGTAGCCGTCCCCCAAGGCCGGGATGAGCATCAAGTACGTTGTTTTGGTACAATGACTTGTGATTTACAAGCCATTGTGGACTGGTTGACTCAGTGCGGTATTGACACGGTGGCAATGGAAAGTACGGGTGTCTACTGGAAGCCTTTGTTTGGGGTATTGGTGCAGGCAGGCTTTGAAGTCTACCTGGTCAACTCTAAACAAGTGCGCAATGTAAGCGGACGAAAGACCGATGAGCAGGACGCCTGCTGGATTCAAAAGCTCCACAGTTGTGGCTTACTCAAAAGCAGTTATTTGCCTGGTGATCAGCAGGAGGGTTTGCGTACCCTGGTACGCTACCGCAGAAGTCTTATCCTGGATAGCAATCGCTTCATCTTACGCATGCAGAAGGCCCTGGAGATGATGAACATCAAATTGCACACAGTCATCAGGGATATTACTGGTAAAACCGGCCTTAAGATTGTAGAAGCCATTATTGCAGGGGAAAGAGAGCCGCACAACTTTCTAGTGCATGTAGAACCTGGCATCAGAGCCGATCATCAAACCATCCTCAAATCCCTGCAGGGCAACTGGCGTAGCGAACACCTGTTTATTGTGGCTGAGTGCTATCAGAGTTACTGCTACTATAAAGACCGCATTGCTGCTTGTGACCAGCAGATTGAGCGGCAGTTGCAGCTCTTTGAGCCACAAGTAACCCCTGAGAGCAAACCCGATGGGAGTACTACTACTAAAAAGCAAGCCGCTAAAAACAAACCACAATTCAATACGGGCCAGTACTTGAAAACAATTCTTGGGGTAGATGTACTGGCTATTTACGGTATCAGTGATATATCCGGTCTAGAAATCCGCTCGGAAACGGGTACCGACATGAGTAAGTGGGCTACTGAGAAACACTTCGTTTCCTGGTTGAACCTGTGTCCTAACAACAAGATCTCCGGCGGCAAAATGATTAGCAGCATGCTGCTCAAAAAGAAGCCTAGTGCAGCTAGCCAAGCCTTTCGCAACGCGGCTAACGCCGTTCAAAGAAGTGACAACTGGCTAGGTGATTACTTTCGGCGCATGAAAGCCAAAGGGGGAAACAAGTATGCCATAGTGGCTACTGCTCGTAAGATTGCCACCATTTACTACAAGATGGTACGCGGTAAGCAGGAGTTCAAGCCCTTGGATTTAAACCATTATCAGCAAAAGTACAAGCTAGCCAAGATTGCCTACTTGGAAAAGAGACTCACTCAACTCAAGCAACAAGCTGCTTGAGCAACTGAGTTATATAGAAGTATAACGAATCCGTATTATTTAAACAGTAACTGGCTGAACATAAACAGATCGTGCCGCCAGACCGGCCAGGTGTGTCCACCCGCATATTCGCTGTACTGGTAGGTAACGCCCATTTCATCGAACTTCTTCATCATGACCCGGCAGTTTTCGTGGGCGATGTCTTCTTTACCGCCCATCGAAATCCAGAAATGCTTTAGGTTGGCATTGATGGTTGCCGCATTGTTTTTCATAAACGCATACTGCGGATCAGAAAGCGTAGGGTTATTGGCAAACCAGCCCGAACTGAATACCCCGAGGGAGGAAAATAAGTCCGTGTTTTTGATGCCCGCGTATAAAGTCTGTAATCCGCCCATCGACAAACCGGCCAGGGCCCGGTTTTGCGCACCGGGGGCTACCCGGTAGTTGCTTTCCACGAAGGGGATGACCACCTGCTTCAATTCATTTTCGAAGGTCCTCAATGCATTTTCGTTGAAGCCCGCCGGGCCACCGGCGCCGCCCATGTTGCCGTCGAGCATGACGATGAGCATGGGTTTGGCTTTTTGATCCGCAATCAGGTTGTCGAGGATTAAATCGGTATTGCCCTGGGCGGCCCAACCCCGTTCGTCTTCGCCGCCGCCGTGCAACAGGTAGAGTACCGGGTAGTTGATGGCCGTATTTGCATCGTAGCCGGGAGGGGTATAGAGGGTAAACCGGCGCCAGGAATTGGTAACGGTGGAATAGTAGCGCTTGGTCCGGATATCGCCGTGCGGCACGTCTTTTAGGGCGTAATATCCGCCTTCGGCATCCGGAATTTCAATGCCGCTGGCCATGCGTCCCATGCCGTAAAAAGTTTCGCTGGCCGGGTCGGCAACGGCCAGGCCATCCACCAGTAAGGAGTAGTAGTGAAAGCCCCGGCTCACGGAATCAGTGGTAACCGTCCAGAAGCCGCTGGTGTCTTTGACCATGTCGTATTTTTTGCCCAGATCCACCTGCACTTTCTGGGCGTCGGGGGCTTTCACCCGGAACACGACCCGGTTGTCGGGTAGAATTTGCGGGTACTTCGCCGGGCGGACATTGGTGGAGGCGGGTGAGCCCAGGAGGGTGTAGGCAGGGAAGGAGGAAACGGCTACGGGTTTAAACAGAAACTGGGAGAACATGTACAGGCCGTTTTTCCAGACCTTGAAATCGTGTCCGCCCGGCTCGATGTAATAAATGTGCGGCACCTTATTCTCGTAGAGGTAATCGTGCGTGCGTTTGCTGACCGAAATCAGGTTATCGTCATCGCCGCACGAAATCCAGAGCAGTTTCAATTGTTTGCGGGCTTCTTCCGGGTTTGGCACGAGTTCCTCCGGGCCGTTTGGTATTGGGGGCCGACGAGAAACCGCCTACCCAGGCAAACTTGTCCGGATTGCCCACCCCGAAATTCAGGGACTGTCCGCCGCCCATCGAGAGGCCGGCAATGGCGCGGTGCTCCCGGTCGGTGAACACCCGGTACTTTTTTTCGACGTACGGAATCAGGTCGTTGAGTAAATCTTTTTCAAACGTGGCAAAGGCCGCTATTTTTTCCGGGTCAAACGCATTTCCCACGGCCCGGTCGTCTTTCATGGCCCGGCCGTTGGGCATGACCACGATCATGGGCTCCAGCTTCTTTTCGGCGTACAGATTATCCAGAATCACCTGCGGGTTGCCCCCCTTCAACCACTCCTTTTCATCGCCGCCAATGCCGTGCAGCAGGTACAACACCGGGTATTTTTTCTTTTTGTCGTAGCCCGGCGGCGTGTAGACCAACGCTTTCCGCTGGGTGCCCACTGTTTTTGAATCGTACTGCATCGAATCGAGTTTGCCCGTGGCAATGCCGCTGCGCACCTGGTCAAAGCCTTTGGGCGCTTCTTTTTCGCCCGGTTGTGAAAATGCAAGGTGACTGGCCGCCACCACTGCCATCAGCAGCATGATTAGTTTCTTCATGGTATGGTTTCGCATGGCCGGCGCCGTTTGCCGGATGGGTTTAGGTAAAAATGGGCGGTCCTGAAATCTACTGAAACAGTTCCTGCAAAGTAGTGGCTAGGTATTGCTTACAGTTCATCCAGGTATGGCCACCCGGCACGATGTAGCTTTTCACCGCCAGCTTCTTGTCCCCAAACATCGCAATGTTCCCTTTCACCGCTTCGTACAGAAAATCTTCCGTACCGACGCTGATGGTAAACAGCTTCAATTGTTTGTTCAGTTGTTCCGCGTTGGGCGACCAGTTGGTGAAGTTTTGTTTGAATTCGTCGGTGGCCGTATAGGGCGCGTACGAACACACGTAGGCAAACTTGTCGGGGTGGGTCAGCCCGATGTTGAGCGTCTGCCCGCCCCCCACGGAAAAACCGGCAACCGCCCGGCCTTTGCTTTCTTTCACCACTGGGTAGTTGGCCTCCACGAACGGAACGATGTCGCTGACCATGTCTTTCGTGAAATCGGGCATGGGAGCGGGTCGTACGTTGCCGTAGGGCATCACAATGATCATGGGCTTGGCTTTGCCCTGCGCGATGAGGTTATCGGCAATCAGGTGGGCCCGGCCCACTTTGGTCCAGGTTTCTTCCGTATCCGAACCGCCGTGAATCAGGTACAGCACGGGGTACTTGGTTTTGCCGTCCGGGTTGAAGCCCGGCGGGGTGTACACCAGCAAGGGCCGGGTTGCCCTTAAGGTGCCGGATTGGTAGTACCGGTAGCTGATCTTTCCGTGCGGTACATTTTGTAGTGAATGGATCAGGGGCCCTTCACCGGGTACATCGACGATACTCCGTTTAAATCGCTCATTGGCGAAGATGTACGTATTGTTGGGATCGGCGATTTGCACGCTGTCCACCCAGAAGCTGTAGGGATACATATCCGGTTTCATCGGCGGTACCGTAACGCGCCAGATGCCGGCGGTATCGCGGGTCATGGACAGGGGCGTTTTCAGAAATTCGCCGTTCAGCGTGACCTTGCCGGCTTTTTTCGAAAAATAGCGGAAGGTAATGCGATGGTCGGGATGTACTTCGGGCGAATGGAGGGCCGGTGGCCGTTGGGCAAAAGCCACCAGGGACACCAGCACGAAGAGGGGTAAGAGGTATGGGCTGCGTTTCATGGGCGTAGGGTTGGTTACTGGAAAAGCAAAGGGGCTGTTTCCGCCACGTACTTTTTAACGTTCATCCACGTATGCCCCCCGTCGGTGATCAGGCTTTTAAAGTTCACCTGCCTGGCCTTCAGGTAGTCCATAAACTCCACCGTGCCCTTGTACAGAAAGTCATCCGTTCCCACACTCACCCACAGCAGTTTGAATTGCTGGTTGGTATTTGCGGGATTGGCACCGATCTGCGGAAAGTTGCGGTCCATTTCCTGCGGCGAGAGGTACGAACTGTAGCTGCACACCCAGGCAAACTTGTCCATGTTGCCGAAAGCGGCCCGTAAGGTTTGTCCGCCGCCGCGGGAGAAGCCGCCAATGGCCCGATTGTCGCGGTTGGGGATGGTGCGGTAATTTTTCTCCACGTACGGGATTACGTTGGTCAGCAGATCGGTTTCGAAAGCTTTGGCCCGGCTTACGGCTTCGGCATCGTCCCGTACGACCGGGTCGGCCGGTTTTGGTTTTCCCGTTTGCTCGGCTACCCGGGCCGCCACGTTGCCGTAGGGCATCACGATGATCATCGGTTTGGCTTTGCCTTCCGCAAGCAGGTTATCCAGGATAAAGTTGGTTTTGCCCACCTTAAAGAAGGTTTCTTCGGTATCGGTGGTGCCGCTGATGAGGTAGAACACCGGGTATTTTTTGGCAGAATTCTGCTCGTATCCCGGGGGCGTGTACACCACCAGCGAACCGGTGGTCCCGGAAACCGACGGATAATATTCGTAGGTGACCGTGCCGTGCGGTACGTCTTTCAGGGCGTGCACCAGCGGCGTATCGCCGGGTACATCCACCAGGCTGGCTTTAAAACGTTCGTTGGGGAAAAAGGCCACGTTGGCCGGGTCCATCACCGTAACGCCATCCACCTGAAAGCTATACGGGTAAATATCCGGTTTGACCGGCCCCACGGTCACACTCCAGATGCCCGCGGTATCTTTGGTCATGGCAACGGCTGATGACCCAAACTGACCGCCATTGAGTAGAACTTCCTGTGCAGATGGAGCTAGATAGCGGAAGGTAACGGTTTTGTCGGCATGCACCTGGGGGGACACCACCAGAGGCCCCCTCGGCGGCTGGGCGAAGACAAACCGGCCGCCGCAACCCAGTAAACCGGCAAATACGAGCATGCGTAAAAGTCTGGGCATATAAGTAGTTGTTGGTTATTAGTTATTAGTTGTTCGTTGTTCGAACGTTAGCGCATTCAGGGAAAAGAGGAGGTAGGTGCCGGTTGCCTAATGCTATTCCAGGGACCCGATCAATTCCACAAAGTTGCCATCCGGGTCTTGTACCAATACAAAGTGCGCATCTTTACTCAACGGGGTGGGTGTCGTTCCCAGGAAAGTCACCTTTTGTTTTTTTAATCTTTCCAGGATGGGCTTCAGGGATTTTACCTGAATGGTAATGTATTGCATGCCGGTATCATCGTGAATGAATTTTTGCTGCGGATGCGTCGCTTTTTTCCCGAAGCTCATCAGCTTCCACTCACTGGCCTCCGGGCTGTCTTCAAGTTTTAATATTGTTACCGAAGCCGCTTCTCCATTGGTAAGACCGGAACGCTTGCCGAACTCTTCGTTGATCGTAAAGCTTCCGGTTTTTACCATGCCGATGCCATTGACATAAAAGTTTACCGAGCGGTCTACGTCCGCGACCACTACCCCCACTCCGATTAATTTACTGTTGAAATTGGATTGGGCATACGCCACGCAATGCATCAGTACCGCCCAAATAATCATTGAGATTCTTACCATCGGTTTTCGAATTGGTTAAAGGGTGAAAAATAAAACTTCCGTATGCTCATTGCTAAAGTACATTCGCTATCAGCATTCGTACATTGTTAGCCAAGTAATTTGCCAGAATTGTTGTGGGTGGAAAACACCAACAACGGCGTATTCCGAATGCGTATTAGTAATTAAAAAATAGGCCTTTATCGTCCGCGCCGTTGTTGGTGTTTTCCACCCACAACTTTTTATTTAGCTAACAATGTACTTAAGTTACTGGGCCACTAAAGTGTAGACTTTTCCCGGTTGCGTCGGCAGGTCGTAAAGCAAGGTTTCTTTCAATGCCGGAGCGGCCGCATCGGCTTTGCCGGCGATACGGGGCGCCGGGGTGGGTTCGGTGTAATAGAATGAATTCGGATTCGGGCCCGATGCATTTTTCAAGGCGCCGCCTTTGCTCATCTTTACGGCATTCGGCACCCGCAGGCGCAGATTGCCGCCCAGCGTAGACTTGATTTCCACCTGGGTCAGCTTTGCCCCGTTCCACTCCATGCTTACCACTTCAAAACCACCGCTGGCCCGCAACCCGCTGATGCTGCCCGCCTGCCAGACATCGGGCAAAGCCGGCAGCAAATGAAGCGCACCATCGGCACTTTGCATCAGCATTTCGGTGATGCCCGACGTGCAACCAAAGTTGCCGTCAATCTGGAAAGGCGGATGCGCATCAAACAGGTTGTTGTAGGTGCCTCCGCCTTCCGGGTTCGTGCCTAAGGGCGTGAGCTGGTTTTGAATCAGTTGATAGGCATGATTGCCATCCAGCATCCTGGCCCACCAGTTTACTTTCCAGCCCATGCTCCAGCCGGTAGACACATCGCCGCGGTGAATCAGGGTGGTTTTGGCGGCACTGAATAATGCGGCGTGCGGTAGGGCGAGATTTGGTTGGAAGGAAACAAGCCATACAGATGCGAAATATGGCGGTGATTATCTTTCGGGTCATCAATATCATCCAGCCATTCCTGCAACTGGCCATGTTGACCAATGTGCATGGGTGGCAGGCGGCTGCGCATTTGCTTTAAGCGTATCCACAAAGGCCGCATCCTTTTTTAAGATTTCCGCCGCCCTGATCGTGGTGCTGAATACATCAAAAACAATTTGGTTGTCCATGGTGGTACCCGCATCCAGCGAAGAGCCGCCGTGGGCTTTTGGCGCATTTTCAGGGGAAGTGTCCGGGTTCACCACCAGCCAGTTGTACTTTGGGATGTTCCACCAGAAAATCGACATAAAACGTGGCGGCCCCTTTTAAAATGGGGTAAACCGACGCCAGGAAAGCTTTGTCGCCGTTGTACAGATAATGTTCCCAGAGATGCTGGCTGGTCCAGCCGCCACCCGCTACCCACATGCCCCACAGGGCCCCGTCAACCGCTCCGGTAATGCGCCAGATGTCGGTATTGTGGTGGGCCATCCAGCCTCTGGCCCCATACATGTCTCTGGCCGTTTCCTGCCCCGTCTCCGACAGCTCTTTTACCATTTGCAGAAATGGTTCGTGCAGTTCGGCCAGGTTGGTTTTTTCGGCCGGCCAGTAATTCATCTGGGCATTGATGTTAATGGTGTATTTACTGTCCCAGGGCGGTCGCATTTTATGGTTCCAGATGCCCTGCAGGTTGGCCGGCTGCCCGCCGGGTTGCGAAGAAGAAATCAACAGATAGCGGCCATACTGGTAGTACAGCGTGACCAGTTGCGGGTCGTTGGCGGTACGAAAATTGTTGAAGCCGCTGGTCGGTGGGGAGCTTGGCGGCTGCGGTTGAACCCAGGTCTAATTTGACCCGGTTGAAATAGTGCTCGTAAGCCGCCACGTGCGCCGCCGCCACGGCTTTGTACGGTTTGGGGTAGGCTTTCTCCAGGTAAGCCGTAGCCCGGGCGTTTTCATCGCCGCTGATGTCCTGGTAGTTGTTAAAATTGGTGGCAATGGAAATGTAAATCGTGGCGGCATTGGCCCCTTTCACCGTGAGCGCAGTGTCATTCGCCGAGAGGCTGCCGCCTTCCATTTTGATGCGGGCAATGCCTTTGAATTTTACCAGGCCTTTTACCCCCTCGTGGTCAGAGGTGGTGCCGGCAATGGACCAGTTCCTTGGCGGGGGTGGCTTGAATGGCCGCATTGGTTTGGGGCGTAGCGAAAGAAGCAGTGAACGAAAGGCTCCCCGGTTTACTGGCCGTTAAGTGCATGGCAATGACCTGATCGGGAAAAGAGGCCAGTACTTCCCGCGTATACGTTACGCCCCCCACCGTATACGATGTTTTCGCTACGGCCCGTTCGATATCCAGTTCCCGGTAGTAATTCGTGAAATTGTCGTGTCCGCCAAAGGTCAGGTGGAGGCTGCCCACCGGCTGAAACAGCTGGCCGTGCGATTTTTTGGTAATGATGCTTTGGTTGGCAAGCTGTTCGGCTTCTTTTTGCTTGCCCTCAAATATCAGCTGGCGTACTTGGGGCAAGGCAGCCAGGGCATCCGGGTTATCGTTGCGGTTGGGGCTACCCGACCAAACCGTGTGTTCATTGAGTTGAATGGTTTCCTTTTCCACGTTTCCGTAGACCATGGCTCCCAGCCTGCCGTTCCCGATCGGCAAGGCATTTTCCCAGGTAGTACCCGAAGGCGTATCATACCATAGTTTTAAGCCTGGTCCACGCTGGGAAAAGCTCAGGGTTGCAACCGTCAGTAAAAGCAAACAAAAAAAGTGTTTCATCATTCGTGGATCGCTTAGGTGCTGGCAATGGATTTCCCCTTAAAGGCGCTTTACTGCAATCGTGAGTAAGTTTCTGCCGGTTGAATAATACAAAGAAAGAATGTTTATATAGCAAGGTCCAATGAAAGATTATCCAGGCAGTGCGGTATTTTAACCTGATTACCCGGAGAAGCATTGGGCACGTGGTTTCAGGGTGACAATCCGGATGCTTTTGAATCCAAATTGCTTAGCTTTAAAGACTGCCCATCAAAAGCCCATCAACCATGACGGAAGAAAATCAAAATGAGGGATTGACCGAAGATGAGAAAATTCTGTTCGGGGAAATCTTGTCAGCCGGTGCAAAGGAGCTTTCAGAGGCCGGGGAAGCCCGGCGGGATTTTTTGAAACAGCTTACCTTGGCGGGCGGCGGCATGCTGGCGCTTCAGCTGTTCGGCGGTCAGGAACTGCTGGCGGGCCCCGTAGACGAGCCGGCCGCCGCAAGCATTGAAAATGCCGTAAAAGTCTCCTTCAAGGTGAATGGGGCCAAAAAATCACTTTCGGTAGACGCGCGGATGACCTTGCTGGATGCACTGCGGGAAAGATTGCAGTTGACGGGTTCAAAGAAAGGCTGCGACCATGGGCAGTGCGGGGCCTGTACGGTAATGGTGGATGGCAGGCGGGTGCTCTCCTGCCTGACGCTGGCGGCAACGTGTACCGATAAATCGGTAACCACCATCGAAGGACTGGCGAAAGGCGGCGCCCTGCATCCCATGCAGGCCGCCTTTCTCAAACACGACGGTTTTCAGTGCGGCTACT
The DNA here is from genome assembly GCA_963844325.1 of uncultured Sphingobacteriales bacterium. Classification (GTDB taxonomy): domain Bacteria; phylum Bacteroidota; class Bacteroidia; order Cytophagales; family 172606-1; genus CADCTQ01. The sequence goes on from CAWJNV010000002.1 coordinate 5,630,057, forward strand.
GTACCCCGGGCCAGATCTGTTCGGCGGTAGCGTTGCTGAATGAAGCCAAAAACGGCGAGGCCAGCTATGTAACCCCCGATGTGCGGGCCACCCAGGGGCGGTCAGGCTTTCGGATGAGGAGATCAGGGAAAGAATGTCGGGGAACATTTGCCGTTGCGGGGCTTATCCCAACATCGTCGATGCCATTCGGGAAGTGCATACCGGCAAAGCGGTGGCGCAAACCTGGCAGTTTGTTGACGACCAGCAATCAAGCTCCATGAATGAGACACGCAAAAAAACGGACGAATGAGACCTTTCAAATATACGCCGGCGGGCACTGCGGCTGCCGCCACCGGGAAGCTGGCTGCCAATCCCAATGCCCGCTACCTGGCCGGCGGCACCAACCTGCTTGACCTGATGAAGGAGGATGTGGAGCGGCCCGATGAACTCGTGGACATCACCCGGTGGCCTGGCCGGGATTAAAACCATCACCGCCGGGGCCAACAAAGGCGGGGTTTCCATCGGCGGACTGGGTAAAAACACGGATACGGCCAATCATCCCCTGATCCGGCAACACTACCCGCTGCTCACCCAGGCCATCCTGGCCGGGGCATCGGCGCAGATCCGCAATATGGCCTCCAATGCCGGCAACCTGAACCAACGGACCCGCTGCCCCTATTTTTACGAAGTTTCCATGCCCTGCAACAAGCGGGAGCCGGGTTCGGGTTGCGGCGCGCGGGAAGGCATCAACCGGATGCACGCCATTTTTGGCTGGTCGGAGCAGTGCGTGGCCGTGCATCCCTCCGACATGTGCATTGCCCTCGTTGCCCTCGATGCGGTGGTAAAAGTGCAGGGGCCGGATGGCAAAGCGCGCAGCATCCCGTTTGCCGACTACCACCGCTTGCCGGAGGATGATCCGCAAAAAGACAACACTCTGAATCCGGGCGAATTGATCACGGCCATCGAAATTCCCGCCAATAATTTTGCCAATACCTCTTATTACCTCAAAGTACGCGACCGGGCCAGCTACGCCTTTGCCCTCCTTTCCGTGGCGGCGGCGCTGGAAATGGATGGCAAACAGATCAAACAGGCAAGGGTCGCCCTGGGCGGCGTGGCCCACAAACCCTGGCGGGCGCCCGGAGCGGAAAAATTCCTGGCGGGCAAAGAAGCAACCGAAGCCCATTTCATGCAGGCAGCCGAACTGGAAATGAAAGAGGCCAAACCGCTGGCACACAACGCATTTAAAGTGGAACTCGGCAAACGCGCCATCGCCCGGGCATTGATGCAGGCATTGACCGGGGGAAAAGCCTGATTACATAAACCGATCCAGATGAGCAAAGCGAAAAATGTAGGACAGGCGATCAGCCGCATCGACGGATTACTGAAAGTGACCGGAACGGCTACCTATGCCACGGATTACGTGCTGAAAAATGCCGCCTACGCGGTCCTTTTCAAAAGCACCATTGCGGCCGGAAAAATTACGGACATTGATACGGAGGCGGCCGAAAAAGCAGCCGGGGTGTTGGCCGTAATTACCCATAAAAATGCGCCCAGACTCAACGTCAACGGCGGCATCCGGGGCGGGGCGCTGCTGCAAAGCCCCGAGATCGAATTTCACGGCCAGCACATCGGTTTGGTGGTCGCCGAAACCTTTGAGCAGGCCCGTCATGCCACCAGCCTGGTCAAGGTCAGTTACGAAAAAGCCGAACCGAAAGTAGATTTTGCCCGGCACGCCGCCGAAGCCGTTTTACCCAAAGAGAAAGACAAAGCCGATGCCGTACGCGGCGACGTGGAGACGGCTTTCCGGGAGGCCGAATTTAAAATAGAGGCCATCTACCAGACGCCCGTGGAACACCACCACCCGATGGAGCCGCACGCAACCATTGCTTTCTGGGAAGGAGACAAAGTTACCTTGTACAATGGCTCCCAGATGATCAACGGCGCGCAGGGGGCGGCGGCGGCCACACTGAACCTGGAACCCGAAAATGTCCGCATCGTTTCCCCGCACATTGGCGGCGGCTTCGGCTCCAAGGGCGGACAATGGGCCAACCTGGTGCTGGCGGCGGTGGCGGCCAAAGCGGTCAACCGTCCGGTCAAATTGGCCCTTACCCGCCAGCAGATGTTTAATTCGGTGGGGCTTCGCCAGGCAAACACGCAGAAAATCCGGCTGGCGGCGACCAAAGAAGGCAAACTCACCGCCCTGGCCCACGAAACCACCACGCATTGCGCCATCCACAATGAGTTTGTCGAACCCTGCGGAGATTGTTCGAAGCTCTTGTACGCAGTCCCCAACTCCCTGATTTCCTACCGGGTCGTGCCGATGCACATCATCCTGCCCACCTACACCCGCGGACCGGGAAAATCTACCGGCAGTTTTGCGCTCGAATCAGCCATTGACGAACTGGCTTACGCGTTAAAAATGGACCCGATCCAATTCCGGTTGAAAAACGAACCTCCCAAAGACCCCTCGAACGGAAAGCCCTGGTCTTCCCGGACCACCGTTCAATGTTTGCAGGAAGGGGCCAAAGCGTTCGGCTGGGAAAAGCGCAACCTGGAGCCCCGCCAGCACCAGGAGGGGGAGTACCTGATTGGCTACGGCGTGGCCTGCGGGTCTTACCCGGCCCGGCAGCGCGACAGTTCGGCCCTCGTAAAATTAACCCGCCAAGGGAGTGAGGTAAAAGCAACCATTGAACTGGCGGCTTCTGACCTGGGCACCGGCACCCACACCATCATTGCGCAAACCGCCTCCGATGCCTTGGGGGTACCCATCAGTAAGATTACGGTAAAAATTGGGGACTCGGCTTTGCCGCCGGCCGCCGGTTCAGTGGGTTCCGTGGGGGCCGCCAGTTTTGCCAACGCGGTGAACGATGCCTGCACCAAAATTACCGATGAGTTGATTGCTCAATCGGGCAAAACGTTTGCGGTCCGTCCCACTGCCGCCAAACTGATGGTTTCCGAAAACATCTCCGCGTTCCAGACGAGGGCCGATGCCAAAGCGCCGGCGGATGCCGATCAGTATTCCATTCACAGCTTCAATGCCAATTTTGCCGAAGTATGGGTGAATAAGTATACCGGCATGGTGAAAATTCCCCGTTTCCTGGCCGTTACGGGCGCCGGCAAGATCATCAATCCCAAAACGGCCCGTTCCCAGATCATCGGGGGATGCGTATGGGGCATCGGCATGGCGCTGACCGAAGAGTCGGTGCTTGACCCGCGTTGGGGTAATTTCGTTACCCGCTCCCTGGCCGAGTATCACGTTCCCGCCAACCTGGACATCGGGCAAGTGGATACGATATTTATTGATGAAATAGACACCAAGCCCAACACGTTGGGCGTGAAGGGAATCGGCGAAGTAGGCATCGTCGGGGTTGCAGCCGCCGTTGCCAATGCCATTTTCAACGCGACCGGAAAACGGGTCCGCGAGTTACCCATTACGCCGGATAAGTTGTTGTAAGACCGGGGGGTGCCTATAAGGTAATCATGATTGGATATAGCCGTATAACCACTTGTTTATGCCTCTTGCTGCTATCGGCGCAATTGTTCGCCCAGACAAAAGACATTCGGTTAGGAGAATGTTTAAAAAAACTGGAAGTGCTGCCGAAGGATAAGATTCGAAAGACCAAAAATCAGGATTCATTCATACGCTGTTTGGGAGACTTCCGGTTTCTTCTGAAATACGCATTGTTAAAAACTTAAACAGGACCGGTCCTGTGAAGCGCAATGATACGACAGGCAATATTCGTCAGGAGAATCAAGCACTTAGCGTAATTGTGAACCGGCTCAGAGACGATAGCTGGGTAGGAGTTTGGGAACATGAAAAGGGACTTGTCAAACCGATGCCTTTTGTTATTTCCAAGAAGGATAGCCTGATCATTATGCCAATCTTTTTTATTGAAGACCTGCCAGAGGCGTATGCGCCAAGTCCCGCACTTGATTTTGATTCAATACTCATTTTTTTTGTATTGGGTTGGTAGCGCATCAGGTCCGGCAACCCTTCCTTTTCACCGGCAGGTTGAGCACCTGGTCTGTTTCATGATTCAATGTAAGCCTCGATGAAAAGCCCGATATACCTTCGATGGTCAGGCTGGACTGCGTAAGAGCGGCTTTTGCTGGTATTGCGTAGCAATGGACAGCATGGGTTCTTCCAGGTGAAGGCCGGGTCGTTTGCGACCCACCAGGCGGGCATACCCTAAATACTGGCCGGCATCTGCCTGGAGGGCTTCAATCTCAGTTCGGTTGTCGGGAGCAACGGCCAGGTGCCACTGGTGCCACAAACGCCATCCCTGGGGTAGCGAGTCGGCTACTTCAATATCCATCAAACCCGTTCTTTCCCAGTGCCGTTGCCACCATTGCGCCGAGTGCAGACACCACAGGTCCGGGGTCCACCACGCCTGCAGGTGCTCCGGCAAGGTACCGGCAATCTCCTGCATGAGTCCAGCCCCGGCAATGCCCACCTGACCACCCGGTTTAACGAATCGAAGCAAAGCGTTCAAGTATAAATCATCCGTGCCGTAATAAAAGAAGGAATCAATGCTGACAATCGCATCGAAGAAATCGGCGGCAAAAGGCAGTGAACGGGCATCGGCATGAATGGGAAAGACAGCCTGCGCTACGCCGGCGTCCCGTATGCGCTGCAGGTTCTCAGAAACCGAACACATCAGGTCAACCGCCCACACCTGTACCCCAAACTCGCAGTGCAGAAAAATGGAAGACATCGCCCGGCCGCAGCCCAAGTCTAATACCCGCATGCCCGGCCGTAAGTCTAACGCGGTTGCCAGCCATTCCGTCAGCCACAAAGGATTGGCTCCGCCACTGACACCGGCCTGTATCCACTCGGGATGATAACGGGAAGCGCGGGGAAACGCAGGGTGGGTGAATAAGTCATCCATAGCCAGTTAACGCAGTTTATTTGTTCTTGACGATGAATGGAATTACATCAATAAAATCAACAAAAGCAACCTGAAGGCCGGATCGTTTGCTTGTTCAACGCGTATGCAAATGGCAGGCAAACAAAAAAGCAGCCACTGCATGACACAAGAACATTCGCCCGCGCTTCCGGGGGAGCCAGACCCGGGTACTGCCTGAGCAGCATCTCAATCTGAGACTTGAGCGAATCGATTTTGGACATGGACTCGAACAAGGGCCGGTGCGTGTGGCCGACCAGGGCGGCAATCTTGCGGCGGCTGGGGTACAATACTTCTTAATGTACTAGCTGTAGCAGGAATGAGGCTACGTTTTGGACACCAATCGCAATCCGATTACTGAACCAATCAGCAGCAAAACGAAAAAAAGACGCCCGAACGTGACGGGTTCTTTAAAGAAGACAATGCCCACCACCACCGTTCCTGCCGCCCCCATACCCGTCCAGATCGCGTAAGCCGTTCCCAGCGGTATCGTTTGCATAGCTTTGCTCAGCAAACCAAAACTGGCGGCACCAAAGGCGAGAAAGGCAATGCTCCAGGCGATGTTTTTGAAACCGCCCGAAAGCTTCAGGCTAGTGGTAAAACCGATTTCCAACAACCCGGCTAACACTAAATATGTCCAGTCCATGGCTTCATAGCATTTCAAATCAGTTTACAAATCCTGCTTTAAATTAAAACAACCTGAAGAAGTGGACTGGAAAAAGGCACCCAAGCCGCACAACTCTTTCCTCAACTTAAGAAAGACCACCTTGAATATGAATGGCACGCTGCATACACGCAGGGTCGTTCACACCTTCTCACATCATGGAAAGCGTCGATCTGATGCCCCTCGGCGGCAGGCAAAAGATTCAGGTGCCCGAATTTATCCTTCAGCAGCGAAATCATTCACGTGAGCAGGTATCCCGATAAACAGTATTTGGACAGCGGCTATTTTGAGGAAGCTAACCCCGCAAAGCATTTATCCCAGGCGGCGAGTGATGCAATTGGGCTTCTTTTTAAGTTGTTTGAATTATTCAACAGGATATACCTGATGCGTAAATGCAATCACTGGCGTCACCGGAGGTTGATCATGGGGCGTCTTAGTTTTTTCCGGCGGTGTATACCACCTTGTTGGTTTCCTCTTTCACCCGGAAAGGGGCCTCTGTTTGTGGTCCTTTCAGGTAAAGGCAGATGGTCCGGAATCCATGCCTGCTTACGGGGCAGGCGTACCCATCTTTGCAATTGCAGGCGGTAGGTGTTGAGTTGCCAGGGGGCGGATTGCTCCGGGAATTTCCCGGGGGGCAGATCAGTGAGTGACCCCGAGCCGGTAGGTGTTGAGTTGATGCGGCGCAAAATGGACCCGCAACTGTTTGCCTACCGGTTTCAGCGGCTGCTCATTGGTTTCCAGGTGCGTGGTTTGCCAGGCCCGGCGAATCGGTTGCGTTAGTTGTATGGCAGGAGTTGCGGGCTGGTCCGCTACGTTCCAGAACCGGGTGATCAGGCCGGCCCCGATGCCGTCTTCACTCGGTTTGAGGCTCCACAGCAGCACGCCGGGATCATCCACGCGCAACAGGGAGTACGCCGGCCCCGGGTACGCATTCCTGGCCCCGGTTACGGCTTCCGCCACCAGGGGATTCTGGTGTTCCAGCGCAAACTTCATTGCCGCCAGGGGATCGAAACGGGCCTGGTGCGTGGCGAGGGCAAACGCGTACGAAAACTGCGTTTGCCCGGCCTGACCGGCAATGCCCAGTGCACCTTTGTCTTCGAGCTTGGCATCCACCCGTCCGCCGGCCAGGGCATTGAGTTGCGGGGATTGCTCCCACAGCGAATCGACGGTGCTCCTGCCCAGCTTGAAGAAACTGCAATCGAGGTTGGACAGCGTGACGCCGTAGCCTGTTTCGCTCAGGTCGGCGAAGTGATTGAAGGTTTGCCAGTCCAGCCGGGCATTCTGGGCGGCGTAATGCCCGCCCCGGGTTTCCTTTCTGGCTGTCAGGATGGCGCCCAGTTCTTCGTGGCGGGTGGTGGGGTCTTTTAAATTGAACGAAAAGGCCCACGTTTTCACGTTGCTGAAATTGGCCCGGATGCTGTCCTCAATCTCGATGCGGGGGCTGCCGGCAAACAGCGTCACCCGGACCGTGTGAGGAACGGGATCATCCGAAACCGCTTTTAACGTAACCGATACCGGTCCCGCATTTTCCATCACCACCGGTTCGCCGGCGTTGCGGTCCGCGGCGCCCAGGTCATTGACGTACCTTCCCTCGATGGGCCGCACCAGTTGCCGACCGCCGGCCAGGCTGTCGTAGAGTTCGGTGATGGCCCCCCAGGGACTGAGCCGGAGGCGGTACCGGGCATTGCGGAGGTACGCCCCATTCACCACGGCGGCCGGCGGCAACGCGGCCGGGGCTCCCGGCCGGATCTCGAATACTTTGTACCCCACGGAAGGAATATCGTCGGCGTAGACGCGGAGCAAACGTTTTTCGCCCTTCCTCATCAACTGGCTAGGGACTTCCTTCCCAGTGGCCAGGTCAATGACGCGTACCGGATAAGCACCGGAATAGGCCAGGTCGGCGACGTCGCTGCGGCGCCAGCTCAACGGGTTGAACACGTAGAACCGGGCGTTTGACGACCGCGCCAGCTGTCCCCCGAGGGATTTGGCCGCCAGCGCAAACAGCGAATCCACGTAGCCGCTGATCTGTCCCTGCACCTTTCTTTGCCAGGCGGCCCGTACCGGCTGTTTCACTGGCCCGTCGGCCGTCCAGTTGTGCTCCCAGTACATTCCGTACCCTTCCCAGGCCAGGTTACGGACCGGGTTCAAGTGGTCGGCAAACGCGGGGTTTTTCAACGCCACCAGCGCGGCCAGGGCTTCGGCGGATCGCAGTTTTTCGGTGGCCCGCCGCACCTGTGCGGTGGTCTCGTTCATCGAGGCGCAGTACAGGTCCCATTCATTGCCGTAGCTCACCGATTCGGACGGCAGGCTGGGGTAGCTCCTGGCCACATCCTCGAAAAAGTCCACTTCGTTGGACACCCGTACTTTGCGGTTGGGGGTGGTACCCTGCCGGGCGGCTTCAATAAAAGGTTCCGAAATGTAATTGTCCAGGTCGTCGTGGCCGTAGCCGAACGCGCCGCCCACATTGTAAGGGTATTTGGAAGCGGGAGAAAGGGTGTCGCAGAAAGCGTCCAGGTCCGTGATGATCTGCCCGATTTCCTGGGCCGGATGTACCGATTTGATGACCAGCCGGCACTCGGCGTAACCCCCGAACGGGACATGGGCGTCGGGCTTGCCGTCGTAAGCGTACCATTTCATCAGTACGTCCCGCGAATCGAGGCCCCGGTAGCGGTACAACTGGTGACGGCGGTTGGCCCGGTACGCATAGGTCATCTGGCTGCCGTAGCCGCCAATGCCCTTCTAGCTGTATTTGGCGCCCGACCCGGCCCACAGGGAGCTTAACCCGAGCGGCATCGTGTTGTTCTCCATCGCTTCGGCCAGCGTAAACCGCAGCCCGTACGCCCGCTCCAACTGCCCGGCGTAGTACATGCCCCGGAGCACGGCTTCCGTCGGTTGCGCTCCGTAGGTACTGACCAGGGTATTCAAAGGGCTGCCGATGTGCCCCGACCGGATGGCCGCGATGAGGCGGTTGAACTGACCCGGGGAGCGGTACTTCTGGTAAGCCCGGAGCCAGTAGCTGCCGTCGCAGTTGTAGCGGGCCTGAAAATCGGGCGGATTGGTTTTGGTGGCGTCGACCTGATCCAGGTAATAATCCAGCATCTTCACGAAAGCCGAATCGTACCGGGATTCGTCGGCCGTCCACATGTAATCGGTGTGGTCGTCGTTGGCCAGGTAAAGGCGCTTGACCGGCTGGGCTTTAACCGGTGAAAGGCAGAGCAGCAACAACAGCAGGCAGAGGCGTGGGTTCACGGATGGGATGGTTTGTTTTAGCGCCTTGTCTTGTGGCGTACTCTATTGCGCCGGTGGTCGGACCAGTAGCTGCTCTCAATGAGCAGGGGATCGATGCCCGGCCCGGCAATGCCACTGCCGTTCAGACGAATGGTGTTGGGGCCCGCCTTCAGGTAAGTCCCTGCGAGGAGCTATTGAGCATATACCAGAAAGCTACTATTATTCAATTATATTGAAATATAACTTTACTATGCAAGTATATATCGAATGTTTGTGTTATTCAAACCGCTAATTGATTTTTTTGTCAGCAGCGGGTGAGGTGCGGGTATTTATCCGTTGGTGGAAGCAAAAAGGGCGGCCAACGTAGCTGTTTGCCGCAAGAACCCGCGTCTGCGTAATTCTCGGAATGAAACGATTTGTATGCAAGTCGTATGCAAACAAAAAAGCAGCCACAGCTTTTTACAACGTAACTGGTTGATTATCAAGCGTACGCAATTGTAAATTTATCGAACCAATTCTACGAGGATTTGAAGTTGCTGTACCGATTGAAGTCTCATATTTAGGCTTTAGCTTAAATAAAGCCCCCACTCCTACCCTATCCCCCTTAGTAAGTACTGCCAGGCACAAGCCTACTGAATAGTCAAAGTGCGTTGTTCAGTAGGCTTGTGCCCTTTCTCGTATTATCCCTAGAGTAGCTCAGTGCCAGCGTTGTTATACCTCCTGCTTGATGATAAGCAAAGGCTATGAATTTCAATAAATGTTCTTGGAAAAGTAACTCTGATTTTGTTACTTATTTTCAATTATTAGCCACTCTTTTTGGCAAACTAAGCCTATATCACCAGAAAAAGTATATGATGCCTTCCTGAGTTACAACAGCCAGGACAAAGCCCTTGTTATGAAAATCGGTGAATGGCTGGCAGACGAGAAAGGAATGCATGTATGGCTGGATAAGAGGAACTTAGTTCCGGCTGATCCCTGGCAGGAAGAACTCGGAAGGGCACTAGATCAATCGAAAGCCTGTGCTGTCTTTATTGGTCCTAATAACATGGGTCTTTGGCAGCACGAGGAGATGAGGAGCGCCTTGGATGAACGCGTATTGAAGAAAACCATCCGGGTGGTACCGATACTCTTGCCAGGAGCTACTAGAGAGCTAAAGGAAATTAATCTAAGTCAACAGGATTGCCCAAAACCGTTTCGGTGCTCCCTCTCACCAGTAAGCAAGCCTTCTTTTCAACATGTCAGCCATTTTTATCAGTCACAGCAGTAAGGACAATGATTGTGCCCTAGAGATGCAATCCTGGCTTAAAGCGCAAGGATACCATTCTTATTTCCTTGACCTTGATCAGGAGACAGGAATACAAGGAGGAACCGATTGGGAACAAGTCTTGTACCAAAGACTCAGGCAGTGTCAAGCCGTCATTGCCATTGTTACGCCTGATTGGCTGGAGTCCAAGTGGTGCTTTGCCGAGGTAGTGCAAGCTAGAGAGAAAGGCAAAGCTGTATTGCCGGCAATAATTAAGCCTTGCAAGCTTAACGGAGTGCTCTCTGACACGCAAGGCATTGACTTTACACAGGATGCCAACATTGGTTACGCTCGCCTGCTTTCAGGACTGAAACAGCAGGGATTAGATTCAAGGGATTCTTTTCCGTGGAATTCTTCCCGGCCTCCTTATCCTGGTCTGCCTGCTTACCAGGAAGAAGATGCAGCCGTATTCATGGGCCGTACTCCTGAAATTTATGCCGTTAAGGAGAAGTTGGACGGGCTCAGGCTTTACCATAGAGAAGCACGAAGACTCGTGCTGGTGTTAGGCCCTTCGGGCAGTGGTAAATCTTCCCTTATGCGGGCAGGGGTCATTCCCCGGCTAAAGAAGGATCACCAGCACTGGCTACCCCTTCACCCTTTCCGACCCATTGATGAAGCAACTCCTATTGACGCTTTTATTTCCGCTGTACTTAGTACGTATCAGGACCTTTCGGTTGCTGTTAACGGGGAGCAACTGCACAACCGACTCATTCTAACCATTGGTTCGCCTCAGCAAACCAGTAAAGTGCTAGTAGCTATGCTAAGGGAACTTACTCATAAGGCCAACCGTGCTCATGCCACTATACTGATTACAATCGATCAGGCAGAAGAGTTGTTCAGTGGAAACACGCCGGAAGCGACTAAAGTATTTTTGGAATTGTTGGGCAATACGCTCGCCCAGGAACAACTGCCCGTAATGGCGGTTGCCACCCTGCGTTCTGATTTTCTGTCTACGTTTCAAAGTGCCTTGTCGCTTTGTGAACCTACTATTCACGCGGGCCTTAAATATGTACCGATTACAGTTGAACCAGTACCCGCAGCGCGGGTTGCGGAAATCATTGAAGGACCAGCCCGCAAGGCAGGACTTGTATTAGAAGAAGGATTGGTGCCCGCTTTGATGCGCGATGTGGGACAACCCGATGCCCTACCCCTACTGGCTTTCATGCTAAGACGACTCTATGATCTTAACCAAGAAGATCTGAATGTCACCCGTCGGGGTAAACTGGAACTGAGAGAATACGAACAGTTGGGAAAATTAGAGGGAGCGGTGCGGAATGCGGCAGAACGGATTCTGGAGTTAACTAATCCCGATCCCGAAGAAATCACTGCGCTTCACAGTGCCTTTATTCCTGGGCTTATCCAGGTGCAGGCGGAAGGCAGCTATTCCCGCCGGCATGCGTATTGGGAGGAGTTGCCGGCAGAAGCCTACCGCCTCCTGAATCACTTTGTAAACCAGCGGCTGCTGGAAACGGACGTGGACAAGGAGAGTAAAAAAACCGTGGAGATTGCCCACGAAGCCTTGATGCGTACCTGGCCCAGGCTGCAGGCCTGGCTGCTCGAAGACCGCGACAAGTTAAGGCAATATAATGCCGTTCGCAGTGCTGCTAAGGACTGGAACGAACACGGGCGGAAAAGTGACCATCTTACTCACCGGGACGGACGACTAAAAGATGCGGAGGATTTAATTGCAGCCAGCAGGTTTGATTTTAGGGAGGGGACCATCGAAAGTATTTACTTAAAAGCATGCATTGTGGAGCAGCAAAGGCGCCAAGATGCGGAGAAAGAGCAACAAGAGCGTAAGCTTAAAGATGCCCAGGCTCTAGCCGCGGCTCAGCAACGGGACCTAGAAAATGCGCAAAAGTTAGCTGAGGTCCAACAGCAGCAACTACAAGCGGCGAAAGAGCTAACCAAAGCAAAACAGCAAGATCTGGAAAAAAGCAAAAAGATTACCAAAAGTCAAAGGTTAATTATTGGCATAGCAGTAGTATCGGCAGTTGCATTAGGGGTATTTGCCTATTTGATGAATCTCAATAAGCAGGAGGCTCAGAATCAGTTAGCCAAGAATTACTGGGCTAGTGCTACTGGAGCCCGTAGAGAAAACGAACTATCAAAATATTTGCACTTGATGGCAGAAGCCCTGAGTAGTAGTAAAGATGAAGCCTTTACCAATTTCCTACTAGCCGATGCCCAAGCTTTGCTTCCAAGTGCCCGCTTTTCTACTCTCATAAAGCACGATGATTATGTCTTTGGAGCCGTCTTTAGCCAAGATGAGCGAAGGGTGCTGACTTGGAGTAGAGACAAGACTGCCAGGGTATGGGATGCAGCAACAAGCGAGCAAGTAGGCAAGCCCATGCAGCACGATGATTATATTATGAGAGCCGTCTTTAGCAAAGATGGGCGAAGGGTGCTGACCTGTAGTGCAGATAACACTGCCAGGCTATGGGATGCAGCAACAGGAGAGCCAGTAGGCAAGCCCATGCAGCACAATCATTGGGTTTTGGGAGCCGTCTTTAGCAAAGATGAGCAAAGGGTGCTGACCTGGAGTTATGATAGTACTGCCAGGCTATGGAATGCAGCAACAAGCGAGCAAGTAGGCAAGTCCATGCAGCACGATCATTGGGTTTTGGGAGCCATCTTTAGCAAAGATGAGCAAAGGGTGCTGACCTGGAGTGATGATAGTACTGCCAGGCTATGGAATGCAGCAACAAGCGAGCAAGTAGGCAAGCCCATGCAGCACAATGGGGCTGTTAATGGAGCCGTCTTTAGCAAAGATGAGCGAAGGGTGCTGACCTGTAGTAGAGATAGTACTGCCAGGCTATGGGATGCAGCAACAAGCGAGCAGGTAGGCAAGCCTATGCAGCACGATCACTGGATTTTTAGAGCCGTCTTTAGCAAAGATGAGCGAAGGGTGCTGACCTGGAGTCAAGATAAGACTGCCAGGCTATGGGATGCAGCAACAGGGCTAGCAGGCAAGGGAAAGACTTTTTATACGTCCATGGGGCACGAGGGGGCTGTTTGGGGAGCCGTCTTTAGCAAAGATGAGCAAAGGGTGCTGACCTGGAGTCAAGATAAGACTGCCAGGCTATGGAATGCAGCAACAGGGCCAGCAGGCAAGCGCATGCAGCACGAGGGGACTGTTAGGGGAGCCGTCTTTAGCAAAGATGAGCGAAGGGTGCTGACCTGGAGTGAAGATAATACCGCCCGAATATGGGAGGTAGACAGGATATGGGAGGCAAAATGGAATGCAGCAACAAGAGAGCCAGTAGGCAAGCCTATGCAGCACGATGATTATATTATTAGAGCCGTCTTTAGCAAAGATGAGCAAAGGGTGCTGACCTGGTGTCAAGACAAGACTGCCAGGATATGGAATGCAGAAACAGGAGAGCAAGTAGGCAAGCCCATGCAACACGATCATTGGATTAATGGAGCCGTCTTTAGCAAAGCTGAGCGAAAGGTTCTTTCCTGGAGTGATGATAGTACTGCCAGGCTATGGGATGCAGCAACAAGCGAGCAAGTAGGCAAGCCCATGAAGCACGAGGGGGCTGTTTTGGGAGCCGTCTTTAGCAAAGATGAGCAAAGGGTGCTGACCTGGAGTGGAGATAGTACTGTCAGGATATGGGATGCAGCAACAAGCGAGCAAGTAGGCAAGCCCATGCAGCACAAGGGGTATGTTTGGGGAGTCGTCTTTAGCAAAGATGAGCAAAGGGTGCTTTCCTGGAGTGCAGATAAGACTGCCCGGCTATGGGATGCAGCAACAAGCGAGCAAGTAGGCAAGCCCATGCAGCACGATGATGATGTCTCCGGAGCCGTCTTTAGCAAAGATGAGCAAAGGGTGCTGACCTGGAGTGAAGACAAGACTGCCAGGCTATGGGAGGTAGAAACAGGAGAGCAAGTAGGCAAGCCCATGCAACACTATATGTCTGTCAATGGAGCCGTCTTTAGCAAAGATGAGCGAAGGGTGCTGACCTGGAGTGGAGATAATACCGCCCGAATATGGGATGCAGCAACAAGCGAGCAAGCAGGCAAGCCCATGCAGCACAATGGGGCTGTTAATGGAGCCGTCTTTAGCAAAGATGAGCGAAGGGTGCTGACCTGTAGTAGAGACAAGACTGCCAGGATATGGGAGGTAGAAACAGGAGAGCAAGTAGGCAAGCCCATGCAGCACAATGGGGCTGTTAATGGAGCCGTCTTTAGCCAAGATGAGCGAAGGGTGCTGACCTGGAGTGCTGACATGACTGCAAGAATTTGGAATGTAGAAGTAGATCTAGATATACCAGCAACTCTATTTAAATTACAGATACAAGCACTTACCGGTACCTTCCTTGGCGTTTCTAGCCAAGAAGTTACTCTCTTACCCGTTGCTGATTGGCAAGCAAAACGACAGCAGTACGAACAGCAAGCCAGAGAACACTATAAAACTTGCCAGCATCCTAATGCTAATTTATGGGCGCGTTTTTACCCGGAAGAAGCTAAGAAAATCCGGCCGGAAGTAAGTACTACCAGTAACAGGCTTGCTACAAAATAATGTAGTTACTCATTCTCACCAGCGAACAGACCCAATGATCTTCATGGTAAGGCAAGTTCGATAAAATTACAGTAAGGGTGGGCCCTGTTGGGATCGAACCAACGACCCTCTGATTATGAGTCAGATGCTCTAACCGTCTGAGCTAAGGGCCCTAAAACCAAAACGGCCCGAAGGCCGGCTTTGGTTTTGGTAGGCAAATGTACATCTTTGCGCCAGAAACCACAACCCTCATCCCTTGAATCTTTCCCGCATCCGCCACCTCCTCTTCGACCTGGGGGGCGTCATCATCAACCTCGAAGTGCCCCGGACGCACCAGGCCCTGGGCCGCCTCGCCGGCCGCGACGCCGCCGAAATTGCCCGGCAATCCCGGGAAACCGACCTGTTCAGCCGCTACGAAACCGGCGCCTGCACCGACGACGAATTCCGCCGCGGCCTGCGCAGCTTCCTGGGCTCCACCGCCTCCGACGCCGAGCTCGACGCCGCCTGGAACGCCATGCTGCTCGACCTGCCCCCCGCCCGGGTGGAACTGCTGCGCCAGCTGCGCGGCTCTTACACGCTGCTGGTGCTGAGCAACACCAACGACATTCACCTGCGCGAGGTCAACGTCATTCTTGAGCAGTCTACCGGCGTACCCGTGCTCGAAGACCTCTTCGACCGGACCTACTACTCCCAGCGCATCGGCCTGAGCAAGCCCGGCGCGGCGTCTTTCCGGTACGTGCTCGACCACGCCGGCGTCGCCGCCGACGACACGCTGTTCCTCGACGACTCGCCCGAAAACCTGCGGGCCGCCCAACAATTAGGCATCCACACCGTTTTGATTGGACCTAGCTACACGATCTTAGATCTTTTTGCGGATGCCCCAACGAAACGCCAATAAGTACCTGGTTCACCTCCTGCTCTTTGCAATTACCCTGGTCAGCACCACCCTGGCCGGCGCCGAATGGATGACCGGCCGGTCTTTTTTCCTCGAATCGGACCTGCTCGGCATCAAGGCGCTGGGATGGGCCGACTTCCGGCGGGCCCTGCTGTTTTCGGTACCCTTCCTGGCCATTCTCACCGTGCACGAGTTTGGGCACTACTTTACGGCGCAGTGGCACAAGGTAAAGGTGACCCTGCCGTATTACATTCCCCTGTGGCTGGGGTGGCTGACGATGCTGGGCTGGGGCCTGGCCCCCAGCATTGGTACGATGGGAGCCTTTATCCGGATCAACAGCCCGCTGCGCACGCGCCGCCAGATATTCGACATCGGCATTGCCGGCCCGCTGGCGGGTTTTGCGCTGGCCCTGGGCGTGCTCTGGTACGGCTTTACCCACCTGCCCCCCCGGGAGTACATTTTCAGCGTGCACCCCGAATACGCCCAGTACGGCGCCGACTACGAAAAACACGCGTACACCTACCGTCACGCCCGGCAGCAGGATTCCCTGCAATTTCTCACCATCTTGCAAAGGGCCCGGGCCGACGGGCTGATCCCGAAGGATTCGGTGATTCTGCACCAACCCTTGTCGCGGGAGGAGTTTGACCTGCGGCAATCGGCCAACATGTCGCTGGGGACCAACCTGCTGTTCGAGTTCTTTGCCCGCTACGTGGCCTCCGACCCGGCGCTGGTGCCCAACCGGCACGAAATGGCGCACTACCCGTTCCTGTTTGCGGGCTTCCTGGCCCTGTTCTTCACGGCCCTCAACCTGATTCCTATCGGGCAGCTCGACGGCGGCCACATCCTCTACGGACTGATCGGGGAACGCTGGCACTCGGTGGTGTCGCCCGTGCTGTTCGTAGCGTTCGTTTTTTACGCCGGGCTGGGGGTCGTCAACCGGGAGGGTGAGTTGAACCTGACGGGCGAGCCCCTGCCCCCTTACGCGTCCATTCCGCTCTACATCGGCTTTCTGTACCTGCTCTTCTCGCGGATGCTCGACAACCCCCTCAACGTGCTGGTGCTGAGCACGGCCGTGCTGGCGGGCCAACTCGTCGTATCGTCGCTGTTCGGCCTGGAGGGGTACCCGGGCTGGCTGGTGTTCGCCTTCGTGCTGGGCCGCTTCCTGGGCGTGTACCACCCGCCAGCCGTCCACAACGAACCCCTCACGCCGGCCCGCAAAGCCCTGGGCTGGTTCTCCCTGCTCGTTTTCATCCTCTGCTTCACCCCGCAACCGTTTGTAGTCGGATAAAGTAAAGGAGACCGGAGACGGGAGGAAGGGAGACCGGAGGAGGCGTGCCCACCGGTGCCGGTTAAGGTTTACCTGTCCCTTTTCTCCTTTTTCGTCACCAACCCGCGCCGGAGCCACGCCAGAAGTCGAGTCCCTCCTCCGGTCTCCCTTCCTCCCGTCTCCGGTCTCCGTTTATCTCATAACGCAAATGCCCTTTGTCGATGCGGAGGGGGGAAGGGATGTTGTTGTGGTAGAGTTGGCCGGTGCCCAGGCCCTGCGGCAAGGTCGGGTGCAGCGAAGCGGTAAACTGGCTGATCGCATTGAGGCCCACGTTCGACTCCAGGGCCGAGGTCATCCACCAGCCGATGCCCAGCCCTTCGGCCAGTTCGATCCACTCGCGGCAGTGCGCAAAGCCGCCGAGCAGGGTGGGTTTGAGGATGATGAACGGCGGCCGGAGGCGCGTGAGCAGTTCCCGCTTGTCGTCGTACCGCTGCACGCCGATCAGTTCTTCGTCGAGGGCCACGGGCACCGGCGACACCCGGCACAGCCGCGCCATCTCCGCCGGCTGGCCCGCCCGGATGGGCTGCTCAATGGAATGCAGGCCAAACCGGCTCAGGGCTTCGAGCTTGGCCGGCGCCCCGGCCGGGGAGAAGGCGCCGTTGGCGTCCACCCGCAGCGTGATCCGTTCGGGCGGGAAGCGGTCCCGCACGGCCGCCAGCAGGTCGCATTCGGCCGCAAAGTCAATGGCGCCGATCTTCAGCTTGAGGCAGGTGTAGCCCTGGGCCAGCTTTTCTTCGATCTGCGTCCGCATCTGCGCCGCCGGGCCCATCCAGATGAGCCCGTTGATGGGAACGGCCAGGTTGCCTTCGGGGAAGGGGCCGGGAAAAATCACCCGCCGGCCGCCGTGCCGCAGGTCGAGCAGGGCGGTTTCGAAGCCAAAGCGCAGGGCCGGGTACGCCTCGCCCACCAGGTCGGTAAGCCAGTGGGGGTCCGCCAAAACGCTTTCGGGCAGGGCCGAAAACCGGCGGCACACTTCCCGCAGGTGGTCCTCGAAGCCGGGCACGTCGTCGATGCTCAGGCCTTTGAGCGGGCTGGCCTCCCCTACCCCGGCGATTCCGGGCCGCGCGGCGTCGGTGATTTGGATAAAATACGTGTCCCGCGCCGTGAGTACGCCGCGGGAAGTGCCGGCCTCAAACTTAAATTGCAACGTATGCTTGCGGTAGGTGGCGGTCAGGGGCATGGGGAGTGGGGAGTTAGAGAATTAGGGAATTAGGGAGTTGGGGCGGGTTGGTGTAATTTTCCGGGACCCGATTCACGGCGTTTACGTAGGTTGGGAAAGGGTTCTCGTCCGGTTGCCGGGACGGTGACCAAGCTAGCCATTTTCAATTTTTCATTGTCAACTTCTAATTGCTTCACCATGTTCGAAGGGAAATGGGAAAAACGGTGGCATCCGCTCCGGGAGGAGTGGGTGGTGTACGCCGCCCACCGCAACAGCCGCCCGTGGACCACGGGCTCCCACGCGCCGGCGCCCAGGCCGGTTCCGGCCTACGACCCAAACTGCTACCTGTGCCCGGGCAACGCCCGGATTCACGGCGCCCGCAACCCCGACTACCGGGACGTGTACATTTTTGACAACGACCACCCGGTGGTGGGTCCGCACGCCCCCGACATTCCCGCCGAAGGACGCCTGACGGGACAGGGCCTGTACCGCCGCGAAAAGGCCGAAGGCATTGCCCGGGTGGTGTGCTACGACCCCCGCCACGACGTCACCCTGGCCGACGTGCCGCCCGAACAGGTAGCCCGGGTATTCACCGCCTGGCGCGACCAGATGCGGGAATTCCTGGCCCACCCGGCCATCCGCTACGCCCTCATCTTCGAAAACAAGGGCGAACTGAGCGGCGTGTCCAACCCGCACCCCCACTGCCAGATCTACGCCACCGACTTCGTGTTCCGGCACGCGGAAGGGCACCTGGCCGCCGCCCGCAAGTACCGCGAGGCGACGGGTGGCAACCTCTTCGAAGGGATCATCCGCAACGAACGGGAAGACGGCCGCCGGATCGTAGCCGAAAACGGCGGGGCGGTGGCATTCATCCCCTTCTTCGCCCGCTACGCCTACGAGGTGATGATCTTCCCGCGGAACCGGCACGCCACGCTGGCAACCATGAACGACGCCGAACTCTACGACCTGGCGGCCCTGTTCCGCGAGGTGATCCGCCGCTACGACGCCCTCTTCGGCATGAGCTTTCCGTACGTGATGACCGTGCAGCAGGCCCCCGTCGACGGCGCCGACTACCCCGACTACCACCTGCACCTGTCGCTGCTGCCGCCCCTGCGCCAGCCCGGCCTCATCAAGTACCTGGCCGGCCCCGAAATCGGCGGCGGCAACTTCATGGCCGACACCATGCCGGAAGATAAGGCAGCGGAACTCAGATCAGGATTTACTGGTATTCCCCCGTAAGAGTGGAGGAGCGGAAAAGCATAACTTTAGCGACCCAAACCACTCGTACCACCAAACCAGTCGTATCATGAGTATCAGGAAGAATTATTCGAAGGAGTTTAAAGAGGAGGCCATCCGGTTGGCTCACCAGCACGGTAACCAAAGTCAGACGGCGCGTGATCTGGGTGTGCCCAGTAGCGTGCTGGGCCGGTGGATGAAAGAACTCAAGGAGGACCCCGAAAAGGCCTTTCCCGGTAAGGGGCACAGCAAAGAGGAAGAACTACGCCAGTTGCAGCGGGAGAATCAACGCTTGAAGGAAACCGTTGAGATCCTAAAAAAGGCAGTAGGTATCTTCAGCAAGAACTCCCAGTGAGATACCTCTTCATCCGGGAGCACACTCAGCAGCACGTGGTGGAACGCTTGTGTAGGGCCATGGAAGTATCAGTGAGTGGCTACTACGCTTGGCTAAAAAGACCCGAGAGTACTAGAAAACAGGCCAATAAACAGCTTTTGGAACAAATCAAGCACGTTCATCAGCAGAGCCGGCAGACCTACGGGAGTCCCCGCGTGTACGTGGACTTGAAGAAACGGGGCGTGGCCTGTTCAGAAAATCGCGTAGCCCGCCTTATGCAGGTGAACCAGATGGCCGCCCGTCGAAAGAAGAAGTATATAGTCACTACCAATTCCAAACACGGCTTGCCCGTAGCCGAAAACACACTCAATCAGGACTTTAAGGCCACAAAGCCCAATGAGAAGTGGGTCACCGACATGACTTACATCTGGACCACAGAGGGCTGGCTGTACCTGGCCGTGGTGCTGGACTTGTATTCTAGGAAAGTAGTCGGCTGGGCAATGGACGACAACATGGAGAAAGAATTAGTAATCAAAGCCTTAAAGATGGCCTTACTCAACAGAAAACCGCCACAAGGACTGCTTCACCACTCTGACCGAGGAAGCCAGTATGCCAGTAACGATTACCAACAATTACTCAAGGACTATCGCATCACCTGCTCGATGAGCCGAAAAGGCAACTGTTATGATAACGCCGTCATGGAGAGCTTCTTTGCCACTCTCAAGCAGGAACTCGTTTACCGGCTGCCCTACCAGAGCCACCAGCAGACCAAGCAGGACATCTTCGAGTACATCCAAGTATTCTACAACCGCAGGCGAATCCATTCTTCGCTGGGCTACTTTAGCCCACTGGAATTCGAAAATGATGGGCGCCATTCAATGGCCGCTTAATCTTTTTCTCTCCTCCACCCTTTTGGGGGAAACCCATACAGGATGAAAGGATGAACAGGATGGGAAGGGATAGGGTTTAAACCCTATCCTATGGATAATGCGGTCAACGCGTTACCCAAAGAATCAGCGCGGTAGTCTCCGTAGGATAGGGTTTAAACCCTATCCTACGGAGACTACCCTTAAACCCTATCCCTCCCAAACCCGTTCATCCTTTCATCCTGATTCCTCCTGTTCCGGCACCCCTCACTGCAATACACCACCTCCGGCCAGCACCTTTCCCACTTTTTGCGCCAGGCAAACGGGCGGTTGCACACGGGGCAGGTTTTAACGGGCAGATCGGCTTTTTTGACTCCTTTCATGCCATTTAAACTTTACGCCCGCCGCATTGTTATAATCCACATGAAGGTTGATCTTACTCCGGACCAGGTGGAACGGGTCATTGAAATGGCCTGGGAAGACCGTACGCCTTTTGAAGCCATCCAGGCGCAGTTTGGGTTGCGGGAAAGCGAAGTGATTATCTTGATGCGCAGCCAACTCTCCCGGGCGGGGTGGCAGCGGTGGCGGCAACGGGTGCAAGGCCGCGCCACCAAACACGCCGGCAAAAGGGCCGCTGACGTGCAAAGGTTCCGGTGTACCCGCCAGCGCAGCGTGTCAGCCAACAAGATTGCCAAAAGAAAGCAGTGAACAGTAAACAGTGAACAGTGAACAGTGAACAATCAGCAGTAAACAGTAAACAATCGGCAGTAAACAACGCCGCGTTCAGCCTACTGTTTACTGCTTACTGTTTACTGTTTACTGTTTACTGCCCGCAAGCGGAATCTGGTAGAACACGTAGTAGTTGAAGCCGAAGGCCGACCGTTGGGAGGCGTCGCCGAAGCCGGGAATGGTAATGGCGCCCACGTTACGGTTGCCGCTCAGGGCCACCCGGAGCTTGAAGCGGGTCGTAAAGCCCAGGTAAAAGTTGCCGAACACGTTGCCCTTCAGCCCGGCCACGCCCTCCAGCCACTGGGCCAGGAATCGCTCCTTCGGGTAGTTGCTCACCAGGTCTTCCTTCCAGTAGGGTTCGCTGATCACGAAGCGGTCCGACTGGAAGTTGAAGGCGCTCAGGGCGTAGCGGGCCCCGAAAAACAGGATGTCGTTGCCCCCTTTGAGCATGTTGCGGTCGATGCCCAGCCGCGCGTAGTAGCCGTTGGACTGGAACGTGTAGGTAGGCGCGTCTTTGGCAATGGTGGCAATGCCCGCCTCGGCCACGTACAGCAGCTTGTTTTGCAGCCGCACGTCGGCCGTCACTTCGAAGCTGCGCACCTTTCTTTCGCTGATGTAGTAGTTGGCGATCCGCGACAGGTCGAAGCCGATCCGCACGCCCTTGGTGTAGAGCGTATCCCGCCCGGCCGTTTGGGCAACCCCTGCCCGGGCCGCCAGCAGCAGCACCAGCAGGCTACTTACTCTTAAAATACATCCGGATGTTGACCGCATTGGTGTTGGTTTCACTGATTAGGTTGTTAATCACCCTGATTGAATCAAATGCCGCATTGGTGTCGATCCGTGCCACCGTCAGGTCGCGGAACCGCACGTTGAAGCCGCACACGTCCGACACGAAGAACGGCTCCCGCCGGTACTGCACCGTGATGGTAGCCTCCCGCCGGTTGGTGTCTTCCCGCAGGTGGTAGATCATCCGGAAGGCAGTAACGTCGTTAAGTTGCGACAGCGGCAGCAGCAAGTTGGTCCGCAGCCGGTTGGTCCCCCTGACCAGCGAATCGGTAAGAGGCCGGCCCACACCGTACAGGTGGCGGATCACCAACGTGTCGCCGCGTTCGCGGGGAAGGTTCGTGACGGGATTGTTCTGGAACGTGCGGAACTCCACGTTGAGCACCGGGTCGTCGAGGTTGGTGCATTCTTCTTCGGCGCACGCGGTGGCAAGCAGGGCCACGGCCAGCAGGGCCAGGTAGGTCAGGTAAATGAGGGCGGGGTACTTCATGCTTGGTGTTGAACCGGCAAATTAGCCAGTCCGGGGGAGGAATAAAAAGCCGCCTCAATAAACGTGCCCGGGAGGAGGCGTGGGAAGGCTGAATAGCCATTCAACCATATAGCCATATAACCATCCAGCCATTTAACTTTCCCTTCCCGTATAGCATTTTCGGGTAAACCCTTTAAGTTTGTCCTTTCCTAGTAAAAAGCATCTACTTAACTCTCTTCCTATGAGCGAAATACTCAACAAGATTGCCCCCGGCGTGGTCACCGGCGATGCCGTTTCGGAACTGCTCCGCTACGCCAACGCCAACGATTTTGCCCTGCCGGCCGTCAACGTGGTAGGCACCAATTCCGTGAATGCAGTCCTGGAAGCAGCCCGGCAGGTCAACTCGCCGGTGATCATACAATTCTCCAACGGCGGCGCCCAGTTCTTCGCCGGCAAAGGCCTGCCCAACGACAAACAGCAAGCCTCCATTGCCGGGGCCATCTCCGGGGCCATGCACGTACACCAGATGGCCGAACTGTACGGCATTCCCGTGGTGCTGCACACCGACCACGCGGCCAAAAAGCTGCTCCCCTGGATCGACGGCCTGCTCGACGCGGGTGAAAAGTTCTTCAAAACCCACGGCAAACCGCTCTACAGCTCCCACATGCTCGACTTATCGGAAGAGCCCCTGCACGAAAACATCGAAATCTGCAAGCGGTACTTTGAACGCATGAGCAAAATGGGCATGACGCTGGAGATTGAACTGGGCGTGACCGGCGGTGAGGAAGACGGCGTGGACAACACCGGCGTAGACAGCTCCAAACTCTACACTCAGCCCGAAGAAGTAGCCTACGCCTACGAGGAACTGAGCCAGGTCAGCGACAAGTTTACCATTGCGGCGGCCTTCGGCAACGTGCACGGCGTGTACAAGCCGGGCAACGTAAAGCTCCAGCCCATCATCCTCAAGAATTCGCAGGACTACATCCAGAAGAAGTACGGCACGGCGGCCAACCCGGTCAACTTCGTGTTCCACGGCGGCTCGGGCTCCACGCGGGAAGAAATCCGCGAGGCCATCCGCTACGGCGCCATCAAGATGAACATCGACACCGACATCCAGTGGGCTACCTGGGAAGGCATTAAGAACTACTACGAAAGCAAAAAAGGCTACCTGCAAAGCCAGCTCGGCAACCCCGAAGGCCCCGAAAGCCCCAACAAGAAGTACTACGACCCCCGGGTGTGGCTCCGCAAGGGCGAAGAAAGCACCATTGCCCGCCTCAAAGTCGCCTTCGAAGACCTCAACGCGATGAACCGCCTGTAGGGAGTTAGGGAGTTTGAGCGTTTGAGAGTTGGTCCGCAAACGGTACTGATTCCCTGACGCTCAAACTCCCTAACTCTTTAACTCCCTGACTCCTTCACCGGCCGGGCTTTTTTGCGTCCTTCCGCTGCTCGAAAAGATAGGGATGGGACCGCGGGTATTGGAGGCGGGGCATGGGAAATTGGGCCAGGGTGTCAATTTTGAGGGTGGGCATTTTTGCCAGCTTCGAAAGGTCGGGCTTCAGGATGGGCATGCGGTCAATGTTACCCCGGGCCAGGGCGGCCGAATCGAAGGGCACGACGCGGAGGTTCGGCTGCGGGAAGGGGGCAGGCGCCAGTTGGTCCCGCTGCTGCCCCAACACGCTGCCCGGGTTGGTCAGCAACCACCCCAGCAAGCAAAGGAAAAGAGGACGGATCGTGTGCATGTCGGTGTACAGGTGTTTCCCTCCCAATCTACGTTCAAAGCGTCTTGCCGCGACCTTTGTTTAACATATTTTAACTTATTTTAACTAAGCAATCCGCTTCTATGTCGGGACGGGAAGCCTGGCGTTGCTGACGCAGGTCGCGTTGCTGGCGCAGGCATCATCCTCACGCGTGCTTCTCGTCCTCACGCGTTGCTGGCGCAGGCTTCCCCCCCCGACAGACACCAGCGGACACTGGCGCCGGGGGCATAGCTAACCCCAATGGCTTTTCCTCCCATACCCCTTCCTTGACCTTCCAACCAACCCTTTCTAAACCCTTACCCCTGACCCTTCCTTCAGCCCTTCTTGAAGATCAGCAGGTGCTGCTGGGGCAGGGATTTTTTGTTGCCCACGAACTGGAGCCCGACGGCTTCCATTTCCTTGATGGCCTGGGCCTGGGTCATCTTGTGGCGCGGGCGGATGGGCACCTTGGGGTCTTCGGCCCGGTACTCCACCAGCACCACCCGTCCGCCCCGCCTGAGGGCCTTGCGGATGTTCACCATCATTTCGTAGGGGTGCGAAAACTCGTGGTAGGCGTCCACGAACAGGGCCAGGTCCACGCTGTCGGCCGGCAGGTTGGGGTCGGTGATGGAGCCCAGCACCGTTTCGACGTTGGTCACGCCGGCCTTGGGTTTGGCCTCGCGGATCTTTTCGAGCATCTCCGGCTGAATGTCTACGGCCAGCACCTTGCCCCGCGGCACGAGCGGCGCCAGGCGAAAGGTAAAGTAGCCGCTGCCGGCGCCCACGTCGGCCACCACGTCGGTGGGTTTGAGGTCCAGTTCTTTAAGCAGCAGGTCCGTGCGTTCTTCCCGTTCCCGTTCCGGCCGTTCCAGCCAGCCGGCCCCCAGGTGTCCCATCACCTGGGCAATTTCGCGGCCCATGTAGTACTTGCCCGACCCGTCGCTGCTCTGGGGCTGGCGAAATGCGTACACCTGGTCACCGCCGGCCGGGGTGGTCACCGGCCGGTCCTGCCCCTGGGTGCAGGCCGCAGGTAAGAAAAACGCAAACAGAATCCACATTTTATGGTTTACCCTCATGAATGAAGTATTTTCATTAATAAACGCACGGAAAGACAAAATCGGCGGAAAATAAAACCCGGCTGCCGAACCGGATCGTATATAGCTCAAGATTAGCCCACTCCCGCTGGCAGTTACTGAAATATTGCATATATTAGAAGGCATTTCCCGTGAATTTCACATCATATCTATACACGTCTATACACGCCATTGTTATCCCCCTAACCGTATGAAGATTACTACGCTCCTGCTTTCCTTCCTTGTGCTGGCGGCCGCGACGGGCTGCATGAATGACAACCGCTTCCTGGTTGAGTATGACTACAGTTACAAAGGCAATTTCAAAAAGTACAACTCCTACACCTTCGTTGACAACATGCCCTTCGACGACAAGGACTCCAGCATGAACAACCCCATCATTGCCGACGCCATCAAGAACCAACTGGAGGTGCACGGCTACCGGCAGACCAAACGCAAGCCCAACCTGCTGGTCTCCTACAAGGTGTTCTACGACGACCTCAAGTTCCAGGGCTTCATGCAGCCGGAAATCGAAAACTGGATTCAGACGGAGGACGACGACGTGGGCTACGACCCGGTGAAGTACAACCTGGTGAAGGGCACCCTCATCATCCAGCTCCTGGAAGCCAAAACCCACCAGACCGTGTGGCAGGGCTACGCCTCGGGCGTGTTCAACGACAAGACGCTCTCCAGTGAACGCTACCTGAAGCGGGCCGTCCGCTCCATCTTCGACAAATACCGCCTCTTCGCCGACGGCTACATCATCGAAAGCCGCAACCCGGCCGGCAACAGCGGTAAATAGCCCACGGTTTTAAGGAATTAGAGAGTTGGGGAGTTTGAGAGTCATGGGGCCGCGCCCCACTCTCGAACTCCCCACTTTTTTATTTACAACCACACGAATAAACAATAGGGGCTATGGTGAAGAATAAAATGAACCGCAAAGCAGAGAACTGAACCGCAAGGATCGCAATAGAGACGCAAAGGGCGCAAAGAGTTACGCGTTTTAGGGGTAGGGTTTAAACCCTACCCTACGGAAAGGCTGTGCCTTAGTTGAGTCAAGCGACTTTTGCGTACGCTTGCGCAATATCCATAGGATAGGGTTTAAACCCTATCCTATGGATATTGCGCATTGCTTTGCGCCCTTTGCGTCTCCTTAGTGCCCTTTGCGGTTAAGTACTTTTCCCTAACTCTCAAACTCCCCAACTCCCTACACCTCCGCCCGCAGCACCTCCAGCGGGGGCCGCGACAGCACCTGCCGGTTGTTGAGCACGCCGATGAGGATGGTGAGGCCGGTGACAATGGCGCCGACGGCCAGCAGGGGCGTAACCACCGGCACGAACGACACTTCGAACACGAACGCCGCCAGGGCCCAGGTGCCCGCCAGCGACAGCAGGATGCCCGAAAACGCCGCCAGGACGCCCAGCAACAGGTATTCAATGAAGGTGATGTAAATGATCTGGCGGCGGTTAGCGCCCAACGTACGCAGCAGTACGCTCTCCTGCATCCGCTGGTACTTGCTGATGACCACCGAACTGCCCAGCACCAGCAGGCCCGTCACGATGCTGAACAACGCCATGAACCGGATCACGAAGGCAATCTTTTCCAGGATTTCGTCGATGGTCCGCAGCACGAGCCCCAGGTCAATGGCCGATACGTTGGGGTAGCGCAGCACCAGGTCGCGCTGCAAATCCGCCGACTGGTTGCCCGAGGCCACCTTGGTCATGATCACGTGGAACTGCGGGGCCTGCTCCAGCACGCCCGAGGGGAACACCACCAGGAAGTTGGTCTGCACGCGGTTCCATTCGATCTCGCGGGTGCTGCCCACGATGGTCGGCACCAGGGCCCCCTGCACGTTGAACGTGAGCCGGTCGCCGATCTTGAGCTTGAGGTTTTTCAGGTACCCTTCGTCGAGCGAGATGCGGGCCGTATCGGCCGGGCTGCGGAGGGCCTGCAAACGGCCCTGCAACAGCTTTTCGGAGCCGATCAGGGAGTCGCGGTACGTCACGCGGTACTCGCGGGTCAGCGCCCAGTCGGGCAGTTTGTCGGTCGTATCCTTCTGGAGGGCTTCCACCGTGCGACCATTGATCTCGGCCAGGCGCATGGTCACCACGGGCACGTCCTGCAACACCGGCAGTTTGTAGCGGTCCACCAGTTGCCGCACGCCGGCCTTCTGTTCCGTCTGGATGTCGAAGAGCACCATGTTGGGCTGGTTGCCGCTGCCGGTGAGGGCCACCTGCCGGATGAGCAGGTTCTGGGTAAGGTACATCGTGGAAATGAGGAACGTGCCCAGGCCGATGGAAATCACCAGGATCAGCGTCTGGTTCTGCGGCCGGTAGAGGTTGGCCAGGCTCTGCCGCCACACGTAGCTCCACGACACCGGGAAGAACCGGCGCACCAGGAACATGAGCAGGTAGCCCAGGCCGGTCAGTACGCCGAAGGCCAGCACCAGTCCGCCCGTAAAGCCCCCCGCCAGCCACGGGTCGCGGGTTTGCCAGTACGAAAAGCCGGCGATGAACAGCAGCACCAGCCCGTACACCAGCCACCGCAGCGGGTCGCGGCCCGACACGTCGTCTTCGTACGAGGTACGCAGCGTGCGCAGGGGCGAAATGCGGCGGATCACCAGCAGGGGCAGCAGCGCAAACAGCACGGCAATGCCGAGTCCCGTGCCGATGCCCTGGGCAATGGCCTTCCAGGAGAGTTGCAGGGAGACGTCGACGGGCAGGAACGCCCCGAACAGTTCGGGCAGGGCAAACTGGATGGCCGACCCCAGCGCCGCCCCGGCCACCGCTCCCGCCAGGCCCATCAGGGCGGTCTGGATGAGGAAGATGTAGAACGCCTGGCTGCCGGTGGTGCCCAGGCAGCGCAGCACGGCCACCGAGGCAATTTTTTCCTTCACGTACAGGTGCACGGCGCTGGCTACGCCCACGCACCCGAGCAGCAGCGCCACGAAGGCCACCAGGTTGAGGAACTTGCTCATGTCGGTAAAGGCGCGGCCGGTGTTGTTTTTCCGCTCGGCCACCGTGTCCGACCGGATGCCCTCCTTGTCGAGGCGCGACGCCAGGCTGGCGGCGTACTTGTCCACGTCCATGCCCGGGGCGAAGCGGTAATAATACGCGTAGTTGACGCGGCTGCCGCGCTGCAACAGGCCCGTCTCGGGCAGCGTGGGGGCCGGGATGAACACGCTGGGGGCCACGGTGGTGGCAATGGCCGTCTGGCCCGGCGTCTTCTGCACGCTGCCGGCGATGAAGTAGGTCAGGTTGCCCACCTTCACCGAGTCGCCGGCCTTGGCGCCGAACTGCGCCAGCAGGGCCTCATCCACCAGGGCCACTCGGCCGGTCGTGCGGCTGGCCTTGCGGAAGCGGTTGGCCGCCGCGGCGGGGGTGGTTTCCCAAAGGCCGTAGTAGGGAAAGTCGCCCTGGAGGGCCTTTACCTGGGCCAGGCGGGCCCGGCCGGTGCCGGGGAAGAACACCATCGAGGGGAAAGCCACCTCGTAGGTGCGCCGCTGGCCGATGCGGTCCAGGAACTTCCGCGTGGCGGGCGTGGGGGCGCGGCCCGTGGAGAGCACCAGGTCGGCGCCCACGAGTTCCTTGGCCTGGTCGTTGATGCTGCGCGAGAGGTTATCGC
Source organism: uncultured Sphingobacteriales bacterium (assembly GCA_963844325.1). Taxonomy (GTDB): domain Bacteria; phylum Bacteroidota; class Bacteroidia; order Cytophagales; family 172606-1; genus CADCTQ01. The sequence goes on from CAWJNV010000002.1 coordinate 5,658,867, forward strand.
TGAACGAGTTGATGGCTACCAGGGCGGCAATGCCCAACACGATGGCCGACATGAACAGCAGCAACCGGCGGCGGCTTCGCCGGCTGTCGCGCCAGGCCATGCGCCACAGCCACGGGTTGAAGGGCGAATTGGAAGGCTCGGTTATTTTGGGAATGGCTCGATCCATGAAAATATTTATGAATGACGAATGATGAATTACCAATGACGGAGCGGTACCGTGAGGCGGTCCGCCGGGGTCCCCGAACCGGGGAAAGGGGCTTTTGTAAATATACGCGGATTGGGGCAGCGGGACGGTGGCTTTGGGATGAACGGCTGCCCGGGCCGGTACTTTGCGCCATCCGTAAAAAATAAACCGCTGCCATTTAAATATCATTGACAAATCCAGCAATTTCGCAGTTCACGGCCCGCCTTGCCGATCAGACACCAACGCCTTCGATATGTATGCGACGTTCATCATTCCTTGTTCATCATTCGAAATTTGAATATCGAAAGTAGAACACCGAATGTTGAATGTCGAAGTACCAATGACCAATGACCAATTAATCCATAACGACCAACCCCTATGCCCAACCGCATCATCGAACTATTCGCCCGGAAGGGGCAGGATGTGCTCAACGTATACTTTACCGCGGGCTTCCCCGGGCTGCACGACACGGTGCCGGTGCTGCGGGCCCTCGAAGCGGCCGGCGCCGACCTGGTGGAGATCGGCATGCCCTACTCCGACCCGGTGGCCGACGGACCCACCATCCAGCAGAGCAACGACCAGGCCCTGCGCAACGGCATGACGCTGAAGCTCCTGTTTGAACAACTGGCCGGCATCCGCGACACGGTGAAGCTGCCCATCCTGCTGATGGGCTACCTCAACCCGGTGGTGCAGTACGGGGTGGAGAAGTTCGTAACCAAGTGCCGCGAGATCGGCATCGACGGCGTGATCCTGCCCGACCTGCCCGCCCAGGAATACCTCGACGAGTACCGGCCGGTGTTCGAGGCCAACGGGCTGCTCAACATTTTCCTGATCACGCCCCAAACGTCGGAGGCCCGCATCCGGCAGATCGACGCCGTATCGAGCGGCTTCGTGTACATGGTCTCGTCGGCCAGCGTCACGGGCAGTTCGGCCGCCATCGGGTCGTCGCAGGAAGACTACTTCCGGCGCATTGCCGGCATGGGGCTGCAAAACCCGACGCTCATCGGCTTCGGCATTTCCGACCACGACTCGTTTGCCAAAGCCTGCCGCTACGCCAGCGGCGCCATCATCGGCAGCGCCTTCATCAAAACCCTTCAGCAAAGCACCGACCTGGAAGCCGGCATCGCCGCGTTCATCCACGGCATCCGCGGCACAGTGACCAGTGAACAGTAAACAGTGAACAGTAATCAGTAGTTACTTGGATGTGTTAACCCACGCGTGATTACTGATTACTGTTCACTGTTTACTGAATACACCCATTTGGCCTCAAAACCGTATGAAGATACAAGAACCGATACCGAACCAATCTATGACACAGGAATATGAAAAGTACACGGCCGAGGACTTTGCCGTGTGGAAGATTCTCTTCGAACGACAGATTGCCCAGTTGCCGGGCATGGCCACCGACGAGTACCTGGAAGGAATCAAACGCGTAGGCTTTACGGCCGACCGCATTCCCCGCTTCGAGGAGGTCACCGCCCTGCTGGCCAGATACACCCGCTGGAAACTGCACGTGGTGCCGGGCCTGATTCCCAACAAGGAGTTTTTCGAACTCATGAAGGCCCGTAACTTCTGCGCCACCACCTGGCTGCGGCGCATGGACCAGCTCGACTACCTCGAAGAGCCCGATATGTTCCACGACGTGTTCGGCCACGTACCCCTGCTCACCAACGAGCCGCTCTGCGACTTCCTGGTGAACCTGAGCCGCATCGCCCTCCGGTACATTGACAGCGAACTGGCCATTGAACTGGTTTCGCGCGTGTACTGGTACACGGTGGAGTTCGGCCTGATCCAGGAAGAAGCCGGTCTGCGCATTTATGGCGCCGGCATTCTCTCGTCGAAGGGCGAAACCTGGTATTCCCTCCACAGCGACATTCCCCAGCGGGTGCCCTACTCGGTGCGGGCCCTCATCGACACGCCCTACATCAAGGACCGGTTCCAGGAAAAATACTTCGTGATCGACTCCTTCGAACAACTCTACGCCTCCGTGGGCGAACTCGAACGCCTCATCGGCGAAGAAGTGCAGAAAGAGGGAGACCGGAGACAGCAGGAAGGGAGACCGGAGGAACGGACCCAGCCGGTGACGGCTTAAGTTAATCTGCACTTGAACACAAAAGAGAAAGGAGACCGAGGCTACCCCCCGGTCTCCTTTTCCTTTTCTTCCCCCTCCCCTGCCTGCCGCGTACCCCTTTGCCCTACGCCCAAGTTCCCTTCCCGATCCTCCTCCCGTCTCCCTTCCTCCGGTCTGCGGTCTCCTTCTAAAGCGACATTGCGTACATAATGATGTTGACGCCGAACTTGGTGTTGTCTTCGGCGAGCCACCGCTTGTTGCGGAAGTCGTAGTCCCATTCGCAGCCGTAGTCCTTGTTGCTGTAGAGCACGGCCATGCGGTTGTTGATGAAGATGGCCTTCAGGTAGTCGTGCACCAGGTCGTCGCCCCAGCCGTTGAGTTCGAAGGACGTAGTGGGCGGCCCTTCGTTGAAGTCGAAGAAGGCGTGGTACAGGTCGTGGTTGGACGGGATTTTGCGCAGGGCTTTGGAGCCGAACAGCGCCGCCATCTGCGCCTCGAACGACTTGGCGAACAACCCGTCGATGTCGTGGTTGCAGTCGTCCACGAACACGAAGCCGCCGTTTTCAACGTAGTTTTTAAAGTTGGTTTTCTCCCTTCCGCTGAACTGCACCAGTTTGTGGCCGCTCAGGTAGCAGAAGGGCGCCGTAAAAATGTCGTTGCCCGCCAGCGACACGATCTTTTCCTGCGTTTCCACCTCCACGGTAGTGTACTCGATCAGCGAGTTGAGGAGGTTGGAAGGCATCCGCTGGTCGGTGTCCCAGTCGCCCGAAGCGTACTGAATGCGGGTAAAGGTAAATTGGCGGAGAGAAGGCATGGTAAAGTCGTAAGTGTCACGTAGAGACGCGATTCATCGCGTCTTCTCTAATTGAACGCAATTCATCGCATCCCGGCAAATTCATCGCGTCCGGGAATAAAATTACCGATTTCCGGGCGTACACAACCCAACCCCCGTGCCAATCCGTGAAAAGCCTCGTTGCAGTCCCTGATTTTGAATTGTCAGTTTTCCATTTTCAACATTCAACCCGTTGTCAATAATCCATTTCTTAAGCCGGCCGACGATGGAGGTAGCTACCGGCCTGCTGGGCATGCACCTGGTGCACGAAACGGCCGAAGGCGTTACCGCCGGCCGCATCGTGGAAACGGAGGCGTACCTGTGGGGTGACCCGGCCTGCCACGCGTACCGCCGCCGGACGGCCCGCAACGCCACCATGTTCGGGCCGCCCGGTTACGCGTACGTGTACCAGATTTACGGCCTGCACTACTGCGTAAACGTAGTCACCGGTCCCGAAGGCGTAGGCGAAGCCGTGCTCATCCGGGCCCTGGAGCCGGTGGAGGGCATTCCGCTCATGCAGGCGCGGCGCGGCACCCTTAAATTGGGCGATCTGTGCAAAGGTCCCGGCCGGTTGGTGCAGGCAATGGGGATTAACAAAGCAATGAACGGCATTTCCATCACCGAACCGCCCTTCCAGGTCTTGCCGGCTACGGCGTATCCCGGGGCGAATAAACCTTTCCGGATGGTAACTACCACGCGCATAGGCATCACGCAGGGGGCCGACCTGCCCTACCGGTTCTACGTCGAAGGCAGCCCATTCGTGAGTTTTCCGGTGCGGAAAGTTGCCGGTGAAAAAAAATAAAAATTTTTTTCACAAATTTGTAACCTCTGTGAAAAACTCGCCGTATATTGAATCACGAAGCACAACAAAACAGCTTCGTGACATTATAAAGGCCTAAGGTTCTGCCAAAAGCTTTTATAACCTAACTCAGAAGGTCTATGCCAACCGGCATTTAAGATATCTTTTTAGGTTGCTCGTATTTTAGTGGAAAAGGGTTGCGACATTGTTGCAACCTTTTTTGTTTTTATACCCCTCCCGAGGTTTCACGCAAAGACGCAAAGGAGGAGCGCAAAGGGCGCAAAGAAAGGAAATTGACCGCAAGGATCGCAATAGAGACGCAAAGGGTGCAAAAAGAGGGAGATCCCTCTTTTTGCACCCTTTGCGGTTTTCCTTTGCGTCTTTGCGTGAAACTTAGGCCGGGTTCTCCGCCGGGGGAATGGGCAGCAGCACCCTGAGGCTGCCGGGCTTGATGACCACTTCTACCCGTTCCGGCGAATCAATGATTTCCCCGTCAATCTGCAAGTATTCCCGTTCCAGGTTGAGAATGACCGCCCGGCGGCATTGCAGGATGCGGCTCCGCAGCGAGTTGTGAATCTCCCCGTTGAACAACTGGTACAGGATGCCGATGCCTTCGAGTTTGGGAAACTCCTCCAGGATGCACACCTCGAACTGGCCGTCGTCGATCATGCCCTCGGGGTTGATCATGGCGTTGGAGCCGAACGTGTTGGCGTTGGCAATGGCTACCATGAAAGCCTTGCCCTTAAACGTTTCGCCGTCGGTAACCACTTCGTACTCCCGGGGCTGGTAGCCCACGTATTCCTTGGCCACGTGCCAGGCGTAGGCCGCCGGACCGCGGGTATCCCCTTCGTCGAAGCGCTTCACGATCAGCGCGTTGAAGCCCAGGTCGCTCAGGTGCAGGGAGGGTTTGCCGTTGATTTCCAGCGTGTCGATGGCGTGCACGTTGCACGCGGTCAGCATCCGCAGCGCCTCCTCGAAGTCCTGCGGAATGTTGAGGTCCTTGGACAAGCCGTTGCCCGAGCCCTGCGGAATGATGCCCAGCGGCACGTCCTTGTCGATCAGCATCGTCCCCACCAGGTTTACCGTGCCGTCGCCGCCCACGGCCACAATGGCGTCGGGCCGGAGTTCGCGGCTCAGGAACCAGATCCGGTTGGCGTCGTCTTCACCGGTGGTGTGAAAAAAATGGGGCTCGATCCCCTCGTTCCGGCAGAATTCGGCAATCCGGGCGTCAAGGTCTTCCTTGTCGATTCCGCCCGAAATGGGATTGATGACAAAAAGTAATTTTCGTGGTGGCATACGATTCATGTAGAGTGCTAAGATGCCTTTGTACCCGTTCAAATGCAAATTTATATTTACCAAATTACATGGCGTGCCCAACGCCGCCCCCCGAATCCGCATCATTCCGGCCGGGGCCAAATAAAAGCCGCCGCATTTGCGGGGTATTCCGATTTTTGCGTATTATTAGCTTTGCCGGGATGTAGTAACCCGATAGAATATTTTAAATTACGCCCGGTACGTAAAATAAAAGACTGACAAATTGAATTGCAGGAGGATAGAATTGCAGCGTCACCGGATTATCCAATAATCCGGTCCTTCAAGGGTTCCGTCCTGCCGGCCTTCAACTTCCACGCAAACTGCTACAGCGACCTCAACACAAGCTATGCCTTTTACCTTTGACAATTACAAGACGGATGGCTTCTTCGACGAGATGTTCGACGAAGGCGGCAACGTCCGGACGGCCTACCAGGCTTTTCAGAAACGGGTGGAATCGCTGCCCAAGGACGAACTGCTCCGGCGGCAGCACGCCGCGGAACGGGCCCTGATGCAGATGGGCATTACCTTTAACGTGTACAGCGACGGGGCGGGCACCGAACGCATCATGCCCATCGACATCGTGCCCCGCGTCATCGAGGGCGGCGAGTGGAAACGGCTGGAGGCCGGCCTGCGGCAGCGCATCACGGCCATCAACCTGTTCATCGACGACGTGTACAACGACCAGAAAATCCTCAGGGACGGCATCGTACCCCGCGAACTGGTGGAGTCGGGCAAGGGTTTTCTCAAACCCTGCATGGGTGTAAAGCCGCCCAAGGGCATCTGGTGCCACATTACCGGCACCGACCTCATCCGCGACGACCAGGGTACGTTCATGGTGCTCGAAGACAACCTGCGCTGCCCGTCGGGCGTGTCGTACATGCTCGAAAACCGCGAAATCCTCAAGCGGACCTTCCCCGAAGTGTTCGAGCAGATGCGGGTGCAGCCCGTGTCCAACTACCCCGTGCGGCTGCTCGAAATGCTCCAGTACATTTCGGGCAACTCCACGCCGACGGTGGTGGTGCTCACGCCGGGCATTTACAACTCGGCCTACTTTGAACATTCGTACCTGGCCCAGCAGATGGGCGTGGAACTGGTGGAAAACCGCGACCTGGTGGTGCACGACGGGTTCGTGAAAATGCGCACCACTAAGGGCTTCGAAATCGTGGATACGATCTACCGCCGCATCGACGACAGCTTCCTTGACCCCACCGTGTTCAACCCCGACTCCATGCTGGGCATCCCGGGCATCTTCGAGGTGTACAAAAAGGGGCGCGTGGCCCTGGCCAACGCTCCCGGCACCGGCGTGGCCGACGATAAGGTGATCTACGCCTACGTGCCGCGCATGATCAAGTACTACCTCGACGAGGAGCCCATCATCCCCAACGTGCGTACCTACCTGTGCTGGGAGGACGACGACCGCCAGTACGTGCTCGACCACATCGACCAGCTGGTGGTGAAGGAAGCCAACGAGGCGGGCGGCTACGGCATGCTCATCGGTCCCAAGTCCACCAAGGCCCAGCAGCGCCTGTTCCGGATGAAGATCAAGCAGAACCCGCGCAACTACATTGCCCAGCCCACCATTTCCCTCTCGCGGGTGCCTTCCATCGTGGACAACCGCTTCGAGGGCCGGCACGTGGACCTGCGGCCCTACATCCTGTACGGCGAAAACATTGAAGTGATTCCCGGCGGCCTCACCCGCGTTGCCCTCCGCAAAGGCTCCCTGGTGGTCAACTCCTCGCAGGGCGGCGGCAGCAAAGACACGTGGGTACTGTATTAATGACGAATGACGAATTGTATTGATGAAGAAGGGTATGGTTGAATGGCTAGATGGTTGTATGGTTAAATGGTTGCCTGCGGGAAGAATAATCCCGGAAGAAAAACCATACAACCATCCAGCCATTCAACCATTTAGCCATTCAACCATACCGGCCGGCGGGACAGGAAGGGCAGCCAGTGCCGGGCGGCGTGTACGACCATGATGGCGACGCTCGCGTGCAAAAAGTACATCAGGTACACAAACACCCGGTAAGGAGCCGCTACGCGCATGGGCAGGTACAGTACGAACGGGCACACGATCCCGAGGAGGGACAGCCCGATGCAGGCCCGGGCCCACACGGGCAGGTTGCCCCGGCAGAGGGTGAACAGCAGCAGGGCCAGCACCACCAGCACGTACAAATACCCCCGCTTGAGCACCAGGAGGATGCTGAACAGGTATTCGAGCTGTTCAACGCCGATTACCGGGAAGATGCGCAGGAAAAAGCCGAAATCATGCGGTTTCACCCACCGGTGCGCAAACAGGGCCGTGGGGCCGCTGATCAGGAGAATGGGAGAATACAGCAGCAGGGTGAACCCGGCGATGACCAGCCCGGCCACGAAAAAGTCGCGTACGGTCCGCCGCTGCCTGAGGGCGCCGGCCAGCACCGCAAAACAGGCCAGGGAAAACAGGTGGTACGTGAAGGTGGGCACCGTAAACAAACCGGCAATGCCCGCCAGCGAAAACCAGAACAGGTACGCCAGGCGCTTGCCCGAACCGTACAGGTAGCTGAAGAGGCAAAAAGCGGACACCACGGCGCACAGGGCGGCAAGCGTATGCCCCCGGCCGACCACGCTGAAAAAGCTGGTTTCGGGCACGAATCCCGAAAGCAGAATCGCCAGCAGGCCGGCGCCGTACCCGACCCGTACGGAGAGGAAGGTGAAGAGGGTGACCAGTAACAACATCCCGGTGAGGAAAGGTGGTACGCGCATGATCCACGCCGGCGATTCCAATACCGAGGCCAGCGGAACGCACAGCAGGTTGAACAGCACGTGGTTGTTGGTGTCGGGGTAGTACGTGAGGGTAATGAGCCACCCCTGGGAAACGAACGACAGGTACGACCACATTTCGTCGGGGTAGGGCGGTACGCGGAAGGCCAGCCCGGTCCGGTACGCGGCAATAGCCAGCAGCACGGCCCCCAGCGTCCACTTTTGCCCGGCGGACAGGGCGCCCAGGTGAGCAAGCACCGCCCGCAGGATGGAACGCGTCTGCCGCCATACGGTAACGCCCCGGGCGGCTACGGGGGCCGCCCGGGGCCAGAGGGCCAGCGCGGCGGCCAGGCCCACGCCCGCCAGGACCAGGCAGGCCACCGGCAGGGTGGCGTACCGCTCCGGGCTGAAGTAAACGACCTGGTAGTCGTCGGGCTCGGTGGGCAGAAAAAACGCGTGCGGCTTCAACACGCCCAGCGCCTCGGCGTACGAATGGCGGAAAGCCAGCACCCCGGCGGCCAGGAACAGGGCGGGAAACAGGAGGAAGACCAGTTGGACGGCGATGGTTGCGCGCCGGATCGAGGGGTTGGAATGCAAGGAATGAGCGAAAAACAGGGCCGAAGAAAGATATTGCGTGCGAAAGCCGCAATTTACGACGAAACCCTTGCCCCGGGCGGATGAGCCACCCGGCAACCTCACATCGCAATAAGGCATGCGGGTGCAGCCCCTGCCGGGCGCAATGAATTACAAACCATTGATAATGAAATAATTAAGAATCGAATGACGAATAACTGATCACCAATCACGAACCATTACTTACATTACGCCGATACCGATATGCTTTCACGCGTTGCCAATTCTATCTACTGGGTGAACCGGTACATTGAGCGGGCCGAGAACTACGCCCGCTTCATGGGGGTTAATTTCAGCCTGGCCCTGGACCTGCCGCCCGAGGTGCCCCCGCAGTGGGAACCGCTCATCATCACGATGGCCGAAGAAAAAGGGTTCCGGGAACTCTACGATACGCCCACCCGCGAAAACGTGGTGCAGTACATGACGTTCGACACCCGCAACCCCAACTCGATCCTGAGCTGCCTGTGGGCGGCCCGCGAAAACGCCCGGTCGGTGCGGGAGAGCATTTCGCGGGAAATGTGGGAACACCTCAACCAGTTGTACCTGCGCGTGAAGGCCACGTCGGCCAGCCGCAACCGCGACCTCAACGAACTCCAGGACTTTTTCACGGAGATCAAGATGGGCAGCCAGTTGTTTTTCGGCATTGTGGACTCGACCATCACCCGCAACGAAGGGTGGCACTTCGGCCGCGTGGGCCGCTTCCTGGAACGGGCCGACAAAACCTCGCGGTTCGTGGACGTGAAGTACTTCATCCTGCTGCCCGACCCGGCCGGGGTGGGTTCGCCGATTGACCTGTTGCAGTGGACGGCCGTGCTCAAGTCGGCCAGCGCCTACAACATGTACCGCCAGGAGTACGGCGTAATCACCCCGTCGCACATCGTGGAGTTCCTGTTCCTGGACAAGAAGTTTCCGCGGTCGGTGATCCACTGCCTGCGCCAGGCCGAAACGTCGCTCTACGAGATTTCGGGCACTTCGCTTACCAGCCGCTACAGCAACCCGGCCGAGAAAAAACTGAGCAAACTTTGTTCGCAGTTCGAGTTTGTGGACGTGAAGGAGATTTTCGACATGGGCCTCCACCAGTTCATCGACCTGTTCCAGACGCGCAACAACGAGGTAGCCAGCGAAATGCACAACACGTTTTTCGCCCTCAAGCCGGTGAAGGAGCAGGTGAAGGCGGAGAGTTAAAAGTGGTCATTGTTCAGTAGAGACGCGATTTATCGCGTCTGCCTCATGGGTTCATGGGTCATTGGATGTGCGTAAGTTGCCGCATCCGGGGTACCTGTGACGCAGACGCGATGAATCGAGGCAGACGCGATGAATCGAGGCAGACGCGATGAATCGAGGCAGACGCGATGAATCGAGGCAGACGCGATGAATCGAGGCAGACGCGATGAATCGAGGCAGACGCGATAAATCGCGTCTCTACGTCAGGAATACGATTGCGGAATTTTTGCGGGGAAACCCCCGCGGCAACATTGTACGTAAACCATCCGGGGACATTCAACCAACGTCCCATTGCCATGACTTACTGTTTGGGAATCAAAGTCGCTTCGGGACTGGTAGCCATTGCCGACACCCGCCTGACTTCGGGCACCGAATACTCTTCGGCCAAAAAAGTATCGGTGCACCAGCTGGAGCAGCATTCCATGTTCATCATGACCTCGGGCCTGCGGTCGGTGCGCGACAAGGCCATCACGTACTTCAGCGAGGTGCTTGAGGAGCAGGACCAGAACTTCGACAAACTCTACAAGGCCGTCAACGCGTTTGCCGCGCAGGTGCGCCGGGTGGCCGATGAAGACAAAAAATCGCTCCAGGAGTCGGGCCTCGGCTTCAACCTGCACGCCATTGTGGGCGGCCAGCTGGAGAACGACGACGAACACAAGCTCTTCCTGCTCTACCCGCAGGGCAACTGGGTGGAAGTGGGACCGGGGTCGCCGTTTTTCATTATCGGCAACTCCAACTACGGCAAGCCGCTGCTGCACCGCAACCTGACGTACCAGACCCCCATCCGCGACGCCCTCAAGGTCGGCTTCCTGTCGTTCGACGCCACCAAGGTAAGCGTCAACGACGTGGACTACCCGCTGGACGTGATCATTTACGAGAAGGACAGCTTCCGGATGATCGAACACCGGCTCGAAAAGGCCGAACTGCGCGACACGTCCAAGAAATGGAACGAACTGCTCCAGAAGGCCATGACCCAACTGCCCGACGAATGGATAAACCGGATTCTGGAGAAGGTTAAGTAAAGGTTCAGAGGGGACAGAGGCATTGGGGGATAGGGTTAAAACCCTATCCTATGGATATTGGTGCTGTTGGAACTTATACTGCTGCGGGTACTTTACCGGTCCGCGGAACCGCCGGTGATGAACCATTGGTCATTCGTCATTCGTAATTAACTCCCCATGTTGTTAACCGTTACGCACGAAATCCTTTACCAGTACGCCGGTCCGGTCTGGCTGGAGCCGCACACGTTGCACCTGCGGCCGGTCACCACGCCCTTCCAGGTCATCCACGACTTCCGGTTGGAGATCGACCCGCTGCCGGTGCTGCTGTCGGAGGGCGTCGACGCGGAAGGCAACCCGATCCACGTGGCGGGGTTCAGCGGCACCACCCAAACCCTCACCATCCGCAGTGCCTTCCACGCCGAATGCCGCCTCGACAACCCGTTCGGCTACATTGTGTACCCGTTCGAGGCCGCGCGGATACCCTTCCTGTACCCCGAACCGCTCAAGCCCGTGTTGCAGCCCTGCCTGGCCGCCCCGGGGCAGGGGCCCGTGCGGGAATACGCCCGGCAACTGGCAGCCGCCGTGCAGTACGATACGCTGGCCTTCCTCGAAACCGTCACGCGGCGCATCTTCACCGACTTTGCCTACGAGTACCGCGAACAGGGCCCGCCCTTGTCGCCGGCCGAAACCCTGGCCTTGAAGAAAGGCGCCTGCCGCGATTTTTCCCTGCTGATGATGGAAATGTGCCGTTCGCTGGGGCTGGCCAGCCGGTTCGTGAGCGGCTACCTGCTGGGCAACCCCCACAAGGAGCAGTACCTGCACGCCTGGGTGGAAGTGTACGTGCCGGGCGGCGGCTGGCGGGGCTACGACCCGACGCAGGGCGAACTGGTGAGCAACCACCACGTGGCGCTGGCTGCGTCGGCCGTCCCGTCCCTGGTTACTCCCGCGCAGGGCGTGTACCGCGGCGCCTCCAGTTCCCGGCTCTCAGCCTCCGTCACCGTCTCCCAAAGCAAGGTGCTGATGCAGCGGCAGGTGATGGTAAATTAGTCATTGGTCATTGGTCAATAGTCATTGGTTATGCGTAAGTTGTTGCATCCGAATGACCAATCGACCAATGACTATTGACTAATGTACCAATGACTTTTCTTTGGAACCGGTTACTTTCGGCTTGCGTTTGCATAAAGACGTATGATTGCTGCCCAAAAGGTACGGGCGACAGAAGAGGAGGAAAAATGGTATGGTAGTAAAGCGAAAAAATACATTTATCCGGCAGGTAAAAGACATTACCCTGAGCGGCGCCCTGACGGCGGGGCTGCTGGCAACCGCGGCGTTGCCCCTGGGGTGCGGTCCCGACCGCAACCAAACCGAGACCGTCTACACCAAGGGCGTGCAAACGTTCATCAAAGAGGTGGATTGGGGCGAATTTAAAATCACGGACGAAAAAGTGGTCGGGGAAGGCGAATCGAAAGCCATCGTGACCTACCTCGACGGACGCGTGGATACGCTTTCGCTGACCGAAGCCCGGCGCATCGTGGACACGCCCATCGACAGCACGGCCACGCAGCAGCGGCACGGCAACTCCAGCTACGGCTACCACCACGCGGGCCTGGGCAACGCGTTGCTGTACGGCAGCATGGGCTACATGCTCGGCCGGTCGTTCAGCCAGCCCGTTTCGCCCGGCGTGTACGCCAGCCCGCAGGTGTTCAACCGTTCTACCCAGCACGCCACCGTGGTGCGGAATTCCGTCGTATCCCGTCCCACCAATGCTTCCCGGGGCTTTTTCCGCGGCGGTTCCCGCGGCAGCGCCCGCGGCGCCAGCAGCTAGGCAAGGACCCGGAGCTTGGAAAGTCAGAAGGTTGTATGGTTACATGGCTAAATGGTTAAGGGCTATTGAATCAACCATTTAGCCATGCAGCCATGTAACCATTTATCAGTACCGCTAACAACAAACCACCATGATTACGCTGCAACCCCTGGGAATGCCGCCCGAAGTGCAACTCAACCGACTGGGCTGGGACTGGATGCTGGGCAAGGATACCCTGCCGTACCTGACCGGGGAAGTGGTGCGGGTGCGCGAAAGGGAGGCCGAAGCCTACGCCAAGGCGGCCGGGCAACTCTACGAAATGCTGGTCAGCGCCGGGCAGTACGTACTCGACCACAACCTGTTCGACAAGCTCGGCATTCCGGCCAACCTCGTCAGGATGATCCGCATCACCTGGGAGGACGACCGGAATCTGCATTTGTACGGCCGCTTCGACCTGGCCGGCGGACTGGACGGGCAGCCCATCAAACTCATTGAGTTCAACGCCGACACGGCTACCTGCATTCCCGAAACGGCCGTGGTGCAGTGGGCGCAACTGCTGGCAAACGGCCTGAGCGAAAAAAGCCAGTTCAACACCCTGTACGAGGCGCTGACGGCCAACTTCCGGCGGCTCCGCGAGGCCAACCCCGACCTGGCCCCTACGCTGCTCATCTCGTCGCTGCCCGACAGCCCCGAAGACGATACCAACGTGACCGTACTCGGCGAGGCGGCCAAGGAAGCCGGCTTTGACGTGTCCTACCGGTACATTGACGAGGTGGACTTTTCGCCCGACGAAGGCATTTTCACCGAAGAGGACGACGGCAGTTTCTACCGGTACCACTACTGGTTCAAGCTGGTGCCCTGGGAATATATCGCCCACGACGAGCCGGCGCTGACCGACATCCTGACCGAGATCACCGTGCGGCGCAAGGCGATCATCCTCAACCCGGCCTACACGCTGCTGTTCCAGTCGAAGGCCATTCTGAAGGTGCTCTGGGACCTGTACCCCTACCACCCGCTGCTGCTCGAAACCATTGACGAGCCGTTTGCCCACAAAAAGTCGGTGGAAAAAGTGCTCTTTGGGCGGGAAGGGGCCAACGTCCGCATCCTCGACCCATCGGGTGAAGTGCTCAACGAGGAGGACGGCGACTACGGCGCCTACCCCAAAATCTACCAGGAGTTCACGCCGCTGCTGCGCGACGCCCGCGACTACCACTACCAGGCGGGGGTGTTCTTCGCATGGGAACCCTGCGGGCTGGGCTACCGCCGCGGCGGCCCCATCATCGGCAATACCTCGCAGTTCGTCGGCCACATCGTAGACTGAGCTTTAACAATAAAATAGGAATCAGGCATTGCTGAAGGTAAGCGTGGGTCAGTTTGCAATGCCTGATTCCTGTAAAAAATAAAAAAAGAGACGACCGGAGCCCAAGCGTTCCGGTCGTCTCTTTTTTTATTGATTTAGAAACCCGAAAGGTTTAAGCCGCTACGCTTAAATCAGGTAGGGTTGCAGCAGCTTCATGGCGCCGTAGTTGGCCCGCAGCTTTTTCAATGCACCCTCCTTGATCTGGCGGGCCCGTTCGCGGGTAAGGCCCAGGTCTTCGGCAATGTCGTCGAGCGACAGGCTGTAGTCGAAGCCGATGCCGAAGAAGCGCTTGAGCACTTCCTGTTCGCGGTCCGTAAGCAGGCTTGCCAGCAGGCGGTCGAGTTCCGTTTTCAGCGAATCCTTGTCGGTGAGCAGGGCGTCGGTGGTTTCGGCATCCGGGTTGCTCATCACGTCGTACATCGTGCCGTCGTCTTCGTCACCGATGGGTGCATCGAGGGACGACTGGCGGATGGCGGCCGTGTTGGCACTCTTGATGTCTTCAACTTTCACGCCCAGGTGCTCGGCCAGTTCGTCGTGGGTCGGTTCCCGCTCAAACTTCTGCTCGATGCGCGAGACGGCCTGGGAGATCTTGCTCAGCTCACCAATCTTGTTGGAAGGAATCCGCACGATGCGGCTGTGTTCGTTCAGGGCCTCCATGATCGACTGGCGGATCCACCACACCGCGTAGGAGATGAACTTGAAACCCTTCGTCTCGTCGAACATCTTGGCGGCCTTGATCAGACCCACGTTGCCCTCGTTGATCAGGTCGTTGAGGGGCATGGAGCCGTGGTGGTACTGCTTGGCTACCGATACGACGAAGCGCAGGTTGGCCCGCACCAGTTTTTCGAGGGCTCTCTGATCTCCCTGCTTGATCCGCCGGGCCAGGTCTACTTCTTCCTGCGGGGTCAGCAGTTCCTCCTTCGAAATCTCGTTGAAATACTTCTCCACCGTTGAACTGTCCCGGTTCGTAATCTGATGGGTGATCTTTAACTGTCTCATTGGTTTATTTAAGAATGCTTTGTATTTCTGCTGTGTTAGGTCGGTCTATATATACCGCTCTCCCCATAGAGGTAAAGCGCAAAATGTTTGTTCAACCCGCGGAAAATAGCCTAAAGGGCTGGTATACTGATATTACGTCGTTTTGGTTGCCGGGCCACTTTGCCCCTGCCGGGCGGGAATGGATTCGGGATCTGGATCGCCCTCAGACAAATCAAAAAGTGATTCTGGGTTGCCGTTGAAAATCCCCTTACCACATACAACATTACGGCGGCAAAAGTTTACTTTTTTGAAAAAAAACTCTTATCTTAACAAGTTTCCCTTCTTTCCGCCGCGCCGCCCTTTTCTTACCAACAACCGCCACTGCCGGATAATTCACCCGAAAAGCACATTTTCCGGCCGATGGGGGCATTTTTTGCGCGCAGAAGGCGGGCAGGGCGTCCGCAAAACGCCGTTCCTGTCCCGTTGGTATTCCCGGAGAAAAATCTGACCGGCAGCATTTATGCGGGCGGCACCTGCGGATGGTTGGCGGGCAGCGGGCTGTAGATGGTCCAGCCGCCGTCCACCATCAGCGTTTCGCCGGTCACGTGGCGGGCCTCGGGCGAAGCCAGGAACAGCACGGCCGCGGCAATGTCGTCTACGGTAGCCGTGCGGCGGTTGGGGGCTACCCCGTTCCAGTTCCGTTCGTAGTCGGGGTCGTCGAGCAGGGTGCGTTCGGTAATGGTAGCGCCGGCGCCCACCGCGTTCACCGTAATGCCGTGCGGCCCCAGTTCGAGGGCCAGGGTTTTGGCCATCATCCGGATGCCCGCTTTGGTAATGCCGTAGGCGCTCAGGTTGCGGTGGGCCTGCAAGCCCGTCACCGACGAGAGCAGCACGACCCGGCCGGGACTTTTGGCGGCGATCATGGCGTGGGCCGCCGCCTGGGCGGTAAAGTACGAACCCTTTAGGTTCACGGCGGTGAGCCGGTCAAAGTCGTCGGGCTGGTAGGTGAGAAATTCACCGTAGTTGGTAATGCCCGCGTTGGCGACGGCCACCTGGAGGCCGCCGAACCGGCCCGCAAAGCGGGCCACGCCTTCCCGCAGGGCGGCCACGTCGGCCACGTCGAAGGGGTACGCGTACACCCGTTCGCTGCCCAGCCCGTCGTTGAGGCGCCGGGCGGCGTCGGCGGCCAGTTGGGGGTTCACGTCGTTGAGGGCGACAATGGCGCCGGCTTCCGCAAATTTGCGGCACAGGCCGTAGCCGATCCCGGCCCCGGCGCCGGTGACGAGTACTTTTTGATCCGTAAAGGGTGTCATGGGTTGGCGTGGTTGGAACAACTTTTTCCGGGCCGCAATTTAGGCAAGAATCTGATTCGGAAGCAATGCTTGGAAAGTTAGCAGGCCGACCATAAAAGCACTTAACCGCAAGGATCGCAAGGGTTCACGCAATGGCGCAAAGGAGGAGCGAAAAGGGCGCAAAGGGGTACGCGTTCTCCTTGCGGTCTCTGCGTCTCCTTTGCGCCCCTTGCGGTCCGATCTTTTCTTTGCGGTCTTTGCGCTCCTCGTTTGCGCCTTTGCGTGAAACCCTGCTTACTGGTATTGATACGAAGTAACCAGCGCCGGAACGTGCGGGTGGGTGTTCAGCTTTTCGTACCGTTCTTTCGGCAGTTTGTTTTCGCCGTAGGCATAGCTGTACAGTTCGCGGTAGCCCGACGATTCGCGGTAGCCCGGGTTGTTGCGGAACAGCTTTACGCCCGGCAGGAAAATGTCGCTCTCGGCGTGGGGCGCCGGGTTTTCGAGGTTGTCGTAGGCGCCGTAGGTGATGTAGCTGGGGGCCGGGAGGGTTGCCTCGTCGGTGCCCATGGTGCCGGCCGTGGCAATCTGGGTGAGGTTGCCCCGCGCATCGTAGCTGTACTGGTACACCGTCAGTTGGCCTTCGTCCGACCGGGCGTAGGAGATTTGTGACTTTTTCACCAGTTTGTCGCCTTCGTACCGGAACTGGTAGCGGTAATTCACCAGGTTCTCGCCGTAGTACCGGGCCGCACCCGTGATCCGGTCGCCTTCGTAGGTGTACAGCAGGTAGCCGCCGGATTTGAAGTTGAGCCGCACGGCCTTGTCGCCTTCGTACACGACTTCGTAGCCCAGGTACAATTCATTGCTGTATTCCAGCTTGCTCAGCCGCCCCTGCGCGTCGTACGTGAATCGTTTGGTGCCCATCTGGCTCAGCTTGTTGCCGGGAACCGCCGGCGGTTGCTGACCCGGCGTGCCGGTAGGGGGCGGGTTGGGCGTGCCGGCGGGAGGCTGCTCGTTGCCGGAACCGTTGCCCGGCGTCTGGCCCACGGGCGGTTTGGTGGGCTTTTTGGGAAGGGGCTCGTCAGTGTTGCACGCGGTAAAAAACAGGCTCAGGCCAAGGCCCGCCGCCATTACAAGGTGGGTTGCTCTCATGGTTTTGAATGGTTTGATTAGGTTCTCAAGGGCAAGACCAGCCGCCGGTGGCAAGGGTTGCCCGGGAAAAAACTTTTTTTTACTTTTTCATTTCTCCCTGCCCAGCCGCCGGCTCAGTTGCAGGTGTACGCCCAGGGAGTAGGGCCGCAGGCCGAACGGCTCCCGGCTCCGGAAGGTAGAGCCCAGGAAATAGTTGAGGGCCGGCATCACCGTAAACTCGTACCCGCGGCCCGCCGCGAAGCTGCACCCGACGCCCGCCTGGAGGTTGTAGTTGGTTTGTTCCAGCAGGTTGTTGCGCGAGGGGAAGTACGCCGTTTCCTGCCGTTCCCCGTTCAGCAGCGTTTTCGTCCGGCCCTTCACCAGCAGGTTCACGCCCCCGTCGAGGGACAGGTGGTAGCGGCGGCGCCCCCGTTGCGCGAAATACCAGGTAGCCCCGGCCCGCCAGCCCGCGTACGCGTACGAACTGATGAGTTGCCGTTCCCCGGTTTGCAGCACCGGGTTCACCAGGATCTCCCCGTCGCCGGTGAGGCTGCGCAGTACCGTATCCACGCGGCCGGTGGTGTAAGCGTACGAAAGGTTCTCGTTGAGCCGCGTGTAGGCCAGGCTCGTCCGCAGGGCGAGGCGACGGGTCACCGAACGGCCTACGTTCAGCCCGATTTCGTAGCCCATCCGCTGGGTGTTGGACGCGTTGCGGTTGTTGACGCGGGTGATGTACACGTCGTCGGAGCCCTCGGGCGCAAACCGCCGGAACGAATACCGGGGCGCCGCAAACGCGCCGACCGTCCATACCCGGAGTTTTCCGGGTTCCCTGACCCGGATTTCTTCATCCGCCGGCGCCTGCCCCGATGAATCGGCGGGACGGACGGGCGGCCCGTTGAACGAAAGATGCCGGCCGGTCACCCGCCAGGCGCCGGGCACGACGGGCAGGCTGCGCAATGGTGAAATGGCCGCGGGCCGCATGGATACCTGCTCCGGGGTGTAAGATGCATCGTCCGTTTCCCCGTTCACGGGTTTGGCCGCCCGCGGTTTAGCCATGCCCGAAACGTCGGCAAGCACGCCCGGCTGCCGTTTCGTCGCACGGGCCGGGCGTGCTTCGCCGGGTGGCACGGGTTGGCGGCGGTCACCCGTCCGGCTTTCGGACGGGCGGCTTCGTTCCGTGGCAATGGCAGGTTCCGTGCCCGGAAGCCTTCCCGGCCGGTCCGCGCCGCCGGTGGATGGGAGTACGGGGTGCGAACCGGTGCCGGACGGGGGGCGGTTGCCGGCAACGGCCTCCGCGGGGGAAGGCGGAACGACGGGACGGGTTTCCCGGTCAGCCGAAACGGCTTTGCCCGGATCAGCCGGAACCGCTTGACCCGGGTTCGCTGAAAGGGTTTTGCCCGGATCAACCGGCACCGGTTTACCCGGAACGGCTTTGCCCGGGGCTGCGGGGGCCGGGGCTTCCGGAAGGCTTTCTGCCCGCGGGTTCGTGGCCGGGCCCGGCGTGCGGGCCGCCACGGGTTGCTGCCGGTTCGCCACGTTCACCAGCAGCCATGCCCCCCCGGTCGTGAGCAGCAACCCCAGCGGCAGGAGCCACCAGAGCAAACGCCGGCGGCGCCGCGGGTTGATGCGGGCCCGGATGCCTTGCCAACCGTCCGCCGGGGGCTCCTCTTCCAGTTCCAGCAGTTTGCGCCGTATTTCTTCCAGTTCTTTTTCAGTCAGCATCTTTCGGATAGTGATAATTTTTCCAGCATACTCCTCAATTGGCGCTTGGCCTTCGACAACTGCGACTTGGAGGTTCCTTCGGAGATGCTGAGCATCTCCGCGATCTCCTGGTGGTTGAAGCCTTCCACCGCGTACAGGTTGAACACCATCCGGTACCCTTCCGGCAACGCGTTGACCAGCACCAGCAGTTGCTGGCCGTTGATCTTGCTCAGCACGTCCTCCTCCGACGGGTGGCTTTCTTCGATGTCGCCGTAATCGGCCTGTTCGTGGTAGCGGCGATTGCGGTGGTAGTGCGTAATGGCCGTGTTCACGAAGATGCGGCGCATCCAGCCCTCAAACGACCCGCCCTGGTACGCATCCAGGTTTTTAAACACCTTCACGAAGGCATCCTGGAAGATGTCTTCGGCCTCGAACCGCGATTTGGTGTAGCGCAGGCACACGGCCATCATCCGCCGGGAATAGCCTTGGTAAAGCGCCTCCTGGAAGGCCGCTTTGCCCTTTTTGCAACCCTCAATTATTTCTGCTTCCGAATGCACCGGTGTTCTGCTCGTTGAAAAGTGGTAGGTTAGCCTCGTATGTTTGCTGCGGCCGGCGGGCGGCTTACTGGACATTGATGTGCACCACCGCTTCCAGGTACACCTGGTTAAAACGCTCCGGGTCGGGATGGACCCGGTACCGGAAGGAGTCGCGTCCGGTAAAGTTTTTGGGCGGCGTATAAATATAAATGGTGTTTTTGAGGCTTCCCGAATAGGCAACGGTAGAAAAAGTACCTTTCTCGGGCTTGAACACCGAAATGCCCGTGCGCTGGGGGGCGCAGATCACGTCGTTGAGGAAAATCCGGATGCCCTGGGGCACGTTGCGCGCCGTTACCAGGGAATCGGCGCCCAGGGTGGTGACGCAGTTGTTCGGGTCAGGCGGTCTTTCCACGATGATCTGCATCTGCTCGGAGGCGCAGGTACGGTCGCTGCACACCGTATAGGTGATGGGTTCGGTGCCGTAAAAGTTTTTGTCGGGAATGTAATACGTGCCGCCATCCGCCATCAGTTCGAGCTGCCCGTGCCCGGGCTGGCTGTACGATACCCGCACGGTGGTCCGGATGCTGTCGTTGATGAGCGGGTCAAACCGGATGCGGGTGTCGGGGGCGCCCCCGTTGTACATGTACACTTCGTCGGGGAAAAGCTGGAACGCCCGCAGGTACTCCGGCTCGGCGTCAGGAAGAGACTGGTCGCAACCGGCCCCCAGCAGGAACAGGGCCGGCAGGAGCAACCGGGACAGGGCGGCAATTTTCATCGGTATGGTTTCTTTAGAGGCAAGACCAGCCGCCCCGCCAAAGGGTTGCCCGGCGCCCCGGAATTTTTACCCGGTACCGCCTTATTAATTATCTTGCCGCCATGAAAGATAGCTTATACCTGATCCCGCTGCTGTTCGTACTGATCCTGGCGGGTTGCCAATCTCCCGAGGGCAAACAATCCGGGGACGCTAAGCAGGCCGGCGCCGACTCAACCGGGGGCGGGGGGGCCAAAACCGCCGGTTCGCCCGTGGTGGAACGCTGGAAACTGGCCCGTGTGGTGCACACCTCCATGATTGCCGGCAAGGCCGATACGTCGGGTGCCCCGCCCTACCAGGAAACCATTGAATTCCGGGCCGACAGCACGTTCCGCCGGTTTCGCTCCAACGGCTACGAAGCCACCGGCAAGTACACCACCAAACAGTTCGGTCCCGACGACCAGGGCATCCTGGCCACCTTCGACGACCCCGGGCTGAGCTACCACGAGTTGTCGGGCACCCGGCAGCATTCGGCCACGGAGGGCGAGGTGTACCTGCGCCAACAGGGGCCCGACGTACTGGTGGAAAGTTACGTGGCCTCCGACGGCCCGGCCTTTTACTACGAGAAGGTGAAAGAGTAAGAAAAAAATGGGTAAACTACGGCCATGCGTGAAGTAGAAATTATCCTCATTCTGCTGGCCGTCATTACCGCCCTCGCCCAGGTTACCGACAAAATCAAAATTCCCTACCCCATCCTGCTGGTCGTGGCCGGCATGGCCATCGGCCTGGTGCCCGGCCTGCCCCGCATCGAGCTGGACCCGGAGGTGGTGTTTGTCCTCTTTCTGCCGCCGCTCCTCTACCAGGCGTGCTGGACCACCTCGTGGCCCGACTTCAAGGCCGCCCGGCGGCCCATCACCCTGCTGGCCATCGGCTGCGTGCTCTTTACGACCCTTGCCGTGGCCGCGGTGGCGCACTTCTTCATTCCGGGCTTCCCCTGGCCGGTGGCTTTCGTGCTGGGCGCCATCATTTCGCCGCCCGACGCGGTGGCCGCCACCGCCGCCACCAAGGGCCTGTTCGTGCCCCGGCGGGTCATTACGGTGCTGGAAGGCGAAAGCCTGGTGAACGACGCCACCGGCCTGATTGCGCTCCGGTACGCGGTGGCCGCCGTGACCACGGGCCAGTTTGTGCTCTGGCAGGCGGGGTTGCAGTTTCTGCTGGTGGCCGGGGGCGGCATCGTGCTGGGCGTCGGGGTGGGCTACGTGCTGGTGGGGGTGCACAAGATCACCCGCCACAACGCCACCGTCGATACGAGCCTTACCTTCCTGGCGCCCTACGTGTCGTACCTGGTGGCCGAAGAACTGCACGTGTCGGGGGTGCTGGCGGTGGTGAGTACGGGCTTGTTCATCGTGGTGCGTTCCTCGGAAATCTTTACGCACGAAACCCGCCTCCAGTCGGTAGCCACCTGGAATACGGTGGTGTTCCTGCTCAACGGGATCGTGTTCATCCTGATCGGCCTGCAACTGCCCGCCATCATGGAGGGCATCCGGCATTATTCGTGGCCGCTGCTGCTGGGCTACGGCGGCCTGGTGAGCGGGGCCGTCATCCTGGGGCGCATCATTTGGGTGTACCCCGGCGCCTACGTGCCCCGGTGGCTGAGCAAAAGCATCCGTGAACGGGAGACCACCACCAACCTGCGTACGGTCACGGTCATTGCCTGGACGGGGATGCGGGGCGTGGTGTCGCTGGCGGCGGCCCTGGCGCTGCCCCTCACCCTGCCCGACGGTGCGCCCTTCCCGCAGCGTAACCTCATCCTGTTCCTGACCTTCTGCGTGATCCTTTCCACGCTGGTGCTCCAGGGGCTGAGCCTGCCCCTCGTGATCCGGCTGCTCGGGCTGCGCGCCGACGGCAACGTGCACCAGGAAGAGGCCGAGGTGCGGCTGCGCATTGCCCGGTCGGTCATTGAATACATCGAGGAAAACCTGTCGCTGGGGGTGATGACCGACGAAGTGCTGGCCCAGGTCAAAACCAAGTACGAAATCCGCGTGGCCCGTCTGATGCGCAAGGCCGGCTATAACGTAACCACCCAACTCGACGACGGGCAGGTGCGGCAGTTCCACAAGGTGCAGCACGACCTGATCGGCATGGAACGCAAGTGGGTGATCCAACTCCGCCGCGAAGGCCGCATCAGCGACGAAGTGCTGCGCCGCCTCGAATACGAACTCGACCTGGAAGAATCAAGGGTACTGCTGGACGTGGAAATGGCGAAATGAAAAAGGGAGACCGGAGACGGGAGGAAAGGAGACCGGAGGATCGGGAAGGAAGCTTGTCTGGGGATGCGCTGCGGATGCGGAACAGACAGGAAGAAGGGAGAAAAGGGAAAATGAATCTGAAATGGGGTGTTAGAATTTTTCTTTACGGGCTTTGATGAGGTTGTATAGCATGGCGGAAATCTTTTTGGTCATTTCCAGGAGGGTATGGCCGGTTTCCTTCGGGAGCAGGCCCAGTTCCAGGGCCAGGTACAATTGGGTCCGTAGTTCGCCGCAGGAAGACTTGGCGATGTAAAGGAAATGAATGAACTCTTTGTTCGAATTCCGCTCAAACCCTTCGGCAATGTTGGAAGGAACCGAAACGGCGGCACGCTGCATTTGGTCTTTCAAACCAAGGTCCTTGCACGTTTTCAAGCTTTCGTAAACAGCCACCGCCAGCCGCATCCCTTCTTGCCACACCAGCAAATCCTCAAACTTCTCAATCCGCTCCCCCATAAAAATTCATCAACTTCCTTTTACTCCTTTCGCCCAGTCGGTTACGCGTTTTTGCAGATCCCCGCCCAAGTCAGTGCCCATCCTCCGGTTTCCCTTCCTCCGGTCTCCGGTCTCCTTTATTTATCAGGCTTTTGACGGTTTCTTCGCTGACGGGCTTCTGGAGGTAGGCGTGGACCTGGAAGGCGGCGGCGCGTTCCAGGTCCCGCTTGTTTTCGGAGGAGGTGAGAATGGCTACTTTGGAGCAGAGCACGTGTTCCTGTTGCAGCTTTTCGAGTTCGGCCAGGAAGTCGAAACCGTCCTTGCCGGGCATGTTGAGGTCGAGCAGGATCAGGTCGGGACAGGCGGCGGCGGCGGCCCGCCCGTTGAGGCACGATTGCAGGATAAACCGCATCCCCTCGTCGGCAGTGGTGAAGGTAAGCACCCGGTCGGCAATGTTTTCTTCTTTTACGATGATGCGGGCCAGCACCCGGCTCGCTACGTCGTCGTCAATGATGATGATATTTCGAAAATGGTTCTGGTTCATAGGAACATAGGAAACAATCGGTAAAAATGGAGCAAGGTCGCTAGGAGCGGTAGTCTTCCAGCAGCCAGTGCCGGGCCTGCTGCACGTCGTCGAATGTACAGACCCAGTGATACTCCGGGGGAATGACTTCCAGGGTTTTCTGCATCGACATTTCGGCAAACAGGGCTTCGGGCACGATCCAGGCGAAGCGGTTGAGGCCGGCGGCGAACATCCGCGGAAACCACTCCCGGCCCGCCCATTCCGTGGCGCCGTACCAGGAGGTTACTACCTGCCGGTTGTCGTTGAGCACCCGGCCACAGGACTTTTGGGTAAAAAGTTCGTAGATCTTTTCGCCCCCCGCATATACTGATTCAGCCGTCTGGAGCCCTTTCCAGTTATAGTACCAGTAGTCGGGCTGCTCGTAGTATTCAATATCCAGGTGCGGTGCCGAATAGAGCAGGGTTTGCGACATGAACGGGAGTAAAAAACCAATCGGAGTAGTGAAGATAAACTTAAATTTTCGAAAAAACCTTCCCTGTCGCGTTTTTTCACGGTTGGCCGCCGGGAACCGGGCAAGCCGGACCCAAAGGCCGGCCGCCGGCGCACGTACGGCCCTACGAGCGGCTGCCGGCGGCCCCCGGCACCGTTACATCCGCCCGGGCATGGGCTTCTCCCAGCCGGGCCCGCCAGCAAACGCGGTGAATGAACCCCAGCTTTTCCATCACGGCCGGCGGAATCACGAAGGGGTACAGGTCGGATTGGCCCATGCTCCGGTTGAGGCTGTTGACGGCAAAGGAGAGCGGCAGCCACATGCCGATGAGGGCATCGAAGTTTTCGAGGTGGTAGGGGTCCACCCGGATGTCCGTCTTCAGCCCGTCGGTCGGCTCGGCAAGGCCCGGCCGCACGCGCAGGCCAAAGGCGTAGGCCGTTTCCAGCGTATCGAGGATGTGCAGGTAGTGCGCCCAGGTTTCGGCCCAGTCTTCCCAGGGGTGCATGCTCGCGTAGGCGCTGATGAAGTGATTAGGCCAGTCGGGCGGCGCCCCTTCGGCGTAGTGGCGCCTGAGGGCTTCCCCGTAATCGGCCCGTTCGTCGCCGAACATCGCCCGGAAGCCGGCTTCTTCGTCGGTGCCGCTGATGAGTTGGTCCCAGTAGTAGTGGCCGATCTCGTGGCGGAAGTGGCCCAGCAGGGTCCGGTACGGTTCGCCCATCAGGGTGCGGGCCCTTTCGCGTTCCAGGTCGTCGGCCTCGGCAATGTTGAGCGTTACCAGGCCGGCGGCGTGGCCGGTCAGTACGCGTTCCCCGCCGGGCAGGTCGGCCAAAAAGTCGAAGGCCAGGCCGCGCACGGGGTCCTGGGTTTTGGGCGCCGGCGCCAAGCCCATGCGGAGCAGCGTGTACACCAGCCGGTGCTTGGCAGCTTCAATGGTTCGCCAGCGGGCCACGTGCCGGGGCACCGACAGGTCGGGCACGGTGCGGTTGAGGGCGCAGGCTTCGCAGTAGGGCGAACCGCACCCTTCGGGCACCAGCCAGTTGCAGGCCCCGTGGTCGTGGTTGGCGCAGTACCGGTAGGTTTGGGGCCCGTTGTTGTACACCCGGTACGACGCCCCGCCGGCGGGCACCAGGGGCACCAGTTGCCGGGCGTAGCCCAGGAAGCCAAGGGGGTAGCTGCACTGTTCGCAACGGATGTTTTCGAAGTAGAGCAGCTGCCCGCAATGGGTGCATTTAAACAGTTTCATTGGGGACTTTCACCTTTTTGAGTGCCACTGCATTCATGCAGTACCGCAGGCGGCTCGGGGCCGGCCCGTCGGGAAACACGTGCCCCAGGTGCGCCGCGCACACGTTGCACACGGTTTCGATCCGCTCCATGCCGTAGCTGAAATCGCCGTGGTAGGCAATGGCGTTTTCTTGGATGGGCTGCGTAAAGGAGGGCCAGCCCGTGCCCGACTCGAATTTTTCGGAGGCGTCGAACAGCAGCGTGTCGCAGCAGAGGCAGGCGTACAGGCCGGGCTCAAACAGGCTGCACATTTCGCTGCTGAAAGCCCGTTCGGTGCCCTTCAGCCGGGTGACGCGGTACTCTTCGGGCGTCAGTTGGGACCGCCACTCGGCTTCGGTGCGTTCTACCACGCGGTCGGGCTTCGGGTTGCCTTCTTTGGCAAACCGGATTACTTCTTTCCAGGTTAACACGGTGTTGTTGGTTAGGGATGGTTGGTTGTTGATGGCAGGATGATCTTCAATCAATAGTTGAACGCAGGGAGCGGGAGAAAAGTTAACGCATCCTTAATAATGATTCGTTGTTGGTTGTTCGTTATTCGTTGTTCGTAATAGACTGATCCACAGTCAATTTTAAACAACAAAATAGGTAATCATGAAGTCATTTTAGGATAATACCAGGATTTACCTGGTTGGGCTTATAAAGCAGAGGATATCTGTTTGATCAGGAAGTAGTTGTTTTCAGTTAAATCCGTACGCTTCGCTGCATGTCGGTTTAAATCCGGCGAACCTTGATCCCGAAGGCTTGCCGCGGGTTATGGATCAGCAACTGGTCCACGTCGCGGGCCGGGAAGCCGGCCTTGCGCAAGGCGGGCAGCAGTCCCGTGAACAACGTGTCGTGGGGCCGGTAGGTGCCGCCGCCCGGTTCGCCCACGTGGTACCAGCCCGCGTCGTGCGACACGAGGAGCTTGCCCAGGTGGCCGGCCTGCCTGAGGGCCGTGAGCCGGGTCACGTATTCGTCGCCGTTTTCGGCGTTGAGGCCGTCCAGTGACACCCAGGCGCCCAGGCGGAGGGCTTCCCGGTGCACCTGCGGGTCGGTTTCGTTCTGGGCGTGCACCCAGATGAACGCCTCGGCCGCCACGCCGTTGTCGCGCAGGACCGCAATTTCTTCCAGGGCCGCGGCGCCGTTGCCCGTGTGGGCGGCAATCGTGAGGCCGCTCTCCCGGTGCGTGAGGGCCGCCGCCGCCACGATTTTGTGGTTGTAGTCCTTCAGCGGGGCCTTGTCCACGCTGATTTTGAGGAAGCCCGGCCGGATGCCCGTGCCGTCGATGCCTTCCCGCCATTCGCGCAGCCACCGTCCGGCGAGTTGGGCGGCCGTTTCCGAGTAGGCGTGGGCTGGCAGGAATTTGCCGTCCACGGCGCTGTAATAGCCGGTGTTGGTAATGATCTGCAAGCCGCTGGCCTCCGAGAGCCGCCGGAGCAGGGCGGGGTCGCGGCCCAGGAAGGCCGGCGTGCATTCTACCAGGCTGCGGCAGCCCAGTTGTCTGATCCGGCGGAGGTGGGGCAGCGCCACCCGGAACGCCTCGTCGGCATCGTAGCGGTCCTTGCTCACCTGGCCGGCACCAATAAAATCCACCAGCACGTGTTCGTGCGGCAGCGTAATGCCCAGCCGGGCCGGGTCAATGGGACCGGTGACTGTCATGAGCTGCGGACCGGGTTGGGCGGGGCGTTTTGCGGGTGCCGGCAGCCACGGGGTTGCGGCCAGGGCCATGCCGGCCTTCAGGAAACGGCGGCGGGTAAACGGGTGGTTTTGCATGAAAATTCCGGGTCTTCAGTGGCGTAAAGTCTCAATACTAACGTTTAGCGGGTTAATTTAAAATCTAGAATTCCTAATTTATCATTGTTTAAGTTGCCGTTGTTCGTATGGTAAGAAAAAGGATTTACCAACAACTACATTCCATTTTCCCGCTCCATGTCCGACCACCTGCACCTGCGCCTCCGGCGCGTCATCCCGTTAACCCCGGAGGCATCCACCTTCGCGTTCGAAACCCTGGACGGCACGCCCCTGCCCTACCGCCCCGGCCAGTTTCTCACGCTGCTCGTCACGGTCAACGGCCGCGAACTGCGCCGGTCGTATTCGTTCAGTTCCACGCCGGGCATCGACCCCTACCCGGCTATTACCGTCAAACGCGTAGCCAACGGGGAAGTGTCGCGGTACCTGCTCACGCACTGGCGGGAAGGCGACCGGGTAACGGCCCTGCCGCCCGCCGGACGGTTTACCCTCGACCCCTCGCCCGAAACCCCGCGGGACGTGTTCCTGGTCGGGGCCGGCAGCGGCATCACCCCGCTGTTCTCGCTGCTAAAGGCCCTCCTCCGCGACGAGCCCGGCAGCCGCATTACGCTCATTTACAGCAACCAGAACGAACACACGGCCCTCTTCTGGCGTGACATCAACGACCTCACCGAACGGCACCCCCACCTGACGACGATCCACCTGCTGGGCGACCCCACCCCCGCCACCCGCCAATACCTCGGCCGGCTCAACATCGGGCTGCTCGAAAAGCTGGTCACGGAGCACCTGCACTTCGACCGCGACCGGGCCGCATTTTACGTCTGCGGCCCCTTCCCCTACATGCGGATGGTGCGCATGACGCTGGTCTTCATGAAGTTCCGCGAAGAACAGATTCACCGCGAAAACTTCGTGGTGGAGGCCCTGTCGGCGGCCCGGCAACCCGTGCCCCGCGACCCTTCGCCCCGGCAGGTCACGCTGCACATCAAAAATCGTACGTTTCACCTGGTCGTGCCCGGCGACCGTACCATCCTGCAAGTGGCCCTGGAAAACGACGTGCCGCTGCCCTACAGCTGCCTGGGCGGCGTGTGTTCCACCTGTTCGGCCGTCTGCACGGAAGGCAAGGTGCACATGACGATTAACGAGGTGCTCACGGCCCGGGACCTCGACGCCGGCTGGGTGCTTACCTGCACGGGCTACCCCGAGTCGGCGGCGGTAACCCTGCGGGTTCCGTAAAAAACGTACTTTTGCCCGATGGAACAGTACCCCAATCCCTGGAAAACCCTCTCCACCCGCCCCCTCTACGACAACCCCTGGATAGGTGTCCGCGAAGACCAGGTCATCAACCCCAAGGGCGGCCAGGGCATCTACGGCGTGGTCCATTTCAAGAACAAGGCCATCGGCATCATTCCCGTGGACGAGGAAGGTTATACCTGGCTGGTGGGGCAGTACCGCTACGCCCTGGAGGAATACTGCTGGGAAATCCCGATGGGCGGCGGCCCGCTGGAGATCGACATTCTCGAATCGGCCCGGCGGGAATTGAAGGAAGAAACCGGCTTCACGGCCGCCCGGTGGACGATGATTGCCCGCATCCACACGTCCAACTCCGTCACCGACGAAGAGGGGTTCGTGTTCCTGGCCGAAGGCCTTACCCCCGGCGAAACGGCCCCCGAAGAAACCGAGGACCTGGTTGTCCGCAAAGTGCACCTGCGCGAAGCCGTGGCAATGGTCATGGACAACCGCATCACCGATTCCATCAGCGTGGGTGGCCTCCTGAAGGCGGCGCGGCTGAAGGGGTACTGAAGGGTTGGGAAAATTGCTTCGCGTAAGGTATTGTTCACCGGGTGCACGTGAAGCGAATAGGAGGACAATACAAAAAGCGGTTGCGTTAGCCCGGGTTTCAGCCACCGGTTGGAACGGTTTGATCACTAGCCCACGGTTAAAACCGTAGGCTGGGGGTCCTCCTTCGACGACAGCCGTACCCATCAGTGCCTCAATCCGCATATCCTCCTGCCGGATTTCATCCCGCCTAGGGCTTTCAATCCCGGGCATCCATCAGCGGGGTGGCGTAAGTCCTGTAATAATTCGCTGCCGCCAATTACGATTTCGTTCTTTTTCATATTAAGAGAGAAAAAAAACGTCGTCAGCATGAAAAAATCTTTATTGCTCCTCCTGTGCCTGTGTTTCTCATCCACTGCGGGGCTGCTTGCCCAAACAACGGCGGTTCCGGACACCTCCACGGCTTTGCACGCCAATAGGTTTGTGTGGTACAACTGCGTGGTGGAGCAAAAAGGCGG
The DNA here is from genome assembly GCA_963844325.1 of uncultured Sphingobacteriales bacterium. Lineage (GTDB taxonomy): Bacteria > Bacteroidota > Bacteroidia > Cytophagales > 172606-1 > CADCTQ01. The sequence goes on from CAWJNV010000002.1 coordinate 5,688,274, forward strand.
ACCGGCGCTCCGCGGGTTCGGCTACAAATATTTCCCTTACGCCCCCAAGGGCAAGTTTGCCCTCATGCCTTCCCGCGGGTTGAAGCGCAAGCACTACCTTTTCGTCAAAGTCAAAAACATTCAGTCCGTCCGTTACGCCGACCTTACCTACCAGTCCGTGAAGGCCACGGGCAGTTCGAAGGAATACCTGGCCCGCGAAGCCGTAACGGGACCGGTAACGCTTTACGTGTATACGGAAGCCAAAAGGGTTCCCCTGCCCATCCCGGTAGCCGGGGCCATCCTAAACACGGCCATTCCCTACGACAACAGCCTGCTGTTCCTGAGAAGGGGCAACGAGACGATAAGAATCAACCGGGCCATTTATTCGGAAATGATGGCCGCGTACTTCAGCGACCGCCCTGACCTGGTGGAAAAAATCAAGAACCGTACCTACAAGTACCGCGACACCGAAGCCTTGGTGCGGGCGTACAACGACTCCCTTGCCGGCGGCGCGGGAAATTGAAAATACGGGAACCGGTTAAGTAACACTCCCCGAAAGCCACAAAAAAAGCGGCAACCCCGTATGGGTTGCCGCTTTCGTTTTCACGAATCATTCGCGATCCGTTCCGGCTGCGCTTAGCGGGAGCCGGGGCGGTTCAGCGAAGAATCGTCGTCGAGCGGATTACGGTCGTAATCGCTGCGATTCAGGTTGGTGGTGCGGTCCAGGTCCGTCCGGTCGATGTCGGTGGTCCGGGTCGTCGTGCCCAGGTTTTCCACGTCCACGTCGGTTCTGCGGACCGTGTCACGCACTACTTCGTCGCGCTCTTCCACGTCCTTATCGAGGCGTACCTCTTCCACCACGCGGGCCGTTTTGCCCACTACCGGCACTTCGGCCTGCTCTCTGGCTTCGATGGTGCCTTCGCGGAAGGAGTTCAGGTCGGCGTCGGTGGCCGGGCGGTTCACGGGGTTACGTTCCACGTGCACGTGCTCTACCCGCAGGCGCACGGACTCTTCCACGGGGCGTTCGACGATCCGGCTGCGGAGGCGAACCCCGCCCGTTTCCACCACGCGCTTGCCTACATTGATGCTTTCCTCAATGATCGGAATGGCGCCGGTGGTGTCGGCCGTCCGGTCGCGGTCCGTGTACGAAGTATCGGTCATCGAAGTGGCGGCGGTAGCGCCGGTAGCGCCGTAGCCGTACTGGGAGGCGCGTTCATCCACGTCTACTGCGCCGTAGCGGTCGAGCAGGTCGGCGGCCCGCTCGGCTTCGTCGGCGGAAGTCGCATGTACCGTCACAGTGGTGCTGCGGCTGGCTACCGTCGAATACCGGCTGCGGTCGTCGTCGGAATCGAACAGGTTACTGAAAAACCGGCTTACCTTGTCTCCAAACCCGTCGTTATCATTATTATAGCTGCTGGTGCCGGTGCTCGTGCCATAGTTGCTGGAGCCCGAAGAAGTCATGCTTCCCGTGCTTCCGCTGCTGGCGGCAATGTCAATGCTGGCGCGGGAGAAGCCGTTGCTTACCAACTGCTCTACTGCTTGCTGCGCCTCACTGGCGTTGTCGAAGAATCCAATTACTGTCTGTCCCATGATTGATAAGATGGTTTGTTTTAAAAAGATTTAGTTGAAGAGTAGATTATAAAAGGGGGTTGGAATTCGGATTGGCGGTACCAGGCGGTACGGCACCCGGGTTCAGCGCGTCGTTGTTGTCGCGCCGCTCCACGTTTACCTCCTCCCGGCGCAGGACCACCGGTTGTGACACCTGGGTGTGTTCCTGGCGCTTGGTGATGCGCAACTCCTCCACGAGCCGGAGCCGTTTTTGAACGACCACCACCTCTTCAAGGATGGGCACAATCATTACGTCGCCTTCGTACCGGACAGCGGGGGGCGCAGACTCCACGTACTGGTTGATCGGAATCCGCTCGATGTCGAGCTTCTCCACCACCACGGGCGTCTCTACGTTCACTTCCTCCTCGTGCACCGTCTTGCTGACGCGTACACTCCCCGTCTCCACCACTTTTTTCCCGACTTGCAGTTGTTCCTCGATCACCGGAATCACGGTGGATTCACGAAGCGGCTCGTTAGCATCAAAAGATTGACGGAGCGGCTCGCTGGCGTCGAACTGCCGGTTGGCGTGGGGCTGTCCTGCTGAATCTATATCCCGGTTCATAATGCTCTCTTCTGGTCTAAATGGTCAATTAACTGCCGCACAAGTAGTTGTCAGTACTTGTCCGGTTGCTATCCTGTTACGGACCTACCATTATATTGTTTTGAATTATTTTCATTAATTTTTTCACTAACGCTGCATTCTCATTTGCCCGCCCTGTTAGCGCCGCTTACAATAATGCGCTGATTTTCAAGACATAAATTCAGCACTGTATCAAAAATACAATATTTGATCGAAGAATATTTACATATTAAGTTTGCTTAACCTTCCACCCCCAAGTCCAGTGCCCATGCGTTCCCTGATCCCCCTCCTCGGCTTCCTCCTGCTGGGTCTGCCCCGGGTGCCGGCCCAGCCCGTGCGGCTGCAATTCCGGCACCTCGCCGTGGAAGCGGGCTTGTCGCAAAATACGGTCAACTGCGTGTACCAGGACCGCCTCGGCTTCCTCTGGTTCGGTACGCAGGACGGGCTCAACGGGTACGACGGCAACGCCTTTACCGTGTACCGCAACGACCCCAAACGGCCCGGCACCCTGGGCGGCAACGTGGTGCGCTGCCTCCGCGAGGACCGCGCCGGCAACCTCTGGGTCGGTACCGACGGGGCGGGCCTGAGCGTACTCGACCGGGACCGCCGCCGCTTCACCCACTTCCGCTACGACCGCCGCGACACGGCCAGCCTGGGCAGCAACGTGGTGGGCTGCCTCTACCTCGACCGCCGGGGCGACCTCTGGGTGGGCACCTGGGGCGGCGGCCTCAACCGGTACAACCCCGCCACCCGGACCTTCCGGCGCTACCGCCACGACCCCGCGCGGCCCGGCAGCCTGCGCGGCAACCTGGTCCGGACGATTCTGGAAGACCGCCGGGGCAACCTCTGGGTGGGCACCCAGGACGGCGGCCTCAACCGGCTGATCGACCGGGAACGCGGCACGTTCACGCACTACGCCCACCAGCCCGGCAATCTCAACAGCCTGAGCCACAACTGGGTGAGCGACCTGCACGAAGACCCCGACGGCACGCTGTGGGTAGCCACCAACGGCGGCGGGCTGAACCACTTCGATCCCCGCACCGGCACCTTCACCCGGTACGGGCACCAGCCGGGTAATCCCAACTCCCCTTCCGGCGACCGGGTATTCTGCCTGGCCGGCGACGCGGCGGGCAACCTCTGGATCGGCACCGAAGTGGGCGGCCTCACCCTGCTGTCGAAGGACCGCCGGACCTTCCGCCGCTACGCCGCCCGGGAAGCTGATCCCGACGGCCTTTCCACCAACTCCATCTACAGCCTCTGCCGCGACCGGGCCGGCAACGTGTGGGTGGGTACCGACAGCAAGGGCGTGAGTTACTACAGCCCCTACCTGCGCAAGTTCCGGCACTACCGCCACGTGCCCGGCGACCCCGGCAGCCTGAGCCACAACGCCGCCTTTTCCTTCGCCGAAGACCCGCAGGGCAACCTCTGGATCGGCACCGACGGGGGCGGCCTCAACCTGTTCGACCGCCGGCGGAACCGCTTTACGCACTACCGCGCCGACCCCGGCCGGCCGGGCAGCCTCACCTCCGACCACGTCGTGTCCGTGCACGTGGACCGGGCGGGGCAACTCTGGCTGGGCACCTGGGGCGGCGGCCTGCTGGCGTGGGATGCGCAGCGGCGGCGGTTCCGGTCCTACCGCAAGGACACCGCCCGCCCCGCGGGCCTCAACTCCGACCTGGTGTGGACCGTGTACGAAGACCGCCGGCGCAACCTCTGGCTGGGCACCACGTTCGGGGGCCTCAACCGGTTCGACCGGGGGCGCAACGCCTTCCGCCCGTTCGTGCACGACCCGCGGAACCCGGCTTCCATCAGTTCCGACTTCATCGTGTCGCTCTACGAAGATTCGCGGGGTACGCTTTGGGTGGGCACCGACGGGCAGGGCCTCAGCGCGCTGGCCCCCGGCGCGAACGGGTTTACCCGTTTCCGCCACACCCCCGGTACACCCGGCATCAGCAACAACTTCATCAACTGCATCTACGAAGACCGGGCGGGCAACCTGTGGATCGCCACCAAGGGAGGCCTCAACCGCTACGACCGGGACCGCGGGCAGTTCAAAACCTTCGGGGAACGCGACGGCCTGCCCAGCGACGTGGTGTACGGCATCCTCGAAGACGACGCGGGCAACCTGTGGCTGAGCACCAACAAAGGCCTCGGCAAATTCAACCCGCGCACCGGGGCCTGCCGCACCTACGGCGTGTCCGACGGCCTCCAGGGCCGGGAGTTCGGGCGGTCGGCGTACTTCAAGCGCAAAAACGGCGAAATGTACTTCGGCGGCGCCAACGGCTTCAACGCCTTTTTTCCCGACAGCATCCGCGACGACCCCCAGGCGCCGCCCGTGGTGCTCACCGACTTTACGGTGTTCAACCAGTCGGTGGTGCCCGGGCCGCAGGCGCCCCTGCGCGAAACAATTACCGAAGCCCGCACATTGCACCTCGCGCCGGGCCAGTCGGTGTTCGGCTTCCGGTTTGCCGCCCTGCACTACACCAGCCCCGGGCAGAACGCGTACGCCTACCAACTGGAAGGCTACGACCGGGGGTGGCGGCCGGCCGGCAACCGCCGCGAGGTCACCTACTCGGGCGTGCCGCCGGGCCGCTACACCTTCCGGGTCAAGGCCGCCAACCCCGACGGCGTCTGGAACCACCGGGGCGCCGCCGTGGCGGTGACCATTGCGCCGCCCTACTGGCAAACGGCGTGGTTCCGGGGCCTCGGGGGGGTGGTGCTGGCGGCCGGCCTGGCCGGGGTGCATTATAAGCGGCGGCAGCGGGCCCGGCGGCGGCGCGAATACCGCGAAACGCTCTACCGGCAGATTGCCGACGAGGTGGCCGGGCAAACCCAGGAAATCCACGCGGCGAACCGGCACCTGCAAAGGCAGGCCCGCCGGATGGAAAGGCTCAACCTGCGGCTGCGCGACGACAAGCGCAAGCTCGAAGCCGACCTGCGGAGCGTATCGGCGGCCCGGGTGCTCCGCCAGGAGGTGGATTTCGGGGAGTTCCGGGCGCAGTACCCCGACGAGGACGCCTGTTACGCGTTCCTGGACGGGCTCAAGTGGGAAGGCGGCTACGCGTGCAAAAAGTGCGGTCACGGCAGCTACAGCGGCGGCAAGACGCCCCGCTCCCGGCGGTGCACGCGGTGCGGCTACGACGAGTCGGTAACGGCGTTCACGGTGTTTTTCCGGCTCAAATTTCCCCTCGTCAAAGCGTTCTACATCACCTACCTGGTGTCGGCCAATCCCCGCATTACCTCCGAAGAACTCTCCCGGGCCCTGTCGCTGCGGCTCAACACCTGCCGGACCTTCAAGAACAAAATCCTGGCCGCGATCCGGGAAAAGGGGCCGGGCAAGCGGTGGTCCGGCGCCTGGCGCGACCTGATCGCCGACCCCAACCCGGTAGCCAAAGGGGACGAAAAGGATTGCGAATGAAGCGCCGGAACTTCTTGCGAACGGGCGGGGCTAACTGGCCGTTTTTCAGCCCCGTAACCCACTGGCCGGCTTGCGAACGAAGCGCACATTCTTCGAGTTAATATACTGTAAATCAATTATTTAACTAAAATTTTTATGCACAAACCCTTGTAATTGCGGGGGACGGTTGGCTACCTTGGCGTGGTATTCTTGCGGGAAGTTTTATGATTTAATCCATTTTATCCCACTGCCATGACCCCAACCCCTACGCCAGCGGGCCGCCTCCTCGCCGCCCGCAACGCCCTTTCTCTCCCCTTCCGCCAGCGGCTCCTGGCGCTGCTGGCACTGCTGCTCACCGGCGCGGCCCCGGCGCAATCCCCCGAAACCTGGCAGGTAGCTCCCTGGGTAAAACAGGTCCAGCTCGAACGCCGGCCTCAAGGGCGGCGAGGGCGGCCAGTGGCCCCAGGCCATCGCCGTAGACCCCGTGGACGGCACGTTCCTGCTGTTTGCCTCCGACGTGGGCGGCGTGGCCCGCTCCACCGACGGCGGCGCCACCTGGAACCAGTCCAACCTGGGTTTCAGCGCCCGCGGCGCCTCGGGCTTCGCCATCGACCCCAACAACACCAACCGGGTGCTTGCCGTCGGCGCCAACGGCACGCGGTCGTACCACAACGCCCACGGCGTGTACCTGTCCACCGACAAGGGCGCCACCTGGTCGGTGAAGTTCGGCACCAACGAGCTGTGCGGCTACCGCGACATCCGCGAGCAGCTCGCCTACGACAAGAGCAGCTACAGCGCCACGCTGGGCTACAGCACCGTGGCGTACTGGTCGCGCGACAACGAGGAACACTGCCAGGGCGGTCCCGGCACGGTCACCGTTACCTCATCCCTCTACAAGTCGGTCGACGGCGGCACTACCTGGAACATCCTTGCCAACACGGCCGCGCAGGGCGGCGGCATCGTGAAGGTGCACCCCACGCTGGGCTACGTGTACGTAGCCAACGAAAACGGCTTTTTCCGCAGCATCGACGGCGGCACGAGCTTTACCAAGACCTTCACGCCGGCCGTCACGGGCATGGACGTGGTCATTCCCGACCCCAACAAGGTATTCCTTACGGCCGCCGACGGGCTGTACGTGTCGGTCAACAGCGGCGGCTCTTTCACCAAAGTAGCTTCCACCACCTACCCGGCCAACGTGGTGTACGTGAACGTGAGCCCCGTGAACCGCAGCCGGATGGTGATCCAGTCGCGCCGGGGCGGCTACGATTCGCCCCGCTACTACAGCCACGACGGCGGGGCCACCTGGACCGAAGTGGGCCGCGACGCTTCCCTCGACTTCCTGCCCTGGAACGGCGGCCGGGAAGGCTACGTGGCCTGGCACCCCACCGACCAAACCAAGCTCTGGTCGTTCGGCGGCGACTGGATCACGCAGAGCACCAACGGCGGGGCCACGCTCAAGTGGGCCAACAACGGGTTTTCGGCCGTGTTCATCGCCAGCAAGTTCAACTTCAGCACCACCACGCCCAACGTGCTCATGATGCCCTCCAAGGACTACGACGCGGCCGTCACCGCCGACGGCAGTTCCTGGAAATACCTGGGCCTGTCGGGCAACGGCTGGGGCGGCTACATCTACGGCGGCTATTCGAGCAACGGGCTGATCGCCTTCGGCGCCAGCGACGACAACGGCACCCGGAGACTCGCCATCACCCGCGACGGCGGCACGTCCAGCACCCGTACGGGCGTGGTCGTCGGCGGCAGCATGGTGGGTTACGGCGACCCGCACGATTCGAAGATCTTCTTCATGGGCAACCAACGGAGCGTGGATGAGGGCCTGAGCTGGTCGGCGATGACCGGGTGCGACGGCGTGTTCATCTCCAGCCCTGGCGGGGCGCAGGAACTATACGGCCACAAGGGCCGCCACATCGTCCGCTCCCTCGACCGCGGCGCCACCTGGACGACCCTCGGGGCCGTGCTCCACGACATCTCCGACCTGGCTTACGACCCCGGCAACAACCGCGTGTACGTGGCCTGCGGCGACAATGGCCTGTTCCAGCTTGACGTCACCCCCGGCACGGTCACCGACATTTCCACCCGCATCCCCGCCGACCAGTTCGGCAACCGCCGCTTCTTTACGGTGGCCGTGGACCCCACCGAGCCCAACCTCGTGTACACCGGCGGGGCGCGGCACATCTACAACACCGACGTATCGGTGGTCCGCTCCACCGACGGCGGCGTGACCTGGATTCCGCTCACGCGCAGCCCCCGGCACAACAACCCGCAGTTCGGCAACGACGGCGGCCGGGAGGCCGAAGCCCTGCGCGTAAACCCCTGGACCCGCGACCTGCACGTGGGCACCAACTGCTACGGCATGTGGAAGATCGGTCCGCCCGCCGTCACGGGCTCGGGCCCCGACCTGGTGGTGACCAACATCACCTACACCCCGGCCACGCCGGTGCTGGGCACGGCCGTCACCTTCAGGGCCACCGTGCGCAACAAGGGCAACGCCGCCACCACCGCCGGCACGGCCGTGCGGGTCAACTTCCTGGTGAACGGCACACAAGTGACCTACTCCGAAAACTACACCGCCGCCATCCCGGCCGGCGGCGAAGCGACCCTGACGGCCAACGGCGGCACCTGGACGGCCACGGTGGGCACGCACACGGTCCGGGCCGTGGCCGACCCCGCGGGCACCGTTGCCGAACGCAACGAGGCCAACAACGTGCTGCACACCTTCCTGAAAGTGGTAGACCCCGCCGTGCCCACCCCGCCGGGCAACCTGCGGCTGGGCGGACGCCTCGCGGCCACCTCCATTCCGCTGGCCTGGAACGCGGCCACCGACGACGTGGCCGTCACCGGCTACCGCATCTACAACGGTTCGGTGCTGGCGGCTACCGTGGGCAACGTCACCGCGGCCACCATTGCGGGCCTCGAACCGGTCACGTCGTACTCGTTCACCGTCAAAGCCATTGACGCGGGGAACCGCGAATCGGACGCCAGCAACGTAGCCAACTTGAAAACCGCCCCCGTGCCCGTGGCTACCAACCTGACCACCACGGCCGTCACCATCGACGGCCTGCCCAGCGAAGCCAACTGGCAACTGAAGCACAACGTGACCCGCACGGTGGTGGGGGGTGGCGCCAACAACACGGTAACCTTCGGTACGCTGTGGGACGCCACCAACCTGTACGTGGCCGTGAAGGTGCTCGACGCCAACCTCTACAACACTGACTGGCGCAACCACAACAACGACGGCATCGAAATCTACGTGGACGGCAACCACAACCGGGTCGAGTACGAAGACCCCTACGACATTACCTACGGCAAGGTCTACAACGGCACGGGCTTCTACGGGTCCACCAACCGCACGGGCGTAGTGGTGCAGTCGGCAATCATCACGGGCGGCTACGCGGTGGAGTTCCGCATTCCCTGGAGCACCCTCGGCGTCACTTCCCCGGCGGGCGGCATGACGCTGGGCTTCGACGTCGCCAACAACGACGACGACGCGGGCACCCTCCGCAGCAGCCAGCTCATGTGGCACGGGCCCGACAACAACTGGCAGACCACGGCCAACTTCGGGGCGTTGGTCCTCAACACGGATACGCAGGCACCCACGGCCCCCGCCAACCTGGCCGTGTCGGGCACGCCGGGCCAGAACAGCGTGAACCTGACTTGGTCGGCCTCGACCGATAACGTGGGCGTAACGGGCTACAACGTGTACAACGGCGCCACTTTCGTGAAATTCGCCACCGGCACGGGTACCACCGTCACGGGCCTGAGCCCGGCCACCAACTACAGCTTTACGGTGAAGGCCCTCGACAACGGCAGCAACGAGTCGGTCGCCAGCAACGCCGTGGCGGTCCTGACGGCCGCGCCGGCCGCGGTTTCGGCCAAACGCATTGCCGCTGCGATCACCGTCAACGGCGCCCTGGCGGAAGCCGACTGGAACCTGGCAGCCTCCGCCACCAAGGCCGTGTCGGGCACCACCAACAACACCACGACCTTCGGGGCGTTGTGGGACGCCACCTACCTGTACGTGGGCGTAAGGGTGCTCGACGCCAACCTGCACGGCTCCACGCAGTACTGGAACACCGACGCGGTGGAGGTGTACGTGGACGCCGACAACAACGGGAGCACCAGCTACGACGCCAAGGACCGGCAGTTCATCAAGGTGTACGGCGACACCACCCTGTACAGCAGCCAGGCCAAAACCGGCGTCAGGCACGCCGTGGCGGCCATCACGGGCGGCTACGCGGTCGAAATGGCGATTCCCTGGACCAACCTGGGCATTACCCCGTCGGAGAACATGGTCATCGGCTTCGACGTGGCCAGCAACGACGACGACACGGGCGGCGGCCGGACGGTGCAGACGGTGTGGAACGGTACGGCGGACAACTGGTTCAACACCAGTGCCTTCGGCGACCTGACGCTGGCCGGCACGGGCACGGCCCTCACCTGGGCCAAGGTGGACAATGCCAACGCGGCCGTCACCTACAGCGGCACCGACTGGGGCACTTACACCGGCAACGGGGGCTACCAGAACACGGAACACTACAGCGAAACCACCGGGGCGGTGGCGACTTATACCTTCACCGGCACGCAGGCCCGCTTCTACGGCTTCAAGCGCAACGACCTGGGGCACGCCGAAATCCTGGTGGACAACGTACTGAAGGCCACCGTTGACCTCTACAACGCCTCGATGCTGGTGGACCAGCTGCTGTTCGAGTCGGAAGCCCTGGCGGCCGGGCCGCACACGCTGAAGGTACGGGTGAAGGGCACCAAGAATGCGGCCAGCAGCGGCACGGAAGTTATCGTGGACGCCTTTGCTGCTACCAACGGGTCGGGCGCGTGCACGGCCAGCGGCACCATCCTGCGGGAGCAGTGGGACGGCATTGCGGGCGGGGCGGTGCACAACCTGACGCAAAGCCCCAACTACCCCAACAGCCCGTCGGGCAGTTCGCAGCTCACGATCTTTGAAGGACCTACCAACTTTGCCGACGCGTTCGGTTCCCGCATCCGGGGCTACGTGTGCGCCCCCGAAACGGGCAATTATACCTTCTGGGTCGCCAGCGACGACAACTCGGAACTCTGGCTGAGCACGTCCGACAACCCGGCCAACAAGGTGCTCATCGCCTCTGTCAACGGCTGGACCGGTGTACGGGCGTGGACCCAGCTGGCCTCGCAGCAGTCGGTGGCGATCCCCCTCACGGCCGGGCAGCGGTACTACATTGAGGCCCTGCAAAAGGACGGCGGTGGCGGCGACCACCTGGCCGTGGGCTGGCAGTTGCCCTCGGGTACCCTCGAACGGCCCATTCCGGGTACGCGGCTGTCGCCGTGGGTAAACCCCGCCCGGGAGGCGGCCGAAGGGATGCTGCCGGCGGAAACCCCGGACGAACGGCTGCGGCTCTACCCGGTGCCGGCCCGCGACCGGGTCACGGTGGCCTTCCGGGCCGGGGCGGCGGGCGAAGCGGTTGTGCAGGTGTACGACCGACTGGGGCGGCGCCAGGTGCTGATCAAGGCGCAGGCGGTGCGCGGCGAGAACAGGCTGGAACTCTCCACGGGTACGCTGGCCGACGGCCTGTACCTCCTCCAGGTGACCACGGGCAGCGAAACACTGACTAGAAAGCTGGTTACCCGGCGGTAGAGCAGCGTTTTCTTTAAAATCAAAAGCCTTTCCCGCGCGGGAAAGGCTTTTTTCGTGTATGCCCACCGGAACCTTCGGGCTACTCATTCCCGGATGAAAAAGGGTAACCCTTTTCAGAAGGAAAGCTCAATGCGGGTTGTGTCGGCGCCATCGGGAGGAACCGTCTTTTGGAACTCGATTTTGGGTTTGTCCGTCGCAATCATGGCTCCGCGCACGTTGATCGCCTCCTGCGGCAGCGCCTTCAGGTATACGCTGGTGTTGTGGACACCGGCCGGGTCGTCGGAGAGGAATTCTTGGTAGAAAGTACTGACGATCACTCTTGTGTACCCCGGGGTGTTGATTCGCAAGTCGGCTTGTACCGTTTTGAACCGTTTGACCAGGAAGTTAAACTGGTTCTTTTTCCCTTCCCTGACCCGGTAAAGTTCTTCATCCACAATCTCCGCACCGGGGTTGGATTGATTATACAGGGGCAGCGGAATACAGTTGTTGCCCAGGTAAGAGACCATCTTAACCCCGAAGTTGGTTCGGCGCTGGTCCCGGAACCTGAACCGGTAGTGCCCATTGCCGTCCGTAACGGCGCTGTCGAGGATGGTCCGGCACCGGTCGCCGAAGGCGATCAGGTCTGAACTGCACGTAAAGAGCAACACTTTGGCCCCCGGCACCGGCTGCCCGGTCAGGCTGTCGGTCACGTACCCTTGGGCAGTGGTTCTGCCGTCGGTAAAAATGATGTCGTCGCAGGCGGCTGCGCCGAAGCACGCCAGCAGCAGGAAGAGGAGCTTTCTCATGAAATCTGGTACTAAGGATGGGCATCGCACCGGATGCACCGGATGGAAACCCACCAAATTAGCGTCCGGTGCGCATCCTCATCTGATCCGCTACATCCTTTCCGCAAAGTGTAATCTCCGGGTTGATCCATTTGCGTCTTTTAAGCAAGGTCGAATTCCCTTTTGGCGTCATTTCAATGCGGCCACCACGCGTTTGATTTGCTGCGCGTACGGCACCAGGGTTGCGGGCAGGGCCTCTTCGTCGTTGTCGAGGTAAAAGCGTTTGGTTTTTCTGTCTTGGGTAATTTCCTGTGCACCTTATTGACCCGGACCGCCCTTTTTTGGTTGCATTAGCCCCGAGGGTTCCGTCCATAAAACCAGTGCATCCACTTCTCCTACCCGCCGGCCTTTTTGGCCTTGTAGCCTTCGGCCAGCAGTACTTGCAATACCTTGTCGCGGAAGTCGCCTTGCAGCAGGATTTCGCCGTCCTTGGCGCTGCCGCCCACGCCGCACTTGGTCTTGAGTTTTTTGGTGAGGGTTTGCAGGTCGTCGTCGGTGCCCACGAAGCCCGTTATCAGCGTCACCTGCTTGCCGGCCCGGGCCTTTTTGTCGAGCATTACCTTGAATTGCTGCTGGCCGGGCGGCAACGTCTGCGCGGACTCCTCCCCCGGCTGCTGGTACTGAAAATTGGGGTCCGTGGAGTACACCACGCCCTCGCGGTTTTTCTTCTTGTCGGACATATTGTTAGTGGTCATTGGTGCATTGGTCATTGGTCATTGGTGCATTGGTCATTGGTGCATTGGTCAGTGGTACATATAGTGGTCGATAACGAATGACTACTGACCAATGACTAATCAACCCATGACTTTATTTGAACCAGATCATCCGCGCGGCGCCGTAGAGGCCCAGGCCGAGCAGTACCACGCCGATGACGCGGTTGACGGGCAGGCGTTGCAGGTCAAAGCGGCGGTCGAGGCGTTCGCTCAGGGCGGCGTAGGTGCTCAGGGCCAGCATCGTGCCCACCGGGATGCCGATGATGTAGCCCAGCAGCGGCAAGTCTTCCCCGATGTTGATCCAGCCGTTGCCCGACATCACGGTGGTGGTCACCAGCCAGAACGGGATGGCGGCCATGTTCACCAGGCTCATGCCCAGGCCCAGGTAGTACGTATTGGCTTTGAGCGGCAGGGCGCTCTGCTTCGATTTGCTGGTCAGGAACAGCAGCCCGATGATCATGAACAGCCCCGTCGAAACGCCCTGGAAAGCCATGCGCAGGGTGTCGGCCTTGAGCAGGAACTGCGTGAGCTTGACGGCAATGGTGCTGTAAAGCATTTCGATGGAGGCGCACCCCGCGCCAAACGCCAGGGCCGGCCGGAATCCCCTTTCGAGGGCGACCTTTACGGAGGTGAGGTTCTGCACGCCCAGGGGCAGCGAACCCAGAAAACTGATGGTCAGGCCGACAACGGCGTTTTGAAGGATGGAATACAAAAGGAAGTCGAGTTTTAAAGTTAAAATAAGAAGTTTATGAGTTCAAAGTTTATGAGTGGGACGGCGCCGTCAGTTAAACGCGTATTTACTCATGAACTCATAAACTTTGAACTCATAAACTCACTAGCTCTTCCTGCAAGGCCCGGGCCCGGCGGATGCGCCGCAGGGTTTGCCGTACCTCCGCCCAACGCAGGTAGGGCACGCCCCGGCGGTGGTTGAGCCGGGCAATGCGGTACATGGCCGTCCAGTGCCGGAACAATACCCGGTACCCCTCCCATAACGGAAATCCCGGCTGATAGATGTGTCCCGGCTCGGCCCCCACCCCGTTGAGTTCCACTACCTGGATGCCCTCCCCCGCGTACAGGCCGGCCAGGCCCGCGCAACGCAGGTCGTAGCGGCCGTAGTAGAAGCCGTCTACCGCCCGGCTGATGCGGTCGAACACCTCGCGCAGCCGGTCGTTGATGAGGGGCGTGCCGTCGAGGAAAGCCGTGCCCCGGCAGTGGTTGCCGATGGGTTCGAGTTCCATGACCTGTCCCCGCGGCAACACCCGGGTCCAGTCGGCCGGGTACCGCTCCCGCAGCCGGTCGTGCTGCAAGGCGGCCCGGGCGCTGCGCCGCACCAGCATTGCCACCGTAGCCGCCCCGTCGCCGGTGATCTTGAGGAAATCTTTGACAACCACCGAGGTGACTTCGCCCCGCGCCGCGCCGGGCAGGCGGTAGTAGAACACGCCCAGTTCGAGGGGGCCCGCCGCGTAGGACTGCACCAGGAAATCCACCCGGATGCGCCGCAGGTACGCCGCCAACCCGGCCGCGTCGGTGATCTTTTCCACCAGCCAGCCCCTTTCGCCCACGTCGGGCTTGGCCACGACGGGAAAACCGATGCCGGCCCGGGCCATCCGTTCCAACACCTCGTCGAGCGGGGCCGGCGGCGCCAGGCGGATGGTCACGGGTTTGTAGGCGGCCGGAATTTTTGCGAGGATGTCAAATTTGGATTCGCCCAGCATGCCGCCGGAGGGAATGCCGGGGTTGGCGGCCGAAAAGTAGAAAAACGACCGGGCCCGGGCCGCCAGCAGCAGCCAGTAGGCGTAAATGGGCAGGTACACCACGTGCATGGGCCAGTATTCCCAGTGCCGCAGCCGGGTCAGGAAATTGCGAAGACGAAGCGAGAACAATGGGTTGAAAATGGATAAGTTAAAATCAGTTGATTGGTTAAATGGCTGCATTGCCAACTTGTTGAATGGCTGAATGGTTACATGGTTATATGGCTGTATGGTTGTTGATCGGGAAGTAGTCGTGCGTCAGCCCAACCATATAACCATGCAGCCATATAGCCATTCAGCCATACAACCATGCAGCCATATAGCCATTCAGCCATTCAATCCTCCTCCCACCGGTTCGTACCACATTTCGGGGGCGCCTTCCCGGTGGATGACGCTGGTGAGGCTGACGGTCTGCACGTTGTCGCGGCGCATGAGCACGTCGTTGCGGGGGTCGCCGTCGCCGGCCGTGCGGTGAAAGTGCCGGATGGCAGCCGGGCCGGGGTCGGGGTGGGCGGCCAGCCACGCGTCAAACCACCGCTGCCGCTTTTCGAGGGCGGCCGGCCCGTACAGCGTGGCCGAGGCCCAGAGGTGCGGCGCCCCGGGGTCCAGCGCCTTGGTAAATCGTCCGGTGCCGTCCCAGCGCAGTTCCCGCAGGCCGGCCCCGTCGCGGATCACCAGGGTAAAGGGCTCCAGCCCTTCGGTGGGGTAGTGACGGATGAACGCGTCGGTGCCGGCGTAGCCGAAGTAGTGCAGGATGACCAGCCCCCGGCTGTGGCGGTAGGGCGGACGGGACGGGTGCGCGGTGAAGGCGCCGTTGAGCAGGCACAGGGTTGCGCTTTCGGAAGTGGCAATCCAGGTGCCGCCGGCCTGCCCGTCGCGGGGAAACAGCACGGTGTGCGCCCCCAGCCGCTGCCGCTCGGGCCGGGCCGACGTTTGGCGGCCGGGGTGTTCGTCGCGGCTGGAAGTAAGTACAAATGCCTGCCCGCCGAGGGGCAGGTACGTAACGGTACACATGGGGTGGATCGGCTCGTTGCGGGGGGAAAGATAGGGCCCGTTTGCGGGGTGTCCAACAGTTCCCCGTGAATCATCCGCCGCTTCCTCCTCCGCATCTTTTTGATCAGCACTCCCTGGCGAGCCGAAGCAATGCGCACCAGCACGCGGCAGCGATGCATGACAGTACGGGGCTGGTGCATAATCGAATGCGTCAGCCAGGAACAGGACGCTCCTCCAGAGCTTTGCGCGTAACTTTGCTGCGCACCGGAACGCCTGAATGGATACGCAACGCTCAATTATAACCCCATTTTCAATATACCCGTAATTCCGCCCTACGCCGTCCCCCACATTCTCTAACTCCCAAACTCTCTAATTCCCAAACTCCCTTGCCCAACTCCTATTTCCAATTCAAACAATTCCGCGTGGAGCAGGGCCGGGCCGCCATGAAGGTGTGTACGGACGCCTGCGTGCTGGGGGCGTACGCCGGGGTGGACGGCGCGGCCCGCATCCTCGACGTGGGTACGGGCACCGGACTGCTGGCCCTGATGATCGCCCAGCGGAACGCGGAAGCCCGCCTGGATGCCGTGGAAGTGGACGAAGGGGCGTACGGACAGGCGACCGACAACGTACTTGCCAGCCCCTGGGCGGGGCGCATCCGGGTGATCCGGAGCCGCATCCAGGACTACGACCCGGGCTACCGCTACGACCTGGTGGTGAGCAACCCGCCGTTCTACGAAAATTACCTGAAACGGCCCGGCGCGGCGCAGAACGTGGCCCTGCACGGGGAAGCCTTGTCGCTGCCCGAACTGGCGGCGGCCGTGCACCACCTGCTCGGACCGGCGGGGCGGTTCGTGGTGCTGCTGCCGCCCTACCAGGCCGGCCGCCTGCAAGCCCTGCTGGCCCCGCTGGGCCTCTTTCCCCTGGACCAACTGCACCTCCACGACCGGCCCGGCGCCCCACCCCTCCGCCGCATCACGACCTACACCTTCGGCACCCCGGGCGCCTGCCCCGAAACGAACCTCTGCATCCGCAACGCAACGGGAACGTACACCGACGAATTCGTGCGGCTGCTCCGGCCGTATTACCTGTACCTGTAACCGTCCGGCAGCCCCTTTGCGCCTCTATTGCACCCTTACAGTCCTATCTTTTCTTTGCGCCCTTTGCGCTTCTTTGCGTGAACCCTCCGAACCTTCCCTACTCCAGCGCAATCTTCAACTCGTACTGCTCCTTGATTGCCAGCAATGCTTCGGCGTTACCCAGGGCGTCGTCGAGGGCGTTGTGGGTGTAGGCCGTCTGGCGCAGGTGCTTGAAGTTCTGAAACATGTCGCCCACCAGCCCTTTGTAGAGGCTGCCCAGGTTCTGCGAACTGTGGTCGAAGGGATTGCGGCCGAGGAACTGGTGCAGGTACCAGCACACGAACATGTAGTCCACGCCGTTGTTGTCGGAGATGAAAAAGGCCCGGCCCCTGGTGTGCTCAGTCACCCACTTTTCAAAATCGGCCATCACCGGCCCGGGGTCGGCAAAGGCCAGCGTCTGCTCTCGGCTAAAGCCCGGCACGGCCAGCGCCTCCGGGTCAAACCGGTCGGAAATGGGCCGCAGTTCGGCGTAAAACCGCTCTTCCAGGCCCGGCTTCACCAGCACCGCCGCCAGCGACACCATCGAATAGAGCCCCGGCACCGGCCCATCCGCCTCCACGTCCACCATGAAATAACTCATGTTCAATTACGAATTACGAATGACGAATTACGACGGTTATATACGATAGAGCCCGTATTCCGTCGTAATTCGTCATTCGTAATTCGTAATTAAATTATTCGCTGAGGCTGTAGCGCAAGTTGAAGCCGAAGCTGGTGGTGCTGCGCCGGAACGAGGTCGAGATGTAGGGGCCGTTGACCGTCCGTTCGAAGTAGCCCTGCACGTTCAGGCGCTGGTTCACCACGTAGTTGACGGTTGGCTTGAACTGGAAGTTGAGCCCCCCGGCCGTGATCGTGTTCCCGCCTTCGAGTCTTCGCTGGATCGTCTTGGTGTCGCGCACGGTGGCGTCGCAGCGGAATTGAAGGTCGTTTTTGAGCACGATGTTCCGGCCCTGCGTCTTGAACGGCAGCCGCGTGTTGTTGCGCGTAAACCCGACGCTGGCCGTGATGTCGCGGCTGTTGAGTTCCTGCACCTGGCGGTTGCTCAGGTTGAGGGCCACGATCCGCTCGGCGTTGTACTGCAAGCGGGCCGTAATGCGGCTCAACGTGCGGGCCTCGATGCCGATCAGCGGGGCGAAGCGTTCGGAGATCACCACCTGGCTCATCACGTACACCGGCACGTAGCCGCTGTCGCTGGTGAGGCTGGCCGTGGGGTACCGCAACCGGGGGTTGAGGCCCACGTCGGCGGGGTCGGTGTATTCGAGCGACGAGATGAAGTTGCGCACCGAGTAGCTCGACGAATAGCTGTGCTGGAGGTTGAACGAAGAGAATACCTTCCGGAACGCTTCCAGCCGCGACAGGCCGGCGTAGTCTACCCGCCAGTTGGGCAGCGGTATTTTGGGGAAGGGCGACAGCCCCACCTTGTTGACGTTCTTGCCGCTGTAGGCCGCCAGGAAGGCCGGGATCAGCACGTCCTGCGAGTTGATGTCGTAGCTTCCGTTCTCGCCGTTCAGGGTTTGCAGGCGGTTCTGGATGTCGTACCGGTTGGTGTCGAACTGCTCGAACACCGGCGAGGCGTTGCCGCGGCCTCCCCGGAAGAACGTCTTGATCGAGAGGAACGAGATGTTGTAATCGCCCGACAGGTTGGGGCTCTGGCTCTGGTAACGTTCCAGGAATGTGCCCGAGATCTGGTCATATCCCGTCGAATCGATTGCCGACCGGAACAGTTCGGTGTAGTACTGCGAATGGTTGCGCTTCACGTCCAGCCGGATCTTGAAGTCGCGGAACGGCTCCAGGTCCGTGCGGGCCGAGAACGACTCGGTGTAGGTCTGCACGAAGGGGTTGTTGAGCTGGTTGCTCTTGGAGTACAACCCTTGCTCGGCCAGCCGTTCCCGCACGCTGGCGTCCTGGCTGCCCGCGAGGGCAAAAGCCAGGCCCGGTTGCATGGTAGACTCGTCCACGCCGAAGTACTTGGGCTTGGTCAGCAGGCCGGGCAGCAGGGTAGTCTCGTCGATCTGGAAGTTGAAGTTAAGGCTCCGGGCGGTCATCAGGGCCCGCAGCACGCCTTTGAGGATTTTGAACTCGGGCTTCTTGCGGGCCGTGTCCTGCACGGCAATGCGGGGCCGTTCGGGGGCCTGCGGCCGGGTAGAGTCCGACTCGCGCCCCGCCGGGGGCTTGGCTTCGTTGATCGCCTTGAGGAACTTCACCTTGTTGTAGAGGCGCGTCAGGTTGATCTGCCCGTTCACGGCCCGTTCCCGGTTGTTCTGGGCAATGTTGCCGAACGAGAGGCCCAGCGTGTCGGTCACGCCCACGGGGGCGGCCGTCCACTGGTAGCCGGCGCCGTACCGCACGTCGGCGCTCAGCCAGTCGGTGAGCACGAACTTATCGAACGGCAGGCGGTACGTGAGCGACGCCCGCTGCTGGAATTGCTTCATCCGGCCCAGCCGCCTGATGTTGGCCAGCACCGAGTCGCGCTTGGTGTAGCCCGAGCCGAGCAGCAGCGAGTCGGTCAGCGGGTTGATCTCCGTATCGTCGATGTCGCCCCGCGGCTCGTCGATTACGGCGTTGGCCGTGGCCGTGTAGTCCAGCGACAGGTTGCGGGCCAGGTTCCAGCGCAGGTCGTAGAGGCGGTTGAACGTAAAGAACTTCTCGTACAGCGGCGCAATGCCCCGGGTGGTCAGGTCCGAGTTGCGGTACTGCGTCTTGGTAAAGCTCCGGTCAAGGTCGCCGCGCACGCCGACGCTGCTCGGGGTGAGGGCGAAGTTGAACTCCTGGATCCATTTGGTCCACGGGTTGTCGAGGAACTTGAGGTTCTTGAACGGCTCGATGAACTTGGGTTGCGTGGTGAAGGCGTACGCCAGGCCGCCCCGCTGGTTCTTCTGGAAGTACTGGGCGGTGGTTACGTTGGTGGTCACAATGTCGCTGTAGGCGTACGAGAGCGACCAGTTCTCAATGTCCCACAGGTGGGGCTTGGCGTCGGGGTTCTGGCGCACCTTCTGGATGTTGGAGAAGTTGAGGCTGCGCCGGGTGGTATTGTCCTCCACGATCTTGCGGTACTCCCTTTCTTCGCCCACCGTCCGGTTGTTGAACCGGGAGCGGATCGACTGTTCGAGTTCCACGTCGGGGTCGAGCGGGTTGAACCGCGGCCGGATGCGTTCGCGTTCGTAGCCCACGAACAGGGGCACCTTGAGGCCCAGCTGCGCCGGCAGCAGTTTGTCGAGGTTTATGTTGGCCGTGGCGTCCCAGCGGGTCGTGTTTTCGCGGGCCCGTTCCGAAATGCGGTCCTGGATGCCGCCGAAGCCGTAGGTGGTGTGGCGGGCCGAGGCCGACACGGTGGCAAAGTCGGCCAGTTTGAGGTTGAGGCGGCCCGTGGCGGCCCAGCCCGACTCCTGGTCGAAGTCGGTCACGCGCAGTTCGTTGGCCCAGATGCACACGGATTTGGGTTGGGCGGCGCCCGGCGTGGAGGGGTTGCGCACGCCCAGCATGATGATCTGCACCGAACTCAGGTCGGGGTTGCCCACTACGGTTACCCGGTACCGCCAGCGGCTGCCGTTGGAGTGCTCCACCTCCACAAACTTGCTGTACGGGGTCAGCACGCCGCTGCCGTTGAGGTTGCGCTCCGACTTCACGTTGACCAGCTCCTGGAACGGAAAGTCGATCTCGTTGGCTTCCGGCCACACTTCCTCCGCCGTGAGGCGGCCACCCGACGATCTGTCGGGCGTAATCACGAGCGTCTTCTCAATCTCGTAGTAGTTCTCCGTGTAATCGGTACCCAGCCGCAGGAAGCCCGTTACTTCGTTGTCGGCCGTCGGGTAGCGTTCCCCGGTCTCGGCGTGCAGGAACATCCGGACGCGCTTGTAGTTGATGAAGTCAAGGACAGTCGTCTTGAAGGCCGC
The DNA here is from genome assembly GCA_963844325.1 of uncultured Sphingobacteriales bacterium. GTDB lineage: Bacteria > Bacteroidota > Bacteroidia > Cytophagales > 172606-1 > CADCTQ01. The sequence continues at coordinate 5,708,789 of CAWJNV010000002.1, forward strand.
CCGGGCGTCGCCGTCGCGCAGTTCATCCACGCACAGCCGCAGCGACTGTTCGTTGAGCAGGCGGTTGTTGATGGTGGTAATGTCGCGGTCACGGATGAAGCCCGGCGGAATCTGGTACGGCACCGGGTTGGTGCCACCGGAGTTCTCTTCAATGTTCACCGTGCCCAGGGTAAACCCGCCCTCCGCCGGCTCCACGAGCTTCTGCAGCTTGGTTTCTTCCAGGCTGAACCCGTAGGTCCGCCACTGGTTGGCTACCAGTTGGTACTGGGCCAGGCGCAGCACCACGGGCTGCTGCCAGTTGGTGAGGAACATCCGCATGAAACGGATCGACTTGAAGTTTTGGATGTTACCTACCGAATCGGTGTACTCGCGCACCGGGATGCGGAACTGGTACCAGGTGACACGGTCACCGGTGTTGGGGAACGTGGTATCCCGCTTGGCTACGATGTAGTTGCGGCCCACCTCCATCTGGCCGGGGCGCAGGCTGATCTTGTACTGGTAGTACGATTCCAGGTTGCTGACGGTATTGTCCTGGTTGAGGTCCTCGTTGTCGGGGTAGGTGGTGGCCGAACGGGCAATGTCCGAACCGCCGGCTTCGGGCGAGTTGCCTTCCATCCCGTTGAAGTTCTTGTAACGGTCCAGCAACTTGGTGCCCTGCCCGCCAAACCGGTCGTCGAGGAAATACGCGAAGTCGTCGCCGGAAGGGTCTTCCAGGGTCGTGCCGAACTTGGCCCTTTCCTCGTCGTTGGTGAGGCCGTCGAGGCCGATGTCCTGCCGGCCGCGGGCCCCGGTGGTGTTCTCGAAGGCGTTGGTCAGGAACTGGGTACCGGGTACTTTGCCCCACCTGGTCTCGGCGGCCCGGGTATTGGGATCGTCGCTCACCGGCAGGCCGTTCTCAAAGGCGTGGCGTTCGTCCTTGAGCACGTCTTCGGAAATGTTGCCCAGGTTGAAATACAGGTCGCCGCCCTGGTTGTCCTGGGCGTAGATATCGGGGCTGACCCCGGGAATTCCCTGCTGAATAAGGGTCCGGTCCGAAGGGGCTTGCCCCCTGAAGAACGGGTCCATCAGCCAGAATTCGATGTACTGCACGTTGGCGTTGTCGAAGTCGATGTCGCTGCGGATGGCCCGGGTGAGGGCGGCCCAGTTCTGCTGCGGGTCGTTGGTGAGCCGGCCCTGCGTGGTTACGTTGGGGTTGTAGTTGTACATCCCGCGTTCGGCCGGGTAGTACGCAATGTTCATCAGGTTCTCGTTCAGGTTCACCTGCTGGCGGTCGCGGGCGGGGAAGATTTCCTGGGGCAGCACCTGGCGGACGAAGTGGTTCTGCAGGTCCTGTTCGGTGAGGCCGCCCTGCCGGCCCTGGTTGGTGTTGAACAGATTGTCGACGGTGTACCAAGCGATCTTGGCGCGGCGGTAGCTGTACTGGAGCGTATCGCTCCGGGCATCGGGGAGGAACAGCAGCGGCGTGGAACCCAGCTTCCAGTTCACCTGCGGAATGCGGGTGAGGTCAAAGGGCGTTTCGGCGCCTTCGAAGTCGTCGATGAAGGAGTTGCCCCGGGCGCCGGGGGCCACGCCGGGAAACAACCGGGCGTATTCGCCGGTAAACGTAATGCCGGAAAGTTCCTTCGTCTGGATGAGGGGTAGCTTGTCCACCAGCCGGGTCAGGAAGCGGGAGTCTTTCTTGAAGTTGGCGTCAAACCCGAACACGGTGTTGTTGGTGGGTTCGTTGCCCATGCCCACGCGGGAGATGATGGGCCGCTCCTTGAGGCGCATCAGCGTGGAGCCGATCACGAAGTCCTTGTTGATCAGGTAATCGAGCCGGGTGCCCATCAGCGTCCGGATCTGGTTGTTGAACAGGTCGGGCTTCTCGTAGTTGACCACCAGTTCGCCGTTCGACTGGGTAAGGCCCTCGTTGATGATGCGCACCTGGCCGTTTTCGAGGATGTAGTCCTGGCCCTGCACCAGCGGCGTGCCGCCCAGGGTCACCGATACGGCTCCCGCGTCGGCCCCGAAGGTGGGCAGTTGCACGTCGTTGGAAGCCGTGCCCTGGTAGGTACCCTTCAGGAAGAACTTGTTCTTCTCGGCAATCTGCTGGGCGTCGTTGCGGGTCGAGGCGTACAGGGTATCGAATACGTACTTGTTGATGAGGCCCTGCTCGGTCCCGGGGTCGAACCACGGGGGCGGCGGTTGGGTGGTGGTCCGGCCGTCGTCGTTGGTGAGGTGGCTGCCGAAGGGTTCGAGCACCGGGAAGATGATGCGCCCGGCGCGGCTGTCGATGGTCACGCCCTCCACCCAGTCGAAGTTGCCGTCGGGCTGGGGATCGCCCTGGGGGTTGAGGCGGTCGAGGTTGAACACCTGGAGCAGGGGCACGTCCTTGGTGTAGCGGCCTTCCTGCAACGAGGGGTTGTCGATGCCGGTAAGGTCATCCTTGTAGATCACGCGCAGCTGGAAGCCTTCGCGGTTGATCTGCCCGGCGCCCAGGGAGTAGATGTTTTTCATCATCAGGTCCCAGGTGGGCTGGTTGGTGCGCACGGCAGCCGGCCGGATGAGTTTGAGGATGATCGTTTCGCGTTCGTTGCGGGTCTGGTAGTCTTCGGTGAGTTCGCCCACCTTGAAGCGCCGCCCCTGGAGGGTGTATTCAAAGGCAACGGCAATGATCTCGTCGCGGCCGATGGGGGTGTTGAGCGAGATATAACCCAATTGCGGCTGGAAAGTGTATTCCTGCGGCGAAAGCTGCCGGGCGCCGCGCAGGATTTCGAAGTCTACGCCCTGTTCCAGCCCGAGTTCCCGGGCCCGGCTGTTGGCCAGGTCGGCGTTGCGGATCTGCTGGTCGTTTTCGAGGTTGCGGTAGAGGCCGTTGGCATCGTTGTCAACGGGTGCCTTGGCCCCGCGTCCGTCGCCGATCACCGGGTAGTTGCGGAACGGAACCCCTTCGCCCAGGTCGGCAAAGGCCACCAGGTTGCGCAGCGTCTGGGTGTTGTTGGCGCGGTTGGTCACGTACACCTCGATGCGGGTGATGTTCACGCCCGAGTTCACCGAGGAGCCGCCGATGCTGTTCTGGTTGCCATTGATCATGCCGTTGTTCATGCCGTTGGCTCCGTTCATGCCGCCGCCCATGCCGTCCATGCCGCCGCCGAAATCGCCGCCGCCGGTTGGGTTGTTAGGGTCGGCCCCGCCGTTGTTGGGGTTGTTGATCGTGTTGTTGGCCGTGGCCGGGATGGTGCCCGAGGAGCGGGGGCTGTAGCCGCCCGTCACGGGAATGGTGCGCAGGGCCGGCTCGTAGTTGTTGCGGAAGAACTGGCCGAGCAAAAAGTGCCGGTTTTCCTCGTAGTCGGAAGCCCGGATTTCGAAGCGCCGCCGCTGGGCGCCGCCCTGCACGCGTACTTCGTCGAGCCGGGCCCGCTGGTTGGCCAGGATGGAGGTCACCTGGAGGCGGCCGAACCGGAGCTGGGTCTTGAGGCCGAACAGGTTCTGGGCCCCCGTGATGAGGGTGCTGTTGAGGGGCATGCTCACGTTGCCCGCCTCGATCTTCTGGATGATGTCTTCTTCGAAGCCGGAGTACTCGAGTTTTAAGTTCTGCTCAAACTGGAACGATGCCTTGGAGTCGAAGTTACCGGTCATCTTGAGCTTTTCGCCCAGCTTGCCGGTAAAGTTGATGCTCATCTGCTGGTCGAAGTTGAGGGGCAGAAACTGCCGCTGCTGCCGCACGGGCAGGTTGGGGTTCTGCGTACGCTGCCACTGGGCCCCGAAGTCGAGGGTCACGAAGCCGTTGGTCTGGAAGTCGAGGTAGCTGCCGCCGAAGAGGCGGTCGGCCGTGGGCCCCAGGTAGATTTTGGGGATCAGCCGGCGGCCGGTCACTTCGCTCTTGCCCTTCTCCCCCTCGGCCTTCGACCGCCAGTATTCCCGCGACAGGAAGCCGTCCTGGTAGCTGCCAAACTCCTCGCGGTTGAGCGTGGTGGGCGGCCGGTAGTCGAACGCCCCCACTTTTTCCTGGATGGTCACGTTGCCCCCCGTATCCACCTGGATTTCGGTTTTCACGTTGGACGGGTCCTTGAGCCGCAGCGGTGAGTCGAAGGGCCGGTCGCTGTACGGGTCGCCGTACCGGTCGCGGTAGTGGAGGGACGGCCCCTGTTTTTGCCGCTTCAGCGAATCGCTGAAGGAACTCGTCCGCCCGGTGGAATCTACGCCGGGGGTGTCGGCCACCCAGGCGGGGGTATGCCGGGGGCTGCGGGAATCGGATTCCACGTGCGCAAACCACGTGGTCAACGCAAACAGTATGCTTCCCGAAAACAGTATGTGGCTGGTATGCTTAGGCAAAGGGATTGGTACTGATAAAGATGATTACTCGACAGGGAAAGGTGCTCGTTGCAGCGGCGCGGCGGGCTGTAACCTGGCAATAGGATTGTTCGTACACATACCCACACACGGACTCGTTGGACAATGCTGATCCATTTCTAGAAATTTCATCTCACCCAAAAGGCGAACTGATTCGTAAAAGTCACTGCTTAAATCAGGCGGTCAGGCTGAATTTGTAGAGGTTGGATCAATAGAATGAGGGGCTTTGTTACCAGGTGTGAAAATATACAATAAATTCTGACCAAAACATACGCATTCGGCAAACACGGCGCAAGGTCTCGGGCCGAAAATGACCGTTTGTGCTCCCCGGAATCAACTTGCCTTCAGGGCCATTTTGATCAATTGTTCTAGTGAAATCCCCACCCCTTCCTTCTTTAATACGCTCTCAATGCTCTTTTCGGCAATGCTGCGGGGAATCCCCAGGGTCGTCAATGCTGATAACGCTTCGCTACGCAGGGTATTGTTGGAGGTAACCGCAAAAGTAGGCGAGGCCGGTGTAAGGTAGATGTCTTTTTTCATTTTATCCCGCAGTTCCAGCACGATGCGCTGGGCCGTTTTGGCCCCGATGCCCTTGATGCCCTGGATGGTGCGGATGTCTTCCGACACGATGGCATGCTGGATTTCGGCGGCCGACAGCGAGGAGAGCATCATCAGGGCGGTGTTGGGGCCGATGCCCGTCACGGAGGTCAGGTCGAGAAAGATCTTTTTCTCGGACCGGTCCAGGAAGCCGTACAGCGTATGGGCGTCTTCCTTCACGTGCAGGATGGTGTGCAGCCGGCAGCGTTCCCCCTCCTGGATCGCCCCGTAGGTTTGCAGCGAAATCCGGATTTCGTAGCCCACCCCGTGCACGTCAATCACGGCGTGGGTGGCGTCTTTGTAGGTAAGCTTACCGTCGATGTAGGCAATCATAGTTTTGTTTTTAAAGAAGCGAGGAGTGAGAAGCGAGGAGCGAGAAGGCGATGCACGCACTTTGCCGTTATCCCCGGAAGAGTCCGTGTCCCTCCTTCTCGCTTCTCACTCCTGACTTCTCGCTTCTAGATTTCAAACTGCGCCGGCTCCAGCACTTTCTTCTCCTGCGCCTCTACCACGGCAATGGCCACTACGTTCACGATTTCGCGGATGGAGGAGCCCAGTTGGAGGATGTGCACGGGTTTGCGCATGCCCATCAGGATGGGGCCGATCACCTCCGCCCCGCCGATCTCCTGGAGGAGTTTGTAGGCGATGTTGCCGGAGGCCAGGTCGGGGAAAATCAAGGTGTTGGCGCCGCTCTCGGCCAGGTCGCTGAAGGGGTAGGTCTCCTGCAGCAGCCGGGGGTTGAGGGCCACGTTGGCCTGGATGTCGCCGTCGATCACCAGGTCGGGGTAGCGGCGTTTGGCCCGCTGGGTGGCCTCAATGGCCTTGGCGGGAATCTCGCCGGGGTTGGAGCCGAAGTTGGAATACGAAAGCACGGCAATGCGGGGCTCCACGTCGAAGAACCGCACCTTGCGGGCCGTCAGGCCGATGATCTCCACCAGGTCGTCGGCGGTGGGGTTTTCGTTTACGGTGGTGTCGGCAAAGAAGTAGGCTTGCTTCTTGTTCTGGATCACGTACATGCCGGCCACGCGGCGGCGCCCCTCCTCCACCCCGATCACCTGCAGGGCCGGCCGGATGGTGCGGGCGTATTCTTTGGTGAGGCCCGAAATGAGGGCGTCGGCCTCGCCGGCGGCCACCATCATGGCGCCGAAGTAGTTGCGGTCCTGCGTCATCAGCTTGCGGCTGTCGTGCAGGGTAAGGCCCTTGCGCTGCCGCTTCTGGTAGAGCAGCTGGGCAAACCGGTTGCACCGCTCCTGCTCCTTCACCACGTCGATGATCTCGCAGTGGTTCGGGTCGAGTTCGATCTTGTTCTCCTTGATGATCTGCTTGATGCGTTCCCGGTCGCCGAGCAGGATGGGAATGGCGATGCCTTCGTCCTGGAGGATCTGGGCGGCCTTGAGGATTTTATACGTGTCGGCTTCGGCGAACACCACGCGTTTGGGGTCCTGCCGGGCCCGGCCGATCACCCGCGACATGAGGCGCTGGTCGATGCCCACGCGTTTTTCGAGTTCCAGGTGGTAGGCGTCGAAGTCGGGAATGGGACGCCGGGCCACGCCCGACTCCATTGCCGCCCGGGCCACGGCCGGCGAGATGGTGGTGATCAGGCGCGGGTCGAGGGGCTTGGGAATCAGGTACTCGGGGCCGAACGACAGGGCGTTGTTCTCGTAGGCTTTGTTCACCGACTCGGGCACGGGCTCTTTGGCCAGTTCGGCAATGGCCCGCACGGCGGCCAGCTTCATGGCTTCGTTGATCTCGGTGGCCCGCACGTCGAGGGCCCCGCGGAAGATGTAGGGGAAGCCCAGCACGTTGTTTACCTGGTTGGGGTTGTCGGAACGGCCCGTCGCCATGATGATGTCGGGCCGCGAGGCCATTGCCAGGTCGTAGGCGATTTCGGGGTCGGGGTTGGCCAGGGCGAACACAATCGGGCTGGATGCCATCATGCGCAGGTGTTCGGGGGTAATTACATTGGCCGCCGACAAACCCAGGAATACGTCGGCGCCGGTCATGGCTTCCATCAGGTTGGTAATGGGCCGGGTCGTGGCAAACTCGCGGCGGATGTCGTCGAGGTCGGGGCGGTCGGCGTGCAGGATGCCGTTGATGTCGTTCATCACGATGTGGTCGCGCGGCACGCCGAGTTCCACGTACAGTTTTACGCAGGCAATGGCCGCCGCCCCGGCCCCGTTGACCACAATCCGGATGTCTTCAATGTTCTTGCCCACCACTTCGAGGGCGTTGAGCAGGGCCGCCGACGAGATGATGGCCGTGCCGTGCTGGTCGTCGTGCATCACCGGGATGTTCATCTGCTTGCGCAGTTCCCGCTCGATGTGGAAACACTCGGGGGCTTTGATGTCTTCCAGGTTCACGCCGCCGAAAGTAGGTTCCAGCGACTTGACGATGCGGATGAATTCGTCGGGGTCGGTGCAGTCGATCTCGATGTCGAACACGTCGATGCCGGCAAACTTCTTGAACAAGACGCCCTTGCCTTCCATCACGGGTTTGGAGGCTTCGGGGCCGATGTTGCCCAGGCCCAGCACGGCGGTGCCGTTGGAAATGACGGCCACCAGGTTGCCCCGGGAGGTGTACTTGTAACTGTCTTCGGGGTTGGCGGCAATCTCCTTGCAGGGCTCGGCCACGCCGGGCGAATAGGCCAGGGCCAGGTCGTACTGCGAACTGAGCACTTTGGAGGGAACCACCTCAATCTTACCGGGTTGCGGACTGGCGTGGTACGCCAGGGCATCTTCTCTGCGAATCTTAACGGCCATACAACATTAAAAAGGCGTCACGGGTACGCCGTGGTTTGCGGGCCAAAATTAGGAGAATATTTTGATAGAATGGACTCCAATCAGGATTCGGGCGGGGGGCCAAACTTTGTAATGGCTTTTTACCTATTGGCAACGCATATCAATGGCGAAGGCAAACAGCGGAAAAGAATCGTCCGGCAGCGGATGCATTGTACCGGTCACTTTGCACGTCGCAAGTGGTATACCGGTATTTCAGCAGGCAGACAGGGAGGGCTCGTCGTAACGGGCTCACCCAGGCAATTACCAGGAGAAGTTTACCTGTTGCATCAGCAGTTGTCGCATGGCGGGAAAGCGTCGCGGGAAAGGGTCGCGTCGCGGCTCCCCTCCTCGGAGGGGTTAGGGGGTGGGTTTACCTATATGCTAGGCGTTACACCGGAATAAGTACAAAGAAGTGTCCGCAAAAAGTTTTATTGTGGCGTAAGCGAGATCACCGCAGTGTGGTGATCCCCCATCTTCATGCGGTGATCCCCACATTACGCGTCTCATGTGGGTAAACCCACCCCCTAACCCCTCCAAGGAGGGGAGCCGCGACGCGACGCCTTCCCGCCATGCGGCACTTTCCCGCCATGCGGCAGCCGTGTTCCCCGGGCAGCCATTTCCCCAACGGTCTCCAAAGGTGTATTCCCTGCTACGAAGGCAGCACAGCTAACTTACCGGCACCTGATCTTAAAGTTCTTCTGCCTGACCCGGGTGATAGTGCCACTGGGGGTAATTTTAAAGGTTGTGACCAGTGAATCACAGGGTGTGCCCGACGGCCGTTCACTAAGCTCCAGGTCCATCCGGATAAGCAACGAATCATTCCGGAGGATACTCTTGGTTAGCTGGCCCGATCCCGCGTCGAAAAAAGAGGAAGCAACGACTTGTTCGGCCAGCAGTTTGCCATCGGGCGCAAAGTGGAACAACACCAGGTCGGGCGTATAGTGGCCGTTGCCGGCAAAGACGAGTTGGGAGTAGCCGGGTCGTTCGTTGTAGGCGTAATACGAGGCGGACATGCCACTGGCGCCGGTGAAAATACGACTCTTCCGGAACAGTCTGCGGTACGTGAGGGAATCGGTTTGCTTTAACTTCAGCTTATTGTCGTAGCCCAGTTTTTCGTTGCTGAAGCGTTTGAGGTTTACGTATTTGAACCGGGGCTTTAGCGTCCGGAAGTAATCGGCCTGCCGTTCTCTTTCCGCCCCGAATGGTCTCCCGGGCCCGGCTCCCGGGATGTCATTCCCAGCAGCACGGCCAGCACGACGATGGGCATCAGTACACTGCGTTTCATGCGTGAGTCGTTTTGCGGTAAGCGTTCAAGCCCCGGTCAGAACGGTGGGCTACCATTCGATTCCCAACGTACCGGCCAGTTTGTCCCTGAGCAGTTCCACCAGTTCGGGGTCGTTGAACCCGTAGTGGTCTTCGATGTCAAGCACGACCAGTCGCTTGCCGGCCAGCTCCGCCCCGTACCGCTCCCGGAGGATGTCGCGGTGCCGCCGCTCCATGACGATGATTACGTCGGCCCATTCCACCAGCTTTTGGGAAAGCCTGATCCGGGCCTTTTCACTCGTGCCGGCCGACCGGGCCTGGTACGCCGGGTGGTTGCGAAACAGCCCTTCGGCCGTGGGACTGCGCCACTGGTTGCGGCTGCACACGAACAACAGGTTTTCTTTCATGCGTGGTTGGCATTATCAATCATGCGGCTTTTTACGCCACAGCGTTTTTTCGGTTTGGTGATGCCCGTCCGTTGGTTCGTCGAGTTACCAGCAGCCAAACGGCGATTCCTACAAAAGTCAAGCAGCCTGCCAAGTTCCGGGCCGAAGTCATCCCCCTACCCCCTTCCCTTAACTACGGGCAAACCCACAAGGGGGACTGCTTACACATCGGACGCGAATAAATCTTGCTAAGACACCGATGTGTAAGCAGTCCCCCTTGTAGGAAGGTTTGTGCGAGAGACGAAGGGGGTAGGTGAATGGCTTTTTATTACTTCATTGATAACCACCCCTCATATCATAATTACAACTCTGTTCAGGGCAATCAACTATTCTATTTTTGTAAAGATGTGGTGTGGGAATAGACCTAAACCATCATTCCAATTCCGGCAGGTTAGCAAGCAGATGACACTTTATAATCAACACATAGTCCAGCACCGGAAGCAACAGTATTGAAAAAAAAGCTAACCATCCTGTTTCACTTTTTGAAACACCAATCAGCTGAATCAAAATATATGCTGCCAACACCAGCACAACAGGCAACAAAAAATAATTTATCAAAAAAACACTAAAATCATATATTTTATAATTTCTTTTCCTTGCCATGAGGCGATTTAGAAACAAAACTACCCCTAACAATACTGCCACAGCAGAAAGTACAGGATCTACTTCTGAATACAGATCTGTGACATAACTATACAAAAAAGTATATCCAATCAAAGCAGTCATAATAATTCCATACAGCATCGATGCTATGAAAGAATAACGATGGCGACTTTTGTTAAAATCACTATTATATTTAGACCGCAATTGAAAAGTTACCGGAAGATCCATATGATACGTAAAAATACCGACAAAAAGTATAGCAAAGGCAAGAGGCAGACAGAAAATTTCCAGATTTCCGATTTTTTCTAATGTTTCTATTTCAGAATATAAATATGTATGATATTGGTTTATTGTGGAAGCAGAAAATTGAAATATGTTTCCGTTTTGGGGAACCAAGCCCGTTGAAATTGAATCACCGACGTAAAGCTTTAGATTATTTTCCAGCAGAACTTCCTTAACTTGACTCTTCACCGAAGCAATGTCTTCATACGACATGCTTCTAACTCTTTTAAAAAATGATTTTATATCATCACGGTTATCACTGGTGTTAGCTTTATAAGATTCTGCTGATGAATCCATGTTAGATGCTACGGTTGCTGATATTACAACATTTAATTGCAAATCTACCGACAATTTACTATTTTTCTTTATACGCCTCGCCTTAACGTACAAGAATTTACGAGGAAAAGGCTCTTGAAAAATAAATTTATTGTCACTCAGCTCCCGTTCTATATCCGTTCTTCCCTCCGGCATAAAACCGGTTTTTATATAATCTATATATTTACTTTTCAGCATTGCCACTCTAACTTTTTGCTTAAAATAAGACGTTTTTTCTCCACCAAAACAATAACTCACCCTATGTATGATTATATATGGCGGCAGAAGAGCATTAAGCATGAAAACAATAAAAAAAGAAATTTTAATCAGGTATACCGAACGATGATGCTGAATTGTAAGACTATCACTTATAAATTTAAACTGGTGCGCAAGTGCCTTTGAAAGCACCAAAGAATTGATACCCACATGAGAAAAATACAGATAAAAGTCTAATTGATTAATTTGCATCGGAGTAAAAACAGCATAGCAAACAGCTATTGCCAGCAATAATAGAGAAACAGGCGCAAAAAGATGGAATTGAACCAGCCAAAGGTGAGGCTTTGTTTTAATAAGTATGTCGTCCCACTTCCTATATAATTCAAACATATGCGCTACCCAATTATAAACCTAGGATTGAATGATAAGCTGTTTGGTAGAAAGGCTAATGTCCTGGAAATATTTTAATCTAATATTCTGGCGGAGACACTTCTCTAGAAATACCGATTCTGTAACATACAGAGGTGTGGTCAAGTAGAATGCGAAGCCATTGTAACTTAATTTTGAATTTTTAATGTCGGCGAACTTTTGCTCTAATTCCTCAATAGTACAGTCACACTTGAATTCAAAAACATTCTTATGCCTATTGCTTCCAATGTTTATATACCTGTCATTGAAAGCAATTACTCCTTTTTTCAACACGAGCATGTTATCTGCAACTGCTTCAACTTCTTCAATATTCTGTGAGCTCAAAACGATTGATATGGGATGCTTGATACTTTTGCTCAAGTCTCTTAAGTCGCTAAGTACCCTTAACCGGGTATTAATGTCAAGGTTGGCCAACGGTTCATCTAGCAAGAGAACCTTGGGTTTCCAAACCAGCGTTTTTGCCAAAGCAAAACGAAGTTTAAATCCGCCTGACAACTCCTGCCAGGTAGCTTTTTTGTAGATCCCGAGGCCCAGTCTTTGGATGATGGACTCTACTTCCCGATCATTGTTCTTCCCTAAAATGCCGTGTAGTGCTGCCTCGTATTGAATAGATTTAAGTACGCTTCCGGATAGTTCTCCTAACTCCTGGGGTAAATAAGCAATTTGGTACTTTATTATACTCCAATTCGAAGGCATATCTTTATCCTCCAGAACACCATAGGAGATACTTCCACGGTCGGGTGGCGACTGTCCGGCAATGATCTTTAGCAGGGTGGTCTTGCCATTGCCGTTTTCCCCGATCACCCCAGTAATTTCTCCCGCCCTGAGCGTAAGATTGATATCCTGAAGCGTAAAGTTTGTATTCTGAAATTCTTTGTAAACACCTTTGCAGATGAATACTTCACGCCGGGCTTCCCTTTTGGAAAGCCACAAATCTTCTATGTCTTTAAAATAAGATGCATCAGGCGTCACTTCTTCCTGATCAAATATCCGTTCGGATAATTCAAGCATATCCTCGGCGATTCCCCTTCTCACTTCTTCAATGTCGGGCGCCTCAAACAAGTCTGACCTTAAAGAGACAGCCTCCGACTGAACCGCCTCACTCCGAGAGTACTGCTTGGCTAATTCAATCAGCAGACCTGCCGCTTCTGTCACGTTAAGTTTTACAACATCTTTAAACCTTTCAAGTTCCGGGTGATTTGCTTGCATGATAGTTAAAATCCCGTTTTATTTTGTTCCTCAATCACTTTACTGATTAATTCAAAAATCTGCTGTTTGATGTCTTTAATCGTCCTTCGGTATATTTCATAAAATTCGAGTTGTTTATTCTGTTTCTTCATTTCTTCTTGTATGATCAGCAGATCGGTATAATCACTTTTGACCTGACTTCCTTTGTCCTTCAAGTCTTCGTTCTCAGAAAAATCACTAATAAAATCAATCAATCTGTTGCAAGCTTCCTCGTAGTTGGCAATTTCAATCAGCTTCCTAATGGCATCTTTTCTCTTGATAGGGTTCCACTCTTGTATTTCATCGGTAATCACCAGAAGCACCTTCCTAATTCCTTCCACTACATTCCTGAAAGCTTCGTCAAGGTTCTGCCAACTCTCCACAAACTGCGGATTGGAGGGTAGCATTTGCAACTTGCTAAACGAGGTATGTTGAATGTCGCAACTTCTCAAACCAATGGGAATTACAACTGCCCTCCGCCGGTTGTGCAAGTCAATAGCTATTTCTAACTCAATCCGGTAAATGTAATCGGACCGGATGAAGTCAGGTGAGATCAGCAGCAGGATCAGCTCTGAAGATTCCAGCTTACGTTTTATTTCGTAATCCCAGTTCTGCCCCCCTCTCAGATCACCGTCTGTCCATAAGGTGACGTTTTCCGTTCTTATCAAAGCGTACAAGTGGGATACAAACTGGTCTTTAAGCTTAGTGTCTTTGTGAGAATACGAAATAAAAGTCCTTACCTGTTCAGTCATTTTAAACAATTTCTGATTCAATACGGGTTACAAGCGGCTTATCCTACCCGGCGGCCCGGGTAACGAACAATCACTACCATGCGTTTGCTGAATGCCCACGGCCCTCTTTGAGTATGTGCAAGATCAGACTAAGACCTTTCCTAGCCCGGATTGATGCTTTTTGGCAAACCGGGAGGGTTTCAAATACAGTTTACGGTGTGTAAATAATGGCATTAGAATATTTTCAGACAGTACATTAAGAGTTAAGTCTAAAATGATGAACTATTCGGAATAAATCAATTAAGGTGTCGGATATTATACAAATAACTGTGAACAGCCAAATGCGTAGTTGTAAAGTCATTTCCGTTTTATTGAGCTCATATGCCTGGCGCCGCAACCGCATTTATTTAAGTTTGTCTTCGATCAGGGTAACGATGTCGGTGGGTTTGTCGGTGAATAAGATCGTCCAGTCGGGGTTGGGCGCAAGCCGTTCGTAAAGCAACACCAACGCCAGCCCCTCCTCCTGTGACCACCAGTTCTTGCCCCGCCGGGTTGCCCCGATTGCAGCAGCTTTTGGTACGGCACCGCCCTCCGGGCCCTGTAAATACGTTGCCATCAGGTACTGGCCCACTCCTTCCATCGTCAGAAAAACGTTATCCATCTCTCCCAGTACTTTATTCTTCCCCACCAGGTAGTGATTTTGCCGCTCCTTCAGCAGCACCATTCCCTGGTTGGCCAGCCGCTTCACCTCCGCCTCGTCCGGCGACCGGGCAGCCCGGTAAAACAGCTCCACTTCTTCCCTGAAATGCTGCACGTACGCCGAATCACCGGCAAAGTACGCCTGGATCATGTCGTCGCTCACCGGGAAATCAAAGCGGTGGCTGCGTTCGTATTCGGTAATGATCCGCCCGATGCCGTTCATCTGCCGGGTGTGGGCAAACTCGTGCAGAAATACGCCGGTCAGCATTTTGTCGAGCCCCACCGCTTCACTGTGGATGCCCGCCTCGTTCCAGAATGCGGGAGCAGCCATCACGAAAAAGGCCTCCACGCCTTTTTCTTCGGCGGGTGCCGCAAACGTCATCAGTTGAACGGGTACTTGCTGCCCGTCCGGCAGGGTCAGCGTACCGGCATGGGCACTTTTTCGCCAGGGCAGCGTACTGCCGAAAAACGTGGGCCCTTCGAAGGGTTCGCCCTCCGGGGCACTTACCGCCGACGTGGTATACACGTATTCACTGTCGTAGAAAAGCATGATGGGGGCGGGGGCGGGCGGCAACTTCAGGACGTTACCCGCCATTGCTTCCCACGCGCCGAGCCACCGGCTCAACCATTCTACCCGGACGGCGGGGCCGGCCGTCTTTGCGGACTTCCTTCCCGGCGCGACGGGGGTCCTGCAAGCCGCCAGCACGCCCGTAAGGAGTAATGCACAAGCAATTCGTTTCATCATGCGTTTGGTAAGATAACCAGCGGGAACATTCCGGAGCAAAAAAGTTGCTCCATCCAAAGGGTTACGCTCCTCTATGCATCCGTGCGGTTGGAGTAACCCGGTGTCACGCCCGGCCGGCGCAAATGTTCGCCCCGCCCTGTTCCATGATTCATTGATGGCGGGCATTGACAGATCGGCCCTTTCCCTTTCCGCGCCAAACGCCGTTCTTGTCATGCGGGCGGCAGGAAGCATCTGGCTTATGAGCCCACATGGTCTGAATACCTCCACTGGCCCGGCGCAGGCGTACGTTGGCTTACAATACATCTCTTCCCAGGTGCAACCCGAATCCGCAACCCTCCGCAACGCTCTTCTCCCACCCGGCAATATCCCGCTGCAACCCGTACAAGCTTTTGATTCGCTGGAATCAGACCGTTGTATCCTTTTACAAACCTCCGGTTCATTGGGATCAGACCGTTGTAAACCTTTACAATGACCCAATCCCACCGTAGGGGTACGTTACAACCTTTTACAGTACCCTGATCCCGCCGTACCGGTACGCTGCAACCTTTTACAACGGTCCAATCCCACGGTACCAGACCCTTGTAACCTTTTACAAAGCACCCCTACAAGCAACAGATGCCCCTGCAACCTTTTACAAGGGCCTATTTCCCACTCTCCACGAAAGCCCGGATGTTTTCAACCACCTGCGCCATCAGGTTGTCGCGGGCTTCGATGCCCGCCCAGGCAATGTGCGGGGTGATGAGGAGCCGGTCGGGGTATTTGACCGAGAGCAGCGGGTGACCCGGTTGCATCGGCTCGGTTTCGAGCACGTCGAGGCCGGCGGCAAAGAGGGACTGGTCGTTGAGGGCCGTCACCAGGTCCGTTTCCGAGACGATGCCGCCGCGGCCCACGTTGAGCAGGATGGCGGTTTTCTTCATCATCCGCAATTGCGGCAGGCCGATCAGGTTGCGCGTCGCGTCATTGAGCGGGGCGTGGATCGAAACGACGTCCGCCGTGCGCAGCAGTTCGTCCAGTTCCACGCGCCGGTAGCCGGGGTCGTCGTGGCGGCCGGACGTGGAGTAGTACACCACCTCCGCGCCGAAGGCCCCGGCCAGCCTGGCGACCTCCCGGCCAATGGTGCCCAGGCCGATGATGCCCCAGCGTTTGCCCCCGAGCAGCCAGTACTCGCGGCCGTAGTGGGTGAAGATGGGACTCTTCGCGTAGCCGCCGCCCTTCACGTAGTCGTCGAAGTAGCGCAACCCTTCCAGCAGGTAGAACAACATGGCGAAGGTATGCTGCGCCACGCCGGCCGTGGAATAGCCCACGGCGTTCTTCACGGGAATGCCGCGTTCTCTGGCGGCTTGCAAATCCACGTTGTTGGTGCCGGTGGCCGCCACGCAGATCAGTTTGAGTTTGGGGGCGGCTTCCAGCACCGGCCGGGAGATGACGACTTTGTTGGTGATGATCACGTCGGCGTCGCGCACCCGCTGGGCGGTTTCGTGGGGCGCCGTGGTCGGGTGGAGGGTGAGGTTGCCGAAGGGCCGGAGGCCGTCGAGAGAAGTGGAGCCGAGGGTGTCGGCGTCGAGGAATACGATGTGCAGCATGGGGTGGGGTGAGATTTCAGATGATGGATTTTGAATTTTAAATTTTGAATTACCAATCGCTTACGCACAGGGTCGTACCGGGACAATCCAAAATCTAAAATCCAAAATCCATCATCCCCTTACAGGTTTACCGTGCCGTGGAAATAGCCGATGATCACCGAAATCAGCTTCCAGGTGAGGAACAAAAACAGCGCCGCCACCAGCAGGATGCCGATCACCGACAGCATAATGATGCCGGTACCCTTGCCCTGGTGTTTGCCCTCGTGGTAATGTTTTCGCAGCAGTTCCAGGTTGCGCCGGTTGGACTTGTAGCCCGCGTCGAAGAGGTCACCCAGGATGGGAATGGCGCCAATGGTACTGTCGAGCAGGATGTTGCCGGCCATCATCAGGAGTACCTTGCGGCTGACGCCGTGGCGGGCCATCACCAGCAGCAGGGCCCCGGAGATGCCGAAGCTGATGGCGTCGCCCACGCCGGGAATCAGGCCGAGAATGGGGTCGAGGCCAAAACGGAAATTGGTGCCCGGCACGCGGAAAGCGGTGTCCATCACGCCGGTTACCTGGTCGAGCCACTTGAGTTCGGGAACGTCGCGCACCGGGGGCGGGACGGGACGTGCATATGATTGGTTTTTCATGGTTACGTGTATGAGTTATTTCATTTAACGTAACCGGGTGGGCGGTGCGTTTCGCTCAGGGTTTTAAAAAGCCGGACGTCACTTCGTTGAGGGCCTTGAGCTTGGCCTGAAAATCCCCTTCGATGCGGGCCCGGATCTGGCCCAGGTTGTCGAGGAGTTGCTGGGTGGTATCGGGCAGGGCGGCTTCCAGGAACTCCCGCATGCGCTTGGCCAGCGTGGGCGACTTGCCGTTGGTGGAAATGGCAATCTTCAAATCCCCTTTTTTGACCACCGAGCCGAGGTAAAAGTCGCACAGGTGGGGCGTATCGGCTACGTTGGCGAGTACGCGGCGGGCTTTGGCTTCGGCCTTGATGCGCACGTGGAGTTGCGGGTCGTCGGTGGCGGCAATGACAATGTCCTTGCCGTCGAGGTCTTCGGGCACGTACGGCCGTTCCACGAGTTGCACGTTGGGGTACCCGGCCGCGAGTTCCCTGACGCCCTCCCCTATTTCCCTGCTCACCAGCGTGACCGGCGCCCCCGGGCTGTTGCGCAGCACCGCCGACAGCTTCTCCAGCCCCACGTTGCCGCCGCCCACGATCAGCAGGTTGAGTTCTTCCAGTTTGAGAAATACGGGGAAGAGCAGATTGCCTTCACGTTCAGTGGGGGACATGGGGGATTGGGTAAAGGGCCTCACCCCCGGCCCCTCTCCCAAGGAGAGGGGTGACGAAAGGGATGATGCACGGTAATTTTTATAACGGTAAGTGATTGCAGAAGAACGGAATTTGTCCTAATCGAATCATTTGTCCTAATTAGGCACCAGGTTGCTGAAGAAGTGGATTTGTTGGGAGGATCGTTTCAGAAATAACAAACGTCCCGCAACGCATCCCCCTCGTCACCCCTCTCCTTGGGAGAGGTATGTGATTAGCGTTAGACAAAGGAATTCCAGGTCAGAGCCGTTGCTGATAAACGGCTCTGACTTTTTGGGAGAAGTCCATCTGGTTCTGCTCGGCAGTGACCACTAGTGAGGCAATGGTCTGCCAGGAGTCGGCTCCTTTCCTGGTTTTGTTGCCACAAGCGATCTTGCGCTGGATCACGGCTGGTCTCAAGCTCCTTTCGGCCCGGTTGTTAGTGGCTTCTACCTGCGGGTGGAGCAGGAAAGTAAACAAGTGGGAGGCTTGTTTGGAAAGGCGGTTGAAAATTTGTTGTTCCACTGGAGAGGCCCGCTGGGGCTGGAGTAGTTTAGCCGCCTTGGCCGAGAGAGTGACTATGCCATGCTGGTAGTCTTGCTCACTGAGACGGCCGGCTTGCTTTTTATGCTCAATGGCTGACAGCAGCAAGGCTTGCCAGTCGAGCAGATACTGGCTTTGAGGCTCAAGTTGAAGAGCCTTTTTGATGGCCTTCAAGTGATGCGCGTAACACTTTTGCTGGCTTTGACATAAGTTCTCATAGACCACCAGGCAGTCACTTACCAGCACGCCCTTATAGTCTTTGCCAATCACCCCTTCAATTACCTCCCGTCCCCGGCTGTGCTCGACCTGGTAAAGGGTAAAGTCCTCATTAGTGAACGTCCAGAGCCAGCCCTTGGGCTCACCTACATACCAACTCGTCTCGTCACTGTAAAGCACAGTGGACGCTCGAGCCTGCTCTTGTATATGTTGATAGTCCTGCTGGAGGCCTTGGGACAACCGATGCTGGATGTCAACTAATCCGCCAATACTCAAAGGCAGTTTCAAGTAGTTGTTAAACAACTCGCACACCTTGCGTTTACTCATGCCGTAGCGGTGATTGAGCAACACAGCCGTGGTAGCGGCATTGATGCCCAGTTGACAACCGGCGCTGCCGCTGGCAAGCGTGGTTTGGTAAGGGTGAACAGACCTTACCAAACCGCAGTGCTGGCAATGGCCTTGGTGAGTCGTCAAACTCACCCTAAAGGGGCGAAGCACGAGTTCTTCGATCACTTGTTGAAGGGGCTTTACTTGACTCACTGGCCCTTGACAATGAGGACAAGCCGGTAAGGGCACCTGGATGTGTTCATCAATTGGCCCGCTTACCTTGCGGTAGTGGCCCTGGTGACCAGCAGGGGCGCCTGAGCGCTTCTTGTGCCCTTTGCGCTCTTTGTCATCAATACGAAAAGGGGCTACTGGCCTTTTAGTGGCCTTCTCCAACTCTTCAACCTGTTTACGCAAGCCTTCGTTGTGCCGCCACAACTCCTGCAACTGCTGGTTTTGCTGGATAATAAGCGCAATAAGAGCCGATTTATCCAACTCACTTAGCTCACTTAGCTGCTGGGGCAATATGATTTGGGGCTTCTCCATAAAGACAGCTGGTCCACTTCGTCTTCTACGTATTTTTTGGCTCCTTGTTGAACGCTAATCACATACTGGGAGAGGGGCCGGGGGTGAGGCCCCCTCTACTTGCACTCCGCCGCCACCAACGCCCGCAATTGCGCCGCCGGATGCGTACGTACTACTTCGCCAATCACGATGACGGCCGGCGAGCCAATGTTTTCGCGCCGCACCACGTCCACGATGGTATCCACTTCGGCCACCACGACCCGTTCGGTGGGGAGCGAACCGTTCTGAATGACGGCAACGGGCAACGTACCGCGGCCCTGCCCCTGGTACAACGCCGTGATCTCGGCCAGTTTGTGGACGCCCATCAGGATGATCGCCGTGGCATTGGACTGCGCCGCCAGGTGCAGGTCGGCGGAGAGTTCGCCGGCCCGGGTGGTACCCGTGAGCACCCAGAAACTTTCGCTCACGCCGCGCCGGGTCAGCGGGATGTGCTGCCCTTCGGGAACGGCAATGGAACTCGAAATGCCCGGCACCACGGCCGTCTCGATGCCGAACGACTGCGCGTACTCGATTTCCTCGTGGCCCCGGCCGAACACGAACGGGTCGCCGCCCTTCAGCCGCACCACGTGGCCGTAAGTGAGGGCCGACTGCACGATGAGTTCGTTGATGGCATCCTGCGGCAGTTCGTGGTTGCCGGCCCGCTTGCCCACGAAAATGGCCGGCACGTCGGCGGCGTATTCGAGCAGTTCCTTGTTGACCAGTGCATCGTACAGAATCACGTCCGCCGCGCGCAGCGCCTTGATGCCTTTGAGCGTAATGAGTTCGGCATCGCCGGGACCGGCGCCTACCAGGGTCAGTTTGGGATTAATTTGCTTCTGCATGTTCGGTCTGCTGCTTTAAACGAATGGAAAAAATGAGCTTGAGGAAGTCGGTGGCCTGGGCGAGATAGCTTTCGGCAAACTCCCGGGTGGGCTGGTTGGCGTTGATCTGCATCACCAGCGATTTGAAATCAGTTTGCAGGGGCACCTCCCCCGTCTGCACCATGTGCTTGTCGAAGTCGCTGATGATGCCGTGCTGCGTGTTGCAGGCAATGTCGCGGGAGAGCAGAAACGCCTTGGCCGTGTGCACCATCGTGCTGTAGCTGTAGTAGATGGCATCGGCGTACGCCCCGTTCTCGAAGGTTTCGCGGGCCCAGGCAATCTTTTCTTCGGCCTCAAACAGCAGCGTAGCGATCAGGTCGATCTGCACGCCGGCGCATTCCCCCACCCCGATGGCCGTGGCAAACGTCTGCGACTGGCCCCAGTCAATGAAGTCCATCGGCGTCAGGTTTTCGAGGCTGCCCAGCGGCTTGAGCAACTGGTAGAAGTAATCCTTGCCCCGGCGGTCGTAGTAGTTGTTGAAGTACTCGCCGTCCTGCGCGTGTTGCTCGTAGTCATTGAAAAGATAGCGCAGCACCTCGGGTCCGCGGCGGCTGGGCACCTTGATGATCTTGTCGGCAGCGCGTCCTTCGCCGTTGCCCAGACTACCCCCGCCCAGCATCACCTGGAGGGCCGGTACCACGGCGCCGGTCTTCTTGGCCTTCGACGAACTGCCGTGGAAGCCGATCTGCGCGAGGCTGTGCTGTCCGCAGGCGTTGATGCAGCCGCTGATCTTGATCTTGATGTCGGTGTTGTAGATCAGGTCGGGAAATTCTTCTTTCATCACCCGTTCCAGTTCCACCGAGATGGCCGTGCTGTTGGAGATGCCCAGGTTACAAGTGTCGGTGCCGGGGCAGGCCGTAATGTCGGCCGTGCTGTCGAAGCCCGGCTCGGCCAGCCCGATTTCATCCAGGGCGTTGAACAGGGCGGGCAGCGTCTCGGGGTGCACGAACTTGAGCAGCAGGCCCTGGTTGGCCGTCACCCGCATCTCGTCGGCGGCGTACGTCCGCACGATGGGGGCCAGCAGCCGGGCCTTGGCCGAGGAGAGGTCGCCAAGTTGCACCTTGAGCTGCACGGCGAAGAAGCCCTTTTGCTTTTGTTCGAACACGTTCGTTTTGCGCCAGGCGTCGAATTTCTTTTCGTCGGCAACCGTAACGGCCGACACTTCGGCCAATGCCGGCGGCACCGCCCCGGGCACGGCGTCGCGGTCAATGACGTAGTGCTTGGATTTGTTGGCAATTCTTTCTTCTTCCACCCGCCGCATAAATTCTTCCAGGCCGATTTCTTCGAGCAGGAATTTGAGGCGGGCCTTGTGGCGGCGGTTCCGTTCGCCGTAGCGGTCAAACACCCGCAACACGCTTTCGGTGAAGGGAATGAGCTGGTCTTCCGGCAGGAACTCGTGCGCCAGCAGGGCCAGGTACGGCTGGGCGCCGAGGCCGCCGGCCAGCATCACTTTAAAGCCCCGCACTTGCTGTCCGTTCTCTTCGCGTACCTTCGGGATGAATCCCAGGTCGTGAATGAAGGCGAAGGCCGTGTCGCGGTCACTGGAGGAAAAGGAGATTTTGAACTTGCGGCCCAGGTCCTGGCAGATCGGGTTGCGCAGGAAGTAGCGGAACGTTTCGTGGGCGTAGGGCGACACGTCGAACGGTTCTTCGGGGTCGATGCCGGCCGTGGGCGAGGCGGTGACGTTGCGCACCGTGTTGCCGCAGGCTTCGCGGATGGTGAGTTCGTCCTGCTCCAGCTTCGTCCAGAGTTCGGGCGTGCGGTCAAGGCTCACGAAGTGGAACTGCACGTCCTGGCGGGTGGTCAGGTGCAGGTTGCCCGTGGCGTACTCATCGGTGAGGTCGGCCAGGCGGAGCAGTTGCTTGACCGATACCCGGCCGAAGGGCAGTTTGATGCGCACCATCTGCACGCCGGGCTGCCGCTGCCCGTACACGCCCCGCACCAGCCGCAGGCTCCGGAACTTCTCGTCGGGGATGCGGCCTTCCCGGTACAGCTTGATTTTTTTCTCCAGGTCGAGGATGTCACGTTCGACGATGGGGTTCTCCAACTCGGTTCGGAAGCTTTGCATGTTTTTCGATTCTATATAGGAATAGTAGACATTTAACCAAATAGAAAGAGCCCTTTTCAGGGCCCCGGGAATACTCTTTCTCTACTTATGCAATAGAGATGGGAGAATATAGTTGCTAACATAAGAAACTTATTTAAAATTCACAATACTTCTTGCAACTTTTGCGGGTTTCTAAGGCAGAAATGCAAGTTTATTTGGCTAAAGTGCAAAAGGGTGGGTTTTGGCGGGTTGTAAGATTTGTTGAGGAAAGGGAGGCCGGATCAGGATTTACAGGATTAAAGGATGAACAGGATTAAAAGAGACGGAGTAGGGGTTGGGAAGGATTGCCACGGAGACAGGGAGAACACGGAAATGCAATGAAGATGAGTTATTTGAAGCAAGTAGGAAGCAAATAGATTTAAGATGCATTTCATGGTTGCTGCGATACGTGTGACGTGGCGGAAAGCGCCGCGTTGCGGGAAAGCGCCGCGTTGCGGGAAAGCGCCGCGTTGCGGGAAAGCGCCGCGTTGCGGGAAAGCGCCGCGTTGCGGGAAAGCGCCGCGTTGCGGGAAAGCGCCGCGTTGCGGGAAAGCGCCGCGTTGCGGGAAAGCGCCGCGTTGCGGGAAAGCGCCGCGTTGCGGGAAAGCGCCGCGTTGCGGCTCCCCTCCTTGGAGGGGTTAGGGGGTGGGTTTACTTTAATGAGACAAGTTACCAAGGGATCATCACAGCACCGCAATGCTTGCTCTTTACGCAAATACTGTTTTGAAACATTTCCAGCAGGGAAACATTCCAATGCGCTGATCCCCATATCAGGCATAGCCTATCGGTAAACCCACCCCCTAACCCCTCCAAGGAGGGGAGCCGCGACGCGGCGCTTTCCTGCAACGCGGCGCCCGTCGTTAAACAGCACGTTCCCCTTCGCGCCGGCCTCGTACTACTTTGCGTCAGCTCACTTCCCGATCCTCCTCCCGTCTCCCTTCCTCCGGTCTGCGGTCTCCGTATTTCAAGTCTGCGCGGCAAATCGCATCCGAACAAAATTTTTTATATTCTATATTTGGGGAGCAGATGCCAGATTGAATTTGTACTTTTATTGATCCTGATTTCCGAACAACCGTATGGGCAAAATTATAGCCATTGCGAACCAAAAAGGAGGGGTGGGGAAAACCACCACCACCATTAACCTGGCGGCGAGCCTGGCAGCACTTGAATATAAGACATTGATCGTGGATGCCGACCCGCAGGCCAACTCTACCTCGGGGCTGGGCTTCAACCCCAAAGAGATTGAGAACAGCATTTATGAATGCATGGTGGGCGGCGTAACGGCCCGCGACATCATCCTGCAATCGGAACTTGAATACCTCGACCTGCTGCCCTCCCACATCGACCTGGTGGGCGCCGAAGTGGAGATGATCAACCTCAAGAACCGCGAGGAAAAGATGAAGGAAGCCCTGCGCGACGTGAAGAACGACTACGACTTCATCATCATTGACTGTTCGCCGTCGCTGGGCCTGATCACGATCAACAGCCTGACGGCCGCCGACTCGGTCATCATCCCGGTGCAGTGCGAATACTTCGCCCTCGAAGGGTTGGGC
Source organism: uncultured Sphingobacteriales bacterium (assembly GCA_963844325.1). Lineage (GTDB taxonomy): Bacteria > Bacteroidota > Bacteroidia > Cytophagales > 172606-1 > CADCTQ01. Next base: position 5,732,498 of record CAWJNV010000002.1, read on the forward strand.
AAGCTGCTCAACACAATCAAGATCATCCAGTCGCGGCTCAACACCAACCTGGAGATCGAGGGCATCCTGCTCACCATGTACGACCTGCGCGTGCGGCTCTCCAACCAGGTGGTGGACGAGGTGAACTCGCACTTCCAGCAAATGGTGTTCAGCACGATCATTCCGCGCAACGTCCGCCTGAGCGAATCGCCCAGTTTCGGCATTCCCGCCATTGCCCACGACTCCGAAAGCAAGGGCGCAGTGAGCTACCTGAACCTGGCGCGGGAAATCCTGGTGAAGAACGGCATGGTGCAGCCGAGCTGATCGTTGCGCCCCGGCGTTTGTACTGACTGTGAACCGTTTGTACGCCGGAACCCGCCGCGGGGGCGAATTTATGACGGCTCCCCGTGCGTTTTTACCGGGTAAACTGTAACTTTACCCCTACCAATCGACCGAGAACCGGGTGCCACCCGGCACTACTTACCCTCCTTGCATGAACATGATGTCCAATAACAATAGCAATAAAGCCTTAAAGAAACGCAGTGGCCTGGGGAGAGGCTTGGGAGCCTTGTTACAGGACTCCGAAATGGTAAATGAGACGCGGCAGGCCGTCAGCCTGGAGTCGTTCAACACCATGTCGGACATCGACGTGGACTTCATTGAGGTAAACCCGTTCCAGCCCCGCACGTACTTTGACCTGGATGCGCTCAACGAACTGGCCGAATCCATCCGGGTGCAGGGCATCATCCAGCCCATTACCGTACGGCAGCTCAGCCCCGATCACTACCAGCTCATTTCCGGGGAACGGCGCCTCCAGGCTTCCAAGCTGGCCGGCCTGAGAACGATTCCCGCCTACGTCCGCACGGCCAACGACCAGCAGATGCTGGAAATGGCGCTGATCGAGAACATTCAGCGCGAAAACCTCAACGCCATCGAAATTGCCCTCAGCTACCAGCGGCTCATCTCCGAATGCAGCCTCAAGCAGGAAGAACTCGGCGACCGGGTGGGCAAGAACCGCACGACGGTCAACAACTACATTCGCCTGCTGAAGCTGCCGCCCGACATCCAGATTGCCCTGCGCGACAACAAGATCACGATGGGCCACGCCCGGGCCCTGATCAACATCGACAACATCGAAACCAAGCTGGCCGTGTTCCGCCGCATCGTGGAGGAAGACCTGTCGGTGCGCCAGGTGGAAGAAATCGTGCGCAACCTGGCCAACGGGGCGGCCCTGCCCAAGAACCGCAAGGACAAGCCGGGTCTCAAGTACGAGTTCACCCAATTGCAATACAAACTCTCTTCTCACTTCGGCACCAAGGTACACCTCAAGTGCGACGAGCAGAGCCGCGGGGAGATCAAAATTCCGTTTACCTCCGAGGAAGACCTGAACCGGATCCTGGAACTGCTCAGCTTTGCCTGACCGCCCCGCGGGGCGTAGCACAGTTCTTGCTGAAGGTCCGCTAAAAAAACTGCCTTGATTGTTCCCATTCTTTCCCGGAGCCGGGTCATTGCGTTGACCGGGCTCCTTTTCTGGTTTTACCTTGCCGCCCCGGGCACGGCCCGCGCCCAGACCGACTCGGTGCGGGTAGTGCAACCGACCGATTCCGTCCCGGTGGCCCCCGCCCTGCGCGACACGGCGGCCACGGCCCGCCGCCTCCCCTCCCCCCGCAAGGCCCTGATCCTGTCGGCGGTGCTGCCGGGGGCCGGGCAAGCCTACAACCGGCGGTACTGGAAAATTCCCCTCATCTACGTCGGGGCCGGCATTCTGGGGTACAACATCCAGAACTTCTACCGGCAATACATCATTTTCCGGGATGCGTTCATTGCCAAGCAGAAGTACGGGGAGTACATCCTGGACGAGTATTACCCGGAGTACCCCGAGGGCAGCAACCTCGACAACCTGGATGCGATGCGCCGCAACCGCGACCAACGCCGGCGGTACTTCGAACTCAACATCATCCTGTCGGGGGTGCTGTACGCCCTCAACGTGGTGGATGCCAACGTGGATGCCCACCTGCGGGGGTTCCAGATCGGTGACAGGGGCCTGAGCCTGACGCCGTCCCTGCCCACCGAGACGCCGGGCGGCGCGGGGCTTACGTTGCGGATTGCCCTGAAATAATCGCCCCACCGTTGCCGGATATTCGCAATTCGCCTCTATTTTGCGGGAGAAGTTCGTCCGTTACCCATTTACAACCCGTTTACGCACCCTCCCATGAATATTCTTTTGCTCGGCTACGGCAAAATGGGCAAGGCCATTGAAGAAATTGCCCAGGCCCGCGGCCACCAGATTGTCCACCGGATCAACATTGACAACGTGCACGAACTGGCCCAGGTGGACCCGGGCCGGGTAGATGCGGCCATTGAATTCAGCCAGCCCGAAGCGGCGGCGGCCAACCTGTTCTACTGCTTCGACCACCGCATTCCCGTGGTGTGCGGCACCACCGGCTGGCTCGACCGCCGCACGGAGATAGAATCCTACTGCATGCAGAAGGGCGGGGCCTTTTTCTACGCGTCCAACTACAGCCTGGGCGTCAACCTGTTTTTCCACCTCAACAAGGTGCTGGCCCGCATCATGAACGGGTACCCCGACTACGAGATCACGCTGGAAGAAACCCACCACACCGAAAAGAAAGACGCCCCCAGCGGTACGGCCCTGTCGCTGGCGGCCGACGTACTCGACCAGGTATCGCGCAAGACCAACTGGGTGAACAACGACCCCAAAAACGCTTCGGAACTGCCTATCCTTTCGCACCGGGTGGCGGGCGTAGCGGGTACCCACGTGGTGCGGTACGACTCAGCGGTGGACAGCATTGAGATCAAGCACACCGCCCACGGCCGGACGGGCTTCGCCACGGGGGCCGTGCTGGCCGCCGAATGGCTGGTGGGCAAGCAGGGGGTATTTGGCATGGAAGACTTACTCGCGTTCTAACCCTATGGAACAAAACCTGGAACGAACCCTCACCGAAGCGGCCAAAGACCTGCTCTACCCCAGCGAGTCGGACTACCCGTTCGAGTACTTCGCCTGGGACCTTTCCGAAGGCAACCCGCTGACCGAGGCGCAGGTCCGCAAATTTACCGACCGGGGCTCCGACACGCCGGTCAAAGAAGTCCCGGTCGCCGATTTCTTCGACCGGCTTACCCAGGTGAAGGACTGGTACGGCGACGAAGAGAAGCGCACCGCCGAACAATTTGCCGCCCTGCGCGACAAGCTCGGGCAGTTGCTGGCCGACTTGCGCGTGTTCCGGGTGGGCTCCGTGGAAATCGACGTGTACATCGTCGGCAAGTCGCCTTCCGGCAAATGGGTGGGGCTCCGCACCAAATCGGTAGAAACGTAAAAAGGCGCCCGGGGCGCCTTTTTTTATGCTAATATCGGGCCAGCCGTTACTGAGCCGACTTTTTGGGCTGCGTTTTGTCGCTGCTTACGTTCTGCTTGTTGCGCGAAGGGTCGGCTGACTTGGCCTTTCCGTTCTCGTCGAGCGGACGGCCGTTGGGGTCCGTCTGACCGGTCTCGTCGCGTTCCACCCGGTTGGCACCGCCCTGTCCGTTGGGGTTCGTTTCACCCGCCTCGTTGGTCTTGGCGTTGCCGCTGGCATTGCCACCGCCGCCTTTGCCGTCGAGGCCCTGCTTGAGGGGCACGTCGCGGTTGGTCGTGGTCAAGCTGTCGCCCTGCGACGGCGTCTGGTTCACCGGCCGCGGGTCGTTCACGCGGTTGACGGCCTTGTTCTCGTTCACGCTCACGCTGGTGCCCACGTTGCTGGTGCTGGAGCGGCCGTTCACGCTGCTGTACGATTCACTCGTATCGTTCCGCTGGGTTACGTTCTGCTCCACGTCGCTGTAGGGCTCGGCGGCCGTATCGGCGCGGGTAGCGCTGTTCACGGCGGCGCCAGAATTGAGGGAATCTTCCCCGTTGTTCACTTCGTAGCCCGACTCTTCGACGGCGTCCCCGTCACCCGTACCGATTGCCTTGTGGCTTTCCCCCTGTTCATTGCCGCATCCCGACAACACCAGGGTCAGGCCCAGGGCCAGGGCGCCTATCCTGGAAACTATATTTGAAACCCTCTTTTTCTCTCGTAGCATAGCTGAATGAATTGGTATACGTCGGTATGTACGCATTGCCGGGAACAGGGTTTTGGAATCATTGGAGATAAAAAGTAGTTTGGGGATTGGGTATCGGCAATTAGGGTATTCAGAAATTAAGGTATTGGGAATCGCCTTTTGCTTGCTGGTTATTGCTTTTTCCATTTTTTCATTTATACGGGCTATGCTGATTCTGCACGTTCCTTTTATTCCCGCCAGGGGAATGGCTTTGTTCCCCTTCATTCTGCTCAAAGACGCCCGGGACCGGCAGGATGCGTGCCTGCTCCGGCACGAACGGATTCACCTGCGTCAGCAACTGGAACTGCTGATCGTCCCGTTTTACCTATGGTACCTGCTGGAATACGGCTGGCACCGCTTCCGGGGCATGGGCCACCACGCAGCCTACCTGCGCATCAGCTTTGAACGCGAAGCCTACGGGCACGACCGCGACCCCCATTACCTGGAACGGCGCAAGTGGGGAAGCTTTTTGAAGTACGTTTGAAAGAGGCGAAGGGCTAAGCGCAAAGGGCTTTTGCGGGGGCACGGATAGAGACTTGAACCCGTCGTGTACGCCAGGCCCAGAATCAAAAAGCCCGTACTAGGTTTTTAGTACGGGCTTTTGATTTTATCAATGTCCAATTTCCTTTCTTACCTTCTACCCGCTACAACCTAGCGCATCCACGTCCAATCCCTTTGCCCTCCACTCTCGGCCCTACGCCCTTTAGTTACTTGATTTATAGACCTTTACGTTGAAGACGACGTTTTGGAGGCGTTTGATCTGGTCGGGGCGGTTGAGTTCCCTGACGTAGTTTTTGCGGGGCAGCATCACCGGGGCGGGCAGCGAATCGGAAGGAATCTCTTCAATCATTTTCATCAGGTACTTGGATTTTACGGCGAAGGAAGCGCCTTCGGCCGCCGTGTTTTTACCGCTGATGACCCCGATGAGGTTGCCCGACTCGTCGAGCAGCGGGCCGCCGCTGTTGCCGGGGTTTACGGGAATGGAAATCCGGTAGGCCGACGTATCCCCGTCGAAGCCCCGGTGCGAGCTGATGGAACCGTCGTTGTACACCAGGTCATTGCCCGGGTAGCCGAGGGTATACACGGACTGGGCCAAGTCGGCCTCCCGGGTACTCAGGGCAAAGGGCAGGCGTTTAGGCGGCTGGAAGCCCGGGTCCTCGATTTTGAGCAGCGCCAGGTCCACGGACGGGTCTTTGTAAACCACCTTTACCTTGTATTGATACACCGTGGTGTCCTGCACCGATTCAATGAATACAGAGTCGGCCTCTTTCACCACGTGGTAGTTGGTCACTACGTAGCCGTTGGGAGAGATCATAAACCCGGTGGCACTGTAGCGGGCATTGCTGACGGGCGGGGCACTCCGCGGGGATGCGGCTTTGGACATGGCCCGGGTGGTTACGTCCTTGAGTTTTTCGATGTCCAGCTTCATCTGCTTGTAGTAACTGGTCTGCCGGTTATCGAGGGAACGCAGGTTGGTAAGCGTCAGCAACGTGCTGAACACCGTAAGGATAGCCACCGAAGCCGCCACGGCCACCGTGGGCAGGTACTTTTTCCAGAGGACGCGCAGCCCGTACCGGTTCACGGTGAATTGCGGCGTAGCTCCTTCGGCTTCCATTTCCTGGTGAAAGACCGCCATTTGTTCTTTTAACTGCACCCGCTTGCCGTAGAGTTCGAGGCTTTCGGTCAGCAGCCGCTGCTTGCGGACTTCTTCGGCCAGGGCCTCGTCGGCGGCCAGGGTCCGTTCGAAGGCAGCCCGTTCCGGTTCGGCCATGCCGCCCGAAAGGTACCTTTCGATGTGCTCGTAGGAGGGGTCAATCCGGTTCATGGTGGGTGATTAGCTTTTGTAGCGGTTAAAAAACAATTTTTTCAGGCGCATCAGGCACTTGTACTTCTGGTTCTTGGCGTTGTCGGCGTTGGTGTAGCCCATCTTGTCGGTGATCTGCTGCATGCTGAACCCGTGGATGAAAAAGTCTTCCAGGATGGTGCGGCACGGTTCGCCCAGTTCGCCCATGGACGCCTGCATGGCCTTGAACTGCTCGTCCTTCTCCTCGGCGTCGGCGTCGTCTTTGGTAAAGGGAATAAAAGACTCGAAGTCTTCAATCTTCCCCACGTAGCGGCTTTTCTGGGCCAGCTTTTTCAGCCACAGGCGGCGGCAGACCGAATAGAGGTACGTTTTGATTTTGCAGGACAGCACGAACTCCTCCTCCTGCACGTGTTCGTAGAGGACGATGATGGCCTCCTGGTAGATGTCCTTGGCCTCCGCCTCGGTGCCGCTGTTCTGCGTGATAAAGTGCAGCACCATCGGGAAGTACGTTTTGTACAGCGAACCCAATGCCTGCCCGTTGCCCGTGCGCAGGGCCGAAAGCAACTCTTCTTCTGTGTAGAATGCAGCCTTGTTCATTCAACAATTTGCGTTAATACCCAAAAACCGGTCAGGTAACCTGGACCATACCCACTCCAAAAAAATAAATATACGGTTAAAAACATACACGCCCCGGTTAAGCCACCAGGCCGGGACTGGACCGGTACCTGTACGTTGCCTCCGTAAAAAATTCGCGCACCGCTGGGTTACCTTTCACGTTTGCCGGTATAAAGCCCGATTTTTAACCTTAAACCCTACTTTAGATATGAAGAAGTTATTTTTGATGGGAGCTATTGTTCTGGGAACATACGCTTTTTCCGCCTGCGGTGGCAAATCCGGCAGCGACAGTGAAGGAACGGTAGTGGACAGCGACACGATTGTTGAAACCGATACCACCGTTACCGAAACGAGAGTGGAAACCGATACGGTCACCACCACCACGGAAGGCGGAGAAGGCAAGGATACCACCAGCAACAAGTAACTCCCAACGTTACGCTGATTCTTCTATTTATGCATACAAAGTGAAACTGCTCTTTGACAGAGCAGTTTTTTATTTTTTTTATGTGAGGCGGGTTACCTTTCTCCCTCCCCGGTATAAAGCCCGGATTTTAACCTTAAACCACAAACATTACAATGAAAAAATTACTATTTGCCGGCATGGTTGTTATGGGTACGTTCGCTTTCGCCGCCTGCGGCGGCAGCTCCAACACGGGTGAAGGCGCAGAAGGCGGCACCGACACGACCACCGTTGAGGATGCCGGCACTGCTACCACCGATACCACCACCATGAGCACCGATACGACCGGTACCGGCGCAGGTGCCACCGGCACGGGTGCAGATACCGCCAGCACGACTGGTACCGGCAGTGGTCAGTAATTGATCTTAAGACTTCACGCCGGAAAGCCGTCCCCCACCGGGCGGCTTTTTTTATTCAAACAGCATGTAGTTGCCGAATTGGTCGGTGGCCTGCACGGGCTCAATGAGGGCTGGTGAGTTGAGTTCCCGGCGGTTCACTTGCGGGGACACGGGAAACAGCTTCATCTGCCCGGCGGGAAAAGACAGGCCGGCCAGCCGGTGCAGGTCCACGCCCTCCCCCAGCCAGCTTTTCTCTTCGTCGAGGGGCAATACCAGGGGCATCTGGGGCCCGAACGGCAGGAGCAGTTCGTTGGGCGCCGTGGTCAGCACGGCAAACGTCATTTTCTTCTCGCTTCCCTCCTCCCCTTCTTCCGTCCACACCCCGGCAAACGCGAAAGGCAGGTTCCACTTGAGGGTAACGCGGTAGGGCACGCGGCTGCGCCGGGTTACCTGCCGCCACGCGTAAAACCCGTCGGCCGGCACGAGGCATTGGCGGGAAAGCAACGCATCGCCTTCTTCGGTACGGAGCAGCCCGGCCAGCGGCAGGGCGGTGACCAACTTACCGGCTTTGCCGTTTTTGGCCGGCGGACCAGCCATTCCCCATTCGGCGGGGGCAAGCAGGCCGGCGTTGCGGTCAAGGATGACTGGAGCCCGGGTGCCCGGCGAAATGTTGTAGTGTGCTTCGAGGGAATAAGGAATCTTTACGCCGTATCGTCGTGCCGCCTTGTCTTTGGGCAATGCAAAGGAATAACGTTCGCACATATCGCATCGGGCACGGGGGGTATCGGCCCGCAATTTTTGGGGACCGCAAAGATACCAAAGTCCGTTCGTCCCCGGTAATGGTACACGGATGAATTATGATGGTTATGATGGGTTATGATTAAATGACTGTATGACTTAACCCAGTGATTCACCGGAGCAGCCAATCATGTAATCATCATAAATCATAACCATCATAATCCATCCGTGTACCATAAGAAGCGATCAGGCGGGTTCGGGGCGGGGCCCGGCGGCTTTTCGGGCGCGGCGGTGCCGCGGTACGCGGCCGGGGGACGCAACGGGGTGGGCGCTTTTTTTGCGGCGGCCCCACCAGACCAGGAACCCGGTGACGGGCAGGCTGGCGGCGAACAGGCTGACCAGCAGGGCAATGATTTTGGTGAAGACGCCCCCGACGCTGCCCGTGTGGATGGGGTACACCGCCCGCCGGACCTTCATGCCCCGGCTGACGGTTGCGTAGGGCTCGGCCTTCAGCAGTTTTCCCGAATGCTGGTCGAAGTACAGGAAGCTGACCACGTTGGGCAGGGCCGCCGACAAGTCTTCCTTAGCGACCACCACCGACGCACTGTCGTCTTTGGGCAGCGTCACGGTCAGGTCGCCCGGAAAGGCGTACTGCGCGTGGGCCCGCGCCACCAGCGTTTCGTACGTCAATCCGCCCGGGGTCCTACCGGTTGCGCCGGATACCGGTCTGCTTTTGTCCTGCGGTTTGCCGTCGAGCAGCAGGAAAATGGCCTGGTTCACCGGCTTATACGACCACACCAGTCCCGTCAGGGCGATGATCAGCAGGGGGAACGCCGCGTAAAAGCCCGCCACGCTGTGCACGTCGTAGTTGACCCGGCGCCAGCGGGCCTTTACCCGGATGCGGAGCCGTTCGCGCAGGAAGGCGGCGTTGCGGGGCCACCACAGCACTACGCCGCTCAGCAGCATCAGCACGAAAACCACGCAGGAGACGCCGGTTACGGCCTTGCCCGTTTCCTGAGCCAGCAGGTAGCGGTGCAGTTTGAGCACGGTCGTAAAGAACCGCGCGTCGTACGCCTGTTCGCCCTGAAGTTGCCCCGAGTAAGGGTTCACGAAAACGGTGGTACGCGGCTCGTCCAGTTGCACCCGGACCGTCTTGCGGGGATTGGCGTCCATCTCGAAGCCACCCACCCGCCGGCCGGGGTAAGCCGCCCGCACCCGCGCCAGCAACGCATCCGCCGGGAGCCGCCCGGTGCCGGGGCTTTGGACGAAAAACCGGTCGTGCGCCACGGCTTCTTCCAGTTCGTGCTCAAACACCAGCAGGCTGCCCGTCAGGGACACCACCAGCACCACCAGGCCGGAGGCGAAGCCCAGCACCAGGTGCAATTTTTGAATGAGTTTTTTGGGCGTCATCAGCGGGGGCGATCAGAAGGTGTAAGCGACATTGACCAGGAAGTTGCGCGGGGCGCCGGGGAACAGGGCCAGGTAATCGTACCCGCCTACCCAGTAGGTATTGTTGCCCAGGTTCTGCACGTTGAGCGACAGCTTGAACTTGGAGAAGCCGTAGTACAAGGCCGCGTCGAACAGCGTGTAGGCCGGCAAGGGGAAGCTGCGCGTCAGCGATGGCCACCGCTTGCCCACGTGGTTGGCCCCGATGCCGAAGCCCAGCCCATCCAGGGCCGTACCGTCGAAGGTGTACTTGGCCCAGACGCCGCCCTGCGTGTAAGGGGCGTTTTCTTTCACCTGCCCGACTTCGTTTTCGTTGCCCTTCGTAATGATGGCTTCGTTGTACGCGTAGTTGAGGTTGATGCTCAGGTTGGGCAAGAGGCGGCCCACGGCGTCTATTTCCACGCCCCGGGCCCGTTCCTGGCCGCGCTGCCGGAGCAGTTCGGGGTTTTCGGCGTCGCCGGCGGGCACCAGCACGTTGTTCTGCACGATCCGGTAGAGGGCCAGGTTGGCCGAGAGTCGGCCGTTCAAAAATTCGGATTTGGCGCCGGCCTCCACCATGTTGCTCACCAGCGGGTCGAAGGGGCCGCCGGCGTTGGGATTTGTCTGGCTGCCCACGCCCTGGGGCTGGTATCCTTCCACGTACGTACCGTACAGGTTCACGTTTTTGGTGACGGCGTACACCAGCCCTACCCGCGGCAACAGGGCCCGCTGCTCCACTTTCCGGGCCTGGCCCGTCTGGTAGCCCTCCACATCGGTGTAAAATTCCTGCCGCAGCCCGAGGAGCAGTTGCAATTTGCCGTAAGTGAGCTGGTCCTGGAGGTAAATGCCGTTCGAATAGTACCGGGTTGGCTCCAGGGCGGTGCGTTCAAAGAAGTAGTCCGACACGTTGCCGATCAGGTACTGCCGCTGCGAAATGTCGAAGTGCGGCACGTTGGGCACCGGGCTGCCGGCGGCGTCGAGCAGGTACCGCCCCTCATCGGCGGGCCGGTAGGTGGGCAATACGCCGGTATTGGCGGCGTTGCGGAAGCCGCGGGCCGTGTTCTGGGCGCCGCCCTGCGGCCGGATCTGCCCGATGTGGTCGTACCCCAGCAGGAGTTTGTGCTGCACGGGTCCCGTCGCCAGGTTGGCCACCAGGTACGTGGTGAGGTTGTCGTTGAAAGTCTTCTGCATCCGCTGGAACACCTGCATCTGCACCAGGTTGGGCAGTTGCCCGCCGGCACTGTCCACGGCAAAGTTGCGGGCGTTGCGGTGTTCGAGCAGGTCTTCGCTCCAGGCGTACTTCAGGTACGAGGCGTTCAGCGACAGCCAGTCGGTGAACTTATGCGTGAGGGAGGCGTTCAGCGACAGGTCCCGGATCTTGTAATAGTCGTTGGCGGCGTTGAGCGAGAGGCTGATGGGCGTGGAATTGAGGTCGGTGCCCGCCGTGGCCCCGAAGATGGGTTGCCCCCGGTCGAGGCGGGTGTTGGTGTGCGTAAACACCAGGTCCACGTTCACGCTGGTCTTCGGCGTGGGCAGGAACGTCACCGACGGGGCCACCAGGTACGTCTCGTTGCCTTGCAAATCGCGGAAAGACTGGGCGTTTTCGTACCCCAGGTTGAGGCGGTACAGCAGCGTGCCGGCCTGGTTCATGGGGCCGGTAAAGTCGGCGGCGGCCCGGTAGGTGTTGAAGCTGCCCGTGGTAAAGCTGAGGGATTGCCGCTTTTCGGCCAGCGGCTTTTTGGTGACCAGGTTCATGGTGCCGCCCGGCACGGTGTTGCCGAACAGGGCCGAGGCCGGACCTTTGATGATTTCCACCCGTTCGAGGTGCACCGTAACGGGTTGGGTAAAAAAGCCAAACCCGCCCCGCAGGCCGTTGATGAGGCGCACGTTCTGGCTGCGGAAGCCCCGCATGGTCAGGTCGTTGTAGAAGGAGTACTGGTTTACGCCGCTCACGTTCTTCACCACGTCGCCGATGCGGTAGGCCTGCCGGTCGTCGAGCAGTTCCTTGGTCACCACCGACACAGCCTGCGGAATGTCCCGGAGAGCAGTGGCGGTTTTGGTGGCCGCAAACGAATAGTCGCTCTGGTAGGTGGTGGCCCGGCGGCCCGTGATCTCCACTTCCGGCAGGTTTTGCACGCTTTCGGTCAGGGCCACTTCCACGTCGGCGTTGGCGCCGGCCGTTACCGCTACGTTTTGCCGGTGGGGCGCAAAGCCCAGCAGCGTTACGGTGAGGGTGTAGGTACCCGCCGGGAGGTTACTCAGCGTAAACCGGCCGTCGGTGCCGGTCACCCCGCCGTACGAGGTGCCTTCCAGTTGCACACCCGCCCCGGGCAGCGGGGCTTTCCCTGTCTGAACCCGTCCCGTAAGGGTGCCCCGCTCCGGCTGACTGTAGGCAGTCAGGCTGCACAGGAAAATGAGCACGCAACCCAGGATGGATTGCAGTCGGATGTAAGGGCTTGGCGTCATGAGTTTAGGATCATTCTAAACAACGATGCAAACCTATCCCTTGTTTAGAATAAGTCCAAATAAGAAGTCAAATATTTACCGAATCATGTTCATCCTGGCATTAAACACCGAAAGCCTACCTTTCGGTAAGCTTTCAGCGTTCAACAACCCCTTATTGAAATGTGCTGCTTCGGTTCACAGGTGGGCCAAGCAGCGAATTCGGCCCCGAAATTCAAATGTAGAGCATTTGGTTTCCGGGTATGAATGCCGGCAGGGCCACCGGTCGTAACACCCGGGCCGGCGCTTTTTCGACCAACTCCCGGTTTACGCGTACGGACGGGGAGAAATACTTGCCGGGTTGCCTAAAATTTCAGTTGGTTGAAGGAGCCGGTGATGCTCAATAATTTCTTACTGCCCCCGACGATGGCCTTGAACCGGCCCGTGATGGTTCTGCGCAACGGGTCGAACTGGATGATTTGAATGCTGCCGGGCTTGCCGACCGAACCGATGGTGGTCAAAAAATCGAGCGCCGACCGGCTGTTGGCGGGCAGGTACAGCAGGGCGTTTTCTTTCCCGGTGGCAATCATGGTGCGCAGGCTGGGAATGAAATAATAGATGGCCTCGATGCTTTTTTTCACCGAAAACTCAATGTTGAGGGCCGAGTTGTCGAAGCTGTTCACGGTGCGGATGGACGCCTTCTCGCCGACGAGCTGGATGGTAATGCCCGTAGCCTTCCAGTCGTGTCCGTCCACCGAAGCGATGAACTCCCCGGGTTGGGCCGCCAGGCGGGCCGGGCCGGTCGACGCAGCATCCCCGCCGAGCCGGCCAACGACGTGCACCAGGGGGGTAAGCAAGCTGAATATACCCATACGCAGGACCAGGAAAAGGTTAGAAAAACCGGTATGACACCGGGTGGTTATTGTTTGCCGCGGGTTGTGCCGGCATCCAGCACTTCCACCACCTGCCATTCCGAGTGAAAGTCGTTCCAGTCCCGGTACACCACCTGCTTACCGCCGGCGTCGAGCACGATAAAGCCCGTATCGGCTTCAACCTCGTAGGCCAGCGTGTAATTTTTGCCGCTTTCGAATCCTTTGCGTCCGTCGGGTCCCCGGTAGATCAGGTTTGCTTTCATGTGAATAAGTGGGTTGAAAGAACAAATCCAGGCTGGGCGAATACGCATCCGTGCCCACGCGGTTCCATACTGTATTACCAAAAAGAAGGCCCAAAGGTTAGCCCGTTTTGGTAAAAATACGGATAAATCTTCTCGCAAAAAGAGGCGTTCCCGTTCCGGCCGGTCTGGTTAGGATCAGGAGGCTTCCCGGGCGTCGCGGTAATCCTGCTGGATCTGCTCGAGGGCTTCCAGCGTCAGGGGTTTGGTGAGGTAGGCTTTCACCGAGGGGTAGCGGGCCGCCTTCTGGATGTCGGGCGGATTGATGCTCGAAGAGAGCATGTACAGGAGGCTCCGGCCAGTGAGTTCGCGCGGCAGTTTTTCGTATTCCTCCAGGAAATCCCACCCGTCGTACACGGGCATGCCCACGTCGAGCAGGATCACGTCGGGAACGGCCGGCGCCCCGCCGGTCTTCAACGCTTGCAGGGCCTGCTGCCCGTCTTCAAAGGCGACTACCTGCGCCGACCACCGGTGCTTGCGCAGGAACAACTGGCTGATCTTGTTGCTGACCGGATCATCGTCAATGAGCATTACGGTATTGATTGTACTCGCTTCCATGTTTGGATGAATTATTTTACGGGCAGGCGTACCGTGAACGTAGTACCCTCCCCTTCCGTGCTTTGGATGTCAATTTTTCCGTTGAGGGCTTCCACCTGCGTTTTTACCAGGTACAACCCGAGTCCTTTGCCTTCGGTGTGGAAGTGAAACCGGCTGTACATGCCAAACAACCGGTGTCCGTGCTGCTGCAAGTCGATGCCCAGGCCGTTGTCGGCAAACGTAAATACGATCCACCCGTCTTCCGACCGGGCGGTGATGCGTACGAGCGGCTCCCGCTTGGGGCTCCGGTACTTGATGGCGTTGCTGAGCAGGTTGTGAAAAATGCTCTGGATGTAGTCGCGCACCGACCAGAGTTGGGCCACGCCGCCGAGGTCGGCAACGAGGCCGGCATTGACCGCTTCGGTAGCCTGCGCCAGGCGGTCCTGCACGTCGGCCAATACGTCGGCCAGCACCACTGCCTCGTAGGTGGCCTGGTAATTCTTCTGGTAATCGAGCACTTTCACCAGGTCGTGGATGATGCCGTCGAGGCGGGTGGCAGTATCGGCCAGGTACTCGATGATGCCGGGGTTGGACGGGCTGCCCAGGTCGTCTTTGTCGAGCACGTTGAGCAGGCCCAGGATGGTAGCCACCGGTCCGCGCAGGGTATGCGAGGTGATGTAGCCGAACTGCTGCAACTGCTGGTTCTGCCGGTTCAGTTCCTGGTTGAGCTGTTTTTCCTGCTGTTCGGCCTGGAGGCGGAGCGAAATGTCGCGCAGGAAGACCGTGCTGTACTGCTTGCCCATCGCCTCGGCGGGCGAAATGGACGCTTCGACCGGGAACGGGTTGCCGTCGGCCCTCACCCCGGTGAGCCGCAGGGTGCCCGACGTGGGCCAGGCCGGCTCCTCGGCGCCGGGGGTGCCGGGGACCGGGGTCGGCCCGTCGCTGGCCAGGAGGAGGAGCTGGATCGGCTGGTGCAGCAGGGCTTCTTCCGGGTAGCCGAACATGGTGCGGGCGGCGTCGTTGGTGAGGATGATGCGCTGCGCCTCGTCGGTGATTACGATGGCGTCGCGGGCCGACGTAATGATGGTTTCCAGTTGCAGCTTCATTTCCAGGAGCGACACTTCGGCCTGCTTCCGGCTGGAAATGTCGAACGTGTTATAGGCCACCCCGATGGGGGCGCCGTTGGCGTCGAACACGGGGTAGTACTTCACCTGGAACCAACGCTTGCCCTGGGCGGGGTACGTGATGGCCTGTTCGTAGTAAATGGATTCGCCGGCGAGGCAGCGGGCGAAGTTCTCGCGGAACGGCGCGTGGCAGGCTTCGGGAAGGTAGTCGAGCATGGACTGGCCCACCTTGGGCTCCCGGCCGAAATAGACCAGGCCACTGGCCCGGCCCAGTTGGTTGAGGCGGCGGATGGTGTAGTCTTCGGCCAGCAGGTAAGTCGCCTGGTTGCTGCTGTTGAACAGGGCTTCGAGTTGCGCCTTGGCTTCGCGGTTCTGCTGTTCGGCCAGGCGGCGCTGGCGGCGGTTCTCGGCTTCGCGGAGGGCTCGTTCCACGGCCGGGGCCAGCCGCGACAGGTTGTCCTTCATCAGGTAATCGTCGGCGCCCAAACGCATCACGCCGGTGGCCGTCTCCTCCCCGATCAGCCCCGACACAATGATGAACGGTACGTCGAGTCCCGTCTCTTTTACCTGGGCCAGGGCCTGCATGCCGTTGAACCGGGGCAGGTTGTAATCCGAGATGATGATGTCCCAGGTGCGGCTTTGCAGGCAAAGGGTAAGGGCGTCGGGTGTTTCGACCCGCTCCGACTGCGGGGTGTAACCGGACTTTTTCAGTTCGCGCAGCAACAGGCCGGCGTCGGCTTCGCTGTCTTCGATGAGCAGGAGTTGTATTTCTTTCATAACCGGTTTTCTTTCACGCGGTGGGGTGGACAAACCGCTTCAGTTGGTCTACCATCGCATCTACTTCCGCCGCAATGGCGCTGGCCAGTGCTTGGCGGGCCGCCAGGTCCCGTGCTTCGTGCAATTGCCGCCGGGCCTGCCCGATGAGGGTTTCCAGTCGTTTGGCTTCTAGTAAATTAATGGTCACTTTGCTCCGGTGGGCCAGGCGGTCCAGCCGGTTGGCGTCGCCGGCGGCCAGCACGCTGCCAAACTCGCCCTTGTAGTGCAGCAACTCGTCCATGCTGAGCTGGACCAGGTCGAGTAAGTCTTCGGGGTTGTTTTCGGTGAGGGCGATGATGTGACTCAGCGTAATGGACGCACTGTCAGCCGCCGGCACCCCGGGCCCGGCCGCTTCCGGTTCAACGTGGGCTTCCGGTGCGGGGTGCTCCCCGGCCGCGCCGCTTTCGTTGCGGGTGTAGTCGGCAATCTTAGCCAGCAGTTCGGCCGGCTCGAAGGGTTTGCCGACAAAATCGGTGATGCCCGCCGCGGCCAGGCGTTCCTCCAGGCCGGCCCGGCTCGACGCCGAAAGGGCAATGATGGGCAGCGACCGGTACTTTTCACCCGGCAGGTTGCGCACCCGGCTGGCGACTTCAAACCCACTCAGGCCCGGCATCTGCAAATCCAGGAGCACCACGTGGTAGTCGTTTCGTTCGATCAGGGCCAGGGCTTCGGTTCCGTTTTCGGCCGCGTCGAAGCGGGCGCCCCACTTTTGCAGGAATTGGGCCAGGATAAACCGGTTTACCCGGTTGTCTTCCGCCACCAGCACGCGAATCCCGGCCAGTGAGAGAGCCGTACCGTCGGGGCGCCCATGCTGGGGCTGGGCGGCCGGCCCGGGCCCGGGTTTGAGGGATAGGGTGAAGAAAAACCGGGACCCCTTGCCCGGTTCGCTCGCCAGGGCCAGCTTACCGCCGTGCAGTTCCACCAGTTTGCGGCTGATGGCCAGTCCGAGGCCCGTACCGCCGTAGGTTTCGTTGATGGCGTAGCCGGCCTGGACGAACTCCTCAAAAATCTGGGCTTGTTTTTCGGCCGGAATGCCGATGCCCGTGTCGGTCACCGAAAATTCAATGGTTATTGCCGTTTCGGTCATTTCCCGGGGCTCGGCGGCGACGGTGACCGAACCACGCGCCGTAAACTTGATGGCGTTGCCGATCAGGTTGGTGAACACCTGGCTCAGCTTCACGGGGTCGCCCACCAGGTAGGCGGGCAGCCGGTCGTCGATGCGGGTGTGCACGGCGAGTCCCTGCTGGGTGGCTTTTACGCCGAGGCCGCCGAGGATGCCCGCCAGCAGGCCGCGCAGGTCAAACGGTTTTTCTTCCAGGGTGATCTTGCCCGATTCGATTTTCTGGAAGTCCAGTACGTCGTTGATCAGGTTGAGCAGGTGCCCGGCCGAGAACCGGAGCATGTCCAGCAGTTCCACCTGGTCGGGCCGGGGCGATGCTTCCGCCAGCAGGTGGGTAATGCCGGTGACGGCGTTGAGTGGCGTACGGATTTCGTGGCTGATCGTGGACAGGAACGCCGCCTTGGCCGCGGTGGCTTCTTCGGCCTTCTTCTTGGCCAGCAGCAGTTCCCTTTCGTATCTTTTCCGCTCGGTGATGTCAAGCACCGTCGAGCGGGTGAGCATCGGTTTCCCCTGGTCGTCTTTCAGCAGCACGGAGTTGATCAGCGACGGGAAGGAGGTACCGTTCTTGCGGGTGAAGTCGTAGTTGAGTTCGCTCACGCCGCCCTGCATCCGGATCAGGGGGGCATGGTGGGTTTCGTAAAAAATCCGGCCGCCGATGGAGAAGAAGTTTTGCAGTTTCTTCTGGTGGAGCACCTCCTCGCGGCGGTAGCCCAGCCAGGTCAGCAGCGTCTGGTTGATCTTCACAATCGTTCCGTCGGGCAGGGTGGACACGTAACCACACGGGGCGTTCTCGTAAAGGTCTTCGGCGCTTTCCTCAATGAGTTCATTGATGTCCACGCGGGCCGGGGTTAGGATGGAGTTCATGAGTCTATGAGTTTAAAGTTCATGAGTTTGAAGCAGTTGACTGACTACGCGTGAGCACTTTAAACTCATGAACTCATAAACTTCTTCAGACAAGCTTTTCGGCGACCAGAAAGTTGCGGATGGCCGCGGTGGTTTCTTCGGGGGCACTCAGGTTGGGGCAGTGGCCCGTGGCGTCGAGCACCACCATCGTGCTGCCGGGAATCTGCTGGTGCACGTAGGTACCCACTTCGAGGGGCGCAATAGCGTCCTGGGAACACTGCAAGATGAGCGTCCTGGTTTTCACCCGGGGCAGGTCGGCGCGGTTGTCGGAAAAGAACGTGGCCCGGGCAAACTGCTTGGCAATCTCGGGATCGGCCTTGCAGAAGCTGTTGGTCAACTCCTGGCCCAGTTCCGGCCGGTCGGGGTTGCCCATGATCACGGGGGCCATGGTGCTCGACCAGCCCAGGTAGTTGCTGTCGAGGTAGTCCATCAGTCCTTCGAGGTCCGGGCGCGAAAACCCGCCGAAGTAGTTGTCGTCGTTGATGTAGCAGGGCGACGGGCCCACCATCACGAGGGCCGCAAAACGCGACGGTTCCTGGAGGGCGGCCAGCATCCCGATCATGGCGCTTACCGAATGGCCCACGAATACGGCATCGCGGAGGTTGAGGGCCTGGCAGATTTCCAGCAGGTCGGCCGCGTAGCCCTGCAGGGTGGCGTACTTGGACCGGCTGTAGACCGAGGCATCCGACTGGCCCGCCCCCACGTGGTCAAACAACACGATTTTGTGCGTTTCGCGGAAGGCCGGCGCCACCCAGCGCCACATGTTCTGGTCGCAGCCGAAGCCGTGCGCAAACAGAATTACCTTTTCTCCGCTACCGGTCACCTTTACGTTGTTCCGCTTCAACACGCTTGCGGTTTTGTCGTTCAGCCCCGTCATCAGTCAGGTGTTTTTGGTTTGAAACATCAGTAAATGTACCGGTTCGCCCACGGATGCTCAGGGAAGAAAAATGCAAAAACCCTTACCCGTAAGGTTTCCCGCGAAAAGTGAACGATCTCCCGCCGCCCGCCCCGGTGCTGGGGAAGAACCGGGGCTACCGGCTTTATTGGCCCCAGTCACTGCCGCGGGCCTGCCTGCAATTTATTTATTACCCGTTAAAGGAAAGGTAAATTTTGCGCACGGCGTGAAAAAATGAAACGTGATCTTACATGCAACGGTTACGTTGCGGTGAACCGGCGCCTTTTTAAGCGGTTACCTCGCCCGGAAGGCAAAGTGCCGGCCCGGTGGCATCATTTCCCCCGGACCGGCACCCAAAATCACCTTTCAGCTGATTTTCAATTATCCCTTGTCAATTGATGATTACCCGACCAGTCTTCTCCCCTTTTCCACGACGCGGTCGAGGCCGCTCAGGTCGGTGCCGCCGGCCGTGGCGAAGAAAGGCTGACCGCCGCCGCCGCCCTTGATCTCCCGGGCCAGTTCCTTCACGATGTTGCCGGCGTGCAGGTTCTTCTCCTTCACCAGGTTGTCGCCGATCATCACGGCCACCTGGGGCTTGCCCTGCACGTCGGCGGCCAGCACGAGGAAAAGGTTTTCCACCTGCCCTTTGAGTTCGAAGGCAACCTGCTTGAGGGCGTCGGCGGAGGGCAGGGTCACTTTTTCGGCAATTACCGACACGCCGTTGCTGCGCTGCACCTTTTGCAGCAGGCTTTCCCGCACGGCGCCGGCCTGTTGCACCTGGTAGGCTTCCACCTGCCGGGCCAGGGCGTTTTTCTCGCCCAACAAGTCGGCCACGGCCTTCTTTACGTCTTTGGGCCCCTTCAGGAGTTCGCGCAGGTCACGCAACGTGTTGAACTGCTCATCCACCAGTTCCTCGGCTTTGTCGGCGGTAACGGCTTCGATGCGGCGGACACCGGCGGCCACGGCGCTTTCGGACACGATCTTGAACAAACCGATCTGCCCGGTGGCCGGCACGTGGGTGCCGCCGCAGAGTTCGATGGAATACCGGGGATCGAACGTAATGACGCGCACGAAGTCGCCGTACTTCTCCCCGAAGAGGGCCGTAGCACCGAGTTCCATCGCCCTGGCAATGGGCACGTTGCGCTTTTCGTCCCGGGCAATGTTTTCGCGGATCTTCCGGTTCACGATCTTCTCTACGCGTTCAATTTCCTCGTCGGTCATTTTGGCGAAGTGCGAGAAGTCGAAGCGCAGCACGTTTTCGTTAACCAGCGACCCTTTCTGCGCCACGTGGTTGCCGAGTACCTCCTTGAGGGCCGCGTGCAGCAGGTGCGTGGCCGAGTGGTTGTTCTCGGTCAGCAGGCGTTTGCCCGTTTCCACTTTTGCGGTCAGCGGCTGGTTCAGCAAGTCGCCCAGTTGCCCCACGTTCTCACTCGTGAAGTGAATGATGAGGTCGTTTTCCTTTTTCGTGTCCGTGATGCGGATCACCTTCTGATCGGGTTGGCCGGCATTCCACACGAACACGCCCCGGTCGCCCACCTGGCCGCCGCTTTCGGCGTAGAAGGGCGTCTGGTCGAGCACCACTTGGTACTGCGTTTTGTCCTTGGCGGTCACGGCGCGGTACTTCACCACGCGGGCCTCCGATTGGAGCTGGTCGTAGCCCAGAAACTCCACGGCGTCGGCGTCGTACACATCAATCCAGTCAGTAGCCTCGGAGGCGGCGTCGGCGCGGGAACGTTCCTTCTGGGCGGCCATTTCGGTTTTGAACCCGGCTTCGTCCACCGTCAGCCCCTTTTCGCGGGCAATGAGTTGGGTAAGGTCTACGGGAAAGCCGTACGTATCGTAGAGTTCAAAGACAGCCTTGCCGTCTACTACGTTGTTCTTGGCTTCGGCGGATACCTGTTCAAAGCGGCGCAGACCGTTTTCCAGCGTCCGCAGGAACGAAGCCTCTTCTTCCCGTACTACTCTGGCTACGAACTCCTCCTGCGCCTTTAGTTCGGGGAATACGTCGGCGAACTGGTCGGCCAGTTGGGGCACCAGTTTGTAGAGGAACGGTTCGCGGAGGCCCAGGTACGTATAGCCGTACCGCACGGCGCGGCGCAGGATGCGGCGGATTACGTAGCCGGCCCGCACGCTGGAGGGCAACTGGCCGTCGGCAATGGTAAAGCTGATGGCCCGGATGTGGTCGGCAATGACCCGCATGGCGATGTCGGTGCGGTTGTCCTGGCCGTAGGTTTTGCCGCCCAGCTGCCCGATGGTGCGGATCAGGGGCTGAAATACGTCGGTGTCGTAGTTGGAAGTAACGCCCTGGATGGCCATGCAGAGGCGTTCGAAGCCCATGCCGGTATCCACGTGCCTGGCGGGCAGCGGTACGAGGCTGCTGTTGGCGAGCCGTTCAAACTGCATGAACACGTTGTTCCAGATTTCCACTACCTGGGGGTGGTCGCGGTTCACCCAGTCGCGGCCGGGCTCCCGCTGCACGTCGGCTTCGGGCCGCAGGTCAATGTGAATTTCGGAGCAGGGGCCGCAGGGACCGGTGTCGCCCATTTCCCAGAAATTGTCTTTTTTGGAGCCGTACAGGATCTGGCTTTCGGGCACCATCGTTTTCCAGATGTCGAAGGATTCTCCGTCGGCGGCCAGTTTCTCCTTTTCGTCGCCGCCGAACACGGTCACGTAGAGCCGGTCTTTAGGCAGGCCGTACACCTCGGTGAGCAGTTCCCATGACCACTCGAGGGCGTCTTTTTTGAAGTAATCGCCGAACGACCAGTTGCCCAGCATTTCAAACATGGTGTGATGGTACGTATCGAGGCCCACGTCTTCGAGGTCGTTGTGTTTACCCGAAACGCGCAGGCACTTCTGGGTATCGGCCACGCGGCGGAATTGGGGCGTTTGGTTGCCCAGGAAAAAATCCTTGAACTGCGCCATGCCCGAGTTGGTAAACATCAGGGTGGGGTCGTTCTTGACCACCAAAGGGGCGGAGGGGACGATGTGGTGGCCTTTGGATTGAAAGAAGTCCAGAAATTTCCGGCGTATCTCGTGCGAATTCATACAAAAAGGTATAAAGGTGATTTTTGGCAATAATGGGAAAAGATCCACCGGGAAAAAACCGGGTAACTTGTAACACCAAAAACGGAGAATTACGCCGGCCGGCGGCCATTGCCCGCAACGGCGCCCCTGATTCTCCCGGTTCAGCATCCCGTGGTCCCGCAAAGGTAAGCGAACACCCGGATGTTACGCAAAAATGAATTGCACTTATTAAAGACAAATTAACCAGCTACCGGGCACCGGCGCCGACTTTGTCCTTCACGTTCATCGCGTTACGGAGGAACAGGGGCCGGTCCTGATGGACTTTTTAACTACCCGGCATATGGCAAGACTCAAGTACTATTACGACACGGAAACCTGCAAGTACGAACGCATCAAGGTCCGTCACCTCGACGTAGTGCTGAACCTGCTCGGCTTCTTGTCGGTCTCTTTCCTGATCGCCCTGGTGATGGTGCCGTTTTACACCTCCTACTTCCAGTCGGACCGCGAGGCCGTGCTGCGCAAGGAGAACGCCGAACTGCGGCTCTACTACGAACTGCTTAACAAGGAAATGCAGAAAACCAACCAGATGCTGGCGGCCCTCCAGGAACGCGACGACAACGTGTACCGGGTTATTTTTGAAGCCGAACCGCTGGCGGCGTCGGTGCGCACGGCCGGCGTGGGCGGCGTGGAACGCTACCGGGAACTGCTCGAAAAGGGCATCGAACGCGGAGAACTGATCGTGGCGGCCATGCAGAAGATCGACCTGCTCAAGAAGAAGATGTACATCCAGACCAAGTCGTACGACGAGATCGTGAACCTGGCCAAGAACAAGGAACAGATGGTGGCCTGCCTGCCGGCCATTCAGCCGATTTCCAACAAGGAACTGACCCGCCTGGCGTCGGGTTACGGCGTGCGCATCCACCCCATCTATAAGGTAAGAAGAATGCACACCGGCGTTGACTTTTCGGCGCCCCGGGGCACGCCCATCTACGCCGCCGGCGACGGAGTCATCACTACGGTGGTGAGCAACCTGGGCGGCTACGGCCGCGAGGTGCAGATCAATCACGGCTACGGCTACGTGACCCTGTACGCCCACCTCGACAACTTCAACGTGAAGCCCGGCCAGCGGGTAAAACGCGGCCAGTGCATCGGCTACGTGGGCAGCACGGGCAGTTCCACCGCCCCCCACCTCCACTACGAGGTGATCCACAACGGGGAAAAAGTAAACCCCGTCCATTTCTTCTTCAACGACCTCAAGCCCGCCGAGTACGAGAAACTGCTCGAACTGGCCGCCGTTGAGAACCAGTCACTGTCGTAAGAATTCCGAAGCGAGAAGCGAGGAGTGAGAAGCGAGAAGATTGTACACGCACTTTGCCGTTGTCAGCGGACAAGGCCGTGCCCAGTCTTCTCGCTTCTCACTCCTCGCTTCTCGCTTCTTTCTAAATTCCTTTTCTTTGATAACTTTAGGACGGCGCCCAGCCGTCTTTCCCCGAATTGAAGATTGGTGATATGTCCGACGAGATTGTAAAAAGATACTACAGCATCGGCGAGGTAGCCGAAATGTTCGCCGTCAACGCCTCCCTGCTCCGGCACTGGGAAACGGAGTTCGACACGATCCGCCCGAAGAAGAACCGGAAGGGCGAACGGCAGTACACCCAGAAGGACGTGGAAACGATCCGCCTGATCTACGGGCTGGTGAAGGACAAAGGGTTTACCCTGCAAGGGGCCAAGGACTTTATGAAGACCAAAAACCAGCAGGAGGCCGAAAAGGGGGCCATGATCGAGTCGCTGGAAAAACTGAAGGGCTTCCTGACGGATTTGCGGAGCAAGCTGTAGGTGTACTGAAAAATAGTTATCAGACAATAAAAAGACCCGCAGCCGGTACGGGGTACCAACTGCGGGCCGACTTGATATGTGTTGTCTGATTAGTTGCTGCGGAAATTGTAGTTGCCCGAGTACTGGATCTGCAACCCTTCTTTGCCGATGTATTCCTTCAGTAAATCCGTGGCGTGCCGGTTGTTGAACACGAACAACATCTCCCGGTAGCTCAGTTCGCGTTGTACAGAGGCGTTGTACTTACGGTCCATCCGCTGGCAATATTTGTAGAGGGCAGTATTTTTATTGACCAATTCTTCCTTTTCCTTCTGTAACTGGGCAAGCATGGCTTCTAATTCCTGGATTTTCGAAACCATTTCTTGGGTGTTGATGATCATGGCAGCGGCGATTTATAGAGGAACAGTGATTAATTTCTATGGGGTAAAGGTCGGTAGATTTCCTTTCTTAATATTGCCGAAAAGCAGACATTGATTACATCTGAAAGTTTTTGGGGTCTAAGCCCGAAACGGACGCCAAAGCCGGCCCTGTTTTTTTTCGGTAGCTTTGCCAGGGGCAAAAAAGCCTATTTTCTGTCCACTTTTACCCCTTTTACTCTCCAATCCGTACCCCGTCAGCGTGCATGCAGGACGAAAAAATTTATAAAGTTGCCCTCAGTCTTACTTCGGGCGTCGGCGATGTGATCACCCGGCACCTGATTAGTTACTGCGGATCAGCCCAGGCCGTCTTCAGAAGTCCCCGCGGAAAACTCTTGAAAATACCGGGCATTGGTCCTAAAACGGCCGATTCGCTGCTAGGCAAAAGTGCCTTGCTCCAGGCTGAGGAGCAGTGCCGCCTGGCCGAGCAGCGGGGCGTACGCCTGTTGTTCTACACCGACGCCGACTATCCGGGGCGGCTCAAAGGCATTGCCGACGCTCCCGTGCTGCTGTACTGCCAGGGCAACGCCGACCTGAACGCCGCCAAAAGCGTGGGCATCGTGGGTACGCGCAAGGCCACGCCCTACGGCAAAGAAATCACCGAAGCCCTGGTGGCCGACCTCAAACGCTACGCCTCCGTGATGGTGGTAAGCGGCCTGGCGTACGGCATTGATATTACCGCCCACCGCGCCGCCCTCAAGCAAGGGGTACCCACCATCGGCGTGATGGCCAGCGGCATCGACATTGTGTACCCGGCCGCGCACAAGAACACGGCGCACCAGATGCAGGAACTGGGCGGGCTGGTAACCGAATACCCGTTTGGCGCCAAGCCCGACGCGCCCCACTTCCCGGCCCGCAACCGCATCATCGCGGCGCTGTCCGACGTGGTGATCGTGGTGGAGGCGGCCGAGCGGGGCGGCGCCCTCATTACGGCCGACATTGCCAACGGCTACAACCGCGACGTGATGGCCGTGCCGGGCAACCTGGGGCAGTCGCATTCGGAAGGCTGCAACGCCCTCATCAAAGACCACAAGGCCCACATCTATACGGGCATCAGTTCCCTGGAAGCACTCATGAACTGGCAGGAAGGCAACGCCGCCGCGGGCAAGCCGCCGCCCGAGTGGCCTGACGCGTCGCTCACGGAGGAAGAGAAACAGGTGGTGGTGCTGCTGCGGCACCAGAAAGAAATGCTCCTCGACGACCTGAGCTGGCAGTCGCAGATTGCGCTGGGCAAACTGGCCTCCCTGCTGCTGACGCTGGAACTGCGCGGCGTGGTAAAGGCCCTGCCCGGCAAACGCTTTACGCTGGTCTAAACAAAAAAAGCGCAAAACTTCCGTTTCGCGCTTTTTTTATAAGAAGGTCATTAGTCATTGGTCATTTACGAATGACTAATGACCAATTCACCATTGGCTGATGACTACTTCTTCGCCAGGGAATTGATCCAGCCGGCAATTTTGAGGGCGTCTTCCTTGGGCACCTGCTTCATGGGGGCCATGGGCGGATAACCGGGCCAGTTGGCGGGCTTCGGTTCGTAGATCAGATTCACAATCTGCTGATTGGTGTATTTACGCTTGGCAACGTCCACGTAGGCGGGGCCCACCAGCTTGGTGTCGGGCCGGTGGCAGGCCAGACAGGTGTATTTAGTCAACAGGGCATTTACGTCATCCGGCACTGCCACCGGTTTTGCCGTGCCCGAAGAAGATTTACTGGTAGATGCCGATTTGCTGGCGCTGCCAGACTTGGCGCCGGTTTGCCCGAAGGACAAGCCGGAGAAAAGCCCGAAAGCAACCAGCGTCAGAAACACAGAACGAAAAGTACGCATGGTATTTTTGTGATTAATAAATTGGGAATAGAATTAAAACCGGTTCGATTTAAACAAATACGAGGCCAAAATTGGTAATGTTTTGGAATAATATATAAAATGTGCCGATATTTTTTTCCGCTTAACCGCCTCGCCGCCGTATTTAACCCCTCCATCCAGCGGAATCGGTTATTTTTGCCTGCCACTACCCCAATCCTCATTCTCCATCAGAAATGTACCGTTTCCTCTCTTCCGCGAGTATTCTCATCGCCCTGGTGTTCTCCACGGGCCAGGAGCAACCGAAACCCAAAAAGAATGCCCTCCCCGACCGGCCCAAACTGGTGGTCGGCATCGTGGTAGACCAGATGAGCTATGATTTCCTGGTGCGGTACCAGGGCAAGTTCGGCAGTGGCGGCTTCCGGCGGCTGCTCAACGGCGGCTACAACTGCGAGAACACGCACTATAATTACGTACCTACCTATACCGCCCCGGGCCACGCTTCGGTGTACACGGGTTCGGTGCCGGCCATTCACGGCATCATCGGCAACGAATGGTACAACCGCACCACCCGCAAGCCCCTCTATTGCACGGAAGATACGACGGTCGGGACAGTGGGCAGCACCTCGAAGGCCGGCCTCATGTCGCCGCGTAACCTGCTGGCAACCACCATTACCGACCAGTTGCGGCTGGCCAGCCGGGAACAGTCGAAGGTGGTGGGCGTGGCCCTCAAGGACCGGGGCGCCATCCTGCCGGCCGGCCACCTGGCCAACGCCGCCTACTGGTTTGATTCATCCAGCGGCAACTGGATCACCAGCACGTACTACGCCAAAGACCTGCCCGGCTGGGTGCAGTCGTTCAACGACGAGAAGTTTCCCAACCAGTACCTCTCCCGGCAGTGGACACCCCTGGTGGCCACCAGCAAATACGCCGCCAGCAGCACCGGTGACGACCAGCCCTTCGAGAGTACCCTGCCTGGGGAAAGCAAACCCGTCTTTCCGCATGACCTGCCGAAGATCCGGAAAGAAGACTACGAACTGCTCCGCTATACGCCCTACGGCAACACCCTGACGAAAGACTTCGCCGTGGCGGCATTGCAGAACGAAAATCTGGGCAAAGGGGCCGGCACGGATTTCCTGGCCGTCAGCTTTTCGTCCACCGACTACGTGGGCCACGTGTTCGGGCCCTACTCGATGGAAGCTGAAGATACCTACCTGCGCCTTGACCGCGACCTGGCCGACCTGCTGGGATTCCTGGACCGCCACGTGGGCAAAAACAACCTGCTGGTGTTTCTCACGGCCGACCACGGCGTAGCGCCGGCACCCGGCCACGCCGCCACCCTGCGCGTTCCGGGCGGCGCCTTCAACGGCCGGCAGGTGGTTGACGACCTCAAAACGCAGTTGCAGGCGGCCTTCGGCCCCGGGGAGTGGATTGAGCATTATTCGAACCAGCAGCTTTTCCTCAACCACGGGTTGTTGCGGGAAAAAAAACTCGACGTAGCCGCCCTGTACCCGACCATCCGGGCCGCGCTGATGAAGCACAACGGCGTGAGCAACGTGCTGAACCTGCACGCGTTGTCCGATGCCATGCTGCCCGACTACCAGCTCGGCCTGGTGCGCAACGGCCAGAACGGGCAACGGTCGGGCGACGTGATGGTGCTACTCCAGCCCGGCTGGATGGAAGGCCGGCCGCAGGGCAGCACGCACGGCAGCTTTTTCGCCTACGACACGCACGTGCCCCTGTTGTGGTACGGCTGGAAGATCAAGCCGGGCCGCTCGGCCGAACGCAACGCCATTACCGACATTGCCCCTACCCTGGCCAACCTGCTCGGCCTGCTCGAACCCAACGGCAGCATCGGCAACGTGATCCGGTTCGAGTAGACCGGCCGCCGCCGGGGGGACGTTGTGTTGATTTTTCATTTTCGATTGTCCATTTTCCATTTGCCCCCATGCTGAACCTCAACCTGCCTCCTTACGCGCACAAAGTGATTCAGAAGGAGGGCAAGCTGTTCATTTTCGACGAGTTGCGGAAGAAATACGTGTTCCTGACCCCCGAAGAGTGGGTCCGGCAGCATTTCATTCACTTCCTGATGAGCCAGCACGGCTACCCCCGGGCCTTGATGAAAGTGGAAGGGGGCCTCTCCTACCACGGGTTGCCCAAACGCACCGACCTGGTGGTATACGACCGGACCGGAAGTCCATTTGCGGTGGTGGAATGCAAAGACGTAGGGGTGCCGCTCACGCAGGAGGTGTTCGACCAGGCGGCCGGCTACAACCAGGTGCTCAGGGCACCTTACCTCATGCTGGTGAACGGACTGGAATACCAGTGCTTCCGGCTGGATTTTACTACCGGAAGTTGCCTCCGCCTGGAAGACATTCCCGGGTGGGAAGAGGCGCAGGCGTTGCCCGGAAGCAATCCATAAAATGCGGACTGCGGCCGGAAAGGCGTGGTGCAATTAAGCAGTAATGAGAACGGTTTGGGCGGCCGTCTCTGGTTGGCTTTGTACGCCGGACGAAGGGGTAAGGGTAATGTGGAAGCAGGTAAATTCATTGAGCCGGCTCGACACGGTGATGTTGCCGTTCAGTTTCTCGATGGCCTTGCGCACCACGTACAAGCCCAGGCCATTCCCCTTCGAAGCTTCCGAACCCCGGTAGAACAGCGTAAATATCTCCGACAGGTTGGCTTCCGCGATCCCGATGCCGTTGTCGTGCACCGAGATGCCCACGGCGTTGCCCACCGGGCGTACTTCGACGCGGACCACGGGCTGCCGCCGGCCGTCCTTGCAGCGGAACACAATGGCGTTGTCGATCAGGTTCTTGAGGATAAAGGTGATGAGCTGCGGGTCGGACACCATGCGGATGCCCGGTTCCACCACTACGTTGAACTGCACCTGTTCGGCGTAGTTGTGCACCAGCGAAGACTGCTGCACGCTTTCGAGGATTTCCTCAAAATTCACCTCGCCGGTTTCCGTAGACTCGTGGTTGATCGTGTTGATCATGAAGAACTTTTCCAGCATCGTGTCCATGTGAACGGCCGTGTCGTTGATCTTGCTGAAGAGGTACTTGGCCGTGTTCTCGTCGAAGCCCAGTTTGGATACTTCCACCAGGCCCATCAGCGTAGTGACGGGGCGGCGCAGGTCGTGCGACGACCGGTAGAGGAACATGTCCAGTTCGCAATTCACCTTGCTCAGCTTCAGCGTCCGCTCCTCCACGATGCTCTCCAGGTTGGCGTTGATGGCCATCAGTTCTTCGTTGGTCTGGTTCACCTGCTCCTGGATGAGTAACAGTTCCTGGCTTTTGCCGGCAATTTCCCGGTCCTTGCTATCCACGACCCGGCGGCGTTCGGCGGCCAGGTACAGGGTGCAGGCGGCGAAAAACACGCCGACGATCCAGCCGGCCCACCGCAGGGTGCGTCCTCCCGTCCCGGGGTCAGGGGTTTGGTTCGGGGCCGCGGCAGTTGCCGGAACGTTTCGGTGGGGGGGCTGGATTTCGGCCGTACGCAGGGCCTGGCAGTATGCTTCCGCATGCGCAATTGCAATTAAAGCCAGAAGCAATATGAGACAGTATAATTTTCTCATTCAAAACTCATTAAGCTTCGTAGAAAACAGGTCTTGAATATCCGCCTAATTTCAGAAAGATGGTAATGAGAATTCCGCAAGGCATGTATGATTTCATTTCGCGGTGTACAAATTTAAGGGTAGCCGACAAGCCTTTCTGCGCTTACCCGTAAATGTAAGGGGAGCAGGCAACTCCCCGCCCGGTTACCTTACCGGGTGAAGCCACGCAAGATAAAATACTGACAATCATCACTTTACTACTATCACCGCTGGCCGGCATGTTCGTACCAGCCGGGCCGGCATAAATCTTTTGTTCCCTTTTGGCGGGCACAAAAGATTTTCTCGAATTGTGAAACGGGTCCGCAGGCGGCGTGCGCCGTAAGTTCGGCGCCCCCAAAAAACAAAACGCCCGGTACTCGTACGGGTACCGGGCGTCGGATATTGCATTATTTTTAGAGGGCGGGCACGCCTTCCAGGTACTCTTTTACGTTCACCAGCGGCAGGCCGAACGCATCGGCCACGCCCTTGTACACCACGTCGCCCTGCACCACGTTGAGGCCCAGTTGCAGTTCGCGGACGTCGCGGCACGCCTGCTGCCAGCCCTTGTTAGCCAGTTGAAGGGCGTACGGCAGGGTAGCGTTGGTCAGTGCCAGCGTAGACGTGTAAGGCACGGCGCCCGGCATGTTGGCTACGCAGTAGTGCACCACGTCGTCGATGATGTAAGTAGGATTTTCGTGGGTGGTGGGGGTACAGGTTTCAATGCAACCGCCCTGGTCCACGGCTACGTCCACCAGTACGGTGCCCGGCTTCATCGTTCTGAGCATGTCACGGGTGATCAGGTGCGGCGCCTTGGCGCCGGGAATCAGCACGGCGCCAATGATCAGGTCGGATACCTGCACCATTTCCCGGATGTTGTATTCGTTGGACATCATTGTATCCACGTTGGCCGGCATGACGTCTTCCAGGTAGCGCAGCCGCTGCAGGTTCACGTCCATGATGGTAACGTTGGCGCCCAGACCGGCGGCCATCTTGGCGGATTGCGCCCCCACAATGCCACCGCCCAGCACCAGTACGTTGGCGGGCTTTACCCCGGCCACGCCGCCCAGCAGGATGCCGCGGCCCCTCATCGGTTTTTCGAGGTACTTGGCACCTTCCTGCACCGCCATGCGTCCGGCCACTTCCGACATAGGCACCAGCAGGGGCAGGCTGCGGTCGGCCTTCTCTACCGTTTCGTAAGCCAGGCAAACGGCCCGGCGGGCAATCATGGCCCGGGTCAGTTCTTCCGAAGAGGCAAAGTGGAAATAGGTGAACAGCAGTTGTTTTTCTTTGATCAGTTCGTACTCGGCCCGGATCGGTTCTTTCACCTTAATGATCATGTCGGCCACTTTGTAGGTCTGCTCGATGGTAGGCAGCACGGTAGCGCCAGCCTGGGTATACGTTTCGTCCGAAAAACCACTGCCCTCACCGGCCCCGCTCTGTACGTAAACAGTGTGCCCGTTCTTGCGCAGTTCGGCTACGCCGGCCGGTGTAACGGCAACGCGGTTTTCGTTGTTTTTAATCTCCTTCGGTACCCCGATAATCATGTGCTTAGAAAATGAGTTGATAATTTTTTGACCTGCAAATATAGATAGAATTGCACTAGTCGAACGCCAGGCAAAAGCCCGCAGTTCCCACATCCGTAATAAAAGAGTTGTCAGCGAGGCACTTCCAATCCGTGAATGATCTGCGCAATGACCTCGTCGGGCCGCCCGCCTTCCATCTCCTTCTCGGGGGTCAGGATGATGCGGTGGCGCAGCACGGGCAGGGCCACCTGCCGGATGTCTTCGGGCGTTACGAAGTCGCGGCCCCGGATGGCGGCCAGGGCTTTGGCCCCGTTCATGATGGCCAGCGAGGCCCGCGGCGAGGCGCCCAGGTACAACGCCGCGTCGCTGCGGGTGCGGCTTACCAGTTGGGCGATGTAGCGCAGCAGGGCCACGTCCACGTGGATTTCCTTCACCTTGCGCCGGTACTCGTCCATCTGCTCGGCGCTGAGCACGGGGGTTACTTCAGCAATGGGCTGCTGGCCCCGGCGTTCGTGGGCCTGTTGCAGGATGAGCAGTTCCTGGTCCACGGTGGGGTAGGTTACTTCGATCTTGAAGAGGAAACGGTCGAGCTGGGCTTCGGGCAGCCGGTAAGTGCCTTCCTGCTCCACCGGGTTCTGCGTAGCCAGCACCATGAACGGGGCCGCCATCGGGTAGGTCACGCCGTCCATGGTCACCTGCCGTTCTTCCATCACCTCAAAGAGCGCCGCCTGCGTTTTGGCCGGCGACCGGTTGATCTCGTCGATGAGCACGAGGTTGGAAAACACGGGGCCGCGCCGGAACTCGAAATCCGTGCTTCTGGGGTTGAACACCGAGGTGCCCAGCACGTCGGAGGGCATCAGGTCGGGGGTGAACTGGATGCGCGAGAAACCCACCGAAATCGTACGGGCCAGCAGTTTGGCCGTCAGCGTTTTAGCCACCCCGGGCACGCCCTCAATGAGTACGTGGCCGTCGGCCAGGATGGCAGCCAGCAGCAACTCGATCATTTCTTCCTGGCCGACGATTACCTTGCCAACTTCTTTTTTCAAGGATTCGACCGCCTCCCGGAGCGGGGCCAGGTCAATCCGCGTAATGAACTCTTGCATAAATGAGTGATGAATGAATTAATGTCCGGACGCAAATTTTTCGATGCTGCGGTGTAGCTGGAGCAGTTGCACTTCGCTGACGGCCGGCTGCCGGCGGATGTGCGCAATCAGGTTGAACAACGCCGTAATCTCCGCCAGGGGCTGGCCCGTTTTGGCGTGCAGCCGGTCGAACAGCTCGTCGTTGAACTCCTGGGTCTGCACGTAGTAGTGGCTGCGCAGGTGGTCCAGGAAGTACGTGATCTTCTTCTCGGCGATGTTCTTGTGGTCGCGGTGCTGGTAGTACAGCCGGCCGATGGTCTGGGTAAACTCCAGCGTGGTGTTGGCCAGGGGCCTGATCACGGGGATGATCCGTTGCCGGCGTTTGGCTTCGAAGGCCATGAACAGCAGCAGCGCCGCCAGGGCCAGGTACAGGGCCCACCGCAGCGGCGGCGTCACGATCAGGAAACGGAGCGGCGTCTGCAAATCGCGGATATTACCCTTGTAGAACTCGTCCCAGTACACCGGCTGCACGGGCAGGTACGACAGGGTGCGTTCGATGTAGGCAATGTTGCGGCCGGCCAGCATGTTGTAGTTGGTATAGACCTGGGGCATGCAGTGCAGGTAAAACCAGCCCTTCCCCCACGGAATCCGCACGAAGTTCGGCTCGTCCTCCTGGTTGGTACCCAGGATCTGGTAAGTAGCTTTCCGCGCCGTGTCGGGGGCGTGGAAGCCATACAGGGCCTGGATCTTCTTGAACTGGAACGGCGCCTTCTCCCGCAGGGCCGGGTCAACGAGGCTGGCCGAAACGGTGTCGGAGAACGAAAAATAGGACTGCGTACTGACGTTGAGGGTATCTTCCAGCGCCTCGCCCAGCCGCCCGGCGGCCACGAAGGCAGTGCTGCCGGCCGCCACCCGTTCGAGCAGCAGTTCCAGGTCTTCCTCCCCCGGGTCAAACGAGTCGCCGATGAACAGGTAGTTGCCTTGCCGGAGGCTTTGCCGCTCCTCGTAGAGGGTCTGGTAGGAGGCGCGGACGGGTTGCTTCGGGAACAGATTGCCCAGCAGTTCGTACAGGACTTTGCTGCCGAAGGGCTTTGGGTCGTCGAGGGCGTAGGTAGCCGTCCAGTCGAGGGGCCGGGGGGCCAGCGCCTCCACCAACACCACCAGCCCGATGGCCGCCAACAGGATCAATAAGGGAAAACGGTGCTTTCTCATCACGATGCGTTGCGGATTTGCGCTTCAAAGTCCTGGAAAGCCCGCTGGGTTTGTTCGAACCGGTCGCGGTCAATGCCAAAGTCGCCGTAACAGATGTACTCAAACAGCGTGGTGAGCCGCCGGAAGCCGGGTTCAATGTCGGGCCGCTTCCATTCGCGCAGGTAGTCGTGGTTGGTCTTGTCGGGCCGCCATTCGATGATTTCGCGGTCACTGAGTTGCTTGAGGGTACGCAGGTAGAACAACCGCACGGCCCGCCGGTACTGCCCCTGCGCCACGGCGTCGGCAATCATCTTGTCGAAGTCGATGAAGTGGATGTTGGCCTCGTTCTCCTCGAAGGGCAGTCCGCCGTCCCGGGCTTTCCCGAAAAACACGCCCCGCATGTTGGTGCCCGTCAGGCGCAGCACGGCCCAGCCGATGATGAGGGCGCACACGGTGTAAAAGCCCCACTGCCAGTAGTCTTCGGTGCCGGGCCGGAACAGGTGCCGGAAGACGTGGTCGCGGAGCCAGTCGCCCACCCACGACCAGAAGCGGGACCACAGGCCGGGGGCTTCGGCCGAGACGCCCCGGTCGTAGGCGTAGTCCTCGTCGCGGAGGTACTCGCCCACCCGGCGGGCGTCGAACTTGCGCAGCCGGTAGGGCGGCCGGGCGGGCCCTTCCTGCGCCCCGGCGGGCCACAGCAAAGCCGTTGCCAGCAGCAGGCCCCCGGTTGCCAGCCGGCGTCCGAGAGCAACGGTGGCTTTCCGAAGCGAAGGCCCCAGACGGGTCGGTATGCCGTAACGGGTGCGCATCAATAGTGTTCCTCCTCGTCGGCGTAAAAGTCGCGGGCGGCCGCCGGGGCGTCGGTTCCCATCGATTCAATTTTTTGCAGCAAACCTACCGATTCTTTGCGTTCCACCAGGCTGAAGTACTGGAAGGCCGACACCGTGAGGAAGAGGCAGAAGGAGATCGTAATGATCAGGGTGATGGCAATGCTGATGCCGATGGCAAATACCACGGTGGTGCCCAGGGAAGTACCCATGTCGGTAAACATCTCGGAGGTGAAACCGACGATCATGAAGGGCACCATGCACAGGAGTAGCAGCGCGTACTGCATCAGTACGCAGATGAGGATGAGCCCGAAGGTTTGCCACCAGTAGCCTTTCACTAGGTAAAACGCCCGGGTCAGCGCCTCGAAAAGGTTGATCCGTTCGTGCAGGCTGCTGATGACCACCAGCGTAAGGGGCACCGCCAGGTAGATTTCCAGGAAAAACGCGCCGCAGAGCAGTAAGAAGATGCCGGCCGGGCCCAGGGGCGTTCCCAGCAGAATGGCTATGAAGTTGAGGGAGAAAGCGCCGAACCCGAGCACCAGCACCAGCCCGAAGTTGACGCCCAGCAGCCGCCAGAAATCGCGGCGGATGGCCTGCCACAATTCGCCCGTTTCGATTCCCTGCGAAGTGTCTTCGCGCTGGTAATAGAGCAGGATGTATTCGTAGATGACGCCGATGGCCATGACCATGCCCAGCAGCAGGGCCAGCACGTTGACGATCATCGAAGCCCCGGCGTTCACCAGCCAGTTGCCGGACCCCGGCCCCACCAGGTCCTCGGACGCCGATACCCCCCCCGACAGGCGCGAAAATACGAGGATGGGAATGACGCTGCCCACCAGCACGAAGGGACCGGCAATGAACAACATGCCCAGCATCATGCCTTTGAAGTGCTGGCGGACGAAGAGAAAGCTGACGTTGAGGGTTTCCCCGAAGTCGCGGGCTTTGTGAAAATCAATCTTGGCCGGAAGGGTCGGCATGGCGGTTCAGGAGAATGGGATAAATGATGAAATACCAGATGATGAACGCGGCGGATGAGCCGATGATGAGCAGCTTGGCCCAGTCGGGCCAGGCCGTGAGCCGGGTCACGTAGCTCTCCAGGAAGCCCGCCGCAATGAAAATGGGCACGAGTCCGATGATGATTTTGAGGCCCTTGACGGCCCCGTGCTTGAGGGATTCTACCCGCGAATACGTACCCGGGAACAACAGGCTGTTGCCCATGACCAGCCCGGCGCACCCGGCAATGATGATGGCCGAGATTTCCAGCGTGCCGTGAATCCAGATGGAAAGGGCCGAGGTGTAGAGCAAGCCTTTGGTGTGGAAGAAATACTGGAAGGCCCCCAGCATGATGCCGTTCCGGAGGAGCATGTACGCCGTGCCGAACGAGAAAAAGACGCCCATGACAAACGTCCAGAAGGAAACCATCACGTTGTTGAAGGTAATAAACCCGAACATGTCGAACCGGCCCTGCGACTTGTAGACGCCCATCGGGTCGCCGTTGCGGATGTTTTCGAGGGTCATGTTTACGTAGGCGTCGCCCAGGATGAGCCGGGTAAACCGTTCGTCGTGGGCCGTGGAGACCGCCCCGATCAGCACGGCCAGGCCGAAGAGGATGGCCGAGTAGAGCAGTTGCCGGTGGGCGCTGTAAAAGAGCCTCGGCAGTTCGTACCGCCAGAAGTCCACGAACCGGCCCCGTTCTTCCTTGCGGTTGCGGTAGATGGACTGGTGCACCTTGGCGGCCAGGTTGTTGAGGTAGGCCGTCGTCTGGCTGTCGGGGTAATGCGTACGGGCGTAGGAGAGGTCATCGGTCAACTGCACGAACAGCCCGGCCAGTTGGTCGGGGTTGTTGCGGCTCCGGGAAGCCAGCAATTCCTCGAACTGTCGCCAGCGGGGGGTATTTTTTTTAATGAAAACGGCTTCTCGCATACGGGGCAGGTGGGCTCGGGCACCGGTACGACAACGCCTTTCGGGGCGGCGTTCGTTCCGGTTAAAGTTTGCAAATAAAAAAGGATTATACAGGGAATCCCTACCTTTATAAATATTTATCTTACAGAGGAAATTTACGCAGGCGCAATCACAAAGCCGTTCGTCTCCGGCTGTTTATTTTGGCAGCTTGTTCGTAGATGTTACCTTAAACCCCTGCCCCGGCAGTCCATTCCTTTACCGGCATGCAAGCAATCCGCATCCAGACGGCCCAGAACGTTTTTATCGAATACCAGCCCGCCAGCGTAGGCGACCGCATCGTGGCAACCCTCATCGACGGCGTGGTTGCCTGGGTCTTCGTCAGCGTGCTCCAGATTTCCATCAGCAAGCTCCCGGTAGACCTGGGCATTACCTTCCAACTCCTGCTCAGCCTGCCCTACGTCTTTTACCACTTCCTCAGCGAGGTGTTTATGGACGGCCAGTCCATTGGCAAGAAGGCCATGAACATCAAAGTGGTGAAGCTCGACGGCAGCCAGCCCTCCCTGGGAAGCTACCTGCTGCGGTGGCTGCTGCGCCTGGTGGATGTAAGCCTTTCGCTCGGCGTGGTGGCCATGGCGACCATCTCCGCCAGCCAGAAGGGGCAGCGGCTGGGCGATATTGCCGCCGGCACGGCCGTAGTGTCTACGCGGCAACGGCAGACGCTGCGCGACACGGCACTGCCCGCCACGGAGGAAACCTACACGCCGCTCTACCCCGAAGCCGCCCGGCTCTCCGACCGCGACGTGTCCATCATCAAGGAGGCGCTGAAAGCGTACCACAAGGGCGAAGAACAGGATAGCTGGCTGATCCAGACCCTGGCCGAAAAAGTGGAGGGCCTGCTGGGCACCCGCACCCAGCAAACGTACGTGGAATTCCTCCGCACCGTGCTCAAAGACCACGCCCACCTCACGCGGTAGGACCTCCGGTCTCCAGACAAACATAGTACCCGGTAACCAACACTTAATTCCTATTCAACCCGAACCATTGCAGTGAACGTACCAACCTATACCCGTTCCCAACTGGCCCTGCGCAACGGCCAGGACCGGGAAGACATCTGGGTGGCTTACCAGGGATTGATCTACGACGTAAAGCTTTCCAAGCTTTGGCGCAAGGGCCAGCACTACGAACACTGGGCCGGCCAGGACCTGACCGAAGAACTCAGAGACGCCCCCCACAACGCCAACGTTTTCGACAAATTCGAGGTAATCGGCCGGCTGGCCGGGAAATGAGGGACGTTTGCTTTTATTTTACTTTCAATTTTTTGATAGGCTAACCCGCGTGATTGAGTAAGCGACAAAGAACTTAACCGCCAGGATTGCAAGGGAGCCGCAAATGGCGGCAGGAGAAGTACCCGAACTGCTTTTTTTCCTTGCCTGGCGCAAGTAGGATACGCGGTACACGTCGCATCGCGGGAAGGCATCGCGTCGCGGCTCCCCTCCTCGGAGGGGTTAGGGGGTGGGTTTACCTACCTGTTACGCGTGACCAAGTGATCACCGCACTGCGGTAATTTCCCTTACGCTGGTGTCCAGCTTTCTGAGGATACACCCTGATGCGGGTACCTTCACAGCAATGGTCTCCCTTGAGATGATTCCCATATAACTTGTATCATGGAGGTAAACCCACCCCCAACCCCCTCCGAGGAGGGGAGCCGCGACGCGACGCCTTCCCGCGATGCGATGTGTACCGCGTACCCTACTTGCGCCAGGCAAGGAAAAAAAGCAGTTCGGGTACTTCTCCTGCCGCCATTTGCGGCTCCCTTGCAATCCTGGCGGTTAAGTTCTTCTTCCTTATTTCTCCGTGGTATATCTTTTACGCTTCCCTTTTCTTAAAGAAAAAAGAAAGCCCCCAGCCAAACGCTGAGGGCTTTTTGCTAGAACGGGGTATCCGTTACGGTACTTTACTGAATCGCGTCCAGGGCTGCATCGGCCGTGATCAGGCCGGCGCCAGCCTCGCGGTCAGTCGCCATCGGCAGGGCGGCATCCTTCAGGATTTTTTCGGCCTGTGCCTGCGTAAGCCCTTTGTTGTTCTGCGCCAGCAGCGCCACGATGCCGGCCACGTGCGGGCTGGCCATCGAGGTGCCCGACAGGTAGTAGTAGCCTAACTGGCCGCTGTTGATCTGGTAGGGGCCTACCACGTTGGAACCGGGCGCCGTTACGTCAAGCTCCTGTCCCGGCTTTTCGCGGCTGGAGTAGTCGGCAATGTAAAAATCATCGGGATTGGTGGGGTCGGGTACGTTGATGGCCGACCACCACCGGGGAACCGAAAACTCTTTCTTCAATCCGGCGCTGGCTACGCTGATGACGGGGGCGTAGGCGCCCGGGTAACCCATGCCGGCCTCGCCGCTGTTGCCGGCCGACGCCACGATGATCACGCCTTTGCTGATGGCGTAGTCCAGAGCCGCCTTTTCAATGGCGTCGAGCACCGAGCCGCCGAGGCTCATGTTGATCACCACCGGGGAGTCTTTGAGGGGACCTTGCTTCAGCTGGGCCATGTACACGATGCCCCGGGCAATCACCGACGACCAGCCCGAACCGTTCTGGTTGAGCACCTTCACGGGAATGATGGTGGCCTGCGGCGCCACGCCGTTGAAGGAATTGCCATCCAGGTTAAAGCCGATGATGGTGCTGGTTACGTGGGTGCCGTGGGAGTCCTGGTCGTGTTCCCACTTGTTGGGTTGCTCCGACACGTTGCCGTTTTCACCGCCGCCGCCGCCGAACGCCTTGGCGTACTGCGTGGCAATCCGCTGCTCGGGGAAGTACTGGCGCCAGGAATCAAGCAGGCCCGTGTCGAGTACGCCCACGTACACGCCGGTGGCGTCCTGGGCAACGGTGCGGCCTTTCACGCCGGCGTCGGTCACGTTCACCGCGTCGAGGTTCCAGGTGTTGGCGCCGTTCTCAAAATCGGTTACCGATACGGCATCCACGGGGCTGCCTTTCCGCTCGGCGTCCTGGTTGGCTACGCTCACGTAAGGCAGTTTCTGAATGGCCGTTAGTTTTTCCCGGGTCGTTTGAATGGTCAATGCCCTGATTTCGGTGATCACCTCCCGCACGTTGCCGTAGGTGCCCAGTTCCGCCAGGATCTGGTTGCTGACGGGTTGGTTGAGCAGCACGTTCACGCCGATCATGCCGGTGGTCCGGGCGCCGCCCGTGGTGGCTTCGGCCTGGGGGTTCACCTGGGCGTCGTCCATCTGCCCGCACGCCATGCCGAGCACCAGCAAGGGGGAGGCAACCAAAAGGGACAACATTTTCTTCAAACGAATTTTTTTCCCGAACTGGGAAAGGGTCACTAACTGGCTTTTTCTCATGGTAAAAATTCAATAAAAAGTAATAATATAAAAGGATCAATACTTTAAAGCTACCCGTTTTTCCCGGAGGCAAAAAATCCGGGCCGCCGATTTTTTTTCGGAATCAATAGCCACTTCTTAAAATATTCATCAGCCAAAGGCCATAAAAGCAGTACAAAAGACGGTACTCCGGATATTTTACAATCATGCGGGGCGGCATGAAATTTTGCAAAAAGTGACTCAAACGTGAATTCAGCGGTGCGCAATGCCCGGGGAAATATTCCGGGAAAAGGCCGTACCGGGCGCGGCGTACTCACCTCCCGGCGGGGTTTGCCATTTCCGGAGGGCGAAGCGGATTTTAGCGGGAACCGTTTTTCATATTTTAAAAAATCCGGCTAATC
Organism: uncultured Sphingobacteriales bacterium; assembly: GCA_963844325.1. Classification (GTDB taxonomy): domain Bacteria; phylum Bacteroidota; class Bacteroidia; order Cytophagales; family 172606-1; genus CADCTQ01. The sequence goes on from CAWJNV010000002.1 coordinate 5,771,892, forward strand.
TTGTCTATTCGCCGTACCCCCAGACCCCGACGCCTATGCTCCTGATTGCTGATAGCGGCTCTTCCAAAACTGACTGGCGGCTCATCTCCCCGGATGGCGCGGTAAAACCGGCGGGTTCGGCGGGTTTCAACCCGTACTTCCAGACGTCGGAGGAGATTTACACGGAAGTCCTGCGCGAGTTGCCGGCCCAACTGGGCACAATGGGCGTGCGGGAAATTTACTTTTACGGCGCCGGCTGCTCCACCGACAAGAACCGGGGCATCGTGCGGGAGGGCCTGTACAAACTGTTCCCGGCGGCCGACATCCACGTAAGCCACGACCTGCTGGCCGCCGCCCGCGCCCTCTGCGGCCGCGAACCGGGCATTGCCTGCATCCTGGGTACGGGGGTGAACTCGTGCCAGTACGACGGCCAGGCCATTACCGAGGGACGCCCTTCGCTGGGCTTCTGGCTGGGCGACGAAGGCGGCGGGGGCTACCTGGGCAAAACGCTGATCCAGCACTATTTTCACGAAGAAATGCCCGCCGACCTGCGCCAGCAATTCGCCGAGGCGTACCAGCCGGTATTGGGCACGGTGCTGGAGAACGCCTACAAGAAGCCCTTCCCCAACAGCTACTTCGCGGCTTTCTCGCGGTTCCTGTCCGACCGCCTCGAACACCCTTACTGCCAACAACTGGTGCACGGCGGTTTTTCGCTCTTTTTTGAACGCTACGTGGCCAAATATTCGGCCAGCGGCCAGTACCCGGTCCATTTCACCGGTTCGGTGGCCCACCACTACCGCGACATTTTACAAACGGCGGCCCGCGACAAGGGCCTGCGCCTGGGCAACGTACTCAAAAACCCCATCGACGGCCTCATTGCGTACCATAAGGGGAGTTTATGAGTTTAAAGTTCATGAGTTTATGAGTAAAAAGCGTTTATCATTCAACGCGTAATATACTTTGAACTCATGCACTCATGCACTCATAAACTTTTTACTCATAAACTCTAAACCCATAAACTTCTTACTCCCCAACTTCCCCATGCAGACCACTGAATCTACTTCCCAATACGATCACTTAGAGCAGATGTCCGTACGGGAACTGCTGGAAAACATCAACCGCGAGGACAAAACCGTGCCCCTGGCCGTGGAAAAAGTCATTCCGCAGGTCGAAGCCCTGGTGACGGAGATCGTCCGGCGGATGCAAGAGGGCGGCCGCCTGTTCTACATCGGCGCCGGCACGAGTGGCCGCCTGGGCATCGTGGACGCCTCCGAATGTCCGCCCACGTACGGGGTACCGCACGGGCTGGTGGTGGGCATTATTGCCGGCGGCGACACGGCCATCCGCAAGGCAGTGGAATTTGCCGAAGATGACTTCGAGCAGGCCTGGAAGGATTTGCAGGAATACAAGATTGACACCCTCGACACGGTGATCGGCATTGCCGCCTCGGGCCGCACCCCCTACGTGATCGGTGGCCTGCGTACGGCCCGCGAAAAGGGCATCCTCACGGGCTGCATTGTGTGCAACGCGGGCAGCGAGGTGGCCCGCAACGCCGACTACCCGGTGGAAGTGGTGGTAGGGCCCGAGTTCGTGACGGGCAGCACCCGCATGAAGTCGGGCACCGCCCAGAAGCTGGTGCTCAACATGCTTTCGACGGCAGTGATGATCCGGCTGGGACGGGTGAAAGGCAACAAAATGGTGGACATGCAGCTCAGCAATCTCAAACTCATTGACCGCGGAATTCGTATGGTACAAGAGGAACTGGGCGTGGGAACCGACGAAGCTTCGGCCTTGTTGAAAAAGCACGGCAGCGTGCGGGAAGCCATTGCCCACTACCGCAGCAATGCCTGATTTTAGATGTTGAAGGCTCTGTGATCGTGGTCATCGTCCGTTCGGCATTTAGAATTTAAAACCGACAATCCACACTAAAATACTGAAGGACCGTGCACGACATTGAGCCTTTTTACAACTGGGAAAACTACTACGTAGCGTCCGAAGACGAGAACTCCCCGTTCTTCGGCCGTTCGTACAACATGCACCAGTACACCAACGACATTTATGGCTACTACATCCACCCGCTGTGGGACGACATCGGGTCGGAGACGCTGTACGTGAAGGTGCTGTACGCCAGCTACCACCGCCAGTACATGGTGATCGAACTGTTCGGCGAGTGGAACGACGCGTTGCACAACGACATCATGCACCTGAAGCGCAACCTGCTCGACTACATGCTGCGCCGCGACATCAAGTATTTCATCCTCATCGGCGAGAACATCCTCAACTTCCACGGCTCGGATGATTGTTACTACGAAGAATGGTTCGAGGACGTGGAGGACGGCTGGATTGCGGCCGTCAACTTTCGCGAATTCGTGGAAGACGAATGGAAAAAATACCGCCTCGACTACTACATCAATTTCGGCGGTACCCTACAGATCGACAACTGGCGCACCCTCACCCCTCAGCGGTTCTTCGAAACCGTAAACGACCTCATCGTCCGGCGGCTGGGATAAGATCAGGATTTACGGGATCAGCGGATGGCCAGGATTGGGGAGGGAGACGGATCAGGATTTACGGGATTGAAGGATGACCAGGATTGGGGAGGGATTCGTTGAAAAGAATAACCGATAGCACCATTGGGCAACGATTACGACAAGATCCTCAAGGAGAACATCGCTGGCTTGCTGCTGCCGCTGACGGAAAAGTACCTGGGCATCCGCATCAAGGAAAGCCGCGAGTTGAAAGACAAACTCCAAACCACCATTGAAAAAGAGCCCGACTTCATCCGCGTCGTCAGAACCGACACCGACGAGGAGTTCATCCTGCACCTGGAGTTTCAGAGCCAGGACGAGGAAGGGATGGTCTACCGCATGCAGGAGTACTACGGCCTCCTGCGCCGCAAGCACGGGCTGCCCGTTCGGCAGTTTGTCATCTACCTGGGCAAGAAGACCTCCACGATGCCGACCCAACTGCCCCCCGGGGAGGTGTTCACCGGCTTTGCCCTCAAAAGCCTCAAAGACTACTCCTTCGAAAGTCTGCTCGACTCGCAGGTTCCCGAAGAGATCATCCTGGCCGTGCTGGCGGACTTCAACAAGCACAAGCCGGCGGAAGTGATCCGAAGAATCCCGGAGCGGCTCAGGGAAGTAGGCGAAGAAGAAATCAAGTTGCGAAAGTACGTGCGGCAGCTATCGATATTGGCCCGTTTGCGTAACTTAACCAGAGAAACGCACAAACAGGTTCAGCACATGGGACTCTTGTATGACATCACCAAAGACTACCTCTACCAGGAAGGCTTGGTAAAAGGAGAGGAAAAGGGCAAGCACGAAGTAGTAATTACCATGCTGAAAGACGGCACGTTGCCCGTCGAGAAGATCGCTGCGCTTACCGGAGTAGCTTTGGAGGAAGTGAGGCAGATTGCCAAGGAAATCAACAAGTAACCGGGCTTATCCAACCCCACCTTGCCGGGACGAGGCTGGCGCGAAGCAGCGCGTACGGGCACGAGGCAGCAAGCGTAGTGGTACGTGCCGGCATGAAGCACTGCGCCCTGGCTCCCTTCCCGATCCTCCTCCCGTCCCCCTTCCTCCGGTCTCCCGCCTCCTTTTTAAATTCTTTCCACCACGGCCTGGGCGGGGACGAGGTATTTGCGGCGGGTGGCGGCTTCTTCGCACAGTACGCGGGTGCGGCGCAGGTCACCCTTCACGAATACGCGGCCGCTGAGGCGGAATCGTTCCCCGGTTTGCAGGTCATCCAGTACGTGCCCGGCCGGCTGGAGGTCGAAGGTGCGGAGGGCGGCCATCAGTTGCGGGTCGGTGCACGAGGAGGCTTTCGGATCGGCCAGGTACTGCCTGAGGGGCAGCAGCACTTCCTGAGGAAACACGTCCTTTTCCACCATCGGCGCCATCACGGCCTGGAAGGCTTTTTTCCACTCCTTGCCGTGCGGCTTTACCTTCCGCTTGTAGCGGCTGAACGTGAGCAGGTGCGCCACTTCGTGCAGGTAGGTAATCAGGAAGGCGTACGGGTTAAGCGAATTGTTGACGCTGATCTGGTGGCCGCTCTCGGTGGTGTAGCGGTAGTCGCCCAGCTTGGTGCGGCGGGGACGGGTGATCTTCAGCGTGAAAGCGTGTTCCAGCCAGAGGTGGTAGCAGTAGCCCACGGCGCCGGCCGGCACGAACTTCCGGAAGGTTTGCAGGTGCGAAAGTTGAGGTTGCAACGTAACGGGCAGGTAAGGATTGAATGGTCGTAAAAATACAATAAATCTTACAACCTCCTATACTGCCCGGCCCCCCGTGACTGCGGTGGCGTTTCCGGCAATAGGGGGCGCCGGAGCGTCCGCAACCAAAAAATCCCGCCACAACGGAGGCGTCGTGCTGGGAGCCCTCCAAAAAAATTCTTTATTTAGCAGGATTTTAGTGAACGGACCAATGGAAATGAAACATGGAAGATTACTGATAAACTAGGTATCATTGCTGCGGCATTCGCTCATATCGCGTATTTCAGTATGCTCAAACCCTAATACCCAATCCTCAATTGCCTATGGACGTTTCCATGAACGATCTTGAAAATCCCCTCTTCTGGGGCGTTCCCATTTTTTTATTGTGCATTGCCATTGAAGCTTACATCAGTCACCGCGAAAACAAAGAACTGTACGAGTGGAAAGACACGCTTGCCAGTACCTGGGTGGCTTTGGGCGCCTCCCTGCTGAACATCTCCACCCGGGTAGCTACCGTGGGCTTTTTCGCCATTTTCTTCGAGCTGTTCAAGCCCCTGCGCGAAAATTACCTGGGCTACTCCGAGTTGGGCTGGACGTGGGGGGTGTGGCTGCTGTGCCTGCTGGGCGATGACTTCAACTTCTACTGGCACCACCGTTTCTGCCACACCGTGCGCATCTTCTGGGCGGCGCACATCGTGCACCATTCGTCCGAGAAGTTCAACTTCGGCACGGCCCTGCGCAACGGCTGGACAATCTTCTTCTTCAAGCCCATCTACTGGATCTGGCTGCCGATCCTGGGCTTTCACCCGGTGATGGTGGGTACGTGCCTGGCCATCAACTCCACCTACCAGATGTTTCTCCACAGCCGCATGGTGCCGTCGCTGGGCTGGTTCGAAAAGATCTTCAACACGCCCTGGCTGCACCAGGTCCACCACGCCTGCAACGTAGACTACCTCGACCGCAACCACGGCGGCATTCTCATCATCTGGGACAAGCTCTTCGGCACGTTTCACGACAACAACCAGGAGCCTAAGTTCGGCGTGCTGCACCCACCCAACTCCTACAACCCGCTGGTGCTGGTCGGGCACGAATACCACGACATCTGGGTAGACGTCCGGTCGGCCAAATCGTGGAAGGACAAGTTCAAGTACATCTTCTACGCGCCCGGCTGGAGTCCCGACGGTTCCCGGCAAACGGCCAAGCAGTTGCAGCAGGAAAAAGAGCTACAGTTGCAGCAGCAGGCCCGCGTAACCACCCCAAAAAGGGAGCCTGCCCTGAGCAGCTCGTAAGGTAAGCGGCCCGCACGTCCAAAATCGCCTATAAACTCTCAAAGTTTTTTTCTTAAAAAAGTATTCAAACACAGCATCTTAGCGATTTCTGAGTATCATTTTTCAGCGATCCACTTAAAAACCGTGCCCGTGGCACGGTTTTTTTATGTCGTAAGGTCAGCCGGCACTTACTTATCAACCAGTACCCAACATTTGACCACGACCATGAAAAAAATAATTGGCCTCGCCCTTTTACTCCTCCTTTTTTCCACTACTCTTTCGCAGGCGCAGGCCCGCTTCGGCATCCGGGCCGGCCTCAACGTGGCCCGCTGGCAGGGCGACGCCGTCCAGAGCCTGCACGACCTGGTACAGCTTTCCAACGGCGTGGCCCAGGCCGAGTCGCGCCGCAGCTTCCACGCCGGCGGCTACGTAGCGCTGCCCATTACCAGCTTCCTCACCCTGGAGCCGGGTCTGTACTATTCGCAGAAAGGCTACTCCCTCAACGGCACGTTTTCGTCCAACACGCTTGACTTCATCAACGCCCGGGCCACGGTTACCAACCGGTCGCACTACATTGACCTGCCGGTACTGGCTAAGGTGTACGTAACGGAAGGCTTCCACCTGTTTGGGGGGCCGCAGGTCTCGTACCTGCTCTACAACTCGGTAAGGGCCCGGGCCAGCGTACTGGGTTTTTCGCTGCTCAACCAGGAACTCAATGCCACCCCTAACTTGCAGAAGTGGGACGTGGGGCTGACGGGCGGCGTGGGCTACAAGTTCAAGAACGGCTTTAACCTCCAGGCTGCCTACGACCACGGCCTGCGCCGCCTCGACGCCCGCAACAATTTTGATACCTACAACCGCGTCGTGAAAGTGTCGCTGGGCTACGAGTTCTAACTGCCCTGCTCCCGGTGCAGAAACCCAGGCCCTCCGGTTTGGGTCTTTACTTTTAATTCAGGTAAAGGTTTCACGCAAAGGCGCAAAGGAGGAGCGCAAAGACCGCAAAGAAAATAACTGAATCGCAAGGGGGAATGCAAAGGGCGCAAAGGGTTACGCGTTCTCCTTGCGGTCTTAGCGTCTCCTTTGCGCCCTTTGCGGTTATGTTTATTTCTTTTCTTTGCGGTCTTTGCGCTCCTCCTTTGCGCCTTTGCGTGAACTCTGCCTTTGCGTGAAATCTCCGTGGTGAACTTTTCGATCATTCAACCTTCACTCTCCATTCACCAATCCGGCCCTCTTTTTCGTTTTAGCCTAAATCACCCAACCACTCATGTTTCGTTCGCTCCCCAAAGCACTGCTGTTTCCCATTCTGTTCCTCACGTCCCTGGTTTCCGCGCGGGCCCAGTCAACCAAGGTGGCCCTGGAAACCGATGCGGGCAACATTACCATTGAAGTGTACACCAAGCAAGCCCCCGTTACGGCGGCCAACTTCCTGCGGTACGTCGATGAAGGCCTGTTTTCGCGGGCGACGTTCTACCGGGTGCTCCGACCGGACAACCAGCCCAAAGACAGCGTGAAGATCAACGTATTGCAGGGCGGCCTGGCTCCCGTCTTCAACGCCGCCCTCCCGCCCATCAAGCACGAATCCACGGGGCAGACGGGCCTGCGGCACCAGGACGGCACCTTGTCGATGGTGCGCCAGCAACCGGGCACGGCCCGTTCTGAATTTTTTATCTGCATGGGCGACCAGCCGGCCCTCGACGCGGGCGGCACGCGCAACCCCGACGGCAAGGGGTTTGCCGCCTTCGGCAAAGTAACCGAAGGCATGGACGTGATCCGGAAAATCCACCAGATGGAAGCCAACGGCCAGTTGCTGCCGGAGCCGGTAAAAATCCTGTCCATTTCCCGGGTAAAATAGAAACGGGGCAGTGTCTTATGTCCCTAATTCTTCGTATTGCCCAGCACTCCGCCGTCCGCCAGCATGGCCCGCTTCAGGTCTTCGATCTCCGACCGCACCTGTGCATCCAGCGCCTCGTACACGGCCGGGGCTGCCCGGACCGGGCCGGTCGCCTTTTTGTTCGTTTTCTTCCCTTGGCCGGGAGCCGGTTCGGGCTGGTCGTAGAACTGCGTGAATTCGTACCAGAACTTCTGCTCCTCCACAATCAGCGTAAGCACGTAGATCAGTTGGCCGGTGCCCGGTTCGCGCAGCGGCATCGCCCCGCCCACACTGATAAAGCCGCTTTCCGGGTCGTCGAAGGACATCTGAGCATCGAGGTGCTTGAGCCAGTCCTGCGCCCGGCCGAACAACTCCTGCCGGCTGGCGCCGGAAACTTCGACGGCTTCGGTGTAGGACGGCAGTTCCTCCTGGGCAAAACCGGGCAGGCATGCCAGCAGCAGCAAAAAAGTAAACAGGCGTTTCATCGGGGAAGGTGAATTTAGGGTGGACGGTACGTAAGGACGGGCCTTATTTTTCCGCAATCTGTATACCCGGTGGCCTAAAATAGTAAACCCGCCGCAGCCAAGCATTTTCCGGTCCGTATTTGCGCGTAAAATAAGGCCATTCACGCGCTTTTCCCGCCATTGTTGCCCCGAAAGCACGCGGGTAAGCTTCTTTCAAACGGTATCAACGGCAATAGTTACGGCGGAGGGCTCCTGCCGGCCCGGGCAACTGCGTAAAAGTCCTATTTTTGGGGCATGGAACATGCCGTACACATCGGGTCCGAAGCCGCACCGGCCCTGGAAGCGTGGTTGCGCGAACACCCCTGCTCGGGCGTGGCCGTGCTCACCGACGAGAACACCAAAAAGCACTGTTACCCGCTCCTCAAGTCCGTGCTGCCCCGGCACACGCTCATTACCATCAAGAGCGGCGAGGCGCATAAAAACCTGGAAACCTGCACGGCCATCTGGCAGAAGCTCACCGACGCCCGGCTCGACCGCAAAGGGCTGGTGCTCAACCTGGGCGGCGGCGTGATCGGCGACATGGGCGGCTTCTGCGCGGCCACCTACAAGCGCGGCATCGACTTCGTGCAGATTCCCACCACGCTGCTTTCGCAGGTAGACGCCAGCGTGGGCGGCAAACTGGGCATTGACTTCAACGGCTACAAAAACCACATCGGCGTGTTCCGGGAGCCGGCCTGGGTGCTGGTGGCAACGGACTTCCTGCAAACGCTGTCGCCCCGGGAGGTGCGTTCGGGCTTCGCCGAAATCATCAAGCACTGCCTCATTGCCGACGCCGCCATGTGGGCCACCATCCGGCGCCGCGACCTCGAACAGCAACGCTGGGCCGAACTCGTGCCGCACTCGGTGGGCATCAAGCAGGCCGTGGTGGCGCAGGACCCCACCGAAAAGGGCTGGCGCAAGGTGCTCAACTTCGGCCACACGGTGGGCCACGCCGTGGAAAGCTACTTCCTGGCCGACCCCAAACGGCGGCTGCTGCACGGCGAAGCCATTGCCGTGGGCATGATTGCCGAAGCGTATCTCTCCAACCAGCGGGGACTGCTGTCCGAGAAAGACCTGGCGCAGGTGGAAGAGTTCCTCTTCGCGGTGTACGGCAAGGTGCACCTGGAAGCCGCCGACGCGGAAGCCATTGCGCCGCTGGCCCTCCAGGACAAAAAGAACCTGGGCGGCAAAATCCAGTGCGTGCTGCTGCGGGAAATCGGCCAGCCCGTCATCGACCAGGCCATCAGCCTCAAGGACATCAAGGAGGCGTTGCAATACTACCAGGGATGAAACATTACCTCTTCATCATTTTTCTTGCCGTGCTGCTGGCCATGCTCACCACCCCGACCTTCGCCCAAAACCTGCCCGCCTCCCCCATGCAAGTGTACGCCCTGCGGCTCGGCCCCGGCGAAGACCTGCGGGCGGCGTTGCAAAAGTTCGTTGCCGACAAGAAACTGGAGGCGGCATGTATCGTTACCTGCGTGGGCAGCCTGCAAAAAACCGTGCTGCGCCTGGCCAACCAGGACCACCACACCACCTTTGAGGGCAAACGGGAAATCGTGTCGCTGGTGGGTACGCTGGCCGTCACCGGCTCCCACGTGCACCTGTCGGTGTCCGACTCCACCGGCGCTACGCTGGGCGGGCACCTGGTGGAAGGCTGCCAGGTGTACACCACCGCCGAAATCGTGATCGGCATCCTCCCCGCCTACCGCTTCACCCGCGAACCCGACCCCAAAAGCGGGTACCAGGAGTTGAAAGTGTATCCGAAGCATTGAATGGTCAGTGGTCATTGGTCATTGGTCATTGGTCATTAGTAGGTACGCGTAAATTACCTCCCGCGTACTAACCAATGACCAATGACTATTGACCAATGACCACTCTTTTTGCGTGAAAAGCAACTCTCCCGTTTGCGCAGCCGTACACTTAGCACACACTTTTGATGCCCGGCGCCGGGCCGGAAGGGGTCATTCATCGCCGGTGGCGGTGGATTACGGACCTTCCTCCGGGCGTACGCGGGCGGTGAGAAGTGTTACGTATTACTTTAAATAGATCACCTGCTATGACGAAAAGTGAAATACAGGAGAAACTGAAGATGCTCAGCAGCCAGTCCTCCTACCCCTGCCTGTCCATTACCTTCAAAGTGAACCCGGAAGATCCCCGCTACGAATACGCGCTGAAAAGGCACCTGGAAACGGCCAAACAGCAACTGCGGGCCCAGGTAGGACCGGAACATTCCGAGCAGGGCGACCAGGCCAAGGTAATCCTGGAGCGGCTTGAAAGCATGACCGAGGAACTGACCAACTTCGGGGCGGGTTGCCGGGGCTACGGTATTTTTATCTCTACCGGCGTGCAAACTGACATTTGCCTGCCTTTTGAAGTGGACAACAACGTCACCATCGGCGACAGCTTCCAGGTGCGCGACCTGGTGTACAACATGGGTATGCTCGAAGAGTACCTGGTGCTGCTGGTGAGTGACAATAAAACGCTGGCCCTGCGCGGCACCGACGCCCAACTGTCGGCCGTCAAGATCGAGGGCATGCCGGCTTCCATTGAGGAAATGGGAACGTACACGGACGACGATAAAATCCGCTTTACGCACATGTCGGGGGCGCACCGCGGCTCCGGCCCCGCCCACCAGAACGGCTTCGGCCACCAGGGCGGCAGCGGCGTGATGGACAACCCCGACAACCTGATCAACTACATGCTGCGCATTGACCAGGCGCTGGGCAAGTACCTCCAGGACGAAAACCTGCGGTTCGTGCTCATGGCAACGGAGAAGAAAGCAGCGCACTTCCTCAAGTCGTCCAAGCACGCCAGCCGCCTGATCGGTACGGTCAACGGCAACTACGATCACCTGCCTTCCAACGAAATCGGCAAGATGGCGGCGCAGGTAGTGCAGGAAAAACTGGCTGAGGAACGGGAAGCCGTGCTCGACCGGCTGCAGAACGCCGTGGGGCAGAACCTCTACGTGGCGGGCCTCCAGTCGGTGTGGCAGGCAGCTTTTGAAGGCCGGGTGCGTACGCTGGTGGTTGAAAAAGGCTACCAGGCCAAGGCGGTGGTGAAGCAGGACGGCTACGTGGTAGACCCCGACGCCAACACGCAGGGCCAGGCCGAACCGGTTGCCGAGGACGCCGTGGACGACCTGATCGAAATGGTGCTCAGCAAGGGCGGCAGCGTGGTCTTCGCCGAAGACGGCAAGCTGGAAAGCCACCAGCAAGTTGCCGCCATCACGAGATATTAGACGAGAGACAGGAGACGGGAGATTAGGTCCCGTTGCTTCATCAATGCCGGTTATTTTGGACGGGAACTGCGGTTTACGTCCAAAATGACCGGCATTTTTTTGTGTGTACTGCCTATTTGTACTGAAATGAGAGATAGCATAAGGTTTACCACGGAGAAACAGACGACTTGCCGGAGCGGGTTTGAGCCGCAGAGGGCGCAGCGGGCACGGAGAAAAGGTTGCACGCAAAGGCGTTTTGCGGATGCAGTATGCTTCCTTTCGGAGCGCAAAGATCGCCTCTCGGTAAGCGGCGCATCGCGGAATAGCATCGCATTGCGGGAAAGGGTCGCATCGCGGTACACGTCGCGTCGCGGCTCCCCTCCTCGGAGGGGTTAGGGGGTGGGTTTACCTCCATGAGACATGTTACCAAAGGATCATCGGAAGAGGACCAGTGCAGTGGAAGCAAGCATATAAAGTTTTGCCCTGATGTCAGGAAAATTACCGCAATACGGTGATCCCTCGGTAGTGCGTAGCATACAAGTAAACCCACCCCCAGCCCCCTCCGAGGAGGGGAGCCGCGACGCGACGTGTACCGCGATGCGACCCTTTCCCGCAATGCGCCGCTATTCCGCGATGCGATGCTATTCCGCGATGCGCCGCTTACCGAGAGGCACCACGTATCGCTACGCAAGTCCGCGTACCGTGCCCATCCAGCTCTTTTTCTTTGTGCTTCTTTTGCGGCCTTTGCGGGAAATCTACGTCTCTCCGTGGTTACGTTACGCTAACGTCTCATGCCTGCTTCCACTGAGTCTTCCAGCACTTCCGGCAGCATCTCAAGCGTGGGCAGTTCGGCCGGCTGGCTGGTTGCCAGTATTTCTTTTTTGCGGGGAATGAGCAGGGTGTAGGTTTTGCCTTCCTCCTTGAGGGTGAGGGTATTTTGCAGCAGCCAGGGGTTGTGCCGCCGCAGCGTGGCGTACGAAATGCCGTGTTCGGCCGCAAACGCTTCCAGGTCGGGAATGGACGCTTCGACTTTTACCGTTTTGAGCGGTTCGTACAGCGGGTCGTGGCGGCTCACCTTGTAGCCGTAGGCCTTGGGGTGTTCGAGCAGTTGCCGCACGGCCAGCACCCGGAACACGTAGATGGTCGTCTGTTTGTTGAGCTTAAGGCCGTAAAAGGAGTCTTCGCCCTGTTTGCGGTAGGCCCGGTCGAGGGCGTACATGCCCGCGTTGTAGGAGGCGGCCACGCTGGTCCAGTCGCCGAACCACCGGTAGGCCTCCCGGAAATACTTGCAGGCGGCCACCGTAGCCTTGATCGGGTGGTACCGTTCATCGACCTCCTCGTTCACCTCCAGGCCGTACTCCCGGGCCGTCAGCGGGATCATCTGCCAGAAGCCGCCGGCGCCCTTCGACGACTGCACGTTGAGCAGCATGCTTTCCACCACGGCCAGGTACTTGAAGTCTTCGGGAATCTTGTACTGCCGCAGGATGGGTTCAATCTTGGGCAACCAGTGCCGGCCCCGTTCGATCACCGGAATCCAGCTCGCGTTGTGGCGGGTGTTCAGGCGCAGCTCCTGGCTGAAGAGGCTCGCCACGGCTTTGTTTTCCAGGGGCACCGCTTCGCCGGCAAAATGCACCAGCTTGGGCGGCTTGTCGGGGTTGTACACCTGGTACCGGTCGTCGTGCTCGTACCGGAAACTGAACTCCATGCCCAACCGGGTGTAAATGCCGTAGCCGATGAGCCCGACCAACAACGCCAAAACCGATATGAACTGGACTTTCCGCAATAGCTGAAGGTTTAGCGGTTAGGAGTTTATGAGTTTAAAGTTTATGAGTTCATGAGTAGGTACGCGTCGTCAACCAAGCGCGTACCTACTCATAAACTCCTAAACTCATGAACTCATAAACTTCATTAGAAGTTGGGTGACAGCAGGTACTTGGAGTAGAAGTCGTCGATGACTTTGACGGCTTCCGTGGGCGTATCCACAATGTTGATCAGCTTGAGGTCTTCGGGGCTGATGTTGGCTTCCTGGCCCAGCATGACCTCCTCGATCCAGTTGAGCAGGCCCTGCCAGTAGGCGCGGCCCACCAGCACGATGGGAAACCGGCTGATCTTCTGGGTCTGCACCAGCGTAATGGCCTCGAACAGTTCGTCCAGCGTACCCATGCCGCCCGGCATCACGATAAAGCCCTGGGCGTACTTGACGAACATGACCTTGCGCACGAAGAAATAGTCGAACGTAATCAGCTTGTCGGCGTCAATGTAGGCGTTGTTGAACTGTTCGAAGGGCAGGCGGATGTTGAGACCCACCGACTTGCCGCCCTGCTCGAAGGCACCCTTGTTGGCCGCTTCCATGATGCCCGGGCCGCCGCCCGAAATCACCCCGTACCCGTGCCGCACCAGCTTGGCGGCAATCTCCTCGGCCATCTTGTAGTAGGGATTTTCGGGCTTGGTGCGGGCCGACCCGAAGATCGACACGCAGGGGCCGATCTGGGCGAGTTTCTCGAACCCGTTCACGAATTCGGCCATTATTTTAAATATTGCCCACGAGTCGGCGCTTTTGATTTCGTTCCAGTCCCGGTTGCGGAAAGCCTGCCGGATGCGTTCTTCTTCCTGGTTGACCGCCAGGCCGTTCTTTTCTTCTTTTTCCTGTAACATACTCGATCAGATGGTTAATCTGCCTCTTCTCTCTTTTTCGCGTGAAACCAGTCGTTGCGGCCCATCCGGGGGACGGGCCATTCCTTTTTTTGCAAAGGGCTGCAAAGTTAGTCCTTTTTACCTTAACGTTTCCGGCTGGCTTATGGGAATTGGAAATGCGGCAAGCGACAAACATATTTTGATTCGGTCAATCTTTTTCGTCTAAAAAGGCCCCGGGTAGTACACGGCTAAGGTATTGTCCCCGATTTCTTCTTTATGGGCGGTTACCCCGCCCCGCAGCACCGGTGCCGCAATGCCATCCCCGAAAGCCGCGGGGCTCCGGAACACCCGGGCTTCGTCCCAGAGGCCGGCCGCCAGCAGCGCATTCAGCAGCCCGGCCCCCCCTTCCACCAGCACCGAGGCGATCTTGCGGCGGTACAGGTCATCGAGCATGGCGGGCAGAAAGCCCTCCGGGTCGTCGAGCTTCACGTATTGTACGTATTCACTTGCCTTGTCTTCCAGCAGGTTATAGCAAAGCGTGGTTTGCGTCTGGTCAAACAGGTGCAGTCCGGCGGGCAGGCGCAAAAACCGGTCGATCACGATCCGTACCGGGTCGTCGCCCGTCCAGTCGCGTACGTTGAGCCGCGGGTTGTCGTAGCGGGCGGTGTTGGTACCCACCAGCACGGCGTCTTCCTCGGCCCGCCACTTATGTACGAGGCGCCGGGCCTCCGCGTTGCTGATCCACTTGGAACTATAATCGGCGCGGGCAATGAAGCCGTCGGCCGTCTCGGCCCACTTGAGCAGCAGGTAGGGCCGCTTCTTTTCCATGAACGTAAAAAAACGGCGGTTGAGCAGCCGTCCCTCTGCTTCCAGCAGGCCGGTTTCCACGGCAATGCCGCCCGCCCGCAGCTTGTCGAGGCCCTTGCCGCCCACCAGCGGGTTGGGGTCCACGTTGCACACCACCACCCGCTTCACGCGGTGCGCCACCAGCAGGTCGGCGCAGGGGGGCGTTTTGCCGAAGTGCGCGCAGGGCTCCAGCGTGACGTATGCCGTGCTTTCGGGCAGCAGCGCCGGGTCGGCCACGGCCGCGACGGCGTTTACCTCGGCGTGGGGGCCGCCGTACTTGCGGTGCCAGCCCTCCCCGACGACGCGGCCCTGGTGCGCGATCACGCAGCCCACCATCGGGTTGGGGCTCACGCTGCCCCGGCCCAGTTCGGCCAGTTGGAGGGCCCGGCGCATCATCAGGGTGTCCAGGGCAAGCGTTTCGGAATCGGGCATGGGTGAGTGGTCGGTTTATGACTCATGGTACACTGATCTATTATGATGGTTATGATTGATTATGATTAAATAATTATGTGATTTAACGAGATGGTTTATCGGTGCAGCCTCCTGATCATGTAGTCATTCGATCATAATCAATCATAACCATCATAACGAATCAGTGTACCATTACACCATTGTAGGATCGCGTACGTTTCCGGCAATATACCTATTACCCGGTTTAAAATCCCACCCGTTTATGCACGTTTCCTCCCGGCAGTTGTTCAACGAGGCGGTTACCCGCCTGGGCCGCATATATGATGCCAACGAAGCCCGCAGCATTGCCTTCCTGCTCCTGGAACACGGGTTCGGCCTCTCCCGGGCGGCCGTGCTGGCCGCCAAAACGGTCCCCCTCCCCGACCCGGCCGGCTGGGAAGAGCGCCTCCGCCGCCTCGAAGGGCAAGAACCGGTGCAGTACGTCACCGGCCTGACGTACTTCTACGGCCTCCCCTTCCGCGTCAATCCGCAGGTGCTCATTCCCCGGCCCGAAACCGAAGAACTCGTAGCGTGGGTAGTGCGCGAACACGCGGACCGGCCGGTACGGATACTCGACGTGGGCACGGGCAGCGGCTGCATTGCCGTAAGCCTGGCCCGGGCCCTGCCCGGCGCCACGGTGTGGGCCCTCGACGTCTCGCCGGGGGCGCTGCAAACGGCCCGCGAAAACGCGGCCCTCAACGGCGCCGACGTCCGCTTCCTCGAAGCCGACGTGCTGCAATGGGAAACCGCCCCGGCGCTGGCCGGCCTCCCGTTCGACGTGGTGGTGAGCAACCCGCCGTACGTGAGGGTTGCCGAAAAAGCCCTCATGCGGGCCAACGTCACGGACTTTGAGCCCCACCTGGCGTTGTTCGTGCCCGATGCCGATCCGTTGCGCTTCTACCGGGTGCTGGCCGCGTTCTGCCGACAGCGCCTGTCGCCGGGCGGCGCCTGCTACCTGGAAATCAACGAACAGTTTCCCGGCCCCACGGAAGCCGTGCTGCGCCGGGCGGGCCTGACCGGCACCCAGGTATACACGGACCTGTACGGCAAACCCCGCCACGTCAAAGCCACCCAGCCGGGGTAAAGGAGACGGAAGACCGGAGACGGGAGGAGGATCGGGAAGGGACTTTGGCGGCGATGCGAGGCCGCGTTGCGGGAAAAGGTCGCCTTGCGGGAAAGGGTCGCGTCGCGGCTCCCCTCCTCGGAGGGGGCTGGGGGTGGGTTTACTTCTATGTTGCGCGTCATGGAGGGATCAGCGCGTTACGGCAATGCTTTATCTTTTCGAGAATACTTTTTCCGTCAAATTCCCGTGAGGGGAACTTACTAAAGCGGTGATCCCCAGCCAATCTGTCTCATTGAAGTAAACCCACCCCCAGCCCCCTCCGAGGAGGGGAGCCGCGACGCGACCTTTTCCCGCAAGGCGACCTTTTCCCGCAACGCGGCCTCGCATCGCCGCCAAAGTCCCTTCCCGATCCTCCTCCCGTCTCCCTTCCTCCCGTCTGCCGTCTCCTTTTCCGAAAAGGGTTGACTCGTATTGAATTCTTTCTTATTTTAACAAAAATTTTTATTTGTAAAATACAACGGCATCTGATGACCCCCGCCGCAGGACGTATTTTGTTAGGGAAACCATCAATGGCTGGGTATAAATCATTGGACCACGCCTTATGAACGAAATATCCGTGCAGCAGCTCAAGCGCCGGCTGGACTTGAAGGACGACCTGCAACTGGTGGACGTACGCGACCCGCACGAGTACGCTTTGTGCCGGCTGCGCAACGCCGTGCACATTCCGCTCGACAAGCTCCCCTCCTCCCACAACCGCATCGAGCGGACCAAGCCGGTGGTTGTGTACTGCCACCACGGCATCCGGAGCGCCGTGGCCGTTGCCTACCTCACCGACACCCACGGCTTCCGCAACCTGTACAACCTGGAGGGCGGCATCCACGCCTGGGCCATGGAAATCGACGGCAGCATGTCGTGGTACTGATTGATGCAATTAGTGGGAACCCGCGTACTTAATTAAGCGTATACCTTTTCGCAAAAAAGTATATTGTTTAATTTAGGGTACGCCAATTGCCGTCTCCCGCGCCGGTTCCCCTGGCAGCACCACCTACGCTTAAAAATTCGCCAGTCTATGCAGCTACCAGTCCTGGGCCTTCTTAAAGAATACATTCCCGTTCCCAAAACGTTCCAATCCTTTGCCACCGGCAAGCCGTTTGACCGCTGCGTGGTCTGCGAGAAGCACCTGCTGGAAAACGGCACGCAGTACGTCATCGAAAAGGCGGTAAAAAAATACCCCGGCTTCGGCGTGCAGGACGTCATCTACGAGTACGCCATGTGCATCGGGTGCTGCACGCGGATGCGCGAAACGCTTTCGGGGGAGTCGCTGGTGGTCATTGACCGGTATTTCGACAACCGGGTGAACCTCGTGGAACGCCGGCGCCGGATGCTCCAGACGGCGGGCCTGAACCTGGACGCGTGGCTTGCGCAGTGCCTGCTCACGGGCACGCCGCAGGAAGACCTGGCCGAGTACCAGCTCTACGCCCACTGCGACGGCCCCGACCTGCTGTTCAGCTACCTGCCCTACATGATCAGCGCCCGGGTCCTGAGCGACCTGGCAGACCTGATCTCGGCCGAAACCAAGGACATCCTCGACGACTTCATCGACGAACACTTCGGCCTGCCGCCCGAACTCAAGCAATTGCTCAAAACGCGCAAATCGGTACTCCTCTAACCGCCCGCCGGCGATCCGCAATTTGGCAAGGCCCGCCCGTTCTGCTTAATTTAGCTGCTTTCCGGTCCACCATGCCCTTGCTGCGTTACGCCCTCGTTCTGCTCCTGGTTTTCCGCCTCCTGCCCGCCGCTGCCCAATCCCGCGCACCCATCCGGTGGGGGGTCAATGCGTACTACGGTTTCATCTTCCGGCACACGCCCAAGATCGGGTCCATCACCAACACCCATCCCTACGCCATCGAGGCGTACCTCAACTGGCCGACCACGGGCCGCAAAGCCTGGCACCGGCTGCACCGTTACCCCGAGCCCGGCGTGGCGCTGGGTGTGTTCGACTTTCACCACCCCAAGCTGGGACAGGTGCTCTACGGGCTTTCGTACCTGGAAAAGCCGTTTACCCTGCGCCGGACCTCGGGGCTCCGCCTCCGCATCGGCGGGGGACTTTCGTGGACCACCCGCCCCTACGACCCCGTAAGCAACTTTCAGAACGCGGCCCTGAGCAGCCGGATCAACTACGTGATGCGGGGCGAACTGGGCTGGGCGCAACGCCTCTCGGACGCCTGGACACTCAAGACGGGCCTGATGCTCACGCACTTCTCGAACGCGGCCTTCAAGGTGCCCAACTCCGGCATCAACGTGATCGGCTGGAACCTGGGCGTGAGCCACCTGCCCCACCCGGAACGGCTCGTGCGGCGCGACGCCGATACGGCCCGCGGCATTGCCTGCAAGCCCTACGCCCTGCACGTCTCGGGGGCGTTTACCATCAAGGAAGTGGGATTGCCGGGCGGCCGCAAGTACCCGGGCCTGGTGCTGTCGGCGTACGGGAGCCGCCGCCTGAACGCCAAAAGTGCCCTGCTGCTGGGACTGGATGCCACCCTGAACACGGCCGAGAAAAAAGCGATTGACCTCGACACCACGCTGACCGGCGAACAAAAGCCCGACTACAAACGGGCCGCCCTCTCCCTGGGGCACGAACTCTACATCAGCGGGCGGCTTTCGCTGCTCTCGCAGGCGGGCATTTACGTGTACAGCCCCTACCCCGCCGACGCGCCTTTCTACCTCCGCAACGGCCTCAAATACTACTTCCGCCCCGGCCTGTTCGGCGCCATCACCCTCAAAACCCACTTCGGCACGGCCGATTTCGTGGAGTGGACGGTGGGGTTCAAGTTCGACTGATAACAGTAAACAGTGATCAGTAAACAGTAATCGTTGGTCAGTTGGCATCGGCTGGTTGTACCTCACCGCACCCGTATGACCAGCGGTTACTGTTTACTGTTTACTGTTCACTGATTACTGATTACTGTTCATATCTTCTTCCCCAACCACTCCCTGAACTCGGGGGCTTTTTTCTTGCTGACGAACACTTCCTGACCGAAGGCGGGGTAAAATTCGACGCTGAGTTTGCCGTTGGCGTCCTGGCGGAAGCGGCGGATGGAGCGGATGTGGGCCAGCAGTTGGCGGTTGAGCCGGAAAAAGGTGGACGGCGGCAGCAGGACCTCCAGGCTTTCGAGGGAAGAGCCGGAAGTAAACTCCTTGCCGTCGAAGGTTTTGAGGAAACACGTTTCCTGCTCCCGGTAGATGTAGGCCACCTCGTCGCTCTGCACGGGCACCGAGGCAAGGCCGTAGTTGACGATGAGGTGTTTTTGCAACGGGCTGGGCTGCTGTTCGCCGTTCTCATTGTAGAAGCGGTCAAGCTTCACGCCTTCCACCATGCGCAATGCTTCGTCGCGTTCGGTGGTGAGGCGGGCCACGATGGACTGGTGGTAATGCACCAGGTACATGCCCAGGTAAATGGTGTGCAGCGTGGCTACGAAAATGACCGTCAGCGGCAGTTCAACCGCCAGCAGGTCCGGGATGTTGAAGGCTTCGGGGCGAATGCGGAAAACCTGGTGGTACAGGTACGCAATGGCGGCCACTTCCCACAACGACGCCACCAGCCCCAGCCCCGTCTGCACCCCGAACCGGCGGAGGCGGTGGTTGGCCCAGGAATACCGGAGGTCCAGTTGCCGGATCAGGGAGCGGTTTGTTTCCCAGACCAGGCCCACCGTCAGCAAGTTCACGACCAGGTCGAGGTAGTATTGTTTGGTTTGCAACCCTGCCCACAGCGGCCCGGAAGCCCCGAACTGCCCGATGAGGATGGCCAGAAAAGGAATGCCGATGGATCGCAGCCAGGCATCCGGGTATTGAATGGGTTTCATAAAACAGTCGTAGCAAATCATTTCCCACTGTAAAAGTAATCAGTGCTCCCGTTCTACTGCGCCGATTGGATGGACGGAATAAAACCGCCATCAATGGTGCCGCATCCGTGGGCCGGTACGGCGGGCGGGGCAAGGGCAACGGCCGCCCGGAGGCGGGTGGGTTCCTCTTCAATTTAACAAATGCCCCCCAATCGAGCAACTTCCGGCGCAATACTAATTCGTTGTTGGCTATTCGTTGTTCGTTGTTCGTAATGCCTTGATTCACAGACAATTTTGAATAACCAAATACGTAATTAACCAAATACGTAATCATGAAATCACTTTAGGATAATTCCTCCGGCTCCGGGAAATGATCCTGTTCCAGTTTGAAACAGAACGCGTTCACTTCCGGAACCGAACGCTGGCCCGGCGTCGCCCGATTATAGGTAAATACCTGATAAACAGTTTTCACCAAGCACTGGCACACTCCTTGAGTTGCCCTCTGCAAATGGTTAAATTTCTTCCATTTCTGCAACGCCTTCATCTGTATCCTTTCCCTTCCATGCATCACAAACCCGGGAACAAAATGCCCAACCGGCCCGCACTGTTGCGGTCAGGGGTACTCTTATTCTTTTGCCACCTGTTCGGTGCAGTTGCCGCGCAGCAAACCCCCGGCGTACGCGATTCGGTCTACTCGAAAGTATTGGGGGAAAAAAGATTCGTTCAGGTCGTGCTGCCGGAGAACTACCGGCCGGGGTCGGGAGAAAAATACGATGTGCTGTACCTGCTGGACGGCGACGGCATGACCGCGGAAGCTGCGCCCATTCAGCACTACGCGGAGCAGCAGGGCTTCATGCCTGCCACGATCATTGTCGGCATCTTCAACGTCGACCGCAACCGGGACTTCCTGCCCACGAAAGCAGAAGGGGTTCCTGCCGGCGGCGGCGCCGGTCCGTTTCTCGCTTTCCTCAAAGACGAACTGATTCCTTATGTCAACCAGACGTATCCCTCCAACGGCACCAACACGCTGTACGGACATTCGTTCGGTGGCGTCTTCGCGCTGTACGCGTTTGCCAAAGCGCCCGACCTGTTTGCGTCTTACATTGCTGCCGATCCGGCCTTCTGGTGCGTCAATGAGTACCTGATTCCCCTGGCGGCAAAAGCCCTGGCGGGTCCATTCCCCCCCAACAAAACCTTTTTTGTGAGTGGCAGGGCCGGGTGGGATTACCAGGACATGGGGATCACCCCGGTAGACTCCCTCTTCCGGGCAAAGGCCCCCAAAAGCTTGCAGTACCAGTTCGTTGCCTGTCCCAACGAAACGCACATGTCCATCAACTTCAAAACTGTGTATGACGGATTGAAATTCACCTACGCCGGGCACAACGTAAACGACATTGTTTTTCATCCCATGAATGGCACCGTGATCAAAAATAAGCCCATCCAAATCTGGTCTTTCAGCGACCCTGCGTACGTGCGGTACACCACCAACGGCAGCGAACCTACCCCGGGCGACGCGCAGCTGGAACGGTAGATCACTCTTTCGGGCCCTGCTGCGTTCAAAGCCAGGCTTTTCTCGGGCCGGGGTAAAAACGACGTGACCAAAAGCGGCTCCTTCGTGGCGGGAAACGCCCTGCCGTCGGGGCCAAAACCCCGGCAGGCCGCGCCGGGCGGATTCGGGTACGCGTATTACGAGGGCAACTGGGAGGGCTTGCCTGATTTCCGGAAAGTAAAACCCGTCCGGAGCGGCTACACCAACGCGGACTTTGATCTCAGGAAAACCGGCAGGCAAAACAACTTTGCGCTGCTGATCGAAGGCTACCTCCGGGTGGAAGAAGAAGGATATTATTATATTGGCATGAGCGCCGGCAACGGGGCCAAGCTGATTATCGGTGACCAGTTGCTGATTCACTACGACGGGGTGCACGGCAGCGGGGGAGAGCATACGTACATAGTCCCCTTGCAGCCGGGGTTTTACCCGGTCCGCGTGGAGTATTTCCGGAAGTCGGGGGAGGGTACCTTTGCCCTTTTTTACAAAGCCCCCGGTGACAAAGAATCAAAGTCTATCCCGCTGACCCTTCAGTACAGTCGCAAAAAAGCAATTTAGCACCAAAATGCCTTCATGATTACGTATCTAACCGTTCAATACTACCTGTAAATCAGACAATTACAAACAACCAACAACGGACAACCAACAACGAATCAGCATATCCTCCACCCGATCCTGCCCTTTCCCCATGCACGCCGAACAACCTGATCCCTGGACCGGACTGCGGTCGTACACGGCCGCCCGCATTGCCCTGGGCCGGGCGGGCCACAGCCTGCCTACCGGCGAACTGCTGCGCTTCCAACTGGCCCACGCCCAGGCCCGCGACGCCGTGTATTCGGAACTGGATGCGGCCCAACTGGCGGATGAAGTAAGAACTTTGGGACTCGGGCCCATTGCGCTGCAAAGCCGGGCGGGTAACCGGGCCGAATACGTGCGGCGGCCCGACTACGGCCGGCAGCTGCACCCGGAATCGCGGGAACGGTTGTCGGAATACGTAACGGGCGGGGCGCCGCCGGACCTGTGCTTCGTGCTGGCCGACGGACTTTCGGCCCGGGCCGTGCAAAGCCACGCCGTGCCCCTGCTGGCCGCGGCCCTGCCCGGCCTGACTGCCGCCGGGTGGACGCTCTCGCCGGTGGTGCTGGTACGCGGCGGTCGGGTAGCCATTGGCGACGAGATCGGGCACGCCCTGGGGGCCCGCATCGTGGCCGTGCTCATCGGCGAACGGCCCGGCCTGAGTTCACCCGACAGCCTGGGCGTGTACCTCACCTACGGACCCCGGCCCGGCCTCACCGACGCATCGCGGAATTGCATTTCGAACGTCCGGCCGGAAGGTTTGCCGCCCGCCGCCGCGGCCGGCCCGCTCCTGTACCTGCTCCACGAGATGCGCAGCCGCAAGCTGTCGGGCGTCGGGCTTAAAGATGAGCGGTTGCCGGGACCGGCGACGCCGCCCGGGCTGGTTCCGCCGGTTGCCTGAGGGCCTGGAGGAGAACCTGCACGGGGTGCAGGGCCGTGCGTTGGGTGCCGTCCTTGATCTGGTGGCGGCAGGAAGTACCCGGGGCGCAGATGATCACCTCTTCCGGCTGCTTGCGCACGGTGGGAAAGAGCACCAACTCGCCGATCTGCTGGGATACGTGGTAGTGCTCCTTTTCGTAGCCGAACGAGCCGGCCATGCCGCAACAGCCCGAAGGGATGAGTTCCACCGCGTAGTTTTGAGGCAAAGACAGAACCTTCTTGACGGGCACCAGCGAAGAGAGCGCCTTCTGGTGGCAGTGGCCGTGCAGCTTCACCAGGCGTTTTTCGGCAGTAAACTGCTCCCGCTGCAAATGCCCCTTGGCCAGTTCACTCGCTAAAAACTCCTCGATGAGCAGGCAGTTTTTCGCCAGTGCTTCGGCGGCCGGCTTCATCTCTTTGGGCACCAGCGAAAGGTACTCGTCTCTGAACGTGAGAATGGCCGAAGGTTCGATGCCCACCAGCGGCGCCTGTTCGGTCACTACGTCTTTCAGCAGTTGTACGTTCTCGATTGCCAGCTTCTTAGCCTGCTTGAGCAACCCTTTCGACAAGTACGTGCGGCCGCTCTCCTTATGGACGGGTATTTCTACCTGGTAGCCCAATCGTTCCAGCAACTCCACGGCCGCCTTGCCCACTTCCAGGTCATTGTAGTCGGTAAACTCGTCACAAAACAAGTACACCTTTTTGGAAGGGAGACCGGAGACCGCAGGAAGGGAGACCGGAGAGCCGCCAACGGTTGTTTCCCGCTTCCGGTCTGCGGTCTGCGGTCTGCTTTTCTCCCTTTTCTTGAACCAGTGGTGCAGCGTGGTTTCGCCCAGCAGGGGAATGCTTCTTTCAGGGGCAAAGCCGGCGACGCGTTTGGCCAGTTTGGCCGTGAATGCGTTGGTGAACACGAAGTTGTAGAGCCCCGGCACCAGCGAAGCCAGGCGGTTGAGGCGGGTGAAGTTGCCCACCAGCCAGCTTCTGAGCGGCACGCCGTGGGCCTGGTAGTACTGCTGCTGCCACTCGGCCTTGAGCTTGCCCACGTCCACGTTGGAAGGACATTCGGCCTTGCAGCCCTTGCAGGAGAGGCACAAATTCATCACCTCCTTGATCTCCTGGTGGTCGAAGGGGTTGGGCTTGTCGGAACGGGTGAGCATTTCCCTGAGCATGTTGGCCCGGGCCCGCGTGGTGTCACGTTCGTCCTTGGTTGCCATGTACGAGGGGCACATCGTTCCCCCGATCAAATGACTCTTGCGGCAGTCACCCGAGCCGCTGCACGCCTCGGCCATCCGCAGGATGCCGCCCTTTTCGGAGAAGTCGAAGATCGTTTCGGGGCCCGCCGTGGCCTGCCCCGGCGTGTAGCGCAGAAACGTGTTCATCGGCGGGGTATCCACGATCTTGCCGGGGTTAAAAAGGCCCTGCGGGTCGAACAGCGCCTTCACCTGCTTGAACAGGTTGTAGTTGTGCTCACCCACCATGTAGGGAATGAACTCGCCGCGCAGCCGCCCGTCGCCGTGTTCGCCCGACAGGCTGCCGCCGTACTTCTTCACCAGGGCCGCCGTTTCGGCCAGCACCTGCCGGAATTGGGCGTTGCCTTCCGCCGTTTTGAGGTTGATCATCGGCTCCACGTGCAGTTCGCCGGCCCCGGCGTGGGCGTACATCGAGTACCGCAGGCCGTGCTTTTGCAAGAGGGCTTCCAGTTCCCGGATGTAGTCGGGCAGGTGGTCGGTGGCTACGGCGCAGTCTTCGATCAGGTTCACCGGCTGGGCGTCGCCGATCACGTTGCGGATCAGGCCCAGGCCGGCCTTGCGCACGTCCCACACCTGACGGGTGGCTTCGCCGTACACCACGGGGTACGCGTACCCGAGGCCGGCGGCTTGCAGGTCGGCCACGAGCCGGGCCGCTACGTCTTCGAGGGTAGACTGCCCGGCGGCCGTAAACTCCACCATCAGGATGGCGCCGGGGTCGCCGGTGATGAAGAAACGGTTTTTGTCGTATTCGGGGTGGTCCTTGGTAAAGTTGAGGATGTACCGGTCCACCAGTTCGGAGGCGCCGGGGCCGTACCGGAGGGCCACCAGGTTGACCAGCAGGGCCTCGTGGATGGTCTGGCAGTGCACGCACACCACGCCCACCTGCGCCGGCGGCAGCGGGATCAGGTTCAGTTTGATCTCGGTCAGCATACACAGCGTCCCTTCCGAGCCGGCAATCAGTTTGCAGAGGTTGAATGGTTCGCCGCCCTCGGTGAAGGGCTGCATGGGCAACAGGGCGTCGAGGGCGTAGCCGGTGTTGCGGCGCGTAACGCCCTTTCTGGGGAAGTGCCGAACGATTTCCTGCTGGTTTCGGGGCTCGCCCAGCATCCGGTGCATCCCCTCGTAAATCTGCTTTTCCAGCGGGCTGGCGGCCTGTCCGTTCCCTTTGGCGGCCAGTTCGGCGGGAGAAAGGGCTTTGAAAGTCGTTTCGGTGCCGTCGGCCAGCAGGGCTTTGGCTTCCAGCAAGTGGTCGCGGGTGGCCCCGTAGATCACCGAATGCAGGCCGCAGGAGTTGTTGCCGACCATGCCGCCGATCATGGCGCGGTTGGCCGTGGAGGTTTCGGGGCCGAACTGCAAGCCGTAGGGTTTCAAGAACAAGTTCAACTCGTCGCGCACCACGCCCGGCTGCACCCGTACCCAGCGTTCCCCAGGGTTCACTTCCAGGATTTGGTTGAGGTGCTTGCCCGTGTCCACCACCAGGCCCGCGCCCACCACCTGCCCGGCCAGCGAGGTACCAGCCGCCCGCGGAATGAGCGAAATTTTATGTTTGGCGGCAAAGGCCACCAGCTTTTGCAGGTCCGTAGTGGTTTTGGGAATGGCTACGGCCAGGGGCATTTCCCGGTAGGCCGAGGCATCGGTGGCGTACATGATTTTCCGGGCGTTGTCCGTGTACAGTTCACCGTCCAGTCTTTGGCGAAGCGCCTCTAAGTGTTCCAGCATGTAAAATCAGGGTAAACGCGGCGGGGTGCCGGGTGGGCACGCCGTACGTTACCCAAATTTACCGCTTTCCGGCCTTTTTTCCTTGCCAGCGGGCTACGACCTTTTTTAAGAAGGAAGACTTTTATACAGGACACAAGTGGATAACTGATTTAAAATCAAGGTTATTAAGGGTAATGTTTTGCAGGTGGTCGAGTCCCCAGCGGAAAAGGCTTTTCCATTGGGCAGTCGTTTGGTCTTTAAAGGTCTTGAGGGGAATGGATTTGCCCTCTTTGAGCAGCCATTGACCGGTTCTCAAGGCCCACACGGCCGAAAGAGATAAAACGAAAATGAGGGTCTTGATCCTTTTGGCCAGGTTTACCCGACAGCTTTCCAGGTTGAAGCCCCGCGACTTGAAAGCGGCAAACAAGGTCTCGATTTGCCATCTCTGCTCATAGATGTGAGCCAGGCGCTTGGTCTTGGTGGCACTACCGACGATGAAGTAGTCGCCGTCGGGTAGTTTCTGGCCAGCTAAGTAGAGCATGGTGCCATAGAGTTTACGTGGCTTGGAAAGGGTTCTCAACGTGGTGCATTCGAACAACTCGTGGAGTTTGATCTTCTTGTTACGATGAGTCAGGGTAGCACTCTTGCGCAAGCGGATGCAGAACTGCATCTTTCGCAGCAGCAACTCCTTGAACCAATCTTTACCGATGTACTCCCGGTCGGCTACCCACCAGATGTGCTGGTTTGGTTTGCGCTCGATCCAGTGGTCAAAACAACTCAGCAAGGCTTTGCGCGTCGAATAAGCCGTATTGCCCTGCCCGTTGTAGACCTGCCAGAGCAGGGGAACACTCATCCCTTGGTGAGCAATGCCGATCATAGTCACCTGTACCCACTTGCCGCGCATCTTCCACTCGGAGCGGTCCAGCGTCAAGTACACTTGTTTGCCCTGGCCGTACAACTGCCAGATCACTTTACAGTACAAGCGGGGCGAGAACCGGAAATAACGGGCAAACCGCTGCAACTGCTTGTATTTGGCTTCCAGGTCCTTTTCACCCGGCAAAGCTTTGCTCCACTTGCTCAGGCCACTTTGGGTGAGTTTCAATAGGCCAACGATCAGATTGCAGATCAACTCGGTGCGCCGCTTTTCACAAGGAAAATGACCTTTGATTTGGGCATATAACGCCCCTTGAATATCTTTCATGAGGGAGTAGAGGTTGGGTAATTCGCGGTTTGGTCACCTTAAAATTACCCCCCTTCTGGGACTCTACTCCCTACTTTTGTCCTGTACTAAAGAAGGAAGACTTATGGCTATATGGTTGTATGGCTATATGGTTTTGCTTACGCCCGCACCACTTCCCGACAAACAGCCATATAACCATACAGCCATGTAGCCATACAGCTATACAACCTTCCTTGTCAATTCATTTGAAATCTCCCGTCTTCCCTACGACACAATGACCGCCCCCTGGCCGTTGACGCTCGACACGTAACTTTCGCTTTCCATGCCGCAATCCACGCAGGTCGTGATCATGGCGGTGGCAATCCGGCGGGCGTCCTCCTCGTTGGTGCTGAGGGCAAACAGCGAGGGGCCGGAACCCGAAATGCTGCACCCCAGGGCGCCGGCCGCCAGGGCTGCCTCCTTGATCCGGTCGTAGCCCGGGATGAGCAGCGAACGAATGGGCTCTACAATCACGTCCTGGAGGGAACGGCCGATGAGCCCGTAGTCTTCGCGGAGCAGACCCGCAATGAGGCCGGCCACGTTGCCCCACTGCACCACGGCGTCTTTGAGGGAAATCTGCTTTTTGAGCACCTTCCGGGCGTCTTCCGTTTTGAGTTCGATCTGGGGGTGCACGATGGAGCAAAAGAGCCGCGGTGGGGCCGTGATCGAAATCAAGTCGAGGGGCTGGTAGCTGCGCACCAGCACGAACCCGCCCAGCAGGGCCGGGGCCACGTTGTCGGCGTGGGCCGTGCCGCTGGCCAGCCGTTCCCCTTCCATCGCGAAGGGTACCAGTTGCTGGCGGGTGAGCGGTTCGCCCAGCAGGTAATTGGCCCCGTACACGGCCGCCGCCGAGGAGGCCGCGCTGCTGCCAATGCCGCTGCCCGGCCTAATCTTGTGCAGGAACGTGATTTCGAAACCTTCGCGGCTGCCCAGGTGGTCGAGCATGGCTTGCAGGGCGACGCCCGCCGTGTTGGCGGCCGGGTCGAGGGGCATGGCGGTGAAGGCCGTCTCGTTGTGCAGCACGATGCCCGGGGCGTTCGTCTTGCGGATGCGGATCTTGTCACCGGGCTCTCCCAGCGCAAAACCCAGAATGTCGAAACCCGCGGCAACGTTGGCAACGGTGGCCGGGGCAAAAACGCGTACTTCTGCTGGCATAGGAAGAAAAAAATTCCCCGGCAAGGTACTCCAAAATTCGAATCGCCGGTTCACGAAGGGGCCGATTTTGCGCAAAACGGCGAACCCGGCTTTCAAAAATGATTAAAAAACAATTAGAATGTGATCCTGGTTATGTCCTCTGTAAAATAGTTATCGTATTTATGCGATGTGGAAGGCGCCGGCGTCCGTCCCGCCTGTCGCGGCTGACGCCTTGAATGCCAGCGGGTTATTCATCTTTAGTGACCCCGGGGCCGGGTATTGCGGGTGGTCTGCCCGCGGGCAAATGCCGGTAACGCGGTCTTTTCCGGCCGGCCCGCCGGAGCCCTTTATTGCGACTTTCCCGCGAATTGCCGATAATTGAGCCGCCATTTACTCCTCAAAACAGAAAGGGATTAAGCTGGATACCCCGGCAGAAGCGGTGCATTTTGCGCCTTTTTGCCCCGTACTCCGCAATATTTACCAAAAATAATACCCCTGAAAATGGTGCCTGCACTTGGCCATCTCTTGCTTCCCCTCCTCCAGCCCGGCGGCGACGCCATCGTCCGGAAAGCCCGGCGGAAAGATCAGCCGGTTGAGGAACCACGATCCAACTACCCCGGTGAGCCGGCGCCCCTAATGCCCCGTTGCGTGGTTGCCGGGGAGGGTTCGCTCCTGCTGCACTGCATCCGGGTGCTCACGGCCAAGGGCCTTTCCCTCGCCGGCGTGGTTTCGGCCGACCCCCAGGTGCAGGCGTTTGCCCTGGCCGGGGACGTTCCCGTGTACCCGTCGCCCGACGACCTCCCGGCCGTCCTCCCCGGCGCCCCGGTCGATTACCTGTTGAGCATCGGCAACCACCCGGCCATTGCCCCCGCCGCGCTGGAACACCT
The DNA here is from genome assembly GCA_963844325.1 of uncultured Sphingobacteriales bacterium. Lineage (GTDB taxonomy): Bacteria > Bacteroidota > Bacteroidia > Cytophagales > 172606-1 > CADCTQ01. The sequence goes on from CAWJNV010000002.1 coordinate 5,800,999, forward strand.
CCAGCGGGGCGTCATCCGGTACTACGACGGTCCCCTGCCCGGGCGTGACGCCCTGCCCGCCCCCTGCCGGGCCATCCTGGAGGACGAGAAAAAATTTTGCGTCACCTGGCACCTGTCCAGTCCGCGCGGTGAGACGGGCAGCCTGCTGCTGCAAAAGCCAGTGGACATTGCCCCCGACGAAACGGCCCTGACCCTGCACGCCAAGTGCTACGAGGCCGCCCAGGCAGGTTTTGCCGACCTGGTGGAGGCACTGCGCACCGGCACGTACCTGTCCCTGCGGCCCCTGGGCGAGGGGCGTCCCTCCTTCCCGGCGCCGGCGCGGCCGGCCCACGGGGGCATCCTTTCGTGCCACCAGCCCGCCGAAACGATGGGCCGCCTGTGCCGCGCCCTGGACTTCGGGCCCTACGCCAACCCGGTAAGCCTGCCCAAGCTGTTTGACGCGGGCGAGTTGCTGGTTCCCGCCGGCCTGCGGCCCCTCGACGCCCCTTCCCGGCTGGCGCCCGGCACCATCGTGGCGATGGGGGAAAACGGCATCCGGATCGCCACCGCCACGCGCGACGTTTTCTTCAGCCACGTAACTACCCTCGAAGGGGCCAGCCTCTCCCCCGCCCGGCTGCGCGCCACGCGGGGGTGGCAGCCGGGCTACCGGTTGCCCCAGCCCCCGGCCGCTTACGTGGCGGCCGTGGAAACCCGCGAAGCCGCCGCGGCGCCCCACCAGGCGTACTGGGCCGCCAAACTCGAAAAGACGCAGCCGACGGCCCTGCCGTTCGCCGCCCGCCTGCCCCTGCGCCACGACCGTACCGCCCCGCTCGCGGTGGTTCAACCGTGGCCCTTGGGCCCCACCCAAACCCATCCTACCGCAGAGGAAGCCGCCCTGCCCGCCGCACTGTGCGCCGCCATTGCCGTGTATTTGCACCGGGCCACGGGTACGGCGGGCCTGTGCATCGGCTTCTCGGACGGCATTCCGGCCGGTTCTTCGGCGGCGGAGCCTGCGTTTTTCGCGCCGCTCGTGCCGCTGCACGTGCACCTGGAAGCCACGGTCCCCTTTGCCGCCGTGCGCCGGGCCGTAACGCGTGAACTGGACCTGGTCGGAACCCACCAAACCTACTGCCGCGACCTGGTGGCCCGCATGCCGGCCCTGCGTTGCCGCCCCGAACTGGCCGCCCCCCTCGCCTACCCGGTGGCCGTGTGCCTGGTTGATACGCTGGATGAGCTGCCGGCCATGCTCCCGGCTACGCTTACCCTGGTCATTGCCCGGCGGGAGGCCCGTTACGCCCTGCTTGCCGACCCGGCCCGCCTCGACGAAGCAGCCCTGTACCGGCTGGCCGAAGGGTTCCAAAACCTGCTGGACAACGCCCTGCAAGACCCCCAGGCGCCGGTGGGCAAACAGAACCTGCTTCCCGACGCGGAACGGCACAAAATTCTCTACGAGTGGAACCGGACCGCGTACCCCTACGACCGTTCGGCGTGCCTGCACGAACGCTTCGAGGCGCAGGTCCGGCGGACGCCCGAGGCCCCGGCCGTGTGCTTTGGCGAAGAAGTGCTCACCTACGCGGCGCTCAACCGCAAGGCCAACGGACTCGCCCACCGCCTGCGGCGGGCCGGCGTGGGACCCGACGTGCTGGTGGGCATCTGCACCGAAAAATCCCTCGAAATGGTGATCGGCGTGCTCGGCATCCAGAAGGCCGGCGGGGCGTACGTCCCCCTCGATCCGCAGGCCCCCCGCGACCGCCTCAACATCGTCCTCGACGACCTGCAACTCTCGGTGCTGGTGACCCAGCCGCACCTCCGGGACCGGTTTGCGGGCTGTCCCTTCGAAGTCTTGGCCCTCGACGCCACGGCGGAAGACGACGGTCCCGCCGAAAACCCGGCCAGCGGCGTAACGGCCGACCACCTGGCCTACATCATTTACACCTCCGGGTCCACGGGCATTCCCAAGGGCGTGGTGGTGAAGCACCGCCCCGCCGTCAACCTGATCGAATGGGTGAACCGCACGTTTGCGGTCGGCCCCCGCGACCGGGTGCTGTTCGTGAACTCCCTGGGCTTTGACCTGTCGGTGTACGACATTTTCGGCCTGCTGGCGGCGGGCGGCTCGGTCCGCGTGGCCAGCGGCGAAGAACTGCGCGACCCGCGGCGGCTGCTCGAAATCCTGTATACGGAGCCCATTACTTTCTGGAACTCGGCGCCGGCCACGCTGTCGCAACTGGTGCCGTTCGGCGACGGGGTGCCGGCCGGCGGAAAGTCCCACCTGCGGCTTGCCTTCCTCAGCGGCGACTGGATTCCGCTCACCATGCCCGACTGGATCAGGACGGCGTTTCCCGGCACCCGGGTGGTCAGCCTCGGCGGGGCCACGGAGGCTACCGTGTGGTCCAACTTCTACGAGGTGGGCGCCCTCGATGCGCAGTGGGTAAGCATCCCCTACGGCAAGCCCATCCAGAACGCCCGCTACCACGTGCTCGACGCCCACCTGCAACCCGTGCCCGTGGGCGTGGGCGGCGACCTCTACATCGGCGGCGAATGCCTGGCGGAAGGCTACTTCAGGCGGCCCGAACTGAACGCGCAGAAATTCATTGCCGACCCCTTCGGCCGCCCCGGCGACCGGCTCTACCGCACCGGCGACCTGGCCCGTTACGGGGCCGACGGCAACCTGGAGTTCCTGGGCCGGGTAGACCACCAGGTGAAGGTGCGCGGCTACCGCATTGAACTGGGCGAAATTGAAGCCGTGCTCAGCACCCGGGAAGACATCCAGGAGGTGCTGGTGGTGGCGGGGCCCGACCCGGCCGGCGGCAAAAGACTGATCGCCTACGTGGTGGCCAAAGCCGGCTGCACCCCCGGCACGCAGGACCTGCGCAACGCCCTCAAGGACAAGCTGCCCGAGTACATGATCCCGGCCGCCTTCGTGTGGCTGCCCGCTTTCCCGCTCAATGCCAGCGGGAAGATTGACCGCAAGGCGCTGCCGGAGCCCCTGGCCGCGCCCGACCGCACGGGCACTTACCTGGCGCCGCGCACGCCGTTCGAAACCCTGCTGGCCCAGATCTGGCAGGAGGCCCTGCAAGTGGAACAGGTGGGCGTGGATGACAATTTCTTCGAGATCGGCGGCCACTCCCTGCTGGCGGGAAGGGTGATTTCCCTCCTCCAGCAGATTACGGGGCGCCTGCTGCCGCTGTCGGCCCTGTTTGCCAACCCGACGGTGGCCCAACTGGCCGCGCTGCTGAAGGAAGATTCACTGCTGGACCAAGTGTGGGATACGCTGGTGCCCATCCGCAAGGCGGGTTCCCGGCCGCCGCTGTACTGCATTCACCCGGTGTCGGGCGACGTGGAGTACGCCTACAAGCTGATTCCGTACCTGTCCGCCGACCAGCCGGTGTACGGCCTGCTGGCCCGGGGCATCAACGGGGTGGACGCGCCGTACCCCACCGTGGAGGAAGCCGCCGCGGCCTACGCCGAACAGATCACGGCGCGGCAGCCCGAGGGACCGCTGCACCTGGCCGGCTATTCGTACGGCGGCCTGGTGGCCTACGAAATGGCCCGGCTCCTCACCGCACGCGGCCGCACGGTAGAAAACCTGATCCTGTTTGATACGTACCCGCCCAACGAAAAGTACCGCTACAAGCACTACGGCTTGCAGTACGTGCTGCTCAGCTTCCTCTGCCTGGTCACCTCGCCGGGCAACCTCCGCGACTTCTTCCGCAACCAGTACTGGCGGTCGTTGCAGCGGCGGGCCAAATCGGTTGCCAAACGGGTTGCCTGCCGGGCCGGGATGTACCAGTACCCGGCCCACTCCTTCTGGAACGCCCCCGAAGACGACACGGCGCTGCGCGACCAGATTCGCCTCCGGTTATTCAGGGTGCTGAGCAAAGCCGTCCACCGGTACCGGCTCAGTCCCTATTCGGGCAAGGTCGTATTCATCCGGGCGATGGAAGGACCGGCCCGTTACCTGTCGCATTCGGATTTCGGCTGGAAGAAAAACGTTTCGGGGCCCGTGGCCGTCCACAACGTGCCGGGCGTCGACCACCACAAAATATTCGCCCGCGACCGGCACGTGCGGGCCGTGGCCGAAGCCATGAACCTGCACCTGGGCGGGAAAAAATAATGGCGTGCCGTTTAAGGGACGGCGTTCGGGACGGCGCTGGCACCGGCCGGAAAATACACCCTGGACCATAGGTGCCAGGTATCCCTGGGGGTGCGGTTCATGATCTGTTCCTGCGCCTGGCGCAGCTTCTGCTTCTGCTCCTCCAACTCCTCGATGCGGGCTTTGATCCGCTGGTTCCGCTCCTCGATGCTGATGATACGTGCCTGGTAATCCATTGCCGGGTAGACTTTTAAAGCATACGGTAAATACGGATTTTTTTACCCGAAAGTTATACCAGGATGAATGTGATTAAAGGAATAAAACAGAGTTTTATTATGCTGATAATGAATGAGTTGTCAACAATTAAAACCTAATTCCCTTTTCCTGCCGGCTTTATCCGGACAAGTACGGGTGAATCAGTTTTACGGCGTCAGGGCCAGTTCGCTGTCCAGCACCTGCCACTCGGTGGCCGGCAGCACGCCTTCCACCACCTGGATGGCCTGCGCGAAGTGGCCGTACGGCATGGTGGCCGACAGCCCCCGCAGGAAAACGGCCCTTTCCTGGCGGCTCTGGGCCGGCACGATGTACTTGAGCCAGCTCAGCAGCGTGCGCGACGACATCCGGAGCATGGTTTGCCGGCGCTGCACCATCAGTTCCACGTCGGTGAAATACTGCCAGAGCAGTTCCTGCGTGTCCACCTCCTCTTCGAGCATGTAGAGCAGGTACCGGGCGTAAAACTCGTTGAGGGCCCAGTAGAAGATGCGTCCCTGTTCCCTGACACCTTCGCCCCGGGCCGACCGCAGCGCGATTTCGTGGAGCTGGCTTTCGAGTTCGGTCTGCAACTTTTCGAGTTTCCGGTGCACCGTTACCATCTGGTGGGTTGCGCCGGGCAGCTTTTCTTCCAGGGCGGCCAGCGTAATTTCCTCCTCGTCGGCGGCGTGGATGGAGAGCAGGCTGAAGATTTCCTGGCCGGTGCGGCCCAGGCAGGCCACCTCCGGGGGGTTGCCAAAATCCGTTTTGCCCGCCTGCAGCAGCAGTTGCGCCAGGGCGTTGCGGATGCCCCGGTGCAGCAGGTCAAATACTTTGAATCTGTTCATCATTTTTTTTAGGTGTGCGCGTAGTGTGCAAGCAAAGTAAGGGCTTGCCTGCCGCCCGTAATAGTAAAAAACCGACCCGGCGGCACAATTTGCGCCAAAGTATCGGCCAATGCATGCTTTTTACGGTTTCGGCAGGGGGGTTAAGGCAGGATAACGGCCGTCTTTTGGGCCCGCGCTAAAATTAACTTCGCAAAGACGGGACAAAGACTAGCAAATGCGGGGAGAAGCTTGTATTTTAGTACATCCTTTGATCACCAACTAGCACACATCACGCATTTTTACCTACTCCTATGGCAAGCGAGCACTTGGCGCAATTAAAAAGTCTTTGTGAAAAAATTCAGAATTTATCTATTTCGGACGTTCACGCCAAAGCCTTGGAAGGACTTGTAAAAGAGTCGATCGTCACGATCTCGGGGTTGCAGACGAAGGACTTCGTGGCCGAGACGCGCCGGAAAGCCGCCCTCCGGAGCCTGGAAAGCGAGTTGCCCCGCTACCTGGAAGGCTACTGGACCAGCCAGGACCCGCTGCACCGCATTTCCCAACTCAGCAAGGCCCGCGAAGAAGCCCATCACCTGGTTTCTACGCTCCTCACGACGCTCCGCCGGTAACCCGCGGCACCAGCCGGCGCACCCCGGCGCCCTGCCCGGCGTCCCCTGCTCATTGCCAAAGGCTTTACGTATTTCCCCTCCCCTACCGGCGGCCCGCAACTCACCTTGCGGGCCGCTTTTTTAATTGCTGAAAAAGGAGACTGGGGGAAAGGAGTGAGAAGCGAGAAGGAGGATCGGGAAGGAAGCTTGGGCGGTTAAAGCCAACGTTCTAACTTTCCAACCCTTTTTCTAATTCCGAAATGAATTCATGATGCGTATGTGGTTGTCCACGATTATCCGTAAACAGGAAAGTACTAACAACGAAAAACGAACAACCAACAACGAATCAGTTCAACCCTTCCTTAACCCTCTCCTCCATGCTTGACGTATTGATTATCGGGGCCGGGGCGGCGGGCCTGGTGGCGGCCCGGGAACTGGCAAAAGCCGGCCGCAGCGTGGCCGTACTGGAGGCCCGCGACCGGACCGGGGGGCGCATCCACACGCTGCACGGGGGCGGGTTTACGAGCCCCATCGAAGCCGGGGCGGAGTTCGTGCACGGCAACCTGCCCATTACGCTGGGGCTGCTGCGGGAAGCCGCCCTTCCCTTCACCGAAATGGCCGGACAAAGCTGGCACGTGCAGGACGGCCAGGCCGGTCCCGACGACGAACTTCCCGAAGACTGGCCGCTGCTCCTGGCAAAACTCGGGGAATTGCAGGGGGACATTTCCATTGCCACCTTCCTCGAAACGGCGCTGAGCGAACCCCGGCACGCCCGGCTGCGGGAGTCGGTGCGCAAATTTGCCGAAGGATACGACGCGGCCGACACCCGCAAGGCCAGTGCCCTGGCGCTGCGCGAAGAGTGGTCCAATGACGAAGATGCTCCCCAGTACCGGCTGCCGGGCGGCTACCACGCCCTGATCGACTTCCTGGCCGGCGACGCTGCGGCGCGGGGGGCTCAACTGCACCTGTCGGCACCCGTGCGGGAAATTGCCTGGGCGCCGGGCCGGGTGGAAGTACTTACCGAAGGGGAGCGGCGGTTCACGGCCCGGCAGGTACTCGTTACCGTGCCCCTGGGGGTGTGGCAGGCCGGCGCCCTGCGCTTCGTCCCCGACGTGCCCGAAAAGTTCGGGGCCGCGCGGCAGATGGGCTTCGGCCCCGTCATTAAACTGGTGCTGGAATTCCGGGAAGCTTTCTGGGAACGCGCTGACGGGGACCGCCCCGGCTGGCGGACGTTCCCGGGCCTGGGCTTCCTGTTTTCGAACGCCCCCGTACCGACCTGGTGGACGCAGTTGCCCGACCGGACGCCGGTGCTGACGGGGTGGCTGGCCGGCCCGGCCGCGGCCCGTTGCGGCGCGTTGCCCGATGAGGCGCTGCTGGACATTGCCCTGGGTTCGCTTTCGGCCCTGGTGCTGGCCCCGCCCGCGGCGCTGCGTGCGTTGCTGGTGGCCCACCACGTAGCCAACTGGCCCGCCGACCCGTACGCCCGGGGCGCGTACTCGTACGCTGCCGTGCACGGGGAAGCGGCGCGGGCCACGCTGGCGGCACCGGTGGCCGATACGTTGTTCTTCGCGGGAGAAGCTTTTTACCAGGGCCCGGCCGTGGGGACGGTGGAAGCCGCCCTGGCGACGGGAATGCGGGTGGCGGAGGAGATGCTGGGAGCAGCGGGCAAGGAAGGGGCGGGGAGCGGAGGGCTGAGGGTAAACCCGGAGGTTAGTGGGAATGTTTGACCAGGTTTTGCTTCAGGTACTGGGCGAGTACGTTGAACAGCGTGGCCGGCTTCGGCTGAACGCGCAGTTGGGCCGTGACGGCAGGGCGGCCCGGCCCGGCCGCACGGGCGGAAGGACGGTTGTAATCGCCGCCGAGGGCGGGCAGCATCCAGAAAATGGCGATCAGGAAGAGGACGTTGACCCCGACAAAGATCAGGTTCGAATATTTCTCCCGGGGATTAGGAACAGTTTGCATGGCTTGATCGGCTGAATGAGGTGCGTACATTCATAAGACAACCCCGCGGCCCGGTACCCCTACGCCGCACGCGTTTTTTTTTGATTTTTTTTAGTGAGGGCAAAGAGGAGCATATTGAGCAAGAAACTTAACCGCAAAGGGCGCAAGCAGAACGCGTACCCCTGGCGCTGCAATCCTGCTGCTCCTTTCATCCTGTAAATCCCGATCCCTTTGCCCCTAGTGATAAATCGCTATTTAGCCCTTTTTGCCGGCCGTTAACCGTTGGGGAACGGGGTAAATGTCGTATTTTTATCATTCATCAATCCCTCCCGGGTTTCCCTTCCGGCAATGAATCTCTTTGCAGAAAACCTGCTCATCCAGAGCAGCCCCGACGGCATTGCCGGCTTCGACCACGGCATGCGCATTACCGTCTGGAACCCCCGGATGGAGCAACTGTTCGGGCTGACCCGGGCCGCGGCCCTGGGGGTACCGGCAGACGCCCCCTTCCTCCCCCGCCTGCTTTCGGGTGAAAACGGCCCGGTGCTGGCCGGAGCCCTGCGGGGCCGGAGCGGCACGCTGCGAACCGTTCACCTGGAAAATGACGGCTACACCTGTTACGAACTCACGTACTTTCCGCTCCTGCGGGAAGACGGCGCCGTGGCGGGCGGCATGGTCATGGTGAAGCCCATCGAAGCGGAACTGGCGCCGGGGCGGCTTACCAGCAGCAACTGCCTCCAGTTCCGGGGCATCCTCGAAAAAATGGCCGACGCCTTCATGGCCCTCGACACCGGCTGGCACATTACCTACGTAAACCGCCAGGGAGCCGCTGTTTTTCACCGCGCGCCGGAAGACCTCACCGGCAGGCACCTGTGGACGGAATTCCCCGAAAGCGTGGGCCACCCCTTCCAACGCGCCTGCTACCAGGCCGTGGCCGAAAACCGGCCGGTTACCCTCGAAGAATACTACGCCCGCCAGGACATCTGGTTCGAGAACCGGCTGTATCCGCTGCCCGACGGCCTGGTCATTTTCTTCAACGACATTACCCGCCACAAACGGGCGGAAAGCGAACTCAAGCGCCTCAATGCCGTCCTCGAAACCCGCAACGCGCAACTGCGGGAAGCCCAGCGGGTCGCCAAAATCGGCAACTGGGAATACACCGTGGCAACCCGCCGGGTGTACTGGTCGGACGAGGTTTTCCGGATCTACGGCCTTTCGCCCACCCAGCCCATGCCGCCGCCGGAGCAACTGGCGAAACTTTACCACCCCGACGATTACCCGGCCTACGAACCGGTGGCCATCCGGGCGTTTACCCACGGGGAAGCCTACGATACCGACGTGCGCATCATTACCCCCGCCGGCGAAACCAAGTACGTCAACATCATTGCCCGGCCGGTGCGGGACGCGGACGGCAACGTGGACAAGGTGTACGGCACGGTGATGGACATTACCGACCGCAAACGGGCCGAACACACCCTGCAACTCCGCAACGAAGAGTTACAGAAAATCAACCACCAGCTCGACAACTTCGTGTACCGCGCCGGCCACGACCTCCGGGCGCCGCTGGTGTCGATCCTGGGCCTCATCCAGATTGCCCAGATGGAACCGGCCGCCGGCCAGAAGGACGCCTACATGCACCTGATGCAGCGCAGCGTGCAGAAACTCGACACGTTCATCCAGGACATCATCCATTACTCCCGCAACGTACGCACCGAGGTGAAGCGGGAGCCCATCGACTTTCGCCAACTCGCCGGGGAGGTGGTCGAAAACCTCCAGTTCATGAAAACGTTCCCCGTGGCCGTCAGCGTGGCCGCCGACGAACCGGTGCCTTTTCATTCGGATGCCAAGCGGTTGTCGGTGGTGCTGCACAACCTGGTTTCCAACGCCATCCGCTACGCCAACCGGCACCGCGACGATGCCTGGGTGCGGGTGGCCCTGACCACGGGGGCGGACGAATCGCGGATCACGGTGGCCGACAACGGCGTGGGCATCGGCCCGGAGCACCTGCCCCGGATCTTCGACATGTTCTACCGGGCCACCGAATCGAAGTCCCGGCTCGGGCCTGGGGCTCTACATCGTGCAGGAAATCGTGCAGACCCTGGGCGGCACCATCCGCGTGGAATCCGTGCCGGAACGGGGCACTACGTTTACGGTGTGCGTACCGAATGGGATGGATTAATGGTTATACTGCCAGATGAGGGGAAGGTTGGATGGCTGTATGGCTGATTGTTGGGAAGCGTTGCGGGCGTAAGCAAAACCATTCAACCATCCAGCCATTCAGCCATACCCTTTCCAGTCAAACAGTTAATTGTAAGAAACATGACGCGATACTTTATTGTACTGGGCAAGCAACACACGCCCTCCAGTTTCCGGGTGGTGGTGCTGCTCGAAGACCACATCCTGGTGCACCGCCATTTGGAACTGTACGGTCCCGGGGAATTCATTCTGGATGAAAACGTTACCACGGACCGCTACGTGGTGGAGGCCTTCCTGCGGAAGCGGGAATACACCGGCCGGCAGTGGCAGGAGGTGGCCGCAGAAGAGTACGCACCGCTGGAAAAGCAGTGGCGGGCCTGCTACCCCGCCGCCGCGACCCGCCCGGCCCGCAAAACCAAAGCATCTCCGAAGAAAACCCCCGGATAGGCCCGCGCAGGAAGGCTTTAACGGAATTTTCTCCGGCCGAAGTTTCCTTTGAAAAGTGATTATTTTTCAGAGAAAGTAACTAAAACTTTTCTGTTCCGTATAAAGCAGTACATGATAGCTGCTGGTACTTAACTATTTAACTAGTGAAGTACTAGTGAACCTGGAATGCCCTTGGTTCTGCCGAGGGCCTTCCTTCCTCTTTCCGGGTAATTCTCCCGCGTTTTCCCCATCTTTTTCATCTTCCCCCAGGTTCTATCAGCAGTTCGGCAAGGACCGGGACATGGTCATGCATTGGCCACGGCCCGGTCCGCGTGCACCTGCTCAGATGTTGTAGAGGAGACAAAAAGACCAGGAATGTAATTATGAGAGACGCGAACAAGTCTGATGTCTTATGTCTACAATCTCCTGTCCGACATCTCCCGTCTAACATCTATCCCATCAGCAGGGATTCCGCGCCGTCGATCCAGATCGGGGTGCCGGTGATGTGGCTGGACCGGTCGGAGGCCAGGAAGAGGGCCAGTTGCGCCACCTGTTCGCTGGTGCCGGGCTTGCCGCGGGTCAGCGGGATTTCGCCTTCCGGAAACTCCACGGGTTCTTTCTCCTTCTCGATGTTGCGGTGCTGCGTGTTCTCGTCGATTTCGGTCGTGATGGCGCCGGGGCACACCACGTTGACGCGGATGCGGTGCTTGGCCAGTTCGAGGGCGGCCATTTGCGTAAAGGCCACCTGGGCCGCCTTGGTGCACGAATAGGCCGTGGCGCCGGTGTTGCTGAAGATGCGCGTGCCGTTCACCGACGAGGTAATGATGACCGAGCCGCCCTGCTGCTTGAGGAGGGGAATGGCGTACTTCACCGTAAGAAACGTACCGCGCAGGTTGATGTTGATGGTGCGGTCCCACTCTTCGGGGGCCAGTTCTTCGAGCGGCGCCCACACGCCGTTGATGCCCGCGTTGGCAAACACCACGTCGAGGCGCCCCCACCGGGCCTGCACCTCGCCAATGGCCCGTTCCATCTGGTCGGCCTGCGAAATGTCGGCCAGCACCGTCATGGCTTCACCCCCTTCCCCGTTGATGCGATCCACGACGGCTTGCAGTTCGTCGGCGGTGCGTCCCAGGGCCGCTACCTTAGCCCCTTCCCGGGCAAACAACCGGGCGGCGGCCTCGCCGATGCCCGAGCCCGCCCCCGTAATCAGGGCTACTTTTCCCCGCAATTCTCCGTTCTGTTGGTTCATAGCCGTTTGGTCAGTTGTTGGTCAGTGGTCAGTATTCATTGGTCAATGGTCAGTGGTCATTAGTACAGTAGTCGTATCCAACAACCATTGACCATTGACCAATGAATACTGACCACTGACTATTATGCGCTTACAGGGACGGCAGGTAGCCGTAGAGTTCGCTCAGTTGCATGGCCTGCGTGGTGAGGGGTTCGTCTTCGCCCACGGCCTTCATCAGGTCGTCGAACTGGGTTTTGTGCGGGGCGCCGTTGGCCCGGATGCGCTCCCCGATGGCGGCCAGGCATTCGGCGGCGGCCTGCTGTTGGCCGGGGGCCAGGTGGTTCGATTGTCCGAGGGCGTCGGTCAGGGCGGCGGTGAGGCGGAGGGCTTCCTGCTGCTTTTTTTCATCAGGTCGATCGGGGGCGGCTTGTGCGTTCATGGCTGTTGCGGGACAATAAAGGGTTTGTAAACCTGCTACCCGCTCTTTACGGGCAACCCGGCGCATATGTTCGTTGTCCCAACCATGATTCGCTTGTCTGAACCCTGATGCCTTTTTTTACTACGTATTTTCCGAAACTTGAATCTTTATGCAACGCAGCATCGTTAAACGAAAACGGAAGTCTCCATTTTTTTTCCTGTTTTTTCATAGAATTTTTCAGTTTCATCGGTACGGGCGGGAGGGCGCCCATTCGTGAATGCCTTCATGGCCCGGTACTTTTACCCGTAGGTGCGTATGCTTGAGAGAGTGATCAGATTTGTGCGGAACCTGGTGCAACCGGTTCCGGCTGAGGAAGTTACGGTTGTTTTTGTGCGCGTCGACGCCAAGGACGTTACCGAGTGGATCGCCTACGTGGCGGAAATGCCGGCCATCAACGGCTTCGGTACCAGCGCGGCGCAGGCCCTGGCGGTCGTGCAGCATGAGTTGAACCGGTACGGCAAAACGGCCCGCCGCAAGTTCACGGTGCACCCGGGCAAGCTCAAGTACCAGATGACGCAACACCAGGTGCAGCCGGCGCTGCCCTAACGGCCCGGGCTTACAGCAATTCTTCCAGGTCCACGTCGTCGAGGTACGTGTCGAGGCGCCACGCCTCGCGGAAGCCCTTTACTTCGATCACCGTGTCTTTTTCTTTGTTGACCCACACTTCCACGAAAAAATCGCCCAGCGCGTACAGGCTCACCGCGTAGCGGAATCCCTCCCGCACCAGCAGAAAACTGCCGCTTTCCCGCACAATCCCCGCCTTTTTCGCCGTGGGCAACTGCTCAAAATCGTTTAAGGTCATGATTCAGTAAACAGTAAACAGTAAACAGTGAACAGTGAACAGTGAACAGTGAACAGTAATCATGGATCCGTAGTTACGGGTACTTCGGCATTCCTGGTTCACAAATTTTCATTTCCATTATCTCAGCACTCCAAACCCTGCATTCTTGAATCACCTAAGCTAATGTTAAACATCAAAATACAGCGACCTGTAACTACTGACAGGTTAAACGCATATAAAATAGGGGAAAGGGGATGAGTTTGCCAACTTTGGAGAATGAACTGGCAAACGTTTTTTGAAGGCATGCCCGACTTTCGCAAGAATCGGCGTAAGAAGCACCAATTGATCGACATTTTAGTGATTGCCCTGTGCGGGTTAATCAGTGGGGCTGATGACTTTGAAGAGATCGAACTATACGGCAAGCGGAAGGAAGCGTTTTTACGCACGTTTTTAGAGTTGCCCAACGGAATTCCTTCTCACGATACGTTCAACCGGGTGTTCAAACTGATGGATAAAAAGGCTTTTGGGGCGTGTTTATACCGATGGTCCAAGCAGATACTGGAAGTAGTTGAAAGTCAAATTACCCAAATCAATATTGATGGGAAAGTGCTGCGGGCAACAGCTAAATCGGGTTTTAGAAAGAGCGGCATTTGTATAGTAAGTGCCTGGGTAGCAGAACACCAGCTTGTGTTGGGGCAAGAGAAGGTAGCCACCAAAAGCAACGAGAAGACCGCTATTCCCGAGCTACTTGCCGCACTTGATTTGAAAGATGGATTAGTAAGTTGTGATGCGGCCGGGTGTCAGTTGAAGAATTGCGACCTGATCGTGGAAAAGCAGGGTCACTACCTGGTTGCCCTCAAGAAAGACCACAAGCACATCCATGAGCAGGTCAGTGAGCGCATGGAGAAAAACAAAGCCTTTCTAGCTAAAGACGAGTGGGTGGACTTTGGCAGCGGCAGAATCGAAAAGCGGGTCTGTTATGTGGAAAACCACTTGCAATTACTTGATGGCCTTCAAGACTGGCAGCACCTAAAGAGTGTAGTCATGATTGAGGCCAGCCGGGAAAAGAATGGTAAGACCACCTCTGAGACCCGATTTTACCTGAGTGATGTAGTGGCTACGGCCAAAGAGTTCAATCACTTTGTGCGTAACCACTGGAGTATCGAAAACCGCCTCCACTGGAAACTTGACGTGGTCTTTCGAGAAGATCAAGCCCGCACCAGAACCGCTAATGGGCCAGAAAACCTGGCTACTGCCCGTAAACTGGCTTTGCAAATGCTCAACCAAGTCTCTGACAAAGAAAGTATCAAAAACAGACGCAAAACCGCTGGATGGGATGATGAGTATCTCAAAAGCATCCTCGCCAAAATCAACTCTATTTAAATGCGTTTAACCTGAACTACTGACCATTCACTGATTACTGTTTACTGATTACTGATTACGCGCTGATCTGTTCGCTGAAGGCCGCGATGCCGTCGGGCTTGCCGAAGACGTAGAGAATGTCCTGGTGGAGGATGCGGGTGTCGGGGTTGATGTCGGTGATGTAGCCCTGGCCGCGTTTGATGGCCAGCACCATGACGCCCCAGTTTTTGCGCACGTCGGATTCCGAAATTTTCCTGCCCACAATGCCCGCGTGGTCGCGCTGCACGCTGAGGGCTACCATGTCCATTTCGGGGAAGTCGAGGGGCGCGCCGGCGGCCATGGCCCGGCGTCTGGCGACCGGCCGCAGCATTTCGTAGTTGTCGGAGCGGATCTTGCGCACGAATGCCTCCACCTGGTCTTCGGGCACGTAGTAGCGCGTGAGCACCCGGGTAAAGATTTCGATGGACGTTTCAAACTCCTCCGGGATCACCTCGTCGGCGCCCAGGCGCAGGTTTTCCTCGGTCTCCAGCACGAAGCGGGTGCGGATGATGATGTGCACTTTCTGCGAAAACGACCGGATGTTGGTAATGATCTTCTTGGTGGCGCCCGGGTCGGAGATGGCTACCACCACCACCCGGGCCTTGTGCACCTGCACGTGGCTGAGGATCGTATCGCCGGTGGCGTCGCCGTAGAGCATGGGTTCGCCCTGCGCCCGGGCCTGCCGGATGGTTTCGGGGTTGAGTTCGATGATCACGTAGGAAATGTGGGCTTCGCGGGCGGCCCGGGCCACGTTCTTGCCGTTGATGCCGTAGCCGATGATGACCAGGTGGTCGTTGTACTCGTGGGCGCCCGGTGCGGCCCCGCCCCCGGACCGGGCCGGCGGCATTTTGGCCTTGACCCGCCGGAGCAGCGGCGCCCGGAGGGCCAGCAGGCTGATGGCGCCGGCCCGGTTGATGAGGAAAGGCGTGAGCCCCATCGTCAGAATCGACACCGAGAGGAAGTACTGGTAGGTATCGTTGGTGAGCAGTTTGTATTCCAGGCCCGTCTTGGAGAGAATAAAGGCAAACTCTCCCACCTGGCACAGCGACAGCCCCACCATGATGACCGTGCGGGGCGGGTAGTTGAGGGCCAGGGCCGCCAGGCTCGCCAGCAGGCCCTTCGCCAGCACCGTTACCCCGGTAAACACCGCGATCAGGGGCAGGTGCCGGAGCAGGAACTGCACGTCGAGCAGCATGCCCACCGACACGAAGAAGATGCTGGCGAAGATTTCGCGGAAGGGCAGCACGTTGCTGGTGGCCTGGTGGCTGTATTCCGACTCGGAAATGATGAGGCCCGCCAGGAAGGCGCCCAGGGCCAGCGACAGGCCCATGCTGGAGGTGAGCAGGGCCACCGAAAAGCACAGCACCACCGTGGTGAGCACGAACAGTTCCTTGCTCTTGGTGCGGGCCACCAGGTACATGAGCCGGGGCACCACGTACCGGGCACTGGCGATCACGAAGCCGATGATGAACACGCCCTTTGCCAGCAGCACCAGCAGCGACACCACCACGTTGTCGGACTGACCGGCCAGCATGGGGGTAAACAACATCATGGGCACCACCACAATGTCCTGGAAGATGAGGATGGCGAGGGCGATTTTGCCGTGCGGGGCGCTGATTTCGCCCTTTTCCTGGAGGAGTTTGAGCACGATGGCCGTGCTGCTGAGCGACAGCAAAAAGCCCAGGAACACGGCCCCGGGCAGGGGCATGCGGGCCGCGTGAAACACCAGCGCCGTGGCCCCGATGGTGCCGGCCACCTGGAGGGTGCCGCCAATGAACACGGTACGCTGGATTGCCGCCAGGCTGCTCAGCGAAAACTCCAGCCCGATGATGAACAGCAGCAGGATCACGCCGATCTCGGACAGGATTTCCACTTCGTGGGAGGCCTCGATGAACCCGAACCCGTTGGGCCCCACCACCACGCCGGTGATCAGGAAGCCCAGGATGGTGGGGAGCCGGAACCGCTGGAACAACAGGACCACCACTACCGAGCAGCCCAGGATGATCAGGATGTCGCTTAGAATGGGGATTTCCATGCCCGCCAAGTTACGAGAATTGGGGTATTGGGGAATTGGGTAGCGGGTATTGAGTAGTGCGCTGCCTATGCATTGCGGGCAAGTTCAAGTGCGCGGTACTCATTACGCAATACCCACTACTCAATACTATTCGGGCGGAAGTGGCTGCGGGGAGCACTAAAAATAAAAACCCTGAGATCAGAGGTTTGCACGTAGTCGGACGCAAGTGCTTGGGTCTGTATTGTCTCAATACCCGCAGGGACTCACTCCCCTTTGATGGCAAGGATCTGTTCGATCTTTTTGATGCGCCTTTCGTGCTCCTCCCATCTTTTATTGTCCGACCGCAAGCCTTTGATTTCGTCCCTCGTTTCAATCAGCACGTCCAGCACGTTATCCATCACCAGCCCCATGCGATCTATGAGTTTAGTTTGTTGTTCCTGCACCTTGAGAACATCAGTCAGTATACTTTCAATCTGGTCGAATCTTTTGTTGTAGTCCATAGAGACACTTGTTTATGATGTAAAAGGACAACTGTTGATAACCCCGCCGGCAGTCAGGCGCCTTTTTTGAACACGGCTTGTTCGAGGGCATTGAGCCGGTCGTTGAAGCCCGCAATTTTGACGATGTCTCCCCGCAGCCCGACCACCTGCTCGACCAGGGTTTGGAACAGGGCAGTATGCCCCTGCATCACTTCCGTGTGCTGGGCCAGGATTTCGTGGTGGGTGCGGCCCAGTTCCACCAGTTGCTCAACGGCCCGGGCTTGCCGGGTCAATAGCTGGGTGTGGTGTTCCTGGCCGGCTACGAGTCGGTCCTGCACGCGGAGAACATCCGCGAGAATGCTTTCGATCTGGTCGAATCTTTTGTTGTAGTCCATAAGGTTTGCTGGTTTGAGTACTTTAGGCATCATTCAGCCGATTAATGTGTAAGTACGCAATAATTTTTCATTTATGGAAAATATTTATTCAATTTTTTATTTACATAATTTGTGCCGCTTACCCCTTTCATCATCCATCCGCCCACCCCGTCTCCTCCCCGGGTTTTGCCGGCCTGCCGCATGTCCCGGCATTCGTCCTATCTAAAGGTACGAAACATCTCCCTCCCGTTTAAACGAAAAGCTCATTTTCGCGGACATCCGCTGCCCTCGAAACCCTCCCCGTCGGCAGCAACCGCACCAAAACGAAGGGCCGGGTTTTCCAACCCGGCCCTCGCGCAACTAACAACGTCTCACTACCCAATACCCAATCCTCACTACTCCCCTTGCCCGTGGCTGAGCCGGAACCAGTCGAACTGCACGTCGGAGCCGGCCGGGCCCTTGGCCAGCAGCCCTACGCGGATGCCCCGGTCCCAGGGCGGCAGGTACGAGCCGTCGAGGGGTTTGCCGGGGTTGAGTTCGTTCCAGGTCGTACCATCGGGGCTCCAGGCGAAGCGGTACTGGTGGCCTTCGGCGGCCGTCATGCGAAGCTGCAAGGTTTGGCCCTGGGGCAGTTTTTGCTGCAACACCATGCGCGTGGTGTCCCCCTTCGTTTGCCACAGGGTAATCTGGCCGTCCTTCACCCAGACGCCCAGCGCGTTGTCGAGGTCGCCCACGGCGGCCAGGCCGGCGGCCTCGTTGCCACTGATGCTGGCGGGGTTGATGGCGGCCGTTGCCGCGTACGCTTCCGTTTTGGTGCGCTGCCCGAGCACGGCGCCGATCTTTTCGGGACGGGCCGCCAGGGTAATCAGGCCGTTGCCCGCCGCCTGCACGGTAAATTCCGGTTGCTGGCCCACGGGCCACTGCCACGACCGGGCGAGGCTGTCGGCGGAGAACTCTTCGGCCACGTCCAGCGCTTTGCCTTCGGTAACGGCGCGCTGGGCCAGGGCCTGCGCCGGGAACACGGGCCACCCTTCGGCGTTCCAGGTGAGTTCGGTGAGGATGCCCTGCCGGCCGGTGTACACGAAACCATCGGTACTGTAGGCGTGGTACAGGAAGTAGGACTTGTCGCCCGGGCCGGTGATGACAGTGCCGTGGCCGGGGCACTTCCAGCCCGCCTGTCCCTTCAGAATGGGGTTGCCCGCGTACTTTTCCCAGGGCCCTTTGAGGCTGCGCGCCCGGGCCACGCCCTCCGCGTAGGTGCATTTCTCGCCGCAGCAGGCGTCGCCGGCGTAGAACAGGTAGAAGTAATCACCCCGCTTCACCAGGGCCGGCCCTTCCACCAGGCGGCCTTCCCAGGTCTTGGGGTCGTTGCGGAAGAGTTCAAACTTTTCGCCCGTCAGGGCGGTGCGGGCCTCGTTCATGCGCTGGCCCCAGATCGGCGTGGGCAGGTCGCGGCTGTTGCCGTCTTCCTTCCAAACCAGGTAGAGGTCGCCGTTTTCGTCGCGCACCGGGAAGCCGTCAATGGAACCGACCTCCTGGCACACCAGCGGGCCGTGGTCCGTGTAAGGCCCCTCGGGACGGTCGGCGCTGGCTACGCCCACGCACAGGTTGCCGCCCTTCTTGTGGGCCGTGTAGTAGATGTACACCTTGCCGTTTTCGTACGAAATTTCGGGCGCCCAGAAGTTGGCGTCGGCCCACTTGGGCATGCCCTCCGGAAACACGTATCCCACCGTTTCCCAGCGCACCAGGTCGTCGGAGCGGAGCAGCGGGAAGAGCGGCGCCCATTCGGAAGAGGTGGCCGTGGCCCAGTAGGCATTGCCGATCTTGGCGACCGACGGGTCGGGAAAATCGCCGGGCAGCACGGGATTGGTAATGACCGGAACGGCGGCCGTCGCGGTAGCCGCGGCCGTGATTACGGTATCGGTGGCTTGGGCTGCATTCTGGGTGCCCGTCCGGCAGGAAGTAGAAAGGGTAGCCAATACGGCGGCAAACAGGAAAAATCGTCTGAGCATAGAGGTTGGTGTATTGGGGGTTTGACGTTTGGTTTAACAGTAAACAGTAATCAGTGAACAGTAATCAGTAAGCAGTTGGCGGTACACTGCATTATCGGTTGCCGACTGTTCACTATTTACTGTTTACTGTCTACTGTTCTCCCGCGGGCAGGGGCAACATCATGCCGCGGGCTACGGGGGTGCCGAAGTTAGGGCTGCCGTCGGCGTTCCAGGTAAATTTCTGGAGCCGTACGTCGCGGTTCCAGCCGGGCGACGGGTCTTTTTTGGTGTGGTAGGTGATCCAGTCTTCCGTGCCGTCGGGCGACACCGTAAAGCTGGGGTGGCCCACCCCGTACACTTCGTTGGTGCCCGAAAACACCGGTCCCTTTTTCTGCCAGTGGGTCGGTACTATCGGGTCGCGCAGGGTGTCGCTCAGGGTGAGTTGCCCCATCTGGTAGGCCGGCAGCCACGACTCGCGGCAGGAGTAAATGATAAAAGCCTTCCCGTTCCGCTTGAGCAGTTCCGGCCCCTCGTTCAGGTCGAGTTCGGTGCCGTCTTCCCAGGGTTCGGTGGGCGAAGAGATTTTTACGCGGTTGGAACTGATCGTCCAGGGATTGCTCATGCGGGCAAGGTAGAGGTGCTGCGACGTGCGGTCGGTGGTGGCGTTTTGTTCCCAGCCCGACCAGGCCGCGTACAGTTGCCCGTTCAGCCGGAAGGGCGTCAGGTCGATGGCCCACTTGACCGAGGCCGGGTTGCCCAGGTCGTCGCCGGTGTAGAGCATGCCCCGGTCCGTGTAGGCGCCCTGCGGGTCATTGGTGACCGACTCCAGCACCCCGGACCGCTGGTGAATGAACGGCGGCCCGGCTTCCCCGGCGGCGTAGTAGATGTACCACTTGCCGTCGAGGTAGTGCAGTTCGGGGGCCCACACGTTGGTGCGGTTCCAGCCCTGCGCGGGCGGACTCCACACGCGGATAAACGCTTCCGGCCGGGTCAGTCTTTTTGATTTGGAAACCAGGATGCTCCCGTTCTCCGCCTTGCAGAAATAGTAGAAGCTGTCGCGTTTTACCACCCAGGGATCGGCCCCGTCCATGATGGGATTGGTAAACGTACCATCATTGGTGGAGAAGTCCCCAGGGGACGGCTGTACCCCGGTGCGGGAACAGCCCGCGCCTCCCCACAAGCCCGCCAGCAGGGCGAGCATGGTCATGGTCCGGGTGCAGCGCAAAAAAGAAATGGCGTTCATCAAGGAATTCGGCAAAGGTGAATGGCAACGGGTTTGCCCGCGGGCGGCAAAGGTAACGGGGCAAAGCGACAAAAGGGCGTCGGTTGACGCCCTTTCGCTTTCCGTTTAATCCCACCCATCCGACTGCTGCAGGTTCGGATTGATGTCTATCTCCTGCTGTGGAATGGGCAGGTACTCGTTTCGCCCGATCACGAAGGTGCTGAAGGCCGGGTCCCGGCGGGTTACTTCGGGCTTGCCGAGGTCACCCCAGCGGAGCAGGTCCTGCCAGCGGTGGCCTTCGCCGGCCAGTTCCGTTACCCTTTCGTGCTTCAACTGCTCCAGGAACGCGGCCGGGCTCATGCCGGGCATCACTTCCGACAAGGGCCTTAAACCGGCCCGTGCCCGGACCCGGTCCACGTACGGGTACGCCCCGGTCGTATTCCCCGTCTGGTTGAGGGCCTCGGCGTACATCAGCAGCACGTCGGCGTAGCGGATGTAGCGCCAGTTGTTGGGAGAGGCATACCCCTCCTCGTTTTTCCAGTGGTCGTTGAGGAACTTGCGGAACCACACCCGGTCGGCATTGTTGGTGCCGTACCGCTGGGTGAATGTCCTGCCGTAGATTATCGTGGAGTCGGGCCCGTCTACATCAGTTGAATCGAAAAGCAGGGAGGCGGGAAGCCGCGGGTCACGCTCCCCCGTCGTGGTGTTCTCCTTCAGAAACTCCGTAACCAGCCACCGGTGCGCTTCCCCGTCGGACCAGCCAATGCTCGGCGGGGCGAAAAACTGGGCCACCGAGGTACCGTAGTTGAGGTTGTCGGCCCGGGGATCGGTGTCGTCGTCGTGGTTCTCAGTCCGGTTAAAGGCAAACTGCCATTCAAACACCGACTCCTTGTTGTTTTCCGTGGTAATCAGAAAATTGTCGCGGTAGTCGGGCATCAGGTCGTACACGGTCCGGCCTTCGCCCGTGACCAGCCACTGGAGCGGGGTAAGGGCCTCGGTGTATTCGCGCTGCTGCATGTGGGCCCGGGCCAGCAGGGCATAGGCCGCCCCGCGGGTGGCCCGGCCCAGGTCGGCCCCGGTATACTGGAGGGGCAGCGCGGGAGCGGCTTCCGTCAGGTCCTTCTCAATCTGCGCCCATACCTCGTTCTGGCTCGAAATAGTCGGCTTGTCCTGCGGGGTGGAGGTTTTGAGCATCAGCGGCACGTTGCCCCACAGCGTCACCAGGTGGTAGTAATACATGGCGCGCAGGAATTTGGCCTCCCCTAACAACCGGTTTCTCAGGGTCTGGTCCATTTCAATGCTGGGTACGTTGTCGAGCACCTGGTTGGCCCGGAAGATGCCCACGTAGTTGTCGCGCCATATGTCGTACGCGCCCCAGAAGTTGTAATCCGTGATCCGGAACTGGTCCATGTTGTTGACGATCTCGGTGGCCGGGCTCTGGCTGCGGCCTTCGTCGGAGCGGATGATGAAGTAGAACGGCATCCAGCGGGAGATGCCGCCCCGGTGCAGGGTACTGTAGATGGCGTTCACGCCTCTTTCAGCGTCCTGCTGCGTTTTCCAGAACACTTCCAGGGTGGGCTGGTTCGGGTTGACCACGTCCAGTTCCTTTTTGCAGCTCCCCAGCAGCGTAGCACTGACCAGAGCCCCGTATATGATAAGTTTTTTCATAGAGAATTTGCTTAGAGGATTACATTTAGAATTCACACTGTACGCCTACCGAGAACACCCGGCTGGCCGGCCAGTTGCCCAGGTCCACGCCTCTTTCCAGAATCCGGGTCTGCGGCGAGTTGGGATCGGGGTTGGTATTGCCCACTACGTCGGGGTCGAGCCCTTTGTAACCCGTGATGGTGAACAGGTTCTGGCCGCTCACGAACAACCGGGCCGACTGGAAGCCTACCCGTGTGAGCATGCCGGCGGGCAGGTTGTAGCCCAGTTCCAGGTTGCGCATCCGCACGTACGCCGCGTTTTCCAGCCAGCGGTCACTGTCCCCGCGGTTGTTGAAGTCAATGCCGGGATCGGTAGCCAGGCCGATGCGCGGGTCCTCGGTGTCGGTGTTGGTGGACGACCAGGGGCTTACGTCGCGGCGGAAGTTGGTCTGCTGGTAGGAATCCAGCGTGCGCCGTACGTCGTTGTAAATCTGGTAGCCGAACACGCCGACCAGTTGCATGTTCAGGCTCAGCGGCCCGTAGGAGGCGTTGAATTGCCCGCCCGTTTGCAGCTTGGGCCAGGGAGAACCCCGGAAGGTCCGGTCGTCGGCGTTGATCTGGCCGTCGCCGTTGCGGTCAATGTATTTCACGTCGCCGCCCTTGGCGTTGGGCTGGATCACCGTGCCGTTGCTGCTTACGTACTCGCGGGCCTCTATGTCACTCTGGAACAGTCCATCGGTTTCCAGCAGGTACCACTCACCCAGCGAGCGGCCTACCTGCGTACGGGTGTTGCCCGACTGGATGTAGTTGATGCCTTCGCCCTGGTTGCCCACGCCGACTACCCGGTTCCGGATGGTGGTGAAGTTGGCCGATACGTCCCATTTCAGGGCCCGGCTGTTGTTGCGGTAGGTGGCCGCAAATTCGATCCCCGAGTTGCGGATGGAACCGGCGTTGATGGCCGGATTCCCCTGCAGGTTGCCCAGGTAACCGGCTACGGGCAGGCGCAGCAAATTGTCTTTGGAGAGCGAGTTGTAGGCTTCCAGCGACAAGGTGACGGCATTGTTGAAGAAGCTGGCATCCAGGCCGATGTTGCTCACGACCCGCTCTTCCCACTTCAGGTTGGGGTTGGCGAGCCGGGCCTGGGTAGCGCCGATGAAGGGGGTCTGGTCGGGTCCGAACACGGCCCGCGGGCTGGTATTGATGAAAGCGGTATATTCCCAGGAATCCAGCGGCACAATGCCCAGTTCGCCGTAGGAAGCGTGCAGTTTCAGGTCTGATACCCAGTCCGCGTTGAAGAAGTTTTCGCGGCTGATGCGCCATCCCAGGGCTACCGACGGGAAGAAACCCGTCCGGTATCTTTCACTGAAGCGGGAATCCTGGTCCAGGCGGCCGGTAAGGGTGATCAGGTACTTTTCGTTGTAGTTGTAGTTGATCCGGCCCAGGTAGCCGAAAATGCGGTAATCCACGGGGCGGCCGCCGCCGGCCGTGGCCGTGCCCGTAGCCGAGCCGATGGTGGTGAAGTCCTGGTTGTTGTAAGAGGCCAGGTTGGACCGGCCGCCGGAGGTGGTTTCGCGGTTGAAGCTTTGCTGCGTGATCCCGACGACCCCGTTGATGCTGTGTACGCCCAGCGTCTTGTTGAAATTGAGCGTATTTTCAAACAACAGGTTCAGAAACCGGGAACGTTCCTCGTCCACGGAACTGGCGCGGGGCGCGGCGTTGAACTCCCACACCCCCAGCCGGCGCAGGTCCCGGACGTGATCAAAGCTTACCTCGGCGCCGGTGTTGAAGCGGTAGGAGAGCCAGTCGAAGATTTTTACGTCCAGGTAGGCGTTGCCCACCAGCTTGGCGTAGTTGGACCGCCGGCTGCTCAGGTTGGTGACGGCTACGGGGTTGGAGGTATACGTAACCGCATCCGTCGTACCGATGCCCCAGCCTCCGGGGTTGGAGTCCGAGATGTACTGAGAGCCCTGCACCGGGATGATGGGCAACATGATGGGCGCATTGTAAAAGGCGTTGGTTTCATCCTGGCTGATGAAATTGGGCGGCAGCCCCCGGCCGTCGGAGTTGGTGAGCACGATGTTTTCGCCGAAGGTCACGCGGCCTTTGGTGCTGCGGGTGTTCACGCGCAGGCTGCCTCGCTTGAAATCGTTGCCGATCACCACGCCTTTGTTGGTGAAATAGCTGCCCGAGATCAGGTAGGTCGCCGTTTTGGAACCGCCCGACAGCGACAGGTTGTAATCCTGGATGTTGCCGGTCTGGAGCATTTCATCCTGCCAGTCGGTGTCGATGGCGGGGTTGAAGCTGGAGCCTACGCTGGCCGGCGGCGTCTGGCCCGAGTTTTCGTACTGGGTGCGCTGCAAGGAGGCAAACTCACTGGCGTTCATCACGTCCCAGCGCTTGGGAATGTTCTGCACGCCGTACCGGGCCGAGAAGCCCACGCGGGCCGGGCCTTCCTTGCCCTGCTTGGTGGTGATGATGATGACCCCGTTGGCGGCCCGCGAACCGTAGATGGCGGCGGCCGAGGCATCCTTCAGCACCTGGATCGACTCGATGTCGTTGTTGTTGATGGTGGTGTTGGCGTCGGCGATCATCCCGTCAATTACGTACAGCGGGTCGGTGTTGGTAAAGCTGGCCGCGCCGCGGATTTCCACGCGCGACATCTGCCCGGGGGCGCCGCCGCTGCGTACGGTTACCCCGGGGGCCAGGCCCTGGAGGGATTCTACCACCGAGTTGGAGGCAATGCGGTTGGCCGTAGCCGGGTTGATTACCGACACGGCGCCGGTCAGGTCCTGCTTGCGCACCGTCTGGTAACCGATCACCACCACTTCGCTCAGGGCCTGCACGTCGGTTGCCAGCGTTACGTTGAGGGTCGTCTGGTTGTTGATGGGCACTTCCTGGGTCACGTAGCCGATGTAGGAGAAGGTCAGCGTGCCGTTGGGGTCGGGGGCCGTAATGTTGTAGTTGCCCTCGGCGTCGGTGGCCGTACCGGTGGTGGTACCCTTTACCAGCACGGTTACGCCCGGCAGGCCGGCGCCCTGGTCGTCGGTCACGCGGCCGGTCACGGCAATGTCCATCCGCCGGATGACACTGTTCATCAGCTGCACGTTCACCGGGTTGAGGTAGGAAGTGTTGCTGCCGGCGTTGGTTTCGGGCTGCTGGGGCCCCGAGCCTTCCTTCACGGATTCGATGTGACGCACGTCGGCCTCGGGCTGGATCACGAACAGGTTGCCGTCGAGCTTCTTGTAGCGCAGGTTCAGGGGCGTCAGCAGGCCGTCGAGGGCTTCTTCGAGTCCCTTCGCCGTTACCTCGTCGGCGTTCACGTACTTGCCGTCCACGATCTTCTTCTCAAAGGCGAAGTGCACCTGGTAGCGGCTTTCGAGTTGGGTAAGTACTTTTTTGAGGGGCGTGTTCCGGCCGTTGCGGGTGTTGCCTTCCTGCGGCGGGTTGGTTTCCTTCCCGTACGCCAGCTCCTGCGCCGGCACCCCCGAGGGGTAACAGCTCAGTGTTACGGCCAGTAACACGCAACTGCCTAGTTGTAGTGGATTTTTCATAGGTACAAATAGTTGGTTTTTAGTAGTAAGTGGTCATTGGTACATGCGTCATTTGCCATTCGGATGTGGTGACTTACGCGCACCCGGTGACCACTGACTATTGACCAATGACCATTATCTGAATACAATCTTCGTTTCGTGTTTTTCGATTTCCATTCCGAAGGCTTCGGAAAGTGCCGTGAGCAATACGTCAAGATTTTTGGTGGGAATGGTGGCCGAAAAGGTTCGTTCGGCCAGCCCGGGCGTGGTCAGCACCACCGGTACACCGTACGTGTCTTCGATGCGCTGGGCGATGTCGGCCAGGGGCGTGTCGTCGAACACGTAGCGGTTTTCGGTCCAGGAGGAGTACTGCACGGGGTTTACCTTTTTCCGCACGAGGGTTTGGCCATCGCCGCCGAGGCGCACCAGTTCCCCGGGTTCCATGATCACCGCGCCGTCGAGGTCGCCTTCTTCGAGCTTCACTTTGCCTTCGTTGAGGGTCACCGTTGTTTGACCGCGGCGGTTGGTCACGTTGAACTGAGTGCCCAGCACCGCCACGTCCACCTGGCCGGTGTGCACCACGAACCGGGCGCCGTCGGTGCCGCCGCCGGGTGCCGCTCTCTTTTTGGTCACCTGGAAAAAGGCTTCTCCTTCCAGCCAGACCTCCCGCCGCGCCCCGGCGGGCCAGCGGGCCGGCGTCCGCAGCTGCGAGTTGGCATTGAGCAGCACCCGCGACCCGTCGGGCAGCGTTACCGTGCGGGTTTGTCCGTAGCCGGTGGCGTACTGCGCCTCGCCGGCCGGCCGTTCCGTCCGGTACCAGGCCCCGACGGCCAGCAGCAACAGCGCCACCACGGCCGCCGCGGCCCATCCCAGCCACCGGGAAGGCCGCCGTTCAACCCTTTGCGGGCTTTGCAGGGGCCGCTCCCGGGGTTCTTCCAGCGTGGCGTACACGCCGTCGAGGTGGGCCTGCATGCGCCGGAAACTGCTCACGGGCAGGGGATCGGGGTTGACCCGCAGGCCCCGCACCAAGCCGCGGGCTTCGTCCAGCACCTGCTGCCGTTCGGGGTGCTGGTGCCGCCAGTTTTCCCAGAAAACGTCTCCGTCCGGCGTGGGCGTCCTGGCCCATTGCACGAATGCATCATCCAGGAGAAAATCCTCCAGTTCAAACTCCGAGTAGTCTTTCGGGCTCATGCGGATCGGTAAAAAGTAATATTTCTTCTTGCTGTAATACCCAAATGGGGAAATGGGCCGCATTATCCCTCCAGTGGAAAAGTTTTTTTTCGAAAGTGTCGGATTGGGTTTCACGCAAAGGCGGGTTCACGCAAAGGCGGGTTCACGCAAAGGCGGGTTCACGCAAAGGCGCAAAGGAGGGGCGCAAAGGGCGCAAAGAAAAGCACTGAACCGCAAGGATCGCAATGGAGGCGCAAAAGTCGCAAAGAAGCAGGAGTACGTTGACTTGCGTACCGCATGAAGGCGCCGCATGGCGGGAAGGGTCCGCGTTGCGGGAAAGCGTCGCATCGCGGGAAAGGGTCGCATTGCGGGAAAGGGTCGCATCGCGGCTCCCCTCCTCGGAGGGGTTAGGGGGTGGGTTTACTTACATGAGACGATTTATCGAGGGATCACCGCATTAGACATATTTCCGTGATGAAAATCCTTCTGAAGAAAGACTTGCGTGAAGAGAAAGTATTGCGGTGGTGCGGTTATTCCGGTGTGACCCGTAGCCTGTAGGTAAACCCACCCCCTAACCCCTCCGAGGAGGGGAGCCGCGACGCGGTCCACCCCGCGACGCGACGAATACCGCCATGCGGCCCCATCCCGCGATGCGACAACTGCCTCCCGACACGCCTTCCCGCCATGCGGCGCCTTCATGCGGTACCGTCTTTGCCGCGGCAACAGTTAAGCTTCTCTCCTTATTTCTCCGTGCCGACGTGGTAGATTTTTAACCTACCCACTGCCAGTGCGGGAGTTGGACCAGGAGGAGGGCCACGATCAGTTCCCAGGCCACTTTTTTCTGGAGGGCGGCAATGGCCTTGTAGATGGTTTTGTAGGCCGAGTGGGTGTCGATGCCCATGATGGCGGCAACCTGCTCGTAGCTGAGGTTGTCGTAAAACCGCAGGAACACGGCTTCTTTCTGGCGGGCCGGCAGGTAGTTGAGGGCCCGGACCAGGCTCTCCTGCCGCTGGCGGGCCGATTCGGCTTCCACCAGGTCGGTTTCGCAGGAAAAAGTCACCTGGAAATCGGGCAGGGCGTCCTCGGGGGTAGCCAGGAGGGCCCGGTGCGAATGGTTGAGTTTGCCGATGATTTCGCGGCGCAGGGCTTTGAAGAGGTAAAATTTAATGGAGTCGGTACTGCTCAGGTTGCGGCGGCTCTTGAGCAGGTGCTCGAAGAGGTCCTGGATGCAATCTTCCACCAGGGTCTGGTTCTGCACGATTTTATAGCCGTAGTTGTAGAGCACCGGCGCATATACGGCGTATATGTATGCGTAGGCTTCACGATTGCCCTCCTTAAACGCGTGCCAAACCTCGGCATCGGTTTTACCAGAAAAATCCTGTCTCATCTTCGCAATCTTATACGCATAGATAGCGGTAAAGATTCGCTTCGCCAACGGAGCAGTGAACAGTAATCAGTAAACAGTGAGCAGTGGTAACACGCATACGGTAACTTAGTCGTACCCAATGACTAATGTGCCAATTACTACTGTTCACTGATTACTGTTCACTGCTCACTGTTTACTGATCATAGCTCAGGCCGTACTGCTTGAGCACGTCTTCGGGGACGCCCTCCCAGTTGTTGGGGGTGTTGCCCTTGTAACCGATGTCTTCAATTCCCATTTTGCTGGTAAAGAAGCCCGTGGCCGTATAGCCGCGCATCAGGTTGAAGAACGCTACGCCCTGCGTCATTTCGGGCTTGGCCTGCTCGGGGTAGGCGATCTGGTCTATGAGTTGGATTTGCTGGGCCTTGGTGCAGCCCGCGAAGGGCTTGCCGAACAGCTTGTTGCACTTGTTGTCGAGCCAGCGGATGCCGCCACGCATGGGCGTCTGGAGTTTGGGCTGGTCCTTCATCATGAATTCGATGAAGGCCGGTACGCCGGCCTGCGAGGCGCTGCCCGACCGTTCGTCGGCGGGAATGATGATGTCGGCCAGCACGGTCACCGTCTGCAACTCGTGCGGGGTGAAGAACTTTTCCGTCATCAGCTTGGCGTCGCGCACGGCCTCGAACTTCTGCCGGCCGCCGGGCACTTTCACCGGTACGTCGGCCAGGCTTTCGGCAGCCGCCACCTGCGGGTGCAGCCCCACCATGCCCAGCGAACTGAGCGTCAGGCTTTTTAAGGTATCTCTGCGTTTCATGTGGGTTATCGGTTTCGGGTTATTGGTACACTGATGGGTTATGATGATTATGATTTTTTACGATCATTTTTCAGAGTCCTCTTCCAATCCTTTCCAATCATAATCATCATAATAAATCAGTGTGCTAAAGGTTACTCTGCTTTACCTGCTCGGCGATGTAGTCGGAGGTGCGCATGGAGGCGGCCAGGATTGTCCAGGTCACGTTTTTGTCCCCCTGCGAGGGGAAGGCGCCGGCGTCCACCACAAACAGGTTTTTCACGTCGTGGGCCTGCTGGTAGCCGTTGAGGGCCGACGTTTTAGGGTCTGAGCCCATGCGCACGGTGCCTACCTCGTGGATGATCTGGCCGGGAGCCGCCAGGCCGTAGTTGTTTTCGGCGCTGGGTTTTTTGCCCAGGGCAATGCCGCCCATGTTGTGGATGATCTCCTCGAAGGTGTCCTGCATGTGCTTGGCCTGCTTGACCTCGTAGTCCGACCATTTGTAGTGGAAGCGCAGCACCGGGATGCCGTACTTGTCCACCGTGCTGGGGTCGATCTCGCAGTAGTTGCTTTCCAGGGGCACGGGTTCGCCGCGGCCGGCCATGCCCACGTAGGCGCCGTAGAAGCGGCGGAAGTCGTCTTTGAGGCCCGCCCCGTACCCGCCGGCGGGTTTTTTGTTGCCGTCGCGGCCGGGAACCATGCCGTTGAGCCCATCGATGCCCCAGCCAAAGCCGTAGGAAGGCATGCCCATGCCGCCCGAGTATTCGATGTGGTAGCCGCGGGGGAAGTCGAGTTTGCTGTTGTCGAGCCACCAGGGCGTAAATACGTGCATGCCGCCCACGCCGTCTTCGTTGTACCGCTTGCGGTCCATCAGCGCCGGCACAAAGGCGCCGCGGGAGGCGCCCGTGGAGTCGTTGAGGTACTTGCCGATCACGTTGCTGGAGTTGGCCAGGCCGTTGGGGAACCGCTCGGACTTGGAGTTGAGCAGGAGCCGGGCCGACTCGCAGGCGCTGGCGGCCAGCACCACCACCTTGGCCTGCACGGACACTTCCTGCAACGTCTTGGTGTCTACGTACGACACGCCGGAAGCCTTGCCGGTGTTGGCATCGGTGAGCACTTCGCGGACCATGGCGCCGTTGATGAGGGTGACTTTGCCGGTTTTGAGGGCCGGCTTCACCAGCACCGACGACGAGGAGAAGTCGGCGTACACCTGGCAGCCGCGGCCGCACTGGTTGCAGTAGAAGCACGAACCCCGCTCTTCGTTGACGGGCTTGGTAAGGATGGAAAGCCGCGACGGAATCACCGGGATGCCGATGCTGGTGGCGGCCTTCTTGATCATCAGTTCGTGGAGGCGGGGCTTGGGCGCCGGCAGGAAGATGCCGTCGGGTTCGTTGCGGATGTTCTCCTTGGAGCCGAACACGCCGATGAGCCGGTCCACCTTGTCGTAGTACGGGGATATGTCGTCGTAACCGATGGGCCAGTCTTCGCCCACGCCGGTCATGGTTTTGCGTTTGAAGTCGTCGGGGCCGAAGCGCAGCGAGATGCGGCCCCAGTGGTTGGTGCGTCCGCCCAGCATCCGCGACCGGAACCAGTGGAACTCGGTGCCGGCCTTGGTGGTGTAGGGTTCGCCCTCAATTTCCCAGCCGCCCCAGGCCGCGTCGAAATCCCCGAAGGGCCGCGTGGTGCCGGCGCCCCGGCGCGGCGACTCGTAGGGCCACTTGAGCTGCGTAATGTATTTGGGATCGCCCGGGTCGTAGTAGCCGCCCGCTTCGAGCAGCACCACGTTGGCGCCGGCCTTCGAGAGCATGTAGGCGGCCATGCCACCCCCCGCGCCCGACCCGACAATCGCCACGTCGTACACCTTGGGCGCCTTCTTGAATTGAAAATCGTTCATGAACGTTTGGTAGATGAGTGAAAGGGTTACTAGGCAGATGCGCAGATAATGACCGGAAAAGCGGTTGACCGGAGGAGAAATGGCCCACCGGGCACAGTACGCACAGAAAAGTACCAATATATAGAATAACGGTGCAAAAATCGAATGAAGGAAGAATTATTGAAGTATACGTAATTATTATCGAAGATAGTAATACTATTATTTGTAATACTTTTAGTATCTTTACGGAGCGCATGTCATGCAATTTTTCTCCATCGACCCATAACTCCTTATGAGTGCAATCATCAAGGTTTCGCTGAACGAGAACATTTACCTGAGGGACCCTGAAACCACTGACCTGGGCCGCAAGATCCTGTCGGAGGGCATCCGCCTGATCGATGAACTGGGCTTTGAGCAGTTTACGTTCAAGAAGCTGGCCATTGCCATCGAGTCCACGGAAGCCTCGATCTACCGGTACTTCGAAAACAAGCACAAGCTGCTCGTATACATCATTTCCTGGTACTGGGCCTGGCTCGACTACCAGATCAGCTACCAGACCAACAACATCCGCGACCCCCGCGAAAAGCTGCGCATCATCATCCGGGTCATCTGCGAGTCGCACCGGGCCGGCACTTTCGCCTCTTCGGTGGATGAGGCGGCCCTCTTCCGGATCGTGGTGTCGGAAGCTTCCAAGGCGTTCCTGACCAAGGAGGTGGACGAAGAAAACCGGGCGGGGCTTTTCCGTGACTACAAGGCGCTGTGCCGGCGCATCGGCGAAATCGTGGGCCAGATCAACCCGGCCTACCCGTACCCCCACGCCCTGGTCAGCACCCTTTTCGAAACGTCGCGCAAACACGTGTTCTTCGCCCAGCACCTGCCTTCGCTGACGGAGGTAAAAGACAAGGACGTTAAAACGCTGGTCAACTTCCTCGAACACCTCATGTTCTCGGCCATCGACGTACCGGTGGAAAGGTGAGTCATGGGTATTGGATAGTGCGTATTTATACTAAAATGACTTCATGATTGCGTATTTGGTTATTCTCAACTACTTGTAAAACAGGGAAATACTAACAACGAATAACGAACAACCCACAACGTTTTAGTATTAATATTGAGTAGTGAGTATTGAGAGGGGGATGCTACGCTTCCAAAACGAAAAGGTGCCTTGGTGGCACCTTTTCATCTTTTACGGCCCGGATGTTCCGGGTCAGTCCCGCTGCTTGGAAGCCTTTTTCTGTTGCTTTTCGGCTTTTTTTTCCTTAGCCGTTTTTGTGGGCTCTTTTTTCTTTTCCTTTTTGGCGTCCTGTGCCTTTCCCATGATTCAAGTAGTTTAGGTGGCACAAATTAAATGAATTTTCGCATTTTTTCCTTTTACGAATGTGCGGTTCCTGTTCGGTATTGTTACTAAAAAAGGGCGGTCCGCAGACCACCCTTTGCATTCGAACATGTATAGATAGCTGCCGGTACAAGGCCTTCTTTGCAAAGGATCGGGATTGGGCAGGATAGGGTTTAAGGATAGGGTTTAAACCCTATCCTATGGATATTGCTGCCGCTTTGACCATCCGGTACTGCTTCTCATCAGCCCCGCACCGGACCGGCCGGGTTTACAAACCTGATGTTACTATCCGTAGGATAGGGTTTAAACCCTATCCTTCCCAATCCCGATCCTATGGATATTGCTGCCGCTTTCAAGTACAGTACCGCTTCCGACCCAGCCGGCCTCATTCCGGAAGATCGCTTTTACGAACCCGATTCCAGTATCCGTAGGATAGGGTTTAAACCCTATCCCCCTCAAACCCCATCCTTCCCTATCCTCCCAACCCCGTACCCCATCCCCGCCCAAATCCTGTTAATCCTTTAATCCTTTACATCCTGATCCCTACTCCACCCCTTCCCAGCCCGACAGCCCGGCCGCCCAGATCAGTTCGGCCTTTTGCTTTTCGTACTTGCTGCGCAGGGAAATCAGTTTGATCTGCGCTTCGATGTACTTGGAGTCGCGGGAGTTGATCAGGAACAGGGAGCTTTCCCCGTTGTCGAACTTTTGCAGTTCGCCGTCGCGGAGGCGGCGGTAGTTGTCCACCATCTGCTGCTGCACGGCCAGCAGGCCCTCCGTGGTCTTGAGTTCGTTGTACGCCGCCCGGATGCCGTTTTCGATTTCGCGGCCGGCCTGGAAGCGTTCAAAGCTGTTCTGCTCCTGCTTGATGATGGTCTGCTGCAACTTGCCCCGTTCCTTGCGCAGGAACAGCGGGAAGCTGAAATAGGCGCCGAACTTGTAGTTGTTGCGCAGGAAAGCCATGTCCATCGACTCGGTCTGCACGGGGGCCGAGGAGAGCAGGTTGTAGTCGGCGCGGATCGTCGGCTTGAGCAGGTCGCGGCGGAAGCGTTCCTCCACTTCCAACTGGCGGATCTTGAGGGTAAGCTTGCGCAACTCGGGGTGGTTCTGCCGGGCCCGGGCCAGCAGCGTATCCAGCGTAGTATCGCCCAGGGTCCGCTGCGTGGTGTCGAAGTCGGAGGGCACCACCGCTTCGGGAATTTCGAGCGGCGTATCGTTTTCGTCCCACAGGTAGTTCGACAGCAGCAGCCGGGCATTGACCAATGCTACCTCGGCCTGCCGCAGTTGCACGAACCGGTCCTGCAGAATGGTCTGCGCCTCCACCGAGTCAATGGCGGCCAGGTCGCCCTGCACCACGCGTTCCTTCACGGCCCGGAACCGCACGTCGGCCAGTTCGTACGACTCGTTGATCATCCGGTACTCGTTGTGGGCGTAGAACCAGTTCCAGTAGTCCTTGGCGGCGCTCAGCAGCAGCTTGTTGATTTCCTTTACCCGGTCGGCCTCGGCAATGTCGCGGAAGAGCTGGGCCTGCCGCAGCGTGTTGCGCCGGGCGTCGATGAAGAAACCCTGGCTGATGGGCAGGGGCACCGACACCCCGGCGTAGGCCAGGCCCTTGTCGGTCGTCCGATACTCGGGGTTCACGTAGGCGCCCTGGTTGTTCTCGTAGCCGGCCTTCAGTTCACCGATCCACACGGGCACCTTCAGTTGGGCGTTCCAGTTGCGGTAATAGAGTTGCTTTTTGAACTCCTTCATGGCCAGGTCCCCCTCCAGCTTGGGGTCAAACTCGCCGCGGGCAATGCGCAGTTCCTGCCGGGCGTTTTCGCTCAGCAGGGCGGCCTGCCGGGCCACCGGGTGAAATTCCATCACCCGCTGGAAAAACTCCCGGCTGGTAAGCACCCGGGTCTTCTGCGAGGTTTGCGCCGTGGTGTCTTCGTCCTTTTCCTGGGCCACGCTTTCCCCGATCACGCCCAGGAAGGACACCGACAAAAGGAAGATCCGGAGCCGGAGGTAGAGTTCGTTGAGCAAACGGTACGCCGGCCGGCACCCCGGCAAAGTCACTGGTTTCATTTTTTCTTGCCTCCTTCTTCTTCAGTAGGTTCCTGGTCCAGGCTGGGCGGGAAGCCGTTGAGCTGCCGCCAGATTTCGTACCAGATGGGCACGTCGTTGAGCATGGCCCAGCCGTACACGCCCGAGCCGAGCCGCAGCCGTTCGGGCCACGGTTCCCCGTGGGGGTCCGGCGTGACGAGGATGCGGTACTTGCCGGCCTTGCTGTTGACGAAGTCGATGACGGCGATGCGGCCGCCGAAGGTACCCACCGACACGCTGGGCCAGCCCGAAAACTGCAGGGCGGGCCAGCCGTCAAACTCCAGCCGCACGTGCCGGCCCTTCGAAAGCAGGGGCACGTCCATCGCCTCCACGTACAATTCCACGGCCTTCTGGGGCTGGTCGGGCTGCACGGTCACCACGGCCTCGCCTTCCTTGATGGTTTCGCCGATGCCGGCCTTGAGGGCCTTTACCACGTAGCCGTCCTGCGGAGCCACCATGGCCCGCTGCTGCACCCGTACTTCCACGCTGGACAGCTTGTTTTTGAGTTTCGAGAGTTCTCCTTCGGCGTCGGCCAGGTACGACACGGCCGAACTGCGGTCGGAGTTGGCCTTGGCAATCTCCTTGGCGTACTCGGCCCGGATCGAACTCAGTTCGAGTTGGGCGTTGAGCACTTCGTTGCGGGCCACCAGCACCTTGTTCTGCATCGACACCAGTTTGGCGTTGCTCTCCTGGACCTTCAGCTTGCGCTTTTCGTATTCCACCAGCGAGATCAGGCCGTTGCGGTACATGTTTTCGCCGCCCGTAAACTGCCGGTTGGCTACCTGTACATTGATCTTTTCGGCTTCGTAGTCGGTGCTGTCGCTGATGAGCTTGTAGCACGACTGCTGGAGCTTGTTCTGCGCCTGCTGCATCTTGAACCGCAATCCTTCCTCCAGGGCCCGGATGTTGTTGTCGAGGGCGGTAATCTTGGTGCGGGTGGCCGCCAGGCCGTCTTCCTTGGCCTTTACCTGTTCGGCCAGCCGGGTCAGCAGCTGGGGGTCGAAGTATTCGTCTTTCACCTCCGAAAGCGTGAGGATGGTGTCGTTGGCTTTCACGAATTGTCCTTCCTGCACGTGCCACTTCACGATCCGGCCGGCAATGGCCGTCTGGATCGTCTGGGGCCGGTCCTGCGGGTTGAGGGCCGTCACCGAACCGGTGCCCTGCACGTTCTGCTGCCAGGGCAGGAACAGGCACAGGAACAGGAACACGCCGATGCCGATCAGCCAGCGGGCCAGCGTCTTGGCGGCCTTCGGCGTGTGCAGGGTTTGCAGGGCCTTCAGTTTGTATTCCAGTTCTTCGCTCTGGATGGTCTCGTTCGATATCTTCAGCATGGAGTGTTTGAGTTTATGAGTTCAGAGTTTATGAGTTCATGAGTCGTAAGCGCCGGTTTTACAATCGCGTATTTACTTTAAACTCATGAACGCATAAACTCATAAACTTCCTTCAATACGTCTGCGCCACCTTCTCGCGTAACTCAGGGTGGCTCCTGAGTTCGTTGAAATTGCCTTCGGCAATTACTTTTCCTTCGTGCACGATGAGCACCCGGTCGCACTTTTCGAGGACCTGGGCGTCATTGGAGACTACGATCAGCGTCCAAAGCATGGCCGGCTGCATCAGTCCCGAAGTTACGCGTTCCCGGTCGTCCTTAGGCCAGTCGCCCCAGTCGTCGTAGAGCACCAGCAGCTTGGGCCGCGAGGCGAGGCTGCGGGCCAGGATGATCTGGTGGCGGATGTCGGGGGGCGGCTGCGCGCCCTCGGCGCCGAACCAGGTCTGGAGACCGTCGGGCAGGGCATTCACGTAGTCGCTCAGGCCGGCCTTTTCGATGGCCCACCAGGTGTCGTCGTAGCTCACCCGCAGGCGGCCCATTGCAATGTTGTCGAGCAGGGTGCCTTCAAACAGGTCGTGGCTCAGCAGGTTGGTGTCAATGGAGGTGCGCAGGGTACTCTGGTGCAGGTCGCGCCGCGAAATGCCGTTGAGCTGAATGCTGCCTTCGAACGAGTCGGTGAGACCGGCCAGCACGCGGGCCAGCAGCACCTTGCCCGACTGGCGGGGACCGGCAAACCCGATTCTTTCGCCCGGCTTCACCGTGAAAGTCATGCCGCGCAGGGCCACCTGCTGGTTGCTTTTCGAGTGGTAGCTCAGGTTTTTCACCGCTACTTCCAGGCCACCGGGGTGCTGGTTGAGGCTTACCTTGGCGCCCTTGTCCTTTTCAAGCGGCAGGTCGGTCACGTGGCCGATCTTCTCCACCGCCGTAAGCAGGTCGTACACCGTGTCCATCGTGAAAATGATCTTTTCGACCGCTCCGATCACCAGCACGATGATCACCTCGGCGGCCACGAACTGGCCCAGCGTGATCTGCCGGTCCACCACCAGCAACGTGCCCAGGATGAGCAGGCCGCCGATGATGAAAGTCTTGAACAGCACGATGTAGGAGAACTGCGTCCGCAGGATGCTGAAATGGCTCTTGCGGTAGTGCAGGTACTGGTTCACGTAGTCGTCCATCTTCTGCACGTGCAGGTTGGAGTCGCCGCTGGTTTTGAACGAATGGATCGTGCGGGCAATCTCTTCGAGCCAGTACACGATTTTATACTTGTATTTGGATTCGTACAGGCTGGTTTTCAAGCCCTTGGGCCCCGTAAAGTACAGGATCGCTGTGACCACGCCCAGCAGCAGCAGGCCGAAGCCCAGGAAGAACGGGTGGTAGAACGACACCAAGATGAGCCCGAACAGGATTTGCAGCACCGCCCCCGTCAGGTCCACGAGCAGCTTGGGCAGTGACTTCTGGATGTTGACCACGTCGAAGAAGCGGTTCATCAGCTCCGGCGGGTGGTGGCCGTGCAGGGCTGCAGTCTTGATCTTGGGCAGCCGGTAGGCAAATTCGTAGGCCGCCTTGGCGAAAATGCGCTGCTGGAGGATTTCCACGAGGCTAATCTGCATGATCTGCAGGGCCCCCGACGCCAGCACGGCGCAGATGATGAACACGATGAGCACGATCACCGAGCTGAACACGAGGCCGCCCGAAATGAGGCCGATGATGGCCTGCATGCCCAGCGGGATGGTCAGCGTGATGAGCCCCACGATGATGGCGTAGATGTAAATGTAGCTGATCGACTTTTTCTCGGCCGCCAGCAGCCGGATGAGCCGGTCCATCGGCTTGAGGTGCACCGGGTTGTCGTCTTTGACGGTCTGTTCGGCCACGTTATCGATGAAGAGGAACGAGAGGAAGAGGATTTGCACCTCCGGCTCCCGCAGGGCGTGGTTGGTCTCCCGCACGTACTCCGGCAGCCAGGCCTTCAGTTGATCCACGTCCACCTCGGCGTCGGTGGAAAGGTCGCGGCCCACTACCTTGGCCGACTCATCGGGGTACACGAACACGGGCGTCAACAGGCCCGGCGCCGCTTCGCGGAACAGCAACACCGGAAAGGATGCCTGGCCCAGAAAAGCCGATGCATCGACCAGGGGCAGGTAGTTCTTCACGCAGGTAAAGCCGGCCTTCTGGCCCTCCAGGGTCAGTTCCTGGATGAAGTCGGGCACCGGCAGATTGCTCTTCGGCGCGTGTCCGTGCCGGAATGACAACCCCGACTCCTTTCCCCCCGACACCCGGCTCAACTGGTCGATTACCTTTTCGATGTAACTGCTTTTGATCATGGCCTGCGCAAGATTTTAACAAATTAACCACGGAACGGGTTAATGGTTCGGGCAAAAGAAATTCCGACCTTACTTCCGACAAAGATAGTAAAAAATTTTTCCATAATAGTAATACTATCAGTAAAAATACTTTCACTACTTTTGCCGCGTACCAGAACTCACAATCACTATGCCAGATAAACCCAATCTGCCCGTCACCATTGCCGTCGCGCAGGGCGACGGCATCGGTCCCGAGATCATGGAAGCGGTGCTCCGCATTTTCGACGAGGCCGGAACCAGGCTTTCGTACCGGATGGTGGACATGGGCAAATCGCTGTTCGAGCGGGGCTTTTCAACCGGCATGACGCCCGAAGCCAAGGAAACCATTGAAGAAACGGGCATCTTATTCAAGGGCCCGATGGAGACGCCAAAGGGCAAGGGCGTCAAGAGCATCAACGTGACGGCCCGCAAGGTGTGGAACACGTACGCCAACAAGCGGGTGTTCAAGACGCTGGGCGGCGTGGATACGCTCCATTCCCGGGCGGGCATCCCCGTGGACATTACCATTGTGCGCGAAAACATCGAGGATACCTACGGCGGCATCGAACACCTGCTTACCCACGACGTGGCCCTCTGCCGGCGCTTCATCACGCGGCCGGGCTCGTTGCAGGTGCACCGCTACGCCTTCGAAATGGCCCGCCGCAAGGGCGCCAAAAAAATCACCTGCGGCCACAAGGCCAACATCATGAAGATCACCGACGGGCTGTTCCTGGAAACGTTTTACCAGGTGGCCCGCGACTACCCCGAACTCCAGGCCAACGACGTGATCGTGGACGACCTGGCGATGAAACTGGTCACGCGGCCCGACACGTTCGAGGTGGTGGTGCTGCCAAATTTGCAGGGTGACATTATTTCCGACCTCTGCGCCGGGCTGGTGGGCGGCCTGGGCTTTGCCCCTTCGGCCAACATCGGCGACTTCGTGTCGATCTTCGAGGCGGTGCACGGCACGGCGCCCGACATTGCCGGCAAGGGCCTGGCCAATCCCACGGCGCTGCTGCTGAGCGGCATCATGATGCTCCGCCACCTGGGCCTGGCCGACAAAGCGGTGAAAATTGAAAACGCCCTCCTCTACACGCTGGAGCAGGGGGTGCACACCCGCGACTTCGGCGGCAACCCGGCCAGGGCCGTTTCCACCCGCGAATTTACGGACGCCATCATCGGCAACCTGGGCAAGGCGCCGGCCAAGGGTACGCCCACGGCCGAAGAGCCGGCCACGTACGTCTTCACGCAACCCGCCAGGCCGGACCAGAACCGGGTGCTGGTGAGCCCCAAGGCCGGCGCGGAAAAGATCGTGGGCGTGGATTTCTTCGTGGAAAGCGACGGGCAGCCGGAAGCCGTAGCCGCCATCTTCGAGCGGCACCTGCCGCCCATGCTGCAACTGGTGACGATCTCCAACCGGGGTACGCAGGTGTGGCCCACCAAATCGGTATTCACCGACTGCATCAACCAGTACCGGGTGCGGGTGGAGTCGAAGGACCTGGCCCCGCTCACGCAGGCGGCTTGCCTGGGCTACGCCTCCCGCGTGGCCGCCGACATCAAGCTCTGCTCCCTCGAAATGCTCATGCAGTACGGCGAACAACGCGGCTACTCCCTGGCGCAAGGACAGTAATTACGGAGACTGGAGACGGGAGGAGGGATCGGGAAGGAGGCTAGGACGGAGACGCGGACAGGGGATAGGGTTTAAACCCTATCCTATGGATATTGGACAAGAAGACGTTTAAGCCGAACCTGCTTTGGACTATCCGTAGGATAGGGTTTAAACCCTATCCCATTGAGACGCCCTGCGCCCTTTGCGGTTTGGCTCTCCCAATACCCACCTCCCATCCTGGTAATCCTTCAATCCCTAAGATCCTGATCCTCCGTTTGATCAGCTTCTTTTGGGCTGGTAATGCAATCCCACGATGCCGCACGCAAAAGCAGTTGATTCGACCAGCGTCAGGTTTTGTTTTCCGTTCAGCCCCCGGAAGATGGTCATGCCGTCACCGATGGCGGCAGGGTTTACGAAAAGGTAGTATTCATCAATCAATCCTTCCCTGACCAGGGACGATACGAAAGTGGCTCCCCCGTACGCGATGATGTCACCACCCGGCTGGCGTTTCAGGTTGTTGATTTCGGTAGCCAGGTCGCCGGTTGCCAGGCGGGTGTTTTCCCATGCCGTGGTTTGGAGTGTTTTACTGAATACCACCTTGGGCGTGTTGTTGAATTTGTCAACCGCCGCCGGGTCTTCTCCCGCGGGCCGGGATGCCCAGTGCGGAATAAAACCCTGCGCCAGTTTCCGGCCCAGCACGATGGTGTCAATGGGGTCGGTAATGGCCCCGACGTATTTCT
This sequence comes from uncultured Sphingobacteriales bacterium, assembly GCA_963844325.1. GTDB lineage: Bacteria > Bacteroidota > Bacteroidia > Cytophagales > 172606-1 > CADCTQ01. Next base: position 5,841,088 of record CAWJNV010000002.1, read on the forward strand.
TCAGGTCATCCGTCCAGGCGAAAGTCAGCCAATCCATTTCTCCGTCGGGACCGGCAATAAAACCATCAACCGTTATCTGTACCTGCAATTTCAATTTTCTCATGGCTCATTCAATTTGTTGCTGATGCAAACCTACCATCCGAACGCTGCTTTTTACAAGTGGGGAAACGACAACGTAAGGGGGCAAATGCGACAAAAGTATGACGGGCCCACGCTTAAAAAGTTTATCATATGGAACCCTTGTCCTTTACGGGAAGAACCCTGGTGCTGGCAACGATGCACGGCAAGGAACAAGTCATCCTCCCGCCGCTGGAAGCGCGCCTGGGCGTGCGAGGCGTGGTGGCGCCGGGGCTCAACACCGATCAGTTTGGCACGTTCACGGGCGAAATTCCGCGGGAAGGTTCACCCCTCGATGCGGCGCGGCGCAAGGTGCTGGCCGCCCTCGACGCAACGGGGGCCCGCCTGGGCGTTGCCAGTGAAGGCAGTTTCGGTCCACACCCGGCCATTCCGTTCCTGGCGGCCGACGCGGAGTTGCTGCTGTTCGTGGACCGGGACCGCGGGCTTGAAATCGCGGTGCAGGAAATTTCACCCGACACCAACTACGGCCGTAAGTCGTGCCGGACGCTGGCCGAAGTGGAGGTGTTTGCCCAACGGGCCCTGTTTCCGTCCCACGCCCTGATCGTGCACGGGGGCGACGTGCACCGGCAGGACCTGGTGACCAAAGGCATTGCCGACCCGGCCCGGCTGCGGGAAGCCGCCGCGGAAATGCTCCGCCGCCAGGGTACGGTAACCGTGGAAACCGACATGCGGGCCTTCCACAACCCTTCGCGGATGCGGGTGATTGCCAAAGCCACCGAAACGCTGCTGCACCAGCTGACCAGCCCCTGCCCCGCCTGCGGCTGGCCCGGCTTCGTACCCAAAGAAAAAATTCCCGGCCTGCCCTGCGCCTGGTGCGGCGGGCCCACCTCGCTGGCCCTGGCCGTGGTATCCCGCTGCGACAAATGCGATCATACGCACAAGCAGCACTACCCGAACGGCCTCCGCAAAAGCGACCCCGCGTACTGCGATGGGTGCAATCCTTAGAAGCGAGAAGCGAGGAGTGAGAAGCGAGAAGAGTGGACACGGACTTTACGGTTTAACCGGACAAGCCCGTTCCCATCCTTCTCGCTCCTCGCTCCTCGCTTCTCACTCCTCAAGAAAGCCCGTACTTCTCCATCTTCCGGTACAGGGTGCTGCGGCCGAGACCGAGTTCGACGGCGGCTTTGGAGAGGTTGCCTTCGTACTTCTTGATGGCTTCGCTGATGGTTTTCTTTTCGATTTCTTCCAGGTGCAGCGTGTTCATCGGCCGGCCGGGCTTGGGCGACGGGTTGGTGCCCAGGATGTCGGCGGCCGAGAGGCTCATGCCGGGGCAGAGCATCACGGCCCGTTCAATGGCCTGCTTGAGTTCCCGCACGTTGCCGGGCCAGTTGTAGAGTTGGAGTTGCTTGGTGGTGCCGCTTACCAGGTGCAGGCCCTCCTTGCGGTACTTGCGGGCGTAGAGCTTCATGAAATGTTCCACCAGCAGCGGGATGTCCTCCTTGCGCTGGCGGAGCGGCGGCAGGTTGATCTCCACCGTGTTGAGCGTACGGAGCAGTTCGCTGTTGAGGCCGGGGTCGAAGCGGCTGCGGTGGGCCCGGGCGTTGGCCGTGCTCACCAGCCGCACGTCCACGGCAACCGGCTCCTGCCCCCCGAGGCGCGTCACCTGCTGGTTCTGCACCACCGACAGCAGTTTGTTCTGCAACGGCACGGGCAGGTTGTTCACTTCGTCGAGGAAGAGCGTGCCGCCGGAAGCGATTTCGAGCTTGCCCGGCTGGTCGGCGTGGGCTTCCGAGAAGGCTCCTTTCACGTGGCCGAACAGCGCCGGTTCGAGCACCGAGGAGGGCATGCCGTCTAGCTCCACCTTCATGAACACCTCCCCCGACCGGGCCGAAAGGCGGTGGATGGCCCGGGCGATTAAATCTTTGCCGGTGCCCACTTCGCCGTGGATGAGCACGTTGGCCTCCGAGGCGGCGGCTTCTTCCACGGCCTGCATCACGGCGCGCATGGCCGGCGACTCGGCAATGATGGCTTCGTGCGGCGTGCTCAGCTCTTGTTGCAAGGCCCGTTGCCGGGCTTGCAGCATCCGGACGCGGCGGTTCGACTGGCACAGCCAGTACACCGTGGTGACGGCCGAGAGCATCTTTTCCTTGTCCAGGGGCTTGGTCATGAAGTCGGTGGCTCCCTCCCCGATGGCCGTCAGGGCGGCGTCGGTGTCGCCGTAAGAGGCCATCATTACTACCTGCGAGTCGGGGGAGAGTTGTTTGATGACCCTGAGCCATTGCAGGCCTTCTTTGCCGCTCGACATGCCGGGCGTAAAGTTCATGTCGAGCAGGATTACATCGTAATGGTCTTCTTTTATGAGGTCACTCAGTCCTTGCGGCGAGTTTTCGGTGCGTACAGTCGTGAAGCGGTTGTTGAGGGCGAGGCGGGTTGTAAACAGTACGTGCTGGTCGTCGTCTACAACGAGGATTTTTCCGTCCAGTTTTATGTACATGGGCTGCAACGTTGTTTGTTGCTCCTAAATGTAATTTTTGTTTCAGAACGATACAAATAATTGTGCCGTTTTGGGACACATAAAAATGACCTTTTTCCGTAACGCACTGACCTGTACCTTAATAAATTTTCTCCCGGCGGCTGCCCTCCTCCGCGACCAGACCTAAAAGCGACGTATGCTTTGGAAGGTTTCACGCAAAGGCGCCAAGGAGGAGCGCAAAGAAAAAAACGGAACCGCAAGGATCGCAAGAGGGAACGCAAGGGTCGCAAAGAAAAACGCGTTTTAAGGGTAGGGTTTAAACCCTACCCTACGGAAAGGCTGCGCTTGGTTTGACTGGAGCGAAGTCTGCGTACGTATGCGCAATATTCATCGTGCGCAATATCCATAGGATAGGGTTTAAACCCTATCCCTCCTTGCGGTCTTCGCGTCTCCTTTGCGCCCTTTGCGGTTACGTTTCTTTCTTAGTCTCCGTGGTGAAGCCTTCTACCCGGCTTAATACAAATAGTTGAGGGCCGTCTTGTCGTTGGCGTTGAAGGGGCGGTTTACGCCGGGCGCAATGCAGGCCAGCATCCACGAGTTGGGATCGGCCGTGGTGGGCGTGCCGGGGATGTGGACGGCGCCGATTGTGCTGGCCCCTTCGTTGGCGAAAGAACCGTTGCAGCTGTAGGAGCGGTCCATGAAGTCGGTGTGGCGGAAGCCGATGCAGTGGCCGATTTCGTGGGCCAGGATCGTGGCTACGTAGGCGGTTCCCGCGTTGCGGCCAATGGCGGCCGAGTTGACCAGTACCCGGTTGAAGGGTTCACCGGCGGCCGTGGGGAAGCCGGCCGAAGCCAGGTAGCTGCCGCTGCCCTTCAGAATGCTGATGCTGGCCCCGGAAGACACCCGGCGGAATGTAAGGCTGAGCCCTTCGGCGTTGTAGCGGCTGATGGCTTCGTCGAGGGCGGCTACGTAGGAAGCGGGGAGTTTGTTGGAGATACTTACTGTAATCACCCGCGGCAGGTTTTTCACCAGGTTGGTGGTGTGGTACTGTTCTTCCGTACCCACACGCAGCAGTTGGCGTTGGGCCACCTCACCAAGCATTTGTTCGGTAATCAGAATGTCCCCTTCCACGAGGTAGCCTTCCGGGATGCGCACTACATTCTTAGTGCCAAAGCCGAGTTGATGAATTCTGCCAAGCGTTACTTCGGAAATCTGTTCCGGTTGCTCCTGGGCGACGGGCGTTTCTTCCCGCTGGCACGAAAAAAAGGTGGTGGCGCCGAAAATGGCAAGGGCGCCCATGAATAAACGCTTCTTCATAAAGGGATAAGGGGGTTTGAAAATGGGGAAATAAGTTTACGCAACATCTATGTTACGAAATAATCCGCAGACCAAAAAAGAAAAAGAAGCCTTTCTCCGCACGGACAGAATAATTCACTTGCCTTTTGGGATTACACAAAATATTTAGGCACTAATGGGCAAAAAAAATCCCGGCCGTCGGGACCGGGATTCTTACTTCTGATTGGGTCTTTCCAAAGGCTGATGGGAATCAACCAGCCTTACAACCACGCTTTAGTACAGGTAGTTGAGGGCCGTCTTGTCGTTGGCGTTGAACGGGCGGTCATCGCCGGTACCGATGCAGGCCAGCATCCACGAGTTGGGATCGGCCGTGGTGGGCGTGCCGGGGATGTGAATGGCGCCGATCGTGCTGGCGCCTTCGTTGGCGTAAGAACCGTTGCAGCTGTAGGAACGGTCCATGTAGTCGGTGTGGCGGAAGCCGATGCAGTGACCGATTTCGTGGGCCAGGATCGAGCCCAGGTAGTTGGCGCCGGGGTTGTTGCCGAGGTAGGCGGCGTTCACCTTGATCTGGCTGAAGGGTTCGCCGGCCGACGTGGGGAAGCCCGCGGAGGCCAGGTAGCTGCCCGCGCCTTTCACGATGCTGATGTTGGCGCCGGAAGACACGCGCTGAAACCGGATGCTGAGGTTTTCGGCGTTGTAGCGGCTGATGGCTACGTCGAGGGCCGCCACGTAGGAGGCGGGCAGGCGGTTGGAAATGCTCACCGTGATGGTACGTCCCGCACCGGCATTAACCAGGTTGGTGGTGTGGTACTGTTCTTCCGTACCTACGCGCAGCAGTTGGCGTTGGGCCACCTCACCAAGCATTTGTTCGGTAATCAGAATGTCCCCTTCCACGAGGTAGCCTTCCGGGATGCGCACTACATTCTTAGTGCCAAAGCCGAGTTGATGAATTCTGCCAAGCGTTACTTCGGAAATCTGTTCCGGTTGCTCCTGGGCGACGGGCGTTTCTTCCCGCTGGCACGAAAAAAAGGTGGTGGCGCCGAAAATGGCGAGGGCGCCGAGCAATAGATGCTTCTTCATTAGGCAATAAAAGGTTTAATGGTAGGTGAATTGTTTTACATAATCACGATAATACAGAATATTCGTTGGAATGCAAAAAATAGGACAATATTTTTAAAATATATCAAATTTCGTTCTTCTGCTCAAACCTTTTCCGGAACAATGCGTATCAGGTCGCCCCAAATAGCATTTTTACCTTTATCAACCAGCCCCATCCGTTTTACGCGCGTGCGGAATTTCATTAAACCGTACTGCGTCCGCCCCTGCATCCGCACCGCGCCGTTTGACACTCCCTCCGGACGGGCACCCAATAAAAACCCCGGGCTGTAAACCCGGGGCTTAGGGCACGGCAGCAGAAACGGCCAAAAAGCAAAAAGCCCCGGGGCTAGCAAACCGGGGCTTTTCGCAATGCGTTGAATAAGGGAAACTACTCGGTTAGTACAGGTAGTTTAGGGCGTTTACGTCGTTGGTGTTGAACGGCCGGTTTACGCCGCCGCCGATGCAGGCCAGCATCCACGAAGTCGGGTCGGGACCGGTCGGGGTGCCGGGGATGTGGATGGCGCCTACCGTGCTGGCGCCTTCGTTGGCGTAGCCACCGCCGCAGCTGTAAGAGCGGTCCATGTAATCGGTGTGGCGGAAGCCGATGCAGTGGCCCATTTCGTGCGCCAGGATGGTGGTCAGGTAGCCGCTGCTGGGGCAGGAGCCGATGGCGCTCACGTTCACAACGATCTGGTTGTGGGGGTTGCCGTTCACGGGGAAACCGGCCGAAGCCAGGAAGCTGCCGCTGCCGGAAACGAAGTTGATCTCGCCGCCGCTGGTCACGCGCTGGAAGCGGATGAGCAAGCCCAGGTTGTTGTAGCGGGTAATGGCCGCGTTGATCGCGCTGCTGTAGCAGGAGTTCAGGCTGGTGGAGGCACTCACCGTAATGGTCCGCACGGCGCCGCCGGTGTACACGAGGTTGTTGGTGCGGTAGTGTTCTTCATCACCTACGCGCAGCAGCTTGTGGTCGGGCACTTCGTCGAGGGAGGCTTGGGTGAGCACGATGTCGCCTTCCACCAGGAAGCCCTGGGGAATGCGCTTCACGTCGGAAGTGCCGAAGCCCAGGTGCTTGATTTTGCCGAGGACTTCTTCGGAAATCGCTTCAGATTGCTCTTTTGCAGCAGGGGCTGCTGCTTCTTCACGCTGGCAGGAGAAAAAAGAGGTGGCGCTGAAAATGGCAATCGCGCCAAGCAATAAACTTTTCTTCATTGTGTTAATAAAAGGTTTAATGGTTGTTAAACAATTAGGTGTTGTTATTAATAACACTGCGATGTTACGAGACTTTTTTTAACTGCAAAAGAATATTTTGCCAAAAAAACGCAACTGTAAATTTTTCACTTGCCTTTTTGCCTAAGTACCAAATGTTTAGTTTTTAAAATTCCTTAAAAAGTCCAATAAAAAATTCGTGTAATCATATTGTTGTTCCGACTATTAACGGCCCGTTAAACGGGTGTTTGCCCGCCCGGTACCAGTGAGGCCAGCGCCACCGAAGGATTTGTCCGTCCCCGCGTTTTGTTCGTTATTGCATTCACCCAGCCGTTCTTTCCACCTGCCATGTCCACGCCCCCCACCCCTCCCCCACCCGCCGGCCTGGTTGCTCCGCAAACCACACCGTCCGCCGCCGCCTGCACCCCGGCCGGCACCGATGACTGCTGCTGTTCGCCGCCGGCCCCGGCCGCGGCCGTCCCGCCGCCCTCCCGGTCGCCGGTGGCCCAGTACCTGCCGGCCGCCGCCAGCCTGCTGTTGCTGGGCGTGGGCCTTGGGCTCGAACACTGGCGCATTGCCTGGTTTACGCTGCCGGTACAACTGACCGTGTTCGGCGCGGCGTACCTGCTGGTGGGCGGCCACGTGCTCCGGCTCGCCGTGCGGCACTTGCGGCGGGGGCAGCCGTTCAATGAATTCTTTCTCATGTCGCTGGCTACGCTGGGGGCCTTCGCCATCGGGGAATACGCCGAAGGGGTGTCGGTGATGCTGTTCTACGTGATCGGGGAGCACTTCCAGGGGGCGGCCGTGGCCCGTTCGCGCCGTTCAATCAAGGCCCTGCTCGACAACCGGCCGCAGCGGGTGCACCGCTTGCAGCACGGGCAACCCGTGGACGTAGACCCGCGGCAGGTCCGGCCGGGCGACGTGATCCAGGTGAGGGCCGGCGAACGGGTAGCCCTCGACGGCGTGGTGCTGGGCGAGGGTTCCGATTTCGACGTGGCGGCCCTCACCGGGGAGCCGAGGCCCGAAACCCGGCGGCAGGGCGAGGCCGTACCCGCCGGGGCCATCAACCTCTCGCGGTTGACCGACCTGCGCGTAACGGCCCGCTACGAAGACAGCGCCCTGGCCAAAATCCTGCAACTCGTGGAAGAGGCGGCCGGCCGCAAGGCCAAAACCCAGCTTTTCATCAGCCGCTTCGCCAAAGTGTACACGCCCATCGTGGTCGGCCTGGCGACCGCAATCACCCTCCTGCCCTCCTTATTCGTGGCCGATTACGTATTCGCCGACTGGCTGTACCGGGCGTTGGTGTTCCTGGTGATCTCCTGCCCCTGCGCGCTGGTGGTCTCCATTCCGCTCGGGTACTTCGGGGGCATCGGGGCCGCTTCCCGGCAGGGCATTCTCTTCAAGGGAGCCACGTACCTCGACCTCATCGCCAAGGCCGACACGGTGGTGCTCGACAAGACGGGCACGCTGACGGAAGGGGTGTTTGCGGTGCAGGAGGTGGTGGCGCACGGCATTCCCGAAGCCGAACTGGTGCCCCTGGCGGCAGCCCTCGAAAGCAAGTCGGATCACCCGGTGGCCCGGGCGGTTGCGGCGGCGGGCGGCGCGGCGGCCCTGCCGGTCACGGAAGTGGAGGAACTGGCCGGTCACGGCATCCGCGGACGGGTCGCCGGCCGGCCGGTGACGCTGGGCAACGCCCGCCTTTTCCGTCAACTGGGCATTGCCTACCCGGCGGAAGCCGACGGCCGGGCCGGGTCGGTGGTGCTGGCGGCCGTCGATGGCCGGTACGCGGGCCTGTTCGTGCTGGGCGACCGGCTGCGGCCCGATGCCGTGCGGGCGGTCGCGGCGCTCAGAAAAGCCGGCGTCACGCGGGTGGTCATGCTCTCGGGCGACCGGCAGGCGGCCGTGGATGAGGTGGCCCGCCCCCTGGGCATCACCGAGGCGTACGGCGACTTGCTGCCCGCCGACAAGGTTACGCGCCTGGAAGCCCTGCGGGCACCGGGCCGGACGGTTGCGTTTGCCGGCGACGGCATCAACGACGCCCCGGTGCTGGCCCGCGCCGACGTGGGCATTGCGATGGGCGGCCGGGGCGCCGACCTCGCCGTGGAAGCCGCCGACGTGGTCATTGCCACCGACCAACCCCTCAAACTGGCCGCGGCCATCCGCATCGGGCGCCGCACCCGGCAGATCGTGTGGCAGAACATCGGGCTGGCCTTCGGCGTCAAACTGGGCGTCATGCTGCTGGGCGCCTTCGGGATAGCCACCCTCTGGGAAGCCGTCTTCGCCGACGTCGGCGTGGCCCTCCTGGCGATCCTGAACGCGATCAGGGTCGGCAGGGGGGAAAGGTAGAAGGGGGTCAGCGGTCAGCGGTCATTGGTCATTGGTCATTGGTCAGTACGCGTAAGTTGCCTGTCGCGTACTTACTAATGACCAATGTACCAATGACCAACTGTTCTCCTGTTTCCGCTTACCCGATTCCGTTGGCGGCGGTGAGGATGAGGGGGTGGGCGTCGGTGACCACGATGGTATGTTCGTGCTGGGCCACGAAGCTGCCGTCGGCCGTCACGTAGGTCCAGCCGTCGCCTTTTTCGGTGGCATACAGGGCTTTGGTGGAAACAAACGTTTCGATGGCGACGACGGCGTTTTTGCGGAACCGGGCGGCGTTGTAGCGGTCGTAGTAGCAGGGAATTTCGTGCGGGGCTTCGTGCAGGCTGCGGCCGATGCCGTGGCCCACCAGGTTGCGGATCACGCGGTAGCCCGATTTTCTGGCTTCCCCTTCGATGATGCGGCCGATGTCGGCGATCTTTACCCCGCCGCGTACCTGGGCAAGGGCTTTGCGCAGGCTGCGTTGCGAAGCTTCCACCAGGGGTTGCAGGTTGCGGTGGTCGTGGCCGAGCACGAAAGAGCCGCCGTTGTCGCCGAAGTAGCCGTCCATTTCGGCCGACACGTCAATGTTCACCAGGTCGCCTTCCCGCAGGCGCACGTCCGCCGAGGGCACCCCGTGGGCGATTTCGTGGTTGAGGCTGATGCACGTCCAGCCCGGAAAACCGTACGTAACCCGGGGCGCCGACCGGGCACCGAGTCCGGCCAGCAGGTGGCCGCCGTATTCGTCGAGTTCGAGGGTTGACATGCCGGGCCGGGCGTATTCGCGCATCTTCTTCAGCGTGAGGCCTACCGCCTCGCTGACGGCTTGCATACCCAGCAATTCGGATTGGGTGGTGATGGACATGGGGGGAGGGAGTATTGGGTAGTGAGTAGTGAGTATTGGGTATTGGGGTTAGCTAAGTAAATTGGGTAAAGGTTTAGATTTGCCAAAAGGTTCTTTCTGTTTAAATTTTTATTTTTACTTTACAAAAGTAAACAGACTATTGTCATCCTGGCAAATAAATAGTAGATTTACCCATCTAAATCAAACGCATTTATATGGACAACAACGAACGTTTCGGTCGCATCGAAGAAGTTTTAGCGGACGTATTGATTGAAATGCACGAAGTAAATGACAAAATCAAAGTTTTGAACACGAAGGTTGATGTTTTGCAGCAAGGACAGCAGCAAATGATCGGAACCTTCAACCGCTTCGCTGAGGCAGTGATAGACAGAATGGACGCACAGACGGCCATAATGAACAGACAGATGGCCAGAATGGACGAACATGCAGCGAAAATGGACGATCAGACGGCCGAACTGAAAGGCATGCGGGAGGACATCAAGCTGCTGTACAACCACGAGGAACGGCTCCGGAAGGTTGAAGCCATCGTATTCCGGAAAGGCACGTAGTGTACCCGACCCACGGCGGCCCAACCGTCGGCAACCTGCCCTTTTTCCCCCAAACCCAGCCGGGCCGGATGTAAACCCCTCCCTCCCCGTTTTACATCCGGCCCCCCGGTCCACCCGATTTTTTTTCGTTCGCCCCGTAACCTGGCCCCGCCGCCCGGCATCCAACCCATTAATCCGGTCATTCGTCACGGGTAGCAGGAAGCCCTCCCGCGGCAACGCTACCTTTACCCCGTACCGACGCCCAGAAAAAGAGGCGCCGCACCGGGTTACCACGGCGGCCCGGCGCACACTGAGGTACACGCAACCCGAGGAGCAGGTACCAGCCCATACTCACCACTCATTACCCAGTCCCCGGCCATTCATCCAGCCAACCTAACCGGCCATACAAAACACAGTACCTTGTTATACCGCATACGCATATCTTTGAATCAACGCACACACTCCTTTCTTTAAACGACTCACTTGTGAAACGATTACTCCCTTTCCTGGCAGTCCTGCTCTCCCTGCCGGCCAGTTTTGCGCAAACCGCCTTTACCGGCAAAGTGCACGGCACGGTGCAGGACGGCGCGGCCAAACCCCTCGAATTCGTAACCCTGATGCTGCTGAAGGCGCAAGATTCCACGCTGGCGAAGGGGGCCGTCACCGACGCGGCCGGCGCCTACGCCTTTGAAGGCATCCGGGAAGGCCGCTACCTGGTGGCGGCCACGCAGATGGGCTACGCCAAAACCTACTCCGCCCCCTTCGTACTCGACGCCACGCACCCGGCCGTGGCGCTGCCCGTGCTGACCATGCGCGAGGAAACGCAACTCCTCAAAGAAGTGACCGTGGTGACCAAAAAGCCGTTCATCGAGCAGCAGGTTGACCGCACCGTGATCAACGTGGAAAACAGCATCGTAGCCAGCGGCAACACGGCCCTGGAAGTGCTCGAAAAAGCCCCGGGTGTCACCATTGACCGCCAGAACGACCAGATCATGCTGCGGGGCAAGCAGGGGGTGATTGTGCTCATCGACGGCAAGCAGACGTACCTGTCGGCGCAGGAAGTGTCGAACCTGCTCAAAAACACGCCCAGCGACAACATCGAGAAGATCGAAATCATCACCAACCCGTCGTCCAGGTACGACGCGGCCGGCAACTCGGGCATCATCAACATCAGGATGAAGAAGAACCAGAGCCTGGGCACCAACGGGACGTTGATTGCGGGAGCCGGCTACGGCCGCTACGAAAAGGCCAACGGCAGCCTGCGGCTCAACCACCGGACGGGCAAACTCAACGCCTTCGGCAACTACAGCTTCAACTACCGCAAGTCGTTCCAGGAAAACGAGATCAACCGGATCATGCCGCAGCCCGACGGCTCCATCAGCTATTTCGACCAGGCCTCGCGGCGCCCCAACTGGTTCAACGGCCACAACTACCGGGCCGGCCTCGACTACTTCGCCGGCAAAAAGAGCACCTTCGGCGTGCTGGTCACGGGCTTCTCCAACGACTTCAACCAGGACAACGCCCTGACGGGCACGGTACGGCGCAACGAGGCCGGCGCAATCATTGAGAAGGCCAACACCTGGGTGACGGTAAACAACCGGTGGACGAACGTAACGGGCAACCTCAACTACAAGTACGACCTGGACGGCAAGGGCCGCGAGTTTACCGCCGACCTGGACTATTCCCGCTTCGACGGCCGTTCGTACAACCACCTGCTCACCCGGTACTTCGACGCCAGTGACTGGGAATTCAGACCGGCCGACGAGACGCAGAACCGCATGCCTTCGGCCATTGACATCTGGGCCTTTAAAGCCGACTACACCCACCCGACCAAAAAAGGCAAGCTGGAGGCCGGCGTGAAGAGTTCCTACGTGCAGTCGGACAACAACCTGATGTACGACAACCGGCAGGACGCCGAGTGGGTGCGGGTGGATTCGAGTTCCAACCATTTCAATTACGACGAAAACATCAACGCCGCCTACGGCAACTACAGCACCGCCCTCAACAAGAAGACCAAGCTCCAGGTGGGCCTGCGGGTGGAACACACCCGGTCGGAAGGCGTTTCGGAGACGGTGGGCAAAGCCGGCCGGGGCGTGTTCCGGGAGTACGTCAACCTGTTCCCGACCGTGTTCCTGTCGCGGCAACTCGACACCAACCACGTGCTCAACTTCTCGTACAGCCGCCGCATCGACCGGCCCAACTACCAGGACCTCAACCCCTTTGTCTTCTACCTGGACCGCTACACCTACCAGCAGGGCAACCCGTACCTGCGGCCGCAGTACACCAACGCCTTCCAGCTTACCCACGTCTACAAGGGCGCTTTCTCGACCTCGCTGGGCTACAGCCGCACCAACGACGTGATCGTGCGGGAAGTGCCCGGGCAGGTGAAGGAACGCAACGAGACCTTCGTGATGGCCAACAACCTCGACAACCAGGACAACGTCAACCTGACGCTCAGCTTCCCGGTGCCCATCCGCAAGTGGTGGATGTTGCAGAACAACGTAACGGTGCTCTACAACCAGTACAACACGGTGTACATGGATGCGGTGTACAAGGTAGACGTGGTGTCGTGGAACGCTTACACGGCCAACAACTTCGTGTTGGGCAAGGGCTTTACGGGTGAACTGGCGGGGTGGTACAATTCGGCGGGCCTCTACGGCTTCTTCCGGAGCCGGCCGATGGGCGGCTTCAGCCTGGGCGTGCAGAAACAGGTGTTCAACAAAAAGGGCAACGTGAAGCTGAACGTCAACGACCCGCTGTGGCTCAACCGGTTCCGGGGCCGCACCGATTTCGAGCAGATCAACTTCCGCATTCATTCCCGCTGGGAGAGCCGCGTGGCCCGCGTCACGTTCACCTACAACTTCGGCAACCAGCAGGTAAAAGCCGCCCGCCAGCGCACCACCGGCACCGAAGCCGAACGCAACCGCGCCGGCAGCGGAAACAATTGAGACATAAGACGGGAGATATTAGACAGGAGACATGGGCCGCGAAGTCTAGCGTCTCCTGTCTCCCGTCTTATGTCTCCTGTCTAACGCCTCATTCTACTTTGACGATGTTGTGTTTGACCGCGTACATGACGAGGCCGACGCGGTTTTTAACGTTGAGTTTTTTGAAGAGGTCTTCGCGGTAGCCGTCCACGGCGCGCAGGCCCACGTCCATGCGGTCGGCAATTTCCTTGTAAGTCAGTTCAGTGCAGGCCAGTTTGAGAAATTCCACTTCGCGTTTGGTCAGCGTTACCGTCCCGGCGGGAACCGGATCGTTGCCCCGGTTGATGCTGCCCATCAGCGTGCCGCTCACCAGGTCGGAGTAGTGGAACCCCTTGCGTACCAGGTCGGTGAGTGCCGCGCGCAGGTCGGCCGGGTCGGCGTCTTTGAGGATGTAGCCCCGGGCCCCCGACTTGAGCATTTTGATGATGGCCTCCTCCTTGTCGTACATCGAGAGGGCCAGCACCTTCACCTGCGGGTAGTGTCCCTGCAACCACGTGGCCGTTTCGTAGCCGTCCATCTCGGGCATGTTGATGTCGAGCAGCACAATGTCGGGCAGGTAGCCGGGCTGGAGCAGGCCGGTGAGTTCGCGGCCGTTGTTGGCTTCCCAGCGGACGGAGAAGCCGCTGAAACCATTGATGAGTTCTACCATTCCTTTGCGGAACAGTTTGTGGTCGTCTACGAGGGCTACGAGCACGGGGCTATCGGGTTGCATACGTATTTCAGGGTTGAGTAGTGGGCAGTGCGAGTTGAATGAGCGTCCCCTGGCCGGGGCGGCTTTCCACCGTCAGGCGGGCGTCGATGAGCCGGGCCCGGTGGAAGAGGTTGCCCATGCCCGTGCCCCGGTCGGCCCGGCCCGGCTCGTGCACGGCCGGCAGGTCGAAGCCCGCCCCGTCGTCGGCGATGCGAAGCAGGGTCTGGCGGGCGTCGTAGTCGAGCGAAATGGTGATCGACTTGGCCCGGGCGTGCTTGATGATGTTGTTGAGCGCCTCCTGGACGATGCGGAAAATGATGATCTGCTTCTGCGGGTCGAGGGTCTTTTCGGCGCCCTGTACGCGCAGGGCCGTTTCGTAGAGGCCCGTTTTGCGGATCTGGTCCAGTTCAAACCCCAGCGACTCGGAGAGCTTCTGGTGGCTGATGTGATCGGTGTTGAGCGACCTGGAGAGGTTGCGCAGGTCCTGGATGGCCTTGCCGACGAGTTCTTTGGTGGCGGCAATCTTGGGCACGGCCGGGTTGTTGTCTTCCAGCAGAATGGTGTTGAGGTTGAGCTTGGCCAGCGAAAGCACCTGCCCGATGTTGTCGTGGATCTCCTGCGAGATGGTGAGCAGCGTCTGCTCCTTCATTTCGATCTCCGCCTTGAGCAGTTCCTGGTCGAACGACGCCCGCATGCCGGCTTTTTCGCGCTGGTACTGGCTGTACCGTTTCTGGTAGAACAGCAGAAAAAAGACAATGGTGCCCGCGGCCAGCAACAGTAACAAGGTGCAGGCAATGATGATTAAAACAATCTCTATTTGTGATTCGCCCTTCTGCATAAAAATCCTGCGCTCAATAAACAATATTCAACAACAATTAAAATCTGCACGAGGACGTAGTATTTTTTTGCAACGTCCAGGTGGTTCTCAACCAGGTAGTTCAGCATGCCCAGGTAAGGTGTTTTGCCGGTATAATGAAAAAGCAGTCCCGTACTGATCCAGAACAGGGACTGCTGCGTGAGGTCGGCAAACTGGGGGGTTTGCACGAGCTGAATGAAGTAAATGCCCACCCACGTGAGCAGGGCCAACCCGCCGACCACGAAGGCGAACGTATGGAAGTCATCCCATTTCTGGAAAAAGGTGGTGTTGGCCAGAAAAAGTACCACGTAAAAGCCCATAAACCAGTGGATCACCTTTCTTATGACCGGCATCTCGATTGCCTTGCTGTAAATGAAGCTCAGGAAAACAACTTCCACCAGCGTGGACAGGTTGTACAACCAGAGGTTCTGCGTCTTTTGCCGGGCCAGGTAATAGCCGGCCGTTTCCAGCAGGGCCGTAAACAACAGGAACCACAAAAAATAACGCAGGTAGGGCGGGTCGAGCCGGCGGTAGTTGAACAAACAGACCAGCAGGCAGATGTAGATCACGATCAGGTCAAGTAAGCCCATAAGGAAGCGTTTTAAGCACGACTGAAATCTAACTTGCCCCAGGGCACCCGGCCGGAAAACACCGGGCCGCCGGTTGCCCCAAGGCAACCGGCAGCCGGGGCAGGGCATTGCGTCTGTTTTCCGTCCAGGGCGGGCCGGCGTACCCCGGGGCGTTACTACCTGTTCTTGCAGCTGGGCGGGCACATGTTGCCGCCGTAGTCGTCGAAGTGTTCGTCGTCAATGTACAGCACGCGGCTGCCTTCTTCGAGCCGGTCGGTTTGCACCGTTCTGGTGCCGCCCCCGGGCTCCTCGATGGTTTCCTCGCGGGTGGTCGTGAACACAAAATTCTGTTTGCCCTTGGATAGCCCCTTGTGAATGCGGATGCCCGATACTTTTCCTTCCTTGACGATCTTTCTGATCCTCTTTTCCTCTTTCGGGTCAAACTCAAACAACCGCAGCACGGCATCCAGGCACAACCAGCACGACAGTACCTCCTCCGCTGCCGGTTGGGCCTGCTTGGGGTCGGGTTGCCCGATGGCGTAACTGCTCTTACCCGCGTCGGCCTGCCCTCCCGGCGACCCGGCGTACTTGTTTTTGTAGTCCTCGATCATATTACTGATTGTTTCCACCGATACGGATTTGTACCGGTCGTTGTCCAGGCCATCATCGCCCACGGGAACCAGGCGCAGCATTGCAGTAGATCCGTTTTTCATTGCAGTAGAGGTTTGGTTGAATAATGAGTTGGTTGGGGTGGATTCGGCTTCCGCAGTGAAATTAGAAGAAAATTCGGGGGAACCTACACCCACTGCCCGGACAGCGATTTTTTTCGTGAATAATAAATTTCTGTAAATCAGGCAGATAAACAATATTACCCACCGGTACAGCCGCTATTTTCACGGCCGTACCGGGAAAAACCCCCTCCCGGGCGGGGCGGAATTCCCCCCCCGGCAGGTGTACAAAAACCCGCCCCCGAAGCGTGATAACCTCGTTGTACACGCGAATACAAAGGAGGACATTTGCCTAGCTCTTTTCCACTGAAATAAGCCGAGCAATCCTGACCACTGCCCTAACCCCTTAAAGAAGATGAACGCTGTACCCCACGTGACTGGCTCCCGGGCCGCGCAGGCTGCCGGGCCCGATGACTTTGCCGCCCTGATGCGCCTCTGGCAGTCGCAACCTTACGAGTGCCGGACCGGCCGGTCGGAGTACGGGCAAACCCTGGCCGGCCACCCTTCGCTGGCCCTCATGCTCGGGCTGGGGCCGTGCGTCACCTGGATCTTCGACCTGCGGACGGGCAGCTACGAATTCATGAGCGCCAACGTGGAACGCCTGCTGGGGTATTCGCCCCGCCAGTTCACGACCGGGGGCATTGCCTTTGCCCGCGGGCTGCTGCACCCCGAAGACGCCGGCACCGCCTGGAAACTGCTGCTGCGGGTCTACCAGTGCCTGCTCGACCTGCCGGCCCGCCACCGCTCCCTGGCCGGGCTCAGCCGCGACTACCGCCTGCGCCGGGCCGACGGCACCTACGTGCGCCTGCTCGAACAAAGCAAGGTGCTGCAAGTGGACCGCCGGGGCAACGTGACCCACCTGCTGGGCGTGTGCACCGACATCACCGACTGGAAGCGGAGCGACGTGCTCTCGGCCTCCGTTGATTCGGCCTACGCCCACACCTGCGTCACGGCCGCCGACGCGCCCGGCAGCAGCCCCCGCGGCCTCAGCCAGCGCGAACGGGAGATCATCCGCCTGGTGTCGGAAGGCTACAACAGCCAGGAAATCGCCGACCAACTCTTCATCAGCGTGCACACCGTCAACACGCACCGCCGCAACATCAGCGGCAAAACCAACACCCGCACCGCCGGCAGCCTCGTACGCTTCGCGCTGACCAACAGCATCGCCTGAATGGTACACTGATCTAATCGTACACTGATCTGTTATGATGGTTATGATTTATTATGATTTTTTCCGGAATCCTTTTTAATCCGCCCCAATCATAATCATCATAACAGATCAGTGTACTGTTCCCCATTAAAAACAGCGCCGCCGCTACTCCTCACGAAGTAGCGGCGGCGCCTGCATTTTCAATTATGGGTTAACCTACGCCGTCTCCTGGCTGTGCTCGGAGATGAAGTGGAACTGGATTTCGGGGTACTGGCGCATGGCCGAGGTGAGCATGTATTCCGATTCGGACAGGTACACGGGCCGCTCATCCTTGTCGTAGGCAATGTGGTTGGACTTGCGCAGCATGAACTCCCGGAGCTTCTGGGGATTATCTGACGTGAGCCAGCAGGCCTTGTGGATGGGCAGCGGGTAAAGGTTGCACGAGGCGCCGTATTCGCCCTCCAGCCGGAAGCGGATCACGTCGAACTGGAGTTCGCCCACCGTGCCGATGATCTTGCGGTTGCCGGGCTGCAAGGTAAAGAGCTGCGCCACCCCTTCGTCGGTAAGCTGGCTGATGCCCTTTTCGAGTTGCTTCGTCTTCAGCGGGTTGGCGTTCACCACCTCGCGGAAGATTTCCGGCGAGAAGCTGGGAATGCCCTTGAACATCATAACCTCCCCTTCCGACAGCGTATCGCCGATCTTGAAGTTGCTGGTATCGTAGAGGCCCACCACGTCGCCGGGCAGGGCGTCTTCGGTCACGTTCTTTTCGTTGCCCAGGAAGGAGTACGGGTTGTTGAAGCGCAGGCTTTTGCCCAGCCGCACGTGGTGGTAGAGCTTGTTGCGCTGGAACCGGCCCGAACACACCCGCAGGAAGGCGATCCGGTCGCGGTGCCGGGCGTCGAGGTTGGCGTGGATCTTGAACACGAAGCCGCTGAAGCCTTCTTCGTCGGCCGATACGGTGCGGCTGCCGGTGATTTTGGGGCCGGGGGGCGGGGCAATTTCCACGAACGTGTCGAGCAGTTCGCGGATGCCGAAGTTGTTGAGGGCGCTGCCGAAGAATACCGGCGCCAGGTGCGCCTCGCGGTACGCCTCCACCTCGAACGGTTCGTACACGCCTTCCACCAGGGCCACCCCTTCGCGCAGTTCGTCGGCGTCGCGGCCGATCACCTCGTCGAGCCTGGGGCTGTCGAGCGAATCAATGGCGACGATGTTGGTTTCGATGCTGGTCTTGTTGGCGCTGAACAGGTCGAGGTGCTGGCGGTACAGGTTGTACACGCCCTTGAAGTCGGAACCCATGTTGATGGGCCAGCTCAGCGGCCGCACCTTGATGTTGAGCTTGGTTTCCAGTTCGTCGAGCAGGTCGAAGGGGTCCTTGCCGGGCCGGTCGAGCTTGTTGACGAAGATCATCACCGGCGTGTTGCGCATGCGGCACACCTCCATCAGGCGCTGGGTTTGTTCCTCTACCCCCTTCACGCAGTCCACCACCAGGATCACGCTGTCCACGGCCGTAAGGGTGCGGTAGGTGTCTTCGGCAAAGTCCTTGTGGCCCGGCGTGTCGAGCAGGTTGATCTTGTAGCCCCGGTACTCGAAGCCCATCACCGAGGTTGCCACCGAGATGCCCCGCTGCCGTTCAATCTCCATGAAGTCGGACGCCGCGTGGTTCTTGACTTTGTTGGATTTGACGGCGCCGGCCGTCTGGATGGCCCCGCCGAAAAGCAGGAACTTCTCGGTCAGCGTGGTTTTGCCCGCATCGGGGTGGGAGATGATCGCAAAGGTGCGCCTCCGTTCTATTTCTTCCTTAATGCTCATTGTGTATTGGTGCCTTTCCGGTCCGGAAGGAGGTGTATCGGTAATGTGAATGCTTACCTTTCATAAATGGGAGAAGCCGGCAAAAAGTTCACCGGCGCCGCAGGGTGCAAAGGTAGGCAATTCCGGACAGTGAACAGTAAACAGTAAGCAGTGAACAGTGAACAGTAAACAATGGACATTTGGCAATGCTGATTACTGCTCACTGATTACTGTTCACTGCTCACTGTTTACTGCTCACTGACCATTTCTTCCGACACCGGCAGGCGGACGTTGAACTTGCTGCCCTGGCCGGGTTGGCTTTCCACGCCGATGGTGCCGCCGTTGCGTTCCACGAATTCGCGGCAGACGGCCAGGCCGAGGCCCGTACCCGGTTCGCCGGCCGTGCCCCTGGTGGTGTGCTTGACGTGGACCGAGAAGATCTTGTCCATCACTTCGGGCTGCATGCCCACGCCGTTGTCTTCCACGACCAGTTCCACGAAGTCGCCGCGGCGGCGGGCCTCGATGCGCACTTTGCCGCGGTCGGGCGTAAACTTGATGGCGTTGGAGACCAGGTTGCGGAACACCGTTTCCACCATGTTGGCGTCGGCCCGGATGGCGAGGTCGCGGGGAATGTTGTTTTCGAGGGCAATGTGTTTGAGCGCCGCCGCGGCCTGCAACGGTCCGCATACTTTTTCGGCCGACTCGAACGGCCGGAAGCGGGTCGTGCGGACGCCCACCTGTTCCATTTGCAGGCGGCCCCAGGTGAGCAGGTCTTCCACCAGCATTTCCGTTTGCCGCGCCGATTGCAGGGCCAGGGCGGCCATCTTCCGCGCCTCTGCCGGGCCGGAGGTACAGGCCGGGTCGTCCATCATTTCGAGCAGGAGCCGCGTGTTGCGCGTGGGGCCCCGCAGGTCGTGGCTGATGATCGAGAAAAACTGGCTCTTCTGGTTGTTGAGTTGCAGCAGGGCGTCTTCTTTCGCTTCGCGTTCGGTAATGTCGTTGTACACCAGTACGCCCAGCAGCCCGGCCAGGAGCAGGCCCAGCGCAATGGTTGCCAGGTTGGTCCACTTGCTGATGTGCAGCAGGTCGCGGGACTCCTGTTTTTTCTGCGCCGAAAAGCTTTCCAGCATCGTCTTGAGTTCGCAGGAGGTCTGTTCGATGCGGTTGTTGAGCAGTTGGGCCCGGCCGCGGCGCTTTTCCAACCCCTGTCTGTCCACGGCTTCCCCCTTTTCGATGGCAACGGCCTTGGCCAGCAACTGGAAACGCTTCTTCACCAGGCTGTCCAGTTCCTGCACCCTCCGGCTGCCGAGCGAATCGCCGCGGGTGAGCGCCTGGAGGGCTTTGAGGTACTGGCGCGTATCGTTGCGGGCGTGTTCGTACTGGTAGAGAAACTCCACCTGCTCGGAGGCGGCAAAGGCGTGCACCCCCGACTCGGAAGCCTCCAGCTTGACGCCCAGCAGGTCGATCTTGCTGATGAGCGAATCGGTGTGCTCGATGAGGGCGTTGTTCTCGAACAGGTTTTTCGACACCTGGTAGGAGTAGCCCAGCGACGTGAGCAGCAGCACCACCGAAGCAGTCAGCAGGATGATCAGCGTGAGTACAATCGGAAACTTTTTTTGGGAAATGCTTACAAACATTCTGTATGGCCTGGTTTTCTCAAAAAAACGCAATTCCGCCGGGCATATTAGGGCAAATCCCAACCATCAATTACAGATGTAGGTTTCGGGTGGGTTTTGGCCGGTTACCGGGGGAAGGGTTGGCAGTGTCCGGTTCCGGGCGGGCGTTGTCCGGTTGCGTGCGGCAATGGGGCCGGAAATGGCTCTGAGAGGCCACTGGGGACAGTTTAGGGCACCGGCGCGGCGCTGGCAGGCAAATTGTAAGACGTATCCCCATTTGCCTGTCTCATGTCTCACGTCTAAAATCTTATGTCTACTTCCAATCGCATGTCCACTTTTTTACGCATTTGCCTGGCGGGCCTTTTAACGGCGGCTTTCTTCCCCGCCCGGGCCCAGCAGACTTCCCCCGATGAGGCCGCCATCAAAGCGGCGTGTTTCAACTACATTGATGCTTTTTACAAGGCCGACACCACGCTGGCCTACCGGAGCATTCACCCGACCCTCCAGAAGCGGGGCTTTTACTACGACGAGAAAGCCGGCGGTTACTCCAAGCAACTGGAAATGCCTTTTCCGGCCCTGGTCAAGCTGGCCGGCACCTGGAACAAAGACGGCAAACGGGCCAACGCCAGTTCGCCCCGGGCGGCGGCCGTGCTCGACGTAGCCGACAAAACGGCTTCGGCCAAGGTAACCGCCCAGTGGGGCATCGACTACCTGCACCTGGTGAAAGAAAACGGCCAGTGGTACATTATCAACGTGCTCTGGCAATCCCCGCCCCGCCTGCTGGCCGGCGCCAAATAGAGGGAGACGGCAGACCGGAGGAAAGGAGACGGGAGGAGGATCGGGAGGATTAGGCGGAGAGCCGGCAGAAGGTGTTGCCTAGTGGGCAGGACCGCGTCGTGGGCAGGCTGCGCACGGCGGGGAGGCTACGCATGGCGGGCAGGCTGCGCATCGTGGGAAAGCATCGCGTCGCAGGTACGCATCGTGGGAAAGCGTCGCGTCGCAGGTACGCATCGCAGGTACGCATCGCGGGAAAGCGTCGCATCGCGGGGTGGACCGCGTCGCGGCTCCCCTCCTCGGAGGGGGCTGGGGGTGGGTTTACCGATATGTCACCACTTATCCAGGGATCAGTGCATCATCATAATTAGAGGATTACCACAATGGACTACCGGCAGGAGGGAAAACATTCCGATGATCCCCATATTACGCGTAGCATATAAGTAAACCCACCCCCTAACCCCTCCGAGGAGGGGAGCCGCGACGCGGTCCACCCCGCGATGCGACGCTTTCCCGCGATGCGTACCTGCGACGCTTTCCTGCGACGCGACGCTTTCCCACGATGCGTACCTGCGACGCGACGCTTTCCCACGATGCGCAGCCTGCCCGCCATGCGGCCCAAGTCTCCCTCCCGGTTTTTCTCCCGTCTCCTTACTTTTCAACCCGCTTTTCCGACGATTGGGAATGCCGATGTGGCCTTCCGAAGGTGCGACTGTTCCAATCTCCGTCGCCAACCCTCACCTTTGTTGCACCCCCTTCGGCTCATCAAAACATCGCCCATTCGCTCATCCGCATTCTGCCCAATCATGGAAAACAAACCCTTCGTTGACGTCCTCATGCTGGCCGTCTCCCTGCTCGGCACCGTCCTTTTCTGCCGTTTCCTCTTCCGCCACCCGCACTTTACGGGGCGCAAGGCCGCTCTTTTCGCCATGGTATTCTTCGCCATGAACCCGTTCATGAACCTGTGGGCGCACGAATTTGCCATCGGCATCTCCGCTTTCGTCCGCTGGCAGCAGGGGCTTTTCGTGTACGACTTCCGGTTCTATTCGCTCATGCTGCTCGGGGCGGTGTTCATCGGGCTGGGCGGCTACCTGCTGGCGCAACTGGGCGAGCTGAGCCGGGGCGTAGCTACGGCCCCCCGGTCCATCCGCCGGGTCTGCCTCCTGCAAATGCTGTGCAGCCTGCCCCTGTTTCCCCTCAACCCCATCGGCCTGATGCCCGTCCTGGCCTCCCTCGGCGTGCTGACCGTCCTCTTTTTCGCCACCCGCCGCGCCCCCCGGCCCGCATCCGCCGCAGTCACGGCGTAACAGTCGGCGTTTTCGCCGCCAAATGCTTACTTTTAGGAATAAACCCTTCCATACCCCTTTGTCCAACCCTTCCCCTTCGCTGCGGCTGCGACTGACCGGCATGCTGGCCCAGATGCTGCTCTTCTTCGTGTTCTTTTACCTGCGCCCGATCCTGGAGGGGCAGCAGCCGGCCTACAAAGTGATCGGGTGGCTGGTGCTGTTCACGTTCGTGCTGTGGGAAACGGCCCGCCTGGCCGTCCTGGCGGTGCGGCGGCGGTTGCCGGGCCTGGCCCGGGTGCGCCGCCGGACGCTTACGCTGGCCGCCGTGCTGCTGCCCGTATCGGCCCTCACCGGCAGTTGGCACGTGTGGATGGAAGGCTGGCTCGGGCTCGGACAGGGCGCCGCCGGTTCGGTGTACAACTACCTCTTCAGCATCGGCATGACGCTGTTTTTCTCGCAGCTCATTGCGGGCGGCTACGAAGCCGTGTACTACCTGGGCCAGTGGCAGCAGTCAGTGCGGGAGGGCGAGGCGCTCAAAAAGATCAACCTCCAGCGCCAGCTCGATTCGCTCAAAAACCAGGTGAACCCGCATTTCCTGTTCAACAGCCTCAACTCCCTGTCGGCGCTGGTGGAAGAAGACCCCAAGCGGGCCGTGCGGTTCATCGAGGAGCTTTCGAACATGTACCGCTACCTGCTGCAAAGCAACGAAAAGGAACTTACCCCGCTGGGTCGCGAACTGGAATTCATCCGCGCGTACCACTACCTGCTGCAAACCCGCTTCGAAGACGGCCTTCACCTGGCTATCGAGGTGGACCCGGCCCTGGAAAGCTACCTGCTGCCACCGCTCACGCTGCAAATCCTGGTGGAAAACGCCGTCAAACACAACCGGGTCGCCGCCTCGCAGCCCCTGCACGTACGCATCCACAACGACGCCGGCGACAACCTGGTGGTGGTCAACAACCTCCAGCTGCGCAAAACGCAGGTGCCCTCCGGCAAAATGGGCCTGGTGAACGTGGCGGCCAAGTACCGCCTGCTCAACCTGCCCGAGCCCGTCATCAACCAGACCGCCACGCACTTCCAAGTCATGATCCCCCTGCTCCGCCATGAACAACCTGTCCGTAGTCATCATTGAAGACGAAGCCCTGGCCGCCCGCCGCCTGGGCAAGATGCTGGCCGACATCCAGCCCGACGCCCGGGTAGTGGCCGTGCTCGACAGCATCGAGGCGTCGGTGGCGTGGCTGGCCGCCAACCCCCGCCCCGCCCTCATCCTGATGGACATTGAACTGGTGGACGGCCAGAGCTTCGAGATCTTCGACCGCGTGGCGGTGGATTGCCCGGTGATCTTCACCACGGCCTACGACGAGTACGCCATCCGGGCCTTCAAGGTCAACAGCATCGACTACCTGCTCAAGCCGGTGACCGAAAAGGACCTGCGGCAGAGCCTCGAAAAGCTGGGCCGCCTGCGCACGGTGTTTGCCGGGCCCGACCACGCCCGGCTCCAGGTGGCGGCCCTGCTGCGCGAACTGACGGCCGGGCCGGCTCCGGGCAGCGGCCCGGCCGCGTACCGCGACCGCATCCTGGTAAAGCAGGGACAACGCCTGTTTTCGATCACCACCGCCGAGGTGGCTTACTTCTGCACCCGCGAAAAGCTCAACTACGTACGGGCCCGCGACGGCCGGCAGTGCCTGGTGGACTACTCCCTCGACGAACTCGAAAAGTCCCTCGACCCGCGGCAGTTTTTCCGGGCCAACCGCCAGTTCATCGTCGGCTTCGGCGCCGTGGAACGCGTAAGCCTGTACTTCAACGGCAAGCTCAAGGTCATGCTCAACCCCGTGCCCGACGAGGACGTGGTCATCAGCCGCGACAAGGCCGCCGAGTTCCGGCAATGGCTGGGGGAGTAAAAAAATCGTTGTTCGTTGTTGGTTGTTCGATGCGTTAAATTAGCGTTGCCGCCAGGTACAAACAGCCGTGCCCACCAAATCCGTAGCTATCGGGAACACTGTACTGATGTGTGTAAAATGAAAAAAGTATTCAAAGATATCCATTCGAAATACGGCCACTACTTTCCGGCGGACCTGTGGGCCTTTCTGATCATCGTTCTCATTTTGCTCGTCGGCATCCTTTACATCAGCACCACCTAGACCGGACGCGCCTAACCGTACCCGCCGAACGCGTAGCTACCGGGAAAATGGATAAGGGTGCTGTTTGTGCCTGACGCCAACACTAGCTTAACGCATCGCACAACGAACAACCAAAAACGAACAACGATTTTTACTCCCCTGCCTTCGGCTGCTTCTTGCTGCCCTCGTACATGTCGAAGCGCATGAAGCGGCATTCGAGGGGGCCGTTGAAGACGGGAATCTTGCGCGAGGGACGCAGGCCGATGCGTTTGAGGGCTTCAATGTTGGAACTGATTACCCAGCCCGTGTAGCCCTTGTATTTCTGCTTGAACGTGTCGCCGATGCTCGCATAGAGGCCGATGATGTCCTCGTCCTGGTGCATCCGTTCGCCGTAGGGTGGGTTGAGCACCAGCATGCCCGGTCCGGGCGGCGGCTCGAAGTCCTGGAAGGCCGCGTTGTGGATGGTGATCACGTCGTCGAGCTTGGCGAGTTTCACGTTTTCGCGGGCCTTGCGCACCACGTTCCGCGAGATTTCCACCCCGATCAGTTGCACCGGGTGGTCGGAAATCTTCTTCATCGAAATGTCGTAGATCTTGTCCCACAGGTCGGCGTCGTAATCCTTCCACCGCTGGAAGCCGAATTCTTCGCGGTAGTAGCCCGGCGGAATGTTGCAGGCCAGCAGCCCCGCCTCGATGAGAATGGTGCCCGAGCCGCACATCGGGTCAATGAAGGTCGAACGCCGGTCCCAGCCGCTGAGCAGCACCAGCCCGGCGGCCAGCACCTCGTTGATGGGCGCGAGGTTGGTCTGGTCGCGGTAGCCCCGCTTGTGCAGCGAGTCGCCCGAGCTGTCGAGCGACACCGTGCAGGCGTCGCCCTGAATGAGCAGGTGGATGCGCAGGTCGGGCCGGTCGAGGTCCACCGAGGGGCGCTGCCCGTACGCCTCCCGGAACTGGTCCACGATGGCGTCTTTGGCCTTCAGCGACAGGAACTGCGAGTGGGTAAACAGGTCCGAGCTAAGCACCGTGTCCACGGCCAGCGTACCCGCCACGTCGAGGTACTCCGACCAGTCGATGCGCCGGATCTGGTCGTAGAGCTGCGCTTCATTTTTCACCGTGAAGGTTTTCAGCGGCCGCAGCACCCGCAGGGCCGTCCGCAGGTTGAGGTTGGCCTTGTACATGAAGCCCTGATCCCCGGCAAAGGCCACCGCCCGGTTGAGTTTTTGGAGGTCCCGCGCCCCCAGTTTAAGCAGTTCTTCGGCCAGAATGTCCTCCAGGCCATACATGGTGGTGGCTACCATCCGGAAATCCCGCGTCGTTTCTCGTGCCATCGTGCAAAGGTACAGGTTTGTCCCGGTCAAGAGACATGAGACATTAGACATAAGACGGGAGACCCGCACCGGGTGTTTTCGGTCTAACGTCTCGTGTCTAACATCTCATGTCTAAAATCTCATATCTCATGCCTCCTATCTCCCGTCTCCCGAATGGCATTTTTCTGACAAATAACATAAAAATCTGTATTCAAATTATCTTGCATTTCGTGTACAAAAATTTATATTTGATTACCAATCTGGTCTATAGCCATCCTATCCTGTTGATAGACAACCGCCTACGCGTCGCGCCGTGCCGGGCGGCACCCCAAAAAACTGATTCGTAGTCACGCTTAAACAAACCCCACTTTATGCGAAACCATTGCTTCACCCCCGCCTGCCGCAGCATCGGGCTCTTGCTCCTGCTGGTCTGCGGCCTGGCCGGGCAGCCGGTGGCCCAGACCACCCTTACGGGAAAAGTCATTTCCGGAGAAAACAACGCTGCCCTGCCGGGGGTCAACGTGACCGTGAAGGGCACCACCACCGGCACCACCACCGGCGCCGACGGCACCTACAGCCTGGGGGCTCCGGCCAACAGTACGCTGGTATTCAGCTTCATCGGCTTCGTGAGCGAAGAAGTCGCCGTGGGCAACCGCACGGTCGTAGACGTGACCCTCAATCCCGACATCAAGGCGCTGTCGGAGGTGGTGGTGATCGGCTACGGCGAACGGGAACGCAAGGACCTGACCGGCGCCATTACGTCGGTAAACGCCCGGGAAATCACCAGCAACCCCATTGCCAGCGTGGACCAAGCGTTGCAGGGCCGCGTGTCGGGGGTGCAGATCACCACCACCAGCGGCGACCCGGGGGCGCGGCAAACGATCCGCATCCGGGGCGTGGGCACGCTGGGCAACAACGACCCGCTGATCGTGATTGACGGCCTGCCCGTGGCGGAAAACGAAATCGGGAACCTCCAGGATACGCCCAACCCGCTGGCCCTGATCAACCCCGCCGACATTGAATCGGTGGACGTGCTCAAAGACGCTTCGGCGGCGGCCATCTACGGCATCCGGGGCTCCAACGGGGTCATCATCATCACCACCAAAAAAGGCAAACAGGGCAGGGCCCGCGTCGGCTTCGACATGTACCGGGGCGTGCAGCAGGTCCGCAAGTTCTACGACGTGCTGGGCACGCAGGCATACGCCGCCCTGGTGCGCGAAACCTACGCCAACGGCGGACGCGGCGGCTACCGGCGCAACTGCCCCGATCCCACCGGCCAAGCGTGCGAAGGGTACATCCTCGACGACGTGTTCGACCCGGCCTTTGCCGGCAACCTGCTCGGCGTGGAACAGGACTGGCAGCGGGCCATTTACAACCGGAACGCCCTGATCGAAAACTACAACCTCTCCGTGTCGGGCGCCAACGACAACGCCGACTACAGCATTTCGGGTGGGTTCTTCCAGCAGGAAGGCCTCAAAAAGTACGACGGCCTGCGCCGCTTCACGTTCAACACCAATACCAACATGAAGGTGGGCAACGTGCTGCGCATCGGGCAGACGCTCAAAGCCGCCATTACCAACGACGACAACTCGGGCGGCGAATTCGTGATCGGCTCCTTCGGTGATGCCGGCCGGGCCTCCCCCATGCAGGCGCTGTTCAACCCCGCCCTGCCCGGCGGCTGGGAGATCGTCAGCAATTCGCCCACCGGCCCGTTCGGCCCGCGGGTAACCGCCCCGTTTATCAACACCACCCCCAACTGGCTGGCCCGCGCCGCCGGCCGCGAGTCGGCAGTAAACTCCACCCGCATCCTGGGCAACGTGTACGCCGAAGTGGAGCCGCTCCCGGGCCTCAAGTTCCGGGGCAACCTGGGGCTCGACTACCTGACTTCCCGCAACACGGACTTTTCCCTGAGCGACCTGCAATACGGCGGCAGCCAGAACCAGCGCAACAACTACGGCGAACGGAACCTGGAACGCTACAACCTGATTACGGAACTGACGGGCTCCTACGCCCGCAGCTTCGGTGAACACAACTTCTCGGTGCTGGCCGGGATTCTCAACCAGAAGTACCGCCTGTACGGCATCACGGCTTCGGGCTCCGACCTGCCCAGCAACGACCCGGCCCTGCGGCAGGTGCAGTTCGACCAGAACCCAGACACCCAGCCGCTGGCCGAAAACTTCGCCGACCAGTGGGCGTTGCAGGGTTACATCGGCCGCCTGAGCTGGAACTTCCGCGAACGTTACTACGTGGATGCGACCATCCGCCGCGACGGCTCTTCCCGGTTCGCGCCCGGCAACCGCTGGGGCACTTTCCCGGGCTTTTCGGCCGCCTGGCGCATCAGTCAGGAACCCTTCATGCAGAACATTCCCTTCCTGAGCGACCTGAAGCTGCGCGCCGGGTGGGGCCAGCTGGGCAACCAGGAAACGCAGGCCTTCGCCTTCCTTTCGTTCCTGTCGGTGAAGGGCGACTACATCCTGGGCGAAAAGCAATTATCGACCGGCACGGCGTTCGTGCCCAACTTCGCCAACCGGGACATCGGCTGGGAAACCAGCAACCAGACCAACGTCGGCTTGGACGCGGGCCTGTTCAACAACAAGCTGAGTGTTACCTTCGATTTCTTCATCAAACAGACCAACGACATCCTTACCAACGTGCGCCTGCCCCTGGTGACCGGCGTGGGCGGGGGCACGGCCGTCAACGCGGCCTCCGTGCGCAACAGCGGCGTGGAACTGGAACTGGGCTACCAGAACCAGATCGGGGCCTTTACCTACAACCTGTCGGGCAACTTTACCGCCCTGCGCAACCGCGTAACCGACCTGGGCTTCAGCGACCCCATCA
The DNA here is from genome assembly GCA_963844325.1 of uncultured Sphingobacteriales bacterium. GTDB lineage: Bacteria > Bacteroidota > Bacteroidia > Cytophagales > 172606-1 > CADCTQ01. Next base: position 5,869,701 of record CAWJNV010000002.1, read on the forward strand.
CCATCGGGGCGTTCCGCACGGAGGTGGGCCGGCCCGTCGGCTACCTCTACGGCTACCAGACGGACGGCATCTTCCAGACGCAGGCCGAACTCGACGAGTACCGATCGCGCATTGAAGACAGTCAGTCTTCCCCCGATGCGGCCCCGGGCGACATCCGCTTCGTGGACAACAACGGCCCGGCCGCCGACGATGCCCCGCGGGGGACGTATTTCTCGGGGCAGCCCGACGGCGTGGTGGATGCCAACGACCGCACCTACCTGGGTAAAACCATTCCGGACGTGTACTACGGTTTCACGCTGGGGGGCGGCTGGAAAGGATTTGACCTGAGCATCTTCTTCCAGGGCGTGGGGGGTATAAGCGTCTACAACGCCGTGCGGGGCACGGGTGGCCCCCTGGGCGGCGACGTGAACGGCGGGGAATCCATGAACGGCGGCACCAACAGCTGGGCCACCACGCGCAACCGCTGGACCGGTCCCGGCACGAGCAACGGGATGCCCCGCGCGGTGGTCGGCGACCCCAACAACAACAACCGCTTCTCCAACCGCTGGGTGGAAAACGGCTCCTTCCTGCGCTTGAAAAACCTGCAGGTGGGCTACGCAATCCCGGCGGTCTTGCTGCAGAAGGTGAAGATGAACAACCTGCGCGTGTACCTGAGCGCCCAGAACCTGGCCGTCATCACCGGGTACTCCGGCCTCGACCCCGAAGTGCAGGGCAGCAGTACCGACAGTGCCCTGCAGGGCAGTTCGCTCGACAACGGCACCGACAACGGCCTTACGCCGCTGCCCCGCGTGCTTACCATCGGCCTGAGCGCCGGCTTCTGACCTCCTTCCACCCACCAAAGACCTGACGCCATGCATAAGAAATTCATATTCCTCCTTACCGCCTGCCTGGCCTGCCTGGGCAGTTGCAACGATAAAGCCCTGGACCTCAAGCCGCAGGGCACGCTTACCGAAGTGACCTACTTCGAAAAAGGCGACGACTACAACCGGGCCGTGCTGGGCACGTACGCCAAGATCGTGTGGCTGTACCAGAGCTTCGTGTGCTGCAGCGGCTACACGGCCGGCGACCCGCACTATTCCCTCGTGCTGATGGCCGACGACGACCTCACCGAGCAGAACAGCAACCAGGTGGACCGCTTCGACGTGAACCCCACGCAGGACCCCTTCGGCAACGCGTTCCGGCTGGTGTACCAGGTGATCTTCCGGGCCAACGTGGTGCTGCAAAAACTGGAGGAGAACGGCCCGAAGGTGATTGCCGGCGGGCTGATGACCCAGCAGGAAGCCGATACCTACCGGGGCGAGGCGCTGTTCCTGCGTGCGTACGCGTACTGGCTGGCCTACAACATCTGGGAAAACGCCCCCATCGTGAACCAGCGTTTTACCAACTTCGGCGGCATCTCCACGCCCAACGCCACCGGGGCCGAACTCCTGGCCCTGCTTAGGACCGACCTCGACGCGGCCGAGGACCTGCTGCCGGTGGGGCCCAGGGGCTGGAACGCCGACAACCGGGGCCGCGTCACCAGCGGCGGCGCCAAGATACTGCTCGGAAAAGTCCTGGTGGCGGCCGGTGAGTACGGGCCCGCCGCCGCCAAGCTGGCCGAGATCGAACCGCAGGGCTACAAGCTGATGCCCAATTTCGAGCAGAATTTCCGGCTGGGCAGCGAAAACAACGACGAGTCGCTGTTCGAACTCCAGTGGGGGGCCTCGCCGGGCTTTTCCAACGGCTACCTCGACAACGACTTCTTCGACGTGGTGGGTACGCTGGGCGGCAACCGCACGATGATGCTGGTCAACCGCAACCTGGGGCGGAGCTACTACCCCACGCAGGCGCTGCAAGGGGCTTTTAACCCCCTGGACCCCCGCCGCCGCCTGACCCTCTACGCGCCGGGCGACACCATCAGCGTGTACGAACAGGACGGCGTCCGGCAGGTGGAACTGTACCGCCCGGGCTTGTCCACCACCGGTTCGCACGTAGCCAAGTACGTGAAGTTTGACGGGCAGGACGCCCGCCGCGGGGCGTACCCCAATGCCACCGATAACGTGGACTACAACAATGAACGCGTATTCCGGCTGGCCGACGCCCTCCTGCTGCGGGCCGAAGCCCTGCTCGAATCGGGCGGTTCCACCACGGAGGTGATCGGCCTCATCAACCGCATCCGGGAGCGGGCCCGCAACTCAACGCCGACCGGCACGCCTGCCGCCGAGCCCGCCAACCGGCCCGCCACCGTAACGGACCGCAACGTGATCCACGGCTGGATCCGGGAGGAACGGCGGCTGGAACTGGCCTTCGAAGGGCATCGCCTCTGGGACCTGTTCCGCTGGCACCGGGCCGGCAAGATCAACCTCCAGAACTGGAACTGGGGCTCGACCGGGGTAAGCTGGGAACCGAAAAACATCCGCTTCCCGCTGCCCCAGAGTGAACTCGACATCAACAACGGCCTCAAACAGAACGAAGCGTACTAGTCGTTGAAATCCACCGGACCGGCCGGCGCCACGTACACCGGGTCGCCCACGCGGATGGTGCCGCCCCGGATGATGCGGGCCGTGATGCCGCCGTGGCCCCGCATGGCGTTGTAGCCGCCTTCTCCCAGGATGTCTTCCATCTGCGAACAGGGGTGGCAGGCGCCGGTCATTTCGAGCAGGGTGTCGCCCACGTAAAACGGGCGGTCTTTCAGCGCCAGCAGGTTGAGGCCCCGCACCACGATGTTGCGCCGCACCAGCCCCGGGTCGAGGTCGGCGCGGCCCAGGAATGCCGCCACGGCCGCCAGGTGCTCGGCCTGGATGAGCGTTACGTGCCGGGTGCCCGCCGGATTGCCTTTGTAGTGGTCGCCGGCCAGCCCCCGGCCCGCCACGGCCTCTACTGCCGGCAGGGGCGTTACGGGCGTCTTGCGGGCCGGCCGGATGCCGATCCACGCCACCTGGCCCGGCCGTACCGGGGCGTTGGTGAGTTTGCCGATGATGGATTCTTTTGCCGGAAAGGGTGCCACGGGAAGGATGTTTTTCCCAATCATACGGCTTTTCCGAGAAAAAGGAGACTGGAACGTAAAGGAGACCGCAGACCGGAGGAAGGGAGACCGGAGGAGGGATCGGGAAGGAGGCTGGGTCGAAGGGCCTGGCCGGGGAGGCGGCGGGGGCTGGTCACAAAAAAAGCCTGCACTTCCCGCGCAGGCCTTTTTAATACCTTTCAATCGTTGTTCGTCCCGATCACGCTGATCATACTCCCCGGACGTGGGAGAAATACCAGATGCTGAAATACCAATGACTAATGACCAATGACCAGTGCCGGGGCCCCGGGTTAGTTCACGTGCAGCCACCGCTCGGCGTCGGCCTTCGTCTGGAAAATGCGCATTTCGAAGTCAAACTCGCTCACCCGCGTCTGCATGGCTTCGGCGGACAGGGCGCCGAAGATGTCGGGGGAAACCACGTGGGCAAAGCGTTTGAGGCCGGCGCCCAGGGCCCGCGGCGTCCAGTCGGTGGCAATCCACTCGTTGGCCTCGTCCCACGGACCGGTCAGGTGGGTGTTGTCGTTGAGGAGTTTGTGGGTGCCCTTCGCCCGGAGGAGATCGAGGGAGGCGTCGGCGCCGTTTTTCACGTCTTCTACCGTCACGTAGCCGATCCAGTTATTGTACACCCAGCGGGTGTCTTTGTCGTAGCTCGTCTCCAGGTACAGCTCGCCAAATTTGTTCTTAAGTGCTTTTTGCATAGGAATTTGAAGGAAAAAACAGGACGACAAGGTAGCACCGGCCGGATGGTCCGGCGGCGCAGTCCGGCGGCGTTTCTTACCCGCGTATCCTTTTTATCTTACCCACATTTCACTGCACGAGTTGGGCGTGGAGGCGGAGGAGGGATTCGCGGGGGTCGAGGCAGAGGCCGGGGTGCACGGGGGAGGTTTGCACCACGGTGCTGCGGGAGGCGGTGAGCCACCGGAAACGGGAAGCCACCGGCAACTGGCCGATGGCCCCCCCCTCGGCGCGGCCGGCGCATACGCGTTCGAAGGCCCGCAGGCGGGCTTCCACTTCCCCCAGGTCGAGCCCGGCCGAAAAAGCCTGGAGCTGCGCCTCGTCCAGTTCAAACGTGGTTTGCAGGAAGCCCCTGGACGCGCAGTACAGGATGACGCCGACGTTCATGAACTCCTCGCGTTCCACGCGCGGCACGACGCGGATGACGGCGTACTCAAACAAGTGTTTTTCTTGCATGCTCAGCCTCCTTGACAAAAATTTCTGATGCGGCCACCCGGGCTTCCAGGAAACCGCTGTACACCCGCCGTCCTTCGTCGGCCGTGCCGTACCCGCCTTCGGCCTCCAGCCATTCGTCGGGAATCATCGCCACCACCGCCCGGATGCGTTCGGGGGTGAGCACCGCCCGGAATTCGGCGTCCACGGCCGCCAGTTCAGTGGCGCGGGGCAGCAGCACGTGGTCTTTCACCTGGGCGAACGGCCGCCGGCTCTGCGCCTCCCAGGGCTGTCCCGAGTGGTGGAAGTAGAGCGACGCGCCGTGGTCGATGAGCCACAATTCGCCGTGCCACATGAGCATATTGGTGTTGCGGGCCGTGCGGTCCACGTTGGTCATCAGGCAGTCGAGCCACACCACCTGCGAGGCCAGCCGGGCGTCCACGGGGTTCACCAGCGGGTCGAAGGTGATGGCGCCGGAGAGGTAGTGCAGGGCCAGGTTGAGGCCGGTGCTGGCCCGGAGCAGGTCCTGGATCTCTTCGTCGGGTTCGGTGCGGCCGAAGGCGGCGTCGAGGCGGGCGAATACGATTTCGGGCACCCGGAAGCCGAGCCGCCGGGCCGTTTCGCCGGCCACCAGTTCGGCAATGAGGGCCTTTACGCCCTGTCCGGCGCCCCGGAACTTGAGCACGTACAAAAACCCGTCGTCGGCCTCCACGATGGCGGGCAGCGATCCGCCTTCCCGCAACGGTGTCACGTAGCGGGTCACCTGGACGGTTCGGAGTGAAGATTCGGGCTGGGTCACGGGGCTTGGCGGGATGAGGGGTTGTTGGTTATGGGTTATTGGGTGCAACGGAGCATTCGGTTCCCGCACCCGGCGAGCTTACGGGAAAACGAGCCCGGTGGTTGGGCAAAGGCTGCATGGTTGTATGGTTGAATGGCTATATGGTTAAATGGTTTTGCTTACGCCCGCACCACTTACCGACCATCAGCCATCCAGCCATATAACCATACAACCATGCAGTCATTCAACCCCTCCCTACCCCTCTCCTACTCCGGCTGGATCTGGTTGCGGTCGATGAATTCGCGGAAGGATTTGCGGTAGGAGTCGCTGACGGGGATGAGGGCGGCGCCGATCTGGACTTCGCCCTTGTGCACCACGTCGATGGCGTCGAGGGCGATGATGTAGGAGTGGTGAATGCGGATGAACCGGTCGGCGGGCAGTTGGGTTTCCAGCGACTTGAGGCGCTGCAAGGTCACGATCTTCTGCGTGCGGGTGTGGATCACCACGTAGTCTTTCAGCCCCTCCACGTAGAGAATGTCGTTCCAGCGCACCTTCACCAGCTTGGTGCCGTCTTTCACGAATACGAAGGGCTGCGCCGGCTCGGCCGGGGGCGCGGCGGGAGCGGCGGATACCGGGGCGGCGGCGATCCCGAGGCGCTGGGCGGCCTTGTCCACCGCCTTCAGGAAGCGTTCGAGGGTGACCGGCTTGAGCAGGTAGTCCACCACGTCGAGTTCGTAGCCTTCCAGGGCGTACTCCGAGTAGGCCGTCGTCAGGATCACCAGGGGCCGCTTCTGGAGGATTTTGAGCAGCGTAATGCCCGTGATCTCCGGCATCTGGATGTCGAGAAAGAGCAGGTCCACCGGCTCGCGGCGCAGCAGGTCGATGGCCGCCAGCGGGCTCGAACACGCGTCGAGCAGGCGCAGGTAGGGCACCTTGCGCACGTATTCGGTCAGCAGGTTACGCGCTAACGGCTCGTCTTCTACGATGAGGCAGTTCATGGTCGGAAAGGGTCAAATCGAGTTGCACGCAGTACTGCCCGGCGTCTTCTTCCACCTCCAGGCGGTAGCGGCCGGGGTAGCTCAGGTCGAGGCGGCGGCGCACGTTCTGGAGGCCGATGCCCGACTTTTCGCCCGCCGTCTTGTCGGTGCGGGCCACCTTGCTGTTGCTCACGCGGTAAAAGCACGTCCCCTCGGCAATGTCGATGGAAATTTCCACCCACGAGTCGGGGTTGCTGTTGCTCACGCCGTGTTTGAAGGCATTTTCGAGAAAAGTAATGAAAATCAGCGGGGTGATCTGCACGCCGTCGGGGTTGCCGGTGAGTTCCAGCGTGATGGGCACCTGGTTGTTGAGCCGCAGCCGTTCGAGGCTGATGTAGTTCTGCATGTACTCGATCTCCCGGGCCAGCGGCACCTTGGGGTGGTTGGAGTCGTAGATCATGTAGCGCATCATCTGCGAGAGCTTCGAAATTACCTCGGTGGTGTTGGGCGACTGCGTGTAGGCCAGGTAGTAGAGGTTGTTGAGCGTATTGAAGAGAAAGTGCGGGTTGATCTGCGCCTTGAGGAAGTTAAGTTCGGCGGTAAGCTTTTCGTTTTCCACGGCCTTCTTCTTGGATTCAAACTCGAACCACTCCAGCGCGAAGCGGATCATGCCCACGAAGATCACGATGAACAGCGTGACGGCCGCCACCTGAATCACGAAACGGGGTTCGTAGAGGTACTTTTCCTGGCCGCGGAACCCGTCGAGGATGTAGCGTTCTACCTGCAACCGGGTGACGATCAGCAGCGCAAACGGCCCGATGAATTCCAGTAAGTACCGCCCGAAGTTTTTCCGCGCCAGGAAGCGGGGCAGCAGGTAAAAGTAGTTGAGGTAGGTGATTGCCGTAACGAACGTAAGATTGATGGCGGCCACGGTGAACAGCCGTCCCCAGTCGAATTCGTCGCCCCGCTGCTGGTAGCGGCTGACCTGGTAGACGAAAAACGACAGGTACACGCACCAGAACGAAAGGTGCAGCAGGATGACGCGGTTACGGTTGACGAAGGTTTGCATGAGGCAGGGCCCGAAACTAAAAATGGGTAATCGATTAAAGGTAAGGGTTCGGCGCCAAAGGTGCGCAACGGCGGCCCACTATTATACCTTCCCGCGCATCCAATCGACGGTTGACCCGTTCCGGTCGGCGGTCGGGGCAGGCCCGGCTACGGGCGGAAGTGTCGAATTAAACGGCCCGACAGTCTAATACTTCCGGCAAAATGCGGACAAAAGGGTTGTTTTGCAGTATATCCCCAAACAAACCCGCCCCGGTCCTGCTTCTACCCATAATTCATACTCATTTTCAATGGTCAACTTTCCGGTTGAAATTGAATTACCGCCATTCAACGCTATGAAAAAGTTACTACTCCTCTCCTTCCTCGGCTGGTGTCACCTGGCCCTCGCGCAGGGTCCCCCGGCGGGCGGCGGCGACCGTCCCCAGCCGGCCGCCGGCGCACCCGGCCCGGCCGCGCCGCGGGGCAACGGCAAGATCAGCGGCACGGTGGTTGACTCCACCACCAGCCAGCCGGTGCCCTTTGCCACGGTGGCCCTCACCGACCCGGCCACCAACAAACCCCTCGACGGCACCGTGGCCGACGACCGGGGCAAGTTCACCATTGCCAAGGTGGGCGAAGGCACCTACAAAGTGCTCGTCTCCTTCATCGGCTACCAGACCCGGACCGTACCCAACGTGCGGCTGGACAACCGCCGCGCCGACGTGGACCTGGGTACGATCCGGGTAAGCCCCACCGTGCAACTGCTCCAGGAGGTGACCGTGCAGGGACAACGGGCCCTCATTGAAGAGAAAGTAGACCGCACCGTGTACAACGCCGAAGCCGACCAGACCAACAAGGGCGGCGACGCCACCGACGTACTCCGCAAAGTGCCCATGCTGTCGGTGGACCTGGACGGCAACGTGTCGCTGCGGGGCAGCCAGAACATCCGGGTGCTCATCAACAACCGGCCCTCCACCATCACGGCCGGCAGCATCGCCGACGCCCTCAAGCAGATTCCCTCCGACCTCATCAAGTCGGTGGAAGTGATCACCTCGCCGTCGGCCCGCTACGACGCCGAAGGTTCGGGCGGCATCATCAACATCATCACCAAGAAGAATACGCTGGAAGGCTTTTCGCTCAACGTGGACGGCAGCGCCGGCATCCGGGGTTCCAACCTGGGCCTCAACGGCAGCCTCCGCAAGGGCAAGATGGGCTTTTCGCTGGGCGGCCACGGCCGGTACGGCTACAACGTGCGGGGCAGATTTGAAAACGAGCAGGAGACCTACCGGGGCAGCAGCGTGACCCTGAGCACCCAGCGGGCCGACACCCGCAACCAGTTCCTCTTCGGCCGCTACACGCTGGGCTGGGACTACGACATCAACAAGTACAACTTCCTGACGGCCTCGGTACAGTACGGGGGGCGCAACCAGTTCATGCGCCAGGACGGCCTGCTCACCCAGACGTTCCTCGACGGGGTGCTCGACGGCATTGACCGCCAGGACGTGAACCTGACCGACCAGTCGAACACGGTGGACGTGGACCTTACCTACACGCGCACTTTCAAGAAGCCGCAGCGCGAATTCAGCCTGCTCACCCAGTACAGCCGCAACATCCGTACCAACGACTTCGTGCGCAGCACCCTCTCGGAAGACGACCTTTCGGTAACCGAACGGCTCAAAAACCTCAACGACAGCTACAACCAGGAAGTCACCGTGCAGGCCGACTACCAGACGCCCATTGCCCGCAACCAGATGCTCGAAGTGGGCGGCAAGGGCATCATGCGCAAAGTGACCAGCGACTTCCAGTACCTGGCCGACCGGGGAGCGGGCTACGTCGCCGAAACCGACGAACGGCTCTCGAACGTGTTCAACTACGACCAGAACATCACGGCGGGCTACGTTTCGTACACGCTCAACTTCCTCAAAAGCTACAGCCTCAAGGCCGGCTCCCGCTACGAATACACCACCATCACGGCCAACTTCCGGAGCGGCGAAAGCGACATCCGCATTCCCTCGTACGGCGTGCTGGTGCCCAGCGTGAACCTTTCGCGCAAGCTCAAGAACGGCAACACGCTGAAGGTGGCCTACAACCGGCGCATCCAGCGGCCTTCGCTCCAGTTCCTCAACCCCAACATCCAGGCGGCCAACCGCCTCAACGTGACGGTGGGCAACCCCGACCTGGGACCCGAATTCACCAATAACTTCGAACTCTCGTACAACACGTTCATCAAGAGCACGTCGCTCAACTTCTCGACGTTCGTGCGCAACACCAACAACTCCATCGGACCGCTGCGTACGCCCATCGGCATCACCGGCGACACCATCCAGACGACCTACCAGAACATCGGCCGGGAAGACGCCTACGGCTTCAGCGTGTTTGCCAACGTGAACCTGTCCAACAAGCTGTCGCTGAACGGCGGCGTGGACGCCTACTACGCGGTGCTCGACAACAACAACCCGCTGCCCGAGTTCAACGCCTCCAACCAGGGCTGGGTGTACAACTTCCGGGCCTTCGGCAACTACACCATCGGCAAGGGCTGGGGCCTGCAACTCTTCTCGTTCTACCGGGGCCGGCAGGTGCAGTTGCAGGGCTTCCAGGGCGGGTTTGGCATCTACAGCCTCAGCGTACGCAAAGACCTCAAGAACAAAAAAGGCAGCATCGGCGTAGGGGCCGAAAACTTCATCACGCCTTCCATCAAAATGCGCAATGAACTGAACTCGCCGCTGCTCACGCAACGGAGCACCAACACGATGTACAACACCAACTTTAAGGTGAACTTCAGCTACCGCATCGGCAAGATGAACGCCAGCGACGGTCCCCGCCGGCGCCGCAAGTCCATCAGCAACGACGACCTGAAGGAAGGCGGCGACAACGGCCAGGGCGCCACGCAGGGGGGTGCTCCCGGTGGCGGTGCCCCGGGCGGTGGGGCTCCGGGTGGTGGTGGCGCCCCGGGTGGCGGCCAACGTCCTGCCGGCCAGGGCAACGGCCAGGCCCCGCAAGGCGGCCGTCCGGCACAGGCACCTGCGCAGCCCCCCGCCAACCCGCCGCGCAATTAAATGATGCTCAAGGGGATAGGGTTTAAACCCTATCCTTTCTACACCTCCTCCGGTTTCCCTTGCTCCTGTTTGAAGGGACCCTTTTCACGTTTGCCCAACCATCCATTTTTTCCATCTCCCAATCCCAAATCCCCATGAAAACTTTTTACGTCGCGGCCGGCACCCTTGCCCTGGCCCTGTGGTCCGTCGTGCCCTCCACTCCCGTTGACGAAGTCCCCGCCTCAACCCGCGTCGTAGTCGCCCATATTGCCAAATCGAATACGCTAATCGTTGACCCCACACGCAGTACCCTCAATTGGACAGCCAAGAAGGTGGGGGGTGAACACACCGGCACCGTCAAAATTGCCAGCGGCACACTACAGGTGAGACTAGACCCGAGATCGAACCGTCTCATTGGCGGTAACTTCACGATGGACATGACCACCATTACCGACACGGACATTACCAACGAAGGGATGAACGCCAAGCTGACCAACCACCTCAAGTCGGAAGATTTTTTCTCGGTGGAAAAGCACCCCAAATCGACCTTCACCCTCACCAAAGCAGCCCCCATCGCCAAGGCCAAGGCCGGCCAGCCCAACTACACCGTGACGGGCAACCTGACCATCAAGGGCATTACCCACCCCGTTACGTTCCCGGCCGTGGTAAAACTCTCGGGCGACAACGCCGAAGCCACTGCCAAATTTGACATTGACCGCACCAAGTGGGACATCAAGTACCGGGCCGCCATCATCGGTACCGCCGCCGACAAGATCATCGACGACAACTTCACCATCGACCTCAAGATCGTAGCCGGCAAATCGGCGACCAACAGCTAACCGGGAGGGGGATTAGGAATTTTAAATTATGAATTTTGGATGGTTGTCCATTGTCGTGAGCGTACGTCACGACAATGGACAACCATCCAAAATTTAAAATTCATAATCCATAATCCCCTTTCCCTTGGTGCCCGCCAACGTAATGCAGGTGCTCAAAACCGCCTGCTACGACTGTCACTCCAACCGGACCACCTACCCCTGGTACGCCCGCATCAACCCGGTGGGCTGGTGGCTCGACCACCACATCAGGGAAGGCAAAGAGGAGCTCAACTTCTCCGAATTTGCGGCCTACGACGAAAAACGCCAGGACCACAAGCTCGAAGAAACCGCCGGGGAAGTACAGGAAGGCCACATGCCCCTCCCGCCCTACCTCTTTACCCACGAAGACGCCAAGCTCTCCCCCGCCCAGGTCCGGCTCATCGCCGATTGGGTAAAGTCGGAAAGGGCAGGCTTGGGAGCGAAATAGCAGAAGGAAAAAAGGGTTCACCACAGCGGATTCACCACGGAGACACGGAGGGCTCGGAGTTTCACGGAGGAAAGGTTTTACGACTGGTTTCACGCAAAGGCGCAAAGGAGGAGCGCAAAGACCACAAAGAAAAGATAGGACCGCAAGGATCGCAACAGAGATGCCAGGACGGCAAAGCCAAAAGAGGGGTATGGCACAGCGCTCATGCGCTTGTAGGGGCAGTACCGGCTGTCAGGCGTCGCGGGAAGGTGTCACATTACGGGAGAGGGTCGTATTGCGGGAAGGTGTCGCATGGCGGGCAGGCGTCGCATCGCGGTACTCGTCGCGTCGCGGCTCCCCTCCGAGGAGTAGGGTTGTTTAGTTTTGGTGTAAGTAGTTGTTAGCAAGTATATTTGCAAGAAATATAAATGAGTATGGCTGCTAACTTGTTATCTTTTCTGTCCAAAGTACCTGATCCTCGCTGTAAAAAGGGTAGTCGCCACCCCTTGCCCTCGCTACTGGCAATGATAGTCATAGGCAACTTAAGTGGCTACTACGGCTATCGGGAACTGGCCCGCTTCATGCAACGTCACGCCTGGGCGTTTGTACGCTTGTTTGGTTTTAAGCACGGCGTACCGGGTCATGTTACCATCGGCTAAGTGTTGGGAAGGCTCGACTTTGAGGCCTTCAAGCAGCAGTTCCAGGCTTGGCTCGGCCAACTACAAGCTCAGCCCCTAGGACAAGCTCAGCCCCTAGAACAAGCTCAGCCTGCCTACAGCTTAGACGGCAAGAGTTTGAAGTCTACCCTTTCTGACTACCCAGAAAGCTACCAGGACTTTGTGGCTATGGTACAGGTGTTTTCTCACCAAAGCCAGTTGGTAGTAGGCTTACAAGCCTTTCACAATGGCCAGCAGGGTGAGGCCCAAGTCGTGCGCGATTTGATTGAAAAACTCGATCTAAAAGGCGCTATGCTCACGCTGGATGCCTTGCACAGCCAAAAAAAACGCTAGAAGCTATTGTTGATTCGGGCAATGACTACTGCTTGCAAGTGAAGGCCAATCAGGTCAAACTCCTGGCCCGCCTCCAACAAGAGGCCCGCTCGCAAAAGCCCCTCAGTGAGCAGCAGTACCGAGAGAAGAACCGGGGTCGCCTGGAACACCGCCACTGCCAGCTCTTTGCCGCCCCTCAAGACTGGCAAAACTACTACAAAGGCATTGTCTGCTTTGTAGTGCTCAGGCGCTGGGGCTATCGCAAAGGCAAGCGCTTCCAGAAAGCTAAGCCTTATGAGAAGACCCACTACTACATCTTGAGCCGCAAGATGGAATCGGCCCAACAAGCCGCTACTCTGATTCGCAATCATTGGGGCATTGAGAACCGCTTGCATTGGGTCAAAGACGTCCACATGAAGGAAGACAAAAACCGCATCCGACACCATCAGGCCGCCAAAAACGTCTCCCTTATCAAGAACATGGTCTTGAATTTAACCAGAGCCAAAGGCTTCTCCTCTCTGAAAGCAACTACTGAACGCTATGCGCACAATATCAAAGAGCTATATTCCTGGCTTTTATAACTTAAACTGTACAGCCCTACTCCGAGGAGGGGAGCCGCGATGCGACGCCTTCCCGCCATGCGACGCCTTCCCGCCATGCGACGCCTTCCCGCGATGCGACGCCTTCCCGCGATGCGACGCCTTCCCGCGATGCGACGCCTTCCGTTTGGCCCCGGCTCCCGGGGCTTTTTTTGGGCCCGAACGGGGTGCTGCAACATAGCCGAAAGCTTTTGCAACATGCCTGAATGCCGGGTTGCAACCCCTCACAGCGCAACTGAGGCGGTTTTTTGCCCTTTTTCCGCCGCGCAACATAGCTGGATGTTTTTGCAACATAGCCGGACGCCCTTGCGGGCCGTTTTGGCGGACTTTGCAGCGTGCTCCCTGACGCACTACTCACCAAAAACATTCACTGCAAAAACATTTACCGTTCATGAAAACCCTTTCCCGCATTATCCCGCTCCTGTTCCTGCTCGTTACCCTGGTGCGCTGCCAGGAAGAAAAACAAGTACAGCCCGCCAACGCCGCCTCCGACTCGTTTGCCGCCGTCATCAAAAGCGGGGGCCTGCCCGAACCCGTGGTGGAAAAAAAGGAAGCCAAAGATTCGCTCGTGCAACAGGAAACCCGTTCCGACGGCAGCATCTGGCGCTGCGTGAGCAAAAAGTACAGCGTGGAGGAGGCCAACAGCGAGTTTCCCCTGTTCAACCCCAACGCCTCGGTGATCTACCCGGGCAACCTGCTGCAAGGGGGCTCACTCAAAAGCGCCTCGCCTTCCGTCATTCCCGTCAAGCGCGGGGGCGGCACGGTCTCCATCGACATCATCGACGGCTCGGACGGGGCTTCGTTTACGGTGAATGAGGTAAAAAAGTCCACCATCTCCGAAGCCGCCAACAAAATTATTGCCGCCAGTACGGGGGCCGTGCCCGCCAACTTCAGCTTCAACGCCCAGCAGGTGCAGTCGCAGCAGGAACTGGCCCTGAGCCTGGGGCTCGACGTCAAAACGCAGTTTGCCGAGGTAGGCACCAACTTCAGCTTCCGGTCGGGTTCCCAGTACAGCCGCTTCATCGTCAAACTCAAGCAATCCTTCTACACGCTGAGCTTCGACATTCCCACCTCGGCCGCCGACCTGTTCGCCCCCGAAGTCACCCCCGGCGACCTGACGCCGTTCGTGGGACCCGGCAACCCCGTTACCTTCGTCTCCGACGTTACCTACGGCCGGGTGTACTACCTGCTCATTGAATCGTCGGCCAGCGAGACGGCCATTGAGGCGGCCATCAACGCGTCATTCAGCGGGGCCGCGGCCGGGGTCGATTTGCAGGTAGACGGCGCGCACCTCAAAAGCCTGAGCGACTTGCAGATCAAGGTAGTAGCGCTGGGCGGCTCTTCCCAGAGCACGTTCCAGACCATCGGGCAGAGCGACATCGGCGCCCTGGTCGAAATGCTGGGCGAGAGCACCGACATCAAAACGGGCATTCCCGTCTCGTACGTGGTGCGCAGCGCCGTTACCCGCGAAGTGGTGAGCGTGAAGCTGGCGACCGAATACGAAGTGAGCACCTGCACGGCCCTGGCCGCCCCGCTGGGCGAACCCATGCTGTGGTTCGACGCCGGCATGCTCAGCGCCAAGTGGTTCACGCCTCCCGGCGAAACCGACACTCCCTGCACCGACTGCCTGGAAGAAGACGGCCTGGTGGGCTTTTACCGCACCAACAACGCCATTACCCTCATGCGTCCCGAGGAGAACCCGCGGGGGCTGGTGATCCGCAAGTGGAATGACCGGTCAAAAAACAAGCTTGACGCCAGCGCCGTGGCCGGTGATCCGTATTCGAAACCCCTGTACGTGCCCGGCGCCTTCAACAACGGCCGCCCGGCGGTGGAGTTCTACAAAGGACAAACCGGGTACGCCAACGTGTTCAGCCGGCTCACCTACTCGGGGGGCGGGTTTGCCAGCACCGACTACACGATTTTCGCGGTGGTGGCTTTTCCGCCGCAGGTGGTGGTGCAGTGGCTGGAGCGGGGCGCCTGGAAAACCATTGCCAATGCCCCCAACGCGTACGGCTATTTCATGCACGGCGCCAGCGACCAGGACCTGCGGCAGCTCCGGGCCGGCTTTCAGAATGCTTCCGTCTTCCGGCTCAGCCACCGGGGCGAACAGTTGATCATCGAGGACCCGGCCTTTAAGCCCGCGGCGGGCTACCAGGTGCTTGCCCTGCGCTTCAGCCGCACCGAAGGCATGGCCGTGTACCGCAACGGCGTGCGGGTTGCCCACGACCCGGCCCGGCGGCAGGCCCTGCTGAGCAACGAAGGGGCCATGCTTTGCGCCCCCTACCTGCTGGGCCGGTCCGGTGAGGCGCTGTCCAGCCTCCGGCTGGGGGAACTGCGGGCCTACAACCAGGCGGCCACCGAGGCGCAGATCGCGCAGGAAACCCTCGTGCTGAGCCAGAAGTACGGGCTGTAAAACGGGAGGGTGCTTGCACTGACCAGGAAGGTTGTATGGTTAGATGGCTATATGGCTGAATGGTTGAATGGCTGAATGGCTGAATGGTTACAGGGTTGATTGAACAGAAACCGGTCTTTTAAAATAAAACCAATACAACCATACAACCATACAACCATATAGCCATTCAACCATACAACCTTCCTGGTCAATTCAGGTACGAACCACCAACGGGTATTACTTTTGGGGTAAACGCTTCCGGTATTCGGCCGGGCTTTGGCCGGTGTGTTTTTTGAAAATGCGGGTAAAATGGCTCTGGTCCGAGAAGCCCGTCAGGTAGGCAATCTCGGCCAGCGTGTGACCCGGCTGCCCCAGCAGTTCCACCGCCTTTTCGATCCGGAGCTTGCGGATGTACTCCCCGTAGGAGAGGTTGTTGAAGTACTTGGAGAACTCCCGCGACACGTACGCCGGGTGGACGTTCAGCCCCTCGGCAATCTCTTTGAGGCTCAGGCTCAGGTTGGTGTCGATCTGGTCCTGGATGATTTCCTTCAGCTCCCGGGCCCAGGCGGGCGTCTTGTGCCGGGCCGGCTTTTTCTCCCGCAAATAGGTATTGAACACGCGCAGGAAAAGTCGTTCGGTGGGATTCTGGGTGTGTTTCTCCTGGGGTAAAAATTTGGCCCAGCTGTAGAGGGCGTCGTAGAGGAGCATGCCTTTCTCCAGCAGTTCGTAATCGTCGGGCGTATTGTAGGCCAGGCCGGCGGAGATGGCCCACAGGCCCGATGCCTGCGGGGCGGCGGAATGGTCGTCGGTGTCGGCGCCCCGCACGATGGGGGCCAGCAGTTGCAGGGCGGGGTCGGTGAGGCCGTACTTCTCCAGGAAATAATCGAAGGTGCAGCGGTCCTCGTAGTGGGTGAATTCGGCTTCGGGAATGTCGAAGGGAATGGCCCCGAGTTCCCGGGCCCTTTGCGGAATCTCCGGGTAGGGCACAAAAAAGAATTCCGCCTGCGGGTCAATGAACCGGCGGATGAGCCAGGGACAGGCAATCCGGTCAATCTTCGGTTTTTCCCGGGTAATCCACTTCATGTTTTTTTTGCATTTGCGTGAGGTAAGGAAATTTTTACCACGGAGTTACACGGAGGTACACGGAGTGGGGATAGGGTTTAAACCCTATCCTATGGATATTGCGCGTGCGTACGCCAATTTCGCTCTGATCAAATTACGCGAAGCTTATCCGTAGGGTAGGGTTTAAACCCTACCCCTCCTCCCACCCGCATCCCCGCCCCAGCCTCCTTCCCGATCCCTCCTTCCGTCTCCCTTCCTCCGGTCTCCGGCCTCCTTTTACTTCCGGTCAGTCCACCTAACGGCTGGTGATCCCCACGGGTTGGGCCCGCTTTTCGCGCAGTTTGGTTTCCTCCAGGTCCAGCAGGGTCAGGTACTTGCGAATCAGCTCTTCATCAAATTCCGAATGGTGATTCATCCGGTGGAGCAGGCCCCGTTGCCGGTCGAGTACTTCCAGGGCAATGCCTTGGTGTTCGGTCACGGGGCTTTGCGGCGGTTCCCGTTGCCCGTCGCCGGAGTGGGCGGCGAAGTACCGCAAGTCCACCTCCAGCCGGTGCAGCAGGTTCTGCAGATGCTCATTTTGTTCCACCCGGGCGGCGTGGTTGTCCTTGAGGAAATCCAGTGCCGTTTGGGCCAGTTTCCGCTGAATGATGATTTCCTGCTTTTCCTCGGGAATGTGCCCGGGGCGCTCCTCCAGCTTTACTTTCCGGATCACCCAGGGCAGGCTGAGCCCTTGCAGGACCAGCGTCACCAGGATCACGACGAAAGTGATGAACAGGATCAGTTCCCGCTGGGGAAAGGCCGCGCCCGCCTCGGTGGTGATCGGGATGGAGAGGGCCGCCGCCAGGGAAACCACCCCCCGCATGCCCGCCCAGCCCAGCACCAGGGGGCCCCGCCACCCCGGGTTGGGGTCGGCCACGGTAATGAAACGGCTCATGAACCGCGTAAAGAGGGAGGCGCCCAGCGTGCACAGCAGCCGGGTGACCATCAGGACCCCCGAAATCAGCAGGCCGTAGCCAATGGCGCTGGCCAGGCTCACGTGTTCCAGTTGCGCCACCAGCCCGGGCAATTGCAGCCCGATCAGCAGGAAGACCAGGCCGTTGATCACAAAGCCCACCGTCGACCACACGTTGGCCCCCTGCACGCGGCTCAGGTGCGTGAGCATCGTCTGCCGTTTGTTGGACAGCAGGAGTCCCCCGCTTACCACCGCCAGCACCCCCGAGAAGTGGAACCGTTCGGCAAAGTAGTACATGCAGTAGGGCGTCACGAAGCTCAGCACCGTGTCGAGGCTGGGGGTGGTGGGCAGCCAGCGGTGCACGGCGTAAAAGAACAGGCCGATCAGCAGCCCGGTGAGGGTGCCCATCACGATAACCACCCCGAAGCTGGTCACGGCCTGCCCGAACACGAACTGCCCGGTAAGCACCGCGGCCAGGGCAAAGCGAAACACGATCAGCGAAGAAGCGTCGTTGAGCAGGCTTTCCCCTTCGGCAATGCTCACCAGGACCTTGGGAATCCGCACGCTGCGCATGATGGTGGTGGCGCTGATGGCGTCCGGGGGCGAAACGATGCCGCCCAGCAGAAAACCCAGCGCCAGGGTAAACCCCGGGATGGCCGCCTGCGCAACCAGGGCCACCACGCTGGAGGTGACAATGACAATCGGAAACGCAAAACTGAGGATGACCCTTCGCCACTTCCAAAGTTCTTTCCAGGAGGTTTGCCAGGCCGCTTCGTAGAGCAGCGGCGGCAGAAAGATGAAAAAAACCAGTTCCGGATCAATGGCAACGTGCCCGAACCCGTCGGTCACGCTCAGCAGCAGGCCGCCCAGCACGAGTACAATCGGGTAGGCCACCCCGAGTTTGCGGGCCAGCATCACCAGCCCCACAATGATGAGAATCAGAAAGATGTACTGGACTAAAACCGTTTGCATGCGTAGCGGGTCGGGTGAGTTGGTAAAAGTAAACGGACAATTTCAATTGTCTCTAAATTATTGGATTTATCCCCCAATGGTTTGCATTGTCGGTGCATCCCCGTAAATTGACTGTCCAACATTTCAAGCTCACGTAACCTAATCGTATGTACCGCAGAGAAGCACTTTTGAGAGTGGCCGCCCTGATGGGCAGTTCACTGTCGGCTCCCACCCTGGCCGCCCTCATGACGGCCTGCGACAAAAAGGCTGACAACAAGCAGGGAGATCAGGAGCAGGCAGCCCAGGCCAAATTCAGCCCCGACACGGAGCGGCTGGTGGACGAGGCGGCCGAAACCATCCTGCCCGCCACGTCCACTCCGGGTGCCAAGGCTGCCGGTGTAGGCCCCTGGATCGTGATGATGATGAATGAGTGCTACCCCACCCGCGACCGCGCCCACTTCATCGCCGGCATCAACAGCCTCGACCCGTCCGCCGAGACCGCCTACAAAAAATCCTTTCTCGAGTGCAGCCCCGCCGAACGCACCGAGGTGCTCAAAAAGGTGGAAACCGAAGCGGTGGCCCTGCGCGAACAACAGAAGAAGGAAGCCGAAGCCCGCAAAAAGAAAGACCCCAACTACTATGAGGCCAACGATTTTACGGACCGGCCCCTGGCGCACTACTTCCTCACCCTCAAGGAACTGACCATGCTAGGGTACTTCACCTCCGAACCCGGCTCCACGCAGGCCCTCGAATACGTGCCCGTGCCCGGCCGCTACGAAGGCTGCATCGACATGAAACCCGGCCAGAAAGCCTGGGGCGCGTAACCTCCTTTTTTTGCATTCCTCCTTTCCACTTCAGCAGAACTGCATCTCATGAATCTTAATATAAAAGCCAAAGACCAGAACACGTACGACGCCATTGTAGTAGGCTCGGGCGTCAGCGGGGGCTGGGCCGCCAAAGAACTGACCGAAAAAGGCCTCAAAGTGCTCATGCTCGAACGGGGCAACCAACTCGAACACATCACCGGCTACGTAACGGCCACCAAAGACAACTGGGACTTCAAGCACCGCGGCCGCCACACGATGGAAGAAAAAGCCTCCCACCCCTTCCTCACCCGCGACTATCCCTACAGCGAATACAACGCCTCGTACTGGTTCAACGACGCCGACGCGATGTACGAGGAGCAAAAACGCTTCGACTGGTACCGCCCCAACATCGTGGGCGGCAAATCCATCATGTGGGGCCGGCAGTCGTACCGCCTCAGTGACCTGGACTTTGAAGCCAACAAGCGCGACGGCATTGCCATCGACTGGCCCATCCGCTACAAGGACATCGCCCCCTGGTACGACTACGTGGAAACCTACGCCGGTATCAGCGGCGAAAAGCTGGGTCTTTCGCAGTTGCCCGACGGCAAGTTCCTGCCGCCCATGGAATTCAACTGCGTGGAAAAGGAAGTCCGCAAGCGCATGGAGGCCAAATTCAAGGGCCGGCACATGACCATGGGCCGGGTAGCCAACCTCTCGCAGGCCGCCGCCGTCCACACGCAGCACGGCCGGGCTTCCTGCCAGTACCGCAACCTGTGCAGCCGCGGCTGCCCCTACGGCGCCTACTTCAGCACGCAGGCTTCTACGCTGCCCGCCGCCGTCAAGACGGGCAACCTCACCCTGCGGCCCAACTCCATCGTGGCCTCGGTGGTGTACGACGAGAAGAAGGGACTGGCCTCCGGCGTCAAGGTCATCGACTCCAAAACCAAAGCCGAAACCGAGTACTTCGCCAAGATCATTTTCCTCAACGGCTCTACGCTGGGCACCACCCAGGTAATGCTCAACTCCACGTCCAACCGCTTCCCCAACGGGCTGGGCAACGACAGCGGGCAACTGGGCCGCAACCTGATGGACCACCACTTCCGCATCGGCGCCTCCGGCGAATGGGACGGCTTCGACGACAAGTACTTCTACGGCCGCCGCGCCAACGGCATCTACATCCCGCGCTACCGCAACGTAGGCAACGACAAACGCGAATACACCCGGGGCTTCGGCTACCAGGGCGGGGCGAGCCGCCAGGGCTGGCAGCGCGGCGTGGCCGAACTGGGCGTGGGCGCCGACTTCAAAGACGCCCTCTCCAAGCCCGGCCCGTGGACGTTCGGCATGACGGCCTTCGGGGAATGCCTGCCCTACGAGGAAAACCAGGTGACCCTCAACCGCGACAAGAAGGACGCCTGGGGCCTGCCCACGGTTACTTTCAACGCCGAGTTCAAGGAGAACGAGAAGAAGATGCGCGTGGACATGATGAACGACGCGGCCGAAATGCTCGAAGCCGGTGGCTGCAAAAACGTGAAGACGTACGACAACGGCTCCTGGCCCGGCATGGCGATCCACGAAATGGGCACGGCCCGCATGGGCAGCGACCCCAAAACGTCGGTGATCAACAAGTTCAACCAGGTGCACGGCTGCGAAAACGTGTTCGTGACCGACGGCGCCGCCATGACGTCGGCCTCGTGCGTAAACCCGTCGCTGACCTACATGGCCCTCACGGCCCGCGCCGCCGACCACGCCGTCAAGGAACTCAACAAGTTCAACATCTGAGGGGAATGGTACACTGATTTATTATGATGCTTATGATGATTATGATTAAATGAATGCATGACTTAACTCGGTAATTGATCGGTGCAGCCACCCAATCATGTAGTCCTGCAATCATGTAATCATAACAAATCATAATCATCATCACAGATCAGTGTACCATTTCCTACCTTTGCCGCATGGAAAATAAATTCGTCGAAAAGGCTTCCAACGCCGTGGCCGACAAGTACCGCCTGGCCATCCTGCTCGAAATCGCCCGCAAAGGCAGCGTGTCGCCCTCCGAAGTGCAGGAACTCACCGGCCTGTCGCAGCCCTGCGTGTCGCACCACGTCAAAATCCTCACCGAAAGCGACCTGATCCTCTCCCAGAAGGAAGGCCGCAGCGTTAACCTGCGCATCAACAAGGAAAAAATGGGCCAACTCTCCCTTTTTTTTACCCAACTCTCCGAATGAAAATTTTTTATATAAATACATTTAAATTTTTAAATATTTGGATTAGTTTTGCCCAGGCAATAAACCCAAATCATTACCGGTATGACTGACAAGCTATTTTCCGACTTTCAACTGGGCCCCTTCCGCCTCTCCAGCAGGATCGTGATGGCTCCCATGACCCGGAGCCGGGCCGATGGCAACCTGCCCAACGCCCTCATGGCAACCTACTACGGCCAGCGGTCCACGGCCGGCCTGATCGTTACGGAAGGCACGGCTCCTTCGCCCAACGCCCTGGGGTATTCCCGCATTCCGGGCCTATTCACCGCCGGGCAGGTGGCCGGCTGGCGGGGCGTTACGGAGGCCGTGCACGCCCGGGGCAGCCGGATTTTCGTGCAACTGATGCACACGGGCCGCATCGGGCACCCCCTCAACCTGCCGGCCGGGACCCGGTTGGTGGCTCCCTCGGCCGTGGCGGCGGACGGGCAAATCTGGACGGACCAGGAAGGACTCAAGCCGCACCCGGTACCGGAGGCGTTGACGGCTGAGGAAGTGCAAGCGACGATCGGCGAGTTTGTGGCGGCGGCCCGGCTGGCGGTTGAAGCGGGTTTTGATGGGGTGGAACTGCACGGGGCCAACGGCTACCTGATCGAGCAGTTCCTCAACCCGGCCTCCAACCAGCGCACCGATGCGTACGGGGGAAGCGTCGAGAACCGGGGCCGGTTTGTGCTCGAAACGGCGGCGCAAGTGGCCGCGGCCATCGGCAAGGAACGGGTGGGCGTGCGGCTGTCGCCCTACGGGGTGTACAACGACCAGCCGCTGTACGAATCCATTGACGAAACCTATGCCTACCTGGCGCGGGAACTGAACCAGTTGGGCGTTGCGTACCTGCACCTGATGAACGGCGGCGTCCCCGAATCCCAGGCCGCCACCCGGAACCTGTACGCAACCATCCGTGAAGCCTTTCCCGGGCCGATCATCCTGTGCGGCGACTACGACCGCACCCGCGCCGAAGCGGAACTGCAAAGCGGCCTGGCTGACCTGATCGCCTTCGGCCGTCCCTTCGTATCGAACCCCGACCTGCCGGAACGTCTGCGGACGGGCGCCGGACTGGCCGCCCCGGACCCCACTACGTTCTTCGCCGGCGGCGACAAGGGCTACCTCGATTACCCCGTGCTCGAAGCCCAGGAAACGTATTGAGGCCCGGTCACGCCGGGACGCCCTGTGCATGTGCTATCACACCCATATTTAAAAAAAGAGTGTGGCGACGGGTGGTGCTTAACTCACAGTTTTAACCGAGGGCTATCAAATCAAAAAAGAACCCCGTCAACGGTTGACGGGGTTTTATCTTTATACGCGCTTTCGAAACAAAAAGCGAAACAAAAAAAACGACGGGTGAGGCCCGGCCCGCAGGCGCCCACCGGGCTTCATCAACTTCCAAAACCAGCTTCCAGCCCGGCACCATTGGCCGCATCCACTTTCGGCTTGACCGAGGAGGGTATTACGTTGGCATCCACCAGGAAGCTGCGGAAGTAACCCTCCTTCCGCAGCAGCATGACCATCACCCCCTCGTAGGGTTTCTCGGCCAGGAGGTGATTGAAATAATCCCTGGCCTGCTCCATCCGTTCGAAGTCTTTCTGGACTACCATCCCCCCGGTCGTACGGACCACAAACACCGTGTACATGCAGAATTTCTAATTGATCAGGTTATAAGCGGTACGTTTTGCTGACATATACGTACGCTTCACGCGCAGGGATGCGCGCAGAAAGCCAAAAACCCGAAAAAAGGTTTTGCCACCTGTCCATCACCAGATAAACCAACCAACAACTCCTTATTATTCCCCGGCCGCCTGGTCGGAGATGAGCGGGGTATCGGCTTCCGGCAGGCAGATGGTAAACGTAGTGCCCTGGCCCACGCTGCTTTCCACCCCGATGGTGCCGTTCATGGACTCCACCTGCGTTTTGGTGAGCAGCAGGCCCAGCCCCTTGCCCTCGGCGTGCAGGTGAAAGCGGCGGTAGAGGCCAAACACCTGCGTACGGTACTTTTCCAGGTCGAAGCCCAGCCCGTTGTCGCGGAAATCAATGCAGGCGTAGCCGTTTTCCCGCCGGGTCGTTACGGCCACGTGCAACGGATGACCGGGGCTCCGGAACTTGATGGCGTTGGTGAGCAGGTTGTAGAAAATGCTGTGCAGGTAGCTCTTGACGGCAAATACCACCGGCGCCCCGGCAAAGTCCGTCTCCAGTTCGCACCCCGACTCCTGGAGCCACTGCGACACGCTGACGCACACGCTGGTAAACACTTCTTCCAGGTCCACGGGCTCTTTCACCATGTTCAGGTCGCGTTTGTAGTCGAGAATCTGGTTGAGGTCGCTGATGACGCTGTCGAGCTTCTCCACCGTGAGGGCCACGCTCCGGATGATAAGGGCGTTGTCGGGGTCGGTGTGGTCGTTGAAGTTGAACAACTGGGCCAGGCCGAGCAGGCTGGCTACCGGCCCGCGGATGTTGTGCGAGGTAATGAAGCCGAACTGCTGGAGCTGCTCATTCTGGCGGATGAGTTCCTGGTTGAGGCTTTTTTCCTGCCGTTCGGCGGCCAGCCGGTGGGTAATGTCGCGCAGGATCACCGTGAAATACTTTTTGTCGGCCACCTCCGTCTGCGAAAGGGAGGCTTCGATGGGAAACTCCGTGCCGTCGGCCCGCAGGCCCGTGAGGGGGGCGTTGCTGCTTCCCGCCCGGCGGGTGCCGTCGGGGCCCGTGAGCCCGGCCAGGTAGCCGGTGAGGCTTTCGCGGTACCGTTCGGGAATGAGCACCGCCAGCGACTTGCCCAGCACGTCTTCCTGCCGGTAGCCGAACATCTGCTCGGCGGCCTTGTTGAACAGGATGATGCGCTGCCCTTCCGTAACGGTAATGATGGCGTCCATCGCCGAGGTGATGATGCCTTCGAGCCGCAGGCGGAGTTCCTGTAGTTCCAGTTCGGCGCCCTTCTTCTTGGTGATGTCGAACGTGCTGAAAGCCACCCCGATGATGACCCGTTCCCGGTCGTACACCGGGTAGTACTTCACCTGGTACCAGCGCACCTCCTTGCTGGGGTACACCACGGGGTGTTCGTACACGATCACCTTGCCGCCCAGGCAGCGGTTGAAATTGGCCACGAACACGTGCTGGTTGTCCTCCACGATGAAGTTGAGCACCGGGTCGCCTTCGCGGGGTTCCCGGCCCAGGAAGATAAGGGCGTGTTCGCGGGCCAGCCGGTTGATGCGCTTGATCTTCAGTCCGGCGTCGATGAGGTAGGTGGCCTGGATGCTGCTGTTGAAAAGGGCCTCCAGTTGCGCCTCGTTCTCGTAGATTTTCTGTTCGACGGCGCGCCGCTGGCGGCGGTTCTCGGCCTCGCGCAGGGTGCGTTCCACGGCCGGCACCAGGCGGTGGAGGTTGTCCTTCATCAGGTAGTCGTCGGCGCCGGCCTTCATGGCGGCCACGGCGGTCTCCTCGCCGATGTTGCCCGACACGATGATGAACGGCAGGTCGGCGTGGGTGGCTTTTACCTGCCTGAGGGCGTCGATGCCGTTGAACCGGGGCAGGTGGTAGTCGGAAATCACCAGGTCCCAGGACCCGGCCTGGAGGCTGGCCGCCAGTCCTTCGGCCGTTTCCACCCGTTCCACCCGCAGGGGGTAGTCCGCCTTGCGGAATTCCCGGAGCAGCAGTTTGGCGTCGTTCTCGGAATCCTCGATCAGCAGGAGTCGCAGTTCGGTCATGGGCAGGGGGCGGATTCGATAGGAATTACGTTGAGGTGCAACCAGTACGCGGCAAGCCTGCCCACCACTTGCGTAAATTGTTCATAGTCAACCGGCTTGCGCAGGTAGCTGTTGGCCCCCAGGCGGTAGCTGGCCAGCATGTCGCTTTCTTCCGACGAGGTAGTGAGCACCACCACCGGCAGCCAGCGGGTCCGCTCCTCGGCGCGGATGCGTTGCAAGGTTTCCAGGCCGTCGATGCGGGGCAGTTTCAGGTCGAGCAGCACGAGGGCCGGCAGCGGCTTTTCGGGGATTGCGCTGCCCGGGCCCAGCAGGTACTCCAGGGCTTCCACGCCATCGCGGGCCACTACCACCGGGTTGGTCACGCGGTGCATCTTCAAAGCCCGCAGGGCCAGTTTCACGTCATCGGCATTGTCTTCCACCAGCAGAATGATCTTATCGGGCAAAGGCGTAAAGATTGAAAGGATAGAAGTACAGCAGGACAGCAGGATGGCATCCGGGAATTGCGAAAACGGGCGCGGCGGATGTTCTTCCGTAAATTTAATCCAATCCCCGAATCATGCTATGATGCGGCAACCCGGTAACGCCTTAATTCTGCAATTCGATCCCTCCGTACCCCGGTAATTCCCGCTTTTTATCCTTCCACCGTGAAATAAAAAGTAGCGCCTTTGCCTTCCTCGCTTTCGGCCCAGATCCGCCCGCCGTGGCGCTGAATGATGCGGTGGACGGTAGCCAGGCCGATGCCCGTGCCCTCGAATTCGCTGGTGGTGTGCAGGCGGTGGAAGGCGCCGAACAGCTTGTCGGCGTACTTCATGTTGAACCCGGCCCCGTTGTCGCGCACGAAGTACACGGCCTGTCCTTCCTGCTGCCGGCAGCCCACCTCGATGGTGGCCTTTTCGCGGCGGGAAGTGAATTTCCACGCGTTGCCCACCAGGTTTTGCAGGGCAATGCGCAGCAGTTTGGGGTCGCCCTGCACGTGCAGATCGGGGGCCACCGTGAGGGTTACCTGGCGGTCGGGCTCGGCCCGGCGCAGTTCCCCTTCGACATCGCCGACCAGTTCGGCCAGGTTTACCGGTTCGTGCTGCATTTCGCCCCGCGTCACCCGCGACAGCTTGAGCAGGTCGTCGATGAGCTGGCCCATGCGTTGGCTGGCCGTCCGGATGCTCCGCAGGTAGTCCTGGCCCTCCGCGTCGAGCAGGTGGCTGTAGTCTTCGAGCACGGCCTTGCTGAAGCCGTCGATGCTGCGCAGGGGAGCCCGCAGGTCGTGGGACACCGAGTAGGAGAAGGCTTCGAGTTCTTTGTTGATGGCCTGCAACTGGGCGGTGCGTTCGGCCACCCGCCGTTCGAGGCCGGCGTTCAGTTCGAGGATGGCCGCTTCGGCGTGCTTGCGTTCGCTGACGTCGAGGGCCACGAAGGCCACCGCAAACACCCGGCCCTCGGCGTCGTAGGCCGGCAGGTACTGCACTTCCACCCACAGGTTAGACCGGCCGGGCTGGTCCACCTGGCGGGTGACGAGCACCTTTTCGCCGGCGAAGGCCCGGGCGAGGTTGTGCTTGAAAGCTTCAACGGTCTTAGGGTCCGCAAATTCGAGCATGCTGTCGCCTTCGCGGAGCGGGTGGCCGTACGCCTGCTGGATGAACGCGGCGGCCGTGCGGTTGAACTTGAGGATGCGGCACGCCGGGTCGAGCAGGTAGTACGTCTGCACGGAGGCGTCGAAGATGGACCGCAGGTTGGCCTCGCTTTCCCGCAACTGTTGCTCGGTATGCTTGCGGTCGGTAATGTCTTTGGACACCCCGATGAAGCCGGCGGGTTGCCCGGTCGCGTCGCGGAGCAGCGACGTTTTGATGTGCAGCCAGATGTAGGAGCCATCCTTGCGGCGCCCTTGCCATTCGCCGCTGTAGTCCATGCCGGCCATGATCTGCTGGAAGCGTTCGGCGAGTCGCACCGGGGCACCGGGGGGGTAGAGTACGGCCAGGGTCTTGCCCAGCATTTCTTCGGCCCGGTACCCGAATATTTCCTCGGCACCCTGGTTGAAGTAGGTGGTGCGGCCCTGCAGGTCGGTCACGATCACGCTGTCTTTCACGCTGCGCAGCACGCTGGCCTGGAAGTGCAGTTGCGCCTCGGCTTCTTTCCGGGCGGTAATGTCGGTTTCGATGGCTACGAAGTGTTGCAAATCGCCCCGGTCGTCGAGCACGGGCTGCGCCGTGATGTGCAGCCAGTAGGGGCGGCCGGTTTTGTGGTAGTTGAGCACTTCCAGGTCGAAGCCCTGCCGGTTGCGGATCGCCTCCCGCATCCGTTCCACGGTGGCGGCGTCGGTGGCCTGGCCTTGCAGCACCTGGCCGGGCTTGCGGCCCACGGCCTCTTCGGTGGTGAAGCCGCTGATGCGGGTAAAGCCGGCGTTGACCCACTCAATGTGGCCCTCCGCGTCGGTGATGACCACGGCGTTGTCGGTTTTTTGCGCCACCAGGGCCAGCTTCCGGATTTCTTCCTCCGACCGTTTGCGGTCGGTTACGTCGATGTGCGTGCCCATTACGCGCAGGGGCGTGCCGTCGTCGGCGCGGCCCATCACCTTGCCGTTCACCAGCACCCACTTCCAGCCGCCGTTTTTGGCCCGCAGCCGGTACTCGGCCTGGTAGTACGGGGTGTTGCCCGACAGGTGGTTGTTGAGGGTGCGCATCACGTCGGGGTAGTCGTCGGGGTGAACCCGGCCCGACCACGCTTCGAACGTGGGCGGGATTTCGGCCAGATCGTACCCCAGGATGGCGGCCCACCGGGCGTTGTAGACGGCTTCTTTCGTTTGCAGGTTCCAGTCCCAGAAACCGAGGCCGGCGCTGAGAATGGCCATTTCGAGCCGTTGCTTTTCCTCCTCCAGCTTCTGCGTGTTGCGGACACGTTCGGTGATGTCGCGGAGAATGGCGGTAAAGTATTTTTTGCCCTTGATGGTGATCTGGGAGATGGACGCCTCGACGGGAAACAGTTCGCCGTCGCGCCGCACGGCGTGTACGGGCCGGCCCGGACTGAGCATGCGGGTGGGGGCGCCCGATTCGGCGTAGTGGGTTACGTGCTGGTGGTGCCCCGCCCGGAAGGGTTGGGGCATGAGCGTTTCGATGCCCTTCCCGGTGATTTCAGCTTCCGCGTACCCGAACATCTTTTCGGCGGCCGTGTTGAACATAACGATACTGCCGGCCTGGTCGATGGTGATGATGGCGTCCAGGGCCGAGTTGATGATGCCTTCGAGCCGCTGCTGCAATTCCTGCACCTGCTGTTCGGCCTGGAGCCGCCCGGAAATGTCGCGCACCGAGGCCATGCTGTATTCGCGGCCGTTGAGCCGCAGGTAGCTCTTGGCCAGTTCCACCGGGAACACGACGCCGTCGCGCCGGCGGTGAAAACGCAACGGCACCGACGCGGCCCGGTCGCGCATTACTTGGAGGGTCTTCTCGGGTTCGGCCGACAGGTCGATGTGGCGGAGCTGGAGCATTTCTTCGCGCGGGTACCCGTAGGTGCGGGCGGCGGCCGGGTTGGCATCCACGATCCGGTACGTTTCCAGGTCCACCAGGAACACCGCGTCGTGGTTGGACTCGAACAGGCTGCGGTACCGCTGTTCGCTTTCGGTAAGCACCTGCTGGGTGCTTTTGCGCTCCGTGATGTCTTTGAAGTAGCCCGCAAAGTACTCTTTGCCCTGGTAGGTGACCAGGCTGGCCGATACTTCCACGGGAATGGTGTGGCCGTCGGCGTGCCGGTGCTCGGTTTCAAACACAATGCTCTTTTCCCGCCTCAGCCGCTCCCAGAAGGCGTGGCAATCCGCGGGCGAAAAGTTGGGGTCCCAGTCGGAGATGGACAGCGTACACAGGTGTTCGGCCGGGTAGCCGAAGTGCCGGCAGGTGGCCTGGTTGACGTAGTAGAAGGTAAAGTTATCCCCGGGGCTGATCCAGTACACCGGGTCGTGCGTGTTTTCAACGAGGTACTGGTAAAAGCGCAGGGACTCTTCGGCCTCCTTGCGCTGGGTCACGTCGATGCCCGAGCCCACCACCTGCACCACCCGGCCGTCGGCGTCGCGGAGGGGGCTGAAGCACACGTCAAGGTACCGCAGTCCGTCGCGGGCCTGCACCTGGGTATCGAACCGCACGGTTTCGCCGGTGGCGGCCCGCCCCACGGCTTCCATTGCCTTTTGCCCTTCCTCGGCCGAATGCGCGTACCAGTAGGTGTCGGCGAGGGGTTTGCCCAGCAACTCGGACCTGGTCAGGCCGCCCGCCTGCAAAGAAGTCTGGTTGCAGTCGAGCAACTGGCCTTCGGGTGAAAACAGGGCCACGTGGCCCAGCATGGCGTCGAGTACGGTACGGAGCCGGTGTTCGCCGGCGGCCAGCGCCTCCACCGAGGCCGTAAGCTGGCGGGTGTATTCCTGAAGTTCGGCTTCGGTGCGTTTGGCGGTCGTCACGTCTTTGCCGAACACGGCCACCCCGTGCCGGGTGGGGTAGGCCGATACGTCGAAGTAGTACTCCTCGCCCCCGGCCGTGTACCGGTTGACGGTGCTGCCGGGCTGGTGGGTCGCCAGGACCTGCCGGATTACCTGGTCAACGCCCGTGTCGGGGGTGAGGGGAAAAATTTCGTGCATGTGCCTGCCGAGCACCTCGGCGGCCGGCAGGCCCCGGAACCGTTCGCAGGCTTTGTTCCAGTACGTAAAGCGCAAGTCCCGGTTGAGGGCGTAAAAAATGTCGGCAATGCTTTCGGCCAGGTCCTGGTACTGCTGCTCGGCGTCGTGCAGGGCTTGCGCCGAAAGCCGCTCCGTGCCGGGTGCCGGCGCCAACTGCCGGAGCAGGTAGAGCAGCCCCGCCGCGGTGGCCGCCCCGGCCAGCCAGCCGGCCACCAGGGGGATCTCCGCCCCGCACCATCCCACAATCCCCGCCAGGCCCGCCAGGTACACCACCGCGACCAGCCCGGCCAGTCCGCGCCAGTGCCGCGAAGCCAAACGGGCCGCCTGATCCCGCTGCGATTCCTGCCCAGAACTACTCATGTTTTGATCAAAAGGTCTATCCAACGACTAAAGAAGCATGCAAATGAAAAAAACCGGCTGGGAGACGGAGACGGAGGCGAAAGTGGCAGCTAGAGGCGGTAAAAATAAAACGTAGCTGCCTGTAAAACAAATAATTTAGGCACGAAGTTAACTTACGCACTAAGTAAGTTTACCTACGAAGTCAGTTTACGTACGAAGTGAACGTTTTGGGGGTGGTGACACCGGGCAGCCATGCCGAGGCCGGCTCCGACGCCGCGGCGCACCGGGCAGGGGGAGAAGTTTACTGAAATGTATACTTTTGCCGCCGCACGCATTCTGACCCCCTGGCATGAACAAATCCCGCTCCTTTACCACCCTTTGCGTATTCGGGTTGGCACTTATCCTCGCCCCGGCCCCCTTGCTGCGGGCCCAGCAAGCCGTGGTTGATTCGATTGCAGCCGCCAACCGCGAACGGCAACGGACCCCTCTCTTCATGCTCGACAGCCTGCAATACCGCCTGGCGGGCGACGGGGCGTTCAGCCGGGGCAACGTAAACCGTTCCCTGGCGGTGCTCCGGGCCGAACTCAACTACGACGGCCCGGTGGTGGCGCTGTCTACGCACCCGCGGTTCACGTACGGCGAACAGAACGGGATGCTGGCCGAACGCGACCTGTACGTGGACTTGTTCGTAGACCTGTATAAAAAACGGAAGGTGTACTCGTTCGGGCTGGGCACCCTGGAGACGAGCAACCTGCGGGGCATCCGGCTGCGACAACTGGCCGGGGCGGGGGTGGGCTGGCGGCTGCTGGAGACGGACCGCAACCAGTTGTCGCTGACCAACGCAATCATTTACGAGTCTACCAACTTCCGGGAGCGGGCCACGCTGACCACGCTGCGCAACTCGACGCGCCTCAAGGGCCGCCATTCGTTCCTGGCCGACAAGATCCGGCTCACGCACCTGACGTTCCTGCAACCGTCGCTGTACGACTTTTCCAACCTCCGCTGGAGCACGATCATCAGCCTCGAAATGCCGCTGAGCAAGTGGGCCACCTTCCGAACCAGCTTCGAAAACACCTTCGAAAGCGTGGTGGAAGCCACCCGCAAGCGGAACGACTCGCGCCTCACGATCGGCTTTTCGGTGGGGAATAAAAAATAGGGATGAAGGCAAAAAACGGAAACCGGAGACGGGAAGAAGGGAGACCGGAGGATAAGACCGCAGAGGGCGCAGAGAACACAGAGAATGGAGGAGGAGAAACTTAACCGCAAGGATCGCAACAGAGATGCCAAGACGGCAAAGCGAAAAGAGGGGTATGGCACAACGCTCATGCGCTTGTAGGGGCAGTACCGGCTGTCAGGCGTCGCATGGCGGGAAGGCGTCGCATGGCGGGAAGGCGTCGCGTCGCGGCTCCCCTCCTCGGAGGGGTTAGGGGGTGGGTTTACCTACATGCCTCAAGTTACCAAGGGATCAGCGCATGAAGAATCCTCATACATGAAGAATTCCTCATAAGGGAGATCTGCGAAAAGTTTGATCCGGGGGGGGCCTTGCAATGACCCCTCAATAACTCGTCTCATATCGGTAAACCCACCCCCTAACCCCTCCTCGGAGTAGGGCTGTACAGTTTAAGTTATAAAAGCCAGGAATATAGCTCTTTGATATTGTGCGCATAGCGTTCAGTAGTTGCTTTCAGAGAGGAGAAGCCTTTGGCTCTGGTTAAATTCAAGACCATGTTCTTGATAAGGGAGACGTTTTTGGCGGCCTGATGGTGTCGGATGCGGTTTTTGTCTTCCTTCATGTGGACGTCTTTGACCCAATGCAAGCGGTTCTCAATGCCCCAATGATTGCGAATCAGAGTAGCGGCTTGTTGGGCCGATTCCATCTTGCGGCTCAAGATGTAGTAGTGGGTCTTCTCATAAGGCTTAGCTTTCTGGAAGCGCTTGCCTTTGCGATAGCCCCAGCGCCTGAGTACTACAAAGCAGACAATGCCTTTGTAGTAGTTTTGCCAGTCTTGAGGGGCGGCAAAGAGCTGGCAGTGGCGGTGTTCCAGGCGACCCCGATTCTTCTCTCGGTACTGCTGCTCACTGAGGGGCTTTTGCGAGCGGGCCTCTTGTTGGAGGCGGGCCAGGAGCTTGACCTGATTGGCCTTCACTTGCAAGCAGTAGTCATTGCCCGAATCAACAATAGCTTCTAGCGTTTTTTTTGGCTGTGCAAGGCATCCAGCGTGAGCATAGCGCCTTTTAGATCGAGTTTTTCAATCAAATCGCGCACGACTTGGGCCTCACCCTGCTGGCCATTGTGAAAGGCTTGTAAGCCTACTACCAACTGGCTTTGGTGAGAAAACACCTGTACCATAGCCACAAAGTCCTGGTAGCTTTCTGGGTAGTCAGAAAGGGTAGACTTCAAACTCTTGCCGTCTAAGCTGTAGGCTGGCTGAGCTTGTTCTAGGGGTTGAGCTTGTTCTAGGGGTTGAGCTTGTTCTAGGGGTTGAGCTTGTAGTTGGCCGAGCCAAGCCTGGAACTGCTGCTTGAAGGCCTCAAAGTCGAGCCTTCCCAACACCTCGCCGATGGTAACATGACCCGGTACGCCGTGCTTAAAACCAAACAAGCGTACAAACGCCCAGGCGTGACGTTGCATGAAGCGGGCCAGTTCCCGATAGCCGTAGTAGCCACTTAAGTTGCCTATGACTATCATTGCCAGTAGCGAGGGCAAGGGGTGGCGACTACCCTTTTTACAGCGAGGATCAGGTACTTTGGACAGAAAAGATAACAAGTTAGCAGCCATACTCATTTATATTTCTTGCAAATATACTTGCTAACAACTACTTACACCAAAACTAAACAACCCTACTCCTCGGAGGGGAGCCGCGACGCGACGAGTACCGCGATGCGACGCCTTCCCACGATGCGACGCCTTCCCGCGATGCGACGCCTTCCCGCGATGCGACGCCTTCCCGCGATGCGACGCCTTCCCGCGACGCGACGCCTTCCCGCGACGCGACGCCTTCCCGCGACGCGACGCCTTCCCGCGATGCGACGCCTTCCCGCGATGCGACGCCTTCCCGCGATGCGACGCCTTCCCGCGATGCGACGCCTTCCCGAGATGTGGTCCATTCCCGCCATGCGGTACGAACTACAACAACTAAAAACACATTGCGCCACTGAATCAAGCGTGGACGCTTGATTCAGTGGCGCAAAACCATTCAGCCATATAGCCATCCAGCCATTCACCCCAAATCCTTCACCTTCAGTTCGCTGGGCGGATGGCCGTACAATTCGGTGAAGCAGGTGGAAAAATAGGCGGGCGAGTTGAAGCCCGTCAGGTAAGCCGCCTCCGAGACGTTGTGCCGGCCCGTCAGCAGGAGCGCCCTGGCTTTTTGCAGGCGCAGCATCCGGATAAACTGGCTGGCCGACTGGTTGGTAAGGGCCTTCAGCTTGCGGTGCACCTGCGTGCGGCTCATGCCGATCTCACGGCTCAGTTGCTCAATGCTGAATTCCTCGTCGCGGAAATTGGCTTCCACCACGGCGCGGAGCCGGGCCAGGAAGGCATTCTCCGGGGCGGGCAGCGGCGCCTGGGGCTGCTCGGTGATCGTCTGGGCCATGTACTTGAGCTGCAAACTTTTGCGCAGCCGGATCAGGTTGCGGATGCGCCCCTTCAGTTCGGCCGGGTTGAAAGGCTTGGCCAGGTAATCGTCGGCCCCGGTGTCGAGGCCTTCCAGCTTGCTTTCCAGGCCCGCCTTGGCCGTGAGCAGGATCACGGGAATGTGGCTGGTTTCCTCCCGCGCTTTGAGGGCCCGGCAAGCCTGGTAGCCGTCCATTTCGGGCATCATCACGTCGCTGATTACCAGGTCGGGCACCAGTTCCACCGCTTTTTGGACTCCCTCCGCGCCGTTGCCCGCTTCGGCCACCTGGTAGTGCCCTTCCAGCGCCTGGCGGATGAACCGGCGTACTTCCGGGTTGTCTTCAATCACCAGCACCAGCGGCGCCTCCGGGGAAGTCTCAGGGCGTTCCGCGTTTTCGGTTCCGTCGTGGGGAAGGGCCGCTTCCGGCAGCCGGGCCGGGTCCCGCTTCGCCGGCGCGGCGTCGGCCGGCGGCGCCTGCCGGGCAACGGGCAGGGCAAACGTGAACGTAGCCCCCTGCCCCGGCGGGCTTTGGACGCGCAGGGTGCCGCCGTGCATCTCCACCAGTTCTTTAGCCAAAGCCAGCCCGATGCCGCTGCCCGCCGTCACGCCGTCGGGCTGGTTGGGGGCCTGGTAAAACCGCTCAAACACCCGGGTTAGCTGGTCGGGGGCCAGGCCGGGGCCGGTATCCCGGACGCTGACGTGCAGGTGGGGCGTGCCCCCCCCGGTTTCGGCCAGCACCACGCGGACCTCACCGGCCGCCGGCGTGAACTTAAAGGCGTTGGAAAGCAGGTTGTTCATCACCTTCTCCAGCTTGTCGGGGTCGTAGTCCATCACCAGCGACGGCACCCCGGTGGCGAAGGACAGCCGGATGTCTTTTTGCTCGGCCAGGGAGAGAAACGCGTACGTAGTGCCCTTGAGGAAAGCCACCACGTCGCCCTGCCGGAGGTCGGGCCTGACCACGCCGGCCTCCAGGCGGCTCAGGTCCAGCAGTTGGTTGATCAGGGCCAGCAGCCGGGTGGCGTGGGTCTGGGCCATGCGCAGCAATCCGTGTTCCCGGCTCCCGGCCCGGCTGTCGTCCAGCAGGTGTTCGATGGGGCCGAGCATGAGCGTAAGCGGCGTACGGAACTCGTGGGCAATGTTGGAAAAGAAACGCGACTTGAGGGTATTCATCTCGGCCAGTTGGTTGGCCTCCAGTTGCTGCACTTTGAGTTGCTCCCCCAACAGTTCCCTTTTGCTCTGCTGGCGGACGCGGTAGGTGCGGAAAAGCAGCAACCCCACCACCCCCAACACCCCGATGGCCGAGGCCAGCCCGTACTGCCAGAACGTTTTGCGGCTTAGTTCGGCGGCCTGCAAGGCCCGGTCTTTCTGCAAAAGGGCAATCTGCCTTTCTTTTTTCTCGGTTTCGTACTTTACCTGCAACTCTTCGATCTGCCGCGACTTTTCGAGGCTGTAGAGGCTGTCGTGGTCCTGCACGGATTTTTCCAGGTGCTCCAGGGCTTTGGCGTAGTTGCCGCCGGCCTTGTGGGCCGCCGCCAGCAGTTTGTTGAATTTGTAAGTGTATTCGGGGGATCGGATCTGTTCGGCCAGGGCCATCCCGCTGCGGGCCCGTTCCAGGACCAGGCCGGTGTTGCCCTGGGCGGCGTACACGTTGGCGAGTCCTTCCAGGTTGCTCAGGATGGCTTCCTTCCAGCCGATGGTGCGGCTGAGGGCCAGCGAACGTTCGAAGTGGTCGATGGCCGCCGCGTGCCGGCCCTGCTGGGCGTAAAGTTCTCCCCGGTTACTGAGCGTAGCCGCCTGGCCCCGCTGGTCGCCGGCCCGCCCGAACAGTTCCCCGGCCCGCGCGTAGGCGCCCAACGCTTTCTCGTAGGCTTTGGTGGTTTTGTGGAGGATGCCCAGGTTGACCAGGGCGCCGGCGAGCCCGGTGTGGTTGCCCGTCTGCTCGTACAAAGCCACCGCTTTCAGGGCAAATGTTTCCGCCTGCGCGTAAGAACCCTGCTTCTTGTAGATGATGGCGATCTGGTCGTAGTCGGAGGCCACGTTGTTGGTGTCGCCCAGCGCCTCGTCGATGCGCAAGCCCTGGAAGAAGTAGGAAAGGGCGGCCGAAAACCGCCCGAGGTGCTCCTGGCAGAGGCCCAGGTTGAGCAGGCAGTTGGCCGTTTGTTCCCGGTTGCCGGTGCGCTGGTAGAAGGCCAGGGCTTGCCGGAAGGCCACCAGGGCCGCTTCGTACTGGGCGTTTTGCAGGTGGGCAATGCCGGCGTACCGCTGGGCCAGGGCCACGCCGGCCGGGTTGCCGAGGGCCCCGAATTGTTGCCGGGCGGACTGGTAGTGTTCCAGGGCCGCGTCGAACTGGTGCGCCCCGGCCCGCAACCGGCCCAGGGCCAGGTGCGCCCGGGCTACGCCCGCCCCAAACCCCAACTGCCCGGCCAGTTGCAGCGCCTCCCGGGCGCGGGCAAGACCAGCCTGGTCCCCGGCGCCGTTCAGCGCGTGGGCCAGGTTGAGCAGCACATTCACTTTTGCCGTATCGGCGGGCAAAGTACCCAGCAGGGCCTTCAAACTGTCGGCCTCACCGGTTTGCCCCCAACTCATTACGCAGGGCAACCCGGCAACCAGCCACAGCAGCACGAATTTTTTAAATGACATACCTCTGAAAGACCGCTTCCGGTCAGTACCCCGGCCCAGGGAAAAAGCGCAAACCGGGCGGGAAAGCGGCGGCAGGGAAGATAACATAAATCCGGGCAAAACCGGAGCTGCGGCCCCGGAAAAGATCAACGGCGCCGCCCGGACGTTGCACCTTACCGGGGCGGCACGGGGTGGGAACCCCTTGCCGGGTCACCCGGGCAAGCCGGCCCCGCATCAACGGAAAGGCACTGCGGGCTGCCGCTCTCGTAAGCCGGCCAAACGCGCCGGAAGGCACAATCCGGCGGAAAAGGGCGGCGGCTCCCGGTCCACAATTTCTTTTTTCACAACAGTTAAATGGCACGCTTATGGTCATCCGGGTGGAAGATTTGCTCCGAAAGCTGGGGGAAGTAACGTATTACAACTATCTCTCCTATCACAACGACGCTTTTGTGTTCATCACCCTCTACAAAGAGGAAGAGCCTGAGGCGTTTGTAATCATTGAACCCGTTGCCGTCGAGCAGTACCAGCGCCTGGTTGACGCCGTAAGATTCCACCAGCAGTAACCCCGGGCGGCGGCCCGTCTCCCCCGCGGGCGGAAATTGCGGCTGGGTTCGGCAACTTTTGCGCGCTGCTTCCGTGTAAGGGCAGCATACGTTGTGCAGGAGCCGGACTTCAAACAACTCTCCCTTGGCGGTTCGTATTTCCATCCTGACCAAAGACCTCGCCCCGCACCCGCTGCTGGCCGGGCAACTGGCCGCCCTGGCCAGCCCCCTTCCCGCGGCCGGGCTCACAAGCCTGTACGAACCGCTGGCGGGCAACCTGATGAAGTGCATCATCCTCCTGCAAAGCCACCAGGTTTCTTACCACGTGCAATTCGATCATGCACCCTCCGAGCCCCCGGACGAACCCGGGATTCCCTAAGCAGCGGAAACTGTTGGTTGAGCAACACCTTGCCCTGCACGTCAAACACGCGGATGCGGTCACTGCCCGTCAGGATAATGTCCCTGGTCGGGTGCCAGTCTACGCTCAGGTAGCCTTATTTTCTTTCCCAATGGCGCGCAGCCGTTTGCCTTGCCGGTCGTAGAGGTACAAAAGACCGCTGTAATCGCCCGCGGCCAGCAGGGTTCCCGACCGGTTCCAGGCCAGGGCCCTTGTGCCGGTTACTTCGGGCAAGGCCGTGAACTGACCGGTTGCCACGTCCAGGAGCCGGGCGACCAGCAGGAGTCCGGGCAATGATCTGAGCATGAAGGTTCATCAGGTGATTGGACAAAGCTACGCCCTGCCCTTTGTGTCCCAACCCGATTGCGATGAACGGGAATAAATGCACAACCAACAACGAATCCGTATCACGCATCAGCAACTGTAGATAACCCACTTACCGCGTTCGGTTGGGGCACCCGCCGGCGAAACATATTCCATATCTTTTAACGCGTACGTTATCAACCGCTAGACAGATATGGAGTATGTTTCGCCAAACCGCTGCACCTGCGCAGGTCCTTCCCCTTAAGCCTGCTGCTCCGGGGAGTTGCCCAAGTCCCGTCGGTATTCGTACTACGCAAAAAAAGCCCCACCCGAACGGGCAGGGCTTTTAAGCAACAGGGAATTACGCTTCCTAGCGTTGAATCAGCAGCCGTTTCACCGAAACGCCGTCGTCGGTGACCAGCCGGATCAGGTAGACGCCTTTTACGAAGCGGGCGGCATCCAGTTGGATTGACTGGGCCTGGCGGGCAGGCGTCTTCCCGGTTGCAATTTCCTGCACCAGCCTGCCGTTCAGGTCGTACAACGCCAGGCGGTACGCCCCTGCCGCTCCCGCCGTGAACGTAATGCGGGTGTTACCCCCGGTCGGGTTGGGATACACCGTCAGGTCCGTCGCAATTCCTTCCCCGGCCGGGTTGCCGGTACGGGCCGTCGTACCCGGGGCCGCGTTGCAACTGCCCAGCTTGTCGCCGTGATT
Organism: uncultured Sphingobacteriales bacterium; assembly: GCA_963844325.1. Lineage (GTDB taxonomy): Bacteria > Bacteroidota > Bacteroidia > Cytophagales > 172606-1 > CADCTQ01. The sequence continues at coordinate 5,907,871 of CAWJNV010000002.1, forward strand.
CAGGTGCGCAGGCACTTCTCCCGCCGACACTTCCTGCACCACGCCCTTGTGACATACCAGCACCTTTTTGGCATTCTTGGTACCCCGGGCGTCGATTACCGTAAGGGTCACCGAGGCATCGGCGGTGCAGCCGGCGGCGTTGGTGCCGGTAACGGTGAAGGTGTAGGTGCCGGCCTTGGTGGGCGTAAATACCGGGTTGGCAATCTTGGCGTTGCTCAAACCGGCCGCCGGGCTCCACTGGTAAGAAGCGGCTGCCGGCGTATTGGCCGCCGTCAACGTGACACTTTGCGGCCCGTAACCCAGGTAAATGGTCTTGGCGTTGCCCCCGGTGTACACGTTGGAGGAAGGCGTAACCGTAATGACCGGCGCCGTTAGCTGGATGCCTTCGTCTACCTGCCCGTTGCAATTGTTATCGAGTCCATCGCACACTTCCGGGGCGCCGGGATACACGGCCGGGTTGTTGTCGTTGCAGTCGGCCGGGGCCGCTACCCCGTCGCCGTCCCCATCGGCCCCTTTGGCGCTGTAGTAGATGTTATCGAAGTAGAAATCGGCCGGGGCCGCCGGGGCGTCGCCGGCAAACATAAAGGCTTGGTCCAGCGCCGACAGGTCGAGGTTGCCAAACGCCGAGAAGGGAATGGTTACTTCGTGCCACTGCCCGTCGCGCCGCAAGCCGTACTGCTCCAGGCCGGGGGTAAAATCAATCCAGCCTTCGGCGTTGGCGCCCGACTTGATCCCTACTTTGAAGGGACCCTGGTAGGTGGTTTTGAAGTGGAACTTCAGCGCGCCGTCCGCGTAGCTGCCCAGGTTTTTCAGTTCGTTGTCCACCCCGAAGCCGAACCAGTTGGCGGGTGCGGCGCGGAAGGCCAGTCCTTCGCTGCCTTCAAAGGGGGCGGGGGCCGGCGCGATGTTCGAAAGGTTGTTCCAGATCCACAGGTTGGCGTCCTGCCCGTAGGCCAGCCGGTTGGTGATCGTGGCTTGTTCGGTGTAGATGCCGAAGTAGTCGCCGGTCACCACGTTGTCCTTGACTTGAATGGTCACGGCGGCCGAAACCGCCGACATGCCCTGGTCGTTGGTGACTTTCGCCGTCAGCGTGTGCGTACCCAGCGAGGCCCCCGTCCAGTTGAACGCGTACGGAGCCGTGGCGTCTTCGCCCAGTCTGGCCGGGCCGTCGAAGAACTCCACCTTCGTAATGGCATTGACGGCGTCACTCGCATTGGCGGTGATGGCAATGGCGGCGCCCGGCGTGGCCGTGGCGTTGTTGGCCGGCGCGGTGATGCGCACGGTGGGCCCGGTATACGGGGCTTCTTTCTGGTACACCCGCACGTAATCCACGTACATGCTGGCCGGCAAGGCCGTGTTGTCCACGTTGAAGCCGGGCCAGTTGCCGCCCACGGCCATGTTGAGCAGCAGGAAGAACTCCTGGTGAAACTCATCCGTGCCGTTCACGCCGCCCAGGATGCTGGCCTCGTGGTATTTCACGCCGTCCACGAACCATTTGATGGCCGAGGCGTCCCATTCCACGCTGTACACGTGGGCTACCGTTACGTCCGCCGGCGTGTGGCCGCCGTAATTGGCGTACGAGCCGTTGTCACTCGACCAGTGAATGGTGCCGTGCACGTCGGGGGACGCGTTAATGTGCTCCATGATGTCAATCTCCCCGCAGGAGGGCCATCCTTCGGTGACAATGCTGCCGCCCAGCATCCAGAAGGCGGGCCACAAACCCTGGGCCGACGGCATGGCAATTTTTGCTTCCATCCGGCCGTACCTGAACAACTTTTTGCCCTGCGTCTTCATGCGGGCCGACGTGTACTCGGCGCCACCGAAGGGTTCCTTTTTGGCCGTAATGACCAGTTCGCCGTTCTGCACCGACGCATTCTCCTGGCGGTAATACTGCAATTCATTGTTGCCCCAGCCGTTGTCGCCGCGGCCGGTTTCAAACACCCAGTCGGGACCAATGCCACTGGTAAATTCATCGGCCCACACCAGGTTCCAGCCGTCGGTATTGGTACCGCTCACGGTTACGCTCACGGGGGCGGAAGTCGTAGTGGCAAGCCCGTTGTCGGTGGCTTTGGCCGTCAGCGTGTACACGCCCGCCGCTACGTTCGTCCAGGTGAACGAATAGGGAGCGGCGGTGTCTTCGCCCAGCTTGGTGGCGCCGTTGAAGAATTCGACCTTGCTTACCGTCCCGTCCGCATCGGCGGCATCGGCCGTGATGGTGAGGGTGGCCGGGGCCGGGAAGGTGGCGTTGCCCGCCGGTTGGGTAATGGCAACCGTCGGAGAGGCGTTGGCCGGGGTCGTGCAGTCCGTCCCTACGGTGTAGCTGTGTGGGGCGTCGGCCGAGTTTCGTTCGGTGTTGCCGGGGCCCACCCGGTAGGTAAAGTAGAGGCTGGTGACCGTGCCGGACGGAATGGCTTTGCTGAAGGTAAAATCACCGGCAGCGTTTTTCGTCATCGTGTAGCCCGGGTAGGCGCCGGTCCCGGCCCCTTCGCGGATGTAGATGATGGCGAGGTCGCCCCCGGCCACGGCTCCCAGCGGGTGGAAGGTGAAATTGACGTTGGCTCCTGCCGTGACGGCCTTGTAAGCGTAGTCGCCGCTGGCCGCTGTGGCGCAATATCCTCCCGGTTCGGGCGTGGGGGTGGGCGCCTGGCTGTTGAAGTAAATGTTGTCGAAGTAGAAGTCGGCGGCCGCTGCCGGGGCGTCACCGGCAAACATAAAGGCCTGGTCCAGCGAAGCGGGCGTGGCACCGGGGAAAGCGCTGAGGGGAATGACCACCTCGTGCCACTGTCCGTCGCGCACCAGCCCGAACTTCTGCACGCCGGCCGGGAACTCGACCCAGTTGTCGCCGCTGCCCGTTTTGATGCCGATCTTGAAAGCGCCGGCAAAAGCGGTTTTGCAGTGGAAGGTCAGCGAGCCATCCGCAAAGTGCGACACGTTCTTGAGGTCGGTGTCCACGCCGAAGCCGAACCAGTTGCCGGGCGCGGCCCGGAATGCCAGCCCCTCGGCGCCTTCAAACGGCGTCGCGCCGGGGATGGTCGCCAGGTTGTTCCACACGTAGAGGTTAGCGTCCCCGCCGTAGGTGAGCCGGGTGGTGATGGCCGCATTTTCGGTGTACACGCCGTATTTATCCGCCACCACGGTATTGTCCTGCACTTTCACCGTGATCGGGTCGGAGGTAGTGGTAAGCTTGCCGTTGTCGGTGGCCTTGGCCGTGAGGGTGTACGTGCCCACGGGTACGCCCGTCCAGGCAAAGCTGTACGGACCCGTAAAGTCGGTGCCCAGCAACGTGGCGCCGTTGTAAAATTCCACTTTGTACACGCTGCCGCCGGCCGCATCACCCGCGTTGGCGGTGAGGGTGACGGTGGCGGGCGTCGTAAAGCTGGCGTTGGCGGCCGGGGCCGTAAGCTGGACGGCCGGGGCGGTGTTGCCGGCAGCCGCCACGAACACCGTGACGGGCGCCGAAGCCGTGGTGGCCCCTTCGTTGTCGGTGGCTTTGGCCGTCAGCGTGTACACGCCTTCCGGGGCACCGGCCCAGGTGAAGCTGTACGGGCTGGCCTCGTCTTCGCCCAGCAGGGTATTGCCTTGGTAGAACGCCACTTTGGCGACCGTGCCGTTGGCGTCGGCAGCCTGGGCCGTGAGGGTAATGGTTGCCGGCGTGGTGATCAGGGCGTCGGGGGCCGGGGCGGTAAGTGATACCGTGGGGGCGGGGTTGGCCGCCACGCCGCCGCTGTAGTAAATGTTGTCGATGTAAAAGTCGGCGGGGGCCCCGGGGGCGTCGCCGGCAAACATAAAGGCCTGCGTCACCGAACCCAGGTCAATGTGCATGCCCTGGTTGGGGTTGTTGAAGGCACTCAGCGGAATGCTTACCTCGTGCCACTGCCCGTCGCGGGCAGAACCGTAGGGGGCGGCCCCCGGCGCAAAGTTGATCCAGCTTTCGCCGTGCCCGCTTTTGATGCCCACCTTGAATTGGCCGGCGTAAGCGGTTTTGAGGTGGAATTTGAGAAAGCCGTCGGCGAAGTTGAGCAGGTTCTTGGCCTGGTTGTCCACGCCGAAGCCGAACCAGTTGCCCGCGGCGGCCCGCAGGGCCAGTCCTTCGTTGCCTTCAAACGGCGTCGCGCCGGCGATGGGAGCCAGGTTGTTCCAGATGAACAGGTTGGCGTCCCCTCCGTAGGTGAGCCGGCCGGTGAGGGCCGGGTTTTCGGAGTACACGCCGAAGTTGCCGGCCAGGGCGTTTTCCTTGCCCAGGTAGAGTTCATCGCCGGGGTTCTGGTACAGCCGCACGTAGTCCACGAGCATCTGCGCGGGCAGGGGCGCCGTAACGCCCCCGGCGGTCGGAATGCCGGTATACTGCCCGCCCACGGCCATGTTCAGCAGAATGTAGTGCGACTGGTGAAACTCTTCCAGGTCCGCCGCATCGGCCTGCGATACGTCCTTGGTAAAGTAGAGTTGATTGTCCACGTACATTTTTACGGCCTCTTTGGTCCACACGAGTTTGAACAGGTGGTAATCACCCGCCAGGTCGGTCGGGCTGTCAAAATCGGCACTGGTATAACTGTGCGATCCGTTGTTTTCCCAGTGCACGGCCGCGCCTACCCGCTTGTTGGTCAGGCCGGCCTTGATGGCGTTGACGTTGCCCATCTCCATGATGTCAATTTCTCCGCTGGCGGGCCAGTTCTTGCTGGCGCCCAGCATCCAGAAAGCGGGCCACAACCCGTCGCGCAGGTCGGGCACTTTGATGCGGGCTTCGAGGGTGCCGTATTTGAAGTGGACCCGGCCGAAGGTCTTGAGCCGGGCCGAAGTAAAGGGTTTGCCCCCGAAGTTTTCGCGCCGGGCCTCGATGAGCAGGTTGCCGTCTTCGATGCGGGCATTTTCGGGGCGGCTGGTGTAGTATTCCAGTTCCTGGTTGCCCCACCCGCAGATGCCCCTTTCGCAGCCGTCGCCGAAGTCGAAGGTCCAGGTTTCGGGGTTGATGGCGGGCTGGTCGAAGTTCTCTTCCCACACCAGGGTCTGGGCTTGCGTGCATAAAACGTTCCAGCAGAGCAGCGCGGCAAGGGCGGCTGCCTTCCGGCAATGGGTCAGGATGTCGGACAGGTGATAGAGCATTCCCATAAGCGATAAGGGGTAGGACGTTGGTTGAAAAAGAATTACAGAGCGGGACACGGCGGGCGGCGGGACGAATAAAAATGATGAAACAAAATCTTACAATTTTACTATTATTGAGTCTGCATAATTACCCCCATCCGGCGATTCAAACAAGGGAAAGGCTACGTCAATGCTACTACAGCGCCCGGTTCCGACTACATCAATTATACATCAATGCGCCCGAAAACTGCTTTATTTCAAAAATCCGGCACTTTTTGATCGTTCTCATGCTACAACAACCCATAAAGACCATTTTTAAGGCGCGTCTACCGGCCCGGCACCGGGACCTCCTGCGAAGGATGGGTTGGTTCGCGTTGCTTCTGCTGTACCTGGCCGGCCCGGAAGCCCGCGGCGGGGAACTGCCGGCGGGCCTGCCCTTTATCCGCAACTTCAGCAGCCGCGACATCCAGGGAGGCATGCAGAGCTGGTGGATTACCCAGGACCGCCGCGACCTGATCTACGTCGCCAACAATTTCGGCCTGCTGGAATACGACGGCAACGCCTGGAACCGCTACCCGGTAAAGAACGGCACCAAGGTGCGGTCGGTGTACGTGGGCAAGGACAACCGCGTCTACGTGGGCTCCCAGTCGGGGTTCGGCTACTTCCGGAGCAACCGCCGGGGCACCCTCGAATACGTGGCCTTGTCGGACAGCCTGCCGGCCCGCCACCGCAACTTCAGCGAGGTCTGGCGCATCTTCGGCCAGGGCGACCAGGTGTATTTTCTCACCTTCGAGAATGTGTACCGCTACGACGGCACGCGCCTGACCACGATTGTGCCCGCCTCCCCGCTGGATTTTTCGTTTTTCGTCAACGGGAAAATTTACGTGCAGCAGTGGGGCCGGGGCCTGAGCGAATTGAAGCACGACGCGTTGCACCTCTTGCCCGGGGGCGGCTTTTTCAAGAATACCCGCATCGTTTCCATCCTCCCCTCCCCCGCCGGCCTGCTGGTGCTGACCCACCGGGCGGGCCTGTACCGGTACGAGAACGACCATGTAACCCCGTTTGCCTGCCAGGGCCTGGCGCCCCTCGGGGAACTGCTCATCAATACGGCCGTGCGGCTGCAAGACGGCACCATTGCCATTGGTACGCCCAACCATGGCCTGCTCATCCTCGACGCGAACGGGACGCTGCGCCGGCACCTTTCGAAAAAAGACGGCCTGCCGGACCGATCGGTCAACCACATTTACCAGGACAACCAGGCGCACGTGTGGCTGGCCCTCAACAACGGCATCGCCATGATTGAACTGGGCTCACCCTTTACGGTCATTGACGAGAAAATGGGGTTGCCCGGCGCCGGGTACGCCGCCATCCGGCAGGGCGACGCCGTGCTGCTGGGCACCAACAACGGCCTGTTCGCCTGGGACCTGGCCGGGCGGCGCATCACGCAGGTACCCCGCTCCACGGGACAGGTGTACACCCTCGGCAAGATCGGCGGCGACTACCTGGTCGGGCACGACAGCGGGCCGATGGTGCTCAAAAACGGCGTTTTGTCGCCCCTGCATGACGAAAAAGGCGCCTGGCTGTTCAAGCCCGTGCCCGGCCGGGAAGGGTATTTCGTGGAAGGCACCTACACGGGCATCAACCTGTTCGAGAAAAAAGGCAACACTTACACCTTCGTCCGCAAGCTGGCGGGCCTCCGCGAATCGTCGCGGGTACTTGAATTCGACGAGGACGGCAACCTGTGGATGGCCCACGGCTACAAGGGCATTTACAAGCTTCGCCTCTCCGACGGGCTCGACCGCTTTACCCGGGTGGACTTTTATAATTCCCGGAAGGGCTTCCCTTCCGACGTGCTCATCAACCTGGAGAAGATCGACCACGAACTGATTTTCCCGGCGCAGCGGGGCGTTTACCGCTACGACCCGGCCACCGACCGGTTCGTCCGGCACGAAGGGTTCTCCCGGCTGTTCCGCGCCGATGAACACGTGATCGACATGGAACAGGACGGGCTGGGCAACGTCTACTTCATCTCCGACCAGCGGGCCGGCGTGCTGCAACCCAAACCGATGGGAGGCTACGCGACCAAAACCGACGTGTTCGGGCGCATTACCGACCTGATCAACGACGACCTGACCAGCGTGCAGGTGCTCGACGCCGGCAGCATCCTGTTCGGGGCCAAAGAAGGGTTTATTCACTACGATGCCGGTACTCCGGCCGTCCCGGGTCCGTTCAAAGTGCACATCCGGAAAGTGGCCGACCCGGTGGGCCGCACCCCGTGGTTCGGGGGCAATGCCGGCGAAGCCGCCCCGGTGCTGAGCCTCCCGTACGCCCGGAACGCGGTCCAGTTCGCCTACGCGGCCACTTTTTTTGAAAGCCCCGAAAAAACCGTTTTTCAGTACCGCCTGGAGGGCTTCGACCGCAACTGGTCGGCGTGGACCCCCAAAACGGAAAAAGAATACACCAACCTGCCCGAAGGGGAGTACACGTTCCGGGTGCGGGCCCGCAACCTGTACGGCATCGGGAGCCCGGCCGCGGCGTACCGGTTTACCATCCGGCCGCCCTGGTACCGCACGGGCTGGGCCTACGTGCTCTACGGCATCGGCGCGGTTTCGGTGCTGGGAGGGGTATTTTACACCCTCGACAAAAGGTACAAGAAGGAGCAGCGGCGCCTGGTGATGAAGAAACAAAGGGAACTCTACCGGAAGGAAACGGAGCTGAAACACCTCTCCGACGTGAGCGAACAGGAGATCATCCGCCTGAAGAACGAGAAGCTGGTGGCCGAACTCGAACACATCAACCAGGCGCTGACTTCTTCGACAATTCACCTGATCAACAAGAATGAGCAGTTGGGCTCGGTCAAGCAGCGGTTGCAGGCCGTGCTGGAAAGCACGCCGGAGGCCCCGAAAGCGGAAATCCGGCAGATCATCCACGAAATCGACAAAAGCATTTCCAGCGACGCCGACTGGCACCGGTTCGAAATGAACTTCAACCTGGTACACGGCGATTTCATCAAACGCCTGCTGCACCAGTACCCGTCGCTGACGCCCCAGGAAGTCAAGCTTTCGGCCTACCTGCGGCTCAACCTGAACACCAAGGAGATCGCGCAACTCATGAACATTTCCATCCGCGGGGTCGAGATCAGCCGGTACCGCCTGCGCAAAAAGCTCAACCTGGTCCGGGACGACAATTTAACGGAGTTTGTGCTTAAGTTTTAGGGGGAAGCGTTTCACGCAAAGGCGGGGTTCACGCAAAGACGCAAAGGAGGAGCGCAAAGGACGCGAAGACCGCAAGGAGGGATAGGGTTTAAACCCTATCTTATGGATATTGCGCATGCGTACGCAAAAGGATAGGGTTTAAACCCTATCCTATGGATATTGCGTGTGATTGCCATTGCGCAAGCGTACGCAAAAGTCGCTTGACTCAACTGAGGCGCAGCCTTTCCGTAGGGTAGGGTTCAAACCCTACCCCTACTACCCCTACTCTGCGCCCTTTGCGCTTCTTTGCGCCTTTGCGTGAACCCCGCCTTTGCTTGAAATTGCCTGAAACCCTTCACCCGCCGGGAGACTGCAAAATGGACAGAATTTCCGCCGGGGACTGGACCGTGAAGTCGGGTTGCGCCGGCCGGACGACCTCCGGGGCGTCGTATCCCCAACCCACCCAGATGATCGGGACGCCGCTTTTGCGGCAGGCAACAACGTCGCGTTCTTCATCCCCCACGTAGATCACCTGGGAGCCGCCCAGCCGGTGCGTTTTCAGAAACCGTTTGATGGCGACGTCCTTGCCGAAAATGGCCGAGGACCCCACCACGTTGCTGATCGCATCAATCCCGTTGCGGTCCAGAAACGCCCGGATGTTGCCCGCCGAATTGGACGACAGCACCGACAGGCGGAGTCCGCGTTGTTGCAACGCCGCCAGCATTTCCGGAATCCCGTTGAAGGGTTTCAGTTGGGGCAGCGAGCTTTTGTACAACGCCCGGGCCTCCACCGACAGCAGGGGAATTTTGTAAAGCGGCACGCCCAGCCACCGGCACCGCTCCACGATGGATAACTTGCGAAAGGCTTCCCGGTCCTCCGGGGCGATCTTTCTGAAGTGGTGTTTTTCGGCAAGCCGGTTGAGGATGACCAGGGCCATTTCCTTTGAATCCGCCAGGGTTCCGTCAAAATCGAAGAGTACGTGCTGGATCATCAGTTGCAATATCCTTAAACCCGTTCGCGTTTGTTGCGTTTCTATGGTAACATTTGTAACCCCTTATCCCGATCAGTATGCCTATTGCAACGAAAAAACCCGATTCCCAGCCCAAGGCGCAGGCTGATGCTTCCGCCGCCAACGGCACGGCCAAAGCCGAACCGTTGCTCAACCAGCACGGCCAGATTTTACAGAAGTACGGCACGGTGCTGCCCAAGTTGCCCCTGGCCCTGGACGTCAAGGTCCGCCAAAGCAGCGTGGAACGCCTCAACCAGGTGCTGGCCGACACCATGACGCTGCGCGACCTGTACAAAAAGCACCACTGGCAAATTGTGGGCCCCACGTTCTACCAGTTGCACCTGCTGTTCGACAAGCACTACACCGAGCAGAACGAACTCATCGACGAAATTGCCGAACGCATCCAGGTGCTGGGCGGGCTGAGCGTGGCGATGGCCGCCGACGTGGCCGAACTGACCAGGATTCCCCGCGCCCCGCGCGACCGGGAAGAAGTGCCCGTGCAACTCTCGCGCCTGCTCGAAGCCCACAACCTCATCCTGGAAGAGGTACGCGCTGCCGCCCAGGAAGCCGCCGACGCCGGCGACGACGGCACCAACGACCTGCTGGTGAGCCAGGTGCTGCGCACCAACGAGTTGCAGGTGTGGTTCCTCTACGAACACGTGGTGGATACGCCCCTCACCCGCGCCGAATAAGCCAAACCCTTACCCCAATTGACAATCAGCGTCGTGTTGGGAGTACAACTTACCGCGGAGACACGGAGAAGAGAATTTAATTGAAAAGGTTTCGCGTAAAGGCGCAAAGTAGTGTAGGATAGGGTAGGTAGGGTAGGGTTGAAACCCTACCCTACGGAAAAGCTGCGCATCGGTTGATTCAAGCGGCTTTTGCGTACGCTTGCGCAATGGCAATCACACGCAATATCCATAGGATAGGGTTTAAACCCTATCCTTTCGCGTACGCTTGCACAATATCCGTAGGATAGGGTTTAAACCCTATCCCCTCTTTGCGTTGCCATGCCCTCCGTGTCTCCGTGGTAAACCCTTTTTTCTACCACATCCCGGTTCTTGCCTTTCGTAATTGTTTTTTTGCGAATTGCCGGTAAAAACGGCCCAACCTTACGGCAGCGCCGCCCGTGCCACCCGGCGAGGCGGTTACCTCCGCATGAAAGGTAAAGTACCCCGCAAAGCCCTTATTTTCCCGCCAACCCGATTCGTCGCGATGCACCGCGACGCCCGGCGACGTTTGAAAGGCCGCGGGCCACGCCACCCTATTCCCTTGACCCTCTGCGCGTAACGGCACGGCTGCCCGGGCTTGCCGTAGCATTCAGCAGCTTTTATGGAACAAAATTCCCTTTGATACCCCGTACGTAGTGAAACGTACCAAATATTGCTTTTTTATACTTGATACGGTTGTTAAAAATAGACATATTGCTCTCTTTACCCACATTACCGAGCAACTGCCCAGATGATTGAAACCAATAAGCCCCGCACGGGGCAGCTCCATAACCCCGAGGCCAACCCCGCGGCGGTGGTCCGGCACGGCGAAGTACGCTTCACGGTGCTCACCTCCCAGATGATCCGGATGGAATGGGCCCCCGGCGCCACCTTCGAAGACCACGCCTCTTTCGTGTTCGTGAACCGCTACCTGCCGGCCCCGCCGTTTGAAACCTCTGAAGAAAACGGCTGGCTGCACCTGCGCACCGAACACCTTTCCCTGCAATACCTGGCCGGCAGCGGCGACTTCCGCGAAGACAACCTGCGCATTTCCTTCTCCCTCAACGGCCAGGAGAAAACCTGGCACCCCGGCCTGGAAGACACCGGCAACCTGCGCGGCACCAACCGCACGCTGGACCGCGTGGAAGGCGCCACCCAGATTGAGCCCGGCCTGATCTCCCGCAACGGCTGGACGCTGGTGGACGACTCGGAGCGGCCCCTGTTCGACAAGAGCGACTGGCCCTGGGTGATGGCCCGCGAGCAGCGCCACCGCCAGGACCTGTACTTTTTCGGCTACGGCCACGCCTACAAAAAAGCCCTCTTCGACTTTACCCGGGTGGCGGGCAAAATTCCCCTGCCGCCCCGCTTCACGTTCGGCTTCTGGTGGTCGCGGTACTGGCCCTACACCGACGAGGAGATGCGCCAGCTGGTAGAAGAGTTCGAAATCCACCACGTGCCCCTCGACGTGCTGGTGATCGACATGGACTGGCACGTTACCTTCCTGCGCGACTGGTGGAAAAAGGAGAAGGACCTGGCCGGCGAACGCAAGGGCTGGACGGGCTTCACCTGGAACAAGTCGCTCTTCCCCGACCCGCAGGCGTTCCTCGAATGGGTCAAAAGCAAGGGCCTCAAAACGACGCTCAACCTGCACCCCGCCTCGGGCATCCAGCCCCACGAGGCATGCTACCCCGCCGTGGCGAAGGCCATGGGCGTGGACCCCGCAAGCGGGCAGTTCGTGCCCTTCGACATCGTGAACCGCAAGTTTGCCGACACTTACATGAACCTCGTGCTGCGCCCCCTCGAAGACGAAGGCGTGGACTTCTGGTGGCTCGACTGGCAGCAGTGGAGCACCACCAACATTCCCGGCATGAGCCCCACCATGTGGCTCAACTACGTGCACTACACCGACATGGAACGCCAGGGCAAGGTCCGGCCGCTGATCTTCCACCGCTGGGGCGGCCTGGGCAACCACCGCTACCCCATCGGCTTCTCCGGCGACGTGGTGTCGGTGTGGAAATCCCTCGTGTTCCAGCCGTACTTTACGGCCACGGCGGCCAACGTGGGCTGCGCCTACTGGAGCCACGACATCGGCGGCCACATGCCCGGCCCCATCTCGGCCGAACTCTTTACCCGCTGGCTGCAATTCGGGGCCTTCAGCCCGATCCTGCGGACGCACACTTCCAAGAACGCCAACGCCGAGCGGCGCATCTGGGCCTACCCGCACGACTACTTCCTCATCATGCGCGAGGCCGTGCTGCTGCGCTATTCGCTCATCCCGTACCTCTACACGGAGGCGCGCAAAACCTACGAAAACGGTGTGGCCTTCATGCGGCCGATGTACTACGACTACCCCGAAGCCGAAGAGGCGTACGCCTTTACGCACCAGTACATGTTCGGAGACGACATGATGGTGGCCCCCATCACGGAGGCCGTGTCGGAGTACAACCAGCTGGCGACGCAGAAGGTGTGGATTCCGGAGGGCGACTGGGTGGAATGGTACAGCGGCAAGTACTTCACGGGCCCGGTGGTGACCGAACGGCACTTTACGCTGGAAGAAATTCCGCTCTACGTCCGGGCCGGCGCGATCATTCCCATGCAGCAGCCCACCGCCAAGGCCGGCGAAAGCCGCCTTGACCCGCTGGTGCTCACGGTGTTCCCGGCCCGCAAAGGCGCCACGCGGCTCTACGAAGACGAAGGCAACACCAACGGGTACCTCGACGACGCCTGCGCCTGGACGCCCATTTCGCAGTACATGCCTGACCACCACACGCTCAACGTGCGGATCGGGGCGGCCGAAGGGCACTACCCGGGCATGGCCGACCGCCGCAGCTACACGATCCGGGTAAAGAGCATTCTGCCCCCGCAGGCCGTGTGGGTCAACGGCGCCGAGGTGCCCTACGACCTGCACGGCAAGCCGGGCCAACTGCACTGGCAGTACGACGGCAACCAGATTGCCATTGTGGTGCACCTGCCGCCCCAGCCCGTGCACGAGGCCCTGGAAGTGTCGCTCAAGCTGCAATCCCTCGACGACCTCGACCTGCTCAACGGCGTGCAGGGCAAAATTGCGCGGCTCAAGAAGGTGATGCACCTGCTCAACAAGTACGCCACCAAGACCAAAGACTGGTCGCCGGACTTCCTGGTGGAAGCGGCCCAGACGGGTACCCGCCTTTCGCTGCGGCCCGAGACGGCGCTGGAAGAACTGCGGAAGCTGGAAAACATCGTGCCGCAGGTCATCAAGGCCATCTACCCGGTGGAAGGCGACAGCGGCATCGAAAAGCTGGCCGTGCTCCAACTCAAGACGCTGCTCAAAGCCGACGCGGGTTTGTTCGCCCCGCGCAAAGACTAGCGTAGTTGAAAATGCAACGGAAGCGAAAAACCGCCGCGGCTGCCTTGCCGTGGCGGTTTTCATTCGTGCAACTGCTTCTTATCCTAAAACGACTTCATGATTACGCGTTTGGTTGTTCACCATTGCCTGTACAACGGGAAAGTACGAACAACGAAAAACGAACAACCAGCAACGAAACCGTATTTACTCAAAATCATTGTAGAAGAACTGTTCTTTTACAATCTTTCCCTTGTCCACCTCAAACACCCCCAGCTGCTCTTTGATTCTGCGCGCTTTTCCTTTCATGGTCACGTCCATTCCCATCGTGCAGGCAAAATAAAAGCTTGAAACGATGGGCTCATTGCAAAATCCGCCGTGCATTTGTTCGATCAGCTGGTAGAACTGTTGTTCCTTTTGTCTCATCGCGGGTAAACCTGCCACCTCCAGCGGCAGTTGAGAATCGTTTTCGGGTTCTATGCTCACCGCATTGGGCGCGTAGAGTTCATCCTGTATCTTTTCTAACTGCCCCTGCTGGGCTAACTGGTAATACCGGTTGGCTACTTCCTGCGTGGTCATCATCCTTTTCGGGTTAATCAGGTTAAGTGATCGTGACAAACGTAACAGCCGCCGGTGACACCGTTATGTCAGCAGGGTGGCGCGTATTTTTACCAAGGGCGTATTTTTGGGAAAAACATCACCGGAATGAGTGACATGCTTACTTACCAGATCAAAGGGGCGCAGGAATTGTCGGCCGGGGAAATGAGTCAGGTGCTGCACGCCTGGGAAGTGCGTGAGTGGATGGCCCTGCCGGAAGCGGCTTTCAGGCAACGCTTTGCGCAATCGGAGTTTCACCTGCTGACCGACCCTCAGGCGGCGCTCCTGGCGGTTGCCCGCCTCAATTTCGATTTTTGCCTCCGGATCGACGGTCGCCGTTACGCGTTTGCCGAGTTGGTCGGCCTGGCCTGCCCCAAACCCCGCCAAGGTTACGGGCGCCACCTGCTGGACTTGCTGACGGGTACGCTCCGGCGGAGGGGCACAGAAGCCCTGGGCTTTTGTGAGCAGCCCCTGCGCGGCTTTTACCAGAAATGCAACGTGCCCATTCTGTACGGCCAGGCCCGGCACGTGCGGGAACGCGACCACGACCAGTGGGTAGCCTCTACCGATGATGACATCCTGGACCTGACCCTGTCGCGGGAAAGCGCCGCACTGCTCAACGGTCTAAACGGGCAACGCCTGGCGTATTTACTCCCCTGACCCAAACCCGCTGGTTGCCCTGATGCCGCCGGCGCGGTTCAGGCCGCGGGTTGTCCCGAAAAGCAAAACCCCGGGGCAACGGGTGCCGCGGGGTTTTGTCAGTGGTTGGTTATCCATTTACGAGCCGTCCTGGTCGCGGTAGATGAAGTGGTACTGGGTGCTGTATTCGCCGCTCTGCCGGTCTTCCGTGTACACGAAAGCCAGCCCGTACTCCTCGAATTTCTCGAAGAACTCTTCCCAGGTGATGCCGTGGAGGCTGTCCTCGCGGCCGCCGGGGAAGTTGATGCGCAGGATGCCCGCATCTTCGCGGCCCCGGTCGTTGTTTTTGCGGGTCGCCCCCGGCTGTCCGTTACGGGCTTCGGCCCACTGTTTTATCACCGCATGATCCGTCGTCGTCTTGTGTGAGTTTGCTGCTGTTGGCATAGCTGTACGTCGTTATTGGTCCTGCCCGGTGTACGGCTTTTTATGGCTGAAAGTTTATTTTTTGAAGAAGCGAGGAGTGAGAAGCGAGGAGCGAGAAGATTGTACACGCACTTTGCCCTGATCACCGGATAAGCCCGTGCCCCACCTTCTCGCTCCTCGCTTCTCACTCCTCGCTTCTCACTCCTATTTCCACTTCCTGAACACTGCAATCGCATTGTGGCCGCCGAAGCCGAAGGTGTTGCTCATGGCGACTTCGAGGGGTGCTGAGACGGCGCGACCGGGCGTGAGGTTGAAGTGGGACGGAATGACGGGGTCGGGATGGGCGAGGTTGATGGTGGGCGGGATGAGGTTGTGGTTGAGGGCCAGCACGGAGGCAATGGCCTCGATGGCCCCGGCCGCGCCCAGCAGGTGCCCGGTCATCGACTTGGTGGCGCTGATGTGCAACTTGCGGGCATGGTCACCGAACACCCGGTCAATGGCCCGGATTTCGCTCACGTCGCCGACGGGCGTGGAAGTGGCGTGGGCATTGAGGTAATCCACGTCCTGCGGTTGTAGCCCGGCGTCGTCGAGGGCGTCGCGCATGGCCAGGTAGGCGCCTTCCCCCTCCGGGTGCGTGGCCGTGATGTGGTAAGCGTCCCCGGCAAAGCCGCAGCCTAGTACCTCGCCGTAAATCTTCGCCCCGCGGCTCCGGGCGTGGTCCAGTTCTTCCAGCAGCAGGGCGCCGGCCCCTTCGCCCAGCACGAAGCCGTCGCGGTCCTTGTCGAAGGGACGGCAGGCTGTGGCCGGGTCGTCGTTGCGTTCCGACATGGCTTTCATGGCCGTGAAGCCGCCCATGCCGGCCCGGGTAATGGCCGCCTCCGAGCCGCCCGTCACGATGGCGTTGGCCTTGCCCAGCCGGATGTAGTTGAAGGCGTCGGCAATGGCGTTGGTAGAGGCGGCGCACGCCGACACCGTGCTGAAGTTGATGCCCCGGAAGCCGTACCGCATCGAGATGTGGCCGGCGCTTTCGTTGATGATCATCTTCGGGATGAAGTACGGGTTGAAGCGCGGC
Source organism: uncultured Sphingobacteriales bacterium (assembly GCA_963844325.1). GTDB lineage: Bacteria > Bacteroidota > Bacteroidia > Cytophagales > 172606-1 > CADCTQ01. Next base: position 5,923,916 of record CAWJNV010000002.1, read on the forward strand.
ACGGGTTCGGTGCGGGCAAAGTTGAGCAACTCCTGCTCAAACGTCTCCAGGCCGCCGATGCCCGACGCCCAGATCACGCCCACCCGGTTGAGGTTGGTGGTGGCGAGGTTGAGACCGCTGTCGCGGATGCATTCTTCGGCCGTCACCAGGGCGTAGTGGCAGAAAGGGTCCAGGTGGCGGGCCTCCTTGCGGTCGAAGTGGGCCAGCACGTCGAAGCCCTTCAATTCGCAGGCGAATCGGGTCCGGTAATGTGTGGCGTCGAACCGGGTCACCGGGCCGGCCCCGCTGCGTCCTTCGGTGAGGCCCCGCCAGAATGCTTCGACGGTATTGCCGATGGGCGTGAGGGCTCCCAGACCGGTGATTACAACTCGCTTTAATTGCATGGTTATGATACTTTTAGTCGTTTTTGCTTGTAAAAGGCTTTGTCGGCCACGTAGCAGTTGCGTTCGATCTCGGCGTACACCTTTCCTTCCCGGTCCACCCACTGGATCACGAACGTCTGGTCGGTTTGGCCCCCTTCGGCCACCCGCCGGCGGATGTCGTCGGTGAGGGCGTCGTCGAGCAGGAACCGGGCGTAGAGGGTTTGCGTGCCCGGCCGCCGGAACCGGATGGTGGCCGACTTGTCCCACACCACGAACGCCTTGCCCAGCACGTGCATCAGCATGAGCATGTAAAACGGGTCGGAGGCCGAGAACAGGCTGCCGCCGAAGATCGTCTTCACGTAGTTGCGCGACCACACGCTGAGCCCGAGCCGCACGTGCACCTCCCGCCAGTCGGCCGCAATGAATGTCACTTTTCCCCCGGTGCCGAAAAACATAGGGTACAGGTTCAGGCCCAGGCGGAAAATCCGCGTCCGGCGCGACTCGCGGCGGGAGGTTTGGAAGGGAGATGACATGGCGTTATTCGTGGTTCGTGGTTCGTTGTCCGTTGTTCGTAGTGGGTTGGGCGGGGTGGGCGAATCGCTTGAGGACCCGTTCGCGGCACCCGGCCAGCAGTTGCGGGTTGCCCGTCAGTTTCATCAGCATAATGGCCCCTTCTACTTCCATCACGGTCTGCTGGGCCTGTTCCCCCGCGGTTTGCGGGTCGTACCTGGAGGCGTAGATGTGCGTAAGGGCATCCGTCCAGTCGGTGAAAAAGGCCTGCGTGGTCTCGCGGAACTGGGGCATTACGTTGGCCGTTTCGAGCACCGTATTGCCGAACACGCAGCCCTGGTTGTTGCGCAGGATGATGGCGCTGCTCTTTTCCAGCATGCTCCGCAGCCGTTCCCCCGGCGGCAGGTCTTCCCGGCGGGCCAGCGAAAAGATGTGCCTGCGGAAATAGTCGAGCGAATACCGCAGCACTTCTTCCATGAGGGCCTCCTTGCTGCTGAAATAGTGGTAAAAACTGCCCTTCAGCAAGCCGCACGCCGCCGCCAGGTCGTGCATGGACGTGCGGTGGTACCCCTGCCGCCCGAACACGTCAATGGCCTTCTCCAGTATTTCCTCCCGGGTTGTTTTCTGTACAGGCAAAGCTTTCTCTGGTTGGAAATTGGAGAATGGTACACTGATTAGTTAGGATGATTATGATCCGTTATGGTTTTTTCCGGAACCCTTTTAAAATCAGTCCCAATCATAATCATCCTAATGGATCAGTGTACCAATCCCACCTCAATTTTACCAAACGTTTGTTTGACAAACAATACGATGCATGAATTAGTTTCGGGTGGAACCATCCGGCGGAACGGAAATCCGTATGGGTGGTGAAGAAACCAAAACCAAAAGGGCAATGCAGACAAGCGACATTCGGAACGTAACGATCCTGGGGGCGGGAACGATGGGGCAGGAAATCGGGCTGCTCACGGCTGTGTGTGGCTACCGGGTCACGCTGTACGACGTCAGCGAAGCGGCCCTGCGCACCGCCCGCGAACGGCAGCAGGGGTTGCTGCGGATGATGAACAAGATGGGATACCTCGATGCAGCCGAAAACGAGGGGGTGCTGGGCCGCCTCCACTTCACCACCGACCCCACGGCCGCGGCCGGGGAAGCCGACCTGGTGAGTGAATCGGTGCCCGAAGACGTAGCCCTCAAGCAGGACCTCTACCGGCAGTTTGCGGGGCTATGGCCCGAACGTACCCTTCTTACCACCAACACTTCCACCCTGTTGCCTTCGATGTTTGCCGAAGCCACGGGCCGGCCGGACCGGTTCATGGCGCTGCACTTCCATCCGCACGTGTGGATTTCGAACGTGGCCGACGTGATGCCGCACCCGGGCACGGACCCGGCCGTGGTGGAGACCGTGCAAGCGTTTGCCGTCAGCATCCGCCAAATCCCGATCCTGCTCCAGCGGGAATCGGCGGGCTACGTATTCAACGCCATGCTGGGGCCGCTCCTCAATGCCGCCGCGGGCCTGGTGGCCCGGGGCGTGGCGACGCCCGAAGACGTGGACCGGGCCTTCATGGGCATTATGCGCACGAAGGTAGGCCCGATGGGCATGATGGACCTGATCGGCCTGGATACGGTGTACCGCGTTACGGTTGCCGGCACCCAACTCCCCGGGGCGACGCCTCCGCCCGGGTTGCAGAAAATACTGGGCCTGGTGCAGGGCATGATGGATGCCGGACACCTGGGCGTAAAAACCGGCCGCGGCTTCTACGAATACCCCAATCCCGCCTACTCCCACCCCGGATTTCTGGAAAGCTGAAAAGGGAGTTTCACGCAAAGGCGCAAAGGAGCGCAAAGGCCGCAAAGGGAAAGCGCAAAGCAATACGCGTTCTCCTTGCGGTCTTTGCGTCTCTATTGCGCCCCTTGCGGTTCAGTTCTTTTCTTTGCGGTCTTTGCGCTTCTTTGCGCCTTTGCGTGAAACTCCCTTTTCAAAGCCTTGCCAGTACCTTTTGCAAATCTTCCGGCGTGTCGATGCCCATGCTTTCGTGGGTTGTAACGGCCGTTTTGATGCGGTAGCCGTTTTCGATCCAGCGGAGTTGTTCGAGGGATTCGGCTTTTTCGAGGGAAGACACCGGGAGGCGGGTGATTTCGGCCAGGATGTCGGGGCGGTAGGCGTACATGCCCACGTGCTGGTAGAAGGTGTGTTTTTGCAGCCAGTCCTCCTTTTGGGCGCCGCGTACGTAGGGAATCGGGTTGCGGCTGAAGTAGATGGCTTCGTGGAACGCGTTGAGGATCACGCGCACCTTGTTGGGGTCGAACAGTGCCTCCGGGTCGTCGATTTTGCGCACCAGGGTAGCCAGTTGCACCCCGGCAGACGTAAGCACCGAAGCCAGCGTATCAATCTGTTCGGGCTGGATGAACGGCTCGTCGCCCTGGATGTTGATCACGAAGTCGTAGTCGGCGCCCACCTGCCCGTACGCCTCGAAGCAGCGGTCGGTGCCGCTCGGGTGGTCGGGGCTGGTCATCACGACCCGGCCGCCGAACAACTGCACGTGGTCCCGAATGGCCGCGTGGTCGGTGGCTACCACCACTTCGTGCAGCGAGCCGGCCTTTCGGGCCTGTTCGTACACCCGCTGCACCATGCTCTTGCCCGCAATGTCGGCCAGGGCCTTGGCCGGGAACCGGGTAGACGCGTACCGGGCGGGAATGATACCGAGGATTTTCATGATTTGTGAGGGAGAAGTGAGGAGCGAGAAGCGAGGAGCCAGAAGCGAGAAGATTGCGTACCGGCATTTTGCGTGAGAACCACAAAATCCATGCACCGCCTTCTCGCTTCTCACTCCTCGCTTCTCACTTCTTATCTCTGCTGCTTGCGCATTTCTGCTTCTACGTGCTGGGTGAGGTCGCGGCAGAGGGTATCAATGTCGCCGGCCATTTTCTTGTCGCCGGTGGCGGTGAGCAGCGTTTCGCCCAGCCCGCCGATGGCTTCGATCACGAACCGCTTCATTTCGTCCACGGGCATTTCTTTGGTCCACAGGTCGATTTTCATGGTACCCTTGTGGTAGTGGTCCCACACGGCGATGGAAATGGACCTGGCTTCCTCGATGCCTTCGTTGGGGTTATCGGTGGCCTCCCAGTTGATCTTTTCGGGAATGTTCTGCGCGTCGAGGGTAATGGTAAATTTGATTTCGGACGTTTTCACGGGCAAACGGTCTAAAGTGGATGGCGGCAAAGGTACCGCCTCGAAGGGAGGGAACCGCGTCTTTCGACATAAAGTTCAGCCGGGTTCTGCCGGATGGTTATATGGTTGAATGGTTATATGGCTGAATGGCTGTGAGGCGATTGGATCAACCATACAACAATCAGCCATATAACCATTCAGCCATGTAGCCATTCAACTTAACTACCCATCCGCGTACCGTTACGGCAGGAGGCTTTTGAACTGCGCGTACTGGGCGTTGGGGAAGTTGGTCAGGTTGCAGTTTTTGCTCTGGGCCTGCTGGCTGATGTCCGTTACGCGGTCGCCCGGGTTGGGGTGCGTACTGAGGAATTCGGGCACGCCCTGGCCGCCTCCTTCTCCCTGCATTTTCTGGAAAAAGCCCGCCGCCCCGTCGGCCCGGTACTGCGTGTTGCACAGGTACACGACCGAAAACTGGTCGGCCTCTTCCTCGAAACCCCGGCTGTAGCGCAGCCCCACGAGGCCGCGGGCCAGGTTCACCAGCGTATTCTGGTTTTCGCCCAGCAACACCGTCAGGATGAGGTCGTAGCCGTACTCGCGGGTAATGGTGCGGGAGGTGTGGCGCTTGTCGGCGTGGGCAATTTCGTGGGCCAGCACGCCGGCCAGCTGGTCTTCGGTATCCAGGTATTTGATGATGCCCGTGTACACGTAAATAAAGCCGCCGGGGGCCGCAAACGCATTGAGGGTGGTATCGTTCTGGATGATTTTTACCTGCCAGGGCAGGTCGTCCTTGTGCGTGACCTGTCCCGAGTTGAGGATGCGGTTGACGATGCCCCGCAGGTAGGCGTAGGCTTGTTCGTTGCGTCCTTCCCGGCCCGCTTCGGGCAACAGCGGGTATTGTTTGGGGTCTTTCTCGATTTCGGCGCTTACCTGCCGGCCGAGTTCAATGTCCTGTTCGAGGGATAAAAGATTGAGGCCTTCTCCTTCCTTGCTGCACCCCTGGCAGGCCGCCAGAGATACCATCAGGAACGCGTAAGGCACCAGTTTATGCTTGATCAATTGTATCATGGTGCTTCTGATTGGCTGGTTTGACTATTAAGTACTCCAACGCAACCGGCACATACAAAGTTAAGGAGCGAGGAGTGAGAAGCGAGGAGCGAGAAGGTAGTGTACTGGCGTTTGGCGGGAGAACCACCAAGTCCGTGCACCTCCTTCTCGCTCCTCACTTCTCGCTTCTCGCTTCTTATCCTTAAGGCATTAAACTCTTGAAGTAGTCGTAGCGGGCGGCGGCGTAGTTGTTGAGTTTGCAGCCGTCGGCTTTGGCCTTGTTGGTGATTTGCTGCACGCGGTTCTGCGGGTTGGGGTGCGTGCTGAGGAATTCGGGCGCCCCGCCGCCCTGTTTGCTGTCGAGCATTTTCTGGAAGAAGCCGGCCGCCCCGTCGGAGCGGTAAGGCGTGCCGCACAGGTATTCCACCGAATACTGGTCGGCCTCGTTTTCGTGGCTGCGGCTGTAGCGGAGGCCGAGCAGCCCCTGGGCAAGCTGCGTGAGGGCGCCCTGGTTGCGGCCCAGCACCACGTCGAGCACCAGTTGCTGGCCGTACTGCGTGGTCATCTGCCGGGTGGAGTGCCGCTTGTCGGCGTGGGCAATTTCGTGGCCGAGTACGCCGGCCAGCTGGTCTTCGGTGTCGAGGTACTTGATGATGCCCGTGTACACGTAGATGTAGCCTCCGGGCACGCAGAAGGCGTTGAGGGTGGTGTCGTTCTGAATGATTTTTACGCGCCAGGGAAACTCCTTGCGGTAGGTGACCTTGCCCGAGTTGAGGATGCGGTCCACGATGACGCGCAGGTAGGCATAGGCCTGTTCATTCTTGCCGCCCCGGCCCGTTTCGGGCAGCAGCGGGTACTGTTTGGGGTTGTTCTCGATCTCGGCGCTTACCTGCTTGCCCAGGTCAAGGTCCTGCTGGATGGAGAAGATGTTAAGTCCCCCTCCCCTTTTTTTCTGCGCGAAGCTAGCCGTCAGCGGGAGGAGACACAGGGTAAGGACAAAAACGGTTTTTTTCATGTGCTTTGGTCTTTTCGTATCGGTATCGGCGGGCCAAAATTAGCGCATCACTTCGGATGTTTGGTTGCTCGTTGTTGGTTGTCCGTTGTTCGGGAAGTAACTTTTCGTCACTGATTCGATGACTTGTACAAGCAAAGAGCAGGCCACGCGTGTCGAACAACGAACCACCAACAACGACCCACTAAAACGGCAGTTTCCCCAGGTCCACGTTGCCGCCGGTGAGGATGATGCCGACCCGTTTGCCGGCGAAGCGTTCCTTTTCCCGGAGCAGGGCGGCGAAGGGCACGGCGCAGGAGGGTTCGATGATGATCTTCATCCGTTCCCAGATCAGCCGCATGGCCGCCACAATCTCTTCGTCGGTGACGGTGATGATGTCCTGCACGTACTGTTGGATGAGCGGAAACGTCTTGTCGCCCAGGCTGGTAAGCAGGCCGTCGGCAATGGTCTGCGTGGTGGCGTTGGTCTGGATGGCGCCGGCCTTGAGGGACCGGTACGCATCGTCGGCGCCGGCGGGCTCCCCGGCAACCACGGGCGTGCCGGGTGAGAGGTAATGCACCGCCAGGGCCGTACCGCCCAGCAGGCCGCCCCCGCCCACGGGAGCCATCACCACCTCCAGGTCCGGCACGTCTTCGAGCAATTCCACGGCGCAGGTGGCCTGCCCGGCAATGACGCGGTAGTCGTCGAAGGGGTGCACGAAGGCCGCCCCGGTGCGGGCCACCACCTCCCGCAGGGTGTCTTCGCGGGCCTGGAGGGTGGGTTCGCACAGGATGATTTCGGCCCCGTAGCCCGCCACGGCCTTCTTTTTAATTTCGGGCGCATTGCGCGGCATCACGATGTAGGCCGGGGTGCCCACCTCGCGGGCGGCGTAGGCAATGGCCTGGGCGTGGTTGCCCGAAGAGTGCGTAGCCACGCCGTGGCGCCGTTCCCCGGCGGGCAGCGACAGCACCGCGTTCATGCCGCCCCGGATCTTAAAGGCGCCGATCTTCTGGAAATTTTCGCATTTGAAAAACACCCGGGCCCCCGCCATCCCGTCGAGGCTGCCCGAAGTAAGCACCGGCGTGCGGTGAATGAAAGGGCCGATCCGTTCGTGCGCCTCCCGGATGGTTTGCAGCGTCGGCACTAACGTTTGCGTATCTGTGTTCATAAAGTATAGTCGCTTCGTTGCCGTGAAATTGGGGAAAAATAGTGAAGGACAGTGGGCAATGAACAGTAAACAGTGGGTACGCATAAGTTACGTTTCCCGGGTTTCCACTGATTACTGTTTACTGTTCATTGCCCACTGATCACTGTTCTTGTCTTTCTCCGGGTAATGGGGTACTATTGCGCGGGCAAAGAAAATCCTTTTTCCCTCTTTCTTCAGCGTTTAACCTATAGCTAACCCATAAATAGATAACTCATGGATTTCGACGTAGTTGTGATTGGTTCGGGTCCCGGCGGGTACGTGGCGGCCATCCGCTGCGCGCAGCTGGGCCTGAAGACGGCCATCATTGAGAAATACCCCACCCTGGGCGGCACCTGCCTCAACGTGGGCTGCATTCCCAGCAAGGCCCTGCTCGACTCGTCCGAGCACTACTACAACGCCACCCACACCTTCAGCGAGCACGGCATCGAGCTGACGACCTGCAGGTGAACATGGACCAGATGATCGACCGCAAGAACGAGCGTGGTGAAGAGACCAACGTCGACGGCATCAAGTTCCTGATGAAGAAAAACAAGATCGACGTATTCTACGGCGTGGGCTCGTTCGTGGACAAGAACCACGATCAGCATCGCGCCCACGCGGCGGCGAAGCCCAGCAGATTGAGACCAAGAACGTCATCATCGCCACCGGCTCCAAGCCCACCGTGCTGCCGTTCATCACCCAGGACAAGCAGCGCATCATCACCAGCACCGAGGCCCTGAACATCCGCGAAGTGCCCAAGCACATGATCGTGATTGGCGGCGGCGTGATCGGGCTCGAAATGGCTTCGGTGTACGCCCGCCTCGGCGCCAAGGTGTCGGTGCGTGGAGTTCATGGACACCATCATCCCGACCATGGACCGCGCCATGGGCAAGGAGCTGCAAGCGCGTGCTAGGCAAAATCGGCATCGAGTTCTTCTTCAGCCACAAAGTGACCGGCGCCACCCGCGAGGGCGACACCGTGACCGTGACGGCCACCAACCCGCAAGGGCGAGGAAGCTGAAGTTTGAAGGCGACTACTGCCTCGTGGCCGTGGGCCGCAAGCCCTACACCGCAGGGCCTCAACCTGGAAGCCGCCGGCATCGAGATGGAAGAGCGCGGCCGCATCAAGGTCGACGAGCACCTGCAAACCAACATGCCGGGCATCTACGCCATCGGCGACGTGGTGCGGGGCGCCATGCTGGCCCACAAGGCCGAAGAAGAAGGCGTGTTCGTGGCCGAAACCATTGCCGGCCAGAAGCCGCACGTCAACTACCTGCTCATTCCCGGCGTGGTGTACACCTGGCCCGAAGTGGCCGGCGTGGGCTACACCGAAGAGCAGCTCAAGGAGCCGGGCAGCGCCTACAAAACCGGCTCCTTCCCCTTCAAGCGCGTCGGGCCGCGCCCGCGCCAGCATGGACACCGACGGCTTCGTGAAAGTGCTGGCCGACAAGGCAAACCGACGAAATCCTGGGCGTGCACATGATCGGGCCGCGCATCGCCGACCTCATCGCCGAAGCCGTGACCGCCATGGAGTTCCGCGCCTCCGCCGAGGACGTGGCCCGCATGAGCCACGCCCACCCCACTTACGCCGAGGCGATCAAGGAAGCGTGCCTGGCGGCCACCGAGAACCGGGCGCTGCACATTTAACCGCCTCTTTGCGCGTTGTAAGAAAATAACGGGTTTTATTGCCGGGCCCCCCGCGCTGCCCCCGGCCCTCCGCAGCGCCGGGAGCCGCCGCAACGGGACCCCGGGCGCCTGGGCGGCGCCAAAACCCGCCTGCACCCCCCGAGAAGCCGACATCCCTGGTGTCGGCTTTTTTCGTGGCCCGCCCCCACCCCCGGCCGGAAGCGGCGTCCACTCGCCGGTGCGCCGGCAGAAAGTCCGGCCGGCGGCGTCCCCGGCGGGGGCCTTGCGGCAAAATGCACCAATTCCTTGCCCAAATCGCCGGCGCTCCCCGCCCGTCGGGCCGTTTACCTTACGTACCGCCCGCGTCCCGGCCGGTGCGCCCGGCTGGAACTCCAAGCGTTTCTGCGGATATTGGGAGGTCTATTCACGGACCTGCGGGTCCGGTTTTCATTCAATCCCAACGCCAATCAATCGTTTCACCGGGTTTCCCATGAAAAAATTAAACATTCGCATCAGCCAGAAGATCACGGGTGGCTTTTTCCTGCTCATTGCGGTATTTATCCTCAACGCCGTACTGTGCCTGGTTACCCTGCACAACAGCTCCTCGCTGATCCAGTCCATCTCCGAAGACGCTGACCCTTCCCTGACGGCGCTGCGGGAATTCAAGCTGCTGGTGTCCAACTCCCGGATGTACGCCTCCAACTGGATCTACCTCCAGGCCAACCAGGAAGACAAGGACGCCCTCAAGAAACTGCACGCGGTGGACTACCCGGCCCTGAAGGATCACCTGGGCACCTTACAGGCTTCCTGGAAGCCCAAGCAGCGGCGCATCCTCAAAGACTCCATCTTCTCCACGTTCGATACCGTACTGATCGCCGAAAAAGCCATCATGACCGAGCTTGCTTCTTTCGAAGACTACGACAAGGAGAGCGGCTTCGTCAAGATGAACAACGGCACCCGCCTGGAAAGCGAAGTGCTGCCCATGACCAAGGAAGTACTGCGGCACCTGCAAGGGCTCATCAATGAAAAGCAGAAGGAAAAGCTGACGGCCAACACCACCATGCTCGACTCCTTCGGCAACGTGAAGCGCGTCACGCTGATTGCCGGCCTGGTGCTGGTGCTCATCGGCGTGACGGCCGCCGTGGTGCTGACGCGTTCCATCACCGAGCCCATCAAGCACATCCGCAGCGTGATCGTGCAGCTGAGCCGGGGCGAACTGCCCGAAAACCGTAAGGTGTCCGAGTCGGGCGACGAGATCGGCGAAATGGCCCAGGCCGTGGACAAACTGGTGGCGGGCCTCCGCTCCACCTCCCTCTTCGCCGAGGGCATCGGCAAGGGCAACTACGAAATTGAACACGAGCCGCTGAGCGAACAGGACGTGCTGGGCAACGCCCTCATCGACATGCGCAACAACCTCAAGCGGGTATCCGAAGAAGACAGCCGCCGCAACTGGTCCACCGAGGGCATGGCCCGCTTCGGGGAAATTCTCCGCAAGAACAATGACGACCTGGTGCAACTCTGCGACGACATCATCTCCAACCTGGTAAAATACACCAAGTCGAACCAGGGCGGCCTGTTCATCATCAACAATGAGGACGGCGAGCCCTTCCTGGAACTGAAGGCGTGCTACGCCTGGGACAAGAAGAAGTACCTGGAACAGAAGATTTACCCCGGTGAGGGGCTCACGGGCCAGTCGTGGCAGGAAGGCGAACTCATCTACATGACCGACGTGCCCGACCACTACGTGCAGATCACCTCGGGCCTGGGCGAAGCCAACCCGCGCAGCATCCTGATCGTGCCGCTGAAGGTGAACGAACAAATCTACGGCATCGTGGAAATCGCTTCGTTCAACGCGTTTGCCCCCTACCAGATCGAATTCGTGGTGAAGGTAGCCGAAAGCATTGCCTCCACGGTGGCCGCCGCCAAGGTCAACGAACGCACGCAGCGCCTGCTGGAAGAGTCGCAGATGCTCACCGAACAGATGCGGGCCCAGGAGGAGGAAATGCGCCAGAACATGGAAGAACTCCAGGCTACGCAGGAAGAAATGTCACGGGCGCAGCGCGACACGGAAGCCCGCGAAAAAATCCTCGACGAGACGCAGTGCATCATTGAATTTGACCGCAACCGTACCATCCTGCACGTCAACTCGCTGGCCTGCCAGCACCTGGGCTACAGCGCCTACGAACTGAACGGCAAGTCGCTGGAAACGGTCTTCGACGCCGGCGGCAAAACCAACCAGATGCGGGCGGCCCTGGCCGACGACCAAACCTGGCGGGCCGTGGGTACGCTGCGGACCCGCACGGGCGAAACCCTCACGGTAAAAGCCGTTGCCGGCTCCCTCCTCGACCACAACGGCACCCTGTCCAAGCACGTGCTGATCCTCGACGACATCACGGAGTGGCAGAAGAAGTAGGCGTCTCAAACTCAAAAAACAAACCCCGGTCGGATCATCCGGCCGGGGTTTGTTTTTTTGAAACCGTAGGGGCGGTTCGGGAGTTATGGGGGTAGCTATTCACCTCTGTTCGTATGCGCTTCGCTTTCCCGTTACTGGTTTTTTTGGGTTGTCTTTTGCCGGGCTGCTTCCTGGCGGGCTGCGGCGAGTCCAATCAGCGGCTTCCCACCGGGGAACTGGCCAATGAGGTCCGCAACCGCGAAATCCGCCACATCACGCCTGGGCAGATCACGCAGGCGGCCATGAAGCGGGGCGAAACCGTTTCGCGGGGCGTGCAGGCGGCCCTGGTCCGCAGGCTGACCACTGCCATTCCGTCGGAGGGCCTCGTGGAAGCGGGCCGCTACTGCCAGCAAGCCAACCTACCCGGCGCCGATTCGCTGGGCAAGGCGTACCAGGCCGATATCCGGAGGTACCGGCTGCGGGGAGAACTCGATAAAAAAGACTTGAGCGACAAGGCGTTCCAGGTGCTGGACGCGTACCGGTACAGCGCCGAACAGAACCAGTCCATTGACCCCGGCGTGCAGGGCGAAGGACAATTCATGCTCTACAGCGCCCCGGTTACCCTCAACAATGCCGTGTGCCTCCAGTGCCACGGGCAGGTGGGCGCCGACGTGAGCGAAGCCAACTACCGGGCCCTCTCCGCCCGCTACCGCCTCGACAGCCTGGTCAACTACCGCACCGGTCAGCCCATTGCCGTATGGCTGCTGCGCTTCCCGCGCAAGGAAGTGGTGAAGAGCATTCCGGAGTAATCAGTGAACAGTAATCAGTGAACAGTAATCAGTTGGATTTGATACGCTACGCGCACCCACTGTTTACTGATTACTGTTCACTGATTACTGTCTACCCTTCCAGTTCGTGCCAGATGAGGGCACTGGCGCCGAGTACGGCGGTGTTGGCGCCGGTGAGGCCGGAGGAGAGCAGTTTTACTTTGTTCTTGAAGATGGGCATCATGTTGCCTTCCATGTGACGCTGGATGGGCTCAAACAGGATTTCCTTGGCCTTGGTGAGGCCCCCGAACAGGATGATCGCCTCGGGGCTGAGCAGGGCCATTACGTCGGCCAGTTTCATGCCCAGGATGCGGCCGGTGTATTCAAAGGCTTCGATGGCAATTTTGTCGCCGCGCAGGGCGGCCTGGGTAATGTCGCTGGCGTCGAGGTCGTCGAAGCTCACGCGGCGCATTTCACTGTCTTCGGTGTGGTCGGCCAGAAGTTTATACACCGTGCGGCGGATGCCCGTCGCCGATACGTACGTTTCGAGGCAGCCGCGCCGGCCGCAGCCGCACATGCGTCCTTCGGGGTTCACGGTGATGTGGCCGAGTTCGCCGGCAAAGCCGTCGTGCCCGTAGGCAATCCGGCCGTTGACCACGAAGCCGCTGCCCAGGCCCGTCCCCAGCGTCACCACCAGGAAGTTTTTCATGCCCTTGGCCACGCCGAACCGCATCTCGCCGATGGCCGCCGCGTTGGCGTCGTTGGTAATTTTGGTGGGCACCTTGTAGTGTTCGCTTACCCAGTCGCACAGGGGCGACAGTTCCCGCCAGGGCAGGTTGGTGGGCTTTTCCACGGTGCCCTTGTAGTAGTTGGCATTGGGCGCGCCGATGCCGACGCCGATCAGCTTGATGCGGTCGCGGATGGGCAGCAGGGTCTTGTCTACGGCCTTGTAGAGGCGGGGCAAAAAGCCATCCACGTCGTCTTCACCGGTCGGTACGGAACTATCGGCCAGGCAAACGCCGTTGCGGTCCACGAACCCGATCTTGGTGTTGGTACCGCCAATGTCAATTCCAAGGGCAACTTCAGTGAGGGGCATACGCTGAGTGAGGTCTGAAACAGTTCGGGCCGTGAAGTTACGCAAATATTTGAGTGGTCATACGTCACCCGTAGAGACGCGATTCATCGCGTCTCGGTATATGATTCATCGCGTCTTGATATGTGATTCATCGCGTCTCCCTCCACTGCGTCTCGTTTCTGCGGTGGAGAGAGACGCGATGAATCGCGTCTCTACAGGCGGATATGCTACACCTTCGTCCCGTACACCACCACGCTCAGCGGGGGCAGCGTGAGGGCGTCGGCTTTGCCCAGCTCGTCGGGCAGCGCCTGGCCGTTAGGGGCGGCTTTGGCGGGGTCGGCCTGCCACTGGGGATCGGTAGAACTGAGCATCCTGCGCAGGGAGGCCGTTTGCCTGGTCACCTGGTAGCGGCAGGGGTCGGCGCCGAAGTTGAAGAAGGCCACCAGGTGGTTGAGGCCCGTCTGGCGGTGCATCACCAGCCCCTGCGGCGGGAGCACTTCCACGTGCATGCCGGCCTTGGTCAGGTCGCTCAGGGCGGGCCACTCCTTGCGCATGCGGATCAACGTCTTGTACCAGTCGAGCATCACCTTGTACTTGCCCTGCGTGGTCTTTTCCCAGCCCAGCTTGCAGCGGTTGAACGTCGCTTCGCCCTGCGGATCGGGCACCTCGCCCGACCAGTTGAAGCTGGCAAACTCCTTCTTGCGGCCTTCCCGCACGGCCTCCACCAGGCCCTTGTCGGTGTGGCTGATGAAGTACTGGTACGGGTTGTCCTCGGCGTACTCCTCGCCCATGAAGAGCATCGGCACGTACGGCGACAGCAGCATGGCCGCGGCGCCCAGTTTGAGGTGGTCAAACGAGACGGTCGTGGAAAGCCGGTCGCCCAGCATCCGGTTGCCCACCTGGTCGTGGTTCTGGATGCAGACCACAAAATGGTCGCCGGAGATGCCCGCCGAGGCGTTGCCGTACTTGCGTTTGCGGTGCTCGGAGTACACGCCGTCGTACACGAAGCCGTTCTGGAGGGCCTTGGCTACGTGCTCAATGGCGCCGAAGTCGGCGTAGTAGCCGCTCCGTTCGCCGGTGAGCAGGGCGTGCAGGGCGTGGTGCAGGTCGTCCATCCACTGCGAATCGAAGCCGAAGCCGCCCTTTTCGAGGGGTTTGATCACCTTGTTGTCGTTGAGGTCGCTTTCGGCAATGGTGTAGCGCTTCCAGCCCGACCGCTTCGAAAGCGCCTGCACCTTTTCGTTGACCAGTTGCCAGAAGTGCTTGGCGCCCATGTCGAACACCGAGTGGATGGCGTCGAGGCGGAGGCCGTCGAGGTGGTAGTGTTCGAGCCAGTACACGGCGCTGTCGGAGAAGAATTCGCGCACCCCGTCGGCGTAGGCCTCGTCGTAGTTGAGGGCGTCGCCCCAGGGCGTGCGGTACTTTTCGATGAAGTACGGCCCGAACTCCCGCAGGTAGTTGCCCTCCGGCCCCATGTGGTTGTACACAATGTCCAGCACCACCGCGATGCCCCGGGCGTGGCATTCTTCCACGAAGCGCTTCATGTCGTCGGGCGAACCGTAGGAGTTCTGCACCGAGTACGGGTACACGCCGTCGTAGCCCCAGTTGCGGCTGCCCGGAAACTGCGATACGGGCATGATTTCCACGGCCGTTACGCCGAGGTCGGCCAGGTAGTCGAGCTTGTTGATGGCCCCGGCAAAGTTGCCTTCGGGCGAAAAGGTGCCCACGTGCATTTCGTAGATGATCCAGCCTTTGAGGTCGCTGCCCTTCCACTGGGCATCCTGCCAGGGGTACGTGCCGTGGTCAACCACCTGCGAGGGGCCGTGCACGCCTTCGGGCTGGAACCGCGAGGCCGGGTCGGGACGGTCGGTCTTGCCGTCGAGCTGGTAGAAGTAGGTGGCCCCGGGACGCAGGTCGTCCACTTCGCGTTCAAAGTAGCCGTCGCCCCGTTTCTGCATGGGCAGCCGGCGGTCCTGCGGCGTTACCAGGTGCAGGTACACCTCTTCAGAGGTGGGAGCCCACACCACGAACTGGCATTGTCCCTCGCCCAGGTAGTGCGCCCCGGCGTGCATCATCACTGCTTGTTGTGCTTTCATAGTATTGGTCAGTAGTCAGTAGTCATTGGTCAGTAGTCATTGGTAAACGGGTGCGATAACTTACGCGTCCCCAATGACCATTAAAGTTTCCAGATCACCGGCACCACCAACACGATCACGGCCATCATGACCAGGGTGAGTAGGGAGCCGGTCTGGAGAAAATCCTTGAACCGGTATTTGCCCGGTCCGTACACCAGGATGCACGACGGTTCGAACGGCGTAATCAGCGACACGGACGCGGCCAGCATCACGGCAATGGCAAACGCCCGGGGGTTCACGTCGAGCTGCTGGGCTACTTTCAGGGCCACGGGCAGCACCACCAGCGCCGCCGCCGCGTTGGACATGGGCTGGGTGAGCAGCACCGTCAGCAGCACGAAGCCCGCCAGTATTGCCATTACGCCCAAGGGCTGCAACAGGTTTACGATCCAGGTAGCCACGAAGGCCGAAGCCCCGGTTTTTTCCATGGCAATGCCAAACGCACTCATGCCCCCGATCAGGATCAGCAGCCGCCAGTCTACCAGGTGATAGGCCCGTTCGGCCGTCATTTTATTGACCACCACCACCACCATGGCCGCGGCCAGGAAGCAGATGGACAGCGGCATCTGTTTGGGGAAAAACAGGTTTGCAAGGATCGCCAGCAGGAACACACCGATGGTGATGAAGCCGCGGCGCTTTTTGTAGAGCACCTGCGTAAACTGGCCCAGGATGGCAAAGTCGTTGGTGGCCTGCGCCCCTTCGAGTTTCTCGGCGGGCCCCTGCACCAGCAGCACGTCGCCCATCAGCAGCGAAATGTCGCCGATCTTTTCGCGGACGTAGCTCCGGTGCCGGTGGATCGCCAGCACCTTGAGGCCGTACTTCTGGAGGAAGTGCGACTGCTTGAGGGTGCAGTTGACCAGCGGCGAACGGGGCGTAATGATGATCTCGGCCAGCTTGATGTCTTCGTTCTGGAGGTCTTCGGCCAGCAGGTCGCCCTTGATGTCGATGCCTTCGGTTTCCTTCACCTTCACCAGTTCGTCGATCTTGCCCTTCACCAGCAGCACGTCGCCGGCCTCGATGCCGGTGGTGGACCGGGGCATGATGGTCTGCTTGTTGCGGATCACGCGCAGGATCACGAAATTCATCTTGCTCAGGTCCGACTCGAATACGTACTGCCCCACCAGCGGCGAGTTGTCGCGCACCTTGATCTCGGTGAGGTAATCCCGCACGGCGTACTGGTCGGTGAGGGCAGTCACCTGGTGATTGGGCAGCAGCCACTTGCCGATGGTGAGCATGTATACGATGCCGATGCCGAAGAGCAGCAACCCGATGGGCAGCAGTTCGAACAGCCCGACGGGCTGCATGCCGGCCTTGGCGATGTAGCCGCTCACGGCCACGTTGGTGGAGGTGCCGATCACGGTGCAGGTGCCGCCCAGGATGGACGCAAAGGCCAGCGGCATGAGCATCTTGGAAGGACTGATGCCCAGCCGGTTGCAGAGGCTGGTGAGCGGCCCCAGGAAAAGCGCCGTCACGGTGGTGTTGTTCATGAACGCCGACACCGACCCCGAAAAGACCATTATGACCACCATCAGGAAGTTGCTGCTGCGGGTTTTGACCCGGGCCAGTTGGGCACCCAGCGAATCGAGAATGCCCGTCTCCTGCAAGGCGCCGCTGATGATGAACACCGAAGCCAGGATCACCACGAAGTCGCTGCTGAAACCGGAAAAAGCTTCTTCTATCGTTAAAATTCCCGTGAGGGTAAGCACAATTACCAACATCAGGGTAACGGCGTCCACCGACAGTTTTTCGGTGGCAAACAGGGCAATGGCCGCTACCAGTAACCCCAACACAAGTGCAATCTGCATCAGTTGAAAAAAAACTACATGGATGATATTGCCCCCTTATACGGTCCCGTGCCCCGGGGGATGGGAAACGTTTTCGTTTTTTGTCAAAATTTAAATCAGTGAGCAGTGAACAGTGAGCAGTAAACAGTAATCACTGGTACATCGGGCACACCTAACTGCCTCACACCGGATAACCAGTGATTACTGTTCACTGTTCACTGTTCACTGTTTACTGACGAAAATTTTTTTCCGTAAAAACCCTTACTTTTTGCAACAGGGCCCGTTTATGAGCAATATGATCGACTACTACAGAGACAACTTAACGGGGGGCTACGGCGACCCGGCGGGCCAGAAAGAGCCCTTCAAAAAGTTCTTCACCCTCTTTCAGGGTTCTCTTCAGCAGATGCAGGCCCAGAGCGGCAACGAGTACGTCGTGTACGTGCTGGCGCGGGAAGCAGTCGCCAAGGGCATCATCCCCGAACCCTTCCTGGAAGCCTTCAAACAAGCCGCCGTGAAACGCAACGCGGCCACCCTGCAATCCCTGCTCTACCACGTAAAAGACTATTACGCGGCGCTGCCGGCCCTGCCGTAACGCCTGCCGGGCCCCGCCCCAACAACGAAAAGGACCAAACGCCCATTTGGTCCTTTTCGTTGTTGCATCCCTGGTGAAAACGTTTCATTACGTCCGGCTGTTGCCGATGGAGCCGGTCCGTCCGATGCGGGCAATGGTTACGCGTCCGGCGGGGATTGCCAGCCACTTATTTTCAACCCTTCCTTAACCCTTCTTTTCCAGCCCTTCCCTACCCCTTTTTTCCGTAAAAACCCGGCCCGCGAAATCCGTATTTATTGTGCTGCCGGGTGGGGCGTTCGTGCGTATGTAAGCATGGAAACAAACCGTATGACGATGGAAACGAACCAGCAGTATTCGCAGGAAGACCCCTACCGGGAACCGGCCAGCCAGGCGGGCTCCGCGGCCGGACACGCCGGCAAGGGCAACAACGAGATGGCCGATAAGATTGCCGCCAACCCCCGGGCGGCGCACTTCAAGGAGACCGGCGACAACGTAGGGGCGCCGTCGCCCGATCCGCACGGCAAACTGGCCCTCAATCCGGACATCACGCACGACGAGATCGTACCGCCGGACGCCCTGCCTTCCGAAAAGAAGGTAACCAGCGACATTGTAGGGGCTGAGGAAGAAAATGACATCGGTACGGCCGCCGCGGGGGCTGGGTTCGTGGGGGGCACGGGCGGTGGCAGCAACGCCAGCGAAGGCCGCGTGGGCAACCCCGAAAACTACGGCGACGCGGATCGGTACCTAAGTTCATGAGTTTAAAGTTTATGAGTTCATGAGTGAAAAGGCACCTACTGCTGAACGCGTATCTACTTTGAACTCATAAACTTTAAACTCATAAACTCAACACATATGTTCAAATACCTCAAAGAACACGCCGGCGACGTGGCGGCCGTGAAGCTGGTGGGCCAGGCCGGCCGGGCCGACTACGAAAGCCTGATCCCGGAGCTGGAAGAAAAAATCCGGCGCTTCGGCAAGATCAACCTCTACTGGGAAATGGAATTCGACGGCTGGCAGCCCGTGGCCGCCTGGCAAGACCTCAAGTTCGACCTCAGACACGCCAACGACTTCAAGCGGGTGGCCCTGGTAGGCAACCGCAAGTGGGAGGAGTGGCTGGCCCGCGTGATCCGCCCCTTCACCTCCGCCGAAGTCCGCTACTACGACCTCTCCCGCCGGGAAGAAGCACTGGCGTGGGTAACGGGGAAAGCGGAAGTTGGGGAACGGGGGAGTTAAGGCGTTTGAAAAACCGGTACTCAATACTCAGTACTCAATACACAATGTGGTACGTCATGTCGGCGGGCAGGGCGTGGCCGCTGGTGCGGAGGTGGTCCTGGAGGGCAACGTGCAGCTTGGTCTTGGCTTCGGGAACGTTCTTGCCGGTCACTACTACGTCGGGCAGCGACGTGGCGTAGGCCCGGAAACCGGAAAAAGTGGATTGGATGATGACCATCCTGGGTGATGTGTGCATAGCAGGGATGTTATGCGTCCGGCCGGGGCTCGTGAACCGGCAGACGCACGGGTAGCGAAAAAAGTAGGATTGGATTGTATACCAAAGTTGCTACATATCGACATCCCCCGCAATACAAAGAAATACGCAATTTTTTCTTCGCGTGTTTTATACGCCTGGCGTCCGTGTGGTGTCGCATCGCGGGAAGGCGTCGCATCGCGGCTCCCCTCCTCGGAGGGGTTGGGGTGGGTTTACTTCAATGAGACAAGTTATCGAGGGATCATTGCAAGAGAGACCTGTGCACTGGAAGTATTCGCCTCAGGAAGTATCCGCTGAAAGTTGGCCAGTAGCGTAAAGGAGATTACCGTAATGCGGTGATCCCTGTATTACTTGTCTGATGTAGGTAAACCCACCCCCAGCCCCCTCCAAGGAGGGGAGCCGCGACGCGACCCTTTCCCGCGACGCGACCCTTTCCCGCCATGCGACACCATACGGATGCCAAGCGGTACTTTCGCTCCGCAAGGCAACCTATCGTGGCCAAACCCCTCTTGCTCCTTTGCGCCTGACTGCCTTTGCGTAAAACGATCCGTGCCTCCGCGGAAAATTTTCCCCTCCACACTTTTTCAAATATTTCCTGACATGGATTGAAACTTATTGCCCCGAAAACGTATTATTGCATTATCTAACGCAGTTAGATTTTCTTAAAGCATTAGCAAATGAGCAGTACTGAACGGAAAGCCCGGCAAAAAGAAGCCCTGCGGGCCGGCATTTTGGAGGCGGCGCGGCGCATTGCGTTGCAGGAAGGCTGGCAGGCCGTCACCATCCGCAAGATTGCCGACGAAGTAGAATACACCCCGCCCATTGTATACGAACACTTTGCCAACAAAGAGGCCGTGTTTTACGAATTAGCCATGGAAGGATTCGGCGCCATCCGGGGCCTGCTCGAAGCGGAGACGGAAGCCGACCCGGTCCGGCGCCTGGTGCGGTACGCCCTGGTCCACTGGCAGTACGCCACGGCCAACACGGAGTTGTACAAACTCATGTTCGGCATCGAGACCCTGCCGTCGCTGGCGACCGAACGGCCGCAGGTGGTCATGGCAATCGGGGGAATGATCAAGCGGACCATCCTGGAAATGGCCCCCACCCTCGGGGAACAGGAAGTCCGGGAGTTGTTTTTTCAGTGGTCGTGCATCGTGCACGGGTTCATCACCATGGCCCTGATCCTGGAGGGCAAAACGTCGCCGGGAGAAGGCGAATGGCAACCGGAGCAGTTCCTGGAAAGGGCCACCCTCCGGTTCATCAAGAGTCTGCAATGATTGGACGAGAGACGCCAGACAGGAGACGTCAGACATTGAAGCAAGGTCTCACATGTAACGTCTCGTATCTAGTGTCTCCCGTCTAATGTCTTACGTCTCCCATCTTACGTCCAAACAAAATCCATACAAAACCATCGGTATGAACAGGTTACCTAACTTTCTTCGGGCTGGCCGCCGGTACGTGGGCGGGCTGGCGATCCTGCTTTCCGGGCTGGCCGGTCTTCCCGCCCTTGCTCAATCCACAACTGATGTCCGGGCATTCTCCATCAAAGACTGCATCGATTACGCCAGCCAGAACAACAGCAACGTAAAGATTTCGCGGCTCGACGAGCAGATTGCCCAGCAGGACGTGAACGAGGTCCGTGGCCGCGGCCTGCCGCAAATTAACATCTCGGGTAGTTTTACCGACAATTTGAAACTGCCCGTTTCTCTGCTGCCCGCAGAATTCTTCGGCGGTGAACCCGGCACGTTTAGGCCGCTCACCTTCGGGACCAAGTACATTGCTACGGCCACGGGCGAAGTAACGCAAATGATTGTGAACCCCTCTTTCTGGATTGGGTTAAAGGCAGCCAAGTACAGCAGCCGGTTGTCGCAGCAAAACACGCAGGCGACCACTGAGCAGGAGGTTTTCGAAATTGCCAATGCGTACTACCAGGTGATTGTCCAGCAGAAACAGCTGGATTTGTTGCGGTCAAACTTAATCAGTACCGGGAAAACCCTGGCCACCACCGAACTGCAATTCAAAAACGGGGTGGCCAAGCGGGTTGACGTAAACCGTTTGCAGGTCAACTTCAACAACTTACAGTCGCAGGTAAAGCAGGCCGAACTCAACCTGGTCCAGGTATTTAACCGGTTGAAGTTTGAGATGGGCATGCCGATTGAAAAGCAAATTGTCCTCAGTGATACGGCCATTAATTTTCGGGAGGAAGACGCCGTATTGAACGAACCCACCGGCAACTACTTCGAGAGCCGGATTGACTACAAGCGGCTGGAAACCAGCCTGAGTTTGCAGGAGTTGAACCGGAAGAACGAAATAGCCGGTTATTTTCCCCAGCTTTCTGCCTTTGGCAATTACCAGTACCAGGCCCAGCGTAATGAGTTCAACTTTACCCAATCCGGGAAGCCCTGGTTCCAGTCGGCGGCGGTCGGCTTGCGGCTGAACATTCCCGTTTTTGACGGCTTGCAGCGGAACGCTCGGGTTCAGAAAAGTAAGATGAGCATTGAACAGGTGAAAGAAAACATTAACCTGACCAGGCAGAGCATCAACCTGGAAGTGTCCAACGCCCTCACGCAGTACCGCAACACGCTGCAACGGATTGAAAATGAGCAGCAGAACGTGCAGCTGGCCGAGGAAGTGTACGGCGTGACCCAACTCGAATTCCGGGAAGGCGTGGGCACCTCCACCGACGTGGTGAACGCCGAAACGGCCCTGCGCCAGGCCCAGACGACCTACATCACCACGCTGCTTGACCTGTACACGGCGCGCCTCGACCTCGAACGGGCCAAGGGCAACATCCTGCCGTACCTCACCAACCGATGAATTATAAATTATGGATTTTGAATGATGAATTACCAGGGAGCAGCATCCTGGCGGTAGCAATCCAAAATCCATGATCCAACATCCAAAATCATTTCTCCTCCCTCTTTCCATGAAACGCATCCTTAGCATTGTAGCCATTCTGGCCGTCGTGGCCCTGGTCGCCTTCCGGCTGGTGAGCAACAAGAAGGCGATTGACGAAAAAAACCAACTGCCCGACAACACGGGCGTAACCGTGGCCGTGAACGCGGCCCCGGTGCAGAGCCGGGTCAGCCAGCGCAACCTGAGCCTGGTGGGCACGGTGGCCGCCAACCAGGTCATCGACGTAAAAGCCGAAGTCCAGGGCAAGCTCCTGAGCCTGAACGTGGACCTGGGCGACGTCGTGCGCAAGGGGCAAGTCATCGGCCGCATCGACAACCAGTTGCAGCAACTGGCCGTGCGCAACGCCGAGCAGCAACTGGCCGACGCCCGGCAGAACGTGGAGCGGTACAAAAACCTCTTCGAAGGCGGCGCGGCCACGCAGGCCCAACTGGACCAGTACCGGCTGGCCTTCGAGAACGCCACCAACCAACTCGCCCAGGCCCGCAAGCAACTCGCCAACGCCGTGGTGACCGCCCCCATCAGCGGACAGGTCACCCAGAAGGCCGTGGAGGCCGGCGCCTTCCTCAACCTCGGCGCGGCCATCGTGACCATCGTGGACGTGTCGCGGCTGAAGGTGCAGCTCAACGTGGCCGAAACCGACGTGTACGCCCTCAAACCCGGCGACCCGGTAAGCATCACCACGACGGTGTTTCCCGGCGTGACCTACCCCGGCAAGATCACCTTCATCAGCCCCGCCGGCGACGAGGCGCACAACTACCCGGTGGAAGTATCTTTTGCCAACCAGGCCAGAAACCAACTGAAGGCCGGTACGTACGTTGACATCACCTTTAACCGCCAGAGCCAGGCGGCCAGCCTGCAAATCCCGCGCGAAGCCCTGGTGGGCAGCGTGAAAAACGCCCAGGTGTACGTAGTGGGCGACGACAGCACGGCCCGGCTGCGCAAGGTGACCATCGGCGCCGACAACGGCGACCACCTCGAAGTACTCGCAGGCCTCAGGGAAGGCGAACGGGTGGTGACCACCGGCCAAATCAACCTGACCGACAGCACCCGCGTCAACATCATCGGCAGCACCGCCGGGAACGGGGCCACGCCCCAGGGCACCGGCAACGCCCCGGCCTCCGGCGGCTCTTCCGCCATGAGCCAGTAACCGGATATCGTTGATCGTTATTGGTTGTTCGTGGACCAGGAAGTGGGGTTTCCCGCATTGGAGCGCCAAGCCCGAACAACGAACAACCAACAACGATCAACCAACAGCGAACAACCAACAACGATCAACGAACAACGAAACGCAATGTCCATTACCGAAATATCCATCAAACGCCCCGCCCTGGTGATCGTGATCTTCACCGTGCTGGGTATTCTCGGGCTGATCAGTTACTCGCAACTGAACTACAACCTGCTGCCCGAATTCGAAGCGCCGGTGCTGTCAGTGGTGACAGTCTACCCGGGTGCGGCGGCGGGCGAAGTAGAAACGTCCGTCACCAAACGCATTGAAGATGCGCTCTCCTCGCTGGAAAACCTCGACAAGATCCAGTCTACCTCCCGGGAAGGCGTGTCGCTGGTGGTGATCCAGCTCCTGCAATCGGCCGACGTGGACGAGGCCGTGCAGGACGCCCAGCGCAAGGTCAACGCCATCCTGGCCCGCCTGCCCGACGAGGTGGAGTCGCCCACGATCAACAAGTTTTCCACCGGCGATCTGCCCGTGCTGCAACTGGGCGTGTCGGGCAACCTGAGCCCCACGCAGTTCTACAAGCTGGTGGAAGACCGCGTCCAGCCGCAACTCGCCAAGGTGCCCGGCGTGGGCCAGATCACGCTGGTGGGCGGCGAAGAGCGCGAAATCCAGGTGAACGTGGACCCCGAAAAACTGCGGGCCTACGGCTTGTCGCTCAACCAGGTCACCCAGGCCATTGCCGGGGCCAACCAGGATTTCCCGACGGGCAAGGTGCAAACCCCCGACCAGCAGTACAGCCTGCGCGTGGCGGCCAAGTTTGCCTCCCTCAACGACATCCGTAGCCAGGCCATTACCTACCGGCCGGGCGGCAGCCGCGTGACCGTGGGCGACGTGGCCGAAGTGGTGGACGGCGTGGCCGAAATCAACACGCTCAACCGCATCAACGGCCGGTCTTCAGTCGGCATCATCATCCAGAAGCAGGCCGACGCCAACGCCGTGGAGGTCAGCGAACAGATCCGGGGCCAGATCGGCAACCTCGAAAAAATGTACGGGGCCGAAGGCGTGAAGTTCAGCGTCGCCAACGATACCTCCACCTATACGCTGGCCTCGGCCGACGCCGTGCAGTTTGACCTGCTGCTGGCCGTTGTGATCGTGGCCGGCGTGATGCTGGTGTTCCTGCACAGCCTGCGCTCTTCGCTGATCGTGATGGTGGCGCTGCCCACGTCGATGATCTCCACGTTCATCCTCATGTACGTGATGGGCTTTTCGCTCAACCTGATGACGCTCATGGCCCTCTCGCTGGTGGTGGGCATCCTGGTGGACGACTCCATCGTGGTGCTCGAAAACATCTACCGCCACATGGAAATGGGCAAGGACAAGCGCACCGCCGCCCTTGACGGCCGGAACGAGATCGGCTTTACGGCCCTTGCCATTACCCTGGTGGACGTGGTGGTGTTCCTGCCCATGTCGCTGGTGTCGGGCCTGATCGGCAACATCGTGCGGGAATTCTCGCTGGTGGTCGTGTTCTCCACGCTCATGAGCTTGTTCGTGTCTTTCACGATCACGCCCATGCTGGCCTCCCGCTTCGGCAAGATCGACCACTTCACCAACAAGACGCTCTGGGGACGCATTTCGCTGGGCTTCGAACGCCTGTTCACCGGTTTGCAGAACGCTTACGCGCGCATCCTGGGCTGGTCGCTGGGCCACCGCTGGGTGATCTACGTGGTGTCGCTGGTGCTGTTCGTGGGCACGATTGCCCTCGTGCCGGCCGGCTTCATCGGCAGTGAGTTTACGGCGCAGGGCGACCGGGGCGAACTGGTGGTGTCGCTCAAGCTCGACCCGCAGGTGACCTTGTACCAGAACAACCAGGTGACGCGGCAAGTGGAAAACATCATCAAGGCGCGGCCGGAGGTGAAGATGGTGCTCAGCCAGGTGGGCCGCTCCAGCGGCTCGGTGGGCACCAGTGCGGGCACCAACAACCGTTCGGAAATCACGGTGATCCTGGTGGACAAAAAAGACCGTTCGATCAGCACCGAAGCCTTCGGGGCGCAGATCAAGGACGAAATCCGCAGGATTCCCGGCGTGCAGGTGAAGGCTGCCCCGACGGGCATTACCGGCAACGCCAACCAGGCCCCGATCCAGATCGTGCTCAAGGGCACGGAACTGGCGAAGGTTCAGCAGGCCGCCAACACCGTGCTGGGCGTGGTGAAAACCGTGCCCGGCGCGACGGACGTGGAGTTTTCGGTGGAAGACCCCAACCCGGAATTGCAGGTACACATTGACCGCGAACGGCTCGCCGCCCTGGGCCTTTCGGTGGCCGACGTGGGCGCCACGCTGCAAACGGCCTTCAACGGCAACGACAATTCGCAGTACCGCGAAGGGGGCTTCGAATACGACATCCTCGTATCGCTTGACCGCTTCAACCGCAAGAACAAGGAAGACGTGGGCAACCTGTCTTTTGTGAACAACCAGGGGCAACTCGTGCAGCTCAAGCAGTTTGCCACCGTTGACCAGGAACTGGGCGCCAGCGTGCTCGAACGCCGCGACCGCCTCACCTCCATCACGGTGAACGCGCAGGTGGTGGGCCGCCCGGTGGGTACGGTGGGCGCCGACATCCAGGCCAAGATGAAGAGCAACCCCTTGCCCGACGGCATCGTGATCGAGTACGCCGGTTCGCTGCAACAGCAGTCCGACGCCTTCGGCAGCCTGGGCCTGGCGCTGGCGGTTGCCATCCTGTTCGTGTACCTGATCATGGTGGCGCTGTACGACTCGTTCGTCTACCCGTTCATTGTGTTGTTCTCGCTGCCGGTGGCCCTCATCGGGGCGCTGCTGGCCCTGGCGCTGGCCCGCGAAAACCTGAGCATCTTCTCGATCATCGGGATGATCATGCTGATGGGCCTGGTGGCGAAGAACGCCATCCTGCTGGTGGACTTTACCAACCACCTGCGGGAGCAGGGCATGTCGGTGCGCGACGCCCTCATCGAAGCGGGCCGCGAACGCCTCCGCCCGATCCTGATGACGACGCTGGCAATGGTGTTCGGGATGCTGCCGATTGCCCTGGCGAAGGGCGCCGGTGCCGAAACCAAGAACGGCCTGGCCTGGGTAATCATCGGGGGCCTGACGAGTTCGCTGCTCCTGACGCTGGTGCTGGTGCCCTCGGCGTACATGACCTTCGAGCGGATCATCGCCAAAGTGCGGGGCTGGTTCGGCAAAAAGCCCGAACTGCCTACCTCGGCCCCCAACCCCGCCTGGGACGTGCAGCGGTAGGGAGGCAGGATTGCCTGATTAATTGAATTGACAAGGTTGTATGGCGGTATGGCGGTATGGCTGAATGGCTATATGGTTGGCAGTCAGATTGTAAGTAGACCTGCGTAAGCCCAACAATCAACCATACAGCCATACAACCCTCCTTGTCAATTCAACTACCCGTTAGCCTGCCGGCTGGAAGCGGACGCTTCCCGTCCGGAAAGGCACCGGCGGACGCCTGCGCCAGTACGCGTGAGAAGAGCGACCACGCGTATGGTATGATTGAGAGGGCTTTTACGCAGGTACAGCGGGCAAAATGAGGGCGTCAGCAAACAAAATAATGCCGTCAGCGGGCTAAAACCGCTTTACAGCGTGCCCAAATCCATCAGCAGCGGGCCGCCATGCACCCGCAGCACACCGAATTGCGCGTACTGAAGGCCAAAAGACGCCGCCACCTGACAGAAATGAGCTTGCAACGGGCAAAAATGCGCCGGCACCTGACGAAAAGGCAGCCGCAATGCCTTGCCGGACGCGTCATTTGCCCGGCAATGCCCCTTCCGGCACAAAATATCCGCCTCTCGTGCAACCCTGCCCGCACGAATCAGTACACATCAACCAGACTGCTATTTTTTAACCTGATCCCCCTTTTTTGTATGTACGGCAAGGGCACCCGGCGCTGGCCGCTCACCGGCGCACTCCTGGCATTGGGACTGTTTTCGTTCGGCAACGGTCCGCAACCCCAAAAGCATCCTGTACCACCCCCGGCCGCCGTGGCCGCAACCACTACCGTTCCATCCGCAACCACGGCCGGGCCGCGGGACGACGACAAGCCGGTGCGCCTGCGCATTCCCAGCCACCCGCTGCGCAACGAAGCGGACCTTGACGTGCTGCTGCGCGAGATCGGCGACGCCCGGGTGGTGCTGCTGGGCGAGGCCTCGCACGGCACGGCCGAATACTACACCTGGCGGGCCGCCCTCTCGCGGCGGCTCATTGGGGAAAAGGGCTTTGATTTCATTGCCGTGGAGGGCGAATGGGCCGACTCCTACCGGGTCAACCAGTTCATCCGGGGCGAAAAAAAGGACAGCGCCGCGGCCGTGGCCCTGCTGCGGCAGTATAACCGCTGGCCCACCTGGATGTGGGGCAACTACGAGGTGGCTTCGCTGGTGACGTGGCTCAACGCCTGCAACCAGGGCCGTCCCGCCGCGTCGCAGGCGGGCTTCTACGGCCTCGATGTGTACTGCCTCTGGGAATCGATGACGGAACTGATGCCGCTGCTGCCCCGCACGGAGACCGGGTTGCGCAACGCCGCCCAGAAGGTGCACCGGTGCTTCCAGCCCTACAGCGCCGACGCCCAGCAGTACGCCGAGGCGGTAGCCAACGCCGAAGCCAACTGCCAGGGCGAAACCAACCGCCTCTGGAACGCCGTGCGCAAGCTGGCCGACGGTCGTCCGGCGGACGACGAAACCCGCTTCCTGCTGGAACAGAACGCCCTGGTGGCCCTCAACGCCGAGCGGTACTACCGTTCGATGGTGGGCTTTACCGAATCCTCCTGGAACATCCGCGACCGGCACATGGCCCAGACGCTACAGCGCCTGCTCGACTTCCACGGCCCGCAGTCGAAGGCCATCGTGTGGGAGCACAACACGCACGTGGGCGACGCCCGCTACACCGACATGGCCCGCAGCGGCGAGGTAAACGTGGGGCAACTGGTGCGCAAGGCGTACGGGGAGGAAAACGTGTTCATCGTGGGCTTCGGCTCGTACGGGGGCTCGGTGATTGCCTCGCGGGCCTGGGGGGCGCCCCTCCAGAAGATGACCGTGCCGCCGGCCGTCGCGGGCAGTTGGGAACACCTCCTCCACGAACTGAGCCCCGCCGACAAGATCATTCTGTCGCGGGACATCCGGGCGGAAGAAGCCTTGAAGCGGCCGGTGGGGCACCGGGCCATCGGCGTGGTGTACGACCCCAAATCGGAGCACCTGGGCAACTACGTGCCGTCGGTGATTCCCAAACGCTACGACGCCTTCGTGTACGTGGAGCAGACGGAGGCCCTGCACCCCATTCCCATTCCGCTCAGCGCCAACGAACCACCCGACCTCTACCCTTCCGGCTCGTAGCTATCAATAGTACACGGATGGGTTATGATGATTATGATTTATGATGATCTTTTGATCTAATTTGAATCAGTCCTGATCATAATCATCATAACCCATCCGTGTACCATTCCCTAAAACCCCCACCCCATGCTCAACCCTTTCCTGGCCCTTCCCGTAACGTTTCCAACGCTTGTCTTTAACCCTTTCCTGACCCTTCTCCTCAACCTCCTGCCCTCCCAACCTGCTAACCTTCCCCCCATGTCCCCTTCCCGCGACCGCCTCTACGCCGATGTCGAGTTTCTAACCTCTATCCAGCCCGCCCGCAACTACCAAACCTGGCTTCATTGAACAAAGCTGCCGACTACATCAAGGCAGAGTTCAGTAAGCTCGGCTGCCGGGTAACGAGCAGCCCTTTCATGCCGAGGGCCGCAGCGTACCGCAACATCATCGCCTCCTTCGGCCCGCCCGAGGCCGAGCGCATCATCGTGGGCGCGCACTACGACGTGTGCGGCGACCAGCCCGGCGCCGACGACAACGCCAGCGCCGTGGCCGGCCTGCTCGAAACCGCCCGCCTGCTCCACCTGAACCGGCCCCGCGCTGTTTCACCGCATCGATTTTGTGGCCTACCCCAACGAGGAGCCGCCCTATTTTGCCACCGACCACATGGGCAGCGCCGTGCACGCCCGCGCCCTGCACGCAGGAAAAAGTGCCGGTGCGGGCCATGATTTGCTACGAAATGATCGGCTACTTCACCGACGCAGCCCGGCTCGCAGAGCTTCCCCGACGAGCCCTGGCCAAGCTGTACCCCAGCACCGGCAACTTCATCATGGTAGTGGGCAAAACCGGCCAGGAAGCATTCACCCAGCGAGTGCACAACTCCATGCAGCCCCACGCCGGCTCGCTCGACGTGCAGCGCATCAATTTGCCCGACCCGCATGGGCTTGGCCGGCCTTTCCGACCACCGCAACTACTGGCGCATACGGCTACAACGGCCGTGATGATCAACGACACGTCCTTCCTGCGCAACCCCAACTACCACCAGAACCACCGACACCATCGACACGCTGGACTTCACAAACATGGCCGAAGTCGTCCGCGGCGTGTACGCGGCGCTGATCCGGCTGTGAACAGGGAACAGTAATCAGTGAACAATAATCAGGGAACAGTAATCAGTAAACAGTGGGGCGCGTAGGTTACCGCATCCGCCTGACCATTGACTACTGTTCACTGATTACTGTTCCCTGATTACTGTTTACTGTTCACTGATTACTGTTTACTGAACCTCCTACGTATTTCCCGCCCACCCGGGGTTTATACCGCATAAAAATCAGTATATGTTTGAGGCTTAGGATATTTGTGATAGAATATATTTGCCCTAGCACGCTATCTGTGCTTTGTAAGTCGGGTCGCTTTCTGCCCCGCACGCCTTGCCGTGGCACCTCCCGCGTGGCTATTCCGCCGGGCCGTGCCTGCTTTTACGCCGTTACCACGTTCCCGGCCCGACGCATCCCCGTACGCTTTACCCGCACCCTTTCACCCGCATTCCGGGCTTCTCCCTTCCCTTTCGGATGGGCGTGCCGGATGCTTCGCTTCAGTCAGCCGTGCCTGATGGTTCTTCCGTGCGTCTGCCCGGGACGGTTCCCGCCGGCGGGGCCCGGGGAATGACGGCGGTAACGATCACCCTAATTTGCCATGTCCAATCTTTACACTTCACTATCCCCAAAACGCATCCTGTTCGTACTGCCCTTTTTTGCCGCCACCCCGCCCCACGGCGCCGCGGAAAAAAACCAAACCTCCGACCCCTTCAGTGGGGACCCGGCCGGCACCCTGTTCGAATTGCTACCGCAAATCATCTGGACGGCCCGGCCCGACGGCTGCCTGGACTACCTTTCACCCCGGTATTATGCCTTCACGGGGACCCGGCCCGGGGCGGGCCTCGGCTGGCAGTGGACCGAGGTGATTCATCCCGACGACGTAGCGCCCACCCTTGAGCAGTGGCGGCAGTCGCTGCAAACGGGGGGGGCGTACCGCGCTGAATTCCGCATCCGGCGGGCCGCCGACGGGCAGTACGTGTGGCACCTCGCCCAGGCCGAACCCGTGCGCGACGCGGCCGGCAACGTCCTCCGCTGGGTGGGTTTCAGCGTCAACATCCACGAACAGAAGCAGCCGGAGACCGCCGCCCGCGACCAGGAAGTCCTCGAAGCCAAGGTGGGCGAACGCACCCGCGACCTGCTGCTCAAGAACACCGAGCTGGTGAAGGCCAACGAAGCCCTCGACGCCATTGTCCACATTGCCGGCCACGACCTGCGTTCGCCCATCCACAACCTCAAGGCCCTGCTGAGCATCCACAACCACACCGACGACAGCGCCGAAAAAACGCAACTGATCGGGTACATGCAGGAATCGGTGCGCCGCCTCGACCAGACGGTAGCCGGGCTGCTGCGCATCCTGGAAGCAAAGAATTCGTCCGAAACCCTCGTGCAGTTCGTCTCTTTCGCCGACGCCCTCGAAATCGTGATGGCCGACTGCGGCGACGAAGCCCGGCATTCGGGGGCGCGGCTCCTGCCCGATTTCTACGACTGCCCCTGCCTGCGCTACAACGAGACGTACCTGCTGAGCATCGTGCGCAACCTGGTGAGCAACGCCCTCAAGTACCGCAGTCCCAAACGCCCCCTGCAACTGGAAATCAGCACCGGCCGGTCGGGTGAATTCGTACTCCTGACGGTGAAAGACAACGGCATCGGTATGGACGGGGCACAGGTCCGTGACAAACTCTTCAAGCCCTTCTCCCGCCTTTCGGACCAGGGCGAAGGCAAGGGCCTGGGCCTCCACCTGGTCAAGAACATGGTCGAAAAGAACGGCGGCCACATCCGCGTCGAAAGCATTCCCGACGCCGGCACGACGTTCCGCGTGTATTTGAAGGAATACGAACAGTAATCAGTAATCAGTAAACAGTGAACAGTAAACAGTAATCAGTAAACAATCGGCAGTACGCGTACGTTGCCGACTGATTACTGATTACTGTTTACTGTTCACTGTTCCCGAACCCTACCCCCACGATGTCGTCGAAGTGGTCGGCGTAGTGGACGGTCATGCCGTCGCGGATGTAGGGGGGCAGTTCTTCGAAGTCCTTGCGGTTTTCTTCGGGCAGGATGATCTCGGTGATGCCCACGCGGCGGGCGGCAATGGTTTTTTCGCGGACGCCGCCGATGGGCAGCACCTTGCCGGTAAGGGAAATTTCGCCGGTCATTGCCAGTTCGGGCCGCACCGGTTTGCCCGCCGCCAGCGAGTACAGCGCCAGGGCCATTGTGACGCCGGCCGAGGGGCCGTCCTTGGGCGTAGCCCCGGCCGGCACGTGCAGGTGCACCACGTGTTCGTCGAAAAACACCTTCATCGCCGGGTCGTTGCCCGTTTTGGCGCGAATGTACGAGTAGGCAATTTCCGACGACTCCTGCATGACCTTGCCCAGTTGGCCCGTCTGCTTGAAGCCGTTGCTCCGGCTGCGCACGGCGTTGGCCTCGATGTACAGCGTGGCCCCGCCCATCGGCGTGTAGGCCAGGCCCAGCACCGTGCCCGGCACGTCTTTGTTGTAGAGGATTTCGTTGGTGAATACCGGCTTGCCCAGGTAGCCGGCCACGGTGTCGGGGGTAACGCGGAATTGTCCCTCCGCCCCTTCGGCCAGCTTGAGCGTCACGTGGCGCATGATCTTCTGAATTTGCTTTTCCAGGTTCCGCACGCCGGCCTCGCGGGCGTAGCGGTCAATCACCGTGCGCAGCCCTTCGTCGGTGATTTCCAGTTCGCCATCCAGCAGGCCGTGTTCCTCGCGTTGCCGCGGAATGAGGTAGCTGCGGGCAATGGCTACCTTCTCCTCCAGCACGTAGCCCGACAGCCGGATGATCTCCATGCGGTCGAGCAGCGGCTCGGGAATGGTGTCGAGCTGGTTGGCCGTGGCGATGAAGAGCACATTCGACAGGTCGTAGCGCACGTCGAGGTAGTTGTCGAGGAAGTTGCGGTTCTGCTCCGGGTCGAGCACTTCGAGCAGGGCCGCCGCCGGGTCGCCCTGGTAGCTGCTGCCCATCTTGTCGAGTTCGTCGAGCATGATCACGGGGTTGGATACGCCCGTGCGCCGCAGGCTGTCGATGAGCTTGCCCGGCAGGGCGCCGATGTACGTGCGGCGGTGGCCCTTGATCTCGGCCTCGTCGCGCATGCCGCCCACCGAGAACCGGTAGAAGGGCCGGCCCAGGGCCGAGGCCACCGAGCGGCCGATGGACGTTTTGCCCACCCCGGGCGGTCCTACCAGCAGCAGGCTGGTGCCCGTGAGCCGGCCCCGCCGGATGATCGTGCTGATGAAAGCCAGGATGCGTTCCTTCACGTCTTCGAGCCCGAAATGCTCGGCGTCCAGGACCTGGCGGGCTTTGCGGATGTCGCGGTTGTCTTCGGCGTAGTGGCCCCAGGGCAAGTCGGTCAGCACGTCGAGGTACGTTCGGATCACGTTGAACTCGGGCGAGGCCGGTTCGAGGGTCCCGAGGCGGTCGAGTTCCGTGCGCACGATGCGGGCGGCCTCCTCGGAAAGTTGCTTCTGCCCCAGCCGCGCCTCGATGCGTTCGGCTTCGGCCGACTTCTCGTCCTTTTCAATGCCCAGTTCCTGCTTGATGGCTTTGAGCTGCTGGCGGAGCATGAATTCCCGCTGCTGTTTGCTCATCTGCTGTTCCACCTGCTGGTTGATCTTCTGCTGGAGCAGGAGCAGTTCGCGTTCTTCGCGCAGGAGCATCATCAGTTTAAAGCCCCGTTCAAACAGGTGAAAGGCTTCGAGCACTTCCTGCACCCGGCCGGCATCAGTGGTGAGCATGGAGGCAATGGCATCCATGAGGCGGCCGGGCTTTTCGGACGAGAGTTGCGAAACGATCACCTTGAGCTGTTCCTGGAAGATGGGGTTCATGGCCAGGATTTCCTTGACCGAGGCAATGATTGCCATCGTGTACGCCTTCAGTTCGTCGTTGGGCTTTTCGTCGGTATCCTGGCGGTACTTCACCTCCCACCGCGGGGCGGGGCCGGTGTTGCCCACTTTCCGCACGCATTCAAAGCGGCTGATGCCGTGGGCGATCACCTGCACGGTGTCGTTGCCGATGGGGGTGATTTTGAATATTTTGACGGCCGTGCCCACGCGGTACAGCGTGGAGGCAAACAAGTCTTCTTCGTCCGCTTCCTGCACCAGCGACACGCCCAGGATGAGGGGCTGGTGATCCGAAGCGAGCCGCAGGGCTTCCAGGTACTGGCGGCCGCTGAGCAGGATGGGCAGCGTGAGGCCCGGGAAGATGGGCCGGTCGCGCAGGGGCAGGATCGTGAGCCGGTCGGGCAACACGTCGGATACCAGGACCAGGTTGTTGCCGGCGCCGTTGGCGGATGCATTGGGTTGCAGGGGTTCTTCGTCGAGCTGGTGGGGAGCCATAAAGCGGAGGGGATTTAGACGTTACGCCAGGTAAACATTCCCGATACCTACGATGTTTCGGCGGTGGGGTTCGGGGGCGGCGCCCAAAGGATTGGGAACCAGTAGAAACCAGGAGACTGGGGCAGCGGCCTCCGCGTAAAATCCGTATTTTTCCCTTGCCTGGAGTGTTGCCGTTCCGGTACCTTTGCGGGCCGCTTACCCTACAGTTAACCCCTATGTGGCCCATTAAAGAGATTACCGTTACCCTGCTCCAGGTTGAACCCGACGATTGGTTCGCCTACCTGCCCGACGCTCCCGACCTGCACGCCCGGGCCGGTTCGGCCAAAGAAGCTTTCCGCGAACTCCACGCCCTGCTCCTGCGCCGCGACAACCCCGACATGCCCCTCCACGCCCTGCCCTTCTACAAGTACACGTTCAACTGCACGGAGGTGAACATCCCGTTTTAGGAAGTTTCATGCAAAGGCGTAAAGGAGGAGCGCAAAGGCCGCAAAGAAAAAGAAATAATTGAATTCTTTTTTCTTTGCGTTCTTTGCGCTCCTCCTTTGCGCCTTTGCGTGAAACTTCCGGGCTACACCGCCACGGCGCCTTCCTTGCGCTTTCCTTCGAGCACGGCCATCAGGCTGTCGAAGGGCTTAATGAACTTCTGGATGCCCTCCTCTTCGAGTTGCCTGGTGACGGCGTCGAGGCTGATGCCCACTTCCTGAAGTTGACCCAGCCGCTGCACGGCCCCGTTCATGTCGTCCTGGAGGCGGTTGGCGGGCTGGCCGTGGTCGCGGTAGGCGTCCAGCGTTTCCATCGGCACGGTGTTCACCGTGTCAGGACCGATCAAAGCCTCCACGTACTTCACATCGCTGTATTCCTTGTTTTTGGTGCTGGTGCTGGCCCACAGCAGGCGCTGGGGTTTGGCGCCCTTGGCGGCCAGGGCCTTGAACCGTTCGGTGCCGAACACTTCCTGGTAAATCTGGTAGGCCTTCTTGGCGCTGTCGATGGCTACCTGGCCGCGCAGCGATTTTGCCAGGTCGGCCTTCGGTCCGCCCGCGGCGATTACTTTTTCGAGCATCGGGTCCACGAGGCTGTCGATGCGGCTCAGGAAGAAGCTGGCTACGGAAGCCACCTTATCCAGCGGTTCGCCCCGCTGCGCCCGCTTTTCGAGCCCGGCAATGTAGGCCAGGGCCACCTGGCGGTACCGTTCCAGGCCGAACAGCAGCGTCACGTTCACGTTGATGCCGTCGCTGATGAGCCCTTCGATGGCCGGCAGGCCTTCCACCGTGCCGGGCACCTTGATCATCACGTTGGGCCGGTTCAGCAGTTTCCACGAAGAACGGGCCTCGGTCAGCGTCCCTTCGGTGTTGAGAGCCAGCGAGGGGGAAACTTCCAGGCTCACGTAGCCGTCGAGGGCGTTGGTGTTTTCGTACACGCCCTTGAACAGGTCGGCGGCCTGCTGCACGTCTTCCACGGCCAGGGCCAGGAAAATCTCCTCCGACGACTTGCCCGACTGGGCCAGCGGACGGATCGTGTCCCAGTAGTCGTCGCTGCGGGCAATGGCCTCCTCAAAAATGGCCGGGTTGGACGTAACGCCCCGCAGCCCATCCTCGTCGATCATTTTCTTGAGGCCGCCATTGGCGGTGAAACTGCGGCGGATGTAGTCGAGCCAGATGCTCTGGCCGAACGATGCGATGTTTTTAAGCGGGTTGTTCATGGGGAATGGGTTTTAGACTTTAGATTTTAGACGGGAGACGCGAGAATGTCATCCGTAAAGGGTGATTATAAAAAGAAGACTTAAAGACCTGAATGCGAACTTCTTTTCAACCAGGCAACAAAACCGCCCGAAATTTAAACGGAAGAATCGGCTTCCGCAGCCACGGCCCGCGATAATTTTTCGGGGGTGCACCGCCCGGCAGCGCATTACCGCTGGAATCCCACCGTCGGACCGTTTCGTCTTTCTCACCAAAAGATCGTATTGGCTTGCTGTGGCCAGCGTCCGCTGGTGTCAGTGCAGACCGGACTCCTCACGCTTACTGGCGCAGGCATCCGCCGGTGCCTCTTCGGACGGGAAGCGTCCGCTTCCAGCCGGCAGGCTAACGGGTAGTACGTACCGGTTTTGGTCGTACTTACCGGTTTCTTTCCGAGCACCGCCCATTCCATTGGTGCCGGTCTTGCCTGTCGTGTCGCTGGTCAAAACGAGTAAGCCTGCCGGCTGGAAGCGGACGCTTCCCGTCCGAAGAGGCACCGGCGGACGCCTGCGCCAGTGACCCGAGGAGTCCGGTCCGCACTGATACCAGCGGACGCTGGCCACAGCAAGCTAACACGGAATTTTTTTTCGGGCCTCTTGTGAAATTTTCCCCACCCCGGCATCCATTAGTTTTACATCTGTGTAGCAAATGAGTTCATGAGTTCAAAGTTTATGAGTTCATGAGTTGGTACGCGTTGGCTTGTAAACGCTTTCTACTCATAAACTCATA
Organism: uncultured Sphingobacteriales bacterium; assembly: GCA_963844325.1. GTDB lineage: Bacteria > Bacteroidota > Bacteroidia > Cytophagales > 172606-1 > CADCTQ01. Next base: position 5,960,347 of record CAWJNV010000002.1, read on the forward strand.
AACTTTGAACTCATAAACTCCCCTAACCCGCCCGGCCCGTGGAACACAACTACCTGGGAACGTTTGAAGAGCTTGTCCTGCTGGCCGTGTGCGTGCTGGGCGAGGATGCGTACGGCGTTTCGATCACCGACGAGATCAACGGGCAGGCGGGCCGCCCCGTGCACCTGAGCGCCGTGCACACGGCCCTCTACCGGCTGGCCGAAAAGGGCCTGCTGCGGTCGGACCTGGGCGGGGCCACCCCCTCGCGGGGCGGGCGGCGCAAGCGGCTCTACGCGGTGACTGCCGCCGGCCGCCACGTTCTGCGCGAAGCCCGCACCCTGCGCGACGGCTTCTGGCGCCGCATCCCGGCCGTGGGGTGGGAAGGAGGTGCGGCATGAAACGGCGACCCAACCGAACTACGCGCCCTGCCCAACCCGCGCAGCCGCCCCGGCTGGCCGAGGCCCTGCTGGAACTGCGCTACAACGCCCACGAGGTGGAAGAAATCCAGGGCGACCTCCACGAACTCTTCGAACGGCGGATGGCCGGGCACGGACTGCGGGCCGCCCGGCGCGGCTACTGGCTCGACGTGCTCCGGTTCGCGCGGCCCTTCGGCGGGCGGCGGCGCCTTTCGGCCCCTCCCATTCCGGCACCCACCAACCCCTCTGATATGCTCCGCAACTACCTCACCATCTCGCTGCGCACCCTGCGCCGCGACCGCACCGCCAGCCTCATCAGCGTGCTGGGCCTGGCCGTCGGGCTGGCGGCCGGGCTGCTCATCTTCCTGCTGGTCGATTACATGTTCAGCTTCGACCGCTACCACCCCCACCAGGACCGTACCTACTGGGTGGTGACCGACATCCGGCACGGCGAAGTGCTGCCCACCGACGCCGCGCCCCGGCCGCTGGCCGAAGTCCTGCGCCGCGACTACCCGTTCGTGCAGACGGCCGTCCGCCTCGAAACCATCTTCGGCCGCGTGGTGACCATCCCCGACGGCAAGGGCGGCATCGCCAAAAAATTCCCCGAGGCCCGCAATATGTGCTTCACCGAGCCGCAGTACTTCGACGTGTTCGGCGTGGACTGGGTACGCGGCGACCGGAAAACGGCCCTGGCCGCCCCCAACACCATTGTGCTCAGCGAACGGTACGCCCGCAAGTACTTCGGCGACGCGGACCCGATGGGCAAAACTGTGCGGTTTGACCACCAGGCCGACCTCACCGTGACGGGCATCGTCAGAAATCCGCCCCCCAACACGCAGCTCCGCTACGACGGCTTCGTGTCGTTTGCCACCCTGCCCGGCCTCGAAGGGGGTGCCGAGGGCATGCAGTTCTGGGGCAAACTGCCGTCCATGTGCTTCGTGGTGCTGCGGCCGGGCGTTCCCGCCGAACGGCTGCGGGGCATTTTCCCGGCCCTCAAGCGGCAGCACTACGGCCCCGGCGAAGCCCCTTTCGCATTCCACGCGCTGCCCCTGGGCGAACTCAACCACCAGCGGAGCGGCAACGCCCCCCGGCCCATCCTGTACACGCTCATTGCCGTGGGCGTTTTCCTGGTGGCGGCGGCCTGCATCAACTTCGTGAACGTAGCCACCGCCCGGGCCCTGCGGCGGGCCCGGGAAATCGGGGTGCGCAAAGCGGTGGGCAGTTCCCGGCGGCAACTCGTGACGCAGTTCCTGCTCGAAACCACCCTAATCACGGGGCTGGCCGTGGGGGTGGCCCTGCTGCTTACCCAGGCTTTCCTGCCCCTGCTCAACAACGCCCTCTCGATGCTCGGCGCCCGCCTCTCGGTGTTCGACCTGCTCCGGCCGGGGCCGCTCCTGTGGTTTACGGGGCTGGTGCTGGGCGTGATCTTGCTGGCGGGGCTGTACCCGGCCGTGGTGCAGGCCGGCTTCAAACCCGTGGAAGCATTGAAGGGACGGCTGGTGACGGGGCAGGCGGGAAGCGTTGCGGTGCGGCGCGGGCTGGTGGTGGGGCAGTTTTTCATCACGCAGTTCTTCCTCATCGGCGTCATCGTGCTCATGGCGCAGCTCCGGTACGTGCAGCGGGCCGACCTGGGTTTCCGGCCGGCCGAAAGGCTGATCGTGTCGCTGCCCACCGGCGACCCGCTCCGGCAGGAAACCCTGCGGGAACGGCTGTTGCAGGTGCCCGGCGTGGAGGGGCTGACCCGATGCGACGCGCCGCCCCTGTCGCGGCAGAACGGGCCGCACCCCTTCGCGTTCGGCACCCCCGCCGAACCCGCCAAATTCGCCACCCGGGTCCGGGCCGTGGACCGGGCGTACCTGCCGCTGTTCGGCCTGCGGCTGCTGGCCGGCCGCAACTTCCGCACCGACGACACGACGCACCGGGAGGTGCTGGTAAACCAGACGATGACCCGGCAGTTGGGCCTGGCTTCGCCAGAGGCCGCGCTGGGCAAGCGGCTGCACGTGGCGGGCCGCGACTGCCTGGTGGTGGGGGTGGTTGCCGACTTCCATTCGGGCTATTTCCGCGAACCCATTCACCCGCTGACCCTGGTGAACGACGTGCGGCAGTGCCGGATGGCCGTGCTGAAAGTAAACGCGGCTTACCTGCCGGGCGCGGTTGCCGCCGTGGAAAAGACCTGGAACGGGATGTTTCCGCAGGAAATTTTCAACGCCCAGTTCGTGGACGAAATGGTGCACAGCCTGTACTCGGCCGAACGCATCATGCTGGGGCTGGCGCAAGCCTTTTCGCTGGTGGCCGTGCTGATCGGCTGCCTGGGGCTGTACGGGCTGGCCACGTTCATGGCCGCGGCCAAAACCAAAGAGATCGGCATCCGCAAGGTGCTGGGGGCGGGAGTGCCCCAACTCCTGTGGCTGTTCGGCCGGGAGTTCGGCAAGCTCATCGGCCTGGGTTTCGTGCCGGCCGCCGTCCTGGGCGGGCTGCTGATGAACGGCTGGTTGCAGGGCTACGCCTACCGCATTTCGCTGGGCTGGTGGGTATTTGCCCTGGCCGCGGGCCTGGTGGTAGTCATTACGCTGCTTACCGTGTCGCGGGAATCGCTGCGGGCGGCCCTCCAGAACCCGGCCCGCAGCCTGCGCACGGAATAGTCCGGAGAAACCTTTCGGGTTTGGAAAACCCGAAAGGTTTAAAACTGCCGCAACGCCGTCCATACGTGATAAATTTTGGGTGATAGCCGGTTACCAGGGCCCTTTTTTTTCATTGACCCTACCCATCGGCGTAACCGATCCGGACGGGCAACCCTCTAATGGAAAAGAAGTCTTCAGTCCCCAGCATGCCTAACCCCTTACGCCTATGTTCCGCTTTGCCCTGCTCCTGCTGCCGGCCTGGATGGCTGCCGCGGCACCGGCCCCTGCCCCGCCTCCATCCAAGACATCCCTTCCCCTTGCCGCCCCGTACGCGCCGCCCCCCGTCCCGACGGTCCAGGGCCTGCGCGGGGATTACTACAACGGACGCAACTTTGAGCAAAAGGTGCTTTCCCGCGTCGATCAGCGGCTCGAATTTCACTGGCAACCCGGCCAGCGGGTAGGACCGGGCATTGAGCAACAGGCCTTTTCGGTGCGCTGGACGGGCAAACTCTACGCCCCGGTGGAAGGCACCTACAACTTTATCGTCAATACGGACAATGGCGTAAGGCTGTGGGTGGACGGCCGCCTGCTGATCGCATCCTGGGATGTGTACAGCCTCACGCAGTTCAGGAAGGAAATCAAGCTGGCCGGGGACCGGTACTACGACCTGAAGATCGAGTATACCAATTACATGGGACCGGCCATTTTCCGGCTGGCCTGGGAGTCGCCGGTGGAAGGCACGGCCACGTCGGGACTGCCGCACTACACGCCGGAGGACGTGATTCCGGCCAAGTACCTGTTTACCGAGCCTCCCCCCAACCCGACGGCCGTGGCTGGTGCCGCCGAAGTAACCGTGAGCCGGACGGGCCACCCGGGCGGCGGCAACGGCCTGCTGGGCGAATACTTCCGCGGCGACTATTTCGACGAAAAAGCTTTCTCCCGGATCGACCGCAAGATCGACTTCCGCTGGGAAGGCAGCCCTGGCCCGGAACTTTACGAAACCGACTTTTCGGTGCGCTGGACGGGCAAGCTGCTGGCCCCCGCCGACGGCAAGTACAAGTTTATGGTAAACGTCAACGACGGGGCCCGCCTGTGGGTCGGGGGCAAGCTGGTGCTCGACGAGTGGCGGCTGGAGCCGGGCCGGGCGTACCAGGCGGAAATCGAGTTGCAGGGGGGCCGCTACTACGACATCAAGCTGGAGTACTTCAACGGCCCGCAGTACGGCATCATGCAGCTCTCGTGGGAGTCGCCCGAGAATCGGATCAGCCTGTTCGGCCTGGAACTGTACGCCACGCCGGAAATCATTCCGTCGCAGTATCTTTTCAGCCCGCCCCTGCCCCGGCAGACCCCGCCGGCGCTGGCCAACGCGACGCCTCCCGCCCCGAAGACCGTACCCGCCGCAGCCGGCCCGGTGGTGGGCCGCAAGACCGATCCGCCGGCCCGGAAGCCGGTCCCGGAACGGGCTACGGCGGGAATTCCGGTTGGCTCGTCGGGCAACGTGGCGGAGAAAAAGGGCGCAGAAGCGGCAAAGCAGCCCGTCGTGCCGCGGGAAGAAGCAGCCCCGGCCGTTGAGCGGGCCGAAGCCACCTTTGAGGCGTTGGAACCGGGCAAGGCGGTGGTCCTGGAACAGGTGCTCTTCGAGCAGAGCCAGTACCGCCTGCTGCCCTCCTCCTACGCCCAACTTGACCAGCTGGCCAACACCCTGCTCAAGTACCCCCAGCTGACCATCCAGGTTGCCGGCCACACCGACAACGTGGGTGACTCCCGCCTGAACCTGGCTCTCTCCGAGAACCGGGCCCTGGTGGTGACCCACTACCTCCAGCGCAAGGGCGTGGCCGAAGGTCGCCTCAAGGCCCGCGGCTACGGCGGCACGCGTCCCATTGCCCCCAACACGACTGAAACGGAAAGGGCCAAAAACCGCAGGGTGGAGTTTATGGTGGAAAGCAGGTAACACGGATCAGGATTTACGGGATTAAAGGATTAACAGGATGGATCGGAATTGTGGGGATTGAAGGATGAGCAGGATGGGTGGGTATTAGCAGGATGCGAGGAGGATGGATACGGGTTGCAATTCAACGCTACTTATCACCAGCCTCGTTCCAGAGGGGTCGGGTTTGAGAACCCGACCCCTCGCGCAGCAACACCATGGGTCGTACCCATCGGCCTCCTTCTTCTCACTTCTCGCTCCTCAGTCCTCACTCCTTCTTTTTATACATCCGCCAGTAGTTTTTGCGGGAGGAAGTGGCTACCTTACTGTACGTGATGCGGCTCCTGCCGGTGTCGTGTGGGCAATGCTAAAAAGGTTTGTCAGAAGGCCGTTGACCGGCCCCGGGTGTACACGTTAACCCACGCTGCTCATGCGTATTTTCTTTGCCCGCTTCGCCCGCCTGCTGTCATTGCTTGCCGTATTCGCCGGGCTCGTCCCGGCCGGGGTTTTTGCGCAAACGACCAATCCCCACGTGGCCCGTTCCCCGTCCGGTGGTTCAACCCCGGGGCCCGTGCACGGCTTGCTGGCCGAGTACTACCGCGGCACGCAATTGGACCACAAGATGCTCTCCCGGACGGAGCAGCAGGTTAACTACAAATACGGCCACCAGGCGTACCTGCCCGGCCTCGACGAACTCAACTTTTCGGCCCGCTGGACCGGCCGCCTCTACGCCCCGCAGGACGGCGCCTATACGCTGGTGATGCAGGTGGACGACGGCATCCGGCTGTGGCTGGGCAATAAGCTGCTCGTTGACGAGTGGCACGGGCAGTCGGTGATTACCTACACCCGAATCGTGAAAATGAAGGCCGGTCACTACTATCCGTTGAAGATCGAGTACTTCAATCACCACGGCCCCGGGGTGATGAAGCTGTCGTGGGAATTGCCGGCAGAGAAAGGCGCTCCCCTGGCGGGCCTCCTCGAAAGCCGTCCCCGCACGGTGATTCCGGCGGGATACTTCTTCGTTCCCAAGCCGGTAACGGCGGACAAGCCGGTCGTTGCCACCAAACCCGGAGCAGCGGACCAGACGGCTGTGGCCGCCCAACCAGCCACTCCCGCGAAAACGACATTGCCGAAGCCGGAACCCGCAAAAGCCGGCATTGCCCTTCCGCGGCGCAAACCGGAACCCGTAAAAGCCCGGGCCCCCGTCCCGCCCCCACCGCAGCCACAACCCGTTGCGGCAGTTGCGGCGGGCAACAAGCGGGAGGAAGTGAAAGCAGCAGCACCAAGGGCGGAAGCCACGTCTGAAGAACCCGAACCGGGCAAGGCAGTGGTCCTGGAACAGGTGCTCTTCGAGCAGAGCCAGTACCGACTGCTGCCCTCCTCCTACGCCCAACTCGACCAGCTGGCCAACACCCTGCTCAAGTATCCTCACCTGACCATCCAGGTTGCCGGCCACACCGACAACGTGGGCGACCCCCGCCTGAACCTGGCCCTCTCCGAGAACCGGTCCCTGGTGGTGACCCACTACCTCCAGCGCAAGGGTGTGGCCGAAGGTCGCCTCAAGGCCCGCGGCTACGGCGGCACCCGTCCGATTGGCCCCAACACGACTGAAACGGAAAGGGCCAAAAACCGCAGGGTGGAGTTTATGGTGGAAGAAGGGTCGAAAAGAGTTGAAACCAAGGATTAGGGATGGGTTGAAAAAGTTGGGAGTGATTGTCTTACGTCTCATGTCTAACATCTTATGTCTATTTTTGGCGCATGACACAACCAAGAAGTACCCCGCGCCGAACCCGCGGGAAAGCAAATTTTACCCGGATTCCGTTGGGCTGGGTGGGTGTGGTAGTCGGGTTGCTGCTGCTGAACTGGGCGTTCAACGCGTACTTCCGGGGAGGCAAACCAGGCATCGACGAGGAAGCCGTAAAAGCCCAGGCCATTGTGCAGGCCGAGCAGGCCGTGCGCAAACAAGTCGGCGACTCCCTGTCCATCAGCTTCCCGACCAGGCCCGAAGTAGAGGGCGGGAAGGTCTACACGGTCCGGTCCCAGTTCGTCTCCACCGACCGGCGGGGCGAACAGCGCAAACGCCCCTGGATCGTAACCCTCGAATACAAGGGCGGCCCCCCCACCGACGCCAACAACTGGAAGCTCGTTTCGTGTGATGTCGGGCAGTGAGTGGTGCATTGGTCATTCGTCAGTGGTCATTGGTCAGTAGTCATCACCGCTCCAAAACGCAAAAAGCCCCGGGGTGGGGCTTCTTGCAGAAAAACAGTATCCTGTTCCAAGTCTCCGGTTTCCCGTCTACAAGTCCAGTACCTTCAGTACTTGCCACACTTTTACGCCCAGCGCCTGGCAAAGCGCCAGGAGGGTGGTAAACGAAAGATTTACTTTTCCGCGTTCAATGCGGGCGGCGTGGATACCGGTCTGCTGGTACACGTCGCGTTGCGTAAGGTTACGTTCCTTCCGGACGGCTTGCAATTGCTGGCCAAGCCGCAGCAGAAGGCTGTCTCCCTGGTCTTTATCTATTTTCATGTCATCCTCTCTTTCTCATATTGCAGAAATCAAATTGCCCTGCCCGGTTGAAAGGTGGGCAGTTACGGCAGTGAGATTATTCGAAAACCGGCGGGCAAAGGTTGCATAACCAATCCGTGTACCATTCGCCTTACAACTCGGCTACCTGGGGCACGGGTACGCATTGGAGTTCGACGCGGACGTGGTCGATGGCATCCGGGCCGTGCTGGATGAGCCGGACGTGCAATTGCGTGGAGAGGGCGGTGACCGGTTGCCCCTGCTGCGTCTGTTCGTAGTGGTCGAGGGGATACGGCAGGTTGACCTCGAACACGGGCAGCACGGCGTCGGTGTCGAGCAGGGCGGCCAGCAGCACCGTGTGCGGAATGGTGCCGTTGAGCGGGTTGGTCGAAACGATTTCCAGGGCGTAGTTGCCCGCCACTTCGATCCATTCGTGGTCCGCTATGTGCGCCGTGAGCATGATCTTTTCGATGCGCAGGTAGTGGTTGGATTGGTTGAACTGGAAGGATTTTGTGGGCTGCCGAAGGGAAAGGGTGCAGTTGAACGGGGCGTAACGCGTTTCCATAGGTACTGTTTTGTCGCGGCCCGGAAGGAGAAGCAGCCTGACGATGAACAAGGTAAGGCAGCAAGGTAACGCAAAAGTACTCAGCTAAAAATACCGTCAACTAGGTATTTTTACGAAGATTCGCACCTCCATCCGTAACATTACGGAGACAAATGGATCAGAAAACCGAAAACAAATTTCCCGGCCCTCTGGTTTGGCGGCCCCGAAAACCCCACCAGAGCCGTACCGGCACAATGCGACCGCACCGTTACGGTTTCCGCTGCGGCTGCCGGTTCCGGGGGTCACAAAGCAGCATGTAAGAATCCCAGGTAAACTCCTACGCCCGGAGCGTGCTGTCCGCTTATCAATTGCCAATCTTCTTTCGCAGCGCCTCCGGCCCGATGCCTTCGATTTCGGGCAAGCCCTTGCGGTAGGAGCGGTACGTAGTGTTCGCGATCCGCCTGGGGTAGGGCTCAAAGGTAACGTAGCGAAGCGGCCCTTTGCGCAGGTGCAGCGCCCCTTCGATCAGGGCCTGGAACCAGCGGGGCGGACGCCGGTAGCCGAACGCCTGCCGCAGCGGCTCGCTGATGAGGGCGGCAAAGACGGGCTGTACGGCCGGCCGCAGGAAGCCCGGAAACCAGCCCTGCACGATCTTCACGGTGGCGTCGGCAATGCGCCGGTTGCTTTCGGTGTAGCGAAAATGCTCCCGTTCGTAGGCGTCAGTGAAGGCCCGCAGTTCCGCCACGGTGTCGGGCAGGCCGTGCAGGTGCATGCGGCGGCCCACCTCCCGGAAAAACAGGAAGAGGGCCCGTTCTTCGCCGGGCGTCAGTTTGCGCCAGCCGTAGCGGTTGATCCACGCGATGGGGTAAAACACGAACGTGGAGAGCACGAACAGGTAGTCTTCGTTGGGGATGGGGTAGAAGCCGTGGAGGCGGTTCATGTGCTCGATGGCCCGGCGACCCAGTTCACCGTCTACCCCTTCCTGCATGAACCAGGAGATGAGCAGGCTGGTATCGTCGTAGCGCTGCTGGCCGTGGCGTTCGAACTGGCCGGTGCGGGCCAGCAGGGCCGAAATCCGCGGGCTGGCGTACGTATGGAACAGGGCCAGTTCGAGGGCCCGGGTGATGTCGAAGGGAAACTCGTAGCCGGTGAGCAGTTGCACAATGCGCTGGTAATCCCGCTCCGGGTCGAGTTGCGCCAGTTCGCGCCGTACCGCCGGGTTGCGCAGCAGGCCGAGGCGCTTGGAATAGACGGGATGGGTAGTGGGTGCGGTCGTAATCACGATTGTAGTCTTTCGAAGACGCGGTAGTTGTCCCAGTAAATCTTGAGGCCTTCGTCGCAGGTTCTCATCGCTTCGGGGTATGGTCCGGTAAGCACTTTATAAATTTTCTATTTCTTCACTGGTCAAACCCGTAAACTTGGCAATCCTTGCCACAGGCTCTCCCTCTTTCTTCATCTCCCGCGCAATTTGGAGTGCTTTTTCGCTTGCTCCCTCTTCTCTGCCCTCCTGCCGGCCTTGCTCTCTTCCTTGCTCCCGTCCCTCGTGCTTGGCGGTTTCGATGACGCTGTAGTTGTCCCAGTAAACCTTAAGGCTTTCGTCGTAGGTTCTCATCTCTTCGGGGTTTAGTTTGGCTACTTCTGCCTGGTTGAATAATTTTTTAAATATCTTCTCCTGCAACTTTTTGGGTATCTCTTGCAGCCTGTGCAAATGCTTGAGCACGTAAAGCCACTTGTCGAAGTGGGTCAGTAGTTCTTCCTCGCTTTTCCTGAAGCGGGGCATTTCAAGATATATAAACGTTAATTTATCGAAAAAGACTTCATAGGTGTGCTTGTCAAGTAACTGCACCTCTCTTAAGTAGCGTTCCTGACCGCTTAAGTCGGGAAAAGCGAAGTTCAGGATACAAACGGTATAGACGGCTTTCAACTGGTAGTCCCACTGCCCGCCTTTCTCGGCTTGTTCCCGCAGGGGAAAGGTGGCGTAGTAGATGCTGCGGTCCTTGAAGTACAAGTGCGAGGCATTCTGCACCTCGATGATGAACTTCTCGCCCTTCTGGTTTTCGCAGTACAGGTCATATACCGCTTTGCGGTCGGTTTCCGTGCGGCCCTGCTGCTCGGTGTTAAGGTACGTGAGGTCCTTGACCTGCTCCCGGTCGCCGAGTACCTGGTTCAGGAAGTCGATGAGCAAATCCTTGTTGAACTCCGTGCCGAACAGCCGCTTGAAGCCAAAATCAGTGAATGGGTTGATGTATTTCTCTTTGCCTTGCATCAGACAAAAGTACTCATTCCGAACCGTTCGTTCTCTTTTTTTCAATAATAATTTTACATTTTTTAAATTAATTTTTTACCCCCTCCCGAATGAGCAGCTTCAATGCCGTCTGTCGGGTGGCCGTGTTCTGCTTGCCCACCGCCAGGCTGAGGGCCGACCGGGTGCCCACGAACACCACCAGCTTCTTGGCCCGCGTAATGGCCGTGTACACGAGGTTGCGGAAGAGCATGGAGAAGTGCTGCGTGGTGAGGGGAATGATCACCACCGGAAATTCGCTGCCCTGCGACTTGTGAATGGTGATGGCGTAGGCCAGTTCGAGTTCGGCCAGGCTCTCCCGCTGGTACACCACGGCCTTGCTCTCCTTGCCGCTCTGGTAGGTCACCGTGCACGTCATCTCCTCGTTGTCAATATCGGCAATGCGGCCGATGTCGCCGTTGAACACGCCCAAGTCGTAGTTGTTGCGCTTCTGGATCACCCGGTCGCCCACGCGGAAGAGGCGGCTGCCCAGCGTAAGCTGCGCCTTGCCCGGCCGCGGCGGGTTGGTGGCCTCCTGCAAAAGCTGGTTGAGGCTGGCCGTGCCCAGGCTACCCTTTGTCATCGGCGTGAGCACCTGGATTTCGGCGTCGCGGCCGGCGTACTTGGGCACGGTGGCCGTGTAGAGGCGCCGGATCATGTCGGTGGCCGACAGGCCGTAGTGCAGCGACGACCACGGGTGCACCCGCCTGAGCACTTCTTTGAGTTCTTCGGGACGCGTGTGGGCCTCCTGGAGCTTTTCCAGGTCTACGTGCCGGAACTTGTCGGGAATGGTAAAGGCCGACGCCTGGGCGTAGGCGACTTCTTCTTCGGCGGCCAGGGCCTGGGGCGTGGCCTCGGGCACTTCGTACGTTCTGGCTTCGGCCGCCGCCAGCCGCTTTACGCGGGCAATGAACCGGATCTGCTCCTGGGTGGCCTCCTCGGAATCGATGAACAGGCAGTCGATCTTCTCGCCCCACAGGGCCGGCTTGTGGAAGGGCGAATCGATCTTGGGCATCTGTCCCTGGTTGATCTGGTGGGCGTAGCGGATGATGAGCGACTCCTGGGCCTGCCGGAAAATTTTGGTGAGGCGGAAGCACGTCACCTGCCCCGAATCGATGATGTCTTTGAGCACGTTGCCCGCCCCCACGGAGGGCAGTTGGTCGGAGTCGCCGATGAGCACCACCTGGGCCCGCCTGGGCACGGCCCGCAGCAGCGACGCCGACAGGTGCACGTCGAGCATCGAACACTCATCCACGATCAGAAAGTCGCAGTCGAGCGGGTCGTCTTCCTTGCGTTTGAAGCCGCCGGTCACGGGGTCGAATTCGAGCAGGCGGTGGATCGTCTTGGCCTCCCAGCCGATCACTTCGCTCATGCGCTGGGCGGCCCGGCCGGTGGGGGCAGCCAGCAGCACCTTGCGGCTCATCATCTGCAAAAGGCCCACCAGGGCCCGGGTGGTGGTGGTTTTGCCGCAGCCCGGCCCGCCGGTGAGCACCGACAGCCGCCGCGTGACGATGCCCAGCACGGCCCCCTCCTGTTCGTCGCTGAGGTTGATGGTGTGCACGCCGCAGAAGGCGTCCAGCGTCTCTTTGAGGTGCCGCCGGTCGAGGCGGTTCTCCACGGCGGCCAGGGCCCGGACGGTGTTGGCGAGGTAATTTTCGTCGTAAAACAGCGAATGGGCGTAGTAGCAGGTGCGCACCTGGCCGTCGGCGTCGGGCAGTTGCCGCGTTTTGAGGGCGTCTTCCTTCGCCAACTGGTCGAGCAGGCCCGCCGTGGGGTTGTCGGGCGGCAGCGCGAGGAGTTCCGTGACGGCCTCCAGGATCTGTTCGCGGGTGAGGTAGCAGTGGCCTTCCTCGCGGGCGCCCTGCAGCACGTGGTCGATGGCCGCCCGGATGCGCTGCGGGGCGTCGGGGGCGATGCCGAGGCTGAGGGCAACCTTGTCGGCGCTCAGGAAGCCGATGCCGTAGATGTCGGCGGCCAGCCGGTAGGGGTTTTCCTGGATGAGTTCGACGGCGGCGTTGCCGTAGGTCTTGTAAATCTTGACGGCAAACAGGGTGCTGATGTTGTGCGATTGCAGGAACATCATCACGTGCCGGATTTCCTGGTGTTCCTTCCAGGCGCTGGCAATCATCTGCAATTTGAGCTGCGCAATGCCTTCCACCTCGACGAGCCGTTCCATGTGGTTCTCGAACACGTCGAGGGTATCCTTGCCGAAGTACTTTACGATGCGCGACGCAGTGACGGGCCCCACGCCCTTGATGAGGCCCGAGCCCAGGTATTTTTCGAGGGCGTGAGCCGTGGCGGGCTTGCGTTCCACCACCTTGGTGGCCTTGAACTGTTCGCCGTGCTGCGGGTGGCGGCCCCACTCGCCGTAAAAGTCCATCGTGGCCCCCGCAAATACTTTCGACTGGTGCACCACCACGGCCACCTCGTCGGCGGGCCGGGCGAAGGGCGACACTTTGAGCACGGTAAAGCCCGACTCCGGGCTGTGAAACGTAATGCGCTTCACAATGCCGGAGAGTTTCTCAAGGGGTGCGTCAACGACAAGTTTGGGGTGCATGCAGTGGGAAAAGGAGAGGTTGCGTACCTACTAATTTACGGGAAAATAGTGGTTTGTGGTACGGCTTTCCCCGTACAAGGGTTCGTATGGATTCCTACAACCTATTACTTGTCGTGCTGGGCATTTCGATCCTGGGGGCGGCCTGGGTGCCGTCGCTGGTGCAGAAGTACGCCCTCTCCTACCCCATCCTGTTCGTGGCCTTCGGAATGCTGCTCTACGCGCTGCCCGTGAAAATGCCGCAGTCGAACCCGCTGGTGTACAAAACGTTTTCCACGCACCTGACCGAAATTTGCGTAATTGTGGCCCTCACGGGCACGGGCCTGAAGATCGACCGGCGGTTTTCGTTCCCGGGCTGGGCCTCGCCGCTGCGGCTGGCTACGGTGACCATGGTGCTGACCATCGCCGTGTTTGCCCTTACCGGCTGGCTGGTGGCGGGACTGCTCCCGGCGTCGGCGGTGCTGCTGGCGGCGGCGCTGGCCCCCACCGACCCGGTGCTGGCCGGCGACGTGCAGGTGGGCGACCCCACCGAGGGCGGCGAAGACAACGTGCGGTTTGCCCTCACCGGCAAGGCGGGCCTCAACGACGGCCTGGCCTTCCCCTTCGTGCACCTGTCGCTGGCCCTGCTGCCGGCCACGGCCTCGCTGAACGAACGGCTGCTTGACTGGCTCTGGATGGACGTGGGCTACCGGCTGGCGGTGGGCCTGCTGTTCGGGTACCTCTCGGGGCGGCTGCTGGCCTACCTGATCTTCGGCCTGCCCAAAAAGATCGAGATCAAAACCTCGGCGTACGGCTTCGTGGCGCTGGCCGTCACGCTGACCACCTACGGCCTGACCGAACTGGTGCACGGCTACGGCTTCCTGGCCGTATTCGTCGCCTCGGTGACGCTGCGCCACAACGAACGCAACCACGAGTACCACCGCTCGATGCACGATTTTTCGGACCAGATCGAACGGGTGCTGGTGGTCACGCTGCTCATCCTGTTCGGCGGGTCGCTGGTGACGGGCCTGCTCGACGAACTCACCTGGCGGGGGGCACTGCTGGGTTGCCTGCTGGTGTTCGTGATCCGGCCGCTGATCGCTTACGCGTCGCTGGCGGGCACCAAAACCACCCACTTCGAGCGGGGCATCATCTCGTTTTTCGGCATCCGGGGCATCGGCTCGTTTTTTTACCTGGCCTACGCCGTCAAGGAGGGCGGCTACGCCGAACGCGAAGAACTCTGGTCGATTGCCGGCTTTACGGTGCTGCTGTCGGTGGTGCTGCACGGCGTGCTGGCTACGCCCGTCATGCGGGAGCTGGACCGCCGCAACCCGCACCACCCTTCAAACCACGACGAAGGGGTTGAACATGGGGCCGCCGTAGGGCGGAGGGGATAAGTGGGTAGTGGAATGACAAGCCCACAAAAAAAGCATTACAGCGGCCATTCAAGAATTCCTCCTTTCGGCTCGCTGTAATGCCCTCACTGCCTCCGGCGGCCCGGCTTGCGGGAACCGGAGGTCACTCATAGGGATACATACGAAGATGTGATTCCGGGGTTACGGGTTCCCGGCAAAGTGAGGAACCTTGCGTCCTTTCCGTTGCATTCCGCGTCGATGCTTTGCGGGCCCTGGTAGATGAATTTCCCGCCTCCGTATAACGATTTTTGCCAACCGGCCCTTCCCAGTTAACTTTATTGTGAATTGTCACGTACTGTTATCTACGTACTGTTATTATTATGAACTGGCTATTTAACCCATACATTGACCTGGATTTCGTCGCCGAACAGCTGTACGGCGGCCGCAGCCGGCTGCACACCCGGCGGTTGCAGGACAAGCTGAAAGGCCGGTCGGTATTCCACCCGTGGGAAAGGGAACGCCTCGCGCAACTGAAAGAACAGTTGATCGCAAACCTGCTGCAAGAAAAAGGAATCTATGAACTAGCGTAACGAATAGAGGAGTGAGAAGCGAGGAGTGAGAAGGGCTGGCGCGAAGTGAGGAGCGGAAATTTTCGATTACCGAACGCATAAAAAAAGGACCATCATCACTGATGGTCCTTTTGCTTTACCAGGTCAATCCTGTTCATCCTCTAATCCTGTAAATCCTGATCCGGTCTCCCGTTTTGTCACAAACCCCTACCGGAGCCATGCCAGGGTTCGTTCCCGATCCCCCTTCCCGCTCCTCGCTTCTCACTCCTCGCTTCTCCCTTCTAATACCCTTGCGTTTGTTTTACGTTGGGCATGCGGGAAATGTAGTTGGCCGGCTTGGGGTAGTATTCGTCCTTGCCCGCCTCAAACGTAGCCCCTTGCAGGTGCGGAATGTTGTTGACCTCGCCGGCGATGTAGGCGTTGAGTACGGGAGCGGCAATGCCCCAGCGCACCAGGTCGAAGTGCCGGTGGCCTTCCATGGCCAGTTCCAGCTTGCGTTCGAACTGAATGGCTTGCAGGGCGTATTCCTTGTTGGGGAAGGAAGGGTACGGGCTGATCTTGTAGTTGGCGGCTGGCGTACCGTCCGGGTTCCGCACGAAGCCTTCCTCGTTGGCGGCCCGGGCCCGCACTTGGTTCACGTATTCCAGGGACTTGTCCAGGTTGCCCAGTTCGGCCTCGGTTTCGGCGGCCCACAGGAGCACGTCGGCAAACCGGACCAGGTTGATGTTGAGCGAACTGGTGGCCTGGCCCCAGGTACCGGGCTGGTAGTTGCTGGACACGTCTTCCTTGTAGTACACGTTTTTCTTGGGGCTGTACGGCCCGCCCCACGAAGCGTCGCGGATCCAGGAGCGGCCCGGGTGTTCACTCCAATCCAGGTAGGGAACGGCACGGCGGCCTACTGTCCAGTCGAGGCGCGGATCGAACTGAACATCAGTAGGTTCTACCCACACGAGTTGCCAGGCAGCCGGGTTGGTCAAAGGGTCCTGGCCGCGGTTGTCCTGCGAGGCCTTATAAACCCGTTCGGTGTAGGGGTTGGCCGGATCGACCCGGGTGATAAAAGCATCTTTTTTATACTCATCTTCCGCCTTCCATTGGGTGGTAGACGGTATTGCCTGGTCATTCGGCACGTCGGCATTGTTGAAGTTTCCAAACTGGGGCAGCCCGTTGGCGTCCGTTTTAAAGGTGTTCACCAGGTTCTGCGACGGCTGGAAGAAGCCGCAGCAGCCGCCCGGCTTGTCGCCGGCCCCGTGCGGGTAGTTAAGCGTGTTTTCGTAGTTGCCGTTGAATCCCTGCGCGCCGTCCTTCACCGACGACTGCGTGGCAAACACCGACTCCTTGCTGTTCTTGTTGGCAATGCGGAAGTTGTCGTGGAACTTCTCGTTGAGGCCGTACTTCACGCCGTTGGCCGTTACGCCGTTGGCAATGATGTCGTCGAGCACGGGCTTGGCTTCGGCGTACTTGCGCTGGTGCAGGTACACTTTGGCCAGGTAAGCCGCGGCGGCCCACTTGTTGGCCCGGCCCACGTTGGGCATCTTGTCGGGCAGTTCCGCATAGGCCGCTTTGAAGTCGTCTTCGATCTGGCTCCAGATGGGCTGGTCGGCGCTCAGCGCTGCGTAGTCGGCGTCCATCACCGTCTCGTCGATGTAGGGAACGTTGCGGAAGGCCCGTACAGCTTCGAAATGGTGCCAGCCCCGCAGGAAGCGGGCCTCGGCCGCGATCCGGGTGCGGTCGTCGTCGGTCAGGTCGGCGGCTTTGGGCAACATGCGGAGCACGGTGTTGGCCATGCCGATGCCGTCGAAAGACGTTTCCCACTTCTGGTACACGGCCGCGTTGCTGGGTTGCACGTCGTAGTATTCGACCTGGTTGAGGTCCGTCCAGTCGCCCTGTTCGGAGCCCTTGTACGACTCGTCGGAGCCGATGCTGCCGAACACCCAGTTGGAGCCGCCGCCCAGGTAGTTATCGGTGCGGCCGTTGAGGGTGGCGTACGCGCCGATCAGGGTGCCCTCAATGCCCTTCAGGTTGGTGAGGCCCTGCTCGTTGAACACCCCCGAAGGCTGGCGTTCCAGGAAGCTCTCTTTGCACGACACGGTCATTCCCGCGATGAGCAAAGCACTCAGGGAAAATTGTATGAAAACTTTCTTATTGTTCATGTGAAGTAGTAATTAGGAGTATTGACAAGGGGGGTTGAATGGCTGTATGGCTATATGGTTGATTGATGGGAAGTGGTGCGGGCGTAAGCAAAACCATATAACCATTCAACAATCAGCCATTTAACCATACAGCCATTCAACCTTCCTTGTCAGTTCAATGAGAGATTATATTTAGAAGCCCACGTTGACGCCCAGGATGAACTGCCGCGCCTGCGGGAAGCCGGCCTGGTCGACGCCCAGGAGCAGTTCTTCGTTGGCGTTGTCACTCTGGATGTTCACGTCGGGGTCGGCCCCGCTGTATTTGGTGATCGTAAACAGGTTCTGGCCCTGCACGTACACCCGCACGTTTTCCAGCCCGAGCTTACCGGCCGCCGCCTTGGGCACCGTGTAGCCCACCTGCAGGTTGCGCAGGCGCAGGTACGAACCCGACTCCACGTAGTAGCTGCTGGTGATGGAACTCGAATAGCTGTCGTTCTGGTTGAGCACGGGCAGCGTGGCGTCGCGGTTTTCGGGCGTCCACGAATCTTCCAGCACCCGGGTGCTTACGCCGCCCACGAAGCCGCGCAGGTCGGTAAACCACTTGGTGAAGTTGTACAGCTCATTGCCGTAGTTCCAGAACAGGAAGGCCGTCACGTCGAAGTTGCGGTAGCCCGCCGACAGGTTGAGGCCCGTCTGGAAATCCGGAATGGGGCTGCCCAGGAAGGTCCGGTCGTCTTCGGTGATGCGGCCGTCGCCGGAGATGTCCTTGATGCGCCAGGAACCCACCTGCTTGTAGGGCATTTCGGGGCCGGCGTCCACTTCTTCCTGGTTCTGGAAGATGCCGTCGATCTGGTAGCCGAAGAAGGAGGACAGCGCGTACCCTTCCTGCGTGCGGGAAATGGTGCCCGAACGCTGACCGCCGCGGTCAAACACGGCCGCCCCTTCGTTGTTGAGCTTCACGGCCTTGTTGGTGTAGTGCGTAAAGGTGAGCGTGGCGTCGTAGCGGAAGTCGCTGCCCACCGTACCGCGGGTGCCCACCGTGGCGTCGATGCCCCGGTTGCGCATGGTGCCCACGTTGATGCGGGGCTGGTCCACGATGATTTCGAGCGGGTTGCGCTGCCGTTCCACCAGCAGGCCCTTCGTGTTGATGTTGAAGGCTTCCAGCGTAACGTCGAGCTTGCCGCCGAAGAGGCTGGCGTCCACGCCGAAGTTGGTGGTTTCGGTGGCCTCCCACTTGGTGCTGATGTTGCCCAGGCGCTGCGGGCGGTAGCCCACGGTGGCCGAGGTGCCCGAACCGCCGATGTCGTACCAGGCGTCGGAGCGGCCCGACTGGAAGTAAGAATACGCGTTGGCGCCGGGCACGTTTTTCTGGCTGCCCATCTGGCCCCAGCCGGCGCGCAGCTTCAGGTCGGTGATCCAGCCGATGTTCTGCATGAACGATTCGCCCGAGAGGCGCCAGCCCAGGCCGATGGCCGGGAACACGCCGAACCGGTTTTCGGTGCCGAACTTGGAGGAGCCGTCGCGGCGCACGGTGGCGTTGAGCAGGTACTTGTCGCCGAAGGCGTAGTCCACGCGGGCAAACTGCGAGTAGAGGGCGTACGGGTCGGCCCATTCGTTGGTGAGCTGCGGGGGTTCAGTACCCACGTTGAGCGACCAGAAGTTGGGGTCTTCGGCGAAACCAAGCCCCTGCACGGAGCCCACCATCCGGAGGCCGTTGCCGGCAATGGCTTCCAGGCCCACCAGGGCCTTCACGCTGTGCAGGTCGGCGAAGGTTTGCTGGAACTGGAGGGTGTTGGTCCAGGTCCAGCTGTAGCCGTACCCGAACCGCTCGGTGTAGGTGTTGAGCCGGATGTTTTCGGCCCGTTCGTAGGTGGTGGAGGCCAGGTCCTGCTCGTAGTTGTTGCCGTAGTCGAGGCCGAACGAAGTGCGGGCCGTGACCCGCTTGAAAAGGTCGACCTCGGCAAACACGTTGCCGAAGATTTTGTAGCCGTAGTTCTTGTCGTTGCGGTCGCGGTACAGGTTGGCGATGGGGTTGGAGCCGTTGCCCGACTCGCCCACGGCGTTGCCGGCAAACCCGCCGTTGATGTCGTACACGGGCAGGTAGGGCATCATGCGGTAGGCGCTGGCCCAGGCGCCGTCCTGGCCGAAGTTGCTGCCGCCCTGGCGGCTGTTGTAGCTCACCTGGAGGTTTTCGCCGAGGCGGATGTGGTCGCGGGGCTTGAACACGGTGTTGGCCCGCACGGTGTACCGCTTGTAACCGGTGTGCTGGAAGGTGCCCTGCTGGTCGAAGTAGTTGAGACCCAGGGCGTACGTTCCTTTTTCACCGCCGCCGCTGGCACTGATCTGGTGGCTCTGGATGAGGGCCGGCCGGGTTACTTCCTCGAACCAGTTGGTGCCCGGGCTGGTCTGCATGAGCTGGTAGAACTTCGTCGGGTCGGTGGTGGTGATGTTGTAGAGGTCGGGGGTGATGCGGGGGTCGCCGGCTGCTACGCCGCCCTTGGTGGCAGCGCTGTTGAGCAGGTAGGCCGGCACCTCGGGGGTGGCGCCGCTGCCGTAGATCACGCTGCTGGGGGCCAGGCCCGCGCCTTGCTTGACGCGCCACAGGTACTCGCCGTACTGCCCGGTGTTGAGCATTTCGGGGAAAGTGCTGCGGGGAATGGTTTGCATACCCACGTAGGAGTCTACGGTGATTTTGGCGGTGCCGGCCTTGCCCTGGCGGGTGGTGATGATGATGACCCCGTTGGCCGCCCGCGACCCGTAGATGGACGCGGCAGTGGCGTCTTTGAGCACCTGCATGGATTCAATGTCCTGCGGGTTGAGTTGCGAAGGGTCCGACGTAGGCACGCCGTCGATCACGTAGAGGGGGTCGTTGTTGCCGAAGGAGGCAAAGCCCCGGATGCGCACCCGGGCCCCGGCCCCCGGCGCCCCGTTGCCGCTCACGGTCACCCCGGCGGCCCGGCCCTGCAACTGCGCCTGCAGGTTGGCGGCCGGCGTAGAGAGCAGTTCGGTGGGTTTTACCACGGCCACCGAGCCGATGATGTCGCGCTTGCGTTCGGTGCTGTAGCCGGTCACCACGACTTCCTGCAGCGCCTGCACGTCGGAGGCCATCTGCACGTCAACGGTAGTCCGCCCGGCGACGGGTACTTCTTCGGTGACGAAGCCGATGAAGCTGAACACCAGCACGGCGTCGTTGCCCGGCACGCTGAGGCTGTAGTTGCCGTTGGCATCGGTGGCCGTACCGGAGGTGGTTCCCTTTACGAGTACGGTTACCCCGGGCACCGTGGTGTTGTCGGCGGCCGAAGTGACTTTGCCCGTTACGGTGCGGCTTTGCCCGAAGGCGACCAGCCCCGGACCCAGCAGCCACAGGCACAAACCCAGGATCAACGGCAGGGCCGCCCGGCGCCCGTCCGGGGGAACCGTTGCTTCCCCGCCGGGTTTGGAAAATGAGTACGCTTTACGCATGAGTGATGAACATTAAGATGATAAAAGAGAAAGGATGTAACTGGGAATTGATGGAGGCAAGCGCGGCGGAAACGGAGGGGTGGATCGGCCCGGGTAACGTTGAAAAAATCCAATTTAACTCTCCTGATGGCCCTGGCACCGGATGCCTTCCGGCAATTCCAGCCTAGAATCTATGCCAAATGCGAGGAGGTGAAAAAAGGGATATACCGGGAAGGAAAATTCATAGACGAAGGGGGCGATTTTATCTACCGGGCCCGCCGCGCCGGGCTGCGCCGGGTGTACCCGATCCGCGGCGTCAGTACAATTTGGGGATGCGTTTGTACGCTGCCGCACCCCGAACTATTTTTTCGCCGGTGCGGAACCGGCGTCGAAAAGCCCGAAATACGGCGCGGGATATGATGAAATAATGTTAATATTGTATTATCCCTTCCAACCAGCCTATTCCCCGAATTTGAACTGAAATTTTACCAAGCGACATATGTTTGCAGATGCGGGCGAAGCCACCGGCCAAAAGCCGCTGAGCCTCACACTCCCCTGGCTTACGGCCGGTACTACGCGCACGTACGTACGAACCACGCACGTGCTGGTCTGGCTGATGCTGTTTTCGGTGGTGATGTCACTGCCTTTGCTGCTCAACGACCCGCAGGCCGGGCGGTTGTACCCGGTTTATCTCTACCGGGTAGGGACGCACTTTATGCTGCTGGTGGGCCTTTTCTACTTCAACGCCGCCTGGCTGATTCCGCGCTACCTCTTCCGGCAGCGTCCCCGGCGCTACGCCCTGCTGATCGGGCTGGCAGTCGTCGGCGTGCAGCTTTTCGACCTGTGGATCGACAAAACCTTCGGGCTGGCCCGCTACGGCCTCGACAACGCGGGCCAGCCCGGCCCGGCCCCGTCGCCACCCTTTGATCCGTTTTACCTGTTTTCGTGGCTCTGGGCGTTGCTGATCGCGGGGGTAAGCACCAGCCTCACCGTCACCCAGCAGTGGCTGCGGGATGCCGTGGCCCGGCAGGCCCGGGAAAAAGAGCAGTTGTCGACGGAACTGCGCACGCTGAAGATGCAGGTGAACCCTCACTTTTTCTTCAACAGCCTCAATACCGTGTACGCGCTTACGGAAGCCAATCCGCCCCTGGCCAAAGAGGCTGTACACCGTCTCTCGAAGGTCATGCGGCACGTACTGCGCGAAACCGAACGGGAAAGCATTCTGTTGTCGGAAGAAATCGCCTTTATGGAGCACTACGTGGCGTTGATGAAGATGCGGTTGCCGGCCCAGGTGCAGGTGGAATGCGATTTTCCCGCGGCGGGCACGGACTTGCCGGTACCGCCGCTGCTTTTCATCCCGTTCATCGAAAACGCGTTTAAGCACGGCGTGGGCGTGGGCAAGGGGTGCCTCATCCGGGTGGCGCTGAAGCGGTCGGGCACGCGGCTGCACCTGCACGTGAGCAACCCCAACGATTCGGGCCGTACCGATGCGCCGGCCGAAAGCAAGGCCGCCGCGCTGGCCGACGTCCGGCGCCGCCTCCAGCTTTTGTACCCCGGGCGGCACGCCTTGCGTATCGAGGACGGCGGCCCCGATTACCTGGTTGATTTAACCATTGACGTGCGGGAAGACGTTAAATTTAAGATGGGCAACGGAAGACTATAACCCGGCGATTTTCGTATTAATTAGTATTAATAAGAAGGGACGCGCGTGAAAATAAATTGCTTAGCCGTCGACGACGAGCCGATGGCCCTCAACCTGATCGTGGACTACATCCGGAAAACGCCTTTTCTGCACCTGGTGGGCCAGTGCGCCAACGCCTACGAAGCCATTGCGCAACTGGAACAGGAGCCGGCAGACCTGCTTTTCCTCGACATCCAGATGCCCGGGATGACCGGCGTGAACCTGGCCCGCACGCTGGGTCCCGAAACCCGGGTGATCTTTACGACCGCCCACGAGGAGTACGCCCTGCAAGGGTTCCAGGTGGACGCCCTCGATTACCTGCTCAAACCGATCAGCTACGAGGAGTTTCTGAAATCGGCCTACAAGGCAAAAGCCAATTTCGAACTGGTGGCCCGGGCGGCCCAAGTTACCCAAATGGCCCATGCCGCGCCCCGTCCCGAGCCGGCGGCCGAGGACTGCCTGTTCGTCAAATCCGAGTACAGCCTCATCCGCATCCGCCTCGACGACATTCTATACATCGAAGGCTTCAAGGATTACGTGAAGATTTACACGCCCGAAAAGGCCATCCTGTCGCTGCTGAGCCTGAAGGCCCTCGACGAGAAATTGCCGGCGCACCGGTTCATGCGGGTGCACCGCTCCTACATCGTGTCCCTCGACAAAATCTCGACCATTGCCAACAACCACATCATTTTCGACAAGGTGAACATTCCCGTGGGCAGCCAGTACAAAGAGGCCTTCTACGGCTTCGTGCAGGACCGGTCGCTGTGAGGAAAAGTAACAACCGGAAATGGTACACTGATGAATTATGATGCTTATGATTTGTTAGGATTGGCAATAAATGATGACTGAGGATTCAGCCATTTAGCGAATCCCAACCAGATTTTATCCTAACAGATCATAACGATCATAATTCATCAGTGTACCATTCTCCCCCAATACATTCGGGCGTCCGGACGCAATGGTCGGTTTTGTACAAGGACCGGCCCCGGTGCATTGCCTTTCTTTGCGGCTTCGCGCTATGGAAAGACATTTTGCCCCCAAAAATATACTCACCCTATTGCTATGCGTGTTACTGGCCGCCCGGTCCGTTCATGCGACCGGGATACCCGCCGACAGCCTCGCGGCGCGGTTGCAAATGCCGGCCGCCGACACCAACCGGGTCAACACGCTCACGGCGCTGGCCGAACGGTACCGCAACACGGCCCCGCAAAAAGCCCTCAATTACGCCGGTCAAGCCCTCACGCTGGCCTCAACGCTCGGCTTCGGGGCCGGCCGGGCCCGCGCCCTCGACCACCTGGGCTGGAGCTACTACCGCCTGGGTGAACTCGACAAAGCCCTTTCGTTTTCCCTGCAAGCCCTCCACCAGAGCCAGGCCGCCGGCTACCGGCGGGGCACGGTGAACGCGTCCATCAACGTGGCCTCCATCTACTACGAACAGAACAACTACCGCCAGGCCATCTCCTACTTCTACCGGGCCTGGAAGATGAGCACAGCCCTGGGCGACGGCCCGCTCACCGGCCGGGCCCTCAACAACCTGGCCTTCCTGTACTTCAAACAGGGCGACTACCCGCAGTCGCTCCGGTACGCCACGCAGGCCCTCGCCCACAATCGCCGGGTCGGCGACCCCTACCTGGTGTCGTTTGCCCTGCGCACCCTCGGCGACGTGTACGCCACGCAGGGCCGCTACGACCAGGCCCTCTCCTGCCAGGCCGAAGCCCTGACCGCCGCCCGCCGGGGCGGCAACCAGTACATGATGGTGACGGCCCTCAACCGCCTGGGCGACCTCTACGCCCGCCGCGGCGACTACCCGCAGGCCATCCGGAGCCAGGAACAGGCCCTGGACCTGGCTCGCTCCGCCGGCTTCCGGCCCGACCTGGTGAACATTTACGCCAGCCTGGCCGCGGTGTACGCCCGGACGGGCCACTTCGGCCGGGCGTACCGCTACCAGCAGGCCGAAATCGCCCTCAAAGACTCGATCTACAACGAACGCAGCCGCCAGGAGATCGCCCGGTTGCAGACGCGCTTCGAGACGCAGCGCAAGGAGCAGGAAAACCGCCTGCTGCGGGCCGAAAACGAGAAAAAAAGAGCCCTGCTGGGCAAACACTACTGGACGGCCGCGGCCGGGCTGGCCTGTTCGCTGCTGCTGGCCGGCACCAGTGCGTTTTTCTTCCTGGCGAACCGCCACAAAAAGAAGCTGAACCACCTGCTCCGGCGGCAGCAGGGGCAGATCGTGGAACAAAACGAGCAGCTTACCCGCCTCAACCGGGAGGTGAGCGGCCAGAACCACGAACTGGCCCAGCTCAACCGGGTAAAGAACCAGTTCCTGTCCATCATTTCGCACGACGTGCGGGCCCCGCTCACTTCCCTGCAAGGGGCTATCTCGCTGGTCCGCCTCGACGCCCTCTCGGGGGCCGAACGCCAGTTGGTGCTCGACCGCATTTCGGGCCAGGTGCAGCAAAACCTGCTGCTGCTCGACAACCTGCTCCACTGGACGAGCTGCCAGATGAACGGGCTGCGGCTGCACCGCACGGCCGTGGACCTGCGGGACGTGGCCCGGGAGAACGTGGCCCTGTACGCCCCGGTGGCCGAGCAGAAGGGCATTGCGGTGCACTGCGCCCTCACGGCGCCCCTGCCGGTGCACGCCGACGCGGAAATGATCCGTACGGTGGTGCGCAACCTGGTCAACAATGCGGTGAAGTTTACGCCCCGCGGCGGCACGATCACGCTGGAAGGCGCGTTGCATCCCGGCCGGGTGCAGTTTACGGTGCACGACAGCGGGGTGGGCATTCCGCCCGAACGCCTGGCGCGGCTCTTCGACGAAGCGGCCGAATCGACGCCCGGCACCGGGCAGGAAAAGGGCAAGGGCCTGGGCTTGCGGGTCTGCCGCGAATTCATCCACCACCACCAGGGCCGGCTCTGGGCCGAAAGCTCCCCGGGCGAAGGTTCGGCGTTTCACTTTACGCTGCCCAAGGATCAGGATTAGCAGGATTTAAGGATTAGCAGGATGGGAAAACGTGAGTGCAACGCGTGATAGGCCGATGCGGCGCCGCACCCGCTGGCGAACCATTCTTCCCGGGCAAAGGGAGTTAAGGAATGCCTGAGCCATAAAAAAGCCCCCGGCGCTTTCCTTGCGGATCGCACCGGGGGCGGACAGTCAAAGGCAGTAATTGGTGGAATGACCGTAGAATAGTCCGGTCTCCCGTATCCCTTTCCTGCTATTGCTTGATGAACTTGACGACTTTGAAGCCGTGTTCCGTGTCGAGCTTGAGCAGGTAAAAGCCCGGCTGCAAGCCTTCCGTGCGGATTTCCAGTTTGTCGGCACCAATCACCTGGTGGGCATTGTCCAGGCGGGGCTTGCCGGCGGCATCAGCTACCGACGTACCGCGCACCTGGTCGGCCGCGAAGGGCAGCTTCACCGAGAGGCGGTCCTGCACCGGGTTGGGAAACAGCTTCACCGCGAACGTTTCGGCGGCAGCCGCTTCGCCGGCCAGGGCTTCGCGGGCCGCGGCGGTGGTGGAGGCGTTCACCCGCCATACTTCCACGCCCGAGAAATTAACGGCCCCGCCGGTGGTGGCAATGTTGATGGTGCCGTCGGTGATGGCGGCCTGGTAGGGACCCAGCTTCTTCCAGGTGCCGGCCGCCCCGGAGTTGTAGTTGCTCTGCACCACGCGGCCTTCCAGCGTGACGGAGAACGTCGAGGGGCTGTTGTCTTCCCACACGTAGAGGAACACCTGGTAGGTACCGCTGGGTACCGCAGTCAGGTTCAGTTGCAGATTGGTGTACCGCCAGATCGAAGAACGGATCATGCTTTCGCGTACGGGGTCGGTGGCCGGAATCAGCGCCACGGTGGTGTTGGTGAACGTGCCGCCGTTGGTGTTGTAGTTGGCCGCCGTCTTGCCCTGCCAGGCGTTGCCGTCGAGCACGATGGGGTTGCCGTTGAGGTTGATGGCGCGGTACGGCTGCGGTCCGACGGGGGTGGGCAGCGGCAGTACTTCAATGGCCGAGATGGCGGGATTGCTGGCCGAACCCTTCAGGAACGCAATGTTGAGCGTACCGTCGGTCACGTTTACCTCCAGCGTTTCCTTCACGAGCCGCCGGGCGCCGCCGGCCTTGGCGAAGATGTCGTACTCGGTGAGCCGGCGCGTGCCTTCCAGGTTGACGTTGAACTTACGCGAACCCGCGCCGCCGCCCGTGCGGAAGCCAAAGTAGATTTCGGCAAAGTGCAGCACCACCTGGTAGCGGCCCTGGGGCACGGGAATGTTGTACGAGCAGGGTCCCCAGCGTTCGTTGAAGTACAGCGTCGGGTCGAACACGTTCTGGACCCGGTTTTCCGAAGTCTCGGCCAGCGTGGTGAGGCTGCCGCCCGTGAAGAAAGCATCCGCTTCGAACCGGTCGGTGCCGTACGCGTCGTCCGGCCCGTCGCCGTCGGGGTAGTACGGCGCCAGCACCGTGTGGGCCGGTCCGCCCGCGTTGATGCGGATGGGCGTGGCCTGGGGCTTGTTCAGGTCATACTTGAAGAGGTCCGTTGTAGCACGGGCCCCGGAACGGAAGTAGAGCACGTTGCCGATGCTGAACAGGTCGTAGGGATTGGTGTTGCCGGCGCCCGGCACCAGTTCGGTCAGGCGCTCGGTGCGCGTGCCGTCGGTCCGCCAGATTTCGTAGCCGCTGGCGATTTCCCTCGCCGTATAGTAGAGGGTGCCGTTCACGTTCGTAAAATTCGCGATCTCGGCGGACGTGCCGTCGATGCCCTGCGGATAGCGCCTTACGAAGGTATTTACCCCGTCGGTTATTTTCCAGAGGTCGGTGTAGAAGCCGAGGAACCGGTCTTCGGCAAAGGTCGCGTAGTAGAGGGTGCCGTTCACGTTTTCAAACGCCGTGATGGAGGCTGACCGGCCGAAGCCGCCCCCGCTGGAGCCCCCCACGTCTACCGTACCCTCGGCCGTGCCGTCCGTGCGGAATACGCGGTCTACGCCCTGGGGCTGGTTGCTGGCCACGAAGTACAGGCTGTTGTTGACCACCCGGAACCGGCCGGGAGCCGATCCAAACGGTACCGACGGGTCCTCATCGTACGACAGCAGGTCTTTCACCAGCACCGTACCGGCCGCCGTGCCGTCACTGCGCCACAACTCCGCGCCGTTGATGCCGTTGTTGGCCGCAAAATAAATCCGTCCGTTGAAAGCCGTGATGCCGCTGGGGAAGGAACTGTTGATGCCGGGAGCGTCCGGGTCGGTGGAGGAACCGGGGAAAATGTCTTTCACCAGGGTCGTGCCGGCCACGGTGCCGTTGCTCCGCCAGAGTTCGGTGCCCCGCGTGCCGTCGTTGGCCGCAAAGTACAGCATGCCGTTGAGGTTGGCGAAACTGCCGGGACCCACGTCGCTGCCGGGGATGTTCGGGGCGAACTCCCGCAGCAGGATCGTGCCCGCGGCCGTGCCGTTGCTCCGCCAGAGCTGGAACCCTTTGCTGCCGCCGGCCACCGTAAAGAAGATGGTGCCGTTCACGTTGGTCAGGTTGGTGGGCGAAGCGAAGAAGCTTTTTACCACGGTGGTGCCGGCCGACGTGCCGTTGCTGCGGTACAGGGCGGTGTTGGTGGCGAAGTAGAGCACGCCGTTGACAGGGATGAAGCGGGCCGGGTTGGAACTGCCCGTGCCGGTCACAATGTCTTTGACCAGTTGCTGGTTGAGGCCGGTGGCGTCACTCTTCCAGAGTTCGGTGCCGGTAGGGCCGGAGGAGGCCGCAAAGTACAGCGTACCGTTCAGGTTTACCGAAGCGTTGGGGCGCCGGAGCACGGGAAAAATGTCCTTGACCTGCACCGGCTGGGCCAGCAATGAAGGACCGACAAGCAACAACCACGCGGAGAGCAGGCACAGGCGTCCCCGCAGGAGCCTCTGCAAAACGTAATGAAATCGCATAGAAAGGAGTAAATGGTTAGGAATAGAATAAAAAGGAATTAAATAAATTAAAATAGAAGTTGATTATGGTTAAAAGGCTGGCCCTGAGGCCCGGGGGCAGTTCAGGGGCGGCTGGGCGCCACGGTCTTCGGCTGAGGTGATGGGTGGCAGTCAGGCGCCATACCGGGCATGGTGGAGTGCCTCGGCGCAGGATTGCCAGTTGGGTGCAATTTGGCTGTACCGCCTGTTACGTTTGCGACCCGGCAAGGTTTTGTAAATTTTATACGCTTTTCTGCCCCGGAAAAAAGGTAAGACTGGGGGATTAGGTATTGGGTACTGGTCATTGGTTATTAGTTGTATTGACAAGGCAAAGTATGGCTGGATGGTTGAATGGCTACATGGTTGAATGGTTGATCTGATAGCCATACAGCCATATAACCATCCAACCATTCACTCATACACTTATCTGTTATTCGTAATCTGTAATTGCTCCTTAGTCTCTCCGGGTGCCGCCGCCTCCCTGGGCAGGAGGGGGCCGGCGGGGCAGGTGCCGGCGCCGGAGGCGGGGATAGGTAGGGCAACGGGACAGGTTGCTGTCCGCTTCCGGTCGGGGACGGCGGCAGTTCCGGAGGGTAGAAGCGCAAAAGCGAAGGTCATGCAGCGTGAGGTTGGCGGGCGTCGTTTGTTGTCCCAATGTACTCATTCGGGCGAAAAAGGATTTCGCTAACGATTAACTGCCCGTTCCGGGTGAGCCGGTAGGCGGTTTTGTCCAGTAACTGTACCACCTACCCAAGTACGTGCGCAATCGGCACAAGCCCCGGTGGGTGCGCAGCCGCTGTTCACTTTCGGAATCGGCAGACCCGGCGTTCGGCGCGGACAATACGGGGCACGCAAAAAAAAGAGGAGGTAGTCCAGCGACTACCCCCTCGGGGAACGGGAGGAAAAAGGGCTTACCCTGGCAGGAGAGACATCCCGGGCGGCGGGGCCAGCACAACCCGCCCGGCAATCATCTCTTTCGCAACCGGACCATTGCAAGGCTTGCAACAGGGTAAGCGGCAGGAAAGCGAATCAATCATGGGTTATTGGCAATTTTCCAGCAGCGGATACGGACGTGAATCGAAGACTACATATTTGATAAACCAGCTATTGCATTGTCAAATAAGTAAAATAGGTAGTCTCCGATCCATCCGTCCCGTCTTTAGCTTGGTATTGCTTTTCTCGTATTTCAGCGGCAAAGGGTTCATTCGCGGCAACACCGGTTTGGTTGGTAAGGGCCTTGCTGGTGTTTCCGTGAGTAAATGTACGGGAAGGGGCATAAGAAAAACCGGCAAAACGATTGGTTGCCGGTTCTAAATGAGCAAGTGTGCCGTTTGGGTTAGTATTCGTACGGAGATCACATCGTTTTCAACGCCTGCATGAGCTGGTCCTTCTTGCGGGAGGAGACGGGCAGGATGCTGCCGTCGCGCATGACGATGCCGCCGTCGCGTTTGTCGTAGCGTTCGAGGTGGTGCAGGTTGATCAGGTGCGAGTGGTGCAGGCGGAAGAAGTTGTGGGGCAGCAGCAGGGATTCGTATTCCTTGAGGGTTTTGGACACCAGGATCTTGCGGTTGCCCGTCAGGAAAAACAGCGTGTAGTTGTCGGAGGCTTCGCACCGGATCACCTCCTCCACGTTGACCACGTGCATGCTTTCGGCGGTGGTGAGCACAATGCGGCGGCTGCCCTGGGTCATGTTGTGCAGCAGCACGTCGATCTTGGTGCGCAGGTTTTCCTGGGCCAGTGCTTCTTCGGCCTTGGCAAAGGCGGCGATCAGGTCGTCGGGGTCTACCGGCTTGAGCAGGTAATCGACGGCGCTGCACTTGAACGCCTGCACGGCGTACTGGCTGTAGGCGGTCACGAAGATGACCTTGCAGCGGAGGTTGGGCAGTTGCTGCAACAGGTCGAAGCCCGTCCCGTCGGCCATTTTGATGTCGAGCAGCACCACGTCGGGCCGCGTCTCGTTGAGTACGCTGATGCCGGTCCGCACATCGGCGGCCTCGGCCACGATGTCCACCGTGGGCAGGTGCCTTCCCACCATGCGGGAGAGGGTGTCACGGGCCCCGGCTTCGTCGTCAATAATTACGGTCCTGGTTTTCACAGTTTGTAAAGGTTTGTTGAAAAAGGGTTAATCAGGGTTAAGGAAGGGTTATAAAAGCGTTAAGAAAGCGTTAATTGGGGCAGGCGGCCCGTTCCTTGCATTATTATTTGTACTTTTTAAACTAAATATTTACAATAGTAAAATTCTAATTATTGAGTGGTTTATAGGGGATGGCAAAAGTGGCTTTGGTGCCCAGCACCACGTTGTTGTCGTCCACCAGGTCCACCAGGGTCAGCTTCACCTTGTGGCTTTTGTTGCGGTTAAAGAGCTTGAGGCGTTCCTGCGTGATCTGGGTCGCCAGCGAGGCGTACTGGCGCCGGCCGCCCACGGGCGTCAGTTGGGCGGCCCGTTTGCGGCCCACGCCGTTGTCTTCCACTTCCAGCACCATGCTGTCGGCCAGTTTGCGGTAACGCACCTGCACCAGCCCCTTGTCGCTCTTGTGCAGGATGCCGTGCTCCAGCGAATTTTCCACCAGCGGCTGGGCGAACATGGGCGGCACGGCCACCTCCTCGGGGTCCAGTTCGGGGTCCACCTGGATCGTGTAGTCAAACTTGTCGCCGAAGCGGAGGCGCTGGAGTTCGAAGTAGTGTTCGAGCGTCTGGATTTCCTTTTGCAGGGTGATGTACTCGTCGCGGGAGTTTTCGAGGGTGAGCCGCATGAGCTTGGCGAACTTGGACAGGTAGCGGCCCGCCTCGGCCGGGTGGTTGGCGTACATGAACTGCTGGATGGCCGTGAGGGCGTTGAAGATGAAGTGCGGGTTCATCTGGGCCCGCAGCAATTTCTGTTCCAGGTCAATGGTCTTGTGCTGGTTCTTGAGGATGCTCTGGCGGAAGAACAGGTAGCCCAGCAGCACGATCACGGCCACCACCACCACCAGGCCAATGAGGTAGAGGCGTTGCTGCTCCAGTTCGAGTTGCTGGATCTGGGCCTGCTGCGAGAGGCTCTTGATCTGCTGCTCCTTCTTTTCGGACTCGTACTGGGTGTGCAGTTCGTTGATCTTGTTGGTGGTGGCCTCGCCGGCGATGCTGTCGCGGTACTGCGCGTAGAGCTTGGCGTTGAGGAACGCCTGCCGGTAGTCGCCCCGCTGCTCGGTGATGCCGATGAGCGATTCGTAGCCTTCCTTCACCACGTCCTTGGCGCCGATCTTGCGGGCCAGTTCGGTGCCGCGGTTGGCGTACGAGAGGGCGTTGGCCGGCTGTTTCATGGCGTGGTAGATGCCCGCCAGGTCGATCAGGGCCCGCGACTCGCCCCGCCGGTCGTTCTGCTGGCGGGCCAGGGTGAGGGCCCGTTGGCAGGCGTTGCGGGCTTCCCCCAGCCGGCCTTTGCGGAAATACACTTCGCCGATGTTTTCGAGGGCGTTTTGCAGGCCCTTGCGGTCCTTGCTCCCTTCGCGGAGGCGCAGCGACTGCTGGTAGTACACCAGGGCGCTGTCGTAGGCCTGCTGCTTGAGGTACACGTTGCCCAGGTTGCCCAGGGTCTCGGCCATGAGGGGTTTTTCGCGGCCGGTGCTCCAGCGCAGCGACTTGAGGTAGTACTCTTTGGCTTTGGTCAGGTTGCCCTGCGTAAAAAACGACGTGCCGAGGCCATTGTTGGCCTGGGCCACCATCTGAAGGTTCCCGTTGTCTTCGGCCAGCCGTAGCGTCTTCAGTTCGTACTCCATCGCCTTGGCATAGTCGCCCTTGTAGCGGTAGGCCGTGGAGAGGTGGTGCATGTACTGCGGGATGGCCCGCTTGTCGCCCCCGGTGCGGGCCAGGGAGAGGGCCTGCTGGAAACAGGCCAGGGCCTGGTTGTAGTGGCCCTGCCCGAGGTACACGTGGCCCATGCCGGCGTGGGCGGTGGCCCCGGCCCCCTGGTCTTTTACCTGCCCGGCCACGCGGACCGACTGTTTGTAGTAGGCAACGGCCTCTTCGTAGTCGCCCTGGCGGGCGTGGGCAAAACCAATGGCGTAGAGGCTGCGGGCCGTCTGCCGGCCGTTGTTGAGCTGGTGGGCGCGTTGCAGGGCTTCGGTGCTGTAGTTAAGCGACCGGGCCGGGTCGTCGTCGATGCACTGCCAGGCCACCCGGAGGAGGAGGTCCACCTGGGACGTGTCGGGCCGGGCGTTTTTCCAGGCGCGCAGCAGGCTGTCCCCTTCGGCGGGGGTCTGGGCAAAGCACGGGCCCAGCAACGAGAAAAGTACCAGCAGCGCGGCGGCCGGAGCAATCAATCGGCGCATGTAAGTGGTTGGGTTATTGTTCCGCCCGGCAAACGGGGATTTTCCGGGCGGACCATTGGTAAATTTAGCAAAACGAAGCGTGCAAACGTACCCCCACCCGGTTTAGTTATTAATTATTTTGTGATCCGGCCGGCTTAATAGAGCACCGACGGCAGGTAGGCGCCGACGGGTTCATTGTACAGGCCCCGGCTCATCAGCGTCATCGGGGCAGTGATCCGCAGGCCGTTGTCCAGGCACCAGCGCATCAGGCCGGCATTGCGCGACGGCACGATCAACCCCGGTTCGGGCCGGGCGGCATTCCCGATGAGGGCCTGAAGCCCGGCGTTGGTTTGGGCTACGGCGTGTCCCAGGAACCCCATTTGCGTGGTGTACGCCGCAATGCGCCCATCCTGTTCGGCCACCAAAGCCGTTCCCCGGTCCATGGCCGCGGCCAGTTCCCTTCCGCGGTCGTGGCCGTGCACCCGGAAACAGAGTTGGTTGCAGGCGTCGGCATCCGCCCGGACCGCGGGCCGCACCGAATAACCGGGTGGGGTTGCGTTGATTGGCGGACCTTCCAGCACTGAAAGCGGCTCCCGGATGTCGAACCCCAGCCGGGTGTAGAGCGCCATACTACGCCCGTTGTAGGCCGCCTGCAGGAGCCGGATGCCGGCGAACCGGGACGCCTCCGCCCGCTGCATCACGTGTTGCATCAATTGTCGCCCCACGGAAGCATCCTGGCCACCGGGGTCCACGGAGAGGGGCCCCACGGAGGCGATCACGCTGTTTTCCCAGAGGAAGTTGCTGCCCACAATGCGCCCCTCCGTTTCGGCCACCACGGTGTACACGTCTTTGCTGGCGATGAGGGCTCCTATGTACTGGACGGCCCCTTCGAGGGGGAGAAAGTGGGGGGGAAAGTTGTGCTGCCCGGCGATCCCGGTGAAGGCATCGTAACAGATCGTGGCGCAGGCCCGGGCGTCTTCCGCCCTGCCCGTACGTAAAGTAAGATTCATGAAAATCAGCGGGTTGATTGATGGTTATACAAAAGGATGCCCGACCGGTAAGCAGGGGGCCGGGATGCCTTAATTTAACCAAAATAAAATGGCTGAATGGTTATATGGCTAAATGGCTGAATGGTTACAGGATCATGGAGCAACCGTGCAGCCATGTAACCATATAACCATTCAGCCATTCAGCCATTCAGCCATCCAACCCTTTCCCTTACTTCACCTTCGTCCACAGGTCGCGGTTGAAGGCCAGGACGTGGGTGACTGTACCCCCGACACCTTTGGTGAATTTGAGCGGGAAGGGCCGCTTTTTGGAGAAAAAGTCAACTTCCGTTTCGGGTACGAAAGGAATTTCGTTGCCGCTCCAGCTCTCTTTGAGCACCAGGCCGTTGTCTTTGGTGGTAATCTGGATGTAGTAGCCGGGGGGCGGGCCTTCGGACATCTCGTAGCGGCCTTCGTAGGCTTTCAGTTGCGCCGCCGGGAGGCTGATCTCGGTCCGGGGCTTGTAGTCGTCAGTCCTGGTCCACAGGCCATTCTCTTTGAGGACCTGCACCTGCGTAATGGCGCCGGTATTGTCGCGGGTGAAGGTAAGCGGGAGCGTTACTTCCGGGTCCTGGTGCCAGAACTCGGTTTCCGAGCCGGCGACAAATCGGTGTTGTTTCCCGTTCCAAAGTTCTTTTACCACCAGGCCGTCGCTTTCGTCGGTGATCTGCAACACCGCTTCCGGGTTGTTTTTCGACCGGTAGTAGCCCGCGTACGCCTGCATTTTACCGGCCGGGAGCTGGACCACGTTGCGCGTTACCGGCCGGTAGCCGTCGGCCCGGGTCCACGCGTCTTCTCCCATGGCCAGCACCCCGGTAATGGCGCCGTCTTTGTCCTTGGTAAATTGCAGCGGGAACGTTTCGTCGTCGGCGTGGATAAACGCCAGTTCCGACTTGCGGTTGAATGTCATCTGCTGGCCGCTCCAGAGTTCTTTAAGCACCAGGCCGTCGCCCTGCGGCGTGATTTTAAAGTACGAATCTTCGCCCGGCCGGAACTGGAACTTGTAATAGCCCTCAAAAACCTGGAGGGGCGACTTGTAGAGGCCCGCATTTTTTGCTTCGGGCGTCCGGACCGGGCCCCTTTCGCAACCGTTGACCAACAGCACGAGGAGGGCCGCCAGGGGAAGTACAAAAGCGTATTTGTACAGGTGGCGGGTGGGTGATTGGCGCGTGTTCATCATCTTGATTCGAAGTTTAAGTTTGGAAGCGTGGAATGGATTGGTAAGCGCGTAGGCCACGGGCCCCGCCGTGCTGCGCAGAATGGCCCACTGGTACTGCTGCTTGTCGGTGCCCGCGTCGAGCACCCGGCGGTCGGCGATGTACTCCAGGTTCAGTTTGAGGTGCTTTTTCAGCCAATACACCAGCGGGTTGACCCACAGGAGAATCTGCACCGCTTCGGCCAGCAGGATGTCGGCGGTGTGCCCCTGGCGGATGTGCACCTTTTCGTGGGCCACGACCTGCTGCAACTGCTCACCGGAGTGCGCCGCCGGGTTGAGCACCAGGTAGCCGAAGAAGGAGAACGGCGGCAACGGCCCGTCGTGTTCGCAATACGTGACGCCCTCCCCCACCTGCCGCCGGCTCCCCCGGATCAGCCCCAGCACGCGGTACAACTGCCGCCCGAACCGCGCCAGCAGCAGCCCGGCGACGGCCGCGTACAGCCCCGCCAGGCATTGCCCCACCGGCAAGGCATCGGCAGGCGCCAGGATCCCCGGGGCGGCGTTGCCGGGCGGTACGATGGCAGTGGCCGGGTCAGCCCCGCGGGCCGGACCGGAGATTCCCCGGTAGAAAGGATCGTCCGGGTACATCCCCGCCAGGGCCACCGGCAACCGGTCCGTAGCCGGCACCGGCACGGGGGGTGCCAGGGGCAGCAGCACCGACAGCAAAAGCGCCGCCAGCAGAAACACCCGGTTGAGGCCGAAGAACGTAAGGTTCTTCAGCAGGAGCAGGTAGGCCAGAAAAAGCACCGAAAGCACCGCGTTTGCTTTCAGCAGGTAAATGAGGAAGGCGTGAATGGTCATAAGTCGTCAGTAGCGCCGCGATGAATCGCGGCTGGCCAATCGTAAAAGGGTCCTAAAAAATCATCCGCAATTCGGAATTGAGCATTCGTAAGCCGGATAAGCAGCCGACAGGTCTAAAACGGCAGGCACTACCTCCTGATCCCCTTACGACCTGCGACTGTCAGCCGCGATGCATTGCTGGTTTAGCCGCGATGAATCGTTGATGAGGCGTGATGAATTGCTGGTATTAGCCGCGATGAATCGCGGCTCTACTTGTCCTTGTCCTCAATCATTTTGATGATTTCCTTCAATTCTTCGGGAGAAATTTCTTCCTCTTCCGCAAAAAAGGCCACTACGTTCCGGATGGAGTTGCCGAACAACCCCGAAAGCAGCGGTTTTACGAACCGGTTGGTGTACTCCTTGCGGCTCACGAGGGCCGAATAGCGGTACGTGGTGCCGAAATCCTCGTACTGCAAAAAGCCCTTGTCGGCCAGCCGGCGCAGCGTGGTCGCTACCGTGTTGATGTGCGGCTTGGGGTCGGGCAGGGCCTCCCGCACCTCCTTGGCAAAGGCCCGTTCGAGCCGCCAGATGATGTTCATCAAAGCTTCTTCCTTCTCGCTGAGTCGTTTCATGCTGTAATTCTAAAACTATAACTGTAATTATCAAACTACAATTGTAGTTTATTGGAAATTTATTTTTTACGGCTGGAAAGCGGGCTTTCGCACTTCATCAGCGGACAGCAGTTGGGGTATATTCTGCTATCTCTATGAGTTTAGCAGATTTACTGTAATTTGCGGCCTTTTCTACCCGTAGTTGCATGAACGACTTCCCGACGCTACGCAAACCAAAAGCGCCCACGACCCGGTTACCCCGGCAAAACCGCCGTCCCGCGGGCCGGCTCCGGAGATTGCGCCTGTACCGGAAAGCCCGTTACATCATCTACCGCGAAACCATCGTGAAGCCAGCCGACCTGTGGTGGGCTTTTATAGGTTCCTTCCTGGGCATCAGCACCATCGGCCTGATGGGGGAGTACTTGCAGGGGTTGGCCTACACCGACAAAGTGTTCCTGATCGGCTCCTTCGGCGCGTCGGCCGTGCTGGTGTACGCCGCCGCCAACAGTCCGCTGGCCCAGCCCCGCAACGTAGTGGGCGGCCACCTGCTGGGGGCCCTGGTGGGCGTCACCACGGCCCAACTGATCCACCCGCCGGAACTGCTCTGGCTGGGGGCGGCCCTGGCCGTTTCGTTTTCCATCGTAGCCATGATCGTCACCAAAACGCTGCACCCGCCCGGCGGGGCCACGGCCCTGCTGGCCGTGATCGGGTCGGAACGGATCAAGGCGATGGGCTACCTCTACACGTTGTTCCCGGTGCTGGCCGGCGTGATCATCCTGGTGGGCATCGCCCTGGTGGTCAACAACATTCCCCCGCGGCGGTGCTACCCGTACAAGCGGTAGCGGGTAAGACTTCAGATTTTTGCGATTCATCCGGCGTAATGCGAGTAAATGGGAAGCCGTCCCGGCTTTTGCTATTGGAATCACCGCGTAGCAATCACCCAATCATGGAAAACATGGAAGAGATGAATACCAACCGCAGAAAGTTTATCAAGGGAGCCGTGGCCGGCGCGGCCGGGCTGGTGGTTACGTCGGCGCTGCCGCGGGAAACCTGGGCAGGAACCGCCGCGCCGCGCATCCGCTTTGCGGTGATCGGGCTCAACCACGGCCACATTTACGGCCAGACGGAAGCCGTGCTCCGCGGGGGCGGCGAACTGGTGTCCTTCTACGCCCCCGAGGCCGACCTGGCCGCTGCCTTTGCCAAACGCTACCCGCAGGCCAAAGCCGCCCGGAGCGAAAAAGAAGTGCTCGAAGACAAGTCGGTTCAACTCGTGGTCAGCGCCTCAATTCCCAACGAACGGGCCCCGCTCGGCCTGCGGGTGATGGAGCACGGCAAGGATTTTATGGTAGACAAGCCCGGCATTACCACCCTCGACCAACTGGCCGACGTACGCCGCGTGCAGAAAGCGACGGGCCGCATCTACTCGATCATGTACAGCGAGCGGCTCGAAAACCGGGCCACGGTGAAGGCCGGCGAACTGGTGAAGGCGGGGGCCATCGGCAAGGTGGTGCAAACCATCGGCCTGGGGCCGCACCGCATGAACGCGGGCACCCGGCCGGCTTGGTTCTTCGACCCCAAACGCTTCGGCGGCATCCTCTGCGACATCGGCTCGCACCAGTTCGACCAGTACCTGTTCTTTACCGGCTCCACGCGGGCCGAGGTGGTGGCCTCGCAGGTGGGCAACGTGCACCACCCGCAGTACCCGGGCTTCCAGGACTTCGGCGACGTGATGCTGCGCGGCGACGGCGGCACGGGCTACATCCGCGTGGACTGGTTTACGCCCGACGGCCTCAACTCCTGGGGCGACGGCCGCCTCACCATCCTGGGCACCGACGGCTACATTGAGCTGCGCAAAAACGTGGACATTGCCGGCCGGGAAGGAGGCAACCACCTCTTCCTGGTGGACAAGAAAGAAACCCGCTACCTGGATTGCAGCAACGAGCCCCTCCCCTACGGCACCCAACTCGTGGACGACGTGCTCAACCGCACCGAAACGGCCATGCCGCAGGCGCATTGCTTCCTGGCTACGGAACTGGCTCTAAAGGCGCAAAAGGCGGCGCAGCAGGTGAACTCGGCCAAATAAATTGCCCCAATAACTTCTTATCTTACCCGATGCCCACCCTCACCGCCCTCGACAAACCGGTAATTCCCACGTATCCGTTGCTGCAACGGGACGGCAAGGCTGGCGCCATGATCGAGGTGCGGGAAGTTACCGGCGGGGAAGCGGTCATCGACAGTGGCTTCCTCATTCCCCACCGGAAAGATTACTACCTGTTTGTGTTGGTAAAAGCGGGCAGCAGCCGGCACTGGGTTGACTTCATGCCCTACACGATCAAGCCGGATCACTTTTACTTTACCGTTCCGCAGCAGGTACACCTGAAAGAAGATACCACACCCATGCAGGGCTTTATCGCCAGTTTCGCCGAGGAGTTTTTGCTTCTGGAGGAGAACCGCACGCTGCGCCAACTGCCCGTCATCCAGAACCCGGCCGGGGCGCACGAGTTGGTACTGGGGCCGCCGGACGTGGTTTACCTGGAAGACGTAATGCGTAAAATGCTGGCCGAATTCAACACCGGCGGCAACTGGCATAACCAGATGCTTGCCTCGTGGCTGCGCGTACTGGTGATCTACCTGAGCCGCCTGTACACCGACCAGTTCGGCGAAAGCAAGATCACCCAGAACCATTGCCTGCTGAAAAGTTTCCAGCAGTTGATCGGCGCGCATTACCGCCACCTGCACGACGTAACCGGCTACGCCAACCTGCTACACCTCACGCCCGGTTATCTGAATGACGTGGTGAAAGGGCAGAGCGGCAAAACGGCCATCAGCCACATCCACGGCCGGCTTACCGTAGAAGCCAAGCGCCGCCTGTTGCACACCCATCTTTCCGTGAAGCAGATTGCCGATGAACTGGGTTTTGAGGACGCGGCGTACTTCAACCGCTTTTTCAAACGCCTTACCGGCACGACCCCGGTCGGCTTCCGGCAGCACATCCGCGAAATGTACCGGTAATGCCTCATTCTGTGCAGTGGTTAAACGGAAGCCCCTCTGTAGGTTTGCTGCATGGAAAAACAAACCGCATTCATCACCGGTGCCAACAAAGGGATCGGCCTGGAAACCGCCCGCCAACTGGCCCAAGCCGGCTACCACGTTTTTGTGGGCAGCCGCGACAAATGCAACGGCGACCAAGCCGTTGCCCAACTGCACGCGGAGGGATTAACGGACGTGGAATTGCTGCTGATCGACGTTGCCGACGAAAGATCGGTACAGCAAGCCCACGACGACCTTGCCAGGCGGACGGACCGGCTCGATGTACTGGTCAACAATGCGGGCATCCCCGGAGCCTTTCCGCAGTCCCCTTCCGCCGTCGCGGATGACAATGTCAAACAGGTATTTGAGGTCAACTTCTTCGGGGTGATCCGCACGGTAAGAAGCTTTATGGACCTGCTCAAAAAAGCGCCGCTGCCCCGGATCGTCAACGTAACCTCCGACCTGGCATCGCTTACCCTGCACAACGACCCCAACTGGGAGTTCTATCCCTTCAAATCGGCCGCTTACGGTCCCTCCAAAACGGCGCTGAACGCCTATACGGTGGCACTGGCTTTCGAATTGAGGGATACGTTTAAGGTGAACATGGTAAACCCCGGTTATACCAATACCGAATTCAACCACAACCAGGGCTACAAAAAGGTGGAAGACGCGGCGGCCCCCATCGTTCAGTACGCCATGCTGGGCGCTGATGGACCGACCGGGAAGTACGTGAGTGACTACGGGGAAACCCCGTGGTAGCCAACCCAATCGCCAAACGCTACGACGCGCACGGTTCATGAATGGACCGCAAAAGGCGAACCCGAAGGATGTGATTAGCGCCACGGCTAAGGGCGGTATGGGTAGGAGCAGTATTGGAAAAACGGGTAAGTACCCTTACGGCTGGGGGTAGTCTCTGGCTACCCCCTTTTTTCGGGCAAAACTTGGTTTTGCTTTTGCTGGCCTTGCCTCAAAGCTTGTACGGGCTTGCAACGCCCCCACCTGGACAGGGTGAATTCTGCTGAGGTGGATCGTTAAGCAGGGGCATCATGACAAAAGGAAGGCAAAACAAAGTTTTACGCGAAAAAGGGGAGTCAGAACCGAAGTACCGGAGGCTCGTGCAGCCCGCGTACGATCCCCGTATCTTTACGCCATGACCAAAGGCTCAATCGCTGCGACAGCGGCTGGAAATAAATCATCCCAAATCCTTAATCTGGTTGGTTTCATCTTGTTATGCTATTTTACCGGACAATTGATCAGCCTGCTGCTCACCGAGTGGTTCTTCGGTTTAACCGCTGAACGAATGGCTACGATCATAATGCTACCCGACAAGGCGCTGGCCTTTCGAAGCGTCATCGTATTTCTACAAACCACATCGGCTCTGTTAAGCTTTACCTTTCTTCCGGCAGCTTACCTTTATTTTATCCAAAAGCAAAAACCGGCTGCTTACTTTTCTCCGGGCCAGCGGCTTTTACCGGCAGCCGTCTTGCTGACCGCTTTGCTGGTGCTTGCCTGCATGCCCGTAAATGCATTCTTCATCGAGTGGAACAAGCACTTGCAATTACCCGGCTGGTTGGCCGGGCTGGAAAAACACCTGCAGCTCAGAGAACAGAAAGGGGCGCACCTGACTACCCTGCTGACTACGTTTACCTCTCCCTGGCAGCTACTGGCAGGATTCTTTGTGATTGCCATTGTTCCAGCCTTTGG
Source organism: uncultured Sphingobacteriales bacterium (assembly GCA_963844325.1). Taxonomy (GTDB): domain Bacteria; phylum Bacteroidota; class Bacteroidia; order Cytophagales; family 172606-1; genus CADCTQ01. The sequence continues at coordinate 6,000,946 of CAWJNV010000002.1, forward strand.
CGAGGAATTCTTTTTTAGAGGCATTCTCCAGACCAGTCTGATTGCCCTGTCCAAAAACAAGCACGTAGCCATTATCTGCACGGGTGCACTATTCAGCTTTTTCCACTTCCAGTTTTACGGCTTTCTGCCCCGGATGCTGCAAGGGGTCCTGTTTGGCTACTTGTTTTATTGGTCTAAAGACCTCTGTTACCCCATGATTGCCCACCTGGTCAATAACGGTTTTACGATAATTATGCATTACTGCTGGCAGCACGGATTAATCAAAGTAAACATCACCGATACAGCGGCCGTACCCTTAATCTGGTCATTGGCCGGTCTGCTCCCTGCTGCTCTTCTCATTTTCACCTTGCGGCGCTATTTCTCCCGTCACTTAATGCCCAACCCAAGCTTCAATTGAATTTCAAGCCTAAAGCTGAATATCAAGCATTGCGCATTGGACATCGCTATTTTTACGCCGGGATGGCGTATCTTTGCCCCTTCATTTTCACAATTTTACCTACCAATGATTTCAGTTGATGCAGTTACCGTTGAGTTCAACGGCGCGGCCCTTTTCAGCAACATTACCTTCAACATTAACGAAAACGACCGCATCGCCCTCATGGGCAAGAACGGCGCCGGAAAATCGACCCTGCTCAAGATCATCGCGGGGGTCAACAAGCCCACCCGCGGCAAGGTGTCGGCACCCAAAGACGCCGTGATCGCCTACCTGCCCCAGCACCTGCTCACCGAGGACGACAGCTCGGTGTTCGAAGAAACCGCCAAGGCGTTTGCCAAGGTGCTGGCCATGAAAAAGCAGATGGACTACCTCAACGCGCAACTGGAAACCCGCACCGACTACGAATCCGAAGAGTACTACAAGATCATCGAGCAGGTGTCGGAGCTGAGCGAAAAATACTACTCGGTGGAAGAGATCAACTTCGACGCCGAAGTCGAAAAAACCCTCCTCGGCCTGGGCTTCGTGCGGAGCGACTTCCACCGCAACACCCGCGAGTTCAGCGGCGGCTGGCGCATGCGCATCGAACTGGCTAAAATCCTCCTCCAGAAGCCCGACCTGATCCTGCTCGACGAACCCACCAACCACCTCGACATCGAATCCATCCAGTGGCTGGAAGATTTCCTGGTGAACGAAGCCCGGGCCGTGATCGTGATCTCGCACGACAAGACCTTCGTGGACAACATCACCAACCGTACCATTGAGGTGACCATGGGCCGCATCTACGACTACAAGGTGCCCTACAGCCACTACTTGCAACTGCGCCGCGAACGCCGCGAACAGCAGCAGAAGGCTTTCGACGAACAGCAGCAGAAGATTGCCGACATCCAGGAGTTCATCGACCGCTTCAAGGGCACGTATTCCAAAACCCTCCAGGTGCAGTCGCGGGTGAAGATGCTCGAAAAGATGGAAATCCTGGAAGTGGACGAAGTGGATACGTCCGCCCTCAACCTCAAGTTCCCGCCGGCCCCCCGGTCGGGCAACTACCCCGTGATCGTGGAGGGCCTCACCAAGCAGTACGGCGACCACACCGTATTCCGCGACGCTTCGGTTACCATTGAACGCGGCCAGAAGGTGGCTTTCGTGGGCAAGAACGGCGAGGGGAAATCTACGCTGGTCAAGGCCATCATGGGCGAAATCGACTACCAGGGCCGCCTGCAACTGGGCCACAACTGCATGATCGGCTACTTCGCCCAGAACCAGGCTTCGCTGCTCGACGAAGACCTCACCGTGTTCCAGACCATCGACAACATTGCCGTGGGCGACATCCGCACGCAGATCAAGAACCTCCTCGGGGCGTTCATGTTCAGCGGCGACTCGATTGAGAAAAAGGTAAGGGTGCTCTCGGGGGGCGAAAAAACCCGCCTGGCGATGATTAAACTGCTGCTGCAACCGGTCAACCTGCTCATCCTCGACGAACCGACCAACCACCTCGACATCAAGACGAAGGACATTCTCAAGGACGCCCTCAAGGCCTTCGACGGCACGCTGATCCTGGTGTCGCACGACCGCGACTTCCTCGACGGGCTGGCAACCAAAGTATTCGAGTTCGGCAACAAACGCATCAAGGAACACTTCGAAGACATCACCGGCTTTTTGAAGAACAAGAAGCTCGAAAACCTGAAGGAAATTGAGCGGAAAGCGGTGAAGTAAGATCAGGATTAGCAGGATTGGCAGGATTCCGGTGGATTTATTTTAAAAAGGCGTGAATTCGGGGGAGAACCACCCCCGGCCCCTCCTTGCAAAAAGGAGGGGAGCCGTACTCACCGGCCGCACGGACAGGATTCCCCAAGGAGGGCAATGGTTGGCAAACGTAGCATCAGCAGGCGTATCCATCAGCAGGCGTATCCGGTGGAGTAGGCGTATCGTTGTGGTGGGGTCATCGCAGTGGACTTAGCCCCGCATCCCCGTGGGGTCATCAGAGTGGACCTGACCCCGTATCCCCGTGGGGTCGGGTTCTCAAACCCGACCCTGCCCTTAGTCGGTTCATTACATTTTACCCAGGCCATCTGTTTACCCTCATTGGTGCCAGGCTGGCTTACAAATGCATCAACCACCGTTTGCTACTCGTATCGCAAGTGTTACCGGCAGGGTCGGGTTTGAGAACCCGACCCCACGGGGATACGGGGTCAGGTCCACTCTGATGACCCCACCACAACGATACGCCTACTCCACCGGATACGCCTGCTGATGGATACGCCTGCTGATGCTACGTTTGCCAACCGTTCCTCACCTCAAGCCGTCAGGGTCAGTTCCGGGCCGCGGTCAGTGTCTCACTGACCGCTTTTTTGAGCATTCCCAAAATGTGTCCCAATCGCAACCTCAGTCAAAGTGGGGACAGGGGTGGTCAGCTTGTACAAATAACCTACCACCCGTTAAGGGTACGAAATAATCGTTAAGAATACAGGAGGCGCCAGGATACGCAGCGCAAACGCTTTGGGTACCTTGGCGCCTCAACGTTTTTTCAACTTTTCCAAACCCCCACCGCTATGCGCTTCACTTCCTCCCTCTTCGCCCTGTGCTGCGGCGCCCTGCTGCTGGGCGGCTGCAAAACCGATGAACCGCCCGCCGTCCGCAGCCCCCGAAACTCCCCCGCCGCCGGGCGGATTGCCGTAGCCAACGGCACCTGGCAAACCCAGACGTACAACGAGAACGCCCCCAACATTCAGTTCAACCCGCTCAAGGGCCTGGTGCCCGCCGAGTGGGAAGCCAACTGGCCCGACAACCTCACCGGAATGCCCTTCAGCCTGGAGTATTTCTACATTCCCCTGGGCGACGTGATGACCGGCTACGACACCTACAACTGGACGCCGTTCGACAACATCCTCAACCGCATCAAGGGCCGGGGCAACCACGCCATTCCCCGCTTTTACCTCGACTACCCCGGCTGGGCCCCGGGTACGCCCGGGTGGTTGCAGGGCCTCACCCTCATGCGCAGCTACAACGAAAACGGCAACAACGGAGTCAGCAAGGCCCCCGACTGGAACGACGAAGACGTGGTAAGCGCCCTGGAGCGGTTCGTAAGGGCGTACGGCAACCGCTACAACGGCGATACCCGCATCGGCGTGGTGCAGGTGGGCCTGTACGGGTTCTGGGGCGAATGGCACACCTGGCCCTACCAGCCCGACGGGTACACGGGCCAGGACTGGCGCATGAGCCAGACCAACCGCAACCGCGTGCTGCGGGCCTTTAACACGTACTTTCCCTGGAAGCAGGTGGCCGTGCGCGACCCGCTGGCAACCAACGACGCCACGCTCAAGTGGAAATTCGGGTATTTCGACGATTCGTTCGACTACGAAACGCTCTACACGAGCTGGCACTTCTGGGAAAAAATCAAAGCCAATGGCCTGACCGACATCTGGAAGTACTACTCGATGGGCGGGGAGATCCGGCCGGAAATATGGAGCACGGTCTTTAACCAGTGGCCGCCCGCCTTGCAGAACGGCAACCAGCACTTCGTGGAATGCGTCAACACCACCCACGTATCGTGGCTGTGGTACCAGTGGATCTTCGACAAGCGCAACAACCCGACCCAGACGCAGAAAAACAACGCCCTCAATGCCCACAGAATGCTGGGGTACCGGTTTTACGCTTCGGAAGTGAAACTACAGAACACGACCGTCGGCGGCACCCTGTCGGTAGGCGTGCGGGTGCAGAACAAGGGCGTGGCGCCTTTCGCCTACGACTGGGACACCGAATTTTACGCCATCAACCCGGCGACGGGCCAAAGCGTGAAGTGGCTCGGCAGCACCAACTGGAACATCCACGGCATCCTGCCCGGCAACACCGCCTACGAAAAGTCGTTTGTAGTGACCCACGGCCTGGCCCGGGGCACGTACCGGCTGCTGATGCGCACCAAAAACCCGAACGCCGACGCCAGGCCGCTGCGCTACGCCAACGAAAACCAGGACCTGACCTGGAGCGGCTTCCTAACGGTCGGCGATTTTACGGTGAACTAGCGAAAAAATGGGACAAAAAAAAGGTGTACTGGCCTAGTACACCCCTCTCTGACACCCATCTATGTTCGTTGCCTTTCCCCTCCTTATCCTCATATACACAACACATTGGGCGGCCCCGGGGTTCGGGTCGGCATGCCCGGTTAACATCTTTTAACATTTGGGACGGAAGGAAGAATGGTACACGGATCAAATGGTTGAATGGCTGCATGGTTGAATGGCTGTATGGTTGAATGGCTATATGGTTGGGCTGGCGCACGATTCCTTCCCGATCAACAACCATTCAGCCATGTAGCCATGCAGCCATATAGCCATTCAACCATTCAACCATGTAATCAGGTATTCATCGGCAACCGCAGCGTAAAGGTGGAGCCTGTTCCCTCCCAGCTTTCCGCGCCGATGGAACCGCCCAGGGCTTCGGCCTGCGTTTTGACCAGGTGCAGCCCCAGGCCCTTGCCCTCCACCTGCCCGTGAAAGCGTTTGTAGAGGCCGAACAGGTAGTGCCCGTGGCGTTCCAGGTTGATGCCCAGGCCGTTGTCGGCAAAGCTGATGCAGGCCTGGTCCGCCTCCGGCCACGACCGCACCCGGATGACCAGCGGACGGAACGGGTCGCGGAACTTGATGGCGTTGGAAAGCAGGTTGTAAAAAATGCTGTGCAGGTAGTTCCGCACCGAAAACACCTCCGGCAATGGCGCAAAATCCAGGTCCAGCACGGCGTCGGCCCCTTCCAGGAAGGATGCCAGCAGCCGGCGTACCTCTTCGGCCAGTTCGGGCAGGGAAACCGTTTCCTTGCCGGCATTGATCATTTTGCGGTATTCCAGGATGGTGTTCAGGTCGTGGATGACCTCGTCGAGCTTTTTGACCGTTTGCCCCATGCTCTCCACCAGCACGGCGTTTTCGCCGGTCAGCCGTCCGGCGTCGATCAGGTCCAGCAGCCCGAGCAGCGTAGCCACCGGCCCCCGGATGGTGTGCGAGGTGATGTAGCCGAACTGCTGCAACTGCTCATTCTGGTGCATCAGTTCGCGGTTGAGTTCGCGTTCCCGCTGCTGGGCCTTTACCTGCTCGGTCACGTCGCGGGTGATCATGAGCACGTTGTGGGCTTTGGTGGGGTACAAGGTGATTTCGAGGGTACTGAGCCCCTTTCCCCGGACGATCTCATCGGTAAACACTTCCTTGCGGCCGCTTTCGATCACCCGTTCCACGGCCGCCTGCAGTCTCCCGGCGTGGCCCGAGGCCACTTCCCCGGCGTATTTTCCCGGCGTTTGTCCGGCCAGTTCGGCCGCCGTGTTCATGTACAGGTACCGCAGTTCCTTGTCGAGCAGCACCACCGGGTCGTTGATGCTTTCGGCCAGTTCGCGGTACTGCTGCTCGGCCTGCACGCGGGCCGTTACGTTGCGGGCAATGCCGAAGGTACCGCCGCCCGCCATCGGGTAGGCCGTCAGTTCCAGGTACTGGCTTTGCCCGCCGATGGCAAACTCCTCGGTGATGGTCAACGCCCGGCCGGTGAGGGCCGCCCGCCGGTAGAGGTCCTCGAACCGCCGGCCGCGGGTGCCGCCGAAGATTTCCGTGGGGGTCTTGCCGTACGCACTTTCGCGGGAGCGGTTCAGCATCCGTTCGGCGGCCCGGTTCAGGTACGTGTACCGCTGCGCCGCGTCGAGCACCGCAAACACCTCCTGCATGCTTTCGGTAAGTTCGGCGTACTTCTGTTCGCTGGCGCGCAGGGCTTCGGCCGAAAGCCGTTCTACTTCCCCTTTGGTCAGGGCCAGTTGTTCATTGGAAGCCCGCAGTTCCTCGTTCAGCGCCGTCAGTTCTTCATTGGCCGCGGCCAGTTCTTCATTAACCGCCGACAGTTCCTGGTGCTTGGTTTCCAGTTCGCCGGTCCGCTGCGCCACGATCTCTTCGAGCCGCTGGTTGTACCGGGTGATCTGGTCGGACTGGGCTTGCAGCAGTTCCTGGCTGGCCCGCAGCTTGCGGTTAAGCTCTTCCAGGGCCAGTTGTTCGCGCTTCCGGTCGGTCACGTCGCTGAAAAAGATCGCCAGCCCGTCGGCCAGCGGGTAGATGCGGTTTTCGAACCACCGGTCGTAGGGCGGGTAGTATTCTTCGAGGGTAATGTCCTTTCTTTCGGCCGCGGCCCGGTAGTAGGCGTGGTAAAACGGCTGGCCGACGCCTTCGGGAAACTCCGTCCAGATGTGCTTGCCCACCAGGTACTCCTGCGTACGGCTGAAGATGGCGGCGGCTTTGCGGTTTACGTAGGTATAGCACCACTGCGTGTCGAGGGCTACGAAGGCGTCGGCCATGCTTTCAAGCACGTCCTGGAACTGGATGTAGGTCCGGCTTGAAAGCCGCTGCAAAGGAGCGTGCAGGCCCGTTTGCCGGAAAATGGCGGCCCCGCCCACGACGGTGCCGGCTTCGTCGCGCAGGGGAAAACCGGTGATTTCGAGGAAGAGGTACGCCGCGCCGCCCGGCAGGTGAATGGTACTGGTGGTGACCGGGCGGCCGCGCAGGGCCTCCGCGAATACAGCCTCTGCTAAGTCCGTCAGCAGTTCGGGCAGGGCCGGCCCGTCCAGCCGGCGGCCCACTGCCCCGGCGGCGGCAATGCCAAGCAATTTTTCCAGTACCGGGTTCCAGGCCGTAATGACCAGGTCCGTGCCAAAGGTCATGATCCCATCCGGGCTGCTGCGGAGGAGTAGGTCGTGAAGGTGCGGGGACATGCGATAGGCGAGTCGGGTGGGCACTAAGAACGGCACAGGTTCTCAAGCAGCTATACAATAGCAGACTTGTTGGCGTGTAGCCTGAGAACCAATACTTTACGAGTGATTATGGTCCGGAGTGGGTGCTGCCGGGCGCTCCCCCGGGAACCGTTAAAACCATAATGACTGTAAAATATCTACTATTAGGCTAAAAGCCAATAGGTTGACCATTAAAACCGGCTTAATTAATCGTGCCCGCCCGCCGGCAGTGCCTACACGATGGTTTTTACCACCCCGCCGTCCACGCGGACGGAGGCGCCGTTGGTGGCCGAAGCCAGCGGCGAGGCCAGAAAGGCCACCATGCTGGCTACTTCGTCGGGGGTGGCAAACCGCTGGATGAGCGACGTGGGCCGGGCCGTCTGGAAGAATTCCTGCTCGACCTGTTCGCGGGATTTGTTCTGCTGCCGGGCCATGCCGTCCACGAACCCTTCCACGCCTTCCGAGGCGGTGGGGCCGGGCAGCACCGAGTTTACCGTCACGTGGGTACCGCGGGTGAGTTCGGCCAGGCCGCGGGCCACGGCCAGCTGGGCCGTCTTGGTGGTGCCGTAGTGGATCATTTCCTGCGGAATCTGCACGGCCGACTCGCTGGAGATGAACAGGATGCGGCCCCAGTTCTTTTGCAGCATGGCCGGGAAGTAGTGGCGCGACAGCCGCACGCCGCTCATCACGTTGACCTCGAAGAACCGGAACCAGTCTTCGTCGGGAATGTCGGCAAACGCCTTGGGTTCGAAAATGCCCACGTTGTTGACCAGGATGTCCACGGCCGGTACGGCCCGCAGGAGGTTGTCTACGGAGGCCCGCCGGGCGAAGTCGGCCGGCACGCCGCGCAGCCGGGCTCCGGGTACTTCAGCCGACAAGGCTTCGATGGCCGCCCCGATGCGGGCTTCCGTACGGCCGGTAATGATTACTTCGGCGCCTTCGGCTGCCAGCCGCCCGGCAATGGCAAAGCCGATGCCGGCCGTAGAGCCGGTGACCAGGGCGGTTTTTCCGGTGAGTTGTAAGTCCATGGGTTTATTGGTGGATATTGGGTTGTGTTGATTGGGAAGAATATGGTTGAATGGCTGAATGGCTATATGGGTGGATGTTTACAGGGTTAGTAGCTCAACGATACAACCATATAGCCATACAGCCATTCAGCCATTCAACCATTCGTCAAGAGCAGTCGGTCATTGGCAATCTACCGGCCCGGCTGGCCCATCTGGTAGGTCAGTTGTTTCTGGAGCTTGCCCGTGGGCGAATACAGTTTGTAGGGGCCGTGCAGTTTTCCCGCGTAGTACGTGCTTTCGATGTTAAGTTGGCCGTTCGGGTAATAAGTCCGGGCAAGGCTGTCCTGCCGGTCGCCCTTGTAGAAGAGGCGGGCCCTGATTTTGCCGTCCTCGTAGTACTGGGTAGACGGGCCCTGGCGGTACCCTTGGTGGTAGGTGGTTTCGGATTTGAGCTGGCCGTTGGGGTAATACAACTGCGTCAGTCCTTCGGCGACGCCTTCCCTCAGGTGCACGCGTACTTTTACCACCTTGGTATTGTCGAAGTACGTGGTGCGTACGCTGCGGCCCCCGCCCATGTCTTCGTAGTAGTCAATGGACTGCACCCGGCCATCCTCGTGGTACTGGGTCACCTGCCCCACGCGGATGCCTGCCTTGTAGTGGGCTTCGGACTTGACCCGGCCGCTGGGGTAATACGATTGGAACAAGCCGTCTTTTACGCCATCCTTTACCTGGTAGCGGGCCCGCACGTCGGTGGAATTGCCGTAGTACTCGACGGCCACCCCGCTTTTGCCCACGAAGGCGTGTTCCTTTTTCTTCCCGCAGGCCACGGCACCCAGCAGCAGCAGGCCCAGGCAAAAGACTTTCAGGTTTGGTTTGCGTTGCTTCGGTGTTTCGCGGGCCGAAGAAGGGCATTCCGGTTTGCGTTGCGTCATTGGATTATTGATTCGTTATTCAATGTTCTAAGTTAAGCGGTTTGGGCAGAACATCGTAAGGATTACCACGGAGACACGGAGGGCACGGCGTTTCACGGAGAAAACGGAGTTTCACGGAGAAAGAGGAAGGCCGCAGCAAGGGATAGGATAGGATAGGGTTTAAACCCTATCCTATGGATATTGAGTGTGATTGCCATTGCGCAAGCGTACGCAAAAGTCGCTTGACTCAACTGAGGCGCAGCTTTTCCGTAGGGTAGGGTTTAAACCCTACCCTACCCTACCCTACCCTACCCCTACCTACCCCCACCCGCAGCGCCGCCACACCCTATTCCCTCCTCCCCTCTCCGTTTTTTCTCCGTGTCACTCCTTGCCCTCCGTGTCTCCGTGGTGAACCTTCCAACTTCTTAACCCTCAGAACACCAGCGTAAAGCTACTCCCCTGCCCGGATACGGATTGCACGCGGATTTTGCCGCCGTGCAGGAGCATGATCTGTTTGGAGAGGCTCAGGCCGATGCCCGAACCGTTGGCTTTGGTGGTGTAGAACGGGATGAAGATCTGTTCCTGCACCTCCGGGCTCATGCCGGCGCCGTTGTCGGTCACCCGCACCCACACGTGGTGGTCCTCCCGGCCGGCCGTGAGGGTGATGTGCCCGCCGGGGCGGCCCGCCAGGGCGTCGGCGGCGTTGCCCACCAGGTTGAGCAGCACCTGTTCGAGCAACGCCCGGTCGGCCGGCACGGTCAGTCCCTCTTCGGGGGAGGGCACGTGCAGCGGGATGCCCCGGGCCAGCAGCGGGCCTTTGCACAGGATGTTGACCTGCGTGAACAGGTCGGCCACGGCCACCGTCTCAATGCGCAGCTTGGGCGTTTGGGTGAGGCTTTTGTAGGCCTGCACGAAGTCCACCAGCCCCTTGCTCCGGCTCTGGATCGTTTTGAGGCTCCCTTGCAGGTCGGCCAGGTTCTCCTCGTCGAGCCCCGAGAGATTCACCAGTTGCCCTTTTTCGTCTACGAGCATGTCGCTCACCACCGACGACAGCGTGGAGATGGGAATGGCCGAGTTCATGATCTCGTGGGTGAGCACCCGGATGAGTTTCTGCCACGATTCCACCTCCTGTGCTTCCAGTTCGTAGCGGATGTCGTGGAACGAAAGCAGCACGTAGCCCCGCTGGTGCAGCTTGAAGCGGGTGGCCTGGATCGACAGTTGCACGGGCGAACCGTCGATGACCAGCTTGCGCAGCCGCCGTCCGCCCGGCGACAGCTCGAGCAGCGCGGCCGGCAGGTCGGGGTCGAGGGTAGCCAGGTGGCTCACGTGGTGCAGGAAGGGCTTGCGGAACAGGTTTTTGGCCGCCTGGTTCATGAGCCGCACTTCGCCCGTTTCCTCCACGGCCAGCAGGCCCATGCTTACGTGTTCCACCACCGTTTGCAGGTACTGGTGGTGCGCCTCCCGTTCCTCGCGCAGCTTGCCGAACACCAGCAGCAGGCGCCGGAACGCTTCGTGCAGCCGGTTTTCGCGGCCGGGCCGGCCGGGCGGGTAGCGCATCGAAAAGTCATTCTGGTCGATGGACAGCAGGAAATTTGCCAGTTCGCGGTCCGACCGTTCCACGTAGCGGATCAGGCCGGCCACCAGCCCCGCAAACAGCAGCCCGAGCCAGAACGACACCAGCCAGAAGTGCGTTTGCGTAGCCACGTACACGGCCGCGTACCCCGCCGCCAGGATGGCCGCGATGCGGCCGGCCACCTGCCACCGGAAGCTACGGTTGTAAGCCATACTTCTGCATTTTGCGGTACAGGGTGGTGCGGCCCAGGCCCAGTTCCAGGGCCGCCTTCGAGAGGTTGCCCCGGTGCTTGCGGATGGCTTCCCGGATGGCCTGCTTCTCCATTTCTTCGAGGTCGTAGGTGTCGGGCGCCGGGGGCGTGGCCGGGAAGGTGTCGGCCGGGTGGCCCAGGAAGTCGCGGGCCGTGAGCACCGGGCTGTCGCTCAGGATCACGGCCCGTTCGGTGGCGTGCTCCAGTTGCCGCACGTTGCCCGGCCAGGGGTGCCGTTGCAGGGCGGCCAGCGTGTCGGGGGCCAGCGACAAGCCCCGCTTGGCGTACTTGCCCGCAAACCCGGCCAGGAAGTGCTCCACCAGCAACGGAATGTCCTCGGGCCGTTCGCGCAGCGGCGGCAAGGTGATCTCCACGGTGTTAATGCGGTAAAGCAGGTCCTGGCGGAAAGCCCCTTCGGCCACCATGCGGGCCAGCGAAGCGTTGGTGGCGCTGATGAGCCGGACGTTCACCGAAACGGGCTGGTTGGCGCCCACCCGCACCACCTGGCCGCTTTGCAGGGCGCTGAGCAGCTTGGCCTGCTGCGGCAGGGGCAGGTTGCCCACCTCGTCGAGGAACAGCGTGCCGCCCGACGCGGCCTCGAAGCGGCCGGGCTTGCTCTCCTTGGCGTCGGTAAAGGCGCCCCTGACGTGCCCGAACAGTTCCGACTCGAACAGCGTGGGCGCAATGGCCCCCAGGTCTACCTTTACGCAGGGCCCGGCGGCCCGGCCCGACAGCCCGTGGATGCGGTTCGCCAGGAGGTCCTTGCCCGTACCGTTTTCGCCCAGCAGCAGCACCGTGGCGTCGGTGGCGGCCACGCGGTCGGCAGTTTGGAGCACGGCCCGCATGGCCGGCGACCGGGTGAGGATGCCGCCGGGCTTGGGCGCCGGGGCGGGAATTTCCTTGGGCGGTCCGCCCAACGCGTTGCGGACGGCGTGGAGGAGCTTTTCCTTGTCCCAGGGCTTGACCAGGAAGTCGGCGGCGCCCTCCTTCATGGCCTGCACGGCCAGGTCGATGTCGCCGTAGGCCGTTTGCATGACCACGCGGGCGTCGGGCAGCAGTTCCCGGATTTCGCGGAGCCAGAACAGGCCCTCCTCCCCGCTGGTCTGGCCGGGGGCGAAGTTCATGTCGAGCAGCACCACGTCGAACTTCTCCTTGCGGAGCAGTTGCCGGAGCTGCGACGGGAAACTTTCCGTCTGGACGGCAGTGAAATGGTTTTTGAGCACCAGCCGGGCCGTGTACAGCACGTGCTGGTCGTCGTCCACCACCAGCACCTTGCCGGTAAGCTTTTCGGTCACGTTGTAAGGGGTTTAGTCTGCCCGAACCCGTAAAGTTTCGAAAACCTTCCGGGTTTTTGGGGTCGTCAATGAAAGCTTAAATTACCCCTTGTTCCACCCTGAAACAAGAGAGTGTTCCGTTCTGAAACAACAATTAAACTACCAGTTTGTTAAATACCTAACCATCAACTCATTGCCAACGTGGCACACGGCTTGTCCGTCAGGATCATGATTCGCCGGACGAAAAGATTACCAGGATTGCGGTCATTTTCCAATGCCCTGATCCCGTAAACCCCTTCCTCGGCTGAGTCATGATCTCGATCCATCCTGGTCATTCGCTAATCTTGTAAATCCTGACCCATGTGGCGCAACTACCTGCTCATCGCCTGGCGCAACCTGAAGAAGAACCGGGTGTTTGCCGCCATCAACATCACCGGGCTGGCCCTGGGCGTGTTCGTGTGCCTGACCATCTTCCTCTACATCCGGCGCGAACTGGCCTACGACCGGTTTCACGCGCAGGGCGAAAACATCTACCGGGTGAACATGGACACCAGATGGGGGGAACAGGCCGGCCGGCGTGCCACGACCCCGCCGCCCGCGGCCGAAGTGCTGGACCGGGAGATCCCCGAGGTAGCCGCCGCTACGCGCATCTATCCCGTACCGGGCGCAGTGGTGTTTTACCAGGGCAAGGTGTTCCGCGACGACAACATCCTGGCTACCGACCCGGCCTTCTTCCAGGTGTTTTCGTTCCGGCTCCAACAGGGCAATCCCAAAACGGCGCTGGCGCAGCCCAACTCGGTGCTGCTTACCCCGCGGGTGGCCCGCAACTACTTCGGCTCCACCGGCGGGGCCGTCGGCAAAACCCTGCTGATCGGCAAGGCCAAAACCCCTTTCCGGGTGACGGGGATCATCGAAGAAGCACCCGCCGGCAGCCACTTCCGGTACGACCTGCTCACCTCGATTGGTTCGTACGAAAACGTGCGGTACTTCGGGTGGAGCTGGATCTGGACGCAACTGGCTACCTACGTACGTTTGCGGCCCGGTACGGTCCCCGGCAAACTTACCCCGGCGCTGGACCGGATCGTGGAGAGGTACGCCCCGGCCGCCTTCGAACGCGTAGGCTTCCCCTACCGGCAGTTCAAAGCCAGCCACAACTACTGGCGGCTTTACCTGCAACCCTTGCACCGGGTCTGGCTGCACTCCGGCGAGGCGGGCAACCTGCTCGGGCCGGTCGGCGACATCCTGTTCGTGCGGGCCTTTGCGTTCATCGGCGTGCTCATCCTGCTGCTGGCCTGCATCAACTTCATCAACCTGAGCACGGCCGGGGCCATGAGCCGGGCCCGGGAGGTGGGCGTGCGCAAGGCCATCGGCACGAGCCGGCTCCAACTCATCCACCAGTTCCTGACCGAATCGTATTTGCTGGCCCTGCTGGCCGTCGGCGTGGGACTTACGCTCACGCAGGCATTTGCCAACCTGGCGCCGGCCCTGGGCATCCATAATTTTACGCCGGCTTTCCCGGACGCGGGGCTCATCCTGGGCGCCCTGGTCATTTTGCCGGTCCTGTTGAGCCTGCTGGCCGGGCTGTACCCGGCGTTGTACCTGAGCCGGGCCCGGGCCGTGCAGGCATTGAAGGGCAGCCAGCCCTTCGGAGGGTCGGGTGCCGGATTCCGCAACGTGCTGGTGGTCTTCCAGTTCTGCATGGCCGTGGGGATGATCCTGGTAACGATGGTAGCCATGAAGCAGGTGCGGTTCCTGCGCGAACGGGACCCGGGGTTTGCCCGCGAACGGCTGGTGGTGGTGGGCGATGCGGAACAGTTGGGCCCGAACGCCCCGTACTTCGGGGCGCAGTTGCAGGGGCTGCCGGGCGTGGTCAGCGCCAGTTACAGCTCCAGCACTTTTCCCAACTATAAGGAGTTCAGAGACACCTACCAGCCCCGCCAAAGCCCGGTAAAAGAGGCGGAGCTTACCTCGTTCGTGGCCGACGCGGCGTTCGTAAACACGCTGGGGTTGCAGCTCAAGGCCGGCCGCGGTTTCCGCAAAGACAACGCGGCCGACCGGTACGGCGTGATTCTCAGCGAACTGGCCGTGCAGAAGCTGGGCTGGACCGACCCCGTGGGCAAGGAGCTGCACTACCCCGGTTTCCCGGCCCGGGGCGGGCAGACCTTCCGGGTGATCGGCGTGGTCAACAATTTTCATTTCCTGCCCCTCCAGTTTTCGATGCGGCCGTTTGCCATTTTCCTGCCCGAGTCGGGCCACCCCGTCGATGTATATTCGTACTGGCTGGTGCGGGTGCAGGGCAACGTACCGCGGGCCCTGGCGGCGGCAAAAGAGGTTTGGGACCGGACGGCGGGGGGCTGGCCTTTCGGGTACTCGTTCGTGGACGAAGCCTTCGGGGCTTCCTACCGGTCTTTCGAAGCCATGCAGGCCTTCTTCGTCCTGTTTACCGTGCTGGCCATTGCCATTTCGTGCATGGGGCTCCTGGGCCTGGCGGTTTTTGCGACGCACAGGCGCACCAAGGAAATTGGCATCCGCAAAGTGATGGGCGCTTCCGCGTGGCACATTGTCTTCCTGCTCAACGGGCGTTTCGTGTTGCTGCTGGCCGTGGCTTTTGTCGCCGGGGCGCCGCTGGGGAGCCTGCTGGTCGGGCAGTGGCTGCAAAATTTTGCCTACCGCACCGCCGTGGGCGCATCCGACGTGAGCCTGTCGGCGCTGATTGCCCTGTGCACGGCCCTGGCGACCGTCAGCTACGTATCCCTGAAAGCGGCCCGGATGAACCCGGTGAACTCGCTTCGTTCGGAATAGCGGTCAACCCCTGTTCCACGGTGAAACAAGCGGGTGTTCCGAAACGGAACACCGACCGAGCAACCCAATTACTAAATATGTGATAATCAATAGTTTGCCGTTGTGGCACACGGCTTGCCGAAGAGAATACGGGTGCAAAAGACAACGGGGGTGGGTTCCGGGTCAATGCTGGTAACCGCCCGTTCACAATTGGTCATTGGTCATTCGTAATTATCTCCCATGTTTCGCAACTACCTGCTCATCGCCTGGCGCAATCTGAAGAAGAACCGGGTGTTCTCCTTCGTCAACATCGTGGGCCTCGCCATTGGCATGGCCGCCTGCCTGCTCATTCTGCAATACGTAAGCTTCGAGTTGAGCTTTGACCGGTTTCACGCCAACGCCGCCGACCTGTACCGCGTCACCAACGACCGGTACCAGAACGGCAAGCTCATCCAGCACGGCACCATCACCTACTCGGCGGTGGGCAAGGCCCTCAACGACGAATATCCCGAAGTGACCGACCACGCCCGGGTGCACCCGCGCAGTGAGGTCATCATCACCAACGGCAGCGAGAGGTTGTCGGAACGGTCTGCGCTGACGGTAGACAACTCCTTCCTGCGGATGTTCTCCTTCCCGCTGCTGGCCGGCAACCCCAAAAATGCCCTGCTGGCCCCGCGCACGGTTGTGATCACCGAAAGCCTGGCCCGCAAGCTGTTTAAGTACACCGGCGATGACCACGCCCGGTGGCTGGGCCGCACGCTGCAATTCTTCAACGACAAGGAGCCCTACCGGGTCACGGGCATCTGCCGCGACGTGCCCGAAAACTCGCACCTGCAGTTCAACCTCCTCATTTCGTTCCGCACGCTGACCAACGACTGGAAGGCGGCCGACCACAGCTTTACCGTTTCGAACATGTGGCATTACGTGCAGCTGCGGCCGGGCACCGACTACCGGCAGGTGCAGGTTAAGCTTCCCGTCTTCAGCCAGCAGTATTTTCAGGGCAACAAGGTGTCGGGCAGCGTGGAGCAGTTTTTCCTCCAGCCGCTCACCCGGGCCCACCTGTATTCAGACTACGAATACGAGATCGGGCTGACGGGCAACGCCACGGTGGTATGGGGCCTGCTGGTGGTGGCCCTGCTCATCATCGGCATTGCCTGGATCAACTACATCAACCTGTCGACGGCCCGGGCCATGGAACGCGCCAAGGAGGTAGGCGTGCGCAAAGTCGCCGGGGCGGGCCGGTCGCAGCTGATTACCCAGTTCCTGACCGAGTCGGTGCTGCTCAACCTGATTGCCCTGGTGCTGGCCATAAGGGTGGTGCAACTGGCCCAACCCCTGTTCAACAAGATGCTGGACCAGCAACTGTCGCTGGCCTACCTGCTGGGCCGGGGCGTGGGCGGCTGGGCCTTTACGGCCGGCTTGTCGCTGATGATCGGACTGGGCATTCTGGCTTCCGGGTTCTACCCGGCCTTCGTGCTGTCGTCGTTCCGGCCGGTGGCCGTGCTGAAGGGCAAGTACAGCACTTCCCGCCGGGGCATTCTGTTCCGTAAAGTGCTGGTGGCCGGGCAGTTCGTGGCTACGATAGCCCTCATTACCGGGTCGCTGGTGGTGTACCGGCAGGTGCGCTACATGAGCGAAAAGTCGCTGGGCATTGACATTGACCAGGTGCTGGTCGTGACCGCCCCCGGCTCACGCCCTGGGATTCTACCTTCATGAAGCGCATGGACAGTTTCAAGGATGAGCTGAAAAGCATTGCCAGCGTGGCAGGCGCCGCTACCTCCAGCGGGATGACGGGCAGCGACCTGGAGCGGGAATTCAAGGTGCGCCGGGCCGGCACCAGCCCGAACGCCCACGCCACCACGCGGAGCATGGCCACGAGTTACGACTACATCGACGTGTACGGCATCAAACTGGTGGCCGGCCGCACCTTTACGCCCATCGACTACCACCACGACTGGAACAAGTTGCGCAACATCATCATCAACGAAAAGGCCGTGCACCTGCTGGGCTTCCCGTCGGCCCGCCAGGCCCTGGGCAAGCAGGTACTGATCTACGACCGGGCCTGGGACGTGGTGGGGGTGGTGGCCGATTACCACCAGAAGTCGCTGCACAACCCCATCGAGCCGCTGATCATGTACCCGGCCTACGGCAATGCGTCCCCCATCTCGGTAAAAGTACAGACCCAGCACCTGGCCGGGACGGTGGAGGCCATCCGGCGCAAGTATGAGGCCTTCTTCCCCGGCAACCTCTTCGAATACACCTTCCTCAATGAGCAGTTCGCCCGGCAGTACAAGGATGACCGCCTGTTCGGCAACGTGTTCGGGCTGTTTTCGGGCTTTGCCATTTTTGTAGCGTGCCTGGGCCTTTTCGGGCTCTCCCTCTACACCATCACGCAGCGCACCAAGGAGATCGGCGTGCGCAAAGTGCTGGGGGCCAGCGAAACGAGCCTGCTGCTGCTGTTGTCGAAGGATTTCCTGCGGCTGGTGCTGCTGAGCAACCTGGTGGCCTGGCCGCTGGCCTGGTGGAGCATGGGGTTGTGGCTGCAAGGCTTTACCTTCCGCATTACGCTGTCGCCCTGGCTGCTGCTCCTGCCGACCCTCATCGTGTTCGTGGTCGCCCTGATCACCGTCGGCCTCCAAACCCTGCGTGCAGCAAGGGCAAACCCGGTCCATTCGCTGAGAAGCGAATAAAGGGAGACGGGAGACCGGAGAAAAGGAGACCGGAGACCGGAGATCGGGAAGGAGGCTTGGGGGAGGACACCGGTATGGTTGGGTAACAAAATGAGAGAAAAGGAAAAAGGGAACGGGAAACCGGAAGTACGAACGGATTGGCTGGTTCGTAGCGCATCATTTGTCAATAGTACATTAAACCACGATCCGCCGGCAAACAGTTGGAAAAAGTACCGGGGCACCGACGAAGTTCGGTTCCGTTCCTCGGGTCTCCCTTCCTCCGGTCTGCGGTCTCCTTTTCAAAAACGATGTTTCGCAACTACCTGACTACTACCTTTCGTAACCTGCACCGGCACCGGAGCTACGCGGCGATCAACGTGCTGGGGCTGGCCCTGGGCATTGCGTGCGCCGTCATCCTCTTCACGGCAGTGCGGTACGAAACCAGTTTCGACCATTTTCACCGCCTGGCCGACCGCACGTACCGCATTGTGCAGCACACGCAGTTTGCGGAGGGCAAGGAGCACTGGGGCGAAACGGCCTACCCCCTGCCGGCGGCGCTGCGGGCCGACTTCCCGGTCCTCGAACAGGTGACGCAGGCCGCCGGGCCCTACAGCCGCATCATCAGCGCCGAGAACGGCAACGGGGAACTGGTCCGCTTCCAGGAAGACGGCGTGCTGTTCGTAGACCCCTACTACCCGCGGGTGTTCGACTTCGGGTGGCTGGCCGGCAACCCCCAGACCGCCCTGGCGGGACCGAGTTCGGTGGTGCTCACCAAAAGCCTGGCCGACAAGTATTTCGGCCCCGCCCTGGCCAACAACCAGCCGGTGCTGGGCCGCCGCATAAAGCTCAACGACAAGGACGAGTTGCTGGTGACGGGCATCGTGGCCGACCCGCCGCGTAACGTCAACCTGCCCTTCGGCATGCTGGTGTCGTACGACTTTTACAAACGCAACAACCCTTACCAGGCGGGCAACTGGCACGGCAACTACCAGGGTTCTACCTTCGTGGTGCTGCCGGAAGGCTACCAGAAGGCCGTTTTTGAAAAGCAACTGGCGGCATTCAAAGCCAAGTACCTGTCGCCTGAGTACAACCCGCGGGTGAAGTACCTGCTGCAACCGCTGAAAGAAATCCACACCAATCCGTTCTACACCAACCCGGGCAGTTACGTGGTGCCCGGTCAATTGCTGCCCGCGGTGGGGTTGGTAGGCGTATTCATTGTGCTCATTGCGGCCGTCAACTTCATCAACCTCGCCACGGCCCAGGCCGCGCGCCGCTCCCGGGAAGTGGGCGTACGCAAGGCACTGGGCTCCAGCCGGGCGCAGCTTTTCGGGCAGTTCATGGGCGAAACGGCCGTACTTTCGGCGGCGGCGCTGCTGCTGGCCGTTACCCTCACCCAGGTGGCCCTGAGTCAGATCAACGCGTTGCTCTCCGTCGTGGCGCTGGACCTGCACCTGGACGCCGGGGTAGTGGTTTTTGCCGCAGCCACGGCCCTGCTGGTTACCGTGCTGGCCGGTTTTTACCCGGCCCTGGTGCTGTCGGGTTATAACCCCGTGGCCGCCCTCAAAAACCGGATTACGGCCTCTTCGCGGGGCGGTCTTTCCCTGCGCCGCGTGCTGATCACGGGTCAGTTTGCCCTGGCCCAACTGCTCATCATCGGCACCATCGTGGTGGCTACCCAGATGCAGTATTTCCGGCAGAAGGAAATGGGGTTCCGCCGGGACGCCGTGGTGACCGTGCCCCTGCCCAATACCGATTCCGCCGGGCGGGAACTGCTGCGCGAAAAGCTTACCCGGATTGCGGGCGTGCAGGGGATTAGCTTTGCGTCGGGGGTACCCACGAGCATCAAAGGGCAGCAGTACGGCACCTCCTTCTGGCTGTCGCACGAGCCGGAAAGCGCCAAGCGGGGCGCCGAAATGAAGGGCGTAGACACCGAATACCTCGCCCTGTTCGACCTGAAGCTGGTGGCTGGCACGTGGTTCGGCCGGGAAGAGGTGCAGCGGAAGGGCTTCAACGGCTTCGTAGTGAACGAAAAACTGGTGAAGCAACTGGGCCTGACGCCGCAGTCGGTGCTGGGCAAAATCCTCCTCATCAATGAAGACAAGGCTCCGGTGATCGGGGTGGTGCGTGATTTCCACAACAATTCGCTCCGGGAGGAGATCAGCCCGTGCGTGATGATGCACTGGGGCAACTTGTTCGGCTACGCCAACCTCCGGCTGCAACCGGTGGCGGGAGACGGTACGCACCTGCCGCAGACGCTGGCCGCGGTGGAAAGCGCCTGGCGGGAAGTGTTCCCCGACGGGTTCTACCGCTACGACTTCCTCGACGATCAGTTGGCGCAGTTGTACACGCTTGAGAACCTGATTTTCAAGGGCATCCTGGTGTTTGCGGGCCTTGCGATCTTCATCAGCGCCCTGGGCCTGTACGGGCTGGTGACGTTCATGGCCGTGCAGCGCACCAAAGAAGTGGGCATCCGCAAGGTGCTCGGGGCGTCGGTAGCGGGCATCGTGGCGCTGTTCTGCCGGGAATTCCTCTGGCTGGTGGGCCTGGCTTTCGCGGTGGCGGCACCCCTGGCGGCCTACCTCATGCAGGCGTGGCTCGAAGGCTTCAGCTACCGGGTGGCGCTGCACCCGTTCATGTTTGCCGGAGCACTGCTGGGAGCCCTGGGCATTGCCGCCCTCACCATCGGCTACCAGGCCACGCGGGCCGCCACGGCAAACCCGGTCGATTCGCTACGCGCTGAATAAAGGAGACCGCAGACCGGAGGAAGGGAGACCGGAGGAGGGAGCGGGAAGGAGGCGGATGCGGTACGGTGTCGCGGGGAGAAAGGGGAAGGGAGGCTGTACCAAAGAATGCGAATGGAATGACTTGTCAGTGAATTGTTAAATCATTTTCAACCCATGAACGGTTGGCAGGGTTACTGGGGCACCGGCAAAGGCCGGGTCCGGCCTCCGGTTTCCCTTCCGATGGTCTCCTTTCTGTAAAGCCATGTTGCGCAATTACATCCTCATCACCTGGCGGAACCTGTTGAAGCACAAGCAGTTTTCGCTCATCAACGTACTGGGCCTGGCCGTCGGCATGGCGGCCTGCCTGCTCATTTTGCAGTACGTTACGTTCCAGTTCAGTTTTGACCGGTTCCACGCCAACGCCCCGTACCTGTACCGGGTCGCCATGGACGAAGCCTCACCCCAGCGGCAGATCACGTCGGGGGCTTTGGCGCCGGTCATCCGGGCCGCCGTGCCCCAGGTGCTGCACACGGCCCGGGTAGAGCAGGGCAGCGCCGTGCTTGCGGCCGGCAAGAACCTGTTTTCCGAAGACCGCCTCTACTGGGTAGACCCGGCTTTCCTGGTCATGTTCAGCTACCCGTTGGTGCAGGGCAACCCGAAGACGGCCCTGGCGAGGCCCTACACGGTGGTGCTTTCCGAGTCGGCGGCCCGTAAGTACTTCGGCAACGCCAACCCAATGGGCAAAGTGATGCGCGTGAGCAATGCCGACCACGGCAGCCACCTCTTCGAAGTCACCGGCGTGGTGCAGGACGTTCCCCAGTATTCACACCTGCAATTCAACGCATTGCTTTCCTATAAAACCCCGCGGGGCGAAGGCTACGAACAAGAGTGGGGCTGGCGATTCCTGAATACCTACGTGCAGCTCCGCCCCGGCGCCGACCCCCGGGCGGCGGCAGCCACCCTGGCCAGTGCGGTCCTGAACCCGCGCAAACCCAACTGGCCCGAAAAGTACAAGACTTTCTGGCTGCAACCCCTGGCCGACATTCACACGAGCACCGTCATTGAAGACCCGAGTGGGGCCGACGTAGAGATGATGTCTTTCCTGCTACTGCTGGCCCTGTTCATCCTGGGCATCGCCTGGATCAACTACATCAACCTGTCGACGGCCCGGGCCACGACCCGGGCCCGGGAAGTAGGCGTCCGCAAGGCCATCGGGGCGGGACGGGGGCAACTCTTCGGGCAGTTCCTGCTCGAATCGGTGCTGCTCAACGCGGTGGGCATTGCGCTGGCCTTTACCCTGGTGCAACTGTCACTACCCTTTTTCCGCGAGCTCACCGGGCTGGCCCTTTCGCTGACCCTGTGGAACGAATGGCAGTTCTGGGGGGCGCTGGGAGGCCTTTTTGTAGTGGGCACCCTGCTGTCGGGGGTGTACCCAGCCCTGGTGCTGTCGGCCTACCAGCCCATCGCGGTGCTCAAGGGCAAAATCATTCCCAGAGCCAGGGGCATCTCGCTGCGCAAGAGCCTGGTGGTGCTGCAATTTGTGGCTTCAGTCACGCTGCTGGCGGGCACCTTCACGGTCTTCCGGCAAATGACTTTTATGCGCAACCAGTCGTTGGGCGTGGACATCAACCAGGTGCTGGTAGTCAAAGGCCCGCAGTTGATCGGTGACTCGGCCACGCTGGCCGGCCAGTGGAACCGGTTCAAAACCGGGTTGCAGGGCGTTGCCGCCATCCATAGCATTACGGCCTCCAGCGCGTTGCCGTCCAAAGGGTACGGCGCCTACTACAACAACGCCACCGTAGAAGGAGTTACCCCGGCCAAAATCCCCAATGCGGAAGGTTCCTTTGGTTATGGTGAAGCCCGGGTGGATGTTCACTTTCTGCAAACCTTCGGGCTCCGGCTCCTGGCGGGCCGGAACTTCTCGGAAGACTTGGCCAGCGACCTGCGTAGTGTCATCCTCAACGAGGCGGCGGCCAAGCAACTCGGATTCGCCCATCCGGAGCAGGCCCTCGGGCACGTGCTCAAACGCGGCAACCAGCCGCCCCGGACCATCATCGGGGTGCTCAAAAACTACCACCACGACTACCTCAAGCAGGACTACGCGCCGGCCATGTACCGCCTCGATCCCACCCGGACGGACTACTTTTCGATCAAAACTGCGGGCGGCCAGGACCCGGCCAACCGCATTCGGGAAACCCTGGCGGCAATGGAAAAGCAGTGGAAAGCCGTGTACCCCGGCAACCCGTTCGAGTACTTCTTCCTCGACGACGCCTTCAACGAACAATACCAGGCCGACCAGCAACTGGCCGGCACCATCGGGCTGTTTGCCTTCCTGGCCATTGCCGTAGCCTGCCTGGGACTGTTCGGGCTGGTTTCGTTCGCCACCGCCCAGCGCACCAAAGAAGTGGGCATCCGCAAGGTACTCGGCGCCCGGACCGTGCAATTGCTGTTCCTGCTTTCGAAAGACTTGCTGGGCCTCATCTTCGTAGCCAACCTGATTGCCTGGCCGCTCACGTACTGGGGCACCCAGCAATGGCTGGCCGGCTACGCGTTCCGGATTTCCATCACCCCGGTGCTGTTCGTGCTGCCCACCCTGGCCGTGCTGGGGGTCGCCGTGCTCACCATTGTGCTGCACGTCCGCAAAGCC
The DNA here is from genome assembly GCA_963844325.1 of uncultured Sphingobacteriales bacterium. Classification (GTDB taxonomy): domain Bacteria; phylum Bacteroidota; class Bacteroidia; order Cytophagales; family 172606-1; genus CADCTQ01. The sequence continues at coordinate 6,023,959 of CAWJNV010000002.1, forward strand.
GCCCGCAGGAACCCGGTGGAATCGCTTCGGTACGAGTAAAAGGACACCGGAGGCCGGAGGAAGGGAGACCGGAGGAGGCGTGCCCGTAGCATGCGGGGCAGGGTTGGCAACGCGAGTCGGAGGCCATAAGAGAAAAGGGAAAAAGGAAGGCCTGCAACTTGTGCAGATACGGCCTCCCTTTTTCCCTTTTCTTTTTTTATTTTTTCGTCTTCAACCCGTACCGGAGCCCCGCCCAAGCCTCCTTCCCGATCCTCCTCCGGTCTCCCTTCCTCCCGTCTCCGGCCTCCGGTCTGCGGTCTCCTTTCCTACGGAACAATTACTTTCCCCGTAACGACTGTGCCGGCGCTTCGGGCGCGGAGGTAGTACAGGCCGGGGGGCAAGGCCGCTGCCAGCGTGAGGGTAGCCCGGTAGGGTTCGGCCGCAACCGAGTAGCGGGCCGCGTCAAGCGGCACGCCCAGGGCGTTGAGCAACTGGAAGGCCGGCGTTTCCGCCTGGGTGTGGTTGATGGACAAGTGGTTGCCGTGCAGTGGCACCGGGCTGATCGTCATTTGCAGTATCCCGCCCACGCCTACCCGTACGGCTACCGCCTTGCTGGCCTCGGCGTGGCCGTCGGTATCGGTCTGGCGGATGCGGTAATAGACCGTGCCGAACGGGGGGGTGTCGTCGTATTCGCGGTAGGCCACCGGGCCGGTGGTGTTGCCGGCGCCGTCGAGCCGCAGGATTTCCGTGAACTGCGCCCCGTCAGTAGATCTTTCCACGGCGAAATACGCGTTGTTGGTTTCGCTCACGGTCGTCCAGGCCAGGGCCACGCGGGGCTTGCCGCCGCTGCCCTCGTCCTCCTGCACGGTTGCCGAGAAGCTGGCAAACTCTACCGGCAGCATCAGGGCGCAGAAATTGGCCGGGTTGCCGACGTTGGTCGCGCTGTTGTTGTTGGTACAGTTGATGCACCAGTTCAGGTTGGCGTCATTGATGAAGTTGGGCGTGCCGTTGGTGGAAGTAAAATTATCTGTACACTGGCTGCCCACCGTCACGCACCCTTTCAGGAACAGGGAACCGTTCACCGGATCGGGGTTGGCAGCCGTGCCGGTGGGTCCTGCCATCATCACGGAGCCGTTGTTTTTCACGCAACTGCCGCCATCCACGTACACCAGGGCGCCGCCTTCAATGACCAACCTGCCGCTGGCGTTAACGACCATGTTGCCCGTTACCCGCAGGGTCAGGTTTTGCAGCACCCGCAACACGGTCGGGTCGCTCCCGTTGCCGTTGTCCACGGTAAGCGTAGCAACGGTGGCATTCACGTTTAGGACCACGTCGTGCTTGTTGGAGATGGTTACGTTGTCGTTGGGACCAGGGATGTTGACGCCAACCATCGGCAGCGGCGCCGGGCTGGGACAGGTGCTGCTCCAGGTGCAGGGGTCGTTCCAGTTCCCGCCTTGTACGGACATAAAGCCTAAGTTCGCTTTGGCGGTGGTTGCCCAAAGACCCAAGAAGAAGAGTATAGTGCAGAAGCGGCGGCAGGCGGAAACTAGCTGGTTTACATCGTTCATAGGTTCATTGGGCAGATTGGTCGACGGATAACGGCGTTTGGTCGTCAGTGCCCGTTAATGCCGTGATTCACAAAAAAGTAACAGGCAGGGGCAAATGGGAGAGTGCTAAGGACTTGGACCGGAGCGCGCCGGACCAGGGCTTTATCCCATCCTGAATGTCCCGCCCGGGCACCACCCCACCCGCACTGCCAGTAACCCCCGTCCCCCTCCTTTTCCTTTTCTCTCGTTCCTGCTGGCCCGTACCGGAGCCTTGCCAGAATTCCTTCCCGGCCCTCCTTGCGGTCTGCCTCCTTCCGGTCTCCCGTCTCCGTTCTTTAGTATCTTTGCGCCCGGATGTCGCGCGAAGTCGAAGAGGCATCCTGCATGCGCAACCGGGCCGGTCCATCCGTTCGGCGGGCACCGGCGCTGCGCACCATGACCAATTGTCAATTTTCAATTGTCAATTTACGATGCCATGAATGAGACTCCCCCTTTTGGCGCCCTGCGTGCGTATGCCGGCTTCCTGCTCGACCACCACCTGGACGAGCTCGCCACCCGTTACCTGCGGCGGCTGCGGACCAAACACGCATCCTTGCTGGCCCGCCTGGCGCACCCGTCCGAAGCGGACGCGCAGGCCTGGGCCCGCGGGGTGGTGGGCGACTTCGTGCGGATGGCAGCAGCCGGCAACACCCCGCCCGGCGTCCCGGGGCAGGCCCCGGATCGGGAGGCGTTGCGGGGGACCGACGGAGTAGAGGCATTCGCCGCCTGCCGGCCGGTGCTGGTGCAGTTTTTACCCCGCTACACCACTGACCCGGACCAACTGGTGGCGCTGGTGGAGGAACTGGACGAATGGCACGGCAACCCGCCGCCGTACGCCCCGGCCGGCCGCGCCGAAAACGGGCGGGAGCCGTTGCCCGGGGAGTCCGCGCCCCTCCCACCGGGACGCAGCGGCGCGGAAAACGGCCTGGGGGGCCAAAGCCTCTACGAAACCCTCGACGCCCACCTGGTGCAGAAAATCGTGGACACGGTGCCCGCCCTGCTCTACATCATGGAAATGCCGTCGGCCAAAACCCTCTTCATCAACGTGCAGGTCCGGTCGCTGCTGGGCTTCTCGCCCGAAGAGATGGTTGCCATGGGAGCCGATAACATCGCCTGGCTCATTCACCCGGAAGACCAGGCAGCCGTGGCGGCGCACCACCGGGCCCTGAGCGCCGCCGCCGACGGCCAGGTGCTGGAAATCGAATACCGCATCCGCCACCGCGACGGCGCGTGGCGCTGGTTCCGCAGCTTCGAAACGGTGTTCCGGCGCGATCCGCAGGGCGTGGTCCGGCAACTGCTGGGCAACGCCCTCGACGTGTCGGGCCGGAAAGAAGCCCGTGACGCCCTCGGGCGGGCCAACCACCAACTCCAGGCCAACTACACCGAACTGGAACAGACCCAGGCGGCGCTCCGCGAGTGGAACGCCGGCCTCGACCAGCGGGTGAAAGACCGGACCCTCGAACTGAAGGAGGCCAACCAGCAGATTGCCCGGCTGCTGGGCCGCGAACGGCACGTGCGGGCCGAAGCCGAACGGCAGAAGGAGCGGCTTAACACCATCTTCATGCAGTCGCCGGCGCTGATCTCCATCGTGCGGGGCCCCCAGTTCCGCTACGAAATGGCCAACCCGCCGTACCTCCGGGCCGTGGGGGCCACCGGCTCCCTCGAAGGCAAAACGGTGCGGGAAGTTATCCGCGACCTCGACCCGTCGGTGTGGGACGTGCTGGACGGCGTGTACACCACGGGCCAGCGGTTCGTGGGCAACGAATTTCCCATCACCGCCGACTGGCAAGGGGACGGCCGGCCGTACCCGCGGTACTTCAACCTGGTGTACGAACCCCTGCGTGATCCGGTTGAAAAGGTAACCGGCATCATTACCTTCGGCTACGAGGTCACCGACCAGGTGCTGGCCCGCCGCGCCGTGGAGGAAAGCGAACGGCGCATCCGCCGCATCCTCGACGGCATTCCCGAGATCATCTGGACGGCCGACCCCGCCGGGATCAACACGTTTTTCAACAAAACCTGGTACGAATACGCCGGGGAGGCGCCCGGCGACGAGGTGCAGGCCATCTCGCCGCTGCTCATCCACCCCCACGACTTTGACCTGACGCGCCGCAAGTGGCAGCTCTCCCTCGACACGGGCGTGCCCTTCGAGAACGAGTACCGGCTGCGCAAAACGCCCGGGGGCGAATACCGCTGGGTGCTGGCCCGGGCCCTGCCCCTGCACAATGAGGCGGGCCAGGTCACCGAATGGATCGGCACGGCCACCGACATCCACGACCAGCGGGTAGCCCTCGAAAAGCTGGCCGAAACGCGGCGGCAGTTCCAGTTCCTGGCCGACATGATCCCGCACCTGGTGTGGCGCACCGACGCCGAGGGCAACCACGATTACTTCAACCAGCGGTGGTACGCATTTACGGGCCTCACCTACGAAGAAACCAAGGACAGGGGCTGGTCGCTGGTGCTGCACCCCGACGACTACGGGCGGACCCTGGAAATCTGGCACAAATCCCTGCGCGACGGCACGCCCTACGAAGTGGAATACCGCTTCCGCAAGGCCGACGGTACCTACCGCTGGTTCCTGGGGCGGGCCCTGCCCCTGCTTGACGAGGCGGGCCGGGTACTCAAGTGGTTCGGCACCTGCACCGACATCCACGACCAGCGCCTTTTCGTGGAAGAACTGACCTCCACCAAACGGCAGCTGGAAACCAAAAACGAGGAGCTGACCCGCGTGAACGTGGACCTGGACAACTTCGTGTACACGGCCTCCCACGACCTGCGGTCGCCGATCAACAACCTGGAAGGCTTGCAGAAAGTGTTGCAGAAGCGCCTCAAGGACCAGGTGGCCGATACCGAACAGGAACTGCTGGACCTGATGAGCAACTCGATCCGCAAGCTCAACACCACCATCCGGGAACTGACCGAAATTGTGAAAGTGCAGAAAGAACTATCCCAGGAGCGCGAACCGGTTGACTACCGCCAGGTGTTCGAAGACGTAACCACCGACCTGGCCGGTCCCATTGCCGAAGCCGGCGCCGTGCTGGAGGCATGTTTTGACGTGAAAGAAATATACTACCCGCGCAAACATTTGCGCAGCATCTTGTTAAATTTGCTTTCTAATGCCGTCAAGTACCGCTCCCCCGACCGGCCTTTGCGCATCACCGTCGGAACCCGGCTGAACAACCAGCGGCCCGTGCTGTTTGTGACCGACAACGGCCTGGGCATCGAGGAGGGCAAGCAAGACCGGATCTTCGACATGTTCAGGCGGTTGCACACGCACGTGGAAGGGAGTGGAATCGGGCTGTACATGGTCAAACGGATCGTGGAAAACAATGGAGGCCGTATTACCGTTGAGAGTCGAAAAGAATCAGGCAGCACTTTCACGGTGTACTTTTAGTTCTTTATATGAAGAAAATACCAAGCATACTGTTAGTGGACGATGACCCGGCCAGCAATTACCTGGCAAAGCTTTTACTGCTGGAAATTGATCCGGAGTTTGACATCCACGTGCGCTATCACGGCCAGGAAGCCCTGGAATACATCAAAGCTGCCGACGGGGAAATTGTGGCGCCCAACCTGATCTTCCTCGACCTGAATATGCCGGTGATGGACGGGTTTGAGTTCCTGGAGCACTTTACCCGGCTGCCGGCCTCGGAAAGCACTTCCATCGTGCTGCTCACTTCTTCGGCGTACCCCAAAGACATCGAACGAGCCAAGGCCTACAACATTACGCACTTCATCAACAAGCCCCTCACGGAAGAACAACTCCGCGAAGTACTCGCCAACGTGCCGCTCTACCGCTAGGGTAACGGGCAGTAAATAGCCATTGGTTAGTAGTCAATGGTCATTGGGTGCGTGTAAGTCATCGTATCCGGTTGACCGGTGACTACTGTACCAATGACCATTGACTACTGACCCATGACAATGAATACTGACCCATGACGATTGCTCAGCCCAGCGCGGCCGTGAAGCCGTACAGGAAATTGACCATCTCCACGTACTGGGAACGGGAACGGGCCTCAGACGGGCCGTCGGTTTCGGACTGGGACGAAGTGGCAGCGGCGGAAAAATCTTCGGCGCCGGCAGACAGGGCAGGAATGTTTTCGGAACGGGTCGGGTTGCCGCAACGGAGTAGCCATTTATCCATAAATAATTCAATTTAGGAATACATACGAGGGTGGCCCCGAAAAGGATGTGCCGGAAACGGGTCCGGCCGCGCAAACTTTTACATTGGGGGCCAGTACAAGGAATATAACGTATTTTTGTCCCCCGCGCCCCAACTTTTTCCCGGCCCCGCCGCCCCTGGTATATGGACGACGCACTCGATAAACTGCAAAAGATCCGGAATGAGGTGAATGCCCTCATTCCCTCCGACGAAAACGCCCACCGGCTGGAGCTTTCCATCCGCGAGGCGATCCGCCTGATCCGCAAAGCGGAAAAAATTGACAAAGCGTTCCGGGAGAAGTGCGTCCAGGACCTGGATTACGAGATCACCCACTACCTGCACCAGAACTACCGCAAGGCCGTTACCAAAGGGGAAAAAAACATTGAATTCAACCGGGCCCGCCAGGGCGCCGTGCTGGCCATCAACCGCACCATTCACCGCATGCTCAACGGGAAGTAGAGACTTGTCATTAGGCATTGGTCATTAGTTTGTCCATGCCCGTGGCAGCCGCATTCCCGGTCCTTTGCCCATTGACTAATGTCTGTTAACTAATGACTATTGTCTATTGCATCCAGCAGGGCGGATACCTTTTGCTCGTCGAGGGGTTTTTCGAGGTAGCCCTTGATGGTGAGTTTCTCGGCGCGGGCGGCGTCGGTTTCGTGGGTGCAACTGGTGAGCATCACCACGGCGTTGCGCCGCAGGTATTCCCGGTCGGCGTGCTCCAGTTCGTCCAGCAGTTCCCAGCCGTTCATCACCGGCATGTTCACGTCCACCAGCACCAGGTCCTGCCCGCCCGGTTCGCTGCCCTCTCCCCCGGCGCGTTGCGTGGTAAAATAATCGAGGGCCTGGCGGCCGTTGCTGAGTACCACAATTTCATCGGTAAGTGAAAGTTCTTCCAGCAGGCACTGGTGCAAAAAGTTGCTGGCGCGGTTGTCGTCTACCAGTACCACCCGGCGAAATTTGCGGTTCTCATTTTTTGAAATGTTCATGCTCAAAAAAAATTAATTTAACACCCGGTCAAAACATACACCTCGCCTTCTTGCCACGATTGTCCGGCGCGAAACCGGCCAAAAACCGCTCCTTCCCCTCATGCCCCGCTCCACTTTACGGTAATCTTCACTTAAAAGTAAATATTTTAATCGGTTCCGCCCCGCGGTTTACCGAATTATTCCCAAAAATTACCTACCGGCCTCTTCCCGGGCCCCGGGGGCCGCTTACCTCGGCAAAACAATCCTGCGGGGGAGTGGTATTAAGCACGCTACCCTTCAGGCACTATTCCAACATTTCAAGTAACACTCTCTGTAAAAAGTAAAATTTATGTTAGTAACTACCCCTGTTTCCGACACCAAGTGGGCCCACATCCAGTACGTGGAAGAACACCTCGCCGTGGTCCTCAAATTCAAAGTTTCCTACGTTCCCATCGAAGTCTTTATAAGCGTACTCGGGGAAATCGAAACGTTTGCTTCCAAGGAAAAGGTAAGCAAAGTCGTGTTCGACAAGACCAACCTCACCGTGTTCCACCAGCCGTCCATGGAGTGGTACCACGTCGAGTGGAAAGAACGAATGCTGAAGAAAGGCGTGAAGTCGCACCGCAAAATTCTGCCCCAGGACCGCCTCTTCGTGGAAAGCGTGCGCATCGGCCGCGAAAAGATTCAGAAGAACAACCCGGGCTTCAGCTTCGCCAAATACGACATCCAGTACTGCAACAGCGTCGCCGAAGCGTTGAAGCGTTAACCGGCCCCGGTTCCCCCATCGCCTGAAGTGCAACCCGATTCCCCGAGCCCGGCCCCGCCGGGCTTCCTTCCTTTCCACCCGAAACATTCCCGCTACATGCCGACCGAATGCATTGCCCGCAACAACTACTACGAAATTGCCTTCCAGCCCGCCAAAAATCGCGTGTACTTCACCATCACCGGCTTCTGGGGTGATCCTTCCGTGGTGCCGTTCTACCGGGCCGACTGGCAAAAAGTCCTGGCCCGGGTGCAACCGGGCTTTACGGTGCTGGCCGACGCCACCCGCATGAAAACCCACCCCGCCCCCGTGCAGGCCCTCCACGAATTCATTCAAAGGCTGCTGCAACGGGAAGGCATGCGGCTGTCGGCCAAAGTGGTGGCCCACGACGACATGGCCGACCTCCAGTGCGACGCCATGCTCCGCCGGACGGGCCTGGAGGTAACCAAGTTTGCTTCCCGGGCCGAAGCCGAACAATGGCTGGACGCCATGGAATTATGCCGGCCCGCCGTCCTTAACCCGTAACATTTTTTGAATTTAAATCACTTTATTTGTCCACGCTATTCCGTGACCAGATTGGTATGCTTAACCACCCCACGCAGGAAGATCTTTTAAAAAAAGAAATCAGTCAGCTCAAGCAGCAAGTGCGCCAACTGCAAACCCAGCTCCTGTCGGCCGAAGCCGCCGTGAAAATCAAAAAAGGAGTTGAACAACACGCCGTGGTGAGCATTACCGACGCCGACGGCGTGATCATCTACGTGAACAACCGGTTCTGCGAACTGTCGGGCTACTCGCGGGCCGAACTGCTGGGCAGCACGCACCGGCTCCTGCGTTCGGACGAACACGACGACGCCTTCTACGCAAACCTCTGGCAGACCATTTCGCGGGGCGACAACTGGCACGGGGTGATGAAAAACCGGGCCCGCGACGGCAGTTCCTTCTGGGTCGACATGTCGATCACCCCCATCTTCCACCCTTCGGGCAAGGTGCACCAGTTCGTGGCCGTCAGCAATGACATGACCCGCTTCAAAACCACCCAGTTGCGGGTGCAGGAGTTGCTGGAAGACGCCCGCGACACCAACGAGGAACTCAAGGCCAGCGAGGAAGAACTGCGCCAGACCCTCGAACACGTGATCGAGGTGAACGACAAGGTGCGGGAAAGCGAGGAGCAGTACCGGCTGATCTCCGAAAGCATGAGCGACCTGGTGTGCCTCCAGGATTTGCAGGGCTACTACACCTACGTGTCGCTGTCGGCCGGCACGCTGCTGGGGCTCGATCCGAATGAAATGGTGCGCCAGAAGGCCCACCAGCGGGTACACCCCGACGACGCCGAGCAGGTGCGGCGCTTCGTGCAGACCGCCTGCGAAGGCCGCACCGACGGGCTTCCCTACATCCACCTGCGCAAAAAGCACCGCGACGGCCACTACGTGTGGTTCGAAATGATCGCCAAACCCATCCGCGACGAGGAGGGCCGCACGGTAAGCATCCACACGACCTGCCGGGACATTTCGCGGCGCAAGGCCGCCGAACAGGAACGCGACAACTTCTTCAACCATTCGCTTGACCTGATGGTGATTGCCCGGCTCGACGGCCGGATGCTCCGCTTCAACCACTCCTGGCAGCAAACGCTGGGCTTCGCCGAGGCCGAACTTACGGGCACGTCGCTCTTCGACTTCGTGCACCCCCGCGACCTGGAGGGTACCGTGCAGTTTTTCCGCGACGAACTCGCCGGGGGGCAATCGGTGATCCGCACCGAAAACCGCTACCGCTGCCGCGACGGGTCCTACAAGTGGCTCTCCTGGAACTTCGTGGTGTTTGCCGCCGAAGGCGTGATGTACGGCTTTGCCCGCGACATCACCGAACGCAAGCTGGCCGAAGAAGCCCTCAAAAACACCCTGGAAGAACTCCAGCAGCGCAACCAGGAGCTGGACCACTACGTCTACAAGGTTTCCCACGACCTGCGTTCCCCGCTGTGCTCGATCAAGGGCCTGCTCAACCTGGCCGAGTACGAAACCGACGCCGCCGCCATCCTGGTGTACAACCGCATGATCGGCGAGCAAATCAGCCGGTCGGACGAGTTCATCCAGTCGATCCTCAACCACTCGAAGATGCTCAACTCGGCCGACAACCGGGAAGCGATCGACTTCGAGGCGGTGCTGCGGCAGGGCTTCGAAGACATGCAGTACGCAAAGGGCTACGCGCGGCTGCAACGACGCGTCCGGCTCGACCAGCAGGTGCCGTTTTACGGCGACCCGTTCCGCATCTCTCTCATCCTGCGCAACTTCATTTCCAACGCCATCAAATACCAGAACCCCGAGGCGGAAACCAGTTACGTGCAATTCGCCATTGCCGTGGATGCGCACCAGGCCCGCATTACCATCACCGACAACGGCATCGGCATCGAGGAAGGGTTCGTGCCCCACCTGTTCGACATGTTTTTCCGGGCCACCGAAAAGGCGGAGGGCTCCGGCCTGGGCCTCTACATCGTGAAGCAGGCCATTCAGCGCATCGGGGGCTTCATTGCCGTCACCAGCCAGTTCGGCGCCGGCACGGAGTTCGTGATCACGCTGCCCAACGGACTGCCGGCCAGCACGGCGGAAACCACTGAGTAACTGCATACAAAAGGCGCGGCGTCCGTATAAGGCAGGAGAGCGTCGGCTCTGCCGGGTAACCTGCCCGGCTGGAACGTTAACCCGCGAAAAAACATGCGAACCGGTCTACTCCCGTGCGTGCTCCTGGTGCTGATGGCGGCAGGTTGTCAAAAAGAAGAAGTAGCGAAAGCGGAAGAAAGCCCCCAGGGCCCGCCCCCGTGCATCCAGGCCAAGATCGACGAGATTGCCGCGCAGGAAGTATCCAATCCCCCCGTCCGCGTGTACAGCTACCGGTACGCGGGCAAAAAGGTGTACTACTTCACGCCACGTTGCTGCGACCAGTCGAGCCGATTGTACGACGAATCCTGCACGTTGGTCTGCCTTCCCGACGGCGGCATCACCGGCCGCGGCGACGGCCGGTGCCGGGACTTTTTTTCCACTCGTACCGACGAAGAGTTGGTCTGGGCCGACCCGCGCAACGTGAATTAGCCCCCTTGCAACCTTTGCCGCCACACCCGGGTCATCGTAGAAATCACTTCCTGCTTGACCCATGAAAAACGCCTTATTAACTGGCTTTCTTCTCCTTACGCTGCTGTCCTGTACGCAGACCAGCGTTGACCCCGAAAGCACCGAAACCGAAAGTGCCCGCCTGGCGGCCGCCAATGCCTGCGGCGTTCAGGACCCGTTGCGGGAACTGGCGTGGCTGAAAACGAACCGGGAGCAGTCGGCAAAAAACCTGGCCGGAACGGGATGTACCCTCGGCCCGGTCATCCAGGGCCTGTACGGAGGCAAAACGGTATTCATCCTCTATACGAATGGGGGGGCCGCCTGCGATGTATGCGCGGGCGGGGCAGTATTTGATTGTGAAGGCAATTATTTGTTCGGGTGTAACCTGGAAGAGGAAGCCAAAATCACCGGCAAAAAGGAGTTGAAATAAAAGCACCCCGAAACTTCCCCGTTTACCCGGCAGCAGCAGTTTCTTCCTGCACTACGGGCAATCCGGCGCGGGTCATGGCGGCAAAGCCCCCGGCCACGTCCGTAAGATTATCCCATCCCCGCGCCTTCAGCACCGAACACGCAATCATGGACCGGTAGCCGCCGGCGCAATGCACGTACACGGGCTGGTCCTTCGGGAACTGTTCCAGGTTCTCACGCAGCGAATCGAGCGGCAGGTTGATGGCCCCGGGCAGGTGGCCGGCGGCAAACTCCGGCGGTTTCCGTACGTCCACCACCACCGGCGCCGCCTCCCGGTACCGGGCCGCAAACGTTTCCACCGGCACGGAAGGCACCGCATCGACCGGCCGGCCCGCCCGGCGCCAGGCCTCGAAGCCGCCTTCCAGGTACCCCGCGGCCTGGTCGTAGCCCACCCGCGACAGCCGGGTGATGGTTTCTTCTTCCCGTCCCGGCTCGGTCACCAGCAGCAGGGGCTGCCGCAGGTCGGGGAGCAGCGCCCCCACCCACGGGGCAAACGAGCCGTCGAGGCCGATGTTGACCGCGCCCGGCACAAACCCCTGCGCGAACACTTCCGGCTTGCGGGTATCGAGGACCAGGATGCCTTCCCGGGCTGCGGCGGCGGCAAACGCCTCCACCGGCAGGGGCGTAAGGCCCCGTTGCAGCACTTGGTCAATGTCTTCGTAGCCGGCCTTGTTCAACTGCACGTTCTGCGGAAAGTACGCCGGCGGGGGTTGCAGGCCGTGCAGCACCTCGCCGATGAATTCTTCCCGCGTCATGCCCGCGCGGAGGGCGTAGTTGTGCTGTTTCTGCTCGCCGAGCGTAGACACGGTTTCCTTGCTCATGTTCTTGCCGCAGGCCGAGCCCGCCCCGTGGGCCGGGTACACCAGCACGTGGTCGCCGAGCGGCAGGATTTTCTCGCGCAGCGATTGGTAGAGCATGCCGGCCAGTTGTTCCTGCGTGAAGCGGCCTCCCTGCTGGGCCAGGTCGGGCCGGCCCACGTCGCCGATGAACAGCGTGTCGCCGGTGAGGAGGGCCTGGTCGTGGCCGGCTTCGTCGCGCACGAGGTAACACACCGATTCGAGGGTGTGGCCGGGCGTGTGGAGCACCCGCACCGTCATGTTGCCGACGGCAAACACCTCGCCGTCACGGGCAATGTGGGCCTGGAAACCCGGCCGGGCGGTGGGGCCGTACACGATGGTTGCTCCCGTGGCCCGGGCCAGGTCGAGGTGCCCCGACACGAAGTCGGCGTGGAAGTGCGTTTCGAAGATGTATTTGATCCGTACCCCGTCGCTTTCGGCGCGTTCCAGGTAAGGCTTGATCTCCCGGAGCGGGTCTACGATGGCGGCCTCGCCGCCGGAGGCCAGGTAGTAGGCGCCCTGGGCGAGGCATCCCGTATACATTTGCTCAATTTTCATGTCGCAGTCGGTAAGCATTCTGATACTACTGGCAATGTTACGGGTAAGATACGGGAACGGTAAAGATCAGGACGCCTTTTCGGGGGAGATAACCCCGTCCCGGACGGTACCCGGGCCGGGCCGGCGCTGAAAATACCTAGAAATGAGTATTGCAGGGGGTTGCTGCTTTCCTGATCTTGCTTACGTTCCCGCCTCGGGGAACGCGAACCCACGACAGGGCTAAGGATGCCTGCTGCTGTCGGATCTACCGGAAATTCAGCCCCGGTGCGCCCCATGCCACCCTTATTTTTTAATCCACGGAACAGCCTTGAAGCAGAAAAGGAGAAAGCCATGAAGATGCACGCAGATTTAACCCCCAATGGTAACGGCGCCTTCCCGCCGTTGCCCACCCCAGTGCCGGTGGTGCCGCTGCCGGTGCCCGAACCGGTACCGCAGTTTCCGCAGTTTCCGCAAGTACCGCAGTTTCCGGAACTGAAGCCGTTTCCCTGGCCGATCCGGTTGCGCAGCCTGCGCTGCGGGTGCTACCTGATCAACTACAACCCCACCGCAAGCCCCCTGGTGACGTACGACGGCACGCTGCGCGTGGAGTGCAACAGCAACAGCGGCGGCCGGACGGCCAGCGGCGACTTGTACCAGCGCCGGCTTTTCTGGATTCCGATCCCTCCCCCCTTCCCACGCCGGCCGATTCTTTTGCCGGGCCCTGATCCTGCGGCGGGGATTCCCATTCTCAGCCGCGACCGGTACCGCTACTACCTGCGGGTCACGCAGCTACTCGAATACTTTACCATTGGGGACAGCTTTACCCTGGGCTTCGAGATGCACCGGTTCAACAGCGCTACCAGTAGCTGGGAAGCTCCGGAAGCCTTTACGGCGTTGATGAGCTGGCAGGCGGCGCCGGCGGGATACCCGTCGGGTGGCGATTACCTGGCCGGCGACGTCAGGAACAGCGGCGGCACGGTGGTCGGCCGGCTTACGATGGGATGGCTATCAACGTACCTGCGCAAGGCTACCATCGAAATTGACCGCGTGAACGCGTCGGAAGCGGCCCTCAACAACGGCGCGGGAACCGACTGGCGAACCGTTGGCGACGGGATCGGCTGGGACATTACCGTGGCCGAAAGCAACAACGACGTAGCCGAGCCAAGCGGCGAATTCTGGTCCGATGCCGAGTGCCACGCCGAGATGCTGGCCCGGCGCGATGCCAACAATCTCGATGCGGAATGGCGTTACCACGTTTTGTGCGTACGGCGGCTGGATTCTACCGAACGGGGCATCATGTATGACGCCTACGGCGGAGATTCCAACAACGTGCCGCGGGAAGGCTGCGTGATTTCTTCGCACTGGACCATTCCCGACGCCCCCGAGTGGGGCCTCGTCCGGGGCCAGCGCTTCGGCACGGCGACCGCCCCCTATTTCCGCACGGCGGTGCACGAAACGGGGCACGCGCATGGGCCTTTACCACAATACCGTCGACAACGGTTTTATGAACACTACGAACGTGATCGCAGAAAACTCCCTGGCTCCCGGCAGTCCTGCTTTCCCGGACAACGTCCAGTGGTCATACAACGAGGAGGACGCCAGGCGGCTGCGGCACATGCCCGACATTTACGTGCGTCCCGGCGGGGTGCCTTTTGGTACTTCTTATGGTTCGACGCCCATCAGCCCGGCAGACCTGGAAGTGGAAATGGAGGGGCTCAGCCTGCGGGTGACGCCGGTGCTGGAGTCGGTGCCGCTGGGCGCGCCGGTACGGGTCAACATCGAACTGGTCAATACCACCACCGAACCCATTTACGCCCCGAAAAACCTGCGCATGAAAAGTGGTTTGGTGAAAGGGCAGGTAGTGGGTCCGGCCGGCAGTGCCCGCACGTTTTCGCCTCTGATGCTCTGCCTCGAAGACGAGGCGGTGGCCCCCTTGAATCCGGGGGAGCGCATCAGTGACTCGCTCACGTTGTTGCGCGGCGCCCAGGGAGCCCTGTTCGCTGCCCCCGGGGCGCACCGGATCACCGTTGATGTCCACTGGGACAATGGCGGCCTGGTAGCCACGGTAACCGGTACGGCGGACGTGCTCATTACCTCCACCGTGGATGAAGCGCACGCGCAGGCCGCCCTGAAGGTGCTTTCCACCCCCGATGCGCTGCTCACCCTCGCCCTGGGCGGCGACCACCTTCCGGAGGGCATCGAAGCGATTCAGACGGCGCTGAACAACCCCGTGCTGCGCCCCCACTATGCGTACATCGAAGCAAAACGGGTAGCCAGACGGTTCCGCGACCGCAAGGCCGACTTCAAAGCTGCCGCCAACCTGATCGAACCCTCGACGGTAATGAGCCCGGCGGAAATCAGGAAAGCCTATGCGTTTGCCGAAGACGGGGGACGCGACAGTGCGGCGGGCAAGGCGATCCTCAAGAGCCTGAAGGCCAACGCAGGCACGCGTAAGTTCAGCAAAGACCAAACAATCGCAGAACCCGTAGATTCACAGTAAACCAATGCAATAAGTGAATGTACGGGGACTGGCCGTTCTGATCATGTTTACCCTTGGCGTCGGCTGTACGGCCACGCCAAGGCTTATTTCCCGTAACGCCATGCCAACCCAAACGCCACCACTCGCCGGGAACTGGGAGAAGATCACCGATTCGCCGTGCAGCCAAACGTACCCCGATACGCTCGAGTTCCGGGAGCGGGGCTTGTACGCGGGCCACCAGCAGACCCCCGGTGCGTTTACGCTGTGGGACGCCGGCACCTTCCAGGTAACCGACCCCGGGCAAATCCGGATTTCAACCGCCAACGACGCCATCATTTCCTACAAATTCTCCCTCGTGGATGACGAACTGACGTTCACCGACCCGGGCGGCTGCGAGTACAAGTACCGCCGGGTGCGCTGACGGAAAATTTTAGGCGTATCTTTGCGGCTTTATTGAGAGGAGAAAAATGCAATTTACGCTGCAAGCGACTGATCCCCACTCCAAAGCCCGGACCGGCCGGATCGTAACCGACCACGGAGCCATCGAAACGCCCATCTTCATGCCCGTCGGCACGGTCGGCTCCGTCAAGGCGGTCCACCAGCGGGAGCTGGCCGACGACATTCAAGCCCGCATCATCCTGGGCAACACCTACCACCTCTACCTGCGGCCCGGCCTCGACGTGCTGGAAGGCGCCGGGGGCCTGCACCGGTTCAACGGCTGGAACGGCCCCATCCTCACCGACAGCGGCGGCTACCAGGTGTATTCGCTCTCCAACACCCGCAAGATCAAGGAGGAGGGCGTTACGTTCAAGTCGCACATCGACGGCTCGAAGCACCTGTTTACGCCCGAAAACGTGATGGACATTCAGCGCACCATCGGCGCCGACATCATCATGGCCTTCGACGAATGCGCCCCCTACCCCTGCGAGTACGGCTACGCCCGGGAATCGATGGAAATGACGCACCGCTGGCTCAAACGCTGCTGCGACCGCTTCGACGGCACGGAGCCCAAGTACGGCTACCGCCAGACGCTGTTCCCCATCGTGCAGGGCAGCGTGTACAAAGACCTGCGGGTGCAGTCGGCCGAGACCATCGCTTCGTTCGGGCGGGAAGGCAACGCCATTGGCGGCCTGTCGGTGGGCGAACCGGTTGAAACCATGTACGAACTTACCGAACTGGTCTGCGACATCCTGCCCCGCGACAAGCCCCGCTACCTGATGGGCGTGGGTACGCCGGCCAACATCCTGGAAGGCATTGCCCTAGGGGTGGATATGTTCGACTGCGTGATGCCTACGCGCAACGCCCGCAACGGGATGCTCTTTACGACGCAGGGAATCATGAACATCAGGAACGAGAAGTGGAAAAAGGATTACAGCCCGATTGACGCCGAACTGGGGGGCTACGCCAGCACGCACTACACCAAAGCCTACCTGCGTCACCTGGTAGCCAGCAACGAGTACCTGGCCGGGCAGATTGCCAGCGTCCACAACCTGACCTTTTACCTCTGGCTGGTGCGCCAAGCCCGCCAACACATCGAGGCCGGCACCTACCGCCCCTGGAAAGACGAAATGGTGAAAAGGGTGATGCAACGGCTTTGATGAGACGGGAGACACGAGACCGGGGGCGGCAGGGAACGCTTCGCGTGTTTTGTCTCCTGTCTAATGTCTCCCGTCTTTAGTACAGGACAAAACCTCACCCCCGGCCCCTCTCCCAAGGAGAGGGGAGAAGAAAGGATTCTACAAATAGCTTTTTTTCAAGACTTTACGTCTCCCCTCTCCCCGGGAGAGGGGCCGGGGGTGAGGTTTTGTCCTGTATTAAAGTCTCCCGTCTTACGTCTCTTTTCTGTACATTTGTCCGGCCCACCCCTCCCTTTGATGGAACTGATTTTTCCCGGCCGGATTTCCCGCAACAATGCCTTTTGTGACGTTACGGATCTGACCGAAGCCGAGCAGAGCCAGATTGAGCGGCACCACGCGGAGTTGCAACGGCTGGTGGGCCACCTCGACTGTCCGCTCCACTTCGACGCCCCCGTGTTCGTGCACTCCACCACGCAGTTTGGTCAGTTCAAAAGCACCCTGTTTACCTGTTGCGTTCGTTTTACCACCCAGGTGGAACAGGCGTTGCAGCCCGTTTCTTTCCCCGTACGCTGCCTGCCCACCCGCGACGGCTACGGCCGCGCCAAGGCGAAGTAGCGTTAAGCAGTGTTGAGAAGAAGGGTGAGGAGAAGATTACAAGAAGGGGGTGCAAGGGTGGTCACGCCGGGGAGGTAACCGTTCGTCCGTATTTGTACGCATTGGCGGCACTGTAATTCTTCCCGTTCGGGGCCAACCTTTACGTAGTTTCTGCGTAGGGGAAAGCAGTAGTTTTTTTTCAACTGCATGGGGATTCAATTTTCGCAGCTGTACATCGTGGACGGGGCCATCCTGGGCTTCCATGACCTCTCTTCGCGGCAGCAACGGCTGGTGATTGAAGTCCGGACTTCCATCGTTGAATGCATGGTTCCGATCCAGTGCCTGCAACACCCGCAGGAGAAGATCGTGGTGCACTCGGCATTCAAGACCAACGCCATCCACAACACGCTGGTGCTGTGCTGCACGGGCTTTCAGGAGACTGTCCGGTCGGCGCTGGGCAGTTGCCCGTTCGACTGCTCCTGCATCTGCCTGGAGCAGGAAGGCAACCACGAACGCGACCACTGAGCGGCCCGGTTCGCCGCCCGGATCATCCGATGGTCAGCAAAAAACGCCCCGGGGCGCGGCCGTTCCGCCCGGTTTCCGGGCGTGGCAACGGTTCCCGCGGGAGGGCGTGCCGGACATCCGGCGCGGGGGAGAAACGCCGGGTCGTGACGGGAAAGGGCCGCGGTTATTGTTCCTCGGTCCGGGGAGGGGCCTGACGACCTTCGCGGATGCTATTGAAAGCAATCATTCCGTAAATGACCGCTGCTGCAACATTTATCAGTACTATTTCCATCGCTTTGCCTTTCTTTATACCTACAAGTTCATAAACTTTCGGGCGACCACAAACTCCAACCGGCGTGCCCGGCCCGCGGGGGAATGTAAGTTTTTTTGCAAGCGTTAAAGGTCTTTACGGCCCCAACTCCCCCGGCCGGCCCTTTTTTGGCCCTCATGTTCTCCAAAAGGCCTTTCCGGTACGAACTGGCTTACCCGAAGCTTGTAAGGATAACTTCAAAAATCATCGAAAGTTTTAAAAATTTAGCGGAAAAATATAAATCAGTACCATTTTTGGTAACATTCTGCTTGCGCCTCCCGTTGCGACCTCCGAAACCCGGATTTTGGGCCCGTTGCCGAGGAACCGGGCCCCGAAACAGACCACCCAAATCAAAATCAAACCATTCGCCAAAATAGTGGCCCAAAGGTGTTTACCACCGGGTAAATTCTACATGAAGGAACAAACGAAGCATCCACCATCAAACCACATAAAGCCATGATCGCCGTACCTCAATTCGCCGAATTAAGCATTTCCGAACAGGCCCAGTACCTCTGGGACAACGGGGAGTATATGCTTTCCCGCGAGGGAGAAAACAACACCTCGGTGCTGTACGCCGTTGACGACTTCTTCGTGGAAGTATGGCACGACGGCGAGACCGGCGCCATCACCGACATTGTATCCATCGACAACCTCACCCGCCTGGAGGCTTACCTGAAAGCCGTTTCGCTGCGGGGCCTCTTCGTGTGACCGCCGCGGGCTATCCCCGCCGCTACTCCAAAGCAAACTCGACGCGCCGGTTTTTCCGCTTGTTGTCTTCCGAAGTGTTGGGAGCCACCGGGTACACCCCGCCCAGCCCCCGCCACGCGATCCGGTCCGTGGTCACGCCCTTGCCCAGCAGGTAATCGGCCACGGCCCTGGCCCGGTCGCGGGAGAGTTGCACGTTCAGGAAAAAGTCGCCCGCGTTGTCGGTGTGTCCCGTCACGGCGAGGCGCAGCCGGGGGTACTGCCGCAGCGTACTTGCCAGTTCGTCCAGCACCGCGCAGCACTCGGGCCGCAGTTCGGGACGGCTCTGGTCGAAGTAGATGGGGCCGGGCGCCGGGGGTACGGGTTCGGCCTCCGGCTCCCGTTTGTTGCCCGCCGCCATGACTTCGAGGGGAACCGGCGGGGCGGCGGGGCGTTTCAAGGTATCTTTTACCGGCTTCGCCACGGCCGGGGGAACGGCTTTCCGGGCGGTCTGCTCCGTTGTTGCCAGCGCCTTCTCCCCGGTGGCTTTGGGCGGCGTTTTCCGCACTGGTTTGGGTGCCGGCTTCCTGACGGCTGCCACCGGCGGCTTAGGCGGCGTACTGAACATGTTTTTCGCCGTGAGCAACTGTTCGGGACCGCCCGCAAACGACCACGACGCCTGGGCGGCGGCGTACCGGGGCATCATCTGCGAATATTCTACCTTGAACCGGTACAACTTCTTTCCCTCCAGGACGATCTGCCCGGAGAAGGGCGTGGGCGGGTTCAGGTGCCACTGGTTGATGAGCAGCTGGTCGTTCACCCAGAGGCGCACGCCGTCGTCGGCCACGAAGATAAACCGGTAACTACCCGTTTTGGGCGCGTAGAACTGGCCCGTCCACCGCACCGAGAAGTAGCCCGCATCAATGCCCGGCGCCGGGCTGCGCGAGTCGAGGAAAAAGTTGATCTGCTTGTCCACCCGCGTAAGCACCTTCTGCTCGAAGTTGGCGCCGTTGTAATATTCGGCCCTGAATCCGTCGCCGGCGCCCTCCACCCACCCGGTGGGAGTGGCAGCAGTGGACGGGGCCGGTTTCGCTTTGGGCTGGGACAGGGCAACCGCACCGGACAACGCGCAGGCAGTTACCAGGAGTAAAACTTCTTTCATGGCAGCGGCGGGAAGGGGATACTCCTTTTACGCGTTTTCCCAGGGTTTGGTGAAGCCGCCGCTACCTTTTTTCGAGCCCTTTCAGCGTTTGGGTCAGGTACGCTTTGGGCAGCCAGCGGTCGCCGATCATCACGCCTTTGATGCGGCGGGTTTGCCGGATGTCGCGCAGCGGGTTGCCATCCAGCAGCACCAGGTCGGCGCGGTTGCCCGCCCGGACGGTGCCCGAGTCGCCCGAGCGGCCCAGGTACTGCGCCACGTTGACCGTGCCCGTGCGCAGCGCCTCGTACGGCGAGAGGCCCGCAGCCACCAGGTACTCCAGTTCCTGGTGCGTGGAAAAGCCCGGCACGTTGAACACCTGCGGGGCGTCGCAACCCAGCAGGAGGCCCACCCCGTTGCGGGCGCAGGCGGCAATCAGGCGGCGGCGCAGGGCAATGAAGCGGAGCATCTTCGCCGCGTCGTACCGCGGGTCGGCCTGGAGGTTCTGCTTGCTTTCGGCCCACTTCTGGCGTTGCGCCGGCGGCATGTAGATCATTTCGGGGGCGTTGAGGAAGGTAGCCACGTCCACCGGCGCAAACCACCGTTCGGCCAGCGCCTGCGTGGGCACTACCCATACCCGCGCCTCCTTGAGTTTCTGCATCAGTTCGCCCATGCGGCTCGTGTCGGCGCGGTCGGCCACGAACATTCCGAACAGGCCCGTCTCCGCTTCCCCCACCGACTCAATGCCCGGCACCATGCCTTCCACGAAGCCGTCGAGGTGGTCGATGGACGAGTAGCCGGCGGCAATGGCCCGCCACACGCCCACGTCGTAGGACACGTGCCCCACGAAGGGAATGTTTACTGCCTTGGCCGTTTCGGCAACCGCCCCGAACGTTTCACGGGTGAGGCCGGGGTGCAGTTTGAGGTAGTCGTACCCGGCGTCTTTCTGCTGGCGCACCATGGCCGCGGCGGCTTCGGGCGTCTTTACGCTGTTGCCGTTGAAGGAAGGCCCGGTGGTGTAGAAGTGCGGCCCCAGGATCTGGCCCGCATTTACTTTTTCCCGCAGTTCCAGGTGCCGCGGGTGGCCCAGCATTCCCCGGATGGTGGTAATGCCGTTGGCAATGAACAGGGTGAGCACTTCCCGCATCGGCTCCAGGTCATCGACGGGCGGCACGTGGGCGTGCATCTCGGCCAGGCCGGGCATGAGGTACTTGCCGGCGGCCGGCACCACCAGGGCGTTTTTGCCGTACCGGGCCTTGCCGGCGTCCCCCACCGACACAATTTTGCCGCCCTTCACCACCACGGTCTGTTTTTCCAGCACGGTTTCGCGGTCCATCGGAATTACGTTCACGTCCCGGAACACGATTTCGCGGTCCCGGGCAACGACGGGTTCCTGCGCAGCCGCCCGGAAGGCGCTGCCCAGCAGGAGCAGGAAGAGCAGGTAGTAGGTTTTCATGGGGCTGGGGGGATTGGGGATTGAGTATTGGGTACTGATAATTGCGTATTGCGTATTGCCTGCTGTTCACTGTTTACTGTTTATTGGAATTCAGGCTTTTAGAAACCGGCGTGTTACCGGTGCAGATTTTTCCGGGATTTTACGCATCCCGGTGGGTTCAGGTCCGTATAAATAGAGTAAGAATGATAAAAAACTAAGTATTTTTTTTAGCTTTTATTTGTTTCCCAATGCAATACCGGGTTGAAATCAGCCACACTACGGGCAGGATCATCGAGGAGAAGGGCTTCGCGGAGCTTAGTGAGGCCAGGTTGTACTTTGAAGAAGTTGTAGAAACCACCCCCTTCAAACGCGTATTGATTATCCTGATGCATTGCCCCGGCCCGGGCGAAGAATACATGCTGGACGTAGACTTCGTGGAAGGCGTTTCGCTCAATCCCCTGTATCCGCCCCCCATTCCTGCCATGGCCCTGCAACCCGCCGCCAACAAGAAGACGGACCAACCGTAGGCCCGGCGTGGTACGTTGGGAGGGCGTAGCCGCAGGGGTGGATTTGGGGCAGTAGCTTATTCCAGGTCGGCCAGGAGTTGACGGGCAGCCTCGGCGTAACGGTCCCGGGCGGTACTCGCGGCGAGTTTCCGCAACTGCGTTTTGCTGGCTTCCAACTCGTTGTTTTTCAAGTACGTCAGGGCCAGGTACCACGTGGCCTGCCCCCGGAGCAGTTGGCTCCGCCCGGCGACCCGGTTGAAACTCGCTTCGGCCCGGCCATACGCCCCGAGTTCGAGGTAGCACAGGCCCGCGTACAGGAGGTCGTAATCGGCATTGGGGTTTTGCCGGAGGTTTGCCCGGAACGCCTCCAGGGCCTGCCGGTAGTTGCCCTGGTTGAACAAGGCGCCGCCCGTCGCGTTGGTTGCCTCCTGGTTCCGCGTCACCAGGTAAGTCGCCGGGCGGTAATACTGCGCAAACAAATCATCGGGACCCGCTGGCGGCCTTGCCCACCACCCCAGGAGCAGCGCCACCAGCAGCACCACGGAGGCGGCCACGGCCCAGGCGGCCCGCGGCATTGCCAGGCCGAGGCGTCGCACCCCGGCCGGTTCGGACGCGGTTACATCGGCGTACACCCGGTCCAGTTTTTCTTTCAGTTGCCGGTCTCCCGCTTTTTCGAGGAGGGCCGCCATTTTCTGCTGCCCGGCTACTTCCCGTTGCAGCCCCGCATCG
This sequence comes from uncultured Sphingobacteriales bacterium, assembly GCA_963844325.1. Taxonomy (GTDB): domain Bacteria; phylum Bacteroidota; class Bacteroidia; order Cytophagales; family 172606-1; genus CADCTQ01. The sequence continues at coordinate 6,046,312 of CAWJNV010000002.1, forward strand.
GCGCGCAGCAGCGCTTGAAACCGGGCCCGTTCGGCGGGTTCCATGCGGTGGAGCACGTAGCGGTCGATACGGTCCTGCAAGTCTTCGGTGGTTTCCATGGGTAGAAGCGGTTATTTTTCGAGTACGTCCAGGTGGTCGCGGTTGGTCAGCACCAGGTCACGCAGCTTTTTCAGGCAATTGGCTTTTTTGTTCTTGGCTACCGCTTCGCTGGCGTACCCCATCTCCCCGGCCAGTTCCTGCATGCTCTTTTTTTCGTAGTAGAATCCCAGCAGCATTTCCCGGCAGCTTTCCCCGAGGGTACCCAGCAGGTCCATCAGCGCGGCATCCCGCTCCGCTTCCAGGGCCGCCTCCAGTTCGTCGGACGTCAGTTCCGCGGGCAGTTCCCGCGCAATCCGGTCCCGGTTGGCCTGCTGGCGGGCCCGGTCCAGCCAGAGGTTCTTGCACACGGAGAAAAAGAACGTGGTGGGGTACCCGATCTCCTCCCCCGCCTTTATTTTCTTGTAAAAAACAAGGATGCCTTCCTGGAAAACATCCTTGGCCTCTTCGGCCCCGCCCCCGTGGTTGCGCACGAAGTGCCGGAAAGGCTCCAGGTACTGCCGGTACAGAAAGGCAAAGGCCCGGTTGTTGGCTTCCGGAGCGGCCGAACGGATGTCGCCGAGCAACTGCTGGTCAGTATATTTCTTTTTGAAAATCATGAGCGGGGCAGCACGGGCTGTTACCTTTCGAAATAAAGCTAACTTAATTGCCGGGCTTGCTTGCAATGCTCACGAATAATATTTTACTTATCCCGCTCCCCGTTGCAACCACCCCTTTACGACCATGAACGAAGCCGCCAGCCAGGCCCCCCGGAAGCCCAACCTCGGCAATACGGGACAATATACCATCTCCGTTTCAAAACCGGGTACCGGCGAAGACCTTGAAAAAGACCTTGACCCGCTTCACCTTGAAGTACCTTTAAAGGTTGCGTTCCACGCTAAAGCCGATTCGGGCACGACCAAACCGATTGCCTGCCGGGTTGTAGTCAAGAGCGATGACAATAACACCCTGTCCGATAAAAAGTTTAAATTCGATGACAGCATGGTGGCGCATGTCATCATTAAATTAGGCGAATCATGGCAGCACACCTGGTGGGCTGACCTTTACCTGGATTACGGGACAGCACACAAGGACGAATACGCAATATCGGCCTACCTCTCTACGCTGATCTTGAACAACATGACCGTTTCGTGTTCGTATCGCTCCGATTCTCCATCAGACGGCCGGGATGGGTGAAAACCCTTTTCGTCGCCTGTCTCCTGCTGATGCTGGCCGGGGTGGGCCGCAGCAGTAGCCTGCCGTCACCCGCTGCTTCCCGGGCCGGTGCACCAGCCGCTTTTACCCGGGCCGAAACCGCCTTCGGAAAAGGCCAGTTCGCCGCCGCCATTCGTTTTTATACCCAGTCGGTGCATCACTTTGCCGGCCGCCGCGACTGGGCGAGGGTGGTGCATTGCCACCACCGGCTGGCGGCCTGTTACGCCGGGCTGCAACGGCCCGCCGAACGCCTGGCAGCGGCTTCGGCCGGCCTCGCGTACGCCCGCCAATACCTGCCCCGCGGGAGCAGCGCCCACGCCCTTTCGCTCAAGGAGAAAGGCGACGCATTTTTCGGGCTGGGCCAAACCGACAGCGCCGCGCACTACCTGGCGGCGGCCCGCAATGCGCTGGAACCCCTGGGCGACTACCCGGCATCCGTAGCCTGCGACCTGGGCCTGTCGGCCTGCGCCTACTACGCCGGCCGACAGGCCGACATGGAACGGCTGCTCGACCGCGCCCACGCCGCGGCCAAACGGCACCTGTCGGCCGCCGACGACCATTTTGCCACCCTCTTCCAGTTGTACGGCGTGCTCTACCAGCGCACCGGCGACTTTGACCGGGGCCTGCGCAGCGCCCTGGCCGCCCTCGACCACCAACTGGCCCTGCCCGCCGCAGATTCCCTGGCCCTGGCCAACGACTACAACCTGGTGGGGTTGCTCTACGACGAAAAAGGCGACCCGGACCGGGCGTACGGCTACTTCCGGCAGGCCCTCGACGTGTACGGGCGCCGCTACCCGGTGCACACCAACCTGGTGGATGTGTACAACAACCTGGGCCTGAGTTTCTTCGGGCGGGGCGACTACCGGCAGGCGGTGGCGCACCTGCGGAGCGGCTGGCGGGTGGCCCAGCGGCAGGACCCGTCGCGGGTGGCGGCCAAGCTGCCGCCCTGCCTCAACACGCTGGCCGAGAGCTATCTGCAATTGGGCCGGCCCGACTCGGCGGCCTACTTCCTGGACCGCCTCTCGGGGCTGGGACTCCAAAACGCCTACACCCACAAAACCCGGGCCCTGGTACGCGTGCGGCAGCGCGATTACCTCGGGGCGCTGGGTGCCATTGGGCAGGCGCTGGCAGAGGCCCGCGCCACGTACGGACCCGGCCACCTCATTACGGGCAGAATGCACAAGGATCACGGCCTGGTCTTAACGGCAGCCGGCCGGCCCGCCGAGGCGGTGCCCGCCTTCGACCAGGCCCTGCGCATCTTCACGGCCGGCGAGGACGCCTTTTCCCGACCGGGCGCCCTCGAAAAAGTTGCGGCCAAGGTTTCGCTGCTGGCGGCGCTGCAAGGAAAGGCCGAAGCCCTGGCGCAGTTGCCGCAACCCGCCCAACGCGAGGCGGCCCTGCAAACCTACCGGCAGGCGGCCCGCCTGATCGACCTGCTGCGCCTGGAAGCCCACGCCGAAGGCTCCAAGCTGCACCTGGCGGCAGCCGCCTTCCCGGTCTTTGAGGGGGGCATTGCGACGGCCTACACCCTGTACCGTCAAACCGGCCGCAAAGGGTACCTCGGCGACGTGTTCGCCTTTTCGGAAAAGAACAAAGCCATCCTGCTGCTCGACGCCCTCCGCGAGAGCAGCAGCCGGAGCGGAACGGCCATTCCGCCGGCCCTCACCACCCTGGAACGGTCCCTGCTGCGCGACCGCGAATTGTACCGGCGCAAGACGGCCTCGGAAGCCCAATCCGCGGCGCCCGACACCCTGCGCCTGGCCACGTGGCGGCAAAAGCTGTTTTTCCTCGAAAAGCGGCACGACTCCCTGGTGACCGTGCTGGAAACGCAATACCCGGACTACTACCGGCTGAAATACGACGTTTCGCCCCCCAGCCTGGCGATGGCCCGGGCCCGGCTGCTGCCCGGCGGCCGGTCGGCCCTGCTCGAATACTTCGTGGGCGATCAATACATCTACGCGCTGGGCGTTACGTCGCGCCGGCTGCGGGTACACCGGCTGCCCAAAGATTCGGCGTGCCTGGCCGCGGTGGGCAACTTCCGCGCGGCCCTCAGCGGGGCGGCCGTGGTCAACGACCCCGACGCCGCCTACCGGCGCTACGCAACGGGGGCGTACGACCTCTACCGGCGGCTGGTGGCCCCGGTGCTGCCCGACGCCGCCGAAGGCGTAGACCGGCTGGTGGTGGTGCCCGCGGACGTGCTGGGCTACCTGCCCTTCGAAGCCTTGCTTACCGGCCCGCCCCCGTCGTCCGGGCCGGCCCCTTACCTGCTGGCGCGGTACACGGTTTCGTACGGCTACTCGGCCTACTGGCTGGTGCAGGACGGGCAGGTGCCCCGCCGCGGCGGCACCCCCACCGAACCGTTTGCCGGCTTTGCCCCGGCGTTCGGGGGCGGGAGCGGCGCCCGCCTGCGTACCTGCGACGACCGGCAGGTAGCGCCGCTGGCCTGCAACCGGGCCGAAGTGGAAGCCATCAGCCGGCTGCTGGACGGACGGGCCTTCCTGGGCGCCTCGTCGGGCAAGGCGGCGTTCCTGGAAGCTGCCCCCCGCTACCGGGTGCTGCACCTTGCCACGCACGCCTGCTTCGACGCCGGCGACCCGCTCCTCAACCGCATCTTTTTCGCCGACGGCGCCCTCACGGCCGGGGAACTCTACCAACTGCCGCTGCGGGCCGAACTGGTGGTGCTGAGCGCCTGCAACGGCGGGGTGGGCAAACTGAACCGGGGCGAGGGTTTCATGAGCCTTTCGCGGGCCTTTGCCTACGCCGGCGTGCCCAGCCTCGTGGTGAGCCTGTGATCGGTGGACGACTGCGCCACGGCCACCCTCATGGAAGGGTTTTACCGGCACCTGGCGGCGGGCCTGCCCAAAGACGAAGCCCTGCGCCGGGCCAAGCTCGACTACCTCGCCGGGAGCGGCCCGCTGGAGTCTCATCCCTTTTTCTGGGCCGGCTTCGTGCACGCCGGCGACCCGGCCCCCCTCCGGCGGGAAGGAGCGGGATACGGGTACGCCTGGGCCCTGGCCGCCCTGCCGGTGCTGGGAGCGTACGTGCTTTTGCGCCGCCGGGCCGCTTCACGGGCCGTCCGGTAAGGCGCGAATTTTTTTCATTTATTTTTTGCCCTCCCTATTACCTTCTCTCCGGCCATCCAACTAAACTCCGAATCCAGTTGCAACGGACCGGGTGGAAGCCGAAAAACCCCAACAGAGTAGGCCTTACAATTTGTTTTTTTACTCATGAATTTTAGCAAGGTCAACGTAAAGAAAAAAGATAATTCGCCTACGCTCACCAGTGGCCCCGGCGAACTGAACGGGGTTCTCATGCAGGTGGAGGGCGCCAATACCCTCACCATCGGCCAGAGCTACTACCTGGAATGTACCGGCCCCAAGAAAATGTACCAGGGAATATTCACCGGGACTTTACCCGGAAACAGTGCCTGGCTGTTATTCCAGCCAGTGAGTTAGTTGCACGCCGCCGGTCCACCTCCCGGGTACATTCCCGGCCGCGCGAAAGGTGGCAGCCGAAAAACCTTAACAGAGTAGGCAATCTTCATTCCTCCGCAACCCCAAAAATCATGATCCTCACTACCAACGACGCACCGGTCCAACCGGCGCAGGCACCTGATATTCTTGCAACCGAACCGCAGACTGTACTTGACCAGGTCATTTCGGGTCTGGTATGGAACCCATCCTTTCAGTTCGGGGAAGGCGTCAACGCCATCACGGGCAGCGAATGCGGCTCGGCCGTAAAGCCCTTCGTCCCGCAGAAGTACCCCGTCAAAAGCTCAGCCGAGCAGTACCGCTTCATCCGGAACGACAGTGAGTTTGAACAGGAAGTTGAAACTGACGTCTCCGGCAAATACAACATCGGAGGGGTTGCCCTGAGTGCTTCGGCCAAATACCTCAACAAGATCAAATATTCCCAACTCAGCATTACGCTGCTCGCGGATTATTCGGCCATGTATAACGGGTACGACGAAATGACCAGCTACGAACTCACCGACGCCGCCAAACCCCTGCTGGCTGCACCCGACAAGTTCCGGGCGGCTTACGGCGACTACTTCGTGGCGGGGTGTCAGCGGGGTTCGCGCTTCACGGGCATCTACACCTGCCAGGCCACCAGCGTCAAGAGCCTGCACGAGTTCCAGACGAGTTTTAAAGGGGAAGCGCCCGATGTGTTTTCGGCCAAAGGGAGTGCTAAGTTCATGCAATCGGCCACCCAGTACAACATTACCATCTCGGCGTATCTCTACATGGATGGCATTCCGGAAGGCACCTCGCCCGGCGGCCCGTCAACCCCGGAGGAAATCGTCAAGGCCCTTACCTGGTTTAAAGCCAACGAACAGGGCACCCCGCTGCGGGCCAAGCTGAAACACTACAGCACCATTTTCCCCACCTACCCGCAGACGATTGGGGTTTCGCCCCTGGTATTTGCTGAACTCCGCCAGCTTTTCACCAAGGTGTGGACGATCCGCTCCCGCTACCAATCGTGCCCGAACTACTACCAGCAACAGTTCCTGGGCCAATATACGGAGCTGACTACGGGCGTTACGGCCAGCCAGGATGTGCTGATTACCGACGCCGGCGCCCGCAAGGATTTCGGGCAAAAAGCCGTTGCCTTGCTTGCCGGCCTGAACGCCGTGCTGGACCGGATGGAATTTTACTTAAAGGTGAAAGAGGCCGTGGGCACGGAACCCGCCCAGGGCGCGTACACCGAGGAGGGAGGTGGTCAGCAAATGTGGTTGTATGGCTACAGCGTCTGCACCAAAAGCGCCGCGGTCACCATTCACAGCAACCGGTTGAATTGCAATGAGAGTTGGGACTATGGCCACCGGGATCACAGCTTCACGTTTGGCCCCGACCAGAATTACGTGGTGGTGGGCTGGCAGGTGATCTCCAACTGGACCGACGGCACCAACGGCCAGTGGAAGAAGGACATTCCCCAGATTCTGCTCACCAACCAGGCGGTGGTGCACGTGGAGTCGATGTATGACCGCGGCTTTGACTGGAGCTTCATTGTGTATTACGTAGACGCAAAAGACTACCAGTTCTAGCTTGTCACGGGTTGCATACGTGCCCTCCGGCGCTACCCGCATCATTCCTGTTTCCGGCCGGCGTCGTACGGCGCCGGCCTTTCTTCCACCTTACTGCTGCTTTACCCTTATTTCTACTCCATTATGCCGTGAGCCGGAACCAAGCTGAATTTTACGCTGGGACACAATGGCGCGGCCTTTCACTTACGGGTCTCCCGCTAACTGCACCGTAACAGAAACATCCCCTTTCACCAAACGATGATCTACCGTTATGACGTACCGCGATAATGTCGTTCACTTTTCCCTCAACGGTGGCTACTCCCTGGTCGGCGGAACGTACACCGTGACCGGTTTTTCGAGTACCGCCGGCCAGGACCCGGAAGGTAAAATCTACGCGGGGTTGACGGCTGCGTGCGGCAGCAACGGCAATCTGACCTTCAGCGTGGGCCGCAGCGGCTCGGCAAGCGTGGCCCAATATCGTGTACATTGATTTTGTGAACAATACCACGCCGAAGTTTGTCGCTTTGGGGAAATGGGCGGGTACCCGGTCGGGATGGATTAAATTTACCACCAGTACGGGCAACACTTTCGATCACGGCATGACCGATTGGGAAAAAAAACGGAGTACCCAATGCCGTGCTACTCCGGCATATTCGCCGGTTGACAAAGCCGGAATTTTTCCGGCTTTGTCCTTTTCACCGGTTTCCAAGACCCATTCCACCTATAGGTCTGCCTGGTAATCTTGTTTTTATTCCCTACAACTCCCCCACCAGCCGCCGGGCCGCCGTGATGATGCCCCCTTGCACGCAGTTTTCCAATGATTGCCCCGCCATCCAGGCCGTCAGAAAACCCGCCCAGTAGGCGTCGCCGGCGCCGGTGGCGTCTTTCACCACCACGGGTTCGGCGGGCTGGTGGCGCCAATCGGTTCCTTCGCCTTTGTACCACACACCCTCCGCCCCGCAGGTAAGGCAGGTCACGCGGGCGGGCAGTTCCCGCAGGAAATCTTTGGCAGTTTGGATGTTTTGGGTTCGTGCCGTGAACCGCTGCACGTCGTCGAGGCTTACCTTGAGCAGCGGCCGGTACTGCATAACCTGGTCAAACACGGCCGCCGCGTCGTTGCCGGGGCCCCAGATTGGCTCGGCATAGTTCCAGTCCACCGACACGGCAATGCCCCGGGCGCGGGCTTTCCCCAAAGCGTCGAGGATGGCGTCGCGGGCGGGCGGCTTGCTGAGGGCAAACGCCGTGGTGTGCACCACCGACGACGCGGCGATGAGCGCCTCGTTCACGGGTTGCAGAAAGCGGTCGGCGTCGCGGTACGGAATGAAGTCGGGCGTACCCCGGCTGCGGCCCACCACGATGAGGCTGGTGGCGTGGCCGGCCAGTTGCTGCACGTAACTGGTGGGGATACCAGTGGCGGCAATGGCGTCGAGCAGGATTTTGCCCAGCCCGTCGCGGCCCACAGCTGCCACCAGGGTAGCCGCGCCCCCGCCGCTCCGCACGAAACGGCACAGGTTGGCCGGGCTGCCGCCGGGGTGCAGGCCCAGCGTGCGGGCTTCCGACAGGTCGGTCACGAAGCCGGTGGTGACGGCGTCAATCAGGGCCTCCCCGATGGCCAGTACGCCGCCGTTGCGTGGGACTACCGGGGATTGCGGGGGGTGTTCATTCATGGTTGGAAGGTTAGATGGTTGTATGGTTGACTTAAATTACCAGTCTTTTACCGGCATGGGCAATGATTGCCCCGGCCGCACTCCAGGTGCAGTATTGCACGCCGATGGGAGCCTGGGTGATGCCGTGGAAGTTTTCGTAGAAGCCCCAGATTTCGCCGCCGGTATTGAGGCGGTTCGCTTCGTGCAAATAGCCGGTCAGGCGGTCGGCCAGGGCCGCTTCGCCGCATCCCCGCAGGGCCCCGGCCAGCAAGCCATTCCACACGGGCCACAACCCCCCGTTGTGAAACTCGTGGGGCAGGTTGCGGAACGTGTACGCGTAGTTGTGCGCCAGTTCGGGCATGAGGGCATCGCCGTATTCGATGGCGGGGGCAAAGGCCGGCAGCAGGAACGCCCGGGCATCGAGTTGTTCGCGGAGGTAGCCCAGGAGCACCGTGCGCTGGTCCCCGGTACCCACGTTCAGCAGCAGCGCCAGGGCGTTGGCCGCCAGGTCGAACTGCCCGTACACCCGCGCGGGGTTGAAGCCCATGAGCCAGAAACGGCCGGGCGCCTCCCGCAACTGGTGCACCAGGTTGGGCGCGTACAGTTCGGCCGGCCCCGCCGCCCCGTTCCAGTAGTTGAGGGCGATCAGCCGGCGGATGGCGGCGGCCTTCTCGCGCCAGTCGTCGCGCCGGTAGTAATGGGCAGCCAATTCCAGGGCCCACACCCGCAGCAGTTGGTCGTAGAGCACGTAGCCGTGCTGCACGTATTCGTCGGCCCAGTTGCCGCTCTGGGGCACGTACACCAGCCCCTTGCCGTTGAACTCCCAGGCATCCAGCACCGCCAGGGCCCGCTGCACGTGGGGGGCGAAACGTTCGGCCAGTTCGCCGCTGCCGGTGGCCCGGGCGTGCCCCAACAAGCCGATCACGGCCCAGCTCACGTTGTCCACCCGGCCGCAGTTGCCGCCGTAGCTGGCCTTGCCGGTTTGCGGGTCCACGTTGGAGGGAAAAAAGCCGGCCGGGTGCTGGTGCCCGAAAACCGTCAGCAGCGTATCGCGGAACGTGTGGATGAGGGCTTCTTCCCCGGTGAGCAGGGCCGCCAGCCCGGTGATCACCCCGTCGCGGGTCCACACCCGCTGGTAGTTGGTCACGTCCTGCACGCTGGCAACGAACCCGTACGGCGTCGACGCCTGCCGGAGCAGCGCCACGCTGCGGTCATATCCCTCGGGTGATTGGTCAGTGGTCATTGGTCAGTGTTTTGTAGAGACGCGATTCATCGCGTCTCCTCAGACGAAATCGCGTCCCCTCAGACAAAATCGCGTGTCAGTTACTAGTCAGTGGTCGGTGGTAAGCCGGGTGCAGTGATTGAGGCACAACCCATAAGCCAGACGCGATGAATCGCGTCTCTACGGACGCTTCCCGTCATTTCCTGCGGGTTCCCCTAATGCCCGCCGCCCGCCATTGCCATCACTTCGTCGGAGGAGCGGTTCTTGTCCAGCCTTACGAACAATACGCAGACGGCGGCGCAGAGCAGCAGGCCGCCGGCCAGGCGGATTACGTTCCGCGGGTCGGAGTCGAGCAGGTACTGGTACACGCTGGAGAAGGTCAGCGTTTGCAGCAGCATCGGGATCACGATGAACATGTTGAAGATGCCCATGTACACGCCGGTCCGTTCTTTGGGAATGCTGCCGGCCAGCATGACGTAGGGCGTCCCCATCATGCTGGCCCAGCCGATGCCCAGGCCGATCATGGGGATGAGCAGCATCCGTTCGCTGGCGATGGACGGCAGCAGCAGCAGTCCGGCGCCGGCCAGCGTAAGGCTGATGATGTGCACCAGTTTGGGTCCCCTTTTGCGGGCCAGGGCCGCCAGCAGGAAGGCGCTGCAAAACGTGACGATGTTGTAGGTACCGTTCACTTCGCCCGTCAGCAGTTGCGCCGAGGCAAAGCCGCTCGACTGGGCGTCGGAAGTGTTATAGATGGTGCGGGCCAGGCACAGGGTAATGTACTGCCAGTAGCAGAACATGGCGTACCAGGTAAACAGCTTCACCGGGGCCAGTTGCTTCATCGTCAGCGGCATCTCCCGGATGGCTTCGGCAATTTCGCGGAAGGTGTGACCGATGCCTTTGGGCTTGCGTTTGATGTCTTCCACCTCGGCCGGCGTGAGGGGATATTCGCGGGTGGTAAATACCGAGTACAGGATGGCCGTGACCGAGGCCACTGCCCCGATGATGAAGGCCGCGTAGGTGGTGTACGGGATGTTGTTGCTGCTGCGGGCGTCGAGGGTAAACAGGCCCAGGCCCACCAGCGCCGACGGCGTAAGGTTGGCCAGCGTAATGCCCAGGCCGGTGAAGAAGCTCTGGTTGAGGAAACCGTCGGCGTGCTGCTCGGGCGGCAGTTTGTCGCTCACGAAAGCCCGGTACGGTTCCATCGTCACATTGTTGGCCGCATCGAGAATCCACAGCAGGCCGGCGGCCATCCACAGGGCGCTACTGAAGGGCATGGCAAACAGGCAGATGCTGCAAAACAGGGCTCCTACCAGGAAGTACGGCGTGCGCCGTCCCCACCGGCTGAGCGTATTGTCACTCATGGCGCCCACGATGGGCTGCACCAGCAGGCCCGTCATCGGCCCGGCCAGCCACAGGAACGGCAGCTTGTCGGGGTCGGCGCCCAGGTACGAGTAGATGGGACTCATGTTGGTCTGTTGCAGGCCAAAACTGTACTGGATGCCGAAGAACCCGAAGTTCATGTTGAGAATTTGCCAGAACGAGAGGCGGGGCTTGACGAACGGCGTCCGCGGGGCGATGGGTGGGCCCCCGGGGGCTTGCTGACCGGTTTTTAGCATAGGAAGGGCGACATGAGACGTGAGAAAGGAGACGGAAGACTGGCCGTTGGCGAATTGCCCGGGTAATGATACGGAACCCTTCCGTAAACTTATCAAAAGAATGAATTATTCCGCAACCGGATTATACTTTACCCGGTCGTTGCCCGTTGATTGGACGTACGCTCTTTCCCACTCCTACCCATCATGCGGTTGTCACGCCATCTGCGCCCCATTGTTTGGTGTATCCTGGGTATTTTGGAGTGCCAGCCGGAGTGATAAACATGCTTGAATAAATCGTAAATTCAGACCTCAATCCATTTTTTTAAGGTAAGAAGGTCTGCCATATGGAACCTACGCATCAGGTGTTTATCAGTTATTCCAGTTTAGACGCAGTAATAGCAAACCAGATATGTGAGCAACTGGAAAGCCGGTCTGTCAAGTGCTGGATTGCGCCGCGGGACATCCAGCCCGGCAGCAACTGGGCCGGCTCCATCATGAAAGCCATCAAGAGCAGTAAGGTGCTGTTGCTGCTCCTCACCAAAGATTCCAATGATTCGGAGCAAGTGATGCGGGAAGTGGAGCGGGGCGTAAACCTCAGGCTGCGAATCATTTGCTTACGGCTGGAAAACATCAGTTTATCCGACCACCTTGAGTACTTCATCAGCGCCGTCCAGGGAATTGCAGCTTTTAATAAGCCATTGGAAAAAGTACTGGAAGACTTGTACCAGAACATCAAGCCGCTGCTGCCCGCCAACAGCGTACCTGCCGCCCCTCCCACGCAAGCCATAGCGGAAGCTAAACCGAAAGAGGACAGTGCAAAACACCTGGAAGCGGCTAATCAAGCTTATCAAAACAAAAACTACCATCAGGCTCTTGCGCTGTATTTGCCTCTCGCCGAACAAGGGCAGATGAATGCTCAGTTCACCTTAGCTTGGATGTACGACAACGGAGAGGGAGTAAGTCAGGACAAAGGGCAGGCCGTGCGCTGGTACCGAAAAGCCGCTGAGCAGGGACATGCTGATGCTCAATACAACTTAGGTTCGCTCTACACCAGAGGAGACGGAGTGAATCAGGATAAAGGGCAAGCTGTACACTGGTATCGTAAAGCCGCTGAACAAGGCGATCCTGATGCTCAGTTCAACTTAGGGGTGATGTACGCTACAGGAGAGGGAGTGAGCCAGGACAAGGAGAAAGCCGTGCAGTGGTACCGAAAAGCTGCTGAGCAGGGAGATGCTAATGCTCAATACAACTTAGGAGTGAAGTACGACAACGGAGAGGGAGTGAATCAGGACAAAGAGCAAGCTATATACTGGTACAAAAAAGCCTCCGAGCAGGGAGATGTTGACGCCAAGAAAAAAATAGAAAACCTTACAAAGAAGCCCTAACCCAAAACAATAGGGAAAAGGTCAACTTTGCAACTTGCCCTTTTCCCTCGCAAAGCGCTCAACTCCCTCAACTCGTGCCAGTCTTCCGCAAGGACGACTGGCGCGAAAGGATCAAGGCAAGTCTCAGACTTCCCCCCTCTCCTCTGGCACGGGTCAGAGACCCGCGCCAGAGGAGAGGGGGGAAACGCCATGGGGGTAACGGAGGAAAGAAAGTAAGCTTCAACCGGTTACGCGGCCTGCGGCGGATTGTCTTTTTTGCCGCTTGCCGCGTGGCTTCCTTTGCGCTCCACCAGTACCCGGGCATTCTGGTAGCCGGCGAAGAAGGCCGGTTCATTGGCCCGCACCATGCCCACGATCAGGTCCAGCCGTTCGCGCAGGAGCAGGTCCGCCTCGCGGAAGCAGCCTTGCAGGGCGTCGGTTGCCTCCTTGCGGGCCACCGTACCCAGCCGGGGCTCGTTCACCGAACCATCGAAGGTCGTGATGGCCTGCCGCAGTTCGTTCAGCAATTCTTTAGTGACCCGGTATTCGGCCAGCGGCTTGAGGTGTTCCTGGGCCCGCTGGTGAATAATCCGGGCGCGGTCGATGAGTACGCCGGCGCCGGTCTGCCGGAGGTCGCTGGGGGCGTAGTCGATTTCCCGGAGCAGCACGGTTTGCCCCGTAAACGTGGCGTAGGCTTTCAGCTTGCTGGTTACGTCGAGGGCCACCGACACGAGTTGTTCCTTGCGCTGCTGCTTCTGTTCGGCCAGGCCGCCCTTGTTGGTCTGCTGTACCTGTTTGTGCGCATTGATCTGCCGGATGCACGCCTGGAAGGCCATGAACGAAGGGGTATAGTTGGGCAATGCCGACACTACGGCGGCCCGGTCCAGCAGGTAGCGTTCTACCATCTGGTACATTGTCAGTTTGTTGTCCTGGGAAGTCGTCATGTAAAAAATGGGGTTTTCCCTGGATACGGCGGGACGCGCCCCGGGTAATCGCAGGGGCCCCCGGCCACTGCCGGCGTCAGCCATGGAAAGGGGCGCAGGCGGCCCGGCCCTTTCACTTTCCGCTGCATCAGTTGATGAATGGTACATGGAGCCCTCAGCCCGCACTATGGCGGCAGCAGTGGCGCCAATGGCAGGTGATGAGCGGTATATACGGCCTCAAGCGCCTTGTATAGTCGCTTCAAGGTTCCAAATACGGCCCGCAGCAGTCTTCCGGCAACCCCGAGACGCGTGTATACCACTGACAATACGTTGCCGGCCGGAACCAGACGGCTGCCGGATCGCCGAAGCCGTTTCCTGGCCGTCCTCATCGGACCAAATGGTACAAGCGGCGGAAAAAATACGACTGCACGCCTCTTTGTAGCCCCTTACCGCCGACTTTCCGGCCCTACCGTCCCGCCCGCTGCCGGGCGCTGAGCCGGTTCCAAGCGCCTCCCAGGGTAAACTGGACGAAGAAATGGCTCATCCGGTCGCGCGGCGCGTTGCGCAATACCGTATGGTCGGAATACCATTCGCTATAGTCGCCGGCGCGGTAGCCGATCCTGAACTGGGCCATTACGCAAGACCCTGCTTTCTCGCTCAACGCGTCAAATCCCACCCCGAAGTTCCACGTACTTTGAAAATGCGTGAGCAAAACCGCGTTGCCCGGCTGCGTCAGCAACCCGTTGAAATCCCCATCGGGCGTATTGCGCGAAAGCGTCAGGGTGGTTTCCATGCCGCCCGACCCGGCGAACGGGTAAAACCGCCAGTTCCTCCCCTCGATCAAGGTGTAGCAGGCATTGAATTGCATCAGGTAAGCACTGCGACGGGTAGTAGCCGTTTCGGCAATTTGCGGGCCGTAAGGATTTACCGTGTGTGCCAGCTCAAATCCTACCAGGAGGCGGTTCAGCCGGTATTGCACCCCGCCGCCCCAAAAGACCTGTACGCCGCCCAGTTCCGGATAGTCCGTTTCGCGCAGCCGGGCGTTGATGCCACCCGCCCGGGAAAAAGCCAGGAGTTGCGTCATGTAAAGCTCAAATCCCCGCCGGCCCCGGACCGGTTCGGCCACGGCCGGTTCTCCGGGCAGGGTTGCCGGTGACTGCGCAAGGGCAAACTGCCCGAGCAGCATAACGATCAGCATACTTATTGACTTCATGGCATTTGTGGTTAAGCAGTGAACCAATTATCCTTGTCAGCCAGCGTTCCCCCACCATCTAGCATTATTGTTGACATGGCGGGCCGGCAAAGCCGAAAACAGCCTGAACCTAGCAGCAACCAGTGCATCAGGATTGCACTCCGTTGCCTTTTTTTTACAACCTTTTGATGACGGCCGGGTTATTTGCTCGAAAGCCCTCCCCTGCCACTTATGCCAATCATTTCTTTTGTGCACCGGGTAGAACAGATGCACTACCTGATCAAAAACAAGGCTACCGGTACGCCGGAACAATTCGCCCGTAAAGTTGGTCTGAGCCGGCGAAGCCTCTTTTTATGGATCGAACAACTCAGGGACGACTTTCACTTCCCCATTGCCTACGATCCGGGCCGGAAATCCTACTTTTACACCTCGGAAGGAGAATTTGTCTTTGGTTTTACCGCCAAAGCCCAAAGCACCCTGACCAACCGGCCGCCCGACGGCAATGCGCTTGCCGAAACCACCCTTCCTGCATGAGATCCATTAAATTCACCGAAACCATCCGCATCCGCCAGCGCCCCGAGGTGATCTTCGACTACACGCAGGACTACGGGAACCGCCTCCAATGGGATACCTTTCTCAAAAGGGCCGACCTGGTGGACGGCGCCACAGCCGCCGGCAAAGGCGTAAAGTCGTACTGCGTGGCCCGAAACGGGATCGGCATGGAAACCGTGTACGTATCGTTCAACCGGCCGCGGGCCGCGGCCGTGCAGATGACGCGGGGGCCATTCCTCTTCAAAACCTTCCAGGGCTCCTGGACCTTCAAGGCCCTGCCCGGCAGCGATACGGAAGTGATCTTCCTGTATTCGTTCACCCTCCGTTTCCCCTTCAGCCTCGCGGGCTTCCTGGTCAGGCGCATCCTGCAACGCAATGTGCGGCAGCGGCTCGTGGACTTGAAAACGTGTCTTGAACGCAACCCCCTCCCGGCGGGCCAGCCTGTAACGGTTCCGTAAACCCGGCCTCCGGTCCCCCTCTCCCGCTGCGAAAAACCACCAAAGCCAGCCCCGGCGCGACCGGACTGCCCGCCTCAACGGGAGTCGCTGCCGGCCAGGGCGGGCATTACACGGGCGCAGCGTCCGGACACGCGGCGGGCCGGGTCAGAGCACTACTTTGCCTTCCACGGTGCAGGCGCAGGGGCTGTAGCTGTTGATCGCGCTGGGGTTGTTGCGACCCCAGTTGTCCCACCCCGGGGCGTAGTCGCCATAGAGATACCACCTTTCGCTGCCCCAGCTGCCGGTGTAGCACCAGCCCGTTTGGATGCTCTGGCTGATGCCCAACTGGAGGTAGGCTACGGCGGCCTGCGGCGTGCCGAAGGCAATGTCAATGCGGGTTTTTCCGTAGAGCAATTCGAGGGTGTAGGTGCCGCAGTCTACGCGGTTGGGATTATTGTCGATGAGCCGGGTGGCGGCGGTTCCGGTCACCACGGCGATGCCGGCCGTGGGCCGCCAGGCAACGGCGGCGTACAGCTTGGAGTAGTTCCAGCGGAACACGTAGTCGCAGTCCGTCTGAAAGGTGGTAGCCGTGCATTGCAGCGAACGTGCCCCCAGGTAAGAACCGGTGATCCACTGGTTAGGGGTGGCGCTGAGGTTGATGGCCAGGCTGCCGTTGCCCTGCCACGCCGTACAGGGGGGAGGGTTCGCCGAGCAGTCACTGGCGGTTTTGCCGCTCGGGCTGTAAAGCACCGGCGTCTGGGCGGCCGAGGGGTCTACGATCTGCAACACTTCTTCCGAATCGGCGAAGTTAAGCTGGTGAAAAGGCTGCTTCTTCAATTCGAAGGCCTTCCGGTTGACTTTGTGCCGCAAATCACGCAGGTACGCGGCCCGGTCTTCGTCCATGTCCTTGATGCGGAGTGAACGTTCATACCGCAAGTCAATGAATGCCTCCATCTCTTCGTAGGTCAGCTTGTTGAACAGGTCGCCCATTCGGTTGCGCTCGGCCTCGCTGAGTGAGGTTTTCTCGAAGTTTTCCGCCAGGTCGGTGAGCTTTTCCATCTGTACTTTGCTGGCTGGTTGTTCTTCCTGGCAGGCCGTCAGCAGGGACAGGGAAGCAAAAGCGACGATTACGGATCGGTAAAGTGTCTTGGTCAGGTGCATAGGGTTAAGGAGGGTGGGATGGTGAAGGGTAGTTCAAGGTCCCGTTAAGCCGGACTCGCTGGGGCAACGCCGCTCCTGGAGGGACATCGCCCGGTCTGGGGGTTGTGCCTGTGTGAATCGTAAAAGCGTAAGGTTTGCGTTAAAAGCGGGTACCGTCCGGCGAACGCCTGCCGGGCCGTGAGCCGGGCGGTTCGGGTTCGCGGAGGTACTTACCGGGAAGGTTGATTGAAACGCGCCTGGGTGGGAAAAAGTCACCCGGGCCGGCGAAGAGAGTCCGCCACACGTTTATCAATCATTAAGGTTTATTCCCGATGCCAATAGAACAAGGCCCGGGCAATATTGTTTATGATATTCAAAAAATATTTTAACTAAATCGGTTCACTGATTAATGAATTTGACCGGCTGCGTCCAGCAATAGTAACCAATACAATTAGTTACGTACGGCAAGGCACTTTTGGGACGGACTTCTACCAGGTTACGTTATTAACCATAGTTTACTCTGTTCGTCGGAGAGGAATGGAATTGAATGGGTATATGATTCGCGGGTTATCGGGGGTGCGTCATTGCGTAGAGACGCCATTCATGGCGTCTGCACAGGAAGAGACGCCATGAATGGGAAAGAGGAGACGCCATGAATGGGAAGGAGAGACGCCATGAATGGCGTCTGTACATGAGGCAAAGCGGCTAGGGCGACGAAGCAATCTCCCCCGGAGAGCCGACCAAGCCAAGGAGCCCATTACCCCTTGGAGTGTCCAGTTCTCAAACCTCACACCATCCGCAACGGCGTTTGGCGGGGATAACGGTTAAGATTGCTTCGTCGCTCTGCCCGCTTTTCTGCCCGGCTCCCCGCAATGACGCATCCCATACGACTCGCTGAGCACGGAATTACAGGAGCCGGCCACAAAAAAAGCCTCCCGGTTCGGGGAGGCTTTCACGTTTGGTCAAACTGCGTGGCAGGGCAGCAAAGGTCGTCTCGTTACTCTTTCGGTGCGGGGATGGGGGCCGGCAGGGTGGAGTCGGGCCGGGCCGTGTTGGGCTGCGCGGTATCCACGGTGTGCTGGGCGGCCTGGCGGGCTTCCCGGTCCCGCCTGGCCTTTCTTTTGAAATAGCCCCGGAACAGGAAATTGTGCTGAAGGGCCTCCATGTTCTCGTCGAGTTTGTCGGTGCTGGTTTCCAGGTTTTCCATCGTACTCTTGAGCTGAGTGGCAAACTGCTGGTCATTGAGCAGCACCCCCACAGCGTTCTTGTCGTCGTTCAGCTTGGTACTGGTTTCGTTGAGGTTGGCCGTCATCTCGGCGGCCGAGGCCGAAGTCCGCTGGAGTTGTTCCACCGACTGCCGCAGGTTGGCAAATACCGCGGTGTCGGTGAGCAGTTCGTTGGCGAGCCCGCCCTCCGTGTTGAACTTGTCAGACAGCCGGGCCAGGTCCCGCGACACCCGCACCGAGTTGCGCGACGCCTGCTGGAGGCTGGCCAGGATCGTGCGGAAGTCAGCCGACAGCGTAGTGTCGGTGAGCAGGGCGCCGGCCATGCCCTTGCCCTGCACCAGGCCGGCGCTCAGGGCCTTGAAGTCGTTGGTAATGTCTACCAGGTTCTTGTTGTTCTCCTGGAGCGTCGCCATCAGGTCTTCCGTGCTCAGGGCCTGCACCACTTTGAGTTGGTCGCCGTCCTCCACGGGCGGCGCCTGCACACTGCCACCGGTAATTTCGATGAGTTTGCTGCCGATGAGGCTTTCCGAACCGAGCCGCGCCTGGGCCCCCTTGTGGATGAATTGCCGGGCCTGTTCTTCGATGTTCATGGCGATGCGCACCTGGGAAACGCCGTGCAGGTCAATGCGCTTCACCGTCCCGATCTTGACGCCCGAGAACCACACGTTGTCGCCCACTTTCAGGCCCGACACGTTGTCGAACACGGCGGTGACGCGAATGGTTTTGGTAAACCGCTTCTGCTGCCCGCCGAGCACGAATATGGCAGATACCAGGATGGCAATGGCCAGGAACACGAATATTCCCACCACCACCGTACGTTTATTGTCTGAAGCACCCATTTGATTTAGCTAGTAAAGTTATAGTCATAAAAAGATTTAACCCGTTCATCATCCGTGCTGAACACCTCTTCGAAGGTGCCCTGGCGCTTGAACTGCCCGTCGAGCAGCATCACGACGCGGTCGGCGGTGGCCTTGGCGCAGGTCAGGTCGTGGGTGATGATGATGGAAGAAGTTTGGTATTGCTCCTGCACCTCGTTGATCAGGTTGTTGATCCCGATGCAGGTAATGGGGTCGAGGCCGGCCGTGGGCTCGTCGTAGAGCATAATGTCCGGTTTGAGAATTACCGTCCGGGCGATGCCGATGCGTTTGCGCTGACCGCCCGAGAGTTCGGAAGGCATCTGGTCGGCGGTCTGGGCCAGGCCCACGGCTTCCAGCGTGCTTTCCACCGTCCGGTTGATCTCGGCGCGGCTCAGGTTCTTGACGTGCCGGGTGAGCGGAAATTCGAGGTTTTCGCGCACCGTCATGCTGTCGTAGAGGGCGCTGTTCTGGAACGAGAAGCCGATCTTGAGGCGCAGTTCGTCCCATTCGCGGGGCGTGAGGGCGCTTACGTTGCGACCCAGCACCTCAATAGTCCCTTCGTCGGCCTTCAGCAGCCCGGCAATGATCTTGATGAGCACCGACTTGCCCGTGCCCGAGCGGCCCAGCACCACCAGGTTTTCGCCCTGGTAGAGGTCCAGGTCCACGCCCTTGAGCACCTCGAAGTCGTCGAAGGCTTTTTTGAGCCCCCGGATCGTAATGACCTTCTGGTTATAATGAATCTTTGATTGGTCTTGTTGCATCGTTTTTTCCTCCTTTTTAGGTCAGCGCAGGGCATTGATTACCTGGAGTGCCAGCAGTTCTTCGATGAAGATCAGGAACATGGACGTCACCACCGAGGTGTTGGCCGCCCGGCCCACCCCTTCGGTTCCCTTCGAAGAATTGTAGCCCTTGTAGCACCCTACCATGCCGATGGTAAAGCCGAAGAGCGTCGCCTTAAACACGGCCGAGAAAATGTCGAGGAAGGAGATGGCGTCGAACACCTGCTTGGTGTAGCTGGCAAAGCTGGTCAGCTCGTTGGCGTGGATGTTGACGTAGCCGCCCAGCAGGCCCACCGCGCCGGTGTACATGGCCAGGGCCGGCACCATGAACGTGGTAGCCAGCACCCGGGTCACCACCAGGTACTTGAACGGGTTAATGGCCGACACCTCCAGGGCGTCGATCTGCTCGGTGACTTTCATGGAGCCGAGTTCGGCCCCGATGTTGGAGCCCACGCGGCCGGTGGCGATCAGGGCCGTCACCAGCGGGGCGAGGGCCCGCACGATGGCTACCGCGATGAGGGCCGGCAGCAGCCCCGTGGCCCCGAGTTCCTCCAGCGACGGCCGCGACTGGTTGGTGAACACGATGCCCATGATGAAGCCCGTGAGCGAAATGAGCGGCAGCGACCGCACGCCGATCTCGTAGCACTGCCGTACCACTTCGCGTAACTCGTAGGGGGGCACGAACACTTCCCGGAAGAAGCGGGCCATGAAGGAGAATACGCGGGCGAGTTCGATGAAGATCCGGTCTACCCGGTTGGATATCACGTATCGTTGCGCACCGGCCAGGCCGGTTTTTTTCGTAGTTGTTTCCATTGGTGATGCTGTTAACGGGCTTTGGCCCTCTCCCGTTTCCCCGATTGCCCTTTTGCGGGCCGTACCCGATTTGTATACTCCAATGGACTATAAATGTTGCGCGGGCAGGGAGTTATGGAGCGCAAAGGATGCACCAACGGCAATACGTGCGACAATACGTCTCCGGGGTTACCGGTGGCAGACGGCGGGTTCGGGGAAATACTCGACCCGGATGCCCATCCGTTCGTACTCGGCAATGTATTCGCGGCCCAGGGCCCGGGCCAGCGTCTCGGGGTAGAATTTCTTGGGGTACACCTTGCATTCGGCCCCGTTCATCAGCAGCAGGAAGGAAGGCTCGTTCTCGTAGTAGCCTTCGGTGAAATCAAAACGCAGCAGTTCAATTTTTTCGCGTCGCATAACTTCTTGGGTGGCAATGGGTGAAGTAGTCATAGGCCGACTGGCAGCTCGTGTATTTGTTTCGTTAATATAACACAAATGCAGCGTACCTGATTCGGTAGCCGGCAGAAAATCTACGGCGGCGGAAATTTTCTTTTCCGGGGTGACCGGGGCCGGCCGCATCCCGTGCCGGCCCCGTGACCAGAACGGCTGCCGGCGTACCGGCGGCGGCCCGGCCGGTGGTACGCCCGGGCCAAAACCTACGTACCCGGCGGCCGGTTTCCGGGGACCGCCAAAACAATTTTTCCCGCGCCGGCGGCCCCGCCGACCCTTTCGCCGGGGACGATTGCCGGGCCGGGAGCCGGTCCCCCTCCCCACTTTAGTGCATTCATAACGAGCTTATTACACAAGCATTTTCCGCCGGGGAACCGCACCCCGGATGCGGCCGGGGTTGACTAACGTTGCAGCAGTATTTTTTCATCCCCGGGCCTCGACCTGTCGTCGGGCTGCTTACGGACACTGTTGGGGTTTCTTGCGTACCAGTCCGGCTTTGGCATTCCTTTTCAACTGCTTTTTTCCCAGTACCCGTTTTTTCCCGGCACCCGGCCATCCGTCCGTCGCGGCCCGGGTCGTGTTTTTTATCCTTTTGCACCATGAAACGACTACACATCCGGCAAATTCCCGCGACGGCCCGCAAAGGGCGGGCGGTGCTCCTCAAATTGGAAGGCGAACTGGTTGCCGACAACGTGCCGGCGGTGCACGAACTCCTGCTGGGCGTGCTGCCCGAGGCCAAAAGCGTACGGCTGGTGCTCCAGGAGGTGGAAAGCCTCGACCTGGCCTTCGTGCAACTGCTCTGGTCGGCCCGCCGGACGGCCGCGGCGCTGGACAAAAACTTTACCGTGGAAGGGACGCTGCCCGACGAACTGCGGGCCCTGCTGCAAACGGCCGGCCTCGACGGCTTTCCCGGCTACGCGCACCAACCGGCCCCTTCACCCTCCTAACGCCCCGCCCCGATCCCCATGGATAACTTTCTGAACGTTTTCGCGGAAGAAGCCGCCGACCTGATCGCCCAACTGGAAAAAGCCCTGCTGTCGCTGGAAGCCAACCCGGCCGACAAAGGCGTGGTGGAACAGGTGTTCCGCACGATGCACACGCTGAAAGGCAACAGCAACATGTTCGGCTTCGAAGCGCTGGGCCACCTGACCCACCACCTGGAAACCCTCTACGAAGCCGTGCGCGACGGCAGCAAGCCGCTCACGCCGCCCCTGCTGGAAGTCACGCTGGCCGCCGTGGACCACTTCAAGTGCCTGCTCGCCGACCCGGCGTTTGCGCAGGAAAGCACCCGGCAGGGCCACACGCGCATCACCTGGCAGGTAGAGGCCCTGCTCAACGCCGAAGACGCCGGCCGGCCCGTGCCGCCGGCGCCGCCGGTTGTGGTGCCGGCCACGCCGCACACGTTCCTGATCACGTTCCGCCCCGGCCCCGGCGCGTTTGCCGCCGGCGCCAACCCGTTGTTCCTGCTCGACGAACTCGCGCACCTGGGCCGCTGCCACGCCATCCCGCGCACGCACGAAGTACCCGCCCTGGCCGACCTCGACCCGGCGCGGGCGTACCTGTACTGGGAAATCCTGCTGGCAACGGCCGCCGGGGAAACGGCCGTCCGCGATGCGTTCATGTTCGTGCCCGAAGGCACCCACTGGACCGTCCGCACCGTGGCCCCGTCGGACCTGTTCGACGCCCCCGGACTGGCCGCCTGGCTGGCCGAACGAGCCCGGTCCGAAAAAGAAATCCAACCGGCCGAGCTGCAAGCCTTCCGCCCAGCCCAGCCGGTCGTACAACCCGAAGCGCCGGTTGAAAAAACGGCGGCCCACAGCGCTTCCGCCGAAAAAGCACCGGCCGAAAAAACGGCGCCGGAAAGGCCCGTCAGGAAAGAAATTACCGCCCACCACGGCGATGCCGGCACCACCAGCATCCGGGTGGCTTCCGACAAGCTCGACGGCCTGATGAACCTGGTGAGCGAACT
This sequence comes from uncultured Sphingobacteriales bacterium, assembly GCA_963844325.1. Classification (GTDB taxonomy): domain Bacteria; phylum Bacteroidota; class Bacteroidia; order Cytophagales; family 172606-1; genus CADCTQ01. The sequence goes on from CAWJNV010000002.1 coordinate 6,068,769, forward strand.
GGTGACGACCCAGGCCCGGCTCAGCCTGTACGCCGAACAGAACGCCCTGCCCGAACTGCTCGCCATTGCCGAAAACGTGGAGAAGATTTCGCGGCAGCTCCGCGACAACACGTTCAGCATCTGCCTGATCCCCCTTGAAACGATGGTGGTCCGCTTTCAGCGCCTGGTGCGCGACCTCTCCCACGAACTGGGCAAGGAAGTGGCCTTCGTGACCGAAGGCACCGATACCGAACTCGACAAGACCATCATCGAAAACCTGGCCGACCCGCTGCTGCACATCCTGCGCAACAGCATCGACCACGGCATCGAAAACGCTGACTTGCGCCGCCAGAAGGGCAAACCCGCGCAGGGCACCATCCTGCTCAAAGCGTTCTACTCCGGCGCCCACGTCCACATCCAGGTGAAAGACGACGGGGCCGGCATCAACCCCCGGCGGGTGCGCGAAAAAGCCCTGGGCAGCGGCCTCATCCACCCCGACGCCGTGCTGAGCGACAAAGAAATCTTCGACCTGATCTTCCTGCCCGGCTTTTCCACGGCGGCGGCCGTGACCGACGTGTCGGGCCGGGGCGTGGGCATGGACGTGGTGCGGCGCAAAATCGCCGACCTGCGCGGCGAGGTGGAGGTACAATCGGCGGTGGACGCCGGCACGACCCTCACCATCAAACTGCCCCTGACGCTTTCCATCCTCGACGGCCTGCTGGTGGGCATCGGCGACACCCATTTCGTGATCCCGCTGTCGGTGGTGGGCAAGTGCTACGAGATCGACCACGCCCGGCTGGTGAGCACCTACAACAACGTGGTCCACCTCGACGGCGAGGCCATCCCCTACTTCTACCTGCGCGAAGAACTCGAAATCACCGGGGAGGCGCCGGCCATCGAGAAGGTGGTCATCATCCGGTACGAAGACAAGAAAGTGGGCCTGACCGTAGACGAGATCGTGGGTGAATACCAGGCCGTGCTCAAGCCGCTGGGCAAGCTCTACCGCAACCAGGAAATGGTTTCGGGCGCCTCCATCCTCGGCGACGGCACCATTGCCCTCGTGCTCGACACCAACAAGATCATCAAGCTCTGCGCCGCCCGCGAACCGGCCTACAGATAGTCAGTGGTCATTTGTTGATTGGTCATTGGTCAATAACCAGTGGTCAATCGAATGCGCTGACTTACGCACTCCCAGTGACCAATGACCAATGACTACTGGCTAATGACCATTGACCAATCAACAAGTCTTTAACCCGATACATACATGACCGACCGTACCCAAAGTTACTTGTCCTTCCTGCTGGGGGATGAGTTTTTCGCGGTGAACGTGGAAAAGGTGCTCGAAATCCTCGAAGTGCCCAAGATCACCAAAGTACCCCGCACCCCCGCCTACATGCGGGGCGTGATCAACCTGCGCGGCAACGTGCTGCCCGTCATCGACACCTGCACCAAGTTTGGCATGCCCACCAACGCCGACACGGTGAATACCTGCATCATGGTGCTCAACATCCGCATGGAAAACGAAGACGTGGTGCTGGGCGCCGTGGTGGACGGCGTGCAGGAAGTGCTGGAAATCAGTGCGCAACAAGTGCAGCCCGCCCCCACCATCGGCAGCAAGTACAAGTCGGAGTTCATCGACGGCATGGTGAAGATCAACGACCAGTTCATCATGCTGCTCAACATGGACCGGGCTTTTTCGGCCGAAGAACTCATCACCGTAAAGGCGTCCGGCGCCGAAGAAACCGTAACGCCATGAAAAAAACCATCCGGCTCGCCGCGGCCTGCCTCCTGCTGGGCGGCTACGCAGCCACGGCCCAGGTGACCCAGGGCGGCCTGACGCTCCGCACCACCCTTTCCGGGGAAGGCGTGCACGTCGTTTCGGGCGGGCAACGCCAGGGCGGTTCCTACCACGGCCGCATCCAGGTGGCGGCGCACTTCGACACCCGGAAGGCCGGTCTCTGGAAGGGCGGCGAATTTACCGTGCACGGCCTCAACGCCCACGGGGCGCAGCCCTCGGCCACGTTCGTCGGCGACCTCCAGCCCATTTCGCGGATCGAAGCGGGCCCCCGCACCACGGTGTTCGAATTTTGGTACCGCCAGCGGCTGGGCCGGTTCTCGGCCCTGATCGGCCAGCACGACATGAACGCGGCCTTTGCCGTGAACCGCTACGGCAAAACGTTCCTCAACACGTCGTTCGGCATGTACCCCAGCGTGGCCCTCAACGTACCGCTGTCCATCTACCCGGTGGGCGCGGCTACCCTGCTGCTCAAGTGGCAGGCCACCGACGCCTTCTCGGTGCAGGCCGCTGTGTACGACGGCGCCCCGCTGGGCGCGGACCGCAACCCCCACAACCTGCGCCGCGAAATGCACCTGGGCCGGTCGGCTTTCGCCACCGTGGAACTGGGCTACGATTCCCGCAAAGACGGCGTGGTGCTGGGCTCCTACAAGCTGGGCGGCTTCTACCACAACGGGAAGTTCCCGGCCCTGACCGACCCGACGCAAACCCTCAGGGGCAACCGGGGCGTGTACCTCTCGGCTGACCACCGGGTGTGGTGCGAAAAGGCGGAGGGCGAAGAAGGGCTCGGGGCTTTCCTGCAAACGGGCGGCGCCCCGGGCAACCAGAACCTGGTCAACTTTTACCTGAGCAGCGGCCTCTCGTACCGCGGCCTGCTGCCCAAACGGAACGACGATGAACTGGGCTTCGGCCTGGTGCACTCCGCCCTCAACGACGCCTGGGTGGCCGCCGGGGAATCGGGCCGTTATCCGGCCCGGACGCTGATCGAACTCAACTACAAGGCGCAACTGGGGCCCTACTTGTCGGTGCAGCCCGACGTGCAATACATCATTCACCCCGGCGCCGTCCGTACCGCCCAAAACGCCTTTCTCGGCATGGTACGCTTTACGCTGAGCTACTAAAACAATTTTGGATTATGAATTTTAAATTTTGAATGAATGCACCAACGCGTTGTTCATGAGCGGTTTAACAATCCAAAATCCATAATTCAAAATCCAAAATTTAAAATCTCTCTCTTCCTCTTCTTATGAAATTCAGAACGCAACTCATGCTTGGCAACGGCATCGTACTGGCCCTGATGGTCCTCATTGCCGTGGTGCTCTACAACGGGGTCAACTCCCTGATCGAAACCTCCAAGTGGGTGAACCACACCCACGAAGTGATTGAACGGGGCAACACCCTGATGAAACTGATGGTGGACATGGAAACCGGCGAACGGGGCTTCCTGCTGGTAGGCAAGGAAGAATACCTCGATCCCTACCACAACGGCAAAAAGTCCTTCAACGAAGTGATGGCCGACGTAAAAACGCTGGTCAGCGACAACCCCGCCCAGGTGCGGCGGCTGGAAAAGATCCACGACATGGCCAACGAATGGCACGAAAAGGCGGCTACGCCCGAAATTGAACTGCGCCGCAAGGTAGCCGCCCAGGCCGGCCAGGCGAACGACAGCGCCCTGGGCATGAACGAGGTCATCGCCCTCATCGAAAAAGACACCGGCAAGCGGTTCATGGACCAGATCCGCGCCGACATCGACGAGTTCGTCAACATCGAGAAAACCCTCATGAACGGCCGGTCGAAGGACAACGACAGCACCGCCGGCATGGCCCTCAACACGGCCGTTTTCGGCACCCTCATTGCCCTGGTGCTCGGCATCGCCGCCGTGATCATGCTGACCCGCAACCTGATGAACCAGCTGGGCGGCGAACCCAACGTGGTGACCGAAATGGCCAGGCGCATCGCCAACGGCGACCTGACCATCTCGTTTGACGGCAACACCGCCAGGGTCGGCCTCTACGGCGCCATGCAGGACATGGTGCAAAATCTCCAGAACATCGTGAGCAACATCCGGGAAGGTTCCGAAAACATTGCTTCCGCCAGCGAACAAATGACCGTATCGGCGGGGCAGGTATCCGAAGGAGCTTCTCAGCAGGCGGCTTCGGCCGAAGAGGTATCGGCGTCGATGGAACAGATGGCTTCCAACATCCAGCAGAACACCGACAACGCCCAGCAGACCGAGAAGATTGCCCTGCAAGCCGCCGAAGACATCAAGGAGGGCAGCCTGGCGGTGAACCAGACGGTGGAATCCATGAAAAAGATTGCCGACAAGATTTCCATCATCGGCGAGATTGCCCGGCAGACCAACCTGCTGGCCCTCAACGCGGCCGTGGAAGCGGCCCGGGCCGGTGAACACGGCAAGGGCTTTGCCGTGGTGGCCGCCGAAGTACGCAAGCTGGCCGAACGCAGCCAGGTGGCCGCCGCCGAAATCAACGAGTTGTCGCACAGCAGCGTCGCCATTGCCGAACGGTCGGGCAAGCTGCTCGAACAGATCGTGCCCAACATCCAGAAAACTTCCAAGCTGGTGCAGGAAATCAGCGCCTCCAGCACCGAGCAGGCCTCCGGAGCCGACCAGGTGAACGGCGCCATCCAGCAACTCAGCCGCGTGATCCAGCAGAACGCTTCCACGTCGGAAGAAATGGCGACGAGTTCGGAAGAACTGGCCAACCAGGCCGAACAACTGAAGGAAACCATTGCCTTCTTCCGGATCGAAGGGCACCAGAACCGGCAGCGCAAAAACCGTTCGGCGGGCAAGGCCAGCAAGAAAACCCAGCCGGCCACTGGTACCCGCACGGTAGGGCCCAAGCCGACCCGTACCGGCGTGGCGCTGCAACTGGGCAACGACGACCTGGACGAAGCGTACGAGAAGTATTAATGATAGAAAAAGGGTAACCACGGAGACCCGGAGGGCACGGAGGTAGGGGTAGGGTTTAAGCCCTATCCTACGGAAAGGCTGCGCGTAATTTGATCAGAGCGAAATCGGCGTACGCACACGCAATATCCATAGGATAGGGTTTAAACCCTATCCTATCCTCCCGTCTTCCTTTTTCTCCGTGAAACGCGGTGCCCTCCGTGTCTCCGTGGTTAATCTTTTCCCTATCACACTTTTGACCATTAGTACAACCCATGCCAACTGAACAGCCGCTTCACCAACGTTTCACCGAATGACTTCTATTGACTACAAGCATACCGGCATGGCCGACGCCGATTTCAAAAGGCTGAGTGCATTCATTCTCCGGGAGACGGGCATTAAACTTTCGCTGGCCAAGAAGTCGATGCTGGAAGGCCGGTTGCAGCGGCGCCTCAAAATCCTCGAAATGAATTCGTTCCGGGCGTACTGTGACTTTCTCTTCAGCCCCGGTGGCCACCCCGAACGCGTGCCGATGATTGACCTGGTGACGACCAACAAAACGGACTTCTTCCGGGAGCCGGCGCACTTTGCCTTTCTCCAGTCGCGGGTACTGCCCGAACTGGCGCAGGGAGCCGGCAGCCGTCTCCTCAAGTGCTGGAGCGCCGGCTGTTCGAGCGGCGAAGAACCCTACACGCTGGCGATGGTGCTGAACGAATACGCCGAACAGTACCCCCTGCCCCCGTACTGGATCTTCGCCACCGACCTCTCCACGGAGGTGCTGGAGATGGCCGTCCGGGCGGTGTACCCCGAGGGACGGTCCGCCGACATCCCGCTGCCGCTGCGGCACAAGTACCTGCTCAAGAGCAAAAACCGGTCGGACCAGACCGTGCGCATTGTCCCCGCCATCCGCCAGAAAGTGCAGTTCGGCCGGCTCAACTTCATGCAGGACCACTACGACGTACCGGCCGACTTGAGCATCATCTTCTGCCGCAACGTGCTGATCTACTTCGACAAGCCCACGCAGGAAGCAGTCATCGGCAAACTGTGCCGGCACTTGCAGCGCGGCGGCTACCTGTTCCTGGGTCACTCCGAATCGATCACCGACATGGACGTGCCGCTCGAACAGATCCGCCCCACGGTGTTCCGCAAGATTGATGGCTGAATGGTTGTATGGCTGAATGGTTGTATGGTTTCTTCCCAGAATCGATCCGTCAACTGTGCGACCATATAACAATCAGCCATTCAGCCATTTAACCATACAGCCATTCAGCCTTCTAACTTTTCATCCTCATGCAAAAAATAAAGGTTCTCATCGTAGATGATTCGGCCGTGATCCGGCAGGCGCTGGCAGCCATCCTGGAGACGGACCCGGATGTGGAAGTGATCGGCACGGCCGGCGACCCGTACCTGGCCGCCCAGAAGATTGCCCAGGCGGTGCCGGACGTAATCACGCTGGACGTGGAAATGCCCCGCATGGATGGCCTGACCTTCCTGCGCAAAATCATGACCCAGCACCCCATTCCGGTGGTCGTCATTTCGAGCCTCACGGCCAAGGGCACTGAAACGGCCATCCGGGCCCTCCAATACGGGGCGGTGGAAGTGGTGGCCAAGCCGCAGTTTGCCACCAGCCGGGAGTTGCAGGAACTTTTCCGGGAAAGGCTGATCGGGGTGGTGCGGGCGGCGGGCCACGCCCGGCTCAAAAGGCGGACGGCGGCCCCCCCGGCGGTAGCCCCCAAACACTCGGCGGATGCCGTGATGCAGCCGGCCACGGGCAGCAGCATGATCCAGACGACGGAGAAAGTGATTGCCGTGGGCGCCTCCACGGGCGGCACCGAAGCGTTGCGTACGTTCCTGGAAGCCCTGCCGCTCGATGCGCCCGGCATCCTGATCGTGCAGCACATGCCCGAGCACTTCACCCGTTCGTTCGCCAACCGGCTCAACGAGTTGTGCCGGGTCACGGTCAAGGAGGCCGAAAACGGCGATTCGGTGATTCGGGGCCGGGCCCTGATTGCACCGGGCAACCAGCACCTGCTGCTCAAGCGGAGCGGGGCCCGCTACTACGTGGAACTCAACGACGGTCCGCCCGTAAACCGCCACCGCCCCTCGGTGGACGTGCTTTTCCGGTCTACGGCCCGCTTTGCCGGCAAAAATGCCATCGGCATCCTGATGACGGGCATGGGCAACGACGGCGCGCAGGGAATGCTCGAAATGAAGACCGCCGGCGCCCACACCATTGCCCAGGACGAAAAGTCGTGCGTGGTGTTCGGCATGCCCAAAGAAGCCATCAAACTGGGCGCCGCCGACAAAATCCTCCCCCTCGACCAGATCGCCGGGCACATGCTGCGGGGAGTGTAGGGAGTTTGGGAGGTAAAGAGTTGATGTCAAATGTGGCGGCTGCATAAAAAAACCGGCACGGAAATTAGCTTCCGCGCCGGTTTGGTATTTCAGAACCATTTGATCCCGCCCAACTCCCTAACTCCCCTACGCCTCTTGCAGCCGCTTTTGCAGCACCGTGCCGTCGCGGAGGTAGCGGTCCACGGCGTATTCGAGGGGCGGCATGAGCCAGGCCTTTTCGCTGGAAAGTACGGTAGATTGCACGGGCAGGCCGGTGCTGTTCTGCACTTGCCGGTCGTACCAGCGTTGCACCTGGTCTTCGGGCAGGCCCGCTTTCAGGGCAACGAGCCGGGCAAAGCCGGCCCAGCTTACGTCGCCGCGGTTGGCCAGGTGCCAGATGCCTCCGGCCCCGTCGAGCAGCAGGTCGAGGCTGGCGTGCACCAGGTCCACTACGTACGTGGGCGACACCCGCAGGTGCGCCGCCACGTCGAAGGGGTCGGCCACCGCAAACCGGCGGAGGAAGATGGTAGCAAAGTTGTGCTCGTCCCACGGACCGAAAAAGGCGCTGGTGCGGATCACCAGGGCCGACGGCAGCAGGGCCCCTACGTCCTTTTCGGCGGCGGCCTTGCTGGCCCCGTACACCCCGCCCGGCGCCACCGGGTCACTTTCCACGTAGGGTTCCCCTTTGGTTCCGTCGAACACCAGGTCCGAGGAAAACGTCAGGTACTTGATGCCGGCGTCGCGGCAGGCGGTAGCCAGTTGCACGGCGCCGTGGTGGTTTTCGCGGTAGCACCGCTCCGGTTCGCGTTCGGCCTCGGCGGCTTTCACGTACCCGGCCGTGTTGATCACCGCCCAGGGTTTTATTTCGCCGAGCACCTGCCGGATTTGCGCCGGGTTGGTAACGTCCATTTCCTGGCGGCTCACCAGCCGGAAGGCAATGCCGCGGCCGGTACAGATTTTCGCAAACGCCTTGCCCAGCGTGCCGGTGGCCCCGGTGATGAGCACGGGCCGGCCCACGGGCGTAGCGTGGGTGCTGCCCCTGAGGTGCTTGGCAAAATCCGATTCTTTGATCCAGCGGTCGTCGCGTTGCCACCAGCCTTTCCCCTCCAGGATGGGATGGGTGGCCTTGCCGGTCCGGTTGATCTCCGTGACCAGGTTGGATAGGCCGGTGGGCCGGGGCTCGGCGCTGCGCAGGTCGAGCAGGCCCGGCTCGTAGTAGTGCCGGGTGTGCACCAGCAGGCTGTCCCAGTCGTACGAGCCCAGCAGGGCCCACACCGTTACGGCGCGGAGGTCCACGCCACTGGCTTTCAGCCGGTTGGCCGATTGCCACACCTGGTAGAACCAACGCATGTGGTCTTCGCGGGTGCAGCCCAGGTGGACTTCGGTAATGGCAATGGGAATGCGGTACCGTTCCCAGGCTTGCGTAAGCAGCCCGAAGGCGCCTTCCAGCTTTACGTCGGGAATGCGGACGGCCTCCGTATCCACGTACCGGTGGCGGCCGTTGCCGCCCGCCAGGTGGGGTGGATACTGCGCAATCCGTTCGTCGAGGTACCGTTCGCTGGTGAGGTAGTGGTTGATGCCCAGCAGGTCGGGCGGACAGGGATTTTCCCAGAAAAAGGCCAGTTCTTCTTCCTTCAGCCCTTCTTCCATGAGGTTTCGCCACATCCAGTGCTGAGGCGTGACGCGGCCGCACAACAAGTCGAAGGACAGCCAGCGCCGGTGGTTTTCATATTTTGCCTGGTAGGCCAGCAGCGGCGTGCTGTACGTCTGTCCCAGGTCTTCGGTCTGCACCAGTTTGGCGTCGGGCCGCACCTTGCGGATTTCCTGCATGGCCAGCACCGTGCCCTTGCATTCGTGGTAGAGCAGGCGCAGAAACGACCGGCTGCTTTGCCCGTGCGGGAACCAGTGCCCGTACAGGCCGCAGAAGCGGGCCGTGGTGACGGGTTCGTTCACGGGGGTATAATACTCCACCCAGGGGTAGCGCCGGGCCACCATGCCGGCAAACGTAGCCAGCCCGTCCACGAAGGCAGGGTGTTCAATGGAGGCGTAGCGGGGCCCGCTCCCGTGGTGCACCAGGCCCACAATCGGCCTGATATCCAGTTCCCGCAGCTTCGCCAGCTGCTGGTCGGGCCAGCGCCAGTCGGGGGAGGACAGGCTTTGGGGGGCGGTGCGTTCCCACAGCACGGGATAGCGCAACGTACGGATGCCGGTGGCGGCAATACGTTCCAGATCACCAGGGCGGCTTTCGTGGCCGCTCCTGGTGATCTGGTCCAGATACTCGTCTTTTACCCGGTTAACGGTGCACTCTATCCCGCCCCATAGCTCAACTGGCAGAATAGAATTTTTTCCGTTGACCATTGGTACGTTTGATGGCTTCAGTGGCAGAGGTACGCAACGCGAGTTTCTTGTACAAGGTCAGCGCCTGGGCTACTACTTGGTCCATGTTGTAGTACCGGTACGTGCCCAGCCGGCCCGCGAAGTGCACGTGCGGCAGGTCTTCGGCCAGGGTCTGGTACTTGCGGTACAGTTCGGCGTTTTCCGGCCGCGGGATCGGGTAGTACGGATCACCCTCCGCGCTGGGGAATTCGTAGGTGATGCTGGTCCGGTCGCTCTTCTGGCCGGTCAGGTGTTTATACTCGGTCACGCGGGTGTAAGCGTGGTCATTGGGGTAGTTGACCACGGCCACCGGCTGGTGCCACTCCTCGTTGAGGGTTACGTGCTTGAATTGCAGCGACCGGTAGGGCAGCTTGCCGTAGCAGAAGTTGAAGTATTCGTCGACCGGACCCGTAAAGATGAGTTCCTTGTAGGGCACGAAGCCTTCTACTTCGCGGAAGTCGGTATTGAGCAGAATGTGGATGTTCTTGTTGTCGAGCATGTTTTCGAACATGCGCGTGTAGCCGTGCAGTGGCATGTACTGGAATTCATCGCCGAAGTACCGGTCGTCCTGGTTGGTACGCACGGGAATGCGGGAAGTCACCGACTTGTCGAGCTGCGAGGGGTCCACGCCCCACTGCTTGCGGGTGTAGCCGCGGAAGAACTTTTCGTACAGGTCGCGGCCCACCTGGCTCACCACCACGTCTTCCGAAGTGCGGATGGTTTCCACCTTTTCGCCGATGCCGGCGAAGTATTCGGCCAGTTGCTCGGAGGTGAAGTTGAAGCCGTAGAGCTTGTTGACCGTGTCGAGGTTGATGGGAATGGGCAGCAACTTGCCCGTCACGTAGGCCAGCACCTTGTGTTCGTAGGGCCGCCAGCGGGTAAACTTCGAAAGGTAATTAAATACGTCAGGCGAATTGGTGTGGAAAATGTGCGGGCCGTATTTATGGATCAGCAGGCCGTGGTCGTCATAGAAGTCGTACGCGTTGCCGCCGATGTGGTTCCGGCGGTCCAGCAGCAATACTTTTTTCCCGGCTTCATTGGCCAGCCGTTCCGCCAGGACACTGCCTGCAAAACCAGCCCCCACGATAACATAATCGTACATAGTAGTTGTTTGTGGTTAAAGTCAATAATTGTAAAAAATCGTCCGTTTTACAGGGTACTGTTCTTCAGGGTGCTTTGTATTGCTCCGGTGATCAGCGTTGCCATTTTGGCCCAGGTGATGTCCCAGGAGTTCTGCTGGAGGAAGGCGTCCACCTGGCTCAGCCACCGGGTATCGCCGGCCTGGGCCAGCGCCTGGATGACGGCCGCTTCGAACGCGGGTGCGGAGGCGGCAATGTGCACCAGGCCGGCATCGCCGTAGGGCCGCACCACGTCGCGGATGGGGGTAGACACCACCGGCTTGCCCGCCGCCAGGTATTCGGGCGTCTTGGTGGGGCTGATGAAGCGCGTGGATTCGTTGAGGGCAAAAAGCAGCAGGGCCACGTCCCAGCCGGCCAGGTAGCGGGGCAGTTCGTCGTACGACTTCATGCCCAGGTAGTGGATGTTGGCCGCCTGCGGCAGTTCGTCGGGGTGAATTTTCACCACCGGGCCGATCATAATCAGGTGCCAGTCGGGCCGGGCGGCGGCCAGGCTGCGCAGCAGTTCGATGTCAAACCGTTCGTCGAGCACGCCGTAGAAGCCCATCCGCGGGTGCGGAATGGCGGCCTGGTCGTCGGGGTCGGGCTGCGCCTGGCGGGCCTGGGCAAAGTGCGCCCCTTCGATGCTGCTGGGGAAGGCGTACACGCTGGCGTGCCGTTCGCGCTTGGCTTCGTAGAGGCTCTGGCCGCCCGTAAACACGAGATCCGCCTTTTCAAACAGTTCCGTTTCGCGGTCGAGCAGCAGCGGGGGCGCCCCCCGGAAGGCGGAGAGTTCGTCCATGCAGTCGTACACGGTCACCAGCGGCTCCAGGTGGCTGCTGAAACCGAGGGCCATCGGCGTGTAGTACCAGCCGATGAACTGCTCAATGCGGTTTTCGGCGAAGAACGAAGTGAGCAACCCGCCGGTGATGCGTTCCTGTTCGTCCCGGTCCAGGTTGTCGGGCAGGTGGGGCACCACCACCCACAGGTTGGGGCGGGGCGTTTGTACTTCCAGCCAGACGCCGTCCGGGGCCGCGTCCCAGTGGGGTTCTTCCACGAAGAATACCCGCAGGTGCCTGGTAAAACGGGTCATCAGGTGCTGGGGCCGCTGAAACACGAAATTCCAGCGCAGGTGCGAATAACAAACCAGGTCCGGTACGGGTCCGGGCAGGTTGCCGAAGGGCGATGCTGCGGCGTTGCCGGCCACGCCGCCGGCGGAATGGGGATGGGTGGGGGTCACGGCTTGCGCAGTCAGGCTTCCGTTGGCCTCCAAAGTGGGTACTAGTTCGTCATTTGCCTCTTTTTTCATGGATAATGTAGTTCCTTAAATTTTATAAGTACAAGTAATCGGGTTGTAAGTACACGCATTCGGGTCAGGACAGGCTTTGCCGGGGCAGTCTGCCTGGAGATGAAATTGCCGGAAAATGATAATAATCGAAACAGCAGCAGAAACCGGGACTTATTCACGCCGAAAGGCAGATTCCCTCAAATTGGTAAAACCCTCAAGCTATAGCAGCCGGCTGGATGTCTATGCACTGGTCTGTCCATTCTTCGTCCGGAGAAAAATTTGGCTGGTTATCCGAGCCGAAGGAATATACGGTGGGACCCCCCTCAGGGTTATGGATGCGGGCAATGGCACAAAAGAATGTTCCGGCCGCCGCCCGGCCCGTTTTGCGGGGAAGGGATGCGAAAAGGTAACCGGGAATTTTTCCACAACCCGCCCGGGTGTAAGTAGGATATGCGCAAATCCGTGCAGGCCGGCTCCGGCAGGTGCCGGATCGGGCAGGAATCAAAAGGGCCAAAAAACACAAAAAACGGCCTTTTTTGCCCTTCTACGGGCATTTCCCGGTGCATTTTTCCCAACTCCCGGCCAACATTGCGCATGTAGGTTTTTGCCCTTTTTGGGCGTCTCCGTTTGGAATTTCTGCCCTAATATTGGGTTTATAATCCTATCTGAAGAAGCTCAAAAAAAATTTTAAAAAAAGCGGCTCTTGTTGTCAACTCAGGTATAAATATTGTAACTTTTCAATACGAGCCACCTTATTTCAATTATGTCAACTTTCATGTTTGCCACCGGTATTGAAAACAGCTACCCTACCATAGCTTTACCTGATGGCCGAATCAAACGTGTGGACGAACTGGAGAAAGCGAACCACTATCAACGCTGGAAAGAAGATTTTCAATTGGTGAAAGAATCCGGGATACGCTTCCTCCGTTACGGACCGCCGCTATATAAAACCCACGTTGCTCCCGGGGTATACGACTGGAGCTTCACCGACCTGGTTTTCAACGAGATGAAACGGCTGGGCATTACGCCCATCGTGGACCTCTGCCACTTTGGCGTACCCGACTGGATCGGCAGCTTCCAGAACCCGGATTTCCCGGTGCACTTTGCCGAATACGCCCGGGCTTTCGCCAAGCGGTTCCCGTACCTGCGCCACTACACGCCGGTCAACGAGATTTTCATCGCGGCCATGTTTTCGGCCCAGTACGGCTGGTGGAATGAGCGGAAGAAGAACGAACACTGCTTCGTGAACGCCCTCCGCAACCTCTGCAAAGCCAACCTGATGGCCATGGAAGCCATCGTGGAAATCCAGCCGAAGGCCACTTTCATCCAGGCCGAGTCGTGCGAGTACTTCCACGCCCAGGACCCCTCCTGCCAGGCCCAGGCCGACTTTCTCAACATGAAGCGCTTCCTGCCGATGGACATCACCACGGGCTACCCGATGGACCCGGCCGTGCAGAAGTACCTGATGCAGAACGGCATGACCAAGGAAGACTTCGCCTGGTTCCGCCAGCACACCTGCAAGGGCAAGCTGGTACTGGGCACCGACTACTACGTGACCAACGAACACATGGTGCACCCCGACGGCTCCACGTCGGCCTCGGGCGACCTGTTCGGCTATTACGTGGTGGCCCGCCAGTACTACCAGCGGTACCGCCTGCCGATGATGCACACGGAAACCAACATGAAGGAGCCCCGGTCGGTGGAATGGCTGCACAAGCAGTGGGCCAACCTGTACCGCCTCAAGCTGGACAACATCCCGGTGATCGGCTTTACCTGGTACAGCCTCATCGACCAGGTGGATTGGGACACGGCCCTGCGCGAAGACAACGGCAACATCAACTCGCTGGGCCTCTACGACATGGACCGCAACATCCGGCCCGTGGGCGAAGCCTACCAGCAGATCATCGCCCAGTGGAGCACCATCCTCAACGACAACTGGACCAAAAATCAGTACAAGCGCCGCCAGCCGAAGCCGGTCGAGAAAGTACTGGTATAACGCCTTGGGGATTTTTTGCACCTCACCTACGCGGTGATTGCCCCCAACTTTTACCAAAAAGCCTTGCTGCGTAGTGCAGCAAGGCTTTTTTTATGTCCACCGGTTTATTTCCACCCGGTTGGCCAGTCCTGCCAGTCCTTTCATCCCGGCAATCCGGCTCCTAGCGGCGGGCAGTAGCGGCATACCCGGCGGGCAGGAATTTTTTCTCCCCCACCAGGTAGCCGTTGCCCCGCGTGAGCACGTGCACCTTCAGGTTTTCCACCGACAGCGGCTGCCCGTTCTCGGCGAAGGGCACGTTGGAATGGCCCACGTCTGAACCGTCTACCAGCATGACCGCCCCCGAGCCGATGATCTCGATGCGGTTGCCTTCGGTGATGACCATGCCCGTGTCTTCGCCCAGCCCGATGCCGAGGCAGTCCGGGTGCGAGGCCACCACCTCCACAAGGCGGCCGAAGCGGCCCCGGTTCACGAAGTGCGTGTCGATGATGAGAGGGGGGGCAAACGCGAGCCCCGGGGCCAGTTTTACGCCGCCCCTGGTGAGGTAGCCCTTGATCTCGCCGCGGGCCACCATCACTTCCGACATGGCCATGGCCCCGGCGCTGGTGCCGGCAATCACGAAGTGTTCTTCGTGGTACCGCTTGAGCAGGATTTCCCGGAAGCGGGTGTCCGAAAAGGTCGTGCTCAGGCGGAGCTGGTCGCCGCCGCTGAAGAGCACGCCCCCGGCCGACTTGATGCGTTGCAGGTACTCGGGGCTGGAGGCGTCCTTGCGGTTGCGGATGTGCATCAGCCCGATGTTCTGGAAGTCGAGTTTGCCGAAGGCCTGCACGTAGTTGCTGCCCACCTCCCGCGGGATTTCGGAGGCCGTGGTGATGATTTCCAACCGCCCGCCCGCCGCAATCACTTCCCGCAGAATTCTCTTTAAAATGCCAAACTCCAGGAAACCGGCGTGGTCCACCTCCGGCATGCCCGGCAGGTACAAAGAACCTTTGTTTTCATTGCCACCCACAGCGATTAACTTTCCTTTCGGCGAATATTGCATCGGTTTAATCCAGCTTAAATACAATTCGAGATACACTAATTTAATTCATTCGTAACGTTTTTCTGCGCCTTTTCATTCACCGCCGCTTCGTTTCAGGGAGGGCCGCAAGTACCTTTTTCCAATGCTGTTATCGGCAGCGGCCCGCCGGCGGCTTTCACTAGCAGAAGCCATAAAGTATTGAAAATTAATACCTTAAAATGATTTACAAAAGATTAACCCCGGCAATGTCACATTTTTCGGGGTTAACCGTTAACGGCAGTAGGCCCACTATATGTAACGAATCCAATTTCAGATTAAACAAAATCAATTTAACAGTACCCCAATGCCTGCCGTGAAAACGCTTTTCCTCCGATCCCCCGGAGTACTTTTTGTGCCCATTACAACGCGTTTTTCCGGTGAATCCATCTTGTACGAAACTCGTAAACCTGTATGAAACTCGTGGAGACCAGGGTCATGCGTGGCCCTAACTACTGGTCAGTAACGCAACCGCAACTGATTGTCCTCAAACTCGATCTTACCAACCCCTCGTTCGGATACACCCACCAGCTGCCGGACTTTGCCCCCAGGCTGATTGCCTGCCTCCCGGGCCTGGCCGACCACCCTTGTCCCGCGGGCCACGCGGGCGGCTTCCCCAAATGCGTGGCGGAAGGCACCCACCTGGGGCACGTGGTGGAACGCATCGCCCTCCAGTTGCAAACCCTGGCCGGCATGCCGTGCCGTTTCGGCCGTTCGCAGGCCCCCGGCCCGGACGGTTTGTACGAAGTGGTATTCGAATACACCCTGGAAGAAGCCGGCCGGTACGCCGCCGAAGCCGCCGTAGCCGCCGCCCGGGCCCTGGCCAGCGGCGAAGATTACGCCCCCGAAGCCACCGTAGCGGCCCTGCGCGACCTCTACGCCGATTACTGCCTGGGTCCCAGCACGGAGGCCATCGTGAACGAAGCCCGCCGCCGGGGCATTCCGGCCATCCGGCTCGACAACGCCTCGCTGGTGCAACTGGGCTACGGCGCCGGGCAGCGGCGCATCCAGGCGAGCCTCAGCAGCCTCACGGGTTCGATTGCCGTAGACATTGCGTGCAGCAAGGAAACCACCAAAGCCATGCTGCGGGCGGCGGCCGTGCCCGTGCCCGAAGGTTGCCAGGTGCGCACCGGAAGCGAACTCGACGAAGCCGTGGCGGCCACCGGTTTTCCGCTGGTAATCAAGCCGGCCGACGGCAACCAGGGCAAGGGGGCCGCCATCGGGGTCACTACGCTTCAGGCGGCGCGGGAAGCGTTCGGAAGGGCGCAAACGTACTCAAAGGACGTGATCGTGGAAACGTTCATCAGCGGCAGCGACTTCCGCCTGCTGGTGGTCAACTACCGCTTCGTGGCGGCGGCCCTGCGCACCCCGGCGTGCGTAACCGGCGACGGCCGGTCCACGGTGCAGCAACTGGTAGACCGCACCAACGCCGACCCGAACCGCGGCTGCGGCCACGAGAAAATCCTCACGACCATTAAGATAGACGACGAATCGCGGCAACTGCTGGCCCAGGCCGGCCTGGACCTCGGTTCGGTGGTACCGGCCGGCCGGACGGTGTACCTCAAGCGGACGGCCAACCTGAGCACCGGCGGCACTTCCACCGACGTTACCGGCGAGGTTCACCCCGACAACATCCTGATGGCCGAACGCATTGCCCGCACCATCGGCCTCGACATCTGCGGCATCGACGTGATGGCGCCCGACATCCGCACGCCGATTACCGAAAACGGCGGGGCGGTGCTGGAGGTGAACGCCGCCCCGGGACTGCGCATGCACCTGGCCCCGGCCCACGGCCGGCCGCGCAACGTAGCCGCGCCCATCATTGACATGCTCTTCCCGGGCGGCAAGAACGGCCGCATTCCCGTGGTGGCCGTCACGGGTACCAACGGCAAAACCACTACGACGCGCCTGATTGCGCACCTCTTCGCGTCGGCGGGCAAAAAGGTGGGCTTTACCACCACCGACGGCGTGTACCTGCACGGCCAGCGGGTGCAGAAGGGCGACTGCACGGGCCCGGTGAGCGCCCAGATGGTGCTGCGCGACCCCACGGTAGATTTTGCCGTGCTCGAATGCGCCCGCGGCGGCCTGCTCCGCGCCGGGCTGGGCTTCGACCGCTGCGACGTAGGCATTGTCACCAACCTGGCCGAAGACCACCTGGGGCTCGACGGCATTCATTCGCTCGACCAGATGAGCCGGGTGAAGGCAACGGTGGCCGAAAGCGTGTCCCGCCACGGCTACGCGGTGCTCAACGCCGACAACGAGTGGACCTACGCGATGGGCCGCAACGTGCGTTCGAAGGTGGCCTTCTTCAGCCTCGACGCCCAGAACCCGCGCATCCTGCTGCACTGCGCGGCCGACGGCCTGGCGGCGGTGGTGGAAGACGGCAAGGTGACCCTCTGCGACGGCCTGCTCAAGATGCCGGTGATGCCGGTGGCCCAGATTCCGCTCACCTTCGGCGGCACGGCCGCGTGCATGACCGAAAACGTGCTGCCGGCCGTGCTCACGGGCTACGTGCGGGGCCTTTCGCTGGAACAGATCCGCCAGGGCCTCTTGTCGTTCGTGCCGTCGCCGCGCCTGACGCCGGGTCGCCTCAACGTGTTCCAGTTCGGGGGCTTCCGGATGGTGGTGGACTACGCCCACAACCCGGCGGGAATGATGGCGCTGGGCACGTTCGTGGTGCAGCAGCCGGCCACGCGCAAGGTGGGCATTATTGCGGGCATCGGCGACCGGAAGGAGGAAGACACGATCCAGCTCGGGCGGCTGGCCGGCCAGATCTTCGATGACATCATCATCCGGCTCGACGAGGACTTGCGCGGCAAGCCGGCCGATGCGCTGGTGGACCTGCTCAGGCGGGGCATCGCCCTGGCGGGACGGGGCAAGCTCATCAAGGTGATTCCCTGCGAAACAGAAGCCATCCGGTACGCCATTGCGCACGCCCGGCCGGGGTATATTGTCGTGGATTGCAGCGAATCGGTGGAGGGGGCGATCCGGACGGTGGAGGAATGCCTGGCCCGGGAACGCCGCTCGGCTCCCGTGTTCGTGCACGAGGACAGCAACTGGGAGTCGCGGGAAGTAGTGTGATTTCGATGCTTTTACCTTAAACCCAACAACATGATACAAGCCTTTATCTTCGACATGGACGGCACGGTGATTGACAGCACGCAACTCGACTACGAGGCGTGGCAAAAGGCAATGCGGGAATACGACGCCGAACTGCCCTACGAAGATTACATCGCCAAACTGGGCGCCAAAAGTTCGGAAATTGCCAAGGAATACCTCGACGTGAGCGACGAAGAGATCGACAAGCTGGTGAGCCGCCGCGAGGAATACTTCAAGCAGCTCGTGGACGAAAAGGGCCTCTCCCTCCTGCCGGGCGTCGAACAGTTCCTGCAACAACTCCGCAATGCGCACCTCAAAACCGCGCTGGCGACCGGCGCCAACGCCGAAAAGCTGGAGTTCATCTTCGGCAAGCTACCCCTCAAACCGTATTTCGATGCCTTCGTGACGGCCGACGACGTGAGCCAGGGCAAGCCCGACCCCGGGATATTCGTGCAGGCGGCCGGCAAGCTGGGCGTAGAGCCGGCCAACTGTGTGGTGATTGAAGATGCCACCAACGGCCTTCAGGCGGCCAAAAACGGCGGCATGCGGTGCATTGCCCTCACCACCACCCGCGGCGCCGACCAGTTGCAGGGCGCCGACCTGATTGTGGGCGGCTACCCGGAGATTGACCTGCTGCACTGGCTGGAGGACCAGCAGTCGCAGGGCGGCGGGGCCGCGTAGCGAGATTTGTCTCTAACCCCCATCTTTCGGCAACGCCGGGTGGACGATTGGGCCAATGGGCAAGCGCCGTTTGCGGAGCCAGGCTTGCAAATGACCCCACGTACCACCAATTGAATGAAAAAAGGCTGCTCCATCGGGGCAGCCTTTTTTGGTTTCTGTTAGGTGGACATTGATGAGACGTAAGACGTTAGACAGGAGACTTGGGCGGTTTTTACGTTTCGCGTCCCAAGTCTAGTGTCTCGCATCTAGTATCTATGCTGCCGGCAGGGCGTTTCGGTGCGCACAACGCGGGACGAAATCTTGCCTTTGCGGAGGAGGCGGCTCTGTTTTTGCAGCTCTTTGCCGCTGCGGCGCAGTACGCGGCCTTCCTTGCGGAGGTTACGGGCCTGGCGGCGGCTGCCGTCTTGGCGCAGGGCTTTGCTTTCCTGCATCATCTCTTTGCCTTTGTGCTCCAGCCGCTGGCCTTTTCGCTTGAGCAGCCGGGCGTCGCGCCGGGTCTCCTTGCGGCTTTTGTTGGGCGGATCGGGATAGGCATGACTGGCCTGGGCAGGAACGGCTACGAGTAAAGTCAGCCCGAGCAACAGGCCGGTGAGTAAGCGGTTTATTGAGGTGTTTCGCATGGTTTTTCTATAGTTGGTTGGGGTGAATCAAAAAGTTGTCTCCGGGTGGCCGGCCGGCGGAGACACTACCTCCTTTTCAAAAAGCGTGCTAGAAATGGAAGTAAGGATGGAAATGATAGCACGATTGCAGGAATGAATCAGGGAATAACCCGGCGCATTGCGGGTTCCGGCATTCGGTCCTGCTTAATTCATTCCTTCTATTTTTGCAGAAATTTGTTCGGAACAAAGACTTTGAACATGAGCAAAGCCAAACTTGGAAAAAATGCCGGCAAAACGCCTTTCGAAGCGCTGCTCGGAAAGATCAGCCTGGAGGAATACCGGGCGTTCATGCGGCACTACGCCGCCAGAGACCCGGACTTCCGGACGGAAGTGGAAGTGTACTTTGCCGGCAAGGACGACACCATTGACGTCAGCGAGAAGTACGACGAACTGATCGGGAAACTGATCGCGAAACATTCGGACCGGGGCTACGTGGCGTACCGGGCGGCTTCGGCGCTGGCCAAGGATGTGGACCAGTTGCTCGACACGGGCCGCACCCTGGTGAGCAAGGCCAATTACCGCGACGCCTTCGGGCTGGCCAAACCGGTACTCCGCGCCCTGATTGAAGTGCAGGCGTTCAGCGACGACTCCTCCGGCAACCTTGGGGGAGCAGTGATGAATACCATTGAACTGATCGAGAACATTGCCGGTGCCCCGGAGCTGGCTCCCGCGTTGAAAGAACAGATGTTTGATTTCCTCGGGCAAGAACTTGCGGATAACGCTTACTTCAACAACGGCGATTTCGGCTACGAGCTGTTTAGCATCTACCGGACCCTGGCCCTTCAACTGGGTAAAACGGAGGAATTCGGACAATTCGTCGATGCGCGGATCGCCGCACTGACCGGCCAGTTTGATAAATACGACCGCGAATTCTACCTGGGGCAGCGCATTTCCTTTGCGCAGGCAACCGGCAAGCCGGAAGAGGCCGAAAAGTTCATCCAACAGCACCTGGACATTGTGGACGTGCGGCAGGGCGAAGTCGACAAAGCCATCTCCCGCCGGGACTTCCGGGCGGCCAAAGAACTGATCGCCGGCGGCATCCGCGTGGCCGAAGCCGAAGACCTGCCCGGCAACGTAACGCATTGGCAGAAAGAACTGCTGCGGGTCGCCACGCTGGAGAATGACACGGACACGATCCGGCACTACGCCAAATTATTGACTTTCGCCCGTGGGTTTGATACCACTTACTACGAGCAGTGGAAGAAAACCTACCCGCGGGGCGAATGGCAAGCGGTCATTGAGCAGCACCTGGCCGAAAAAATCGCGGCCATGACCAGGCCCCCCGAAAAAAAGAAAGGCGCCGCCGGGTACGTCCCTACGCCTGACATGCTCCGTGAACTGGGCCCGATCTACATTGCCGAAAAGTACTGGGACCGGCTCCTGGCCCTGGTACAGCAGAAAAATAACCTTCAAACCACCCTGTACTACCACCCATACCTCCACAAGCCGTACCCCAAAGAACTGCTGGAACTCTATCTGCCGGCCCTGCGGCTCCGGGGCGACCAGGTGAACAACCGGTCCGAGTACGCCGAACTGGCCGGTACGATGAAAAAGATCATGGCCGACATTCCAAAGGGCAAAGCAGCCATGAAAGACCTCGCCCGGGAACTCATCGCCAAACACCCCAAACGCCCGGCCTTCATCGACGAACTCAACGCCGTACTCCGAATCATCTGACGGGGCGGAGTGCCAAGGTCGCATTTTGCCTCCCTGGGCGTTGCCCTTTTGCGGGTTGACCAGGAAGGTTCACCACGGAGGGCACGGAGAATAAGGGCGGGTTGGCTATCAGGTATTGAGAAAACTTGACCGCAAAGATTGCAAAGAGAAGACGCAAAGGCACAAAGGGACACGGACGTTGCGGGAAGGGGTCGCATCACGGGGAGGCTGCGCGTCGCGGGAAGGCGTCGCGGGAAGGGGGTCGCGTCGCGGGAAGGCGTCGCGTCGCGGGAAGGGGTCGCGTCGCGGCTCCCCTCCTCGGAGGGGTTAGGGGGTGGGTTTACCGCCATGAGACGAGTTACATAGGGATCACCGCACTGAGAATTAGCGCGTTACTCCAATAGGGCTCTGGCATCAGGGAGTATCCGGGAAAGTTTGGCACCGGCGTTGGGAAATTACGCTAATGCGATGATCCCCATGTAACTTGTCTCATGGAGGTAAACCCACCCCCTAACCCCTCCGAGGAGGGGAGCCGCGACGCGACGCCTTCCCGCGACGCGACCCTTTCCCGCGACGCGACGCCTTCCCGCGAGGCGACCCTTTCCCGCGACGCGACCCCTTCCCGCCCTGCACCTTTGCGTGTTGGCGACGCTCTCCCCCCATGTGACCCCTTCCCGCAACCTCCGTGTCCCTTTGCGCCGCTTTGCGGAAACCCCTTTCTGCGTACCCTTCGCCAAAAACGTGTACTTTTGCGGGTCCGGTACTGCCTCGCATGAAAATAAAAATCCTGCTCCGCTTCCTCGCTTTCTTCGCTGCCCTTTCCGCTTCGGCCCATACCATTTCCTACACCCTCACCAAGCCCGGTACGGTCAGCCTGGCTATCTACAACCCCGCCGGCGTGCTGGTGCGGACGGTGTATTCGGCCAAACCTCAGGCGGCCGGCCGCCAGACGTACGAATGGGACGGCCTCGACGACGACGGCCAGCCCGTGCCCGACGCCCTGGCCTGCACCTGGAAACTCCTGCAACGGCCCGCCCCGCTCCGCGCCGACTACCTGCTGACGCTGCTGGTCACGCTGCCCCAGGGCGGCGAATGGTGGGAAACCGGCGTGGGCAACCACACGGGCGTACGGGCCATTGCCGTCGACGCCACCGGCATTTACCTGGGAGCCGGCGTCTCCGAAAACGTAAGCAACGCCATGAAGATGAATCCCGAAGGCACCAAACGCCTCTGGTCGGCGTGGCAGCCCGACCCCTTCAAGGGCCGCTGGGCGTACGGCATCTCCAGTGGCAACCTCTACCACCTCCAGCAGGACGGGTACGTGGGCTACCACCCGGTAAACGCCCCCAACCGCCTCTACCAGTCGGTGGGCGTGGGCAAGAACCAGACCGGCCGCCGCTGGGACGCCCAGTGGCCGGGCGCTAAACGGGCCGGCAGCAACGCCTGGCGTCCCGCCAAAGCCCAGTCGATGGACATGGCCGTCCACAACGGGGTAATGGTGATCTCCTACCGCGACCAGAACGCGGTGCAGTTCCGCCAGCCCGATGACGGCGCCGTACTCGCCACCGTGGAAGTAGAGGCCCCCCTCGGCGTGGCCGTCGACAACAACGGCGATGCGCTGGTGATTTCAAGCAACGCGGTGCTGCGCGTAACCCGCAACGGCAAAACCGATCCCTTCCTCTCCGGCCTCGACAACCCCTGGCGGCTCGACGTGGACCGCCGCAACGGCGACGTGTACCTGGCCGAAACGGTTCCCTCCCACCGGGTGAAGCGGTTCAGCGCGGCGGGTAAGTTGCTCTGGGAAACCGGCCGGGAAGGGGGCCGCGCGTACGGCGACTACAAACCCCAGCACTTCAAGAACATTACCGACATTGCCGCCACGGGCAACGGCTTCCTGGTGGCCGAAGATGCCGCCCCGCGCCGGGTGGCCCGGTTCGACCAGGCGGGCAAGTTCGTGAAGGAGTGGCACACGGGTACCCAGTGGGTTCCCTCCGGTGCCCCCGACCCCGACGACCCCACCACCGTGTGGGCCCGGGCCGACTCCTACGACCTGCTCAAGCTCAAGCTGGACTTTGCGGCCCGCACTTACCGGATCGAACGCATCTACCAGGTGGACGGCCTGGCCGGCAAACGCATCGTCACCCGCTTCGAGGGGCACGACGCGGGCCTCGGCGGCGGCTTCGGCGATTGGGTGGTGCGCAAACGGAACGGCAACACCTACCTGGCCCGCCGCGAACTGATGCAGGTGATCCGGGTGGACGAAAAAACCAATTCGCTCAAGCCGGTGGTCGTGGCTGAGTTCGGCAAAACGGGCAGCAGCCTGTGGACGGACGGCGATGGCGACGGCGAACCGCAACCCGGCGAGGTCCGCAAGTTTGCCTGGGGCGAAACGGGCATCTTCGGCAACGCCACCGCCGGGGCGGCCGGCGACCTGGATTACTACCGTTACAACCGCCACGCCAACAAGGTGTACCGGGTGCCGGTGCAGAAGTTCAACACCGCGGGGGCTCCGGTGTACGCGCCGCTCCCCGACGCGGTGACGGTCGTACCGCAGTTCACGGGCTTCGATACCAAGAAAATTTACCTGGCCAAGTCTACCGGCGTGCTGGCAAAGACTGCCGACCGCCTGTTCGTAGCCATCAACACGCAGCCGCCGAAGGCCGACTGGAACGTGGCCGACTACGCCCAACTGCACATTTTCGACGCGGAGGGCAACTACGTGGCGCGGGTAGGCCGGCACGTCAACCGCCCCAAAGGTCCCTACCAATACGCCCCCCGCCCCGCGCCGGGCGACGTGTACTGCTTCAAAAACCTGGTGGGCAGCGTGTACGACGTGGCCGTGGCGACCGACTTCGACGGGGGCTTCAGCGGCAGACTCTCGGCCATCACCTACGCCTGGGACAAGCACGGCCTCTTCGTGGGCGGCCTCTTCGACAAGCCCAACACCAAACTGGCCCCGGTGCACCAGTACTACCACTCCGGCGACAACGGCGCGGGCACCATCCTGCCCGACGAGGCCACCGGCGAAGCCCTCTACTACGCCGGCCGCGAAAACGAACTGGCCGTGTACCGGGTGAGCGGCTGGAAGGGCTGGGTACGGCTGAGCGGCGAGGTGAAATAGGGCACGGCCGTTTATCTCCGGCCCAGTTTTGCCATTTCGGCTTTAAGCTTTTCCACCGTAACGGGTTCGAAGGCAAGTTCGGGTGCCTTGCCTTCCGTAACCTGCTGCCGCTGCACGGCCAGGTGATACGCATCGTTCTCGCGTTTGAGGGCCACCACCGTGATCTTTTGCCCGACCGGCACCCTGCCGAAATGGTACCGGCCGTTCTGCCTTACCCCGGTCATGATCACGTTCATGGTGTCGAACACGATCTTGATGTCCACCTGCCGGGCGTTCCCGGTGTGCACTACGTAGTCCGTGCGGGGGCCGGTGTACTCATAAAACCGGTCGCAGTTGATCCAGCCCAGCCGGGAAGCGCTGAACAGGTACCAACTCACCTCGCTGAGGGTCGGCCTTTCCGGCTCCGGACCCTCCATTTTCCGGCTGATTTCATCAGCGTACGCCGTATCGTTGGTAACGGGGATGCCCTCCCCCAGGGTGAAGCGAATGGGCAGGGAGTAGCGCACCCGGACCGTTTTTCCGGTCTGTCGGCCGGGGTTCCAGGGCGGCATTCCGTTGACCAGGCGCAGGGCTTCCCCGTCGAGGGCCGGGTCAACGCCCCTGAGCAGTTGCGCATTTTCGATTTCGCCGTCCCTTCCCACTTCGAATCCGACGAAAACCGTCCCCTGCACGTTTCTCCGGACCGCTCCGGCCGGGTACCGCAGCTTCCTGGCAATGTATTCTTTGAGCTTTCCGAATCCGCCCTTGAACTCCGGCATTTGTTCCACCACCTGGAAAACCGTTTCCGCCGCCGGCCCTTCCGGTTCTCCGGGGGCCGGCTGGGCGGCGGCATCCCATCGCATCGTACCATTTTCCCGGCGGCCGGTGAAAAGCTGCATTCCCTCCTTTTTCTCCCGGTAAGGGAAGCCGATCCGGACGGCGGCCCCTTCCCTCAGCGTACAGGGTTCCCCGCCGGCAACCGCTTCCAAGTACACCATCCCCCCGGATTCCAGGGGTTCGGTTTTGGTCATCGTGCTCACGTTGGCAAGCAGGGCATCCCCAATCGAGTAATATTCTTTCACCCGGAATGTGACGGGCCCCGTCACCGGCGCACCGGTTTTGGCGGAAACGAAGGCATGGGCGGGGATTTGGAGGGTGGTCCCTTCGCGGCAGGTGAGCAGGGTATCTTTGCCGGCGGGCAGGCTGAAGGACTGAACCGGTTTGTCGAGTTCCCGGTAAAGCGCCTCAACATCGCGGGCAACTGCCCGGGGCGGGGCCGTGGTCCGGTCCCTGGTTGTACGGGAGGCCGCCGGGGGAACTGCTGCCACTGGGTGGCCGGCGGAGGAATGGATTACCCGCGGGGGTGGCGGGGGCTTTACCAGTCGTTCCGCTGGTTGGGCGGCTACCGGCGCCGGAGTCGTTACGCTTTGGCCGGCTTGGGTGGCGGCCTCTTTGCTTTTGCCGCAGGAGAGGACCAGCAGCGAAAAGACGAAGCAGGTTAGGGAGTAAAAAGCTTTCATGCGCGGGGGTGAGTAAACCGTTGGGAGTCAGGTAAGGAATGCCTTGACTGGAAGATTCTTCTTTCCCGCGTTTTCCATAACCCGGAGATAGCTTTTTCGGATTTTCGGATGGTACACGGATGGGTTATGATGATTATTCGTTGTCCGTGATGCCTTGCTTCGCCGATAATCCTGAATAACCAAATCCGTAATCATGGAATCTTTTTAGGATTATTTGTTATTTTTAACCTTCCGGGTATGGCTAAACCCATACGGGTTATTACGAAAGAAAGTGATTTACCAACGCCCCCAAGCAGACTTCCCCGTACGCCCCCCGAAAGACCAACAACCCGCAACGAACAACGACTCCCCCTCCATGAAGCGAACCCTCATTGCCGCCTGCCTCCTCTCGGCCGGGATACTGACCGGGCTGATGCGTCCCGAACCGCCCCAGGATGGTGAGTGGCGCGAATACCTGGGCGGCCCCGACCGCAACCACTACTCCCCGCTTACCCAGATCAACGCCGGCAACGTGAGCCGGCTGAAGGTGGCCTGGGAATACCACACCCGCGACTCCGGGCAGGTGCAGTGCAACCCCATCATCGTCAACGGCATTCTGTACGGCATGACCGCCTCCACGCAGCCCTTCGCCGTGGACGCGGCCACCGGCAGGGAAATCTGGCGGCGCCGCGACACCACCGGGGCCAACGGCCTGAGCACCAGCCGGGGCGTCACCTACTGGGAACGCGGCGAGGACAAACGCATCCTGTTCACCAACGGGCCGTGGCTCTACGCCCTCGACGCCCGCACCGGTAAGCCCATTTCGGGCTTCGGCACCGGGGGCCGCACCAGCCTCAAGGCCGGATTGGGCGCCGGGGCGCAAGACCGGTTCGTGATCTCCAACACCCCGGGCACCCTCTTCGAAGACCTCATCATCATGCCCATGCGGCTCTCGGAAGGTTCCGACGCCGCGCCGGGCAACATCCAGGCGTTCAACGTCCGCACCGGGGAGCTGGCCTGGACGTTCCGCACCATCCCCCACCCCGGCGAGTACGGCTACGACACCTGGCCCGCCGAAACCTACCGGAGCGGCGAAGTGGGCGCGGCCAACAACTGGTCGGGCATGTCCGTGGACCGGCAGCGCGGCATCGTGTTCGTGCCCACCGGCTCGGCGGCCTTCGACTTCTACGGCGGCGACCGGAAGGGCGACAACCTGTTTGCCAACTGCCTGCTGGCCCTCGACGCCCGCACCGGCAAGCGCAAATGGCACTTCCAGTTCGTGCACCACGACATCCTCGACCGCGACCCGCCCGCCCCGCCCAACCTGGTGACGGTGACGCACGGCGGCAAGCGCATCGACGCGGTGGCCCAGGTCACCAAGCAGGGCTACGTGTTCGTGTTTGACCGCGAAACGGGCAAACCCCTCTTCCCCATCAACGAGGTGCCCGTCCCGGCTTCCGACGTGCCCGGCGAAGCGGCCGCCCCCACGCAGCCCATTCCCGCCAAGCCGGCGCCCTACGCCCGGCAAACGTTTACCGAAGCTGACATCAACCCCACGGCCAGCAACCGCGACGAACTGGTAGCGGCGTTCCGCAAGAGCCGGTCCGAAGGGCCCTTTACGCCGCTGGCTGGCCGGGGCTCCATCGTGTACCCCGGCCTCGACGGCGGGGCCGAGTGGGGCGGGGCGGCCGTAGACCCCGACGGCATCATGTACCTCAACAGCAACGAGATGGCCTGGCTCATTGCGCTGAATCCCAAAGTCACGGACGACAAACTGGCCGCCCTCACGCCCGGGCACCGCGTGTACGCCACCAGTTGCACGTCGTGCCACGGCCCCGAACGCAAGGGCAATGCCGCCAGCGGCTTCCCTTCGCTGGTGGACATCGGCAACCGCCGCACCCGCGACTACGTGGCTACGGTAATTGCCAACGGCAAGGGCATGATGCCGGCTTTCAGCAAACTATCGGGGCAGGAAAGGCAGGCGCTGGTGGCATTCCTGTTCGGCGACGAGAAGCAGGAGGCCGGCACCAACGACGCCAAAAAGGCGGCCGTGCAGGAGGTAAGCAAGGCGAAAGCCCCCGTGAAATACGGGATCTCGGGCTACACCAAGTTCCTGGATGCCGACGGCTACCCGGCCGTCAAACCGCCGTGGGGCACGTTGAACGCAATTAACCTCAATACGGGGGAATACGTGTGGAAAACGGTTTTCGGGGAGCACGCGGCCCTGGCGGCCAAGGGCGTGGCCCAAACCGGCGCGGAGAGTTACGGCGGCCCGGTGGTGACGGCCAGCGGGCTGCTCTTCATTGCGGGCACGGCCGACGGCAAGTTCCGGGTGTACGATAAAAAAACGGGCAAGCTGCTCTGGCAGACCCAGCTCCCGGCGGCGGGCTTTGCTACCCCCAGCACTTACCAGGTAAACGGCCGCCAGTACGTAGTCGTAGCCTGCGGCGGCACCAAACTCGGCGCCAAAAAAGGCGACAGCTACGTGGCGTTTGCGGTAGAATAGGGAGTTAGGGAATTTGCGAGTTTGGGAGTTAGAGAGTTAAGAAATTGGAGCGTGGAATATCAGCCTGATTCATCCCTCTCTAACTCCCTAACTCCTTAACTCCCTAACTCCTTACCCTCCGCACGTGGTCAGAAGGGAGCCGAGGAGGAGGTTGGCTTGCTGACGGGCCAGGTTGAACCGGGTGATTTTTTCGACTTTTTCGTGCTGGCCCCAATAGCCCTGCTGGTAACGCGTCAGTTCGGTTTCGAGTCCTTCCAGGGTCACTTTTTTCCGGTTCTTGAAAAAGCGGTGGTCGTTGCCGTCGAATTTGCTCACGATGGTGATCGACTGCTGGAGGAGTTGTTCCAGTTGCACGGCCTCGGCCTCGGAGATGGACAGATCAACGATCTGGCTGCGGATGGATTTAAGTTGTTTTACCGGTTGAGTAGCCATATGGATTGCGCGAGTAAAGGACAGAATTTGGGTGAAATATTACATTGCATTTTTGCATGTATACCCTTTTTATTTAACAGGTAACCCCCTTTCCGCTCCCCCGCTCCACGCCCCGAATCTACCCTTAGCCCCCTAAAACCCCGCTAAATTTTCACCGCAAACCCAATCCATCCCCAACCGGCCTCCGCGCACGCAGGCAAAACCCCGTAAAAAAAGCCGGAAAACGCCCCATATCCTGGTCATTTTCCGGCCAAACTTCAACGCATCTTACATTCCATCTCCTAAACTTTACACCAACTTTACACCTGGGCAGTCCCCCGCAAAGCCCCCCTCCTCTTCCCATCCTGCTATCCAATCCCGTTCATCCTTTAATCCTGTACCCCCCGATCCTACTCCGACCGCAGCGACTTTACGGGGTTAGCCAGGGCCGCTTTGATGCTCTGGAAACTTACCGTGAGCAGGGCAATGCCTACGGCCAGCACTCCGGCCACCAGGTACATCCACCAGGAGATGACGATGCGGTACTCGTAATTCTTGAGCCACTGTTGCATCAGCCACCCGCCCAACGGCGAGGCGATCAGGATGGCAATGAGTACCAGCCGCACAAAATCTTTGGACAACAAACCGAC
The DNA here is from genome assembly GCA_963844325.1 of uncultured Sphingobacteriales bacterium. Lineage (GTDB taxonomy): Bacteria > Bacteroidota > Bacteroidia > Cytophagales > 172606-1 > CADCTQ01. The sequence goes on from CAWJNV010000002.1 coordinate 6,097,872, forward strand.
GAGGCTGCCGACCGACGCGCCGAGCACCTTGCGGATGCCGATCTCCTTGGTGCGCTGCTGGGCCGTGAAGGCGGCCAGGCCGAACAGGCCCAGGCAGGCAATGAAGATGGCCAGCAAGGCAAAGGAATTGGTCAGCGAGCCGACGATCTGTTCGCTGCGGTACATCTGCTCGTACTGCTGGTCGGCGAAGAAGTACGTGAACGGGAACTTGGGCTCCAGCTTCTTGCACAGCCCCTCCAGGCGGGAAAGGGTTTGTTGGGTCTGGCCGGGCTGCGTCCGTACCAGTACGTAGCCCCAGTCACTGTTGTCGTTAAACCGGATGATCAAAGGCTTTACCGGTTCGTGCAGGGACTGGAAGTGAAAATCCTGCACCACCCCGATAATGGTGCCGGGCTTGTCCCACAGTTTGAGGGGCTGCCCGACCGGGTTCCGGTAACCCATGCGGCGTGCCGCCTCCTCGTTGATGATGTACCCGACCGAATCGGTAGCAAACTCGGGTGAGAAGTCGCGGCCGGCCCGCATTTTTACTTTCAGCGCGTCGGTCATCCGGTAGGAAGCCGCCACCGTAGTGAACATGATTTTGGCGGAAGGGTCCTTGCCCTTCCACTCAACCGAATGCGTGTTACCATCCATGTCGTGAGGCTTCTGCCCCATCCGCGTGTACGCAATGACGCCGGGCAGGCGCTGCAGTTCCTGCTCCAGGGTGGAAAACTTCGGGCGTAATGCTCCGTCAAGCTGAATGTATACCAGGTTTTCGCGGTCAAAGCCGAGATTTTTGGTCCGGATGTACTCCACCTGCCGGTACACTACAAACGTGCCGATGATGAGCAGCATGGAGATTACGAACTGAACCACCACCAGCCCCTGCCGCAGCCACGAAGCACCCGGCTTGAAAGCAAGCACGCCTTTGAGCACCCGGATCGGCTGCAGCGACGACAGGAACAGGGCCGGGTAACTGCCCGCCAGCAGGCCCGTAACCAGCCCCATGCCCAGCAGCGCCCCTGCGAAGCCAGGTTGGACAAACGGATGGTCAATCTGCTTGCCGGTAAGTTGGTTGAAGGCCGGCAGCAGCAAGCCTGCGCCCACCAGGGCCACGCCTACGGCCATGAACGTGAGCAAGAGGGCCTCGCCCATGAACTGCCCGATCAGGCCGAACCGTCCCGCGCCTACCACCTTGCGAATGCCCACTTCCCTGGCCCGCCGGGCCGAACGGGCCGTAGCCAGGTTCATGAAATTGATGGCGGCAATCAGCAGCAGGAAGACGGCCACAATCGAAAACAGCCGCACGTACTCAATCCGGCCGCCGGCCCGTTCGCCGTTCTCGAATTCCGAGTACAGGTACTGATCCTCAAAGGGCTGCAGGAACAGTTCGATGTCGAATTGCTCCGGGTGCTGCGGGTCAATATTCGGATTGTACCCCCTCAGGAAGTGTTTGAGTTTGGCTTCAAAAGCCTTTACGTCAGCGTCCGGCCGCAACTGTACGTAGGCCTGCGGACTGTTGTTACCCCACTCGTTGAGCCACTCGTTGCGCTTCAGGAACCCATTCCACGACAGCAGGTAATCGTACTTGTCGGAGGTGTTTTCCGGAAGGTTCTCGAACACGGCCGTCACCAGGTACTCGTCTTCGTTGTTGAACCGGATTGACTTCCCAATGGCGGCCCCGGGGCTGCCGAAGTAGCTTTCCGCCAGTTTGCGGGAAAGCGCCACGCTGTTGGGTTCCACCAGCGCCTGCTGCGGCGAACCGACCAGCAGCGGCAAGCTGAACATTTTGAAGTAGTCGGCGCCGACCCAGCGGCCCTGCTCCTTGTTGATTTTCCCGCCCGCTTCGAATACCGCGTACTGGGGCCAGCTGAAGCCGGCGGCGTGCACGATTTCCGGAAACTTCCGGGGCAGTTCCATTGTGAGCGGGCCCGGGGTATTGGAGATCACTTCCCGCTTGCCGTCGTACAACTGCCGCTCCATCACGCGGTAGAGGTGCGGCCCGTTGGCATGGTAGCGGTCCATACTTACCTCGTCGCGCACCCACAGGAAAATGAGCAGGCTGCACGTAAGACCCAGGGCCAGGCCCAGCACGTTGATGAGCGAGAAAGCTTTATTGCGGATCACCTGCCGGAAAGCAACGGTGATGTGGTGGCGCAGCATATCCATAAAAGCGGGGTTAGGGTAAGGCTTTGGTTTTCGGGTGAGGTAAAAAGGCTGCACGTACGCCAGCACGGCCCGCCAGTACGCCCGGCGGGCTTTGCCCAACCCTTCCTCCCGGGCCTGCCGCACGAACACTTCCTGCAAGTCGCCCTGCACGTCTTCCAGCAACCGCGGCGGGCAGCACCATTCCAGCAGCCGGTCGGCCAGAGCAGGAGGCCGCAGACCGGAGGCAGGGAGACCGGAGGAGGCGTGCCCGGCGGGTCCGTTCTCTTTTGCAACGTGTTCTTCTTGGGCCATTTATGATTTCCTGGTTAATAAGTACTTTCCTTTTCTCCCGTCTCCGTTCGTTCCGGACTCCTTTTCTCCGGTCTGCCGTCTCCCTGTTATTCGCTCTTCAGCGAATCTACCGGGTTGGCAAGGGCCGCTTTGAGGGCCTGGAAACCGATGGTGAGCAGGGCTACGGCCACAGCGGCCAGGCCGGCCATCCCAAACAACCACCAGCTCACCGGGGCCTTGTAGGCAAAATCCTTCAGCCATTGCTCCATCCCCCAGGCAGCCAGGGGCCAGGCCAGGGCGTTGGCAAGCAAGATAAGCCGGAGAAAGTCTTTGGACAGCAGCGCCACAATGCCCGTCACCGAAGCGCCCAGTACCTTGCGGATGCCGATCTCCTTGGTGCGCTTGAGCACCGAGAACATGACCAGGCCAAACAGTCCCAGGCAGGCGATCAGGACGGCAATGGCGGCCCCCACGCTGAACACTTGCCCGGTACGCCTTTCGGTGTCGTACAGTTTGTCGAACCGGTCGTTGAGGAAGGAGTAGGCAAACGGGTAGTCGGAATAGACTTTCCACTTCCGTTCCAGCGCCGTCAGCAGGCCCGGCACATCGTCGGTCTGCACCCGCAGGGCAATCTGGTAAGCCTGCTTGCCGTACAGGAGCACCAGCGGCGAAATCTGGTGGCGCATGGATTCAAAGTGGAAGTCTTGTACCACGCCCACGACCGTATAGGTGCGTTTGCCGTCGCCGTCGTTGGTGGTCATCAGGCGTTTGCCAATGGGGCTCACCCCGCGGCCAAGCCAGCCGAGCTGCCGGGCAGCAGCTTCATTGAGCAGTACGGCGGCCGTATCGGTTCCAAATTCCCGGGAGAAGTTCCGGCCGGCCACCAGCCGGATGCCCAGCGTGGGCAGGTACTCCTCGTCGATGGAGCGGGACTGGAAGCGGTGCGTTTCGGTGGGCGCCGTCTCGGGCTGAAGTCCGTTGACGCCCGTATTGGAAGCGCCGGCGGGCATGAAACCGGCAAAACAGGCGTTCTGCACCCCCGGCAGCGTGAGCAACTCGTTGCGGAAGGCTTCGATCCTGTTGTCGAGCGTGTAGGTGTCTTCCAGCACCAGCACCTGCTCCTTGTCAAAGCCGGTTTTTTTGTGCCCGATGTAGTGCAACTGCGCGTACACAATGGCAGTGCCAATGAGCAGGCTGATGGAGACCACAAACTGGCAGACCACCAGCGTGCTGCGCAGCCAACCACCCCGGGTGCCCAGGGCCAGTCTTCCTTTGAGCACGCTTACCGGCCGGAACGAGGACAGGAAAAAGGCCGGGTAGCTGCCCGCCAGCAGCCCTACCCCCAGGCACAACCCCGCGAAGGCCGCTGCAAACCGTCCCTGGCCCAGCAGCGACAGGTCCAGGAATTTACCGGCCAGTCCGTTGAAGATGGGCAGCAGCAGCCAGGCCAGCGCCAGGGCCAGCAGGGCCGATACGCCCGTCGCCAGCAGTGATTCGGTCAGGAACTGGCGCACGAGTTGCCCCCGGCCCGAGCCGAGTGCCTTCCGCACGCCTACCTCCTTGGCCCGGCCGGCGGCCCCGGCCGTTGACAGGTTCATGAAGTTAATGCAGGCCAGGGCCAGGATGAACAGCGCCAGGGCCGAAAAGATGTACACGTATTTGACGTCACCGTTGCCCTCAATCTCGTTTTCCAGGTCCGAGTGCAGGTGAATGCCGGTGAGCGGTTGCAGGAATACGCCCATGTTGCCGCCGCTTTTGCGGAAAACGGCCAGGCTGTTGCCGGTGAAAAACTGGACGTCCGGCCCGAAGTACTTGCGCACGATTTCGTTGTTTCTGGCCGCCAGGCTTTCGGCCGTGTAGCCTTCCTTCAGCACCAGGTAGGTATACATGCCGTTGCCCAACCACCGGGCTTCGGGGTTTGCGGACAGGGAGGCGAACAGGTCAAAGTGAAAATGCGTGTTGGACGGCACGTCCTGGCACACGCCGGTCACGCGGTAAAGCTTGGTGCCCATGGTCAGGCTCTTGCCCAGCGGGTCCTGGCGGCCGAAGTACTTGCGGGCCGTCGTTTCGGTAAGTACCAGGGAGTTGGGTTCCCGCAGGGCCACCCGCGGGTCGCCCTTCAGCATTCGCAGCGAAAATACCTCAAAGACGTTGGGATCGGCAAAAATCACTTTTTCCTCCTTGTATTTGTCCCGGCCGTTGCTCACAATCAGGGTTCCCTCCTCATCGAGGCGGGTGTAGCTTTCGATGAACGGGTAATCGCGGGCCAGGGCCGGGCCGGCGGGTTCTCCGATCATGGGCGTCACGATGTCTTTGCCCGCAATGCGGCCCTTGATGCCGATGCGGTAGGTGCGGCCCGCCCGGGCGGCGTACCGGTCATAGGAGAGTTCGTCGAGCACGTATAGCGTAATAAGCAGGCAGGCCGCGAGGCCGACCGTAAGGCCGGATACGTTGATGAGCGTAAACCCTTTGTGACGAAGCATGTTGCGGCAGGCAACGAGCAGGTAGTTGCGGAGCATATCGGTGTGGAGGGGCTGGGTATAGTAGGTGTATTTGGTTTTGCGCGCAAAAAAGTAAGGCCGCAGGTATTGCACGGCAGTGAGCAGGTACATCGCAACGGCCTTGGCCCGCCCCTGTTCCCGGGTTTGCCGGGCAAATACCTCATGCAGGTCACCCAGCACGTCTTCGAGCAGGTCGGGCGGCAGCAACCGCTCCAGCAGCCAGTTGGCCCACCGCGGCGGAATTGTGGAAGTGGGAGACCGCAGACGGGAGGAAGGGAGACCGGGGGAGGCGTGCCCATCAGTTCCGTTCTCTTTTGCAACGTGTTCTTCTTCGGCCATTTATGATTTCCTGGTTAATAAGTGCTTTCCTTTTCTCCCGTCTGCGGCTTCCTTTTCATTCGCTCTTCAGCGAATTCACCGGGTTGGCAAGGGCCGCTTTCAGGGCCTGGAAGCTGACGGTGAGCAGGGCCACGCCCAGCGCCGTTAAGCCGGCCAGCACCAGCGTACCGGCGCCCACGGATACCCGGTAAGCAAAGTTTTCCAGCCATTTGTGCATGGCGTACCAGCCCAGCGGGGCCGCAATCAGGAAGGCCACGCCGACCAGCAGGGCAAACTCCCGCGACAGCAGCGCCACCAGCTGGGGCACCGAGGCGCCCAGCACTTTGCGGATGCCTACCTCCTTGGTGCGTTGCACGGCCGCGTGCGCCGACAAGCCCAGCAGGCCCAGGCAGGCAATGAAAACAGCCATGCCGGCAAAGGCGGTGAACAACTTTTGGATCTTGTCTTCCCGCTGGTAGAGCCTGGCGATGTTCTCGTCGAGGAAGGCGTAGGTGAACACCGCTTCGGGGAAAGCCCGGCCAAAAACCTTCTTCATATAATCCAATGTTTCGGGGGCGTGGCCGCCGGCCAGTTTCACCCCCGCCTGCGAAAAACCCACGGGCAGGTTCAGCAGGGCCAGCGGGGCAATTTCTTCCTTGAGGGAAGTGAGGTGAAAGTCGCGGACCACGCCCGTGATTGTGCCTTCGAACGGCTCCCAGAGCCAGATTTTCACCGGCCGGCCGAGGGCTTCTTCGGGTTTCCGGTAGCCCATCTTTTTGAGCAGCGTTTCGTTGATGACGAACTCGTACGAGCCGTCTTTGACTTCCCGGTCGGCGAGCCACCGGCCGGCCCGCAGCGTCAGGCCGTACGTGTCCTGGTAGTGCGCATCCACCGCTTTTACCAGCACGCTGATGCCTTCTTTCCCTCCCACGCTCATCTTGGTGCCGAATCCCTTGTCATTGGAGGTAGGGGCGCCCTTGCCGAACGACACGGCCGCAACGTGGGGGTGGCGCAGCAGTTCGCTCCGCAGCAGGGAGAGTTTTTGGACGTCCTGGGTGGGCAGGCGGAAGTTAACCAGGGCATCCTGGGTAAAGCCCAGTTCCTTGCGCCGGAAATAGTCGGTCTGCCCCGACACCACCAGCGTGCCGATGATGAGCACCTGGGCCGCCACGAACTGGAATACGACGGTGCTGCGGCCCAGTGAAAACCACGATTTGCGGCCCGTGACGGCTCCAATGCCGTTTTTGAGGGCCAGTACGGGCTGGTACGCGGAAAGTTTGAGGGCCGGGTACAGGCCCGACAGCAGGGCTACCGCGGCCGTGAGTCCGGCCAGGAAGGCTACCATGAGGCCGTCGGGGGCAGCGTCCAGCTTCGTGAATTCCAGGAACGCGTTCAGCCGGGGCACCAGCAGGACCGTAATGCCCACCGACAGGACGGCGGCCAGCGACGTCAGCAACAGGGTTTCGGAGAGGAACTGCGCGACCAGTTGCCCCCGGCGGCCGCCCAGTACTTTCCGCACGCCTACCTCCCGCTGCCGCCGCAGGGCCCGCGCCGCCGACAGGTTGATGAAGTTCACGCAGGCGATCAGCATCAGCAGTACGCCCAGGCTGGCCAGGGCCCACAGGGTTTCCTTGCCCACGGTATCACCCGGGTTGTGGAGGGCAAAGCGGGTGTCGAACCGGATGTTGGTAACGGGTTGAAGGAGAAAATGGGAGCTTTTGGCGGCTTCGGCGCCCATGTGCTTGACCAGGAAAGCGGGCAGCCGGCTTTCTACCGGCCCGGGCGTCCCTTTTTCGGGCAGCACCACGTAGGTGTAGCCGTGGTTGGTGTAATCCCACTTCTGCGTGCCCGGGTTCCGGCGTTGGTAGTTGGCGTAGGAGACCGCCATTTGAAAAGGCAGGTGGGTATTGCCGGGTACGTCTTTCATCACCCCCGTCACCCGGAGCAGATCGCTGTTGTCGAGCAGCAGGTGCTTGCCCAGCGCCGGGGCGTCCCCGAAGTACGTCCGGGCCAGCGACTCGGTTAGCACCACCGAGTTGGGTTCGGCCAGGGCCTTGCGGGGGTCTCCCGCCACGAAAGGGTACTCAAACACGGACAGGAACAGCGAATCGGCAAAGATGATCTCGGGGTCGGGGTAGCGCTGGGTGCCGACCGTCACCAGTTCTGCGCCCCCGTGGTTGATCTGCGTAACGGCTTCGAGTTCGGGGAAATCCGTGCGCATGGCCCGGGCCAGCGGGTAGGGCGTGAGGCCGGTGTGCACCGTCTCGTTGTTCCACTGCACCAGGGCGCTTACCCGGTAGGTGCGGTCCGCTTTGGCGAAGAAACGGTCGTAGCTCAACTCCTGGCGCAGGAGCAGGAAGATCAGCAGGCAGCACGTCATGCCCAGGGCCAGGCCCGCCACGTTGATGGCCGTAAAGGCCGGCTGCCGGCGGAGGTTGCGGAAAGCGGTAAGGAAGTAACTGCGAAGCATGGCGGGAGCGCGTAAGTGGTTGGGGTAGGCAGCAGGTTGACGGTAGAAACGCTTCCGGCGCCCGTAGAAGTAGGGCCGTACGTAGGCAAACACGGCCCGCAGGTGCGCCCGGCGGGCTTTGCTCAGTCCCTGCTCCTGCACTTGCCGGTGGTACACTTCGTGCAGGTCACCCAGCACGTCTTCGAGCAGGTCGGGCGGCAGGAACCGCTCCAGCAGCGTATCGGCCCAGCGGGGTGGCCGGGGTCTTTCTTGTCGGTGCGGTTTCATGGGTCATGGCAGGGTTAGGCGCCAAAGAGTTGGAGCTTGCTTTCGGGAATGGCCCCCCACAGGCGGCGGCGCAACTGCTCAATGTCGCGCAGCGCCTGGGCGCCGGGTGCGGTCAGCGCAAAAAACCGCTTGCGCCGCCCGCCCCGTTCGGCGGTGGCCCCCCCGAGTTCCGAGACCAGGAACCCCTTCTCCTCCAGCCGGTACAGCGTGGCGTGCACGGCACTCATGGTCAGCTTGCGGCCCGTCTGCGCCTGCACTTCTTCCCACACGGCCACGCCGTACGCTTCGGCGTCGCAGGCGGCGACCACCAGCAATACAATTTCTTCAAACTCTCCCAGGAAGGCTCGGCGCATGGTGAAGGACGGTGAAGGATGGCGGTACGATTACTTGTAATTTTGCAAAACAAATCTCCTGCCAAAACCCGGGAACTTCCCTAAAATTGCTGCCAGGCCCTTTTTTCCCGGCCCGGCCCGGAAAGTACTGTTCTAAACCGGACAAATGCGTGCGGAAATGGACCGGGATTTACGGGATCAGAGGATGACCAGGATTGCGGATTGGGATATTTACAGGTTCGTTGATGGTTGTTCGTTATTCGTTGTTTGTAATGCCTTGACGCACAACTAGTATTGAATGATCAAATACGTAATCGTGGTCATTTTAGTATTACGGGATTGAAGGATGAACAGGACAAAAAGAGATGGGAGGAAGCGGTTCGCCCATCGGCTACTCGCCCGGTTACCCGTGAGGGGTAAGGCGAATGACCGATGGGCGAATGGGTAATGGGTACATGCCGGGTGGCTACTTCCGCCCGAGGAATACCTGGGCGCCGATGTTCAGGTAAGCACCGTCCGTGGTCGTGGTAGCACTTTGGGTCGTCCCGAAGTTTTTCTGTACGGAACGGTTGTGGCGGTAGGTGACCCCGCCGAGCAGCGCTACGTGCCGGTTGAGGAAGTACGCCAGGCCGGGACCGGCCGAAAACACGCGCCAATTGGCATTGCTCCGGTATTTGTCCACTACCGGCGTGCCGTCAGAGTCGGTTGCGGTGTACGTCTGGACCGACCGTGACTCGCCCCAGGCCAGCGAAGTCTGGGCGTACACGGCCAGTTTATCCCCCAGCATCAAGTAATACTGGACGGCCGGACCCAGCGTATAGCTCTCACTGCGGATTCGGCTGTCGTCGGGGGTGCCGTATACGGTGGTGGCGAGGCCCTTCTGCCGGCTCCAGTTGCGGCCGTAACTCGTGACGGCACCCAGGGCCAGCCCTTTTGCCACGAAATAGCTTACGTTGGGCGATGCGGTAAATCCCCGCTGCGACGAGGACGCAATCCAGGCTGCCTGGCTCTTGGTTTGGCTCGAAGACCCATCCAGGCTGCCGCCGAGCATTACGGTGCCTTTTTCGATTTGCGCTAAGGCCGGCAGCCCAGCCACCAGTAACAGCGAGAAGAGAATAGTTTTTTTCATTCAATTGGGTTGAGTAAGGTGAAACAATGCGGATAAAAGGTAGCCACAAGCCACGGGCCAGAAAACCGTTGTTGGGCACCGGATGGCCTGATTTTTATTTGAGGGGTGGCCCTCATGGGAATGGGGGAGAAAATGAGCGGGATGATTTCCTTTTTAACTCATTCATGATCACCCTTCAATTCTTGTTTCGTCTTCGCGTTCGGGGAATCCGGTTCCTTTTCCAATCCCCGGGCTTTATTTCCGCCGGGAGGCAGGTTACCCGCGGGGCCACGCGCCATTAACTCCCAAAAAAGTAACCGACCATGCGATATTTAGTTGCTCTTTTCCTCCCCTGGCTCGTTTTCTTCACCATCGGCCGGCCCTTCCAGGGCATCCTTTGCATCATCCTGCAAATTACGCTGATCGGCTGGCCGCTGGCTGCCCTCTGGGCCATCCTGTCCACCAACCGCTACTACGCCGACGAACGCCACAAAGACGTGGTCAGGTCGCTGCGGAGGAGGTAGTTATAAATGGCTGTATGATTGAATGGCTGAATGGCTGAATGGCTGTTGATCGGGAAGGAGTCGTGCGCCAGCCCAACCATATAGCCATACAACCATATAACCATACCTTCATCTATCAGTCCAATGAGCGGTTAGTGCTTGCTACTGCCCGCCAGCCACGCTTCCACGTACCGCTTGTAGACCTTGCCGATGCGCAGGGCGCCGCTGCCCACGTAGACCGCGTCGGGTTCGGTGCTGCGGATGTGCGCCGTGTTGACCAGGTGCGACCGGCTGATGCGCAGGAACGGGGGTTTGGGCAGCCGCGCCTCGGCCTCCTTCATGGTGAGCCGGGTGAGGTAGGTTTTCGGCCCGGTCACCACCTTCACGTAGTTTTCCAGGCTTTCCAGGTACAGAATCTGCCCGTGGGGAATGGCTTGCGCCGTCCCGTCGGCTACGCACTGGAAGAAAGCCGGCTCCCGCCCGGGTACGGCTTCAAGCGGAGGTTCGGCAGGCGCCGTCGCGGCTTCGGCCGGCGCGACGGCAGCAGGGCCGTTGCGGGCCGGTTGCAGGGAGCGGAAAATCACGTACACCCCCAGGCCGGTTACCGTGTACACCCAGAAGCTGACGATGTGGGGCAGCGTACGCGTCACGCCGAAGCCCGTCCGCAGGATGTAGTGCGTATTGAACGAGGCCAGCCCCAGGGCCAGGGCCAGCCAGGCGAAGTAGGCTTTTTTCCGGCCGCGCAGGTAGAGCCGTTCAAACAGCAGCCGGTTGTGCAACACGATCCACCCGTAGAGCAGGAGCAGAAACAGGTAGGGCGAAAGCCGGTCGAACCCTTCGCGCTGCCCCAGGTGGTACTGGTCCGATACGTAATGCACCGCCAGCAGGGCCAGCAAGCCCAGCGCATTGCGCACCACCACGTTTTGCAGCAGGTTTCCCCGGTTCATACGGGCAATGTACGACAAGGCGGCGGAAGCGTTCGGGCCCCCGTGACCAAATCGTTTCGTCACTGACGGGCTTTTTTCGTCACCGGCAGGGGTTGATGGTCACAAATTGCTTGGCGGGGCCGCCAGGACGCGGCAACTTCGGCCAGCGTTCCCCCTCACGGTACATCCCGGAACGGCTCCTTTTTTTATGCAAATGCTTCATACTTTCAACATTGCCCTGCACGTACTGGCCGGCACGGTAGCCCTGGTGATCGGGCTGCTTGCCCTCGTGGTTCGCAAACCCTCGGCCCGGCACTTCCGCTACGGCCGCTACTTCGTGTACCTGCTGGCGGTGGTGGTCGGCACGGGCTTCACCGGCCTGGTGTTTTTCCGCTCCAGTTCTTTCCTGCTCATGCTCACGCTGGGGGCCGGCTACGCCGTGTACGCCGGCTACCGGGCCGTGCGTCTCCGCGAGCGGCGCAGTACCCGCCCCGATGCCCTGGTGGCGGCGGGTTCCCTGGCGGCCGGCCTGGTGTACTTGTTTTACCTCCGCCAGGCCGACGGCAACTGGGCGCCTCCCGTCGTGTATTCGACCCTGGCGGCGCTGGCCGTGGTGACGGGCTACGACCTGATCAAGCACTGCTGGCTGCACGAACGGCTCCGGTCGTGGTGGCTCTACGAACACATTTACAAAATGCTCTCGGCCTACAGCGCCATTCTGTCGGCGTTTGCGGGCACGGTGCTGCCCGGCTTCAAGCCCTACAGCCAGCTCGGGCCGTCGGTGCTCTGCCTGTGGCTCATCGTTTTCTTCATCTGGCGCCAAGTAGACAGTAAACAGTTAACAGTGATCAGTAAACAGTAAGCAGTCGGCAACGTACGCGTACTGTTCACTGCTTACTGTTCACTGACTAATGCCAGTTCTGGTCGGGCTGTTTGCGGAGGCGGGAGGCAGCGTCGATCACGTCCTGGAGTTCGACGGGGTCGCTGAAGGGGTCGTCGTCGAGTTCGGTGACGCGGTTGAGTTCCCGCTGCCAGCGCCGCAGTGCTTCCACGTAGGCGGCGTCGGGTACGCGGCGCAAGGTATCGCCCTCGGGCACCACGTCGCAGATGCCGTTGTGCAGCCACTGCCCGGTGTGCCAGTCGGGCATGTCCACGGCCGGGAACAGGCAGATGCCGTGCAGGTCGATGCCCTGCGTGACGGCGGCCAGCGACTCCTCCATCACGTCGTTGAGCCACGCGGACCGGCCGGTGCCCATGCCGCTGGTTTCGGCAATGATCATAGGACGGCCGTAGCGTTGCCAGACCAGGTGCAGCAGGTCGCAGAGCGGCTTGATGCGGTCGTCGCCGGGCGGCAGGGCCTGGTGCGGTCCCTGCCCGCGGTATTCCATCTGGCCGAAGGAGTAGTTATTCACCCCCACAATGTCGAGAATTTCCGGGGAGCCGCCCAGTTCGGGGTGGGCCTTGCCGCCGAGCATGTCCCAGGCCAGGAAAGTATCCACGTAGGTTTCGTGGTGGGCCAGTTCCTCGAGGTCAGGCCGGTCGCGGGGCGCCACCACCTGCACCAGCGGGTCGATGTGGATCATGCGCGCATCGGGCACTACCTCGCGGATGGCCTTTACCGCCGCAATAGCCGCCTTGCAGAGGGCGTAGCGGAGGCGGTACCGGTCGTCGCGGGTGTTGCGGAAAGGAGCGGCCCAACCCCACTCGCCGGCGCAGAAGGCAAAAAAAGTAATTTCGTTGATGGGGGTAAAGTAGTACGGACCGCGCACCCGGGCGGTCACGTACTGGGCCGCGGCCCGGCAGTAGCGGGCAAAGGCGGGGGCAAAATCGTCGGAGAAGGGGTCGAGGCGGTCGGGGTAGCCGTAATGGCACAGGTCCCAGATGGGCAGCACCTGCGCCGCGTTCATGGCCTCGATCAGCGGGTCAATGCAGGAGAAGTCGTAGCCGCTCCCCCCGTCCACCATCGGCCAGGGGATGCCTTCGCGGGCCACCCCGATGCCCAGGCGGCGCAATTGGGCGTAGTCTTCGCCGGCCTGGCGGTAGTGGTCGGTCTCGGCTACGAGGTCGCGGCGGCCCTGGTCTTTCCAGTGGAAGGTGGAACATTCGAAGCCCGAAAGGAAGAAGGTGGGAAACAGGCCGGCGCGTTTGGTCATACTCAGGAAGTTAAAGCAGGTTTGGGCTGTGTACGGCGCCGGCGGGGTGCTTGTTCTTGCCGCGCAGCGATCTCCCGCCGCTCATTGCCTCAAAGCGCATTTTCATCCGCCAGCGTAATTACTACATTTCCGGTCTTTTGCCCCCTTACCACGTACTGGTAGGCCTCCGCTATTCTTTCCAGGGAATATTCTCTGTCGATCACCGCTTTGAACCGGCCTTCTTCAAAAAGTTTTGTCATGAACAGGATGCTTTTCTTGGTATCAGAAGGTATCGGGAAAATCACTTTTTTGTTTCCTGTGACTGCCGTCAGCAGCGGCAAATACATATTCTCCCAACGCGGGCCTAATTCTGATGACAGGTACGCGCCGCCCGGCAGCAGCAATGGCTTGCAGGGGCCGAATGAGCTTTTACCAACTGCATCAAAAACGAAATGATACTGGTGCGGATCTTTCGTAAAATCATGGGTTGTATAATCAATTACGCGGTGGGCGCCTAATGATTTTACCAGATCAATGTTTTTGGTACTGCACACGGCCGTAACCTCAACCCCGGAATATTTCAGCATCTGCACCAGGGCTGAACCAATGGCTCCGGTTGCCCCGTTGACGAGTACTTTTTGCCCGGGGGTAAGCTTTACCTTGTTGATGAAGTTGCAGGCATAATGCGCCCCTTCAAGGCTGGCGGCCGCCTGCTTATACGTAACCTGACCGGGTATGATTGCCAGGGCTTTACCTTCCGGCAAGGTCATGAACTGGGCGTGAGAAGCTAAACCGGTGTCGTTAAATCCCCATACTTTGTCGCCCACCCGAAATGACCGCACGTTGTTGCCGACCGCTTCAATCCGGCCGGCAAAGTCGGTTCCGGTAGCCGGTGAGCCTGGCTTGAACAATCCGGTAAAGAGTCTCATGACCAACGGCTTGCCCGACAGGATGGCACAATCGGTCCGGTTTACTGTCGTTGCGAATACGCGTATCAATACCTCATTGCCTTTTGGCGCTGGCATTGCCACCTCCTCAACGCTTAAAACATCCGGTGACCCGTATCTTGTACGCACAACTGCTTTCATGTTTTGGATTCAGGGTCTTCATTTGTTCAACTTCCAGACGTGTTCGGGCTTTAGCTTCCGGTTGCGCAGTTCAGAAAACACTTCTACGCCTGCCTCACCCGAAAAATCATCCACTGAATGGACACTGGTACAATATGCATCTAAAAACGTTTCGAATTTCCACCGTACCAACCGGCCCGTAGCGCCTAAATAAGGCTCTGCGTAGCTTTCAAAGGCTTTGAGCAGCTTTTTCCGGGCGTCCTCCTCATCAAGCGCCCTGATGAGCATGATCCGGTCCTCGTACTTTTGCAGGCCGCTCTCTTCCGCTTCGATCTGGATCGCAAACCGGGCTTTGATGCTCCAGAAAACAGGTTCAGGCTCCGGCTCCGGCTCTTTTTTCTCAAGGCCTTCTATTGCATCAACCCAAATATGCCCGACAAACGTTTCCTGGAGCAGTTTCCCCGCCTGATCCAAGGGCAAATTTACCTTTGCGCCACCGGGCCTGACCGCGGAACCTATTCTTTCAAAGGGAATGTCTTGCAGGAATCGTTTTAGTGCGCCCAATTCTTCCCGAAGAATTCTCGCTATTTCCCGCCTCCTGGCTGCCGGAGCATAGGCGAGAACGGCTGTGTAATGTGGATAAGCGAGGTAAATCCGAATCGCAGCTTTGTTCTTCAGATGCTTTACATCCGCTTCGCTTACATTCCAATCGCCCAGGCCTCCTAATATCTTATCCATTCTTTACGTGCGTACAACAGGGGGTTGTGGCTGGTATCAGCACAAGTTCTTTTACTTGTCAGCTGAGGAAGATGCTGTCTCTTCCGAGAAATTGGTAAAGGTTTTTCCATCGTATCGGGATAAACCAGTGTCTCTGGTACCCGCCCAAATATTTCCGGCTTTATCTTCCACAATTGACCATACATCGTTATGGATTAATCCATCTTTTGTGGTAAAACAAGTGAAGGTTTTTCCATTGTACCGGCAAATGCCACGACCACCCCCTCCAAACCAAAGGTTCCCTTTTTTGTCTTGTATAATCCGGGTAACAGGACCATTAGCCAAGCCTTCACTTTTTGTGAATGATTTGCCATCATACCGGTAGGCTCCGAACCAATTGCTGAACCAAATGTTTCCTTGCTTGTCTTGCAAAACGGGCCAGGCCCAATTGCCACCATCTGGTTTGAGATTGGTTAAGGATTTGCCATCGTAACGAAATACCCCTGTGTTACCCCTTCCGCCAAACCAGATGTTACCGGCTTTATCTTCTAAAACAGATTCCACGTTATTGTTACTGTTCATATAGCCACTTACACCCTCATTCACTGCAAAGGGAGTAAAGGATTTACCATTGTAGGTATAAACACCATCAATGGTGGCGAACCATAGTTTTCCGCTTTTGTCCTGCATGATGTTGAATACATTATGCGTGTTGCGATGCTTGTTGGGAGGCATATTTTTCCGTAAAGGGATTTGGACGCTGGTGAATGTCTTACCATCGTAACGACAAACGCCTGCTTCAGTACCTATCCAGATTTTACCCTCTTTATCTTC
Organism: uncultured Sphingobacteriales bacterium; assembly: GCA_963844325.1. GTDB lineage: Bacteria > Bacteroidota > Bacteroidia > Cytophagales > 172606-1 > CADCTQ01. The sequence continues at coordinate 6,113,465 of CAWJNV010000002.1, forward strand.
TAAAATACAATGAACTATATTACTGTTCAGCCCATTGGCTACCGTAATCTGGCTGAACAATTTTCCGTCGTATTTATAAACGCCTTCACCCGTCGTGCCGAACCAAAGGTTACCGGCTTTGTCCCGCAGACTGCAACCAACATTGTCAGCTTTTTGTGAACCTTGGGTTTTTAAAAGTTTTGGTTTTCCGGCAGACATTGTTTTTGATTCAATCACCCTTTCTTTTGGTAAGTCTTTTTTGACTTGTCCGTTGCAGGTAGTGGCCACAAACGTGAAGGCGAGAAAAATAGTACAGAGGAATGTACAGAAAAATAGCGGTCGTGTCATTGTGTTTTTTTTAAATTGGGACTAACGGATCAAAAATCCGCGCATAGCATCCCTGTTGCGGTGGGCAAGGGTGGTTGCCGACGGATTTGGTGGTATAGCGCGTTATTTCTCTTATTTCATTTTTTAATCACCATGAATTCTGCTCCAATCATCCTTCAGCTTCAATGCGGTATACTCTTTCGCTGAAAATACAGTATAGGTAACGTCTAACTCCTCATACCTTTGCACCGGTTTTGGCTTCATGGCAACATAATATATGCGTTTATTTGCCAAAGCAACCCGTACGACTATCCCCAATGGATTGTGGGAATACGCTACAAGCTTATCTATCTTGGGCAAATCATCCCTTCCGGGTATAGCAAACCCTTCTGCAATAATAGGCCAATCATTCTTATCATGTATCTGATACAGTCGATTACCTCCGTATTTAACAAAGGTTTCAACTTGTAAATCATAAGGCATCTGATTTTGACCACACGATGCCAAAAAGTAAACCAAGCTAATTAACAGAAGTCCGGGTTTTATACCTTCCATACGATTCCACTCACGCTGTTAGTCATTTATCGGATGGGCTATCACGGCGTACCAAAGCCACCCGGCGCCGTGCCCTCCTGCTTTGGCCCTGCGCTGTGGTGGGCCGGTGATCGGAGTGGGTGGTGTTGGTAGCCGTTATTCCTTTAACTGATTTTTGTCTTCTTTAGCATTCAGCTCACCCGCTTTTTAACAAATATAAACAATCCTGCCATAATAGTAGCTGCCACTAAGGTCAGAAGTGAGAATAGCATAAATAAGAAATATCCCTTTTGCACTATCAAAGGGAGAGTAAAAAACAGTGGGTAGTACAAAAAAGAATACCTCTTTAAGTCGATTGCAGGAGCGTATTCGCCACCCCAACAAACATCTTGATACCAACCTGTTACATCTCCTGTAACTACTATTTTATTAGTTAGATAAAGTGGGATTAACAAGATTGATCGTGATTCTTCTCTTAACTCTTTGTCTAATTCGCCACCAAGATTCAGTGCTTTGATTTGTGATGTTTTTAAACCTTCTTCTAGATCAATTTTCCTTAATTCAAGCTTTCCTCTTAAAATAACCCCTTTCGGGCAGGATCCACATCCTCTATCTCGTTTATAATCAATCAAAAATGTATTAGGCTCATCTAATAACCACCCCCAGTATGGAAACTTGATTGGTAAATGACCAATTAGAAAGATGATTAACCAAGCTTTCCAAAATTTGTTCAATACTCTCATACTTTCAATGGCTACCAACAAGTGTACACCCGAAACCGGCGGAACACGTTACGGGTATTCGACAATATAAGCAAATACCCGTAACGCTCCTACCACTACTTGCCGTACCGCCGCTGGTAGCGCAGCGGGTTTTCGTTTTTACATTTTAATTTCGCCCAACGTAACAAAGCCGCCCGGCGCCGTGCCCACCTGTTCTGGCCATGCGGTCAGGCGGGTTGCTGACCGGCCCGGGCTGGTGGCAGACAGCGTTGCTCCCCTGGCTTTACTTACTCGATAATGAGTGAGTCTCGCTCGGAATACGTTTTTCCCTGGTAGGTAAAAGTCAGGTTTATATAATCCGAAAGCAGCACAGTTCTGTTCTGGTCCGGCGTGCAGGATTGGCAATCGAGGGGTCGAAGGTATAAATCGTAACTCACGTTACGGATTGTATCGAACCTGCCATTAAAGTGCAGCACATAATCGAAATCCTTCAATTGATTGGTTTGCCCCTGAATCGCATTGATATTCATTTTATTTATCATTACCTGATTAGGACGAGTAATCTGATTCCGGTAAAACGTGTCTCTGGCAACATGCGTGGTTCGGTCAAGGGCAATTATGAACCCAACCATGTCCATTGGATCGAGATTTTTGTAATGGGCAATAATGCTGGGATATTCCTCGACCACAATCGTTTCCGGTTTGATTACTTTCTTTTCACAAGCACTTAAAAATGCCATTCCCAGTACCAGGCTTAACGTTAACCAATTGTTTATTCTCATAGGTGTTGTTTTGGTGTTGTATATTTTGTATCAAATGCTGCCCGACGAATCAGTTAGCGAAGAATGTGTTGTCAGGCAACGTCCTTTTTGTCTTTTACTTCTTTGAACAGGGCAATCGTATGTTTCAACAACCCATCTAATTCGCGTAATTCCGGCTGGGATGCTTCCCACCAGGCCAGCTTAAACACCCTCAAATAGTGTTGGTAAACATTTAGCCCGTAAAGCGTTCCATCCAGGCCGTGCCCCGCCATAGGTGTTATTCTCAGTGAAACGCGTGTAGCATAGATTCTTTCCAATAAATTTCCCAATTCGTCGGAACGGAAGCGAACCTTTTTATAGCCAGGTGCAATTACGGTTCTGCTTTTCAGCTCACTTTCGTAGAGTTCATACTGATTAAGCCCGTTCTCCGCTTTCTCGCGAATATCCCAGATATAATTCGTTGCAAACGAAGGCTGGTAGACCACTTGAACCTTCAGGGAGCCTATTCCCCACAAGTCAATGTCTTCCTCCATGGATCGGGGTTGGGAAAGCACTACTTTCTTATGTGCTTCATAAGCAAGTTTATCTTGCTCTCTCTGAACATCCCCAACCTCTTTTATTTTCTGACGGTAGGCTTCCGGGACCAGAGGCTTCCTTGGCTTATACATTTTTATTTCGATGTTGCTAACTTATGGTATTATATTATGCAACGTTCATCTTTCGTCTTCTGCTAATATTTTTTTCTTTTCCTTTTCGTATTCTTCCTGAGTAATTACCTTTTCATCAAGTAGTTGTTTTAACTCTCTGAGTCTGTCAGCTTTTGATCCGGTCTGATTCTGCTGTAGACTTGTTCTGATTTTTGGTTGTTCATTACCGGAACCCGGCGTCAATTCATAAGTATGAGTGGGTTTGTACTTCATGGTCCACAGAAAGGGAACCCAAACAAAGATACCCCCAACAATTGCACCTAGATCCGCTTCTTCATTCCTTGAAAAGAATGTGTTTAAAGGCTCATAACCTTCTTTTTCCAACTTAACTGTTGTCATGCTGCCGACTATCTTCGTGTCCTGGTGCGTGTAGGGTGTTGTTCCAACGGGTTCACCGTTCAGGTAAACTTTCGCACCACTGGGATTAGATTGGATCGTTGTCGTGCTTACGCAGCCTGTGAATAAAATGGAGCCCGCCAATAATAGTGAAATCGCCCTTGTCGTCATTGTTTGTTTTTTCATGTTTGTTCTATTTTATTATGTTGCATAACGTACCAAACCTGCCCGGCGCCAATTCCAGCAGCAAGAACAGTGCCCGGAAAACCATTCCCGTCGTCTGGCCCAGCAACATATCGAGCAGAACAGGCCTTAGTTAGTTAATATTACGATTCCTTTCTGTGAGCCTTTCAAGTTCTTCCTCCAATTCAACAGGTGGAATTTCAACTACAATCATTCCGCTGGATGTGCTGAATTCGTGCTTCATCTGGGCAAGTAAATTTTCAGCCGTTATCCTGTTAGAGCCTTCTTGCGTCTCTTCTTCAATTGAAAGACCAAAAATCAGTAACCCGTTAGTTGCAAAATGCACCATTACACTTTTCAAATCCTGCTGCTTTCCCGTCAGGTACAGGGTGAAACGGATCGTTGGGTTGGCTAATCCTAATTCAATTGACTTTTGAAGCGTTCCGGTTTCCACAAATTCTTCTGTATCTGACAGCCTCACTTCAAAATCATGTTGCACGTTTTCCTTTAGCAAGTCAACATATTGATTCAGAAATTGGTCAATACATGCTCTGCTCCGGTTTCTTGTTGCTACATAGATGTCAAACCACATCATTCTTTCATTCGATTACGCCCAACGGAGCGAACACACCCGACGCCAAGCCCTCAAGCTGAGGATTTGCGCGGCGGCGGGCACAGTGAAGCAGTAAACTTAGAATAGTAAACAGTAGAAGGTTTCGCATTTTGTTTTTTCTTTGATTGGGCATAACGGACCAAAGCCAACCGCCGGCATCGCCTGCTGCTATCGGTATGCGGTAAGGCGGCGTACTGGCCGGCTTGCTTACTGTTAGCAGTTGATTTTATTGATTCTTTGTTTACAGTTCGGTTCCACCCCAGTAGTCTATCAGCCATTCACCAAACTCATTCAAATTATTGCTTTTCATGGTTAACACTTCTTCCCAACTACTCTCTGCACCGTCTTGCCTTTCGGATACTTCTTCGTGGTCGAAGTAATATACCGCAGAATCAGTATTTCCCGTTTTGATGAAGAAATAGTTGCCCCCTACGTCGTTGCCAATGGCTAAATATTCTGATGGCAACCCTCCTTTTCTGAGCATATCGTTCATTTCAAGCAGATATACTGCATCATCAGTCAAATACCCACGATTGAAGCCCAATCGGGTTAATTCCTCGGGGTAACTCAATTGGTATGCCTTATAAGCATCCGGCAACCTGATGCCCAATCTTTCTTCAACTTGGTTGATTTCCTCAAATGTCATTTGTAAACTTATTGAGCCAAAGCCGGTTGTCGGGGAGGTGGTGTTAACTCAAGTACGTAGATATCCCGTACTGAGCCATCTTCAAAGTATATCTCCTCTTTAATCCTTTTCCAATCCATTCTAATTTTGGCTAACGGCTCAACTGCTGACGCAGCCGTGCCAACTGGTTGGGCCATGCGCTGGGCAGGGCGGTTGACGTTTCAGCGGGTTGTTAGCAAATGTTATTATTCTATTCCTACTACTTTCCAAGGAGCTTGGGGTTGCTTTTCCACGAATACAGTAATGTCTTTGTATTGTCGACTTCCCTTCGCAGTTAGATTTATAGTAGCTGCTCCGTATTCACCCGTTGAGTCATTTATTACCTGAATACCTCCCATAGGAATAAGGCTAAAGCTATCAACCGAGCCAATTTCTGATTGTAACTGCTCATTCCCTGTCAGGTACTGCTTGGCTGCCTGGTATGCATCGGATTTATAGAGGATACCCATTCCAAGGATTAGCATAAACAGAACAAAGCCTATAAAACCAACACCAATTTTTTCCAACAGTGTTTGCTTACCCAATTGTTTTTCCAGGCTTATTCGACGGGAAAGTAGCGTTAGCAGACCTACCAAAAGACTTATCCAACCGATTGTTTGGCTTTCCCAGAAGAAATCAATCCCGGCTATCCGACAAACGTATCCGTATCCAAGACAAAGCCCGGCAATTATCAAAATAAATCTAGTAGTAGCGTCTATTCGCTTCATTGTTCCTTAATATTTGCTAACAAGTGTACACCCGAAACCGGCGGAGCGTGTTGCGGGTATTTCACAAAATAGGCAAATACCCGCAACGCTGCAACTGCCTACTTGCCGTACCGCCGCTGGTAGCGCAGCGGGTTTTCGTGCACGATGGTCTTGAACTGCCGGTTGAAGTTGGAAATGGTTTTAAAACCGCATTCGTAGGCCACCTGCGATACGCTCAGGTTCCCCTCGATGAGCAGCCGGCACGCGTGCCCGATGCGCACTTCGCTCACGAAGTTCGAAAACGTCTTGTTGGCCCGCGCCTTGAAGTAGCGGCAGAACGCCGACGGGGCCATGTTGGTGAGGGCCGCCACCTGCTCCAGCGAAATCTCCCGCCCGAAGTGGCCCATCACGTATTCGTGCACCTTCCGCATCCGCTCGGTTTCGGAGGGCTTGAAGCCGTTGACGTAGCCCAGGCTGGTAAGGTATTCGTACTCGTCCGAAAGGGCCAGCCCGTGAAGGATGTCGAGCAGGGCCAGCACCCGGCCAAAGCCCTCCAGGTGGGTCAGCTCGTGCATTTTGCGGGTGACCACCTCCCGCGTCCGGCCCCGGACCTCCAGCCCCCGGCCCGCCTTCTCCAACAGTTGCCGGAGGCGCACCATCTCCTGCTTTTCAAAAAAATCGCGGCCCAGGAAGTCTTCGCGGAAGTACACCACAATGCCCCGGGCCGCCGCCTCGCCGGGCTGCCGCGGCGGGTCGCTGCGCCACAGGTGCGGCAGGTCGGGCCCCAGCATCACCAGGTCGCCGGGCCGGAAGGGCTTGATGGTGTCGCCCACGAACCGCGTACCGGCCCCCTCCACCACGCAGAACAACTGGTACTCGGGGTGAAAATGCCAGTTGGGATCGAACACCGGCCCGGCAAACTCCTGCACGATGAACGAATGAATGGAGGAAACGGACTTCTTGAGGGCACGCATGGCAGGCGGATTTTGGGGCGTTTCGGCACTTATTTAACCGGTTTACGGCACCCCTGCACCAAAACCGGTCAACATACAGTCAAAATTGGTTAAAACATTCGCATTTTCCTAGATGAGATTTAACTAATATTGTATTGACCGAAAAAGAGAAGCGAGGAGTGAGAAGCGAGGAGCGCGAAGACTGCGTACCTGTGCTTTGCAGTAGAACGACAACGTGCGTGTTCACGCTTCTCGCTCCTCACTCCTCGCTTCTCACTCCTTTCTGTCCGTCTAACGCTATGAAGATCCTGATGAACCTGCTGTTGTGGACCACCGAGATGGACGACGACATGGGGCCCGTGGTGGAGGAACTCAAGCACACCGGCTTCGACGGGGTGGAAGTGCCCGTGTTCGGCACCGACCTCGCCAAGTGGGAACGCTGGGGCCGCCGCCTCGACGACCTGGGCCTCTCCCGCACGGCCGTTACCTTCTGCGGCGCCGACGACAACCCCATCAGTCCCTCGCGGGCCGTGCGGCAGCGGGCCGTGGACCGGCTCAAGCGGCTGGCCGACGGCAGCCACGCCCTGGGCGCCACCATTCTCTCGGGCCCCATCCACTCGGCGCTGAACGTGTTTACGGGCCAGCCCGCCACGGCCGAAGAGTGGGGCTGGGCGGTGGAAGGCGTCCGGCAGGTGGCCCGGCACGCGGCCGGGGGCGGCGTCACGCTGGGCATCGAATACTTGAACCGCTTCGAAAACTACCTGCTCACCTCCACGGAAGAAACGCTGCGCTTCGTGCGCGACGTGGGGCACCCCGGCTGCCGGGTGATGTTCGATACGTTTCATGCCAACATCGAAGAGAAAAACATTGCCGATGCCTTCCGGCAGTGCGCCGCCGAGGTGGTGCACATCCAGGTGTCGGAAAACGACCGGAGTACGCCCGGCCGGGGCCACGTGCCCTGGGCGGCCTTTTTCGACGCCCTCCGCGAAACCGGCTACGCGGGCAGCCTGTCCATCGAAGCCTTCGGCCGCCGCCAGCCCGACCTGGCCGCCGCCACCAAGATCTGGCGCCGCACCTTCGAGAGCGAAGCCCAACTGTCCCGCGACGGCCTGGCCTTTCTTCGCCGGGAAACCCGGCGAAAATTATAAATTTTAAATTTTGAATGATGAATGCCGGGTACGCCCTAATTCAAAATTCAAAATCCATAATTCAAAATTATTTTAACCACTCCCTCCCATGAGCAAGAAGATAAACGTTGCCATCGTCGGCCTGGGCTTCGGCGCCGAATTCATTCCCATCTACCAGCGGCACCCCCACGCCAATATGTACGCCATCTGCCAGCGTACCGAAAGCAAACTGCACCAGATCGGCGACGCGTTCGGCGTCGAAAAGCGGTACACGGATTTTGACGAAATGCTCAAAGACCCCAATGTGGACGCCGTGCACATCAACTCGCCCATTCACCTGCACGCCGCGCAGAGCCTGGCGGCCCTCGAAGCGGGCAAACACGTGGCCTGCACCGTGCCCATGGCGACCACCGTGGAAGAGTGCCGCCGCATCGTGGCCGCCCAGCAGGCGTCGGGCAAAAGGTACATGATGATGGAAACCGTGGTGTACAGCCGCGAATTTCTGTTCGTGCGCGAACTCTACGAAAAGGGCGAACTGGGCAAAATCCAGTTCCTCAAGGCCAGCCACCAGCAGGACATGGACGGGTGGCCCGACTACTGGCCCGGCCTGCCGCCCATGCACTACGCCACGCACTGCGTCGGCCCGGTGGCCGGCCTGCTCAAACTGGAAGCCGAATACGTGTCGTGCTTCGGCTCGGGCACCATCCGCGAAGAACTCATCCAGCACTACAACTCGCCGTTTGCCGTGGAAAGCGCCCACATCAAGTTCCGCAACAGCGACCTGAGCGCTTACGTGTACCGGTCGCTGTTCGACACGGCCCGGCAGTACCGCGAAAGTTTCGAGGTGTACGGCAGCCTCAAGTCGTTTGAGTGGCCGCTGGTGGAGGGCGAAGACCCCATCATTCACACGGCCAAAAAGCCCGAGCCCGAGATTCCGGCCCCGGTAAAAGTGCCCGACTACGCCCACCGCCTGCCCGAGTCCATCCGGATGTTCACCACCGGCGGCGTGTACGACGTCGAGGAGAACCAGCACCTGTCGTTCCTGCAAGGCAGCGGCCACGGCGGTTCGCACCCGCACATGGCCCACGAGTTCCTGATGAGCATCCTCGAAGGCCGCGACCCCTTCCCCAACGCCCCGCAGTCGGCCAACTGGACCAGCGTGGGCATCCTGGCGCACGAGTCGGCGCTGAAGGGCGGCGAACTGATCCGGGTTCCCGACTTTGCCAACGCCGTTTCCACGTCCCAAAATACTCCTTCCCATGCGCAAGCTTAACCTGAAATACCGGGCCGCGCGGAGCCTTTGCCTGCTGGCAGCGGTGGCCCTGCCCCTGTCGTACTGCGCGGCGCCCCAAACCGGGGGAAACCGCACGGCCAAGGTGGCCGAACCGGCCCGCCGGGTGGAAATCCTGTTCCTGGGCGACAACGGCCACCACCGGCCCGTCGAACGCATTCCGGCCCTGATGGCCGCCCTGGGCGACAAGGGCATCAACCTGACCTACACCGACCGGCTCGACGACCTCAACCCGGCCACGCTGGCCCGGTACGACGGGCTGCTCATTTACGCCAACTGGGATTCAATCCCGGCCCCGCAGGAAAAAGCCCTGCTCGACTACGTGGCTTCGGGCAAGGGCCTCATTCCCGTGCACTGCGCCTCCTACTGCTTCCGCAACTCGGCCGAATACGTGAAGCTGGTCGGCGGGCAGTTCTGGCGGCACAAAATGGACACCGTCCGGGCGACACTCACCGACGCGGCGCACCCGGCCGTGGCGGGCCTCCAGCCCTTCGGCGCCTACGACGAAACGTATCTGCACGACAAGCTCGGGGCCGACAACCACGTGCTGATGGAACGCGAGATCAAAGCCGACCAGGCAAGCGATAAGCCCAACCAGAAAACCGAGCCCTACACCTGGACCCGGACCCACGGCGCGGGCCGCGTGTTCTACACCGCCTACGGCCACGACGAACGGACCTGGGAACAGCCCGGCTTCCACGCCCTGCTCGAAAAGGGCATTCTGTGGGCCGTGGGCGACCGGGTCAAGGCGCTGCACGACGCCCTGCGCCCCGAACCCTTCGCGTACACCGAGGCCAAGCTGCCCAACTACGAAAAGCGGCCGGGCCCGCAGTTGCAGCAGAAGCCCCTCTCCCCGGCTGAGTCGGTGAAGCACATCCAGGTGCCGGCCGGCTTTTCGCTGGAAACCTTCGCCCACGAACCCGACGTGGTGCACCCCATCGCCATGACCTGGGACGAACGGGGCCGCCTCTTCGTGCTCATTACCAAAGATTACCCCAACGAACGCAAGGAAACCGGCGGCAGCGACTACATCCTGCTGTGCGAAGACACCAACCGCGACGGCAAGGCCGACAAGTTCACCCGCTACGCCGAGGGCCTGAGCGTCCCTACGGGCCTGGTGCCCTACAACGGCGGCCTGATCGTTTCGCAGGCGCCGCACATGCTCTACCTCAAGGACACGGACGGCGACGACAAAGCCGACACGCGCAAGGTGCTGTTCACCGGCTTCGGCACGTTCGATACGCACGCCGGGCCTTCTAATCTACAATATGGCTTCGACAACTGGATCTGGGGCAGCGTGGGCTACTCGGGCTTCAAGGGCAAGATGAACGGCGATTCGCTCAAGTTCAGCCAGGGCTTTTTCCGCTTCAAACCCGACGGCTCGGCGCTCGAATACATGACCAGCACTTCCAACAACACCTGGGGGCTGGCCTTCAACGAAACCGGCGACGTGTTCGGCTCCACGGCCAACAACGCCCACGGCTGGTACATGCCCATTCCGCACCGCTACTTCGGCTCGGCCCCGGGCGTGGACAACGGCAGCCGCGGCACCGACACGCACAAGGACATGAAACCCATTACGCCCAAGGTGCGGCAGGTGGACGTGTTCGGCGGGTTCACGGCGGCGGCGGGCCACAACTTCTACACGGCCCGGGCATTTCCCAAAAAGTACTGGAATACGACCGCCTTCGTGAGCGAACCGACCGGCCACGTGGTGCACCAGAACGTGATGGCCAAGACCGGCACGGACTACGAAGACCAGGAAGGTTTTAACCTGCTGGCCGGCGCCGACGAATGGGTGTCGCCGGTATTCGCCCAGGTGGGCCCCGACGGCGCCGTGTGGGTGGCCGACTGGTACAGCTTCATCATCCAGCACAACCCCACGCCCAAGGGCTTCGAAAACGGCCCCGGCAACGCCTACGAGACCAACCTGCGCGACTACACGCACGGCCGGCTGTACCGCATTGCCTGGAAAGAGGCCCCCGCGTACAAACCCTTGTCGCTGAGCAAGGAAAAGCCGCAGGACCTGGTGGCCGCCCTCAAAAATGACAATATGTTCTGGCGGCAGGCGGCCCAGCGGCTGCTCGTGGAACGCGGGCAACGCGACGTGGTACCGGGGTTGCTGGCCCTGGTCAAAGACCCTTCCATGGACGAGATCGGCATCAACCCGGCCGCCATCCACGCCCTGTGGACGCTGCACGGCCTCGGCGCCCTCGACGGTTCCGATGCGGCGACCCTCCAGGCCGTCGCGGCGGCCCTGAAGCACCCCTGCGCCGGCGTCCGCAAAACGGCCGTGCAGGTGCTGCCCCGCAACGCGGCTTCGGTGGAGACTTTACTCACGGCCGATGCCCTGCACGACAAGGAACCGCTGGTGACGCTCAACGCATTGCTGGCCCTGTCGGAAATGCCCGCCACGCCGGCCGCCGGAGATGCCGTGCTGGCCCGCCTCACCGAAATGGGGGCAACCGAGGACCGCTGGCTGCCCGACGCCTTTGCCTGCAACCTGACGGCCCACGAAGGCAAATTGCTCAAAACGTACCTGTCGCAAGCGGCAAAAAGCGCGAAGAAGACCCCTGCGGCTCCGGCAAGTACGGCGGCTCACGCGGGGCACCACCAGGCCGCCACGACCCAGGCGGCTACGCCCAACACCCCCGTCACCACTGCGGCCAATGCCAACGTCCCCGACCTCGTGGTGACGGGCCTGCGGACCGAACCGGCATCTCCCGCGGTGCGGGAAACGGTGCGGCTGTTCGTGGAAGTGCAGAACCGGGGCGGCGCCGCCATTCCCGCGGGCACCGTTACGCCGCTGGCCGTGCGCATTGAAGGGGCCGGCAAACTGACCAACCTGGTGAGCTTCGTGCACACCGACGGGCTGGCTCCGGGTGCCAAAGTGGTCATCGAAAAGGGCACCAACGGTCCGTGGACGGGCCCGCTGTCGTTCAGTTCCGACCGGCCGGGCACGTTTACGGTGACCCTCACGGCCGACCGCGACAACCACATCGCCGAGGCCAACGAAGCCAACAACACCTTCACGCACCAGCTTACTTACCAGGCGCCCCCCACCCTGGCGGCATTCGCCCTCGAACGGGCGGCCCGCAGCTACGCCTCGGTGGCCCCCATCGACTCGGTGGTGGCGCTGGTACGGCAGTCGCAATCCCTCGACGCGGCCGAAGGCAGCGCCGTGCTCAAGGGCGCCGCCGCGGGCTGGAACCCCAAACGGCCGGCCACGCTGCGCGATGCCGACCGGGCCTACCTCACCCGCCTGGGCAGCACGCTGGGCGGCGACAACGCGGACCGCCTGAACACGCTGCTCACGGCCTGGGGCCTCAAAACGGCCGCCGCGTCGGACCTGGACGCCCAGGTGGTCACGATCAGCGTGGTGCGCGAAGCGTTGAAGTTCAGCCTGCCGGAATTTACCGTGAAGGCGGGCAAGCCGGTGGAAATCGTGCTCCTGAACCCCGACGCGATGCAGCACAACATGGTGATCGGCAAACCCAGGTCGCTGGAAGTCATCGGCAACGCGGCCGACAAGATGATCACGGCGAAGGACGGCGCGGAAAAGAACTACGTGCCGGCCATTCCGCAGGTGATTGCGGCCACGCCCCTGGTGAATCCCGACGGCACCTACCGCCTGCGGTTCACGGCCCCGGCCCAGCCCGGCGCCTACCCCTACGTCTGCACCTTCCCCGGCCACTGGCGGGTAATGAATGGGGTGATGAAGGTGGAGTAATCAGTGAACAGTAATCAGTGAACAGTAGGCAGTAAGCAATCGGCAGTATGCGTTGGCTGGGTACCGCGTATTGCCGACTGTTCACTGATTACTGTTCACTGATTACTTCCTCCACGTTGAGCACCAGATGGCTCCAGCCGTCGGAGGGCTTTTTGAGGTGCTTGCGGCTCAACATGATCTCTTTGACCTTGCGTTTGAAGGCCCAGCAGGTCTGGCGGCGCAGCGAAACCATTTCGGAAAGTTCGTCCACGGTCACGTCTTTGCCGTTGGAGAGCAGGAAAGTCATGTAGAAGGCCTTCACGATGGGAAATTTGAGCTTGCCGAACAGCGTGAAGCTGATCACCGACTCGGGGTAGCGGCATTGGGCGCAGCGCCGCGTGTAGGGCTTTTTGCCTTTGCAGTACTTGCCGTGGCCGCACTTGCGGCAGGCGTAGCCACTCCCCCACTTGAGTTCGTCGAGGAAACGCAGGCAGGCCTCCTCATCGGGGTAGATGAGCCGGAACTCCTCGAACGTGACGCTTTTCTGCATCACCCGGGCCGTGGAAATGTCCACCACCTGGCCTTCCAGTTTCTTGTTTTGCGCTTGCAGGAGCTGGTTGATGCGGGCAATTTCGGCCGCCTGCCGTTCGATTTCCCGGGTCCGCAGCAGCACTTTTTCCTCCAGTTCCCCGTTCAAGCGTTCCAGTTCCCGGTTGAGCTTTTCCTTGAGGTCCTCCCTTTCCTGCAACCCTTCGATCACCTTCTGCCGGGCCACTTCCCGTTCGCGTTCGACCGTCCGGAAGCGGTGGGCCAGGGCAACCGAAAAGCACAGCAGTTCGGCCACGCCGGCCGTGTAAAAGTAAAACTGCGACCCCAGCAGGAAGATGTTGACCACGTACAGCGTGTGGATGAGGTAGCCCGTAAACACCAGGGCCAGCCCCGCCAGGAAGTACCGCGCCGGCCGGAATCCCTGCCGCAGCCGCACGATGCCCACGGCAAAGGCCACGGCCAGCAGCCCGTTGTCCAGGTACGGCTCGTAGAGAAAATCCACGTCGAGCGGCCCGGTCAGGAGCAGCAGCCCCACGCGCACCACGACCAGGCGGTTGATGAGCCGGTGGAGCCGGGGTGTCCGCTGGCGGGTGTCGAGCAGGCTCTGGCAGTAAAAGAGAAAAAACACCGTCATGGCGCAGAACGGGACCGTCCAGAATAGCCGGTGCCAGTCCAGGGCGTCGTACGGGTACAGCCGCTTGAGAAAACCCCAGTCCACCAGCGCGAAAACGCCGAGGCTGCACACGTACAGGCCGTAGTACAGGTAGGCTTTCTGGCGGATCACCCCGAACAGGATGAGGCTGTAGGCGCAGATGATGAGCACCGCCCCGAAGAAAAAGCCGAACACGTAGAACTCCCGCACGGCGTGGTTGACCACCTCGGGGTAGGATTGCAGGTTGAAGTGGATGCCGACCGGAATGTCGCCCCGGATGCGCATGTAGTACTCCCCGTCCTCCCGGGCCCGTTGGGGCAGGGAAAAGACTACGTCGTTGGTCCGCACGAGGCGGTCGCGGAACGGGTAAGCCAGGCCGGCCTGCTGGGTCAGGTAGCCGCCGCCCGCCCGGGGCACGTACAGGTGCAGGTCCGCGAACAGGAAGCTGGCCCGGATGGCCAGGTGCGCTTCGCCTCCCCTCCGCACCCGGAACCGCACCCAGTAGGCCGACGCGCGGTGCGCCAGGCCGGTGTTTTTCAGGTGCACGGCCGGCTCAAACCGCCGGGCTACGGCGGGGCTGCGAACGTCGGCCAGCCCCAGCGCCCGGGTGGTGTCTTCCAGGATGCTGACCTGGTAGATTTCCGGCCCGGCCGAACCGTAAAGGGCATTTGGTAAAAAAAGCGCAACTGTATAAAAGATGCTAATAAGAATTTTAAATGGCTTCATGAATCGATGCACGTTTAAAATCAGTGTTTCGGCCCCTTTCGACGCTGGTGGCAGTACTTATGCAGCGCGAAAGCCTTGTGACCGTGTATTTTAGGCTGGATGTGTCGTCCTACGGGGCTTATCTTCCGCTAAAGCTATAAATTTTCTTGGTTAAGTTACAAAACAATGCTTAATAAGCGCAAGGGGGAGGAATAAAAAAGTGGTCATTAGTCAGTAGTCATTGGTCAGTGGTCATTGGTCATTGGTTAGTGGTTAGTAATAGATTGGTTTGCCGGATGTGGCAACTCAAGCGTACCCAATGACCAATGACTAATGACTAATGACCACTTTTCCGGAGCCCGGAAAAAAATTCTTCGACGACCCGGTTTGCCGCCAGCGTTTTCGCCCGGCCCTTCGTCGGGAGAGGTATACCCGCACTTGTGGGTGCGGTAATGGCTTCAACTCCTTCTCCCCATGTACACCCCCCGTATTTTCAAACGCCTGGCCGTCGGCTGCACTGTGGCCGGCGTCCTGCTGCTCGCCGGCTGCGACGGGCGCACCACCGAAGAAGTGATTCCCGCGTCGGGCTGCCGGCTGGAGAATTACACCTTTGCCCGCGGCCAGCCCGGCGCGGACCCCTCCTACGTGGACGAAAAGGCCACCTACACCTACGACGCCCGGGGCAACCTGACCCAGGCCGACACCACCATGGTCGGCGGCGAACAATCGTACACGTACCAGCGGCGGTTTACGAGCCGGTACACCTACGATGCGGAAGGATTCCTCACCACCCACATCTCGGAGCAGAGCCAGCAATACAGGCATTCGGACGGCAACACCGAAGCTTTGCAGCAGTCGCTGCGCATTGACTACACCTACGGCGGCGGCCGGCTCGCCGGCTACGTTTCGGTGCATTCACATTCCCGGAACATCAGCCTGAACGGCACGGGCCTCAAAAAAGGAACCACTACCCGCGTGCAAGGCAGCTACGCGTACGACGGGGCGGGCAACCTGCTTACGTACAACACCCGCCGCACGTACGACTACCTCCCTCCCATCGGGGATGAACGTCCCCTCGACACCGAAGGCACCGAAATGACCTGGGTGTACCGCAACAACCAGTTGGTGGATGTTATTCAGAAAACCGGGGGCGCCGAAACCCACCCGGCTGTAATCCTGAACGGGCTGGTGACCCGGATGGGAGACAATGCCTGGTACACCCGTTGCGCATACGACGGCCAGGATCAGCTCATCCGCACGGAGCAATACGGGGACAACCAACTCATTTCCACGAACATCCAAGAGTGGTCCGACGGCCGGCTGCCCTCCGGCGCCTTGCCCCGCCCCAAGGGATTTCCGGGTACCAAACCGCCGTACGGCCAACGGGGCGTGTTGCGGAAATTCCACTTTACCTGGGAATACCCGGGCAGCGGCATCAAAGCCGAAAATGAAGCCACGTACAACCACCAGTTCAATGCGCAGGGTTTCGTAACGGCTACTACCTCCGAAGGCCGGCGCCTGGTGGACTACGAGAACCGGTACCAGAACGAGTCCACGCCCGAACCGAGGGTGTACACGTACCGGTGCCGGTAGCCGGGCAGGAAAAATGGCACAATGCACGCACCGGTGGGCACGAGTGGCCGGAAATGGGTATTTTCCCGTGCGTGTACCCCCTGGGGAGCCCCGAAAAAAACGCAGCGTAACCCTTTCCAACCCTTTGACCAACTCCTCGTTAAGCGACATGATTGCGGGTTGCCGCCAGGGGCGGGAAGCAGCCCGGAAAGCGTTCTACGAACGGTACTACGGCTACGCCCTATCGGTATGCCTGGCCTACGCCGACAGCCGGGAAGACGCCTGCGAGATGATTAACGACGGGTTCCTGAAGGCGTTCCGGAGCCTGAAGGAACTCCGGGACGAGGCGGCCCTGCTGCCCTGGCTCCGGCGCATCATGGTCAACACGGCCATCGACTACCACCGCAAAAGCTTGAAAAGGGGCGTGGAAATTCCGGCGGAGGCGGTGGCCGGGCGGCTGCGGGAGCCGTACCTGAACGACGAAGCGGTGTTTGCACAGTTTTCGGCTGAGCACATTCTGGCGATATTGCACCGGCTGCCCGTCCCGTACCGGGTGGTGTTCAGTTTATACGTGCTCGAAGGGTACCCCCACGCCGAGATTGCCGCCCGGCTGGGCATTGCCGAGAGTACTTCCCGGTCGCACCTGACCGAGGCCAACCGGCTCATGCGGCAGGCGCTGCTGGCCCAACCTGAGGAAGACTATGCAAGAACCAAATGAAGCGGAATTCCACGACCGGGTGCGGCAGGCCCTGGGGGCGTACCGGCCCGAACCCCGCCCGGAAGATTGGCGGCGGATGCGCCGGGCCCTGCGCCGCCGGCAGTGGCTGCGCCTGGGCATCGTGGCCGTTCTCTGCGTGCTGTCGGGCCTGCTGGCGGGCAAGTGGCTGGCCGAAACCGAGTCCCGGCCAGTGTCGGGCATTGGGGCCGCGGATACCGTGGGTACGGCCCCCTCCCCTGCCCCGCCCGTACCCGTAGCAGGAGAAACGGGAACGGCGCCGGAACTGGAAACGGGCCCGCTCCCGGAGGACCGGGCCGAAGAGACCGGGAACCCCGTTTCGCCGGGCCGGCCAGGGACCTACGGGCCGGTGCGTGCGTTCCGCAAGCCGGCCGCGCCGGGGGTGGCCCTGCCCCGCCTGCGCCCGGAAGCCACCTCCCTGCCCGAACGGCCCGCCGGCTGGAAACTGCCGCTGCGCCTGCCTTCCCCTGAAGAAGCGGCCATTACCCGCCAACTGCTCACGGGCACGTTCGGCCCCGACTCCACGTCGTACCGGGTGCTGGCGCGCAACCTGCGCCGCTGGCCCGACGCGGTGATCGTGTGCGACCTGACCACGAGCATGTACCCGTACAGCACGCAGGTGTTTGCGTGGTTCCGCAAAAACCGCAAGCACCTCCCCGTGCGGGGCATTGTCTTTTTCACGGATTGCGACAGCCTGGGCCGCGAGACGGTACCGGGCGGCCCGCCGGGACAGATGTTCGTGACCGGGCCGGGAGACGTGGGCCTGACGCTGCCCGTCATGCTGGCGGCGGCCCGCAATACGGTTGCCAACGCGCAGTCGGCGGAAAACGACGTGGAGGCGCTGCTGTTCGCCCAGCAACAGTTTCCGTCGGCCCGGCACCTGGTGCTGCTGGCCGACAACCGGAGCCCAGTGAAGGACCTGGACCGGCTGGGGGGCGTAACCCGGCCGGTGCACGTGGTACTCTGCGGCGCGCCGGGCGACAGTACCAGGCCTTTCTGGCCGGACTACTACGCAATTGCCCGCCGCACGGGGGGCAGCCTGCACACGCTGGAAGACGACTTCACCCCGGGCGCGGTCCGGCCGGGCACCTGGATCCGGGTGGGCAAGCGGTACTACCGTTACCAGAAACACCGCGACCGTTTCAAGGCGACCCGCTTCCGCCACCGTCCCCGGCGGGTGTTGCGGTTGTTCTGGTTTTGAACAGTGAACAGTGAACAGTAATCAGTGAACAGTAATCAGTAAACAGTAACCAATGTACCACTGACTACTGACCATCGATTACTGATTACTGTTCATTGATTACTGTTCATTGATTACTGTTCATTGATTACTGTTCACTGATTACTGTTCACTGATTACTGTTTACGCTGGCAACGCCCGGCGGGCAGCCCGGTCGGGGTCGTTTTTGACCACCGGCGTATCATCCAGGATCATCGTTTCGCCCTTTTCGGCCGAGTAGCGCGGCCACTCCGGCAGGCCGCCCCCGTTGGGGTTGCCCGTACGCATGAACTTGAGGAACGAATCGGCCATCCGGGCCGACAGTTTCCGGGGCCGGGCCCCGCCGCCCGTGTGCGTGAGCATCAGGTCGGTGTTGTAGAACCAGAAGCAAATGTCGCTGCAATGAAAGGCCCGCATCCGGTTGTCGAACAGGGGCGGCTGCCAGCCGAACCACGCCAGGTACACGGGAGCCGGTTGTTTGGCTTTAACACTGGCCAGGGCCACCGAGTTTTGCCGGTTGCTGAGGGCCATCGACCAGATTTCCACCGGCTTCTTCTCGGGAAACGCCGCCGCGTAGGCATCGGCCACCGCTCCGGCGTTGTCGCCGAACCGTTCCTTGAGCTTCTCCTTCACCCCGTCGAGGGTAATGCTTTCCAGGGCGGCGTCGGCCCGGCTCGGGGAGAACTCGTGGAACGTGCTGCAAATGAGCATCGGTACATTTGCCGCCAGGGGCGTCGGTGCCGGGTCGTAGGGGTGCTGCGGCAGGTGCACACCGTCGGCCACGGGTCCCCAGTTCCCGCCCCGTTTGCCCGCCGCCTTCAGTTCGTCGGAGAGTTTGCGGCTCGCCCGACCCGCAATGTCGTAGTACTCCTTCCAGGGGAGTTGTTGCAGCTTGTCGGCCCCTTCAGCCGTAAGGCCCGCCTCTTTGAGAATGTAGGCGCCCAGCTGTTCGGAAGTTTCCTTGTCGGCGGCCCGCAGCGAAGCCCCGCTGAGCACTACGGCCTTGTGGAACAGGCCCTTGGCCGCGGGCATGGCCGTGAGGGTACTTACCTTTACCCCGCCGCCCGACTGCCCGATGATCGTCACGTTGCTCGGGTCGCCGCCGAAGCCGGCAATGTTGTCGCGTACCCACTCCAGGGCCGCCACGATATCGAGCATGCCCACGTTGCCCGAGGCGGCGTACTTGCCCCCGGCGGCGGCAAAGTTGGCAAAGCCCATCGGGCCGAGGCGGTGGTTGAGCGAAAGGAAGACTACGTCGCCCCGACGGCTCAGGTTTTCGCCGTGGTAGCCGTCCTGCTCAATGGCGTTGCCGTTCACGAACCCGCCCCCGTGCAGCCACACCACCACCGGCCGCTTCTTGTTGTCGTTGACGCCCGGTGTCCACACGTTGAGGCGCAGGCAGTCTTCGCTCAGGTCGTCGTAGTTCCAGTGGTCGGAGAAGGCGTAATGGTCGTTGGCGTAGCGTTTGTCCATGTTTTGCGGGGCAGAGTTGCCCCACCAGATGGCCGGCTTCACGTCTTTCCAGGGAGCCGGTTTTTTGGGCGGCATGAAGCGGTTTTCGCCCGAGGTGTCAGCGCCGTAGGGAATGCCCAGGTAGGTGTAGATGCCCCGCAGGATGAAGCCCCGCACCTTGCCGTACCGGGTGTCGGCCACGGCAATGTTGTCGCCGATGAAAAGCACCTGGCCGTCCTCCTCCTTGGGTGGGAGCCCGGTGGCCGTTGCGGGTTGGGGCAGCGCGGCCAGCCCGAGGCCCGCCGTACCCGTACCCAGCGTTTGCAGGAAGTTGCGTCTGTTTGATTTCATACCGTTGCGTGTGGAGAGTGAATGCGTGGATAAAAAGGCAAGGAGGTAAGGTAGAAAATTTACCGCACCCTGTTTGCGTTCATCCGCCAACATTCGACACTCCCCCTTCAATATTCGACGTTCCTTGTTCGACATTCGTAATTCAAATGCTGAACAACGATGAATGTTGAACAAGGAATGTCGGATATCGAAGTTCTGGGCTTCCCTACTCGATTCCTGCCACCAGGGCGCCGGCCGGGCTCATGGCTTCGTAGACGACCGTCTGGATCTTCTGGCGCACCCGGTAGCGGGCCAGCTTGGTGTTGTTCACGTCGGGGTACACCCGGTTGGAGAGGAAGATGTACACCAGTTCCTCGTCGGGGTCCACCCACACGCAGGTGCCCGTAAAGCCGGTGTGGCCGAAGGAGTTGCGCGAAGCCAGCTCCGACACGTTGCCGCCGGTTTTGGGCAGCGGCCGGTCCCAGCCCAGGCCGCGGGGGTTGTTCTCCTGGTAGGTACGGGTAAAGAACGGAATGGTGTTCTCGCCCAGGTACTGCTTGCCGCCGTAGTAACCCTTCTGGAGGTTCATCTGCATGAGTACGGCCAGGTCGTTGGCCGTGCCGAACAGGCCGGCGTGCCCCGCTACCCCGCCCATCAGGGCCGCCTCCTGGTCGTGCACCGTGCCGCGCACCAGCATGCCCCGGAACTGGTTGTCGAGTTCGGTGGGAGCAATGCGGCTTTCGGAAAAGCGGCGCAGGGGATTGAACGTGAGTTCGTCGAGGCCCAGCGGCCCGTAAAAGGCAGTGTTCAGGTAGGCGTCCAGGGGCTGGTTGGTCACGCGTTCTACCACCTGTTGCAGGATGCCGAAACCCACGTCGCTGTACTTGAAGGCGTATTTTTTCTGCGTACGGGGCTTTTTGAGCAGTTGCGACTGGATGGTCCAGTGCCAGAGGGAATCTTTCAGCGTGGCAATGCCGTAGATGCCCGGCGCCACTTCCAGCGGGTGCTGCTCGTCAAGGGCAGTGCTGAAAAAGGCCGAGTCGAGGCTGCTTTCGGTGCGGGTGCGGGTCCAGTGGTCCTGGAAGGCAATGAGCCCGGCCTGGTGCAGGAGCAAGTCCTGGATCAGAATGTTTTCCTTGTTGGTATTGCGCAGTTCGGGCAGGTAATCGGAGGCCCGGCGGTGGAGGTCGATGCGTCCCTGCGCCTGCAACGACATGACGGCTTGCAGGGTGGCGGCGACCTTGGTGACCGAAGCCAGGTCGTAGAGGGTGCTGGTGGTCACGCGGCGGTCCCGGTCGTAGGTCTGGTGGCCGTAGGCTTTTTCAAACACCACCTTGCCCTTTTTGGCAACCAGCACCTGCCCGCCGGGCATTACCGTGTCGCGGATGCAGTTTTCCATCACCCGGTCGATGCGGGCCAGCATGGCTGACTGGAGGCCGACGCGTTCGGGCACGGTGTAGCCCAGCCGCCGCAGGGAGGGCGTTTGCAGGCCGCTGCCGGCCTTGAGGCTGGCCGTGACGGTAACGGGCAGCTTGCCGGCGCCCGGAATGGCCCCGAACAACAGCTGGGGCACGAGTTCACGGGTTACGCGGTTGTCTTCGTAGGCGCACACCAGGTAGTCGGCGCGGTCGAAGTACTTGAGGCTGTAGGGTGTACCGAACACCACCACGGCCACGCGGGTACGGCTGCGGAGGCGTTCGATGAAGGTACGGGCCGCCTGCGGAATGCCGTAGGCCTGCAAGGGCGAATCCGACAGGTCGTGCAGGCTCACCACCACTACCTTGTAGTCTTTCAGTTTGCCCAGCAGCCCGTCGTAGGCGTCCTGGTCGTCCTTCTGGGGCACGGTGAAGTGGCGGAAACGGGTGTATTTGCCCAGGTATTCCTGGAAGGTATTGTCGCGGGTGCTGCCGATGGCTACGGAGGCGAAGGTCAGCGTGTCGAGGTCGCGGAAGGGAATGAGGCCGTCCTTGTTTTGCAGCACGGTCAGGGCTTCTTCGTGCCGGACGTACTCCAGGGCCAGCAGCCGCGGGTCGGTAATCTCGGGGGCCAGGGCCAGCAGGGGCAGCCGCTTGCGCCCCGACGCCCGGGGGGCTTTGTTGCCCGACGTACCGGCGGTCAGGTAGTCGGGGCGGTACGGAACGGGGGTTGTCGAAAGTTCCCGGCCCGGAAAAAGGAGTTGCCAGATGACGTTTTCGGACACGTAGAGGTCGCCGCTGGCCGGCCGGAAAATGCGGGGAGTGTTTTCGTCGCCATCGGGAATGCCCAGTACCCGGCCCACCCACCGCTCACCAGCCTGGTACACGCGGTTGGCCTTGATCTCTTTTTTGAAGTGAAAGGAGAGGAAAAGGAATAGAAATGCGAAAGGAAGAAAAAATGCGGCCGTTCTTCTCAGGATTGATCTGTTCGGGGCGTCCTTTGTCATATTCGATTCTCGGATGGTTTAGCCGGGTTTTTACGTGAATAAATGCTTACGGGCCGGGAAAACTTTTCTTGTTTATAAAAATTGTTGGATAAGCCCAACTCCCATTCCTTACTTTGATAACAGGAGAAGGGTGAAAACAGTTCTGTCCTTGTATAAATAGCGGGGAAAGGCTTTGGCTTTTCCGAAGGCAGGCAGGAAAATTTCTTGCCGAACCGGGGAAAGGCGGAAGGTTCGGCGGCGGTTAGCGGTATTGGCAACGGGAGGTTGTAGCAGGTGTAGGTTCGCCGGGGAGCTTCAGAGGACACGGAGAGAAAGAGGAGACCGGAGACGGCAGGAAGGAAGACCGAAGGAACTTTACCGCAAAGGAGACGCAAAGACCGCAAGGGGGACGCGCATCCGGCCCGGAGTTAGCAGTATGCGCCGTACGCGCCGCATTGCGGGAAAGGGCCGCACCGCCGTACGGGTCGCGTCGCGGGAAAGGGTCGCATCGCGGCTCCCCTCCTCGGAGGGGTTAGGGGGTGGGTTTACTTCCATGAGAGCTAGTTATCGAGGGATCACCGCAAAGAGGAACCTCATGAGGGGGAGTTTGGGAAAAATTTTGCATAGGAGTATCTTACCTGCCAGTGATCCCCAGATCACGCGGGGCATATCGGTAAACCCACCCCCTAACCCCTCCGAGGAGGGGAGCCGCGAGGCGACCCTTCCCCGCGATGCGACCCTTCCCCGCGATGCGACCCTTCCCCGCGATGCGACCCTTCCCCGCGATGCGACCCCTCCCCGCGATGCGACCCGTACCGCGGTGCGGTCCCCGGCCCCGGGAGGTCATCCTCCCTATTCTCTTCCCCCACGCACGGGCAACTCCACCAGGGAATGAACGCTTTCCACCAGGAATGAACGCTTCCGGTTTGCGGGAAAAACGCAAAGGGCGCAACGGGAACGAGTCCTTCTTTGCGCCCTTTGCTTCTCAATTGCGATCCTTGCGGTTCAGTTCCTTTTTTTGCGGTCTTTACGCTCCTCTTTTGCGCTCTTTGCGTGAAACTCCGTGAAACCCGCCTTCGCGTGAAACCACGCGCAACGACTCATCACAGGTTCAGCTTTTTCATTTCCCCCACGGCGAAGTCAACGGCGCGGGCCGTAAAGGCCATGTAGGTCAGCGACGGGTTCTGGGTGGAGGTGCTGGTCATGGAAGCGCCGTCGGTCACGAACACGTTTTTGCAGGTGTGGAGTTGGTTCCACTTGTTGAGCAGAGAGGTTTTGGGGTCCTTGCCCATGCGTACGCCGCCCATCTCGTGGATGTCGAGGCCGGGGTTGCGCTTGTCGTCGCGGGTGCGAATGTTCTGGAAGCCGGCGGCGGTAAACATTTCCGTGAACTGCTCCAGGTAGTCCTTCACCATTTTCTCGTCGTTGTCGTCGTAAGCCACCGAAATCTTCAGCTGCGGAATGCCGAACGGGTCTTTCAGGTTCGGGTCGAGGGCCACGTAGTTGGTTTCCTTCGGAATGGTTTCGCCCATCATGTGCGAACTCACGTGCCAGCCGCCCAGCTTGGGGTTGAGCAGGCGCTGCTTGAGGTCGGCGCCCAGCCCGCTCTCGTCGGAATGCGGAGAACGGCCGCTGTAGATGCCCGCCGCGTAGCCGCGCAGAAAGTCCGTCTCCTGCTTGTACACGTTGCGGAAGCGGGGCACGTACGGCGAGTTGGGCCGGCGCCCATCAGTGGTGGTGTCGGGGAAGCCGTCGTACTCGGCCGACACGCCCGCCCGGTAGTTGTGGAAAGCCACGTACTTGCCCAGCACGCCGCTGTCGTTGCCCAGGCCGTTGGGGAAGCGGTTCGACCGGGAGTTGAGCAGGATCAGGTTGGTGTTGAGGGCGGCGGCGTTCACGAAGATGATCTTGGCGTAGAACTCCATCGTCTCCTTGGTGTTGGCGTCGATCACCCGCACGCCGGTGGCGCGGTCCTTGGCCTCGTCGTAGAGGATCGAATGCACCACCGAGTCGGGACGCAGGGTCATCTTGCCGGTTTTGGCCGCCCAGGGCAACGTGGAGGCGTTGGAACTGAAGTAGCCGCCGAAGGGACAGCCCCGTTCGCAGATGGTGCGGTGCTGGCACTGGGCCCGGCCCTGCTCGGTATGAATGGGGTTGGGTTTGGTGATGTGGGCGGCGCGGCCCATGATCACGTGGCGGTCTTTGTACTTGCCGGCCACCTTCTCCTTGAAGTATTTTTCGAGGCAGTTCCACTCGTGGGGCGGCAGGAATTCGCCGTCGGGCAGCGTATCGAGGCCGTCTTTGTTGCCGGAGATGCCGGCAAACTTCTCCACGTAGCTGTACCAGGGGGCAATGTCCTTGTAGGCGATGGGCCACTCCACGGCAAAGCCGTCGCGGGCCGGACCGTCGAAGTCAAACTGGCTCCACCGCTGGGTCTGGCGGGCCCACATGAGCGACTTGCCGCCCACCTGGTAGCCGCGAATCCAGTCGAAGGGCTTTTCCTGCACGTAGGGGTGTTCGTTGTCCTTCACGAAAAAATGCGTGGTGCCTTCGTAGAACGCGTAGCATTTGCTGATGATGGGGTTCTGCTGCTTGACCTCCAGGGGCAACTGGCCCCGGTGCGCAAACTCCCAGGGCATGCTCGAACCGGTAGGGTAATCGGTCACGTGTTTCACGTCGCGGCCGCGTTCGAGCACCAGCGTCCGGAGGCCCTTGCCGGTCAGTTCTTTGGCGGCCCAGCCCCCGCTGATGCCCGAGCCGATCACAATGGCATCGTAGGTTACTGTTTTCTTGGCGTCAATGGCAAAATTTGACATATGTCTGGAAGGAGGGAATTTTGGAGTTTGAGAGTTAGGGAGTTTGAGAATCAGGGAGTCAGAAAATCACCGGTACCGCGGCCATCCGCCGGGACGTCATCCTGGTAATCTTCTGATCCGGTAAATCCCGATCCTACTTCGCCGCTACGGGTACGCAGCCGTGGTAGCGGCCGGGCATCATTTCGTAGCCGGTCAGGTTGGTCATCACGTATTCGGAAGTCATGTAGCCGCGGATGGTGAGGCCCTTTACCAGGCCGTAGAACGCCTTGCCCGGGTCGCCGCCGGCTTCGAGGCCCTGGAGCAACCCGGTGCGGCCGGCCTTGTCGAGGGCGGCAAATGAAGTGGCGCCGTTCTTTTTAGCGATTTCTTCAACCAGGTTTAGGCCGGTGGTAAAGCTTTCCTGCACGTTTTTCTCGAAGCAGTCGGCCACCATCTTCTGCACGAACTGGTGGACGCCCAGTTCCTTGGCGCCGGGGGTGTCGGTGGCGGGAATGATCGTTTCGACGATCTCGGCCAGCAGGGCCTCCTGGCGCGAAGTGAGGGCCGGGGTGCCGGCGGCAACGGTGGATTTGGTCCAGCCGCTGGCCCAGGCCGGCAGGCTCATCAGGCCCACGGCCGCCGCCATATTTTTAAGCGCTACGCGTCTTTGCATGAATTACAGGTTGTATTGGTAGAAGGTGATTGTCGGTGAAATGATTCCTGGATGGAATCCTAAAGAACGCAATTATTTGGCTCTGTACAAACCCCGCAGGTCGTTTTCGAACAAGGTGTACGGGTCCTGGTAGAACTTGAGAAAGTCGGGGGCGCTGGGATGGCCGGGAAACGGGGCGTAGTAGTGCGTGGGACTCCTGGCGTCGTTGCGCCACACGAGTACGTAAGCCAGTTGCATTTCCTCCGCCCGCAGCGCCTTCAGCAGCGTTTCGGTCCACCACGTCGGGTTGGGAATCGATTCGAGGCCGGTTTCGGTAAAGGCGGCCAGTTTACCGGCCTTCTGGGCGTAATCCGACACGATCTTGAGCTTGCGGATGCCGGCCTCCAGGTTGTAGCGGCCGTTGCGGCCGAAGTCGGCGTAGTTGTCCATGCCCACCAGGTCCACCCACGCATCGCCGGGGTAGCGGTCGAGGAACTCGGCTTCGGAGTTGAAAAGGCAATCGGGCGAAAAAGCGTAGAGGAAATTGTGCACACCCACGCTGTCGCGGAGGTACCCCGCCGTAAAACGCCACAGGTCCACGAACTCCTCGCGGGTGCAGTGCGGCCTGCCCCACCAGAACCACCCGCCATCAAACTCGTGGTACGGCCGGAAGATCATCGGCACGGGCTTGCCGTCCTTGCCGCGCACCGATTTGGCAAAATCCCCTACCGTCCGCAGGATTTCCTTGTAGGGGGCGTGGTGCGAGCCGCCGGGCACGAGGTGCCGCACGGCGGGGGCCGACAGGGAATCTTTCCAGTAAAAACCCGTTTGGGGCGTTACCGGGTTGGTAAAGTGCCAGGCCACGGTGGCTACGCCGCCCCGGTCGTAGGTGGCGGCAATGTGCTCCCGGAGCTGCGCTTTGTTTTTCTCGATGGTTTCCGCCGGCCGGCCGGAAAGTCCGCTGAAGTCGAAGCCGACCACGGCCGGGTGCGAACCGGTCACTGACTGCACGTCGGAGCGGCCGGCCTCGCCGTACCAGCCGTGGCCGTACTCGGTGGCGTGCTGGTGCCCGAAAAGCACGTGGTCTTCCGACAGCCGCTGCAAGTTGCGGAACAAGGCTACCGTCTCGGGTGTTGCCTGCGGGTCTGCGGGCCGGGCGCGGCGTTTGCCGGGCTGGGCGGCGCATCCGAGGGACAACACCAGGGCTATCGACAGGAGGATGAATTGATGCATGGTTTGTACCCTTTCCCGTCTCACAGCGTGAACACGAAAGCCAGGCTCCCGATCACGAGGACGTAAATGAAGATTTCGATCAGCAGGAAAAGTTTATTTGCTCTTTTGTAATCGCGTTTCACCGCCAAAAAATTAAAGTGACTTACCGGGTTCCTTTTGCCAAAAATACCCCTTTAAGGGCCGTTGCGGGGTATCCGAATCGTTCTTTGAGGGAGGGAAAATGTTGCATTTCGGTGCCGTTTCGACAACTTTTCGATACTTCGATGCTTCGCGGGATCAGGAAGGCGGCGCATCGCGGGGAAGGGCCGCATCGCGGTACTCGTCGCGTCGCGGCTCCCCTCCTCGGAGGGGTTAGGGGGTGGCTTTACTTCAATGATACAAGTGATGTGGGGATCATCGCACTGCGGGGTTCTCCCTTACGCCAGTACTAAACTTTTACGGATATTCCTTTGCGCTGACCCCTTGCAGAGGTGCGGTGATCCCTTGATGATGTGTAGCCTATAGGTAAACCCACCCCCTAACCCCTCCGAGGAGGGGAGCCGCGACGCGACGAGTACCGCGATGCGGCCCTTCCCCGCGATGCGCCGCCTTCCTGATCCCGCGAAGCATCGAAGTATCGAAACTATTTCTGCTTCTGCGCCGCGTACTGCGACGGCAACACCTTGAATTCCTCTTTAAAGTACTTGGTGAAATACTTAGGATTATTGAAACCCACCTGGTAAGCCACTTCCGACACGGTAAGCTGGCTCTTTTCCAGCAGTTGGGCCGCCCGCTTGAGGCGCACCGTCCGGATAAACTCCAGCGGCGACTTGCCCGTGAGGGAAAGCAGCTTCTTGTAGAGGTGCACCCGGCTCATGCCCAGTTCGTGACTCAGGTCCTCCACCGAAAAGTCGGCGTTGCCCATGTTCTTTTCCACCTCCGCAATGGCCTTGGCAATCAGCTTCTCGTCGAGCGACGTGATCTGGATGTCGCCCGGCGCCACTTCGAGGCCCTTGTTGAACGCCTTGCGGAACGCCTCCTGCTGGGCGATCAGGTTGCGGATGCGCGCCTGGAGGATTTCGAAGTCGAACGGCTTGGTCACGTAGTCGTTGGCCCCGATGCCGTAGCCCTCCCGCCTCTGTTCGTCGGCCGCCCGCGCCGTGAGCAGGATCACCGGGATGTGCGAGGTACGCTTGTCCTTGCGGATGCGGCGGCACAGTTCGAGGCCGTCCATCTCGGGCATCATGATGTCGCTCACGATCAGGTCGGGCACCAGGGCCGTGGCCTGCTGCCAGCCCTCCTTGCCGTTGGCCGCCTCCACGATGCGGTAGTGCGCCTTGAGGTTGTCTTTGAGGTAGAACCGGAAATCTTCGTTGTCCTCCACCAGCAGCAGCGACGGCTTTTTGCGCCCATCCGCCGCCGGTGCTTCGGCCGCCGCTTCCCGTTCGGCCCGCAACTGCGCCGCACCCGTGGCAACGGGCTCGGGCAGGGCGGCCGGGGCCGGGATGAAGCCGGCCAGCGTCCGGATGGGCAACCCCACGGTAAACGTGCTGCCCACCCCCGGCGTACTCTCCACCGTAATCGTGCCGCCGTGCAGTTTCACGAACTCCCGGGTGATCGACAGGCCGATGCCGCTGCCCTGGTTGACGAGGTGGCCCGGCACGTCGTGCTGGAAGAACCGTTCAAAGATCTTCTCGTGCTTGTCGGCCGGAATGCCGATGCCCGTGTCGCGGACGCGAATCCACACCCAGCCGTGCTGGTCGGCGGCGGCCGTTTCTCCCGGTCCCGTCACGTCTACCTGCACCGACACCGTGCCGCCTTCGGGCGTAAACTTAAAGGCGTTGGAGAGGAGGTTGAAGAGGATTTTTTCGAGCTTGTCGGGGTCGAAGAAGGCGTGCAGGCCCGCCACGGCCGCCCCGAAGGTGAGACTTACCCGCTTTTTCTCGGAAATGTCGGAGAACGAACCCGTCAGGTCTTTGACGAACTGTACCACGTCGCCCTCCACGGGTTGCAGGCGGATGTCCTGTTCCTCCATCTTGCGGAAGTCGAGCAGTTGGTTCACCAGGTTGAGCAGGCGCCGGGCGTTGCGGTGGATGAGCAGCAGTTGCCCGTGCAGGTCGGGGTCTTTCACCGTCCGGGTCAGCTTTTCGAGCGGCGTGATGATAAGCGAGAGCGGCGTGCGGAACTCGTGGCTCACGTTGGTAAAGAACTTGATCTTGAACAGGTCCAGTTCGTGCATGCGCCGGGCTTCCTGCCGTTCCTGCTCCAGGCGGAAGTTCATCCGGGCCCGGGCCAGCGTGATGCGCCGCGCCAGCAGCAGCGCCCCGATAATGCCGGCCAGGTACAGCAGCAGGGCCGTTTTGGTCTTCCAGAACGGGGGCAGCACCACGATGCGCAGGCGGGCCTCGTTGCGGTCGGAGGGCTTGCCGCCGGCCGTGGCCCGCACCCGGAAGGTGTACGCGCCGGGGTTCAGGTTCGTGAACGGAGCCCGCAGGGCCTGTTCGTCGGCGGCCAGCCAGGTGTTGGTAAATCCTTCGAGCAGGTAGCTGTAGCGGACCTTCTCGGGCTGCAGGAAGTTGAGGGCCGCAAACTCCACCGAAAACACGTTTTCGCCCGGCTTGAGCACCACTTCGCCGGTCAGGCCCGGGGCCTGGGGCAGCAGCGTGCGGCCGTTCACGGTTTCGCCCACGGCCACGTTGCGGTTGAAGAGCTGGAAGCCCGTGAGCACCACCCGCCCGGCGTCGTGGTCCCCGCCCAGCGAGTCGGGGCGGAACAGGTTGAAGCCGTTGCCGCCCCCGAACACCAGTTCGCCGCGGCGGGTCCGCAGGGCGGCGTTTTCGTTGAATTCATCCCCCTGCAACCCGTCGGAACGGTCGTAGTTGACGAAGCGGAACGAAAGGGCGTCCTTGCCCGTACCCTTCCCGATTTGCAGGTGCGACAGGCCCCGGGGCGTGCTTAGCCAGAGGTGGTGGCGGTCGTCTTCCAGGATGGTAAGCACCGAGTTGTCGGGCAGGCCCTCTTCGCGGCGGAACACCCGGAAGGTATTCGTTGAGCGGTCAAAGAGGTTGAGGCCCTCCTGCGTGCCGATCCAGACGAGGCCCCGGCTGTCTTCATGGATGAAAAAGATGTTGTTGTTGCTCAGGCGGCCCGGCTCGGTGCCGGCCAGGTAGTGGGTAAAGCGGCCCGTGTTGGGGTTGCGGACTTCGAGGCCGTAGCCGGTGCCCACCCACAGGTTGCCGGCCCGGTCTTCGGCCAGGGCGGCCACGTAGTTGGTGTGGATCGAATTGGGTTCGTTGGCCCGGTGGTGGTGAAAAATGCCCGTCTGCCGGTCGAGCCGGTCGAGGCCGCCGGCCAGCGTACCGATCCAGAGGTTGCGGCGGGAGTCTTCGAAGATTTCCCACACCCGGTCGTCGGCCAGGCTGTTGGGATTCCGGGGGTCGTGGCGGTAGTGGGTAAAGGTCTGGCCGTCGAAGCGGTCGAGGCCGCCGAAGTACGTGCCGATCCACAGGTTCTCTTCCCGGTCCACGTGCAGGCTCACGATGATGTCGTTGCCCAGGCTGTTGGGGTTGCGGGGGTCGTGGCGGAACTGCCGGTAGCGGCCCGTGGCCCGGTCGAGGTAGAGCAGGCCGCCGCCGTTGGTGCCGATCCAGAGGTTGCCCCGGGCGTCTTCGGCAAAGCGGTTGACATCATTGAAGGGCAGGCTGCCCGGGCCGTCGTCGCGGTGTTCGTAGAGGGGAAATTTCGCCAGGCTTTCGTGGTAATAGTTGATGCCCTTGCGGAAGGTGCCCAGCCACAAGATGCCCGCGTCGTCCTTGTAGACGGTATTCACGCTGTTCTGGCCCAGGCTCTTGGGGTCGGCCGGGTCGTGGAGCAGGTAGGTGACGGAGAAGTCCTTTTTGTCGAGCAGGTTGACGCCGCCGTGGTCGGTGGCAATCCAGACCGTGCCCCGGTTGTCCTGCACGACGCCCCGCACGATGTTCGTATTGAGCCGGGTCCGGGGGGCGTCTTTGTGCACGTGCACGAACCGGCCGCCGTCCGGGTCGAGGTAGAACACGCCCCGCGGGTCTTCTTCGGTAAAAATCCACGCGTCGCCGTCGTCGTCGAGGGTGAGGTGGTAGTCCAGCGCCTGCCCGGGGTACTGCCGGCGGAGGGCGTCGTTGCGGTACACCACCCGGCGGCGGTCGGGGTCCACTTTTTCCACCACGCCGTCCTGGTGCATCATCCACAGCCCGCCGGACCGGTCTTCGGCCAGGGAAGTCACGGGACTCCGGCCGGGGGTGGTGGTGTCGCCGGGTACGTGGACCAGGTGCACGGCCGGCTTGCCCCGGCCGGCGTACCCGTAAATGCCGCCGGGGGTGAGAAACCAGAACCGGCTGCCCCGCCCCTTCACAATGCGGGAAATGGAAGTGGCGGGCAGGCCGTACGCCCGGAGCAGGTCGGCCGGCCGTTGCGAAAATGTTTCGGTGCGGGAGTCGTACACCGACGTGCCCCCGCGGGTTTCGACCCACAATTTTCCTTCGGGCCCCTCGTACATGCGCACCACGGCGCTGCTGGACAGGGTGTTGGTGTCGCGGGCGTCGTGCTTGAAGGTGCGGAAGTGGTAGCCGTCGTAGCGGTTGAGGCCCGAGGCCGTCCCGAACCACATAAAGCCCTGGCTGTCCTTGAGGATGGACACCACGTAGTTGTGGGTAAGCCCCTGTTCAGTGCCGAGGTGGGAAAAACGGTACCCGCCCGGCTGGGCCAACAGGTTGCTGCCCAGCAGGTACAGGAGAGTATAGACGAAAAAAGTAAGCCTGTTCATTGCATTGGTGAAAGGCGCCCTTCCCTCCCGGAAGGGTCACGCATTCGGGTCATTGATTCCGCCGCCCTCTCCACCCGGAAAAAGGCGGGTTTTTCCGGTAAACGTCCGGACCGGGGCCGGAATGTACAATTCTATCGAATAAATATACAAGACTACCCCCAGAACAGCCGGAACGGCCCGTTGGTTCGGGCACTTGCGGGTCGTGCACCGCTTACGCCGTGAAATTTCACCCTTTTCTTTGCCCAGGAAAATCCGCCACCAGGAGCAGCCCCCAGTACAGGAAAAGCCTTTTTCGCATGGATAGGATCATCGAGTGGAAAGTTAGCAGCGAACAGCCGCATGTAGAGACGCGATTCATCGCGTCTCAATCAATCCACACACGATGAATTACCAGGCAGCCGCGATGAATTACTGGGCAGACGCGATGAATCGCGTCTCTACATGCGGCTATTTCCCCTGCAACGCTTCCACCGCGTACGCCAGGTACACCAGCGGGGCCTGCCAGTTGATGGCAATTTCGTTGGAGGCGTAGGAGCAGTCGTGGTCCAAAAACACCTCGTCGGGCACGGTGCTGGTGTAGCCCGGGCACTTGTCCTGCCGGGCGGCGTTGGCGTTGGTGCCGCCCGAGAGCAGGCCGGGCACGGGGTCGGCAATGCCGTCGGCAACCGACGGACGGTGGTGCGGGTGCATCGGGGTTTTGTCGCCGTGGCCCGTCACGAAGGAGTAACCCGTCGCGTTGCGGCCCAGCAGGTAGTCGAGGTTGGCCTGGGCGTGGTGCAGGTACTTCCGCTCGCCGGTGAGCCGGTAAATTTGCAGCAGGGCAATGCCCTGGTTGGCCGCCACCGACGTGCTGCCCCAGATGAAGTCCTTCGCCGAGCGGCCCATCACCGTGCCGTAGGGCTGCTGCGCCACGCCGGCCAGCAGCGTATCGCCGAAGGCCACGAGCCGCTTTTTGAGCATGGGCAAGTCTTTTTTCCCGGCCGCGCCGAGTGAATTGCCCCTCCGGGCCAGCGTGTAGTAGCCCAGCAGCCGCACCTGCGGCCAGGCGGGCAGGGGCATCCGGTCGTCGGGAAACAGGTTTACGGCCGTGTAGTAGCTTTCCTTGCCGGTGGTGGCGTAGAGTTCGCAGGCCGCCCAGATCCATTCGTCGCCCACGTGGTTGTCGCCGTAGGTGCCCGTGCTCACGTCGGGGTCGTGGCCCTTGTTCATCTCGTCCTGCTTGTAGAGCACGTCCGGATTTTTTTGCGCCCACTCCCAGGCCCGGGTGGCGGCCGTCAGGCACGAATCGGCCAGGCCGGGAAACGTCGCATCGTACGCCCGGTACACGCGGCCCGCCTGGGCCGCCACCGCGGCGAAGTCGAGGGCGGCGGCGGTGCTTTTCTGCACCACGTAGCGGGTGTTGGTGGCCTGGTGGGGCATCACCATGCCGTCGAATCTGGGGTTGGTGAGTTTGTGGTACACGCCGCCGTCGTGGGGGTCCTGCATGGTGAGCATCCAGCGGAGGTTGTACAGCGCCTCGTCGAGCAGGTCGGGCACGCCGTTGCCGCTCTCGGGCAGGTTTACCCGGTGGTCCTTAAAGTAGGCCGGAAAGTCTTCGTACAGCGACAGCAGCGTGCCCACCGTAATGCCCGAGTTGACGATGTACTTGTTGTAGTCGCCGGCGTCGTACCAGCCGCCCGGCGAGGTAATGACCGTGCCCGCGGGCCGCTCCGGGCTGGCGGCGGAAGGATGCACCTGCACCTGCTGGTCGGCCTGCACGTGGCCGGCGGGACGGGCCCACTTGCCGGCGTAGGGGGGCGTGAGTTCCTGCCCGATGCGCTGGTAGTAAAAGCCCTTGAGGGCGGCGTCGGCCACGGGGCGGTGTACCTGCGGCTTGATCTCGAAGGCGTACGAATGGCCGAGTTTGGGCACGACCACCACGTAGGTACCGGGCTTGGTGAGTTTTGAAAAGTCGGCCAGCCGGGTCTTTTTGGCGGTGTAGTCAATGCTGCGGACGGCCCCCAGGGTACCGGTGAATACGGTTTGTTTGCGGTCGGCGGTGGTTACGGTAAAGCCTCCTTCGGCTTCGGCCGGCACCACGGCGATTTTGGGGGCGTCAGGGTAAAAGCCGACCTGGTTCAGCCGGATGGCTTCCGACGGTTGCTGCGCGCAGGCAGGCAGCGCCGCCAGGCCCAGGGCCAGCAGGCAACCGCTTATTCTAAGGACGTAAGGATTCATGGGTGAGTGAATAGGGAAAAAGGAATGTCGAATGGGGCGTTTCCTTCATCATTCAAAATTCCTTGTTCATGATTCATCATAAAAAAATTAAATTTCGAATGTCGAATGATGAAGATGGGTTGGTCATTACCGGGCCTCGGTCAGTTCCAGCACCACGCTGGTACGCCGCGCGTTCACCAGCGGGTTGAACCCCACGGTCATCAGGTAGTCGCCCGAATACACGGCGTCGGCCCCGAACGGCGAGGTGGTGCCCGGGTACACGTTGAGTTCCCGGATGCGGTACCGTTTGGCCGGGTCGAGTCCCTTCATCCGGACCGGCCCGTGGCTGCCGGTGGCGTAACGCCCGTTCACCAGGTAGGTAAAGGAAACGGCGCGGTCCGCTTTTTCGGACACGTACAGCACCGAGGCGAAGTCATTCGTGTACGGGTCGGCCAGGCGGTACTGGTCGCCGCGCCAGATCACTTCCTGCACGGATTCGTAGGTCCTCAGGGCTTCCTGGCTGAATTGCAGGTCTTTTTCGGGCAGTTTGCTCACCACGATGTCGTAGCCCAGCTTGCCCATCATGGCTACGTCGGTGCGGAACTTGATGGGCTGGTGGCCCCAGTCGGTCACGTGGTTGCAGGTGGCAACGGCCGGGAAGAAGTACGAGTAATTCCACTGGATGAACACCCGTTCGAGGCCATCGGTGTTGTCGCTGGGCCAGAACTCAGTGAAGTACCGCAGCGCCCCGTAGTCCACGCGGCCCCCGCCGCCCGAGCAGAGCATCATCGGAATCTTCGGGTGCCGGGCCCTTACGCGTTCGAGCACTTTGTAGAGGCCGTGCACGTAGTCCACGTACAGGTGCGATTCGTGTTGGGCCGTTTCCGAATGGGGGTTGAAGATTACCGCGTTGCAGTCCCACTTGACGTAGGCCAGGTCGGGGTGTTTGCTCAGCAGGCCGTCCACCACGCCGTACACGAAGTCCTGCACCTTCGGATTGGAGAGGTCCAGCACGAGCTGGTTGCGGAAGTAGTGTTCGGGCCGGTTGGGCAGCTTGATCACCCAGTCGGGGTGCTTTTCGTAGAGTTCACTCTTGGGGTTCACCATTTCGGGTTCCAGCCAGATGCCGAACTTCACGCCGGCCTGCCCGGCTTCGCGTACCAGGTGCCCCAGGCCGTTGGGCAGTTTCTGCCGGTTCTCCTGCCAGTCGCCCAGGCCGGCCTTGTCGTTGTTGCGCGGGTACTTGTTGCCGAACCAGCCGTCGTCGAGCAGGAACAGGTCCACGCCCAGCTTCTTGCCGTCCTTAAAGAGGGCCGTCAGTTTTTCCTCGTTGAAGTCGAAGTACGTAGCCTCCCAGTTGTTGAGCAGCGTGAGCCGGTCGCCTTCCCCGTCGAGCACCCGGTGCCTGCGGGCCCAGCGGTGCAGGTTGCGGCTCGCCTGCCCGGTACCCGCCTCCGAGTAGGTGTAAATAAAGGCCGGCGTGGTGAATTCCTTGCCCGCCGCCAGGACGTACGCGGAGGCGTAGGGGTTGATGCCGGCCACTATGCGCAGGTTGCGCAGGGGGTCCACTTCGAGGGCCACGCGGAAGTTGCCCGACCAGGCCAGCGTGCCGGCAATCACGGAGCCGTCATCCTCCCGGGCGGGGCCGTCGAGGGCCACCAGGAACGAGGGGGGCTGGAACAGGTGGGCCCGGGTGCCGAGCTTCGAATCGAGCACTTTCAGGCCCGCCGTCAGGGGCACCTCTTCGGGCTGCATTTCCCGGGCCCAGTCGCCGTGGAACTGGGTGAGGTAGTAGTTTTTGGCCTGCACGTACAGGTTGGCCGAGGCGTACCCGTGCAGCGTGACGGGCTTCTTTTCGCCGTGCTTAATCGACGACCACTGCTCGATCACGTCCACGGCAGGGTAGGCTTTGTAGTACAGGGTAACCTCGAAGGGGTACTGGGGGTCTTTGAGAAAAACGGTCGTCAGCGTGGCCCCCTCCCCTTCCGGCCGGGTTTCGTGCCGCACGTACTTGAGGTCCAGCGAGGCGTTGCCGTCGGCGTGGGTGGCCCGGATGGCCGGTTCGAGCAGGCTGCGGCTGCCCCCGGGGGCGTAGGCCGCATTGTAGAGGCCCGTGTAGTCGCCTTCGTTGACGGGTCTTTGCATGGCCGGGGCCAGCCGGTACTCGTCGGGGTTGCGCAGGCGCCGCCCCAGGTGAATGACCGACAGGTCGCCGTTGCGCTGCACTTGCAGGGCCAGGGCCGTCCGTTGGGTAGCCACGACGATGAGCGAATCGGCCGGGGCCGCGCGCAGGTAGGTTGGGAGCAGGGAAAAGGCTGCGAGGAGGGGTAAAAACCGCATGGAGGTTGGGGTGGGTCTGGGGAAAAGGCGTAAAGTCTAAAATTTCCCCGGCTAAGTTACAAATCTAGGGCAGGAGCCGGTTTGACAGGGGTACGAATTGTTGCCGAATGGGCGGCCAAATGTTAGCTGCCGGGGCGGGGTCCGGGTGGCCCTGCGCGTTTATCCGTAACTTTAAAGATACCCGGCCCGCTTCCCGCCGGCCCATACAGCCAGGCCGTGCGGTGGCCCCCGGTTGCCGCCTTTTTTACCCTAATACTCCGCAATCCCGTGACTTCCACCCGGAATACCCTTCGCAAAGTCTCCTTTACGTCCATTGCCCTGCTGTGCTTCGGCTTCTTGCTGGGGGCCTGCCAACCTTCCGGCAAGCCCGAAAGCACCGATGTCCCCGCCGCCGCTGCTGCCCGGGCCACCAGCCCGATCCGTTTCACGGCCCTGCCCGCGTCCCAAACGGGGGTTGCCTTCAACAATGCCATTGCCGAAAACGACTCGGTGAACCTGATCACCAACGAATACACCTACGCCGGCAGCGGGGTGGGCGTCGGCGACTTCAACAACGACGGCCTCCCGGACCTCTTTTTCGGGGGCAACCAGGTCTCCTCGCGGCTCTACCTCAACAAAGGCAACCTGGCTTTCGAAGACATTACCGAAAAGGCGGGCCTGCGCACCGGCTACTGGGCCACCGGCATCAGCGTGGTGGACCTCAACGGGGACGGCTACGACGACCTTTACGTGTGCGCCTCCGGGTCCCAGGCCCCCGGCCGCCGCCGCAACCACCTCTACATCAACACCACTCCCCTCTCCGCCGGGAGAGGGGCCGGGGGTGAGGTTACCTTCTCGGAACAGGCCGCGGCCTACGGGCTGGCCGACACCGGGTTTTCGACGCAGGCCGTTTTCTTCGACTACGACAAGGACGGCGACCTGGACTGCTACCTGCTCAACCACCTGCTGTACGCCGCCAACGCCAACACCATCACCAAACGCGACGCCGCCGGCCCGTCGCCCGCCGCCGACAAGCTCTACCGCAACGACGGCCCGCCGAAGGGCGGCGCGCACCCGGTGTTCCGGGAGGTATCGGCGGCGGCCGGCATCCGCGAAAACGGCTACGGCCTGGGCGTGGTCGTGAGCGACGTGGACAACGACAACTGGCCCGACCTCTACGTCGCCAACGACTACATCGCCAACGACCTGCTCTGGCTCAACAACCGCGACGGCACGTTCCGCAACGGCATCGCCACGGCCGTAAAGCACCAGAGCTATTCGAGCATGGGCGTGGATGCCGCCGACATCAACAACGACGGCCGGCCCGACATTGCCACGCTTGACATGCTGCCCGCCTCGAACGAACGCAAAAAGATGATGTATTCTTTCCTGCGCTACGACCGCTACGAAGTGGAGCGGCGCATGGGCTACGAACCCACGTTCATGCGCAACATGCTCCAGCTCAACCACGGCACCCGCCCGGCGGCCGGCCCGGCCCGCGAACCGTTCTTCAGCGAGATCGGGCAACTGGCCGGCGTGCACGAAACGGACTGGAGCTGGAGTGTGCTCATGGCCGACTTTGACAACGACGGCTGGCGCGACGTGCACATCACCAACGGCATGGGCCGCGACTTCCTCAACAGCGACTACATCCTCTACCGCGATAACCTGGCCCGCGAATACGCCGCCAACGTGACCGAAAGGAACCGGGCGGTGGTGCAGAAGCTGGCCGAATACGGGGAAGTACCGCTCAAAAACTACCTGTTCCGCAACAACGGCAACCTGACGTTCAGCGACCTTTCCGCGGCGGCGGGCCTCGACGTGCCGGCCATCTCCAATGGCTGCGCCTACGCCGACCTGGACAACGACGGCGACCTGGACCTGGCCGTCAACAACATCAACGGCGCGGCTTCCCTTTTCCGCAACGAAGCCCGGAACGCCAGAAAAGGCAACGCGGCCCATTACCTCACGCTGCAACTGGCAGGCGACGCCGCCAACCCGGATGGCTTCGGCGCCAAAGTAACCGTTTACGCGGGCGGCAACCGGCAGTCGGCCGAGCAGCATCCCGTCCGGGGCTACGTCTCTACGGTGGATCAGCGGTTGCACTTCGGGCTGGGCCGCGCCGCCCGCGTCGATTCGCTCACGGTCACCTGGCCCGACGACCGGCAGCAGACCCTCCGCGACCTGCCCGCCGACCAGGCGCTAACCCTGCGGCAAAAGGAGGCTGCCGGGAAAGCGACGGTCCCGCCGGCCGCCCAACCCCTGTTTGCGGAGGGGTCGGCCGGCAAAAAGATCGCTTTCCGGCACAAAGAAGAATTCTTCGACGACTACAGCTTCC
This sequence comes from uncultured Sphingobacteriales bacterium, assembly GCA_963844325.1. Taxonomy (GTDB): domain Bacteria; phylum Bacteroidota; class Bacteroidia; order Cytophagales; family 172606-1; genus CADCTQ01. The sequence continues at coordinate 6,152,007 of CAWJNV010000002.1, forward strand.
AGCGGCTGCTGCCGCAGAAGTATTCGCAGCTCGGCCCCTTCCTCGCCGAAGGCGACGTAAACGGCGACGGCCGGACGGACTTTTTCGTGGGCGGGGCGTACGGGCAATCGGGCCGGTTCTTTACGGCGCAACCCGACGGCACCTTCCGCGCCAAAGACCTTTCCACGGGCGAAAAGGACGAAGAAGACCTGGGCTGCCTGCTCTTTGACGCCGACGGCGACCGGGACCTGGACCTGTTCGTCAACAGCGGCGGCTACGAATACGACGCCGGTTCGCCCTACTACCGGCCCCGCCTGTACCGCAACGACGGCAAGGGCGGATTCACCAAGGACCCAACGGCCCTGCCCGCCACGATCAATACCAGTGCGCAAAGCGTGGCGGGGGCCGACTACGATGGGGACGGCGATACCGATCTGTTCATCGGGGGCCGGGTGTCGCCCAGCCAGTACCCGGTGGCGCCCCGCAGCTACCTCTTGCAGAACAACGGGGGCACCTTCCGCGACGTCACCGAAGCCGTCTGCCCGGCCCTGGCCACCCCGGGCATGGTGACGGCGGCCCTGTGGACCGACTGGGACGGGGACCAGAAACCCGACCTCGTGCTGGCCGGCGAGTGGATGCCGGTCCGGTTTTTCCGCAATGCGGGCGGCACCTTGCGGGAAACCACGGCAACCACCGGGCTCACGCACCTGCAAGGCCAGTGGCGCAGCCTGGCCGCCGCCGACCTGGACCGCGACGGCGACCCCGACCTGGTAGCGGGCAACCTGGGCCTCAACCACCGCTACCAGGCATCCCCGGCCCGGCCCATCAAGCTGTTTGCCAAGGACCTCGACCACAACGGCAGCATTGATCCCATCCTGGCGTACTACCTGCCCAACCACGCGGGACAACGCCAGCTGTACCCGGCCATCGGGCGCGACCAGTTCGCCCTGCAAGTGCCGGGCATCAAAAGCAAATTTCCGCAGCACGCAGGGTATTCGGCCGTGGCGGTAGCCCAACTCTTCAACGAGAACGACCGGCAGGGCATGCTGGAACTGACCTGCGAAGAAACCCGCACGGTGTGGCTGGAAAACAAGGGCAACGGCAAATTTGCCCTGCACCCGCTGCCCGTAGAAGCCCAACTGGCCCCCGTGAACGCGGTGGTTTGCACCGACGCGGACGGCGACGGCGCCCCGGACCTGCTGCTGGCCGGCAACGAATACCAGGCCGAGGTAACGGCCGGGCGGTACGATGCCTCCTACGGGTTGCTGCTGAAAGGGAACGGCAAGGGAGGTTTTACGCCCGTCGGCCCGGCTGCCAGCGGCTTCATCGTGGACGGCGACGTGAAAGACCTGAAGCTGATCACCACGGGCCAGGGGGAGCCCCTGGTCGTAGCCGCGGTCAACGACGCGCCGCTGAAGGCGTTCCGCATCCGCCGGGGCGGGAAGTAAGTTAGCACTTACGTATGGACAGTGGACCGTTACAGGTAACGAAATTACTGCGATGGGTTGATGTTCCAGTAGTTGCCCGGCAGAGAGGCACCGTTGTCGCGCATTAGCCCGGTAGTTACGCGTTTGGTGGGTAGCTACGCGTAGCTGCGAAGCATACGCGCGACAGCCGTGTTCATGAGTGCCGTCACAACGGATATCCTCCTGCTGAAAAAGCTGATCATACCTGAATGGGCACGGGTTCTCCCACATTTCCGCGCCAAACACCGGCATTGTCATGCGGGCGGCAGGAAGCATCTGGGGCATGGAGTCCGGGTAGCATGAATCACCCCGCGGACCTGGCGCAGGCGTCCGCCTGTGCCTATCCGGACCGGAAGCGTCCGCTTCCAGCCGTCAGGCTAACGCGTTTTGACCAGCGTAACAATAGGTAGAACCGGCACGAATGGGAAGTCACTTTAGAGGAGACGGGCCCACATTGCAAGCGCATCTGGTGATTGGAAAAAGAGTAAGCCTGCCGGCTGGAAGCGGACGCTTCCCATCCGGAAAGGCACAGGCGGACGCCTGCGCCAGTGTGCCGGGTTTGGTCATGCAATGTGGGCTCATCGAACAGATGCTTCCTTCCGCCCGCATGACAATGCCGGCGTTTTTCAAGTTTCAAAAACCCCAAAGGTTTCAAAAACAGAGACGGTTCACCGTTGCCGGTGAACCGCCTTCCGTTCCAGTTTAAAAAATAAGTTCGTACGTACGTTACGCAGGCTGCGTGCTCACGCGCCGGCTTACCGGACCACTACGTTCTCAATCCGGATGTTGTCGATGGCAATGGCCGCCGGAATGCCGGCAGCGGTGGGGTTTTGGATCACCAGGCGGATTTCGTTCTGGTTGAGGTCGCCGTACCTGGCAAGTTTGGCGCCGCCCGTCGTAGCCAGGGTGCTCAAGGGGATCGAAACGGTGTACCACTTGCCGTCGGTGCTGCGCACAAAATCCGTGAGCGGTACGTTTCTTTCCACGGTGCCCGGCTTGGCGCCCGAAATCCAGACCAGCAGCAGCAGATCGTTGATCGGGTTGCCGGTAGCGGCCACTTCCATCTTCAGGTCGAACTGGTCGATGCTGGCCGCCGGGTCGTACTTGGTGGTGGGGGCGCTGGGCAGAATGCGGTTCGTATTCCAGTTGTTCAAGCTGATTACCTTGTCGTTGGACCAGCCCCAGTCGCCGGGAATCACCATGTTGATCAGCGCGTACTTGTTGTCGATGGGCGTAATGCCGGGCGCCGAAGTCGTTACGGCCTTGCTGGCATCAATGCCCCAGCCGAAATTATCCATGGTGGTGTCCCAGTTCTGGATGATGCCGTCTTTGTTGAACAGCTTGGTCCGCCGGCTGGTGGTGGAAGTACCGCTTTCGGAAGTAACCACGATGTCGCCCTTGGCGGGATCTACCCCCTCGGGTACTTTCACCGACACCGACTTGCCGTCGGGGGCGGCGGTGATGTCGGTGCCCTTTACCCCACCCGGGAACGTGATGTCTTTCACGAAGTAGAAGTAGTTGCCGAAGAGCGTAATGGTTTCCCCCGCTTTGGCGTACTCGTTGCTGATGGCTTCCACCGTCGGAGCGGGCGGCAATACGCTGAATGCATAGGTGGCTTCACCGGCCGGGTTTACGACCGTCAGTTGGTTGGGAACGTTGGCGGCGGTGGCAACCGTGGGCACCTGGTCCGGAATGCGCACGATCAGGTACCGGTCGGTGGCGTAGGCCGGGTTGACGGAGGCGCGGAACCCGTTGAAGGTCACGTACTGAGTAGCCTCCAGGTTCTGGCCCACGATCACGATGGTAGCGCCCAGCGTCGACTGCGTGAAGGTGCTGTCGGCCTTGGCCGGGTTGGTGCTCCGGACGGCCTGCACGGCCGGCGCCCCGGCAGCCTTCCGCGGCGCGGCGGGGTCTTCTTCCTTGCAGGAGGACAGGCAAAAGCCCCCGAGCAGGCAGAAAAAGAGCAGGTAGCTGATTTTTTGGGAAGCGTAACGGGTATGGGATTTCATGGATGTTCGGGGTGTGGTTTCCGCAGCCGGCCGGATGGGTACGGCCGGCCGCGGAAAGGGTAGATGGATGGCGTGGGTGGACGCTTACTTGAACTGGTACGGAACGGCCGGCTTGCGCAGGTTAGGCGCCCGTGACAGTTCCGATTCCGGGATGGGCAGCACGAAGTTGTTGAGACCCACCGGGTAGGTCCGCTGCCCGGTGCCCACCGGCGTGAGCGTCCAGGCGGTCGGGGCGGCCTTGTCGTCGGGGGCGATCTGGAAGTTACCCCGGTCCTGCGCACTCAGCTTCTGGTAGGCCAGTTGCGGGTTGTAGTAGTGCAACCGCACGAACTCGTACCAGGCTTGTCCTTCCATGGCAAACTCCAGCAGCCGCTCCTTGTGGATGTCTTCCCAGGTCACCGCGGACTTGGGGTCGAGGCCGGCCCGTACCCGCACGTCGTTGAACCGGTTGAGGGCGTCGCCGCTCGCCAGCGTGGCCCCGTTGCCCAGCACGGCCTCGGCGTAGATCAGGTATACGTCGGCCATGCGCAGCATGTAGGTGCTGATGTCGGTGCGTTGCTGGGCCACGCGGCCCCCGTTGTCTTCGGGACGGCCCACTACGTATTTCTTCACGTGCGCCCGGCTCCGGAAGGCGGCATTGTTGTTGTTGTCGGTCCGCACCTTCAGTTCCACGATCTTTTTGGCGCCCGCCTTGTCGGGATCGTCAATCTCTTCGTGGATGTAGCTGTACTGGTCGCCGGGCAGCATGAACGTCGCTTTCCGGCGCTTGTCCGTGGCTAAATTTTCGTACTGCTCAAGCATGAATTTGGACGCCCCGATGTCGCCGCCCCAGCCGTCGCCGAAGCCGGTGATGCTCGAACCGTAGGCCAGGTACGCCTGCACGCTGTTCTGGGTGCCCCAGGTGCCGTCGTAGCGCCACTGGAGGGCAAACAGCGTTTCAGGGTTGGGGTCTACCTGCGAACTGTTGAACTGGGTCTTGAACAGGTCTTCGTAGTTAGCCATCAGGCTTTTGCCGCTGTTGTCGATCACGCGTTTGGCGAAGTAGGCGGCGCTGTCGAGGTCCGACTGCCGGCGGCTGCCGGTCATGCCTACCCCGGAGCGGGTCAGGTACATTTTAGCCAGCATCCCTTCGGCGGCCCACTTGGTGAGCCGGCCCCGCTGCACCGGGGCCGTCGGCAGCCCCTCGGCGGCAAACCGGAGGTCGCGGATCACGAATTCCCACACGCTCTCCGTGGTGTTGCGCGCAATGGTGGTGTCGGTCAGCAGCGTGTTGTTGTTTTCGATGATGGGCACTTCGCCCCAGTTCTGCACCAGGTAGGAATACGCCAGGCCGCGCATGAAACGGGCTTCGGCAATGGCGTGCAGCTTCATGTTTTCCGATACCGCCGGGCCGGCGTACTTGTTGATGTTGGTGATCAGCAGGTTCGACTGGCCCACGATGTTGTAGAAGGAACGCCAGGAACTGTTGTTCTCGTCGGTGTTGCCCGTCGTGTTCATCTGCACGTTGGCCAGCTGGTAGGAGCCCGAAAACAGGACCCCGCCGCGGGCGTCGCCGATGCCGTGCGAAGCCTTGTCGTTGTAGGCAAACCACACGTTGTTGTAGAGCGGCGCCGTGCCGGCCAGCAGTTGTTCGTCGGTCTTGTAGAAGTTGGCGTCTACAATCGTTCCCTGCGGGGGACGGTCCAGAAACTCCTCTTTGCAACCGGCCAGCCCGCCCAGCAGGAGCAGGCCCGCCAAATAATTTTTATATCTCATGTGCTTCATTGCTGTCTTGTTGTGTGCGCTTGATTAGAAATCGATCCCGAAACTGAAGGTATACATCCGGGTGAGGGGGTAGCGGCCGAAATCGAGGCCGATGGACTGGGAAGTGGCCGACACGTTGTTGCCCACGTACGCACCGACCTCGGGGTCCATGCCTTTGTACTTGGTGAAGGTGGCCAGGTTCTGCACGCCCAGTGAGAAGCGGGCTCCCTGCACTACTTTCTGCTTGCCCAGCAAGGACCCGGGCACGTTGTAGGAGAGTTGCACGTTCTTGATCCGCACGTACGAACCGTCTTCCACGAAGCGGCTCGACAACCGGCTGCCGTTGCCGTTCACGTCGGAGCCGCTGATGCGGGGTACCGAAGTGCCGGGGTTGGCGATGTAGGCGTTGCCTTCCCCGTCGGTTTCCACCCGGGCGTAGTCGAAGGTTTCTTCCATCAGGTTGCGGCCCAGGTTGATCTGGTTGGGGTTGGTATTGAGGAAACGCACGTAGTTGTACACGTCGTTGCCGAAGGCACCCGTGAGCAGGGCACTCAGTTCAAAGCCCTTGTAGCTGAAAGTGTTGGTGAAACCCAGCGTTACTTTCGGCCAGGGGTTGCCGATGTACGTCTGGTCCCTTTCGTCGATCACGCCGTCGGTGTTGAGGTCTTTGTACTTGATGTCGCCCACCCACACGCCGTTGGTGGCGTCTACGGGCAGCCGCTGGCCGTTGCGGGTCGGGATGGCGCTGTTGTTGATCTCATCCACCGACTGGAACAGGCCGTCGTACACGTAGCCGCGCATCAGCCAGGGCGCCTGCCCCACAATGGAGCGCTGCGTCCAGTTGTTCATCCACCAGGCCGTGCGGTCGATGAAGGCCGTTTCGGAGTAGAACTTGGTCACTTCCGTTTTGAAGCCCGAAATGTTGAAGTTGGTGTTCCACCGGAAGCCGCCACGGTCCATGTTCACCGTGTTCAGCGAGATGGCGTAGCCGCGGTTGGTCAGCGCCCCGATGTTTACGGTCGGGGGGGCAATGGAGCCTTCGGCCGACGTACCCATGTACCAGGGCAGCGGGTTCTCCATCAGCAGGTTGTCGGTCTTTTTGATGTAGAAATCGCCTTCGAGCAGGACGCGGTTCTGGAACAGGCCCAGGTTGAAACCAATGTTGTTGGTGTTGGTTTCTTCCCACTGGAGGCCGGGGTTGCCGTACCGGCCGGCAATGAAACCGGCGCCCCACGGGGTCGTTACCGAGTTGAGGGGCGAGTAGATGCCGGCGTTGCTGCCCTGGTTGCCGGTCAGGCCGGTCTCAAAGCGGATCTTCAGGTCGTTGATGGCCGGGATGGCCTGCATGAAAGGCTCCTGCGTAACCCGCCAGGCGGCCGACAGGGACGGGAAAAAGCCCCAGCGGTTTTCCGGGCCGAAGTTGGCCGAACCATCCGCCCGGAAGGCGCCCTGCAGGATGTACTTGTCGTTGAAGCTGTACACGAGGCGGCCCAGGTACGATTCCATCGCCCAGTCGCCGCGGTCACTGCCGTTCTGCTGGCCCAGCGGGTTGCCCAGGGTGAGTTCGCGGATGTCGTTGCTTACGAAACCCGTCCGGGTGCCCCAGATGTTTTCCCACTGCGAAGCCTGCGACTCGTGGCTGATCATGGCGTTGATGTCGTGCTTGCCCAGGCGGGTCGTGTACTGGAGCAACTGGTTCCAGTTCCAGTAAGTGTTGGTCTCGTTGCGGCGCTCCAGGCTGGCCGTGCTGTTGGGCACCGAACCCAGCTGGTAGGTGGGCGTGAAAAAGATGGAATTGTTGAACCCGACGTTGCCGTTGAGGGTCGTACGGAACACGAGTCCTTTCAGCAGGGACACTTCGGCGTTGAACCCGCCCAGGGCGTTTCTGCGCCGGAAGTTGTTCTGGATCAGTTCGGCCAGGGCAATCGGGTTGGGCGGCGTAAACTGGGTCACGCTGCCGTTGGTGGCGTCGGCCCCGCCCCAGGTGCCGTTGGGGTTGACCACGGCGATGTTGGGCGACATTTGCAGGGCGTTGATGATGATGTCGGACTGGGCCGTACCGAGTTCCTCGTTGGTTTGGTTCACGCTGAGGTTGGTGCCCAGTTTGAGCCACTTGCGGGTCTGGTTGTCTACGTTGAGGCGCACCGAATAGCGGTCAAAGGCCGAACCCAGGGCTACCCCTTCCTGCTTGAAATATTCCCCGGAAAGGTAGAAGGTCGTTTTATCGCTGCCGCCGCTCAGGCTCAGCTGGTGCTTGTTGAGGGGGGCTCTTTTAAACAGGGCTTCCTGCCAGTTGGTCCCTGCGCCCAGCACCGACGGGTCCTGGAACTCCGGCGTCAGGGTTCCCCCCGTCCGGGTACGGATTTCGTTGTGCATGGTCGCGTACTGCTGGAGGTTGAGCGTAGGCAGGAACTCGGGCTTATCCTGGAGGGAATAGGTATACCCGTAGTTCACTTTCATTTCGCCGGCCTTGCCGCGCTTGGTCGTGATGAGCACGACCCCGTTGGTGGCCCGGGAGCCGTACACCGCCGTGGCGGAAGGCCCCTGGAGAATTTCCATCGATTCAATGTCGGCGGGGTTGAGGCCGGCCAGCGGGTTGGTGGAACTGCGGGAGCCGTACTGCACGTTGGTCGCCTGCTGGATCTGCACGCCGTCAATCACGTACAGGGGTTCGTTGGCGCCGGTAATGGAGTTCAGGCCCCGGATGTTCACCGAAATCCCGCCGCCCGGCTGGCCCGTGTTCTGCGTCACGTACACCCCGGCCGCCCGGCCCTGAATGGCTTGTTCAATGGTGGTATTGACGGTTTTTTCGATTTCCTTGGCCGTAACGGTGGTTTGGGCGCTGGTCAGGTCGCTGCGGCGCATTTCACCGTAGCCCACGACCACTACTTCGCTGAGGGCCTTGATGTCTTCGGCCAGGGTAACGTCGATGCGCGACTTGCCGCCTACGGGTACTTCTTCGGTGGTGAAGCCAATGTAGGAGATCACCAGCACGGCGTCGGCGGCGGCGTCCAGCGTGAATTCGCCTTCGGCGTTGGTGGTGGTGCCGGTGGTGGTGCCTTTTACGACCACGCTGGCGCCCGGAATGCCCTGGTTATCGGCAGTAGAGGTTACTTTGCCGGTGATTCTGGCGGCCTGCGCCCAGGCGGCCGGGACTTGCAGGGCCAGCAGCATCGTTACCAGCAGCATGAGCCGTAACGTACCCAATGGGTGAAAAGAACCTCGTCGGGTGAGGTCGCCCCGTTGCTGGTACATCTTTTTGATTCCCATAAACTTGTTGCTTTTGAGTTAGGTAGATTGAGATTGTGGATAAAGGGTTCCTCTTCGGGGAGGCAATGGGCAGGGTGAGCTTGGTGCTTAGGGCTTGGTGCGTAGTGCTTAGGGCGTAATGGTTGGCGATTGAATCGTGCCGCGCCGCGAATGCTTCAGGAGCATCCGGACGCCGGGCTGTGGTCTGGAACGCATCGGGAATCAGGAGAAAAAGTATTTTGGACGAATTGTATTTTTAGTTATACAAAATTAAGCCGTCCTGCCGGCTTGGAGGGTCCTTGATTGTTTAAGATGGGGGGCGCGAATGTAAAGGGAGGGGACCGGAATGTATCCGGATAGGGGTGGTTTTGTTAAATGCCGCTTTCCTGGCCGGTTTGGGGCCCTTCGTTCGTCCCCGCGGGCGGGCCGGGCACCAGCGACGGGGCGGCGCCCCGCTCCGATTCGCGGAAGGCCCGCGGGGTGCGGCCGTAGTATTTTTTGAACAGCTTGCCCAGGTGGCTCTCATCGGTGAAGCCGAACGCGTAGGCAATTTCCGACACACTCCAGTCGCTGTAGCGGAGGCGGGCTTCCACCAGTTTGAGCTTGTAGCGCAGGATGTACTGCTGCAACGATTCGCCGGTCTGCCGCTTGAAAAAAATGCTCAGGTAGTTGGGGGCGTAGCGGAAGTGCGCGGCCAGGGCGTCGAGGCGGAGCTGGTCGGGCTCGTGGATGTGACGCCGCACGTACGCCAGGATTTCTTCCAGCGTGCGGGAACGGCTCCCTTCGGCCGGCACGTCGAGGGCCTGCGCCGTAATGTTGCGGGCCAGGATGCTGATGATGGATTGCAGCAGGTGGCCCAGGATGTGCTCGGCAAAGGGGGCGCCCCGGTGGTGGTACTCGGCCAGCAGCACGGCGCGCAGGTGGTCGAGCCGCTCCTTTTCGGCGGGGTCCTTTACGAGGCTGCCGCTGGCCTGGTAGGGGGCGTGGAACAGGTACTCCACGGTTTGCTGCCAGTCTTTGTCGCGTTCGCCGGGCTTGTCGCCGCGGAAGAACAGGTCGGTGAACCGGATGTAGCAGAATTCGGTGGGCGTGCGGATGCGGAAAAGGTGGTGGTCTTCGGGCCCGAGCAGGAACACGTCGCCGGCCCGGTAGTCGAACCGGTGCTCGTTGACCACGTGTACGCCCTCTCCCGCGTGGATGAAAATGATCTCGAAGTGGTTGTGGTTGTGCAGCGGGTACGGCCATTCGCTCAGCGTGAACAGCGAAATGTTGAACGGCTCGTACTGGTTGAAGCGCTTCATGGGTCAGTAATCAGTGATCAGTAAACAGTAAAAAGGGGGCCGTTCATTACGGTGACTTACGCTCATCTAATGACCAGTGACTACTGATTACTGTTCACTGATTACTGTTCCCTGAAAATACCGATAAATGATGAATTTATACCAGTAGTCCCGGTACTTTTCCCGCTACTTTTGTTCGCAACGATTCACCACTCACTCTGAACTCATGCATAATGTTTCCCGGCGCAAGTTTATGAAAGAATCTTCCGTAGCCCTGGCCGGTGCTGGCCTGGCCGCCACCGGGCTTCCCCAAGTCCCGGCGGCGCCCCCGGCCAGCCTCTTCGTACACCACGTGTACTTCTGGCTCAAAAACCCCGACAGCGCCGAAGACCGGGCCCGGCTCCTGAAGGGCCTGCAAACGCTGCCCCCCATCAAAGTCATTCAAACGTCCCACATCGGCGTGCCGGCCGACACCAACCGGCCCGTCATCGATACGTCGTACCATTTTTCGCTGCTCCTGCTGTTTAAAAACCGCCAGGACCAGGATGCCTACCAGGTCCATCCCACGCACCTTAAATTCGTGGAAGACTACTCGGCCCTCTGGACGAAAGTAATTGTGTATGATTCAATAAACGCGTAGAGACGCGATTCATCGCGTCTCGATTCACCGCATCTGGATTCATCGCGTCTGGGTCAGTAATCAATTGTCATTGGGTGTGCGTAATTTGTCGCATCCGGATGACGAATGATTACTGACCATTGATTATTAACCCGGACGCGGTGAATTCAGACGCGATGAATCGCGTCTCTACATATCAACGACCATTGACCACCAACCACTCCTATGAACAACGATACCCTCTTTTCCGACGGCCCGGGTTCGCGGCGGTCTTTTCTGAACAAAATGGGTGCGGCGGCGCTGGGCCTGCCGGCCTTGTCGTGGCTGGCCGGACCGGCGGAGGCATCCTCCGTCTTCCAGGGCGGCAAGTCGCTGGGCGTGGCGCTGGTAGGGCTGGGCGGCTACAGCAAACACCAACTCGCCCCGGCCCTGCAACAAACCAAGTTCTGTAAGCTCACCGGCATCGTGACGGGCACGCCGGCCAAGGCGGCCGAATGGAAAGGCAAGTACAACATTGCCGACAAGAACGTGTACGATTACAAAACCTACGACCGGCTGATCGACAACAAGGACGTTGACATCGTGTACGTGGTGCTGCCCAACGCCATGCACGCCGAGTACACCATCCGCGCCCTCCAGGCCGGCAAGCACGTGATCTGCGAAAAGCCGATGGCCGTGTCGGTGGCCGAATGCCAGCAGATGATCGACGCCGCCCAGAAGGCCAAGCGGCAACTCGCCATTGGCTACCGGCTGCACTCCACGCCCCACCACCAGCAGGTGATGCAGTGGGCCAAGGAAAAACCGTTCGGCAACATCAAGGTCGTGGAAACCAGCGACGGCTTCCGCATCGGCGACCCCAACCAATGGCGGCTCAAAAAAGCCCTGGCCGGCGGCGGCTCCATGATGGACATCGGCATCTACGCCCTCAACGCCAGCCGCTACGTGACGGGCGAAGAACCTGTGTCGGTGTGGGCGCAGGAATTCAAAACCGACCCGGTCAAATTCAAGGAGGTGGACGAAACCATTCTCTGGCAACTCAAATTCCCCAGCGGGGCGGTAGCCAACTCCACCAGCACCTACGCGGCGGGTGTGGAACGGCTGTACGCCACCTGCGAAAAGGGCTGGTACGAAATGGGCCCCTGCTACGGCTACGGTCCCATCAAGGGCCGCACGCACAAGGGCGAAATGGAACTGCCCCAGGTAGTACACCAGGCCGCCCAGATGGACGACTTTGCCCAGTGCATCCTCAACAACACGCCCACCAAGGTGCCCGGCGAAGAAGGCCTCAAAGACGTCCGCGTCATCGAAGCCATCTACAAATCCATCGAAACAGGGAAGGTAGTACATATAACCGCTTAGTAGTCAGTGGTCAGTAGTCATTGGTCAATGGGTACGTGTAAGTTGTCGCATCCGGATGACCGCTGACCAATGACTATTGACCAATCTACCAATGACTATTGACCACTGACCAATGACCACTTTAAACTTATGAAACTTCGCATCATTCCCGCCGGGCTGCTCGTGCTGCTGGCGCTGGCTAATTTTACGGGGCGGCCGGCGGCGACGGCGTGGAAAACGCTCAGCCCGCAGCATGAACCGGCGCCGCGCGGCGAAAATGCCTTCGTGCGGGTGGGCGACAAGTTTTACCTGTTCGGGGGCCGCAAAAAACAGTCGGTGGACGTGTACGACCCCAAGGCCAACGCCTGGACGAGTGCCGCGCCCGTGCCCCTGGAGATGCACCACTTCCAGGCCGTGGCGCACGGCGGCGAAATTTACGTGGCTGGCGCCTTTACCGGCGACTACCCCCACGAAACGCCCCTGCCCCGCCTCTACATTTTCAACCCCGGCAAAAATGAGTGGCGCGAAGGCCCCGAAATTCCCGAAAACCGCCGCCGCGGCTCGGGCGGCGTGGTCGTGTACCGCAACAAGATCTACCTCGTGTGCGGCATCACCGACGGCCACTACGACGGGCACGTGGCCTGGCTCGACGAGTTCGACCCGGCTACCGGCAAGTGGCGCACCCTGCCCGACGCCCCGCGGGCCCGGGACCACTTCCAGGCGGCGGTGGTCGGCGACAAGCTGCTGGTAGCGGCGGGCCGTCGTTCCACCCAGCGCACGGGCCACGTGGCCGACCTGACAGTTCCCGAAACGGACGTGTACGATTTCAAGAGAGGAACCTGGCAGACGCTGCCCGCCGCGGGCAACATTCCCACGCTGCGGGCCAGTTGCACGGCCGTCGTGCTGGGCAACCGGGTGCTGGTGATCGGCGGGGAAAGCACGCAGAAAGTAGCCCACAACCAGACGGAAGCCTTCGATTTCAAGACGGGCACCTGGCAAACTCTGCCGCCGTTGCAAACCGGCCGCCACGGTACGCAGGCGGTGGGCCTGGGCAACAAGATTTACATCGCGGCCGGCATCGGCAACGCGGGCGGCGGCCCGGAACTGAGTTCGGTGGAGGTACTGGAGTAACGGTACACTGATCTGTTATGATGATTATGATTAATCATGATTGAAAAGGAATCCCAAAAAGGATCATAACCAATCATAATCATCATAACAGATCAGTGTACCATCAACCTATTTTAATCCAAAACCAACTAAACTTATTCACATTTTTTAGCCAACTTGTGCCCTTAAGCACTTACGTAAACAACATGCACACTAGCAAATGGGTTTTGGCAATTGTTCTCACCGGCCTCACCCTGCTGGCCCGGGGCCAGGGCGGGGCCGTGGGCATGTTCGAGGGGCGCGGCGACGTAGGCAAGGTGCTGCACCCCGGTTCGGCTGCCTACAACGCCAAAACGGGGGAATACCAACTGTCGGGTTCGGGCTACAACGTCTGGTTTGACCGCGATGAATTTCATTTTGCCTGGAAGCGCCTCAAGGGCGACTTTCTCGTGTACACCCGGGCCCGGCTGCTGGGCAAGGGCGTAGACCCGCACCGCAAAGTGGGCTGGATGGCCCGCAAAAGCCTCGATGACAACGCGCCGCACGTCAACGCGGTGGTGCACGGCGACGGCCTTACGTCGTTGCAGTACCGCCCGGCGGCCGGCGACAGCACCCAGGAAATCAAATCTACGCTCACCGGCGCCGACGTGATCCAACTCGAACGGAAGGGCAATACCTACACCATGCGGGTGGCCCGGTTCGGGGAGCCCTTCGTCACCGCGCAGGTCGCCGACCTCGACCTGGGCGACGAGGTGTACGTGGGCATTTTTGTGAGTGCCCACAACAAGGACGTGGTCGAAAAGGGCGCCTTCCGCGACGTACGCATCACCAGGCCGGCCCCGGCCACGCTGGTACCGTACCGCGAGTACCTGGGCAGCCACGTGGAAATCCTGGATGTGGCGACGGGCAACCGGGAAATCGTGCACACTTCGCCCAAGTCGGTGCAGGCGCCCAACTGGACGCCCGACGGCAAGACGCTGCTCTACAACAGCGACGGGCTCATGTACACTTTCGACCTGGCCCGCCGGGAGGCGAAGGTGCTCAATACGGGTGAGGTGAAGAACAACAACAACGACCACGTACTTTCGTTCGACGGCAAAATGCTGGGCCTGAGCAGCGGCGTGCGGGAACTGGGGGGCTCGATCATTTACACGGTGCCCGTCACGGGCGGCACGCCCAAACAGGTTACGCCGCGGGGTCCCTCCTACCTGCACGGCTGGTCGCCCGACGGCAAGTACCTCGTGTTTACGGGCGAACGCAACAAGGAATACGACATCTACCGCGTGCCGGCGGCGGGCGGCCCCGAAGAACGGCTCACCACGGCGACCGGCCTCGACGACGGCCCCGAGTACACGCCCGACGGCAAGTACATCTACTTCAATTCCAACCGCACGGGCACCATGCAGCTCTGGCGCATGCAGGCCGACGGCACGGGCCAGGAAGCCGTTACCCACGGTGACTTCCACGACTGGTTCCCGCATATTTCCCCCGATGGCAAGTGGATCGTGTTCCTTTCGTTCCTCAAGGAGGAGGTCGAATCGGGGGACCATCCCTTCTACAAGCACGTGTACCTGCGCCTGATGCCCGTTGCCGGCGGTACGCCTAAAGTCATTGCCTACGTGTACGGCGGCCAGGGCACCATCAACACGCCCTCCTGGTCGCCCGACGGCAAAAAGGTAGCGTTTGTGAGCAACACGGGAATGTAAATAATTACCAATTACCAATGGCGTGGTAGTTGCAGAGGGCGGTAGGGTCGAAGGGGTTTCCTGTTTTCCATTTTCAATTGTCCATTTACCATTTATAATCGTCCATGAGCATTTCGAAGAAACTGTCCCGCAAGGAATTTTTACAACTGAGTGGGCTGGCCCTGGCCGGTGCCATGCTGCCCGGCGCAACGGCATTTGCCGCCCCGGCCCGCAAAACGGGGGTGCAACTCTACACGCTGCGCGAACAACTGCCCAAAGACCTGGAAGGTACTCTCAAGAAAGTAGCGGCCATCGGCTACAAAGAAGTAGAACTGTTCGGCTATACGGACGGCAAGTTTTTCGGCAAGACGGCCAAGGAATTCAAGGCGCTGCTCAAGAGCCTGGGCCTGTCGGCGCCCAGCGGCCACTACACCACGGGCACCTCCACGGCCATGCCTAACGCCAAGGGCACGCTGAGCAACGACTGGAACCGGGCCGTAGCCGACGCCGCCGAACTGGGCCAGAAGTACATGATCTGCGCCTTCCTGTTCCCCGACGAACGCAAAACCCTCGACCAGTACAAGCGCCACATCGAACTGTTCAACAAGTCGGCGGAGGCGTGCAAGAAGAGCGGCATCCAGTTTGGCTACCACAACCACGACTTCGAGTTTCAGCCCATCGACGGGCAGGTGCCCTACGACCTGATCCTCAAAGGCACTGATCTCAAGCTGGTGCAGATGGAGCTGGACCTGTACTGGACGTCATTTGCCAAGGTGGACGCGCTGGACCTGTTCAAAAAGAACCCCGGACGCTTCCCGATGTGGCACGTGAAGGACATGGAAAAGAGCGAATCCCGCACGTTTGCGGAGGTGGGCACGGGCTCCATTGACTTCAAGCGCATTTTTGCCGCCGCCAGTACGGCCGGCCTCAAGCACTTCTTCGTGGAGCAGGACCAGACCAAACGCCCCCCCCTCGAATCCATCGAGATCAGCTACAAGAACGTGCAGAAGCTGCTGGCGTAAATATGATAACTGCCCCGTAATATGTTGCCAGAACATCTAATTATACTTTTATTATTTACTAGATGATGTGAGGCTAAATACCCGTTGCAAACAAACAATACATTTAGCCTTGTAGAAACACAACTCCACAATTAGTACAAAACTGTAGTAATTGTGGAGTTTTATATTAATTGATTATAGCACCATTGCTTATAAGCTGATTAGACATTATTTCATCTATGCCTTTTGCACTGCTAAAATCCGCTCCTTTAACTCCTTCAATTAAACATAAGCCATCAACAAATTTACCAGATTTGACATCGAATTTTGAAACATAAGCTCCTCCGGAACTGACATATATTGCATTTCCACTGTTGTCAAATTCAACGCTACTTAAATCACAATCGTAAAACTTCATCTCTTGAACGCTACCAGCTTTGCTTTTGCGCTTATAATTTATCTTACTTATAAAAGATCCATCTTCATATTTATACAAAACAATCATTTCTTCTCTAATAACAGAAAAAACAGAACCATCCCGACTTAAATGTATTTCGTTTATAGTAGTATATGCGGTTGGCACAATATCAATATCTATCTTCCTTATAATTTCATGTGTACAACTGTCGTAAACTGTTACAAAAGGGCTTAAGTACTCTAAGACAACATATTGATGCAAAAAAGGGTGAAAAACTACATCATGCACCTCTTGCGTCAAATGGCTCAGATCTATTAACGTTCCTAATTCAACATCCCACAGTTTCGAACCTTCTGTACATCTTATGAAGACATATTTTTCATCATTCGATAAAGACATTCTGTAAACACCAAAACTCTCACTTCCGACTCTCGTCGTATTGATTTTTATAATACTTACCACCTTACGACCATCTAAATCCCACACGTAAATTGAATTGCTTTCGCCAGCAAGCAACAATTTCCTTGAATTTTTAAAAAAGCTGAATAAGTATACATTGTTATCCTCAGGGAACGGATCTGTATGGTCCTCAATAACTGCTAAGCTCACCGCGTCTATAATTCTAAATCCATTATCTTTCCTTGTTGCAAAAATTTTTCCATCGGGTGAAACAGCTAAAGAAGCATCCACAAGGTCTATTACACTTTCTTTAACTACAATCTTATTAAAATCAATTAATATGAGTTTTTTCCAGCAATAACTTGCAATCAAACTACTGTTAGGCAATACCAATATACTATCAACAGTTCTCGATATATTGAAGGATGCATTCTTTAGATTAGTGTTATGCAAATTAGCATCATTTAGGATAATATTAACAAAATTAGATGACTCTAAATCACAACATCTAAAGTCAGTACCAGTAAAGTCTATTTTAGTATTTAAATAAACTCCACTATGTCGGTTTGCCTCCTCAACATAAAGTTCATGAAGACACAAATGTGACAGATCCTTTCCTTTAAAATAATCGTGCTTATATTTTGAAAGTATTGTCACAATATTGGAGCTAGTGTATCCAACATCTTCGAAACTTCTGCCCTTACAAGATTGCACAATACTACTGAGAAAATTCTGAGTACTGATTTCTTCAATCGTAATCATATTTAATAACAGGTCTAGAATAGCTTTAGTAAGGCGAATACTGCCAAAACAATTACTACTAAAAGAATTAGAATTTAGTACTGCAAACCTACTTAATGGTGCTTTAGAGGTAGCTTTGGCTTTATAGGTAAAATAAGACAACCAAGTATATGCTTGAGCAGGTAGAGAATGATTTATATCAGACTGCTCCTTTGCCATCTCTAAAAAGTCTGCTGTGAGAATACCTAATTCAGCACCAATTTTATAAGCAGTGAAAAATTCAAGTAGTGATCTATGAGCAGGGGTATAATCGCCATTTTCATTCCTTATAAGCATTGTTTGTCCCATCATGTCGTAATGCCAGTGGTCCAAACTTGTCTGTTCTTGAACTACCTCTCCAAACAAATTTCTAATTCTATTGGGGAATAACTTATAATTCAAACTCATTGAGCTGGTGGACAGCATTTCCCATGAAACCTCACACATGAAATAAAGTTTGTCAGCCAAAGATGTGAAAGTACGCTGTTCCTTTATATCCCTCTTCATTTTTCTTGTTACAGCATAAAGATATATACGAGACATATCTACTGGTTTACCTGCCTCTATATCTGGTAAAGCTTCAACAATCAACTCTATCATCACAGGCCTTCTGGCTAGGTCCAACAACTCGGGATTACCAATTATTTTATCAACGATTTTTTCAGCAGTATAAAAGAGAAGCACTTTTTTAACTTGTTTATCGTCGAACCTTTGCAGTTCTAATACCTCAAATTGCGGAGGCTCTCCTGTTAGATTGGAAACAGAAGCCTTTAATTCCGCATTCAACAGTGCTCGACCTTCTTGAGCTTCTGGAAAGTGTTCATTTCTACAGGTAAGTAATACTTTTGAATTATCTGTAACAACCTTTGTTAACTCCCAAAAGTTATTAATCATCTTCTGTCGGTCGATTCGATCGGCCATTTCATCGAAGCCATCAAAGATTAGCAGAAGTTTTCCCATCTTATTCAATTGTTCAAAAGCTGAGTAACCGGGAATAGGAATTTTATGTTTACGAAAAAAGAATTCGGAGAATAAAGACTCAACACTTACTGCTTTAGCATAGTCCCTCAATGGGATAAACAAGGGCAACCTAGGGCGCATTATTCCTTTTTGCTTAGCCATCTTATATATTTGAATTAAGCGCCAAGCATAATGCATTGTAAACCAAGTTTTACCTGTTCCAAACTCTCCAAGCACGGAGATATGCTTTTTTGATGGATCATCTAACCACCTGTCTATGTATCCCTCTATTCCCCCATTTTCCTCATTATACTCACTCTTACCAAGTTTTTTTCTTGTATACCGCTCCAACTCATCTTTGGTACACGCTAGCGGAATGTACCTCTTATCAATACCTTTTGCTATAATTAGTTCCTCTAACCAATTCAGATACACATCAAAATTAGCATTTTCATCAATCAACGAATCAAAAGTATAACAGTATACTTTTGCGTTGCTATGAGCGATAGCAGCCTGACTAATCCTACGGGTACTTACAATCCATCCTTCATCACATCTGTGTTCAGCTATTCTCTGCTGTATGTAATTCACATGATGCAATTCTGCTTCTTCACAAAGTCCAAGGACGTATATCCTATCAAATCCTCTCCTTACCCGAACATTAATAATCCATTCGAATGAAGTAAGTTCATCAATTGAATAATTTTCGAAACTGTAATTCAGAACTTTAAACCAGTTCATTAAGTCAAACTCGAATTGCCTAATGGGAAGATTTGTTTTTGGAAGTTTATCGGTAACAACTGCATTGTGTATTTGTTCAATCAAAGTTGAATCCTTATCCTTAAAGAACGTGTTGTATGTCTTATTCTCCGTCATCATTTTAATAATTTCATTGCCATTGATTAGATGAAGGGGTACTCCATATTTTGCGGTTTGCTTTGTACTCCAGCTAACCCACCATTTATGTTCGGCTATATCAAGCGTTTTTGGAATGCACAAATACCATTCTGCTAATTTGTATTTCTGAGATCTAACAGCAGTCTCAAAAGAATCACGTACTTGTGCCTTCTGTGCCTCTTCCAATTGTTCAAGGAAGAATTTACACTGGTATACTTTTATTGACTTCTCTCCTATATCTCCTACAAGTACGTCAATCCCTTCATCTCCTGGGTTAGCCCTTACAGTCTGTACATACTCTGATGGATATATCTCCCGTAGTGTTGACTCACAAGCCTGCTCGAACTTAGCCCGGGCGCCTTCTATCCCACCACAAATTCCTTTAAAATCCAGCCAATCTCTTATCATAATTATATACCTAAGGGTGTGTATTAAAAAATATACTCCTAATTATTCTGGGCTTAGTAGAGGTTTGGACAGTTTATTGAAATAGTTTAACGTACTTTTGTTTTTTAATTGAAAGGAAGGGGGATTCTACCGAAACAACAGTGCTCAAATTACCCAAAATAGTACAAAGCTGCTATATGATGATTGCGCAACTACAACGGTTTACCTAAGCTGAAAAATGGCAGATGATGAGCTTTAAGTACGCAATCTGCTAAAAAAATGGACTGTTATACTGGAATGAAAGTGGTTTTCGGTTAAACTCAAGACAAGGAAAAGGAGTACAAAAGGGTATGCGACTCACCAAAGAAACCCGGGCCGAAATTGAGCAGTTGCGCCGGCAGACCCGCGACAAGAAGCAGCATATCCGCTTGTCAGTACTGATCATGCTCGATGAGGGCTTTACTTATGAGGTGATTGCAGTAAGCCTGGGAATCGATTCGGACACAGTGGGCAATTACAAGCAAAAGTACCTTCAGAAAGGACTTCAAGCGTACCTCAAAGATGATTACGTGGCTTATCAGGGGGAGCTTAGTAAGGAGCAACTTGGGCAAGTGAGCCAAAAAGTCGAGCAAGGTTTGTATCAGACGGCAAGAGAAGTGGGCGACTACATCTTTGGAGAGTTTGGGGTAGACTACTCAGACTCAGCCGTAAGGGCTATTTTAACTAAATTCGACTTTGTCCACAAGCAGGTAAAACCGCTTCCCGCTCAAGCCGATGGGCAAAAGCAGCTTGAGTTTGTAGCCCAGTTTGAGCAGTTGATTGAGCAGTTACCCCAAGATACGCTGGTCTACTTTACGGATGCTACCCACCCGACTCACAATACCCAAACGGCCAAAGCCTGGATCAAAAAAGGACAAGAAAAACACATTCCGGCCAATTCAGGCAGAAAAAGGGTCAATATCAATGGCACCCTTAACGCTTTAGACCCTTGTCAAGCAGTAGTAGTGGAAGCCCAAACCATCAATGCACAAAGCACCATTACCCTTTATGAGAAACTGCTGGAGAAAAACCCGGGTAAAAAGCTAGTGCTCATTTGCGACAATGCCACCTACTACCACAGCCAACTGCTCCAGGATTGGCTCAAGGGGCAGCCCTTAATCAAACAGTGGTTCCTGCCCACTTACTCACCCAACCTCAATATCATCGAAAGGCTGTGGCGATTCATGAAAAAGCAGGCCATCGGCCTTTCATTCCATCCCACCTACCAAGCATTTAAAGCCAACATACTCCACTTCTTTGAGCATTTAGACGACTACGAGTATGAACTCAAACGACTATTAACCCGCAAGTTTCAAATCCTACATTCTCCCCTTTCCAATTCTGCTTGAGAGAGGCCGGTTCTGTATGCCTATAAAATCCCGAAAACCACTTTGAGAAGAGTATAGCAGTCGAAAATGCCCGCAATTACGAAAAAATGACCCGTGAATACTAAAAGATGGACGTTGATTGTACGTGGATGAACACTGATCGGTTGTAGATGAAAGGGCATTCCGTCAAAATGTCAGTTGTGCAGGTGAAAATGAATGCATGATGCATAAAAATGAAACCGTTTTGCTCAAAGATGACCGGTTCATCTTCAATAATAACCTCCACCACCTGTGTTTTGCCGGATACACCTTAGTTGCCCCACCAATGTCAATGGTAATCCTGGTCCGTATGCTTATCTTTCTATATAATCCGGTAAGCAATTGCGCTGATCCAGAAATAAGGAGCAGCCGTTCATCTACCCGGCTTATTGGTAACACTTCCAAAACACTGTATACATGAATGACCCAGTTCAACAAACGGCTCATGCCTTTATTATGATTTATAAAACGCTGCCGGAGGAAGTACAGGCAGAAGTGAGGCGATTGATGCGTGAAATGGACGGAATGGAGTTTGAAAGTATTAACGCTTGGCAACACCTTTCCCAGGCGTCCTTTGCAGAGGAGTGGAACAAACCGGAAAACGCGTATTGGAATGTTTACCTGGCTGCCCCTAATCCAATGAGTAGCAATGAACCAATAGAAGAACTCTCTACCGAAGCTACGGAAAAGGAACAAGTCGCACGGGTTCAGCAAATGGAGAACATTATTGCACCGCTCCGGGTACCGCTGCCCGCCGACTACAAGTTTGACCGCGAGGAAGCCAACAAACGGTAAGGCGCTTTGAAGTTCAATCGTGGAATTTCCGCGCATAAATACGAAAGCCGTCAGTGAGACACTGACGGCGGCCAAACCCTATTGAGGGTAAATGCGTACGGGCCGTGGTCAGTGTCTCACTGACCACATTTGCAGAGGTCGTACAATATAAACGCTACCCGCCCATGACCCGTTCGCCCCGCGTTGAGATCGAATACTGCACCCAGTGCCGGTGGCTGCTCCGGGCGGCCTGGATGGCACAGGAACTGCTGACTACGTTCGTGGATGACCTGGCCGAGGTGGCCCTGGTGCCCGGCACCGGCGGCGTGTTCGACATCCGGCTCGACGGCGAGATCCTCTTTTCCCGCAAAGACGCCGGCCGCTTCCCCGAAGCCAAAGAGGTAAAGCAACTGGTCCGCGACAAGATCGACCCGGCCCGGAGCCTCGGCCACAGCGACCGGTAACCCGCGTCGATGTTACGCGTACAGGTGCGGCTTTTCAATTCGGAGAATGCCTGGAACGGCGGATGATTAATAAAGCGGAGTTGGGCAGGAAAGCCGGGTTAAGTCGGCAGCGGGTTTCCCAACTTGCCCCGGCGGCACCGATGGGCCCCGTTATGCTGACGCAAGGAAGCATCCGGTGCGTGAATACCAGCCTCTCCAAACATCACCAGATGCTTCGCCGGGCTCAGCACGACAAAGACGGCGCGGCGCGGTGATCTTCGCAGGAGCCCTAAACAATACGGGCAAGCGCTGCCGCTTGCCCGGTAAGTATTCAGTGCAATGCAACTACTTGGTAGAAAGGTATTTATTTAATTCGTCCACGCTGGTGGAAAACGAAAAGAGGTTATTTATTTTGAAGTAATTCTGTCCGTCACTGGTAAAATCATAAAGAAACTTAGCCAGTTTGACTTTGTCCTGCTCAAAGGAAAACAGTCTGATCAGTTCAATGTCCTGGGCCGTGGTGAGGGAGCGGCCGCGGACGGCTTGCCGGATAATGCCCATCCGGGTATCGGTAAAGTGCTGCTGAATGACGCTGCTTTTGAGGCTTTCGAACTCCGCTTCCGTAAAGCCGTCCGGCGCATAAGCAGTGGTTTGGAAGGGACCCGGGGTGGGTGCATCGGTGAAAGAAGGCGCCGGAACCGGGGCGGCGTTTTTCCGGCTTAAGAAGGCATTGAAGTCCCGTTCGTGGGAAGCCACCGTCAGCACCTGGCTCACCAGGAAGTAATTATTCTTCTCGCAGGTATAGTCGTACAGGTACTTCGCCGTCGCCAGCCGGTTCGGAGATACGGTCAATAGCTTCAGAAGTTGGACGGCCTGGTCTACCGTCAGCAACCGGCCTTTTACGGCTTGCTGGAGCGTTGACTGCCGTACGTCTTCATTGGGCTTATTTTTGATGACCGCGTAAGTTCTGGCAAAATCCCTTTCGGAAAAGCCGTTATGGGCGCAACCGGCCGGCGGTGTATTGGGCACCGGTGAACCAGGGGCAGGATTGGAACCGGGAGGGGGATTCTGTTGCGGGTTATTCCCCGGCCGGTTGTGACCATTTGGAGTACGGCCATTGGGATTACGCCCGCCCCCCGGCTGCCCGCCATTGGTATTGTTGGAATGAGACTGGTTGTTACTCCCGTTGTTCGAGTTGGAAGCCGTAGTCACCACCGTGGTATTGTTGATAACGGTCGTGTTGTAGGTCGTGTTATTGGAATTTACATTGTTGGAGTTGGCAGTATTGGTCGTGGTGTTCGTGTTCGTATTGTTGTTGTTGTTATTGGTGGTATGATTGACGGTGCTGTTGTTATGATTGGTATTGGTAACGTTATTGGAATTGGAAGAAAGATTGTTGGTGTTGGTCGTGTTATGATTATTCGTCGTAGTATGGCTGTTGGTCGCCGTGGGGCTGTGCTTGGGGTCAGCCGCTGTGTGGTTGCTGTTGGCGGGCGGATTGGCATCCGGATTGGTGCCAGTCGTTTTGCCCGGATTATTGGCGGGTGTCTCGTTGGCGGGGGGAGTCGCCGGAGGGGTATTGTTCACAACCGGCGTGACGGCCGGCGATGGGGCAGTAACGATGTTCTCGGTTTGAATGGCTGCCAGCGAATTTGCGGTGATGTAAAAAAGTACGTCATTGAAATCATTATCACTGCCCTGGTCCCTCCTGGTATCCTCAAAACCCAGAATCAGTTTGCTGCTGGCTTTGTCCTGCAATAAGACCGTGTGGGCCCGTTGGGCGGGCGTAGGTTCCGGATTGAAGGCTGCATTGGCATAAAGCACGTAGTTGCCCTGGCTTACTGCATTGTTGCGCCATCCGTCGGCTACCAGGAACCAGCCAATCCCCATATTGGCTTTAAAATGGCCGATTTTCACCTTGCTTCCCGCGGCCAACGCGCCTCCGCTGCCCGCTGAAGATACGTTCGGAAAAATCACGGTGAGGTTTGCAATCTGTTCGGGGCTTTTGGGCGGATTGTTCAGGTCATAGGTATAGAAACCCAGGGTATTCTTCCAGCCTGCCCCTTCGGCTACAAAAGTGACCCATACATCCGTTGCGGCAGTCAGCTTCACTTCGGTTTCGGCCTGTTGGGTAATGTACTGCGGATGGAACAAAGGAACGGCTTTTTGCTCGGGTAAGGCAGCAGCAATCATTTTGAGCAGCACCGAGTCAATTACATCGGGTTGTCCTTCCAGGTAAGCGGGAACCCCCTGCGCCTGGTAGGCGCCCAGGGTTTGAAACGTGGTCTGGGCAAAGGAATGATACCCCAGGAAGAGCAGCAAGCCCAGGAGCGTAGGTTTTGAGGGAAACGGAGGGATAGAAAGCATAAGCGTAGCGGGTAGCAGGATGTCTGGTGATGAACACGAACCTTAGCTCTTTCCAACAGAGCTTTGGGGACCAGCAAGATAGCTGCAACCGCTGCTCCAACACTTGTTTTCTAAGTGATTACCCTACAGGGGTGTGATTCTCATTATGCTTCTTCCCCGGAAGCGGATTCTCGGCCGGTTACTCATCTTTGGGCGGCCGGCCACGAATAACTACCCTCCCTTACTCCCACAACCGGTACAATTCCAGGTGCAGCCTTTCGCCGAAGAAGATGCGCGTGGAGGCTTCGAACGACGCGGTGTAGTCGGAGACGAAGAATTTTCGGAACGACCCTTCCCCGCCCTTGAGCAGCCCGTTTTCGGCCAGGTAACGCCGCACCGACTCGGCCACGATGCGCGAGGCGTCAATCACCTCCACCGCACCGGCGTAGTACGCTTCGATCTCTTCCTTCACCAGCGGGTAGTGCGTGCAGCCCAGGATCAACGCCCGGATGCCATCGAGTTCAGTATCCGAGAGGTAGGTGTGGATGACGCTTTCGCTGATGGAGTTGTTGAAAAATCCTTCCTCAATCATGGGGGCCAGCAGCGGCGTGGCCAGTGAATGCAGCCGGATGTCGCGGCCCAGCTCCCGGACCTTCTGTTCGTACACGCCCGAGTTCACCGTCTGCTTCGTGCCGATGAGGCCGACCGTCTGCCCGGCGAACCGGTCGCCCACGTAGGCCACGGTGGGGTCGATCACGTTGAGCACCTTGGCCTTGCTGGCAATGTACTCGCGGGTGAGGTCGTAGGCGGCGGCCGAGGCCGAGTTGCAGGCAATGAGGATGAGTTTGCACTTCTCGCGCAGCAGCAGGTCGCAGATTTTGACGGAATACGCCTGGATGGCGGCCGTGGATTTGTCGCCGTAGGGCAGGTGGGCCGTGTCGCCGAAGTAGATGATGTTTTCGCCGGGCAGCACCTCGGTTACGGCCTGGGCCACGGTAAGCCCGCCAATGCCGGAGTCAAAAATGCCGATGGGATTGTTGCGTACGTCCATATCGGCGCGAAATTACGCATCTTCTTCCGATGCCTGATGGTCATTGGTACATTGGTCATTGGTACATTGGTCATTGGTCAATCGGGTGCGACCACTTATACGAACCTAATGACCAATGACTACTGACCATTGACCAATGACCATTGACCATTAGGCATCGGCAAAAAAAATTTTAACTTCCCACGCAACCCGGCCCGGGGGCATTTGCATCTACCCCCTGAATCCGAAGATGAATGATGTTACGGATACTAAAAACTGATTCTGAAGAAAAGCTCATCCGCGACTGTCAGCGCGGCCACGCCGGGGCGCAGCGGGACCTGTACAACAAGTACAGCCGCAAGATGCTCGGCGTGTGTCTCCGCTACGTGAACCGGCAGGCCGAAGCAGAAGACGTAATGATCGAAGGATTCATGCGGGTATTCGACAAGATCGGGCAGTTCAAGTTCGAGGGCAGTTTCGAAGGCTGGGTGCGGCGCATCATGGTCAACGAGGCCCTGGGGTGCCTGCGCAAAAATAAAAGCATCTTCCTGAGCGTCGACGTGGAGGAAGTGCACAACGAACCGGCCACGTTTCACGTGGATGGAGATGCACTGGCGGCCGAAGACCTGTTGCGGCTCGTGCAGGAGCTGCCGCCCGGTTACCGGACCGTGTTCAACCTGTTTGCCCTGGAAGGCTATTCGCACGAAGAAATCGCCAACACCCTGGGCATCAGTGAAAACACGTCGAAGTCGCAACTAAGCCGGGCCCGCGCCCTGTTGCAGAAGCAACTGGCCGCCCTGGAAAAAAAAACAACGATTGAACCCGAAGCGTATGCACAAAGAGCAGCAGCCCATCGATAAACTATTCGCCCGGAAGCTGGAAGGACTGGAAGGGACGCCAACCCCCCAGGCCTGGAACCGGCTTGAATCGCGGCTGGAACAAAAAAAAACCCGTAAGAAGGGAATGATCTGGCTTTCGTACGCCGCGGCGGCTGCCGTGGTGCTGCTGCTCGGCGCCCTGTGGGTAATCCGCAGCCGCGAAACGACCGGACCGCAACCGCCCATCGCCGCCCAACGGCCGGAAGGCAAGCAAACGCCGGCTGTCCGCAACCGGCCGCCGGCAACCGGCGAAACGGCCCGCCCGGCGGATGTTCACGCCGAATCCCTGGCGCAAAACCCGGCACCGGAACCGCAACCGGCACGGAAAGCTCCCGCAACGGCCGAACTGCCCGCTGCCGGCAAGACGGAACAATTAGCCAATACCGAGTCGCACCGCCAACGAAAACCCGCCGAACCGGCCGCTCCTGAAGCGCAGCCCGTTCGTCGTCCCCAGGCCCCGGCCCCGCTGCCGGCGCCCGAAGAACAACTGGCCCGTAACACCGTCCGGTCCGCCGAGCCGGCCGTCAAGCCGGTCGCGGAATTGCCCGCACCGGAGGAACAGACGCTGGTGGTGGTGGTACAGTTGCCGGCCGAAAGCAGCGCCCCGCAGGCGACTTTTGCGGAGGAAACCATTGCCGGAGAAGAGGAACCGGCCGACGAAGCGGCGCCCCGCACCCGTACGGGCCGCCTGCTGGAAGGACTTAAGAAAGCCAAACGCGGCGAATTCCGCGAACTCGGCCTCACCCCCGACCACCTGCTGGCCCGCTTCCGCGAGAAAGGGGAGAAGGATCAGGATTCGCGGGATTAAAAGATTAACGGGATTTACGCCGCCATACTACACACTTACACACACCTTTCTACTTCATCAGACCATGAAAAATGCCTTGCTCATTGCACTCTTTTTGGGAGTGTTCGGAATTGCTTTTGGCCGTACGGAGCCGGCTCCCAAAGATTCCGTGGTGATTTTGTTCGGCAAGAGCACCCGCATCACCCTCCACGCCAAGGACCGGGAAGAACTGAAAGCCCTCAAAAACTACGACTTCAACGCCCTGCTCGACCAGCTCGTTACGCTCATGGAGCAGGACCGCCGCGACACGAGCTTCGTCATGGACGGCGACACCATCGTGATGCGGGACGGCCAGGTGGTCATCAAGGGCGGCGGGAAGAAGGACCCCGTTACGTTCTCCATCAAAATCGGCGGGGGCGACGGGGTGAAGATAACGAACGGCGATACCACGGTGACGGTACACCGGGACCGCAAAAGCCGGGTCACCCGCACGGAGTTCGTATTTGACCTGGGCCTGGACAACTACCTGGAGAACGGCCGGATCGCCGACCAGCCCAATGCCGACTACGTGCTCCGCCCGTGGGGTTCGCGGTACCTGGCCATCGGCTACCAGTTCAAAACGCGGTTGTTCGGCCAAAAGAGCCCCCTGCACCTGCACTACGGCCCGGAGGTGAGCTTCAACAACTTCATGTTCGACAGCAACCGGCGGCTGGTGCGCCGCGATAGCGGCGTGGCTTTTGCCGACGTGCCCGACGTGTCCGAACTGCGGAAGAGCAAGCTGACCGTGATCTACGCCAGCCTGCCCCTCATGGCCGTGCTCGACTTTGGCCGCTCCCACAACACCCGCTTCCGCATCGGCGTGGGGGGCTTCATCGGGTACCGCGTCCACAGCTACACCAAGATCATGTACTTCCGGGACGGCGACAAGGAGAAAGACCACGAAGCCGGCAACTTCGCCCTCAACAGCGTGCGGTACGGCGTACAGGCCCTGATCGGGTTCCGGGGCATCAACCTCTTCGCCAAGTACGACCTCAACCCGCTGTTCGCCTCCGGCCGCGGCCCCACCGCCAACGACCTCAATGCGTTAAGCTTCGGGATCAGGCTGTAGATCAATAGTTGAATGGCTGAATGGCTGAATGGCTGAATGGCTAAATGGTTGAATGGCTAAATGGTTATTGATCGGGAAGTAATCGTGCGCCAGCCCAACCATATAGCCATTCAGCCATATACCCATTTAACCATTCAGCCCTTACATCTCATTATTCTTCCTGGCCGCTTTATCCGTGGAGGCGGTAAAGGCGTTGCGGGATTTGCCGGTTTCGAGTTCGTAGCCCTTGTGGGTTGAAGTGCCGCCGGGGCCCGCTTCGGGCAGCATTTCGTTGATGAAGCCCATCACGTCGGCCACGAAGCCCGGCGCAATGCCGTGGATGGCGTCGAGCAACCGGCCCGAGAACGTAAGGGCCACTTCGGCCTCGCCCTGCTCAATGGCCGTGATGATGCGGGCGGCGGCGGCTTCGGCGCTTTGCGTGAGCAGCGGCAGCGAATCGGCAATCTTGAACCACGCGTATTCGGCCTGGTGGTCGCCCTTCACCTGCACGTTGCGGGGGCTGCCGGTCCGCGTGAGGTCGGGCACCACGGTGGTTACCAGCACGTTGTCCTTCTTGAGTTCCGCATGCATCCCTTCCGAGAGGCCCACCAGGGCAAACTTGCTGGCGCTGTAGGGCACCATGTGCGGCAGGGCGATTTTACCTCCCACCGACGTTACGTTCACGATGCGGCCCTCGCCGCGCTGCTTCATCTGCGGGATCACGTCCATCATCGTGTAGAGCGGGGCCCAGAAGTGAGCCTTCATGGCCTCCTCGTAGTCCTCAATGGTCATCGTTTCGAGCGGCCCCACCTGGATCACGCCGGCGTTGTTGATGAGCACGTCGATGCGGCCGTAGTGTTGCCGGATGTTGTTCATCATGCTGTGCACCTGGTTACGGTCGGTCACGTCGCACGTAAACGCAATGACCGGGGCGCCCATGCCTTCCAGTTCCTGCCGGGCCCGGTCGAGCTGGTCGGAGGTGCGGGAGCAGATGGCGAGTTTGGCGCCTTTGCGGGCCAGCTGGCGGGCCAGCACCAGGCCCAGGCCGCGGGAGCCGCCCGTGATGAGTACCACCTTGCCGCGCAGTTTGTACTTGGTGACTTCCTTGTAGATCGCGTTGGCGACGATCAGGGCACCGAGGCCCACCGCTGCCCACAGGGCTTTCCCGGGACGTTCGGGGGAATTTCCGGCGGAGACCGCCTGTTGGTTCATTGCCATAAGGGTAAACAATTACTGGTTGATTGAATAGCAGTTCAACGAATATTCCCATACCTACGCAAGCCCCGCGTTTGAGTTGGGAAGTTGGGGAGTTAAAGGGTTGGGGAGTTTGAGAATTCAGTCGCAGTCGTACCGGCGGGAGAGGCAATAGCAGGAAAAAAAGGTTCGCCACGGAGGGCACGGAGAAGACAGGGAGACGCGGGGAAGGGATAGGGGTTTTAAGGATAGGGTTTAAACCCTATCCTATGGATAGTGCGCAGGTGTACGCAAAAGTCGCTTGACTCAACTGAGGCGCAGCCTTTCCCTAGGGTAGGGTTTAAACCCTACCCCTGCCCCTACCCTTTGCGTCCCTTGCATCTTCTTTGCGATCCATGCGATTAAAATCCTGTGGGCCAGGTGCCAAGCTGGTAAGTTCTACTGTATGTGGGCGACTTCTTTACTCCTGCGGTCATTCTAAAAAAACGAACCTTCGTAGTGAGAAGCTAAGGTTGCCTTTTCACCACGAAGGTCCAAAGTGTAAGTCAAGCACCACTTTTCACGACGAAGGTTCTTTGCCGTCCGGGACAGACACCCTCACCGTAGACAACCGCTTTTACATCAGTGTCGAAAAACGCCAACCCCTCCCCAACTCCTTAACCCTCTAACTCCCCAACTCCTCCTACCGCGTCAGCTTCCGGTACCGTTCCGTCTGCGTGGGGTCGAGTTCGACGAGGAGGTTGTAGGCCTGCGTTTTTTCCTGGGGCGCCGCCTGGGAGAACACGTTCACCAGTTCGTTGGACTTGGAGTCGAAGAAGGCATTGGTAAAGACGGCCTGCGGCTTCTGCTGGTTCACTTCGCGGATGGTGTTGAGCACCCCCAGAATCTGGCCGCGGGCCTGCTCAGGGTTCTCAAGCAGATTGTCCATGCCCTGCCGGTGGTAGACGTAGAGGCCCTCCCGCAGGGGCTGCATCTGCTGGTTGTTGAGGTTTTCGATGAGCCAGTACCGGTTGCGGTTGTCATCCGACGACCGCCAGCCGGGACCGGCGTTGGGGTCCTGTCCGGCGTTCATGGCAATGTTGTAGGCCCGCTGCAAGTACGTGTTGCCGCCCAGCCGGCCGAACGAATCGTAGTCGAGGCCGACGATCAGGTTAGCGTAGAAGCCCAACAGGGTCGTGAGGGCGGAGGTGACGATGTTTTCGTTGAAGTCCATCGGCTGGCCCGGCGTAAAGGGGAACGCAACGGTGCGGTCCACGTAGTTGAGCAGGATGGACTCGTAATCCGTGCCGTACACCGGCCGCGACGACTGGATCTGCACGTTGGCCTCGAAACTGTTGATGGTGGGCACCTTGGTGATGGTGAACACCAGGTTGCAGTTGATCCGTTCGGTGGCGCTGAACTTGTCCTCCGTCCAGCGGCGGGTGTTCATGAAGTCGGCAATGGTCTGCTGCAAATCCCGGAAAACCTGCTTGTCGGCGATCTGCCCGGTCTCCTGGATCTGGTTGGTGTTGACGACTACGTTGCAGCGCAATTCTTGGGCCGCGGCCATTAGGCTGGTCAGCAGCGCCAGGGAGAGGAGGCAAAGGCTACGAAACGTTTTTTTCTCTTTCATGTCCAAACTTTTCAATTACAATATCAACGATGGTACGGGCAATTTCTTTTTTGGGCTGCAAACCCGATTGGTACGTCTGGCCGTCGCGGCCGAAGAGGGTTACGCGGTTGGTTTCGTAGCCGAAGCCGGCCCCCTCGTCGCGCAGCGAGTTGAGCACGATCAGGTCCAGGTTCTTGCTTTGTAGCTTCGCTAGGGCGTTTTCGCGTTCGTTGTCGGTTTCCAGGGCAAAGCCCACCAGCAGTTGACCGTCCCGCTTCTCCTTGCCGAGCGTAGCGGCAATGTCCACGGTCTTCTCCAGTTCTAACGAAAAAACGGCCTCTTTCTTTTTAATCTTCTTTTCGGATTGGTGGGCCGGCGCGTAGTCGGCCACGGCGGCGGCCAGCAGCACCAGGTCCGCCCCCGGAAAAATACCCGCCGCGGCCTCGTACATCTGCCGGGCGGAAGTAACGCGGTGCAGCGTAATGCCCGGGTGCGACACCGAAAGGTGCGTGGGGCCGCTCACCAGGTGCACCGTGGCGCCCTGCGCGGCGGCGTATTCGGCCAGGGCGAAGCCCATCTTGCCCGTGGAGTGGTTGCCCACGAAGCGCACCGGGTCAATGGCCTCGTACGTAGGTCCGGCCGTGACCAGCACGGTTTTGCCCGTTAGTTTGCCGGTTCCCGCAAAGTGTTCCCGCAGCGTTTCCACAATCTCTTCGGGTTCGGCCATGCGTCCTTCGCCGCTGAGCCCGCTGGCAAGTTCGCCGGTGCCGGCCGGGATGATCCGGTTGCCGTCGGCGAGGAGGGTTTCGAGGTTGCGCCGGGTGGCCGGGTGGCGGTACATGTCGAGGTCCATCGC
The DNA here is from genome assembly GCA_963844325.1 of uncultured Sphingobacteriales bacterium. Taxonomy (GTDB): domain Bacteria; phylum Bacteroidota; class Bacteroidia; order Cytophagales; family 172606-1; genus CADCTQ01. Next base: position 6,183,719 of record CAWJNV010000002.1, read on the forward strand.
CGGGGCGAAGAACACGGGGCAGCGGGCCGACAGGTAGGTGGCCGTGAGCAGGTTGTCGCACAGGCCCCCGGCGCACTTGGCCAGGGTGTTGGCACTGGCGGGGGCAATCACAAAAGCATCGGCCCAAAGGCCCAGTTCCACGTGGTTGTGCCAGGCGCCGGTGCGGGCATCGGCAAATTCGGTGAGCACCGGGTTTTTGGCGAGGGTTGCCAGGGTGAGCGGCGTAATGAACCCTTCGGCCGACCGGGTGAGGATGACCTTTACCTGGCAGCCCTCTTTCACCAGCAGCCGGGTGAGCAGGGCCGCCTTGTAGGCCGCAATGCTGCCGCTGACGCCGAGCAATATTTTTTTCGCGTGGAGCATGAAAGGGAAAGCCTAAGGTAAATTTACGGGGATAAAACCGAAGTTTCACGCAAAGACGCAAAGGAGGAGCGCAAAGGGCGCAAAGAAAAAACTAGATTCCTTTGCGTTCTTTGCGCTCCTCCTTTGCGTCTTTGCGTGAACCCTTTCCGGGTTATGCGTTGGGCGCATCATCCACGTCGCCGCGGCGGTGCATGAGCTTGCCGCCCAGGAATTCGTCGGTGGCGACGCTGGTGGCCTTGGGCAGTTTTTCGTAGTAGCGGGAAATTTCGATTTGCTCCCGGTTCTCGAACACTTCTTCCAGGTTGTCCACGCTGGAAGCAAATTCAGCCAGCTTGGAGTTGAGTTCTTCCTTCATTTTCAGCGAAATCTGCCGGGCCCGCTTGGCAACCACGGCAATCGATTCGTACACGTTGCCGGTGGGGGCGGCAATCTTGTCGATGTCGCGGGTTACCAGGGAAGCGGGTACGTTCGGGTTCAACTTGCTGCTGGGCAGGTTACTGTCTTTGTTATTATTATTGGTAACGGCCATAATATGAAATGAATAGGTTAAGCGTAGTGAAATGGAATTTTAAATTATAAATTTTGGATTATGGATTATAACAGGCTCAGTAACAAATAGTAGCAGCCAAATTCAAAATTTAAAATCCATAATTCAAAATTACCTTTTACTTGTTGGTATTGCCGTTGTTGCTGCTTTGCAGGTCCTGGTTGGCACTGCCGCCGACTTGCTCGACGGAGTCGGAGTAGTACCTTTCGGCATCTTTCACGTAACGGCTCTGCGGGTACTGGTCGATGAAGGCCTGGTAGTACCCGATGGCCTCGCGGAAGCGGTCGTTCTTCTTGGTCTGAATGCTCTGCTTGGCCAGGTTGTAGGCGCTTTGCACCCGCAGGAAGGCAATCTCCTCGTTGTAATCGGAGTCGGGGTAGCCGCGCTGGAAGTTGTTGAAAGCGACCACGGCGGCTTTGTAATCACCGATCTTGGCGTACAGCAGCGCCTGTTCGTAGGCTTTTTTCTCCAGCTTGTTACGCAGTTCCCGCAGCAGGTTGGTGGCGCGTTCCACGCGTTTGCTCTCGGGGTAGGCGTTGATGTAGGTTTGCAGGGCCGTAATGGCGGCCAGCGTGCTGGTCTGGTCGAGTTCGTAGGTGGGCGACTGCTCGTAGAGGGAAAGGGCCCGCATGTGCATGGCTTCCTCGGCCTTTTCGCTCCGCGAGAACGTTTCGTAGAACCGCTTGAAGAGGTATTCGCTCTCAATGAAGTTGCCCATGTTGTACTTGCAGTAGGCCTGGTAGAACTGGGCCTGTTCCGATTCCTGGTTGCCTTTCAGCAGGGGAATGATTTCTTCGAAAAGCAGGTCCGCCTTGTAGTACTCCTTGTCTTCATAGTAAGCGACGGCTGCTTTATATTTTTCGTTAATATCCGTGCTCTTCTGGATACGCGAAAATTTACTGCAACTGCTTGCCACCACAATAAGAAGGACCGCAGCGAAACGGATGAATGTACGCATAGTATGCAAAGTTACGGAATTTACAGAGTAAAATTCAGACGGTCGACGTTAGATTTTAGACGGGAGACACGAGACAGGAGCCTGACATGCATCGTGGTATCCACACCTTCTACAACGTTCGTCCACCCGTCTCCCGTCTAGTGTCTCCTGTCTTAAGTCTCTCTTCAAAAACCAGGCCGGGGCGGTACGTTTCGCCCGTCCCCGCCCGGAAGCAGGTCCCGTATGTAGCCTTAAACACGTCAGTTAAAAAAAAGTGCCGCAGAAGGGCTCCTGCGACACCGGAAAAGAGAATATTTTGTAAGAAAGCCCTAGGACGGATGGCGGACGATGAGCTTGCGGGTCACTACATTGCGGCCGTCGAGGGAAAGGGTGTAGAAGTACACGCCCGAGGCCAGTGAGCTGGTGGTGATGTGCAGTTCGGTCATTTCCTTGGCTTCGCGGGAAAGCCGGTACTCGCCGACCACGTTGCCCAGGACATTGCACAGTACAATTTTGGCGTCCCGCAGGCCGCCGAGGAACCGGTATTTGACCGACGCCGACGTGCTGGCAGGATTTGGATAAATACTTGATACACTGATTTGTGCGTTGTTAAAAAGCAACTCGTTCGAACGGGGTTCATCCTGGCTCAACAGGGTGGCCGCCCTCCCGAAATCCGTGACCACGGGGGTTACGGATTGTTCCTTCCGGAACGATGCATCCCGCTCCCAGGCGATGGTCGCCCCGGCGAGTTGAGTGGTAACAATCAGGAATAGTATAAATTTTTTCATCGATATCAAATCAGGGTCTTGGTGTGATAAACGTAAAAGTAGAAAAGTTGTACGAACTTTGATACCAAAAATTGTACGCAGCGTAAGTTTTTTTCGCTAATAGGTTTCAACGGCGAATCACGGGCTTCGTTTGGCCGTAACGGCTTTCTTTTTTCCCTTCGCCGGGACGGCAGGTTTGGCCGGTTTTTCCACCAGTTTTGGTTTGGCCTTTGCCCGTACGTCTACATCTACTTTGGCGGGCTTTTCTTCCTCGCGCCATTTAAAGCCCTTCAGGCGGGTAGAAGGCTCCTCGACCTCGTGCGGCGGGATGAACAGGGCGTCAGGCTTGTTGAGGAACGCGGCACTGTTGACTTTGCCTTCTTTGAACCTGACGATGATGTTGCTGCACTCCACCTTGTTGACGCCGCGCACCTCGGTATTCTCGTCGTTGAGCACGAACGTGATGTTTTCGCCGTTGCCGTTCACGTTCACGCGGTCCATCTGGCTCTTTTTATTGAAGAAAGCCACCATCTGCCGGCCCTTCATCTGGTTGTAGTTCTTGATGCTGTCGAGGGAGATCACGAAGGCGTTGGTGCGCAGAAACATCTTGTCCATCTTGTTGTTGGCAAGCTGGATGTTGATCGTATCGCCGGTCAGCTGGCTGCGTTCGTTCCACAGCACCGGGTCGCGGTAGAAGTAGATGGTGGAGTCGGAGTAGTTGTAGATCAGCGAATCGCACTTGCCCTGGAGGTCACGCTTGAAAATCTTGACGTGGTTGTAGGCAAACATGCGCCGGGTGCCCTGCACTTTGTCTTCAATCGAAAGCAGCGTGTCGGCGGTGAGGTACAGCGTGTCGCCGCCCACGATGTTCTTGGCTACGGCGTTGCCGTACACCCGGGAAATGCCCTGCTGGCCGAAGTACCGCCCGATGTCGCCTTCAATGACGGTGCTGTCTTCCTTGGCGACCATGACCACGTTGCCCTCGGCGTAGCCTGTTTGATTGGCCTTGTCGTAGTTGAGGATGTCGCCGGTGAGGGTGTACTTGCTGTATTCCACCGTGCTGCGGCTCGTAAAGTTGGAAACACCGGTGGCCGTGTTGTATTCGCCGTTGTTGGCGACCAGGGTGCCGTCTTCGCCCACGATCCGCGTGGGCGTGTTGAAGTAGGCTACCTTGGTGTTGGAATGATAGGTAAGGCTTTCGGAAGTGAGTTCGTACTTGGGATTTACGATCTTAACGTTTTCCTTAAAGGTAAAAATCTTCGTCCGCGTATCGTAGTAGCCCTGGCGGCTGGTCAGGGTGTTATCGCCGTCCACGATGGTCCCGTTGTCGGGGTAGAAAGCCACGTTGTTCTGCATGTTGTAGTCGAGCTGCTCGGTGGTGAGCGTCATCTGCTTGTCGTTGAGCACCACGTTGCCGTACATGCGGGCCAGGCGGCTGCGGCCGTCGTAGGTACCGTTGTTGCCCGTCACGGTCACCGAGTCGCCCTCCACGATCTTCACGTTGCCGAAAGCTTCGATAAAGTCGGTCGCCTGGTGCAGGTAGGCCGAGTCGCAGTAGAGCAGCGTGGCGTTCTGCCGGAAGCGGGCCGGGCCGATGATCTTGCGGACTTCCTTGCCGTTGCGCACCTCGCCGATCAGTTCGGAAGCCTGCTCAAGTTGCACTTTATTGTTGGTATTGTTGGGGTCCTGGGCGGGCGTAGTATTCTGAGCAGGATTATTCGTCTGGGCAACGCCGGCGGAGGCGGCCATGACCAGGAGCAACAGGGAAAGGATTCGTCCAAAAAACGCAGTTCGCATCAGTCGTGTCGTAGGATATAACGTAATTTTGCCAAAGCAACAATCGGGCCCTTCGGCGGGCGGACCCGCAAAATTACCCATAAAATGCCCAAACCAATATGCTTGACAAGTTTATAACATACATCCGGGAAAAAGCGTTGTTCGGGCCCGAAGAAAAAGTGCTGCTGGCCGTCAGCGGGGGCATTGATTCGGCGGTGTTGCTGCACCTGTTCGCCGGGGCGGGCTTTTCGTTCGGCGTAGCGCACTGCAACTTCGGCCTGCGCGGTGAGGAGTCGGATGCCGACGAGGCGTTCGTCAAGAAATTAGCCAAGAAATACAAGGCGCCCGTGTACACCGAGCAGTTCGAAACGGCGGCCTTCGCGGAACGGGAAAAAATTTCGGTTCAGATGGCGGCCCGGGTGTTGCGCTACGAATGGTTCCACAAACTGCTGCGCACGGAAGGGTACGCGTACGTAGCCACGGCCCACCACCTCAACGACACCGTGGAGACGGTGCTGCTCAACCTGACGCGGGGCACGGGCATTGCCGGCCTGCACGGCATTTTGCCCAAAAACGGCCGCGTGATCCGCCCGATGCTGTTCGTGGACAAAGAAACCCTCTACGACTTCGTGGTGGAGAACCAGCTGGTGTGGCGCGAAGATTCTTCCAACGAAACCAACCAGTACGGGCGGAACCTGGTGCGCAACGAAGTAGTACCCCTGCTCAAGCAACTCAACCCCAACCTGGAAGAAACGCTGGCCCACACCGTGGAACGGGTCGGAGCCGTGGAACGCGTATTTGCGGCCCGCGTAGACGCCCTCCGGGGGGCGGCGCTGCGGACCGACGGCGAGGTGCACTACCTGGGCCTGCCCGCCCTGCGCGGGGAACCCGAGCCGGTCATCGAACTGTACGAACTCCTGAAAGACTACCACTTCAACTACGCGCAGGCCCTGGACGTGGCGGCGGCCCTCGACGCCGAACCGGGCAAACGCTTCGACTCGCCCACGCATACGCTGGTGAAGGACCGCGACCAACTCGTGATCACGCCCAAGCCGCTGACGTTCTTCCAGACGGGCAAACTCGAAGGGGGCCAACCCTCCTTCGAAAACGAAGTGCTGAAACTGGCCGCCCAAACGCTGCCGGTGGCGGGCTACAGGATTTCCACCTCGCCCAGGGTGGCGGCGCTGGACCTGCAAACCCTCAGGTTCCCGCTCCGCATCCGGCGCTGGAAGGAGGGCGACTGGTTCTGCCCGCTGGGCATGACGAGCAAGAAAAAGATCAGCGACTTTCTCATCGACGAAAAAGTCCCCCTCAACCTCAAGGAACGCGTCTGGGTGCTGCTCTCGGGCGACTCCATTGCCTGGATCATCGGCCACCGCATCGACAACCGCTTCAAGATCACCGACAAGACGGAGCAGGTGTATCAGGTAGAAGTGAGGAGCGAGAAGTGAGAAGCGAGAAGTGGGGAGTGAGAAGGGCGGCGGGGGCCTTTCACGTCTGATTCGAATGTGTTAATTTTTTGAAATAATCGAGAAGTTAAGCGGGTAGCATCAAAAGCACGGAGCCGGTGTAAACCTTCTCACGCCTCGCTTCTCACTCCTCGCTTCTACTCCTATTCCATTGCCAAATGCGTTGCGTTGCTTTACTATTGCCCTTTTTATTGCTTCTCCAGGTAGCGGCGGCGCACCCGGCCGATACGACTGCCCGGAGGAACCCCCGGATGCCCTTTTCGCTGGGGCTGCGTCCGCACTACGGCTTTATCATTCCGCATTCAGCCACCATCCGGGAGGTGGCGCGGTCGAAGCCCTGGGGCCTGGAACTGGACGCGGCCGTGCTGCTCACCGGCGACCGGGCCTGGGACTATTGCTTCTGCTACCCGCGCATGGGCCTCTCCCTCTCCTACTTCAACTACGCCAACCCCCGCGTGCTGGGCAACGGCTACACCTTGCTCTACTACGTGGAACCTTTCCTGAGCTACCGGCGGCGGGTCAACTTCTCGTTCCGCACCGGCGGGGGCGTCGCTTACCTGGATACCCCGTACCACCCGGTGACCAACCCGGCCAACCTCTTCTACAGTGCGCCGCTCAGCTTCCTCTTGCAGATCAACCTGGCCCTCAACTACCGCCTCTCGCCGCACCTCAACCTGCGGGCGGCGGGCTACTACAGCCACATTTCCAACGGGGGCATGCGCGAACCCAACAAGGGCATTAACTTCCCCACGGCCAGCCTCGGCCTCGACTACACCTTCCGGCCGCCCGTACTGACCGAACGTTCGCGCACCCACAACGGGCAGGCGGAGGCCCCGAAAAATTACTTTGAAGGGGGCCTTGCTTTCACGGCCAAGCCGGCCAACACCGGCGAACGGCAACGCCACCCCATCGTGGGCCTGCAGGGCACCTACCACCGGACCGTGAGCCGCCGGAGCGTCTTCCACGGCGGGGCCGCCTGGGAGTCGGACTGGACGCTGAAGGAGAAAGCCGAACGCCTCAACCAGCGCACGGGCTTCCACCGGGCTTCCCTGCTGCTGGGCCACGACCTGCTCATCGGCCGCTTCGAATTTTCGCAGACCCTGGGCGCGTACGTGTATGTGCCCTACCGGGCCCGGGACCCCGTCTACCAGCGGTATGCGCTCAAGTTCCGCCTCAACCGCCGCCTGTTCACCGCCGTTACCCTCAAGGCCCACCGCCAGGTCGCCGACTACCTCGACGGCCGGATCGGGGTTCGGTTTTGAGGTTTCACGCAAAGGCGCAAAGGAGGACCGCAAAGGGCGTAAAGAGAATTCGTTTTCCGTTTGCGTTCTTTGCGCTCCTCCTTTGCGCCTTTGCGTGAAACCCTTTTTTCTCCATGTCTCCGTGGTCAATGGATTCCCGCACACAACCTTCCTTGTCAATTCAATCAACGACCCGTGCATTCCAAGATTCGCCCCGGCATTGATGCCACTGCTGCCCCTGCCGGCCAGGGACTGCCCTGGATCGAAGTAGCCCCCGGCGCCCCGTATTTCGTTACCGACCAGGGGGAAAACTGGACCCCCATCGGGCAAAACGACGCCCTCACCTGGCCCGACCTGCTGGGCGCGTACCGGCGGAAGGACCCGGCAAGCGTGGATCGTTACTTTGCCATGCTCGCTGCCCACGGCGTCACCTGCATGCGGATCATGCTGGAATACTGCCAGGGCGAACACCGCTACCTGGAACGGCCGGCCGGGGTGTTTGGGCCGGCAATGGTCGCACTCTGGGACGACGTGTTCGCTTTGGGTGAGCGGTACGGCATCCGCCTGCTGCTGACGCCGTTCGATACCTTCTGGATGAAGCGCCGGTGGGCCAGCCATCCCTACAACCATCGCAACGGCGGCCCTTGCCGCAAGTTGTCCGAGTTCCTGCGCTGCCCCGCCACCCTGGAAGCCACCCGGCAGCGCCTCTCCTTCGTTACCCGCCGGTGGGGAGGCAGCGGCGTGATTTTCGGCTGGGACCTTTACAATGAAATTGACCCGCGCCAGGCCGGCGGAGAAGTAGCCGCTCTTGCCGCGTGGATCAGCCAGGTAAGCACTTTCCTGCGGCACGAGGAAACCAGGCTGCACGGCAGGGCGCACCTGCAAACCGTCTCCGTGTACGGGCCCCTGCTGCGGCAGTACCCGCAACTCAACCCGGTTGTGTTTTGCCACCCCCTGCTCGACTTTGCCAGCGTTCATTTCTACGATGCGCCCCTGCGCAAGCCTGCCGACCCGGTAAAAGCGGCTTTGCGGGCCGGGGAACTGGTGAAACAGGCCCTGGCGCAGATCACGGACGGGCGTCCCTTCATGGACTCGGAACACGGGCCGGACGGGCTCTACCGGCAAACCAGGGGGCGGATCCCGGTAGACTTCGACGAGGCGTACTTCCGTTGCGTGCAATGGGCCCACCTGGCCGCGGGCGGGGCCGGCGGCGGCCTGCGCTGGCCCTACCGCCATCCCCATTCGCTGACGCCCGGCATGCGCCTTTCCCAGCGCGCCCTGTCGCAAGTGGCGCAGCACATTGACTGGCAGCACTTTGACCGCCGGTACCTGGGTGAGCAGCTCACGGTGTCACCCCGCACCGTAAAGGCATTCGCCTGCGGCAATGGCCGGCAAGTCCTGCTCTGGCTGGTGGCTGCCCAGCCGGCCGTCCTTCCTGCTGCCGTAAGTGCGGCGCCCCGGGTTACCCTCCACCTGCCTTTCCTCCAGTCGGGTACTTACCGGGTCCGGGCCTGGAACGCCCGATCCGGGCGCCTGGAAGCCGAAGAAAGACACACCTTTGCTGCGCAACGGGTAATCTCCCTGCCGGTCCTCCTGCTCCAACCGGACGCGGTGCTCCTTTTGACCCACGTAAGTGATTAACCCGTGTCAACAGTCATTGGTCTATTCGTCATTAGTCATTCAAGTGCGACGACTTGTACTGCCTAAAAAAAGCCGCTGACTCATTGTGAATCAGCGGCTTTACAAATCTCGTTAATCCTTTAATCCTGCGAATCCTGATCCGGCTCCCCTTTTTACAGCGAAAGCGTAGCCAGCACGTCGTTCATGTTGCGGACGGCGTCGCCCGACTTGCGGAAGAGTTCCTGCTCTTCGGCGCTGAGTTTGTAGTCCACGATGCGGGTCCAGCCGGTGCGGCCGATCTCCACGGGCACGCCGAGGCAGATGTCGCGCTGGCCGTACTCGCCTTCCAGGTACACGCTGCACGGGTACACGTGGCGCTGGTTGCGCACGATGCTCTCCACCAGCAGGGCCACGGCCGCGCCCGGGGCGTACCAGGCCGACGTACCGATCAGTTTGGTGAGGGTAGCGCCGCCCACCATCGTGTCGGCGGCCACCTTGCTCAGTTGGTCGGCCGGCAGGAACTGGCTCACCGGCACGCCGTTGACCGTAGCCAGGCGGGTGAGCGGGATCATCGTGGTGTCGCCGTGGCCGCCCACCACCGTGCCGTGGATGTCGTTGGGCGAGCAGTTGAGGGCCAGGGAGAGGTAGCACTTGAAGCGGGCACTGTCGAGGATGCCGCCCATGCCGATGATGCGTTCTTTGGGCAGGCCGGAAGATTTGAGCGCCAGGTACGTCATGGTGTCCATCGGGTTGGATACGATGATGAAAACGGCGTTGGGAGAGTGTTGCAAGCTGTTGGTAATTACGCCTTTCACGATGCCCGCGTTGATCCCGATCAGTTCTTCGCGGGTCATGCCCGGCTTGCGCGGAATGCCCGAGGTGATCACCACCACGTCGGAGCCGGCCGTTTTGGCGTAGTCGTTGGTAGAACCCGTAATTTTGGTGTCGAACTCCAGCAGGGCCGCCGTCTGGAGCATGTCGAGGGCTTTTCCTTCGCTGAGGCCTTCCTTGATGTCGAGCAGTACTACTTCCTCGGCCAGTTCCCGGCGGGCAATGTTGTCGGCACAGGTAGCGCCTACGGCGCCCGCGCCTACCACGGTAATTTTCATGCGGCGTATTGATTTAAGGGTTGAGTAACAATTGTCTAATCGCCGGTAAAATTAGGACACAATTCGGGTACTATCCAACCCGGGCGGCTATTCCTTTGGGAGCGCAGGCACTTTTTTATTGCCGCTGCCCGTGATTCGGCGTTAACACTGCGTTAACACGCTTTCAGCCAGTTTTTTCGCATCATTGTTTTAGTCCCGGGACCGTTCGTGTAATTGGCGCGGGGGCCCGTTCCCGGTTCGTTCCTTTTTGGCTAATTTCCGGGAATGCATTCCGGCAACCGATTCAACCATTCCTCCCTATGGCTTCCTTTACGTTATCCATCAACAACCAGCCCCACACGGTAGACGTGGACCCGCAGATGCCGCTGCTCTGGGTGATCCGCGACGTTGCCGGCCTGACCGGCACCAAGTTCGGCTGCGGCATGGCCCAGTGCGGCGCCTGCACGATCCACCTCGACGGCACGGCCGTCCGATCGTGCGTGCTGCCCGTGTCGGCCGTGGCCGGCAAAAAGATCACCACCATCGAGGGCCTCTCCCCCGACCGCAGCCACCCCGTGCAGAAGGCCTGGATCGAACACCAGGTGCCCCAGTGCGGCTACTGCCAGTCGGGCCAGATCATGTCGGCGGCGGCCCTGCTCAAAGGCAACCCCAAGCCCACCGACCCCGACATCGACGCGGCCATGCAGGGCAACATCTGCCGCTGCGGCACCTACCCGCGCATCCGCAAGGCCATCCACAGCGCCGCCTCCGCCCTTGCTTCCAACCCTAAAACCGGTCAGCCATGAACCCCGAAATCCAGGATAAACCCCTCAACCGCCGCAAGTTCATCAAACTCTCCGGCCTGTCGGGCGCCGTGCTGGCGCTGGGCTTCTTGTTTCCCGCCCCGGGCAAAGAAACCGGGGCCACGCTTCACAACCTGAGCGAAGACATTCCGGCGGCCAAAGAACTGAACCCGTTCATCCTCATCGACGCGTCGGGCAAGATTACGCTGATGATGCACAAGCCCGACATGGGCCAGGGCACCTACCATGCCATGCCGGCCATCCTCGCCGAAGAACTCGAAGTGCGCCTCGACCAGGTGATCATCCAGCCGGCCGTGGCGCACAAAAAGTACGGCGACATGGGCGTGGGCGGCAGCAACAGCGTAAAGGGCTCGTGGGACACGCTCCGCAAGGCCGGGGCCGCCGCCCGCGAAATGCTCACCAAAGCCGCCGCCCAACGGTGGAACGCCGCCGAAGGCGACCTTTATGCCCGCGAAGGCAAGATTTACCACAAACCCTCGGGCAAGAGCCTGGGCTACGGCGAACTCGTGGAGGCCGCCGGCAAGCTGGCAGTGCCCAAGGAACCCAAGCTCAAAGACCCGAAGGACTTCCGGCTGGTAGGCAAATCGACGCAGCGCCCCGACGTACCCCTGAAGGTGGACGGCACGGCCCAGTTCGGCATTGACGTGAAGATTCCGGGCATGCTCTACGCGTCCATCGAACGGTCGCCGGCCTACCACGGCAAGGTGCGGGACTTCGACGAGGCGGCCGCCAGGGCCGTGCCCGGCGTGAAGCACGTACTCAAGGCCGAACGCAAACTCAACAAAAACACGTTCGAAGGCGTGGCCGTGGTGGCCGACAACTACTACGCCGCCGTGCAGGGCCGCAAAGCCCTCAAGGTCAACTGGGAAGACGGTGCCGCCGCCCAAGTCAACACCCCCGCCCTGTACGCCCGGTTCCGGGAACTGGCCGCCACGGAGGGACACGTGGACAAACAGGCCGGCGACTTTGACGGCGCCTACGCCAAGGCGGCTAAAAAGCTGGAAGCCGTGTACGAACTGCCCTTCGCGGCCCACGCCCCGATGGAACCGCAGAACACGGTGGCCCACGTGCAGGGCGACAAATGCGAAATCTGGTCGCCCACCCAGGTACCCGACTGGGCCCGGGGCGAACTGGCAAAGTACCTGGGCATTCCCGAAGACAACATTACGCTGCACTTTACCTTCCTGGGCGGGGGCTTCGGCCGCCGGCTGTTCTTTGATTCAATCCTGGAAGCGGCCTACCTGTCCAGGCAACTGGGCGTGCCCGTCAAGTCGGTGTGGAGCCGCGAGGATGACATGACGGCGGGCCCGTTCCGGCCGGGCACCCTGAGCAGCCTCCGGGGCGGCCTCGACGCCTCGGGCAAAGTGGTGGCCCTGCAACACAAGGTGGTGGCGCCGTCCATCGGCTTCAACAACTTCGGGGCCCAGGACCCTAAGCACCCCGAAGACCCCGGGGCGATGGAAGGCATCAAGGACAGCGCCTACGAAATTCCGAACCACAAGTACCACAACATTTACGCCGAAACGCCGCTGCCGCTGGGCTGGTGGCGGGCCGTGTATTCCACCACCACGGCCTTTGCGCACGAATGCTTCGTGGACGAGATGGCGCACGCGGCCAAAAAGGACCCTTTGCAGTTCCGCCTGGCGATGATCCGCGAAAATACGCGCATGAAAAAGCTTTACGAGGCGCTGCGCGACAAGAGCGGCTGGGACAAACCGCTGCCGGAGGGCTGGGGCAAGGGCGTGGCGGCCTGGCAGTTCTTCGCCGGGCAGGCCGGGCACGTGGTGTTCGTTTCCAAAACGGCCGACGGCGGCGTGAAGATCGAGAAGATCGTGGCGGTGATCGACTGCGGCACGGCCGTAAACCCCGACAACGTGAAGGCGCAGGTGGAAGGCGCCACGGTGATGGCCCTGACGGCCGCCCTGAAGGACGAAATCACGTTTGAAGGCGGCCAGCCTGTGCAGCGCAACTTCGACCGCTACCGGATGCTGCGCATGGACGAGGTGCCGCCCATCGAGGTGCACCTGGTGGCCGGCCGCGAAAAACCCGACGGCGTGGGCGAACCGGGCCTGCCACCCCTGGCCCCGGCCCTGGGCAACGCCATCTTCGCGGCCACCGGCAAGCGGGTCCGCAAGCTGCCGTTTGACATCAACCGGATTTCATAAGTGCAACTTAACCGCAAAGATCGCAATAGAGACGCAAAGGGCGCAAAGAGATGCGCGTTCTCCTTGCGCCCTTTGCGTCTCTATTGCGATCTTTGCGGTTAAGTTGATGTTTCCTCCGGAAGCGCCTAAAAGTTGTGACCACTTGCACAATCCTATGACCAAAGCATTTCTTCTCTTTCCCGTTTTACTCTTTTTCATTGCCGCCTTCTCCCCCGCCGACGACCTTGCCGAGAGCGTAAAGCGGGGCCAGGCGGTGTACACCTCCACCTGCGTCTCCTGCCACCAGGTGAACGGCGCCGGCGTACCCGGCGTGTTTCCGCCCCTGGCCAAATCCGACTACCTGATGAGCGACGCCAAACGGGCCATCCGCACGGTACTGCACGGGCTGGAAGGCGAAATCACCGTCAACGGCGAACCTTACAACCAGCAGATGCCCGCCCAGAGCCACCTTTCCGACCAGCAGGTGGCCGACGTACTCAACTACGTCCGCAACAACTGGGGCAACCAAGGGCCTGCCGTGACCCCCGCCCAGGTAAAAGCCGAACGGCAGCAATAGCACTACTACTCATAAACTCATAAACTCCTTAACTCATAAACTTTCATGAAGGAGATCAGCCGCATCCTGGAAGTGTACGGGCAACTCGATGTTCAGCAGCGGAAAGTGGCGCTGGCCACCGTGGTCTGGGTGGAAGGCTCCTCGTACCGCCGGCCCGGGGCCCGCATGCTCATCAGCGACGACGGCCGCTGGGAAGGCGCCATCAGCGGCGGCTGCCTGGAGGGCGACGCCCTGCGCAAGGCCCGCCAGGTGATGCTCGACGGCACGCCCCTGCTGGTTACCTACGACACGATGGACGACGACGCCAACAGCCTGGGCGTGGGCCTCGGCTGCAACGGCATCATCGACGTACTCATCGAACCGGTAAACCCGCGGGACCCCGCCAACCCGGTCGAACTGCTCCGCGAATTCGTGCAGCGGCGCGACGTGCGGGTAATGGCTACCGTCCTCAGGAGTAACGCCCCTGACCTCTCGCCGGGGCAACGGTTCGTGCGCACGGAGGAAAACGCCGGGGGTGTACCCGCCTGGCTGGCCGACGACGTGCACGAAGTACTCGTCACCGGCAAGCCCGCCACCCGTACGATTCCCCTGCCCGGCGGCACGGCTGAGGTGTTCCTCGAACGCATTGACCCGGGCATCGAACTGGTGATTTTTGGCGCGGGCTACGACGTCATTCCCGTGGCCCGGCTGGCGAAGGAGATGGGCTGGCAGGTCACGGTCACCGAAGACTGCATCGCGCACCTGGCGCCGAAGCGTTTCCCGGCGGCCACCTGCGTACTGTACGCCGACCGCCACGCCGTGCTCGACAAGATTCCCCTCACCGACCGCACGGCGGCCGTGCTCATGTCGCACAACTTCAAGTACGACCTGGCCGTGCTGGCCGACCTGCTCACGACCCAAGTGCCGTACATCGGCATTCTCGGTCCGCGGAAACGCTTCGAAAAAATGCTGACTGAATTCGGGAAAGCGGGAAAACGATTCCCGGCCGCTGCCCTCGAACGGGTGCACGCCCCGGTGGGCCTCGACCTGGGCGCCGAAACCCCCGACGAAATTGCCCTTTCCGTGATTGCCGAGGTGAAGGCCTTTTTCAGCCGGCGGCCCGGCGGCTTCCTCAGGGACAAGCCCGGCCCCATCCACGAAAGGGCAGACGCGGCCCGCACGGCGATTGGCGTGGGGGACCCGGAAGAATAAAGCACTACTGTCCAAATACTTGCAAAAGTGGGAGCCCCCCGCTACATTTACCCCCTCCGCTACCCTGCATGGACAAGCTGATTCCTTCTACGCCCGTAGGCCTGGTGATCCTGGCGGCCGGCTGCTCCTCCCGCATGGGCCAGCCCAAGCAGTTGCTTCCCTACGACGGGGAAAGCCTGGTTCGGCGGAGTGCCCGGCTGGGCCTGCTGTCGGGCTGCTTCCCGGTGACGGTGGTGCTGGGCGCCAACCACCTGCTCATCGGTACCGAACTGGAGGACTTGCCGGTATTCGTTACCGAAAACCCGGATTGGGAAGCCGGCATGGCGTCGTCCATCCGGACGGGCCTCGCCCACACGCTGCACGTACTGCCCACGGTGGCCGCCGTCATCGTCGCCCTCTGCGACCAGCCGCTGATCACGCCGGCTTTCCTGCACGGGCTTACGGAAGTGTTTGCGGCCGTCGAAAAGCCCATCGTTGCGACCCGGTACGGCGACACTACCGGCGTGCCGGCCCTGTTTGGCCGCGAACTGTTCGACGCACTGGAGCAACTGACTGGTCAGGAAGGGGCCCGGAAGCTCATTGCCAGCCACCCCGACCAGGTGCACACCGTGTTCTTTCCCGAAGCCGCCCTTGATGTCGATACGCCGGAAGACTATTTGAAACTGATTGGGGGATTGATTTAGTGTACGTCGCTGTTGGCGGGCAAACTTGGTGGGTAAAGGGAAGATGGAGGAGGAGAAGAAGGGTTTCTCGCAGATTGTCGCGGATAAGGGCGCAGATTTGCGCAGATTTTGGATTGAGGGATGATTGGTCGAAGGATGCTTGCAGGTGTCGTAAGGATCGATCCCGCAGATGATGCGCGTGGCGTTTTTGCTCGAAGGACAGTCAATGGGTGTCGTAGCATTCGATCCCGCAGATTGTGTGCGAAACGTTTTTGCTCGAATGATTTTCAATCAGTGCCGTGTGGTTCGATCCCGCAGATGAAAGCGAAGTATTTTTGCCTAAATGATTGCAGGCAAGTACGGTGTGGTGATATCTCGCAGAGTAACGTGCATTTGGTATTGAGTGGATGATTTTTGCGGGTGCCACAGCATGATCACAGCAGATTTTTGAGGATTATCATGCAGCATTGTTGGATATTTCATCTTCGCCGAAGTAGACCGTAGGGCTAGAGGTTGTTGGCAATGCGAATAATATTGTCTTTCAGGTTTTCGGTGTTAAAGTTGATGAGCAGGCCCAGCTTCTTCTTTGTGAACCGAAGATAAGTCAGCAGTTGCTTGTGGTGCACGTCGAGCAGCGTATCCACGGATTTGATCTCCACCACAACCGACTCATCCACCAGCATATCCAGGCGGAAACCGACATCCATCTTCATATCCCCGTACACCACGGGAACGGTTACCTGGTTTTTAACTTCATGTCCCATTTGCCGCAACTCGTAGGTTAGCGCCACCTCGTAAACTGATTCCAGCAGACCAGGCCCCAAGGCATTATACACCTTGAAAGCCGCTCCCCGCACCGCAAATGAAATCTCATTCTCCTTCATGTGATTGGTACTTAGCTAAAACCCATCTGCCGCCTCCTGCGTTTTTTCCGCCTAAAATCATCTGCCCCCATCTGCGGTATCTATCTTCCGACACTACCCAAGATCATTCGAGCAAAAACGTTTCGCACACAATCTGCGGGATCGAATGGTACGACACCCATTGACTGTCCTTCGAGCAAAAACGCCACGCGCATCATCTGCGGGATCGATCCTTACGACACCTGCAAGCATCCTTCGACCAATCATCCCTCAATCCAAAATCTGCGCAAATCTGCGCCCTTATCCGCGACAATCTGCGAGAAACCCTTCTTCTCCTCCCTAAAGCCCCTTCCCACCTGACCCCAATATTTACTGATTCGAACTCCGTTCGTGGCGCACGTACTCCTTGAGGGCACTTTTGGTAATGATCTTCCCCTCATCCTCCGTGCCCCCCGGCGAATACACCGCCAGCAACGCCCCGTCGGCGGCGTTCATCACCAGGTGCAGGTAGTTCACCTTGATCTTCGACCGCTTGGAAATGACCTCCGGAATGATCTGCACGTAGGCGTACGCGGAATCACCGCCCACGCGTGACTGGTACGTGCCGGCGTCCACCACCTGGTAGGCGCTTGGGTAAAGCGACTTTACGTTGTGTTCGTTGAGGTACGGGTGCAGCCAGTCCTTGCGGAGCAGCAGCGTAGTACTGTCGGGCAGCGACGAGGCGTAGTTCAGCACGTCCTGCATTGCGGAGAGTTTCGGGGCCTTGGCCTCGCCGGCCCGGATGTACCGGTTGAGCATTTGCAGGCCAAACACCAGGTCAGCCTTGTCGGGCAGCACGTTGGAAAGGTTCTGGCTGAACACCGTGTTGTGGTTGCCCAGGTCCTCGATCAGTTTGAGTTCCATCACCGCGTACGTATCCCAGTGTTCGCGTTTTTTGTTCACCTCCGTGAAATTTTCTTCCCACACCAGCCCCGAATGGCGGCGGGCCCCCTCGGTACCCTTGTTGATGAAATTCTCCACGTGGGCGCAGTACAGTACCGCGTACGACTTCGTCTTGGTGCCCCGGCGCAACCGGTCGGCTTCCGAAAAAGTCATGTATTCGATGTCCTGCGGCTGGTACGGCCAGTAGCGGGGCGCCACTTCCCGGATCCAGGCGTTGTACTGGGCAACGGCGGCCTTGTAGAGATCAATCTCCTTGGTTTTGCGCTTGCGGCGCAGCAGTTCGATCAGGCGGGGCGAATCCATTTCGGTCACCACAATCAGTTTGCGGGCCGGCAGTTCCCGCAGCCGGGTGGGTTCGCAGACGCCAAACTGCGCCTGGCTCACCCGGGCCGTCAGCAACAAAAGAATTGTCCAAAACCATCTCCCTTTCATAGCAGGTTCCTCGCAGGTAAATGTGATATTAACGTCAAAATACCCCCAATCAGGCAAACCGGCGCGAAGGGAAAAAAGGTCCCGCGTGGGAAATCAGAAGTTAAGTAAAAGTTTGAGGTAGAAGAGCGGCTTTTTCAGTTGGGCGCGCACATCCAGGTCGTTGAACATGCAGGAGAGCAACCCGGCAAAAGCGGGGTTGCGGGCGGCCTTGCGGGCCACCGCGTTGAAAAGCCAGGGGAAACGGAGCAACCGTTGCATCTGGTAACTCAGTTGCAGTTCGCGGCCCAGCCGCCGGTACACGGCCGCGTCGTACCCGCGCAGGCCGCGGGCCGAAAAGTCGCCCGTTTGCAGGGCAAGGGCCGCGTGTTCGGCCGCCCACCGCCCGCTGATCATGGCGTTGCTGATGCCTTCGCCGGTAAACGGGTCCACCAGGTGCGCCGCGTCGCCCACCAGCAGGTAGTGTTCACCCGAGATGTCCCGCCGCCGGCTGCCCAGCGGCAGGCCGTACCCCTTGACGTCGCCCACCCGTTCGGCCGCCGCAAACCGGCCCTTCAGCACCGGGTGCGTGGCAATCAGTTCCAGCATGGCCGCGCGGAGGTTGATGCGGCCCCGGCGGACGTGGCTGCTGAGCATGCCCACGCCCACGTTGGCGTAGCCGTCGGGCAGCGGAAAAATCCAGAAATAACCCGGCAGGAAGGGCTCCAGAAAATGCAATTCGATGAAATTTTCCCGGTGGCAGCCCGCTACGTTGCGGTAATACGCCCGCAGGCCCGCGCAGTGGTGGTCGGGTCGCAGGTCGAGGCCGGCGGCCTTGCGGCTGAACGCCGACTGGGCCCCATTGGCAATAATGAGCAGCCGCGACCGGACGCACGGAGTACCGGACGCGTCGGCCAGGGACCAGTAGCCGTCGGCGAAAGAAAACGTTTGTAGGTGCACCCCTTCCCGCAGGGTGATTTCGGGGCGCCGCCGGGCTTCGTCCACCAGCAGGTTGTCAAAATCGATCCGGCGGGCGACGTAGCCGGGCGCCGCTTCGGCCCCGGGGTCGTACCCGGCCCGGAAGGGAATGCCCAGGGGTTGCCCGTCGGGGGCCGTCAGTTGCATGCCCCAGGCGGGGAGGCTCATGGCGCTGCCGGCCAGTTTGTCGGGCAGGACCGCGTCGATGCGCCGCAGTTCGTTTACCACCTTGCCGCTCAGGGCGTCGCCGCACACCTTGTCGCGGGGGAAAAACGCCTTGTCCACCAGGGTGCAGGGAATGCCCCGGTTGGCCAGGTGCAAAGCGGCCGTTACGCCGCCCGGCCCGGCCCCTACAATGCACACGTCGGTCTGCTGCATGAATGGTGGAAGGGAAGGGAGGAAAATTACGCATTTAAATGATAAGGGGGGGGAAAGGAGGAGCGAGGAGCGAGGAGGCTAACGCGAGGATCAACGGGCCAGCGGGCTGGCGCGAAGCTATGCTTCGTGCCTACTATGCTTTCCGCCTCTGGCGGAACAGAAGGACTGCGTGGGTGGATAAGGAATTGCAGGCCCATGCTACTTCGCGTTAGCCCCCTTCTCGCTCCTCGCTTCTCACTCCTCGCTTCTCCTTTAGTCCGATGGCAGTTCGCAGCCGTAGGCGGTGGTAGCGAGGTCACTGAAGGTGGGGGAAGGCGTGCCGGCCAGCAGGGAATCAATGGCCATTTGGGCGTAGTTGCTGTGGGGCGTGGTGCAGTAACGACTTTTGTTGTAATTGCCCCGGTAATAGAGTTTGCCGCTGGTATCCACCAGGGCGGCTTGGGGCGTGGCGTACACGCCGCAGGCCCGGGCCAGTTGCTCCCGCCCGTCGGCCACCACGGGCATGGGCAAGTCGTACCGGCGGCGGATCTCCCCGGTCTGCGCCGCGAAGTGTTCGGGCACCACGGCCAGGAAAGTGACGGCGCCGGCGTAGCGTTGGGCCAGGTGCTTCAGGTGCTTGAGGTTGAACCGCGAACAGGGGCAGTCGGGATTGAAAAAGTGCAACAGCACCGGTTTACGGACCGCACCGGCCGCCACGGGTACCACCACCCTTTCGCCCGGCAGCACGGCCACATAGTCTGTCGGCACCGGCGTGGGCCGGGCGTATTGCAATTCCTGCTGCCAGAAAAGGGCGGCAATGCCGCATACAATCAGAATGAGGGCCGTAGCGGCCAGCCAGTGGTTGGGTTTCACGCAGAATGGGAGGGTGATGGGTTACAGCCGGGTCGGACCGGCATTGCAGCAGTAACCCAAAAGTAACCCGGCCGGTTGGGCCATAAACGGGCAGATTGGCGCGTTTTGTAGAAGATGTAAGAAAGCTTTCAAAAGAAAACCAGCCTCCCATGCGCAACTTGTTTACCTCGCCCCGCCTCGAAACCCTGCTGCCCGCCCTCCGCGAATTCGTCGAAGGCGAACTGCTCCCGCTGGAGGCGCAATTTCTGAACGGCCCCTTCAGCCGCGTGGAACCACCCTTGCGGGAACTGCGGGAAGCGGTAAAACGCCGGGGCTGGTGGGCGCCCCACCTGCCCGAAGCGGAGGGCGGCATGGGCCTCTCCCTTACCGAGTTCGCGCAGGTGAGCGAAGCGCTGGGCAAGACGCCCCTGGGGCACTACGCGTTCAATTGCCAGGCGCCCGACGTCGGCAACATGGAACTGCTGCACAAGTTCGGGACCGAAAGCCAGCACCGGCAATTTCTGGCGCCCTTGACGCAAGGCCGCATCCGTTCGTGCTTCTCGATGACGGAGCCCGACCTGGCGGGTTCCAACCCGGTGCTGCTGCGCACCACGGCCGCGCGGGAGGGCGACGCGTACGTGATCAACGGGCACAAGTGGTTTACCACGGCCGCCGACGGGGCCGCCTTTGCCATCGTAATGGCCGTAACCAACCCCGATCACCCCAACCCCTACGCCCGGGCCAGCATGCTCGTCGTGCCCACCGATACGCCCGGCTTCCGGCTGGTGCGCAACATCCCGATCATGGGCGAAGCCGGCGACGGGTACAACAGCCACGCCGAAATCCGCTACGAAAACTGCCGGGTGCCCGCCGCGCACCTGCTGGGTCCCGAAGGGGGCGGCTTTAAGCTGGCCCAGGAACGGCTCGGCCCGGGCCGCATCCACCACTGCATGCGCTGGATCGGCATCTGCGAAAGGGCGTTTGCCATGATGTGCGGGCGGGCCGCTACCCGCCAGGTGGCCCCCGGCGAGTACCTCGGCCACCGCCAAACGGTGCAGCACTGGATTGCCGAAAGCCGGGCGGGCATCAACGCCGCCCGGCTCATGGTGCTGCACACGGCGCAGGGCATGGAACGCGAAGGCCAGGAGGCCGTGCGCGACGAGATATCCACGATTAAATTCTTCGTGGCCAACGTGCTGCAAACGGTAGTAGACCGGGCCATCCAGGTGCACGGGGCGCTGGGCCTCACCGACGACACGGTGCTGTCGTACTGGTACCGCCACGAACGCGGCGCCCGCATCTACGACGGCCCCGACGAGGTGCACAAGTCGGTACTGGCCCGCCGCATCCTCAAGGGCTACGGGCTGGAAGCGGGAAAAGGGTAGAAGGTTGTAGTAAGGTTTGCCCTGGATAGTAACGCCGGGTTGCCGGAAGGTGAAATGCGCAGACCGGTTTGGGCAATCATAAAAAGAACTGAACCGCAAGGATCGCAAAGAGAAGACGCAAAGGGCGCAACAAGCAACGCCCCGAAGCCCCCGTCGCTCCCTTGCTCCCCCGGGGCTGCCCGCCGCCGGTGTAATAAAAAAAGGCTTCCCCGGGGGAAGCCTTTCAGGCATTTTGCTTTCGCACCGTTCATTGAACAACCAACGACGAATCCGTATTACAGCGGGTAGCCCGGGTTCTGGACCTTCAGGTTCGGGTTGTTCTGCATTTCCGGCACGGGAATGGGGAACAGGAGGTGCTTTTCCTGGAGCGGCTGGTTGGAACTCAGGTTGATGTGCCCCACGAAGTTGTCGAAGCCCCGCGTGGTCTCGTTGTACACTTTCCGCAGGCGCACCATGTCGAACCAGGTGATCATCTCGTAACACAACTCGTGCCAGCGTTCCCGCCATACGGCCTCCCGGAAGGTGCTCTGGGAATATTCGCCGGGGGTTGGGGTGGTGAGTCTGGCGCGGTCCCGGATGCTCTTGAGGGCGTTGTAGGCCATGTCATTGGGCCCGCCGATCTCATTCTGCGCTTCGGCGTAGATCAGCAGCACCTCCGCGTACCGGATCAGCGGCACGTTCAGGTTGTCGTTGCGGGTACCGGTCATCCCGGCCGTCCCGTTGGCCGCCACGTTGAAGTGCTTGTAAATGTAAGGCGCCCCCAGATCGAAAAGCGCGCCGTTGCCGTTGGTATAGTAGGTGGTGTAGAAGTACCCTTCCCGGTCCTTGGTCCGCAGGTCGCCGGGCTCGTAGGAGTTGTAGAACGACAACGTGGGCACCGTGCTGCCCGTGCCCGAAGCGCCGCGGTACGTCACGGGCTTGAAGTTGGGGAACATGTTGCCCATCGGGTTTTCGGCCACGACGCGGTTGTACTGGAGCATGAAAATGTGTTCGCCCCGGTTCTTGAGCGTCTCCTGGTGCACCTCGTTGTAGGTATCAAACAGCTTGATCGCCCCGCCGCTGGCGTTGGCGTACGTAATTACCTCGGCGGCTTTCTGGGCGGCCAACTGGTAGTGCGAAGCCCCTTTGTTGAGCGGGAACCCGGCCATGGTCAGATACACCTTGGCCAGTTGCGACTTGACGGCCGCCAGGTTCACCCGGCCGCTGGGGTCCGTCCAGGCCAGCCCGGCGTTTTCGGCCGCCAGCAGGTCCTCCACGATCAGCTGGTATACTTCTTCCTGCGAGGCGCGGGTCGGCATGAAATCCGGCGACTCAATCGTCTGCGGCTTGGTGATCAGCGGAATGTCGCCCCACAGCCGGACGGCGTAGAAATACGCCCAGGCGCGGAGAAAGCTGGCTTCGCCCAACACCTTGTTCCGCTGCACTTCGTTCATCGGCGAAATGCCCGGCACGCGGTCCAGCACCAGGTTGGCCTGGGCAATCACTTTGTAAAGGCCGTTCCACCAGTTGATCACGTGCCCGTTGTTGCCGTCGTACACCAGCCCGTACAGGTTGTTGAGGTCGGAGTTCTGGGCGGTTTCCGTGGTGGAAGTTCCAGTAGGCGCTTCCAGCAACTGCCAGTTGGACGAGAAGATGCCGGCCCCGTCGCCGATGAACCGGGTGTCGGCGTAAATGGAGGCAAGGCCCGCCTCGGCGTGTTCGGGAATCGTGTAGAAATTATCCGGGCTCAGGTTGGAAAGATCCTCTTCTTCGAGGAAATCCGAGCAACCCGACGCCAGCAGTACCGCCCCGAAAAGCAGTAGTTTGCCGGCCTTTGCAATTATGTTCAGCTTCATACGAATGTGTCTTTGGTAGGGAGAAAAGAGTGGTTTAGAGGGCAATGTTGACGCCCACCAGGAAGATGGTCGGGCGGGGATAGCTGTGCCAGTTCATGCCCTGGGAAAATACGTTGTTTTCGTCGTTGGCGTAGCCGCCCGTCGGCGTGGTTTCCGGGTCGCCGTTCACCTCGTCGTCCGTCAGCAGGAAGAAATTCTGCACCGAGCCGTAAACGCGCAGGTTGCTCAGTTTGAGGCGGCTGTAGAGGGCCTGCGGAATGTTGTAGCCCACCAGCAGGTTGCGGCCGCGGATGAACGAGCCGTCCTTGATCCAGTGCGTATCCACGTTGGTCACGTAGCCGGCCCGGGTGTCGCGCACTTCGGCGATCATCGTGTTCTGGTTGTCGGGCGTCCAGCCATCCAGCACGGTGGCGTAGCTGTTGGCCAGGGCCTGGCGGTCTTCGCTTGAGTGCAGCGTCATGTCGAGGATGTCGTTGCCGTAGGAATACTGCAATTCCACCGTCAGCTCCAGGCCGCCGTACTTGAAGGTGTTGCTGAACCCGCCGAGGCCTTTGGGGCTGCCGTTGCCGATGATCATCCGGTCGGCGTCGGTGATGGCGTAATCGCCGTTCACGTCCAGGTACTTGATGTCGCCCGGCAGGATCGTGCGGCCGGCCCGGTAGCTCACGAATTTGGCGGCTTCATCCCGTTCGGCTTCGCTCCAGGTGCCCAGTCGCACCAGCCCCCAGAACGACCCGGCCGGCTGGCCCACGCGGATGATGTTGGTGGGGTTGGTGAAGTTGGGCCCGCCCACGCCGAAGATGTCGGCCGGGCTGGCCAGCGACAGGATCTTGTTGCGGTTCATGGCGATGTTGAAGTTGGTATTCCAGGTGAACTTCCCGGCCTGCACCGGCGTGGCGTTAAGCGACAACTCCAGCCCCTTGTTCTCCATCGAACCGATGTTTTTGCGGATGTTGGGGTACCCGCTCGTGCGGGGCACGGGGGCGTCGAGCAGCATGTCGGTGGTTTTGCGGTAGTACAGGTCGGCTTCCACCGAAATCCGGTTGTTGAACAACCCGAGTTCGAGGCCCACGTCGCTCTGCGCCGTTCTTTCCCACCGCAGGTCGGGGTTGGCCAACCGGTTCAGGCCGGTACCCCCTACCCGGGCGTCGTTGATCACGGCGGCGTAGTTGGACCGCAACAGGGACAAAGAGGTATAAGGCGGAATTTCGGAGTTGCCCGCCAGGCCGTAGCTGGTGCGCAGCTTCAGGTTGGAAATCACCCGGTTGTTTTTCAGGAAGGGTTCTTCGGAAATCCGCCAGGCCAGGGCCGCCGAGGGGAAGACCGCGTACTTGTTGTTGGTACCAAACTTGGAAGCGCCGTCGGTCCGGCCGGTCAGGGTGAACAGGTACTTGTCGAGCAGGATGTAATTGAACCGGGCAAAGTACGAGTTGAGCGCGTGTGCGGTCGCATTGGATTCAACCCGGGGGTTGGTGCTGCCGGCGCCCATGTTGTTGAAGTTAAAATAGTCGGTCGAAAAGCTTTCGACCAGCCCGGCAATCCGGAAGAAGTTGGTTTGCTGCCACGAAATCCCGAGCAACCCCTGGATTTCGTGAATGTCGCCCAGACGCTTGTTGTAGGTCAGGTAATTCTCCAGTGACCAGAAGGTTTCTTTCCGGTTGCGGGTGGCGGCAATGCCCTGCTGGGTGAGGTTCAGCGTACGGCCGCTGTACTCATTGCGCTCCTGGGTGATTACGTTGGTGCCCAGGACCGTTTTCATTTCCAACCCTTTGGCAAAGGTGATGTTGGTAAAGAAGCTGCCCAGGACGGTCTGCGTGTTCATGATGTACTTGGTCTGCTCCAGCCGGTGTACCACGTTGAAGCGGCCCTCGGCGTTGGGATAGTGCCGGTTGTCGGCGTAGGTGCCGTCTTCGTACCGCACGGGCATGAAGGGGAAGTCTTCCACGATGCTGCGGGCCACCTGGTCGCTCTGGTCCACCAGGTTTTCGCCCTGGTTGGTGTAGCTCAGCGTACCGCCGATTTTGAGCCATTTCTTGATCTGGCTGTCGAAGGTGAACCGGCCCGAGTACCGCTTCAGGTAAGACGTTTTGATGAGGCCCTGGTCGTTGCGGTAGCCCAGCGACACCGAGAACGTATTCCGTTCGTTACCGCCCGTAAAGCCCAGCTGGTGGTTCTGCGACACGCGGTTTTGGGTGGCTTCCTTGAGCCAGTCGGTGTCGTAAAGCGGGTTGCCGTTGGCGTCAAAGAGCCGGGGGTCGGTCCGCGCCAGCGCCGGGTCCCGCGAGACGTACCGGCCGAGTTGCCAGTTCACCGGGTCGTACTTCTCCATGTTGCGGTAAGCCAGGTCTTCTACGGCCAGGAATTCCCGGGCGTTGAGCCGCCGGGGAAAATTAGGCCCCACCGTGGGTACGCTGAAATCGGCGGCGTACGTGATCTGACCATCGCCCGACTTGCCCCGCCTGGTGGTGATGAGAATGACCCCGTTGGCCCCCCGCGACCCGTAAATGGCCGTGGAAGAAGCATCCTTGAGCACTTCCACCGATACGATGTCGTTGGGATTGATGTAGTCGATGGCCTGGCTGGCCTGGTCCTGGTTGCTCATCGGCAGTTGCACGCCGTCCACTACGTACAGGGGGTTGTTGGACGAGTTGATCGAACTGAAACCCCGGATGCGGACGTTGGCCCGTCCGCCGGGACGACCCGAGTTGCTGTTGACCTGCACGCCGGCCAGGCGGCCCGCCAGGGCCTGGTTGAGCGAAGCGGCGGGCCGCTCCTGCAACTGCGCGGCTTTTACCGAACTCACCGACCCGGTCAGGTCGGATTTGTTTTGCGTACCGTAACCGATCACCACCACTTCGTCGAGGCTGTTTTCGACGTCGGCCATTTGCACGTCAATGGTGCTGCGTTCCCCTACGAGTACCTCCTGCGTGGCGTACCCGATGAATGAAAATACCAGCGTGGACTCGTTGCCGGGTACCGACACGGAGTACCCCCCGTTGGCATCGGTGATGGCGCCGGTGGTGGTGCCTTTTACCAGTACGTTGGCGCCCGGTATGCCCCCGCCGTCCAGCTTCGAGGTTACTTTGCCGGTCACCGTGCGCGACTGCGCCAGGGCCGCTGCGCTGGTTGCCAGCAAAAAGGCGACCAGGCACGCCGTGTTGCACAGCCGCAAAAACACCCGGCGGACACGTTCCGGGTTTGCTGGGACTTTACCGCGAACGGATGTTTCTTCCGCCGGCTGTCCCTTCTGGGAGGTGTAGAGATGCATCATAAGGAAGTAGAGTGATTAATGGGTCAGGTTGAAAAGAAAAACGGCAGGCTATTGGGGACGATTGCAACAAAATATAATTTTTCTAATACAAAATAGAATTTGGCGTCTGCAATAAATACAATTTGGCGGTGGACTGCAAAAATTGAAGCAAAAATTTGTATTATTTTTTTGTGCTCATCCCCTAACATTGCGGGTGAGGCGCATCAGAAACGGATTTTCGCTCAATTGCTGCCAGCATACGCGTAAGACCCGGTGTTACCTGCCGCCCGGGCGTCGAATCGCCTTCCCTTATTCTTTCCCGTACGCTCATGCAACACGAACCGCAACCCGTCCGCCCCGGCGAAGAACTGCCCCTCCCGGCCCTTCAGGCTTACCTGGAAAATCGCCTGGGCCACGCCGGGCCGCTGTCGGTGCGCCAGTTTCCGGGCGGCTACTCCAACCTCACCTACCTGCTGCGCGCGGGCGACCACGAATACGTGCTGCGCCGGCCACCGGCGGGGGCCAACGTGAAGTCGGGCCACGACATGGAACGGGAATTCAACGTGCTGTCGGCCATTCGCCCGCAGTACGCCCGGGTGCCCCGCCCGGTCCTCTACTGCGGCGACGCCTCGGTGGTCGGGGCGCCTTTCTACCTGATGGAACGGGTGGAAGGGCTCATCCTCCGCGGCGCCCGGCCGGAAGGGCTGGCGGCCGACGGCCCGACCATGCGGCGTCTGTCGGAAGCCCTGGTGGACAACCTGGCGGAGATTCACGCGCTGGACGCGACGCGGCCGGAGGTGGCGGCGCTGGGCCGCCCGGGGGGCTACGTGGGGCGGCAGGTGGAAGGCTGGACCAAACGCTACCACCACACCCGTACGGATGACCTCCCCGAGATGGACCGGGTGGCGGAATGGTTGGCCCGCAACCTGCCGCCGGAACGGTACGTGGGCCTGGTCCACAACGACTACAAGTACGACAACGTGGTGTTTGCCCCCGGCCCCGGGGAAATCCGGGCGGTGCTCGACTGGGAAATGGCGACGGTGGGCGACCCGCTGATGGACCTGGGCACCACGCTGGGCTACTGGGCCGAACCGGGTGATCCCGCCCCCCTGCGCGGCTTCGGCCCCACCACCCTGCCCGGCAACCTCACGCGCCGCGAAGTGGCCGACCGGTACGCCCAACGCACCGGCCGCGACCTGGGCGATGTCGTTTTCTACTACGCCTTCGGCCTGTTCAAGATCGGCGTCATCGTGCAGCAGATTTACTACCGCTACCGCCAGGGCCTCACCCAAGACCCCCGCTTCGCCGGCCTGGTCCACGTGCTCCGCGCCTGCGCCGCCCAGGCCGACGGGGCCATTGCCTCCGGCAAGCTGGGGGAGCACCCTTAAACTTCATCATTCGAAATTCCTTGTTCATCATTCATTATTAAAAAATTAAATATCCAATGACGAACAAGGAATTTCGAATGACGAAGTAAAGTACCACTGACCGATACCTATTTCAGCCAACTCTCCGCGTCGGTCAGTTTGTTGGGCACCGACGGGCTGTACACGGCGTAGTTGAAGCCCGGTTGCAGGGCAAAGGCCCCGTATTCACCCGCCTTGTTGAGGGCCACGAAGCCGATCTGGATGTCGCGATAGGTGGGGAATTTCTTGGTAATGCGTTCGATGGCCTGCCGGCAGGCTTCTTTGGGCGGCTTGCCCTGCCGCATCAGTTCCACCACCAGGAAGCTGCCCACCGTCCGCATGACGGCTTCGCCCAGGCCCGTAGCCGTGGCGGCGCCCACCTCGTTGTCCACGTAGAGCCCCGCCCCGATGATGGGCGAGTCGCCGACGCGGCCGTGCATCTTGTAAGCCAGGCCGCTGGTGGTGCAGGCCCCCGACAGGTTGCCGGCCGCATCGAGGGCCACCATGCCGATGGTATCGTGGTTCTCGGCGTTGATCCTGGGCGCGTACCTGGCCGTTTTCAGCCATTCCTTCCAGGCCTTTTCGGCCTCGGGCGTGAGCAGGTTCTGCTTCTTGAAGCCTTTGGAGAGGGCAAACTGCAAGGCCCCCTCTCCCACCAGCATCACGTGCGGCGTGTCTTCCATCACCCGGCGGGCCACCGAGATCGGGTGCAGAATGTGTTCGAGGCCCGCCACCGCCCCGCAGTTGCCCCGTTCGTCCATGATGCAGGCATCCAGCGTTACCCGGCCGTCGCGGTCGGGCAGGCCGCCGTAGCCCACGCTGTTCACCTTGGGATCGGCTTCGGTCACCTTCACGCCGGCCTCCACGGCGTCCAGCGCCTTGCCGTTTTTACTGAGCACGGCCCAGGCGGCGGCGTTGGCCGGCACGCCGTGGTCCCAGGTAGAGATCACCACCGGGCCGGCGGCCTGGGTGGCAACCGGGGCAGGCTGGGCCCGGCCAACGCGGGTCAGCAGCAGGGAACTCAGCGCCGAAAGACGCAGGAAGTCACGACGTTTTTTCATGGGCGGGGCAAACGGTTGGAAGTTTGGTGGGCAAAAAGCACGCGGCTGCGTAATTTTAGCGGAATATTGGAAATTATCCGCGCGAAACAAAACATGCACACCCACCGGCCCCTCATCGAAATCTGCGTAAACTCCGTCGAATCGGCCCTGCGGGCCCAGCAGGGCGGCGCCGACCGCGTAGAACTCTGCGAAAATCTCTTCGAAGGCGGCACTACGCCCAGCGCCGGCAGCATCTCCGTGGCCCGGCGGCACCTGACTACCGCCGGCCTGATGGTGATGGTGAGGCCCCGGGGCGGCGACTTCCTGTACTCGGACGTAGAATTCGAAATCATGCGGCAGGACGTACGGATGGCCCGGGAACTGGGCGCCGACGGCATTGTGCTGGGCCTGCTCACCCCCGACGGCCACGTGGACGGGCCCCGCACCGCCGAACTGGTCGGATTGGCGGGGCCGCTGCCGGTCACCTTCCACCGCGCCTTCGACATGGCCGCCGACCCCTTCCGGGCCCTGGAAGACCTCGCGGGGCTGGGCGTCACCCGCCTCCTTACGTCGGGCCGCGAACGGTCGGCCTTCGAAGGCGCCGCCCTCATTGCGCAACTGGTGCGGCAGTCGGCCGGACGCCTCATCATTTTGCCCGGCGGCGGCATCCACGAACGGAACGCGGCGGCGGTGCTGGCCCAGACCGGGGCCACGGAAATCCACCTCTCGGCCAACACCCGCCAGGCCGGCGGCATGACCTACCGCAATCCGGCCCTGCACCTGGGCGCCGCCCTCTACCCCCCCGAGTACGAAATCACCCTCACGGATGCGGGCAAGGTGAATGCAGTGCGACGGTCAGTTGAGAAGCGAGAAGCGAGAAGCGAGGAGTGAGAAGAAGGGGCACGGACTTCTCCGGTTATCACGGCAAAGTGCGTGTCCATTCTTCTCGCTTCTCACTCCTCGCTTCTCGCTCCTGTTCTCCCTATTTCTCCACCATCCTGATCTCGTACGCCTCGGCGAAGGGTTTGACGAGAAAGGGAAGCCGGGCGTATTCGGCGTAGGCTTTGGTGAAGGCCGCCCCGTAGTAGAGGATGAAGGAAGAATAGAAGATGAACAGCAGGAGCAGGATCACCGAGCCGGCCGCCCCGTAGATGGAATTGATGTTGCTGTTGACCAGCAACTGGCGCAGAATGAACTTGCCCAGCGAAAACAGTACGGCCGTGAGCCCGGCCCCGAACCAGATGGCCCGCCAGGCCACCCAGGCGTCGGGCAGGTACCGGAACAGCACCGCGAACCACACAGCAATGATGCCCAGCGTCAGCACCTGGTTCAGCACCAGGAGCAGGAACACGTCGTACTCGGGTGCACTTTTCTGGAGCCACCCCCAGGCAAACGCCAGGAACACGTCCGACACCAGCGCCGCCACCACCAGCGAGCCGCTGATCAGGATCAGCAGCAGGGCCGTGAACCGGTGCCGCAGGTGGGCCAGGGCCCGCTGTCCCTCCTTCACCTGCACGTTCCAGAGCTGGTTGATGGAACGCTGCACCACGATGAACAGCGTGGTGGCAATGAAGATCATGAAAAGAAATCCAACCACGGTGTAGACCCAGTGCCACACCAGTTCCTCCATGTTGTTGAACACCAGCCGCACCTGCCGGGTGGCGCCTTCCCCCACCACGTCGCGGATCTCCTTGAAAATCTCCCCGCTGATGATTTCTTTGTTGAACACGATGCCCAGCGCGTTGACGGCCACCAGCAGGATGGCCGGCAGGGAAAAGATCGTGAAAAAGGCCGTGGCAGCCCCCAGGCGCAGGGGATCATTGTAATTGAGTTCTTTGTACGCCATCACGAACACCTGCCGGAACGAACGGCCCGGGGGTGCATCCAACGTTTTGATCCGCATATCTGTCTGCTATAAGTACGCAAGCCCTGCCCCGCAAAAAATAGGAAAAAACGGGGAATGCAGGACGTTACCCACGACACAACAGGGATACACGGATTCCCGGTTCCCGGGTTCGGGCAAATGTGATGCATCGGGCCGCCGGCTCAAGGCCGGTACTGGTTGGCGCGGACGTTGCGGGCGGCCAGCGTCACGGTTTCTTCGATTCGTTTCTGGCGGGTTTCGGGCTTTTTGGCGTTCAGGAGCCACTCCAGGATGCCCCGCTTCACCGACCGCGGAAACGCCTCGAAATACTGCATGGCAACCGGGTTGGCCCGCAGGGCGGTTTCCAGGTCGGGGGGCAGGGTGAGGTTTTCCACGTCGTCGAGGGCGGTCCAGGTACCGCTCTGCCTGGCGGCTTCAATGACGGCCAGGCCGGCGGGGGCCATGCGTCCGGCGGCCAGCAGGACTTCCACTTTCCCTTTGTTCACGCGGCTCCACTTGCTGCGGGGGTTGCGCCGGGCAAAGAACTGGTAAAAGCTCTCCCCGTCCCGCTTGTTGCTTTTGCTGTCGATCCAGCCGAAGCAGAGGGCTTCGTCCACGGCTTCGGGGTAATACACGCTGCGGGTGCCGCTCTCCTTGCGGTAGATGATGAGCCACACGCTTTTGGCCGAATCGTGGTGCGCTTCCAGCCACTGCCGCCACGCCTCCCGGTCGCGGGCGTAAAACGCGGGCACGCCGTCTTTTTCCGTTTCCATGGTGTTGGAAGGTTAGATGGCTGTATGGTTAAATGGTTGTATGGCTGTATGGTTGTATGGCTATATGGCTATATGGTTGTATGGCTATATGGTTGAAGGTTCACCACGGAAACAAGGATGTCACGGAGTTTCACGGAGAAAAGATTTCGAACCGCAGTCTACCATACAACCATATAGCCATACAACCATATAGCCATACAACCATATAGCCATATAGCCATTCAACCCTCTAACCCTTACTTCTTCCCCGCCAGGCCCTTCAGGTAGGCGATGCTTTGGGGCACCTGCACGTCCACCGAGGGGCTTTCGTCTTCGATGTAGAAGTACTCGATGGCCGTGTTGCGGGCGGCTTTCATCACGGCGGCAATGTCGATCTGGCCGGTGCCCAGGGCTACGTCGTTCTCTACCGGCGTGCCGCCCGACAGGTCGCCCTTCACGCCTTTTTTGAGGTCCTTCACGTGCATGAGCTTAAACCGCTGCGGGTACTTTTTGAGCAGCTTCGCCGGGTCCTGGCCGGGGTGCGCCACCCAGAGAATGTCCATTTCGAAGCTTACAGCCGCCGGGTCGGTGTGCTGCACCAGGTAGTCGAACAGCGTGCCGTCGCCGTGGGGCTGGAATTCGAAGCCGTGGTTGTGGTAGCAGAACGTGAGGCCGTTGTCGCGCAGGGCTTTGCCGGCCCGGTTGAAGTCTTCCACCGTTTTTTTGGCCGTCTCCAGCGTAAAGTCCCCCTCGTGCGGAATCCAGGCCACGCGGACGTACCTGGCACCCAGGGTTTTGGCGTTCCGGACTACCTCGTCGGTTTTGTCGAGCACGTCGTTGTAGCCCGTGCCGAAAGAGGTACACACCATGCCCCGGGCGTCGAGCAGGGCCCGCAGTTCGGCCGCGGTCTTGCCGAACAGGTTCGAAAACTCGATGTTGGTAATGCCCAGGGCCTTGATCTTGTCGAGCGTGGCGGGCACGTCCTGCTTGAAGCTTTCGCGGAACGTGTACGACACTACCCCAATCCGGTTGGGGAAGAGAGGCTCTTTGGATTTGGACTGGGCCGCGGCGGCAAGCGTGGTAAGCAGCAGCAGGGAGAGTAAAGCGGATAGTCGTCGAAGGGTAAGGTGCATCATGGTTTGGGGAATGTGCGGGTTGCAATGGGTCGTCGGGGACGGGTCCGGCGGTAATATACCTAAATTTAGGTATTGACAATAGGAGGTGCATTCTGCAACTTGACTCTACTTCGGTCTTCAAAAAACCACCCCCCTGCCGCAACGCGGAATGATTCCCCCTGCCACTTTTTATCTTCCCCATCCATCCGTATGGCAACGCTTTCCATTTGGTTTCAGCCGTTTACCCGCCAGCATGCCCGGCTGGTGGACATCATCACGGCCCTCGGCGACGCCGGCATTCCCCTGGCGGCCCTGCACCCGGGCGACACCCCGGCGGGGCCCGGCATCCTGTTCCTCGACAACTTCACGCCCCTCGAAGGGTTCGGCCCGTTGTTTGAGTCGCTTCCCCCGGGCGGGGAGGTACACCTGATGGCCATTTCGATCAACAGCCTGCCCACCGCCTACACCTGGTACCTGCTCAAGCGGGGCGTTACGGAGGTGTTTTCGTGGTACGAGGTGGAAAACCCGGTGCAGATCGTGGCCTCGCGCCTCAAGTACTGGAAGAGCCTCAACGAAAAGGTGGCCAGCCTGCAAAAAAGCCTGGTGGGCACCAGCCGGCAGTGGATCAGTACGCTCAGCCAGGTGGTCGACGTGGCGTTGTCCAACGGGCCGGTGCTCATCCTGGGGGAAAGCGGCACGGGCAAGGAACTGGTCGCCCAGCAGATCCACGCCTTCGACCCGCGGCCCGACAAGCGCGACTGCATCGTGGTGGACTGTACCAACCTGGTGCCGGGCCTGTCGGGCAGCGAACTGTTCGGCCACGAAAAGGGGGCGTTCACCAACGCCATCAGCACCCGTGACGGGGCCATTGCCCTGGCCCACGAAGGCACGCTGTTCCTGGACGAACTCGGCGAGCTGCCTCTGGCGCTACAGGCCGAACTG
The DNA here is from genome assembly GCA_963844325.1 of uncultured Sphingobacteriales bacterium. Classification (GTDB taxonomy): domain Bacteria; phylum Bacteroidota; class Bacteroidia; order Cytophagales; family 172606-1; genus CADCTQ01. The sequence continues at coordinate 6,216,914 of CAWJNV010000002.1, forward strand.
CTGCGCGTGTTGCAGGAAGGCACCTACAAGCGGGTGGGCAGCAACGTGTGGCGCAAAGCCCGGTTCCGGCTGGTCAGCGCCACCAACCGCGACCTGGCCGAAGAGGTGAAAAAGGGCAACTTCCGGCAGGACCTGTACTACCGGATTTCGGGCTGGACGTGCCGCCTGCCGCCGCTGCGGGAACGCAAGGAGGACATTGCCGTGCTGGCCGAACACTTTTTCCGAAAGCTGCACCACGTGCGCCAACCCATTGACAAAAAGGTGTTTGACTTCCTGCAACTGAAGGATTTCCCGGGCAACGTGCGGGAATTGCAGCAGCTCGTGAGCCGCATTGCCAACAAGCACCTGGGCGAAGCGCCCATCACCCTGGGCGACATTCCGCAGACCGACTGGCCCGACCTCGACCAGCTCCACCCCACGCAGGGGGGCCAGGACCTCGAACTGGCCGTCACGGGAATGCTCTACCAGGGCATGGGCCTCAAGGAGATCAAGGAAACCGTGACGGAAGTAGCCAAAAAAGTAGCCATTCACCACGAAAAGGGCAACCTGCGCCTGGCCGCCCAACGCCTCGGCTGCAGCGAACGCATCCTCCAGATGCACCGCAAAAACGGCGAACCGGAGCTTAAAGGAGACCGGGGACCGGAGGAAGGGAGACCGGAGGAGGGGCACGGATTTTCGCGGGGATACGGTACCGGTTCGTGACAATACGAAAGAAAGGAGAAAAGGGAGGCGGGCGTACTCAGGTACTTTGCCCGCCTCCCTTTTCTCCTTTCATCCCTTTCACCCCACCCCTTCGCACCCCCAACCATTCCCCGCACTACCTGGGCACGCCTCCTTCGGTCTCCCTTCCTCCGGTCTCCGGTCTCCCTATCTTTCCAGCCACGGGTCGCGCCACGGCACCGGGGCCGGGGTTTCGGCCGGGAGGGTGATGCCGGCCGGGGGGCGGCTGGACGGGTGGCGGCGTACCTGCCCGATCAATTTCAGCAGGTTGCCCGAGAGCATCCGTTGCGCTTCGGACGGCGAGGGGTGCAGGGCGTGAATTTTGCTCAGTTCCACCCCCGGGTGCAGCCACGGCCCGTCGGAGCCGAACAGGATTTTGCCCGCCCCCGCCCTTTGGAACGCCTTTTTCAAGATGTCGAACCGCCGCACGCCCGACGTGTCGGTGTAGATGTTGGGGTAGCGCACCAGGTGGTCGATCAGGCCGGCCTGGGCCCGCCAGTCGTCGGAGAAGCTGCCCAGGTGCGGAATGATGAAGTTCACGTCGGGGTATTCGCTGCCCAGCAGTTCCACCACCGAAATTTCCCCCACCACGTCGTAGAGCACCGGCAGGCGGAAGTGGCGGGCCGTGTCGCACACCTCGCGGCTGATGCGGGCGTCGAACCGGTGCAGCTTGATGCCGCAGAAGCCGTACGCCGTCACGGCCGTCTGCACCATCCGGAACACCCGTCCCCGGTCGCGGAGGGCGTGCACGAACGCAAACCCGTAGAACCGCTCCGGCGCCCGTTGCACGATGCGGGCCACCTGCCGGTTGGCTACCGCGTAGTCGGAGTGAAAGGCCGCAAAAAGCACCGTTTTGTGGATGCCCGCCCCGTCCGCCCATTCCAGGTACGGCCCCAGCGGCGCATCCGTATCCCAGGGCCCCGTCAGCCCATCCCCCTTCCCCGCGTGGCAATGACAGTCAATAATAAGCATAGTGGTCCGTGGTTCGTAGAGACGCGATTCATCGCGTCTCAGGCTTCATCGCGTCTCAGGCAGCAGTCATTCAACATTCATCATTGACTTCGTCGAGCTTTGCTTCCTTGTTCGACATTCGACATGATTCCTTCCGGCAACGGTACACTGATCGGTTATGATGATTATGATTAGTTATGGTCTTTTTCAGAATCCTTTTTTGATCAGTTCAAATCATAATCATCATAACTGATCAGTGTACCATTACCCTCTCCCAACCCTTCCACCGTACGCAGCCCCGGGAGGAAAGTAGACAGGTAGAACAACCGGGGCGTTTAGGCGTGGGCCGCGGCAAACTGGGGCAAAGCCCCCCGGTACGGTTCAGCCGTGGCCCCGGCGCGGACCCATTCCAGGGCCTGCACCTCGTGCAGCAGTTCATCGAGGCGGGTCACCAGGTAGATCGGCCGGCCGGGGGGTTGCGCCCCGGCCGGCGCCCCGCCGTCGGCGCAGCCGCAGGTTTTGCGGGGCTCCCAGGTGCGCAGGCGCAGCCGGCCGGCCAGGCGGTAGCGGCCCAGGTAGCGGCTGAGCAGGGCGTTGCAGTGCGGGCACAGCGGGTCATCGACCACCAGCAGGATGTTTTTGACGCCCACCGGGAAGCCGGGGTTGGCCGCCGCGTAGCGACCGAACCAGCGGATGAACTGCCGCTCGGGGTGGAACCGGCAGCCGGTGCCGGTGCAGGAGCCCGCGGGCCCGCCCCGGAGCGGCACCCGGAGGGTACGGCCGTCTTTGGTGTACACCCGGGCAAAGGCGCCCCGGCGCCGGCTAACGGGGCGCTGCGGGGGACGGTTTCGGAATCGGTTGGTAAGGGTCATGGCGGGTTGCGCGGGGCGCTTGGGTAGGGTTGAAAGAATATTCGTGGAAAAAAGCGACGATCCGGGCGGCGGCCCGGCGGACCTGTTCGGCAGTGTGGTCGGCGCGGAGGCAGAAGGCCAACTCGGGCACGGCCGTCCGGCGGTCGCCGGCGAGCAGCAGGGCTTCGATGCCTTCCCGGCCCAGCTGCGCGTGGAGCCCCAGGGCCGTGGCCACGTCGGGGAGCCGGAGCTTCTGCACCGGGAAGACCTGGTCCCCCGCGGCAATCCCCGCCGGGAGCAGCTTCCGGAAGAGCAGGCAGTTGCGGTACAGTTTTTTGCGCCGTCCGTCGCCAGCCGCCGCGTCGCTTTGCAGGGCCTGCCACGCCGCCCAGGCGTGCAGGTCCGAGGCGGGACTGGTGTGCACCCGCACGTCGCTCCGCAGGCGGCAGCGCCGGAGGCGGACGGCGCTGCCGGCCAGCACGGCCACCGGCACGCCCAGCCCCTTGCCCAGCGAAGTGATCGTGACGAGCTTATTGCTCCGCAGGCCCAGGAAGGGCAGCGTACCGCCGCCGCCGTAGCCCCAGGGCAGCACCGGGTCGGGCCGGGCGCCCAGAATGCCGAAAGCCTGCGTGTCGTCGGCGAGCAGTACGCCGCGGGGAAACGGGGCCAGCAGCCGCAGGTACGCGCCCAGCGGGGCGGGCCGGTTGCCGGCCATCCACCAGCCGTCGGTCAGCACCCAGGGCGTGCGGCCCTCCTGCCCGCAGGCGTGCAGCAGGCGGCCCAGCCGGTCGGTGTCGCCGGCCGGGAAAAACCGCACGGGCACGCCGTCCAGCAGGGCCCGGGCCACCCCCCACCGGCCCACCCGGTACGTGGATTCGTCCACCAGCACCGTGGCGGTGCGGGGCACCATCCCGAACAGGTCCCAGAACAGGTGGAAGGTGGAGGGGCCAAGCAGGCCGTCTTCGAGCCCCTGCCGGCGGGCTACCTCCCGGGCCACGGCGCGGTGCAGGGCCGGCTCGTGCAGGGCGGCGGGCTTGCCGGCCGTAAGGGTAAACCGGCCGGGGGCCGGCAACCCGAACGACCGGCGCCCCAGGTACAGGGCCGACGAGAAGTCAACCGGGGCGTAATCACTCATTGTTGTAGGTTTCCCGGCGCACCACTTGCGGAGGCTGGGCGAGTTGTCCCCGGGCAGCCGACCGGTTGGGCGGCAGGGTGGCCCGGTTCCCGCCGTTCTGCTGGAACTGCTGGAGGGCCACCTGCCTTTCGATCAGGGCGGCCGGTTGCAGGTAGCGGTCCTCGTGACCGGGCAGGTGGATGCGCGTGTCAGTCACTTCGTTGGCCAGGTCTACCCCCGTTACGGCCTTGTAGGCGTGGATGTAGCGCTGGATGTCTTCGCGCCAGTAGTGCGCCCAGTTGGCCGCCCTGAGGCCGCCCACGTTCGAGTCGGTCCAACTGCCGTAGCGGATGGACAGGAGCAGTTGTTCGCCGAACACGGCCAGGTCGTGGAAGTTGGTGATGTTGGTCGTGTTCCAGCCCTGCAACTGCTTCATGTTGTCCACCCGGTCCATCCAGGGCTCCGTATAAGGCACCATGATGCGTCCGCCGAGGAATTCCCGCACTTCGGGACGGGCCAGGATCCACTGCTGGGTGAGCATCTCGACACGGGCCGTCCAGGGCAGGTCGCCGTACTGATTGTGGGCCCCTTCGGCCAGGGCCAGGTGTACTTCGCGCAGGTGGTTCAGGATGGGGAAGCCGTCGGGAATGATCGTGGTGAAGCTGGCCTTTTCGTAAAAATGGATGCACTCGCGCAGCAGGTCGTGGAAGGCCCGCAGGAACTGGGTGCGGTGCTCGGCCACCGAGATGCCCTGCACGGCCCGGCCGATGAGCGAAATGCCGTACTCGTACTGGTACTCCAGGTTGCGCCGGTTGATGGTGAGCCGGTTGCGTTCGTCCTCAATGTAACCCCAGATCAGGTTGCTCAGGGGCCGCAGCGGGTCGAGGTTGAGGTTTGCCAGCGGGTCGGGGCCGGGGCCGGGCCGGCGCACGTTCTGAAACCGCAGGCCAATGGCGTTGAGCGTCTGCACCAGTCCGCCTTCTTCCTGGTAGTACGACCAGATGAGTTCGATCAGGGGCGGGCTTTGCAGTTTCGACTTGAGAATGCCGTAGCACAGGTCAGCGCCCCCGAAGTCAATCTCCCTGGGGTTCTTCAGGGGTACTTCCTCCAGCTTCTGCCGGATCAGGTTGAAGTACGGCAGCACGCGGCCGTCCTCGTCCTGGAGCTTGTCGAGGTAGTCGTCGCGCAGTTCCCGCAGGTTGAGGCTGGTGCGCTGCGTCCGGTTGAATTCGTTCTTGAGTTTGATGCGCCCCCGGTCGAGCCCGTCCAGGGCCATGCCGTCCTTGTTCAGGTTCAAGCCTTCCCCGAGCAGCGTATCGCGGGCCGCCGCCGGCACCAGGCCCGTCTCCTGCATGAGGTAGAATTCGGTGGCGTACTTGAGCATGCTGTAAGAAGCCGACCGGGCAAAGGGCAGGTTGCGGCTCTGCGCGTAGGTCCGCGTCTTTTGCGCCAGGTCGTCTACGTCCGCCGAACACATGACCCGGTCGATGAAATCGCGGTAGCGCCGGAACTCTACCGTGCGGTTGCGGATGAGCACCCAGAGGAGCTGGTCGGAGGTTTCCACCCGATTGGCTTCGTTGAGCGACACTTTCACGGGCCGTTCGTTGAGTTCCTCCACCACTTTGAGCCGCACCGGGCCAAAGTCAAGCAGTTTCGTGTCCTTATCCGGATCGTAGTAGGCATTGTCCACGTCCGAAGGGGTAATGCCCCCATCGATGGCGTAAATGCCCGGATTGTCCCATACTTCGATTTCGAAGCTGACCGTAACGGAATCTTTGTTGTTGAGGGAAATCTTCTGATCGAGCAGGATGATTCTCCGGAACAGCCCCGTCCTTACTTTTTGCCCCGCGAATGACCCGGCGCCGGATTGCGTAACGTCATCCGCATTAAAGTTCAGCATTTCTTGCCCCGCCGTCCGGTCGATGGTGAATTCGAACAGGAAAGGTTCTTTCGGGTCATCACTGGTCAGGTTGTCGAAGGCGAGGTACAGGTTCCACTTATCACCCACCAGTTCATCCAGCAATTTTTTCTTTTTATCCTCCGTAATCAGTTCCAGGCTCAGGGTTAGATTTTCCCCCAGGTGAACCTGCCTGGCGTCAACCGTTAGTTCGCGTTTCATAGTGCGGTAAGTGTTTTAGTAGGTAAAATAGAGAGGTTCGCACCGGCGGGCGGCCCCGGAAGCGTCCGCCCGGGCCGGTGCCAGGTACGGCCGTAGTGTTTGGCCCGTTCGAGGGCCCACCGGTTGAGCAGGCGGGTAAGCAGCGTAAACTCCCCCTCGACGGTGATCTTGTCGTCGGCGCGGGCCTGCCCCACCACCGCGAACACCAGCGTAGGGGCGCTTTGCTCCACCAGGTGCGGCGCCGTCTGCCACTGCCCGTACAGGGCTTGCAGGCGTGCGGGCTGCCGTTCGGCCACCGGGAACAGGCGGCCCAGCGCGTTGCCCCGCAGGGCCGCCGACCGGTGGTTGACCAGCAGGGCGGCAAAGGCGGGCAGTATCCCTTCGAGCTGCGCAATGAGCTGCTGCTTCTGGGGCGGCAGGCTGCGGGTCGGGTACAGGGCCTCCCACTGCCGTTCGAGCCGGTCCCACTGCGGGTGCGGAAACAGGATGCGCCCGATGGCGATGCTGATCTTCACCCGGATCCAGGGGAACGGGTGCGGCGCGTCGGTGGCGATGCGGAACACGAAGTAGCTCGGCAGGCTCACCACGCTGATGAGCCCGTTGGTGGCCGTAATGCCCAGGTGCGCCATGGCCCAGAAGTCCGACAGGATTTCGTTGAGCCACCGGTGGTACAGCAGCCAGGCCACCGGGTTTTCGCCCCGCGCCACGATGGCGTCGATCTCGGCCCGCACCGACTTGGTGAGTTCGAGCAGTTCGGAGCCCTGGTGGCCCACCTCGTGGATGAGCGACGAGGCAATGCCGCTGCCCACGAGCCGTTCGCGCGGAATCTGGATCACGCCCACGGGGTTTTCGTCGCCGCCCGGCAGCCGCGTGCGGGCCCGGCGGATGGCCGCCCCGTGGCCCCGTTCGAGGAAGCAGATCAATGGCGGCGGGTCGTAGTAGCCGCCGGGCAGGTCGAGGGCGTCTTCGGCCAGCACGTCGAGGCCGGCCATCCAGGTGCCCGTGCCGTGTTCGCCCCGTTGCAGGAGCACGTCGGCGAAAATGTCGAGCTGGTCGAGCAGGTCGTTGAAGCGAAGTTTGAGCACGGCGTACCGGGCCTGCGCCTCGGCGGCCGTTACCCCCTTGCTCGCCGGGCTCCCGACCCACCCGATGAACGCCCGGAGGCGCCGGCCGAGGTCAGAGGCAATGCGGGCCAGGTGCTCGTGGATCGCCTGCTGGGCCGGCGCCGACACGGAGGCCGCCAGCACCATGGGCGTGTTGAGCGAGAAAGACTTTACCGTCCCCAAGCGGTTCAACAGCGCCAAGGTCTCATTGATCAGAAACCGGGAATCGGCTGCGCTTTTCATGGCCTTACAGCTGAATGACCAGGGTGTTGCCCCGGCGGGTCCAGGTGCCCTGTGCGGCGGACCGGCCGTTGCCTGAACTGCCACCCGCGGGCATGCGGTTGGCGGCGCCGGGCGAACCTGCTCCGGCCGCCTGCCCGGCCGGCCGGAGCAGGCCGGGGGCGTGTTGCTGGGCCGCCTGGGTGAGGGCCGTCTTGAGCACGGTTTGCGGCGGGGCCGACGGACTGCGCCCGGCCAGGCTGGCGGCGTTGTTGGCGGCGGCGTTGGCGAAGCGCACGTAGGCGCGGGCCACTTCAAACTCGCGGTCCTCGGGGCTGAGCCCTTCCAGTTCCAGTTCGAAAAGATTGCTTGCCATCGACCCCAGCTTCCCGCCGATCATTCCCCCGATGGGTCCCCCGAAGGCGGAGCCCAGGGCTTTGCCGGCAAACGGAAGGGCGGTTTTTGCCACGCTTTTCAACGCCCCGAAGATGCCTTTGCCGACCCCCGACCGGGCAAAGTTGCCGACGGCCTTTCCCGCCCGGCGGACCAGGTTGCCCAGAAACAGGTTCAGTTCTTCTTCGTTGGAAACGCTCAGCAGCTCGTGGGCCAGTTCCATTTCCTGGGTTTCCTGCAGTTCGCCCTGCATCTCGAACGTCTCGCCGTTGGTCCCGGCGAGAAATTCCTGGTTAAACTCGTACGTCTCCTGGCTGCCGCCAAAAGCTGATTCTTGTCCGAAGCCCTGCTCAAACTCGAATGCGGTCTCGTTGTTGTACATGGTAGTAGTTGGTTGGAGGTTGATTCGTCACTGGTCATTGGTCAGTAAACAGTGATCAGTAAACAGTAATCAGCGGTCATTGATGACTGGTCACTGGTCATTGATTCCTATGCTCCGTAGAGCACGAGGGTGTTGCCGCGTCTGACCCAACTGCCCTGCGCGGCGCCGGTACGGCGGCCGCCTCCGGCGCCATCGAGGAGGCCGGGGGCGTACTGCCCGGCCGAAGAAGCGATCACCTGGCGGCCCAGGTCAGCCGGCCCGATGTTGGGGTTGCGGCGCACGGCCTGGCTGGCGCGGCGGGTCACGTCGTTGGCAAAACGCACGAACGAACGGGCAATTTCGAGTTCCTGGTTTTCGGGACTCATCGTTTCGAGTTCGAGGTTGAACACGCGCCCGGCCGTGGAGGCAATGAGGTTGCCGGCCTTGGAGCCCACCCAGTTGCCCACGCGGCTCCCCGCCCAGTTGCCCGCTTTGCTGCCGGCCCAGCCCCCGGCCCGGCTGCCGATGCCCCCGCCGATGCGTCCGCCCACGGCGGCCCCGGCGCGCCCGCCCAACGCCCCGCCGGCCTGGGCGCCGTACTGCGCGGCCAGTTGCGGCAGGGTCTGCTTGCCGAAGTTGACCAGGTACTGCCCTACCCCTTTGCCCGTAGGCGAGTTGATGAAGGAAGTAGCCGCCGACTTGGCCGCGCCCAACGCCTTGCCCATCAGGTTGCCGATGAACTGGTTGAGTTCCATCTCGTTGCTAACCTCCATGAGTTGGTAGGCCATCTCCAGTTCCAGGTTCTCCTGCTGGGCCATCTCGGAATTGCCGGCCTCGAAGTTGGCTTCGGGCGCGAACGCCTGGCCGAACGCCTGGCCCAGTTCATTGCTGGCCCCGAACTCGTACGTGTTCTCGTAGGCGTTTTCGTACTCGCCGTTGCCCGCGATGCCCAGCTCCAGTTCCTGCAGGGTGCGATCAATGTTGTGCATGATTGACAAATGGTTAGGGTGATGAATGATTTTTCATCCCTATTGCCAATCGCCGTGCCAGAACGAAAAAGGCCGTTTCCGCGCAACCGGAGGGGGTGGCTCCCGAAACGGGTTTCGGCCGGGCCGCCGAATGATCCTTCCGGCGAAACCGGTTTCGGCCCGGATTTCCCGCCGGACGGCACAACCCTGGCGGGGCCCGCCCAGTAAAATGACTATCGGGAAATTAGTTTCACTTTTAGCGACACACGTATGGGGTACGAGCTGAACAGGGAAGAAACGGTAACCGGCAACGTCACGCGCATCCTGCGCGAAGAACTGTCGGCGGCCACTGCGTCGCTGGAAAACCCGGGCGACAACCAGGAAGATACCATCCACAGCGTCCGCAAACGCATTAAAAAGATCCGGGCCCTGCTGCGCCTGGTCCGCAGCGACATGGACGAAGAGACGTTCCGGGGCGAAAACCTCCGGTACCGCAACATCGGCAACATGATGTCGCACCTGCGCGACGCCACGGTGATGATCAACACCCTCGACAAACTGCGGGAAACGCACCCGGACGGGCTGCCCGAAACGGCTTTCGCCGCCATCCGCCAGGCGCTGGTGACGAAGCAGGCCGAGGTGTCGAAGGCGTTTTTTGCGGAAGAAAACCGGATCGGGGAAGTGATTGCGGCGCTGCGCGAAGCCGGGCAGAACCTGCCGGAACTGTCGGGGCGGGACTCTTTCGCCGTATTTGCGCCCAACATCAGGGGCATTTACCGGCGCGGGGTCAAGGCGTTTGCGCTGGCCATTTCGGAGCCCACGGCCCACAACTTCCACGAGTTGCGCAAGGAGGTCAAAAACCTGGGCTACCACACCCGCCTGCTGCAACCGGTCTGGCCGGGCCTCTTCGAAGCGTACGAACACGAACTGGGCGTGCTGGCCGAAATGCTGGGCGAAGACCATGACCTGGGGGTACTGGCCGACGAAATCGAGTCGGGCCGGCTGGGCAAGGCCGACGAGGCGGGCAACGCCCAACTGGTAACGCGGCTCCACGAGGAACGGGAAAACCTGCAACGGCAGTTTTACCCGCTGGCGCAACGCCTGTTTGCCGAAAAGCCGGCCGACTTCGTGGGCCGCTACCGGCTCTACTGGCGCATCTGGCGCGGCGAGGCGGCGACCGAACCGGAGCCGGTGGAGGAATAGCCGAAGGGTTGAATGGCTGTATGGTTGATTGTTATATGGCTGAATGGCTATATGGCTATATGGCTGAATGGTTTTGCTTACACCCGCACGACTTCCCGACAATCAACCATATAGCCATTCAACCATATAACGATCAACCATTCAGCCATATAGCCATTCAGCCATATAACAATCAACCATTCAACCATCAGATAAATGGGCGTAGAAATTGAAAGAAAGTACCTGGTGCGGGGGGCGGCCTGGAGGGAAGGGGCCAAGGGGGTAAATTACCGGCAGGGTTACCTGAGCAGCCACCCCGGACGGACCGTCCGCATCCGCACGGCCGGCGATAAGGGCTACCTCACCATCAAGGGCGTGGCCACCGGGGCGGCCCGCCCGGAATACGAGTACGAAATTCCCTACGGCGAGGCGGTGGAAATGCTGCAAAACCTTTGCGAAAAGCCGGTCATCGAAAAGATCCGCTACAAGATTCCCTACGGGGGACTGCTCTGGGAGGTAGACGAGTTCGGGGGCGAAAACCAGGGCCTGGTGGTGGCCGAAGTGGAGCTGTCCGACGAAGGGCAAGCCGTGCCGCTGCCGCCCTGGGCGGGCCCCGAGGTAACGTCGGATGCCCGCTACTACAACGCCAACCTGTTCAAAAACCCGTACTCGAAGTGGGGACGGACGTAGGTAAGGTACTTGCTCCTTTTTTTGAGTTATACTTCTATATAACTCAGTTGCTCAAGCAGCTTGTTGCTTGAGTTGAGTGAGTCTCTTTTCCAAGTAGGCAATCTTGGCTAGCTTGTACTTTTGCTGATAATGGTTTAAATCCAAGGGCTTGAACTCCTGCTTACCGCGTACCATCTTGTAGTAAATGGTGGCAATCTTACGAGCAGTAGCCACTATGGCATACTTGTTTCCCCCTTTGGCTTTCATGCGCCGAAAGTAATCACCTAGCCAGTTGTCACTTCTTTGAACGGCGTTAGCCGCGTTGCGAAAGGCTTGGCTAGCTGCACTAGGCTTCTTTTTGAGCAGCATGCTGCTAATCATTTTGCCGCCGGAGATCTTGTTGTTAGGACACAGGTTCAACCAGGAAACGAAGTGTTTCTCAGTAGCCCACTTACTCATGTCGGTACCCGTTTCCGAGCGGATTTCTAGACCGGATATATCACTGATACCGTAAATAGCCAGTACATCTACCCCAAGAATTGTTTTCAAGTACTGGCCCGTATTGAATTGTGGTTTGTTTTTAGCGGCTTGCTTTTTAGTAGTAGTACTCCCATCGGGTTTGCTCTCAGGGGTTACTTGTGGCTCAAAGAGCTGCAACTGCCGCTCAATCTGCTGGTCACAAGCAGCAATGCGGTCTTTATAGTAGCAGTAACTCTGATAGCACTCAGCCACAATAAACAGGTGTTCGCTACGCCAGTTGCCCTGCAGGGATTTGAGGATGGTTTGATGATCGGCTCTGATGCCAGGTTCTACATGCACTAGAAAGTTGTGCGGCTCTCTTTCCCCTGCAATAATGGCTTCTACAATCTTAAGGCCGGTTTTACCAGTAATATCCCTGATGACTGTGTGCAATTTGATGTTCATCATCTCCAGGGCCTTCTGCATGCGTAAGATGAAGCGATTGCTATCCAGGATAAGACTTCTGCGGTAGCGTACCAGGGTACGCAAACCCTCCTGCTGATCACCAGGCAAATAACTGCTTTTGAGTAAGCCACAACTGTGGAGCTTTTGAATCCAGCAGGCGTCCTGCTCATCGGTCTTTCGTCCGCTTACATTGCGCACTTGTTTAGAGTTGACCAGGTAGACTTCAAAGCCTGCCTGCACCAATACCCCAAACAAAGGCTTCCAGTAGACACCCGTACTTTCCATTGCCACCGTGTCAATACCGCACTGAGTCAACCAGTCCACAATGGCTTGTAAATCACAAGTCATTGTACCAAAACAACGTACTTGATGCTCATCCCGGCCTTGGGGGACGGCTACTGCATGAATTGTGTCACCGACATCGATGCCGGCAGCATTGGGGTTAACCAGCGGTAGACTGACCTGGCTCTTGGGGGCTTTTGCTTTTTTCATCTGTTTAAACGTGTAATTACAGAAAAGCCCCTGCCTGCGGTTCAAATAAATTACTCTTCTATACGGGCTCCTCGCGCCCAATCTGAAACTTAAAGGAACCACAGAACCATACTACGGCATGAACTTAATGTTCAGTGTATATATAGGTCTTACTGCGGAGGGCTTTACTAAAGATACGACTTCCCGATCCTGCTTCTTCACCCCCCCCGCTGATTATGATTCACTCCAGTTCCTAAAGTTATTATGAGCGAAACATTGGTTCGCCAATATGATTACTACGGCACAAAACCTCACCCCCAACCCCTCTCCTGGGGAGAGGGGAGAAGAAAATAGTATGCAGATAGCTGTTTTTCGAAACTTTATGGCACCCCTCTCCTTGAGAGAGGGGCCGGGGGTGAGGTTTTGTACCGTAGTATAGAAACAAGTCTGAGGTTAGCCGGCCCCCACTTCTTTCCGCTTCAGTCCCGCGTAAGCCAAACGGCGCCAGAGCCACTCCACCGGTCCCTGCGGATAAGACTGGAGCCACCGATGGCTGAAAAACACTTGCAGGGCGAAAATCAACCCACCCAGCAGCAGCAAGGACGCCGGCCCGGCCTGCCCCATCAGGTGCGGCCCGGGCAGATAGCCGTAAAACAGGAACAAACCCACCGCCGTTTGCAGCAGATAATTGGTCAGCGCCATTTTGCCGACGGGAACGAACGTTTTCAGCCAGGAGAAACCACGCCCCCCGCCCCATGCCTGCACAAAAACACTGATGTAAAACAGACTGTGCAGGATCATGCCGCCCGCTACGGCAAAAGGCAACCAGGCCAGCCAGAGGCTGTCCAGGTTCAAGTGCCCGGTTTTAACGGCCCAGTAGGCGATACTGCTCGGCAAGCCCAGCAGGAGTCCTCCCCAGAACCAACGTTTGAGCAGCAGCCGGTGCTTTTCGGGCTGGCGGAAAATCCCCTTTTTTCCCATCCAGAAGCCGATCAGTACTTTGCCCGTGGTGGAGGCAATCGTCAGGGGCGTACCCTGCCAGAAGTTGCGCACCTCATCCAACTGCCAGTTGGCAGCCAGTACCTGCCCGTAGGTACCCTGGCGGAAGGCGTTCAGAATCCCCGGCCAGGACAAATCGCCCGGTACCGGCGGAAAATACAACACCGCTTCGATGAGGATAAAGAGGATCGGAGTAACCACCACGGCCAGCACCAGGCCGGCCCGCAGGATCTTTTTTTCCGACCAGTGCGCCACCAGCAGCAGGCTTAGCCCGGCCAGGGCGTAATAACGCAGGATGTCCCCGAACCAGAGCAGGTAGGCGTGCAGACCGGCCAGCGTGAGCAGCAGCAGCATGCGTTTGGCGAAATAAGGGCGGAAAACGACTCCCTTCGCCCGGGCCTTTTCCAGTTGCAGGGCGAAACCGACGCCGAAAAGCATGGAAAAGATCGTGCTGAACTTGGAGGCAATGAAAATGTGCAGCAGCGGGTCGATCAGCCGGTCGAGGGCGAAAGTAGGCAAAGCCTGCCGGGCCTCCGCCGACAGGTAAGCGTAGCCCGAAAAGCTCGGCAGGTTGGCCGTAACAATGCCCAGCAGGGCCAGTCCGCGCAGGGCGTCCATGAGGGAAATACGCTCTTTTCCGGTAGCCGGCGCGAAGGCTTGGGGGGATGGTTCTTGTACGGGAGTGAACATAGTGACGGATGGTTTGACGGGAATCATGGCAGGCTTTTTCAAGGATGCACGTCTGTTTTGTTTCCCCCAAAAGAAGCGCTCCGGGTCACTGAAATCGTCCGCGTAAACCGGAAAGACGACCGTGCGGGCTTAGCCGGACTTCACGAGGCGCGTAACCGGGGCGGTTTGGCTTGATTTCCTGCCGGAAATGGGAGTACTTTCCGGGGTAAAGCGTACGCTTGATGAATCTGACGATCGGGTTTTATTTATCCTGCATTGTAATCGCCGCGGCGAACCTGCTGCTGACGGCCCTGCTCCTGTTCACCTTGCGCAAGGCGCGCAACCTGCGGGCCAACCGGATACTGGGCGGGGTGCTGGTGCTGCTGGGAGCCAGTTTTATGAGTGATGTGCTGTGGCGGAATCACTTCTTTGACCACTACCCGCACTGGTTTGAGTACGACACGCCGATGAGCCTGGGCATTGGCCCGCTGCTTTATTTGTACATCCGCTACCAGCTCAATCCAAACACCCGGTTGCAGCCGCCGGACCTGTTGCACCTAGTGCCCCTAGTGCTCTACGCCTGGCTCCAGCGTGATTTTTTGTTGGGCAGTGCTTCGGTAAAACTGGAAATGATCCATAACCCTGCGCACCTGAATTTACTGTTTGTGCAATACCTGAAGAAAGCCCAGTTGCTGGGCTACGGGTTGCTGTGTTACCGGCTCCTGGTCCGTCACCGGCGGGTGGCCCGCGAGCTGCTCTCCAACCTGGAGAGCCGGCAACTGCAATGGATGCAGCACTTGCTGCTGGGCGCCGGGGTGCTGTTTGGGGTCTGGGTAATCACGGGTGAAGTGCACTGGGCAGAACCGGCACTGGGACTGACCCTGCTGGGCTTCAGCTACTGGGTTGCCTACCATTCCGTGCAACAGGAATCAAGCTTTGCGCACGTAGCTACGGAGACCATCCTGCCCATTATTGAGGAAGAACCGGCCGTACGGTACCGGCACTCCACCCTCACGCCGGAATACCTGCTTGATGCCGTCAAAAAGCTTGAAAGCCAGATGGCCGAACGCAAACCGTACCTGGACGGGGAGTTAACGCTGACCTCACTGGCCGGGCAACTCGGGATCAATCCCAACCAGTTGTCCCAGGTTCTCAACGAGGGACTGGGCGAGAACTTTTACCGGTTCGTAAACCGCTACCGGGTGGAGGAGAGTAAGCGATTGCTGCTGGACCCGGCCTTTGCGCACTACAACATCCTGGGAATTGCCTTTCAAGCCGGCTTCAGCACAAAATCTACGTTCAATAAAACTTTTAAAGAACTCACCGGCCTTTCCCCCTCGGAATTTGTGAAGCAGCACCGCCCGGGCTGAAAAATGTACCCTCACAGGGGTTCGGCCACCACGCTCCGCAGATCAAGCAGCGCGGGGGAAGCAGGGTTGGGGTGGAGCAGGCTGCGGCGGGGTTGGTCGAGGTCGAGGGTGACGAACAGGAGCCCGGTCACCAGCAGGCAGAAGCCGCCCACCACCGGCCAGTGCAGGCGGCCCCGGACCCCGGCGGCGTAGCCGGCCACCAATGCCGCTACCAGGCAAAGGGTCAGCAGCAGGTACACTGCCGCCGCCGGCAGCCGCCGCCCTTCGTCGGCGTGCCGCTCCGCCGCCCGGGTGAGCATGTCGTTCACCGCCGGGATCATCTGCCCCGACGCCGGCCCGTAGGCGGGATCACCGGCCAGCCGCACCGTGCGGGCCCAGATGCGTTGCCCGTTGGTGCGGGCCGCTTCGAGGGCGGCGCCGGCCACCGCGGCCCGGGCGTCCCCGTAGGCGATCCGCGCCTCCACGTAGTTTTTGAAATCTTCCCGGAACGCCTCCCGTTCCTCCTCCGGGTACAGGGCCACCCGCCGCAGGGCCGTTTCGATGGCCCCCGCTTCGGCCACCACGAGCCGCTGCGGGTCGTCGAGGCGGTTGAGGACGTGCGCAAAAGCGACCGTGAGTATCAACACCAGCAGCCCCAGCGTGGCCGCCGCCACCGGGTCGCTGCCCTCCCGGCGTTTGCCCGAGGCATGGCGGCCGAACAGCGCGGCCTGGTGGCCGGCAAAGGCCAGCAGCAGCATCAATTGAAACAGGACGGCGGCCACCAGCCACGTATCGAGCCGGTAAATCCATGCGTTTTCCATGCAGTGCGGGGTGAGTGATTCTGCTCCGTCGGGCGATCCCCCGGAGTCGGGTACTGATACGGTGTTCCCCGTGTTTATGATTCACCGGGACCCTGGCGGGCGGGTCCTGGTTTGGCTTTCCCCGGCGCGGCCGTCGTACGCGGGCCGGGACCGGGGAAGGATGGGAAGCCACCCGGACGGGATTTTCATGCAAGCGAATGGTTTGACGGAAAAAATGATTCCGGGCCCAATTTGCCGACAGTAAACTGATTTTGTAAAACATCGGGGCAATTCCAGCTAAAAATTTTTCACGCAATTGTTAAGAAGCTGACAATCCGGTATTTTGGGGCATACCCCTAACGTATGCCGCCACTGCTACGCCTTTTTTTAACATTTCTTTTTCTGCCCCACCTGCTCCCCGCCCAGCCCGTCCGCATCGAACACCTGACCACCCGCCAGGGCCTCTCCCACGACGTGGTCACCAGCATCATGCAGGACCGGCAGGGATACCTCTGGCTGGGCACTACCACCGGCCTCAACCGCTACGACGGCTACGGGTTCCGGGTGTTCAGCCAGACCTACGGCGACACCACCTCCCTGCCCGTGGGGCTCATCCGCACCACCTACCTCGACCGCCGCGGCACGTTCTGGATCGGCATGGACGGCCACGGCCTCATCCAGTTCGACCCCATCACCGGCCGCTGCCGGGGCTACCGCCACGACCCCGCCAACCCGCGCAGCCTCGGCCACGACGACGTGTACTTCGTGGGCGAAGACCGCAAAGGAAACTTCTGGGTGGGTACCTACGGCGGCGGCCTCAACCGCTTCGACCCCGCCACGGGCCGCTTTACCCGCTACGCGCACGACCCGGCGGATCACCGCAGCCTGAGCAGCAACTACGCCGAAAGCGTGTACATTGACCGGGCCGGCATCCTCTGGCTGGGCACCGAAGCCGGCACCCTCAACCGCTTCGACCCCGCCACCGGGCACGTTACCCGCTACCAGCCCCACGCCGGCGCCACCCCGGCCGCCCTTACCGACATCGTGGAAGCGGGCGGGGGGCACCTGTGGCTCGCCACCGACGGCGACGGCCTGTTCCGGTTCGACAAAGGGACAGGCCGCACGGAACACTTCGCGCACGACCCCGCCGACCCGGGCAGCCTGGGCCACAACAACGTGAGCAAGCTGCTCATCGACCGCAACGGCGCCCTGTGGGCCGGCACCCGGGGCGGGGGCCTGAGCCGCCGCGACCCGCGCACGGGCCGCTTCAGCCAGTACCGGCACCACCCGTTCCGGCCCGACACGCCGGGCAGCAACACGATCTTTTCCCTCTATGAAGACCGGTCGGGCCTCATCTGGGCGGGTACGCAGGGCCACGGGCTGGACAAGATTAACCCGGGCCGCCCCAACTTCGAAACGTACGTCCACAACCCGCTCGACCCCGAGGGGCTGACCGGCAACGCCGTGCGGGCCATTTACGAAGCCGGCCCCAACACCGTGTGGGTGGGCACCAACGGCAGCGGCCTCGACCGCTTCGACCCGGCTACCGGCAAAGCCCGCCACTTTCTGCCCGACTCCACCCGGCCGGGAAGCCTGAACGGCGTGGCCGTAATGGCCCTGCTGCCCGACGAATCCGGCAAACTGTGGGTGGCTACCTACGACGGCGGCCTCAACCGGCTCGACCCCCAAACGGGCCGCTTCACCCACTACGTCCACCACCCGGCCGATACGGGCAGCCTGGCCGACAACCGCGTGCTGGCCCTGTGCCGCGACCGGGACGGCAACCTCTGGGTGGGCACCTTCGAGGGCGGCCTCGACCGCTTCGACCCGGCCACCGGGAAATTCATCCACCACCGCCACCGGCCCGGCGACCCGGGCAGCCTGAGCAGCGACGGCATCCGCTGCCTCTACGAAGACCGCCGCGGCAACCTCTGGGTGGGCACGGCCCACGGCCTCAACGTGCTCGACCGGCGCACGGGCCGCTTTACCCGCTTCCACCACGACCCCAGGGACACCAACAGCCTGAGCGGCGACGCCATCCGCTGCCTCTACGAAGCGGCGGACGGTACGCTGTGGGTGGGCACCACCGACGGCGGCATCAACGGCTTCCGCTACCCCGGCGGCCCCGTGACCCGCTACACCCGCAAGGACGGCCTGCCCGGCGACGGCATCTTCGGCATCCTCGGCGACGACCGGGGGGACCTGTGGATCAGCACCAACAACCGGATGGCCCGGTTCAACCCCCGGAAGAAACAATTCAAAGTGTACCAGGAGGAGGACGGCTTGCAGAGCAACGCCTTCAGCTTCGGGAGCTACCACCGCGGCCGGAGCGGCAAGCTGTACTTCGGCGGCAGCAAGGGCCTGAGCGCCTTCTACCCCGACAGCGTGCAGGACGACCGGTTCATCCCGCCGGTGGTGGTCACCCACCTGGAGGTGCAGGACCGGCCCCGCCCCGAACTGCTGGCCGGCGGTCCCATCCGGCTGGCCCCCGACGAAAATGCACTCACCTTCGAATTTGCCGCGCTGGGCTTCAGCCAACCCGAAAACCAGCAGTACGCCTACCGGCTGGAGGGCGTGGACGAGGACTGGGTGTACAGCAATGGCCGCCGCTACGTGCGGTACGCGGGCCTCGACGGGGGCTCCTACGTGTTCCGGGTCATTGCCTCCAACGGCGATGGGGTGTGGAACCGGGCCGGGGTGCGCCTGCCCGTGTACATTACGCCGCCCCTGTGGCAGCAACGGCCGTTCCGGGCGGCCCTGGTGCTGCTGCTGGGCCTGGGCCTGTGGGGCGTGTACCGGTTCCGCGTGCGGCAGGTGGAAGCCCGCAACCGGGAACTTCAGGAACTGGTCCGGAAGCGGACCGAAGCCATGCGCCTCCAGAGCCGGCAACTGAAGGAGGTGCTGCTGATTACGCGGCGGCAGCAGCGCGAAACGGAAATCCTGCGCCGGCAGGCCGAAGAAGCCAACCAGATGAAGACGGAGCTGATGAACATTGCCGTGCACGACCTCAAAAACCCGCTGGGCGGCATCATGCTCTACGCCGACCTGGTGAAGGACGCGGTGAGTGAACCCGACCGGGCCGCCCGGCTCACGCAGACGATCAAAGACACGGCGCAGGGCATGTTCGGGCTGATCTCCAACCTGCTCACGCGGAGCCGGCTGGAGGGCAACGGCATGGCTTTGCAACGGGAACGCCTCGACGTGACCCTGCTGGTGCAGGCGGCCGTGGCCCGCAACACGCCGCTGGCGCAGCACAAGGGGCAGCAACTGCTCTGCCAGGAGGAGCCCGGCTGCATCGCCGACGTGGACCCGGACTTGCTGGGCGAGGCCATCGAAAACCTGGTGAGCAACGCCATCAAGTTCACGCCGAAGGGCAAACGCATCTGGGTGGGCGTGGGCCGCACCAGTGACCTGATCCGCATTACGGTGCGCGACGAGGGCCAGGGCATCCGCCCCGACGAGTTGGGCAAGCTGTTCGTGCCCTTCGGGCGGCTGTCGGCCCGGCCCACGGGCGGGGAAAGTTCCAACGGCCTGGGGCTGGTGATCGTCAGGCGCATCCTCGAACTGCACGGGGGCACGGTAACCGCCGACAGCCCGGGCCGCCACCAGGGCGCCACCTTTACGGCCAACCTCCCGGCGGCTGCCACCACGGGCCACGACCAGCCGGGCAGTGCTTCGGGGTAGTTTCAAGGAGATTTCAGGCAAAGGCGGGTTTCACGGAGTTTCACGCAAAGGCGCAAAGAAGCGCAAAGGACGCAAAGAAAAGGGGGGCTGTAGGTACTGTTTTCTTCCTTGGGCAGCAGTACACCCCGCATGGCGGGAAAGGGCCGCCTCGCGGTACTCGTCGCATGGCGGTACTCGTCGCGTCGCGGCTCCCCTCCTCGGAGGGGGCTGGGGGTGGGTTTACCTACAGGAGACGAGTTATATAGGGATCAGCGCATTACGGTGTTCTCACTTACAAAGGTGCTCAACTTTCTGCGGATACTCCTTGATGCAAATACCTTATTGCTCGGTCTCTCTTGCGATGATCCCCCTATCAGTTGCAGCATATAAGTAAACCCACCCCCAGCCCCCTCCGAGGAGGGGAGCCGCGACGCGACCCTTTCCCGCAACGCGACGAGTACCGCGACGCGGCCCTTTCCCGCCATGCGACGAATTCCCGCCATACACAATACCTGATACCCAACACTCAGTCCCCTCCTCTCTCCCGGACGTACTGCCGGGCCAGTTCGGCGGCGACGTGTTCACCGAAGTACGGCAGGCCCGCGGCAGCAGTGCGGATGGCCCGTTCGAGGGCGTCGCGGCCGACCGTTTTGGGCACGTACCCCGCGGCGCCGGCCGCCAGCATCTTCTTTACCAGGGCCAGCGGGTTGTCGAGGGTGAGGAGCAGCACGGAGATGGCGGGATAAGCAGCTTTGAGCCACCGGGTCGTTTGGAGGCCGCCGGCGGGAGGCAGGTCTGCGTCGAGCAGCACCACGCCGGCGGGGGTTTGGGCCAGCCGCGCCAGCAGTTCGGTGCCGGTGGCAACCGTACCCGCCACGACCACGCCGGGGAGGCGGGCCGTCATTTCGGCCAGGGCGGCGAGGGGCACCGGGTGGCCGTCGGCGAGCAGTACGTGGATGGTTGGCGGCATGCAGGGGCGGATGCGGAACGACAAGATAGGGTTTCGCCGCATCCGGGGAAATACCCGGCAACCGGTATTTAGGGGTACCTATTGGTAGGGAGAAAGCGTTGGTTTTCTCCCTTCCGCCCAGGACAGCACGGGATGCGGCTTGCCCGGTCGTTTGCTTCCTTTGGGCATAGGATTTCAGAGTGTACGTATCGTTTTAAGCAAAGTCCCGGAGCCTTTCGGGGCTTTGCCTATACCCCCGGCCCGTCGCTTTTTCCCCGCAACCTTCCGCCTGTGCCCCTTTCCATGTTGCCCAGCAGAAAAGCCGTTATGAAGACCAGCATGATGAGTATGGTTGCATGGCTGGATGGCTATATGGTTATATGGCTGAATGGTTGACTGCGGTTCGAAATCACTTCTCCGTGTTCTCAGTGGTGAACCTTCAACCATATAGCCATTCAGCCATATAACCATACGACCATACAGCCATTCAACCACAATCTACACCGCGTTTAGACATTCGTCGATGGTGCGGAGAGCACGCTGGTAGAGACGGGGGTTGCCGGCGGTCATTTTGAGGAGTGCCGCTTTGCCTTCGCGCAGGAACAGGCGGGCAAAGGCGGGATCGTGCCGGATCATTTCGGTGCCGTTGTCGAGGATGTCGGCGTACTTGATCGTTTGGGCGTCGGGGCTCGTTTTGGCGAGGCGGTCAGCTTCCCGCTTTTTGCGCTGCTGCCGGTTGAGGTGCGGGTAGGCGGCTTTCACGTACACGTCGGTCAGTTCCTCCACCAGCCGCACGGTGCGGCGGACTGCTTCGGGCGCCAGCACCGTCAGCAGGAATTCCGTCATTTGCGCCCGGGTGACGGGCGTATCTTCCAGCACGTCGTGGAGCAGGGCGGCGGCCAGCACCGCCTCGTCGGGGGTGTATTCGCGGCAAATTTCCATCACCCGTACCGGGTGCACGATGTAGCGTTCCGGGGTGTAGCGGCGGGTCTGCTGACCGTGGGCCCGGTCGGCAAACGCCATGATGGTTGCCAGTGCCGTTTCCATGCGTGCTGGGTGCGGGGCGGAAGGTGGAAGAAGGCTTTCAAACATTTAGTCAGGGATTGCCCGGCAGTGCTGCATACGAAGCCGGCAACCAAAGAGTTAACCCGAATCCCGCCCGGCCGGCTGGTTGTTCGCCAGGGTTAACGATTTGAAGGACAACCGTTAACGTGTCGTAATGATTGCCAAAAAAACCGGTCCGTTTCTCCCCAAAAGCGCATCCGTATTTTTACCGATTTTATAAATTCCGTATATATTTTTCCGACTTCGCCCCGTTTTCCCCCGTAGAAACGCTTCGAAACAGCCCTTCAACGGACCTGATGAAGCATTTTTTTGACTGAGTTCAAAACCTGGAAAAGCAATCGGAAGCGCCGCTGGGCGCACCGCAATTGCAGCATCAGGCGCGGCACCAGGCGCAATAAAAGGATGTTATAATTCCCAACTAAACAACCAGCTACAATCATGAACAAGCACGTGAGAACAGTGAAGTCAATGATCGCAAAAGGACTTTTTGCGGCGGCCGTATTCAGTTTCACCTTCGCTACCGCGGCTACCCCCAACCAGGGCGGCTCCGGCTCGCAGGGGGGTAGCGGCTCGGGCAGCACCAGCGGGACTTCCGGTTCACAAGGTGGCAGCGGTACTTCCGGCGCCAGCGGCAACACCGGCACTTCCGGCAGCAGCACCACCGGCTCGGGCACCCAGGGCGGCAGCGGCACGTCCGGCTCCGGCACTTCCGGCACCAGCGGTACTTCCGGCACCAGCGGCACCCAGGGTGGCAGCGGCACCAGCGGCTCGGGCAGCGGCACTTCCGGTACGCAGAGCGGCACCGGTTCGGGCGCCAGCGGCAACACGGGTACCAGGGGCTCCGGCACGGGTAGCACCAGCGGTACCAGCGCCACCGGCTCCGGCAGCACCAGCGGCACGGGCAGCGGCAGCACCAGCGGTACCGGCGCCGGCAGCACCAGCGGCTCCAGCACCAGCGGTTCGAGCAGCACGGGTACGGGCAAGAGCAAAACCCGCAGCGGTACTTCCGGCTCGGGCAGCAGCACCGGTACTTCCGGCTCGGGCACCGGCACTTCCGGTTCTGGCACCGGCACCAGTGGCTCGGGCAGCGGCTCTGGCTCGGGCAGCGGTTCCGGCACCGGCAATCAGTAATGCCAATGTATTAACTGATCCCGATACATAAGAAGAAAGGAGTTGCGTACTGTACGCAGCTCCTTTCTTCGTTCTGAAGCAGGAAATAAAATCTACTACGGAGGGCAGGGAGGCGGCACGTAGTGAACGCAAAGCACTTAACCGCAAAGACCGCAGGGAGAACGCGTACCCCTTTGCGATCCTTGCGGTTCAGGGGCCGGACTGCTGCGTGAAGGTTTCCCCTGCGTTCAAAACGGGTACCACCCGGTTTGCGCAAAGGAGTCGTCCCCAAGCGGGTGCATCATTGAGTGGGGATGCGCCCCCGGAAGCCCAAACAATTTTTGCCGACCGGTGTTTAATGCACAATGCACCGGGGCGGCGGACCGGACTGCGACCTGCCCATTTCGCATTTTCGTTTGTCCATTTTCCTGACCCCTGGCCGATAATTCGTACCTTACACCCGCGAATGCATTCTCCTTTACCCGCCCCATGACTTACTACCGCAACGCGTTTCTGCTCGATGATGATCCCATCGCCAACTTCCTGCTGGAATCCACCCTGCGCGACGAGCAAATGGCCCGTAACATCTCCACCTTCACTTCTTTCCCGGCATTGTTCGAAGCATTTACCGACCTGGCCGAAGGCGATACGAACGCCGACGAGCTGCCCGACCTGCTGCTGCTGGACATGCACATGCCGGGCAAAGATGCTTTTGAAGTCCTGGACCGGGTCCTGGCCATTCCCGGCCTGGGGGGCAACAAAGTGTGCGTGTTCCTGATGTCGGCGTCGTACGACCCGCGGCTGGAGGAAAAGATCAAGGAATACCCCGTGAGCGGCTACCTCATCAAGCCCTTCGACAAGGGTGCCATCCGGCAGTTGATCCAGTCGGCCGTCAAGGATGAATGCGACCTGTAGGGGCCGTTACACTTCGTCGGCGTCCTCTTTTTTAGCCTTCTTTTTGCCTTCTTTCCTGGCGGCTTTGTCGCCCTTATCCTTGTCTTTGCCCTTTTTCTCCCCGCCGGCTGCGGTCAGCCCGGCAATGGCCTGACTGGCAACGGCTTGTATCACCGCCTGAACGGGCGAAGCGTCGCCCTTGCCCGAGCCGCCCGCGTACGATTTGAGCATCACCAGGCCGTAGTGCACCAGGTTGTCGAGGTTGTTGTTGACCAGGTCTTTGAGCGGCCCCGCCTTTTCGGCTACTTTCCGGCGGGCTTCCTCCGTCACGGTGGGGGTCAGCAGCAGGGCCGCCGCCGCTCCCGTTACCGCCCCGAGCACAAACCCGAATAGTACTTTCTGATTGTCGTTGTTGTCTTCTTGCTGGCTCATGATGTGGATGAGTAGATATGCGGATGTGTAAACGTCAGCAGTAATACTTTGTTCCAAAGAAGCGAGAAGCCAGGAGCGAGAAGCGAGAAGAAGGGGCATGGGCTTAATCAGTGATAACGGCAAAGTACGTGTACGATCTTCTCGCTTCTCACTCCTCGCTTCTCGCTTCTTGTAATTATCATTTTTTTTATCGAAATAATATAAGTTTGGCGATGGTTTTTGGGGGAATTCTTGTACCATTGGGTTTTGGTATTTCAAATATTTAATTAATCCGACCATTTTTTTACATGCGTAAACCCCTACTCCCTTTCGCAACGACTTTTTTGCCGGCCGCGTGGCGCCTTGCACTGGCGGTATTGCTTTGCTTCGGCGGGCCTGGCCGGGCCGCCGCCCAGACCCCGGTGGAGCGGTACGGCGCCCTCACCGTGAGCGGCAACAAAATTCTTGACAAGAACAACCAACCCGTGAGCCTGGCCGGTCCCAGCCTGTTCTGGAGCAACGCCGGCTGGGGCGGCGAACGGTTCTACACCTCCGGCGCCGTGAGCTACGTGAAGACCGACTGGAACGCTACCATCGTGCGGGCCGCCATGGGCGTGGAAGACAGCGGCGGGTACTTGCAGGACCAAGCCCGCGAAAAACAGAAAGTACGCGCCGTGGTGGATGCGGCCATTGCCGCCGGCATGTACGTGATCATCGACTGGCACTCGCACCACGCCGAAAGCTACCGTTCCCAGGCCGTGGCCTTCTTTACGGAAATGGCCCAGCTCTACGGCACCAAACCCAACGTCATTTTTGAAATTTACAACGAGCCGCTGCAAATTTCCTGGAGCAGTACCATCAAGCCTTACGCCGAAGCCGTGATCGGGGCCATCCGCGGCACCGGCTCCAACAACCTGGTGGTGGTGGGTACGCCTACCTGGAGCCAGCGGGTAGACGAGGCCGCCAACGACCCCATCACCCGATACGCCAACGTGGCCTACACGCTGCACTTCTACGCGGCCACCCACAAGCAGTCCCTGCGCGACATCGCCACCACGGCCCTGAGCAAAAACATCGCCCTGTTCGTCACCGAGTGGGGCGCCGTGGACGCCTCCGGCGGCGGTTCCGTAGACCAGACTTCCACCAGCGAGTGGATGAACTTCCTCAAGCAACACCAGATCAGCCACCTCAACTGGGCCCTCAACGACAAGGCCGAAGCGGCCTCCGCCCTCCGGCCCGGCGTAAGTGCCACGGGCGGCTGGACGGCCTCCGACTACACCCCCTCGGGCACGCTGGTGCGCAACATCGTGCGGGGCTGGGGCGCCCCCCCCACTACCCCCACCAACACGCCCCCCGTGGCCAGGGCTACGGCTACGCCCACCAGCGGCGCTGCTCCCCTGGCCGTGCGGTTCAGCGCTTCCGGCTCCACCGACGCCAACGGCGACGCCCTGACCTTCTCCTGGACGTTCGGCAACGGCGCCACCGGCACCGGGGCCACCCCGTCGTACACCTACACCACGGCCGGCACGTACGTAGCCACCGTGACTGCCAGCGACGGCAAGGGCGGTTCGAGCCAGGCCAGCGTAACCATCACGGCCACGGGTTCCACGCCGGGCGGCACCACGTGCAAGTTCGGCACGCCGCGGGCCACGGCGCTGCCCACCGTGCACCAGTCGTACAAGTACGCCCACGTGATCGGCACGGGCGGCCCCAACCTGAGCAACCTCACCGACTTCACCATCAACTGGGACCTTGCCAACCGCGGACTGTACCAGTTCTCGGCCAGCACCAGCAACGGCGTGCCCAACTGGTACGTAGACCTGCTGCCCAAGACCACCCATACGTTCGCCGCGGCGCAGCCGGCCTGCACCATTTCGGGTTCCGGCTTTGCGGGCCTCGACGGTGCCTACTGGGTCACCCTCGACGGCACAAACCTGGTGCTGGTGCAGAAGCTGGGCAACTTCACCATCTACTTCAGCAACGCGGCTACCCGCCCCGCCTGCACCGCCAGCCGGCTTTCGGCGCAGGAGGCCGGCACCGAACGGCTGCGCGTGTTCCCGGTTCCGTTCACCAACCGGCTCACCATTGACTTGAGCGGCATTGCCGGCGTGCAGCAGGTGGAATTGTTCAACGCCCAGGGACAACGCGTGCAGGCCTTCGACGGCGGAATGATCGGGTCGGGCAACGTGGTCATGCCCGCTCCCGCGACCGGCAACGTGTTCCTGTTGCGGGTGACGGCCCGCGACCAGGTGTATACCCGCAAGCTGGTGCGGCAGTAACGGCATGAATGCGCATTGCAGATTCACCTTTCGTAAAACACAGCCAAGCAAAAACCCGCCAGCGTTTATAGGGTCATCGCCCCGGATCAGAGGCATTGGAGAACAGCAGTAAGACAGGCGGTAGTGGTCAGCTGAATTGACCAGGAAGGTTGTATGGCGGTATGGTTGTATGGCTATATGGTTGGCAGTCAGATTGTAAGTAGACGTGTTGTCTACCAGAAACTCAACCGTATCCAAGGCACCCTCTCCAGCGGACACGAACCACCTTACCCAGTGATACGCCTCGTGTAAATCCAGCTGCGCGATAAAACCTTCCAGCCGCAAGATCAGGTCGGCGGGAATATCATGGACGGCTCCCCCGGTTGACTTCACGCCGTAAGCACTCCGGGTTGGTGTTCGCAGTGAACGATCCAGCCGCCACCGGGCGTGGGAACCGGGATCGTAAGGCGTTCTCCGAGGGTTCGTGCGTACTGTTTTGGCAGGTGTATTTGTTGGAATGGCAATGGGGTGGAGCGTTTTTATTGAACTACTTTGAAGTTGCCTTGCATGACGTAGGCATGTCCCGGGTAAGTACATACAAAGGTGTAGTTGCCGGGAGTAGCGGGCGCTTCAAAATAAATAGCTTCCGAAGCGTTGGGTTGCAGTAAATTCGTATGAAAAAGGACTTCGGCGGTATTGGGTACGTAACTCAATTCCGACCCTTTCAAACCCAGTTTCAGGGCCATGTCGCCCACCTTGGCCGCGGTTCCGGGTTTTACAATTACGCAGTTGTGGGTCATATCATCGTTGTTGTTAAAGACCAGCTTGATTTTGCTGCCGGCTTTGACCTGCACGTCGCTCACGCTGAATTTCAGCCCCGGCTTGGTGCCAATGCTGATTACCTGGTCGGGTTGCCCCCAGCCGGAAGGCATCCTGGTCAACCGCTTGGCCGGTCCGGACTTGGCAGGCGCCGGATTTTCGGGGGCATCTTTTGCGGCGGCCAATGCCGGGTGGTTATGCACTTTCACCAACTGGGCCGGGGAAAGCCTGGCTGCTTCTCCCGGGGGAATCTGGTTAAGGGTATAATAGCCTGCGTTGTGCAGCAAAGGAGTACCCGTTTGGGATTTGATGTCTCCCAGTTTCACCTCGTGAATATACCCCTGGCGCAACCCTTCCAGTACCAAACGTACTTTTTTGCCGTCTTCGGCAACCACAATTCCCTTGAGCCTGCCTGGCTGGCTGTTGATCACCGGACTGCCGTAGTGATGGTGGTACTTATAGGTGAAACTGTTCAGTTCGTAATTAGCAGCATCCCCGGCCGTCTTTTTGTCGACGGGCAGGGTAAATTCAATCTCAAATCCATCGGGCCGGGCCTGAATATTTTTCATTTCGAACGGCGTTTTTCCGGTCCAGATCAGTCTTTGCAAAGCAAAATCTTCCTTTCCCGTACTGGACCAGCCCCGGCTGGTCATCCCGCCGAACAAAGAACCATCCAAACCCCAGCGCAGGCGCAGCAACCCGGAGGCAAATCCTTCCCGGAAGGGAAAACAAGCGCCCTGGTAGTTGCCGTTTACTTTTTCCAGGGTCATGCGCATAATCTTGGAGTGGCCCTGGTCCGCGACCAGGTAATGGCCGGCAAACGGCCCGAAGGCGCCCCCCGTCGTATCTTCGACAATATCAGAAGTGGAAATTCCCATCAGCGTGTGGGGAAACCACACGGCGGGTACTTTGATGGCTTTGATTTTCCGGGCTGCTTCGTGCATGGGTTCTCCATTGTCTACCGCTAGCAGATCGTTTTTGGTCAGTTTTAGGGGAGAATCCGGCTCCTGGGTCCAGTTAAGGCTGCCGGCATTGCCGGCAAAGTCTCCTTTTTCCAGGTGCGTCACCCGGCCCGAACCGACCCAATCGCCCTGGTTTTCGGCGTAAAATACATCCCCCTGCGCATTGATGGTGAAACCGGCCGGGGAACGCAATCCCGCGGCTATCGGCTCCATTTTGCCGTCCTGGTGCACTTTCATCAACCATCCGTGCCACTTCGACAGGCTTTCTCCGTACCCGACCCAGGCCACGTTGAGGGTAATGAGCATATCCCCGTTCTGGTCGAAAATGGGGCCGTAGGCGTATTCGTGGTAATTGCCGCTCAATTCGATCTTGCAGACGGGCTCGTACAGGTCGGCCTGGCCGTCGTGGTCGGTATCGGTAAGTTTGGTCAGTTCGCCCCGTTGGGTGCAGTAGAAGGAGCCATCTTTGTAGGCCAGCCCCAGTACTTCGTGCAGACCGGAAGCAAAAAGGGTATAATGAGGCGTGCCGGTGGTGGCGTACGGGTTGTCAATCAGCCAGATTTCGCCCCGGCGGGTACTTACGCCCAGTCGTCCGTCGGGCAATACCGCCAGGCCGCCTACCTCCAGTTTTACCTCTTCAGGAATCGATATGGTTTTGATCGGGAAGAAGTCATCCTCAGTTTGGGGCTGGGACTGGGCCCTGGCCAGGGAGCCCGAAACCAGCAGGCTGATGGTTGCTATTTTTGCTTTATGAAATACCGAAGTCGTTTTCATGAGAGAAGGATCGGGGAAGGATTGGGTGAAGGGGTGCGAAACCGGCTTGAACGATGCCAGGCGGGGGATAAATCCGTTACAGTAGCTTTCCGGCTACCAGATCACGGTGTACGTGAGTTGATTGGAGGCATTCTTGCCCGATGACTGGGGTACCACCAGGGCTCTCCCCCCGTTTTTGTCCTGAATGATTGGTTTGACCCGGGCGTCGGGTGGCAACTGCACGTAATACCCCCCCGTTTCGTTTTCGATGCGATACACGCCTTTGCCTATTTCCGCCACAGTTTTGCCTTCAGCCAGCCGGAACGCGAGTTGTTTGCCGGCCGGCGCCTGGCTCACGGTCACCTGCCGGACCCAGCCTTTGCCGTTCTCGAAAGGTTGAAACCGGTCGGCAATCTGCACGCCGTGGTATTGGTAGCTGAAGGTTGGGTAACGCTGGGAATCAAGGCGGTAGCCTTTGTAGATCAATTCCGTTTTGTCATCCAGGCTGTCGGGGAGCATTTGGGAGGCATCGCTGTAGATCGTTACCGGGCATTTACCGGAAGCCGTCACCCGTGCCCCCAGGGGAGCGGCGGTCTGGGGTTCGCCCCGTTCGAACCACATTTCGGTGGTATTCAGAAAGGGGCCTTTCCAGAAGCAGAGCACCCCGGCCTGGTTCAGGTCGTAACTTAAATTCACCCCGGCGGGATCCCCCAGTGAAATGCAATGCGTTTTCTTGCGGCCTTCGTAATCGAGGAATGAACGAACCAGGACGGGCCGCGCCTGCGTTTTTACTTCGATGAGGGGCGTGGGGTCCGGTTCGGGCATCGATGGACCCGCGTGGAGTGCCAAGGGTTTACTGTTGGGCTTTTGCACAAACAAACCCAAACCTGGCTCGGCCCAGCCCGCATTCTTGAGGCAATGCACCTTGAAGGAATGCTCCCCGGCCGTCAGTGGGATACTGCCCTCCAGCGGCTTTCCTCTCAAGTAGCCCCAGGTGGGCTCAATCACGGCTTTTCCATTCACTTCCAGTTGCCCAATGCCCGTCACGGGCATGCTGAAGCGGTACGTGTCCGGCGTATTTACGACGAATGTTCCGGTAAATGCCAGATAATATTTGTCGCGGGCATCGGCCAACCGGTTGTCAATGGCTTCGGCGCTTCCTTTTCTGACCAGTTGGGCGGGCTTTACCTGATCGATCTTTTCGAGGTCTTTGCCTTCGTAATACGCGTAGCTGATGTCTTTTACGCCAAAGGCAAATTCGTCCAGAAAGGCATAACGCATGTTGCGGAACGCCACCGATCCGTGGTCTCCCTGGATCATTAAGGCACCTTTGGGTTTCTCATCCGTGAAAGCGGCCGAACGGGTAGGCCCCGAGAGGAGGACGTTTTCGTGCAGGACCACCCCGTTGAGCGCTACTTTCACGAATTTTGCCGGCTTGACCTTCCGGCCGGCGGCATCGAAACGAGGGGCCTGGAATTCAATCCACAAGTGCTGCCACAGCCCCGGGGCAAAACAGGCATTGGTCCGGGCCGGGTGCCCCCCGTAACCTTTCTGTCCTTCAGGTTTGCTTTCGTCCCACCTTTCGTAGATGCTGCCGCAGTCCTGAGCGCCGGGTGACTTTACGCCCCAGCTGTCGAACAACTGAATTTCGTAACGGCCTTGCAGGTAAATACCGGAATTAGCGCCTGCTGGCATCATAAAATCCGTTTCCAGGATCAAGTCCCCGTGTTCAAAAGTGGTGAACAGGTTTTGGGAAGCCTGGTACTTAGGATCCTTTTCCGTAAGGGTATTGAGCAATATTCCCTGGCCGGGCGTGGCCCGGAACTGTCTCCCGGCAAAACTACCGGCAACCTGGCCGGCAATGCTCCAGTTTTTGCCGGGTGATCTAAACCCGGAAAGGTCGTTGAGCGGAAAAGCCGTCAGCTGGTAAGGGCTGTACTGGGCAAAGGTACCCACGGAGGATAGCAGGAATACACTGCAAACACCAAGAAAACGGAGTGATCTTTTCATTTACTGTACGCGTAAGGGTAAGGGTTGCTGAAGGTGCATTAAAAGCAGCGGGAAGAGACGGTCCTAAAATAAAGTTTTACTGCTTCAAATCCGATGCTGGTTGGCAAAGTGAGTATAAGTATTGTAGTAGATTACTATTGAGGTAACATCCTGGTCAGTAAAAACACCAAACTCAAATAAGTCTTTATCCTTTGCCACCTTCTCAAAGGTAATCGTTAACAACCGCTTCAGTTTTTGCACAAACGCTGTATACTTCTTCATCTGAACCTTTAAGCGCAATGAAGTTATTTGCCAATTCTTTCTTCTTGCAGGTAACGTACCGAAGCCACCCGACGCCGGGCCTTCCTGCTGAGGTCTGCGGTGGAGCAGGCCGGTGGTCGGAAGTGGCTGGTGTTGCCTGTATTGCTTATTTGTCTTTCGTTTCTCCTTCAACTGTATATCCGGTACAGACCGTACAGGGAACTACACACTCCTGATAAGAGAATTACACTAAGTTGGAGCATCATCGCTCCTGCTGACTTTTGCTTCTTTTTGTAAAGGTTGAACGTCCAAACCGTTAGTATACTATAATAGCCTGAAGCGAACAGTAGTCTTATTAAAAAGTACGGGTCGGGCCTTTCCCCAAAATCAAGGGACAAATTACCTATAAACATTATCCATGTCAGCGTCCCCCATATTCCCAGCAGGAAGAAGTAAGCTAAAATTACCAGAGCCAGTATACGTAGTGCTAATATCATTTTGCATTACAGGTAATGGACCAAACCCAACCGCATACCA
This sequence comes from uncultured Sphingobacteriales bacterium, assembly GCA_963844325.1. GTDB lineage: Bacteria > Bacteroidota > Bacteroidia > Cytophagales > 172606-1 > CADCTQ01. The sequence goes on from CAWJNV010000002.1 coordinate 6,248,447, forward strand.
GTCCCGTTGCGCTTTAGCCCTGCGCTGGGGAAGGGCTGGTTGTCGGATTTTGTGCGGTGTTAGCAGTTGTTATTTCTTCTAACTTTATTCTGAGTTCCTCTAATGTAGCCGCAGGAAGGCCTGTTTTACCTTCTGATATCTTCACCAAGGCACTATGTGAATTAAATATACGGACGCTTTCCAGTTTATTTGGTTCATCCTCCTGCCATTTTAACTTTATATGCAAATGCTCAAAAGGGATGCCCTGTTTAATCACTGGGCTTATTACCCATAAATATTCCACTGTTATCACTCTTGCCTGGTAATCGATTTGCAGGCTTACAAAGGTCTTCTCAGAACAAATGATAATACTACAAAGAACAAGAAACAGGATACATGATTTGTAGTCAACCTGTAAAGGCTCTCCCCAATAGAAGCTTACCAGAGGAATGAGTGAGAGTGAGGTCAAACATAGGACTATAGCTAGAATTTCACGGAAATAGTATAAACGTGGCCTCGGGCTTCTATTCCTAAATTCAACCTTTCCAGTCTGGTTCATATTTCAATAACTGCTAACGGAACTAGGCTTCCCGACGCCGTCCCATCACGGTGGGGCCCCGCGGTGAGGCAGGGCGGTGGTCGGTCGAAGCCGGTGTTATGGTGCGTTTTTCAACTCATTTTTCTTAATTTCAAAATAGCTGGCATATTCCGTTACTGGTTGGCCTGCATCATCAAAAGCCCGGATTACTTTATTATCAATTACAAACAAGGTATCGGGTATAAAATCATTCTCATATGGTTTAGCCTTAAAGATAATTTTATTACCCGCAAGCGAATAATTGCCTTCAAACTTAACATCAGTAAAAGGATTGGAAGAGATAACTTCAAACCGGTTATTTTCGCGGAGCTTTAAATGGATAGCGGAACGGTCATCCATAAGGGTGGCTTCTAAAACAATACTGCTCTTAAATAATTCGAAAGAAGCTACTTCAATACCTGCTACTATTGCAATTGCAGCTACATTCATCAGAATGACTGACTTGCTTCTATGACTTATTCCCAGCCCTAAACTGACTATCATTCCCAACAAAGCCAGTGCTACCGGAAACGCTGCCAAAATCCAAAGCTTCTCCCAAAGGTAATCCTTCGTAAAATAAATCAATAAGAAGATGAGGCTCACCCCCAAGGCTATCCGTCCATTGTGTTCTTTTTTCTTCATTTTTAATGCACCATAACATTCAAATACCCGAAACTACCCCTGGTTGTTTCGGGTATTTCCACTATAGACGAAACGGCTGAAGCGACAGTCAGAAGGGGCAATTTTTGCAAAAGACCTCACTTGGACCAGCATAGGCTTTAGCGTATTCATGCTTCAATAAACAATAATCCTACAAGATATGCAAATGGTCCAACGGGCTTTTCACCTGCTCGATGGCTTTGGTACTCACGTGTGTATATCTCAGTCATTTTGGTGGAGCCGTGCCCCAGCAGCGTTTGAATGTAGCGCAGATCCGTGCCCCTTTCCAGCAAATCCGGCGACCTCAGGGAACAGGCCGAGGATTTGCAGGAGCAGGTAAACACCGAAGGCCGCTGGTCGATGTCAGGGACCGGCGACCTGTTTTCCGACCCGCTTCCCCTGAATGGCGAAATACCCGGACCAAGGTGGAAGGCAAGCTTAACGTTTGGGAAGGCGTCCAGGCGGAATAATACTAAAATGACTTCATGATTGCGTATTTGGTTATTCTCAACTACTTGTAAAACAGGAAAATACTAACAACGAATAACGAACAACCAACAACGTTTTAGTATAATTACGTTGCCCTCGAACCACTAAACGAAGTTGAACGTTTATTCAATCATCCCTTAACCCAGCTCCTTGATAGGCAAGAGAGATATTGCTTGGGGAGTACTTTCCGCCTGCGGAAGCATTTGAGCGGCCGCGCCGTAAACGCAAACCCAAGTCAGATCCAGGTGTGCAAAAGTGGAAAAATAGTATGGGACGAAAAAAGGCCCAAAAGGGCCCTTCCTGCACAATCAGGCTGGTGCAAAAAGAGAAAAAGAAGTTATACCTTTCTTCACTTTCCACTTCAGGGTGGCATTGAAAATTAAGTTCTTTTTGATGGTTGTTTCGCAGAATACTCATTGACCATCCCGCACTCACCGTTTGGGGAACCTGAACAGGTAGCGTTAGATAAAATGCTCCTTTGTGCTTGGTAATATGCAGATTAGGACAGCATGTAACCGAAAAACAAAGCGTAGTGTTCTGTAATGTATGTGATTAGCATTCAACACTGAGATTTTTGAAATAAGAAACGATTTTCCTGAATAACTTTGGAGGAGGAAAAGGGGATAAGCAAATAATCAGAGGCAAGGCGAAGTGTCCCTATCTTTCAGCATCTGGCCCTGTTTAGCGCACGTCCCTTGCTTACTCAATTTAACTGCCCTTTTCCCCACTTCACAGAACCTATAACGGAACCCAGATTCAAAGAAGCCCCTTATTGTAGAAATAAGGGGCTTTTTTGTACCAGGAGCGGGAATCGAACCCGCACGAGCTTTGCGGCTCACGAGATTTTAAGTCTCGCGTATATTGTATTAATATGAATCAAAATGGCCTCTAAATGCGATTTTAGGCCGTTTTTGCCATAGTATCAGGTCAAATAAAACCTTATAAAATCAGCATTTGTTGTCCAAATGTTGTCCTAATTTCGTACCTTTAAGTAGCTAAACCACTGCTACTTATGGCTTCAGTCAAAATCGTCCTGCGCAAGAACCAGAACAAGGACGGCACCTATCCCCTCGTTATCCGCATCACCAAAGACCGGAAGACAACGTATCTCTCCCTGGGTCACAGCGTACTGCTGGAAGATTGGAACGCCAAGACCAGCCGGGTCAAAAAGAGCCATCTCAATAGCGCAAGATTAAACAACCTGCTTGCTAAGAAACTGGCGGAGGCAAACGACAAGTTACTCGAACTGGAGACGAATGCTAAGGACACCACAGTCCGCACCATTCGCAAGGCAGTTAAAACTAACAAGGTCGCCTCCTTCTTTGATCAGGCGCAAACACACTTGGACAACCTCAAGAAGGAGGGCAAATACAACCGCCTCACCACGGATCGACCAAAAATTAACCGGCTGAGAGAGTTTGTCGGTTCGGATGCCCCTTTCAGTGAGATTGATACCGAATTGCTTAAACGCTTCAAAGCCTGGTTAAAGGGTAGTCGTGGCGTGTCGGAGCGGACTGCCGTGAATCATTTGGTGGTCGTCCGGTCCATTTTCAACCAAGCCATTTCCTCGGGCCTAGTGGACCGGAAGTTCTACCCTTTCGGGAAGGGCAGGATTATCATCAAGTTCCCGGACACGGTAAAAGTTGGCCTGTCCGCTGAAGAAGTGCATTTGCTGGAAAACATTGAACTGACAGGCCTAGAGCAACACGCCCGGAACCTTTGGCTATTCTCATTGTATACAGCCGGCATGCGCATATCCGACGCCCTGCGGCTGCGCTGGTCGGATATACACGGGGAGCGGCTGCACTACTCAATGGGCAAGAACAATAAGGCCGGTTCCATCAAACTGCCCGACAAAGCCCTAAAGCTGCTTGAAGCTTACCGCCGAGATAGTGTGCTGGTATTTCACGACCTGGAAGGGCTAGAGGATCTGAACAGCAAATTCGAGGTGCAGCGCCGGATTAAAAGCCGCTTGCATGAAATAAATGAACGATTGAAGGTCGTAGCCGCCAAAGCAGGCGTTAAAAAGCGGCTGACAATGCACCTAGCGCGGCACACCTTTGCTCAATTAGCTGGCGATAAGATCAGTCCGCAGATTTTGCAAACGCTCTACCGGCATACTTCGATTGTCACGACAATGCAGTACCAAGGGCAATTCACCAATGATAAAACAGATAAGGCGCTGGATACAGTGCTGGATTTTTGAGGTATTTTGCAGCTTCATTGCTATCTATCATTTTTCGATTTTAAAGAAGATTCCAACTAAGAATGAGGCACAAGTATGGTTATAGAGTCAGACCTTGTCGCGAAGGAAAGCCAGGGAGTTTTAAGAATTTCTAATATGTGAAAGTTCAGTGACTATTTTTACCGATAGAATCAGCCCGGCTATATAATCTACCTATGCAGGAAATTTGTCAGTTGAACTATGGCAAACGTATTATAAAATAACTATGTTTTTAAGAGGATTAGCTATACTTGCCCCTGGAAAGAAATGCAATAGGTGATGGATCACGAACAACTTACAAGAAAGCAAGTACACTATTTGCTCAAACTAATTCATATAAAAGCCTCTCGAAGTTTTCAATATAGAATTATTTTTTTATTAAACAGTTTTATGGGACCATAAAATGTTATCAAGATTGCTTTTATTCTTTTTTCTTTTTTTATCAATTAAAAATTTTCCTACTCCTGATGCTGCGCCCACTACTCCACTTATACCCGAAATAGGTTGTGGAATATCAAAAAAAGCAGCAGCAATTAACACAGTGCTAGTTGCTACTAGTGGTATTGCTGTGATGAGGTTTTCCATTTTTTTATACGCACCTTCCGATTTATCCTTAACGTATTTGTCTATTATTGCCTTCTGCCAATTTGTATATTCTAATTTAAATCCTATTTTAATTTCTTTTAAAAAAAAATTTAGACTGTTAATGAATTTAATATATTCTTCATTGAAAACCATACCATCACGAGCGTGAATCAGTTTGTTTAATTGATCATAATAACCTATCTCTTTACCTATAGACATTATCTCACGAATATCTAAAAAGTTTAGAGCTTGCAAAGAAGTAGCATTAGGTATAAAGTTAGGTAATATTTTATCGTATTCGTGTACACTGTCGTTTTTCAATTGTCTACTGAAATTTCGCTTTACAGCAAAGTTTACAAAAGAACTTTCAATGTCATTTGGTGGTAATATTATTGAGTCTGGCGTGTCTTGCAGTCTTGCTAACCTCGCAGCTCTAATGGCTTGAATAATATTATGATTATCAATTATATTTTTACTTCTTGCTATACTAAGCAAATTTCCAGCGAATAAATTTCCATACTTTTGTTCTGATTCATATAGTAGGTCAGCTAGCATTTCATGTTCTGACGGCATTAATGGTGAATTAATCGCATGGGTAAATCTTTTAATACATTCTACAAAATAATTTGACGTATCTTCAACAGACCAACTAATTTTTTTTATATTTCTATATTTGATATAATTGTCAAAAAATATACAGAATTTTTTTACTGTTTCATAATTTTCCTCTTTTAAGCGGCGAGTTTTCACCAATTCATTTAAGTCGCCTAGACCTGACACATTTTCCCTTAATGCTATTTTTATAATTCCATCATCAATAAGAGAACGAAAATATTGTGAATTATCTAAGAAAAGTTTATGAAAAGCTAAGTTATTCAAAATATCACCATCTTCGACTATTAGATTTTCTCCCCAAAAAATACTCATAATCTTAAGGTCCATGAGCAACTGTCTTTGTGCGTTTTCCAAACTTTGATTTTTACCATAAGCATATATAGATCTCATGTCAGCGAGATGATTAATCCACCACCCACCTTGAGAAATATGAGTAATTATCTCATTATTCATATAATAACAACATTAAAGGCGTTAGAAGATTTATATTGACCTGTAATTTATCAACAATATCAATAAAACAGAAAATATTGCTTTTAGTTAAGATTTTGATGCACACATTTACCCATTGTTCGTCTACGATGACAGGTTAATAGTATCATTTATTTCTGCTTTGCAATGACCGTTCATTTGATACGATCTCCCTATTACGTAAGGTGAGTATATAGGTTTTAGGCAAGCGCAGACAAAAAGCAATCTTGGAAAGAATAAGCATAATAGCCACAGCAAAAGTACATAACTTATGGTAAATAAGCAGGTATTTTTGTATTATTGAGGCTTCTAAGCCAGCACAAAGCAGTAACTCTAGAAGAGTTTTTGGAGCAGGTAAAGGACAAACGAGAGTACAAACGAGGTCAGGCTATAAGCTTGGATATGGTAGGGTATTCCAGAAAGAGCACGGCAGGAACCTTATCAGTAAGTGTCAACCTTGTGTCCAAGTGGCGCTTGCAGTATAACCAGCACGGAGCCAAACGGCTAGGCTTGTCATACAAGGGAGCCAGGGGTTCTTGAGAGAGCAGCAGAAAGAGCAGGTATTAGAGTGGATCGCTCAGCAGTCCCTCCTAGGTAAACCGTCAGACTTTAGAGACATATCTTGAAAGTGAGTACAGGGTGATTTATAGCATTAGTCTGAGTTATTACTTACTAGCAAGCGACTGGCATTAGTTACTAGAAACGGTGGGTGTAAACCTAAATAAGTCTGAGTAACAGAGGTTACAAAAGCGGGAATAGATCATAAAACTGACTCAATATAAGCAGACCATTGAGCGAGGAGAAGTGATAGTAGCGTTGGTCAGGAAGTGTTACTTTATTTCAGAGTGACTAAGCGTACTTAATCAATTTTCTTTACCTCTGTAAATAAAATTGTGTTCATTTTGCAAAGTTGAATAGGAGGTCTGAAATAACCTTACTTCAAGATGGTATTTTTTATTTACAAACTTATTTTATTATTGCAAATTCACACTTGCGATTATAAATAAAACACTTGATCTTATAGTAACTTCAACTATGCTATTTTTAGATTTTAAATCTTAAACCATTAAAGTTCAGCAAGTCATGCAAGATGCCTTAAATCAATACGGAGATCATTTAATTCAAACTTCTGGCTCACATGGAGCAGATATATCGAGTCAGCGAATAGATGATCTAGATAGAAAATCACTTGATTTTGTTTTGCAAAACTGTAACGAGGATATAAAAGGTTTAGATATAGGTTGCGGCTTAGGTATTCAAGGAGTAAGATTTGCTTTATTAGGGGCTCAGATGTGGTTAATCGACATCATTGATATAGAGACAAGAATGCACTTAATTAAGCAACATCTAGGCCTTCAAAATAAGCTAGAATACATTAGAACCGACGTTAAGGGTATTGAAGCTCAAAATCTAGGCATATATTTTAATTTTATTTATTCTCAAAGGTTTATCCATTACCTCAAATATCAAGATGCTAGCAAACTAATAGCATCAATTGCTTCCATGTCGAGTAATGATGCTTTTTTGTTTATATCAGCTTCCGGCATTCGCTCAGAATTGGGAGAAGGCTATGAAGGAAAAAACAAGATTATTCAGGAGAGATATTGTAAGCTGGCACCTAAAATGGCACACAAACATAATATTTTAGAAGAAGTGTGTTTGTATTCAAGTGAGGAACTTTCGGCTTTGCTTATTCATAATGATTTCACTCCCATTGAAACTTGGGAATCTTCATTTGGAAACATTAAGATTATTGCAAAATTTAACAACAGAAATATATCGAATTTTCAAAGATAAAATATGTTTATACTTTAAGATAGCAGGTGCTCAATTAGTTTAATTTATGAATTCAAGATAATTAGCCTATTGCTGCATCATTACTATTCGTTGAAGCAGTAATTTATCCCAGTCCTAAGCGCGGTCGGTGCTACTCTTGGGCACGTGGGCCAAGTGCCTATCGGCCACTTCGTGCGCGTACCCGAGTTTCTCTTTAAGTACTCCCAAAACTAGGACACGGAAACCATGCCCAGTCATCCGGTTTTTATAAGCAGAAGTCGTGCTGATTCCTTATTTCGCATCCACAAAGCTATTGATGTAAGCCCTGATGTCGTTGACATGCCAGGCGGTGACCCTTTGACTAAGTTTGACCGGCTTGGGGAAGCGGCCAGCTTTAACGCTGTTCCATACCGTTGACCTGCTGACGGGAATGAACTTGAGCAATTCCTTGATGCGAATATAGCCCGTCTCAGGCAGGATTGCGGATGGCATTGGTTCAATGCTTGGTGTGTTTTGCTGCATAGGCGGTGTCCTGTTGCTGGCGTTAAAGGCGGTAAATTGTGCATGCATTAGTCATGCGTATGGCGGCATAGTATCTTATTTTGCTGTTGTTAGACTTTAGGCGACTGAGTCGATGTAATCGGCCCATGCCTGCATCATCTGCACGCGTTGCGGAACGAACTTGGCCCGGTCATAGGCGCGGTCCACGGCGTTCTTCGGTACATGGGCAAGCTGGCGATCCACCACTTCATGCTGATAGCCCAGCTTCTCCTTTATGCTGCTCATCGCCAAAGCTCTAAACCCGTGGCCGGTCATTCTGCCCCGGTAGCCCATGCGCTTCAGCGCCATCAAGATAGTGCTGTTACTCATGGGCTGGCTTGGCTTGGGAATGCTGGGAAAGACGTAAAGGCGGCCTCCATTCATCTCCTTTAGCTCTTTGAGGATGGCAACCGATTGTGTTGCCAGCGGCACCAAATGCGGCAAGCGCATCTTCATGCGCTCAGCCGGTATGCTCCAGACTGCTTTCTCCAAATCGAACTCCTGCCATTGCGCTTCGATCAGTTCGCTGGTGCGCACGAAGGTGAGCAGCATCAACCGGATGGCAAGTAGGGTCTGTTTGAAAAGCCGCGCTTCATTCCTGTCAAGGGCTTGGACGAGGGCGGGCAATTCATCAATTTCTATCGCGGCATAGTGTCCCCTTTTGTAGCGCTTCAAAGCGCCTTTTAGGTCAACGGTCATATCCCGTTGAGCCCTTCCCGTGATCACGGCATAGCGGAACACCTGCCCGCACATCTGCATGCTGCGGCGGGCCATTTCATGCGCGCCCCGGTCTTCGATCTTTTGCAGGCAAGACAGGACATCCCTTGGCGTAATGCCGGAAATCGGCAGGCGGCCAATTTGCGGAAACACATCCAGTTGCAGCCGGTACAGAATGTTGTCGCTATGCCTTTTGGACCATGTATCGCAATACCGTTTATGCCATTCCCTGGCGACGACCTCGAAAGTCTGCTCGGCATTGTACCTAGCCAGCCTTTTCTTCTCCTGCTTGGCAGCCCCAGGATCAATGCAGTCTACCAGCGATTGCTTGGCAGCGTCCCGCTTCTCCCGGGCGGTAATCAAGCTTATGGTTGGATAACGGCCTATGGTCAACAGCTTCTCTTTGGCCTCAAAGCGGTATTTAAGCCGCCAGTAGCGGTTGCCGGTCGGCATGACGTCCAAGTATAATCCGCCGCTGTCGTACAAGCGGTAAGCTTTAGCCTGCGGTTTGGCATGGCGGCAGGCTAGGTCATTCAGTGACATGATGAGCACCCCTCTTTGCTTTGGGGTAAAATGAAATGGGGCAAAATTTTTACCCCCCATCTTACCCTTTAATGTAGGAATACAGTCATAAACGGAGCATGACTGTATGAGGGCACTATAGCATAAAAAGGCAGGTTTTACGAGGTTTTTTGGGGATTGTTAATCTAGGATAATAATCCCATTGGCGGGCAGAGGGGGATTCGAACGGTACTTTTAGTGTTTGAAATGAAACAGATTTTGGAAGAGTATTTTTCCTTACCCTGAAAATTTACCCCCAGTGGCGCTGGATTTTATTGGATGCCGTTAGACAACAAACTTGCCGTCCAATTGGAATACGAACTCCTAACTCGTCTTGTAGCGAATCGGTCTCTTAGTAAATTATAGCAAATAGGACTATATTCAATAGCTAATGCTTCTCCTCCCGTTCCATAATCTACGCCCTACGGACGAAGTCCTTCAAAACCCAAAAGTACTTCTCCTTAGACCCTTGCGGGGCGTCTACCCACTCAAGTTGCAGCATCTCGTAAGTAGCCATATACTTCACCACTTTATATAGACGTTGCTTGATTGCGTCACTGGCTGTGTTTTGAACGACCCGCACCTGTTCGCCAGGAATGAAAGGAGGGTCTGTCGTTTGGCTCATAAATTTCAGTTAAACGCTTTGCCATCAGCTTCTAACGGAAAATATGCTTTTTCTAGTTACGTTGGGTGGCTCCTGCTCTAAGTAACTACTCGTTTGCAAATGGGTGTAAATGGGTGGGTAATTGGATGCCGCAAGACCCAGGCTACTACTATAGACAAGCAGTTCATGGCAGCTTACCGGCTACCATTCAAAACGTTCGTCAGAAACACGGCTCTCCTGTGCTTCTCGCTCTTGCATACGCTCAATCTCTTGGGTAAGGGTCAAAATGGTTGCACTAGCAGTACTTGCAATGTCAGCGTTTTTACTCTTACTAAGGGCCTCAAGCAAAGGAAGACGCGCCTGTAAAATGTTGGCTAATGATCCACTCCAGCTCCTAGGGTAGAATCTGCCTATAAACGCGGACAATACCTCCACTTTATTAGGGCATTCGTCCAAAATTCTCATTGCAAGCTTTGTCCAGCTAAGCGCATTACTATTTTCTTCATCTTGGGCCTTCGCATCGTGCCAAGCTCTAATGCATTGAGACAATCGTAAAAAGCGGTTCTCAGGGTCTTCTCGCGCCCATTCTATTACTAATTCGTCTGTAATATTGGCAAGCGGGCACGCGTTACGCCGGCTAAAGGACTTAAATATATCTCGCTGTGATACAGGTGTTGATGTATCGCGGTTGACGAAGACATCTAACACAACACGAGGGTAAGTCTTACCAAGATCGGCAATCAACTCACTATAATTTTCCCTGTCACTCCGGTAGCTTCTCAATTCTTTAAGGAGAGACTTTGCCAGTTGCTCCGCTGCTTCATATTTCGAAGGATCAACTAGACAACGTTTAAGGATATGAGAAATTGCCCGGGCTTCACCTGTGCGATCAGGTGTAAACTGAACCAGAGATAGTAGCGTCTGACCAATACATTTTTCCTGGTCTGGTATGTCAGTTTTGTCTGACTCAAAGCCCAATAGACGCATATGGAATATATGCATCGCTACCCCTAAACCATCTTTCCTGAGTGCTATCGGCAGTAGAAGTTCATGGATCTGAGCGGTGCTTAATTTATCGCATACTCGTCCCCAACCAAGCGCATTGAATGTGGCAATAGGAATAGTATCAAGCTTCGTTGAAGCAATTAAACGTTCTGCTCCCCTCCCATCAAGCCCAACCACCGCCTGCATATGAACAAAGAACGGATGAAGAACAGTATCTTTGAGTGCTTGGTCAAGAAACTCCTCACAAGTGGACGTGTCACTTTCGGCAAGACCAGCAAGGAAATGTGACGCAAATTGGAATGACTGGGCCGGGTTTAACGACGCAAAGGCTTTTTCTAAGATAAGGTTCCAAAAGACTTGCTTATCGTCTGCTTTACTTCCAACCTGCCGAGCAACCATCGCCGTTTTATATGAGAACGATTCAAAGAGGGGTGGAAGTTGGGTCGAAAACTGAGATAGGTCGCTGGCAAGCTCTGCTCCTATCTCTTTGCAAATCTGTTCGACCTGTCCTTTTGCACGTTCATAACGCTTTTCATCATCAGTATCTATGTCGGCAAGGTCCAAGGGTCCCCATCTTTCAGGGAGGACATACGCACCAATCCTATCAGCTAAAGAACTAGGTGCTAACTTCAAAGCAAGCTGACTAAGTAGTTTCGCCTTATCTGTAGTTTTAGTCGCCTCATCCGTATCTTTTTTGTCCTTTACTCTGCGTATTGCTGCGCATACTCCTATCCATCCTTCCGGCCATGGAGAACCAGCAGCCAGGAATTCGGCAAGGGCGATGAGATCATCCAGAAGCCAGTCGTAAGAGGCCATTGCGCTAAATCGTGAAGCGACCATCTTTTTTACCGCGTCTTCATATTTTGGAAGTGAAGAAAGTTTACGAACTAGATCAAAAGCTGTCCTATACCAGTGAAATATTTCCCCGTATGTCTTTGGGTGGAGGCCATAGTCCCTTCTTCTTGCGCCGAACTCAGGGTTATAATAGGAGATAAAATCATCGCATTCGAGTATCGCACTTAGCCCCTCTATTACTAGAGCGGAAAACTTCTCCGTACCGTCTTTAGCCAATTCAAAAAGGAAGTCTGCGCGTTGTTCGACACTTGCGTGCGTTCCAGAAAAATATAAATAGAAAAATGACTTAAACACATTAATAGCTTCGTTCATGTGATTTGACTTTGTGATCGAACCAGTGAAACGAGCAATCAAGAAAGCAGCCTCGTTGAAGTAATCCGGATCATAAGCTAAAGATCTAAGTATCTCGATAATTTTATCACGGCCAAATGTCTTTTTGGTAGCAAAACCAGGTGTTGTATCGGCAGCGGCCTTTATGGCTTTGAGAACTAGGCGAGGGTTAATAGGCGCAATGTTGTCCAGAAGGGTAAGGTTCAAACTATTTAAAGCAGCAATATCATACAGCCGTCCGCCTGGGCTTAACCATTCTTGTGCAATTGCTTGTGCTTCGTGAGAATCATGCAGATACCCTAATCTCCGGGAAAAGGATTTAAGCATCCGTTCTGGTGCACGGTTGATTAATTGTTCACGGATTACCTGTTTTGGAACGTCTTGCAGCGCTCGTTTTGCCAGTTTATGTGCCAGAGCATGAGGAAGTACGGCACGCCACTCAGACCGTTTCTGGACCAACTGCCTACGATACAGTTCTGCTACATGCCCGTGTATTACGTCAACCGGCTGTCCGGCTATATCAGCGAGTATCTTTAGTTCTGCATTGGCATCTTCAGTATTTTCCCCATCGAAGGAGTAAACTAATGAACAGACTGCGGCAGCATGTTTAAGCTGAGGATTATCATTGTGGTTTTGCTGAAATAGCCTTTTGATGAGTTCATCATCAGTAACATTGGCAAGGGACTCTCCATACTGCGCGGTTTCAGCTAGCGCAAGTGCAATCCGGGAGTTGCCTTCTGAAAATTTTGCAATGGTCTGGATTTCTGGGGATGTAAGCTCTGGGTAACGGCGCTCTACGATTTTTTCGACCGTTTTTGAAGAAGCAGGCTCCAGCTTGAAGGTATCCGTGCCTTCGGGTTTATCATCACTTACATCATACTCTATAGTTAGAACCCGAACATTTGCTTTTGTTTGCTTAATACGCTTTACAAGCTCACGGTGCAGGGGGGCACCGCAATTGTCTACAATCAAGATACAGTTACGGCCAAGGTGTTGAAGGCTGTTAAGTAAGTTAATAGGAATAGGATCAGGTGAATTTGAAAGATCAGTGTAAATGGCATCATGTTGATTTAGGGCACTCTCCCCTAACGTTGGATCAAATAAAGCCTGAGCAAAGCGGGTTTTTCCAACTCCTGACAAACCAACTAACCGGACGGCCCCCATAGGCTTGCGGAGAATGTCTCTGATGGCATGAACCCCTTCCAAGGCCTTCATCCCGTCCGCAGAGGCGGATTTTGTACTTATCAATCGAATATGGTCATCCAAAATATATGCTTCTTCAGTAGACCCTGGAGAACTCGACCAATCTTCGAAAGGCCGCCATCCTGACAGCAGTTGTCCTACGCGCATGCGAACCCAAGGGATCAATCCTGGGTGCTGGTTAACCCAAGTCGCCATTCGCTGCCGGTCATAAAAATCCAAGTGTAAATCACTTGCATCAGGTTCACCAGCTATCGCCGCAGACATTGCATTTCTTCGTGTCTTAAGTGAGGTATCGGATACCGATCCTTTGGAACTGATGATAATGTATGCACCGCCCGCTCTACCTAATTCAACAATTGATGGCCTCAGCGTACCTTTGGGCTTCATTTCGCTTTGAGTTTTCTGATTGGTCATGTTCTCAGCCTTAACCTGAAAACCTGTAGCGGCTCGTGGAATATAGCCAGAGATTTCACCATCTTTTAAATCAACTCTAACATCAATTCCGCCATCACCGGCATTCTGATCGCCACCATATGTTACTCCTACCGTAGAGTACCCGGCTTTAGTAACCTCCTGTTCGGCCAGCAAGCCTACTAGCGCTCTCAGATCAGTATCAGTCAAAGCTTCGATGTGTTCGGGGGTAACTTCAAAAATCATATAGCGTCATTCACATTTAAAAATCATTCAAGATTGGCTAATCGTGCCTGGAAGACTTCAACCATCTCAGTAGCAATGTCTACATTCCGATTTGTAGAGGTAGATACCAGGTTTACTTGAGAGCTTGGCCTTAAACAAAGCATCTTTGCGAAAAATTGACCAGCTCTCTAATATCCTTGCAATTGTAATATGTTGCGTTCGATTTGCAAGGATGACTAACCGGACATAACCGTTCAAATATTTAGAACATAGTGCGTACTGCGACCGCCGCCTTCTAAGATCAGGACGCCTAGTTCCGAAAGGTGTTGCAAGTCCCTTGTCGCTGTAGCTTTGGATGCTTTTGTGAGGGATATGTATTTTCTTGCGCTCATCCCCCCTTCAAAACCATCCGGCCCCGCATCGAGCATTCTCCTAACAACTTTTAGCTGCCGTTCATTGAGCACATCCTTGAAGCGGTCAAAGAACTTTGATTTTTTCAAGATGAAGCTGACAAGGCTGATTGCCTGTTCCTGGGACCTTAGGATAACGTTGACAAAGTAAGTGATCCAAGGCGTGATGTCGTTGCTTCTTTGTGCGTGTTCTAGAGCACTGTAATATGCCTTTTTATCGCCTTCTATTGTCTTTGACAGGCTCAGCAGCACAGGGCGTCCTATGGTTTGGGACAAGGCCTTTTCTGCGACAGCGCGGCCAATCCTGCCATTACCATCCTCAAAGGGGTGAATCGTTTCAAAATACAAATGCGCAATTGCAGACCTGACAGGAGCCTTCTTGATCTCATGGCGTCCTCCTGGCGCTGTATCGTTGAACCATTGAATGAACCTGTTCATTTCATCCGGTACTCGGGATGAAGGAGGAGCTTCAAAGTGGACCTTTTCTTTGCCAAGTGAACCTGAAATAACCTGCATGGGCTCTGCATGGCTGCGCCACATGCCGACATTGATTCTTCTATTCTCCTTCAAAAGCATCTTATGCCAAGTGAAGAGCTTTTCTTCCGTCATGGCCTCAGCATAAGTTTTACGAACATCGGCCATCAATTCACCAACCCCTTGAGCCATTTTGTCCTTGATAGGGTCCAGGGTCTGGTTGAAGCCAAGGTTATTGCGAATTGAGGAGATAACATCCTGGCGGCTTAGGTACTCGCCTTCGATTTCGGAGGTCTTGATGGCTTCAGAAACCATGACATCAATCACAGCTTCCATTTGGACATCTTCGGGCATTGCCTTTAAGATGCCGCTTACATGGCCTATTTGCTCGGCGAAGCTGAAGAGGGCATCTTCAACATCATGCAAGTCATACTTGAACTCAAGCCAGTCAGGTTGTTGCCAGTTATAGGTCATGAGCCGATTATAACATATATTCGGCTCAAAAACAAGTAAAGAATGAGCCGATTACAAATAATATTCAGCTCAAGATAACAAAGCTTAAAAATGCTTACGCAGGCTTGCTGCCTATAGAACTCCTAAAGCCAAGGAGCGGCAGCCGTAGCCTGTGTATTCGAGCCACTTAAAGGCTACCAAGTTATGCCTTTACTAATGGCATAGATGCAATAGGGGTTAACAGTTAGAGCTTGTGTTAATTTAATTCGCAATTATACTATATTAGTGAAATAATGTTTTAAATATACATCAGCAGAAATATGTGGGCAGATAACGAAACAACCGAAGACCTATTAGGATTCAGAATACATGCTGAACTAATCAAAGAGGTGATTATCAATGATAATATCCTTCCCGTTACCATTGGTGTTTTTGGCGACTGGGGGAGCGGAAAGTCAAGCATACTTAGTATCCTGAAAGAAAGCTTTAAAGATGATGATCCTAAAGAAGGCAAAACTGTTTGTCTTTACTTCAATAGCTGGACGTTTGAAGGTTACGACGATGCAAAGGCAGCCTTAATTGAAGCAATCATTGAGGAGCTAGAAAACCACAAATTATTTACTGAGCAGTTGAAGGAAAAAGCTGCCGATGTAAAAGACAAGGCAAAAAAACTTCTGTCCTCTGTCAAATGGATGCGTTTGCTGGGGCTGGGCTTTAAAAACATAGCCTTACCGGCAGCGGCAGCATATTTTTCCGGTGGAGTGACATTAGTCCCTTACCTTGCGCAATCATTGAGTAAACTAACAGATAATCCAAAAGAGCTAATCGATAAATTAAAGGGAGAGGGCAGCGAGGAATTTTTGAATAGTCTGATCAAGGAGCAGAACGACCCAGAGATACATGATAAGACTCTTATGATAAGAGACTTCAGAAAGAATTTCGCTTCATTGATAAAAGCCACCAGCATAGATAGATTAGTTGTCATCATTGATGACCTTGACAGATGTACACACGAAAGACTGATTGAAAATCTAGAGGCGATCAAACTTTTCCTCAACGTAGAGAAGACGGCTTTTATAATTGGTGCTGATCCACGAATAGTTAGACATGCGATTAGGCACAGATACAGAACTCAGCAAGCTGACCGTACGGCTGATGAAGAAGATAAAAATGAGCGAATTGTATCCGATTATTTGGAGAAGCTTATACAGGTCCCTTATTACTTACCCAAGCTTTCCGATTCAGAAGCTGAAACTTACCTTTCTCTATTATTATGCAAAAGACACTTGCTTCCTGAGAATTATGCATCAGTATTGAAAGGATATGAGGCTCTAATCAAAACCAATAGGTATGCCACATATGATTACGCTGCAATAAGGAAATCAACGGAATCAGTTGATGCTCATGCTGAATTACAGCAGGAGTTATCATCGCTCCCTGCGTTAGCTTCTATTATATCGGAAACCTTGTATGGCAATCCTCGCCAAATAAAGCGATTCTTAAACTCATTCATGTTAAGGCGAAGATTGTCAAAAGTTGCGGGCATACAAGGATTCAACCCAATAATATTGGCTAAGTTGATGGTGCTAGAGTATGCAGAAGAAGACTTATTTAGATTACTATATAACTGGCAGATAGGTAGTGAAGGGTTTCCCGACCAAATAAAAGAGATAGAAGAACTGTCTAAAGAGAAATCATTTCAAGAAGTAAAAGTAGCACTATCTAACAAATATCCTGAGTGGGTAAAGAAAGAAAAAGTAGTTCGTTGGATAATGAAAGAACCCTTCCTTACCAAAATTGATTTAAGGGACTATTTCTGGTTATCTAGAGACAGACTATCTTCATTAATTCCTTCCAATACTTTGATACCTCCTTTAGCTAGAAAGATATTTAAAGAAATAACCGAATCACAGTCTGAAGTAGACAAATCTAGAATTTTAGATGAAGGCATGCGAGACATTGACGATATGAATCTTGATGCGTTTTATAAGTTGGTACTTCAAAAAATAAAGGCGGAGCCAGGTAGCAAAGATGGCTTTTATATACTACTGCTAATGGTAGAAAAAAATATCAGAGATGGGGTAGGAACATTACTTGCTATACTTAGCAGTACGCCTACGTCAAGCATTCCGCCCCAAGTTATACAGAGATTGAGAAATACTAAAAAGCCAGAATTTGCAGCGTTCATAGCTAAAGTTGACGCAGCTATTAAATCGAAGAAATAAACATATGGGCACTTCTAAGAATTACAAAGCAAAAGTAAAAGGTGAACCCCAATGGGGCGACTTGAGCGGAGCAGTTACGAGAGCCTGTGATGGCTCCGATATTGAGGATGAAGATGCTCAGAGTATAATGGATTTATATTACAAAGTTACAACTGGAGGGGAGAATGTAGTAACTGACCCGAATAACCACAAGCCTTTTCAACCAGAAGAAGATGTTGGTTCCGAGAGAACGGGAAACTTTGTTGGAGGTGGTGGAGCTGGCAGGAGCAACACAAATGAAGATGATCGTACACGTACAAGAACTCGTTCTGGGCGAACTCGATCCGTGGGCAAAGCTGGTCGTAGAACCGCCACTCGATTAGGAGGATTCTTAGGTACTGTTGTATCCTCGGGTCTTTACAAAGCCTTCTCGGAAATTGGTCTAGACATTAGTGGAAAAACTGTACGTGAAGCGGTTAATTACTTGCTTGAATACTGTACAGGAGTAGCCACAAACCTAGATGAAACGGCTGCTAAAGCAGCATCTAACCAATTAATTGATGAATTGACCGAAGGTAGCACTACTCTTGAAGAGATGGATAGCAAATTGCAGCAAGTTGTAAATAACCGTGGGATAGACGATATTATAATTAACTATTTTGCCCTGTATTCTTACGAGCACTTATATCAAATGTTCTATGGTAAATTAGTTAAAGAAAAAGGAAGGTCAAATTGCAGTACATTATTCAATAATATTAAGGAATTTATTCTTGAATATTTAAAAGGCATGAATCAAGATAAGCCTCTGAGAAATGTCAATTGGAAGAGTAACGAAGCACAGGGAATAATTGATGAAATATACACAAAGACTTTAAACGGATTTCTGTATTATGAGGATTAACTACCAGATTATTGCTCCCGAAAAGAAAGGAGCATCTATAAAGATCAAATTAACCGAAACAGCACTTGAGCGCTCAGGGAAACTATCTGTTAATTTGCAACCTTTCTTTGACTTCAACCCTGAATTTAAGGACAAGATCGCATTCGATTTTTTTATTATAGCAATACTTGTATATGGCATTGATAATTTACTAGAAAGAGAAACCTATTCCACTGATGGCTGGACGCGTCAAATAGACTTTACCTTCCCTGTTTATAATCAAGAAGTATGGAGTGAGTCAAAAGATGAATTGGAGAAGACGTTATGCTTTTTAACTGGCGATGAATGGAAAATAGATTTTGAGAGGATAAATTATGACGGAGCGCTTTATTGGAATAACGAAAACCGGAGAAGCTTCCCTTCATTCAATCAGCAGAGCAGTGTTTTCAATGCAGTTAGTCTTTTTTCCGGTGGATTGGATTCATTAATTGGTATCGTTGATTACTTCACAAACAATCCTAATCATAAGCTCCTTTTGGCTTCCCACTATGATTCTAATTCTGGTGGTCCCAATGCCGACCAAAAGCGGCTACTGAAAAAATTTGAAACACATTATAGGAGTAATTACCAGTGGATTCAATCTGGGGTAACCTTGCAACTCGGGGGGGCAAAAAGGGAACCAAGTTACAGAAGCCGCTCGCTCATGTTTATTGCAATGGGTGTTTACTTTGCCAGTTGGTACGATACAGGAACCACACTATACATACCTGAGAATGGCAGTATATCTTTGAACTACCCTTTATCGCCCTCTAGACGGAGTTCTCTTAGTACCCGGACAACTCATCCCTACATGCTTGGCTTAGTCCAAAGCTTGCTGAGTAAAGTCGGTATAGCGGTCACTCTCCAAAATCCTTATGAGTTGCATACGAAGGGACAGATGTTGCTCGAATACGTTGGAGAGAAATCGCAATTTTATTTTAAGCACTCTGAGCGATTCAGTTTCATGTGGAAAAAGAGGCAGAAAAGCGCATTGGGATAGTGATAAGCGAGTAGGCGTATTCCACTGTGGTACATGCATGCCCTGCATTTATCGAAGAGCAGCTTTGCATGCTGCTAAAATAGATCGTGAAACTTATGGCATAGACCTATTTAATCCAGAGAAGGGGCTAGAGTATGTAAAAAATCTTCCTGATATATCTGCATTGATTGATTTTATGAATACGCAGATAACGCAAGATGAGATTGAAGCAAATTTGCTTATTAATGGTTCGTTGCCATTAGAAAAACTACGGTCTTACGCAGATGTAGTTATAAATACACGCCAGGAAATCAAAGATTGGATTGATGCAAAGGCTGATGGGGCGACTAAACGAGCTTTAGGATTATGATTATTGATACTCACTGCCATCTCGATTTTCATGACAATCCTATAGAGTTTGCCAAGAAATATGAGAGCTTAGGATATATAATAATAGGAGTAACCAACCTACCAAGCTATTTTGAGCAGGGTATCCAACATTTGTCAGGGTATAAGAAAATAAGGTTGGCTCTTGGTTTACACCCCCTCCTTACCGAAAAGCACACCAAGCAAGAACTTAAAAAGTTTGAGATTCTATCAAATCAGACGTCGTATATAGGCGAAGTTGGTTTAGATTTTTCCCGTGAAGGATATGCAACAAAAGAGAAGCAGTTGGCTTCATTCCAGTTCATCCTGGAGGTTCTAGCCAACAGCAACAAACTTATAACATTACATTCTAGAAGGGCAGAGAAAGAGGTACTCCAGCAGTTGATTAGGTACAATATTAAAAATGCTATTTTTCATTGGTATTCAGGTGCACTAAGCTTAGTCGACGACATTGCAGCAGCAGGCTTCTACTTTTCAGTAAACCCAGCAATGGTAGTGTCACCTAACGGAAAAAAGATTATCGACAGGATTCCTTTGCAAAATATCCTAACTGAAACAGATGCACCATATTCTGAAGTAGAAGGCAAAACTGTAAGACCAGAAGATATTGAAGATGTATTCAATTACTTGGCGACTACTAGAAACTTAACTCAAAGCCAAGTAGAGGAAATCATCAAGCACAATTTTTTTGAATCTATAAGAACTCTATCGACTACTCGATAATTTAAAGCGTTCTAAGGAATTACCACATTAGTTTCTAGGGGCTTTGCCCCACGCGCCAGCAAGAGTCCAGATGAACAGCGCGTAGCGTCTCCCCAACCTTCCTTCGCTGTAGCTACGTGCAGGCCGGGTGATACCCCTCACTACGCGCTGCTCTTGCCGTTGCTACCCCCACCTTCGCCAGGAAGCAGGGTTGCATGTACGCAACCCACTCCCAAGGAGGAAACAATGCCAAGACTTTACGCACAGCCCTACGACATCAGCGCAAACGGTTTCTTTTTCGAGTCAGCAGACGAGTACAAAGCAAAAGCCGCAAAAGCCAAAAACGCGTATGGCTGGCCGGTCGAGGAGTTTGAAATACAGTTCATTGACGGGGACACTATTGATTCCGAGTTATTCAAGGCGCTTGGTGTGCATCAGGGTAACTTCCAGGCTTATTTCGATGCCGTGGAAAGCTGGAGCGAAGACGACAAGGTTAGAGTCATTATTGCCGTAGGCGAAGCCGGTTACACCTTCGACCTTAATACTGACACACGCGACCGATTCGACATTGACCTTTACGAAATGGACAGCTTGCGCGACCTGGCAGAGCATTTCGTGGAAGAGGGGCTTTTCGGAGAAATCCCGGAAAGCATCCAAGCCTATCTCGATTACGACGCTATCGCCCGTGATTTAGGCATGGACTACAGCCAAACCACCATTGATGGAACCAGCTACATCTATCGCTGCGATTGAGCTTTAACTTTAAAGGCTGCTTTCCCTGGCGGCCTTTCTCTTTAAGCCCCCCTTATTATCCGTCATTAACAGGACTATAATCCTGTTGACGGGAATAGATAGCTATTCTATAGGACTTCATACCCAAGCGGGCAGCATCTGCCCAAATGCCTTGGCTGTCCACAACAACTTAATTCGAAGAGGTATCTCATGCAAGAGCCTAATCCCGAGCCGCTGCTCAACCGCAAGTTGGCTGCAAAGTACTTAGGCGTTTCTCCCGGCACGCTTGCCGTATGGGACTGCACTAAACGCTATGACCTTAAGCCCATCAAGATAGGCCGGGCTGTCCGCTATCGCCGCTCAGACCTTGATGCCTTCTTGAACGCCCAGCTCAAGCGATAGAGGTAGCTAGATGAATATCAAGGAAGCTAAAGCCATACCGCTTGCGCAGGTACTAGAGAAAATGGGCGCTATCCCAAGCCGCCAGACGGAGCATGACATCTGGTATCCTTCTGTTTTCCGGCAGGAGAATACAGCCAGCCTCCACGTCCACCCGGGCAAAAACGTCTGGTACGACTTCGGGGAAGGCAAGGGCGGTAATGGGATTGACCTGGTGTGCGCGTATCTTCAAGCCACCGGTGAAAACGCAACCGTAGTGGATGCCTTGCGCTGGCTGCGCAACATGGTCGGCAATCCTCAGCCTGTTGCCTATAACCTTTATTTTGCCGAAGGTGACACTGGCAAAGGCTGGGGCCTAAAAGGGTCAAAGCCCATCGAGCATTTGGCGCTGGTCCGCTATCTCGAAAAACGCGGCATTCCACTGGTTCTGGCAAAACGACATCTAAAGCAAGTGTATGTGCAAAGCCGGGAGACTGGAAAAGGTATGTTCGCCCTTGGCTTCTGCAACGAGGATGGCGGCTATGAACTTCGTAATCCGTTCTGCAAAAGCTGCATTGCCCCTAAGACTGTCACCTTCATCCGAGGCAGTGTGCCAAAGCCCGATTCAATCCATCTATTCGAGGGTTTCATGGATTACCTCTCGGAAGCGGCCAACTGCGAAGCAGGCGAATTAGAGGGGGATAGCATCGTCCTAAACTCACTTTCCTGCCTCAAGGATGCCTGGCCGTACATTAAGGGCTATGGCTACCGCACGCTTTATAGCTGGATGGATAACGATGCAGCCGGCACGAAAGCCACCGCAGCCATCGCAGAGTTTGTCAAAGCGGAAGCGGATTTGCTGCACAAGCCGATGAATGAGGCCTACGCCCCGCACAAGGACGTGAACGCCTGCCGGATGCACCGACTCGGGTTATCGCTGTAACTGCTGAGACGTTGCTTGCACGCAACAGATCAAACCTTCTCCCTTTCTTCAAGATCAAGAGGATTGCAATTGCCAAAAAGCAAGAAGCTGGATGTTGGAACGCCTGAACCGATATACGCGGTTTCCGAAGTGGAGCTTGCCTATAAGTTCAAGGCCAAACCTTCCGAGCGGCCAAGGATTAGTACGTCCAGTGATGCCCATAAGATCCTGATGGAGTCCTGGGATGATAACAAGCTGGATTTGTGTGAGGAGTTCAAAGTCCTTTACCTCAATCGCGGCAACAGGGTCTTGTCCATCTTCAATCATACCCGGGGAGGGGTCAGCGGCACCGTCTTTGACGAACGTCACATCCTCCTCTGTGCAATGCTTCAGAATGCCAGCGGCATTATTCTCTGCCATAACCACCCCTCCAACAACCTCACACCGAGCCATGCCGATAAGGAGCTAACCAAGAGAATCGTCAACTGCGCAAAGCTTTTCAGCATCAACGCGATGGATCACCTGATTGTCGCCCGTCACGGCTACCTGTCTTTTGCCGATGACGGGTTCATGCCTTCCTAACTCACCAAGGAGAACAAAGAATGCCTTTCCCTACCGATGAACAGTTTGAACAGCTTCTCAACAACGGTGCGAACCGCGACCAGGACCACGCACCAGTGATCAAGATTGAAATGAGCAAGGCGGATTTCAAGGCCACTTATCTCCTCTCGGAAATCTACCCTGCCGATCCCACCATTGCCTTTGGTTTGTGTGATTTGCACATGGGGTTCCCTGAGCTTGGCGATGTGGACTTGATGGAGCTGGCCGAGGCCGCCAGCAAGTACCGGCTCAGCGTCACGGTTTCCCCCATCGAACGGCAATACCCTATGAGCGTCTACGCCCGCGCTGCACGGCTGGAAGGAGAAATCACCACGGACGAAGCCGATCTCTCCCAGGCAGCTTACGACATGAAACTCAATACGATTAGTATCACTTCCCAACCGCACAAGCTAAACAGCCAAGATCGCCCACCTGGCCTCGCTATTTAGGGTTTCCTTCTTCATCGCCTTGATTTTCCAGCACTGTAGCAGTTCCGGTGATCTATTGTCTGAGGCATCGGATTTGCAGTGAATCAGGCAAGCTGATCTTCGCTTGCCTGATTCTTACTCATAGAAAGGGCATTATTAGTATCAACACTGATAGGTAGGACTAGAACTAAGCATCCGGTATCATTCTGCTATTAATAGATACTCGTTAATGCTGCCTCCCGTCTTGGTACTAGCCGTAGTGCGGATTAGCTTCAACTCCTTTTCCTTAGAAGAGACGATAGTATAGGTAATCGTACCATTGGTGTTGGTAGGTTGAGGAGTGAGGTTGCTTAGTACTAGTTCAGCCGTGCCGTTCATGCGCCACTGACCCCTAAAAAAATCATTAGTTACCTCGGTAAGGGTAGCTTCTTTGGCATCCTTGAGATCGATTCGGAAGTTGTCGTAACCCGGAACTGCATTACCAGCCGCGCCCCTTGTATAGACGGTAGTGGAACCTTCCTTTACGCTTTGGGCTTTCCAAACATTACGAATAGTGTCGGATACTGGTTTGGCGGTTTCCTTTTTACAAGCAATGAGCAATAGCGGTAAAATACAAAGTAAAGTAAAGACCGTTTTCATATAATTTAAAATAAGGGTAAGCGGTATAGTGATGGGCTAGAAAGGATTTGACTAGCGAACACAACAGAAGTCTGGGGTATTAGTATAAAATTACTTTACGGATGATATTGGTTTTATCCTGCTGTATGTGCAACAGATACAAACCGCGAGAGAGGTGTTTGACAGGAATGTTCACCCTTGACTGCTCGATACCGGCCATAGTCACAATTTGCTGACCCGTACTATTGAGTAGCCGTAGCGAAGCCGATCCGGTAGCATTGGGTAGCGTTACGTGCAGCACCTGAGTGGCGGGATTCGGAGCCACGCTTATTTGGGCAGTATTAGTGGTTGGGTAACTGGCTAATACGACATTGACCGTGAAGCTTCGATCAACCGGTGGGGCGGCGTTATAGTCTGCGTTCCCCTCCTGAGAAGCCCGGATGGTAACCGTTCCGGGTGACCCCGATAAGGTAACGGTATTCCCCGTAATGGTGGCCGGACCCGACACCACCGAGAATGTAACCGGCAACCCGGAGCTGGCCGTAGCTGATAAGGCAAAAGGGGGATCATTGCTATACTTATCGGCTATTGGATTAAAGGTGATCGTCTGATTCTGTAGTGCCTTGACAGGTCCCCCATGTAACCGAACGATTCGGTTGATGTTCGTGCTAGTGTTTTGTATATTAACTTCAGTGAAATCCCCGCCCGCTAATACCTTACCATCCGGTTGCAAAACAAGGGCGTTTATGTGAGTCGAAGTACGGGTATTTCCGCTAAATCGGTAGTAGAATGAACCTCTAAATGAATTATCTCCAGTTCCATCCGAATTTCTCCGGACCGTTATCTCCCCTCCCGAAATAATTTTACCATCCGGTTGTAACCCCAAACAGTAAATGGTCGCATTTGAAGTGAGTAAGGTGAAGGTTGGATCTAAACTACCATCTGGGTTAAGCCGGGCCATATCCTGTTGCCTAATGCCGTTATAGGTTGAAAAGGCTCCCGCTACAATCATTTTTCCGTCCGGTTGCAAAGCAACTGCATTCACTTGCGTATACCCGCCATCACTCACAAAGCCTCGATCTGCAAAAGGGAAAGCCAAATCCTGGCTACCATCGCTATTGTAACGGGCAATCCCCTTAGAACCATATTGCGGATTGTGTACGGTAATAATTTTACCATCCGGTTGCAAAGCAATTGCATTAAAACCGCCAATCGACGTAAACGTAGGGTCAATGCTCCCATTGGCGTTCAGCCGAACCGATTTAGAAAGATTACCTGCAATGATTTTTCCGTCTGGTTGCACAAGAATGCCACTGATCTCCTCCCAGACATTATCCAGTGGGTGATAAGCAGGGAACGCAAAAGAAGCATCCTGGCTCCCATCACTGTTGAGACGAAACAAATTATAGGGAAGACTCCCGTTTACCGATATGAGCGAACCTCCGACGATAATTTTACCGTCGGCTTGCAGGGCAATTGCCCTTACCGTGCCAACGTTATTGTTAGTGATGCTATTGAGTCTTGCATTAAAAGTGGCATCCAAGCTGCCATCACTATTGAGACGGGCCATAAAGTTTCTGGCTACACCATTGAATGTAGTGAACCGGCCCCCGACAAGCACCTTGCCGTCCGGCTGTAAGGCCAGCGCGTACACTGACCCACTGAAATTGTTACCCGTCCCGGTTGGATTATCAATAAAACCAGTTCCTGGATTAAAGCTTGGATCAATGAATCCCGCTTGTTGGGCTTGAACCGGCCCAACATAATATCCAAGTACGAATAGGCTGATAATCAGTCCTAGTACAAAATTGTGTCTCATTATAAATATTGATTTGAAGTGATTCAATAAGTCCTATAATTGAACAAGAGGAACCTTGTTAGGGAGCGGATACATGGCTTTGCAACATCAGGCATAATTAGTCATCATCAATCGATACTGACGCATAGACATCAATAGTTGTAGCGCCTGTCACTGGCTTATCCGCGAAGAAATATCCGTCTGGGGGCGATACTTAAGTAGGGGTCATCTTATAGGTTCCATTGCCCATCGTGACTGAATTGATGACTGCTCTCGCTTTTGTTGCCCGCAGCCGTTTTTCCACTGCTCTTATCCATCATGGCTTTAATGACTGCATCGGGCAGGCCTGCACTCTTTAGCTCAATCAGGGACTGGTTGAAAGGTCCAACTTGCACCTCGAAGCATTAATCTTGGCAAGGATCACATCCACCTGTACTCCGGCGTCATACAGGGTAATCAAACTTTTGTTTGTCAGCACTTTTGCCGAAGAATTGGCAGTTTGCTTTATCGGGGAAGCTTTTGCAGTGGTCCTAGCCTGTCCGTAGGCATAGAGAACCTGCCCGCTGAGGAACAGCGATACAATCAGTACATAAAGGTTCATGGATGTAAGGGGGGTTGAAATTCAGACAAAGATAACAATTGTCCGATAAAAGTAAAATAATAATTAAATTATTATTTTACTTAAACCCTCAATAAATTGGCAGGGACTGACGGAATAATGCCTGTTCTATGAAGAAGTATAAGAACGCTTCTTCCTAATAACGAGCAGTTTGAAAAGCTTCTCAACAACGGTGCAAAACGTGACCAAGACCATCCGCCAGTGACCAAGATTGAAATGAGCAAGGCGGACTTCAGAGCCACCTATTTACTGTCCGAAATTTACCCTGCTGATCCCACTATTGCATTTGGCCTATGCGACTTGCACATAGGGTTTCCTGAACTTGGCGACGTGGACTTGATGGAGTTGACCGAGGCTGCCAACAAGTACCGGCTCAACGTCACCGTCTCTCCCCTATCAACAAGCCGTACCCTATGAGCGTCTACGCCCGTTCGGCACGGCTGGAAGGGGAAATCACCACGGACGAAGCCGATCCTCCCAGGCGGCTTACGATATGAAGGTCAATACGATTAATATCACTTCGCAACCGCATAGGCTAAACAGTCAAGATCGCCCGCTAGGCCCTATTATTTAGGGCTTGCTTCTGACAGCGCTAAATTTCCAATAGCGTAGCGAAATACAGCAATCCGTCCTCAAAGTGTATCGCATCTGCCCTAAATCAGCGAGCTTAACAAGTCTCGCTTGTCTAGATTCTCGCCCCAGGAAAGGGGATGTTACTTAGAAGTGTTAATTGACTTAAGAAAGGTAAATTATTTCAGAAAAATATTGCACGTTAATTGTATTATTGTGTACTTCAAATTCCATTGTGAACAATGAACCAGCCTATATATAGGGGTTCGGTTACACCTTCCGTCAACGATGGAGGCGTTAGATGCTTTAATCGCTGACTTCATCTGTAAAGAGCAATGCATTAATGTACAGCGCACTTGCACTGGCTATATCAACCGTTATCCGTACCCCAATAAGCTCTCTAAAGGCACTAATTAATTACCCGATGCTGCTAAGACAAGTATAGTCTCGCTAAAAAATACCTATAAGTAGGTATTGCATCGATGGGTGTACTCGTATATGTTTGATTGTGGTCAAAAACCCTCATTCGATAGTAACTTACTCACGCTCAATTACGCTCATTAATAGGATAAAGCAATAGACCTGGCATGAATGCTTACGGGTCTTACACCACTTAACGTAATTTATAAATACAATCATGAAGTACATACAATGCATCTACTTGGCAACTTTTTTATTGCTCTTGCAGAACTGCAAGAGCAATAACACAAGATACTATAATACTTATTTAAATTATTTACAAAACACTACTAACTTTATTAATGCAGAAACAAAAGTTAACCATTGGCTAAAAGATACAAAAATTGTTTTCAACACAAATCAATGTAAATACTTTATCGACAGCTTAAAACAACAAAAAAAAATTACCTTATATCAAGACTCTAATTTTGTACATGAACTAAAATTAGATACTAACAAAATTAAATCTGAGGGAGACATTCTCTTATCCGAACTATTTCAAATTGAAGGCATAAGGACAGAAAATGAACACAAAATTGCATTAGATTTTATTGTAAAAGATAATTTTTTATTATATTTTTTTAAAAACAAACGACCGATTGATAGTAATTTAGTAACTGTTAACGATTTCACGATGTGGTTTTGTAAACATGCACAAATATATCATGGCAGTACTATTGATAAGTTTTTACTAAGATCAAGCTATATACTTTCCAAACCAGTCAAGGATATAGTTATTTACTTTAGATATCCATTTGAAAGGAATGCTGGCG
Source organism: uncultured Sphingobacteriales bacterium (assembly GCA_963844325.1). Lineage (GTDB taxonomy): Bacteria > Bacteroidota > Bacteroidia > Cytophagales > 172606-1 > CADCTQ01. The sequence goes on from CAWJNV010000002.1 coordinate 6,276,699, forward strand.
TAAAAATATTTTGGGATAAAGAACCTGTTATCTCAACTTTTAGATTCCAACCAAGATACAAGTTTACACTTCCAAGCAGCTCCGCATCGGATATAATTGCTTATAAGTTTCTATATAAGGATATTGTACGTTACGATATACAATCGGAGAACATTAAACAAATTCAGTTAAGTCTATCAAATGTATTACAGTATGTGCTAGACCAATCCTATGTTTATGATTTATATGGCAACGACTACCAAAAAAATTATCTAGTCAAAGACATCGAAGTCGTAGAAAACTATATTAAAAACAATGAGCATAAGAAGTTGCTAGGGTATTATTTTGATGGTCTAAACTATCGTAGCTATGGAAGTAGTTGGACTTCAGCTATGAAATCCAAAATTAAAACCCCAAAAACCTATGATAGCGATAACATTAAGAGAAAAGTTAACGATGTAGTAACCAGATTGGCGATGAATTATGAAACTAATATATTATCTACAAAGCAATCAAGCTTAGATAAGCAACTGTTGAACACCTTAAGTCTAAAAAATTATATACAATCAACAGCATCAGAGCAGGCAATTATTCGTAGTTTGGAAAAAACAAGAATAGACCTAATTTCGTTGATAAATCTTGAATCACCGTCTAAAAATTATGAAAACTACACAATTCATATAACAGGAAACTATGCAAAACAGATGGAGCTACATTACTCAGAATCCCAGCTTGAGATCAAAGCATATAATTTTTTATTAAAACACTACAGAGCTAAATTTGGCAACAAGAAAGTTTTGAGTTTAGGGCAATCTCCACCTCAAGTAATCATCAATAAAGTTAAGAACTGTGTCAGTTATCCAAATAATTATTGGGAGATTATTCAGGTAACTATAACTAAAGTAGAATTAAAGGAGGATACTAGTTCTAAGGTTAAAAATCTTTTGATTAGATGTTCTGTAGAAGGTGACTACATTGACATTACTACTCCTTTTGAACCTAAAGATAGCATATTTGATAGATCTTTGGACCTTGAGAAAGGATTTTATAACGCTTTAAAAGACTTTGGACAGAGATGCATTGACAATTTTAGCAACAGATTATCCACCAATTAAACTAAATTGTAGACATGAATGAAACATATTTAAAAAACACAATCGGAATATTTATCGTTTTTTCCCATTTCTTCATAATTATCCTAATGGTCGTCTTACGTTTTTTTGGTAATTATAACAGTGAAACTCTAAAAGTTGGCATCCCTGTAATTGCTCCTATTTTTGCAGCATATACTCCAGCTATAATAAGAAACTTCACAGAGAATAGGAATAAATTATCGCATGATTCCAAAATCGTAAATAAAACATTTGTGTTCATATCATGGTTCGTACCTTTGATTATTGTTTTTGCACTTATAGCCATAGTTATCAAGCAAGCGTTTGTTGCTGATCCAATTGAGGACTTCACGTTCTACCTTGGTGTAGTAGAGTCTATATTTGCTGTTTACTTAGGAAATCTAGTTAAATCTTTGTTTGGAGTGACAGCGGATTCACAAATAAAACCGAAAAAACGAAATGATACATACTCAGGGTAACACTTCAATCTGATTTTTTTTGAAGAAATACTTACCAAAGTGTTATCCCCAAAGTGTTATCCTATGAGCGTTTATGTTTACAAAATTCAAATGACTTAACCTTGCTGCGATATAAAAAATATATCGCGCTTAACCCTTCCGCCAACGATTGAGCCACAAGATGCTTCAATCGCTGACTTTATCTTCAATAAACAATCCATTGTTCATTAATAATCGCTTTGACTTTGTAAGCCGCGCGGCGGCACACATCTAGCTACAGTTTGCTAATGTATCCTATTGCTCTTTTTTCTCAATAGCAATATCAGTCACAAGCCCTTCTTGCACATTCTCAGTTGATGCATATCTAGGGTCTATTGCCACGACCATTTTAGGCAGATGGTCCAGCAGCGCCATGAACAAGCTTTCCAGGCCGTAGCCCTTCAAGATTACCGAATGGGAAGAGAAACTGAGCGTTATGACGTTCTTTTCACCATCAAGGGAAAGTTCGCCTGATACCAAATACGAGTAGCTGAGGAAGATGCGCTTGCCATGCGGCCAGACCAGGCACAGGCTGCGGGCATGGCTGGGCGCTTCGTAAAACGTATGGTTACCGCTGGCCTTGGACCCGGCACTTGCTTTTGTCGGGTCGCCCTCCCGCATCTCGTCATAGCGAAACCTAAATCCTTGGCTCATAGTCACGCTCTATTTCCGGGGAAGCTTTCTCTTTTGCCTTTTCTGCGTAGGCCGGAGCCCGGTTTATCTCGTCGCGGATGAAGTGCTCGGCGATGTCTTTTGTCTGGTTGCGTTTGCCAACCAGTTCCAAAGCCGATTGCCGTTCGCCAAGCTCGGAAGCATGCTCAAGAAGCTGTTCCTTATCATCCGTATAAATACGAGCCTGGTTCCGGCCACGGGAAACCGAGACGTAGAACTGTTTGGCATCCGTTGCCGGAAAGGTTGCTGCCGGTTGGGAGATAAAGACATCATCCACCGTTTTGCCCTGCGAAGCATGGGAGGTAATGCAATGCGCGTGGGCGATATGCCCGTAATCCTCTTTCAAGGCATAGGTTGCTTTGCTAATGGGGCTGCGCAGCATAACCGTGCCATCCTTGCGCAGTGCCGCCACTTCTAGGATTTGCCCGTTATTGAGCCGCTTCTTCTCTTCGTCAAAGCCGTTGCGCGTGATACGGATTGTGTCGCCCTTGGCAAGCGGGATTTCCCCTTTCTGGTACAGATCGTAATGGCTGCTTTTATGCATGGGCAACGGGATCGAATTGCCTGCTTCGTTTTTGATGAAGACGCCCTTTTCCGAACTGCTTTCAACCGTCCACTTGCTGCCCCGAGGGATGCCCGGTACATTCTGGTTGAACTGAATGACTTGACCTTCCCAGAAATTACGCCAATCGCCTTTTTGCGCTTCCGTCAGGTTGAGGCCGGTGAGGCGTGTTGCTGCCACTTCTTTCTTGCCAATCAGCTTTTCCGCTTTCATCTTTTGGCGGATGGCTGCCGTTACCTCATCTCCGTGCTGATGTGTAGGGGAGATCACTAAAGCTGTCTTGCCCTGCTTTAGAGTCTCGACGTAATCATTCACCAAGGCTTCATGCGGCTTTAGCGGATCAACACTTTTGATAGCGCCCATGTCTTCCAGTTTCACGAAGGCATCTTTGACATCACCTTTGGATAAATCCTCCACGGCAGCCCGGTACTGTTCATTGCGCTGCCGGTAAATTTTGCTCACTTCGGCGGTCCTAATGCCGCCAACCGTATTTAAGATGCGCAAGGCATCACCACGAACCACACTGGCATGCTGGCGCGTATCGCCACCCAGGATGACCCTGGCATTCTTTTGTGTGGCAAGCTCCAGCAGGGCTGTCATATCTTTTGTGCCCAGCAGCCCGGCCTCATCGACCCAGAGCACCTGGTCCTTTAACCCCTGCTGCATTTTTTCATCAGTGAGCAGCTTGGCGACGGTTTCCGCTTTATTGAATCCTTCTTCCCGCAAAACGCCGCGCGAAGCTTGGGCGGTAGGCGCTACAACCGTGACCCGCTTACCGGCCTTTTCCATCCAGGCAACCGCTTCCTGCATCAAAGTTGTTTTGCCCGTTCCGGCAGCGCCGCGAATGATGGAAACGCGGTGAGGGGTAGTCAGCACATGACGTACAGCTTCGGCCTGTTGACCCTCCAGTTTCAGTTCAGGAGCTTTAGCGAAGAGGGGCCTTAGTTTCCCTTGCCCCTGCCGGGCCAGTTCCACCATGCGCTTCTCTTCGGCCAACACTTGCCGCGTGGTGCAGAAGGTGCGTGTCTTTTCCTTGACGGGGATGATGCGTTTGTCCTGGTGGAAGCATTCGGTAATGGCGTCAACCGAGACGGACTTATTGCCCAGGCTGTGCCGGTAGGCAGTTGCCAGCAAACGCCGGTCCTGAATTACCGATGCCCGCTCAAAGTCATGCTGCAATGCGTAGTCCACGCATTTTTCAGCGGAGAGGGGCGCTTTTTCTTTTTCAGGGGCAAAGCGGACGATACGCTCTCCTTCACCTTGCTTGTCTGGGCCTAGCTCCTTGATCTGCCGTTTCCATTCGGCCTTTAATTCGGCCATGCTCATGCCCTTTTGCTTCTTGGCACGGGTACGGGCACCAAGTTCGCTAAGCTCTTTGGCATCGGTGATGCCTTTTTCCTTGGCGATGCGTCCGATCTCATCGGTCCGTTTGGAGAACAGCTCTATAACGGATTTAGGCACGCCTTCCACTTCGAAGGACTTCTCAGTTTGGCGTATTTGGTAGCCAAGTTTTATCAAGCGGTCCGAAAGCTGCTTATGAAAGCGGGCCTGATAGTATGGCATGTCCCGTTTGATGTCGCGGAACTGGCCTGCTTTGATTTGCTGTTCCTGCTCATCCCAAGTCGCATTGAAGACGAAGCAATGCGCGTGCAAATGAGGATCAGGCGCAAGGCCCTCCACGGGCCGGGCGGTTTGATGGGTGAAGTCAGCCCATATGAGTTCGCCGGTCTCCCGGTCGTCAACCTTGCCTTCTTTGCGTACCCGGGTTTTGCTGTCCTTTTCGATGTCACGCATGGTTTCCTGCACGCTCTCTTGGAAGGCGTTTAGCAGGTGATCGTCTTTGGACAGGGCGTGCAGGATGGATACTGATTTTGGGCAGTGGAAGTTGATATCGTACCCGGTTGTGCGTTCTTCTTTTGTTCGGGGTGTCAGGTGTTCGCCGGTTACGGGATTGACGTTTTCACACAAGGCGAAGAACACGTCTTTGGTTGCCATGCCGGTCAGGCCCAATCTCTCCGCAAGCTTGCCCTGAATGTGGCCGTTTAGCTCCTGATCGTCGAGGTAGTAATCGGATTTGGAGAGGGCGTCGGAGAAGTAGGCTTTTGCATGCGCGGCTGAAGTGCTTTGAACCATACGAATCATAGTTCAGAATTTTACAGGCGTTTATATGGCGGTCAGGGTGGAATCATTGTTGGTTACGAGTTGTGCATGAGGGATAACTTGGTTCTGTAAGCAATGCTAGGGAAGATGTCGGCTGCTTCCTTGGGTTGGGCTGCTTCCTTGGGTTGGGCTGCTTCCTTGGGTTGGGCTGCTTCCTTGGGTTGGGCTGCTTCCTTGGGTTGGGCTGCTTCCTTGGGTTGGGCTGCTTCCTTGGGTTGGGCTGCTTCCTTGGGTTGGGCTGCTTCCTTGGGTTGGGCTGCTTCCTTGGGTTGGGCTGCTTCCTTGGGTTGGGCTCATCAGACATCTTCCCTTAGCACTGCTAAGGCTGTGTTATCGCGCTTCTGCTACTTCGTCTTGCTCCATAAAACTATCAGCAACATTACGCCGCATGGCAGGGTCAGCAGGCTTGTGACCATAGAAGTGGACGCCGCGTGTCTTGCTCGGGTCAAGCTCCTCAACGAAAGCACTGTACACTTCTTCGTTACAAATCATCTCATCAATTTTGTCTTTGATAAAATTATCTCCGATATGATAGGCAGCCCGGTAGCTCAGTGAGTAGATGACACTGCATACCATCAGCAGCGCCCCTACGTTCTGCTCCATCTTCCACAGAAGGAAGCCGGTCAAAAAGAAAAGAGCGGGCTCCAGCCAAATTTCAATCGTGCGAATGCTGGGAGACTTTTTACCGAGGCGCAAATCATAGAAGCGGGGGTGTACTTCGCCTGCCGACAGACTAAAGCGGCCAAAATCAAAGACCGAAGGACCATTCTGCATCTCGCGCCATCTTAAAAAAATAAAGACAAGAAAGACCGCCAGGAACGCATACCAGCTTACGTTATGTTCCATGACGGTCCTAAAGCTCGGGCCGCCATAGCGTGAGAAGCCGCCACTCTGGCCGTAAGGGAAGGCAGCAAGCAGACCGAACACCGTAAGGGCACTAGGTAAAGAGAAGTAGCGATCTCCAAAGTTCTTGCGGCTGAACACTTCCAACACGATGCGCGGCCAGGAGGCAATCATCAGAAAGAAGATGAGGAATACGTCTTGAAGTACATTTGCTCTCCTGAAGACGTGGCGGAAATACAAATTCCGTTTCATGGCTGTAATGGATTTAAAAGGTTGAACATGGTTAATTAAGGCTGGTATTTCTGGTTAAATGACATTTTGATATGGTTGCGCCTTTTTAGAATAGGGTCGCCCTGCCGGTGCAGATAACCCTCTACCCGGTAGTTATTATTGGGGCCGCCGGTCTTGAGACTTACAAACTCTTCCGGCCGCACTGCCCGCTCAAGGGTGAGGGACATAGTTGAGCCGCGCGAGAAGCTGTCATTAGCCACCGTGTCATTGCGCTGCTTATTTTCAAAAAATGCTTCCCCAACGAGTGCTGAGGCATACTGGTTGGTTTCCAGGTCTGCGTTGGCGTGGAAGATTTTTGTGCCAAGTGTACCCAGGAAGCTGTTGACGCGGTTCTCGGCACTTTTGCCTCCCATACACGCATAATAGTTGGGCAAATTCTGAGAAATATAGACGGTTGCAATCCGGCTGCTTCGTGCCGTTGCCTGGTAATCAGGGTCATGTTCATGCAAAAAATTCTGCGCTTCGTCCGCCCATAAGAACATGGGACGTGGGTTTTTGGACACGTCGCGCTTTTCCATGAACCGCTGCCATACGTATTTCATCAGGACCTGGCAGTCTCGGCCCGCCTTATGGTACAACTTCACCGGAAGGTTGACCAAAATGATCTTGCCCTTGAGGCAATCCTCCGGCGTGACAGTTGACGGATTCTGGCAAAACAGCGAATAGATGGGCTCACGAAGCAACCGGAACAGGAAACCCGAAAACGTAAAGTCGATGATCGAACGCGTTTTGCTGTTGAGGGTGATGAAGTTATCAGTAAAGAACTGATCCAGAAACATGGACAACCGCGCTTCGGGTATAGCCTTTACTAAAGCCTCTTCAAAAGCGGCCGGGTCTTTTTTTAAGCGGTCGAACTCCGACTTGGGCAGTGAATCCTCCCACGCATTCACCATTGTAATGACCCTTTTGCGTACTATGCCAAAAGCCTTTTCAAAAGCCTTGGCCTCCTTGTCTGACGCTTTCTTTTTTGCCTCCTCTTTGTCTTTGGGAATGGTTTGCACAATGTCGTATAGTTGCTGGATGGAAACTGTCCCATAAGCCAGTTTACAAAGATCGATCACATTGAAGATGAGCATGTCCAATGCCTTCTCCCAAAAGGCATCATCGTTCTTACCGCTGTCCTTTTCCTCACCGGCGCGGATGACGGTTTTCAACACTTGAACGATGTTCTCCGTGATGGCCTCCTGACCGCCAGCTTGGGCAGCCTCGTATTCGAGAAAATTAAAGCTATGCGCTCCACCGGGTTCCAGGATAACCAGGTCCTTTTCACGCTTGGTCAGGCGGGCGTATTCCTGCCAGGCCTGCTTTTCGTCGGGCTTGACGGTCAGTACCAGACCGCCAAAACCCGCGCTTAAGTACTTCAATGCCAGCAAGCGGCCCGAGCCGGAGGTTTTACCCGAACCGATGCCACCGAACACCTGCACACCCTCCACAGCATGGCGGATGGTCCAATAACTCTTCTCTGTGCTTGTAACAAGCTCGATCAGCGGGCGGTCCAAATCAAATAGGTCCATATTATAATTAATATTAATTGGACAATAATGAATGTGTGTTCATCAAGCGGACAGTGATAGCAAAGCAGTACCAGCCACCGTGTTTCACGGTGTATTTAAAGGCAGCCCGTTAAATTCAGCGGGCGAGGTAACACACTTGTTCTTAATTAATTAAATTTATGCCCTGAAGCAGGCGAGGATCATTAGGCGGGTTGTTTCATAGTTTGTGCATCGATTAACAGTTGGCTTTGTATAAACTGTGTTGCAAGTCAAAAGCTTGATTGTTTGCAGGTTCCATATCGTGCCAGCTACGTTCATGTATTAAAGTACTGCTCTGGGTGCGCTATCTGATGCAAGTATACGGACGATGCTATCTCACCCCAACAAATATGTTTTATTTGAATTTTTTCAAAAATCAGTAGCGTTTTCCACTTGATAAACAACAAGTTGCGTAAATGAAGTGGTATTCCTTAAGCCAATGGGAGGCTATTGAAATCTATTGCCGGATGGTTGCCAAATTGGAAGGTCTTTCAGAAAAGGTATTCCAAGACAACACAGCAATTGAAGAAGCATTAAGCAGGTACAATACGCCTCAAAAGTCAAAAGCCTTTATTGAAGCAGCAGAAGCACAAATAGCAGAGACCGATGCAAATGTGCCGCACATTTTCGGCGGACAGCATTTAGGGCTTATGTACGAGTTGAGCCGGAACATAAAACATGGCTATGCCGTGATTCTTAGCACCAAAGACTTGGGTCACATATCAAAGTACCTGAACTTCACAAAGGCAGACAGTGAGTTTGTCAATATTATGCCCCAAGAATATAGGGCAGTGAAAGGGTTCTCTCCCAACAACAAGCAGCGGAAGTTTGAGAATACGCGGTGGTGGTTGTATTACTATGAAGATTACGGCGGGAGCATTAAGCGGATCGGCGTTGTCCGGGCAATTCTTCACCTGTTGCCGTTCGGCAAAGCGAAAATCACCAATATCCAATTCAACGATAAGCTCAAACCATTGAAGGAAGTGTATACCGGTGGCTTTGAAATGTACCCTTATAATAATGAGTACATGAGACTGCAATTAAGGTTGGAGAAGACCGGTGAAAAAGATTTGACTCTTCTAGTCTGTGTTGGGCTGAGCACTACTGCCTATGTTATTCTTGGACAGTATTTCAACCTTAGCCAATATCTATATTCGGGCACGGTTTTACTGGAAAGAGTGAACGCACCAGGAGGCTTAAAGCCGAAGTTCTTTGAGCGCTCGGACCAGATTGATTATAAGCAAATCAACCCGGTTATCTGGCAGCTTTTTGAAGCGGAAACCAACAATAGAATCTCTGTGACTAATACGGTCTTCGATTTCGACAGTTTGGGGCGATTCTTAGATGCCCGAGAAGGACCGGCCAATGCCAATCCTTGACAGCGCGTTTTCAATCGGGAGTCCGCTTTTCGGCATGCTCGACGAATTTTTTGCGTTCGTCACATAGAGCTTTCATTTGTTGTTTGAACTCCTCCAGGGTTTTGACCTCTGGGTTGTTCATAAGCTCAGTAATCTTAGTGGTGATATCGACCGTAGCAGTCAGGTATCCTTGCCAGGACCGTCCATAAGAGCCATCGGCCTCGGAGTAAGTCTTCCAATTCTTTTTGTCAACAAAGCCGTCGGCTGATCCCCAATCCTCAAAGCTCATGTTCGCCTCCTATAAGTTATAGAAGGCATTTTTCCATATATCATGAGCAAGGTCAACGGTAAATTTGACCTATTCACTTAGCAGGGTCTAACTGCTATCTGCCCAGCTATTGTGGTGGAAGGAAGGGCTCAGTTCCTGGAAGAGGCAATACATCAGCGGCCTCCTGGCCCTGGACAAGCAGGGCTTTCCGATATTTAGTGAGGGATACGGCTTTAAAATAGACTGAAGGTAAACTGACCCGGCAATCGAGTCCGTCTTTAGCCATAAGGCGATAATGATTAAGGACTGCGGGTGAAAGAAAAATATTAGCGTTCCGGCTCAATGTCCCTGTCCAAGTCTTTGTCCTTATCCATATCCCTGTCCGGCTCCGGGTTATTCCGATTCGAACGGTCGCCGGTCAACCAGGATGGATAATGGTCTTTGACCTGCGCCTTTTCATCGATCACTTTGTCTTTTTCCATTTCCTTCTCGTACTGTTCCTTGCCCAGAGCCATAGCCTGTATATAAGGAGTATTGGAGCGATCCCCCTGCAAAATGGTGTTGAGCAATTCCGGCTCATACTTGCTGAGCAGGTAGCCGTCATTGAACGCCTTTATAAACTGCTTCTCGTTGTCTTCCATGTTAAAAGGTGTCTTTGGCGTGTTTCTCTAGGTAAGCATTGATGGAATCGCTATCATACATGATGATCTTCTTTTCCGGATGGCTAAATCTGATCTTTCCTTCGTTCCTGAGCCTTTGCAGGGTGGTCTTGCTTGTGATGTTCAGTTTAGCCATAGCTTTCTCATCCGAAATCCACCTTTCCTCTTTGACCAAGTGTTTTTCCTTTACGTACTCGGTGACCTTATCAATAAGGGCATAGAGGGCTGCATCCTGTAAGCAAATGACTTCCATATATATTAGAGATGCTATGAAGTTTGCCACAATTGTGTAAGCGTCGCTGCAAGTAATATCAATTGTAAAGATTAAAACCTATCGCTATGGCTAGCCCAATATACATAGGTTTTCGTATACATGCACGTCTCTATATTTTATGTCAATTAAATTAAACTACATTAACATGAAGCTTAACGAGAATCGCATTTTTGAAGGTTGGGAAGATTATGATGACAAGAAAATACGGGGAGGTAGTGACTCGGCTAACTTCTCTTGTGAAGAGCCCTGGGAAAGGGAGTATTTGAAAAGAAAAATACAAGGGGTGTATCCTGCTATTACAGACGAACAAATTGAAGATGCGATGCGGACTTGTTGTTTGACAATTCCGCGTCCAAGACCAAGGAAACCCTACATAAACTGCGTGCTTTCCCAACTTTCCATACTTATAAAGTCATAGATATGAAATACAAGGAGTGTAGTGCAGATACAGATACAAATGTTGTCCGTATGTTGTCCTGCAAAAATCGCGGAAAAGAAAAAGCCCCTTAAAAAGGGGCTCTAAACGTACCAGGAGCGGGAATCGAACCCGCACGAGCTTTGCGGCTCACGAGATTTTAAGTCTCGCGTGTCTACCTGTTCCACCATCCCGGCGTCAACTGCGGTCAGCAGTTGCCCTTAAACCAAAAAGCACCGTTGCCGGTGCTTTTTGAGGGGAGCGAAAGACGGGGTTCGAACCCGCGACCTCGACCTTGGCAAGGTCGCGCTCTACCAGCTGAGCTACTTTCGCGTGATTGTGATGCAAATATACGCCACAATTCAAAAACGTCAAGGCCAACCCCCAAAAAAATCGCACTTTTTTCGATTTCCTTACATCAGTGAACAGTAATCAGTAAACAATGAGCAGTTGGCAGCAAACACCCTACGGCACCCTGATTACTGTTCACTGATTACTGACTACAGCTTCTCCTTCCGCATCACCATCTGCATCTCGTTGAGCTTCAGCAGGGCTTCCACCGGCGAAATGGTGTTGATGTCCACCTTGTCCAGCAGGGCTTTTACCTGTTCCATTTTCGGGTCGCGGGCGTCGAAAATGTTGAGTTGGTAGTTGGCCTTGGGCACGTCGCGCAGGCGTTCCTTGCCCTGGCTGCGGATCTTGTCCTGCTCCAGGTGGTGCATGATCTCATTGGCCCGCATCACCACCGCCTGCGGCATGCCGGCCATCTGCGCCACGTGGATGCCGAAGCTGTGCTCACTGCCGCCCTCCTTGAGCTTGCGCAGGAACACCACCTTGTTGCCCACCTCCTTCACCGACACGTTGAAGTTCCGGATGCGCGGAAAGTCGTCGGCCAGCTGGTTGAGTTCGTGGTAGTGCGTGGCAAAGAGCGTCTTCGGGCGGCTCGGGTGCTTGTGCAGGTGCTCCACGATGGCCCAGGCAATCGAGATGCCGTCGTAGGTGCTCGTGCCGCGGCCGATCTCATCCATCAATAGCAGGCTCCGGTCGCTCAGGTTGTTGAGGATGCTGGCCGTCTCGGTCATCTCCACCATGAACGTCGATTCGCCCCGCGACAGGTTATCCGAAGCGCCCACCCGGGTAAAGACCTTGTCCACCAGGCCCACCGTGGCCTCGCCCGCCGGCACGAAGCTTCCCATCTGGGCCATGAGCACGATCAGGGCCGTCTGCCGCAGCAGCGCCGACTTGCCGGCCATGTTCGGACCGGTGATCACCATGATCTGCTGCGCGTCGGCGTCGAGGAAAATGTCGTTGGGCACGTAGCTCTCGCCCAGCGGCAACTGCTGCTCGATCACCGGGTGGCGCCCCGCCGTAATGGCGATTTCGCGGCTGTCGGTCACGCGCGGACGCACGTACTTGCCCCTGGCGGCTACCCGCGCAAACGACAGCAGGCAGTCGAGCTGGGCCAGCACCTGGGCGTTCTGCTGCACCTGGGTCACGTACTGCGAAGCCGTGAGCACCAGTTCGTTGAACAGGGCCTGCTCAATGGTGTAAATCTTCTCCTCGGCCGTCAGGATCTTCTCCTCGTAGTTCTTGAGTTCCTCGGTAATGTAGCGTTCGGCGTTCACCAGCGTCTGCTTGCGGATCCAGGTGGCGGGCACCTTGTCCTTGTGGGCGTTGGTCACCTCCAGGTAGTAGCCGAACACCTTGTTGAAGGCCACCTTCAGCGAGGAGATGCCCGTGTTGGTGATTTCGCGCGCCTGCAACTGCATAAGGTAATCTTTGCCCGAAAACGCGATTTTGCGCAGCTCGTCGAGTTCGTCGTCCACGCCGTCTTTCACCAGCCGCCCGAGGGTGGTCACCAGCGGCGGGTCTTCGTTGAGTTCTTCTTCGAGCTTTTCGAGCAGGAAGGGGCAGGGGTTGAGCAGGTCGGCAAACTTGCGCATCAGCGGCAGGTCGGCCGCCGCCAGCGCCGCCTTAATGGGCACGGTCTGTTGCAGGGAACGCTTCAACTGGAGCAGTTCGCGGGGGTTCACGCGCCGGGCGGCCACCTTCGAAATGAGCCGTTCGAGGTCGCCGATGCCCTTGATGCAGCCCAGCAGGTCGCTGCTCAGGTCGGGATGGGCCACCAGGAAGGCCACCGTGTCGAGGCGTTCTTCGATGCGGCTCTTCTCCTTGAGCGGCAGCACCACCCACTTGCGCAGGAGGCGGCTGCCCATCGGCGTTACGGTCTGGTCGAGGATCTGGAGCAGGGGCACGCCCCCCTCCTGCTGCGGGTACACCAGTTCGAGGTTGCGGATCGTGAACTTGTCGAGCCACACGTACCGGTCTTCCTCCAGGCGCGAAATCTTGGCGATGTGGGCTACCTCGTGGTGCTCGGTTTCGGCCAGGTAGTGCAGGATGCAACCGGCCGCCACGATGCCCTCCCGGGCGTTTTCAATGCCGAAGCCCTTCAGCGTGGCCGTCGCGAAGTGGGTCGTCAGCTTCTCGTAGGCGAAGGGGTAGCCGAACACCCAGTCGTCGAGGTGGTAGGCGTTGTATTTGTCGCCGAACAGGCCGGCAAAGTCTTTTTTCTTCTGCTTGCACAGGAGCACCTCCGACGGGCTGAAGCTCTGCAACAGCTTGTCGATGTAGGCCGCGTCGCCCTGGGAGGCGAAGAATTCGCCGGTGGACACGTCGAGGAAGGAGATGCCCATCGCGTCGCCCCCGAAGTGGAGGGCGCACAGGTAGTTGTTGCGCTTGCCGTCCAGCACGTTGTCGTGGAACGACACGCCGGGGGTCACCAGTTCGGTCACGCCGCGCTTCACGATGCCCTGGGCCACCTTGGGGTCTTCGAGCTGGTCGCAGATGGCGACGCGTTCGCCGGCCCGCACCAGCTTGGGCAGGTAGGCGTCGAGGGAGTGGTGCGGAAAGCCCGCCAGCGGTACGTCGCCGGCCGCCCCGTTGGAACGCTTGGTGAGGACAATGTCGAGGATTTTGCTGGCCTTCACGGCATCTTCCCCGAAGGTTTCGTAAAAATCGCCCACCCGGAACAGCAGCAGCGCCCCCGGGTACCGGGCCTTGATGAGGTTGTACTGCTTCATCAGGGGCGTCTCTTTCGCCGAGGTCATCTCTTTCGTTTCGGGCTGGGTGGGGTTGGGCAAAGACATTTATGGTAAATTAAATAGTAACCAAAATTACCGAAAATACTGTTGCTTTCCCGCCCCAAAACGCGAAGAGCCCGTACAAGTTTCCCCGTACGGACTCGGTAAGTATGCGTGGTGGTACACTGGTTAAGTATGGCTGTATGGCTATATGGCTGAATGGCTGAATGGCTATATGGCTATATGGTTTTTCTTCCGGGAGTATTCTTCCCGCAGGCAACCATTTAACCATACAGCCATACAGCCATACAGCCATACAGCCATTTAACAATTATCTCAATACCCCGTCGTCTGCTGGTTGCCCAGCGAGGGATTGGAGTCAACTTCCAGCTGCGGAATGGGCCAGGTCCACTCGCGGGCCGCGGGGGCCAGGGTGCACTGGGCCGAGCCGGCACCGCAGTCCGTGCCGCGGTCTACCGCGCGGGAGGTTCGCTTGAGGTCAAACCAGCGGTGGCCTTCGCCAACCAGTTCCTTGCGCCGCTCGTTGGCAATGGCGTCCAGCAGGGCCGGCCCGGCCAGGGTCGTTTCGGGTACGTAATCGATGATCCGGGCGGTGCGCAGGGCGTTCAGGTCGGCCAGGGCCAGCGATTCCTTGCCCGGTTGCAGGGCCCGGGCTTCGGCGCGGGTCAGGTACATTTCGCCGGTGCGGGCGATTTTCCAGTTCACCACGTTGTCGCGGGCTTTGCCCTGGAAACTGCCCGGGTCGGCGGAAGGCCGGCCGAAGTGCTTCCACAGGATACGGCGGGGCGTGCCCGACAGGTTGCGGGCCGCAAAGTAGGCCGGGAAACGAATGTCGTTCTCCTGGTCGTAGAGGGCTTCGACGGTCGCCGACGGGCGGTACCGGTTCCGGTTGGTGGAAGCCAGGTGCCCCCCGATGGTGGCCGACCCCTCGCCGGCGTTGAAAGAAACCGACCAGATCACCTCGTTGAGGCCCACGTCCGTCCAGATGTTGGGGAACTGGGCCTGGGTAGCCAGCGGCCGGGCGTCGATGACCTTGGTGGCGTACGCCTCGGCCTGGGCGTAGTTCTTGGCGTACAGGTGCATCCGCGCCAGCATCGCCTGCACCACCAGCTGGTCAATGCTCCCGCGCGAACTGGCCGAGTTGATGGCCGCGTCCACGTCGCCGAGCAGCGTCTCGGCCTGCTCCATGTCGGCAAACAGTTTGTTCCACGTTTCGGCCACCGAAAGCCGGGCCGGCTTGTTGTCGATGTCGGGCGCTTCCACGTACGGAATGCCCCGCGCGGTGGAATTGCGGTCGTAGCTCTCGCCCCAGTAGCGCAGCACGTCGAAGTGGGCAACCGCCCGCAGCGCCAGGGCCTGGCCCTTGATCCGGTTTACCCGCGTGGGTTCGGCCGCCGCGAAGCGGTCGATGTTGCGCAGCACCAGGTTGGCCTGGTTCACCACCGAATACGCCGCCAGCCACCCCACCTGCAAGTCATCCTCGTCGGTGGCGTAGGCCCAGTTGATCTGCACCTGCCAGTTGGCCAGGTCCTCGGCCGTGCGCACCAGGTTGTCGGCCATCATGTCGGGCAGCAGGCCCCAGGTGCTGGTGGTCTGTCCGCCGCTGCCGAAGTAGCCCACCTGCCGGAACAGCCCGTAGGCGCCGGTGAGGGCGTATTCGTAGTCTTGCAGGGTGGTGAATATCTGCGAACCGTCTTTCTGGAACAGGGGCTCCACTTCCAGGGTTTTGTTGCACGCGCCGAGCAGTAACGCGCCGCTCAGCCCGGCGCTTATCAGCATCTGTTTGAATTTCATGGGTGTCGTTCGAATGGTTTTGTTGTGGAGTTTATTAGTTTATGAGTTTAAAGTTCATGAGTAAATACGCGTTTGATTGATAGCGCCTTCCTACTCATAAACTCATAAACTTTGAACTCATGAACTAATAATTGATTTACAGTCCGACGCTCACGCCGAAGGTTACCGTGCGCAGGGCCGGGTACTGGGCGCCGCTCAGGCTGCCGGTCGAAATTTCCGGGTCGAAGCCCTTGAACTGGGTCCAGGTAGCCAGGTTCTGGCCCTGCACGTAGAACCGCAGGGTGCTCAGCTTGATCCGGCTGGTGAGGCTGACGGGCAGCGTGTAGGAAGCCATCACGTTGCGCAGCCGCAGGAAGTCGCCATTTTCCACGAAGTGCGTGGTGCTTTCGCGGAAGGTGGCGTTGGGGCTGGGGATGTTGGTGATGTCGCCGGGCTGGCGCCACTCGCGCACCAGGTCGGCCGACAGGTTGTCGAACAGGTAGGCCGGGTTCTCCACGTTGGTGCGGTCGTTGTTGTAGATCTTGTTGCCGGTCACGAAGCTGAACAGGCCGCTCAGCTCGATGCCCTTGAACTTGAGGGAAGAACCAAACCCGCCGAAGTACGGCGCCTCGAACGAACCCACGATCACGCGGTCTTCGGGGCTGTAGTCTTCGGTCACTTCGCCCTGGCGGTTGACGAACTGCGGGTTGCCGTTTTCGGGGTTCACGCCGGCGTAGGGCACCACGTAAATGGAGTTGATGGATTCGCCCACCCGCAGGATGGTGAGGCCGGAAACGATTTCGTTCTGCCCGCCCACCAGTTTGCGCACTTCGTTGCGGTTGTAGGTCAGGTTGGCGTTCAGGTTCCAGGTAAAGTCGCCCAGCTTGAGCACGTCCGCGTTGACGAAGAGTTCCACGCCGCGGTTGCGCAGGGCGCCCACGTTGGCCACCAGTTCGGTGTAGCCCGAGGTGAGCGAAAGCGGCCGGCCCTGGAACAGGTCGGTGGTCAGCGAGTTGTAGAACTCGACGGTGGCGTTGAGGCGGCCGTTGAACGTGGACATTTCCACGCCGGTGTTGAAGGTGGTTTTCCGCTCCCAGCGCAGGTCGGGGTTGGGAAGCTGGGTCTGCACGAGGCCGCTCACGCCGTTGTACACCGATCGGTTGTAGAGTTCGCGGGCCTGGTAGCTGCGGATGCCGGCCTGGTTGCCCGACGAGCCGTAGCTGACCTTGAACTTGAGTTCGTTGAAGATGCTGTTGCGCAGGCCGGCCATGAAGGCTTCGTCCGACACGATCCAGCTCAGGCCCACCGAGCCGAAGCTGGCGAACTGGTTGTTTTCCCCGAAGCGCGAAGAGCCGTCGGTGCGGGCCCCCACGGTGAGGAAGTACCGGTTTTTGAAGCCGTAGTTGATGAGGGCAAAGTACGACAGCAGGGCGTTGGTGCCGCCGCGGAAGACCACGTCGTCGGGGTTGAAACCGTCATTTTCGGTGCCGAACACCTGCGGGATGAAGCCGTTGGTGGCCGTGCCGGGGGTGATGCCGGCTTCGTTTTCGAAGGGGCCGCCCAGGCCGTAGCCGCTGAATCCGAAGCTGTTGGAACTGTTGCGCACGATTTCGTTGTAGAGGCCCACCGTCAGGTTGTGATCGGTGCCCAGCTGCCGCGTGAAGTTGATGGAGGTGGTACCCGTGTAGCGGAACCGCTTGCCGTAGATGCGGCCGAAACTGCCCCGGTTGCCCAGCTGGCTCCGGCCGATGGAGGTGGTGGGGTCTACGTACAGCGACCGTTCGTTGGAGGTAAAGTCGCCGCCCCAGTTGGTGCGCAGGCTCAGCCCGCGGATAAAGGGCACGTTCACGCCCAGGAACACGTTGCCCACGCCCTTGAACTGCTGGCGCAGGTTGCTGTTTTCGAGCAGTTCCTGCAAGGCGTTGGGCTGGCCCGATACCATTTCGGTGTACTTGCCCTCGTCGTCGTAGGGCGTTTCGTAGGGGTTGGTCCAGCGGATGGCGTTCAGCGGCGTGGAAATGCCGGTGTTGTCTTCGCTGGTGTTGGTAAAGTCCGAATACCCGAAAGTGGAATTGACGCCGAAGGTAAAGATGCCCGCGCTGCTCTCCACGTTCACCCGGCCGGTGTAGCGCTTCAGGCCGGTGTTGCGCACCGTGCCCGACTGGTCGAAGATGGAGCCGGAGAGGAAGTAGTTGGTTTTGTCGGTGGCGCCCGACAGGCTCAGGGCGTGGCTGTAGGTGCGGCCCGTCTGGAAGAACACGTCTTCCCAGTTGGTATCAACTTGCCGCAGGCGCGCCAGGTCCTCGTCGGTCCATTCGTAGGGGTTGCCGTTGGCCAGTTCGTATTCGAGCTTCTGCTCGGTGTTCATCAGCTTCAGCTTGTTTTCGGGGGCCTGCGAAAAGCCCGTCTGGAAGTCGTAGGTGAAGCGGGCCCGGCCGGCCTTGCCCTTCTTGGAGGTGATCACGATCACGCCGCTGGCCCCGCGGGAACCGTACTGCGACGTGGACACGGCGTCCTTGAGCACGCTGATGCTTTCGAAGTCGTTCTGGTTGAGGGTGGCAAAGTCGCTGGCCGTGATTTCGATGCCGTCGAGGATGTAGAGGGGGGCGTTGCTGCCCAGGATGGAGCCCTTGCCCCGGATGAGCACCGAAGCGGCGGCGCCGGGCTGCCCCGACTGCGCCTGGATGAGTACGCCGGGCACCTGTCCCTGCAGGGCCTGGTCGAAGGTAGCCAGCGGAATGCGGCTGATCTGTTCGCCCCGCACGGCGGCCACCGAGCCGCTCACCTCGCGTTGGTTCTGGGTGGTGTAGCCCGTCACGATCACTTCGCTCAGGGTGCTCACGTCGGCCGCCATGGTTACGTCGAGGGTGGACCGGCCGCCCACGGCCACTTCCTTGCCAGCCATGCCGATGAAGCTGAACACCAGCGTGGCGTTGCTCCCCACCGAAATCCGGTAGTTGCCCTGCGCGTCGGTGGAAGTGCCGTTGGTGGTGCCTTTTTCGAGGATGCTTACCCCCGGCAGGGCGGCCCCGTCCTCCGCCGAAGTGACTTTCCCGGTTACCGCGGCCGTCTGGGCCGTGCCTTGCAGGCCGGCCAGCCCGAACCACAGTACCGTCAACAATTGTACGATTCTCCTCATAATGTTAAGTGTGGATTGGTGGGTTGATGAGTTGGTGAAATACGAACGCGTAATTTAAATAAAATGGAGGCATACCCGCAAAGAAGCCGAAGATAATTTCACGAACTAGCCATCCGTAAAAATTTTATACATATTTTATGCAATTACTGCTGAATATTCTGCAATTCGCTTTTTCACTGAATGTTTCTCCTGCGGCTGGTGCAGCAAACAAAAAAGCCGGTACGGGAGGGTACCGGCTTCCGGGCAGGATGTGCAGGCGGGTCAACTGTAGTTCTGATTGATTACGTTCGCATCGCAGGCCGATTCGTACGGGTACGCGGACCAGGTGACCCCGGCTACCTGCCAGCTTTCAACCACGCAGGGAGATTACCCAACTGATTGACAAAATGTCAAAAATATAAAAGCCACCCGGCGGGGTAGCAGGCCGGCAGGCATAGGACTTCCCTATAACGCAACAAAGCCGGTACTGACAGCACCGGCTTTGTTGCATTTTATGCCTTACGGATTAATGGATCAGTAGCCCAGGTTCTGCGTCAGCAGGTCGTTGGCGTCGAGTTCGCGTTGCGGAATGGGCAACACCAGGCGGGGATCATTGTACTGGATCACCTCGGTCAGCTCGCCGTCGGAATCGTACCGCTCCAGCGTACCCTGCGTGCGTTTGATGTCGTGAATTCTTACGCCTTCAAACGCCAGTTCCAGTTGCCGCTCGAACAGGATGTCGTCCAGCGCGATGGTTTGGTAGGGTTCTGCTCCGGCCCGCAGCCGCACGGCGTTCACGTCTTCCAGGGGAGCAGCCCCTTCCGCAGTGCCGAGACGCAGGTTGCACTCGGCCCGGGTCAACAGCAGTTCCGCCAGGCGGATGACCGGAATGTTGGCGTAAAAATCGGTCCATTTGCCGCTGCGCAGACCTGACCGGGCCCCTTCCCCCTCGTAGATCAACTGGGTAAAGCGGGTGTCGGTGGAGTCGTACAGTTCGGCAAACTCGGGGCGCACCCGCACGTCAGCCCGGCCGATGCCGGGCAGGCTGGCGTAAAAAGTAGTCAGCCCGTCGTTGGCCGTACCGGCGTTGTTTTGGTTGTTCTGCTGAATCTCAAAGATACTTTCGGCCGAATTGCGGCTCTGGAACGCGGTGAACACTTCCGGGTTGAGGCGATACCGTCCGCTTTCAATCACCCGGCTGGCCGCGTCGCGGGCCTTGGCAAAGTCGCTCTGCTGGAGGTACACCCGCGACAGGAAGGCAGCCGCGGCGTACTTGTCGGCGCGGGTGTTGTTATCCTCAGGCAGCAGATTTTCGGCCCGCGTCAAGTCATCAATCACCTGGGCGTACACCTGCGCCACGGTGGCCCGGGCCGTCTGTACGGAAGCCTCCGCCTGGGTGTTGGCGGCCTGGAGCACGATGGGTACTCCCGGCTGGGTATTGGCCCCGCCCGGTTGCCACGGCGCGGCGTATAAGCGGACCAGTTCGAAGTGCACCACGGCCCGGAGGAAGCGGGCCTCTCCTTCCAGTTGCTCCCGCAAGTCCGTATCTGTCACCAGGTTCAGGTTCTCCAGGGCGCTGTTTACGGTGTTGATGGCCCAGTAACTGCGCGTCCAGGTACGGGTGGCCTGCGAGTTGATGGAATTCATCCGCTTGTTGGCAATCTCGCGGTACCCCTGGAAGGTGCCCTGCCAGGCAATGTAGTTTTCGGCTGCCAGCAGGTCGGCCGTGAGTTGAAAATCGGCCCCGTACAGCGCCGGATCGCCCAGCCGGCCGTAGCCCCCGATCACGGCGCTTTCCACGTCCTGGGCGGTGGTAATGGCCTGGGTAGCGTCCACAAAATCCTTTGGCACGATGTCAAGCTTCCGGTCGCAGGCCGCCGAGAAAGCCAGCACTGAACCAATGCCTAATGCAATTATTTTTTTCATGATTGGATGATCAGTAAGGTAAGTGATTAAAAGCCCACGTTCACGCCGAAGGTGATGGTACGCGCCAGTGGCGGCGTGTAAAAATCATGGCCCAGGTTCACGTTGGTCTGCTGGGCGTCGACATCCTGGAAATATGTGCTGTTCACTTCCGGGTCGTAGCCGTCGTAGCCGGTGAAGGTGAGCAGGTTCTGACCAGCCACATAAATGCGGGCACTTTGCATAAACGCCTTGTTGACCAGGGCTTTGGGGAGGTTATATCCCAGCGTGACCGTTTTCAGCCGCAGGAAGGAGCCGTCCTGCACCCACCGCGACGACACCCGGGTGCCGTTGCCGGCGTACAACCGGGCCTGGGGCACGTCGGTAACGTCGCCCGGCTTCTGCCAGCGCCGCAGCTGGTCCTTCGACTGGTTGTCGAAGTAGTCGGCGTTGGCCGACTGGAAGTACCCGGCTACGTTGTACACGTCGTTCCCGTACACGAACTGCAACAAGGCGCTCAGGTCAAATCCTTTGTAGGAGAAGGTGTTGGTAAAGCCGCCGATAAAGTCCGGGTTGGGGTCGCCCACTTTCTGGCGGACGGCCGAGTTGTAGTCGTTGGTGGCCTCACCGCTTTCGGTGTAGTACAAGGCGTCGCCGTTGTCGGGGTCTACCCCGGCATATTTCACCGTGTAGAAGTAGCCCAGCGGTTCCCCTTCGGCTACGCGGCCGATGAGGCGGCCGCCGCCTTCAATGGGAGCTACGTTCAGCCGGGTCACCTTGTTGATGTTGCGGGCAATGTTAAAGTTAGTGGACCACCGGAACGCGCCGACCAGGTTCTCGGTGTTGATGCTGAATTCCACGCCGCGGTTCACCAGGCTGCCGATGTTGACCGGCACGGTGGTATACCCGTTGGTAGCCGGCAGGGGCACGTTCAGCAACAGGTCCCGGGTGTTTTTGTGGTAGTAGTCGAACGTACCGGAAAGCCGGTTGTTGAAGAACCCGAAATCAACGGCCGCGTCAAACTGGCCGGTACTTTCCCACTGGAGGCTCCGGCTCTCGACGGTATTGGGCGTGATGCCCGCCAGGTCGGCGTAGGGCACGGCCACGTACTGGCCCCGGGAATCGAAGTTGCCGATTTCCGAGTTGCCGGTGAGGCCGTAGCTGGCGCGCAGTTTGAGGAAGTTCAGGAAGGTACTTTCCTTCAGGAAGGACTCTTCGCTCATGATCCAGCCGGCGGAAGCGGCCGGGAAGAAACCGTACTGGTTGTCGGCCCCGAAGCGCGAGGAGCCGTCCAGGCGGGCGCTTACCGAGAACAGGTACTTGTCGAGCAATTTGTAGTTGGCCCGGGCCAGGTAGGAGAGCAGGCTGAAACCGGTTTCGGAAGAACTGCCCCCGATGACCTGGGCGGCACTCACAATCTTCCGGTAGCTGTCGCTGGGAAAGCCCCGCCCCGTGGTGGAAGCCGATTCGACGGTCTGCTGCTGAAAGGTGATCCCCGCCAGCAGGTCCAGGTTGTGCACATCGCCGAGGGTCCGGCTGAAGTTAAGGGTGTTGTTGGTCGTATAGTTGAAAGCGCGGCCCTGGTTGTTGTAGCCGTACCCGGCGGGTCCGCCCGTTTCGGTGCGCCGCCCCTTGTACACTTCTTCCTCCAGGCTGAGCAGGTCTACGCCGAATTCACTGCGGAAGGTAAGGCCGGGCACCAGGTCGTAGGAGCCGAACACGTTGCTGATGGTCCGGTAGGTGGTGGCAATGTTAAAACCGTCGGTAAGGTCAATCAGGTTGTTGTAGTAGATCGTCCGGCGGTTGAGCTGGCCTTCAGCGTTGTAGATGGGCTGAATGGGCGGCAGGGCGTTGAGCTGGAGTGGGTTGGCAAAATCGTTGTCGTCGGGCACCCGGTTGTTCACGCTGCGGATCAGGCTGATGTTGGCCCCCACGCGCAGCCGCTCGCTGATGCTGTGGTCAAGGTTGATGCGGGCACTGCTGCGCTGGAACTTGTTGCCCACGATGATCCCTTTCTGGTCGTTGTGCGTGCCGCTGAGGTAGAAGCGGGTTTTTTCGGTCCCCCCGCTGATGCCTACGTTGTACTGGGTAGCGTATCCCCGCTGGAAGGCGGCGTCGGCCCAGTCGGAGTTGGTGTTGAGGTTCCAGTTGCCTTCACCCATCTCGAAGTCCAGTTCTTCTTCGAGTACGTATCCTTCGTTTTCGGCGGCTTCGCGGAACAGCGCCACGTATTCCGGCCCGTTGAGCCATTCGCGGCGGCGGGTGGTGGTGCTGGGCCCGGTGTAAAACCCGACGTCTACGCTGGTGCGGCCTGCCTTCCCTTTCTTGGTGGTAATGAGCACCACCCCGTTGGAAGCCCGCGAACCGTAGATGGCCGCGGCCGAAGCATCCTTGAGGATTTCAATGGACTCAATGTCATTGGGGTTGAGGTCAGCAATGGGGTTGGCCTGTTCGGCATTCACGACCCCGCCCCCAATGTCGGACGAGGTAATCGGAATCCCGTCTACCACGTACAGCGGCTGGTTGCCGGCCGATACCGAAGCGGCTCCCCTCACGCGTACCTGAATGCCCTGGCCGAGTTTGCCGCTCCCGGAACTGATGTATACCCCGGCCGTGCGGCCTTGCAGGGACTGCTCCACGCTGGGCACAGGAACGTTGGCTATTTCCTGGCCCTTGACACTGGCAATGGAGCCGGTCAGGTCCCGCTTTTCCTGCGTACCGTACCCCACCACCACCACTTCACCCAGTGCCTGCACGTCGTTGGCCAGTTGGATGTCTACCGCAGACCGGTTGCCAACGGCTACCTCCTGCGCGACGAAACCCACGAAACTGAACACCAGCGTGGCGTTGCCGGCTACGTTGATCCGGTACCCCCCGTTGCCGTCGGTGGTGGTGCCGTTGGTAGTCCCCTTTTCGAGTACTGACACCCCCGGCAGGGCGGTGCCGTCTTCCGCCGAAGTCACTCTACCCGTTACGGTCGTCTGGGCCGCTACCCGCAGGCCGGCCAGCCCAAACCAAAGTACCGCACATACTTGTAAAAATCTCCTCATGGTACAGATTTTGGTTGTAAGAAAACATTTGGAAAAACACGAAAGCGCAAGTTATGCAAAAGCAGCCGTATTAAAAAAAGCCAAATATTATTTGGAATCAGGCCGTAAATTTCGAAAATAATTAGCCTTTTTTCGCAAATGGGTAAAAATAATACCAACAGCGATTGATTTACCTCGCCCGGACCAAATGCCGCCCGCACCGGCCGGGGGCATGAAAAAAGCCCGGAAAACCACCCCAAACGGGGGCAGCCTTCCGGGCGGTGGAAATTGGCCGTGGGGCGGCCTTGCCGCTTAGTACGGCGTGGCGTTCACCGGGGTGGGCGTAAACAGGTCGGCCGACGGCACGTTGGCGGTGTTGGTGTTCACTTCCGACTGCGGGTAGAGCAGCCGCTGGGGGAAGTTCGGCGCCCCGCCCTGTACCGGCACGCCCAGCAGGTTTTTGGTGCGGCGCACGTCGTTGAACACTTCCAGCTGGCCCGTCAGCGTCACGTACCGCTCCTCCAGAATTTCCCGCAGCAGGGCTGCGTCGGGCGCCTCGCCCAGCGGGTTGGCAATGCCGCCCGGCGCAAAGTCGGCTTCCGTGTAGGGTTCGTAAAGCAGCCCCAGCGGCAGGGGGTTTTCTTCGGCATCCACCAGCCCCCAGTAGGCGCTGAAGTCGGGCGTATCGGGGCGGTACCCCGGGTTTACGTGCCCGCCGGCGGTGAAATATTCGCGCAGCGTGTTGAGCGCCCCCAGCGACTCACCGGCGTTGCCCAGTTTGGCCAGTGATTCGGCCCGGATGAGCAGGTTTTCTTCGTGGGTTACCATCGGGAAGGACGTGGTGGCCCCGAAAAAGCCGTCGGCGGTGGGGTCGTTGCCCCAGTCAAAATCCACCAGTACGTTGGGCTCGTAGGCGATGCTTCCGAAGTTGCCGCCCCCGCCCACCAGGTAGTAGTACCACAGGCGGGCTTCTTCGTTGGTTTTGGCGTTGTTGCGGCTGGTGGCTTCGGCCGGGTCGAGCAGGCGCGGGGCAAAGGCGTCGGCGCCCATGTAGCCCGTCCGGTCGTAGGTGGTAAAGGAATAGAACATATTGAAGTTCTGGAGGTAGCTGCTGCCGTGCGGGGCGCGCATGCCGGCCTCCGGCGCATTGATGGCCCGGGCCGGGTCGCTGTTGGCAACGGCGTTGGCGTAGTCCTTCACGTGCAGGTAGAAACGGGCCTTCAGCGTGTAGGCCACGCGGGTCCACGCGTCGGGGTCGCCGGCGAAGAAAATGTCCGCATCCCCCGGGGCCAGGGCCCCCGCCACGGGCAGGGCCAGGTTGGCAATGGCCTGGTCGAGCAGCGCCTGCACCCCGGCGTACACCTGCGCCTGCGGGTCATACCTGGGCTGGGTAATGGTGGGGTACTGCCCGGCCTCGGTAAAGGGTACGTCGCCCCACAGGTCGGCGGCCAGCCCGTAGGCCATGGCCTGCATCACCTGGGCAATGCCCCGCACCCGGGGGTTGTTGGGCGACTGCGACCGCCCGATGATGATGTTGGTGTTGGCGATCACGCCGGCGTAAATGCCCGACCATTCGGTGTTGAAATCCCGGGCGGCCACCGAGTAGTTGGCCAGCGGCACGTACTGCCGGTCTTCGCCGCTGAAGTGGCCCGTCCACATCCCCGTGAGGCGGTTGATGTCGGCCTCGTAGATGCCGATCAGGTTTACCTGGGCCCCGCTCAGGAACTGGTTGGTGGACACCACGTCTTCGCTGGTGATGTTGACCGGGTCGGTCGAGAACTCTTCCGTCAGGTTTTTGCAACCGGCCGCTGCTGCCAGCAGGAGCACCAGCAGCAAGCCGTTGAGTTTTATGTTCATGGTTGGTAAAGGCGTTAAGTGGTTAGTAGTTGAGCGACACGGTGAACAGCACCGACCGGGTGTTGGGGTTCTGGAAGTAATCAATGCCGCGGCCGTTGTTGGCCCCCGTCAGGTTGGTTTCGGGGTCAATGCCCTTGTAGTCGGTCCACAGGGCGAGGTTACGGCCCGTCACCGACAGCGCCACCGACGAGAACTTGGTGGCCTTGCGGAAACCGGCCGAGTTGAGCGTGTACGAAAGGCTCAGTTCGCGCAGGCGGCTCCAGGAAGCGTCTTCCACGAAGGGGCCGTTCACCCCGAACCCGCCGCCCGGACCGGTGTACCAGGCTTCGTCGAGGGCCACGGGGCCGCCGCCGAAGTCGCCTACCGTTCCCCGGAAGGTGTACGAGCCGTCGGGATTGATCCGCACGCGGGATGACTGGACCGCACTGTTCGCCAAACCGGCCAGGGTAGCCCCGCTGAAGGTTCTGATCTGGGCGGCCTCAGCGGCGCTTACCGTCGTTTCCACCTCCGTGTCCTTGTGGGTGCCGTAGTTGATGAGGGCGCCGCGGGTCCCGTTCCAGACCTGGCCGCCCACCTGGAAGTCGAACAGGGCGTTGAGCGTAAAGCCGTAGAAGGTAAAGGTATTGCCGATGCTGGCCCGGTAGTTGGGGTTGGGGTTGCCGATGATGCCCTCGTTGGCCGCCAGCCGCGGGAAGCCGTTCGCGTCGAGGTTGTAGCCGCCGTTGTCGTCGCGGCCGTAGTAGGTGCCCCACAGCACGCCCAGCGGCTGGCCTTCCACGGCCCGCGACGAACCGTCGGAGAAGCCGCCCCCGGTCAGGAACACCGATTCGGCCCCGCTCAGGCTGAGCACTTTGTTGCGGTAGTTGAACCAGATGAAGTTAGACGACCAGGTGAAATGCTTGGTGCTGACCCAGCGGGGTTCGAGGCTGAACTCCAGGCCCCGGTTCTCGATCTCGGCGGCGTTCTGCACCTGCGAGGAGAAACCCGTGGAGGCGGCCACGTCCACGGCCAGGATGGCGTCGGTGGTGCGGTTGTAATAGGCCGTGGCGCTGAAGCCGATGCGGTCGTTGAGGAAACGCAGGTCGAGGCCGCCTTCCACTTCCGACTTGCGTTCGGGCCGGATGTTGGGGTTGCCCGCCGTCAGGGAACGCGAATAGCCGCCCACGCCGTACTGGCTGCCCGACAGGGTGCCGCCCCAGCTTTCCACGTAGCTCGTGGGCACGTAGGTGGTCAGGTTCAGGTACGCGTCGGGCTGGCGGCCCACGATGCCGTACGAAGCCCGCAGTTTGCCGAAGCTCAGGGTGTTGCCGGCGCCCAGCAACTTGGTGAACTGCCAGGCGGCGCTGAGCGACGGGTAGAAGAACACGCTGTTGGCCTCGGGGCCGAAGGTAGAAGCCGCTTCGACGCGGCCCGTGGCCGTCAGGTAGAGCTGGTCGAAGAGTTCGGCGTCGAGCTGGGTAAAGCCGGCCGAGGTGCGCACCGTTTCGGCGTCGTTGAACGCCGTGCGGGTGTTGGGGTCGGAGTTAAGCAGGTTGGGCGGCGCGTTGGGCACGATGAAGCCCAGCACGTTGGCGCCCACCGAGTTGAACTGCCGGCTGTTGTAGTTGAAACCCACCAGGGCCGAACCCGAAAACACGCCCGAGAAGCGGTGCGTGGCCCGGGCGAAGAGGTTGGTGTTCCACTGCGTTTCGCCGATGGTCTGCTCGGTGTACGACCCGCCGGGGCTCACGGCCGATTCGGCGTTGATGAAGTCGCTCCGGCGGTCGGAGTAGGTGTCCACGCCCACGTTGGCCCGCAGGTTGAGCCAGTTGAGAATGTCGTACGAGAGTTCGGTGTTGCCGATCAGGCGGTTCACGCTGGTATTGCTCCGGTTGTTGCGGATGGTCCAGAACGGGTTGTCGAAGCCGGGGTTGGTGCTGCCGCCGATGGGCTGGCGGTACGACACCTGGCGGTTGGCGTTGGTGACGCCCTCGGGGTCTACGTAGGTGCCCAGGAACAGGGCGTTGTTGTAGTCGGGCGGGGTGCGCAGGCCGCCCAGGAAGATGCCGCCCACGTTGGAGCCCTGCTGGGCCCGGTTGGACCGCACGTTGGAGAAGGTGGCGTTTACCGACGCCCGGAGCTTGTCGGTGAGCAGCGTGGAGGCGTTCACGCGGGCCGTGTTGCGGTAGTAGTCGCTGTTGTTGCGGATGATGCCCTGCTGCGAGAGGTTGGAGTAGCTGGCAAAGAAGTTGGACCGTTCGTTGCCGCCGTTGAGGCTCAGGCTGTGGTCGAAGAAGCGGCCCGTGCGGAATACCTCGTCGCCGTGGTCGTACACTTCCCGGGAATTTTTGCCGCCGTGCGGGTTGGCCGCCGTGCCGTTGGCAACCCCGTAGCGGCGCGTGCCGTCGGGAAACTCCACGTACGCCTGGCCGGCCGCCGTGTTGTAGGTATCCGGCCCGCCCGGGCGGTCGGCGATGCGGTCGCCCCAGCTCCGGGGGTCGCCGTTGATGAAACGGCCCCTGCGGCCCTGGCCGAAGGTCGCCTGCAACTCGGGCAGTCTGTTCACTTCGTCGAGCGACAGCGTACCGCGGTAGCCCACGTTGATGCGGCCGCCGGAATTCTGGCCCTTCTTGGTGGTGATCACCAGCACGCCGTTGGCGGCCCGGCTGCCCCAGAGGGCGCCGGCGGCGGCGCCTTTGAGTACTTCAATGGAAGCAATGTCGTCGGGGTTGAGGTCGCTCAGGCGCGACTGCTGCTGGGTGCCGCCTACCTGGTTGCCGTTGGCGGCCGGGTCGCCGCTGTCGATGTAGCTGTTGAACATGGGCATGCCGTCGATCACGATCAGCGGTTGCAGGTTGCCGGTGATGGTGCTCTGGCCCCGCAGCTGGATGTAGGTGCCGGCCCCCGGGTCGCCGCCGTTGCGGGTGATGTTGACGCCCGGCGCCTTGCCGGCCAGGCCGTTGAGCACGCTGGTTTCGCCGGAGCGGGCCACAGCGTTGCCCTGCACGGTAGTCACGGTGGTGCCGAGCTTATCCCGGGAGGTTTCCACCCCGATGGCGTTTACCACCACTTCGCTCAGTTGCTGCACGTCCGACCGCATGACGACGTCGAGGGTGCTGCGGTTGCCCACGGGCACTTCCTGGGCAACCAGGCCGATGAAACTGAATACCAGGGTGGCGTCGCCCGGGGCGCTGAGGCTGTAGCGGCCGGCGGCGTCGGTGGTGGTTCCCGTGGTGGACCCTCTGACCACTACGTTTACGCCCGGCAGGGGGGCGCCGTCGTCGGCCGCGGTCACTTTACCGGTTACTGTCCGTTCCTGCGCCAGGAGTCCCGTCAGGGAACTGCTCACCAGCAACAGACAAAGCAGTAGAAGCTTTCTCATGATGATTAATGGGTTGGTTGAAAAATATTGTGGTTCTAACCAATATTACCGAAAAAAATTTCGCCCATTCCCCAATTAACCTAAAAAAGTTGAAGCCACCCGCCAAAGAAGGTTAACGTTTGCCGGCCCGGCGGCCTGCCCTCCGGCCGGAATAAAGTCAAAATAAAAAGGCTGCCCGGGTGCGGGCAGCCTTTTTGCGGGTAAATAAATGGATGCTTCGTGCGGGCGGGTGCTATTGCACATCCCACCACACGCGGGTATTGAGGGCGTCGTTGCCGATGGTTGCCCTTGCTGCCCCGTAGTTGGCGGGGTTCAGCGTCTGCTCCGACACCGGGTACGTCAACCGGTTGGGGATGTCACTGCCCACCAGGGGATTAAAGGTGTACTGGGTGCCGTCGGCGCCCTGGTAGTTTACCTCACCCGGCCGCACAACCGTCTTGGGATAACCCGTTCTCCGGATGAGGCTCCAGGCCTGGTACCCTTGCAGGAAGTAGGCGATGTATTTCTGCGTGTACACCGTTTCGGCGTTGGCCGGGGGCAACTTGGCAAGGTAGGCCTCAATGTCGGCCGAGTAGTCTTCCTTGTTGAAACCCAGCGACAAGCCGTTCCAGTATTCGAGCGAAGCCTGTACGCCTTTTTCGTACCAGTCCTGGCTGAAGCCGTTCACTTCCGAAAGAATGAAGCAAACCTCGGCGTAGTCCATGTACACCTGCGGCAAATCAGCCGAAAGCACCACCGTATTGCCATTCTTCAGGTTGATGGAGCTTGCCCGGAGGGACGTGCTGGCCTGGCTGCTGGGGATGCCGTAGGGCATTCCCAGGTAAGTGCTGTCCGTTCTGGGGTCCGCCCAGATCGCCAACCGGGGGTCAAACAGGCCCTGGAAGGGATTTACCTTGTTGTTGAGCACGTCGTTTTCGCCCTTGAGCAGGTTTACGAAGGTGTGCGACAACGTGAAGTCATTCCGTCCGCCGGTGTAGAACGCGTCGTAGAGGGGCGAGTTGTTGGGCGCCCGGCCGATGTACTGGAACGCGGCATTGTCGTCGTTCGATTCAAACACGCCGGCGGCCACGGCCTCCTGGATGTACTGCTGGTAGTTCCAGCCGGGTACGTTCGAAGCCCGCAGGGCTACGCGCATCTTGAGCGAGTTGGCGAACTTCTTCCACTTCTCGGCGTCGCCGCCGTAAATGATGTCGCCCTGGGTAAATGCCGGCTCATTCACGTTGATCTGGTTGGAAGCTTCGGTGAGTTCCTTGATCAGGTCCGCGTAGATTTCCGCCTGGGGCGTGTACTTCGGCGTCAGGATCGACTCGCCCTGCAGGGCCTCCCGGTACGGGATGTCGCCGTAGGCATCGGTCAGGATCTGGAATGCCCAGGCTTTGAGGATGCGGGCCGCCGCGATCTGGTTCTCGTTGTTGCCGTAAGCCGCCATCTGCACCTTGGTAGCGGGATCGGTGTTCAGATCGATCACCTCCTGGAGGTCCTTGATGTCGTTGTAGATCAGAATCCAGTACGTGTTGTTGGTGGTCTGCCGCAGCGAGTAGCGGTCTTCCTCGGTGTAGGTCCGCTGCGCGAAATACTGCGCGTACAGGTAGCTCTGGCGTCCGCTGAACCACTCATCGCGGATGTCGTCCATGAGGTTCTTCTGCGCATTGGTCATCAGCGAACTGGACGGCACTACCTTCGGGTTGTTGGGGTCGGTGTTGATTTCGTCGAAATCCTTGGTACACCCCGCCCACAGGAGCACCCCGGCCAACAGGGGATATAAAAATGATTTTGATTTCATTGATGTGACTATTGTATTATGGGATTATTGGTAAGAATTAAAACTCGAAGCTTACGTTGAAGCCGTAGGAACGCAGGCTCGGCAGGGCGCCGCCTTCCAGGCCTTGCACGTTGCCGCTGCCGGTGGTATTCTCCGGGTCCACGAAGTCGGTCACGTTGGAGCCCCAGATGGCCAGGTTACGGCCGAAAGCAGCGATGCGGGCGTTGCGGATCGGGCCGGTCCACTTGGCGGGCAGGGTGTAGCCGAAGCGCAGTTCTCTGAGCTTGACGAAGCTGCCGTCGAACACGTTCTGCTTGGCGGGACCCGAATAGTGGTCGGAGGCCCAGGTATGCACGTCGAGGTTCGTCGTATTCCGGGCGCCGGTGGTCTGGGCGGTACCATCTTCGTTGTAGAGGATGTTGCCGTCTTCGTCCGTAGCGGCTACCACGCCGTCGAGCACCACGCCGTTTTCGCGGATGTTGCCGGCCGCGGTGTGTTCGAGGATGCCGCTGTAGGTACCCCACATGTAGGTGGTCGAGAAGAAGTCGCCGCCCTTGCGGAAGTCAAGCAGGGCGCCCAGGTCGAAGCCTTTGAAGCGGAAGGTGTTGCTGATGCCGCCGGTCCAGTCGGGCAGGATGTTGCCGATGGTTTTCACGGGCGAAGCCACGTACCGGCCGTCGGCGTCGATCACTCTGTTGCCGGCCTGGTCGTACACGAAGTCGGTACCCCGGATGGAGCCGTACGACTCGCCCACAATGGCGTTGAGCGACACGGCGAAGGGTGCGTTGGCCAGCGTGTAGTTGTTTACGCCTTCGGTCAGTTCAACCAGTTTGTTGCGGTTGCGGGCCCAGGTCACGGCAACATCCCACTCAAAACCGTTGCTGAGTTTGACGGGCGTACCGGTCAGGGCTACTTCCACGCCTCGGTTGGTCATCTTGCCGGCGTTCACGATCACGTAGCGGTACCCGGCGGCGCCGCTCACTTCCAGTTCCAGGATCTGGTCGGTGGTGGCGTTGTTGTACACGGCCACGTCCAGGCCCAGGCGGTTCTGCAGGAAACGCAGTTCCGCACCTACCTCAAACGATTGGGTAGACTCGGGTTTCAGGTTGGGGTTGTTGAGCCGGAGCGGCAGTGAGTACAGGGCGTTGGCCCCGAAAGAATAGGGAAACAGGTTGGCATCCAGCGGAGCGTTGTACGTCAACACGTTCCGGTAGGGGTCCGTATCGTTCCCCACTTTTGCCCAGCTGGCCCGTACTTTACCCATGCTCAGCCAGTTGACGTTCTTGAGGGCGTCAATCCCGGTAAACACGAAGCTGGTTCCGACGGAGGGGTAGAGGAACGAATTGTTACCGGCCGACAACGTGGAGTACCAGTCATTGCGCAGGGTGAAGTCCAGGTAGATCAGTTCCCGGAAACCCAGGTTGGCCTGGCCGAACACGCTGTTGATGCGTTTGCGGCGGCTGTAATCATCCGTGGCGGCGGCCTCGGCGTTGTTGAGCGTGTACAGGTTGGGCACCAGCAGGCCGCCCAGCGTGATCTGGCTGTTGCGGTTCAGGCGCTGGTCCATGCGGTTGGCGCCGAGCGTGCCCTGGAAGCTGAAGTCATCCGAGAGGTCCTTGTTGGCCAGCAGCAGGAACTGGTAGTTGTTTTCGTTGAATTCCCTTACTTCTTCGCTGTAGCTCGACTGCGCCTGCGAACCCACGGCCACTCTTTCCATGGCCCGCTGGGTGTAGTAGTCGCTCATCAGCTTGGTTTCGAACTTGAGCCAGCTGAGGATGTCCACGTTGAAGCCGATGTTACCGAACACCCGGTTCATGTCGTCGTTCTGGTAGTTCTCGTTGCGGGTCCAGTAGGGGTTGTCGGAGAAGTTGGGCGTCGGATCATCCCAGGCGGCCCGGTTCCAGGTGCGCTGGCTGCCGTCGGGGTTTCTGTACGCCTTCAGTTCTTCCATGTCCAGCTGGCGCTGGCCCCACTGGTTGAATTTCTGCATGATGTTGTTGTCATCATACCCCGTGGAAGGACGGCCCAGGGCCTTGTTGTTGATGTAGTTCACCGTACCGAAGGCATTTACCCGGGTGCCGAGTTTGGTCTGGCCGGTCAGGAAAACGCTGTTCCGCTTGAGCGAACTGTTGGGCATGTACCCCTTCAGGTCGAAGTTGGTGTAGGACATCCGGAACGTGGCGTTTTCGTTGCCGCCGGCCAGTTCTACGTTGTTGTTGAACGAAACGCCCGTACGGAAAAAGTCCCTTACGTCGTTTTCGGGGGCTTTCCACTCGCGGGGTCTGAGGTAGTTCTGCGCATCCCAGGGGTCGAATGAATTCCAGTGCAGCACTTGCTGGCCGTTGTACCGGGGGCCCCAGCTTTCGTCGGTGCCGTAATCGGCAATCGAGTAGGTCTGGCCGTTGATTTCCTGCTGGGCAAAGCCGCCCACCCCGCCTTCGGCATCCGACACTTCGAAGCCGCCGCCGTAGAGGTTCTGGTATTTGGGCAGCACGTATACCTGTTCAAAGCCCACGCCTGAATTCACCTTTACGCCGACGCCTTTCTGGGCCCGGCCTTTTTTGCTGGTGATGACCAGGGCGCCGTTGGCGGCCCGGGCACCGTAAAGCGCCGCGGCGGTGGGTCCTTTCAGCACCGAAATCGACTCAATGTCGTCGGGGTTGATGTACTGGGCCATGTTGCCGTAGTCGTAACCGCCCGCACCCCGGTTGGTATTGAGGGAGTTGAAGCTCTGGTTGTCGATGGGCACCCCGTCGAGTACGATGAGCGGCGAGTTGTTGCCGGAAATGGAGTTCACCCCGCGGAGGGTAATGCGGGAAGAACCGCCGATGTTGCCGGTTGCACCGGTCAGTTGCAGACCGGCTACCCGGCCGGATAACGAGTTCAGCGGGTTGGGTTGGTTGATCCCGGTTGCCACGTCGCCCTTTACTTCCTGCACCGCGTAGGGCAGGGCCTTCTCTTCCCGCTCAATGCCAAGTGCCGTTACCACGACTTCGCCCAGCTGGCGAACGTCGGCCTGCAACTGCACGTCAATGGTAGACCGGTTGTTCACCGCAATCTCCTGGGTGGTTAAGCCCACAAAGCTGAATACCAGCGTCGCTCCGTCTCCCACGCTGATGCTGTAACGTCCCTGGGCATCGGTAATGGTTCCCGAGGAGGAACCCCTTACCACCACGTTCACGCCGGGCAGACCCGAGCCGTCGTCTGCGGACGTTACTCGTCCCGTAACTGTCTTATCCTGGGCGGCGACCCGTAACACGGCGCCAAAAAGCAGGAAAAGACTAATCATAAATAGCCTTCTCTTCATAAAAATTAAGATGGTTGAGAAATTAGGTTGAAAAAGATGATAATGGTTAAAAATGTTAACTAGAGGTTATTTTGTGAATTCCGCTAAATTACCGAAAATATTCTGCACGAAGTAAGTTTTTACCGATAAAACCATCACGGAAACGCTAATCCCCGATTTTGCCCGCCTATCAAAAATCCTACTTCCGCAATGGTATTTGCCATCCAAGTAATTTAAAATCAAAATCTTAGGCCGGCAATATGAATATTGTTCAAAATTTCAGCCTAAATATCCAATCCGGCTCAATCCCCGTTTTTGTGAAAAAAAACAATGGTACCCCGGCGGCCGGGGTACCATTCAGGGCATAAGTGAACGGGAAGTACGTATTTTGTTTACTGCGGCCAGCGCCACTTCTGGCCGAGCACCAGTTCGTCTTTGAGGTGGTTGCGCAGCAGGAAGTCGCGGGTCTGCGCGTCGGTGAGGCGCCGGGCGGGCAACGCTTCGGCGTCGGCCAGGGCGTAGAGCAGCATGGCCGTGAAGCGCACGCAGTTGTCGAGGTGCCGCTTGTTGACGAGTTTGAAGTGGTCGCAGTCGGCGTGGTAGCAGGCGTACACCGACGGGTCGAGGTTGCTCACGGGGGCGGCCACGGGAATGCCCTGGAGCATAAAGCTCTGGTGGTCGCTGTGCAGGCCGGCCCGGTTGGTGACGGTGTTTTTGAAGGCGGTGTCGAACCGGCTCATCAGGCGGCCGGCCTCGGCAAAGAACGGGATCATCTCCTCGCGGCCGGCCACGTTGAAGCCCGTGGGGTTGCCGGCCATGTCGAGGTTGATCATGTAGCGCACGTCTTTGAGGGAGCCGTCTTTGGTCATCTGCCGCACGAGGGCTTCCGAGCCGAGCAGGCCCTGCTCCTCCCCCATGAACATGACGAACTGGACGGTGCGCCGCGGCTTGAGGCCCAGCGCCTGGAACACCCGGGCAATCTCCAGCACGGCAAACGAGCCGATGCCGTTGTCGATGGCGCCCGAGGCGAGGTCCCACGAGTCGAGGTGGCCGCCGATCACGATCTTTTCGCCGGCCAGGCCCGAGCCCCGGAGCGTAGCCACCACGTTGCGGGCTTTGATCAGGCCGCTCTTGTTGCGCATGTCGATGTGGGCTTCGAGGCGTTTTTCATCGCGCATCCATTCGCGCACCTGCCGGCCGTCTTCCAGGCCGATGCACACGGCCGGAATGGGAATGAGGCCGCCCGTCACGGAAGCCGTGCCGGTGAGCAGCACGTTGCCCGCCACGCCGTTGACGAACACCACGCCGGTAGCGCCGTGCCGGATGGCCAGGGCCGTCTTTTCGGAGCGGTGCAGGTTTTTGACGTCCTTGTCGGGCGGCAGGATGCCGATGTTGATCAGGGCCACCTTGCCGCGGAGTTCGTCCCTGACGCGGTCGAAGTCGGCGGGCAGGCCGTTGCCCACGTCCACCAGCGGGCCCTTTACCTGCGCCTGCACGGGCGAATGGGCCAGGGCCACCACCCGGTAGGTGTGGAAATTGTCGCTGCTGCGGGGTACGATCTCGAGCGTCACCGTGTCGCGCATCCACGACTCCACCTGGAAGGGCTGGTATTTGACGTTGCGGAAGCCGTACTGGCGGAAGCGGTTGTAGGTGAACGTTTCGGCGCGGCTGCCGTTGGGGCTGCCGGTGAGGCGGTGGCCGATGGCCGTGGTGGCTTCGCGCAGCGTTTCGTAGGCCTGCGAACGGTCGAGCACCTCGCCGTTGATGCGGGCGAAGACGTCTTCCAGCGGCGTCCGGGCGCCCTGCCAGGCGAGCAGCAACGGCAGGATGCTCCCAAAAATCCACCAGCGGGCGTAGTTTTTTCTCATTTAAGCGGAAAATAAGTATTTTGAATCGTGCAAATCTAAACCGATATTTTGTTCTTTCGCAAAACCCGTCAATCCATGTTTTCAGGCCGCGCCCCCAGTCCGGACTTCCGGTTGAAACTGCTCGAAAAGGCCGACGCCCAGCCGCTCTACGAGGCCATCCGCGCCAACCGGGAGTTTCTGCGCGAGTGGCTGCCCTGGGTGGATGCCACGCGCAGCGTGCTGGATTCCAAGGCCTTCATCGACGACGCGATGCACAAGTATTTCAAGGGCGAAGGCGTGGTGCAGGGCATCTGGTCGGACGGGGCGCTGGTGGGCTGCATCGGCATCAACGACATCAGCGGGCCGCACCGCAAGGCTTCGCTGGGCTACTGGCTCGACCGGTCGCACCAGGACCGCGGCATCATGACGCGGGCGGCCCGCCAGGTGGTCAACTACGCCTTCCACGAACTGCACCTCAACCGCCTGGAAATTCTCTGCGCCTCGCGCAACTACCGCAGCCGCGGCGTGGCCCAGCGGCTCCGCTTCCACCTTGAAGGCGTGCTGCGCGACTACTACTACCAGCACGACCACTACGTAGACATGCTCCTGTTCAGCATGCTCCGCCGCGACTGGGGGTATGCGGGAGAGGAGTGAGAAGGGAGGAGCCAGAAGCGAGAAGCGAGGAGTGAGAAGGGCTGGCGCACGAAATGGGACGCTGAAATGGTACGCTGATTCGTTATGATGATTATGATTTTTTAGGAATTCTTGGGAATTTTCCCCGCTCACGGCACCGGTGCGGAGAAATGTACCTTGCCGCCCCGTACCATTTAATTAATAAAGCGCATTCCTGCTGCACTGGCGTACCGTTTCGCTCGGCAGCCCTTCTCACTTCTCACTTCTCACTTCTCACTACTCGCTTCTCACTGCCAAACTATGCACTTCATCATTCTCTTCGGCGTAACGGGCGCCGGCAAAACAACCATCGGGCTGCTGCTCGCCGCCGACCTGGGCTGGCCCTTCTACGATGCCGATGATTTTCACCCGGCGGCCAACGTGGAAAAAATGCGCCAGGGCATTCCGCTCACCGACGCCGACCGCAAGCCCTGGCTCGACAGCCTGCACCACCTCATCAAGACTTCGCTCGACGAAGGTAAGCCGGGCATCCTGGCCTGCTCGGCCCTCCGGGAAAGCTACCGCGAGTACCTGCAAGTGGGGGAAGGGGTAGAATACGTGTACCTGCGGGGCGACTTTGACCTCATCCAGCAGCGGCTGGCGGGCCGGGTGGGCCACTACATGAACCCGGCCCTGCTCCGCAGCCAGTTCGAAGCCCTGGAAGAACCCCTCCGCGGCGAAACCGTCATCAGCGTGGACCAACCCCCGGCGGCCATCGTGGGGGAAATCCGGCGGGAACTGGGGGTTTGAGAGTTAGGGAATCAGAGCGTTGGGGAGTTAGGGAGTTGGGGAATTAGGGAGTTACGTTACGACTTGCTTTCGTGGGCAATCTGATTCTCAAACTCTCCAACTCGCTAACTCTCAAACTCCTTAACTCTTAAACTCCCTAATTTCGAAGTAGTCGGTTTTATACAATTTATGCTTGGCATTCGTGCGCAGTTTTGTGAGGCAATCAACCTACAAACTTTACTCCTCGTCAAACCATGCACACGACTACCCGTGCGGGGCAACCGCTCCACCCGCAATCCCTTCAACGCGCCGCCCGGCGCCGCGTCCTGTGGCTCACCCTGGGCCTGCTCCTGTTCTCGCTGCCCCTCGCCCTGGCGCAGGAAGTCCTGATGGGCCTCACCTCCAACGGCGGCCCCGATGGCCGCGGCACGGCTTTCTCCATGACCACGGCCGGCGCCAACTTCTCGGTGGTGAAAGGGTTCGCCGACTGGGGGGCATTGCCGCAGGGCGACCTGGTGCAGGGCACCGACGGCAACTTCTACGGCATGACGCAGGACGGCGGTACCCTGGGCGCCGGCACCATCTTCCGGATGACCCCCGAGGGAGTCGTTACGATCCTGCGCAGCTTCGACAACCCGGTGGACGGCGGCTACCCGCGGGGCGGCCTCATCCAGGGCAGCGACGGGGCGTACTACGGCATGACCAACACGGGCGGCCCCAACAACTACGGCACCCTCTTCAAAATTACCGCCTCGGGGGCGTACACCGTGCTCAAGAGCCTGGTGGTGGGCACCGACGGGGGCAACCCGCAGGAGAACCTGATCCGGGGCAACGACGGCAATTTCTACGGCATGACCTACAGTGGCGGAGCCAACGGCTTCGGCACCATCTTCCGCTACAAGCCCACCACCAACGAGTATGCCGTGCTGTATTCGTTCAACAACGTCCCCAGCGGCCGCAATCCCTACGGCAGCCTGGCCAAGGACAAGGACGGCATCCTCTACGGCCTCACCAACGGCGGGGGCACCAACGGCCTCGGCACCGTGTTTAAGATCAACCCCAACGTTTCGCCGGCGGCTTTCACGGTGATCCGCCACCTGTCGGGCGCCGACGGCGGGTATTGCCGCGGCAGCCTGGCCCTGGGCAACGACGGCCACCTCTACGGCTTGGGTCACCAGGGCGGCACCACCGGGGCCGGCACCATCTTCCGCGTCACTACGGGGACGGCCAATACGTTCAGCGTGGTCCGCAATCTGAGCGGCACCGAAGGCGGGTTTCCCAACGGCAGTTTGGTGAAGGACCCTAACGGCAACTTCTACGGCATGATGTCGAGCGGCGGCGCCAAAGCCTACGGCACCCTCTTCCGGTACAACCCCGCCACCAAAGCCTACAGCGTGCTGCGGTCCCTCGATTTTACCCCCGACGGCGGCTACCCGGTAGCCAGCCTGGTGCGGGGCACCGACGGCAACCTCTACGGCATGACGCCCCAGGGGGGCAGCGCCAGCCGGTTCGGTACGCTGTTTAAGATCAACCCCAACGTTTCGCCGGCGGCTTTCACCGTGATGGTCCGGTTCAACGGCAGCGCCCAGGGCAACGCACCCAACGGCAGCCTCGTGCAGGCCAATGACGGGGCGTACTACGGCACCAACAGCGCCGGCGGGGCGTACAACTACGGCACGATCTTCAAGATCTGCGGCGGCGTGACCACGGTGATCAAATCCCTGAACCGCGCTACCGACGGGGCCACCCCGAGAGGCAGCCTCATCCAGGCCACCGACGGCAACCTCTACGGCACCACCAGCGACGGGGGCCTCAACGGCTACGGTACGATCTTCCGCATCAACCCCACCACGAACGTCTACTCGGTGATCCGCCACCTGGCCCTTGCCGACGGCACCAACCCGGTGGGCAGCCTCATCCAGGGCACCGACGGCCACCTCTACGGCATGGGCCAGCGGGGCGGTACTAAAAATTCGGGCACGATTTTCAAGTACGTCCTTGCCACCAATACGTTGACCGTACTGCGCCACCTCGACTACGCACTCGACGGCGCCAACCCGGAGGGCAACCTGGTGCAGGCCAACGACGGCAAATTCTACGGCATGTTCCCTTCCAACGGCCGCATCTTCAGCATTACGACGGACGGCGCATTCGCCATTGTGCACACGCTCACCTATTACACGCAGGGCGGCGCTCCGTCGGGCAGCCTCATCAAAGGCTCCGCCACTGACCCCAACCTGTACGGCATGGCTACCTACGGCGGCAGCGGCAGCGTGGGCACCGTTTTCCGGATCAACCCGGCGACGAAGGCCGTGACGGTGCTGCGCCAGCTCAACCTCACCACGGACGGCGGGTACCCGAGGGGCAACCTGGTCCGGGGCGCCGATGGTACGCTGTACGGCATGACGCAGAAGGGCGGCGCCAACAAGGCGGGCACCATCTTTAAGATTGCCTCGGGCACTTTCTCGGTAATGCGCCACCTGAAGCTGGCTACCGACGGCGGCACCCCGCTGGGCAGCCTCATCCTCCGCAGAGCCAACCCGCTGGTGGCAAACGCCCAGGCCGTGACCACCACCGAAGACGTGGCCAAAGCCATCACGCTGACGGGTTCGGGCGGCTCACCGCTCACGTACAACATTGTCTCCGGACCTAAGTACGGCAAGCTTACCGGCACCGGCGCGGCCCGCACCTACACGCCCTTCGCCAACTACAGCGGCAGTGATTCGTTCACTTTCGTGGTCACGATGGGCTGCATCACGTCGGCTCCCGCTACGGTTGCGATTACCGTTTCGAGTGTCAACGACGCCCCGGTACTGGCGGCCATCGGCAGCAAGAGCGTTGCCAAAGGCAAGCCCCTCACGTTTACGGCGCTGGCTACCGATCCCGACGCCGGCCAGACGAAGACCTTTTCGCTGGTAACGCCTCCGGCCGGGGCCACCATCGGCTCCACCACCGGCAACTTCGCCTGGACGCCCACCGCTACGGGTACGTTCAACCTCACCGTGAAGGTGACCGACAACGGCTCCCCGGTGCTCTCCGACACGGAAACCATCACCGTGACCGTTACCGCTACCCTCGCGGCCCGGGAGGCCAGTGCGGAGTCGTTTGAAGCAGCGGCCCCCGGCAATGCCCGCCTCTTCCCCAACCCGGTAGCCGGCGCCCTTACCGTGCAACTTGACGGCCCGGCTGCGCAAGTACAAGGCACCGTCATCACCGATGCCACCGGCAAGGCCCACCTGACCAATGCCCACCGGGTACAGTCGGAAAACGAACTGGGCTTCGACGTGTCGGGCTTGCCGGAAGGCTT
The DNA here is from genome assembly GCA_963844325.1 of uncultured Sphingobacteriales bacterium. Classification (GTDB taxonomy): domain Bacteria; phylum Bacteroidota; class Bacteroidia; order Cytophagales; family 172606-1; genus CADCTQ01. The sequence continues at coordinate 6,317,065 of CAWJNV010000002.1, forward strand.
GTACCTGCTGCGCCTGCAAACCCCGCAAGGCCACCACACCCTGCGGTTCCTCAAACAGTAAAGCGTGCGTTAGGATAAAAGCGAAAACCCGGTGCGGCTGGTCCGTACCGGGTTTTTTGTTTTACAAGGGAAGGGGTTCACCACGGAGACACGCGTTGCACGGAGACGCGAGGAAGGGATAGGGTTTAAACCCTATCCTATGGATATTGCGCATGCGTAATGGATATTGCGCATGCGTACGCAAAAGTCGCTTGACTCAACTGAGGCGCAGCCTTTCCGTAGGGTAGGGTTTCAACCCTACCCTACCCTACCCTACCCTACCAAACCGCAAAGACCGCCTGAGAACGCGTATTGTTTTGCGCCCTTTGCCCTCCTCCTTTGCGCCTTTGCGCGAAACTCCGTGAAACCCGCCTTTGCGTGAAATCCCAAATTGGTCGGGTTTTTACAATTTCCGGGGCGTATTCGTGCGCAGTTTTGCAACGCAGTCAACCACTCAGACCTTACACATTCATCAAACCATGCACACGCGTACCAATTCCGCGCAACAACCCAGCTTCGTCCACCTTCAACGCCTGGCCCGTCGCCGCTCCTTTACGGCGTGGCTGGCCCTGGGCCTGATCCTGTTCTCGCTGCCCCTCGCTGTGGCGCAGGACGTACTGGTAGGACTCACTTCCAACGGCGGTCCCGAAGGCCGGGGAACGGCCTTCTCCATCAAAGCCAACAACACCAACTTCACCGTGCTCAAAGGCTTTGCCGACTGGGGCCAGTCGCCGCAGGGCAACCTCGTGCAGGCCTCCGACGGCAACTTCTACGGCATGACGCCGGCCGGCGGCACCCACAAGGCCGGCACCATCTTCCGCGTCACGCCCGACGGTGCCATCAAGGTGCTGCACCACTTCGTAAATACCACCGACGGCGGCTACCCGAAGGGTGGTCTGGTGCAGGGCCCCGACGGGGCGTTGTACGGCCTTGCCCACACCGGCGGCCCCAACAACTACGGCACCATTTTCAAAATTACGACCGCGGGTGCGTTCTCGATGCTCAAAAGCATGGCGCCCAATACCGAGGGGGGCAGCCCGTACGAAAACCTGATGTACAACAGCACCGACGGCTGCTTCTACGGCACCAACTACAACGGCGGGCTCTACGGCTACGGCACCCTATTCAAGTATCACCCCGTCACCCGGGTGTACACCACGCTGCATTCGTTCAACACGCCCACCGGCCGCAACCCGGAAGGCAGCCTGGTGAAGGCCAGCGACGGCAACCTCTACGGCACCACGGTATACGGGGGTACCAACGGGATCGGCACCATCTTCAAATTCAACCCCGGTACCAAGGTGTACTCGGTAGTCCGCCATCTGCAAACCACCGACGGCTACTACCCCAAGGGCAGCCTGACGGTGGGCAACGACAACCACCTCTACGGGGTCACTTACCAGGGTGGCACCGGTTACATCGGCACGATATTCCGGGTGACCACCGCGGGCAGTTTCTCGGCTTTCTACCACTTCAAATCGGGCACGGACGGCGGCTACCCGGATTGCACCCTGGCCAAAGACGCCAGCGGCAACCTCTACGGCATGACCGGCTACAGCGGCGCCAACGGCTACGGCACCCTCTTCAAAGTGACCACGGGCGGCCAGTTTACCCTGCTGCGGGCCATGAGCCTGGCCACTGACGGGGGCTACGCCGAAGGCAGCCTGATCCGGGGCACGGACGGTAACCTCTTCGGCATGGCTACCAAAGGGGGCGTTGCCGGCTCCGGCACCATCTTCCGCATCGGCACCACGGGCGGCACCACGTTCAAAGTACTCGTCAACCTCCACGACAACGCGCAGGGCAACTTCCCCAAAGGCTCCCTGGTACAGGGCAAAGACGGGGCGTTCTACGGCACCAACAGCGAAAGCGGCAAGAACAAATACGGCACCCTCTTTAAAATCTGCGGCGGCGTGACCACGGTCCTGCGCCACTTCCAGGGCAGCGACGGGGCGTACCCGCTGGGCAGCCTCATGCAAGCGACCGACGGCAACCTCTACGGCACCACCAGCGCCCACGGCAACAACGGCTACGGCACCATTTTCCAGTACAACCCCACGACCAATGTCTTCACGCCGGTTCACCACTTCAACGCCAGTACCCAGGGCAGCAACCCGAAGGGCGGCCTGGTGCAGGGCACGGATGGCTGGCTGTACGGCACGACCTCCGCGGGCGGCTCCAAAGGCGCCGGTACGATCTTCAAGTTCAACCCCAGCACCAAAGTATACTCGGTGATGCGCCACCTCGACTACTCGGCCGACGGCGCTTACCCCACGGGCAACCTGGTGCGGGCCAGCGACGGCAACTTCTACGGCGTACTGCCGCAGGGCAGCCGTATCTTCCGGCTCAAACCGACCGGCGAGTTCAATATCATCAAGACCATGAGCTTCTACACGGAGGGCGCCAGCCCCTACGGCAGCCTGGTACAAGGCAACGACGGCTACCTCTACGGCATGGCCTCCATGGGCGGCTCCAACACCGTAGGCACCGTGTTCAAGATCAAGATGGACGGCTCGGGCATGACCGTACTGCGCCACCTCAATGCGGGCACCGACGGCAGCTACCCGAAAGGCAGCCTCGTGAAGGGCACCGACGGCATGCTGTACGGCATGACCCCGCAGGGCGGCGCCAACAAGGCGGGAACGCTGTTCAAAGTAGGCAGTACCACCACTTCCTTCTCCGTGATGCGCCACTTCAACCTGACCAATGACGGCGGGGCCCCCGAGGGCAGCCTGGTCGTGGCCCGGCCCAACCCGCTGGTGGCAAACGCCCAGGCCGTGACCACCACCGAAGACGTGGCCAAAGCCATCACGCTGACGGGTTCGGGCGACGTGTCGCTCTCCTACAACATCGTCTCCCAGCCCAGGAACGGCACGATCACCGGAACGGGTTCAGCCCGCACCTACACGCCCAAAGCCAACTTCAACGGCTCCGACTCGTTCACCTTCGTGGTCACCAAGGGCTGTATCGCTTCGGCTCCCGCTACGGTTACGATTACCGTTTCGAGTGTCAACGACGCCCCGGTACTGGCGACCATCACCAATAAAACCGTTGCAAAGGGCAAGCTCCTCACCTTTACGGCTACGGCCACTGACGCCGATGCCGGCCAGACGAAGACCTTCTCGCTGGTAACGCCTCCGGCCGGGGCCACCATCGGCTCCACCACCGGCAACTTCGCCTGGACCCCCGCCAGCACCGGCACCTACACGCTGACGGTGAAGGTGACCGACAACGGCTCCCCGGTGCTTTCATCGCAAAAGTCCTTCACCGTGACGGTGACCAGCACCACTGCCCGCGTTGCCAGTGCGGAGTCGTTCGAAGAAGCAACCCTTGCCAATGCCCGCCTCTTCCCCAACCCGGTAGCCGGCGCCCTTACCGTGCAACTCGACGGCCCGGCTGCGCAGGTACAAAGCACCGTGATCACCGACGCCACCGGCAAGGCCCACCTGACGGATGCCCACCGGGTGCAGTCAGAGAACGAACTGGGCCTCGACGTGTCGGGCTTGCCGGAAGGTTTGTACCTGCTGCGCCTGCAAACCCCGCAAGGCCACCACACCCTGCGTTTCCTCAAACAATAAACAGTGCGTTAGGATAAAAGCGAAAACCCGGTGCGGCTGGTCCGTACCGGGTTTTTTTGTTTTACAAGGGAATGGTTTCAAAAGGGTTTCACGCAATGGCGCAAAGGAGCGCAAAGGACGCAAAGAAAAGGACTTAACCGCAAGGATCGCGATGGAGACGCAAGGGCCGCAAAGCAGGACGCGTTCTCCTTGCGTCCCCTTTGCGGTTAAGTTTCTCGGGTCTCTTTTCCTCCAATCCCGTCAATCCCGATCCATCCGGTTAATCCTTCAATCGGGTTAATCCTGATCCCGCCGCTTCATCCAGGAACCAGTGCAGTTCACCCGAGGTAGGTTTGATGAGTTGGCTCGGCAGTTGGTCGGGTTGGTAAGGTCCTTCGAGGACGCGTTTGAGCGTGGCGGCCTTGCCCGCGCCGAACACCTGGAACACGATCCGGCGGGCCTGGTTGAGCAGGGGCGCCGTGAGGGTGATGCGGTACATCTGCTGCGAAGCCAGGAACAGTTCTTTCACCCACCGTTCCCGTTCGTGCACCACCTCCGTGCCCGGGAACATCGAAGCCGTGTGGCCGTCGTCGCCCATGCCGAGCAGGACCAGGTCAAATTGCGGCGGGCCGCCCGCGAAATGAGCCTTCAGCAACGCCTCGTACTGCCGGGCCGATTCCTCCGGCGGCAATTCGCCCGACATCCGGTGGATTTGCGCCGGGGGCACGGGAACGTGGTCGAGCAGCAGGTCGAAGGCCATGCGGGCATTGTTGCGGTCGTCGGCGTGGGGCACGGCCCGTTCGTCGCCCCAGAACACGAACGTCCGCGCCCAGGGCACCTCGTCGCGGTACGGCGCCGCGGCCAGCAGCTTGTACAATTGCACCGGCGACGAGCCCCCCGTGAGGGCTATTGTAAAGCGGCCGTCCCGGGCCACGGCTTCCCGGGCCGTTTGCACCAGCAGGTCGGCGGAAGCCCGGCTGGCCGCGGCGGCATCTGGATGGACGTGGATCATACGGCAGCGGCTTTTTCTTTTTCCTTTTCAACCGCCCCGTGGCCGTTGGCAATGGGGCTGAAGGCCCACGCGTGGCCCGAACGGGCAATGAGGGCTTCGGCGTTTTCGGGGCCCCACATGCCGGCGGCGTAGTTGGGAAACTCCAGCGACGGCCGGGCCTCCCACGTTTCGAGGATGGGCATGATCACGGCCCAGGCGGCTTCCACCTGGTCGGCCCGCATGAACAGTGTGGCGTCGCCCTGCATCACGTCGAGCAGCAGCGTTTCGTACGCCTCGGGAGCCTGGCCCGTGTACGACGACTTGTAATCGAACACCATTTCCACGGGGTTGAGCGTCATTTGCAGGCCGGGCTGCTTGGCCTGGAAGCGCAGCCGGATGTCCATCTGCGGCTGAATGTGCATGCTCAGGCGGTTGGGCAACAGGCTGTCGGCCACGTCGGAGGGGAACGACAAGTGCGGCACCGGCCGGAACTGCACCGTTACCAGCGACACCTTTTCCTGCAAGTGTTTGCCCGTGCGCACGTAGAACGGCACGCCCTGCCACCGCCAGTTGTCGACGAAAAACTTCACGGCCGCGTACGTTTCCGTGTTCGACTGCGGGTTCACGCCGCCCTCCTGCCGGTAGCCGGGCACCTTCTTGCCCTCGATCCAGCCGGGGCCGTACTGCCCCCGCACGGCGTACCGCGACACCTCTTCGGGCCGGAACTGCCGGACGGCCTTGAGCACGTCCACCTTCCGGTTGCGGATCTCGTCGGCCTCGAACGAGACGGGCGGCTCCATGGCAATCATGCACATAAGTTGGAGCAGGTGGTTCTGGATCATGTCGCGCAGGGCGCCGGCTCCTTCGTAGTAGCCGCCCCGGTCTTCCACGCCCACCTGCTCGGCCACGGTGATCTGCACGTAGTCGATGTAGTTGCGGTTCCAGAGCGGTTCGAACAAGGTGTTGGCGAAGCGGAAGGCCAGGATGTTCTGCACGGTCTCCTTGCCCAGGTAGTGGTCGATGCGGTAAATCTGGCGTTCATTGAACGTCTTGGCGATGAGGCCGTTGAGTTCCCGGGCACTCTGCAGATCATGGCCGAAGGGTTTTTCGACCACGATGCGGTCCCGCGCCGGGTCGCCGGCAATGCCGGTGCGGCCCAGGTTGGTGGTGATGGGCTCAATGAACCGCGGGGCCACCGACAGGTAGAAGATGCGGTTGGCCCGCACGCCCCAGGCCTGGTCGAGGGCACTGAGTTGTTCGGAGAGTTGGGTGTAGGCTTCCGCGTTGGCGATTTCAGATTGCAGGTAGGTGATGGATTTGGCGAACGTGGCCCAGTGTCCGTCGTCGGGCTTGCCGCGGCGCGAAAATTCACCGATGCCTTCCTTCAGCCGTTCGCGGTACTCTTCGTTTGAGAATTGCGTGCGGCCCATGCCGATCACGGCAAACTGGTCGCCCAGCCACTTGTCGAGGTACAGGTTGTAGAAGGCGGGGACCAGTTTGCGCTTGGTGAGGTCGCCCGTGCCCCCGAAGATGATGATGACGGTCGGTTCGGTTTTCTTTCCGGACTTCATGGTGTAGGTGGTGGGGATAGGTGCTGGGGAATGGGTATTGGGAATGGAGATTGGGGTATTGGGTACTGGGGGATTAAGGGACCAGGGTATTGGTGATGCCCGGCGGCTGCACGGATGCGCCAATACCCCAATCCCTTAATCCCTCAATACCTTAATACCCTACCCCCATTTCGTATGAAAAACGCCTTCCTTGTCAATGCGTTCGTAGGTGTGGGCGCCGAAGTAGTCGCGCTGGGCCTGGATGAGGTTGGTGGGCAGGCGGGCCGTGCGGAAGGCGTCGAAGTAGGCCAGCGAAGCCATCAGGGCCGGCGCGGGGATGCCGTCGGCCGCGGCCAGCAGCACCGTGGCCCGGAGGTCGGCCTGGTGGTTTTTAAGGGTTTCGGCAAGGGTCGGGTCGAGCAGCAGGTTGGGCAGGTCCGACCGGGTTGAGAAAGCCTGACGGATGTCTTCCAGGCACGCCGCGCGGATGATGCAGCCGCCCCGCCAGATGCGGGCCACCTCGGCCAGTTGCAGGCCGTAGCCGTAGGCTTTCGAAGCCGCCAGCAACTGGGCCATGCCCTGGGCGTAGGTAAGGAGCATGGCCGCGTACAGGCCCCGGCCGATCTGCGCCACCACCTTGGCCTGGTTGCCGTTTTCGTTGCGGCCGGTGGTGGGCACGGCCAGCAGTCTGGCCGCCTGTACCCGGTCGTCCTTGGCGGCCGACAGGTCGCGCATGACCACGGCCATGTCGATGGTGGGTACGGGCACGCCCAGGTCCATGGCGTTCTGAGAGGTCCACTTGCCGGTGCCCTTCGAGCGGGCCCGGTCCGAGATCACGTTCACGAGCCGTTCCGCCGAGAGGGCGTCGGTTTGCCCCAGGATATGGCCGGTGATTTCGACCAGGAAGGATTGCAGTTCGCCCTCGTTCCAGTTGGCGTAGATGCGCTGGAGTTCGTCGTCGGGAATGGCCAGGCTGCGCTTCATCAGGTCGTAGGTTTCGGCGATGAGCTGCATGATGCCGTACTCGATGCCGTTGTGGACCATTTTGACGTAGTTGCCCGCCGAGCCCGTGCCCAGGTACGTCACGCAGGGTTCGCCGTTCACCTTGGCCGCCACGGCTTCCAGGATGGGCTTTACCCGCTGGTAGGCCACCGGCTTGCCGCCCGGCATGATGCTGGGACCGGACCGGGCCCCTTGCTCGCCGCCCGACACCCCCACGCCGAGGAAGTGAATGTTCTTGCCGGCCAGGTATTCGATGCGGCGGTCCGTGTCGGCGAAGTAAGAGTTGCCCCCGTCGATGATGATGTCGCCTTCGGCGAGTTGGGGCAGGAGCTGTTCGATGACCGCATCCACGGGTTTGCCGGCGGGCACCAGCAGCATGATGGCGCGGGGCTGGCTGAGGGCGGCCAGGAAGGCAGCGGCGTCGGTGGTGCCTTTTACGGCTTTGCCGCTTTCGGCTTCTCCTTCCAGGGCGGCGGCTTTGGTGGCGTCGGTATCCAGGCCGATCACCGAGAAGCCGTGGTCGGCTATGTTCAGCAGCAGGTTGCGGCCCATCACGCCTAGCCCTACCATGCCAAAGTCGTACTGTGACGTATTTTCCATTGGTTCTAGAGTGGTTTTTGGCACTGCCGGTTACTGCCGGCCGTACAAGTCGGCAATAAAGGGAAAATTGGGCAGGAAATCAATTTGTCAGGAGCGAGAAGCCAGGAGTGAGAAGCGGGAAGGGGGAACCCAAAGGGCACCACAGCCTTATAAAAACCAGTGCACAGCCTTCTCGCTCCTCACTTCTCGCTCCCCGCTTCTGATTAGACTTATAATAAAAGTAGTGTTCTTCTTTTTTTGCAATTATTTTTTTGGTATCTTTTTCCGTAGAGATACGTGATAACCACTGGCCGGGCAGCGAGACCCGCCGGATTACTGACCCTCTCCGGGGAAATCGTCCCCGGCATCCAACCGGGTAGGCACCTTTTCGATAATGTCTGAGTAGCATCCCGCGGCCATAAGGCGCCCCGGGCCCCAGCCGACACTGGCATAATTACTGCTTTTGGTGTATTTTGTTATCCCGATAGACCACGGTTTGTTATACGAACAAGCCGCTAACTAGCCCCGGCCGGCCGCCGGCCGGAGGCTCAGCACACTACCCGCAAATAATAATGCAGCCGCCACTACCGCCGAAAGGCCTTTCGTCGTTATGTAAGTGGGCCGAAAATTGTATTCTTCTGTTTAAAATTATAATTTTAATTATTCATTTCACTATATGGGCATTTTAGATAGAATAAAAACCAACTACAATGCGTCCTCAAACGAGTTGTCGTTGAACGAGTACCTGGACCTTTGCCGCCGCGACCCGAAAGTGTACGCCAAGCCGGCGGAACGCATCCTGGATGCCATTGGCGCCCCCGAATACATTGATACCCGCGAAGACCCGACGCTGAGCCGGATTTTTTCCAATAAAGTGATAAAAGTGTATCCGGCGTTCCGGGAGTTTTACGGCATGGAAAGTACCATCGAGCAGATCGTCTCGTACTTCCGGCATTCGGCGCAGGGCCTGGAGGAGAAAAAGCAGATTCTCTACCTGATGGGCCCGGTGGGGGGCGGCAAAAGCTCCCTGGCCGAAAAGCTCAAGCTGCTCATGCAGAAAAACCCGATCTACGTACTCAAGGCCGGCCCCGAGCTGAGCCCGGTGTTTGAAAGCCCGCTGGGCCTGTTTGCCGACTACAAAAACGAAACGGAGGAAGAATACGGCATCCCGGCCCGCTACATTCCGGCCTGCATGAGCCCCTGGGCCACCAAGCGGCTGCGCGAGTACGGCGGCGACGTCAACCATTTCAAGGTCGTGAAAATGTACCCGTCCATCCAGGACCAGGTGGCCGTAGCCAAGACCGAGCCGGGCGACGAAAACAACCAGGACATCTCTACGCTGGTGGGCAAGGTGGACATCCGCAAGCTGGCCGACTACCAGCAGAGCGACCCGGACGCCTACTCCTACACCGGCGGCCTCTGCCTGGCCAACCAGGGCATTCTCGAATTCGTGGAAATGTTCAAGGCGCCCATCAAGGTACTCAACCCGCTGCTCACGGCCACGCAGGAAAACAACTACAAGGGCACCGAACCCATCGGGGCGATTCCCTTCGACGGCGTGATCCTGGCGCACTCCAACGAGTCGGAATGGGCCAAGTTCATGAACGACAAGAAGAACGAAGCCTTCCTCGACCGGATCTACAAGGTGCAGGTGCCCTACTGCCTGCGCGTGAGCGAAGAGATCAAGATCTACGAAAAGCTCATCCGCGAAAGCTCCCTGAGCGAAGCCACCTGCGCCCCCAAGACGCTCGAAATCCTGGCCCAGTTCGGGGTGATGACGCGCCTGAAGGAACCCGAAAACTCCAGCCTGTACTCCAAAATGCGGGTCTACAACGGCGAATCGCTCAAGGATACCGACCCCAACGCCAAGTCCATCCAGGAGTACCGCGACGAGGCGGGCATCAACGAGGGCATGACCGGCATTTCGACCCGCTTTGCCTTCAAGATCCTTTCCAAAGTGTTCAACTTCGACAGCGAGGAGATTGCCGCCAACCCGGTGCACCTGCTGTACGTGCTCGAACAGGAAGTGATCAAGCTGATGCTGCCGCGCGAAACGGAGGAGAAGTACCTCAACATCATCAAGTCGGTGCTGGCCAGCCGCTACGCCGAATTCATCGCCGACGAAATCCAGAAGGCGTACATTGAGTCGTACAGCACCTACGGGCAGAACATTTTCGAGAAGTACGTGCTCTACGCCGACTACTGGATGCAGAACAACGACTACCGCGACCCCGACTCGGGCGAGATCATGGACCGGCGCATGCTCAACCAGGAACTCGAAAAGATCGAAAAGCCGGCCGGCATTGCCAACCCGAAGGACTTCCGGGCCGAGGTCACCAACTTCACGCTGCGCTACAAGGCCAACAACAACGGCAAGGCGCCGCGGTGGGACTCCTACGAGAAGATCAAGAACGTGATCGAAAAGAAGATTTTCACCAACACCGAAGACCTGCTGCCGATCATCTCGTTCGGGGCCAAGTCCAACGAGGAGGACGAAAAGAAACACCGCGACTTCGTCAAACGCATGAAGGACCGCTCCTACACGGCCAAGCAAATCCGCATCCTGGTGGACTGGTTCCTGCGGGTACGGAAAACGCTGGCGTAAAGGGAGTTTATGAGTTTATGAGTTCATCGAGTTCAAAGTGGTTACGCGCCCGATTGGCACCGCTTTTTACTCATGAACTCATGAACTTTGAACTCATAAACTCTATACTCATAAACTCCAAAAACAGTGAGCAACATCATCGACCGGCGGCTCAATTCGCGGGGCAAGTCCATCAGCAACCGGCAGCGGTTCCTGAAACGGGTGGAAGAGCAGATCAAAAAAGCCCTGCCGGACATTGTCAACCAGGAAAGCCTGAAGGAAACCAGTACGGGCGGCACCGTGAAAGTACCCGTGAAGGGCGTGGACGAACCCACCTTCGTGCACGATCCCGAAACGGGCATCAAGCAGATCGTGCGGCCGGGCAACGACAAGTTTACGGAGGGCGACCGGGTGCCCAAACCCAAGGGCGGACAGGGCCAGGGCGGCTCGGGCGGCCCCGGCTCCAACAGCCCCGAAACCACCGAGGACGGCTTCGTGGTCATCCTCTCCCGCGAGGAGTTCCTGCGCTTCTTCTTCGACGACCTCGAACTGCCCAACCTGGTGAAGAAGTTCATGGAAAACACGGACACCTTCGAAAACCGCCGGGCGGGCTTCATCAAGTACGGCGTGCCGTCGCGGCTCAACATCAAAAGCTCCTACCAGCAGTCGCTGGCCCGGCGGGTGTCGCTGCAAGGCGTCTACAAGAAAAAGCTCGAAAAGCTCGAAGCGCAACTGCTGGCCTCCATTGATCCCATCGAAATCGAGCTGCTGCAAACGGAAATTGCGAAGGTGACCCGGCTGGTAAAGGCCGTGCCCTTTTTCGAGGACGTGGATTTGCGCTACAACCACTTCGAAACCGTGCCCCAGCCCACCACGTCGGCCGTGATGTTCTGCATCATGGACGTGTCGGCGTCGATGGGCCACCACGAGAAAGACATTGCCAAGCGGTTTTTCACGCTGCTCTACATCTTCCTCACGCGGCAGTACGAAAACGTGGAACTGGTGTTCATCCGCCACCACACGGCCGCCAAGGAAGTAGACGAAGAAGAATTTTTCAATTCCCGCGAAAGTGGCGGTACGGTGGTGGCCCCGTCGCTCAAGCTCATGCACAAGATCATCAACGAACGCTACAACACCGGGCAGTGGAACATCTACGGCTGCCAGGCGTCCGACGGCGACGTGTGGTCGGACTCCGATGCCGAAGAGTGCGTGCACCTGATGCGCGGCGACATCCTGCCGCAAGTGCAGTACATGGCCTACCTCGAAATCAGCGACCGTTCCAAAAACAGTTCGCTGTGGAAAGCGTACCACAAAGTAGCCAACGAAACGGTGTTCTCGGTGCGTAAAATCTACGAAGTCAACGAAATCTGGCCCGTGTTCCGGGGGCTGTTCCGGAAGGCGAAAGTGCTGGAAGGCTGATATTTGAGTTTATGAGTTCATAAGTTTAAAGTTTATGAGTAAAAGCGCGTTGCTTATCAAGCGCGTAATTACTTTGAACTCATAAACTTTAAACTCATAAACTGTCCGCTTATAAAAATAATAGTTATCTACCTCATTCCCTATGTTGAGCAAAGAAGAATACCGGAAGATGTTCGGCAATCCTACGTGGGACTACCATACGCTGGCAGCCGCCGACGAGGTGACCACCCACATTGGCAAAGAATACCTGAAGCTGAACATTTACCCCAACCAGATCGAGATCGTCACGTCCGAGCAGATGCTGGACGCCTATTCGCTGATCGGGTTGCCCACGTCGTACCCGCACTGGAAGTTCGGCAAGGACTTCGTGCTCAACCAGCACAACTACATCAAGGGCCGCACGGCGCTGTCGTACGAGATGGTGATCAACTCCAACCCGTGCATCAGCTACAACATGGAGAACAACACCACCTGCATGATGGTGCTGGTGATGGCCCACGCCTGCCAGGGGCACAACGCCTTTTTTGCCAACAACTACATGTTCCGCGAGTGGACCTCGGCCGACTCCATCCTCGACTACATGGCCTTTGCGCGGGAGTACATCCTGGCCTGCGAAGAGGAATTCGGCATGGAGGAAGTGGAGAAGGTGCTCGACGCGGCCCACGCCCTGATGAACCACGGCATCGACAAGTACCGCAAGCCCTCCAAACTCTCGGCGCGGGAGGAGAAGGAACGGCTCAAGAAACGGACCAGCGTGCGGCACGAAAACTACAACGAACTCTGGCGCACCCTGCCCAAGTCGGGCCTCGCCGTGCCCAACAAGGCAATGGCCAACAAGCATTTCCCCGAGGAGCCCGAAGAAAACGTCCTGTATTTTCTCGAAAAGAACTCCCCTACCCTGTCCAACTGGAAACGCGAAATCATCCGCATCGTGCGCAAGGTGTCGCAGTACTTCTACCCGCAGGGCCTCACCAAAGTGATGAATGAAGGCTTCGCCTCGTTCGTGCACTACCACATTGTGAACAAGATGTACGAAGAAGGCTACGTGGACGACGGCTTCATGCTCGAATTCATTCACAGCCACAGCTCGGTGCTCTACCAGCCCGACTACAACAGCAAGTACTTCTCCGGCCTCAATCCGTACACGCTGGGCTTCAACATCTTCATGGACATCAAGCGCATCTGCCAGTCGCCCACCGACGAAGACCGGTACTGGTTCCCCAACCTGATCGGCCGCGACTGGCTCGAAGAGGTGCACTACGCCATGCATAACTTTCGCGACGACAGCTTCATCCTCCAGTACCTGTCGCCCAAGGTGATGCGCGACATGCGCCTGTTTGTGATCGTGGACGAGGAAGACGAGGATGAGTACGAGATTGCCGCCATCCACAACGAACGCGGCTACCGCAAGGTGCGCGAAGCCCTCAGCGAACAGTACAAACGGACGTTCTACGTGCCCGAAATCCAGGTGGAAAAAGTAGACCTGCACTCCACCAACACGCTGCACCTGACGCACCACATCGTGAGTGACCGCAAGCTGGTGCCCAAGGAAACCCAGGAAACGCTGGAGCACCTGCGCTACCTGTGGGAATTCCCGGTACGCCTCAGTTCGAAGAACCGGTTGGGCGTGAACGAGGAAATTTTCGAGTGTTCGTGAGCCCCGGCTGGGGAAGCAGCATCCGTAAGCACCCGCCCGGCAAGTCCTGCCGGGCTTTTTTTTGCGTGGAGCGGGAAAGAAAAGAATTACCACGGAGACACGGAGGGCGCGGAGTTGCACGGAAGGTTTCACGCAAAGGGGCAAAGGAAACGCAAAGGGCGAAGGAGTGGAACAGGTACGGTGTACTGACTTGTATGGCGGTAGGTGTCGCATGGCGGGAAGGCGCCGCGTCGCGGGAAGGCGTCGCGTCGCGGCTCCCCTCCTCGGAGGGGTTAGGGGGTGGGTTTACTTGCATGCAACGTATAATGTGGGGATCACCGCAAAAGGAGAATCCGCACGAGTGGAAATTTGCAGAAAGTTGGGCTCCTTTGTAAGGGGGAGTACCGCAACGCGATGATCCCCATATTACTTGTTGCATGGAAGTAAACCCACCCCCTAACCCCTCCGAGGAGGGGAGCCGCGACGCGACGCCTTCCCGCAATGCGACGCCTTCCCGCAATGCGACGCCTTCCCGCAATGCGACGCCTTCCCGCAATGCGACGCCTTCCCGCAATGCGACGCCTTCCCGCCATGCGACGCCTTCCCGCAATGCGACGCCTTCCCGCCATGCGACGCCTTCCCGCCATGCGACGCCTTCCCGCCATGCGACGCCTTCCCGCCATGCGACGCCTTCCCGCCATGCGACGCCTTCCCGCCATGCGACGCCTTCCCGCCATGCGACGCCTTCCCGCCATGCGACGCCTTCCCGCCATGCGACACGTACCGCGATACAAGTCCGTATACCGTACCTGTTCCACTCCTTCGCCCTTTGCGTCTCCTTGGCCCCTCTGCGTGAAACCTTCCGTGCAACTCCGCGCCCTCCGTGGTGAACCTCCCCTGTCAATACAACTACACATTATGCAGCTTTGCCGAACGCAGACGGCTTTTTCGGGGTTTTATTACAGTAAAAGGGAACAGTCTTTGCATTACTCCCGGCAAGGCACTTTCCGGTTGCCCCGTCGCACCGGATATTTGTTCCATTCATCCGACCAGATTATGAAAAAACTCAGTCTTCTCCTCGTCATTGCCCTCATTGCCAGCAACCATACCTACGCCCAGCTCACCTGGAAAAAGGTGAAGTCGGCCGCCACTTCGGTAGCCACCGGCGCCGCGCCGCTCACCGAAAGCGACATTGCCAAAGGGCTCAGGGAAGCCCTTACGGTGGGCTCCAAAAATGCCGCTTCGCAGCTCAACAAGCAGGACGGCTTCCTGCTCAACCCCAAGGTGCGCATTCCCTTCCCCGAAGACGCCCAGCGGGTAGCGACAAAATTGCGGGAATTGGGCTTCGGTAAGAAAGTAGACCAATTTGAACTGACCCTTAACCGGGCCGCCGAAGACGCCGCCAAGGAGGCCGCCCCGATCTTCGTGAACGCCATCACGTCCATGACGATCACTGACGCCAAAAACATCCTGACCGGCTCCGACAACGCCGCCACCACGTACCTGCAAGGCAAAACGTCCGACCCGCTGGCCCAGGCTTTTTCACCCCACATCAAGAAGGCCCTCGACGCCACCGCCGCCACCCGGCTCTGGGGTGAACTCACGACCCTCTACAACCGCATTCCGCTGGTGCAGAAGGTAGAAACCGACCTCACCAAGTACACCACCAGCAAAGCCCTCAAGGGCATGTTTACGGTGGTGGCCGACGAAGAACTCAAAATCCGCAAGGACCCCGCCGCCCGCGTTACCGACCTGCTCAAGCGGGTATTCGGCAGCAATGCATCCTAAGGAATCGCCAGCCGTATGTAGAGCCGCGATTCATCGCGGCTGCCCAGCAACGCATCGCCGCTAACCAACAATTCATCGCGGCTAACCCGCAGCAAGTCGCCAGTAGTAAGTCGTATCGGGAAGGAACCGTTTCCAGTTACGATTTACCACTGGCGACTCCTTTTTCAACGGGTGTGGTTTAACATTACAGAGCTGTTCATTTTTGGCTGATTACTGTCCGATACCGGACGGAAAATCGGCGCTACCGAAAGTTAATTTACTGATAATCAATCTCCTGATCCAGTCGGCCGGATATTTGACACATTGGCATTCAGATGGATGTTTCAGACAACCCCAAAATGGATAAGCCAATGTTGTTCACCCGAATGCTCACTTTTGTAATCGGTATTTTTTTCGTTTTACCGGGTCACGCCTGCACCATCTTCGTGCTCACCGATTCGAAAAGAACCCTGTTTTTCAACAACGAAGATTACTCCAATCCGGCCACCCGCGTCTGGTTCGTACCCGCCGCGAAGGGATACTACGGCGTGGCTTACGTAGGATTCGACAATGATTGGGAACAGGGAGGCGTCAATACCGCCGGCCTGGCCTTTGATTGGGTAGCCGGGGCCAAGGAAGCGTACACGCCCGATCCGGGTTTGCGCAAAGTGCGGGGAAACTCCAGTGAACGGATGCTGGAAAGCTGCGCAACCGTGGAGGAAGCCATTGCCTTTTACCAGCAATACGAAGAGACCGCCTTTTCCTACGCCCGCATCCTGATTGCCGACAAAACCGGTGCCTCCGTAATCATCGGGGCCCGCAACGGTAAAATGTATTTCGACCGGTCCACCCAGTCCCGGGGATTTGGGTACGGAAGCAAAGCCCTGGGCGAACATTTAGCCAAATCACCCGAGCCTACTCTGGAGAGCGGCTTGCCCATTCTCAAAGCCTGCAAGCAGGAAGGCCAGTACGCCACCAAATACGCCTCCGTGTACGGTCTGCGTTCGGGTGATGTGTACCTGGTGTCTTCCGGTGATGGACAAAAGGCAGTAAAGCTCAACCTGGCGGGTGAACTGGCCAAAGGCGGCCACTACTACGATATTCCCCAGTTGGACAACCAGCGTAAGCAGGCGCCCCAGGCGCTGCTGCCGGGTATGAAACGTTTTATTTACGACGGCTACCCTCCCGTTGCGGAGGCTGACCCCGCGATGGACAAAAAATTTGAAGCACTTGATAACGACTTCACCAACGGAACATTGAAGGCAGAAAACTTCAGTCCGGAATTATGGAAGCATATTGCCGGCAGGTTGAAGGAGATCCGGGAAGAAGCTAAAAAAACAGGTAAAAGAGAGTCCTACGCCCTGTTGGAGCGTAAAGTCACTGATCAGCAAAAGAGTTACCTCTACCAGGTGGAATACGAAAACGCCACCGTTTTGCAGCGCCTGGTGTTCAATGACCAAAACCAACTGACGGTGGCAAAAGCAGAAGGTTGGGAATGGAAGCCCCATTACTCGGGCAACCAGTAGATCGGGTCCCATCCGCTTCACGCAACTACGCTATTCCGTTCTTGCCAGGGCAAAGTGATTATCTGGTGAGAACCGCCATCAACATCCGGCAACGATTTCTACCCGGTACGACTTGCGACGCTGGGGAGCCGCGATGAATCGCGGCTCTACTGGCGACGATTCCCGGCTTACAAATTTTTGATCTTCTCGTTCAACGCCCGCACGTCGGCGGAATCTTTGTTCTTTTTGGTAGTGAAGACCACGAGTCCCTTGGCTTGCGGGTCGCCGAGGAAGGCAGCGACTTTTTCGTTTTTATATACCTCTATCCGTTCAAGGTCGGCCGGGTCGATTTTGTCAACGTCGGCTCGTTGGGCAGGCTTGCCGTCCAGGAAGTACACGGCATCCGGGAGGTCGAGGGCTTCCATGTCACTGGCAGCGGCGGCCGGCCGGCTTTGTCCCACCGACAGGGTAACCGTAAAGGCAAAGGCGACGATCAGGGGCAGCAGCAGGACGTACCTGGCAACGTGGCGGCGGGCGGTTTGGGGTTTGTTCATCATGGCAATTCGGGTTTTGAGGGTGATGTGACTGAAATGGTTGGCAAGCGCCGGCACCACGGCGGAGTGGCTGAGGTGCAGCAGGCTGTACTGGTACGTTTTGCGGTCGGTGCCGCCCCGGAGCAACTGGTGGTCGGTGCGGAACTCCAGGTTTTCGGCCACGGCCCCTTTGAGCAACCACGCCGCCGGGTTGAACCAGCAGCAGACCAGCACCACCTCCGCCAGCAGCCGGTCGAGGGTGTGCCATTCGCGTACGTGCACGGCTTCGTGTTGCAGGATGGCGGGCAAGTGAGCCGGATCGTGGCAATCGGGGTTGAGGTACACCGTTTGCCAGAACGAAAACGGGGCTACCTCGCCGGCTACGCGCCGGAACGCGTACGGTCCGTACCGGGCCCGTTCCGAACGGCGGTGCACCCGGTAAAGGGAAAGGAACTGCACCAACAGCCGCCCCGCCATCACGGCCACCCCCACCCAGAACACCAGGCCCGGCAGCGACGCGTAATCAATGGGTTGCGTGGCGCCGGCGGCCAAGGGTTTGGCGGGTTGCGCCGCGGCGATCAGCCGCGAAAGGCCGGCCCCCGGGTACTGCCGGGGCCAGCCGGAAAGGTCGATGGCGGGATAGGCGGCCGAAAACACGATGCCGAACGCCAGGAAAAGGCGGTTGAGCCCGTAAAAGGTCAGTCGCCGCAGCACCAGGCGGTACGCCAGGTAGAAAGAGCCCAGGGCCAGGTTCGCCTGGAGTAGATAGGCAACGGTCGGCGACATGGCTATTTGGATTTTTTGTTTTCGATCATGTCGATGATCTCCTTGAGTTCATCGGCGCTGATCTGCTGTTCCCGGGCAAAAAAGGAGACCAGTTCCTTGTAGGAATTTTTGAAGTAGTTGCTCACGAACGTACTCATGTGGCCCCGCTTGTACGCTTCGGCGTCCAGTCGCGGCGCGTACCGGTACGTGTTGCCCACCTTTTCGGCGGTGAGGAACCCCTTCTTCTCCAGGTTTTTGACCGTGGAAGCCAGCGTGGTGTACGGCGGCCGGGGCTCGGGCAACGCTTCCAGGAAATCTTTAATGTACCCGCCGTTGCACTTCCACACGGCGTGCATGGCTTCTTCTTCGGATTGCGTCAGCTTTTCCATAGGCTTCTACGAAAGTTTCGTAAAAACTACGAAACTTTCGTAGACATTTACAAAGGTTCCGGAGAAATTATTTTGCGGGGGCAAAAAACTGAACCGCAAGGATCGCAAGGGGGAACGCAAAGGGCGCAAAGGGATTACGCGTTCTCCTTGCGGTCTTTGCGGTTGAGTAGGGGTAGTATGGGTAGTAGGGATAGGGTTTAAACCCTACCCCTACGGAAAGGCTGCGCTTGGTTTGACTGGAGCAAAGTCTGCGTACGCATGCGCAATAGCCGTACGTATGCGTAATATCCATAGGATAGGGTTTAAACCCTATCCCTCCTTGCGGTCTTTGCGTCTCCTTTGCGCCCCTTGCGGTTCAGTTCCTCCTCCATCCGCTGTGGTCTCCGTGCCCTCGCGCCTTTTACAAAGCACGTACCAGGCTCAGCGGTAATACGTTTCCAACGCTTTGTGTTCGCCCTTCCACTGGGCGATTTTAGCCAGGGCCGGGAACAGCGCTTCCTGCACGACGCCGGGCAACAGGGGCAGGTAACTCTCACTGTAGGCCAGCAGCAGCACCAGGTGCCAGGGATTTTCCGGTATGCCGTTTTCGTCGCAGTGCCCCGCGTTGCAGAGGCCGTACCCGATCCGGAGGGTTCTTTCGAAGCTGCGGCCCGGGTTTATTTCCACGGTAAAGGTGGCAGTACGGCTGGACGTGTTGTAAAACTTGTGCATGACGTGGGCCGGCGCCGTCAACGTGTCTCCCTTCCGCAGGGCCACTGCCTTGCCGTCGAGCCCCACGTTGAGTTCGCCGTCCAGCACGCGGAACTTCTCCACGAACCGGTTGTGGTAGTGCCAGTCGTTGCCCCCGCCCGGGGCCAGGCTCACCCGCACGAGTTCGCAGGCGCCGTTTGTTTCGAGGTTGGTTTTGAGGAAAGCAACCTCGTAGTCGCCCATCGTGTTGCGGATGGTGCGGTCGGCCCGGTTCACCGGCGTCGTGTCGAGGGCGGGCAGAAAGGCGGCAAAAAGGAGGATGCCGCCAAATAGCAGCAGCACGCCGAAAAGCGGGAAGCCCAGCAGGGCGTACCCTATTTTTTTCCACGTTGCCGTTTGCCTTTTACGGATGGCGTATACGCCCAGCGGGTAGGCCAGGAAGAAAAGAATCAACAGCACGGCCCGGTTTTGGCGTGCTCCGGTGATGTTTGTCATGGTTTTGATGGTTTACCCGACAAAAATCGGCACCCCACCGGGCTCCTCGCCTACGCCAAACGGATTCCTTCCTACGCCAAACGGATAAATCAGTAAACAGTAATCAGTTGGCAGCACGCAAACGGTGCTTACTGATTACTGTTCACTGTTTACTGTTTACTGTCTACTGTTGACTGTTTACTTGGCTGCCAGCTTTACGCCGTGGCGGTTGTACACCTCCTTGCCGCCGATGAACGTCTGGAGCACTTTTACCGTCCGCAGGTTTGCCGCCGGCGCCTTCATGATGTCGGCGTCCAGGACCACGAAGTCGGCGAGTTTGCCCGGCCCGATGCTGCCTTTCTCCTTTTCTTCGAAGTTGCCGTAGGCCGCCCAGGCGGTCATGCCGCGCAGGGCTTCCTCGCGGGAGAGGGCGTTGTCCATCTGGAAGCCACCCGCCGGGTAGCCCTTGGCGTCCTGCCGGGCCACTGCCGCGTGGAAGCCGTACAGCGGGTTGATGTCTTCCACCGGGAAGTCGCTGCCCAGGGCCAGCATGCCGTTCTGTTGGAGCAGGTTTTTGTAGGCGTAGGCCGTCTTTACGCGGTCCGGGCCGAGCCGGTCGCCGGCCCAGTACATGTCCGAAGTGGCGTGCGTGGGCTGCACCGACGGAATTACGCTGAACTCGCTGAAGCGGGCCACGTCGGGCGCCGACACCACCTGGGCGTGTTCGATGCGCCAGCGGCGGTCATTTTTGCCCTTCAGCACCTGGCCGTAGTACCGCAGCAGGAGGCGGTTGGCCGAGTCACCAATGCAGTGCGTGTTCATCTGGAAGCCGTGTTCGTAGATTTCGCCGGCCAGCTTCCGGAGTTCCCCGGGCGAACTGAGCAGGAAGCCGCGGTTGCCCGGCCCGTCGTGGTAGTCGGCCAGCAGGCAGGCCCCGCGGGAGCCCAGGGCGCCGTCGGCGTAGACTTTGAAGGAGCGGACGTTGAGCTGGTCGGTTTTGTAGGGGCCGTTCCTGAAGTAGTGGTCGCGGTTTTCGGCGGAGGGCTCCAGCATCACGTACGCCCGGATGAAGAGTTGGTTGGCCCGGTACAGGGAGTCGAAGATGGTCACCTCGCCGCGGCCGAGCCCGGCGTCGTCTACGGTGGTAAGGCCCACGGCGAGGCAGTTGCGTTCGGCCTGTTTGAGGCCCGTGACGATTTCGGCGCGGGAGGCGGCCGGCACGGCTTTGTACACCAGGTCAATGGCGTTGTCCACCAGGATGCCGGTCGTACGGCCGTTTTTCACCTCCACCACCCCGCCGGAGGTTTTGGACTGCGCCGTTACGCCCGCCAGTTGCAACGCTTTACCGTTGGCCAGGGCCGCGTGGCCGTCTACCCGCCCGATGAGCAGCGGCGTATCGGGAAAGAGCCGGTCCAGCGTGTCCCGGCCGGGGAACTGCTTCACGGGCCAGTCGTTCTGGTCCCAGCCGCGGCCCACGATCCAGGCGGCCACCGGGTATTTTTTCCGGTGCGCCACCAGCCGTTCCACCACCTCACGGAACGACCGGGTGCCGGTCAGGTCGGCGTACTGGAGGCCCAGCCCGTAGCGCAGGAAGTGGCAGTGCGCATCGATGAAGCCCGGGTACACGGCCTTGCCCTGCATGTCGTACTGCTGGTTGGCGTGGAAGCGGTCCAGTATCTGGTCGTTGCTGCCGGCGGCCACGAATTTACCGTCCCGGACGGCCAGGGCCTGGGCCACCGTAAAGGCGCTGTCCACGGTGTAGACCACGGCATTGGTCACGATCAGGTCCACGGTTTGTTTGGACGTGCAGGCAAAAAGCAGGAGGAAAGGCAGGGCAAGGAGTACGAGGCGCTTCATGCAGGGAGGTTGAAGGGTGGAAGAATTGGAATGACCGCATCCGTGAAGAGGCGTGCGGCACGGGCAATAAAAAAAGCCCGGCGCTATTTTCCAACTGCGGCGGGCTTTTGGGAGTCGTTTTGGGCAAAAAAGGGCTTCCGGGGGAGAAAACGGTTGGGCGGCAAAGCGTCCTTATTGCTTCTGCAACGGAGGCCTAACCAGGTTTTTCTTGACGAAGGGAACGTCGGTTAAGCAGTAAGGTCATAGGGTTCATCCAAAAAAAGCGCACCACGCGGGTTTGGCGGCACGCGTGCACGGCGCCGGATTTCTCCGTTGAAAATACCCAAAAATAGGTATTGAAGGGAGATTTATTTTTGTTGAGCTTGCCGGTGTCCAGAGTCCCTTGAAGTTCGCAAAATTACGCAGGCCGGTACGGTTGTACCCGGAAAAGCTGGTATTTGCATTGCTGCCTATTCATTCTTCACTTCATTTCTATCCACTTACCCGTTAACCCTTTATCGCTATGCGCAAATCTACGCTTTCCCTGGTGTCAGGCCTTTTGCTGTTGGGCACCACGCACCTCTCCGCCCAGAGCTGGGTGGTCGGGGGCAACAACCTGAGCACCAACAGCCGGATCGGTTCCAACAATGGTTACTCGGTGATCTTCGAGACCGGCAACAACGAACAGGGCCGGGTGACGCCGTCGGGCAACTGGGGCTTCGGCACCAACGGTCCCAACGCCCGGGTCCACGTCAACGCGCTGGGCAGCCAGGACGCCTTCCGGGTGCAGGTCAACGGGTTGAACCGCATCCTGCTCAACAACGCCGGCAACCTGGGCATCGGCACCACTTCCCCGACCACCCGCTTCCACGTGAACCGGGGCGACGGCAACTTCCGGCTGGGCCTGTTCAGCAACTCGTCCACTTCCGGCGACCGTACCGCCCTGATCGAAATGCGGAGCGGCAACAACACCACCTGGCGGTACGGCGTGGGCGGCGTCGGCAACGGGCTGGGCATCACCGACGGCCAGTTTTACGTTGAGCGCGTCGGCCTGGGCGCCGCCACCTTCACCATCAGCACGTTCGGCAGGGTGGGTATCAACACCCCTAACCCGGGTGAATACATGCTCAAAATAAAGCAGCAGGATGCGTTCGGGATAGACCTGGAAGCGCCGAACGGCAATGACTGGGAACAGTGGATTGGCTCCACCGGAGAACTGTTTTTGTTCTATAATTCGCAGGCCCGGGGTAAGTTCGATGTGGCCAGCGGCGCTTACTTATCGGTTTCAGACGCCCGGATGAAAACGGACATCCAGCCGATGACTCCGGTGCTGGACAAGATCAACCAACTTAAACCGGCCACGTACCATTTCAAAACCGACGGCCCGGCCACAGTCCGCACCGACGTTCCACTCGAGTACGGCTTCCTGGCCCAGGACGTCGAGAAAGTGTTCCCGAGCCTGGTGAGCCACAACGTGGACCAGCGGCGCGGCCTGGATGCGTATCTGCTCAATTACAGCGGCTTCGGGGCCATTGCCATCAAGGGCATCCAGGAGTTGCAGCAGACGGTACAGGACCAGCGCGAAGAAATCAGCAGCCTCGAAGCGCGGCTGGCTACGCTGGAAACGGCCCTCAAGGCCATCACTTTCACCAAGCTGGTGGGCGATCAGCTCATCGACAAGAAGATGAACGGCGTGCTGCTCGAACAGAACCACCCCAACAACTTCGCCCAGTCCACCACCATCCGCTACACCATTCCCGCCGACGCCAATGCCTACATCATGCTCTTCGACAATGAGGGCAACCTGCTCAAAAGCGTAAAGGCTCCCGCCAGCGGCAAGGTGGAACTGAGCGCCAACGGATTGAAAACCGGCATTTACATCTACACGCTGATGGTCAACGGCGAGCCGGCCGCCTCCAAGCGCATGATGGTTGCCAAGTAAGGCGGGGTGTCGGTGTTGTATGGCTGTATGGTTATATGGCTGGATGGTTGGATGGTTGATTGCCGGGAAGTGGTGCGGGCGTAAGCAAAACCATTCAGCCATGCAACCATATAACCCTCAACCATACAGCCATTCAACCTTATTACTCAATTTCCCCCTCCGCCGGGGCGCTTTCGCGGCCGCTGGCGGTGATGGTGACGGCCCGGACCTTGATCCGGCGGCCGGTGGGCAGCGACAGCGGCTGCATGTAGCGGTCGGCCGTTTCGTCGGGCATCGTGCCGTCGAGGGTGTAGCGGATCTGGGCGCCGGGCACCCAGGTGCTCAGGGTAACGACGGCCTTGTCCCCCTCCCGCCGGATGGCGGCGCTGTCGAGGCCCGCCGGTTCGGGCACCCGGTAGAGAATGTTTTTGGCGTCGAGCCGGGGCAGTTGGTTGCCGGCGCGGCGGAGGAAGTCGTCGTAGTTCTTGTTGGCGGCGGGCGTCCAGGCCACTTCGGCCAGGGCCAGCAACCGTGGAAACAGCATGTACTCCGCCCTTTCGGGCGTACGGATGTACTCCGTCCAGAGGTTGGCCTGCACGCCCAGGATGTACTTGTGCTGGTCGGCGGAGAGTTCTTTGGGGAGCGGGTTGTAGTTGTACACTTTCCGGAGGGGCAGGTAGCAGCAGATGTTCAGGGGTTCGTAGGGACTGTGGGGCACGGGGTTCTGGCCGAAGTTCAGGTACAGGTCCGAGGAGGGTGACATCACCACGTTGTTGCCGTGTTTGGCCGCTTCGATGCCGCCCTTCTCGCCGCGCCAGCTCATCACGGTGGCCCCCGGCGTAATGCCCCCCTCCAGGATTTCGTCCCAGCCCACCAGCTTCTTGCCCTTGCTGGTCAGGAACTTCTCGATGCGGCGGTTGAACCAGCCCTGCACTTTTTCCACGTCGTCGATCTTCTCCCTTTTCATGAGCTTTTTGACGAAATCGCTTTCCTGCCACACCTTCTTGGGCGCCTCGTCGCCGCCGATGTGCACGTACTTGCCGGGGAACAACGGGATGACTTCGCTCAGCACGTTCTCGAAAAACTTAATGGACTGCTCGGTGGGGCAGATGATGTCGTCGGAAACACCCCACAGCGTGCGGGTTTCGTAGTTACCCGGTTTGCAGGCCAGTTCGGGGTAAGCGGCCAGCACGGAGACCGAGTGGCCGGGCATTTCGATCTCGGGCACCACCGTGATGTAGCGGTCCTGGGCGTACTGCACCACCTCGCGGATCTGGTCCTGGGTGTAAAAGCCGCCGTGGGGCTGGCCGTCGTAGCGGAAGTCGGCTTCCTTCTGGAGCTGCTGCGCCCCGATCAGGGATTCCTTGCGGAAGGCGCTTACCTGCGTGAGTTTGGGGTACTGCTTGATCTCCACGCGCCAGCCCTGGTCGTCGGTGAGGTGCCAGTGGAAGGTGTTGAGCTTGTAAGCGGCCAGGAAGTCAATGTATTTCTTCACGAATTCGACCGGGAAGAAGTGGCGGGCCACGTCGAGCATGGAGCCGCGCCACCCGAAGGCCGGCTTGTCGGTGATGCGCACGAAGGGCACCGGCACGGCACCCGTGGCCCGGGGCGGCAGCAGTTGCAGGAGGGTTTGGACGCCGTAGAACAGCCCGGCCCCGTCGCCGCCCCGCACGGCCACGCCGCTGGCATCCACGGTCAATTCGTAGTTTTCGGGGGCGAGGCCGCCGTTGCCCCCGGCCAGGGCCAGGCGGATGTTGGCATGCTGGGCCTCCCCCACCGTAGCGTTGATGCCCGCCGCGGCCAGCAGGTCTTTGAGTAGTCCGGCTACGTGCTTCTCCTCCCGGCCGGCCGCGGCAATGGTTACCTGGGCGGGCATCGCGTACGTTCCGGCGGCAGCCTGCACGGTGAGGGGCTTAGGCACCACGCCGACCGCCGGGGCGTTGGACTGCGCCAGGACGGGCAGGCAGCCCAGCAGGAAAAAAATCAGGGGGAAGCAGGTTTTCCGCATGGCAGGGGTTATTGTGATGGGGTTGTGTGGGATAGAAGGGGGATAGGGTTTTGGGGGGATAGGGTTTAAACCCTATCCTATGGATATTGGATATGGAACGCAAGAGTTGTGGACGCTTTATCATTAGGATAGGGTTTAAACCCTATCCCTCTCAACCCGATCCAACCCTGTTCCTAAATTGATCATTAACCCCACAACTGCTCGGGGTAGGTGCCGGCGGCGATCAGGGCGGCGATCTTTTCGACCACCAGGGGCCGGTCTTCCAGGTAGGTCACCCCGAACCAGGACGCCGGGGAGGGCAGTACTTTTACCCGGGCCTTCCCTTCGCCGACCAGTTCGTTGACCAGCAGGGGCAGGTAAAACTCCGCCTTGGGCTCGTGGCCCTGCGCCCGCAGGAACGTCTCGAATCTCGTGCGGCAATGCCCGAAAAAGGAGGGCGTAAACCCCATCATGTTCATCGAGACAGTTTCTTCCCCCGTCAGTGGCACCTCCGCACCTTGCGCGTCGCGGTACCTGATGCCCGCCGCGGTCCTTTGGATGCTGGTGATTTCCTGCATGCCCCGCAGCCAGCCACCCGCGTCCACGGCGCACACGGCCCGGGCCACCGTGCCGAACTCCGACAAGGTGTTGCGGAGTTGGTAGCCCACCACGGCGTAGTCGGTGGCGGCGGGGTCGGTGCTGCGCTGCAGGAATTCGGCCAGGAGGCGAAACGACTCGGCCCCGTAAAAGTCGTCGCCGTTGATGACGGCAAACGGTTCGTCCACCTTCGCGCCGGCCAGCAGCACGGCCTGGCCGGTGCCCCAGGGTTTGACGCGGCCGGCGGGCACGGAAAATCCTTCCGGCAAATACTCCAATTCCTGGAACACGTACTCCACCGGGACGTGCCCGGCGAGTTTGTTGAAAATTTCCTCCTTAAACACCCCTTCGAGGCTCTTGCGGATCACGAACACCACCTTGCCGAAGCCCGCCCGGATGGCGTCGTACACCGAGTATTCGATGAGCGTCTCCCCCGCCGGCCCGAACGGGTCGAGTTGCTTCAACCGGCCGTACCGGCTTCCCATGCCGGCAGCCATGACAATGAGCGTAGGTTTCATCGGAAGTTTAAAGTTTAGGAGTTCATGAGTTCATGAGTTTATGAGTTCATGAGTAAAAAAGCGGTGGCATCGTAGTGCGTACAGACTTTGAACTCATGAATTCATGAACTCATAAACTCCCTCTAAAACCGGTGCCGCACGAATGCTTCGATGGCTTCGTATTCGGTGAGGCCCAACTGATCGTAAAGCTCGGCGGTGGTGCGGTTGCGGTCTTCGGCCCGCTGCCAGAACTCCCGCTTGTCGTTGCCGGGGAACACGGGGCTGTCTTTCTGCGACTGGTGCTTGAAAATCGCCTGCCGCTTGCGCAGCAGTTCTTCAGGGCTGATGGGCACGGCCATTTCGATGTCTTCCACGTCCCACTCCTGCCAGGCGCCGCGGTAGAGCCACACGTAGCAGTCTTTCAGCCACGCCTCGCCCTTCAGGAGTTCGAGGGCGCCGAAGATGGCGTCGAGGCAGACCTTGTGGGTGCCGTGCGGGTCGCGCAGGTCGCCGGCGGCGAAGATCTGGTGGGGCTGCACCTGCTGCAACAGGTCGGCTACCACCTGGATGTCGGCTTCGCTCAGGGGCTTCTTCTTCACCTGCCCGGTCTCGTAGAAGGGCATGTTGAGGAAGTGCACGTTTTCTTCCTTCACGCGGCAGAACCGGCAGGCCGCCGAGGCTTCCCCTTTCCGGATCAACCCCTTGATGTCCTGCACCACCGGAATGTCTTCTTCGCCCAGCTTTTTCCGCTTGAAAAAGTCCACCACGTCCTGGTGCAGCGAGGTGGCCTGGTCGCCGCAGAAACCGTATTTTTTGGAATAGTCGAGCACAAAATCCGCGAAGCGGCGGGCGTCGTCGTCGAACACGGCAATGTTGCCGGAAGTCTGGTAGGCCACGTGCACGTCGTGGCCCTGGTCCACGAGGCGCAGCAGCGTGCCGCCCATCGAGATCACGTCGTCGTCGGGGTGCGGGCTGAAGATGATCGAACGTTTGCGGGCCGGCAGGGCTCTTTCGGGGCGGTTGGTGTCGTCGGAATTGGGTTTGCCGCCGGGCCAGCCGGTAATCGTATTCTGGATGGAGTTGAACACCTGGATGTTGAGCTGGTAGGCGTTGCCGGCGTGTACCAGCAGGTCCACCAGGCCGGCCTCCTTGTAGTCTTCGTCGGTGAGTTTGAGGATCGGCTTGCGGATGGTGGTGCTCAGCCAGATCACGGCGCGGCGGGTGAGTTGCTTGTCGTCCCAGTTGCACAGCCCTACCAGCCAGGGCGTCCGGATGCGGGCCAGTTCGAGGGATGCCCACTTGTCTACCACCACCGACACGTCTTTGTGTTCCTGGAGGAAGGAGGCCGGCACTTCGTCGCTGATCTTGCCTTCCACGGTTTTTTGCAGGATGCGGGCCTTGGCCTCACCCCAGGCCATCAGGAAGATCTTGCGGGCCTTCATGATGGTACCCACCCCCATCGTAATGGCGCGGAGCGGTACGTATTCCTCCTTGATGAAGTCCTTGGTGGCGTCGGCAATGGTGAGCGGGTCGAGCTTGACGAGGCGGGTGAGCGAAGCGCGGCCGGAGCCCGGTTCGTTGAAGCCGATGTGGCCCGTACGGCCGATACCCAGGATTTGCACGTCGATGCCGCCGAACTGGTCAATCTTGCGTTCGTAGTTGTCGCAGAACTCCTTCACCTTCTCGATGGGCAGCGTGCCGTCGGGAATGTGGATGTTCTCGGGGCGGATGTCCACGTGCCGGAAGAGGTTTTCGTGCATGAAGTACACGTAGCTCTGGAGGGCGTCGGGCTGCATGGGGTAGTATTCGTCCAGGTTGAACGTGACCACGCTGCGGAAGCTCAGGTTCTCGTCCTTGTGCATCCGCACCAGTTCGCGGTACACCCCGATGGGCGAAGAACCCGTCGCCAGGCCCAGCACGGTCTTTTCGCCGCGGGTCTCTTTGTAGCGGATGGTGGCGGCAATCTGGTGGGCAATGTGGACGGCGCCGGTCTGGGGATCCTCACATATGGTGACGGGCAGTTTCTCTAGGCTTCGTTCCGCGTAGTTCAGGACTTCCATGGTTTGTGCGTTAACGTTAAGGTATTGGGTAGTGAGTATTGGGTATTGGTTGTTCGTGGTTGCTTCAAGTTAGGCAAATCCATTCCTATTTTCAACCTGTTGCCAGGCCAGGGCGGCGGCGCCCAGCAGGGCGGCGTCGGACTGCGGCAGGGCCGAGGGCATCAGGGGAATGTCGGGGTTGTAGAGGAAGAGCATGTATTTTTTCAGGGCCCGGGCCGTGGGCTCGAAGAGGGCGGGCCCCGCGTTGGCCAGCCCCCCGAAGAGGATGATGGCCTCGGGACTGGTGTGCGCCACGGCGTCGGCCAGCTTGAGCCCCAGCAGTTTGCCGGTGTATTCGAATGCCTCGCGGGCCAGTGCGTCGCCGGCGGCGGCGGCTTCGCTGATGCGTTGGGCGGAGAGGGCGTGGTAACCGTACTCGCGCAGCACGCTGGGCGTTACGCGGTGGGCCATCAGTTCGAAGGCCGTGCGTTTGAGGCCGTTGGCCGACACATAGGTTTCGAGGCAGCCCTTGCGGCCGCAGGCGCAGTCACGGCCGTTCACGTCCACGCAGATGTGGCCCAGTTCGCCGGCCAGCCCATCGCCGCCGTACACCACCTGGCCGTTGCTCACAATGCCGCTGCCCAGGCCGGTGCCCAGCGTCACCAGGATGAAGTGCCGGTAGGGTTGGGCCGCCCCGTAGCGCATCTCGCCGAGGGCGGTGGCGTTGGCGTCGTTGTCGAGGGAAATGGGCACGTCGAAATGCCGGGCCAGGGCGTCGGTGAAGCGCACGGTGCCGCCCCAGTCGAGGTTGGCGGCCTGCACGGTGCCGTAGCGGTGGTTGCCCGCCGGGGCGCCCACGCCGATGCCGGCCAGTTCCGCGCCGGCGCGGTCCCGCACCTGTTCGATCTCCTCCTTCAGTTGGGCCACGTAGGCGGGAAAGCCGGCTGCCGCGCGGGTGTCGAACGTTTGCCGCCAGCGTACCTCGCCGGAGCGGGTGACGGCGCCCAGCGTGGTGGTGGTTCCTCCCAGGTCAATCCCGATTACTACCTGTTCCATGCGGGCAAAGTGGCGGTTAAATTTGTACTTTGGGGTTTGCACCCCTTTTCAATGCTCCAAACATATTCATAGTCTTTCTCAATTACAAACAATTTTTGAAAAAAGTGTGTGCGCACACGCAAATTTGCGTAACATCGCGTTATCGGACACGCGGTTCGGGTTGCTCCTTTTTACCCGGGAGCCGGATGACAAGCGCAGGAGGGAAATATAAATAGTACATTTCCAAGAATCAGTGCTCCTTACTTCATCATTCAATATTCGTTGTTCATCATTATTTAAATTTCGAACGTCGAACAAGGAATATCGAATGACGAAGTAACAATAACAAACTATAACGAATGGTTCGGATCAAAGACATTGCCCTGAAGGCCAACGTATCGGTGGGGACCGTGGACCGGGTGCTGCACAACCGGGGCCGGGTGGCCGAAGACGTGCGGCAGCGGGTGCTGCAAATCGCGCAGGAGTTGCAGTACGAACCCAACCTCATTGCCCGTACGCTGGGTGCCAACCGCGTGTACCGGGTGGCCGCCCTGGTGCCCGACCCCGGGCTCGACCCGTACTGGCAACAGCCGCGCCTGGGCATGGAGAAAGCCGAAAAGGAACTGCGGCGGTATGGCGTGCGGGTGGAGCCGTTCACGTTCAACCAGTACGACGTGGGTTCTTTTCTCGAACAGGCGGCGGCCCTCACCCAAAATCCGCCCGACGGCATCCTGGTGGCCCCGCTGTTTTACCGCGAGTCGCTGCCCCTGTTCGAGGCGTGGCAGGCGCAGGCCATCCCGTTCGTGGCCTTCAACACGCAGATTCCCGAGAGCCAGCCCCTGAGCTACATCGGCCAGGATTCCTACGGGAGCGGCTTCCTGGCGGGCAAACTCCTGCACTACGGGCAGCCGGGCCCGGCTACGTTCCTGGTGGCCCACATTGCCGAAGACTTCACCAACTCGGCCCACCTCATCCGCAAAGAACAGGGATTTCTGCACTACTTCGAGCAGCACGACCCGGCCGGGCAGTACACCGTCATTCACGCCGACCTGGCCGTGGACACCGTGCAGCGCCAGCTCGACGCCCTGCTGTGGCAGCACCCGGCCATCGGGGGCATCTTCGTCACCACGTCGAAGGCGTACGTGCTGGCCCCCCTCCTGCCCCGCCGCATCCGGCTGGTGGGCTACGACCTGCTGCCCGAAAACCAACGCTACCTCCGCGAAGGGGCCATTGACTTCCTCATCAACCAGAATCCGCAGGGCCAGGGCTACTGGGGCGTGGTGCGCCTGGCCGACCACCTCGTGTTCCGCCAGCCCGTCGCCCCCCTCTACCACCTCCCCCTCGACATCGTCACGAAGGAAAACTTGCAGTATTACGTGGAGTAAAGGAGACTGGAAACCGGAGGAAGGGAGACCAGAGGAGGATCGGGAGCTATTCTTGGCGGGGAAAAGGGGATTGGGAGCGTAAAAATCCCCGGAAATAGGTATTGCGGGAAGCAACGGCGGCGGCTAACTTGAGCATGGGCCCAAAAGCCCTTTCGCCATGAACACCCTGCTTTCCAACCAAGACCTGGTTTTCCTTTTCAACTTACTATTGGTGCTGGGCGCCGCCGCCGGCCTGTTGTGGCTCTGGTACAAACTGGTGCACTACGTTTCGGTCCGGCTGCACATCAACCGGTTGTTCAGCTTCGTACTCTTTGGTGTCACCATTCTTTTCTTCCGCGCCCAGATTGCGCCCTTTTGCGACGCCATTGCGGCGTTCATCACGTATCCCTACGAAGTGCCGGAGGGCAAAAACGTGTTGAAGTACGCCATGGAGTCGGTAAAGGCCGGCCGGACGACCTTCAAACTCGGCGACATCATCGTGCTGTGCCTCTCCGCCTTTACCTTGTGGTCCTTCGGCGTGTGGGCCCTGGCCCGCACCATCACGTACACGCGGCAGAAACTGGCCGAAAACCCAAAAGTGGATTTTTTTGACCAGTACATCACCAAAGCATTCCTGGTCAGCGGCCTGTTCGTGGCCGCGCTGTTCCTGGTCATTTCCACCATCATTGCCG
The DNA here is from genome assembly GCA_963844325.1 of uncultured Sphingobacteriales bacterium. Taxonomy (GTDB): domain Bacteria; phylum Bacteroidota; class Bacteroidia; order Cytophagales; family 172606-1; genus CADCTQ01. The sequence continues at coordinate 6,348,513 of CAWJNV010000002.1, forward strand.
TACCCGAGTTTCAGAGCATCGAAACCGGCATCGACGTGGACAAGTTGGAGGAGGAGTTCAACGTTGAACATAATAAGCGCATGCTTTCCGCCGCCAGCCAGAAGGCGGCGGAAAACGTGTTGCGCATTAACATGGATAGCCTGCGAAAAGGACTGGCGGGGACTCTCCCGAACGCCCTCGGAGGGGCAGCCCGCCTGCGGATGCTGGCGGCGGATTACAACATCCAGGTGGACCGGTTCCTGATCTCCCACGAAAGCCGTTTTTTGGCGCTTCAGAACAAGTACATCGCCGAGGTGTCGAAGGGCATGTCAGAGCGCAGCCGCAAATTCTACCGCGCTCAACTCTTTAACGAAGGCATGGGACACACGCAGCGGATCATGAATTCGCTGATTGCAGCCAAGAGCATCATCGTTACTTCCAATGGGAACCTGCACCATTCCAACAAACCCGGGATCATCAAGCTGGAGAAAGAGGTTGGAGAAAAGCTACAGCGTGTCAAGACCATGCTTGACAAAGACGTTCCGCTCTCTCCGTACGATGCCGCCGGGAGCCTGAGCATATTCGGCTTCATGTCACGGTGGCTGCTGCAAACCCGTTCACTTTCGCTGGCGCTGATCGTGGGTATGTTCGGCTTCGGCCTGCTGGGGGCCATCAGTTCGAGCTACATCCGGGCCAACATCCGGCGGGCCGGCACGCCCGACAAACCCGAGAAGAAGGGCAAGAAGGTAACCACCGAAGACGTGCTCGACGACCTGGACCTGCGTTCGCTGCTCATTACCGGCATTACGGCCGCCATCATTATTTTCCTGTCGGTGAAGGGCGCCCTGGTGGTGCTTACGGCTTCCGAGAGCGCCGCCAACATCAACCCCTACGTGCTGTTCTTCATCTGCTTTGCCGCCGCGTTGTACAACGAGGAAGTATGGCAGTGGGTGCTGGAAAAGTTCCGGGGTTACATGCGGCAGGAGCCGCCCGCCAACGTGAAAACCGCCCCCGCGGACGATGCGCCCAAGTCCAAACCCGAGCCCCCTAAAACGATGGATGTTCCTGCCCTTTCCCTGACCCCCAACCCGGAAACCACCGGCAAGCTGGCGCAGCGGCACGCGGAAGCCATCAACGGGCTCGACAAGGCCGGCACGCCGGAAGACGTGGGATCGGAAGGGACGCCCAAAGGCGCGTAAGGGGCGTTATTTTCCCCCCTCGTTGAAAAACACCCACAGCCCGTCCTTGCCAGGTCAACGCCGGGCAAAGTTTCGATTTTGTTCTTCGGGCACTGGTTTAAAAGCCGTCAGGGAGAGGTGGGCTACCAGGCAGCGGAGTTGATTGATTTCTTCTTCGTACTGGTTCAATAGTTTATGCTGGGCAACCAGATGCGCCTCCTTGCATTCCAGCAGTTGGTTCAGCAAATCCCGCTCCACCCGGAAGGCGTCGTGGCGGGAATGATTGCCGCCGCTTGCCGGTACGGCTACTTGTCCGGCACCATTGACGGGTATTTTCTGGGCAGGCTGCCCGTAAAGCAGCCGGTTGACGTCTACTTGCAGCAACCCAGCGAGTTGCAGCAGCACATCCACTCTCAGTTTTGTCTCGTCCGTTTCAATCTTGCGGTAGCCGCTTTGGGTAATGCCTAGTTGAAATGCTACGTATTCCTGCGAATAACCTCTTGCCAAGCGGGCTTTACGAAGCCTGTTACCAATTGTCATAATAATGAGCAAAAAAGAAGCTGTAAGTTATGACATTCAGTCAACAGCAAGCACCAAAATTAACACCATAAGTGCTAAAGATATTACTCCACGAATTGCGGCTCATCCGGATGGTTGCTAGTTTTGACCACCGATTGACAATGCCGGGGCAGGGTGCCCGGGCGGGAAGCAAGACGAGGCACTATGTAAAGAAAAAATACACCCTGAATCCATCAAGTATCACCTATTCCTTTATACGCTACGCCCCGCACGGTCCGGGGAGCATTGTTCATGGACCGGGCTCTCCGTTGGGCAGATGCACCAGTAAAGGATATTTTTTGCCGCTTGCAACCGGCAGGCTGCGTTAATGGTCATGCAAATGCAATCCATTTCTTTTTTGAATCACTCGTGCGTCCGTTTTTTGTAACGCTTGTCAACGTTTTGCGTTGCCCGGCCGCTTGAGCCTTGCCTTGCTTCAACGAAAAGCAAAGGAACATTACGCCCGGCATGGTGTACCACTGTGCCTGGTTCCGCACAAAAGAATTACGAGCTTTTATTTCAACTCTCAATTAACCTAAAGCCTTTCATGAATAATCGTTACAAGACCGCATTTCTTGCCCTGTTCATTTACATACTGGCAGCCCCTTTGGGCTTTGCCCAGCACAAGGCGAAAGTGCTTGATTCCAACAACCGGGAAATTAAAAATTTAGCCAAAGAAATTACGGATGAAGGCTGGATTCGCTTCAAAGACCACCTGAATCTGAAACATGACGAGCTATTTCCGAAATACAAGGCGGCGTTCGGTTTGTCGGCCGACGACCAGTTGCTGATGAAGAAAAACGAAAAAGATGATCTCAACGCCACGCACTACACCTACATTCAGTATTACAAGGGAGTTGAGGTAGAAGGGGGAGAATACACCTTGCACACCCAGGGGGAAAAATTGACAATGGCGCACGGTAAGCTTGCCGAGGGGTTGAATGGCCCGGGTAAAGCGGCCATCAGTGAGCAGGCTGCCCTGGCTAAAGCACTCGGGACAGTAGGGGCGAAAAAATACGTCTGGCAAGACCCCCTTGCCGAGCAGCAACTCCGGCGCGACGCCAAAGACAGCAGCGCTACCGCGTACCCGAAAGGAAAGCTGCTCTACGCAAGGACGACCAGCAGCGGGGATTTCGACAAAAAGCACTTCCGGATGGCTTACCGCTTTGAAATTCACGCGCTCGAACCGCAAATTGACCGGGCCGTATACGTAGACGCCCTCACGGGTGAAGTATTTAAGCACTACAGCCTGCACCACGAAGCCGATAATACCTTCAACAGTCTTTACAACGGGGTCAGAACAATGACTACCAAATACCGCGGGTGGCCTTACACCGACTACGTACTGAATGACAAAAGCAGGGGACTGATCGAAACCAAGTACTACAGTTCTGGTTCCATGGATTTCTGGGGTACCACCAAGGAAGTAAATAACCAAAGCTCCAATTGGGGCTGGAACAACACCAACGCCACTTCGGCCCACTGGGCAGCGGGGGTATCCTACGACTACTTCCGAAATACCTTCGCCCGCTCAGGCATGAATGGTGGCAACAAGGAAATCAGGGTGCACGCCAATGCACCGGGAAATGCCTCTTACCGGTACAAAGACAACTCTGACAATATTTGGGTTGGCACCCTGAACGGAAACAGCGCCGCTACGCTGGACGTAATCGGGCACGAGTATACGCACGGGGTAACCCGCTATGCTTCCGGCTTGGTGTACGAGGGCCAGGCGGGTGCGTTGAACGAATCTTTTTCGGATATTTTCGGCGTCATGGTAGAGCGGTCGGTCACGGGTACGGCCGACTGGCTGATGGGTGAAGATGCACTGGCCATCCGGTCCCTGGAGAACCCTGAATCATTCGGCCATCCCGCTACCTTCGGTGGGGCGTTCTGGGTAAACACAGACGGCTGTGCACCAACGGATATGAATGACTGGTGCGGGGTCCACACCAATTCGGGCGTGCAGAATCACTGGTTTTTCCTGCTCGCCGCGGGAGGCTGGCGGAACGGGGTGAATGTACAAGGCATTGGCATCATTGACGCCGCCCGGATCGCCTACCGGAACCTGGATGTGTACATGCAGCAATGGTCTCAGTACGCCGATGCGCGGAACGGAGCAATTGCGGCGGCCAGGGATCTGTTCGGTGAATGCTCCAATCAACACCTGCAAACCATCAATGCCTGGGCCGCCGTTGGCATCGGAGCTCCCGCAACCGCTTGCGTTCCACCGGTAAGCATCTATATTTCCGGCCCGTCTTACCTGAACCAATACGAGTCAGGTACCTGGACGGCTTATGCCTCGGGAGGTGACGGGGTGAATTACACCTATAACTGGTTTCTCGATACGGGAAGCGGCTACAACTTCGCCGGCAGCGGACAGTCTTTCAATTATTACCGGACTCCTTCCAGCACGTATACCCTGCTCGTTGAGGTATCCAGCGGGGGCCGCACCAGCCAGACCTTCTACAACGTGTATTGCAACGACTGCTACATGATGGCCAGCACCATGACGGCCAATGTGTATCCCAATCCTGCCACGGGCAGTTCCTTCGAAGTATCCGTCCATCAACCCGACCTGCAACAATCACCCATTGGCGGACTTTCCCAAACGGAGGGCGTGGAATATGTACTCTTTAACTCTCAGGGCGATCCCGTTCACCGGGGAAAATCGGGCCAGCTTCAATTCAGAATACCTACGGCTGCATTACGGCAAGGATTCTATTACCTGCGCATTTACAGCAAGGCAGGGGTAGTGACGAAACACGTCCGGATCGACAGGTAAAATAAGTATATTTGATAATAACCAATTTTAAACTATGAAAATGTACCTGTATGCACTGGCTTTAATGGGTTTATTAAGCCAATGCGCCGAAAAAAATCCCACGCCAACTCAGTTAAACGGGAAAATTAACCAGGAATTCACTTTAAAACCTTACCAGAGCATTGTCCTGGCCGCCGCGGCTGATGGTGCAGTTGTTGATACGGCAAGGGCACTCAAAGTACGCGTTATTACGGCCACTGACAGCTTGTGTCCTAAAGGATTTCAGTGCGCAACGGCCGGCTCCGCCAAGGTGACGCTGCAAGTATCCAGAGGACAGTCCGCCAGCGACACTTTGTATCTGTGCCTCGGTGATTGCGACTATTACCTGGCAAATTCCCCGTTTAAGGGCGACACTGCTCACTTTGAACTGGCAGGAGACGCCTACGTTGCCCGCTTCAAGTCGGTGCAATCCAGTGGAAAAGACTGGGATAAGACAGTGCAACAGGTAACAATGCTCATAGAAGGCAGGTAAAAGCGCCTCCGGCAAAGGGCCGGGCTGCCTTAGTACTACCTCCGGCAGGGATCCGCGTACAGTCTGTGACGCACTCCTGCCGGAGGTTTTTATTTCCCCCCCTCGTTGAAAAACACCCACAGCCCGTCCTTGCCGGCCACCACGATGTCGGGGCGGCCCGTACCGCGCAGGTCGGCGGTGTCGAAGTAGATGCCCGTGCCCTTGCCCTGCCCGAGCGGCCCGTAGCTGATGGTCGTTTTGACGAAGCTTTTCCCGTTCCAGCCGTAGTAGTAGAGGCCGGCGGGGTCGTGGGCGCCGGGGTCGTTGTCGTTGTGGGCCCGGTACCGCTTGCCGGTGAGCAGTTCGGCCTTGCCGTCGCCGTCCAGGTCTACCCAGGCCATCGTGTGAAACTGCGACCCCGTGGAGTCGATCCGTTGGCGGGTCCAGGTGCGTTTTCCTCCTTTTTCGGTCCGTTGGCGGTACCAGTCGAGGCCGTAGTCGTGGCCCTGGCCGGCAACCAGGTCGCGGGTGCCGTCGCCGTCCACGTCAACCACCAGCACCGGCACGCTGGCGGTTTTCAGGTCAAATTCGGCGTGCGGCGTCCATTTGTCGGCAAAGGGTTTGGGCGGGGCTTCGAGCCAGCCGTTGCTGAGGATGAAGTCGCCGCGGCCGTCGCCGTTCACGTCGCCGAAGCCCAGGCCGTGGCCCTGCGTGGGCGCCAGCACGTACTCTTTGAACTGCCCGGTGGGCTTGCCGCTCCCGTCGCGCAGGAGCTGGTACACCCGGAGCGGCTTGCCGGGGTTGTTGGGCACGATTTCGGGGTGGCCGTCGCCGTCCACGTCCCAGGCCCGGATGGTTTCCACGTTGCCGCACGTACCAATCACCGCTTCGGGCCATTCGTCGTCGTTGCCCGGGTTGCGGCGCCAGCGGACGGTATTGCCCCACCAGCCGCCGGTCACGAAGTCGGTGCGGCCGTCGCCGTCCACGTCCATGGGAATGGTCGAAAAGTCGTCGTAGTACTCGCCGTAGCGTTTGGGCTGGCCGATGAAGTGCCGTTTCACGAAGCCGGGCCCCTCGTACCAGTACGCCCCCGAGACAATGTCGGGCTGCTTGTCGTTGTTGACGTCGAACACGGCCGCGGCTTCGAAGCTCTCGGCGGCGATCATCTGCCCGCGGAACTTGAGGGGCTGCGCCGGGAGGGTAAGCGGGGCGAGGAGAAAAAGGACGAGGAGGGTTGCAAACCACAGTGAACAGGCGGCAGTACGGTGCATAAGGTTAGATGACCAGCGGGTTTGTCAATGATAAACAAAAGAAGTAAAAGTAGTTGCAGGTACTTATTCAAATCCGTCTTCGGGTTCTCCCACGGCAAACCCTAATGCTTGCGAAGCAATTTCCTTAAACTGCTCAATCCATTCATTCCACTCCTGCACCTCCATTCTGCCGAAGATTTGTAAACCGCTCGGTTCTATCGAGGTTGAAAGCCACTTTTCACCCTCCTCAGTACCAAACCAATACGAGAATCCCCGCTTGTCAAATCCTTGCCACCCCGGCATGGCTTGGTACACGGTTCTCACGCTGTCCCATACAGACTCCGGTAAGTAATACCAGATGTTCAGGTTTTTGTACCCTTTATCACCCCAATCCCGCATCCGTGAGCCAGGTGCGCAGCGTACGCAGGTCCCGGCGCATGGCGGCAAGTACCCCTTCGGGCGGGATGGTCAGGGTTTTGGCGCCCTTGTCAGCGCCGCCCAGCGGGTACTCCAGGTGCAGCGAAAGCGGGCCGGGCAGCCCGTAGGTTTTTACCAACCCCAGGTACTTCGGGAAATCCACCGTGCCGGTGCCCAGCGGCACGTTCTCCAGGGTGGATTTGCCGTCTTTACCGGTCCAGCGGAAGTCCTTCACGTCGAGGGTGCGGATGTACGGGCGCAGCAGTTGCAGGCCGAGCGGCCAGGCGTTGGCGCTTTCCACGACCGCGTGGCGGATGTCGTACTGGCAGCCGATCCACTGCGGGTCCAGGTCCTTGAGCACCAGCCACAGGTCCCACAGCGGAGCCCCCAGGTGCGTGCCGGCGTGGTTCTGGTATTCGCCCCGGATGCCGTACTTCTTGCCCAACGCCGCCAGCCCGGCCAGCTTCCGGCGGAAGGCGTCGAGGCTGGCGGGCACGTCGAGGCCGGGGTCGTAGTCGAGCCAGCCGGTGCGGTAGCTGCGGATGCCCAACCCGGCGGCCGTCTTGAGGATCGTTTCCGCGTGCGGCTGCGCGGCGTCGCTCAGGGCCGTAGTGAGCATGTACACCTCCAGGCCCGCCTTGCGCACGGCCTCCACGGCTTTGGGCAGGTCGGTGGTCACCCGTTCGGGCAGCACGTGGCCGTCGGGCCGGACCGTCAGGTCTACCCCGTCGAAGCCCAGTCCGGCGGCCGTGGCGGCCAGTTGCGGGTAGTCGAGCCAGTGCAGGTGCTTGGAGAACACGCACACCTTCAGCGGTGACGGCGGCCCGTGCGACACCCGGTCCGGTGTGCCGGATTCAATCTTTGGCAGCGGTGCAGTACCGGCCGCCGCCAAACCCGACGTGAGCCCGGCCGTGGCCGCCACCGACTCGCGCAGAAATTTTCTCCTCGATTTTTTCATGGGCTGAATGGCTGATGGTTAAATGGTTGTATGGCTGGATGGTTAAATGGCTATATGGCTGGATGGCTATATGGCTGTATGGTTGATTGATGGGAAGTGGTGCGGGCGTAAGCAAAACCATATAGCCATTCAACAATCAACCATCCAGCCATACAACCATTCAACAATCAGCCATACAGCCATCCCCAGCTACCCCTTCTCCACGTAATCCAGATCCTTCCGGAACGTTTCCTCCAGGTACCGCAGGGCAATCAAGGCAACCAGGAGGGTGAGCCCGCCCACGGCCAGGGCCCCGTAGATGACGCCCAGGTGGGTTTTGGCCCATAAGAACAAGGCCGTGAGCGGAATGACGGCGCCCCGCACGAAGTTGGGTACGGTGGTAGCCACGGTAGCCCGCAGGTTGGTGCCGAACAGTTCCGCGCCGATGGTCACAAACAGCGTCCAGTACCCGTTGGCGAAGCCCAGGCATACGCACACGGCGTAGAACACGTTCACGTCGCGGACCGGGGCCAGCAGGTACACCCCAATGAACACCGTAGAAAGCAGGATGAACAGGAGGATGATCTTTTTGCGGCTGCGGGCCCACTGGCTGAGGAAGCCGCTGGCAATGTCGCCGGCCACCTGCCCGGCAAACGCCAGCATTACCGCCTTGCCCGCCTGCACCGGTTCGCTCAGCCCCAGCGCCTTGCCGAACTCGGGCGAAAACGTGATCAGGATGCCCACCACGAACCAGATGGGCAGCCCCACCAGGATGCACTGGCAGTACTTGGCGAGCCGGGCCCGGCTGCCGAAGATCATCAGGAAGTTGCCGCGCTGCACGCCCTGTTCCTTTACGTGCTTGAAAATGCCCGACTCGAACACCCGTACCCGCATCAGCAGCAGGAGCAGGCCCAGCCCCCCGCCGATGAAGTACGACACCCGCCACTCGAACAGGTCGGCGACGAAGTAGGCCAGGATGGCCCCCATCACGCCCATCGTTGCCACCAGCGTGGTGCCGTACCCCCGGATTTCCTTGGGCAGCACCTCGGCCACCAGCGTAATGCCGGCCCCCAGTTCCCCGGCCAGGCCGATGCCCGCCACGAACCGCAGCAGGGCGTACTGCCCCAGCGTGGTTACGAAGCCGTTGGCAATGTTGGCCAGCGAATAGATGAGAATGGAGCCGAACAGCACCGAGAGCCGTCCCTTCTTGTCGCCGAGCACGCCCCAGAAGAGGCCCCCCAGCAGCAGGCCCGCCATCTGCATGTCGAGCAGGAAAATGCCGTCCCGCAGCAGTTCGTCGCCCGAGAGGCCCAGCGACTGGAGGCTGGGCACCCGCACGATGCTGAACAGGAACAGGTCGTACATGTCTACCAGGTACCCCAGGGCGGCCACCAGCACGGGCACCGTCAGGAGTTTAGCGGATATGGTAGATTGGGTGGTTGAGGGAGTGGTCATAGTGAATGGTACACTGATGGGTTATGATGATTATGATTTCTTATGATAAAATCCAAATGCAACCGGGTATATAACTGACTTACAGGGTTTATCTATTACCAATCGTAATAAATCATAATCATCATAACAGATCAGTGTACCATTGTTTTATAATCTCGGCAGCGTAAGCCCGCCGTCCACCATAATGATCTGGCCGGTGGAATACGGGAAGTCGCCGCGGGCCAGGGCGGCAACGGCCTTGCCCACGTCGTCGGGGTAGCCCCAGCGTTGCTGCACCGTCAGGCCGCCGTCGATGAGCCGGTCGTACTTTTCGGTGACGCCGGCCGTCATGTCGGTTTTGATGATGCCGGGCCGCACCTCGTACACGGGAATGTTGTACGCCCCGAGCCGGGCCGCAAACAGTTGGGTCGCCATGCTCACGCCGGCCTTGGCAATGCAGTACTCCCCGCGGTTCACCGAGGCCACCGTGGCCGATACCGACGAGATGTTGATGATGCAGCCCGTAAAGTCACTCCGCTTGCGGCCCTGGTCGATCATCCAGTTGGCGACCTTCTGGGTGAGGAAATACGGCCCCTGGAGGTTGGTGGAAAGCACGTATTCGAAACTTTCCTCGGTGGCTTCCAGGATGTCGCGCCGCTCCCTGGGGGCCACGCCGGCGTTGTTGACCAGCACGTGCAGCCGCCCGAAGTGGCTGGTGATGGCCGCCAGCATGTTGATGCGGTCTTCCCGCGAGGCAATGTCGCCGCGACAGTAGAGCACGTCGGCCCCCAGTGCCCTCAGTTGCCCGATGGGCTCAGTGACCGCCTCGGCCGGGCGTACGCCGTTGATGGCGAGGTCGAAGCCGTGGCGGGCCAGGTGTTCGGCGATGCCCAGGCCGATGCCCCGGCTGCCGCCGGTAATTAAAGCTACTTTTTTCATGGTTGTTCCATCTGCTTATTACTCATTGCCCACTGATTACTGATTACTGTTTACTGCCCAATTCCCCCCACATCCACCCAACACCGCTTTGCCCAGCTTTCCAGGCCCTTTTCGGCGAGTTGCACGCCCTTGGCGCCTTCGTAGAGGATCCCAGGGGAAGGGCTCGTCCTTCACCACGTGGCGCAGGAACAATTCCCACTGCACTTTAAAGGCATTGTCGAAGGGCTCCTGCTCGGGCACCTTGGCCCAGCCCTCGAAGAAGTTGATGGGCTGCGGAATATCGGGGTTCCAGACGGGCTTGGGCGTGTTGCCGTAGTGCTGGATGTAGCATTCCCGCAGGCCCGCCACGGCCGAGCCTTTCGTGCCGTCCACTTGCAGCGTGAGCAGATCGTCGCGGCGCACCCGCACGGTCCACGACGAGTTGAAGTGGGCGACCACGCCGTTTTCCAGTTCGAAGGTGGCGTAGGCGGCATCGTCGGCCGTGCACTTGTAGGGTTTGCCCGCTTCGTCGATGCGTTCGGGAATGTGCGTGGCGCCGAGGCACGACACCGACTTTACCTTGCCGAACAGATGATCGAGCACGTACCGCCAGTGGCAGAGCATGTCCACGATGATGCCGCCGTCGTCTTCCTTGCGGTAGTTCCAGGAGGGCCGCTGCGCCGGGATGGTAGTGGCCTTCGAACACCCAGTAGCCGAACTCGCCGCGCACCGAGAGGATCTGGCCGAAGAAGTCGTTCTGCATGAGCCGCTTGAGTTTGAGCAGTCCGGGCAGCCAGAGCTTGTCCTGCACCACGCCGTTCTTGAGGCCCGCTTCCCGGCACAGCCGTGTAGAGTTCCAGGGCCGTCTCCGTGTCCACGGCCGTCGGTTTTTCGCAGTACACGTGCTTGCCGGCTTTCACGGCCTGGCGCACCGCCTTCGGCGCGGCGGCCGGTGGTCTGGGCATCGAAGTAAATCTGGTTGTGCGGGTCTTCGAGGGCTTCTGTCCAGGTCGGTGGTACATCGCGTCACGCCCGATGCGTCTGCAAGTGTTGCGAGCTTGTCGGCGTCGCGGCCGACCAGCACGGGGTCGGGCATGATGATTTCGGCGGCGCCTACTTTTACGCCGCCCTGTTTAATGATTTCCACGATGGAGCGCATCAGGTGCTGGTTGGTGCCCATGCGGCCCGTTACGCCGTTCATGATAATGCCGATTCGGTGTTCTTTCATTGATCAGGGAGTTAAATAATAGGGGAGGTTGGATGGCTATATGGTTGTATGGTTAATCCAACAGACCATATAGTCATTCAGCCATATAACCATTCAGCCATCCAACCATTGTCTGTTTTAAGCATGTTGATAATACGCGCCGATGATCTTGTCCAGGAAGGCCGCCTGGTCGCCGGCCCAGTACCGGTTCGAGAAGATTTCGACTTCGTTGAAGCCCGTAAAGCCGGCCTTTTCCACCCAGCCGCGGATCTGGCGGAGGTTGATGCAGCCTTCCCCCATCAGGCCCCGGTCGTTGAGCAGGTCGGTGGTGGGCGTTTTCCAGTCGCAGAGGTGGAAGGCCAGCAGTTGTTCGTTCCGGCCGCAGCGGTAAATCTCGGTTTCCAGGGCCGGGTCCCACCAGAGATGGTACACGTCCACGGCCACGCCCACCCACGGCGAATCCAGTTCCTCGGCCATATCGTTGGCCTGCGCCAGCGTGTTGATGGCCGAGCGGCTGTCGGCGTACATCGGGTGCAGGGGCTCGATGGCCAGCTTAACCCCGGCGGCCTCCGCGTGGGGCAGCACGCCGCAATGCCGTCGCGGATTTGTTGCCGGGACTCCTCCAGCGGCTGGCCCGGTACGGCCCCGCACACCAGCACCACGTGCGGCGCGCCCAGGGCGGCGGCTTCGTCGATTGCCTTCCGGTTGTCGTCGAGGGCGAGTTGCCGGCCGGCCGCGTCGGCGTGCGGGAAAAAGCCGCCCCGGCAGAGCGAAACGACTTTCAAGTTAAGCTCCCCCAGCATTTGTCCGGTCTGGTGAATGTTGCGTCCGGCCAGGGCGTCGCGCCACACGGTAATGCCGCCGACGCCGGCCTCCGCAAACCGCCGCGCGGCTTCTTCGATGGACCAGGGCTTGGTGGTGATGGTGTGCACGCACAGCCGCGACAGGTCAGTAAGGGGTGCGGCGCTCATTGGACGGCCCGGAAAAAGGTGTAATACGGTTCGTTGCGGGCCAGCCGCTCAGGTAAAGGGCCGTCTCGCGGAGGTGGTAGTCGCCCCACATGCTCGACTCGCCGTTGGGAATCTTGCTCCCGGCGGGCACGTAGTCCCAGCCGTTGGGCCGGTGGTAGATCGAATGCAGGAGGAGTCCTTCGTGTTCGGGTTTGGTGCTCAGGTACGGCTCGTCGAGCAGCGTATTGAGCACGGTAAGCCCGGCCTGGGAGTAACGTTTGCCAGCTTCGGCGTCGCCCTTTTCCGCCAGGTAGCGGCCCAGCCGGAGCAGCCCCTGCGCCCCGATGGCCGCGGCCGAGCTGTCCACGGGTTCGTAGGTCGTTGTAGGGATCGGCGGGGCGGCCCAGGTAGTCGCCGAGGCGGTGCAGTTGCGGGGCGCCGGTGTCCCAGTACGGAATGCCGTCGGTGGGCGTGTGTTCAATGTAAAAGTCGCAGGTGGCGCGGGCCGCTTTGAGCATACCAGCCTTCCACGGCATTGCGGCCGCCGAAGGGCGCCAGTTGGGCGTCGTCCACCAGGGCCAGGCATTCGAGTTCTTCGGGGAAGCCGCACATGGCCCAGGCCAGGCCGCGGGTCCAGGTGGTGAAGCCCGAGTAGCCCTGCTGGGCGTTGGGGGCGCGGAAGTTGCCGTCTTTGGTGTTGAACATGCTTTCGTGGACGGTGCGGCCCCACACGTCGTAGCTGTCGCGGCCTTCGCCGTAGTACACCGAGTAGTCGGCGGTGGCCTTCATGTGCAGCAGGGCCCGTTCGAGCAGGTCGATCTTCACGTCGTTTTCGGCCTGGAACACGTGGCCCAGCAGGTGGCTCACCAGCAGCGACCGGCACGAACGGATGGTGTCCACGAACAGGGAATGCGGGCCGTTGAAGGAATGGATGAAGCCGCCGCCCCTGGTGGGGGTCCAGCGGCTCGCCTGCACGGCCCCCGAGATTTTGAGGGCCAGTTCGTAGAAGTGCCTTTCCCATTCGTTGTACTCGGTTTTGCCTTCTTTCATCAGGCGCAGCAGGTTGCCGTAGGTGCTCACGTTGTTGAAGCCGTGGTCGTGCACGCCGATGTGGCTGATGTGGGGCGCCATGACTTCCAGCGTCTTGCGGCGGCCGTATTCGAGGAACCGGGTTTCGCCGGTGGCGTCGAATTGCAGCAGGGCCGCGCCGAACTGGAAGCCCTGCGTCCACTCGGTCCAGCCGCGGGTGGTGTAGCGGCCCGCCTCGGTAAACACGGGGGAGCCTTTGGAAGCGTCGTAGTGCCGGTCGATCCGCAGGATTTTCTCGCCGGACAGTTGCCAGCATCGTTCCAGTTTGCCCGAAAGATCAGCGGGGGAGAGGCCGTTGTTGATTTGGATCAATGGAGTGAGGGAGTTTAGGGGTTAGTGAGTTTGAGAGTTAGAGCGTTTGAGGGTTTGTCAGGAATTATTCAGCGCGCAGACGCTTCGGTATGACACGGGAAGCGGCTTTTCTCCTTATCCATCAGAACTAATTGTTTTTTGGTAATGACTGCTTGAACAGAAGAACTACCCCCGGCCCCTCCTAGCAAAAAGCATCCTTTTATGAAGATCATTCATCCACATTTATGATTGAAGTACAAACCAGTTGGCGACTGGCTGGGAACCTATGGCGGAAACATATGCCATATCTCGGAGATATGGCATATGTTTCCGCCAAACCCGCTGCCCCTGTCACCCGCTTGCACGCCGGGCAACGAATACAACTCCCGCCCAAACCTACTCCGACCCCTTCCCGTCGCCGCGCCGCTCGAAAAAGAGCCAGTCGAGCCGGATGATGTCCTGGGCGTTGGGTTGCTTGCACCGGAAAACCAGGTACAGGTCGTGCGTGCCGCTTGCCGTTTTGAGCGGGGCCGTCAGCTTCTGCCAATCCGCCGTGCCCGCCGTAGGCGGAACCTCCACCGCACCCACCGTTTCGCCCCGGGTGGAATCCAGGCGTACTTCCAGCGTGACGCCCGGCGTCGTGGTGGCGTAGCCGCAGGTGATGCCGCCCACGTCGGTAAGGTCAATGCCGCGGTACACCGCGTGGGAGCCGTGGCGGATGTTGCCCACGTACCGGGCGTCGCCGTCCTCGATTTCCCCGAATGCCTTTACCCGGTGGGCCACGTCGTAGCTTTCAGCCTGCACCAGCGGGTATCTGAGCACCCGCACGGCGCTGCCCTCCAAGGGTTTTACCCCCGCCCCGCCCTTGTCGCGGTACGCCGCCGAGAGCCGGTAGAAGCCCCCCGTAGATTGCCGGTCCGGGCGCACCGGCTGGATATTACCCGCTACGCCAATTTTCTGCGGCTTCTGCCCTTCCGCATCCAGCGACAGAATGTAGTTCACCATCTGGGCGGCGGCTTTTTGGGAAAGCTGCGGGTGGGCCACCATCGTAAATTTCTGCGTCCAGACGCCGCCGCCCCCCTTGATCACCTTTTCGGCCAGCCGGTCGGCGGCGTGCGGCTCGTCCCGGTACCTGAGGGCCACCTGCCGGTAACTCGGGCCGATGGAGGGACCATCGGGCTGGTGGCAGCTTTTGCAGTCGCTGCCGTCGATGAGCACCTTGCCGGGGTGCGTTCCCTCCCGGGCCTGCGCCGTGAGCACCGGCGAAAGGTTATCGCCCCCGGTGGTGTAGGCCACGAACACGTTCACGCCGGCCGGCTTGATCGCGCCGGCGGCCAGGCTGCCGTCTTCGGCGTCTTCCACCCGCACCTGGTAGGGCACCGGCCGGCCGGGCCACCAGAACGTGCCGTTGCCCGCCAGTTCGATGCCTACCCGCGGCGGCGTATTGCCCACGATCACTTCCACGGCGGCTTCGGCCTTTTTGCCGCCCGCGTCGGTAACCGTAAGGCGGCAGGGGTACACGCCGTTTTTGGTAAAAGTAAACGTGGGATTGGGCTCCCGCGAAAGGGCATTGGGCGTACCCGCGGCCCCGAATTCCCAGCGGTACGTGAGGGCGTCGCCGTCGTGGTCCAGGGTGCCGTCGCTGGAGAACTGCACCGTGAGCGGGGCCTTGCCGGCCGTGACGGAGGCGGCGGCTTTTGCCACCGGCGGCCGGTTGCCGGGGTTGTAGGTAATGCGGCTCAGGCGGGCGTCGCGGTTGTTGCTGTACCAGCCGGCGCCGTATTCGAGTACGTACAGCGACCCGTCGGGGCCAAAGGCCATATCCACCGGCGAAGAAAATTCCGTGGCGGGCATAAAGGGTTCGATGCCGGCCGGGTTGCCGTCGGCGTCGAGGCGCACCACTTTCACCCAGTCGCGCATCCATTCGAAGAGAAACAGGCAACCGTCGTAGTAGGCGGGAAATTTGGTTTCCACCGCCAGGCCGGGGTTGTACCGGTACACCGGGCCGGCCAGGGCCGAACGGCCGCCGGTTCCCAGGCCGGGGAACGTGTCGGATTCGACGTAGGTGTACCAGATGAACGGCTTTTGGGCCGGCGGCAGTACCCGCTGCCCGGTGTTGTTGGGCGAACCGTTTTCCGGTGCGGCCGGGTCGGGGTACGGCCCGATAGCCCCGGTGGCAAAATCAACCTTCGGGTAGGGCTTGTTGTCGCCCACGAAGTAGGGCCAGCCGTAGTTGCCGGGCCGCCGGGCCACGTTAAATTCGTCGTAGGCAGCCGGACCTTTCGCACCCGCCTGGTTGGCGTCGGGGCCAATGTCGCCGAAGTAGAGGGAGCCGGTGCGGGCGTCCACCGAAATGCGGAAGGGATTGCGGGCCCCCATCACGTAGATTTCGGGCTTGCCCTGCGAGCCGTCGCGGGGGAACAGATTGCCCTCGGGCACGGTGTAGGTGCCGTCGGGCTGCGGCCGGATGCGCAGGATTTTGCCGCGGTAGTCGCTGGTGTTGGCCGACGTACGCTGGGCGTCGAACGCCATGCGGCCGGGCCGTTCGTCCACGGGCGCGTAGCCGTCCTGCTGGCTGGGGTTGGTATTGTCGCCCACGGCGATGTAGAGGTCACCATTCGGGCCGAAGGCCAGCGAACCGGCCGAGTGGCAGCATTCTTCGCGCTGCGTGGGAATCCGGAGCAGAATTTTTTCCGTACGTAAGTCCAGCGTCCCGTCGCGGAGGGTAAACCGCGATACGTGCTGTTGCGGCGTGGCGCCGGCCGGGGAGTAGTACAGGTAGAGGTGGCCGTTGGCGTCGAAGGCGGGGTCGAGGGCAATGCCCAGCAGGCCGTCGTTGTTGCCGGCAAACACGTCGAGCCGGGCCACGGGGGCGGCGCGGCCGGTGGCCGGGTCGTAGCGGTGGAGGCTGCCGTACCGTTCCACCCAGTACACTTCGCCCCGGGTCGTCACGGCCAGTTCCATCGGTTCGCGCAGGTCGGCGGCCAGTACGGTGCGGGTAAACCGGTTTTCGTCGGGCGGCTGCCCGGCCGGCACCACCCGCAACGCGGTTACGGCCGCCGGCCGGGGTGCGGCTTCGCGGCCGGCGTAGCGCACCGACAGGAGGACGGGGAGCAGGGAGAGCAGGAGTTTGGCCGGGTGCATACGGAATGGGTACCGGCCGGTCACGCACCGACGGGTACCCGTTGGACTACGAGAGCAAAAGCGGGATGAGTACTACTTATACTCGTTATCATCCTATAAAAATAAAAAGGGCGGCCCGTTGGGGGCGGCCGGAAGAAAATTTAACCGCTTATTAATTGGGGGTTGCTTTCCTTTTACCGAATAAATGCTAAAATTAGCAGTAAGATTCCAGCCTGAGAAAACAGCCCGACGATACGGAGCGGCTGTAAAATCAGAAAAAAGCACCCAAAATGCCATTTACCTTTTGCGTCCTTGCGGGATTAAGGGGTCACCGGCTATGACCGTCCATCTTAAAGTGCTTCTTCTGGCTTTCCAGGCACCCAGGCGGTAACAAGAGCAGAAATCAGGAACAGCAGTTTTGTTTCATCCGGAGTCATTCCTTACCCGAATGCCGGCCGGACGCATCTTGCTGCCCTTCCGGGCAGAAATTTCACTGCCCACGTTTACGTTTCCGAAAGTTCAACCCAGCAATGACCTTATGCAAAGGACACCGGACCCGGCGTGCGGCGCTTGTATCCGGTCCGTTGTCTCATGTCTTACGTCTAACGATTTCATTCCCTTTACCCACTAAACCTACTCTTTCCCGTATGATTCGTACTTCTATTCCCCAAGGATTTGGAGAGAAGCACCCCGTGCGTACGCCATTACGCATTTCTTCAAGCATGCTGTTGTCCTTCCTGCTGCTGGCCCTGGGCGCCTTCCGGGCGGCGGCATCGGTGCTGCCCACCGGCTTCGTGGAAAGCCGCCTCGCCACCGGCCTCGACCCCACTTCCCTCGAAATCGCCCCGGACGGACGGCTTTTCGTGACCGAAAAGAACGGCCGCATCCGGATCATCAAAAACGGCGTAATGCTCTCCACGCCCTTTATGACCCTGTCGGTGGACAATTTTGACGAACGGGGCCTGCAGAACCTCATTCTCGATCCCGATTTCGCCAGCAACGGCTACGTGTACATACTCTACATGCCGGCCGGCTCCAACCAGAACCGGGTGAGCCGCTTCAAGGCCAGCGGCGACGTGGTGGTGGCGGGCAGCGAATTCGTGCTGCTCAACCTGGGCACCAGCCAGGGCAGCATCCACAACGGCGGCGGCATGTACTTCCTCGACGGCAAGCTGTTCATCACCACCGGCGACGGCGGCAACTACAACCTGCCGCAGTCGATCAACAGCCTGCTGGGCAAAATCCTCCGGATCAACCCCGACGGCACCATCCCGACCGACAACCCGTTCTACAACTCGGCCACCGGCGTGAACCGGGCCATCTGGGCACGGGGCATGCGCAACCCCTTCAAGGCCAGCGTGCAGCGGGGCACCAACCGCGTGTTCATCAACGACGTGGGCACGGCCACCTGGGAAGAAGTCAACGAACCCGTGGCCGGCAAAAACTACGGCTACCCCATGCTCGAAGGGTTCCGCACGGCCGGCCAGTACGCCCCCGGCAATTACCAGGACCCCTTCTTCGCCTACAACCACACCGAAGGCTGCTCCATTACGGGCGGCGCCTTCTACAACCCGGTCAACGCGCAGTTCCCGGCCAGCTACGTGGGCAAGTACTTCTACGCCGACTACTGCGCCGGCTACATCCGCACGGTGGACCTGACCACCAAGGCCAAGGGCAACTTCGCCACGGGCGTCAACCGCCCCGTTGACATCAAGGTCGGCCCCGACGGCAGCATGTACTACCTGGTGCGGGGCAGCACCAACAGCAACACCTCCACCACCAACGGGGAAGTGTGGCGGATCACGTACACGGCGTCCCAGTCGCCCTTTATCTCGGCCCACCCCACCAGTCAGACCACGTCGGTGGGCGGCTCGGTGACCTTCACCGTGGGCTCCTCGGGCAGTGCCCCCCTCACCTACCAGTGGCAGCGCAACGGCGTCAACATCACCGGCGCCACTTCGTCGAGCTACACGCTTTCGAACATCAGCCTGTCGAGCAGCGGCGCCACGTTCCGGGCAGTGGTTACCAACAACTTCGGCAGCGTCACCAGCAACAGCGCCACGCTGACCGTGCTCGACAACGCGGCCCCCACGGCAACCATTACGAGCCCCGTAGCGGGCACCAAGTACAACGCCGGCCAGACGATTTCCTTTGCTGGCACGGGCTCCGACCCCGAAGACGGGACGCTGCCGGCATCGGCCCTTACCTGGTGGGTGGATTTCTACCACGATGATACCGGCCTGCACACCCACCCGGTCATTCCGCCCACGAGCGGCATCACCGGCAGTTCGTTCCAGGTGCCGCTGTCGATACACGGCTTCAACGTGTGGTACCGCATTTACCTGCGGGTAACCGACTCGGACGGCCAGGCAACCACGACCTTCCGCGAAGTATACCCCAACCGGTCTACCTACACCATTACCTCCAACCCGTCGGGCCTCCAGTTGTACCTGGACGGCGAAAGCATCTTCACGCCGTATTCCTACACCATCACGGTGGGGGCCGTCCAGACGGTAGAAGCCCGCAGCCCGCAGGACCGGAACGGCACGAGCTACCAGTTCAGCAACTGGTCGGACGGCGGCGCGGCCACGCATACCATCAAGATCCCGGCCACCAACGCCACGCTGACGGCCAACTATACGGCTACGGGCCCCGTCAACCTGCGGACGCCCGAAAACCCGGCCAATGCCGTGAGCGGGCTCAACTACCAGTACTACCAGGGGATCTGGAACAACCTGCCCGCCTTCGGCACCCTTACGCCCCGGGCCACCGGCACGGGAACCTCGTTTTCGCTCACGCCCAAGCTGCGCGCCGATTTCTACGCCTTCCGGTACACGGGCTTCGTGGACGTGCCCACCGACGGCACCTACACCTTCTACACCCGCTCCGACGACGGCAGCCAGTTGCTGATCGGCAATACGCTGGTGGTCAACAATGACGGCCTGCACGGACCCGAAGAACGTTCGGGCAGCATCGGCCTGAAAGCCGGCAAGCACGCCATCACGGTGACGTATTTTGACCACGCCGGCGAAGGCGATCTGCTCTCGGTGAGCTACGCCGGCCCCGCAATCTCCAAGCGGTCGATCCCCGCGGCGGCCCTGTTCCGGACCACCAGCACCACCCCGCCGCCCTTCACGGCCACGCTGGAAGCCGAAAACGCGGTGCGTTCGGGCGCAGTGGTCAGTACCCAGCATTCGGGCTACACCGGCACCGGGTTTGTGGATTACCTCAACCCCACCGGCGACTACGTGGAGTGGACGGCCAACGTGCCCACCGCCGGCGCGTACGCCCTCTCCTTCCGGTACGCCCTGCAAAGCGCCCAGGCCCGGCAACTGGCGATCCGCGTGAATGGTACGCTGGTCAATTCGGCACTGACGTTCCCCCCGACCATTTCCCTGACGTCGTGGACCTACGTGAGCCTGACGGCCAACCTGCAGGCGGGAGCCAACACGATCCGGGCAACCGCCACGGGTACGAGCGGCCCCAACCTCGACCACCTGCGGGTCAGCGCCGCATCGGGGGCCCGGGTAGCGGGTGCCTCGCCGGCCGAGGCGCAGGAAGAACTGGCGGATGCCGTGCAACTCTACCCGGTACCGGTTGACCAGGTGCTTACCGTGGTGACGCCCGACGCGGCCACGGCGCAACTGCGGCTCACGGGGGCGCAGGGCGTTGCCCTCAAGCCCACCATCCTGGAGCGGGGTACCCGCCACATCCTGCTGGACGTGAGCAGCCTGAAGAACGGGTTCTACCTGCTGACGGTACAAACCCCGCGCGGCCAGGTAACCAAACGCGTGGTCATCGGGCGGTAACAGCACCCTTCGAGGTGCCTGCGCAGCCCTTATCCCTCCGGAAGCCCGGCGCCGTCAGGTGCCGGGCTTCCTTGTGGGTTGGGTGGGCTGATGCGACAAAAGGATTGGGGCCGTAAGCCCGGTTGATAACAATGGGCTGCGTCCTTGCGTATAGGAAAAAGTTAAAAAAAAACCTGCCGACTATGCCGGGCAACCTCCGCGTGTTCATCATTGACGACGATTACATCAGCAACATCGTTACCGAAAGCATCCTGCAACGGGTCGGACTCGCCGGGGCCATCCATACGTACCAGAACCCCAAAGAAGCCCTCCGGTTCCTCCAGGCGTCGTACGCCGACGGCACCCGGCCGGAAGGGCACGACCTGATTTTCCTGGACGTGCTCATGCCCCTGATGGACGGCGACGAATTCGTGACCGAGTTGGAAAAGATTCCGGCCCTGTCGCGGGAAAACACGGCAGTGGTGCTGCTGACGGGCTCGGAATACCCCTACCACACCAAAAAGTTCGCGCAATTTTCCTCCATTAAAGCCCACCTCATCAAGCCGCTTACCGAGGAAGCTATTGCTCAGTTGCTCAAACACCTGTATCCGGTGTAATGAAGACGGATCAGGATTTACGGGATTAGAAGATGACCATTCAACGCTGATGCTTGTGGATAACTATTTGCATTCGTGGATAAATAATGGTGCTGATTGTCAACGAATTATCCAACAGCACGGGCCTCCTTTGCCGGCCGGCCGCAATCCCGTTTTGCGTGTTCGGAAAATCCGCTAATCTTTCCGGCCTGAACCACTGCACCCCGGCCGTTCCCGCGACGGTTGGGCCAAACCCCACTTCGTATGACCCCGGAAGCACAACTCAAAACGTTAGCATTGGCGCTGCCGCCCGCGCCTACCCCCCTGGGCGTGTACAAGCCCCTGCTCATCGACGGCAAGCACTGCTACGTGTCGGGCCACGGTCCGCTGCGCGCCGACCGGAGCCTCATCATCGGGCGGGTCGGGGAAACCCTCACGCCGGAGGAAGGCAAAGAAGCCGCCCGGCAGGTTGGGCTTACCATCCTGGCGACGCTGCGTACGCACCTGGGTTCGCTGGACCGCGTGAAGCGGGTCATCAAAGTACTGGGTATGGTCAACTGCACGGCGGACTTCGGCCGGCATCCCTTCATCATCAACGGGTGCAGCGAGTTGTTTGCGCAGGTATGGGGCGACGAGCACGGCATCGGCGTTCGCAGCGCCGTGGGCATGGGTTCGCTGCCCGACAACATTCCCGTTGAAATTGAAGCTTTATTCGAACTGCACTGACCCATGCCCCCTCCTGACCCTACCGCCTGGTACACCCTCCGCAACGTGGATGCGGTAGACTCTCCCGCCCTGGTCGTGTACCGCGACCGGGTGCTGGAAAACATTGCCCTGCTCAAAAGCATGGTGGAAGGCGACGTGGCCTCGCTGCGTCCGCACGTAAAAACGCACAAGATGGCCGAGGTGGCCCGGCTCCTGCTCGAACGCGGGCATCCGCAAATTCAAGTGCGCCACCATTGCCGAAGCCGAAATGCTGGCCCGCACCGGGGCGCCCGATGTCCTGCTGGCTTACCAACCCGCGGGCCCCAAAATGGGTCGCCTGCTCGGGCTCGTAAAAGCGTACCCCGAAACGCGGTTCTCCTGCATTATTGATGATGCCGCCACCGCCGGGGCCCTGTCGGACGTTTTTGCCGCGGAGGGCCGCCCGCTGGACGTTTTCCTGGACTTGAACGTGGGCATGAACCGTACGGGCATCGTACCCGGCCGCGAGGCGCTGGAATTGTACTTCCGGTGCGACGACCTGCCGGGCATCTGCCCCGTAGGGCTGCACGCCTACGACGGCCACATCCGCGACGAGGACTTTACGCAGCGCCGGGAGAAGTCGGACCAGGCCTTTGAGCCGGTAGCCCTGCTGGCCCGGGAGATTGTCCGGGCGGGCAAACCGCAACCGGTCATTGTGGCCGGCGGTTCCCCTACGTTCCCGGTACACGCCCGGCGGCCGGGAGTGGAACGCAGCCCGGGTACGTTCATCTTCTGGGACTGGGGTTACCACACCACGCTGGCCGAGCAACCCTTCGTGTTTGCGGCCCTGCTGGTAACGCGGGTCATCTCGGTGGTAAACGGCCACACGATCTGCCTCGACCTGGGGCACAAGTCGGTGGCTGCCGAAAACCCGCTGCCCCGGGTGAAATTCCTGAACCTGCCCGACGCCCAGCCGGTGGCCCAGAGTGAAGAACACCTGGTGGTAAAGGTCGCCGACAGCAGCCAGTACCGGGTGGGCGACGTGTTCTACGCCGTGCCCGTCCACATTTGCCCCACCTGCGCCCTCTACGACCGGGCCCACGTGGCCGAAAACCACCTGGTCACCGACGCCTGGAAAGTAGTCGCCCGGGACCGCGTCATCGAATACTAATAAACCCCCTATGTTCACCATCGACGCCCACCTCGACCTCAGCATGAACGCCCTGGAGTGGAACCGGGACTTGCGCCAGTCCGTTTTTGCCATCCGGGAACGCGAGGCGGGCCGCACCGACAAGCCCGACCGGGGCAACGGCACGGTGGCTTTTCCGCAGCTGCGGGAGGGCAACGTGGGGCTGGTGGTGGCCACGCAGATTGCCCGGTACGTGGCCCCCGACAACCCGCTGCCCGGCTGGCATTCGCCCGAACAGGCCTGGGCGCAGACGCAGGGACAACTCGCCTGGTACCGGAGCATGGAAGAAGCCGGTGAACTGGTGCCAATCGTGGACCGGCCTTCCCTGGAAAAACACGTTTCCCGCTGGACGGAAGGAGGCAGTGCCGGCCCGGGCCCCATCGGCTACCTCCTCAGCCTGGAAGGCGCCGACTCGCTGGTAACGGTGGGTCACCTGGAAAGGGCTTACGCGTACGGGCTGCGGGCCGTGGGCCCCGGCCACTACGGACCGGGCCGCTACGCCCAGGGCACCAACGCCACGGGGGGCCTCACCCCCGCCGGCCGCGACCTGCTCGGCGAAATGGAACGCTTGAACGTGATCCTGGACGCCACGCACCTCTGCGACGACAGCTTCTGGGAAGCCCTCGACCGCTTCCACGGCCCGGTGTGGGCCAGCCACAACAACTGCCGCGCCCTGGTGAACCACAACCGCCAGTTTTCCGACGACCAGCTCCGCGAACTCATCCGCCGCGACGCCGTGATTGGTGGCGTGTTTGATACCTGGATGGTGGTACCCAATTGGGTACGCGGCCAATCCACCCCGCTGAGTACGGGCTGCTCGCTGGAAACGGTCATCGACCACCTCGACCACATTTGCCAGTTGGCCGGCAACGCCCGGCACGTGGGCATCGGCTCGGACCTCGACGGGGCCTTCGGCAAGGAACAAAGCCCGCACGACCTGGATACCATTGCTGACCTCCAACGCCTCCCCGACCTGCTGGCCGCCCGGGGTTACTCGCCGGATGACGTTGAAGCCGTCATGCACGGCAACTGGCTGCGTTTTCTGCGCCGGGTCTGGTAGGAATGATGTTGCATACTGTCTGCTAACACCATACCCGCCGGCAATGAGTGTCTCACTACGCGTTGCTGAAGCAGGCAACAAGTACATATAAAAACAAAAAAGCCGGAAGGGTTTCTTCCGGCTTCTCCATCTATATGAATTGGGTTGTTTACGCCAGTTTGGCGACAACGGCCTTGAAGGCTTCGGGGTGGTTGAAGGCCAGGTCGGCCAGCACCTTGCGGTTGAGGTCTACGCCGGCGGCGCTGAGCTTACCCATGAATACGGAGTATGACATGCCGTGTTCGCGGGCGGCGGCGTTGATACGCATGATCCACAGAGAGCGGAATTCACGCTTCTTCACCTTGCGGTCGCGGTAGGCGTACAGCCAGCCCTTTTCAATCTGGTTTTTGGCAACCGTCCAAACGTTCTTTTTTCTTCCCCAGTAGCCCTTGGCGTGCTTCAACATTTTCTTCCGGCGGGCCCGGGCGGCAACAACATTAACTGATCTTGGCATTTTGTGGTGTTTTTTGGCGGTTGGCGATTCTCAACGGAATACTTGGGGGCCAACAACCGGGTGAAACATAAATTAAACCGAACTTTCTACCGGTTTGGCAACGGTCATCAGATGTTCAACAAATCTCTGACGCGGCCCATGTCGGACTCAGACACGAGGGTAAACTTAGAGAGGCGCTTCTTCTGCTTGTGCGTCTTCTTGGTCAGGATGTGGTTGTGGAAAGCTTGCTTTCTTTTCACCTTACCCGTACCCGTCAGCCGGAAACGCTTCTTGGCCCCCGAGTTGGTTTTCGCTTTTGGCATTGTTGTATGAATTAAGTTTATGAGTTTAAAGTTCATGAGTTTATGAGTAAAGGCCCGTTTTTAGTTATACCGGGTCTATGAATCCATGCAATTACTCATGAACTCATACACTTTAAACTCATAAACTCCTTCAATCTACTTCGCGGCCTTTGCCGGCTTGGGCGAAAGCATCAAAAACATCCGCTTGCCTTCCAGTTTGGGCATTTCATCCACTTTGGCTACGTCTTCGAGGGCCTGCGCAAACTTGAGCAACAGGATTTCGCCCCGCTCCTTGAATACGATGGCCCGGCCCACGAACTGAACGTACGCCTTCACCTTGGCCCCTTCCTTGAGGAAAGTCAGGGCGTGCTTGAGCTTGAATTCAAAATCGTGTTCATCCGTGTTCGGACCAAAGCGGATTTCCTTCACCACGACCTTCTGGGCCTTGGCTTTCATCTCCTTCTGCTTCTTCTTCTGGTCGTACTTAAACTTAGAATAATCAATGATCTTGCACACAGGCGGGTCGGCGTTCGGTGAAATCTCCACCAAATCCAGGTTCTGGGCCCTGGCCATGGCCAATGCCTGCGGCGTTTCGTAAATGCCCGTTTCTACGTTCTCACCTACCAGGCGGACGCGGGGTATACGAATTCTTTCGTTAACGCGGTACGGCTCCTCGACTCTCCCCCGAGGCGCTGGTCTTTGCGGTCTATTGATAGTTACCTCCGTGTTTAGGTTTAAACTCCTGAATATTAAGCTGCGAATGAGCCTGCAAATATGGGGTTATTTCGATAATTATAAAAAAGACATTCGCAAAAAAGATAAAAACAGGTCTGCCGGATGCATTGCCCGGCAGACCCGCCTACGAAATCTTATAATCCGGAATCCGATGCACTACTGCACCTGGGCCGTGAGCACGCCTTCGGCCTCTTCCCGGAAGAGTTGCACGAACTCGGCCACGGTCATGCTGCCCACGTCGCCCTGCCCGTGCTTGCGCACCGACACCTTGCCTTCGGCGGCTTCTTTCTCGCCCACAATGAGCATAAAGGCCACCTTGCCCACTTCCGCGTCGCGGATCTTGCGGCCGATCTTCTCGTCGCGGCCGTCGAGGAAGCCGCGCAGGTCCTGGGCCTGCAACTCGGTGAACACCTCACCCGCGTAGTCGGCGTACTTCTCGGAGATGGGCAGCACGGCCACCTGTTCGGGGGCCAGCCACAGCGGGAAGTTGCCGCCGCAGTGTTCGATGAGCACGGCAATGAAGCGTTCCAGCGAACCGAACGGCGCCCGGTGGATCATCACGGGCCGGTGCCGCGCGCCGTCGGAGCCCACGTATTCGAGTTCGAAGCGTTGCGGCAACTGGTAATCCACCTGGATGGTACCCAGCTGCCAGCGGCGGCCGAGGGCGTCGCGCACCATGAAGTCGAGCTTGGGACCGTAGAAGGCGGCCTCGCCGTAGGCAATGGTCGTCTTGAGCGGCCGCTGGGCGGCGGCTTCCTTGATGTCGCTTTCGGCCTGCTCCCACTGCGCCTCGTCGCCGATGTACTTGGCCCGGTCGGTCTGGTGGCGCAGCGAAATCTGGGCCACGTAGTCATCGAAGCCCAGCGCCTTGAACGTGTAGAGCACCAGGTCGATCACCTTCACGAACTCCTCCTTCACCTGGTCGGGGCGGCAGAAGATGTGGGCGTCGTCCTGGGTAAAGCCCCGCACGCGGGTCAGGCCGTGCAGTTCGCCGCTCTGTTCGTAGCGGTACACCGTGCCGAACTCGGCCAGGCGCAGCGGCAGGTCGCGGTACGACCGGGGCTTGGCCTTGTAAATCTCGCAGTGGTGCGGGCAGTTCATGGGCTTGAGCAGGAACTCCTCGTCCACGTCGGGCGTGCGGATGGGCTGGAACGAATCCTTGCCGTACTTGTCCCAGTGGCCGGAAGTGACGTAGAGTTGCTTGCTGCCGATGTGGGGCGTCACCACAGGCAGGTAGCCGGCCCGCACCTGGGCCTTACGCATGAAGTTTTCGAGCCGTTCGCGCAGCACGGTGCCCTTGGGCAGCCACAGCGGCAGGCCCATGCCCACCTTCTCGGAGAAGGTAAACAGTTCCATCTCCTTGCCGATCTTGCGGTGGTCGCGTTTCTTGGCCTCCTCGATCAGCGTGAGGTAGTCGGTCAGTTCCTTCTGCTTGGGGAACGTAATGGCGTAAATGCGGGTCAGCTGCTTGCTGTTGACGTCGCCGCGCCAGTAGGCGCCGGCCACGTTGAGCAGTTTGGCGGCCTTGATGTTGCCCGTATCGGGAATGTGCGGGCCGCGGCACAGGTCCACGAAGTTGCCCTGCGAATAGAACGTAATGGTGCCGTCTTCGAGCCCTTCCAGCAGGTCGAGCTTGTAGGGGTCGCCCTTTTCGGTGAAGTAGTTAATGGCGTCGGCCTTGGCGACCGGCTTGCGGACGTAGGCGTTCTTCTGGCGGGCCAGGTCGAGCATTTTCGCTTCCACCTTGGCAAAGTCCTCCTGCGAGAAGGGTTGTCCGCCCAGGTCCACGTCGTAGTAGAAGCCGTTTTCGATGGCCGGGCCGATGCCGAACTTCACGCCCGGGTAGAGGGCTTCGAGGGCTTCGGCCATCAAGTGGGCCGATGAGTGCCAGAACGTTGCTTTCCCTTCCGTGTCGTTCCAGGTCAGCAGTTGCACCGTGGCGTCGGTACCGATGGGCCGCGAGGCGTCCCATACTTCGCCGTTCACCTTGGCTGCCAGTACGTTACGGGCCAGTCCCTCGCTGATTTGCAGGGCGACATCCAGGCCCGTGCTGCCTTTACGCATCTGCCTGACACTCCCGTCGGGAAGCGTAATGTTGATCTGTGGTTCACTCATGCCCGCAAAATTACTCGTTAATCTCTAAAGGTATGGTTTGAATGTCAAACAATTGTTTGCGGCGGCGGGCCAGCGAGTCGAGGGCGCGCCACTCCTTTTTCTGGTCGTCGCGCTTTTTGAGCAGGTCGTACACTTCGAGGGCGGCCACGTTGGTGCTGTCCGTCCGCAGGATTTCGGTGTAGCGGTTGAGGCCCTCGCGGCCCCGGCCCGACTTGTCGTAGCAGACGTACAGCCGGTAGGGCACTTCGGGCCAGCGGCTGCGGTGCGGGAGCAGTTTTTCGTAGTGGGGCAGGGCCTGCGAAAACTCGTCGCTGCCGAAGTGCAGGCCGGCCAGCTGGTGGCGGGTGCCGTGCAGGTCGGGGTTGAGGCGGATGGCGTTGCGCAGGAACAGTTTGGCGCTGTCTTTCTGGTTGGCAATGTGGTAGAGCCGGCCCAGGTTGAGGTTCACGTCGAGGTAGCCCGGGTCGATGCGGTAGGCGTTGAGGCCGTTGGCCTTGGCCTGCCCCGTCTGGCCCATCCGAAAGTAGATTTCCGAGAGGCGGTTGTAAGCCTCCTTGTACTGCGGACGCAGTTCGAGGGCTTTGCGCAGGTGGCCGATGGCCCGGCTGGTGTCGCCGGTGCTGGCGGCCACGTGGCCCTTCCAGTAGTAGAGCTGCGGTTCGGACGGCGTGCGGCGCAGGGCGGCGTCGAGGGAAGCATTGGCTTTTTTGTACTCGCCGCGCACGGCGTAGAGCTGGCCGAGCAGCGCCACGAAGCCCGGCGATTCGCCCTCTTCGAGCTTGAGGGCCCGTTCGGCGTCGCGGAAAGCCGAGTCTACGCGGCCGGCTTCCAGGTGCAGCTGGGCCCTGAGGGCGTAGTAGCGGCCGTAGCGTTCGTCGAGGTCGCGGTAGTCGATGGCCTGCGAGAGGTCCTGGAGGGCGAGGTCTTTGCGGCCCGCCTGCTGGTAGAGCAGGGCGCGGCGGTAGTAGTATTCGCTGCGGCGGGGTTCGTCTTCAAGGGCGTCGGTCAGCGCCAGCAGGCTGGCCCGCTGGATGGCGGCCGGATTGTCGGGCAGGGGCGGAATTTTGACGTCCCGGTTTTCGGGGGCCGTGCAGCCGGCCAGGGCCAGCAGCGCCAGCAACATCACGAACAATTTGTTTCTAAAGGGGCTTTCCACGGGTTGAAGAGACATTTCGGGGGAGGATGGTCGCCGGAGGGGGCGTCTTTTCCCAAAATTCCGCATTCCGTGCCTGATTACCAACAAAAAAACCTGTATCGAGCGCCAATGGCTCCATACAGGCTCATGAAAGTTAGTCTCAGTAATCTTACTAATTCATCGCTAACCCTCTTGTTGACCGGAACGGAAAGCGGGAAAAGGAGGTTACGTGTTCGCACACTTTTTTTGCGCAAAAAAGGAGGCGTAAAAAAGTTTTCTCCAAATAATATAAAATGACCGGAACCGGCTAAAAGGGCTTGAACGCGGAAATACTTGCATTATTGCGAAAAATCGCGTAATTTTAACGGATTAAAGGCTTGCCGGAAGTACCCAGAATAATCCCATTGGGCGGCAGGTAAAAAAAATATCGTTCTTGCGCATGCCGGTGCATTTGTCTTTTTTCGCCCCGGGTTGAGGAACAATTGACAAACAAAATGTTCGCGGGCGAACAAGTAAGTTTTTACCTTTGTTTACTGCGTAAGCGTTACCTTACCATACATTCACTGACTACACCCCAGATTACATGGCAGCACCTGCTCATAATTATACCGAAGACAGCATTCGTTCGCTCGACTGGCGGGAGCACATCCGCCTGCGTCCCGGCATGTACATCGGCAAGCTCGGCGACGGCACTTCGCCCGACGACGGCATCTACGTGCTGGTGAAGGAGGTGATCGACAACTCCATCGACGAACACATGATGGGCTTCGGCACCCGCATTGAACTAACCATTACCGACCACCGGGTGGTCGTGCGTGACTTTGGCCGGGGCATTCCCCTGGGCAAGGTGGTAGACTGCGTTTCCAAGATCAACACCGGGGGCAAGTACGACTCGGGAGCCTTCCAGAAGTCGGTGGGCCTCAACGGCGTGGGCACCAAGGCGGTCAATGCGCTTTCCAACTACTTCAAGGTGCAGTCGTTCCGCGACGGCAAGACCAAGCTGGCTGAGTTCAAGCAGGGCCAACTGGTGAAGGAGTCGCCCGAGCAGCCCACCAAGGAGCGCAACGGCACGCTGATGGTCTTCGAGCCGGATGATACGGTGTTCAAGCACTACAAGTTCAACTCGCTGTACCTGGAAGAGCAGATCTGGAACTACGCGTTCCTCAACGCCGGGCTTACCATCGTGTTCAACGACAAAAAGTACGTGTCGCAGAACGGCCTCAAGGACCTGCTCGAACGCAAGACCAACGCCGAGGAACTGCGCTACCCGATCATTCACCTGAAGGGGCCCGACATTGAACTGGCCCTCTCCCACGGCAACGCCTACGGCGAAGAGTACTATTCGTTCGTGAACGGCCAGTACACCACGCAGGGGGGTACGCACCTGGCGGCCTTCCGCGCCTCGGTAGCCAAAACCGTGATCGAATTTTTCAAGAAGCGCAAGAAAGACTTCGAAGCCTCCGACGTGCGGGCCTCGATCATCGGCGCCATTGCCGTGCGGGTGCAGGAGCCCGTGTTCGAGTCGCAGACCAAGACCAAGCTGGGTTCGCTCAACGTGGGTCCGGAAGGGCCGACGATGGGCACCTTCGTGAACGATTTCATCTCCAAGCACCTCGACAACTTCCTGCACGAGAACCCCAAGGTGGCCGAAGCCCTCGAAAAGCGGATCCAGCAGTCGGAACGGGAACGCAAGGAGATTGCCGGCATCAAGAAACTCGCCAACGAACGGGCCAAGAAGGCCAGCATGCACAACAAGAAGCTGCGCGACTGCCGGGTGCACCTGCCCGACGTGAAAAACGAAAGGCACCAGGACACCACGCTCTTCATCACCGAGGGCGATTCGGCCAGCGGTTCAATCACCAAGTCGCGCAACGTGGAACTGCAAGCCGTATTCAGCCTGCGGGGCAAGCCGCTCAACTGCTACGGCCTCACCAAGAAGGTGGTGTACGAAAACGAGGAGTTTAACCTGCTCCAGCACGCCCTCGACATCGAAGACGGCATCGAGAACCTGCGTTACAACCAGATCGTAATCGCCACCGACGCCGACGTGGACGGCATGCACATCCGCCTGCTGATGCTCACGTTCTTCCTGCAATTCTTCCCCGACCTGGTGCGGAACGGCCACCTGTTCATCCTCGAAACGCCGCTGTTCCGGGTGCGCAACAAGAAGCAGACGATCTACTGCTACACCGACGAGGAACGGCAGCGGGCCATTGCCAAGCTCGGCCCCAAGCCGGAAATCACCCGTTTCAAGGGGTTGGGCGAAATCTCGCCCGACGAGTTCGGCAAGTTCATCGGCGAAGATATCAAGCTCAAGCCGGTGATCATGCACAAGGACACGTCCATCCCGGCGCTGTTGAGCTACTACATGGGCAAGAACACCCCCGACCGCCAGCGGTTCATCGTAGACAACCTGCGCATCGAGAAGGACATTGTGACCGAGGACCTGATTCCGGTGGACGTGGCCGAGGCGCTGGAGGCGTAGGGAAAAGGGTCACGCCGATCAGGATCGGGTTTAAACCCGATCCTATGGATATTGAAACAAAGTACCAGGTTTGCTCTCATCAGGATCGGGTTTAAACCCGATCCCATTGATACAAGTCGACTGAAGTTGTTTTTGCAGGGCCGGGAAAACCTTTCCGGGCTTTTGGCAATAAGAGGCTTTAAACGAGAAGAAGTATGCTTACTACCCCAGCAACCATTACTGCCGCGGAGTACCTGGCCGCCGAACGCAAAAGCCCGGAACGCCACGAGTTTTTTAACGGACAGATCAGACCAACGACCGGTGCATCACGACCCCATAACCTTATTGCGAACAAACTATCACGTCTGCTGGGAAATGCGCTTGATGCGTTGGATTACGAAGTGTATCAAAGCGATATGCGGGTGCATAATCCTGTTTCAGAAAGTTACTCCTACCCCGATGTAGTCGTGGTAAAAGGAGCTCCACAACTTATAGATGATGAATTCGATACCCTGCTCAACCCGGCATTGATTATTGAAGTGCTTTCACCGGGCACGGAATCTTATGACCGGGGCGACAAGGCCCTTGCGTACCGGCAAATCCCTTCGTTGCGCGAATACGTGTTGGTAGCCCAGGACAAGGCAGTGGTCGAGCACTGGGTACGGCTGGAGGAAAACAAGTGGCAGGTGGAGCAGATAAAGGGGCTGGACGCAACGTTGCAGCTGCTGAACGGCACGTGTGAGATCAAACTGGCCGACGTGTACCGGAAAGTACTGCCCAGGTAGCACCAGGCAAGCAGGATGGGTGATCGGGATCGGGGTTTGGTGGGATCGGGTTTAAACCCGATCCCGCTAAGGAGAGCAAACCCGGCACCTTGTTTTAATATCCATAGGATCGGGTTTAAACCCGATCCCACTATTATCCCATACCATACCCAATCCTTCCCCAGCATGGACCTTAACCAACTCCGCCAGCAAATCGACGACCTCGACGCCCAACTGCTCCGCCTGCTCAATGAACGGATGAACGTGGTGAAAAAGGTGGGCGAACTCAAACGGGCCAACAAGGCGATCATCTACCGGCCCGAACGCGAGAAGTTCATCATCGACCGGCTGGCCGGGCTCAACGACGGGCTGCTCAACCGCGCCGCCATTGAAGCCATCTTCCTGGAAATCTTCGCCGTGGCCCGCAACATCGAACTGCCCGAACGGGTTGCCTTCCTCGGCCCGGAAGGCTCCTTTACCCACCAGGCGGCCGAAAGCCGGTTCGGGGCCATGAGCGAATACATGTCCCTGCCCAGCATCGGGTCGGTATTCGAGAGCGTAGACACGGAACGGGCCCGGTTCGGGGTAGTGCCCATCGAGAACAACCGCGAAGGCATCGTGTTCGAAACCATTGACCTGCTCTTTGAACTGGACCTGAAGATCGTGGCCGAGTTGCCGCTGGCCATCCACCACACGTTCGTGACCAAAGCCGAAAAGCTGAGCGACATCACCCGCATCTATTCCAAAGACATTGCCTTCCGGCAGTGCGCCAAGTTCCTGGGCGAATACTTTCAGAACCACCCCGTGGAACTGGTGCCGGTGGAATCGACTTCGAAGGCAGCCCGCATTGCGGCCACGGAACCGGCGTCGGCGGCCATCTGTTCGCACATTGCCGCCAAGCTGTTTGAGGTGCCCGTACTCTTCAGCAACATCGAAGACAGCGACAGCAACCGGACCCGCTTCCTGATCATCAGCAAAGACTTCAAGAACGAAAGGAGCGGCAACGACAAAACCACCATCGTTGCCAAACTCGGCGACAAGCCCGGTTCGCTGGCCCGCTTCCTGCAACTGTTCGACGAGAAAAAGATCAACCTGACCAAGATCGAAAGCCGCCCGCTGCGGGAAGGCGAAGAGTTCCGGTCGTGGTTTTACATCGACTTTGAGGGCCACATCGACGACGAAGGCGTGCAGGCCATCATGGAAGCGTACCGCGGCCAGGTCCGCTGGGCCGGCAGCTACACCAGGCTGACGTAATTCGATTGCCAGCGGAATGTAAACGGAAAAATCATTGTTTGATTGGTTTAAGAATCAGCCGTTAGCGGCAACTGGTAAAGAGACGTAGTATCAATTTTCAATATCCAACCATACATGTCTGACGAGCACTTGGTAGACAAAGAGATTTTACACAATGCGGAAGTAATCTCCGGCATGTACGAAAACTGGTTCCTCGAATACGCTTCGTACGTAATCCTGGAACGGGCCGTTCCCGCCATGGAAGACGGCCTCAAGCCCGTACAACGCCGGATTCTGCACGCCATGAAAGAGATGGACGACGGCCGCTTCAACAAGGTCGCCAACATCATCGGGCAATCCATGCAGTACCACCCGCACGGCGACGCCTCCATTGGCGAGGCCATCGTGAACATGGGGCAGAAAAACCTGCTCATCGAAACGCAGGGCAACTGGGGCGACGTACGCACCGGCGACGGGGCCGCCGCCAGCCGGTACATTGAGGCCCGCCTGAGCAAGTTCGCCCTCGACGTGGTGTTCAACCCCGACACCACCGAATGGCAGTTGTCGTACGACGGCCGCAAGAAAGAACCCGTGACCCTGCCGGTGAAGTTTCCGCTGCTGCTGGCGCAGGGCGTGGAAGGCATCGCCGTGGGCCTGGCCACCAAAATCCTGCCGCACAACTTCATCGAACTCATTGAGGCCTCGATTGACATTCTCAAGGGCAAGGAGGCCTACGTGGTGCCCGACTTCATCACGGGCGGGCAGATCGACACGTCGGGCTACAACGGCGGGCAGCGCGGCGGCAAGGTACGCGTGCGGGCCCGCATCGAAGAACTCGACAAGAAGACGCTGGTGATCCGCGACGTACCCTACGGCGTCACCACCGAGCAGCTCAAGGAATCCATCGTGAAGGCCGGCGAGGCGGGCAAGATCAAGATCAAAAAGCCCGAAAAGGGCTCGCAGGCGGTGGAAGACAACACGGCGGCCGAGGTGGAAATCCAGGTGCACCTGGCCCCCGGCACCTCGCCCGACATCACCATCGACGCCCTGTACGCCTTTACGGATTGCGAAGTGTCCATCTCGCCCAACGCCTGCGTGATCGTGGAGGACAAGCCGCACTTCATGACGGTGAACGAAATCCTCCGGATTTCAACCTTCAACACGAAGGAGTTGCTGCGGCGCGAACTCGAAATCCGCAAGGCCGAACTGCTCGAAAGGCTGCTCTACGCGTCGCTCGAAAAAATCTTCATCGAGAACCGCATCTACCGCAAGATCGAGGAGTGCGAGACCTGGGAAGACGTGATCGTGACCATCGACAAGGGACTCAAGCCGTTCAAAAAGCAATTCTACCGCGAGATCACCACGGATGACATCGTGCGGCTCACCGAGATCAAGATCAAGCGCATCTCCCGCTACGACGGCTTCAAGGCCGACGAACTGATGAAGCGTTTGCAGGAGGAACTGGCCGAAACCGAAGACAACCTCGCCAACCTGACCCGCTACGCCATTTCCTACTTCAAGGAACTGCTCAAGAAGTACGGCAAGGGCCGCGAACGGAAGACCGAACTCCGCTCGTTCAACACGATTGCGGCCTCGCAGGTGGCGGCGGCCAACCAGAAGCTGTTCCTCAACCGCAAGGACGGCTTCATCGGCTACGGCCTCAAGAAGGACGACAACACCGAGCAGATCGGCGAATGTTCGGACATTGACGACGTGATCGTGTTCCGCCGCGACGGCAAGTGCCTGGTCACCAAGATCCAGGACAAGGTGTTCGTGGGCAAGGACATCATCCACGCGGCCGTCTTCAAGAAGAACGACGAACGGATGGTGTACAACATGGCGTACCTCGACGGCAAGACGGGCGTCTGCTACGTGAAACGCTTCCAGGTGACGGCCGTGACCCGCGACCGGGAGTACGAACTGGCCGGCAAGAACCCCGGCTCGAAGGTGCTGTACTTCTCGGCCAACCCCAACGCGGAAGCCGAAACGGTGACCGTGGGCCTTACGCCGGGCAGCAAGGCCAAGGCCAAGGTATACGACTTCGACTTTGCCGACATCGACGTGAAGGGCCGCGATGCCCTCGGCAATATCCTCACCAAGTACCCGGTGAAGAAAGTGACCTTCAAGTCGGCGGGCACCTCCACGATGGGCGGCCTCGACATCTGGTACGACGAAATCCTGGGCCGCCTCAACACCGACAAGCGGGGCCGCCACCTGGGCAACTTCGACGGCGAAGACCGCATCCTGGTGGTGTACCACACGGGCGAGTACGAACTGACCAACTACGAATTCACGAACCGCTACGAGCCCAAGGACATTGCGGTGATCGAGAAGTTCAACCCGGAGCGGGTGATTTCGGTGGTGCACTACGACGGGGCGGCGGGGCTGTTCTACGCCAAGCGGTTCAAGATCGAGCGGACCACGGTGGACAAGAAGTTCAGCTTCATCGGCGAGACGAAGGGGTCGCGGATGGTGGTGGTGACCACGTCGCGGCAGCCGCAGGTGGAGATTACCACCAAAAAGGGCCGCGAGGAGGAAACGACCACGTACGACCTCGACGTGATTACGGAGGTGCGCGGCTGGAAGGCCATGGGCCACAAATTGCCCGGCGACAAGATCACCAAGGTAAAGCTGCTGGCCTCGCGCATCGATGCCGACGTGGAATGGAAGATGAACGGGAACGGCAAGGCCAAGGACAAGGAAGACAAAGACGATGCCGACGAGAAGGGCGGGCAGATTAAAATGTTCTAAGTGGCGGCTTTGGGTAAAATAAAGATACGGGCCTTTTCCGGCGAGGAGAGGCCCGTATTTTTGGTTTGTAGGGAAGGGTTGGAAACTGGGAATAGAGGTTTTAGGTATATTCACGCATCGGGAAAAACAAATAACACTTACTACATTGTAAAGGAAGTAAATGCGTATTGCGACACATACTCCCATGGGTGTCATTCCCGAAGGGAATCTTCGTAGTGACAGGCATTGCCTGACGATAATTAAAAAGATTCCCGTCGGGAGTGACAGCTAAAGGGAGCTAACTCGATATACCCTTTTAGTTAGTTTACAGTGTACTTACAACGAACCGTTTGATATGAGTGAAATCATCAGGATCAGCAACTTCGGAGGGATTAAGGAGATGGAGATGGAGTTGAAGCCTATCAATGTAATCATTGGTCCACAGGCTTCGGGGAAGAGTGTGACTGCCAAGTTGTTATATTTTTTCAAAAGCTTCTTCAACGAAATTTATAAAAGCATCTTGAATGGAGAAACAAAACGAGAACTTGACAACCGTCAAGCCGCCAAGTTTATCACGTATTTCCCAGTAGAATCATGGCCTGAAAAAGCATTCAAAATTGAATATATAATCGAAAACACGCTCTTCTCTATTGAAAAAAAGGCAGGCAGGTCAGTTAGTTTCATTTATCCTGAAAGCATAAAAAAAATCATCGAGAAGGCTCGTAATAGCTATAAAGACGAGATCGCGAATACAAAAGATTACCATGAAGATTTTCGCAACATAAGAACAGCAAGAAACAGGTTCCATTATATATTCTATAATAGCATTAAAAAAAAAGTGTCAGAAAATATTTTTCTTGAGCAACTTTTCATTCCAGCAGGAAGAAGTTTCTTTGCAAATATACAGTCTAGTATTTTTTCATTCTTGAGCAACAATCAATCTTTAGATCCATTCATTATTGAATTTGGTTCTTTTTATGAAAATTATAAACAGTATGGTCTTTTGTATGACGACGGCAAAAAAAATACAAAAATTGGACCAGGGTTCAACTACATAATATCTCAGATACTCAATGGAAGGCATATTAGAGACAAGGAGAAAGACTTTCTTGTTCATGAAGATAAAAGAAAAGTCAACTTATTAAATGCTTCCTCCGGGCAACAAGAGATTTTACCGTTGGTTATATCATTGAAAGCTCTAATAGAAGACAAACCTAAACAAGTAGGTTCAACAATTTATATTGAGGAACCTGAGGCACACATTTTTCCAGTAGCTCAGAAAAGGATTGTACAACTGCTTGCCAGGACCTTTAATACGAGTGGCAGCAATTTTCAAATAGTTGTCACTACTCATAGCCCATATATTCTTTCATCATTAAACAACTTAATGGAAGCTGGAAAGATACTACTTGAAAAAGAAGGTATGGAAGAAGAGCTAACAGGTATCATTCCAAAACAAGAAATCATTTTCCCCGATGACGTAGCCGCTTACTCCCTGGTCAACGGTGTAAAAACGGACCTGATTGACCCTTCTACCAAACTTATTTCGCAAAATATTCTAGATTCTGTCTCGGATGAAATTTCAATTGAATTCGGCAAACTACTTGACCTCGAATTTTAAAGATGCGATTAAAAGCAGAATGCGTTGAGGAAGTAAACGATAATCGAATCGTTTTTAAGGAGAACAAGAGTAAGCTGACTTTAATCAACGATAGAAAGCTTAATTGCAAAAAGATAGAGGTTGACGGATGCCAAATCGTGGATGGTTTAAGGTGCGACTGCGCCTTGTTCAATGATGAAATCGAATATTACATTGAATTGAAGGGTCAGGACATAAAACATGCATTCAAGCAACTCATTGCAACCATAGAAAAGCTCAGCACTCAACCACAAAGGGCGCCCAAAATAAGCTTTGTCATTTGCACCAGAAGTCCGCTGGCTACGGCAGAAATACAGAACATGCAATTGAAGTTCAAGCGGGACTACAATTCGAAGTTATTGGTGAGGTCCAAGGACTATGAACATTCCATTTGAGTCATTCAAGTGCTTCGTACAACGCGTACGTTTTAGGATGGTAAAAATGGGCGTGCCCTTTTTCGTCCTGGTACTGCTGCTCGGCACGACCGGCTGCTGGCAAAAGAAACGGACCAATCAAGAACTGCTTATCGGCGATTGGATCAGCCTGGCGGATACGACGTACAACGTCCATTTTACCAAAACCAAATACCGGGTAAACGGAACCGAACTCTTTTACCACTGGCTGGCACCCGATTCCTTCGTTTGCTACGGGGAAGCGGCACTGGTCATTACCCGGTGCCCCGTTTTCCTTTCACCCCCCGTTTAAGCGGCTTCGTACAGGATTTTTGACGGCTTAACATAAAACTAACATTGGAAACTTTGAAATCGCCCAAAGTTTCCGGAGTTTTGCAAGACCACTATTTCCCTGATTGGTTTGGAAGTCAAAGAGAGAATCCTGGCCGGCGCGGCCGAGTTATTCATGCGGTACGGCTGCAAAAGCGTAACGATGGACGACATTGCCCGGCACCTGGCCGTGTCCAAAAAAACCCTGTACCAGTTCTACAAGGACAAGGACGAGATCATTACCACCTTTGCCCGCAACGAGTTTGCGTGCGAAAAAGACTGCATGCAGGGCATCACGGCCGAAGCCGAAAACGCCGTTGACGAGGTAATGCGCATTTCGCGCCACATCCGGCAGACGTTTTCGAAAATGAACCCGGCGTTGCTCTACGAGATGCAGAAGTACCACGTGGAAGCCTGGCAGGTGTACGCCGACTTCCGCGAGAGCGCCGTTTCGGACCAAATCCGGGCAACCTCGAACGGGGCATCCGCGAGGGGCTGTACCGCGATACGATTGACGTGGAGATCCTCACGCGGCTCCGGCTGGAACTCATTCAGCTGGCGTTCGACCCGCGGTGTTTCCGCCCGCCCAGTTCAGCCTGGTGGAAATCCAGATGCAGATCATGGATATGTTCATCCGGGGCATTGCCACCGCCCAAGGGCTCCAAGTGCTTGACCAGTACAAAACGAAATACTTTACGCACCTCCCATCATGAAAAAAAAGCTTCTCCTGCTGGCCGCGGGGCTGAGCCTCTTTGCGCTGCCCTCCCACCTGCTTGCCCAGGACACCACCAACATCCGGCGCTTCTCGCTGGACGAGGCGGTTGACTTCGCCCTGAAGAACAACGTAACCGTGAAGAACGCCCAGCTTGACGCTGCCAGTGCCAACGCCCGGGTGGGTGAAATCCGGGCCATCGGCCTGCCGCAAATCAGCGCCCAGGCCCAGCTCATCCACAACATCGAAATTCAGAAGGTGGTCCTGGAAAACGGGGCCGGGCCGTTCGGCAACCCCGACATCCCGGTAGGCGCCGTGCTGTCCTTCCCGTTCCAGTTGAAAAACCTCGGTGGCGTGACCCTCAACGCCAACCAGCTCCTTTTCGACGGGTCGTATTTCATCGGGCTGAGGGCCGCTAAAACCTACAAGGAACTCTCCACCAAGAGCCTGGTCGCCAGCAAGATTGACGTGACCGAAGCCGTTACCAAAGCCTACTACTCGGTGCTGGTCAACCGTGACCGGCTCAAACTGCTGGACATCAACGTAGGTCGCCTCGACACGGTGCTGCGCGAAACGCGGGCCATGTACGAAAACGGCTTCGTCGAAAAGATCGACCTCGACCGCCTGGAAGTGCAGCTCAACAACCTCAACACCGAAAAGCAGAAGGTGGAGCGGCTGACGGAACTGGGCGACTACCTGCTCAAATTCCAACTGGGCCTGCCCATGGAGGAGCGGCTCGTGCTCACCGACAGCATCAGCCGCAATGCCCTCGACAACTTCCAGGCCCCCGTGGTGAGCGACTTCAACTACAACCAGCGCATCGAATACTCGCTGCTGCAAACCCAGAAGCGACTCGCCGGCCTCGATGTGCGCAACGGCCGGGCGGGCTACATGCCCCAGTTGGCCGCCTTCGGCACGTTCGGCTATAACCCGGCCGCCTCGCAGTTTTCCAAGCTGTTCGACTTCAAGGATCGCTGGTTCCAGTACAGCCTGGTGGGCCTGCAACTGAACGTGCCCATCTTCGACGGTTTGTCGAAGCACTTCAAGATCCAACAGTCCAAGATCACTCTCCAGAAAACCGAGTTGAGCCAGGAACTGCTCGAAAATTCCATCGACCTCCAGATCCGGCAGGCCGTGACTACGCTGACCAACGCCCTGGAAACGCTCAAGTCGCAGCAGCGCAACATGGACCTGGCCCGCGAAGTGGAACGCGTGACCCGCATCAAATACCAGCAGGGCGTGGGCTCCAACATCGAGGTGGTGACCGCCGTGTCGGATTACCGCGAGGCCGAAACCAACTACTACACGGCCCTTTACGACGCCCTCATTGCCCGCGTTGACTACCAGAAAGCCACCGGCACCCTCGCGCAACCTTAATTAAACCATGCATTTCCCCCGAAACCTATTCCCCATGAAAACGTCCCATACCCTCATCGTCCTGGCCCTGCCCCTGGCCCTGCTGGCCTGCGGTGGGAAAGACAAAAAAACGGAACTCGCCGAACTCAAAAAGCAGCAGCAGGAACTGACCGCCAAGATCCGCCAGCTCGAAACGGAACTGGGGGCGGGCAAAGATACCACCGCCCAGGCCCGCGTCACGCTGGTGCAGGTGCAGCCGGTAGCTCCGCAAACGTTGCGGCACTACCTTACCCTGCAAGGCACCGTGGATTCGGACAAGAACATCGCCGTGAGCCCCAAGATGCCCGGCACCGTAACGGCCGTGTACGTGAAGGAAGGCGACGCCGTGCGCGCCGGCCAGGTGATGGCCGCCCTCGACGACGCCGTGCTCCGCCAGGGCATTGCCGAACTCCAGACCGGCCTCGAACTGGCCACCACCGTGTACGAGAAACAAAAGAACCTGTGGGACCAGAAGATCGGCTCGGAACTCCAGTACCTCCAGGCCAAAAACAGCAAGGAAAGCCTCGAACGCAAGCTGGCGACGCTCAATGAGCAGATTGCCCAGATGCGCGTGGTGGCCCCCATCAGCGGCACCGTCGATGCGGTGGGCCTGACGCTGGGCGAACCGGCCCAGCCCGGCATGACCACCATCCGCGTGGTGAACCTCTCGGACATGAAGATCGTGACCAAAGTTGCCGATACCTACATCAACACGGTGCGCAAGGGCGACCAGGCCGAGGTGACCCTGGGCAGCGGCGAGAAAATGACCGGCCGGGTAAGCTTCGTGGGCAAGGTGGTAAACACCCAGACCCGCACCTTCGACGTGGAAATTGGCCTCAACAACAAGGACGGCCTGCTCAAGCCCAACATGCTGGCCACCGTGAGCATCAACGACCAGACCAAGGAAAACGCCCTGGTGGTGAACCAGAACCTGATCCAAACGACTGAGTCGGGCGACATCATCTACGTAGCCAATAACAACCTGGCGCAACAGCGCA
The DNA here is from genome assembly GCA_963844325.1 of uncultured Sphingobacteriales bacterium. Taxonomy (GTDB): domain Bacteria; phylum Bacteroidota; class Bacteroidia; order Cytophagales; family 172606-1; genus CADCTQ01. The sequence continues at coordinate 6,389,852 of CAWJNV010000002.1, forward strand.
AGATCAAGACGGGCCTCGCCTACAACGGCCAGGTGGAGGTAACGGAAGGCCTCAAGGCCGGCGACCAGCTCATTACGGTCGGGTACCAGGACCTGGTAGACGGACAACCCATTAAAATCAGCGACGCCCTGGCGGCCCGCTAACCCCTAACAAACGCGTTTGCACATGAAAGATCATTCCAACCATATCCCTCCCGCGGAAAACGGCGGCTACAAACGGTTCAAGATCACCGAGTGGTGCATCGAGAACAAGACGGCCATCTACGTGTTTACCGTCATCATTTCGCTGGCGGGCATTTTCACGTACCAGAGCCTGCCCAAGGAGAACTTCCCCGACATCATCATTCCGCAGTTCACCATCCAGACCGTCCAGCGCAGCACCAGCCCGGCCGACATGGAAAACCTGGTCACCAAGCCGATTGAAAAACAACTCAAGGCGGTCAACGGAATCAAACGGATCACCTCTTCTTCCATTGAAAACTTCTCGGTGGTCATCGTGGAGTTTACGGCGGGCATTTCGACGGCCGTCGCCAAGCAGCGGGTGGAAGACGCCGTGGGCCGGGCCCGGCCCGACCTGCCCAACGTGCTCGACCAGGAACCCCAGATCCAGGAAATTGAATTCTCCGAGTTCCCGATCATGCAGGTGAACGTGGCCGGCGACTACCCGCTCGACAAGCTCAAGCAGTACGCCGAAGACCTGGAAGACGCCATTGAAGAAATGCCCGAAATCCGCCGGGTGGACCTGGTGGGCGCCCTCGAACGCGAAATCCAGATCAACGTGGATATGTTCAAGATGCAGGCCGCCGGCATTTCCTTCAATGACATTACCCAGGCCGTAGCCAGCGAGAACATCAACGCGTCGGGCGGTGAACTGAACGTGAACGGCATCCGGCGCACCCTCCGCGTGACGGGCGAATTCAAGAATACCCAGCAGATCGAAAACGTGATCGTGCGGTCGGCCCGGGGCACCACCAAGTTCATCAAGGAAATCGCCGAGGTCAAAGACAGTTTCAAGGAAAAGCAGGACTACGCCCGCCTCGACGGCAAGTCGGTGATTTCGCTCTCGGTCATCAAGCGGGGCGGCCAGAACCTGATCACGGCGTCGGAAAACATTGAGCACCTCATCGAGGAGTACAAGCGGACCCGCTTCCCCAAGGGGCTGAGCATCACCATCACCGGCGACCAGTCCGAGAGCACCCGCACCACGCTCAACGACCTGATTGCCACGGTAATCCTCGGGTTTATCTTCGTGACGTTCGTGCTCATGTTCTTCATGGGCACCACCAACGCCTTTTTCGTGGGCCTGTCGGTGCCGCTCTCTTCGCTGCTGGCGTTCGTGCTCATCATCTTCGTGGCGCGGTTCATGCCCAGCCTCAACCTGACGCTCAATACCATCGTGATGTTTGCGTTCCTGCTGGCCCTGGGCATTGTGGTGGACGACGCCATCGTGGTGATCGAAAACACGCACCGCCTCTTCCACGAAGAAGCCCTTACGGTGAAAGAGGCGGCCAAGAAAGCCGCCGGCGAAGTGTTCGTGCCCGTGCTCAGCGGTACGATGGTGAACGTGGCCCCGTTCGTGCCGCTGCTGTTCTGGCCCGGCATCGTGGGCGAATTCATGAAGTACCTGCCCATTACCCTCATTGCCACGCTGCTGGCCTCGCTCATCGTGGCCTTCGTGATGAACCCCGTGTTTGCGGTGGATTTCATGAAGCGGGACGACGAAAACGCGGACCGCAGTTTCCGGACGCTGGTAAAGCCGCTGGTGGTCATGGCCGTGCTGGCGCTGATCGGGTACGCCATCGGGGTGGCCTTCGGTAACTTCATGGTGTTCATCATCCTGCTGTACCTGCTCAATCATTACGTGTTCACGCCGCTCATTCACCGGTTCCAGTCGCGGACGCTGCCCGGCCTCAAGAACAGCTACCGCCGCCTGATGACCTACGCCCTGGTGGGCAAGCGTTCCTGGTGGTTCATTGCGGCCTCGCTGGTGATGCTGGTGATCTCGTTCGTGGTCACGGGCATCATGCAGCCCAAGGTGATCTTCTTCCCCAGCGGCGAACCCGACTTCGTGTACCTGTACGCCAAGTTGCCCGTGGGTTCGGACGCGGCCGTGACCGACTCGGTGACCCGGATCATCGAGAAGCGGGTGGCGCAGGTGCTCACCCTGCCGGACGGCAAGCGCAACCCCATCGTGCGTTCGGTCATTACCAACGTGGGCAAGGAGACGGCCAGCGCTTCGGGTTCGCCCGCCGACCGCCAGCCGGCCTCCTACAAGAGCAAGCTCACGGTGGCCTTCGTGCCCCTCGACGAACGCATCGGCGTCTCCACCAGCGACATCCTCGAAAAGATCCGCGAGCGGACGGCCGACATCCCGGGCACGGAAATTTCGGTGGAACGCGAGCAGAACGGCCCGCCCACGGGCAAGCCGGTGAGCCTGGAGATTGCCGGCGAAGACTTTGCCACGCTGCTCAAACTCGAAAAAGACGTGCGGGCGGGCATCCGCCGGGTCGGCATCGAGGGCATCGAAGACCTCAAGTCGGACCTAGTGCTCAACAAGCCCGAGATCATCGTCAACATCGACAACGAAAAGGCCTCGCGGGAAGGCATTTCAACGGCCGTGGTGGCCGGCTTTATCCGCACGGCGCTGTACGGCCAGGAGGCAGCCAAGTTCCGTGACAACGAAGACGAGTACGAGATCAACGTGCGGGTGGCCGAAGACCAGCGCCAGAAAGTGGAGCAGTTGCTCAGTTCCAACATCAGCTACCTCGACATGAGTACGGGCCAGTTCCGGCAGGTGCCCGTCAACGCGGTGGCCGACGTCCGCTACGGCACCACGTTCAGCTCCATCAACCGCAAGAACCAGGAACGGCTCATTACGCTGGGCTCCAACGTGCTCACGGGCTACAACCCCAACGAGATCGTGGCCCGCATCAACGACGAGGTGCTGTCGGAACTCGACTTGCCCGAGGGCTACAGCGTCCGCACGGCCGGGGAACAGGAAGACCAGCAGGAAACGATGAACTTCCTTGGGCTTGCGGCCATCTCGGCGATCCTGCTCATGTTCATGATCATGGTGTTCCAGTTCAACTCGGTATCCAAGCCGCTCATCATCTTCACCACCATCGTGTTCTCTCTCATCGGCGTGCTGCTGGGCTTCTCGCTGACGGGCATGACGATCTCCATCGTGATGACGGGCGTCGGGTTCATCGCCCTCATGGGCATCGTGGTGAAAAACGGGATCATCCTCATGGAATTCATCGAGGAGTTGCGCCACCAGCGGGGCGAGGACTTGAAAACGGCCATCATCGACGGCGGCACAACGCGTCTTACGCCGGTGTTGCTCACGGCTTCGGCGGCCATCCTGGGCCTGGTTCCGCTGGCCATCGGGTTGAACATTGACTTCGGCGGCCTGTTTGCGCGGCTGGACCCGCACTTATTCATCGGCGGCGAAAGTTCGATCTTCTGGGGCCCGCTGGCCTGGACGATCATCTTCGGCCTGCTCGTGACCACGTTCCTCACGCTGGTGATCGTGCCCTGCATGTACTACAACGTGGAGCGGCTCAAGATGCGGTACAGCAAGAAGGAGAAGGTGGCGGCGTAATATTGGTCAGTAGTCATTGGTCATTGGGCTCGCATAAGTTGTCGTATCCGGTTGACTAATGACTACTGACCAATGACCATAAAAAGCGAAAGCCTTTCGGATGATTCCGAAAGGCTTTCGCTTTTTATTATTTTCCCGATAGGGGCACCAGGTTTCTTTCCGAGGGGCCGTTCCGTTAGTAGGAAGGCGATGAAAGCTGGACGAGACTATCTAAGGGGTAGGTAAAAGCAAGGGAAAAAGGCGGGTATCCATAATCACGAATGCCGCGGGTGGCATCTACTACGGTAAAAGACCTCTCCAACAGGCAGGTCGCCATTACGGCGCCAGTATTCGTACACTCCAGTACTTTTACTACTCCCAGTCCGTCCGGCGTAATGACTCTGTCGTTTTGCCGGATCATTGGGTTTGCATTTGTTTTCGTACCAGGCACTAAAACCGTGCCTGGCTACGAAATATTCTATTATTTATAACCAGAACATTTACATGATAGCTGCTGGTTCTCAAAATTGGGTATTTTTTAAATAACCCGTTTCCCCGTCCCATGTACTTTTTCCGGGGGTGAACCGGGCGCAAAACAGCCCCTGGACGACGCAGGCGGGCAACAAAAAAGCCTCCCGGGGGGAGGCTTTGGCGAATGGGGTGTACCTTTTCAAGACATTACACCGGTTTTTTTTGCCCGGTGGCGGGTTACCACCTCCTGCTGCAAATGCAGAATGCCGCCCAGGCTCTTGAAATACATCCGCTTCAGCCGTTCGAGAACGGCGCCCGTCTGGTCCAGCAGGGCGTTGACCTGGCTGCCGTCCACCGACTGCTGGTACACCTCCGTGAGCGGTTCGGCCAACAGGTACTGAGCAAACGACTGGCCGGCCACCGCGTTGCTGAAGGCGGGCGGCGTCAGTTCACCGGCCCGGGCCAGGGCCGCGGCCACCCGGATGCGGGCCTGGTACAACTCGGTGGCAAAACCCGCCTGGTTCTCCTCCGTCACCTGTCCGACTGCAATGAGCTTACCGACCGTCTGCTGGATGTCTTCCTGTACCTGCCGCACCTGCTTGAGCATCGACTGTAGTTCCAGGTGAAAGGTGTACCGGTGTTTGAACTCCCCTTCCAGTTCCGGTAACTGGCGCACCAGCAACGCGTGGACCACGAACATTTTCTCGTCGAACTGCGCGTACCACGCCTGGTCGGCCTCAAACGATGCCGTCAGCCGTTCGTACACCGCCTTGGCCTCTTTGGCCGCGAACGTGCCGTCGGAGAGGGTGAACTCCTTGCGCTTGTCAATTTTTTGGAGCACCTGCACCACCTTTTCCAGGTCTTTGCTGCGCCGGTTCACGTCGGCCATGTGCCGTTGCAGGCTTTCCCCGAGCAGTTCTTCGAGGGTCGCAGTTGCGTTGGCGGCGTCAATGCCCGTCTTTTCGGCCAGGGCTTCCGTCTCATCGAGGGGGAGCGGCGACAGGAAGCGGTTGTCGTACACGCCGTGGTAGCGGGCGTCGTAGGTGGTTTCGCGCAGCTCGGCTTCAATGAACTGCTGCACGGCTTCGGCGTCGGTGAATGCCGTGTCGGCGGGCAATCCCAGGTTGACGGTGAGCATGTTGCGGGTCACTTTTTCGGCCAGGGCTTCCGGGTGATCGAACAGCAGCCACGGCGACCGGTCGTCTTCCACGCCGGCCACGAAGGCAGCCTTGGCGTTCTGTTCCCGCTTGTAGTTGGACGGGTGGCTGGCGTACATTTCGGGCAGGTGCTCGTCCTCATCGTTGAACACGAAGTATTTCTCCCCTTGCCCCCTGTCCCCGGCTTTCTGATCCAGCAGCGACTGGCCGAACTGCGGGTTGTGCCTGCGCAGGTGATCCATGCCGCGCGTGTGGTGGTAGAACAGGTTGCGGGTGTAGAGTTTGTGGTCTACGGCCGTGCCCACCTGCCCGTTGGAAAAGGCAAACGCTTCACCCGACGTACCCAGCTTGTGGAGGGCGTTGACAATGGCGTTGCTGCCGGTGACGCTCACGGCCACCAGGTCGGCATTGAATTCCATCTGCCGCGACAGCGACGCGTGAATGAGGTTGATGACCTGGTAGATGAGCGACATGCCCTTGCGCAGGGTCCAGACGACCGGCGTGAGCAGCCAGGCGAATACCGAAAGCCGGAAGTCGGCGCCCCGCCACTGGTCAAACCACTCGTCCCACTGGTTCCGCCCGTACACCATTTCGTGGATGATGCGGTTGGCCACGTAGATGTAGCTGCCCAGCTTCATGCTTTTCTGCGAAAAGTGGCCGAACTCGTGGGCCAGTACCGCCTTGAATTCGGTCAGGTTCACGGAATTGACGAATCCCAGCCCGATGAGCAGGTTTTTCCGGACGGGCAGGAACAGGCTGAGGATGGTGCTGTTGTAGAACACGGCCGCGTTGATCTCGTGGCTCACGAAAATTTTGTGCGGGAAGGGCGCCTGCGTTTCCTGGCAAAGCTGCCGCACGAACGCAAACAGCCGGGGGTGTTCTTCCTCGGTGATTTCGGTGTAGAGCGGGTTGTCGTCGGTGTCGTGCCGGGTGAGGAGGAACTTGAGCAGGAACGCAAACAGCATCAGCGAGGCCGCAATGCTGCCAAACTTGAGCAGGAGGGTGAACTTGTTGATGCGGTCCATCGGGTAGATGAAGGCGCCGTACACCACGTAGCCCGCCGCGACGATCATGGCGGCGTAGAGGCAAAGGAAAAGCACAATGGCTACCATCACGTACAGCACCTGCCGCTTGTAGGCACCGCTCAACTGAGTAAGCCCGGCCGGTGCCGTGCGTGGGCTTTCGGGGTACAGATTCTGGTTCATAACACGGGGGGATGGAATGGAAGAATCCTTAATACCGCGACCGGGGAGAAGGTAAACACGGGAGCGATGATCGAAAACTCCCCAAAACTGCCCAACTTTGCCGCACGTCATGCTCCGCACCCTCCAAACACTACCGCTGCTCGTGCGCAACATGGGCTGGCGGGCCTTCCGCTTCCGGGCCGGCTACGAACTGCGCAAACGCACCGGGCTCCTCCGGCGCGACTTTCCCGTGCGGGCCACCGGCACGCCTTCCCTCACCCTGGAAGCGTGGAAACGGACGGGCGGCGCCTTCTTTTTCGGGTCCAGAAAGGACCTTTCCCCGCCTTTCCCCCTCCCCGCCGGTGCCCTGGAAGCGTTGCGGACGGAAACCGAACGCATCAAGGGCGGACAACTGCTGTTTTTCAACACCTTCTACCTGCCCCTCGGGCCGGCGTACGACTGGCAGACCAACCCCGACTCGGGCTTCCGCTACGACCCGCACAGGCACTGGACGGCCATCCGGGACCTCGACCCGGCCCACGGCGATATCAAGTACGTGTGGGAAAAGTCGCGGTTCACCTTCCTCTACCCCCTCCTCCGCTACGACCTTTACACCGGCGAAGACCAGTCGGCCTTCGTGTTGGGCCAGATCACCGACTGGATCCGGCAGAATCCGCTCAACTGCGGGCCCAATTACGTGTGCAGCCAGGAAATTTCGCTGCGGCTGCTCAACTGGACGTTTGCCCTGTACTACTACCGCGATGCGCCGGCCCTCACGGAAGAAGTGTTCGCCCCGGTCATCGAATCGCTGTACTGGCAGGCGCGGCACGTGGCGGCCAACATCCGGTTTTCGCGGTTGACGGTGCGCAACAACCACGCCATTACCGAATGCCTGTGCCTGTACCTGGTGGGGCTGCTGTACCCGTCGTTCCCCGAAAGCGACGCCTGGCGGCAGTCGGGCAAACAGTGGCTGGAAGAAGAAGGTCGCTACCAGGTGTACCCCGACGGGTCGTACCTGCAATTTTCCACCAACTACCACCGCGTGGTGATCCAGCTGTTCACTTGGGCCTTCCGGCTGGCCGCGGCCAACGGCGACCGGTTCGGCGAGCCGCTCTACGACCGGCTGCGGAGGTCGCTGGACCTGCTCTACCAGATGCAGGACTTGCCGACGGGCCACCTGCCCAACTACGGCGCCAACGACGGGGCCCTGTTCTTCCGCCTCAACGACTGCGCCTACCGCGACTTCCGGCCGCAACTGGAAGCCCTGCACGCCCTGCTGCACGGCCGGTCGCTGTACGGGCCGGGGCCGTGGGGGGAAGACCGTTTCTGGCTGGGCATACCCGTAGCCGCGGAAGCGCCGGCGACCCAAACCCCGGCCGTGCCGCAGGTTTCGAAAAGGTACGCCCACGGCGGTTTTTACGTGCTCCGCGACCCGTCCAAGTTTGCCTTCATCCGCTGCGGGGATCACCCCGACCGCCCTTCGCAGGCCGACAACCTGCACCTCGACCTGTGGCTCAACGGCCTCAACCTGCTGCGCGACGCGGGTTCGTACAAGTACAACACCACGCCCGAGGGGCTGAAATTTTTCATGGGCACGGCCTCGCACAACACCTTGCAACTGGGCGACCACGACCAGATGCAGAAGGGCGGCCGTTTCATCTGGTACCACTGGAGCCAGGCCGTAGAGGCGTCGGTTGCCGAAGACGACGCGTGGATCACGTTCCGGGGCAAGGTCCACGTGTACCGGCACCTGCACCCGACCATTTACCACACCCGGCAGGTGCGGCAGCACAAGGCGCAGTGCCGCTGGGAGGTCGAAGACTGGCTCGACATACCCGACGTGCCGGCCCTGGCGGCGCTGCCCCGCAAGCAGCTCTGGCACCCGCACCCCGAATTTGAAGCCCTGGGCTTCCGCATCGAATCTACCGATGGGGTGGGAAAGGCCCTGCCCCGGCACACCGGAGAAGGCTGGCATTCGCCCGGTTACGGCGTGAAGGAGCCGGTCCCCCGGTGGTGGTTCGAACAACCGGGCAACCACTTCCGCACGACGATATGGCGGACGGATGTACCGTAATGTCGGACCCTTACGATGCCGTTGCCCGTATAACGCAACCATGTCCGTACCCACTTACCGCATCCTCCTCCCCCTCGCCTGGTTGTTGCTGGGCGTCGGCCTGGTGGGTTGCCGGGTAAACCGCACCCGGCAAACGCCCATCTTCACCGCCGAGGGCTACTGCTACGTGTCGCCGCCGGCCGCCCCCCTGATGGATTCGTTGTGGATGTTGCAGATTGACCGTGACTCGGTGTTCTCGCCGGCCGTGCAGCGGCGTTTTTCCCAGCGGGCCCGCAGCGTGGCCGCCGACATCGGCATTCAGGCCATCCTCACCGACTGGGTACGGGCCGAGGCGCAGTTCAAGGCCCAGCCCACCGACGCCCACCGGAGCCAGCTCGTCATGCTCCGCCACGACATCACCGACCGCATCCTGCTGGCTACCCAGGAACTTACCACCGTGCTGGCCGAACTCGCCTGCGAACGGACCCGCGCCACCGAATTCAAGAACTACCTCCAGCAGCAGACCGACAAGCGCGTGTTCCGGCTCACCCTCCTGTCGGTGCTGGCCGGGGCCCTTTCCACCGTAGTATCGGGCTCACTGGAAATTGCGGGGGCGGATGATCCGTACGTGCAGGGCGTGGCAATGGGCGGCGCCGTGCTGAGCGGCTACTGGGCCCTGCGGGCCTCGGGCGGTTTCGAAGAAGCGGACTTTTCGCATAAACGCAACCACCTCACCGACGTACAGCAGGGGCCGGTGCACTCGAAGGTATTCCCACCCATCGTGTGGCACTTCCTCACGCGGGAACTGGAGCCCGACAAGCAACAACAAACGGTGCGCGAAACGATCCTGGAACGGTGGACCGAACTGGACGGGCTCAACGAGACGGGCAGCGATGCGCAGCGCCGCCAGGAAGTACTCCTCTTCGGGCCGGGCGGCCGCTACAACCTCACCGACATCAGCCGCCGCATCAGCCTCATGGACGTGCTGCAACTCGAAGTCGGCAGCATGTACCAGGAACTCAAACAATTGCAGCAGGAACTGGTACTGTCGCGGTGAAAGGGAAGTTTATGAGTTCATGAGTTTAAAGTTCATGAGTCAATACGCGTTTAACTGGCGGCGCCGCCCCACTCATAAACTCATAAACTTTAAACTCATGAACTCTTCACAGCCGCGCGGCCATGAGCAAATTCAAATCCTTGTGTTTCATGTTGAACTTGCGGGCAATGGGGGCGTTGGTGAGGCTGCCCTTGTAGGAATACACACCCTTCATGAACCACTTGTTGCGGAAGATCATCTCTTCGATGCCGCCCGAATCGCCGATTTCGAGGACGTAGGGCGTGAAAATGTGGCTCAGCGCCTGCGTGGCCGTGTTGGCGACGCGGGCCGCAATGTTGGGCACGCAGTAGTGGATCACCCCGTACTTCTTGAACACCGGCTTGCGGTGCGTGGTCATTTCGGAGGTTTCGAAGCAGCCGCCCTGGTCGATGCTCACGTCGATGATGACCGAGTCGGGCTTCATGGCCGCCACCATTTCTTCCGAAACCACGCACGGGCTGCGGCCGTCCTCGGCCCGGATGGCGCCGATGACCACGTCGGCCCGCTTGATGGCTTCGCTGAGTACGTTGGTGTCGATGGTGGAGGTGTACACCTGCTGGCCGACCACGTACTTGAGGCGCCGCAGGCGGTAGATGTGCTTGTCGAAGATTTTGATTTCGGCGCCCAAACCCAGCGAAGTGCGGGCCGCGTATTCGGCCACCGTGCCCGAACCCAGGATCACCACCTTGGTGGGCGGTACCCCGGTGATGCCGCCCAGGATGATGCCCCGGCCGCTGTTGGCGCTGTTGAGGTATTCGGCGGCGATGAGCATGACGGTGCTGCCGGCAATTTCGCTCATGGCCCGCACCACCGGCATGCCGCCCACCTTGTCCTGGATGAGTTCGAAGGCGACGGCGATGAGTTTCTTTTCGTTGACGGCCTGCACGAACTCGGGCGTGAGCTTGGCCATCTGGAGGGCCGACACCAGCGTTTTGCCGGGCTTCATGTACGTGATTTCTTCCAGCGTGGGCGGTTCCACTTTGAGCACGATGTCGGCCTCGAAGGCTTCCTTGGCCGAGTAGACGATGAGGGCTCCGGCGTCGCTGTACTCCTGGTCGGTGAACTTGGCCATGTCGCCGGCCCCCGTCTCCACGCACACCCGGTGGCCGTTGCGCACCAGGATGGAAGTGGCTTCGGGGGTGAGCACCAGCCGGTTCTCGTAGTCGCTCATTTCCTTGGGAATCCCGATGAGCATCTCCTTCCGTCCCGCTTTTACTTCCAGCATCTTTTCCTGCGGATACAGGGTTGTCTGGCTGGCTAATTCCTTCAATCCCGATTGCAGCTTGGGGCTACTCATGCTTCGCTAGTTGTAAAGTACGGCCGTTCTGACCATCTAAATTAATACTAATTTTTAAATAACGGTCGGGCAATAAGTCCGGAATTTTCGCCGGCCACTCGATGAAACAGAAGTTACCGGAGCCAAAATATTCCTCCACGCCGATGTCCATCGCCTCGGCCTGGTCCTTGATCCGGTAAAAGTCAAAGTGGTAGCAGGTTTCGCCCCGGCCGGTGCGGTACTCATTGACGAGGCTGAACGTGGGGCTCTGCACGGTGTCTTCCACGCCCAGTTCGCGGCACACGGCCTTGATGAACGTGGTCTTGCCCGCCCCCATGTCGCCTTCCAGCAGCCAGATCTTGTTTTGGTCGGCCAGCCGGAGCACCAGCTTTGCCACGAAGGGCAGTTCCTTGGGGGAACTGTAGGAGAGGGAAAAATAAGGTTGCATGCAGGCGGGGTAAGGGTTTGGGAGACGACGACAAAAGAACGCGCTAAGATCGCAAGGAAATCGCAAAGTCCGCAAAATAATAGGTTTTGGACGGTTTTTGCGAAAACTTTGCGGTCTTTGCGCGAAAAAATAATTTCCCGGAGTTTCACGCAAAGACCGCAAAGGAGGAGCGCAAAGGGCGCAAAGCAAAAAACCTAACAAAAAAAGCGCAAAGAAATACGCCTACGCCTTGCGGTCTTTGCGTCTCCTTTGCGCTCTTTGCGGTTCAGTTCCTTTCTTTGCGCCCTTTGCGCTCCTCCTTTGCGGTCTTTGCGTGAAACTCCTTATGACTGCTTGGGCGACAGTTGCGCGAACGGTACGATCATTTCCTCCAGGGATACGCCGCCGTGCTGGAAGGTATCCTTGTAGTAGTTGACGTAGTAGTTGTAGTTGTTGGGGTAGGCGAAGAAGTAGTCTTCAATGGTGAACACGTACGCCGTCGAGACGTTGATCTTGGGCAGGAAGAACCGTTCGGGCTTGCGCACCACCAGCACGTCGTCTTCGTCGAAGCCCAGGTTTTTGCCCTGCTTGTAGCGCAGGTTGGTGTTGGTGTTCTTGTCGCCGATGATCTTGTAGGGCCGCTTCACCCGGATGGTGCCGTGGTCGGTGGTCACTACGATCTTTACCTTCTTCTCCGAGAGGCGCTTGAAGAGTTCCAGCAGCGGCGAGTGCATCAGCCACGACCGCGTAATGGACCGGTAGGCCGACTCGTCGGGGGCCAGTTCGCGGATCATCGCCATGTCGGTGCGGGCGTGCGAAAGCATGTCCACGAAGTTGTACACGATCACGTTGAAGGCGTTGGTCATCAGGTTGTTGAACGAATCCACCAGCGACTTGCCCTGGTTGATGTTGATGATCTTGTGGTACGACATCTTGGCGTCGATGCGGGCCTTCTGCATCTGGCGCAGCAGGAACTGGTCTTCGCTGTTGTTTTTGCCTTCCTCCTCGTCGTCGTTCACCCACAGGTCGGAGTGGTACTTTTCCATTTCGCTGGGCAGCATGCCCGAGAAGATGGCGTTGCGGGCAAAGGCCGTGGTGGTGGGCAGGATCGAGTAGTACACCGACTCCTCGTCCACGTTGAAGTACTCCTGGAGGATGCTTTCCAGGATTTTCCACTGGTCGTAGCGCAGGTTGTCGATCAGGAAGAAGAACACCGGCTCCTGGGGGGTGCTGATGAGGGGAAACACCTTCTTCTTCATCAGCTGGTGCGACAGCAGGGGCTTTTCGGCTTTCGGATCGTTGAGCCAGTCTTCGTAGCTCTCCATCACGAACTTGGCGAAGTTGGAGTTGGCTTCACTCTTCTGCATGTCGAGCACCTCGGCCATGCTGCGGTCATTGGCCCCGTCGAGGGCCAGTTCCCAGAACACCAGCTTCTTGTAAATGTCGGCCCATTCCTCGTGCCCGATGCGGTCGTTGTAGGCCATGGCGATGTTGCGGAAGTCCTGCTGGTAGCCCTGCGTGGTTTTTTCCGTCACCAGCCGCTTGCCGTCGAGGATTTTGCGCACCGACAGCAGGATCTGGTTGGGGTTGAGGGGCTTGATGAGGTAGTCGGCGATCTTGGCGCCGATGGCCTCTTCCATGATGTGTTCTTCCTCGCTCTTGGTGATCATCACCACCGGCAGGGAGGGCTTGGTGGCTTTGATCTGCGAAAGCGTTTCGAGGCCCGTCATGCCCGGCATGTTTTCGTCGAGGAATACCACGTCGAAGTTCTGTTCATTGCACTTGTCGAGGGCGTCGGAGCCGCTGTTGACCGGCGTGACGTCGTAACCCTTGTTGCGCAGGAACAAAATATGCGGCTTGAGCAGGTCGATCTCGTCGTCGGCCCACAGGATTGAATATCTTTGCATGGTACTGGATATGGGTGGTTTATGAGTTGGAACGCGGTAAATGCCTGTCAGGCAACAGGTTTTATAGTAAAGTACAAATTGTAGGCCACGATTAGTTCGCCAACCCAAACGAAAGATGTCCGTTTTGGTTTAAAGTACGGATTAGGCGGATGAACGGTGCAAATATCGTTTTTCCCCGCTGTCCGTCTTTACCGCTTCAACCCTTGGTACGCTTGAACAAACGAAAACTCATCAACGATCCGGTATACGGGTTCGTAAATATTCCCACCGACCTGATCTTCGACATCATCGAGCAGCCGCTGTTCCAGCGGTTGCGGCGCATCAAGCAGATGGGCCTGTGCGACTACGTGTACCCCGGCGCCCTGCACACGCGTTTCCACCACGCCCTGGGCGCCATGCACCTGATGAGCGTCACGCTGGACTCGCTCTGCGCCAAGGGCCACGACATTTCCGACCAGGAGTACGAGGCGGCGATGGTGGCCATTCTGCTGCACGACGTGGGGCACGGGCCTTTTTCGCACGCCCTCGAACACAGCATCCTCGACGGCGTGCGGCACGAAACCCTCTCCTACCTGCTCATGCAGAAGCTCAACGGGCAGATGGGCGGCCGGCTGGAAATGGCCCTGCGGATGTTCAACGGCACCTACCCCCGCAAGTTCTTCTGCCAGCTCGTCGCCAGCCAGCTTGACATCGACCGGCTCGACTACCTCAACCGCGACAGCTTTTTCACCGGCGTGTCGGAGGGGACCATCGGCGCCCACCGCATCATCAAGATGCTCGACATCGTGGGCGACCGGCTGGTGGTGGAAGAAAAGGGCATTTACAGCATTGAAAACTTCCTCAACGCCCGGCGCCTGATGTACTGGCAGGTGTACCTGCACAAGACCACCATCAGCGCCGAGATGATGCTGGTGGGCGTGATCCGGCGGGCCCGGCAGTTGCTGCTGCGGGGCGAGGAAGTGTACGCCACGCCCGACCTCCACCTGTTCATCCGCCAGGAAGTGCGCATCGAGGAGTTCGAGAGCGACCCGCAGTACCTGGAAGCCTTTATTCAACTCGACGACTCCGACGTCTGGAACGCGGTGAAAATGTGGACCCGCCACCCGGATCGCGTGCTGTCGGTCATCAGCCGGATGCTGCTCGAACGGAAGCTCTTTAAAATCCTGCTCACGCCGGAGCCGCCCGAAGCGGCGCAGGTGCGGGAGATTGCCGCCCGGCTGCGCACCGAACCGGGCATTACCGACGAAGAACTGCCGTACTTTCTCATCAGTGGCTCCACCAGCAACGCCGCCTACACGGCCGGGGACGACAAGATCGACGTGCTCACGAAAAAAGGCGAAATAATGGACATTGCGGAGGCTTCGGACCTGCCTAATATCAAGGCAATGAGTAAAATTGTAAAAAAATATTATTTGTGCTGGCCCAAGCAATGGGTGCAATAGGACGACCATTATGGAATTAACCGTTGAACAAATCGCCGGCCTGCTGGGTGGCAAGGTGCGCGGCGACGGTTCGCGCCGGGTGCACACCCTGGCCAAGATCGAAGAAGCCACGCCGGGTTCATTGTCCTTCCTGTCCAACGTCAAATACGAGCCCTTCCTGTACACCACCGGGGCCACGGCCGTGCTGGTGGACGAAGCGTTCGAGCCCCGCAAGCCCTACACGGCGGCCCTGGTGCACGTAAAAGACCCCCGGCTGGCCCTCACGGTGCTGCTGGAGGCCCACAACAAGCAGAAGCTGGCGTCGCGCAGCGGCGTGGAACAACCCTCGTTCATGGCCCCTACCGCCAGCATGGGCGAAAACGGCTTCCGGGGGGCGTTCTCCTACATCGGCGAAGGGTCAACGGTCGGCAACCGCGTCAAGCTATTCCCGCAGGTGTACATCGGCAACAACGTGCGCATCGGCGACGACTGCGTGCTCTACCCCGGCGTGAAGCTCTACGACAACACCGTGCTGGGCAACCGGTGCATTCTCCACGCGGGGGTGGTGATCGGCAGCGACGGGTTCGGGTTTGCGCCCCAGCCCGACGGCACCTACAAGAACGTGCCCCAGGTGGGCAACGTGGTGCTGGAAGACGACGTCAACATCGGGGCCAACACCGTCATCGACTGCGCCACGATGGGCTCCACCATCATCCGCAGCGGCGTAAAGCTCGACAACCTCATCCAGGTGGCCCACAACGTGGAAATCGGCCGCAACACCGTGATGGCCGCCCAGTCGGGCATTTCGGGCTCTACGAAGGTGGGCGAAAATTGCGTGATCGCCGGCCAGGTGGGCATCGTGGGTCACCTTACGCTGGCCAACCGTACCTCCATCGGGGCGCAATCGGGTATCAGCAAGTCGGTTACCAAAGAAGGCACGGCCCTGTTCGGCTCGCCGGCGTTCAACTACAAAGACAACCTCCGGTCGCTGTCGGTGTTCCGCAACTTGCCCGACCTGCAAAAACGGGTTGAGGAATTGGAAAGAAAAATACTAAATTTGCCCGGAACAAAAGGGCAGGGCGCTTGAAGAGAGAAGTGAATTCCCACGAGTAATCCTTTATTCCGGCCGCCGGACAGGCATCACTTCGGATTTTGATCCATTCTTCTTGCTGCGTACTCCCGTTCCCCAATTAAAGGACGGAATGAATATCAAGCAGCATACCATTAAAAAGGCGGTTACCGTTTCAGGCGTAGGACTGCACACCGGCGTACCCGTCAACATGACTTTCCTGCCCGCCAAGCCCGGCCACGGCTACAAGTTCCAACGCGTTGACCTGGAAGGACAACCCACCGTAGACGCCGACGTGGACAACGTGGTGGACCTTTCCCGCGGCACCACCATTGAGCAGAGCGGGGCCCGCATCAACACCGTAGAGCACACGCTGGCCGCCCTGGTGGGCCTCGAACTCGACAACGTGCTCATCCAGCTCGACGGCCCCGAGCCGCCCATCATGGACGGCAGTTCCATCAAGTTCATCGAAGTGCTCGAATCGGCGGGGATGGAAGAACAGAACGCCCTGCGCAACTACTACGAGATCACCGAGGAGATCCGTTACCGCGACAAGGAGCGCAACGTGGAGATTGCCGCCCTGCCGCTCAACGACTACCGGCTCACCGTCATGGTGGACTACAACTCGCCGGTGCTGGGCAGCCAGCACGCCTCCATCACCGACATCAAGCAGTTTCCCAAGGAGATTGCCGCCTGTCGTACCTTCTGCTTCCTGCACGAACTGGAAATGCTCCACAAGCAGAACCTGGTGAAGGGCGGCGACCTCAACAACGCCATTGTGATCGTGGACCGCGTGATCCGCGACGACGAACTCGACTACCTGGCGGCGCTGTTCAACCGCCCGAAGGTGGAGGTCAAGAAGGAGGGCATCCTCAACAACGTGGAACTGCGCTACAAGAACGAACCGGCCCGGCACAAGCTGCTCGACCTGGTGGGCGACCTGGCCCTGGCCGGCCGGCCCCTGAAGGCGCAAATCCTGGCGGCCCGCCCCGGCCACGCGGCCAACGTGGCCTTTGCCCGCAAAATCAAGCGGAAGATGGAGGAAACCACGGCCAAGAGCCACATTCCGCCCTATGACCCCAAGCTGCCCCCCGTCCTCGACATCAACGACATTACCCGCCTGCTGCCGCACCGCTACCCCTTCCAGTTCGTGGACAAGGTGTTTTACATGGACGAGAATACGGTGGCCGGCGTCAAGAACGTTACCATCAACGAACCCTTCTTCGAAGGACACTTCCCGGGCAACCCCGTGTTCCCGGGCGTGTACCAGATTGAAGCCATGGCCCAGACGGGCGGCATCCTGGTGTTGAGTTCGGTGCCCGACCCGGAAAACTACTGGACGTACTTCCTGGGCGTGGAAAGCTGCCGCTTCAAAAAAATGGTTTTCCCGGGTGACACCCTTATTTTCAAGTGCGAACTGATCGCACCCATCAAACGGGGCATTGCCAAAATGCACGGGGAGGCATACGTGGGTGGGACCTTAGTGTGCGAAGCCGTCCTAACAGCCAGTATTGTAAGAAAGAACAAATGAACCAACCCCTAGCGTATATCCACCCCGAAGCAAGAGTCGCTTCCAATGTGACCATTGAGCCTTTTGCCGTTATTCACAAGAACGTTGAGATCGGCGAAGGCACCTGGATAGGCTCAAACGCGGTGATCATGGACGGGGCCCGCATCGGTAAGAACTGCCAGATCTTCCCGGGTGCCGTCATTTCGGCGCCGCCGCAGGACCTTAAGTACAAGGGGGAACCTTCCACGGTGCGCATCGGCGACAATACCACCATCCGGGAGTTTGTGACGCTCAACCGCGGGACGGAACTGGACAAGAACGCCACCATCATCGGCGACAACTGCCTGCTGATGGCCTACGTGCACGTAGCCCACGACTGCACCATCGGCAACAACGTAATCATCGTGAACTCGGTGCAACTGGCCGGCCACATCGAGGTGCAGGACTGGGCCTTCATCGGCGGGGCCTCGGCCGTGCACCAGTTCGTCAAGATCGGGGCGCACGCCTTCGTGTCGGGCGGTTCGCTGGTGCGCAAAGACGTGCCGCCGTTCATCAAGGCCGGCCGCGAACCCCTCTCCTACTGCGGCATCAACACGGTGGGCCTGCGCCGGCGGGGTTTTTCGAGCGACAAGATCAACGAAATTCAGGAAATCTACCGCCACGTGTACATGAAAGGGCTCAACAACGCCGATGCCCTCGACCTGATCACCACCGAAATGCCCGCCTCCAAGGAACGCGACGAGGTGCTGCAATTCATCCGCAGTTCGGAAAGGGGCATCATGCGGGGCTCCCTCGAATAGTGCCGGCTTGGCAACGATTGCCGGCCCCGGACCCGCAACCCACTCACCCCTCCCCGTCCCTATGCAGATCAGCCTGGAAAGAGTGGGAAAAAAATTCAACCGCGACTGGATCGTGCGGGGAGCCGACTTTACGTTTGCGGCGGGCGGGGCCTACGCCATCACCGGCCCCAACGGCAGCGGCAAATCCACGCTGCTCCAGCTCATCGCGGGCCTGCTGCCCGTGACCGAGGGGGTTGTGA
Organism: uncultured Sphingobacteriales bacterium; assembly: GCA_963844325.1. Lineage (GTDB taxonomy): Bacteria > Bacteroidota > Bacteroidia > Cytophagales > 172606-1 > CADCTQ01. Next base: position 6,408,041 of record CAWJNV010000002.1, read on the forward strand.
AGTACGCCGAGGCGGGACGGCCGCTGCCCGCCGAAGGGGCTTTCCGGCGCCTGGCCGTGGCGTCGCCCTACCTGGAACTCATCGAAGAATTTACCCTTACCGAACTGCTGGGGTTCCACCGGCAGTTCAAGCCGCTGGTCGGGGGCGTTTCCGACGCCGACTTCCTCGAAATCACCGCCTTGCACGCGGCCCGGCACAAACCCGTACGGCATTTCTCCTCGGGCATGAAGACCCGGGTGAAGCTAGGGCTGGCTTTTCTTTCGGACGTGCCCCTGCTGCTGCTCGACGAGCCCACCTCGAACCTGGACGCGGCCGGAACTGCCTGGTACGGCCGGATGCTGGAAACCTACGGCGCGGGCCGTACGGTCATCATCTGTTCGAACCAGCCCTACGAGTACCAGACTGTACCGGTCGTGCTGACCATCCGCAATGCCCACCTCGAACCCAATCCATAGTTCCCATGAAAACCCGTCTGTCCGTATGCCTGCTGCTGCTGGCCGTGCTTTTTGCCTGCAAGAAAGAAAAAGATGAACCGGCCCCTGACCGCCGGGCCCTGCTGACCAGCCGCGCCTGGCGGCTCAACGAAGTGTTGGCCAACAACGTGGCCATCACCGACCCGGCGCTGCTCGCCACGCTGGGACCCCTCAACGGGGCTACCGTCCGGTTCAACGGCGACGGCACGCTGACGGCCACCCAGGCGGGCGGCGCCGTAACCAACGGCACCTGGGCATTCGGCACCACCCAGGACCAACTCGTGGCGACCCTCGGGACGCAGGGGTACCAGTTTGTCATCAAACAACTGGACGCCGCGCAACTCGTGCTTACCACCACGTATACCGTGCAGGGATTCAACCTTCCCATCGAACTGCGCCTGGTTCCGGCGTAGCGTTGCCGGCCGGCCCCGGGCCGCCGTTGTGCCGTGCCAAAAGCCCTTTCCGGCCCGTACCAGACGGGCCGGCGGGGGTGGGGCACGCAAGGGCCGTATTAAAAGTGTACAAAAAGTACGCTCTTTAGTAATAAAACTTTCGGGGCAACAAATGCGTATGAAGGGATTGGCCTGCGAGGGTAATCCCTTAATTCATTTACCAGTGTTTTATTACATAATATTTTTCCCCATCTTTACTAATTGAAACCGGGATTGTGGCGTGATCGCGAACCAGAAAAAAGTCCTATTTGCGGTTGAAGTGAGGAGTTAGCGGTTTACCTATCCTGGGCAGGTAGTATTAACAGTGCTTTTTACTACGTTACTTCGAACTTAACCCACTTTTCACCTTTATGTGATACTTTCTTCTCCCTGCCGGGGCACCCCGGAGGGGCCGCAATCCACCAAAAACATTACATAGCCATCCCAAAAAGTACCATACGCATGTTAGAGAAAATACGGGTTTACCTACTCATGACCTTCGTGCTGCTCACCGCCTTCGCCTGCGTGCCCAACCGGAAAATCGTCTACCTGCAAGACCGCCAGAGCGACCAGGTTCCCGCCAGTACCGAGGCAATAAAGTCCATGCCCCTGCAGGTGTATCAGCACCGGCTCCAGCCCGGCGACATCATTTCCGTCAACATTTCCAGTCTTACGCAGGATCAGTTCAACGTATTCAACAAGCAGTCCGTCAGCGGCGGCAACGGCTTCATGATGATGAACAACGTGGCCGGCCTGCCCCCTTCTTTTCCCGGCTACACCATTTCGCCGGATGGCACCATTGAACTGACTGCGGTGGGCCCGGTAAAGGTGGGCGGCATGTCGATCACCGAGGCGCAGGCCAGCCTCAAACAACTCATGAAGGACTACCTCAAAGACCCCGTGGTGGAAGTGAAGCTCGTGAACTTTACCTACACCCTGCTCGGGGAAGTGACCCGGGAAGGCACCTTCATCACCGGCCAGCCCCAGATGACCATCATGCAGGCCATTGCCGCCGCCAACGGGCTGACGGAAATCGCCGACTACTCGCGGGTAAAAATAATCCGGCACGAAAACGGAGTCGCAAAGGTGTTTTACGTAAACGTGCTGGAAGACAACATCATCAGCTCGGACAACTACTACCTGCGGCCCCACGACGTGGTTGTAGTAGCGCCGCTGAAGGCCCGAAGCGTGAGGGAATACTTCACCGGTACCCGCTCCGTATTTTCCATCATTACCGGGGCGGCTGCGGTGGTTACGACCTTCCTGCTGCTGAACCAACGGTTAAACAACTAATCAATCAAAAAAGCTATTACCAGTGGATTTTAACAACGCTCAAAATAATTTCAGCCTGGGCAAGCTGGCCGGTAAGATACTACGGAAGTGGTACTGGCTGGCGTTGTCCATCGGTGTTTGCCTTGCCGCCGCGTACACGGTAAACCGGTACACGGTACCCACGTACAAGGTTTCGTCTTCGGTGTTCGTCAAGAACAAAGATCCCTATTCCGCGCAGGAAGTGCTGCTCGAAGAGAGCGGCGCGGGTCCGTCCAAGAACCTCTACAACGAGAAGTACTTCCTCAAGTCGCGGCGGCTGATCGAGAAGGCCATGCGGGAACTGAATTTCGGCGTGTCGTACTTCAAGGAAACCGACACGATCACCGTGGAACTTTACAAGAAAAGCCCCATCGAGGTGTTGCCCGACACGAATTCGAAGTTCATCCCGTACTACGAAACCATCCGGTGCACGGCCCTGACCCCGAAGAAGTACACGCTGACGCCCAAAAGCGCCTGGCTCAAGCCGCACCTGGAGGGCAAACAGTTTACCTTCGGCCAGTCTTACGAGGTACTGGATTTCCGGTTTACGATCCAGCTCGATGACCCTGCCAAGGCGCTCAATCAGGACATTCTCTTCCACCTCAACAGCCTCGACGGCCTGGTGAGCGAGTACAAGGATAAGCTCACCGCCGAAACCGATGCCAAGGAAGCTTCCATCATCATTCTTTCCACGATTGGCCGCAGCCCGTCCAAGGAACGGGACTTCCTCAACAAACTGATGGAGAAGTTCGTGGAGCAGGACCTGGAGGAGAAGAACCAGGCCACGGCCCTCACCAGCCGGTTCATCGACAACCTGCTGGCCAGCAACATTGATACGCTCAACCGCACCAAGGGCGAGATCACATCCATCAGGGGCTCGGCCGGTACCAACAACATCAACAACAAGTACGCCGAACTCCGCGGACAGATCCGGGAGCTGGAAACCCGGCAGGAAGCCCTGCAACAGTCCGTTGAATTTGCCAACCACCTGCTGGACCAGCTTCGCCGGAACGCTGCCGTCAGCGACATTGCCATTCCGCCCGGCCTGGGCCTGGAGAGCCCGCAGTTGAGCCAGAACCTCACCGAATTGCGCAAGTTGCAGGAAACAATCGTTGATCTGCCCGCTAAAAACCCGCTCCGCGTCGAGACCGAGGTCCGCATCCGGGAACTGGAAACGGCTGTCCGCAGCAACATCTTCGCGCTCCGCCAGGTAAGCAGCATGCAGTTAAGCCGGGTGTCCGCCCAGATTGCCAACGCCGAGTCCATGCTGCGGCGGGTTGTGCCGGTAGAGGAAGGGATCATCCGCGACATCGAGCAGAGCTTCCAGACCAACCAGAGCATGGTGGATTTCCTCATGCAGAAAAAGGCCGAGATCGGCATTGCCCGGACCACGGTAACGTCCAACTACAAGCCTGTGGACTACGCCCGCGTGGCGGCCCCCTTGCAGGACCCCATGAAGAACTACATGACGGCCCTGATCGTGGGCCTGCTGGTGCCCATTGCCGTCATCGTGCTCAAAGACAGCTTCAACAACAAGCTGGTGACCAAGCGTGACCTGCTCAACAACACGTCGCTGCCCCTGCTGGGCATCATCGGCTACGACGGGGCCCGCGAAAAAGCCATCTCGTACTCCTACAAGGCCTCCCTCACGGCCGAATCGTTCCGATCGGTGCGCACCAACCTGGGCTACTTCATCGAAAACGACGAGAATGCCGCCAGCGACGCCGCCAGGGTACTCCTGTTCGTGTCGTCCATCAGCCGCGAGGGCAAAACGTACTGCTCCAAGTACCTGGCGTTCGTGCTTTCGCTGTCGGGCAAGAAGACGCTGCTCATCAACGCCGACATGCGCAAGCCCGACCGCAACGACGACCTGGAAGCCGAAGGATTTACCGGGCTGAGCCACTACCTGTCGGGCAAAGCCACCATCGACGAGATCATCCTGCGCACCAAGGGCGACAACCTGTTCTACGTGAAGTCGGGCGAAGTGCCGCCCAACCCCTCCGAACTGCTGATCGCGCCCCGCATGCAGCACCTGATCGACACGGTAAAGGCCAGCTTCGACTACATCATCATCGACACGCCGCCCATCGGGGCCTTCTCCGACAGCGTGGTGCTGCTCAAGTACGCCGACCTGTCCATCTGCGTGGTGCGCCAGAACCACACCACCCGGCCGCTGCTCGACAACCTCAACGAGCTGCACCAGAACAACCCGCACATCAAGATGGCGCTGTTGTTCAACTACGTGGACATGAAGAAGCTGGACTCCGGCTACAAGCGAAGCTACTACAACGCCGAATACTACCAGGCGGCCGCCAAGCCGTCGTGGTGGAAGCGGCTGACTGCCTGAACCCGATCACAAGCCTACCCTTAACCCCACAACACCATACTATTCACGCAACCAATGAACAATTCTAATTCAGCCGAGTTTGACCTGGTAATCAAACCGGGCGCCGTCGAGAAAAATTACTGGCAGGACATCTGGCGGTTCCGGGAGTTATTCTACATCCTCACCTGGCGCGACTTAAAGGTCCGTTACAAGCAAACCGTGCTGGGCCTGGCCTGGAGCGTACTGCGTCCGCTGCTCACCACCCTCATTTATTCAGTCATATTCGGCAGAATTGCCAACCTGAAAGCCGAAGTAGATAACCAGTACTACATCATATTCGTGTTCGTGGCCTCGCTCCCCTGGCAGTTCTTCTCCAGTGCGTTGTCCGAGTCCAGCAACAGCATCGTGCAGAACTCGAACCTGATCACCAAGATCTACTTCCCCCGCATCATCATACCGGCCAGTACGGTCATTGTGAGCCTGGTGGATTTCTTCATCTCCTTTGCGCTGCTGCTGATCATGATGGCCTTTTACCAACTGGCCCCCAGCTGGAAGATTGTTTTCCTGCCGGCATTCCTGGCGCTGGCCTTCCTGGCGGCATTCGGCATTGGTCTGCTGCTCACGGCCGTGAACGTAAAGTACCGTGACTTCCGGTTCGTGATGCCCTTCATCATTCAGTTCGGCGTGGTGCTTTCACCCGTTGCGTACAGCAGCATGATCGTGGCGCAGAAATACGGTGAACAAGCCCGGTTGCTGTATTCGCTCAACCCGATGGTAGGCGTGATCGACGGTTTCCGGTGGGCCATATTCGGAATTGATGAAATTCTTTACCTGCCCGGGCTGATGGTTTCGGCAGGCGTGACCTTTATTATGCTGTGGGTGGGCATCCGGTACTTCCGGCGCACCGAAAAAGGCTTTGCCGATACGATCTAACCCTTAGCATCCTTTCGTACTGCCCGGGGACAGGCATAAAAATACGCCTACACACACATTAGACCGTCTACTATGAGTACTGCGATCAAAGTTGAAAACTTAGGGAAGAAGTATACCATTACCCATAATAAACAACACGAATACACCTTCCGAGGGGCCGCCACGCAACGCTTCCGGCGCATCTTTCAGCCCGGCAAGTTCAGCATGGAGCGCAAGGAAGACTTCTGGGCGCTGAAAGACGTGAGCTTCGAGGTGCAGCAGGGCGACCGGGTAGGCATTATCGGCCACAACGGCGCCGGCAAATCCACCACGCTCAAAATCCTGAGCCGCATCATTGAGCCCACCAAGGGGACCATCCGCATCAAGGGCCGGATCGCCTCCCTGCTGGAAGTAGGCACCGGCTTCCACCCCGAACTGACGGGCCGCGAGAACATCTTCCTCAACGGCACCATCCTGGGCATGCGGCGGACCGAGATCCAGCGCAAGTTCGACGAAATCGTGGCCTTTTCGGAAGTGGAAAAATTCCTCGACACCCCCGTCAAACGCTACTCCTCGGGTATGTTCGTGCGCCTGGCCTTTGCCGTGGCCGCCCACCTGGAACCCGAAATCCTGATCGTGGACGAAGTACTGGCCGTGGGTGACATGAACTTCCAGAACAAGTGCCTGGGCAAAATGGAAGACGTGAGCAAGAATGAGGGCCGTACCGTGCTGTTTGTGAGCCACAACATGGGCACCATCAAGCGCCTCTGCAACCAGGGCATCCTGCTCAAGGGCGGCCACGTGGTCTTGTCGGGCAACATCAACCAGGTGGCCGGCGAGTACCTGCGGCCCATTGAAGGCCAGCAGAAAGCCATCGACATCTTCAAGAGCGACGCCTACGGCATCCTGGGCTGCGACGTGTTTACGGTCGATGAGTCGGGTCCCTACGGCAAAGAAGCCATCTCCTACAACCGGGAAATTTTTGCCGACCAGAAGATCGGCTTCCGCTTCTTCATCCGCGTCTCCGACCGCATGCGGGGCAAGATCAGCCTGGGCGGGTTCATCAAGGATGCCAACGGCAACCCGCTGGGCACTACCTTCTCCGACTACTACGGCACCAAGTTTTCGGTCACTACCGACCAGGTCATGGAAATCCGCGTGGTCAACGAGGGCATCCACCTGGGTCCCGGCCGCTACACCTTCTTCCCGGCCATGTCCTGCAACAACGAAAAAGCCAAGACGCTGGTAGACGCCGTCCGCTTCGACATCCTGCCGTCCGACATTTTCGGCTTCGGCCACAGTGACTTCCAGGGCCAGGGCCCGGTGGTGTGGAACGCCAAGTGGGAACAGGTAGACGTCAAAAACTACAGCCTAGGCTAAACTTAACCCGTAACGCGTGAACTCATGATGCATACACAAACAGCCGAAACCGAAAAGCTAAAGGTGTTTGTTGATGCGGCGGACCTCCAGGACGGCTTTCTGAAAACGCCCTTTTTGTATCCCTTGTCGGGGCTGCCCGACTGGTCGGCCTTTTCGGAAGGGCCCATGAAACGGCACGTTTTTGATGCGTACGCGGTGGAAGGCAACAAATACCTGCAACTGAGCAGCCTCCGGGACTGCGATTACATTGTGTTTCCTTACGATTACCAGTACAGCTTTACCAGGCCGGCCGTGAAGGAGCGGCTGGCGGCGTACGCGCAGTACGAAGCGCAATCCGGCAAGCCGGTGCTGCTGTTCTACCCGTCGGACCCGGAGGTGAACCGCTACCTGGCGGATATTCCCTTCCGGAATCCGCTGGTGTTCGCCCCTTCCATTTTCCGTTCTTCGCAACCGGCTTTCGTGCACGCGCAGCCGGCTTTCATCAAAGATCCGCTGGCCGACTACGGCCACGCGGTGGTGCCGCGGGCAAAAGGTGCGCAGGCCGTCGTGGGATTTTGCGGGTTTGCCACCCCCCTGGGGGTACCCTGGGGCAAATACCGGCTCCAGGAAGAGGTACGGCTGCTGCTGTACCGGCTTAACCTGCTGAAAGTGTTAGGCGTGGACGGGTTCCACGCCCCGCGGGTGATCGCCCTCAAGAACCTGATGGGTTCCAAACGGGTCCGGCAAAACCTGATTCTGCGGTCCCATTCCGCCTTTCACAGCGATAAGGGGATTCTGGCCAAGCAGGCCGACAAAAAGTACGTCGAAAACTTCAAACGGGAGTATTTCGACAACATTGTGCATTCCGATTACGTAGTGTGCGGGCGTGGCAACGGCAATTTTTCCTACCGGCTGTACGAAACGCTGGCCCTGGGACGGATTCCAATTTTTATTGATACCGATGCCGCCCTGCCCCTCCAGGACCGGATCGACTGGAAAAAGTACTGCGTGTGGATTGACGAAAGCCAGTTGTCAGCCATTGACCGGATCGTGGCTGATTTTCACAACCGGCTGAGCGATACCCAATTTGAGCAGTTGCAGCGGGACTGCCGGCGGCTGTGGGAGGACTACCTGCGACCCGAAGGGTATTTCCGGGAAGTGGTGCGGGACCTGGTGCGCCGGTTGGCGCCGGCCTACAGCTAGCCAGGGAAACCCGGAACCCGGCGCAAAGACCATCCGTAAGCAGAATGCGCGCCAGTGATTCTAACGATACTTGATCAGACCTTAAGATGAGTAAACATTTAGTGGCAGTCGTCATTCCTGTTCACAACGAGAAACCTACTCCCTACGAAGAAATTTCCATCCGGCAGTGTTTCAAGGTATTGGGCAAACACCCGATCGTTTTCCTGTCGCGCAAGACCCTCGATACCCGTAATTACGAGGCACTGGGCCGGGAGGCCGGCGTTAAAGTGTCGTTCGTGAAGCTTGACTACCGCAGCGGGGTGTACGGATACGACGAATTGCTGGTATCGAGCCACTTCTACAGAGCAGTTTCTCGACTATAAATTCATGCTGGTCTACCACACCGATGCATTCGTGTTCCGCGATGAGTTGGAGGAATGGTGTGAGAAAGACTACGACTACGTGGGGGCGGCCATCTACAACACCGATTTTATCAACATGTTCTGGACGTACTCCAACTTCCGGCACTTCCTCAAACTCACCAAGAACCGCTACAACGGCAACGGGGGCTTCTGCCTGCGCAAGGTAAGGCCGCACTACATCAACAGCAAGCTGTTCAAACCGTTTGCCACCGACGTGGGCAAAGGCTTCGGGGAAGACATGTTCTGGAGCTTCAAGATGCCGATCCTCAACCCGTTCTTCAACGTACCGCGGTTTGAGGAGGTGAAGAATTTCGGGTACGACGGCTCCCCGCGCGAACTCTTCGAACTCAACAACCGGCAGTTGCCTTTTGGCTGCCACCGCTGGCACATGTACGACCTCGATTTCTGGCGTCCTCACTTCAAACAACAAGGCTTCGAGGTGTAAGTCACCCGCTGATGGCCTGATGGGACTCCCCTATGATGAAGCTTTTGTTTATTGCCGATAATTTCCCCCCCGTAGTCGACGGCGTCGGGGATTACACCTATCACCTGGGCCGGCAGTTGGCCCGCAACGGGCACCGCGTCTACGTGATTTGCTCCCGCAAGGCGGAAATCGTGCAATTTGCCGGCACGCAAACCGGGCTCCATGTACACCCGGTCATCGAGGCGTGGAACGGGCAGGCCGCCGGCACGATTACCGGGCTGGTAGATGAGATAAAGCCCGACTGGATCATTCCACAGTACGTGCCCTACTCGTACAACTACTACGGCGTACCGTTCTGGTTCTGCCGCCTGGTGTACGGCTTCAAAGCCCGGGGGTACAAAGTAGCCCTTACCTGCCACGAGATTTTCATTGACCTCGAACTTTCCCGGGCCAAGTACTGGCCGGTAGCCCTCAGCCAGCGGGCCATTGCCTTTGCCCTGGCCCGCCTGGCCGACCGGGTCATCGTCAGCATTGAAAGAACGCAGCGGCAGTTGGGCGCGTTTGGCAGCAAAGTCACCCGCATTCCCATCGGGAGCAACATCCTGCCCGTACCCGTCACCGATGACCAGGTGCAGGCGCTGCGCAGGGAACTGGCGCCCGGCGGCGAATTCGTGTTCGTTTCTTTCGGCATCCGCGACCAGGACGCGGCCCTGCGGGTACTCGCCGACCTGACCCGGGCCGGCTATCCCGTCCGGCTGGTGCTGCTCGGCAAGCTGCGGCCCGAACAGCGGCAGCACACCGAAGGGCTGCTCCGCACGCTGGGGCTCGAAGGCAAAGTAACCATGCCGGGTTACCTCGGCAACGACGCGTTGTACCAGGTGCTGCGGTGCGGGGATGCCTTTATGCTGCTGGAAGAAAAACGGGGCGGGCTCACCACCAAAAGCGGTTCGCTGGCGGCGGCTTACGCGGCCGGGCTTCCCGTGCTCGGCACCAGCGGGCACATGACCGACGGCTTCTTCCGCAACGGCGACAACGCCCTGTTCGCCCGGGAAGGCGACTACGAAGGCACGCTGGCAAACGCCAAAAAAATCATGGATGACGCCGCCTTGCGGGCCCGGCTCCGGCAAGGCGCGCAAGACACCCAATCGGCCCAGTTGAGCTGGGAACGGATTGCCGGGAAATACCTGGCAGTCCTTTCGGAAGGTGAACCGGCCCGGGTAAGCAGGGAGACAGGAGACGTGAGACAGGAGACGTGAGACGCTTCAAGATCGGGGTGAAGTCTCCTGTCTCACGTCTTATGTCTCACAAGTTGTATAAAGGTTCAAAACATTGCACATGAAGATACTGGTATACACTTCGCTTTTTTACCCGAGTGTAGGGGGCATGGAAACCGTGGTGCTCACGCTGGCGCAGGAGTTTGCCCGGTGCGGCCACGAGGTAAAGGTGGTTACCTACACGCCCGCCGGCGACGCCGACCCGGGTTTTCCCTTCGAAGTCGTCCGGCAGCCCTCCCGGGAGCAGTTGCTGGCGCTCACCCGCTGGTGCGAAGTATACTACCAGGCGTGCATCAGCCTCAAGGGGTTGTGGCCGCTGCTGTACGCCCCGCGTACGCTCTTTGTCACCCACCACACCTGGTACCGGCGCATCGACGGCTCGGTGGGGTGGCAGGACCGGCTCAAGCTGCTCGTGTGCCGGTTTGCCCAGAACATTGCCATCAGCCGCGCCATTGCCGAGCACATTCCCGGAAAATTACACGTGATCGCCAATCCTTACCGGGCGGAATTCCGTAAAATAGAGGAAGTTGCGCGGCGCAAAGAATTTATCTTCCTGGGGCGGCTGGTGTCCGACAAGGGCGCCGACCTGCTGCTGGAAGCCCTCCGCAAGGTGCGGGACCGGGGACTTGACTTCCACTGCACGATCACGGGCGAAGGGCCCGAGAAGGAAAGCTTGCAGCAACTGGCCGGGCAGTACGGCCTTTCGGGCCGGGTTACCTTTACGGGAACAGTCACCGGCACGGACCTGGTCCGCCTGTTGAACGAACACCACGTGATGGTGGTGCCCTCGCGGTGGAAGGAGCCCTTCGGGGTGGTCGCCCTGGAGGCCATTGCCTGCGGCTGCGTGGTGGTGGGCTCATCGGGCGGCGGGTTGCCCGAAGCAATCGGGCCGTGCGGCGTTACCTTCCGCAACGGCGACGCCGATGAACTGGCCGACCAATTGAGTCACCTGCTTACCCACCCCGAAGCCCTGGCCGAGTACCGGGCCCCGGCGGCGGCGCACCTGAGCAAACACTCGGCCCGGCAGATTGGGGAGGAGTACCTCCGCCTCTTTGCGCAGCATGTATCGTACCCAAAAAAATTAGTCCAACGTGTCGCCCATTCGTTATTCTGAGGGCCTGACCGGGTTTTTCCGGAAAGGCGTCATTTTTTTCTACATCTGGATTCTGCTGGAAGGCGCCCTGCGCAAGTGGGTTGCCCCCGGCCTGGCTACGCCCCTGTTTTTCGGCAAATACGCCATCCTGGCGGTGCTGGCCTTCTACTTCGTGGGCAACAAGGAAAAAGTCTCCCGCGTCTCGGCGCCCTACATGGGCATTGTGCTCTTCTACCTGTTCTACTGCCTGATGGAACTGTTCAACATGAACGTGACCAACAGCCCGGTGGTGGGCGCCGTCGGGCTGGCCGTGCACCTGGGATTTCTGCCGCTGGCGATTCTGCTGCCCCGCATCGTCACCCGCATGGAGCACATCGACAAGATTTTCAACGTGATGGTGTGGATTTGCCTGCCCATCTTCATCCTGGGCATTGTGCAGTACTTTTCGGCGCCCTCCGCCTTCATCAACAAGTACGTTTCCGACGACCTGGGCGTGGCGACCGTGGGCGAACACGCCCGGATCACCACGGTGTTCTCCTACCTGTCGGGCCACGTTTCGCTGCTGAGCATCGTAATGCCCCTTTTCTTCATCCTGGTGACCACCGGCTTTAAGAGCAGCCAGGGCAAGGCCTTGGTGATCGGCGTGTTCATGCTGGGTCTGCTCAACCTGCTGATGACCGGTTCGCGGGGCCCGGTCGGGTTCTTCGTCATCGACGTGGTGCTCATTTCGCTGGGCGTGGGCATGGGCTTCGCGGGCAACAAGCTCAACAAGAGCCTGTTCACGGTGCAGCTGGCGGCCATCGGCCTGCTGGGCACGCTGGTACTCACCTTCACCGAATCGGGCCAGGAATCGCTTAAGTCGTTCATGGGCCGCGTGGAAGCCAACAACGACGTGGGCAACCGCGTGGAGGACGCCCTCAACCCCTTCAAATTCCTCGAAACCTCGGGCATCATCGGGTTTGGCATCGGCACCACGTACGAGGCCAACCGCAAGTACCTGACCGGCCGCGACCGGATGCCCGGCTACTGGGAGGAGGAAGCCGAACGGGTGGTGATCGAACTGGGACTGATCGGCTTCCTGCTCTGCACGGGGATGCGCTTTGCGGTGTTCTTCTTCATTGTGCGCACCATGTTTACCGTGCAGGAAACGCGCCTCAAACTGATTGCCATGGCGCTGGCCATCATTCAACTGCCGACCATTTTCTACCTCAACCTAGCCATATTCAACTGGATGGACAACATCATCTTCTGGACCTGCGCCGGAATTGCCAGTGCCATCCACCAAATCGACGTGCATGAAAAACAGAAAACCCCAAGTCTTAGTCTCGCATCCGGGTAAACAATACGTCCACCAGGTCTGCTACGCGCTGCAGCGGGAAGGCATGCTGCAAACCTTCATTACGTCGCTGTGGTACAAGCCCAACAGTGCTTTCTTCAAAGCCGTGGGAGCCCTGCCCGCCGCAGTGGGCGGCAAGGTGGAAAAGCTTTTCAGGAAGAAGTACTTCAAGCCGCTCGACGAGAGCCGGATCGTGATGATTCCGCTGGCCGAGGCCGTACGGCAGGCCGCCAACCTGGTGATGGACGCCCACGGCGAAGAATGGGTGTACCCCGTGGAACGCTTCCACGACCGGGCCGTGGCCGGCCGCCTCTCCCGCTACAACCCCGACATTGTGATCGGCTACGAAAAATCGTCCCTCGAAACGTTCCGGCGGGCCAAGCAGATGGGCAAGATCACCGTGCTCGACCTGGCCCAGGTGCACTATTCGCACATCATGGAGCTGCGCCGCAAGTACCGCGACATGGGCGAAATCGTGAAGGACGAGAAGTTTTACGCCAAGATCAACCAGACTAAGGCCGCCGAGTACGAATACACCGATTACATCCTGACCCTTTCCAACTACGCCCGGCAGACGCTGCTCGACGCGGGCGTGCCCGAAAAGAAGGTGTACACGGTGAACCTGGGCTTCGACCCCACCCTGTTTACGCCCAAGCCGGTCTACAACCACGGCGAAGGGTTCAACTTCCTGTTCGTGGGCCAGTTGTCGAACCGCAAGGGCGTACGGCTGGTGCTCGAAGCCTTTAAGCAACTGAACCTGCCCGGCGCTACCCTTACCATCGTGGGGGCCCTGGCCGACAGCAAGGCCACCATGGAAGGGTACGAAGGCATGTTTACGCACGTCCCGTTCCTGCTGCACGACGACCTGGTGCGGTACTACCAGCGGGCCGACGTGTTCGTGTTCCCCTCCTACCTCGACAGCTGGGCCATGACCGTGCTGGAAGCCATGGCCTGCGGCACGCCGGTGATCGTGACCGAGCACACTGGCTCCCGCGACGCCGTCAAGCAGGGCGGCGGCTTCGTGATTCCCGTCGATGACCTGGAAGCCCTCAAGGAGCGGATGCGGTTTTTCTACCAAAACCGCGACCAGGTAGAACAGATCGGCCGCAAGGCACACACGGTGGCCCAGAGTTACACCTGGAACAACTACTACCGCCAGGTCCAGAACGCCATGCTGGAAATGTGGGAGCAACAATCCGTTGCCCATTCAACCCTCAGCATTTGATGAAAAGAATCTTGATTCTGACGGAGCACTTTGCGCCGGCCTACAAGGCGGGCGGCATTGTGCGTTCCCTCGAAAACCTGGTGCACAACTTCAGCGCCCGGTTTTCCTTCTCGGTGATTACGGGCAGCACCGACCTCGGCGAAACGCAACCCATGCCGGACGTCCCGGTCAACGAGTGGACGCCCTTCAGGAATGCGGCGGAGGTACTGTACCTTTCGCCCGACTACCAGCGGCGGGAGAAACTGGCCTGTTTCATTGCCGAACGGCGACCCGAAGTGCTCTACCTCAACGGCGTGTATTCGTTGCCCTTCGTGGTGATGCCGCTGCGGCTGGCCCGCCGGCTGCCGTCCCGGCCGGTGGTGATCGTGGCGCCCCGGGGCATGCTGCAACGCGGCGCCCTGACGGTAAAGCCGTTCAAGAAGAAAGTATACTTTGCGCTGTTCAAAGCCTGGGGCCTGCACAAGAACGTCCGCTGGCACGCCACCGACCCGCAGGAGGTGGAGGACATCCGGCGCATGTTCGGTCCGAAGGCGGAAGTGGTGCTGGCCCTCGATACCCCTGACCTGGTGGCCCAGCCCCTGAAGCCCATCGGCAAGGAACGCGGCCGGCTCCAACTCGTTACCATTTCGCTGATCACGGCCAAGAAGGGCCACCTGGCGCTGCTGGAAACGCTGAAGGCGCTGGAGGACGAAATTTCGGCCGAGTACCACATCTACGGGCCGGTGAAAGACCCCGAGTACTGGCAGGCCTGCCAGGGGGTAATGGCTACGCTCAAACCGTCGATCCGGGTGGTGTACCACGGCAACATTCACCCCACCGAGGTAATGGCTACCCTCCAGGAGCACCACTTTTTCGTGCTGCCCTCCAAAGGCGAAAACTTCGGCCACGCCATTTACGAGGCGTTCAATGCCGGCCGGCCGGCCATTATCAGCGACCAGACGCCCTGGAAAAAGCTGGCCCCGCAAAAAGCCGGCTGGGACCTTGACCTCCGCGACAAGCAGGCCCTGCCCAACGCCCTCCGGCAAGCCTACGCCATGGACCAGGCCGAATACGACGCGTACTGCCGGGGCGCCCAGGGCGTGGCCCGCCGCTTCGCCCAGGAATCGGACTTTGCCAACCAGTACCAGGCGTTGTTTAGTTAGGGAGTTTGAGAGTTGGGGAGTTGATGCGTATACGGTAAATGGGCGTTTGATTCCTGGCGTGCATTAAGGCGTACCTCGTCAAAGCAAAAGTGGTCAGTGAGACACTGACCAAGGCCCGGATGCACACTTGCCCGGCAGCAACTTTACCTCTTAAACTCCCTACCCCTCAAACTCCCTAACTCCCCCCTTCCCTACCTCCTCAGTTCCTCATACAGCCGCGTGTATGCCCCGGCCACCGACGCCAGGCTGTAACGCTTCACGTTTTCCCGGCCTTTGGCAATCAGGCCGTTGCGGTATCCTTCGTCGTGGATGACCCGCAGGATGCCCTCCCGGATGGCCGGTACGCTGTCGGGGTCTACCAGGCAGGCGCCGCCGCCCGCCACTTCGGGCATGGAGAGTACGTTGCTCGTCACCACCGGCCGCTCCACCGTCTGGGCTTCCAGGATGGGCATGCCGAACCCCTCGTACGTGGAGACGAAAGCCAGCAGGTCGCACCCCTCGTACTGTCGCACCAGTTCCTCCTCGGTGAGGTTGTACGCGTTGGTGTAATCCACCCGGTGCTGCGCCAGCAGGGCCACGTGCGCCTCGCCCAGTTTGCCGACGATCACCAGTTGGCAGGGAATACCCGCCAGGGCCTCGATCAGCCGCTCGATGTTCTTGTTAAAGGCCGTGCCCACTTGCAGGATGACGGGCCGTTGGGCGTTGAAAGGTTTGGGCCGCGGGGCGTACCGGTCCGAGATAAAGTTGGGAATGACGCGGATCTTATCGGGGTTGCAATCTACGTACCGCAGCACTTCGTCTTTGGTGGCCTGCGAAACCACCGTAACCACCCGCGAACGGGCCACGGGCAGTACCAGCCAGAACCACCGCAGTACCGTGCGGGCCGCGGCCGAAGGGTGTTTCATGAAGCCGCAGTCGTGGATGGTAAGCACGGTCTTCCGCTTGCGCAGCAGCAGCGTCAGGAAGTGTACGTCACCCGTTACGTGGTTCACGTCGGCCTGCCGGCGGGCGGCCTCCCAGGCGTTGTACACCCGCGGCCACAAGCCGTTGCTTTCGTAACGGGAAATGGCCGTCCGCGTCCGTACGTGCGGCGGCAGAGCGTTCTGGATGTGCTGGAAGAGGAATTCGATGCTGAAGTTGCCGGCCACCCGTGGCTTGCGGTAAAAAAATACAACCGTAAAAGGGGTAGGCATCAGGCTTTCGTCCAGATACTGGATTCAAATTCTTTCTTGTTCTGCATGAAAATCTTGGGGTGCACCAGGAAGGCCTTGATCCGCTGCCGGGCGCAAACGTCCATGAGCAGGTGATCGGCGATCCACCGCACGGGGGATTGCCACTCGATGAACTTCTGCGCCGTGCTCCGGCGGATGGCGTACGCCTCCGTATTGGTGTGCACGCCGGCTACCTTGAGGTGGGCCGTCACGCGTTTGGGGTAGGAAACGTACTTGTTGCTCACCGCCTCGGTGCGGATGCCGGCGTGGTAGAGCAGCGAAACGAGTTGCTGCTTGAAACCCATCGGCCCGTCGAAGGCGAAGTTGAGTTCGTAGCCCAGGTACAGCATTTCCCAGTCAGTGGGCAGGCTGTTGAGGGCTTCGCTCAGGAACGGCAGGTTCGCGTCAATGCACGCTACGTCGTCTTCCAGGATCAGGGCCCTTTCGTAGCCGTTGTCCACAATGTCCTGGTAGATCAACCGGTGGGAAAGCGAACAGGCGATTTCGTTCTGGTGCACGATGGGCTTGGCGGGGATTTTCAGGTACTTGGCGCAAATTTCCCGGTTGTGGGCCAGTATTGCCTGGTAGTCATACTCGGCGGTGCCTTCGGTATGGAGCGGCAGCAAGCCCTTGCCATCCACGCCGTAAAAGTATTCGAAGTGTAATCCTTCCAGGTGCGCGTTGAGAAAAAGGCGGCGCTTTTCGTTGCGCGGAATGGTGAGGATGTAGATCTTATCGAAGTAAGCGTTGAGTACGTGCCATTTATTGGCTTTCATAGTGGTTTGGTCGTTAGCGCCGCATTGTTCGGGCGGCGGTTTATTACGCGTATTCGGGTGGCCGGGGCGGCGGGTTGCCCTTATTTTTTCAATCCGACCATTGCCGCCAGCTTTTGCAAACGGGTCCGCAAACGCAGGTTCTTCTTGAACGTCCACTGCTGCAACGGCAGTTCATTCTTGACGTAAAGCCAGGGGTTGAGTTTGCCCTGGTAATACCGGTGCACCAGCATCTTGTTGAATCCGGCGAAGTGGATGTTGTTGAAGCGGATGCGGCGCTTGAGCTTCTTGTTGTAGCAGTACACCTTCCCGTCTTCGATGTAAAGTCTTTTGACGCCGTAAAACTCCTTTTCGTTCAGTTCGTAGGTGTTTTCGCGGTCGAGCCACGGCCATTCGCCGATGTTGTAATCGTAGGTGGCGTCCCCGCGGATGGGGCTCAGGTCGAGGATCGGAATGGTGTCTTTGTACTTTTTGTAGAACAGGTACAGCAAGTACATGTCGGAGATGAAGGGCGACGGGTGGCGGATTTCCTGCTTATAGCGGTAATTTTCCTCCAGCAGGTGCACGTTTTCCGGCGCGTACATCTCCAGGATGAAGTCGCAGAACCGTTCGAGCACTTCCAGCGTCCATACCGAATTGTGCATCAGCACTTCTTCCATGTGCTGGTGCGGGTGTACGTACAGCACGGCCTTGTACTGGTCCATTCCAAGCCGTTCGTATTCTTCCTGCACGTTGCTGTAGAACATCAGGTCGGTGTCGCAAAGGTAGAAGCGCTCGAAGGGAAACTGCCGCATGATCTCCCGGAGGATGAAGTACCGCTTCAGGCAGTACATCTCAAACTGGTAGCCTTGCCGTGAGAGGTGCTTGTAATGCTTTTCGAACGGGTAGGCCGCTTGTTCATAGGGCGTCACGTCCACGTGCGTCAGGAAGTCGAACCGGTTGTTGGCCTGGTCGCCGAACAGGTAGATGGGGGCGTCGGGGTTGTAGAGCCGCGCCTGCCGCATCGTATAATACAAGTAATCTTTATAACCTTTATGGAGAAAAACAATGGGTAGTTTTTCTAGTGTTCGGGCGGTTGCCGGTTTAGAAGCTGCAACTGCACGGCCGGTATCCTGTAGCATTGGTGTTGTAGGGTTGAATCATGGTTCGATGGTCCGCTCCCGCACGGGCACGGCCGGGTTGCCCTGGTATATGAAATAAGGTTTAAGGTCTTTGACGGCAACCGACCCGACGGCCAGTACGCTGTGGCTCCCGCAGGTTACCCCCGGGCACACCACGCTTTTGGCCCCCACCCACGCCCCGTCGGCCAGGGTGATCTTGCCCACCATCAGGTCAAACGTTTTTTTCTTGTAGTTGTGGTTGCCCGTCAGCAGCAGGGCGCCCTGCGAAATGCACACGTGGCTCCCGATGGACACCAGGCCCAGGTTGTCGATCCACACGCCCTCCCCGACCCAGACGTGGTCGCCGATTTCGAGCAGCCACGGGTACTTGATGTTGATGTTTGGTTTGAGGGTAACGCCCTTGCCCACCCGGGCGCCGAACAGGCGCAGCAGCTTTACCTTGAGGCCGCTCAGGGGGTTGAGCGGGTTGATGAACAGCAACGCATTTACGAAGTACCAGAGCGTCCGCTTCAGGGCGGAGGCGCCTGGGTTGTACCAGTCATTGTTGTAAGCGGAAAGGTCCGCCCGGTCCTGGGAGTACGACAATACTTCATTCATACGTAAGCAGTATAGCGTCTGCCGGCTATACGGTCTGTTCAATGTTTACGGGCTGCGGCGCGGCCGGGGCCGGTACTTCTGTTTGCCGGCTCGACAGCCGTTGCAGCACCAGGCACGCGGCCACCGAAGTGCCGATGATCGTCAGGGTCGCCACCGTTACGTCCGCGTGGCGCAGCAGCAGGGCCAGCGCAATGAAGACCAGGTTGACGCCGCCCAGCGTGAGGGCTACTTGCCGGTGGTTGAAACCCATGCGCAGCAACACGTGGTGCAGGTGGTTGCGGTCGGGGCTGAAGGGCGACCGGCCCTGCGACATCCGGATCATGAACACCCGCAGCGTATCGGTGAGCGGCACGATCAGGATGGCCAGGGCAATGGGGGGCGTGGGCAGGGCCGGCCCGCCGTCCAGGCTGATTCTGGCTTCCAGGAACCGGAGGCAGAGGATGCCCAGCACCATGCCGATCACCAGCGAACCGCCGTCGCCCATGAATATTTTGGCCGGGGAGAAGTTATACCACAGGAACCCGAGCAGGGCGCCGGTGATGGTAAATGAAATCATCGCCAGCGAGTAGTGCTGTCCCAGAAAGAAAAGCGACCCGAAGGTAACCGTGGTCACCACGCCGATGGTGCCGGCCAGGCCGTCTACCCCGTCGATCAGGTTGAAGGAGTTGATGATGACGGCTACCGTGAACAAAGTAAAGGGAATGCTTACATAGGCAGGAATCTGGTGAATTCCCAGGAAACCCTGCAGGTCGGTGATGTAGAGGCCGCCCCAGAACACCATGATGGAGGTGGCGATGAGCTGGCCGATGAGTTTTTTTACGGCGTGGATGGCTACAATGTCATCCTTGAGCCCCTGCATGAAGATGATGAACAGCGGCAGGATCATCCAGCGGAGTTGCTCGAAGTTAATGTCCTCGGCCCAGAAGATGATGGAAAAAAAGATGGCGGCGAACATGGCTACCCCTCCCAGCGAGGGAATGGAGTTCTTGTGGAGCTTGCGTTCGTCGGGTTCGTCGAAGATGCGCCGGATGGAAGACACCCGGATGACCGGCGGCACTGCCAGGAAGGCAATGGTAAAAGCCGTCAGGAACGCCATCAGGATGTTCAACGTGGAGGGTTCAACGTAGATCATACGGACTGATATTTTTTAGATCGTGCAAAAATAGCCTTTCTCAAACCACACTTGCCTCAGGGGCGTACGTACCCTTCCGACGGAACCGAAACGGGGGATTGCCCGAGGGCCAGGAAATACTGCCCGATCTTACGCAAAGGCTTGAGCAACAACGTAAGGGGGTGCGGCTCCAGCCCGTTGAGCTTCCAGGCCATCCGGTCTTCGCGGTTGGCGCGGAACCGGTTGCGCAGGTTGGCGTTGCTGGCGCCCCCGGTACGCATCATGACCGTTACGTTGGGCAGGTAAGCCACCGAAATCCGGTGCTTGTGGATAAAACGCAGCATCAGCTCGTAGTCGGCGGCTGATTTGAGGCGGAGGTCAAACGTATTGTACTTTTCGTACATCTCGCGGCGAACGAAAAAAGTGGGGTGCGGCGGCATCCAGCCGTTGCGGAACGCTCCGTGCCGGTACTGCCCCGACTTCCAGTAACGCACCACCCGCTGGACGTTCTCGGCGTCCACGTAGGCCAGGTCGCCGTACACGCTTTCGGCCTGGGTGCGCCGGAAGGTATCCACCACCTGGCTGATTACGTGCTCGTTCGCGTAGAAATCGTCGGCGTTCAGAATGCCCACTATGTCACCGGTAGCCATCCGGATGCCCTTGTTCATGGCGTCGTAAATGCCCTTGTCGGGTTCGGAAACCCAGCGGATCGGGTGTTTCTCGGCGGTTGACTGGATCAGTTCGCGCGAACCGTCCTTCGAGTTGCCGTCCACGAGAATGTATTCAATGTCCCCGTACTGCTGCGTAAGCACGGAGTTGATGGTTGAACCAAGGGTGTTGATGGCGTTGTAAACAACGGTAATGATGGAAACCTTCATACGTCTTGCACTGCCCTTCGTGGCAGTAAATGGTTTGGAATTGGGTGTGGCTGCGCGGGTCGCTATGACTCCTTGTACGTTAAACAGGCAGGGTGGTTTACTTGGGTGCCGGGCGCACCGGTTGTAAGTTTCAAATTACGGTGCGGATGGTCAAATTGCAATATGAATTTATCAATAATTTATATTACACAAGTGCCTCGGTTACCTTTTCAATCCCCATAATATGAATTTTCGTAGCAAATTTTACATTTTCTGCGCTTTCTCTTGTACTTATAGGGGCAAATTTCCAGAATTAATACGGATAATCGCAAGAAAGTAAACACATTTTTGCGAAATTATTTTAATTTTCGCGGCGAATATTACATGGACAGCTTTCCGAAACGAACGCGGAAACCGCTCCCCGGCCGTGCGTCTCAGCCGGGTTGCTGTAACAGCGTAAGCCAGGCTTGTTCAACCTGGTTTGCTTCCAGAAATTGCTTTGCCAGTGCGTGCAGATGTGATTCCAGCTGGTTGGGCTGCCCGCCCAGCCGTTCGAGGGCCTCGCGGATAGCGGATGTCTGCCGGAAGTCTTGTACGGCGCCGGGGTCAGGAAGTTTCTCGACGTTGGCCAGCCGGCCCAGGTTATTTCCGGTTAAAATGTGGCTGTTTCTTACGGCAGGCGGCAATTGATCGATGCCGATGCCCCGGTGCTGGTTGGGTTTGGGCACTTCAAACAACGCCGGCCCGTGCGCGCGGCAGTACCAATCGCCGCCCATGCGGGCCACCAGGTCTACGCTGGTGGTGTCTACGCGGCCCTGGGCGTTGAAGAGGTGGTCGTGAAAGTGGGCCAGCAGCACCTGGCAGATCACCAGGTTGGGCGCCCCGCCCTGGTCGCCCATTTCGATGACCTGCAACACCTTGCACTCAAACGCGGCCGGCGACTCGGCCACCCGGGGCGGCCGCACCAGGGTGGAGGCCACGGGCGTAAAACCGGCCTTCACGAACTCGTCCACGCCCCGCTCGTACTCGCAGCTCGCCAGCGACATCTGTTCCACCATCTTGTAATCCACCACGTTGATCACCACCTCGGCTACTTCCTTTACGTTCTCGTAGGTGTGCTTGGGGGTGTTGTCGCGGACGCGGCGGTTGGGCGAAAAAATCAGCGTGGGCGGGTTGGAGCCGAAGGCGTTGAAAAAGCTGTAGGGGCTCAGGTTCACGCGTCCGTCGCCGTCAACGGTGCTGGCAAAGGCAATGGGCCGGGGCGCTACCGTGCTCAGCAGGTAGCTGTGGAATTCGGCTACGGATACTTCTTTGGGATCAACGGTTTTCATGCAGGAGGAGGAGGGCCGCCGGCTAAGGTTGCTGCGTACGGCAGGGAGCCCGCCGGCCGTTTAAACGGGCAAGGCCCCCAAATGGATGCAATGCCGGGCGGTTTGTCAGGCGGCCACGTGCCGCTTGTGCACTTTGCACTGCCGGCAGTGGCGCAGGTTGATGGCGTGGCCGGCAATGAGGCCGACCGAACCGGCGTACGCCAGCCCGGAGGCCGGCGCAAAAGCGGGTTGTAGCACCACGCCCACCGAAAACAGCAGCCACGCCCCGATCAGCAGGAGCTTGACGGCCCGGGAGTGGGCCTGCCGCACCGAGTAGACCACGGCACCGGCGGCCACGGCTACGAACAGGTAGTCCAGCCACTCCGTATGCTCCCCGTGCAGGGCCGCTTCCGACGCGTAAACCACCACCGGCATGGCCAGGCAGTGAAGGATGCAACCCGCTGAACTCAAAATACCAACCCAGTCTGACTTCTGTGAGATACCGGAAAATTTCATACGGAGTCGTAATGGTTCCACAACGCGACAAAACTACAACAATCACCTTAGATATGCAACAACGTTGCATGAACGTTTATACGGGAATGTGGTGGCTTTGGTTGTGGGGGAAAGTATAGAAGCGAGAAGCGAGGAGTGAGAAGCGGGAAGATTGTGCACGCACTTTGCCGTTTTCCCCGGACAAGCCCGTGCCCCTTCTCCTCGCTTCTCACTCCTCGCTTCTCGCTCCTCCCTTAAAAAACTCCCAGTTTAACCCCCGCATAAAATGTCCGGGGCCGGCCGGGGCCGTAGATGTAGTTGGAGTCGCGGCCGGGGCCGGTGTCGAAGTCGTCCTGGTACTGGTTGAACACGTTCTGGACGCCGCCGAAGAACTGGATGCTTTGCTTGAGGGACTTCACGTTGAGGGTATAGGCTGCTTTCAGGTTGGTTTCCACGAAGGACCGCGACGTGACCAGCCGGTCGCCGTCCACGCCCGGCGCCCCGCCGAAGTGCGGCACCAGCATCGGGCCGGTGTACACGCCCGTCACCGCAAAAGTCCAGGGCAGGGAAGGCGTCAGCGTAAAGGTGTAGTAGCCGTACTGGTTGGGGGCCCGCAGGTAGCGCCGGGTGCCGGGAATTGCCGCCGACCACGCCACCGGCTGGTCGTACCGGCTCTGCTGCACGGTAAGGCCCAGGTCGGCCTCCACCAGCTGGTTCCAGTTGAGGCGGCCTTCGAGGCTCAGCCCCGTTACGGCCGAGCCGCCGCCGTTCAGTTTGCGGAATTCCTTGTTGCCGTCGGCGTCTTCGCCCACCTCCTCCAGCACGAAGGGGTCGCGGAGGCGGGTGTGGAAGGCCGAGGCCGTGAAGCCGTAAATGTAGTTTTCGGCGGGCCGGTCGTAGTCGAGGGAGGCGCTGAAGCTGTTGGCAAACTCGGGCCGCAGCGCCGGGTCGAGGCGGATGAGGGATACGCCGCCGTTGGCAAAGGCAATGTGCATGTCGGTGTCAAACGCCTGAGGAGCCCGGAAGCCGTTGGCGTAGGAGGCCCGCAGCTGCATGCGCGGGGTGGGTTTGTAGAGCAGGCCCAGCCGGGGGTTGGCCACGGGCCGGTCCACGAAGTTGTGTTTGTTCACCCGCAGGCCGGTCAGCAGCGTCCACTTCGGCGTCAGTTCCCAGTCGCTCTGCACGAAGGCGCCGAGTTGCGCCACCTGCTGGTCGATCAGGTAGTTGTAGGCGACAATCTGGTCGAACACGTTGTCGTACTGGTACTCGATGCCGGCCGTCAGCACGTTTTTGCCCACCAGGAACCGCCTGGGCGTGTAGTTGTACTGGATGCCGCCCTGGAACGTCTCGTTCTCGGTGTTGCCGTAGCCGTCGGCACCTTCCACGCCGGTATAGTGCCGGCGCCGGGTGGTTTGCCCCCCGCCGTACACCGATAAGGTGCTGTTGAGGGCGGGCAGTTTCACGTCGTAGCTCAGCGTGCCGGCCAGAATGCCGCTGTTGCGCCACTCGGTTTGCTGCCGCTCGTGCGGGAGCCGGTCGAGCTGGTCGCCGCCGTCCCGTTCCTCGCCGATGTGGTTGAGCGAGAGGGAGAGCCTGGCGTTTTCGCCCGTTTTCAGGAAAGAGTTGAGGCCGAATGAGAGGTTGTTGATGCGGGGCAGTTCCGAGAAGCCGTCGCCGTTGTGGTCGTACTCCTGGCGGTAGCGCCGCGAGGCAAACAGCGTTACGCCGGCCTTGCGGCTCTTGTGCACGGCCGAGGCGTTGGCGTTGAAAATGTGGTCGCCCGACCCGCCGGTGTTGGCGTAGCTGTAGCCCGCCGACCACGCATCCCGTTCGGGGTCCCTGGTAATGATGTTGACCGTGCCCGCAATGGCGCTGGAGCCGTAGAGGGCCGAGCCGCCGCCCCGCACGATTTCGACCCGGTCAATCATGTTGGACGGAATCTGTTCGAGGCCGTACAGCCCGTTGAGGGCGCTGAACACGGGCCGGCTGTTGATGAGAATCTGCGTGTAGGAGCCGCCCAGCCCGTTCATGCGCACCTGCGAGTAATTACAGGTCTGGCAATCGGTTTCCACGCGCAGGCCCGGCTGGAAGCAGAGCCCTTCCTTGAGGCTGGCCGACTGGGTGATCTCGAACATGCGGCCCCCGATCACGTCCACGGCCACCGGCGATTCGGTACGCTTGCGGGCCGTACGGGTGCCGGTTACCACCACTTCGTCGAGGGCGTGCTGGAGTTCCTTGAGTTCGGCTGCCAGTTGCACCGCCGGCCGGTCCGCCGACAGGGTTACCGTTTGCTTGTGCGTGCTGTAGCCGGTGAACGAGCACCGCACTTCGTGGGTGCCGAACGGCACGTTTTCCAGGGTGAAGGTACCGTCGGCGCCGGTGGTGGCCCCGTAGGCCGTACCCGGCACGCCTACGTTCACCCAACCCAGCGGGGCGCCGCCCGCCGTCACTTTACCCGTAATGATTCCCTTGCCGGTTTGGGCCAATGCCCCTGCAGGTATGCTCAGCCACAATAATCCCAATAGTAATCTCCGCACCATATCGCTTTCGTTTTCACAAAGATAGTTTGTTTTTAAATAGACCAAAATAAAATTTTAGGCTAGTCTAAAATTTTATTTTAACTGATCTAAACCCTTATACGGAAGGTGCGGAAGAAGGCTGGGGAGAAGGGTAGATTTAATTTGGGATGAGAGAAGACATCGGTTATTCCCCAAAACAATGAACTTGGTTAGAGGCGTTGGGGCAGTCCCGTAGGGACGAAATATTGGTGGGGTAATTACCCCGTAAGAGGCCGACAAACGAATGAACAATCAAGCTGATGGACAATTATCTCATCCATTTCACGCCTACAGGGTACCAATATTTCGTCCCTACGGGACTAGCATAAGGGGTACGTGTGCGTGTTCTACCAATATCTCGTCCCTACGGGACTGCCCCCGCTATGATCCCATATGTATTGCGCGCCCAACATTGTTGCCCCCAACGGCTACGTAAGTCCCGGAAAAATAAAACCGCAGAGAACGCACAGGACACGGAGCAGAAAAAAGAGAACTGCTTCTCCCCTTTTTTTCTCCGTGCCCTCCGCGCCCGCTGCGGTTTAAATCCTGCTTCCTTCCTACTTCCCAGTCTGCGCCTTGTTGCCCGTTTCGGCCGGCTTGCCGTTGCCGCCGTCGTAACGGGGCGTAAAGCCCATGTTGTACCAGGAGAACGAGTAGATGTCGGCTACTTCCTCGATTTGCTTGGAAGTAGGCTTGCCGGCCCCGTGGCCCGCCTTGGTTTCGATGCGGATGAGCACCGGGTGGGGCCCCTTGTGCTTTTCCTGGAGGGTAGCGGCAAACTTAAAGGAGTGGGCCGGCACCACCCGGTCGTCGTGGTCGGCGGTGGTGACCAGCGTGGCCGGGTACTGCACGCCCTCCTTCAAGTTGTGCAGCGGCGAATAGTTGAGCAGGTACCTGAACTGGTCTTCCTTGTCGGAAGAACCGTACTCCACGGCCCAGCCCCAGCCCACCGTAAACTTGTGGTAGCGCAGCATGTCCATCACGCCCACGGCCGGCAGGGCCACGGCAAACAGGTCGGGCCGCTGGGTCATGGCCGCCCCCACCAGGAGGCCGCCGTTGGAACCGCCGGCAATGGCGAGGCGGTCGGAGGAAGTGTACTTGTTGGCAATCAGGTACTCGGCGGCGGCGATGAAGTCGTCGAACACGTTTTGTTTCTTTTCGAGCATGCCGCCCTTGTGCCAGGTTTCGCCGTACTCGCCGCCGCCCCGCAGGTTGGGCATCACGAAAATGCCGCCCTGCTCCAGCCAGGCCATGCGGGCCACGCTGAACGAGGGAGTCATGTTGACGTTGAACCCGCCGTAGGCGTACAGGTACGCGGGGTTGGTGCCGTCGGGTTTGAGGCCCTTCTTGTGCACGATGAACATGGGCACCTGGGTGCCGTCCTTGCTCGGGTAGAACACCTGCTTGGTCTCGTAGCCTTCCGTGTCAAATTTCAGTTCGGGCTTGCGGTAGAGTTCCGACTTGCCGGTGGCAATGTCGTAGCGGTAAATGGTGGCCGGCGACGTAAAGGAAGTAAAGGTGTAGAAGAGTTCCTTGTGCGTCTTTTCGCCGTAGAAGCCGCCCGCCGTGCCGATGCCGGGCAGTTTGATTTCGCGTTCCGGTTTGCCGTCGTAGGTGTGCTGGTACACCCGGGTGCTGGCGTCCTTGAGGTACTGGGCAAAGAGCTTGCCGCCGGCCGTGCCCACGCCTTCGAGCAGTTCGGGCTTTTCGGCAATCACGTTTTGCCAGCCCTTCGGATCGGGATTTTTGGGGTCCACCCGCACCAGGCGGTAGTTGGGGGCCTCGTAGTTGGTGAGCACCAGCAGTTTGTCGCCCACGTTGTCGATCACCGAATATTCGTAGTCGAAACCTTTGGCCAGCAGCGTAAAATCTTTCTGCCCGGCGGCCAGGTCCTGTACCAGGATTTCGGCCCCGCTGGTGCCTTCCGCAATGTTGATCACCAGGAAGCGGTTGTCTTCGGTGACGCCGGCCCCGAAGTAACGCAGCGGGTGGCCCTTGTCTTCGTACACCAGCACGTCCTGCGCCTGGGGCGTACCCAGCTTGTGGAAGTAGATTTTCTGGTACTCGTTCTGCTTGGAGAGTTCGGTACCCTTGGCCGGTTCGTCGTAGCGGCTGTAGTAAAAGCCGTCGGCCTTCCAGGCGGCGCCCGAAAACTTCACCCAGTCAATCTTGTCGGTGAGCAGTTTTTTGGTGGCGACTTCCATTACGTGGAGCTGGTTCCAGTCGGAGCCGCTGGCGGCCGTGCCGTAGGCCACGTACTTGTGGTCCTTGGACACCGAGAAGCTGGTAACGGCCACCGTGCCGTCGGAGGAAAGCCCGTTGGGGTCGAGGAACACTTCGGGCGGGGCGTTGAGGCCCTTCTGGTAGTAGAACACGCTTTGGTTCTGCAACCCGTCGTTCTTGGAGAAGAAGTAGTATTGGCCTTCCTGGCTCGGCGCCGAGTACTTGGGGTAGTTCCAGAGTTGTTCGAGGCGCTTCTTCACCTGCTGCCGGAACGGGATCTGGCTCAGGTAGCCGAACGTGACTTTGTTTTGCGCCTCCACCCACGCTTTGGTGCTGGCGGCGGTGTCGTTTTCAAGCCAACGGTAGGGGTCGGCCACTTGCGTGCCGAAGTAGTTGTCGGCCTGGTCGGTTTTCTGGGTAGTGGGATACGTGATGGGTTGCTGGGCCATGAGTGCCGTACAGGAGAGGGTTACACTGAGAATGGTTGCCGAAAGAGGTCCCTTCATAATTAAATTAGTGTCAGGTTGGTGGAATGGGTTGGTCTGGTAAATTTACCCAAATTAGCGCTAAACCTTTCGGGTTTCCGAAACCCGGAAGGTTTCTCCCCTCCCCCATGCAAACCCCCAAGGACAACTTCTCCCGCCAGGCCGGCGACTACGCCCGGTACCGGCCGCTGTACCCCCAGGCCCTGTACGACTTCCTCT
Source organism: uncultured Sphingobacteriales bacterium (assembly GCA_963844325.1). Taxonomy (GTDB): domain Bacteria; phylum Bacteroidota; class Bacteroidia; order Cytophagales; family 172606-1; genus CADCTQ01. The sequence goes on from CAWJNV010000002.1 coordinate 6,435,911, forward strand.
TTTCCATTACCCCGGCCCGCGAAGCCGCCTGGGACGCCGGCACGGGCAACGGCCAGGTCGCCGTACAACTCGCCAATTCATTCCGGCACGTGCACGCCACCGACATCAGCGCCAGGCAGTTGGAGAAAGCCGCCCCGCGCGGCAACGTCACCTACCGCACGTGCCGGGCCGAAAGCACCGGCTTCCCCGACGGATCGTTCGACCTGGTGACGGTGGCCCAGGCCCTGCACTGGTTCGACTTCGGGGCGTTTTACGCCGAGGTGGCCCGCGTGGCGCGGCCCGGCGCCGTGCTGGCCGCGTGGGGCTACAACCTGCTCCGCATCGAACCGGCCGTAGATGCGCTGGTGCGGGAACTGTACCACGACGTGGTGGGGCCGTACTGGGACGCCGAACGGCGGCACGTGGAAGCGTCGTACGCGACGGTTCCGTTTCCCTTCCCGGAACGCCCGGCGCCGCCCCTGCAAATGACCACCCGGTGGGGGCGGGAGGGGTTGCTGGGCTACCTCAACACGTGGTCGGCGGTGCAGGGGTACGTGCAGGCGCACGGCCGCAACCCCGTGGAGGACCTGCGGCCCCGCCTGGAGGCGCTGTGGCCGGCGGACGAAACGCGGGAAGTGCAATTTCCGCTTTTCCTGCGGGTGGGCCGGGTGGAGAAGTAGCTTCCCGGCGGACTTTGTTTGCGATAAATACGTAAAAGACTATATTGAAGCGATTCTAAACGCCCCCTCCGCATGGTGCAATCCTTGTATGCCTACCTGAAAGCCGGAACGGTACTGCTTTTTCTGGTGCTGGCATTCATTGTGGCCTGCAACGGCTGGGTGATCTATTCCACGCAGCATTTCATCTTCCGGCAGGTCGACAACCTGCCCGCCCGCGAGGTGGGGCTGGTGCTGGGCACGAGCAAAAAAGTAGTGGGCGGCCAGGAAAACCTCTTTTTCCGCCACCGCATGGAAGCCGCCGCCACGCTGTACCACCAGAAAAAAGTCCGCTACCTGATCCTGAGCGGCGACAATTCGTCGCAGTACTACAACGAGCCGTCGGACATGAAAGCGGCCCTGCTCAAACGGGGCGTGCCCGAAGACGCCATGACGCTCGACTACGCCGGCCACAACACCTTCGCCTCGGTGCTGCGCGTGAAGCGGCTTTTCAACCAGGACAGCATTACCATCATTTCGCAGTCCTTCCACACGGCCCGGGCCCTGTTCATCAGCCGCCACTACCAGATTCCGGCCATTGCCTTTGCCGCCGCCGACGTACCCGTTGACTACGGCTACCGTACCATGCTGCGCGAGTACCTGGCCCGGCCCAAAGCCCTCATGGACATCTACCTGCTCAACAAGGACCAGGCGTTGTTCGAGGAGGAAATGGAGTCGGACCTGTAGCCCTTCCGTTTCGCCCAAAACCTTACATCCTTTCACCCCCGGGTTTAGACGCTTGGGGGCGGTCCATTGCCCTTTCGGTGAAGAAAAGATCAATATGCTCTCGTCTAATAGGTATATTTGGGTCTTCTTTTCCCCTACATCACTTGTCTAAGCTACACGTTTTATCGGGCCTGCTCGGGCTAAGCCTGTTGCTGGCCGCGTTGCCCTCGGCGGCGCAGTCGTTCCGGGTTTCGGGACGGGTCACCGACGCGGAAACGGGCGAAGGAATGCCGTTCGTGAACGTATTTTTCAAGGGCACGACCACCGGCGCCACCACCGACTTCGACGGCAACTACAAGCTGGCCGCCGGCACGCTCAAGGATTCGCTCTACGCCACTTACATCGGGTACCAGGAACGGGGCAAACCCGTGAACCGGACCGCCAGGGAACAGACCATCAACTTCCAGCTTTCGCCCGCCGCCGTGAGCCTCAATGAAATATCGGTGTACGCGGGCGAAAACCCGGCCTGGGCGCTGATGCGGCAGGTGGTGCGCCACAAGGACAAAAACGACAAGCGGGCCCTCTCCTTCTACGAGTACGAAAGCTACAACAAGATCGAGGTGGACGTGGACAACCTTTCGGAGAAGTTCCGCAAGCGCAAAGCCATCCAGAAAATCCAGCGCGTGATCGACAGCATCGAGGTGATCGCCGGCGAGGACGGCAAGGCCATTCTGCCGCTGTTCATCTCCGAATCCCTCTCCGACTTCTACTACCGTCGCGACCCGGCCCCCCGCCGGCGGGAGTTCATCCGCAAAACCAAGCTTACCGGCGTGGGCCTCCAGGACGGCTCGCTGGTGTCGCAACTGGTCGGTTCTTCCTTACAGGAGTACAATTTTTACCAGAATTGGCTGAACATTCTCGAAAAGGACTTCGTGTCGCCGCTGGCCGACGGCTGGAAACTTTACTACAATTATTACCTCATCGACAGCCTCAAGGTCAACGACCACTTCTGCTACCGCCTCGATTTTGAACCCAAGCGGGTGCAGGACCTGGCCTTTACGGGCTCCCTCTGGATCGACAAGGCGACCTTTGCGCTGGTGCAGGTAGACGCCACCATCGGCAAGGGGGCCAACCTGAACTTCATCGAGAAGATCAAAATCCAGCAGGAACTCGAACCGACCGACGCCGGCCCGTGGCTGCCGAGCCAGACCCGGGTGCTGGTGGACGTGGCCGAGATCAACAACCAGTCGGCCGGTATGCTGGCCAAGTTCTACACGTCCAACGACAACTTCGTGGTCAACAAGGAACGGGACCCCAAGTTTTACGAGATCGGCCTGGAACTGGCCGAAAACGCCCAGACTCCCGACGAGTTGTTCTGGCAGGAAAACCGCCACGATCCGCTCACTTCCACCGAGCAGAACGTGTACGCCATGATCGATTCGATCAAGAACATTCCCACCATCAAGACCTACGTGGAACTGGCCAACATCCTGGTGAACGGCTACAAGAAGGTGGGGCCCATCGACGTAGGGCCGTACGTGCTGGCCTACAGCTTCAACGACCTGGAGGGCCACCGCTTCCGGGCGGGCTTCAAAACCAACATCGACTTCAGCAACAAGTGGGTGTTCAAAGGGGCCGCCGCCTACGGCACCCGCGACCAGCGCTGGAAGTACAGCGGCGAGGTGCAGTACATCATCGACCGCAAGCCGTGGAGCGTCATGGGCGTGAAGCGGTACCACGACATCGAACAGGTGGGCCTGCTTACCGAAGACATCTGGGACAATACGCTGTTTCTGACCTCTTCGCGCTTCGGCACACTGCGCCGGCCGTTTCTCTACACCGAAAACTCTTTTTACGCCCAGTCGGACGTGGCCCGGGGCTTCACGCAGCGGCTGCGGCTGCGCAACTGGTCGTTCGACCCGCTCTACAATTTCACCTACTTCCGCGACCCGGCCAACCCCGAATCTACCCGCAGCGGCTTTACGACTTCCGAAGTGGTCCTGGAGTCGCGCATTACGCGGGGCGAACTGTTCGTGCAAAATGACAACGTGCGCCTGAGCCTGGGCACCAGCAAGCCGGTATTTACGCTGCGTTACACGCTGGGCGTAAAGGGCGTGCTGGGCAGCGACTTCAACTACCACAAGTTTCACGCGAACCTGAGCCAGAGCCTCAACGTGGGCACGCTGGGCCGGTCGTACTACTCGATCAGCGGCGGCTTTACCCCGTCGCGGCTGCCCTACCCGCTGTTGCAGGCGCACCTGGGCAACGAAACGGTATTCTACAACAGTGCGGCCTTTAACCTGATGAACCGCTTCGAATTCGTGAGCGACCGGTACGCCTCGCTGCAATTCCAGCACAGCTTCGAGGGCCTGCTTTTCAACCGCATTCCGCTGGTGCGCAAGCTCAAGTGGCGCCTGGTGGGCACGGCCAACGTGCTGTGGGGCAGCCTCAGCCAGCAAAACATCGGCATCATCCCCGACGACGTGGACCTGGACGGCGTGGCGGCCCGTCCCTTCGGCGCCCTGGGCGACGTGCCCTACGTGGAACTGGGTTACGGCATCGAAAACATTTTCAAGTTTATCCGCGTGGACGCCATCCACCGCGTCACCTACCGCAACCGCCCGGACATCAGCACCTTCGGCATCAAAGTCTCCACCCAGTTCAAGCTTTAACAAGCTTAAAAGGAGACCGCAGACCGGAACTGACGGAAACCGGAGAAAAGGAGACGGGAGACCGGAGGAGGGATCGGGAAGGGATCGTTGGCGGGGGCACATTTTTTTTAGGAAGACAAGGAAAAAGAGAGGTGAGGGTAACATGCTTATTCGGCCTTTCTTTTTTCTTTTTTTCTTTTATGATCTATTCAAACGCACTACTCCGCATTCTTCGCACGGTATGGGTACGCACTTTCCTCCGGTCTCCCTTCCTCCGGTCTCCGGTCTCCTTTTCAAGCGGTTAACCCGCGTACGGGTTTATACGTATGCGCTAGGCAGAAATCAGTCTTAAACCCCTGACGATACAACCGTGGACTCACCATTCATAAAAGATGTTACCGAAACAATCGCCTGGACAATGGTCACGTTTACCGGTTTGTCGCTGATACGGTCCACGTACTGGTGGATTCGCATCTTCGACTTTCCGCGCATTCAAGTGGCGGCCGTCATCACGTTCATCCTGGGCGTGTACCCGTACTTTCACGAAGTGGACCACTGGCTCGAATACGTGCTGCTGGGCCTGCTGGTCATCTCCTTAGGCGTGCAGATCCGCTACATCTTCCCGTTCACCGTCCTGGCCCGCAAGCAGGCCCTCAAGTACGAACGGCCCGACCCCGACAACACGATTCGCATCATGGTGTCGAACGTGCGGATGGAGAACCGGGAAGCCGGTAAATTCAAGGAGATCGTGCGGAGCGTGGACCCCGACCTGCTGCTGGTGAACGAACCCGACGGGTGGTGGGCCGACCAACTGGCCGAACTCGACGAGCGGATGCCTTATTCGGTGAAAAAACCCATCGACAACACCTACGGCATGATGCTTTTCTCGCGGTTCGAACTGCGCGACAGCGAAGTGCGGTTCCTGGTGACTGAAGGCATTCCTTCCATTTTCACCCGGGTGGTGCTCCGGTCGGGCGAAACCATCGAATTCAACGGGGTGCACCCGCAGCCGCCCACCTTCATGAAAAACACCGAAGACCGGGAGGCTGAACTGCTGCTGGTGGGCAAGATGGTCAAAAACTCGCAGGGCGCCAGCATCGTGGCCGGCGACCTCAACGACGTGGGCTGGTCGCACACCACGCACCTGTTCCAGCGCATCAGCGGCCTGCTCGACCCGCGGCTGGGACGCGGCTTCTTCAACACCTACAGCGTGTTCGTGCCGCTGTTCCGCTACCCGCTGGACCACATTTTCTACGATCCCCGGTTCCGGCTCGTGAAACTCGTACGGCTGCCCCCGTACGGCTCCGACCACTTCCCGATCTGCATCGAACTGATCTACCAGCCCGAAAAACAGCACAAGCAGAACCCCGAAATGGCCACCACCGAAGACCACCAGGAAGCTAACGAGCTGATTGAGAAGGGAATGGAAAATTAATTATGAATGACGAATTACGGCTGTCCGGTTCATTGGAGTCCGGAGAACGGGAAGCCGTAGTTACGGATTCGTAATTCGTAATTAAACTTTGTCTTAGCCATCACAACGCTCCTATGGATTTAGAACACCCCAATTACGGCCTTACCGAAACCAAAGAAGAAGTAGAAAGCCAGGACGAGTTCATCAACCCGCTGCCGCGGGCCGTGCTGCGCTCCAACGCCTTCGTGCTGCTGGACGGCGAATGGAAGTTCGCCCACGACGTCGAAGACCGCGGCCTGCGGGACGGCTGGCACCTGGAGCACGCCTACAACGACACGGCCCAGTGGCCCGGTTCGGTGGAAGCCCACATGGCCAAGGCCAAGGACCAAAGCAACGCCCGCTGGCAGGACAACATCGTGGTCTGGTACGAACGGGAGTTTCCGCTGCCCGAGCTGGATACCAAGCTGCGGCACTGCATGTTCCAGATCACTTTCGGGGCCTGCGGTTACGAAACGCGGGTGTGGCTCAACGGCCTGCCCCTGCGCACTATCGAGGGCGAAGAGGTGCACTACGGTGAATACACGTCGTTTTCCTACGAACTCGACGAGCGGCAACTGCGGCCCGTGAACCGGCTTACCGTGCGCATCGCCGACAACATGGACGCCGACATTCCGCGGGGCAAACAGGAATCGCACGTGTACAAGCGGGGCGGCATCTGGTACCAGACCTACACCGGCGCCGTGCGCAGCGTGTGGCTGGAGGCCGTGGAGCGGAACCGGCTGCGTTCCCGCATCGGGGTGGTCAGCGTGGTGGAAGACCAGCTCGTGCGGTTCAACCTGACTACCCGCATCCACGACCCGGGGCAGTACACCCTGCGTTTGCAAGTCTTCGAACGCAACCAGTCGTCGGCTGAGCCCATTGCGGTTTCCGAATTCCCGCTGAAGCTGGAGGGCGGGCAGAAACAACAGCGGGTGGTGCTCGAAGTGGCGGGGGCCAAACTCTGGTCGCCCGAGTCGCCGAACCTCTACCGGCTGACCGCCAAACTGACCGACGCGGATGGCTACACGGCCGAAATCCAGTCGCACTTCGGGCTGCGCAAGATCGAAGCACGGGGCCGCTACGTGTACCTCAACAACACGCAGGTGTACCTCGACGGCATTCTCTACCAACCCGGTACGGCGACCTACGATGAGATGAAGCGGCACATGCGGGCCATGAAAAAGCTGGGCTGCAACCTGGTGCGGGTGCACATTGCCGGCGTGGACCCCCGCATCTACAACCTGGCCGACGAAATGGGCCTGATGTTGTGGGTGGAGGTGCCCAGTCCGCACAGTTCCACGCAGATCAGCCGCGAAAACCACTGGGCCGAACTGCAACGGATGCTGGCCCTCATCGAAACGCACGCGTCGGTGGTGATCTGGAGCCTCTACAATGAGGACTGGGGCGTGCAGGACATTGCCATGAGCCCCGAAACGCGCCGCTACATCATCGACACGTACCACTACATGCAGATCAACCACCCGCAGTTCCTGGTGGTGGACAACGACGGCTGGAACCACGTGTCGCTGGAAGGCCGCCTGAAGTCGGACCTGCTGACGGCGCACGTGTACACGCCCGACGTGGAGCAGTGGCGGCAGGTGCTCGACCGGATGGTGGCCGGTGACCTGGACCGGGTGGCCGTACACCCGCTGGTGATCGGCGACCCGTTCTTCTACCGCAAGCAGGTGCCCCTGATCGTGAGCGAATGGGGCGGCTTCGGCTTCGTGGATTACGGCGGCCCGAGCGGTTCCGAAGACCGGGCCGACCGCATCCGGCAGTTCAAGCAGGAACTGCGGCGGCGCCCCATTGCCGGCGACGTGTACACGCAGGCCACCAACATTGAAGACGAGAAGAACGGCATCATCGACGAACACACCGGCGAACTGTCGGTGCCCGAGGGCCTGCTGGCATCGCGGCAGGACTTTTCGTGACCCGGTGTTGCCATAAAAAACACTTGCCAGGCCCTCCAAAAGCCTGGCAAGTTGCATTTATTCCCAATGATTACTTCTCAACCATAACGCCCCGTGTTCCCCCTCCTATTTTCGTTCCCCGGCGTGGGCGGCAATGACGCGGTCAATGATTTCCTCGGTCTGGTCCGGGTAGTCCACCGGCACGGGCCGGCCGCTTTGCACCCACTCCCGGATGGTGGGCACGTGTTTTTCCTTGAGGTTCTTGACCACCGGCACGCCCATTGATTTGAGGGCCGCCGCATTACAGTACTGTTCAAACTGGTTTTTCATGGGCACCACCAGCAGTTTCTTGCGCAGGTACAGCGCCTCGGCGGGGGTTTCGAAGCCGGCCCCGCACAGGATGCCCCGGCACGAGGCCAGACTGCGGATGAAAGCGTCGTTGTTGACGGGTTGCAGGGCCACGTTGCCCACCCGCCGGGGTTCTTTGTTGTGCTTCGAAAACACCTGCCACTGCGCGTCACCGCCTACCAGCGACAGCGTTTCCACGAGCCGTTCGTCGTCGTAGGCCGGCAGGTACACGGTGTAGTGCCCCTCGTCCGAAACGGGCAGTTCGCGGATCTGGCGGCGGATCACGGGGGTAAAGATGTTGGCATCGTAGGCCCCGAAGTGGAAGCCGTACGAAACCGTGACCGGGGCGTAGTTGAGCAGCACCATCTTGCCCATCCAATCGACCCGCTTGGGTTGGGGCGCCCGGGCCGACAGCACGGCGCTCTGGTGGCTGATGCCGATGCAGGGTTTGCTCCGCAGGCGGCAGGCCCAGGCGCTTACGGGTTCGAAATCGTTGAGGATCAAGTCGTATTCGTGCACCGGCAGGCTGCGGATCTCGTTCACGAACCGGCGCGACTTGGCTTTGGCGAAGGTCTGGTAGAGGTCCACGCCGCCCGACTTGCCAAAGATAAAGCTCAGGCCCTTGTAGCGGTATTTGACGGGGTACGGCAGGGCGACGTCGGCCTGGATGCCGCTCACGAGCAGGTCGAGTTCGCCTTTTTTCTGCAGGGCGGGAATTACGTCGCGGGCCCGGCTCAGGTGCCCGTTGCCTGTTCCCTGGATGGCGTAAAGAATTTTCATGAATGGTAAACCGGATGGAAAAGTGAAAAGAAGACGTGCTGTATTCCCCGGCCCGGCCGGGGGTAACACGTCTGTCCGGTTACCTAAAGTAATAAGTAATCAGGGAACAGTAAACAGTAATCAGTAAACAGTAAGTAGTAATCAATAATTGGTCGTGGGTTGGCGGGCAATGGTACCTGATGGGTCACAATTCCCAAGTACCTGCTGACCAACGACTGATTACTGGTCACTGATTACTGTTCACTGTTTACTGATAAGCAGGAGCAGGCGGTACCGGAGCAGGCGTTCTTTAAAAAACTGGCTGAAGGATTGCAAGGGTTCCATCCGCGTAAGGAGTGGTTGACTCCCTCAATTTAGCCAGCCTGCCGCCAGGAACGGGCCTCGGAGTGATGAACTTTTGGTTAATTAACGTCTTGACACGCAGCCTTTTGTTCACAATAGGTTAATAAAGCGAAACCAGGTATCCGCCCGAAGTGGCAGCAATGCACAATGACAAAGTACCATTGACGACTGACCAATGACCAGTGACTACTGACCAGGCACCTCACCCGTTGTCGGCGAAGCCGGGGTACAGCGTCATGCCGCCGTCGACGAACAGCGTGGTGCCGTGCACGTAGTCCGAATCATCGGAGGCCAGCCACACGGCCGCCCTGGCGACGTCTTCGGGCACGCCCACCCGGCCGTACGGAATCAGTTTGAGCAGTTTCTGTTCCGCTTCCCGGTCCTCCCACACTTCGCGGTTGATGGGCGTTTTGATGGCCCCCGGGGCAATGCTGTTGACGCGTATCCGTTGCGGGGCCAGTTCCTGGGCAATGGACTTCATCATGAGCATGATGCCCCCTTTCGAAGCAGCGTAGTTGACGTGTCCCGCCCACGGAATCACCTCGTGCACCGAACTCATGCAGATGATCTTGCCGGCCGCCACCGACCGTTCGGGCACCACGCCCCGCCGGATGAACTCTTTGGCGGCCTCCCGGGCGCAGAGGAACTGGCCCGTCAGGTTCACGTCGATCACCCGCTGCCAGTCGGCCAGCGACATTTCCAGGAAGGGAGCGTCTTGCTGCATGCCCGAATTGTTGACCAGGATGTCCACCGTGCCGAACTCCCGGAAGGTTTGCGCAAACATTTCGAGTACTTCTTCCTCTTTGCTGACGTCGGCCTGTACGGCAATGGCCGTGCCGCCGCCAGCCCGGATCGCCTCTACCACCTCCTGGGCACTTTTCTCGTTGCTGTTGAAGTTGACCACCACCTGGGCGCCTTCCTTGCCCATTTCGAGGGCAATGCCCCGGCCAATGCCGGAACTGGCCCCGGTAACGATTGCGGTTTGTCCTGTTAAACGTGGCATGTTGCGGGAGTTAAGAAACGGGTTGATATAAGATCAACGCGTTCCGGCCCCTAAAGTTTCCCGGTTTTGCCCGGTTTGCGGGGTTACACGGCCACCGGCGCCTTGATGGCCGGGTGCGGGTTGTAGTTTTCCAGTGCAAAGTCTTCGTAGGAGAAGCCGAAAATGTCCTTCACGGCCGGGTTGATCCGCATTTGCGGCAGGGGCCGCAGTTCCCGCGACAGTTGCCGTTCCACTTGCTCCAGGTGGTTGAGGTACAGGTGCGTGTCGCCGCCCGTCCAGATGAACTCGCCGGGCCGGAGGTCGCACACCTGGGCTACCATCATGGTGAGCAGGGCGTAGGAGGCAATGTTGAAGGGCACGCCCAGGAACACGTCGGCGCTGCGCTGGTAGAGCTGGCAGGAAAGATTGCCTTCGGCTATGTAAAATTGAAAAAGGCTATGACAGGGTGGCAGGGCCATCTTCGACACGTCGGCCACGTTCCAGGCACTTACGATAAGGCGCCGCGAATCCGGGGTACGCTTGATCTGCCGCACCACGTCGCCCATCTGGTCGATGGTCTGGCCGTCGGGGGCGCCCCAACTGCGCCACTGCTTGCCGTACACCGGGCCGAGTTCCCCGTCCGCGTCGGCCCACTCATCCCAGATGCTCACGCCGTTTTCCTTCAGGTAGCGGACGTTGGTTTCGCCCTTGAGGAACCAGAGCAGTTCATGAATGATGGATTTGAGGTGGACTTTTTTAGTGGTCACCAGCGGGAAGCCTTCCGAGAGGTCGAAGCGCATCTGGTAGCCGAACACGCTGAGGGTGCCCGTGCCCGTACGGTCTTCCTTCCGGACGCCCTTGTCCAGGATGTGGCGCATTAAGTCGTGGTATTGCTGCATGGGGAGTGAATTTGAGGTTGGTCGGGAAACCCGCCGGAAGCACGATCCCGGCCGGGGCGGCCCTCGCAATTTAGGCAGCCTATTTCACTTTTGCACCCCCCAACGGCCCCTTTCCCAGTAAGCAGTGATCAGTAAACAGTGATCAGTAAACAGTAATCAGAACGCAGCATTGCCTACTGCCAACTGTTTACTGATTACTGCTTACTGATTACCCCTACCCTACCCGTCCCTCCACGGCCAGGAGGTACATGTCCATGCGGTCGCCCTCGGTCGCCATCCAGGCCGTGTAGTCCTGCACGGCGGCCTGCCGCTGCGCTTCGGTCACGTACCCGTCGGCGACCAGCTGGTGGCCCCGCGTTTCGGCCACGGTGGCCCAGATGCCCATCTTGTCCGCGTAGCCGGCGTCCGTGCGGCGCACCGTCTCGGACTGGTCGGTGGTGGCAATTTCCCGCAGGCCCGCCGTTTCGAAATACCCCGCCAGCCGGTCGGCAATGTCGTTCTGCATGCCGGCATCGGCCCGCCACCGCAGGAAAGCGTCGTAGAACAACTGCATCGACGGCGGAGGCACCGGGTTCCAGCTGATTATCTCGTGGTTGTAATCGAGTACCGACAGGACGCCGCCCGGCTTGAGAAAACCCGCCATCCGTTGCAGGGCTTCGTACGGGTTTGCCAGCCATTGCAGCGTCCGCGCCGAAGCCACCACGTCAAACGGCACGGCCGGCGCGTAGGTGTACACGTCCGCAACGATGAATTCCAACCCCGGCACTTCCCGGTACTTCTCCCTGGCCTGCATCACCAGGGACGCACTGGGATCAATGCCGACCACTTTACCCGACTGGCCCGCCCGTTCGGCCATGCCCCGCGTAATGGCCCCGGTGCCGCAGCCCACGTCGAGCACGGTCATGCCGGGTTTAATCAGCACCTCCAGGCTGCGGTAAGAGGCCGCCAGGGTACGCTGGTCGAGGATGTGCTGAGTGCCTTCGGGCATCTGGGCCCGGCCGGCGGTAAGGGAGGAGGCAGACATGGTTGGGAGGGGAGTAAAGGGTTAGAAAAGGGATAATGCATTTGGAAGAGGCGTCCGGAAGGCGGTTCACGGACCTGTTTTCCCGGCCCGTGCGGCCGGTGTACCGGGCGGAAGCGGTACGTTGTACAACTTCTGCATGCGTTTCAGCGCCGCCCCGATGCGTTTTTGGAGGGTTTCCTCCTGGGCGATCAATTCCTCAAATTCCAGTTTGAGTTTAAGCAGTTTGCGTTCAGGGCTAGCGGCTTCCACGTCGTACAGGTCATCCACGATGTTCTGGAAGGTTTTCCCGGTAATGAATTCCTGGGAACTGTACACGAGGGTAAGGGCTTCCACCACCCCGTAATCAAACTCGGCGACAATGCCCGTAGACAAAGCCGCTTCCCAGGAGGTACTGGTCGGCAGGCTGGGGTAGATCGACTCGCCCTCCGAAAGCAGCATAAAGTCAATGTAGCCTTTTCGCAGCAGTTTGGTCCGCAACGAATCCCGTTCGTTGTCCAGTACCCGGTTCAGGTTGCTCAGCACCCGCCGGTGGCGCACCAGTACGTCCGTCAGCAACTGGTGGTTTGCCAGCAGTTCGTGCTGCATTCTTTCCAGGGCCACTCTCTTTTGCCGGCCGGTCCTTGCCTTTTCGGTCGCCCGGTCAATGAACAACGCGAACAGCACGCTGAACACGATGAGGGCACTCTCCACCAGCAAGCCGGACAGGTTTCTTTGTTGCATCTTACCTCCGCGTTTTACCTTAAGGGTGTCCCGTAGTGCTCCACCGTGGGGAAGGGGTCGTAAAAGGGGTGCAGCAGCGCCTTCCACTGCCCGTACTGCGGCGATTGCCGGAAGCCAACGGTGTGGTCCTCCAGCTTTTCCCACTCCACCAGCAGCAGGTAGCGGTTGGGCTTCTCCAGGCATTTCTGCAACCGGTGGCAGCGGCAGCCCGGCATGGCGGCGATGATGCCGCGGGCCTCGCGGAAGCTCTGCTCAAACCGGGCTTCCTGCCCGGCAATGACATTGAGTACGGCAACTTCTAAGATCATGGGCCGGAATATAGTACACTGACTGATTATGATGGTTATGATTGGGAATGATTAGCGGAAGGTTTCGGAAAAAGATCATCATAAATCATAACCATCATAATCAATCAGTGTACTACTTCGGCAGCACCCGGACCACGAGCCTAGACGCCTGGCCGGGCTGGTGGTAGATGCGCACCGTGGACTTGACGTAGTCTTCCGGGTTGGCCTGGTAAATGTTCACGAACTGCTGCGGGTTGCGGTCGGCCAGCGGGAACCACGAACTCTGGACCTGCACCATCAGGCGGTGGCCCTTCCGGAACGTGTGCAGCAGGTCGGGCAACTCCCAGCGTACCGGCGTGGGCTGGTTGGGCGTAAACGCTTCGGGCTTCTCGAAACTGTTGCGGTACCGCCCCCGCATGATTTCGGCCCGCACGAGCTGCTGGTAGCCGGCCATCACGGCTTCACTTTCCCCGGCCGCTTCGTCGGGGGTATCGTGGGGGTACACGTCAATGAGCTTCACCACGAAATCGGCGTCGGTGGTGGTGATGCTGGCCACCAGGTCGGCCAGCACCGGCCCGGCCAGGGTGAGTTCTTCCGTCAGCGGGTCCGTCTGGAAAGTAAGTACGTCGGGCCGCCGGGAAGCAAACCGCTGGTCGTCGAGCATGTAGTCGGTGGTACGCTTGCGGTGCGTGCGTTCCTGGTAGGGCACCGGGTGGGCCGGGTCGGACAGGTATTCGGCAAACGCGTTGCCCGCCGTGGGCGCCGCAAAGCCGAGTTTGCCGCCCGGCAGCAGGTACAAACTCCGCTCCTCGGTGCCATTGGGCGGCCACTGGTCGAAGGTGCGCCAGCGGTTGGTGCCGGTCTGGAAGGTGGTTGCTTCAGCCAGTTTGGGACCGTTGCCCACGCCCTTCAGGTGCAGGTTCATGAAGGGCAGAAACAGGCTGTCGAGGTAATAGTCGCCGGTGGCGCTGGCAAACGAAATGTCGCCCAGCGATTCGGCCCGCTGCCACCAGCAGCCGTGGCACCAGGGGCCCATCACCAGTTTATTTTCGGTCTTCGGGTTTTGCTTTTCGAGCCGTTCGTAGGTTTCCAGGGCGCCCCACAGGTCTTCGGCGTCGTACCAGCCGCCCACGGTGAGGAGGGCCGGTTTCAGGTCCCGGGCGTGGGGCATGGGGTTGCGGCTCTGCCAGTACGGGTCGTAGTCGGGGTGGGCCAGGATGTCGTTCCAGAACGGGATGCTGTCTTTGAAAAACTCGGTGTTGGCCCGCTTCGGCGTAATGATCTCGTGCAGGAAATAGTCGTAGGCGTCCTCGTTCCGGCTGTTGAGCACCCCGAAGGTCCGCGTGGCGGGTTTGCCGGGTTCGTCCTGGTCGAAGTTGGGCAGGAAGTCGAAAAAGTCCATCCAGAAGAAGGCGCCCTTGTGGTGCACGTCGTCGCCGATGAACCAGTCGGTGACGGGGGCCTGGGGCGACACGGCTTTGAGGGCCGGGTGGTTGCTGACGGCAGCGGCCGTGGCGTAAAAACCCGGGTAAGACACGCCGTGTACGCCCACCCGGCCGTTGTTGCCCGGCACGTTCTTAAGCAGCCAGTCAATGGTGTCGTAGGTGTCGGTGCTTTCGTCGGGCTGCTTCTGCTTTTTCTTGTCGGGGTTGCTTACCAGCGGCCTTTCGTGCGAAAAATCGCCCTCCGACCGCCAGCGGCCCCGCACGTCCTGGCTTACGATGATGAATCCTTCCCGCGCGAGTTTGGCAAAAGAAGGAACCCCGTACAGGCGCGGCCCCATGCGGTCGGCATTGTAAGGGGTGCGGTCCATCAGGAAGGGGTAAGGTTTGGCTTTGGCGGCGTCGCGGGGCACGAAGATTTCGGTGTACAGTTTCACCCCGTCCCGCATCGGGATCATTTCCTTGCGCACCTGGTAGTGCTGCACCAGGTACAGGCTGTCTTCGCGCCGGTCGGCGGGCCGGTAGGGCACCTTGCCGGCCAGGGTGAGGGAAGGGAGCAATGCGGACAAAAGGAGGAATACTGCGCTGGCAAGCTGCTTCATGGTTGGTTCAGGTAAGGGCTCCGGCCGGAAAAATATCGGGTTTGCTTCACTTGGCAAGGAGTATCTTCATTTTAATTGTTGGAGGGTGCTCCAAGCGGAGCATAATTATGAATGATGAATTTTAAATTTTGAATTAACCTGGCCCCCTGCAAAGGACCATTTGTAATCCATCATTCAAAATTTAAAATTCATAATCCCCTTCTCATCATTCCCTTCCGCTTGCTTACCCTACCCTGCCGTATCCCCCGCCGCCCGGCGTTTCGATCACGACCCGGTCGCCGGCCCGCATTTCGGCGCCGCCGCAACCGTCCAGGGGCTCCACCGTGCCGTCGGCGCGGAGGATCGTCTGTCGGCCCGGCTGCCCCGGCGCCCCGCCCGCCAGGCCGTAGGGCGCCGTGCGGCGGTGCTCGGCCAGCACCGTCAGCGATACCGGTTGCAGGAACCGGATGTCGCGCAGAATGCCGTCGCCGCCCCGCCACTGGCCGGCCCCACCCGAGCCCCGGCGCACCGCAAACCGCTCCAGCCGGACCGGGTAGCGCAACTCCATCACTTCGGGGTCGGTGATGCGCGTGTTGGTCATGTGCTGGTGCACCGCCGAAGCGCCGTCGAAGCCCGGGCCCGCCCCGGTGCCGCCCCCGATGGTTTCGTAGTAGCCAAACCTTTCGTTGCCGAACACCACGTTGTTCATGGTGCCCTGGCTGCCGGCGGCCAGCCCGAGGGCCTTGAGCAACGTGTCCACCACCCGCTGGCTGGTTTCGGTGTTGCCGCCCACCACGGCCGGGCAGCGGAACGGGTCGGCGGGAAAGTCGGGGTTGAGCAGGCCGGGGGGAATGTGCAGGTCCACGGCCTCCAGCAGTCCCTCGTTGAGGGGAATGTCTTCGTCCACGAGCAGCCGCAGCACGTACACCACGGCGCTGGTCACGATGGCCGGCGTGGCGTTGAGGTTGCGGGGGTGCGTGCCCGCCGTGCCCGTAAAATCCACCCGGAGCCGCCCGTTGGCAACTTGCAGTTGCACGGCCAGCCGGCTGCCGTCGTCGAGGAATTCTTCGGCCCGGTACGCCTCCGGGGGGAGTTGCGCCAGGCGTTCCCGCAGGCGGCCGGCGGCGTAGCGCTTCACCCCCGCCATGAAGTACGCCACCCGTTCGGCGCCGTGGGCCCGGCACAAGTCCAGCAGGGCCGCTTTGCCCGCTCCCACCGCCGCCAGGGCCGCCCGCAGGTCGGCGAGGTTTTCGTGAACCGCCCGGCTCGGGTAGGGCGCCGCCGTGAGCATTTGCGTAATGGACTCCCACTGCGCCTCGCCCCGCCGCACCAGGTACGTGGGGGGAATCACCACGCCTTCTTCGGCCAGGTTCCGGGCGTCGGGTGGCATCGAGCCGGGCCGCTTGCCGCCGATTTCGGCGTGGTGGGCCCGGTTGGCGACAAAGCCGATGCGCCGCCCGGCTTCGTCGTGCACGGGACTGATGAGGGTGATGTCGGGCAGGTGCGAACCGCCGAAGCCGGGGTGGTTGGTCACCACCACGTCGCCGGGCTCCATCGGCAGGGCCGCCATCACCGCCCGCACGCAGATGCCCAGGCTGCCCAGGTGCACCGGGATGTGCGGGGCGTTGACCACCAGGTAGCCCTCCGCGTCCAGCACGGCGCACGAGAAGTCGAGGCGTTCTTTTACGTTCACCGAAAAGGCCGTTCGTTCGAGCAAGGCGCCCATTTCGGCGGCAACGGCCGTAAACCGGTTCGTGAACAGGGCCAGTTGTACGGCCTCCGCCGACGTTTCCGCCATTTCATCACGCCGCACGGCAGGTTCCGCCTGGTGCAGCAGCCCGTTGCCCGCCGCGTCGAGCCGGAACGCCCAGCCGGGCTCCACCACGGTAGTACTCGTGGGGCTCACCAGCAGGGCCGGCCCCGCCAATTGGGCGCCGGGCGCCAGGTCGGGCCACCGGTACACGGGCACGGTTTGCCAGGCGCCGCCCGCGAAAAGCCCCTGGTGCCGGTAGGGTTGCGGGGCGTAGGGCGGGGTGGCCGTCCCCCCGGCATCCGGGTCCGCGGACCGGGCGGCGGCAATCACTTTGGCCGACTCCACTTCGAGGGGCCGGTTTTCGATCCAGTGGCCGAAGAGGGCCTGGTACTGCTCCCGGAAAAGGGCCACCGGGTCGTTTTCGGCGGCAAATGGAATTTCCAGGGCGGCGTCCTGCCCCGCAAACCGCAGGAACAGGCTTTGCCGCACGATGCTCACTTCCCCCGGCGCAAAACCTTCGGCCGTTACCTGCGCGGCGGCTTCCCGGGAGAGTTCGGCAAAAATGGCGGGCAGGTCTGCTTCCGGCAGGGGCCGCAGCAGTTGCCGGGTGGCGAGCCGTTCGATGGCGGCCCGGCCCATGCCGTAGGCACTGAGCAGACCGGCATCGGACGGGACCAGCGCGCGGCGCATGCCCAGCAGGGCGGCCACTTGGCAGGCGTGCTGTCCGCCGGCCCCGCCGAAGGCCAGCAGCGTGTAACCGCCCGGGTCGTACCCGCGCTGCACCGACACCCGGCGAATGGCGTCGGCCATCCGTTCGTTGGCGATTTGTAAAAAGCCGGCCAGCAATGCTTCGTCCGCCGCCGTCTCCCCGGCGTGTTGCCGCAGGGCGTCGAAGGCGCGCCGGGCCGCCGCGGCGTCGAGGGGAATGCCGAAAGCGCCGGGATCGACCCGGCCCAGGAGCAGGTTGACGTCGGTGACGGTGAGCGGACCGCCGGCGCCGTAGCAGGCCGGGCCGGGATGGGCGCCGGCACTCTCGGGCCCCACGGTGCACACCGGGCCGTCGAATGCGCACACCGAGCCGCCGCCGGCCGCCACGGTTTCCACGGCCAGCGCCGGGGTTTGCAGGTGGGCGTCCCCTACCCGCAGGTCGTAGCGGTAGTCGTAGGCGCCGTCGTAGCGGGCCACGTCGGTACTGGTGCCCCCCATGTCGAGGGTCAGCATCCGGGTAATGCCCGAGGGGCGGGCCACGGCGGCGGCGCCCACCACGCCCCCGGCGGGTCCGCTGAGCAGGCTGTCTTTGGGGGCAAAGAAGCCGGCGCCCACCAGGCCCCCGGCGCTGGTCATCACGCGCAACGTGCTGCCGGCGGGCATTTTGCTCCGCACGGCGTCGAGGTAGCGGTTGATGACCGGGGAGAGGTACGCGTTGACAATGGCGGTCTGGGCCCGGGGCACGAGTTTGATGGCCGGCATGAGTTCGGCCGAAAGCGACACGAAGGCAATGCCCGCCGCGCGGAGCCGCTCCCCCAGGCGCTGTTCGTGCAGGGGGTTGCGGTAGCTGTGCAGGCAGGCGACGGCCCACACGCCGATGCCGCTGCGTTGCACCTGGTCGGTCACCCGGGTTAGTTCGGCTTCCGTCAGGGGCACCCGCACGTTCCCGGCCGCATCGAGGCGTTCGTGCACTTCGACGACGCGGGTGTAGAGCCGGGGTGGTTTTTGGATGTGGAGGGCAAACAGGTGCGGCCGTTGCTGGGTGCCGATCTCGGGGAGGTCGCCGAGGCCGGCGGTGATGAGCAGGCCCACGGCCGCGCCTTTGCGTTCGAGCAGGGCGTTGGTGCCCTTGGTGGAGCCGAGCCGCATGTCGAGGGGCGGCAGCGTACTGCCCGGCGGGGTGCCGGTCACGATCCGGGCCGCCAGCACGGGGGCTTCTTCACCGGCAGTCAGTTCGAAGTGAGCCCCGGCTGCCACGGCGGGGGCTACGGGCCGGTCGAGGACGAGGCGGCGGGCGTCGGAAGCGGTGATGCGGTAGGTTTCGGCGGGATGACCGAGGAAATACAGGGTGTACCCGTCGTACAGGCCGGGCCCGTGGCCGGGCAGCGGAGCGCACGAAAGCGTATTGCCCGCGGGTGAGTCGGACAACTGGCCGCGGAGGGCGCCGCTGCTGAGGACTTTGGTGCGGTGCAGTTCCCCGCCGGGGGCCTGGGCCATGCAATCCGTAAACGTCCCCCCGGTGTCGATCCAGATTTTCCAGGAATGCTTGTCCAATACTTTTTACGCTTTTTGGTGCCCAAGATAGGGAAAATCGGTGCTACTCTACCCTACTCCGCCACCCGCCGGACAGTGACGAACCGGGCTTTGTAGTAAGGACTGTCGAGGGTAGCAGTGCTTACGCCTTTGGAAGAGGAAGCGTGAATCCAGGTGAGCTTCTGGCCGGCCCCGGAGGTGACAATGCCCACGTGCCCTACCTGGCTGCTGGCGGCATCGTACCCCTTGAAACAGATCAGGTCGCCGCGCCGGGCCTGGCCCACCGGAATTTCCAGGCCGATCTCCGCCTGTTGAGAGGAGTAATAAGGCAGGTAGACGCCGAAGTTGCGGAATACGTAGAACGTGAAGCCCGAACAGTCGAAGCCGGTACTGTCTTTCCCCTCGGCCACGTAAGGCACGCCCAGGTACTGGCGGGCAAAACGCACCAGTTCGTCGGCCTGGAAGCGGTAGGGCACAATTTCGCCGGGGCGGTAGTCAAAGTCGCGGTTGTAGCGGAAGTCGGCCGGGTACGGGTTTTCCCGGTTGCCCATGGCTTCCTGGGCGGGGGCAGCGGCGGCGAGGCCGAGGCAGAGCCCCAGCAGCCAAACGTGTTTTTTCATCGTCCAATCCTTTTAGGTTGCGGGTGTACGCACGGACGAAGATAGCCGCCACCGGGGCCGGTGCATTGTATTTTTGCGACGTTTGAATCGACGCCTCTACTTCGACATTCGAAATTCCTTGTTCAACATTCGAAATTCAAATAATGATGAATATAGAACAAGGAATTCCGAATGATGAAGTATTGAGCCCCTACTGCTTGTATTTGGTCAGCATGGTGTAGCCCGTCATCTTGCCCTTGTCGTCGTACGACTCGTTGCGCACCATGCCGGGGCCTTTGGCGTACCACACCACGCTTTTAAAGGTCCGCACTTTGCCCAGCATGCCTTCCATGTCGGTGAGGTAGGTAATCTTGTAGCATTCAAACTTGCCGGCCGGCGTCTCAAGCGTTTCCACGCCTTCCACCTTCCGGTCCTTCACCGTAAAGGTGCGGTCCATGATCTTGACCTCGCCCAGACGGGCCTGAATGGCAAAGTTTGCCCCGCCAAGGGCTTGCCCGGCCTGGAGGGTCGCCGGCAGCAACAGGTCGTCGCCGCTCACCTTTACGTCGAGGTTGCCGGGGGTCGGGGCACCCATCATGGCAAATTCCCGCATGTTCAGCTTCACGGTACCGCCCTCGCAGGTGAGGTCGTAGCTGTTGGTGCCCATGGATTTGTCCCTGTCGTCGAACATTTCCACGTCCAGCTTGGCCGTGACCCCGTTGGCCGTTTTGTCCACCGATTTGTACTGGTGCGTGGCCGACAGGGCGGGCTTGCCCTTCGCGTTGTAGGTAGTCAGCGTAAACGATGCGTCGGGCTTGGGCTGGTAAAAGGCGCCGCCGCAATCCTGGGCGGCCAGCGGGGCGGAAAGCATAACGAGCAGGAACAGCAGGCCGAAGGGTCGCCGGCGGGGGAAGTCTCTCTTTTTCATGGAGGTAAATGGTTAGGTTGCAATAGAATGAATGCAGACGCAACAAGGTAGTATTTATATTACTGCGAGTCAACCCCGGCGGGCGCATCCGGGTCTGCAGGTACGTGCCGCGAGGCCCGCGGGCAGCCGGTGATTTCAAGGGTTCGCGCCAGTTGGCGGAGTGACTTATTTTCATCAACTTACGGGACATTCGTTTCATCAATGATTGAAGTTAGAGGAGTAACCAAATCCTATGGTTCGCTACAGGTACTGAAGGGGATTGACCTGACCGTACAGAAAAATGAAATTGTTTCGATTGTGGGCGCGTCCGGAGCCGGCAAGAGTACGCTGCTGCACATCATGGGTACCCTCGACAAACCGGATGCCGGCACCGTGCAGATCAACGGGTACCAGGTGGCCTCCCTCAAAAAAAACTCCCTGGCCCAGTTCCGCAACCGGTTCATCGGGTTCATCTTCCAGTTCCACAACCTGCTGCCCGAATTTACGGCCCTCGAAAACGTGTGCATCCCCGGCTACCTGGGCAATACGGACCCGCTCAAGGTCCGTTCCCGGGCGGTTGAACTCCTCACCATGCTGGGCCTCAAAGACCGCCTGCACCACCCGCCGTCCCGGATGTCGGGCGGCGAACAGCAGCGCACGGCCGTGGCCCGGGCGTTGGTCAACAACCCGCTGGTGATCTTCGCCGACGAGCCCAGCGGCAACCTCGATTCCCACAACGCCCACGAACTGCATAAGCTCTTTTTTACCCTGCGCGACCAGTTCGGACAAACCTTCGTAATCGTGACCCACAACGAAGACCTTGCCAACATGGCCGACCGGAAAGTGGAAATGAAGGACGGAAAAGTGCTTACGCTGGTGGGGTAACCCCTCCGCTTGGTACGCTATCCTTCAACATTCGACATTCCTTGTTCGACATTCGAAATTATTTTTGAATGATGAATTTCGAATGTCGAACAAGGAATGTTGAATAATGAATGGTTAAGGGTCGCTTCTAAAACTGGAAGTAGATGAACGGCTGCACGTCTTCGGTCTGCACTTGCAGGATGAGTTGGATGATGAGGATCAGGATCACCGCTTTGGTGGTAGCCGAAAAGGTGTAATAAGCCCAGGCCAGGTTCTGCTTCACCTCCTCGGGTACGAAATGCACCGCAAACCCCAGCGCCATCACCCCGCACAGCAGGCCCCGCGTTTCCAGGAAGGGCCGCAGGTAGCGCCAATCCGTTTCCAGCACCGCCTTGCCGATGATCTCCCAGGCCGCCCCGAAGCTTTCGGCCCGGAAAAATACCCACAGCAGCGCCACGAAGTGGAACGTGACCAGCCAGGCCAGCAGACCCGCAACGGGATTTTCGGCCCCGCGGCCCCGCGTGTATTTCACAAACAGCTTGTGCACCACCAGCCCCGCCCCGTGCATGGCGCCCCAGAACACGAACTTCCACGAGGCCCCGTGCCAGAAGCCCCCGATCAGCATCGTCAGGAACAGGTACAGGTACTGCTTCCGTTCGCCGTGGCGGTTGCCGCCCAGCGGAATGTAGACGTAGTCGCGCAGCCAGGTAGAGAGCGAAATGTGCCACCGCCGCCAGAACTCGGTGAGGTTGCCCGACACGTACGGGCTGCGGAAGTTTTCGCCCAGGTCGAAGCCCATGATGCGCGCCAGGCCGATGGCCATGTCGGAGTACCCCGAAAAGTCGCAGTAGATCTGGAGGGCGTAGGCGTAGATGGCTACCAGGTGCTCAAAACCCGCGTAGGCTTCCGGTTGCCCGAACACCAGGTCCACGTACTGCGACACGTAGTCGGCCACGATGGTCTTTTTGACCAGCCCGCGCAGCACCTGGAACATGCCGTAGCTGGCCTCCTCGGTGCTGAGCTTAATGCGGCGGCCGATCTGTGGCAGGAAGTGCCGGGCCCGCACGATGGGTCCGGCCACCAGGTGCGGGAAGAACGACATGTAAAACGCGTAGTCCAGCAGGCTGTCGGCCGGCTCGATTTCGCCCTTGTACACGTCCACCACGTAGCTGATGGTCTGGAAGGTGTAGAACGAAATCCCGATGGGCAGGAAGATGTCGAGCGGGTCGAAGGGCCGGCCCGCCACCCAGAAGAGGTTCTGGAGGAAGAAGTTGGTGTACTTGAAGTAGCAGAGCAGCCCCACGTTGGCCGTTACCGACGCCACCAGCAGCACCTTGCGCACCTTGGGGTCGCGGCTCCGGTGAATGGCCAGGGCCACCGCGTAGTCGAGTACGATGGAGGCCAGCAGGATGAGCAGCCAGGCGCCGCTCGATTTGTAGTAGAAAAACAGGCTGAAGGCCAGCACGTACGCCGTGCGGGCCGTCCGGCGGTGGTACAGGAAGGCGTACCCGGCGATGAAAACCGTGAACAGCGCCAGGAACAGGCCGCTGTTGAAGAGCATGGGCCGCGCCGGGTCGTACCCCACAACCAGGTGCCACGCGTCGGCCAGCCAGTTTCCGAGTGTCGTTGCCATGCCCCTGCCGGTTTACTGCGTATTGGATAGTTCGGCGACCGGCTTGTCGAGCCGGATGGGGTGCCGGCCGGCCCGCATGACCCAGGAAGAAATGGTGTCGGCCCAGTAGACGCTGGCCCGGCGCGTCGGGTGCCGCCCGTCGGAGGCCCGTTCGAACGTGAGGCCCCGCGACACGAAGTAGCGGCCCGGCCCGGCGTTCCGTGCGAGCAGTTCGCCGATGCCGGTGTCTTCCTTCCAGTTGGGCGGACCGATCCACACGAACGGCGTCTTGCCCGCCTGCCTGACAATGTCCTGGATGGAAGGCTCCCGGTCGCCGATGTCGCGCACGAACAGTTCGTTGGAGCCCAGCGCCAGCAGCACGTAGGAGGGCTTGTACCGGGCAATGAGTTTTTTGAGCGTATCGGTGCGGGCCCAGGTGGTGGTGGTGGAACCGTACCAGATGATCGTTCTGAGGGTGTGGCCGTTGTAGTGGGCGTATTTTTTAAAGGCAAACATCAGCCCTTCGGCCATCGAGTCGCCCGTAAGCAGGATGTACTGCCGGCTGGTGTCCGGGGCGGCGGGAACGGCCGCTTCGGCCAGTTCGGCGGCCCCCGCCTCGTGGGTAACAGAAATAATGGATGATACCGATGAGTCCGCCCCGGCATGGGCGACCGGCGTTTCGGCGGACGGGAAGAGGGCTTTAACGGATGCCTGCTTTACTTCCCGGCCGAACAGGGAAAGCGGCCCGTCGGCCAGGGCGTACACCGTGACGGCGGCAATTGTAAGCACCAGCACCGTGATCAATTCCCGTAATGGCTGTGAAGAAGAGGGCACCAGAACACGTTTTCGTGAAAAAGAACCTCCAAAATAAGGACATTCCCGGTAATTTCCGCGCGGCTTTTTGCCCGGCGGCCGGATTTGTCGGTCCAGGCCCTATTTCCGCAGAATGATTTTGCGCACGTAGTTCTTACGGGGCGTCTCCAGGTGCAGCACGTACAGCCCGTCGGGCAGGCCCGAGAGGTCGAGGGCCGGCGCGTCGGAGGGCTGGTAACGGCCCGTACGGACCACCTTGCCCATCACGTCCAATACCCGCACCGACGTGACCTGGGGAATCGACCAGGCGAACCGCCCGGAAGTAGGGTTGGGAAACACGCGCAGGGTACTTGGGTCGGCAACCGGCGCTTCCGGCTCCGGGTCGTCGATGGCCGTGGTGAGGGAGCCGAACACCGGCCGGATCATGGCGCTGCCGGGCACCTCGGTGTTGGCAATCCAGTCCACGCCGTTGATGTTGTACCACACCTGGTTGGAACTGTTGGTATTGGCGTCGAGGCCCACCGAGAGCAGGTCGGCGGTGGTCTGCTGCCAGCCCACGTAAAACGTATCGGTGAGGCTGATGGAGGTGGGGCTGTTGCCCTCGTCGAGCAGCGGGTAGGTGGCAAATTCGTCCAGCGTGTCGGTGTAGCTCACGGCCACGCTTTTCTGGTAGAGCACCGATTCGCGGGCATTGTCGAGCTTTTTCCAGACGGTCAGCACGAAGGTCTGCCCGGCCAGGCTGCGTTCCAGTTGGGTCAGGTACAGCCGTACCGCGGTAAGCTGGGCGGGTTTGTTGAGTACGTACCGCACGGCCACGCGTCCCTGCCGCTGCCGGATGCCCAGGGCGTACTCGGCCGTGCCGTCGTCGTAGGCAAAGTAGTTGTCGAGCACCGTTACGTTCGACACCGTGTCGTTGCGGCGCAGGTTCACGCCGGGAATACTGACGTTTCCGGTGGTCTCGTCCGTGATCCGGAACGTGGCCCTTAATCGCCGCGGCCCCCCGGACGGGGGAATGGCAAATCCGTTGTTGGCTACCGGTACGCCCACGGGCCTTTTTTGCCCCGCCGACAATTGCAAACCCGCACTTTCGGTAAAATTATAGAGGCTACTGCCCGTGGCAGCATCCGCAATGGTGTAGGTATACTTGAACAGGTTGAAGTTTTCCCGCTCCAGGTTGCTCAGCACGGTAGAATCCGCCGGAGCCGTCTCGCCCTGCGGGTTCACGTTGAACTGGTCCCAGGGCATGGCCGTGTATTGCCTCAGCACCGACTTGAGGGGCCCGCTCACGGCCAGGTCCCGCACCGACGGGTTGTTGAGCTGCCGGTTCTGGCCCAGGTACACGTAGTCGATGTTCCAGATGTCGTACATGCCGGCGGGGCGGCCGTAGGCCCGGAAACGGAACTGGAACCCCGCGTGCAGCAGGTCGGCAGTGTTGACGGGAACCGATACGTACTGGAAATCTTCGATAACGGGCGTGGTATCTTTGAGGGTCTGGATGGTCCGCCACTGGCCCGCGGCGTTTTTGACCTGCACCAGCAGCGAATCGGTGGGGTCGGGGGCTTCGCCGAGGCCGCCGGCCTGCCAGAAAAAGCTCAGCACCACGTTGCTGGCCGGCGAGAGTCCCGACAAGTCGATGGGCTGCGAAGTCAGCGTATCCACGAGTTGCTGCACAACGACCGGGTTGAAGTTCCAGGGCTGGCCGTTGGCCTTCAGGCCGTCGAACGTAGCCACGCCCTTCGAGGGGGCGTTTACGGCAAACTGGTTGTTGACCCGCACCCCGCCGTTGAGCCAGAGCGAATCGTGGGGCACCTTGGCGGCGGTCGAAAAGTCGTCGAAGAAGGGCAGTTTAAGGAGCGTTGCCTGCGTACGGGCGGCCCGGGCGGGGTTTTCCCGTTCCGCACGCCCCGTCCGCGTGAGGGGATAACGCTGCAACTGGGCAAAGCAGCCGGTAACCGTCAGAAAAAGGAGCAGGGCGGAAAGGCGTAGCGTTCGGGAAAGCATGGATGACTGGAAGAAGGACAAAGCAAAAGCGTAAGGCCGGAGCCCTACGCCGTACCATTACTGGTCAATAACGATGTAACGATGCGAATTAGATTTTATGCTACGGGTTGGGCGGATTAGTTGACGGGGCGGCGGGGGCCGTACCCGATACCCACAGGTCTACCAGTTCGCCCTGCCGGATCTTGTTGCCCTCCACGGCCGGGGGGTTCTGCCGGGTCACCGTGCCGGCGGGCTTGTCGCTGCCGGTATCCGAGAGGATGGAGCCCAGTTCGAGGTTCTGGCCCACGATGGCCGCCTTGGCTTCTTCCAGGGGCAGGCCCACGTAGTTGGGCACGTCGAAGAGTTCGTTGCCGGCGCCGTTGCCCACCACCAGGGTGATCTTGGTGCCCTTGGGAATGCGGGTGCCCACCTTGATGTCTTTGCCTTGCAGCTGCTGGGCCAGCACGCAGTTCATGCAGAGGTTGGGCTTGTACACCGGCTCGGTGGCCTCCAGGCCGAAGCTTTGCAGCGTAGTCTGGGCGCTGCGGTACGACATGTCGATCAGGTTGGGCATGGCTACCATCGGCGGGTTGCGGGCAATCACGGTCACGTAGATCTTGCGGCCCTCTTTTACCTTCGACCCGGCCTTGGGGTACTGGTCCTTCACCGACAGGGGCGGCATGTTGGACACGTAATCCGAATCCTGCACTTCGTACCGCAGGTCGTGCTCTTCCAGGAACGTTGCCAGTTCGTCGGCCTTCATGCCCTTGAGGTCCGGCACGGTAATGCTTTCGCCGTGGTTGGTGCGCCAGGGCAGGTAGAGGAAGAAAAAAGACAACAGGATGATGGCCGAGAGGCAGCCGATGATGCCGAGGTGAATCAGCAGGTCGCGCCTCGAATTGGTCTTGATGGTTACCATACCGCAAGTTACGCACATCACCCCGCAATTCGCAAATAAAGCCCGGCCCCGGTTTTGCGCAACCTGCCCCCATACCTTACGTCCCCCGCCGGCAGGCGGTTACCTTTGCCCCGCGCCGAAAAAATACCTCGGCCGGCATTGCCGTTTCGCCGTGATTATTAGTACCTTGACCGCTACAAACCGCCTTCGCCGCCGCCGCGGTGCCACGCATTTCACGCCCCCAAGGTCCTGTTGATCGTCCGGGTGGATCAACAGCCCGCCACGGCCCCGCCGTAACCCGCACGTGCCCGTTCACCTGAACCACCTAACACGCTTCTGCATGCATTACGCCTACGCGCCCTTTTTTGACATCTCTACCGAATTGCAGTGCATCCTCGACCGCACGGGCCGGCTGCTGCGCGTGAACCCGGCCTGGTCCGACTTCACCGGGCTCTGTACCCGGGAAGCCATGGGCCGCGACTTTACGGGCTTCGTGCCGGATGCCGCCCACGCGGCGCACCTGCGGTTCCTGCTCCCCCACCTCGGGGACGGCCCGGTACAAACCTTATCCCTCCCCTGCCGGTCGGTTGCCGGTACCATCCGGTGGGTTTCCTGGAAGCTGACGGCCGTGCCCGACGGCGAAGTGTACGCGGCCGGATGCCTCCTGCCGGAAAGTGAAGCCGATGCGGAAGCCGGCCTGCTGCCCGGAGAACGACTGCGGGCCCTGCTCGACAATTCGCCCGACCTGATCTCCCGCTACGACCGGGACCTCAAGTACATTTTCGTCAACAAAACCATCCGGCAGATCCGGGGCCTGCCCGGCGAGGCGTTTTTGGGCAAGGACCTCTCCGAACTGCCCTTTTTCCGTTCCCTGCTCTCGCCGGTCCACATCCGGCAGTACCTCGACGACATCCGGCGGGTGTTCGAGACGGGCGAAACGGTGACCGGCTACATTACTTTCCTCTACGCCAAGCAGGGCGGCTCCGACCAGCACCTGCATTACCTGCTTTTCCCCGAGTTTGCGGCCGGGGGCCGCACGGTGGCCTACGTGTCGGGCATCAGCCGCGACGTGACGGCTTCGCGCCAGGCCGAACAGGAACGGCAGCAGGCGTACCAGCTGCTCAACAGCATCATTGAGGGCGCCGGGGAAGGCATCGTGGCCGTGGACGCGGAGAAAAACGTGCTGGCTGTCAACGCCGCCGCCCGGAAGGACTTCCGGGAGGTGTTCAACCAGGAGATTGCGGTGGGCGAAAACGTACTGCGGTCGGTGGCCTACATTCCCAATGCCGTTGCCCAGATGGGCTCCCTCTGGGACCGGGCCCTGACGGGCGACTCGTTCCAGGTGGTGCAAAAGGCTGAAGCCCCGCTCAACGGCGAAAGGTACTTCGAATCGCTGTTCTTCCCCATTCTCCACTCGGGCGGCCGGTACCTGGGCGCTGCCAGCATTGCCCGCGACATTACCGAACGGAAGCTCCAGGCGGCCAAAATCCGGGAACTGCTCACCGAACAGGTGGTGCTCAACCAGCAGCTCGAAGACCGCAACCGGGACCTGGCCGACCGGGAAGCCGAAGTGGCCGCCGTCAATGACGAACTGCTCCGCCAGCAGCAGGAGCTGCACGAACTGGTGCAGGCCCTCGAAAGCCGGAACTTCGAACTGGACCAGCTCATTTACAAAACCTCGCACGACATCCGCTCGCCGCTGACCTCCATCCTGGGCATCCTCCAGGTGATGCAACTGGACAATGACCCGGCCTCGGCCGCGCAGTACCTGGGGTACATCGAAAACCGCGTGCACACCCTCGACCGCTTCCTCCGTTCGATGCTCAGCTACGCCAAGGCCACGCGCACCGAGATCGCCCCCGAACCCATTGCACTCGACGCCCTGCTGGCCGCGTGCCTCGAAGACCTGCGTTTCGTCAACGGGTTCGACCAGGTCCGCATTGCCGTGCGGGTGCACCACCCGGAGGTTCCGTTCCTGAGCGACCCGTTCCGCCTGGGCATCATCCTGAGCAACCTGATTTCCAACGCCATCAAGTACCGCAAGCCCAACTGCCCCGAAAGCTACCTCCACGTGACGGCCGACCTGGCCCCCGACCGCATCCGCATTACGCTGGCCGACAACGGCATCGGCATCCGGCCCGAGTACCTCGACAAGGTGTTCAACATGTTTTTCCGGGCCACCGAAAAGGCGGAGGGCTCCGGCCTGGGGCTCTACATTGTGAAGCAGACGGTCGAAAAGCTCAAAGGCAACATCCGCATCGGCAGTACCTACGGCGCCGGCACCGAAATGGAAATCATTCTGCCGAATCTGAAGAATTGAAGGTTTCACGCAAAGGCGGGTTCACGCAAAGCCGCAAAGGAGGAGCGCAAAGACCGCAAAGATCTTAACCGCAAGGATCGCAAAGGAAACGCGAAGACCGTCAGGAGAATGCGTACCCCTTTGCGCCCTTTGCAATCCTGTCCTTTCTTTGCGGTCTTTGCGCTCCTCCTTTGCGGCTTTGCGTGAACCCGCCTTTGCGTGGAACCTCGGGCGTGTCCGGGCGGGAACAATGGCTGTCCGTAAGTGAACGGGCAAGGCCACCCTTTCCCGGCAGAAAGGCCACTGCGGCCGGCCAGGAGGCTTCATGGCACTTCTGGCCGCACTTTTGCGTGGGTGG
The DNA here is from genome assembly GCA_963844325.1 of uncultured Sphingobacteriales bacterium. GTDB lineage: Bacteria > Bacteroidota > Bacteroidia > Cytophagales > 172606-1 > CADCTQ01. The sequence goes on from CAWJNV010000002.1 coordinate 6,465,015, forward strand.
GTACATCCGTGCCATCCGGGCGGTTTACCCTTACAACCCGTACTGCCATGATCCGCAATTACTTCAAGGTAGCCCTGCGCAACCTGCGCCGCCACCAGGGCTATTCGTTCATCAACATTGCCGGCCTCTCGGGCGGAATGACTGTCGCCATCCTCATCGGCCTGTGGCTGTACGACGAACTCTCGTACGACAAGCACTTCCCCCACCACGACCGCATTGCCCAGGTACTCCAGCACCGGGACTTTGCGTCCGGCAAGGAAACCTGGTGGTCTACCCCTTTTCCGACCGGCAACGAACTCCGGCAGTCGTACGGCAACTACTTCGAACGGGTCGTCACCTCCACCTGGGACAGCGAACACATCCTGGCGGCCGGCGACAACAAAATCACGACCAAAGGCGACTTCATGGAGCCGGCCGGCACCGAACTGCTTTCCCTGTCGATGCGGCGGGGCACCCGCGGCGGGCTCCGGGAAACCAACGCCATCCTGCTCTCGGAAACGCTGGCCGCCGCGCTTTTCGGGGAGGCCGACCCCCTGGGCAAAATCGTTACCCTCAACAACCAGTACCCGCTGATGGTTACCGGTGTGTACGCCGACATGCCCCACAACTCCTCTTTCAGCGGAATGCAGTTCATGGCGCCCTGGGAGTTGTACCTGACCATGAACGAAAGGATGCGCAAATCGACCAACCCCTGGTGTTGCAGCGGCACCCGCGTACTGGTGCAACTGGCCCCCAACGCTGACATTGACCAGGTGTCGGCCAAAATCAAGGACGTTTTCGTGCAGCAACTTGCCCTCATGAACGACCAGGTGGGCGTAAACCTGAACCCCCGGTTTTTCCTGTTTCCCATGTCCCGCTGGTACCTGCACGGGGGGTTCAAGGACGGCGTCAACCAGGGCGGGCGGATCGAATTCGTCTGGCTGTTCGGAATCATCGGCGGGTTTGTGCTGCTGCTGGCCTGCATCAATTTCATGAACCTGTCCACGGCGCGTTCCTCGATGCGGGCCAAGGAAGTGGGCATCCGCAAGACGATGGGCTCCCTGCGCATGCAACTGGTGGGCCAGTTCCTGGGCGAGTCGCTGCTGTTCGTGCTGCTGGCCTTCGGGGTGTCGCTGCTGCTGGTGGGGCTCCTGCTGCCCTGGTTCAACCAGGTGGCCGAGAAGAAAATCACTTTCCCGTGGGCCGTGCCCGCCTTCTGGCTGCTGAGCCTCGGCTTCGTGGCAATGACGGGCCTGCTGGCGGGCAGCTATCCCGCCCTGTACCTGTCTTCCTTCCGGGCCGTGAAAGTCCTCAAGGGCACTTTCCGGGCGGGCCGTTTTGCCGCCGTGCCGCGCAAAGCCCTGGTCGTGCTGCAATTCACGGTTTCGGTTACGCTCATCATCGGCACCCTCATCGTGTACCGGCAGATCCAGTTCGCCAAGAGCCGCCCGGTGGGCTACAGCCGCGCCGGCCTGGTACAAGTCCGCCTGCGCACCGAAGCAATCACCAAACACCGGGAAGTACTGGCCCAGGACTTGCTCGCCACGGGAGCCGTGGCCGGGGTGGCCCGCTCGGAAAGCCCCCTGACCGCCGTGTGGGCCACCAACAGCGGGTTCGACTGGAAGGGCAAACCGGCGGGCATGCAGGAAGAGTTCAGGACGGTGCGGGTAAGCCACGCGTACGGCCCGACGGTCGGCTGGAAACGAAAGCAGGGGCGGGAATTTTCGGACCGGCTCGCCTCCGACTCGCTGACGTTCATCCTCAACGAAGCGGCCGTGAAATACATGGGTTTTACCCAGCCCCTGGGCGAAATCGTGCGGTGGGGCTCTGAATCCTACACGGTGATCGGGGTGGTTGATAACATGGTGATGCAGTCGCCCTACGCCACGGCCAAGCCGACCATCTACGTGATCGACCGCACGCCGGGAAACTTCCTGATTGCCCGCATCAACCCGTCGGTAAGCGCCGGCGAGGCCCTGACCCGGATGGGCGCCGTGTTCCGCAAGCACGACCCGGCCACGCCGTTCGAATACCAGTTTGCCGACGAGGATTACGCCCGCAAGTTCGGCAACGAAGAACGCATCGGCAAGCTGGCTACTTTCTTTGCCGGGCTGGCTGTCTTCATCTCCTGCCTGGGGCTGTACGGCCTGGCGTCCTTCGTGGCCGAGCGGCGCACCAGGGAGATCGGCATCCGCAAGGTGCTGGGCGCCTCGGTGTTTAGTCTATGGGGGTTGCTGTCGAAAGAATTCTTCGGGCTGGTGATCCTCTCCTGTCTCATTGCCGCTCCCATTGCCAACTACTTCCTGGCCGACTGGTTGCAGCAGTACGAGTACCGGATCGCCATTTCGGCCTGGATTTTCGGGGCCGCGGCCCTGGGTGCCCTGCTCATTACGCTGCTCACGGTCAGCTACCACGCCATCCGGGCGGCCCTCGCCAACCCCGTCAAGAGCCTGCGGACGGAGTGAGTGTATGGTACACTGATCAATTATGATGATTATGATTGGAACTGATCAGAAAAGGGGTCCCAGAAAGATCATAACAAATCATAATCATCCTAATTGATCCGTGTACTATTTGATCTACCCTTTCCGTAATCGCCACTCCTTCGGCCGGACTTCCGAGGTTTTGAGGGCGGCCATGAGTTCTTCGTCGTTTTTGAACTGGAGTTGCGTGACCAGGGTGCTTTCCACGGTGACGGTGAATTCGGCCGGTTCGAAAGGCCAGGGCGTCACCGTGACGGGTCCTTCGCTCAGTTGCCGCACCTGGTACACCTTGCCGTCGGGGCCCTTGCTGATCTCCAGCGCCCTTTCGCCGGTAGGCAGGTCGCCCTTGCAGAGAATGAGCGAAAACTGGTCGCACCACTGCAACAGGTCGTAGGCGTACTGCACCTCGGCGGGTTTTACGTCCAGTTCGGCCGTCCAGCGTTCCTGGCGGGCCCGCTGTTCGTCGAGGAAGGCGGGCAGGGCCTTGTCGGCGTCCCGCAGGGGTTCGTAGAGAAAGCTCAGGTGCCTGGAGATGAGCAGGGCAATCCAGCGGCTCTTGTGCTGCGACAGTTCGGCAATGCGCTGCATCTGGGTGTACGAAAAGAGTTTCTGGTCGAAGTTGAGCGGCGTACCGTTCTCGTTGAGGTGGTTGCGCCCCTGCCAGTCTTCCTGCGCATCGTCGTGTTCGGCCACCGCCAGCAGCGTTTCCACCCACCGGGCGGGCCGCTGCGAAGCTTTCCACTGCGCGGCAAGCTGCACGGCCAGCACGCCGTGGGCCCGCTGGTGAATGATCTCCCAGCCTTCGGGGATGTGGTTTACGAGCATGTGGAGTTTATGAGTTCATGAGTTTATGAGTTCATGAGTTCATGAGTGAAACAGCATTGCCAAGGGGACGCGGGCTGACTTTAAACTCATGAACTCATAAACTCATAAACTCCCTTAACTATTCCTGCTTGTTGCCGGACTGTTCGTTGCCCTGGCCGCGGGGCCGTTCGCCGGCGGTGGTGTTGTCGTCCACGCCCTTGGTTTTGAGCGGCTTGCGTTTGCGGCTGCGGCTGGAGAAGAGTTGCTTGAGCGTATTAAAGCTCTTGCTGTGGGCCAGCGACGCCCCGATGCGTTCGGTATTCCCCGAAGCCGCCGTCAGTTGGCTCTGTTCGTTGCGCCGGAAGAAGCGGAGCGTCATGCTGCCGTTGGGCGTGATCTTGTAGGCCACCGTAAAGTCGCCGATCACGTTCTGGCTGGAGGTCTGCCCCCCCGCGTTGGCGCCGCCGGTCGCAATGGTGCTGCCCACCGTGATGCTGAGCCGGTTGTTGAACAGGCTCTTGGACAGGTTGAGGCCCACGTTGCGGTCGTCGAGGCCGGCCATCTCGCTGCCCATCTGGTTCTGCGACTGGATGTCCACGCTGATCTCCACGCCCAGGTAGTCTTCCGACAGGTTGCTGAGCTGCTGCGAAAGCAGCGAACTGAGGCTCTTGTCAATGTTCTCGGTGACGGCTGCCGTGGCCCCGCCGCCGCCGCCCGAGCCGCCGGCAAACAGCCCGTTGGAAGAGATGAAGCGGTTGAGGGCGATCAGGCCGAACGCCTGCTTGTTGAGTTCATTTTCGTTCTGCCGGATCTGGTTTAGCTGGTCCTCGATTTGGGTATTGATCGCCGCGTTACCTTCTTCCGGCACGGCAATGTCGAAGCCGATGTTCAGTCGCTCCGTGTTCCCGTCGATGTTGATGAGTACCTCTACGGGCACCTCCTGGGCGGCCCGCAGGTCGGCGTTGGCCTGGTTATCGCCAAGCAGGGGCTCCACCGAAGTTTCTACCTCGTACACGGCCGTGAGGTCGAGCACGGCTTCTTCGGGCCGGCCGTTGAGGGTGATCGTGCTGCCTTCCCGCACGCCGAACTTTTTCTTGATGGCCCCGAACAGGTTCATGGCGTAGGAGCCCTCCTCGATGGTGTACACCCCGAACACCAGCAGGTCGCCCTGCGGCGTAAGGCGCACGTTGAAGTCGCCGTTGCCCGACGCCTGGACGCGGTCGTTGGTAAGCGGGTCGAGCAGGATGTGGAACACGGCGCTGGAATCGACCGAAGCCCGGAGGTTGAGCGACATGCCGGCCATGGCGGTGGGTTCTTCCTCCTGCTTGTTGCCGAGAATGCTGGGCGGCGGCAGGTCCTTGTCCACGTAAGTAATGTATTCTTCCTGGTTCACTTCGGCCCCGCCCACGTCGTAGGTGGGAATGAACATTTCCGTACCCTCCAGCGTGTTGAGGCGGCCCGTGATGCGCAACTGGGCCAGCGGCCCGATCATGCGGATGTTGGCGGCGGCGTTGGCCGTGCCGTAGAACGATTCGGACGCCCCGTACGTGGAGTTGACGAATTGAAACCCGTCGGTGCTGAAGTTCAGGTCCAGCGTGAGGTTGGCCAGGTCGGCGTAGCTCAGGCTGCCGTCGAGCACGGCGGTGCGTTTCTGGGCGTCGGTGATGGTAAACTGGTTGAAGACCACCGACTGGTTGCCGAAGCTGATGGCCTGGTTGGTAAGGGTGAACGGCGCCCCCAGCATCTTCGGAATGATGGTCGTGTTGGGGAAAGTCAGTTGCCCGGTCAGGTCGAGCTCCGTTGCCGAGCCGCGCAGGCGCAGGTCGGCGGTGAGCAGGCCGTCCATGCTGGCGTAATCCTTCACGAACGGTTCAAACTGCTTGAGCAGGATGCGGGCAATGTTGATGTCGAAGCTGATGTTGTCGGTTTCCAGGCCCGGGTTGTAGCGTCCTTCGGCCCGCAGGTCGTTGTCGTTGCCCAGCAGCGTGAGCTTCATGCCGATCCAGCCGCTGGCCTGCCGGTCGGCGGTGAGGGCGATGTTGCCGATGGTACTCTGGTTGAGCTTGAGCGAATCCACGTGGAGGTCGGCCTGCACGGCCGGGGTTTCAAACACGTTGGCAAGCTGCGCCTTCCCGTTGATCCAGCCGTCAGCGGTGTAGCCCATCGGCGGCAGCAGCGCGAAAAGGTCGGCAATGCTGATGCTGTCGAGGTTGAGGCTCAGGCCGCTGGCGCTGTTGCCGTCGATGGAAATGCGCTGCGCATTGCGCACCAGCGTCAGGTCCTGCACCTGCACGTACTTGGGGGCGTACACCACCCGGCTGTTTTCGGCCAGGGTCCATTCCTGTTTCTTGAGGAACAGTTCGGAGGGCAGGAAGCTGACGATGAACGTATCTTTTTTCATCTGGAAGCGGCCGTTGAGGCGTAGGCGGGTATCGGCCTGGTCGGCCGCCAGCCGGAGACCGAATTGCAGGTCGTTTTCCTGAACGGTGGCCGAGAGCGACGGCGTGGGAATCTTGGTGCTGTCGCTGACCTTGATCTGGGTAGCCTCGGCACTCATGCGCAGGCTTTCGTCTTCGGTATGCGCGTCGAACACCAGGTTGGTCACCCCTTGCGCCGCCATCGACGCCTGGGGCACTTCCACGCGCAGGGCCAGGCTGCTGCTGTCGCTGGCAAAGTGGCCCTTCACGGTAATGGCCTCGTGGATGTTGAGGTCGGGGGCAAACGCCTCCAGGATTTCGGGGTACGGGTTCACCCGCAGGTCGAACCACACCGTCTGGGCCTGGCGCACTTTGGTCGGGTCGGCCGGGTAGTTGGTAAAGTATTTCTTGACGAACTGGTCCATCGCCAGGGGCAGTTCTTTGACGGTAAACTGCCCTTCGATGAAGGCATTGAAGATGTTGGAACCGATGTTGATGGTGCGCACGGCGCCCCGGCGGCCCAGCGACAATACCATGGAGTCGAGTTTGTAGGTCTGGCTGGGCTTGCGGGCCTGGAAGTTTTCCACGGCCACGCGGCCTGTCATCCGGTCGGGGTCGGTACCGGCCAGCCTGGCGTTCATGCGGCCGCTCAGCGTAATGGTGTCGTTGTAGAGGTGCAGGCTCCACAGGTCCACGTCCTTCAGGTCGGCGGCCATCTCGAATTTGGGTTCCTTGCCGGCCATGTTGGCTACGGCGTTGATGGTGGCCCGCAGGTTGGGGTCGTTGGCGTTGAGCAGCGCCTTGGCGACCTCGTTCACGTAGCTGCCCTGCATGCGGATGTCGCGGTAAGTGTAGCCGTTGTAGCCCAGCCGGGCCAGGTTCACGTCGGCTTCGGGCACCGCGATGTCTTCGCCGTTGCGGCTGCCCCGCACGTCGGCGCTGGCCGTGATTTCGCCCAGGCCGCTGGCTTTGCCCAGAAATTTATCCAGTTCCACGCCGTCCACGTTCACCCGGCCGTTGAAGGTCTGGCGCGTAAACGACGTATCGGTGCCCGCCGTGAAGTTGGTGCGGATCTGGCCGGCGGAGGTTTGCAGGTTGATGTTGCCCGTCAGGTCGCGGAGGTGGCCGCGCAGGTCGGCCCGCAGGTCGATGTTGCCCGCTTTGGCAAATTCGGGGGGCAGGGTGCCGGCCGGCAGAATGCTGTTGATGAACGCCGTGCTGGTGCGCAGCGGCGTAATGCTCACGTCGGCGTAGGTTTCGTTGAGGTTGGTCAGGTCGCGCACCACCGCGTTGAGCGTCAGGTAGTTGTTGTCATCCACCTTGGCCGTCAGGTTGTCGGTGCGGGCCGTGCCTTCGTGCATGGTCATTTCGCCGTCGAGGTACAGGTTGCGTCCCTTCAAGCCGGGGTAGGCGTCGAGGGCGTTGGTAAAGTAGGCGGCGTCTTTGGTGGACAGGTAGTCTTCGGCGAACCGGGCCGTCAGTTCCACCGTCTGCACGAGGTTGTCGGTATCGTTGATGGAAGGAATCCCGATGGCAATGCCGTCGTCGAGCCGCGAGTTGGGCGTACGGAGTTCTTCGAGCCGCAGGGTGGCCCGGGGCAGGTCGGCCTGGAATTCGAGGGCCAGCCGTTCCAGCGCGAAGCCGCTCTTTTCGCGGAACGAGAAGTTATTGACGTTGAGGGCAAAGTCGTTGGCCCCCACGGCCACGTCGGCGATTTCGAGCAGCAGGCCCCGCACGTCGAGGTGGTTGAAGTCCATGCCCGCGGCGGCCGGGGCGGCGTTGGTCACGTCGTAGCGCAGGTCGGTGTTGCGGATGTTGATTTCCTTGAGGGCCAGCCGCCAGCCGCTGTCGTTGAAGGGCGACTGCACGGTATCTCTGGCGGGTACGTGCCGCTCATCCTGCGCGTCGGCCACGGCCTTGCGTCCCGCCTCGGCCAGCGTGTCGAGCTTGGTGGTTTCGGCGGCCGCGGCGGCCAGTGTATCGGCTTCGGCCTGCACCTGGGCGAAAGAGGTCCGCAGGCCGTCGATGGTCAGGTTGTTGATCTGCGGGTACTGTTCCTGGAGGCCCAGCGTCTTGAGGTCGAGGTCGAGTTCATGGAGGGCCAGGCGCAGGTCGTTGCCCTGCGTTTCGTCGCGGAAGGTGATGCGCACATCGTTGAGGTTCACTTCGAGCAGGTCGAAGTTCCAGGCCGAAGCCGTGGTGTCCTGCGCGGTGGTATCGGTGGAGGCAAAAGCCGCCGGGATGAATTCGTAGTTGAACGCCGTATCGCCTTCGGCCTTGTACACGTTGGCCCGGGCCGCTTCGAGCCCGATCAGGTTGGCCGTGATGGTTTTGTTTGCCAGCGACAGCACGCCGATGTTGACGCGGAGTTTGCCGGCGTACAGGAGCGTATCTTTCCGCTGGTCCTCCACGTAAATGCCCTCCAGCACGACCGTTTTGAAGAAGTCAATGTCGACGCCCGCAATGCGGACGGTGGTGCCGAGTTTCTTGGAGAGGTTCTGGGTCACTTTCCGGGTAATGGCCGTCTGCACGCTGGGCACCTGGATGAGGAGCCACACGACGGCAAACAGGCCCAGGATGCCGAGCACGATGAAGCCCAGGACCTTGCCCGTTTTTAAGAGTATGTGCGTTGCTTTATTGCTCAAGGGACAGAAAAATTAAGGGAATCCGGTTGGGTATACGGAAAAGGGGCAGCAGTAGGTTGTTACTGCCTCCCGATTGGCGGGCTAAACCTCTCCGCAACAAAGGCTTCCAGACAATGGTACGCGGATTGCCCCTGATTGTTCTGATCCGTTATGATTTTTAAATTCGTTTGGATCCTAATCATCACAACGGATCAGTGTACCATTAACGTTTACCTTTGCCCGATGCCTACGCCCAAAACGCCTAAAACCCATTCCCCGCAGGATGCCCTGGCCAAAGCCATGAGTTTCTGCGCCTACCAGGAACGGTCCCGCAAGGAGGTCCGGGACAAGCTGTATTCGTTGGGCCTGGAAGACGACGACGAGGTGGAGAGCCTTCTTCGACAAGCTTACCAAAGATAACTTTCTCAACGAGGAAAGGTTTGCCAAAGCGTTTGCCGGCGGCAAGTTCCGCATGAAAAAGTGGGGCCGCCTCAAGATCCGCATGGAACTGAAGGCGCACGGGTTGCCGCCCGAACTGGTGCGCAAGGGCCTCGAAGAGATTGACCCCGACGCCTACGAAAGCACCCTCCGCGACCTGGCCGAAAAGAAGAACGCCCAGGAACGGGAAGCCGACCCGCTGGTGCGCAAGCAGAAGCTGCTCCGCTACCTGCTGGGCAAGGGCTACGAACAGGACCTGGCCTGGGACGCGGTGAACGGGTTGGAAGCATAAGCAGGGATACTGTTCCGACCGCACTTGTTTCGTATATTTATTGAATACTTGAAACGGGTTCCGCCGGTTTCGGGTGTACACTTGTTAGCCCTTATTGAATAAAAGTAGTCGGATGCACCAGCCTTACGAAGAAATTCTGAAGTATCGGCATGACTTTGTGGTCAAATACCGTTTCTTCGTTCCGGAAGAAGGTGGTAAAGAGTTTCCACCCTTTCAGGGGGCAAGACTCAACTTCCGTTTCGCAGACAAAGCCTTGAACGAAGGGGGAGATTCAATAATATTTCCCGAGTTTGAGGATGAATTCCGGAAGGTAATCCTGACTCAGGATGCGCCGGTTCCTTCCACCGGAACAGCCCGGATGTGGATTGCTAATGCGGAAAGACGACCGTTTCACCGGGAAAGGATCAGGATCGGTATCAAGGGATTCATTATTGGATTAAGGCCAGTCGCAGAATGTGAAGTAATTGAAATTGTGGGCCTACTAACCAACCCCATTAAGAATAAAAGAGGATAAAGTGAATAACAACAAGGGGCTAACACCACCTACTAACGACCAGCGGCCCGCCTCACCGCAGAGCCACACCATGAGGGCACGCCGTCGTGTAGCATCGTACCGTTATAGCCTGGATAAACAATGAAAAAATGTTACTGATTATCATCATTATCATCATTTACGCTCAACTGGGCAGACTAATGGGTAGAAGTCCGATCAAATGGGGATTCGTTGGCATAGGGGTGTTTATCAGTATTCAATCGACAGGTTTACTCTCAGTGCTGATGGTTAAGGATCCAATAAAAGGGTTAATTATTTGGCAAGCAATGTATGTAGTAAGCATGATCGGCACGCTAGGACTAGCTTTCCTTATTGCTTTTCGAAACAAACTCATTGGGCTTAAAAGGTAAATCTGGCCGACAACCGGGCTGCTTCAGCGCAGACCCCGGCACGAGGCCACGGTGTGCGGGTAGCCTTGGTACGTTTACGGCTTGAAAAATGAAGGTATGAATACAGCGTTACGAGCAGAAATATTGGCAGAAATCCGGAGTGCAATCCTGTATGGGTTTGAAGACCAGGAGGAAATCCTTGAGAGCACCCTGGATATGTTTTACGGGGATGACATTGATGAGGAGTGGTTGCAAGAAGAGATCGGGAAGGCCTATGAAAAGCAGTTACTGGAGGAACAGCACTGGCCATCCATCACCGATTTCGATAAGCTGGTAACGGCCTTCGACGCGTTGGGCAAAGACAATTTGATTGCCCTCCATAAAGCCGGCGTAACCCGGCAAGATGCCATGAGTGATGCCTGGGAGGTATATGAAATGGCTAAAGAGCAGGGCATGAATCCGTCAGGCTATTGTTACTATCACGCACAAGATGTAGGCAGAGCCATTGAAAGTGAACTTTTGCTGATTGGTTTTGCTGATTATGAGGAAGATGAACGGCGCAAGGGGGAAGTAGGCAAACTACTGGTAAAACGGCTCAGGGAACAAAACTTTCAGGTGGTATGGAGCGAGGATACGGAGGTGCGGGTTGAAATCAGGAACTTCTTCTGGCAGAAACGGCACGACGAAAGGGATTTGGGGTACGAAAGAGCCCTGAAAATGTTGAATCGTTTTTGAGGATGAAGAAAATAGAAATAGAAGCGAAAGTTCTTCCAGGCAATGGGCAAAAGCCTCTGGGCATTGGCGGATGGATAGGCATACTTTTAGGGGTGCTGCTGCTTCCATTGATTGTTTTGATTGTAATGGTGGTTCTGTTTTGCCTTTTAGCCGCCGATCTTTTGCGAAAGGAGCCTGCTGAGCCAAAGCCAGCCGGGGAGAAGCAAGGATTTTGGGTGGAAAACGATTGGGTGCGCTTGCAGTTTGAAGAATTGGAATATGAGAAGTATTGTGAAATACATGATCAATGGAGTTCAGAAGTGAATCATGAAGGGCTCTACCTGTACCAATTGCATTGTAATCCAGTCATTGAATCACTGGAAAACAGTATTGCAGGAGCTTACACAAAAGAACTGGGGAATGGCATCCTTTTACAAATAATAGCATATGACCCTGCCAGCCAGCTTTTGGATTCTCAGTTGGTATTCCTGGACTATGCTGACCTTTCGGTAAACCCGGTAAAAGTGATAGGCCCCTATGAATTATACCAAAAACCTAAAGAAGACATGATCCGGGGATTTAACCAGTATGATGAAATAGAATTAAGAATTAAAAACGCATGGTAACACCAGGCCCAAACGGCCAACCGGCCTTCCCCAGCGCAAGTTTCTACGGCAACGGCACGGCTGCAGGGGCTTTTGGTGCCTTGTGTGGCATAACGGTTCCCGCGTGATGGTCATCGGCTTGCTGGGCATGCTGACGGCGGCTTCGATCGGCCTGATCCCCGCCGTAACCCGGTTCATTCTTCTTGTATTCACGCTGGGAACGGCCGCGCTCAGCCTGCAAGCCGTACTGGCTCACAAGCGGTATTTATAAAATAAAAACAGAAAAATAACGGACGCACAACACCACCCGCGGCCCGCAACCGGTGCGCCACGCTATTCGGACAGGCGGCTGGCGTAACCACTCGAATAATAAACTCCTTTCTTGGAAAACGTACTGTTGCAGGAGAAATTGCGCCTCCCAAACAATAAAGTATTTTACTGATTTACAGGTAGTTATTTAAAAACAGTTCGCATATATTCGTACTGAAACCCAGTCTCATCCTGTTTTTTATTGTGGCAACCAATTCGCAAGAAGTTGCCGGCAAAACAAAAGAAATATGGCGAACCTCACCAGTACGAGTCCCTACGTGATTGCTTTTCAAGACCTTGACAAAACAAAAATCACGGTTGCTGGCGGCAAGGGCGCGAACCTGGGAGAACTCTCCCGGATTGCAGGAATACGCGTACCGGATGGCTTTTGTATTTCTACGGAAGCCTTCAAAAGAATCATTGGGGAAACCCCGTCGCTTCACGAATTACTGGATCAGTTGTCGCTTCTACAGGTAGCAGACCGGGATAAAATCGCTGAACGCAGCCGTGAGATTCGCCGGGTCATCGAAGGGACCGCCATTCCCCACGACCTTCATGCCGCCATTACCCGTTACCTCTCCGGGCCCGGCGCAGAAAGTACCTACGCCGTACGGTCCAGCGCCACGGCGGAGGATTTGCCGACGGCTTCCTTTGCGGGCCAGCAGGATACGTACCTGAACGTTACCGGCAGGGAGGCAATCCTGAAACACATCAGCAAGTGCTGGGCGTCGCTGTTTACCGAGCGGGCAGTCACGTACCGCCTGCAAAACGGCTTCGATCCCCGCAAAGTCTACCAGGCGGTGGTTGTCCAAAAGATGGTCTTCCCGCAGGCGGCAGGCATTTTGTTTACTGCCGATCCCGTCACTGCCAACCGGAAGGTGTTGGCCATTGATGCGGGCTTCGGACTGGGTGAGGCCCTGGTCTCCGGCCTGGTCAATCCCGATGCCTACAAAGTGCGCGACGGCAAGGTGATCGACAAGCAGCTATCCGCCAAGAAACTGGCCATTTATGCCGTAAAAGACGGCGGTACGGAAGAACGGGAGATTGAACCCGGGCGGCAGAACGGGCAAGTGCTGACGGATGAGCAGATTTTGCGGCTTGCCCGCATGGGCAGACAGATTGAAGCCCATTTCGGCCGCCCCCAGGACATCGAATGGTGTTTGGCGGATGATGCATTTTACATTGTCCAGAGCCGGCCCATCACTACACTCTATCCCATTCCCGAAGCAAATGAGGGGGAAAATCACGTCTACGTATCGGTCGGCCATCAGCAAATGATGACCGATCCCATCAAACCACTGGGATTGTCTTTTTACCTGCTAACGACCCGTGCGCCCATGCGAAAAGCGGGTGGCAGGTTGTTTGTGGAGGTTACCGGGTTGCTGGCTTCACCGGCCAACCGCACAGTTGTGTTAGATGCCTTCGGACAATCCGATCCGCTCATCAAAGACGCACTGGTGACCCTCATTGCGCGGGGAGATTTTATAAAACCGTCAGCAGATGATCCGCAGGAACAGAGTCCCGGTACAAGCACTCAAGCGATTCCGTCTATGGGTTTTGAAGCCCCCATTGAACCCGATCCGGCCATCGTTTCCGATTTGATCAAGCGCAGTCAAACCTCGCTGGAAGCGTTAAAAAAAAACATCCAGCCAAAATCAGGGTCAGCTTTATTTGATTTCATCCTGGAAGATCTCGGGCAACTAAAGCAGATTTTATTTGACCCGCAAAGCTTGGGCGTGATCAAGGCGGCGATGGATGCTTCCTCGTGGATCAATGCAACCATGCGTGAGTGGTTGGGTGAAAAAAGCGTAGCCGACACGCTTTCTCAATCGGTACCAAACAACGTTACTTCGGAGATGGGGCTGGCGCTGCTGGATGTCGCGGACGTGATTCGCCCGTACCCGGAAGTAATTGCGTATCTGCAACGGGTAAAAGAGGATGCCTTTTTGGAGGAACTGGTTGCGCTGGAGGGTGGACAGGAAACCCGGGACGCCATCTGTGCTTACCTGGACAAGTACGGCATGCGATGCGTGGGAGAAATCGATATTACGAAAACCCGCTGGAGCGAAAAACCCGCTGCACTCATTCCCCTGATTCTCAGCAACATCAAAAACACTGAACCGAATGCCGGCAAGCGGAAATTTGCGCAAGGGCAACAGGAAGCTTTGAAAAAAGAAAAAGCGTTGTCAGATCAATTGCAGCAGTTACCCGGTGGTGCACAAAAAGCCATTGAAACAAAACGAATGATCGACCTGATCCGGAATTTCATCGGTTATCGCGAATACCCGAAATACGGCATGGTCAATCGCTACTTCGTGTATAAGCAGGCTTTGCTGAAAGAAGCCGGACAACTCGTACGGGCGGGCGTTATTGACCAAAAAGAAGACATATACTACCTTACTTTTGAAGAACTCCGCGAAGTCGTGCGCACCCACACGCTGGATTACCAGGTCATCGGCAAACGAAAAGACGAGTACAAGTTTTATGAAAAGCTAACGCCTCCGCGGGTAATCACGTCCGATGGTGAAATTGTTACCGGTGCGTACAAACGGGAAAATCTCCCGGCCGATGCCATTGCCGGTTTGCCGGTTTCTGCCGGATTGATTGAGGGACGGGCACGGGTGATCTTGCGCATGGAAGATGCCCTTCTGGAAGAGGGCGATATATTGGTTACCTCCTTTACCGATCCCAGCTGGACACCCTTGTTCGTATCCATCAAAGGCCTGGTCACCGAAGTCGGTGGACTGATGACCCACGGGGCAGTGATTGCGCGTGAATACGGCTTACCGGCGGTTGTGGGCGTAGCAAATGCTACCAAACGGATCAAAGACGGGCAACGCATTCGCGTGCACGGCACCGAGGGGTACGTAGAAATCCTGTAAACGGGGAAAGGCAATGTAGAATAGCATTATTGTCCGCCATTTGTTATTTTTACGGGATGATCGGCAAAGAAAAATACATCAATCCTTTTACTGATTTTGGCTTCAAGCGGCTGTTCGGCACGGAGTTCAACAAGGATCTGCTCATCGACTTCTTGAACCAGGTGCTGGGCGACCGGGAGCAGATCAAGGACCTTACCTACCTCAACACCGAGCAGCAGGGCCGCACGGAAACCGACCGCAAGGCCGTCTACGACTTGTACTGCGAAAACCAGAAGGGTGAGAAGTTCATCATCGAGGTGCAGAATGCCTCTCACCTCTACTTCAAGGACCGCAGCGTCTACTATGCCACTTTTCCCCTGCGGGAACAAGCCGAAAAAGGCGGGCAGTGGGACTACCAGTTGAAAGCCGTCTACACAATTTGTATCTTGAACTTCTCTTTTCCCGACACCAGCGGGCAGGAGCGGTACTTGCGGGAAGTGCAGTTGCTCGACAAGCACACCTTTGAAGTCTTTTTCGATAAATTAACGTTTATATATCTTGAAATGCCCCGCTTCAGGAAAAGCGAGGAAGAACTACTGACCCACTTCGACAAGTGGCTTTACGTGCTCAAGCATTTGCACAGGCTGCAGGAGATACCCAAAAAGTTGCAGGAGAAGATATTCAAAAAGTTATTCAACCAGGCAGAAGTAGCCAAACTAAACCCCGAAGAGATGAGAACCTACGACGAAAGCCTCAAGATTTACTGGGACAACTACAGCGTCATCGAGACCGCCAAGCACGAAGGACGGGAGCAAGGAAGAGAGCAAGGCCGGCAGGAGGGCAGAGAAGAGGGAGCAAGCGAAAAAGCACTCCAAATTGCCAAAGAGCTGAAAAAGAATGGTGTATCCTTCGAAATCATTGCAATAGCGACGGGTTTAAATCAAGAGCAGATTGAAAAACTGTGAAGAAGAACGAAGACGCAGCCGAAACGCGAAAGCATGTTGCAGGAGAAGGTGTTCGAAAAGTTATTCAACCAGGCAGAAGTAGCCGAACATAAACTTTGAGGAAATGAGAACCTACGACGAAAGCCTCAGGATTTCGTAACATTGACGAAAGCCTCAGGATTTCGTAACATTATAGAACGCCGTCCGGGCGCCCAATCCTTACCGGTCCAGTTCGCGGAAGTCACCCTTGCGGCGCTTGCGGAGAATTACTTTTTTGCCCGAAACCTGTTCGAGAAAGGGCTGGAGGATTTGCCGGGCGTTCTCCTCGGTCTGCGCCAGGATGCCCATGTCCAGGGCCGACTGCCGCACCTTCTTTTCGGCCGCCGCGTAGGCCTCATTCACCAGTTTGCCCTCCTCCTGGAAGTACGTGTTCTGCGTGTCGTACAGCTTCGACTGCGCGTGGTTGATCTTGTACACGCACAGTTCCGGCTCGGGCAGGTACACAATCACCGTAGAGTCGCCTTCCACCACGTCGGCGGCCTCCACCTTGGTCAGGTCCACGCAGCCCACGGCCTCCCCATTGACAATGAGCACGACCCTGGACTTGTTGAGGTACTCGTTGAGGAGTTCGAAACCGGTGGTCCGTCCCTTCTCGTACTCTACGATGTCGCGGAAGTTGTACTTCACCAGTTCAAGTTTGCCCATGCGGGTCACCTGGGTGAGTACGGTGTGGTGGGTCACCACCGGCTCGGGCGCCGTTGCTGGCGGCTCGGCGAAGAACCGGTTATACAACGCGGCCCCGCCGGCGACGAGCAGGGCAACCACAGTGAGCCGGACCAAAAAACGAATGAAGCGCATGTTTTAAAATATCCCTTGACAAAGTAACAATATTTGTGCTGGTTTAGTGGCACGAATGCCCCAGGCTTCCACGGGCCCGTAAGGCATTCCTGCATGAGACGTGCACGTTATCTAACCTTACTATTTAACCTTTAACCGCTGCGTTTTTACCATGAAGTTGTACCGTACCCAAGAAGGAATCCTCGTCGAAAAAGACAACGTGTATTACCGGCCGGAACTGCCCGACTGGAACATGCTGGTGAACCACCCCAACCTGCCCGCGTACCTGGCCGGGGTCATCGAAAAAACCCCGCTCACGGGAGTGGTCACCGACTTCCGGCCGGAAGGGTTGCTGCCCCCGGTGGTGGGCCAGGAGGTGTGGGCGTCGGGGGTAACGTACTACCGCAGCAAGGTGGCCCGCATGGAAGAGTCGCAGGACGCCGGCGGGGGCACGTTCTACGACCGGGTGTACGACGCCGAGCGGCCCGAGCTGTTTTTCAAATCTTCGCCCAACAAAGTGATCGGGCCGGGCGGCAAGGTACGCATCCGCCGCGACTCGGCCTGGAACGTGCCCGAACCCGAACTGACGCTGTTCATCAATGCAGCCGGCCAGGTAGCGGGCTACACCATCGGCAACGACATGAGCTCGCGCGACATTGAGGGCGAGAACCCGCTGTACCTGCCGCAGGCCAAGGTGTACGACGGTGGCGCGGCCCTGGGCCCCTGCCTGTACGTGCCCGCGGCGCCGCTGCCCCTGGAGACGCCCATCGCCATTCAAATCCTGCGGGGCGGGGCGGTGGCCTTCTCCGGCGAAACGGCGCTGACGCAACTCAAACGCAAGTTTGCCGAACTGGCCGGCTACCTCTGCCGCGAAATGAGCTTCCCGCAGGGATGCTACCTGATGACCGGCACGGGCATCGTCCCCCCCAACGACTTTACCCTCCGCAGCGGCGACGAAATCCGCATCACCATTGGCCCCATCGGCACGCTGGCGAACGTGGTGGAATAGGGACCAACTGACTTCCCGACCAGCTGGCAGTTCAACCTTCTCACCTTCCCACATTATAACCTCCCAACCCTTCCCACCATGCGCATCCTGTTTTTCTGCCCGTTCTGGGGGCTGGCCCAGCCCTACCTCGAAGCGTTCCGTGAACCCGTGCGGCCGCTGCTCGAAAAGATCAAGGCGGCGGGCTACGACGGCGTGGAAACCCACCTCCCCTTTGCCCCGGCGCAGAAAAAGGAATTTCTGAACCTGTTGCGGGCGTACGACCTGGCCTTGATAGCCCAGCACTGGGCCGCCACCGGCCACACGGCCGGGGAATACCTGCCCGACTTCGAAAAACACCTCTACAACGCCGCCGAAGCCGAAGCGTTGTTCATCAACTCCCAAACGGGCAAGGACTTTTTTACGTTCGACGAAAACGTGCGCATCCTCGAACGGGCATTTGCCATCGAAAAGGAGACCGGCGTGAAGGTCGTGCACGAAACCCACCGGGGCAAGTTCTCCTTCCACGGCCGCACCCTCCTCCCCTACCTCGAACGCTTCCCGGACCTGCGCCTGACGGCCGACTTTTCGCACTGGTGCAACGTGTCCGAGTCGCTGTTGCAGGACCAGGGGGCCATTGTGCAGCAGGCCATTGCCCGGGCCGACCACATCCATTCCCGCGTGGGCCATTCGCAGGCCGCCCAGGTAAACGACCCCCGGGCTCCCGAGTGGCAGGAAGCCCTCGACTGCCACCTGGCCTGGTGGGACGCCATTGTGGCCGCGCACCAAAAAGCCGGCTCCTCCACCTTTACCATCACCACCGAGTTTGGTCCCGACCCCTACATGCCCGCCCTGCCCTTCACGCGCCAGCCCGTCACCAGCCAGTGGGAGGTGAACGTATTCATGATGGAATTGCTGCGGAAACGGTACGGATCAACGGAAAATGAAAAACGGGAAAAGCGGCGCGAATAGGGGCAAAAACGGAACGTTAAGGCGGTTTTATCTCCTTTCCTTATACCCTCATTGTTACTTTCTATATAAAAAAGTGACTTCTGGCGGGAACGCTTCCGGCCCGGATGCGTGTATACCCTTACTTACCAAAGCCACTTACCATGAATACCAACCCCAATGAGAACGCGGCCAACCCCAACGCCAGCAATGGCAACGGCAAGGCTGCCAACGGCACCAACGGCGCCGCGGTGCCGCAGCAGATACCCGGCCTGGCTAAGAATGATACCCTGACCACCCGCCAGGGGCACCCCGTGTACGACAACCAGAACATCCGTACGGTAGGCAACCGCGGTCCGGCGACGCTCGAAAATTACCCGTTCCTGGAAAAAATCACCCATTTTGACCGGGAACGCATCCCGGAACGGGTGGTGCACGCCCGGGGCGCCGGGGCTCACGGGTACTTTGAAGCGTACGGTACGGTGGGCAATGAACCGGTTGCCAAGTACACCCGGGCCAAGCTGTTCCAGCAGAAGGGCAAGCAGACGCCGGTGTTCGTGCGGTTCTCCACGGTGATCCACGGCGGCCACTCCCCCGAAACGCTGCGCGATCCGCGGGGCTTCGCCGTCAAGTTCTACACCGAAGACGGCAACTGGGACCTGGTGGGCAACAACCTGAAGGTATTCTTCATCCGCGACGCCATGAAGTTCCCCGACCTGGTGCACGCCTTCAAGCCCGACCCGATCACCAACCGGCAGGACGGCGAACGGATCTTCGACTTCATCAGCAATACGCCCGAAGCCATGCACATGATCACCTTCCTGTTTTCGCCCTACGGCATCCCGGCCAACTACCGGCAGATGCAGGGCTCGGGGGTGAACACGTACAAGTGGGTCAACGAAGCCGGCGAATCGGTGCTGGTCAAGTACCACTGGGAGCCCAAGCAGGGCATCCGCAACCTCACGCAGTCCGAGGCCGAGGAAATCCAGGGCAAGAACTTCAACCACGCCACGCAGGACCTCTTCGACAACATCAAGGCGGGCAACTTCCCCGAGTGGGAACTGCTCGTGCAGATCATGAGCGACGACGAACACCCCGAACTGGACTTCGACCCGCTGGACGATACGAAGCTGTGGCCGCCCGACCAGTTTCCCTGGCTGCCGGTGGGCCGCATGGTGCTCAACCGCAACCCCGAAGACTACTTCCTGGAAGTGGAACAGGTGGCTTTTGGTACCGGCGTGCTGGTAGACGGCCTCGACTTCTCCGACGATAAGATGCTCCAGGGCCGGACCTTCTCGTACTCGGATACGCAGCGTTACCGGGTGGGGTCCAACTATTTGCAGTTGCCCATCAACGCGCCGCGGACGCACGTCGCCAACAACCAGCAGGGCGGCCAGATGGCGCTGCGGCACGACCGGGCCCCCGGCCAAAGCCCGCACGTGAACTACGAACCCTCCACGCTGGGCGGCCTCAAGGAAGCCCCCCGGGTGGGACCCGACCAGTCGCCGCAGTACAACGCCCGGCTGGTGCGGCAGAAAATTGACCGCCCTAACAACTTCGGCCAGGCCGGCGAACGGTACCGGATGCTCGAAGACTGGGAACGCGACGACCTGATCACCAACCTGGTCAATACGCTCAAGCCGGCCGACAAGCGCATCCAGGACAAGATGGTGGAACTGTTTACGCAGTGCGACCCCGACTACGGCCGCCGCGTGGCCGAAGGGCTCAAAGCCGGCAGCAACGGCAAGCACACGGGCCAGCCCATCGGGGCCGTCAACGCCAACGAGGCCGTGCAACAGGCGGAAGAGACGTCGCATTCTTCCAAGCCGTACTAAGGGTAGACAGGAGACGGGAGACATGAGGTACCGTCAGTGATTGGTGAAGGCCCGGGGCAATGCTCCGGGCTTTTGCGTTGTGAACAGGGGTGTAATGGATGAATGAGTATGAAACAGTTTCTTTCCCTTTTCCAACTACCGCTGCGCCTGCCAAATCATCCGCTCCCAAAAATTCCAAAAAAAAATTTTCTCCCCGCGTAGGGGTACCGGGCGCCCGGCCGGTCTAGGATATAACGAAACGGGAACGGCCCCTTAAAACCCTCCGCAACGACGCGGGCCGGCTCTTTTTCGGCTAATCACCCATTCAATTCTTACTCCCCCTTCCCGATGAGGACGTTCAACATCCTTTGCCTGGCATTGCTGTGCCTTTTTCAAACGGCATTTGCGCAAACCGCCCCGCCCGCCGCCCAGCCCGCCCTGACCCAGACGATCCGGGGCACCGTACGCGACAATGCTTCCAAAACGCCCATTCCCGGCGCCACGGTGGCCGTGCTCACCACCAACCCCCTCAAGGGCAGCAGCACCGACGCGGATGGTAACTTCCGCATTGAAGGCGTACCCGTGGGACGCCACACCCTCCGCATTGCCTCCATTGGCTACGAAGAGCAAGTCATCCCCGAAATGCTTGTGGGTTCGGGCAAGGAGATTGTGCTGACCCTGGGGCTCACCGAGTCGCTGGTACAGATGCAGGAAATCGTGGTGTCGGCGGCCGAGCAGGACAAAGGCGTGCCGCGCAACGAAATGGCGACACTCAGCGCCCGGGCCATCTCGGTGGAAGAATCGAAGCGGTACGCGGCGGCCATCAACGACATTGCCCGGGCCGCCACTTCCTTTGCCGGCGTGGCATCGCCCGAAGGCACCAGCAACGAAATCATCATCCGGGGCAACTCGCCGCGGGGCCTGCTCTGGCGGCTCGAAGGCGTGGAAGTGCCCAACCCCAACCACTTCGGCGAGGAAGGCGCTTCGGGCGGCGGCGTGAGCATCCTGAGCGTCAACATGCTCGACAACTCGGACTTCTTCACCGGCGCCTTCCCGGCCGAATACGGCAACGCCCTGTCGGGGGTGTTTGACATCAAATTGCGCAGCGGTAACAACGAAAAGCGGGAATACGCTTTCCAGGCGGGCATCATGGGCATCGACTTTGCCGCCGAAGGGCCTTTGGCGAAGGGCTCCCGGGGTTCGTACCTGGTCAACTACCGCTACTCGACGCTGGCAATCCTCAACAAGATCGGCATCAAAATCGCCGGCGACGCGGCCCCGGACTTCCAGGACCTTTCCTTCAAGATCAACCTGCCCACGGCCCGGCGGGGTTCGTTTTCCCTCTGGGGCATCGGCGGCCTGAGCAACCAGCGGGAATCGGCGGAAACGGACTCGACCCGCTGGGAATCACGCTACGACCGGTACGGGTACCGGTACCTCTACAACATGGGGGCCGCGGGCCTCACCCACACGCTGCCCCTCGACGACCGGACGTACCTCGAATCCATCCTCTCCTACTCGGGCTACCGCAGCGGCTACCGCTCCGACTCCCTCGACAACGACCTGGCGGCCATCCGCAACAACCGCGACCGTTTTACCAACGGGGCGTTCCGGGCGTCGGTGCAACTGAACCGGAAGCTGAATGCCCGGCACACGGTGCGTACCGGCCTGATCTACAGCGGCCTCTCCTTTAACCTGTACTCCGAGGCCCGCGACAAGGACCAGGACAACCAACTCGTGCGGCAGCTCGACAACCGGGGCAGTTCGGGGTCGGTGCAGGCGTACGGGCAGTGGAAGTACCGCATCACCCAGGGCCTCACGCTGAACTCGGGGCTGCACGTGCTGCACTTCGCCCTTAACGGCAACACGTCGGTAGAACCCCGCGCCGGGCTCAAGTGGCAGTTTTCGCCCCGGCAATCGGTGGGAGCGGCCTTCGGGGTGCACAGCCGCCTCGAAAGCATGTCGACGTACTTCGCGCAAATCCCGCTGGCCGATGGCGGCTACGCGCAGCCCAACCGCGACCTGGCCCTCACCAAGGCCCGCCACTACGTGCTCTCCTACGACCACCAGTTGCGCGAAGACCTGCGCCTGAAGGTGGAAACGTACTACCAGCAACTCTACAACGTGCCCATCTCGACGGACCCCACCAACGCGGAGTCGGCGCTGAACGCGGAGGATGGCTTTACCACCGATACGCTTGCCAGCGGGGGCAAGGGCCGCAACTACGGACTGGAAATGACGCTGGAGAAGAACTTTACGAACAACTACTACTTCCTGGCGACGGGCTCCCTGTTCAACTCCCGGTACACCGGCGCCGACGGCATTGAACGCAACACGCGGTTCAACGGCCGCTTCATTACCAACCTCACGGCGGGCAAGGAGTTTAAGGTGGGCCGCAACAAGAACAACCTCATTGGCGCGAACCTGCGCTGGACGTGGGCCGGCGGCAACCGCTACACGCCCATCGACCTGGAAGCATCACGGGCGGAGGGGGAAGCGGTGTACGTGGAAAACCGCCGTTACGAGCTACAGGCTTCTAACTACTACCGCCTGGACCTGCGGGTCAGCTACCGGAAGAACCGCCCGAAAGCGTCGCACATTCTCTCGCTGGACTTGCAAAACGCCACCAACCACCTCAACCTGTTCAACCAGTACTACGATGAGGAAAAAGGCCGGATCGAAACCAGCTACCACACGGGGTTGATTCCGATTCTCAATTACCGGATTGAATTCTAATGCTTGATGCGGCGGGGATGTGGGGGTAGGGAAAGAAGGGTTTCTCGCGGATTGCCGCAGATAAGGACGCAGATTTGCGCAGATTTTGGTTTGAGGAATTTTTGGTCGAAGGAGCTTGCAGGTGTCGTAGGGATCGATCCCGCA
Organism: uncultured Sphingobacteriales bacterium; assembly: GCA_963844325.1. Taxonomy (GTDB): domain Bacteria; phylum Bacteroidota; class Bacteroidia; order Cytophagales; family 172606-1; genus CADCTQ01. Next base: position 6,487,831 of record CAWJNV010000002.1, read on the forward strand.
GATTGGGTGCGAAGCGTTTTTGCTCAAATGATCTTGAGTAGGTGTCGCAGATTGAATTGTCAGCAGATTGGATGCTCAATTGTATTGCCACGAAGGCACGAAGGTTCACAAGGGTAACCGCTTCGTGGTCCTTTGTGTCTTCGTGCCTTTGTGGCAAAAGATTGAGTACTTACTACCGCATCTCCCGGGAATCATTCGAGCAAAAACGGATCGCACACAATCTGCGGGATCGATCCCTACGACACCTGCAAGCATCCTGCGACCAATCATCCCATCCCTCAATCCGAAATCTGCGCAAATCTGTGTCCTTACCCGCGACAATCTGCGAGAACCCCTTTCTTTTCCCGCGCCATCCGCGTGAAACCCCACTGCACGCTACCCGATCCTGTCAAACCCCGTGTACGGCCGCAGCACTTCGGGAATGGCAATGCCCTCTTCCGACTGGTTGTTTTCGAGCAGGGCCGCCAGGATGCGCGGCAGGGCCAGGGCACTGCCGTTGAGCGTATGCAACAGGCTCGTTTTCTTGTTCTCGTCCCGGTAACGCAGCTTGAGGCGGTTGGCCTGAAACGATTCGAAGTTACTCACCGAACTCACCTCCAGCCAGCGGCCCTGGGCGGCCGAATACACCTCCATGTCGTAGGTAAGGGCCGAAGTAAAGCCCATGTCGCCGCCGCACAGCCGGAGCACCCGGTAGGGCAAGCCGAGTTGCTGCAGGAGCCCCTGCACGTGGCGGCTCATCTCCTCCAGCGCCTCGTACGACCGTTCGGGCAGTTCCACCCGCACGATTTCCACCTTGTCGAACTGGTGCAGCCGGTTGAGGCCCCGCACGTGGGCCCCCCAGGAGCCGGCTTCGCGGCGGAAACAGGGCGTGTAGCCCACGTGCTGAACCGGCAAGTCCCTGGCTTCCAGGATCACGTCTCGATACAGGTTAGTAATGGGCACCTCGGCCGTGGGAATCAGGTACAGCTTTTCTTCCGGCACGTAGTACATCTGCCCTTCCTTGTCGGGCAACTGGCCCGTGCCGAAGCCCGACGCCTCGTTGACCACAATCGGCGGCTGGATTTCCACGTACCCCGCCTGGAAGGCCTGGTCGAGGAAGAAGTTGATCATGGCCCGCTGGAGCCGTGCCCCCTTGCCCTTGTACACCGGAAAGCCCGCCCCCGAAATTTTGGTGCCCAGTTCGAAGTCAATGATGTCGTACTTTTTAATCAGTTCCCAGTGCGGCAGGGCGCCGGCCGGGAGTTGGGGCACCTGGCCGTGCTGGAGCACCACCTCGTTGTCGTCGGCCGTGCGGCCCTCGGGTACGCTGGCGTGCGGCACGTTGGGAATGGTTATTATTAAATCATCAAACTCCTTAATAACTGCTTGATGCCTTTCAACTTGTTCTTTTTCTCTACGCTTTGATTCTGCAACGCTTGCTTTGTACTCTTGGGCTTCGCTCTGGTTGCCTGCCTTCATCATCTCACCTATTGCTTTGGAGGCTACATTGATGGCAGCTCTTGTCATATCCAGGTCAGTTTGTAAAGAACTTCTCTGCTTATCAAGATCCAGTAGTCTTTCTACCGCTTGATCTGCATTTGGGAAATGCCTCTTTTGCAAGCCTTTGATAACAGCCTCCTTCTTTTCCCGCACATAAGGAATGTAAAGCATAAGATTATAATTTGGTGAGTGGCTTCTTATGGTAAATATTGGGCTTTTCGTAGTAAATAGGGATTACGCCTGATGGCCTCACCCCCGGCCCCTCTCCCAAGGAGAGGGGGGAAAACGGCGTTATGGATTCCCTCTCCGGGGAGCTACGCTTAGGACACATTTTACAATATTCTGCTTATCAACGTTTCGCTCCTCCCCTCTCCTTGGGAGAGGGGCCGGGGGTGAGGCCCTGCCGACTACGCCCCGGCGAGTTGGAAAAGGCCTTCGTTGAGGGCGTTGAGGGTAGCGTTTTTCTTTTCGGTAACCACCAGCATGGAAATGTTGTGCACGCTGCCGCCGAAAGAGATCATCCGCACCGGGATGTCCTTGAGGGAGTTGAACACCCGGGCAATGCTGCCGTGCCGGTCGAGGCTGAAGCTGCCGACCACGCAGATGATCGTCAGGCCGCGGTCCACCTCCACGCGGCTGAAAGCCTTGAGTTCATTGACGATCTCATCGAGGTGCGCCGGGTTGTCAATGGTAAGCGACACGGCCACCTCCGAGGTAGTGATTACGTCGATGGGCGTTTTGTACCGCTGGAACACCTCGAACACCCGGGTAAGGAAGCCGTAGGCCAGCAGCATGCGGCTCGACTGGATGCGGATGGCCGTGATGCCGTCCTTGGCGGCAATGGCCTTGATGTCGCGGTCTTCGGTGGTCGTGTTGGTGATGAGGGTGCCGCGGGCCCCGGGCTCCATCGTGTTGAGCAGCCGCACGGGAATGTTGTAGAGCTTGGCCGGCCGGATGCTGAACGGGTGCAGGATTTTGGCCCCGAAGTACGCCAGTTCGGCCGCCTCGTCGAAGGAAAGTTCGGCAATCGGGAAAGTGTTCTTTACGATCCGGGGGTCGTTGTTGTGCATGCCGCTGATGTCGGTCCAGATCTGCACTTCTTCGGCCCGGATGGCGGCGCCCACCAGGGAAGCCGTGTAGTCGCTGCCGCCGCGCTTGAGGTTGTCGATTTCACCGCCCGGGTTGCGGCAGATGAATCCCTGGGTGATGAAGATTTCCACGTCCGGCCGGGCGGCCAGGGCTTTGCCCAGTTCGCGTTCGGTGAAGTCGATCAGGGGTTCTTCGTCGGCGTCGATGCGCATGAAGTCGAGGGCCGGCAGCAGTGCCGCGTTCACGCCGGTCTCTTGCAGGTAGGCAATGAAAAGCTGGGTGGAGATGAGTTCGCCTTCGGCCACCAGTTCCTTGCTTTCTTTCACGCCGTAGGGCTTGCCGGTCAGTGAGCGGATGAAATTGAAGTGTTCGGTCACCACGGCCTGGCCCTTGCGCAAGCCTTCGGGCGAGCCGTACAGCCGGCCGATGAACGCCTGGTAGCTCTCCCGGAGTGTGTCGATGGCGGCCGTGGCGCCGGCGGTGTCGCCCTTGCCGATGCAGTCGCCGATTTCGATGAGGCTGTTGGTCGTGCCTGACACGGCCGACAGTACGACCAGTTTGCGGGCGTCGTCCTCGGTGATGAGGCGGGCCACGGCGTGCATCCGTTCGGGTTTCCCTACTGATGTGCCCCCGAATTTAAGTACTTTCATGTGGTTGAATGAGGAAGATTGAAAAAAGCGGAATTGAATTATGAATTATGGATTTTGGATTACAAACAGCTTCGGAACAACGTCTCGACCCGATAATTTAAAATTCATACTCTGGAATTAAATTTCGGTTTAGAACCCGAGCATTTTGATGGCGGTGACGGCGGCTTCGTCGCCCTTGTTGCCGTGCCGGCCGCCGGCCCGGTCGAGGGCCTGCTCCAGGGTGTCGGGCGTGAGTACGCCGAAAATGACCGGTTTGTTGAACTTGAGCCCCACGTCGGTAAGCCCGTGGGCCACCGCGTTGCAGATGAAGTCGAAGTGCCGGGTTTCGCCCTGGATCACGCAGCCGAGGCAGATCACCGCGTCGATGTCGGGGCGTTCGGCCATCCACTGGGCGCCCAGGGTCAGTTCGAAGGAGCCGGGCACGTTCTTGCGGATGACGTTTTCGGCCTGCGCACCTTCCTTCAGCAGCGTCTGGTGGGCGCCCTCAAACAGGGCCTCGGTCACCTGGGCGTTCCATTCGGCCACCACAATGGCGAAGCGTTTGCCCGAAATGTCGGCCAGGTTCTTCCCGGAATATTCGCTCAGGTTTTTAAGGGTTGTTGCCATTGGGGTTGATCGTTAGTTGTACTTCATCATTCGGCATTCCTTGTTCAACATTCGAAATTTTGAATTTGCATAATGATGCATGTTGAACAAGGAATGTCGGATGATGAAGGATAGAACATCAAATGTATGCAAACAAAAAAGGATAAAGCGGGGCTCTATCCTTTCGGGTGGTTCAGCAGGAGCGCAGACTTTACTGGCCCGCCGAACCGGCAAGCTTGGATTTATACTTGAGGGCGTTGACGGCTTCGGCCGACTTGGGATACTGGGTGGCGACCCGGTCGTAGGTTTCGATGGCGCCCGCGTTTTCCTTGGCCAGTTCCTGGGCCAGGCCCAGCTTCATCAGGTACGCCGGCGTGAAGAACTCGTTGGGCTTGTAGTCGGCGGCCTTGCGGTAGAAGCTGATGGCTTCGGAAAGGTTGTTTTTCTCCAGGTAGGCGTCGCCGGTGAGGGCGTAGGCGCGGGCCTGGATGAGCAGGTCGTCGGTGCTGAAATCCTTCAGGTACTCGATGGCCTGGTCGAACTTGCCCTGCTTGAGGAAAGCGGCGCCGGCGTAGAACTTGGCTAAGTTGCCGGCCTTGGTCATGCCGTAGTCTTCGGCAATGGCGACGAGGCCTTCGTTGGCGCCGTCCCCGTTGAGGGCTTTTTGCAGCGAATCCGCCTCGAAGTGGTAGACGGCCGGGAACATGAGGTTTTGGGCCTCCTCATTCTTCATGTTACGGTAATAATTGAAGGCGATCAGCCCGCCCACGACCAGCAATACCGCCACTACCCCGACGATGAGCAATTTGCGGTTTCTTTCGAGAAAGTCTTCGCCGGCAGCCAGTTTGTCAACCAGTACGTCATTTTTTTCTACCGGTTGGGAAACCGTCGCTACTGTGTTCTTCTTAGCCATTTAATGAGTAAAAAACTAATTGTAAAGGATTTAGAACCGCAAAGGTAGCGAAACATTTCCGCTCCCGCCAAACAAACGGGCCAGTTCTTCACGCACGTTCCGGGACGGTACCCATGTAATTTTCCACCGCAATTTTGCTCCCCGTGCCAAACGCTTTAACGGCCGCGAAGGTCGCCAGCGTGGTATTGACCACTCCTTCGAAGGGCACCGGCGGGGCCCCGCCCCCGCGCAGAAACGACAGGTACGCCTCAAACTGGGCTTTGTGGCCCTTGTCCTGCCGGCCGCGCAGGGCCGCCGCTCCCCCCTTGAAGCCGTAGCCCTCCAGCTTGCGGAAGTTGTCTACCACCAGCACGCGGCCCTGGGCGTAGATTTCAATGCGTTCCTTGGGGTAAGATTTGTGCCCATTGGCAAAATAATTGACCACCCCCTGCGAACCGTCGGCGCACTTGAGCACCACCGTCACGTTGTCGGCGTTGAGCGACGGGTGCGTGCCCAGCGCCGAGGCCAGCACTTCGGTGATGGGGCTGCCCGCCAGGTGGGCCACCAGGTCGATGAAATGGCAGGCCTCACCGATGATGCGGCCGCCGCCCACGGCCAGGTGCTGCGTCCAGTGCGTGGCCGGAATGGCCCCGGCGTTGACCGTGATCACGATGTTCACGGGGCCCGAGCCGGCGCCGAGCAGGGTTTTGGCCTTGCGGATAAAGGGCGAAAAGCGGCGGTTGAAGCCCACCACCACCGAGGTATTACCCCGCCCGTAGGCCGCCAGCACCCGGACCAGTTCGTCTTCGGTGATCACCAGGGGTTTTTCCACGAACACGTGCTTGCCCGCTTCCAGGGCCTGCACCGTCATGTCGGCGTGCAGGTTGTGCTGCGTGGTGATGAGCACCGCCCGCACCTCGGGGTCGCGCAGGGCGTCCTGGTAGGCCGTAGAACTGTAGGCGATGCCGTGCTTTTTGGCCAGGTGCGTGCCGCTCACGCCCGAGGCGCTGACAATGTACTTGATGTTGGCCTTCAGCCCGGCGAGGGCCGGCAGCAGGGTCATCTTGGTGAAGTTGCCCGCGCCCACCACGGCCAGGGTGGCCTCGCCCCCACCCCCGGTCCGGGCCGGCAATCTGGCGCCGGTGCGCACGGCCGTGGCGGCGTCGGCGGCGGCCTCGTAGGAGAGCAGGGAAGCAATGGCGCTTTTGCCGCCCAGGTTGCCGTATATTTTGCCGTACGCCTCCAGGGGCACTTCCTCGGTGATGAGGCGCCGGACGTCGAGGCGGCCCGAGGCGATGGCCCCCAGCACGGCCTGGAAGTTGCGGTTTTCGGTCCAGCGCACGAAGGGCAGCGGGTAGTCGTGGCCCCGCTTCTCGTAATCGTCGTCGTAGCGGCCCGGCCCGTAGGAGCACGACACCTGGAAAGAGAGTTCTTTTTCGTAGAAGTCGGCGCGGTTGAGGTTGAGGCCCACCACGCCCACCAGCACGATGCGGCCCCGCTTGCGGCTCATGCGCGCCGCCTGGGCAATTACCTCGTCGCCCTTGGCCGAGGCGGTAATGAGCACGGCGTCGGCCCCGATGCCGTCGGTGAGGCCCAGCACGGCCTGTACGGGGTCGGTGCCCGCCGACAGGTCAAACGCCTCCACGCCCTTTTCGCGGGCCAGCCGCACCTTGTGGGCGTCGAAGTCGAAGCCGACCACCCGGCAGCCGTGGGCCAGCAGCAGCTCGGCCGTAATGAGCCCGATGAGCCCCAGGCCCGACACCACCACGGTTTCGCCCAGCGCGGGCGCCACCAGCCGGATGCCCTGGAGGCCGATGGCCCCGATCACCGTAAAGGCGGCTTCGGCGTACGACACGTTGTCGGGCACGCGGGCCACCAGGTTTTTGGGCACGCACACAAATTCGGCGTGGGGACCGTTGGAGGCCACCCGGTCGCCGGGCTTGAAGCCGGTGACGCCCTCCCCTACTTCGAGCACTTCGCCGGCGTTGCAGTAGCCCAGCGGCAGGGGTTCGCCCAGTTTGGTAAACACGGCCTCCAGCGTGGGCAGCAGGCCGTCGGTCTTCACCTTGTCGAACACCATCTTCACTTTGTCGGGTTGCTGGCGGGCCTTTTCGATCAGGTTCGACTTGCCAAACTCGACCAGCATCCGCTCGGTGCCCAGCGACACCAGCGTCCGGTGGGTCCGGATCAGTACGTGCCCTTTACGCACCTGCGGCCGGGGCACTTCCGCCAGGATGGTTTCGCCGGTTTGGAGGGACTGGATGAGTTGTTTCATGTGGTTTGGTTGATCTTCTCCAGCAGCGCAATGAAAGCCATGACCAGCAGCAGGTAGCTGCCGAACATGTAGGCCTGGATGGGTGGAAAATAGGGAAAGAAGGACAGCGTGGTGGACGCAATGGCAATGGCCCACCAAAACAGCCGGTAGCGCACCAGCAGCAGGCAGAACACCAGGCCGAAGGCGGCGCTCACGTAACTCACCCACCGGGGGTAATCGACGAAGTACCCCGCCGAAAACGCCTGGCCGAAGTTGAGGCAGGCATTCCGCACCAGCAACAGCGGCGATTGGCGCAGCATGACCAGGTATTCGTCCCGCAGCAGCGCCTCGTAGCGTTTGAAGAGAACGGGCTCGTGGAAGTTGCCGCCCGGCGATATGCTCAGGGCAATGCCCGTCCGGCGGCGGAACAGGTCGAAGCCGTTGTTGTCGCTGAGCCCCTGCATGTACGGGTTCGGGTAGGCCCCCACGCCCACGTAAATGGTGTGCCAGACCGTCTTGTTGCTTGCCGGTGCGTAGAGCACAAGCGCCACCAGGGCAAAGGTGGCGCCGGCCACCGCCGCGTTGCGCCAGCCGGTGCGCAGCAACAGGCCAAAGCCGCACACGACGGCAAACACGACCGTCGGGCGGGTCACCAGGGCCAGGGCCATCCCCGCGGCCAGCAGTGCCGCCGCGGCCGGGTGCAGCTTTTTCCGGTAACCCAGCAGCACCACAATCGCCAGCGAAGGCAGCACCTGCCAGAAGTAATAGAAGGGGAACGTGACGAAGTAAATGACCAGCGGGTTGGCGGCGTACGCCAGCAGGAACAGGCCCCGGTGCCAAGGTTTGCGCAGCAGGGCCAATGCCACCCCGCACACCAGCAGGTGCACCAGCACCTGGTAACACCGGAGGGCGTTCACGTCGCCCAGCCAGAAAAACAGGCGTTTGGCAATCAGGATGTTATACAGCAATCCGGGGTTGTTGTGGCTGTACGGCACCAGCGCGGCCCCGGGAAACGCCCGGAACTTGTAGTGCCCCCGCGCCCCGGGCGACAATTCGTCGTACCGGAATACCTCTTCGACGGCGTAGCGCCACCCCGCGCCGGGCTGGAAGTTGGCGGCCCCGGAAAAAAAAGGCACCGTGAACACGGGCGACATTTCGCTGGTGCTGCGGAAGGTGTAGGCCGAGGCAAGGACCACCAGCAGGGCGATGCCGTAAAAGTACTTCCCCGCCAGGAATGAATTGATCCGTAAAAGGGTAGCCGTGCGCATAGCAGCTCGATGAAGAGGTAAAAGGTTGGTTCTCAAGGGGTCTCGGCCGTTACCCGCTCCCCGGGGCCGGCGGGTTGATTTCCACCTGCCGCTCCCCCCGGAACGCGTAATAGAACATGATGATGAACCAGGGAAAAAACAGGAACTGCCCGGGGTTGAAGTTGCTCTCAAAAAAGGGAATGAGCATCAACGGGGGCAGAAAAATGAAACGGCCCGAATGCCGGACGAAGAACGTGATGAGGGTAGGCAGCACGTAGGCCACCAGGAAGAACAGCATGACCACCCAGCCGCAGCCGAAAAAAAGGTCGTAGTACGAGTTGTGCAGGCCTACTTTTACTTCTTCGAGGGCCTCCAGGCCGTCGAGTTCGAGCACCGCCTGGCCGTACGCGTAGAAGCCGTACCCCGTCAGGATGATCTGGGGGTGCTCCATCATTTTGTCCCAGCACACCTTGGCCATTTTGAACCGGGCCTCGCCCTTCTTGAGCTGGGTTTCCGTTTTTTCCATCCGCTGGCTCAGCGCCGAAGTCTTGTCCTGGTAGAGCCACAGCACGAAAACGGCCACCAGCACGACGGTAAGCCCCTTGAGGATGATGTTCGTGTTGGCATTGCGCACCACGAAGATCAGGAAGCACAGGGCAAAGGAGACGTAGCTGCTGCGGGAGCCGCTCACGGCCAGCAGGAACAAGGCCAGGGGGCACAACAGCAGGGTTGCCCAACGGCGCAGCTTCGACATGTCGGGCTTGTTGCGGTACAAGTCCCAGCTGGTCGCCAGGAACAAGCTGCTGGCCCAGCCGTAGTGGTTGTTGACGAAGCCGCCGATGATCTCGCCGTAAATGTTGGTTGCCGCCAGCCCCACCCCGAAGAGAAAAAAAGTGGCCACCGGGAAGGCGTACACAATGTTGAACACGTCGAGGAGGCGGATCAGCAACTCGGAAGGGGTAAAATTACGGAGCAGGTATACGGTTACGTAGTTGAGGTAGAACAGGTAAGGAATCAGGTTGAACAACTTTTCGAAGGAAGTGTAGAAGTCGTAGCTGAAGGGCAGCACCAGCAGGTTGAGTACCATAAACAGCCAGAAGCGCCAGCTGTTGGCGCCCCGGAAGTAGAACCGGGCCCCGCGGCTCATGAACAGCAGGTAGCCCAGCGACCCGGCCAGCACCACGATCCGCAGGGGTTTGGTGACGGCGTTGATGCCCATGCCCAGCAGGCCAGCCAGCCAGTACGAAAGCACCACCAGCCCCACGTTGACGCCCAGCAGGAGCAGGTTCCAGTCGCGCCTGCCGGGGATACGCACCGGGTGGGCCGGCGTTGCCGTTGCCAAAACACTGCTGCTCATAACGAAAGAATCCGAACGAATTGATCCAACATCTCCGTCTTGCTGAAACGGGCTACAAAGGTATGCCCATTTTCGGAGAGCCTTTGCCTTTTGGCCGGATCGGTAATGCATTCCCGGATGGCGGCGGCCAGGGAACCGGCGTCCCCCGGCTGGGCCAGCCAGCCGTTGCGTCCGTGGTCAAGCACTTCGGGAATCCCCCCCACGTGGGTACTTACCACCGGAATGCCGTGGGCAAGCGCCTCAATGTTGGCTACGCCCAGGGCTTCCGTCCGCGACGGCACGCAGAAGAGGTCGTGCGTGCCCAGGCAATCGTACACGGCCGGCTGGGGCTGCGGACCGGCGTAGTCGAGCCGCACGTTGGCAACGCCATTCCCCAGGGAAAGTACGTGGTCCCGGAATTTGGGCTCGGGACCAATCACGGTGAGGGTAAACTGGTATTCGGCCAGCGAAGCGAGGGCTTTGATGAGCAAGGCCAGCTGGCCCACCCGGTAATCGGCCTTCACGAACAACACCCGCACGGGCGAACCGAACGGCCGCCCGGGCCGGAAGACCGTGCCCGACAGGTCAATGGCTTTGTAGAGCCGGCGCACCCGGGCGGCCGGCACCCGGTAGGCCGCCGTCACTTTGCGCTGCAAATACTCCGAATTTACGATGATGAGGCGGTGCGAACGGGTGGACCAGCGTTCCAGCTGCCGGAATAAAAACTGCTTCAGCCACCAGCGGTCGGGGGTGAAGCGGGCCCAGCCGGCCGTCAGGTTCTTCTCGTCGTTGATCATCCCGACGGTGGGCTTAGGCGACACCCAGGAGGCGTACAGCCCCGTAAAGGCGTTGTTGAACACGAGCAGGTCGTACTCGTACTCGCGGGCAATGTCCTGCACCCGCCGGTAATACTGGAACATGCGGATAAACTGGCCCAGCGGCTTGAGCAACCGCGGAATCCGGAGTTGCACCTTGTAAATGTCGCCGGAAGCCCGCAGGCGTTCTTCCCCCACGTCTTCGGTCAGGACCCGGACCTGGTGCTGCGGGTAAAGTTGGTTGATTTCCAGGATCAGGTTGGCGAACTTGGCCGGACCGTTGGTCACGTTCTCGAAGGCGTTGGTGCAAAATAATACTTTCATCGGCGGTGCGCGGCCAGTAGTTTTCCCGCCACGGCCTCCCAGGTGTACCGGCTCCGCAGGTCCGGGGCAAAAACGAAAGTGTGCTTCAGCCGGAGCAGTTCGTCGGCAAGGGGGCCGTGGTCGGTCTGGTAAAAGGAAGGCAGTACGTACCCCAGGCGTTGCTGGGCCACAAAGGTAGCAATTTTCACTTCCTGGTTAATAATGACCGGCGTTCCGGCCTGGATGGCGTCGTAAATCTTGTTGGGGCTGGCGTTGATGTTGTTTTCGTTGATGGGCTCGTAGAGCGACAGGATGTAGTCGCACCCGGCGGCCACCTGCATGGACTCCTGCTGGGTGATCACGCCCAGGAACGCCACGCCGGGGTGACGGCTCAGTTGCCGGGTGGGTTCGTCGTACACCCAGCCGGCCATTTTCACGCGTACGCCCGGGCGGGCCTCCAGCAGCCCCTGCAACAAGGCCGTGCCGCGGCTCAGGCTCATGGAACCGTTGTAGAAGATGGTCAGTTCACCCCCTCCCCCCTTCTTGGGCCCGTGCCCGCCAAACTGGTAGGGATAATTCTCTAGCACCACCGCCTTCGATTGAAACCGGGCCGGCAGCAGCCCGTGCCGGTTGGCGTCGGTGACGATGAGCACCCGGGGCAGCGCGTACACGAGCCGGGCCAGCCAGGCCACCTGCCGGCGCATCCGCAGGAAGATCGAATCGAACACGTCGAGTACCACCCGCCGGCGGACGGGGTAGAGGAACGGGTAAAAGAGCAGCACCAGTTGTTCGTTGATTACGTGCACCGAATCGAAGCGGCGGCCCAGCAGGCGGCCTGCCACGCGCAGCCAGAACCGCAGGAAGGTAAAGGGCTGCTTGTGGTGCCCCCGCACGAGGGTAAAGGTGCGGCACTGGCCCGCCGCGAACGACCGTTCGGTGCCCCGCCCGATGCCCACGTAATGCACGTTGAAATCCGCGGCCAGGGTCGTGACTTCCTTGTTAATGCGGGTATCGGAGCCGTCGTTGAGGCAGATGTAGAGGAGATCAGGCTTCGGCATGACCCGCAAAACTACCAAACTTCTCGCGGAGAAACCCAACGATCCGTTCGCTGGCGCGGCCGTCGCCGTAGGGGTTGGTGGCTTCGGCCATGCGGCGGTACCGGCTTTCGTCTTCCAGCAGTTCGGCCACGCCCCGCACGATGTTGTCGCGGTTGGCGCCCACCAGCCGCACGGTACCCGCCTCCACGGCTTCGGGCCGTTCGGTGGTCTCGCGCATCACCAGCACGGGCTTGCCCAGGCTGGGCGCCTCCTCCTGGATGCCCCCCGAGTCGGTGAGCACCAGCCAGGCGTTTTTCATCAGGTAGATGAAATCTTCGTAGGAAAGGGCTTCGGTGAGGTGAATGTTGGGAAAGTCGCCGATGATCTCGTACACCGGCTTGCGCACGTTGGGGTTGAGGTGCACCGGGTACACCACGTGCAGGTGCGGGTACCGGGCGGCGAGGTCGGCCAGGGCCCGGCAGATCTGCACGAAGCCGTCCCCGAAGTTCTCGCGGCGGTGGCCGGTCACCAGCAGGATGCGGGCCCGTTCGCGCACCAGTTCGTCGAGGCGGCTTCCGCGCCAGGGCGCCGAAAATCCGGCCACGCGGCCGGCCGTGGCGAGCAGGGCGTCGATCACGGTGTTGCCCGTCCGGAGAATGGCTGCGGCCGGCACGCCTTCCCGCCGCAGGTTCTCGACGTTGCGGACGGTGGGCGCAAAGTGGTACGCAGCCAGGCGGGCGGTAAGCACCCGGTTGGCCTCCTCGGGGAACGGCGCCTGGAGATTGCCCGTGCGCAGGCCGGCCTCTACGTGCCCCACCGGGATGCCGGCGTAAAAAGCGGCCAGCGTCGCCGCGAAACTGGTGGTGGTATCGCCGTGCACCAGCACGAGGTCGGGCCGGCGGTCCCGGAGCACGTCGCGCAGGCCCGTCAGCACGCGGCTGGTGATGTCGGCCAGGTCCTGGCCCGGCTGCATGATGTTGAGGTCGAGGTGGGGTTGCAGGCCGAAGAAGTGCAGCACCTGGTCGAGCATCTGCCGGTGCTGGCCGGTCACGCAGAGGGTGTGCCGGAAGCCGGGCGTCCGGTCGAGCTGCTGCACCAGCACGGCCATTTTAATGGCCTCGGGACGGGTGCCGAAAACGGTAAGAATGTTCATGGGTCGCGCAAAGTGGCAAGGTACGGCTATTCAAACAGACGCAATAATTCCCGGTACTCCTGGTGGTCGGCCTTCCGGAAGTTGGACCCGCCCAGGGCCTCCAGGCCGAGCGTCTTGGCGAGGGCCATTTTACCGGCCAGCTCGTCGGTCGAACCGAACAGCAGGGCGTCCTGGTGGGCCAGCAGCCGCCCGTGGGCCGCCGTGCGGAGGGTGATCACGGCCCGGGCGAAAGACATGGCCAGGTCCACCGACCCCGAATGTTCGATGTTGCGGAAGGGCAGCACCACCACGTCGGCGGCGGCGTAGTAGTACTGCACCAGGTCGGCCGGAATAAACTGGTTGTGGAAAAGGATGCGGGGGTGGCCGGCAATGCGTCCGGCCAGGGCCGCCGCGTAGGCGGGCTGGTCGGAGGCGCCGGCAATCACCAGGTAATCCGTGGGGCCGCCCGTGCGGGCAAACGCGTCCACGAGTTCTTCCACGCCCTTGTAGGGCTTTACCAGGCCCAGAAACAGGTACACAAACGCCCCCGGGGGCAGGTGCAGGTGCGCCCGGCCGGCCGCCCGGCCGGCCCCGCGGGGGTAATGGTGGTGGTAGGGAATGTCGGGGATCACGAAGATCTTCTTTTTGTCCAGGCCGAAGCGTTCGGCGGCCGTGTCACGGGTCGCCTCCGAATACACCCGGATGCGGGCGCACTGCCGCAAAAAGGAACGGTACACGGTTCTTTCCAGGGTCCACCACCGCCCGGCGTGGTTGCGCAGGTTGTGGAGGGTGTGCACCACGGGCACCTTCTGCACGCGGGCCAGGTATTGCAGTTCGAGCCAGAACACCGCCATCTTGAGCAGGGTGACCAGCAGGGTTTTGCCCAGAATGAAGCTCTGGATCCAGTCGTAGTAGACCACGGCGGGCCGGTGCCGGCGCACGGCGGTAAAGGTGGCAAAAAAACGCCGGCGCTCCCCCGTCACGACCTCGTGGCCTTGCCCGCGCAGCCAGTCGATCATCAGGTACTGGAACGGGTTGCCGGGGCCGGCGTCGGGGAGGATGAGGATTTTTTTCGGCACCGGTCAGGATTGTTGTGCGAATTGGTTCCAACGCGCTTCAAACTGCAACGCATCGAGCAGGTACACCAGCCCTTCGCGTTCAAACTGGGGCCGGATGGCGCCCACGTAGTGCTTGCACACCGAAGGGGCCACGGGCTTGTCGTACGACACGTCGTAGGCCGGCGGCAGGTGGGCGGCGCCGCCCGCACTGGCCGTCGTCAGCAGGGCCACCAGGGTCTGCTCGATGCGGTGGTAGATCAGGTTTTCGCGCAGCGGAATCTGCCCCAGCACCCGCTCCATGGCGTCGATCCCGAAGGCGTCCTTCCGGAGCGACGACAGGCCCGCATTTACCCGTTCGAGTACCGGGATGCCCGTAAAAGCCAGCAGTTCTTCGGGCGGATACAAGTAGGAGTTGCCGATGTCGCGGTTGAACAGGTTGCCCCGTCCTCCTGCCAGCAGTTGCGCCGGGTTCGCGAAGAAGAGGATGTCGGTGTCCACGTACAGAATCCTTTCGCGGGGGGCGAAAAAAACCAGGTCCACCAGTTTAAGCATCATCACGTACTTGCGGCGCGCCTCCCGCACCAGCGGGAAGGGCGCCAGCACCGGTTGCAGCCGGGCGTCGGCGTACGGGCGGGTAAGCACGGTGCAGCCGGGAAAATGGTATTCGAGCCGTTGTACCTCCCGGTCGCCCAGCGATCCGTCGTCGTGGAAAAACCAGGGCAGGGCCCGCCCGGCCGCCAGGTTGAGCGACTTGCCCGAGCAGATGGCCATGTTCACGTCCCGTTTGCACACCAGCGCGTGGACTGAGAAGGGCACGCTGTCGTCGGCCGGGGGCGAGGGGGGCAACGCGGTTACGCGTCCGGCAATGCGCCGCCGCTGCACGTTCCCGATTTCGCGGGTGATTTTTTTATAGATTCGTTCGATCAAGGGCTTGCTGTTTTTTTGCCGGGCGGCCGGCCGCTAAAACTGGTACAGGTACACGCGTACGCTGTTGCCGGCGTACTGGTCTTCCACGACTCCTTTTTCGTCGAGCACCCCTTTTACCACGTCCGAAACCAGGTGGTCGGTCAACTGTACTTTTCCGTTTTCATCCAGGTACTTCAGCTGCATGGGGTAGAGCACGACCCACACCCGCTGGCCCGGCCGGGTAAAGTCCAGCGATTTTCGCACCTCCTGCCGGTAGGCGGCCAGGTCGAGCGAAGGCATCAGGTTGTCGAAGGTTTCGCGGATGGGCAGCTTGTCCCAGGCGTACCCGTGCAGGTGCCGGTAGTACCGGAAGGGATTCTCGAAACTGGCCGTTACGTACACCTGGTCCGCGGCCTGCCGGTGCGCGTGTACGTACCCGAGTGCCTGCCGCACGTCGATCTGCTTGCCCCCGCCCAGCGTTCCGGGCCGGAGCAACTGGCGGGTTGCGTTGGCTACCGGGGCGGCCGCAAAGACCAGCAACACCCCCAGGCCGAGGACCGGGCGGCCCGCATCCGCCAGGAAGGAATACACCGACTGCGCCCCGCAGGCAATGAACACGATCAGTACCGGCGCGACAAACACCAGCAGCCGCTCCAGCACGGGATACACCTTGAAGGCCGATGCCACCAGCAGGATCAGCAGGGGCGCGGCAAAGAGCCAGCCCAGCTCCCGCCGGTAGCGGCCGGCCCGCATCAGCCCGATGCCGAAAAAGAGGGTTCCCAGCAGGGAGAAGCGCAGTACTTTGCCGGCGTCGGGCAAAAACTGCCAGTTGATCCCCAACGGGTAGTCCAGGGCTTTAAACGCAATTTTAGGGAACCAGAGCAGGTCGGCGGGGCTGCGGGGCGGCAAGGGCATGAAGGCGTCCTGCCGCTCCCAGTGCTCCCGGAGCCACGCAATCTCGGTGCCGGCCGAAACGAAAAGCACGTAATTGACCAGGAAGCTTCCCGCCCACAGGCCACCGGTGACCAGCAGGGGCAGGCTCCTTTTTACGCCCCCTTCCCGCAGGGCCAGCACCAGCGCCGTCGTGCCGATGCCGGCCAGGATGAACACGGACGCCAGGGAAAACCACACCAGCCCGGCCCCTGCCAGCCCCCACTTCAGGGCACTGACCAGGCCCGGCCGGTCTTTGTAGCGGAAGTACGCCAGGAAGGCCAGGATGGTCGCCAGCATTTCGGTCTCGTACTGTTTGACTTCTACTGAGTGGTACACCAGTGGCGGGGCGAAAGCCAGGCACGCCAGACCCACGTTGACGCCGGCCCCCGGCAGCACCTGCCGCAACAGCCGGTAGAACAGCGGCAGGGCCGCCAGGCCGCAGAGCAGCGGAAACAAACGCAGGGCGTACTCGCTGTCGCCGAAAAGGGTGGTGCACAATTTGGCCGCCCACAGGAAGCCCAGCGGGGCCTGCTGGTCAAAATCGAGCGGCGGCGAGGCCAGGCCGGCGTAATCGCGGTGGATGAGGTTGAGGGCAATGTGCGCCTCGTCGTAATAGAGCGAACGGTTGTAGGCGTAATGAAACAACCGGATGGCGATGCCGCAGGCGATGATGAGCCAGGGCAACGCCGTCGCCGAAAAAAACGCGTTCCGGCCGGTGCGCAGCGGCAGGTCCGGATGCAAGGTAGCTGGGCTGTTGAGCATGATCAATTACGGTTTGCGCAGGTAAGCCCCGCCCCCCGCGATCTGCCGGATGGGCGTACCCGGGCAGTGCTGGTCTACATATTCATCCATTGCCTTCTTGGCGCCGATCCACACGTCGCCGTAATCGTTGTTGACCACAAAACCGCCCTTGCTCACTTTGGGATAGAAACTTTCCAGGGCGGTCCGGGTAGACTCGTATAAGTCGCCGTCCGAATGCAGCAAGGCTACCTGCCGGACGGGTGATTGCGGCGTGGTTGCGTCGAACCAGCCTTTTACGATGTGCACCCGGTCGTCGTAGATGCCGAGCTTTTTCATGATCTGCACCACGTCTTCGTAATCGGCTTTCAGCCAGGCCAGTTCCTTTTCCCGGGCTTTCTGCGCTTTGAGTCCGTCGATTGCCACTTCCCGGGCGGCGGGCAACCCCTCGAAGGAATCGTAGATGTAAATGTGGCAGTCCAGGTTCAGTTCACGGGCCCGCTTCAGCATGATTGCCGAGGAGCCGCCCCGCCAGCAGCCGCATTCCACGATATCGCCTTTGATGTTCTCGAGGTGGATCGTTTCAACGAAGGTATACAAGTGCAGCAGGTCATAGATGGAGGCGTGGGTGTGCTTCATGCACTTGAGGTAGAGGCTGAAGAACTTGTACGCCCCGGGAAGCCGGTAATTGTAAAAGGCCAGGGTAACCCTGAACTTAAACAGCAGCGTACGAATGATCTTGATCTTTCGGGTCATGTGGACTGGGTTTGCGGACTGGTATACACTTGGGTTCACGAATGGGAGGTGACGGGAGGCGTTCGGTCCCGGATTGGCTTTTCCCGCGCAAGGGCATCCCGCTTACGCATCGTGCATGCCTCCCAGCAGTTCCCGGCAAAATCCGGCAAAATCCGTGGCGGGGGTATGGCGGGCAATCTCCCGGTTGTAGCGCAGGAACTCCCCCGGCGCCGCCAGCAGCCGCGTGATCTTTTCACGGAAATCGGCCGCATCCGCGATTACGTTGGGGTAGCCTTCCAGCATCAGGTATTTGTCGTTCTGGTACTGGTGGATGAAACCGTGCAGGTTCTCGCTGCCCCCGCCGGGTACCTCGAAATTGATTTGCAGCACGGGGGTATCAAAATAAGCCGCCTCGTACCCCATGGTCGTGCCGAGGTGGATAAACGCTTTGGCGTGCCTGATCTTCACGAACTTCTCGTAGATCTGCTGGCGGGTCAGGGCCGACGACGACGCGGTCCGGTAGGCATCGTCGAAGTACACGTTGCCGTACGCCTTCAACGGTTCGTAGAGGTGCCAGGCGCCCAGGAAGGGATACGGCCTGACCACCAGCCGGAGGCCGGGAAAGGCCTGGGCCAGCACGGCGGCCAGTTGCGCAATGATCCCTACTTCCTGCTTTACCAGGCCGGGCGTCCCCGTGGCGCACCCGAAATACAGGTATTCGAAGGGGAACGGCGGCGCCCCGTCGTCGGGCTGCTGCCGGAACCCGGCAATGTAGGCCAGTTGCGACGAACCGATCACCCGCACGTTGGCGCAGGAGATGCCCTGCAACCCGACCAGGTCCTGCCGGAGCCCTTCGTTCCAGACCAGGTACCGGTGCACGCGCCGCGAGAACCGGGGCATCTTGCAGGGGTGGTCCCAGCTGTACACGTACACGAATACCGGTTTGCCGGTCCCGAGCAGGTGCTTCAAAAAATGGTCGTCGTAGATTTCGGTAAAGCACAGGAAGGCGTCCACGTCGTCAACCGGCGTGGTGGGCGAATAATCCAGCCAGTCCAGGTACCGGTCGTACGAAATGAACCGGGGCAGGAACCGGCTCAGGAAAAGCAGCACTTTTTTTTCGAGCTTGAACAGGGGGCGGGTTTTCGTGTTGGCAATCTTGAATTGTTCCACGATGAAATAATTCTGCCGGCTCCGCGGGATGTGGCCGAACAGGTAAAAAAGGCGGGCCAGCAATTCGTTCCGGAGGGTCTTGCGGCGGGCAGTGATTTCGCGGGCTTCCGTACCGGGAACCGATTTCTCCAGGTCGTTCTTCCGTAAGTATAACGTTACCTGGTGGTTTTGGGCCAGGTGCCGGATTACCTCCCTGATGTCGTTGCGGGAATCCAGGTACTGGGCGACCACCCCTAGTTTTTTCATGCACCCTGCATTTCATGTATGAATAAGGCGCCAGCTACCGGGGTAGCTGGCGCCTCGCAAATATAGGCAATACGGCTTAATTATCTCTTCAAAACCCGCATCGTGCGTACGGCGCCCGACTGGTCGACCACCCGGATCACGTACACGCCGCTGCGCCAGGACGCCCCCAGTTCGACGGGTTGGGCCCCGCTGAGCGTTCTTTGTTCCACGATCTTCCCGGTCACGTCGGTCACCACCAGGGTTTGCTCCGACGAGGAAGCACCGGGGTAGAGGCGGGTGGTGCCCGCAAACGGGTTGGGATATACCTGCGTGACCGCACCGGCTCCCGGGGCGTCGTCGCCGTGCGACTGGGCGGCCGCGATCCGCGGTGCGGCCGTGCCGGCAACCGAGAAGCTTACCCAATCGGACCATACCCCGGTGATGCCCTGCGCGGTAGCATTGCCCCGCACGCGGATGCGGTACTGGCCCCCGGCCTGCACGTAGCCGAAGAAGTTGACGTACGACAAGGTCGTGGTTTTGCTGCTGCTGCTGACGGGTGCGTTGGTTTTCTCAATCTGCCAGTCGAACTGGTCCACGCCGGGCAATTTGGAAGCATACACGGACGGACCGGTGGTGGGCCAGGGCGAGGGCGGTACGGCGCTGATGACAATTCTCGGCGCCACCTGCGTCCTGAAGGTCACCACCGTCCAGGGCGTGGGATTGATCGGGTAATTGTATACGTAGTTCCTCAACCTGATCTGGTAGGTAGTATTGAACTTTAAATTCGTCAACGGAATGAGCGCGGAAGGAATATTTCCCCGGAGCGGACTATTGACCAGGTTCACTACGGTAGTGGCAAAGTTGTCCGAACTGACCTGAAGGTCAACCGCCCGCTCCAGGTAGTCGGTATCATCCAACACCTGCAGGTCAAAGTAGGTCGGGACTTCCGTGGCGTTGTTGGGCATGTTGACCGCTACAATCGGCTCGTGCGGAATGTTGACGGTAAAACTGCGTACCGTGTGCCAGTACCCACTCTGATTGGCATTGAACGCCCGGGCCCTTACGTAGTAGGTACCATTCACCAGGCCAGCCAGGTTCTCGAATGCCCGGAACCCATTGGTGATGACGTTGTCGAAAAACACCGTTCCGTTCACGCCGGGGTACGTGCCGTTGCGGGCCGTGAATACCGGGTTCACCGGCGGCAGGGAGTAGGGCGTACCAAAGTTGGGGTCGTCGTCTACCTGGAACATCACGTTGGTTGCATTGCCGACGTTGGGAGCGAACAGTTTCACGCCGCCGTCATCTTCTTCGAAACTTACCGCGTTCGGGTAGAGCGAGGTCAGCGTCGCCGGGTGCAGGGCATTGTAGAACCGGAATACGAACCGGTCGGTTGCTTTCTCCCCGCTCCAGGGCCCGACGATCGGGGTTCCCACGGTCTTGCGGCCTCTCACCCTTACGTAGTACAACTGTCCGGAAACCAGACCGGGGGCGTCGGCCTGAAGCAACAGGTTGGATGAACCCGTGGTGGCTCGGTACTGGGCCGGGGTATTGACGAAGTCGCCGTCGGCATCCAGTTCCCAGTCGTACAGGTTGGCGCCAAATACTAATCTGGCCGACAGGGGAGTCACGTATTTGTTTGCGTACCGCACGGCATTGGCTACCGACTGGCCGTCAACGACCTGCAAATAGGTCGTATCCAGCACCGGTACGCCCGAAACCGTAAAAGACACCACGGGGCTGCTGCCATTCTTATTAGATACGGCCCGGGTGTAGTAGGTCTGTCCGAGTTCCAGGGCGCGGCTGGCCGGGACATCGTAGGTATACGTAACCGGGGCATCCGTATTGCGGAAGTAATCGCCCGCCCGCTGGTAATTGGGCAGCGGCTGCGAAGGGTTGAACGAAGGGTCTTTGCTTACCTCAATGTAAATCCGGTCGGCGGCATTGGGGCTGGTGTTTTCCACGCTGTTGGAAAAAGCCTGAATGGAAGGCGTCTGCGAAACGCCCGTCTGTCCGTTTGTCGGGGACACGATGCGGGGGGGCCTTAGCCCGCGCGTAGTGAACGTGATGGTGGGACTGTACCCGAACTTGTTGGAGAACGCCCTTACGTAGTACTGGGTATTGAGGTTAAGCGACGCCGGAACGAAGTTGAAACTGCCCGTACCGTCAAAATTTTTGATGTACAAGCCCGTCTTCTGGTAGTTGGGTGAAGGCTGCGACGGGTTGAACGACGGATCGGCGCTGAGTTCAAAGAAGAACGTTTCGTAAGGATTGGGGCTGGCATTGCCGGTACTTGTGGAAGTAAGGGTAATGGTGGGCCGCAACACCACGTCGGTCGCTCCGTCGGCCGGCGCCGTAATGGCAGTAGGATTGGCCTGGGTGGTAAAACTCACTACCGGGCTGGACCCCGCCTTGTTGGAAACGGCCCTTACGTAGTACTGGGTGTTGAATGCAAGCGGGTTGACAAGACGCCAGTCGAAATTGCCCGGCCCATTGAAGTTTTTGATGTAAAGACCGGTGCGCTGGTAGTTGGCCGAAGGGAGGGCCGGGTTGAACGCCGGGTCGCTGCTCACTTCGAAATAGAGGGTTTCGTAAGGATTGGGGCTCGTATTGCCGGTACTCGTAGAGGTAGCAATAATAGTGGGCCTGATCGATACATTGGTAGCACCATTGGCGGGCGCCGTAATGGTAAGTGTCTGTGCCGGCAGTGCCAGCGCCGTCAAAAAGCACAAAACACTTGTTAGCCAGCATTGTAGTTGTCTGCTCATACGTTCAGTTAAGTTTCAGATTCAAATTTTGCCTGTGTCCGGTCCGTCATTTTCCGCATTCGCAGGGGTGAATGATGCGGCAAAAGAAGGTTGGTGCGCAGTCTTCCGGGTTGATTCAGCAGGATGGCAGAAAAGTAATCAAAAAAGGTTTTTTTTGATCGGCGCGGAGTACATGGCTTACCAAAGTTAAAAATTCAGATTGTACTTTCCTTATTCCTCATTGAGAATTTCACGCAAACATTTCATGATGCTGGCGGCTTGTTCTTTAGCGTCCAGGCGCTTTACGTCGGAGTAGGCTTGCACTACCCGGCTTACATTTCCCGACCGGATGCTGGCGATGGCAGCCAGGATTCCCCCGGCAAGTGCCTCTGCACTTTCAGCCGCTACCAGGATGCCGTTGGCAGCGTTTACGACCTCGGGTACGCCCCCCACCGCCGTAACCACTACCGGCTTGCGGAGCGCCATTGCTTCCAGGGTAGCAATGCCAAGGCATTCGTCGCGGGAAGGCAGCACGAAAACGTCAAACAGATTCAGGTAAGGATAGACGCTGGACTGTTGCCCGAGCAATGTGAAGTGCCCTTGTAAGCCGTATTGCTCGATCAGGTGCAGGCACCGGGCCGCAAAGGGACTCCTGTACACGCTTGCCCGGTCAGATGCCCCGGCGTCTCCCCCCAACCAGGTAAACAGGATTTCATCCGGGCCCTCATGGCTGTCGATGATGCATCTTGCTGCTTCAATGAACAGATCCGCCCCTTTGAGGTAGCTGAACGCACCCACGGCCCCTACCACCAGTTTGCCCTGCCAGTTCATTGCTTCCTTGGTGAGTTGCGGGGCAACGGCTGTCACCTCCGCCAGATCAATGGCCGACCGGATGGGGGTGATCCGCTGGGGCGCAATGCCGAATTGTTCAACCAGGATTTGCTTGCTGCCCTGCGAGCAGGTAATGAAGTAGTCGGGAACCGACCGGGTGGCGGCAATCCATTCGGCCGAAGGCAGCGTAGTGCCTTTTTCCGTCATGGAACGGTACAAAAGCCCCTGACCGAAACCGTGAATGTGGCATACAACCTTTGCCCGCGTTGGTTTCACCCACTGCATGTATTCAACGTTGGCATTGGTGTTGAAGTATACGATGTCGGGGTCTATTTTTTTCAGCATTCTCCGGTACCAATGCTTCTCAAAAGCCAGACTTAGTACCCTTCGCAGACGGTAGGAATACCGGAAGCGGTATTTTTTGGGCGGGAAGTAGTAGCACGCGGCGTAGGGTGTCAGCCGCTCGATCCCCTGGTGGTAGTAATACGCGATGACCGAACACTCAAAGCGGGTGGTGTCAATGTACCGGAACAACTGCCACAGCGTCCGGGCCGCCCCCGAGTAGTTGGGGTTGTAGGCCACGAAGCATACTTTAATTCTTTTCATAAAATCACTACTGTACTTGTGCTTTTGCGTACCCTCCCGCCAGGCATTTGAGCAGCAGTTTGGCCTTTTTGTGCAAAGGAATGTCGCCGGCAGCAAAGGGAGAGAGGCCTTTGCCCAGCCCGAAAAGCAGCGTCCTGACGTTTACCCCGTAAGACCGGCTGTACGTTCTGAAGGTATAGTGACGGATGAAGTTGCCGAAAGCCGGCTCCGGGAAAAAACGGGAAGCCCGGTTGGCCTCTCTTAACCGGTGCAGCCAGCCAATGATAAGGCGGGTTTGCCGGGGGTCGTTGAGCATGCTGCTGTCGATCAGGGCCGCGTGCAGTTGCTGCTCCGGCCCGGTAAAGTCCACTGCCAGGCTTTTGATCAGCCCGCCCTGGATCCGGGTGCTCAGTTCCCGCTGCTGCCGGAGTCGCTCCCGGGAAACCTGGGACGGGTGGACGCGGTAGTGCAGCAGGATCTCGGGCAGGTTGCAGGCCCTGGTGTGCTGCATCAGTTGCACCCAGAGCCAGTAATCCTCCGCCGGTTCCACCGAGGGGTCGTATTGTAACCGGTTCGACTCCAGTACGTGTTTCCGCAGCATTACCGAAGGGTGGCAGAAGGGCGACCCCACCAGCAACCCGACCACAATGTCGTCGTGGGCCAGCGGGTACCTCTTGATTACGCCTGCCCGCTCCCCCACCGTCTTCACCCAGGTACCGCACAACCCGTAGCCGGGGTTTTCTTCCAAAAAATGAACCTGCCGTTCCAGCCTCCCGGGAAGGCTGATGTCGTCGGCATCCATCCGCGCAATGTATTTGCCTTTTGCCACCAGTAAGCCCCAGTTCAGGCTCACAGTCAGGCCGGTATTCCGTTCTTTCTGGAGTACCTTAATTCTTTCGTCTTCGAATGAACGGACAATTTCCAGCGTCCGGTCGGTGGAGGCGTCATCAATGACAATCAGCTCAAAATCACGCAACGACTGGTCAAGGATGCTCTGTATCGATTGTGCTACGTAGCACTCCGAATTATACACGGGCAGTATGACAGAAACAATTGGCATATTCTCGCAGGGTGGCCTTACCAGTACGCGCCCGAAACGTCGTTTTTATGAATCACTTGCCCAGCAACTGCCGGGCAAGGCCCCAACTGTAGTAGGCTGCAAACTTAGCCGGAAAAACAATAGACAACTGGAGCGAATGTTTTAAAATCAGCAGCAGCACCGGCACCGGGAATCGCTGGCCGGGGTTACGCTGCACGCCGGCCAGGTTTTTGGCCCAGTAGTTGACAACTGCGGTTTGCTCGGCGGGGGTCAGGCCGGGGAGAAGTCCCGCGAGGGTGCGGATCACCCGGAACCCTTCAATGAAGGTTAAACCGGCTTTTTCGGCCTTGCCCGAAACGTTGCGGCCATGCACCCGGAAAAAATTCAATTCGTCTTTGATGAAAGCAACGTTGGTATGCGGCAGCATCTGCGCCCAGAAAAACCAGTCGCCCGCGTAGCGGAACGAGGCCAGGGCGGGCAACGCTTCAACGGCCAGTGCCCGTCTGAACAATACCGCACTCGCATTGGGAATCACGTTCCACTTCAAAAAATACGTTTTCAACATTTCGGGGCCGTTCATCACCAAATCCTTCGTCCAGGGCTCCCGGTACCGCTTGAGGTTGATGGACACTTCCGCATTGTGCTCATCCACCACCCTGGACTGGCAGAAAACCAGGCCTACTCCCGGCTGTCCGAGCCGGCTCACGGCGCGTTCCAGGAAAGTGGGCTCGGCCCGGTCGTCCGATTCGGCGATCCAGATGCACTCCCCCCGGGCCATACCGATGCCCAGTTGCCACTGCCTGAACGTACTGCCGCTGTTTGCAGCGTTGTACACCAGGTGGCTTACCCGGGGATGGCCCTGGTATTTCTCCAGGATGGCCCGGCTGCCGTCAGTGGAACAATCGTCGAGCAGGATGACCTCAAAGTCGGTAAAAGTTTGTCCAAGTACACTTTCGATCCGGCTTTCCAGGAAGCGGGCGTGGTTGTAATTGGGAATGATTACACTTACGTAAGGCATGGAGAACCGCCGTTAGCAACTGGGTTCGCGAAGCGGATTTGCATCATAACGAGGGCCGGGCGGTTCAGGAGGCGGCCTGGCCGTTCTTCCCGGTGGAGTTGCCCTTGGGGTAGTGCGCGTGAATGCGCCGCAACGCTTCGGCCTCCCGCATAAAATCAGGGTTGGTATACACCAACGGGCTGACGGTGCCCTGGCGCTGCCTGGCAAACACGGAAATGCAGTCGATCAGGTACTGGGGGTCGTTGCCCCAGTTGATGACCTCCTGGGTGAGGCACGCCAGCCCGGTGCTTTCACAGGCGGCTCTGAACTTTCCGGTGGTCACCGAAATGCCCCTCCGGTGCTGGCGCAGCCCGGGTTTGGCCACGTGCGCCAGTTTCATGAGCGTATTTACCTTTCGGGCAACGCCTTTCCGGGGTTGCAGCAGCGCCTGGTACTCCCCCAGGTTAGAATGGTGGATGAAGCCGGTGCCGTCTGGTTTGAGCTTACGCGCAAACTGCTGGAGATAACTATCGATGACGTCCATCTCTGCGTGCACCAAAGAATCGAAGGAAAAAACAAAATCGACGGAGCCATCCTTTACCATGTCCAGGCTTTTGCCGTCGTTGGTGTGGTATTCAATGTGGGTGTACCGGGAAAACCGGCCCTTGCAATATTCGATGCACGCACCCGACAGGTCGACCAGGATGAGTCTTTTGCACAACGGGGCCAGGAACTGGGTCCACCGCCCGAAGCCCGGGGCAATTTCCAGGATGGTATCGGCCGGCACGAACCCCTTCAGGCGGGGATAGAGGCTGCCGTGCCACTGGTTGGTGGCATCTCCCCACGACTCCGACCATTCATCGCCCCGCTGGGACCAATCGTATTCTTTATTCCAGATTAATAAATTCTCTTTCAGGGTTGGCATGGCCAGAACGTATTTTTAAGCCCTCTAATATACGACATTCTAAAAATTAGGTACCTACTATTCACCCGAAGCAATACCGGATTACATTCCGCAACAGCCGCTCCCAATTGTAGGTGGGCCGGCTTCTGAGCAGGTATTTGATGCCGTACCGGAAAAAGCTGCTCCCGCGGTACCGGGAAGCGCGCAGGACGTGCAGGAACCGCTTCAGGTTGGCCAGCTCTGCCTGATCGGCTTCCTGGGGCGTAAGCGGGTGAACGGATGCGGGCAGGTGGTGCTTCCACTTTCCGGCGAACCGGGCGGCACTCAGCGCCCAGGCTTTGCCGGTGGTTCCCGGCGAGAGGTGCTCCACCAGGACGTCGTAAATAACGCACACGCGGTACCCTTTCTGAAACACCTGCATGGAAAAGTCGGCGTCGTAGCCGTGAAAGCCGGGGAAGGTCTTGCCATCGAACCCGGTTTCGCTCCACACGGCCTTGCGGCAACAGAACCACAGCCCGTCCACAGTCACCACGTCACTGATCCGCTCCTGCCCGGGGTTGCCGTAGTCGTGGTCCACCCGGCCGTCCCGGTGGTGCTGGCGCAGGTTATAACGGTTATAGGCCGACAGGGGGGTGTACCACATGGCGGGGGCCCTGGTTTTGACGGTGCCGCCGGCCACCCCGATCAACCCGACGGACGGGTCCCCCAACCAGTCCAGGACCCGTTGCCCCCAGCCCGGGGTGAGCAGCAGCAGGTCTTCGTGCAGAAAGCAAAGGGCCTCGTAGCGGCTCCGGGCGGCCCCCTCGTTGTAGGCGGCGCAAATGCCGTACCGTCCCGCCGCGTTGTCGATGCCGATCAGTTCGTACGGCACCCCCACCGTGCGGGCAATGCTGTCGCCCAGTTGCCGCAGCAGCGCCTCATCTCTCGAACAGGTAATGATTGAAAGCATCGGGGCAAACTTACGAATTCACTTTTTTGTGCAAGGTGGAGAGCAGCCGTCCGGGGTGGCCCGCGTAGTACCGGGCCGTGCGGTAGAGTTTGCCCAGCTTGCGGGCCGCCACGTGCTGCCCGCTGGCGTCGAAGCCCAGCCACGAGTGGCGGAGGTACCTGAGGTACACCCGCTGGTGCAGGCGCAAATCCTTAAAATACTTCCGCCGGAGGGCTTCCTGCCGCGGGACCGAACGGCCGGCCTTGTTGTCCTCGAAGGATTTGGTGCCGGGCAGCACCCGCCAGTTGCCGAAGTCAATGTCGACGTACCTGAGGTGCGCGTGCTGCACGGCGCGCATCACAAAGTCAATGTCCATCACGTAGTGGTCGTCCACGTCGTACGGCCCGATCACCTCGTGCAGCGACTTGTGGTAAAAGTACGCACTGGGGTTATTGGGCAGCGGCTTCCAGCTCAGGTACAGGTTGTACAGGCTCAGGCCGGCGGGCCGGCTCACGAACATGACGTTGCCCGCCTCGTCCCACACGCGGCAGTTGCCCAGCAGCAGGGTCGGCTCGGGCATCCCCCGCAACAGGGTAAGTACCGTGTTGAGGGTGTTGGGCTCGTAGTAGTCGTCGACGTTGAGGAAGCTGATGATCCGGCCCCGGGCCAGGGCAATGCCCTTGTTCATGGCGTCAGACTGGCCGCGGTCCTTCTCCGACACCCAGCGGATGTGCGGGTACCGGCGGGCGTAGGTTTCGAGTACGGCCACCGTGCCGTCGTCGGAACCCCCGTCCACCACGAGGTGCTCCACCGACGGGCAACCTTGCCCGATCACGCTTTCCAGGCACGACTCAATGAAGTTGCGGCCTTTGTAGACGGGGGTAATGATGGTAATCTCCGGGGTCATGGGTGCATGAATTTAAGCCAGAACTGTTTGCCGTATTTTTCCCAGGCGTGGCAGCCGAAGGGCAACGTATTGCCGAGCAACGCGTAGCATTCCTCGGGGGAAGTCTCCACCGAGAACCGCATGGCCGTCCGCCGGTCGGGCACCCGGAATGCGAGGTCGAGGGTGGGCACCAGCACCGAGAAGAACAGGTCTTCGTAATAGGGCCACGTTTTCACCCGGTGGGCCAGCACGGTCAGCGCCACGATGAACGTTTTGACCTTCCGCAGCGAGAGGCCGCCGTTGCCCACGTCTTCGAACCGGCCGCCCAGGAGCTTACGGGCCGCCCGCTTTACGGGCGTTTCGCGGCGGACCACCTTGTCAAGGGTCTGCCGGTAAAACGCCTGCTGACTGTAGGCCCCCATCCAGGGGGCTCCGATGTAGTCGTACCCCTTGCGGCACCAGTCCTTCAGCTCGTCGCGGAATACGTAGCAGTCGAGCTGGTAGATGAGCATATACGCGTAATCCGCGAAGCTTTCGTAGAACGACACGCTGAGGGTCAATTGGTTGTAACCCAGGATGCCGTCAAAGAAAGGCGCCGGGAACCGCTTTACGCGCAGGCCGGGGCACAGGCTGGTATACGCCTCCACGGGCAGCCCTTCGGGGGCCACCAGGGCGATGGGGTAATGCCCGAGCACTGCCAGGCAACGCCGGAACGATACGTACTCCGCGTCGGTCATCCGGGCCCGGTACACCGGGATCACGATAACCACCCGCTCCCGGGGACGGTGCAGCAACCGTTTCCGGAAGTGGCTGCTTGTAAGGGCCCGTTTGATAACGCTTGCCAGCATGTTATTTTTCGTTAGCCACGGCCAGGGCGGGTGCCGGTTGCGGCGTCCCGCCGAAGTGCGTCAGCATCATCGTTTCCCACTTGCGGGTCTGGGCGGCGGCATCAAATTCCAGGGCCCGGGCCACCAGCACGTCGCGGTCAATGGCCACCTGGCCGTCCATGACCCGGAGCATGGCCGCGGCCAGGTCCTCGACGTTCCACGAGTCTACCACGAGGCCCATGCCGGGTTGCACAAACTCCTTGACCCCACCCGAGTTGAAGGCGACAATGGGCTTGCCGGCCGCCGCGCCTTCGATCATCACCAGGGGAAACGGGTCTTCGCGCGAGGCCAGCAGCACGCCATCGGCCATAAACAGGTAGTCGTGGTAGTCTCCGGTGCGGAAGCCGGTGATGCGCACATTCCCGAGGCCGTAGTGTTCGATTTCCCGCTCGATGTAGTACCCATACCCGTTCTTGGGACTGCCCAGGCAGAGCATGACAACCCGGTCGCCCAGCATCCGGGCCAGCTGCACCACCAGGTCGGTACCCTTGCGCACGTCAATGGCCCCGGGCATGATCCACACGTAGGCGTGCGGGGCAATCCCTGATTCCCGCCGCAGTTGCGCGGAACTGCCCGGCAGCCCGGCTTTGGCGGCAATCAGCTGCGCCTCACTGCACTCATATTGCAGGGCAATGCGGGTGCCGCCCATGATGGCAAGCTTGTCGCACACGCACTGCGCGCAGCCCACCAGCAGTTGAGCCGTCCGGATGATGTTGTGCAGATGCTCGTAGGAAATGTAGGAATAGAGGTAGAGCATGTCGTGAAAGTGCACGACGTACGGCACGTTCAGCTCGGTGGCAATGGCCGCAATCCGGCCCATGTACACGGTATTGATGTACCACAGATCGGGTTTGAACGTCCGGTGGAGTTCCTCAATGGAGTATTCCCGTTCTTTTGCTTTCGGGTACCGGCCGGTCAGGTAGTATAAAGCCTTGTTCCTGACCAGCAACAACAACCGGGCGAATCCTTTTAAGGGTTTGTGGACGGGCGCGACCATATAGGGAATGTCCGCCGGGAGGTCTTTTAGCAGCTGGCCTTCCCGGTAGGCGTACAGGGCAAAGGAAAAATTTTTCCGGTCCGCATTCTTGAGTACGTACCAGAGCATTTTTTCAGCCCCATTGGTATCGGCATGAGGCGTTACAATCAGTATTCTCATTCAGGTCGTAATAATTATAAATGGTTGTACCGGGCATTGCTGGCGGCTCCTCTGACGGTTCGGCAGTGGCTGCAAAAAGTGGCAGCAAAGCTAACCAAATGTCACCGCTTTTTACCCACCACAATGGTGTGGTAAGGCGCCGCCCAGTCGGTAGCCATTACGTCCACGTGGTGGTAGCCGAGGACCTGCCCCACCAGTGCTGCGTCGAATACGTGGTGGTGCAGGCAGCGGTTTTCGAAGTTTTGCAGGGAACGCTGCCGGAAGGCGGCCCGGTCGCCCGCCAGCGGGTCCCTGGCCAGGTCGTGCAGGGACAGGATTTCCTCCAGGTGCGTCAGGTCGTGCTCATCGGTGCCGTTGGCGTAGTCTTCCAGCAGGTGGGCAAAGGGGGTGACGTGCCGCCGGTGGTCGAACGTGTGCCGGGGGTCGGGCACGATGATGAGCAGGATGCCGTTTTTTTTGAGCACCCGCGTCCATTCGCCCACGGCTTTGAGGGGGTTGGCCAGGTGCTCCAGGCTGTGCGACGACAGCACGAAATCGTAGCTTTCGGAGGGCACCGGCCCCAGGTCCGACGCCTCGCTGATGTACTGGTGGCCGGGCGGCCGGGCGGGGTCGTACCGGTAGGAGTTGCCCGCCGCAATCTCCCCTTCCCACACGGTATGGGTGCTGAAGTTGCAGCCGTCGAGGCCCTTTACGATGGGGTACACCGGCAATTCGCCCCTGCGCCCGAACACCCGGCTGGGCCCTCCGATCTCCAGGCCCTTTTTGCCTTTGAGCAGTTTGTAGTACTGCGGATAGCGTTGCAGGGGCGATTCGGGCATGGGTTGGATGCCCAGTGCCCGGGTCACCGCCCGGACGGCCGCGCCGGCAACGCCCCGGTGCCGGATGCTGTTGGTAATTTTGGTGAGCAGTTGGTTTGCCATGGCCGGTTGCGGTTTGCTTTGGGTTGAATGGTCTGCTTGCACTTGCTTTTCGGGGGCCGTTCGCCGGTTCAGGCCCGGTACCCGAACACGTCCAGTTGCAGGTCCATGCCCAGCATCAGTTCCCGCTGCACGTAGGGCCTGGGCCGGGTGTACGCTTCGTGAACGTGGTACCGGAACCCGGAACGGGTGAGGATGGACAGGATTTCGTTCAGCCGCTGCGGCTCGGCACTGTGGGAATGGTACTCGATGAAAATGTGCTCCACCCCCCCGAGGGCGTCCTGGCAATCCAGCAACACCTCATACTCGGCGCCTTCAATGTCAATCTTGAGGAAATCGACCGGGCGGTCCAGCAGCAGGTCCCGGAGCCGCCGCGCGGGTACGCGTACCAGGCTGGCCTCGTCCTCGGGTTTGGGAATGCGGCCCGAGAATCCGCCTTCTACCAGGAACTCGATGAAGCCGTTCGTTTTCCAGATGGCTTCCCCGAACACGGTGACCTCCGTAAACCCGAAGGCCGCGACGTTGCGCCGGAGCACGTTGCAGATGTTCTGGTCGGGCTCAAAGGCCACCACGGACGCTTTCGGGTACAGGTGCTTGAAGTAGATGACGCTCAGCCCGATATTGGCCCCGCAGTCGATGATGAACGGCGTTTCGGTACCGGCCTTGAACTCGTAAATTCCCTTGTCGAATATCTCGTGGCTGCCGCCCAAGAACGTGCAGGCATCCACCACTTCGATGGGGCGGTCAAGGAGGGTAGTCCGGGTAGGAGTGTAGCGGGGCATTTCCAGCAAACGCAGGCGTTCCTGTTCGGCGGCCCGGGCCAGTTGCCGGGCCCGTTCCTGTTCCGGGCTTCGTCCGTTGGGGCTTTGCTTTGCGTAGCCGGCTTTCCGGGCTCCGGCCTTCAGCTTTCCGTTGATGTATTGGAGTAAGTTCATTTCAATTGTTTCTATTCCGCCCGGGAGCGGGTTATGCAGTGTACTGGGGGGTTGCCCCGTCAGGCGTTTTGGGCTTCCCCTTCCCCGCTATTTTTTTGTAGAGGTCCATCACGCCCGGCGGCACCAGGTACCGGGCCGTTGCAATCTTGAGCCGCAGCCCCAGGCCGGGGGGATTCTCGTCCGGCTCAGGCGCCGCCGCCGGCGGGTTGTCGCCGGCCCGGGGCAGAAAGAGCCAGTTATCCAGGTGCACCACGTAGTGGAAGTCCAGGTCATCAAACGACCGGTACAGGGCAAAAGGGCTGTGGAAGTGCGCAAAGGCTGATTCCATGGCCGCCGACAAGATCAGGCCGCGGAACGTGGTATCGATCTGGCTGAGGGCGTACTTAAATTTTTGCCGGGAAAGGATCAGCAAGCCGGAGTGCGGATTGAGGGCTACCCGCAACGCGTGTCCCTGGTATTGCTTACACTGGAAAGTCCACGTCCCCATTGCCAGCAGATCAACGCAGTATTTTTCCCCGTCGTCGGAGATCTCCAGCCGGTTTGGCAGCAACACTTCGTTGACCAGCGACTCCCGGTCGAAGGTGACGACGTTGAGAAACGTTTCCCGGGGCAGCAGTACGTCATCTTCAATGTTGATGAAATAATCGTATTCGTCCTGGTACTGCACCATGTGGTTCAGGCTTTCGTAGATCAGCAGCGTGGGATTGTGCTTCACGTGCGACAGATCAATGTCGGGCGGCAAGAGGCTCTTCGACGGGATGCCGCAGATCTTGATTTCGATGTCTCCCACATTGCGCAACTGGTCAATGCACTGGGCTACTTTCTGCCGCCGCACCGCGGCGTCCTGCGTGGAAGATTTGCCTTCAAAGAATTCGCTTTGGCCGTAGAAGTGATTTACGTAACACAATACTTTCATAACGTCAGATCAGTAAGCCACGCGGGACTTCAGCTTGTTTTTGGTCGTGGTGTATTTCTGCAGCAGGCCGGGGTACAACACCCGCAACGCCCGGAAAAGGATGCGCTTGCTGCCGGCCGGTTGCTCCACCAGGGTGTGCCACAGGGCCCGTCTGGCGGCGTACCGGCCGGAGCGTGGGTAGCCGGCCTGCTGCATGCGTTCGGCAAAGGACAAATAATACGCGGCAAGCGGTTCGCCCGTGTGCCGGCGGATTTCGGCGGGCGGCACCTCTTTGAGGAAACGGAGCCGGAGGGCGTCATTTTCGGCCAGTACGGTCTGCTTCACGGTCACCTGTCCCATCATTTCGTGCAGCCGCACCTGCACGAGTTTCTCGGGCAGGTGGTAGAAGGCATACCGGGAGGCAAGCCGGTAGATCATCTCAACGTCCTGGGAGGTGCGCAACGCCTGGTCGAACAAACCCACCTCCGCAAAGCAGGCGCTGGGCACCAGCGCCGTGCAGAAATGCAGGAGCCAGCCCCGGATGAATTCGACCTTGAACCGTTCGGGCGTCACCGGCGGGCAGCGGTGTTCGCCGGTGAGGGTGCCCTGGTCGTCCACGTAATCCTGGTCGGCGTACAGCACCACAGTCTTGTCGGGCAGGCCGGCCAGAAACTGCACCTGGGCCTCTATCTTACGGGGGTGGTACAAGTCATCGTGGCTGAGCCACGAAAAATACGTGCCCCGCATTTTTTCGATGCCCAGGTTGAGGGCGGTGGCTACGCCCCCGTTTTCTTTCGAGAAGTAGCGGATGCGGTCGCCGTAGCCCAGCGCAACGGCTGCGGTGCTGCCTTCGTCCCGGGAGCCGTCGTTGACCACGATCACCTCCACGTGCGGGTACGTCTGGGCCAGGGCGCTTTCAATGGCCTGGCCCAGGTAATTGGCGCCGTTGTATACCGGAATGATGATGGAAACCAGCGGATTGAACGCAGTCATGGGTGAAAGGCCTTCGGCGTCGGGCGGTTAGGTAAATGGGTAGTGGATCGCTTGCCGCGCGGGGGCATCAGTACCGGTAACTGAGCACCGTATTGACGACCGTCCGGCTGACGTGGGCCACCAGGTACTCCGGGGGCGGCGTCCAGTCGAACTGTTTGCGGGTGACCGCCCGCACGGCGCGGGCAATGGCGTCGGGCTGGCAGCCGGCAATGAAGTTGGAACCCACTTCAACGGTTTCCGGCCGTTCGGTCACGTCGCGGAGGGTCACGTTGGGTACGTTGAACAGGCAGCATTCTTCCTGCACGGTACCGCTGTCACTGAGCACGCAGAAGGCATTCTTCTCCAGGTGCACGAAGTCGAACAGGCCCAGCGGCTCGATGGCCGTCACCCGGGTTTCGTCGAGGCTTTTGCCCTGCCGGGCCAGTTGCGACCGGGTGCGGGGGTGCAGGCTGCAAATCACGGGCATCCCGTACTCGTCGCGCAGCGCGTAGAGGGCTTCCACGAGGCTTTGCAGCCGCGCGGGGTCGTCCACGTTTTCGGCGCGGTGCAGGGTGACCAGGAAAAACGACCCGGCCTGCACGCCCAGCGACTGCCCCACCCGGCTCGCTCCGATCTGCGGGCTGAAATGGTCGAGTACCTCCTTGATGGGGTTGCCCGTCACGTAGATGCGGTTGCCGGCAATGCCCTCGCGGAGCAGGTTGGCCCGGCTGCGTTCGGTGTAGGGCAGCAGTACGTCGCTGCAATGGTCGATGATGCGCCGGTTTACTTCTTCGGGCACCCGGTCGTCGAAGCAACGGTTGCCGGCTTCCATGTGGTAGACCGGGATGCCCATGCGCTTGGCGGCAATGGCCGAAAGAGCACTGTTGGTATCGCCCAGCAGCAGCAGGCGGTCGGGCCGCTCCTGGCGCAGCACCCGTTCGCAGCCCACCAGGATTTTGCCCACCTGCTCCATGAGGGTGTCGGACCGCGACTCCAGCACGTGGTCGGGCTGCCGCAGCCCCAGTTCCTCGAAGAATATTTCGCTCAGGGTGCGGTCGTAGTTCTGCCCGGTGTGCACCACCACCAGCTTGCACAGTTGGTCGAGCACCGGGATGATGAGGCTCAGCCGGATGATTTCGGGCCGGGTCCCCAGGATAACCATGATTTTCATCGCAGAAATTCTCCTTCCTCCACCAGTTCCTGGCCGATGAGCAGGTTGTAGCGTTGCAGCAGTTCGCGGGTGCCGGCCAGGTCGAGCACCGTATCGGCCGAACTGTACTCCCTGGGCAGCGCCGGGCCGCCCTCGGCGCCCTGGACCAGTTCGGGCAGCATGGGCTTGATGGCGTAGTAGTCGCCCCGGTCGTAGGTCCGCCACGCCTCCTCGTCGGAAACCATGATTTCGTGGACCTTCTCACCGGGACGGATGCCGGAAACCACCAGCCGCACGTTCCGCTCGCCGATGAGGGCTTTGGCGACGTTGAGCATGCTGGCCGCGGGCACCCTGGGCACAATCGTCTCCCCGGGCGCGGCCCTTTCCATCGCAAACACGATGGTGTCGACGGCCCGCTCCAGCGGCAGCAGAAAACGCGTCATCTCTTCGGTGGTCACCGTAACGGGGCCCCCGTTTTTGATCTGGTCGTGGAACAGCGGAATGACCGACCCGCGGGACGCCAGCACGTTGCCGTAGCGCACGCAGATGAAGCGGGTGTGGGGCACGGTGATGTTGGCGGCAATGAAGATCCGCTCCTGCAGGGCTTTGGTCATGCCCATCACGTTCACGGGCTTGCAGGCTTTGTCGGTCGAAACGCCCACCACGGTCTCGACGGGCAGGTCCATTTCCCGGATGGCCCGCACGATGTTTTCGGCGCCGGCAATGTTGGTCTGCACGGCCTCGTAGGGGAAGTACTCGCAGGAAGGCACCTGTTTGAGGGCGGCGGCGTTGATGACGATGTCCGCCTTTTTGAGCACGGCCGCCACCGAGTGGTAGTCCCGCACGTCGCCGATGCGGAACTCCAGCAGTTGTTCGAAGTTGTGGTAAATGGTTTCGTCGGTAACCTTCCGTTTCTGCTGGTACTCCACCCGCATGTAGTGCTGTTTGGCCTCGTCGCGGGAAAAAATGATAATCTTTTTGGGTTTGCCGTGCCGGCCCGACAACAGTCTCCTGGTCAATACCTTTCCCAGGGAACCGGTGCCGCCCGTCACGACGATTGTTTTGTTATCGAATACAGCCATTATGCTTGTGTTTTATAAGAAAAAGTATGCTTGTAGTCCTCGTGCATGCGGCGCACCAGCTCGGGCCACGCGGGGGCCCGGTACCCGGTGACGGCGCTGAATCGCTGCCCGTCCATGGACCGGTCGCACGTGAAGGCATCGTCGGGTAAAATGGTGATGCGTTTTCCGTACGCATCGGCGACCAGTTGCAGCAGGTCGTACTTGTTGATGGGGGCCGAAGCCACCTGGTACAGCCCCCGCAGCGACGGGTCGGGGATCACGCACGATTCGAGAATCCGCGCAATTTCCACCGTGGGGAAGCCGGAATAGATGGCTTTGCGGAAACCCTTTACCTGGCCCTCCTGGGCGAGAAACCACTCCACGAGCCCGAAGCGGGTGCCCAGTTCGTGCCCGATGATGGAAGTACGCAGGGTCAGGCAGTGGTCGTAGGCGTGCAGTTCGCCCAGGTATTTGGTCCGTCCGTACAGGTCGGTGGCGTCGGAGGGGTCGGCCTCGGCATAGTTGCCCCGCAGCCCGCTGAATACGCAGTCGGTGCTGATGTGCACCAGGCGGGCCCCGGCCGCCCCGCACATCCGGGCCAGCTGGTGCGGAAACAACGCGTTGACGGTAATGGACGTAACCGGGTCGGTGGCTTCCCTGAGCTGCTTGATGATGCCGATGCAGTTGATGACCACTTGCGGACGCGCTTTCCGGATGGCCGCCTCGACGGTATCGGGGGCGAAAGCATCCACCCCGTCAATGATGGCAGCCGGCCCGGCCGGCGCGGTTTCCGCCAGGGCGGGGTTGGGCCTGCGTACGGTTCCCGTCACCTCGTAGGCGGGGTGGGCCGCAAAGTGGCGCCACAGGGCCGAGCCCAGCATGCCGTTTATGCCCAGAATCAGAAGTGGAGTGGTTGGCATCAGGGCTTTATTTTACTGACCAGATCAATTGCTTTGTCGACCATGTTGTGCACCACCTGCCTTTTCGACTTGCGGCGGGCCGCCCCCACGCCGGCGGGCTTTTCGGGTTCGGCATCCGGCAGCGTTTTAATGGCCCACAGCGCCCCGTACGGCGTTTCGAACGGCTTGCCCACGTTGTTTGTCGTGTGGAACACTTTGGCTATGTACAAATCCCAGGTAGCGTCGAAGTCTTCAGGTTGCCAGCCGGATTTGTGCTCCTGCCAGGCGCCGCCGTCGAGGCCCCAGGCGTCCTTCCCGTCGGGGTGGTGCTGGGGCAGAAAGCCCAGCGGCGTGAAAATCACCATCTGCCGGCGGATCTTCCTGATCGACTGGGCAATCAGGTCCAGTGCCTCCTGCTTTTCCAGGTGCTCCACCACGTCGATCAGAAAAATGGAGTCTACCGACTTGTCGGGAATCAACTGCATGGCTTCGCCCCAGGTGGCCTTGAGGATCACGTACTGCTTGCCCGATTTGTCGCTTTCAATCTTCTTCTGCAAGTGCTCCACGTATTGTTGAAAGGGCTCACAGCAGATGTGCACCCGGGGCCGCACGTAGTGCTGGGGCATGATGCCGCAGCCAATGTCGAGCAACACGTCTACGGGCTTCAGTTTGGAAAGGGCCACCGGGAACAATTCGTCTTTTTCCAGGAAGGATATGCTCATATAACTATTTTTTTCGTGCTAGGTTAAACTGTACTGGGCCGTATTCCACGCCAGCAACGGCCGGATGGCGCCCCCGAAAATTCCTTCGTAGTCCCCCCGGATCGTGCCGGCATCGCGGATCTCCATTTTGAGCGCGTGCTGGGCCGTCGCAAAATCCGAGTAGCCCCGGCCAAACAGGTTGATGCTCACGTTGATCCTGCCGTTGTTGAGCAGGTTGCCCGGAATCCGGCAGGTGCTCTTGTAATCGCCGGGCTGCATCACCTTGCCGTAAAAATTAGACTCCAGGTTGTTGAGGGAACTCAGGATGCAGTTGCCTTCCTCGTCGTACAGGATAACGGTGAGCCCAACGTAACTGCTGCGTTTGGTGACGCGAAAGTCAATTTCGAAGACAAAGGGGGTATCCGTGTATATTTTATGGAGGGGATTGCCCGTTTCGTCGCAGGCCGCTACCCGCAGCAACTCCGCATCCGCGTTGCGGGGGCCCTGCCCGGGCTCCCACGCCGCCACGTAATTGTACTGCTCCGAAGACTGCTCTTCGTTGCGGGCGTTGTAGTAGTTCACCGCGCTCTGTACGTCCGTGTCTTCGACCAGGCGCCCCTGCTCAAACACCAGGCCCCGGTTGCAGAACGATTTGATGGCCCCCATGCCGTGGCTCACGAACAGGATTGTGCGGCCTTCCTTGTGGGCCACGTCGTCCATCTTGCCCAGACACTTGCGCTGGAAGGCGGCGTCGCCCACGGCCAGTACTTCGTCGAGGATGAGGATTTCGGACTCCAGGTGGGCGGCCACCGAAAAAGCCAGCCGCACGTACATGCCCGACGAATACCGCTTTACGGGCGTATCGATGAACCGTTCGATGCCCGAAAAGGCGATGATCTCGTCCAGTTTCTGCTGCACTTCGCGCTTGGTCATGCCCAGGATGGCGCCGTTGAGGAAAATATTCTCCCGGCCCGTCAGGTCGGGGTTGAAGCCCGTGCCCACTTCGAGCAGCGAAGCGATGCGGCCCCGGACCCGGACCCGCCCCGTGGTGGGCAGCGTGATGCGCGACAGGATCTTGAGCAGCGTGGATTTGCCGGCCCCGTTCTTGCCGATGATGCCCAGCGCCTCGCCCTGCCGGATCTCGAAGCTCACCTCGCGCAAGGCCCAGAAGTCGGGGCCCGCGTCGCCGGCCGCGCCGTCTACCTTGGCGAACGGGTCTTCCCTGCCCCGCCGCCGGGCCCACCACCGCTGCAAATCACCCCGCAGCGACTGCGTGCCGATGCGGCCGAGCTGGTACCGTTTGGAAACGTTTTCTACTTTGACTACTACGGACATAATGCTTTACTGGGCCTCTTGGAAATAGGCGTTCACCGCCGTAAAATCGTAACT
This sequence comes from uncultured Sphingobacteriales bacterium, assembly GCA_963844325.1. Taxonomy (GTDB): domain Bacteria; phylum Bacteroidota; class Bacteroidia; order Cytophagales; family 172606-1; genus CADCTQ01. The sequence continues at coordinate 6,526,291 of CAWJNV010000002.1, forward strand.
GCTGCCGGGATCGATGCCCGCCTGCCGGGCCTGCTCCACCACGGCCCGGCCCTTTTCCAGCTGGTGCTGGTGCACATACGTCATGGCCTTGGCCGCCCACACAGAATTCCGCTTGTGGGGATGCACCAGTTGCAGGGAGTACGCGAAGGCGCGGTCCACTTCCGCGTCGGTAAAGTCGGCAAAGCCGTAGGAGCGGGCCAGGTCCGCCGGCGGAATCGGGCGGGTGTACCGGAACAGGGTGCTGCCCCCGTCCATGACGTCTTCCACCAGCGCGAAGTGGTCGCGGAACCGGTACATCAGCAGGTGAATCCAGGGGGTATAGAAGTGGGCAAAGTCCTGGTGCAGTACGTGGCTCTTGCCGGGGATGAGAAAGGGGAAAAAATCCCGCAGGATGGCGTTTGCCAGTTCCCAGCTCTTCATGGCGTCGATGAGCAGAAACTCAATGGGTTTGCGGGCCTTCCAGCCGAGTTGGCACAGGTCGCCGGCGTTCACGTCCACCATGTCGGCGTAGGGCTTGATCACCTCCCGGTACGCGTCCACGAAGCTGTCGCCCTCCTTGTATCTGCCGTCCAGGTACGACCCTTGCACGTTCATCCAGTCGCCCCAGATGAACAGGTCGTAGGCGTATATTTTCCGGTTTTTGCGGTCAAAGGTCTGGTTGGTCAGCAGTCCCTCGGCGAGGGGAACGGTGGTAGAGCCCAGCCAGCAGCCCAGGTCCACGATTTCGCCGGCGCCGGTGTAGCGCCGCGCGCCGTATTCGTTGAACAACCGGCGTTCCTGCGAGGTAGTCATGCCCAGCAGGTGCTTGAAGCGGTTGTCGGGCTTGCGGGCCTGCTTGCCGGTGACCAGCAGGTAGAGGGCCACCAGGGGCTTTACTTTCAGCAGGTTTTTTTTGATCCTGCTCTTGAGCGAAGTAGGTTGCATCAGCGGTTGGGTTGACAAATCAAAAAAATTCGGACGGAGGCGCGGGCCGTCCCGGTGTTACACCGAATCCATGGCTACTTTTTCGGCCCGGTTGAACACCAGCAGGCCCCACGCCAGCACCACCAGCATGAGCCCGGTGCTGTAGGCCAGGGAGCCCCACGAAAAGCTGCCCGTCCCCAGCCAGCTGTACCGGAACGCTTCCACGATGGGGGTCATGGGGTTGAGGAGGATTACCTGCCGGGCCCATCCCGACACCTTCGAAAGCGGGTAGATGATGGGGGTGGCGAACATCAGCAGGCGCATGCTCACGTTGACCAGCTTCTGGAGGTCACGATACTTGATGGTAACCGACGACAGCAGGGTGCCGAAGCCCAGCGCCAGCCCGGCCGTCACGAGCACCAGCAGGGGGGTGAGCAGGGCGTACGGGGTGAGGCGGATGGGCGCCCCCTGCGCGTAGTACACGACCATCAGCACCAGAAACAACGCCATCTGCAGGCCCAGGGCAATCATGTTGGTCAGGATCGTAGCAATAGGGGCCACCAGGCGCGGAAAGTACACTTTGCCGAAAATGCCGGCGTTGACGTTAAAGGTGCCGGACGTTTGCAGCAATCCGTTGGCGAAGAAGGTCCACAGGGTGATGCCGGGCAGGTAGAACAGGATGCGGGGCATGCCCTCGGTAGAAATCCGGGCCACAAACCCGAAGATGAACGCGTAGGTCAGGGTTGTCACCAGCGGCTCGGTGAGGTGCCACACGGGTCCCAGGATGGTTTGCTTGTATGACGATACGAAGTCACGCCGCACAATCAGGCTTACCAGGTCCCGGTACCGCCAAATCTCCCGGAGGTTAATGTCCAGGAACCGCGGGTTGGCCTGGATGTCCATCGTCCAGTCATCGTCGGGCGGGGCCGTACGGGCCGGTGGGTCGGGAGGCAGGGTAGTCTTTACTGAATCAGTAATCATTGGGAAGCGGCGGTTGTTTCTGCCATGCACACAAATCGTCCGGAGCAGGCCGGATTGGCATTCCTTTTTGTGTCCCTGGCCTTCAAAGTTACAGTTTTCCGATAATATCGTGGATGTGAATGAGGCCCGCCACGCGGCCCGCTTCATCGACCACGGGCAGCACGGTGATCTGCGCCGACCGCTTTTCCATGAGTTGCAGGGCGTCGTAGGCCAGCATGTGGGGGTGGGCCACCACGGGCCGGGCCGTCATGATCCGGGCCGCGGTGAGCGACTCGAACTGGTCCACGGGGAACTTCTGGGCCAGCCGCCGCAGGTCGCCGTCGGTGATGATGCCCAGCAGCGTGCCGTCGGGTTCGGTTACCGAAATGGCGCCCAGGTTGCCCTTGCTGATGCGGTCGATGATCTGGCTCCAGCGGGTGTCGGCGGGCGTGGTGGGGTTGCGGTCGCCGGTGTGCATGAGGTCGGCCACCTTGAGGGCCAGCCGCTTGCCCAGCTTGCCGGCCGGGTGGTTGATGGCGAAGTGTTCGGTGGTGATGCCCTTCACGGTCATCAGCGTCATGGCCAGGGCGTCGCCCACGGCCAGGGCCACGGTGGTGCTGGTGGTGGGCGCCAGGTTGAGCGGGCAGGCCTCGCGGCTGATCGAGGCGTCGAGCACGGCGTAGGCGTGGGCCGCCAGCGTGGACCGGATGTTGCCCACAATGGCAATGAGGGGTACTTTGCGCAGTTGCAGGTGCGGCAGCAGGGCCACGATCTCGTCGGTGGCGCCGCTGTTGGAAATGGCAATCACCACGTCGCGGCTGTCCACCAGGCCCAGGTCGCCGTGCACGGCGTCGGAAGCGTGCAGGTGAATGGCCGGCGTACCGGTGCTCGACAGGGTAGCGGCAATCTTGTGGGCCACAATGCCCGACTTGCCCACGCCCAGCACCACGGCTTTGCCCCGGCAGTTGAGCAGCAGGTTAAGGGCCTTTTCCGTCTGCTCCGGATCGAGTTGTTCGGTGCAGCGCCGGATGGAATCGGCTTCCACCTGCATGCAATGGAGTACGTGCCGGTGGAGGGAAAGGGAAGTGTCGGTAGGCATAAAAAATTAACGCGAACGGCAAAGGTAGGGTATTTTCGTTGTTCGTTGCCCGTTAGTAGTCATTGGTCATTGGTCAGTAGTCATTGGGCAGTACGCGGCAGGCAACTTACGCGTACCTACCAATGACCAATGACCATTGACCAATGACTACTGTCGAAGCACTGAATTGCCTAACTTGCCGGTCATGCAGATTCCCAACCTACAGCATACCGGCTCGGGCAACTTTTTCCTCATTGCCGGGCCCTGCGCCATCGAGGGCCGCGACATGGCCCTGCAAATCGCCGAACGGGTCAAAGCCATTGCCGACCGGCTCCAAATTCCCTACATCTTCAAGGGCTCCTTCCGGAAGGCCAACCGGACCAAGCGTGACTCCTTCACCGGCATCGGCGACGAGGCGGCGCTGGACATCCTGCGCGAAGTGGGCCAAACTTTCGGCATCCCGACGCTCACCGACATCCACGAATCCGACGACGCGGCCCTGGCGGCTCCGTACGTGGACGTGCTGCAGATTCCCGCCTTCCTCTGCCGGCAAACGGAACTACTGGTGGCCGCCGCCGAAACGGGCAAGGTGGTGAACGTGAAGAAAGGGCAGTTCATGTCGGGGGCCGGCATGCGCTTTGCGGTCGAAAAAATCCAGTCGTGCGGCAACCCCAACGTGATCCTCACCGACCGGGGCAACAGCTTCGGCTACTCCGACCTGGTGGTGGACTTCCGCAACATTCCCGAAATGCAATCCTTCGGCGTGCCGGTGGTGATGGACTGTACGCATTCGCTCCAGCAACCCAACCAGGCCTCGGGCGTCACCGGCGGCCGCCCCGCCCTGATTGCCACCATTGCCAAAGCCGCCATTGCCACCGGCGCCGACGGCCTGTTCATCGAAACGCACCCCCGCCCCCTGGAAGCCAAATCCGACGCGGCCAACATGCTGCCCCTCGCCGAACTGGAAAGCCTGCTGGAAAAACTGGTGCGGATCAGGCAGGTGGTGGTGTAGGGTTGGATGGCTGAATGGTTGTATGGTTGATTGTTATATGGCCATATAACCATACAGCCATTCAACCCTCCCCTAAGTACTTCTCCATAATCAGCTCCGCAAACTCCCGCACGGCGCCTTCCCCGCCGCGTTTTTCGAGGTGGATGATGTTGGGAATGGCTTTTACTTTGGGCAGGGCGTTGGCCGGGCAGGCCGCCAGGCCCACGTTCGAGAGCAGTTCGAGGCAGTTGATGTCGTCGCCGATGTAGGCCGTTTCGGCCAGGCTGATGTTTTCCTTGGCGCAGATTTCCCGGGCGGCGTCCAGCTTTTTCCAGGTGCCCTGGTAGAGGTAGTCGATCTTCAGCTTGGCGGCGCGGCGCTCCACCATCCTGGTCGATTCGGAGGTGATGAAGCCCGTTTTGACGCCCCGCTGCATGAGCAGCCGGATGCCCATGCCGTCGTGCGTGTTGAACTTCTTGAACTCGTCGCCGCTCTCGGTGTAGTACATGCCGGCGTCCGTCAGCACGCCGTCCACGTCGGTAAGGAATAGTTTGATGGTCATAGAAAATGGGGGTTGAATGGCTGTATGGTTGAATGGCTATATGGCTGTATGGTTGATTGTTATATGGTTGCATGGTTGATCTCTTCGCCGTCCAGCCATATCAGCCATACAGCCATTCAACCATATAACAATCAACCATCCGACCATATAACCCTCAGCCCTGTGTTACCAGGCCGTCCAGCCGCCGTCCACCACCATCACCGAGCCGGTCATGTAGCTGGAGGCGTCGGAGGCCAGGAAGAGGAACGGGCCGTCCAGTTCCGACCGTTCGCACATGCGGCCCAGCGGCGAGTACTTGCTGAAGTTGCGCAGAAACTTCTCCTCGTGGTCGTTGTAGATGCCGTGCGGCACAATGGCGTTGCAGCGGATGCCCTCCCGGGCGTAAAAGGTGGCGATGTAGCGGGTAAAGTTGGGAATGAACGACTTGGTGGCAATGTAATCCACCGGCTTGTAGCGGATCGGCTCGCCGTCGCCGTAGTCGTAGAGCCCCTGGTTGGGCGCCACCAGCGAATACGTAGAAGCCACGTTGATGATGTTGCCGCTTCCCTGCCCGAGCATCTGCCGGCACACGGCCTGCGTAATGCGCACCGTGCCCGTCAGGTTCACCTCGATGGACTTTTGCAGCAGTTCGATGGGGTACTGCTCAAACCGGCTGGCGTTGACCGTATCCTGGTGGTGCTTGTCGAACTTGGCGTCGATGGCCGCGTTGTTGATGAGCACGTCCACCCGGCCGAAGCGGGCCACGCTTTCGCGCAGGCAATCGGCAATGCTGGCCTCGTTGGTGATGTCGAGGGGCACGGCCAGGAAGGCGTCTTCCGGGAACTGCGCGGCCAGGGCCTCCCGCACGCCGGGCAGGGCCGCCTGGTTGACGTCGGCCATGATTACTTTGGCGCCGTGTTCGAGCAGGCTCCGGCCCACCTCCCGGCCGATCAGCCCGAAAGCCCCCGTCAGCAGGACTACTTTGTTTTCTACCGATACTGCGTGTTTGTGGTCTGGCATGGGTTAAGCGGTTTTGCGGGCCACCACCGTAAGGGTGCGGCCACTGAATGAATGGGTAAGGCCGAGGCCGGCCACCAGCCGCCGGGCGATTTTCCGCAACGGCGCCGGCGCCCCGTGCAGGAGCCGTTCGGATACGTATCTTTTTACGTCCAGCACCGCGAAGCCGTGGCCGGCCAGGAGGCGGCGCAGGCTTTTCTCCGAAAAGTACGAGATGTGAAAGGGCAGGTACGCCGGCCAGCCGTCCCCGTACGAGCGGCGGTCGTAGCTGTCGTGGTCGGGCACCCGCACGTACAGCAGGCCATCGGGGGCGCAGAGGCGGTGCAGGGTGCGCATCGCCGCCGGCAGATCGGTAAAGTGCTCCAGCACGTGGTTGAGCATCACCACGTCGTAGGTGGCATCCGCCGGGGCGCCCTCAATGCCCCGGTTGATCATCGGCACTTCGAGCTTTTCGGTGGCAAAGCGGCACGAGGCCACCGACGTTTCCAGGCCCGTCACGCGCAGGTCGCGCCGCTGGAGGGCCTTGAGGGCAAACCCGCCGCCGGGACCGATTTCGAGCAGCGTCTGGCCGGGTTTCACGTAGGGAGCCAGGTGGGGATAGTGCAGCCGGTCGTTCTGCGCTACCCGCCCGTCGATGGCCGCGCGGGTAATGGTGTGGTAGTCGTAATCCATGTGCGTGGCAAAGTACAGCGGCGAGTTGTACAAGGCGTCGAGTTCGGCCGGCGAAGGGATGGGGTCCACCACGCCGTAGCGGCACGCCGCGCACTGGTGCACGCGGAACGTGCCGTTGTCGAAGGGCGTGGTGAAGGCCCGGTGGCCGCACACGGTACAGGTAAAATCTTTCACAATCGGTTGCACAGGTTGATGATGCGTTCGGACTGCTCGATCTGGGCCCGCGCCTCGGCGGGGTCGAACGAGGCGATCTTGCGGAAAAAATGTACGGTCTGGTCCACGAACAGCTGGTTGCGGTCGAAGCCTTCCCGGCTGCGCACCTCTTCCCCCGCCGGGGTGCTGATCTTCAATGCGTTGGCGTAATAGTCGAAGCGGACCGCGCCCGACTCGAAGGCGAAGTGCAGGTACCGCACGGCGGGCTGCTCGAAAAAGTTGAGGTGCACGTGCCCGGTGGCGCCGTCGGCGAATTGCAGCAGGAAGTCGGCGCCGGCCTCTACGTCCACTTCCAGCGCCGGGGCGCGGTTGGGCAGGGCGCAGTGGCCCGTCAGCGGCGACGGGGCCAGCCACAGCACCAGGTCCAGGTCGTGGCTCAGCGTGAGGGCGGCGCCGCCCCCCAGTTCCCTGCGGGCCGCGTACGAGGTGCGGTAGTCCTCCCAGGGGTGCCAGTTGGGCAGGTATTCGCCCCAGCGGGTGGTAAACGACAACAGCCGCCCGTACCGCCCTTCGTCGATGATGGCTTTAAGTTCCTGCACCAGCGGGTGGAAGCGCATCATGTAGCCCACCTGCACGTACACGCCCCGCCGGGCCGCCACGTCTTTGAGTTTGTCGAGCCCTTCGACCGTGTGCGAGAGGGGTTTTTCGATCAGCAGGTGCAGGCCCGCCTCCGCGCAGGCCAGGGCCTGCGGCAGGTGCTGGGCGGTGGGCGAGGTAATGAACGCCGCCTTTGGCCGCAGGGCCAGGGCTTCGGCAAAGTCGGTCACCACGCGCACCACGCCCGGGTCGAGGGTGCGGAAGGGCAGGTTGCGCTGCCGGTACGCCACCAGGTTGCGGTAGCCCAGGGCCAGCAGGTTGCGCAGGTGCCGCTCCCCCACGGAGCCGGCGCCCACGATCAGGATGGGATCAGTCGGTTGAATCATCAAATTTTACGCAATCGGTGTGGCGCATCACCCGCGCGGCGCGCTCAAAACTGTCCAGGTCGTCGATGTCCACCGCGTGCTGGTTGTCGATCACGTACGGCAGGATGAGCCCGCCGGTCATCGAACCGGATTCGAGCAGCGTTTCGCGGCGCATGATGTCGAGGGTGCCGGTTTGCCAGTAGGTGCGGGGCAGGTGCTGGCGCGGTTCGTTGAAAGGCTCCTTCACGTCGGGCAGTTGCAGCAGCGGCCGCATGGGCTGGCCGGGGGCGTCTACCCACCACATCTTGAAGGGCGTAATGGGCGACGGGGTGACGGCCCGCAGGCTGGTGGCAGTCGGGTGGCCGGCCAGCAGCCGGATGCCTTCGGAGAGGTCGGCAGCGAAGCGCACCGGCGAGGTGGGGCGCAGCTGCACTACCAGGTCGGGCACGTACCCCTCGCGTTCGGCCAGCCAGTGCAGGGCGTGCTGAAACACTTCCAGGTCGCGGCTCAGGTCGGCGGCCAGTTCGGCGGGGCGCAGGAAGGGCACCTCCGCGCCGTACTGCCGGGCCACGGCCGCAATGGCTTCGGAATCGGTGGTCACCAGCGTACGGTCCACGAGGGGGCACTGCAACCCGGCCCGGATGCTGTAGGCAATGAGCGGATGGCCCAGCAACGGCAGGATGTTCTTGTTGGGCAGGCCTTTGCTCCCGCCCCGGGCCGGCACCAGGGCCAGTACTTTCTTCCCGTTTACCATGTCAAAAAGTTGAGGGCTATACAACGGCTACCGGTGGTCATTGGTCAGTAGTCATTGGTCATTAGTTAGTACGCGGCAGATGACTTACGCGTATCCACCAATGACTACTGACAACTCACCCCTTACTTCGTCCGGTATTTGAGCTTGTCGCGCTGGAAGCTTTCGATTTCCAGGATTTCGGCGTCCTTGTAGCGCAGCGTCTCGTGGGTCTGGTGCAGGTTGCGGATGAGCTTCTGGAGGCCGGGCATTTCGAGGGAGGCGGCGTGGTCGGTGCCCTTCCAGGTGCGGTCTTTGGTGAAGTGCCGCTCGATCCAGTGGGCGCCGAGGGTGTAGGCCGCAATGTCGATGCCGATGCCCAGGTGGTGGCCCGAAAAACCGACCGACTGCACCCGGCCGCCGTACCCGTCGTACAACCGCTTGATTTCGAGCAAACACACGTCCTTGAACGGCACCGGGTAGCCCGACGTGCACGAGTACACGACCAGCCGCGATTGGGCCTGGCCGGTTTCCTCAAAAAATTGCACGACCAGTTCTTCTTCCTCGTGGGTGGTCATGCCGAACGACAGGTGCACGTCGCCGGCGTATTCGTCGCGCAGCAGGCGCAGCATTTCGAAGTGGTTGTTGCAGGCCGAAGGCACCTTGATGAAGTCGGGATTGAGTTCGATGATCTCCCGGGCGGAAGTCACGTCCCACACGGAGGTCGAGTACGTAATGCCGATGCTTTGGGCGTACGCCTTCAGTTCGGCGTGCTGGGCCTGGGTGAACTCCAGGTACTCGCGGTGCGCGCCGTAGGTGTTGCCGTAGGCGTGGTAAGGGTTGGGGTGGGGCGAATTGTACTGCGATTCGGTAAGCAGTTCCCGGGAGTGCCGCTTCTGAAACTTGGCCACGTCGGCGCCGCAGGTTTTGGCCAGTTGAATCAGTTCCAAAGCTATTTCAAACTGCCCCATGTGGTTGCAGCCGATTTCGGCAATTACCTTGGGGGGCTGGTACTGGAAATCAAACATACGTAGGTTGGTCTTTAGCCGGCAAAGCTACTAAGTTGTTCTTTCTTCACCCGCAGGCGGGGGTTTTATTCTGCCGCGCCCCGCCCGTTTGCCGAACCTTTATCCCCCACCCTTACGTTCTGAGGACAGTACTAACCGAACCGAGGTATGCAATTTCACGAACTCATCAATTCTGATACGCCCGTGCTGGTTGACTTTTACGCAACCTGGTGCGGCCCCTGTAAAATGATGGCGCCCATGCTCGAAGAACTCGCCGACAAAATCGGGGATACGGCCCGCATCATTAAAGTAGACGTTGACCGCAACCAGGGCGCGGCCAACCAGTATGGCGTCCGCAGCGTGCCCACGCTCATTGTGTTCAAGAACGGGGAGATCAAGTGGCGCCAGTCGGGCGTAGTGCCCATCTCCCAACTGGAGCAGGTGCTGCAAAAATACGCGTAAGGCCCCCCTTCCGCGCAAACCTTTCGGGTTGCTGCAAACCCGAAAGGTTTCTCCCACCCTCCCACCGTTGCCCCTTCCCGCCCCCTTTTGGTTTCCCGGCCTGCCACTTTTTAGTTATCTTGCCGTTCGGGCGCGCCGGCCGGCGAGTGGCCCGCAATTCACTTTACCGGTATGGGTCTGTTTGACTTTTTCAAAAAATCCAATGGCACCGCCCGCAAGGAGCCGGCGCTTGAAATGACTGACATGTACAACAACCCGTTGCAGGAAGGCGACACGGTGGAAGCCATGCGCTACGACCTGGGCCGGTGCAAGCTGGTGCGGGCCGAAAAGGGCTTCGAGTACGAGTCGCTGGCTACGGGCCAGCGTGTCAGCTACCTCCGCATGGTCGATGCCATTACCGGGTTCCAGAAAGTAAAGAAAGTAGTATAATTATGAGTTCATGAGTTCATGAGTTCAGAGTTTATGAGTTTATGAGTGAGAACGCGTAACCAGCCGTTCGCGTACTGACTTTGAACTCATAAACTTTAAACTCATAAACTTTTCACATGCCTGAATTTTATGATTGAAGTTGAAAGACAAAAACCCACCACCCGCCAGGTCAACGTGCACGTGAGTTCGGAAGTAGGCACCCTCCGGCGGGTGATCGTGCACAGCCCCGACAGCGGGCTGGGCAAGGTGGTGCCTTCCAAAGCCCAGGACTGGCTCTTCGAAGACATTGTGCACCTGGACACCATGCGCCGGGGCGAATACGACATTTACCTCAAAATCCTGCTCTACTTCCTGGACCCCGCCAAGGTGCGCGGCCGGCTCCACGAAATCGACGCCCCCGAGCAGGACCGGGTCTTCTACAAGCCCGACAACCCGGCCTACTTCAACTCCGACAAGGTGATCGACCCGCAGTTCCTGCTGGCCTACATCCTGCGCGACGAAAGCGTACGGCAACGCCTGATTGCCTCCATCTGCGCCGTGGAACGGGTCTCTTACCAGTTGCAGAGCACGCTGGGCGGCATGGAAGCGTTTGAACTGGCCAAAACGCTCATCTCGGGCACGATGCCCGACAAAACAATGATCTTCGCGCCGATTCCCAACTTTATCTTTACCCGCGACATCGGCATCACCATCAACGACCACATCCTGCTCAACAAGCCGGCCAAGATTGCCCGCACCCGGGAGGCGCTGCTCACGCAGTACATCTTCTACAACCACCCGATGTTTGCCCACCTCCTGGAGCGCATCATCGAGATTCCCGAGAGCGAACACCACTTCCTGCTGCCCGACGGCGAGAAGGACTACAAGCGGGCCACCCTCGAAGGCGGCGACGTGATGATCGTGAGCAAGAACCACCTGCTCATCGGCATCAGCGAACGTACCTCGGCCTACGCGGTGAACCAGGTCATCAAAATCCTGTTCGAGAAAAACGTGGTGCAGAAGGTGTCGGTGGTCAAGATTCCCAAGAAACGCGACTACATGCACATCGACACGATCTTTACGCAGGTGAAGAAAAACGTGTGGGTGCTGCTGGGCGCCCTCTCGCGCAAGGGCCAGGAACTGGAAGAAAGCGACTTTATGGAAAGCCTCCAGGACGTGAAGGTGACCGACCAGCTCAAGATCATGCAGTTTTCGAAGGACCACGGCGACCGGCCGGTGCACTTTGAGTACCTGGAAGACCTGCTCGAAGACATCAGCCGCAACGACCTGGGCTGCCGCGAACGGCCGGTGTTCATCTACTCGGGCAACAACGAGTTTCCGTTCGGCGCCCGCGAGCAGTGGACCGACTCGTGCAACCTGCTGGCAATCAAGGATGGCGTGGTGGTGGGCTACGACCGCAACGACCGCACGGCCGATGCCTTCCGCGAGGCGGGTTTCCAGGTGATCCGGGCCACCGAGTTGCTGGAGCAGTTCGAACGCGGCGAAACCTCGCCCGAAAAGATCAAGAACACGCTGATCCTGCTGCCCTCGGCCGAACTGTCACGGGCCCGCGGCGGCTCCCACTGCATGAGCATGCCCCTGCTGCGGGACGACCTGTAATCGGGATTTTGGGGATTGAAGGATTACCAGGATGGATCAGGATTATGGGATTAAAGGATTCTCAGGATTAACGGATTACGACTACGAAAATCCTGCGAATCCTTTAATCTGGTAAGTCCTGATCCATCCCTTTGATCCTCTAAATCCCGATCCCGATCCATCCTGTTAATCCTTCAATCCCGTTAATCCCGATTATGCTGCCCCCTTCCCGACAAACGACTTCGCACATACTCATGATCCGGCCGGTGCGGTTTGCCTTCAACGAACAGACGGCCGGCAACAATGCTTTTCAGGACCCGGCGGCCCTCCACGCGGCTGAAGACGTGCAGCTGCGGGCCCTGTCCGAATTTGACGCCCTGGTAGAAAGCCTCCGCAGCCACGGCGTGGACGTAACGGTGGTGTCGGACACGCCCGAGCCGCACACGCCCGATGCCATTTTCCCCAACAACTGGGTGTCGTTCCACGACAACGGCACGGTGTGCCTCTACCCCATGTACGCCCCCAACCGGCGCCTCGAACGGCGGCCCGAACTCATCGAAGACCTCAAGAAACGCTTCCACGTGGACATGGTGCTCGACTTCAGCGACCACGAACAGGCGGGCAAGTTCCTGGAAGGCACCGGCAGCATGGTGCTCGACCGCGACAACCGCATTGCCTACGCCTGCCTCTCGCCCCGCACTGACGCCGAGCTGCTGGCCGAATTCAGCCGGACGATGAAGTACCGCGTGGTGAGTTTCCACGCCGTGGACCACAAGGGCCGGGCCATCTACCACACCAACGTCGTGATGGCCGTGGGCACTACCTTCGCCGTGATCTGCCTCGAATCCATTCCCGACGCGGCCGAACGGGCCACGGTGCAACGGACCCTCGAAGAGACGGGCAAGGAAGTGATTGACATCAGCCTCGAACAGCTCAACCGCTTTGCGGGCAACATGCTGCAACTCCAGACCAAGAGCGGCGAGCCGCTGCTGGTGATGTCCACGCAGGCGTACCGGGCCCTGCTGCCCGAACAGGTGCAGCGCCTGGAGAAGCACACGCAACTCATCTACTCGGACCTGTACACCATTGAACAAAACGGCGGCGGCAGTGCCCGCTGCATGATCGCCGAAGTGCACTTGCCCAACTTATGACCGATTATCAACTGCCGCCTCCTACCAATCCCTACGGCGGGAGGCGGTACGTTATTGCCGACGTGCACGGCTCGGCCAAAACGCTGTGGGCGCTGGTGGAGGACAAACTCAAGCTCAAGGACGAAGACCAACTCTTCCTGCTGGGCGACTACATCGACCGGGGCAACGGCAACGCCAAGGTGCTCGAATTCATCATGGACCTGCAAATCGCCGGTTTCAAGGTGTACCCGCTGCGGGGCAACCACGAACAGATGCTGCTCGACGAATGGAAGGAATACAACATCTATTCGGCGCGGGCCACCCATAAGCAACCTTTCTACATCGAGTCGGGCGACCTGCTCGACGCCAACGGTCGCCTGCCCGACCGGTACCTCTCCTTCCTGGTGTCGCTGCCGTACTACTTCGAACTGGACAAGTTCTACCTCGTTCACGCGGGCATTAACTTCAGCGCCCCCAAGCCGCTGGAGGATTACAAAACGATGCTCTGGACCCGCCGGGCCGGTCCCAACCCCACGCCCAAAACCGTGGTGCACGGCCACCAGGTGACCGACCTGCTCCAGATTGCCCGGTGCATCCAGGAGCGGAGCCGCATCATTCCCCTCGACAACGGCTGTTACTACGCCTCCGGCCTGCGCAAAATGAAGAACAAACCCGCCGGCGTAGACCTGGGCAACCTCTGCGCCCTCGACCTCGACAACTGGCACCTGTTCGTGCAGGAAAACGTGGATTAGGGGGTTGAAAGGGGGTTCACGCAAAGGCGCAAAGGGAAGACGTAAAGGGCGCAGAAAACTTAACCGCAAGGATTGCAAGGGAGACGCTAAGAGCGCAAAGAAATACGCGTTCTCCTGGCGGTCTTTGCGTCTCTTTTGCGCCCTTTGTGGTCCTATCCTCCAGTCTCCCTTCCCAAGGGATAGGGTTTAAACCCTATCCTACTGTTAGATCAAAGCAAATTCGTCTCAAAGGGTTTCTTCTCTAATATCCATAGGATAGGGTTTAAACCCTATCCCTTCCTACACTCCACCCTTCTAACTTTTTCCCCCTTTCGCCGTAGCAACTACCGGAGACTTTCTGGCGCAACCGGCGCCGTGGCTGCTTATGGAAAACGAGGATAATTTTTACGTGGTGGGCATTGGCCTCTCGGCGGGGGGCCTCGACCCGTTGCGGGAACTGCTGGCGAATTTGTCTCCCGACCCGGGGGCGGCTTTCGTGGTCGTGAGCCACATGCAGGCCGACCAGGAAAGCCGGCTCGACACGATCCTCGCCAAATCGACGGCCCTGCCGGTGGTATGGATGGCGCACGACGCCCCGCTGCTGCCGAACCGGGTGTACCTGCTGCCGCCGGGCAAAATGGCGACCCTGCAAGGCAGCCGGTTCCGCCTCCGCGACCGCCTGCCGGAAGAAAAGATCAACCGTTCGGTCACCATCTTCTTCTCGTCGATGGCTGATCACCTGGGCCACCGGTCCATCGGCGTCATCCTGTCGGGCAACGGCAGCGACGGGCTGGAAGGCGTCCGGGCCATTGAGGACCAGGGCGGCATTGTGATGGTGCAGCACCCGGCCACGGCCCGCTTCAACAGCATGCCGGGCAGCGTGGTCAACCAGGACCACCCCGACGTGGTGTTGCCGCCCGTACAACTGGCCCAGGCCCTGATGACGCACCTGCGGGTGCCGCCGTATTTGTTTCAGTGAACAGTAATCAGTAATCAGTTGGCAACGCCGCGTTTTGATTACTGTTCACTGTTCACTGTTTACTGTTTGCTGTTCACTGCTCCTTGATAATCACTTCCTTCGACGATATGCCCGCGCCGCCGAACCAGCCCACCGCCTGGGGGCCGTCGGGGTTTTTGTTGAACACGTTCGTCCGTACGTTGGCCGGGGGGTTGGAAAACAGCCCGCCGTTGAAAATCTGCTGCTGCAACTCACTGTAGAACAGGAAAGCGTCGCGGGTGATGGACCAGGTTTCCATCCGGACCGTGTCGCCCAGGGCGTAGGGATCGGAGTTTACCTCGAAGTTGGAGATGTAATTGCCGTCTACCAGTTGGTCGTCGCTAAAGCTCAGGTCTTCCGGCCCGTTGAGCAGCGTGTCGTTGCGGTACTGCTTGAAGCGGTAGTTGTCGCCCGTGCCGGCCGGCTCGGGGCCGAAGTAGTACACGTAGTACCCTTCCTCGACGAAGCCGCCGCCCTTGCGGAACCGGATGCCGAGGGAGTCGATGGGCGGCACCCGCCGGATCTCCGTCCGGGCCGTGTATTCCTGGCCGTTCCAGCGGATGTCGAGGGTGTACGCGTTGCCGACCTTGCCGCGCAGCGTACTGACCTGGTAGTTGCCCGGCTCCACTTCCTGGAGTACCTCGCGGCCGCCCTCACTGTCGGTAACGGTTACGGTGGCCCCCTGCGCCCGGGGCGTGGCGGCATTGTTGAAATACGGCGCCGTGGTCGTCAGGCGGATCGTGTACGGGCCGGGCTGGTTGGTGATCCAGCCGTCCACGGCCAGCAGGGTTTGTCCTTCGTCGAGTTTTACGTCCACCTCGTCTTCGCAGCCGGCCAGTCCCGCCAGCAGCAGCAGCAACAGGCCAAAGAGATTATATTTTTTCATCGGAAAGTCTTTCGAAAATTAGATTTTGAAAATGGCGAATGGTACACGGATTGGTTAGGATGATTATGATTTATTATGATTGCTTAGAGATAAATTTTTATGAATCAGTCACTTATCCGGTACCGGCCGAATTTTATCATAACAGATCATAATCATCCTAATGAATCAACCATCCAATCCCTAAAACTTGAAATTATAAGTGATTGACGGCAGCAAGGTACCGAAGATCGACAGGCGCACGGCCTCGGTTTTGGTCGGGTCGTCGGGGTTCTGGCGGAAGAAGATCGTGAAGGGATTGCGGCGGGCGTAGGCGTTGTACACCGAGAATACCCACTCCCCTTTCCAGCGCCGGGTGTCGTTTTTCTTGCCCTGCAACGTGGCCGCCAGGTCGAGCCGGTGGTAGGCCGGCACGCGGAAGTTGTTGCGCGACCCGTCGGTGTTGTGCGGCACGGTAATGGCCCCGCCGTCGATCTCGTAGCGGCCGTTGGGGAAGGTAGTGGCTACGCCCGTGGTGTAGGAGAACGTGCCCGAAAAGCGCCACCGCTTGTTGAGATCGTAGATGCCCACCACCGACCCGATGTGACGGCGGTCGTACTTGGCCGGGTACCACTTGGCCTGGCCCGAAGCCCCGTCCACGTTGAGCCCGTCGAAGAGGCGTTCGGAACGCGACAGGGTGTAGCTGACCCACCCGGTGAGCTGGCCCGTGTTCTTTTTGGCGTACAGTTCCAGGCCGTAGGCCCGTCCGCGGCCGTACAGCAGGTCGGCTTCCAGGTTCTGGTTGAGCAGTACCTGGGCGCCGGGGATGTAGTCAATCTGGTTCTGCATCTCCTTGTAGAACACCTCCACCGACGTTTCGTACATGTTTTCCTTGAAGTTGCGGAAATACCCCACCGCCACCTGGTCGGCCAGTTCGGGCTTGATGTTCCGGGTTGTGGGCGACCACACGTCGAAGGGAGAGGCGGCCGTAGAGTTGGAAATCAGGTGGACGTACTGCGCCATGCGGTTGTAGCTGGCTTTGATGGAGCTGGTTTCGTCGAGGGTGTAGCGCAGCGAGAGGCGGGGCTCGGGGTTGGTGTAGAGGGCAATGGATTCGCCCTTGTTGTAGGTGCGGCTGCCCACCATCACCTTGCGGTCAATGCCTTCGCCGGCGTACTCGTACACGGTCTGGGCGCCGATGAAGTTGTAGGCCGAAAAGCGGATGCCGTACTGCAAGCTGAGCCGCGAACCGAAGCTTTGCTCGTTGTCGATGTAGGCCGCGTATTCCACGGCGTGCTGGTTGTCAAGGGCGTAGCGGCTGAACGATCTGTTCTCGCCGACCGGCCCGGCTTCCCCCGGGTGGAACCGGTACCGGATGACGCTGGCCCCGAAGGTGATCGTGTTGCTGGCGTTGAGGTAGTACGAAAAGTCAGCCTTGCCGCTGTAGTTGTAGATCCGCGACTTCCACTCGAACGCCTGCGCCCCGGTGGGCGAACCCAGCGAGTAGTCGTAATCGCTGTAGACCGCCGTCAGGTTGGCAAAGAGCTTGTCGGAAAACAGGTGGTTCCAGCGGATGGTGCCCGTGCGGTTGCCCCAGCGGAACCCGAAGGCGGTTTCGCCGTCGGCCGACTGGATGCCGAACACGTCGTTGCCGAAGTAGCCCGACACGAAAAGGCGGTCTTTGGGGCCCAGCGTAAAGTTTACCTTCGTGCTCAGGTCGTAGAAGTAGAGCTGGTTGTCGCGCAGGTTCTCGTTGGACGACAGTTTGAGGAACAGGTCGCCGTAGGACCGGCGGCCGGCCACGATGAACGAACTTTTGTCCTTCTGGATGGGCCCTTCCAGCGTGAGGCGGCTCGACACCGTGCCGATGCCCCCCAGCGCACTGAACCGCTTGGAGTTGCCTTCCTTCATGCGAATGTCGAGCAGCGACGACAAACGGCCGCCGTACTGGGCCGGAATGCCGCCCTTGATGAGCTTGACGTCTTTAACGGCGTCGGGGTTGAACACCGAGAAGAAGCCGAGCAGGTGCGCCGAGTTGTACACCGGCGCCTCGTCGAGCAGGATCAGGTTCTGGTCCACGCCGCCGCCGCGGACGTTGAAGCCGCTGGCCCCCTCCCCCACCGTGCTCACGCCGGGCAGCAGTTGCACGGCGCGCACTACGTCTACCTCCCCGAGCAGGGCGGGCACGGCCTGGATGGTTTTCATTTCGAGCTTGGCCACGCCCATCTCCATGCTGCGCACGTTCTGGTCGGGCTTGGTGGCCGTCACCACCACCTCGGCGATCTGCACGTCCTCGGACACCAGTTGGATGTCGATCTTCTGCGAACTGGTGAGGGTTACCGGCCGGGTTTGGTTTACGTAGCCCAGGTAGCTGTACACCAGCGTGTAGTTGCCGCTGGGCAGCGTGAGGGAGTAGAAGCCGTACTCGTTGGTGGAGGTGCCGACGGCCTGCCCCTGCACCTGCACAATGGCGCCGATGAGCCCCTCGCCGTTGGCGCCGTCCTTGATGGAGCCGCTCACGGTGAATTTGTCCTGGGCTTCCAGGCCCGCCGCGGGGAGCAGCAGGCCGGCAATGAGTACAAAAAGATGAACAATATGTTTCATGGAAAACGAGGGTTGTTGCAAAAAGGGGGAGGGTGAACCGGTTGTCGCAGCGATGGTTGCAAAGTTAGGCGACGCCCTGGGGTGTGAGGGTTTATTTTTGGACGAAAAGGCTTTTTTCCTTACTCAACGGTAAACTACCGGGTATAAAGGGGAGATTCGCCGGGGGAACGGCCGGGCGGTGCGGGAACCGGCAGCCCCGGCCCGGCGCCAAACCACGATTTAGGTCTAAGTAACTGTTTCTCAACAATAAAATGGCAAGCAAAGGCGTAGCCGGTCGAATCGGGCATAGGGGTTGGTTTTGCTCCTATGACAGCCAAGGGGCCGTTTACCCCTATTCCTTATCTACCTTTCTATTGCATTTTTTTAATAAAATACCGCCGGAACCGGCGATGTAGACCGGCAGCGGCGGGCTTCCCGTTTGGCGAATGAACCATTTTACGTAATATTTAACCTCAAAAACTGTTTAAAGCGGGCTATTGTTCGGCAAAAAGGGCTTTATTCGTACTGCGTGACGGGTTTACTTTTTATTACGGCGCATCCCGGTTTCATTCTCCTGTTTTCGGCACTTAACCGTACTGCATCATGGCCAACCGCCGCCAATTCATCCGGCAACTCGGGCTTGCCGCCGGCGCCACCTCGCTGGCTCCCGCCGCCGGTACGTTTGCCCGTTCCATTGCCGCCGCCGGCGGAGCCCTTGCCGACCTCACGCCGGCCGAGGCGGCCCGCAACGAGGAGTACTGGGCCACGGTTGCCCGGGCCTACACGGTGTCGCCGCAGATCATCAACCTCAACAACGGCGGGGTGAGCCCCCAGCCCCTGGTGGTGCAGGAAGCCCTGGACCGCTACAACCGCCTGTCCAACGAAGGGCCCACGTACTTCATGTGGCGCATCCTCGACCAGGGACGCGAACCGCTGCGCGAAAGGCTGGCGGCATTGGCCGGCTGCTCCCCCGAAGAAATTGCGGTCAACCGCAACTGCACGGAGGCCCTCGACACGGTGATCTTCGGGCTCGACCTGAAGCGGGGCGACGAAGTGGTGCTTACCAAACAGGACTACCCCAACATGCGGCAAGCCTGGCGGCAACGCGAACTGCGCGACGGCATCAAACTCAACTACGTAAACCTGGAGTTGCCCATCGAAGACGAAGAGGCCATCGTGGCGCAGTTTACGGCGGCCTTCACGCCCCGCACCCGGGCGGTGATGATCACGCACATGATCAACTGGACGGGACAGATTCTGCCGGTGAAGAAGATTGCCCGCGTGGCCCGGCAGCGCGGCCTGGCGGTGATCGTGGACGGGGCGCACACGTTTGCCCACCTCGACTACAAGATTCCCGACCTCGACTGCGACTACTACGGCACGAGCCTGCACAAGTGGCTGTCGGCGTCGTTCGGCTCGGGCCTGCTCTACGTGCGGCAGGAAAAAATAGGGGACCTCTGGCCGCTCTTCCCCAACGCGGACCCCAAATCGGGTGATATCCGCAAGTTCGAGACGCTGGGCACGCGGTCTTTCCCCACCGAACAGTCCATCGGGCAGGCGCTGCAATTCCACAACGCCATCGGTACGCCGCGGAAAGAGGCCCGGCTGCGCTACCTGAAAAACTACTGGGCCGAAAAAGTAAAGGATTTGCCGCGCTTCAAGCTCAACACGTCGCTCAAGCCGGAATTCTCGTGCGCCCTGGCCAACTTCAGCATCGAGGGCATGGAGCCGGGGGCCATCGAAAGCACGCTGTTCAGCAAGTACAAAATCCACACTTCGCCGGTGGTGTGGGAAAACATCAAGGGTGTCCGCGTCACGCCCCACATCTACACGTCCCTGCCCGACCTCGACAAGCTGGTGGACGCCATTCATTTCCTGGCGAAGAAGTGAGCGGGCCCGGGAACGGATCACCGGTCCCCGTCTGACCAGCGAAACGACGGCAGCCGGCGGAGGCTACAAACAGCAGGGTTCAGACGCCGGCGCCTGAACCCTGCTGCACACTAAGTCAACGGCAACCCCTGCTTACCGGGTGCCCAGTGCTTCACCAACGGCCTGCCCGAAATCCTGTTCCAGCACCCGCTTCAACGGGCCCGGCCGGCGGCCCGTCAGCCGTTCAAAGTCGGGACTCACGGTTGCCACGTGGCCGTCGCGGATCAGGCTGTACACTTTGTTCATGTACCCGGCCACGAAATCGGGGACGCCCGCCGAGGCAAGGGCCTGGGCGTAGGCTTCGGGGGAGGGGGCCGGGTAGTGAATGGGTTCCTGCCGCACGGCGGAGAGCAGGCCGGCCACCTCGGCGTAGCTCAGCGGCTCGGGGCCGGTCAGTTCGTATACTTTGCCGGTGTGGCCGGGCTCCAGCAGTACTTTGGCCGCCACTTCACCCACGTCTTGGATGTCCACGAAAGCCGCTTTGCCGGTGCCGGCGGGGCTGTAGATGATCTTGCGGCCCACGATGTTGTCCCATTCGTAGTTTTTGAAGTTCTGGGCGAAGAACGTAGGCCGCAGGATGGTAAGGTCAAAGCCAACTTCCTGTAGCAGTTGCTCCAGGTTGGCGTGGAAAGGCATTACGTCCGCCGCCTTCTCAACCCCGAAAGCCGACAGGTACACCAACCGGCTGATGCCCTTTTCTTGCAGGAACTGCACAAAAGGCGTCAGCAGCCGGTCCATGTCCGGGTCGATGGGAGGGCCCAGCAGAAACACTTTTTCGACGTCTTGCGTGGCCGCCTGGAAAGTTGCCGGGTCGGCAAAGTCGAAAGCGACGGCTGCCACGCCGGGACCGAACTTTGCCTCTATTTTGCCGGCGTCCCGGGCGGCAGCCACGAAGTCCGCCCCTTTTGCCGCCAATGCCTGTACTACGGCTGAGCCGACCGTCCCGGTAGCTCCCGTCACCAAAATTTTTCCTGCCATCACGAAAAGAAGTTTGTTGATGGCCTAAAGGTGAGGATGCACTCCTGTTTTAGCAAGTAGACATTAAATTGTGTCATAGTCCCGGAATAGAGACCATTGCTGAAAAACAAGCAGTTAGTACTATGCCCGCGGGAGAAAAAAAGCAGTGTCCGTCCGGACCCGGGTGCGCCCGGTACCGGATACCTCCGTCACACATCCGCATAAAACAGCCGTAAGTCATGCAACCGGAAAGGGCTTTGCCGGGTCATTTCCACCAAACGCCATTCTCGATATTGCTTATGAAAAACTGCTTCACTGCATGCCTGTTGTTGTGCTTACTGACTGCTTTTGGCGGTTGCGAAAACGCCGAATCCGTTAACCCGGAAGCCGACCGGCAGGGCGCCGCCGATACCACCGGGGGTGGCTGGGATTGCGTGGTATTTGGCCAGGTGGGGGTAGATACAATTACCAGGGGCAGCTACCTGGGGCTTACCATCGGGCAGCCGGCCCGCGACAGCTACACCGTCTTGCAGAACCTGTGGCAACAGAAAAAGGTCAGCCCGATGTACAACGTTTCGGTAGTGGTTCCGGACTTTGCGCAACTTGAGCAATCCTTACCCCTTTATTCCATTCTTTTCCTCCGGCACGGTGAAAACGCCTACCCGGGCGTATACTTTACGTTTGAGGAAGGAAAGGTCAAAACCATTCATCACTACGATGGGGAGGCTGCGTCCCCGGCCCGGTGGCCCGCCCCAGAACCGGCTTCATCGGCCGTCGTGGTCGGAGACCCGGCGGCAACGGTGTACAAAAAACTAAGCCTGCTGAAAGATAAAGCGCAGTACGCCGGTTACTTTAACTACCTGCTGCTCCGTCAGAAGGAGTTTTCCCAGGGGTATGACCCGGCGCTGGCTTCCCTGCCCGAATGGGGTTTCGGCATGCCGACCGGAACGAACACCCACGACAACATTATTGTGAATTTCCGGCAGGGCAGGATTTCGACCCTCTACGTCCACCATTATGTCCGTTCGCAGTAGCCCGAAAAGGCGCAGCCGGAGGCGTTGGATTGAGTTCCAGCGCCTCCGGCTTTTTTTACCTCCGGACTTTTATTTTACCCCACGCTTCTGCCGCCCGGCTGTACGGTGTAGATGAGGCGCCCCGTGTCGAAGCCGAGGCGCTGGGCCTTGCCCACCAGGTTGTGCAGCAGTTGCAGTTCCATTTGCGGCGTGCGGCTGAGCACCCACAGGTGTTCGCGGGAAGGGTCGCCCACCAGGGCGTACTCGTAGCCGTTGCCCACCTCCAGGATGTAGTAGTCACCGGTGAACGGCCAGAAGAATGACACTTTGAGCTTGGACTTGCTTTGCCGGTCGGCTACGGTGGCCCGGCCCTTGGCGAGTTTGAGCGGACCATTGAGGCCGCCCTTGTGGCAGGTGTTGATGATCCGCACGCTGCCGTCGGGCTGCATGGTGTAAATGGCCTTGGTGCCCACGCAGTTTTCCTCGTACGATACGGGCAGGCGGGCCACCTCAAACCATTCGCCCATGTACTGGTTCAGGTCCACCAGCGGGGCGGTAGGCAGGGGGTCGTGCACTTTGGCTTTCGGACGGCGCAGCCAGTACGTGGCCGCCGTTCCCGCCGCCACGGCCGCGGCGGCGATCAACAGGTTTTTCCGGTTCGTTAATCCTCTCGTTTCCATAATGCCACGTTTACGGAACAAGGGGCAGGAAAGTTGAAAGGGTATGGCTGTACGGTTACATGGCTGTATGGTTACATGGCTGTATGGTTGATTCAATAGCCATATAACCATTCAGCCATTCAGCCATACAACTATTCAACCACAACCTTCCCACCCCTCACCCCAGCGCCACGTCGAGCATCATCATGATGGCGAAGCCGGCGATAGCGCCGATAGTGGCCGAGTCGGAGTCACGGTCCCGCTTCGATTCGGGAATGAGTTCTTCGATGACCACGAAGATCATGGCGCCGGCCGCGAACGAGAGGGCGTAGGGCAGCATGGGCCGGATGTGCAGCACGGCGTACGCCCCGGCCACGCCGGCAATGGGCTCCACCACGCCCGACAACTGGCCGTACCAGAAGCTGCGCAGCCGCGTGAGCCCTTCGCGCCGCAGCGGCACCGACACGGAAGCCCCTTCGGGAAAGTTCTGCAAGCCGATGCCGATGGCCAGCGATACGGCTCCGGCGAACGTGGCCGCCTTTACCCCGGCACCGGCCGCCCCGAACGATACCCCTACCGCCAGTCCTTCCGGAATGTTGTGCAGCGTGATGGCCAGCACCAGCAGAATGCTCCGGTGCCAGTGCGTAGAGAGGCCCTGCGCCTTGCCGTTGAGGGCATCGACGTGCAGGTGGGGCAGCACTTTGTTGATGCCGAACAGGAACAAGCTGCCCATCAGGAACCCCGTCACCGTCGGAATCCAGGGCGGCGTGCCGCTTTCTTCGGCCAGTTCCACGGCGGGGGCCAGCAGCGAGAAAAAGCTGGCCGCAATCATCACCCCGGCGGCAAAGCCGAGCATGAAGTCCATCAGACGTTGGTTGATGGTTTTGAAGAAAAAGACGAGGGCGGCGCCCAATGCCGTTACGAACCAGGTAAAAAGCGTAGCCAGCAGGGCCTGCCAGACCGGGTCCAGATTTTTAATCCAATCCATCATAATTGTGTGCAACCCAATCGCAACGGGTTTCCGGAACGCAATGTTCTAATTTTTCCGCTAATGCATCCAAATAAGATGGAAGACGGGAGACAATAGATGGGAGACTCCGGACCCAGGACAGCAGTTATGTGTTTTTTCCCAGTATGACCAGCTTGTGTTTCGTGTCTCCCACACGGCGGGAAGAGTCGCATCGCAGTACGCGTCGCCTCGCGGCAGGTGTCGCATCGCGGCTCCCCTCCTCGGAGGGGTTAGGGGGTGGGTTTACTTACATGCTGCAAGTTACCCAGGGATCACCGCATGACGGGAATCTTCCTTTCGCCGGTACCTAACTTTCTGCGCATACTGCCTGATGCAAATATCTCCACTGCATTTGTCTTGCCTGCGATGATCCCCATAGTATTCGTGTCATATAAGTAAACCCACCCCCTAACCCCTCCGAGGAGGGGAGCCGCGACGCGGTCCTTTCCCGCAAGGCGACACTTCCCCGCAAGGCGACCTTTTGCCGCGATGCGGCCCTTTCAGCCACGCTAACGTCAATTATCCCTTATACAAAAAAAAGGCTGACCGTTGGGCCAGCCTTTACTCAGGGCTATTGGTGCGCTTTAGGCAATGGCAATCTGCCGGGGCCCTTTGCGCTTGGCTTCTTCCTTCTTGGGAATTTCCAGGTGCAGGATGCCGTCCTGGTACCGGGCGTCGATGCGGTCGGCCTCCACGGTGTTGGGCAGCGTAAACGAACGGGAAAAGCTGCGGTAGCTGAATTCGCGCCGGGTGTAACGGCCTTCACCGTTCTTTTCGGCCTGCTCCCCGCGGCTCTCGGCCGAAATGGTCAGCAGGCCGTTGTCGAGGGTTACCTTGAAATCTTCCTTCCTGAGGCCGGGCGCGGCGACTTCCACCCGGAACGCTTCGTTGTCTTCCTTCACGTTCACGGCCGGGGCCCCGGTACCGGTACGGGCCAGGTTAAAAAATTCGTCGGTGTCGCGGCCGAAAAAGTTTTCGAACAGGCCGGAAAATGCGGGTTGGGTTGCGTTGAATCTTACGAGTGACATAACTACCTCCTCTTTTGTTTATGGTTGATCTGCTATTGAAGTTCTGTATGATCTGCGCTTTTCCTTTTAGCTAATTCTGTTCCAC
Organism: uncultured Sphingobacteriales bacterium; assembly: GCA_963844325.1. Lineage (GTDB taxonomy): Bacteria > Bacteroidota > Bacteroidia > Cytophagales > 172606-1 > CADCTQ01. The sequence continues at coordinate 6,550,757 of CAWJNV010000002.1, forward strand.
GAGGATAAACAAGCCATTATGTCATCATTTAGGCAAAACAGAGGACTGAGTATGACCATTTGTCACCAACAGACAGCTAACCGTGGCATGAAACATCACCAAGCGACCAACGGAGTCTTCGGGAATGGGAGCAACGAACCGGGAAAGACTGCTAAAACTTTTCTGGCAGATTATTTGTCTATACATTAAATGTCTATACAAACATTTATGAAAAAGGTTAACTTTACCCGGATTTACAGCGACGAGGCCGGTGACTCCCGGTTCGGAGAAATGCCGGTACCCTTGGAGGAAAAAGGTGAAATTGGTTCGCTTTCAGCGGCTTACCCCGTAGAAGCCCTGAGTTTCCGCACCACCGAGGCCAGTTACGACTACGACTTCCACCCCGCCCCGGCCCGCCAGTTCATCGTGTTGCTCGACGGGGAAATCGAGATCGGCACCAGCACCGGCGAAAAGCGGACCTTCAAAGGGGGCGACGTGCTGCTGGTGGAAGACACGACGGGCAAAGGTCACCGGACCCGCCAGTTGAGCCCGGGCACCCGCCGGTCGCTGTTTATTACGCTTGCTTAATCATTAATTGTCCATTATTTACCCAAACAAAGCCATGTCACGACTCATCAATGGATTGCACCACGTAACGGCCCTGGCCGGCGGTGCGCAGAAAAACGTAGACTTCTACGCCGGCATCCTGGGCCTGCGTCTGGTCAAGCGGACCATCAACTTTGACGCACCGGACGTGTACCACCTCTACTACGGCGACGAGCACGGCAGCCCGGGTTCCATCATGACGTTTTTCCCGTACGGCCAGATCGCCCGGGGCCGCAAAGGCACCAACCAGCTCACCTACACGTCCTTCTCCATCCCCACGGCCGCCCTCGGCTTCTGGATGGACCGGCTCTCGGCGCAACACGTGGCCTTCGACAAGCCGCAGCAGCGGTTCAACGAAACCTTCCTGCGCTTTGAGGACTACGACGGCCTGGGCATCGAACTGGTAGCCAACGACGAAGACAACCGTGCCGGCTGGAGCAACGGCGTGATTGACCCGGCGCTGGCCATCAAGGGCTTCCACGGGGTTACGCTGCACGAAACCCGGGGCGAACCCACCCTCAAACTCCTCACCGACCTGATGGAACACCGCGTGGTGGCCGAAGGGGAAGGCCGGTACCGGCTCCAGGCCGGCGACGGCGACCCGGGTACGTACGTGGACGTGATCATCACGCCGGGCCTGCGGGGCTTGCAGGGGGCGGGTACGGTGCACCACGTGGCCTTCAGCACCGACAGCGACAAGACGCAGCTCCAGATCCGGGAACGGCTCGACGAGGCCGGGCTGTCCGTAACGCCGGTGGCCGACCGCAACTACTTCCATTCGATCTACTTCCGCGAACCCGGCGGCGTGCTCTTTGAGGTGGCGACCAACCCGCCCGGCTTTGCCATCGACGAAGCGCCGGAACAACTGGGCGCCAAACTAATGCTCCCCGAGTGGTACGAGCCCCGCCGCGCCACCATCGAAAAGGGCCTCGAACCCATTGAAGTAAAGCCGTTTTAATGGGATAGGGTTAAAACCCTATCCTACTGATAACGAACAACTAGCAACGACCAACGAACAACTTACCACCCTTATGGCACCTACCCTACACCGCGCCGACCGCCTGCAAACCGGGGGCGTACCGGCGGCGGAAGCCCGGAAACTCATGATCATGGTCCACGGCCGGGGCGCCGACGCCCACAGCATCCTGCAACTGGCGCCGTACCTGGAAACCGAAAACGTGGCCTTCCTGGCGCCCCAGGCCACCGGCAACACCTGGTACCCGTATTCGTTTCTGGCGCCGATGGCCGACAATGAGCCCGGCATCTCGTCGGGTCTGGCCGTGCTCAAAGAGATCGTGGACGCACAACTGGCGGCGGGCTTCGCCCCGGAACAGATTTACCTGCTGGGCTTCTCGCAGGGCGCCTGCCTGATGCTGGAGTTTGCCGCCCGCAACCCGCGGCCCTACGGTGGGGTGTTCGGCCTGAGCGGCGGGCTGATCGGTCCGCCCGGCACGCCGCGCGACTACCCGGGCAGCTTCGGCGGCGCCCCCGTGTTCCTGGGTTGCAGCGACGTGGACAGCCACATTCCCAAAGCCCGGGTGCTCGAAACCGCCGACGTGCTCACCCGGATGGGCGCCGCCGTTACCACCCGGCTCTACCCCAACGCCCCGCACACCATCCTGGAAGACGAGATCGAAGCCGTGCGTAAAGGAATCAAATAAAGGAGACCGGAGACGGGAAGAAGGGAGACGGGAGGAGGATCGGGAAGGAGGCTGGGGCGTGGCTCCGTTTCAAGGGAGGATAGGGTTTAAACTATCCTACATGGCCTCACCCCCGGCCCCTCTCCCAAGGAGAGGGGAGAAGAACCTGTTTTATAACAACCTGTTTGACAAACTTTTACGTCTCCCCTCTCCTTGGGAGAGGGGCCGGGGGTGAGGCCATGTAGGATAGTTTAAACCCTACCCCCCCTCCCGATCCTCCTCCGTTCTCCTTTCCTCCGGTCTACGGTCTCCTTTGGTTTCTGTCTCCTCCGGTATCCGTGAGGTGGACCCCAAAATCCGGACAGTGGAGTTGCTTAGCTTAGCAAAACCATGACCCAGAAAACAAGTAGCACCAAGCGCCGCAAGTACGATGCCGACTTCAAGGCAGAAGTACTAAAAATGGTGGCTTCCGGCAAGCCAGTCACGGAAATCTCCCAAGCTCTAGGCATTGGGGAGAACATCATTTACCGCTGGAAGAGTAAGCAGCGGCAAGTGTCGTCTCAGCAGGGCAAAGCTGGCCAGCTAACCGATGTATGGCAGGAGGTGGACCAACTGCGGGAAAAACTCCGTCAGACGGAGCTAGAACGCGACATTTTAAAAAAAGCCTTAGCCATTTTCAGCCGAGCGACTTAAAGATGCTCTACGAGTTCATCGAGCAGGTTGAAGCCGAGTTTCCCGTCAACCAGTTGTGCAACATCTTGCGGGTGAGCCGCAGTGCGTACTACGATTGGAAAGCGGGTCGTACTCATCAGCCTACCAGCCAGCAGCAAGAGCAACTGGCCAAGGTTGAAAAGGCTTTCTGGCGCCACAAGCGGCGCTACGGCAGTCGTAGACTGGTGAGTGAGTTACAGGAAATGGATCTGGAGATCGGGCGCAAAAAAGTACGAAGACTCATGAGCATACAGGGATTAGTAGCCATTCAGCCCAGAAGTTTCGTGCCCAGAACTACCGATAGTAGGCATGGAAAACGAGTATCGGCTAATCTATTGCTGGAAGTGCCCCTACCAGAGGGACCCAATCGAATCTGGGTGGGTGATATTACCTATATTCCCCTGGTCAACGGGCAGTGGGCCTACCTGGCTACCTGGATGGACTTATACTCTAGAGTAATAGTGGGCTGGCAACTAGATGACAATATGGAAGAAGAGTTAATTATCAAGGCTTTAGCCAAAGCACTAGCGTGGCGTGAGCCGGCTGCTGGCCTGATTGTTCATTCTGATCGGGGCGGCCAGTACGTGGGCAACCAGTTCCGAAAGCTGCTCGATCAACATGACTGCCTCCAGAGTATGTCGAGGGCCGATGATGCCTATGATAACGCCTTTGCCGAATCGTTCTTCTCACGCTTCAAGACTGAATTACTTCAAGACGGAACCTTTATAAACCTGGAAGACGCCCGAACCGAAATATTTGAATTCATTGAAATGTACTATAATCCCATCCGCAGACATTCCTCTTTGGGATACCGCAGCCCTCTCAATTTTGAGAAGTTTTATTACCAAAATCATTCTCTTAACTTGCAATAGAACTGTCCGTCAAAAGGGGACCACCCCACCGGTCTTCTTTTTTGAACCAAGCCGTGCATTATTTGTTACAAGCTTATTGCTAAAAGCTACCACCGCATGAACATTGCTATCATTTCCGCAAGTACGCGCCTGGGCAGGCAGACGCACAAGGCCGCCCTGGGTTTGCACAAGTACCTGCAACAGTTTGAACACGTGCAACCCGTGCTGGCCGACCTGCTCGAGTACAAGATTCCCCTGTTCGAAGAAACCCTGATGCGGCATCCCGACCCTTCGGACGCCCTGCGCGACCTGGGGGACATCCTGACCCGGGCCGATGCCATGTTGTTCGTAACGCCCGAGTACAACGGCAGTTACTCACCGGCCCTCAAAAACGCGGTGGATCACTACAACAAGACCGAATTTGCCCGCAAGGCCGTGGGCATTGTGACGGTCACGACCGGGTCGATGGGCGGCGTACGGGCGGGCCTGGCGCTGCAACACCTCATCCTGGCGTTGTTTGCCTTCCCTACGCCCCAGATGCTGCTCGTGCCATCCGTCCAGACCAAGTTTGACGAAGCCGGCAACCTGCTCGACCCGGCCTTCGAAAAAAACATCGCCAACTTCATGAAGGAATTCCTGTGGCTGGCCGAAGCGGTTCACGAAAAGAAGACAGTGAACAGTAATCAGTGAGCAGTAATCAGTAATCATTGGTCGGTCGGATCCAATAACGCACGTGCATCCACTGATTACTGCTCACTGATTACTGTTCACTGTTCCAGGATGTTTTTAAGGGCCGCCAGGTATTTCTTCATGGTAGCTTTCGTGTAGAAATGTACTACCAGCCGGGGCAGGCCAAACCCCAGCCCGTGCTTCACAACGGCCGGGTCGAACTGAAGCCGGTAGACCACCCGGGTACGGTTGCCGGGCAAGGGCTCACCTCCCGCGTGTTGCGCGACCAGAACGGGCTGGCGGCCGTGGTTTCGCTGGCAACCGACCGGCCCGGCGCCAAGGCCACGCATTGCAGTACCGAAACGTGCCGGGGCACTTTCTTCGACAGGAAAGACACTTCCGTGATTTCGGTTTTTTCCCGGACGGACGGCGTACTCAACTGCACATCCTGTATTTCGGCGCGCCACCTGGGGTCGTTGGTGTAGTTGGCGAGGTAGTCGAACACCGTTTTGGCGTCCCTGGCGATTTGGATGGTCGCCTTTACGTCGATGGGCTGCATCTGGCTGGGTATGGGAAGTTGGGTAAGTACCTGCTGCTACTGCGCTGATTTCTTTTTCCCGGGCTTCGCGGCGTGCTCCTGCACCCTGAATGCCACGATTTTGCGGATGAGGTCGAGCGGCATGGGCTGGTCGAGGGGAAACTGCGCCGACCCCTTGGCGCCTTTGTACCTGGCAAGTTCGGCTTCGAAGGCTTCGATGCCGCTGGGGGTTGGGTAAAACCCGATGTGGTGTTTGAAAGCCGCAAAGTGTACCAGGTTGCCTTGCAGGACGTAGGTGGGCATGGCGTACTTGATGGTTTCGGTTGCCCCCGGTGCCGCTTCCCGCACGGTCGCCCGGATCTGTTGCAGCAGTTTCTGAATGTCTTCCGGGAAACCGGCGATGTACGCGTCAACGGTAGTGGGTTGGGGAGTGTTCATGGCGTTCGGTTGGGTGATAGTGGACATGTTGCGGAGGCCCGCAGTCAGCCCGTAAAGCACGTGGTGAAAAAGCGGCCTACGCAAGCAGGTGAAAGGGGTTGTTGCTTTTGCGCAACCGGTACTGTTTGGGAGTAATGCCCGCAAAAAGCTTGAAAATGCGGCAGAAATGGGACTGGTCGTAAAACCCGGCCAGGTACGCCACCTCGGTAAGCGAAAGGTCCTCCACGTGGATGAGCCTGACGGCGTGCATGAATTTTTTGTAGACGACCAGTTCCTCGGCCGAGACGCCGTACAGGCTGTGCACGATGCGGTTGAGGTGCCGGGGGGAGTAGTACACCTGCCCGGCCAGGCGGTCTACCGTCTGGAAGGGTTCTACGCCATCGGCCAGGAACAGGTCCGACAGCCGCTGCGACCGTCCGCCGTCGGGTTGCGCCAGGACCGGGAGGTGTTTCTCCGCCAGTTGCACCCGTTCCCCGAACGAGGCCGCCTCGATGAGCTGGTGCCAGAGGGTACTGAACGCCGGCTTGATGAGGGCCAGGTCAATGGTGTTGTTCTTTGCTTCGGCGGGCATGATGCCCAGCAGGCTGTGCACCATGTGGGGGTAAAGCCGGACGCCGAACAGGTGCTGCTGGCCCTCGTACCGGGCCTCAACCACCTGGGTATTGATTCCCTGGATGAAGCACCGGGGCGCCTGCATGGGCGTGCGGGAGTGGGGCAACACGCCGTGGATCGTACCGGAAAAGTTAAAAACGATTTCAACGATGCCCTGCGGCATGATCACTTCGAGTACGTCCCGCTGGCCCAGCACTTCCCACATCTCCGTGACGTACTCGCGGAGTGGTGAGTGGACGGGCAGGTGCCTGTGCAGTTTCATGGGCCTTGCTTTGTTTTCACGCAAAGTTAACGCTTCCAAGGAGGTTAATTTTTTACTTCTCTCCAAATTCATCCCGGAACGGCCGGATGAATTTTTCATTTTCTGATCCATCTTTTCATCAAGGGCCCCCCTTTGGGTAAGTGTCTGCACCGCTGCGGTTTTACCACTCCGTATGCTATTGTTGTTTTTGATTCAACTCCACTGATCTGCCGTCCGGGTCTTTCACCACGGCCCCGTATCCCCACTCGGTTTGTTTCGGCTCGGCGGCTACGGGTACTCCCGCTGCTTTCATGCGTTGGATTGTCTCATCGAGTCCTTCGACGGTGAATCCCACCCGGGTGGTTGCATCAACCTTTTCGATTGACTTCGGCAGCGGGTATACCTCGAATACGGCTGGTCCAACGCGGGCCGAAAAGTGAATCGGGCCGTTTCCGTGCTTCTCTTCCCGGAATCGTAATCCCAGCGCCTCGTAAAAGTCTCTTACCCGTTCGGGTTGATGGGTTCTGATGACCACCAGGGAGAGTTGCATCGTTTCTTCGTGCTTGGATTGTGGTTTATTGCCCCGATTTTTGGGTTCCGACGGCCCAGACATTGCCGGCAAAATCCAGAAAAGAACCCCTCAAATCCGGGTCGCCTTCTTTTTGCTGGGGTTCCTGGTCCACCGGGCAGCCGAGTGCAACCGCCTTTTTGAAAGTAGCCACGGCATCGGGCACGTACACGTGCAGGAGCAGTTGATTGGCCGGGTAGGTGCTGCTGGCGTCGGCCAGCATGATGACTGAATCGTCAATCTGTACCTCCGCGTGCATGACCGAACCATCCGGGTTGTCAAATCTGCGCACCTCCCGGGCATCAAAAATCCCTTTGAGCAAGTCGATCAGTCTGGCAGCCCCCTCTACGATCAGGTAAGGCGAAACGGAATTGTACCCCTGCGGTTTGTAGGAATGATGCATTGTGTAGCTGTTTTAAAACCTGATGTAACTCGTGTTTTTTGCCGGCACGTGCCTGCCAACTAAAATTTCCTCAGCATCTCTTCAATTTGCGTGTAAACGCTGTTCAGGAATGACTTCTTTTTTTCAACCATTACGGGTCTGACGCACACGCCGCCCATTCTGCCTTGCAATGGCGAAAACAACGTATCCGCCAGTGGTTCAGCCGTGGGGACGGCAGGCTGCGCAATAACCGTAACGGGCTTGGGGGCAACGGGACTGATTTCTACCATTGGCCTGGCAGTCAGGGTATCCGCAGTTTGGGCTTTGCTGGTAAAACCAATCAGTATGCCCACGAAGCTTGCCGCCAGGCTGTACATCCCAAAAACCTTTTTCGGTTTTTCCCGGCTTACGATGTCGCGGTCGGTTTGCTGCCCCGTAAAGCTGCCGCAAACTTTACCGGAATGGTCTTTGAAATACCGCAGCAACTCCTGGTCACTCATGCGGGTAAAATCGACCACCAGTTGTTGACACGAACCGCAGAACCGTCCCCCCTCCCGGGGTGTCAAATCCTGCCATTGCTGGGCGCAAGGCGCTGATACAGTTATCCTAATAGCTTTCTTCACGGCTTTATTTCATTTAGTTGTAGCCAGCAGACCAAGGCCACCCGGCGGCATCGCCCATCGCCTCTTGCATCGGCGCCGTGGCAGTGTGCGGACCGTAATGCTTGCTGCCGGGCGCATTCTTTATTGATTTATTTCTTTTATCATTTCTTTCAAAGTCTTGTCGTCCACACTATCGATTTCTGATTTGTCGTAAATAGTCAGTAAGTAGATTTCACTTTCCTCCGTTATCAGATAAGTAATCACGCGTAACCCGCCTCGCTTGCCTTTCCCTTTGCTTTTCACGGCAACTCGTACTTTGTATGCATTGTGGCCGAGGCTTTTTCCTTGCGTGGGATTGGCAATCAAATCCTGCTCAAACGTTCGTAGTTCAGCGGCTAACGAACTGTATTTCTTGAGCAAAGTCTTGGCTTGTCTTTTGAAACGGGGCGTAGGAATTACTTTATAGCTCATTCAAAAAGTCTGATAAAGTCTGTTTGGGAATCCTACCGGCTCTCATTTGCCTCACTTCATCAAATGCAGTCAACAAATCTTCCCTGACTTGCAACGTCTGCTCGTATTTCTTTAAGATTCCTTCCAATTTTTCCCACTCTTCAATTGGAATCTGAACTGCCTTCAAGTTCCCTTCGCGGTCGTTCAGATATTGCAGTTGTATCTTCATAAGCTTGATATAAGTATTTTTCCTGTCTTCAATTGCGCCTAACGAAGTGAGCCCACACGCACGTGTGACCTCAACCTGTTAAAAATCAGACCTTTTCTCTAAGAAATCCGGAAACTGTTTTTAATTCCATAATCGCCAAACCGATTATAACGGCCACTTCGAGCAAAAAATACAGCAACCCCAACTTAGTGAGCTCCTGGCGATGGTAAATCACCAGCCCTATTGTCAGGCAACAATAGAATAGATTGGCGATTGCAATTGCTTGCATATAAGGTCTCCAGTTTTCTTTGGTTCGCCAATAGCTTAAAAAGGAGTAAACCGCATACACACCAGCCAGGCAGGAGAGAAAGTATAGTACTTCCGGTGGCATGCCAAAAGTAGTTTCAAACCTTGCCAACACGACTCCCAACAGTAAGGCAGAAAGCATTCCCCCCAAACCATCGATCAGAAAGAGCTGCTTCGGAGCCAAGGCCTTTTTATTCATCATCAAGAATTACTATTGATTTGAGAGCTGACACCGGAGTTTTTACTTCTTGTTTCTTCGCTTACCGCTAACAATTGAATGATGTCAGAACGTGGTTCCAAACGGCGGTCCGCCCGAAACCACGTGATGCTGCCTCTATAACGCAGAACCTACTTATTCGCTACCGTTACGCCCGGCCAATCGTCGGTGCGGAAGGGGACGGCGGGCAGGCCCTCCTGGTTGTACATGTTGCCGTTAATATTTACGCCAATTCCTTTGCCCACTTCAGCAAAACTTCCTTTTTAATGGAGGATTCCTCTGACTTGTCATACATAATGAGCAGAATGATTTCTACTCCGTCTTCGTACGGTCTTCTCAAAAAGGTAATGACCCGGAACCCACCACTTTTACCCCGTCCCTTGCTGGCGCTTGCCATCCTGACTTTGTAAAGGTTCGCACCTAAGCTTTCACCCGTCTCAGGTTGGGTCTCCAATTGATCCAGCAATGCTTCAAAATCCTGGTCAAGCCCTTTGTATTTCCTGGCGAATCGTTTGTAATTCCTGGCAAACCGGGAAGTAATAATGACTGAGTTAGGCATTTTTTCCTTTTTTCAACAGCAGTTCACGGGCAGGCTTAAGTGTCTTTTTGCCTTCCTGGTGCGCCTTTACCTCTTTCAAGGCAGCTTTGAGGTCTTCCATAACCGGGGACGTTTTTTCGCCTTTGGCCGGTTGCTTCGCCGGTGCACCGGTTTTGATCGTTATGCCTTCGATCCCCTGTAATCTTTCAATGGCCTGCTCGGCGGCAGCCTTCGTGCGGGCAGTAATTACAATCTCCATGCGCTTCTGATTTTCCGGTTAAATGATGTTTGAACGTGGTTCCGGACGGCCGTCCGCCCGAAACCACGTGATGCTGCCTCTATAACGCAGAACCTACTTATTCGCTACCGTTACGCCCGGCCAGTCGTCGGTGCGGAAGGGGACGGCGGGCAGGCCCTCCTGGTTGTACACGTTGCCGTCGGGGTTGTTGCTCCAGGCGTAGCGCACGGCCACCGGGCTGGACACCTCGTCGCTGTAGAGCACCAGGTCGTTGCCCTCCTGGTGGCCCCGGGCCCACCTGAACTTCTTGTCGGCGCCGGCCACCGCGAAGCCGCGCACGTAGCCGTACTTGTCCTTTACCACCAGGCCCGCGCCGGCGTTGGTAAACTTCACCCGCACCTCTTTGCCCTCCACCGTCATCGACTGGTACGTAGGGCCGGCGTGCACGCTGTTTTCCCCGTAGGCTACCTTGCGGGCCGCCGCGGCCAGGCGCAGCCCCACGTCGAGCTTGTTGCGCGGGTGAATGTCGTCGGGGTTGCCGATGTCGATGGTTACGGCCATGCCCGTGTTGGGCAGCGAGAGCGTCATGGCCTGGGCTTCGCGCAGTTCGGCCCATTCGTAGTCGGCCGGCTCGTCCTTGTCGTGCATGAAGTTGGCCAGTTGCACGAACAGGAACGGGAAGTCGTAGCCCCAGCGGCTCCGCCAGTCTTTGATCATGGCCGGGAACAGCGTGCGGTACTGGTAGGCCCGGCCGGCGTTGCTTTCGCCCTGGTACCAGATGGCCCCCTTGATGGCGTACGGCACCAGCGGGGCGATCATCGCGTTGTAGAGCGTGGTCGGGGCGTTTTGCAACGCCGTGGTGAAGGGCGGCTTGGGCATGTTCTTGGTGTCCACGGCCGACTGGTACTGCCACTCACCGGCCAGCGACACCTGTTTGCCCTCCACCTCGGCGTAAAGGTCCTTCGCCTCCCCGTGAATGCCGCCGCCACCACCCGTGTCCACCACGCGCACGGCAATCACGTTGCGGCCCGCCTTCACCCGTTCGCCGGGCACCGTGTACACGCGGAGCACGTTGTAGCCGTCCGTGCTGCCCACCTTCACGCCGTTGAAAAACGTGGTGTCGGCGTCGTCGATGGCTGCCAGGTGCAGCGTGAGGGGTTTGCCGGCCGCGCCGGCGGGCACGTCGATCTCCTTGCGGTACCACACCACGCCGTCGTAGTCGGGCAGGCCGCCGGCCCGTTCCCAGAGGCCGGGCAACGCCAGGCGGGGCCAGGCGGCGGCGTCAAAGCCGGGGTCGGCCCAGGTTTTGCCGCCCGGCAGGTAGCCGCGGTCCCCGCTGCCGAACGATTTCAGCCAGGCTTCCCGCTGCGCGTCGTACTCGGCGATGCGCCTGGTGAGGTCCGACTTGTCGTTTTCCATTTCGGCCACCTGCTTGCCGAACTCCGGGAAGGCCCGCAGGGCTTCGGCGCTGGTCCAGGCTTCGGCGGGAGTGCCGCCCCACTCGGAAGTGATCAGGCCCACGGGCACCTTGTAGCGCTGGTGCAGGTCGCGGGCGAAGAAGTAGGCCACGGCCGAAAAGGTGCCCGCCGTGGCGGGGCTGCATATTTTCCAGCCGTCGCTGCCCATTTCGGCCAGGGGCCGGAAAGCCACGGCGTTCTTCACGTCGATGAGCCGGATCTGCGGGTAGTCGGCGGCGGCAATTTCCTGGGCGTGGTTGTTGACCGTCGAGGAGAGGAACCACTCCATGTTGGACTGCCCGGAAGCCAGCCACACCTCGCCCACCAGGATGTTTTTGAGCTGAATGGTATTCTTGCCCTTGATGGTCATTTCGAAGGGGCCGCCGGCGGGTACGGGGGCCAGCGTCAGGGTCCACTTACCGTCCTTGCCGGCCTTGGCCGACGCTTGCTGCCCGTTAAAGGATACCGTGACCCGTTCGCCGGGACTGGCCCAGCCCCAGAGCGGCAGCCGGGTATTTTGTTGCAACACCATGTTGTCGCCCACCAGTTTGGGCAGGCGTACGTCGGCGTACAGGGAGCCGCCCGACACGAGGGCCAGCAGGGCAAAGGCAATGAACCATCTCTTCATAAGAAGGGAGACATAAAATGTTAGACGTGAGACATGAGACAGCAGCCTGAAGGACTGCCGGTTACCCATGATTCGGGCCGGCGGCTTCCCGCGGGCGGCGGGTTGTGAAACCGGAACCGAATCTTTTGGAGGTAATATAGAAAGATTTGTACTTGCTGCCAACCGGTTACCATTACACGCCCCACCGTATGCCGGCCCGGCCCCGGTTACCCCCGTTTCCGGCTCCCCGGCTCTTTTTTGGCCCTTTTGGGAGCAAACCCCGGCCGGCGCCGCCTGCGGCCTTTTTCACATTTAGGATTAAAACTTAGGTAACTCATATCCGGCACCCTTTTGAAATTTTTTTGTGGCGCGTCTTGGACAATTTCGAAAATCCGTTGGGAACGGGGCAAAAAGGGCGGCGTATGAAAGCAGAACGGCGCCCGGCAACCGGCCAACCTCCCGCACCACCCACTTCCACAACCTACGCCTCCCCGCCAAACCCGCCGTTTACCCCGGCCGGCCGGCACGCTCCGCGTAATGAAAAGGCCGCATGGACCATTTTCCACGGTCCATTTTCAATTGTTCATTCATTCAATTGTCCCTTAACTAGATTTATACGACCAGCCAGCATGAAAAGAATCGTTTACCTGCTCACCCTCCTGCTCCCGCTGTGCGCGGCGGCGCAGCAGCTCCCGGTCCACAACCAGTTCTTCCTCAACCCGTACGCGCTCAACCCGGCCAGCGTGGGCAGCCACGGACACACGGAAGTGTTCCTCACGCAACGGCAGCAAATGCAGGGATCGGCCAACGCCCCCGTGACCACCAGCATTAACCTGCAGGTTCCCTCCCGCGGCCGTACGGCCTTCGGCATCAACGTGGTAGACCACCGGTACGGCATGCTGGCCAGTACCTCCACGCTGGCTACGCTGGGCTACGCCTTCAAGCTGGGCCGCAACCACTTCCTGCGCTTCGGCGCGTCGGGCGGCATGGGCAAATACAGCGTAGACCGCAACCGCCTCGAAAATGAGGGGGACTTTTCCCGGGTGAAGTCGTTCAACAACAAGTCGTTCGCAGACGCCCAGTTCGGCATCAGCTACCAGCTGGAGGGCCTGACCCTGGGCGTAAGCGCCCCCACCCTGCTGAACGCGAAGCGGGTCAACACCAACGCCGCCGACCCGCTGGACTTCCGCCCGATCACCTACTACCTGGCAAATGCCGGTTACCACCTGCAACTCTCGCCGGCGTTTGCCGTGTCGCCGCAGGTGCAGTATCGCTATTCCACCAACTTCCCGTCGCAGTACCAGGCGATGGGTACGCTGCACTTCCACAACGTGTGGGCCGGCGGCGGCTACCGCCAGAATGCCGGTCCGTTGGCTACGGCCGGCGCCAAGATCAAGAATACCTTTACGCTGGGCTACGTGTACGAACCCGCCGCGGGCGCGGCCGTCACCCCACAGCCTACGCACGAGGTCCTGCTGAGCGTGAGCTTCGGCCCGAAGAAAACCCGCAAAGAGGAGGTGGCCGAGGCCCGCGAAACCCGCCAGGAAGAAGCCAATAAGAAGGAGACCAGGCAGTCGAAGGAGAAAGCCGCCAAGGAAAAGGCTGCCGCCAAAAAACTGTCCGCCCGGCAGGCCGCCGACGAAAAGGCCGAAGCCGAAACGGAACGCGAAAAAGCCAAAAAGGAAAAGACCAGAACGGTCAAGAAGGAAAAAGCCGCCAGGGAAAAGGCAAAGGACCAGCAGGCCCGGGAGAAAAAGACCGCGGCCAAGAAAGAAAAACGCGAAAAAGCCCGCGCCAGAAAGGCCCGCAAGGCACCCAAGCAGTCGTCGCGCAAGGCCGCCGCCAAGGCGACCCCGGTACAGAAGTTAGCGGCCAAGCCCGTGGAGAAGCCCGTGACCGAGTCGGTGGTGGCGCCCGCCAAGGAAGAAGAGCGGATCGAGGAGCACCACCGCGTGCACCCGCTGGAACTGAAGAAGGGCAATTACGTAGTGGTGGGCAGCTTCAACGTGTTCGACAACGCCGTGCGCTACACCCGCACCATGTACGACCGCGGCCTGCGCGCCGACTACCGCTACAGTTCCAAGACCAACCGGTACTACGTGTTCGTGTACCAGTCGAAGGACGTAGACGCGGCCCGCGCCGAACGGGACAGTACCCGCCAGTTCTTAGGCATTGCCGACGCCTGGGTACTCATCGTGGAGTAACGGCCGGTACGTAAACAAGGTCCGTGGGATGCATTCCCGGCTAGTCGTCGCGCTGGCCGGGAATGCTTTTTTGCAGGCTTTCGGTGGCTACGTACTTCTTGATGAGGGGCAGCAGCTGGGGCAGCAGGTCTTCCACGAAGCCCCTTTCGTACTGCGTCCAGCGGCGCGGGTGCCCGAACTGGCAGGGTTGCAGAATGCCCCACAGTTCGCCGTGGTCGGTGATGTGGGCGTGGATGAGGGCCCGGTGGCCGAAGGTGCGGTTCTCGAACGCTTTGTTGAGCACGTCAGGATCGGCCGTTTCCACGTCCTCCACGAACACCGACGGTTCGTCGGAGAGGGCAGCGGCAAACAGCGGGTCTTCGTCGGGCAGGCTGCCCGTGTCGTCCTGCCATTCGGCCTGGGTCACGTCGGGAATGGAGGCGTACTTACGCCAGCAGAAGGCAATGCGGCCCTTGCCGGCGGCGGGGTTGCGGACGTACAAAAAACAGCGGTCGGCGCGCAGCGTTTCGCCCACGTAGCGTACGACCTGGCGCAGCGTGGCTTCGGGCGATTCATCCACCGGAAATAAGGTGTCAAGCGGAGCAATTTGTCTTTCCATCATGGCTCAAAAGGTTTACGGAATGCTTCCGTGGTCACCCACCCATCCCGGGCGGTAAGCGCAGCGCATCTCTCCCTTCATACAACGGATTCCACCCGGCCGGGTTAAGGCGGGACGACCCCGTTTTCGGGCCGCGTTGACTCCCCCGGCGGGACAAACAACCGGCCGGGCAAGGACCCGCACGCCGGCGCCCCGACTTCGGGGGTGATAATCAGCCGGTTACTCCCGTACCGCGTCCGCCCAACGGCCCGCAGTCCCCTCCCGGACGCCTCAAAATTTTCTTCCCGCCTGCCCCGTCCATTCCCGCAACGCACCGTCCGTTTCCGGACGAACACAAACCCGTTTTTCCGCCAAATGCCGCCCAACGGCCCCAGAAACGCCCTTCTTCCACTTTGGCACCCCGTTTGGTCCGCGTTGAATGGTCAGTGGTCATTGGTCAGTAGTCATTAGTCAGTAGTCATTGGTCAGTACGCAATGAATGACTCACGCATACTGACCAATGACCAATGACTACTGACTAATGACCAATACCCAATACTCAATTCTACCCTATGCTACGCAACTACCTGGTCGTCGCCGTGCGCAACCTGATCCGCAACCGGGCCTTTTCGGCCATCAACATCACCGGGCTGGCCCTCGGGCTGGCGACGTGCCTGCTCATCGGCCTGTACGTGGGGCACGAGCTGAGCTACGACCGCTTCCACGAAAAGGCCGGCCGCATCGTGCGGGTGGTGTTCCGGGGCGAGATGAACGGCGAAAAGATGCGCGAAGCCGTAACAATGGCCCCCGTAGCCGCGACGCTGCGGGCCGGCTTTCCCGAAATCCAGGCGACGACCCGCATCACCGGCACCGGTAAGACCCGCGTCATGTACGGCCGCAAAATGTTTTTCGAAGAAAGGCTTGCCTACGTGGACCCCAACTTTTTCGAAGTATTTACGCTGCCGCTGCGGAAGGGCGACGCCCGCACGGCCCTGCTGCGGCCCCACACGCTGGTGCTCTCCGCCACCACTGCCCGCAAGTACTTCGGCGACGCCGAACCGGTGGGTAAGCTACTCACGCTGAGGGGCTCGGACGCTGTTTACACGGTGACCGGGGTGATGGACGACGTACCTGACAACGCGCACTTCCACTTCGACCTCATCGCCTCCATGGCCGGCCACCCGGACGCCAGGGAGGACAACTGGCTGCGGTCCAACTTCTACACGTACCTGGTGCTGCCGGCGGGCTACGACTACCGGAAGCTCGAAGCCAAACTGCCGCAGGTGGTGGAAAGACACATGGGACCCGCGCTGGAGAAAATGACCGGCACCAGCCTGGCCCAGTTCCGCAAGAACGGCAACGACATCGGGCTGTTCCTCCAGCCGCTCACCGACATCCACCTCTACTCCGACCTCACCCCGACGACGGAAATGGAGCCGGGCGGCAACGTGCAGTACGTGTACGTGTTCGGGGCCATTGCGGTGTTCATGCTGCTGCTGGCCTGCATCAACTTCACCAACCTCTCCACGGCCGGGGCCGCCAGGCGGGCCAAGGAAGTGGGCGTCCGCAAGGTAATGGGTTCGGGCCGCGGCGCCCTGGTGCGGCAGTTTCTGACCGAATCGGCGCTGCTCACCGGCCTGTCGCTGGGGCTGGCCCTGGCCCTGGTGTACGCCGCCCTGCCGCTGTTCAACCAATTGTCGGGAAAAACCCTGGACCTCGACCTCTTGCGTACGCCCTGGTTCCTGCCGGCGCTGGTGGGGCTGGGCGGGCTGGTAAGCCTGATGGCGGGGAGCTACCCGGCTTTTTTCCTCTCGTCGTTCCAACCGGTGACCACCCTCAAGGGCGGCGCCGGCAAGATAGGCGCGGGCCGCCGCTCGGTGAGCCTGCGGAGCAGCCTGGTGGTGTTCCAGTTTTTCGTGTCGGTGAGCCTCATCATCGGCACGGTGGTGGTGTACCAGCAACTGCGCTACATCCAGCATTCGCGGCTGGGCTACGACAAAGAACAGGTGCTGGTGGTGCAGGGCACCTGGACGCTGGGCGGGCAGAATGAGGAGGTATTGCGCCAGAAACTCGTGCAGGACGCCCGGGTGGTCAGCGCCAGCATTTCGGGCTACCTGCCGGCGGGGCCTTCCAACAACGCCCTGGAGCCCGTGCAGCCCGACGGCGACGAACGGCGCATGATGCGGGTTGCCGGCTACGGCATAGACCACCGCTACCTGCCCACGCTGGGCATGCAACTGGCGGCGGGCCGTAATTTTTCGCCCGACTTCCCGACCGACTCCACCGCGGTGATCCTCAACGAAACGGCCGTCCGCACCTTCGGCTGGACGAAAGACCCGCTGCAACATTTCCTCAGTATTCCTCCCATGCCGGGCTCGGGCAACGCCGTGCGCAAGTACCGGGTGGTTGGGGTGGTGCGCGACTTCCACTTCCGGTCGCTGCACGAACAGATCGGCCCGCTGGTGATGTTCCTGGGCGGCAACGGCGGCTCCATCGTTGCCAAAGTCCGCACGCCGGACCTTACCGGGCTGCTGGCTTCGCTCAAAAAGCAGTGGGCGGCGTTCGGCACCGGAGAACCGTTCCGGTACTCCTTCCTCGACGAGAGTTACCAGGCCACCTACCAGGCCGAACTGAAGACGGGGCAAATCCTGGCCCTCTTCGCGGGGCTCACGGTGTTCGTGGCCTGCCTGGGGCTGTTTGGCCTGGCGGCCTTTACCGCCGAGCGGCGCACCAAGGAAATCGGCGTCCGCAAAGTGCTGGGTGCCTCGGTAACGAGCATCGTGGCGCTGCTCTCCCGCGACTTCCTCAAACCGGTGGCGGTGGCGATTTTGCTGGCTTCGCCGGTGGCCTGGTACGCCATGCACCGCTGGCTGGAGGATTTCGCCTACCGCACGGCCATCAACTGGTGGGTGTTCGTCGTGGCCGGCCTGGCGGCCGTCGTCATTGCGCTGCTCACGGTTTCGTACCAGTCGGTGAAGGCCGCCCTCACCAACCCGGTGAAGAGTTTGCGGAATGAGTGAAGGATAAGAGGATGGAATTTTGGTTAATCCAGTGCATTCTCCGGGGGCAGTAATTCATCATAAGGCATGCCCAGTTTGTGATGGAGCCTGGAAACGATTTCAATGGTGAAGTCGCGGCGGCCTTTAAGCAGGTGAGATACGTTGCTGGGATCAAGCTTTAGAATCTCACTGAGGTTTTTCTGCTTGAGGTTTTGTTCTTTCAACCGGCGCTTGATGAATGCCACGCGTTGCCGCTCGAAGGCATCCATCTGGTCCACCATCTCTTCAGCCTCCCGAATCTTGGATAGTTTGGCTTGTAGTTCTGTATCAGTCAGGCGTTTAGACCATTCCTCGAAGTTAGGCTGACCAAAAGGATACTCCTGCTTCTCGTATGCATTCACCCGGTCTACCAGCGCCTTGCGCAGCTCCACCACTTCCGGAGCCATTTCCGTTTCCCCATCTTCCCGGATCGGCCCTCGCAGCTTTCGAATGGCCCGGAGCGTCAGTTCGTGCTGAATCTCTGACTGGATAGGGCGGTCAAGTTCTCTGAATTTTTCCAGGGTGTCGTTCGGGATTCTTTTCGCATAAGTTATCTTTTTCATATGTCGTACCCTTTCTTTCTCAGGAATTTTCTGATTGTGTCCTTGTTGTTTTTCAGCGTGGCTTCGTACGCATCGTGATTCCCGGCCCACACGATTTCTACTTCCCCATCCCTAAAGAATACCAGTGCCAGGCTACGGTCTGCCCCCGTGATGTTGAACACGTACACATTATTGAAGATACGGTCCGCATCGGGAAAGGTAGTCTTCACGTCTTGGTCATTTCTCCACGTAGCCCCTTGAACAGTATTGACGAAGTCATTGACCGCACCGAGTAAGGTCATGTTTTTCTTGGCGCATTTCAACAGGACCTGTACCCGATTGACAATCATAACAACCAATATACTTAAAAGTTGTCAATTTTGACAACTTTATTCCTGCCCCTATATGCGCAAAAGTTTCGCTATGCTTCAACTGGCAGGTAGACCTGTTACATTGCAAAGAAAGTTCTCATGGATTTCATCGACTTTCCTCCTTGCCGCCGTTATCCGGAAAGGAGGTGATTTCCTGCTGATTCACGGGTGTTCGGACAGTGGCAATTCCATTTGGATGTTGCACCGCTCGTAGGGGGAAGGGTTGCCTTTGACCTTGCGAAAGCCCAGTTTGTGGTAGAGGTTGATGGCGGGTTTGAGGAGCGTATTGCTTTCCAGGTATACTTTTTTGGCGCCCAGCGACTTCGCTTTTCCAATGGCGGCACGCCCAAGCAGTTCGCCCACTCCCTTGCCCTGCGCCCTGGGGCTGACGGCCATCTTGGCCAGTTCAAACGTTTCGGCGTCCAGCTTCAGCAGGGCCACCACGCCCACCACTTCCCCCCCGTACTGGGCCAGCAGGATCTCGCCTCCCGGGTCGAGGATGGATGCCTGCGGATTGTCCAGGGTCAGCAAATCTTTTTCCTCCAGTTTGAAGTAGGTTTCGATCCATTCTACGTTCAGTCTTTTGAAATCCGGCTGGTAGGCGGCCGAATACGGCAGCAGTTGCACGCCTTTGCTTTCCCGCTCCCTCTTCTTGTTGCGTACCCGTTCCGAGAGGCTTTGCTGCTCAAGCAAGTATTCGGTTTCCTCCATGGATTTCCACAGGTCGTGGTGCATTTGCGCGAGCAGTTCCTCCACGGCGCTGCCCACGTCGGTCGTCTGCGCTTTAAGGGGCGGAATCAGGGCGCGGCCTTTTTCGGTGAGGTACAGCAGCGTCCGGCGCCCATCCCCGTCGTCCTTGCGTTCTTCCACCAGTTCCCTTTTCTTCATTTCCTTCACCACCTGGCTCACCGAGGCGTGGGTTTGCCGGATGCGCGCGGCCACCTCCTTGATGCTTGCACCGCCCCGTTCCGTGAGCACGAAGAAAACCGGGAACCACCGGGGCTCCAGGCCCACGTTGTACAGGCGGTAGATGCGGGTGGCTTCTTCCGTAAACCATTCGCTGAGCCGGCGCAGCCGGCTGCCGAGGGCCATCTTTCCTACTTCGTCATAAAAGTTTACCATAAATACAAAAGCGTTTATGTAAGTACTTACGTAATTTTATTCATTCGTCCGCACAAAAGCAAGTCACCCGAATGTTTTTGTTCAGATAGACTTTCGGGTCGCCTTTACCCCCGCGTTTTGCCCGGTACGTACCCCTGCCCTACGCCCGGCCTACCCGCATAAACACGTACCACCGCACGGGCTTGAGCTGCGTGAGGTCACCCCAGGCCGTTCTGATCTCGCCGAAGAGCCGTTGCAATTCGTCCTGCCCCTTTTCCTTAACGTACTTTTGGGTGGCCGACCACGACACCATGTAGCCGATGAGTTGCTCGAAAGTGAGGGCCTGGCTGATCTCGAACGGGGGCGGCTGCACCGGCTCGAACGGGAACGGAATGTCGGCGTACTGCCGGTTGAGGATGTCGATCTGCGGCGCCCAGTAGTCTTTGAGCAGTTCGTTGTGAATGTAGTCGGTGAGTTTCTGCACGGGGGCATCGGTGAGGAGGTGCGTGTAGCCCCAGGCCGCGAAGATGCCGCCCGGCTTGAGCACCCGCTTCACTTCGGGAAAAAATTGGTCGTAGTCGAACCAGTGCAGGGCCTGCGCCACCGTCACCAGGTCCACGGAATGGTCGTCGAGGCCCGTCTTTTCGGCGGGGACGAGTTTGTAGGTGATCTTTTCGTGTTTCTCGGCCTTGTCGAGCAGCGGCTGGCTGATGTCGGTGCCGGTTACGCGGTCGAAGTACTTGGTGAGGGTAAGGGCGGCCTGCCCGCTGCCCGTGGCGCAGTCCCACACGACGTTGCGTTCCCGGCAGAGGCCGGCCAGGTAGTTGAACAGGGCGTCGGGGTACGTCGGCCGGAACTTGGCGTAGTCGTCGGCCTGCACGGAAAATAAATCGGTATTCGCCATAGTGGTAAAGGGTAGTTGCCCCCCGATACGGAATAACAACGCCCGATGTTATACAGTGAACAGTGAACAGTAATCAATGAACAGTGAACAGTGAACAGTGATTGTGCGTGAGTTATCGAATCCAAATTGACTAGCGATCACTGATTACTGTTCACTGATTACTGTTCACTGTTCACTGATTACTGTCCACTGCTTTGTACGTCACGATGTCCACGCCGATGCCGTTGGGGTCCACGATGGCAAAGTGCCGGTCACCCCAGGGTTCGTCGCGGAGTTCTACTTCGATGGGTACGCCCAGGCTGCGGATGCGCCGGTACTCGGCGTCCACGTCGGCCACCTCCACCGTGAGGAACACGCCCTGGCCCCCGAAGGCCGGCCGGAAGATGGGCCGCTGGGCTGCCTGTTCGGGGAGCAGGAAGGAAATCGAACTGTTGCCACCGGGGCTGTGCAGCAGCACGAACCATTCGTTTTCGAAGGTGACGCCGAAGCCCAGGTACCGGGTGTAAAAATCTTTGCTTTCCTGCACTTTCGGGGTAATGATGCCGGCATTGAATTTCATGGAGGGGTTGGGTTTAAGCGTGGATTTCGATGTGGTTTCCGTCTTAGACAGGTAGAACAAGGGCAGGCCCAGCAGCAGGGCCGCCAGCAGCCCGTTGAGCAGAATCGTTTTCATGACCATCACCATTAGGCTTGTGTTTGGTTTGTTAAGGAAAAAGTGGCGCCGCAACCGCCGGTTTCACGCAAAACGTGCTTCTTTGCGCTGCATGGCCTTTGGGTTTGGCTGACGCTACAAAGTAAAGCGGCCCCAGTGACAACGGTATGTCAGCAGGAAATCGAAAAAAGTTTAAAATTTTCAACCGCGGAGGATCAGGATTTTCGGGATGCAAGGATTGCCAGGATGCAGGGAACTTAACCGCAGAGATCACGGAGCCTACAGCTCAGACGGACCCTTTGCAAAAAAAATTTCGAACACCTCTTGTTTACTAAACACTGTTCACTAAATTTGAATCGTTAATCAAGCCAATCATGGGAATTGCCGAGCGGAAGGAACGGGAAAAGCAGGAGATGAAGGATTTGGTCCTCCAGGCCGCGATGGATTTGTTCATTGAAGAAGGCTACGAAAAAGCCTCCATCCGCAAGATTGCCGACCGGATCGAGTACAGCCCGGCTACCATCTACCTGTATTTCAAGGACAAGGACGAGATTTTCCACGCCGTGCACGAGAAGGGCTTCGACATTTTCTTCGGGCAGATGGAGAAACTGACCGTCATCGCCGATCCTTTCGAGCGGCTGGAGAAACTGGGAGAAGTTTACCTGCGCTTTGCCTGGGAAAACCCGCAGCTCTACGACCTGATGTTCATCATGTGGGGGCCAATGGACGCCCTCAAGGACGATACGCACTGGCACTGCGGCATGCGGGCCCACAACGCCCTCAGGGACATGGTACGCGCCTGCATCGAGTCGGGCAAGATGAAGCAACTGGACGTGGACGTGGCCTCGATGGCGATCTGGTCGTTTGTGCACGGCATCGTGTCGCTGCGCATCCGCAACCGGTTCCGCATGTGCCTGCCCGAAGAACTCGAAACGATGATTCCGGCGTCGGTGAAGATGATGCTCGACCTGTTCCGCCAGGAATGACGCGGAGCCCAGCCGGGATGACGCACCTGACCGGATATCACCGCTTCACCAGGCGTACATCTCCCCGTTCATCCTTTACATATCCTCGATACATCCACTAATCAATCCCTGCTGCCAAGTCATCCTTTCCGTCCTGCTCATCAAGGTCTCTTTTGCCCCTTTACTGAACACTGTTCATTGTTTTATAAACGTTCAATAATATGCTACGGTTTACTCCCTTTTTCCGCCGGTCCAATGCCCATCTGCGCCGCTTCGGTGGGAATAAAAAGCAAGCCGGGCCACCGCTGCCGTACCTTTCGCCCAGGATAGTCAACCGCTTACTACTCGCCATTCCTCACCAAACCCTCCCGCAGGTTATGCGAAAACCACTCCTTCCCCTCCTGTTGCTCCTGGGTAGCCTGTTGGCCGCCCCGGCGCAGACGCCGCCCGCCACGCTGGATGCGTACGTGGCCGAGGGCCTGCAAAGCAACCTGGCCCTGAAGGGACAAACCCTTTCTCTCGAAAAGAGCCTCCGGGCCCTGGAAGAAGCCAAGGGCATGTTCCTGCCCACCCTCGACCTCAACGCCCGGTACTCCCTCGCCGCCGGCGGCCGCATCATCGAATTTCCCGTGGGGGACCTGCTCAACCCGGTGTACGGCACCCTCAACCAGATGACCGGCAGCGACCGGTTCCCGACGCTGGACAACGTAAACACGCCCTTCCTGCGGCCGCAGGAACACGAAACCAAGCTGCGGCTGGTGCAGCCGGTCGTGCAGCCGAATCTTCACTACAACTACCAGATCAAATCCCTCCAGGCCGAAAGCCAGCAGGCCACCGTGCAGACCTACCGCCGCCAGCTGGAGGCCGACATCCGCACGGGTTACTTCAACTACCTCAAAGCCGTAAAGGCCATTTCGTTGTACCGGCAGGTGCTGGCGTTGCAGCAGGCCAGCCTCCGGCTCAACCAGAAGTTGCTCGACAACCAGAAGATCACCGCCGACGTGGTGTACGCCGCCAAGGCCGACCTGGCCGACACCGAACTGAAGGTGGCCGAGGCCGAAAAGAACCGCACGGTGGCCGCCGCCTACTTCAACTTCCTGCTCAACAAACCGCTCGACACCGCCATTGAAGCCGATACCACCTTTTCGTTCGCCGATGCCCCGGCCGTATCCACCGACGCGGCCGTAGTAAGCGCCGCCCTGCAAAACCGCGAAGAACTGGCCGGGCTCCGCTACGGCATCCAGGCGGCCACGCGGGGCACCCGGCTCTACCGCAGCAACGCCCTGCCGACGCTCAGCCTCGTGGTGGACTACGGCTTCCAGGGCACCGAGTACCGCTTCACCGCCGCCGACGACTTCATCCAGGGCTCCCTCGTGCTCAACTGGAACCTGTTCGGCGGGCTGCGCAACCGCAGCAAGATCGCCCAGGCCAACCTCGACAAGCTGCGGCTCGAAACGCAGTACGAAGAACTTCAGGCGCAGATCCGCTTCCAGTCGGTACAGGCGGCCGAAAACCTGGCTACGGCCCGGCAGGCCCTCGAAACCAACCGCCAGCGCGTAGCCAGTGCCCGCCGCTACCACGAGATCGTGGACAAAAAATACCGGGAAGGCGCCGCCCTCTACGTCGAATACCTGTCGGCCCTCACTTCCTTCACCAACGCCGCCAACAGCCTCATCCTCGCCGAGTACGACTACCAGGTCCGCCAGGTCGAATTCAAACGGGTAACGGCGCAGTAGGCGTATGGTCAGTAGTCATTGGTCAATGGTCAATGGTTAATCGCACGCGACAACCCACGCACACCCAATTACCAATGACTACTGACCAATGACCAATGACCATTTAACAATCATTCAACCCACATTACGATATGAAACCCCAAAACGCATTCCTCTTCACTGTACTGCTCGGGCTGGCCGCGGCTTGCGGCGGAAAAAAGGCCGCAGAAACGGCGGTGCCGGAAACCCTTACGGCGGTAAGTACGGCGCCGGTCACGCGGCAGCCGCTGGTGGCCCCGGTGGTGGGCAGCGGCGTGCTGGCCTCCAAGAAAGAAGCCAAACTGTCGTTCAAGACGGGCGGCATCGTGGCCGCCCTCCGGGTGGACGAAGGGCAGGACGTGCGCAAAGGCCAGGTGCTGGCCTTGCTCAACCTCACCGAGATCGACGCCCAGGTGGCCCAGGCCCGCAACAACTTTGAAAAGGCCCAGCGGGACCGCGACCGGGTGCAACGCCTCTACGCCGACAGCGCCGCCACGCTCGAACAGATGCAGAACGCCGCCACCGGCTACGAAGTGGCTTCCGCCGCCTTCACTGCCGCCCGGTTCAACCGCCAGCACTCCGTGATCGTGGCCCCCGAAAACGGCCGCATCCTGCGCCGCCAGGTGGAAGAAGGAGAACTCATCAACCCGGGCAGTTCGGTGTTCCTGTTCGCGGGGGGCGCGGCCGGCGAAGGTTGGGTGGTCCGTACGGGCATTGCCGACCGCGACATGGTGAAGCTCAAGATCGGCGACCGGGCCAAAATGACTTTCGACGCCTACCCCGGCGTGTCGTTCCCGGCGGTGGTGACCGAGATTGCCGGCGCCGCCGACCCGGTCAACGGCACCTTCGAGGTGGAACTGAAGGTAAACGCGCAGGATAAAAAGCTGGTGACGGGGCTGGTGGCCAAGGCCGAAATCTTCCCGTCGGGCGGGTCCGAAATGCTGGTAGTGCCCATCGAGGCATTGGCCGAAGCCGACGGGGAACGGGCCAGCGTGTACACCCTGGGCGAAGACGGTACGACGGTCAAAAAGCGGCCCATCCGCACGGCCGGCATCTACGGCGACGTGGTAGCAGTGCGGGAAGGCTTGCAGGAAGGCACGGCGGTGATCACCCGGGGCACGGCCTACCTTACCGAAACTTCGAAGGTGAAAGTGGTCAATGACAAGTTTCAAGTGGTGAACACGAAGTAACCGCTCAAACCCTAACCCTCATGAAAATCGCCGAATTTTCCGTCAAGAACTGGCAGTTCACCATCATCATCTTCGTCATGGTGATCGCCATCGGGCTCAACTCGCTGTTCAACATGCCCCGGGGCGAAGACCCCAGCTTTAAAACGCCCCAGTTCATCGTCGTTGCCATCTACCCCGGCACCAGTCCCACCGACATGGAAGAACTCATCGTGGACCCCATCGAGGACAAGGTCAACGAACTGGAAAACATCAAAAAGATTATCTCCAACATCGACGACGGCGTGGCGGTGCTCCGCGTGGACTTTACCTACGACTCGGACCCCGAAGACAAGTACGAAGAACTCCTGCGCGAGATCAACAACCTGCGGCCGACGCTGCCCGAGGGCCTCTACGACCTGGAGGTGCAGCGCATCACCCCGTCGGACGTGAACATCCTGCAAGTGGCCCTGGTCTCCGAAACGGCGCCCTACAACAGCCTGGAAACGCAGGCCGAAAAGCTCCAGGAACGCCTCGAAAAGATCAAGAGCCTCAAGAACGTGGATACCTGGGCCTACCCCGACCAGCAGGTGCAGGTGTCGCTCGACCTTCGCAAAATGGCGCAGCGCCGCCTGCCCCTGGCCCGCGTGCTGGGCGCCATCGGGAGCGAAAACGCCAACATTCCCGGCGGCAGCGTGGACGTGGGGCCCATGCGCTTCAACGTGAAGACCAGCGGCGACTACGCCTCCATCGACGAGATCCGCAACACGGTGGTACAGGCCACGCCGGCCGGCATGGTCACCCTCAAAGACATTGCCGACGTGCAGTTCGGTTACGCCGAGGAGAGCTACCTGGCCCGGCTGAACGGCAAACGGGCCGTGTTCGTGTCGGCCAGCCAGAAGGACGGCGGCAACATCTTTGCCGTCCGCGACCAGGTGTATCCGGTGCTCGAAGCCTTCCAAAAGGAACTGCCGGCCAACATCAAGTTTGAAAAGAGCTTCGACCAGTCCGAAAGCGTGTCGCACCGCCTCTCGGGCTTCGCCCGCGACTTTGCCATTGCCATTTTCCTGGTGCTGCTCACGCTGCTGCCGCTGGGCTTCCGGGCGTCGGTGGTGGTGATGATCTCCATCCCGCTGTCGCTGGCGATTGGCCTGGCCCTGCTCGACCTGTTCGGCTTCAGCATCAACCAGCTCAGCATCGTGGGCCTCGTGGTGGCGCTGGGCCTGCTGGTAGACGACTCCATCGTGGTGGTGGAAAACATTGCCCGGTTCCTGCGCATGGGCTATTCCCGCCGCGACGCCGCCATCAAAGCGACCCGGCAGATCGGCGTGGCGGTGGTAGGGTGTACGGCCACATTGATCTTCGCCTTCCTGCCGCTCATGTTCCTGCCCGAAGCCGCCGGCGACTTCATCCGGTCCCTGCCCGCGGCGGTGGTGGCAACGGTGCTGGCCTCGCTGTTCGTGTCGCTTACCATCGTGCCGTTCCTGGCGAGCCTCCTGCTCAGGGAGGAAGCAGATGAGCACGGCAACTTCTTCATGCGCGGCCTGCACAAGCTCATCAGCGGCTCGTACCGGCGCCTGCTGCACGGAGCCATTGCCCGGCCGTACGTGACGCTGGGCGTGGCCTTTGCCATCTTCGCGGGCAGCCTGGCCCTCATGCCGGTGGTGGGTTTCAGCCTGTTTCCCAAGTCCGACAAGCCGCAGTTCCTCATCACCATCGACACGCCGCTGGGCACGAGCCTGGCCGAGACCAACCGCGTGGCCCGCTACGTGGAGTCGGTGCTCGACAAGAAGGCCCACGTGAAGAACTACGCCACCAACGTGGGCAAGGGCAACCCCCGCATCTACTACAACGTGGTCCAGAAAAACGAGGCGGCCAACTACGCCGAGGTGTTCGTGCAGCTCGAAAACATGAAGCTGCCGGAGATCGAAGGGTTCGTGGACGACCTGCGCCGCGACTTCACCGACTTCCCCAACGCCACCATCCAGGTGCGGCAGTTTGAGCAGGGCCCGCCGGTGGATGCCCCGGTTGCCATCCGGGTGTTCGGCGAAAACCTCGATTCGCTCCGGGCCCTGGCCTTCCGGGTCGAAAAGGTGCTCAAAAGTACGCCGGGCACGATTTACGTGGAAAACCCGCTGACGGCCCTCAAGAAGGACTTGCAGGTGCGCATCAACAAGGACAAGGCGGCCATGCTGGGCGTGCCCATCGTGGACATCGACCGCACCGTGCGGATGGGCATTGCGGGCCTACCGGCCGGCACCTACCGCGAAAACGACGGCGACGAGTACACCATCAACGTGAGCCTGCCCCGCGGCCCGCGGCCCACGCTGGCGGCCTTCGACCAGATGTACGTGGCCGCCATGGGCGGCGCCCTGGTGCCCCTGAGCCAACTCGCCACGGTGGAACTGAGCAACTCGCCCATCACGATCCGCCACTACGACAAGGACCGCTTCGTGACCGTAACGGCTTACGTGCGCAACGGCTACCTGACCGACAACGTGACGCAGGACGTGATTTCGCGCCTCGACCAGATGAAATTCCCGGAAGGGTACCACTACGTGCCGGCCGGCGAACTCGAAAGCCGTTCGGAGTCGTTCGGCGGCCTGGGTACGATCATCATCGTGACGGTGTTCGGCATCCTGGCGATCCTCATCCTGGAGTTCAAGACGTTCAAGAGTACGCTGATCGTGTTGTCGGTGATTCCGCTGGGCGTGGTGGGCGCCGTGCTCATCCTGCTCCTGACGGGCAACTCGCTGTCCTTCACGGCCACCATCGGCCTGATCGCCCTCATGGGCATCGAGATCAAAAACTCAATCCTGCTGGTAGACTACACCAACCAGCTCCGCGAGGGGGGCCTGGGCCTCGACGAAGCCATTGAGGTGGCCGGCGAGACGCGTTTCGTGCCCATCATCCTCACCACGCTCACGGCCATCGGCGGTTTGATCCCGCTGGTGCTGGAAAGTTCGCCGCTGTACTCGCCGCTGGCCCTGGTGCTCATCGGCGGCCTGATCAGCTCCACGCTGCTCACGCGGATCGTGACGCCGGTGCTCTACAAACTGCTGGCCCCCAACGTGGAGCCGGTACGGGAAGCGGTAGCGGCGTAGGGAGTGCTGCGCGGGAAGTTAAACCCGAAAGGTTTCCGAAACCTTTCGGGTTTTTACTGCTACCCCTTTGTTTTCGTTATATTTGAATGAGCCATGCTGCCTATGGAAACCACCTTTGCCGCTGACCAGCGGTCAGCCTACGAAACCGAACGCGGAAAACCCAGGCCCGGTACTGTCCACGCTTTTGTGCAAAAAAACCTGATCGTCGAACTGGAAATTCAATTCCGCCAACGCTTCACCATTCTCCCGGAGGTAAGCATAGAAACTGCCGGCAAAACCGCCGTTCCGGACATTGCCATTTACCCCCGGCTCGAAATTGACGTACGCCACGACGTGATTCACCGCACGGACTTTCCGCTGGCAACCATTGAGATCCTTTCGCCCACCCAAAACTTGCAGGAACTGATCGACAAGACTGAGAGATACTTCGCCCTCGGCGTTAGATCCTGCTGGGTGGTACTGCCGGCGCTTAAAGCGGTTGTGCTTTACTATGAGCCCGGCAAATACTACTTCTTCTCCGAAAATGATACGCTCAAAGACCCAAATTCGGGCATTGAACTGGCGTTGGGAGGCATTTTTAAATGATTTCGGATGTGAGTAATCACACCAATGGGTTGTAAAAGGCTGCTCCGGTCCGCATGAATGACCGGTAGGGTGTTTGCTTTCCCCTGCTGATTGACATGGACGCCCGTTGCCTTCTTTTTGCCCGCCTGTCAATTCACCTGGGGCCGCTTTGCCGGGTTTTAAGGCTGCTGTCAATTAGCAGGAAGCCTGCATTTTACTTATTTACGTATAGATGAGTTCACAAGCCTCCTTTTCGGCTTAATTTGCACCCTGTATCAATCCTTGTCCGGCAAAATCAGTACTCCGATGGCACTACCCGTAGCGAATAAACAGTTCTACACGTACGAAGAATACCTCGAACTGGAGGAAGCTGATAACGAGGCGCGTTACGAATATTTTAAGGGAGAAGTATTTGCAATGGCCGGAAGCACTGCTTCGCATAACCTGTGCGTTTATAATGTCACCACATTGATGCGCAACCACTTCCGCCCCCAGGGTTGCATGACCTTTAGTGAAAATATCAAGTTGGAAGTAATTGCCTCCACATTCTACGTCTACCCGGATGTAATGGTCACTTGTTCTGAACGGGATAAGGAGAACGAACTTGTAAAGAAGGACCCGGTGCTGATTGTGGAAGTACTGTCGAAAGGAACCAAGAAGTACGATATGGACATTAAGATGGCTTTTTACCAGAAGATGCCAAGCTTACAGGTATACATCATGGTTTCGCGTCAGGAATACCTGCTCCATGTGCTGGAGCGGCGCGCAGACGGGTGGGGTGTGCGGGCCGTTCTTGGCCGGGAACAGCAGTTGCACCTGGCATTTTTTAACCTCACAATCCCGGTGGCTGCCATTTACGAGGACGTCAACCTGGAAAAATAAGCCATGCCGAACCGATAAGATCAAAAGAAATCATATACAGGCCAATCCGTTTCCAAGGCGTGTTATTTACGGCTTATTCATGCCCCTACTGATTTAAATCAGCTCCTGTTATAACACATTTGTTCTCCTGCCGATTCGCCTGGGGCCGCTTTGCCGGGTTTTCGGGCTGCTATCAATTAGTAGGAAGCCTGTTTTTTTACTTCTTTCGTATAGATGAGTTCACAAGCCTCCTTTTCGGCTTAATTTGCACCCTGTATCAATCCTTGTCCGGCAAAATCAATACTCTGATGGCACTACCCGTAGCGAATAAACAGTTCTACACGTACGAAGAATACCTCGACCTGGAGGATGCGGATGAAGAGGTACGGTATGAATATCACCACGGAGAAGTATTTGCAATGTCCGGGACGACCAAAGTACACAACCGGATTGTTCGCAACCTGGCAAACCTGTTGGACGACCATTTTCTGCCCCGGGGTTGTGAGGTGTGGCACGAGCAAATCAAAGTGGAAGCAAAAGCGAAAGAGCGGTATTATTACCCCGACCTGGTGGTTTCCTGTTCGGAACGCGACCGTGACAGTACCCTTATGGTTCAGGACCCGGTGTTGATTATAGAAGTGTTATCAGAAGGAAGCCAGAGAATCGACATTTACGCAAAGCAGACCTACTACACCAGAATTCCGAGCCTGCAAGTTTATATTGTGGTGTCCCAGAAGGAATACGTGCTCCACGTGTACGAGCGGTACGCAAATGGATGGAGTTACCAAGTAGTAGTCGGCAAAGACCAGCAGGTGCACCTGGAATATTTCAACCTTACAGTACCGGTGGCCGGTATTTACAAGCACGTGCGGTTGGACGAAATCACCGGGGGAAGAAACAAGGATGCCGGGGCCGTTGCGCCGTAAACCCGAAAGGTTTCGGAAAACCTTTCGGGTTTTAGCTGCCATCATCCGTTTACCGGGCCCGCCGGTAGAAGTTGTCGCACGCATCCAGCGGCTTATTGCTGAACACCACCTGGTCACCACAGACGTAGATGAAGCCATCCAGTTGCATGATCCCGTTGTCAATCCTGAGCCCATACACCTGAACCGGCGTTCCTCCGTAGTTTTCCAGTTGCCAACCCGTGCTTTGCGTTTGCTGTCCGTCCTGGTACACCGTCAAGGTACCATCCTCCCGGAATTCGACCTGTAAGCCCCGGTAGAGGGTGTCGCTGCCGGTCGCCGGGCCAAAATCGCACCGGGTATGTACCCAATTCCACTTGCCCAGCAGCGATTGGGCCATCGACAGCGAATCAGGTTTTGCTTTCAAGTGACAGTTCCGCATGGCATCGACGTCAAAGGCCAGGGCGGCTTCGTCTTTTTTACAGGAGAGGGTGCCCATGACAAACAAGGCGCAAATCAGCGATGAAGAAATTCTCATGAATCGGAATGGTTTAACCACCTTGACCCGGTTCGGCCGGCCTTGGTTGCACGGGGGCCGCCGCGGGGCAATCCGAAAGGCTTCCAGAACCTTTCGGATTGCTACGAGAAAAAGCGGCGCTCACTGAAGGCACTGCCCGGCATTGTTCAGAAAAATCTTTCTTCCAGCGCCGCCCAATTGACGTCTGCTGCATATTCGTACAAACAAACCTGCAACGAGAAGAAAATCAGGATGAGCAGCCAGGGCAGGGAAATGTCCAGGGTGCTGCTTTGCAATACGTACACGTAGTGCATATCCGCCAGGAGCAGCATCACGAGCACCGCGATGCCGGGCAGCAACATCTCCCGTGGCACGTTGAAATACGATACTGCAATCCAGGCGCCCACAATCATCGTCCAGGCCAGTGCGTACCAGCCGGCCCGTTTATAGTCCCGCAGGAACAACAAGTGCCCCGCCACGTACCAGGCCAGGGTAAAAATCAGCCACAGCAAGACCCATTTCACGTTGCGGGGCCCGATCAAAGCCAGGCATTGCTGCCTGGCCCAACCGGCATAAAGTTTTACCTGTTCCATCGGGCTAGTTGAAATAAGGTGGCAACGACAGGCCGGGAAGCAACCACGCCGTGAGTTGCCAGACCAGCACGGACAGGGGCATGAGGATTCCCGTAGCATTGAGCAGCAGCAGGGTGGTGGCAACCAACCCGGTGCCGGGCAGGCTGGTCAAAAAACCCGCGGCGTAGCGAAGGCCTTCCGGCTGCACCTTTCGGTCCAGTCCGGCAAACAGGGACCGGCCGGTGCGCTGGACGCTTTGCGTCAGGCTCAGCCCGCAGAAAAGAAGGACCAGCAGCAGGTTATTCACGACAATAAAGTCGCTGCCCCACTGCACGGCAACGCGGTTGAGCACGCCGAGGGCGTACCTGGGCGTGGTCAGGTAATGCAGCAGCCATAAACTGAGCGGGTAGGCCAACAGCCACGCCCCCATGAAAGCACCCAGCTGGTAACTGGCTCTTATTTTTCTTTTCGCCTTTTTATGCATCCTTTTCAGCTTCGGGTCCTGGTCTTCCAGGTCCATTGCCGCCGCTTGTTCGAGGTACTCGGCGCTTTTGCCAAAATTCCTCCGCAGAAGGTATTTCTTGCCCAGCGTGGTCAAGTCCTGCCGGTACCTGGCAATCGGCCCGTTTTCCTCGAAGACCCGGCCATCTTTGCTGATTACCAGCAGTTGAAAATTATCTCCCCGGTGGGTATAGGAGAGTTGAAACACGGGGACCCGGGCCACTTCTACCTGTTGGTGGACGACACAAGCTCCCTGGTCTACGTCCAGCCGGCCGGCGCTTCTGCCTGGGGGCAGTAATTCCCGGTAGCCCGACCGGAACGGAAGCGGCTCGTCATCAAACAGGTTCTCATCGAGCAGCGAAGCGGACTTTTCAAAAACGGGTTCCCTGGAATAATCGGCCTTGGTTTTGAAAGACGGGAAGTCCGCTTGCAGGACGGGCGAAAATACTTCACGGGTCAGGGCGTTAAAATCCCATTTCTCCGTTCGTTCGGTGTACCGGACGATCTGTCCGCACCCGGCGCACCCGCTGCACGTGATGGAGCCTCGTCCACCACAACCGCTGCACTGCACCTTACCGGAGGTACAGCCTGAGCAGCTTCCTGACCCAATACAACCCGTGCACATCGTCGAGGCGGCCCCCCCGCATTGACTGCACGCCTGCTGGCCCGAACGGTTGCAGGAATAACAGGCGGCGTACTCGTATTTTTGGGCGTAAGAATTATAATTTGGCCTTGTGCCACTGCCACCGCAAGCCGAGCAACTGACTTTTCCCGCATTACAAGCGTAACACCTGCGCCTGCCCCCGCCTCCGCACGAGGAGCACTTCCCGCTGCCCGAACATTGATAACACTGCGTCTTGCCGGAGCCCGAGCAATTGCCACAGGAATTCCGGCCGCGTCCGTTGCAACTCCCGCAGGTACACACCTGCTCGGACCCGGCAACGGTGTAGGTGCTGGCTTTTCGTACAAAATAGATTCCTCCGCTGCCCGCCGGTTCCCGGGAAGTACGTGCGTAGGGCACCCCTTGGCTGTAGGGTCGCTCCTTGCGTTGGTTTTGCTCGCTGTGAAACTGCGTTTTCAGGTGAATCAGGTACACCGGCCGGTAGCTGACGGCCCGGATTTGGATCGCGTCGCCAAAGTCGCGGTAGGGATGAAAAGGAACTTTGTTGCTCCAGGCCGAAACAAGGCGCCTCAGTTCGGCGGCACGACCGGATTCCAGGCCGATGGTTTGCTCTTCAACAATACTCATATCAAAACAGGTAATGAATCAGTAGCATGATGAGCACCACCAAACCGGTTAACAGCAGGAAGAAAACCAGGCTGGCAGAAAGAAGGATGGAGAAAGTGAACTCCTTTAACGCGGGAAAAAGGGAGGCCTGCGGCAATGGTTTTTGATCCGGGGCCGGCAGACGGCTGAGGTTCTTGCGGTGGAGATAGCCACGGCGGCTGTCGGGCAGTAAGGTCACGACCCAGTTGCTGACGGTATCGCTGGTAACGGCAACAATCGTATCGCCCTGCGTGGCTTGCCCGATGACGGCGGCCCTAAAAGAGGGGCGGGCCCGGATGTTGATTGCTCGTCGCTGCACTACGTAGGCGTCCTGCCCTGCGCAAATAGTCAGTCCTCCGAAGAGCAGTAACCATACGATGAAGGCAAGCAGTCTCATGCGGGGAAAGCATTAGGGGGAAGGCAGGCCGGGTACGGCTGTCATTCGAAATATAATAAATAAATTGAAAAAATATTTTATTGTGAGGGTAAAGAAAAGGGGTTTACAGCCAGTTTTTTCGCTTGAAAAACCACAGAAACAGCAGCGATGAAAAGATCATCAGGCCGATGGCGAAGGGGTAGCCGAGCCGCCAGCGCAGTTCGGGCATGAATTCGAAGTTCATGCCGTAGATGCTGGCAATCAGCGTGGGCGGCAGGAAGATGACCGTCACCACCGTAAAGATTTTTATCACTTGGTTCTGGTCGATGTTGACCAGGCCGAGAAACGTGTTTTGCAGGTATTCGAGCCGCTCGAAGCTGAACTGCGTGTGCTGGAGCAGCGAGTTGATGTCCTTGAGAATGACCCGCAGCCGTACGATCTCCGGCTTGTCGAGGCGTTCGCTGCGCAGGAGCGACGACACCAGGCGCTGCTTGTCCATGATGCTGCCCCGGATGAGGATCGTGTACTCCTGCAACTGCGTGATGCGCAGCAGCGTCTCCTCCTCGATGGACCGTTCCTTGACCAGCTTCTTGCTCACCGTGTTGGTGATGCGGGTGAGGTACTCGATAAAGTCGGCGTCCAGGTCGATCTGCGTTTCGATGAGCAGCAGCCAGATCTGGATGGCCTTGCTGGATGCGCCCTTGCGGATGGTTTTGAGTTTGCGCACCGTTTCGGCAAACGAGTTGAGGTCGGCGTCGCGGAAGGTAAACAGCGTGTTGCCCCGCAGGATGAACGAAACCTGCCGGGTGTTGTAGCCTTTATCCTCCTTCACCATGAACGCCGTGTTGGCTTCGAAACCTTCGCTGTCCTCGATGTACCGCGAACTGCTTTCGATCTCGGCGGCTTCCTGGGGCGTAAAAAACTCAATGCCAAACTCGGTTTCTACTCGTTTCTTCTCTTCCTGCGTCGGTTCCTGGAGGTCCACCCAGATGATCCGTTGCGTGCCGTCACCCCGCAGGTCGGCCGGGTTTTTCTCCCAGTGCAGTTCGCTGCCGTTCCCGTAAAAGACTCTGATCATAAGTAGCGGTTAGCAGTATGGACAACGAAGGGTACGGCTCGATGGTTAAATGGTTGTATGGCTATATGGCTGAATGGTTGTTGATCGGGAAGTAATCGTGCGCCAGCCCAACCATATAGCCATTCAGCCATATAACCATACAGCCATTCAGCCATTCAGCCATATAACGCTCTCCCATCCCCGTTGCCGCCGTAAAAATGGCTAATTTTGGGCATTCAACCTCATTTGCCATGACCCCGATCACGCCCATTCTCGACGCCCTCCGCCAGCCGCAGGCCCCCGACTGGCAGGCCCTGCTCGACCAGACCCTGGCGGCCTTCGACTGCACCACCGGCACCCTCCACTTCCTCGACCCCGCCGACGGCCTGCTGCACCTGGCGGCCAAAACGGGCATTCCCGAATTCCTGCTGCCCAAAATGGCCGTCATTCCCATCGGCAAGGGCATGGCCGGCATTGCTGCCGAACGCCGGGAGGCCGTGCAGGTGTGCAACCTGCAAACCGACGCGTCGGGCGTGGCCCGGCCCTCGGCCAAGGATACCCAAATGGAAGGCTCCCTGGCCGCGCCGCTGCTGCTCGACGACCACCTGTACGGCACCATCGGCATTGCCAAGCCCGTGCCCTACGAATTTTCCGACGAAGAGATTGCCGCCCTCACCCGGATCAGCGAGGCAATCTGCCGCAAACGGCTGGCATTGACGGCGGCCTCCTGACGCGGAAAGCCGCCGCGTACACCCGGGACGCGGGAGGCCACCAGGCGCCTTCCGCGTCCTTTTTTTGGCCGTCCCCGTGCATTCAAAAAAGAATTTGCCCGCCCGTACAACCTTCCGGCCGCAATGCTGCACTTTAGGGCAAAGGGTTACCCTACCTCGTTGAGTTACCAGCAAGATCCATACGAACTCCAGCTGTTACGGGGCTGCCTGCGGCTGGAGCGGGCGGCACAACGGGCTTTGTACCACAAGTACAAGGATGCCATGTACACCCTGCTCCACCGGATGCTGGCCGACGAAGACGACGCGGCGGATGCGTTGCAGGAAGCTTTTATCGAGGTATTCAAAAGCTTGCCCAATTACCTGGGTAAATCCTCGCTGGGGGCGTGGATCAAAACGATCGTCGTTCGCAGCGGCCTGGCCCGGCAGCGGCGCACCCCGGGCCACGAGCCGGTAGACGAACGGGCCGAGGAGGTGCCCCTGGCGCCGTGGGATGAGAACCTGACCGGCGAATACCTGGACCGGGCCATCCGGCAACTGCCCGAAGGCTACCGGAACGTGTTTCTGCTGGTCGAGGTAGAAGGGTTTTCGCACCGCGAGGTAAGCGAAGCCCTCGGCATTGCGGAGGGTACCTCCAAATCACAGTTGTACCAGGCCAAACGCACGTTGCAGCGGCTGTTGCGGGAATTGAGGGACTAAGCATGGAAGAGAAAGGCAGGCGCAGCTTATACGGGGCACTTTCCCGGCTGCCGGCGTACCCGGCCCCGGAACGGGTATGGACCGGCATTGAGGGCGCACTGGATGCGGAAGGAGCGGCGGGCATGGCGCCGGAGGCGCTGGAAGCCCACTGCGCCCGGGTGGAGGCGAACCGGGAAGCCGCGATGCGCGCAAACGAAGCGGTACTCCGGCGGGCGGTGCGGGAATTGCCCCGGCACGCACCGAAAAAGGACGTTTTCGAGGGAATTTTTGAAAGCGCCGCCTCTACGCGCCGGGTTACGGCCCGCACGTGGTACCGGGCGGCCGGCATTGCCGCTTCCCTGGCTTTGGTGGTCACGCTGGGCTGGTTTACGCGGGCCGGGGAGGAGGCCGAACGGGTGCAGGTGACCTATTCGGAAGAAACGCTTTACCCCCCCGGCGGGCCGGGGGAGACGGATACGCTGCGGGCCGCCGAAGCGGTGCTGGCGTTCGTGCGGGTCCACTGCACGGTGGCGGTGCTGCCCTGCCAGACGCCGGAATTTAAAGGGTTGCTCGGGCAGTACCAGGCGTTGGAAGCGGCCCGGCGGGAACTCGAATCGCAAATCGCCGCCCACCGGGAGCAGCCGCAACTGGTGCGGTACCTGGTACGGGTCGAAAAAGAACAAACCGAAGTAGGCAAACGACTGATCCAGTCCTTACGCATCTGATGAACCGAGTACTCGCCTTCCTGCCCATTTGCCTGCTCCTGGCCGGGTTGCTGCCGGAAAGCCGCCTGCGGGCCCAGCAGCGGGTGCAGGTGGTGACCAAAACCGTGGAAAAAGAACTGGCCTACGCGCCGGGCGAAACCGTGCGGGTGGAAGGAGAGAAAGCATCCATCACCGTTACGGGCTGGTCGGGGAAGGCGGTAAAAGTGGTGCTCAAACTGATCGCCAAAGCCCCCACCCAGGAGACGGCCCGCCGCGAACTGGATTTCCAGCGGTACATCCTGGAGAAGCGCAAGCAAACGGTCTACCTCAAAAATTACTTTGTGCGGCCCAAAGGGCAAAAAGCCCTCAACGCCCTGCTGCTGGCCGAGTACGAAATCTGGGTGCCCCGGCAGGCCACGGTGGTCATTGCCAGCCACTACGGCAACGTGTACGTGCGGGACCTGGCGGGCCGCACCACGGTATCGGTGCAATACGGCAATACCACGCTCGACGGGGTGGGCGGCACGGGGCAGTACACCAGCTATTTCGGCGATTTCACCGCCCGCAACCTGGGCGGAACCACCCGGGCCGCCCTGCGCCACACCAAAACGAGCATCGAGGGCTTGTCGGGCGAAGCGGACTTTGACAACACGCTGAGCGACATGAGCCTGGGCGGACTGCGGGAAGTAAAAGCCCTGCGCATCAACGCCGCCAGGTCGGACATCAGCCTGCGGGTGGACCGGCCGGCGCAGTACCACTGCCAGTTCCGCACCGAATTCGGTGAAATCACCCCGCCGGGCGAAGTACCGGGCCGGCTGGTGAAAAAGGGGGACCTTACCACCTGGGAGCGGGGCGGGGAAGCACAGCCCCTGCTGACGGTTAAAACCACTTTTGGCAACATTACTTTGCAAACCCCATGAGACGAACCTTCCGGCGGCAATTGCTGACCCTCCTGGTGCTGGCCGCCACCGCCCGCGCGGCAACGGCGCAGGAGGAGAAAGTTACCCTCCAGACCGGGGAGGAGGAGATGGATACGAGCCGCTTTGCGGGGCTGCTGCGTACCTATAACCAGGTCGTGCGGGCCCGCGAGGAGGAACTGACGCTGATCAAACTGGACCTCCTCGGGCCGGCGCTGTACGCTTTTTCCTTCGGCGGCAACAACGATTCGACGGCGCGGAACGTGAGCAACGTGGTCCGGCTGGCCGTGGAGCGTAAATTCCGGCCCGACTGGTCGTGGATCGCCGGCACCACGATCCAGGCTGATACCCGGGAAGTGCGGGACGTGGGGCTGGGCGGCGGCGTGCGGTACTACTACAACCTCAACCGGCGCATCCTGAAGGGGAAAAGCGCCAACAACTTTTCGGCCAACTACCTGGGGGCGCAGGCAACGGGCCGCACCCGTCCCCGGCGCGGCCAGCAGCAGGTGGCCCTGCAACTCCTGTACGGCATCCAGCGGCGTATCTTTAGTTGGGCGTACCTGGACGTGAACGCGGGGGTGTCGGCCCGCCTCAAAAAATACCCCGAGCAACGGAATGCAATCGACCTGATCACTGCCGTTCAGGTAGGACTGGCTTTCTGACCGGAGCCCTTCGCTTCGCCGGGAAGCATCGGACCCGGATTCTTCCCTGACCGGACGCCTCTCCCGTACCCTTTTCCCCCACCAACCCCCATGAAACGTGTACAATTGCTGTATGCCGGGCTGTGCTTTGGCATTTCGCTGACCGCCGCCGGCCAACCCGGTGCTGCCGCCCGACGCAACTACCTCGACCTCAGCCCCGGCCTTACCTTTCACCAGGTGAAAGACGACGCCCTGTCGCCGGTGCGTTACCGCGGCGTGCTGCCGGCGCTGGCGTTGGGGTGGCTCAAAGACAAGCCGGGCCGCAAACTGGTCGAATGGCAGTTGCCCCTGCAATTTGCCAGCCTCCGGTCCAGGGCCGCCAAAGCCTACCTTCCCATGAAGGCCACGGCGTTCCGCGCCGACCTGGATTACGTGCACCTGCGCCGGCTGTTTCCGGCCCGCGAACGGCGAACGGGTGAATTCTTCCTCGGGGGCTCACTGCACACCTTCCTGGCGGTACGGTTCGCGCCGCAACTCGACAACAGCGCCATTGGGTACGACCACTTCTACTCGCTGGCCGTCAGCGGGGCGTACCGCCGCCCGTTCCGGCTGGGCGCCAAAACGCTGCAACACTACCACCGGGTCAGCCTGCCGCTGCTCTCCTACGGCACCCGGCCCGACTACATGAACACCTTCGACCTGATCGCCCCGGGGGGCAACGACCCGCTGGGAGACGCCTACGGACGGGCCCGCTTTTGCAGCTTCGGTTCCTTCGCCCGGGTGATGGTCCGCAACACGCTGTTCTACCCCGTGCGCGGCGGCAACGGGCTTGGGCTCACCTACGAGTGGCAGGCGTACGGCGCTTCGTTCCGGGTTCCCGTCCGGGCGGCTTCCCACGCCCTCCGCTTTTCGCTGCTGGTTAACCTTTAAAACGCGGTGTATGAAACGGATATTGATTTACATGCTCCTGCTGTTCTTTTTTGCCGGGTGCGAAGAGGTGTTTCTGGCGAAAGACCCGGCCCCTGACCCGGTCACCAGTTTTGACGTGCTCTGGCGGGAACTGGACGCCAAATACGCTTTCTTCGCGCACAAACGGGTGGACTGGGATTCCGTCTACCGCGTCTACCGGCCGCAGGTCCGCCCCGACATGAGCCGGCAGGAACTGTTCGGCGTGATGGCGGCCATGCTCAATACCCTCCGCGACGGGCACGTGAACCTGCGTTCGGAGTTTAACATTTCGAAGTACGAAAACTGGTTCCTGGATTATCCGCCCAACCTGGACCGCGAACTGCTCATTCACCGGTACTGGGGCGATTACCACATTACCGGCCCGCTCATCAACACCCTCATCGGGGACGTGGGCTACGTCTACTACGGTTCCTTCGTGCGGCCCATCGCCCCCAAAGACCTGGATTACGTGTTTACCCGTTTCAAAAACACGAAGGGGCTCATCATTGACATCCGGAGCAACGAAGGGGGCAACCCGGCCAACGGCTTTGCCATCCTGGAAAGGATCATCCGGGAACGAACGTACTTGTACCAGCACGCCTTCAAGAGCGGCCCGGGCCGCACCGAGTTCGAACCCTTCCGGCCGGTATACCTGGACCCGGCTTTCGACAAGGTCCGCTACGAAGGCAAAGTAATTGTACTCACCAACCGGCGCTGCTACAGTGCGGCCAATTATTTTGCCGCCATGTGCCGCTCGGCGGGCATCCTGCTGATGGGCGACCAGACGGGGGGCGGCGGTGGGGTTCCGGCCGGCTCGGAACTGCCCAATGGCTTCCACGTCAATTATTCCGCTTCGGTGTGCCTGCTGCCCAATGGCTACAACATCGAAGACGGCATACCGCCGGACGTGCCCGTGATGATGGCGCAAACGGATCAGAACAACGGGGTGGACACCATCATTGAACGGGCTTTGCGGTCGTTTTAGCCGCGAAGTGTACTGGTAAGGTGTAGTTGAATGGCTGAATGGCTGTATGGTTGAATGGTTATATGGTTTTGCTTACGCCCGCACCACTTCCCGACAATCAGCCATATAGCCATGCAACCATACAGCCATGCAACAATCAACCATTCAACCATTCAGTTGGCCGTATTCGCCCACGCGTGTCCGTTTCCGGACAATAGGGGAGATAAAAAGGGTTCAAACGGTGCAACCGGGGCCTTTGGCGGCTCTGGCACTCGGCTTGAAAAGGGGAATGCGTGCCGGACGCCGGGGAGTACCCCGGGGCGTGGCACGCGCGAATCAACTACTTACCCATTCAACCTTATCCTTATGAAAAAAGCATTTGCCGTGATCTCCCCCGTCCTGTTGCTGCTGGCCCTGGTTTGTACGGCCGGCGTTACAACTGCTTTTGGCCAGACGCGGGACGTATCGGGCTTCTCCGGCGTGGCCTCGTCGGGGTCATTTGACGTGTACATTACCACGGGCGGCCGGGAAAGCGTGCGGCTCGAAGGCGACGACGACCAGGTGAACAAGATCGAAACCGTGGTGGAAAACAACGTGTTGCACATCCGTACCAAGCGCGAATACCAGAACGACCGCCACGATTTCGACGGGGTGAAAATCCACGTCACGGCCCGGGAACTGAACAGCCTCAAACTCAGCGGCTCGGGGCGGATGCGGGTGAACAGCCCGCTGAAGGCCGATGCGTTTTCGGCCGCCGTCAGCGGCTCGGGCCGCATTGAGGCCGGCCAGATCACCAGCAACCAGTTGAAGGCCGCCATCAGCGGATCGGGCAGTTTTGACGCCAGCGGCCGGTCCCAGGAAACCGAGATCACGGTAAGCGGGTCGGGGGGCTTCAACGGGAAAGACTTCACCGCCGGCGACGCCAAAGTACGGGTGAGCGGCTCGGGCGACGTGTACCTGCGGGCCGAAAAATCCCTGGAGGGCACCCTCAGCGGCTCGGGCACAATCCACTACTCGGGCAACGCCAAAGTGACCGAACGCAAAACCGGTTCGGGACGCATCGTTAAAACGTAAAACGCCTGAAACCAGCCCGCAATCCGCGGCCGGGGGGTGCATCCCTGGCGGTTTTTCGCTAAATTGACCCGCTGGGCCCGTACCACCGGCCGGGCCACGCCAGGATCGCAAGGGTCCCGGCGCGGTCCGGCCGGT
Source organism: uncultured Sphingobacteriales bacterium (assembly GCA_963844325.1). GTDB lineage: Bacteria > Bacteroidota > Bacteroidia > Cytophagales > 172606-1 > CADCTQ01. The sequence goes on from CAWJNV010000002.1 coordinate 6,592,399, forward strand.
GGCGTGCCCACCCATTTTTAGCCCCTGTTGCCATGAACCGCATCGACCGCCTCACCGCCATCCTGATCCAGCTTCAGACCAAGAAGGTGACCAAAGCCCAGGAGATTGCCGACCGGTTCGGCATCAGCCTGCGCACGGTGTACCGCGACGTGCGGGCCCTCGAAGAAGCCGGCGTACCCATCGGGGCCGAGGCCGGCGTGGGCTACTTCCTCATGGAAGGCTACCACCTGCCGCCGGTAATGTTCAGCAAGGAGGAGGCCGGCGCCCTGCTCACCGGCGAAAAGCTGCTCGAAAAGATGGCCGACAAGTCGGTGGGCCGGCACTTTTCGGAGGCCATGCGCAAGATCCGGGCGGTGCTGCGGACCCGCGAAAAGGAGTACCTGGAATCGCTCGAGGCGGGCATCGTGGTGCACCGGGTAGCGGCCCCGGGCCAGGAAGGGTTTCCCAACCACTTCCTGAGCAACATTCAGCAGGCCGTGGCCGAACGGAAGGTGCTGGAGATGGAGTATTTTTCGAACTACAAGGAAGAAGTGTCGCGGCGGCAGGTAGAACCGCTCGGCGTGTGTTACCTGGGTACCCGCTGGCACATGGTGGCCTGGTGCCGCCTCCGCCGCGCCATCCGCGAATTTCGCATCGACCGCATCCGCTCCATGCAGGTGCTGTCCGTTTCGTTCGTGCGGCGCGAAGAGAACTTCTTGCAGCAATACGTGGAACGCATGACCCGGCCCCGCGACGTACACAAGGTGGTGATCAGTTGCGATAAGCAGGTGGCCCGCTACCTGGGCGAACAGAAGTTCTACTACGGCGTGGTGGACGAACAACCCGAGGGGGACCGCTTGCGCATGACTTTCCTGACGGGCTGCCTCCAGCACTTCGGGCGGTGGCTGCTCTCCTGGGGCACGGCCGCCGAGGTGCTGGAACCCGAGGCGTTGCAGGCCCAAATGGCCCAGCTTTCCGAAGACCTTTTCCTCCACTACCAGGGCAGCAAGCTGGAGGGGTGGAAGGTGGAAAAGCTGGAAGGTTAACCACGGAGGTTTCCTGGCTTTTATAACTTAAACTGAACAGCCCTACTCCGGGGAGGGGGATGGGGCGGGCTTACTTGTATGCTACAACTTAATACAGGGATCACCATACTGCTTTCTCGTGATTGAATGAACTTTAAGCGAATACGCCTTCAGAATGTCACCACTACGAATTGTGCTGATGCACTGATTCCTATACTACTTGTCTCATGTAAGTAAACCCACCCCCAGCCCTACTCCGAGGAGGGGAGCCGCGATGCGACGCCTGCCCGCCAGGACATACAGGCTGCGACACCAGTGAGACGCCTCGCTTTCCTCCGTGCTCTCGGCGCCCGCTGCGGGTCATTTCCTACCGCCTCCTGTCTAGTATCTGCCGTCTGGCATCTCCCGTCTCAAAACGGCCGGTTGTCCGCAAAGGGTACCTTCCGGATGGTAAACGTGGTTTGCGGCGGCAGGGCCGGGTTGAACAGGCGGTTGAGGTAGGCGTAGAGCACGAATACGTTCTTGCCGTCGCTGGTGGCCGTGGTCGGGAACACGGGGCCCGTGGCAAAGCGGTCGGCCAGTTGCCCGGTTTCCCACTTGTCGTCGCTCACGAACGACAGCACGCGGCCGGCCTCGGAGCCGCCGGCGTTGTTGACCACCACGAGTTGCTTGCCGTCCTGGCTCAGCAACAGCCCGTCGGGGTTTTGCAGCGGCGCGTCGAGTTCGATCCGGCTGAAGGCGGACGGGTCCCGGAGGGGAATCTTGTACAGGGCGTTATCCCTCGAAAAGGCCACGATCAGGAAGCCGTTGTTGTGGTAGGCGATGCCGTTGAAGCCGAACTGGCCCGGGGCAGTGGCAAACTGGCTGTCCTGGAAAAAGACCGACGCGTTGCCGTCACGGTCCACCTTGTAGATAATGGGCGAGAAGCTGTTGGTCACGTAGGCGTTTCCCTGCGGGTCGAGGGTTACGTCGTTGGCGAAGTTGGCCGCGCCGCCCCCGGCTTCGAGCAGGTTCACGAGTTGGAGCCGTTCCCCGGTGCGCAGGTCATAGATGCCCAGGGCGGCCACGTTGCCCAGCGCGGGATTCGACACGGCAGCCAGTACCCGCTTGCGGGCCTCGTCAATGGTGAGGCCCACGGTGGCCGTCAGCGCCGGGTCCTGGATGAAGGGCGTGTAGGTGCCGTCGTAGCTTACGGCGCCGATGGTGCCCGTGCTTACCGAACTGACCAGGAAACGGTCGTTGCGCCGGTCGAAGGCGATGCCCTCGGGGTAAAGGCCGGGGCGGGTGAAGTTGATCTGGTCGGGAATTGCCTTGGCGCCTTTTTTGGCGGCGGCATCAGCGGCCTGGCCGGCCTTTTCGACTTCCGCTATGTCGGACGAACAACTGAACGTCAGCGTGGCGGCCAGGGCAAAGGCGGCCAGCGAAAAGGTTTTCCCGGCCCGGGAAGCAGGTTTTAAGTGGTGCATACGGCGTGGTTTAGGTGTACGAAAAAGTAAATGTTACCCTTTCAACCCGGTAATGCCCCGCATTGTTTGGGGTTTCTGCCGCCGTAGAGACGCGATTCATCGCGTCTCGGTCCTGCATCGCGCCTCCACCCAATGCAAGTGCCTCCGCACGGTTCATCGAAGAGACGCCATGAATGCAAAGAAGAGACGCCATGAATGCGAAGAAGAGACGCCATGAATGGCGTCTGTACAGGATGCAAAGCGGGCAGGTCGGTTCCTCCTGCCAATCCTCTAATCCTGAAAATCCTTGTCCCTTCTCGCGTTTTTTGTGCATTTTGTACCCTTCTTTCCCAAAACCACCGTCACCCAATGCGTAAAACGTTTACCCTGTTGCTACTCGTTGCGGGCTGCCTGACTGCGTACGGCCAGCCGAAAAAAAGTACCTCCTCCCCTGCCGCCCGGCCGGCGGGTGACGCGCCCACCATTGGCGCCCTGACGGCCGGCCTCCAGAAGTCGGACGGTTTCCTGCCGTTCTACTGGGACGGGAAAAAGGGCCGGCTGTACCTCGAAATTCCCAAATTCGACACCGAACTGCTCTACTACCCTTCCCTGGCCGCCGGCGTGGGCTCCAACGACATTGGCCTCGACCGGGGCCGGCTCGGGCAGGAACACGTGGTGAAATTCGTGCGCAGCGGCCCCAAAGTACTGCTGGTCGAACCAAACCTCGCCTACCGGGCCGTGAGCACCGACGAGGCCGAACGCCGCGCCGTGGAAGAATCGTTTGCCCAATCGGTGCACTGGGGCTTTAAGGTGGCGGCCGAAGAAGGCAGCCGCGTGCTGGTGGACGCCACCGACTTTTTCATGCAGGACGCCGTGGGGGCCGCCGCCGACATCGGTCGTACCCGCCAGGGCACCTACAAACTCGACCCCGACCGCTGCGCCTTCTACCTGCCCCGCACCAAAAATTTTCCCGAAAACACCGAGGTGGAAGTGGTCATCACCCTCACCGGCGAGGGGGCCGGCCCGTACCTGCGGGAAGTAACGCCCACGGCGCGGGCCGTCACCATGCGGCAGCACCACTCGTTCGTGCAGTTGCCCGACGCCAACTACCAGCCCCGCGCCTACGATCCCCGGTCGGGCCTCATCGGCGGGCAGTACTTCGACTTTGCCACGCCCGTACACGAAAGCATCATCAAACGCTTCGTCGTGCGGCACCGGTTGCGGAAAAAGGACCCCTCGGCGGCCGTGAGCGAAGCCGTGGAGCCCATCGTGTACTACGTGGACCCCGGCGCCCCCGAGCCCATCCGGTCGGCGCTGATGGACGGCGCGGCGTGGTGGAACCAGGCCTTCGAAGCAGCCGGCTACAAAAATGCTTTCCAGGTAAAACTCCTGCCGCCCGACGCCGACCCGATGGATGCCCGCTACAACGTGATCCAGTGGGTGCACCGCTCCAGCCGGGGCTGGTCGTACGGGGCCAGCGTGACCGACCCGCGCACCGGCGAGATCATCAAGGGCAAGGTGACGCTGGGTTCGCTGCGGGTGCGGCAGGACTACCTCATTGCGCAGGGCCTGGTGGCCGCCTACGAGGAGGGCAGGCCCGTGTCCGGCGAGATGATGCAAATGTCGCTGGCCCGGCTCCGGCAACTGGCCGCCCACGAGGTGGGCCACACGCTGGGCCTGCCGCACAACTACGTAGCCAGCATCCACAACCGCGCCTCGGTGATGGACTACCCGCACCCGGTGGTGCAGGTCAAAGACGGCAAGCTCGACCTCTCGGACGCCTACGCCACGGGCATCGGCGAATGGGACAAGGTCGCCATTACCTACGCCTACCAGGATTTCCCGAAGGGCACCGACGAGAAGGCGGCCCTCAACCAGATGATCACCGGCTACCTGGGCCGGGGCCTGCAATTCCTCACCGACCAGGATGCCCGTCCCGAAGGCAGTTCCCACTCCCGCACGCACCTGTGGGACAACGGGGCCAACGCCGTCGATGAACTCAACCGCGTGATGGAGGTCCGCCGGATTGCCCTGCAAAACTTCTCGGAAAAGAAAATCCCGGTAGGAACGCCCCTGGCGACGCTCGAAGAGGTGCTGGTGCCCATGTACCTGTTTCACCGCTACCAGCTCGAAGCGGCGGCCAAAGTAGTGGGCGGCGTGGACTACACGTTTGCCCTGCGCGGCGACAACCAGAAGCCCGTAACCCTGGTGGACCCCGCCGAACAGCGCCGCGCCCTGGACGCCCTGCTGGCGACCGTCCGCCCGGAAGTGCTGGCCCTGCCCGAAAAAGTGCTGGGTCTGATTCCGCCGCGGCCCTACGGCTTCGACGAAAACCCGCGCGAAACTTTCAAGGACCGCACCGGCCTCACGTTCGACGCGCTGGGACCGGCCGAAGCCGCCGCCAGCATGACGTTCCGGTTCCTGCTGCACCCCGAACGGGCCGCCCGGCTGGTGAACCACCACGCCCTCAACGCCCAGATGCCGGCCCTGGAGGAGGTGGTAGACAAGCTGGTGAACGTGACCTGGAAAAACGGCAACCGGGCCGGCTACGCGGGTGAAATTGCCCGGCTGACCGACCGGCTGGCCCTGCAACACCTGGCGGCCCTGGCGGCGGGCAAAGAAAATGCCGGGCAGGTACGGGCCGTGGCTACCGCCAAGATCGGGGAACTGAAGGGCTGGCTGACCGACCAGGCCAAAAAGGAGTCGGACGCGGCGCAGCGGGCCCACTTCGTGTTTGCCCTGGGGCAGATCAAGGAGTTTGAAACCAACCCGGCGGGCCTGGACGTAACGGCGCCGCTGCCCGTACCGGCCGGCGCCCCCATCGGCTCCGCCGATTACGACTGGCTGGGCGTAGATTGTGCTTACGAAGGGCGGTGAAGGCCGGGAACGTTGAACCAGTAGGCGTTAAAAAAACAGAAGCAGGCTTTGGGCCTGCTTCTTCCGTTACCTGCTTTTCCGGTTTATCACCACTAATACCAGTCAAATTCGTCTACCTTAACGGCCTGGCTGCTGCCGTTCTCGAATACTTCCACTTTCATTTTGACCGGGGTCATGTAACCCGCTCTTGCGTCTCTTACGCATTTTAAGTTGTTGTGCGCCCGCACCGACGACTTTAGCGTTTCGTATTCGTACACGTCGTAGTCATTTCCCGTCTGGTGGGTCAACAGCCCCCAATTCCCGTCGCTGTACACCATTTGCAGGGTACTGTTGAGGGTATACCGGACTTTTACTTTTTGACCGGCCGGCACCAGCGACACCATGCTCATCTGGCCGTTGTAACTGGTCCGGTCGTGCGCATCCAGTATGTTCAGCCCGTTGCTGGTAGCCTGGTCGAAGGGATATTCAATGACTTCCGTGCCGAGCGGCGCGTTGTCCCCCACGAACGTAATTTCCCGGTCGCGGGTCGGTACGGTGGAATTGTTTTCGAATATTTCAATGCGCCGGCGCATGGGCTGGTTGCCCACGCGAACACTGATGGACGTTTCGCTTTTCGCCCCGGTACCCGCCAGGGTCAGTTCCACGGGCCGGTCGTACTGGTAATTCAATTGCCAGCCCCCCGTGTTGCCGTACGACAAAGCGGCGTACGGACCATCGGGCACCGCCAGCGTGGTGATTCTGACCCGCACAGTGGTACCCACCGGCGCAACGGCACTCACACTGAAGGAAGTAACGTACTGGGGATTGGCGTACCAGTGGTAGCCGGCTGCTTTGGGCACCACAATGCGGGTGGTTGTATCGGCCAGCAGGTTTATCCCGGTGGGTCCGGCAAGGGGGTATTCGATCTTTTTGGTGAAGGCAAACGCGGAGGTGGCAATGAAGTGATTGATGTGCTTCTCAAAGTCGCCCACGACAATGTTCATTCCCAGTTCACTGTACCGGTTCGTTACGTGGGTGCGCACCGCCTGCTGGTCGAGCAGCACCGCTTCATTGAGCAGCGTGGATTGCAGCGCCGTGGTGTTCAGCGCCCCGTCCGTTTCCAGGTCCAGGCTCATCTTGGCGAGCAGTTCCGTCAGTTCCGACTCGGTACGTTTGGCCTGCAACACCGCCGAAACCGCCAGCAGGATGGCGTTGTCTTCGCCGGCCTCGGCAATGTTGAGGTGTTCGGAGTGGGCGATGTTGGGCTTGGATACGTTGAAGACGGCCAGTATTTCCCGCTGCGCCTGGGCTTTGGCCTGCGCAAACGTCTTCTTTTCCGTGCCGATCAGGTATTCCACCCGGCTCTTTTCCAGGTGCGTCAGCAAGTTCACGTTTACGCTGCCGGCATCCGACGCGTCGGCCAGTGCCGACAAGGTGAGTTGGGCGGTAGAAAGCCGGCCGCTTACTTCGTTGAAGTAAAAGCCATTGGCCCTCAACTCTACGAACTTGGAAGCCATTTTGACGTTTTGCAGCGAAAAGGCACCCTGGTCATTTTTGATGGTGGCATTGAAGGTTTTGCCGGTTTGCCGCAGGTCCTTGTTGAGTTCGGTCAGCACCACGCCGGTTCCGCTCACGAAGGGCCCTTTCTGCACGTATCCTTTTAACTCCTGGATGTCCAGGGATTCTTCCGGCGCCGGGACCGGCGTTTCCGGCTCTTTCTGGCAGGCTTGCAGCAACATGCCTGCTGCAACCGCTGCCAACAAATGCATTTTTTTCATTGTTTGTTTTGAGAGGATGAATAGAAAAAATTGAAAACGGCCCGGCACTTATGCACTGGCGGACACGGTCAACCCAACTATATTCATCGGGGGCGGAAGGTAAGCAACGCCGGGCCTCGCCAACGGGCCGGGTAGCGTACCATTTTGAAAAAACAGGGCTTTTGCGGGCCCTTAAAACGCCGGGCGGTGCGGGCCGCGGCAACGGCCCGGATCAGTCTTCGAACGCTTGGGGATATTCCACGATTCCGGAAACGTTGGTCAGCCCGTCCGGCACCAACTCGATTGCCATAAAAGCCGGGGAAGGCACCTGGAAAGGCGCCTCAATGTGCCATTGGCTGGCAGGACGAAAGCCAAACCGGGGGTAGTAGTGTTTGTGCCCCAATACAATCACCGACCGAAAGCCAAGCTTTTGGGCCCCGGCAAGACCGCTCCGGATCAATTGCCCGCCGATTCCCTGCCGCTGTACCTGCGGGAGCACGGCCACCGGGGCCAGGGCCAGGGTTTCCTCCCTGGTGCCCGCCGGACCAACAATGCAAATCTTTGAAAACAAAATATGGCCTGCGACTTGCCCGTCCAGGAGGGCTACCAGGGAAAGGGCGGGAATGAAACTGCTGCCCTGCCGAAGCTTCGCTACCAATCTGCTTTCGAATTCCCCGCCGAAGGCAAGCCTGTTCACCTGGTCGATTTGCGCAATATCTTCCGCTCCCTCGGGCCGGATTACGATGTGCATCAGTTTAATTTTTTACAGCCCGGGTTTACCGGTCGCTTTTTTCGTCCGGTACTGTTCTAATAGTTGTTCCAACGATAATCCGCCTTCGTTGAAAAGACGGGTTTGGTAATTGATTTGTAATTTCTCAAACAGCCTGACCAGGTTGAAGCCGGTTGCGTAGAAGTAGTTGGTCCGGTCTGACAGGTACAGCCACTTGTCCTGCTCAATGGTATGGTTCCGGAAGTATTGGTAGGAATGGTAGGCAGTGTCACTTTTCAGCAGATTGCCGTTCGGGTTTTTGCCGGCAAAATGGCGGTACAGGCTGTACTCGACGTACCGTGCCGTTCCTTCCTTGGTTTCAAAGGTTTGTTCGATTTGCTTTACGTCCAGATTCAGTTGCCGCTCCGTTTGCCGCCGTCGTTGCGCCCTGAACAGAAAAAATGAATCGATCCGGCTTTTGAGTTGTGCATCATCCGCCGTGTGGAGTGCGGCCAGCAGCATTGCGTTTTCCTTATCCACGCTTTCTTTGAACCATCCGTGCGATTTGTAGATTTTCTGCAACGTGTCCGCAGCCACGGCGATGTGCTGACCGAAGTAGGCAAGGTGGGCCGGGTGCTTGAACTGGAAGCCGTGAAAATATTCGTGCATGACCATCGTAGCCCACTGTTCCGTTGCGTTTACGTCGGGGATGGTCTTTTGCGTGATCTCGAAACTGCTGCATCGCATGAAAGGGGAATTATGATCGTACGCCGACGAGGTGTCTCCCAACCGTACGGTTGTTTCCATGTGAAATGGCATACTGTCCAAAAGATTTGTTTTGTATATCTTTAGTTCTTTGCCTTCAAAAACAAGGTCCGGCTTGAAGGAGTCAAGAAATTTCTTCGTGGGGTTGGCAACGTAGCAGAAGCGGTCGGTGTAATAAACCAATGGCAGGTCAAATTTTTTATCGGTAAAGCCCTTCCAGACCGCTTTGTCAACGAACCGCTTTAGATCGTTTAGGTAGGCAATGCGGTCAAAGATCACCTTTTCTTCACGGTCCAGAAGCCTTCCGGACGACAGCAATAACAGGATCAGGCATAGGAACGTGAAGCGCTGCATGTTGCCAATTTTTAAAGATTTTTTGCAATGGTTTATTCTACCTTCCGGAAAATCCATTTAGGCCCGTCGCATCCCCGCTCATCCTCAATTAGCTGGTTGGGTCCGGTGAGTGCAAGGGCCAACGCTCCGTAAGCACAACTGAGTTGCAGCGCTTTCTCGGCCTCCCCGGTTTCTTCGCGGTAACGCAAGCTGACCCCCCAGGTGCCGTCCAGGTACTGCACCGAGTAGGTTCCTCCCGTTCTTACCCCGGTGGAGAGCCGCTTGACAAACGTACTGTCGGGGAAGAACTCGTAAAACAGGTCGTAGCCCGTATCTTCCGGGGTAAACACGAGCGGCTGGCCGGGCTGGGAGCCCCAGGGAATGACTTCGTACGACGAAAACTGCCACGTGCCCGGCAACTGCGCCGGGGTTACCATTTCTTCCCGGGAACGGCAGCCCGGCAAGGCCAACAGGATAAACGCAATAAGGAACGCAATAAAGCATGGATACTTTTTCATAAAGCAATCAGGATCGGGTACGCGTACGTGACCCTGCTGCCAGTGGTAAAGTTGCACGCTGCACCGGTTTTGTACAAAGCGGGTTCGGTTATCCCCGTTTGGGATACATTTCCTTGTTCATTTCAAAGTGCATCTGCGTCGTTTCATTGAGGCAGTCCTCCTTCTATTTTAATGTTTTGCCCATTCTATCACTGGGATTACCCATTCTTTGTAGGGCTTGAATATGAACCCATGCCCATTGCCAAGAGTAAGGGCAATCTCACTTGTTCTGCTGATACAATCCCGGTTACGATTAAACAACTTACTGCAAGAACCCGCTAACGAGTCCGATTTTTCGTATATGGAGAGTACGTTTCCGCATATTTTAAACATGTCGAGGGAATAGTCATACGCATCATCGCATATGCCCATTAAAACAAATTTTACTTTCTCATTTTTTAATTTTGATGATACGATGATAGAAATCCAGGCACCTTTCGAGGCACCAACCACCGTTATTTTTTCAGGCGCCACTTTTGCTTTCAGTAAACTGTCAATCTGGGCCACCACCCGGCTGGCATATTTTTCTGATCGAGCATTTTTCGGTCTTTGTTCACTGATTACCACAAAGCCTGCCTGCTTCAGGGTATCCAGAATCTTGTGGTATTCGTACTTTCCGTATTCCTCGCTGAAAGCATCAGCGCCCTGTTCCTCGATGATCTTCCCGTGAAGATAAAACAGGTAGCTGCCTGACCGGTCAATTTTTTCGGGAAGGGAAGAATGAATTTTCTGTCCGTATACGGAATTAGTAATGAAGATTGTATAGAGTATTATCCTTGCTAAGCTCATGATTGGTTTCGTTTTCAAATTGGCATAACGGATCGAAGCTACCCGGCGGCGTGTCCACCTGCTATAGATTATGCGGTGCGGCGGGCTGGTGGTCGGTCGTGCGTGGTGTTGGCTGTTGGTCTTTCTGTTGGTTCTGCGGTATGCAGTCAAATGTGAATACCAACCGATCTCTTTCTTCATCAATGAAATGAAACCCGAGCTTTAAACTGTCTGCTGTCAGATACAATATCTCATGATAGAAGTTTTTGCCTTCCATTTACGCCTAATCATTTTTAATTCTACATCTTCTTCCATTGGAAAAAAAGCGAACAAAACTGCAGATAGAATCCAAACTGTGTTTATTATATCATTCACTGACAGCTAACGAATCGACCATTCCCGTAAACCGGTCCTGTTGCGGTGGAGCTATGCGATGAGGCAAGGCCGGTTATCGGTGAATGGGGTGTTAGGGTCAGTACTTATTCTAATGCATGTGCTTGTATATCCTTCAATAAGTTTATTGCAAGTAAGTCTTCCATTTTGGTGGCAATCGGACCCAATTGCCTGTTGGCTTCTACTTTCGATTGCAAGTAAGTTAGTGTCAATTTGAAAACGAGTTTCAGGGTTTCTTTCTGAAGATGATCCTCAGGCTTGTATCCGCTGAAACTGGAGAAGAACTTGGTTTGTCCATTACCTTTATTTATGTAACCATCAACACGCGTACCATCTGTTACATCCACAGTAGTAATTCTTTTTAGTTCGGACACTTCGAGCAACTTCAGTAGTTGTACAACAGAGGCTGCTTGGGCCGAATCGATATCTACCCCTTTACTGGTATAAAATTGGGGTGAATGGGATAGGTTGTAATTGAGCGTATAGAATTGACCTTGCTCTACTATTTCAAAATCTGCCCCTCCGATAAAGGTAGCATAGACGGAAACACTCAAAACAACCGGATGAGGCTTAATTATTTGACTATAGCACTGAACGGTAGTCAATAAGAAAAGCAAAGTCAGGTGTCTCATTTTTCGATTGGCCATAACAATTGTACACTCCCAACTTACCAAAAAACCGTGCCCATTCCAATGCAGGGCAACGCAACCCCGCAAAAATGAACGCCGGGAATACACCTACCATAGTGTTGTTTATACACTAAACTCATCATCCCTTCATCATCTCCCAATTCCTTTCTGCCTCAGCGTATTTCAAATGGAAAAGCGTACGGTTTTTGCAATGCTCCTATTTTAACTATCTTCCGCCGCAAACCTGAAGCACGCTATGCTCGCACAACTGAAGGAAACCGTTTCGTACCTGCAAGGCAGGGGCATCACCCACCCGGAGGTCGGCATCGTGCTCGGCACGGGCCTGGGCAAGATGATCGGCAAAATGGACGTCACCGTACGCATTCCCTACACCGAAATCCCGCACTTCCCCGAAGCCACCGTGGAGTTTCACCACGGCAACCTGGTGTACGGCGAGGTGGCCGGCCGGAAAGTGCTGGCCATGCAGGGCCGTTTTCACTACTACGAAGGCTACTCCATGCAGCAGGTAACCTTTCCGGTGCGGGTGATGAAGCTTTTGGGCGTGCGTACGCTCCTGCTTTCCAACGCTTCGGGCAGCATGAACCCGGCCTTCGGCAAGGGCACCCTGGTAGTGCTCGACGACCACATCAACCTGCAACCGACCAACCCGCTGGTGGGCCGCAACTACGACGAGCTCGGGCCGCGCTTCCCCGACATGAGCCGTCCCTACGACCCGGCCCTCAACCGCAAGCTGCACGAAATTGCCGGGCGGCTCGGCCTCCGGCTGGGCGAAGGGGTGTACGCGGCGGTGTCGGGCCCCAACCTCGAAACCCGCGCCGAGTACCGCTACCTGCGCACCATTGGCGCCGACCTGGTGGGCATGTCTACAGTCCCCGAAGTAATCGTAGCCAACCACATGGGCCTGCCCTGCGCCGCCGTATCAGTGGTGACCGACGAGTGCGATCCCGACAACCTCCAGCCGGTCAGCCTCCAGGAAATCATCCAGGTGGCCGCCACCGCCGACGCCAAACTCTCCGACCTGTTCGAAGCACTGATTGCGGAAGGATTAGAGAAGCGTTAAGAAAGAGTTAAAATGAGGTTAGAAAAGTTGGAAGGTCAGCAGGTTGGAAGGTTATTTGTTGTGAGTGTTGCTGTTGCGCCAATCCGCCGTCGCGGCATTGGTTATTTGTAATTCGTAATTCGTCATTGATCTATGCGTCTGGCTGGCTGTTTGTCGTTGGTGCTGCTCTTGGTCCTGGGGGTGGGAGGATTTTTTGCGTACCGTTGGTACAAAGCCACGGACGGCAATCCGCTCACGGCCTTCAAGGAGCCGAAGGTGGAACTGTACGGTTTTTTCATCAAGAGCGTCAACTTCCAGCGCACGGTGGCCGACGTGCAGATCCTGATCGAAAACACTTCGCCAATGGGCCTGGACGCCGACAGCTTGCAGTACGAAGTGTACATTGAAGGCACGGAGGTCACGCGGGGCAGCTACAACCGGCCCATTCACCTGAAGGCCAGCGACACCACGCTGCTCACCCTGCCCATCACCCTCGACAACCAGCGGCTGCTCCGTACCCTGCGCAGCCTGGAGGGGCAACGCGACAGCGCCGACTACACGCTGAAGGCCAACGTGTTCACCGACCTTCCCCTGCTGAAGGGCAAACCCCTCCAGATCAAGTTTACCCGCCGAATGCCCCTCTACATCATCCCCGAACTCAAGATGCTCGAAGAACAGTTGCGCAAATTCGGCGCCCGGGCAAAAGGCCGGGAACAGCCGGCACTGTCCGCGGCATAAAGATTTAACTGAACCGCAAGGAGCGCAAGGAGGGATCGGGTTTAAACCCGATCCTATGGATATTGCGCATGTTGATATTGCGCATCCGTACGCAGACTTCGCTCCAGTCAAACCACGCGCAGCCTTTCCGTAGGGTAGGGTTTCAACCCTACCCCTATCTCCGCGCCCTTTGCGGTCCTGTCTTTTCTTTGCGCCCTTTGCGCTACTTTGCGCCTTTGCGTGAAACTGTTCGTGAAACCCGCCTTTGCGTAAAACTGTTCGTGAACCCCTCCCTAAATAATCGCCCTAAATCCCAACTCACCGCGCCGGGGGCCGTAATACAGACGTTACCAAACGTGTTAAGAGGCGATATGAAAAAGATTGGTTTGCTCGTGCTGGTACTGTTGGTGGTGGGTGGCGGCGTATTTACGTACCGCTGGTACAGCCGGTCCAAGGATGACCCCTACAAAACGTTCATCAAACCCCGCGTGGAAATGAGTTCCTTCCAGATCACCGACCTGACCAGGGAAGAAACCAAGGCCACCATGAAAGTGCTCATCGACAACGCGGCGCCGGTGGGCTTCAAGGCCGACAGCCTCAGCTACCAGATTTACATGGCCGGCGTCGAAGTGATGCGCAGCACCTACCCCAAGCCCATCAAGCTTGAAGCCAACGATACCAGCCTGATCTCCCTGCCGGTGACCATCGAAAACCAGAAGATGCTGGCAAAGCTCAAGGAATTCAAACGGGAGGGCACCGACAGCGTGGAATACACCATGAAGGCGCAGGTGCATACCGACCTGCCTTTCCTCAAAGACAAACCCCTCAACCTGACGTTTTCCAGGAAGATGCCCGCTTACATCATTCCCGACGTGAAGCTGGTGGACACCGACCTCGACAAGCTGGGCCTCAACCAGACCAAGCTGACGGCTAAGATGGAGATCAAAAACTACAATGCCATGCCCTTCCGGATCAAGCAGACGGCCTACCGCATCAACCTGGAGGGCAAGGAGTTTGCCGAGGGTCGCATTGATACGATGATCAACATCCCGGCCAACGGCACAACGGTGCTGGAACTGCCCATGGAAGTAACCCTGAAGGAGGGCATCAAGGCCGGCGTGAAAATGCTCACCAAGCCCGAGGAGGTGGATTACAGTTTCTCCTTCCGCACCAAGCTGGTGGACCGGAAGGGCAACAACACTTTCGAGAACAGCCGCATGGTGATGACCGGCCAGGGCAAAATGAGCGAACTGGTAGACGCCGCCAAGGCCGCCGCCCAGGGCAACAAAGCGGAGAAAGAAGAAAAAAAGGCCGAAGAAAAAGCCGCTAAAAAAGAAGAACGCCAGGACAAAAAAGCGGAACGCAAAGAAAAGCGCCAGGAACGCAGGGAAGCAAAGAAAGAGGGAAAGTAAGTATTGGGTATTGGGTATTGAGTACCGGGGCAAGCTGGTGATGGAGAAAAAGACGGGCCTGAAAAATGGGGGCGGCCTTGCGGCCGCCCCGTTCACCTGTTCAAATTAACACTCATTTTCACTCATTTATCTTTATCCCACGGTCTAAACTGTGGGCTGGTCAATCATATTGCGATGGCCGCCGACTTTAGTTTTGAGTCAAACTTGAGGCGGCTGCGTTCGAAGGCGCTCAGGTTCATTTCGAAGCCCGGCTTGCCTTTGTCGGACACGAAGTTGATGAGGCTGCCGAACCGGGCCGCCCCGTCCTTTTCGGTCACCACCAGCGTAGAGGTGCCGGTCGTCTTCTGGAGCACCGCGTTGAGCAGGTCGTTCTTCTCGGCGGCAATGAACAGGATGTGGCACATCTTGTCGATCTCCCGCACGTCCTTGTAACTCTTCACGACGATCTTGCGGCCGTTGGCCGTTTTGGTGGCCGCCATCTTCATCAGTTCCCCGTTCAGCTGCGTATCGCCCAGCACGCCGATGGTGAAGTTGCCGGTGTTGTATTCGTCGGGCCAGCGGATGTACTTGGTAAAGTTGTAGATGAAGATCGTCTGCACCTTGTGGGTAGTTTCCGAGGGCCTCGATTGCGCCTGTACCTCCAGGAAGCGGAGAGACCAGAGGAGCAACGTCAATAGCATGGGTACAATCTTGTTCATGGTGGTAGAAAACAATTCGCGGTGCGGCCGGTTGGCGGTCGGCGTTACCCTTTCAACTGTTCGATCATCCGGCCGACGTGGCTCGACTTTTCCTTCTCGTTGAGGAAGTAATAAATGCCTTGCAGGGCTTTGAGGGCGTTGCGGTTGGTCGGCGCCAGCTTCGACGCTTTTTCGGCGTACGGCAGGGCCTCCTGGAACAACCGGGTAATGGTCTCCAGCTTGGCGTGGAAAGCCATGATGTCCAGGTCGTAGTTCTTTTCGGGTTCAATCAGGTCCACGGCCTTGTTGTAGAGCGTAATGGCCATGTTGTAGTTGGCAACCGGGTGTTCGGGGTCCCGGGCCAGCACGCGGCGGTACGCTTCCCGGCGTTTCCCGAAGTAAATCTCCTTTTTGGTGCTGTCGCTCTGGGCAATGGCTTCGTACACGGAGCCCGCCACCAGCAGGGCCTCCGTGTTGGCGGGGTCGAGCCGCAGGTATTCTTCGATGCGCCCCTCGGCCTTGCCGAACTGGCGGCTCGCCAGCAGCAGGTTGATCTCGGTGGTACGCAGCCCGGCGTCGTCGGGGTACTGTTGGCGGCCGGCCTCCACGGTCTTGAGGGCCAGGTCCTTCTCGCCGGCCCCCGCGTAGAGCTGGGCGAGGTCGTCGTAGAGGTAGGCGTTGCGGAAACTGGCGGCCAGCGCCTTTTCGTAGTAGGTGCGGGCGGCGGCCTTGTCGTCGAGGGCAAAAGAAGCATATCCGGCGTTGTAGAGGGCTTCGGCGTAGTACGCGTCGGGCTTGGTGCCGGCGCGGTAGTCGATGAACTTCCCGAAGCCCACCAGGGACCTGGCGAACTCCTTGCGGTTGAGCTGTTCCACGGCTTCGTTGTAGTACGTGCCGTAGAGGTATTCGAGCACGGCCTGGTTGCGGGCGGTGTAGGCGTTTTTGGCGTCCAGTTCGCTGCACTTGCGGAGCGAAGCCAGGGCCGTTTCGCGGAAGTCGGCCGTTTGCGGGCTGTTCTTGTAGAGTTCCTTGTAGACGAAGCCCCGGATGTGCCACGTCCGCGGGTCGGCGCCCGTAGTCTGGTCTTTGGCGGCCACGTCGATGGCCTCGCGGGCACTGTTAAGTTCGTTGCGCTTGAGGTAATCCGCCGCCTTATCGACGAGGATCACCTGCCCGTGGCCCGCCGCGCCGAGCAGCAGGCAGGTGAGCAGGGCCACAATGTATCTCTTTAACATTCTTCTGCGTTGTATCGTAAATCCCAAAAAATGGACAGGGTAAAAGGCTTGGCGGGGAACGCGCATTGGCGTTGTAAACATAGTCAAAAAGGGAGGCGTTGATTCGGAGGGGCCACCCCGCAAAGGAGCGTTGCGCGTACAGGGTAAGTTTTTGGCCCACTCTGTCGCCACTGGCCGGCCCGCGCCGGGGTTACCTCCGTGCCCAACCCTTTCCGGACCCGGGTGGACCCCGGGAGTCACTTTATGGTTTCTACTTCTTTAAGGCATTGATTGATATTAATCAGGTTACCCGGTCCTTCAAAAACCACGTAGCCATCCGCAACCTTACTTTGCACGTGCGGCAGAACGAATACCTGGCGCTGCTCGGACCCAACGGCGCGGGCAAGACCACCCTCGTCGAGATGATCGAAGGGCTACAGGCGCCCAACCAGGGCACCATCACCATCAGCGGCAAAACGTGGGGCCGGCACGAACGGTACCTGCGGAAGATCATCGGCCTCTCGCTCCAGGAAACCCGGTTCGTGGACAAGCTCACCGTGCTCGAAACCCTCGACCTGTTCGGCAGCTTCTACGGGCTCGGCCGCTCCCGTTCGCGCGAAGTGGTCGATTGGGTGGGCCTGGGCGAAAAGAAAAACGCCTACACGGTGAACCTCTCGGGCGGGCAGCGGCAAAAGCTCGCCCTGGGCGTGGCCCTGCTCAACCGGCCGCGCCTGCTGCTGCTCGACGAGCCCACCACGGGCCTCGACCCCAACGCCCGCCGCGAAATCTGGGAAATCCTCACCGACCTCAAAAAGGGCGGCGAGACGACCCTGATCCTGACCACCCACTACATGGAAGAAGCCCAGTACCTGTGCGACCGCATCGTGGTGCTCGACCGCGGGGAAATCCTGGCCGACGGCACGCTGGAAGACCTGCTCGGCGCCTTTGCCACCGGCGAACTGATTGAATTTGAACTCCGGACCGCCGTGCCACCCGCCGGCATCACGCAACTGCCGGGCTACCTGGAGGTGGCGTGGGCCGTGCCGGGCCGCAAGGGCACGGTGACCGTCACCAGCATTACCGAGGCGCTGCCCGTGCTGCTGGCGCTGTTCCGCACGCACCACGCGGAAGTGCTGGCGTTCCAGTGCCGCAAGAAGACGCTCGAAGACCTGTTCGTGGCCCTGACCGGAAGGAGGCTGCATGAATAACTCATTCCTCAACCTGGTTGCCATCCAGTTCCGGGAGTTCGTGCGGGAGCCGGCTTCGCTGTTCTGGTCGCTGCTCTTTCCCATCGGCCTGTCGGGCGTGCTGGGGCTGGCCTTTACCGAAAAAGACCCCGTGACCAGCCGCGTGGCCGTGGAGCGCAACGCGTACGTGGCCCCGCTGCAAACCAAACTAGAGGCCATCGACCCCGACACGCTGCTGCTCAACCGCTTTGCGTTCGTGTATACTTCCCGCGCCGACGCCCTGCTCCGGCTCAAACGCGGCGAAATTGCCCTGATCGTGGAGCCGCTGCCGGCCGGCCGGCTTGCCTACCACTTCGACCCGCGCAACGAGGTGGCCCGCACGCAGTACCTGCTGCTCGACAAGGAACTCAGCGAAGCCCCCGGGCGGGAAAGCCAGATCCGGCCGGTGCAGACGCAGGGCAGCCGCTACATCGACTTCCTCATTCCCGGCATGATTGCGCTGGGCATCATGAACTCGTGCGTGTGGGGCATCGGCTGGGGCGTGATCGAGTGGCGCATCAAGAAGCTGCTGCGGCAGATGGTAGCCACACCCATGCGCAAAACCGAGTTCCTGCTGGCCCACTTTGCTACCCGCCTTACGCTCTGCATGGTCGAGGCCGGCTTCCTGCTGCTGTTTGCCGGCACGTTGTTCGGCGTGGGTCTGACGGGCAGCCCGCTGGCGTTTGCGATGGTGTTCACCTCGGGCGTGGCGGCCTTCGCCGGCATTGCCATGCTGGTGGCCGCGCGGCCGCAGAAGACCTACGTGGGCAGCGGCATGATCAACCTGGTGACGCTTTCGCTGACCATTGTGTCGGGCATCTTCTTCAGCTACACCAACTTCCCCGGCTGGGCGGCCGGCCTGATCGAGTACCTGCCGCTCACGCTGCTGGCCGACCTGCTGCGCAAGGTGTTCAACGAGGGAGCCGGGCTGGCGCAGGTCGCCGGAAAATCGGTAGTATTGCTGGCCTACGGCCTGGTGTTCTTCACCGCCGGCCTGCGGGTGTTTAAGTGGGGATAAATCAGTGAACAGTTATCAGTAAACAGTAAGCTGAACGCAACATTGCCGATTGCTGACTGTTCACTGTTTACTGTTCACTGATAACTGTTTACTGTGCCTATGTTTCGAAGCAGATACTTGCGGGTGGGGATGTTGTTCGGCCTGCTGGGGGCAGGGCTGGTGCTGGTGTATTTTTTTACGTTCTACGCCCTGGGGACCAACCCGGTGCGCGAGATGAACCGGCTCGACCTGCTGATCATCCTGCTGTGCACGCTGTTTGCGATGGGCTTCTTCCGCGACCGGCGCAACGGGGGCGTGCTGCACTTCTGGGAGGGCCTGGCGGTGGGCGTGCCGGTGGTGCTGCTGTCGGCGCTGGTGTCGAGCCTGGTCATCTACGCGTTCCTCAAAATTGATCCGGGGGTGTTTGCGGGCTACGTCGCCGGCATGGAAAAAGAGATCCGGGCCGACTACGCGGCAGGCCGGCTCACGGACGCGGCCCGCTACCAGTACTACCTGAAGGCCCTGCCGGGCATTACGCCTTCCGGCCGGGCCATCGACATTTTTCTCCGGAATTTCTTCATCTGCTTCTTTGCGACGGGTATATTGGCGATCATCATGCGGAAACACCCGCGGCCGGTATAAATCAGTTCACCCGGGGTTACCCGGCGGCCGTTTTTCCATCAACCGCGCAACTGGACATTCCCCCAACCTAACCCCCTTCCCCTTACCTCATGGAAACGACTTCCACCACTCCCTCCACCGCCCGGGTGGCCCTCAAGGCCGGCCTGATCACGGGCCTGGCCATGACCGTGTATTCAACGGTCCTGAGCATGGCGGGGCTCCCGCAATCCTCGCCCCTGCACTACGTCACGTTCCTGCTGCTGGTGGGCGGGCTCGTGTACGGCATGCGCGACTTCAAGGAACAGAACGGCGGCTACATGACCTACGGGCAGGGGCTGGGCGTGGGTACGCTTACCGCCGCCGTGGCCGGCCTGCTGTCGAGCCTCATCAGTACGTTCTACGTCAAGTTCGTGGACCCGACCGTGCTGCAACGCACCATGGACGAGCAACGCATCCAGATGGAAGAACGCGGCATGAGCGACGCCCAGA
The DNA here is from genome assembly GCA_963844325.1 of uncultured Sphingobacteriales bacterium. Lineage (GTDB taxonomy): Bacteria > Bacteroidota > Bacteroidia > Cytophagales > 172606-1 > CADCTQ01. The sequence continues at coordinate 6,612,028 of CAWJNV010000002.1, forward strand.
TCGACCAGGCCATGAAGATCGCCGAAGGCATGTCGGGCTTCAGCTTCCTGTTTGCCACCCTGGCGATTGTTTTCTTCGGTTTTATCCTCTCGCTGATCATTGCGGCCATCATGAAACGCGAACGGGACGTGCTCGACGTGTAGGCCCGGCACAATTCGCACTTTTGCCTAACTTCGCCGCATGACAACAGCGAGACCCATGATTTCGGTGGTGATTCCGGCCAAGGACGAAGCCGAATCACTGCCGGAATTGTGCGACTGGATTGCCCGGGTGATGGCCGAAAACGGGCTCACTTACGAGGTGATCGTCATCGACGACGGCAGCCGCGACGCTACCTGGGAAACGCTCAATGCCATTGCCGCCCGCAACCCCAACGTGAAGGGCATCCAGTTCAACCGCAACTACGGCAAGTCGGCCGCCCTGCACGTGGGTTTCCAGGCCAGCCAGGGCGGGGTGGTGCTCACGATGGACGCCGACCTCCAGGACAGCCCCGACGAGATTCCCGGCCTCTACCGGATGATCACACAGGACCGCTACGACCTGGTGTCGGGCTGGAAAAAAAAACGGTACGACCCGCTCAGTAAAACGATTCCCACGAAAGTATTCAACGCGGCGGCCCGTTCGATGTCGGGGCTTAAGCTGCACGATTTCAATTGCGGGTTAAAAGCGTATAACTCCAGGGTGGTCAAAAGCATTGAGGTGTACGGGGAGATGCACCGCTACATTCCCATCATTGCCAAGTGGAACGGCTTTACGCGCATCGGCGAAAAGGTGGTGCAGCACCGGCCGCGCAAGTACGGCTACACCAAGTTTGGCATCGAACGGTTCGTGTACGGCTTCCTCGACCTGCTCTCCATCACTTTCGTAACGCGGTTCCGCAAGCGCCCCATGCACTTTTTCGGCACCATGGGCACGATCTGTTTTCTCATCGGCTTTTTCATTACGCTGTCCCTCATTATCAACAAGGTGTACCACAACTGGTTTTTGCACCAGACCGTGCGCAGCGTCACCGACAAGCCTGCCTTTTTTCTGGCCCTGGTCGCCCTGGTGATCGGCGTACAGCTTTTCCTGGCGGGTTTCCTCGGCGAAATGATGACCACTTCCAACCCCACCAAAAGCAACGAATACCTGATTTCGGATAAAATCCGGCTGTAATGCGGGATTGCCTGATCGGATTGTTCGGTACTCCTGTTTCTGCCACAAAGACACCCAGGCACGAAGTGCCACAAAGGCTGGGCCGACGACACACCTCCTGGTGTTCCTTGGTGCCCTTGTGTCTTGGTGGCCGATCCTTCAAGTAATTATTTCTTCTTCCCCGGCGGGTTACCAGCGACTTTTTTTGCGACTAAATGCAACCCGGCGCCGGTTACCGGCATCTGATTGACAGGGGTGCCCGGTCTGGTTTTTCATCCGGCATTGCAGCCTTCCATACCAACGGGCAACATTTCATCAAGATTCGCAACGAGCAGCCTGCCAGGCACAGTACTTTGCATTACCAATTACCATTCGCAAGCCCACTTTCATCCTTAATCCGCCGCGGCGTATGATTCAACTCACCAACATCAACAAGTACTATTCCATTGGCAACAACCGGTTGCACGTGCTGAAAGGCATCGACCTGGAGATCGGGGAAGGCGAATTGGTGTCGATCATGGGCTCTTCGGGTTCGGGCAAATCCACGCTGCTCAACATCCTGGGCATCCTCGACAGCCACGATGCGGGCCAGTACAAACTGGCCGGGCACGTGATCGACCGGAACCTGTCGCAGACCAAGGCCGCCTGGTACCGCAACCACCTCATCGGGTTCGTGTTCCAGTCGTTCAACCTGCTCTCCTTCAAGAATGCAATGGAAAACGTGGCCCTGCCGCTGTACTACCAGAAGGTAAGCCGCCGGGAACGCAACAAGCTGGCCCTCGAATACCTCGACCGGGTGGGCCTCAAGGACTGGGCCGAACACCTGCCCAGCGAAATGTCGGGCGGCCAGAAGCAACGCGTTGCCATTGCCCGGTCGCTGATCTCCCGCCCTAAGGTGATCCTGGCCGACGAACCGACCGGGGCCCTCGACAGCAAGACTTCCTACGAAGTGATGGAACTCTTCAAAGGCGTGCACCAGGAAGGCATGACCGTAATCATCGTCACGCACGAAAACGACATTGCCGAAATGACCCAGCGCACCATCCGCCTGCGCGACGGGGTGATCGAAACGGCCGTACCCGAACTGATAACTGCGTAATTGTGATGACAGCAGGCGAATGACTAAGAATCCAGACGCGATGAATCTAGACGCGATGAATCGCGTCTCTACTGACCGACAACCACCTTCTCCTAACTTTTATGAAACTGCTATCCTTCACTTTCCTGTTATTGCTAATCAGCCTTGCCGGCTACGGCCAGAGCAAAGCCCTGCAACAGAACAACCAGTGGCTCGAAAAGAACCTCAACGGCCTGATCGCCAAAGACGGGAATGACAATGCCCGTTTCCGCTTCGACGACTGCGACGCCCGCATGGAGATCGGCGTGAAGGAAAAAGACGGCTTTAACCTGGGCATGAACATGGGTTGCAGCCTGAACCAGATCGAAAAAGTAAGCTACCAGAAAGACGGCAACTCCTACAAGCTGAAACTGCACATGCAGGAGGAGGAGAAAAACGACAGCTTCAGTTTCTCGGTCTCCACCGACGACGAAAAGCTCATGCAGGAAATCAAGAAGCGCCTCGAAACCTCCATTGCCACCTGTAAATCAATGGATGGTGGAAAACCGAAATCGGAAAAAGGAAAATAAGCCGCCGCCCTCCACCGGCTCCGTACTTCCTTCCGCAACTGTACCCACGGGTAGGGTTCGCTGCGCCAAAACCTGAATTCGCCCCCATTCTCAATTTTTCCTTCTCAATTTATACCAACGTGTTTGATCCGGACAAATGGCAAGAGATTTTCGCGACGATGCAGAAGAACAAGCTGCGGACGTTCCTGACGGCGTTTGGCGTGTTCTGGGGGATATTCATGCTGGTGCTGCTGCTGGGCGCCGGCAAAGGCATGCAGAACGGCATCGAAACCGAGTTCGGCCGGTTCGCCGTCAACAGCCTGTGGGTGTGGTCGGGCAAAACGTCCATGCCATACGCAGGCCTCAAGCCCGGCCGGGAAATCAGCTTCCGCGATGAAGACCTGGCCCAACTGGCCCGGCAGGTGGAGGGCGTGCAACTGATGTCGCCGCGCAACTGGCTGCAAGGGGAGTTTACGCTCAGCCACAAGAACAAGACCGGCTCCTTTTCGGTCATGGGCGTGGGCCCCGACTACTTCGGCATCGACATCATCAACCTGGTGAACGGCCGGGTGTTCAACCAGAACGACGCCCGCGAAGCCCGCAAGGTGGTGGTGCTCGGGTACCGCGCCAAAGACGTGCTGTTCGGCGACAAGGAGGCCATCGGCGAATACGTCAACATCAAGGGCGGCTTTTTCAAGGTGATCGGCTACTTCAGGAAGGAGGGCAACAACGGCCGCTTCGAAGAACGCGTCTTCATCCCCTACGCCACGTACCAGGTGATCTTCAACCCGGCCCGCGAGGTGCAGGCCATTGCCCTCACGGCCCAGCCCGGCGTGGAGGTGACCCAGATCGAAAACCAGGTGCGCGGCATCCTGGCGAAGCGGCACCGGTTCGACACCAAGGATGAGCAGGCCGTCAACCTCGACAACAACCAGGAGGAGTGGAAACGCTTCCAGGGCCTGTTCAGCGCCATCAAAATCTTCGTCAGCGTGATCGGCGTGTTTACGCTGATTGCGGGGGCCGTCGGGGTGAGCAACATCATGCTCATCATCGTGAAGGAACGCACCAAGGAGATCGGCATCCGCAAGGCCATCGGCGCCACGCCCTGGTCCATCGTGAGCCAGATTCTGCTCGAATCCATTTTCATTACGTCGTTTTCGGGGTACCTGGGCCTGCTGGCCGGCGTGGGCCTGCTCGACGGCGTGAGCCGCCTGATTGAATCCACCGGCGCCAAACTCTCCTACTTCACCCGCCCCGAAGTAGACTTTGGCGTAGCATTAGCGGCTACCGGTGTGCTCGTCATTGCGGGTGCTATTGCCGGCTTAGTACCTGCCATCAAGGCTGCACGCATCAAACCCATTGAGGCGCTACGCGCCGAATAAAAACGCAAAAAACGATGTTTGATCTGGACAAGTGGACCGAGATTTACGCTACCGTCAGCAAGCACAAACTGCGGACGTTCCTCACGGCGTTTGGCGTGTTCTGGGGCATTTTTATGCTGGTGGTGCTGCTCGGAGCGGGCAACGGCTTCGAAAACGGCGTGGTCTCCAGCTTTGACATTGCCAAAAACAGTGTGTTCGTGTGGTCGCAGCGCACCAGCATTCCCTACAAAGGCTTCAAGCCCGGCCGCTTCGTGCAGTTCACCAACGACGACGTGGACGCCATCCGGCGCACCATTCCCGAAGTAGCCATCCTGGCCCCGCGCAACTTCCTGCCGGGCAACTACACCGTGAACCGGGGCACCAAAAACGAAGCCTTCAACGTCTACGGCGAATACCCCGACTTTACCGGCGTGCGGCCCGTGCAGCTGAGCAGCGGCCGTTTCATCAACTACCTCGACATCAGGGACCGCCGCAAGGTGGCCATAATCGGTACGCAGGTGCGCAAGGTACTCTTCAAGGCAGACGAAGACCCCGTCGGCCAGTACATCAGCATCAAGGGCGCCTTCTTCCTGGTGGTGGGCGTGTTCCGGGGCAAGGGCGATGTGGAAGACAACCGGGAAGACGCCCGGACGGTGTTTATCCCCAGCACCACGCTCCAGCAGGCATTCAACCAGTACAACAAAGTGGCCTTCTTCGCCATGGTGCCCCAGCCCGGCGTGCGGGCGGCCGTGATCGAAACCAAGGTGAAAGAACTGCTGGCCCAGCGCCACAGCATCGCCCCCGACGACAAGCGGGCCCTGGGCTCGGCCAACGTGGAAGAGAACTTCGCCCGGGTGCAGGGGCTGTTTACGGGCATCCGCGGCTTCAGCTGGGTGGTCAGCATCGGCACCATCATCGCGGGCATCATCGGCGTGGGCAACATCATGCTCATCGTCGTGAAGGAACGCACCAAGGAGATCGGCATCCGCAAGGCATTGGGGGCCACGCCGTGGTCCATCATCAGCCTCATCATCCAGGAATCCATCGTGATTACCAGCGCCGCCGGGTACTTCGGCCTGATGGCCGGCACGGGCCTGGTGGCCGGCATCGATTACCTGCTCAAGAAGTTCAAGGCGGAAGGCGAGTTTTTCGCCAACCCCGAGGTAAACCTGCCCATTGCCCTTACGGCCGTGGGGCTGCTGGTGGTGATGGGGGCCCTGGCCGGCCTCATTCCCGCCACCAAAGCCGCCCGCGTGGACCCCGTAGTCGCACTGAAAGACGAGTAGCCAGCCTGAACGCGCCAGACTTCATTGGGCAAGCAAACCATTCAAACCTATTCCTAATCCTCATCAAATCATCAAGAATCATGAAAAAAGTAGTGCTCACCCTCGTCGTCCTGGTTGTGTTGGGCTTGTCGGGGTGGCTGGGGTATTATTTCTACAATAAGTCGAAGACTGACCCCGTCGTGTACAAGACCGAGCAGCCTTTTACCACCACCATCGTCAAGAAGACCGTAGCCACCGGTTCCATCGTGCCGCGCCGCGAGGTACAGGTCAAGTCGCAGGTGTCGGGCATCATCGAGGAGTTGTACGTGGAGGCCGGGCAAGGCGTAAAGGCCGGGCAACTGATCGCCAAGGTCAAGATCGTGCCCAACATCGTGCAGGTGAACCAGGCCGAAACCGACCTCAACACCGCCCGCATCAACCTGGAGAACGCCCAGCGGGAGATGGACCGGCAGAAGGGTCTCTTCGACCAGAAAGTAGTCTCGGAGCAGGAATACAACAAGTTCCTGTACGATTTCAAGGTGCGCCAGGAAGCCGTGCAGGCCGCCGAATCGAACCTGCTGCTCGTGCGGGAAGGCGCCACCAAACGCAAGGGCCAGGTATCCAACCTCGTGTACGCCCCCGTTGCGGGCATGTTGCTCGATGTACCCGTCAAGGTCGGCACGTCGATCATTGAACGCAACACGTTCAACTCGGGCAGCACCATTGCCGTGGTGGCCGACATGAAGGACCTGATCTTCGAGGGCAACATTGATGAGTCGGAGGTGGGCAAGATCCGGGAGGGCATGGACCTGAACCTCAACATCGGGGCGCTGGAAGGCAAGGTGTACAAGGCGACCCTGGAGTACATTTCGCCCAAGGGCGACACGGTGGAAGGCGCCATCAAGTTCCAGGTGCGGGCCAAGATGACCCTCGACGAGAAGGACTTCCTGCGGGCCGGCTACTCGGCCAACGCCGACATTGTGCTCGACAAAAAGGAAAAAGTGCTTGCCATCAAGGAGAGCATGCTGCAATTCAAGAAAGACAGCATCTTCGTAGAGGTAGAAAAGGCCCCGCAGCAATTTGAAAAGCGCCTGGTGAAGACCGGCATTTCCGATGGCATCAACATCGAAATCCTGTCGGGCCTCGGCAGCGCCGACAAGGTGAAGATCACCCAGGTCACCACCGGCGAAGAGAAAACCGAAGAGGCCAAAGGCAGCTAGAAACAGACGGGAGATGTCAGATATCAGACATGAGACGGGAGACATTAGACAGGAGACCCGTCAGGTCGTCAGCAATCCTTCCAAACGCAAAAGCCCTTTCCGTGGAAAGGGCTTTTGCGTTTGGGGGAATGAACGTGTAGCCAGACCACTGTCTGGTGTCTTGCGTCTAAAATTGAATGTCTTATTGATCGTTTCCCTGCTTCACCAGTTTGGTAAGGTCCGTGCCGGATTCCTTCAGCACGGCTTCGATGCCATTCTTGGAGATCGTACGGATGGCCGTGGTGGACAACTTCAGGGTAACCCACTCATTGAGGGAAGGCACGAAGAAACGCTTGGTTTGCAGGTTGGGGTAAAACTTGCGCTTGGTCTTATTGTTAGCGTGGGATACGTTATTCCCGACGCGGGTCTTTTTTCCGGTGATCTGACAAACTCTGGCCATGGCGTGTGATATTAGCTTCTTAAAAACAGGTTGCAAATATGCGGGTTTTACCCAAATCATGCAAGCCGGATGGCGGTTTTATCGGAAAGTATTACCGGTTCAGGGAATGTTTTGCGGGTCGGAAAGCGGGGTGCCGGGCGGTGGGCTGCGCTTTTCTTTGTCGCCCTTTTCTTTCTCGGCCCTGAAGCCGTAGGGACAGTGGCGGCACCCGGTACGGCAGCAGTACCCCCGTTTCAGCAGGTAAACCGCCGTAAAAATGAGCAGCCCCTGCGCATCCAGGTAGTAATCCTCCGGCCTCAGCCCCTTGTTGTGCAGGAGCCGCTTCTCCCTCTCGTCCATGCGTTCCCACTCTTTTTTTGCTACTATGAAAACCCTTACCTTGCAGGAATGTTTTGTTTGTAAAAAATTAAGTTAGTACCGGGGACAATCCACACCCGGGCGCCACCGTTTGGTCCGGGTCTCCAGTCTTACGTCTACCATCTACTATTTCTCCCTTTATGATACAAGCCACCGACGATTCGTTACGCCTCATCGAACTCGAAGAACAATACGCGGCCCACAATTACCACCCCCTGCCGGTCGTGCTGTCGCGGGGTGAAGGCGTATACCTGTGGGACGTGGACGGCAAGCGGTACTACGATTTTCTGTCCGCCTACAGCGCCGTAAACCAGGGCCACTGCCACCCCCGCATCGTGGACGCCCTCGTGCGGCAGGCCCAAACCCTCACGCTCACGTCGCGGGCCTTCTACAGCGACAAGCTGGGCGAATGCGTGAAGTACCTGTGCGAATACTTCGGCTACGACAAGGCATTGCTCATGAATACGGGCGCCGAGGCCAACGAAACGGCCCTCAAGCTGGCCCGCAAGTGGGGCTACCAGGTAAAAGGCATTCCCGAAAACCAGGCCGTGATCGTGGCCGTGCAGCGCAACTTCCACGGCCGTACCCTGGGCATCATCTCCGCCTCCACCGACCCGGCGGCCACCCGCAACTTTGGTCCCTTCATGCCCGGCTACCAGGTAATTCCCTACGACGACCTCCAGGCCCTGCGCGAGGCGCTGCGCAACCCCAACGTGTGCGGCTTCTGGGTGGAGCCCATCCAGGGCGAGGCCGGCGTGTTCGTGCCCGGCGACGGCTACCTGGCCCGGGCCCAGGAACTGTGCGACCAGTACAACGTGCTGCTGATGGTGGATGAAGTACAGACCGGCATCGGCCGTACGGGCAAACTGCTGGCCTCCGAACACGAAAACGTGCATCCCGACGTGCTCATCCTCGGCAAAGCCCTCTCGGGCGGCGTGTACCCGGTATCGGCCGTGCTGGCCAGCGACGAGATCATGCTCACCATCGGGCCGGGCGAACACGGCTCTACCTTTGGCGGCAACCCGCTGGCCTGCGCCGTCACAATGGCCGCCCTGCAAGTAGTGGAAGAAGAAGACCTGGTGGGCAACGCCGAACGGATGGGCAACCTGTTCCGCGGCCGCATGAACGCCCTGAAGGCCAGGACGGACCTGGTGAAAGCCGTGCGCGGCAAGGGACTGCTCAACGCCGTGGACATCCGCGAAACGGCCGACGACCGTACGGCCTGGGACGTGTGCCTGGCCCTGCGCGACAACGGGCTGCTGGCCAAACCCACGCACGGCGACAAAATTCGCTTCGCCCCGCCCCTCATCATCACCGAGCCGCAAATGCAGGAGTGCTGCGACATCATCGAGCGGACGATCCTGGCATTCTAAGGAGACCGGAAACCGGAGGAAGGGAGACCGGAGGAGGGACACGGCCGCTGGCGGGGATACGTAACCGCCGGGCAGCGTAGCAGGGAGACGGGAGGGACAAAAAAAATAAAAAGCAAGAAAATTTTCAGGATTTTCTTGCTTTTTGAACTTTTAATTCGCTTGTTTGTTGAATAAGCAAAGCAGCTTTCAAGCAAAGGTGTGAGTGTGTTTAAACAATCCTACCAGCCCCCGCTAGGTAGGTTTGTTTTTTTATGGGGTTTGCTTTCCACCACCACTCCACCTGGTTAAATGTTCGGGGTGACTTCACCCGTTGTCTTGACGGCGCACGTCGCCTGAACCGGCTTTTGCACTTCCTGCTCGGCGAGGCTCACCTGACGGCTGCAACTCATCAGGGCAACCGTGCGCACGTCGGTGGTGCGGGTTTTCTTCTTGTTACACTTGTCTTTTTCCTTCCCCTCTTCTTCCAGGTTCGGAAAACCCATGCTCATGCACAGCAGGCATAAGAAGGTGGCTACGGTGGAAAGTCTCAGCGTTTTCATGGTACGTGTGTTTTACTCTTACTACTGTGCCTAAACAAATATATGGTTTGATATAATACCTTGCAATACAAAGTACCCTCTTTTCTGGATTATTTTCGTTTACTCTCGTATACCAATTGGTGTGCCAAAGCCGAAAAACGCGTATTTCTGTTTTAATCGAGGCACTTTTTACCGATTCTGTGTCCGCTTCTGTTCGGGATTATCCGATTCCGGACACTTGCACCGGTTGGCTCCATCAAAGTTGGCAAAACCTGCTGCCGGTTGCTACCCGTTTCTTGCGCCGTTTGGCCCGTTTTCCCGGCGGCGGTATTGCAGGAGAAAGATTCATTAAACGGCCCCCGAGTTGCACCCCCGCAAAAATTTTTCTGATTTTCGCGCTCCCTTCCTTCGTTCCGGTAGCCTTGATTGCATTACGCAGGCCAGGTAACCCGTGAAATGCGTCGCAGATCAAATTTTTTTTGCAATTCCGTCCGAAACCTAACTTTGCCCGGTACCGGGTACGCATGGCTCATCCCGGCTCCATTGTAAAGGTAGCTGCCGGGAGCTTAGCCAGGTGTTAAGGTCCCGTTAAAGTGTGTTAAAAGATGTTAAACCGGGTGCCGGCCGCGAATACTTCCTGCCAGGGATCGCGGCCCAGGACCAGGAAGTAGAAAAATCCGCCGAGCCAGCCGTGGTATAGCCCCAGCGTCCAGAGGTTGCGGTGGCGCAGGTACACCATTACGTAGACCACGGCCAGCGCGAAGGTACCGGCCACCAGCAGCCGGGCCGGCCAGTGCACCGCCGAGAACAAGACGGCCGTACTGCCCGTGACGGCCGCCGGGGGCAGGCGCCGTCCCGCGTAGTCGTGCAAGTTGCCGGCCACCAGCCCCACCACCAGGAACTGCTGGATCACGCCCCACACCGGGTACAGCAGCAGCACCGGCAACAGGTGCCACGACAGCACCCACTTGCCGGTGGCGTACCCCACCCCCGCAAAAAGGAGTACGGCGGCCGTTGCCAGGGGCAGCAGTTGGAGAAAACTCCGGCGGAAGTTGTCGGTCCGGAAGCCCCAGTAGGCCAGGATGCCGGGCTGGCGCCGGTGCCGGAAGTACACGTACGCCCCCCAGCCCAGCACGGCCCCCACGATAAAGGGGAGTTTGGCGCCCAGCCCGTCGACGAAAATGAACTTGCCCGCGCCGGTAAGCAGCACGGCCGCCATTTCCAGCACGCGGGTCCGGTTGCTGATGCGGAGGGTGGGATCAGGGGTTTCCATGGGTTGGCGGGGCAGTTCTTACGCGGCGATGATGTACAGCACTTGCCCGGCCAGTTCCAGTGCCTTCAGCGCCGCCAGTTCCGTCGCCGCGTTGTACGGGAGGATGAGGCCGGTGTGGGTGGTGCCCTCCGTCGCCCGGTCCACGGTCTCCACGTCGATGATCGGGTACGCCGCGGGGCCATTGCCGAGGGGCAGTTGCACGCAGTCGCCGGCGCGGACCTGGCCCGTCAGTACGTCGCCCACCAGCACGTACCCAACGCCGAACACGGTGAAGGAGGTAAGTACTTTGAACGAGGCGTGGGGGGTTGCCGGCATGGGCGGAGAAGGGAGTTCATGAGTTTATGTGCATTCGTTTGCAACGCTTTGTGTGCACGAACTTTAATACAGGACAAAACCTCACCCCCAGCCCCTCTCCCGGGGAGAGGGGAGAAGAAAGGATTCTACAAATAGCTTTTTTTCAAGGCTTTACGCCTCCCCTCTCCTTGGGAGAGGGGCCGGGGGTGAGGTTTTGTCCTGTATTAAAGTTCGTGCACACAAAGCGTTGCAAACGAATGCACATAAACTCATGAACTCATAAACTTATGAACTCATAAACTCACAAATGCTGTACCCAACTACCGGTTCACAATCATTTTGGCAACCCGCTGGGTGGCGCCGGCCTGCAGGCGGTAGAAGTACACTCCGCCCGGTACCTGGCGGGCGTCGAAGTGTTGTTCGTGCACCCCGGCCGACCGGTACTCGTTGTCGAGCAGGGTAGCCACCCGTTGCCCCCGGGCGTTGTAGAGCACCAGGCTCACCGGGCCGGCCTCCGGGAGGCGGTACCGGAAGGTGGTCAGGCCCGTGGTGGGGTTGGGGTAACTGCCCGGCAGGGCGGACGCTTCAACCCCCATTTCGGGCGTTTTTGCGGTCCTGGGCCGGGCCGCCGGCGGCGTTACCTGCTCGGGCTTCACCATCAGGTAATCGAAGTTGGGACCGCTCTTGCCGCTGGCGACCAGCGTGACCGAGTTGGCGCCCGCCCGCAGTTGCGCACTTATGCGGGTGAGTTGCCAGCTGGTCCAGTTGCCGCTGGCCGGGAAGGTGAGCGCCGTATCGGCCACCGCCCCGTTGATCTTGAGTACCATGGCCCGGTTGACGTTGCCCAGCGCGTACCGGAATCCCAGTTCGTACTGGCCCGCCAGCGCCACGTTGACCGTCCAGGCAATGGAGTCGCCGGTACTGTTGCGGAAATCGGCGTAGCCCGCGCCGGAGTAGCCCCGGTGCCGGGCCTCTACCTCGGGACCGTCCAGGAAAGCTTTTTCAGCTTCGAGCACCGTGCCGGCCGGGGCGGGCAGGGCGGCTACCAGGTAGTTGGTCATGGCACCCAGGCCGAAAGCCTCCAGGTTGCCGCCCAGGATCACCCGGCCGGCACCGTAGGTTTTGGTGTAAATGTCCAGCACGTTGGTGCCGCTGTCGGTGGAAAACACCTGGTCGTTGATTTTCTCCCAGCCGGCCAGCCAGCCCGGCAGCCGCGTCCCCCGCGGGTCGTAGAACACGTACAGGTTGGCTTCTTCCGTCAGGTCAAACGCCACGTGCGCCGTATCGCTCCGTCCCTTGTTGGCGTTGGCCGTCCGCACGTACGCCGCCCCCTTGAGGAAGTCGGGCACGGCCGTAAATACGTAGGACCGGTCCACGTACAACAGGCTGTCGGGAGCCAGTTGGCCCACGTTGTAGGGCGTGTCGCCGGTGGCCTGCACGTTGGTAAGCAGCGACGGCGCCGGACCGGCCGGGTAGCGGGCTTCGATCCACTCCACGGAGAAGTCTTCGGCGAACGTTTCCGTATCCACCCGCCAGCCGAAGTGGCCCAGGGCGGCGTACGTGGTGTCTACGGCTTGCAGCACCGGCTCGGTGCCGTAGCCGCTCCCGTCGTTGAGGAACACCCGGATCAGGCCGGCGGCGGTGCGTTCAATCCGGAAGGTGTACGTACTGGCGATGTTAAGCACCACTGCGCTGTCGTCGAGAATGGTGGGGTAAAACTCGTTGCCGTCGGAGCGGCCCAGCCGGAGGTGCGGGCCGATGTACGAGTTGTACCGGAGGATGTACCCGAAGTCCTGGTCGGGGTTGGGCTTGCCGAAGGTGATGCCGTAGCTGCGCTGGTAGTTGCGTACGAAGGGGAAGGCCTGCGTTTCGATCACGTAAGCCGTTTGGGGAAAAGCGGCGGCAGTTTGCAGGGTGCCGTTTACCCCGTCGATCCGGTTGTTGGCCTTGCCGTTGGCGAGGCTCCAGCCGGCGTATTCGGGGGTACGCCAGGCCGGGCCAAAGGCATCCCGGTTGAAGTCGTCACGAAAAATGGTTTGCGCAGCGGCACTCTGGGCGAGGAGCAGGACAATTACCCAGGCGGCCGTGCGGATCGTAGATCTTTCTAGCATAGTTGAAGGGTTTGGGATGAAGATACGTCCGTTTTACAAAGAAAGGCGATTTGTGATAAAATTAGTATACATTTTTCCCAAGTTTCCGCGGATTCTGGCGGGCAGGGCCCGTTTTCAAAAAAAAATCATTGATTTTGGCTTACCTTTTATTTATTCTTGCGTGTACAGTGTAGCAGGACCGTGCAAACCCTGAACCCATTTCTCACCAGGTTTTTTTTTACCCGTTTGCCTGCCGTGGGCACGTTGCGTAAAATCAAGTTATCACTTGCGTCCGATCACCGTCCCGCGAAGGGGCGGCAATCTGCACCGGTCTTCTGCTGCTGATTAAGCCCGTCCCTTCCGGCGGCGTCTAATCCGTACACCAACACCAGCTATTCCGTAAAACAGGAATTACGCACCAGGTTCCGCCCCATCCCCGCGGCGCCTTCCGGGCATTGCCTTACCCTGCACCCATCCACGACGCATTGCGGCCCCGCTGGCCCCTACGCACCCCCTTAATCACTTCCTTCATTACGACCACCCTAAAACGACCACCTCCCCCGACCACTGCCCCCGGCGACCCGGGCCGCACATCCACTTGCCCTTGATTACCAATTATTTACCACTAAAATACCTTCCCCATGAGCAACCTTTACTTTTGCCAAAGCGTACCGGCGCGTACGCCTTTGTGGTTCCTGGCAACGCTGCTCACCGTCTCCCTGGCGGGGGCGCAGCCCATGCCCGTGCAGGACGTTTTCCCGCAGCCCTACTACAGCACGGTGTACAACGGCAGCCGGTACCTGTGGGCTTCCTCGGCCGCTACCGGTACCGAACTCTGGAAGAGCGACCTGGCCGGTTCGAACTTTGAACTGGTGAAGGAATTCGTGCCCGGCCCGGGCGGCACCGGTTTCGGCCTCCTGTTCGTGGTCAACGGGGTGCTTTGTGTGGAAACCAGCGGCGTGCTCTACCGCAGCGACGGCACGGCCGCCGGCACCACCGCCATCGGCAACGTGAGCAGCCTTTCTGAGGGGCCGGTCCTGTTCAACGGCGCCATGTACTTCGCCGCCGGCACGACCGGCAACCGTGAACTGTGGAAAACCAACGGGACGGCGGCGGGTACCGGGCTGGTGAAAGACATCAACCCCGGCGCGGCACCGTCGTATCCCCGCCAGTTACGCGTCTTCAACGGCGCACTGTACTTCGTGGCCAGCCACGCCACGTACGGCACCGAACTCTGGAAGAGTGACGGCACGGCGGCCGGCACGGTACTGGTCAAAGACATCTACCCCGGCGCCGGCGGGTTGATCACCACGACGGCAGCGGTGCTGGGGGGCCAGCTCTACTTCGGGGCCAACGACGGCACCCACGGCACCGAACTCTGGAAAACCAACGGCACGGCCGCCGGCACGACCCTGGTCAAAGACATCAACCCCGGCCCGGAAGGCAGTCGGTTGGGGGGCTTCACCGTTTTCAACGGCAAAATGTACTTCGGCGCGGGGGAAGCCGAATACGGCTTCGAACCCTGGGTGAGCGACGGCACCGCCGCCGGCACCCTCCTGCTGGCAGACCTTAACCCCTTTTACGTCTACGAACCGGACGGCGGCCCCGCCTCTTCTGGCCCCGGCGACTTCCAGGTGGTCAACGGCGACCTCTACTTCCAGGCGGCCGTCCTCCCGGATGATAACCCGCACGAAGAAACCACCGTCCGGGCGTCGAATTACGAGATGCCCGCCACCCTCGATGCCCTTTTCGCCGTGCGGGGCGCCACCGGGAAACTGGACCAGGTGTTCACCGCCGAGCGGGCCCGGCAGGGCATCGGCGCCAGCATGTCGGAGGTGACCAACGTCAACGGCACCTTGTACTTCACTACGTACTCGTCGTGGCCCACCATCACCCCCCAGAACAAGTTGTACGCCAGCAACGGCACGACGACCTGGCTGATCAGGGACTTTGCCCGCACCCGGTGGGTACAGCCGAGTGAGCTGACCGCTTACAACGGGGCGGTGTACTTCGTGGCCGACGATGTGGTAAGCGGCAGCGAAATCTGGAAAACCGACGGTACGGAGGCCGGCACCGACAAGCTGATCGAAGCCGTGCCCGGTCCGAACGGCACGAACCCGTCGGGTCTGTCCATCTTCGGCAGTTCGCTGTATTTCAGCAACGGCGCCGACGGGGGCCGCCTCTGGAAGTACGATCTTTCCAGGCCCCAGGCCACGCCCATCCGCATCAACGCCGGCGGCCCCGCCCACACGGTAATGGAATACCTGGAGAGCTACTACTGGGATGTGCCGGGTGACTACTTCAGGGCCGACGCGTACTTTACGGGGGGTACGGCCGCGGACGCGGACGCCTACGTCGATGTGCCGTACGTCTACGACCCCACCCTGTACCAGACCGAGCGGCGGGGCGCGTTCAGCTACAACATTCCCGTGCCGCGGGGCAAATACACGGTTGTCATGCACTTCGTGGAATCTTACTGGGGCACCGAAGCTCCCGGAGGGGTTGGGTCCCGGCAGTTCCACGTCAATATGGAAGGGGTGCGCCGGTACACCAACTACGACATTTACGCCCGGGGCGGCCCGCTCGGGGCGGTGACCGAATCCATCACGCTGGACGTGCTCGACGGGACGCTCAACATCCAGTTCCTGAATGGAGCCGCCGACCAGCCCAAGGTGAACGCCCTGGAAATCCTGCCCGTCACCCCCATCAACCGGGCCCCGGTGCTGGCCGGCATCGGCAACAAGCGCCTTACGCTGGGCCAAAGCCTCTCGTTCAAGGCCTCGGCCACCGATGCCGACGGCCACACCCTTTCCTACAGCTTGGCGGGTGCCCCGGCCGGCGCAACCATCAACGCCGGCACGGGGGCTTTCACCTGGACGCCCTCCGCCCCCGGCACGTACGCCTTCTGGGTCCGGGTGAGTGACAATGCCTACACGCCCGCTACGGATGCAGAAAAGATCACCGTTACGGTAAGTCCCGCCGTGGCGGGCACCTACCGGGTGAATGCCGGGGGCAACCCTTACGCGACCCCCGATGCACGGAGCTTCTCGGGAGACGCCTACTTCTCGGGCGGCGTGGTGTCGGGTACCACCACGAAGGACATTGCCGGCACGGGCGACGATTACCTCTACCAGACGGGCCGGCACGGCACCTCGTTTTCCTACAACTTCCCCACCGGCAACGGCTCGTATGACGTGGTGCTGCACTTTGCAGAAACCTACTTCGGCAACACCGCCCCCGGCGGCATCGGGTCAAGGAAGTTTCACGTCAATCTGGAAGGGGCGCGCAAGCTGACCGACTACGACGTGTTCGCCCGGGCCGGCGGCGCCCTGCGCGTGGCCCAGGAAACCTTCCGGGTAACGGTGAGTGACGGCACGCTGAACGTAAGTTTCTTGAAAGGTTCGGCCGACAACCCGGCCGTCAAGGCCATCGAAGTGCTGCCGGCCGGCAGTGCCCTCTCCATCAACGCGGGCGGGGCGGCCTTTACGGGCAGCACCGGCAAGAAGTTCTCGGCCGACGTGTACTACGCCTCGGGCACCGTGTCGAGCATCGCGGGTGGGGAGATTACCAATACGACCGACGATGCGCTGTACCGCAATGCCCGGGTTGGGGTGTTCTCCTACGGCCTGCCCTCGGGCAACGGTACGTTCAACGTGACGCTGCACTTTGCCGAAACCTACTTCGGCAGCCGGGTTACGGGCGGCGCCGGTTCGCGTAAGTTCAACGTGTACCTGGAAAACGTCAAGCGCCTCTCCGAACTGGACGTGTTTACCAGAGCCGGCGGTGCCATGCGGGCCCTCAAAATCACCCTGCCCGTCACCGTCTCCGACGGGGTGCTTAATCTTTTCTTTGCCAAGGGCACGGCCGACAACCCGCTGGTATCGGCCATTGAAGTGACGCCTGCCGCAACTGCCGCCCGGGAAGCGGCCGGGGACGAGGCGTTGGCCGAGCGGGTAACGCTGTTCCCCAACCCCGTCCGCGACAAACTCTTTGTCACGCTGCCCTTCCCGGCCGGCCAGGTGCAGGGCACAGCCATTACCGATACGCAGGGACGGGTGCTGCTGCCCGACGGGCACCGGGCCCGCGGGGAGAACGGCCTGGAGATTGGCACGGAAAGCCTGCCCCGGGGCCTCTTCCTGCTCCGCATCTATGCCGGGGACCAGACGGAAACCCTTAAGTTTATCAAACGCTGAGTGCGTAAAACCCTTCGGGTTTCCAAAACCCGAAAGGTTTCTCCGACGGGTCGCACTGCGCCTCTTCAACAATCCTTACCTTGACAACGCCTGAACTTCCCTGCAACCTATTATTCACCTTTAACGCACTTTTCGTATGTTGTTCACCTTTCTCCGGAGCCAGGCGTTACGAGCCGCCTGGTTCCTGGCCTGGCTCCTGCCGGCCGCCCTGCCCGTCCTGGCCCAACCCGTACCCGTCACGGACGTGTTTCCCGTCAAGGGCTACGCCCGCACCCCCGTCGCCCTCAACGGCAGCCTCTACTTCGCGGCCCGCACCGACGCCACCGGCACCGAACTCTGGAAGAGCACCCTTGCCGGCACCCATTTCCAACTGGTGAAAGACGTCGTGCCCGGCGCGGGCAGTTCTAACCCCCCGGACCTGATCCTGGTCAACACCACCCTGTACTTTACCGCCGGCAACGGCCTCTACAAGAGTGACGGCACCGGTCCCGGCACTGCCCTGGTGAAAACCTTCGCGGCCCCGCCCGGAAGGCTTACGCACGTCAACGGCACCGTGTACTTCGCCGCTACCGACGGCACCCGGGGCGTTGAACTCTGGAAGAGCAACGGCACGGCCGCCGGCACGGTACTGGTCAAGGACATCAACCCCAACGCCGGCCACGCCAGCCCCTCCTCGCTGGCAGCCCTCAACGGCACCCTCTACTTCGCCGCCGACGACGGCACCAACGGCGTTGAATTGTGGAAGAGCAACGGCACGGCGGCCGGCACGACCCTGGTACGCGACATTGCCGAAGGCAGCCCGTCCTCCTCCCCCTCCGGCATGACGCCTTACGACGGCCGGCTGTACTTCGCGGCCGGGGGCTACAAAGGGGTAGAATTGTGGTCGAGTGACGGCACCGCCGCCGGGACTTACCTGACGATGGACATCCTCAGTGACGGTGAGGGAGCCGAGCCGCCCTATTACTCCTCCTACCCGCAACGCTTTATGGTGGCGGGCGGCAACCTCTACTTCGTTGCCAGCGTGTTTCCCGACGGCATCTACCGCGTTTTCACCATCACGGCCGGCGGGAGCATCCAGGAGGTAGGCGGCGCGGAGGTGCTCCGGTACGGGGTCGGGGCCAGCATTACCGACATGATCGACATCAACGGCACCGTTTATTACGGCACCGGATCGTCGGGCTCCGAGTCCGAAGGGTTCCTCATCCGCCTCTACAAGCTGGAAGGCACCACCAATACGCTGGTCAAGGATTTTTCGATGGGCGGCGAGTGGGTGCACCAGTTTACGCAGGTGAACGGGGTGCTGTACTTCCGGGCCGGCGCCCAGAACTACGGCCCCGAAATCTGGCGCAGCGACGGGACGCCGGGCGGTACGGTGCAGTTGCCCGAAACCGTGGTGGGACCGGGCAGCAGCGAACCTTCCCTCCCGTTTGGCCTCGGCAATGCGTTGTACTTCACCTCGTCGGCCAGCCCCGGCCAGTGGAAGTACGACCTCACCCAGCCCCAGGCCACGGCCATCCGCCTCAACGCGGGCGGACCGGCCCACTCGGTGGAAGAATATCCCAGCTATTACTATGACAAGCTGCCGACGGACTACTTCGGGGCCGACGCGTACTTTACGGGCGGCACCGCGGCGAGCCGGGAAGTTTACCTGGAGAACGAGTCAGACCCAGTGCTTTACCAGACCGAGCGGCGGGGCGAATTCAGTTACGCCGTGCCCGTGCCGCGGGGCAAGTACCGGGTCATCCTGCACTTTGCCGAAGTGTACTGGGGCAACCTCGCGGCCGGCGGGGCGGGGTCGCGGCAGTTCCACGTGAATATGGAAGGCGGGCGGCGCTTCACCAACTACGACATCTACGCCCGGGCCGGCGGGGCCCTGAAGTCCGTGCGCGACACGGTGGAACTGGACGTGCTGGACGGGACGCTCAACATCCAGTTTTTGCGGGGGGCCGCCGACCAGCCCAAGGTGAACGCCCTGGAAATCCTGCCCATCACCCCCATCAACTTCCCGCCCGTGCTGGCCGGCATCGGCAACAAGGGCCTTACGCTGGGCCAAAGCCTCTCGTTCAAGGCTTCGGCCACCGACGCCGAGGGCAACCCGCTCTCCTTCAGCCTGGTGGGCGCCCCAGCCGGGGCAACCATCCACCCGGCTACCGGGGCTTTCGCCTGGACGCCCTCCGGGCCGGGCACCTACCCGCTTACGGTGCGCGTCACGGACAACAATGCCTACACCCCGGGCAGCGACGAGGAAAAGATCACCGTCACGGTGAATGCCGCCGTGGCCGGCACGTACCGGGTGAATGCGGGCGGCAACCCTTACGCGACCCCCGATGCACGGAGCTTCTCGGGAGACGCCTACTTCTCGGGCGGCGTGGTGTCGGGTACCACCCCCAAAGACATTGCCGGCACGGGCGACGATTACCTCTACCAGACGGGCCGGCACGGCACCTCGTTTTCCTACAACTTCCCCACCGGCAACGGTTCCTATGACGTAGTGCTGCACTTTGCCGAAACCTACTTCGGCAACACCGCCCCGGGCGGCATCGGGTCAAGGAAGTTTCACGTCAATCTGGAAGGGGCGCGTAAGCTGACCGACTACGACGTGTTCGCCCGGGCCGGCGGCGCCCTGCGCGTGGCCCAGGAGACTTTCCGGGTGACGGTGAGTGACGGCACCTTGAACGTGGCTTTCCTCAAAGGCTCGGCCGACAACCCGGCCGTCAAGGCCATCGAAGTGCTGCCGGCCGGCAGTGCCCTCTCCATCAACGCGGGCGGCGCGGCCTTTACGGGCAACACCGGCAAGAAGTTCTCGGCCGACGTCTACTACGCCTCGGGCACCGTGTCGAGCATCGCGGGTGGGGAGATTACCAATACGACCGATGATGCGCTGTACCGCAACGCCCGGGTTGGGGTGTTCTCCTACGGCCTGCCCTCGGGCAACGGCACCTTCAACGTGACGCTGCACTTTGCCGAAACCTACTTCGGCAGCCGGGTTACGGGCGGCGCCGGTTCGCGTAAGTTCAACGTGTACGTAGAGGGGGCAAAACGCCTCTCCGACTATGACGTGTTTGCCAAAGCGGGCGGCGCCCTGCGGGCCGTCAAAGAAACGGTGCAGGTAACCGTAACGGATGGCATTCTGAATCTCTACTTTGCCAAGGGCACGGCTGACAACCCCCTCATTTCGGCCATTGAGGTGACACCCGCTGCAACTGCCGCCCGGGAAGCGGCTCCCGAAGCCGGAAACGCGCAGGTACGTCTGTTCCCCAACCCCGTGCAGGACCGGCTCTTTGTCACCTTGCCCTTCCCGGCCGCCCGGGTGCAGGGCACGGCCGTTACCGATGCCCGGGGACGGGTGCTGCTGCCCGACGGGCACCGGATCAGCGGGGAGAACGGCCTGGAGATTGGCACGGAAAGCCTGCCCCGGGGCCTCTTCCTGCTCCGCATCCACGCCGGGGACCAGACCCAAACCCTTAAGTTCCTCAAGCAGTAGCCGGGCCCGGTAAAGCGGGTGGGTTTTACCCCAAGGGCGAAGGCGCTAAGGAGACGCAAAGGACGAAAAGTGGTACGGGGTACCCTCTCGTTCTTTGCGTTTTTCTTTTTCTAATGCAATATGCATCAGATTGAATCTCGATCCGATGAGAAAAGAATTAGATTTTGCATTATAAATCCGGCGCCGGTTTTCTGCATTATACTTTACAACAAGAAGACCGCCCGTTTAAAAAATTTCTTTAACAATATCCTGCTCCGGTCGGCCCGTGCTGCGGGCTGCACCCCTCCCCAACGGCCAGGAAGCCATTTTTTGCCCCTACTCGGCCACTTCCGCACCCGGCTCGTTATTTTGCCGCACCTACTCATTTGATTCCTCGCATTTCCTCTTTAATGCGTATATTCGTACAATTATTATTTTCAACCACCCCCTAATTCCTTTTTCCCCAGTACCCTTTTATGTTACACCCTTACTTCCGCCGATTTTTCCGGCGAACGAATTCCCCTTTGCCTTTTTTGTTGCTTTTGTTAATGGCCGCCCCCGCCCTGGCGCAGCAGCCGGCGCTGGTGAAGGACATCGACACCCAGATCGTCGGCGCCCGGAGCATCAGTCCGGAGCATCTGACGGATCGCAACGGCACCCTGTACTTTGTGGGCAACAGTGACGCGCAGGGCCGCGAACTCTGGAAGAGCAACGGCACCACGGCCGGCACGACCCTGGTCAAAGACATCACCCCGGGCCCCGCCAATTCCGACATTACGGGCCTCACCCTGCTCAACGGTACGCTGTACTTCGGCGTGGCGGGCGAACTCTGGAAGTCGGACGGCACGGCCGCCGGCACGGTGCTCGTGCGCAAGCTGTACCCCGGCTCGGCGGTGAACCCGACGCAGCCCGTCGTCGTGAACGGCGTGCTGTACTTTTCGGCCTCCAGCAGTACGAACCAGGACGTCTGGCGCAGCGACGGTACGGCCGCCGGCACCACGGTGATCAAGTCGTTCCCGTCCAGCGAAGACCCCCTCACGCTGGTAAGCGCCGGCGGTGCGCTGTACTTTTCGACCGATAGTGGCAACGGCTTCGACCTCTGGAAGAGCAACGGCACGGCCGCCGGCACGGTCCTGCTCGGATATTTCCGGGTGCTCTTCATCGAAGAGTTGCGGGTCGTGAACGGCACGGCCTACTTCTCGGCCTACGACGGTGAGGGCATTGAACTCTTCAAGAGCAACGGCACGGCGGCCGGTACGGTCATGGTCAAAGACATTTACCCGGGCTCCGTACCCTCCGAATGGGGCACCCCCATCCAGTACCCCAACAGCTCCGTGCCCCGCGAACTGACGAACGTGAACGGCACGCTGTTTTTCGTCGCTTCCGACGCCAACGGCCGGGCCGTCTGGAAAAGCAATGGCACTGATGCCGGCACGGTCCGGGTATCGGCCTACTACTCGGAGGAATCCAGTTCCGATTCGCCTTCCGGCCTCGCCAACGTGAACGGCACCCTCTACTTCGGCGCCCTGGGCGACCTCTACAAGAGCAGCGGCACCCTCGCCGGCACGATCCGGGTCAAAGACATCGGCACGGGCGACGTGAACCCCGCCAACTTCACCCTCGTGAACGGAACGATCTTCTTCACGGCCGCCAGCCCAACCAGCGGCAACGAACTCTGGAAGACGAACGGTACGGCCACGGGCACCACCCTGGTACGCGACATTAACCCCGGCACGGGCCGCTCGTTGCCGGCTTTCCTGACGAACGTGAACGGTACGCTGTTCCTATCGGCCAGCAACGGCACCAGCGGTTCCGAACTCTGGAAGAGCGACGGCACCGCCGCCGGCACGCTGATCGTGCGGGAACTGCCCGGTACCACCACGGCCAACGCCGACCCCGCTAAATTCTTCAACGCCAACGGTACGCTGTACTTCGCGGCCCGCACCGAAGCCACCGGCACCGAACTCTGGAAGAGCGACGGCACGGCCGCCGGTACGGTGATGGTCAAGGACATCTATCCCGGGGAGGGCGGTTCGACGCCTTCCTCCTTCGTGCTCAACAACGGCGTGGTCTACTTCGCCGCCGACAACGGCGTCAACGACTTTGAACTGTGGAGAACCGACGGCACGGCCGCCGGCACGGTACTGGTCAAGGACATCAACCCCGGCGGAGTCTCCAGCCTGGACACCTACCAGGGACGGTTGTTCGTCTCGGTCAACAACGTACTGTATTTCGCGGCCTACAACGGCCCCGACGCCAATGGCGTTGAACTGTGGAAGAGCGACGGCACGGCCGCCGGCACGGTACTGGTCAAAGACATCGTTGCGGGCACCGGGAGTTCCAGCCCGTTGTCGCTGGCTAACCTGAACGGCACCCTGTACTTCGCCACAACCGGCCCGGGAGGGTCCGAACTGTGGAAGAGCAACGGCACGTCCGCCGGTACCGTACGGGTGAAGAGCATCGCGTCGTCCACCGGGCTCCGGAACCTGACGAACTTCAACAACACGCTGTACTTCACGGCCGACAACGCCCTCTGGAAGAGCAACGGCACCGACGCCGGCACCACGCTGGTAAAGACGCTCAACAACAGAGCGTTCTCGCTGCTTGCCGCAAACGGCAAACTCTGGATCGTGGAAGACCAGGGCGGCGGATGGACGCTGTGGAAGAGTGACGGCACGACGGCCGGAACGCTGTCGCTCAAGTCTTTCCCCTTGCTGTCCGGCGCCGCGGGCGCCCGCGTGTTCAACCTGGACGGCACGCTGTACTTCAACGGTAGCACGGACCCGGGCGGCGTTGAACTCTGGAAGAGCGACGGCACCGTGGCCGGCACCGTGCTGGTACGCGACCTCGAACCCGGCATCGGCAGTTCGCAGCCCAACCACTTCGCGCAGGTGAACGGCACGCTGTACTTCAGCGCGAACGACTACACGGTCGGTGAACGCCGCCTCTGGAAGAGCAACGGCACGGCCGCCGGTACGGTGCTTGCCACCAGCTACCCCGCCGCGGTCGCCAACCTGATCCCGGTGAACGGCACGCTGTTCTTCACGGGCAACGACGGCAAGACCGGCAATGAACTCTGGAAACTCACGCCGACGGCCCCGGCCGTGGCCGGTACCCTCCGGGTGAATGCGGGCGGCATCGCCTTTGCAACCCTCGACGGCCGGAACTTCGCGGCGGACGCCTACTTCTCGGGCGGTACGGTTTCTACGGCCACCACGGCGGGCATTGCCGGTACGGCCGATGACTACCTGTACCAGACGGGCCGGCACGGCAGTTCCTTCTCGTACAACTTCCCCACCGGCAACGGTAGCTACGACGTAGTGCTGCACTTTGCCGAAACCTACTTTGGTGCGGCAGCCCCGGGCGGTGCGGGTTCGCGCAAGTTCCACGTGAACATTGAAGGTGCCCGCAAGCTGACCGACTACGACGTGTTTGCCCGGGCCGGCGGCGCCCTCAAGGTGGCCCAGGAAACGTTCCGGGTAAACGTAATGGACGGTACGCTGAACGTGGCCTTCCTGAAGGGCCTGGCCGACAACCCGGCCGTGAAAGCGATTGAAGTACTGCCCGCCGGGGCGGCCCTGACGATTAACGCCGGAGGGAACGTCTTTACCACGGGTGCCGGCAAGAAGTTCTCGGCCGACGTGTACTACGCGGGCGGCACGGTGTCGAGCATCGCGGGTGGCGAAATTGCCAACACGACCGACGACGGCCTGTACCGCGACGGCCGGGTGGGGGTGTTCTCCTACGGCCTGCCTTCGGGCAACGGTACCTTCAACGTGACGCTGCACTTTGCCGAAACCTACTTCGGTTCCCGCACGACGGGCGGCGTGGGTTCGCGCAAGTTCAACGTGTTCGTGGAAAACGTGAAGCGCCTCTCTGAGTACGACGTGTTTGCCAAAGCGGGCGGCGCCATGCGGGCCGTGAAGGAGACGTTCCAGGTGACGGTGAGTGACGGGGTGCTCAACCTGTACTTTGCCAAGGGCCTGGCCGACAATCCCCTCGTATCAGCCATTGAAGTAGTACCGGCCACGACCACGGCCCGCGAGGCTTCGGCGGAGGCTGGTGCGGAAGCGGCGCCGGTGAAGGTGTTCCCCAACCCGGTGCAGGACCGGCTCTACGTGGCGCTGCCCTTCCCGGCCGCCCAGGTACAGGGCACGGCCGTCACCGATGCTACCGGCACGGTACACCTGCTGGACGCCCACCGGGCGAATGGCGAGAACGGCCTGGAGATTCCCGTGGCCGGGTTGCGCGAAGGCTTCTACTTGCTCCGCCTCGACGGCCCGCAGGGCACCCAGGTGGTGAAGTTCCTCAAGCGGTAAGCGATTTTCCGGGGGTTCCTCCCCTTTCTAGAACCCGTCCTGGTTCCGGTACGCCCGGGCCGGGGCGGGTTTTTTGTTTGGGGGAAAATGGAAGTGCCGCGCGGAAATGGTACACGCACCCGGGAGACGAGCCGTTAACGGGCCGGTTACCTTTTATTGAATTGTATATCTTGCATTTAGGATGCTTAATGGTCTGGCAGTTCCAGCTTTTCCGGACGCTTTTACCGCTTTGCACGCCGCACTGCCGTCCTTTTACCGGCTTGGGGCCAACCACTTAAGACGCTTTTCCGCCCGAATGGGTCTTTTGGAAAAGCACTACCGGGTGATTTTTGACGGTAACGTCATTTCACCGGCGGGGCACGAGTGGACTTTTGTGCATTAATGGAATTAAATGTTTATTTTTCTTGCAAGCTGATTGTATGACCGGGCAACCCCCTTTTCTGAACGACTACCTCAAAAAACTAACGCGGCTGCGGCAGGCCCCCACGGCGTACGGCCCGGCCCCGCACAAGCCGGTGCTGCTGCTCACCCTCTTCGACGGCATCGAAAAGGGCTGGATCAGCGGCAACCGGGTGTACCTGACGCCCGAACTGGTGGCGGCCTTCCGTGACCACTGGTCGCTGCTGGTGGACACGGCCCACAGCCCGGAGTTTACAATGCCCTTCTTCCACTTGCAGCGCGAAGGGTTTTGGCGGGTGGTGCGGCACGGCGGGGAGCCCTTGCAGGACTTCACCAAGAGCCTGGCGCGGTTGCAGGAACTGGTGGACTACGCCGCGCTGGACGACGCCTTGTACGCCCTCCTGCTGGAGCCGGTGACCCGCAACGTGCTGCGCGTGGCGCTGCTCGACCGGTACTTCCCCGTGAAGAAAGCCGCCTACCTGCACCGCGACAACCAGGGCGGTTACCTGAACGACGTGGAGAACGAACTGCTGAGCGAACCGGCCGTGGCCTACGCGGCGCAGACCCTGGAACCCGACGAGGAAACGGCGTTTGTGCGCGGCGGCCTGTTCAAGCGGCTGGTGCCGAAGGTGTATAACTACGCCTGCTGCATTACGGGCATGCGGGTGATCTCCACGTACGACGTGGCAATGGTGGATGCCTGCCACATTGTGCCCATTGGCCGCCACGGCTCCGACCACGTGACCAACGGCCTTTCCCTCTGCCCCAACCTCCACCGCGCCTTTGACCGCGGCCTCATCAGTGTGGACGACAGTTACCGCGTACTGGTCTCCGACGCCTTTGGGGAAGTGGAAGGCCACCCGTACAGTTTGAGGCAGTTACGCGGAAAACAGTTAGCGTTGCCGTTTGATCGCAAGTTTTACCCGGGGAAAGAGAACTTAGCGCGGCACCGGGAGGAATTATTCAAGAAATGATTACTCAGGTTCCAATAAGTGCAGCAAAAATATATTCAGTTCAATCATTTGCTTAATGGAGAACGCCAAGAAAGCTTATACTTACCAAGCAATTCAGGATGTACTGGAATTGCTTGACCGGGTCAACGGCATGATTGAACTGCACCGGGCGCAGAAGACACCTGATACCCTAGCCATTGCCGGGTATGAGCGGCAACGGGAGCAGTTTCTTACGCAATTGGCTGAGTTGCTGGCTCAATTTGAAGTACAGATTGTACGACCGCCAGAGGCCGCCTAAACATATTGGAACGGGCTACCCATAGAGGTTGTAAATCTTCTATTGTATTGATAAATTTTACAGCCAGAATCATTACAACCATGAACATACGTTTTTCTTGTCATAAACAGCTTATTTCTTTTTCTACTATCTTCATCATTAACTATTGACTTATTAAAAAATGAGAAATAATATGAGAGCCTAGCTACTTTGGCAGAACTAATTACATAGCTTTCATTTACCCATTCTCAGGTAGTTTAATAAATAATTTATCTATAACCTTATACATTTTTTTAATAGTCATTCGGCTATATTTTCTCAAACTTCTGCGTATTGTGCCATTGGATATATTCAAGCCCTGGCCGGTCTCTTTCACGGCCAGGGATGATTTTCAACTTCTCCCCTTGGAAACGGTAATACTCGCGTCCATTTTCAAACTCCTCTTTGATTCTTTTGCTCACTTCAACCCTTAAATCATCCGTCAGGGTAATATAGCCGGCATCGAATAGCTTGTGCAAATCTGTCCGAAGCAACAGGCCGTTTGAAATGAGATGAGGGCCGGACTTTGCGTAGTCTTTGATGTGCGCGGCATCCAACACGGGCAATGTTTTCTCTCCCGATATAGCGCACTTCTTATCGTATGCGCCCATTACCATTGTTCTAAATGCATCTTGACCCAGCCTTACCTTCCTTAGGTACGGATTACCATATTGGGGCGACGACTCCTTAACTGCGAAAGAACTTTTGACTACATCTTCTTGATCGTAAAAGCCAACCTTGTTTAAAATGCTCTCTATTCGGTTCCAAATGCGCCCGCCCAGTTCTTCGTCTGTCATGTATCCTTGGCCCGTTACATTATTCATTGCCCAGTGGAAGTAAGATGCGGGAATCCAGTCTTCCTCGTCAAAGAATATGGGATTTGTAAGAACAATGCACCCAATTGTAGGATTCATATCAAAGGAACCGCGTCTGTTCTTCTGTATAACCGACAACAGCTCTTGGTGGCTATTGCGTCCGTTACGGCTCCCAAAGGTTTGCCAAGCAATTGAAACAGGTAAAAAAATGTGATTAGCAAAGAAAGCCATGCCGGCTATTGCGTTTCTTGGCCCCTTCAGCTTAAACAAAAAAGGTTCGCCGGGTTGCAATGCTTTAAAAACTGTTTTACCTCCTGGTTGCCAAAAGTTCACATCCTCCGGTTTTAGTTCCTTCAATCTATCGTACCAAAAAGGATCGGTCACGCCTACATAAATTTTCATACAAGAATAGATCGGTTAACAGCAATATAACAAATGGTGTAAAAGAATGCACTCTTTGACCGAAGTGCACTCCTTTACACCATTTACTTATGAATAACGACAGGGTTCGCCTACCTAGCCTTAAAAAATTTTCCTACCCGTGCACGTACACCGCCCCGTAGTTCGACGGCAGCGTGACCTGGGCCCAGTCGCCGGGGCGGTTGATCAGGACGGCGGGCTGCTTGCCGTCAATGGCTTCGCGCCAGGAGCCCGGCTGTTCGAAAGGCAGCCACACCGAACGGTCGGCGCCCGAGAAGTTGAGGGCCACCAGGATGTTTTCGGCCGGTGCCGTGGGCGTGGCGTCGGCCCGGCGGCGGTACACGATCACCCCGTCGCGCAGGTGGTCGTCCTGCTTGTAGTAGAAGAAGTAGCCCCGGCTGTCGAGGGCCCGGTGCGTGCGGCGCAGGTTGCCCATGACCCGGTGCAGGCGCACCAGCGCCCGGCCCGCCGCGTCGTAGAAGTACTCCCAGTGCAGCGGCCGTTCGAAGAACACCCGCCCGATGCCCCCGTCGGGCACGCCCCAGTTTTCGCCGAACTCCTGGCCGTTCCAGAGCATGGGAATGCCCTTGCCCGTGTAGAGCGCAATCACGAAAGGCTGCACCCGGTAGTACTGCGACCGGTCGCCGTACCGCATCCGGATCAGGTCTTCCCGGCCCAACTCCCCCAACTCATTGATGAACCGTTTGTGGTCGTGCGTTTCCAGGTACTGGAACGGGGCCACCGGGAATACGTCGCCCGCCGCGTCGTTGCGGTACTCCGTCGGGTAACCGATGAACTGCGGGTCGAGCAGGTGCGCCAGCCGCTCGGTCACCGGGCCGCCCCGGGCCATGCCGCGGGCGTGGTCCATCAGGCCGTTCTGCCAGGCGCAGTTGGAGTACGTCCGCGACAGGATGCCCACCGGGTCGGGCAGGTGTTCGGCGCACTGGATGAGGCGGCTGCGGCCCCCGGCGGCAAAGCGGGCAATGCCCTTCGAGTGGTTGTAGGTATCAAACACCAGCTTCGCGTAGCCCTGGCCGGCCGGCCCGTCGTACATGCCCGGCACGTAATCGTAGCGGAAGCCGTCCACGTGGTATTCGTCGAGCAGGTACTGGTTGAGGGTAAAAAAATAGTCGCGGGTGAATTCCCTGCTATAGTCGGTGCCCGGGTTGTAAACGTAGTCGCGATCCTTGAAAAACTCCTCGGCAAAATCGCCCATCATCGGGCTGGGTTCGCCCGTGGACCGGTACACCAGGCTATAGGGAAACTCCGGGTGGGCGTGGGCGTACACCGAATCCAGGATCACGGCGATGTTGCGGGCGTGGCAGGCGTTGACGAGCCGCTTGAGGCCCTCCCGTCCGCCCAGCCGTTCGTCGGGCGCGAAGTACCCCAGCGGCGTGTAGCCCCATTCCACCTCCTCCTTCACGTTCGACACCGGCATGAGTTCCAGCACGTTTACGCCCAGGTCCCACAGGTAATCGAGTTGGGCGATCACCCCGTCGAAGTCGCGGTTGAATTCCCGGACGTTGAGTTCGTAGACCACCATCCGGTCCACCTCGGGCACGGTAAAGGCGGCGTCCGTCCACGGGAAGGGCGTGGCGGCGGAGTCGATGGTAAAGGCCGACAGCGTGCCCAGGCCCGACTCCCGGCCGAAGGGATCGCTGAACCAGAACGTCACCTCCTCGGTGCCGCGCAGGAGCTGGTAGCGGTAAAGGTACCGGCCCTCCTTTCCGAAGTGGCTCTGCGGATCGCGCGTCAGCGGCACGGTGGTTTCCCAGCGGTCGGGCGCCACCCAGTTCATCCAGTGGTCGGCCGGCTCGATGCCCCGGATGAACTGGTCGAAGTCGTGAATGATCCGCACCTTCAGCCGGTAGCCCTTCGGAAACGTAATGCCGGGGAGGTACACGCCGAACTGCACCTGCCAGCCACCCCCGCTTACCGGCCGGGGAATGGCGCCAACTTGGGAGAGATTGATCATAAGGGGTAGGAAGCCGGGCCGGGGGAGGAAACCGCCGGTTCGTTAACGATTCTTGATGAAGCGGCAAGATGCGCAAAAGGGCGGCGTACAAGCAATACCTATTTCCTGGTATTTTTAACCGGACTGCCCGTGCTACCGTGCTACTTTGTAAACCGCTCACGCTGATTTTCGTTATCTTTCCATACTTCAGAACCAGTGATCGACATGGAAGCAACGTTTGTAGTGGATTTGGAAAAAGACCATCAATTCGTAACGCGGTTCGCGCAATTCTTCGCCGGCAAAAAGATTAAAATTACCGTTGAAGAGGTATCGGGTGAAACCGGGCGACCCAACGGGAAAGAATTACTTGGCAAACTGGAAGAAATCCAGAAACGAACCACAGCCGCCCCTATATCTTTCACCGGCGACATTAACGGGCTCATTGACGAAATGAATAACACCCAATTAGATTGACCAGATGGTGTATTTTGATACCGACGTGTTGATCTCAAGACTTTCTCAAAACCTATTCCCAAGCCGTCAGTGAGGCACGGGCGGGCGGCAGTAAAAACTCCTTTTTCCCAGGCCTAACTACTTTCAGGTATTTTTTCGCCAAGCCCCCTTTTCGGGTCATTCCCCGCACCCAAAGTCCATTTTTCCCACGTTTCCGTGAAAAAAACGGTTGTCGTTTTACCGGATAGTCCGT
The DNA here is from genome assembly GCA_963844325.1 of uncultured Sphingobacteriales bacterium. Taxonomy (GTDB): domain Bacteria; phylum Bacteroidota; class Bacteroidia; order Cytophagales; family 172606-1; genus CADCTQ01. The sequence goes on from CAWJNV010000002.1 coordinate 6,642,516, forward strand.
AATTTTCCATTCACACCTTACATGGTGTGGCCGGCCCGTTGCCGGGAACCCTTGCTTGCCCCGGCCCTCCCCGCGGAGACGCCCCCACCGGAAAGACCCGCCCGAAATGCGCCGTTCTTTCTCTTTTCGCGCCCCCGGCCCGGCGCGGCTGCCGGTCTCCTGCGTCCCGGCCGTCACCGGGAAAAGGGCGTACGGGCCGCCGGAACGCACATTTGCACCAAAACCTTACCTGCGGCCGTTGGGGCCCACTCCCCGCACCGAACCCGTATGAAACACTTGTACCGCCCCCTGCTGCTGTCCGTTCTCCTGCTGGCGGGAGCCAACGCGCGGGAGGCGTGCGCCCAGGACGATCCCTCGGTAACCACCACTTCGGCGGCCCCCTTCCTGCGCGTATCCCCCGACGCCCGGGGCGCCGGCATGGGCGACGCGGGAGCGGCTACCCCCGGCGACGTCAACGCCGCGTACTGGAACCCGGCCAAACTGGTGTTCGCGCCCGGCGGCAAGGGCGTGTCGCTGTCGTACGCGCCGTGGCTCCGGCAGGCGGCCGCCAACATGTGGATTTCCCAGCTGAGCGGCTTTTTCATGCCCGGCCGCAACCAGGCCGTGGGCGCCTCGCTGGTGTACTTCAACCAGGGCACCGTGAGCCTGCGCGACATGAACCGGCAGCGCACCGGCGACTTCAACCCCCGCGAGTTTGCCCTCACCGGCACGTACGCCCTCAAGCTGAGCGAATACGCCTCGCTGGCCGCCGGCCTCAAGTACGTGTACTCCAACCTGGTGGGCTCCTCGGCGACGGGCCTCGACGGCCGCCCGGCCCACGCCCTGGCCGGCGACGTGGGGGCGTACTTCCAGACCGACCCCGGCGAGCTGCACCGCCTGAACGTGGCCTTCGGCACGACCCTTTCCAACCTGGGCACCCGGGTGAACTACGGCACTTCGGAGCGGTACTTCCTGCCGACCAACCTGCGGGTGGGCACCGGCGTTACCTACCGGTTCGGCGAGGAAGGCCGGCTCACCTTCGCCCTCGATGCCAACAAGCTCATGCTGCCCTCGCGGCCTGTCTACGACTTTCCGGACCTGGGGCCGCCTACCCTCGTGCGGGGCCGCAACCCCGACCGCGACTACTTCAGCAGTATATTCGGCTCCTTCGGCGATTCCCCCGACCGGCTGGCCGGCGAACTGAAGGAAGTGGGCGTGGGCGGCGGCGTGGAACTGTGGCCCAACCAGTACTTCGCCCTGCGGAGCGGCTACTACCACGAATCGGCGCGGGACGGCGACCGGCGGTACTTCACGGCGGGAATCGGCATCCGCTACAACGGCCTGGGCCTGGACGCCTCCTACCTGGCGCCGCAATGGCGCAACCACCCGCTGGCCGAGACGGTACGCCTTACCCTCACGCTGACCCCGCCGGCCCAGGCGTCGCGCAACGCCCTGGTGTATTCGGGCAACCGGTACGCGGGACGGTCGTACGGCGGCTTCGGGAGCGGCACCCGGCGGTCTAATGTGGCCCGGGCCGGCCACCGCCGCCACCAGTCGAGCATTTACCGTCAACACGGGGCGGGACGTTATACCAAGGGCCTGCGCAAGCAACAAACCCAGCGGGAACGCCGCACCAAGCAAAACATCCGCAAAACCAGGTACCGGCGGTAATGACCAATGACCAATGACTAATTACGAATGACCAACTGCGAACAACCACTTCTCCCTTGAAAACCTTCATCACACTCATCCTCCTTTCCCTGCCCGTGGCGGGAGGGGCTTTCGGGCAGGTACGGACGCCGGCGGTGGTCAATGCCGGCGGCACCACCGTGCAGGGCGACGCCGGGCAGCACAGCTTTTCCATCGGCGAGATCGGCATCATCACCATTGGCAGCAACGAAGGGCAGGTGACGCAGGGGTTCCTGCAACCCGAAGCCCCGGCGGCGGGGGAAGGCTTCGACTATTATCCCAACCCGGTGGTGACGGACCTGTACCTGGTGAACGCCCGGTTCGTAAAGTCCATCCGGGTGTTTGACCTGTCGGGCCGCGAAGTGCTGCGCACTCCCTACACCGGCAAGCCCATTTCCCTGGAAGCCCTCAGCGGGGCCACCTACCTGATCAACACCTACACGGCCGACGGCAAACCATTCGTTCAGTTTACCATCATCAAACAATGATCAGTGAGCAGTAACCAGTGATCGGTAAACAGTACGCTGTACCTGATACTCAACACTCAATTCTCAGTACCCGATACGCAATACCCCCATTCCCATGAAAAAATATACCCTGCTGCTGTTGCTGACCCTGCTGGCCTGGCCGGTGCTGGGGCAGGCGCCGCAAGCCTTCAACTACCAGGGCGTGGCCCGGAAAGAAGACGGCAGCGTGCTCACCGGCAGCGTAACCGTCAAATTCACCATTCTCGATAACAATACGCCCGTATACGCCGAGCAGCACGACAACGTGGCCCTCAACAACCTGGGCCTGTTTACCCTCGCCATTGGCCGGGGCCGCGTGCTGCAAGGGTCGTTCGCCGGCGTTGCCTGGGCCACGGGGGAGAAAAACCTGCGGGTCGAGTACAGCGTGCCGGGCAGCGGCCCCCTGTCGGCCACCGTGCAGTTGCTTTCCGTGCCGTACGCCCTTTACGCCCAGAACGCCGGCACCGGCGCGGGCGGCCAGAAAGGCGACAAGGGCGACCCGGGCCCGCAGGGGGTGCCGGGTGTGCAAGGCCCTCCCGGGCCGCAGGGACCCAAAGGCGACGCGGGTCCGCAGGGACCGGCCGGGCTGCCAGGCCCTAAGGGCGAACCGGGTACGCCGGGCGGCGGGGCCGTCTACCAGGGCGGCGAGGGTATCAAAGTGGAAGGCAATACGATCACCAATACCTTGCCCGACAAGGCCGTGAAGCTGACGGGTCGGGGCACCACCGTAGTCACCGGCACGTATCCTGAGTTCATCATCGAATCCACGGCCACGCCGGGTCCGCAGGGCCCCCCGGGTCCCCAAGGTGTGCCGGGTCCGCAGGGAGGACCGGGCCCGGCGGGGCCCGAAGGCAAGCAGGGACTGCAAGGTGCCCCGGGTCCCGCCGGGGCAGTGGGTCCTGCCGGTACGGTGGGCCCCGCGGGTCCGATCGGTCCTCCCGGCCCGGGGGGGCCTGCCGGAGCGGTGGGTCCCGCGGGTCCGGCAGGCGCAACCGGCCCCCAGGGCCTCAAAGGTGATGCGGGACTGCCGGGCCCGGCCGGACCGGCCGGGCCTCAGGGTTTGCCGGGAGCGCAAGGACTACAGGGCTTGCCGGGCCCGCAGGGTCCCCCGGGGCCGGCCGGTACCTTGAACCTGGCAGCAGGCACCGGCATCGAAATTGTCAACAATACGATCAACAACACACTGCCCGACCTCCCGGTGCGGCTGCTCAACGGCACGAATATCACCGTCACGGGCACGTACCCCGAATTCACCATCAGCAGCACCGCCGGCCCGGGGAGCGGCGTGACGGCCGACGGCGGCGAAGCCAACTACGTACCTAAATTCAGCGGCCCCACGAGCCTGGTCAAATCGAGCATTTACGACAACGGTACGGGCGTGGGCATCGGCCTGGGCGGTACGCCGCCCGCCCCGCTGGCGAAGTTGCACGTGGAAGGCGGTTCCGTATTGCTCAACGGGAGTGTCGGCGCCACGCCGGCCGAAGGGGCCGGCACCCGCTTCATGTGGATTCCCGCGAAAGGGGCGTTGCGGGCCGGGACAGTCAGTACGGAGGGCAATCTCTTGGGCCCTACCTTCTGGAATGACGCCGACATCGGCAGAAACTCCATAGGTCTGGGCCTTAATACCAGGGCAAAAGGCGATTTTTCCGTTGCGCTTGGTAGAAACAATCAGGCATCGGGCGGATCGGACGTAGCCATCGGTCAAGACAACGTTACCGACGGCTCGGGTTCTATGGCATTAGGCCAAGGCAACAACATCAGCGGGGGCGCATCCTACACCTTGGGATACCAGAATGTGGTGGTGGGCAACCTGTCCGTGGCGGTCGGCTCCCAGAACCGGATCAGTTCCGAAGCCGGGTCTAGCCTAAGCAACTTTTCGGCGGCCCACGGCGTGGAGAACCGGATCACCAGGGGAAATGCATTTGCCTTTGGTACGCTGGTATCGGCGGAGCACAGGGGCGCCTTCATACTCGGCGACCGGAGCTACGACCCGTTCGTGCCGCCTGACATCACCGCCGCCCGGGTCAGTCCCGCCTCTAGGTCCTGGGGTGAAAACACGATGACGATGCGCTTTGATGGGGGCTACCGGTTCTACACCAACCGCGACGGCAGCACGTTCGTTTCCATTCCCCGCAACCGCAACGGCGTGCTGGCCGTGGATGCGCCCCCCTCCGACGTGAACCGCAAGGAGAATTTTCGCCCCGTGAATGGGGAAGCCTTGCTGGGCAAAATCGGCGGCTTCCGCCTCACCACCTGGAACTACAAGGGCGAAGACGCCCGGCGGTACCGCCACTACGGTCCCATGGCCCAGGACTTCTACGCCGCCTTCGGCCACGACGGGGTGGGCACCATTGGCACCGACACCACCATTGCCACCCTCGACCTCAACGGGCTCAACTTTACGGCCATCAAGGCGCTGGTAGACCGTACCGAGGCGCTGCGGCAGAAGGACGCCGAGCTGGAACGGAAAACCCGGGAACTGGAAGCCCTGATGACCCAGCTCAAGGAACAGCAGGAAGCCAACACCCAACTGCGGACCCAAGTCGCCGGGCAGCAGGCCGAACTCTCCGCCCAGCAGGCCCGGTCCGACAAGCTCGAAAACGACCTGGAAGCCATCAGAAAACACCTGGGCATGGAAGAAAAGGAGACGGGAGACCGGAAGAAGGGAGACCGGAAGCGGGACACGGCGTCTGGCGGGGATGCGGCTAAGTAGTGATTGGATGTAGCCCCGGTAAGCACCTGCTGCCCGCGTAGCTTTTCTTTTGACGCCGACGCTCCGTACGGCTGGAGCCAGCGTCCGCTGGAGTGTGTCCGTATGGGAATCCTCGCGTTGCTGGCGCAGGCGTCCGCCTGTGCCGCCCGGGTTGGAAGCGTCCGCTTCCAGCCGGCAGGCTAACTCGTTCTGACCAGCGCAACAATACAATGGACCAGCCCGCATGGGAAGGGTGGCGCTTCAACTAAACAGGCTTCCCTTCGCGTTCCTCCTCCGGTCTCCCTTCCTCCCGTCTGCGGTCTCCGTTCGTTCCGGTTTCCCCTTTTCAAAAGGGCGCCTGCTTGTTTTGCCGCCGGCGCCGGACCAGGTAACCCGTATAAGCCGCCACCAGCCCGGAAAACGCCAGTTCCCACCAGAGAAGGCCGGGGCTGCCCAGCCCGCTGCTGCTCAGGATGGCGGCGGCGGCTTTGGTCAGGTTGGTAAGGCCCAGCAGCGTAGTAGTGCCCACCAGCAGCAGCATCAGCCCGTTGGCCAGCGGGCCGTTGCGGTAACCGGCCGGCACGATGGCCGGGTCGTTGACGGCCAGCAGCAGGAACACCGTCACCAGCGGCAGCAGCACCCCGTTGATGCCCTGCGCCAGAATGATGACCGGGATGGGCTTGACGTCGGCGATGCCGAAGCCGAAACCCACCCCCATTACCCCCAGCCACACCAGCCGGTACTGCCAGTCGCGGTGCGCATCGGTACGGCGTTCCCCCCGTCGCATGCTCTGCACGGTAACGGCGGCGGCCAGCGGCGCCGTAATGGCCGAGGTGAACCCGGCCGCAAACAAGCCGATGCCGAACAGGTACACCAGCCACCCGCCCCCGATGCCGGTGATGGCCGCCACCAGGGCTTCGTAGGAGAACGTGCCCCGCACGGCCGTGCCCACCAGCAGGATGGCGACCGAAATGAGTCCCCCGATGCCCACAGCGATGCTGATGCCCGTCCGCATTTCCGCCAGGCGCTGCTCCTGCCCGATGCCCGACGCCAGAAACAGGTTGTAGGGTACGATGGTGGTGCCGATGAGGCCGATGACCAGCAGCAGCGAACCTTCGGGCAAACGGGGAATGACCGCAGCGGCCAGCACCTCGCCGGCCGAAAGGGGCAACTGGGTGGCAAGCCCGATGAAGGCAACTCCCATCAACCCGACCACCAGGCCCAGGAAGTTGGCCAGCGTCCGGAAGTTGCCCAGCCACAGCAGGACGGCGCCCACGGCGGCAATGCCCCCCGTAGCCACCGCCGGCGACACGGGCAGCAGCATCCGCAGCCCCGTGACGGCACCCAGGATGTTGCCGGCCTGGTAAGCCGCGCAGCCGAATACCACCGCCCCGGCCAGGCCCGTCCGGATCATTCCGGCCGCCCGGCTGCCGGCGTACTGCCGGGCAATGGCTTCCCCGAGGCTGTACCCGGAGGCAATGGTGAGGCGGGCGGCTGCCTCCTGCAACAGAATGCAGGCAAACGTGGCGTACACCAGCGACCACAGCAGGCTGAGCCCGTACTCCGTGCCGGCCGCGGCCGCCGTGGTCACGGTGCCCGGCCCGATGAACGCCGCCGAGATGACCGACCAGAACAATGCACTGAGCAAACCCGTCCGGAACGAAATGATTTTAGCCAAGGGGTATTGAGTATTGGGTATTGGGTACTAAGTATTGGGAGTCATGTTCGGAAATATACAGGGGTTTGGCAACAAAAAACCCGAAAGGTTTCGAAAACCTTTCGGGTTTACAAGCCACCACCCCAATGACTACTGACCAATGACCAATGACTAATCCTCCTCTTCCTCCTCGCCGCCTACGGGCCGGATGAACGCACTGCGGCGGGGGGCGGGCATCACGCTGCGTTCGCCCTTCACGGTTTTCCAGATCACTTCGCTGAAGGCGTCGTCGGGGATGGCATCGGCCTGGGCGAAGTTGAACCCTTCCGACTTGCGGGCATTGTCGTTGTAGGCCGTGTTCTTCTGGTTCAGGTCTACGTTGCTGGGCCGGGCGGTGTAGGCGGCCAAGTCGGGCTTGTTGGTGAAAGGGCGCCACAGGGGCGTGGCTGCCGCATCGTACTGGCTCATGGGCGGCAGGCCCAGGATCAGTTCCATCGTGCGCAGGATGCCCGCCGTGGAGTACATGGTGTGGTCCACCTGGCGGCGGCGCACCCACGGGCTGATCACCAGGGCCGGCGAACGGTGGGCGTCCACGTGGTCAGGGCCGTTCTGCGCGTCGTCTTCCACCACGAACACCGCCGACTCGCCCCAGATCTTCGTGTTGGAAAGGTGTTCGACGAACCGGCCGAGGGCCAGGTCGTTGTCGGCCACGTGGGCAAACGGCGTGGGTGCCCCGACCCGGCCGCCGCTGGTGTGGTCGTTGCCCATGCGTACGGTGCTGAAGCGGGGCACGGCGCCGGCCGCAATGAGGGAGTCAATGTCGCGTTCCCAGATTTCCTCGCGGGTAACGTCCTTGATGCTCAGGTCGTAGTCGGGGTAGCCGGGGCACATGTGGCCGGTGAGGGCCGTGCCGCCCCGCTTGGCGTAGGCTTCAAACTCCCCGTAGCTCCGGTACGGAATGCCGGCCCGCCGACAGTAGTCCCAGATAAAGCCGTCCTTCGGAAACGCCACCTCCCGGCTGCCCTCGTAGTCGTAGGTGCCGCCCCGGGCGCCGTAGCTGGTGGGCCAGGTTTTTTCCACGTAGTCGGTGGCGTAGGCGGCCATCGACCAGTTGTGGCCGTCGGCGCTGACCTCGGCGTCCACGTAAAAGTTGTCGAGCAGCACGAATTCGCGGGCCAGGGCGTGGTGGTTGGGCGTGATGCGTTCCGGGAACAGGCACAGCAAGGTGTCGCCGTTGCCCTCGGGCATGTCGCCGAACACCTGGTCGTAGGTGCGGTTTTCCTTCACGATGTAAAACACGTACTTGATCGGCGAAGGGTCGCCCACGCGGCGGGGAATGGGGTTGCCGGCGGCGCCTTCGGCCTCTTTTTCGCGGTTCTTGTTGTAAGGCGTGTTTTTGTACACCACCTCCGCGTAGGCCGCCCGGGTCTTTTCGTCGGGCGGGTCAATGAACGACAGCGTACCCTTGAACAGGGCGCCGATGTACTCGGTGTTGTCGTCGCGGCCCTTGCCGGGCACGGGCCCCTTCGGGTTGGCTCTGGAAGTAAACCCCTTGCCGTTGGTCACCACGATCTTGTTGCCCACGGTCCGCACGGCGGTGGGGTACCAGCCCGTGGGAATGAACCCTTCCGGGTGGCTCTTGCCGGGCTGCGCCACGTCGAACACGGCCAGGCAGTTGTTGTCGGCGTTGGCAATGTAGAGCGTCTTTTCGTCGGGAGAGAGGGCCACCGCGTTGGGCGTACTGCCCGCCGGGGCTTCGGGGAAAAGGGCCGTGGAAATGGTTTCGAGCACCTTGCGGCCGGCCACGTCGATCACCGATACGGAGTTGGCGTTGGCGTTGGCTACGAACAGGTACTTGCCGTCGCGGGTGGTCACCAGGTCGTTGGGGTGGCTTTCGGCCGGAATTTCGCCGGCCGTGGTGCCGTCGGCCGTGTTGTAGACCAGCACCCTGGCGCCGCCCCACAGCGAAACGTACAGTTCGTCGCGCACCGGCGACAGCAGGCAGGTGTAGGGTTCGGTGGGCAGTTTGACGCGGCGCGTGATCTTGCGGCTGGTTAAGTCGAGGGTGTAGAGGGCGCTGTCTTCCTTGGTGACGGCGTACAGCACGTTCCGTTTGGGGTCCACCTCAATGCCGGCCACGGAAATCTTGTTTTTGGGCCAGGGGTCGCCCAGCCGGATTTCGCCGTCCTCCTGCAACTGTCCGCCGTCAATGCGGTACACGGCTACGCGGTTGTCGTTGCCGCCCGAGGCGTAGAGGTACCGTTCGTCGGGGCTGAACCGGATGCCCAGCCAGGCCTTGGGAATTTCGCGTTCCGAAAGCACCTTTTCGCCGGCCGCGTCGATCAGCACGATGCTCTGGCGGCTCTGCCCGTTGTGGGTCACGGCCAGGTACTTGCCCGAGGCCGACACGGCGAGGTTCATGGGAAAGTCGCCCAGGGGCACCGAACGGCCGGCCGGCGAAAGGCTCCAGCCGTTGGGCAGGGTTACGCGCCGGGCGGTCAGTTCGGCCAGCACCGGGTTGGCCGACTGGTCGGCGGTGCGCTTGGTGCAGGCGGCCAGCGAAAGCATCAATGCGGAAAGGAGTACGAAGGTTGTCCTCATGGGCGCGGGAAAGGGAGTGGTTGCGTGGCCGAAAGTAGGCAATAATGCCGTTGGCTGCACCGGCCCCGGGAATTTTTAAAGCTTTATTAACAATCCGGTAACCTTGCCCGCCCCGCACCCGGACATTCACCTTGCCCCGGAACCGATGGGTACACCGCCGGGTATTCCCCGACCTTACGGGGGAGAACCCGGCCGCGCCGGAAACTTTTGGCTACCTGGTTACGCCCATCTTTACTCGTTAAGGACTTACGTAATAGGGCTCCCCCGTGGGCGCAGGAACGGTATGGTTGGATTACTTTCCAACTTACGGGCAAGTACCGCTAGGACTGTCGCCAGCATCGGCTGGCGACAGTCCTAGCGGTAAACGTTATTGGATTATTCCCGAGCCGGTGGGTACGCGGTCAGGGACTCTCCCCCTTTTACGGGCAACCCTCTGACTGCGTGCCCGAAACTTCCCCCTACCGGGTTGCAGCAATCTTTATACATTAAACTTTTACAATGCGTTCTTTATGAACCCAAGAAAATATATTATTTTAATTAACACTTACGTAACAGAATTCTAATTGTAAAAGATTAGCTTTAGCCACATTTAATGGCGAAACAGGGTTCCTTCTGCCTTCAAACCGCTTTCGCGGATTGTTAAATTTTTATTACGAATTTTTTTGCCGCATCCATAACTTTTAATGTTTTTCCCTTTAACCTTCCCCCATTTATCCATGAAAACCAACCTTTTACAACGCAATGCCTGCAATCCCTTTGTCTGGATCGTACTGTTGCTCACCGGCGTCAGCTGCCAGCGGGATGCTGAGCCGCAACTCGCGCCGGCCGTCCCGACGCAACAGGTAGCCGACTTATTATCGCGGGCTTACCAACGCGGCACTCCCGAGCAATACGCCGCCATCACCGAGGCCTACAAGCGCCTCTCCTTCGAAGAGTTGGAGTTGTTCAACCAGCTCAAATCCGAGCGGGACCTGGCCCTGATCAAGGAAAACGCCACCAATGCCGGCGGACGCGTGGACCAGGCGCACCTGGCCCAGGTGGGTAAAGAGTTGCAACGGGTGGGTAATTTCCGGACCGCGCTTAATAAACGGGCCGTACAATTGTACGGCAAGCCCTACAACCAACTCGAAGCGGGCCTGGTTGATCAGTTGATGAACCAGGTCTCGACCGAAGAACACTATTCTTTCTCCTTCGAGCGTCCGGATGCTTCCGCCCGGATTGACCAAACCAATGCTTGCAGCGAAGCTTCCTTCTTACTGATCTCCACCAGGGTAAGCGACGGCCGTACCGGTTACGCCAGTTGGACGTCACGGCGGACGCCGGGCACCACCGATTGCGACTATGAATATGCCTTCCCGGGCTACTTTGTTTATTTTGATCCCAAAGACTGGTTTACCGGCCAGTTGTGCGACAGCTTCAACAACCGGATTGCGCGCCGCTTTGCCACCAGTCATACCCGCCTGCTGTTCGGCAACCGGGGCGTCTGGTTATGGATTGGCTATCCCGGCCTGCTCAGCATCACCATGCGCTACTAATCCTTGCGCCTGTTAGGACAAATGCCCAAAGGGCAGGGGGATGATTTCCCCCTGCCCTTATTTCGTGGGGATAGGGTTTAAACCCTATCCTATAGATATTGTGCACGCGCATGCTGTTGAGCTGAGCACGCGTAGGCAAACCTGGCTCCAACCAGATCAGCGCAGCTTATCCGTAGGGTAGGGTTTAAACCCTATCCCCACCCCGCATTCCCGCCCAAAGTCCCTTCCCGATCCTCCTCCCGTCTCCCTTCCTCCGGTCTGCCGTCTCCTTTTATAGATTTGCCGTAGCCGACTTCATTTTAGCCAGGGCCGTTTGGGCTACTTTGAGCGGGTCCTGGGCGTAGTAGTCGTTGTTGAATACTTCGAATGAGATGACCACCGGCCGGTTGGGGTTGCGGATGGCTTGCAGAATGCGGCCCAGCGGGGCCACGCCATCCCCGGTAAAGATCCGGTCGGCGTCGGTGATTTCGGCGGGGGGTTTGTTGGCCGGGTAGTCGTTCACGTGGAAAACCTCCACGCCGGCCTTGCCCACCAGCGGCAGGCTGTCCACGCTGGAGCCGCCCTTGTAAATGTGGTACACGTCGAGCAGCAGCCGGGCCGCGGGGTGCCCGCTTTCGGAGGCCACGTACAGCACTTCGCTCAGGCGGCTCAGGTTCTGGGAAAAGCCCCACAGTTCCAGTTGCGGCGCCACGCCGGTCTGCGTCCCGAGTTCGACGATGGCCCGGTACCGTTCGGCGGCCCGTTTGAGGTCGAGGCCGGGCGTTTTGGTAGCGCCCATCGGCGGGGCGGCCGTGCGGCGGCAACCCAGTTGCGCCAGCATGTTCATCTCGCGTTTGAGTTGTTCGAGGCCCTGCGTGCGGGTGGCCTCGTCGTCCACGATCCACTGGGCAAAGCCAATGCAGTTTTCAATTTTAATTCCCAGGTCGTCGGCCCGCCGCCGGGCTTCGGCGAGTTTGCCGCCGCCGTCGAGGTAGGTTTGCAGGGAGTCCATCCAGATTTCCACGTGGCGAAAGCCGGCCTTCGATGCTACTTCCAGTTCTTTGACGTAGCCCAGCTTGTGCCCCCGGATCGTACTCATGTTGAGGCTGTAGAGAAAGGCAGGTTTGGGGGCCGGCGTGGGGGTAGGCGCCGCGCCGGTGGTGCCCGGCAGCAGGGAGGCGCCGGCGGTGGTTCCCAGCACTTTCAGGGCGTTGCGGCGGCTTGCGGAGGTTTGGTTCATGGCGAAAAAAGGGAAAGGGTTTGACGCGAAAAGAAGCCTAAAATTAACCTTCTTTTCCACTTTTCATGGGCCGTGCGCAAATTTGTTGACGCCGGCTATGGATGAGAAAAACCACCCCTGTCCCCTCCTTGATGGAGGCTACGATCAGGACACGTTTTGGAATGATTTGAGAAGCGGTCAGCGGGACACTGACCGCGGCCCGGACCTGACCCTGACGGCTTGTGAAACGGTTGGCAAACGTAGCATCAAGCGGCGTATTCCTTGGAGTAGGCGTATCGTTGTGGTGGGGTCATCAAAGTGGACCGGTACCCGTATCCCCGTGGGGTCGGCGTATTCCCGTGTAGTAGACGTATCCCCGTGGGGATACGGGTACCGGTCCACTTTGATGACCCCACCACCCGATACGTCAATGGGTGCCCATTTTGTTTGTGTCCGCATCGTAGCCTCCAAAAAAGGAGGGGAACTCAAAGGACACTGCTGCACGGATAGAAAGATAGGTTTACGTGGGATGGGCTTACAGGGGATAGGGTTAAAACCCGCCTATCCTATTGATATTGGTTGATATTGGAGCGGTTGGAACTCATACTGCTACCGGCGCTTTCCCGGTCAGCAGGGCCGATGGGTACGGCTCCCCTCCTTTTTTGGAGGAGGGGCCGGGGGTGGTCCTTTCTTAATCTCTGATACTCAATCCCATAATACCCCAATCCTGTAAATCCTTTCATCCCCTTACTCCTGATCAATTTTCCGCAGCCGGAACCGCCACACCCTAAACCCGCTTCTGCCCGTTTCGCGCCAGTAATCCTCCACCCGGAACAGCCCGTCGTACCGGTAGCCTTCCGGCGGGGCAAACGGGTTCCCGGGGTCACTCCCGCGGATCAAGCGTACAGGCAGGCCCTTCTGGCAACTCAGGGCCAGGGCCAGGTTGTTGCGCACCAGTTCCTGGTCGGTCACCTGCTTGCCCGACTCGGGGTCCCGCCCCCGTGGCCGGTGTAAATGAGCAGGTTGCCGTGGTCCTCGTCGTCCTCGTATTTGCCCGAAAGCACGATAGAGTCGGCGCCTTCCTGCTGGCTGCCGCTGATGCCGGCCTGCCGCGGGGCGTGCCCCCCGCTGGCCGAAAGGTCCAGCCGCGAACTGAATTCGTAGCCCTCCCGGTAGCCCGGCACGTGTCCGCAGATTCTGTGGGTGCCCATGATGAAAGCCCGTCAAGCCGGCCCGTTGTTGCCCTTCACGATCCGCAGCATCCGGTTGCCGTTCCGCTGAAACTCGTACGCCACCGGCTCCACCGACAGGGCGTGGTCCTTGCCGAAGTGTTCCGTGATGCCCGGCAGCACGGCCGATTCGCCGGCGTTGAGGTCGAGCAGGGGAAAGATGCGGACTTCGCGGCAGATCCGGAGCATTTCGCGCAGGGCCTGCACGTGGAAGTCGAGGCCCAGGTTGGCGTACAGCACCAGGAAGTGCGAACTCAGGCCCAGGTCGAAGGCGTCGTCGGCGTAGGGAGTACGGTCGGGCAGGGCGTGGGGTACGTAGCGGCCTTCGCGCCGGCCCGCCTCGTAGTCGGCCAGAAAGCGGTTCATGGCGCCCATCCGGATGCTTTCCAGGTCAGCCACGTTGCGGATGTGCGTCCAGACGAAATTGGCGCGGTTGCGTTCCACCTGCGCCAGCACTTCATCGCGGGTTTCGCGGATGCGCCCGGCCAGTTCCTCCCGCGAAAACCGGTAGATGGGGTCGAGGGAAATCACCCGGTGACCCCGTTCGTGCATCTGGGCGTTGAAGCCCGCCGGCCCGTCGCCGAAGCTGATGATGCGGCGGCCCAGGTCGGCCTCCGTCAGGTTGAACATTCCCTGGTATTCGGCCAGGTTGCGGCCCCAGGGCACTACGCTTTTTAACTCGAATGACATGGGTAAGGAGTACGTTGGTCAGTAGCCGTTAGTTACTTGTACCGACAAGGAAGGTTGTATGGTTGTATGGCTGAATGGCTATCGGGTTTAGTGGATAGAAACCGGTCCTCTAAGATAAAAACAAGTCAACCATTCAGCCATTCAACCATATAACCTTCTTTGTCAGTACAGTTACTGATTACTTCCCGAATAAAAAAGAAAAGCGACTACAGCCCTTGCAGCCATAGTCGCTTTCACCGGATCACTACCAAAAAACCCGTCTACCTTTTAACCAGCTTCACGGTGCGGGTACCCGACTGCCCGTCCTTCACTTGCAGCAGGTACACGCCGGGCTTGAGGGAATGGCCCGCCAACTCCAGGGTAATTGCGGTTTCTTCCGCCGAAACGGCCTTTTCCTGCCGGTAGTACACGTGGCCCAGCAGGTCTACCAGCGCAACCGAAACCTTTCCGGCCCGGCCTTTGCCCAGGGCAACGCGCAACCGGTCCGAGAAAGGATTGGGATGCACGACCGGCAATTCCGCTCCGGGTTCCGCCGTTGCGCCGGCAGCCAGGCGGCTGCCCCCCGCAGTTACCTTGTGCACTTCGAGCCCCGACAGGTTACCGGCCCCGTTGCTGGCCGTAATCGCCAGGGTGCCGTCACTGATGGTCGTCCGCCAGGGCCCCAGTTTCGCCCACGTTCCGGCGGGGCCGCTCACGTAATTGTCCGCTACCAGGTTGCCTTCCAGGGTAATGTCGAAGGTAATCGACCCGTTGTCCTCCCAGGTGTACAGGTACACGTCGTACGTTCCGTTGGGCACGCTGCTCAGCGTAAGGGTTGACGGGGCGGAAGCCGTGGCGTAAATGGACGAACGGATCATGGTCGCCCGGTTGGCGTCGGTGGCCGGGTTGAGGGCAATGCTTTGGTTGCTGAACGTAAACCCGGTGGCCGAGAAGGCAGGCGCCGTGCTGCTCGTCTCCCAGTTGTGGCCGTCGATGGCAAGCGCCGCCCCGTTGAGGTTGATGGCCCGGTAAAATTCAGTGGTTTCTACTTTGTGTATTTCAAGGCCCGACAAGTCCGACGGGCCTCCGCTCGCACTGAGGTTGATGGTCCCGTCTGTAATTGTTTTTCGCCAGGGTCCGAGGCGGGCCCACGTCCCGGCCGACCCGCTGTTGTAATTGGCTTGCACCACCGCTCCTTCCAGGGATATGCTGTACGTGGCCGGCGTAATGTCTTCCCATACGTACAGGTACACGTCGTACGTGCCGTTCGGAACGGTCAGGCTGAGGCTGGCCGGGTTAGGGGAAGCACCGTCCGTGCGGCCCCAGATCGACGACCGGATCATCGTCGTACGGTTGGCATCCGTGGCGGGGTTCAGCGTAACGTTCTGGTTGGAAAACGTACTTCCCGTATAACTGAAGCCGCTGGCACTGCCGCTGGCCTCCCAGTTATTGCCGTCAATGGTGAGGGCCGCCCCGTTGAGGTTGATGGCCCGGTAGAAGGTGCCGCTGGTCACTGGTGCTAGGTTATACGGGTCCACTACGTTTTCCAACTGGCCGAACATGAACAACTTGCCGGGG
The DNA here is from genome assembly GCA_963844325.1 of uncultured Sphingobacteriales bacterium. Lineage (GTDB taxonomy): Bacteria > Bacteroidota > Bacteroidia > Cytophagales > 172606-1 > CADCTQ01. Next base: position 6,657,849 of record CAWJNV010000002.1, read on the forward strand.
AATACCCCGAAGCCGCCCGTCCAGGCGTTGTACTGCCCCGACCCCGTAGGAGTGGCCGGGTAGGCCGAGGTGCCCGCCGCCTGGCGCGTATAAATGCTCTTCAGGTAAGCGTTTTTCCAGTATAGGTTCGACTGCGCCACCCACGTATCGAACACGTAGTGCTTGCCTTCCAGCGGCGAAATGGCATCGATCCGGTAGTTGTTGTCGGTACTCCGGGCCGCCTGGTCGGTGGCGTACCGGTTCAGCGTCCGGTCCACGTACTTGAGCATGTGCGTGGCCGTGGACTGGAGGGTTTTGGGCCCGCCTTCCGTGCCGTATTTACCCGCGGAGGTCGAGTAGTTGTACAGTTCCAGGTCGCCGGCCCGGGCCAGGTGGTCGGCAATCACCAGCACGTGGTCCAGCAGAATCAACGCGTACTGCCAGCCCTGTTCGGGCTGCGTGGATTCCCACCTTTCCATTTCCGCAATGGTGCCGTCGGGCTTTACGCTGAACATAAGCCATTCTTTCACGAACAGCTTGCCGCGTTCCTTGAACAGGGTGATCCGGGCGGCAAGGTCAGCCGCGGAGAGCCCTACTTCGGCAGGACTGACGTTGTTTTCCTCGCCCAGCATTACCCCTACCGAGGTGAAGAAGCTCGTCATGACCCCCCGGCGGTTGTTGTGCCACAGGGACAGGCTGGCAAACGTAGCCCCGCCGTAGTGGGTGGTCAGGGCGCCCTTGTCAATGTCGTAGGCCGTGGTGCCGTTGCTGTTGGTGATGGGTTGGTACAGCCCGTTGTACCGGTCAACCCAGATCTTCTGTAAATCAACGTCCACGTTCCGGGCCTGGTAGTAGAGGGCGGCGTGGTAGAACCACTTGTCGAGTTTGCCTTTGTCGGTTGCCGAAAGGGTCGGCCGGATGTAGTCGTAGGCAAACAGCAGCCGGCTCATCCAGGCCGCAATCATGAACCCCGGGTTCACGTCGCGGATCACGTTGCTGCACCAGCGGGCGGTGTTGGAAAAATCAGTAGCCGGCTCGGCCGCCTGGGCGAGCAGTTCGGTCCGGACGGCGTCGCGGTAGGTAACGTCTCCGGTCACCAGGTAGGCGAAGGCCGCATCCCGCAGTTTCTGGCCCTTGTGTTCCGGTTCGCCGGTAACCGCCTGCGGCAGGCAGGTGGTGGTAGTCGGGTAGGGCAGGTACCTTTCGGCCGCCGGGTTGCCCTTGAACGCGTCGGCATTCGCTTTGATCCGGTTCCAGTCGCCGGGACTGTTGGCAGAAACGTCTCCCGCGGCGCGGTAATTGGTGGTGCCGGAAGTCAGGGTGCTGGCGGCGCGGGTTTTCCAGATGTTCAACTCCGGCTGGGTTACGTGCAGGCCCAGCCGCTGGGCGGTCACTTGCGGCAGCAGGCCAGCGAAGAAGAGGCCAATGAACAACAGGTGCTTGTATTTTAAAAGTATGCGCATAAAGGTTGTCGATGAGAAAGTGAAACAATCCACACAAAACGCTCCTTTCGCACGGGCGTACCCGGTGCCGGCAAGGCACGCGGGTTCCCGTGCCGCCCTTGGGGAGCAGCCAATCAGTTTACTGCGGAAGCGCAGACGGAAGAGAACCGGGGCTTAGGGAATGAGTACGTTACCGGTAAGGAAAATTTATTTTCAAGAAAGGCTAAAAAAATAAATCTAATGGTGCATTATGGATGTAACAAAGCTTTGTGCACCCAAAATAGGCATTAATAAATCGCACGACAATACATTAACCTGTTTTTTTATTGTAAAAAAACGCGCAAAAACCCAACAATTTATTAACGAGCCGTTTACTAAAAAAGCCCACCGGCAAAAAAGGGTGTAAAAGAGTGCCGGCGCGGCCCGTTGCTTTTCACAACAGCTTTCCTTCGATCAGCATGACTTTCCGGACGGATTGGTCTTTGAGGGGCACGTACTGCGTCCTTTCGGGGTCGTCGCGGTACGATTCAAAATCCCGGCGGTCGCCGAACGAGACCAGGTGGATTTCGTACGGGTATTCCACCGCCGTCTCGATCACGCTGCCCCGGTCGGGCCGCACCCGGTAGAGCAGTTGCCCGTTGTGGCGTTTGAGCAGGGGCAGCACGTGGTCCTCAAAATCGTGGAAGGCGGCTTGCTGCCCTTCGTGCAGAAAGATCAGTTGGGTGTAGTACAGCATGGTTCCTTACTTTAACGTGTGTCCGATGGCCAGCCCGACCAGCGGGTAGACAAATGCAGATTGCGTTGCCCAACGCCGGTCCCGGAGATTGTACAGCAATCCTGCCATCGGCGTAAAGCCCGTTTTAAAGAACAGGCCGCCCTCCGGTTTCTGGTACCGGTACCCGATGCGGGGCACACCCACCACGGCCAGTTCCCTGATCCGGGTTTCCGACAACGGATACGTGTCATACGTGGTGGTAACCCCCAGTCCGATTTCCAGGAAATGCTTGCCACGGCCCCGCAGGTACGAAATTTCCAGCGGCACCCCCACCATGTGCCGGTTTTCTGCCTTAAAAGACGGCATGTACATGGATCCCACCCGTCCGCTGAGCTTCCACTTGTCGCGGTTCAGCAGGATGCGGTCGTAATTGAGGGAATAGAACCAGGTGTTGCCGCCCAGTTCGAGGAAAAACGTATTTCGCCGCACGGGTTCAACGGGCGACTGGGCGAACGAAGCGGTAGCCGCCAGCAGCAGGAAAACAGCGAAAAAGGAGGTCAGGTAGTTAGGGCGCTTCATGGGTACGGGTTAAGTGGTGAAATGTACAGCCTAAACGCGCCGGACCGTTCTTCAAGTACACTTCCACCGCTTTCTTGTTCCGGCCAAACACCTTCGGGGGAAAAGGAGGTTGTGGTCGGCCGGAAGCGCCGGGTTCACTTTCCCATAAGCTAAACCAATCCCGCTACTTTTCCACCCCCTCGGCGCGGCCCGCGTATTCCGACGGGGCCAGGATCAGCGGCCGGGGGTCGTCGGCGTCGGGCGGGGATTCATCCCCGCCCTTTTCTTCATAGCCCAACGGGAAGGTTCTTCAGCGCGGCAAGGTACACGAAATAGCCGCCTCCGATTATGATGCACGGTGCGGCAACGGCCGCCAGCACGATGGTTCCGATGAATAATCCCCAATACCCGATCAGTCTCGCCTGTCCGGGCTTGTCGGGGTTGTAGACCACGTCGGCTTCTTCGCCAACCTCCCAGGATGGGGGCGATGAACTGACGTTGTATTCCCACCGCTTCACTTCGCTGGCTTTCGTGACGAACTCGAACAACGGCCGGTAGTTGGTGCCGCCATCACTGTCCCGGACGGGCACCAGTTCCAGTACCCGGGCTTTGGCTCTTTCCCCGTTTTTGAGCAGGTTCATGGTTTGCCGGAACTGCCAGCAGGCAATGCCCATCAGCAACAGGCCGACCAGCAGCAGCAACGCGTGGATCATCGTTGGTTTCACTTTTCAGGTAGGTTGAACTCGTAAAGGGGTAATACGGCGTACGGTGAGGCGCTTGTTTACCCGTCCCCGTATTCCGGTACGTCCTTTATAGCCGCCCTTCCCGAAAGTAAACACGGCCGCCGGCACATTGCGGCAAATTTTACTCGATGATGTTGGCGTTGCGTTTTTCGACCCGGGGGTCCTGGCCGCCGCGCAGGATGGTGTTGCCGTTGAACTTCTCCCGCTGGTCCACGTCCATCGCATTGAGCCAGTCTTCTTCCTTCATCTGGCCGCTCTGCCCGAAGGCCGCCAGGGCGTTGTCGTAGGTTACGGCGCGGATGTGCGCCACGGGAATGCCGCGTTCGAGCATCAGGGCGGCGGTCATGGGCACGGCCAGGGGTTGCGAGATGCCCCAGTCGCAGGCGCTGTTCACCATGATGCGTTCGGGACCGTAGTGCCGCACGATTTCGGCCATCCGTTCGTTGCCCATCTTGGTTTTGGGATAGATGGAAAACGCCGCCCAGAAGCCCCGGTCGAGTACTTCCTTCACGGTCTCCTCGTTGTTGTGGTCAATGATCACTTTGGCGGGGTCGATGCCGTGCTCCACGCACACGTCCATGCTGCGGGAGGTGCCGCGTTTCTTGTCGCGGTGCGGCGTGTGGATCTGCACGGGCAGGTCGAGGTCCTTGGCCAGTTCGAGCTGCAGGCGGAAGTACTTGTCTTCGGCGGCCGTCTGGTCGTCGTAGCCGATCTCCCCGATGCCCACCACGCCTTCCTTGGCGGCAAACAGCGGCAGCAGGTCCATTACCTTTTCGGCCAGCGGCTCGTTGTTGGATTCCTTGGAGTTGAGGCCGATGGTGCAGTAGTGCCGGATGCCGAACTGCCCGGCCCGGAAGCGTTCCCAGCCCACCAGGGAGCTGTAGTAGTCTTTGAAGGTGCCCGGTTCAGTGCGGGGCTGTCCCAGCCAGAAGGCGGGTTCGATCAGGGCCACCACGCCGGCGTTCCGCATGGCCTCGTAGTCGTCGGTGGTGCGGGAGGTCATGTGGGCGTGCGGGTCTATGAACAGGAGGTTGTGCGGGGTCATGGGCGGGTTGAATTTTAAATGTTGGCTGTTAAAGGGTGGGATGGTTGAAGGTTCAACGGGTTACTCAGAATTGAACCAGGGTGTCCCACGTCAATTCGCCGTTCGTGACCCGTTCGGCGAGGTCGGGGCGTTTGGCCTTGAGCAGTTCGTATATTTCCTCGTTGCGGCTTTTGGCGCAGGCCAGGGCCATGGCTTGCTGCTCGGTTTCGGTGCCCGCGCCGAACACCCGTTCCACGTCGGGCAGGGTGGTGCGGTCCATGAACGGCCCCACGCACCGCCACAGTTCGAAGGGTACGGGGCGTTTGGCGGCCCACCGTTCGTGGGCGAAGTCGAGCAGCGTGCCGGCCAGGGACAGGTTGGTGCGTTTGTCGAGGCCGTGGATGCGGTGCAGCGGGCTGCCGATGAAAATGGCCTTCAGCACCATCTGGTTCCAGGCGGCTTCGTCCAGGTATTCGGCCGGGTACGGGTTGTCGAGGGCAATCGCGTTGAACACCACGTTCATGTTGGTGCGGAAGCCTTCGGCGGCCCGGGACCGGTGCAGCTCGGGGTGGGGCAAAAGCGGCAGGCTCAGGTACAGGGCCGTCAGCTCACCCACCTCGGCCGCCCCGAAAAGGCCGTCCAGCGTCCGCAGGTAGCGCTCGGGGTGGTCGGCCGGTACGGAGAGCAGCAGCAAGACCCGGGCGGCCTGGTCTACGGTCCAAGCGGCGGGGTTCCAGCCTTCCCGGAGCCGCCCGGCCGCCGCCCGTTCGGCACCGGTGGGGTGCAGGGGCTCTTTGCCCGTGAACCGGGGCACGGCGCCGAAGGCCAGGAAAAGGTTGCGGTCGGAAGGGTCGGCGGCCAGTTGGCGCAGTTTGCCGTCGAGCCACTCGTTGCCCCGGGCCGGGAGCCGGCCGCGCAGCCACTGCCGCAGGAGGTCTTTGGTTTCGTCAATCGGGGAAGCAGGCATCATCGTTTGCGGGCGGATTAAGGCGTAAAAATGCGGGATTACCGGCAACTCACAAGGTAAATGGTCACTTTTAGGAATGACGTTTTAAAAACCTTCCGGGTTTCGGCGACCTCTGGGGTTTTTAAAACCCAAAAGGTCTGTTTTTAAACGCAAAAAACCACTTCCGGGGGGGGAAATGGTTTTTTGCGGAAACGCGGTGCGGAGCTTACTTCCTGGTTTCGGCCGCTTTCAGCGTGATTTCGGTTTTCGGCTGCGTCCTGACGTTGGTTTCCGTATCGGGGGCTTCGGCCGGTCCTTCGCTGATGTAGGGGGCGATTACCAGCGACACGATGGACATGAGTTTAATGAGGATGTTCATCGACGGGCCCGAAGTGTCCTTGAAGGGGTCGCCCACGGTGTCGCCGGTCACGGATGCCTTGTGCGGCTCGGAGCCTTTGTAGTAGGTCTGGCCCTGGATCACCACGCCTTTTTCGAACGACTTCTTGGCGTTGTCCCAGGCGCCGCCGGCGTTGGACTGGAACATGCCCATCAGTACGCCGCTCACCGTCACGCCGGCCAGCAGGCCGCCCAGCACCTCGGGACCGAACAGGAAGCCGATGATGATCGGCACGATGAGGGCAATGGCGCCGGGCAGCATCATCTCGCGGATGGAAGCCTGGGTGGAAATGGCCACGCACTTGTCGTACTCGGGCTTGCCCGTGCCTTCCATGATGCCCGGGATTTCGCGGAACTGGCGGCGGACTTCCTGCACCATCGACATGGCGGCGCGGCCCACGGCGGCAATCGCCAGCGACGAGAAGATGAACGGGATCATGGCGCCGATGAAGAGGCCGGCCAGCACGTCGGCCTTGTAGATGTTGATCTGCTCAATGCCGGCAATGCCCACGAACGCGGCAAACAGGGCCAGCGAGGTGAGGGCCGCCGAAGCAATGGCAAAACCTTTGCCCGTGGCGGCGGTGGTGTTGCCCACGGCGTCGAGGATGTCGGTCTTCACGCGCACGTCCTTGGGCAGTTCGCTCATTTCGGCAATCCCGCCGGCGTTGTCGGCAATGGGACCGAAAGCGTCGATGGCAAGCTGCATGGCGGTGGTAGCCATCATGCCCGCGGCGGCAATGGCCACGCCGTAAAGGCCGGCCAGTTCGTAAGAGCCGTAAATGCCGGCCGCCAGCACCAGGATGGGCAGCACCGTCGATTCCATGCCTACGGCGAGGCCGCCGATGATGTTGGTGGCGTGGCCGGTGGAAGAACGTTCGATGATGGAAAGTACGGGCCGCTTGCCCATGGCCGTGTAGTATTCGGTGATAATGCTCATGAGGGTACCCACCACGAGGCCGAGGATAATGGCGCCGAACACGCCCATGCGGGTAAACTCGATGCTGCGCAGGCTCAGCGTTTCGGGCATCAGCCACATCACCAGGAAGTAGGAAGCAATGGCCGTGAGGATGATGGAACTCCAGTTGCCCCGGTTGAGGGCCGATTGCACCACGCCCGTATCGGCGACGGCGTTTTCGGGAATGCGCACGAAGAAGGTGCCGATGATGGAGAAGATGATGCCCAGGCCGGCGATCAGCATCGGCAGCAGGATGGGCGACAATCCGCCGAATTCGTCGCGGGCAATCGTTTCGCGGCCCAGTACCATCGTCGCCAGTACCGTGGCTACGTACGAGCCGAACAAGTCGGCGCCCATGCCGGCCACGTCGCCTACGTTGTCGCCCACGTTGTCGGCAATGGTGGCCGGGTTGCGGGGGTCGTCTTCGGGAATGCCGGCTTCTACCTTACCCACGAGGTCGGCGCCCACGTCGGCCGCCTTGGTGTAGATGCCGCCGCCCACCCGGGCAAACAGGGCAATGCTTTCGGCGCCCAGCGAGAAGCCCGTGAGCACTTCCAGGGCCCGTTCCATTTCGAGGCCGTTGGGGTCGGTGGCGCCCAGCCGGTCAAAAAAGTAGTATTTGAAAATGATGAACAGCGTACCCAGGCCGAGCACGGCGAGGCCGGCCACGCCCATGCCCATGACCGAGCCGCCCGAAAAAGAGACGTTGAGGGCCTTGGCCAGCGAGGTACGGGCCGCCTGGGCGGTGCGGACGTTGGCCTTGGTGGCAATGCGCATGCCGATGAAGCCGGCCACGGCCGAAAACACGGCGCCGATCACGAAGGCGGCCACGATGATGGGCGACGACCGTTCGTTGGTCATGGATAATATGCCCAGCAGAATACCGGCAATGACCACAAAGTAGGCCAGCACCTTGTATTCGGCTTTAAGAAAGGCCATAGCCCCCTCGGCAATGTACCCGGCGATGGTGGTCATCTTGGCGTCGCCGGCGGGTTGTTTGGTCACCCAGGCCGACCGGATAAAGGTGTAAATCAACGCCACTACTCCAAATAGAGGCACTAGGTAGAGAATATTAGACATACAAAATAGGTTGTTACAATAGGGGTTGTTTTTTTTAAAGCCCCGCAAAGATAAAATTTGAACCAGGAATATAAAATTAATTCGAAGAAAGCTAGTTGCTTATTAAAAATGTCCAAAAAACGGAGACGGGAGGCGGGAGGAAGGGAGACGGGAGGAGGCGTACCCCTGTAACGCGAAGAATACTTTACAGCGCGAACGGATGTGGCCGAAAGGGAGAAAGGGAATCGGGGGATGGGGTTTAAAGATCGGGTTTAAACCCGATCCCATCCTCCTGTCTCCTTTTATTTCAGGAGTCGTTCCACGTCGTGCTTGTAGTGGCGGCCGATGGGGAGTTCTTTGCCGCCCGCTTCCACGTGGTTGGGCGAAAAGGAATCGATCTTGGTGCGGGCCACGATGAAGGAGCGGTGGATGCGCAGGAAGGCGTCTTCGGGCAGCATTTCCTCCAGGGAAGTGATGGTTTGCTTGGCTACGACCTGCCGGGTGGCGGTCACGATGCGAACGTAATCCTTGAGGCTTTCCACGTAGAGAATTTCGTCCACCATCACCTTCACCATCTTGCGGTCGGCGCGGAAGTAGAGGAAGCGGTCCGTCTCGGGATGGGCCGTTTCGCGCGGGGCGGGCATCGTCACCAGGCCGTTGCTTTCGAGGCGGTACACCTTCTGGATGGCCCGCAGGAAACGGTCCAGGGAGATGGGTTTGAGCAGGTAATCCACAATGTCGAGGTCGTAGCCGTCGAGGGCGTATTCGCGGTGCGCCGTGGTGAGGATCACCTTGGGCGGGTTACGCAGCGAACGCAGAAAATCCGTGCCGGTCAGCTGGGGCATTTTCACGTCGAGGAACATCAGGTCCACCGGGTGCTTTTGCAGGGCTTCGAAGGCGGCAATGGCGTTGTGGCACTGGGCCACCACTTCCAGCATGGGCACGGCCGCAATGTGCGACCGCAGTACCGCCAGGGCCGGCGGCTCGTCATCCACGAGAAGGCAGCGGATTTTCATGTTCGTTGTTCGTTGGTTTCACGCAAAGACGCAAAGGCGGAGCGCAAAGGCCGCAAAGAAAAGATAGGACTGTGAGGATCGCAAAGGAATCAAATTTTCCTTTTTCCCTTTATCTCCACGTCCCGCCTACTTCTACCGGAGTGTCGGCAAAGTTCGTTCCCGATCCCTCTTCCGGTCTCCTTTCCTCCCGTCTCCGGTCTCCTTTTCTTCCGTTTCGAGCGAGAGGGAGAGCGTGACCATGAAGGTTTCGGCTTCGCGGAGGATTTTGAGTTCGTGGCGGCCCGGGTAGAGCAAGTCCAGCCGTTTGCGCACGTTTTGCAGGCCGATGCCGTGCGCCCCGGGGCCGGGGCCGGCGGGCTCAGCGGATTCGCTTACGCCGTTGATAAGTTTCATTTTCAGCAGGTTGCCCTTCACGGTCAGGTCCAGGGCGATCCAGGCCTGGTCGAGTTGTTCGCTGGCGCCGTGCTTAAAGGCGTTTTCCAGGAAGGGCAGCAGCAGCAGCGGGGCAACGGCTTTGCCGCCCGGGTCGCCCTGCACGTTCACGGCCAGGTCGAGCCGGTCGCCGTAGCGGAGTTTTTCCAGTTCCACGTAGTCCTGCATCATCCGGATTTCGCGGTGGAGGGGCACCAGCGGGGCGTTGCATTCGTAGAGCATGTACCGCAGCAGGGCCGACAGGTTGAGCACCACTTCCGGGGCGTGATCCGACTTGAGCAGGGTAAGCGAGTAGAGGTTGTTGAGCGTGTTGAACAGGAAATGCGGGTGCACCTGCGCCTTCAGCAGTTGGAGTTCGGCCGACAGTTTTTCCCTTTCCAGTTGCTGGGAAAGCTGGTTTTTCTGGTAAAAGTGTTTAGCCAGTGTGATCATGGCCGCAAAACCACCCGTTTGCAAACCACCCCGCAGGCCCGACATCAGGCCGAAATAGAAGTTATCGTAGGGAACGGGAATGGACATAGACCGGCGAATGGGATTGACGACCCAGGTGGTCAGCTGGTGGGAGAACAGGGCGTTGACCGGAATCAGGACCAGCAAGCCGGCGAAGAACCAAACGTATTTCTCCCTGAGCAAAAAGGAGGGAATAAGCAGGTAGATGATCAGGTAACTGAACATGATGTGTCCCGGCAGGAACAGGAAAGCCTCCAACGCCGCGTAACCGTACGCCACCTGGTAGTTGATCCAGGACGGACTCTGGTGGCCGATGGGCCGGCTGCCGTAGATCAAGGCGAAAAACAACCACCAGACCACCCAGAAGACCAGGTGCCGGCCCAGGCGGTGCTTGGGATCATTGGCGAAAATGAACTTATTCTCAATGAGGGACATGCGCGTGCCATGAACGATTGTCAATCCGAAGGTACGAAAGAACTTTCCCGGAATCCATCTTTTCGCCCGCGCATCGACAAACGGCGGGAAAACGGGCCCGAACGACCGGCAATGCCGCTGAACGCATCCCGGGGGCAGCCGGCAGTCGTGTGGCAGCGCCGGGCCGGCGCCGGGCGATTATCCAAGCGGCGTATGGGGACGACAGATACCTTTGATTCCAACAAACCACTTACCCCTCTTTTGTCCGGACATTCAAATCACCACCCGCCATGAAAACGCTCCCCTGGAAAGCCCTCCTCTTCGCGCTGCCTTTCGCTTACGCCTGCGTGCCGGCCCCCGCCCAAACCACGCCCCCGGGGTACTGGGTGGTGGAAACCAACGACCGCACCCGCGACCACACCGTGGTACAGTTCTACGACCTCTCCGACCAACTCGTGTACGAAGAACGCCTCGAAGGCCGGCACCTCGACGTGTCGCGGCGCCAAACCCGGCGGCTGCTCAACCAGACGCTGCGCCGCGTGGTGAACCACACCCTGCTGGGCAGCCAAATGCCCGGGAAAGAAACTTCCCCCGCGGTGCTGATCGCCAAAAAACGCCCGGACGCCGACGCCGAGTAGCCGGCCGTCAATTTCTTGAACCAGTTTTACGTGTAGTGCAATACGAGCAATCAAACCATCCACCTGAAAAGAAAAACCAAGATGAAACCCAATGCGTGGCTTTGGCTGGGCCTGTAGAAAAGAAAGAGAACCCGCCCCGGTAAACACCCTGGTTGCCGTTCAGTAAACAGTAATCAGTACGCGGTGGATGACTTATGCGTACTGATCACTGATCACTGATCACTGATCACTGTTTACTGACTTTGGCTGAATGTTTGCAGCGGGGTCAGGTTACACTTTATTGCTAACTTTGCGCCGTGCATTTCCAGAAGATCCTATATACCGGTTTCCTGCTGCTGTTGTCACTCCTGGGCCAGGCCCAGATCCTGGATGATTCGACCAAGCAGGTGTACGGCCCCACCACCACCCGTTTCCTCTACGAAAAAGACCTGCTGTCGGACCGCGAGGCGTATCACTTCGTGGATACGACCATTGACCGCTTCCACAACTACGACTTCCTGAGCCGCAACAACTACCGCTACGTGGACCTGGGCAACCTGGGCACGGCCACGCGGCCGGTGTTCTACGCACCGCCCGCCGAGATCGGGGTGTACTCGGGATTCAACGCCTACAACCCGTACTTCTACTACCCCGACGACGTCCGGTACTACGACACCAAGTCGCCCTACTCCAGCCTGTACTACGTGCAGGGCGGGCTGCTCCAGCAGTTGCTCAAGGTAGACTTCAGCCGCAACATTACGCCCCGCTGGAACGCTGGCTTCAACTACCTGCGGCCCACCTCGCCCATGCAGTTTGCCTTCAGAAACCGGGAGGAGGACCGGGCCATCGACGGCCACTCGTTCGTATTCTTCACCCGCTACGAGTCGCCCGACAGCGCCTACCACGTGCTGGCCCACCTGTCGCACCTCAACCACACCTCGTACGACCTGGGCGGGTTGCTCCCCAGGGAGGAGGCGGTAGACTCCGCCGGCTTGTTGAATTACGACGTCCTGCTGGAAGACTACCGGACCGACGCCGACGCCCAACTCACCCCCCGCGCGGCCCGCTCCATCGACCTGCGGCTCAATTACCACCTTTACCAGCAGTATAAGTTTGCCGAAGGCTTCCAGGTGTACCACGTGTTCGACCGGCAGGTGCAGCAGTACCGCTACCTCGACTCCGAACCCAGCAACCCGGAAACCCTGCGGGCCCTGGGCCGCCCTTTCTACCCCAACTATTACCTCGACGACACGATCACCAACGAACGCACCCGGTTCGCAGTGCTGGAAAACAAAGTGGGCCTCAAAGGCACCCTGTCGGGGTGGAACTACCGCGTGTACGCCCGCCGCCGCGACTGGGTAGCCACTTTCCAGGCCGACAGCAGCCGGCCGAACGACCCCATTCCCAAACCGCCGGCCCGCGACCGGCGCCGGGCCGGTGAAACCTTCCTGGGCCTCTGGACGCAGTACCAGTTTAGCCCCAAGTTCCGCCTGCGGGCCGAAGGCGAACTGATGCTCTTCCGCGACTACCGCCTCAACGGCACCATCGAAACGCCCTGGTTCACGGGGGGCTACAACAGCGTGGTGTATTCCCCCACCCTCATCCAGCAGCGGGCCCTGGGCAACCACACGAACTGGGACAACTCTGACCGCGACAACGGGGGCTTCCGCAACACCCGCGCCGACCAGTTGTTCGGCACCATCATCGTGAAGTCGGGCACGCTCACGTTTATGCCCTCCCTCACCATCACCAACCTCGACAACTACATTTTCTTCGACGAACAATCCACGCCGCAGCAGGTGACCACGCCCATCCAGCTGGTGTACGCCGGCGCCAGCCTCGATTACCGCTGGAAGGTGCTCCGCACGCAGCACGAAGCCATTTACACGCTGCGCAGCGGCGCCAATGCCGACCTGATCCGCATCCCCGCGTTTTTCGTCACCTCCCGCTTGTTTGCCGAAGGGCCGCTGTTTAAAAAGGCGCTCTACATGCAACTGGGCGTGGAAATGCACTACAAGTCCGGCTACAAGGGCGATGCTTACATGCCGGTCATCGGGCAGTTCCGCCTCCAGCAGGAATTTACGCTCCAGGCCTATCCCCTGTTCGAAGTGTTTGCCAATGCCCGCATCAACCGGGTAAGGCTGTTTGTCAAGTTCGCCCACGCCAACCAGGGCCTCGTGTACGGCAACGGCTACTTCATTTCCCCGTACTTCCCCGGCCAGCCCCGCACGCTTGCCCTCGGCGCCAACTGGCTGCTGTTTGACTAAAGTCAATGGTCATTGGTCAATAGTCAATGGTCATTGACTACTGACCACTGCACAACCTAGTTGCCGGGGATACGTATAAGTCTGCAACTGGAACAAATTGTTGAACAATCACTTTTGCAGAAAAAGCTATGAAAAAGATAACGTATGTGATCGCCTGTACGGCGTTTTCCCTTTGGCTGGGTGCTTGCAGCGGCCCCCGCAACACGACCACCGATGCCAACGGCAACGACGTGGAAATGATTGAGGACGAAGCGGAAGAAAAAGCCGAAGACGTGAAAGACGAGGCCAAGGAAGCCGGCAAGGACGTGGAAAAAGCCGCCGATAAGGCCGGCGACAAAGCGGAAGACGCTGCCGATGAGGCCTCCGACAAAGTGGAAGATACCGCCGAGAAGGCCGGCAATGCCGCCGAAAACGCAGCCGATGAAGCCGGTGATGAAATGAGCGAGGAACGGAAGGCGTTTTCTTCCGAAACCCGGGAAAAGGTCCAACTGCTCGATCAGAAAATCAACCAGTTGAGCGAAAAGATCGAACAGGCCGGCGACAAGGCCAAGGTGAACATGAAAGAAGACCTGGCCGAACTGAAAACGAAGCGGAGTAAGCTGAACGACGAACTGGGTCGCCTCGAAAAGCAGGACAAAGACAACGACGGCAACGCCTGGCAGGAAATCAAGAGCGGCGTCTCTTCGGCCTTCAGCGACCTGGAAAGCACTTACAACCGCATCGAAAAGAAGCTCACCGACAACTAATGTTTTTAATTTTAAGTTGACGATTGACAATTAAATATTAGCAGTACGTTCTGGGATAAGCCCGTTTCGGGAAACCAGCACGTCTCTTACCAAAAAAAAGGGCAGCCCCCATACGGCTGCCTTTTTTCATGCCTTTGCATTGCCGACGCTTTCTGCTGCCGGCGTCTCATTTCCATTCACCCCCCGGATCGCCGTTCAAAGTCACTTACGCCAACCCCATTTTCCGTTTCCCATTTTCAATTTCATTTTTTTAGCCTATGCTGGATCGTCTGTACATTGGCACGTCGGGGTGGAGCTACCGGTGGCAGGGCATTTTTTACCCGCTCGAAGTCAAGTCGGCCGACTACCTCCCCTACTACGCCACGCAGTTCAACGCCACCGAGATCAACAGCAGCTTCTACCACTTCACGATGACCAAAACCATCGAGAAGTGGCTGCGCATCACGCCGGAAACGTTCAAATTCGCCCCGAAGCTGAACCAGGAGATCACCCACAACCGCAAGTTCAAGGACGCGGATGAACCGCTGGACAAGTTCATGTCCCGCTTCCTGCTGATGGGCAACCGGCTGGGCCCGGTGCTGGTGCAGATTGCCGCCAGCTTTCACTTCGACCGGTACGTGGCCGAAGATTTTTTCCGGACGCTGCGCGACAAGTACCCCACCCAGCCTTTTGCCCTGGAGGCCCGCCACAAATCGTGGTTCGGCAAGGAAGCCCTCGACCTGCTGCGCGACTACGCCATTACCTTCGTGATTGCCAGCGCCGGCAAACGGTTCCCGGGACTGGAAGTGACCACCACTGACACGGCATACCTGCGGCTGCACGGCGACGAGAAGTTGTACGCCTCGGCTTACCCCGACGAGCGGCTGGAACGGTACGCTTTCATGGTCAAAGACTGGCTGCTCGACGGCAAGGAGGTGTGGGTATTTTTCAACAACACCATTACGGGCAACGCCGTGCACGACGCCCGCAAGCTGCGGCAACTGGTGACGGAATTGTAGGCAGTTGGGCGGGTAATCGCATCCCTGTCAATTGATGTGGATGATGAAAAGCCGGAAAAAGGACACCTGTCAATCAGCAGGAACCCCGGTAAGGGTGATAGCAGGCACCTGCGCAGTAAAGGGGGCCTTAAAAGATCGTTTACGGGCTCCTTTCGATTGATCGGGAATGCGTGAAACGGTACATTGGGTTAAATTGGTGATTAGTGCTCCATCGCGTACCGGACGAGCCGCCTTTGTTTGGTGGAGGCGGTTGGCAGCGGCCAAACTGGTTGTTTCATCCGGTTCAAGCTTTACGTGTCGTCGCGCACTTCGTGTAAAGCGTACACACTATTGTGGATATTCCTGAATCTGCTCGGTATCTAACAACAAGGCCAATGGATGCAATACAGCGGGATTTTTGTAGATTGGGAGTATACAATTGTTAGCCCCAATAGAAAGAAATGAAGTTAGTTTATCTGCTGCTGCTTTTTGGCATTACACCCTTGGCTGTAGCCCAACAGAATCGTGTCTGTTCAGATTCCGTTAGTATAAAGTGGATGAATCGGACAGAAAGAAGGGTTCAACCAAAGAGTTTTAAAACAAATGAGACGATTAAGATATGGAATGAGCCATACTTTCTGATACTATCCCCCTTGACTAAGGAAGGCTATTTAACGCTGTACATTAATCAAATAAAAGGCGAAAATTTGGGAAAGGTCAAAAAAGTGCATACCCAGGCAATAGCATTAACTAGCATTCAAGTAGAATCAATTTTACAGCGATACTCCGAGTTGCAGATCAGTCAAATCCCTTCTGATTGCTTTATAGAAGGGTATAACTTCAACTGGGTAGATTGCAACGAAGTAATTATTGAGCAGATGATGGATAAAAGTCCAAAGCTTGCCACTTTCTCCTGCCCAAGCCACCAGACGGCTCCAGAAGCCAAAAGGATAAACGAGTTTGTTACTTTCACGGAGGAGTTGCTTGACAAGCGAGCTAAAATACTTGCTTTTCACAACTCTTTGCCGAAGGGCGTTTACTCGTCCGGGATGACAATAATTACAAAAATATGAGTACAGGGGCTAACACCATACCCGCCGACAACCGGTGCGCCACACCACAAAACCTCAGCTTGAGCACACGGCTGCGGGGGTACTCGGTACGTTAGGCCCTATCAGAGAAAAACATGGAAAAGATAGAAATTTGTTATACCGACCTGAGAAAAACGGCTGAATCGGTAATGAGTTTTGTCAAAACCGAATATTGGGATGAGGAGAATACACTAAGAACCAAAATTGAAGAAGATTTAGGTATCACCGGGATTGATGCGGCAGAACTAATGGACAAGTTTGCTCAAACGTACAAGGTGGACCTAAGCGAATTTGACTTCAGTAAGCACTTCAGCCCAGAAGGATTCTCAGGCAATCCAATTGTAATAGTTTTTGCTGCAATCCTACTGATTGGCTTCATCATTAAAATGGTAGTTGCTTTAGCTATATATCCATTTGACCCTACCTTAAACAAGAAGATACAGCATTACAGCCTGAGTGACGGCATGAGTAATGTCTTCAGGAAGATTTGGCCAGATGAAGAAAGGCTACAGGACGTGACAATACAGGATTTAGTAACTTCGGCTGTAACAGGAAAGTTTACGAAAAGAGAAACAGTGAAATTTGAATTGATTAAATGAAAAGACAGGGGCCTAAACGCCAACCACCCCTTCCTCACCGCATGGCTTAACCCCAGCGGGGATAGTGTGCGTAGGCCCTTGATTCGTTAGGTGCAACCCATAACTAAAACAATACGTGAGGATTTTACTAATACTTTTACTGCTTACCTTGCGTGACGCATCAACCGTCAAGGACTCTTTTTAGAAGCACGCCAGGCAGGAGAAACCTAAAGTCTGCCTGACCTTTGACGATGGCAATCCCCAGGATATGCCCGGGTATGGGTGGCAGGAATGGAATGCGCTGTTGCTACAACATCTGCAAGCCGGTAATACCCAAGCCATCTTTTTTGCTGCTGGTCAGGCGCTTGACAACCCCAAAGGCAAACAAATCCTCCGGCAATGGAGTCAGGCCGGACATTCGATTGCCAATCATACGTATTCTCACCAATCTTATAATCGCAGTGAGCTGTCTTTTAGATGCCGGAGTATCCGGGTGGGTTATCCGCTTTGATGAGATACCTCAACAAAAGCATTAAGGATAGCTTACCGTCAAACGAGCCGATAGACGGCTCCGTGGTAATTTCTTTCATTGTAGATGCGAACGATTGGTCAAATCGTCTCCCACCTGGCTTTCTGGAATGAGCGGGTTTTGATTGCTTTTCAAGGCCACAAACCGCCGGCCTACAATGAGAACAACCAGGAGACGTTTACCCGGTTTGATAAAAATCAGTGGCAACAGACCGTACACCGGTTAGACAGCATTCAAACCCTTTGGGAGCGGTCGGTAGAAGGGGCAACCGAAGCGCAACTCGATGAATGGAGTGCTTCCATTGCCAATATGTGTTCTCATAACGCCTATCATACGGGGCAGATCGTCTACACCCGGAAGAGAAACGGTTGGTGGCAGGAGTCTAAAGGCGTAAAATGAAGTGATCATTGAAGAAAACAGATGATAAAATGCGCAACACCATCATTCCTGTTTTATTGTTGCTATTGGTTGCACAATTGCCGGCCCAGCAGTTGGAGTGGGTTGCATACCCGGCTGATAGTGTTCGGCAGGGCGCCAGAGAGTTATTCACGGAATTGAGTAAAAAACATCCCGGCTTTTACCGTTATCACGCCAAAGCGGTGATGGATGCTTTCGTTGATTCTACCCTGCAAACCATGCGGGATTCGCTCACCCAAGTCCAGATTTACAGAAAACTCAAACCTGTTTTTGCCAGAATAGGCTGCCTGCATACGGATATTGCTACCTCCCCCGCATACCAAAACTGGCTCAGGTCAACCAATACGCTCTTACCATTACAAGTATATGTACAAGGTCAGCGGGCATTCGTCACGCACAATTACGCTTCTGATGCTACCCTGCCCATCGGTAGTGAAATATTGAAAGTTAATGGCATGGCGATGGCCGCCATCATTCGGCAACTGCTGGCTGCTATTCCGTCGGATGGCTACAATGAGAGCGAAAAAATACTACTGCTTCAGCACAAGTTTGCCGATTGGTACCGGTCGGTCTGCGAAGTAACCGAACGTTTCCACCTTACCATCAGCACCGGACAGGGAGAAAAGGAGTACATGCTGAACGGTGTAAACAGTACGGTGTTTCCTGTACATGCTTCGCTGCAAGGAGAGCGGCTGCGTTTGCAAGTACAGGATAGCCTGGCTATACTAACCATCCGTTCGTTTGCCAAAAGCGAGATAAAAGCAGCCGGACAACACTACAAATCTTTTCTTAGAAAGGCATTCAAAAAACTCAATGATCAGCAGGTGTCATCCCTGGTTCTTGATTTGCGCTACAATACGGGTGGTACCGATGCCTACGCAGCGCTACTTTGTTCTTACCTGATGAACACGCCTTACCGCTACTGGAACCGAATCGAAGCAACAAAGGCTTTTGCAGAGAGTATAAAGGGAGTAGCGCGTGTTATTTATGGGAAACCTACGCCTACCGATTCGCTCTATCAGTGGCAAAAGTCAAGATTTACGCGGGAGTTTGATTTTTATGAGCCGCAAAGGCCGGCAAAGTATGATTATAAAGGAAAAATATATGTACTGATCAACGGCTTGTGCCTTTCCAGTTGCAGTGACCTGACTGCGGTCCTTTCCCACAACAAAAGAGCCATTTTTGTTGGCCAGGAAACCGGGGGAGGTTACCAAGGCAACACCAGCGGATTGATGCCGAAGGTTGAACTGCCTACTGGCTTAACAGTCACCGTGCCTTTGCTGAAATATACAACTGCGGTGGATCCCGGCGTAAATTATGGCCGGGGCACGATGCCGGATCATCCAGTCGTACCCACAGTACAAGAAGTCATTGCAGGGACAGATGTAGAAATGAAATACGTATTGAATCTGATCAACAAATACCACTGATTATGATGACACAGGAGTATCTGGACAGCGTAAAAAAGCAGTTTGCGTACTACCAACTGCTGGGCGAAAAGACTTTTGCCCAACTGAGCGACGATCAGCTCTTCTGGCAGTATAATGCCGAGAGCAACAGCATTGCCGGCATTGTCAAACACCTGTGGGGCAACATGCTTTCCCGCTGGACTGACTTTTTAACCAGTGACGGCGAAAAGTCCTGGCGGGACCGGGAAGCCGAATTTGATCACGGCATCAAGGACCGGGCCGAACTGGTGGCTAAATGGCAGGAAGGCTGGAACTGTTTGTTTGCGGCCCTGGACGCGCTGACCGAAGAAAATTTCGGCACCATCATTTACATCCGCAACCAGGGGCATACGGTGATGGAAGCCGTCAACCGGCAGTTGGCTCACTATCCCTACCACGTCGGGCAGATCGTTTTCATCGGGAAAATGGCCCTCAATGACCGGTGGTCATCCCTGTCCATCCCGCGGGGGAACTCACAGGCGTATAATGACGGCAAGTTTGCCCAACCCAAAAGAAAAGAGCACTTTACCGACGAATTCAAGAATACGCCGGAAAAGTAACCGGTGCAAATACCGGCCACAATCAGCAATGGCAATGTGGTGATCAACGTGCCTGAAAGCAAAACCAACCACCCGGCGAATGAACTGGATGCTACTGATTATTGCGGGACTGTTCGAAGTAGGATTTGCTTCCTGCCTCGGCAAGGCCCAGGAAACGACCGGCCGGGCGGCAACCTACTGGTACGCCGGGTTTGTCGTGTGCCTCGTCATGAGCATGTACCTGCTGCTGAAAGCCACCCGGGAATTGCCCATTGGAACCGCCTACGCCGTGTGGACCGGCATCGGGGCCGCCGGGACGGTGCTGGTGGGCATCCTGGTGTTCAAAGAGCCGGCCGACTTCTGGCGGCTTTTCTTCCTGGTCACGCTGATTGCTTCCATCATCGGGCTAAAAGCGGTTTCGCATTAGCGGCGTTGCCGGGCGTTATTCACCAAACCACGCATCATGTCACGCATCATGGCGGAACCTATTTTCAATGCATCGGCCCTTGCCACCCTCAACGACCAGATGATCCGCATACCGGGCGGTGAGATCGAATTGCGCGACGACCGGATCAGGCAGCAATGGACGGTCCGGGTAGCGCCTTTTGTACTGGCCAAGTATCCCGTAACCCAGGCGTTGTATCGGGCCGTCACGGGCGAATCGCCCAGCACTTTCAAAGGGGACCACAATCCGGTAGAAACCGTGTCGTGGAAAGACGCCGTGCTTTTCTGCAATGCCCTTTCCCGCCAGGCCGGCTTACCGCCCTGCTACGCGTTGGACGGTACGGGCGCAGCCATCACGTTTGACCCGGCATCGGGCGGCTACCGGCTCCCCGCCGAAGCCGAATGGGAATATGCCTGCAAAGCCGGCACTACGGCGGCCCGGTACGGAGAAATAGACCAAGTTGCCTGGTACAAAGCCAATTCGGCGGGAACAACCCAGCCCGTCGGCTTCAAAGCGCCCAATGCCTGGGGCTTGTACGACATGCTGGGCAACGTGTGGGAATGGTGCACGGACGTATACGATGAGCAAGTGTACGGTTCCTACCGCATCTTCCGGGGCGGCGGCTGGGCCGACGAAGAAAGGGGCTGTTTAGCCACCAATCGCCGGCGCAGTCATCCCACCTCGTTTAAAATAGACGACCTCGGCTTTCGGATCGCCCGGAACGCGCATTAAACAAGGCTTTCTTAATTGACCACGTACTGACTGCTTTCAAACTTCCCCGCCAAACGCCGTTTTTGTCATGCTGACGTAAGGAAGCATCTGGGATATAAAAAGATTCCGGCGAATGACGCGTGTACGGGTGTGGTGCTCCGGACCAGATGGCTTTTGTACTGGATGCTTCGCTTGGCTCATGTGTCAGATGCTTCCTTACGTCAGCATGACAAATCCGGCGTTTGGCGAGGATACTTGAAAAAGATTGATCCCAGGAAAGTCCGGTAAAAGATCACCCCGGTAATCATTCACCTACCCTACCGGTGTGGATGCCGGGCTACCTGCTTTTGCGTAGTTTCGCCCCGTAATCCCCAATCCCTTGGCATTCCCCATCCGATTCGTGTACAAAACGGTATTTTTCCTGCTTTTCGCGGCAGTATGCTGCACCCATCCGCTGTTCGGCCAACCGTCGCTGAACCCCCAGATTGATTCCCTGCTCCGCGGCACGGCCCCCCGGCCTTTCAACGGGGTGGTCATGATTGTGCGCAACGGGAAAACGATCTACGCGAAAAGCCACGGGTTTGCGGATTCGGCCCGGACGACGCCCCTGCGGGTGGACAACCAGTTCATCCTCGGCTCGATCAGCAAGCAGACCACCGCCGTACTGGTACTCCAGCAGTTGGAGAAAGGCAACCTGTCTTTGCAAGATCCCATCCGCAAATACCTCCCCGGCCTGAAAGCAAGTTGGGCCGATTCGGTAACCGTCCACCACCTGCTGAGCCACACTTCGGGCGTGGTGAGCGAAGACAAACCCCTGGCCTTCCGGCCCGGCACGCAGTTTCTGTATTCGGGCATCCTGGGGTACCAACTGCTGGCCCGGGTTGCCGAAAAGGCCGGCGGCAAACCCTACCCGGAACTGGCCGCCGCGTTGTTCAACGGGTGTAAGCTGCGCAACACCACCATTCCGGCCCGCTACCGGAAAGGCCGCCTGGCGGGCAGCTTTACCGAAGCGCCGGACGGCACCTTGCGGCCCCAAACGTACCAAATGCAGGACCTGGAGCCGCCTACCCCGGCCGGCGGCGTGATTTCAACGGTGAGGGACCTGGCGCAGTGGAACGAATGCCTGCACGGCGGCAAGTTGCTTACAGAAAGTACTTACAAGCTGATGACCACCGTGTACGCCGTCCGGCCCCACGCCCGGTGGGGCGAGGTAGGCTACGGCTACGGGCTCCAGGCAGACCACGGCGGCGGAATCGTCGAATACAGCCACAGCGGCACCCTGGCCGGCTTTATCGGCACCAACCTGTATTACCCGGCCTCCGGCACCAGCATCGTCGTGCTCGAAAACGTCGCCTGGGACTTCAACGACCAGGTCCGCATGTTCTACTTCCACGACCAGATTCGCCAACTGCTGCGCAACCGCCTGCTCCGTGGGCAGCCTTGAAGATCGTTGTTGGTTGATCGTTGTTGGTTGTTCGCTGGCAGTCGCCCGTTGTTTGGGGCGTCGGGTATTGAACAACGAATAACGATCAACCAACAACGATCAACGAACCCCCTAATGGGCTTTCGTCGTTTCCCGGCTGAACTCGAACCAGGGCACTTCGAGGCGGTTCCAGATGCTGACGCCGCCCTTGGTTTCCTTGTACACGAAATACACGTCGTGCTCCCCGGCCGTGGCCGCGATGGGCGTGGATACGTCCTGTTCGCGGGGCGGCCCTTCCCGCACGGGCAATGTGCCGATGAGCGGCCCCGCGGGCGAACCCGTCCGCACCTCAATCACGCCCAGCAGGCCGGGCGAATGCACCTGCGCGGCAATGGTCCTGATGCCCGTCAGGTCGAGCCCCCGGAAGGCCAGCCACGCGCCGGACTCGTTGTAAGCCATGATGGCTTCTTTGCCATTGATATTCCGCAGGGCCACGCCCTGCATGGCCGAAGCCTGCTGCGCCCGGATGCGCGGCGGCCGTAAGTACAGCGTTGCCGATTCACCCAGCCCGCCCCGGTCGGTGTAGCGGGCCGACAGCAGGTACAGGCCTTCCGGCTTGTCGGCGCGGACGGTGCCCTGCGGCTTCATCCGCGGCGCCTCTTCCCGCAGGGATAATATGTAGCGAACCATCTCGGACGCCTCTTCGGTGCCCAGTTGCGGGTGCGCCGACATGACGTGTTCCGTGCCCCACACGCCGCCGCCGCCCTTGATAATCTTGCCGGCCAGGGCCGGCACGGCCGTAGTGTCGTAGCGCCGCGACACCGCCACGAAGCTCGGCCCCACCGACTGTTTTTCCTTCGCGTGGCAGGCCAGGCAGTCCGACGACTCCATCAGCAGCAGGCCGCGGGGTTTCACCTCCTGCGAAGCTTCCAGCCCGGCAAAGTCGTAGCCCGCGGGCAGGTGCTGGAACGAAACGTTCACCTGCCCGGCCGGAATGGTTTTGCCCAGGGCGCCGTCTTCGCGGTCGGTCACCCGCACCTGGTAGGGCACGGGCTTGTCGTCGAAGTAAAAGGACCGGTTGCCCTGCACCTTGATGGCGACCTTGGGCGGCTCGTTGCCCACCCGCACCGTGAGCCGGGCCACCGCCGACTTGCCCTGCCGGTCAGTCACAGTCACCGAAGCGGCATAGTCGCCGGCCTTGGGGAAGGTAAAAGCGGGTTCGGGGCCCCGGGCCTGCACGGCGTTGCCCGTAAACCGCCATTCGTAGCGCAGCGAGTCGCCGGGGTCGTGGTCAAAGGAGCTTTTGGCCGAAAAACGCACTTTCAGCGGGGCCGCCCCCCGCGTCCGGTCGGCGGTGAGGCGGGCCACCGGGGCGCGGTTGCCCTCCGTATACTCAATGCGAACCAGTTTGGCGTCGGTGTTCCTGGCCCGCCAGTAGGTGCCGTATTCGAGCACGTACAGGGCGCCGTCGGGGGCAAAAGCCAGGTCGATGGGCTTGCTGAAGGTCTGGGCGGGCAGGAAGGGCTCCAGTTCCCCGACTTTCCCGTCCGCGTCGAGGGTGGCCGTAAAGATCCAGTTGCGCATCCAGTCGGCAATGAACCACTTGCCGTCGTAGTACGGCGGGAACCGGTAACCCGTATTCTGGTGGTCGCCGGCGTAGTAAACGGGCCCGCCGATGGCGTTGCGGCCGCCCTTGCCCAGTTGCGGAAATTCCGGCGAATTGTCGTAGGGGTACCAGATCGTGGCGGGCCGGGCCGGCGGCAGTTCCCGGAGGCCGGTGTTGTTGGCCGAACGGTTAAGGGGGCGTTGCGGGTCAACGGCCTCGCCCGACTGCCCGGCGGCGAAGTTGAAGTAGTGGTAGGGTTTGCCGTTGCCGATGACCAGCGGCCAGCCGTAGTTGCCCGCCCGGTCGGCCCGGTTGAATTCGTCGTGGCCCCGCGGGCCGCGCCCCAGGCTGTCGGTACCGGCATCGGGCCCTACTTCGCCCCAGTACAGCACGTTGCTCCGCCCGTCCACGTGAATGCGGTAGGGGTTGCGGCAGCCCATCACGTAGATTTCGGGCCGCGCGCCGGCGGTACCGGGGGCAAACAGGTTGCCGGCCGGGATGGTGTACGTGCCGTCGGGCTCGGGGTGGATGCGCAGGATTTTGCCCCGCAGGTCGTTGGTGTTGCCCGCCGAACGCAGGGCGTCGAAGCGGGCCCGGCCGGGCTGGTCGTCGGAGGGCGAGTAGCCGCCCGACTCGAAGGGGTTGGTGTTGTCGCCGGTAGACAAGTATAAATTTCCCTGCCGGTCGAAGGTAATCGAGCCGGCCGAGTGGCTTACGCCTTCATGGGTGACGGGGATGCGCAGCAGGTCCTTGCGGCTCGCTTGCCGCAGGCTGTCGCCGCCGACCTGGAACCGGGCCAGCACGTTGAAGTATTGTTCGCCCTCGGGCACGAGGTCGCCGAAGTACAGGTACACCCAGCCGTTGTCCGCAAAACCGGGATCGAGGGCAATGCCCATCAGGCCGTCTTCGGCCAGGAAGCGGACCGGCAGTTTGGCGAGGCGGGTTTTGGTGCCCGTTTTGGGGTCGAGCCGGTTCACCAGGCCGGGGCGTTCCACGTAGTACACGATGCCGTCGGCGGCCACGGCCACTTCCATCGGTTCGTTGAGGTCGTCGTCGAGGACCTGGCGGGTAAAGCGGCTCTCTTCGGGTTTTGGCGGATTTTGTTGCGCCCCCGCGGCCAGCGACAGCAGGAGGCACACCAGCGGCAGGTACGAAGGGAGACAGGAGATGTTAGACATGAGACAGGAGACAAAACGCTGATGATGCATGTGCGGTTCAGCAAGGGTTGTTGTGCGGAACCGTAATTTACTGGTAATCGGGCGAATGTGGGACCGCCAACCGTGCGCTTCCCAAAAAAAAGAGGCGGGAAGCACCCCGTTTTCACCGGATGTATCCCGCCCCTGTGTTATGCGTCTAAAAGGCAGCGCAGCCGCATCCGAAAGTCGCTTGGCGGAAACATATTCCATATCTTCAAGATATGGAATATGTTTCCGCCAACCCACCACCGTTTGGGCACGCGATAACCGTTCCGCCTCAATCTTCCCCTACACTATTTACACGTTATCCCCCGGACTTCCTGCTACCCTCTCCTACCCCCGCTTCGCGGTTGAATCCGACAGTTCCTTCACGTCTTCCGCACTCAGTTTGAGCGAAGCCGCGGCAGTGTTTTCTTCGAGGTGTTTCACCGAAGAGGTACCCGGGATGGGCAGCATCACTTTGGAACGGGCCAGCAGCCAGGCAATGGCTACTTGGTATTCGGAGGCTCCGTGCCGCCCGGCCACGTGCTTGAGCGCCTGCTGCGTGGCAATGCCGCCCGCCGACAGCGGGTACCACGGAATGAACGCCACGTTGTGGGCTTCGCACCAGTCGAGCACGTCTTCCCAGCGCCGTTCGGCCAGGTTGTAGAGGTTCTGCACGGAAGTGATGGTGATCAGCGGGCTGGCTTTTTCCAGGTCGTCCACGCTCACCTCCGACACGCCGAAGTGCTTGAAGTACCCTTTGTCCTGCATCTCTTTGAGGAAGCCGATGGTCTCGTTGATGGGCACTTTGGGGTCGAACCGGTGCAGTTGGTAGAGGTCAATGCGGTCCACCTTGAGCCGCTTGAGGCTGCCTTCGAGGGCCTGCTTGAGGTGGTCGGGACGGCCGTTGATGGGCCACTGGTTGGGGCCGGTCCGCGTAAGGCCGCCCTTGGTGGCGATCACCAGCCCCTTGGGGTACGGGTGCAGGGCTTCGGCAATCAGTTCTTCCGAAATGTGCGGCCCGTACGAGTCGGCCGTGTCGATGAAGTTGATGCCCAGGTCGGGGCAGCGCTTGAGCACCCGGATGGCCTCGGCCCGGTCCTTGGGCGGACCCCAGATGCCTTCCCCGGTGATGCGCATGGCGCCGAAGCCCATCCGGTTCACGGTAAGGTCGCCGCCAATGGCAAAGCTGCCGGCATCCGCTGCGTTGATTGTCGTTTGTGGCATGGTTGAAGGGTGGTTTTAGTGGTTGAATTGAACGCCTGGCTGTCCAGTGCAACGAAGATAACAAAGATTAGATACTACACCGGTTCTTGATGACGGCCAGGAGCCGCCGCCATGATGAAGGGCACCCCCAGGATCACCAGGCAGATGATGTCTTCGATGCGGGTGATGTACGCAACGACGAAAAAGAGGAAGACGGAGAAAATGGGCCCCGTAAACAAGTAGCGTACCGATTCCAACCGCTGCCGGGGCGCTGCCAGCACGGGTGCCACGCCGATGAGTACCGGTACGATCCAGAGGAACGTCACCGAAAACAGGTCGGTAAAGTCATAGCGTGAACGCAGTGAACTGTTGAACAGGAGCCGCATGGCTAACCCGTAGCCGGCCCCCAGCAAAATGCCGCCGTATTTGCTGATGAATGGTTTCACGTCTACACTTTTTTCAACACGTTGAGCACCCCGCTGGGCGTGTAGTCGCCCAGGGGCTGGTTGTTGCGGGTGATGTTGCGGAACACGGGCCGCTGCCCGAGCAGGAACGTGTCGATGGTAAACTGGTCGCCGGTGATGAGCTGCGACTTGTAGTGCTGCACCACCAGGAAGCGGTTGTTGCCGATGAACACCGCCCGGATGAGCCGGTCGTTCCAGCCCAGTTCAAGCTGCGCCCCCACCGGCAGTTGCGCCGCGATGAGCACCGGTTCGAAGCCCGTGGGCGTGGCGGCCGGTGTGGGCCCGGTGGTGTGGCCCACGGGAGCGGCGGCCGTGGGAATGGGCGCCCGGGGGGCCGTGTCGGGTTTCTCCTGGTACTGCTTGCGCAGGAAAACGCCGTCGAGCAGGGCGTACTCCGTGCGGGCGTCGCTCACCAGGAGCTTGTCGGCGCCGAAGCGCGCCATGTCCCCGCGCAGTTCGGCCGAGCTGCGCAGGCTTTCCCCGAGCAGAATGATCTTGTCCACGTCTTCCGGCCGCTGGTTTTCGCGTCCCAGGAACAGTTCGAAGCTCTGCGACACCTGCCGCACCTGGAACGTGACGAGCTGTTCGATTTCGTCCTTCTTGAGCACCACCTTGTTGTCCACGCCCCGTTCCACGGCAAAGTCGGTTTTTACCTCCACGAAGGGCCGGGAGTCGGCGTCGAGCAGGCGGGTCCATTCGCGGGCCAGGCGGAAGTGCCGGCGGTACTCCTTTTCCTGTTCGTCCTTGCTGAGCAGCCGGCGGCGGTTGTTGACGTAGTCCACCGTGTAGCGGGCAATCACGTTCACGCGGCTGTCCACGCCCAGCATGGGGTAAGTGTGCCGTCCGGTCCGCTCCACCGAGGCGGCGTTGTAGCACTGGAGCAGCGAATAGTTGAGGTCTTCGCCGAACGCCTCCATCACCACGATCCGCTTGTGGAGGGCCGGGACGAGGGTGCCGGCCGCAAACAGGCTCAGTATCAGCATTTCCACGGGCACATAGGCCGTCTCGTCCACGTCGTAGCCGATGCGCCGCAGGTAGGTCGCCACGGCCGTCCGCGCGGCTTCCGCTACCCCGTCGGCCCAGGCGATGGAAACGGGAATGCGGGCCGCCGGGTCGAGGGCGCTGGTGAGTTCGCCCAGGATGGTGAGGTATTCGCGCCGCACGTCGTCCATCACTACCTTCAGCAGTTCGATCACGGGCACGGGGTACTGGGCCACCTGGTAGTGGGCCTTTTCGTCGAGGAGGGTGTCGGTGAAGTCGCCGTACGTGTGGGGCAGGTTGTCTTCGTAGTCGCCCCGGTACTTGTCGCCGTAGAAGACCAGGTTGGCCGAAGTATCCACGAAGAAGTAGAGCGGAATGCGGGCATACCCCTTGGCAGTGACGGCCTTGAAGGTATCAAAAGGCTTGACCCCCGCCAGCATAAAATCCTGGTCCACGTAGAGGGCGAGTCGGTTGTTCATTCGGGTTGCGGGGTTTACGGGCCGGTGCGAAGTGCAAGTGCCCCCGGGCGGGCCGGGGGCCGGTAAAGTTACAAAGATCCGGGGTCTTTGAACCGTTCGTCGGCGCAGAAGGCCGGGTCGGCGAGGGTGTGGAGGAAGGCGATGAGCTTCCCTTTTTCGGCTTCGGTGAGGGGAATGCCCGGGGCGCCGGGCTGCCGGAGCAGCGGGTCGAGGGTGGGCGACTCCTGCACGCCGGCGGCGTAGTGGTCGAGCACGGCGGGCAGCGTGGCAAAACGGCCGTCGTGCATGTACGGCGGAGTCAGCGTCACGTTGCGCAGCGAAGGCACCCTGAACCGGCCCCGGTCGGCGGCGTTGCCCGTTACGACCTGCCGGCCGGCGTCCCGGGCTCCCTCCCCGTCGAGGCCGTTGTTGCGGAAGGAATGGTCGGTGAACAGGTGGGTGGCGTGGCAGGCCGCGCACTTCTGGTTGAACAGTTGCAAGCCTTCCCGTTCGTCGGCCGTCAGCGCCGCGCCGCGTTCCCCCCGCACGTACCGGTCGTACCGCGCACCGGCCGACACGAGAGAACCGGTAAACTGGGCAATGGCCCGGAACAGGAGCCGGGCCGTAATGGTGTCTTCCCCGAAGGCGGCCTTGAACTTTTCCCGGTACCGGGGCGTCGCATTGAGCTTTTCGAGGGTGTGTTGCAGGGTTTCGCCCATTTCCACGGGGTTGGTGAGGGCGTTGAGGGGCGTGATTTCGAGGTGGCCGGCCCCGCCGTCCCAGAAAAAGGCGGGCGTCCAGGCCAGGTTGGCGAGCCCCGGGGTGTTGCGGGTGCCGGACTGGCCGCCGATCCCGGGGCTGGTGGCCCGGGCACTGTCGGCAAACGCGAAGGCGGGCCGGTGGCAGGAGCCGCACGAAATGGTACCATCCCGCGACAGCCGCGGGTCGTAGAACAGCATTCTGCCCAACGCGAACCCTTCCCGGGTGAGGGGGTTTTGGTCACCGAAGGCGTAGCCGGGGGCGGGAAAGTGCGCCGGCCGGGACGACGGCGGGGTCTCGGGCAACGTTTCCTCCCCGTTGCCGTGCCCGTTGCACCCGGGCAGCCAGCCTACCAGCCATAAGCCAAGCAAACAACCGATCATTTTACGCCGCATCACGCGTGGGTTTTATAAGCAGGATCAAAAGTCATTTTGGAATAAGACAGGTATATGGGGGAAGGATCGAAAAAGGTAATCCGCCCCGAAAGCACTGAATCCTGTAATCATTTCATTTGTGACCATTCCTTTTGTACCGTAAGCTGATTATATTTGAACCTGTCCTCCCGTTGCCGCGAACCGGCCGTACCGACGCCGGTTTGCCCCCGCCAGCTATTGAACGAATCCTTTTTGTTTCCGCATCCCCGGCCCCGCAGCACCGGCAGCTTCCGCGTTGAGTGTCCCGCGGCGCATCGCCGCCGTGCGGCCGGAGCCCCCGGTACGCCCGGCCACTGCTGAAGAATCGGCGGGCAGCATGCACCTGTCGGAAAGGAGCGGAATCTGCGCAAAAAAGCAGGGAGGGTACCGGTAACATTGAGCTTCCGTTTTTTACCAGTAACCTTTTTTTTTAACAAGTACCTTTACATGAAAAAGATTGCCCTTTTCGTACCCTTGTGCCTGTGCGCGCTGCTGGGTGCCAAAGCCCAGGATTCCCTGCAAGTGGCTCCTGACGACGATTCTTTCAAAGCCCGCGGCGGCCGGCTGGCTACCGAACTCAACGTGAATCCTTTCCAGGGATCGCTGAGCCTCAACAATGCCGTCAACCAGATCAAAGTCCGGTATTTCGTCTCCGACGGCGTCGCCCTGCGCCTGGCATTCACGGCCTCTACGCTGAAAAATGATGTAAACCGGTCGGTGCCCTACTCGCAGAACCCCATTCGCCAGGACCAGTCGCGCCGGACGACCACCGCCGGCGTGAACCTGGGCCTGGAGCGGCACTTCCGGGGCACCCGGCGGCTGTCGCCCTACGTGGGGGCGGAAGTGACTTTTACCAGCAAATCTTCTTCCGAGGAAATCAAGACCGACTTTTCCACGACCAAAATCAAGGGCGCCTGGCAAAGCGGGCTGGGAACCTCCGGGGTTGAATACGTCGAGCGGGGCTTTACCCGGTACGGCCTGAACGTGGTCAGCGGCTTTGATTTCTACATGGCCCGGCACTTCTACCTGGGCTACGAGTTTGCTTTCGGCCTGGCCAGCACCCGGTACAAGGACGTTGACGTGAACACGCTGTACACGAGCAACCCACCCCCCATCAACCCGGGCGGCAGCAGCACCTTGAAATCCGACGAAAAGAGCTTCACGGCCGGCCCGGCCCTGCTCAATGGCATCCGCATCGGGTACGTTTTCTAATCCCTTTCCTTCAAACATGAAAAAATATACTTTATTCCTGCTGTTGGGCTGTATGCTCCTGTGGTCGTGCAAAAAGGACGAGGAGGTGTTTCCCAAAGTAGAAAGCCTGGAGGCGCAGCCCACCTCGTCCACGAGTTTCGTGTTCAAGGGCAGCGTGGTGGAACAGGGCACCAGTCCCGTGGTCGACTACGGCTTCGTGTATTCGTCCGACTTTAACCCCAGCACGCTGTCGGGCGTGAAAGTATCGTTTGGCCGCAACGTGTCCGGCGCCACTTTCGAGAAGGAAGTGACCGGCATCGGGCCGTCCAATTCCGGCCGCACGGTACACGTGCGGGCCTACCTGACCAACCAGCAGGGCACCGTGTACGGGAGCGTGCTCATGGTGACGCTGCCCACGGTCACCATCGGCAGCATCACGCCCAACGCGGGGCGGGCCGGCGACCGGGTTACCATCCGGGGCACCCACTTCGGCGCCAAGAGTGACCTGGAAGTACGGTTTGCCAACGCCATTGCGCCCATCCTGGAAGTGACGCCCACGGCGATTGCGGTAGCGGTGCCCCCCAACATCAGCACCAACAGCTACTACAACCGGGAAATCCCGATCACCGTGACGGTCAGCGGACAGGTCATCAACGCGTATTCCGTCTTCAACGTAATTCCGACCGTGCGGGAATTCGCCCCCGCCACGGGCACCTTCGGCACCCCCATTACCATCACCGGTGACAACCTGCCGCAGTCGTCTAATTATTACAACATTTCGGTCAGCATCGGCGGCGTGGGCGCCACCATCACCCAGTTCAACCCACCGTCGAGCCTTACCGTGCTGGTGCCCGGCAACGTGCAGTCGGACCGGGTCAAGATCAGTTTCAGCGCCCTGGGCGAAACCACCGAACTGCCCGGTGAATTTACCATCACGCCCCCCAGCATTGCTTCCATCGCCCCGGCGGCGGCCCTGCCGGGCGCCAGCTTTACCATGACGGGCAGTAACTTCAAGGCGGGCAACGATTATTACTACAACCCCAACGTGGTGAAGATCGGCAACGTGCAGGCCGCCATCACCAACGTAACGTCCGGCAGCCTTACCCTGACGGTGCCGGCCGGCCTGGCGCCTGGCACCTACCCGGTTACCTTGTCCACCGGGGTCCACACCGTGGCCTCGCCCCAGGATTTCACCGTGCTTTCGCCCAGCATTGCGGGCTTTGCACCCCAGTCGGGCACGGTCGGTACCGAAGTAACGATCAACGGCTTGTTCAGCCCGAGCACCTACGACAACACCGTCCAGTTCGGCACCATTCCGGCCTACGTGCTGGGCGTTACCGGGTCGAGCATCCGGGTGCAAGTGCCCAGCGGGGTTCCGGCGGGCAAAATGAAGATTACGGTTACGTCGGGCGGACAGACGGTGAACTCGGGCGATGACTTTACGGTGGTGCCGCCTGCCATTACCAGCTTTTCGCCCACGTCGGGCGTGCCCGGCACCCTGGTGACCATCACCGGCACGGGCTTCAGCCCGAGCACCTACGGCAACACCGTCCAGTTCGGCACGGTAACCACCAGCGTCACCCAGGCCACCGGTACCAGCATTACGGCCATAGTGCCTTCCGGCG
This sequence comes from uncultured Sphingobacteriales bacterium, assembly GCA_963844325.1. Classification (GTDB taxonomy): domain Bacteria; phylum Bacteroidota; class Bacteroidia; order Cytophagales; family 172606-1; genus CADCTQ01. The sequence continues at coordinate 6,689,647 of CAWJNV010000002.1, forward strand.
TCAATCCCGGCGCTATGAAGATTTCCGTAACGACCAACGGCATCCTGGGCGTATCGACGCAGGACTTCACCCTGACGCAGTAAAGGCGTAATACTTGTTGGTTGTTGGTTGTTCGTTGTTGGTTGTTCGTAAAAGACGGAGCGGTACAAAAGGATTTTTGTACCGCTCCGCCTTTTGTTACCGTCCGGGACCCGGTTTCTCCTTATTCCGCCCGGCGGAAAACGATCCTGGCCCCGCCGTATTTGTGCAGGGTTAAAGCCTCCATCCGGCCCGTGCCGCCGGGCGAAAAGGTGAATTGCAACGCATCGGCCGCTTCTTTGATGGTAAAAGCGTTTTCTTCCGTGGGATACAAACGGATGGTCGCTGCCGGGTTGCTGAACCGGGCCGTGAGCCCTTCGCGGCTCCGGTCTATTTTCACCCACAGCCGTTCTTCCGCCCGGCCCGAACCTTCCGCCCGGTACGTGCCCAGGTACGGCGCCTGGCTCTCGGGGGACAGGCGCCGGGCGGTGCGGGTCGCCCCGAAGGGCCACCCGTACGCGTTGGCAATGCTGCGCATGAGTTCCTGCGCCAGTTCGATGCCCTCGTCCGAGTTTACCATGACCACGGCGCCCTGGCCGGTGGCCGTCGTGGCAAACAGCAGGCTGTTGTACCCCGCGTTGTTGCCGGCGTGCCCGAAACCCTCCACCTGCCGGGCGCCCCGCAGCACCACGCCCAGGGCCCGGTCGTTGAAATCGAATTGCGGCGTAAGCATGGTCTCGGCCAGGGCCCGGTTCAAGAGTAGTTCCGGTCCGCCGTTTCGTTCCCGTACGACCTGGATCAGCAGGCGGGCCAGTTCGGCAGGCGTGGACCAGCAGCCCGCGGCGGCGGCCTCCGGGTAGACGTGGTATTTTTTGTTTTTGTCGGTTTTTCCGTCCCCGTAATGACCGCGGGCCACCGGCCGGGCCAGTTCCCGGTCGGGATAAAAATGGTACGTACTGTGCGCCAGGCCCAGCTTCCGGAAGATTTCTGCTTCCACGTACGCCCCGAAGGAGCGGCCGGTCAGGTCTTCCACCAGTTGCTGTACCACCAGGTAGCCGCCGCCCGAGTAGCGCACCACCGTACCCGGCACGGCCCCGGCGACCAGTGGCTTGGTGTGGTTGGCGGGCGGACGGGCGTCGAGCATCTGCCGGAGCGTAGGCAGGGCCTCCCCCGGGGCGTAGCCGGCAAAGCCGTAGTCGTCGGTAAACCCGGCTGAATGGCTGAGCAGGCGGCGCAGCGTTACTTTTTCTTTGGCCGTGAATTCGTTTTCGGGCACCTGCCAGGAGGTCAGCTTCCGGTTTACGTCTTCGTCGAGCCCGATGCGGCCGGCTTTCACCAGTTGCAGGGCCGCCAGGGCCGTAATCATCTTGCCGACCGAAGCGGTCTGAAACAAGGTGTTGGTCGTAACGGGCTCCCGGGTGTCGGCGTCGGCTACGCCGTACGCTTTGGCCCATTCCACGGCGCCGCCATTGATCACGGCCACGCTGAGGCCGTTGACCCGGTAGTGCCTCATGCGGTCGGCGAGGCTCCACTTTTTAGACGTACGGCCCCCGAAGGCAATGACGTCCCGGGTCAGTCCCTTTTCAACCCGTTCGATGCGTTGTTGCACGCCGTCCTCCGGCGGACAGGCAACGGGTTCAGTCAGGGGCGGACGCACGGGTGGAACCGGCGCAAGGGCCGTGGCATCCGGGTATTGGTCTGACCGGGCGGGTGACAGGACCGCGGGCAGGCTGATGAGCAGCAGGAACGGGAACAGTTTCATGGCGTAACGGGCGGAAATAAAACCCGTCCCAATCAAGGCATCCGCCGCCCGGCTTGCTACTCAAATCTAGATTTGACAGTTCATTTCGCCGTTTTTCGGCGCCTGCCGGTCGGTTTCGAGGGTGGCGAGGTAGGCTTTGGGCGTCATCTGCGTCACCTGTTTGAAGGTGCGCTGAAACGTAGCCTGGGAATTAAACCCGCACGCAAAGGCAATGCCGGTCAGGGTCAGGTGGGCAACGGCCGGGTCGCGCAGGCGGCGCTTGACTTCCGCTACCCGGTACGCATTGACAAAAGCGTTGAAACTCTGGCCCAGGTGCTGGTTGAGTACGTGCGAAACCGTTTTCTGCTCGATGCCGGTATGTTTCACCACTTTGTCGAGGTTCAACTCCGGGTCGAGGTACAGCTGGTCGGCTTCCATGGCCCGGCGGAGGGCGGCAACCGTCCTTTCCACGGCGGCCGGTGCGACCGAAAACGTACTCCCGGCCCGGGCGGCAGCGGGTTCCCCTTTGCCGTGGAGGCGCGCATGCAGGTAGCCCTTCAGCCCCAGCCCGTAGATCAACGCGACCATCGGCAGATACACCGGGTAATAGCTCACCTCCGTAAGCATGGCGAAGCGGTATGGGGAAAGGTACGGCACCAGGAACAGGAGCCAGATCCCCTGGAAGACGATGAACAGGCGGAGGAACTGCCCCAGCCACGGCAGGTTGCGGCGCTGCCGTTCTTCCTCCCGGCCGCCGGCGGCTCCCCCGTGACGGCCCAGGTACCGCCGGGCCAGCACCACGTACGCCGTTACGGAGCACCAGCGCGGCAGGTCGCAGTACGTCTGGTAGGTATCAATCACGTCGCCCCAGCCCGCTAGGTCTTTCCACACCAGCAGGCCGGTCACCAGCCCGGTGAAAAATACCCAGACGACTACGTCGGGCACTATATCCAGGATGGTCGGCAGGAAATGCAGCTTATGCCGGTGCGTAAGCACAAAATCCGGCTCGGCCACCGCCCGGGTGTAGAAATAAAGCAACGGCCCGACCGGCATGATGAGCACGCCGGGCAGCAGGTCCATGGCCCACGTGACGGGCGCCGAAGTGCCGTACAACCCCGATTCGTACCCGAACATGCTGAGGCAGGCCAGCGCAAACAGGAACAGGAGCACGGCCAGCAACCGGTTGGCTAGTCGGAGCGGGCCCGGCGCCGTGTACAACAATGCGCCAACGATGCCTCCTTGCAGCACACCGAGCAGCAGCACGGCAGGGAGCGGATGGGAGTAGGACACCATTGCGGTAAAATAGAAAAAAAACCCTTCGGTCTGCTCTTTCCTAATGCATATCGGCGTAGGTCTTGTTGAGGATGATGTTGGCGATTACCAGTTTGCCCTTTTCGTTGACCACGTACAGTACGAAGGGCTTGCTGGTTTCGGCGCCGTTGAGGTCGAAATAGAACGCGAACCCCTGGCTGCCGAACCCGTCGTGGGTCTTGGTAATGGTGACAGGGTCGCCGGTGCCGCCAGTCCCTTTGAAGAACGGCAGCATCTGCTCCCGGAAGGCGCGTTCTACGGCCGGCCGGCCCAGGTGCTGGGTAAAGTTGGGGCTGAACCGGTCCATTACCGCCTTGGCATCACCCGCCCGGAGCCGTTCCACGGCCCAGTCGGCCAGGGCTTCGTAGGGTTGGGCCTCCGCCTGCATGGTCAGGTAATCGGTGGCCGAGGCTTCCGCGGATTCTTGCCGGGCCCGCCGCATTTCGGCCTGCTTGGCGCCTACTTTCTCGGCCACTTCTCCGTCGTTCTCCAGGGCTTCTACGGCCTGCTGCGCCCAGCTTTCCATTTGGGCGGCCTTCTGGCGGCTCGTGTAACGGGGGCTGCGCAAAAAGGCGCCCACTTCGGCCACCGCCTCGTCGAAGTCGCCGCCCAGAATGTAGGACGTGAGCACGTAGGTTGCCAGGTCGGTTTCGTTGTCAATGCCGTACGCCACGGCTTTCTGCATCACGCCCCGGATGCCCCGGTAGCGTTCGGCGGCCGGCTCCGACTTGGATTCGGGGAAGGTTTCGTGCACGAGGGCCACCATCTGGTTCGTAAGTTGCGTCGTAAGGGTCATTTTGGCGGGAGTTGAAACGGTTTTAGGAGGCGTAGATGTGGTTTTTTGGGCAAACAGGGGGGCCGACAGGCCGCACGCGGTGCAGGCCAGCGCCAGAAATATCTTTCGCATGGTTTGATGGAGGGTTGGGGTTGAATGGCTGGATGGTTAAATGGCTGAATGGTTGTTGATCGGGAAGTAGTCGTGCGCCAGCCCAACCATACAACCATGTAGCCATATAGCCATTCAGCCATTCAGCCATAATTTGATTTGTCAGTACACTTACGCGTTGACCTGCTTGCTGTCGCGGGTGTTTTTCTGCACGGCAATGGCGGCAAACAGGCTCAGGGTGAAGGCCATGCCGTAGAAGCCTTTTTCGCTCAGCGTCAGCGGGGCGTGCCACAGGCCGATCAGCAGCAGCAGCACGGTGAGCAGCGTGGAGAACCAGGCCAGCCCGTAGTACAGGGACGTTACGGGAATGCCTTCAATCTGGTCGCGTACGCTTTTTTGCAGCGACACGGCCGAGAACAGGCCGTACATGAGGAGCGTAAAGTAATACCCTTTCTGGTAGAGGGGCATCTGCGCGTTCCACAGGCCGGCGTTGTAGGTAATCATGCCGGCGAGCAGGGCCACCCAGGAGGCGGCGATGAATGCATTGGAAGGTTTGGTTTCGGTAATTCGGTTTTCGGTGAATTTCGTTTCCATGACGTTGTTGGGTTTGGGGGTGGGTTGACGCTGTTTTTTTGGTGGGTGCGGCGGCCGGGGTGTTGCGCCGTCGGTGAAACAAAAGTAGTGGTCCCACGGCCCGCATTCCTAATGACGGGGGTAAGCAAGAGGTCAACAGCCGTGAAAAGGGAGGTGAACAAAAGGTGAACAAGGGGATTTTCGTAAACTTGGGAGTCAGAACGGTCTGGTCCGGTGCTGCGTATACTGCCCCGCCGGAATGTAGCAGAACACCCAAAAAAACGTTATGTTGAAGGCCCTAACCCCGTACCCCGCGCCCCTGATGAAAATACGTCCCCTGCTTTTCCCGCTGGCCTTCGGGCTGCTGGCCGCGTGTTCCCCCAAGACCGAATACGCCATTGAGCCCAAAGACCTCTCGCAGTTCCACGGCCAGTACGTGGCGCAGGCCGAGGCCCGGCCGGCCTCCGACTCGATTGCCGTCTACATCGACTACTCGAAGGGCATGCACGAGGGCATCATGGCCTCGGCCGATTTCATCCGCGAACTGTTCACGATGGCCAACACGCCCAAAACCGTGTACTACCGGGTGGGCACCGCCGACCAGCCGCCCCGCATCGACATCAACGCCACGGCCAACATCCCCTGGAACCTGAGCAACTACACCGACACCCGTTCGGTGCTCGACGCACCCATCCGGCAAATCACGGCGGGCGACGGCACGTCGGTGTTCATCACTGACTTTGAGCTGGTAAAGGGCAACCAGGAGTTGCAGATCGTGCAGAACGGCAAAACCTTCAAGACCAGCATCGACATTTCGTCGTGGGCCGTCAACGAGTTCCAGAACTGGCTGAAGGCCGGCAACGCCATCGACGTGTTCGCCAAGCCGTTCACCAAGCAGAACGCCTGGGTGCCGCAGTCGCAGTCGCAGCACGTGTACACGCTGATCTTCACGCCCAAGGCCCTCACCCACCGTCCCGAAGCCCTGATCAACCGGCTGCTCGAACGGGGCTACGGCGAGAAGGGCGACCTGAAGCACTACCGCTTTTCGGGCGAAGACGTGGCCCTGCGCGCTGCCTACCAGGACAAGGCCAACGTGGGCGGGGCTACCGACAACGCCGTGCCCGAGGTGGTGCAGGTGGCGTTTCCGCTGTTCGACTACTACCTGTTCCGGCAGAAGGACCTGATGAAGATTTCCGAGTACAGCCCCAACGACACCCGCTTCCTGCGCAACCTCTTCCTGGAAAACGCCCCGGTGAACTACCCCGGCCTGAAGCTGAGCGTGAACGCCTACGACATTACGGCTGAGTACACGGAGTACTACAACTTCCTCAACCCGGTGGAGGGCGAAGCCAAAAAGAAGTACGCCTACCACCAGCCCCCCGTGGCCGGCGACGTGCTCGAACTGGCCTACGATCCCAAGAAGAAGGAGGTCGGCGTGCAGCTGCACCCCAACTTTACCGGCGTGGACCGCCAGACGCTCTACAAGGCCGACGTGGTGATTGACGAGGCCCGGCCGCAGTTTGACCCGGCCCTCATGCAGGACCTCCAGTGGACCGACGCCCGGGGCTTCCAGGTGCCTTCGCTGGCGGCCAGCCTCACCGAAGCCCTCTCCCGCATCAACCTCAAAGACCGGGTGGTGTATACGTATTACGTGGAGTTGTATTAGGGAGAAGCGAGAAGCGGGGAGTCAGAAGCGAGAAGGAGCGGTTACGATCTGTTCCTTACCCCATTAAGCAAGCCATTGAACATTAAACCCTCAACATGAACTTACAAACCATTCTCCTGCAAGTCATTACCATCCGCAACCCGCGGCAGCTCGAACAACAGGCCTACGAAACGTACCTGTTTGCCGTCATCCTGGCCATCATTTTTGTGGGCATTTCCTGGATCGTGGCCAAACTCATCAAGTGGGAAGGCGGCCGTGACCCCAAAGATGCCGGCAAACGGCGGGCGGCCTTTTTCATCGTGTGGTTCATCGGCGTGGCGGGCTTTTTCCTCTACAACATGTTCGTGACCGCCGAACGGGTGGCCCCCAACCTGCAAAGCCGCTTCTCGATGGTCAACTACCTGAGTACGCTGCTGATGGCCGTGGTGTACCTGATCGTCGGGTTCATCCTGAGCAAACTCCTCAAAAACAGCAAGTACGGCACCATATTTCCCGGCAAGAAGTAATTTGTGTCCGCTCACCCACCAGCAATCCATCCTAATTGGCAAGATTTGCGGGAGCAACTGTCATAATCAGGAGAACGATTCGTTATTGCGTGAATTGGATGAGCAACGCGATTTCATTTAAACGCATTTAAATTAAACCACGAATGAACAAATACTTTATCATCGGCATTGGCGGTACGGGCATGCGCTGCCTGGAATCTTTCGTGCACCTGTGCGCCATGGGCATGTTCGACAACTCGGAAATTCACCTGCTGGCCCTCGACACCGACCTGGAAAACGGCAACTTCGCCCGCCTGCAGGAACTCGCGGACGCGTACGTGAAGCTGAAGGGCGAAAACAAGGCCCAGCAAGCCCACGCCGACACGTTTTTCTCCGCCAGAATCGTCTTCTACAGCTTTTCGCCCGACTATTCGCGCACCGAAACGGGTTCCTTCCAGCGCATTGCCAAGGTGAGCTACGCCGGCGAAACCGAACGCGACCTGGCCAACCTGCTCTTTACCGACAACGTGCAGAGCTTCGACCTCAAGCACGGCTACCGGGCCCAGACGCACGTGGGGTCGCTGCTCATGTACCACGCCATCCTCGACGAGGTGAACCGCAACCCGGGCGGCCACGTCTCCTCGTTCATCGACGAACTCTACAACGCCAACACGGCCGGCAACGTGAAGCTGTTCATCCTCGGCTCGGTGTTCGGCGGCACGGGGGCCTCTTCCATCCCGGTGATGCCCGCGGCGCTCGATACGGCCGTGCGCAAGCGCCACCAGGGCAAAACCCTCGACAAGCTCTACATCGGGGCCACGCTGCTGACGAGCTACTTCTCGTTCATTTCACCCACGCAGTCGAGCCGGGAAATGCAGCGGGTGGTGGCCGACTCCAAGAACTTTTCGATGAACTCGCAGGCGGCCATGATGTTCTACGAAGACGACCTGAGCGTGAAGCGGGCCTACCAGAAGTTTTACATGCTCGGCACGCCCACCAACGACTTCAAGACCGAACAGGCCGAACCCGACACCATTACCGGCGGCGCCCGGCAGCGCAACGACTCGCACTACATCGAACTCTTCGCGGCCTTTGCCGCCTACGACTTCTTCAAGACGGCCGATACGGACCTCCAGAAGATCAAGGCCGACAAGAACGGCGTGCAGTACTTCTTCCGCACGATGGACGAAAGCGGCAAGCTGGATTTCAAGGACTTCCTGCCCGAACACGAGTCGGCGGGCGGCTTTATGAAGCGGTTTACGCTGCTCACGGCCATGTCGTTCCTGGTCAACCTCGACACCACCGACTTCTTTGCCAGCGCCCAGCGGGGTGAACTCAAGAACATCTCGGGCTACGAAGACATTACCAAGGTGGAACTCGACGCGGCCTACAAGTACTTCGGGCTCTACCACTTCCGCATCAGCAACGACCAGGTGCGCGACGGGTGGCTCCGGCAACTCTACCGCTCGACCGGGGGCGGCGACCGGCTCATGTTCAGTCCCGAACTGTTCGGCCTCACCACGGCCCGCGACTTCCGCAAGTACGACTACGGCAAGCTGTTCCCCAAAAACAGCGAGTACAACCGCCACAACTTCAACTCGGGCCTGTTCTCCAACCCGTTCGACAAGTTCAAGGAAGCTTTCGTGCGCGAAACCACCGACACGCCCTTCGCCAACAAGAGCGAAAAGCTCATCAAACGCATGTACGACGCGCTGGGGAAACTGTACGGATTTTAGGACCTCACCCCCGGCCCCTCTCCGAGGGAGAGGGGTGTCGCGAGGAGGCATTTGCGGAGCATTTTTGTATGGTTACCAGCCGTTTAAGAATAAAGTCCGGACCAACAAGAAAGCAGTTATCTTCGACTGTTTCTACCTGAGAGATTGTTACGGGCCAAACAAACCTCCCGGTAAACATTCCTCACCCCCGGCCCCTCTCCCAAGGAGAGGGGCCGGGGGTGAGGCCCTTCAAACCACTTTTCAATTATGTTTTACCTCAAAAAAATTGCCCTCGACAACTTCCGGATCTTTAATTCGGACACCCACATCCACTTCTCGCAGCTTACGGTGCTTACGGGGGCCAACAATTCGGGCAAAAGTTCGCTGTTCAAGGCGCTGCTCCTGCTGAAAGAGAACCTGCGGAACGGCCTCTTCTCCGACCTCAACTTTGCCGTGGGCAACCACAACCTGGGCGACTTCAACTCGACCAAGAGCCGCATCAACGCCGGTAACAATACCATCAAGTTTACCCTCGACATGATTGCCGGCGGCGAAGACACGATCCGCCTCGAACTGCACTACTCGCCCTACCCCAACTTTCCCGAAAAAGCGTTCATCCGCTACCTGGGCGTAGACTGGCTCGAAAACGACGAGGCCTTTGACCTCATCCGCATCGAACGGGTGGTCGATGACCAGCAGTTTCCCATCGAATCGTTCAACATCAACGTGAACCTGCGGCATTTCATCACGCATAAGTTCACCGAATACGCGTACCTCATCGACCGGAAGGCGCTGCAAAAGAAGCTGGCCGCCGCCAACGAACACTTGCCCGGCCTGGCCGAACACATCGACCTGGGCGTCTACCAGTACGCCATCGAAGGCGTCAGCGGCAAGCTCGGCGACTACTCGGACGTGGATTCGCTCCTCTCGACCCCGCTGGGCGACTTTGCCATGTGGGATTTGCTCGGCGAGAATCCCTTCTGGCAGTCGCAGGAAGGCCGCCTGTTCCTGCTCGAATACAACGACTACAACCTCGACGACCCCGACGAAGACGAAATGGGCTACCGGCGCCAGGCCGTCGAATACCTCTTCGATGAGGTGCTGGGCATTTCGGGGCTGACCTACAAAATGCAGGAGTGGATCGAGCCGGTGCTGGAGTACCACGTGGTGAGCCAGATTGCCGACATCCAGCACCTGGGGGCGTTCCGCGGCAACTCCAAGCGCATCTTCTCGCTGGTGGACGAAAATTCCCTCGACTCCATCCTGTTTGACTTCATCCAGCGGTACGACAAGCTCAAGCCCAACGAAAAGACGTTCCTCGACACCTGGATCAGCCGGTTCGGCATCGGCGAGGAACTGCTGGTGCAGCGCCTCTCGGGCATCGGCACCATCGTAAAGGTGCGGCGGGAAGGCGAACTCTACGACCTGACCGACCTGGGCTTTGCCTTTGCGCAACTGCTGCCGATCATCCTCAAGGTGATCCTGGTGATCCACGCGGCGGTGAACGAGCTGAGCGAAATCCGGTGGGACGAGGAGGAGGAAAGCGAGGTGGAAGCCCTCAAGCGGTGGGACGAAAAGATCATCTACAACCCTACGCTGCTGCTCATCGAGGAGCCCGAGAGCCACCTGCACCCGAAGCTGCAAGCCGACCTGGCCGACTTTTTCGCCGCCGCCAGCAGCCGGTACAACCTCCAGTTCGCCATCGAAACGCACAGCGAATACTTTATTCACAAACTCCGTTACCTGATCCTCAAAAAAGTACTGCCGGCCGACGCCGTAAACATCTACTACATCGACGGGCTCAGCCCGAAAGCGTCCCAGAAGATCCGCGACATCCGCATCCGCGAAGACGGCAGCCTCACCAACGATTTCGGCAGCGGCTTCCTCGACGAATCGGGCAAGTGGATGGAGTTGCTGAAAGTGACGTACAATTAAAGGGTTGACAAGTGATAAGGTTGGCAAATTGGCAAGTTGAGACCGGGAACGGGGCGAAAAAAAATACAAGCAAAACAGATGCGCCAGGACAGATACATCAATCCCTTTACTGATTTCGGATTCAAGCGGCTCTTCGGCACCGAATTCAACAAGGACTTGCTCATTGACTTCCTGAACCAGGTACTCGGGGACCGGGAGCAAATCAGGGACTTGACCTATTTAAACACTGAGCAGCAGGGCCGCACCGAAACGGATCGGAAAGCAGTGTATGACTTGTACTGCGAGAACGAAAAGGGCGAGAAGTTCATCATCGAGGTGCAGAATGCGAGTCATCTGTACTTCAAGGACCGCAGCATCTACTATGCCACGTTTCCCTTGCAGGAGCAGGCCCAGAAAGGGCAGTGGGACTACCAGTTGAAGGCCGTCTATACGGTGTGCATCCTTAACTTCGCTTTTGCCGACCCCAGCGGACAGGACCGCTACTTGCGGGAGGTGCAACTGCTCGACAAGCACACGTATGAAGTGTTTTTCGACAAATTGACGTTTATCTACCTGGAGATGCCCCGCTTTAGGAAAAGCGAAGCGGAACTGGTCACCCACTTCGACAAGTGGCTCTACGTACTCAAGCACCTGCACAAGTTGCAGGATATTCCCGAGAAGTTACGGGAGCGGATATTCGAGAAGTTATTCAGCCAGGCCGAAATTGCCAAACTAAACCCCGAAGAGATGAGAACCTACGACGAAAGCCAGAAAGTCTACTGGGACAATTACAGTGTCATCCAAACGGCCAAGCACGAGGGCAGGGAGCAAGGCCGACAGGAAGGCAGAGAAGAGGGTTTGCAGGAAGGGCGGATTGAAATTGCCAGAGAGTTGAAGAAGAATGGCGTATCCGTTGATATAATTATCAAATCAACCGGATTGGCAAAAGAACAGATTGAAATATTATAGATGGGCATAGAGGCTAATGTCGCAGAAAATAGCCAAACTAAACCCCGAAGAGATGAGAACCTGCGACGAAAGCCAGAAAGTCTACTTGGACAACTACAGCGTCATCCAAACGGCCAAGCACGAGGGCCGGCAAGCAGGCAGGAGGGCATAGAGGAAGGTTTGCACTGGGCTTTCCCGGGAACAGATCGAAAGCTTGCAGGGCATGCCCAGGCAGCAGCGGTAAAGCCGTCTTGCCCGGCAGGAAGGCTGGCGGAGGCCCGGGAATGGCAACGGTACGGCCGGGAAGACCTCGTTCCGGGGCGGGAAACGTAATGACCGCGCCGGGAAGGCCGCTGCACAAGCGGAAAAGGTGTGCATGCAACCCGGAAGGGCAATTACGGGTCCGTAAATCGTGGGCGAGGCCATGGGAGGCCCTATACCAGTAACCAGCCGTACCTGACGCAACGCCGACGTTATTCTTTACCTACCAGATAACCTTCCAACACCCATGAAGAAGCTCGTGCTATCCCTGTTTCTGTTGTTCCCCTTCACCCATTGTACCAGTTGCGGCTTGGGCAACCCCAGTAAGGATGTAAAGCCCTACTACGACATTCAAAAGTTTGAAGCCTATTCGTGGCAGGTGACCCGGATCGTCAGTGAGTCTTACGGAACAGTGGTATCCGTCAAACCGGTCCCGGAGGCGCAACCCGTCATTGCCGACAGCCTGGTGATTGCCCTGACGGGAGAAGTTACCTATTATGGCCGCAACCAACCCCCCGGCGGAGGCAGTGGCTGGGCAGCGTACGCCTGCGACCCAATGCCACCCGGCTCCGCGGGGACCAAAGAGGAAGTACAGCAGATCACGGTTCGCTGCGACCGGGACTTCGACGCGTCGCACCCGGCCGGCAGTTCGTTGAACGCGTATTTTGACTACCTCGATGGCCGCCCGGCGTGGAGTACCCGGGTGGATAACCTGGATGCGTACAGCAAAGGGTTTCCCAGGCAGGCTTCGCGGGATTTTGGGCTGCGGTTGTTGCAGGCTCCCGCGCAAAAAACGGGAACGTATATTTTTACCGTCGAGTACGCCCTGACCAACGGCGAAGTGTACACGGCCCGGACGGGGAATATTACTTTTAAATGAGTCGGAAAAGAACTATGCGTAATCTATACGCAACTGCTTCGTTATTGCCAGGCACGTAAACCAAATCCACCACTATCACTTTACGGGAAACCGATGAAAAAATTACTATTGTCGTTGCTCCTGGTATTTCCCCTCACGCGTTGCGGGCCCAACTGCGGAACGGGTGAGGTCCGGCCGTATTACGACTTGCAGGAAGTCAACGTAGTTGCCGCCCACGCGGTCCGCGTTACCAGTTTCTCCGGCAGTAGTAAGCTGATCTTCCCGGACCTGGCCCCCGGCAGGCCGGTACTACCCGATAGCCTGGCCCTTCGGGTGGACGGCACCGTAACGTACCACGCGGACCTTCGGAAACCCTCCGGGAGCAGTGCCTGGGAGGCTTACGCGTGCAGCCCGGCGCCCGATGGCTTTCGGGGTTCGAAGGAAAGCGTAAAGGAACTGACCGTCCGCACTGAACAGGACTTCGACGCAACCCACCCGGCGGGCAGTTCCCTCAACGAGTACTTTGAATACATAAACGCGGATGATTACGGCGGGGACTCCGGGCGCACGGAAAGCCTGGCCGACTACACCCGTACCCTTCCCGCAATGACTCCCCGGGATTTCGTGCTGCGGCTGCGGCAGGGTCCGGCCCAAAAAACGGGAAGCTATGCCTTTACGGTGCATTACGAACTGACCAACGGCGAAGTGTATACGGCCAGAACTGGTAACATTACGTTTAAGTAAACTGGCTGACAAGCAAAACAACAGGCAGATGAACCCACCGAGCAACCCATTATCCAACGTTCAAATCGAACTCCTCAAACTGTTTGCAACGGATCTTTCGGAGGAAGACCTGCAAGAACTGAAAGACCAGTTAGCACAATTCTACGCCCGCAAATCCGTTGGAAAGGCAAACGAGGCGTGGCAGGAGAAGGGGCTGACGCGAGAGGATAGAGTCAGATGATGAATAGGTCTGAACTATTGACCACTGAAATACTTCATCTTCAAATTCACAAACAATGATAACTAAAATAGAAGTAGACGGGTTTAAATCTCTATCAAACTTTGATCTTAACCTAAATACTGGTTTAAATATATTAGTAGGCCCTAACGGAGCAGGCAAAACAAACATTATATTATTCTTCGAGTTTCTTTCGAACATCTTTTCGAATCAAATTGGGAATGCTATAAGTAATGTTGGTGGAGCAGGCTTTATCTTTCAAAAGATTGGCAAGGAAGATTATAGAGATACAATCAAATGCAAAATATATGGTTCGTATAAGGCCGAGATGGACCAATACATTATCTATGAGTACTCTTTCCAGATAAAAATATCTTTTGAGAATGATGATATATTCTACTCGGATCAAAACATTAAAATTGGATTAACTTCTCAGTTCTGGAAGAGCCCGGATGCACCTGAATACCCTACCAACTGGGATATAGACATCTCATATTTATTTAAGGGAAACAAGCAGGATCAGTTAACCATTCATAATATAAACAAAGAAACAATAAAAACAAGATTCATAAGAACAGAAGTACAACAAGAACTAGAAGATGATCTCAAAGAATATTTATCACAACCAGAACCGGCTCACAATTCTCTGATCGGAAACATCGCGTCTCTGGACGACTACTTTTATCCAATCAAATTTGATTTGCAAGGAGGTGAAAACTTTAGTATATCTCCGAGTAAGGTAAGAGAATTAGAAGATTCTGCAACGCCACCGGGAATAAAAAAAGACGGATCAGGATTAGCTACCACTCTTTATGCAATAAAAAAAGGCCGTCCAATTATCAGTCCTCTGATTGGCGGAAGGCTTTGGCTCTCGCAAGCGACATCTTCAAAAAAAAATAATATAAGATCATTAGAGAAGATCATTTCTTATTTAAAGCTGGCTAATCCAACGATAAAGGATTTAGATGTAGAAAATGATCCTTTTAGCAATAAGCTTGTTATCAAAGTATATATACAGACTGGAAATCATGAGTCTGTTTTACCTCTAGCCTCTATGTCCGACGGAACTATCAAATGGCTAACCCTTATAACTGCTATACTGACTTCCAGAACAATATTCTCAATAGAAGAGCCCGAAAACTTTCTTCATCCTTGGATGCAGGCTGAAATTGTAAATATTATGAGAAATCATATGGAGGAAAAGCAGTCTTATGCTTTTGTTTTAATGACAACACATAGTGAATCATTATTAAACTTTGCAAAACCAGAAGAGATAATTATTACCGACCTAAGCGAAGGAAGAACAAGGGCGCGGAGAATTTCTAATATAGACATAATTCGAGAAGAGATTGAGAATTCAGGATTCGGACTAGGAAACTTCTACTTTTCAAATTCACTGATGAATGAGTAATCCAGCTTTTATAGTAGACGGCTACACAGAAATGAGAATTATTCAACAAATACATCCAGTCAAACACCTACCAATAAGAAGAACAGATTTAAACGGAAAAAACGTATCAATTAAAGCTATAGCAGTAAAAATCGCCTCAATAATAAGATCATTAGGAAACAGGTACTACCCAATAATAATCTTGGTTGATAGAGAAAAAAGGGCCATTACCTTCCTTGAGATGTGCATTCAGATTAGAGTCGAACTTCAACTGAATGGTATAACAGATCAGGATTTGAGAATTGGCGTTCCAGACAGGATGATCGAAAACTGGCTCATTGCAGATTGGATGAATGTGATTGGAGAAGTTGCAGAAGAGCCGAATGAAACGGATGGAATAAATGGAGCTTCACTTATCAAGAGTTTAAGAGGCTCCTATGATAAAGTCGATGATAGTGTTAAAATTGTCTCTTCATGCGATTTTGAAAAAGTATACGCCAAGTCTCCAAGTTTTAAATACTTTGCAGACCAATTGAAAGATATTGATTGTCCTTGTTTACATTTTTTACAATAACTAATTATTAAAGAAAACGCACTCAACCGACGATATGACCAAATCCCTTTTGATCCAAAGCTCCCAGGTGCGCACCGGCGACCGGGGCAAGTGGAACCGCTTCGACCAGCAGAAGCCCTACATCCAGGGCATCCAGACGGGCGACGTGGCTACCCGCGAAATTGACGCCGCGACCCTCAACACGATGATCTCCGGCGTGCCGACGCCCTGGGCCCGGGCCCGCTTGTTCGGCTTCGCCCTCAAATACACCCAGGAAGACCCCAACATCAAGACCACCGGCCTCATCAAGTTCTACAGTTCGCTGGTGGCCGAGTGGAAGGGCCTCATTGCCGCGCTGGCCCTGTTCCCCAACCGCATCAAAGTGTCGGCCCCCGTGCCGATGGACTTCGGCAACATCAGCGACCTGTACTCGGTGCCTTCCTCGCTGGGCCGGATGCTGTTTGACGACGTGGACCTGTGGACCGAACCCGAAACCCTGCACCGCAACGACCCGAACGTGAAGCCGGGCATCCAGCTCATCTATTATAATGGCAAATTAATCGGCGGCACCTCGCCGTACTCCATCGTGTTCCCGGCGGCCTCCTACAACAACCTGCCCGACTCGGGGGACATTTCCTGGTACCGCGGCGGCAAGTTCGAAGACCCGCTGGCCTTCGGCAACCTGGGCGCCGACGACCTTAAAAAACTGTACCTGCTCGTCAAAAACATCGCTTCCCGCATCCCGGCCTTCGAAAAGAACATCAACCGCAACCGGGCCGGCAAGCCCGAGCTGCCGCTGCTCGGCCTGCGGGAGTTTACCGAAAAGTTTGCCGGTGAGATCAAGGCCAAAGCCCCCAACATCGAAGAAACCGGCACGCTGGACGGCGAACTCAACTTCCACCAGCCCTACACCGACCTGTTTGCCGTCAAGTCGGTGTACTACTTCCTCAACAACGCCTTTACCCTCAACGAACAGGCCGGCGCCGTGCAGATCGACCCCAAGTCGCTGCTGCTCGACTCGGAAACCATTTCGCAGTTCTTCACCGAAGACGAAGCCCAGTCGCTCGACCAGGCCCAGGTGTATTACTTGAAGGTGCGCGACCTGGCCCGCAACGAAGACCTGTACTTCCCGCTGCCCCTGAGCAAAACGGCCATCCTGCTCTTCCAGAACAACCTGGCCGAACTGCTCGACAGCCGCAAGGACTTCCACCAGCTTTACGCCGAACTCAAACCCGGCGAATACAAGCTCAAAGTGCGGCTGCGGCTCTACGTGGGCGACAAGCACATGACGCCCATCGAACGGGAGTACCGCATTGAGGCGATGGACACCGGCCGCCACGTGATCATGTGGCCCAACTTCATCTCCGAACACTGGCTCAACTACTACCTGTACTCGGAACTGCCCGTCAACGACACTTCCGTGAAGATGGTGCCCTTTTTCAAAGCCTGGGACAACCTTCACCTCAAGATCGTGACCGACAACCAGAAAAACCTGCTGTACGGCGACCGGACCCACGACAACGGCCTGCACGTGGATAAGCTCGTGCACTACCCCATCGGGAAGGCGGGTGATCTGCACAAGTACGAGATTTTCCGGTTCAACAAACCCCTGGCCGGGCTGGAGATCCGCAAGAACACCGGGGGCCGCGACCACGTGATCGGCTACCTGGTGGCGAAGCGTCCCGGCGACCAGATCAAAGACCTTTCCAGCACCCACACCCCCGAGTACATCGGGGGCCGCCGGGCCAACATCGGCATCGACTTTGGTTCCAACAACTCATGCCTGAGCTTTTCCATCGGCGGGGCCGACGTCAGGCCGTTCGAGTTCGAAAACCGGCGCGTGTTTCTGGTGGGCGCCGAGGTACTGAGCAACGAAAACAAGTTCGCCTCGCTGCACGAGCTGTACTTCTTCCAGAACGACCACATCAACAACGGCCAGCTCAAAACGTGGGTGCAGCAGCATAACCGGCTCAGCGTAGTGCCCGGCATGGAAAACGAGGAAATTGCCGGCGGCCTGCCCGTGTTCGAGCCCAACATCCGCGTGATGGCCATGGAAACGTCCTTCATGCGCACCAACGCCGGCGAGTTGTACTACAACCTCAAGTGGCACAACGACGAGGCGGGCATGAACCTCAAAAAGGGTTTCCTCAAAACCCTGTGGCTGAAGCTGTGCGCCGAACTGTACGTCCACGAGATGCAGCCCGCCGAACTGCGGTGGTCGTTCCCCGGCGCCTTGTCGCCCAAAGACCGCCGCCAGTACGGGTTTCTCTACGAGGAAATCGCCAAGATCAACCCGATCCGCAACACGTCCATCAACCTGTCGGGGCAACCGCTCACCGAGGCCGAAGCCGTGTGCAACTACGCCCTGACCAAGGGCGGCCTGTCGCTGCTGGGCGACAACATGATGGTGGGCCTCGACGTGGGCGGCTCTACCAGCAACGTGCTGCTGGTGACCCGCGAAGGCGGCACGCCCCGGCTGGTGAAGCAGAGTTCGCTCCGGCTCTCGGCCGGCAAACTGGCCGAGGTTACCAAAAAATCGGCGGCGGTGCGGGAGGCGATCTACTATTTTGCCACCTCCAACGCTTCCCCCATCCGGGTGATCGGCGTGGAGGACATCAAGCGCAACCCGGACATTGCCCCGTACTACCTCAACACCATTCTGGACCGCCTGCGCGGCAACGACTTCGACAAGTTCTACAAGGCGCTGGCGCAGTCGGGTTCCCCCTACGTGAACAAGACCGAGGCCCGGGCGGTGTTTGCCGTTCCTACGTTCATCTGCGGACTGGTGCTGTTCTACGCCGGGCAACTGGCCAGCAAAACCATCCGGGAGCGGAATCTGGGCAACATTACCACGTTTGAACTGTTTCCCTTCGGCAAGGGCGGCCGCATGTTCGACTGGCTGGAAAGCTTTATCGGCAAGGGCGACACCATTGCCTACTACAACCGGTGCTTCAAAGCCGGCTACGGGGAGGGCGCCGACAACATTCAACTGGTCAAGGAGGACAAAATCCGCAAGGACAACAAATCGGAGGTATCTTTCGGCTTGTCGGCCGAACGCAAAGTGACGGTGGACGAGCGGAGCCGCGACGCCTCGGACC
This sequence comes from uncultured Sphingobacteriales bacterium, assembly GCA_963844325.1. Classification (GTDB taxonomy): domain Bacteria; phylum Bacteroidota; class Bacteroidia; order Cytophagales; family 172606-1; genus CADCTQ01. The sequence goes on from CAWJNV010000002.1 coordinate 6,708,026, forward strand.
TGTTCGGCGAAGAAGGTTTCGTGTACAACGGCGTGCCCGTGGCGGCTTATGATCCCGTTACGGCCGAGCACCTCGAACGCATTGAACGTTTCGACAGCGTACCGGCCCACTTCGTGAACTTCGAGCGGTTCCTGGACGTCTTCCTGGCACTGGCCGGGCCCAACGACGCCGGAATCATTGAAAACACGCGGCTGCTGAAGGAGAACCTGCCCCAGTTGCGGCGGCGGCTGGTCAATTACATCACCTACGACCCCGAGTACATCCGGGCCCGGAATGCGGGCGGCAGCTTCGACTACAAGCATTCCCTGCTCATTCTCATCGGCATGTGCTACCTGGACGAAGTGCTCATTCCGGAGTTGTTCAAGTCGTAGGGCCGTACCCATTTGCAAACAACCAAACCCTAAACCGCCCACTTTCCCTTGCTCTCGCGCCTGTTCAACTCCTTCGGCTCTTTCAACAAACCGGCTTTCGGGCTGGAGTCGTACAGCGTTGCCGGGAAAAAGCCGGTCAACGAGGACAGCCTGCTGATGGTGCAGAAGAAACGCGTGGCCCTGGTGCTGGTGGCCGACGGGGTGGGCGGCCACGGCCACGGGGACTGGGCCAGCCGCCGCTGCGTGGAAGAGTACGGCGCCGCCTTTGAAAAGATCGACAATCTCAACGACCCGGAAGCTTTTTTGAAGGAAAACGCCCGGGCCGTGGCGGAAGAAGTGCTCCGGAAAGGGCAGGCAGACCCCGCTTACCAAAACGCCGGCACCACCCTGACGGGCTGCCTGGTGATCGAGGATGCGTACTACACCATCAACATCGGCGACAGCCGCACGTACCTCTACAACGAGCAGAAGGGCCTCAAACGCCTCACCAAGGACCACTCCATGGTGCAGGAAATGATTGACGCCGGTACGCTGACGGAGGAAGAAGCCCTCACCCACCCCTACCGGGCCCGCATGACTTCGGCCATCGGCCAGCCCCTGGAAAAGATCAGAATGGACGTGAAGGGCCCCTACACGCTGGCTCCCGGCGACTGGCTGCTGAGCTTCTCCGACGGCGTGCACGACTACCTCAGCGACGCCCAAATCCTCCAGATCATCCAGCGCCGCCCGGCGCAGCTCACCCGGGAACTCGTCGAACAGGCCCTGGCCGCCGGCAGCCAGGATAACATCACCGCCTGCGTACTTACGCAAAGGGCGTAGGGCAGAGAGCAGAGGGTTGGGGCGGGGCTCCGGTAAAGAGCGATAGAGAGACGGGCGGAAAGAGAAAGTGCGTTGGTGAACCGGGATTACCGGTGGGAGAGCGGACAGAAGATCAAAAGCTGCCTGAACATGAGAGAGCCCGTACAGTTTTCCTGCACGGGCTCTCTCACAGTATGCTAACTTCCTTTTTTTCTTTGGCCCCGTCTCCCTGCTACTCTTTACCGTGGCCCCGCTTTAACCCTCTGCCCTACGCCCTTCGCTCCTCTCGCGTCTATTTCTAGAATTCGCTGATGAAGAAAAATGACTTGATGAGGCCGTTGTCGAGTTCGTAGACGGAGGTGACGCTTTGTTCGGCGGCGCCTTTGAGGCCGACGAGTTGTTCGCGTTCCACGATCTTATTGCCGGTCACGACGCGGTCGATGATCTTGCGCTTAACGTTGGGACTGGCGTGGAAGAAGGTTTCAAAGTGTTCCTTCAGCTTGTCGGCGCCCTTGAACATGAGTACGCCGGAGGCGTTGTACACCTCCACGTCGGGACTGAAGCAGGCGATGTAGCTGTCGAGGTCTTTGGCGTTGTAGGCCCGCACGGCCTTTACGATCATGTCACCGCCCATTTCGGGAGCGGTGGTTTTGGGCTTCACGGCCGTTTTGTTGCCGGAGGCGTGCGCCTCGGCCAGTTGGCTGCCCGGTACGCGCTGCGCCCAGGCGTGGTGACCGATGCCGGCCCCCAGCAGAATGAGGAGTATTCCCTTTTTCATGTAAAATATAGTTGCTCGTTTTTAGTACTCCAGTAGCGCCGATGCAATTACGGCTCTTTTATTACGTCACTTTTTGCGCAAAGTCATCCATTTATATCCCGGGCCGAAGGGGAGTAACCGTTTCGGATCGTTATTTTACGGGCGTCGCCGGGGTAAATCGACGAACCCTTGCACGCGTGCCATAAACGGCCGTTATTCCGCGTCGGTGGCCTTGTCGGGGTACTCAAACCAGACCAGTTTGGCCGACTGCCCGGTGACTTCCGCCCACTTCTGGTCCTCGAAAGTCATGTACACCACGCCGCCCGTGGGCAGCGAACCGATTTCGGACCGGGTCAGAAATTCGGCCAGGTAGGTAGCCGCCGGGTTGTGCCCCACCAGCATCACGCTGCCGTGCGTTTCCTCCAGTCCATTGATGACGGCCAGCAGGTTACGTACCGAAGCTTCGTACAGGTCGGGCTCCTGCCGGACGGCATTCGTGTCGAATCCCAGCCGTTCGGCGATCAGTTGGGCCGTGTCGGCGCAGCGGAGGGCCGGGCTCGTCACGATCAGCGACGGCCGGACGGCCAGTTGCACCAGGCGTTCGCCCATCTTCATGGCTTCGCCCATTCCCGTGGGCGTAAGCATCCGATCAAAGTCTTTCGACATGGGCGACGAAGTCTCAGCCTGTGCGTGGCGGACCAGGAAAAAGTGTTTGGTCATAACAATTGATCGGGTATCATACAGGGAAAAAAGGTAACCGGTCCAATGCGCAGATTACCTGCAACCATCCCCGGCAGCCCGTTTTCTTTTCAGGAAAAATAGCGAAAATTATCCGCTTCCCTTACGGGCGGAAAAACGGCAAATTTAGTATTTATCAAAAAATACCCATCTTTGGCGCAACCAATCCCCCGGGTACTGCTGTTATATAGGGCACGGCGACAGTAAACATCTGGCTGATACTCATCGCAGAAGGCCGGGCGGCCCGTTGCAATGTGCATGACGGGCGGTTTTTGTAATAAAAGTCACTACTTTTCATTTCCTCGCTAGTATGCCGAAGAATCTAGTAATCGTTGAATCACCCGCGAAAGCGAAAACCATAGAAGGATACCTTGGCAAAGATTTTACCGTAAAATCCAGCTTTGGTCACGTGCGCGACCTGCCTAAGGACGACAAGGCCATTGACATCAAGAACCGTTTCCGGCCCAAGTACGAAATCACGGAAGACAAGAAAGAAATCGTGGCGCAGCTCAAAAAGCTGGCCAAGGAAGCCGACATCATCTGGCTGGCGACGGACGACGACCGCGAAGGCGAAGCCATCTCGTGGCACCTCAAGGAAGCCCTGGGCCTGAAAGACGAAACGATCAAGCGGATCGTGTTCCGGGAAATCACCAAGAACGCCATCCTCAACGCCATCCAGTCGCCCCGCGCCATTGACCTCGACCTGGTGAACGCCCAGCAGGCCCGCCGCATCCTCGACCGGCTGGTGGGCTTTGAACTGTCGCCCATCCTGTGGAAAAAAATCAAAATGGGCCTTTCGGCCGGCCGCGTGCAGTCGGTGGCCGTGCGGCTCATCGTGGAGCGGGAACGCGAAATCGAGGCCTTCGAAGCCAAGTCTTCCTACAAGATTACGGCCGTGTTCGACCTGGGCAAGGGCAAAACCGTGACGGCCGAACTGCCCAAAGGCTTTGAGACCGAAGAGGCGGCGCTGGCCTTCCTGCAAAAATGCGTGGGAGCGGCCTTTGCCATCAAAAACCTGGAAACCAAGCCCGCCAAACGCACGCCGGCGGCGCCCTTTACCACCTCCACGCTGCAACAGGAGGCCAGCCGCAAGTTGTACTTCTCGGTGTCGCAGACGATGACGCTGGCCCAGAAGCTTTACGAGGCCGGCAAAATCTCCTACATGCGGACCGACTCCACCAACCTCTCCGAAGAAGCCATTCAGAAGGCTTCCGCCGAGATCGTGAGCAGTTTCGGGCAAGCATACTCACAGGTGCGGCGCTACAAGACCAAGAACGAATCGGCGCAGGAAGCCCACGAGGCCATCCGCCCCACCGACTTTGCCGCCAAGCAGGTGAGCGGCGACCGCAACGAGCAGCGCCTCTACGAACTGATCTGGAAACGCACCGTGGCTTCGCAAATGGCCGACGCCCGGCTTGAACGCACCACGGCAACCATCTCGGTGACGCCCACCGTGCCCGTGGACCAGGCCGGCCTCAACGCCAACGGCACGCTGAAGGAAGAACTCGTCGCCACCGGCGAAGTGGTCAAGTTCGACGGCTTCCTGAAGGTGTACATTGAATCGACCGACAACGAGGAGGATGAAGAAAACAAGGGTATGCTGCCGCCCCTCGCCATCGGGCAGGACCTGCAACTGGGCCAGATGAAAGCCACGCAACGCTATTCCCGTCCGGCGCCCCGCTACACGGAAGCCAGCCTGGTGAAAAAGCTCGAAGAACTCGGCATCGGCCGTCCTTCCACCTACGCCCCGACCATTTCCACGGTGCAGAAGCGCGGCTACGTGCTCAAGGAAGACCGCGAAGGCAAGGAACGGCTCTACAAGGAGTTCACGCTGCGGCAGAATGAGATCAAGCCGGTGACGCACAAGGAAATCACGGGGGCCGAAAAGAGCAAGCTCTTCCCCACCGACGTCGCCATGATCGTGAACGACTTCCTGGTGCAGCACTTCCCCAACGTGGTGGACTTCTCCTTTACGGCCACGGTGGAAAACGAACTCGACGAGATTGCCAACGGGCACATTGCCTGGGAGGAAATGATCGACAACTTCTACACGGGCTTCAAGCAAAGGGTAGACATCACCCAGGACATCCAGCGTTCGACGGTGGGCACCTCGCGTCCCCTGGGCAAGCACCCCGAGACCGGCGAGCCGATGAGCGTGAAACTGGGCCGGTTTGGTCCGTACGTGCAGATCGGCGAGACGGAGAGCGACGTGAAGCCCCGCTTTGCCAGCCTCAAGAAGGGCCAGATGATGGAACGCATCAACATGGACGAGGCCCTTGAGTTGTTCCGCCTGCCGCGGGAAGTGGGCAACTTCGAAGGCAAGCCGATGACGGTGGCCGTGGGCCGGTTTGGTCCCTACATCAAGCACGAAAGCAAGTACTACTCGCTGGCGAAGAACGACGACCCGTTCACGGTCACCGAGGAGCGGGGCGTGGAGATCATCCTGGCCAAGCGCAAGACCGACGCCGAGAAGTACATCAAGGAGTTCCCCAAAAACGCCGACATCAAGGTGCTCAACGGGCGGTTCGGGCCGTACATCCAGGCCGGCGACAAGAACGTGAAGATTCCGAAGGGTAAAGACCCCGCCGCCCTGACGCTGGAGGAATGCCTGCAACTGGCCGCCGACGCCCCCGAGAAAAAGGGCCGTTTCGGCAAAGCCGCCAAGACGGCCGCTGCCAAGACGGCGACCAAAACCGCCAAGGCGACCAAGGCCAAAGCCAAAGCTACCGATGCGGAAGCTGCGTCGGATGGCACTACGGCGCCCAAAGCGGCCAAGCCCAAGGCAGCTCCGAAAGCCAAAGCCGCTCCCAAGGCAACCAAAGCGGCAGCCGACAAGCCCAAGGCCCCGGCGGCTCCCAAGGCTACGGCCAAGAGCAAGAAAGCGTAAGGGAAGACGGGAGATTTTAGACTTGCGGCAAGAGACAGGAGCACGGACGAACATCCGTGCTTTTTGTTTTTAACCGGTTTCGTAAATTACTTTTCCAAACGCATTTACGCCCATGAAAAAGAAAATAGTCGTCCTGTCGGGTGCCGGCATCAGCGCGGAGAGCGGCATTGCCACCTTCCGCGACGCCAACGGCCTCTGGGAAGGATACGATGTAATGGAAGTGGCCTCGCCGGAAGGCTGGCGCCGCAACCCGGCCCTGGTGCTGGAGTTCTACAACCAGCGCCGCAAGAATGGCCTCCACGCCGAGCCCAATGACGGCCACCGGGCCCTGGCCCGCCTCGAAGCGAAGTACGACGTGGTGATCGTAACGCAGAACATCGACAACCTGCACGAACGGGGCGGCTCCACGAACGTCATTCACCTGCACGGCGAAATTTTCAAGTCGCGCAGTACGCTGGACCCGTCGCTGGTGTACGAGATGCAGGGCTGGGAATTGAACCTGGGCGACCGCTGCGAACGGGGTTCCCAGTTGCGGCCGCACATCGTATGGTTCGGCGAGGCGGTGCCGCTGATGGAAAAGGCAGCGGAAGAAGCCATGACGGCGGACCTTTTCATCGTGGTGGGCACGTCGCTGGCCGTGTACCCGGCGGCCGGCCTGATCGACTACGTGGACGACGAGGTGCCTAAGTTCGTGGTGGACGTACGCATTCCCCCCGTCCGCAAGCGGCCCAACCTGCATTTGATCGAAGAAAAGGCCAGCGTCGGGTTGACCCGGCTGGCCGACCAGTTGCTGGCGGATTGATGTTAGTTAAGTAGAATCCGGCACCGTTGGAATGCGATCACGTCAGGTAGAGACGCGATTCATCGCGTCTCTACCTGACGTGATCGCATCTCCCTCCGTAACCACGACAACAACGCTGGTGGGGAATGGTATGGTTTGGTCATGGGCAGAGACGCGTGCAGGACCGAGACGCGATGAATCGCGTCTCTACGGGGACGGTGGGAACGGCAATTTGACCTGTTCCACCAATTCCAAACGGCCGACGACCGAGCCGGGCCCCAGGAGGGTCCCGGGAGACGTAACGGCATTAGCCCCGAGGCGGCTCCCGTCGCCGATCAACGCCCCGAACTTCTGCACGCCGGTCGGGACCAGTTGCCCGGCTAACCGCACGGTAATGTCCTTGTGGGACCGTTCGTTGTAGTGGTTGGCAGTCACGGCGCCGGCTTCCAGGTTCACGCCGGCCCCGATCAGGGAGTCGCCCACGAAGTTGAAGTGGGCCAGCGTAGCCCCCTGGAAGAGGAAGGAAGATTTCACTTCGCAGCCCGGCCCGATGGTTACGCCTTCGTCGAGGAACACCCCGCCCCGCAGGTAGGCGTGGGCTGCCAGGAAGCACCCGGCCCCCACGACGACCGGCCCTTTCAGCACCACCCCCTCCTCCACCGTTGCCGTCCGGTGCACGGCGATGTCGTTGTAGACCCGGTACTCGTCGCCCAGCGTACGCAGCCACTCCCCGACCAGGGCTACGGCCTGACCCGTAACGTGCCAGGGCCAGGCGTACCGGCCCAACGGCGGCAAGGCAGTGGAGGCCCGTTTGATGTATTCTGACAGGAATATTGCCATGAACAGGAGGTTGAAAGTTAGCAGGTTGACACAAGCGGTAGGGTGTCGCGTCGCGGGAAGGGTCGCATTGCGGGAAAGCGTCGCATCGCGAGGTGGACCGCGTCGCGGCTCCCCTCCTCGGAGGGGTTAGGGGGTGGGTTTACTTACATGCGACAAGTTACCCAGGGATCACTGTATTAGAATGTCTTTGAGATGATAATCCTTCTTTAAGAAGTGTTTACGCAAAGAGAAAGCGTTGTTGTGATGCAATGATCCCGGTGTAACGCGTGGCATATAGGTAAACCCAGCCCCTAACCCCTCCGAGGAGGGGAGCCGCGACGCGACCCCTTCCCGCCATGCGACACGTACCGCGATGCGACGACTTCCCGCCATGGGTCGCCTTCCTGCGATGCGACACCGTACCGCTTGTGTCAACCTTCCAATCCCCTTCCCTATCCCTGCCGCATTCCTTTGTAGGCGTTGATCAGGCCGTTGGTGGACGAATCGTGGGACGTGACCTTTTCGTCGCCCTTCAGTTCGGGCAGGATTTTGTTGGCCAGTTGTTTGCCCAATTCCACGCCCCACTGGTCGAAGCTGTAGATGTTCCAGAGGACGCCCTGCACGAAGATTTTGTGTTCGTAGAGGGCAATCAGGCTGCCCAGCACCCGGGGCGTGATCTTGCGGACGAGGATGGAGTTGGTGGGCCGGTTGCCCGTAAACACCCGGAAGGGCGTGAGTCGCTTTATTTCCTCGTCGCTTTTGCCGGCCTTGCGCAGTTCTTCCGCCACTTCCGCCTCCGGCTTGCCCTTCATCAGCGCCTCCGTCTGGGCGAAGAAATTGGACATCAGCATCTGGTGGTGCTCCCCGATGGGGTTGTGGCTCACGGCCGGGGCAATGAAATCGCAGGGAATCAGCTTGGTGCCCTGGTGGATGAGCTGGTAGAAGGCGTGCTGCCCGTTGGTGCCCGGTTCGCCCCAGATGATCGGGCCCGTTTCGTAATCGACCGGCTGGCCGTTGCGGTCCACCGACTTGCCGTTGCTTTCCATGTTGCCCTGCTGAAAGTAGGCCGGGAAGCGGTGCAGGTACTGGTCGTAGGGCAGGATGGCCTCCGTCTGGGCGCCGAAGAAGTTGTTGTACCAGATGCCGATCAGGGCCAGCGTCACGGGCAGGTTCTCGTCGAAGGGCGTCTCCCGGAAGTGCCGGTCCATGGCGTGGGCGCCTTCCAGCAAGTCGCGGAAGTGATCGAAGCCCACCGTGCAGGCAATCGAGAGGCCGATGGCCGACCACAGCGAATACCGGCCGCCGACCCAATCCCAGAAGGGAAACATATTATCCGTGTTGATGCCGAAGTCGCCGACGGCCTTGGCGTTGGTGGAAAGGGCCACGAAGTGCTTGGCTACGGCCGCCGGGTCGTTGAACCGCGCCAGCAGCCACTCCCGCGCCGTGAGGGCGTTGGTCATGGTTTCCTGCGTGGTAAAGGTTTTGGAAGCGATCATGAAGAGCGTCGTTTCGGGGTCCACCCGCTTGAGCGTTTCGGCAATGTGCGTGCCGTCCACGTTCGACACGAAGTGCACCCGGCGGCCGGGCTGCCAGTAGGGCCGCAGGGCCTCCGTTACCATCACCGGGCCGAGGTCGGAGCCGCCGATGCCGATGTTGACCACGTCGGTGATCGCCTTGCCCGAGTGGCCCTTCCACGCCCCCGAAACCACCTGGTTTGCAAAGGTTTCCATGCGGCGCAGCACCTCGTTCACTTCGGGCATCACGTCTTTGCCGTCCACGACAATGGGCGTATTGGAACGGTTGCGCAGCGCCACGTGCAGCACGGCCCGGCCCTCGGTGGCGTTGATGGCCTGGCCGGTGAACAGGGCCTCAATGGCTTCGGGCAGCCGGCATTCGGCAGCCAGTTCGCGCAGGAGCGGCAGCGTTTCGTCGGTGAGGATGTTCTTGGAAATGTCGGCCAGCATGTCTTCGAAGCACAGGGCAAACTGCCCGTACCGGCCCGGGTTGCGGGCAAACAGGTCGGCCATTTGCACGTTGCGGGTGCTTTCGAAGTGTTGACGGAGCTTCTGCCAGGCCTGCGTTTGCGTCGGGTTCACGTTGGGAAAACTCATAAGGAGGGAGATATAAGATTTTAGATGTTAGACAGGAGACATTAGACAGGAGGCGTTAGACGCAGTCGATTGCTTGATTCCTGGTCCGTGTTTTCATTTGTCGCGGTACGCATGGTGGAAACTTGCAGACGAACTATTGAAAGCAAGGGCCCATCCGCAAGTTATACGGGAGAATGGAACAAATTTCCCATTTACTGCAAACTTTCAAAGCCTTTGGCCCTTTGCGCGCAATGATTTACCCCGGGTAACGGCAATCCGGCGGAATTGGGATAAATTCCTAATTTTGGCACCCTGTCACACGTCTCCTGTCTAACCTCTAACGTCTCATACATGAAACTACTCGAAGGAAAAACGGCTTTGGTCACCGGCGCTTCCCGGGGCATTGGCCGGGCCATTGCCCTGCGCTTCGCCGAAGAAGGCGCCAACGTGGCCTTCACCTTTCTTTCCAGCGTGGAAAAAGGCCAGGCCCTGGAGGCCGAACTGGCGGCCAAAGGGGTGAAAGCCAAGGGCTACCGCTCCGACGCGTCGGATCACAAAGCGGCCGAAGCGCTGGTCAACGCCGTGATCAAGGACCTGGGCGGCCTCGACGTGCTGGTCAACAATGCGGGCATTACCAAAGACGGCCTGCTCATGCGCATGTCGGAGGAGCAGTGGGACACGGTGATCACGGTAAACCTCAAATCAGTGTTTAACCTCACCAAGGCGGCCACGCGGCACCTGATGAAGCAGAAAAACGGCTCGATCATCAACCTCACGTCGGTGGTGGGGCTCCGGGGCAACGCCGGGCAGGCCAACTACGCGGCTTCGAAGGCGGGCATCATCGGCTTCACCAAGTCGGTGGCCCTCGAACTGGGCTCCCGCAACATCCGCTCCAACGCCATTGCCCCGGGCTTCATCGAAACCGAGATGACGGGCGAACTCGACGCCAAGGTGGTGGAAGAATGGAAACAGGGCATTCCGCTCAAGCGGGCCGGCACCGCCGACGACGTGGCCCAGTGCGCCGTGTTCCTGGCCTCCGACCGGTCGGCCTACATCACCGGCCAGGTGCTGCAAGTAGACGGTGGCATGCTGACGTAGGCAATCAACCCTGGAAAGATGAAAACGCTTACCACCCTGCTGGTACTCCTTGCCGGCCTCCTCGGTGCGCTGCCGCTCCCCGGGCAAACCGGGCGGCTGGAAATTTCGCACCTGACGGGCGACTTTTACGTGTTCACCACCTACGGAACCTACCGGGGCCAGCCCGTGCCGGCCAACGGCCTGTACGTGGTCACCCCCGGCGGCGCCGTCATGATCGATTCGCCCTGGGACACCACCCAGTTTGCTCCCCTGCTCGACAGCATCCGGGTGCGGCACGGCAAGGAGGTGGTGCTTTGTATTGCTACCCACAGCCACGCGGACCGCACCGCCGGGTTCGATTTCCTGCGGGCACGGGGCGTAAAAACGTTCACGTCCGAGCAGACCTACCAAATGAGCCGGGCCGGCGGGTACAAGCTGGCTGAATTCCGCTTTCAAAAAGACACTACCTTTAGCGTGGGCGGGCGGTCCTTCACCGCCTTTTACCCCGGGGAGGGCCACACCCGCGACAACATCGTGGTCTGGTTTCCCGAAGCCCGCGTCCTGTACGGCGGCTGCCTCGTGAAAAGCACCGAAGCCACCGACCTGGGAAACGTGGCCGAAGCCAACGTGGCGGCCTGGCCGGCCACCATGCGGAACCTGAGCCGCAAGCTTCCCCGGCCCCGGTACGTGATTCCCGGGCACCAGAGCTGGGCCAGTACGGGGTCGTTGCAGCACACGGTGGAACTGCTCAAGCGGCACGGAGGGGCTTCCGGGGGGCGGTAAAATGAGACCAGCCTACCCATTGTAAATCGTCCAAAACCCGTCGCGGCATGCCCATTTTTGCCCCGTTTCCACCCGAAAACTTAGTATTTTTGCGCCGCAAACCCGGCCGCCGAATTGAGCTTTAAACGCCATTACCTTCTCATTGCCCTCGCCTTCCTGCTCCTTGCCGCCGCCTACCTCGGGTACCGCTGGCGCCAGCAGCAGTTGTTCTCCTCGGTGTGGGCCTTCATTCCGCCGAGTGCGGTGCTGGTGGTGGAAAGCGACCACCCCGCCGACGACCTGCGCGACTGGCAGGAGAGCAAGCCGGGCGGGGCCCTGCGTACGCTGCCCTACGTGCAGCAACTGCTGGCCCGGCTGAACGCCCTCCAGAAAGCATCCCCGGAGGTGACCCAGTGGCTGCGGGCCAACCGGGTGGCGGCCTCCCTGCACGTAACCTCTCCCGACGATTTCGACTACCTCTTTTACCTGCCGCTCCCGGCCGGGCCCGACCGCGACCTGTTCGTGCAGGTGACGGCGCATTTTGCCAAACGCCGGGGCTACCGCACCGACAGCCGCAACTTCGGCGGCTTTCTCATCCGCGAGATTACGCATACCCCTACCGGCACGCGTTTTTCCTACATCCTGCACGACGCCGTGGTGGTGGGCAGCTACTCGCCCTTCCTGGTGGAAGACGTGGTGCGCACGCTGAACCAGACGTCTACCCTGAACCCCAACCCCTGGATCGCGCTGCAAAAACGTTACCCGGCTGGCGACGACGGCCTCCGCGTGCACCTGTCGGGGGCGGGGCTGCCCCGGCTGGCCGGGGTATTTACGTCGGCGGTGCTGGATGGTCAGATACGCGGCCTGGCCCACTTCACGCATTCGGTCCGGCTGACCGCCAAGCCGGCGGCGGACGGCTTTTTCCTGGCCGGGGAAGGCAAGTTGGGCGCAGAAAAAGAGAAGACGGCCGACTACCTGGCTACGTTCCGCGGGCAGTCGCCGGAGGCTTCCGGCCTTTTCCACCTGGTACCCACCCGCACGGCTACCTTCCGGCGCTGGGCCTTCGGCGACGCCCCGCAGTGGACGCGGCGGCTGGCCGGCTACTGGGCGCAACACGAGCCGCAGACGCCCGTACGCCGCCAGGCCCTCGCCAAGCAGTACGGCATCGGCCTGAACGGCTTCCTCGACCTGCTGGGCCACGAACTGGTGCTGCTGACGCCCGAAAACGCCGACCGGCCCGACGAAAAGGTGCTCATCGTGGGGGCGGCCCCGCAACGGGACTTCCTGGCGCTGCTCAACCGCCTGGCCGACGCCGTGGACCGCCAGTCGGGCACGCCGTCGTACCGGGAACAGTTCAACCAGGTGCCCATCCGGCAACTGGCCCTGGCTGAATTCCCGGCGGCCCTCCTGGGCGACGCCTTCCGCGGCTTCCCGGGATGCTTCTACGCCCCGGCGGGCAATTACGTGCTGGTAGCCGGCAGTTTGCCGGCCCTCCGCCAGCACCTGGCCGACGTGCAGGCGGGCAGCACCTGGAAGAACGCGCCGCCCCGGGCCCTGCTCACCGGCCAGTTCGACGAGGGAGCGGCCTACGCGCAGTACGTGGACGTGCCCCGGGCCTGGCCGCTGCTCCTGCAAAGCGCTTCGCCGCACTGGGCGCGGCTGCTGGCTCGCCACGCCGCCCTCCTGCAAGGGTTCGACTGGCTGTTGTGGCAGGCCCGCGAAGTGAACCTGGAAGGGTTTTCGGTCAACGCCCGGCTGCACTACGGCGCTGACCCCAACCCGGAGAAGGCCCGCAACCAATACTTCGTTACCTACCAGTCCAGCGCCGACACCACCCTGCGCATTGCCCCGGCCGTGGTGCGCAGCCACGTGGACCGGAGCCTGGAGGTGCTGGTGCAGGACGCGGCCAACCGCCTCTACCTGCTGGGCAACAACGGCAAAGTGCTGTGGCGCAAGTGGCTCGAAAAGCCCGTCACCGGCGAGGTGCACCAGGTGGATTACCTCAAAAACAACAAGTTACAGTACGTATTTACCACCGAGCGGAACCTGTACCTGCTCGACCGCAACGGCAACCCGGTGGGCAACTTCCCGGTGCGCGTACCGGCCCCGGCCCCGCTCCAGACGGCGGCGGTGTTTGACTACGACAACACGCTGGACTACCGCTTCCTGGCGCAGGACCTGGTGGGCAACCTGTTTCTGTACGACAAGACCGGCAAACTGCTCGAAGGCTGGAACCCGTTGCGGCTCGGCTACCGGCTGGCCGGGCCGGTGCGTCACCTGCGCATCCGCGACAAAGACTACCTGATCGCCCCGCAGCTCGACGGCAAGGTGCACGCCCTCAACCGGAAGGGCAAGCCGTACGACGGCTTTCCGCTGGTGCTGTCGCAGAGCACCAACCCGCTGTACGTGGAACAGGGCACCAGTGCCGCCAGCACCTACCTCACGGCCCTCTCCAACGACGGGGAAATCGTGCGCTTCAACCTCACCGGCGAAATTGCCGAGCGGCAACAACTGTACCGGCCGGGCAAAAACACCCGGTTCCGCCTCTGCATCGACCGGGCCCGGTCCGCCAGTTGGCTGATCGTGCGCCTCGACAACCAAACCCTCAGCGTGCTGGACCGGAAGGGCGAAACGCTGTTTACGCGCGAAACCGAACCGGGCGGCAAATACCAGGTGCAGTACTACGACTTCGGGGCGGGGCTGCGGCTGGTTGCCCTGGCCGACCTCGACCAGGACCAACTCCAACTTTTCGACCTGGCCGGCAACCAGGTGGGCGACCGGGTGTTGCCCACCGACTTTGCCGCCCCCCTCTTCTACTCCGACCATTCGGACAAGCTGCTCGTGTACACCGGCAAAGGCCGCCAGGTGCAGGCCACGGCCGTGAAAGTACGGTAGCAGGAAAAGCGGGTAAGGGCAAAAAAATAAGGAGGGCAATGCCCTCCTCATCTCTTGTATCCATCAGTCTGGGAGCATACGCCCCCGTTTCGGAACGGGCCCTTTGAAAACAACCGGGCCAGATGCTGATCCATCCCGGTAATCCTCTGATCCCGCAAATCCTGATCCTTACTCGGCGCCTTTGCCCCGGAGTGCCCGCGGCGTTTCGATGCTGGCAATGGGATTGGCAGGACTGTTGTGGATCGTGTACTTGCCGGGCTGCACGTCGCTCACTTTGATCGACCGGCCCAGGTCCAGGTTGGACACGTCCACGTCGATGTAGTCGGGCATGTCGGCGGGCAGGGCCTTTACGCTCAGCTTGCGCAGTTTGGGAATCAGTTTACCACCCTTCTGTACACCCGGGGCCGTACCCGTGAAGCGCACGGGCACCTCCATCTTGATGGGCTTTTCGGGGTTCAGTTGCAGGAAGTCGACGTGCAGGATGGTTTCGTTCACGGCGTGGAACTGGGCGTCCTGCAGGATGCAGTCGTATTTGGTACCCTCGATGTTCAGGCTCACCTGGTACACGTTGGGGGAGTACAATAATTCGCGGAACAGAATCATGGGCGTGTAGAAATGCACCTGCTCGGCACCCCCGTACAGCACGCAGGGTACGTTGCTTTCGTTGCGCAGGTCTTTGGACCCTCTTTTACCGAGATTTGCTCTTTTATACCCTATAATCTCTAGTGTTTGCATAAAATGAAAATTGAATTGTGATTGACTTATTTTTGAAGATTTATAAATAAAGAACTAATGGATTCGTGGTCGTGCACGTTCCGGATGGCCTTGGCGAACAGTTCGGATACCGTGAGAACTTTGATCTTGGAATTGGCGGCCGTCGGTTTGAGCGGCAGCGTGTCGGATACCACCAGTTCGGCCAGTTCCGACCCTTCGATCAGTTCGTACGCATTGCCCGACATCACCGGGTGCGTGCAAATGGCCCGGACGGAAACGGCGCCTTTTTCGCGCAGGATCTGAGCGGCCTTACAGATCGTACCGCCGGTGTCGATCAGGTCGTCAATGAGGACTACGTTGGCGCCTTCCACGTCGCCGATCACCTGCATGGAAGCTACTTCGTTGGCCCGCTTGCGGTGCTTGTCGCACACCACGATGTCGGCGTGGAAGTGCTTGGCAAAACTCCGGGCCCGGCTCACGCCGCCCACGTCGGGGGAGGCAAACACCAGGTTGTCGAGCTTCAGGCTGCGCAGGTAGGGCACGAAGATGGCCGTGCCGTCGAGGTGGTCTACCGGGAAATCGAAGAAGCCCTGGATCTGGCCGGCGTGCAGGTCGCAGGTCATCAGGCGGTCGGCGCCGGCGGCCGTCATCAGGTTGGCAACCAGCTTGGCGGCGATGCCCACCCGCGGCTTGTCCTTGCGGTCCTGGCGGGCGTAGCCGAAGTAGGGCACTACCGCGGTTACGTATTTGGCCGAGGCCCGGCGGGCGGCGTCGATCATCAGGAGAAGTTCCATCAGGTTTTCGGCCGGCGGGCAGGTAGACTGCACGATGAACACTTCGCACCCCCGGATCGACTCGTCGAAGCTCGACGACAGTTCCCCGTCGCTGAACCGTTGCGTGGTGACGGACCCCAGTGGCTTGCCGTAGTTGTACGCTATTTTCTCAGCCAGGTACCTGCTTTGGGAAGCAGAAAACATTTTAACCGGATAGGAGGCCATAGGTGGAGGAAGTAATTGGCAGCGGGCCGCGCCAAATGAAGCTGCAAACTTACACAACTTTGGCCCATCGAACAAAGAATAATGCAATTAAACGCAAGCTTGCCCCTGCACGGACGGGCTTGATTCTCACGGTACTGAAATTTGGGGCCCGGTGCAGGAGGATAATAATGGCCGTTTGACTTGGCAAACAAATAGAAGATTCACTACGGAGGCACGGAGTTACACGGAGTTATTTTTACTCCTCCCCCTCCATCAATACAGCCATTTTCCGGCTGCGAAGTCCTACTTGTTCATGCGGGCTGCGCCGTCCGCCGAAGAAGCATCACCAGAATAGGGCCGGCCGTTGGTAGTGTTGTCGGGGGCGTCCACGGCCTTTACGGCGCTTTCGCGGCGACCGTACCGGATCTTTTTGGCGTAGTGGGACGGTTCGATCTCCTCCCCTTTCCGCTTGACGTACACGTAGATGTACTCGGCGCCGACGAACAGAATCCAGGACGAGTAGTTGACCCACAGGAGGATGATGACGATGGAAGCCGCCGCCCCGTACGTGGAAGTCAGTTCGCTTTTGCCCAGGTACAACCCGATGAGGGATTTGCCCAGCGTGAACAGGCCGGCCGTCAGAATGGCGCCCCGCCACACGTGCCGCCAGCGAATCTTGACGTCGGGCAAAAACTTGAAGATCAGCGCAAAAAGCAGCGTGATGATGCTGAAGGAAATGCCGATCTGGATGGCCCGGATGAAGTAGATGGAATAATCCACCAGGATGCGCTGGATGTAGTCGTCGAGCACGTTGATGATGATGTCCACCGTGAGCGACACCATGAGCAGGAAGCCGATGGCCAGCACCAGCGCAAACGACAAGAGGCGGTTGATGACCATCGACAGGATGCCGCTCTGCGGGTCGGCCTGCACCTTGTAAATTTTGTTGAGGGCGTCCTGGAGGGCGGTAAAGGCCACCGTGGCCGAAAACAACAGCGTGAGCAGGCCGATCACGGTCGGAAACAGGCCCCGGTCCTGGAGGTAGGCGCTTTCCACCATTTCCTGGATGGCCGTTGCCCCGTCGGCCCCGATGAGCCCCCGGATCTGCTCGTACATTTCGCCCGTAACGGCATCCCGCCCGAAGAAGTACCCGGCCACTGAAATTACGACCACGATGATGGGCGCCAGCGAGAATACCGAGTAGTACGACAGGGCGGCGGCTAGTTGGAAACAGGCGTCGGCCTGCCACTCGGCGTACATGTCCTTGACAAACGTCCAGATTTTCAGCAGTTGTTGTTTCATGTTCCGGATGGCCCGTGGTTGCCGGGCCCTCTTTCCGTATCTTCCTCTCTTACGCAACCCGGATTGTATTGTTGGCGTGTAAACCGGTAAATTGCCCCAGTCCCTGCGTTATCCACTCACTGCAACTCACCCAGCCATGAATACCCTGTACTTGAAAAACGAATACGAAGACGGCACCGTCTTCTTCAAAATAGACCGTCTGCCCAACCCCGAAGACGAATACATCTACGAGGGAACCGAGATCATGATCGAGGATGACCTGATTACCAAGGACAAGTACGAACTCACCGAAGACGACTTGCAGGAGATGTACGACGACGGCTTCGAAGTCATTCCCAAAAACGAATTCGAAGAAGCCGAGCAGCAGTACCAGAGTCTGGACCTGGAGTAGAGCCGCGATTCATCGCGGCTACCCAGCAACGAATCGATGGGCAGCCGCGATGAATCGATGGGCAGCCGCGATGAATCGCGGCTCTACATACGCCTACCTCGGGTTCATCAATTCCTCAATCTCCTCCGCTTCGATGGGAATGGTGGCCATGAGGTCGGTGTTGCCGGTGGGGGTGATGAGGATGTTGTTTTCGAGGCGGATGCCCAGCCCTTCTTCGCGGATGTAGATGCCCGGTTCGCAGGTAAACACCATGCCGGGCTCAAACTTGCGGTTCTTGTCGCCCACGTCGTGCACGTCGAGGCCCAGGAAGTGGGAAGTGCCGTGCATGAAGTACTTCTTGTAGAGGGGCTTGTCGGGGTCCTGTTTGCGTACCTCGGCCGCGTCGAGCAGTCCCAGCCCGATCAGTTCCGACTCCATGATCTTGCCCACTTCCTTGTGGTAATCGTCCCAGAGGTTGCCCGTTACCAGCATTTTCCTGGCTTCGTTGAGCACCCGCAGCACGGCGTCGTACACCTGTCGTTGCCGGCGGGTAAAGCGGCCGTTCACGGGCACCGTGCGGGTGAGGTCGGAGGCGTAGTTGGCGTACTCGGCGGCCACGTCCATGAGCAGCAGGTCGCCGTCGCGGCAGGGCTGGTTGTTGTCCACGTAGTGCAGCACGCAGGCGTTGGCCCCCGAGGCAATGATGGGTTCGTAGGCCGGCCCCCGGGACCGGTTGCGCAGGAACTCGTGGTACAGTTCGGCCTCGATCTCGTATTCCCACACGCCGGGTTTGATGAACGGCAGCACGCGGCGGAAGCCCTTCTCGGTGATGTTGCAGGCCTGCTGGATCAGTTCGACCTCCGCCGACGACTTGATGACCCGCAGGTTTTGCATGATCGGGGCCAGGCGTACGTACGGGTGCAGCGGGTACCGGTCCCGGCACCATTTGATGAACCGGGCGTCGCGGGTTTCCACTTCAATGGTGGCCCGGGTGTGTTCGTTGGTGTTGAGGTACACCGATTCGCATTCGGCCATCAACCCTTGCAGCGTCCGCTCAAACTGGTGCGTCCACAGCACCGTCGCCACGCCGGAGGTTTGGGTAGCTTCCTCTTTGGTGTACTTGTGGCCTTCCCACACGGCGATGTGTTCGTTGGTTTCGCGCACGAATAAGATCTCGCGGTGCTTCGGGTCGTGGGCGTCGGGGAAGAGCACCAGGATGCTTTCTTCCTGGTCGATGCCCGAGAGGTAGAACAGGTCGTTGTTCTGACGGAAACGCATCGTGCCGTCGGCGTTGGTGGGCATGATGTCGTTGGAATGGAACACGGCCAGGCTGTTGGGCCTGAGCTTGGCCCGGAGCCGCTGGCGGTTCTCGACGAAAAGGCGCTGGTCAATGGGGTGGTATTTCATAAGGGTCTCCTGTCTTCGTACTTAGTTTCTGGTTAAATTGCGTAAAGGGCTGCTTCCGAAAAGCTCGTTATTCACTCACTACGCTTGGCAAAAATGAAAAATTTTTTAATAACCGTACTGGCTTCTCTCACCGTGGGCCTGGCGGGGGCACAACCCAAGTACTGGATTTCATTTACCGACAAACCTGCCGCGGCGCCGGGCCGGTGTTACGTGTCGGAGGCCGCCGTGCGCAACCGGCAACTGCTCCGGCTACCCGTGTGCCAGCCCACGGATGTGCCCGTACCGGCCGCCTACCTGGCCCGCCTTCGCGAACTGGGCGTGCAGCCGGTGCACCTGTCCAAGTGGCTCAATGCCACTTCGGCGTACCTCGACGCGCACCAACTGACTGCCGTGCGGGGGCTGCCGTTCGTGCGGGAAGTCACCCCGATCACGGTCCAGCTGATCGCGGCGGGAACGCCCGAACCCGAGTTCATTTCCACCGTGCTGACCCAGATCGGGGGCCGCGAGTTCATCGCCGGCGGGCTCACGGGCAAGGACGTGAAGGTGGGCGTGATCGACGTGGGCTTTTACGGCCTCACCACCAACCGGAGCCTCGGGCACCTGTTGCAGGAGGAACGGATCAAAGACGTACGCGACTTCATCACGCCTGCCCGCACGGAGCATTTCAACGAAAACGAAACCCACTCCGACTACCACGGCGCCGAGGTGCTGCAAATGCTCACGGGCTACGACCCTGATCGCAAGATGCAGTACGGCCTGGCGACCGGGGCGCACTTTTACCTGGCCCGCACCGACCACGGCATCCGCGAGGCCCGCACCGAAGAAGACAACTGGATTGCGGCCGTAGAACGCCTCGACAGCCTGGGCGTGCGGCTGGTGAACACGTCGCTGGGCTACGCCCTGGGCTTTACCAACCCGAAGGAAAACTACAAGCCCTCCGAAATGGACGGCCACACCAGCAAGATCAGTCGGGCCGCCCAGGTTGCTACGGAGGAAAAAGGCATGCTGATCGTGGTGTCGGCCGGCAACGAGGGGGACGACGCCCGCTGGCGCATCGTGTCCACGCCGGCCGACGCGCAGGGGGTGCTTTCGGTGGGCGCCACCAAGGCCAAGTCACGCGACAAAATGAGCTACAGCAGCATGGGCCCCGATTTCCTGCCGTACCTGAAGCCCAACGTGTCGTGCTTCGCTCCCAACGGCACGTCGTTCGCCGCGCCGGTCATTACGGGCTTTGCCGCCTGCCTTATCGAGAAAAACCCGGCCCTGACCAACCGGCAACTCATGCGCATCATTGAAAAGTCGGCGCACCTCTACCCGTACGGCAACACGTACGTAGGCTACGGCGTGCCCGACGCCCGCAAGGCGCTGGCCCTGGCCGAAGACTCGACGGCAACGGTGAACACGGTGAAGGAAGTGCGGACCAAGGGCAACACCTACGCCTACCAGGTCACGCAGCCCGACGCGGAGAAGGCGGTGGTGTTCCACAAGAAAAACGCGACCGTCGTGCTCCGGCAGGAACTCCTGGTGGTGGACGGGGGCAAGCTCACCATCCGCCGCGAACCCAACGAAACCCGCACCACACTGGATTTAGAAACGGAGATCGTGGAAGTGTTCTGGGAATGAATGGTCTCAATGGTCATTAGTCAATGGTCATTAGTCAGTAGTTGCGGATACGTACAGCAATGATTACCACCGAATGACCATTGACTACTGTACCATTGACCAAAAAAAAGCCGGCCCTGCGGGTGAGGCAGGCCGGCGGGTTTAAGCTCGTAATCTAATGGGAAAGGGCATTCTAACTTAGGGCATCACCGGGCTTGCGCCGCGGGTACTACTGGCTAAGGACGTGGGCCACCTGGGGCAGCCGCTTGATTTCGCTGAGGGCCTGGTCGGTGAGGGGCTTGGTAATGAACTTGATCACGTGTTCGTTGTCTACGATCTTCTCAATATCCCGTTTGTTGTCGGAGCTCGACAGGATCACCACCTTGCACTTGTTCTTGAGTTCGTCGGGGAACATTTCAAATTCGAACAGGAATACGAACCCGTCCACGATGGGCATGTTGATGTCCAGGAAGATGATATCGGGCAGTTTACTGGGGTTGTCCTGCTCTCTTTCCAGGTACTCCAGGGCGCTTTTTCCTGAGTTCTTTACTTCAACGTTCTTGGCAAACTTAGTAATCTCGATAATCCGGCGGCTGATGAAGTTGTCGGTATCGTTGTCATCCACCAACATCACTAAGTTGATCGGGTTTTCCATGGGAACAAGTGTTAAAATTGGATAAGAGAGGGAAATCAGGAAACGTTGAGAATCACTCAATCTCCCCACCGGTGTTACTCGAACTATTTATCAAAAATACACGATTTGGCGCCGGGAGAATTCCACTAATTGACCCCGAACTGAGGCGGGTAATAAAACGGCCGAATTTGAAAAAACCGGCTTCCCGGCAGCCCGGGTACGGGGAGTCGCCCCCCTGCCTGGTACCCGTACGGCAGCAGCGGAACCGGCAGGGAGAGCCATTGCCGTTAGCATAATACATTTATAAACAATCGGTTATGTGAATACGCGTACGCAATGCGGGAAGGGTTGCAACGAGGGGCCGCGGTACGGACGGTAACCGCCGCCCAAAAACCAAAGTGTAAGATTCCTTCCCGATGGTGGCAATTGCAGGGACCCCAGCCCCCGTCGCATCGCCCGGATTCCGATTTGTTACGGGCCGGGCGGGGAGCCGGCACCGGGCCTCCCGGGACGGGTTTCGGGCCGCCGCTTGCCGCCTGACCGGGCCGTTTTACGTTAACTTTCTTCGAATCAACCGCTTATATCCAGTCGGCCGCCGGCACTCAGCAATTCCCGGTTTAGCTAGTAGTCGGGTAAAGTCCCGGAGGGACGCCCTGTTCCTGGTACGTGGCATTACCCCCCGCGCATGAGCTCCGGAGGAGCCACCTGTTGTTGATGAACAGTACACCCCGTTCCCACTTAAAATGCCAAACCGGGAATTGCTGGCCGGCACTCAGGCCACCGGGATGTAGACTACGAATTTGGTTTCGAAGAAGGGCTCCTCGAAGTAGTCGGACAGGGGGTAGAGTTTGTACTTTACCTTGGCTTCCGCCAGTTCGGCCGCCAGGTCGCCGCCCTTCAGGTAGAGGATGCCGTTGCGCAGGTTGTGCTGCCAGTGCTTGTTGAATTTGTGCTTCGTCCACCCGTAAAACTCCTTTAATTCCGTAACGGCGCGGCTCACCACGAAGTCGTACGTATCGGGCAGTGCCTCGGCCCGGGCCTGCTCGGCGACCACGTTCGTCAGGCCCAGCGCCGACGCCACTTCCTGCACCACTTTGATCTTCTTGCCGATGGAATCGACCAGGTGAAAGCGGCACCCGGGGAACAAGATGGCCAGCGGAATGCCCGGGAACCCGCCGCCCGTCCCCACGTCGAGTACGTCGGTGCCGTCTTTAAAGGCCAGCACCTTGGCAATGCCCAGGGAGTGCAGCACGTGCCGTTCGTACAACTGGTCGATGTCCTTGCGGGAAATCACGTTGATCTTCGCGTTCCACTCGTGGTACAGCGGGCCGAGCTGGGCAAACTGGTCGCGTTGCCCGGGGGTGAGTTGCGGAAAATAGTGGCTGATGCGTTCCGGAGTCACGGGAGTTGGAGGGTTTTGGAGTGAAGCAATCTAAAAAAAGAACGGCTTATGTTGAAGCATAAGCCGTGTACTCCTTCCCATTGAGCAGGTTTAGATGAATTCTTTCTTGTCCTTCACCAGGTCATAGAGCAGTTCGCGGGCCCGGTGCAGCTGGGCCTTCACGGTGCCGAGCGGCGCCTGTAGTTCTTCGGCGATTTCCTCGTACGAGAGTTCGCGGAAGTACCGCATGTTCACCAGCGTCTGGTACTTGGGCGGCAGTTTGGTGATAATGAGCTGCATGATCTCGATCTTCTGCCCCTTGATGGCCTCTTCCTGCGGGTTGAGGTTGGCGTCCTTGATGTCCATGCTTACGTCTTCGCCGTTGTCGTCGCGGTACGAGGCGCTGATGCTGGTGGTTTCAAGCCGCTTCTTGCGGATGAAGTCGATGCAGTTGTTGGTCGCAATCCGGAAAAGCCAGGTGCTGAAGGTATAATCTTTCTTGAACTTGTGCAGGCTGCGGAAGGCTTTGGCAAACGCCTCGATGGTAAGGTCTTCGGCGTCGTCCACGTTGCGTACCATCTTGAGAATGGTGTGGTAAAGCGGCTTTTTGTACCGCTTCATCAGTTCGGCGTACGCCTTCTGGTCGCCTTGTTCCTTGGCCTGGTCAATGAGTTTAAAATCCTGGAGGGCTTTTTCGGAGAATTGCTTGCTATCAAAAGGGTTCTGTTCGTCAACAGAAAAATCTTTGTCTATTGCCATCGTATGCGTTTTGAGAAAAGAGCTGTAACTCCAATAAATGAATAATAAAGTGTGTACAAGAAGTCGAAGGCAGGCAACAGGTACCACCGTACGCTTGCGTCAATAACGGCAGCGGCCCGGGAGAGCGTAACTACCTGTACCAACATCCTGATCAGAAAACCCGCCGCCACGTATGGAATAAACGCTTGGAGGCATACTAAGGTTATACTTGCGGCCCAAAAAACGCCCTGCGCCAGCGGAAGTACTCCGAGCAACGCTTTGTTGCGGAGGCTGTACCGTTTGCCGGCGGCCAGGTGCCGCTTCTTCTGCCGCAACCAGGCCCCCCAGGTACGTTTGGGCACCGATTCCACCGCCGCCGCGGGGCCAAGGCTCACGGCCACGTTGCGCCGGGTTGCGGTTTCGCCCACGAACAGGTCGTCGTCGCCGCCCACCACGTGCTCGTGCGACCGGAAGCCCCCGTTGGCGTTGAATACCGATTTGCGGTAGGCCAGGTTGCGTCCCACGCCCATGTACGGCAGGCCCGCCAGGGCAAAGGATACATACTGCACGGCCGTGTAAAAGGTTTCGTACCGGATCATCCAATTGAGGAGGCCCGGCTCTGCCCCGTACGGCGAGTAGCCCAGCACGATTTCCTTGTCGCCGCCGATCTTTCCGGCCATCCGTCCGATCCAGTCGGGACTGCGCGGCCGGCAGTCGGCGTCGGTCAGGAGAATAATATCGTGGGTTGCCGCCCCGATTCCAAGGGTAACGGCGTATTTTTTTGGCGCCACGCCCGGGGGCGTCTCGTCGATGCGCACCAACCGCAGTTGCCCGTGGGCTTCGGCCTCGCGCCGCAGGTAATCGCAGCTGCCGTCCCCGGAACGGTCGTCCACGATGACGATTTCGCAGCGGGGATGCCTTTGCCCGAGCAGCAGCGGCAGGAGGGTCCGGAGGTTTTCGAGTTCGTTGTGGGCTGCCACCACCACCGATACCCCTTCCCCCGTCGCGGCCCGGTTTCCCGGCTCCCGGTACCCCGCCAGCCGCGCAAAGAAGAACAACTGGTAGAACAAACTCACGGCAACACTCACCGCAAAGGCGTACAGCGCAAGGGTTTCCAAAGCCACCGGGAAAAGTTGGGCGAAACTAGCGAAAAATGGCTGAATGCCTATATGGTTGAATGGTTATATGGCTGAATGGTTTTAGCAATCAACCATATAACCATTCAGCCATATAACCATAATTTCAAAACAAACAACCACTTAAATCAACGGCAGCCGGATGAAAAAGGTAGTGCCCTCCCCTACCGTGGTTTCGAACCAGATGCTGCCGCCGGCGTGTTCGATGCCCCGGCGGGCCACCGCCAGCCCGATGCCCGAGCCGGCGTACTTGGTGCTGAAGTTGGGCAAAAATACCTTGGGCTGCACGTTTTCGGCAATGCCGCAGCCGTTGTCAGTCACGGCGATCAGCACCTCCCGGTCGAGGCACTGCAAGGTGACTTCGAGTTCGGGCTGGCGGCCGTGCGGCACTGACTGGATGCCGTTGAGCAGCAGGTTCGTGAAAATGCGCCCCATGAGCTGGGCGTCGCCGCGCACCTCGCAGGTGCGGTCGGGAATGCTCGTGCGCAGCGACACTTCGCCGTGGTTTCGGTAGAGTTCCAGCGTTTTGCGCAGCACTTCGGCCACGTCGAAATGTTCGTCTTTGGGCACGGGCATTTTGGCGTAGGCCGAAAACGCCGTGGCAATGTCGCTGAGCGTATCCACCTGGTCGAGCAGCGTGCCGAACGACCGTTCCGTCCGCTGGGCCACCTCGGGGCTTTCCAGGCGCATGGCCCGTTGCAGGTGCTGGAGGGTCAGCTTCATGGGCGTCAGCGGGTTTTTGATCTCGTGGGCCACCTGCTGGGCCATTTCGCGCCAGGCCGCTTCCTTCTCCGACCGGGCCAGGGCCTGCTTGCTGGCTTCCAGGTTGACCAGCATTTTGTTGTATTCGCCCACCATCATGCCGATCTCGTCCTTCGAATCCCAACGGATGGGCTCGTTGAAGGCGTGCAGCGACGTTTTGCGGATGTTCTGCGTGATGAGCCGCAACGGCACCGTCAGGATGCGGGAGGCAAAGTGCGACAGCACCAGCATGGCAATGAAGATGGCCGTGAAAATGTTGAGGATCGTCGCCAGCACTTCCACCACCTGGGCATCGAGTTCGGCCTTGGAGGCAAAAAAGGGAATGCTCACAATGCCCATTAGGCTGTTGGCCGAGTAGTCGTAAATGCCTTCGTACACGGCGTTGTACTTGAGGGTCCCCACCGTTTCGGGTTGCAGCACCCGGTGGTCGAAGTCGCGGATGGCCAGGAAGGCGTCCATGTTGATGTTGCGCGAGAGAATTCCCTTTTCGTAAATTTCCATCTGGCTCGACACCAGCAGGCGCCCCGACCGGTCGAACACGTTCACGTCCGACCGCGTGTACTGGGCAATGCGCTTGACGGCTTCAATGAGTTCTTCCTTCGAGAGAAAGCCCCGGCGGTACTGGTTCACGTAGCCGCCCAGGTTGTTGCTCACGGTTTCGGCCTGTTCGAGGAACGACCGGTTGAGGTCTTCGCGGTACGCCGTCCGCACGATGCTGAGCGTGGCAATGCTTACGGCCAGCATGGGCAGGAAAAAGGCGGCGTTGAGGTACAATTGGATGCGGGCCGCAAAGCTCAGCGTCTCGCGCGAAGCCCAGTACCAGATCGTGCGGACGAAAATGCCCAGGCTGATGCACATCACCAGCACCACGAACAGGAAGGAAAAGTTGCTCAGCAGGTTTTTTACCGGGTACCGCTGCCCCGACACCACAATCTGCTTGCCGCCGGCTTCGCCCACCACCACGTGGTGGAAGTCGTTGTGGGGGAATCCCTCGCCGGCGTCGGGGCCCTTCAGCAGCCGGGCCGGGAAGTTTTTCCGGTAATTATAAACGCCTTCGGTGTAGCCCAGCTTGCCGTTCTGGAAGATGGCGTAGCTGTAGTCGCGGCTTTCGGGGTCCTGCTTGAACCGGGTGCTGATGAGCAGTTCGGGGTACACGTTGGTAGGCACCACCCTTTTCTGCTTGAGATCGATCACCACGTAGCCCAGCAACTGCTTGTCCTTGACCACGTCAACCAGGCACACGTACTGCTTGATGAAATCGCGCCGGGTCTCGTTGATGAAATAGAGGCCTTCGTAAGCCGTGCGGTACATTTCTCTGCCGCCCTGTTGCTTGCGGTACGTCTTTTCGAAGTCGAAGTAGCTGTGGGGCTGGTCGTCGCCGCGCAGGTGGTTGCCCGCCGGGTCGAAGGCGTGCACCTCCACGTCGTACTTGCTGAAGTAACTGCCGATGTAGGCCTGCTCTACCTTGTCGGCAATGGCTCCCTCGGAAGCAAACGGGCCGGCAAACCGCGACAGGATGAAATTGTCGCGCCGGATGTCCTGGGCCGCTTGGTTGAGCAGGAACTCGCCCAGCACGTCGTTCTCGGCCAGCATCTGGTTGCCGAACGACTGCTTGTTGACCACCAGTTTGTGCTTTTCGTAGCTGTACACGGCAAACGCCCCGGCCGCCGCGCAGATGAGGGCCGCCGTGAAGAAGTACGTGGCCGTGGCGTACCGGAACTTGTAGAGGTACCGCGTGAACCCGAACAACAGCACCCCCGTACCGTACACCAGGTGCAACCCGATGGCTTCCGGGAATAACATGCCCAGCCCGTAACTGAGCCCTGCAAACACCAGCGCCGCCACCACGAACCACACCCAGCCGGTAGGGATGTCGTCGCTCAACCGGGCAAAATAACGCAGCAGCACGTGGGTAGCCATGAAATACGCCAGGGACGTCGATACAAAGATCACCAGCGTAACGATGCTGAACTGGGAAATGCCAATGCCCCGCGTAATGTCAAGGCTGATCTGGGAGTGCTTGTAGAACGAGGTGAGTACGTAAAAGTGCAGGTACACGGCCCAGTAACTCGCCACCGCTGCCGCCAGCATGAGCCCGATGCGGGCCCGCACCGGCAGGGCAATGCTGCTTTTGTAAAAGTGCGAACGGAAGAAGAACTTCAGCACGAACACCAGCCAGCCCAGCACGGCCGCCACGTTCAGCAGCAGGTCGCCCAGCGAGGGGTTGGCCTCCGACGAAGCGTAATACTTGGAATTGAACAGGTCGGTTTCGACAATGGCGTTGGGCAAGTTGAAGTGCAGCATCAGGAACCGGATGCCGGCAAAGTACAATGCCAGGACCGGCAACCCCCAGCCGTACCGCGTCCGTTGCGGCAGCCGCCGTACCAGGTTGTTGAGCACGAACCAGATGCCTACCACCCCCAGCACCCCGGCCGCTACGCTTACAAAAAACAGGTTCCGCTGGTAGTCGGGTTTGGCGGGCATCTCCACGCTGAACAGGTAGGTGCGGTCCGGGGCGTAGATGGGCCGACTGCCCGGTTGCGCGGTGGTGCGCAGGTCGCTGATCTCGTCGGGGAATACCTGGTCGTTGAGCCGGGTTTTCAAGTAGTCGTTTTCCACGCCGTACTCATACAGCAGCGGAATGAGGGTAAATATCTCCACGCGGCCGCCCGACTCGGGGTACGCCAGCCGGAGCGTGAGGAACACGCCCGTCTTCAGTTGCACGGTGCCCGGGCGGGTGAGGGCCGAAAACTGCTCGTAGTCGGGCGCCACCCGGTAGTCGGACCAGTACACCAGTTGCCCGTTCCGGTAGATGAAGTACGGATACTCCTCGCCCCCCCGCCGGGGGGCCAGGCGCGGGTACTGCGTTTTCCGGAAGGCCGCCCGGACCTCCTCGGCGTTCCGCTGCGCCTGCCCCAGTTCCCGGCCCACGTTCCGGCGCACGGTTTCCACCAGCACCTGGCCGCTCTTCTGGTTGTACACCAGAAAATAAACGGCCGCCAGCACCCCTACCGTCAGGAGCATTACGCTCAGCAGCAGCGTATATATGCGCGGAAAACGTTTCAAAGGCAGAAGGTAGACTTTAGATTGTAGACAGGAAACAAAAGACCCAAGCGAAACAGTTGCCGCTTGGTTTTGATAAGTTAACTCAATCTAGAATAAGTTAACTTAATCCAGAATAAGTTAACAAAATTACAGCGAATAGAGTGCCAGTATTCCAACCGGAGCCTCCCGTCTTACCTCTTTTGGCTGAATCCGGCGGTATAACAAAAAAATCTTTCCGTAGGGAAAGATTTGCGGGGAAAACTACGAGGGGCTAAGGGGCGGCCCTGGGGTTGTACTTGATGCCTGAGAACCAGTAGAGCATCAGCACCCTTGAGTACCGGAACATGAACGGCACCAGCACAAGGTTGGCAACGATTACCGCCACCAGGTACACCCAAAGGTCCGGGTCGTTGCCCAGCACGAACACGGCCACCGAGACGGCCACCATCAGCGCCACCGCGAAGGAGTAGCTGATGTACATGGCACCGATGAAAAACCCCGGCTCTATTTCGTACCGCTGGCCGCACACCGGGCAACGCGCCTTGGTTTCAGTGAAACGGGAGATCCGGGAGGCCGGGTACTCGAAGATGTCGCCCTGGCGGCAGTGGGGGCACTTAGCCCCGGTAATAGCCTGTAGCTTGGATACGTTTTTCATTTTCTTGGCGGCTGTGCCGGTACCAGAAAAAGGCAATGACCGCAAAAATGAGGTACGGCATGCCCAGTAAATACAAAATTCCCTTGTTGAGCCCGGCGCCGATTGAATTCTCGCCGGTACTCACGTTACTTTCTACCGTCATGCGGCACATGGCGCACTGCGCCTCCGCCTCGGTGGCCCCGGCTGCCACGAGCAGCAACAGGGCCATGGTTGCAACATATAAAACGCGTTTCATACAGTTCTGTAGTGGTAACGTACAGACCCGGTCCGGGGTTCCGGCTCAGGCGTAGTACGGACTGATCATTAAGTAGACAATTACACCCGTCACGGACACGTAGAGCCAGACGGGCAGGGTATAGCGGGTGGTACGGGTGTGCTTGGCGTACTGCCCGGTAAAGGCAAAGTACAGGGCCAGCAGCACGAGGGGCACGACCACAACCGCCAGCACAATGTGCGTGAGCAGCAAAAACAGGTACACGTAGCGCAGGCCGCCCACGGCCAGCTTCTCGGCCTCCGTTACCACGCCGCTGTGGTCCACGTCGCCGAAGCGGGTGGGCGGGGCCTGGAAGTGATAGATCACGTAGGCAACCAGAAAGCCGACCGACAGCACGAAGGCCGTCATCATCGCCGTACGGTGGTAGCGGGTCCGCTTTTCGTAGGGCAGGTTCCCGTTGCGCACCAGCAGCCAGCCCACCACCAATGCTACGGATGTAGCTGTATTGAGCACGGCGTTGAGGTGGGGCAGAAACGACACGTTGAGGTCGCCGAGTTTGCCCGTCTGCGGAACGAACAGCAGCAGGGCGACCAGCACCGGCACCACCACCGACAGGATGCCGATGATCGTCAGGAACAGCGAATCCCGCCGCGGGGGTATCTGGGTAGGTTGGTTCATGAGGCAGTGGTTTTGTCGTTGTCGTACTCGTGCAGCAGCACCTTGATCTCCAGGATGAGCTTGTCCACGTCTTCGCGGCTGGTGCCGTTGTAGAAGCCCCGGATCACGCCGTCGCGGTCCACGAGTACGAACTTGTCGGTGTGCACGAACTGCTCTTCGAGGTTGGTGCTGGTGGTGTCGTCTTCCTTGGCCGTCACGTAGTAGCCGTACTTGGCCAGGTGGTAGATGTCGCGCTTCTCGCCGGTGAGCAGGTGCCACTTGCCGGCCCGGGCCTCGTACTGGTCGGCGTAATGTTGCAGGGCCGGCACCGTATCGTTCCTGGGGTCAACCGTGTACGAGAGAATCACCACGTTGGGTTCTTTGAGGAAGGCTTCCTGCACCCGCTGCATTTGCGACGACATTTTGGGGCAAATGCCCCGGCAGCGGGCGAAGAAGAAGTCGGCGACGTGGATTTTGCCCTTCACGGTCTCCTGCGTCACTACCTGGCCCTGCTGGTTGGTCATGCGGAAGTCGGGCAACGTCCGGAACAGGGTATCGGTGATTTCGCGGCCGTTCACCTCCCGCTGCACGGTCATGATCTGGCCGCTGGCCGAATCGACGCGCGGAATGTAGCGGGGCAGCGAGTAGTGGTTCTGCCCGAATCCCTTCAGGAACAGAAACACCAAAGCCGGAACCACCAACATTGCGATCAGGATTCCGGCTTTCAGGGATTTATTCATTTTGCTTTACCAATTTACGTGTCTGGAATCAGCGCACTGCGGTTGCGGGCGTGCTCTACTGCTAAAACCAATTTGGCAAGGCAATAGTTTAGCGTACCTCGTAAATCGCGCCGCCTTCTACCAGCAGGGCAACAATCAACCAGACCACGAAAACCAGCGGGATCATGATGGACCAGATGAGCGTTTTTACTTCGCCTTTCAGGTGCATGAACTCGGCCACAATGAAGAAGGCTTTCAGGATGGTCATGCCCACGAAGATGGCTACGCGCAGGGCGTTGTTGGGCAGCGTAAAGGCGATCAAGAATTCGAGCGCCGTGATGGCAAACAGAATCCAGAAGGTACGCCAGATGATTTTGGTGTTCGGTTTATGCGCACCGCCGGTACTGGCGGGTGATTGCTCAGCGTGATGTGCCATGATCTTATTTTTTAGTTAAAATGCTCCGTAAAAATAGCGTAAAATCAGACCAGGTAGAAGAACGTGAACACGAATACCCACACCAGGTCAACGAAGTGCCAGTACAAACCGACCTTTTCCACCATTTCGTAGTGGCCGCGCCGCTCGTACACGCCTACGGCCGTGTTGTAGAAGATCAGGCCGTTGAGCACCACCCCGCTGAATACGTGCGTGCCGTGGAAACCGGTGATGAAGAAGAACAGGTCGGCAAAGGCCGGCGGCCCGTACTGGTTGATGATCAGACTGGCCCCCTGGATCGTGTTCTCCACGACGCCGCCGTTGGTCATCGAACGCACCAGCACGCCGCCGTCGGTGCCGGCAATGAAGTGCGACCATTCCCAGGCCTGGCACCCCAGAAACGTAGC
Organism: uncultured Sphingobacteriales bacterium; assembly: GCA_963844325.1. Taxonomy (GTDB): domain Bacteria; phylum Bacteroidota; class Bacteroidia; order Cytophagales; family 172606-1; genus CADCTQ01. The sequence continues at coordinate 6,739,154 of CAWJNV010000002.1, forward strand.
GCCACCCAGAATCGTCCAGAGCATCCACTTTTCCACGTCGTTGCGGTCATTGCGGTGCCCGGCCTCCACGGCCAGTACCATCGTGACCGAACTCATGATGAGCACGAACGTCATGATCCCCACGAACACCAGCGGCAGGTGCACGCCGTGCAGGAAGGGAACCGCCTCAAACACCCGTTCGGGGATGGGCCAGTATTCCTGCGAAAAGGTGAAATTGTCGGGGTCGCCCTTGTAGGCCGGGTGGCTGAAACGGATCAGGCCGTAGGTGATGAGCAATGCCGAAAAAGTGAATGCATCGGAGAGCAGGAAAAACCACATCATCAACTTGCCGTAACTGGCCTTGAGGGGCTCGTTACCGCCGTCCCAGATGCTTGATTTCCGTTCCGTCATTTCTGACGGGGTGGTCGTTACTACTGTGGGTGTAGCCATGAATGGTCGAAATCAGAGATTAGTGATTGACTAGTAAAAAGACGAACAAATATATCCAAAGAAGGTCTAAAAAGTGCCAGTACGTGGCGCACATATCAATGCGGGTCATGCTTTTCGAGTGAATTTTGTACTGAAAAGCCGCTACCGTGATGATGCCTACGAACACCAGTCCCGAAATCAGGTGGAACGCGTGAACCCCCGTGAGGATGTACAGGAACGACCCCGAGGGGTTTGCCGGGTACGGGTTTTCGGTCTGGTTGCCGCCCAGGAAGATGTTGTGCTCCACCAGGTACTGCCAGGCTTCCCACTGCCCCACCAGGAACGCCGTTCCCAGCAGCACCGTGAGCACCATGCCCCACCTTAACCCCGCAATGTTATTCCTTTTTGCCGAGAAATGCGCCCACTGCATGGTAAGGCTGCTGGCCACCAGGATGGCGGTAGTGGTCCAGAACACGGGCGGCAGCTCAAACTCCAGCCAGTTGCCTTCTGCCCGCCGCACCATGTAGGCGCTGGTGAAGGCCGCAAAAATCATTACAATGCTTACGATAAACAACCATAAAGCGAATTTTTTGGGGTGCATCGCCAGGGGCATCGGCGGCTCTTCGTGCAGCATGGCGCCCTTGGGAATTGGTTTCAAACCTGCGTACTTACTCATGTCGGTATACTTTACGTGGATTTAAATGACGGCAAAACGGCTTTTTTTACGCGTTTTCCCTTACTCTTACAACAAACAATCCACCCCTTTTGTCACACCTTATCGATTAAAAATGCAATCTGCACGATGGGCAGGTAGAGGAACGAACCGAACATCATTTGCAACGCCGCCTTGCGCGAACACTCCTTCATCAGGTAGATCGTCTGCGCCAGGAACAGCACACCGCATATTACGGCGGTTACGGCGGCATTGATGCCGGTAATGCCAAATTTTGCCGGCAACACGCCCAGCGGGATCAGGAACAGGGCGTAGGTCATGATCTGGAAGGCGGTATTGAGGTTGCGGCCCCCATTGGAAGGCAGCAGCTTAAAGCCGGCTTTCTTGTAATCGTCGTCGAGCACCCAGGCAATGGCCCAGAAGTGCGGGAACTGCCAGATGAACTGGATGGCAAACAGGGTAAAGGCTTCCGTGCTGAGCACGCCCGTAACGGCTACCCAGCCGATGAGCGGCGGCAAGGCGCCCGGAAACGCCCCCACGAACACGGCAATCGGTCCTACCCGCTTAAGCGGCGTATATACAAACGCGTAGAGCACCAGCGACAGGAACGCCAGCATGCCGGCCAGCGGCGAGAAGTGGAAAAACAACACGTACACCCCCGCAAAAGCCAGTACCAGGCAGAACGTGAGGGCTTCGGTGATGGTGAGGCGACCTGAGGGCAGCGGCCGGTTGGCGGTCCGCTTCATCAGGCGGTCGAGGTCAATTTCAATGACCTGGTTGAGAATGTTGGAGGCGCCGGTCACCAGGAAGCCCGCCAGCATGAACAGGGCCAGGTTCCAGTCCAGCGACTGGTCGGCGGCCATTGCGTACCCGATGCCTCCCGAAAATGCAACGGTGAAGGAGAGCCGGAACTTTAACAATTCGAAGAATGCCCGGGCTTTTACGCCCAGTTGCCCAATACTGATTGTTTCCCTTTGTGTGGTAATCATTGGTAGGAATACTGTTTAGAAGCACTTTCCACCCTTGTCGCGGAAAGAACTTTTCTTTGATTTACTAACAACAGCAGCGTGAATTGAATTCCGGCCAGCAGCGCCGCGAGTAAAAGATGTACGGGCTGTAACACCGCCGGAATGGCAAAATACGCCAGTGCCGCGCCACTCAGGATGGAGACTACAATTACGGCCAGCAAACTTATCACAAAAAAGCGAAGTGCTCCCGACCAGGCGCCGTGTTTGCGCAGCAACCACACCAGTCCCAGGTTAACCCCCAGTACCAGCAACGAAAAGGAACGGTGGATGTAGAACGGAATGCCGAGCTTTTCAATCCAGGTGTCGCGCCCCGCGCCGCCCAGACCGGAGGCAATGGCGTCGATCTCTTCCCGCACCTGCGTACCCAGCCCCACCTGCATCACCGACAGCAGCAGCCCCAGCGCTAGCAGTACGTTTACGGCCGTTTTACCCCCATTTAACTGTACGGGCACCAGGCCGTCGTACGACCGGGCCACCACGTAGATGAGCAGGCACACAATGGCAATCGCCAGCAGCATGTGCACGGTAATGGTGCCGGGCAGGAGGTTGGTGGAAACCACGATGGAGCCGAGCCACCCTTCGAAGCCTACGCCCACGAAGGCCAGCAGGCTCAGCCAGGTGATGCGCCGGTCTGTGCGGAAGTAGCGGAACGACAGGACGGCCGTGATGAAGATGAAGAAGCCGATGAGCACCCCGATCAGCCGGTTCCCGTACTCGATCCAGGTTCGCAAGGGGTTGAAGGGGGCCTCCTCGAACATGGAGGGGTCGTTGGTAATCAGGTTGGCAGTGGCTTCGAAACCCATCCGGCGGAGCGTTACCGCCAGGCGGTCATTCTTGGCTTTTCGCTTCTGCGCATACACTTCCCGGTAGTTGGCGGGCAACTCCGAGGCATCGGTGGGCGGTACCCAACTGCCGAAGCACCTGGGCCAGTCGGGGCAGCCCATGCCGGAGCCCGTGCTCCTGACTACGCCACCGACCAGAATCAATACGTAAACGGCAACAATTGTGATAATCCCGAATCTCCTGAACGTTCTACCCTCACTATGGTGACTATCTGACATAACTGGTTGTATTAGGCCTTTAGAGCTTCCTGGTGGGCGGCGCCGGTTGCCCCGCTCCAGGTGGCTATACAAGGGTAAGGAGCCATGCGAGCCCTTTTGCATCACATGACTCCTTACCGCTTATGGGTGCATGCTATTCTTTTTTGTCCGGATTCCGGGAGTCCAGTTTCCGCTCCTCTTTCTTGTCATTTACCACGGTGGGGGAGCTAAGGTCCTCCTCGCGGTCCATTGAAACCTTCTCCTTGCCGCTGCCGTTAGCAATGCCTTCAATCTCGTGGGCCAGGTTCGACTCCGGCGTCTGCCACAGCGGAATGTGCTGCGGAATGAAGTCTTCCTTGGCGCCCGGCTTCGAGTAATCGTATGGCCAGCGGTACACCGACGGAATTTCGCCTACCCAGTTGCCGTGGCCGGGGTTGATCGGCGCAGTCCACTCCAGCGTGTTCGAACGCCAGGGGTTCTGCGGCGCCCGGCGGCCCCGGAAGATGCTGTGCAGGAAGTTGTACAGGAAGATCAGTTGCGAACCGGCCGTGAAGGCGGCGGCAATCGTGATGAAGCCCGTCAAGTCGAGGTACAGATTCTTCCACACTTCGAAACCGGTGAAGGAGTAGTACCGGCGCGGGAAGCCCGCAATGCCCATGTAGTGCATCGGGAAGAACACCAGGTACACGCCGATGAACGTACACCAGAAGTGGATGGCGCCCAGTTTGTCGTCCATCATGCGGCCGAACATCTTGGGGAACCAGTGGTACACCCCGGCCATGAGGCCGAAGAACGACGCACTCCCCATTACCAGGTGGAAGTGGGCTACTACAAAGTACGTATCGTGCAACTGGATGTCAATGGCCGAGTTACCCAACGCAATGCCCGTCAGACCGCCCGAGATGAACACGGATACGAGGCCGATGGAAAACAACATGCCCGGCGTGAACACGATGTTGCCGCGCCACAGGGTGGTGATGTAGTTGAACGCCTTCACGGCCGAGGGTACGGCGATGATGAGCGTAAGGAACATGAAGATCGACCCCAGGAACGGGTTGAGACCCGACACGAACATGTGGTGAGCCCACACCACGAACGACAGCACGGTAATGGCCATCATCGAACCGATCATGGCGCGGTAACCGAAGATGGGCTTGCGGGAATTGGTGGCGATGATCTCTGAAGTGATGCCCAGGGCCGGCAGGAGTACGATGTACACCTCGGGGTGACCCAGGAACCAGAACAAGTGCTGGTACAGCAGCGGGCTGCCGCCTACGTTGTGCAGGGCTTCACCGCCAATGTAAATTTCAGACAGGTAGAAGCTCGTACCGAACGAACGGTCGAAGATCAGCAGCAGGGCGGCCGAGAAGAGTACTGGGAACGACAACACGCCGATAACGGCCGTCAGGAAGAACGCCCAGATCGTGAGCGGCAACCGCGAGAACGACATCCCCCGGGTACGCAGGTTGATTACGGTCGTAATGTAGTTGATGCTGCCCAGTAGCGACGAAACAATAAACAGTGCCATTGATACGAGCCACATGGTCATCCCCAGGCCGGAACCACTCAGTGCCTGCGGCAGGGCGCTCAGCGGCGGGTATACCACCCAACCCCCGGCGGCCGGACCGGTTTCGATGAACAGGGACGTCAGCATGACCACGCTGGACAGGAAGAAGAACCAGTACGAGAGCATGTTGAGAAAACCGGATGCCATGTCGCGGGCACCGATCTGCAACGGAATGAGGAAGTTACTGAACGTACCGCTGAGGCCGGCCGTGAGCACGAAGAACACCATGATGGTGCCGTGCATGGTCACGAGGGCCAGGTAGAATTCAGGGTCCAGTTTGCCGTTCTCAATCCACTTGCCCAGCACGGGCTTGAGGAAGGTCATGTCCATGGTGGGGAAGCCCAACTGGAGACGGAAGATCAAGGAAAGGGCGCCACCCAGGAAAGCCCAGAAGATCCCCGAGAACAGGTACTGCTTGGCGATGACTTTGTGGTCTTCGCTGAAAATGTATTTACGGATAAAACTTTGGTGGTGCTCATGGTCATGATCGTGATCATCACCGTGACCGTGCGCCATATCGTGCTTTGCTGGAATATCAACCGCGGCCATAGGAACGGGGTATTAGTATTGTGAGAAATGAATTTACGTAACGATTAGGTGTCTTTTACTGAGCAGATAATTCCGGGTTGGCTACCATCTTAACGGCTCCTTTGGCGGGCAGTGCCGCGGCGTTGTTAGCCGGGGCGGCAGTCGTATCATCGGCATTTTCGGGGGCAGCGCCGCCGTCACCCGGGCCGATCACGCGCAGGGCCTTCTCCTGAAGGTTGGCGGGTACCTTGGCCAGGTAATCGCGGTTCTGCGCCAACCAAGGCTTCTGGCTGGCTACCCACTTGTTGTACTCGGCCTCTTCTTCCACGACAATGATGGTGCGCATGGAGAAGTGGCCGCGGCCGCATACTTCGGTGCAGGCCAGTTCGTAGTTGAATTCGGGGTTGCCCAGTAATTCCCGCATCTCCTTGGTGGTTTTGTCGGGGGTGAAGGCAAACTTGGTCGGCATGCCGGGCACGGCATCCATTTTTACCCGGAAGTGGGGCATGAACACGCTGTGCAGTACGTCGCGGGCCCGGATTTTCAACATCACCTGCCGGCCCTTGGGCAGGTGAATTTCCCGCGCCATGAAGTCGTCGAACGAGTTTTCGTCGGTCAGGTCGATGCCCACAATGTTGGAAGCGTCAATAAGGCGGAAGTCGAAGTTACCCAGTTCGGGTCTTTTCGTACCCAGTTCGGCGTTTTTGTCGCCGGGGTAGCGGACTTCCCAGTTGAACTGCTTGCCTACCAGTTCCACCATCACGCCGTTGTCGGTCTGCGCGGGGTTGGTGATGTCGCGCCATACTTTCCAGCCCGAGAGCACCAGCAGCGTCAGCACGATGGCCGGCACCACGGTCCAGATCACTTCCAGGCGGTTGTTGTCGGGGTAGAAGCTGGCTTTGCGGTTTTCGCGGAACTGGTATTTCCAGGGAAAATAGAACAGCAGGATGTGGGTGGCAAAGAACACGGCGCCCGTAATGCCCATCGTGATCCAGAACAGGTTGTCCGTTTCGCGGCCGTGGGGCGCGGAAGCTTCCGGCAGGAAGTAATCCGCCGCGGCAATCGAAGACCACACGGCACCAATCGTGCCCAGCACCAGGAATACCACCCACATGGCGGCATTTACCTTGTTAGTCGTCGTCTCCCGCGTCGTGGGCGTACCCCGGACGAGGGAGATCATGGATTGTACCCGGAAGATCATCACTACGATGAAGAGGATGAGTACAACGCCGATTCCTAAAATAATACTAGTCATACGCGCAATTTATATAGATTGAGATAGTCAATTTCCCGTCAAATGTTATGGTGCAGACTCTCCTCCAGCATGGGGTGGTTTTTCGCTACCAGCGGCGCTTTGGCCAGGTAGGTACCGACCACCAGAGCAAAGGCTCCGGCGAAAATGGCTACCATTCCGAACTCAATCGGGCCAAATCCACCGTTCTCCCCAACCGTTCCCGGCATGATCATCTGGTAGAAGTCGAGCCAGTGGCCTCCAATGATGGCACAGCAAACGATCTGCAGGAAGATGTAGTGACGTTTGGCATCCCTTGTCATTAGAACCAGGAAGGGGAAGACAAAGTTTATTAAAACGTTTAGAAAAAATACAATTTTATACCGCCCGTCGTACCCTTCGAACCGCTCATCGAAGTACACGGCTTCTTCGGGAATATTGGCATAGAAGATGAGCAGGAACTGGGAAAACCACACGTACGTCCAGAAGATGCTGAAGGCGAACATGAATTTGCCCAGGTCGTGCAGGTGGTTGGCGTTTACCATCGGGAGGTAGCCGGCCCGCTTGAGGTTAACCACGGTAAGGGTGATGACGGCCAAGCCGGTTACCCACCAGGAGGCGAACATGTACCAGCCGAACATGGTGCTGAACCAGTGTACGTCGATGGACATCACCCAATCCCAGGCGGCCGTTACGGAAGTGACGGCGAAGAAGATCAGGAACAACACGGAGGTCGTAATGTTGCGGTCGTAATTGAGCAGCCCGCCCTCCAGGTCTTCGCGGAGTGACCGGTTGCGCAATTTGAGGAACATGTAGAACCAGACGGCCAGATACACCACCATCCTGATCAGGAAGAAGGGTATATTCAGGAAGCCGTGCTTGCCGGCAATGATAGTGTCGTACTTGGGACTGTTGGGATCAACCACTTCGTGGTCAGCCCAGTGAAACAGATCGTGGTTGGCCAGCAGGAACGTACCTAGCAGAACCACACCGGTGATGGGTAGGAAGTAGCCAAAAGCCAGGGGGATGCGCAGGATGCCCGCCGACCAGCCGGCCTGCGAAGCGTACTGCACCGCCACGAAAAAGGCGCCGATTACGGCAATGCCCGTGAAAAACACGCCGTTGAGCCAGAGGTTGGCGTAGAGCCGCTTGCTCCAGTGGAATTCATGTCCCCCGGCGTGGGCTTGTTCGCCAATGGCCTGCCCGGCCGCCTCGTGGTGTTCGCCCACGCCGGAGGCCAGCAGGATTACACCGAGAATGACCAGCAATACCCCCACGCCAATGGCAGTCAGGGCGCGGGTACGGGTTTTGGGTTGAAAAATGTACTGCTCGTCCAGCGAGACAGGGGTATGATGATGATGACCAGCCATTTCCTGAGCTTTATATCCGTAAGGAGTGTCTTACTGTAGTTGTTGAAGTTGGTGTACGTAGTGGACGATTTTCCAGCGGTCGGGCGGCAGAATCTGCGTGCCGTGCGGCCACATGCGGCCCCGGCCGTAGGTAATCACGTGGAAGATGTGCCCGTCGTTCATCTCCTTGTAGCGGCCCACTGAGTAGTTGGGCACGCCCTTGTATACTTTGCCCACCGGCCCGTCACCCTTGCCTTGTTCGCCGTGGCAGGGCTGGCAGTACCGGGTGTAGAGCACCTTGCCTTCTTCCAGCACCGCTTCGTTGCCGGGCACGGGGTTCTTCAGGGTGCTTGCCGCCACTTCCAGGTCGTCCTTGGTCAGGTTGTACACCATCAGGTCGGTCACGGCGCTGTCGCCGCTGCCGTAGGTGGTCTGGTAGTTACGGCGCGAAACGGTGCCCGTCACCGGGTACCAGAGGTTGTTGCCGTAGGGGTTGAATTTGTTTTTCATGTCAGCCCGCTGCTTGTAGGGCTCGTATGATTCCGGATGGTACATGTCCGGCGCGTATTCGGTGCCCGTATCGTCGGGGTTGCGGCCGCAGGAAGAGGCCCACAACACCGCCAGCAGACACATGCTTATATAATAGGTTGAGCGAATCATGGAATTAGGCTATTCTGTTAAGCTTCTACTTCTACAATTTTGGTATTCACTTCAATGGCCCCGCTGGTGCGCAGGATCGCGGTGATCTCGTCCTGGGTCAGCGAGTTTTTGGTCAGGTCCACGGCCATGATGAACTTGTCGTCGGTGCAGCGGCTGTCGAACAGGAGCGGCCGCTTGCCGGGGTACAGGTTGCTGACGATCAGGAAGGTAGCTACCATCCCCAGCGAGGCCAGCAGTACGGTTAACTCAAAAGTCACGGGAATGAAGTCGGGGAACGTCACGAAGTTCTTACCCCCGATGATGATCGGCCAGTCAAAACCCAGCATCCAGATCTGCATGAGCAGGGCCAGCGAGGTGCCCGTAATGCCGAACATGAACGCCGCCCGGGGCAGCCGGGAACGCTTGTAACCCAGTACTTCGTCCAGCCCGTGGATCGGGAAAGGGGTGTATACTTCATGGATGCGGACGCCGCCGTTGCGTACTTTGGTCACGGCCGACAGTACCACGTCTTCGTCGTCGTACACGCCCACCAGGAATTTATTTTCGTTATGCTCCATTTGGTCTCTATAGATTTTAGGCTACTGTTATTCCACGTCTTTGTTGAACGCCGGGCGGGTCTGGTACTCAGCCGGCTGCGTGGCCGAAGTCCGTTTCTGCGCGGCCACCTTCTCCGATGATCCTTTCAATACTGCTTTTACTTCCGCCATGTTGATCACGGGCAGGAACTTGGCAAACAGGAAGAACAGGGTAAAGAAGATGCCGAACGTGAGGATGTAGTCGGTCACGTCGATGATGGTCGGGGAGAACATTACCCAGCTCGACGGCAGGTAATCGCGGTGCAGCGACGTTACAATGATCACGAAACGTTCGAACCACATCCCGATGTTTACCACGATGGACAGGATGAACGTAGCCACCACGCTGGTCCGGATCTTCTTGATCCACAGCAACTGCGGGGAGATTACGTTACAGGTCATCATCGACCAGTAGGCCCACCAGTACGGGCCGGCCATCCGGTTGAGGAACGCGTACCCTTCGTACTGCACGCCCGAGTACCAGGCAATGAAGAATTCGGTGATGTAGGCAACCCCCACAATGGAGCCGGTCAGGATGATGATCTTGTTCATCAGCTCGATGTGCTGGATCGTAATGTATTCCTTCAGGTCGAACACCTCGCGGGTGACGAGCATGAGGGTCAATACCATCGCAAACCCGGAGAAGATGGCCCCGGCCACGAAGTAGGGCGGGAAGATGGTGGTGTGCCAGCCGGGAATTACGGAAGTAGCAAAGTCAAAACTTACAATGGTGTGTACCGAAAGTACCAGCGGGGTAGAAAGACCGGCCAGAATCAAGCTGACGGCTTCGTAACGCTGCCAGGTTTTGGCCGAGCCGTCCCAGCCGAAGCTCAGGATGCCGTAGGCTACCCGGGATACTTTGGAGCGGGCCCGGTCGCGGATCGTGCCCAGGTCGGGAATCAGACCGATGTACCAGAACACCAGCGACACGGTGAGGTAAGTACTGATGGCGAACACGTCCCATACCAGCGGGGAGTTGAAGTTAACCCACAGCGGTCCGTACGTGTTGGGTAGGGGCAACGCCCAGTAACCCACCCAGGTGCGGCCCATGTGCAGCAGGATAAACGTACCCGCGCAAAGTACCGCAAAGATGGTCATGGCTTCCGCCGCCCGGTTGATGGAGGTTCTCCACTTCTGGCGGAACAGCAGGAGGATGGCCGAGATCAGCGTACCGGCGTGGCCGATCCCTACCCACCACACGAAGTTGGTGATGTCCCAGGCCCAACCCACGGTTTTATTGAGGCCCCACTCGCCGATGCCGTACCATAAGGTCCGATAGGCACCGTACGCGCCGATGCCCAGCAGTACGAGTGAACACAGGAAGGCAATTCCCCAAAGTTTGGTGGGCTTACCTTCCACCTGCCGGCATATATCCTCTGTGACGTCAGCATAAGTCTTGCCGCCTAGTACGAGCGGCTCTCTGACGGGTGAAACGACGTGACTCATAACGGTATCGTAAGGGATGAGATTAAAATAGTTAGGCCTTATTCCTGATTTTGGTCAGATACGTAATCTGGGGACGCGTGTTGATCTCCTCCAGCACGCGGAAACCGCGGTTCGTTTCTTCTTCGTGCCACATCTGGGCCACGCGGCTCTCGGTATCGTTCAAGTCACCGAACGTAATGGCACCGGTAGCGCAAGCCTGGGCGCAAGCCGTCACAATTTCACCGTCCCGCGGACGTCTGCGTTCCTTCTTCGCGTTAAGCTTCCCTTCCTGGATGCGCTGCATGCAGAAATTACACTTCTCCATTACGCCCCGCGACCGTACCGTTACGTCGGGGTTGAGTACCATTTTGCCGAGGTCGTTGTTGGTGTGGTAGTCGAACTTCTCGTTGTTGTGGTACTTGAACCAGTTGAACCGCCGCACTTTGTAGGGGCAGTTGTTGGCGCAGTAACGCGTACCGATGCAACGGTTGTACACCATCATATTTACGCCTTCCGAGCTGTGGGCCGTGGCAATTACCGGGCACACCGTTTCGCAGGGTGCGTTCTGGCACTGCTGGCACAGCATCGGCTGGAAGATCACCTCGGGGTTGGCCGACGGTTCTTCCATATCCTTATAACCTGAAATGCTTTGCTTGGTTGGGTCGGCGTCGCTGCTGTAGTAGCGGTCGATGCGCAGCCAGTGCATTTCGCGGCGGTTGAGTACTTCCTGGCGGCCTACCACGGGAATGTTGTTCTCCACGTTACAGGCCACCACGCAGGCGCCGCAGCCGGTGCAGGAGTTCAGGTCGATCACCATGCCCCACGAGTGGTTGAGGTACTGGTGACCTTTAAAGAGGGTGATCTCGGTCGGGCTCTTGGGCCCTTCGGGGGTCGCAATTTTGGGTTCGTGCCGGCCGGCGGCCGGGTTCTGCACGTATTCGCTCAGGCTGGCTTCCTGCACGATGGGGCGGGCCATGATCGTGTGGTGCGTCTGCACCTGGGCAATCTCGCGGTGGCCTTCGGTCTTGGTAATGTTCACGGCCGGCACCACGTACTGCATGGTGCCATTTACGAAGTTTGCCAGCGGGAAGGCATTTTTGCCCACATTATTGGCGGCTTTGCCCGCCTTGGTACGGCCATAGCCCAGGGCCAATCCAACCGTGCCTTCGGCCTGGCCGGGCTGGATGAGTACCGGCACGGCAATGGGCTGCTTGCCGTTGACGGCAACCTGCACGACATCACCCTGCACCAGTTCCAGATCCACGGCCATCTTTCGGGGAATGGTCAGGTAGTTGTCCCAGCAGGCCCGGGAAATGGGATCGGGAAACTCCTGCAGGTACGGGTTGTTGGCGTGGTCGCCGCTGCCCATGCCGATCTTCTCGTAGAGGCACAGCTCCGTGGCGTTGTTGCTGGCTTTGTAGGTCTGCCCGATGGCCGTAGCCGCCGCGGCCAGGTTCACCGACGGGGCCGTGCCGCCGCTCGAACCGGCCGTTTCGGCGGGAGCCACGGTGAGCGGACGGGGGTTGTTGGAAGCAGTCGGGTTCTGTACCGGCGTCTGCTGCACGGCCGTTGCCTTGGGCTCGAAAATGCCGTCGTGCAGGGTCCGGGTCCAGAAGGCTTCGAAAGCCCCGGCACCGGCGCCGGCCTGCGGGAACAGGTTGGTACGCCAATAGTTTTGCAGGTACGCGTAGTAATTGGTTACCGGTGCACCAGCCCAAGTGAGCAGGCTTTCCTGCGCGTGGCGGGTCTGGAAGATCGGGTTGATGGTCGGCTGAATGACGCTGAAATACCCTCTTCTGGGTTCGGCGTCCCCCCACGATTCGAGGTAATTATGGTCGGGGCACACGTAGTCGCACAGGGAGGCCGTTTCGTCGAGGCGGTCGGCAAAGGAGATTTTGAGGCCTACTTTTTGGAGGTTCGTGGCGAAGTTGGCGGCGGGGTAATTGTACACCGGGTTGGCGTTGTAGAAAATCACCGCCCCTACCCGGCCCTGCTGCACCTCCTGCGCGAAGGCAGCCATGGCCGCATCGTCGCCGGCCTTTAGGGTGGAGTGGGCCACCGTGTCGATGGTGGAGCCGTAAGCGCCGAGGAGCCGGTTGAGGTCGGCAACCACTGCCTGCACGTTCACGTCCTGCGAGCCGCTGATGACCAGGGACCGGCCGCGGGCGGCGAACAAGTCGCGGGCGGCCTTGTCGAGGTTGGTGGCGTTGAAATCGGGCACGTTAAGGGCCGCGGCACCCGCCAGTTTAGCCACCCGGTTGTAGAGGGCGGTCACCAGCAGGCCTTCCTGCGAAGGTTTGATGGGCGTGCGATGGTCGGAGTTGGAACCGGTCAGCGTGAGGTTGGATTCGAACTGGTAGTGCCGGTTCATCTCCTTTTTGTTCTTGCTCACCTGCCGCAGTTGGGCGTACTGGGTGCTGTAGGTGGTGTTGCCCGGCCAGGTGCCGAGGAAGTCGGCCCCGATGCCTACCACTACGTTGGCCTTGCCCAAATCAAAGTGCGGGAACACGCCGTTGTGCACCCGCAGCAGGGCCGCGTAGGACACTGCGTCGTACACCACGTGCTGGGCGCCGGGATACTTGGCGAGGAAGTCGCGGATGGCGGCCTTGGTGGTCGGGCTGATGACCGTGGAAGTAACCAGGCGAATGGCGCCGCCCTGGGAGGCGATCCGGCCGAGCTGGCTCGAAATCTCGCTGTCAATCGTTTTCCAGTCGGCCGGCTTGCCGCCCTTGCGGGGACCGTTGAGGCGGGTGTTGTCGTACAGGTTGAGCGGCGAAGCCTGGGTTTTTACGCCCGTGCCCCGGTGCGTGAGGCTCGACAAGTTGTTGGGCTCGATTTTGATGGGACGGCCCTCGCGGGTTTCTACCAGCACGCTGTCGTAGCCACCGTCGGCGTCCACGTAGCTGGACGCGTAGTAGTTGGAGATGGTGGGTTCAATGTCTTCCGGCTTGGTAATGTACGGGATGGCGTGCCGGACCGGCTGCTCGCAGGCGGCCAGTGACACGGCCGTCAGGCTGAATCCCATCATTTTAAGAAAGTCCCGACGGGAGGAACCCGTCACGTCGCTGGGAATTTCGGCACTCTTAGGCGGTTGATTCTGTTCAGGAAACTCGTTTTGCGCGTTCTTTACAAATTCTAATTCGTTGGTCAACTCCTCCAGACCCTTCCAGTATATTTTATTACTCTTCTTATTCTCTTCCATATAAGGATTCGCGTTGGGCGACTGTTTTATTTTTTGATAGAGGCTAGTAGCAGTTAGTAGTGGCACTTCGAACATTCCAGGCCACCGATGTCGGCTACCCGCATGGGTTCTTTGGTTTCCTTGCTGTGCAGGGCAACCAGTTTGTCGTAGTAGGCGTTGTCGCGGCCCTGTACTTCCGTCTTGCGGTGGCAGTCGATGCACCAGCCCATTGTGAGCGGGGCAATGTGCTGCACGACTTCCATGTTCTGGATTTCGCCGTGGCAGGTCTGGCAGGCCACCTGGCCCACGTTCACGTGCTGGGCGTGGTTGAAGTAGGCAAAGTCAGGCAGGTTGTGCACCCGTACCCATTCCACCGGCTGGTTCTTCTCAATGGCGGTGTAAATCTTCTGAATCTGCGGAGAGGCCGTCTTGATGACCCCGTGGCAGTTCATGCAGATGTTGAGGGAGGGAATGCTGGCCGTCTTGGCCTTGGTCACCGTGGTGTGGCAGTAGTTACAGTCGATCTGGTACTGGCCGGCGTGCAGTTTGTGCGAGTAGGCAATGGGCTGTTTGGGGGCGTACCCCTGCTGGATGCCGATGCTCATCACCTGGTCGTTGGCTACTTTGCCCACCACCAAGGCGAAGATCAGGGCCACGCCGCCCTTGAAGGCGCTGCTTCCGGCGATGCCCTTCCAGTTGACGCGCTGCTGCAACACTTCGCGGTCTTCGGGGGCCAGGTCTTTCTTCTCGCTGAGGAACTTGCTGAGCAGCGACACGATCATGATCAGCACGAGCAGCACCAGGAGCAGGATCACCAGCAAGGCCACCAGGATGATGGTGAACGAGGTGGAGCCCAGGGCGCCGTCCGTTTTGGCGTTCGGGCCACCCGTGCCGGAGGGCACCAGTTTGCCGTCAACGTCGCCGCCCGTAGCCGTGTTGGCGTTCTCACCCGAGCTGGACACGTCCACGTACGCCAGGATCGACTGGATCTGCTGGTCGGTCAGGTCGCCAAAGCCGGGCATGATCTGCTTGTTGAACTTGTTGTACAGGTCCACGGCGTACTTGTCCCCGCTCTCGATTACTTTCTGCGGGTTACGAATCCAGTTGATGAGCCAGTCCAGCTGCCGGCGTTCGTTGATTCCCTTCAGGCCGGGACCGACTACGACTTCGTTCGTGACGGCGTGACAAGCGGCACAGTTGTTGTTGAAGAGGGTTTTACCTTCGGCAACGGCTGCCGGGTCCTGGGTACGGGGCTGGGAACCGCCGGCCGGTACGCTGGCGTCATTGTTCTTATCAACCACATCGCCGGGAAGCTGGGCTTCCGCGTTGTTCTCTTGTGCCTGCGTCGGGTGAGGGGCTGCCAACCATAGGAAGCAGCAAAAAAGCATTGCCGCCCAACTTCTAAAGGCACTTTTGCGAGGCAATGCGGGAAATTTATTGAATGGCGTATTCATTAGGACGAATGGGTCTTTTAGGCCGTACAAATCTAGTGTCGGAATTTTGAGCTACCAAATTCCATTTTAATACAATTAGGGGCTTCACTTTTCAGT
This sequence comes from uncultured Sphingobacteriales bacterium, assembly GCA_963844325.1. Classification (GTDB taxonomy): domain Bacteria; phylum Bacteroidota; class Bacteroidia; order Cytophagales; family 172606-1; genus CADCTQ01. Next base: position 6,754,369 of record CAWJNV010000002.1, read on the forward strand.
AAACGGCATCCCCCCCAAAATGTGCTGTCTCTCAGCACGATACGCGTAATAAAACCCCTATTTCGGCCCTATTTAGAACAATTTTAAATAACGTAATTTTACGCAATCAATTTGGAGTTCAAATATCGTCAGTACAATTCCCGCAGGTTTGCCCCGCAGCGGTTCTTTACCCCGTATTTCCCGCAAAACGGGAGCCCCGTCCGCCCCGGTTACCCCAACCCGGACAAATGGTACTAAGTAAGAAAACCGTCCGTAATGGGTAAGTTCTTAGAATTCTCCAAATCAAAAACGCCTGCTTCGCAGCAGTACGGTGCCCCGTCCGGTTCCCGGGCCGTAGCCCCCATCGACCTCATCCGGCAGGAAATGCAGCACCGCAAGGAACAGTGCTGCCGCTTAAGCGCTTACATCGTGCGGGTAACGGTTGGCAACGAGATGACGGATTACCAACTGCCCCACCAGCCCGGTGAAGTACTCTGGGCCGTCGACTACAACCGCCTCGCGCCGGTTGCCAAGCTTTTCGGCCGTTTCAAACAGGGTAAGTTTACCGGCCTTAAGTACCAATACAGCTATTTTTTCGAGGACAACCAGTCGCGTCAGTACGTGGAATCCATCGCGGAGTACCGCGACGGCCAGCCCCGGGGCGTGCAGGTTTACTTTGACGCGCAGGGGGAAGTAACCCGCCGCGCGTTGGTGTCAGAGCCCGCGGGGCAACTCACGCCGCAGCCCGTACCGGCATTGCCCACCCACGCCTCCTAACGCTTCACGCCCAGGTGCTGGTACACCAGGTACGCCAGCAGCACCGTCCGGACGGTCCAGCCGACGGTCCGGGCCCAGTTGGCCGCCACCAGGCTGTTGATGGTCGCTTCCCCGTAGCCCGCAGCGGCCATCCGGTTGTGCAACGGCACGGCCACCCTAAACGTGACGGCCCAGACCAGGATGACGCAGGCATAAGCGGCGTAATGAACCCACCGCAGGGTTGCCGGCACCGGTTGCAGCGCCAGCCAGCCCCCGATGCCGAGTTCGATCAGCATGGGCAGGGCCACCACCCGGCCCGTGGTAAGGGTGTGGGCGGCGTGGTACGCGCCGAAGTGGGCAGCCGGAACCTGCCGGAAGATGGGATAATGCACGATTTGCACGAACCAGATCAGACCGGTCAGGCAGGCCGACAGGATCAGGTTTCCCAGCAGCAATAAAGGAGACATAGAGTTAAGCGGATGCCTTTTTCATAACTGCGCGGGCCTTGCGCTTGTTTACTTCCATAATGCGTATATTACCGGCCCAAAACCATTTCAACAACCCTTATATTATTGCAGACATGAAAAGAACAAGCACTGCCGTTTGGAACGGCTCCGGCCTGGAAGGCAAAGGTTCCCTGACCACCCAAAGCGGCGTTTTTCAAGACCAGCCGTACTCCTTCAGAACCCGCTTCCAGAACGAGGACGGTAAAGCGGGTACCAACCCCGAAGAACTGATCGCGGCGGCGCACGCCGGCTGTTTTAGCATGGCGCTGAGTTTTCAGCTGGTCGGCGCCGGCTTTACCGCCGACGAACTCCGCACCACTGCCGCGCTGAACCTGGAAAAGGACAAGGAAGGAGATGGCTTCACCATCACGACCGTTCACCTCGACCTGAAGGCCAAAGTGCCGGGCATCGACCAGGCCAAGTTCCAGGAACTGGCCGACCTGGCAAAGCAAAACTGCCCGGTTTCCAAGGTCCTCAATGCCAAGATCACGATGACCGCCCAGCTCGGCTAATGGCCCCGGGGCGCAGGAACGGGCACAAACCTTCCCGGGAGGGCGTAGGCCAAAATTCTTGTATTACCCGCAGTGGATTGGCGGACAACGTGTTAAAAGCGGTTAAACCCAACACTTAACATTTTAATGATATTTCAACTTGTAATCGTTACAAGTCTGTCCCTTATCTTGCGGCAAATACCTCTCCCATGAAAAAGGTTTGCACTATTTTAGGCGCCGGGCCGGGCATCAGCATGGCCGTGGCCCGGCGTTTTGCCCACGAAGGATACACCGTCGTACTCATTGCCCGCCGGGTGGAAAAGCTCGGAAAGTTTCTGGAAGAGTTGCAGCGCGAGGGGAACGGGGCGTACGCGTATTCGGCCGACGCAGCTGACTTTACGGCCCTGACCCGGGTGTTCCGGGAAATTCACCACCAGATCAACCCCACCGACGTGCTGGTCTACAACGCAGTAGCCCCCCGCGAGAGCAGCCCCTCCGTGCTGGACGCCGAGAAGCTGGTTCAGGATTTCCGGGTGAACGTGGCCGGCGCCCTGGTAGCGGCCCAGCAGGTAATCCCCCACATGAAAGCCCAACGCCGGGGAACGATCCTGTTTACGGGCGGCGGGCTGGCCCTGGACCCGCACCCCAAGTATGCTTCCATCGCCGTCGGCAAAGCGGGCATCCGTAACCTTTCCTTCAGCCTGGCAGCCGAACTCGAACCGGCCGGCATCCACGTAGCTACCGTAACCATTGCGGGCATCGTACGCCCCGGTACCTCGCTGGACCCCGACCGGATTGCCGAAGAATACTGGCGGCTGCACGTACAGTCCCCCGGCAAGTTCCAGAAGGAAGCCGTGCTTAATGGATAATTGACCCGTTAAAATTGACAATAAAAGAGGCGCCCCGTGTGGCGCCTCTTTCGTTTTCTACCGTAACCACCGGGGCCCCGTCAGGCGTAGCCCATCAGGCGGTAAGTGAGGTACCCGATCCATTCGTGCCAGATGCTCGACCACCGGCCCAGGGCGCCTTCCGTGGGGAAAAACTGGTTGGGCGTCCATTTGCGGCCGTGGCTGTAAAAGTCGGTGCTGTAAATGCTTACCGGCACGCCGGCCTTCCGGAAGCACCCTTCGGCCCGGCGCATGTGAAAGGCCGAAGTCACCAGCAGGTACGACTTGCCCGGAAACTTCTCCTGAAGCACCCGGGCCGAAAAAACGGCGTTCTCGCGCGTATTGCGCGACTTGTTTTCCAGCGTAATGCAGTGGGGCGGCACCCCCGCGATGCGCAGCACGGCGGCCAGTTCTTCGGCTTCGCTCTCCTGGCTGCCCACCAGGTTGCCCGAGCCGCCGCTGATGAGGAAGTGTCTGACCTTGCCCACCTTGAAAAGCTGCAACGGGTGCAGTACGCGGTCGGCGCCCCGCATGAAGTAGACCCGGTCGTTGGGCTTCCGCTCCGTATCAGTGACCCCGGTAAGGATAACGGCCACGTCGTAGGAGCCGGGCAACTGCCGGATGGGCGTCACGGGTACTTCCCACCACCGGATGGCTTCGTTCACCAGGAAGTTGTTGCCCAGCACGAACAGCAGCACCACGGCCACCTTCAGGGCCCGTTTCCGCCGGTGCTCCAGTTTGGTCAGCAGGGCGTACAGCAAAAGGCCCACGATCCAGGTCATGGGCATGAGCAGGTAAAACGCCGTTTTGGAGAGTACAAAAAACATGACTTAGTCCGGGAGGGCTAATGCATAACAAAAGTGATTATGGATTTTGAATTATAAATTATGGATTAAAAAATACCCCTGGTGCAATCGAAGTCGCTAATTCAAAATTCAAAATCCATCATTCAAAATTTCTCAGTGCTGCGCCGTGTGCTGGAGGCTGAGCATTTCCTTGCGGTGTTTTATAATGTCGCAGGCCAGGAAGATGGCCGCCCGCATGGAAGCCTCCTTTGCCTGGTTCTTGCCCGCCAGGTTGTAGGCCGTGCCGTGGTCGGGTGAGGTACGCACCACCGAAAGGCCCGCCGTGTAGTTTACGCCGTCGTCGAAAGCCAGCGTCTTGAACGGAATGAGCCCCTGGTCGTGGTACATGGCCAGCACGGCGTCGTATTTCTTGTATTGCAGGGCCCCGAAAAAACCGTCGGCGGGGTACGGCCCGTACACCAGGTTGCCCTTGTGCCGCAGTTCGGCCACCGCGGGGCCGATGATGTCTTGCTCCTCGGAACCCAGCAGGCCGTCTTCGCCCGCGTGCGGGTTGAGGCCCAGCACGGCAATCCGCGGCTTGCTGATGCCGAAATCGCCCCGCAGGGCTTTGATCAGCGCATTTACCTTGCTGATGACTTTTTCCTTGGTGATGGCTGCCGGCACGGCCGATAGGGGAATGTGTCCCGTGACCACGCCGACCCGCAGGTCGCCGCTCACCAGGAGCATGACCGTTTCCTGCGCGGCAAATTCGTGCGCGAAGTACTCGGTATGGCCAGGGTAGGGAAATTCCTCGTTCTGGATGTTGTGCTTGTTGATGGGTGCCGTAACAATGGCGTCGAGCACGCCCTTTTTGAGGTCTTCGGTGGCCGTTTTGAGTGCGATGTAGGCGCTGCGTCCTGCTTCGGGGGTTACTTTTCCCGGATTGATTTCCAGGTTCTCCTCCCAGCAGTTGATAACGTTGGTCTTTTTGTGCACGATCTGGTCAATGGCCCGGGCAGAGTGCAACGACCAGTCTTCCAGGTTCATCAGCTTACGGTACTTGGAAAGAACTTTTACGGAACCGTACAGGACCGGCGTGCACATTTTCAGGATTTTACTGTCCGAAAGTGCCTTCAGCGTTACCTCGGGACCAATCCCGTTAAAATCACCCAGCGAAATGCCAATAATGGGTTTATGTTCTGTCATAAGCGGCGTACATCACTCCGTAAAACTACCAATATTTCGGTTGTTTTTGCGCAATCCCGCATCCGGGCCGGGAGGGTTATTTATCGGTCCCGGTAAACTTTCCCTTCAGGAAGTGGTACAGGAGCCGCACGCCGATGCCCGTGCCGTGTTTGCCGCGGTAGCTGTCGTTGCCCGTCAGGAAGGCGCCGCCGGCAATGTCGAGGTGCAGCCAGGGAAATTCCGCGAAGTGTTCGAGGAACTTGCCCGCCGTGATGGCCCCGGCTTCGGCCCCGCCGATGTTTTTGAGGTCGGCAATGGCTGATTCCAGGTGGCTGTCGTACTCTTCCCACAGCGGGAACTCCACCAGCCGTTCGTGCACGGCGTAGCCGCTCTTTTCCAGGGCCTTTTTCTCTTCCTCCGGCGCGGTGCCCATGTACACGATGCCTTCCTTGCCGATGGCCCGGGCCGCCGCTCCCGTGAGGGTGGCCAGGTCGATCACCAGGGCGGGCTGGTACTTGCTGGCGTAGCACAGGGCGTCGGCCAGGATGAGCCGGCCTTCGGCGTCGGTGTTGAGTACTTCCACGGTGGTGCCGCTGTACATCGTAATCACGTCGCCGGGGGTAATGGCATTGCCGTCGGGCCGGTTTTCGGTGGCCGGGATGAGGCCCACCACGTACAGGGGCAGTTTGCTCTGGGCAACCGCGTAGATGGCCCCGGCCACGGCGGCAGCCCCGGCCATGTCGCACTTCATCTCGTCCATCGAGTTGGGCGTCGGCTTCAGGCTGAGGCCGCCCGTGTCGTACACCACGCCTTTGCCCACCAGCACGTAGGGCTTGTCATTGACGGCCCCTTCGGGCTTGTATTCGAGAATATTGAAGGTCGGAGGGTTGGGCGCCCCGGCGTTGACGGCCAGCAAGCCGCCCATTTTCAAGCTCCGGATCTTGCTCTTGCCGAACACTTCCACCTTGAAGCCGGCTCTTTTTCCCATTTCGGTAATTTCCCGGCTCAACTGTTCGGCCGTGAGGTAGATCACCGGCTCGTTCACCAGGTCGCGGGCCAGGAAGGTCGCTTCGAGCACCACGGCCAGTTCGCGCACGGCGGCTTCGGTCAGCCCCTTGGCGACCAGGCGGATTTCGGCCAGCTTGCTCCCTTTCTTTTCAGACTTGTATTTCTGGAAGGAATAGCTGCTCATCACCACGCCTTCGGCCAGGGCCAGCAGTTCGCCGGCGTCGACCGATTCGGCAATCAGTTGCAACCTTTCCACGGCGCCTTTCTTGAGCAACGCGTACAGTTCGTGCCCCGTTTTGCGCAGGGCTTCCCGCCGGGCGTCGCCCGTTTTCCTGGCGTCGGGCACCGCCACGAACACCTGCCGGTCGTACTGGTTGATGTGGATCAGCTTGCTGCCTTCGGCGATCTGTTTGCCCAGGTAGGCCAGTTCGCGTTCGTTGAGGAATTGGTTGGCCGCGTTGGCAGTGTCGAGCAACAAGACGGTGTCAATGTTATACTCGATGGGGTGCGTAAAAATGAGCTGGGGAACCATGCGGGTGCTTTTTCGTAAAACCGTATTTGTGCTAACTTCCGCCGCAAGTTAAAGTAAGTTCATGAGTTTATGAGTTCCAAGTTCATGAGTTCGTTCCCCAAACGTATACTTACAGACTCATAAACTTTGAACTCATAAACTCATGAACTCCATATGTTTGTCAGACCCAAGAAACACCTCGGCCAGCACTTTCTGAAGGACAAAAGCATTGCCGCCCGCATTGTGGGGCTGCTTTCGGGGCACGGCGGCTACGGGAAGGTGCTCGAACTGGGCCCGGGCACGGGGGTCCTCACCGAATTCCTGGCGGGACGGGAAGGGGCCGAGGTGCACCTGATCGAAATTGACCGGGAATCGATTGCGTACCTAAAGAAGCATTACCCCACGCTGGAGAACAAAATCATCGAAGGGGACTTTCTCAAGCTGCCCCTCGACCGGCTCCTGGGCCAGCCCTTCGCGCTGATCGGCAATTTCCCCTACAACATTTCCTCGCAGATATTCTTTAAGGTACTCGACTACCGCGACCAGGTGCCCGAAATTGTGTGCATGTTGCAGAAGGAAGTAGCCGTGCGCATTGCCTCCGGGCCGGGCAACCGCGACTACGGCATCCTGAGTGTGCTCCTGCAGGCGTTCTACGACATTGAATACAGTTTTTCGGTGCCGCCCCACGTATTCCAGCCGCCGCCCAAGGTGCAGTCGGGGGTGATCCGGCTGCGGCGCAACGGGGTGCAACGGCTGGACTGCAACGAAGTGCTTTTCAAACAAGTAGTAAAAGCCGGCTTCAACCAGCGCCGCAAGATGCTGCGCAACGCCCTCAAACCCCTCGACCCGCCGCCGGCCCTGCTCGACGACGCCCTGCTCGACAAACGCGCCGAACAGCTCTCCGTCGCCGATTTCGTCTACCTCACGCAAAAAATGGGAGACCGGAATGTGAAGGAGACCGGAGGAAAAGAGGAAGGGAGACCGGAGGAGGATCGGGAAGGATAGGGTTTAAACCCTATCCCTTCTATCAGTATGTGTATCGCATCCCCGTCCTGCATAGGCACGCCTCCTCCCGTCTCCCTGCCTCCGGTCTGCGGTCTCCTCTATAACACGTAGAAGGGAATGTTTGCCGTGGCGGCACGCTTTTTCCCGTCGTGCACAAATACAAACAGCCGGTAAGCCCCCTGCCGGGTCGGGGTGGTGAAAGTAAAGGTGTTGCCCGAGGCCATTTCCGACAAGCCCTGTAATTGCACGGGCCGCACCTCAACGTCGCCCCCTACGGCGTATTCGGCGGCGCCCAGGTCCGGGTATACTTTCCATTGGATCACGAGGCTATCCCCTTCCGGGTCGCTGGCCGCGATGGCAGCCTGCACCACGGCGGCCTTGTCGAGCAGAATGTCATTGCCGGCCTGTTTGCCGGTAAGCGTAACCGAAGTGATGCCCGGCGCCCGGTTTGCCGCGGGCGTTCCTTTCCAGAAGTGTTCCAGTACGTCCACTGCTTCCGTGCGGTAGCCTTCTTCGGTAAATATGGAGTGCCAGGTAGCGGTGCGTTCCTGCTTGTAGCCCCAGTAAAATGCATACCCGCCGAGGCAGCGGAGCGTATCGCGTTGCATTGACGACTGGTAAGCCGTCCGGTACAAATCCGCTTTGGCGCTGCTCGTATATTCAAAGGAGGCGTCCCAGCTGGTTCGCTCCAGGTCCTGCCACTGGCCCCAGGGCCCCCATTCCGAGAGGATGTAAGGTCCCTCCCACTTGGCCTGCCGCAGAAAATCCTCCAGGTATTCCAGCGTACCGAAAGCATTGATTGCCAGCAGGTCAATGTCAGGGCAGTACTGTTGAATGGCTGCGATGTGTTGGGGGTCGGTAGGAATCATGGTAGTGACCGGGTGGTCCGGGTCTACCCGGTGGATCATCCGGGCAATGTCGTTGACGGCCTCCCACACTTTCAGGTCGTTTGACCGCAGCTGCACTTCGTTGCCGATCCCCCACATCAGCAGGGCCGGGTGATCCTTATGCTTAAGTACTTCCTTTTCAAGGTTTGCCAGTTGGGCTGCCACGGCTTTTTCGTCGTGGTAATTAAAGCCCAGGCGTTCCTTGCCTACTTCCAGGCCCAGCGTGACCGTGAGCCCGAGTTGGTGCGCTTCGTCGAGCACCTGCCCGGCCTGTTTGGTATCCCAGACCCGCACCGAGTTGCCCCCGCATTCCTTGAGCACGTCGTAGTGGGCGTAGCCGCCCCCGCCCCGGATGAAGTAAGGCTGGCCGTCGCGCAGCAGCCGGTACGCATTGCCGTCACGCACAATTTGTACTTTTCCGGTCATTTTTTGACGGACATTCCCTTCTTCGGCCTGCTTCGTACAAGCCGGCAACCAGGCCAGAGGGAAAAAGAGGGATAAACAAAAAGCCTTGATTAACTGTTTTCTTCGCATTTTGCCGCTGTTTTTTGTAAGTCCTGCCCGTAAGCTGCCGCTTGCTGTAAATCTTTTTGCGCGGTTGCTTACATATGTTGGATTTCCCGAATGTATATAAAAGAGCACCTGAAAAGTAACCATAATGCCTGTAATAATATGGTTGAAACCTGTATGAGTGAAACGACTGCCACCCACGGAAGCCATTTAGATGCACCTGCTTCAAGCGTAACCCGGGCCCTGCCGCCCACCAAGACGGAAAAGCGCACCATGCGCATCCTCATCCTGCTCGGGGTAGCCAGTGTAATCAACTTCCTGTGGTGGTTTCTCGACCGCGAACACGTGGGCAACAAGACGCTTTACGTCCTGCTTACGTTTGCCTTGTTCTACAAGCTGCTGCGCATCCTGCACGAGTGGTACCACTACTGGGACATCAGCGTGCCCCAGAGGCCGGTAGCCAAACGGACCTACACCGTGGACATGCTGACCACAGCCTGCCCCGGGGAACCCTACGACATGTTCCGGCGTACCCTTACGGCCATGCAGGCGGTGCGTTACCCGCACACCTCCTACCTGTGCGACGAAGGCAACGACCCGGCCCTTAAAGCTTTATGCGAAGAACTGGGCGTGATCCACGTGACGCGGCGGGTGAAGAAAGACGCCAAGGCCGGCAACATCAACAACGCCCTGCGGCAAGCCACCGGGGAGTTGTGCGTGGTGATGGACCCCGACCACGTGCCCGTCCCCGAGTTCCTCGACCGGGTGATCCCCTACTTCGAGAACCCCGAAATCGGCTTCGTGCAGACGGTGCAGGCCTACTACAATACGCCCGAGAGCCTGGTAGCCAAGGGCGCGGCCCAGCAAACCTACAGCTTCTACGGCCCCATGATGATGGGCATGAACAGCTACGGCACCGTGCAGGCCATCGGCGCCAACTGTGCCTTCCGGCGGGAGGCGCTTGATTCCATCGGTGGCCACGCGGCGGGCCTTTCCGAAGACATGCACACAGCCATGCAACTGCACGCCAAGGGCTGGAAGTCGGTGTACGCCCCCGAAATCCTGACCCGCGGCCTGGTGCCCTCGTCGCTGGGAGCCTACTACAAGCAGCAGCTCAAGTGGTCGCGCGGTACGTTCGAACTCCTTTTCGTCACCTTTCCGCGCCTGTTCCGCAAATTCACCTGGCGGCAGAAGCTCCATTACTTCCTGGTGCCCCTGCACTTCCTGCTGGGCCTGATCGTACTGATCGACTTTACCGTACCCGTGGCCGCGCTGCTCACCGGGGAGGTGCCCTGGCGCATTGAGTTTTTTGAGTTCGTGCAGTACTTCGTGCCGGTAATCGGCCTGTCGCTGCTCATCCGGCAGTATTCGCAACGCTGGCTGCTCGAAGTGGTCGAACGAGGGTTTCACGTAACGGGGGGCCTGCTGCTGGTGGGCACGTGGTGGGTGTTCCTGCTCGGCTTCGTGTACTCGATCTTTCGCATCAAGGTGCCCTACATTCCTACCCCCAAAGAAGACGAACGCGAAAACCACCTGGTGCTCAGCCTGCCCAACATCATTGTTTGCGCCCTCAGCCTGGGCGCCGTTGCGTACGGCCTGCATTACGACTGGAGCCCGTTCAGCCTCGTAATGGCGGCCTTCGTACTCCTGAACGTAGCCATCCTGAGCGTGGTCATCATTGCCGGGCAGCACAAACTCATCGGGCAGGTGCGGGAACAAGCCAGCCGGACCAACCTGCTGACCCATTACGTAAGGCCCTCCAAGTACGCGTTCGGGGTGTTCCGGCACCGCATCTACAACCTGATGCGCACCGGGGCGCCGGCCTACGCCTTCCTGGTGGTGGTGCTCATCGGCGCTTCGTTTGTAGCCAACCCCACCAAGCTCAGCACCTTGAAATCCCTCGAACCGCCCGTGTACAAGAATACCGGCGGCTTCTACACCGGCGTATACATGCCCGAAGTACAGGCCACGGGCCGGCTGCAACCGGTAGCCGGGCTGGAAGCGGCCGCCGGGCACGACTTCAAAATCGTTTCCCTGTACCAGGCCTGGGGTCCGGCCAGCGTGGACAGCTTCCCGCAGGCCCTGCTGGAAGACATTTACCGCAAAAATGCCGTTCCCATGATTACCTGGGAGCCCTGGACCAACACGTTCCCCGAACTCGCCGGGCACCCCGAACTGGGGCGTAACCGCAAGGTGCTCAAGGGCATTACCGACGGCGTGTTTGACGCGTACCTGAAAGCCTACGCCGGTAAAATCCGGGCCCTGCACCAGCCCGTCTTCCTGCGGTTCGCCCACGAATTCGACAACCCGGCCTACCCCTGGTCGCCGGCGGGCGGCAATACGCCGGATGAATTCATCGCGGCCTGGCGCCACGTGGTCAAGCTGTTCATGGCCGAAGGCGTGTCCAACGTCGCCTGGGTGTGGAATCCCTGGCGCGAAACGGTCATGTACGACTACTTCCCGGGCGGCCTGTACGTAGACTGGCTGGGCGTTACCTGCCTCAACTACGGCACGGCTTCTTCCGACGGCAAGTGGCGCAGCTACGAAGAAATTTACAACCCCTTCCGCCAAAAAATGCTCAGCCTGCAAAAGCCGGTGATGCTGGCCGAGTTCGGCTCTACGGCCTACGGCGGTGACCCGGCGCAGTGGACGACCCAGGCACTGGCAACCATTGGCGAAAAGCACGAGGAAATCAAGGCGGCCGTGTTCTTTAACAGCGGCCAGGACAAGAACTGGGCTACCGAATGGCGCCCGGCACCCGATGCTCAATACATCGACTGGCGCGTGCAACAACCGGCCCGGCTGGCAAGTGGATTGCAGGGCCTCGGCCCGGCCCCGGCGTACCACCTGGGCGTTGCCCCGGCCGTGCAGCGCGCCGCCCGTCCCGCCGCGCCGGCCCCCGCCGAACACCCCCGGGTGGAAGTGGCCGGTACGGCCGGCAAGTACCAGTTGCTGGTAGACGGCAAGCCCTTCTACGTGAGAGGCGTGGCCTACAACACGGCCCACGACTGGCGCGACGGGCACTTCCCCCTCACCCGTAAGCAGATCGAGCGGGATTTGAAGGACATTAAGGAAATGGGCGCCAACACCATCCGGCGCTACAACCCGGGCGTGTACGACCGCAACATCCTGAAGGTAGCCGGTGAACAGGACTTGAAAGTGTGGTACGGCTTCTGGTTTGATCCCGAAGTGGATTACTACCGCGATAGCCTGAAGGTGCAGGAATACCTGGAACAGGTGGAAGAAACCGTACTGGCGCACCGGGACGATCCGAGCATCCTGTGCTGGTCGGTAGGCAACGAAACCTGGGGCCTGCTCAAACACCAGTACCACCAGCCCTACCTGACGGTGGTGCGGAACGCGTACGCCGCCATGATCGAGCGGATGGCCCGGCGCATCCACGAACTCGACCCGCACCGGCCGGTATCCACTTCGTTTGAGCACGCCCTGCAACTGCCCGCCGAACTGGCCTCGTTCCACGACAACGCCCCTTCCATCGACATCGTCGGCATCAACTCGTACTACCTGGAGCAGATCAGCCAGTTGAACCTGCTGACGGCCCGTTTCGACGCCTCGCGGCCGTACGTCGTCTCGGAATTCGGCCCCAACGGGTACTGGGACCCGGAGTACTCGCACTTCACCAAGGATAGCTTATTGTGGGAAACCTCGGATTTTGTGAAAGCCGTCTATTACAATAAACAATGGACCAACTACGTGAAGCGCCACCAGGGCGCCAACGTGGGCGGGCTGGCGTTCTGCTGGCGCGACCGGATGGAGGGCACGGCGACCTGGTTCGGCATTACGGATTACAAAGGCCGTAAGAAACCGGCCTACTACAACCTCCGCAAACTCTGGACGGGGCAGAACGACTTCATCAACCGCGAGGGTCGGTACAACCTGCACGACATGGCCATCACGGGCCCGTCGGGAAAACTGGAAGCCGGCAAAGCCTACACCTTTACGGCGCACGTAGAACGCCTGGCGAACACGAAGCTTGAGTGGTATCTATATAAGGAAGACTACCTCCGCGAAGCCGGAAAACTTGCGCAACGGCCCGACGAAAAAACGGTCACCGTATCGGCCGACGAACCAGGGGAATACCGGCTGTACGTGTATCTGCACGACTACGCGGGCAACGTAGTAACCGCCAGTACGCCTTTCGTGGTGGAGCGGAAGTAAGCGGAATGTCATCAGTAGGTTGAATTTCGAATGTCGAACAAGGAATTTCGAATGATGAAGGGAAGTACGCGTACAAGTACTTCGACATTCGAAATTCCTTGTTCGACATTCATCATTCCTTCTCCTGCCTTCTCCTGTTTTCCCCTACAACCCTAATTGTCATTATAGCTTAGACACCTTGAATACGTACGAACGGCCCTCGGCCTCCACCACCAGCAGGTACGTGCCCTTGCCGAACCCGCCGATGCTCAGCGAAGTCCACCGGCGCCGGGTCGGGTCGTCGTACTGCCAGGTCGCCAGCGTTTGCCCCAGCAGGTTGAGCAGCCGCACCCGGCCGATGGGCGGCAGCAGCGGCATCCCTTTGAGGTAAATGAGCCCATCGGTAGGGTTTGGCCAGAGTTTTACCCGCGGGGCGCCCGTCCCGGGTATCGCCGCCAGGTCCACGACGGCTTCTTCCGACAGGAATTTGCAGCCGTTGGCGTAGGCGACCGCCACGCGGTACCGCCCGTCCTGCCACACCTCCAGTTGGCGAACGGTGCTGTTGGGGATAGGCACCCCGTTCAGGTACCACTCGTAGCCCGCCCCTTCGCTGGCCGTGAGCAGGTAGCCCTCCGACCGGATGGTGGCCGGGGGCCGGGGCCGCAGGGTCACGGTTGCCGGCCCGGTGGACCGGTACACCGGGCAACTCCTCGCGTCGGAGAGGGCCGTAATCGCGTACGTGCCGGCCCGGGTGGTCGATAGCCGCCAGGGCGAACCCGTAATGCCGGTTACCTCGGTGGTGCGGGTGCCGTCGGTGTAGGTGAGGTTCCAGGGCGGCGTACCCGTGAGTTGCACCGTCAGTTGCGCCGTGTCTCCCTCGCACACCGTACCGCCGCCCGTCAGTACGGCCGTAGGCGCCGGGGCGTCGATCCGGTTCGTGGCAACGGCCACCCGGGGCCCCGGGCAGCCATAGGCTTTCACTTCCACGTCGTAGAGGTAATAATAAAAGCTTTCGGGGGCAGGAGTTGCCGTGTTGCCGGTAATCGCCATTACGCCGGGAACCGTGAACGGGTACCCCGCCACACCGTTGTTGTTGCGGAAGAGGGTAGCCCCGTTCCCGTAGCTCACGCTGACCTGGTAGGTGCCGGGGCGCGGGATGGGCAGTTGGAGCAAATACACCCGACCCGTATCAGCCGGGTCGTCGGGCAGCGTGCCGGGACCGGCGGGGCTGCGGGTGGGCGTTACGTCAATGGTCCGGCTGGCTACGGGGACGCCCGCAGGGGTTTCAACGGTAAAGGTGACCTTGCCGCCGTTGCCCACGTACAGCCGGGCCCGTTCAATCACCAGCGGTACCTGGGTAGTCATCCGCACGGCCGGGGTAAACTGGCCGTACCCGCCCTCCGTCGCGAAGCTTTTCCGCCCCGGGCCCACCCGGCCCGTAAATTCATCCGTCGCCGCGTAGTACGTCAGGTCCGGCGTTCGCACGGCCGTACCCACCCGGTTCCCCACCCCGATCAGGTTGCCCCCCGCGGGGGCGTCGTACCAGTACGTTACCCCGGCGCCCCCGGCCCGCAACTGCACCGAGTCGGCCGCGCAAGCCGTGGCCGTAGCCCCGGGAGCAGGGGCCGGCTGGCCCACCGTGCGGCGGAAGGAAAGCGTATCGTTGACGCGGTTGGCGTCGCCCGGCGCCTGGGCCGTCACGGCGAAAGCGTAGCGTTCCCCGGGCCGGGCCGCAAACGTTCCCTCCAGGGCCACTTTCCCTTCCGCAAACGGGGCCAGCCCGCCCCTGAGTACGCCCAGCAGCGTTTGCGCCGGCGTGCTTTCCCCCCTGATCACTACTTGCACCGGCACGTCGGGCAACGGCCCCGCTCCCACGTTGCGCAGCGTCACCACCACCGGCACGGCAGGATGCGGGCACAGGTCGGCTTCCGGAAAATCCAGGGCAGCGGGTTGGGCGTCCCGTTCGGGCCGTACCACGCGCAACGTGTACTCTTCGGTTTCACCTTCCGCGTAGTTGCCGCACGGGGCAACGCCCGCCGTACGGCTCACCACTACCCGCATCCGCAGGGCGGTGCCGGGCTCCACCGTTGCCGGGATGGCAAGGCGGGCATTGTAGACGCCCGTCCCGGCAATGGCCCCCGAGGTTGCCGCCAGTTCGCCCGGTCCGTTAAAGCTGAAATCACCGTTCCAGTCCGCGAATACCTGCACGAATCCACCCGGGGTGCCGCCGCAACCCGACAAGTTTACCACCAGGGGCAGGCTCTGCCCGGGAGCGACGTTTGCCGACAGGTACGAATAATCCGTGTAGGCGGCACAGTCTGCCCCCGACGCGCTGCTGATCGTGCCCAGGGCAACCTGCCCGATCCGGGGGCCGGTGCGGGTCAGGCTGGCGGAGGGGCAGAACGACGCGCCGCCCGTGCCGCTGGCCAGCAGGGCGTACACCTGGCGCCCCCCTTGCAACGCCCCCTTGTGGGCAATCCGGATGGTATAGGTACGGCCGGGCACGGGGTTGGCTACCACAACTTGTTCCACGTTGTCGCGGGTGTTGTCGCCGCCCACGGCTGGGCCGTTTGGAGCGGTGGGGCTGAGCGTCCAGGGCAGGTACGTGCCGATTGCGTCAACCACCCGCACATCGAGGTCGTTCACCAGGCGCGGCGACCGGTTGTTGAGGTTGGCCGTGCTGGCAGCCAGGGCGGGGCCGGGCGGATCGGACCAGGAGATCGTTACGACCAGCGGCCCTTTTCCCGAGGCGATCACCGGCAGCGCGTACGACTCGCCCTGCATCAAAGTCCTTTCGGTTAACAGGTGGCCCTGCCCGTTGCCCGCAATCACCTGGGCGGCCCGCTGGGCGTTGAGCAAACCCCAGCCGTGCACGTAGTCGGGGCCCGGGGCCGTACCCGCTTCGTCGGCCGCGTGGATGGCGAGTCCCTTGAGCGTTGCCGCCCGCATGAAGGTGCCGTTGTGGAGACTCGCGTAGTATTCCTGGAGCAGCACCAGCGTACCGGCCACGTTGGGCGTAGCCATCGAGGTGCCGTTCAGGGTGGTGTAGGCCGAGTCGCTGGTGCCGCCTGGGGAAAACACGGCCACGCCGTTGGCAACCAGGTCGGGCTTGATGCGGCCGTCGTCGGTGGGTCCCCAACTGCTGAAGCCGGCAATGCGCACGTCGGCGGGCTGGTTGTACCCCCCGGTTATGGCTTCCACTGCGCCCACGGTCAGAATGTTTTTCGCCGTGGCGTACGTGGTAATGATGTCGTACCCGTTGTTGGAACTCATGCCTTCGGGCCGGGCGGTCACCAGTTCGAAGGTGCCGCTGCCATTGCGCCGCCAGTAGGGTTGCCCGGTGGCCGGGCCGTTCTGGCTCCGGAAGTTGCCCGCCGACTTCACGGGCAGGTAATACGGGGCGTTGTGGGTGATTTCGTCCCAGCGGCGGGCATCGGCGTTGTAGAAGCCGAAACGGGCGTCTTCGGTGGGGCTTACCGTGGCGTCGCCGAGCCACTCCCACTGCGGATCGGCGGCCGTACCGGCGCGGCCGGCATTGAGGCGCCAGCCGGCCAGGGCACTGTAGGAATGGTTGGAAATGAGCAGGTTAGGGGCAGCGGCAGCCATTTCTGCGGCGTCGTTGCCGAAGTCGTAGGCTTGCAGGCCGGAAATGCCGAAGGCCATGCCCCGGGCGTACGACTGCACTCCGGCAGCGGCCAGGGTGCCGGCTACGTGGGTGGCGTGGTTGGTGCCGGTGCCCGGGTCTACCATGGCCCCGGCGTCGGCCTGCACCACCCGGCCGGCCAGTTCGCGGTGCGTAGCCCGCACGGGACCGCCGTCCCAGAGGGCCAGTTTGCCGGCCAAGGACGGGCTGTTGCCGCTCAAACTGAGTCCCAGGGCCCCGCCGGCCCAGAGCTGGTCGGTGCGGGTGGTGGCGGCCGCCCGCGTGTTGAAATCCGTAGCGTAGTACACCGGGTGGCCGTTTTCGTCGAGCCGTTGCAGGGCCAGGAGGCTGCCGTCGGGCAACACCTGGCGCACGGGCCAACCCTTCTTGCGGGCCCAGGCGTACGCTTTCTCCCGCTCCCGGTTTCCTTCACGGCGCCACTCGTCCGCCTTCCGCTTCAGCAAGGCACCGTTGGCCGGCAACCTCGTCCGCGTCTGGGCGGATGCCGCACCACCCAGGGCCAGGCTTGCAGTCAGCAGGAACAGCAGGCATTTGTAACGCACAGCGGGAGGAATGATGTGTTCGATTTAAAATTAAGAATTTTGGAAGTATGAGCAGCCTAAGGGCATCTTTTTTACTCACTTAACCCTTAAATAAGCAAAGCAACCCTTTATGGGGCTGCTTTGCTTGGGGCATAATAGTCTCTACACTAATTCATACTATAAACACTGCGCAGCTCGACATACATTGCTAATGGAGTTTAATACCACACAGGCTCTATTCTTGAATCAAGTTATTGTTGAAGGCAGGCAACCACGGGACACACTCCTAATTATGGGGAGCACCACAATATAAACTACAAATATTGGGTAACCCGCGAAATGCAATTAACAGTATAGTGATGTGCTTCATAATTTACAGTACCGCCTATTTCCACTGTTGATATATTTTGAACATTAGAATAAGAATCGTCAATAATATATAACCTGCTGAAACTTGTTTGTGCAGCATACAAATTAACCGGATACGAAAAACTACTGCCGTCATAATAGAGGACAAGGCTTCCAGTGGCTTTCGTGTATCTGGCTGGATTAGGTCCTTCCTGTTCAAATCTGGTCCCCAACACTGTTTGATTGCGCAACCTTGATTCTGCTTCAACCGTTAGGAAAAGCCTTCTACCTCGAACAATTCGTGTGTCCTGATCCAAACAGGACATACATCTACAATCTTCATCATAGTACAAATAGTCACATACAACTTCCTGCCAATCGTAACAGGCCAAGTTAACTTTGCCGCGTACAGCAAACTTCAAATCCCCCCCCGAACATCCATAAGGAGACCATACCTCATGCCCACCTACTCCAACCCGTGCCCCCTGCTCTGTACCATTCAACGGCAGTGACTCAATCAATTTAACCGGGCTTACTCTTACTTTATTGTTACTTTTTTCCACAGTTTTTAACATATTAATAGCATCGGCAATCCTTAATTCCTCTGAAAGTTCTACACTTTTAACTTTCCTATTGTAGAATTGATGTAAAGTAAAGCCAATAATGACGTATCCTTCTTTTGTAAGTACATTCGCCATTTTAGGATCGAAAAATTTTAAAACCACCCTTCCGTTTTCCTCCGCTATTAATTCTTCGCTATTTGTGAAAGATTTATCACTGATTTGTGGTGCATTTTTTGAAGCAATTGTATAAGCAGACAGCAGTGAATGAAATCCTAAGCGACTTTCAAAAGCTATCCTATCACTTTCCTTCGCATTTTCAAGTGCATTCATTACGTTTTCAAACTCTGACCTATTTCTGAATGTCAAAATCCCCTTTTGACTTTTCACATTGTCTAAGGTCTCATTTTTTGGCTGAATTTTAAAGTTTTTTTCATCCAGTTGTTCTTTCTGACACCCCTGGAAGGCAAGTAGAACGGCAAATAGCAGCAGATGCAATACACTTAATTTTCTCATAAATGAAATGTTTAGGTAAATGAAGAATATAAGAATTAATTGGGCGTAGCCATTTGATTAAGCCAAGTGTTCAACCTGGCAGACAAGTATTGGGCTTAATGAATGGATTATGACTTACAATTACGAAGTAGCAGTTTTATCAGAGTACTCCTCGAAGCCAGGTATCTGGTCGACTGATGGCAATACCAAAATAAAAGTGACATCAATAAAATCTACTGCATAGGTGACCTGCACCTTTATGCACACTACGGCTTCTTAGGGAAGAAACTTTTGTATGATTCAACAACCTGCGATAAGTGTAGTACATTTAAATTAGTATTAGTAGTCAGGTGCGATCAAATCTATCTTGCCTGAATACTCAAACTAATCAATGCGTTTAATGTCGGATGCGGATGTTTGTCTGTAAAAAAATGCTCCTGCTTGCAAGCTTAGCAGCACGTGTATATTGCCAATATTATTATTATAATTTACAATACATCTAATTCAAATGTTACCAAATTGTTAATTTTTGTAAACTCCTGATGTATAATGTATTAAATAGCCCAATTAAATCCAAGGGGCGATTGAAAGCTCAGATTGTAACATTACCTGTTAAATGCAATCGCAACCCAACCTTACTATTCAGTCCATTTTCTTTCCTAGCAAGGATACGATCCGCTCCAGGCTTCGAGCCGTTCCTGGCGGGAGACTTTGCCGCCGGCCAGCCACACCTGGGTGTATTCGTAGTTGGTGCCGCAGTTGAGATAGGTGTAGTACACTTCGTAGCTGTCGTCGGCGACCTTGCGGAGGGCGATGCGCTTTTTGTAGTCGGCTACGGTGAGGGGCTTGGTGGGGGGCAGGTCGGGGCTGGGCATGCCGTAGCTGCCTTCGCGCAGCCACTTGGCGGCAAACAGGGCCGCGTACACTTCCCTGGCCTCCGCCGCCGAAAGGTCCGACTGGCTGAACCGCTCCTGCATTTTGGTGCAAAACGCCTGCATGCCGGCGGCCGTGCCCACGTCGTTGCCGTAGGGGAACTGCTTGACGGGATCTTCATTCTCTTTCAATGCGCAGGGAATGGTTGGGTTTTTCCAACGTTCAGTGCCGAGGACGAGGCTGGTTCCCAGCAACAGCCATAAAAGGGTAAGTAGGTTCATAAGGGTCGGGCAAGGCTTCAATTTAAACAGATTGCGCAGAAAGCAAGAAAGCCGACGGGAGATTTTAGGTGCTAGACGGAGACATTAGACTGGAAATGATACCGGCACTGTTCTTAACTACGGTCCGCTAGCTCCCGTTTGAAAAGCAAAACCCAGCCCTTCGCAGGACTGGGTTTGGTAAGTGGTTTGTGTGGCAATCAATTGTGCTGGACCACGCCGGCGCCGAGGGCCTGCGGACCGGTTCCGCCAAGCAGGCCGTGGGCGTACACCGTGTAAATTTTACCGGCTTCAAATGCAATGCTGGGAACTACCAATACAGGGGCACTGGTCGCCGCCGTTCTCACATCCAGGCTGTACGTTCCCGCATCCACCTCCGTGAAGTTGGCGAAGTTAACGGCAGTGGCACCGGTACCGGTAGACGTAGCCCGGAAGGCGCGGTTCGTAAACAGTACCTGGTTGGTAAGGCTGTTGTATACCCCTACGCTCGGGGCATTGGGCGCCAGGTGCAGGAAACGGACTTTGGCCTTTCCAGCCGCGGGTGCCGAAAGGTTGTCTTCCACTACTAGAAAACGCACCCCGCCCGGATCGGTGACGCCGGCCGGCGTGGTGGGACGGGGACGGGCCAGGGTGTCCGTTGTGAACACCGTGTAGTTGCGGCCGCCAACGAAAGTAAAGTTGTTGTTGTTGGTCGCGCCGGCCCGGAACAGCAGGTCATTGGTGCCCAGCGTGCCGCCGATGGTCCCGTTGGCCGCCTTGCCCCTGAGTTGTACGGCCCCTACGCCCACTTGGGCGTAGCCGGGCTGGTAGCCGGGAAACGGGACGGCTTGCGCCACCTGCACGTTGTTGACGAGTAAGTTCAGCGCCGGGGCTCCCGGGGCAGCGTTCACGAAGAGGACCCGGGAACTCGCCGTCGAAGGGTCGGTGGCGGGAGTTGGCTCGGCGTATTCGGGGCGGTCGCAATTGGTCATCAGCGCAAGGGCACCGGCCGCTACGAGCCCCAGGTGAATATATTTTTTGAATTTCATGGTGTTCAGTAAACTTTAGTTGAAGATGTAGCGCAACCCAAACTGCATCTGCCAGCGCGAATCAATGATGTTGTTGTTGACGAACGAGCCGTTGAGGGCACTGTTGTCGGGGTTGGTGGCAAACGTGTAAATCGGGCGGCCGGTGGTGGGCGCCGTTGCCGTGTGCGGCGTTTCGTAACCCGAGAAGCCGATCAGGTTGGTCCGGGACGGAATCTTTACCAATCCCCAGTCCGAGTTGAGCAGGTTCAGGAAGTTGACGACCTCCCAGGAGAACTGCAACGTGTTGCGCTTGCCGGCAACGTCGATGTAGAAGTCCTGCAACAGACGGATGTTGAGGGCATTGACCCAGGGCGCCACGGCGCCGTTCCGCTCGGCGTACTGTCCCCGCCGGCTGTTTAGGTACTCGTCCTGGCTGATGTAGCTGTCGAGTTGCTGCCAGATCTGGTCCACGGTGCGGGTGTCGCGGGCGTCGGTGGTGGTCAGCAGAATCTCATTCTGATTGCGCGGAATGTAGATCAGGTCGTTGTTGTTGATCCCGTCGCTGTTGGGGCTGCCGCCGTACACGTACGAGAAGGTATTGCCCGAACGGCCCACGTAGGTAAAGGAAAACGTAGTCGCCAGGAAGTTCAGGTACTCTTTCCGGTAGGAAGCACTGGCCACCACGCGGTGCGGCGTCAGGTTGCTGGAGTACGACAGCGTCGGGTTGTTGAGGTCGCCCACGATCTGGTTGCCCGTGAACAAACCACCCGCCGTTGAACCGCTCTGGCTGTTGAGGTCGCGGGAATCGGTGTAGGTATAGGCTACGTTGGCGTAGAAGCCGCGGTCAAACGTTTTCTGCAACTGTCCCGTGATGCTCCAGGAGTAACCCCGGTTCGTATTATCCAGCACCAACGCCTGCACAATCGGGTCGTTGATGCGCCGGTCGTTGGGCGAAGCCACGGCTAAATCACCAGCCACGGCACCGTACAAGGGGCGTCCGTCACCGTTGAGCGTACCCACAGGGTCCGACAGGTTGGCATCGCGCAGGAAAATGGCGTTGATGTCTTTGGTGTAGATGGCCTCTACCGTAGCAATCATGCCCCAGGGCAATGCCTGGTCAATGGCAAGGTTGGTCCGGAAAACTTGCGGGAAACGGAAATTGCGGACGGTGCTATTAATGGTAAACGAAGTAGCAAGCGGTACACCGGCGGGCAAGGTATCTGACAGCGTCGGTGTGGTACCGAGGGGATCAGGATTGAAAGCGGGAGTGCCAGCCTGCGAGGTTTGCTGAACGGTTCCGAAGAACAATCCGTTGTTGCCCACCTGGTTGGAAATCCACACGAACGGAATGCGCCCGGTGAAAATGCCCGTACCACCCCGTACCTGCGTAGAGCGGTCGCCGAGTACGTCCCAGTTGAAACCTACCCGGGGCGACCACAACAGCGAAGACTTGGGGAGTTGTCCTACCTGGATGCGCTCTCCTCCTGCAAAGGTAGCTTCGTCAGATATTGCGTTGTTAGGCAGTTGGGTCGGGAATACCGGAACGTCCACCCGCAAACCAGCCGTAAGTTTAAGGTTCTTTAAACCAGTGAATTCATCCTGGGCATAAAAGCCCAGTTGGGTGGCGCTCCAGTCGGCGTTGGGCGTAGGATCATTCCGCAGGGCAGAGTACTGCAACAGGTACTGCGACGCGTAGTTGTTGGCGCCGGTAGCCCGTGAGGGGTTTTCTACGTTGCTGATGAAGTCGTTGACGCTGTTGAACTGGTACACGCCCCGGATCTGCGGCGTAAATACGTTGTCAAACCGGAAGAACTCATTGGCCGTACCCAGCGTAACGGTGTGGTTGCCCAGGTACACGGTGAAGTTGTCGTTGAACTGGAGGATGTCCTGGTTCAGCACGTTGTTGGGCGTAAAGGGCTCGGCGCCGAACGTGGTCAGCGTGTTGCCGGTCGGGCCCACAATGTCCACCGTCGGGAAGTTGGGCGGGTCGCCGCCGCCGGCCGTTTCGCGGTAGTCGCGGAAGGCCGAGTACCCGAGGGTAAGGCTGTTGGCAAATTTGTTGCTGAACGACGAGTTCACTTCACCGATGATGGAGTACAGGTTCTGGTTCTGGCGGTACCACGAGTTGGAGAAAGGCAGGGCGTTGTTGCTGTTCTGCCGGCCGCCGGGAGGCGAGGAGCCGAAGCCGCCCGAGTTGCTGGGCGGAATGTCGCGGAAGGAGTTCAACTGGTTGTACCGCAGGGTCACCTTGTGCTTGTCGCTCAGGTTCCAGTCGAGTTTGGCCAGGAACTTGCTGCTCTGCGTGGGCACGTCGAAGTTTTCGAAAGTGCCCGGGTTATACGTCCAGCCGCCGGGTTTGTTGGGGTCGAGCAGGAAGTCGCGCAGGCGGGTCAGTTCCTCCACCGTTTGCTGGTAGGCCCGGCCACTGGCGTCCGATCCGCCGGCCGGGAAGGTTACGGCCGGGTCGATGCGCTTTTCCAGTTCGGCGTTCACGAAGAAGAAAAGCTTGTTTTTCACGATCGGTCCGCCCAGGCGGAAGCCGGTGTTGTAGTAGTTGAAGTTGAGCACGGGCTGTTCGGCCCCGCCGATCTTGTTGCCCACCAGGCTCTGGTTGCGGTAAAATCCGTACACGGAGCCCTGGAAATCGTTGGTCCCGCTGCGGGTCACGGCGTTCACACCGGCACCCGTGAAGGAACCCTGGCGTACGTCGTAAGGCGCCACGGCCACCGTGATTTCCTGGATGGCGTCCACGCTCACGGGCTGGGCGTTGGACTGACCGCCCGGCACGGCGCTGAGGCCGAACACGTTGTTGGAAGTGGCCCCGTCGATGGAGAAGTTGTTGTACAGGTTGCTGCGGCCCCCGAAGGTAAAGCCGGTGCCGGCCTGCGGCGAAAGCACGCTGAAATCCTGGAAGCTCCGGGTAATGGTGGGCAGCCGTTCAAACTGCTCACGGTTGATGTTGGTGGCGGCCCCGGTCCGGTCGGCGTTCAGGGTCTGGTTGGCCGTGCCGGTTACGACTACTTCCGAGAGTTGTACGTTGGATTCGGTGAGTTTAAAGTCGTAGGTGTAGGCTTGTCCCAGCCCGAGTTGAATGCCTTCCTGCTTTTGTTCGTGGTAGCCCACGAACGTGGCAGTAATCGTGTACGGGCCGCCGACGCGGGCGTTGGGAAAGTTGTACTTGCCCGTCCCAAGCGTGGCCGTGGCGTATTGCGTACCCGTGGGCGTGTGCACGGCTACCACCGTGGCTCCTGGCAACGGCTCCCCGTTGGCATCCGTCACGATGCCGCTGATGGAGGCGGTGGTTACGCCCTGGGCCATTACCTGCGCGCCGAGCGCCGACAGGATCGTAATGAACACCCAAGTGAGTAAACTTCGAGTTAACATAGATATAGTGAATTGGTTAAGGAATGAATGCGTAAGGGTTGCGGATGGGTTGCCGGCATGGCTCGCATTACCCGGGTAACGGAAATTGCGGGGGTACGCGCGAACGGGTGGCTGCCGGAGCAGATTGCCGAATACAGTAAGCGGGTGGCAGGCACACTCCCGGCCGGGACGGCAGGAACGCAGGCAGCAGGGGGACCGAAATGCGAAAATCGACCAGTATAATTACCGAACATCACTTTTTAGTACACGCAAAATTAGGATGATTCACGCCGCTTGCCCGGCCCAACAAAATTAATAAATCGCTAACAAACCTTGGCAAAGTTAAACCAATCATAACCCGAACTGTTTGGATTTTTGCAAGAATTAGCTTATACATTACACTCCTTCTTCGATTCGCTCAACTATTTCGAAAAATACTTCTATTAGCCGGCACGTTCTGCCGCAAGGAAGTCATTTGCCTGCCTCTTTCGGCTTTTTTTCCGCTGCCCAGGCCGGACCGCACTGCAAAAAGGATATCCCCTTTGTAGCGTGCCTTTTGCAAAAATATGACCCAAGTAAGATCTTACCCACTTCGTTATCCTGCCCAGACTGGCTTTACCGCTACTTCCCCTCTTTTTATCCCCCGCCCGGGTTCTGCCTGTTCGCCCTTTGATCAAAGACCATTATACGCGTTACCAACGGGAAACAACTCAGGATGTATCCCTTTCGCATTCAACGCGCTACGTCACGCCAACGCGGCAAATTGGCTCCCGTGGTTATCTACGCCATTGGACGCACTAAGTTTTGCCGGGGGACAAAACGGGATCGGAAATGTTTCGGTTTATCGCATAAACCCGTATACTGCGGGCCATGAAAAGATACGTGCTGTTTGCCCTGCTCCTGGCTTTGTCAGCCTGCGCGGGCAAGCGTGCAGGAGGCGGCAGCGCCGCCCTCCCGCCCACCGTACTATTGATTTCCCTGGATGGCTTCCGGCACGACTACTTCGAAAAAGTTCCCACGCCGCACCTGGGTCGCCTGGCCCGGGAAGGGGTCAGGGCCCGGTGGCTCACGCCGGTATTTCCCAGCATGACGTTCCCCAACCACTACTCCATCGTGACGGGCCTGTACGCCGAACACCACGGCATCGTCAACAACTCGATGTACGACCCTGCGTACAAGGCGGACTTTTCGCTGGGCAACCGGGCCGAGGTGGGCAACGGCCGCTGGTGGGGCGGCGAACCGCTGTGGGTCACGGCCGAAAAGCAGGGCCAGAAAGCCGCCACGTTCTACTGGCCGGGCTCGGAAGCCGAGATTGCGGGCAGGCGTCCCTCCTACTGGAAGCAATTCGACAACAAAGTGCCCGACGCGGCCCGGGTCGATACGGTGCTGGCCTGGCTGAGCCTGCCGGCGGCCCGGCGGCCGTCGTTCCTGACGCTGTACCTGAGCGAAGTAGACCACCAGGGCCATGACCACGGTCCCGATTCTCCGGAGGTTTTGCGCGCCGTGCAGGCCGCCGACAGCACCCTCGGCCGCCTCATCGCGGGGCTGGAAAAGCGCAAACTCTACGACCGGGTCAACGTGATCGTGGTATCGGACCACGGCATGGCGCCGACCAGCCTCCAACGGATCACCTACCTCGACGATTTCGTGGACCTTAACGACGTGGAACGCGTGGACTGGGGCGTGGTAACGGGCATCTGGCCGAAATCGGGGCGGGAAGAAGCCGTGTACCAGAGCCTCCAGGCCGAACACCACCCGCACATGCAGGTGTACCGCAAATCGGAAATCCCGGCCCGTTACCACTACCAGCAGCACCGCCGCATTGCGCCCATCGTGTGCGTAGCCGCCGATACCTGGTCCATCTCCTCCCGCGAATTCACGGAAAAGGGCAAGGGCCGGTTCCCGAAAGGCAGCCACGGCTACGACAACCAGACGGCCAACATGCGGGCCATTTTCGTGGCCCGGGGCCCGGCGTTCAAACCGGGCTACACCGCCGAACCGTTCGGCAACGTGCACCTGTACAGCCTCATGTCCCACATCCTCAACCTCACCCCCGCCCCCAACGACGGCAGCCTCGACTCCGTACGGACCGTACTGCGATAGAAAGGAGACCGCAGACCGGAGGAAGGGAGACCGGAAAACCATTGACGCATTATCATCACCGAATGACGAATGACCACTGACTTATGACCACTCACGAACAACGAACAACGAATAGCGAACAACCCCTCATCCGGCTCACCCAGTACAGCCACGGGGCGGGGTGCGGCTGCAAAATTTCGCCCAAGGTGCTCGACACCATTCTGAAGTCGGAGACGGCCCGGCGGTCGTACCCGGCCCTGCTGGTGGGCAACGACACCAAAGACGACGCGGCGGTGCTCGACACGGGCAACGGCGAAGCCATCATCAGCACCACCGACTTCTTCATGCCCGTCGTGGACGACGCCTTTGACTTCGGCCGCATTGCCTCCACCAACGCCATCAGCGACGTGTACGCGATGGGCGGCGAACCCCTCATGGCCATTGCCATCCTGGGCTTTCCGGTGGACAAGTTGCCGCCGCAAGTGGCGCAACAAATGCTGGAAGGGAGCCGGGCTACCTGCGCCGAGGCGGGCATTCCGCTGGCCGGCGGCCACAGCATCGATAGCCCGGAGCCGATCTTCGGCCTGGCGGTGACGGGCCGGGTAAAAACGGCTCACCTGAAGCAGAACAGCACCGCCACGGCCGGGTGCCGCTTATACCTGACCAAGCCGCTGGGCGTGGGCATTCTCACTACCGCCCAGAAGCGGGGCATCCTGCAACCCGAACACGCTGACATTGCCCGCGACCTGATGGTAAAGCTCAACAAGTTGGGATTCGTGCTGGGTACGCTGCCGTCCGTAAAGGCCCTTACCGACGTGACCGGCTTCGGCCTGCTGGGGCACTTGACCGAAATGTGCGAAGGCAGCAGCTTGCAGGCAGTGGTGGAATTTGAACGGGTGCCGCGCATCGCGGTGCTGGACGCCTACCTGGCCCAGAAGTCGGTTCCCGGCGGCACGCACCGCAACTGGGACAGCTACGGCGCCAAGATCGGTCCCCTCACCGAGTACCAGAAGTTCATCCTGGCCGACCCGCAGACCAGCGGCGGCCTGCTCATTGCCGTGGAGGAAGGAGCCACCGGCGCATTCGAAGCCCACATGCGCCAGCAGGGCTACGACCTGACTTCATTCGGCTACCTGAAGGCGCCGGAAGCGGGGAAGCCTCTCATTGAAGTGATTTCCTAAGGGATAACATTCAGGCAGCTTAAATAAGCCACAAAGGCACCAAGACACAACGGTTCACGAAGGCGGCAACGGCTTTGTGAACCGTTGTGTCTTGGTGCCTTTGTGGCGTTCATCTGCAAATCCGGATCAAGAGGCTGCTCCGGCTTGTTGCGGCACTTCGGCCTCACTGGCCGGTTCGGCTTTCTGCACCTCGTCGCACTGGCACCGTTCGATCAGGTCGATGATCAGGCCCGTCCAGCCAGTCTGGTGCGAGGCGCCGAGGCCCTTGCCCGTTTCGCCGTGGAAGTACTCGTAGAACAGAATGTGGTCCTTGAAGTGCGGGTCGTGCTGGAACTTGGGATCGTCGCCGAAGCAGGGCCGTTCGCCCTTTTCGTTGAGCCGGAACAGCTTCACCAGCCGCGCCGACAGTTCTTCGGCGATCTGCTTGAGGTTCATCAGCCGCTTCGATTTGGTCGGGTACTCGATGGTGAATTCGTCGCCGTAGTACTCGTAAAACTTGTGCAACGACTCGATGATCAGGTAGTTGACCGGGAACCAGATCGGGCCGCGCCAGTTGGAGTTGCCCCCGAAAAACGACGAATCCGACTCGCCGGGCGTGTATTTGACCGAGTACGCCGTGCCGTTGAGGCCGTACACGTAGGGGTGTTCCCAGTGGTACCGCGACAGCGACCGGATGCCGTATTCCGACAGGAACTCCGTTTCGTCGAGCATACGCCGCAGCGTGCACTTCATCCGGTGGATGCGCACCAGGGCCAGCATCCGGTTTTCGCCCTTGCCCGGCTCGTGCCAGCGGGAAATCATCCGGGCCAGGTCGGGGCGGTTTTTGAGCACCCACTCCAGCCGCCGCGTAAAGTCGGGCAGGTTGCCGATGAGTTGCGGCGTGAGCACTTCCACCGCAAACAGCGGCGTGAGGCTCACCAGGGAACGCACCTTCAGCAGCACGCTGGGCTGGCCGTTGGGCAAACGAAGGGCGTCGTAGTAAAATTCGTCGAGAGGGTCCCAGAGGTCAATTTCCTCCTCGCTGATGTTGCGGATGGCCTTCGAGATCGCCAGGAAGTGCTCGAAGAACTTGGACGCCATCTCCTCGTAAGTGGTGTTCTGCTGGGCCAGTTCAATCGCAATCCGCATCATGTTGAGCGAATACATTGCCATCCAGCTGGAGCCGTCGGCCTGTTCGATGTAGCCGCCCGTGGGCAGCGGGTGGCTCCGGTCAAACACCCCGATGTTGTCCATGCCGAGGAAGCCGCCTTCGAACAGGTTGTTGCCTTCGCGGTCCTTCTGGTTCACCCACCACGTAAAGTTCATGAGCAGTTTGTGGAACACCGTCGCCAGGAAGTCGGTGTCGCCCTTGCCGCCGTTGTTCTCCTTGTCAATGCTGTACACCTTCCAGGCGCCCCAGGCGTGCACCGGCGGGTTCACGTCGCCGAAGTTCCACTCGTAAGCCGGAATCTGCCCGTTGGGGTGCATGTAGTACTCGCGGAGCAGGATGATGAGTTGCCGCTTGGCGAAAGCCGCGTCCACCTTGGCCAGCGCCACGCAGTGGAAAGCCAGGTCCCAGGCCGCGTACCAGGGGTATTCCCACTTGTCGGGCATCGAGATCACGTTGGAGTTGTGCAGGTGCCGCCAGTTGCTGTTGCGGATCTGCCTGCGGTTTTCGGCCGGGGGCGCCGAGGCCGGGTCGCCGCGCAGCCACTGGTCCACGTTGTAATTGTAGTACTGCTTGTTCCACAACATGCCCGCGTAAGCCTGCCGCTGCACCCGGCGCAGGTCGGGGTCGCCTACCTTGGCCTGGATGTCGTTGTAAAAGTCGTCGGCCTCCGCCTTGCGGGCCGCAAACAGTTCGTTGAAGTTGACGAAGGGTGTTTCGAGGTAGCGGTTGCTCAGGCGGAAACGCAGGATGGTCGGCGTATCGGGCTTTACGGCCACCTTGTAGCGCAGCGCCGACTTGGTGCCCCGCAGTTCGGGATTCACCAGTGCCTTGTTGCCGCTGAGCACGTAGTCGTTGATGCTGTCTTTGGGAAAACGGGTGGTAAGCGCCTGGCCGAACAGCTTTTGCCGGTTGGTTTCGTTGTCGCAGAACAGCAATTCCGGCGTTCCCTCGTAGAACAGGTAGTAGTTGCCCACTTCCTGGTGTTCGATCCGCAGGCACGGGTTGGCCGTGGCGTAGAGGGCCGGCACGTAGGTACTGTCTTCGTAGCCCCAGTACCAGGTATTGCGGAACCAGAAGTGGGGCAGCACTTCGAGGGCGGCCTTCTGCTCGGCCCGGTTGTAGATGGTGAGCTGCACCAGGATGTCTTCCTCGGATGCCTTGGCGTATTCGATGAAGATGTCGAAGTATTCGTCGTTCCCGAAAATGCCCGTGTCCATCAGTTCGAATTCTCCCTCGTACTTGCTGCGCCGGGCGTTTTCCTCCCGGAGCTGGTCGTAGGGAAACGCGTTCTGCGGGTACTTGTAGAGCATTTTCATGTAGGAGTGCGTGGGCGTACTGTCGAGGTAGTAGTAGTACTCCTTCACGTCTTCCCCGTGGTTGCCCTCGCCGTTGGTGAGGCCGAAAAGCCGTTCCTTGATGAATGGGTCTTTGCCGTTCCAGAAGGCGTGGGCGATGCAGATGCGTTGTTTGGTGTCGGAAATGCCCCCGATGCCGTCTTCGCCCCAGCGGTAGGCCCGGCTGCGGGCGTCGTCGAAGGTAAAATACTGCCACGCGTTGCCGTGGTCGCTGTAGTCTTCCCGTACGGTACCCCACTGCCGCTCCGACAAATAAGGGCCCCACCGCTTCCAGCCGGTGTTGTTGAACGTGTTACGCAGGCGTTCTTTTTCTGAAGTAGGCTCCATCACGCTGAGAAAGAGAAGTTGAATCCCGAACCGAAAGGGCTTTCCGATAGGGAGTGAGCCGGAATTCGAGTGTATCGCCCTGATAATTAAGCCCGGGGCCAAACGGGAGGGTAAAACTAGGGGATAAGCGCCGAATCTAAAAACCGATTTTGGCCCGGCCGGGCGTACCCGGGCCGGCGCCGGTTGCGGGGCGGGAAGTAAACGGCACAAAAAACGAATCAGGGTTTTGCATGTACAAGACAATTTTGGTAAATTTGTCCGTACAGAAGCCTTCTTAGCTCAGTTGGTAGAGCAACGCATTCGTAATGCGTAGGTCGCCGGTTCGAGTCCGGCAGTGGGCTCCGCAAAAACCGCTACATCTCCCCGGATGTAGCGGTTTTTTTTATTTACGTTCGTCAAAAAATTATTAACACATGACGGAGGATAACCGCAACGAGTCCAACGCTATTGTAAGCGTTTTAGGAAATATACTGATCCAGATGCAGACGCAGCATCAGGAATTGATCCGGGTTTTTGATAAAAACATGACAATGGTCATTGACAAGCTTACGTCCATCGAAACAAAGCTGGACCAACTCAATAACCATGAAGAACGGATTCGCAAGCCGGAAGAATTTATGTTTCGTAAGGGAGCGTAACTAAGAAGCCTTTCTTATAAAACAATAACCTCTATGTTGAATTTAAGAGACTCTGGTTCATTGGAAAAGGAGGCCGATGTAGTCTGTTTCCTGTACCGTCCTGAGTATTACGGCATCACCGAAGACGAAGTAGGAAACCCAACGTACGGCATTGGCGAAGTAATCATTGCCAAGCACCGGAATGGTTCTCTGGATACCGTAGGGTTGAAGTTTATCGGTAAATACACCAAGTTCACGGACCGTGATATACTTGATATTCCGGGTTTTGGGTCGCTACCCAGCATTGGTGGTATACCAGCCGAATTCGACATGCCTGGAATCATTAGACCAGGCACTAGCATGAACACTAAGCCTCCATCTTCCAATGACGATCTGCCCCCGTTCTGAGGTTTTAAGGTCAGCCTTCAATAAATTACCTGACCCCAATTAGACCTAGTCAGTGTAACCCTCTGACGATTAGTATAGCGGCGCAATCTTCGTAATGCGTAGGTCGCCGGTTCGAGTCCGGCAGTGGGCTCCGCAAAAACCGCTACATCTCCCCGGATGTAGCGGTTTTTTATTTACGTTCGTTAATCAGCTCCCTCCGGCTACGCGTTGGATTTAGGCGTCGCGTCATTACGCAGGACAATGCAGCAACATTTTCTCCGCTGCCCGGAACGCTGCTCAACGAAAGTGCCAGTAAATAAAATTAATATATGGAAGCTTATTTCTTAATTTTAAGGATATACAATATTTTAAACAATTTCTGTATATTTTCAACCGTCGGCGCCTGCACAGTCCCATCATTGCCGGAACGACCTGTAAAAAACATTTGAAGGCCAGGCATCGGCTGCGTCTCTGCTGATTTACGTCAAAAAGTGGTGCGCCGGTAAGGTCAGAAAATTCACTTATCCACTTCTACATTTTATGGAGGAAAAATTCGTACAAACCGCTCAAAGCATTTTAAACCCGTACAATCGCTATTCAGGTACCGAGTACGTAGCGCCCCTCCTGTATAGTTTGGTCAGGATGACTCGCCCGAAAACCATTGTGGAGGTTGGTTCCGGGTATTCAACGCTTTTTATGTTGAAGGCCCTGGCAGATAACCGGACAGACTATGTGGAAGAGGCAGCGCTGCTGAAAGAAAAGACGCTTTTACTGGGCAACCTGGATGAAGTGGATGTGAGAACACTGGCAGTCAACCCGGATGTACTGGCCTGGCTCAACAAGCCGGGAAAAGACTGCTCGCTTAACCCTAAGTTTTACCTGAGCGACTACCAGCCGCACCTGTTCGGCTTCGAAAGGCATCCCCCCGAACATGAATACGTGAAATCACTCCTGGCCGCCGTGGAGCAGTCCGGGCTACGCAACTTGTTTACGTTGGCTCATACTTCTTCATTTTCAGCCAGTATGCTCCCTGAAGAGCACCTGCCGATTGATCTTGCCTGGAACGACGACGATGATTACGTGGCTTTTTTTGAAGCATTCTGGCCTTACCTGAACCCGGCGGGAGGCATGATGATCTTTCATAACGCGTCGGGCGCGGCAGGGGCCTGGGCTGATGTTGAACACATCAGGAAGAGCATGGCAACCGAGGAGGGTTTTGAATTGCTGATGCTGGAAGAACCGCACAAATTCCGCCAAAACGGCTGTGCCATTTTCAGACGCACAAGCAACTATACGCCTTCTTTCAAGTTGAACGATCCGTTCACCACGTGGCAAAATCTCAAGAAGTTCATGAAGTTGTAATGCCCAAAACACCCTTGCGGGGAATCAGGCTTGTTTCCCGCCGGGGGTGCCTGCCAAACCGTTTGAAAAAGTGCTGATTCCACCGTTGAACTGCCGTTGTTACTTCCCCTCCGCTACGGCTACTGCAATTTTTGAATCGGCCGTGCCGTAGTACAGGAACCACCGGTTTTTGTAGTGCGCCAGCCCCTCCACGAAAACCACGTGGTTGACCTGCCCGGTCATTTCGTAAGGTTTGTCGGGCTTCATGAAGTACGTATCCGTCCGGTCGAGTACCCGCGTGGGGTTTTGTGCATCGAGCAGGACCTGGCCCGCCGCGTACGTGCCCGGGGGCAGGCCGGCGTAGTACCCGGCCTGGTTCTTGTCCAGGTTCATGCTGTTGTAGATCAGCACGATGCCTCCCTTTTCGAGCAGCGCAAACGGACCGGGCTCCACCAGCCGGCTGTCGAAGTTACCGGGCCGGGGACCAAATACCGGGCTCAACCCTCCGGCCGCGTCCGTTACCGGCGTCCAATGGACCAGGTCCGGCGAAGTGGCGGCGTAAATGTGGGTATCCCCCCAGTACATCCAGTAGGTGCCGTTGACGGCCACAGCCACCACCCGGTCGCCCTGCCGCGCGCACAGGATGGCGCCCGACTTCGACCAGAAGTCTTTGTACTTGCCCCCGCCGGCTTTCTGGAAGGCCAGCCCATGCTTTTGCCACGTTTGCAGGTCAGGGGAAGTCGCCACGCACAACCGGGCGGTCTTGCCGTCGTAAGCCGTGTAGGTGAGTACGTACCGGCCGTCCGGGGCCTCCACCACCCGCGGGTCTTCGCAACCTCCCTCCCATTCGTATTCCCGCATGGCGTCACGGGCCGGGTAGAAAACCGGCTTCGGCTGGCGCGTAAAATGCAGGCCGTCGCTGCTCCCGGCCAGCCCGATGCGCGAAGTACCGGCGTGCTTTCCCACGGTGTCTTCTGCGCGGTAAAGCAGGTAGATTTTGCCCTCCCGCACCACGGCCGTGGGATTGAAGACGTCTTTGGCCTCCCACCGCACTGTGTCGCCCCGGACCGGACACCGGAAGGTGGTAGTGCCCAGCGGCGTCAGGACCGGGTTTACCGCATCCTGCTTGCCGAATGGCCCCAGCGCCCAGGCCGGTTGCTGACGGGTGGAATCCGCCACTTTTGCCGTCCTGCCGTCTTTGCCGCCGCAGTTCATCGCAAATGCTACTACCGCCGGCAGCAGGGCGTACCTTACTATTGTTGAGTTCTTCATGGCAAGTGCTTGGTAAAGGGAGGCACGTTAACCCCGGCCGAAACGCTCCCGCGACATTTCGTAGTACCGGTACCGGAGTTCCTGGCTGCCCGCCGCGTACACCGCATCGCAGTTCTGGAAGCCCAGCCGTTCCAGCAGCCGGGCAGCGGCATGGTTCTCCCGGCGGGTGTACGAGAGGACTTTTTCCATGCCGAAACTGTCGAACAGGTAGCCCAGCAGGTGGTGTACGGCTTCCCGGGTGAAACCCTGCTGGCGGTAAGGCCCCGCGGTGGCAAAGCCAATCGTACAGCGCCGGTGCCGGTCGTCGGTCTCGCTGCGGGAGAGGTCGTAGAGGTGCAGCACGCCGGCCGGCCGGCCCTCCCGGAAGAAAAACCAGTCGCAGCCCCCGCGGTGCACCGAGTACCAGGCGTACTCCAGCTGGTACTGCACGTACCGCCGCAGTTCCCCCGGCACCTTGAACCGTTCGTCCACGAAGGGGTTGGTGTCGCGTTCGAACATCTCGTGCATGTGCAGGTAATTGTCCCACGTGAGCAGCCGGTACGCCAACCGGTCCGACGGCGGCAGGTCCCGGAAGTCAAACGCCGGTTCGCGGCTCATCGGCTGCGACTGACCGGAAAATTGAGGTTCGTTCATACCCATACGCGTATCCACGCCGCGAAACTAAGCTTTATAGGCGCCTGCTGTGAAAGGTACCTAATGAACGTGCGCGGGCGGGGTCGTGTTGCTTACGACTGCTGGGGCATAGCCCGTTGCAGGGCGTCGGCCGTTTTTTCGGTGGTCTCTACGATCCGGTGAATGGTTTCGTCCAACTTCAAAGCACTGATTTCCAAATATTTGACGAGTTGGGCGTTTTCCGGCGTGAGGCTGTTCCGGTTGAACAGTTGCAGCAATCCCAGAATGGTAGCCACCGGCCCGCGGATCTGGTGCGACTGTAGGTGGGCGATCTTGAGGAGTTGTTCGTTCTGCGCCTGGATCAGCAGTTCGGCCCGCTTGCTTTCGTCAATGTTGCTGCTGTTGATGGTCACGCCGATGATCTCCCCGCGCTGGTCCACCGCCGGAAAATACCGGAACAGGTACCACGCCGGGGGGCCGTTGCCGATCCGGAGTTCCTTTTCGGTGGTAATGATTTGCCCGGCCAGCGCCTGGCTGACGCTCCATTCGAAATCCGCCAGGACGGGCCCGGGAATGTACGACCGGAAGTCCTGCCCGACCAGCAGTTGGCGGCCTTGCAGGTGAGCTACGCTTTCCTCCGTGCTTTTGTTGAACGACAGCACCTTGTAATCTTTACCCAGCAGCAGGTTGTTCTCGGAAGTACTGTTGAGGATGGCCCGCAGTTTGACTTCGGCTTCGAGGTGCCGGGTGAGGTTGCGCCGCAGTTCGAGTTGCTGCACCACCTGCCGGGCCAGCACTTCCAGCCCGAACAGTTGCTCTTCCCGCAGCGTATGCAATTGCGTGTGGAGCAGGCACACCGTCCCGATGACAAAGCCGTCGGGCGTCACCAGCGGCACTCCCGCGTAGAACACCACGTGCGGATTATGGGCTACCAGCGGGTTGGTGCTGAACCGGTTGTCGAGGCGCAGGTCATTGACCACCACCGGCACGGTATCCAGGATCGTGTGGGCGCACAAGGCAATCTCCCGGGGCGTCTGCGTCATCGGCACGCCTTTTCTGGCCAGGAACCACTGCCGGTCGTGGTCCATCAGCGAAATCATGGCGACGGGCACCCCGGCCAGTTGCGCCGCCAGCGTAACCAGGTTGTCGAAATCCGGCTCGGCCGGCGCATCCAGGATGTTGTAACGGTGCAGGGCGGCCAGCCGCTGTTGCTCATTGGGCGGCAATGGAAGGTCTTTCCCTGCCTTTATTACGCGAAACTCCGAACCGGTAGGGATGGTTTCGTCTAACGACATAGACAACGCTCTCCTGATAAATCCAATAAAAATGTTCTCCGCAAGAGGAGAAACGGCGACTAAAACCTTGAAAAACTACATTTTATAGAAATGCGGCGACGAAGATACCGAGTAATCTCCAGGCGGCAAAACCCCCTCCCGCGGCCGCTTCGCCCCGCATTACCCCCGCAACCCTTCCCGGCCGCGGGCGGTTGGATGGAAAGAATAGGCTCTGCACAAACCAAACCGGTTTTGCTCCCCGGTGCCCCTGCCGGAAGCCGCATGCCCGGACACGCCAAAAGAGTCATTTTTTTTGAACCCCGGCCGGGCGGCCCCCCTTCCCTGCGCCCCCCGGAAAATAATTTCCCGACCCGTTGACTCGCGAAGCCTTGCAGGGCGACCTCTACGAACTGTTTCACATACGCCTGGCCCAGGACGGCCCGCAGCGGGCCCGGCTGCTCTTTGCCCGCGACG
Source organism: uncultured Sphingobacteriales bacterium (assembly GCA_963844325.1). Taxonomy (GTDB): domain Bacteria; phylum Bacteroidota; class Bacteroidia; order Cytophagales; family 172606-1; genus CADCTQ01. Next base: position 6,790,218 of record CAWJNV010000002.1, read on the forward strand.
TACTCCAGCTGCTGCGGCCCCGGCTCTGGCGCCCCGAACCGGACCGGGGACCGCGGACGGGTGGCTTCAGCCTGCTGGGGCACTACCTCACGGTGGCCCTGCGCAACCTCCGGCGGGGCCGCTTTTACGCCGCCCTCAATGCCACCGGCCTCGCCGTGGACCTGGCGACCGGCCTGCTCATCTTACTGTACGTGCTCCACGAACTGAGCTACGACCGCTACCACCGCAAGGCCGACCGCACCTGCCGCATCGTAGCCAAGGGCCGCATGGAAGGTTCGCCCATGCACTTTCCGGTGATGGGCCCTTCGGTGGCCCGCGACCTGCGCCACGACTACCCCGAAATCCGCGAGGCCACCCGCCTCTGGCCAATCAAAGACGCCTTCTTTTCGGTGGGGTCCCACGCGTTCCGGGAACCCCGCTTCGCCCGGGTCGATTCCAACTTCTTCTCGGTGTTTACGCTCTCTTTCGTGCAGGGCGACCCGGGGCGGGCCCTGGCCGAATTCCGGCGCAAGGGCAATGACATTGGCTTCGAACAGTTCAGATGGGAGACAATAGACGGGAAATAAAAAAACCGGAGACGTTGGTTCTCCGGTTTTTATTTTTTTCAACAGTCATTTCGCTACGCTTCGCTTTTCTGTTTGGCTTTGCGCTTGGTTATTTCCCGTTTGAGGAATTTAAACATCTTCTGTCCTTCAAATTCAAAGTCGACGATGTCGTAGATGATCGTTTTGCTGCGGTAATCCACGCCGAGCTGGTCGAAGAGTGCCTTGGTATTGCAGTAGTAGTAATCGCCGGCCTTTACCACCTTAAAGGCCCCTTCAGTGTCTTCCTGCATCACGGCCACGTACAGGTTTTCGTCCGCCGCATCGTCTTCGTTGACGGATACCACCAGGTTCACTCCGTTCTCCAGCCTGAGCTTCCGGGTTGCCGTACCGGAAAAACCGAGTTTACCGCTTTTATGAATGCTGCTTTTGGCGTTTTTTTCGATTTCGTTGGACTTGATTTGACGCAGTTTCATGGGTAAAATGAGTTACACGGTAAATATAAGCCCTGCTGACGTTACCGTGCAAAAAACTTGTCTCTTTACCTGCTTCCGTTCACGCCACACACTGTTTCCTTGCAAAATTTACGAGGTCCGTTACGCAAGCCGATTTTCTCTCTTTGCTGTTTACTTAATGGCTGATTCGTGTTCTTTGGTTGTAACCAATGCCCAGGTTCACTTCTCCCTTCCCTGAATGACCCACCGGGCCAAACGGTGGGTATGTAGTTACATACCCCTCCCCCCGTCCCGTACGCAGGTTGAATTCACGAGTGGCAGGCCGCAGGCGAACCCCGGGAGGCTGGTATGTGTTCTCCGGGAAGATTATGTTTCGCAAAACCTTTTTCCATCAGCACGGCGATAACCGCCGGGCGACGCCGGTTTCCCGGATCGGCAGTCCCGTTTTTTGCTGCTTTTTTCTGTTTTTATGCGCGTGGGCGGTCCCGCCCGGGGCTATCGGGCAACCCACGAGTACCCCGCCTTCCATTGCCCTGCGTTCCGAGCCGATGCCCTTTACCCCCAAGGAGTTCTACGTGGCTGGGGTAACTGATGCCCGCACTGACCGCAAGGCCGTGGCCTACCTGCTCGTACCGGGTCCTGCGCCCAAGGCACCCGCGGCGGTGCATCCGGTGGATTTGCAGGGCGGGGCATTGCCGGCCCTCCGGGAATACCTCCGCAAGAGTTTGCCGCGCAACGCCAAACTGCGCCCCGTGCTCATCCGCCTCCAGGAGTACCGGGTAACCGAATCGGCCGGTACGGGCAACAACATAAATGGGGAAGTAACGGTAGCCGTGTCCTTTCACCTGAAGCGCCGCGTTGATACGCTGGACCTGGTTTCGTACCGCGGCGGCATCCGCTACGCCCGGTCGTCCAACCAGACGGCTACGGTGGAGCAGGCCCTGCGGCAGTCGCTGGTGGGCGCCGTGCAGTACCTCGACAACTGGATGAACCGCCAGGTGGACCACAACGAGAAGCTGGCCCGGGCCGTGAAAGTGACATTTACCGATTACACCCGCAACGACAAGGCCGACACCGTTTTCTACGCGCCCGGCCGGCCGCTGGTGTGGGACGATTTCCGCGATACGCCGCGGCCCGGCCCCTACGCAGCTACGGTGTTTCCCAGCTTTGCCCAGGAAGGCCGCACCCGGGTGGAAAACGGCGTCATTCACCTGGACTTGCTGCTGAAAGTGTACGTGCTGAAAGACGCGTCGTGGGTGCGGCCCGGCTCCCGCGAGGACTACGGCCTCAATCACGAGCAGCGCCACTTCGACCTGGTAAAGCTGGTGGCCGAACGGTTCAAGCGGAAGGTGCTGGCCGATACGCTTACGGTGGAAGATTACGACGGCCAGATTGGCTACGAATACCTGGAGTCGTACCGCGAGATGAACCGCTTGCAGGAACAGTACGACGGCGAAACCCGCCACGGCCTCGACCGGGAAGCCCAGGAACGCTGGAACCGCCGCATTGACGAGGAACTAAAAGCTTTCCGGGTGAAAGAGGAATAATACAAGTTCGTTGTTCGTACTTACCTGTTTTACGGGTAAGTACGAACAACCAAATACGTGATCATGAAGCCCTTGGAGGATGGTTACGATCCCAGCGCAAAGAAGGTCACCAGCAGCAGGAAGCCGCCGCACACGAGGGTATGCACGGCGAACGAATATTTGTATGCTTTGTCTTTGGCGAACATCAGCACGGCACTTCTGACCCACAGAATAAGGCCCATCAGGCAGGCCGACAGTAAAATGATGTAATCAAAACCGGGGCCGCACATGCCGGAACGGAGGTAGTGGCCGGCCAACGCGACGCACATGGTTGCAGCAACGTAGTATAGAACGGCGGTTACCCCTTTCCGGGCGGCCCTGCGGTCAAGTTCTGTCATAAGCCCCTCTTGGTGTTCCCTAGTGTCCTGGTGCCTTTGTAGCTTCTTCTCCCTCCTTTATTTCTGGCCGCCTTCCGCCAGTTTGGCAAACAGCCAGGCGTCGCCCTTTTCGCTTTGTTCGGGGAAAGTCCAGTGGCCGGTTTCGGGCACCACGTACAGTTCTTTGGGGGCTGAGATGACGTTATAAGCGGCGTGCATGGACGTGGGCGGGCACACCTCGTCGTTGTAGCCCCAGGAGTAGAAGCCCGGAATCTTTACCTGCCGGGCAAAATTCACCACGTCGTAGTAGGCCGCCGTTTCGATCTTTTCGGGCTTGCGGTGCGATACCTTGCTGGCTTCGGCAAACAGGTGCGGCCAGCCGCCGGCCCGGCCGTGCAGGTAGCCCGTCAGGTCGCAGAGGGCCGGGTAATAGGCCGCCAGGTACTTCACCCGGGGATCGAGGGCGGCGGTTACCAGCGACAAGGCGCCCCCCTGGCTGCCGCCCGTAACGGCCAGCCGCTCCGCGTCGCACTGGGGCAGGCTCAGCAGAAAGTCCACGGCCCGCACGCAGCCCAGGTACACCCGTTTGTAGTAGTAATGGTCGCGGTTGTCGAGGTTAAACGCGGGGTAGCCCGCCAGCGCCCCGGCCGACAAGTGGTCGTATACCTCCTTTTCCATCGTCACGGGAATGCCGTGAATGCCGATCTGGAGCGTAATGAAGCCCTTTTCGGCCCGGCCCACGTCGCCGGCGTAGGGCCGGATGCCGGCGCCGGGCACTTGCAGCAGGGCGGGGTACTTGCCCTCCTTCTTAGGCACGCACAGGATGCCGTAGAGCCGGGCGTTTTTATAATTCTGGATGTTGACGTGGTACACGTTCACTTTTTCGGTGCACCGTTCGGGCAGCAGCGTCATGCGGGCGTCGAGGGGTACCTTGGCGAGTTCGGCCTTGGCTCCGTTCCAGAAGTCGAGGAAGTCGCCGGGCAGCGTGGCGACCGGCCCGATGTCATTGGGTTGAAAAGCGGCGGTGCCGAGGCCCTTGTACTCCTTGCCGTCGGCCTGCACGTACACCTCGCAGCGCAGGAAGCCGGCCGTCTTGAGGGTGCCGCCTTCGATGGTGGCCCGGCCGTTGTCCAGCTTCAGGGCACCCGACTGCACGGGCTTCATCTTTTCGGGCATCACTGCGTAATGCACCTGCGCCCCCGGGACGGGAGCCCCGGACTGCGTTACCGAAACCAGGAACCGGACTTTCTCGCCGTTCTTGTACACCCACTCGGGCCGGTCGGGTGTAACGCTTACTTTGATGAGCCGCTCGGCCGGCTGGCCCAGGGCGACGAATACGGTACTTGCCCACAACCAAAGCAGGGCGGACAGGCGTTTGGGAACGAACATGGCGTTAAAAAGAAATAAGTCAATCGTTAGTCAATTGACAAGCGGGAAATGTCATTGGGAAGGCGAATTATTTCATCGAAATCTGCTTGCCGTTTTCGCGGGCCATCCGGAGGGCGGTGGTGGTGGTGTAGTACTTGGCCAGCATGTTGGGCACTTCCCAGGCCGGCAGTTTGCCCGCTTCGAGGTAGCCCAGGAAGCGTTCCATCACCTCCCCGAAGTGGGCTTCGTGCCCCACCCGGTATTTTTCGGGGATGAACACCTGCCACTGCCCTTTCCCCTTCTTGAGTTCCACGCCGGGATACGCCGCCTTGATCTTTTCGAATGCCCCCGTCAGGGCCGTTTCGTAGGCCGCGTCGTTTTTGGTGGGCCTGATGTAGAGTTCCGGCACGTACTTCTCTTCGGCGCCCTGGCGGATTTCGAGGTTTGCCCGGGTTCCCTTCATGACCGAAAAATGCGTATCGCCGGCGCCTTCCGGGGCCTTGTAGTTCCAGATGACCGACACTTTGGCGTTCACGCCCCTGAGCTTGTAGTTGATTTCGCCGTTCGAGAACACGTTTAGCACCGAGTCGTCCACCACGTCCTTGCGCAGATAGTCGGGGAAAGCGTCCAGCCCGGTGATGCGGGAAAACTCGGACCGGGTCATGCGGGTAGGCCAGCGGCGGGCTCCCAGCACCTGCACGTCTTTGCGGTAATCCAGCGCCTGTTCGGGAAAACACTCCCACTGCACCAGGTCCACCAGGTGCGTGGTCACGTCCACGAGGCCCTCCCCCTGCTGGGCCACGTCCATGAACCAGGCCGGCCGCTTCAACGGGCTGCCCGACACGTACTTGTAAAAGTGGTGGATGCTTTCCTTGGTTACGGCCGGGTCGCGGGGCGTGCCCTGCTGCAACTGGCCGAAGATGTCGGGAATTTGCGAAAGCGCCTTCTGGAGCATGGTCGTGATCTCCGACCGTTCGGTCATGATGTCGTAGAGGAGCACGTTTTTCTCCTCGGCCGTCCGGAAAGCCGCCTGCAAGCCGTTGAAGCCCGCTGAATCAATGGACATGGGCTTGTCGGCCAGTACGTGCAGCCCGGCCCCCACGGCTTGCCCGATGTACTCCGTTTTTTTGCGGTTGTTGCCGGCAATCACCACCACGTTGCCCTTCTTCTGCTGGACCATCTTTTCGAGAAAGTCGGGGCCGGTGTACACCTCCTCGTGCCAGCGGGTCGGGTTGTCGGGACGGCCGTTGTAGCCCCCGATGCGCTTGAGGTGGTCCTGCACGTCGGCGCCGTCCGGGGCGTACACGTGCACCACCGAATCGACCTGGCCGAACATGGTTTTCTGCACCAGGGCTGCGTGAAAGTGGCCCGGGTCGAGCGTAATGACCTGCACGGGCTTGCGGGTTGTCCCCATCGTTTGTTCAGCAGATTTTTTCTCGGACGGCGAACAGCCCGCCAGCAGGGCCACGGCCGCACCGGTAAAAACAGCGTTGCGTAAAATCATTCGTTGGAATTGAATACAGAATGAAACATAGAATAGGCGTGGAGCAGAGGGCAGAGGGCATACGACCCCGTACACCTTGCCCTCTGCTCCACGCCCTCCGCCTTTACTTCGATGCGATCTGGTACGGGGCCCGCATGGGGCGGGAGAGCATGCGGTTGGCCTCGTCGTCGTCCTTGAACTGCTCTTTCTCGGGGTCCCAGTACACTTTGCGCTTCAGCTTCATGGCAATGTGGTGCACCAGGCAGGCCGAGCAGGAACGGTGCGCAATCTCCACGTTGGTCACCGGCGGCTTGCGGCTGCGGATGCTGTCGAGCCAGTTGCCGTGCTGCTCGGGGCTTTCGTAGAGGTGAACTTCGTCCGGGCCGATCACCGAAGAGAGGATTTTCGGGTCGCTGGCGTTGAGCACCTTTGTATTGCCCGCGGCGGCGGAGGGGTCGCTGGCCGTTACGCCGCTCCCGCGGGTCACGAAGATCCAGCCGTCGGAGCCCTCAAACTTTACGCCGTTGGGCAGTTCGTTGGAAACGATCATCCGCACGCCGTTGGCGTAGAGGGCTTCAGTCTGGAACTTGCCGTGCACGTTCCAGAGGCCGCTGGTGGGAAATTCGGCCCAGCCCGACACCTCGATGGGGCCGGTGTACTCGGTATCCATGCCCCAGTGGGCAATGTCGACGTGGTGCGAACCCCAGCCCGTGATCATGCCGGCGCCGAACTGTTCGCAGCGGAGCCAGCCCGGGCGGCTGTAGTCAGCCTGCGGGTGCACCCGTTTTTCGGTGTAGTACACCTCCGGCGTGGAGCCGAGCCACCGGTCGTAATTCAGGTTTTTGGGCACGGGCATCTCCGGTTCGTCGTTGCCCGAGGGGTCGCCGGGCAGGCCCACGTACACCGTGGTCAGCTTGCCGATGCGGCCGTTGCGCACCAGTTCGCAGGCCCGCTTGAACTGCGGCCACGGGTTTAAAGAACGCTGCTGGCTGCCGATCTGGAAAATGCGGTCCGTTTTGCGGAGGTGGTCGCTCAGCAGGCGGCCTTCGGCAATGGTGAGCGACGTGGGCTTCTGCATGTAAATGTCCTTGCCGGCCGCTGCCGCGTGGATGGCCGGGATGGCGTGCCAGTGGTCGGGCGTGCTGATGACCACGGCGTCGATCTGTTTGTTGCCGAGCAGTTCCTGGTAGTCTTCGTAGGTTTTCACGCCCTTGAACCGCTTGGTTTTCTTGTCGGTATAGTATTTCTCCACGAGTTGCCTGGCGTCCTGCACCCGTTTGCTGTCCAGGTCGCACACGGCCACGATCTGGGCGTGGTCGTACTTCCAGATTTCGGGCATGTCGTGTTCGCGGGAAATGCGGCCCGTGCCGATGGCCCCCACCGTAATGCGGTTGCTGGGGGCGTTGGGACCGAATACCGAAGCCGGCACGATGGTAGGCACGAAAAAGGTAGTGGCCGCCGCCGCCGCGGATTTCTTCAAAAATTCCCGGCGGCTTTCGCTGGGGAGGTTGTTTTCCATGACGGGAAAAGGTTGGGTGGGAGAATGATGATCCGAATATGGCTATTTATGCCAAAAGCACCAACGGTCCTATTTTTACTCAAAATAGATGTGCAAATGAAGGGTAATGCAAATAGGCGGATGCCCGGTACGGGGCCACGTAAGAAATGCGTAAGGATTGGGCCGCAATTACACGGGACGGGCTGCGCAAAAAGGGGTAATTTCGGGGTTCTTCGGTAGGAAAATGGCCCTTTCGGGCCCCACATTCATGATTGCAACCCCTCTGCTGACGCTCTCTGCCCTTTTGACTGAACGACTTTTCAACCTGCCGTTGGGATGGGCCTGCCTCTTGCTGGTATTGGGGCTGGTTGCGGCCGGGGCGCTGCTGCGGCTCCGGCAGTACGCCGCCCGGCTCCAACGCCTCCGGCACGCGTTGGACGCGAAACACTTCCAAACCAGCCAGTCACCGGCGGCCAACCCGCCGCCCTTCCCTGCCGGCCTCTCCGGGGCATTCCGCACGCCGCTGGCGCTGCTCGTGGCGTCGCTGGAAGGCAAAGCAGCGGAAGCCCGGCGCAACCCGGAAGGAGAACTGGTGTTTACCAGCCGGGAAGTGGAGGCCATGCACCGGAACGCGGCCCGGCTGCTGCAACTCCTTCACCAATTGCCGGGGGCGGCAGCGGAAACCCCGCCGGTGGGCGGAGCGCCGAAAGAACGGCCGGCGTCCCCCGTCGTCGCAGCCCCCGCCGGAGTTGCAGGAGCCGGGCTGTTGCCGGCCGAAAAAGCGGCAGCCCCTGCCCGGTCCGCCGGCGAAGCAGAACCGCTGCTGCTGATCGTGGAGGACAACGAAGAGGTGCGGCGCTACCTCTGCGACACCTTCGCGGGGCAATACCAGGTGATGGAGGCGGAGCACGGCCTGGAAGGGTTGCGCAAAGCCGTAGAAGCCGTGCCGGACCTGGTAATCAGCGACCTGATGATGCCCAAAATGGACGGCCTCGAACTGTGCCGGCACCTGAAGTCGGACGACCGGACGAGCCACATCCCGGTGATCATGCTGACGGCCCGTGCCTCGGTAGAGAGCAAACTCGACGGCCTCGAAACGGGAGCCGACGACTACGTGACCAAACCCTTCCACCCGGAGGAACTGCGCGTACGGGTGCGCAACCTGATCGACGGCCGCCGCAACCTGCGGGCCCGGTTCGGCCGCGAAGTAAAGCTGCAACCCAAAGACATTACCGTCTCCTCGGCCGACGAGAAGTTCCTGCAAAACGCCATTGCCGTGGTGGAAAAACACTTGTCCGACGCGGGCTTCTCGGTAGAGGCGCTGGAGAACGAGATGATGATGAGCAAGATGCAGTTGTACCGCAAACTCAAGGCCCTTACCGACCAGTCACCGGGCGAATTCGTGCGTACGCTGCGGCTCAAGCGGGCCGCGTCGCTCATCAGCCAGCGCAGCGGCAACATCTCGGAGATTGCCTACGGCGTGGGTTTCAACAACCTCTCCTACTTTGCCAAATGCTTCAAGGAACACTACGGCGTGCCGCCCTCCGAATACGCCGGCCGGGCTGAGGTAGTGGCGTAAGTGGGTTGTTCATTCTATCTCCCCTACAAATTCCATTGTAATACAGACTTCGGAGCACGGGCAATGCACCAAGTAACCACTTGGTTGTTGGGCTTAACAGTTGCCCCTGGTAATTTCCCGTGCCCCTTTTGTCAATCCACAACATGCCTTTTCCGGCCGGGAAAGCATATTACCCTCAAATTGTACTTGTAAAAGGCAGCCGTGTTTACGGGTGCACCCGTCGAAATCGCCACCTCATTGATTTAAGTTGATGTTTATCAATGGTTTATGCACTAAATGCAGGACCACTGCATGCTTCCCGTCCGGTAGGCCGGGCAGTGGCACTTCTAATTTAAAGGGGTATCTGTGCATGTAAGATTGGCCCCCCTAAATGGGCAACGCTTTACCTCCCCTTTTGGCTAGCTTTGTTTTTCCGGAAAAAGCAGTCCAGACCTTAAGTTTCTTTTCATTTGGCTCACTGCCCGCCACTCATGAAGAACCCTTACCTTTCGATGCTTGCCACGGCCTGGCGCTACGCCCGGCACGAACGAAAACGTTACGTTCTGATCTACAGCATGTTTGTCATGGCCAACGTGATCGTGGCGGCGCATCCCCTGCTGTACGGCTGGTTCGTGGACAGCTTGCAGCGGGAGGGCGCCTCAGTAATGTCGTTTGCCTGGGTGTACGGCCTGGGCTACCTGGGGCTGCGGTTGGCCGAGTGGTGCTTTCACGGTCCCGCCCGGGTGATGGAACGGAAACTGGCCTTCAACGTGAGCCGCAACTTCCTCGACGAACTCTACCACCAGGTGCTGCACCTGCCCATGAAGTGGCACCAGGACCACCACACCGGCGCCACCATCAACCGGGTGCAGAAAGCGTACAGTGCCTTGAAATCCTTTTTCCAGAACGGCTTTTCCTACCTGCACGCCCTGTTCAAGTTCATCTTCTCCTTTACGGCCATGCTCTACTTCGCGCCGCTGTTCGGTTTGATCGGCGTGGGATTGGGCATATTTACCGTGTGGGTGATCTTCAAGTTTGACAAGCCCTTCATCAAGTCGCTCAGGGACGTCAACGAGAAGGACCACAAGGTGTCTTCCAACCTCTTCGACAGCCTCTCCAACATTCTGACCGTCATCACCCTCCGGCTGGAGAAGCGCATGGAATCCAGCTTCATGGACAAAGTATCGGACGTGTTTCCCGCCTTTAAGCGTACGGTCACCATCAACGAGTGGAAGTGGTTTACGGCCCAGATGCTCATCGCCATTATCTACGCCGTGGTCGTGATCGGGTACGTGTACCAAAATTACGTGCCGGGCCAGACCTTCTACATGGGCGGCCTGATTACGCTGCTGGGTTACGTGAGCCAGTTCACCAGCGTGTTCAACGACATTGCCGCCCAGTATACCCAGGTTACCCAGTACAACACCGACGTACAAACCGCCCGGAACATTTCCGAAGCTTACGCCGAGGCGCACCATCCCGAAGCCACGGCTACCCTGCCCGAAGACTGGCAGAGCCTGCGCATCAGCAGCCTTAACTTCACCCGCCAGGAGACCATTCCGGGCCAGAAACGCTTCGCCGGCCTGCGCGACCTGCACATGCGCATCCAGCGGGGCCAGCGCATCGCCCTCATCGGCGAGAGTGGTTGCGGCAAAAGTACGCTGCTCTCGCTGCTGCGCGGCCTCTACGTGCCCCAGGAAGGCGCGTGCGTGGAGGTGGACGGCGACACCCCCTCCGACTTCGAAAGCATTGCCAACACGGTAACGCTGCTGCCGCAGGAACCCGAAATTTTCGAAAATACCCTCCGCTACAACATTACCCTGGGCCTGCCTTTCAGCGAGGAAGAAGTCATGGAGGTGTGCGAGGTAGCCCAGTTCACCGAGGTGATCCGCCAGTTGCCCAACGGCCTGGATACGCTCATCCGGGAGAAGGGCGCCAACTTCTCGGGCGGTCAGCGGCAAAGGCTGGCCCTGGCGCGGGGCATCCTGGCGGCCCGGGGCAGCAGCATCGTGCTCATGGACGAGCCCACCAGCAGCGTCGACCCGCGTACGGAGGTACAGCTCTACAACAAACTCTTCAAAGCCTTTACCGGCAAAGCCGTGATTTCTTCGCTGCACCGCCTGCACCTGCTCACTCAGTTCGACTACATCTACATTCTGTCGCACGGGCGGGTGATTGAGGAAGGCACCTTCGAGACGCTGCGCTATAACAGCGAGGTGTTCCGGGAAATGTGGCGCCACCAGCAGGAAGAACCTATTGAGAAAAGTGCCCCGGCGCCGGCCGGCGCTTAAAGGCCGGTTGCAAACCCCTCTATCCAAGTCATGCTGCTTTGCCGGACCCGGTGGTGAAAAAAACCGCCGGGTTCTTTGCTGTTAAATGCACCGGAATCCTACATAGCACTGCCCGGAAAGCAACGCCTCCAACGCAAAAAATCCCGCCGGTGGGGCGGGATTTTTTGCGTTGATCATGGAGTCTAGGTACCTGACGGTCAGGAAAGCAGGCTTTGCCGCAGGTGGAATTCCAGTTGCTCGTTCGTCTTCAGCAGGTCGTTCATCTTCTCCTGTTCTTCTTTGCGCGACAGGTACAACTCGTAAGCTTTTTCGATCACTTCACGCAGGTTCTGGTCGTCCCAGGGCTTGCTCAGGTAGTGGAAAATTTGTCCTTTGTTTACTGCTTCGATGACCGCCCCGATGTCGGAGTATCCCGTGAGCAGAATGCGGATGGGATTGGGGAACATCGGGATGATAGAGGCGAGAAATTCCACGCCGGTGGTTTCGGGCATCCGCTGGTCGGTAATGATGATGTGGATGTCGTGGGCATGTAAGATTTTGAGGCCTTCCTCCGCGGAAGGCGCGATAAATACGTTATAATCGAGCCGAAAATTAGCTTTAAATACGTATAGGTTGTGCGACTCGTCGTCCACATAGAGGACATTTATACGATTTTTAGATTCCATATCTTTATTATTTCGAAGGTATGAGGGAACAGGGCCGGCGAAATTTATAACACGAATGCAGTTTTTCTTACATATATGAGAAGGAGTAATGAATTATCCAATTTACTCCAGGGCACTTGTGTTAATATTATTATAGAGATTTTTGGTACTTTTGGAGAGTAGCCGGGAGTAAATATACTTAGTTTAAGCGTCCATAAAATACATCATATTCCGCCTAAATATTACTGAACATGGCATTAACAACTATTCTAAGCAGAGGCAGCAGCCATGTCGAGCGTTCCGGCTTTGATTACCATCCGCGGTTTTTCCGCCTGGGCCGTCCGCAAGAAGCGGAGGCCTTGCAGTCGCTGCTGGAGCACAACCCGTCCATCCGCGTTTTTGATGCCCTCTCGGGGCAATTAGGGGAGTTGGTGAAAGTCCTCCACCCTGCCCAACGGTTCACCACGGCGCAACTCGAAGCAGGCGTTGAACGGCACCTGGGGGGCGTTCCGGCCGAAGCCTACGGCGTATGGGTGTACTATCCCTGGGCGGAGCGGGTGGTACATATCCTTGACGAAAAGGAATTTATCGAGTTAAGAACGAGCAGAAATCTTTATAAAATTACACGGGAGGAGCGGGACCTGCTGGCCCGCAAGAAAATCGGCGTAATCGGGCTGTCAGTAGGGCAGTCCATTGCCGTTACAATGGCAATGGAACGGTCTTTTGGAGAAATCAGGCTTGCCGACTTCGATGCGCTGGAGTTGACCAACATGAACCGCATCCGCACGGGCCTCCACAACCTGGGCATTCCCAAGGTGGTGATTGCCGCCCGCGAAATCGTGGAAATGGACCCTTTTCTGAAGGTGGTCTGTTACCCGGAAGGAATCACCCCCGATAACCTGGAAGACTTTTTAACCGGCGGCGGCAAGCTCGACATCCTGGTGGATGAGTGCGACAGCGTGGAGGTCAAAATTCAGTGCCGCGTCCGGGCCCGGGCCCTCCGGATTCCGATGCTGATGGAAACCAGTGACCGGGGCCTGGTGGACGTGGAACGGTTCGACCTGGAGCCCGACCGGCCGCTGTTGCACGGGCTCATCAACGACCTTGCCGTGTCTGACTACGGCAGCCTGAGCGACGCCGAGAAAATTCCCATCATCGGGGCGATGGTCGGGCTGGAAACCTTGTCGGACCGCATGAAAGCGTCCCTGCAGGAAGTAGGCAAAACCATCCGCACGTGGCCGCAACTGGCCTCGGCCGTTGCCCTGGGGGGCGGCGTCGGGGCGGACATCTGCCGAAGAATTGCCCTCGGACAGTATCACGAATCTGGCCGTTATTATGTAGATTTAGAGCAAATCATTGGCAACAGAAATAAATAATACACAACAAATTACCGGCTCCCGTAGTTAGGTAGCACGATCTTCGGTTACCTCCCCTGCCGCACTTGCACTTACACGTTACCACACGATTTCCCGACAAACCCTTATAACGCCATGAAATGTCTAACTGCGTCCCTAATCCTATTCACTAAATGCTTAAAATCCGTGCATTCCGAGCCGTAGACGATCCCGAGGCTTGTGAAAAGTATATTGAAGGACACTCAAAACTTCTTAAGATTTATTTTGGCATTAACCAGATTACGTCGGCCAAGACGGAATGGGCTTCCAACCCGGCATCGTACGTAGTGATTGCCGAATCGCCCGATGGTGACAAAGTGTACGGCGGGGCGCGGGTGCAGGTAGTAGGGGGTTCCCAGCCCCTTCCCATTGAAGAAGCAGCCGGGAAAAAGGATTTCCAGGTCATTGAAATGGTGCGCGAATACGGTACCCGGGGTTCAGGTGAATTGTGCGGCCTGTGGAACTCCCGGGAAGTTGCCGGCATGGGCCTCGGCAGCATTTTTTTAGGACGCGTAGGCGTATCCCTGGCGGCCCAGCTTAAACTTACTTCCCTCTTTGCGCTGTGCGCACCTTACACGGTCGACAATTGCATGCGGCTCGGCTTCACCGTCGAGACTTCCCTGGGCAACAACGGCATTTTCTTCTACCCCCACGACAACTTCGTGGCCACCGCCCTGCTGCTGAAGGACGCCGTAACCCTGCCCCAAGCCAGTACCGAAGAACGCGCAGCCATTTTCGATTTGAGAACCAATCCCGTTCAGAAAAGAACCGAGCCGACCCGGCGGGGAGAAATTGAAATCGATTACCAGCTCCACCTGTCGAGCTTCCACTATAACGATCCCGAATATTTGCTGGTCAACGACTCTCAGCGGCTGCTCAATAAAATGACCCGCCCGGAGTTGAAGTATTAATCATTGCCGGCGCTTGTTTCCTGCTTTATGCGTATGAAAGGTGTTGTTCCCAGCGTGCTGCTCATGCTGGTTGTATGGTTGGCCGGTAGCAGGATTGCGCTCGCCCAGCCGCTCATTGAGTTTACCGAGGCCCGGGAATTGTTTACCATTGGCAATGCCATTTCGATTCTCGAAGACCGCCCGGGTAAACTCACGCTGCCGGAAGTGGTTTCTTCCGGTCTTTTCCGGGCCAGCGACCAGCAAGTGCCCAACCTGCAAATCACGCCGTACGTCTACTGGGTGAAAGTGCAGGTGAAAAACCAGAGCACGCTGCCCGCGCTGCTGCTGGAGTTGGCCTACCCAACGATTGACCAGGTCGTGTTCTACCATCCCCTGGCCGACGGTTCGTACCGGGCCGAGGAAATGGGCGAACACCTTCCCTTTGCGCGGCGCAAATACTACCACCAGAATTACATCTTCGACCTGGAGATTCCCCGGAACCAGACCCGGACTTTCTACCTGCGCATTCGCAGCGGCGAGCAGATCCAACTCCCCCTCCGGTTGGGCTCGCCGCAATCCATTTTCGAGAACAACATCACGGGTGAACTCATCGCCGGGCTTTACTTCGGGATCATCCTGGTGATGTTCTTCTACAACCTGTTCCTGTATTTTGTCATCAGGGACCGGCTGTACCTGTTCTACGTCTTCTACATCCTGACGGTGGGCCTGACGCAGGCTTGCCTCCAGGGGCATACCTACAAGTACCTGTGGCCCGACTGGCCCTGGCTGGCCATCCAAAGTACCTACCTCATTCCCATTTGCAGCGGCTGGGGCGTTGCCTTCTTCGTGCGGCATTTCCTGCAGACGGCCAAGTACACGCCCCGCCTTGACAAGGGGTTGAACGTATTCATTGTCCTGTACGCCGTTTGCGCCGTACTGAGCCTCCTCGAATTTTACAACTTAGGCCAGGAGTTGATCCAGCTCAACGCCATGCTGGGTTCGCTCTACACGCTGTGGATCGGGTACGCCATTGCCCGGAAGGGAAACCGGCCGGCGAAGATCTTCCTGCTGGCCTGGTCTTTCTTCCTGACCGGGGTGTGCGTGTTCGTGCTGCGCAACTTCAACCTTTTGCCCTTCAACACCTTCACGTACTACATCATGCAGATTGGTTCGGCGGCGGAGGTGGTACTGCTTTCCTTCGCCCTGGCCGACCGGATCAACACGCTGAAGCGGGAGAAAGAAGCTTCCCAGGTGCAGGCCCTCGACATCCTCAAGGAGAACGAACGCATCATCAAGGAGCAAAACGCAATGCTGGACACCAAGGTGAAGGAGCGGACCCGCGAGCTACAGGAGTCGAACCGCGAACTGAACATTGCCCTTAAACGCCTGAAAGACGCTCAGACGCAACTGGTGAACGCCGAAAAGATGGCCTCCGTGGGCCAACTTACCGCCGGTATTGCCCATGAAATCAATAATCCCATTAACTTTGTAAGCGCCGCCATGAAGCCCCTCCGCCGGAATATCGGTTATTTCCTGGAAGTGCTCACTAAATACGAACATGCGTCGCTGCGGCCCGAGGTGCACCCCTTCTTCAACGATGTGGAATCCCTCAAGAAAATGTACGACATTGACTACTGCAAGGAAGAAATTGGCATCATTTTGCAGGGCATTGAGGACGGCGCCTCGCGGACCACGGAGATTGTGAAAGGGTTGCGCAACTTTTCGCGGCTCGACGAAGCCGAAATCAAACTGGCCAACATCAACACGGGCCTCGATTCAACGATCATATTGCTGCAAGGCAATATCAACGGGCGGATTAAAATCAACAAAGCGTACGGGGACATTCCGGAGGTGGAATGCTACGCCGGGAAACTCAACCAGGTGTTTATGAACATCCTCACCAACGGCATCCAGGCCATCCAGGCGAAGGCCATGCCCCCGGGCGAAGGCAGCATTACCGTACAGACCCGCCACACCGAAAAAGACTTGGTCATCAGTTTCTCCGACAACGGAATTGGCATGTCGGAGGAGGTAAAAAATAAAATATTCGATCCTTTTTTCACCACCAAAGATGTAGGAGAAGGTACTGGCTTGGGCATGTCGATAGTTTACAGTATCATACAGATGCACGAAGGCAGTATTTCGGTAGATTCAACGGTAGGGGTAGGTACGCAGATCACGCTTACCATCCCCAAGACCTGCGTGGCGGCTGAAAAATAAAACTTAAACGATCTTTATGAGCCAGGACCGTATCAGGGTGTTATACATCGACGATGAAGTGCAGAACCTGAATCTTTTCAAGGCGTGCTTCCGTCACGACTTCGAGATTTTTCTGGCCAAGTCAGCCCAGGAAGGCCTCCGGCACCTGGAGCAGCAGGACATCCACGTGATTGTGTCGGACCAGAAGATGCCCGGCGTTACCGGCGTGCAGTTCTTTGAATCCATCCTCGAAAAGTATCCCGACCCCGTCCGGATCCTGCTCACCGCCTACACCGACGTAGAAGCCCTCATCGACGCCATCAACAAGGGACAGATTTTCCGCTACCTGCGCAAACCCTGGGAGGAAGAAGACCTGCGGATGACCGTGCGCAGCGCCTACCAGATTTACAGCGCCAACCGGCAACTGCTGGAGAAAAATCTTGAACTCCAGAAGAAGAATGACGAACTGAACCGGTTCGTGTACAGCGCCTCGCACGACCTGAAAGCACCCCTCGGTTCCATCCAGGGCATTCTGGACCTCTCGAAAATGGAGGGTGAAGCGGGCAACGCCTCCGAGTACCTGTCGCTGATCGAGAAAAGCGTGAAGCAGCTCGAAGTCTTCATCCACAACATCATCCAGTACTACAAAAACACCCAGCTCAAGGAGCAACTCTCGGAAATTGACTTCACCAAGGTTATCAACGAAATCCTGGAAAGCTACCAGTACTACCAGTTTACCCCGCACATCGACTTCCGGGTGCGGATTGCGCAGCCCGAGCAGTTCATCGGCGACATGTTCCGCATCCGCACGATTCTCAACAACCTGCTCTCCAACGCCATCAAGTACCAGCGGAAGGAAGAACCCAGCAAGTACGTGCTCATTGACGTGAACACCACTGCCGAGCAGGTGACCATCCGGGTGGAAGACAACGGCATCGGCATTCCGGAGGAGCACCTGGGACAGATTTACAACATGTTTTTCCGCGCCACCACCGAAAACAGCGGCTCGGGCATGGGGCTCTACATTCTCAACGAAGCCCTGGCCAAGATCGGCGGCAAGATTCACGTTACTTCCGCGCTGGGCACCGGCACCACTTTCGAGGTCATCCTGCCCAACCGGATCCAGCAGTGGTATGAACTCAACAAGATGACCGCCGTGGACGATTCGGTGCGGCAGTAAGGGGACGTACCACCGGCACTGGTTAAGCATGATTGATTAAGCCATCTAATTTTTTTGGTATGAATAAAAAAAGGAAGAAGCGCCGGGCTGACCGGAACTTCTTCCTTTTCGCTTTATGCACACCGCCCTTACTTGTTGCTCAGGTGCTGGATGATCTGCTCCTTCAATTCATTGAGGCGGTCTACTTCCCAGGGTTGAAACGCAAAGCGGCCTTTAAGACGGTCCTGTAACTTGCGGGTGTGCAAGCGACTACGCCCACCGTAGAGTTTATCGGCAACGTTGGTCAAGTCAATGTAAGGATTGTTAAGCCAGTTCATAGTGGTAGTGCACTAAATTTTGTTCAATATAGTTAACAAATCTATAAGAATTACAATTAACAAAAATTGTACCACCCTTTACGGGCGGCTTTCGGGCATTTCAGCGCCGGTACCTGTCCACGGACGGACAATCATGTTCGAATCTGAACAGTCAAAATTATTCGTATACATTGGGGCCCCTTTTTCCGTTAAGAGTACTACACCTTCCGCCTTTGTTCCGCAGGGGTAACGGGAGCTGCGCCGCATTATGAAATTATCCAAAAAATCAATTCGTGGATTCTTGTGGGCATTGCTGATCGTGGCGGCCATCTGCCTGCTGGGTCCGCTGGCCGTTGCCCTGCTGTACCAGGACCAGATCAAGTCAACCATCCGGAGTACATTCACCTCGCATTCCACCCAGGTCCTGAGCGACTTCGGGGTGTCGCTGTCGGTGGTGCAGCACTTTCCGTATGCAACGTTAACCCTCAAGAACATTTCCATTACCGACACGACCGGCCGGCGGCCCGTTCCCGTACTAAGCGCCGGAAGGGTAAAAGTCAAATTCAACCTGATCAGTCTGATCAGCGGCAAGCCCAACGTCAAGGGCCTGATCCTGGAGGGCGGCACGTTGCACCAGCTCGTTGACAGCGCCGGCCGCAAAACGGCGCTCCGCTTCAAAACGCCCAAGCAGCCGACCCCGGAGGCGCCCGACTACACCCTCCAGGTCCCCTCCATTGCCGTGCGCAATGTCCGCATCCTCATCGACAACCGCTACAAGCGCATCCGCTTCGACTTCCGGGTGGACGAGGCCAACCTTGCCCTGGCCGTTAAAGAAGGCGTGCTTTCGGTATCGGGGCCGCTCGCCGGAACGGTAAACCACATTCGGAGCAAAAAGATGGTTTTCTTCCGGAACCGATCGTTCCGGGCCGACGCCCGTTACGCCTACCGGCTTGCCACCCGCGTGGGCACGGTGAGCCGCCTGGTCCTGCGGATGCCCCGCTCCCTGATCACCGTCACGGGCACCCACGGGCCGTTGCCCGGGCGGGAAGGCACCCTGCTCAACCTGCGGGTGCGGGGCCGGCTCCCCACGGGTGATCTGCTGAAGGATGTACTGCCGGCCCGGCTGCAAACGTACCTCGACAGCACCGACATCCGCAGCCTGACCCATTTTCACTACCACTTGAAGGGCGAAACCACCCCTACGGTCCGGCCGTGGCAGCGGCTGGCCTTCCGCGTAGCCAACAGCCAGGTAAGCTGGCCCCGGGCGGAGGCGCACCTGCATGACCTCCGCGTGGCGGGGGTGTTCGACAACGGCAAGGGCCAGTCGCCGCTCACCAGCACGCTCACCATCCACGAACTGCAAGCCCGCACCCGGCAGGGCTTCGTGAAGGGAAAGCTGCACCTGACTAATTTTGCGTACCCCGAGCTGGAAGGCAGCCTCGCGGGCAACTTCAACCTGCGGGAATGGGCGGCCATCCTGCGCTTGCCGCACGACTCCACGTACGCCGGCAGCGTACAGGCAAAACTGGGCGTAAAAGGCCCCATTCACCAATTGCAGCAGGAGTACCTGAAGAAAACGCTGGCGTGGGAGGGTGACATGAAGCTGCAAGGGGTGGCTTTCCGGCCCCAAACCCTGGCGGCCACGTGCACCAACCTGAACGGCAACGCCTTTTTCCGCAACAACCTGCTCCAGCTGGAAGGCGTTTCCGGGAAGCTGGGCGGCTACCCCTTCCGGTTGGAAGCCACCGCCCAGGACCTGCTCCGCTACGCCCTGGGCCTCGCCACAACGGTTGCCGTCCAGTCGGAGGTGCAGGCCGACGCCATTCGCGCCGACTGGTTCACGCCCCGCGACTCCGCCCGGACGGACTCGTTGCCGCCGTTCCTGGTACCGGAATTTCTCCAGGTGCAGTCGGTGCTCAAGTGCGGCCAGGTCATTCTGCGAAAAGATACGGTAAGCAACATCTCGGTGCGCCTGCAAAGTGACAAGGACCAGGTCCGGCTCACAGACCTGTCGCTGGAAATGTTCAACGGCACCCTCGAAGGTTCCATTGTGGTCCCCAACAACCGTTACCAACTGGACAAGGCCAAGGTGCAGTTGACGGCGCGCCTGAACGAACTCGACCTGGAGGACGCCCCTTTCGGCGGCGACCGGTCGGCTCCCCG
This sequence comes from uncultured Sphingobacteriales bacterium, assembly GCA_963844325.1. GTDB lineage: Bacteria > Bacteroidota > Bacteroidia > Cytophagales > 172606-1 > CADCTQ01. The sequence continues at coordinate 6,810,082 of CAWJNV010000002.1, forward strand.
CAAAAAGAAGCCCTCAGGCCGGTCCCTCGCCCTCCAGGACCTGCTGCTGTCGGACCAGAGCCGCCTGTCGCTGTTCATTGCCACGGTAAACCTGCCCGGGCAGGAAGACCTGAAGGACCTGGCCGTGCACGTGACGAAGGAAGGCGACCTGCTCTCGCTGGCTAACCTGCAATGCCAGACGACGATGGGCGGCCGGATTTCGGGCAAGGGGGAAGGCATTTTCCGGAACGGGCAGATGGAAGACCCGCGGCTGGACCTAAACCTGGCGTACAACCGCCTCAATCTGCAGAAGCTCATCGGCCTGCTTGCCGCCGCCAAGCGGCCGAAGAACGTACCGGGCCGGCGGACGGAGGCCCGGGCGGCCCGGACAACCACCGGCAAGCGGTCCGTGGTTCCCGAGTACCAGATCAACTTCACTGTAACGGCGAACCACCTTTTTTACGAAGCCCTGACGGGTAACCAGTTTTACCTCAAAGCCGCCCTGCACGACGACAACGTGCGGCTGCACCACGTCACCATGCAGGCGTTCGGCGGCCAGTTCACCGCCAGCGGCAGCCTGCAACTGCCCGACCAGGCCAAGGAATACCCCCTGCGGCTGCACACGCAATTGCAGGGCATGGACCTCACGCAGGTATTCGCGGCCGTAGACATGCTCGGCCTCGACGTGCTCAACAGCCGCAACGTCCGCGGCGGGGTAGATTGTTCGGTGTTCGTCCGGACGTCGCTCGACCAGACCTTCCTGCCCAGCATTCCCCGCACGGTGATGTACACGAATGCCTCCATCCACAACATGGAACTCATTGAAGTAGAAGCCATTGGCAAGGCGCTGCACTTCCTGCGGGAGAAGAAGACCAGCCACTTGTACTTCGAGGACGTGAACATGAAATTCATTCTGGACCGGGGACGCTTCATCGTGCCGGGTACCGAGCTGAACAGCAACCTGAGCCACCTGTTCCTGGCCGGCACGTACACCATGGGGAAAGAGGCCGATCTGCACTTCGACGTGGCCATCCTCGACGTGCTGTTCGGCAACAACAAGCGGCGGGTCGAAAAAGTAGTGACCGACCAGGAACTGGGCAAACCCCGCATGGTCAGGCACCTGGCCCTGCAACGCGCAGCGGGCCAGTACAAGCTCCGGCTGTTCAACAAACAGGAAAACCTCCAGGCCGTGCAGCAGATGCGGGATGAGTTCCAGACGGCCGTCCAGAAGTACGAAATCGACACCACCTCCGCCCCGGGCCAATCGACGGTTGGACAGTTTACCACGGAAAGCCGGGAAAAGTAATGATGAAGTACCACTGACCAACAACCAACAACGATATGCAATACCGCAGATTAGGGAAATCAGGCTTGCAGGTAAGTGCCTTGTCCCTGGGGACGTGGCTTACATTCGGCAAGCAGATCTCCGACGAGGTGGCCGGGCAACTGGCCGACACGGCGTACCGGGCCGGCGTCAACTTCTTCGACAGTGCCGAAATCTACGCCCGGGGCCAGGCGGAAATCGTGCTGGGCAACATTCTCAAACAGAAAGGCTGGGACCGTACGTCGTACGTGGTGTCGAGCAAACTCTTTTTCGGCCTGGGCGGCGACCTGCGGCCCACCCAGAAGGGGCTGTCGCGGAAACACATCCTGGAAGGCTGCCACGGGGCCCTCAAACGCCTGCAGGTAGACTACCTGGACCTGCTCTTCTGCCACCGCCCGGACAAACAAACGCCGGTTGAAGAAACCGTGTGGGCCATGCACAGCCTGGTGATGCAGGGCAAGGTGCTCTACTGGGGCACCTCCGAGTGGAGCGCCGCCGAAGTGCTGGAAGCCTGCCTGGTGGCCGAAAAGCACCACCTGATCGGCCCCGCAATGGAACAACCGCAGTACAACCTGTTTGAGCGCAACAAAATGGAAAACGAGTACCTGCCCCTCTTTGAGCGGTACGGCATCGGCACGACCATCTGGTCGCCGCTGGCCTCGGGCCTGCTCACGGGCAAGTACAACGACGCCGACCCCAAAGACACCCGTTTCAACATTGGCGGACTCGAATGGCTCCGCGACGCCACCCTGCGCGAAGAACGGCTCCACGCGGTAAAGGCGCTGAAGACGGTGGCCGACGAGCTGGGTACCTCGCTGCCGAAACTGGCCATTGCCTGGTGCCTCCGCAACCCGCACGTGAGCACCGTGATCCTGGGCGCCTCCAAGGTGCACCAATTGGAAGAAACCCTCGGGTCGCTGGACGTAGTGCCGCAACTGACCGACGAGGTGGTAAGCCGCATCGAGGAGATTGTGGGTACCAGGCCGGTGCTGCCGGCGTTTTGAAGCAGCATACTCCCGGTTGCAGAATGAACGATAAGCCCCTATCTTTTGGGGCTTAACTTTTTAATCCCCATGCACAACCTGACCAAAGCCGCCCTTTTCCTCCCTTTTACTTTCTTCCCGCTTGCCGTATCGGCCCAACAGGCCAAACCCGAAGACACCGAGGTGTGGGAGCCCGTACCCAAGGTAGTCACGCCGGGCGCCACCAACCACGCCCCGCCGGCCGACGCGGTAATCCTGTTCGACGGCAAGGATATGTCCAAATTTGACATTCCGGCCGGTACCCAGTGGAACGTGAAAGACGGCGCGGTCACGATCCAACCCTCGCAGAAGCAGCAGGAGAAACCGGTTGTAATCTACACCCGGCAGGCTTTCGGCGACGTGCAACTGCACGTGGAATGGCGGGCTCCGCAGGAGGTGCGGGGCGAAGGGCAGCGGCGGGGCAACAGCGGCATCTTCCTCCAAAAGCGGTACGAGGTGCAGGTGCTCGACTCCTACAACAACCGCACGTATTCCAACGGGCAGGCCGCCAGCGTGTACAAGCAGCACATGCCGCTGGTCAACGCCAACCGCAAGCCCGGCGAATGGCAGACCTACGACATTTTCTTCACCGCGCCCCGATTTAACGAAGACGGCAGCGTAAAGTCGCCGGCCTACGTGACGGTGGTGCAGAACGGGGTGCTGGTGCAGTACAACACCGAAATCCAGGGCAGCATTGCCTTTATCGGCAAGCCCGCCTACCAGAAGCACAACCTCAAGGAGCCCCTTGGCTTGCAGGACCACGGCGACGCGGTAAGCTACCGCAACATCTGGGTGCGCGAACTCAACCTGCCGGGCAAGGAAGGGGCACAGTAAAAAGAGGTCAGTGGTCAATAGTCATTGGTCAGTAGGTACGCGATCCATTCGTACGCGTAGGGTACAATGAACGTAGCAGGCAACCTACGCATACCAAATGACCAATGACTACTGACTATTCCCCTTGGCGTCATTCCCATTAATGCTTACCTTTTGCGGCAAAGCCTATTTTTCTTCCCTAATCCTAACCTTATGTTCACAAAAATGCTCCGAACCATTCGCCTGGCCGTCCTGCTGCTCTGCGGGGTACCCTTTGCCGGCCTGGCGCAAAACATGCCCCCCGTAGGGCTCGAACTCTACAGCCTCCGCGACCAGTTTCCCAAAGACGTGCCCGGCACGATGGCCAAGGTGAAAGCCATGGGCATCAGGTACGTGGAAGTAGCCGGCACCTACGGGCTGTCGGACGGGGAATTCAAAAAACTGCTCGACGCCAACGGCCTGAAGGCCATCGGCACCAGCGGCGAGTTCGACCAGTTGCAGAAGGACGTAAAGCCCATTATCCAAAACGCCAAGGCCCTGGGCGCCAAGTACGTGGTCTGCTTCTGGATTCCGCACAACGGCGACGAGTTTACGCTGGAAGACGTGAAAAAAGCCGTAGCGGTATTCAACAAAGCGGGCAAAGAACTCAAGGCCAGCGGCCTGAGCCTGGCTTACCACCCGCACGGCTACGAGTTCCGGCCGCACGCGGGCGGCACCCTGTTCGACTACCTGGTTAAAAACCTGGACCCGCAGTACGTAAACTTCGAAATGGACGTGTTCTGGGTGAAGCACCCGGGCCAGGACCCGGTGGCCCTGCTCAAGAAGTACCCCGGCCGCTTTAAGCTCATGCACCTCAAGGACCGCCAGCCGGGTACGCCGGGCAACCAGAACGGCAAGGCCGACGTGGAGACCAACGTGGTGCTGGGCCAGGGCGACGTGGGCATCGCCGGTATCGTGAAGGAGGCCAAAAAGGCCGGCGTGGAGTACATGTTCATTGAGGATGAGTCGTCCCGCGCCGAGCAGCAGATTCCCCAAAGCCTGGCTTTCCTCAAAACGGTGCAGTAGAACGATGGTACACTGATTTATTAATGGTGCACTGATTCGTTAGGATAATTATGACTGGTTATGATCGCGTTGGGCCGGACCCTATGAAGGGGTCCCTCCTTCAATTCTCACTCATCACCTATCCTAAAAAATCATAATCATCATAACGAATCAGTGTACCATCACCGGTTTTTAGGTTACGCCTGCTGGATCAGGTGGCTCCAGCCGTCCTGGCTGCGCCCGTTGCTGCCGGCCGCCTCCATCGCTTCGAGTACTTTTTTGCGAAACGCCCAGCAGGTCTGACGGGGGTGCGACAGGATTTCGGAAAGTTCATCCACTGTAAGCGGCTTGCCCTGGCTGAGCAGGAACAGCATGTAAAAGCCCTTGGTGATGGGAAACCGGACGCGGCAAAAGAGGGTGCCCGTAGTGGCCCGTTCGATGGTGCTGCACCGGGAGCACCGCCGCGAGTAGGGCACCGGCCCCGGGGCGTAGCTGCCGTTGCCGCACTTGCCGCACGCATAGCCGTCCTTCCACTTCAGCGCGGCGATAAACTGGAGGCACGCTTCCTCGTCGGGGTAGATCTGCTGAAATTCTTCGAAGGTTACCCGTTTTTGCATGACGCGGGCCTGCGACAAGCCCTTCACGTTTTCGGAGAGTTGCCGGTTGTCGAGGCGCAGCAGTTGGTTGATGCGGTCAATCTCGGCGGCCTGCTGCTCGATGTGTTCTTTTTGCCGCGAAATCTGCACCGTGCGCAGGGCTACCTGTTCTTCCAGTTCCCGCCGCTGGCGGCGGTGCTGCCCTTCCCGGACCCGGTAGACCAGCCCGACGCCGCCCAGGAGCGACGCGGCCAGGGCCGCCCGGAACCAGGGGGTTTGCCAGAACGGGGGAGTGATGCGGACCCGGATGGCCGTTTCGGGCGTATGCCAGCCGCCCCCATCGTCGGCGGCCTTTACGCGAAACGTGTACGTACGGCCGGCCGGCACGTTGCTGTAGGCGGCGTACCGGCGGTTGCCCGTGTAGTTCCACTCCTTTTCGAAACCTTCCAGTTTGTAGGCGTACTGGCTCTTGTCGGCGTGGCCGAAGTGCAGGGCCGAGAACTCGAAGGCAAAAATGAACTGCTCGTAGGACAAGGCAATCTCCCGCACCTCCGCAATGTTCTTGGGCAGCATCTTGCCACCCGGGGACACCCGTTTGTTGAACAGGTAGAACCCCGTAATCACCGGGGGCAGGGAAGTGCAGGGCGCATCCCGGACACTGTCGGGATGAAAAACCGTAAGGCCGTTCGCCCCGGCAAAAAGAAGTTCGCCGCCCGTACTGCGCAGGCAATCACTGTTATACTGCTGGGATTGCAGCCCGTTGACGGCCCCGTAATCCTTACAGGCTCCCGTACGGATGGTAAGCCGGCTGATGCCGTCCCGGTAGCAGAGCCAGAGGTTACGGTGGTTATCTTCCAGAATGCCCGCTATGGCGTGTCGTTCCAGGTAACGCCGGAAAACGCCCCGTTTGCCATCGAGCCGGTTCAATGCTTTGCCGGTGCCCACCCACAGGTCGCCCCGGGTGTCTTCCAGCAGGCTGGTCACCGTATCGCTGCTCAGGCTGGCCGGGTCGCCGGGCCGGTGCCGGTAGTGGTAAAACCGGCCCGTGTTGCGGTCGAGCCGGTTCAACCCGCCGCGGGCGGTCCCCACCCACAGGTTACCCCGCCGGTCCTCCAGCAGATTACCCACCTCGTTGTTGCTCAAGCTGTTCGGGTCGCCGGGATCGTGCCGGAACCCCGCCAGCCGGCCCCGGCCGGGATCATACTGGTAGAGTCCATTCACCGTACCGATCCACAAGGTGCCGTCCCGGCTGGTGTGCATGGCCCAGATGTCGTCGCTTATTAAGTGGGTGAAGGCGGTGATCTGGTCGGTACCGGCCCGGAGGGCGAAAAGGCCCTCAAAGGTGCCGATCCAAAGGGTGCCACTCTTGTCTTTTGCCAAGGCATTGACATTCCGGCAAAGGGGTTCGTTCGGCAGGGTATACCGGCGGTACCCGTTCCGGGCTTTGTCGAAGCGGACCAGGTATTTGGAGGTGCCGAGCCAGTAAATGCCGGGGTCTTCTTCCAGCAGAGCCGTCACCGAATAATCGACGCTTTTGGTAGAAGCCGGGCTGTAGAAGTAGCGCCTGAAGCCGGATGCATCCACCGTCAGGCGAACTACTCCCTGGTTGGTACCTACCCACAAGGTGCCGGTCCGGTCGGCAAAGAGGGCCGTAATAGTGTTGCCGCCCATGCTTCCGGGATCAGCGGGGTCGTGGTAGTACGCCCGGAACGCCTGCTGCCCCGGCTCCCGGCGGTTGAGCCCGTTCCAGGTGCCCACCCACAAGCAGCCCGCGTCGTCTTCCAATACGGACAGCACCGTGTCCGAACTTAGGCTGCCGGGGCGGGCCGGGTCGGGCCGGTACCGGCGGCAGGCTCCCGTGGCGGGGTCTAGTTGGTTGAGCCCGCCTTCCGTGCCGACCCAGATATTGCCCTGGCGGTCTTCGTACAGCGACCGGACTACATTGTTACTCAGGCTGAAGAGGTTGTCCGGGTCGTGCAGGTATTGGGTCACTTTCCCGGAAGGGAGGTCGATGCGGTTGAGCCCCCGTTCGGTACCGGCCCACACGCTTCCCCGCCGGTCGACCAGCAGTGAGCGCACGTAGGAATTGCTTAAACCGGGTTCGCCGGGCGCAAAACGAGCCGGCTTTCCGGCACCAGGGTCCAGGCGGTACAAGCCACCGACGGTAGCCAGCCAGAGCGTGCCCTTCCGGTCTTCGGCAATCCGGTGAATGAAGTTTCCCGTGGGGCTCATCGTCACGGCAGGGTCGGGGTAATGGCGGGTAAAATCGTCGCGGTCAGGGTGGTACTGGTTGAGGCCGTTGAAGGACCCACTCCACACCTGGCCCTGCCGGTCGGTACACACCGTCAGCAGGATGTCGTTGGAAAGGCTGCGGGGACTGTACGGGTCGGACTGGTAATGCGTGAAGGTGTATCCGTCGTAGCGGAACAGCCCGTTCTCGGTAGCCAGCCACAGGAAGCCGGTGCGGTCCTGCGTAATCCAGGACACGGTGGTGGCCGAGAGTGCCGGGTCGGTGAGCAGCCGCTGGAAGACGACGGATTTCTCCTGGGGGAAAGCCGGCGCCGGCAACAGGCAGGCGCATAAAAAGCTGATCAGCAGGTAACGATACATAGGAAATGCGCCCCAAATAGCGGGGAAATGTTTCAACTACAGTAAACAGGCTTTTGATGAACCGCCTGGGTGAGACTTGGGAAAGCGGCTTTGAGAATCCGTGTATAATAAAGGAAAAGTTGCGGAGCCGTAAAAGCTTTTCTGAAAAACATTTTTTCAATCCGGCACGGAACAAAAAATAAAGTAAACATTTAGAAGAATCTTTATTAACCCGGATGGTACAAGTCACTGGCTTACGAAACGCAAAACGGCTGGTATCCTTGGCTTTATCATTGGTCGTAAGCCGTACGAACGCAGATGCAACTATTTGCATTTCAGAATCTTAGCTAAAAATTCACTTGTATTTACATAAAAGGTATAATAGCTTTGCCTACATCCGGTTACGCTCCCTCTGCTTCCCGGACTGAGGTTTCGCGGCAAGGCGTTGCTTTAACGCTCCATCAGACAGCATTGCCAATAAGCCTTTTTTCAGCCAATATCTTTCCGTTTTTTCCTTCCTAAACCATCGTGCCTATGTCGTAACGTGGAGTGGCAGCGGCTTGCCCGTGCTTTCCCTAATCCCCCATAGTCCGCTTTCTTTCAGAAAGGTGGCCGACTCCGCCTACGTTCGGCTTTGTGGAACGCAAGTGGTGTAAACCTATTACCCTCATGTAACCTTAAACCTTATTCCTTATGAAATTATCTTTCCTTTACCAAGCAGCTTTGGTCGCTTCCCTGATGCTGGCCGGTGGCTGTACCAAAGAAGACGTGCAGGCAGATAAATCACTTTTGACGGAGACTGATAAAGCACGTGTGGAAGCACTGCAGAGTCTGGGCCTAAAAGAAGGCTATACCTTGGAAGAGTACCAATCATTCTTGCAAGGTTTTTCCAAGCTCAATGGACCCGAGTTGGATTACTTCAATGAACTGGTGAAGAACTGGTCCATCGCCTACATCAAAAAGAATGCACCGGCTGCTGAACAAGAACCAGCCATCAAAACACTTGAGTTGAAAACGGAACAGAAAAGACAATTGAATGATCGGTCCATCCGGACGTTTGGTAAGCCTTATCTTCAATTGTCCGAGCAACAGTTTAACCAAGTTGCCCGCCAAGCAGGACTGGCATGGGATACATCCGAAAAAAGCGATGAGCCTACCGGAAGGACTACTGCCAATCCTGGTTGTGGAATAACGTGGTACTGCAACAAAACTTTAAATTACTCTAATAGTGGCACGAGTAGCGGACATCCGTTTGATCAGGGAGTATTTACATCCGTCTACGATGCCTTCACCGGAAAAGCTGATTGTGACGTAGGCTTTCAAGCCTCTTGTACGGCGCAAACTACCCACCTGACAATCACCTCAACAAGAGCCTATTATCGCACTATGTTAGAGTATCCCAAGCCGGCCGGCTTTGCTGGTGGTCCTTTTTCGTCCCAAACACCTACCACCAGCATTCGCCGGATTCTGCTTGGCAACCAGCGGCTTTCGGCTTGGGGGATTTATCCCAATTCTTTTGCTGCTGATCTGAGACTATTCTGAGTATAGTAAGAGAATTTTCGATGGGTTGCCGGAGATGAACAGCAAAAGTTTCTGAAATTTTAAGTGGTATCTGCGTTTCTCAACCGTCGAATCCTTCTTGATTGTACTTAACACTATTGGCTTGTCGGGGTTAAAACGGGGGATAAGGCGTAACGATTTGCAAGGATTATCGGGAGTTTAAACCCTCGCTTCAACCCCGACAGGCCACTAGTTGCAGCCCATGACGGCACTTGTTGAGTCTCGCCCTACGGCCGGACGCACTTTTTCAACCATTGTTCCTCATTCGTATTTTATCAACCCATAAAGATATGTTCAAATCTACCCTTAAATTGCTTTTTATGCTTTTAGCACTGGGCTTGGCCGACAGTTGCAAGGTAAGAACTCTGGATGCGCAAGCGGATTGGCAAGGCAAGGAAATAGACCTCGGGCAGGTGAAACAGCGGGCTGAAGTAGTGCATGCGTTTGCTTTTACCAACGTAGGTCAACAACCCCTCCTGATTCAGGAAGTAAAACCTTCTTGTGGCTGCACGGCCGTAGACTGGACGCGCCACCCGGTGGGGCCGGGCGAAAAAGGCGAAATCCGGGTCCGCTACACGGCAAGCGCCAAAATCACTGGTGTTGACCTCAAACATATAACTGTGCTGACCAACACCAAGCCCAACTTTGTCAATTTGTACCTGAAGGCCCACATCGTACTTTGAACCGGTGCAAAGGGCACGGGACGGTGGGCATGAACCCACTAAACAAAAGCTTTAAACGCCTCACCCTCCCGGCGCCGGGTCCGGAGCCATCAGTACCGACTTGAGTTTGAACACGCTGCCCGGCAGTTTGCGCCACACGAAGGTGTAGCGACCCGTCTGCGTGTACGGCTGGCCGCCGCCGGCCGGCTTGTCGATGCGTTGGGAGTAGGTGCCGGTCTGGTAAGCCAGGTCGCTGCTCATGCCGCTGTCCACGGCTTTTACCACCAGGTTCGACACCCCGGGCAGTTCTACGCGCACGAAATCTTTGCCGGCCGCGGCCTTGCCCCTCAGCGGGGCGCCGTCCCCGCGCAGCACCACCGCGTCGGGGGCGAAACTGTTCTCGATGTAGGCGGCTTCGTCGCGGTTCCAGGAACTGACCCACTCGTCCATGAGGGCGTCGGCGGTGGAGCCCTTGGCTGCGCGGTTGGCGTTGTTTTCGGGTTTGGCCTGGCCGCACACGGGCAGCGCCAGGGAGAGCAGCAGGAGGGTCAGGAGGGTACGCATGGCAGTACGCGGCAAAAGTGACAACGGGTTACACTTCCCCGCATACGGGAAACGCCCCACCGGGTTCGGCACCGCATTTCACGCAAAGGCGGGGTTCACGCAAAGGCACAAAGGAGGAGCGCAAAGACCGCAAGGATTGCAATAAAGGCGCAAAGGCGCATCGCGGAAGGCGTGTCTCGGAAGGCAGGCGTGTCGGGAGGCAGTTGTCGCATCGCGGGAAGGGGTCGCGTCGCGGCTCCCCTCCTCGGAGGGGTTAGGGGGTGGGTTTACCTACATGAGACAAGTTATACAGGGATCACCGCATGACGGGAATCTCCCTGACGCTGGTACCAGACTTTCCCGGGATACTCCCTGATGCCAGTGTCCTCTTGTAGTAATGCGCCAATTTCTTAGTGCAGTGATCCCGAAATATTCAAAGCATACAGGTAAACCCACCCCCAGCCCCCTCCGAGGAGGGGAGCCGCGACGCGACCCCTTCCCGCGATGCAACAACTGCCTCCCGACACGCCTTCCGCCGTGCACCTTTGCGCTCCTTGCACGTTTATTGCCATGCACCTTTATTACGTTCCTTGCGGTTCTACCTTTCCTTTGCGGCCTTTGCGCTCCTCTGCGCCTTTGCGTGAAACCCGCCTTTGCGTGAACCTCTGCTAACCCTGCTCCATCCCCTCATCCTGTAAATCCCGGTCCATCCTGGTCATCCGCTAATCCTGTACATCCTGATCCTCATTCCGCCCGCAACGTCTCCACGGGGTTGGCGGTGGCGGCCCGCACCGTTTCGTAGCTCACCGTCAGCACGGTAAGCACCAGCACCAGGCCCACACCCAGCACAAATACGAACCCGTCGATGTCCACGCGGTAGGTAAAGTCCTGGAGCCAGGTGTGCATGACGTACCAGCCGAAGGGCACGGCGACCACGCAGGCCACGGCCATCAGCCGCACGAAGGTGCCAAACAGCAGCCGGACCATCTGGGGCACGGAGGCGCCCATGACCTTGCGGATGCCGATCTCGCGGGTGCGGCGCTGCGCCAGATACGACGACAGCCCGAACAGCCCCAGGCAGGCAATCACGATGGCCAGCAGCGAGAAAGTCCGGAACAGGTCGTTCATGCGGCTTTCGCCTTCGTACATGCGGTCAAACTCCTGGCTCACGAACCAGTGGTCGAAGCCGTAGCCGGGCAGCACTGACTTCCACTTCTGCTCCAGGCCGGCAAGCTTTTCCTGGAACTTGCCCGCCGGCAGCTTCACGTACACGATCTGGTCGTAGCGGTGGGGCTTCCCCTGGATCACGACTGGACCGATGGCCTGGTGCATGGTGCGGTAGGAAAAGTCGCGCACCACCCCGATCACTTTGCCGGCCACCGGCAGGCTGTCGCCCGGCGCACCAGCCAGGATGGGCATGCCCACTACCTTCTCCAGCGACGATCCCAGCGCCTTTACGGCCGTCTCGTTGAGCAGGAAGGCCACCGAGTCGGTGGGCACGCGGGGGTCGAAGCTGCGGCCCGCCACCACTTCCAGCCCGAACGTAGCCGGGAACCCAAAGTCACCCTGCAAAATGTCCCACTGCCGTTTTTCGTTGCTCAGGTTGGGAAACGTGGTTTCGACTTGCGGCCGGCCGTAGTAGTCCTGCTTGGGCAGGTGGTTGGCCAGCGTAACGACCTGCAATTCGGGGTCTTCCTGCACCCGTTGCCGGAACAGCCGGTACTTGTCGAGGGGCAGGTTGCCGAACCACCGGATGGACAGGGTCTGGTCGCCCTGCTTGCTCAGCGTGGAATTGCGGATGAAGTCCATCTGCTTGGTAATGATGCCCGTAGCCACGATGAGCACGAGGGTAATGGCGTACTGCATCACCACCAGCCCTTTGCGCAGCGTTTCGGAAGAACGGCCGGTGAAACGGTTGCTTTTCAGGACCGTTACCGGCTGGAGGCCCGACAGGTACAGGGCCGGGTAACTGCCCGACAGCAGGGCCACCAGCAGCGTGGTGCCCAGCAGGGCCCCGATCAGGGTGCCGTCGAGCAGGTCGGCGGCGGTGAACGATTTGCCCGATACCCCATTGAACGCCGGCAGCAGCACAACCACCAGCACCAGGGCCACGAGCAGGGCCGCCAGCGTGGTCAGCAGCGATTCGCCCAGGAACTGCCCCACCAGTTGCCGGCGGCTGCTGCCCAGCACTTTGCGCAGCCCGATCTCCTTGGCCCGCCGCATGGCCCGTGCCGTAGCCAGGTTCATGTAGTTGATGCTGGCGATCACGATCACCAGCACGGCCGTGGTGCCGAAGATGTACAGGTACTTGAGGTCGCCGCTGTAAATCCGCATCGAACGGATTTTTTCGTGGAAGTGCAGGTCGGTCAGCGGCACCAGGTACGGCGCCAGGGACCCTTCCGGGTTTTTGGGCAGGTTGGTCTGGACGACCCCGTTGAAGCCCCGGGTAATTTTCCCGATGTCGGCGTTCTCGCTGACCTTGATGTAGGAAGAGAACCAGCCCGGCCCGTCGCCCCAGTTGCCGAACCAGTCGCGGCCGGTTCTTTTCATGAGGGGCTCCAGCATGCTCATGCTGATGAGGTAGTCGGGACGGATGTGGGAATTAGTGGGGTAATCGGCCATCACGCCGGTAACGGTAAGGGGCACGTATTTGTCGTCGGTGGCGCTCAGGTGCTTTAGCTCCAGCACCATGCCGACCGGGTTGCGGTTCCCGAAAAACTTGCGGGCCGTCGTCTGGCTGAGCACCAGCCCGTCGGGCGCCGAAAATACGGTGCGGGGGTTGCCGTACCTGAGGGGGAAGTAAAAAAACTGGCCGAACTCCGGGGTCACCCACAGTTCCTGTTCGGTGAGCAGGATCTTGTCGGTTTGCGGATCGCGGAACGAGGCGGGGTACCCCATCCACAGGGTCTGGGCGCCGGCGGTTACGTCGGGGTAACGGTCCTTGAGCCCTTTTACCCAGGCCCCCGGGGCGCCCATTTCGTAGTATTCCTCGCCGTTGTACGTGCCGTGGGTTCCCAGCACGTACATCTGTTCCGCGCCGGGGTGGAAGCGGTCAAAGCCCGTTTCGTCGAGGATGAACAGGTAGATGAGCGTCACGCTGGCCAGGCCGCAGGCCAGGCCCAGCATGTTGATGAAGGCGAAACCCTTCTGGCGCCGGAAGTTGCGCAGGGCAATGGTCAGGAAGTTGTGAAGCATACCGAAAGGAGAACTTGGGGTGAATGACGCTGCACGCTAAAGATGCCCGGCCGGGGACAATGGTTGCCTCTACCGCCCGGTAACACCGGCCAGGTGCAACCGCGGGGACCGCCGGCGCAGGAACCGCCCCAAATTTCCGGCCAAACCCCTGCGGCCGGCCCAAAAGCCCGTTTGCGGCAAATTCATCCCCGCCACGCCAGCAGGATCGTTCATTTCCGGACGAGTTTGCGTTCCCGTCCGGACGGCACCGCGGGGGAAGCCCCGAAAGGTTTGGGAAACTTTTCGGGGTTTTGCGCGAAATGCTTACCTTTTCGGCTAAACCACTAACCTTTTGCAACGCATGAATTTCCGGAAGCTCAACAACCTGACCGGCTGGGCCGTGTTCGGGGTGGCGGCCTTTACCTACGTCCGCACCGTGGAACCCACTGCCTCCTGGTGGGATTGCGGCGAGTTTATCGCGGCCGCGTACAAGCTGCTCATCGGCCACCCGCCCGGGGCGCCGTTTTTCCTGCTGGTCGGCCGCCTGTTTTCCCTGCTGGCGGGCGGCGACGTGACACAGGTAGCCTACTGGATCAACATCTCCTCGGCCCTGTTCAGCGCCTTTGCCATTCTGTTCCTGTTCTGGACGATCACGCTGCTGGCCCGCAAGCTGGCCCCGGCCGCCGAAACGGGTGACCAGCCGGCCCAGACCTTCGGCGTGCTGGCCGCCGGCGTGGTGGGTTCTTTGTCGTACGCCTTCTCCGATTCGTTCTGGTTTTCGGCCGTGGAAGGCGAAGTGTACGCCCTGTCGTCGCTGTTCACGTCGTTCGTGGTGTGGGCCGCCCTCCGCTGGGAACGCATCGCCGACCCGGCCGCGGCCAACCGGTGGCTGGTGTTCATCGCCTACGTGATCGGCCTGTCGCTGGGGGCCCACCTGCTCAACCTGGTGACGCTGCCCGCCCTGGCGCTGGTGTACTACTTCAAAAAATATAAGCCCACTTTCCGCGGCGGCGTACTGGCCGTGGGGATTGGCCTTGCCGTTACGTTCGGCCTGATGACCGGCCTGCGCATTACCCTGCCTTCCCTGGCGGGCAAGCTCGACGTGTTTTTCGTCAATTCCCTCGGCCTGCCCTTCGGCTCGGGCGTGTGGGTGGTGCTGGGGCTGCTCGTCGGCGGACTGGCCTACGCCCTTTACGCCTCGGCGCGGCGGCAGAAAGTCGGGCTCAACACCGCCCTGCTGGGCTTGTCGTTCGTGCTGGTGGGCTTCGCTTCGTACTTCACCATCATCATCCGCGCCAACCAGTCGCCCACCTTCAACCTCAACGACCCCCGGGACGTGGTCGGCTTCCAGTACTACATGAATATGGAACAGTACGGGGCCGGCCGGCCGCTGGTGTACGGGCCGTACTTCACCACCGAGGTGATCGACTCGGAAGAAGGCGCCCCGCGGTACGTGCCGGGCAAAGACAAGTACGAGGTGTACAGCCACGATTTCTCCTACAAATACGACCCCAAGGGCATGACGCTGCTGCCCCGCGTCTACAGCCAGGACCGCAACCACCCCGACGCTTACCGGCAGTTGCTCGGCCTCCGGGAAGGCCAGAAGCCTAATATGTCCGATAACCTGGGCTTCCTGTTCTCGCGGCAGCTCGGCTTCTGGTACGGCCGCTACCTGCTGTGGAACTTCGCCGGCCGCGACAGCGACAAGCAGGACGCCGGCTTTGCTGCCACCCTGACGCCGGCCCGTAACCTGCCGCCCGACCTGGCCGGCAACCGGGGCCACAACCGCCTGTACTTCCTGCCGCTGCTGCTGGGCCTGGCCGGGGCCGTGTACCAGTACCGCCGGGGCCGCCCGTCGTTCTGGTTCACCGGGCTGCTCTTTTTCATGACGGGCATTGCCCTCATCCTCTACCTCAACCCGCCGCCGACCGAGCCCCGCGAACGCGACTACATCTACGTGGGCTCCTTCTACGCCTTCTCCATCTGGATCGGGCTGGGCGTAATGGCCGTGGCCGACGCCCTCAAATTCCTGCTCAAGCGGGAGGTGCTGCGCCCGGTGCTGGCCGGGGCCGCGTGCCTGGGCGTGCCGCTGCTGATGGTGAGCCAGAACTGGGACGACCACGACCGGTCGGGCCGCTACATCGCCGTGGATTCGGCCAAGAGCATCCTCAACGCCTGCGCCCCCAACGCCATCCTGCTCACCAGCGGCGACAACGACACGTACCCGCTGGTGTACGCCCAGGAGGTGGAAGGCGTGCGGCCCGACGTGCGCATCTGCATCTCGCAGTTCATGGGCACCGACTGGTACATTTCGCAGCTCAAAAAACCCAACTACGACGGCAAGGCGCTGCCCATCACGATGAACTACGAGAACTACGTGTCGGCGGTGAACAACCAGATTCTGTTCCACGAGAATGAGCAGTACGCGGCCGCGGGCATCAGCCTGCCCAACTACCTCAAGCTGATCCGCGAAAACAGCCCGGCCCTCAAAGTACCGCTGCAAAACGGCGAGACGATCAACATCCTGCCGTCCAACAAGCTGGTGCTGCCCATCGACAAGGAGGCCGTGCTCAAAAAGGGCTTCATCGACCCGCAGTTGCAGCCGCTGCTCGACGACCGCATGACCATCGAGCTGCCCAAGAAAAGCCTGCTCAAGGACGACCTGATCTTCCTGGACCTGCTCACGCACAACAACTGGGAACGGCCGATCTACTTCACGTCGCTGTTCACGGCGGCGCAGTACAACCTGGCCGAGTACACGCAGGTAGAGGGCATGGTGTACCGCCTGATGCCGGTGCGGGTGCCCGGGGCCAAACAAGGCTACGTCAACGCCGCCCGCTCCTACGAGAACATGATGCGCCACACTACCCTGCGCGGGGTGAACGACCCGGACGTGTACCACGACGAAACGTCCCGCAACTGGCTCCAGAACAGCCGGGTGGCTTTCCTGCAAACGGCCGAACAACTGATTGCCGAGAAACAGCCGGAAAAGGCCCGCCAGGTGCTGCTCAAGAGCCTGGCGACGATTCCCGACGCGGCCATTCCCTACGACCGGATCTGTTCGCTGTTCGTGGCGCCGCTGTTGCAGGTGGGCGAACGGGAGAAGGCCCTGCAACTGGCCCGCACGATGGCCGGCCGCGCCGACCGCAACCTCGAATACTACCTGGGCGACGGCCCGCAGGACCCCACTGTCGTGCAGGAAAACCTGCTGATCCTCAACCAACTGGCTGCTTCCCTCAAGGAAGAATCGCACCCCGACGCGCCGCAGTACCAGGCGTTGTTCGAGAAGCATTATCAGGATTTACAGAATTAAAAGAGTACCAGGATTAGGATTGGGATTCGCAGGAGTAAGGAATTACCAGGATTACGATGCCGATAATCCTGGTAATCTTTTAATCTTGTACATTCCGCTGAATCCAGCGCATCACGACTCATCCTGTGCATCCTGATCCATCCTGGTAATCCTTCAATCCTGCGAATCCCGATCCTAATCCTGGTAATCTTTTAATCCTGTAAATCCCGATCCCGGCTTCCCTATGCAGAAGTACGACATCATTGTAATTGGTACGGGCTCGGGCGGCCTCAGCATCGGGCTCACGATGCACACGCTGGGCTTCAAGGTGCTGTTCATCGAAAAGGATGAGCAGAACGTGGGCGGGGAATGCCTCAACTCGGGCTGCGTGCCCAGCAAGGCCCTCATTCACGTGGCGCGGCTGGTGCACGGGGCCCACAAGGCCCGGGCTTTCGGGCTCACGCCGGGCCCGGTGAACTTCGACAAGGTGAAGACCTACATCCGGGAGCGGCAGGACATCATCCGGGGCCACGAAAACGCGGACTACTACCGGCAGATGGGCATCGACGTGGTGGTGGGTACGGCCAGCTTCGCCGACGCGGAAACGGTCACGGCCAACGGGCAACGCTACACGGCCCCCAAAATCGTGATTGCCACCGGCTCCCTGCCCGTGCGCCTCGACGTGCCCGGCGCCGAAGACATTCCGTACTTCGACAACCAGAACTTTTTCAAGCTTCCCCGGCTGCCCCGCCAGTTATTGGTGGTGGGCGGCGGCCCCATCGGCCTCGAAATGGGTCAGGCCCTGCACCGCCTGGGCTCGGCGGTGACGGTGGTATACCGCAACGAACGGATTCTCGACAAGGACGCCCCGGAAGCCTCGCAAATCCTGCTCGACCGGATGCGGGCGGAGGGCATTACGTTCTACCCGCAGTCCAAGGTGCTCTTTTTCCCCACCACCGACGTGGCCGTGGTGGAAGGCCCCGACAAAAAGCGGCGGGAGGTGTCCTTCGACGCGGTGCTGGTCGCCATTGGCCGCCGGGTGCACCTGGAAGGCCTCTACCCCGAAAAGGCGGGCATTGAAATCCGGGACGGCAAGATCGTGGTGGACGACTACCTGCGCACCACCAACAAGCGGGTGTACGTGATCGGCGACGCCTCGGGCACGCTGTACTTTTCGCACGCGGCCGAATTGCAGGCTTCGGTCATGGCCAATAACTTCTTTTCGCCCCTCAAACGCAAGATCAACTACGACCACTTCTCGTGGGTGACCTTCACGGACCCGGAGGTGGCGACGTTTGGCCTCACTGAGCCGCAGTTGCGGGAACGCAAGGTGCGGTACAAGAAGCTGGTGAAGCATTTTGACGACGACGACCGGGCGGTGATCGAAGACTACCGGTACGGGACGCTGCTGGTGTACGCGCAGGGCAACACCATCCTGGGCGGCACGATGATCGCCCCCAACGCGGGTGAAATGGTGCAGGAACTGATTCTGGCCAACTCGGCGGGGCTCACGCTGAAGCACCTGTTCAACAAAACGTACCCGTACCCTACGGCCTCGCGGGTAAACAAACTGCTGGCGCTGGACAAGTACCTGGCCGACCTCAAACCCTGGATGAAACGGGGACTGAAGCTGTTGTATAAAACTGTATAGATCAGGATTCGCCGGACTAAAGGATTAACAGGATGGCCCAACCCTCCTACCCCACGTCGCGGCGGGCGGTTTCGAAGTAGCCGAGCAGGGCAACGGCGGCGAAGACCAGCAGGCTCAGGGCAATTTCCGTGGTGAAGAAGGCGGGGTTGACGTGGCGGCGGAGCCAGGTCAGCATGGGCCACGCGTACGGAAACTTGTAGATGTGTTCCCATCGCATGAGCATGACGGCGGCAACGGTCATCAGCAGGCCGAAGCCGGCGGGCAGCACGAAGTTGCGGAAACGGAAACCCACGTAGAACTGGATGGCCGTCATGCCCAGGGCTGCCAGGAACAGCCGGCTGCATTCCCGGGCCAGTTCGGCATGGGCGGCGTAACGGGTAAAACCCAGTTCGGGCCGCAACGCGCCCAGCAAGGCGCCCACGCCCTCGGTAAAAGCAAACAACAGCACCATGCTCGCGGCCACCAGGACGGTAAACAGGGTCAGCTTGCCCGCGTACACGCTCCACCGGGGCACAGCCAGGCTGTAAACGTGCTTCCAGGTGTTGGACTGGTGTTCGATGGCGGGGTAGAGGGCCGACTGGAGGGTAATCGTCAGTGAAAAAAACAACAGCGACCAGATTTGCAGGACGTTGCTCATCAGGTGCGGCCAGGGGTTTTCACCGGGCTTCACGATTTCGTGCCCCTTGAAGTAGAATACGTTGAAGGAGATGAACGTGATGAACAGCGGGGCGCCGGCGGCCAGCCACCCCACGAAGGTGCGTTTGCACTTGAGGGTTTCCACGGAAAGGTTCCGGGTGTAGTACTGCCAGGTAGTGGTCATGGGAATGCAGGCGGTAGGTGAAGGGATGGTGATTTTTCTTTGCATGGAGCCGGGAAGGTGAGCATCCCTACTTCACATCCCTCCGGCTCATTGCCCAATAGCCCAGGGAACTGACCCCGGCGAAGACGGCCAGGCTCAGGTAGACCCAGTGGTTGAAGAGGGGGAAGTACGTCATGTTATCGCCTTTGAGGGCCAGCGCCGGAAACGAATACGGCAGGTACTCAATGACTTGCCGACCTCCCAGGGCGACGCCCGCCACTGTCATGGCAAAGCCGAAAGCCGCCGGAACGAGGAAATTATGGTAGCGGAAACTGATCACGTGCTGGAGGGCCACGATGCCCAACCCAGCCAGCACCATCTTCGAATACCCCCGCAGGAGGAGGACGCTGATGCTGTACTTGCCGAAGCCCAGTTCGGGCTTCAGCAAAGCCAGCAGCAGGCCGGCCCCTTCCGTAAACACGTAGAGCATGAAGATGCAGAAGCACACCAGGCCCACGGCCAGCAAGAGTTTGCCGAAGTATACCGTCCAGCGCGGCACGGCCAGCGAGTACACGTGCTTCCAGGTGTTGGCCTGGTGCTCGATGCTCAGCAGCAGTACCGATTGCAGGGCAATGTACATCGGGAAAAAGAAGGTTCCCCACAGGTCCCGGATGCTGTACAGGAAGTAGCCCCAGGGATTGTCGCCCTGCCGGATGAACTTTTCACCGTGGAAGAACGTGATGTTGAAGGCCAGGAACACCATGAAAAAGGGCGCCCCCGCCGCCAGCCAGAACACCAGCGTACGGCGGCATTTGAGCACCTCCACCGAGAGGCTGCGGCCCAGGTACTGCACGGCGTTTCTCATGGCTGCGCTTCGGTGTGGGTAAGGGTCAGGAACAGTTCTTCCAGGTTTTCCTGGTTGGTTTGCAGGCCGTATACCCCAATGCCGTGCCCCACCAGCAGTTGGTTCACCTCGGCGATCTGCCGCACGTCGCGGATGCGGACGTTCACCTTGCCGGCCGTGTACACGTCCACGTCGTAGTCGTGGCGGATGAGCAGGTGAAAGGCCGACTCGTTGTCGTCGGTCTGCACCGAGAGAATGGGCGTCTGCAACTGCCGCAACGCGCCGATGGTGCCCTGGAACAGCAGGCTTCCCCCGTTGATGATCGCCAGGTGCGTCACGGTCTTTTCGATTTCGCTCAGCAGGTGGCTCGACACGAAGATCGTCTTGCCCAGGTCGCGGTTGAGGCTGATGATGAGTTCGCGGATTTCGCGGATGCCCGCCGGGTCGAGGCCGTTGGTCGGCTCGTCGAGGATGAGCAGTTCGGGGTTGTGGAGCAGGGCCAGGGCAATGCTCAGCCGCTGGTTCATGCCCAGTGAATACTCCTTCACCTGCCGGTGGGCGTCGCGGGTGAGCCGCACCGTTTCGAGCACGTCCCCGATCCGTTTTTTGTCCAGGTTCAGCAGGCGCCGCGTAATTTCCAGGTTTTCGCGGCCAGTGAGGTGCTTGTAGAGGGACGGCGATTCGATGAGGGCGCCGGTGCGGGCCAGTACTTCGAGGCGGTGGCGCCGGATGTCGCGGCCAAACAGTTCTACCTTGCCGCCCTCCACCCGGATGAGCCCGAGCAGCACGCGGATGGTCGTGGTTTTGCCGGCGCCGTTGGGCCCCAGGAAACCAAAAATGCTGGCCGCCGGCACCGACAGGCTGAGGTCGTGCAGCACCTGCCGGCGGCCAAACGCGTAGTTGAGCCCGTGGGTGGAAATGATGGAAGTCATGGCGGAAGGGGGAAGGGGTGTTTGTACTGACTGATGAGGTAATGGTTGTATGGTTAAATGGTTGTATGGTTGAGGGTTATATAGTTTATACTACCCGACAATCAGCCATACAGCCATATAGCCATCCAGCCATTTAACCATACCTTTCCTTGTCAGTGCAGCTATCCAAAGGAACGGAGAAGAAAAAGGCGGTACAAATAAATTATACCAACCGGCGCGAAGTGTCGCCTAACGGCCCGAATGGTTCTCCCGGCGGGTTGGGCGGCACAATCGGGGCGTTGGGGGGAACAATCGGGCCGTCGGTCCGGCCGGGTTGCGGCGGGTGGCGAAAAAAGCTACTTTACGGGCAATGAACCTGAACCTGCCCTTCCTGTTGCACGCCGTTGGCTGGGGGGTGTACCTGTTGTTTAACTTCTACGCGCTGGGCCTGCGGCAGCCCCGCAGCTTTTACCTGGCCCACCAGGGCGTGTACCTGGTGGTGAACGGGCTGCTGTTCTACGCCAACTACCTGTATTTCATTCCCCAACTGCTGGCGCGGGAACGGGCCCTGCGGTTCTTTGGCTTCAACGGCCTGGTGCTGGCCAGCCTGCCCGTGGCTTGCATTGCCCTCGACGGCTGGCTGGTCCGCACCTTCGGCGGGTTGCCGCCCGCGCCGCCGCTGCCCTACAACCAGCAGGTGATCCTGCGGCTGCTTTCCCTGGCGTTGCCCGTCGGGCTGGCCGTGGTGGCCCGCTTCACCCTCGACTGGTTCGGCAACGAACAGCAGCGCAAGGACCTCGAAAACCAGCGGCTCACCTCCGAACTGGCCTTTCTCAAAACGCAGATCAACCCGCACTTTCTGTTCAATACGCTCAACAGCCTCTACGCCCTCTCCATCAAGGGGTCGCCGGATACGCCGGAGGGCATCATGAAACTGTCACAGCTGATGCGTTACATGCTCTACGAATCGGGCCGCGGCCGGGTGTACCTGGTGAAGGAACTGGAAGCCATCGGGTACTACATCCACCTCCAGCGCCTCCGGATGCCGGCCCACGTGCCCATTGCCTACGAGGTGCAGGGCGAGGTGGGCGACAAACTCATTGAGCCGATGCTGCTGCTGCCGCTGGTGGAAAACGTGTTCAAGCACGGCCTCACCCACATTGCCATCTGCCTGGAAGTACGCGACCGGCAACTGGTGCTCCGCACCCGCAACAGCCTCCGCAAAGTGCCCGTGGGCGGCGCCGGCGGCATCGGCCTCCAAAACCTCCGCCGCCGCCTCCAGCTCCTCTACGCCGGCAAACACGCCCTGGCCCTGGAGGAAAAAGAGGGCATGTTTCACGTGAGCCTGGTGCTGGAGTTGTGAGGAGTTGAGGAGTTTGGGAATTTGGGAGTTGGGGGCGGCATTGGGAATTTTACAATTCCAAAAGGCAGCAATGGGTGTGCCTGCGCTTCGTTATCTTCACCAAACGCCCTATCAATTTCCATCCAGACGCGTCACCATAACCCACCCCCTTCCCCAACTCCTTAACTCTCAAACTCCCTAACTCCCATGCTCCGCTGCATTGCCGTTGACGACGAACCCCTGGCGCTGGAAGTGCTCGAAAGCTACATCCGGAAGGTGCCTTCCCTCCGGCTGGTGGGCTTGTGCGGCGGGGCCCTGGAGGCCATCTGCGTGCTGTCGCCGGGGGCCGTGGACCTGGTGTTCCTCGACGTGGACATGCCCGACCTGACGGGAACACAGTTGCTGCGCACCCTCAAACACCCGCCGCTCGTCGTATTCACCACGGCTTACCCCGACTACGCGCTGGAAGGCTTCGAACTCGACGCCGTTGATTACCTGCTCAAACCCATTCCCTTCGACCGGTTCCTGCGGGCCGTCAACAAAGCGCAGGAACGCCTGCATCCGCCCGCCGCGCCGGCCGCCGTTGCGCCGCCTCCTGCGTCGGAGCCTAACTTTATTTTCGTGAAGACCGAGTACAAAACCCTGCGCGTGGACCTGGATGACATCTTGTACGTGGAGGGCCTGAAGGACTACGTGCTCATTCACACCCGGCAGAAGAAAATCATCACGCTGCTGTCGCTCAACAAGATGGTGGAGAAACTGCCGCCCACGCACTTTTTGCGCGTGCACCGCTCCTTCATCGTGGCCGTCAACAAGATGGACAGCATCGAACGCAACCGCATCCGCATCGGCGACGCCGAAATCCCCGTCGGCGACCTCTACCGCGACGGCTTGGGGAGGTGGGTAAAGTAATGGTCAGTTATCAGTAATCAGTAATCAGTAATCCTTCGAAATTCGGCGTTCCTTGTTCGACATTCGAAATTAGACTTCTCAACCGGAGCACCTTTTAAACTTTTCCGGAAAGAATATTTGAATGATGAATATTGAACAAGGAATGTCGAATTTCGAATGATTACTGATTACTGATTACTGATTACTGACCACCTATGAAAGCAATCCTAACCATGCGGGCAAACCAGGGGCTGCGGTTTTTGGCGGAGTTGGGCTGGTGGCGGCTGCTGCTCCTGTTGGCGGCAGCGGGAATTGGTACGTTTGCGGCGTTTGCCTGGGCCGTTCGCAGCCGCGCGTTGCCGGCGGTGCCGCTGTTGCCGGTGCTTTGGGCGGGATTGATGGGATCGGTACTCGTCTTCCACGTAACCCGGCCCGACTGGCGCTTGCTCCGGATGCTCGGCCGGCGGCGCCGGTGGGTATACGCCGTCGAATACGCCGTGGCGCTGCTGCCTTTCCTGGTGTTCAGCCTGGTGGCTTTCCGGCCCGGGCTCACGCTGGGGTTGGCCCTCGAAATTGCCGTGCTGCCGCTGGTAGATTACAACCTGCGGACCCACCGGCGCTACGTGAGCCTTTTCGGTGGGCGGGAACCGGGGGCGGCGGGAACGGCCGTGCGGCTGCCTTGGCTGCCGGCAGAAGCGTTTGAGTGGCGGAGCGGCCTGCGGCGCCTGGGTCCCCTGCTAGCCGTAGGCTACGGGGCCGGGCTGGTCTTTTCGGGGCACCCGGCGGCCATCCCGGTAGCCCTGTTCGGGCTGAGCCTCGCTACGGCCGGCTTTTACTTCGACTGCGAATCGCGGGACGCATTGCAACTGTTTGTCCTCCGGCACCCGCATTTGCTGGCGGGCAAGCTCCGGAACCAGTACCTGCTGTGCTGGGGCGGCTGCCTCCCCCTGGTGGGGGTGCACGCCGTCCGCCACCCGGATGCCCTCTACCTGCTGGGGTACGCCGTACTGATCAGTTCGGTGGGGCAGGCGCTGGCCGTCGTGCTCAAGTACGCCCGGTACGCCCCCGGCCGCAACCTCAACCACAACGCCTACCTGCTGGCCCTGGTCTTGCCGGGGCTGGCGTTGCCCCACGTGGCCGCCGTGCCCCTGGTGCTCACGGTGGTGTATTACCGGAAAGCCCGGGCAAACCTTCTCCCCTACCTCGCATGATTGTTATTGCCCAACTGCGCGTACAGTACGGTGCGCAGGTCGTGCTGCACGACGTCACCCTCGACCTGCCTCCCGGCATCCACGGCATCGTGGGGCTCAACGGCTCGGGCAAAACCACCCTGCTCAACACGCTGGCCGGCTTTCTGCGGCCCACGGGCGGCACGGTGGCGGCCGGGGGAAAGCCGCTCACGGGTCGTTCGGTGGGCCTGCTGGAAACCAATCCTTTCTTCTACCCGCGCATCACCGGCCGCGAGTACCTGGAACTCTTCCGCCTCGCCAACTGGTCCTTCGACGTGGAGGGCTGGAACGGCCTGTTCGCCCTGCCCCTCGACCGGCTGGTTGACCACTACTCCACGGGCATGCGTAAAAAGCTGGCTTTCCTGGGCGTGGTCTGCCTCGACCGGCCCGTGGTCATCCTCGATGAGCCCTACAACGGCGTGGACCTGGAGAGCTACCGCACCATGAAACAGGTGATCGGGATGCTCAACGACGGCCGCCGGGTCATCCTTATTACCTCGCACGTGCTCGAAAGCCTCACCTCGCTCTGTGACCACATTCACCACCTGCACCACGGCCGCATCGTCCTCTCGGCCGGCCGCGACGCCTTCCCCGGCCTCGAAAGCCGCCTCTTCGAAAACGAGGACCAGCAAACGGCGCGGGTGATAGAAGCTTTAAGACAGGGAGGGAAAAAGGACTAGCTCCGGAAGATGCGGCAGGCACGGGGGTTTCACGCAAAGGCGCAAAGGAGGAGCGCAAAGCATGAAGGAGAGGGCATAGCAGGTCTTCTTGTCAGGCGAAAGTACCCGATTGCGGGAAGGGGTCGCATCGCGGGAAGGGGTCGCGTCGCGGCTCCCCCCCTCGGAGTAGGGTTGTTTAGTTTTGGTGTAAGTAGTTGTTAGCAAGTATATTTGCAAGAAATATGAATGAGTATGGCTGCTAACTTGTTATCTTTTCTGTCCAAAGTACCCGATCCTCGCTGTAAAAAGGGTAGTCGCCACCCCTTGCCCTCGCTACTGGCAATGATAGTCATAGGCAACTTAAGTGGCTACTACGGCTATCGGGAACTGGCCCGCTTCATGCAACGTCACGCCTGGGCGTTTGTACGCTTGTTTGGTTTTAAGCACGGCGTACCGGGTCATGTTACCATCGGCGAAGTGTTGGGAAGGCTCGACTTTGAGGCCTTCAAGCAGCAGTTCCAGGCTTGGCTCGGCCAACTACAAGCTCAGCCCCTAGGACAAGCTCAGCCCCTAGGACAAGCTCAGCCAGCCTACAGCTTAGACGGCAAGAGTTTGAAGTCTACCCTTTCTGACTACCCAGAAAGCTACCAGGACTTTGTGGCTATGGTACAGGTGTTTTCTCACCAAAGCCAGTTGGTAGTAGGCTTACAAGCCTTTCACAATGGCCAGCAGGGTGAGGCCCAAGTCGTGCGCGATTTGATTGAAAAACTCGATCTAAAAGGCGCTATGCTCACGCTGGATGCCTTGCACAGCCAAAAAAAACGCTAGAAGCTATTGTTGATTCGGGTAATGACTACTGCTTGCAAGTGAAGGCCAACCAGGTCAAGCTCCTGGCCCGCCTCCAACAAGAGGCCCGCTCGCAAAAGCCCCTCAGTGAGCAGCAGTACCGAGAGAAGAACCGGGGTCGCCTCGAACACCGCCACTGCCAGCTCTTTGCCGCCCCTCAAGACTGGCAAAACTACTACAAAGGCATTGTCTGCTTTGTAGTACTCAGGCGCTGGGGCTATCGCAAAGGCAAGCGCTTCCAGAAAGCTAAGCCTTATGAGAAGACCCACTACTATATCTTGAGCCGCAAGATGGAATCGGCCCAACAAGCCGCTGCTCTGATTCGCAATCATTGGGGCATTGAGAACCGCTTGCATTGGGTCAAAGACGTCCACATGAAGGAAGACAAAAACCGCATCCGACACCATCAGGCCGCCAAAAACGTCTCCCTTATCAAGAACATGGTCTTGAATTTAACCAGAGCCAAAGGCTTCTCCTCTCTGAAAGCAACTACTGAACGCTATGCGCACAATATCAAAGAGCTATATTCCTGGCTTTTATAACTTAAACTGTACAGCCCTACTCCTCGGAGGGGGCTGGGGGTGGGTTTACCGCCATGAGACAACTAACATGGGGATCACTGCATCACTGCAAGGGGCTTCCGCCTCAAGGAGAATCCGTAGCAAGTGAAGCATCGGTGTTAGGGAAATTACTGCAACGCGCTGATCCTCAAATCATGCGTGGCATGTATGTAAACCCACCCCCAGCCCCCTCCGAGGAGGGGAGCCGCGACGCGACCCCTGCCCGCGATGCGACCACTTCCCGCATCGCGCCACCTGTCGCCATGCGACCCTTTCCCAAAATCGGGTACTTTCGCCTGACAAGAAGACCTGTTGTGCCTTCCCCTCACGCTCTGCGCCCTTTACGGTTTTTCTTTGCGATCCTTGCGGTTAAGTGCTTTTCTTTGCGCTCCTGCTTTGCGCCTTTGCGTGAAACCCTTCCTTATCAATCCACTACGTACGGTTTCAGCAGCACGGTGAAGGTGGTGCCCACGTTAAGGGCGCTTTGCACCTGGATGTTGCCGCCGTTTTTCTCCACGATGGTTTTGATGATGTACAGGCCCACGCCGGTGCCCTGCGCCTGCTGGGTGAACCGTTTAAACGGTTTGAAGATGCGGTCGCCGTTGGCCTTCAGGTCGATGCCGATACCGTTGTCGGACACGGTAAGCACTACGCCGCCCCCCGCCGCCGGTTTGGTGTGGATGGTCACCTGGAGGTCGCGCCGCGAGGAGGCGTACTTGATGGCGTTGGTGACCAGGTTTTTGACAATGCTGTGCAGGTACGACTGCACGTACACGATGCCTTCGGCCGCGCTGAAGTCGGCGCGGATGCCCCCGGCCGCCTGGCCTTGCAGGGACAGTTCGGTCATGATGTCGTGCAGCAGGGCTGTAAAGTACACCTGCCGGGCCGGCGACGGGCTGCCTTCCACCGAGATCACTTCCAGCAGGCCGTTGATCGTCTGGTCGAGGCGCCGCACCGAAATGTCGATCATGCGCTGCACCTCCTGCCGCTTGGCCGGGTCGGGCTGTTCGGAAGCCATCTGCATGAGTACGCTCAGGTTGTTTACCGGCGACTTGAGGTCGTGGGCGGCCATGTACACGAACGTGTCGAGCACCTGGTTGATGCGGGTAAGTTCGTAGTTGGCCGACTGGAGTTTGAGCTTTGACTCTTCCTCCTCGTGGATGTCGGTGCCCGTGCCGAACCACTTCATGGGCTCGCCCTGGCTGTCTTTCATGAGCAGGGCCTGCGACAAGAACCAGCGGTACTGGCCGTCGTGGCGCCGGAAACGGTATTTGACGTAATACGGTTTGCCCGTCACCAGGCACTGCCGCCAGGTGTCCATGGTCAGGGGCAGGTCGTCGGGATGCACGAGCCGGTGCCAGCCGTAGCCGTCGGCCTCTTCCACGGGCAAGCCGGTATATTCGGTAAGGCGCTGGTTGTGAAAGTCAGCCGTGCCTTCGGGCAGGGCCGTCCAGACGATGTGGGGGATGGATTCGGCCATGATGCGGAACCGTTCCTCGCTTTCGCGCAGGATCTGTTCGGCGTCGCGGCTGGTGCGGGCCATCTTGACCACGGCCGCCAGCCGGGCCGTCAGTTCCTCGATGCGGCGGCGTTCCCGTTGCAGGCCTTTGCCGGCGGCTTCGCGGACCTCGTGAATGTCGGTGCAGGTGCCGATCCAGCGCATCACTTTGCCGCTTTCATCGCGTACGGGCCGCATTTGCACCAGGTGCCAGCGCCAGGTCGCGTCGGCGGCCCGGAGCAGCCGGCTTTCGTAGCTGTACTCGCGGCCGCTGCTCATGTGCTGTTGCAGTGCCCGGAGGTCGGGCTGGTCGTCGGGGTGGTGGGCTGCCTGCCAGCCCAGGTTTTCGGCTTCTTCGGGCACCTGGCCCGTGTAAGCGTACCAGCGGTTGTTGAAGTAATCGATCCAGCCGGTGGGCTCGGCAGTCCAGGCCAGCTGGGGCAGGTTTTCGAGGAGCAGGCGGAGGCGGGCGGCTTCTTCGGCAACGGGTTTCCGGGCCGCCCTTTCCGCTGCCACCTCTTCGGTGAGCAAGGCGATGCGGGCCTCGCATTCTGCGAGCTTTCTTTTCAGTAAGTCGTTCTCTGCCAGCAGCTTGGTTGTATCCTCGATACGGTAAGTGTTCATACTCAAAAGCTTTATCGTCACCCAGTTCCCGAAAGAGACATTACCGGTTTCACTGCCTTTTTCGCGCAGTACGTACGACTACGGAGCTGTAACAACGCGGGGGGCGGGACCAGTAACCGGGTGTCGGCATTTGGGCCCGGGGATACTGCACTTCAGAACCCCGGTGCCGGAGGGCAACGGTTTAGCGTGACGCAAAAATAATGTAAGCCTTATCTATTTTTCGGTTGTATACGTAAAGGGGTACGGGTGAAGTTTGCCCCGCGTAATAATTAGGTGAAAATAGAACATTTTGCGTCCAAACATATTTATGGAGACCCGATACAACCGCAGAAACGCCCTTTTCCTGCCCGCCGGCCGGGAAGATGACCCCGCTTGCCCCCACGCTGCAATGCCCGTAATGGACTGGATACTGGCTGCCGCACCCGGCAACGACGGTGGCGGCGGCGCGGGCGAAGAGGCCGAAAAACAGAAGCCCGGTACGCCCGACCCGCCCCAGAGCATTACGGACCCCAAATCGCCGCTGACGGGCGACACGGGCAACCTCGAACTGGGACAGACGGACCTGGGCGCCTCGGGCACCGGCACCGAAGACCCCCTGGCTGCGGACGACAAGGACGCCTAGCCATTCCGTATTCTCCATTCCCCTATTCGCTCCCTATGGCCGAAGCAGCAAAGCGCCTCAATTGCATTTTCCTGGTGGACGACGACCCGGTCAGCATTTTCCTGACTTCCACGTACCTCGAAGACCTCCAGATTTGCAACCACATCCAGGTAGCCAGCAACGGGGTAGAGGCGTTTGACCTGATCACGGCGCGCTGCATCGACAAACTACCGGTTACCCCCTGCGACTGTCCCGACCTCATTATCCTCGACATCGACATGCCGCTCATGAACGGCTTCGACTTCCTGGAGCAGTGCCAGCAGGCCGGCTATTTCCAGACGATCGGCTTCAAAGTCATCATCCTCACCAGTTCCCGGGACCGCCGCGACAAGGAACGCGCCAAAAAGTACCCCATCATCGATTACCTGGTCAAGCCCGTCACCGAAAGCGAATGGCTCACGGTGCTCGACCGGGAATTTGATTTGTAGGGCGTTGTTGAAGGGTTGAATGGCTGAATGGCTGTATGGTTGAGGGTTCACCATGGAGACAGGGAAGGCACGGAGTTACCGGGAGAAGAGGGTTGCTTGGGCATGCATCGCCTCGCGGAAGGGGTCGCATGGCGGGAATGGGTCGCGTCGCGGTACTCGTCGCATTGCGGTACTCGTCGCATCGCGGGAAGGGGTCGCGTCGCGGCTCCCCTCCTCGGAGGGGTTAGGGGGTGGGTTTACTTACATGCTGCAATTCATAGGGGGATCAGCGCGTTGCAATCATCTCATGTGAAACCCCTTATGGTGATCCCTTGATAACTTGTCTCATATAGGTAAACCCACCCCCTAACCCCTCCGAGGAGGGGAGCCGCGACGCGACACTTTCCCGCAACGCGACGAGTGCCGCGAGGCGATGCACGCCCCGGTCCGGCAACCCCTTTTCTCCCGGTAACTCCGTGCCTTCCCTGTCTCCGTGGTGAACCCTCAACCATACAACCATTCAGCCATTCAACCATATAGATAGCCATTCAGAAATACGGCATTGGCATTACAATCCGGATACAACAGGATGCATTTGCGGGAGAAAATCTTCATGTTGATGGGAAACAAACCCGGAACGCATGAAAACGATGCTATTGCTGGCGTGGCTGCTCGGCCTGTGGCCGGTGTCCCACGCGGCGGCGCAAACCCAGGCCGCGCAACCCAAAAAAGAGGTGACCGACGCCGAACTGCTCACCCTCTACAAGGGCCTGCGCGTGGCCGACGTCTCGGATGGCATGGACATGGTGGGCCTCAAGGACGTGGGGCTGCTCAGCACCAGCATCGAAGCGCTGTGGAAGGACACTGATAAGTTTGCCCACCAGTTCGTGGGCATTGCCCTCACCGTGCGGTACGTGCCCACCAACCGGTCCACTACGCCCCAGACCCTGGCCGACTACAAACGCTGGCGGGATATGTGGTACACCAACCTGTCGGGCGAACCCTTCATCGACGCCATCAGGAAGGGCCACGTAATCGTGATCGACAACGCCGGCGACAAAGATGCCGGTTCAACGGGTTCCAACAACAGCATGATCTGGAAGAGCAGGGGGGCCGTGGGCATCCTCTCGGCGGGCGGCGTGCGCGACACCGACGAGATCATCAAGCAGCAGATTCCCGTGTACATGGACGTGTCCAAACGGGGCCGGGGCATCCGGCCGGGGCGCAACGAACTGGAGTCGTTCAACAAGCCCGTGGTGGTGGGCGGCGTGTACATCCGGCCGGGCGACGTGGTGGTGGCCGACGGCGACGGGGTGATCGTGGTGCCGCGCGAACGGGCCGCCGAAGTAGCCCAGGCCGCCCGCGAAGAACTCCGACTCGACAAAGCGGCCCGCAAACGCCTCTACCAGCAACTCGGCATCCCGTCGGACTTCACGGTGGAGGATTAGGGCCGTGTGCATTGGGGAATGGTACACTGATTCGTTAGGATGATTATGATTTATTATGGTTGAGGATTGATGAATCAGCCACTTGGTGGGTTTAGGACCATTTCCATCATAACCGATCATAATTATCCTAACGAATCAGTGTACCATCCCCCGAAAAGGGTTCGTGCGCTGACGCAATGGCAGCGGGAGGGGTCGAAAGTGGCTCGTGTGCTGACGCATAGGCAGCAGAACGGACCGCGGACGCCGCTTTCTCACCCGCGAAGGCTGTTGCCGGCACGAAAACGCCGCTTGCGCTCCCGCGGAAGCCGCTGCCGGGACGAAAACCCCGCTTGCCCTTCCGCAAGTGGCATTTACTCCCACGCAAACGCTGCTTTCGGTTTGTCACCCGCTGCTGCGCACGCGAAAGTGGCGCATTTGCCCTTGAAACTCCGGCTTTACGCCTGGATTTCGGTGGTGCGTACTGCGCATGGACTGCGAGGTCACCGCAATCCCCTGAACCGGGCGGGAAGCCGGGCCGCGGGTAAGTCATCGCGAAATATTCGCCGGGCCGCTTGGATGGGTGGCGGTGTTCATGTTATTTTATCCGTGGACAAGGGCCTGAAGCAAAATGAAAAATACCGGTGTTGTACTGATTATATTGTTGTTTGCCTCATGCACCAAGCCTACGGATTCCAAACCTGTTATTCACAAAGACTTATTGGGGTTCAAAGCAGTTTATATAACCGAAGCAGGCCATAAAAAGTACGACAGGTTAGCATCCAGACTCGGTAAACTGAAAATAAGATATGTAGAAGACATAATCTACGTTTCTACGCACGCTGAGGTAAATGCCTGTAAAGATTATCAGGGAAAAATGCAAATCAGGAATGATACGGTTTTGCTCGGATATGACTACATTTCGGATGTAGCCTGTACTTCCACTACCATTGATCAGCTGACGTATCTGATTGATAACCCCAAAAAGAGGAAACGAATAATCAGATTTGAAGAATAAAGCAAATGGTGCGAAGCAGAAAAAATACCAGCCAAAGTATTGTCCATTGCTCATCCCACTTTAGGAGAAATAACCGAAATCAACACGGCTGGTCTTTCTTATACAATTTATTTAAAAGCAGGGAAATTTATTCAAGTCGATGCCGAGGTAGAGCCAGGAATGATTGAAGAAACTGATCATGAGCATTCAATCCAAGTCGCGGATTATGCTTGTACAGTACTGCTTGAAACAATTGAGGAAAAGATCACTGTGTGAGGCGGCACCTGCCGGCAACCGGCTGCCGCTTTGGTACCTCGGGCAACAAGTAAGAAATGACCAGACGCACAAAAATCATAATCGGCGTTTCAGCAGCTGTACTATCAGCGGTAATTTTATGGCTGGTGAATGGCTTTCATGCGATGAACATAGAAGACCATTACGGCGATTTACAAACGGTTTATTACCGGGCTGAAGACGGGGATGTAATCATTGACAACCAGAACAGATACGGGTTTTTGAAAAAAATATCCAGTCGCATATACGTGGAAGAAGACGAGTGCATGCGGGATTTGAACAGCTGGGTTCACCGGAGCGAGCCGCCGGTAAAGTTTTCCGTGTATCGCCTGGCGGTTGATGAAACCTGGATCACTGCTCCTTCTTACCCGCAGATGCAACGTCTCATCAGGGAACAAAACCTAAAACCAATCATTCGTAATTGAAGAAGACCTTTGCAAGTACGTGCTCCGTACTTCACCTTCACGGTGGATCTGAACGACAATTTTGAAGGCGGAGAAACTACCTTCCGCGAACTGAAAATTCGCCCCCGGCAGGAAATGACGTTAATTTTTTTTCATAACTTATCCCACAAAGGCACCCAAGTGACCAGAGGGGTAAAGTACGTGTTGAGAACCGATGTGATGTACCGCAGGCAAGCATACTATTTCCCGTTTTCCATCCAACCACTACGCCCATGAAAGCTTTCGAAGAACTCGTTGAGGAGGTATACCAGGACAGTGACCTGCGGCTGGAATTTGTTAAATACGTCCAGTTGCGGCGCAAGCGGCAGGAGAGCATCCGGCAGTCGAAGGAACAAACGCCGGCGCCCGGTCAGAAGCCCCGGTTCCTGAGCTACGACGAAATCAGCCAAACCCAGGCAAGCCTCTCCGCCGAGACGATTGCCTTGCAGCGGGGCATTACCATCCTGTCGTCGACGTTGTTCAAAACCCTTTCGTTGCGGTACTCCCTGACGGCCGAAGCCGTGCACCTGTTGCGGGAAGCAGTGGTCATCCGGTACGAAAAGACGCTTTGACCGGTAGGCCCCCTTCCGGGCGTACTGGAAGACAGGAAAAGAAATGAAAGGAATCATGGATGCCGAACAAGGAATGATGAAGGAAAAGGCGCATACCATTACTTCGACATTCCTTGTTCGGCATTCGATATTAGCCCTATTGATTCAAAGAGTTATTGCACCAGCCGGGCCTCCAGGGTGAGTTTATAGCGGCCCGTGGCGCCGGCATAAGCCGGTTCGAAGCTGCTCGTTACCTCGTCGGCGTACGCGCCCTCGTTGCGCAGGCGTACTTTCACTGCCTTGCCTTTCGACAGGTGGCGGGCCGTAATGCGGTAGCGGCCCAGCGGAATGTCCTCGGTGTTGCCGATGGACCCACCCTCCAGGCGGCGCACGATTTTCTGCCCGGTACTGCCATCGATCAGCGTACCAACGGGCTCCAGCGTGAGTTCTACCTGGTCAGTGTCGAAAATGTTGTCACCGTATACTTCTACCAGCCCGCCGTAGTGGCCCGTAGCGCCGAATTCGGCAGGCTTCGCCCCGGTGAGCTTCCAGCGAAGGTTGCGGACGGCCCCTTCCGTGCCGGCAAAGGCACCGTCGGTTTCCGGGTGCAGGTCCAGTACGTAGGTGCGGTTGTCGTACTGCACCTTCACGGTGCCCCGTACGTACCAGGAGCCCGGTGAGAGTTGCAGTTTATACTGGCCTTTGCTATCGGTGCGCCCGACGATGTTGCTGTTGTAGAATTGCGTGTTGTTGACCACAATTTCAACGTCGGCCAGCGGTTTTCCCCCGGTATCGACGGCTTTGCCGGTGGCGTATCCTTTCTCGGGGGCGCCGGACACGGGATCAACTTCCGGCTCGGGCGTGGTACAGGCAGCAGACAGCCAGCCCGCGAACAGGGCAGTGCAGAACAGGTGGAGCATTTTCATGGTTTGATTAGAGGTTAGATGGCTTAGGAAGCGAATGCAAAAATACGCAGGCACCCCATCGATGCATTGTAAAAAACCGGCCCTCTCGTCAGGCTTATCCCGGTGGATGCCACATTTTTTTGGCATGACTTACCCATTAAAGTAACGCGTGGCATGATTATCGGGGCCTTGCGATGCAAAACTTCCCCTTGTCAGATTTTTACTGTACTATACCCCATCTTCCCCATTATGAAAACCACTGCTACCTCAAAAAGACTGCTGTTCTCCCTGCTGATCGTGCTGTGGCCGGCCCTGTACCCCGGCGGCTTCCGCCTGTACGGGCAGCAGGTGCAGGACCGCATCCACGCCTACCTTGACGCCAAGCACCAGCGCAACGACTTCCGGGGCGTGGTGCTGATCATCCGCAACGACAGCACCCTGTTCAGCAAGGGTTACGGCGCGGCCAACAAAGAGACGCAGGCGCCCAACTCGCCCCAAACCGTGTTCCGCCTGGGCTCCGTCACCAAGCAGTTTACGGCCGCCGCCATTCTCAAATTGCAGGAGCAGGGCAAACTGTCGGTGCAGGACCGGCTCTGCCAGTACGTGGAAAACTGCCCGGCGGCCTGGAAAGACATTACCCTCCACCAACTGCTCACCCATTCGTCGGGGCTGTTCAACTACACCGACCTGCCCAACTTCCCGGTGCACAGCCGCGAACCGCACACCGTGGCGCAGTTGCTCGACCGGTTCCGCGACAAGGAATTGCAGTTTACGCCCGGGTCCAAGACCAGTTATTCCAACTCGGGCTACCTGCTGCTCGGGCACGTGATTGAGCGGGTATCGGGCAAGCCCTACGACGCCTACCTGCAAGCCAACCTCTTCCGCCCCCTGGGCTTGAAGCACACCGGGTACGAAAAAGAAGGGGACGGCGTGGCAAACCGGGCGCAGGGCTACGCGAAAGGACCGCTGGGACTGGAAAAAGCCTCCTACCTGCACATGTCGGTCCCGTACGCCGCGGGCGGCCTGTATTCGACGCCGGAAGACATCAAACGCTGGAACCAACTGCTGCACGGCGGCAAGGTCCTTTCGCCGCAGTCGTTGCGGGCCATGACCACGCCCCACCAGGACGGGACAGGCTACGGCCTGTTCATCGACCAGCACGAAAACCGCAAACGCATCCACCACGGGGGCAACATCAACGGCTTCGAAAACTTCGTGGCGTATTACCCGGCCGACAACGTGTACGTGATCGTGATGAGCAACCAGGCCCGCATCGGCGCCGAGGCCATCAGCCGGGAACTGGCCGACCTCTGGTTCGGGAAAAAACCGAACGATTCCGAGTAAGTTGGAAAGCTTACCACGGGGGCCCGGAATTACTCGAAGAAACAGGCAGGCACTGAACAGTTGCCGCAGCAAGGGCCGCATGGCGGGCAGGGGTCGCGTCGCGGCACTCGTCGCGTCGCAGGAAAGCGTCGCATCGCGGTACTCGTCGCATGGCGGGCAGGGGTCGCGTCGCGGCACTCGTCGCGTCGCGGGAAGGCGTCGCGTCGCGGCTCCCCTCCTCGGAGGGGTTAGGGGTGGGTTTACTTACATGCGACAAGTTACTCAGGGATCACCTCATGACGGGAATCTCCCTTACGCCGGTACCTAACTTTCTGCCAATACTGCCTGATGCAAATATCTCCACTGCATTTGTCTTGCCTGCGATGATCCCCATATCATGCGTAGCATATAAGTAAACCCACCCCCAGCCCCCTCCGAGGAGGGGAGCCGCGACGCGACGCTTTCCCGCGACGCGACGCTTTCCCGCGACGCGACGCTTTCCCGCGACGCGACGCCTTCCTGTCATGCGACATGTAAGAAAAGACAGGTCCGGGTACGCAGGTCTTGTTTTTTCTTTGCGCCTCCCTCGTGATCCTTGCGGTTAAGTGCTTTGCGCCCTTTGCGCTCCTCCTCTGCGCCTTTGCGTGAAACCCTTCGTGCAACCCGCCTTTGCGTGAAATCCCCGGCGTTGAAACCCGGAAAATAAAACCATTGCCCGTGTAAGATCAGCGTAAGATTATACGTGAATATTCGCTATATTCAAGACAGGTACGAAGTGCAACCCATTGACACACTGACTCATGTTCTTGAAAGTTACTTTCCTTTTCTCTTTGCCCGCGTCCCCCTTCCTGCCAGCCGAAAGGCAAGCTTTTGACCCAAAAAACGCCGCATCCGGCCGCTTTTGGGTGTTCCCGGTTGGTGGCCGGGGAGAACCGGTCCGGCCGGGCCAACCGGCGCCGGTAGGGTAGCCTCGCCAGTACCCGCCGTCTCCTCCCCTTTCCCAACCCCCCGGCGCCTTTATCCGCCGGGAACCCATTTCGTTGTCCCCTTTCCATGTTTACAATGCATTTGCGTGCCGGCACGCTGCCGGCTTTGTTTGTCCTGCTGTGTATTGCCCTCCGGGGCGTTGCCCAACCCCAGGCGGCCATCTGGTACTTCGGGGAAAACGCCGGGCTCGACTTCCGGAGCGGCGCCCCGGTGCCCCTCACCAATGGACAAGTCCATACGATCGAAGGCAGTACCACCATTGCCGACCCGCAGGGGAACCTGTTGTTTTACTCCGACGGCACGAAGGTGTGGAACCGGCTGCACCGGCTCATGCCCAACGGCACCGAGTTGAAGGGCCATTTCTCCTCCACCCAGTCGGCCACGGTGGTTCCCCACCCCGGCAACCCCTCCCTTTACTTCTTGTTCACCAGTGACCAAAGCGGTTATTACGGTGCGGCCAACGAGGGCATCCACTACTCCGTCGTGAATATGTGCCTGGACGGGGGGCTGGGCGACGTTGAACAGAAAAACGTTTTCCTGTTCAACGAAGCCACCGAAAAGCTGGCCGCCGTGAAGCACCGCAACGGCACCGACTACTGGGTGGTGAGCAGCCAGTACGCGGCAAATCGCTTTATGGCCTACCTCGTTACCGAAGCCGGGGTCAATCCCACGCCGGTGGTCAGCGAAGGCGGCACCCCGTCGTACGAGCAGGGCAACACCATTCCGGCCATTGGGTACCTCAAGTTTTCGCCCGACGGCCGCCGGCTGGCCCTGGCTTCCTACGGCGACTACATGTCGGGCTTCGTGGAACTGTTTGACTTTGACCCGGCTACCGGCAAAGCAGGGAACCCGCGGAAGCTACTCGACAACGAAGTGGGCCCTTACGGGCTGGAGTTTTCCCGGAGCGGCAACCGGCTCTACGTGGGCACCTCCCCCGGCAAGTTGTACCAGTTCGACGTAACCGGCCGCGACGCCGCAACCATCCGCAGCAAGGCCACCGTGCTGGTGAACCACAACCGGTACGAACCCACCATGGGCATGCAACTCGGGCCGGACGGCAAGATTTACGTGGCCGGGTACCACGAATTGTACCTTGGCATCATTCACCAGCCCGAGCAGCTGGGCCCGGCCAGCAACTACCAGTACGAAGGCGTCCACCTGCAAGGCAAATACAGCACCGTCGGCCTGCCCAACTTCGTGTCCTCCTATTTCGACCCGTCGCCCCAGATCAAAGTCACCGACGCCGCGGTGGGCACGCCGGTAACCTTTTCTTTGCTCAATGCCGGCCACGTGCAGCGGGTCCGGTGGAGCTTCGGGGACGGCACTGCGGAGACGGCAGCGGCGGCCCCGGGCCAAACGGTCCGGCACCGCTACCCCAAACCGGGTACTTACCTGGTGCGGGCCTTGCTGGGGTCCGGCCGGCCGGATACCGTGTACAAAAAGATTTTCGTCACGCAGCCCCTTCTCCACCCGTTGGGCCCCGATACGTTGCTGTGCCAGGGCAGTTCCCTGACTTTCGACGTGTCGCACCTGGGCGGCCAGTCGCGGTGGCAGGACGGCAGTTCGGCGGGGGTATACCGGGTTACCAAGCCGGGGTGGTACTGGGTGGACATCTGCCGGCAGGAGGGCCCCGTGCGGGACTCGGTCCGGGTGGATTTTGCTGACCCGCCCCGGGTGCGGCTCCCGGCCGACACGACCCTGTGCGACGCCGCCGCGTGGACGGTGGACGTAAGCCAGCCGCACAGCACCTACCGGTGGCACGACGGCTCCACCGACGCCACCCGCCGGGTTACGCAGGCCGGCCTGTACTGGGTAGAAGTGTCCAACGTGTGCGGCACGGTGCGGGCCACGGTGCGGGTAAGGCAAAACAGTTCGTTTGCCCTGGCACTGCCCCCCGACACGACGTTGCGCGTGGGGCAAACCCTGGCACTGGACGTGTTCCAGTCCCAGATCTACACCTACGGCTGGAGCACCGGCGCGACGGCCCCTTCCGTTGAGATTACCGAAGACGGTACCTACTGGGTAGAAGCGGCCAATTCCTGCACCAAGGTCCGGGCGGCGATCCGGGTTACTTTCTACGAAGACCCCGAAGGGATTTTCGTGCCCAACGTGTTTACGCCGAACGGCGACGGCAAAAACGACGTGTTCGAAACCCGGGGGCTGTACGCCGGCCGGTGGGCGTTGGTGGTGCACAACCGCAGCGGGCAGCAGGTATACCAAAGCGAAACCTACCGCAACGACTGGGACGGAGAATCGCTGCCCCCGGGGGTTTATTTCTACCAGCTGCGCAATAAAAAGACGGGCGGCACGCTAAAAGGGTGGGTGCACCTGCTGAAGTAAGCCAACGGGCCGCCCCTCCCCTAAACCGCGTTCCCATGACGACCCACCTACCCCTCAAGCGCCGCCTGCTGCTCCCGTTGGGACTGTTGCTGCTGCTGGCAACTGCTTTTATCCGCCCGCCCCACCCGGCTGCTTCCCGTACCGCCGCGGCAAACGAATTGGACGGCGCCTGGCGGCTCACCTCCCAGTTGGACAGCCCCGCCGGCACCAGCGCCGTAATGATCATCGCGGACGGCCGGTTCACGGTGGCTTTTTACAGCCAGGCCGGGAAGAAATTCGAGGGCACCTACGGCGGCACCTGCACCGCGTCGGGCGGGCAACTGACCCTGAAGGCCGATTTCAACACCTTTGATTCTACCCGCGTGGGCACGTCCGACGCCTGGGCCTACCGGCAGCAGAACGGCAAATGGCAGCTTTCCGGCACGGGGAGCGGCGGCAAAGGGACGGAAACCTGGGAAAAGCTCGACGAAAAGGCGGCCGGCACTTCCCTGGCCGGCGCCTGGCAGATCCGGCTGCGGGAAAACGAGGACGGCCAAATGGGCGAAATGAAGCCCGGCCCCCGCCAGACAATCAAATTCCTGTCGGCTACGCGGTTCCAGTGGGTTGCCTTCAACAACGCAACCAAGCAGTTTTTCGGCACGGGCGGCGGCACTTACACCGCCAAAGACGGCAAATACACCGAGACCCTCGAATTTTTCTCCCGCGACCCCAACCGGGTAGGTGCGCAGCTCACCTTCGACTACGCCCTGGAAGGCACCCGGTGGCGCCATTCGGGCAAAAGCAGTGCCGGCAACCGGATCAACGAAGTATGGGTAAGGGAGGGACGGCAGTAGCCGCCAACAACCCTACTTTTCACCATGAACCGTTACGTATACATCTTCCTGTTTCTCTGCCTGTTCACCCTGGCGGGTTTCGTGCTTTTCGAGGCGGCGGGCCTTTCGTTCGAGGGCCTGCTGCGCAACGGCGCTTCCAAGGTGGCCCTGGCGGTGACCGGCGTGCTGCTGCTGGGCGTGGACGTGCTGCTGCCCGTGCCGTCGAGCGTAGTCATGATCGGCAACGGGGTGCTGTTCGGGGTGGTGGCGGGGGGCCTGCTGTCGGTGCTGGGCGGACTGATTTCGTCGGGCCTGGGGTACTACCTCGGCGCGCGGAGCGGGCGGCTGGTGGCAAAGTTTACCGGGAGCAGCGACCAGGCCCGGGCCCGGGCTTTCCTGGAGAAATACGGGTACGCAGCCATTGTGGCTTCGCGGCCCATCCCGGTGCTGGCCGAGGCCGTAGCCATCATCAGCGGCTCACTGGGGCTGCGGTTGGGGCGGGTGCTGATCAGTTCGCTGATCGGGCTGGTGCCGGTGGCTTTCGTGTATTCGGTTACCGGCGCCTACTCTACGGGCCTGGACAGCGCCGCGTGGGCCTTTGCCCTCAACCTGGGCGTGGCGGGCCTGCTGTGGCTCGTGACCCGGCGGGGGAAGTGAGTGGCGGGGGTTATGAAAGGTTATATGGTTGCATGGCTGTAGGGCAATTGATTAACCATACAGCCATTCAACCATACAACCATAGTCTTATTGGTTAGTACACTTGTGAGTTACACGGCGCGGCGGGCGGTACGGCCGAGGTAGAGGGAGGCCAGGGCCTTCAGGTCTTCGGCGATCAGGGGTTTGGGCACGTACTGGGCAATGCCGAGTTGTTGCAGGTGCCACACGTCGCGGGGGTCGTTGGAGGTGGTGAGCACGGCCAGCAGCGAGGGATATCGTTCGTGGTAACCGCGTTGGCGGTACAGGTCCAGGAAGTCGAAGCCGTCCATCACGGGCATTTTGAGATCGAGCAGCACCAGGTCGGGCGGCGTGCCGGCCTTTGCTTTTTTCTCGAACAGGGCCATGCCGTCCTTGCCGTTGGCAGTCAGGAGAAGCTCCTGGGTCAGTTGCAACTCTTCAACCAAAGAAGCGTGGAGAAACCGGGCGGCCGGGCTGTCATCAATGAGTAAAATGGACCGTAGGGATAGCATAGGCCAATGGGTTGTGGCAGGACAACTTACGGACTATTCGGGAATAAAGCAACTCTGTTGCATTAAACTTGCGCGAACAATACGTAGCAAAAGAGGGCGCCGCCGGCTTCCCGGCGGCGCCCTCTTTTCATCACTTCGGAGGGCTACAGGGCCGCTTTTTTGCCTTATTGCACGACAAACTTTACCCGTACCCGCTCCCGCTTGTCGTCGTCGGTGACCAGGGTAGCCACGTAAAAGCCGGCGGGCAGCGCCCCGTAGAAGTTGACGTAGAGGCCCTGGCCGTACACCGGGCTTGCTTCGTAGCCCACGGGTTTGCCGAAGGCGTCCATCACCGATTGCAGCACCAGCTTGTCGCCGTTGAGGGCCAGGAACTGCACTTCGCGGCCGTTGGAGGGGTTGGGATAGGGCCGCACCAGTACCGTGCCTTCCGCGTTCACCGATACCATGCTGGAGTACGCGAACGTACCGTCAAGGTCTACCATTTTGAGGCGGTAGTACGAGGTGCCGCCCAGGGGGCTGTTGTCGAGGGCGTTGTAACTCACCAGCGCCGCGGAGTTGCCCTGCGCCTTTCTGGTGAGCAGCGGAACGAATTGCTGGCCGTCGGCGCTCCGTTCTACGTCAAAGTGGGACGTGTTTTCTTCCGAGGCGCTTTGCCATTTGAGCTGCACCTGGTTGTCGAGTTGCTGGGCCGAGAAGGATACCAGGGTGACGGGCAGGGGGGTAGCGTCGCGGCGGCCAATGGTAAACCAGGCAGTGTTGGCATTTGTAGCTGATTCTGTTTTCACTGTGGTATTGGGAGGCGCATTGGGCGTACCGTTCAGGTCAAACCAGCCATTGCTGTCATGCAGACCTGATACTGTAATTCCTCGCCACTTATCTATTCTGTAGTAGTTGGCCGGGACGGCGGGATTAGGATTGTTGTAGTCAACAATGAATTTTGTATTTGCTGATCCGCCAATTCTACCGATGTACCAGTATTCTTTGTCACTGATGCTGTTCAGCGGGGTTCGCTGCGCAAAACCGGCAGGCAGTGCAGGATCTACCAGTAAAGGGCTTATGTTACGGAAATAACGAATAACGAATGCAGCACTGGCACCTGACAGCCCGGTTAGCTGCAATGGCCGGTAATAAGTGCCGTCGCCGACCGGTGCCCTGAAGTTTTCCGTGCCGGAAGAATTTGGAACCCGCACATACCCGTCTACGTGGCTCTCATTGCTGCCGCCATTGACAATGGGCGGTGCAGTAAAGACAAACATAGGACTGGGAACCGGAAAAGGGTGATCATCAATTCTGGCGAATACAGTAGGTCTTGTATCAGGGTTGTTGCCTACGGGTTTAGCGACTACAATCCCCCTCGTAAAAGTCACTCTGCTCACCGTCATATTATCTTGCAGTACCCACTTGGACTGAGTACTGTTAGTCGGTCCATTGAAATTAATGGGCATACTAAAAGTCTTACCGGCGGAAGTAATTGTTTCTTGACCAGCAGCCGTAAAAGCTACAGAGCCAGTGTTTGTAGCCGTAATACTCATGTTAGGGATGAACGTGAGAGAGCCGGCAATGGTCAAAACGGCATTTATTCTGAAAGTAGGATTATTGACTGCCCCCGTCCAGACAATATTTTTCGCGGCAGCTGCCGTGCGGATGGTAACTACGCTGGAACCGGTCGTAAACGGCGCAAAGCTGAAAACCACGTCATCCCCCTCAGCAGGTGGAGTGTTTGCAACCACAGCCGTGAGCGGAATGGCCGTTAAGGTACCCGGAGTAGTAGCCGGGGCGTCAGGCGTGGTCACTCTCCAGTTGGCTGCCTCATCCCAATTCCCTGATCCTCCTGTTGCCCCTGCCCCAAACCAATAGTAAGTATTCTGCGCCAATACATGCTGCCCAACTGCCACCAACAGGGCCACCGTCGCAAAAGCGATTCGTAAAGATTTATTCATTTGAGTTGCTCTTCTGAGTAGAATATTACATCTAATATACCGCTAAATACCGTTTGCCCGGCGGAGGTAAATGCGGCGGGGCCGGTTGTTTTATTACGGCCCGTTCTTCCCCGTTACTGCCAAACCCGGGTTACCTCGTTATTGCCTTTCGGGCGTTTTTTCGGCCCCAAACGGCCAAAATTCCGACGAACCGGTGTCCTTTCGCCGGGAGGCGTTTCGACGAAAAAATACTTTGACTTGCCGCCGTGCCGCCACGGACGGAAAAGCAGGCAGCGACAAAACGGAGTTGAAAAGCCGGGTAAATCTTACGGCTGCCGGGTAACGCGGGGCCACTGCCGCAACGGGAGCCGCTGCGGTGGAAAAAAAAGACCCCGCCGGCAGGTGCGGCGGGGGTCCGGTCGGTTGCGGAGGTGCTGATTTACTGCACTACGAATTTTACTTTTACCAACGCCCCGTTGTCGCTGCTCAGCAGGGTGGCTACGTAGAAGCCGGCCGGCAGGGGCTGGGCGAAGCTCACTTGCAGCCCTTCCGCGGCGTTGCGCTGCTGGTAGCCCACCGTCTTGCCGAACAGGTCGCTTACCGACTTGAGTACCAGCTTGCTGCCGTTGCCGGCCGTGAAGCTGACGCCGTTGCCCTGCGAGGGGTTGGGATACACCCGCACCAGCACCGTGCCTTCACTGTTCACCGACACCAGCTTGGAGTATTCAAAGGTGCCGTCCAGGTCCACCATCTTGAGGCGGTAGTAGGAAGTGCCGGCCAGGGGGTTGCTGTCGATGGCGTTGTAGCTGACCAGCGAGGTGGAGTTGCCCTGGGCCTTTTTGGTGAGTACGAGGGAGAAGTTTTGGCCGTCGGCACTCTTTTCCACTTCGAAGTGCGAGGTGTTTTCCTCGCTTGAGCTTTGCCACTTGAGCTGCACCTGGCCGTCGAGTTGCTGGCCGGTGAACGACACCAGGCGGACCGGCAGGGGCGTCTGGTCGCGGCGGGCAATCGTGAACCAGGCGCTGCTGCCCATGGCACTGCTGGTAGAGATGGTGCCGCCGTTCGCACCCGGGTAGGTGGGCGAACCGTTTATGTCCTTCCAGGTAGCATTTTTGTCGTTCGTACTCATCCCCGCGATGGTAAGCCCTTGCCATTTGTCCACGCGGTAGTAGTTGCTTTGCACAATGGCGGGGTCCGGGTGCATGTAGGATACCGTGAACCGGGTATTGGCGGATGCCGATGCCGTCAGGTACCAGAACTCCTTGTTGCTGACCGGCTTTTGCAGCGGATGTGCGTAGGAGTGTCTGTTCGGGTTGATGCCCGAGCTG
This sequence comes from uncultured Sphingobacteriales bacterium, assembly GCA_963844325.1. Taxonomy (GTDB): domain Bacteria; phylum Bacteroidota; class Bacteroidia; order Cytophagales; family 172606-1; genus CADCTQ01. The sequence continues at coordinate 6,854,112 of CAWJNV010000002.1, forward strand.
GCAACCGGGTCAACGGACAGGTACCGGGCAGTCCAGTCGGCAATGGCGCTCGAAGGATCAAACATGGTGAGGGGCCGGTAGTAGGTTCCGTTGCCGATGGGGAAGGTAAAGGACGATTCCCGGCCGGCTACTTCAAAGGTGGCTTTTTCTACCTGTAATTTTCGTACGTACCCGATTACGTGGCTGTTGTTGCTTGCCCCCGTGGAAGTAGCGTAAGCCGCCGGGTTGGTGCTCGTGTTGAAAATCAGCATCGGGCTCGACACCACCGTAGTGGGCTTGGTCGCATCGTAGGGTTCGGTCGGCGGCAGCACGGCATTGGGGTTGAGCGGGTCGGCGCTGGCAACCGATGCCGGCAGGGCGACTACGTAACCGTTCACGAATTGGGCGTTTACCCCGATGGTCATGTTGTCCTGCAAGATCCACCGGCCGCGGGTCCCGTTGGTAGCCAACCCGTCGAAGAGGACGGGAATGTTGTATACGGTGCCGGCCGAGAAGATCGTGGTGGTGGTGGCCGTGGAGGTAAAAGTGAGCGAACCGGTGGTGGCATTGCCCGTGATGTTGTTGGGGCCGGCCAGCGACAGCGAACCGCCAAGCCGCACGGCACGGTTGATCACCAGGCTCCCGGTCGTAACACCCGGCGCGAACGTTAAGGTACCCCCGATGGTAAGCGCACTGTTGGCCGTGATCGTGGCGCCTGCGTTATAGGTGACCGTACCGGCAACCACCGTGGGCCGGTTGAGGGTCAGGCTGGCCCGGTTGGCGCCACTTACCGCATCGGTGCCGAACGCGAGCGACCCCATCGTGAGGGTATTTTCGCTGGTGTTGTTGGCCGTAATGGCGACCGGGGCGTTGATCGAGACCGCACCCGTGATGCTTGCCGTGGTGCCGGCAACGGCCGGGTTGCCGAAGAGTAGCGTGGAAGTGCCCGCCGTGTTGCTGTAGGTCAGCGAGGCGGCCGAGAAATTGTGGTTGGCCGTGATGGTAGTAGGTGCGCTTACGCTTACCGCGCCCGAAACCGTTACCGCGCCGTGGGCCGTCAGGCTGGCGCCGTTGGCTCCCAGGCCGAAAGTCAGGCCGGTTGTCTGCAAGCTGCCGCTGTTGTTCACGATCAGGGAGGCACCGGCGTTGACGCCTACTGAACCGGCTTGCAGGGTACCGTTGGTGGTAATGGTGGCATTGGAGCCCACGGTGAGGGCGTTGGTAATGGTTGCTCCCTGGCCCAGCAGCAGCGAAGAAGTGCCGGCCGAGTCGAAGTAAGTGAGTGAAAGAGCCGAGAAAGTGTTGTTGGCAGTGATGTTGGTTTTGGCGTACACGTTCACGGCTCCCGTTACGGCTACCGGGCCGTTGGCCGTCAGCGTGGCGTTGGCTGATCCGGCCCCGAAGTTCAAGGTAGCCGTCTGGAGCCGGCCGGCAGCGCCCACGTTGAGCGAAGCGGCTGCATCCACCGAAACCGAACCCGCTTGCAGGGTGCCGTTGGTGGTGATGGTGGCATTAGACCCGACCGTAAGGGCGTTGGTGATGGTTGCTCCCTGGCCCAGCAGCAGCGTGGAAGCACCGGCGCCATTGCCCAGCGTGAGTGAATTGGCCGAGAAGGCGTTGGTCGTCGTGATCGTGGTCGGTGAGCTTACCAGCACTGCTCCCGCAACGGTGGTGGGCCGGTTGAGGGTAAGGCTGGCGCCGGCGACCGGGGCACCGAACGTGAGCGACCCCATCGAGAGGGTATTGTTGCTGGTGTTGTTGGCCGTGACCGCTACCGCGGCGTTGATCGAGACCGCACCCGTGATGCTTGCCGTGGTGCCGGCAACGGCCGGGTCGCCGAAGATGAGTCTGGAATTCCCCGCCGCGTTGCTGTAGGTCAGCGAGGCGGCCGAGAAGTCGTGGTTGGCCGTGATGGTGGTGTTGGGTGCACCTACGTTCACTGCGCCCGAAACCGCTACGGCGCCGTGGGCCGTCAGGCTGGCGCCGCTGGCTCCCGTGCCGAAAGTCAGGCCGGTTGTCTGCAAGCGGCCCCCAGTGCCCACGTTAAGGGAGGCACCGGCGTTGACGCCTACCGAACCGGCTTGCAGGGTGCCGTTGGTGGTGATGGTGGCATTGGAGCCCACGGTGAGGGCGTTGGTAATGGTTGCTCCCTGTCCCAGCAGCAGCGAAGAAGCACCGGCGCCATTGCCCAGCGTGAGTGAATTGGCCGAGAAGGTGCTGTTGGCCGTGATCGTGGTCGGCGAGTTTACCAGCACGGAACCCGTAACCGCTACCGGGCCGTTGGCCAGCAGGGTGGCGCTGGCAGTTCCCGCGCTAAAGTTCAACGTACCCGTTTGAAGACTGCCGCTCGTCCCGACGTTCACGGTAGCCGCCGCGTTGACTGCCACCGAACCGGCTCGCAGCGTGCTGTTGGCCGTAATGGCCGCGGCAGCATTCACCGTCACGGCCCCCAGCACCGTGGTGGGTTGGTTGATTACCAGGGCCGAACCCGTGGCGGCCAGCGTCAGAGCGCCGTTCACCCTTAGTTCCTCCCCTGCCGTGATCGTCACGGGGTAATCCACGGTCAGGTTCTCGCTAACCGTCAGGGGCTGATTGACCAGGAAGTTTACGGTCGTGTTGGGAGAGATGGTTCCCCCGAAGCTGATGCTTTTTACGGCAACGGCCCCGCCTCCCGAACCAGTCGCCGCCGACGTACCGATGGTTATGTTTACCGTGCTGGGTACCAGGCTTTCGGGAATGGAAAGCGGGGTAGTGGTCAGGGGCAGGATACCGTTGATGAAGACCCGGTTGGTGGCATCCGGCAATTCGCCGGGCACCACGTAGGCTGGCGGGGTTAAGTCGGTAGCCGCCGTGAATATCCTCCAGTTATTGAGGTCGTACCAGTCCTCCGAGTGCTGAACCCAGTAGTAATCCAGGTTGTCCTGCGCCCGGGCGGTTCCCAGCCCCGTCAGCAGGGCGGTTGCCACCAACACGGTTTGCAAAAACTTTTTCATGTGTTGCTCTTTTGGGTGAAATATTACATGCATTGTATCGGTAAATACGTTTCGTCCGGCAGAGGTAAACGTGGCCGGAACGCGGGATTTGGTACGCACTGTCCCGCCCGTGCCCTTTGTCTTCCCGGCCACCAGCGTTGCTTTGAGGCGCATAAAAGGCTTGCTACCAGCCATCCGGGGCCTTTGGGAAGGGTATTTTCGACGAATAGAAGGCGTAAGCCTGTCGAACGTGCCGAAACGGCCGGTAAAACGTACGGCGGCAAAACCGGTTCAAAAAAAGGGGTAAACCTTACGGGCCCGGGCGGGCAAAAAAAAACCCCGCCGGCAGATGCGGCGGGGTCTGATCGGTTGTGGAGGAGTTTGTTTATTGCACTACGAATTTTACTTTTACCAACGCCCCGTTGTCGCTGCCCGCCAGGGTGGCTACGTAGAAGCCGGCCGGCAGGGGTTGGGCGAAGTTGACTTGAAGACTTTCTCCGGCGTTGCGCTGCTGGTAACCCACGGTCTTGCCGAACAGGTCGCTTACCGACTTGACTACCAGTTTGCTGCCGTCGCCGGCGATGAGGTTGATGCCGTTGCCCTGGGAAGGATTGGGATAAGCCAGTACTTGCAGGGTGCCTTCGGCGTTTACGGCTACGAGCTTGGAGTATTCAAAGGTTCCGTCCAGGTCCACCATCTTGAGGCGGTAGTAGGAGGTGCCGCTCAGGGGGCTGTTGTCAATGGCGTTGTAGCTGACCAGCGAGGAAGAGTTGCCCTGGGCCTTTTTGGTGAGTACGGGGGAGAAGTTTTTGCCGTCGGCACTGCGTTCTACTTCAAAGTGCGAGGTGTTTTCCTCGGAAGAACTCTGCCACTTGAGTTGCACCTGGCCTTCGAGTTGCTGACCCGTGAACGACACCAGGCGGACCGGCAGGGATGATACACCTACTCGTGCAATCGTAAACCAACCGAAGTTACTGCTCAGCGCCTGATCAAGGGTAAGCGTGGTGCTTCCTGAGCCGGGGTTGCTCGGTACACTGGTCCGGAGCACCCATGCGTTGTCGTTGCTGTGCAGTGCGGCAATCGTGAGTGCCTGCCATTTGTCAATCCGGTAGTAGTTAGTGGGCAGTGCCGGGTTGGTATTGTTGTAATCGAGAACAAACTTCGGGTTTGCTGATCCACCTTCTCTGCCCACGTACCAGTACTCCATGGTGCTTACACCGTTCAGGCCGGCACCTAAAGTGGGGTGAATGTTGGTAGTCAGGGCCGGGCTAACAGTAGCCGTGGGGTAGTTGTTGTAGTAGCGGAAGATGATATTCGAACCGGCCCCGCCGCCTGTGACTGATTGCAGGACCATCGGCCGGAGATAAGTGCCGTCGCCGATCGGTATGGTAGGCAGCGTTGCGCCCAGACCAGCATCCACCATTTGGAAGTATCCTACTACGTGGCTCTGGTTGCGGGAGCTTACGATGGTGCCGGTGTGGTTGATGCCGAACCGGGGACTGGCCGGGATGGTATTGCTGTTTCTCAGCACGGGGTCAATCGAAGGCCGCGGATCAGGAGCAGGAATTGCAACTACATGTCCATTCGTAAAGGTTACTCTATTGCTTGCGGTCATGTTGTCCTGCAAGGTCCATTTACTGCCCGGGGAATCAAAAATGACCGGTGCCCCGTACGTGGTCGGGTTGCTTCCACCAGACTGGATTGTTGCGTTCGCCGACAGGGGAGCCGTGAATTTAATGGCTACCGTACCGGCAGTGATCGCAGCGGTAGTGGCCGTGGGAGCAGTGGTGATGCTTAATTTACTGGCGGCACCGGCGTTTGCTGTATTGTTGGTAATTGACACTGACCCGGCAATCTCAAGAAGCGCGCCGATCTGTAAGGTAACGGCCCGGTTGGTGACGCTGTAGGTGAAGTTCTTAGCCGCACTGGCCTGCATTACCGTAATCGTTGCGGCGCTCGGAAAACTGTTGTTGATGAATACGTTATCGTCGCGGGTAGGTGCTACCGTTGCAAACGGACCGGTTGCGGTACCGGTTCTCCAGTTACCCGGCGTGTGCCAGCTACCCCCGGCTGCGTTTGACCAGTAATAATCCGTCTGGGCCAGGAGGCTCTGGCTGAACCCAGCCAGCAAGATTGCCATTGCAGAGGCGATTCGTAAAGACTTTTTCATAGTGCGTTGCTCGTTTCGGTGATAAATCTTACACCAGTTACGACCATATATACATAGGCCCGGAAAAAGGTAAACGTGCACCACATTCGTCAAATCTTACATGCTACTTTGGGCCGGTTATTTTCCAATAAAAAAGCCTTTCCCAGCATTTTTAAGCGTATTACGCCCAATCTGAGGCAGATAAAAAATTTCTTTCCGGGCTTTTCTCTTCCCGTTCCGTGCAAAAAGCCTCCTTTTCCGGGCGGTGTACCGGAAGGCCGGGAAGGGTCGCCGGGCGCAAAATATCTTGTAAAAAGAGTAAAAACAGTCCCGGATTTGTTTTATTATTATTGCACCGGGCGCTGATGCCCCCGCTTACAACCCCTCATCATGTACTGCTTGTTACGCATCTGCCGGGTGGCCTTGCTGGCCGCGTTCCTCCTGGCAACTTTTTACGTCGCCCCCGCCCAAGTCGAGAACCCGGCCGTGAACCCGCAACTGCTCCAAAAAGCCTGGCCGGCCTCCTGGATTGCCCCGCCCGGCGTTTCGCTGAAAGATTACGGCGTGTACCACTTCCGCAAGGCCGTAGACCTGCCCGCCCAACCCGGCCGCTTCGTGGTGCACCTCACCGCCGACAACCGCTACCAGCTCTTCGTCAACGGCAGGTACGTGTGCCGCGGCCCGGCCCGGGGCGACGTAGCCCACTGGCGGTTCGAAACCGTGGACCTGGCGCCGTACCTCCGCGCGGGCCGCAACGTGCTGGCCGCCGTGGTGTGGAACTTCGGCGAACACATCACGCTGTCGCAGTTCACGTACAAAACCGGCTTCCTGCTCCAGGGTGATTCGGAGGCCGAGGCGGCCGTCAACACGGACGGCTCCTGGAAAGTAGCCCAAAACAAAGGGTACGCGCCCATTCCGTTCGGTCCCATCAGCTTCCGGACCTACTACGTGGCCGGCCCCGGCGACAAGGTAGACGCGGCGCAGTACCCCTGGGGCTGGGAAACGCCCGGCTACGACGACGGCGCCTGGGACAAACCCCACCTGCTCGCCGCGGGCAACCCGCAGGGCCAGCAGAACTTCGCCAACTGGCAACTCGTGCCCCGCAACATCCCGATGCTGGAAGAAAAGCCGCAGCTTTTCGCCGCCGTCCGCCGCGCCACCGGCATCCGGGCCGACGCGGCGTTCCTGCAAGGCAAGGCGGCCCTCACGGTGCCGGCCCGCACCAAGGCCACGCTGCTGCTCGACCAGGGGGTGCTTACCACCGCCTACCCGGTGCTGACCGTGCGCGGCGGCGGGGGCAGCACCGTGCAGATCTCCTACGCCGAGGCCCTGTTCGACGAGCAGTACAAAAAAGGCAACCGAAACGAGGTGGAGGGCCGGCAGCTGATCGGCAACTACGACCAGTTCGTGCCCGACGGCGGCGAGCGGACCTTCAGCCCGTTGTGGTACCGCACCTTCCGCTACGTGCAACTCGACGTGCAGACCGGCGAACAGCCCCTCACCCTCCTCTCCCTCAACAGCCTGTTCAGCGCCTACCCGTTCCGCGAAAACGGCGCCTTTGCCGGCAGCGACCCCGACCTGAAGAAAATCTGGGACGTGGGCTGGCGCACGGCCCGCCTCTGCGCCTACGAAACCTACATGGATTGCCCCTACTACGAACAGTTGCAGTACATCGGCGACACCCGCATCCAGGCCCTGATCTCGTTCTACGTCTCGGGCGACGACCGCCTGGTGCGAAACGCCCTGGAACAGATCGACCAGTCGCGAACCCCCGAAGGCATCACCCAGAGCCGCTACCCCTCGGAACTGCCCCAGTTCATTCCACCCTTCTCGCTGCTGTGGGTCGCAATGGTGCACGACTACTGGATGCACCGCGCCGACGAGAAGTTCGTGAAAACGTTCCTGCCCGGCATCCGGGAGGTGCTGGGCTGGTGGGAACGGCGCGTGGACGCCAACGGCATGATCGGCGAAACGCCGTACTGGAACTTCATTGACCACACGTATCCCGTAGAAAAAATCCTGGCGCAGAGTCCCAACAGCAACACGCTGGCGGCCAATGGCTTGTCGCTGGTCTACGCCCTGCGGCACGCCGAACCCCTGTTCCGGCACTTTGGCCTTACCGCCGAGGCCGACCGCTACCGCGACCTGGCCGGCCGGCTCACGGCGGCCGTGCAGCATACCTGCTACGACCCGGGCCGCAAGCTCTTCGCCGATACGCCCGACAAAAAGACGTTCAGCCAGCAGGTCAACGTGCTGGCCGTGCTCACCGACGCCGCGGCCCCCGCCGAACAGGCTGACCTGCTTGAGCGGACGCTGCCGGACACGAGCCTCATCCCGAGCACGATCTACTTCCAGTTCTACCACTTCCGGGCCCTGCAAAAGGCCGGCCTCGGCGACCAGTACCTCGCCAACCTGCAACCCTGGCGCAACATGATGGCCGAAGGGCTGACCACGTTCGCCGAAACGGAGAAAGATACCCGTTCCGACTGCCACGCCTGGAGCGCCAGCCCCAACTACGACCTGCTCTCGATTGTGTGCGGCATCGGGCCGGCCAAGCCCGGCTTCGCAGCCGTGAACATTGCCCCCAACCTGGGCAGCCTCAGGGAAGTAACGGGCCGCATGCCCCACCCCGCCGGCGACATTGCCCTGAACCTCAAACGCAAAGGCACCGCCGGTCTTACCGGCCAGGTGACACTGCCGCCGGGCCTGTCGGGCACCTTCCGCTGGGCCGGCAAGGAAATCGCTTTAAAGGAGGGCACGCAGAAGATTAACCTTTAAAAAAGGAGACGGGAGACCGGAGGAGGGATCGGGAACGGGCTTGCGCGAAGCTCCGGGAAGGGTTGGTAAGAGAAAGGGAGAAAGGGAAAAGGAGATTGGATGACTTGGAGGCGTCTCCGGGCGTGGGATAGGGTTTAAACCCTATCCTATTGGTATTGCGCATGCATACGCATACTTCACTTACATGAGGTTGGGCGCAGCCTTTCAGCAGGATCGGGTTTAAACCCGATCACCACCCAAATCTTTTAATCCTGTAAATCCTGGTCCTTTTTACGTCCTTACAATGTCGCGGATATTTACCCGGTACATCTGCCGGCCGTTGCCGCCGTGCGTGGCGTCGAAAAACACTTCGGTGCCCTGCTGGTTGCAGCGGGGGTGCAGGTCGCAGCGCCACTCGCCGACAAATTTATTCATAAACTCACGGTGCTTTATTTCGTACACGGGTTTGTATTAACAAACCAACTAGTTATGGATACCAACGAACAATTATTGGCCGGGTACTCGGACCGCGAAAAAGTCGCTTACCTGAGTGCCATTGCCAGCATTGCCACCGCCGACCGGCAGGCTACGCAGGAAGAAGCAGAGTTTTTACAGGCGCTGGCCGACGCGGCCCACCTCTCCGAAGCCGACGAGCAGTACGTGGTGCAGGCGGCCCAGGATTCCTCCAACGGGGCGCTGAAGCAGTCGCTGGAAGTGCTCAAGAACAGTGAACTTCGTTTTTCGCTCGTAACCGACCTGATTGCCTTCGCCAAGTCGGACGGCAAATACACGCCTGATGAACAGAAGCTGATCCAGCAGATGGCTCAGTACCTCAATATTGATGGCAACCAGTACTCGGCCATTGACCAGTACGTGAACCAGGCCGAAACGGCGCACCGGCAGGGCCAGGACTTCACCAGCCAGAACTTTCTCCAGTCGTCGGGCCTGGGCAACACCTTCCAGCGGTCGGGCATTAACGGCAGCGGCATGATGAAAGGCATGATCGGCATTCTGGCCCCGATGGTGATCGGCGGCATGCTGAGCCGCGGACGCCGCAGAGGCGGCATGATGGGCGGCGGGATGATGGGTGGTGGTGGCGGCGGCCTTGGCGGCATGGTCATGGGCGGCCTGCTGGGCAGCGTACTGAGCGGCGGCATGCGTAACCGCGGCATGGGCGGCATGGGCGGCATGTTCGACGTGCTGAGCGGCGGCCGGGGCTACGGCGGCATGGGCGGCGGTGGCGGCCTGGGTGGTCTGCTCGGCGGCCTGCTGGGCGGCGGTGGCCGCCGGGGCGGCTTCGGGTTCTAAGGAGCCCGTCCGGTACCAATACTTGCATGCGCGGCCGGGCCGGCGTCGTCGTGGGAAACCACGGCGTTGCCGGCCCGGCCGCCTGCGTTTGTGGCAACTACATTGGCGGGACCGGAAAAATTTTCAAAAAAATTCGCAATTCCCTGTAATGTTTTGCTGACGCCATTGTCTTAGTAGCAAAATGGACCCGCTGACCTACAAAAAGATGATCTTGCCCATTAAGGATAAACTCTACCGTTTAGCCAAGATGATGCTGCAAACGCGGGAAGAGGCCGAAGACGCCCTGCAGGATGTGCTCCTGAAGCTCTGGGACAACCGGCAAAGCCTCGCCAGCTACCGCAGCGTGGAGGCGCTGGCCATGCGGATGACCAAAAACCAGTGCCTCAACCGCCTCAAGTCGTCGCAGTACCGGCGGGGCCCCGACGCCCACGCGTTGGAGGTTGGTTCGGCAGAACTGACGCCCGACCGGAGCCTGGAGGTGCACGACAGCCTGCGCCTGATGCAACGGCTGGTGGAGAACCTGCCGCCGCAGCAGCAACTGGTACTGCACCTGCGCAACGTGGAAGGGTACAGCTACGAGGAGATCGAAGAAATCACGGGCATGACCGTTAACGCCATCCGGGTGAACCTGTCGCGGGCCCGGCAGCAACTCAAGGAACAGTTCAGTCGAATCGACAACTATGAAAATCAGTGAAATAGAAGCATTGCTCCGGCGCTACGACGCCGGGGAAACCTCTCCCGAAGAAGAGGAACGGCTGGCCCGGTACTTTACCGCCGGGCCCACGCCCCCGCAGTGGGCCGGGTACGCCGCCCAGTTCGGGTACTTCCGGGCGCGGGGGCAGGAGACCGTACCCGCCGAGGCCCTCTTCGACCGGATTCCGTTCCAAGCGCAAACCAAAAGCCTAACCGCCCCCCGCGTGATCCGGCTGTCGTGGGGATTGGGCCTGGCGGCAAGCGTTTCGCTGCTGCTGGTCGGGTTCCTGGCGGCCTGGCTGTTGCTGCGCGGCGGCGCCCCGGCCGTCCCCGATAACGACATGGCGGCCCTCCAGCAGGAGGTAAAGGAAATGAAACAACTCGTCATGCTGTCGCTGCTGGAAAACCAGTCGGCCAGCGAACGCATCAAGGCCGTGTCGTACGCCGAGGCATTGCCCGCCCTCGACCCGGCCGTGCGCGACGCCCTGGTCCGCACGCTGGCCGCCGACCAGAATCCCAACGTACGGCTCGCGGCGGCCGAGGCGCTGGGGCGGTTCCCCGAAAGCGAAGAGGTGCGCCAGGCGCTGGTCAGCGCCCTTGAAAGCGAGCCCGACGCCATGCTCCAGATCACGCTCATCCAACTGCTGGTCAACATGGAAGAAAAACGGGCCGCCCATTCCATCGAACGGCTCATCCGCCGCGACAGCACGCCGGAAGTTGTGCGCAACCTGGCCCGCAAAGGCCTCAGCGCCCTCAAAGAAAGTTAAACACACCCACCCCTTTTCAATAATCACACCATGAAAAACAAAGTTGCATTGCTCAGCCTCCTGCTGGTGGCGGGCCACGGGTTTGCCCAGCCCATAGTCATGAACACCTCCCGCCCGGCCGTCCCCGAAAACCGCCAGTCGGCTCCCGGGGAATTTCGCATCGCCCTCAGCAAGCCGGCACAGCCCGGCAAGCTGGTCCTCCACGAGTTGGAGTCAGACGTAATCATTGAACGGCACGCGGGCAAGGACGTAGTCGTCACGCAGGACGGCCACCGCGGCCTCCCGGAAAAAGCCAAGGGGTTGCGCTCCCTTACCAGCGCCGGCGAGGACAATACGGGCATCGGCCTGGAAATCAAGGAGTCTAACAATACCATCGAAATTGCCGAAGCCATGAAGCAGGGCGGCACGTGCCGGGTGATGGTGCCCGACAACATGAACATCCAAGTGTTGTACCGCAGCCCGCATTCCGGCAGCCTGACGCTGCGCAACATTGCGGGCGAAATTGAGATCAACGGCGGCTACGCCGACATCAAACTTGAAGACATTACCGGTCCGGCCGTCATCAACACCACCGGCGGGGAGGTGGAAGCCCGGTTCACCAAGGTCAGCCAGAAAAGCCCCATTTCCATTTCCAGCACGGGCGGCGACGTAGACGTAACCCTGCCGGGCGACACTCCCGCCAACCTGCGCCTCAACACGGTGGGGGGCGAGATTTACTCGGACCTCAAGCTGGAAACCGAAAAGAAGGACGGCATGGAACGTTTCGGGGGCCGCGACGCGGTGAACGGCAAGCTCAACGGCGGCGGCGTGCAGATTGACCTGCATTCGGTGGGCGGCACCATCTACCTGAGAAGCCGGAAATAGGATCAGGATTTACGGGATCAGCGGATGACCAGGATGGAATGACGGGAATAGAATGGCATGAATCGTTGAATATTGACCCAGACGCGATGAATCGGTGATTTTTGATTAAGACGCGATGAATCGCGTCTCTACGAAACAATCTTTATGAAACATATTCTGTATATCGTGCTTCTGCTGGTGGCCGGGTGTCCGGCGGTGTGGGGGCAAAAAAAGGTTGAGCAGCAACTGCCGTTGTCGAAAGGCCAAAGGGTGCAGTTGGACTTCGAGTTTGCCACCACCATCGACGTAAAAACCTGGGACGAACCCCGGGTGCTGGTCAAAGCCTCGGCCAGCGTCAACGAGGGGCTCGACGACGAGGCGTACGAACTGACCGCCGTAAATGACGGCGACGTGCTCCGCTTCGTCTCCCGGCTCCGCGACAAGGAAAAGCTGTTCCGGCGAATGGATTCCGGCCGGCAGTTTGATGGCATCACGCAAGACGGCAAGGGCTTGAAGATCAAGGAGTACTACGAGGTGTACGTGCCGCGCGGCGTGCAGCTGAGCCTCAAGACGACCCTCGGCAGCAGCACCATCGAACACAACAACGGCCCCCTGGCCGTGGAAACCGTTACCGGCGATATTGATTTGCGGTGCGCAACGGGCCAACCCGCCGACATCACCGCCAAAACCGTAACGGGGGGCATGTACACCAACCTGCCTTTTGAGAACCAGACGCAAAAGGGGCTGCCCCGGCTGGCCGGCGAAGAAAGCCGCATTCAACTCAACGGGGGCGGCGTGCCCATTGCCCTCGAAACCGTGACCGGCGACGTGACGATCCGCAAAAAGTAGTACCGGTCCCCTTACCACCTTTTTAACCCTCCTGCGATGAAAAAACTCCTTTGGATGGGGGCATTTTGCCTCCTGGCCGGCCACCTGCTTGCCCAGCCGAAAAAAACGGAACAACGCTTTCCGGCGGGGCCCGAAACGGCCATCATGCTCGACCTCAAATACGCCACGCGCATCGTGGTGCAAGCCTGGGACAAACCGGAAGTGCTCCTGCAAACCGAAGTGAACATCAACGGGGGCCGCGACAACGACGCCCTGAAGGTGGAAGCCGGCCAAACCCGGGAGCAGTTGTCGGTCCGGGCCGAGGTGGAGAACCTGGACCAGATGTCGCGCCAGCACCAGTACCACTACCGGGGAAATTCCGACTCGGCGCGGCGCGAAGACCGCTGGCTCAACATTCACTTTACGGTGTACGTGCCCCGCAACGCGTCGGTGCAGGTGCGCACGATCAGCGGCGACGTGGACATCGTCCACAACGGGGGCGAACTGACGGCTACTTCGGTGGGCGGTAACGTTGACCTGACCATGCGCGACGACCAGAAGGCCGACGTGCGGATGAGCACGGTGGGCGGCGAGGTGTTCACCAACTTCGCCCTGGAAGCCTTCCGCAAGGACGGCGCCCCCCCGCCCCAACCCGGCAACCGGTGTTTCTGCGGCAAGCTCCGGGGCGGCGGCACCCCCGTAGTCCTCACCTCCACCGGCGGCGACATTTACCTCCGCAAAGCGGGGAGTTAGGAGCGAGGAGCGAGGAGTGAGGAGTGAGGAGCGAGAAGGCGGTATACGCACTTTGCCGTTATCACCCGACAAGCACGTGTCCCTTCTTCTCGCTTCTCGCTCCTCACTCCTCGCTTCTCTACAATAAATCATTATTCCCGTCCCCGCCGCATTCGTAATTGATAATTCGTAATTCGTAATTATTTTTAGGGCCCTTACAACCCGAGCCCTGTATGCCTTCCTTCCGTCCGCGATCCGTCCCCGGTCTTTCCTGCGTTCTTGTCCTGGTGCTGCTGTTGGCCCCCTGCCCCGGGTTGCGGGCCCAGCGGCTGACGGCGGCCGAGCGGAAGGTGGTCCGGTACGTGGGGGAACAGTCGGGCGGCGCCCTCGGCCTGCTCGAAAAGGTCGTCAACATCAACAGCGGCACGGGCAACCACGAAGGCGTACGGCAGGTAGGCGCCATTTTCCGCCAGGAACTCGACGGCCTCGGCTTTGCTACCCGCTGGATCGACATGCCCGACAGCATGAACCGGGCCGGGCACCTGTTTGCCGAACGGCGGGGCAACAAGGGCAAACGCGTCCTGCTCATCGGCCACCTCGACACCGTGTTTGAGAAAGACAGCCCCTTCCAGCAGTTCGTACGCACCGACTCCGTGCTCCGCGGCCCGGGCGTCAACGACATGAAGGGCGGCGACGTGGTGATCCTGTACGCCCTCAAGGCCCTGCACGCCGCCGGGCTGCTCGACAACACCCAGATCGTGGTGGCCCTTACCGGCGACGAGGAAAACACCGGCAAACCCCTCAGCATCAGCCGCAAAGACCTGATTGAAGCCGCCCAACGGAGCGACGCCGCCCTGGCCTTCGAAACGGCCACCGGCTTCGGCGAAGCAACCGTGGCCCGCCGCGGCTCCAGCGGCTGGCGGCTCGAAGTGACGGGCAACCAGGCCCACTCGGCCGGCGTTTTCTCGCCCCGCGTCGGCGACGGGGCCATCTACGAGGCGGCCCGGATTCTCAATGCCTTCCACGACGAATTGAAGGGCGAACAATACCTGACGTTTAACCCCGGCACCATCCTGGGCGGCACCGAAGTCCAGTTTGACGCCACGGCCGGCACGGGCCAGGTGAGCGGCAAGGGCAACATCGTGGCCAAAACGGCGGTGGTCAGCGGCGACCTCCGGTTCATCTCCGAAGAACAGAAGGAACGGACCCGGGAGAAAATGCGCCAGATCGTGGCCCGCAGCCTGCCGGGCACCTCGGCCACGATCACCTTCCAGGACAGCTACCCGGCCATGCCGCCCACGCCGGGCAACGAGGCCCTGCTGGCCCAACTTAACCAGGTGAGCCTCGACCTGGGACACGGTCCCGTAAAACCCTACGACCCCGGGGCCCGCGGGGCCGGCGATGTGTCGTTCGTGGCGCCCTACACCAGCGGCCTCGACGGGCTGGGCACCATGGGCAGCGGCGCCCACAGCCCCAGCGAAACCATGAACCCCAAAACCTTCCAGGCCCTCACCCAACGCGCCGCCCTGCTTATCTACCGGTTGACAAAGGGGAATTAGGGAGGGATGGAGTCGGGGAGTTTGAGAGTTGGGCATTTGCCGGTTATGCAAAATAATAGTAACGGGTTCTTGCCGTGCGCCAAACGAAAAATCCTAAATTCCAGGCTTCCAGGTACCGGAACCGCTCCAGCGCTTAAATGCTTCAACGCTCCAATGCTTCAACTCCTACCTCTCAAACTCCTTAACTCCTTAACTCTCAAACTCCCAACATGAAACTGATTCGATTTGGCAACAGCGGCCGGGAAAAACCGGGGCTGATCCTGCCGGAAGGCACCCGGGTGGACGTCAGCGCCTTCGGGGAAGACTACAACGAAACATTTTTTGCCACCGACGGGCTCATCCGGCTCGGGGAATGGGTGCGCGACAATGCCAGCAAGGCGCCCCGCATCAGCGATACGCTTCGCCTGGGTTCCCCCGTGGTCCGGCCCAGCAAGATTGTGTGCGTGGGCCTCAACTACCGCGACCACGCCGAAGAAACCGGCGCCAAAATCCCGGCCGAACCCATCCTTTTCTTTAAATCCACTACCGCCCTGTGCGGTCCCAACGACGACGTAATCATTCCTAAAAACAGCCAGAAAACCGACTGGGAGGTGGAACTGGCCGTGGTGATCGGCAAAAAGGCCACCTACGTGGAGGAAAGCGACGCCATGCAATACGTGGCGGGTTACGTGCTGCACAACGACTACAGCGAACGGGCCTTTCAACTCGAACGCGGCGGCCAGTGGGACAAGGGCAAGGGCTGCGACACGTTTGCCCCGCTGGGTCCGTTCCTGGCTACTCCCGACGAGGTGGGCGACGTGCACAACCTGCGGCTCTGGCTCAATGTCAACGGCAAGCAATACCAGAACGGCAACACCAAAAACCTCATCTTCAACATCCCATACCTGGTGAGTTACATCAGCCAGTTCATGACCCTGCTGCCCGGCGACGTGATTTCGACCGGCACCCCGGCCGGCGTGGGCCTGGGCTTCAACCCGCCCATCTACCTCCGGCCCGGCGACGAAGTCGAACTCGGCATCGACGGCCTGGGCAGTTCGAAGCAGAAAGTGAAAGCTTTTGGAAATGGATAGATGACTACAGGGTTAAATGGTTATATGGTTGCATGGCTGAATGGTTTTGCTTACGCCCGCACCACTTCCCGACAATTAACCATATAGCCATGCAACCATATAACCATTCAACAATCCAGTACCTAACCACCTAGCCATATAGTGATGAAATCCTACGCCAAGACCATCCTGCTCAAGAACGATCCCGAGAAGATCGCCGAATACCGCCGCCACCACGACCAGATCTGGCCCGAGGTGGTGGCCTCGTTCCGCAAGGTGGGCGTGCTCGACATGCGCATCTGGCTGATTGGCTACCGGCTGTTTATGGTGATGGATACCGAGGACGACTTCGATCCCGACACCGACCTGGAAAAGTACCTGCAACTGGACCCCAAAAATGACCAGTGGGAAAGCCTGATGTCCTCCTACCAGGAGCCCGTCCCCGAAGCCCGTCCCGGCGAACACTGGGCCGACCTGGAACTGGTGTTCCGCATGAGCGACTATTAAATCAGTGAACAGTAATCAGTAAACAGTAAACAATAGGCAGTAGTCAACGGAAAGGCGGATACGGCAACTTACGCGCATCCAATGACCACTGCCCCATGCACCACTGCTTACTACTTACTGTTCACTGTTCACTGTTTACTGTTTACTGTCCATGCCCCTTAAAATCGATGCCCACCAGCACTTCTGGCACTACGCGCCGGAGGCTTTTGATTGGATCAACGAGGAAATGGCCGTCATCCGGCGCGACTTCCTGCCCGAAGACCTGAAGCCGGAACTCGACGCGGCGGGTTACGACGGCTGCGTGGCCGTGCAGGCGCCGCAAACGGAGGCCGAAACGGAATTTCTCCTGGGCCTGGCCGCCCGGCACGACTTCATCCGGGGCGTGGTGGGCTGGGTAGACCTGCGGGCCGGCAACGCGGGGGAAAGGCTGGCTTACTTCGCGCAGTTTCCCAAGCTGGTCGGCGTACGGCACATTGTGCAGGCCGAGCCCGACGACGCGTTCCTGCTGGGAGCGGACTTCGGCCGGGGCGTCGGGCTGCTCCGGCAATTTGGTTTCACCTACGACATCCTCATTCACCCGCGGCACCTGCCCGTCGCCGCCCGGTTTGCGGCCCGCTTCCCCGACCAGCCCTTCGTGCTCGACCACCTGGCCAAGCCGTTCATCAAAGACCACGAACGCGAACCCTGGACGCGGCACCTGCGGGAACTGGCCCGGCACGAAAACGTGCACTGCAAACTGTCGGGCATGGTCACCGAAGCCGACTGGCTGGTGTGGGACCGCGACGACTTCACGCCTTACCTCGACGTGGCCCTGGAGGCGTTCGGCCCCGGCCGCCTGATGATCGGCTCCGACTGGCCCGTGTGCAAGGTGGCCGCCGGTTACGGCGAAGTGATGCGCCTCGTGGAAGAATACATTTCCCGCCTCTCCCCCACCGAACAGGCAGCCATCCTGGGGGAGAATGCAGTCCGGTTTTACGGGTTACCGTAGAGACGCGATTCATCGCGTCTCCCACCGGCACGATTCATGGTGTCTGAATTCATCGCCCCTCTACACGCAAGTAATTGCGTCTTGCACAATCGCAGGTGGAGCGCGGACCGATGTTTGTGCGTATAACCTGTTACCCGCTCCGTTCGGGAGCCGCCAGTTGCGGGTCGAAAACGGAAACGATTCCTTCCCGATTCGACTGGTGACTTACAACTAGGTGAGACGCGATGAATCAGGCGCGGGAATCAGACGCGGGAATCAGACGCGATGAATCGCGTCTCTACTATTTTCCGAACCTTTACGCCCCCCGGTTGTTTTACCATAAACAACCGGCTCAGCGTTTGGCAATTGCCGGGGTGGGTTGTAAAATTGCGTATCCTCGACAATGGCAGTCAATATTCAGGAAATACAGGCCCCGATTGCGGGAGAAATGGAAGTCTTCGAACTGAAGTTCCGTTCCTTCATGAAAACCAACGTAATGCTGCTGGACCAGATCATGAATTACATCGTGAAACGGAAAGGCAAGCAACTGCGGCCCATGTTCGTATTCCTGTCGGCCAAGACCTGCGGCGAAGTCAGCGAAGCCACCTACCGGGGCGCTGCCCTCATCGAACTCCTCCACACGGCCAGCCTGGTGCACGACGACGTGGTGGACGACTCCAACTACCGCCGGGGCTTCTTTTCGGTGAATGCCCTCTGGAAAAACAAGATTGCCGTACTGGTGGGCGACTACCTGCTTTCGCGGGGCCTGCTGCTGTCGGTGGAGCACAACGACTTCGACCTGCTGCGCCTCGTGTCGCAGGCCGTAAAGGAGCTGAGTGAAGGCGAACTGCTGCAAATCGAGAAGGCCCGCCGCCTCGACATCACCGAAGAGGTATACTTCGAGATCATCCGCCAGAAGACCGCTTCGCTCATTGCCGCGTGCTGCGCCGTGGGTGCCTCCTCGGTGGATACCGACACCGCGAGCATCGAGACCATGCGCAAGTTCGGGGAGAAAGTCGGCATTGCCTTCCAGATCAAAGACGACCTGTTTGACTACGGCAACGACGAGATCGGCAAACCGCTGGGCATCGACATCAAAGAAAAAAAGATGACCCTGCCGCTCATTTACGCCCTCAACCGGGCCTCGTGGACGCAGAAGCGCAGCATCATCTACCTGGTCAAGAATGAAAGCCACAAGCCCCGCAAGGTGGCCGAAGTAATTGATTTCGTCAAGAACAGCGGCGGCATCGAGTACGCCACCGAAGTCATGAAAACCTACCAGGACGAAGCCATCCGCATCCTGCACGCGATGCCCGCCTCTGAGTACCGCTACTCCCTCGAACAACTCGTCCGCTTCACCATCGAACGGAAAAAATAGCCCTCCAGCCGCGTCCTCCGCGTTCTCCTTCCCCGCCGTCGGCCGGAGTGTAAAATGCAGCCGCCCTATTCGTTTTTCAATACCTCTACCGGCCTGATGTTGATGGCCCGCAGCACTTGCCCCATGATGGAAATGCAGGCCATAAGCATGATCAGCAGGCACGGGATCATGAGTATCCACCAGGAGAGTTCAATGCGGTAAGTAAAATTTTGCAGCCATTGACTGGCAGTGTAATAGCCCAAGGGCACGGCGATGACGCAGGAAAGCAGTATCAGACTTACAAACCCCCGGGTGAGTACCGTAATCAGTTCGATGCGGGACGCCCCCAGCGCTTTGCGAATGCCTACTTCCTTGAGCCGTTGCCCAATGGCCAGCGTAGCCAGACCGAAGAGCCCGATGCACGCGATGAAGACCGCAAAAACCGAAGCGTACGTAACAATCCGGCGCCAGCGTACTTCCTGGTCGTACTGATTTGCGGTGACCTCTTCCTGAAACGTGCAGGTAAACGGGTAATCAGGGAATACCTTTTTAAAGGCCGCTTCCGCCAATTGCTTCACCCGGGCCGGGTGTCCCGGATCAAACCGTACCCATAATTCACCCGGTGCGGCAGGCTGATAGAAGTAGAATAAAGGCGCCACGGGTACCTGTAAAGTCCAGTAGTTGAAGTCTTTCATCACCCCGATGATCCGGCTCTCCTGCCCGACGGAAGCCAGAACGACTTTCTGCCCCACTGCATCCTGCAAGCCTAATTGCCGGGCCAGCGTTTCATTTACCAGGATGCCTTCGCTTAAATCCGCGGGAAACGACTGGGAGTAGGCTCGCCCGGCGGCCAGTTTTATGTGCATGGCGTCAATAAAATGATCGTCGATACCGGCCCCCAACGCGTTTACCTGCGGGCCGTTTTTCAATTGCACGAACTCGGAGTACCCCGGGTTGAAACTGCCGCTGCTGCCCGTAACCGCTTTGATCTCCGGGTAAGCCTTTAGTTCCTCCAGCAGCAGGCCGGACACGTTCCCGGCCTTCTTGACGGGCAATTCGATCTTCAGCAGATTCTTGTGGTCATACCCCAGATACCTCCCCCTGAGGAAGTCAAGTTGCAAATGCAGGGTAAGCATCCCGGTAACCAGCACGGCGGTCAATACGAACTGGGCAACCACCAGCGATTTTCCCAGGTAATTGCCACCGGTCAGCTTTTGCTTTCTGATCAGTGCCTGTACCGGCTGGAAACCCGAAGCAATCCAGGCGGGGTAAACACCCGCCGCCAACGTGGTAATGATCAGCAGCACGGCCCAACCGGCCATCAACCCGGGGTCCGCAAAGACCCGCACACTGAAGGGTCTGCCGGTGATGCGGCTGAAGGGTGCCAGTGCCAGGACGGCTATTACTACGGCCAGTGCGGAGGCCAACGTGCAGATGACGAATGATTCACCCAGGAATTGCTTGATCAGTTGCGCACGGCTGCTCCCGATGGCTTTGCGGACGCCTACCTCTTTGGCCCTTTCCAGCGATTGCGCCACGGACAGATTGATGAAGTTGAAACATGCGATCCCCAGGATGAACAAAGCCAACCCGGTCAGGATGTAAACGTGCCAGTAGTTGCCCGGGTCATTCAACTTGAACACACTGCTTTCGTGCATTTCCGCATTGAGATGCACATCGCGCAAAGGCTGCAAGTGGTACGTGTGGCCTACCCGTTGCCCACTCTGCTTCGAGAGGTCTGCGATTTGCTCACCGGCGTGGGTATCGACAATATCCTTAAGCCGGCCCGGCACCGCGTTGGGGTCCGCGTGCGCCGCCAGCCGGACAAAAGTGTTGAACTGGGGATTGACCCAGGCGTACGGGCCGGCCCGGAACAGGTGGGCCTCGTAAAAACGCATCGGCAACAGGAGTTCGAACCGGATGCTGGAATGTTGCGGCTGCTTTTCCGCTACCCCCGCTACCTGGAAGGTTCTCATGGTATCCCGGATCTGCACGGCAATTGTTCTGCCCACGATGTTGGTATTGCCAAAACATTTTCTGGCCAGTTCTTCACCCAATACCACATTGCCGGGATGCGCCAGCACCGAACCGGGGTCGCCGTGCAACAGGGGAAATGAGAAAAAGTTGAAGAAACGCTCATCGGCGTACACGATTCGCTGGAAGAATGCATTTTCGCCGACTCTGATTACCGCCGGCTGGTAATCCTCGGTGATCCTGATGAAATCTTCAACGCCCGGTACTTCGCTTTTCATGGCCGGGCCCACGGGAAAAGCCGAGTTTCCCGTGGCGTACCCCGGGGCTTTTCCCTTCAGGTCAGTTACCGTCAGCGTAAGCCGGTACAAGCGGTCGAAGGGTTCGTGAAACCGGTCATAGCCGTACTCACTTTTCAAGTAGATGAATATGAGCAGGCAACCCGCCAGTCCGAGACCAAGCCCGGCCAGGTTGATGCCCGTAAACAGCATGTCTGACTTGAAACGCCGTACCACAATGGTCAGTAAGTGAGTAAGCATGGCACCGGATTAACTTTTCAGTGAAATCAATTACCTGGTTTTAATTTTTAAAGATGCGCCAAAGGCAAAATTCCACAAAACCGTAAACTTTTTTCTGCCGCGGGGCAGCCCCCGGCGCCGGCGTTGTTTGCGCACGCCATCAGACGCGTAAAATCCGACATTTAAATTTTCCCGCCTGGGCCGTTCCCGATAATTGGACTATTTTTGCCCGCACCTTCAACCTGCACCAGCGAATACCGGTATGAATTGTAAATCCGGGATTTAACCCCAGCCCTTCACGGGGCCGTTACGCCACCATCTTTTTGTCGTGACTGGTTAAATCCTTTTGATCCGGGACCCTTTGCGGTACCCGGCCCCTGCGACGGTCATGGCTTTTGAACTCACCCGCGAATACGTTGAGCAACTCCTGGAAGCGGTTGAAACCCGCAGCGATGCCTCCATCCGGGAAATGCTCGATGAACTGTACCCGGCCGACATTGCCAACCTGCTCTACGACCTGGACGACGAACAGGCCCGGTACGTGCTGACCCTGCTCGAACAGCCCGTCAGCGCCGAAGTCATCAGCAACCTCGACCCCTACCGCCGCAACGACCTCCTCGCCAATTTTACGTCCGAAGAAATTGCCGGCTTCATCGGCCACATTGAATCCGACGACGCCGCCGACATCCTCAACGAGCAGTCGAGCAAAACCCGGGAGGAAGTAATTGCCCTGCTCGAAAACCGGGAAAAGGCCCGCTACATCATCGACCTGCTCCACTACGAGGAGGACACTGCCGGCGGCCTGATGGCCAAGGAACTCGTCAAGTGCAACATCAACTGGACGGTGGTGCAGTGCGTGGACGAGATCCGCCGCCAGGCCCAGCAGGTGGAAAAGGTCAACTCGGTGTACGTGGTCGACGACAAGGGCATTCTCAAGGGCCGGGTATCCCTCAAGAAAATAGTACTTTCCCGCGCCAGCAACCGCGTGGCCGACATTTACGAAGACGACGTGCTTTCGGTGGAACTGCACCAGTCTTCCGAAGAGGTGGCCGACATCATGCGCCGCTACGACCTGGAATCGATTCCGGTGGTGAACGTGAACGGCAAACTGATGGGCCGCATCACCATCGACGACGTGGTGGACGTGATCACTGAACTGGCCGAACGCGAACGGCAGGCCATGTCGGGCCTCACCGGCAACGCCGAGGAAGACGAGGAGAGCATCTGGCTTTCGGTGCGGGCCCGCCTGCCCTGGCTGCTCATCGGCATGGTGGGCGGACTGCTGGCGGCGCGTTTCGTGGGCATTTTCGAAGACGACCTCATTGCCGTGGTACCCGCCCTGGCGGCGTTCATCCCGCTGATCGGGGGCACGGGCGGCAACGTGGGCATCCAGTCGTCGTCGGTGATCCTGCAAAGCCTCGCCAACCGGTCGGTATTCGAGATCAGTACCGTCGAACGGTTGCTGAAAGTGCTGGTGATTGCCGTCCTCAACGGGCTGGTGCTGGGCCTGATCGTATTTGCGTTCAACTGGGCGCTGGGGGCCGGACTGAAACTGTCGCTGGTGGTGTCCATCGCCCTGCTGTCGGTGGTGCTGCTGTCGTCGTTCATGGGCACGGTCACGCCGCTGGTGCTCGACAAGTTCGGCATCAACCCCGCCGTGGCCTCGGGCCCCTTCATCACGACCGCCAACGACCTGCTCGGCCTGACGATCTACTTCCTGACGGCGAAGTTGCTGTACAGTATTTGACTTTCGAAGCCCTTTCCTTCAACATTCGTCATTCCTTGTTCGTCATTCGAAATTCCTTTTTCTATTTTGAGATTAAATAATTATGAATGTCGAACAAGGAATTTCGAATGACGAAGTAAGCAGCTTCACTAACAAGCATTGAATAAGCCATGAAAATCCTGGTCATTGATCTGATGCACGAGAGTTTGCTGCCGTTGCTGGCGGCGAAAGGTTTGTCGGCCGACTACCGGCCCGGCATCAAGCGGGAAGAGGTGTACGACGCCGTGAGCGACTGCGAGGGGCTGGTGGTGCGGAGCAAGATCACCATCAACGAGGCGTTGCTTGCGCGGGCTCCCCGGCTGCGGTTCATTGCCCGGGCCGGCGCCGGCATGGACCAGATCGACGTGGAAGCCTGCCAGCGGCGAAACATTGCCCTCTTCAACGCCCCCGAAGGCAACCGCGTGGCCGTGGCCGAACACGCCGTGGGCATGCTGCTGTGCCTGTTCAACAAGCTGCACCTGGCCGACCGCCAGGTACGCGGCGGCACCTGGGACCGTGAGGGCAACCGGGGCGTGGAACTGATGGGCAAAACGGTGGGAATCATCGGCTACGGCAACACCGGCCGCGAGTTTGCCCGGCGGGTAAGCGCCTTTGGCTGCCCCGTGCTGGCCTACGACCGGTACCTGCGCGGCTACGGTGATCCCTTTGCCGAAGCAAGTACGTTGGAAGCCATTTTTGAGCAGGCCGATATCCTGAGCCTGCACGTGCCGCTCACGTCCGAAACGCTGGGCTGGGTAGACGAGGCTTTGCTGAGTCGTTTTCGCAAAAGCGTGTACCTGATCAATACGGCCCGCGGCGAGATCGTGCCCCTGCCGGGCCTGGTGGCGGCCCTGGGGACCGGCAAAGTGCGCGGCGCCTGCCTCGACGTACTGGAAAACGAAAAACTCGCTACGCTGAACCCTGCCCAGCAGGCCGCTTTCAACGCCCTGGCCGCCTCCGACCGGGTGCTGTTCACGCCCCACGTGGCCGGCTGGACGCACGAATCGTACCGCAAAATCAACCTGGTGCTGGTGGAGAAAATTGCCGCCTTCGCCGCCGGCGCGTGAAAGGAGACGGGAGATATTAGAGGGAGACATTAGACAGGAGAGCGGAGACGATGCTGGCCCGGCTTTCCTCTTTTTGTCTTATGTCCAGCGTCTCCCGTCTAATCCATTCAAAACAAAAAACCCGGAAAGCCGCATGGCCTTCCGGGTTTCTGATTGTATCACTGGTACAGGTCCGGGACCGGACGTAATGGACTGCATCCATCCGTCCCGGCAATCCTGTCACTCCAATTAATCCTGCTGATCAGGGTCTTACTTGCCGGTAGAAGCCTTTGCATTGGCAGTATTGGCTCCGGCAACGAGGTTAATGTCTAACGTAAATTCGTCGTTGATCACCTTGTCGCCCAGGTTGTCGAAGAACGACTTGGAACCGTAGCGGATGTCGTACTTGGCCCGGTCAATGGTGGCGGTGGCTTTGGCCGTCGCGTTGTTGCCGTTGAGGGTCACCACGGCGGGGAAAGTAGCGGGGTGCGTTTTGCCTTTGATCGTCAGATCACCGGTGATGTTGTAGTTGGCTTCGCCGGCCTTGGCGTTGGCGATGGGCTCTACTTTCGTGATTTTGAAGGTAGAAGTCGGGTGCTTTTCCACGCCGAAGAAGTCGTCTGATTTCAGGTGGCCTACTATCTTGGCGTTGTAGCCGGCATCGGTGAGGTCGGTGTTGGCAAGCGTGGTCATGTCAACGGTGAATTCGCCGCCAGCCAGTTTGCCATCTTTCACTTGCAGGGTGCCGCCCGATAGTTTTACGGTGCCGCTGTGTTCGCCGGTTACTTTCTTACCGTTCCAGGTAAGCGTACTTTGCTGCGTGTCCACTTTCAGCGTAGCGGCGGCTTTCTTGCCTTTGCCGTTGTCGTTGGCTTGCACGGCAGCAGTCACCAGCAGGGCTACCAGCATCAGAAACATTTTTGCACTTTTCATAATCGTTTTTGTTGGATGGGGAAATTCGGTTTTGGATAAGGTTCTTCTCGTTGGCGTTGATCTACCCTGCAAATATATGTATATACAAATATTGTACAAACAGATAACTCAACTTTTTTTACGAAAGTTCCGCAAGTTCTGACCAGTCAGCTAAAATGTCCAATCCAGCGTGCGGCTTCCTCCGGGTCAGCAAAAAACCGGCCAATCAGCACCTGGTCGGCCACGGTGCACTGCACAGGCAGGCTGGGCAACTGCGGCAGGGCGGCGCGGGGCACCACAATGGCCAGTTTTCTTACATCGGTTTGGAGAATTTGCGGGAACCACCGGGTGGCGGTCCAGTCGGCATCCCAGTTCTCTTCGTCGCGCACGGCCTGTACGTCGACGATCAGGGCAATGGCCCCCGTTTGGCGCACCACTTCCAGGCCCTGACGCATGGCCTCCTGGTATTCTTCCCGCAGAAAGTAGCCCTTGCACTGGTGAATGACGCAGCGGAGGGCGGGGTTGTACCGGACGGCAAAAAAGGGCTTGTCGAAGTAGATCATGGCAGTTGCGAGGCTTCGTGAGGTCATGAAGGCGGCAGCAAACCGGAAAAAATGCTTCCGGAGCCCGGAACATGCCGCATTCTACGCAGATTTTCGCGCACCAGCAGATTCGTGAATCACGATTGAAACCGTTTGGACCCACGGTTGAAACCGGGCACCGTAGCGCGGAGACGCCATAAATGGCGTCTTTACGCGAAACCCACGGTTGAAACCGTGGGCTACTTCCCCACTTTCAGGGCTTGCTGCACGTGGCGTTGGTTGTGCACGATCACGAAGCGGAAGCAATCGCCCAGGCGCAGTTGAATGAGGCTGGTGATGGAGATGGGCACCCGGACGGCTTCCAGGTTTACACCCCGGGCCCTTTCGAGCAGTTCGAGGGTGGTTTGTTGCTGGCGCAGGAACGTGGGCAAGGCCCCGGCGGTGGTAGTGCCGGTGCGGTTGGGGTCGTAGGCCTTCGGGGACGGGTATTTGAGATTCGCCCGGGAACTGCCGGTGTGCCGGGGTTGCACCGTACGCACGAAGAAGTCGCCCAGCCGGCCGGAGTGGAAAGTGGGTTCCGGGCGGCTGCCGCGGGCCAGGGCGTCGTCGATGCGGGTTTGCATGGCGGGCAGGTAGTGCAGGCCGTACCGGTTGAGGTGTTCGAGGCACTGCGCCACGCTCCACTGGCCGGGGGCGGGCTTCCACAGGAGCCTTTCCGGTGGCAGGGGCACGAATTCCCGGTCCGCAATCCGGATCAGTTCCTCGGTATCGCGGCGCAGTCCGCGGAGCAATTCGTCGCTGGGGAAGGAAGGCATGGGTAGACGGGTAAGAAGTGAGAAGTGAGGAGTGAGAAGTGAGGAGTGAGAAGCGAGGAGCGAGAAGCGAGAAGAGGGTACGCGCATTTTATGATGTTGATGCCAAATGACGTTGCGCCTCCTTCTCACTCCTCGCTTCTCGCTTCTTCCTTTCCCCATTCACCAGCAGGGCTTCCTGCACGAGTTGGCGGAAGGATTGCACCAGCGGGGCCGTGATTTGGGTTACTTTTACCTTGCGGATTTCCTTGTTGTCGCCGTAGAGCAGGCCGGCCTCGTCGGAAAGCCCGACGCCCTGACAGAAGCCGAAGTCCACGTAGTTGGGCTTGGGGTTGAGGTAGCAGAGCAGGCCGTGGTAGGTGTAGAAGGGGATGCCGTACTTGAGGGTCTCCCCCACCTGCGGGGCGGCATCCAGGATGAGTTTGCGCAGCGTCCGCAGCCGGAACTGCGAATCGGCGGGCTGGGCGGCAATGAAGTCGTCAACGGTAGACATAGGGCGTTAGGAGCGTTGGGATGATGGTAAAAGCAAGCGTAGAAAGGCCGGCATAAATTGACGGAAGATGAATGAATTACAGTTGAATCACTTACTGAAAACAATTCAGTGAGGCAGTACCCTGCCCTTAATCATGCCTTTACTATATTGTTCAGTCATCAAAGCCAGCCTTTCCGTCCCACATGCCGTTGATTTCCGCTTCGAACTCTTCGTAAGTGCCTTCAATAAGTTCGTGCACTTCAAAGCCCAGTTCTTTCAGGTAGATTCTGGCATAGTCCAGAAGTTCGGCTTGAGAGAATGTTGGCAATGCCACGTACATTTCACCTTTCCGATTCTCGTCTATATGATACCCCTTCGGTTCGAGTTTGGCAAGTATATTTCTGATCCATTGATCCTGCTTCTCATCCTTACCTTCGGGCTCCCCAATAAAAACGAGACCATTCACCGACACCCAAACAGTTTTTGCCTCGTCTCGTACCTGGGGCATCAGGTAGATGTCTTCCCAATCCGTCCGGTCCACTTCCCAAACGTGCGCAATGAAATATTTCCAGTTCATGGGCCGAATGCATCACTGATACGCTACCAAATTCATCCCTCCCCTACTTCACCGGTACGGGAATCACGGCCAGGCTTTCGTGGCCGGCCGCGTCCACCGACTGCACGCCGAACAGGTAGTTGTCTTTTGAGTACGGCAGCGTTGCCTTGGCGTCGGTTACGAATATTCGCTTCGTCCAGACGGGGCTGGTGGTTTCGCGCATGAGCACGTAGTAGCCCGCCGGCTTTTTGCCCTTCGCCGGGGCTTCCCACTGCAACGAGGTCCGGTTCGTAAGCTCACTGGTGAGCACGCCCACCTTGCCGGGAGCCGCCGGGGCCAGGGCCAGGTTGGCAAACGCCGCCAGGTTGAGGGCCGCATTTTTGCGCAGGTATTCGTAGTCCACGAACTCGGGCAGGTCGCCGTACTGGATGCCGTTCTCCTGGCGCACGTTCTGGTGCTGGTGCGTGAAGTTCTCGTTGGTCTCCGTTACGCGCACGGCCGCGAAGCCCGCCTGGCTGAAGGGCGTATGGTCGCCGCCGCGCAGGAAGCGGTCGGGCCGGTAGACCAGTTGCACGGTGAGCTGGTCCACGTACCGCTCCCCGACCTCCTTGTAGTAGCGGGCCAGTTGCCGGGCCCCGCCGTCGTTCTCCGACGAGAGGCTGCGGCGGGTGGTTGCCATTTCGGGCGTTTCGGCGACGGGTATCCCCTCGCTGAACACCCGTACCGTCGTGTTGTCGCGCAGGTTGGTTTCGTTGGAAAACGAGTTGCCCACAATGTCGTTGTTGACCATGGCGATGAGGTTCCACCCTTCCGTTTTGGCCCTTTGCGCCAGGTGCCGGGCGCCGAGCAGGCCCTGTTCCTCGCCCTGCACGGCCACGAAGACCACCGAGCACGGAAATTCCCGTTTCGCCATGATCCGGGCCATTTCCATGACGATAGCCACCCCGGAGGCGTCGTCATTGGCGCCGGGGGCCTTGCCGGTGCTGTCCATGATGTCGGTATTGCGCGAATCGAGGTGGCCGCTCACCACCAGTACCCGGTCGTCGTTGGGGTCGGTGCCCTTGAGGGTCGCCATCACGTTTTTCATTTCCACGCGGCGGTTGATGCGTTTGCCGTCCGGCTCCAGCACGTAGGCGTCCTGCGTGACGGTGAGGCGGCCTCCCGAAGCGGCGGCGTATTTCTTAAATTCCCCCTCCACCCAGTTGCGGGCCGCGCCGATGCCTTTTTTGTCGCCCTTGGTCGTGCTCAGCGAGTGGCGGGTTTCGAAGGCCGACAGCCGGCGGACAATGGCCTCCAGGTTTTGCGCCGACACCTCGCCCACCATCTGCGCAATGGCCGGGTCCGGGGTAGTGGTAATGCTTTGGGCCGACAGGAGGCCGCTGGTAGATAAGAGCAGGAAGAAGCAGGAGCGGGTGAGTAGTCGTTTGAGCATGAGAAAGGGGGTAAAAGAAGTGAGGAGTGAGAAGCGAGGAGCGAGAAGACGGTATACGCACTTTGCCGTGATCACCGGACGAGTCAGTGCCCCTCCTTCCCGCTTCTCACTCCTCGCTTCTCACTCCTCACTTCTACCCCGTCAAATTGCCCAGAATTCCCCAAAATAGAAAACCCCGTCCGACTTCCGGGCCCGGCATTGGTAACTTTCCCGATCATCCCTAATTTCGTAGCCGGCCCGTACCCTTGCCGCCCACCAACGCCCAACCGATGAATGCCTTCATAGAAACCATTACCAGTACCGATCCCCACCTGCGCAACCGGTCCTTCTACGACCTCTGCCGGCAATTCACCCCCGCCGGGTTGCTCGATGCCTTCCGGGAGCTGGACCAGTTCCGCAAACGGAGCGACAACCTCTACGACCGGGTGCGGGCCATCCTGTTCCTCTACGCCGGCTACCGCTTCTTCCTGATGGAATCGCCCGACACGCCGGCCACCGGCAAGATTCCCTACGAAGGCTTCGAAGACCTGCTGGCGCGGCGCTTCGAAACGGCCATCACCCGCTTCCTCGACCGGATTGAAAAAGACGGTCCCAACGCCACCCTGTTCAGCGGGCTGGCCGAGGCGTACCACCACCTCTCGTTCCAGATCCTGGCCGACCAGGTGCGGCGAAAGCGTGCGGTCGAGCAAGGGCAACCAGTGGATGTTCCGCGTCGGCCACCTCGAAGACCACCCCATCCGCATGCACCCCCGGCTCCTGCGGCGGACCGGCGGCACGGCTCTTTTACCCGGTGCTGCGAAGAAAATACCTCCGTGCGCATGGACCTCACGCACAGCGGCTGGTCGGACATCTTTTTCCTGGGCATGGACTACCCCGAGGGGGCCCGCGTGATCAACGTGTCGATGAACCTGGGCGTGTACGGCCGCGACCAGGACATCAAGCCGCCCATCCGGGCTTTCGTGCGCGTGATTCCCGAACCCGTGCTGCGCCTCACCAGCATCGACCTCAACACCACCAAGGACGTAACCGACCTCGCCGACCTGTTCAACTTCGGCAACGACTACCTGAGCCTGGTAAAGGCCGGCGTGATTGCTTCCGGCCTCATTCCGCCTTCCTTCGAAGGCACCAACCAATCCCTGCGACAAGCTGCTGGCCCGCATCGTGGCGCCGGGCATGGGCATCGAACTGGTGACGCAAGGTAAACGACATTCCCAAAGGGTCGCGGTTTGCCGTGTCCACCAACCTGCTGGGCTCCATCATTAGCCTGCTCATGCGGGCCACCGGGCAGACGCAATAATCTGGAAGGCGGTTTGCACGAAAGCTGAACGGCGGCTGGTGGCTTCGCGGGCCATCCTGGGCGAGTGGATCGGCGGCTCGGGCGGCGGCTGGCAGGATTCGGGCGGCGTATGGCCGGGCATCAAAGCCATTGAGGGCCAGCTTGCCGCAGGAGGGCGACCCCGAGTACGGCGTCAGCCGGGGCTGCCTCTTGCCGCGCCACCGCATCCTGAGCGGCGAGGGCGTCCACCCGCAGATCGACGAAAAGCTCAACCAGTCGCTGGTGCTCATGCACGGCGGCATGGCCTCCAACGTGGGGCCCATCCTGGAGATGGTCACCGAAAAGTACCTGCTCCGCGGGGGCCGCGAGTGGGAAGCCCGCCAGCACACCAACCAGATTTACGACAACATCCAGGCCGCCCTGCGAGAAGGCGATATCCGCAAGCTGGCCGAAAACACGCACCGCAACTGGGAAGGCCCCATCAAAACCATCATTCCCTGGGCTTCCACGCACTTTACCGAACGCATCATTGCCAAGGCCAAAGAGCGGTTTGGCGAGGACTTCTACGGCTTCCTGATGCTGGGCGGCATGTCGGGCGGCGGCATGGGCATGTTCGTGAACCCCGAACGCCACGCCGGGGCCTGCGAAATGTGTGCTTAAGCATCCTGCGGGAAACCAAGAAGGAACTCGAAGATTCGCTGCCCTTTGCCATGGAGCCCGTGGTGTACAACTGGGGCATCAACCACAAGGGTACGTGGGCGGCCCTGCACGAAGGCGACGCGGCGCTGATGCCCACGGCACTACTACGCCATCCACGTGTCGGGACTGGTGCGCCAGGACCCGGCCACGGTGTCGTACCTGCGCAAGGCGGAGTTCGACCACTTTACCACCCTCTGCGGCACCGACAACCTGGCTTACCCGCTCCTGCGCACCTGGTGAGCAACCTGTTCAAGGTGTCCGAGCCGGCCGGCCGCGCCGACCGCCGGGCCCACGACGAGGAGGCCGACCGCATCAAGCGAGAAAACGGCTTCGACTACATCCAGCACGAGGCGATGCGCGAAGACCTGCAAAAAGGGCGCATCGGGCTGTTCCGCAACCGGCTGCCCGCCGAAACGCGCATTGAAGACGTGCGGGAAGGCGACTTTGCCGAACTCGCCACGCGGCCGGTGGGGGGCGGGGGTGAAAAAGCCCTTCGCGGGGGCAAGGTGGCCGTGCTGTCGCTGGCGGCGGGCGTGGGCAGCCGCTGGACGAAGGGCGCCGGGGTCATCAAAGCCCTCAACCCGTTCCTGATGATCGACGGCACGCACCGGTCGTTCCTGGAAATTCACCTGGCAAAAACGCGCCGGACGGCCGAACGGTTCGGGGCGCCGGTCCCGCACCTGGTGGCAACGAGCTACCTCACCCACGAACCGATCCGGCGGAAGCTGGCAGCGAGCGGCAACTACGGCTACGCCGGTCCGGTGTACCTCTCGCCGGGCCGTTCCATCGGGCAGCGCCTGGTGCCGATGGAGCGCGACCTGCGGTTCCTCTGGGAAGAAACCCCGCAGGAAACCCTCGACGAAAACAAGCAGAAGGTGCGCGAATCGGTGCGGCAAACCCTCATCGGCTGGGCCCGGTCCAAGGGCGAAGGGGCCGACTACAGCGACAACCTGGCCGGGCAACGCTTTTCGCCGCTGGGCCACTGGTACGAGGTGTCGAACCTGCTGCGCAACGGCACGCTGGCCCGCCTGCTCGACGAACACCCGGCCGTGGAAACGCTCATGCTGCACAACATCGACACGCTGGGCGCCGACGTGGACCCGGCCGCGCTGGACTACCACCTGGCCTCGGGCAACGTGCTCACCTTCGAGGTCGTGCCGCGCCGCATCGACGACCGCGGCGGCGGACTGGCCCGGGTGAACGGCCACGTGCGGCTGCTCGAAGGACTGGCCCAGCCCCGCGAGGAGGACGAACTGAAGCTGAGCTACTACAACTCGATGACGACCTGGATCCAGATCGACCCGCTGCTGGCCCTCTTCGGCCTCACCCGCGCCGACCTGAAGGGCGACGACGACCGGCTGGCCGAGGCCGTGCGCAAGGTGGCCGCCCGTATGCCTACGTACGTAACCATCAAGGACGTAAAGTTCCGCTGGGGCCACGGCCAGGAGGACATTTACCCGGTGGCGCAGGTGGAAAAGTTGTGGAGCGACATGTCGGGCCTCCAGGACATCAAGTGCGGCTACCTGGCCGTACCCCGCCTCCGCGGCCAGCAGATGAAAGACCCCGCCCAACTCGACTCGTGGGTAAATGACGGCAGCCGGGATTACGTGGCGGGGTTGGGGCGGTTTGGGTAATTTAAAGGTAAGTTTGTGTCATCCAACAGCAGCGGTCATGATCACCAGGATTGAGATAGACGGTTTTAAGACCTTCAGAAAATTCGAAATGGAATTTTCTCCCTTGACCGTTATCGCCGGTACAAATGCCTCGGGTAAAAGCAATTTATTTGATGCTTTACATCTACTTTCAAGGCTGGCAGAAACAGATTTAAAAACAGCTTTTAGTGAGCAGCGTGGCGAAGCACTTGAACTCTTTACCCAGTATAGCGGCGATACTTACGCTACAGAGATGGAGTTTGCCGTAGAAATGCTGATAGATAAAGAAGTACGGGACAAGTTTGGAGGGCAAGCAAAATTAAAATATACCCGTCTGCGATACGAGTTAAAAATATCCAGGAATAAGAATGAAAGAGGACTAGAAGATTTGTTTGTAGTTAAAGAGAACTTAAACGCCTTACGACATAATGAAGACGTATGGGTCGCCTCTTTCATTCCTAAAGGCACCCTTGAGTATTGGCGGCCCAAGGTTGGAACCGGGAAGCGAGGAATTCCATATATATCAACGACCGAAGGTGGTATAATTGATGTACATCGAGATGGCATTACCGGGGCTAAACGCGAATTCGCACGCAATAAAATCACTCAGACGGTTTTAAGCAGCTTCTACTCAGTTGAATTCCCGCATGCATTGGCTGCAAAGGAAGAGATTCGGAACTGGCGTTTTTTGCAACTCAGTCCGGAAGAGCTTCGGAAGCCCAGCTCTTATCTGGCAAAAGACATAATCACTTCAACCGGAGAAAATTTGGCAGCGGCACTTCACAGAATAAAGACACAGGATGAATATGCTATAAAAGATATATCTCGCAAGTTAAACTCCCTGTCGCCTGACTTGACTGATTTAGATGTAATTGACGATCAAGTAGGAAAACAATTTATTATCAAGGTTCGCAGCCAGGATGGCCGGGAATTTACCTCGCGCGTTCTATCGGAAGGGACGCTACGCTTGCTTACGCTATGTGTTTTCGAATATGACGACGCATTCCAAGGAATACTTTGCTTTGAGGAGCCTGAGAATGGAATTCATCCGGCACGCTTAAAAATAACTGCTGAACTACTGAAAGATTTAGCAGTTACTTTTGAAGATGTTGACTCACTACTGCGTCAAGTAATCGTGAATACCCACTCCCCAGTTCTGGTTGGAGAAATACTTTCCTTAAAAGCAGATCGAGTAGCTACCGTTTGGTTTTCGGACCTGCTGACCCACATATCCAACAAAAAAGCAGTTAGGATTACCAGAATGCTACCAGTAGTACGCAGAGAACGGCAACTCTCATTAGAACTTACAGAAAACGAGAAGAAGCTCACGCTGTCGAAAGTAAACGAATACTTGTCCAGAGACTTTGAGCCGATTCATAATGAGTTTATCAGTCAGTGAACATCTTAATCATCGGCTTTACTACTGAGGGCAGCACTGATGTCCGCTTCCTGGAAAGTATCATCAGACGTACTTTCGAAGCCGTCGCTTGTGAATGTGAGGCAGACATAGAAATTTACGACGTTCAACATCTTCCTGTTGAGGGGAGCACTTTTACCGACGAAGTATTACGGGCTGCCCGAGCGGCTGAGAACAGCGGTGTAATGGTGCTTTGCGTACACGCTGATGCAGATGATGATACTGACGCAAACGTTGTGCTCACCAAAATAAAGCCGGCATTTACCCTTGTAGAGCAGCACAGAGAGGAAGTATGCAAAAATCTGGTTGCCATTGTTCCTGTGCAAATGACCGAAGCATGGATGCTTGCCGATAAGGAGTTACTGAGACAAGAAGTAGGCACTAATAAAACTTATCAGGAATTAGATCTTGCCAGGAGGCCGGAAACTATTGCTGATCCAAAAGAAGCGATTAAAAATGCGCTGAGAGTAGCCCAAGAAGATGCGCCACGCCGCAGACGTAACCGTATAACGATCTCTGACTTATATCAACGTATGGGTCAGAAGCTAAGTCTGGATAAACTAGCTTTACTGCCTTCCTACGCCAGATTCAGAGATGCAGTTCGGGAGGCTTTCGTGAAACTCAACTACTTACACTAAGCCGCCACGCGCAATTCCTGGAAAAAACCCTTTCCTAAACCGAAAAAAACCCCGAAAAAAGATTCAGAAAGTACCGAAACATCCGTACTTTGGGCGAACCGCACCCCCTTTTTTTCTTTTCGTCGGCGGGTTCACCGGAAACCGGGAGTTTGCGCCTCTTTTCGCCCCAAAACGCCCCGTTTCTCCCAATGCCAGTACCCCCTGCTCCAACCGGGGCAGGCGCAGACGGTTCTTTTGCCCCTGCCGGGCGTTGCCGGTCGCCGGCCGCCCCGATGGTCCACCCTAACTTTTCTTTGCATGCACCCCAACGAACAGCTCCTGCAACGGTTTTACCGGGCCTTCAACAACAAAGATTACGGCACCATGAACGCCTGCTACCACGCCGAGGCCGAGTTCTACGACCCCGTGTTCAACGACCTAAAGGGCGGCAGGATCCGGGCCATGTGGCACATGCTCTGCAAGTCGGCCACCGACCTGCGGGTGGATTGCACGGGGGTAACCGCCGACGCCCAGCGGGGGCAGTCGTCGTGGGAAGCCATCTACACGTTTTCGGCCACCGGCCGCAAGGTGCACAACCGCGTCGCCTCGGAGTTTACCTTCCGCGACGGACTCATTTACACGCAGAAAGACCGCTTCGACCTGCACAAGTGGGCCGGCATGGCGATGGGCCCCACGGGCACCCTGCTGGGCTGGCTCCCGTCGGTGAAGCGCACCATCCGCAGCAAGGCCGGCCGCAACCTGGCTCTTTTCATTCAGAACAACCCGCAGTACCAATAGCAACCTTCCCCTTACCCACGCAACCCATGTCGTTACGCTCCACCTTCGCCCGGGTAGCCGCCCGCCCCGACGTACAACGCACCTTCTGGGCCTTGCTCCGGTCATGGTCACCGGCCATCGTGATCGGCAAACGCGTATTCGTGAGCCGCTACGCCGCCGTGCTGGACGTGCTCAGGCGGGACCGGGATTTTACCATTGTCGAGATCAACGGCAGCCGGATGCAGGACATGTACCTGTCGTTTTTCCTGGGCATGGACCGCGGCCCGGCGCACGACCGGGAACTGGCCCTGATGGAAGGAGTGGTAAAACGCGAAGACCTCGCCGTGATCCGCAGCCTGGTGCAGGCCAAAGCCGGGCAAATCATCGGGGCGGCCCGGGCCGACGGCCAGCTCGACATCGCTAACGACTACGGCCGGGCCGTTCCCCTGTCGCTGATTACCGACTACTTCGGCATCCCGGTGCGCGACAAGATCCAGATGCGGTACTGGATGCGGACGCTGTTTCACCACCTCTTCCTGAACCTCAACGACGACCCCGTGGTGCGGGATAAAGCCAAGGTGTCGGCGGGGGAACTGAAAACGTACATGGAAAAGGTCATCGCCGAACGGCGGGGGGAACTGGAAAGCCGCCCGGGCGCCGACAACGTGCTCAACCGCCTCCTGCGCCTGCAACAGGAAGACAAATGGGTTTCCGACGACGTGATCCGGCGCAACCTGTGCGGGCTGATTGCCGGCTCGGTGGATACCACCAACAGGGTGCTGGTCAACGTGATGGAAGTGTTGCTGCAAAACAAGGCGTACCTGGAGGAAGCCCGGCGGCTGGCCGTGCAGAACGACATCACCACGCTGGGCCGCTACATGCTCGAAGTGCTGCGGTTCAACCCGCACAACCCCATTGTGCTGCGCTACTGCAAGGCCGATTCGGCCATCCAGTACAAAGGCCGGTCCTACCGCGTGCCGGCCGGGTCCACGCTGTTCGTGGGCATCAACTCGGCCATGTTCGACAAGGCGTACTACCAGGCCCCGGAGGTGATCGACACCAACCGGCAGGTGGAGTACTTCCACTTCAGCCACGGGCTGCACGCCTGCTTCGGGCGGTACATCAACATGGTGCAGATTCCCGAACTGATGGCCGGCCTGCTGCGGCTCGACAACCTGCGGGCCGCCCCCGGCGAGGCCGGACAGATCGTTCCCGACGGCCCGTTCCCGAACGAGTTCAACGTACAGTTTGACCGCTGACCGCCTTGCGGAGCACGAAGTCCACGAGGCGCTGCATGCCCTTTTCGTTCCCCAACACGTCGGTGGTTACTTTGCCCATGATGTAGCGGAGCGTCTCGTCCCCCGAATCGGTGAAGTTGGCGTACTTCTTATTGTCAATGCCGATGGTCACGCGCAGGTAGTTGTCCCGGCCGAGCATTTCCTCGCATTCGTAGCTGATGGTCTGGTTCACCCCCTGCATCATGACGTCGGAGATGGGGCCGGCCCAGCCCAGTTTGCCGAAATTTTTCACCTTGCTGCGGGCCGGCTCGCCGGTGTATTCGCCCGTGCCCACCGACAGCACCGAGATTTCCGAAAGGTCGGCAATGCCGTAGTACTGCCGGTACCGGCTGACCTCGGTGAGGGCGCCCAGGGCGGGGTTGTTCATGAAAATGCCCCCGTCGATGCACAGCCGGTCTTTGCCCTTGAAGCGGAACCCGTACGGCGGCAGGTAGGTCGGCGCGGCCGAGGTCGCCCGGCAAATGTCGTACAGGCGGGCATTGCCGTCGGGTTCGGTAAAGGCCTGCCGGGTTTTGAACAGCAGCGCCTCGTTGTGGTTGAGGTCGAAGGCCGGGACGAAGATCGGTTTGAGGCAGTTTTTAAGCGTAAGGTCGCCGGCCATCTGCGCCAGCACCGCGTCGATGCCCGCCGGCGCGAACTCAGGCTTGAACAAAGACGTGATTTTGTTGACTTGCCGCCCGGCCCAGCTTTTGGGCGGAAACAGCTCCTTGCCCCGCTCGGTGTACACCCGCGCCACTTCTTCCAGGGTGGACCGGGGCGTTTTGTTATTGTCGGTGGCCGCTACGCCGCAGGTGACAAAGGCGCCGGCCGAAGTACCAGCCACCAGGTCGAAGAGTTCGAAGATCCGCGCCCCCGTCCTTTTTTCGATCTCCTGCAGGATCATTACGGCAACGATGCCCCGGAGCCCGCCCCCGTCAATGCTCAGTATTCTAAAAGCCATGGGAAATGCGTTTTAATGGTGGATCGGCCCCGTCAAATTCGGTTTTATTTCCCTCCGCTTCAATACCTAATACCGGGTATTTATGGGCTCCTTGGCCCGGCAAAAGCCGCTTTTGGGGTGCGACGACCGTTGGCCGGGCTTCGCATTAACGACGGCTTGACAATGCCCGATCGCTTTATTAACCCGTTACTCCTGATCGTCCGGATTGAAAGTGAACTGCGTCCTGTAAATAGACCCCGCAAACGGGTGCGAGGTATAATCCAGGTACCTTATTCTTAACCTGGTTTTAAAACTGCCTTTTAGCATGGGTACCGACACGACAGCTAACTCACCGGGAGGAAGCAGTAATATGTTGTACCCATTGTCATCCATGTACCTGTATTCAGATTCGACGGGCTTCCATACCCCTGCATCCAGTGCTTCCAGAAAAATGGGCATCATCGCCCCGTTGGCAATCTGAAGGGTATCCGGCGAAGTATTAAATATAAAGAGGGGAAAGCCCCTGGTTATCTTGTTCCGGTGCAAGTCGTAGTGATGCAGGGAGAGCGTAGTATCAACCCGGATTGTACAATGGGCGGAATCGATGTAACGGTATTTCTTTCCTTCCCGCCAGTCGGCAAGGTAACTGGCACATCTTTGCCAAAATTCATGTCTTTCGGGTTGCCACACCCGGATCGTATCCGAGTATTTGCCGATGTACCGGGGGTTGTAATGACTGAATTTCAACGATTTCCTTTCCCTCATTTCGCTACTGACCACCGGGTCCACCACAACGGGCAGTTGGGTCCCGAATGCGTCCCGGTTAATTTTCTTTTCCGGGGCACAAGCAAAAAACAGCGCACCGGCGAAAGCAATCAGGGTACCCGTTCTCGTCCGGCTTTTCATGGCAACAACTACGAATGGGGCAGCAGCTTTCCCTCATTTCCCCTCCGTCGCCGGCACCTGGAAA
This sequence comes from uncultured Sphingobacteriales bacterium, assembly GCA_963844325.1. Classification (GTDB taxonomy): domain Bacteria; phylum Bacteroidota; class Bacteroidia; order Cytophagales; family 172606-1; genus CADCTQ01. Next base: position 6,892,230 of record CAWJNV010000002.1, read on the forward strand.
TAGTACGTTTTCCCGGCCGGCACCTCGAAGCGGTACGTGTAGTCGTCCTTGGAGTCGAACTTGATCCAGGGGTTGTACATCTTCAGCGTCTTGTAGGTAATGTTGTGATTGCGGGCAAACTGGGCGATGTTTTCGATGGTGCTGGTTACGGCCACCGGCTTGCTCTTGAGGGCCGGGTACAAGTCTTTCGGCTGGAGGTAAAATCCGTACTTTTCCGGGTTTTCGATGATCAGCTTCATGGCCAGGATGCGCGGCACGTAGCGGGCCGTTTCGGAAGTGAGGTACAGGTCGTAGTACGTATCCACGTTCTGGTAATTCTTCACCCGCTTCAGCGTGGGCTTGCCCAGGTTGTAGGCCGCCGCTGCCAGCGTCCAGTTGCTGAACTCACCGTAATTCTCCTTGAGGTGTTTGCAGGCCGCCTGCGTCGACAGCACCGGGTCGCGGCGCTGGTCCACGTACCTGGATATTTCCAGGCGCAGGGCTTTGGCAACCGGGTCGGTGAACTGCCAGAAGCCGTGGGCCTTGCCCGAATCCGCGTACGGTTCCAGTTCACTTTCGATCACGGCCAGGTAGAAAAAGTCGGCCGGCACGCCTTCCTGCGCCAGGATGGGGTCGAACTGGCCGCGCCACCGGGCGGCCCGCTTGAGGATCAGCAGCGTGGTGGAGTGCCGGTAGCAGGCAATGATGAGTTCCCGTTCCAGCCGTTCCCGCACCTCCGGGTCGTCGAGCGGCACCCGTTCACCGGCAAACGTGAGGGCGTCGGGCAGGGCCACCGGCGCAATCTTCTGGGCCAGGGCCGGCGTCTGGGCCTGGGCCGGTTGCGCCTCGCTGAGGCGCGTACAGGAAATGAAAAGAACCAGGGCGAGCAGGAAGGGCAGACACTTCATACAAACGGGAAGCTAGGGGAGTAACGCGAAAGATTAGAAACCAGAACGCACAAGTTTACTTAAAATGTGGTGGCTCGTACAAGTGACCCGTCTTCCCGGGAAGTACTTTCAGGGGTGAATCATTCCCAAATGGTAACTCGTCCCGTTGCCGCCCGGCGGGGCACCGGGGCAGCGGCCCCGGGAAAATGCGCCGTTTGCGGGCCGAAAGGCCCATTTCCTGCCCCGCCCGCGGCACTTACCTCGCCACACGCCGGCTCCTCCGTTTACCCGTCCGCTACCCGTCGGGATGCGTACAGTGTGCCGAATTGCCGCAAAAAAAGCCTTTCCGTGCCGCCCGGCCCGTCGCGCGTCATCCGGGTGCTTCGCGGCCGGCGGGTGGATTGGCGGGTAATCTTACACGCAACCGGTCCGGGCGGAAAAAGCCGTCCGGGCCGGCCCCGCCCCCTGCACCAGCCGCCCGCAGCCAACGCCCCGGGGGTTCCTGCCGGGCGAACCCGCCGCGGGTGGAGGAATTCCCCCTTTCGTCCGCATTGTGGTTCGCAGCGTGGCATTATTTTAATTACTTGTGGAACAAACCATTGCAAAACCACAAAACTCCTTATGGCCTCCCCTGTCCTTGCCCTGTCCGACCCGCCGGTGACGGCCGCGGGGCGCAACGAAAGAATCGAAGTGGTAGACGTGCTCCGCGGCTTTGCGCTGTTCGGCATCCTGTTTACGCACATTTCCATGCAGTTCGCGGCCGGTCAGTTGCCCGAACCAGTGATGCAGTCGGTGATGACCCACCCGGCCGACCAGGTGCTGATGACCCTCAGCGGCATCTTCTTCCAGGGTAAATTTTACACGATCTTCTCCTTCCTGTTCGGGCTCAGCTTCGCCCTGCAACTGACCGGTGCGGCCCGCCGGGAGGGCCACTTCCTGGTCCGGTACGGCTGGCGGCTCCTGCTCCTGGGCGCCATCGGCCTGCTCCACCACGTGCACTGGCGGGGCGACATTTTGTCCATCTACGCCGTGCTGGGCTTTGCCATGCTGCCCTTCCGGAACGTCTCCGACAAGTGGCTCGTGGCGGTGGCGCTGTTGCTCGTGCTCAACGTGCCGGCCCGGCTTACCGACGGGTACCGCGTCCTTACTACCCCAGCCGCCGCCGCGGCGACCGGCGATGCGGTCCAGGCGGCCGCCCAACGGTACTACGACCTGATCAAGCACGGTTCCTACGGGCAGAGCCTGCGGGAGAACTTCTACGCCTTCCGCGAGAAAATGGCGTTCCAGGTGGACAGCGGCCGCCTCTACATGACGCTGGGTTTCTTCCTGCTGGGACTCTACGCCGGGCGGCGCCGGTTCTTCGAATCTTTCGACACCCACCGGGCCTTTTTCCGCAGGCTGTGCCGGTACAGCGGCTTTGCCACGCTGGCCCTGATTGCGGTGGCCCTGCTGCTGTTCCTGGTCATCCGGTTGCCCGAAAACCGCTACACGCCGCTCCTCGGCGGGTTTATCTTCGATACGGCCAACGCGGCCCTGACGCTTTTCTACCTTGCCGGCGTTACGCTGCTTTTCGGCAAACCCAACTGGGCGAAAAGACTGGCCGTGCTGGCCCCGGTGGGCCGCATGGGGCTTACCAACTACCTGCTGCAAACGGTCATCGGGCTGGTTCTCTTCCAGGGCTACGCGCTCAACCTGATGGGAGAGATGGGCGTGGCCCTCTCTTCGGCGCTGGCCCTGCCGGTATTTGCCCTCCAGGTGCAGTACAGCAAATGGTGGTTGTCGCGGTTCCGGTACGGGCCGCTGGAGTGGCTGTGGCGTTCGGGCACGTACCTGCAAGCGCAGCCCTTCGTGCGGCGAGTGCCAAAGGCGGAAGTAGCGTAGCCCTGGCGGGTCTAGGATTTCACGCAAAGGCGCAAAGGATCACAAAGGAGACGCAAGGGCGCAAGGAGGGATAGGGTTTAAACCCTATCCTATGGATATTGCGCATGCGTACGCAAACTTTGCTTGCATTAACCTAAGCGCAGCCTTTCCGTAGGGTAGGATTTAAACCCTACCCCTATCGCCGCAACCTCTGCGGTTGAGTTTCTCCGGCTGCAAATCCTGAAACTCCTTCAATCCTGCAAATCCTGATCCGCCTCCCTTTTTCCCCCTGTGCGTGCTCTCTGCACCCGCTGCGGTGAATTCTTTTGCCCGAAACCCGCCAGGACACGTCAAAAAGTAACCACCCCCAACCTGCACCGCGGTCCGGGAAGCGCAGGATTTCCCGGAAAAATGCTGTAGCGCACCCGGCAAACCGCTTCTTCCGGCCCAAAACGCATCGGCGGCGTCCCATTGAACCTGCCCCGGCACCCGTACCGCCGAGGGGCACCAGGCCCGGGTATTTGGGTCAGCCACAATGCTTTCGGGCCGCCCGGTGCCATCTGCCCCAAGCCGATGACCGCGCCGGGCCCGTTTATTGCGCCGTAACCTTACACGCAATGCGTATTGCGGGAGAACTGCCCGGAAAACCCGGTCCGGGATGCGTACTTGGAGGCTGATTTCTGCACGCCCTATCCCACGTTATGCGATCCTTTTTTGCCTCCCGATTTCCAGGAGCATGCCTTTGCGTTGCGCTTGCGTTTGTGTCCCTCACCGCTTTCCCGCAATCCCCCGGCGGCGGCGTACGGCCCCTGGCCGGGGCACAGCCCTGCACCAACGCCGACTTCGAAGACGGCTCCATCACCGGATGGAACGCCCGGCTGTGGGATACCAATCCGCAGGCCCCGGCCGGCGGCGGTGACCCCGAGCCGATCAACCCGAGGCCGGCCCCCGACGCGAAGTACCACGAAATCATGACCGGGGGTTTCGACCCCATCGTCGGCAGCGGGTTGCCCGTGGTGGCCCCGGGCGGCCGGCACTCCGTGCGCCTCGGCGACGATACGCACAACGGAAAGGCCGCCACCATCAGCCAGACCTTTACCGTGAGCCCGGCAACGCCTACTTCACCTACCGGTACGCCGTGGTGCTCGAAGAACCCACCCCCGGCCAGGGATCGCAGGACGAAGAACACGCCGACTGGCAGCGGCCGTATTTCCGGGTAAACCTGGTGGACGGGCAAGGTCAGGAAATTCCCTGCTCCCGGTACGGCGTACTGGCCCGGCCGCCGCTGGAAGGCTTCCAGAAAGTGGAAAAGCGGGACGACAAATTCCGCATCACGCGTACCTACCACTGGCGGGGCTGGACCACCGTTACCATTCCGCTCGACAAGTACGTGGGCCAGAACATCACCATCACCTTCACGACCTCCGACTGTAACTTAGGCGCCCACCTGGGCTACGCGTACGTAGACGCCTCCTGCCCCCGGAACCTGTCCGTCACGGGCAGCAAAAACGCCATCTGCGGCGACGTGACGGCAACCCTTACCGCCCCGGAAGGCTTCCAGGCGTACCAGTGGTCGGGACCGGGCCTCACCGGCGCCACCAACGGCCCGCAGGCAACGGTCAACCAGCCCGGTACGTACCAGGTCACCCTGACGCCCTTCGCCAGCGCCGACGCCTGCGGCAAGGCCGGCCAGATCACCCTGCAACACACCATTGGCGACGGCAGCGACTTCAGCGGCGGCCCCGACAAGACGGTCTGCTTCGGCGACAAGATCACCCTCGACGCCAGCGGGGGCGACACCTACCGCTGGTCGCCGGCCACCGGGCTGAGCAACCCCAACATCCCCAACCCCACCTTTACGCCGGCCCGCAACGAGACCTACACCGTAGAGTACACCGTAACGTCCTGCTCCCGCACCGACGTGGTGAAGATCACCGTAAAGCCGAAGATCGAGATAAAGGTGGAAAACGACACCATCCGCATTTGCCCCGGCCAGACGGCCACCATGCAGGCCAGCGGCGCCGACACGTACGAGTGGCACGCCGAAACAAGTGACGACGGGACGCCGGGGGACCTCGTGGGCACCGGGCCTGCCCTTGCCGTAAAGCCCACTGCAACCACTACCTACAAAGTAACCGGCTACAAGGGCGAAGGGTGTTCGGATACCAAGTCCGTGGTGGTGATCGTAGAGCAGGTAAACATCCCGGGGAGTACCTGGATCGTGTGCGAAAGCCTGCCGGGCGAAGCCCCGCGGGTGGACCTCCTGTTTGCCACCGACGCCCACACCTACACCTGGTTCTGGACTGACCCGTTCACCAACGCCAAACGCACGGCCACCGGCGAAACGCTGCCGGTAAGCCAGGACGATCTTTCCCCGGAAGCCCCCACCAAGTACATAGTGGAGGGCGTCAACAAAGCCGGCAACTGCACCAGCCGCGACAGCGTACTCGTGTACCGTGTGCCTTCCGACTACATCCGCGTGGCTACCCCCCGCATCCGGATCTGCAAGGGCCAGACGGCCCTGCTCCAGGCGTTCGGCGCCACCAGCGACCGGTACTTCTACTCGGCCTCGGGCAGCAGCGACTTCAGCATGGGATTCTTCACGGGCACCCTCCAGGTCGCGCCCAAGGAGACGACCACCTACCGCATTGAATCGGCTTTCGTGTGCACCAACGAAGAATACGTGGTAGTGGAAGTAGACGCCGTGGATGCCGGCACCGACCTCAACGTCTGCAAGGGCGACCCCGTGCAGTTGCGCGCCGCGTACACCTCCGGGAAGGGCATCACCGACTGCCGCAACCCGCTGTACTACGGCCAGGAACAGATTGCGTGGAACCCCGAAACCGCCGCCCCGGGGCAGGCCGTGCCGGTGACCACGCTCAACCGCACCACCCGGCGCATCAGCGGTCCGCTCAACATCGGGTTTCCCTTCCAGTTCTACTGCAATACGTACAACACTTTTTACCTTTCCTCCAGCGGCTTCCTCACCTTCGACGCCGCCAACACGGGCGGCAGCCCGCAGCCCATCACCACCAGTACGCGCAACAACCTGATTGCCCTGGCCTGGGCCGACCTCGACCCCACGCAGGGCACCCTCAGCTACTTTACCACGGGCACGGCGCCCAACCGGCGGCTGGTGGTGACCCTCCAGGACGTGCCGCTGAACGGCAGCCGGCTGACTGATCCCAACCCGCTCCTGGTTTCTGCGCAGGCCATCCTGTACGAAACCACCAACGAGATTGAAATTCACATCACCCGGATCAGTTTCGGGGCCATCCACGCGGTGGGCATCAAGGGGGCCCTGGGTACGCCGGGGCTGCCCGTGACCGACCGCGACCTCACTACTACGTCGGCCTCCAGCGAAGCCTACCGGTTTACGCCGCCCCGCCAGGCCCTGCGCTACAGCTGGTCGCCGGCCACGGGCCTGAGCGACCCCAACGGCGCCAGCCCCACCGTGGCGACCAACCTGCCGGGCGAATACGAATACGTGGTCACGGCGTTCAACGGGGCGTGCTCCACCCGGGACACGGTACGCGTGACCGTCAACGACCGGCCGGAACTGGCCCTTTCGGCCAACCGGGAGATTTGCTACGGCAAAAAGACGGTGCTCACCGCCGACGTAACTTCCGACAAGAACGTGGAATACTTCTACGAATGGTACCCGGCCGAAGGCCTCGACAAAACGCAGGGCTCCCAGGTGGTTGCCAGCCCCGAAAAATCGACCTGGTACAAGGTGCGGGCCATCAACGGCTTCGGCTGCATTGACATTGACTCGGTGCTCGTGACGGTGAACCAACTGCCCGAAATCGTGCTCAAGGGCAAGGATACCACCGTGTGCCGGAACGCCCAGGTGCAGTTGTCGGTGGACCTGACCAAGAGCCAGGCCCTGCCGGCTTCGTACGTGTGGACCTGGCAGGACGCCGACGGCACCCCCCGCACGGTCACCAGCCCCTCCATTACGGATTCCCCGCGGCGCACCACGACCTACACGGTAGCGGGCACCGACGGCAAAAACTGCGAAAACACGGCCCGCATCACGGTAAATGTGCCCGAATCGTCGCTGCGGGTGCTTTCAACGCCCAACGACAGCCTCTGCCTGGGCGAAACGGTAACCCTCACCGCGTACGGCGCCCTGGCGCACGGCAAGGAGGCCTACGAATGGGAACTGCCCGACGGCACCAGGCTGCGGGATTCCACCCTGGCGCAACGGCCCGCGGCGGCCGGCACGTACTTCTACAAAGTGACCGCCCAGGACACCTGCCGCAACCTCTCCACCCGGGAAGTGCGCATCGTGGTGCACCCGCTGCCGAAAGTAGTGGCAATTCCCGCCGCAACGGCCGTCTGCGCAGGCTCCGCGGCCGAACTGTCGGTGGACCCGGCCAGCACGGCCACCCGCTACACCTGGACGACGCCCGACGGCACGGTATTGGGGACGGAACGCAAACTGCTGGTAAAGCCGGCGGCCAATGCCGAGTACGTCCTCTCCGGTACGGACGGCAATGGCTGCGCGGCCAGCGACACGGTGCGGGTGACCGTCAACCCCCTGCCCGTGGTGACGGCTTCCCGCGACAAGAACATCTGCGCGGGCGAATTTGCGGACCTCCGGGTCCGGGGCGCCAATAGCTACCAGTGGACCGACGGCACCGCACCGGTGGGCACCGGCGACAGCATCCGCGTGGCGCCGGCCCGCACCACCACGTACGTTGCCACGGGCACCGACGGCAACGGCTGCTCCGACACGGCCCGCGTCACGGTAACCGTGCGGGAACTGTTTACCACGCCCGACACGGCCATTTGCGCCGGAGACTTCGTCCGGCTGACGGCCGGCATCGGCTACGACCGCTACCGTTGGTCGGCCCCCGGGTGGACCGGCCTGGAGGGCGACACGGTGCGGGTGATCCCCGCGGCTACGACTGCGTACACCATTGCGGCGTTTGCCCCGGGTTGCAACGCCACGGGCACGGTGCGGGTCACGGTGGTACCCCTGCCCAGCGTAGACCTGGGCCCCGACACGCTGATCTGCGAAGGCGAAACGGTGACCCTGCGGGCGGCGCCCGGGGGGGTACGCTACCGGTGGACCTACGTTACGAACGGCGACATCCTGAGCACGGCCACCGATTCGGTGCTCAGGGCCGAGGCGCCGGGCGAGTACATGGTAGAAGTGTTCAACCGCCTGGGCTGCTCGGTCACCGACACGGTGCGCCTGGCTTCGTGCAGCGACATTGCCGAGAAGTACCCGCTTTTCATCCCCAACGTTGTCACGCCCAACAACGACGGCTACAACGACACCTGGCGGGTGAAGAACCTGGACCAGTACGGCAGCAACCGGCTGGTGATCTCCAACCGTTGGGGGCACGAGGTGTACCGCGTCAACAACTACCGCAACCAGTGGCAGGGCGACGTCCCCGCCAACGGCATGTACTTCTACCAGCTCTGGCTCGAAAAAGGCAATCGCCTCTACAAGGGCTGGATTCACGTGTGGCGGTAATGGGATGCGAGAAGGATCGGGAGGTTTAACATCATTCACTACTTTAAATAATGCGCATTTTAATTTGCTATTGCTTTTTTTTCGTTCTCCTGGCGCTGATGAGTTGCCGGCCGGAGGAAGAAACGCCGCCCATTTCCCCGGTGCCGGTCATTGCCTTTAAGGGTTTGACCAAATACACTTTCTTAACCCCGAGGCCGCAAAGGAGCTTCGTCGGCGACAGTGTGAACGTGGTCATCGAGTACCAGGACGGTGACGGCGACCTGGGTTATTCTTACGAAGAATCGGGTAACCTCCGGGACCAGTATCGCAACGATGAATACAATGACCCGCGCGCTTTCAATTATTACCTGGACTTGGAAAAAAAAGTAAACGGGGTGTTCAAACCCGTTCTTTATCCCTTTTCCCTCATGACGTACTGGGGTACTTTCCACCGGTTGGAACAGGCAAACGAGCCATCCCCCAACAACCCTTTCAAGATTCGGGTGCATTCTGCCCAGCGCGGGGAAATTACCTACAGCATTCCCATTGATCTTCCCGTTGATTCATCACCCAGCTACATCCAGCCCGGGGATACCCTGCGGGGCCGCGTGCAGATTGCCGACCGGGCCCGGAACCTGAGCAATACAATTGAGACGCCGGAATTTGTTTTTATGAAATAACCGCCGCCTGGAATCGCCCGGGCCCCTGTTTTCCAGAGCCGCCGCAACCCAATTTGCGGCGGCTTTTTTTATGGCCTGTTCCCTCCTTTTGCGGAACCTTACGCCCCCGTTTTGGTTATCATCAGGTACCTCTTTCCCTATCGGAATGTCGGATAAAATCCTCCAAAAACTGGAAATTCTGGCTGACGCGGCCAAGTACGACGTGTCCTGTTCTTCCAGCGGCAGCAAACGGCCCAACGACAAAAAGGGCCTGGGCAACACCAACGGCATGGGCATCTGCCACACCTACACGGAAGACGGCCGCTGCGTGTCGCTGCTCAAAATCCTGCTCACCAACCACTGCATTTTCGACTGCGCCTACTGCGTGTCGCGCCGCAGCAACGACGTCGTGCGGGCGGCTTTTACGGTAGACGAAGTGGTGGACCTGACCGTGCACTTCTACCGCCGCAACTACATCGAGGGTCTCTTCCTGAGTTCGGGCATTTTCAAAAACCCCGACCATACGATGGAACGGCTGGTGCGGGTTGCCAAAAAGCTGCGCACCGAACACAACTTCAACGGTTACATTCACCTCAAATCCATTCCCGGGGCCAGCGACGACCTGATGCGGGAAGCGGGCCTGTACGCGGACCGCCTGAGCGTCAACGTGGAGCTGCCCACCGAACTGAGCCTCAAGAAGCTGGCCCCCGAAAAGAGCACGGCCGAGATCATCAAGCCGATGACGTTCATCCGCAAGGCCATCGAGGAGAACCGCAACGAGTTGCAGGTGTTCCGGAAGGCGCCGCAGTTCGTGCCGGCCGGCCAGAGCACGCAGATGATTATCGGCGCCTCGCCCGAAACCGACCGGCAGATCATGCAGCAGGCCGAAGGGCTCTACCAGGGCTTCGGGTTGAAGCGGGTGTACTACTCGGCCTACGTGCCGGTGCTCGCCGACGGGCGGCTGCCGGGCCTGCACACGCTGCCGCCGGTGCAGCGCGAAAACCGGCTCTACCAGACCGACTGGCTGCTGCGCTTCTACGGCTTCAAGGCCGACGAAATCCTGGACGACCAGCACCCGAACCTGGAAACCGACATTGACCCCAAGCTCGCCTGGGCCCTGCGCAACCTGCACGCCTTCCCCGTGGACATCAACGCCGCCGACTACGCGATGATCCTGCGCATTCCGGGGCTGGGCGTGAAGTCGGCCAAGAAGATCGTGGCGGGGCGGCGCTTCGGACGGTTGTCGCTGGAACACCTGCGGCAGTTCGGCGTGGCCCTCAACCGGGCCAAGTTCTTCCTGGTGTGCGACGGCTGGAACGGCTACCGCCGCGACTGGGACCCTTTGCAGATCAGGCAGCAGATCGTGAGCACCGCCGCCCGGGCCGGCACGGGGCAACTCAGTCTTTTTTGAGACGGGAGATATGAGACAGGAGACTGATCGCGAAGTTGTCTCCTGCCTCCCGTCTCACACCTCCCGTCTAATGTCTCAACGGCCCTGCTCCTTTTTCGTATATTCGTTAAAAGCCGCTTTTCCAATGACCGTCCAGACCGTACCCGTTCAACTTACCCGTGTTGCCTTCACCATTGAGCAGTTCCAGCGGATGGGCGAGTCGGGTATTTTCGCCCCTGAGCAGCGCCTTGAATTGATTAACGGAGAAATCGCAGAAATGAGCCCGATTGGAATTCGCCACTTCGCCAGCGTCAACCGGCTGGCGAACCTGTTCAAGCAGATAAGTAACGCCTACCTGTCCGTTCAGAACCCGGTCCGGTTAAGCGGCTCCTCCCTGCCGCAGCCCGACGTAGTGTTACTTCGACCCCGCGACGATTTCTACGAAAAAGCTTACCCGGAACCGGCCGACGTGCTGCTGCTGGTGGAAGTGGCCGACACTTCGCTGGCCTACGACCGCGACGTGAAGGTGCCCCTCTACGCCCAGGCCGGCATTCCCGAAGTGTGGATCGTGGACCTTAACAAACGGGAACTTGCCATGTACCGCTTCCCGGTGAATGGCAAGTACACCGAAGTGCGTTACCCGCAACCGGCCGATACCGTAGCGCCGGTCCTGCTGCCGGAAGCCAGCTACTTCGTGCAACAAGTCGTCGGGCAAGCGTGAAAAGGAAAGGACCACCCCTGTCCCCTCCTAGATGAAGGCTACGATTAGGGCACATTTTTGGAATGCTTAAAAAAGTGGTCAGTGAGACACTGACCACGGCGAAGCCGACCTTGACCACGGCCCGGAATCAACTCGATAAGGGTCCGCCGGCCGCTCTGGTTGAGGGATGGGCTTATCGAAGTAGACTTAGTGGCGTATCCCCGTGGGGTCGGGTTCTCAAACCCGACCTGCCTATCGGCCCTGGATAGGAAGCAGTAGTTGAGGTGGGTACATTGAGACCCGTATTATCGAATCTGTCGCCAAGCGGTACCGGGATGACACCCATGAAGTTGACCAGCTAACCCATTTTGACCCTCAGTACAGTGTTAGCTAAATAAAAGGGACCTCCTTACTTACTTTATAATGTACTTATTTGACTTTGCAGAGGCAAGGTCGGGTTTGAGAACCCGACCCCACGGGGATACGCCACTAAGTCTACTTCGATGACCCCACCACGGGATACGCCGCTTGATGCTAATTTTGTTTTTGTCCCAATCGTAGCCTTTTTTCAAGGACGGGACAGGGGTGGTTAGCCCCTGACAAGCGCCTGTCTTCTTGTTAATTAATGCCAAACCCCTTTCCTTTGACCCACTTCGTGTACGACGGTTCGTTTGAAGGCCTGCTTACGGCCGTGTTCGACGTGTACGACCGGAAGGCCGCCGCGGCCCGCCTCGTGCCGGTGGAACGCTACCAGCCCGACGCCTTTGCCGCGAAGGTGGACGTAGCAACCGACGACGCCAAAGCGAACCGCGTGTGGAAGGGCCTGCACAAAAAGCTGTCGCCGGGAGCCCTGCGGAACGTATTTTCGGTCTACCTCTCCGAACGGCCCGACCGCGAAGACCTGCTGCTGGCCTTCTGCCGGATGGTGTTCGCCACCGACGACAAGGTGGAAGAAAACTTCAGTTCGCCGGTGGTGTTGCAGATTGCCCAGATCGGCAAGCAGTTGCACCGCGAAAAGCACCGGTTCGAGGCCTTTGTGCGGTTCGTGCAGCTGGAAGACGGCACGTACTTCGCCACCATCGACCCCGACTTCAACGTGCTGCCCCTCATCACGCCGCACTTCACCGACCGCTACGCCGACCAGGTCTGGATCATCTACGACACGCGGCGGCGCTACGGCATGCACTACGACGGCCGCACCGTACAGGAAGTACGCTTCCAGTTTCTGCCCGCGGCGTCCGGCGTGCACACCACCGGGGTGGAAAGCCCGCACGAAGACCTGTACCAGCGGCTCTGGCAGGCGTACTACCAGAGCGTCAACATCCCGGCCCGCCGCAACCTCAAACTGCACCGCCAGCACGTACCGATCCGGTACTGGAAATACCTGACGGAGAAAAAATTGTAGAGCCGCGATTCATCGCGGCTGACCAGTCGCCCGCAACGCCGCGATGAATCGCGGCGCTGCGGTATAACAATTGCCCCGGCAACCCGTTTAGTGGAGATACTTGCCGGGGCTATTTTCCGGTGGGGGCACTATATGCCATCTGACTCCCTGACGCTGAGTAACAGCCGGCCGCTGCGCTACGTTGCCTTTTTCTACCTGTACGTGATGCAGGGTTTGCCCTCGGGCTTTGCCCTTACCGCCGTTGCCAACTACCTCATTGCCGAAGGGGTGAGTGCCGCGGCCGTGGGTTCGTTCGTGGCGGTGGTCGGCCTGCCGTGGGCCGTGCAATTTGCGTGGGGCCCCGTGATTGACCGCTTCCAGCAGTCGGTGATGGGCCGCCGCAAACCGTGGGTGGTGCTTTCGCAACTGGTAGCCTTCCTGGCCTCCCTCGGCATCCTCACCATCGATGACCCCGTCCGGCAACTGGGCGCCCTTTCCCTGGCTTTCTTCATCCACAGCGTTTTTGCCTCCATCCAGGACGCCAGCGTGGACGCCATGGCCATCGGCATTACCCCCGAAAACGAACGGGGCCGGGTCAACGCCTTCATGCGCGGCGGCATGCTCACGGGCGTCGGGCTCGGGGCGGCGCTGTTTGCCTACCTGATCCGGGCGTACGGTTTTTTCCCGGCGGCCCTGGCCCAGTCGCTCCTGCTGCTGCTGTTTACGGCCTTCACCTTCTTCCTCCGGGAACGCCCCGGCGACGCCCTGCTGCCGACCCGGCGGAAGCGCCGGGCGACGCCCGTGCCACCCGGCGGGGCGCCGCCGCCCGACCTGCGTTGGCTGTTCGGGGAGTTGTTCCGCGGCCTGGCAACCCGGCAAAGCCTGCGGCTGTTCGGGGCCTCGGCCCTGGTGTACCTGTGCATCAGCCTGTTTACCCGGGCCCTGCCAGTTCACCTCATCCAGGAGTTGCACTGGTCCGACACTTCGGTGTCCATCCTGCGGGGCACGTACGGCACGGTGGTTACGCTGGTCATCATTTTCACGGGCGGCGTGCTGGCCGACCGGTTCGGAGCCCGGCGGATGTTGCTGTACGTAACGTTGTTCGTCGGGGTGTTCCTGCTGGGTTTCAACCTGTTGGCCCCGTGGTGGGTGCACGAAGGGGTGGCTACGGGTGGACAGGTACTTTGGTACATGATCGACCCGATCTTCAGCGTGGCGGCCATGCCCGTGCTGATGGCCATTTGCCGCAAAGGCGTGGAAGGCTCCCAGTTTACCACCTACATGGCGCTGGTCAACCTCGTGGACATTGCCGGGGCGTACGTCTCGGGGCAGGCCATGACGTGGGTGAAGGCTCCCGTGATCGGGCTGGCCGGCGGCGGGTTGGTGCTGTTGGCCGCCCTGCTGGTCTTTGCTTCCACCCGGAAGGATAAAAAGTTGGCAGTGAGCAGTAAGTGAACTGACAAGAAAGGTTGAATGGCTATATGGCTGAATGGTTAATTGTTGAATGGTTATATGGCTTTGGGAGTATTGAATCAGCCATTCAACCATACAGCCATTCAACCATTCTTGTCAGTTCACTTACTGCTTACCCTTTCCCATCCGGCAGGGGTGGGTTTAAAACAAAATGGGTTATTTTACGGCCTGCCATTTGCGGAGGCGCAATGCCCTGGTGCGTGCGCCGTCAAGCCTTTGCCCGTCCATGAAAAAACACCTGTTGCTCATCGCATTGTCCTGCCACATGACCCTCGCCCAAAACGCCCTGCAAACCAAGTTTGAACGCACCAACGGCCGCGAAACCGTGACCTACGCCGAAGGCATGGCCTACTACCGCCAACTCGACGCGGCGTTCGAAACCATCCGGCTGATCGAATGCGGCCCCACCGATACGGGCATTCCTTTGCACGTGGCCGTGCTGTCGCCCGATGGTACCTTCGACCCGGAGGCCATCCGGCGGCAGGGCAAGGCAGTGCTGCTGGTCAACAACGCCATTCACCCGGGCGAACCCGACGGCGTGGACGCCTCAATGATGCTGCTGCGCGACCTGGCCGGCGACAAAAAGCTGAAGGACAAACTGGCCAACCTTGTGCTGGTGGTGGTGCCGTTCTACAACATCGGCGGGGTGCTCAACCGCAACCGCACCACCCGGGTCAACCAGACGGGCCCCGCCGAATACGGCTTCCGCGGCAACGACCGCAACTACGACCTCAACCGCGACTTCATCAAAAACGACACCCGCAACGCCCGGGCGTTTGCTGAAATCTACCACACCTGGCAGCCCGACGTGTTCGTGGACACCCACGTGAGCAACGGGGCCGACTACCCCTACGTGATGACGCTGATTGCCACCCAGCACAACAAGCTGGGCGCCGTACTGGGCCGCTACCTGGAAGACACCTTTACCCCGCGCCTCACCCGGGAACTGGCGGCCCGTAAATTTGAGATGACGCCCTACGTCAACCCGCTCAAAGAAACGCCGGATTCGGGCCTGGTGCAGTTCATGGAGTGGCCCCGCTACTCCACCGGGTACACGGCCCTGTTCGGCACCCTCGGCTTCATGCCCGAAACGCACATGCTCAAGCCCTACGACCAGCGGGTACAATCCACCTACGCCCTGCTGCAATCGTTCGTGAAGCTGGTCAACGAGGAACACGCCACCCTGCGCAAGCTCCGGCAGGAGACGCGCCAGGCGGTGCAGGCGCAGCGGGAATTCGTGATCGACTGGCAGCTCGACGAAAGCCGGCACACGCCCATTTCCTTCAGGGGCTACGCGGCCGGGCGCAAGCCCAGCGCCGTGAGCGGCCAGCCCCGCCTCTACTACGACCGCACCAAGCCCTTCACCAAAACGATTCCCTTCTACAACCAGTACGTGCCCAAAACGACCGTGCAGGCTCCCGCGGCCTACGTGATTCCGGCGGCCTGGGCGGAAGTAGCCGACCGGCTCCGGCTGAACCGCATTGCGCTGACGCCGCTCGAAAAAGACACCACGCTGACCGTAGAGGCGTACTACATCGAGGACTTCCAGACCCTTAAAAACCCCTTCGAAGGGCACTACCTGCACCATAGCACGCAGGTGCGGCGCGAAACGCAGACAATCACTTTCTACCGGGGCGACCTGCTGGCGTACGCGAACCAGCCGGGCAACCGCTACCTGGTAGAAACGCTGGAGCCGCAGGCCCCTGATTCCTTCTTCAACTGGAATTTTTTCGACGCCATTCTCCAGCAAAAGGAAGGCTACTCGGATTACGTGTTCGAGGACCTGGCCGCCGACCTGCTGGCCCGCGACCCGCAACTGAAGGCAAAGCTCGAAGCCCGCAAGCGCAGCGACCCCGCCTTTGCCGCCGATGCGGTCGCCCAGCTTGACTTCGTGTACCGCCACTCTCCCTACTACGAAGTGACGCACCGGCGCTACCCGGTGTTCCGGTTGTTACATCAATAGTCGCTCTTTTCCGTACATAACCCGAAGTCCCGTTTCCCGTTATGCAAAAGACTATTTCTTACCTGCTGGTGTTCCTGCTCCTGGTTGGGTGCCGGGATGCCGCCCAAAACGTTGCGCGGAAGGCCTACGTGCCCGACGAACAACTGGGTGAACTGTTCCACGACGCGCAGATGGCCCGGGTTTTCCCCGATTCCAAGACCTTTGCCGACTGCCAGCCCCGCTTTGCCGTCGAAGAGATCACGGCCGCGTACCGCAAGGAGCGGCAAGGCAAGAGCTTCAACCTCAAGGACTTCGTGTACCGCAACTTCGTGGTGCCCGCGCCGCAGACCGTGCCGCCCACCGCCCCCGAAGTACGCACGATGGCCGAACACATCCGCAGCAACTGGGCCCGCCTCATCCGGCCGCCCGACTCGCTGTCGGAACGGAGTTCGCTGCTGCCGCTGCCCTACCCCTACATCGTGCCGGGCGGCCGGTTCCGGGAAATTTACTACTGGGACACGTACTTTACCTGCCTGGGCCTGGCCGCCTCCGGCCGCTGGGACCTGGTGGGCAACATGACCAAAAACTTCGCTTACCTCATTGATACCTACGGGTTCATTCCCAACGGCAACCGCACCTATTACCTGAGCCGTTCGCAGCCGCCGTTCTTTTCGCACATGGTCATGCTGCTGGGCGAATTCAAGGGCCTCGACACGGCGGCCGTGTACCTGCCCCAGCTCGAAAAGGAGTACGCCTTCTGGATGGACGGCCGCAACAAACTGACCGACGACAATCCCGCCCACCGGCACGTGGTGCGGCTCGCCGGCGGCACGTACCTGAACCGCTACTGGGACGCGGCCGAAAAGCCCCGTCCGGAGGCGTACCGCGAAGATTTTACGCTGGCGCAGGGGCTGCCCGAGGCGGAACAAAAACGGCTGTACCGCAACATCCGGGCGGCCTGCGAATCGGGCTGGGACTTCAGCAGCCGCTGGTTTGCCGACGGCAAGAACCTCTCCAGCATCGTTACTACCGAGATCATTCCCGTGGACCTGAACAGCCTGCTGTACCACCTGGAAGAAACGCTGGCAACGCTCTACGACCACCGCGGCAACACCGGCAAGGCCGCCGGCTACCGCAAGCTGGCCCAGGCCCGCCGCAACGCCATCCTGCGCTACTGCTGGGACGAGGCGAAGGGCTTTTTCGGGGATTATCACTACCCGTCGGGCAAACCCACCGGCCGGCTCTCGATGGCGGCGGCCTACCCGCTGTGGATGGGCATCGCCGACTCATTGCAGGCCGTACGGGTTGCCGCGCGGTTGCAGAAGGAGTTCCTGGCCGAAGGCGGCGTGGCGACCACCCTGGCCGCCACCAGGCAGCAGTGGGATTACCCCAACGGCTGGCCGCCCCTCCAGTGGATTGCCGTAAAGGGCCTCACCCGCTACCAACAACCCGAACTGGCCAGCCTGCTCCGCAACCGGTGGCTGAAGGTGAACCGGCGCGTGTACGACCGGACGGGCCGGATGGTGGAAAAGTACAACGTGGTGGACATGAGCCTGGAGGCGGGCGGCGGCGAATACCCCGTGCAGGACGGCTTCGGCTGGACCAACGGCGTGGCCCTCGACCTGCTGGCCCAGGACTCGGTGCAGGTGCGGCAGTAAGCCGGGTAAAATACGGGCCGCCCGCCCGTGTCTCACTCAGACGGCTTTCGGATGGAAAGGCACTTTTTTACTCAGAAAAATCACTAAAATAAATACACAATTCTCTGTAAATCAATCGATTAAATAAAAAAACCAGGGAACTGTGCGGCGGGCCGGGGCGTTGTAGCAATGTATGCGAACCATTGATCCGAAGACTATTTTCTATACGCCCGACGCGTTGAACGACCGCGGGATGAAGGTTATGCTCTCCTACCCCGACGCGCAACGGGAAGAAATTGCGCAACACAACCGGCTGCCCGAACTCTCCGGCAACCACTACAAAATCAAATCCGACGTGCTGGTGCTGGGCCGGCTCAAGACGCTCACCTGCCGGGAGAGCGGCCGCAGTTCCGACTTCATTGCCCCCAGCCTCGCCAATGGCTGCGTCGGCGCCTGCGGCTACTGCTACGTGGACCGCAACAAGCGGTACAACCCCGTCACCGTATTCACCAACACCGACGAGATTCTGGCGGCCGTGGACAAGCACGTGCGCAAGCAGCCCTGGGCCAAGACGCCCAACCAGACGCACGCCCAGTACTACACCTACGACATCGGCTGCAACTCCGACGTGTCGGTGGACGCCAGCCTGTCGGACGCCGTGCGGACGGCAATCGCGTTTTTCCGCCAGCACCCGCGGGCTTTTGCCACGTTTGCCACCAAGTTCGTGAACCCCGAACTGCTCACCTACGACCCGCAGCGCAAGACGCGCATCCGGTTCAGCCTGCTGCCCTCGCGGGTGAGCAAACTCGTGGACGTGCGCTGCGACCCCGTGGAGCAACGCATTGAGGCCATCAACGATTTCTACGAGGCCGGCTACGACGTGCACGTCAACTTCTCCCCGGTGATCCAGTACGAAGGCTGGCTCGACGACTACCGGCAGTTGTTTGAGCACCTCAACGACAAAGTACACCCCAAGGTCAAGGCGCAGATGGCATCGGAGGTGATCTTCCTGACGCACAACTACTGGCAGCACCAGGCCAACCTGGGCATCAACCCCAAGGCTGAAGAGGTGTTGTGGCGGCCCGACATCCAGGAGACCAAGCGCAGCCAGTTCGGCGGCATCAACGTGCGGTACCAGCACCAGCTCAAGGCCCGTCTCATCGACGACTTCAAGGCGTTGCAGGGCGAAGTCATTCCGTGGTGCCCGATCCGGTACATCTTCTAGCACAGTGATCAGTAAACAGTAATCAGTTGGCTTCGATCACTCAGGCGTAGCCACTGATTACTGTTTACTGATCACTGCCCACTGCCCCTTCCTATCCTAACCGGCGCTTTTCCGTATAAGGAAGAAAAAACGATTCGCAACGGGTGAATGACCGGGCCCTTGTCTCCTGTCTCACGTCTCGATTCCAACGTCTATTTTTATGCAGATCAGAACCATCCTTTTTCCCACTGACTTTTCGGACGTCGCGTCCAACGCGCTGGATTACGCGGGCAGCTGGGCCGGCCGGCTCGACGCCGAACTCATCCTGCTGCACGTCAACAGCAACCTGTACGGTAGTCCGGCGGCGGAGGCTGGCTCCATTCCGCTGGATACGGTGAACACCCGGCTCGTCAACGCCAAGCTGGAAAGCTTATTGCAGGACGTGACCACGCGGTTTGGCGTCCGCACCCGAACGCACATCGAGGACGGCCAGCCCGGCGACGTGATTCCGAAAGTAGCCCGCGACACGAATACCGACCTGATCGTGATGGGCTCGGCGGGGGCGTCGGGGTACACGCAACTGTTCGGAACCAACCTGACCACCAAGGTGATGGCCGAAACCCGCTACCCGATCCTGATCATTCCGCAGGAAGCCGAATACGAACCCCTGCGCAACTGGGCGTACGCCTCCGACCTCCAGGGCCGCGAAGAACTGCTGGTGGATGCCCTCCTGCACCTGGCCGCCCAACTGGAAGCCCACGTAGAACTGCTGCATGTGCAGAAAGACCCGGAGGTTACCAAGTCGAAAGGGTACATCCTGGACAACCTGCGGCAGCGGCACGGCGACGCCAACCTGAGCTACCAACTGCTGCCCGGCACCCACGTATTGCAGGAGATCGACCACTACGTGGAGCAAAAACAACCCGACATGCTGGTGATGGTGCGCCACGACCACAGCTTCTGGGACCGGCTGTTCAACCGCGACAAAGTAGCCTATTCCGCCACCCGCACCAACTTCCCGATGCTGGTGCTGCACGCCCAGGGCGAACTCGGAATGGGTACGGCACACGCCCTACCGGCAGGAGGGGTGTAAAACGGAGACGGATCGGGATTTACAGGATTAAAAGATGAACAGGATTTGGGCGGGGATGCGGAGCAACTACAGAATTAATGGGCTTCTTTTCAATGGGATAGGGTTTAAACCCTATCCTACGGATAGGCATAGGCGAACCCGGTTCATAACGTTATCTTGTTCACTATCACTAGGGTAGGGTTTAAACCCTACCCCCGGAAACGGCTCCAAATCCGAAACCCCGCCTAAATCCTGTTCATCCTTTAATCCTGTAAATCCCGATCCGTCTCCATTCTATACGTTTACCGGTTCTTCGGCCGGTGCGGGCACGCGGGCTTCTTCGCGGGAGGCTTTGCAGTTCCAGCGGTTGCCGCAGCGGTTGGCGTACTGGCTGCGGAACCGCTCCCGTTCTTCGGGCGTCATCTGCGCCAGCTTTTCCTCGAACCGCTTGCGGAAGTAGCCGTTGCGGCGCCGGCGTTCCAGGCGCCAGCCCCACCAGGCCCGGACCGGGAGCAGCAGGATGCGGGAAAGCACGAACAGCGCCACGGCCTGGCCGAAGGTGATGGTGGGCCCGTCGAACAGGGCGGGCACGAGGCTGTTCCATAAGCTCATCAGCACGAAGCAGAACAATCCGGTGCCCAACGCGGCAAAGGCGAGAAAACGGGCGGTCCGGGCGATCCAAAGTCGGTTCATGGTGGGAGGCATTAATGATTTAACAGATCGTCGTACAATTTCTGGAGGCGGGCGCGGAGGTAGAGCACCGCGTAGCGTTTGCGCGACAGGAGCGTATTGAGCGACTGGCCCGTCTGGGCGGCAATTTCCTTGAAGGAGCGGCCTTCCAGTTCGTGCCACACGAACACGTCGCGTTGTTCGGCCGGCAGCGCCTCCAGGGCCACGGCCAGTTCTTCCCACACCGTTTCGCGCAGGTACTGGTCCTCGGGGTTGTCGGTAGGGTCTACCAGCAGGTCGGCCACCGTCAGCGAGCGGCCTTCTTCCTCGTAGGCTTCGGGGTTTACGGGGTGTTCTTCCACCGACTCAGGTTTCTTCTTGCGGTAGCGGTCCACGATGCGGTTGCGGGCCACGCGGAACAGCCAGGCCGTGACCTGCTCAATGGGCTGGGCGGGCGTAAAGTGCCGGATAAACTGTTCAAACACGTCTTGCAGGATGTCTTCGGCTTCATCGCTGCGGGGAATGCGCTGGCGGATAAACGTCAACAGGCGTTTTTTCTCCTTGCCGAAGGCGATGGATACCGACTGGTTGCGGCTGGCCTGCAAGGAGGCTTCGAGTACGAACGGGGGCTTCATTATAAAGGCAGACGGATGGGAAAGGGCGATATTGTATACAGTACAAAGCGTAACGGAAAAAAGCGTGCCGGAGGTATGGGGGCTGCCAAGATGGCGGGAACGGGGCGGGTGTAGAGAGCGGACGCGGGGATGGGGATTCACATAAAAGTTTAAAAATGTTTTGACAGTATGGATTGTGACACTATCTTTACGGCTTCAATAATTTCCTACCCAAATAACAAGTCAAGTAATGCAATCCGGTAAAGTAAAGTTTTTCAATGAGACCAAAGGATTCGGTTTCATCAAGGTTGAAGGTTCCGACAAGGACGTATTCGTACACGTATCAGGCCTGATCGATGAGATCAAGGAAAACGACGATGTAACCTTCGAAATTGAGCAAGGCAGAAAAGGCCCCAACGCCGTAAACGTACGACTCGCCTAAGATAAAAATCCCATAGCGAAGACCTTGAAAAACCCCTCATCCGAGGGGTTTTTTGTTTGGGTTCGGTTGCTAGATCAGGTGGGACAGGTTCAGATTCAACTCATGCTCCAGCGCCGTGATGAAGCTCAGTTCTGCTCGGTGCTTGGGTTTGGCTAAATAGGCAATGAACGCTTCGTCAGGTCCACAGCGCGTTCTTATCTCTTTTAACCTTTCAATGTGATTCCGCCTGTATTCCACCAAATACTGGTCGTTCATGCCGAGGAAGTTGATAAGGTTCTTTGCTTCCGTATCATTTAGGTCTACCGGTTGAAAAATACCGTCCTCGTACTTGATTCGCCGGGTGAGTTCAGCACTTGAGGGCAGCAGGATGGGCAGGAAACGCTTGATGTCCCGCTTCTTTTTACGATTGAGTTTGGCGTAGATGAGGTACCAGTTGCCGTAATGATCTTCGGGTTTGTTCTTGAGCCGCGGGTCGAAGTGGTCTATCTCACCCTGGTCGATGGGACGCAGGAATGCTTCCGAGTAGGCACAGAAGCCCGACTGCTCCTTCAATAAAGCTTCCGTCAACTTTGCATTCTTGCCATCCACCCGGTACGTCAATCCCTGCGCAATGATTGGCGACTGTTCATGCTTGGCTAAAAACTTCATCGTGCCGGAAAATTATAGTCCCTGCCAATCTGCGCGTACTCCTCAGCCAGTTGTTCCTTCTGCACAGGGTCGTTTGTATGTTTGAGGAGCATTTTCAGTTCGACGAATCTCTCCCACTTTTCCTGCCCCTTCGGGCCGAGCAGACTTCTCACCCCGAAATCCTGCACCAGCATGTCGTTGGGATCGTCGCCCACGGCCGTTACGCCGCGCCGGGCGGTAACGAATCCTTCGTCGTTAAAGTCAAGAATGAACCTTTCTTCGGGTTCGAACTGTGCGGCAATGATTGGGCTGTGCGTCGCCACGAAGAACTGCGTGTTGTGAATAATACCTTGGTAAATGTTTACCAGATCGTAGAGGAAATCGGGGAACAGGCTGTTTTCCGGTTCGTCAATGAGCAGAAAGCCGCTTTCGATTTTACGGTTGAAGTACAACGCGTAAATATGGCCGAGGCGGAAGATGAAGTTACGAATGCCGGTACTCAGCGCGTTGTACGGAATAGTTTTACCACTTGATTTCAGTTTAATGTATGCTTGTAGACTATCAGTCAATTGAACCGGGACTTTTGCGCCTTGATAATCAAATTCTAGCCCCGCATTTTCGAGTATCTGGTTCCACAAGTCTGCAATCCCCTTCAGAATCTCCGGATGTTCCCGGTTAAACTCTTCCCTGACTTGTTTTAGTGTTTTTTCCTGATTTTCGCTACGCTCTTGGTGTATTAAGAAGTCGCTTTCCCTTTTCTTAATTAAAAAAATTAGCAGTCGCCAGAAATCGCGAATGTTTTGTATTGATACTTCGTGTACTGTGGGGAAGGCTTTGAAATACTCTAATGCTTCATTTAGAGAAGTAGTAGGCGCGTCCTGTGTAGTGAGAAACTCGCTTATCCCACTCTCAGGCGGTGAATAAATAAGCAAGTTGCTGAGATTGCTTTCTAAGAATAACTCACGTGGAACATCACTATCCTGAACTATATAATGGACAAATCCATCATCAGAGGGAGTTCCACTACGGATAAGTTCTGACCAGACATTATGATCTTTCTCAACGTATTCCCATAGAAGGTAAGGGGCATTCAGTTTATATATATATCCTCTCTTAGTCTGTAACTTCATTAGAAAGGAAAAAGATTGACCTTTCTGACGATAAAATCTTACGTTGTTGTTCACCAACCGAAGCAAAGTCGATTTTCCCGTGCCATTCCGCCCGATAAAGCACACTTTCTCCAGCGGCTGCCCGGCCTTGGCGTGCCCTTCCGGGTACGTGAGGTCCAGTTCAAACCCCTTGAACTGCTGAAAATTCGGGATGATGATCTTGGCTATATTCATACGCGTAAAATTACGCATTTGCCCGACAGCAGGCCGGCGGAGGCGTCACGTTCAAGCTGACGTACGAATGTCGCCTTACGAGGTAGCTGGATGCGTGCCCCAGTTTATTTAAGCAGTTCCGACAGCATTTTGTCGAGGGCCTCGCCGCGCAGGTCGCGGGCAACGATCCGGCCTTCAGGGTCGAGCAGGAAGCTGCTCGGAATCCATTTGATGCCGTAATGGCGGACCAGCTCGTTTTCCCAGCCTTTCAGGTCCGACAGGTGCACCCAGGGCAGGTTGTCTTTTTCAATGGCCTTCAGCCAGGGTTCCTTCTTCTCATCCAGCGAAATGCCCACGATCTCGAAGGGCTTGCTCTTGAATTTCTGGTAGGCTTTTACCAGGTTCGGGTTTTCGGCCCGGCACGGACCGCACCAACTGGCCCAGAAATCAATGAACACGTACTTGCCCCGGAACGAGGCCAGGTCTACCGGCTTCTCATTAGCATCCGGCAGCCGGAAATCGGTGAATGGGGCACCGGCTTTTGATTTCTCCGCGTACCCCTCCTGCTCCTTTATTGCTGCCACCGTTTCCCGGGCCAGCGAGTGGTTTTGCCACTGGGGGGCGAGGGAACTGAGCATTTTTTTACTCTTTTCGAGGCCGAGCTCTTTCCAACTCCGATGCAGCAGCATCAGGCTTTGAAAAGCTTCCGGGTGCGTGGAAATGTATTCGGAAGCAATCCGGTATTGCTTATCCATGATGGGGATGCTCAACTCAAGCAACCGCTCGGCACCGGCACTGTCGCCCCGGGCCCGCAGTTCGTTGGCTTTTATGGTATTGGCAACCAGTTCGTCGCGGGCAGGGTTGGTGTATTTGCGCCGGTAAGCCAAGAATTCATCGGTGAGGGGAGAGCCGGTAATCTTTGCATCCCACAATTTGCCGGCCGGCCCTTGCACCGTGATTACTTTGTTTTCCAGGATCAATTCCGCATCTCCTTCAACCGATTGCAGTGCCAGCCGGTATTGATTGGGCTCTGCCACTTTGCCCCTAAAAACGAACGCCCCCTGCCGCACTTTTACCGAATCAACCTTCCGGTATGCTCTCCCCTCCATTTTACTCAAGTACACCCAGGTGTCACCCGCCTCCGTAACCAAACCCTTGATCTGGTAACCCGGCTGGGCCCCGGCCGGTACGCAGAGAATGCCTGCCACCAGGCAGGCGAGGAAAAAGGATGAACGTTTCATGAAAGTGGCTGTTTGAACCGAATGTAACGCTTGATTCCCATTCATCCAACGTTCATCAGCCCATTTTAACGCGTAACGCCTTTCCCAACATCCCTCTTTTACTTCATCATTCGACATTCCTTGTTCATCATTCATCATTAAAAGTGATTTCGAATGTCGAACAAGGCATGCCGAATGATGCAGTACAAACTACTCGGCTGCCGCGCTGCCGCCGTTGCCGCGGTCTTCGAGGTAGCGTTTGAGCAGTTCGTCCATGTTGCCGTCGATCTGGTCGTAAGTGTCGTCGATGAAGCTGATCAGCGTCTGGTCGTCGTTTTCCTTGCCCTCCAGTTTGGTCATGATCAACGCCTGGTTGTAGATGATGGCGTCGAGCATGGCGCGGATCTGCAAAGTGTTCAGCCCGATTTCGGGCATGGTCATGGCGAAAGTTTTGCCCCGGTACCGGTCGGGCACTTCATGGGTGTTGTCGCCCTGCGCGTTGTCATCGTTCTGCGGTTCGTTTGCCTGAGCCATAGCCTTACCAAATTTTAAATGATGAATTTTAAATTTTGAATATCCGCTGGGGTTTTTCAACCGGGTTAAACGGCGTTTGGTCGGAAATGATACCCGTCCGGTCGGGCTTTTAAAAATATTCGACGAAAAGCGCCGCCCCCCGTTGCCTCGTATGCTTCCTTTCATTTACTTTGCATCTCAAAGTACTTTACCTGCATGAAAGAAGACAGTACGCCCCTCGAAACGCTGCACGAGATTCGTGACATGATGGAGAAGTCATCCCGGTTCCTGTCGCTGAGCGGGTTATCGGGCGTTTTTGCGGGCTTGTTCGCCCTGGTCGGGGCCGGTGCCGCGTATGCCTACCTGGGCATTGGGGTGCTGGAGCCCGCCTACCGCCGCCACTACTACGGGCAGGACCAGCCGTACTCCGGTCTCATCCAGTTCCTCCTGCTCGACGCCATGCTGGTGCTGGTGGCCGCCCTCTCGGCGGGCATCTACTTCACGGCCCGCAAGGCCCGACGAGAGGGCCAGTCGATCTGGGGCTTTACGGCCCGGCGCCTCCTGTTCAGCATGATGATCCCGCTGGTAGCCGGCGGTCTGTTCTGCCTGGCGCTGATCTACCACGGGGCCTTTGCGCTGGCCGCCCCGGCGACGCTCATCTTCTACGGGCTGGCCCTGCTCAACGGCAGCAAGTACACCCTGCACGACGTGCGTTACCTGGGCATTACCGAAATTATACTGGGCATCGTGGCTTCCTTTTTCATTGGGTATGGGTTATTATGCTGGGCCGTGGGCTTCGGGCTGATGCACATCCTCTACGGCGCCATCATGTATTACAAGTACGAACGATGAAGGAACTGCTCGAACACCTGAACAAAGCCTTCGAAAGCAAGGCCCGGCTCGGAATTATGTCGGCGCTGATGGTGAACGACCGGCTCGACTTCAACGCCCTCAAGGAACTGCTCGACCTCACCGACGGCAACCTGGCCAGTCACTTGAAGGCGCTGGAAGAAGGCCAGTACGTGGAAGTACAGAAGCAGTTCGTGGGCCGCAAGCCCAACACCACCTACCGGGCCACCGATGCCGGCCGCAAGGCCTTCACCGAACACTTGAAAGCCCTCGAAAAACTGATCAGCGGGTACCGTTAATTTTTTTTGTATGCTTACTTTGAAACTCAAAGTACTTTCAACAATCTTCAGACTGGTTCTTTTCCTGCAAAGAAGTGCCCGTCCCAATCCTTTAACCCAGCTCACCATGAAAGAAGAGATTGCCGCCAACCTTCACAATCCCAAGCAGTTGGAAAAACTGTACCGGTCAGACAAGCCAGCCTTCCGTCGTGGGTTCAATGCGTTGTACCCGGCCTTCGCCGACGACCCGGTGGCCGCCTGCTGGTACGAGAGGCTCCACTACGAAAGCAAGGAAACTGGCCCGGGCACGGGTCCTGAACTGAAATTCGTAACCATTGCCGCCCTGGCGGCGGGCCTGCTGGCCGAGGTGCCGAACTTCCTGCCGGTGGACGCCGAATTTTTCTACACCCGGAACCTGGGCTTTATCCTGCTGTTGCCCCTGGCCCTCTACTTCGCCTGGAAGCATAAGCTGCACACCCGTAAAACCGGGCTGATGGTTGCGGTCGTGCTGGCGGCGGCGGTTTTCATCAACTTCCTGCCGGCGGGGGCAAGGAGTGATACCCTCCTGCTTTCGTGCCTGCACCTGCCCTTGTTCCTGTGGACGGTGCTGGGCTACGCGTTCGTGGGCAACTGGCGCAATGCCTTTGAGCGGCGGCTTCACTTCCTGCGCTACAACGGCGACCTTGCCGTGATGACGGCCCTCCTCGTGATTGCCGGCGTGATCCTGACGGGGGTGACCATCGGGCTGTTCGACGTGATCGGGCTGAACGCCGCCGAGCAGTTCTATGCCCGCTACGTGGCCGTCTTCGGGTTGGCGGCCCTCCCGCTGGTGGGCACCTACCTTACCCAGACGAACCCGAACCTGGTGAGCAGCGTGTCGCCGGTGATTGCCCGGATATTCGGGCCGCTGGTGCTGGTTACGCTGGTGGTGTACCTGGGGGCCATCCTGTACGCGGGCAAAAGTCCGTACGACGACCGGGAGTTCCTGCTCATTTTCAACGCCCTCCTCATCGGGGTGATGGCCATCATCTTCTTCTCGGTGGCGGAAAACGCCAAAGGCACCGCCCACCGGGCCGAAATCCTGGTGCTTTTCCTGCTGTCCGTCGTGACGGTTCTGGTCAACGGCATTGCCCTGTCGGCCATCCTGTTCCGGATCAACGAATGGGGTCTTACCCCCAACCGGGCGGCGGTGCTGGGCGGCAACCTCCTGATCCTGGTGAACCTGCTGCTCGTCACGGGGCGGCTTTTCCGGGTGGTCACGCGGCGGGCCGACCTTACCGGCGTGGGGCAGTCCATCGCCGCGTTCCTGCCCTTCTACAGCCTGTGGACGGTGTGCGTGGTCTTTCTCTTCCCGCTGCTGTTCGGGTTCAAGTAATTCCTTCAAATCTCCTTTGCGCTGGTATTTCCAATCCGTGGTCTAATCAAACACCTTCATGAAAATTCAAATCCTGCAAAACGTTAACCGCACACTGCGCGTAAAATCAGCCCTGCTGGTGTGCTTCGTACTGCTTTACAATGCCTTTTTCTGGGAAGAAGCATTCGGCGTCAACCTCTTCCTGTTCTCAAGCCTGCTCCTTACGGCAACCCTGCTTATCCAGCCGTCGCGGCCCCGGCCGGCCGGGTGGGTCGCCTTCGCGTTTACCCTGTTGTCGGGGCTCATGGTGGTGTGGCACAACTCCTTCGTCAGCAAGCTGGCCCATCTGGCGTCGTGCTTCGTGACGGTCGGCTTCCTGCACGAGCCCCGCTTGCGGTCGGTGTTGTACGCGGCCTGGTACGTGAGCCGCACCACCTGGGAGACGGGCCTGCAAGGGCTGCCGCTGCTGGGACGGGCCCTTGCCGGCCTCCTGCCCCGGGTGGCCGTGTTTAAAGGGGCCCCGCGGTGGTTCAAACTGCTCACCGTGCCGGGCGCCTTCTTCAGCGTGTTCTTCATCATCTTCAGCATTGCCAACCCCGTATTCGCGGACCTCGGGGCCCGGCTCGGGCAGTACGTCGGGGAAGCACTGGAACTGCTTTTCACCGGCTTTTCGCCCCTGCGCCTGCTGTTCATCCTGCCGGGCGTATACCTGGTGGCACTGGCACTGTACAAATGGGACATTCCGGAAGTATACGGCCAGGAAAGCAGGGAGACGAACGTGGTGGTGCGGCGCCGCCTCCGCCGGAAGCTGGCCCAACTGGCCGGCATGATTGCCCTCAAAAACGAACGGCAGGCGGCCCTGCTGCTGGTGGTTTCGGTAAACGTGCTGCTGCTCGTGGTGAACGCCATCGACGTGCGGTGGCTGTGGTTCAACTTTGACCCCAGGCAGGCGGGCAACCTTACCAAACTGGTGCACGAAGGCACCTACATGCTGATTCTGAGCATCCTGCTGTCGATGGGCCTCCTGCTCTACTACTTCCGGGGCAACCAGAACTTCTACGCCGGCAACGGCCCCCTGAAGGTAGCCGCGTACACCTGGCTGTTCCAGAATGCCGTGTTGTCAATGTCGGTGCTCATCCGCTGCGGGTACTACATCAGCGAATACGGCCTGGCTTACAAGCGCATCGGGGTCATTATTTTCCTGGGACTGGTGTACTTCGGGCTTTTTACGCTCTACCGGAAGATCAGCGGGCAGAAGTCGTTCTATTACCTGCTGCGGACCAACGCCTGGGCCGCCTACGCCGTGCTGATCGGGCTCAGCCTCGTCAACTGGGACGTACTCATCGTGGCGTACAACCTGAACTCCCGGCACGTGCACAGCCGCATCCTCGACACCCCGTTCCTGCTTAACCGTTCCGACAAAACGCTGCCGCTGCTCGACGCCCACCGCGACAAGCTCCGGGCCTTCTCCGGCTACACCTACTACGGTGAAAGCAGCTTCGAGCACCTCCACAGCATCGAACACCTCGACCGCCGCATCGCTCACTTCCTGCGCACCTACGAAAGCCGCACCTGGCTCTCCTGGAACTACACCGATTACCGCACCTACCAGTACTTCAAGCAGAAATAGTCATTGGTCAATGGTCAATAGTCATCGGTCAGTAGTCATTTGGCCTTGATCAATGCACCAATAACTATTGACTACTGTACAAATGACCATTGACCAATGACCACTGTACCCCTAACCACCTTACCCATGCCTCAACTTTCCTTACGCAACACCTGGCTGTGGCTCACGGCGTTCAGCGTCGCCATGGGCTTTCTGGAAACCGCCGTCGTGGTGTACCTGCGGGAACTCTATTACCCCACGGGGTTCGCCTTTCCGCTGGCGCCCATCAAGCCCGGCGTGGCGGTCACGGAACTACTGCGGGAGGCGGCCACGCTCCTCATGCTGCTCAGCGTGGGCGTGCTGGCGGGCCGCACCGCCGTGCAACGCTTCTCGTTCGCCATTTACAGCTTCGCCGTGTGGGACCTCTGCTACTACCTGTTCCTCAAACTGCTGCTCGACTGGCCCGCGTCGCTGCTGACCTGGGACATTCTCTTCCTGATTCCCGTGCCCTGGGTGGGCCCCGTGCTGGCGCCCTGCCTCGTGGCCCTCACCATGACCGGGCTGGCCGTCGTGGCCGTCCGGCTCGAACGGCGGGGGTACGCCCTGCGGTTTACGGCCGCCGCGCAGGGGCTCTGGTGGGCCGGCAGCCTGCTCATCCTGGCCAGCTTCATGGGCGACTACGTGGCGTACGTGCAGCAACACCAGCGGGACCTGTGGACGGCCTCCGGCGGCACCGACCTGTTCAGCGAGGCCCCGGCCTACGTGCCGCAGTCGTTCAACTGGTGGCTGTTCGGGCTCGGGGAAGCGGGCCTGCTGGCCGGCATTGCGCGTTGGATTTGGCAGACAATTGTGCAAAAACCGGCCGTGCTGCTCCGAAACCTGCCCAAACGTACCTTCGCCAACCCCGACGCCGGGGGCTTCTCCGATTACCTCAATGGCCTGTAGGCCATTTACCCGCTATTTGCATCTCATCGCACCTTCTTTCTCCATTCCATGACTACGCTTCAGAAACCTGCCTACCGGGACGATGTATGGCTCCTCGGCCTGGGATTTATTATCTTGTCGGGAGCCATTTTTGCGTGGCCCGTGTGGTTCGGGCAGCAGCAGGCGGGAGAAGGCCTGTTCTTCGGTCTCTTCTCAACCCATTACATCCTCTGCCTGGTCTACGGGGTTGTCCTGCTGGCTACGGGCTTCATGCGTTTCCGGTGGCGCATCAGTCACGGCAGCATCCGGTACTCGCTGCTGTGGCTCGTGCTTTTCCTCATCAGCGCCTACGCCCTCAACCGCGAAGTCCCCGTATTCCAGGAATCGGCCGGCTGGCTCAGCGGCTACGTAGTATTCGCCTCGGTGGCTTGCATTGCCTACGGTTTTTACGACAGGCTGCCCGTGGCGGGGCGCCCGGTGGTGTTCTTCGCGTTGGGCGCGGCCTTCGTGCTGTTCGTGTACCTGGCCCTGTACCTGATGCCCTTTTACGTAGTCGGGTTAATGGCCTTTTTCGTACTGGGCATCTCGCTGCACGCATTCGTGCCGCTGCTCTTCGTGGTGTACCTCACCGTACTCTTCTTTCGCGAAGCCAAAACCAAAGCCTACCGCCGGGCCCTGGCCGCCGGCATTGGGCTGCCTCTCCTGTTTGCGGCGTATTTTTCCGTCCAATGGTACGCCGTCATTCAGAAACAGGAAAGCGCTCAGCTGGCGCTCTTTGACCGTCCGGACGTTCGGCTCCCCACGTGGGTGGTAATCGGGCAAAACCTGGGCAAAGACTGGGTGGCCGAAAGACTGCTGAAGGCCGAACTGGTGTACGACACGCCCATACGGAACGGACACTTTGAACTGATCCCCAGCCGGACCTCTTTCGACGAAGTACGGCAGCACGACCCGCTGGTGGTGATTGCCGACTTTTTCTTCCCGGCTCCGCTGCTGGAGGCCAGCGACCGGCTCAAAATCCTGGAAGCCTTTTACGACGCCCGCCACCAGGCCCAGGAAAGGCTGTGGTCGGGCAAGGACCTGGAAACGGTACACGTTGCCACGCAGACGCGCATTTACCCGGGCTACCGCCTGGCTTACACCGAAAAGACGCTGACCATCCGCAATACCGGCTACCAAAGCCGCTGGCGCAACAACCAGCAGGAAGCCATTTACACGTTTTACCTGCCCGAAGGCTCGGCCGTTACGTCGCTCTCCCTGTGGATCAACGGCAAGGAGGAGCCCGGCTACCTCACCACCCGGAGCAAGGCCGACTCGGCGTACCGCACGGTGGTAGGCGTAGAGGCCCGCGACCCTTCGGTGGTGCACTGGCAGGAAGGCAACACGGTGTCGGTGCGGGTGTTTCCCTGCATGCCGTCCGAAAACCGCCGCTTTAAAATCGGGGTCACCTCACCCCTGCGCAAGGAAAACGACGAGTTGGTGTACGAAAACATCTACTTCCAGGGTCCCGATTGCAGCGGCGCGGTTGAAGACGCGCAAGTAAAGTTTGAACCGGACGCCCCGCGGGGAGCGACGCCCGTGGCCTTTTCCGCCGGCCGCCTCCAGACCTACCACGGCCACTACCGGCCCGACTGGTCGCTCCGCTGCAAGGCGACGCCCGTAGCTGCCGGCGCCTTCTCCTTCGGGGGCCGTTCGTACGCCTGCCGGGAAGCGGTAGCCGCCTACGACAACTTCCGGCCGGGGGCCGTGTACCTCGACCTGAACCACGCCTGGAGCCGCGACGAGGTAGAAACCGTGTGGCAGTCGGTGCGGAAGTACCCGGTCTACGCCTTCACCACCGAGCTGGTCCGGTTGGAAGAGACCAACTACCGGGCCGTGTTCGATGCGTTGCGGGACCGCACGTTTTCGCTGTTCCCGCTCCACACCATCCGGGAACCCGGGCGGGCCCTGCTGGTGTCCAAAAGCGACGGCCCCACCCCCAACCTGAACGACCTGAAGGGCAGCGGCTTTTACGACGGCACGGTGGGGTTCCTGGCCAAAAAGCAGCCCCTGCGGGTGTTCCACCTGGGGCCGCACCTGTCGCCCTACCTCAAAACGCTGGGTGAGTTCCGGGCCCTGCAACTCGATTACGGCACGCCCGAAGCCCTGGCGGCCCTGCTGAAAGACGGCTGGTTCCTGCGCTCCCCCGAACGGGAGGGCCTGGTGTCGGTGGGGCGGGCCGGCATGCTGATCGCCGCGACCGATGCACCGGCCGCTGCCACGGCCCCCGACCACCTGCTCCGGCTGTTTGCCTACAACGACATCCTGCGGAAGGTAGGGGGTGACTACGCCAAGCCCGAAGCCCTGCGCGAAGACCTGGTGGCCGCCGCCCGGCAAGCCTACGTGGTAACGCCGCTGTCGAGCCTGGTGGTGCTCGAAACGCAGCAGGATTACGACCGGTTCGGCATTACCGCCAGCAAAGACAGCCTCCGGAACGCCTCTGTTCATTCGTCCGGGGCCGTGCCCGAGCCGCACGAGTGGCTGCTCATCCTGACGGCCGTGCTGGTGATGGCCGCCTTCCTGGTCAAATCGCATTTTCTCAAGTAAACCGTGAACCGCAACGTGCGTGCCTCCCTGTCCCTGCCTCCCTCCCACCGGCTGGCCGACCTTTCCCTGACGGCCGCGTTGCTGGGGAGTTGCCTGCTGGCGGCGGTCCTGCGCTTTGCCCCGGACTACTGGCTGATGGACGGCCCCTTCCTCCTGGGCTGCGTGCTGGCGCCGTACCTGTTCATCGTGCGGGGGCCGGGCCGGTACGCGTACCGCTACGCCGTACCGGCCGCCGGGCTGGCGCTGCTGGCCGCGTGGGTTCCCCTCCAAACGTTTGGATACGGGGCGTTTGCGTTTGCCCTCCTGTTCCTGCTGGAAGTGCGGCTGGGCCGGCTCAACCCGCTGCCGGTGCTGCTGCTGGGACTGCTTTCGCCCGTGTTCCGGTACGTAACCGAGGTGTTCGGCTTCCCGATCCGGCTGCAACTGAGCGCGGCGGCGGGATGGCTGGTGGGCCGGATGGGTACGCCCGTCGAGGTGCAGGGCAACGTGCTGGTGCGCGACGGCTTCGCCTTTGCCGTGGACCCGGCCTGCGTGGGGCTGCAACTGGTCACGGTTTCCTTCCTGGTCGCCCTGTTCCTGCTGGCCCACCTGGAGCGGACCACCGGCCGGCAACTCTCCGGCCCGCTCACGGGATTGGCCCTGCTGGCAACCGGCGGGCTGGTGGTGCTGGCGAACCTGATCCGGATCGTGCTGCTGGTCGTATTCCGGCTCCTGCCCGACTCGCCGCTGCACGACCTGGCCGGGCTGGCCTGCCTGGTGGCGTACGTGGTGCTGCCGGTCTACTTCCTGTTCGGCTTCCTCTACCGCCGGGCGGGGCGTGCCGCGGTGAAAGCACCGGCCCAACCCGGTAACCCCTCGTGGCGCCGGGCGGCCGGGCCGGCGGTGCTGGTGGCCGCCCTGGTGCTGCTGCCTTCCCCGGCACCGGCCACGCGGACCGGGTCGTTGCCCCTCCCCTTCGAAGCGTTGCCCGGGTACGGGCGGACGGCCCTGGCCGGCGGCATCACCAAGTTTGCGCAGCAGAACGCCCTGGTGTACGTAAAACCCATTGCGGCCTTTTACAGCACTGAGCACAGCCCGCTGGTCTGCTGGCGGGGCAGCGGCTACGCCTTCGGCCAGATTGACGAACGGCGCGTGGGCGGACTCCGGGTGTACACCGGGGAACTGACCAAGGGTGCCGACGTGCTGTACACGGCCTGGTGGTTCGACAACGGGACGCACCGCACTACTGCCCAGTGGGAATGGCGCTGGCGGATGCTGCGCGGCGCCCGGCCCTACAGCCTCGTCAACATCAGCGCCGCCACCCCCGCCGGGTTGCAAAAAGCCTTGCGGGAGACATTGGATTCTAGACAGGAGACACCAGACATAAGACGGGAGACGGAAGTGCCCGAACGAGATGACTCGTGAAATAAAAAACCTACAGTCTTTTGAATACCAGCCCATTGTCTCCTGTCTAGTGTCTCCTGTCTCACGTCTGAAATCCAGTGTCCCTCGTCTTATGTCTCCTGTCTAATATCTACTCTAATGCGCGTAAAGTTTATTCTTCCGGCGCTTACCGAGGCCAAAAGCCCGTACTGGCGCCCCATCAAGTATTCCCTGTTCCCGCCGCTGGGCCTGGCGACGCTGGCCGCCTACCTCGCCCCCGACGACGAGGCTACCCTCCAGGATGAACACGTGGAAGAACTCTACCTGGACGATACCCCCGACCTCGTGGTGATCCAGGTGTACATCACCAACGCCTACCGGGCGTACGCCCTGGCCGACCACTACCGGTCACGGGGCTGCTACGTGTGCCTGGGCGGCCTGCACGTGACCTCCCTGCCCGACGAGGCGGCCCCGCACGCCGACAGCATTTTCCTCGGTCCCGGCGAAGAAACGTTTCCGCGTTTCCTGGCCGACTACCGGCAGGGACGGCCGCAAAAACGGTACTTCTCCCCGGTACGCACGCTGGCGGGCATTCCGCCGGTGCGCCGCGACCTGATCAACCGGCGTTTGTACCTGGTGCCCAACTCCATCGTGGTGACCCGCGGCTGCCCGCACCACTGCGACTTCTGCTACAAAGACGCTTTTTTCGAGGGCGGCAAATCGTTCTACACCCAAACGGTGGACGACGCCCTGGCCGAAATCGACCGGCTGCCGGGCCGGCACCTGTACTTCCTAGATGACCACCTGCTGGGGCACACCAAGTTCGCGGCCGCCCTGTTTGAGGGAATGCGGGGCATGAACCGGGTGTTCCAGGGCGCCTCCACCGTGGACGCCATCCTCCGGGGCGACCTGATTGAAAAGGCGGCCCGGGCCGGCCTGCGCAGCGTGTTCATCGGCTTCGAAACGCTGAGCCCCGGCAACTTGCAGCAGAGCAACAAAAAGCAGAACCTGGGCAAAGACTACCGCAAGGCCATCGAGCGGCTGCACAGCCTGGGCATCATGATCAACGGCAGTTTCGTGTTCGGACTCGACGAAGACGAACCCGACGTGTTTGCCCGCACGGTAGACTGGGCCGTGCAAAACGCCATTACCACGGCCACGTTCCACGTACTGACGCCGTACCCCGGCACCAAACTCTTTACGGATATGGAGCAGGCAGGGCGCATCCTGCACCGGCAGTGGGACCGCTACGACACCCGGGAAGTGGTGTACCAGCCCGCGCGGCTAAACGCGGCGGAACTCAAAGCCGGCTACGACCGGGCCTACCAGGACTTCTACAGTTGGACCAACATTGCCAAAGCCAGCCTGCAACACGAGCAGGTAAAGCACATGGTCAAGCACTTTGCCTACGCGGGCGGCTGGAAAAAATTCGAACCGCTGTGGAATTTCATCATCAAATCGCGGGGGCTCAACGGGATGCTGCCGCTGCTCGAAGCCACTCTTTCGAAGGTTGACCAAAAGCCGTCCCGGCCGGTACCCGCACCACCCGTTGCGGCGGCCCCGGCAATCCACGCGGAGCCGGTTTAATACTGATCCGTTGTTGGTTGTTCGTTATCCGTTGTTCGTAATACCTTGACTCACAGGTAGTATTGAACAACCAACTACGTAACCATGAAATCATTTTAGTATAATGTCCCGGCTTCTTTTTATTTCTTCTGTTCATTTGCCTACCAGCCTCATTGTGTATGTCAGTCAGCACGCAAACTATACCCCACGGCAAAACCCTGAACGCGAAAGCCATTGCGGCGTCGCGGCGCCGGGTCCGTTATTTGTTGGTGTTCTTCATCGTTGGCCTGGTGGTCAGCGGCCTGACGGCGTTCCCGCTGGTATGGGAAGTAGGGCTGCTGCACCGGTACCTGGGTGAAGGGTCTACGGCCGGCAGTTGGTGGCCGGGGCTTGCCGCCTGGATTACCCGGGTGTACGCGGGCCTGGCCGAGACGGATGCGAAGCATCCGTTCCTGCTGTACGGCACCGATTGGCTGGCGTTTGCCCACCTCACCATTGCCCTGGCCTTCTGGGGTCCGCTCAAAAACCCGGTGCGGAACGTGTGGGTAATCGAGTTCGGCATGATCGCCTGCGCGATGATCCTGCCGTTGGCCTTTATCTGCGGCCCGGTCCGGGGCATTCCGTTCTACTGGCAACTGATCGACTGTTCGTTCGGCGTCATCGGCATCATTCCCTTGTGGCTGGCCCGCCGGGAGGTAAAGCGGCTCGAAGCGTTGGGCGTGGTCTGAATTCACCAAATAATTTTTGGCGGCTTTTGTGGAAAA
This sequence comes from uncultured Sphingobacteriales bacterium, assembly GCA_963844325.1. GTDB lineage: Bacteria > Bacteroidota > Bacteroidia > Cytophagales > 172606-1 > CADCTQ01. Next base: position 6,928,583 of record CAWJNV010000002.1, read on the forward strand.
CCAACCGGGGTGGCATCTAAGCATAAAAGCAGCGCGCGGCTTTTTCCCTTTCAAACACCATTTTAACGAAGCTTTGTCATGGAAAAGGTCAACTTAGCCAGCCTGACGCTGGACGATATTGTATTTGAACACCGCAACCGGGCCTACGGCGCCTACGAACTGCGGGCCTCCTACGAACGCAACATGACCCGGGCCATTACCCTGGGGCCGCTGCTGCTGCTCCTCCTGGTGGGCGGACCAATGCTGGTCAGCAACTTGGTGAAATCCTTTATTCCAGTAGAAATCCTGGACCCATTTGTCTGCACCCTTACTGACATTCCGGTTGAACTTCAAGACATTGAAGTAATACCCGAAAAGCGCCCCCCTCTCCCGCCGGCGCCCCCAAGAAATACGGTTCGCTACGTTCCCCTCGAACCCGTTCCCGACGAGACGCTTCTGAAGCATGAAACGCTGGCCACGACGGACATGCTCGAAAACGCCATTGTCGGCCCGCTGACCATCGACGGCACGGGAGACGACTTGCCTCTCATTGACATAGCGGACGGTACGGGTGAGGGCGCCGGGCCTCTCGTAGAAGCTGCCGCTCCGCCCACGGCTGTTTTCCTGGTGGTGGAAGAAATGCCGGAGTTTCCGGGCGGACAGGCGGCCATGCTTAAATTCATCGGCAAGCACCTGCGCTACCCGTCCTCGGCGCAGGCCAAGGGTGTCTCCGGCATCGTGTACGTTTCCTTCGTCATCAGCCCGGAAGGCCAGGTCACCCAGGTGGAAGTGATAAAGGGCATTGATACGGCCTGCGACCAGGAAGCCGTGCGGGTCATCAGCAAAATGCCCGCCTGGAAACCCGGCCGGCAGAGCGGCCGCAACGTAGCCGTCCGTTACAGCCTGCCCATCCGGTTCGCCATGCAATAGCATCGCACTTCGTTTGGGGTAACAAGGGATGACGTAGATTCTGCCGTAGTGTTGCTTCTTCCCCAGCAACTTGGTTCATTACTCACTTCTTCCGCTTTTACCCATGCAGGCACTGCTGAAAACCGCCGTCATTTACCCGGTAACGGCCCTGCTTGTCATGGGCTGTACCAGTGCTACCTCATCCCGGGGAGTAGAATCACGGATAGCATTCGAAGCAGCTCTTAACATAAGGTGCGTGAGCACGCCCCGCACGCAGCAAACCTGGATCATTCGAACGGAGGCGGAGTACCGGGAGCTTTTTCTGAATAAACTGTCCATACCGGCATGTACACAGTACGTTAGCCCGCCAATAGATTTCAGCAAAAAAACGCTGCTGGGTTATGTAGTGTCCACGGGAGGCTGCAAAATGCCGGGATTCCGTACAGAAATACTATACAACAGAAGCAGTAATCGTTACACGCTCCTGGTAAACGCTACCCAGTACGGCACTTGTAAAATGTTGTATGAAAAAACGTTTTGGATTACAATTCCTAAAATAAAAAAAGGTTCAAAAATAGATTTCAAAGTTGTAGAGCAAGTACTGCCTTAGTCAGACAGCGGGCTTTGCTGCTTTTAAACCCGGATACGCCGTTGTTGGTGCTTTCCACCCACAACAATCTTATTAACTTATTTGGCTAACAGTGTACTAACGTACGAGCAACCAAAAACATAAGCTGGGGGAATACACGACTGAGTTCAGGAAACGTCGCTTTTTCGGGCCCTACGTCCCGCCAAGGCACGGGCCGGCAATTGCACGCGCCAAAAAAATAAAGCCCCTCACGACAATCCGTGGGGGGCTTTCTTGTATTCCTTGTGTTACCCGTTACGCCATCTGCGCCACGTTCAGCGCCCCGATCTCCTTCGATTCCAGTTTGGATTCGCCCATCAGGAACAGGTCTACCTTGCGGGCGGCTTCGCGGCCTTCGGAAATGGCCCACACCACCAGCGACTGTCCGCGGCGCATGTCGCCGGCGGCGAACACCTTGTTGACGCTGGTTTGGTACCCGTTGGCCTTTACGTTGCCGCGTTCGTCGAGTTCCACGCCGAGTTGTTCGAGCATGCCTTCTTTCTGCGGATGTAGGAAGCCCATCGCCAGCAGGGCCAGTTCGCAGGGAATTTCGCGTTCCGAGCCCGGCACCTCTTCGAAGCGGGGCGGTTTGCCCGGTTCGGCCTTGGCCCACTCCAGGGTCACCAGTTTTACGGCCTTGAGGTTGCCGTCCTCGTCGCCCACGAACTCCTTGGTCATGATGGCCCAGTGCCGGTCGCAGCCCTCCTCGTGGGAAGTAGACGTGCGGAGCATCATCGGCCAGTGCGGCCAGGGCGTGCTGTCGTGGCGTTCCTTGGGCGGCATGGGCAACAGTTCGATCTGGGTGACGGAGGTGGCGCCGTGGCGCTTGGAAGTCCCTACGCAGTCGGAACCCGTGTCGCCGCCGCCGATCACCATTACATTTTTGCCCGTGGCCCAGATATCAGCCTTGCCGGGTACCGGACGGCCGCCCAGCCGGGCATTCTGCTGGGGCAGGAACTCCATGGCAAAGTGCACGCCCTTCAGGTTGCGGCCGGGAATGGGCAGGTCGCGCGGAATGGTGGAGCCGCCGCAGAGCAGCAGGGCGTCGTATTCTTCCAGGAGGCGGGAAGCTTTTACGTCCACGCCCACGTTGGTGCTGGGGCGGAAGTCAATGCCTTCTTCCTGCATCACGCGGACGCGGCGTTCTACCACCCACTTTTCGAGCTTGAAGTCCGGAATGCCGTAGCGCAGCAGGCCCCCGATGGCGTCGGCCCGTTCGAACACCGTTACCCAGTGGCCCGCCTTGTTGAGCTGGGCGGCGGCGGCCAGGCCGGCCGGACCGGAGCCGATGACCGCTACCCGCTTGCCGGTGCGGTACGCCGGCGGGTTAGGCTTGACGAGTCCTTCGCTGAACGCCTTTTCGATGATGAAGCGTTCAATGGCTTCGATGGTGACGGGCGGCTTGTTGATGCCCAGCACGCACGACGATTCGCAGGGGGCCGGGCAGATGCGGCCGGTGAATTCGGGGAAGTTGTTGGTAGAAGCGAGGATCTGGTAGGCGTACTCCCAGTTCTGGTTGTACACGGCGTCGTTGAACTCGGGAATGATGTTGCCCAGCGGACAGCCGTTGTGGCAGAAGGGCACGCCGCAGTCCATGCAGCGGGCAGCCTGCTTCTGCGCCAGCGGGTCGGGCAGGGTCACTTCAATTTCCTTATAATCCTTTACTCTTTCTTCTACTTTGCGCTTGGTGGGCAACTCCCGCCCAAACTCCATGAATCCCGTTGGCTTTCCCATTGTTGTATTGGCAATTAAGTAGTTGTTCGTTGTTGGTTATTCGTTGTCCGACGTGGGGATGTTGGTCTTATTTGGTCAGGACGGCGACCGGCTCGCCGGCCACGTTGGCGACTTCCATCGCGGCGGCTTTGGCGGACAGTTTGCGCTTTTCGAGCACGGTCTTGTAGTCCTTCGGCATCACCTTCACGAAGTGCAGCAGGGCCTTGTCCCAGTTTTTGAGAATGCCCGCAGCTACCGTGCTGCCGGTGTGCGCCTGGTGGTTCTGGATGAGGTTACGCAGGGTGGCTTTGTCCTCTTCTTCCAGCGGGTCGAAGCCGATCATTTCCAGGTTGCAGCGCTTCTTGAAGGTCTTGTTGACGTCGTATACGTAGGCCACCCCGCCGCTCATGCCGGCGGCGAAGTTGCGGCCGGTTTCGCCCAGGATCACGGCGCGTACCGCCCGTCATGTACTCGCAGCCGTGGTCGCCCACGCCTTCCACCACGGCCGTTGCGCCCGAGTTCCGCACGCAGAACCGTTCGCCGGCCATGCCGCGGATGTAGGCTTCGCCCGAGGTAGCGCCGTAGAAGGCCACGTTGCCGATGATGATGTTTTTGCTCGGGTACGAAGCCGGCGTTGCGGTCGGGGTACAGCACCAGTTGCGCTCCCGAGAGGCCTTTGCCGAAGTAGTCGTTGGCGTCGCCTTCCAGTTCGAGGCGACAGGCCGTTGGCCCCGAACGCCCCGAAGCTCTGGCCGGCCGAGCCGCGGAACTTGAAGTGCACCGTGCCTTGCGGCAGGCCCTGGCGCCATGGTACTTCTTCGAAATTTCGTTCGAAAGCATGGTGCCGGTGGCCCGGTCGAGGTTGCGGATCGGGAACTCGGCGAACACCGGGTCGGCGTTTTCCAGGGCCGGCTGCAGCCGCGTCGATGAGCTTCCAGTCGAGTACCGAGTCGATGCCGTGGTCCTGCTCCTCCTGCTTGTAGAGGGCCACGTCGAGCGTTCACGGGCTCCTTATAGAGAATGGCCGACAGGTCGAGGTGCTTGTGCTTTCCAGTGCTTGGTCACGTCGCGCACTTTCGAGGCGGTCGGTCTGGCCGACCATTTCGTTCACCGTGCGGAAGCCGAGTTCGGCCATGATTTCGCGCAGTTCTTCGGCCAGGAACGAAACAGGTTCACCACGTGTTCGGGCTTGCCCGTGAAGAGCTCCCGCAGTTCCTTGTTCTGGGTGGCAACGCCCACCGGGCAGGTGTTGAGGTGGCACTTGCGCATCATGATGCAGCCGGCCGTCACGAGGGCGGCCGTGGCTACCCCCCATTCCTCGGCGCCGAGCAGGGCGGCAATGGCCAGGTCGCGGCCGGTCTCGGATCTGCCCGTCGGTCTGCACCACTACGCGGCTGCGCAGTTTGTTGCGCACCAGCGTCTGGTGCGCTTCGGCCAGGCCCAGTTCCCAGGGCAGGCCGGCGTGGCGGATCGAGCTGAGCGGCGAGGCGCCGGTGCCGCCGTCGTAGCCGGCAATGAGCATCACGTCGGCGTGGGCTTTGGCAACGCCCGGCCGCAATGGTGCCGACGCCGGCTTCGGACACCAGCTTCACGTTGATGCGGGCCTGCGCGGTTGGCGTTTTTCAGGTCGAAGATGAGCTGCGCTAAGTCTTCAATCGAGTAGATGTCGTGGTGCGGCGGCGGCGAGATCAAGCCCGACGCCCGGCGTGGAGTGGCGCACGCGGCCGATCCACTCGTCTACCTTGTGACCCGGCAGCTGGCCGCCTTCGCCGGGCTTGGCGCCCTGCGCCATCTTGATCTGCAGTTCGTCGGCGTTGGTCAGGTAGTGGCTCGTGACGCCGAAGCGGCCCGAAGCCACCTGCTTGATGGCCGAGCGCTTCCCAGTCGCCGTTGGGCCTTCCGGTGCGAAGCGGCTTTCGTCTTCGCCGCCCTCGCCGCGTATTGCTCTTGCCGCCGATGCGGTTCATGGCAATGGCCAGGGTGCTGTGCGCCTCGTGCGAGATGGAGCCAAACGACATGGCGCCGGTGGCAAACCGCCTGAAAATGCTCTCGACGGGTTCTACTTCCTCGATGGGCACGGGCTTGCCGGTCTTGAACTTGAACAAGCCCCGTAGTGTCAACAGCGCTTCTGCGACTGGTCATTCACCAGGCGGGAGTAGTTTTTGAACATCCCGTAGTCGTTGGTGCGTGGTCGACTGCTGCAGCAGGTGGATCGTCTGCGGGGTTGAACAGGTGGTGCTTCGCCGCGCTGCTTCCACTGGTATACGCCGCCCACTTCGAGCCGCGGGTTGGGCACCGGGGCGTCGGGGAAGGCCAGTTTGTGCTTCATCAGGCGTTTCGCGGGCAATGTCATCGAGGGTCAGCCCGCCAATGCGGGAGACGGTGCCGGTAAAGTAGCGGTCGATCACCTCCTGGCTGATGCCCAGGGCCTCGAAAATCTGCGCGCCCTGGTACGATTGCAGCGTGGAAATGCCCATTTTGGAGAAGATCTTCAGCAATCCGTTGCCCACGGCCTTCACGTAGTTGGCGTGCAGCTTGTCTGTCGGAAAGCTCCGTGTCGAGCATGTCCTTCCGCTTGCATGGTCGGAGATGGTGTCGAAGGCCAGATAGGGGTTTACGCCCGAGGCGCCGTAGCCGATGAGCGTGGCAAAGTGGTGCGTTTCCCACACGTCGCCGGCCTCTACCACGAGGCCCACCTTGCCCCGGAAACCCTTGCGGATGAGGTGGTGGTGCACCGCCGAAACGGCCAGCAGCGACGGCATCGGCGCGTGGCTGGAGTCGAAGGCGCGGTCGGAGAGCAGGATGATCGAAAAGCCGTCGCTCACGGCGTCTTCGGCGTACCGGCAGATGCGGTCCAGGGCCCTTTCGAGGGAGCCGGGCTTGCCGTCGGCGCGGAAGTAGCGTGTAAATGGTTTTGGTCTGGAAAGCCGCGGTGGTCAATGTTGCGGATCTTTTCAGCTCGGCGTTGGTCAGCACCGGCTGGTGCAAGTCCAGCGCAGTGGCAGTGCAGCGGGGTTTCGTCAGCAGGTTTTCGGCGCCGCCGACGTACGAGAGCAGCGACATCACCATCCGCTCCCGGATCGGGTCGATGGGCGGGTTGGTGACCTGGGCGAAGAGCTGCTTGAAGTAGTACGAAAGGTGCTGGCTCTGGTCCGACAGCACGGCCAGCGGCGTGTCCACGCCCATCGAGCCGAGGGCTTCTTTGCCGGTCAGGGCCATCGGGCGATGATCATCTTCGAGGTCTTCGGAGGTGTAGCCGAACGAGCAGTTGGTGCTTGAGCAGGGTTACGGCGTCGGAATCGCTTGAACATCGCCCTGCGGCTCGGGCACGTCGTCCAGCTTGATCTTGTATTCCTTGAGCCACTTTGTCGTAGGGCTGGCGGGGGCAGATTCGTCTTTTACCTCCTCGTCGCTCATGATGCGGCCTTTCTCGAGGTCCACGAGAACATTTTGCCGGGCTGCAGGCGGCCTTTCATGATTACTTTCGGGGGTCGATCTCCAGCACGCCCGCTTCGGAGGCCATGATGACGCGGTCGTCGCTGGTGACCACGTAGCGGGAGGGGCGCAGGCCGTTGCGGTCTAGGGTGGCGCCCACGATCTTGCCATCGGTAAAGAGGATGGAAGCGGGGCCGTCCCAGGGCTCCATAAGGGCGGCGTGGTACTCGTAGAAGGCCCGTTTCCTAGGGGTCCATGCTGGTCGTTGCCGTCCCAGGCTTCGGGAACGAGCATCATCATCACGTGCGGCAGCGACCGGCCGCTCAGGGCCAGCATTTCCACCACGTTGTCGAGGTTGGCCGAGTCGGACTGCGCCGGGTTGCAGATGGGCAGCAGCATGTCGAGTTCTTCCTCGGTGAAGATGCTCGGATTCAAACAGCGTTTCGGACGGCCGTAAACCAGTTGACGTTGCCCTTCACGGTGTTGATCTCGCCGTTGTGGGCCAGGTAACGGAACGGCTGCGCCAGCTTCCAGGAGGGGAACGTGTTGGTGGAGAAGCGGGAGTGCACCACGGCCAGGGCCGACACCACGGCTTCGTTGCGCAGGTCGGGGAAGTAGGGCTCGAGTTGGCCGGTGGTAAGCTGGCCCTTGTACATGATGGTTTTGTACGACAGCGAGGCAAAGTAGAAGTCACCCTGCACGCCCTGCACCGACTCGTTGATGATGCGGGTGCTGTAGTTGCGCAGCACGAACAGTTTCCGCTCAAAGGCGTCGGGCGTGGGGAGGTGGGCCGGGCGGCCGATGAACACCTGCTCCATCACGGGCTCCTTGGAAAGGGCCGTTTCGCCCAGTTCGAGGTTGCGGACGGGCACCACGCGGTAGCCGATCAGTTCGAGCTTGAGTTGCTTGATTTTGCGGGTGAGGATGTCGCGGCACTCCTCGCGCAGTTTTTCGTCTTTGGGGAAATACACCATGCCCACGCCGTAATCGCCGTAGGGCGGCAGCGAGAAGCCCAGCTTGGTGCATTCGTCGAGGAAAAATTCGTGGGGTACCTGGATGAGAATGCCCGCCCCGTCGCCCGTGTTGGATTCGCAGCCGCACGCACCCCGGTGGTCCATGCGGGTGAGCATGCGGATGGCGTTTTCCACAATCTCGTGCGACTTGCGGCCCTTGATGTTTGCCAGGAAACCAATGCCACAGGCATCGTGCTCGAATTCAGGACGGTACAGGCCGTCGAAGGAATCGTTTGCCATTGCGTATTACTATTTGAATATTTTATACCGGAAATGTTACAATTCAAAACCCCGTCAAGGAAATATTTTGCGCTGCTTAAGGAATCCCATACTTAACAACCAATTACGCCCATCACGTTACAGATTCGTTTTGTGTACGTACGGTTTTGCAAAATAAAAAGTGGGTATCCCAGAAATGAAGATAATGATAATATTAATATATGCGCAGCGGGAGGCGCTTTTTTTTCCAGAAAATTCAAAATATGAAGTTAATTGTTATAAAAGTACAATTGCCTGCGCGGAGTTCGGATTCGGCCCAACCAGTACGCCTGTACCAAAACGGCCTTTTTTGTCCTTGGGCGGGACCGGAAACGGATGATTCTCGCGGTCAGCACGTTCGAATGGTTCCGGTTCCCTGATTGCCCGACTGCCGGCTTCTCCCCCAGCGGCCGTTGCGGCCCGGCCACCCGCAAAACTTACATCCCCGGCGCCGTCCATCTGCCGGGGTTTTGCACATAACGCTTTGACCTTGAATGCATTACGGATGAAAATGCGTATTTTCAAAGGCTGTACCGCTGTGCAGTAAAACTTACATCTCCGTTCAATCCATCTTTGCGGGCCCTTCCCCGGCTTTTCCCCCGCCACCAACCTTCTTGTTTTTCAACTATATTTTATATAAATAATCCAACACCCCTAGGATAATTACAATTGCGGAAAACACCTAATTTTAAAAAGTGACCCTCCAAAACGGGGCATTGCTTCCAAAAAAATGGTTACTTTCAAAAAAAGACATTAAAATTTTGGGTCAGGTATTGCAAAACTTGTATCAATTCGCTTTTTTAGCCCTTGAATTCGACAGCCGCTTGCTAACAACTCAACTCCCCATATCTATGAAAAGAACAATTTACTGCCTTTCCCTGCTCCTCCTTCCCCTCGTTGCCGCCCAAGCCCAGGATTCCACGGCCGCCAAAGGGCAGTTTACCTTCTCCGGGTATCTCGACACGTATTTCTTTAAAAACCTGAACAGCCCGCAGTCGGGTTTAAACTACGGCTCCTCCGGTTTTGCGCGGGTATTCGACCAGCGGGAAAACCAGTTCCAGCTCGGCCTCGCCCAGACGAAGGTCGTGTATTCCAACGCCAAGTCGGAGGCAGTGATCGACCTGGTATTTGGTCCTAATGCCGACCTGGGCAACTACGGCAACGTATTCAGTCCCAATGGCCTTGCGGAAACTTCAACCGCCCTGGCCATCAAGCAGGCGTACTTTACCTACAAAGCGACGCCGAAGCTGAGCTTCACGGCCGGCCAGTTCGGTACGCACATCGGCTACGAGGTCATCGACGCCCCGGTCAACTACAACTATTCGCTCTCCAACCTGTTCGCCAACGGTCCCTTCTACCACCTGGGCCTCAAGGCCAACTACGCCATCAATGACAAAGTGGGCGTGATGGCCGGGATCGTCAACAACTGGGATTCCAACTTTGACAACAACAAGTTCAAAACCGCCATTGCCCAACTGTACCTCTCGCCGCTGGACGGCTGGAACGTGTACGTGAACTGGATCGGCGGGGAAGAAACCACCCCGGACGGCGCCATCAACACTACGCCCGAGACGCGCTCCTTCAAACAGATGTTTGACCTGACCACCAGCTTCCAGGTGACTGACCGTTTCCTGCTGGGGCTCAACTCGGCCTACGGCATTTACAAAGTAGAAGATGTGGATGCCCAGAGCTGGGGCGGCGCGGCCCTCTACGCCAACTATGCGGTCTCCGACGTGTTCGGCCTGGGCCTGCGCGGCGAAGTGTTCGACAACACGTCGGGCGTACAGTACCTCAATACGATCGTTGGGGCGGATGACGCCGGCGATGCCATTTTTGCGGGCACCAACGTAACCTCGCTGACGGCCACGGGCAACATTACGCTGGCGGAAGGCCACCTGCTGCTCAAACCCGAAATCCGGGTGGACATGTTCAAGAAGGTGGAAGGCGCCGGGTTCGAATCCTTCCAGCAACTCGAAGACAGCAACGGCAATTTCACCAAGAACTCGCAGACCACCATCGGCGTCGCCTTCATCTACAAGTTTTAATCAACCCGCCTGCCCGTCATGAAAGCCGTATCCCTGCTGTTGCTCCTGTTACTGCCCCTGCTGCCGGCCTTTGGCCAGGCCGCGCTGCCCCTCGACGAACACGGCAAAGTGGTGTTCTACGAAGTGGTGACCCGCGAAGGCACGCCCAAAGAAGCCCTGTACGCCGCGGCGCTGGGCTGGATGGGCACCAATGTCCCTGACTACCAGGAGGAACGCGAGGCCGACGGCACGGCGTTCCGGTTCACGGCCACCCGCCAGTTCCCGGTGTACGCCAAGGGCTACGTTTCCAGGCAACTGCACGGCACGATCAGCTACCGGCTCACGCTGGAACTCAAGGACGGCCGGTACCGCTACTACTGCAACGACTTCGTGTTCAATTACCACAAGATAGACCGCACCTACAAGGTGGTGCCCACCGGGCAGACCAAGCCGCTCGAAGACCCCAAGGCAGCGGGCTGGCAGCAAACCTGGAAATCGCACCGGGAAGCGGTCGCCAAGACAATGAACGCACTGGCGGCCGACTTGAAGAACGCGTTGCAGCAGAGAGCCCCCGAAGCCAAAATTGCCAAAAGCGCCACCGTCACCGAAAAGTGGTAAAGCAGCCCATTCCCCCAATCAACCCCGTAATCTAAATCCCATTCACCTTAACTGCTCACTACAATGACAATGAACAAGAGAACCGTTTTTCCCCTGCTGCTGCTGCTGGCAGTCAGCTTACTGGCCGTATTTATGCCAGCCGTGCCTACCAAAATCGTAACGGAGGGAATGAACGCGGCCGACGTAGCCTGGATGCTCTGCGCCTCGGCACTGGTCCTGCTGATGACCCCGGGTCTGGCTTACTTCTACGGCGGCATGGTAAACTCCCGGAACGTGATTTCCACGATGCTGCAAAGCTTTGTATCAATGGGCATCATCAGTGTGCTGTGGGTAGTAGTGGGCTACAGCCTGGCCTTCGGTGAAACGATGGGCGGCTTCATCGGCAACCCGGGCACGCACTTCATGTTCAAAGGCGTACTCGACGGCGCCCTGTGGGGTACGATCCCGATGGCCCTGTTCGCCTTTTTCCAGTTAAAATTCGCCATCATCACCCCCGCCCTCATCACGGGTTCGTTCGCCGAACGGGTACACTTCAAGGGATACATGATCTTCATCGTCCTGTTCAGCCTCGTGGTATACGCGCCGCTGGCCCACATGACCTGGCACCCGGAAGGCTTTTTCTTCAAAATGGGCGTTCTTGATTTTGCCGGCGGCACCGTAGTACACATGTCGGCCGGTTGGGCCGCCCTGGCCGCCGCCATGTACCTGAAGAAGCGGAAAACGCTGGAATTGAAGGAAATCCATCCGCCCGCCAACATTCCGTTCGTGCTGCTGGGTACGGGTCTGCTGTGGTTCGGCTGGTTCGGCTTCAACGCCGGTTCCGCCCTGAGTGCTTCTCCGCTGGCCGTAACGGCCTTCGCTACCACCAACATTGCCGCCGCCGCCGCGGGTTTGGCGTGGGTCCTGTTTGACATGGCAAAAGGCAAGAAACTTTCCGCCCTCGGCTTCTGCATCGGCGCCGTGGTAGGCCTGGTAGCCATTACGCCGGCCGCCGGCTTCGTCACCGTTCCGACCTCCATCTTCATCGGCACGGTTGCCGGCATCATCAGCAACTACATTGCGCACCTGAAGTCCAAGTCCAACATCGTGGACGATACGCTGGACGTGTTCCCCTGCCACGGCGTGGGCGGCATGGTAGGCATGGTCATGACCGGCCTGTTTGCCAGCAAAGCCATCAACGCGGCCGTGGTGGAAGAAGGCCTCGCCTTCGGCAACGCTTCCCTGTTCCTCAAGCACCTGCTGGCCCTGGTGCTGGTATCCGCCTTTGCCTTCGGCATGTCGTACCTGCTGCTGGTGGTGAGCAACATGATCTCCCCGCTGCGGGTTACCGAAGAAGAAGAAAAAGTGGGCCTCGACATCAGCCAGCACGATGAAATGCTGATCGAAGCGTAGGGAAAGGAGTATTGAGTATTGAGTAGTGGGTATTGAGCGCCGAATCTCCGGACCGGTGCTCAATACCTGACTCCACCCAAACAAAAAAGCCCTCCGATGAGGGCTTTTTTGTTTGGTATACTACGATACTAATGTATCGATTCGGTCAGAAAGAATATCAGCGACACAGCAAGTCACGCATACTCACTACTCAATACTTACTACCCACTACCCAATCTGCACGCGTTTGAAATCGGATACCGAGAGGCCTTTGTGCACGCTGTCGAGCACCTGGGCTACGGTCTTGGAGTTGTCCTTCACGAATTCCTGGTTGAGCAGGGTGCTGTCTTTGTAGAACTTGTTGAGCTTGCCCATCGCAATTTTTTCGAGCATGGCTTCGGGCTTGCCTTCGGCGCGGGCCTGTTCCTTGCCGATCTCGATTTCGCGCTGCACGGTGCTGGGGTCCACGCCGTCTTTGTCAACGGCTACGGGCCGCATGGCGGCAATGTGCATGGCTACGTCTTTGCCCACTTCAGTTACGTTGGCGCCGCCCACGTTCTTGAGGCCCAACAGCACGCCAACCTTGCCGTTGGAGTGGGTGTAGGTGGCTACTTTGTCGCCGGTCACGGAGCCGTAGGATACGATTTCAATCTTCTCGCCGATTTTGCCCATCAGGTCGGTGAGGTGGTCCTGCACGGCGCGGCCGTCTTCCATGTGGATGGTGAGCAGTTCGCCGGCGGTTTCGGGCTGGTTATTTACGGCAACGCGGAGCACCTTTTGCCCCAGGGCCTGGAATTCTTCGTTTTTGGCAACAAAGTCCGTTTCGCAGCCCAGGGCTACTACGGTTGCTTTGGTGGCGTCGGCATTGGTGGTAATGAATACGGCGCCTTCGGTCGTATTCCGGTCAGAACGGGAGGCAGATACCTTTTGTCCCTTTTTCCGGAGGATGTCGATGGCGGCTTCGAAGTTGCCGTCGGCTTCGGTAAGGGCTTTCTTACAATCCATCATGCCGGCCCCCGTCATGAGCCGGAGCTTGTTTACGTCTTGTGCGGAGATTGCCATTGTGGTCTTTATTTTAGTAATAGAATTAGCGATTGGTTATTGGCGTTTGCAGGGCCCGGAAGGGTAAAAAAAATTGAACATTGAGTGTCTAGTTCAATGTTCAATCTTGATTTCCGGTATCGAAAGGGTTTTGTTATTCGTTTTCAGCTTCGCCGGCGTCGTCCCCGTCAGCCACCTGGGCTACCGGGCCCCTTGCGGGGGTACCACCGTCCGACTGGCGGCGGGCTTCTTCTTCTTCCTGGAGGCGGTTATCGTCCTTATCCCGCTTGCGTTCCATGAGGCCTTCTTCGATGGACTGGCCGATGGCGTGCGTAATCAGGGAGATGGATTTGAAGGCGTCGTCGTTGGCCGGGATCGGGAAGTCTACCAGGTCGGGGTTGGAGTTGGTATCGCACATGGCAAACACCGGGATGCCCAGTTTGGTGGCTTCGGCTACGGCAATGTGCTCCCGCTTCACGTCCACCACGAACAGGGCGGCCGGCAGGCGGGTCAGGTCGGCAACGCCGCCGAACAGTTTGGTCAGTTTTTCCTTCTCGCGGGTCACCATCAGGCGCTCCCGCTTGGCCAGGTTCTCGAAGGTCTCTTCCTTCATCATCTTCTCGATGGAGGACATTTTCTTGAGCGACTTGCGAACCGTGGTGAAGTTGGTGAGCATGCCACCCAGCCAGCGTTCGGTCACGTAGGGCATCTTGAGGCGCTTGGCCTCTTCGCTTACGACTTCCTGGGCTTGCTTTTTGGTGGCGACGAACATCACTTTGCGGCCGGACCGTACGATGTTCTTGATGGCATTGGAGGCGTCGTTGAGCGAAGCCAGCGTCTTGTTGAGGTCAATGATGTGGATTCCGTTCTTCTCCATGAAGATGTACGGAGCCATTTTGGGGTCCCACTTGCGGGTCAGGTGACCGAAGTGAACGCCTGCGTCGAGCAGGTCTTTGTACTGTAGTTGAGCCATTTAAGGAGGGTTGAAAGAATAAGAAAAACGATAAGCAGTGCGCCGGTCTCAGTAAGCACTGCTTATTCAATGGGTATTGGGGATTAGGAAAATAAGGTATTGGGGGGTTTGCCGGTGTTGGTACCTGATACCCCAATACCCAATACCTTACTACCCAACTCTTAGCGTTTGCTGAACTGGAAGCGGCGGCGGGCCTTGCGGCGGCCGTACTTCTTGCGTTCCACCATGCGGGGGTCGCGGGTCAGGAAGCCTTCTTTCTTCAGCGCGGGGCGGAACTCGGCGTTCACCTCGCAGAGGGCGCGGGCAATGGCCATGCGGAGGGCTTCGGCCTGGCCGGTGGTGCCACCGCCTTTGATGTTCGCCTTGATGTCGTAGTTACCCAGGCCCTGCACGGTGGTCAGCGGCTGGTTGATGATGGTCTGGAGAATTTCGGAGGGGAAATACGTTTTTACGTCCCGCTTGTTCACGGTGATGGCGCCTTTGCCGGCCGTCAGGTAGATCCGGGCTACCGACGTTTTTCTCCTGCCGATTGTATTGACTACTTCCATTGGTGTTAGCTTGTAGCTTTTGGTGAGTTGCGGTCAGCGCCGGGCGAAGGGCTGAACGCGTTGGTTATAATTTAACTTCTTTGGGTTGCTGTGCAGCGTGCGGGTGTTCGGTGCCGGCGTACACGTAGAGGTTGTTGAACAACTTGGCGCCGAGGCGGTTCTTGGGCAACATGCCTTTGACGGCGTGCTCGATGACGCGGTGGGGGTGTTTGCCCAGCACTTCGCGGGGCGTGGTAAAACGCTGCCCGCCGGGGTAACCCGTGTGGCGGACGTATACCTTGTCGTTCATCTTCTTGCCGGTGAGGCGCACCTTCTCGGCGTTGATGATGATCACGTTGTCACCGCAATCTACGTGCGGCGAGAAGGTAGACTTGTTTTTGCCGCGGATGATGTTTGCCACCTGGCTGGCCAGGCGACCCAGTACCGCGCCGTTGGCATCAATTACCACCCAGCCCTTTTCGACGGTTTCCTTATTAACGTAGGGCGTCTTATAGCTTAAAGTATCCATTCTGATTTGCTATCGCTTTTTGCTGAAAATCTGTACCGTTGAAAAACGGACTGCAAATGTAGGAGCTTAGGCCGGGATATGCAATAGCGGGTTCTATTTAATTTTTAGGCACTTGCGCGGGGAAATGCGACGTTCGATGCCGGCTGTCCGGTGTCCGGGGGCCGCAATCCTGACATTCGGGTGCGATTCGGAAAGTCCGTTGCGTTACGGGCCGGGGCGCGCAATTCCCGTCTTGAATGGTACACTGATTTATTAGGATCGTTATGATCGGTTATGATTTTTTTTGGATTCCCTTTTCAATCAGTCCCAATCATAATCATCATAACCGAATCAGTGTACCATTGATCGAACATCGGATTCCCGGAATTATTTGGTAGTTTTAATCCCCTTGCCCGTCCGTACCACCCATGATCGACACCAGAGCCTCTCAGTTACCGGAGGGCTATATCGTAGATTCGCTGCCCTCGCCGCCGCTCCGCAAGGTGGCCGACCTCAACAGCCAGGATAGTACGCCCGTAGCCCACTACATCAACGGGCGGGGCGAACACTTCCTCTTCTACCGCATCGAAGCCTCCCTGTTCTACCAGCGGTGGCTGGCCGTACGCCTCACTTTCGATACGCTGTTGCAGTACCTGGAACGCAAGCTGGCCCTGCGGCAGATCCTCATCTCCCCCGCCGACGGCTTCCTCTACTGCGTGGATACCGACAGCAACGGGCGGCACCTCTCGCCGCGCATCGTGCCGCTGTCGCTGCTGCCCGACTACTACCTGCCCCAGCGCAAATCGTACTTCCAGGGCAACCTGGTGGCCGCCTCGCACGACCTCTCCCAACTGTCGGCCAAGCTCGAAACGGGCCTGCTGCAACTCCGCTTCCAGAGCCAGTCCCGGGTGGGCTACGGCACCATTTACCTGTCGGTGCTGGCCCCGGCCCTGGCCTGCCTGCACGAAATCACGGCCCACCTGGGGCTGGGCTACTACCGCCGCTGGCAGGAAACCACCACGGTGCATTTTACCGACAAAGCCCTCAAGAACGCCCACAAGAACAACATGCTCAGCGCCGCCCGCTTCGAACTCATCGGCGTGGAGGCGGGGTCGTTCAACGTGGTGCTGCGCCCCCTCAACCAGCAGCTTACCCTGCCCGGCCAGGAGAGCGAAGCCGACAAGTACAACGAGTACCTGATGGCCTTTATCGCCGCCAGCTTCGACTTTGCCGAACTGCGCAACTTCGTCAACCGCATCGAGAGCCGGGTGGTGAGCAACTACCAGTACCTGCTCAAACTCATCCGGGCCTACAAGCTGAGCCTCACGCTGCACTGGACCAACGCCAACAGCCGCACCGACCGCCAGCAGACAATCACGCACCGGGAGGCGCTGCACATCCTCGACAACATTACCCAGCTTGAATACCTCAACAACGACGACCTGAGCCTGACGGGCCGCTTCGTGGCCCTCAACGTCAAAAACAACACGTACGCCTTCGAGTCCAACGACCCGGCCGACCCCAACTCCCGCGGCTTCATCGCCTCGGCCCTGCACGGGGGCGTGCCGATGATCTCGTTCAACAAGGAGTACGACGTGGTGGTGCAACGCATCGAGATGAAACAGGCCGGCCTCTCCAAACCCAAGATCAAGGACCTGCTCATCTCCTACGTGGAGTCGGAAACGGGGGAGTAATATCAGGATGAACAGGATGAACAGGATGAACAGGATGAACAGGATGAACAGGATGAACAGGATGAACAGGATGAACAGGATGAACAGGATGAACAGGATGAACAGGATTAAACGGATGAACAGGATTAAACGGATGAATTGGACGCTACTTGCCTGACGTTTAAGTAATTATTTGCGATCAAATGCGTACGCTCCATTACCGGTCCGGATCAGTGGGGTGAACAAAGTGAAAAAATCCGGGCGGTGTGGTTTTGCCCGGAAGGAATTGAGGACAAATTTTGCGGAAGCGGCGCCGGTTTCCGGTTATCGACGGCACTTACTTTTTTGCCGCCAATAATATTTAATTCATACTTATTTTTACATCCGCGCCCCTAACACCATGACAGGTACAATTGATATGGAACAGCCCCAGAACGTCCCGTTGCAGCTTGCTCTCGATTTTGTGGAGCACACCAACAAACACCTCTTCCTCACGGGCAAGGCCGGTACCGGCAAAACGACTTTCCTGCACAACCTCCGGAAACAGTCCCACAAACGCCTGGTGGTGGTAGCCCCCACGGGCGTCGCCGCCATGAACGCCGGGGGCGTTACCATTCACTCCTTTTTCCAGGTACCCTTCGGCCCGTACGTGCCCGCCACCAACGGCGCCCCTTCTTCGCTGGCCCGCCAGGAGTCGGGCCGCAAGTTTGGCCGCGAAAAAAAGGGCATTCTCCGCTCCCTCGACCTGCTGGTGATCGACGAGATCAGTATGGTGCGGGCCGACCTGCTCGACGCCATCGACGAAGTATTGCGCCAGTACCGCGACCGCAGCCGGCCCTTCGGCGGCGTGCAACTGCTCATGATCGGCGACCTCCAGCAACTCGCCCCGGTGGTGAAGGACGAAGAATGGAAACTCCTCAAGGACCACTACCAGACGCCGTTTTTCTTCGGCAGCCAGGCCCTCCAGAAAACCGAGTACGTGAGCGTAATGCTCCAGCACATCTACCGCCAGCGCGACACCACGTTCATTGACATTCTCAACGCCATCCGCGACAACCGGCTGCACGGCGAACTGCTGCAACGGCTCAACACCCGCTGCCAGCCGGGCTTCCACCCGCCGGCCGGGGAAGGCTACATCACCCTCACCACGCACAATTACCAGGCCCAGCAGATCAACGACGCGGAGTTGCAGCGACTGGCCGGCAAGGCCGCCACGTTTACCGCCGAGGTGGAAGGCGACTTTCCCGAGTACATGTACCCCACCGAGCCCAACCTGGTCATCAAGAAGGGCGCCCAGGTGATGTTTGCCAAAAACGACGGCGGCCGCGAAAAGCGGTACTTCAACGGTAAGATCGGTACGGTGACGGGCATGCGCGAAGACTTCATCCTCGTGCAGTGTCCCGGCGAGGAGATGCCCATTTACGTGGAACGGGCCGAATGGCAGAACTACAAGTACGTACTCGACGAAAGCACCCGGGAAATCCGGGAATCGGTGGCCGGGACTTTCCGCCAGTACCCGCTCAAGCTGGCCTGGGCCATCACCATCCACAAGAGCCAGGGCCTTACCTTCGACAAGGCCATCGTGGACGCCAACGCCGCCTTTACGCACGGGCAGGTGTACGTGGCCCTGAGCCGCTGCCGTTCGCTGGAAGGACTCGTGCTCCGCAACCCGCTGTCGCCGGCCAGCATCATCAGCAACGCGTCGATCAAGGGCTTTACGGGCGACATTGAGAAAAACCAGCCCACCGAGGCGGCCCTGCAATCGGCCCGGCAGCAGTACCAGCAGCACCTGCTCCTCGACCTGTTCAACTTCAAGCCCCTGTTCGGCAAGCTCCAGTACTGCGCCCGGCTCGGACAGGAGCACAGCGGTAGTCTGGCGAAGGGTTTCGGCGAAACGTTCACGAACATGGTAACGGCTTACGGCCAGGACATCGTGCCGGTGGGTGAAAAGTTCATGGTGCAGATGGGCAAGCTGGGCCTCTACGACGGTCCGGCCGAGGAAAACCAGCCCTTGCAGGAACGCCTCCGGCAGGCCGGCGCCTACTTTGCCGGCAAGCTCGACGCCCTGGTGCTGCAACCCATGAAGGCCGCCCCGGCTGATACCGACAACAAAGCCGTGAAAAAATCGGTGCAGACGGCCCTCGAAAATGCGCACACGGAGGCGTTTGCCAAGCTGGCCTGCCTGAAGGTGCTGGCCGCGGAGGGCTTCGTGGTGGGTTCGCTGCTGGCAGCCCGGGCCAAGGCCACGCTGGAACCGATGGAAACCAAGCAGGCAACTGCCCGCAAAGCCGCGGTCACGCCGGGAGGTCAGCCCGGACACGCCGGTTTGTACGCCCGGCTGAAGGCGTGGCGCGACGCCAAAGCGAAGGAATGGGAAGTGCCCGCCTTCATGATCCTGCCGCTCAAAACCCTGGAGGCCCTCGTGGCGCAGGTGCCCCGCACGATGGCGCAACTGCACACGATCAAAGGCCTGGGCAAAAAGAAGATCGAACAGATGGGCTCGGAAATCCTGGCGGTGATCGAGGAACTGGAGCAGGAGCAGGAACTGCCGCCGTATTCGGGTCCCGACGAGCCGGAGGCCAAGGTCAAAACCAAGCCGGCGGGCCCCAACCCGACCAGCCAGGTCAGCTTCGACCTGTTTCTGGGAGGCCAGTCGGTGGCGGCCATTGCCCTCACGCGGGGCCTGGCCGTTTCGACCATCGAAAGCCACCTGGCGCAGTACGTAGCCACCGGCGAACTCGACATTGAGCGGCTGGTGGACCGCGAGAAAGTACGCCTGATCACCGATTTTTTTGCCCGGCACGACACCAGTTCGATGGGCTCGGCCAAGGCTGCCCTGGGCGACGCCGTCTCGTTCAGCGACCTGAAACTGGTGATGAAGCACCTGGAACACACGGGCCAGCGGTCCAAAGTAGAGCAGCAGCCGTAAGCCGTTGGCTGAAAGGCCGTCAGTGAGACCCGGGCGGCGGCCTGCGGGCCCTTAACCACGTAGTTCTGGTCAGTAGAGTCAGTAGAGTAGGGTTTAAACCCTACTCTACTGACTCTACTGACTCTACTGACCACTCCGGCTGTTGGCAATGTCTCCGCCCAACTCCGAACTTTGGACTTACGCCGTCAGGAAGGTTTCTGTAAGCCTTTGAGAATGTCGCGGATTTCGATCAGCGTCTCTTCGGTTTTGTTGAGGGAAGGCGGCTTCTCTTCTTCTTTTTCCTTGGTTTGCAGCGTTTCGTAGAGCTGCACGAGAATGAACACCGCCAGGGCAATGATCATAAAGTTGATGCAGGCCTGGATGAAGTTGCCGTAGTTGAGCGTAATGGCGTTATGTACCTCCTTGCCAACCTGCTTGGCCGGCTTGAGGATCCACTTCTTCTCGTTGAACTTCATGCCGCTGATCACCAGCCCCAGCGGCGGCATGATCACGTCGTTGACCAGCGACGTCACGATTTTGTTGAACTCCGTACCGATGATGATGCCCACGGCCAGGTTCACTACGTTGCCCTTGACGGCAAACTGCTTGAATTTCTGTAAAAACCCCGTTCGAAAGAAACCCATGTGTGATAGCTGCAATTGAAACCCGATAATAGTACACTGATCTATTATGATGATTATGATTTGTTATGATCTTTTCTTCCAACTCTTTTCAATCAGTCCCAATCATCATAATAGATCAGTGTACCATTATCAAACTCCGGAAGTGTACCGCCAACGGCGGCAGAAGGTTACTCCACGGCGGCGTTGAGGAAGTCGTTGAACGGCTTGAGAGCCCGGAAAACGGTGACGGCGTAGGGCAGCATTTTGCCGTTGGCGACCCGCTTGTCGTCTACGTAGTGTACGGCCGTAAAATCCTTGTGCTTGAGCAGTTCGATGTCGGGGTGGTCGGCGGCGTAGCCCTTGGGAACCGTCTTCACCTTGTCGCCCGACAAGCCGCCGTAGTACTTCCCGAACTCCGGTTCGGCCATGAGTTGCCGCAGCGTGCCGCCGTTGTAATCCACCTCCTGGCGCAGCTTTTTCAGTTCCTCGGCGGGCGGCGCGTACATGCCCCCGGCCAGCATTGATTTGCCGCCCGGCTCCAGGTGCAGGTAGTAGCCCGCCTTCAGGCTCTTTTTCCCGCCCGGGGCGAAGTACGCGCCGAAGTGATTTTTGTAGGGCCGTTTGTCCTTCGAGAACCGCACGTCGCGGTAGATGCGGAAGATGCAGTTGCGGGTCTCCAGGTGGCTGAAAGTTGGCTCCAGCGCGACCAGTTCCCCGAGCAGTTCTTTCACGAACCCTTCGAACGTGCGGCGGGCCTCTTCGTACTGCGGCCGGTTGGCTTCGAACCAGTCGCGGTTGTTGTTCTCCCCCAGTTGTTCCAGGAATGAGAGGATGTGTTGCATAGGTTGCGGCGGACGACAAGTAAAATACCCCGCAAATTAAGGAACGGGCTACAAACTTCGGGCGTAGTCCTCCAGTTTTATGACCGGTTTGCCCAGGTCATTCCAGGTGTTCTGCGCCTGGAAGGTTTCGGGGTAGCGGTTGAGGGCGTTGACGATTTCGTAGCCGTAGCGAAACCGGGGCGACAGCGACCGCAGCAGTTTGAAGGGCCCCAGCGGCAGCTTGGCAACGGCAACCGGTTTCTTGCCGTACGCTTTCACGAACCGTTCGGCGGCATCGCCCGTCAGGATGGGCTCGGGGCCCTGTACCACGTATTCGCGGTGGGTGGGGTTGTCATTCTTGAAATCGTTGGCGACCTGGCGGCCGTAGTCCCCGGCGGCAATCCACCAGTTGGGGTACTGCGCCTGCCCGACCACCAGCAGCCGGTTGCCGGCCATCGTGCGGCCGTCGAGGGTTTCCATGAACTGCGTAGGGTAGAAGACCGTGTACGGGAGGCCCGACGCCTTGATGTCCTCCACGGCCCGGCGCTTGAGGGCAAACACCCACCAATCCGTCGGGTAGTGCATCACGAGGGACGACAGGTAAGAAACGCGCCGGAGGCCGTTTTCGGTTGCCGCGGCCAGGGCGTTGCGCAGCCCCTCCCCTTCCGGGTGGAAGGCCGACTGCTTTTCCGTCTGCGCCACCGACAGGTTCAGGTACAGGGCATCCTGCCCGGTCAGGGCCTGCTTCAAGCTGTCCGGGTCTTTTACATCGGCGCGTACCCGCTTCACCGACGGAGGCAGCCCTTTGCCGGCCTGTTCGGGGTTGCGCACCAGGGCCGTTACTTCGAAGCCGGCCGCGATCAGTTGCAGGGTGACGGGCTTGCCCAGCATACCCGTGGCGCCGATGACGGCAATTTTATGAATGTTGCTCATGGGGAAATGATTGGTTCTTTCCCGGTAAAGATAAAGCGGCGGGTCCACGCCCCAAGCGGCGGGTCAGCTAACATTTTGGTAAGTAACCCGCCCGTTTCGGTATCCAACAAACGTCCGCCGACGTATCGTTTTCATCCTTTCCCGGTATTATCTTCCCCCATGAAAAAGCAGTACAAATCGATCTACCCCTACGAGGTGCCCGTTGGGCACGGCCGCCCCCTCAACTACTGCGGCATCCGCTGCTCGCTGGAAGTACTCGGGGGCAAGTGGAAACTCCTGATTCTGACGCACCTGTTCCGGTCGCCGCTGCGCTACCACGCCCTGCGCACGGCCATTCCCGAAATCAGCGACAGAATGCTGGTGGCTTCGCTCAAGGAACTGGAAGAACACGGACTGGTAACCCGCCGTGAAATGGCCGGCGCCCCGGTACGGGTAGAATACGCAGTGTCGGAGTACGGGCAAACGGTGCGGCCGGTGGTGGAAGTGCTGTACGGCTGGGGCGAAGCCCACATTGCCCGCTTCGGCGATCTGCTGTTCGGGTAGCGACTCAGGACAATGATGGTTCGGATGTGCAAATGCCGACAGCACTTAACCGCAAGGATCGCAGCAGAGACGCAAAGGGCGCAAAGAAAAACGCGTACTCCTTGCGGTCTTTGCAGTAGGGGTAGGGTTTAAACCCTACCCTACGGAGAGGCTGCGCTTGGTTTGACTGGAGCGAAGTTTGCGTACGCATGTGCAATATCCATAGGATAGGGTTTAAACCCTATCCCTCCTTGCGGTCTTTGCGTCTCCTTTGTGCCCCTTGCGGTTAAGTGCTTTGCTTTGCGGCCTTTGCGCTCCTCCTTTGCGCCTTTGCGTGAAACCTCCTTCTTAAAACAGCTTCGCTTCGTCAATCTCCCGGTTGGTGATTTTGAAAAACTCCTGGTGGATGTTGAACCGCGTGCCGTCGTTGACATCCTTGTAGTAGTCGCCGTTCTCCTGCATGATGTACGAGTTCACGTTGTCGCGCAGGTTGTAGTCGAGGATCAGGATGGCCTGTTGCCTGATCTCGCGGGCCATGAGCAGGAACAGCGATTCAATGCGCCGCTCGAAGCTGCGCACCATCACGTCGGCGCTGCCGCCGTACACCTTGGGCTCACCGCCGTTGTGGAAGTAGTACACCCGGGTGTGTTCCAGGAAGTCGCCCACGATGGACCGCACCGAGATGTTTTCGCTCAGCCCGGCCCGGCCCGGACGCAGGCAGCAGATGCCCCGCACGACCAGTTTTACCGGCACGCCGGCCTGCGAAGCCTTGTACAGTTCATCGATGGTCGTTTTGTCCTCCAGCGAATTGATCTTGATGACAATGCCGCTGGGCTTGCCGGCCCGGGCGTTGGCGGCCTCGTGCTGGATCAGTTCCACGAGCTGGTTGCGCATGTCGCGGGGCGCCGTAATCAGGTTGCGGTAGCTGTTGGGCAGCGAGTGGCCGGTGATTACGTTGAAAAACTCCGAAATGTCCTGGGCGTACACCTCGTTGGTGGTCAGCAGGCCGATGTCGGTGTAGAAGCGCGACGTATCTTCGTTGTAGTTGCCGCTCGACAGGTGCACGTAGCGGGTCACCTTGTCGCTGTCCTTGCGCACGATGAGCAGCAGCTTGGTGTGCGTCTTGTACCGGCTGATGCCGTAGATCACGAAGCAGCCGGCCTTTTGCAGCCGCTGCGCCTCGCGGATGTTGTTTTCCTCGTCGAAGCGGGCCTTCACCTCGAACAGCACCGACACGTGCTTGCCGTTTTCGGCCGCTTTGAGCAGGGCTTCGGTGATGCGCGACTTCTTCGCCAGCCGGTAGATGGTGATTTTGATCGCCAGCACGTCGGGGTCTTCAGCGGCCTGTTCGAGCATGTGCACCACGGGTTCCATACTGTTGTAGGGGTGGTGCAGCAGCAGGTCGCCCTTCTTCAGCGTGAGGAACATGTTGTCGTAGTCCTTCTTCTCGGCCAGGCCGATGGGCAGCACCGGCGGGGGAATGGGCGGAATGCGGTCGCGGAACTCCTTGTGGTTCACGATCTGCCAGAGGCCCGTAAAGTCGATGATGCGGTCGGCCACGAACACGTTGTCGTCGTCGAGTTCCCAGCGGCCCTTCAGCGTCTTCATCATCCAGTACGAGGCGCCGGGCTCCACTTCCAGGCGCACCACGCGGCCCGTCCGGCGGGTCTTGAGTTTCTGCTTGATCTCGTCGATGAAGTCGGCTTCGATGTCGTCGCTTTCTTCGAGGGTAAAGTCGCCGTTGCGGGTGATGCGGAACAGGTTCACCGACTCAATGTCCACGTTGCGGTAGAGCTTGTGGATTTCCGAGCGGATGATCTCCTCGATGGGTACGAACACGAGTTGGTCGGCCCGGTAGAGTTCGTAGAAGCGCGGCAGGTTCTGCGGAATCTGCACGAAGGAGACCCGCTGGCCTTCCTTGTGGTCGTCGTGCGTGCGGGTCACCACCCCGAAGATGAGCAGTTTGTTCATCAGGATGGGGAAGGTGTGGTAGCCGTCGAAGACCATCGGCGTGAGCATCGGGAAGATGGTCCGCATGAAGTAGGCCACCGCGTCGGCGCGTTCTTCCTCGTCGAGTTCGCTCAGGCTTGCAATGTGAAAGTTGTTGAGTTTGAAGAGCGGCTGGAGGTGCACCTTAAACTCGTCGTACTGCTCTTTGTAGAACTGGTGGGCCGTGCCCAGCAGCGTGCGCCGGAAGGGCGTTTCGCGCAGGCCCGAGTAGTCTACGCGTTCCTTGCCGTAGTCGAGGTAGTTGTAGAGGCTGCCCACCCGGATCATGAAAAACTCGTCGAGGTTGGAAGCCGTAATGGCCAGGAACTTAAGGCGTTCAAAAATGGTGCGGTCGGGGTTTTTGGCCTGGTCGAGCACCCGCCAGTTGAATTTGAGCCAGCTCAGGTCCCGGCTGATGTAGTCACTTTGTTCAATGGCACTGTTTACCCGTTCTCTGAGTAACATACGGTTGCGTAATTTAAAAAAGGGCCGCAGGATAAACGAAAAAGGAGCCGAAAGCAACGGCTCCTTTTTCGCTTTCAGCTTTTCTTCTGATTCACTCACTTAGATATCCACTTTAGCGTACTTGGCGTTCTTTTCGATAAATTCCCGGCGGGGGCCCACTTCGTCGCCCATCAGCATGGAGAACAGGTGGTCGGCTTCGGCGGCCGACTCGATGCTCACCAGCTTGAGGCTGCGCGAAGCGGGGTTCATGGTGGTTTCCCACAGTTGCTCGGGGTTCATTTCGCCCAGACCCTTGTAACGCTGCACGTTCACGGTGTCTTCCTTGCCGCCGGCCAGTTCCCGCACGGCCTTCTCGCGGTCTTCTTCCGACCAGCAGTAGCGCTGCTCCTTGCCTTTTTTCACGAGGTACAGCGGCGGCAGGGCGATGTAAAGGTATCCCTTTTCGATCAAATCCTTCATGTACCGGAAGAAAAACGTCAGGATCAGCGTGCGGATGTGGCTGCCGTCGATGTCGGCATCGGTCATGATGATGATCTTGTGGTAGCGCAGTTTGATCATGTTGAGGGCCTTCTCTCCCTCCGGCGTACCGAAGCTCACGCCCAGCGCGGTGATGATGTTCTTGATTTCCTCGTTTTCGTAGATCTTGTATTCCTGTGCCTTTTCCACGTTGAGAATTTTCCCGCGCAGCGGCAGGATGGCCTGGTAGTTCCGGTCGCGGCCCTGCTTGGCCGAGCCGCCGGCCGAGTCGCCTTCCACCAGGTACAGTTCGCACTGCTCGGGGTCGGTGTCGGAGCAGTCGGCCAGCTTGCCGGGCAGGCCCGTGCCGCTGAGTACGTTCTTGCGCTGCACCATTTCGCGGGCCTTGCGGGCCGCGTGCCGCGCCTGCGCCGCCAGGATCACCTTGCTCACGATGGCCCGGGCTTCCTTGGGGTGCTCTTCGAGGTAATGGTAGAGCATGTCGCCCACAATGCTGCTGACGGCCCCGGCCACGTCGCCGTTGCCCAGTTTGGTCTTGGTCTGGCCCTCAAACTGCGGTTCGGCCACCTTCACCGAAATAACGGCCGTGAGGCCTTCCCGGAAGTCGTCGCCGCTGATGTCGATCTTGAGCTTGTCGAGCATGCCCGACTTGTCGGCGTAGTTCTTGAGCGTCCGCGTGAGCGCCATCCGGAAGCCCGATACGTGCGTGCCGCCCTCGATGGTGTTGATGTTGTTGACGTACGAGAACACGTTCTCCGTGTAGGAGGTGTTGTAGTGCATGGCTACCTGCACCGGGATGCCCTTGTCGCCTTCCATGTAGATGGCTTCGGGAATGAGCTTCTCGCGGGTGGAGTCGAGGTATTCGACGAACTCGCGCAGGCCGCCTTCGGAGTAGAACTCCTCGAACAGCGGGTTGCCGTCTTCGTCCTTTTCCCGGGCGTCGGTGAGCGTAATGCGGATGCCGCGGTTGAGGAAAGCCAGTTCGCGCAGGCGGGTGGCAACGGTTTCGTACTTGTATTCGGTGGCCGTAAAGATGGTGGCGTCGGGGAGGAAGGTGACCGTGGTGCCGGTGCGTTCGGAAAAGCCGATCTCCTTGACGGGGTACTGCGGTACGCCGATGGCGTATTCCTGCCGGAAGATCTTGCCTTCGCGGTACACGGTTACTTCCAGGTGGCTGGAAAGGGCGTTCACGCAGGACACGCCCACGCCGTGCAGGCCGCCCGACACCTTGTAGGTGCCTTTGTCGAATTTACCCCCGGCGTGGAGTACCGTCATGACCACCTCCAGGGCGGACCGTTTCTCCTTCGAGTGCAGGCCCGTGGGAATGCCGCGGCCGTTATCTACTACGGTAACGGAGTTATCTTCATTGATGGTGACTTCGATGCG
Source organism: uncultured Sphingobacteriales bacterium (assembly GCA_963844325.1). Lineage (GTDB taxonomy): Bacteria > Bacteroidota > Bacteroidia > Cytophagales > 172606-1 > CADCTQ01. The sequence goes on from CAWJNV010000002.1 coordinate 6,955,377, forward strand.
GTCGCAGTAGCCGGCCAGGGCCTCGTCGATGGAGTTGTCCACCACTTCCCACACCAGGTGGTGCAGGCCCTTGATGCCGGTATCGCCGATGTACATGGAGGGGCGCTTGCGCACGGCTTCCAATCCCTCCAGTACCTGAATGCTTTCCGCGGAATACGTATTCTGCTTGGTTTCTTCGATCGTTTCGTTCATATTCGGTTGGCTATGGAGGCAAAACAGTTGCCAGTAATCTCGGTTACAGTTGCCCGTTCCGGGTGCCCGCAAAGATGTAAAAATACGTTTTTTTTCCCGGTTTTCCTCGTTCACGATTATGTTAATTCTGGCGTATACCGCCGCCGCCGGCCCCTCCGCAACCCGGTAGCCGCTCCCTCCGTTTTGCCTTAGTCCTATGCACGAATTGTACTTCGAGAAAGTCCGCCGGCGCCTCCGGGCAGCCCTGCCGGGCGAAAAAGCGCACCTTAAAATGGCCGCCGCGGGCCGTACGCGGCCGGGCACGTACCCCGCGCCCGACGCGGCCACCCGCACCGGGGCGGTGCTCATCCTGTTCTACCCGCACGGGGGCCTCATCCACGTGCCGATGATCCGCCGCCCGGTGTACGCGGGGGTGCACAGCGGCCAGGTAGCCTTTCCCGGCGGCCGGGTGGATGAAACCGACGAAAACCTCGTCGCCACGGCGCTGCGCGAAGCCCAGGAAGAGGTGGGGGTGCGGCCGGCCGAAGTAGAGGTGCTCGGCCTGCTCACGCCGCTCTTCGTGCACGCGAGCAACTTCATGGTGCACCCGGTGGTGGGCGCCGCCCGGAGCCGCCCCGACTTCAAGCCCGACGCCTACGAGGTGGACGCCCTGCTCGAAGTGCCGCTCACAGAGCTACAGGACGTCACGCGCATCGGCACCAAGGAGATCGTCGTGCGGGAAGGCATCGCCATCCAGGCGCCGTACTACGACCTCCAGGGCCACACGGTGTGGGGCGCCACGGCCATGATGCTCAGCGAACTGCTCGAAGTACTGGGAGAACTGGCTCCGTAAAAGCCTCTTGCCCCGGCACGGCTTTTGCGCCTGCGTTTCCCGTGCGCAGGACCGGTTTCCCCACCCGGGCGAAAAAAGAAATGGTCCGTGTTAACCTGCGGCGTCCTCCCGGTATTCATGCAGGTCCAGCGGTTCATTTCCCCATTAAACGTGCCTTTGCCCATGCTTTCTTCCCCTTTTACTGCTTTTTGCCGGCGCCTGCTGATTTTTTGCGCCCTGGCCTCTTCGCTGCCTGGCCTGGCGCAACCCGATACGGCCGCCCGTCAACCCGGCTACATCCTGGCCGTTGATCTCCTGCCGGCCGTGATGGGTGAAATTCCTTTCTCCTACGAACGGCACTTGTCCAAAAGGTGGGGCGTGGAGTACACGCTTGGCTACGTCTACCGTGACTTGTACTGGGGGGATTATAACCTCATCAACAAAGGCTCCCTCCAGTTCACGCGGGCCGGTGGCGTAGCGGTCCGGGTGTTTGCACCCCGGTACCGGGGCCCTGAGTGGGGCAAAGGCTTTTACGCGGGTCCGCTGGTCGGGTACCGGTTTGTACACCTGCCGGGGGTACGCAAGGAGTACTCCCAGTACGGCGACCTGGAAATGTATTCAGACGGCGGCGAAATTGACTACGAGGATAAGATTTGTGACTACTGCGTGAGCCGCGAACGATTCAACAAACACGTCGTCTCGCTGCAGCTCATGGGCGGTGTGAAACGTTCGCTCGGCCCCCGCTTGCTGCTGGATGCGTATTTCGGCCTCGGCGTCCGGACCAAAATGATCAACGCCCGCATCTTCGAACTGTACGACCAGAACGTCCGCTACAACTTTGTTTTTGACAATTACCGATACCAGTACTTCGTGTTTCTGCCTACTGCCCACTTCGGGATCAAGGCCGGTCTCCGTTCCAAACCCTAACGACATTTCATGAAAAAGCTTTTCCTGCTCCTGGCGGCCGGCCTGCTGCTCAATGCCTGCATTACCGAAAGTCCTTTCAACGACCACAAGCCCCTGGTCCTGTCGCCCCCCGATTCGTGCAAAGGTCCCCTTTTCAGCCTCGTAAGGCCAGAGCGGAACGTGCACTTCCTGGGTGAATCGGCGGGTGGGTTTGCCTTTGGCATCCGCACCGGTTCGCCGGATTCCGAACGGGGCATTGGCGTGCTGTGCTTCGACAAGGAGGGCAACCTGGTGCAACAAAAGCCCCTCTCCTACCGCCTCGTTACGCGGGCGCTGCCGGACGGCTACTGGCTCATCGATTCGGCGTCGGTATTGCGCAGAACGGATGATGCTTTCAATACGCAATGGCAACTTCAGCTCAACTTCTACCCCAGCCAGGCCGTTCACGCCGCCGATGGCGGGCTGTTGCTCCTGGGTTCTCCCAGTGCACCAACGGCCGAAAGGGGCCCGGTCGTGGAGAAACGGGATGCGCAAGGCAACCCGCAGTGGACGCGAAAGCCGATTGCCGGTGCCGAAAGCCGTTTTGCCAAGTTCCTCACCACCCCCCGGGGCGACCAGTTCTGGCTCTCCGTACGGAGCAGCGAAGGCATTCATGCGGTAGAAACCTTTGATCTGAACGGGAACCTGCTCGGGCAGGCGGACCTGGGCCGGTTATTTTACAACTCGTCAATCCACGTCAGCGGGGACAATGGGCTGGTGGTCAGCAATTACGGCTGGACGTATGACGGGAGTGCGGGTACACATTTTGGCTCACTCACCAAGTACAATGCCAACCTGGAGCAGGAATGGCAGCGAGATACGGGTGACAAGGGGTATGCGTTTATGGCCCCCGTAAGCGACGGCTACTTGTTCATTACCGACGGCCAGGCCGCCGAAAAGTGGAACGCCGGGGGCAGGCTGCTCTGGAACAAGCCGATTCAAAAGGGCGTGCTGAAGGAATACGGCTTCGTTGCCACGGCCGACGGGGGTAGTTTGCTGCTTGCCGAGGCTTACACGAAGACGTACTACGGCAACGAAACGGACGGTGCACCTTCCTACATCACCCCACGATCTTTCAACAGAAACGATTATGCAACCCTGATCCTGAAACTGGACGCCGAAGGAAGGTACTGTCCGTAAACCCGGCCCCGGCTACTCCACCCGGCAATCCCCTGCCTGCCGGTAAACGGCTTTGGTGCCGCTGCCCAGTTGCGTCTTGGTAATGGTCCAGCAGTCTTTGTACACGGAGCAGTAGCAGATTTGCAAACTGATCCGGCTGAGGCTTTGCCTCACCTGCCGTTCGGAAGCAAACGCGTAGAAGACGGCAACATTGAGGGAATCTCCCGGCAGCATGGTGCGATCGGTAATCCGGGAAAAACCAGCATTAATGCTTTTGGCGGGCAGTACCTGGGTCAGCGCTGCCAACAATTCGGCGGCCGGTCTTCCATCCGTAAAAGTCCGTGCTTCTTCCACCAGCGCCGGGCCGACGCCTTTGTTTTGCAGGATGATGCTTACTTTGACCACCGTTGAATCTTCCAGGCTCTGGATGTCGGGGTTGGTCAGTCTGGTGGTTACGATCAGTTCCAGCCGGGGCCACACCGACATGTGTTGCTCTTCGCGCATGATCTGCTGCTCGTCGCGCATGATGATTACCTGCACGGCCGAAAGCACCATGGCGCACAGGCTGATGAACACGGCCGAAAGGGCCAGTAACATTTCCGGGTCCGAGAGGGTGGCCCGCCAGGAACGACGGTTACTTCGACGTTCTGAAGCCTCGTGGGATTGGGGAGGAAGGTTGTCGTTGGTGTTCATACTTCGACGTGCTTCTCCAACTCCCTTACGCCCAACAACTCCCGCACATTCTGACGGATTTTGACCGAGAGTTCTTCCATCGGCAGGTCGTTGGCGTCCTTGCCGAAGGGGTCTTCGATCTCCTCGGCGATCAGTTCGAGGCTCACCAGCACGTAGAACACGAACATCACCACCGGAATGTCCCAGTAGGCAAACGTGGTGATGAAGCCCAGCGGCATGGTCATGGTGAAGATGAAGATGAACTTCTTCATGAAGATGCTGTAGGAGTACGGGATGGGCGTATTCTTGATCCGTTCGCAGGCCCCCACCACGTCGGTAAACGCCTTAACCTCCTTGTCGAGGATAATGAGTTGGTCGCCGGTGAACCGGCCTGCGGCGTACAGCTGGTTGCACTTCCGGTAGATGGAGGCGGCAATCCGGTTGGGCACGTGCCCCGAAGCCCGCAGGTCGGTCCGGGTGAGGCCGTCGGTTTCTTCGAGCACGTCGGGGTCCACCTCGCGGCGCAGGTGGTCTTTGACGGCCCGCACGTAGTTGGCAATGGAATCGGCGAAAAACCGGCGCGTGGCCGTGTCGCTTTCCGGCAGGAAGGCGTCCAGTTTGATGGCCAGGCTGCGGGTTTCGTTCACCAGGGTGCCCCAGAGCTTGCGGCCCTCCCACCACCGTTCGTAGGCCGTGTTGGTGCGGAACACCAGCACGAGGCCCAGCACCACGCCCAGCAGCGAATGCACCGTGGTCGTGCCCGACTTCCACCCCCAGACTTCAAGGGCCAGGTACGTGACCAGCGCCGTGTACAGGCCCACCATCACCATGCTGGGCAGCAGGATGCGGAACGTATCACTCCGGTGAAACTGGAAGATGAGCGAAAACCACTTCCGCGGGTTGTAGTAGATCATTGGGAGTTAGAGAGTTTATGAGTTCATGAGTTCATGAGTGGAACGGCTCACGGACCTTGCTGCTCAAATTTAGAAACTCCCCTAAACCCGGCAACGCTCACTCATAAACTCATAAACTTTAAACTCATGAACTCTCTTCTACGCGTTCACCACCGAGCCGCCGTTGGGGTGCAGCACCTGGCCGGTAAAGTACGAGGCGTCGTCGGAGGCCAGGAACACGTAGCTCGGACCTGCTTCCGACGGCTGGCCGGGGCGGCCCAGCGGCACGTCCTTGCCGAACGTTCATGGCTGTTTGTTTTTCTGGTTTCAGCTATATCAGTACGCAGGAAAGCCCGGGGAGTTCAGCGGGTGGGACAGTTTTCTTACTCGCGGGTTTCAGAGGAAAGGTTTCACGCAAAGACGCAAAGAAGGCGCGCAAAGACCGCAAAGGGCATATGGTTGTTTCCTCTTCTACGGCAATACGCTTTGTGCTATATCATCAGGATTTTCTACCAAATGCTTCTGTTTGGCAAGGAAAATAATAACTCGAACAATTAGTGTAACATAATGTATAAAAATAGCGCTTTTATTCAATAAATCCACTTTTTATTTGTCGATAAAAATTTTAACCAATAATTAAATGGCTTTTATCGACGAAATTAAAGCACTTGGAGACAGGGTCTCAGTGTACAAAGGCACCATTCAATCGGAAGAAGCTACCAAAACTGCATTCATAATGCCATTTATCGCAGCCCTTGGCTACGATATATTCAATCCTCATGAAGTAGTTCCGGAGTTTGTAGCTGATCTCGGAATTAAGAAAGGAGAAAAAGTTGACTACTGCATTTTGAAAGATGGCAATCCGATTATCATCGTTGAATGCAAACACTGGAAGGAGGAACTGGATGTACACAAGACTCAACTCCATCGCTACTTCCACGTAACAACAAGTAGATTCGGCATTTTGACCAACGGTATTATCTACCGGTTCTTTACCGACATGGTGGAGCCTAACAAAATGGATGACAAACCATTTTGGGAGTTTAATATTACCGACATGAGTGAGCAAACGGTGCATGAATTGAAGAAGTACACCAAGGCAAGTTTCGACATTGATCAGATTCTTAGTGCTGCGGCTGAACTCAAGTATAACCGTGAGATCAGAAAGATCATGTTGGACGAATTGAATTCTCCGTCTGAGACCTTCACCAAGTTTTTTGCCAACCAAGTGTATTCTGGAAAAGTGACATCCAAAGTGCTCAATCAATTTTCCGGCATTGTGAAAAGATCCCTAAATCAAATGATTTCTGACCTGATTAGCGATCGACTTAAGTCGGCTCTGGCTAAAGAAACTGATATGGCTGCTTTACAGGCGAAACCAGAGCAACCTGATATTGAACCGATTAAACCTGAAGGTCCAAAAATTGTTACGACAGAACTGGAGAAGGAGGCTTTCTTTATCATCAAATCAATTCTGCGTCCAAAAATTAATGCCAGCAGGCTGGTCTTCAGGGACACGCAGTCCTACTTCGGTATTCTCTACGACGACAACAACCGCAAACCGGTGTGCCGGCTTTTATTGGAAGGCAACAAGAAGTACATGGTCCTTTTTGATGAAAGTAAGAAGGAGACCAGAGTGGAAATAAGCAAATTGGATGACATTTACTCCTACGCTGACCAGTTAACCAACGTAGCAATCAGTTACGAAAAGAGTAAATAGGGGTATTGATCAATTCTACTACCATCATGCGTAGTCCCTCATGAGGGCTACGCTTTTTTATTTCAGGTTTTACCAAAAACTTAACCGCAGAGATCGCGGAGAACACAGAGGAAAAAAGGAGACCGGAGGAACTTAACTGCAAGGATCGCAATGGGGGCGCAAGGCAGTGCGATCAAGTTCTCTGCCCCATGCCCTTTACCTCACCTCATCCTCCCCCAGAATCACGTCCTTGAACTTCTGGTAGAGGAACGAAATTACCAGCAGCAACACGCCCAGGCCCACGAAGGCGATGATCTTGCCCAGCTTGGAAATGTCGCCCAGGTCGAACACGAAGAGTTTGACCAGCGTAACCGCGAACAGGGCAATGCCCAGGAGCCGCAGCACTTTGCGCTTCCGCCAGATGCCCCGGCCCACCAGTGCCAGCGCGTACACGCCCCACAACACGCTGAAGCCCACCTTTTGCGCCAGCTCTTTCCACGTAGCCACCGGGCCGCCGCCCAGCCACACCATCAACTGCACCAGTTCGGCGCTCAGCAGGGCAATGAGGTACACGTGCACGGCCGCCGGGTACCACTGCCAGGGCGAGCCGGCCCGGCCCATCCCGAGTTGGGCCACGCGTTGCCCCGCCATCCCCACGCACAAGCCCACACTCCCGTACACCAGGTAGCGCAGCAGCAGGTAGGCCGTCCGGCGGTCGGGGACCCCTTCCAGGTACGCATCCCGCAACGACTCCGCCGCGTACAGCCCGCCCACCAGCCACCAGGCCAGCACCAGCCCGCCCAGCCCCGTCAGGGCCAGTTGCCAGTTCCGGCTGGCCCGGAAGTACCGCGTCAGCACGAGCAGAGCCGCCACGAACAGCCCCGAAAAAGCCACCTGCCACAGCAGCCTGAGCTGCCGCACCCGTTTGGCCGTTTCCCAAAAAGCCGGCGGCGCCCCACCGGAAGGGTTGTCCGGCCGGAGTTGGGTAATCTCGTGTTCGAAGTAGTGGTTGATCTCCAGGGAAAACACGCCGTACAGCAGCGCCACGCCCACCACGGGCAGGACGTCGTGCCAGAGCGGGGCCAGGGCCGGCGGCTGGATGGCCGGTGCTGCTTCCCGGCGGGCCAGCCAGGCGATGGTTCCCAGCGCCAGCGCCACCCACAGCGAGGCGGCCCAGTAGCGGTTAAGCAGCAGCGGAATGGGTTGGTCGAAGTTGCCGTAGGCCGACCAGTCGGTAAGCAGGCTGAAGAGGGCCAGGCCCGTGACCACCGCGGCCATGTACCCGTAGAGGCCGTTCCGCAGGCGCTGCCCGGCCACGAACAGCACCACCGCCTCGGCCGCCCACGTGTAGGTAACCGACACGTCGCCCAACTGCACGGGCACGGCAATGGTGAGGAAGGCCACGGCCAGCAGCAGGGCCAGTGAGAACAGCCCCTGGTGGTCGTCGCGGCGCCGGGCGTACAGGGCTACGCCGGCGTGCACCGCCGCCACGGCTACCGTAAAAAGCCCCTGTCCTTTTTCGTAGGCCGACCCTTCGAGGGCCTGGTAGCCGAAGAGGTAGAAGACAAAGGCGTTGCTCACCAGCAGGATGCCGTTCAAGCCGGTCATTTCCCCGCGGCCCCGGAGGTCAAACGCGAACACGGCGTAAAAAATGGCCCAGAAAGAGGCGCCGAACCCGAGGGCCAGCGGCAGGTGCGTTTCGGCTTCGTACACCAGGAAGAACCAACTGCCGTAGGTGAGCCAGGTGACTGCGAACGCCGCCACGTTCATGGCCGGCCAGCGGCGGCGGAAGGCCAGCACGGCCACGCCCGCGTTGATGATGGCCGTATACGTAAAAAGCACGGCTACCTGCCCGTTGCCCTGGCTGAGCAGCAGCGGCACGGCGTAGGCGCCCACCTGCCCGTACACGCCGATCACCTGCTGGTTGAACTGCATGGCGGCGTAAATGGTAAAGCCCGTAACGGCCACCATGAGCCCGAAAGCCAGCAGGTGCGGGAGCAGGCCGTAGAAGTCGTAGGCGAAGTAGGTGGTAAAGTACAGCGTGGATACGCCCCCGCTGAGCAGCACGGCCGCGTAGGCCCGGTAGTCTTTCCGGAGCCAGTAGGCCAGCCCCACCAGGGCCACGCCGGACAAGTAGCCCAGGCCGATCCGGGGCACCGGGCCGAGCAGGTTGTTTTCGAAGGCGTAGTTGAGGAAGATGCCCACGCCCAGCACCAGGATCAGGATGCCGACCTTGTTGATGAGGTTGCCGCCGATGTACTGCTCCAGGCTCTGCCGCGCGGGGGCGGCGGTTGGCGCCGAAGCCGGCGGGGACGCAACCGGCCGGCCGGGGACGGCCCCGGAAGGTTCCGGCGGCAGGTTGGCTTGCCCGAACCCGGGCGACTGCCGGACGGCGACGGGCGGCGCGGCAGTGGTTGTCACGGGCGGCTTTTGCAGTGCCCGGATTTCCTGCCGCAGCCGGTCGAGTTGCCGCTGCTGGCTCTCCACCGACCGGCTCAGCCCGTCCAGTTCGGCCAGCAGGGCGTTTAGTTTGGCGTCTCTCTCTTCGGATTCCATAAAAAATACCTGCCGGGCTTTCGCAACCGGCAAGGCTTAGGGGGCTGCGCAATGTTGAATTATGGATTATGAATTTTGAATTGTGGATTACCGCGTTTCCCGAATTCAACTTTCATCATTCAGAATTTAAAATTCATAATTCATAATTTCTCCTCATCCCATGAACGACCGCAGGTCCTGGAGGTCGATTTGTCCCTCGTAGTAGGCCTTGCCGAACATGACGCCGAAGACGCCCATTTCGTTCAGTTTTTCAATGTCGGCCACCGACCGGACGCCGCCGCTGGCCAGCAGGCAGATGTCGGGGAAGGCCGCCAGGATCTGCTCGTAGAGTTCGATGGCCGGGCCCTGCAACTGGCCGTCGCGGCCCACGTCGGTGCATTTGACGTACTTGATGCCCCGTTCGTAGTAGTAACCGATCAGTTCCATCAGGTCGATGTCGGTTTTCTGCCGCCAGCCGCCGGTAATGATCTTGCCGTTCCGGGCGTCGGCGGCCATTACGATCCGTTCGCGGCCGTAGCTGATGAGCCAGGAGGAGAAAAAGCCCCGTTCGGTGGCCGCCACGCTGGCGGCGGTAATGTACTTGGCGCCGCATTCAAAGGCCGTACGCACGTCGGAGTCGGTGTGGATGCCACCCGAAAAGTCAATGTCGAGGTTCGTGTAGCCCGCAATCATTTGCAGGATGTTGTAATTGACCACCCGTCCCTTCTTGGCGCCGTCGAGGTCAATGAGGTGAATCCGCCGGATGCCGTGGTCTTCGAAGGTCTGGGCGACATCCAGCGGACTGTCGCCGTACACCACGGGGTGTTCAAAATCGCCGGGCGGTACTTTCACGCATTTTCCGTTGTAAATGGAAATGGAGGGTATTATCTGTATCATGCAAAAGTGGCTTTTAAACAAAACGGGTTTTAAAATACAAATTAATCCCGCAACTCAAAAGCATTTGCCCGTACCTGGGCCTAAAAATGCAAATTGGTATGGTAATAGTACACGGATCGGTCAGGATGATTATGATTAATTATGATCTTTTTCTGAATTCCCTTTCAATCCGTCCCGATCATAATCATCATAATAGATCCGCGTACCGTCCGGGTACCATCAACCCATTTCGCCCCGCAGCGGCGTGGTGAGCTGGCGGCGGGTTTCGTCGTCGGAAAGGTCCTTGCCCAGCACGTACATCATCTTGGTAACGGCCGCCTCGGTGGTGATGTCCGAGCCGCTGAGGATGCCGATCTCGGCCAGGTGGCGGCTGGTTTCGTAGCGGCCCTGCACCACGCAGCCCCCGACGCACTGCGACACGTTGAGCACGAACAAGCCCTTCTGCACGGCTTTCCGCAGCGTTTCGATGAACCAGCCGGCCGTGGGGGCGTTGCCCGAACCGTACGTTTCGAGGATCAGGCCGCGCAGGCCGGGCATCTGCACGGTGCTGTCGGCCACCAGCCGGGTAACGCCCGGGAAGAGTTTGAGGATGGCGACGTGGCCGTCCATCATGGGCGCTACGCGCAACGGGTGTTCGCCCTGGTACGGCAGGATCAGCGACCGGTTGTAGTCGATGGTGACGCCGGCCTCGGCCAGCAGCGGGTAGTTTTCCGACTGGAACGCGTCAAAATGCACGCTTTCCACTTTTTTGGCCCGGTTGCCCCGCAGCAGCAGGCCGTGGAAGTAAATGCACACTTCGGGCACCAGCGGCCGGCCGGTCCCGTCCTTGGCCGAAGCGATTTCGAGGGCCGTCATCAGGTTTTCGCGGGCGTCGGTGCGCACGGTGCCAAGCGGCAACTGCGACCCGGTGAACACGACGGGCTTGTTGAGGTTTTCGAGCAGGAAGCTCATCGCCGAGGCGCTGTAGGCCATTGTGTCGGTGCCGTGCAGGATCACGAAGCCGTCGTAGCGGTCGTAGTTGCCGCGGATGAGGTGGGCCCACTGGAGCCAGTGGTCGGGCGTTACGTTCGAGGAGTCAATGGGCTGGTCGAGGGCCACTACGGTCAGCTGGAAGGCAAACCGGTTCAGTTCGGGCAGCCGTTCGTTCATCTGCGAGAAATCGAAGGGCACCAGGTGCTGGCCGGTGCGGTCGTACACCATGCCCAGCGTGCCGCCGGTGTAGATCATCAGCACCGACGTACTCGCCTGGCCGGCCACGGTGGGAATTTGAATCGTGGTAAACATGTAGACAAGGTTGTATGGTTGTGAATGGCGGAGGGCACTCAGCCCTCCGCCCGAACAGGCGGAGGGCGTTTTCGGTGGTGATGCGGCTTATTTCGGCGGCCCCCGTTTGCTGGAGGTCGGCTACGCGTTGGGCAATGAGGGGCAGGTAGCCGGGTTCATTGCGTTTGCCGCGGTAGGGTACCGGCGCCAGGTACGGGCTGTCGGTTTCGAGCAGCAGGTGCCGGGCGTCCACGAAGGGCAGCACTTTGTCGAGGCCGCCGTTCTTGAAGGTCGCCACGCCGCCGATGCCCAGCAGGAAGCCCAGTTCGATGGCCTGCCGGGCGTCGTCGAGGGTGCCGCTGAAGCAGTGGAACACGCCGGTAAGTCCTTCGGTGCCCTCCCGCCGGAGCAGTGCCACAGTTTCGGCAAACGAGTTGCGGCAGTGGATGATGATGGGCAGCCGGTACTTTTTGGCCCACGTCAGCTGGATGGCAAACGCTTCTTCCTGCTGCGCCTTGAATTCCACCGACCAGTAGTAGTCGAGCCCGATCTCCCCGACGGCGGCGAAGGGCCGCTTTTGCAGCCAGCTTTCCACGGCGGCCAGTTCCCGTTCGTAACTTGCCGTCACGTAGCACGGGTGCAGGCCCATCGTGGCAATGCAGCGGCCGGGGTAGGCTTCTTCCAGGGCCAGCATGCCTTCGATGGAAGTACTGTCGATGTTGGGCATGTAAATCCGGCTCACTCCGCCGCCAAAGGCCTTTTCGAGCATGGCGTGGCGGTCACCGCCGAACTCCGGCGCGTAAATGTGGGCGTGGCTGTCGATCATTGGTATTGAGAATTGAGTATTGGGTATTAAGTATTGGGTATGCGTGCGTTTTAAAATGCAAAACTACCGGTATTGGCCGTAACCGGGACAACTCATTGGTAATTGGTCATTAGCCATTGGTAATTAATACTTCCTTCCTTTCCACACCACGGGCACGGGCAGCAGGTAGTAGAGTACGTTGGCCGTAACCACCAGGAAGTGGTAGGGCAGGTAAGGCCACACGTCGCGGAAGCGTTGCCGCTGGCCCAGCGTGCGCAGGGCTCCGCGTACTTCCCCCACGATCAGGGCGGCGCGCAGGGCGAACAACAGCCCGGCCCAAAGCGGTTGATAAAACCCCAGCGCCACCACGGCCGGCACCAGCAACGCTTCGGCAATCACGAACAGCTTCTGGTACCAGGGCAGTTGCATGGCCCCGGTCATCCAGCGTTTGCGCTGCTGCAACAGGTGCCGCCACGAACCGGCCGGGGCGGTAAACGCCAGCACGCCGGGGTTGAAGGCCTGGCGGAAGCCGAACCCTTTCGCCAGGATGCACCGGAACAACTGGTAATCTTCGGTGATGGAAAAGGGCAGGTGCGCGTAGCCGCCGGTCGCGTGGTACGCCTCGCGGGTGGTCATCATGTTGTTGCCCATCGCGGTAATGGGAATCTTGCGTTCGGCAAACCGCCGCATGAGGCTGATGGCGTACGCCCATTCGATGGCCTGGAGCCGGGCCGCCAGGCCCTCTCCGGCCACCAGCGTTACGCCGTTCACGAGGCCCACGCGGCGTTCCCCGGCCGCCAGCATAGATTTGATCCACGTGGGCGGCACCCGCACGTCGGCGTCGGTGAAGAACAGGTAGTCGCCGCCCGCCCGCGCGGCCAGTTGGGCCAGCACGTTGGATTTGCCCCGGGCCGCCCCGACGCGACCCGTGACGTGGAGCAGGTGAAAATGCGGTTTTTCGCCGATAAAGCCGGCTACCAATTCGCCCGTGCGGTCTTCCGACCCGTCGTTGCCGATCCATACCTCGAGGTCACCGACCGGCCAGTCGAGTTGCGCCACGGCCTCCAGGCAGGCCAGTATGTTCGCCTCCTCGTTACGCGCCGCGATCAGGATGGAAACCAGCATCGGGATCAGGATTTACAGGATTATGGGATTGGCAGGATTGCTATTCAGGATTCGCAAGATTATTGGGAGTGGCAGGGTTACAACCCCCTGAACGCGTACCCCTGGCCGGCGAAGTGGCGGACGAAGCGGGGCAGGGCGTATTCGAGGTTGGGGCGGGCCTTGAGGCTGTCGTGGAAGACGATGATGGAGCCGCTGCGGGCTCCACGGACGGTGTTGCGGAGGCAGGTTTCCGGGGGCAGGCGCCGGTCGAAGTCGCCGCTGAGCACGTCCCACATCACCAGTTGGTAGTCGCGGCGGAGGACGGCGGCCTGGCGGCGGGTCATGCGGCCGTGCGGCGGCCGGAACAGGCCGGGTGGCCCCCCGAGGTACTGCTGGCAGCGGGCCGTGTTGTGGAGGTAAGTGTCGAGGTCCGTTTGCCAGCCGTTGAGGTGGTTGAACGTGTGGTTGCCGACCGTGTGCCCGGCGGCCCGCACCTGCGCAAACACGCCGGGGTGCTTGCGGATGTTGTCGCCCACGCAGAAGAAGGTAGCCTTGGCCCCGTACGTCTCCAGCACCGACAGCACCCAGGGCGTCACTTCCGGGATCGGGCCGTCGTCGAAGGTCAGGTACAGAACTTTTTCGCCGGTGCGCCGGTGCCACACGTAGCCGGGCCAGAGCCAATCGAACCAGGAAGGATTGCGGTGCCAGTACATTCCGCAAAGGTGCGCATTACCCGGCGAATAGTCATTGGTCAATAGTCATTGGTAGATTGGTCATTGGTACATTGGTCAGTAGTCATTCGGATGCGACAACTTACGCACACCCAATGACCATTGACTACTGACCAATGTACCAATGACCATTGCCCACGCCCATTTGCATACCCCACCGAAAGTATGTAGTTTCAAAACATGGCGGCACCTTCCAAAACCCAGGGCACGCTGATTCGGTCGCTGGGTCTGTTTTCGGCTTTCATGCTGATTGTTAGTTCCATCATTGGCTCGGGTGTATTCAAGAAAGTGGCCCCGATGGCCGCCGAACTGCAATCGCCGGGGCTGGTGCTGCTGTGCTGGGGACTGGCCGGCCTCATCACCCTGTGCGGCGCCCTGAGCAACGCCGAGGTGGCCGGCATGATTGCCGATTCGGGCGGCCAGTACGTGTACTTCCGGAAAATGTACGGTTCGTTGTTTGCCTACCTCTACGGCTGGTCGTGCTTCGCCGTCATCCAGTCGTCGGCGGCGGCCTCCATTTCGTACGTGTTTGCGCAGTCGTTCAACTCCCTGGTGCCCCTGCCGAACCTGCCGCCCGAACTGGCCGGGTGGAGCATCGGGGGCATTTTTACGCCCTTCGACAACTTCGGGGTGAAGCTGCTGGCGATTGGCCTAATCTGGACGCTGACGGCCGTGAACTACCGGGGCGTACGCTACGGCGGCGGCCTGAGCAATATGGTGACGGTGGCCGTGGTCGTGTGCATCTTCACGGTGGTGCTGCTCGGGTTGTCCATCGGCGGCGGCCAGTGGGGCCACATTGAGACGCCCGCCGCGGGCTACGTGTCGCGGTCCTGGACCAACACCGGCCTGATCGGGTCGATCTTCGGGGCGCTGCTGAGCGCCTTCTGGGCGTACGAAGGGTGGAACAGCCTCAGCTTCATCGGCGGCGAGATCAAGTCGCCGCACCGCAACATTCCGCTGGCCCTCATCTTCGGTGTGCTGTTCGTAATGACCGTGTACCTGCTGGTCAACTTCACGTACCTGTACGTGATGCCCATCGACGAGCTGATCGGCGCCCACCAGTCGAAAAACACGATTGCTGCCGTGGCCGTGGTGCAGCGGTTCCTGGGAGAAGGCGGGTCCCTGTTCATTTCGGTGCTCATCCTGGTGGCGACCTTCGGCTGCACCAACACCACCCTGCTGATGGCTTCGCGCATCTACTACGCGATGGCCCGCAACGGTTTGTTCTTCCGCGCGGCCGCCTACTGCCACCCGGCCTACAACACCCCCTCCAACGCCCTGGTGCTGCAAGCCTTCTGGGCGTCCATGCTCATCCTGTCGGGCAGCTTCGACCAACTCACCGACATGCTCATTTTCGCCTCGTTCATCTACTACGGCTCCACGGCCTTCGGCGTGTTCGTGCTGCGGCGCAAGATGCCCGACGCCCCCCGCCCCTACCGGGTGATCGGCTACCCCGTAGTACCGGCCCTGTTTGTACTTTTCTGCGCTTCTTTGGTCATCATTACCCTCTACAACCGTCCGCGCGAAGCATTTATGGGGCTGGCCCTGATCCTGGCCGGGTTACCTTTCTACTTCTACTGGAAACGCGCAAACCGGGTAGACCACGAAGTAAGTGTGTAAAAATCAGTAGATTGTTGGCCTTATACGACCGTTCGTAAAATATTGTTTCCTTAGGCGTCCCAAAGATGTACTTTTTGCATGCGTTTTGCACGTTATTCTCAAGGGTAATCCCCCTAACTTTAGGTTACCCTTTTTGTTTCCCGATACGAGCTGACCATGTTAAAAAGAATTTTGTTTTCCTTCTTGCCCGTTCTGCTGCTGATTAGCCTTTACCAGTTCAACTCCCAGCCCACCTCTATGTACCGGCTGGGCGCGTTGAGCCTGCCCGACTTTTTTAGCAGTACCGAACTGACCCGCGACACCACGCACCTGCCGCGGGTGGAAATCATCCAGCCCGATTCTTCGGTCTCGCCCGAAGTCCGCGCGTACCTCGAGCGGGGCATCGGGTTCATGTACAAGTTCTACATCACCAGGTTCGACTACGCCTTTCCCAAAGACCTGACCGTCAAGATCCGCGTGTACCGCGACCTCGACGACTACAAAGCCTACACCTCGCAGGTGGCCTCCAGCCCCATCTCGTCGCACATCGGGTTGTACATCCACCGCCTCCAGGAGATTGTGGTGTGGCAGGGTCCCGACCCGGACCGCTTCACCAAAACCGTGTTCCACGAAACGAGCCACCTCCTGCTGCGGAGCCAGACCCACTACTGCCCCCGCTGGCTGAACGAAGGGCTCTCCGAATACTTCGAGGAACTGGACCTGACGGGCGCCACGCCGGTGGTGCATTCGCAGCCCGCCAAGGACAAGCGCATGAAGAAACGCCTGCCCGAAGGCCACCTGCCCGCCCTGGAAAGCTACCTGACCCAGACCAACCGCCAGTGGTCGCGGCAAGACAACCACTCCGACGCGCCGCGCACGATGGCCTGGTCGCTGGTGTACTACCTGATGGACAGCCCCAAGGGCCAACTGGTGATCAAAGACATGCTCGACTACTACCGGGCCCAGCCGGTGGACACGGCGCAGTCGTTGCGGGTGGTCAACACGTTTGCCGAACTCGACTCTTTTGCCTTCCCCCGCGCCGAAACGGCCGTTTCCTTTGAAGGCGACTGGCGGGAATGGGTGGCCCAGGAGCGGCAGGAACAACCCATTGCCGCCGAACCCCTTCCCAAAAACCACCTCGCCTCGGTGCGCAAGTGGCTCGCCATGAAGTGGGAAGAGTAATCCAATCAACGATTACGCCCCGTTATCCCAATGGAACGCCTATGAACGTACGCTTTACTCCTTCCCTGTCCCAATTGTTCTCCTGCTGCCTGGTGTTGCTCCTGTGGAGCCGGGCGGCCTCCGGCCAAACCCCCAAACAAGTAGCTCCCGACGAAATCGGCTCCGGCACCGACCTGTTCATCGGTAAAAATGACCGGGTCTTCCTGTGCACCGCCGGCGGCTTGTACCTGTCCGACAACTTCGGCGACAGTTGGCGCAAGCTCCCCGACCCTTTCAACAACATTTACTTCCACCCCCGCATTACCCAGAATGCGCAAGGCCGCATCTTCCTCTGGGACGAACGCGGCGGCATTCATTCCTCCCCCGACAACGGCGAAACCTGGGAACGACACTATTACCTGCTGCCCGGTGACCAGCGCATCACTGCCTTTGCCGCCGCGGGCGACTCCTGCTTCATCGGGATGCGCGACGGGCTGCAAGTGGCCTTTGGCACGGGCTTTTCCACCACCACGGCCAGCGTGAGCGGGCTTGCCGGCATGGAAATCACGGCCCTCCTGGCCAGTGGCGATGTGGTCGTGGCCGGCACCGACGGCAAGGGCTTGTTCGTCTCCGAGGACCGGGGCAAGACCTGGACCAACCGGATGCCGCAGGCTACCGCCGGTCCCCACTTCACTACCCTCGTGCGGGAGGGCAACACGCTGCTGGCGGGGACCCGCTTCCAGGGCGTCTACTACAGCGAAGACCTGGGCAGGCAGTGGCGGCTCAAGAATACCGGCCTGAAAGGAATGACTGTCAACGACCTGCACCTGGAGGGCAACACGCTGTACGCGACTACCGACAGCTACTACAACGTGTATACCGCCAAGGTTGACTCCGCGGGGTGGCAGCTCCTCAACGACAACGTGCTGGGCACTAACCGCCAGCCCGAAAGCATCGTATCTAAGGGCACTACGCTCCTGCTGGGCACCCACCTGGGGCTGTTCAAAAGCCTGGACGGCGGGGTCACCTGGAAACCCTCCTACCGGGGCGTGAAAGACGGCTTCATCAGTTCCTTCCAGGTGGACCGCGACAGCACCGTGTGGGCAACGAGCAGTTCCACCCGCAGCGTTTACCGGAAACGGAAGACTGATTCCACGTTCAGCTTCTTCCGGGAGCAGCTGGTCAGCCTCAGCAGCAACATCGGGGAAACCCTGGTGGAGGGCGACCAACTCTACACGCTGAATATGCCCGTGCAACAGCACGACCTCAAAACCGGCAATGTGGTTGCCACTTTTACCCAGGAAAACCAGTTTATTTTCCCCAAAAGACTGGTGCGCCACCCGCAGGCCGGCTTTTTCCTGGGTGCGCAAATCGGCGGCGTCTGGCATTACGGAGCCGCCGGCACCTGGGAAAACCACAACGCCGGCCTCCCGTCCGACAACATAAACGACCTGGTGCTGCGGGACACGCTGCTCTACGCGGCCACGCCGGACGGGCTGTTCAAGTCGGGGGTGCGCAAGGCGCGGTGGGAACCAGTAGTCATTGACGCCACCAACCCGGCTGTGCACCGGATATTTACGGCAGACTCGTTGATGATTGCCGGCGGACCGTTCAACACGTTTATCTCCTACAACCTGGGCAAGGCCTGGCAGCCGCTCGACCAGGCGACGCCGCTTTACGTCACCGACGTCATCCGCCACAACAACATTCTCTTCGCCGCCGCCACCCGACACGTATATTACTCCACCAACAAAGGCCGGACGTGGCAGCAGTCCCCGGAATTTGATTTCTGGATTGAGTCGCTGGCGGCCGTGAACGACACGCTGTACCTGGGCACCATCGAAGACGGCATCATGGCGGTGCCGCTCAGGAGCCTGGTGGTCCGGCCTGACGTACCCACCGGGGTGGAGGATGAAAACCCCCGGGCTACCCGTGCGTTTGCCTTTCCCAACCCCACCCGCGGCCCGGTACACCTGGAAGGGATTCCGGCCGGTACCCGTCCCGTACTTACCATCTGGAACAGCCGCGGCCAGCAGGTGGGCGGCGCCCAGCTCCTCTCTTCCCAACACGCGGTGGACCTGATGCCCCTGCCCCGCGGCCTCTACTACCTCCGCCTCCAATCCGACCGCCAGGTGAAGGTGATTAAGGTTTGGAAGTTATAAGGAAGGGTTAGACTGCTAATAGTTCAGCGCCGACTGGATCATGACGAATTCGTGGATGTTGGCCATGTCGATCACGCCGCGGAGCTTGTTGTTTTCCAGGACGGGGAAGAAGGCGTTTTTGCGTTGCTGCGAATACGTGTAGGCGTTGGTGAGTTTTTCGTTGATGTCAAGGCGACCGAACTCCCGGAGCATGATCTCACTTACGGGCGTATTGGCCCGGCCCTCCTTGAGCGAATTGATGATCAGGGCCCGGGTCATGATGCCGACCGCTTCGTCGTTTTCGACCACGATCAGGTCCTGGTCCGAGCCGGCCAGCAGTTTGTCGGCCGCATCGCGCACAGTCTCGGGCGGCGACAACGTGATGAACTTGGTCATCATGGCCTCCCGCACGGTGTGCCCCTTGAGGAATTCGAGTTGCTGCACCACCACGCTTTCGGACTGCGCCCCGAAGAAGATGAAAATGCCGATGAGCACCAGGATCGGGTTGGCGTTGAACAAGCCCCACAGCACGAACCCGACCGCCAGGAACTGGCCCAGGCTGGAGGCAATCTGCGTAGCCCGTACCCGTCCCAGGCGCAAAGCCAGCAGGGCCCGCAACACCCGGCCCCCGTCCATCGGGAACGCCGGGATCAGGTTGAAAAGCACCAGCATGACGTTGGCCTGGAGCAGCGTAGCCAGCAAGCCTTCGAACGTAGATACCGTCATGGACGCATCCTCCGGCAGCAGGGCAAACACCGGGCTGACGGCAAGCAGCAGCAGGGCAATTGCCACGTTGACGGCCGGTCCGGCCAGGGCCACCCACAACTCCTGTTTGGGGTCGTCGGGGATGCGTTCGAGGCTGGCCAGGCCGCCAATGGGCAACAAGGTGATTTTTTTGGTTTCGATGCCGTACCGCCGGGCCGCCAGGGCGTGCCCCAATTCGTGCAATACCACGCATCCGAAGAGGGCCAGTACCAGGCCCACGTTCAGCAGGACGGCAGTTGTATCGCCGCCCTTTCCCAATTGCGCCAGCACGACCCAGCCGATCAGCAGCAGGAACGTCCAGTGCACCAACAGCCGGATGCCGGCAATTCTTCCCAGCGAAAAAGATGATTTCATAACGTTACTCCCGTTGCAGACTATACAGTATGTAATACTCATTCCGGGCAAAAATGTTCGTGCCGTCAGCCCCCGGGAGGGGCTTCATTTTGGAGCTTAGTGAACTTCTTTCGCCGAGGAGGCAAAGGGTGGAGGGCAATTTCCGAAATCTCGTGCTATTTTTGCCCGCATCTCTCCACGCCAACCCCGCCCATCCCTTGAAACAGTTTCTCTCCGTACACGACGTGCCCGACCTGCCGGCCCTGGTGGCCGAGGCGCTGGACTGCAAAAAGAACCCGTTTGCCCACCAGCACCTGGGCCGCAACAAAACCCTGGGCCTGCTGTTTTTCAACGCCAGCCTGCGCACCCGGCTCAGTACGCAGCGGGCCGCCCAGAACCTGGGCCTCGACGTGATCGTGATGAACGTAGCGCAGGACAGCTGGGGACTCGAAATGCGGGACGGCGCGGTGATGGATGGCGACAAGGCCGAACACGTGAAGGAAGCCGCCGCCGTGATTGCCCAGTACTGCGAGATCATCGGCGTCCGGTCGTTTCCGGGCCTCGCCGACCGCGACCTCGATTACCGCGACGAAGTGATCGGGCAGTTCGTTAAATATGCCGGCGTGCCGGTGGTGAGCCTCGAATCGTCCATCCGCCACCCCTTGCAGTCGCTTACCGACCTGATTACCATCCAGGAGCACAAAACCACGGCCCGCCCGAAAGTGGTGCTTACCTGGGCGCCGCACCCCAAGGCCCTGCCGCAGGCCGTGCCCAACTCCTTCGCCGAGTGGATGAACCACGCCGACGTGGATTTCGTGATTGCCCACCCGGAAGGCTACGAACTGGACCCGCAGTTTGCCGGCAACGCGGTCGTAACGCACAACCAGCGGGAGGCTTTCGCCGGGGCGGATTTTATCTACGCCAAAAACTGGTCGTCGTACACCCATTACGGGCAGATTCTTTCGAAGGACCGCGACTGGTCGGTGGACGCCGCCAAGATGCAGCTGACCCACAACGCCAAGTTCATGCACTGCCTGCCCGTGCGCCGCAACGTGGTGGTGATGGACGAAGTGATCGACAGCCCCAACTCCATCGTCATCAAACAAGCCGGCAACCGCGTCTGGGCCGCGCAGGCGGTGCTGAAAAGAATGCTGGAATCGCTGTAGTAATAGTCATTGGTCAGTAGTCATTTGTCATTCGTCGTTGACGATTGTACCAATGCCTGCTGACCAATGACTACTGACCAATTGACAACATGCAAAAACTATTCGTGGTAAAAATCGGGGGCAACGTGATTGACGATGCCGGGGCGACGGGGCGGTTTCTGGCCCTGTTTGCCGGGTTGCCCGGCCGCAAAATCCTCGTGCACGGCGGAGGCAAGGTGGCGACGCAGATGGCCGCCCGGCTCGGCGTCGAAACGCAGATGGTGGAGGGCCGCCGCATTACCGACCTGCCCATGCTGGAAGTGGTGACAATGGTGTACGGCGGCCTGGTCAACAAAACCCTGGTGGCCCGGCTCCAGGCCAATGGCTGCAATGCGGTGGGCCTCACCGGCGCCGACGCCGGCAGCATCGTGGCGCGTAAACGGGAGGGCTGGGCCGTGGACTACGGCTACGCCGGCGACATTGTGCGGGTCAACGCCGAAGTGCTGCAACGGTTGCTCGAAGGGCAACTGGTACCCGTATTCGCCCCCCTGACGGCCGACACGAACGGCCAACTGCTCAACACCAACGCCGACACGATGGCCTCGGCCCTGGCTACGGCCCTGGCCCCCGCCTACCGGGTGTCGCTGGTGTACTGCTTCGAGAAAAAGGGCGTACTGGCCGACCCGGCCGACGACGACTCCGTCATTCCGCACATTTCCTTCGGGCAGTACGAGCAACTAAAGACCGGCGGGGTGGTTTCCAAGGGAATGATTCCTAAATTAGACAATGCCTTTGCGGCACTCCGGGGGGGCGTGGCCGAAGTATTCATCTGCCAGGCCGAAGCCCTCCGGAGCCTGGCCGAAGGGCACGACCACTCCGGAACCAGACTGACGTTTGCATGACTCCTTCCACCCAAAACCTGACCGACGGGGCCATTGCCCTGCTCAAAGACTTGATTGCCATTCCTTCTTTCTCGCGGCAGGAAGACAAAACGGCCGATTGCATCGAGGCTTTTTTCCGTGACAAAGACATTCCCTGCCAACGCCTGCAACACAACGTGTGGGCGTACAACCGTTTTTTCGACCCGGACAAACCGACCGTGCTGCTCAACTCCCACCACGACACGGTAAAACCCAACCCGTCGTGGACGCTGGACCCGTTCGGGCCGCTGGTGCAGGAGGGCAAGCTGTACGGCCTGGGCAGCAACGACGCCGGCGGGTGCCTGGTGTCCCTTATGGCTGCGTTCTGCCACTTTTATGACCAGCCGGGCCTGCACTACAACCTGGTAATGGCCGCTACGGCCGAAGAAGAGGTTTCGGGTACCGGCGGGCTGGAACTGGTACTTCCGCACCTGCCCCCCATCAGCTTCGCCATTGTGGGCGAACCCACCCAGATGCACCTGGCCATTGCCGAAAAAGGGTTGATGGTGGTGGATTGCACGGCCCGGGGCAAGGCCGGCCACGCCGCCCGCGAGGAAGGCGACAATGCCATTTACAAAGCCCTGCGCGACATTAACTGGATTACCGGGTACCAGTTCCCGGAAGTATCGCCGATGCTGGGGCCGGTGAAGATGACGGTGACCATCATCCATGCGGGCAGCCAGCACAACGTGGTGCCCGACGCCTGCACCTTCACCATCGACGTGCGTACCACCGACAAGTACAGCAACGAAGAAGTGCTGGCGGTCCTGCAACAACATCTGCAATCTGAAGTAAAGCCGCGTTCGGTGCGGCTGACGCCCTCCAGCATCCCAGCCGACCACCCCGTGGTGCGGGCCGGCACGGCCCTGGGCCTGCGGACCTACGGTTCCCCCACCACCTCCGACCAGGCGCTGCTCCGGTGCCCCTCCCTCAAGATGGGCCCCGGCGACTCGGCCCGTTCCCATACCGCCGACGAATACATTTACCTCACCGAGATCGAACACGGCATCCGCACGTACATTGAGGTGCTGGGAAGGGTAATCGGATCGGGATTCGCGGGATAAAAAGGGAGGGATCAGGATTTTTAGGATTAAAGAATTAACAGGATTATGGGTCGGGACTAAAATAGAACAGGATTGGCCGGAATGTTCAGGATCAGCAGAATTTCAGGTCCGTAATCCTGAAAATCCACTAATCCTAAAAACTCCGATCCAATCCTGCTAATCCTTAAATTTTGGAAATCCTTATCCTTATTTGCTCCCGGTGTTGCCCATGTTGGCTCCGGGCATGAGGACTTTGCCGATCACGTGGATGACGCCGTTGGAGGCAGCTACGTCAGCCTGGCTCACCTCGGCGCCGCCCACCATTACTTTGTCGCCCATCATCTTCACGGTCAGTTCTTCGCCCGCTACGGTTTTCAGGGTCTGGCCGTCCTTCAGGTCAGCCGCCATCAGTTTGCCCGGCACCACGTGGTACTTCAGCACCGACGCCAGTTTCGATTTGTTGGCCGGCTTGAGCAAGTCTTCCACCGCTCCGCTGGGCAAGGCGCTGAAAGCCTCGTTGGTCGGGGCGAATACGGTAAACGGACCGGCCCCGCTGAGCGTAGTGGCCAGATCGGCCGCTTTTACGGCGGACACCAGCGTGCTGAAGTCAGGATTGCCGGCGGCAGTCTGCACAATGTCCTTGGACGACTGCGCGGCCGGAGAAGTGCTCGAAGCACTTGCACCGGCGGTAGATTGCGCCGACACCTGGGTGAATGACAGACAGGCTGCGAGGCAGCCCAACATTACAATTTTGCTCTTTAGCATGGTTGAAGGTTTTGTTTAGTCCTTCTATAACTCGCATACTCCCGTTTTGTTATAAATCTCTAGAAAATATACTTCGTTTTTAGAGTGAATCCGCTTTTAAACGGCGTGAGTTCACTAAAATAAGGAGAGGGTACTGCGGAGATTTATTCAGCCAGGCCGGCCAAATGTATCCCCGTGGTACCCTCTCTGCAACTTACTTAGTAGGTCAGTCCGTACTTCCCTTATTTCTGATCGCCTTTCTTTTCCCCGCCCGTGTTGCCCACGTTCTGTTGTTCCGAAGGCACGAGTACTTTGTCGATGACGTAGATCACGCCGTTGGAAGTTTTAAGGGCAGGCTGGCTGACCCGGCTGCCGTTGACGGTCACCCGGTTGCTGGCGTGCCGTACCGACAGTTCCTGCGTTTCCACGGTTTTGAGCACGTTGGTTTTCTGCAATTGCGCCTCCGTAACGATGCCAGGCACGATGTGGTATTGGAGGATGGACAACAGTTTGTCCTTGTTCTCCACTTTCAGCAAGTCTTCCAGTTCCTCGCCCTTCAACCCGTCGAAGGCCTCGTTGGTGGGGGCGAATACCGTGAACGGGCCGGGCGTTTCAAGCACGGCCGTCATGTCGGCCGCGTCGAATGCTGCTTTGAGCTTGGAAAACCGGGCGTCCGAGGCGACCAGTTGCGCCAGCGTTCTGGCGTTACGGGCCGTACCCTGCCCGGCGCTGCTTGCCGCGTTGCCCGCGTTCTGGGCGGAGGCTGCCGCAGCCGGCCCCAGCAACAAGCCCACCAGCGCAATCATTTTTATCATTCGATTCATACCTATTATTCGTTTTGATTACTCCTTTTTATTGCCGACCATTCCCTGCTTCGGCGGCAGCAGCACCTTGCTCACCACGTGGATGATGCCGTTGGAAGCCTCCAGGTCGGGCTGGTCGAGTTCGACGCCGTTGACGGCCACCTTGCCGTTCAGTTTGGTAACCGACAGTTCTTCCCCATTCACCGTTTTCAGCTTTTGCCCGTCTTCCAGGTCGGATAGCCGGATGCGGCCGGGTACCACGTGGAATTTGAGGATGGATGCCAGCGTCTCCTTGCTGTTGTCGTTCATCAGGTTGTCGAGGGTGCCGGTCGGCAGGGCCTTGAAAGCTTCGTTGTCGGGGGCGAACACCGTGAAAGGCCCGGGGTTGCCCAGCGTTGCCACCAGGTCGGCCTGCTTGAGGGCCGCCGTCAGCGTGCTGAACTGCCCTTCCGAAGCGGCGATGTTGACGATGCTGCGGTTGTTCTGCGCGCCGGATGGATTGTTGGCGGGCGTACCGGCCGGACGGGTGTCGGGTTGCCGGGTGGTGGTCCCGGCGCGTTCTGGGGCGTTACCGCCCGTTTGCCCCATTGCCCCGGTCCCGGCCAGGCAGCCTGCCAGCGCCAGCACGGGTATGATTCGATGATAAGCGGTCATGTGATTGGTAGTTGGTTTATTCTGTTTACTGGTTAGGCAAGTTTTTGTTGCGTTGCCCTCCTTTGCGGATCTCCCACAAACACAGAAGCCCCGTATCCGGAGATACGGGGCCCGTTGTGCGCTTTGACCTGTAAATGAAAGGGGATGAAAACCAATCGGGGGCGGCCTGACCCCGGTCTTAGAATTGCTGCTTGGCGAGGGTACCGCCCTGGCTCAGCACTTCAAACGTGAAGGCGCTGGTATGGACCTTGGTCAGGTCGTATACGCGGCTGAAGCTGCCCTGCTTGCTGATCTGGTCGGTAAACACCAGGTTCTGGGCGGCGTCGTAAATGTTCACGGATACCCCTTCGGCATTGCTGCCCAGCAGCGTAAGTTCAAATTTCTTATCCTGTACCGGCTTGATTTGCGCGGTGGGGCGGAGTTGCGCGGTGCCGTACACCAGCGGCAGGGTGGCCTTGCCGTTGCGGTCAAGCACCGTCAACGTGTACGTGCCGGTCGGTTGGGAAGTAAAGTTATACGGCCGTACGAAGCCGCCTTCCGCGTTGATCTGGTCCGTAAGCACCACTTCGCCGGCCGCATTGGTAATGACTACCTTTACCAGGCCGTTGCCGCGGTACACTAAATTATACACCCCATTTTTGGTGGCCGTTGAAACGGAGGCCTTTACGGCTCCTTTTACTTCGTCACCCGGGTTTGCCCAAACATTGGCGCCCAATACAGTAAGGAGCGCAGCGGAGATCAATACTTTTTTCATAGCTTATTTGAGTTCGTTTGTTAGCTTTTTTGTTGAACGCTACAAAAGTACCGGAGCAAGTCCTAAAGAAAAAGTATAAAAATCGTCATTTGCCCTACGCGTACAGAAATGGGCTCAGGGCGAATTTTCGTATAATTTTGTCCAACCTTTATACCGGTTAAGTGCAAAAATAATTGCAACATTACCATCAACTACAACAATATGGACGTGCGTTAAGGCTTATAAAAGCGATTTTGCCCGCGTTTTAGTTTACTTGTTTGCGAACTATTGGGCAAAGCATTTCACTTTTTAATGCATCACCATTATTAGATTAGTTCAATTTTAAATGTCTATTTTATATTTTACTGCCGAAATGGTATCACTTTTCGAATACCGATTTTGCCGGGGTCAGGTTGATTAAGTACTATTTCAGAAGACAAAAGCACGTAAGAAAAATTGCACAATTTGAAGGGTCCATTTTTCTTCAAAATGGCTGTTTCCGGGCAAAAAGCCATGTAATATTTGTGCCTTTTCTGCATATTTTACCCCTCGTTTTGACGCACTTCGTCTCTCGTCGCATTTCGGGAAGTTGTTCAGATCGCAATGAAAGCCGTTTGCAGTCGGTTTTAGGGCGCGGCAGGGGGCGAATACGGCATCGGTTGGGGTTAGCGCAGTTGTAATAATTACCCGCGTCGGTGGCACTTTTGCGGTAACCGGCCGGGTGAGCCGCTTATGATTCCAAGGCGAATGAATCCACCTTTAAAAGCAATTTCGGCTGACGCAAAGGTGGGCCCCTGTGCTGTCCCACGGGTATTTGAGAATGGGGATTGTATCAGCCCACGATCCCATGGTTAAAACCGTGGGCTAGAGATCAAACTATCCGATCCATGATTGAAACCGTTCGGTATGCATCCGTTTCGCTGACTGCTTTGGGGCAAACGCGTACATTATAAAAGGCTGTCCTTCAATCTTGCCAGAAGGCGGGCGGCAGGTGGTCGAGGTCGGCGGCTTCGTCCACGTCGGAGAGGACGGGGAGCAGGGCGTATGGAATGCCGGCCCGCTGGAGGTCGGCCACGGTTTCGGCGAATACGGCCGGCGTACTCCAGGGCTTGTTGCGGAACAGGCTTTCCAGGAGGTGGTTCATGCCCAGCAGGTAGTACCCCCCGTCGGCGGCCGGCCCGAGTACGACCGGGTGCGATTCCAGTTGCCGGAACGCTTCCTCCAGCAGCGCCGGGCTTACTTCCGGGCAGTCGCTGCCGATGATGACGATGGGGCCGTAGCCAGCCGCGAATCCCTGCCGGAAGGCTTCGTGCATCCGGTCCCCTAAGGTTTCGCCTTCCTGGCGATGGGGCGCGAATCCCCCTTCAAGCCAAGCGTCAGCAGCAGGCACAAAATCGGAATAACAAACCCACCTTTGCGCCGTGACGCCCCGGGCCGCCCTGCGCGTATACTCAAGTAATCTTTCATACACCCATAACGCCTTCTCATCGCCAATGGTACGGGCCAGGCGGGTTTTTACCCGGCCCAGCACCGGGTTTTTCACGAATACCAATAACAAGCGTCTCATAGATAGACGGGAGATGTTAGACATTAGACGGGAGACACGCACCCGACAGCACCTCTCCTGTCTAATGTCTCCTGTCTCAATATAATTGAAACTTTCCGGTATAAAACTATAATTTTCCAGCAACCTACTTATACATAATTCTGCTTATTGCCACTTTATAGAAATTATATACCGGACAAGTAATTTTTTTTGGTATAAAATTTGGCGATGCCGACATTACTGCTTTAATTAGTTGGAGATTCGAATCACAGGAGTTCCTGCACAAATACAAGTTGCTAGCACTGCCTTCCGGAACGGCTCGCGACCGGCCCGGGTGGTTCCATTAACCCAACGCACTGCATAAGCCATCCCTGTCCCAGGCTGCGCTTATGTCCTCTCCAACCGTTTACCTGTTCCTCCGGGTCAGGGTTATGCTTTCGCCCGGTACCTCCGTACCAGGGCACACTATCTGACGCAACTTAAAAAGACACCCGATTACGCTCCCGTACTTTCGCCGGCTCCGCAGCCGGTGGCCGGCTACGCCTTTGCCTTTTGCAACGCGCCGCCGGTACGCATTCATTCGCTTTGGCCCTTCTGGTTGCCACGGCGCGGTACGCTATTGTCTTGCGGTTCCTGCAACCGAACATCCACCCTTACACCCATACTGGCCTTTTATTTAGCTCACTCCATCAGCATGATCAAAAAGCTACTGTTCGTACTACTCGTCATTGCCTGCCTCACCGACCTTGCCCACGGGCAGAGCCGTTCTGTTACCGGCAAAGTGCTTTCCCAGGAGGACGGCCTGCCGTTGCCCGGCGTAAACGTAATGCTGAAAGGCACCACCACGGGCACCACTACCGACGCGGAAGGCAGCTACAAACTCAACGTACCCGACGGGGGCGGTACGCTGATCTTCTCATTCATCGGGTTTACCTCGCAGGAAACCGAGATCGGCACCCGCAACGTGGTCGAGGTCCGGATGCTCACCGACACCAAGCAGCTCTCGGAGGTAGTGGTAACGGCCCTGGGCATCGAACGGGAGAAGAAGGCGCTGGGCTACACCGTGCAGGAAATCAAGGGCAGCCAGCTCACCGAAACCCGCTCGGCCAACGTTGCCAACAGCCTCAACGGCCGGGTGGCCGGCGTACGCGTCAACACCAACGCCGGGCCGGGGGCCGGCTCCACCATCCAGATCCGCGGTTCGGCCTCGGTGTCGGGCAACAATCAACCCCTGATCGTGGTGGACGGCGTGCCCATCGAACAATCCTTCAACAAGCAGTTCGGCTCGGGCATCTCCGAAATTGACCCCGACAACATCAAGGAAATGTCGGTGCTCAAAGGCCCCAACGCGGCGGCCCTTTACGGGTCCCGGGCCACCAATGGGGTGATCCTGATTACCACCAAGAACGGGGCCGGCACCAAGGGCATCGGCGTGGAAGTCAACTCCAACGTAACCTTCGAGCGGCCGTACGTAGAACCCAATTTCCAGAACACCTACGGCGGCGGCAACGGCTACCGCACCTGGTACTCCGACGGCTGGAGCGGCGCCGTCACCCCCGACGCCCTCGACCAGTACCGCGCCGCCTACGGCCCCACGGCGCCCCCCTTCGGCACCGACGGCACCGACGAAAGCTGGGGCGGCCCCCTTGACGGCCGGCTCGTGCGCCACTGGTACAGCGGCACCGACGTGGCCCCGCTCACGCCCCAGTCCGGCAACTGGCAGGAGTTCTGGCAAACCGGCCGCACCATCACCAACAACGTAGCCATTTCCGGGGGCAACGAAAAGGGCAACTTCCGCCTCTCCATCGGCCGCCTCGACCAGGCGGGCATCATGGATTTCAACGACTTCCGGCGCAACAACGTGAAGCTCAACACCGGCTACAATTTCACCGACAAACTGAGCGTGACCCTCTCGGGCGAATACGTCAAGTCGGGCTCCGACAACCGGAGCTACGTGAGCGGCCAGGAGTTCATCTGGTCGCACCGGCACATCTCCTGGGCGCAGCTCCGCGACTGGCGGGCCTACGAGGGTACGCACATCCAGCGGGCCCTGCCGGGCCGGCCGGCCGATACCGACCCGCCCAACTGGCAGCACACCTTCTTTACCAACCCGTTTTACACGCAGGAAATGTTGCCGCTTTCCAACGAAAAAGACCGGCTGGTGGGCAACATCGCCGTTACTTATAAGCTACTGCCTTTCCTGAGCCTGATGGCCCGGTCGGGCACCGATTACTGGTCCGACACCCGCATCAACGTACTGGCCTTCGAACGGGTCCGCAACGGCAACCGCACGCCGGGCCGCTATTCCGAAGAAATCCTGCGCCGCCACGAGACCAACCACGACTTCATGCTGTCGTTCAACAAGGACATCACCACCGACTTTGCCCTCACGGCACAGGCCGGCGGCGTAAACCGCACCAACTACTACAAGCGCAACTTCACCGAGGTAGGCCAACTGGTGGTGGATGGCCTCTACAACCTGGGCAACTCGGTGCCCAGCCTCAACCGGGCCGAAAGCATCATCGAGAAGAAGGAAGTGCAAAGCCTGTTCGGCGCCGTGCAGCTGGGCTTCCGCGACGCCGTCTTCCTCGACCTCACCGGCCGCAACGACTGGTCGAGTACGCTGCCGGCCGAAAACCGGTCGTACTTCTACCCCTCGGCTTCGCTCAGCGTCGTGGCGACCGAACTGCTGGGCCTGGAGGGCGGCATGCTCTCCTTCGGCAAGGTACGGGCCAGCTGGGCCCGGGTAGGCAGCGACACCGATCCCTACCGCCTCATGCAGATTTACCGGCCGGCCAACGGCTCCACGGGCACGCCCACGTACGTCGGCTCCTGGAACGGCAGCACCCCCGAATTCTTCGAAAACCCGACCATTCCCAACAGCGCCCTGCGGCCCGAAATCACCACCAGCCAGGAGTACGGCATCGACGTGCGTTTCCTCAACAACCGCCTCGGCCTCGACGTTACCTACTACAACCAGGCCACCCGCGACCAGATCCTGGACGTGGAAATCTCCAAGTCGTCGGGCTACGACCGGCGCATGCTGAACGCGGGCAAGATCACCAACCGCGGCATTGAGGTTGTACTGTCGGGCACGCCGGTAAAACTCGCCAACGGCCTCACCTGGGACGTGTCATTGAACTTCGCCCGCAACCGCAACAAGGTGCTCGAACTGGCCGAAGGACTTACCGCCTACCCGCTCAACGAACGGCGCGGCCTGTACTCGATGGCCAGCGTGGGCCAGCCGTACGGCGCCCTGGTGGGCGTGGCCTTCGAGCGGTCGCCCGACGGCCAGATCGTCTACAACAGCAACGGCCTGCCTAACCTGGCGAGTGGTTCCCGCATCCTGGGCAACGTCCAGCCCGACTGGGTCGGCGGCGTATCCAACACAATATCGTTCAAGGGTTTCTCGCTGTTCGCGCTGATCGACGCCCGCATGGGCGGCGACATTTACGACGAGGGCACGGCCAATGCCCGGTGGACGGGCCAGTACGCCGAAACGGCCGTGGGCCGCGAGGAGGGCGTGATCGGGCAGGGCGTCAAGAACATTGGTACGGCCGACGCCCCCGCGTACGTGCCCAACGACGTGATCGTGGACGCCAGCCAGTTCTACGGGTTCAACAACCCGCGCCGCTTCCACGAGGCCGCCATCTTCGACGCCAGTTTCGTGAAACTGCGGGAGGCTTCGCTGGGCTACGCGTTCCCGGCCGGCCTGTTTGCCAAAACCTTCATCAAGAGCGCCAAGCTTTCGGTGGTGGGGCGCAACCTGGCCCTGCTGTTCAATAACCACCCGCACCAGGACCCCGAGATCGACGCCAACGGCGGCAACCGCCAGGGCTTCGGCTACGGCGAACTGCCCGCCACCCGCAGCGTGGGCTTCAACGTCAACTTCGGCTTCTGATCAGGATTTACCGGATTTAAAGATTAGCAGGATTAAAAAAGGAATGATGAATAGCTGCCAATCCCCTTAATCCCAGCCGGTAATCTTTCCAATTCACCCATCCTGTTCATCCTGTTCATCCTGTAATCCTGAGAATCCTGATTTGAATCCTGTTCATCCTGTAATCTTGAAAATCCTGATCCTGATATGATATACGGAACAAAAAAATACCTTCTCTCCTTGTTGGCGGTCTTTGCGCTGGGCAGTTCCTGCACGAAGGAGTTCGACAAGATGAACGTTGACCCCAACAACCCCACGGCCATCGGTTCGCAGTTCCTGCTGCCGTTTGCCATCGAAACCTCCGTGGACCGGTACTGGGGCGGCCGTACCCGCTTCGAGCGGCTTAACCTCGACGGCATGATGCTGTGGATGCAGTACCTCTCGCGCAACATCTACTCCAACGAGGGCGACAACTACGGCGTGTCGCCGGCCCTCAACAACAACAACTGGAAGGCGTTCTATAATGAAGGGCTGCTCAACTTCCAGCGCATCATCGTGCAGTCGGGGGAGGGCGGCAAGGCGCCTAACGCCAACTACGAGGGCATTGCCCTGGTGATGCGCAGCTGGGTGTTCTCGCTGCTCACCGACACGTTCGGGGCCATTCCCTACAACGATGCCCTGAAGGGATCGGAGGGAACGCCCGTGTACTCGCCCACCTACGATTCGCAGGAAACCGTGTACGCGGCCCTGCTCGACGACCTCAAGCTTGCCAACGAGAAGCTGACCGTCGGCGGTCCGGCCGTGAGCGGCGATATTCTTTACAACAACGACATCCTCAAGTGGAAAAAGTTTGCCAACTCCCTGCGCCTGCGCCTCGCCAACCGGCAGGCGGCCAAGAAACCCGCCGAGTCGCGGGCCGTCATGGCCGAAATTCTGGGGGACCCGGCCACCTACCCGGTGTTTGCCGGCGTGGAAGACAACGCCACCCTTAAGCACACCAACACGCTGCCCAGCAACAACGAGTGGCACCAGGTCATGATCCAGGACGGCCGTACCGACTGGAACATCAGCCAGACGCTGGCCGACAAGCTCAACGCCTTGAATGACACCCGCATCACGGTGTACGCGCAGCCCAAGGGCGGCAAGTACGAAGGCATTCCCAACGGCCTGCCCGATGCCATTGCCACTACCTACCTGAGCACGGCCGCCGGCTTGGGCACCTATTTTACCCAGGCCAATACGCCCAGCGTGGTCATGACGTATTCCGAACTGCAATTCATCCTGGCCGAGGCCGCCCTGGACGGCGACATCCCGGGCGACGCCCGGACGTACTTCGAGGAAGGCGTAAAAGCTTCCTTCAAACAGTACGCCCTGGAGGTCCCGGCCGGCTACCTGGCCCAGTTTGCGGTCGTCACCAAAGAGACCGTGATGGAGCAGAAGTGGATTGCCCTGTTCGGGCAGGGCGTGGAAGCCTGGACCGAGTACCGCCGCACGGGCCTGCCGGCGCTGCCCTCCCGTGATCCGCGGTCGGTGTTCGAGAACGACGCCGTGCTGCCCACCCGCCTCAAGTACCCCACTTCGGAAGAAACCCTCAACGCCGCCCACCTCCAGGGAGGCATCGAGCTGAACGGCGGCCCGGATAACATGAAGACCCGGCTCTGGTGGACCGAAAACTAATACGGATTCGTTGTTGGTTGTTCGTTATTCGTTGTTCGTAATACCCTGATTCACAAATATTTTTGACAAGGGACAACTACTCATTCAAGCTTCTACTGATTATGAAAAAACACCTTTTCCGATACATATGGCTGGTGCTCGGCGTGGCCGGCGCACTGGCGGGCTGCCAGAAAGAAGAAGACCCGTTCGTGGACCGCGTGCAGTCGCCGGTGCTCGTGTGGATCGAAAACGCCGACCGGAAGGACTACCTGGCCGGGGGCGGCCTGTACGCCGAGCCGTCGGTGTCGGTGCCCGCCAACCAACTGGAAACGCCGGTGCAGCTGACGGCCGTGATCTACGAACTCGACAAGAGCGGCCTGCTCAACCACGAGGTAGGCATCGACTCCATCCCGGTGGCGAACCTGGCCATTACCCTGCAACTGCGCAACGGCACCCGCATCGCCGACCTGGTGACCGACGCGAACGGCCGGGTTACCCTCACCAGAACCTGGCAGGAACTCAGCGTAGCCGCGCCCAAGGAAGGCAGCAACGTCCGCGTGGCCTGGTCGGGCTCCCACAAAGGCCAGCCCTTCCTCCGGTACTCACGGGTAGACGTGGTAAAGCCTAAGTGAGTATTGGGTAATGAGTATTAAGGATTTAGTACCGGGCCCAGCCCTTCAACATTTCTCATTCATCATTCAAAATTCAACATTTCCCCATGACCTCTACATCCTTCAACCGCAGACAATGGCTAAAATCGGGGGCGCTGGCCGCCGCCGGGTTAACGTTCGGAAAGAGTGCCTGGAACACCGCCGAGGCAGCGACCACCCGCAAGCGGGTATTGTCGGACCTGCCCGTGATCAAAGCCCGGCTTTCGGCCAACGAAAACCCGTTCGGCCCGTCGGAAAAGGCCCGCAAGGCCATCATTGACGCCATTCCGGAGAGTTTCCTGTACCCCCGGCAATACCTGATGGAATTCCGCAAGATGGTGGCCCAGCAGGAGGGCGTGTCGGAAGACCACGTGCTGCTGGGCGCCGGTTCGGGCGAACTGCTGGTGGCGACGGCCCTATGCTACACCTTCAAGGGCGGCGCGGGGAGCCACGTGGTGTCGGGCGACCCGAGCTACATGCAACTGATCCGGGCAACCACCCAGATTGGCTGCGGCTGGGAAAAAGTGCCGCTAAACGCCAAGTACGACTACGACCTGGAGGGAATGGCCGCCCGGGTAACTGACAAGACCAGCCTCGTGTACATCTGCAACCCCAACAACCCCACCGGCGTACTCACCGACCCCGGCAAACTGGCCGCGTTCTGCGAAACGGTATCGGCCAAAAAGCCCGTGTTCGTGGACGAAGCCTACATCGACTACGTGGGCGACCCCAAGAAGAACTCGATGGTGTCGTGCATTCTGAAGGGCCACAACGTGATCGTGGCGCGGACCTTCTCGAAGGTGCACAGCTTCGCCGGCCTGCGCATCGGCTACCTGATCGCCAAGCCCGAAGTCATCAAGGAGATCAACAAGTTCGGCGGGGGCGGCAGCAGCATCAGCGCCACGTCCATCCGCGGGGCCCTTGCCAGCTACGGCGACAAGGACTTCATCAAGTACTCGGTCGCCAAGAATGCCGAGGCAAAGCAGTTCCTCTACAAAATCCTGGGCGACAACGGCTACACGTACCTGCCCTCCGAAACCAACTTCGTGCTGTTCCCGCTCAAGATGGACGGCAAGCGGTTCGTGGAAGAGATGGGCAAGCGGGGCGTGAGCATCCGCAGCTGGGAGTTCGAAGGCAAGCAGTGGTGCCGCGTGAGCATGGGCACGATGGACCAGATGCGGCTGTTCGCCGACGCGTTCAAGGCGCTGGCGTAACACCAGTGCCCGGCAATTGGTCATTGGTCAATAGTCATTGGTACGGTGAGCGCTGACGAATGACTACTAACCAATGACCACTCCACCAATGACCAATGTCGAAGCACGAAGCATTGTAATTGGCAGGAAACTTACGCCCCGCTGCGGGGGTGGGAGCCGGGCTTTTGCCCGGCTTTCGTTTTTTTGCTAACTTTCAATGTGATACGGGCAACCCGCTCACCAGCTCTGGAAAAATCATGAACGCGTATTCCCAACGGCTCAAGGGCCTCATCGACCAATTTTTGGGCGATGATTACCCCATTGACGCACGCCTGCACGGGCTGCTGAGCCACCTCGACCACACGTACCCGCCGGCCGGAGAAGCAGCCGCCCCGGCAACGGCTCCCGCTCCGGGGGATTTCTGGACGCAGGAAGCGTTTTTCCGGCAGGTGCTCGACACCCACCCGAGTCTCATCTACGTGAAAGACGAAGCGGGCCACTACCTGTTCCTCAACCAGGCCGTGGCCGACCTGTACCGCAAGCCCAAAGACGAACTCCTGCACCAGTCCGACGAGCAGCTTCACGGGGGGCGGCCCGACGAAGTGCGGCTCTACGCCCAGGTAGACCGGCAGGTGTTCCGCCAGAAGGCCGTCATTGCCGTGGAAGAACCGTTTACCCCGCCGGGCGCCGAAACCCGCTGGTTCTACACCGTCAAGAAACCCCTGTACCTGCCCGACGGTTCGGTGCGCCTGCTGGGCATCTCCACCGACATCACCGACCTCAAAAAGACCTCCTCCCAACTGGCCGTCAACCAGTTGCGCTACCAGGAACTGGTGGAATGCGCCACCGACATGATCTACTACTGCGACCACCAGGGCTTTTTCGTGTACGCCAACCCCGTGACCTGCCGGGTGCTGGGCTACTCCGAAGAGGAACTGCGCACGCGGCACTACCTGGAATTCGTGGTGCCCGAGCACCGGGAAATGGTGGAACAGTTCTACGCCGAGCAGTTCGGTCAACGCACGCCCAACACCTACCTCGAATTCCGCGGCATCACCGGGGAGGGCAGCGTGATCTGGCTGGGGCAAAACGTGCACCTGCACACCGAAGAGGACCTGGTGACCGGCTTCCACACGGTGGCCCGCAACATCACCAAGCGCAAGCAGGCCGAGGAAGAACTGATTGCCGCCCGGCAACTGGCCGAAGATTCGATGAAGGCCAAGGAGCACTTCCTGTCGGTGATGACCCACGAAATACGTACGCCGCTCAACGCCGTGATCGGGCTGGCCCACCTGCTGCTCGAAGAAAACCCGCTGCCCGAACAGGTCGAAAAGCTCCAGGCCATCAAGTTTTCGGCCGACAACCTGATGGCCATCATCAGCGACATCCTCGACTTCTCCAAGATCGAGTCGGGCAAGATCCACTTCGAACGGATTGACTTCGAGCTGGCCGAAATCTTCAAGGGCATCGGGCAGAGCTTCGGCTACAAGGCCAAGGCCAGCAACCTGCGCCTGCTGTTCGAGATCGACCCCAAGCTGCCCCGGATCATCACCGGAGACCCCGTGCGGCTCAACCAGATCCTGCTCAACCTGGTGAGCAACGCCCTCAAGTTCACCGAAAAAGGCTTCATCGAGATAAAGGCCATCGAGGCCACGCGCAAAAAGGACGCCGTTACGGTTGAATTCAAAGTGACCGACACCGGCATCGGCATCCCGGGCGACAAGCTCGAAACCATCTTCGACAGCTTCACGCAGGCCTCCTCGGAAACCACCCGCATTTACGGCGGCACCGGGCTAGGCCTTACCATTACCCGCCGGATCATCGAGATGCAGGGCGGCAAGATCGGCGTGCGCAGCAAGGTGGGCCTGGGTTCGGTGTTCACGTTCCAGCTCTCCTTCGGGCTGCCCGCCAACCAGTCGCGCCCCCTCTACAAACATCCCGAAGCCGTGGAGCCGGCCGTGCAGGACCTGCACGACACGCGCATTCTGCTGGTGGAAGACAACAAGATGAATCAACTGGTGATCTGCAAATTCCTGCAAAAGTGGGGCGTGCAGATCGAAATCGCCGAAAACGGCATTGAGGCCATCAACAAGCTCAAGCAGGGGCAGTACGAGGTGATCCTGATGGACCTGCAAATGCCCCAGATGGACGGCTACAAGGCGGCCCACTACATCCGGACGCACCTGGAGGGGGCGGCCCGCACCGTGCCCATCGTAGCCCTTACCGCTTCGGCGCTGCTCGAACGTGAAGCGCAAGGTGCTCGAAGCCGGCATGAACGACTTCATTACCAAGCCCTTCGACCCGCGGGAGCTGCACCTGAAAATCCTCAAGTACACCAACAAAAAGGCCGAGGCGCCGCCCGTGCCGCCGGCCCCCAGCCAGTACACCAACCTGGGTTACCTGGAAGAAATTTCGGCCAACAACCGTGAATTCATCCGCGACATGGTGAAGCTGTTTCTGCGGCAGACGCCCGGCTTCATCGAGGGGCTCAAGGCGGCCTGCCAGAACGCCCAGTGGGCCGACATCCGTTACCTGGCCCACAAGATGAAATCAACCATCGCCACGGTGGGCATTGCCGAGCTGGAGCCCATCATGAACCAGGTGGAAACTTTCGCCGCCCAGGAAAGCAACCTCGCCGAAGTGACCCAACTGGCCCAGTACGTAGAAGACATCTGCACCCGCGCCTACGACGAATTGCAGGCCCGGCTGCCGGGATTGGAGTAGTTAGTTTAGTAGTGAGTAGTTGTACTGACAAAGGAGGTTATATGGTTATATGGCTGAATGGTTACAGGGTTGATTGGATAGAAACCGGTCTTTCAAGGTAGAAACAAGTCAACCATATAACCCTTCAGCCATACAACCTTCTTTGTCAATTCAATTACTGAGTAGTGAGTAGTGAGTACTGCGTACTTGAACTTATCCGGCATGCATGAGCAGCGCCATACTCAATACCTAATACTCACTACCCAATACTAAACCTTGTCCATTTCCGGACACCTCTGGTCGGTGGCGAACAAAGGGAAGGGCTTTCGGGGCCCTTTTTTTAAAAATTAACCATTTTTCCCGGCTGGCACACTTGTTGGCAAAGGTGTTATCAGACATTTATAACAACCTTTAAATAATTACCCGCCATGGGAATGGATCGCAAAATCGAGAAGAAAAGATGGACGGTCAGGAACATCGCCCTGATCAGCATCGGCAGTATGTTCGGCTTGTTTGCCCTTTACAACTTGATCTTCGCTGACAACTCTTCGAAGTTGAACGTTGAAAAAGACAAGATTACCGTCTCAACCGTTCAGAAGGGCAGTTTTACCGAGTATATCTCCGTGACGGGGGTCGTACAGCCCCTCAAAACCATCTACCTGGACGCCCGGGAAGGCGGCTACGTGAGCACCAAGTACCGTGACGGCGGCGTGATGATTGATAAGGGCGACACCATCCTGAAGCTGGAGAACGACAAGATGGTGATGAACTTCATGCAGCAGGAAACGGAAATGTACCGCCTTATCAACGACTTGCAGAGAACCCGCCTGGAACTGCGGCAGAACCGGTTTGCCCTCCGCAAGACCCTGGCGGAACTCGATTTCAAAATCGACCAGGCCAAAGACCTCTACGAACGCAACAAGCCCCTGTTGAAAGACAAGCTGGTTTCCGAGCAGGAGTTCATGAAACTCAAGCGTGATTACGAGCAGCTCGTAAAGCAACGGGAGATCGAAATCGAATCGCAGAAATTCCAGGAAATGAACGCCATTACCCAGATCCAGCAACTGGAAGGCACGCTGGGCCGCACCGAGCGGAACCTCAAAATGCTCAAGGATAACCTCAACAACCTCTTCATTACTGCGCCGGTGGGCGGTTTGTTGTCTTCCATCAACGTGGAAGTGGGTGCTTCCATCAGTGAAGGCGACAATATCGGGCAGATTGACGACATGGCCGGTTTCAAAATGCGCGTCGGGGTGGACGAACACTACCTCAACCGGATCTACCAGGGCCTGAAGGGTGAATTTGACTTCGCCGGCAAGACGCACGAACTGGAAATCACCAAGATATATCCCGAAGTAAAGGACGGCCGCTTTGAAGTGGACATGATCTTCCCGAAAGGCGCCCCCGAAGGCATCCGCCGCGGGCAGTCTTCCCCGATCCGCCTCGAACTCGGCAAATCCTCGCAGGCTACCTTGCTGGCCGTGGGCGGCTTCTTCACCGACACGGGCGGCAACTGGGTGTTCGTAGTGGACGGCAGCGGCAGCCGCGCCGTAAAACGAAACATCTCCCTGGGCCGCAAAAACCCCGAGTACTTCGAAGTATTGGAAGGTTTACAGCCTGGCGACAAGGTAATTACCTCTTCGTACGAAAACTTCGGCGACAACGAGGTCCTGGTATTCTAACCGGCACGGGGG
Source organism: uncultured Sphingobacteriales bacterium (assembly GCA_963844325.1). Taxonomy (GTDB): domain Bacteria; phylum Bacteroidota; class Bacteroidia; order Cytophagales; family 172606-1; genus CADCTQ01. The sequence continues at coordinate 6,994,406 of CAWJNV010000002.1, forward strand.
TACACGAACGGTGCTGATTTTACAGGATCGGTTATGATCGTAAAACAATCCTGTGTAACTTCCTGTAACGGTGTACTTTCTATAACCCAACTCATTTAAAACAAAGCATCACCCAACTCATTAAACCTCTCCCTTTACCATGGCAATGATCCAAACCAAGAACCTGCAGAAGGTTTTCACTACTGACGAGGTAGAAACGACCGCCCTCAACGGGGTAAGCATCGAAATCAACGAAGGCGAATTCGTGGCGATGATGGGACCCTCGGGTTGCGGCAAGTCCACGCTGATGAACATCCTGGGTCTGCTTGACAACCCTTCCGAAGGCGAGTATTATTTCCTGGGTAAGGAAGTAGGCAAAGTATCCGAGCGGCAGCGGGCCCAGTTGCGCAAGGGCTCCATCGGCTTCGTGTTCCAGAGCTTCAACCTGATCGACGAACTGACCGTGTTCGAAAACGTGGAACTGCCCCTGCTCTACATGAAAGTGCCCGCCGCCGAGCGGAAGCAGAAAGTAGAACTGGTGCTCGAACGGATGAACATCATGCACCGCCGCAACCACTTCCCCCAGCAGCTCTCGGGTGGTCAGCAGCAACGCGTAGCCATTGCCCGGGCCGTGGTCGCCAACCCCAAGCTGATCCTGGCTGACGAACCGACCGGTAACCTCGACTCCGTGAACGGTGAAGAGGTAATGAAACTGCTGACGGGCCTCAACGACGCGGGTACCACCATCATCATGGTGACGCACTCACCCTACGACGCCGGCTTTGCCCACCGCATCATCAACCTCTTCGACGGCAAGGTGGTTACCGAAAATATAAAGGAGAAGTTTCACGTATAGGTTAAAGCACCCTTGGCCGGCGGATTTTGCAGATTGACGGCCGGCCAACTTCTCCTTTTTTCCCCCTCCCCTCCCTTTTACGCATGGCACCCGAACCCGGGCCGTTGGCACCCCGCCCACGGCCCGCTGCCATTGCTTTGCCCAATCTGCCGAGCATTCAAACCTACCCACAACCATGATTCGTAATTACTTCGTCACTGCCCTGCGGACGCTGCTGCGGAACCGCACCTATGCCCTGCTCAACGTGGCCGGCCTTGCGGTAGGCATCACCGCCTGCATCCTCATCTTCCTGCTGCTGCGCTTCGAGTTGAGCTTCGACAACTTCCACGCCCGGCCGGACCGCATTTACCGCGTAGCCACCGAGTTCGACGGCCCCGAAGGCAAGGGCTACACCGGCGGCCTGCCCGACCCGGCCCCCGACGCCCTGCGCACCGACTTTCCGCAACTGGAAGCCGTGGCCCCGATCTATACGATCTACAACGGGCAGATGACCACCTACCAGGGCGACAAACCCGACAAGAAATTCAAGGAAGAGCTGGGCATCATCCTGGCCGACGGCAACTTCCTGCAAGTATTCAACTTTCCCCTGCTGAGCGGTACGCCAGGAAAAGCCCTCTCCGATCCCAACACCGTGGTACTGACCCGGGAAACGGCCCAGCGGTACTTCGGCGACTGGCGGCGGGCCGTGGGCCAGACCCTGCGCTTCAACTACGACACCACGGCCTTCGTGCGCGTAACGGGCGTACTGGCCGACCTGCCCGCCAACACCGACTTCCCCATCAAGGCCCTGGTATCGTACAAGACCCGCCGGGGGGGCACCGAGTGGGGCGGCGTCAACAGCAACATGCAGTGCTTCGTGGTGCTGCCCCACGGCATGTCGCAGGCGCAATTCCAGGGGCTCATGCCGGGCCTCAGCAAGAAATACCGCGAGCCGCGCGACGCCAAACGGGTGACCCAGGTGCTCCAGCCCCTGGCCGACATTCACTTCGACGACCGGTTCGGCACCTACACCGGCCGCACCACCAGCCGCGGCGTGATCCGCGCCATTGCCATTGTGGGCATCTTCCTGCTGGTGACGGCCTGCATCAACTTCGTGAACCTGGCTACGGCCCAGGCCGTGAAGCGGGCCAGGGAAGTAGGCGTACGCAAGGCGCTGGGCGGCGACCGCAACCAACTCATCGGCCAGTTCATCGGCGAAACGGCCCTCATCACGCTGGCGGCCGTACTCCTTTCCACCGTACTGGGCATCAGCCTGCTGCCGGTGCTCAACGCGTTCATGGACGTGCAGATTCCCCTGCGGCTGCTCACCGACTGGCAACTGTTCGCCTTCCTGTTCGGGCTGTTCGTGCTGATGAGCCTGCTGTCGGGGCTGTACCCGGCCATCGTGCTTTCCGGCTTCAAGCCGGTGGAAGCCCTGAAGAGCAAAATGACCACCACGTCGGTGGCCGGCCTGTCGCTGCGCCGCAGCCTGGTGGTGGTGCAGTTCGTGATCTCCCAGGTGCTGGTGATCGGTACGCTGGTGGCCATCAACCAGATGCAGTACTTTAAGAATGCGCCGCTGGGCTTCAGCAAAGATGCCATCATTACCGTGCCGCTGCCCGACGATCCGCAGAAAGCCGCCAAGCTCGGCACCCTGTACCGCCAGCTTGCCGACCTGCGCGACGTGGAAAGCGTGAGCTACTCCTTTACGCCGCCTTCTTCCGACGCCAACTGGAACACGGGCTGGCGGTTTTCGGACCAGGCCGAACGCGCCCCCTACCCGGTGAACATAAAACCCGCCGACACGGCCTACGTGCGCACCTACGGCCTGCAACTGGTGGCCGGCCGCATGTACCAGGCAGCCGACACGGCCCGCGAATACGTGGTCAACGAAACGTTCGTGAAAAAAGCCGGCCTCAAGAACGCGGATGCCGCCCTGGGCAAGCTCATCGTGATGGGCCGGAACGGCATCCCCAAGCCCATCGTGGGCGTGGTCAAGGACTTCCACCTGTATTCGCTCCGCCAGGGCCTGGATGCCTGCATTCTCACCACCAACCAATCCTTCTTCGGCCTGGCCGGCCTCAAGGTCCGTTCCCAGAACCTGCCCGGCACGGTAGAGGCCATCAAGCAGGTATGGTCGGCCACCTTTCCCGACTTCGTGTTTGAGCACCGCTTCCTCGACGAAACCATTGCGCGGTTCTACGAGTCCGAAGACCGGCTCACGAAACTGTTCCAGGTCCTGGCCGGCGTGGCTATCTTCATCGGCTGCCTGGGTCTGTACGGGCTGGTGTCTTTCATGGCCGAACGCAAGGTGAAGGAAGTGGGCGTGCGCAAAGTGCTGGGAGCCAGCACGGGCAACATCGTGTTCCTGTTCTCGAAAGAGTTCCTGCAATTGATCGTCATTGCTTTCGCAGTTGCCGCGCCCTTGTCGTACTACCTGATGAACAAGTGGTTGCAGGATTACGAAAACCGGGTTTCGCTGGGCGCCGGCGTGTTCCTGCTGGCAGCCGGCGTTACGGTGTCGATTGCCTTCCTGACGGTGGGCTACCGTTCGGTGCGGGCTGCCTCGGCAAACCCGGTAAAGGCGTTGCGCAGCGAATAAGGATCAGGATTAACAGGATTAACAGGATTAACAGGATTAACAGGATTAGCGGATTACCAGGATTGCGGATCGGGATTTACCGGATTAAAGAATTAACAGGATTGCAGCAACCAACATCCTGGTAATCCTTTAATCGGGCAAATCCCGGTCCATCCTGGTAATCCTGAAAGTCTCGTAAGACCTGATCCGTAAGCCCGTAAATTCTGATCCATGTTGTATACCTATTTCAAAATTGCCTGGCGGAACTTCTTCAAGAACGGCTTCTATTCGTTCGTGAACGTGGCGGGCTTGCTTGCCGGCATTGCGTTTGCCCTGCTGATCGGCGCCTACACGTGGGGAGAGTTACAGGTCAACGGGCAACTGCGCCACCCCGACCGGCAGCACCTGCTGACCAGCCGGTGGAAGGACCCCAACATGGGACTGGAAATCACGACCCTGGCGCCGCTCGGCCGGCAGTTGAAGGAAAATTACCCGCACCTGGTAGCCAACTATTACCGCTGGGACGGGCTTACGTCCGGCGTATCGAAGGGAGATAAGCACTTTCGGGTATCCATTCAATTGGGCGACAGCACGTTGCTGCCCATGTACGGCTTCGGACTGCTGCACGGCGACGCCCGGACGGCCCTCCGGGACCCGTATTCGGTGGTGATCACCGCCCCGGAAGCAATCAAGTACTTCGGCAGAACGGACGTGGTGGGACAGACGCTGACCATCCAGAGTTTTGCGGGCGGCAAACGGGAATTTACCATCACCGGGGTGTTGCCGGAAATTCCGGAAAACTCCGTTACGCAGATCACGGCCACCATCAAGAACACTTTTTTTATTCCCGCCAACACCTCCGCTTACTTCGGCAGAACCTCCTTCGAAGACTGGAACAACACCGTATCGCCTTCCTACCTCGAACTGCGGGAAGGCGTTACCGCCGCCGACCTCGAAAAACCCATCCGGGAGCTGATCGGGCAGCACGCCCCGGAGGGCATCCGGCAGAATTTGACCGTGCACGCCGTCCCTTTGCGGGCGTATTACCGGCAAAAAGACGGCGGGCTGGTGAAGCAAATGATCACGGCGCTGACCCTCGTGGGGGTATTCGTACTGCTGATGGCCGTTGTCAATTTCATCAACCTGACGGTGAGCCGGTCGGGTACCCGGCTCAAGGAGATTGGGGTGCGCAAGGTAATGGGCGGCATCCGGCAACAACTCATTTTCCAGTTCCTGGCCGAATCGGTGCTGCTCGTGTCCATTGCCACGGGCCTGGCTTTTGCCCTGTATCCGTTGCTGAGGCCGTATTTTTCGCAGTTGATCGGCAAAGAAATTCCGTCCCTGTCCGATTTTCCCGCCTACCTGGGGTTTGTGCCGGCGGCCATTGCAGGGGCAGTAGGGCTGTTGGCCGGTTTGTACCCCGCATTCGTGCTGTCTTCGCTCAACACCGTGGATTCGCTCAAAGGAAAGCTCAAAACGGTAAAGGAGAAGGTGCTGCTGCGCAAGGTGCTGGTGGGGTTCCAGTTTGGCCTGGCCAACCTGGTGCTCATTGCCGCCGCCATCGTGGCGCAACAGGTCAACTACTTTTTCAGCCAGCGGCTGGGGTACGACAAGGCGTACGTCGTTTCGGCGCAGGTACCGCGGGACTGGTCGCCGGCGGGGGTGCGCAAGATGGAAACCGTCCGCAACGAATTTGCGGCCCTGCCCGAGGTGAGCCACGTGAGCCTGTCGCACGAAATTCCCAACGGCAACAACGGCGGACAGCCGTCGGTGTACCGGGCGGGCACCGATTCCACGGCTGCCGTTGCCATGCAGGCCATGATCTCCGACGAAAACTACCTGGACACCTACGGCATTCCCTTGCAGGCCGGCGCCTTTTTTGACGGCCGGGGGCTCGATTCGGGCAAAGTGGTGCTGAACGAAAAAGCCGTCCGGGCCCTGGGGTACCCCACGGTGGCCGGGGCCATCGGGCAGCAGGTACGGATTCCGGGCGACCCGACCCGGTTCACCGTCAAAGGGGTGATCCGCGATTTTCACTTCGGCTCCATGCAGGGACAGATTCAGCCGATGGTGTTCTTCAACGTCCGTACGACGGCCATTTACCGCTACCTGTCCTTTAAAGTAAAGCCGGGCAAAGTAAACGGCAGCCTGGAAGCGATCCGGCAGAAATGGGCCGTACTGCTGCCCGGCAGTGCCTTCGAATACGCCTTCATGGACGACGTGCTCAAGCAGCTCTACAAAACGGAAATCCGGCTGGAAAGGGCGTCCTACGCCGCGACGTTGCTGGCCCTGGTGATCGTGTTGCTCGGCGTGCTGGGACTCGTGTCGGTGAGTGTGCAGCGGCGGGTGAAGGAGATCGGCATCCGCAAGGTACTGGGCGCCTCGCAGCCCGGCATCGTCAGGTTGTTCCTCGCCGAGTTCGTCCCGGTGATTGCCGTGGCGGGCCTGGCGGCTTGTCCGTTGGCCTACGTGGTGATGCAGCGCTGGCTGGCCCATTACGCTTCGCGGATTGTGGTCACCCCACTGCCCTTCGTCGGGTCCATCGCGGGCCTGGGCGTACTGACCCTGCTGCTGATCGGGCTGCAAACGATCCGGGCAGCCCGGGCCAACCCGGTAGCGTCGCTGCGGAGTGAGTAAAGTCCGGCCCGGGCTGCCCGCGGGCCTGGTGCAGCCGGCAACGGCGAATGGTGCAGTGTTTTTCCCGTAAGCAAACCCGAAACCGCATGTTAAGAAACCACTTCAAAATCGCCCTGCGGAACCTGTGGCGGAGCAGAGGGTACACCTTCCTCAACGTTGCCGGGCTGGCCGTAGGGCTGGCGTGCAGTTTCCTGATCATGCTGTGGGTGTGGGACGAACTTACTTACGATGCCTTTCACGCAAACTACGACCGGCTGTACGTGGTAGAACACAACTGGCACCACGAGGGCAACGTCGGTACGGGCACCCCAACGCCGTTCTCACTGGCGAAAGCCCTTAAAAGGGATTTTCCCGAAGTGGAGTACGCCAGCCGGGTGGATTGGGAAAGTTTCCCGCTCATGCAGGTTGGCGAGAAGCGGGTGTACCTGGGCAGCCAGTTCGTGGATCCGGATTTTCTGCCCATGTTCTCCTTCCGGATGTTGGCCGGATCGCCGGCAAACGCCCTGACAGACCCCAACTCGGTAGTGCTGACCGAAAAGGCCGCGAAAATCCTGTTCGGGGACGCCGACCCCCTGGGCCGGGCGGTGCGCTACGACGACAAGACTTCCCCCGTGGACCTGCGCGTGACCGGCATCGTACAAGACCCGCCGGGCAACTCTTCGCTGAAATTCGACTGCCTGCTGCCGTACAGCCTCCGGCTCAGCATCCATCCCTGGCTGAAGGACGAGGAAAACCGGTGGGACAACAACATGACGCAAACCTACGTGCAGTTGCACCCCCGCGCAACGGCGGACGGGGTTAACCCGAAACTGCTGCGGTTTCTCGCCGCCAGGAACCCGGAGTTGAAAAATGAAGGTTTGTTTCTGCACCCCCTGGCCAAATTCCGCCTGTACGACAAGTTTGAGAACGGCCGGGCCGTAGGCGGCCCGATCGACTACGTACGCATTTTTTCGTGGATCGCCGCGTTCATTCTGCTCATTGCCTGCATCAACTTCACCAACCTGGCTACGGCCCGGTCCGAGAAGCGGGCCAAAGAAGTAGGCATCCGCAAAGTGGTCGGCTCTTCCCGGCAAAGCCTCATCTTCCAGTTCCTGGGCGAATCCAACCTGCTGGCCTTGCTGGCCCTGGTGCTGGCGGCGGCGCTGGTTTCGCTGCTGCTGCCGTGGTTCAATGAGTTGACTGCCAAAACGCTGGCCTTTCCGCTGGGCAACGTACGTTACTGGCTCATCGGCCTGGGCATCGCCCTGTTTGCCGGCGTGCTGGCGGGCTTGTACCCGGCCTTTTACCTCTCCTCGTTCCGGCCCGTGCGGGTGCTCAAAAGCACCTTGCAGGCGGGCAAAAGAGCCGGCCTGCCCCGGAAAATCCTTGTCAACCTCCAGTTTACCTTCTCGATCATCCTCATCATCGGGGTGATTGTGATCAACCAGCAACTGCAACATTCCCGGAGCCGCCCCGTGGGGTACGACCGCAACAACCTGCTGATGCTGGACATGACGGCCGAACTGCGGAAGCACTACGAGGTATTCCGGCAGGATTTGCTCAACTCGGGGGTGGTAACGGCGGCGGCCTACACCTCCTCCCCGATCACCCAGATCTGGAACCGGATCGACGACCTGGGCTGGACGGGCAAACGTCCCGGCCAGAAGGTCGTGGTCGTGCCATTTGCCTCTGATTACGACTTCGTGCCCACCTTCGGCGTGAAGATCACCCGGGGCCGGGGCTTTTCGCGGCGCTTCAACACGGATTCTTCGGCAGTGCTCCTCAACGAAGCCGCCGTAAAAGCCATGGGCCTGACCAACCCCCTAAACCAGCAAATCAAGTTTGCCGGCAAATACTGGAACATCGTGGGCGTGGTCAGCGACCTGGTCATGGATTCACCCTACGATCAGGCCGACCCCATCGCCGTGTTCAACGGGCACTACTGGAAGGAGAAAGTTACCATCCGCCTCAGGTCCGGGGTGGACCTGGCGACGGCCCTGGCCAAAACGGGAAGCATCTACGCGAAACATTCGCCTTCCTACCCGTTCGACTACCAGTTCGTGGACGACGAGTACAACAAGAAATTCGCCGGCGAAGTCCGCATCGGTCACCTGGCCAACGCCTTTGCCGGGCTGGCCATCTTTATCTCCTGCCTGGGTCTGTTCGGGCTGGCCGCCTACACGGCCGAACGCCGCACCAAGGAAATCGGCATCCGCAAAATTCTGGGAGCCAGTCTGCCGGACGTGGTCGGCCTGCTGTCGCGGGAATACCTGGGGCTGGTGGCCCTCTCGCTGCTCATCGCTTCGCCGCCGGCGTGGTACTTCCTGGAAAAATGGCTCCGGAACTACCCGTACCGGATTGCCATCCAAGGATGGGTCTTTGCCCTGGCCGGCGCGTTTACGGTAACCATTGCCCTGGTGACAGTAAGCTTTCAAAGCATCCGGGCGGCCCTGTCCAACCCGGCCAAATCACTGCGGAGTGAGTAGCATATTATAAAGTTGTCAATCGTACCAAAACCCCAACGGCATGTTACGCAACTACTTCACCATTGCCCTCCGGAACCTGTGGCGCAACCGGCTGTACACTTTCCTCAACGTGCTGGGGCTGGCCATCGGGCTGAGTGCCTGCTGGGTGGTGTACCGGCTGACCAGTTACGAACTGGCGTTTGACCGCCGGCACCCGCACCGCGACCGGACGTACCGCGTCGTGACCCGGGTCGCTGGCGACGGCCAGGAAAGGGCCAGCGCGGGGGTGCCGGCTCCCCTCATCGGCGTGGCCGGCACCCAACTGCCCGGCGTAGAACGGGCCTTGCCCTATTTTGAGAAGTGGCTGTCGAACGTGTACGTACCGCAGGCCGGCGGCCCGCCCAAACGCTTCCGGGACGTGAACGACGTGGTGGCGACCGGGGGCGCCTACTTCGACTTCTTCCGGTACCGGTGGCTGGCCGGCCAGGCGGCGCGGGCACTCGACCAGCCCGACCGGGTAGTGCTCACCGAAAGCCGCGCCGCGCAGTACTTCCCGGGGGTGCCGCCCGCCCAGGTGGTAGGCCGTTCGTTGCTGTACTTCGATACGCTGGCGGTTACCGTTGCCGGGGTGGTAGCCGATCCCGCGCTGCCCACCAGTTTCGATCCCAAAGAAATTGTATCATTGGGCACGTTGCGCCTCCAGGACCGTGAGGATGCCTGGGCCAGCACGAACGCCGAAACGCAGCTCCTGGTCCGCCTGTCGCCCCGGGCCGATCCCGAACGGGTGCAGCAGCAACTCAATGCCATTGCCTTTCAAAAAGGCGACCCGGTCTACAAGCGGATTTGGAACAAGTCGTCCCGGGGACGCCGGCACGTGCTGCAACCCCTGGCGGAGGTTCACTTCGGCACCGAATACGGGGACAAGAAGCGTTCCGCCAACTGGACGGTGCTGTACGGGCTGATGGGGCTGGTCGGGTTCATCCTGCTGCTGGCCGTCGTCAACTACCTTAACCTGGCTTCGGCCCAGATTCCCCAGCGGAGCCGGGAGATCGGCTTGCGCAAGGTGCTCGGGGCCCGGCCCCGCAGCCTGCTGGGCCAGTTTCTGCTCGAAACCCTGCTGGTGACGCTGGCCGCCCTGGGCGTGGCGTTCGGGCTGAGCGACTTGTTTACCGGCGCGTACGGGCACCTGCTGCCGCCCGGCAGCACGGCGTACATCCACTGGCCGCAGGTGGCGGTTTTTCTGCTCGTGCTGGTGGGCGTGGTAAGTGTACTGGCGGGTTGGTACCCGGCCTGGCTCGCGGCGCGGCTGCAACCGGCCTCCATGCTGCGCGGGCAGGTGCTGCCCCTGGCCGCCAACTCGGGTATGACGCTGCGCAAAAGCCTGATCGTGTTCCAGTTCCTGATTGCCCAGGTGTTTATCATCGGCGCCCTCGTCATCGGCCAGCAACTCCGGTACGCGTTGCACCACGACATGGGCTTTGACCGCGAGGCCGTGGTGACCCTGACGCTGCCTTCCCGGGACGGGAACAATCCCAGGGACTTGACCGACCCGGAAATCTTCCGGAACCGGCTGGCGCAACTGCCGGGCGTATCGGCGGTGAGCCTGGGCAGCCCTCCTGCCAGCAACTCCCAAAGCAACAACGAATGGACGTACGCGGGCAAGCGGGGCAAGGTGTCGTTCATGATGAACCGAAAGTGGGTAGACACTGCCTACGTGGGGCTGTACCGGCTGCCGCTGCTGGCCGGCCGCAACCTTCACCCCAGCGACGCGGTGCGGGAGTTCGTCATCAACGAAACCGCCCTGAAAGCAATGGGCCTGCAACATCCCCGGGAAGCCATCGGGCAAACCCTGACCGAGACGGGTGGCAACGCGACGCCCATTGTCGGCGTGGTGCGGGATTTTCACATCCTGTCGTTTCACGAAAAGATCCCGGCCGTGGCGCTGATGATGGAGAAAGCCAATCTGGGCGAAGTCAGCATCCGGCTGGCCTCCCGCCATTCGGCCGACTGGCCGGCCACGCTGCACCAGGTGGAGCAGGTGTGGCGGGGCCTCTACGCCGGGGATGAATTTTCGTACCGGTTTTACGACCAGACCATCGCCCAGTTTTACGAGCAGGAACGCACGGTTGCCAGCGTCATCAACCTGGCGACGGCCGTGGCGGTGCTCATTTCGTGCCTGGGCTTGTTCGGGCTGGCCGCTTTTACCGCCGGGCAACGCACCAAAGAGATCGGCATCCGCAAGGTGCTGGGCGCCTCGGTGACCAGCATCGTCACGCTGCTTTCCAAAGACTTCGTCGGGCTGGTGTGCATCGCCCTGCTCCTTGCCATACCGGCTGCCTGGTACGGGGTGCAGTGGTGGTTGCAGGATTTTGCGTACCGGATCGAACTCAGGTGGTTGGTCTTCGCCCTGGCCGGCGTGCTTTCCCTGGGCATCGCCCTGCTGACGGTAGGGTACCAGAGCATCCGGGCGGCCCTGGCCAACCCGGTAGATTCGTTGCGGAGCGAGTAAGGATCAGGATTTTCAGGATTAAAGGATGAACAGGATTGGATCAGGATTTTCAAGATTAAAGGATGACCAGGATTCATAGGACCAAGGGATTAATAGGATTACGACGACAGAATCCTGGACATCCTTTAATCTTGAAAATCCTGATATAGACAATTACCGGGATTATCCGCACAATGCCACGCCTAAACCCATTAATCTTCTAATCCTGGTAATCCTGATCTATCCGGTTAATCTTCTAATCCTGCGAATCCTGATCGGGGTTACGCGAAGATTTTCTTCAGATCAATCTCAATGTCCAGGTTCGGGTCCTTGAGTACCTCGTCGCCGTGGAAGAAATGGAACATGCCGGGGGCTGAGTACACGGCAACGCCTTTGAGGGCCGGGAAAATCACCCAGCAGGACCGCACGCCGAACGCAAAGTACCGGAGGGTCTTTTCCACCATTTCTTCGGTGGTCTGGGAGGGAGACTGGATTTCGACCGTCAGCAGCGGGGCGTCGGTCTGCCGGGCCGGTTCGTTGGTGAAGTTGAGAGGCCTTGCCGGGTACAACACCACGTCGGGCGTAGTGCCGTCGGGAACGGTTGCCAGGGCTACTTCGCTGGCAATCCGGTAGGAGGGGCCGTAATTGAGCTTTAATTCGAAAAGTACATTTGCCTGAATGGCACCGTGGGTAAGGGTAGGCATCGGTTTTCCGCGTTCGAGTTCGTAAGCGTTGGCAGCAACAAGGGTCTCCATCGTTGAGGACGTTTTTTTCAAAGATAACCAAAACCAAAACGGCGCGTAACGCAACTACGCTAAAATGGGCCGGCGGAACGGTTTACCACCCGTTACCCGCGCACCAGTACGGCGGCGGCCCCGGCCGGGTGGTTGCGGAACGAATAACGCATTACGCAAAGATATGAGCCAGTTCCAGTTCGATGCCCGTACGGTCATCCCGCACTACGCCTGCCGTGAGGGTATTCTGTTCTTGCGGCGTCATGACGGTTACTTGCCTGAAGTGGGGAATTACGATCCAGACTACTGGGGTACCCGATGGAAAATAAACGTCCAAAACCTTATCCGTAAGGTCAGACAAGGCCTGCCGGGGCGACAGAATTTCAATTGCCAGCAACGGCGGGGTTGTGGGCCGGATCACGTCACGCAGCCAGTCTACCTGGGTAGGTTCACAGATGGCAATGTCGGGTTTGGCCCGGCCGTGTGACAGTTCAAACTCCAGTTCGGGAAGAATGTCATACTGGCTATCGTACCGGCTAAAACTTTTGGTGAGCCGATAAGTCAGCTTTGCGTGGTTGTAAGACATGATATCTTCCGTTTGTACATCTTCGCTTGCATTTATCCGGGGCGGCTCCATAACTTATACGTTTTACCAAAGATAGCCCCCGCACGGGGAAAAATTACAACCAATGGATTACTACTTACAAATGATGCAGGTCGTACGAACGCTGCTTGGCAGATTACGAATGACGCCCCAAGCCATTCCTTCTCCCCACTCACTACCCATCTGCGTATCCCCGCCCAAGTGCGTTTCCGTTCCTCCGGCCTCCCTTCCCCGGGTTTCCGGTCTCCCTTTCCTGCTCCTCCTCGTTGCCCTGGCTCCCGACGCCTTTGGGCAGAAGACGTCCAGCAAGTCGGCCGACCTGAAAGGGCTCAAGTCGCTGGCGGCGACCATCCGCATCAGTGCCGGCACGCTGAAGCTGACGGCCCAGGACGCACCGGCCGCCGAATCGCGGTTTATCTACACCCGCGACGCCTGGAAGCCCCGCGTAGCCTTCAGCCGGGAGGGCGGCCAGGGACGCCTCACCATTGAGCAGCCTGAGGAAGACAACGTGAACATGGGCGACAAGGACCGCAACGACTGGGAAATCCGGCTGTCGCGGGGCGTACCCACCGACCTGACCCTGCGCATGGGCGCCGGGGAAGGTACCATCGACCTGCGCGGGGCCAAGGTACGGCGCCTCGCCATGAAAGCCGGCGCCGGGTCCTTCAAAGTAAACCTGGCCAACACCTCGGTGGCCGACCTGGAAGTAGACGCCGGCGTGGGCGAACTCACCCTCGACCTCACGGGGGAACGCACCGCCAACCTCCGGGCGACCATCAACGGCGGCATCGGCGGCCTCAACCTGGTGCTGCCGCGCAAAACCGGCGTGCGGGTAAAAGTAAACGGCCTGGGCAGCCTCAACAGCGCCGGCTTCAAAAAGCAAGGCGACTACTACGTGAACGACGCCTACGGCAAAACAACCCATTCCCTGGACCTTACCGTGAGCGGCGGCCTGGGCGACCTCGAACTGAATCTGCAATAACAACCCCCATCTCATGATCAAGAATTTTATTACCATCGCCCTGCGTAACCTGCGAAAGGACAAGTTTTACAGCGCCCTCAACCTGCTGGGTCTCACCATTGGCATCACGTGCAGCCTGCTGCTGCTGCTCTACATCACCGACGAGCTGAGCTACGACAAGTACCACAAAAAGGCCGACCAGATCTACCGCGTCACTTCCTTCGCCCAGGAGCCCGACAAGCTCAACCGCTGGCCGTTCGGCCCCGCGCCTCTGGGTGCGGCCCTCAAGGCGGATTACCCGGTGGTGCAAAACTTCACGCGGCTTTATGCCAACGGCCGCGTGGCGTTCCGGCAGGGCGAAAAGCGGTTTTACGAGGAAGACGTGTACGCCGCCGACTCTACCATGTTCGAAGTGTTTACGCACCAGTTCGTGGAAGGCGACCCCCGCACGGCGCTGGCCCGGCCCGGCAGCGTGGTGCTCACCCGCTCGGTGGCCGAAAAGTTCTTCAGCAAGCGCAGCGCCCTCAACCAGCCCCTGCAAGTGTACGACACCACCTACCAGGTGACAGCCGTGATCGAAGACGTGCCCCAGAACTCGCACCTGCGCTTCAACGCCCTGCTCTCCAAAGGGCGGGGAGAACGGCAGCAGGACGCTAACTGGGGAAACTTCGGCGTGTACACCTACCTGGTGCTGCCCAAAAATTACGACCCCCAAAAACTCGAAAGCAAGTTTCCGCAGGTGTACGAAAAATACCTCAAGCCGATCTTCGGCCGCATGAACATCAAGATCGACCACAAGTTGCAGCCCCTCACCAGCATTCACCTGCATTCGAAGCTGGAATTTGAATCCAACGGCGACATCGGGTACGTGTACACGTTCATGGCCATTGCCGTGTTCATGCTCCTGATCGCCAGTATCAACTACATGAACCTGGCTACGGCCCGGTCGGCCCGGCGGGCCAAGGAGGTGGGCCTGCGCAAAGTGATGGGCTCTCTGCGCGGCATGCTGATGGGGCAGTTCCTCACCGAGTCGGTGCTGATGACCGTGTTTGCCCTGTTGACCAGCTTCGTGCTGGCGGCCCTGCTGCTGCCGTTCTTCAACGACGTGGCGGGCAAAGAGATCCGGTTCACCGAATTGCTGCAACCCCGGTTCCTGCTGCTGGCCCTGGGCATCGTGGTGTTCACGGGCTTCGTGAGCGGCAGCTACCCGGCCTTTTACCTGTCGAGCTTCCAGCCGGCGGCCGTGCTCAAGGGCGCTTTCACCGGCAAGGGCGGCAATGCCCTCTTTCGCAAGGCCCTCGTGGTGTCGCAGTTTGCCATTTCACTGGTGATGCTCATCTGCACCTGGATCGTGTACGACCAGCTCAACTACATGCGCAACAAGGACCTGGGCTACGACAAGGAACAGGTGCTCACCATCAACTCCCCGCAGGGGCAGCCGCGGGACCGCTACAACGCGCTGAAGAACCTCCTGCTGGCCAACCCGCAGATACGCCACGTGGCCACGGCCAACGCGCCGGCCAGCCAGATGGGCGGCCGGATCATCTGCACGGTTGAATCCAACGAGGGAATCAAGGAACTGGGCTTTAAACCGGCCTTCGTGGACTACGACTACATCAAAACGATGGGCATGAAAATCGTGCAGGGCCGCGACTTTTCCGACAAGATTCCGGCCGACACCGCCCTCAGCGTGATCGTGAACGAGACCACCGTGAAGCGGATGAACTGGAAGCAACCCCTGGGCAAGCGGATGCGGCTCGGCGGCCAGCAGGTTCCCCCCGGGCAGCCGGTCCCGCCTATGGGGCAGGTGATTGGCGTAGTCAGGGATTTCCACCAGCAGTCGCTCTACAACCCCATCGAAGCCCTCATTATGGTGTGCCGCCAGGCCAACCCGGTGATCCACGTGAAGGTGTCGCCCCAGAACGTGGACAAGACCCTCGCCTTCATCGGGCAGAAGTGGCGCCAGATCTACCCCGACCGGCTGTTTGAATACACGTTCCTCGACCAGGATTTCGAGTCGGCGTACGAGGCCGACAAGGTGCGGGGCCGCATCTTCACGGCGTTTGCCCTGCTTACCATCGTGATTGCCTGCCTGGGCCTGTTCGGCCTGGCTACGTTCACCACCGAGCAGCGGGTCAAGGAGATCGGCGTCCGCAAGGTGCTCGGGGCGTCGGTGGGCAGCGTGGTGCTGCTGCTCTCGAAGGATTTCACCAAGCTGGTACTCATTTCCTTCCCGATTGCCATCCCGATTGCGTACTTCTCGATGCGCAAATGGCTCGAAAGCTTTGAGTACAAGACGACGCTCCACTGGTCCATCTTCGTGGCGGCCTGCCTGCTGACCCTGTTCATCTGCTGGGTCACGGTCATCTACCAGTCCCTCAAGGCGGCCCTGGCCAACCCGGTCAAGTCGCTGCGGTCGGAATAAGGAGCAGGATTTACGGGATCAGGGGATTAGCAGGATGGAGCGGGATTTACGGGATTGGAGGATTAGCAGGATTTTCGTAGTCGTAATTCTGTTAATCCTCAAAATCCCAATCCATCCTGTTCATCCTGTAATCCCGTAAATCCTAATCCATCCCGCTCCATCCTGCTAATCCTCCAATCCTGAGAATCCTGATATGCTGCGCAACTATTTCAAAATCGCCCTGCGGAACCTGGCCAAGAACAAGGTGTACGCCTTCATCAACATTGCAGGTCTGTCGGTTGCTTTCGCCAGCGCCTTCCTGCTGTTTCTGACGGCCGCCCACGAGTTTTCGTTCGACAACTTCCACGCGAACCGGGACCGCATTTTCCGGGTGTATTTTCAGTCGAACACCGCCCGGGGCGTGGAAAAAACGGTGATGATGCCGGCCCCGCTCAAGCCGGCGCTGCAAAAGGAGTTCGGGGAGATTGCGTACGTGGTCAGGCACACGGGGGGCCGGTGCCAGGTGCGGTACAAGGGCAAAGAGTTGCAGGAAAACATCAAGTTCGCCGACCCGGACTTTTTCCGCATGTTCACCTTCCCGCTGCGGAGCGGCAACCCGGCCACGGCACTGGCCGGCCCCAACGGCGTGGTGCTCAACGAGTACATCGTCAAAAAATACTTCGGCGACGAGAACCCGCTGGGCAAGCAGGTGGATCTGAAGTTTGGCGAAGCCTGGCAAACCTTTACGGTAACCGGCGTGGCCGCCGACTTTCCCGACCATTCCAGCCTCCAGTACTCCGTGGTGACCCGCTTCGAACACCACCCCGACTACGCGCATTCCAGGGACCGGTGGGACAATTCGTTCCACGTTACCTACGTGCAACTGGCCCCGCGGGCCGACGCGGCGGCGCTGGAGAAAAAGCTCCAGTCTTTTACCAAAAAATACTTCGCCGCAACCATCGAGAACCTGAAACGCGACGGGGCCCACCCCGACGAACGGGGCGAACTGATGAGCATCCGGCTGCTCTCCCTCCGCGACCTGCACTTCAACACCGAAGTGGGCGGCGACAATGCGGGCCCCGTCAACCGCACGTTTCCCCTCATGCTGCTGGTCATCAGCGGGTTCGTGGTGCTGATTGCGGGCATCAATTTCGTAAACCTGTCGGTGGCCCGGTCCATGACCCGGGCCCGCGAAGTAGGCATGCGCAAGGTGCTGGGCGCCGCCCGGTACCAGATCATGGGCCAGTTCTGGGGCGAAGCCGGCCTCATCTGCCTGCTGGCCCTGCTCCTGGGCGGCTGGGTGGGCTACCTGGCCCTGCCCGAATACAAGGCGGCTTTCGGCTTTTCCCTGTCGCTCGACCTGCTCCGGAGCCCCTGGGTGGCGGCGGCCCTGCTGGCCGGCTTCGGGGTGGTAACGCTGCTGGCGGGCGGCTACCCGGCCTGGCTGATGGCGCGGTTCCAGACGGTGGAGGTGCTCAAGGGCAGGGTAAGCCTCGACCGCCGCAACGGCCTGCGCAACGTGCTGGTAACGGTCCAGTTTGCCATTGCCACCCTGCTGATCGGCTGCACCCTCATTGCCTGGCAGCAGATCGGCTACCTGCGCAGCAAACCGCTGGGCTACAACGAAGAACAGGTCGTCAGCATTCCGGTGGGCAACGAACTGAGCGGCAACTACGCTTTGCAACGGATGCGCGACAAACTCGCCCAGCAGTCCCGCATTCTCCACGTGACCGGCTCGTACCGCAACTTCGGCATGGGCCTCGACAACTCGCAGGTGACCTCCATCATGGGCTTCGACTACCAGGGCCACGAAGTGCGTACCCACTGGATCCGGGTGGATTATGACTTTCTGGCCACGATGGACATTCCGCTGGTGGCCGGCCGCGATTTTTCCCGCCGCTTCCCCACCGATTCGGTGACGGGGGTAGTCATCAACGAGTCGATGGCTAAGCAGTTGGGCGAAAAGAACCCGTTGGGGGCCCGGCTCCCGGTGAATGACGGCGAGCCGCCCCTCGAAGTGATCGGCGTGGTGAAGGACTTCCATTTCCAGTCGCTGCACAGCACCATCAGCCCGCTTACCCTGTCCATTCAACCCGGCTGGCCGATGCACTACCTGCTGGTAAAGGTAAGCCCCGACAACCTGCCCGCCACGATGGAAACGATCAGACGGGCCTGGGCGGAAGTGGCCCCCAACACGGCTTTCAACGCGTCTTTCCTCAACGAAAACGACGACCGGCAGTACAAAGGGGAGGAACGGCTTTCCAAGATATTCATCACCGCCGCCGGGCTGGCCGTTGCCATTTCGTGCCTGGGCCTGTTTGCAATGGCCGTGCTGGTGATGGCGCAGCGCACCAAGGAGATCGGCATCCGCAAGGTACTGGGGGCCAGCGTACCGCACCTGGTCGGCCTGCTGTCCGGCGAGTTCCTCAAGCTGGTCGGGATCGCCATTGTGATTGCCCTGCCGGTGGCCTGGTACGCCATGGACCAGTGGCTGCAAAACTTTCCCTACGCCATCGAGATCGGCGCGTGGATACTCCTGCTGGCCGGGGGCATTGCCGTGGCCGTCGCCCTGTTCACCGTCAGCCTCCAGGCCCTCAAAGCCGCCCGCGCCAACCCGGTGGACTCACTGCGTTCAGAATGAACGGAGACCGGAGGAGGATCGGGAAGGAGGCTACCGCAAGGCACCGGTACGGATTGTAAACAAGACGGGAGGCAGGAAAAAGGGACTGCAGAGAAATCTTGCGTATTCGTTTGGCAGAACGCAATGCGTGGCAGCCGATTCTTGGTAAAAAGTTTAACAAAGGCGCCGCTGTCAGGTTGTTGTGTTAAGTTTTGGTACCGGAGCCGTGCCCGGGTCCCTTCCCGGTCCTGCCTCCGGTTTCCCTTCCTCCGGTCTCCCTTTAAATCTTAACTTCATGCTGCAAAACTACCTCTTCACCCTGCTCCGGAACGTGCGGAAGCGCCGGTTTTACGCGTTGCTCAACGTGGGCGGCCTTTCCCTCGGGCTCACGGTCTGCCTGCTGATTACCCTGTACGTGCGCAACGAGTTCCGCTACGACGCCCACCACGAAAAAGCCGGCCGCGTCGTGCTGCTCCAGCAGTTCGAGGGCGGCTCTGCCAGCGGCGCGGCGTTTGCGCCGGCCCTCAAGGCGGGTTTGTCGGGGGTGGAAGACGCCGCCCGGCTGGCCCCCGTAACGGCCCTGCTCACGCTGGGCCCGGTGTCGTACTACGAACCCCGGTTCTACTTTGCCGACAGCTCCGTGTTCAACGTGCTCACCGTGCCGCTGGTGGCGGGCAACCCGGCCCACGCCCTCTCCCTGCCGTACGGGCTGGTGCTTTCCGAAAAGATGGCCCGCAAGTACTTCGGCAGTGAGAACCCGGTCGGCAAAGTGCTGCAATTCGGCGAAGGGCAACCCCTGTACGTGACCGGCGTCATGCGCGACTGGCCCGACAACGGGCACGTGACGGCCGATTTTCTCTGCAACTTCCGCAGCGCCGAACCACTGCTGGGCAAGTCGGCCGACGTGACCACCTACTGGGGCGGCTCGTCGCTGACCTACCTGCTGCTCTCCCCGGGCACCCGCCCCGCCGACGTGCAGGCCCAACTGCCCGGCTTCGCCAAACGCACCGGCGACCCCAACGCCGGCGTCTGGAAGCTCAACCTCATTCCGCTCCGCGACATCTACCTGCGTTACCAGCTTGACGGCCGGGTGAAGGCGCAGCATGCCGTGCAGTACGTCTACCTGTTCTCGGCGGTGGCCGCCTTCATCCTGGTGCTGGCGTGTTTCAACTACATCAACCTGGCTTCGGCCCGGGCCGCCACGCGGGCCAAGGAGGTGGGCGTCCGCAAAAGCCTGGGCGCCAGCCGGGCGCAACTCGTGGGGCAGTTCCTGGGTGAGTCGGCGGTGTTTACGACCCTGGCGTTTGCGCTGGCCGTCGGGCTGGCCCACCTGTCGCTGCCCGCCTTCAACCGCCTGGCCGGCGTGCAGCTTTCCCTCGACGGCCTCGTTTCGCCCGGGGTAGCCGCCGCCGTAGCGGGCGGGTTGCTGGGGCTTACGTTGCTAACGGGCGGCTACCCGGCGCTGGTGCTGTCGGCGTTCCGGCCGGTGGCCGTGCTCAAAAACCTGCTGCCGCGCGGAGCGGGCAACGCTTCGTTCCGGCAGGTGCTGGTGGTGGTGCAGTTCAGCGTGTCGGTGACCATGATCGTGGCTACGCTGGTGGTGCTCAACCAACTCGACTACATTCAGCACAAAGACCTGGGCTACCGGCACGAACAGGTGCTTACCCTCTCGTTCGGGGGCGACGTGCCGGCCGCGCAGAAAGAACGCTTCCGGCAGGCCGTGGCCGGCATGGCTTCCGTACAAGCCGCCACGCTGTCGGGCAGCCTGCCCGGGGCCGGCGCCGTGGGACAGGAAAAACTGCTCGAAGAACTGGTGCCGCCCGGTGAACCCGCCGGGGGCATGCAGCACCTCTACGCCGACGCCCACTTTCTGCGCACGTTCGGCATCCGGCTGGTGGCCGGCCGCAACCTCGATCCGGACCGGCCTTCCGACGCGCAGGCCTTTCTCATCAACCGGGCGGCCCTGGATTTTCTGCGCTGGAAAACCATTGCGGGCAAAACCCTGGGCTACTACACCTGGCAGTACTCGCCCGACGGCCGCTACCAGGCCGTGCCCCGGCGCGGCGAAGTAGTAGGCGTGATCGAAGACTACCACCAGGCCGACCTCAAAAGCCGCATTGCCCCGCTCATGATTACCCTCGACCCGGGCTGGGCCTCGCAACTGGCCGTGAAGATTGCCCCGGGAGCGGTGCCTTCGGCGGTAGCCGCCATCGAAGCCCGGTGGAAGGGCCTGTTTCCCGGCAAGCCCTTCGTGTACGGGTTCATGGACCAGACCTTTGAGCGGACCTACCGGAACGAAATCCGGACGGGGCAGGTGCTCGGCCTGTTTGCGGCCCTGGCCATCCTGATCTCCTGCCTGGGGCTGCTCGGCCTGGCGGCGTTCACCGCCGAACAGCGCACCAAGGAAATCGGCATCCGCAAGGTGCTGGGCGCCTCGTCAACGGGCATCGTGGCCCTGCTGTCGAGAGACTTCCTGCGGCCGGTTGCCCTTGCGCTGGTGGTGGCCCTGCCCCTGGCCGCCTGGCTGATGAACGGCTGGCTGGCGAACTTCGCCTACCGCGTGCCCCTGCAACCGGTGCCCTTCGTGGGGGCCGGCGCCGGGGCGCTGCTGGTGGCCCTGCTCACTGTCAGCTTGCAGGCCGCCAAAGCCGCCGGCGCCGACCCGGTGAAGTCACTGCGGTCGGAATAGAGGAGGCCGGAGACGGGAGGAAGGGAGACCGGAGGAGGATCGGGAAGGAAGCTTGGGCGCAGCTGCGGTATAAATCAGTGAGAAAAGGGAAGAAGGCGCAGGGTATCTGCTTTGCGGTCTTTGCGCTCCTCCTTTGCGCCTTTGCGTGGAACCTGAGGAGGAGACAAAATATTTGCAGAATTTGTTCGGTCACAAGCAACTCGGTGTGGGGCAAATGCATCTGTCTCATATCTGTTCTACCAACCACCACGCCATGAAACTGCCCGCGTTACTTGCCGGTGCCGCCCTGGGAATTGCGGCCCTCACTTCGCCCCTCCACGCCCAAACCCTCGCCAAAGACCTGCCCCGGTTCGACCGGGTGACCGTAAGCCCGCTGATTACCCTCGTGCTGGAGCCGGGGGACCAGGAACGCGTGCGGCTCGAATACAGCGGCGTGGCTCCCGAAAAGATCAATTACGAAGTGCACGGCAAAACGCTCCGCATCTACCTCGAAGATGCCCGCTACGCCGTCCGGGAACAAAAGTACTGGCGCGACGGCCGTGAGCACCGCCGCCCGGCGTACGACCGCAGCGTGCACGTGACGGCCTACGTGACCTATAAGCAACTGCGGAGCATTGAGAAGCGGGGCGAAGAAAACGTTACCTGCAAGGGCCCGCTGGCAGGCAACCGGTGCACCGTGCGGCTCTTCGGGGAGATCGACGCCGAACTGGAAAGCGTGACGGCCCGCCGGTTCAAGGCCGCCATGTTCGGCGAAAACAGCCTCCGCATTGCGTTGGGCAGCGCGGCGCGGCAGCGGTACCGGTCGTTCGGGGAAAATACCGTGGACACCCGCAACGTGGCCGGCAGCATCACCTCCACGAGTACTTTCGGCGACAGCCACTTGCGGCTCAATGCTTCCGAGGAGATGCGCGTTACCACCTTCGGGGAGTCGGACGTGCTTTTTACCGGCGGCGGCCAGCTTTCCAAACGCCTCGTGTTCGGCGAAACCTCCGTCGGGAAACTGGACTGACCGGTAACCCCATCGTGGCGCAAAAATAATTTCAAACGTCCAGTACCCTTCCGGAAAAACTGCGGTTTCCCCGGGAGGTTTTTTGGTTGAGGATAACTTTCTTTTTATTGAAGGAGCGACTTGTTCACAACAAATGCATCCAATTAACCTATGCAGTGAAAACGACTCAGCGAAAAACGTCGGCCAGGTGTAGTTGAATGCCCGTGGCCGGGTCGGCGAAGGCGCCCTGCGTATAGATTTGCACGGGCTGGTCGGGCACGAAGAGGTGAATCGCTTTGATGGTGGGTACCACCAGCCAGGCTGACTGCACGCCGCCGGGAAAATAGACTTTACGGATTTTGGTAACCAGTTCGTCGAAAGCCTGCGTGGGGGAGAGAATTTCAATGGCCGTCAGGGGAGGAATGGTGTAGCGAACCACGTCTTCTTCCCAGTCGAAGGTCAGGTTGCGATACACGGATACGTCGGGTTTGGCCCGGCCGGAGGACAGTTCCAGTTCCAGTTCGGGCAGGATGTCGTACTGCGCTTCGTATGCCGCAAGCAGCACGCAAATGCGGTACGTGAGGCGGGAGTGGTTGAGCGACCAGGTCTCTTCAAGCGGCGTTTCGACTTCCGTGATTCTGACAGCTTTTGTTTCCACAACGGATCATTTTACCCAATCTACCCATAAACCCCTGCAACCTTGCTGCCGTTGCGGCATCTTTCACGCATTCCACTTACCCCACCCTCCTCCTCACTCCACGCTATGCTGCGCAACTATCTCCTCATCGCCTGGCGCAACCTGCGGCGCCACAAGGGCTTCTCGGCCATCAACATCTTCGGCCTGGCCATTGGCATTGCCGCCTGCCTGCTCATCCTCCAGTACGTTCGCTTTGAGCTGAGCTACGACAACTTCCACGCCAAGGCCGACCGGGTGTACCGCGTGCGGCAGGACCGCTACAACGACGGCAAACTGAGCACGCAGTGGGCCGCGGGGGCG
Source organism: uncultured Sphingobacteriales bacterium (assembly GCA_963844325.1). GTDB lineage: Bacteria > Bacteroidota > Bacteroidia > Cytophagales > 172606-1 > CADCTQ01. The sequence continues at coordinate 7,017,367 of CAWJNV010000002.1, forward strand.
TACGCCCCCGGCAATTCTTTCAAGGACGCTTTCGGGGAAATCGAAGCGTACGTGAAGGTGAGGTCAAATGAGCCCATGGTCATTACCCGCGGCGCTGAAAAGTACAAAGTAGAAAAGACCTTCCACGCCGGCTCCGAATTTTTCAACGTATTCTCGTACCCGCTGCGGTCGGGCGACCCGCGTACAGCCCTGGCCGAACCCAACTCGGTGGTCATTTCGGAGGCCATCGCCGACCGGTATTTCGCCGGCAAAGACCCCGTGGGCCAGACGTTGCGCTTCAACGACAAGTTGGACTACCGGGTCACCGGCGTGTTCGCGGCCTTGCCCCCCAACACCCACCTTAAGTTCGACGTGCTCATCTCCTTTGCCACGTTCGAGGCGATGCTCGGCCCCGACGACAACCCCGACAAAGCCTGGCAGTGGGACGGCTGCCTCACCTACCTGCTGCTCCGGCCCGGCACCGACCCCAAAGCCCTTGAAGCGAAGTTTCCGAAGGTGGTGAACCAACTGGCCGGCGAGGACCACAAAAAGTACAACTCGGCCGCTATCTACCTGTTGCAGCCCCTGCGCGACATTCACCTCTACTCGCACTACATGATGGAGGCCGAAGCCAACGGCGACGGCAACGCCGTGTACCTGCTGCTGGCGATTGCCTTTTTCATCGTGGTCATTGCCTGGGTCAACTACGTGAACCTGGCTACGGCCCGGGCGGTCAACCGGGCCAAGGAAGTAGGCATCCGCAAAGTAGCAGGGTCCAGCCGGGAGCAGCTCGTCAAGCAGTTCCTCTTCGAGTCGGCCCTGCTCAACGCCCTGGCCGTGAGCCTGGCCCTGGTGCTGGTGCTGGCGGCCCTGCCCTTCTTCAACCGGTTGTCGGGGCAGGAGATGGGCTTTTCGCTGCTCGGCAGCGCCGCCTTCTGGGGCGCCCTGGCCGCCCTGTACGCGACGGGCACCCTGCTTTCGGGCCTGTACCCGGCGTTTGTGCTCTCTTCGTTCATGCCGGTGACGGTGCTCAAGGGCAAGCTGAGCACTTCGCGGCGGGGCGTGGTGCTGCGGCAGTCGCTGGTGGTGTTCCAGTTTGCGGCCTCCCTGTTCCTGCTGGTGGGCACCTTCACCGTGTTCCGCCAGATCCAGTACATGCGCAGCCAGAACCTGGGCGTCCAGATTGACCAGACGCTGGTGATCAATTCGCTCATCGTCCGCGATTCCACGTTCCTCACCCAGTTGGACGCCTTCAAGGACGAAGTGCGCCGGCTGCCGGGGGTGCGCCGGATCGCCGTGTCCACGTCCATTCCCGGCCAGGCCATCGGCTGGAATGCGGGTGGCATCCACCTGAAGGGCACCGACGAGGCGCAGGGCAAACAGTACCGGGTGATCGGCATGGACTACGACTTCCTCGACGCGTACGGCATCCGATTGCTGGCCGGCCGCAAGTTTTCGAAAGCCTACGGCACCGATCCCCAGTCGGTTATCTTCAACAAAATGGCCGCGCAGCAACTGGGCTTCGACAAACCCGAAGCGGCGGTCGGCAAGGAGATTGAGTACGGGGACAAGCAGTACACCATCGTTGGCGTGGCCGACAACCACCACCAGCAGTCGCTGCGGGAAGCCTACGAGCCGCTCATCTTCCGCGTGATCCCGGATGCATCGGACTATTTTTCGGTGAAAGTCGAAACCGGTCAACTCCCGGCCACCCTTGCCGGCTTGCAGAAAGGCTGGAATCAATTCTTCCCCGGCAACCCGTTCGAGTACTTCTTCCTCGACGACCATTTCGACGCCCAGTACCAGGCCGACCGGCGGTTCGGGCAGGTGTTCGGGCTGTTCACCAGCCTGGCCATCCTGGTGGCTTGCCTGGGCTTGTTCGGCCTGGCTTCGTTTACCACCATGCAGCGCACCAAGGAGATCGGCGTGCGCAAAGTGCTGGGGGCGTCGGTGCGGCAGATTCTGCAACTGCTCTACCAGGAATTTGCCCTGCTGGTGGTGCTGGCTTTCGTGGTTGCCGTACCCTTGTCGTGGTACGCCACCGACCGCTGGCTGCAAACCTACGCCTTCCGCATTGAGCCCGAATGGTGGTTGTACGCGTTGCCCTTCGGGCTGGTGCTGGGAGTGGCCCTGCTCACCGTCAGCTACCAAACCCTCAAAGCCGCCCTGGCGAACCCGGTTCATTCGCTGCGGTCGGAGTAAAGAAGTGAGAAGCGAGGAGTGAGAAGGGGGATCGGGAAGGGAGTTTGGCGTGGCTCCGGTACGAGTTGGCGGGGAAATGAGAGAACGAAGAGGCTGGCGTTACTGCCGGCCTTTTTGCCATTTGACCCCTCGGACCGGAAGCAGAAGAACGTTTCCCATTTCCTCCTTCTTTTTTCCTTCTCGCGTTCTCTCACCACTTCGTACCGAAGCCCCGCCAAGCTCCCTTCCCGATCCCCCTTCTCACTCCTTGCTCCTCGCTTCTCACTTCTTTACTCCGACCGCAGCGAATGAACCGGGCGTTTACCAAAAAAATCCGGCCCGAACACCTTTATTTGTATTTTGGGCGTGCTTATTATTTGAATTTTTCAATATTTGTATTTTTTTTGAACCCAATTGCCTTAGTTTAGTTAAAATGCTGAAAAATAACTGGTTTTAACTCGATACCCCTAAACATCATTCGGAATGGCAACAAAAAAACAAACTTCAGACCCTGAAAGCACCGCGGCGCCGAAAACCACGGCGGCCAACGGGAAGGCCGGCGCGTCGAAAAAGCCGGCGGCCGAAAAAGCCGCTCCCCCCGCCGAGCCGGTTGCTGCCCCGGTTGCTGCTGCCCCGGTTGCTGCTGATGCGCCGAAGACGCCTGCCAGGAAAGCCGCCGCACCCAAGGCCCAGAAGCCGGCCGACGAAAGCGCCGCCGACGGTGCGGCTCCCGCCAAGCCCAAAGCCAAGGCGGCCCCGTCCGCCGGCGCCAGCGAACCCGCCGTGATGATTTTCGGTGAAGTAGCGGCTTCCGGCGGTACTTTCTTTCTTGCCAAGGGAAGCGTGTCCGAGGGACAACTCCAACTGGTGCTCGACACAGGCAAAAAGCAACTGGCCGACCGGCTTCCCGGCTACGACGGGCAATTTGTGACGGTACTCGGCACGTACGGCAAGGCCAAGAAGACCGACAAATACCCGACTTTCCTGGTGCAAAACCTGGCCAGCCACGACGAAATTGCGCGCCGCGCCTACGACCTCTCCCACGAGAATCCCGTCACGGTGCACGACAACTGGCTGAGGGCGGAAAATGAACTGCTGAAGGGTTAACCGGAGGGTCCTGAGCCGGCCGCAGCCCGCGCATTGCTTCTTTCCAAGCGTAGCCCCGCAGGTTGTTTCGTCACGGCCGCTCCCTCCCCGATTCGCCCCGGTACCGCTCCCGATTCAGGTCCCGCCGCCGGAACTTAGTTTCCCGGCGGCTTTTTTTTGTCCCGCCCGTTGCCGGGCGGCGCGGGGATGCGTGCCGCCCGGCGGAACGGCGGGCAAACCGGGCACCACGATCACGTAAAATCCTGATAATGAAGATTTTATTTACATTTTACGGATGAGAACTTTTGCCCGGGGCCGTTAAAGCCACCGTGGGGCTACGCCCCGATGCTTAATCAGCGGATTTAATAACCGGGTAAGCTCGCCACTGATATTGTGACAATACCCATAAGAAAAGTACAAGATTCGATCAGTTTTTTGGCTGTTTACAAAGAAGTGAATTGGAAAATTCGCAGTAATGTGAGTCAAGAACAAGTAATAAAAAAAGCAATTATCCATGCCAATTGCTTTACGCCTGAAGAATATATTCCCAAATTACTGCCACAGGGGGGGACAACGAGCCGTTCCGGGTATTGTGGCACCCTATTTACGGCGTAGAACACCCCTTTTGGCCCGCCCCGCGGCGTGGGCAGCATGTGAGATAAGCATTTTGATTCCACTTGGCGCTGTTACCCTTCTTCGTAGTTTGCTGCTAACAAAATTTAGGGGATTCACTATCTGACTTTCCCAAACCATACAAAGACAGAAGCAGGCCAACCCCTTGGCGCCTGCCCCCCTAACGTCCATTTGTTTTTACTTTTTTTTACCGAATACCCGGCCCACGCTCAGGTCCTGGCAACTCCAGCCGAAGTCCGTAAGGAACTTTTGCCGGGGCCGCGGGACCCCGTGAACCGGGCCGAAGCAGCGTGCTATCCTATCAATACCCTAAAATACGAGCAACTTTATGAGAATGGAACCAATTGCCATTATTGGCATGTCATGCCGCTTTCCGAAGGCCGAAAATGCCGAAGCCTTCTGGAAAATGCTGCTGAACGGGGAAGACGCCATTGCCCCGATCCCGCAGGACCGCTGGCAGGTGGAAGATTACTACGACGCCGACCCGGCCGCCCCGGGCAAAACCAACCAGCGGCACGCCGCCATGCTGGAGCGGATTCACGACTTTGATCCCTTCTTTTTCAACATCTCCCCGGCCGAGGCCACCCAGATCAACCCTTCGCAGAAGCTCATGCTAGAGTTGGTGTGGGAGGCCATTGAAAACGCCGGCGTTCCCGTCGAAAAGCTCACCGGCACCAAGGCCGGCGTGTACGTGGGCAACATCTGGAGCGACTTCGAGCACCTGAGAAAACACAAGAACGCAACCGTCACCTCGCATTCGGCGGTGGGCCAGTCGTCCAACATCATTGCCAACCGCATTTCCTACACGTTCGGCCTGCGGGGCCCCAGCCTGGTGATGGATACGGGCTGTTCTTCGTCGCTGGTAGCCGTGCACCTGGCCTGCCAGAGCCTCTGGGAAGGCAGTTCCGAGTGGGCCGTGGCCGGCGCCGTCAACCACATCCTCGACCCCGACCAGTACATCCTGCTCACCAAGTTCGGCGGGCTTTCCGCCAAGGGCCGTTGCAGCACCTTCGACGCCGACGGCGACGGCTTCGTGCGGGGCGAAGGCGCCGGGGTGGTGCTCCTTAAAAAGCTTTCGGATGCCGAACGCGACGGCGACCACATCCTGGCCGTGATCCGCGGCAGCGCCATCAACAACAACGGCTTCAACGCCAGCCTGCCGGCTACCAGCGTGCAGGGCCAGGAAGAGCTGCTGCGCGAAACCTACCGGATGGCCGGCATCCACCCGCACGAGGTGCACTACGTGGAGGCGCACGGCACGGGCACGCGCCTGGGCGACCCCACCGAAACCAAGGCCCTCGGCGGCGTATTGGGCGTGGGCCGCGACGCGTCGCGCAGGCTTGCCCTGGGTTCGGTAAAAACCAATATCGGTCACCTGGAAGCCGCCGCCGGCATCGCCGGGATGATCAAAGTGCTGCTGGCGATGCAGCACCGGATGCTGCCCGCCAGCCTCAACTTCCGCACGCCCAACCCCAACATTCCCTTCGACGCCATGAACCTGCGCGTGCAGGCCCAGGCGGGTCCCTGGCCCACCGTCAACGGCGAAACCCTGAAGGCCGGCGTCAACTCGTTCGGCTGGGGCGGCACCAACGCCCACGTGGTGCTGGAAGAATACCGCCCGGCCCGAAAGGAGCACGCAGCCGCAACGGCCCCCGGACGGAGCACCTTCCTGCTGCCCCTGTCGGCCCGCACGGAAGGCGCCCTGAAAGCCTACGCCGGGTTATACCAGGACTATCTGACCGGGCACGCCACCGGCGCGGAACAACTCGCCGACGTGTGCGCCGCTACCGCCGCCCTCAAGTCGAACTTCGAGTACCGGCTGGTGCTGCACGGCACCGACGCGGCTGATTTTGCGGGCCAGTTGGGCGAGTTCCTGCAACGCGAAGAACCCCTCACGCCCACCCGCAAAGAGGCGCCCAAGGTTGTGTTCATCTTCCCCGGGCAGGGTTCGCAGTGGATTGGCATGGGCCGGGCCCTGTACGCCTCCGAACCCGTATTCCGCGCGGCCATCGACGCCTGCGACGCGGCCTTCCGCACCTACACCGACTGGTCGCTGGTACAGGAACTGCACGCCGACGCCCCGGCCAGCCGCTTCAAGGAGATCAACGTGATCCAGCCTTGCATCTGCGCCATCCAGATCGCCCTGGCTACATTGTGGCGGGCGTGGGGTGTGGAGCCGCACGCCGTAGTGGGCCACAGCATGGGCGAGGTAGCCGCGGCCTGCACGGCCGGCGCCCTCTCCCTCGACGACGCGGCCCGCATCATTTGCATGCGCAGCCTCCTCATGCGTACCCTCAGCGGCAAGGGCGGCGCCATGGCCGTTACCGAACTGAGCGTGGCCCAGGCCGAAAAGATCGTGGCCCGCTACCCCGGCAAGCTGTCGGTGGCCGTGAGCAACAGCCCCAAATCCACGGTGATTGCCGGCGACCAGGGCGCCATTACCGAAGTGCTGGCCGGGCTGGAAAGCCAGGGCCTGTTCTGTCGGCAGGTAAAAGTGGACGTGGCCTCCCACAGCCAGCAGATGGACCCGCTGAAGGACGATCTGCGGACCGTGCTGGGCCCGGTGGCGCCGCAAAAGGCGTCCGTACCGGTCTACTCCACGGTGCGCAACCAGGTGCTCGACGGCTCCGGCATGCACGCAAGCTACTGGGTGGACAACCTCCGCGAAACCGTGCAGTTCTCGGCCATCATCGAAAAGCTGCTGCACGACAAGTTCGGCGTATTCATCGAAATGAGCCCCCACCCCGTACTGACGGCGGCCATCAATGAGTGCGTGGAGGCGTTTGGCGGCGAGGCGGCCGTCATTCCTTCGCTGTACCGCGAAAAAGCCGAATCCGAAGAAATTGCCAGGAACCTGGCCGAAGCCTACCGGCGCGGGTGCCGCGTGAACTGGGAAGCCTACTACGGCCGTCCCGTGCCCCGCGTGGCCCTGCCCGCCTACCCCATGCAGCGCGAACGGTACGAGCTCGAAGACCGGTCCGCCGAACGGGCCGCGGGCGGCAACGGCCGGGGTGCGCACCCGATGCTGGGCACGGGCTTTCAACTCGCCGACGCCGGCCACGTGCAGTACTGGCAATCGGCCCTCAGCCTCGAACAGTTCCCCTACCTGGCCGACCACCAGGTGAACGGGACGCCCGTATTCCCCGGCGCCGGTTACTTCGAAATCGCCCTGGCGGCGGCCGAAACCCTGTGGGGCCCCGGCGCCCACGTGATCCGCGACCTGCAATTCAAGAAGGCCAGCCTGCTGCGTCCGGGGGCGCCGCTCCAGTTGCAGACCAAAGCCACCCTACTGGCCGGCACCCACGCCCACCTGCAATTCTACGCACGGGCGGCCGGCGCCACCGGGGGTTGGGAAGAAACGGCCGAGGCCGTCCTTTCCCGCGCCGCCAAAGCCCTTGTTCTGGGCCTGCCCGCCGGGGCCGCGCCCGAAGACTTTGCCGGCCGGCAGCCGGTGACGGGGGCAGTCTTCTACGAAAAGCTGGAAGGCCTCGGCCTCCGGTACGGCACCCGTTTCCGGGGCATTTCCGAACTCGTGCGGAAGGGCCGGCAGGTGCTGGCCAAAATGGATACGACCCTGCTGAGCACGCTGGCAACGGGCAAGTACAAACTGCATCCGGCCCTGCTCGACGCCGCGTTCCACCTGCTGTTTGCCGAAGTCGTGGGCAAAGTACCCGCTTCGCCCGCCAATTCCACCTACCTGGTCTCGGCGGGCAAGGTACAGTGGGTGCGGGCAATCACAGCCGGCGAACCCCTGTGGGTAGCTGCCCACCTGGCGCCGCCCGTGCAGGAAGGCCCCGCCTGCACCGTGGGCGCCGACCTCACCCTGTTCACGGAAGACGAACAACCCATCCTGCACGTAACCGGGCTGAAGGCCAAAATCCTCCGCCCCGACGCCGGCCAGGCGCAGTCAGGAAACTGGCTGTACGGCGTGAACTGGACCCGGCGCGAAGGACCGGCCCGCCCGGCCGCCGCCGGACAACCCGCTGCCTGGCTGGTACTGGGCGACGCCGAAGGACGCTGGCAGGCCGTAGCCCGCGAAATGCAGGCCGCGGGCCTGACCCCGGTGGTGGTGGTGCCCGGCGAAAGCTTCGAACGCCACGCCGCCGACGCCGAAACGGTCTCCCCGCACTACACCATCCGCTACGGCGACCGCACCCACTACCATTCGCTGGTGCAATCCGTACTGGCTTCCCACGCGCTGGCGGGCATCCTGCACTGCGGCGGCCTGGGAGCCGCGCAAGCGGAAGGCAGCGCCGAAGACCTGTTTGCGGCCCAGGATGCCGGCACGCTGAGCGTGCTGTACCTCCTGCAAGCATTCCATGAACACAAACCGGCCCGGACGCCCCGCCTGGTGCTTGCCACCAACGGCGTGCAGCGGGTAGAAGGCGAAACGGACGTACAAGTGGCCCAGGCATCGCTGTGGGGCTTCGCCCGGGTGGTTGCCAACGAATGGCCCCAGTACGCCTGCAAATGCGTTGACCTGAGCGTCTCCCCCGCCGCGCCGGAAATCGGGGCGCTGGTGGGCGAACTGCTCACCGCCGAGGGGGCAGAACGGGAACTGGTGCTGCGCGGCGACCGCCAGTACGTATCCCGCCTGGCGCCCTACGCCAACCGCACCGAGGCCCGGCCGGTAAGCTTCTCCCCCGCGGGTACGTACCTGGTGACCGGGTTCCGGGGCTTGGGCTTCGTGTTCGTGGAATGGATGTTTGAACGCGGCGCCCGGCACTTTGCCCTGCTCAGCCGCAGCGGCAAGGCCTCGGCCGACACCCTGGAACGCCTGCGCGAACTGGAAGCCGAAGGCGCCACCTTCGCCATATTCGAAGCCGACGCGGGCGACTACGGCCAACTCAAATCGGCCCTGGAACGCATAGAGGTCCAAATGCCGCCCCTGCGCGGGGTGGTGCACGCCGCCGGCCTGATCGAACCGAAGTCGCTGGCGGAGCTGACCGCCGGGAGCTACCAGTACGTGACCGCGCCCAAGCTGAAGGGCGCCTGGAACCTGCACCTGCTGACCCGCGACCTGCCGCTGGATTGCTTCGTGCTGTTCTCGTCGGCGTCGGCCCTGCTGGGGCTGAGCGGACAGGCCAGCTACGTAGCCGCCAACGCCTTCCTCGACGGCCTGGCCGGTTACCGGGCGGGCCTGGGCCTGCCCGCCCTGAGCGTAAACTGGGGCGTGATGAAGGACGTGGGCATGGTCGCCGACCAGGCCCACCTGGCCAAGTACGCCGAAGCCGAAGGATTCCGGCCGATGCACATGCGCGAAGCCATTGCCGCCCTGGAAACCGTGTACGGCCAGGCACCGGTGCAGGTCGGCGTCACCGATATTGACTGGGAACGCATGCTGGGCTTCTTCCCGGCAATGGCCCGTACCAACTACCTGGCGCACTTCACGGCCGCGGCGGCCCCAGCCGCCGCCGCCCGGCCGGCGGCGAAAGAGGAGACGTTCCTGGCAAAACTGCGGGCCCTCACCGCGAAAGGCGACCGGCTCAAAGCCCTCCAGAACCACCTGGTGGAACACGTGGCGCAGATCATCAAGACGACTGCTTCCCGCGTGAGCCCGTCGATGACTTTCAAAGGCCTGGGCATTGACTCGCTGATGGCCGTGCAGTTGCGCAACCGCTTGGAAAAGAGCCTGGAATTGAAGCTGCTCGTGACTTCCTTCTGGGAACGGCCCACCCTGACCGAATACACCGCCTACCTGGAAGAACAGACCCGCACCACCGCGGCCCAGCCGGCGGCGGCCCCCGTCGCCGTACCGGTTCCCGCGTCGCCCGGCCCGGCCCGCGCCGAACGGGCTCCCGCCGCGCAGGGTTGGAGCGGACGCATCTTTACGCCCAGGCCCCGCCCCCACGCCAAGGTAAAACTGTTCTGCTTCCACGACGCGGGCGGCAGCGCCTCCCTGTACGAAGCCTGGGCCGGGCTGCTCGATGAGCACATTGAACTGCAACTCGTGCAGTTGCCCGGACGCGAAGAACTGGTGGGCCAGGACCGGTACACCAACTACACCAAGCTGATGGTGAGCATGGTACCCGTGCTGCTGCGGGACCTCGACGAACGGCCTTTTGCCTTCTTCGGCCACAGCATGGGCGGCCTGATCGCCTTCGAAGCGGCGCGGGCCTTGTCGGTGATCTACGGCAAGCGGCCGGCCCGGCTGTACGTGTCGGCCACGCCGGCCCTGCGCGAGTACACGGTAGAACACCTGCACGAACTCAACAACGAGCAGCTGATGAGCATGTTCCCGTACCTGCGCCAGGGCGATTCGGACGATTTCCGGCAGGAACTCATCTCGATGCTGCGGGCCGACCTGCAAGTAATCAGCAGTTACCGCTACGAAACGGTGGACCTGTTGCCGACGCCCATTACTGTGCTGGGCGCCGAAGACGATCCGCGGGTGGGACCGCTGCACCTGAAGGGCTGGGAAAACGAAACCGACAGTACCGTGCAGATGGTCATCCGCAAGGGCGGCCACCGGTACATTGAACGCGACGCGCAATTCCTGACCGAACTCCTGAACGAAGACCTGCTGAACCGGGTAAACGGGTAAATGAACGCTGTCATGAAAACACAACCCCACATCCCCGGCGAACTGGTCGGCACCTGGCGGCTGCTTTCCTGGACCTACCAGGATGAGGACGGCACGCGCCGCGACTTTTTCGGCGACTCGCCCACGGGCATCCTGATGTACGACGAAAACGGGTACATGAACGCCCAACTGATGCAGCAGGGCCGCTCCCCCTTCCAGTCCAACGCCCTCGACGGCAGCACGCCCCAGGAATCCAAAAAGGCTTTCGACAGCTACCTCTCCTACTTCGGCCGGTACTGGTACGACCCGGAGCGGCAGGCGGTGGTACACAAGGTGGAGGCTTCGCTGATTCCCAACTGGGTGGGCCAGGAACAGGTCCGGTACGTGCGGCTGGAAGGCCGCAAGCTGTGCATTTACACTCCGCCCTTCCTGGCCGACGGCCGCATGCGGGTATTCAACCTGGAATGGGAAAAACTATAATCGCCTGAGCATGAACGAGTAGCCGGCAAGCTTATGGCTTTGCTGCATGTACCAAGCGGGTAGAAAGCGTAAAAAAGACGCAATGCCGGAGCCAAATTTCCGCGCCCGCCGGACCAGGTGCCCGGCGGGCCTGTTGAAAGGACTGTTCAGTTTCCGGGAAGCCCAGTCTTAGTTAATGATGATTTACAAAGGTGTAAATGCTTTTCCCCTAAACATCCTGCAACGTCCCCGGATCGTGGTGACCCGAAAACACGGATTGATGCGCTGGGTGAACTCGCTTCAAGCCTGGTGGAGAGAAAGAACTTTAGAATGCAAAAATATACTGGTTCCGTACCAGCGGCGCAGGTATTTGGACTCGCAAAAAACAGTCAGTTCAGATAAGTTTCTGACCGGAAGGGGCTTGTAGGTTTGGTTCCGTTTTTACCAAGGCTTCCCTTTTACTTTTTATCCAAATTTGTACGATACAAAAATTACAAAAACCCAAGTACCATGAACAGGGAAAAACTCTACACATCAAAGAGCGTTGACATTGAGTTCGATGAGCAGGGGAATTTTATGTACGCCAACTGGAAGGGATTCCAGACGGTGGAGAACGTAAAATCCGGTTGCGAGAAGATGCTTGAGTTTCTAAAGCAAAAAAATATTTCGAGGGTGCTCAACGACAACCGCCTGGTGACGGGTCCCTGGCAGGGCGCCGCCGAATGGGGGGCCCGGGAGTGGTTCCCGCGGATGTTCGCCGCCGGCCTGACGCACTTCGCCTGGATTCAATCGACCAGCGTGTTCAGCCAGCTTTCGGCCGAGAAGGCGCTGTCGGAGACCGACGAATCCTGGAAAACCCAGGGCATCCGTACGTTCGAGGACCCGGAACTGGCCCGCAAGTGGGTAATAACCGGCTAAGCCCGGTTCCGGAGGCGGCTCTCCCGCCCCAACGTTTTCAAAAGATCCATCCGGGCGGATGGATCTTTTTTTTGTCGCTTAGTTGAGAAAGTAGTTGTACATGTCGCGCTGCTCCTGCGTCTTGGGGCTGTAGACGAGGCCCCCCATCATCATCACTTCCGCGATGCCTTCGATGTCGATCAGGTATTGGTTCTGAATGAAAACCAGTTGACCGGTGTAAGAAATGTGCAGGTGGGGTTCTTCAGAGGTGTACATAGGCAAGATGAAAGGCTTTTCCATACATTGTTTTCATTTAGGTTGGACGGTTTGGTTTATTACAGATCGTTAATGTATGGATTAATTTATAAGAAAGTAACCGTCGGAGCGAATTATTTCTGCCCGATCGGGGCGGCTTCCCAGCCGTGTAAGGTCCGGCCCGAAAAGGTCATTATGCACCGGCTACGGGATGCCCGGGTACCGCCGGAGGCGCCGACAACCGGTCCCGGCGGGTTGATTCACCTGGTTTATTTTTCCATGCATCTTTTCGTTACTCACCCGGCACGGCACCGCACTCATTGTTTCCCGCCACTTACTCATTTGCCCCCCGCATTTTCTTGGTTTTCATTAAATTATGGCAAGTTCCTTATCCTTACCATCCGATATTTTTTCCATGATGAAAGTTTACCCCCTTCTTCCGCGCCGGCGCCGCTCCACCTGGTGGCACCTGTTGGGCCTGCTGCTGGCGGGCATGCCCCTGCTGGCCCAGCCCGTGCTGGTGAAAGACGTTAACAAAACTGACCCGTCCGTTTCCTCGGACGGAAGTTCTTCCGACGGGCTCGGTCAGTCCAACCTGACCTCCGCCAACGGGCTGCTCTATTTTTGGGTGGACGACGCCGTGCACGGCAACGAAATCTGGCGAAGCAACGGCACGGCGGCGGGCACCTACCTGCTCAAGGACATTTTCCCGGGCAAGGGTGGTTCGGCGGCCGAAGGCTTCACGGGGGTGAACGGGGTGGTATACTTCGTGGCCGACAACGGGGTGCAGGGCCGCGAACTCTGGAAAACGGACGGCACGCCGGCCGGTACGATGCTGGTAAAGGACATTTATCCCGGCGCGGGCAGCGGCCTTCCGGGCGGCTTCGTGAACCTCAACGGCGTGCTGTACTTCGGGGCCGACGACGGGGTGCACGGCCGGGAGTTGTGGAAGAGTGACGGCACGGCCGCCGGCACGGTACTGGTCAAAGACATTTACCCCGGTACGGAAGGTGCGGTGGGCAGCCTGGCCAACCGCAACGGAACGCTCCTCTTTGCCGCCGACGACGGGGTGCACGGCCGCGAACTCTGGAAAAGCAACGGCACGGCCGCCGGCACGACGCTGGTCAAAGACATCAGACCCGGTACGACCGGTTCGCAAATCTCCGGGTTGACAACGGCCGGCGCCGCCGTCTTTTTTGCCGCCAACGACGGGGCGAACGGCACCGAACTCTGGAAGAGCGACGGCACGGCCGCCGGCACGGTACTGGTCAAAGACATCGAGGCAGGGCACTACTACGGCCCGGAAGACGGGTTCGTGTTCGACTCCTCCCCCCTGCACCTGGTCAACTTCAACGGCACGGTGTATTTCTCGGCTTTCCGCGGCGACCAGGGCCGCGAACTCTGGAAGAGCAACGGCACGGCCGCCGGCACGGTACTGGTCAAAGACTTCAACCCGGAAGGGTTCAGCGACACGTACCGGGAGTACGGGGAATGGATTCCGTACTTCATCGGCTTTTCCAGCTTCCCCAACTTCATCACCCCGGTGAACGGGGCGGTGTACCTGGGCGCGGAAAGAGACCTTACGGGCGACTACGCGGGCTGGCGCCGAAAAAGCGGTTTCTGGAAGAGCGACGGGACGGAAGCCGGCACCACCCTGATCAAAGAAACCCCGCGGGTTTCGGGGGTGGCCGGGCTGGGCAATGTGGTGTACTTTACCGCCGGCGGCAAGTCGGGCTACACCGACCTCTGGAAGAGCGACGGCACGGAAGCCGGTACGGTACTGGTAAAAAGCACGGGCGCCCCTTATACGAAAAGCTCCTACGCCAGCCGGTTCACCAAATCGGGCAACCTGCTCTACTTCACGGCCTACGATACGCCGGTGGACTACGGCAATACCGGCGGCTCCGAAGTCTGGCGGAGCGACGGCACGGACGCCGGCACGTTCATGGTCAAAGACATTGTGCCCGGCCCCGAGTCTTCTTCCCCCCGGAACCTGACCGACGTGAACGGCACGCTTTTCTTCACGGCCACCGGCGGCCTGTGGAAAACCAACGGCACCCCCGCCGGCACCGTGCTGGTGCAGGCCGGCAGCGTCCAAAACCTGTTCAGTGCGAACGGGGTCCTCTACTACACGCGCCTGGTCGACGACACCAGCGGCCGGAATGAACTGTGGAAAAGCGACGGCACCCCTGCCGGCACCGTGCGGGTGTACACCAGTGTAGCGTATACCATCCACTTTGCCCTCCTGAACGGCACGGTCTACTTTGCCGAAGGCAGCGGCCTGTGGAAGACCAACGGCACCCCCGCCGGCACGGTCCCCGTCAGGTCGGGCGTGGGCATTGCCGAACTAATCAGCGTGAACGGCACCCTGTACTTCCGGGGGACCGGCGTAAACGGGGCCGAACTCTGGAAGAGTGACGGCACGGGTGCCGGCACGGTGCAACTCAAGGACATCAACCCGGGTACCCCGTCGGGCTTCCCCGAATACCTGACCGACGTGAACGGCAGACTCTTCTTCGTAGCCACCAGCCCCACCTACGGGATCGAACTCTGGAAAAGTGACGGCACCGCGGCCGGTACCGTACTGGTGAAAGACATTGTCCCCGGCACGGGAAGCAGCCTTTACTCCACCGCGCCCGACCCCACCAAGGCGCAGTACTTTAACATATTGCACAACGCGAACGGGACCCTCTACTTCGTAGCCCACGCCGCCGGGCTGGGCGATGAACTCTGGAAGAGCGACGGTACGGCCGCCGGCACCACCCTGGTCAAAGACCTGGTGCCAGGTCCGGAAAGCGCCTTCAACCTGTACGCCTCCAGTGGTGGTGCGGTCGAGACCCTCGGTTCGTTCAGGACCTTCGCCGCCGTGAACGGGGCCCTTTACTTCTCGACCACCGGTTCTTATTATGAATTACCCCCTATCCTCTGGCGGACCGATGGTACGGCCGCGGGTACTCAAGTGGTCAAAAGCTTTACGGATGCCTGGTTCAGCCAACGCATCAACAACCTGACGAACGTGAACGGTACGCTCTTTTTCGGGGCCGACGACGGCCGGCACGGGGTGGAACCCTGGAAAGTAAACCTGGTCAACTGCGTGCTACCCACGGCTTCAACCGCCCTGGCGGGCAGCACGGTTTGCCTGGGCAGCAGCGGCACCCTCACCGTGAAGGCTTCGCAGGCCGGGGTGCACTACACCGTGTACCTGGGCAACTCGGCCGTGGGCCAGCCGGTAAAAAGCGCCGGCGGCGACCTGGTCCTCTCCGTACCGGCGGTCAGCCTGGCAACCGGCGACCACGTGTTCAGCGTGCGGGCCTTCGGTTGCGCCGAGGCGACCCTCACCCAAACGGCCACCATCAGCGTCCGGAACCCGCTGGCGGCGCCCATAGCGGCGGGCAAAACGATCAGCAGCGGGCAGACGGCGACCCTGACGGCCAGCGGCGCGCCGGCCGGATCTACCTACCGCTGGTACGCGGCGGCATCGGGCGGCACCCCGCTGGCAACCACGGCCACCTACACAACGCCGGGCCTGACGGCTACCACCACCTACTACGTGGCCGCCTACGGGCTTCCCTGCGGGGAGTCGCCGCGCCGGGCCGTTGCCGTCACGGTAACGGGAGCCGTGGCGGGCACGTTCCGGGTGAATGCCGGGGGCAATGCCTTCTCCACCATCGACGCCCGCAGTTTCTCGGGCGATGCCTACTTCTCGGGCGGCGCAGTGTCGGCGGCGACCACGGCGGCCATTGGCGGCACGGGCGACGACTACCTCTACCAGACCGGGCGGCACGGCACCTCGTTCGCGTATAACTTCCCCACGGGCAACGGTTCGTACGACGTGGTGCTGCACTTTGCCGAAACCTACTTCGGCAGCGCGGCTCCCGGCGGGATTGGGTCGCGGAAATTCCACGTGAACCTGGAAGGCGTACGCAAGCTGACTGACTACGACGTGTTTGCCAAGGCCGGCGGCGCCCTGCGCGCCAAGCAGGAAACCTTCCGGGTAACGGTAAGCGACGGCACGCTGAACCTGGCTTTCCTCAAGGGCGCGGCCGATAACCCGGCCGTCAAAGCCATTGAAGTGCTGCCCGCCGGCAGCGGCCTGACCATCAACGCGGGCGGCGCGGCCTACACCACGGGCACCGGCAAGCGGTTCTCGGCGGACGTCTACTACGCCGACGGCAGCGTGTCGGGCATTGCCAGCGGCGACATTCTCAACACCACCGATGATCCCTTGTACCGCAACGCCCGGGTGGGCGTGTTCTCCTACGGCCTGCCTTCGGGCAACGGCACCTTCAACGTGACCCTGCACTTTGCCGAAACCTACTTCGGCAGCCGGGTAGCGGGCGGGGCGGGTTCCCGCAAATTTAACGTGTACGTGGAAGGCGTCAAGCGGCTCTCCGACTACGACGTGTTTGCCAAGGCAGGCGGCACCATGCGGGCCGTGAAGGAGACGATCCAGGTGACGGTGAGTGACGGGGTGCTCAACCTCTATTTTGCCAGGGGCACGGCCGACAACCCCCTCGTGGCGGCCATTGAAGTGGTTCCCGCTGCGGTTGCTGCCCGGGTTGCCCCCGAAGCCGGTACCGAAGATTGGCAGGTGACCTTGTTCCCCAACCCCGTGCGGGAGCGGCTTTCGGTGGCGCTGCCCTTTGCGGCCGACGCGGTGGAAGCCACTGCCGTAACCGATGCCAAGGGCACGCCCCTGCTGCGCAACGCCCACCGGCAAACGGGGGCGCAGCAGTTGGAAATCGCTACGGAAGGGCTGCCGGCCGGCTTCTACCTGCTCCACCTGGAGGGCCCGCACGGTGCGGCACGCGTGAAGTTCATCAAACGGTAACCCGCTTCCGCAAACGCGGGGCCGCGGTGCTCCCGTAAACCAAATCCCGGTTTGGCCGTTAAGTCTGGTCAAGCCGGGATTTTGGCTTTAGTGAACGCTGCCATATCCCAACTGCCGTCTCACCTCCTTCCCTCGAACAACCGTTACCCCTCATGGAAAAAACCGAAGTTACCCTGCAATTCGACGCCGCCTCCCCCGAACACGGGGACCGGAAGCCCATCCGGGGCGGCCTGTCTTCGCTGGTGAAGGTGGGCGACTACCTGTTTATGGCCTCCGACGAGGGGGTAAGCCTGGAAAGGCTCCGCAAGACGGCCGACGGGTACGGCGAACACCACTGCTTCGCCCTGACCGACTACCTCCCGCTGGCGGAAGACGGCGCCTCCGAAATTGACATTGAGGGCGTTGACTTCGAAAACCATTACATGTGGATCACCGGTTCGCACGGGCTGAAGCGCAAAAAGCCCGACGCCGCCGATTCGGCCAAGAAACAGATCAAACAACTGGCCGAGGTGGAATCCGAACCAAACCGCTACCTGCTGGCCCGCATCCCGCTGGTTGCCGACGCCAAAACGGGCGAATACCGCCTGCACAAATCCTGCCGCCACCCCGAACACAAGGAAAAGACCCTGACGGCGGCCGTCCTAAAGGGCAACGCGAAGGGCAACGAACTCACCGAAGCCCTCAAAAAAGACATTCACCTGAAACACTACCTGCGCATTCCGGGCAAAGACAACGGCTTCGACATCGAGGGCCTCGCCATCGACGGCACCCGGATCTTCCTGGGGCTGCGGGGCCCCGTGCTGCGCGGCTGGGCCGTGGTGCTCGAACTGGAAATGGAAGCCACCGAAGGCCACACCCTGCACCTGAAGCCGGTGGGACCGAAAGACAAAAAGTACAAGAAACACTTCCTGGACCTGGCCGGCATGGGCATCCGGGAGATGACCCCGGCGGGGGAAGACCTGCTCATCCTGGCCGGCCCCACCATGGACCTGGACGGCACCATCGGGCTGTTCCGCTGGAAAGGCGCCCTGCGGCGCACCAAGTCGGTGAAAAAGTCGATGGTATCCGAAAAAGACGTGGTGCGGCTGTTTGACATTCCCCACGGCACGGGCCCCAATGCCGGCCGCGACAAGGCCGAGGGCATCGCCCTGATCGACAACCGCCACCTGCTGGTGATCTACGACAGCCCCGCCGACGCCCGCAAGCGGGACCGTACGGGCGTGGTCGCCGACATTTTCCCGGTGGAAGGCAACAACCGCAACCCGGCTCGGGACCGGTCGGACGAGTAGCCGCTCCCCCTACCCTACGCGCCGGGGCCACGCCGGCTTCCCTGCAGGACTTACGCAATGTCCCGTCGCGTAGCGGTAGGCTTCCGGGAGAGAACCTGCCCGGGTGCAGCGGTTTGGCGCAACATATGCCATATCTTTTAACGCGTGCGTTACTGACCGCTCAAACAGATATGGCATATGTTGCGCCAGCCGGTTCTTCAACCTAACGCGTTACAGTGTATCTCCCACTACTGTTGATGCGTAAGTCCTGCCCTGGTTCGGCCTCCCGCCCCCACCCGTGCGTGTCCTTTTGCGATTGGCGTGTCACATCTCCCGGCAATTTCAGCTTCGGCGGCTTTTCTTCCGGGTAGATTTCAGAAATCCGTTGCTTTCATGTTCGGTTCCCGGTGCTTTTGCTTCCCGGGAACCGATACTTTTCCGTCTGCCCACCTCTAAAGTCAAGCTTGGTGAGAATACTCTTACTCCTGTTCGTTCTTTGCCTGCCCGGCCTGTCCCTGGTTGCCCAGAAGAAAAATGAGTCCTACCAGTTGCCGTTGCACCGGACTTCCGCGCCGGTACGCATTGATGGGGAAGTGGACGAACCCGCCTGGCAGGAGGCAGCCGTAGCCGCCGATTTTTTCATGGTACTGCCCATGGACACCAGCGCCGCCCAGGTTCGCACGGAGGTGCGCATGAGTTATGACGGCAAGCACCTGTACTTGCTGGCCGTGTGCTACCACGCCGTGCCCGGCCCCTACTACGTGGAGTCGCTCCGGCGCGATTTCAACTTCGGCAAGAACGATAACTTCCTGCTTTTCATGGACCCTTTCGACGACCAGACGAACGGTTTCTCGTTCGGGGCCAACGCCGCCGGCGCCCAGTGGGACGGCCTGATGTACGAAGGAGGCAAGATGGATTTGAGCTGGGACAACAAGTGGACGTCCGTGGTGAAAAACTACGAAGACCGCTGGGTGTTTGAGGCGGCCATTCCTTTCAAAACCATTCGTTACAAAAAAGGCATTTCCCGCTGGGGAATCAATTTCAGCCGCCTCGACCTGAAGACCACCGAAAAGTCAAGCTGGGCACCGGTGCCCCGCCAGTTTCCCACGGCTTCGCTGGCCTATACGGGAGTGCTGGTGTGGGACCAGCCCCCTCCTTCGCCCGGCCTTAACCTTTCGGTGATTCCCTACGTGCTCGGCGGCGTATCCCGTAATTACGAAAGCGGGACGCCCAACGACTACCGCCGTGACGCCGGGGCAGACGCCAAGATTGCCATTACCTCCGCGCTTAACCTCGATCTGACGGTTAACCCCGACTTTTCGCAGGTAGACGTGGACCGGCAGGTGACCAACCTCGACCGGTTTGAGCTTTTTTTCCCCGAAAGGCGGCAGTTTTTCCTGGAAAACGGCGACCTGTTCGCCAATTTCGGCTACGCATCCATCCGGCCGTTCTTTTCCCGCCGCGTGGGGCTGGAGGCGCCGATCCGGTTCGGGGCGCGGTTGAGCGGCAAACTCAACCGGAACTGGCGCCTGGGCCTGATGGACATGCAGACGGGCCCCGTGTCCGACCGGGGCCTTCCCGCCCAGAACTTCGGGGTACTCGCCCTGCAACGCCGGGTATTTGCCCGTTCCAACGTGGGGCTGCTGCTGGTCAACAAAGAATCCCTGGACTACGAGCCGGTCATTGAGCCGGGCAAAGCGGTCTATTCCCGCTACAACCGCAATGCGGGCCTGGAATACAACCTGGCCTCGTCCAACAACCGCTGGACGGGCAAAGCGCTGGTGCTCAAGTCATTCAGTCCCGGCGTGCGGGGCAATGACTTTGTGCTCGCCGGTAATTTGCAGTATGCCAGCCGCACCCTGACGGCAGGCTGGCAGCACGAGTACGTGGGCCGCAATTACAACCCGGAAGCCGGATACGTACCCCGCCGCGGGTACATCAAGCTGAATCCGCAGGTGAGCTACCTGTTTTTCCCCAAAGGCACCTCCGTGCTCAGCCACGGCCCTACCTTCAATGCCGCGCACTTCTTCAACGCCTCCTTCCGGCGGACCGACCACGAAACCTACCTGGCCTACACGTTTACGTTCCGGAGCCGCAGCGCCTTTACGGCCTGGATTGCCCGCGACTACGTACAGCTCCTGCAGGGCTTTGACCCGACCAACTCGGGCCGCGATACGCTGGCCGCCGGCACCCGTCACCGCTGGAATGCCTGGGGCACTGACCTGATTTCCAAGCCCCAGCGACTGTTCACCTACGCATTGTCCACCCGCTACGGCGGCTATTACGCCGACGGCTCCCGGCTCAACGTGACCGGCGAAATGGGTTACCGCTTCCAGCCTTACGTGAGCCTGGCGGTGAGTTCCAGTTACAACTACATCCGGCTGCCCGAACCCTGGGCCCGCACTACCTTCTGGCTGGTGGGCCCGCGGCTGGACGTAACCATGACGAACAAGCTGTTTCTCACTGCGTTCGTGCAGTACAACCAGCAACGGCAGAACGTGAACCTGAACACCCGCCTGCAGTGGCGGTACCAGCCGGCCTCCGACCTGTTTGTGGTGTACACGGACAATTACCTGCCGGCCCCCTTCGCCGTCAGGAACCGGGCGCTGGTGATCAAGCTGACGTACTGGTGGAACGCGTAGCCAGCCGGTACTCACACTTCCACCATTGCCTTGATGACGCCGCTTTCCGGGTCCAGCCAATCCGGGAAGGCGGCCACCATCTCCCCGAACGGGACGCGGTGCGTGACCCAGGGCGTGGTATCGAGCAGCCCGGCCTCCATGCGGCGGATGATGTCGGTGAAGTCGCCGGGCGTGGCGTTGCGGCTGGCCAGCAGGGTAAGTTCCTTGCGGTGAAACAACGGGTCGGGGAAGGTCACGTCGCCCTGGAACAGCCCCACGTACACCACCCTGCCGCCGGGCGCCGCGTAGTCGAGTGCCTTCCGCATGGAGGCGGCGTTGCCCGTGGCATCGAACACCACGGTGGGCAGGTCGCCCCCAAACGCGGCCGTAAGCTCCGGGGTTGGGTCTTCGCCGGCCAGGAGGGTATGTTGTACGCCCATTTGCCGCCGGCAGAAGTCGAGCCGGGCGGGGTTCTGGTCCATCACGGCCACGGGTGCCCCGCCGAGTTGGGCAAACTGGGTCACGGCCAGCCCGATGGGACCGGCGCCGACCACCAGCACCGCATCGTCGGGCGTGAGGGCGGCCCGGGCCACGGCGTGGGCGCCGATCCCCAGGGTTTCCACCAGGGCCAGTTGTTCGAGGCTGAGCAGCGTGGATTTGTGCAGCTTGGCGGCCGGCACCACCAGGAATTCGCGCATGCCGCCGTCGGTATGCACGCCCAGGACCCGCAGGGTGGTGCAGCAATTGGGTTTGCCGCGCCGGCAGGCAATGCAGGTGCCGCAGTTGAGGTAAGGCTCACCGAGCAGCGGTCGCCGGGTTGCAGGCCCGCCGCCGGGCCGGCCGTTTCCACCACCTCCACGCCCAACTCGTGCCCCAGGATGCGGGGATACGTAAAAAACGGCTGCCGGCCCCGGAAGGCGTGCAGGTCGGTGCCGCAAATGCCGATACGCCCTACTTTCACCAGGGCTTCACCGGGTTGCAGGATCACGTCGGCGGGCTGGTCGGCGTACGCAAACCGGCCCGGCTCTTGCAGAATGATGGTGCGCATGGACGTAAGGTACGGTTTGTTCCTTTTCAAAGGGGTGTTTTGCCCGTCTATCATAAAAGGATTGGGCAAATGCGCAAAAAGGGTAGCTTGATCTTTCATCCCCTGACCTGCCATGCTTACGCGTACGATTCGAATTGCCCTGGTTGAAGACGACAAGCTGATCCGGGAAGGATTTACGCTGCTGATCTCCTCGACGTACGGCTACCGGGTGGTAGGGGCCTACGGTTCCTGCGAAGAAGCCCTGCGCCACCTCTCGGAAGACGAACCGGAAGTGGTGCTCATGGACCTGGAACTGCCCGGCATGAGCGGCATCGAAGGCATTGAGAAAATCAAGAAGCAACGCCCCAAAACCAACGTGATCGTGGTCTCGGTCTACGACCAGCCCGAACGCGTTTTTCAGGCCCTGTGCGCGGGTGCGGGGGGCTATCTGACCAAGAACATGCAGCCGGCCCGCCTCTTGGAAGCCATCCGCGACATCCAGGAGGGAGGCGCCCCCATGAGCACTTCCATTGCCCGCATGGTCGTGTCGAGCTTCCAGAAGAACCGCAACTCGCCGCTGACGGCCCGCGAAACCGAGGTGCTTGAGCGGCTGGCCAAGGGCAAGAGCTATTCCTCGATTGCCGAAGAACTCTTCATCGACAAGGAGACCGTGCGCACCCACATCAAGAACATCTACTGGAAGCTGGAAGTCCACTCCAAAGCCGAAGCCATCGAAAAGGCCCTCAAAGACAAGCTTATCTAGGAGCGAGGAGTGAGAAGCGAGGAGCGAGAAGACAGTGCCTGTACTTGGCCGTGATCACCGGACAAGACCGTGCCCAATCTTCTCGCTTCTCACTTCTCGCTTCTCGCTCCTTCTCATCAACAATTCCCGGCGGAGCTAATTTTCAATTGTCACCCTTCGTTATATTTGGGAGAACAAAACGTCCTCTCCACTTAGAACCCTTCTTTGCCCTATGATCCGAATTTCCCTGTGGGCCGTGCTGATGCTGCACGTTGCCCTGGTCCGTGCGCAGTCTCCGGTCGTTGACCCCGCCTACGTAAACACCCTCATCAAAACGCTGTCGGCCGACGATATGCAGGGGCGCAAAGCCTTCGGGCCGGGGGGCGAAAAAGCCGCCAGCTACATTGCCGGGGAATTCAAAAAAATCGGCCTCGAACCGCTGACGGGCCTCAAAGACTTCAAACAGAACTTCTACGCTTACCGGATTACGCCCGGCAAGGCCGACGTCCGGATCGGCGACCAGGCCGTGGACCCGGCCAACGTGACGGTGATTTCAGGCGCTTCCCGCCTCGACTGGAAGAGCGGCGTGACCCCGGCAACGGTGGTGGCGGTGGGTCCCACCGACGACCCGCAGCAGAAGATGGGCGAGTTGCGCAAAACCAAAAAAGACGCCATCCTGCTCTTTGACCCGGCCCACACCGACCTCTTCAAACGCTACCAGGGCTACTACTCCCGCGGCAACGTGAGCCTCGACGAAGCCGGGGCCTCGTACGTGCTGGTGCTGACCTCCGCCACCGACGCCCCCAGTTACTCGGTAACGGTGCAGAACAACGTGGAAAAGATGCCGCTCACCAACGTGGCCGGCATGATCCCGGGCAAGGGCCGCAAGGACGAATACGTGATCTTCTCGGGCCACTACGACCACATCGGCGTGCTCAAACCGGTAAAGGGCGACTCCATTGCCAACGGGGCCGACGACGACGCCTCGGGCACTACGGCCGTGATTGCCCTGGCCCAGTACTTCAAAAAGCGCAAGGACAACGAACGGACCCTGCTGTTTGTGGCCTTTACGGCCGAGGAGATCGGGGGCTACGGCTCGCAGTACTTTTCGCGCCAGCTCGACCCGGCCAAGGTGTCGGCTATGTTCAACATCGAGATGATCGGCAAAGAATCCAAGTTCGGCAAGAACGCCGCCTTCATCACGGGCTACGAAAAAACGGACTTCGGCAAGATTCTCCAGAAGAACCTGGAAGGCACGCAGTTTACCTTCCACCCCGACCCCTACACCGAGCAAAACCTCTTCTACCGCTCCGACAACGCCACCCTGGCCCGGCAGGGCGTGCCGGCGCACACCATCTCCACCGACCAGATTGACGTGGACCCGTACTACCACACGGTGGACGATGAGTACGAAACCCTCAACGTGGACAACATCGTGAGCACCATCCGCGCCATTGCCCTCAGTGCCCGCAGCATCGTGGCCGGCAAAGACACGCCGAGCCGGGTGGATACCAGCGAACTGAAGTAGCGGGAAGCGAGGAGTGAGAAGCGAGAAGATTGTACACGAACTTTGCCGTTTTCCCCGGATAAGTGCGTGCCCCGCCTTCTCGCTCCTCGCTCCTCGCTTCTCACTCCTTACATGTAATATTTTCCGGAGAAATTGCCCGGACCAACGAAGTTTGTATATTTGGTGGATGGGCCGCAGCGGGCCTTTAAAACAAACAGGTGGCACAATTGGTTAATAGCAGAATGGCACACGGCTACGCGTACGTAAGTTAACCCACCGCCCGGCAGGTAATTTTTACCGGCATATTGTACCGAAAACGGCAATGTACTGGTAGGAGCCGCGGGGCGCATTTATTTTCCCCATGCTATTACAGAAAATACGGAAGTTGCTATTTCCGGAAGATTTTCTCGTTCCACCCGCGCCTGGTTCAGTCAGCAACATTATCTGGCTGGGCCAGTTGTGTTACATCGGCGTTTCGCTGTTCATTTTCGGGGTGCTCTTCGGGCACGGCTCCGATCCGAAACTGACGGGTACGCTGCTGGCCGTGTTCGTCACCACGCAACTGGTGCAGTACTACGAGTACCGGCAGCGCAGCTTCGAAGCCGCCAAGTACATCTTCTACGGTTCGGCCAACGCCTTCCTGTTCCTGTTCTCGTCGTTCCTGGGCAGCCAGGCGGGGGTATACCTGCTGTTTTTCCCGCTCATCAGCAGCACGGTGGCCGTGTACGGCCTGGCCGACAAGAAGAAGATCATCCTGATGGTGCTGCTCTCGTTCCTGTTCCTGGGCCTGCTCGACCTGACCAACCACCAGCTCTTCGTGCTCGACCTGCCCCTGGCTACGCTCCGGCTGTACTACGTGTGCAACTTCCTGCTGTCGCTTTCCTTCATCATCTTCTGCGTGAGCCACCTGGTGGTGATGAACACCCGCACGCAGGCCGTGCTGCGCGAATCGGAGGCCAAGCTGAGCAGCGTCCTCGACTCCCTCGACGAGATCGTGTGGGCCGTGTCGCTGCCCGATTACCAGGTGACGTACCTCAACACGGCGGCCGACCGGGTGCTGCAATTTCCCGACCCCTCGTTCCGGCGCGACAAACGCAAGTGGGCGCAACTGGTGCACGTGCAGGACCAGAAGCGGTACCTGACCTTCCACGAAAACGTGCTCAGCCGCGGCGCGGGCGAACTGGAGTACCGCA
The DNA here is from genome assembly GCA_963844325.1 of uncultured Sphingobacteriales bacterium. GTDB lineage: Bacteria > Bacteroidota > Bacteroidia > Cytophagales > 172606-1 > CADCTQ01. Next base: position 7,042,569 of record CAWJNV010000002.1, read on the forward strand.
TCACCCGCCCCAGCGGCGAAATCCGCTGGCTGCACGAAAGCTGCAAGATCATCCGCAGCGGCCAGGCCCACCCCGTGCGCCTCGAAGGCATTACCACCGACATTACGGAGCAGAAACGCACCGAGAAGATGGTCAAGCAGCAGAACGAAAAGCTACAGGCCATCCTCGAAAGCACCAGCAGCAGCATCTTCGCCATCGACACCCAATACCGCTACCTGTCGTACAACTCCAGCCACCAGGCCACCATGCAGCGGGCCTACCAACAGCACGTGTCGGTCGGCATGGACGTGCGTGAACACGGCCACTTCGGACCCGACGCCGAAGGCATGCTCGGACACCTGGGCCGGGCCATGCAGGGCGAAACGTTTTCGGTGACCGAAGACCTGGGCGAAGCGGGCCTGCTGCGGGCCTGCTACGAAATCACGTTCAACCCCATCCAGAACGAAAGCGGCGCCGTGACGGGCGTGGCCGTATTCGCCCGCGACATTACCGAACGCAAGCAGCGGGAAAATGAACTGATCCGGACGAACTTCGAACTCGACAGCTTCGTGTACCGGTCGTCGCACGACATGCGGGCCCCGCTCCGGTCCATCCTGGGCCTGGTGAACCTCATCCGCATGGAGGAAGACCCCCAAAAACACCCGCACCTGCTGCACCTGATCGAAAAGAGCGTCAACAAGCTCGACACGTTCATCCTGGACCTGATGAACTTTTCGCGCAACAGCCGGCTGTCGGTAGCCACCGAGCCGGTAGACTTCGAGAAGATCATTGCCGAATGCGCCGACAACCTGCGCTACATGGAACGGGCCGACCGGGTACGGATCATTACCGACGTGCAGTCGCGGGAGCCGTTCTTTTCGGACCCTTCGCGCATTGCCATCATCCTCCAGAACATGCTCTCCAACTCGATCAAGTACCAGCAGGCGGAGGGCGTGGAGCCGTACATCCACATCCGCATCCGCACCGACCAGCAGCAGGCCGCCCTGCGCGTCGAAGACAACGGGCAGGGCATCGATGCGGTGTACATCGACCGCATTTTTGACATGTTTTTCCGGGCGTCGCTGGATTCGTACGGTTCGGGGCTGGGGCTCTACATCACCAAGCAGGTGGTGGAAAAGCTGGGCGGCAGCATCAACGTATCGTCGCGGCCCCGCGTGGGCACGGTGTTCACCATCACGCTGCCCAACCGCGTGCCGGCCCCTACGCTGGTGGAGCAGGATTAGGGGAAGATGTCAGACAGGAGACGGGAGACGAAACGCCCTTGCCGGATGTGAATGATAGGCTTGGCTCCGGAGGAGCCTTCTGTTCCTAGAAAAGTCACCTTATTAGGTATGAGCCCCGTAGGGGCGTACTGTCTGCGGGAACAGGTCGTTCCTACGGAATCACGTCACCTGCTTGTACCTGCCTCCGCTGAACAACATGATTCCATTCTTTTCAACGGAGGGAGCAATGATACTGCGGGATTTTGCGCTCATTCACTCCAATCAATCTGGTTTCCTTCTCCAACCTCAGTGATTCTTTCTTTAATCTTTTGATCACTGCCACCATACTGGATGCAGATTAATTCCTGCGCGGCCATTGCGTTGATCATTTGGTTTAATTCTTCCCTCGTTTCCGGGTGCTTCTTTACGAAACATTGATCGTGAGTTCGTTTCCCATTTGCATCAAGCCCGCCAAACAAGGCAGGGGCTTCGACGTGAGGGACACCGCACATGGTGCAACATCCTTCTTCGACGTAAAAGTCTCCGGGTACGTTTTCCTTGACGGCTGGATACTTCCTTTGATTTTCCATTTTGAAGACGGCTAACGAGTCAACGAGGCGTGGGCACTATTGTAAACAGGAAAAAAGGCGTGGATGAGCAGAAGTCATCCCCCTGCCCCCTTCCCTTACCCGCAGGCAAACGCACAAGGGGGACTGCGTACCCATCGAACGCGAATAAAACTTGCTAGGGCACCGCGAATACACCTTGCCAGGGCACCGATGGGTACGGGGTCCCCCTTGTGGGTTCGCCTGCGGGTAAGGGAAGGGGGCAGGGGGATGATTTTCTTTTCACGCATTTAACAACTGCCCTACGCCTGCTCCTTCACGAACGAATCCAGGTACAGGAACGGCTCGTTGAGGCGGCCGGCCCGGGCGACGGTGGCCCGGTGGATGATGCCGGTGACGTCCTTTTCGGGGTGCAGCAGGTTGGGCAGCACGTTGCGGATCATCTGTTCGCCGAAGTACCGCGACGAATCCAGCGGCAGCTCGCAGGGCAGGTTGTCGATGGCCATGACCGAAATGTGGTCTTCGTCCGAAAACGCCGGCTCCACGGTGTGCCCGGTGCGGCTGTAGTCGTACACCGGATCGACGATGGTGCTGGGCCGCACTGTGCTGGGAATGGACCCGTCGATGTCGCAGGTGATGTCGGCCACCACGCGGATGCGGAAACCGGCCCCGCCCATGTCGTCGCGGGTGAACAGGAGCGGCGCCTGCGGGTTCCAGTACGCCGAGGCGATGAGCATGTCGGCGGCCCGGGCGTACGGCCCGAAGGTGGACCGGTAGCGGGCGGGGTTGCGGTAGAAGTCGGCCGGGTCCCAGGGGCGGCCGTCGCGGTGCGCGTGGTAGTCGCGGGAGCGCAGGAGCGTAAAGACCGGCTCGGGATACGTGCGTTGCAGGAAGTCGCCGGGCGACACCTCGGGAATGCCCATGCCGGTAAGCACTTCCAGGGCCCCCTGCCCTACCCTGCCGCTGCCCGTCACGGCAATCTTGATCGGCCGCAGTTTGATCTTGGCGTATTCGGCTTCCATCTCGAAGCGGTCATGGCACTGGTAGGCCCGCTTGAGTTCAAACCGCCCGTACTTTTTGCCGTACGTCCAAAAGGCGTTGTAAGCCCCCACGATGCCCGCGTACCGGCCGAAGGCAATGATGCGGGCCCCCTGTTCGTCGGTGAGGCATTCGTAGTCCACCAGCGTAATGTCCCGTTCGAGGATCGTTTGCAGCAGCCGCCGGTTGTACTTCTGCGCCTTGATGGTGTGCGAAAAGAAAAAGTACGTTTTATGGGGAATCAGGTCGTTGATGGGCACCTCCTTGATGCCGAAAAGCAGGTCGCAGCCCGTCAGGTCTTCGGTGACCACGCAGCCCGCGTCGGCGTAGGCCGAATCGGGCAGGCACCGGTGCGGGCTGGGCTGCACGAGGATTTCTACTTCGGGATACATGGTTTTTACTTGCACGCACTGCGCCGGCACCAGGGCCACGCGGCGGTCGGGGGGCGTCTTTCCCTCCCGGATCAGGCCAATTTTCATACAAAAAAGGGGACAACGCGGAAGCGGGCAATGCAGTGAATGCTTCCGCTTCCGTAAAGATGGCGAACCCGGAGGGAATTGAAAATTCAAAATTGACAATTGGAAAGGTGCGGCCGGAGAATCTTTCACCGGGGTTGCACCGGGCCGGGTGGTTTGCCCGGGTTTGGGGAACTTTGCCGGCGGCGCACGGGCGCACCCTTTACTTACAACCAATCCACTTGCGTATGCATACCCCTTCGTCCTTTCAGGCTGGCTTCAACAAACTGGTACTGGACGTATACCGGACCGGGGCTCCTGAGGCCCTCGACAAAATAAACAACTTTTACGAGGCGTACCGGGCGCAGGACCCGGATCACCGCCTGAAGCACCAGTGCCTGCTCCTGGCGGGCGACGTGCTGGTGAAGGGGGGCGACCTGGCCGGCGCCTCGGCCCTGTACCGCGACATTCTGCGGGAAAAAACATCCGCCGACGACACCTACCTGCTGGTGGTGCAAAAAGCCGCTTCCGTGTTGCAGCAACTGGACAAGCCGCAGGAAGCCACTTTGCTGATCGAGCACGCCCTGCACCAGCCGCAGCGCAATCCCCTCCAGGCCCTCTACCTGATGGCCCAGCACGTGGCCCTGGCCGACCCGCAGGCCGCGTTGCCGGCCGTGTTTACGCCGCTGTTCGAGTGGGTATGCGCCGCCCTGGACGTGCAACCCGCCGGCACCGACCCAAGGGCGGCCATTGCCACCCTGGCCGACGAAAGCCGCCGGGAAGGCAAAGCACTGACCCTGCTGTTTGCCTCCGCCGGTGAGGTGTCAAAAGCGGAAAATGTGCAACGTCTGAACACGTTCATCGCCGGGGCCAGAGTGAAGCCTTTCCGCGAGGAAGCAAAGCGGTACCTGGATTCGCTGCAAGCCCGGTAACGCCCGCCTTGCGCGCCTCTTTGGCGGGGTCCATTTATTCGAATTCGTTGTTCGTTGGTCGTTGGTCGTTGGTCGTAATGCGCTGATTCACGGGCGATGTTGAACGATCAAATACGTAGTCGTGAAGTCATTTTGGCAGTGTACTCCGGTCACCCGCAAAGTGGCTCTGTAAGCATACAGAGGCACTTTGCCGGGTCCCCTTTTGCCGGCCCGGAAGTTTCGGCGGGATTTCTGGGAACGTATCACTATTTTCAGAAAAAATTTTACCTTTTCCATTAGGGTAAAGCAACGGGAATGCATCTATGCCTATGAAAAGCCCTCCCCCAGCATCCGATGCGTTCAGACAACTACGGATTTCCCGAGCAACCGAAAGTATTCCTGCCCGCCCGGCCGGAATGCGAAAACAAAGACCGTGTGGTGCAAGACAAAGAGTTGTTTATCCGTAAAACCTTTGAGGATAATCCGGAAAAGGGGGTAGAGCTTTTGTTCAAGTTCTATTACCGTCCGCTTTGCAGCCACGCGGCCCGTTACGTGTATTCGAAAGAACTGGCCGAAGACCTGGTGGGGGAAGTGTTTGAACGCTTCTGGCAGAGACAATTGTACGCCCAGGTTTCCACCTCTTTCCAGGCATACCTTTTCACGGCCGTCCGGCACCAGGCATTCCAGTACCTGCGGGCGGAGTTCGGCAAGAAGCGCCCCTCGGGGATTGAAGAACTGGACCTGGCCTCCCTGTCGCCCAGCCCGCACCAGTTGTTGCAATACGACGAATTGTACTTCGAGATCGAAAAGACCATCGAGTCGCTGTCGGCCCCGGTACGCAGGGTGTTTCTCATGAGCCGGTTCGAGGGCAAAAAAAACACTTCCATTGCCGAAGAGTTACAGATCTCCGTCAAAACCGTGGAAGCGCACATTACCAAATCCCTGCACCTGTTGCGCAAAATGCTCAACGACCAGTCGCTGCTGGCGGTGGTGGCCCTGATGGGGACCTTTCTTTCCTGATTCCTCCGGGAAACCGGGCGTTTTTCACCTTTCTCTTCCGAATGTCTGACCGTATGGAACCACAATTCTCTAAAAATACCCTATTCAACTTCTTTGCCGGCCACGCCACGCCTTTGCAGAAAAAGGTGATCGAGGAATGGCTGGGCGAGGAAGCCAACCGGGAGCTGTTTTTTGAATGGCTGAAGGAGTGGGAAAACGAACACCCGCAAGTCGTGGCCGACCCGGAAGTGGCCTTCCGTAAGTTGCAGGCCAAACGCCGGGGGGTGGACCAGCCGGTGCAACCCACCATTACCCGGCGGCTGCCCTGGTGGGGATTTACCGCCCGTACCATTGCCGCCGCGGTGGTGCTGGTACTCCTCGCCTCGTTGTGGATCGGCCGGGACGCCATCCGCTACCGCCATTACGTCACTGCCTTCGGGGAGATCCACACGCTGACCCTGCCCGACGGGAGCCGCGTGGTGCTCAACGCCAATTCTTCCCTGCGGGTGCCCCGCTTCGGGTTCGGCCAGGCCACGCGGGAGGTAGTCCTGGCCGGGGAAGCCCAGTTCCTGGTGCGGCACACGCCTACCGACCAGAAGTTCATCGTCCGTACGCCCGACCGGATGGCCGTAGAGGTGCTGGGAACCGAGTTCGTGGTGTACTCCCGCAAACGCGGCAGCCGGGTCATTCTGCAGAAGGGCAGCGTACAGCTTCGCAACGCGGCCAACCGGGTGATCTCGGTCGCCCCGGGCGACGTGGTGACGCTCGACAAAAAGGGGGTTTTTCAGAAAAAGTCGCAACAGCCCGTCCAGAACTACTCGGCCTGGAAAGAAAACCGCTTTGTGTTTGACCGTACCTCCCTCCGGGAAGTGGCCCAGCTGATCGCCGAAAATTTCGGCACCCGGGTCCGCATCCCCGATACCACGCTGGCCCGGCAAAGCATCTCCGGAACGTTCCGGGCCAAAAACGCCCAGGAAATGCTCGACATGGTGGCTGATGTACTGGGCATCGAAGTAATCCGGTCGGGGCAGGGCTACCTGCTGCAATCCGCTGCGGAAGAATAATATGAATCCGTTGTTGGTTGCCCGTTATTCGTTGTTAGTACCTCCCTGTTTTACAGGCAATTGCGAACAACAGACAACGAACAACCAGCAACGAAGCAGCACAACGCTGACTCACTCAATTCCTAACAATTATACGTAACCCTTATGCACGTAAAATTACCCCATCCGTTTATGGTGGTTCTGTTCGGCCTCAGTCTGGCCGCAGCACCCCTGCCCATGCACGCCCAGGTCCTGGCATTGCAGGGACGGCCGGCCGCCCAGGAAGGCTTTTCCGGGCAGAAACAGTCCCTCCGGGAGGCATTGCTCCGCCTGCGGGAGCTTCACCAGGTGGATATTGTGTTTGACGACCGGCTCGTTACCCGGTACGCGGTGGACGCCGGGGTCGTAGGCAGTGAACTGGGCCTGGAAGAAAAACTCTCCCGGCTGCTGAATACGAACGGCCTGCGGTTCAAGAAGACGAAAAAGGACGTTTACCTGATCCTGGCGCCCCGGCGCGAGAAAAAGATCGGCGTCCTCTCTTCGGCTGCCCGGCAAACGGCCGCGGGCCAAACCCAGCAACTCCCGGCCGGTCCGGAAAACACCAATGCGCCCGTGCTGGAGGAGCCGTCCGCCCTTACCCTGAATGGCCGGGTCACCGCCCAGGATGGTACCGGCGTGCCCGGCGCCAGTGTATCGCTGAAGGGAACGACCATCGGCACCGCCACGGACGTGGACGGAAAATTCTCGCTGACCGTCCCCGACGGCAGCGGCATGCTGGTGATCTCTTCCATTGGCTACGTAACGGAGGAAATCGCCATCAGCAACCGGACTACCATTGACGTTACCCTGGTAGCTGACATTAAATCACTGACCGAGGTGGTGGTGGTCGGCTATGGTTCGCAGCAGCGGAAAGACCTGACCGGCGCCATTTCGTCGGTATCGGCCCAGGAACTCAAAAGTGTGCCCATTACCAGCGTGGACCAGGCCTTGCAGGGCAGGGCCGCCGGGGTACGGGTAACGGCCAACACCGGGGCGCCGGGCTCGGCCCAGACCGTCGACATCCGGGGCATCGGAACCATCAACAGTTCCCAGCCCCTCTACGTCATTGACGGGTTCCCGGTGAACGCCCTGAGCGGGGGGCCCAACAACAACCCGCTGGCAACCCTGAACCCCAACGACATTGCTTCGATGGAAGTACTCAAGGATGCCTCGGCTACGGCCATTTACGGGGCCCGGGGCGCCAACGGCGTCATCATCATCACCACCAAGCGCGGCCAGTCGGGCAAACCCCGGGTAACGCTGGATGCGTACTACGGCGTACAGTCGGTGTGGCGCAAGCTGGACCTGCTCAATGCCCGCGAGTACGCCGACTTTGCCAACGAGATGCAGGCCCGGGCCAAGGCCCAGTTTCCCACCAACAATGCCTACAATCCCATTCCGGCGCTAGTGGACCCCGACAACCTGCGGGCCGACACCGACTGGCAGGATGAGATGTTTCGCACGGCTCCCATTCAGAACTACACCCTGGGCGTTTCCGGGGGCAGTCCGAATTCCACGTACAACGTTTCACTCGGCTACTTCAACCAGGATGGCATCTTGCTGGGAACCGGGTTCAAGCGCTATTCGCTCCAGATCAATTCGGAATACAAGCTCTCCAAAAGAATAAAGGTCGGCCAGAGCCTGAACCTGGGACGCGCCGAAACGATTTCGGGTACCGGCGGTTCCGTGGGATTGCTCGTAGCGGCCCTGCCCACCGTGCCGGTGAGAGACCCCAACAACCTGGGTGGCTTTGCGGGTCCCAACGCCGCCGACGCCCAGGACGCCCGTAACCCGGTCGCGGAAGCCAGCTTGCGGAAAAACAACAACACCCGGTACCGTATCCTGGGAACCGTGTACGGGGAGTACGAAATCATTGACGGCCTTACGTACCGGCTGAACCTGGGAACGGATGCCATTTTGGGCCAGCAGTTCAACTTCTCGCCCAAATATTTCGCCGGCGACCTGGACCAGAGCACCCGGAGTGAACTTTCTGAAAGTTCAAACGTTGATTTTTCCCCGCTCATCGAGAACACCCTTACCTTCCAGCGGACTTTCGGCAAGCACAACCTGACCGCGCTGGCGGGCTATACCCAGCAGCGGTTTGACAGCCGTTTCATCTCCGGGTCGGGCCGCAACGTTCCCGAGCAGGGCGGTATCACGGTGCTGGGCGCCGTGAGCAGCGACAGCAAAGTCGGCGGGGGCTTCTCCAGCAACTCGCTTCAGTCCCTGATTGGCCGGGTCAACTACGACTTTGCCGGTAAATACCTGATTACGGCAACCGTCCGCCGCGACGGGTCCTCCCGTTTCAGCCCGGGCAACCGCTGGGGTACTTTCCCTTCGGCTTCCGTGGGCTGGCGCGTCAGCGAAGAAGCCTTCATGCAGGGCGTCCGGGCGGTCAGCGACCTAAAGATCAGGGCCAGCTACGGCATTACGGGCAACCAGGAATTTCCCAACTACCAGTTCCTGCCGACGCTTACCAACGTAGCCAATTACGTGTTCGGGGGCCAGGTAGCCACCGGGGTCACCATCAAAGATGCGTTTAACCCCAACATTAAGTGGGAACAGACGGCGCAAACGGACATTGGCCTGGACCTGGGCCTGTTTGACAACCGGATTATCCTTACCACGGATTATTTCATCAAGCGCACCACGGGCATGCTGGTGCAGGTTCCCCTGCCCAACTCGGTGTCTTTCGGATTGGGCGGCCCCTTCGACAACAGCACGGCCATCGGTCCCTTCGTCAACAACGGGACCGTAGACAACCGGGGGCTGGAACTGGCCCTGACGTACCGGAAGAATACCGGCCGCTTCACCTACAGCTTCAGCGGCAACTTTACCACGATCAAGAATGAGCTGATTTCGCTGGGAGAAGGACAACCCCGCATCCAGGGCGTTACCCGGACCGAACCGGGCCAGCCCATCGGGTACTTTTACGGCTGGGTGAAAGAAGGCATTTTCCAGACGCCCGAAGAAGTAACGGCCAAAAACACCAAACCGGTCATTGACCCGGTTACCGGGCAGCAGAAGCTGGATGCCAACGGCGTACCCCAGTTCACGCCTTACCAGCCCGGGGCGCAGCCCGGCGACGTGATCTTTAAGGACATCGACGGCGACGGCGTAATCACCGATAAGGACCGTACGCGGATCGGCAGCCCTTTCCCTAAGTACACCTACGGCTTCACGGCCAATGCCGGGTTCGCCAACTTCGACTTGTCGGTGATGCTCCAGGGAATTGCCGGCGTGGATATCTACAACGGAATGGGCGTGTTCCTGACGGGTATCTACCGGCCCTACAACGCCAGCACGGCCGCGCTGAACCGCTGGACCGAATCCAATCCGACCAACGACATGCCGCGGGCGGTTTCGGGTGACCCCAACAACAACGCCCGGATTTCGGACCGGTTCGTGGAAAAGGGAGACTTCATGCGGATCAAAAACCTGACCCTGGGCTACAACGTGCCCACGGCCGGCCTCGAATCGTGGTCCAAAGGGGCCGTGTCCAGCGTGCGACTCTACGCCACCGCGCAGAACCTGCTCACCTTCACCAAGTACAGCGGTTTTGACCCGGAGAAAGGCGCCAACGGCGACCCGAGCGTGGCCAACATCCAACGGGGCATTGACGGAGGCACTTTTCCGCAGGCACGGGTAATCCTGGTAGGCTTACAACTCGGCTTTTGAGGAACGAGTCAAAATCAAAGTTTATGAGTTCAAAGTTCATGAGTTTATGAGTAAAAAACGCGCCGCCCGTTAGACGCGTACCTACTTTGAACTCATAAACTCATAAACGCTTCACTTACTTAAACTGAAGTCTTTCCTCCGGTTCATTTACTCAACGCGTCACCACCATTATGAAAAATAAGATCACCTTACTGCTTTTCCTGGTGCTTACGACCTACACGGGTTGTAAAAAGGATTTCCTCGAAAGCACCGACCCCAATAAGCTTACGACGGACAAGTTTTACAAAACGCCGCAGGATGCCATCCAGGCCACCAACTCGGTGTATTCGGCGCTCAACATCTACAACATGTACATGCGCGAATACTGGTACGTGCTGGACCTGATGTCGGATGAAATTGAGGGCACGGCCAACCTGGAGCCCCGGCGCCAGCAGGTCGGCAACTACACGATGACCCCCAACAATGACCTGATCACTTCCCTGTGGAGCGGGTTGTACATGGGCATCAACCGGGCCAACCTGGCGATTGCAAACATTCCGGCCATCCCGATGGACGAAACCCAGAAGGAACGGCTGCTGGCCGAATGCCGGTTGCTGCGGGGTTTTTACTACTTCGAACTGACCACGCTTTACGGGGCGGCTCCGCTCATCACCGAGCCCATCCTCGACCAGTATTCGGTTCCCCGCACCCCCGTTGCCGAAATCGACCAACTCATCGAGGAGGACTTCAAGTTCGCCATCAGCGTGCTGCCCAAAAAAGCGGCGTACCCCGCCACCGACCTGGGGCGGGCTACCCAAGGGGCAGCGAAAGGCTTCCTGGGTAAATTTTATCTCTACAAGAAGCGGTACGCCGAAGCCGCGGCAGTTCTCAAGGAAATCATTGATTCCAATGAGTACGACCTGGTGGACAATTACCGTGACAACGGTACCCACACCAACGAAAACAACAAGGAATCTCTCTTCGAGGTGCAGATGCAGAACGGTGTTTTTGGCGGCAACTCCTGGGGCAATGAAACGGCGGGCACGCCCAACGGCGAGGGCAGCTTCCGCACCGTAGAGTACGGACTGACCGGCTTCAACAACGTGAAGGGAACCCAGCAATACATTGACCTGATGGGCAATGACCCCCGCTCCAAGTTTACTTTTTACCAGTACGGCACCACCATCAAGGCCACTGTGAATGGCAGCCTCGCGGATGTCCCTTACCAGGATTTCAAGCGGGATGAGCAGGGGAACCTGCTCCTGGATGCCAACGGGAAAAAACAGGCAGTCAACGGGTACGCTACCCGCAAGTACAACATGCTGGATTTCCGGGCCAGTGAATTCGACGAATCCGGGGACAGTGGCATCAACTTCCGGGTGCTGCGCTTTGCCGATGTCCTGCTGATGTACGCCGAAGCGGTGAACGAAGTGAATGGTCCTGCGGCGGACGTGTACGCGGCCATCAACCGGGTCCGCAACCGCCCCAGCGTGAAGGCAGGCGATTTGCCGGCCGGGCTGAGCAAAGCCGATATGTTCAACGCCATCGTGCGGGAGCGGGCTTTGGAGTTTCCGCTGGAACAAATCCGCGGCAAGGACATCCGGCGCTGGGGGATTGCCGGCCCCATTCTGCGGGCCCAGGGCAAGCAGTTCCGCGACGGGGTGCACGAGTTGCTGCCCATTCCCCAGAAGGAGATCGACGCCAACGCCGCCATCGGTCCCGAAGACCAGAACCCGGGGTATTAATACCGATTCGTTTTTGGTTGTTCGTACGCTTCTGTTTTACGGGTAGTTGTGAATAACCAGACACGTGATCATGAACCAAAAAGCCTCCCGGTGCGGGAGGCTTTTTGCATTTTACCCGCCGGGGGTCCCTGATAAACGGCGTCCGCTATTCCCGGCGCGGCGGGTGGTCAGCGTCTGGTTGACTCAAGTGCGTGGCGGCCCAGAGCAGGTCTTCGGGCGTGGTGATCTTGATGTTCCGGTAGGAACCTTCGATCAACGTAACCGGGAAGCCGGCGCTTTCGGCCACGCTGGCGTCGTCGGTGAAGCCGGGCTGCTCGGGCTGACCAAAGCTCTTGCGGATGACCGAGAGGCGGAACGTCTGCGGCGTCTGCACCAGCCGGTACGCCGACCGGTCGAGGGCCTGGTTCCCGCCGTCGGCGTGCACCACCCGGATGGAATCTTTGAGGGCCACGGCCGCCACGGCGCAGCCTTTTTGAAAGGCCACCCGGAAGCTTTCGTCAATGGTAGCGAGGGGCACCAGGGGCCGCACCCCGTCGTGGATCGCCACCAGCCCTTCGTGGGCCGCAATGGCCCCCAGCCCGTTGCGTACCGACTGAAACCGCGTGTTGCCGCCCGTTACCACCGTTACCGGCACCGAAAAAGCGTACGTCCGGCAAAGCGCCTCCCAGTAGGGCACGTCCTTGCCGGGCAGCACCAGGATGATGGACAGCGCCGGGGAATAGTCGTGGAAACGCCGCAGGGTGTGCATGAGAATGGGCAGCCCCGCCACCGGCAGAAACTGCTTCGGCACGTCGCCACCCATCCGCACGCCACTCCCCCCGGCAACGATCACGGCAAACAAGGGCAGGGAAGTGTGGTTCATTGGCAGTGGGCAGTGAACAGTCATCAGTGAACAGTGATCAGTGAACAGTAATCAGATGCGGCAACTTACGCACACCTACTGATTACTGTTCACTGCTCACTGTTCACTGTTTACAGGATCAGCATCGCATCGCCGTAGGTGAAGAAGCGGTACTTCTCGCGCATGGCAACCTGGTAGGCTTCCCGCACCAGTTCGAAGCCGCCGAAGGCGCAGGCCATCATGTAGAGCGTCGATTCGGGCAGGTGGAAGTTGGTGATCAGCGCCGAGGGAATGCGGAATTCGTACGGCGGGAAGATGAACCGGTCGGTCCAGCCCTGGTTGGGCTTGAGGCGGTTGTTGGCCGACACCGACGATTCGAGGGCCCGCATGCTGGTGGTGCCCACGGCGCACACCCGCTTCTTGGCGTCCAGGGCTTCGTTGACGCGGTTGGCCGTGGGTTCGGGCACGATGAAGTTCTCCGAATCCATCTTGTGCTTGGTGAGGTCTTCCACGTCGACGGGCCGGAACGTGCCCAGGCCCACGTGCAGCGTAATGGGCACGATGCTGACGCCCCGGATTTCGAGGCGTTTGACCACCTGGCGGGTAAAGTGCAGGCCGGCCGTGGGGGCGGCCACGGCCCCCTTGTGTTCGGCAAAGATCGTCTGGTAGCGTTCCCGGTCCTCGTTTTCCACCTTGCGCTTGATGTTCTTGGGCAGCGGCGTCTCGCCCAGCGAATCAACGATCTGGTAGAATTCGGCGTCGGGGCCGTCGTAGAGGAAGCGGATGGTCCGGCCGCGGGAGGTGGTGTTGTCGATGACTTCGGCCACCAGGTCGCCGTCGCCGAAGTAGAGCTTGTTGCCCACCCGGATCTTGCGGGCCGGGTCCACGAGCACATCCCACAGGTGCGCCTCCTTGTTCAGTTCGCGGAGCAGGAATACTTCAATTTTGGCTCCCGTCTTCTCCTTGTTGCCGTACAGCCGGGCCGGAAACACCTTCGTGTTGTTGACCACCATTACGTCGCCCTCATCGAAGTACTCGATGACATCTTTGAAGATGCGGTGTTCGTACGTTTTGGTCTTGCGGTTAACGATCATCAGCCGGGCGTCGTCGCGGTTCTCGGCCGGGTAGTTGGCAATCAGGTTTGCGGGCAGGTCGAACTTGAATTCGGAGAGTTTCATGTTAAGTATTACGGTACTTAATCGTTGGTTACAAAGGGTATACGGGCATTTGTTCCGAAAAATCGGGCTACAACACGGTTTTCGTTCCGAACGGCCAAAGACCGTAAAAGTAGCGCAAACCGCGTTGAGTTACAAAAACGAAGGGGCCTGCCAAAAAGATTTACCCAAATTGTCTAATTTCGCAGCCCGTATCAGGATTCTCAGGATTAGAAGATTAGCAGGATGGATCAGGATTCACTGCATTAGAAGATGACCAGGATTACGACGACAACATCCTGTGAATCCCCTAATCCTGTAAATCCCAATCCATCCTGTTGATCCTGAGAATCCTGATCCATCCTGGTAATCTTTTAATCCTGAAAATCCTGCTCCTGATCCTGATATGGAACTAGATAAGACCTACGATCCCAAACCGGTAGAAGACAAGTGGTACCAGTACTGGCTGGATCATAAGTTTTTCGCGGCCAAGCCCAACCCCGACAAAGAACCGTTCTGCATCGTGATCCCCCCGCCCAACGTGACCGGGGTGCTGCACATGGGGCACATGCTCAACAATACGATCCAGGACGTGCTCACGCGGAAGGCCCGCATGGAGGGCAAGGAAGCCTGCTGGGTGCCCGGCACCGACCACGCTTCCATTGCCACGGAAGCCAAGGTGGTAGCCATGCTCCGGGAAAAAGGCATCGAAAAGCGGAGCTTGCCGCGGGAAGAATTCCTCAGGCACGCCTGGGAGTGGACCGAAAAGTACGGCGGCATCATCCTCGAACAACTCAAGAAGCTGGGCGCCTCCTGCGACTGGGACCGCACGCGGTTCACGCTGGAACCCTCGCTCTCCGACGCCGTGACCGAGGTGTTCGTGCGGCTCTACAACCAGGGGCTCATCTACCGGGGCGTACGCATGGTCAACTGGGACCCCCAGGGCCGCACCGCCCTCTCCGACGAAGAAGTGCTCTACAAGGAAGTCAACGCCAAACTCTACTACATCAAGTATGAAATCGTTGACGACCATGCCGGCAACGAACAACCAGCAACCAACAACCACCTCCTCATCGCCACCACCCGCCCCGAAACCATCATGGCGGATACGGCCGTGTGCGTAAACCCCAACGACGAACGGTACCGGCACCTGCACGGCAAGCGGGTCCGCATTCCGCTCATCAACCGGGCCATTCCGGTGATCCAGGACGCGTACGTAACGATGGAATTCGGTACGGGCTGCCTCAAGGTGACCCCGGCCCACGACCTCAACGACTACGAACTGGGCCTCAGGCACAAACTGCCCGTCATCGACATCCTCAACGACGACGGCACGCTCAACGGCCACGCCCAGCTTTACGTGGGCATGGACCGCTTCGCCGTGCGCAAGCAGATTGCCGCCGACCTCGAAGCGGCCGGCCTCATCGAAAAGGTAGAAGACTATAAGAGCAACGTGGGTTACTCCGAACGGACCAGCGCCGTGATCGAACCCCGCCTGTCGATGCAGTGGTTCCTCAAAATGGAAGAACTCGCCCGGCCGGCCCTCGAAAACGTGCTCAACGACAACATCCAGTTCCACCCGCCCAAGTTCAAGAACCTGTACCGGACCTGGATGGAAAACATCCGCAACTGGACCATCTCGCGGCAGCTCTGGTGGGGCCACCGCATTCCGGCCTACTACCTGCCCGACGGCGGGATCGTGGTGGCCGAAACGCCCGAAAAAGCCCTCGAACTCGCCAGACGAAAGACCAACAACCAACAACTGACAACGAACGATCTCGCCCAGGACGAAGACGTACTCGACACCTGGTTTTCGTCGTGGCTGTGGCCCATCTCGGTGTTCGACGGCTTCAAGGACCCCAACAACCCCGACATCAAGTACTTCTACCCCACCAACGACCTGGTGACGGCCCCCGAGATCATCTTCTTCTGGGTGGCCCGCATGATTATGGCCGGCTACGCGTTCCGGGGCGAAAAACCCTTCCGCAACGTGTACTTCACGGGCATCGTGCGCGACAAGCAGGGCCGCAAGATGAGCAAGTCGCTGGGCAACTCCCCCGACCCGCTGGACCTCATTGCCAAGTACGGGGCCGACGGCGTCCGCACGGGCATGCTGTTCTCCTCGCCGGCCGGCAACGACCTCTTGTTCGACGAAAAGCTCTGCGAACAGGGCGGCCGGTTCAACAACAAGATCTGGAACGCCTTCCGGCTGGTAAAGGGCTGGACCGTGCAGACCGACGGCGAAAACGCCGACAACGGCACGGCCATCTCGTGGTTCGAGGCCCGCTTCAACCAGGCCCTGGCCGAACTGGAAGACCACTACCAGAAGTTCCGCATGTCGGACGCCCTCCAACTCGTGTACAAGCTGGCCTGGGACGACTTCTGCTCGTGGTACCTGGAAATGGTGAAGCCTGAGCAGGGCCAGCCCATCGACGGGGAAACGTACGAGGCCACCGTGCGGCACTTCGAAAACATCCTTAAGGTGCTGCACCCGTTCATGCCCTTCATCACCGAGGAAATCTGGCAGCAGTTGCAGGAGCGGAAGCCCGGCGAAAGCATTTGCGTAGCCCCCTATCCGAAAGTGACCGCGGGCAGCGCCCCGTCCATTCTCGCGGATGGCGCCGTGGCCCTCGAAGCGATTACGCAAATCCGCAACCTGCGCAACGGGCGGGGCCTTTCCCCCAAAGCCGCGCTGCCCCTTACGGTCCGCACCGAAAACGCCGGCCTCTACCGGCAGTTCGGCAGCGTGATCCGCAAGCTGGCCAACGTGTCGGACCTGGAAACGGTGCGGGAAAAAACCGGCGGGGCGCCTTCCTTCCTCATCAGGGGGGACGAATTTTACGTGCAACTGCCCGCCACGCAGGATGCCGGGAAGCTGGAAAAGGAACGGGAAAAAATCCGCAAGGACCTCGAATACCAGCAGGGTTTCCGCGACTCGATCCTGGAGAAAAAGCTGAACAACGAAAAGTTCATGAGCAGCGCCCCGGAGAAAGTGATTGCGGCCGAACGCCAGAAGCTGGCCGATGCCGAAGCCAAGATCAAGGCGCTGGAAGAGAGCCTGCGCAGTATGGGAGGTTGAGCGAAATACAACCGTAGTTTCACATAGTTTCACGCAAAGGGGCAAAGGAGGAGCGCAGAGGGCGCAAAGAGAAAGGCGTGTTGTACATAGGGTCGCACGGCGGGAAGGCATTGCACGTCCGTACGTGTCGCGGTACATGTCGCATCGCGGGAAAGGGTCGCCTCGCGGGGTGGACCGCGTCGCGGCTCCCCTCCTCGGAGGGGTTAGGGGGTGGGTTTACCTACAGGATACACATGACCAAGGGATCAGCGCCAGGTACAAAATAATCCTGTGCAAAACTTTTCGCCCATTTGCCCTTGTAAAGGATTCTTCAAGCGGTTATTCCAATATAACTTGTCTCACGGAGGTAAACCCACCCCCTAACCCCTCCGAGGAGGGGAGCCGCAACGCGACGCCTTCCCGCAACGCGACACGTACTGCCATGCGACCCTATGCACGACACGCCTTTCTCTTTGCCCCTTTGCGTGAAATCCTTCGTGAAAACTGCTAAAAAGCCGTGCTGCTCCTCAGGTATCCTTTTTAGTTGTCCTCGCAACCAATCAGCGAATACCCGGTCAGTCTTACAAGCGGCACGTCGTAGTCAGCGTATATTGCCGGGCAGAAACCGGAAACCTCCGAGTCAGGCGGGACGTCCCGGCTTGATTTCGCGTAGCGGAAATAGATGGTTTTCCCCGCCAGCACCGAGATGTCTTCCCGGAAGCGGTGCAGGGTTCTCACCACGTTGTCGTACTTAGTGCCGGCATTGGAGGCATTGCCCAACACGACCGGCCGGCCCAGGCCCGGCTCGTTAAGCACCTGGATCAGGACGGTATTGGGGCACCCCGGGTGGGAGAGCACCACGCCCCGAATGCAACCGGGTGCGGTTTCTTTGTTTCCGCAACCCCAAACCCCAAGCAGCAGGGCGACGGATAGCAACCCCGTTCTCCAAAAACGTGTAGTAGCCTGCATAAACTTCCTTTAAAGGTACACCCTCATGACCCTCCAAAAGTTGTAAAAGCTGCACGGTCCCCAGAAGAAATGTACGTTCAGCGGGCTGCGGACGCCAGCACGTCCAGCAGGGCCGCCACGTCCTGCGGCTCGTTGTAGAGGTGCGGCGACACCCGGATTGAATCGCCCCGCACCGATACCAGCACCCGGCGGGCGGCCAGCCGTTCCTGGAGCGCAGCCAAGTCGATGCCGGCGGGCAGCCGGACGCCCAGCAGGTGTTCGCCCCGCCAGGCGGCGTCTTCGGTCCAGTACCCGTGCTCCGCCAGGTAAGCCACCAGCGGCGCCGTCAGCCGGCGGCAGTACCCCTGGATTTGCGCCGGCTCCCAGGCCAGGATCTGCCGGAGGGCGGCCGCAAGCATGGGCAGCAGGATGAAGTTGCTGTGTTCGCCCACGTCGTAGCGGGCCGCGCCGGGGCGGTACTCCGGCTCGTAGGCGACCAGGCGCTGGAAGTCGTCGCTGCCCCGGCGGTTCATCCAGCTCTCCTCCAGCGGAATGCCGTCGTCGAAATAGTCGCTGAAGCAGGCCACGCCCAGCGAATACGGGCCCATGAGCCACTTGTAGCCGCCGCACACCAGGGCGTCGATGCGGTACTTCTGCACGTCGATGGGCAGCGCCCCCACCGATTGCGTGCCGTCCACCACCAGGATGGCGCCCACTTCTCTGGCCCGCTGGCCGATGGCTTCCAGGTCGAAGCGGGTGCCGTCGGCCCAGTGCACGTGGGGTACGGCCACCATCACCGTACCGGGCGTAAGGGCCGCCAGTATCTTTTCGTTCCACTGCAAGCCCCGCTGGCGGCTCACGTCGGGCGGCGTCACCACCCGGAGGGCCAGGTCATTTTCCCGCGCCACCCGCTGCCAGGGATACACGTTGCTCGGGAAGTCTTCGTGGACGGTCACGAGCTGCCCGCCGCGCCGGCCCTTCAGGTTGCGGGCCACGATCCCCATGCCGTAGGCCACGGAAGGAATGAGGGCCACCCGTTCGGCGGTGCCCCCCACGAGTTGGGCAAACAGCGGTTTGAGTTCGGCGGCACCGCTGAAAAAGCCGCCCGGCGGAATCCGGAACGGGTTGCGCTTTTGCAGCAGGCCCTCCACGCCGGCCGCCTCCACGCTCCTGAGCAGCGGCGACATGTAGGAGCAATTGAGGTAATGAACGTTTTCTTCCAGCGAAAAAAGGTGTTTCTGGCAATCGAGGGGCATGTACGGGTCGGTTGGTTGTGGTTCCCCGCAAGGAACGCAGAAAAAATCAGTAAACATTGAACAGTAATCAGTAAACAATGGAATGGACAGTTGGCAACGCTGAACACTGTTCACTGTTTACTGTTTACTGTCCATTGCCGTTCATCCCCATAATGGGACATTTAGCCCATTGGGGCGGGGACTCCCGTTAAAATTGGGTAAGTTTTGGGTTTAAATCCCGTTCATGCCACCCGTAGCCCTTACTGAACATTCCGTCAAAGAACTGCTCGCCAAACTGCCCCAGCTGCAAGCCGAAATTGCCAAAGTGATTGTCGGGCAAAGCGCCACCGTGGAAGAAATGCTGGTGGCCTTCCTGGCCGGCGGCCACTGCCTGCTGGAAGGCGTGCCCGGGCTGGCCAAAACGCTGATGGTCCGCACCTTGTCGCAAGCCGTGGACCTTTCGTTCCAGCGCATCCAGTTCACGCCCGACCTGATGCCCACCGACATCATCGGCACCGAAATCCTGGAGGAGGACCACGCCACGGGCAAGCGGTTTTTCAAGTTCAACCGGGGGCCGCTGTTTGCCAACATCGTGCTGGCCGACGAGATCAACCGCACGCCGCCCAAAACGCAGGCCGCCTTGCTGGAAGCCATGCAGGAATTTTCGGTCACCTACGGCGGGCAAACGTACCCCCTCGACCGGCCGTTCTTCATCCTGGCGACGCAAAACCCCATTGAGCAGGCCGGCACGTACCCGCTGCCCGAGGCCCAGCTGGACCGGTTCCTGTTGTACATCAAGATTTTCTACCCTTCCGAGCAGGAAGAGTTCGAGGTGCTTTCCCAGACCACCGGCACCCGCAAGGTTAAGGTCCAGCCCGTCATCGGCGGCGAAGAAATCCTGGCGTTGCAGGGGCTGGTGCGCGAAGTTACAATCAGCGACGACCTGATCCGCTACGTGACCCGGCTGGTGCGGGCCACGCGTCCGGCCGAAACGCCGCTGGACTACGTGAAGGAGTGGGTACGCTGGGGCGCCGGTCCGCGGGCCGGGCAGGCCCTCATCCTCACGGCCAAAGCCCGGGCGTTGATCAAGGGCCGCTTCGCCGTCACCCTCGACGACCTGCAAGACATGGCCCCACCCGTGCTGCGCCACCGGGTGCTGGTCAACTTCAAGGCCGAAGCCGAAGCCATTACGCCCGACGACGTGGTGCGGGAAATGCTCAAGCGGGTGGAAAGGCCCAAAAGCCCGCTGCGGTAAGGGGAAGTGGGGCGTTTGAGAATCTGGGAGTTAAAAATTAAAAGAAGCACCAGATGTGACGTTCGGATGCATCCTTTCGACAGCATACGGCATCTTTTGAGCGGACGCGTTCCTACTGCTGTTTTGCTCATTCACCAACCACGTACGCTTATGCCCCACATCCACCTCGAAACCCTCATCAAAGCGCCCATCGAGCGGTGCTTTGACCTCTCGCGAAGCATTGAATTGCACACGCTTTCCACGTCAAAAACCGGGGAAAAGGCCATTGCCGGCACCACCACCGGCCTCATCGGTCCCGGTGAAACGGTCACCTGGCGGGCCCGGCACTTCGGCGTCCGGCAAAACCTGACCTCGAAAATTACCGGGTTCGAATACCCCACGTACTTTTGCGACGAGATGGTAAAGGGCGCTTTCCAGCGGATGCGGCACGAACACCACTTCCGGCACCAGAGCGGCATCACCGTGATGACCGACCTGTTCGAGTTCGAATCGCCTTTCGGGCGGCTCGGCCGGTTTGCCAACAACTTCGTACTCATTGATTACCTGAAAAAGTTCCTGCTCGAACGCAACCACCTCATCAAGCGGGTGGCCGAAAGCGACCAGTGGAAACAGTTCCTGCCGCAACCAACCACGGCCGGGCCCGCTGCCCCCATCGCCAGCAATCCCGCCTGAGAACCTCATTTTCAATTGTCCATTTCAAATTTTCAATTACCCCCGTGATTTCCCCCAAGACCCTGGCTTCCCTCAAAAACCTCGCCCTGCTGGCCCGGACGGTGGTAGACGGCTTTATGATGGGCGTGCAGAAAAGCGTGCAGAAAGGCGCCGGCATGGAGTTCAGCCAGTACCGCAGTTACCAGCCCGGCGACGATCTGCGGCAGCTTGACTGGAAACTCTTTGCCCGCTCCGACCGCTACTACATCCGCGAAGCCGAAACCGAAAACAGCATTACCGTCCGCTTCGTGCTCGACGCCAGCGCCTCCATGAACCACGACGACAACGGCATCAGCAAGATGCAGTACGCCCGGTGGCTGGCGGCGGCCCTGGCCTACCTGGCCCACCGGCAGGGCGATGCCGTGGGGTTGTTTGCCCTGCGCAAAGGCAACGTCGTTTCCCTCACGCCCCGGCGCGACGCCCAGCACCTGCAACGGCTGTTCTACCAACTCGAAACCCTGCAACCCGGCGGCACCTTTCCCGGCAAAGAAGAGGCCGCCAAGCTGCTGGTGGCCGAGTCGGGGCGGGAACTGACGGTGTTCATCACCGACCTTTATGAAAGCGAAAACGAAATTACGCGCCTGGCCGCGCAACTGAAGGCGCACCGCAACGAGGTGATCCTGTTCCACCTGATGGCCCCCAACGAACGCACCCTGGACTACGGGAGCCAGGTGACCCTGGAGGATTGGGAAACCGGCCAGCAGGTAGAAATAGCCCCCGACCAGTTGCGGCCCGCCTACGTACAAGCCCTGCAAACCCACCTGGAAACCACCCGCCGCCGCATGCTCGAAAACGACGTCTTCTACCGCCTCCAACCCACCGACCAACCCCTCGACGACGCCCTCCGCGCCTTCCTGCGGGAACGGAATGGAATAAAATGAATGGTTGAATGGCTGTATGGTTTAATTGTTTTGCTTACACACCATTGTCTACTACCTGACCATATAACCATACAGCCATATAGCCATTCAACCATACAGCCATCCAGCCATATAACCATTTAACAATCAACCATTCAATAACCACCCATGTTCCTCCTGCAACCCTTCTGGCTCTTTTCGCTGCTGGGCCTGGCCGTGCCGGTTGCCATTCACCTGTGGAACCGCAAAAGGGGCCGGCGCATCCGGGTGGGCAGCATTGCGTTGCTGCGCGAGACGCAGAGCCGGCGCATGAGCAGCCTGCGGCTCACGGAGGCGGGCCTGCTGCTGCTCCGGTGCCTGGTGCTGGCGTTGCTGGGCCTGGGCCTGGCCGGTCCGCGGTGGCAAGCGTTGGAAAACGACCCGCAACGGCCGCTGGTGCTGGTGAGCCCCGCGTTGCGCGAACCGTTGCGGGACACGACGGGCCTCGTCCGCCGGACCCTCGACAGCCTGGCCGGGCCCGGTAAAGAAGTGCGGTGGTTCGCCGACGGCTTCCCGGTCCTTTCGCGCCAAGACGGAGTTGCCGGGGCGCCGCGGGAGGCACCCGCTGACTACTGGGGGCTCCTCCGGGCGGCGGATGCCCGATGGGACGGCGGGACCCCGGTGTACCTGCTCACCGACGAACGGCTGGCCGCCCTGCGGGGCGAACGGCCCGCCGTGGCCCTCGACCTCAAATGGCTCACCTTCCCCACGCGTGACTCGGTGGCCCGGACGGTGCAGGAGGTGTTCCTGACCGGTTCCGACAGCCTCCGCGTCACCTGGCGGGAAAGCCGCCCGGAAGGCAACGCGCAGCGAGTGGCCTCCCTGCCCGCGGTTCCCGGCACGTATCCCGGTCCCGGCGGCATCTCCTGGCGGGTGCGCCGCGAGAATGACCTGCCCGTCGTGCAGTTGGGGAACGGCCAGCCGGTGCGGGCCGATACGGCAACCACGCGGATCGTCATCTACCACCAGCCGGCCTACCGCACCGACGCCCGTTACGTCGGGGCCGCCGCCGGGGCCGTGGCCCGCTTCACCGGCCGGAAGATGGTCGTGCAAACCGTGGCGCGGGCCGATGCGTTGCCCGCCGCCGACTGGCTTTTCTGGCTTTCGCACGAACCCCTCCCGGGCGGGCGGCCCCGAACGACTTTCCGCTACCCCCCTGCCGATTCGGCGCGGGACGTGCATACCTGGCTCCGGTGGCCCCTGCCCACGGCCCAGCCCTTGCGGGTGTACCGCCGCTTTACCGCCGCCTCCCCGGGCGTACCAGTGTGGCAAGACGGCTACGGGCAACCCGTGCTGACGGCCCAACGCAGTCCGGCGGGCCGCGTATACTCCTTTTCCGGCCGCTTCGACCCGCAGTGGAACGACCTGGCCTGGAGCGAAGCATTCCCCGAAGCCCTGCTGGCTCTGCTGCCCGAGGCGCTTCCCCGAACGGAACGGGCGGCAACCAGTTACCCGGACCTGCGGGGGGTGGACGCCCGGCAACTCTCGCCCCGGCACGCAGACCGGGAGGGGGCGCGGCCCGAACGGCAACAAGGCGTTGACCTCCGGGAACCGCTCCTGCTGGCCGCCGTGCTGCTGTTCGGGCTGGAACGCCTGCTTTCGCACCGCCGGCAAACCCGAATTCTTAAAAAAGCAACGGCATGACCCATCCGGAAGGCATTGCACTCTTGAATTCCATCCGGCGGCGGCGGCAGTGGCGCGGCGCGTGGGTGCTGGCCTTGCCCGCCCTGGGCGCCGCCCTGCTCGTAGGCGCCGCGGCGTACCGGTGGCTGAACGGCGCGTGGTGGCCGGCCATCCCGGCGTTCCTGGCAGCCTGGGCATTGGCAGTCGGGTGGTTCAAACCCTACCGGGTGCCCGCGGGAGGCGTGGCAAGGCACCTCAACGCCCTTTTCCCGTCCCTCGAACAAAGCACCCACCTGCTGCTCAAGCCGGGCGGCGACCTCTCACTGCTCGAACGAATGCAAACCGGGCGCCTGCTGGCCGCCCTGCGGGAAATTGACGCCCGGCAAGCGGTCCGGGTGCCGTACCGGGCGGGCCTCGCGGCGCTGGCAGGTTGCGTGCTGGCGGCTTCGGCCGTACTTTGGTGGCCCGCCCCGCCCCCGGAAGACGCCCTTTTTGCCCCAAAGGCGACGTTACCGGCCCCGTTCCGGAAGGCTTCCCTGCCGGCCAAACCCCGGATTCAGGCCCTGGCCGTCACCATCACGCCGCCGGCCTACACGGGCCGCGCGCCCCGCACGCAGGAGGTTCCCGACATTACGGCCGAAGCCGGCAGCCGCGTGCAGTGGCAAATCCGCACGGACGTTCCCGCCGAACGGGTGGCCCTGGTGTTCAACGACCGCGACGTGCTGCCCCTGCAACGGGCCGGCGACGCCTGGACGGCCGGCCGCACGGTGACCGAAAACGGCATTTACCAGGTCCGGCTGAACGACGAACGGTCGGACTACTACCGCCTGGAAGCCGTGCCCGACGCCCCGCCGGTGGTGACGGTGACTGCGCCGGAACCTTACGTTGAAATTGATTACGGGCGCCCCCTGCACGTGCCGGTGCGGGTGGGAATCAAAGACGACTACGGCCTGCAAAACGCCTACCTGGTGGCTACCGTCGCCAAGGGTTCGGGAGAGGCCGTCAAGTTTCGCGAGGAGAAGATCGGGCTGGGCGCCGCCTTCGGGAAGTTTCAGCGGGAAGCAAACCTGTCGAAGGGGCTGCAACTGGCGGGGATGGACATGGCGCCGGGCGACGAACTGTACTTCTACGTGGAGGCCCTCGACAACCACGCCCAGACCACCCGGTCGGACGTGTACATTGTGTCGCTGACGGATACGGCGCAGGTGACCCTGGCCGAAGCCATGACGATGGGCATCAACCCCGTACCGGAGTACTTCCGCAGCCAGCGCCAGATCATCATCGACACCGAAAAGCTGCTAAAAGACCAGCCCCGGCTCGCGCCGGAGGCGTTCAAGGGACGGAGCAACGGCATCGGCATCGACCAGAAGGTGCTGCGCCTGCGCTACGGCAAGTTCCTGGGCGAAGAGTTTGAAGACATGATCGGGGAGATTGCCGGGCAGGAGAAGATCGTGGAAAGCGGCCACTTCGACGGCGACGGCCACGACCACGCCGATGCGATGCAGGGCCTGGAAGCCTTCGTGCACGCCCACGACGAGTCGGAAGAAGCCACGTTCCTGGAGCCGGCCGTGAAGACGAAGCTGAAGGCGTGCCTGGCCCAGATGTGGGAGGCCGAACTGCGCCTGCGTACGCACCGGCCGCGGGAAGCCCTGCCGTACGAATACAAGGCCCTCAAACTCCTCAAGGAAGTGCAGCAAAGCTCCCGGGCGTACGTGGCCAAAACGGGCTTCGAGCCGCCGCCCCTGAAGCCGCAGGAAAAGCGCCTGACGGGCGAACTCGACAAGGTCGGGCAGCCCCGGCACCGCCGCGAATACGCGCCGGACCCGTCCTTTCCAGCAGTACGGGAAGCCGTGCCGGTGCTGACCAAACTCCAGGGCGGCAGCCCCCTGTCGGGTGCCGACGTGGGCCGGCTCGAAAAGGCGGGCGGCGAACTGGGGGCGGAAGCCATCCGGCAGCCGGGCCGCTACCTGCCGGCCCTCCGGGCGTTGCGCCAACTGATCGGGGAAGCCAAGGCCGGGAAGCCGGGAGGATGTACGGGTTGCCTGGCGGCGGTGCAATCGGCCTTCTGGTCGGTGCTGCCCCCCGCCGCCAACGCGCCGCAGCCGCTCACCCGTTCGGGAAGCAAACTCGGGGAAATGTACCTGGATGCAATTGGTGAGGTGAATGATTGATCGGCTGCGGGCCTATTCGTGTCCCTTGGTGTCTTTGCGCCTTTGTGGCCAGAAGATTTTACAGAACCTAGCATGACCTATTTGCTCTACGTTTTCATTGGCGCTCTTGCCCTCCTGCTGACCGCGCAGGAGTGGCGGCGCCCCGACCGGCGGCGGCGGGCCGGACGGGTAGCGGCGGTACTGCTGGCTGCGGCGGCCCTGGCGTTGCTGGCGGCCCGGCCCTCCTACCGCGTCGCCGTCAACCCGCAGGTGGCCGTACTGCTCACCCCCGGCGCCCCGGCCGATTCGCTCCGGGCCCTGCTGGCGGCCCTGCCGGGAGAAACGTCGGTATGGACCACCGACAGCAGCCGGGCCGGCAACGTTGCGGGCACGCCGGTACAGTTCGTGTCGGGTCCGGAAGAACTGCGCCGCCGCCGGCCCGGCCTGCGGACCGTGCACCTGCTCGGCCACGGCCTGCCCGGGCACCAACTCGTCCCGCTGGATTCGATCCGGGTGGTGCCGCACCTGACGCCCCCGGCGGCCGGGCTGGCGGCGGGCTGGACGGAGCGGGTGGCCCTGGGTGAGCCCTTGGTGGTGCAGGGAGCGTACCGGAATGCAACCGGCGGGGCAGTGCAACTGCGCCTGGCCGGCTTCGGCAAGGGCCTGGATTCGGTGACCGTTGCGGCCGGCGCCACGGCCCGCTTCGCCCTGCGGGCTACGCCCAAAGAGACGGGGCCGTTCGTGTTCCACCTGGAAAGCGCCGCGGGTACCCGCCGGCTCGGGGCCGAAAAAATTCCCTTTGAGGTGACGCCCACCCGCCGGCTGAACGTGCTCTTCCTCGAATCGTTTCCCACCTTCGGCGGCAAGTTCCTGAAGGCATTTCTGTCCGAAGCGGGCCACCGGGTGGCGGCCCGGACGGCCATCAGCAAGGGCAAGTTCCGCACCGAATTCCTCAATGCGCCGCCCGCGGCCCTGGGTCGCCTCACCCCCTCCCTGCTGGCCGGCCTCGACCTGGTGATCCTCGACGACGCTGCACTGCGTGACCTGGGCGGCGCCGAAAGTACCCTCCTGCGGGGTGCCATCCGCGACGGGCTGGGCGTGCTGGTGTGGGCCTCGGGGGGCAAGCTGCCCGGCCAGGCGCCCTTCACGGCCTTCCGCCCCGCGGCGGTGCCCGGCCCCGAAGCGAGACGCCTGGCCCCCCGCTGGACCGGCGGCCCCGCAGATGTTCCTCCCATAGCATTTCCGTCCCTTGCCGTGGAGAATACCCCGGCGGTCCGGCCGCTGGTGGCGACCGGAAAAGACGGCGCGGTGGCCGCCTATGCTCCCTACGGCCTGGGCGGGGTAACGGTCGCCCTGGCCGGCAACGTGTTTGAGTGGGTGCTGGCCGGCCGGGCTCCGGTGCACGCCTCCTACTGGAGCCACCTGCTCACGGCCACCGCCCGGCGACGGGAAGTTTCTGAACACTGGGGGGTTGCTACGCCGCTGCCCGTGCCCGACGGGCCGGCCACGCTGCAACTGGTGAGCGCCGACCCGAAACTGCCGGCGCTGACGGTGGACAGCACCACGGTGTACCCGCAGCAGACCACCGCCGGACTGGGCGGCTGGGAAAGCACCTTCTGGCCGCGGCGCGAAGGGTGGCACGCGGCCCGGACGGCGGGCGGGGCGCCGTTCCGCTGGTACGTGTTCGGGCGGAACGACTGGACGGGTTTGCAGGCCCGGCACCGCTACGACGCCACGTTGGCCTACCTGGCGGGAGGGGCTGCGGCGGTTCGGGTTGCCACACCCGCTGCCCCGGTTACCCGGCGGGAACCGGTGCCGCCAGTCTGGTTCTACGGGCTGTTTCTGCTGAGCGTGGGGTATTTGTGGGTGGAGCGGAAGTTGTAGAAAAATGCGTCGGTGGAAGTGTCCGGCATTTCCGATGACACGCACTCGGTAATCTTTCACAATGGCCCTGCTTCCGCGCAGGTAAACCCGGATGGTACGCACACCGTTATTCTCCACCAGGGCCGCCCGGCCCGGTGGGTAAGCCCCGTAACGCGTGATGAAACATCGATTGGTTGAGGAAATAGACAAGTTTAAAACGTGGTCCCGGCAACTGGACCAAACGCCGGAAGAAGAACGTACCGGGAAATGGGAACGCGGCTATGACCAATGGGATGCCATTGACTCGGCCTTCGTCAACTTCATCAGCACGTCTGAAGCCGCGAACTGGACGGGGGAAGTGGCCGAAGCCCTGCTGTACCTCATTGCCCGGGACCGCGCCTCCGAAATCTTCGCCGACCTGGTGGCCGCCCACCCCGACAAGCTCTGCCTGCTGACCCGGCGGGCCGTGGATGCCCAAAGCCCGGCCAGCAAGTGGCAACTGGTGGTACGGCTGCCCGAGTTGGGTGACCCGGCCTTGGCCGAAAGCCTGTTGCTCCGGTTCATCAACGACCCCGACGAATACGTGCGGCGCCGCACCCTGCAAACGCTGGCCGCCCTCGGGGCGGGCTGCACCGAACACTACTGCGAAGTGGCCTGGCAACGCCCCGGCCCGCACCAAACGTACCAGCGAATGGCGGTGCTGGAAGCCCTGTTTACCATGCACTCCCCGCGGTTGCCCGATTATCTGGAGAAAGCCCGCCGGGACGGCAGCCCGGACCTGGTGAAGTACGCGGAGGAGGTTTGGAAGAAAATCAGCCCGCCGGCATCAAAACGTTAACATTCCTGCGCGATATCCATGATCCGGCAGGGTTAGATAAGCCACGTCCGGATACCCAACACCACCGCCCTTACCGGTGCTTCACCGGTACGATAACATTCGTTCCCGCCTGCTCCGCCGCCGAGGCATCCGTCAGGGCTTTCATGAACGCCACCAGGGCTTTTTTCTCGCGGCCGTCGAGGTTCAGCTTATCGGCGGGCAGGGTTTGGTTGGGCACGTCGAGGCCCAGGCCGGCCCCGCCGCCGTCGTTGTAAAAATCCACCACTTCTTCCAGCGTCCGGTACACGCCGTTGTGCATGTAAGGCGCCGTCAGGGCCACGTTGCGCACGGTGGGCGTCTTGAAGGCATTTTTAAACTGCGGAAAGGCGTCAATGGCGAAGCGGCCGGGGTCGGCGTCCAGCGTTTTTCCGTCGGCCGTGGCCGGCACGCCCAGCACCTCCGATTCGGTGTGGCGGAAGGCGGGCGGCACGGTGCCGTTGAACAGGGGCATGAAGTGGCAGGTGCCGCACCTGGCCTTGCCCATGAACAGGTTGAAGCCCTGCACCGCTTCGGCCGTCATCGCCGACCGGTCGCCGCGCACGTACCGGTCAAACGGCGCATCGAGTGAGGTCAGCGACCGGACGTAGCTGGCAATGGCGTTCTGGATGAACATGGGCCGGATGCTGTCGGTCATCTCCCCGAAAGCGGCCTTGAACCCTGCCACGTAGGCGGGCTGCCGGTGGAGTTGCCGGACGGCCTCGGCCAGCGAACCGTGCATTTCCTCCTCGTTTTCCACCACCTCAACGGCTTGGTGCTCCAGCGTGGTAGACCGCGAATCGTAGAACTGGCCGTGCTGCAAGCCCGCGTTGAGCAGCGTCGGCGCATTGCGTTTGATGAACCGGCCTCTCTTGAACGAGGCGCTGCGGGGCAGGCCGTCGGTAAACCCTTTTTCGGGCTGGTGGCAGGTGGCGCAGGAACGCGAATTGCCGGACGACAGCAGCGGGTCGTAGAACAGCCGGGCCCCCAGGGCTACTTTTGCGGGCGTGGCGTGGGATGCCGGGTCGGGGGCGAAAAAGTCGGGATTGAAGGCACCTTTGTCAAACAACGTGGCCGCGTCGCCGCGCAGGGCCCGCAGTTCGGGGAAGGGTGCGTAGCCCAGGGCTTTCTGGTAAGCCAGCAGCCCGGCCGAAACGGGGTTGACGTACCGGGTGAGGAATGCCATGCGGTCGAAGGTTTCGAAGCGGGGGTGCGCCCCGAGGTACTGCCGCGCGGCCCGGAAGGCGCGTCGCAGGGATGCGTACTGCCGCCGGGCCGAATCGCTCTCGGGCGGGTAACACGCTGCTGCCCTTTCCAGGGCCCCCAGCGTCCCTGCGGCTTCCGTCATTGCCGTGCCGGTAAGGGGCGTATCGAAGCCGCTGATGCCCAGCGACAAGAGGCGGAACACCTGCAAGCGCATGGCGTCGAAGGCGTGGGCGTCGGTAAAGTCGCTGGCGCCCCAAATGGTGCGCACGCGGCCCAGGTGCGATTGCAGTTTGCCTACTTCGCGCACCAGGACCGCGCGACCGGCCGGGTCGAAGGCCGGGAACAGGAACGCTTCGATCACCTGGAGGCCACCCGGTTCGTTGACTTCGCTTTCGGTGGTTTCGATCTCGTCCAGCGGCGGACCATTGAGGAACCGCGAGGTGGCCGGCATGAAGTACTCGGTGATGAACTCAATTTTTTTGTAGGCCGCCCGGCACTTCAGAAACGCCGCCCGGAGGGAATCGGCGGAACGGCCCGACTGCGCCAGCGGCAGCAGCACCTGCCCCACGAGGTGGTCGAGCGAATCGAGGTCCCGGGTCACGAGGGCTTTGAACTGCACCTTGGGCGGGGTTTGCGGCGGGTTGCAGCGGTTGAGGGAAATGAGCAACGCCACGCTGCCCAGCAACGCGAAGAATAATCTTGTTCCGGAAGGAAAATGCATGGAATGGAAATTCATTTTTTCGGGGAAAGCCCGGCATCACGCAGGCATCCTGGACACGGCGCCGCCTTCAAAAACAATAACCCTCCCGGCGGGCGGGAAGGTTATTGCAAAGGGCAATGGGTTTAGCGCGGAATGCCGGTCACGATCACCGTCTGGCCGCCTTCCTGGTTGGTAATGAGGCCGCTGCCGTCGGCGTTGGCAAACTTGGAATCGAGCCAGGTGTGCGGGTGAATGTTGAGCAGGAACGTGTTGGGGATGCGCACCAGGTCGGAGATGTCGATCATGGCGCCGTACTCCCACGAACTCAGCCGGTTGTTGTTGGCCGAGTTGTACTTGGCGTTGAAGGCCGGGTCGTCGCGGCGGTGGTGCATTTCGATCATCGGCTTGAGTTCCTTGCTGCCCATGTTGTACTGCCACACCCGGCCGTCGTGCTTGTTTTCGGCGTAGTACGAGTCGCCGTCCTCCTGGATGTACACGTAGTTCTGCGTTACGCAGAGGTTGTCGGGGTTCACAATGCTGTTGCCCGGGTCCACGCTGCCGTCGGCGATGAAGGAGAGCTTGCCCTTCAGCGGGTTGCCCGCGTCGAGGTTGAGCTTGTACACGCGGCCCCACATCGTTTTGCCGGGCACGGGCGTCACCTTGTCGGGCTGGCTCACGCCGGTAGCCGTAAAGTAGATTTCGCGGCCGTTGGCGCCGCCGCCCTTGCGGTAATCGACGTCTTCCACGCGGGCAAACTGGATGGCGTTTAGGCTAAACGTGGCCTGGATGATCTGGTCGGCGGTGAGCGTCTTGGCCCCCGGAATTTCCACGAACTCCACGTCGTAGGTCTGGCCGGCCTGGATGCTGGTTTCCACGGGGTCGCCGTTGGTGCGGCGGAGCAGGTACAGCTTGCCGTTGTCGAGGTCGCCCACTTTGTCGGACACGTAGGCGATGAGTTGGCCGTTGCCGTCGTCTTCCCCGATGATGACGACCGTTTTGCCGGGATAGGCGTCTTTAGGCAGCGGCACGGCGTTCTCCATGCTGGCCTTGCCCAGGGCGGGCTTCACGCGTTCCGTGTTGGACGGGTCGGCGGGGGCCAGTGGGTCAATGGCGTGCACCATCGATTCGGGGCCGCTTTCCCCGGCCGTCAGGTAGATGGGGCCGAAGCCGTGTTCCTGCGGGGTAGCCAGCGTGGCCGAGCACAAACGCCACAGGCCACCGGCGCCGTTCACGATGTATTCGCCCTTCACGGGCTTGAACGTTTTGTCGAGGAACACCCGCGACACGGAACGGGCAATTTCGTGGTTGGTCACCAGGATGAAGCCGTCGCCGAAGGGATTTTTGAGGATGCCGGCACCGTCGGGCTGGGGGCCGTACACGAACGAGGGGGTTTCGTCCAGTTTGTCTTCGGAGCTGATGAGGGTAGTGATGTTGAGGCTTTCAAAGCCCGGCAGGGTTTTTACCAGGGACGGCGTAACGGAGTGGTCTTCCAGTTCGGCCTTCACGAAGCCGCGCCGCCCGGCGTCGGCGCCGTTGGCGGGGGCAGCGTTCCGGTCAGAAAGGTCGGCCCGTTCGCAGGCGGCCAGCACGGTTGCTCCGGCCATGGCGGCCAGCAGTACTTTTTTGCGGAGAAAATGCATGTGGGGGTTCGGGTAAGGTTAGCAGGGTTTTGTCCTCGGATCGACCACAAAACTATCGCCGGCCTGTTACCCTAACTTTACCCGTCGTTTAACTTTCTCCCGGGCATTTTATTTGGAATGATTTAAAACAACCGCATAACCCACTGAAGGTCAATATATAGGCAAATGGCGGTTCTCTGTTCCATTCCCTTTCGTGTTAACCGGCCGAGCAGTTTTCTTAACAATTATTTTAACCTCCCCTTCCATTGCGGAATGTACTTTTTGTTAACCGCACCAATCCTTCGACATTCGACATTCCTTGTTCGTGATTCATCATTAGAAAAAAATTAAATTTCGAATAATGAACAAGGAATGTCGAATGTTGAAGAAACCGGTACGGCGTCTATCCTATCCACCACGCGTACGCCCGGCTGCCGAAGATGATGCCCCCCACCACCACCGACATCAGCGAAACGATCAGCACGGCGCCGGCGGCAATGTCTTTGACCTTGCCCGCCAGCGGGTGGTAGTCCGGCGACACCAGGTCCACCAGCTTTTCGAGGGCCGTATTGAACGTTTCGGCCGCCCACACCAGGCCGATCTGCATCAGCACCAGGGCCCACTCCAGGTAATTGAGTTCCAGCAACACCCCCAGCGCCACCGCCGCCACCGAGGCCAGCAAGTGCACCCGGGTATTGTTTTCGTACCGGACCACCAGGCAGATGCCGTGCCAGGCGTAGCGGAAACTGCGGGCGGTTTTGGTTACGCTAAGAAGAATGCTTTGCAGCCACATGACCGGAGGGGGATTGGAGGAAGCCCACAAAGGTGTAATAAATCAGCGTGAGCATCAAGGCAAACACGGCCGTCAGGCGCAGGGCCGTCGGGTTGGTGAGTTGCACCAGCGCATTGCCCAGCAGGCCCGCCGGGTTGGTGAGCAGGTCCCAGCTGTTCCAGCGTTCGAAGCGGCCCAGGTAGACCCCGAAGCCCGCCAGCAGCAGGCTGCCCGTAACCACCAGGCGGGCTGCCCCCCGGCCCAGCAGCCGGTCCATCACCCGGTGGATCAGGTGCAGCGAAAGCAGGCCCGCCAGCAGCCCCACCAGGGCGTACGAAAATACCATCAGCGAATCGTACCAGATCGGCACCGCCGACCGCCTAGTGAGGTGCAGCAGGTCGGTGATGATGTAGGGAGCATTGGGAAAGAACAGGAGCCAGGCCGCCCAGCCGCCCAGGCCGTGGTAGCCGCGCAGCCGTCCCTGCTCCAGCCGCCGGTACGTGAGCAGCGCAATGCCCAGCGGCACCCAGGCCAGGAACAGGTTCCACGACAGGAACATGAAACGAATGCTGCCCGAGTGGTACATCCGGAAGACCAGCAGCCCTATGCACATGACCGAAAGGCCCAGGAGCCGGACCACCTGCTCCCCGAAGGGAAAGGACAAATAGAAGTTCTTTACTACGTTTCGCATATTTAAAAGTACTTTGCGTTTCAAAGTTAATTGGAAAATGCATACGAGTCAAGGGGGCCGGCGGCGCCTCGCCAGAATCCAACTTTACGGCCGTCCCGGACCTTACGCAGCCTTTTCACGGCGTGAGCCGGCCACGACGATTCTGGTACGTGGAAATACGCTTTCTACCCGCAAAACCATCTCCTTTAAGCGTTACCGGTAGTAAATTTCATTGGATTGGAAACCAGATATTTAGCGGAATAACCTATCCTTTTACAACGGTTTGGTCAGCCGGGTTGTTTTTGCGGAAAATGATACCAAAAAAATTATAAAAGCACAGGGTGTTGCATCCGCATCTATTTGCTTACTTTGTTTACGGGCGTAGTATATAGGGTAATTTGGAAGGAACAACCATCCGCACGGCCAGCTACCTACTGACATTCAGCGTTCTTTTATGATAGCAAATGATTCTTGCCAATAACTACTCGGCTGGTTTTTACTACACGCTGCTTCGGGAACACCCCGGCATCATCACCTTCCTCCAACCGGATTTTACCATCCAGTTCCAAAGCGCTTCCTTTTACACGTACACCGGCCGGCAGCCGGAAGAAACCGTGGGGGATAATTTCCTGCAAATTCTGCACCCCCTCGACGTGCAGCCCCTGGTAAACCTGCTGATGTCAACCAAGGTCCACGTCAAGGCCAAAGCCCCGCTCACGCTGCGCATCCGCAAACCGGGCGGCGACTACCTCACCGTGGCCACCACCGTTACGTGCGTAAGTGCGTACAACCTGGTGGAAGGCTACATTCTTTACGCGCAGCGGCTGGAGCAGGACGGCCCCGGCGACGAGGGCCTGGCGCGGGCGGAAGCCGCGCCGGCCGGGGCCACGGAGCACACGCCTCCCCCGCCGGCCCGGGAACCGGCCCGGGCAGCCAACGGCTCGGCCACCCAACTGGCCGAAGAACGCAACGGCCCCTACCGGGCCGAACCCGACCGCAACGCGCACCACCTGGAAATGGAGGTGTACAAGGACGTGCTCGACCGGAGCGTACTGGTAGCCATTGCCGACGCCGAAGGGAAGATCATCCGCGTCAACGACCTGTTCTGCCGCCGCACCGGCTACCCCCGGGAAGAACTCACGGGCATGGACTTTCGCGCCTTGCTCAACCCCGACTACCACCCGGAATCTTTCTTTGCGCAGGTCTGGGAAGCGCTGACCGGGCGGCAGCCCTGGCGGGGCGACCTCTGCCACCGGGCCAAGGACGGCAGTGCGTACTGGGTGGAAGCGTCCATTCAGCCCACCCTCCACCACGGCGAACTCACGCGCTTCCTCTTTTTCGGCTACGAGATCACCGACCGCAAACGCCTGGAAGAAACCATCCGTCAAAGCGAAAAACGGCTGCGGGAAGCGCAGGCCCTGGCCCGCACGGGCAGTTGGGAATACGACTTCGGGAGCCGGCAGATGACCTGGTCGGACGAGGTATTTACCATTTACGGGATGGACCCCGCCGCCGGCGTGCCTTCCCTGGAAGACCTCATCAAGTACCACCACCCCGAAGACTGGCCCGACCTGATCGAAGCCAGCATCAACCTGCGCGAACGCCGGGAAGTACAGAACATCGACATCCGGATCGTGCAGCCCGGCGACCGGGTGCGCTACGTAAACCTGACGGGCAAGCCGCTGCTGGGCACCGGCGGACAACTGCTGAAGCTGTACGGCACGGCCATGGACATTGACGCCCGCAAGGTGACCGAAAAAAACCTGCAATCGCACAACGAGGAACTGCTGCGGCTCAACCGGCAACTCGACCGCTTCGTGTACTCGGCCACCCACGACCTGCGGTCGCCGCTGATGTCGATGAAGGGGCTGGTGAACCTGGCCCAGGTGGACGACGACCCCGACCAGCAGGAGAAGTACTACCAACTCATGCTCCGCAGCATTGACAAGCTCGACAACATCATCCGCGACATTGTGGACATTTCGCGCAACCGCCGCACCGACATCGGGAGTGACCGCATCCACTTCGACGGGGCGATCCGCGAAATCCAGGAAGGGCTGAGCCACCTGCCCGGCGCCGAAAGCATCGCCGTGCGGGTGTCGGTAAAGGAAGACGGCCCGTTCTACTCCGACGCCAAGCGGCTCGGCGTGCTGTTCAACAACCTGCTTTCCAACGCCTACCGCTACAGCGACACCACCAAGCCCGACTCGTTCGTGGAAGTAGACGTGGAGGTAACGGGCCGCGAGGCCCTCATCAAGGTTGCCGACAATGGCATCGGCATCGGCCAGGAACACCTGCACCGCATCTTCGAAATGTTCTACCGCGCCACCGAAACCCGCGACGGCACCGGGCTGGGTCTCTACCTGGTGAAGGAGATCGTGGACGTCCTCGGCGGCACCATCCAGATTCAGTCCCAACTCAAAGCCGGCACCATCTTCACGATTACGCTGCCCAACCGGCGGCTGGATGGGTAAAAGGTGGTAATAGCACAGACCCAAAAAGTATGGTAGAATATACTTTTTGGGTCTGTTTTCATTTTAACGGGGTGCAGAAGCAGGCTTGAAGTCAAAAAGTATACTATAATGTACTAATCGCTTCCCCGCCTCTTCAAGCATTGGTACCGCAGCCCCGCCAAATGCTTGTTTCCTTCTTTCAGTCTCCCTTCCTCCGGTCTCCCGTCTCCCCTTTTACACTGCCAGCGCCACCACCCGGGCTTGTGCTTCGCTTTTGCGGTGAACCAGTTGGCGGAAGAAGGCGACCAGGGCGTCGGTGTGGTAGTCGAAGGTGAAGAACTGGCGCTGCGCCCACACGTTCCCGCGCAGGGCTTCCATGCGGTCTTTGTCGCGGAGTTGGGTGCCGAGTTCTTCCATGTTGCGGAAAAACAGGCCCAGGTTCATGTCCCGTATCAGCGTTTGGGTGGCTACCAGGTGACCGGTGTTGTCGCGTTGCAGCATGGGCAGGCCCGCCGCCGCCAGCGTCGCCATCCGGGCCGGGTAGTTGAGGTCGTCCCAGTCGGCCCGCATGAGTTCGCCGCCGTTGCGGCTGGTAAAGAAGTGCAGCCACCCCGCGTCGTACTGCGAAAACTCCCGTACCCAGTTCTCCTGGCTCACGTTGGCGTGCGTATGCAGGGAGCCCGGCGCCATCCGGTGCGTTTTCTCGATCCATTCCTTCCACTGCCCGTGCGTGAAGTCGCCGTAGAAGTGCAGGTGAATGCCCTGTTGTGCCAGTTCCACCACCGAGTGCGGGTGCAGCCCGATGGGCCGGCCCGGCACCACCGTGTGAATGGCCCCGTCCTTTTCGGAGAGGCGGGGCGAACGGTCGTCGGTAAGCCACTCCCGCTTGGGCAGGTCGCCGTCGAGCAGCAGGGTGTACTCCGGGTGCACGGGCACGAACTGGGCGAACCAGTCGCGCATTTCGGGGCTGTTGTACACCTGCCCGTCCGACTTGGTATAGAGGTCAATGAGTTCGGCCCAGATGCCCTTTTCGAGGCAGATGAACGGGCCTTCCTTGAAGTGCCACGCGAACGGAATGCCCGGGTTGTGCGTGAGCACCTCGTGGGCGAAGGGCACGGCCTGCCAGTTGAGCAGGGCGTAGATCACGTCGGGCTGAATCGCCTCCAGGGCCGCCCGCCAGCCTTCGCGCGGAATGTCCTCCACGTGGCCGAACGGCACGGGGCCCACGGTGTTGTACCAGTAGGGGTCCTTCATCCACAGCCCGTAGAGCTTGTGGCCCCGTTCGGCCAGGGCCAGCACGCGGTCGGCGTTGTAGGCCAGTTCGCCCACCAGCACGATTTTGAGTCCTTTGCCCTCGCCGGCGGCGGGGTAGTTCTTCTCGCGGAACGCCTGGTACTGCGACACTTCGTCGGTGAAGTTGCCGGTGGTGGTGTGGTAGCGCAGCGGCACGTTTACATTGTAGTGCAGCTTGTACGGGTTGATGCCCCCGATGGGCTCCCGCAGGATTTTGTACCGCTGGTGCGGGTGGTCCACCCATTCGCAGGTAAGGGCGCCGGTGGGCACGAAGGCGCCTTCCGCTTCCAGTTTTTTCCAGTACATGCGGCCCAGGTCGTCGGTGACCAGTTCCTGCCGTTCCATCCAGCGGGCCGCCGGCTTGCGGTGCAGCACCTGCACCAATTGCAGGCAGTAGCCGTCAATGATCCCCTCGGCCAGCCGGTTGTAGTGGTGCCGCACGCCCGAATAGGCCAGCACGGCGTCGGGGTGCGCCTCCAGCGCATCGCGGAGTGACCGGAGGTGGTCGCGGTAGTACACGTCGTCGGACGGCAGGTAGGCGATGAGGGGGTGACGGGCAGCGGCCAGGCCCTGGTTGAGGCAATGGCCCAGCCCTTCGTTGCGGTCGTTGCGCAGGTAGCGGACCCGCGGGTCGGCCAGGTAGGGCTGCACCAGGGCGTGGGTGTCGTCGGGCGATCCGTCGTTGATGATGACCAGTTCCCAGTCCCGGAACGTCTGCGCGAGCAGGCTGGCCAGGGCCCGGGTGATGAAGCGGGCTTGTTTATAAGTGGGCATGATTACCGAAATGCCCGCGTAGTCGTGTTCCATGTGCAGCGGTGGGTTGTACTATTAAATGAGATGTTGGCTGAAGGTTAAATGGTTATATGGCTGAATGGCTGAATGGTTATACGGATGAATGGCCAGAGTCAACCATATAACCATCCAGCCATTCAGCCATTTAATAATTTAGATTTCCAGGAATTCCGGGGCGTTGATTTCGCGGTCCGGCACGGTGGTTTTGAGTTCCTGGTGGTAAACGCCGCTGGGCAGCACGCCGCAGCCGCCGTATTTTTTCATCACCCGCAGTTGGACCAGCACGTCTTCGCCGCAGTGTTTAGCCGGCAGTGCTTCCCAGAACGAAAAGCCGCCCACCTCCCGCAATTTGGCCGTGTCGTAGAAGACGCAGCCGCCGGCCCAGGCCACCTTGTAGGTACGCGGGGCGTCGGGGGTGATGCCGTACCGCTGCTGCACGTGCCAGAGGTTGGCCGCGTTGTGCAAGGGGTAGCGGTGCCACTCCGGACTCCGGGGGCGGATCACCTCCGGCCGCACGGGACCGTCCCAGAACTCAATGTGCTGCTGGTGCGGCCGGTAATCGTCGCGGTAGCTCAGGCCGATCACGGCGTTGGCCGTAAAGCCAATGCCCTCCTGCTGGAGTACCCGGCGCAGGTTGCCCAGCACGTAAGGCTCCAGGATCAGGTCGTCGTCGAGGTAGAGGCAGTACGGCGTTTCGCACTTTTCGAGCAGGAAGTGCCGCTGCTGGGCGATGCCCCGCGCCGGCAGGTTGCGAAATACCCGCACCCGGTGGCCCCGTACCCCGAGCAGGTGAATCACGGCCTGCACCGACGCATCTTCTTCAATATCCAGGCCGGAAGACTGGTCGGAGATGACGACCTCGAAGTCGGCGTCATCCTGGAAACAGAGGCTGGTCAACGTAACGGCCAGCGCGTATGTGATTAGCGTTAGACAAAGGAATTCCAGGTCAGAGCCGTTGCTGATAAACGGCTCTGACTTTTTGGGAGAAGTCCATCTGGTTCTGCTCGGCAGTGACCACTAGTGAGGCAATGGTCTGCCAGGAGTCGGCTCCTTTCCTGGTTTTGTTGCCACAAGCGATCTTGCGCTGGATCACGGCTGGTCTCAAGCTCCTTTCGGCCCGGTTGTTAGTGGCTTCTACCTGCGGGTGGAGCAGGAAAGTAAACAAGTGGGAGGCTTGTTTGGAAAGGCGGTTGAAAATTTGTTGTTCCACTGGAGAGGCCCGCTGGGGCTGGAGTAGTTTAGCCGCCTTGGCCGAGAGAGTGACTATGCCATGCTGGTAGTCTTGCTCACTGAGACGGCCGGCTTGCTTTTTATGCTCAATGGCTGACAGCAGCAAGGCTTGCCAGTCGAGCAGATACTGGCTTTGAGGCTCAAGTTGAAGAGCCTTTTTGATGGCCTTCAAGTGATGCGCGTAACACTTTTGCTGGCTTTGACATAAGTTCTCATAGACCACCAGGCAGTCACTTACCAGCACGCCCTTATAGTCTTTGCCAATCACCCCTTCAATTACCTCCCGTCCCCGGCTGTGCTCGACCTGGTAAAGGGTAAAGTCCTCATTAGTGAACGTCCAGAGCCAGCCCTTGGGCTCACCTACATACCAACTCGTCTCGTCACTGTAAAGCACAGTGGACGCTCGAGCCTGCTCTTGTATATGTTGATAGTCCTGCTGGAGGCCTTGGGACAACCGATGCTGGATGTCAACTAATCCGCCAATACTCAAAGGCAGTTTCAAGTAGTTGTTAAACAACTCGCACACCTTGCGTTTACTCATGCCGTAGCGGTGATTGAGCAACACAGCCGTGGTAGCGGCATTGATGCCCAGTTGACAACCGGCGCTGCCGCTGGCAAGCGTGGTTTGGTAAGGGTGAACAGACCTTACCAAACCGCAGTGCTGGCAATGGCCTTGGTGAGTCGTCAAACTCACCCTAAAGGGGCGAAGCACGAGTTCTTCGATCACTTGTTGAAGGGGCTTTACTTGACTCACTGGCCCTTGACAATGAGGACAAGCCGGTAAGGGCACCTGGATGTGTTCATCAATTGGCCCGCTTACCTTGCGGTAGTGGCCCTGGTGACCAGCAGGGGCGCCTGAGCGCTTCTTGTGCCCTTTGCGCTCTTTGTCATCAATACGAAAAGGGGCTACTGGCCTTTTAGTGGCCTTCTCCAACTCTTCAACCTGTTTACGCAAGCCTTCGTTGTGCCGCCACAACTCCTGCAACTGCTGGTTTTGCTGGATAATAAGCGCAATAAGAGCCGATTTATCCAACTCACTTAGCTCACTTAGCTGCTGGGGCAATATGATTTGGGGCTTCTCCATAAAGACAGCTGGTCCACTTCGTCTTCTACGTATTTTTTGGCTCCTTGTTGAACGCTAATCACATACGCCAGCGCCGCCGGCCGGTTGTACGTAGGAATTAAGATTGTAGTTCGTTTCATGCGCATTAGGTGGTAGTCCGATAGGTGCTTACTACCCGCACGGGAAGAAAAATGATTGGGGAATAAATGGATTACATGGTTGTTAGTTACCAATTGCCAGTTTTTAGGCCAGCAACCCACTTATACCCAAGTAATTGGTCAGCGTATGTACTTCAAAATCCTTTCAAAAAACTTACCGGGTAATCACTGCCTGCCCCTCCCCTCTCTAACGCTCTAACTCCTCAACCCCCACCCCCAGCAGTTCCTTTGCCGCCCGTACCACCGCTTCGGGGGCGGGCACGGTGACCGGGAACGCCGCTTGGGCCTGTTCTTCCAGCCACTTCCCCGCCACGAAAGCCTTTTCGTACGCGTAGGTGATGATCGCATTGCGGCTGCGGAGGGACGGGGGCACGTCGAAGGGCAGCAGGCGGTACGGCACCTGCCACGGCGTGTGCTGCGGGTTGGTAAGGGCGTAGAGCACCACCACCGGCGTCCCCACCGCCGCCGCCAGGTGCACGGGCCCCGTGTTGTTGGCAATCACCAGGGCGGCCTCCCGGATCAGCGCGGCCAGTTCTTCCAGGTCCAGCCGGCCCGTCAGGTCGAGGGCGGCCGGGCCCACCGCCCGCCGGATTTCTTCGGCCAGCGGCGTTTCCGAAGCCACCCCGGTGAGCAGGATCTGGTAGTCCAGGGTGCGGGTCAGTTGCTGGGCGGCCTCGGCAAAGTACGGTACCGGGTACTGCCGTTTGTCTTCGCTCACGCCGGGGTGCAGCACCAGGAAAGGCCGTAC
The DNA here is from genome assembly GCA_963844325.1 of uncultured Sphingobacteriales bacterium. Taxonomy (GTDB): domain Bacteria; phylum Bacteroidota; class Bacteroidia; order Cytophagales; family 172606-1; genus CADCTQ01. The sequence continues at coordinate 7,083,518 of CAWJNV010000002.1, forward strand.
CGGGTCGAAGCCCAGCGGCCGGAGCTTCCCCGTGAGCCGTTCGGCCACGCCCGGCCCGGTGCGCAGGGAAAAATGTTCTCCCGCCGGCGCGGCGCCCAGGGCCCGCACCAGGTCCAGTTGCCGCGTGACCTCGTGCCGGATTTCGGACAGCGGCTCGGGGTCGGGCAGCCAGTCGGTCATCAGGCCGTACGGGTTTTCGCGGCAGTAGCCGGCAATGCGGGGCACGCCGGCCTGGTAGAGCAGCATGGCCGTGGGCAACGGGTTCTGGCTGTACACGGTAAAGACCACCGCCGCGTCGAAGGACTGGCCGCGCAGGGTGTCGATCATTGCCTGCACGGCCTCGCGGCTCCCGGCGGCGGCGCTGCCCTGCCACGGCACGGCAAAGGTCAGTACCTCGTCGATCTCGGGTACGCACCGGCCGATGCCACTGCCGGCTTTGGAAGTGAGCAGCGTGATTTTCCGGCCGGGCACGGCTTGCTTCAACGCCCGGATGGCGGGCGTAGTCATCAGCACGTCGCCCAGGTTGTCGAGGCGCACGCACAGCACGTTCCGGAACGTATCCCACCCTTTCATGTCAATGGAAAATTGAAAATGGAAAACTGGCTAACCTCACCCCCAACCCCCTCTCCAAAAAAGAGGGGGCCTAAAAACGCTTAGGTTGGCCTCTGCACCCCTGTTATCTCCCCTCTCCCGTGGAGAGGGGCCGGGGGTGAGGTCTCCCCTCCCCCTAAAACTCCAGCGCATTGGCAGCCGCCGTACCCTTGCCGCGGACGGTCTTGCGCGTCGTTCCCCGGATCTTTTCGATGAGGCGGGCCGTGCTGCCGTCGCTGAACGGCGGAAAAATCACCACCTGGCCGCCGTACCCTTCCACCAGGGCCGCCTCGGCCGGGGTAATGCCGCTGTACGTGGCGCCTTTCACGAACAGGTCGGGCCGCAGCGCCTCCACCAGAACCCGGGCGGTCTCCTCTTCGAACGAAACCAGGTAATCCACCGATTGCAGGGCGGAGAGCACCGTGAGGCGGTCTTCCAGCGTGTTGATGGGCCGGTCTTCACCCTTCACCTTCCGGATGCTGGCGTCGCTGTTGATGCCCACGATGAGCAGGTCGCCCAGGGCCCGGGCCTTGTTGAGCAGCGTGACGTGCCCCGTGTGCAGGATGTCGAAGCAGCCGTTGGTGAACACCACTCGTTTGCCGGCCTTCTGCCGGGCCCGCACCAGTTCGGCCAGGGCCTTCAGGTCGTACACCCGCTTGGGATTGCTCCGGAAGCAGGCCTTCAGTTCTTCGTTGGTGCACACGGCCGTACCTTCCTTGTGCATAATCACGGCGGCGGCGGCGGCTCCGAGTTCGGCGCTTTGCCGGCCGTCCTGCCCGCAGGCCAGGGCCAGCGTCATGGCGCTGATGAACGTGTCGCCGGCGCCGATGGAGTGCCTGTTGTCGCGGGGCACGGCGTCAATGCGGACGGGCCGCTGCCCCTTGCGCAGCACCAGGGCGCCGTCGGCGTCGAGGGTGGCGGCTACGCAGGCCGCGCCGGTGCGTTCCAGCAGTTGCTTCTCCTGCCCGAGCAGTTGGGCCACGCGGTCGGCGGCTTTGGGCAGGCCCAGCAGGTGCAGCGCCTCTTCGTAGTTCGGCTTCACGGCGGCGGGTTGCAGCTTGCGGAAGCGCGGCAGGTCCCGCGAATCCACCACGAGGGGCTTGGGGTAGGCAATGCCCAGTTCGGCCAGCGTGTCGAGCACCCGGTCCGTGAGCACCCCGTAGCCGTAGTCCGACAGGATCACGGCGTGCACCGTCGGGTAGAGTTTGCGGATCTTCGCCAGCAGCGCCCCTTCGGTTTGGCCCGTCACCGGGGCAGTGGCTCCTTCGTCGAGGCGCAGCAGGATGTTGCCGGCGGCCGTGAGGCGCTTTTTGGCAATGGTCGTCCGTTCGCCGGACCGCACGATGCAGCCCGTGTGCACGCCGTAGCGGCGCAACTGTTCCAGCAGGAACCGGCTGTTGTCGTCGCGGCCGGTCACCGTCAGGAAGTACGTCTGGGCGCCCAGGGCCGCCAAGTTGATGGCGGTGTTGGCGGCCCCGCCGCAACTGTGTTCCTGTTCCAGCACGTCGAGTACCGGCACGGGGGCTTCGCGGCACAGCCGGTCGGTGGTGCCCTTGATGTAGGTATCCAGAATGGCATCCCCGATCACCATCACCTTGCGTTTTTTGAAACGCTCAATTATTCTTTCGGGTCCGTTTTCCATAGGGGTGCGCAGTAAGTTGATGCATAAGATAGTCATGCACGGCAAGCAAGCTCAGGGGCTCTCTCCGCGGTCAAGGTCCGGGGACCGTCGTCGGGAAATCACTGGTAATGCGCAGGGCGGCTTCCAGCACCGTCCGGGCCACGAGGTCGGGCTTGCGCCCCTCCCCCGCTACCCATTCCGTCTCGTTGCCGTTGTCGATCAGCACCGTGCGGCACCCGGCCCGGCTGCCGGCCTCCACGTCGTTGAGGATGTCGCCGATCATCCACGAGCCGGCCAGGTCCACGCCGTGTTCCCGGGCCGCCCGCAGGATCATGCCCGGACCGGGTTTGCGGCACCCGCAGGCGACGGCGTACCCGGCCACCACGCCGTCGGGGTGGTGCGGACAGTAGTAAAACCCGTCCAGCGGCACGCCTTCGGCGGCCAGCAGGCGGTACAATGTTTCGCGTACGCCCTCCAGGGCGCCTTCTTCGAAATACCCCCGGGCCACGCCGGCCTGGTTGGAAATGACGATGAGCCGGTAGCCCGCCGCCCGGAACCGCCGCAGCGCCTCGGGCACGCCGGGGTACAGCCGGATCAGCGCCGGGTCTACGTTATACGGCACATCCTCGATCAGCGTACCGTCTTTGTCGAGAAATATTGCGCGATGCATGGGTTGATAAGTTCATGAGTCTATGAGTTCATGAGTTTATGAGTAAAAGAAGCGTTGCCAATAAAGCGCGTACAGACTTTGAACTCATAAACTCATGAACTCATACACTCTCCTACGGCCACGAGGTTTCCGTCATGGGCACCACCATTACTTCGGGGATCACGGTTTCGGCGGGCTGCATGAGCACGTACTTGATGGTGTCGGCTACGTTCTTGGGGTCTTGCAGGTTTTCGAGGGGCGTGTCGGGAAAACGGTCGAGGATAAAGGGCGTCTGCATGCCCCCGGCCAGGACGGCCGTTACTTTTACCCGCTGCTTGCGGGCCTCCGTGTGCAGGGCGTGGCTGAAGCCCAGTACGCCCCACTTGCTGGCGTGGTAAGCCGAGGCGTTGGGCCAGGCCCGCTTGGCGGCCGTGGAGGCAATGTTCACGATGTGGCCGCCGGTCTTGGCCAGGTGGGCCAGCGTCAGCTTGGAGACCACGAAGGGGCCGCGCAGGTTTACCCGCATCACGGTGTCCCACTCTTCGAACGAGAGTTCTTCAATGGGCTTGGTAAAATCGACGCCGGCGTTGTTGATGACTACGTCGAGGCGGCCGTGGTCGGCCACGATGCGTTCCACCACTTCGGCCACCTGTTGTTCGTTGCCCACGTCCATCGTGTAGCCGTGCGCCTTGCCGCCCGAGGCGGTGATCTGGTCCACGATGCCGCGCAGCTTGTCGGCTTTTACGTCGGTGGGGATCACGACCGCCCCGTCGGCAGCCAGCGATTTGCAGATGGCGGCTCCCAGGCCCTGGCCACCGCCGGTGACCAGCATTACTTTTCCGCTGAATTGGTTCATTGTTGGGTGTATGGGGAATGTAAGGGTTAGGTATTAAATGAGTTCATGAGTTCATGAGTTTAAAGTTCATGAGTAAAAAAGCAGTCCCAGTCATACGCGTACTGACTTTAAACTCATGAACTTTAAACTCATGAACTCGCAATTACTGCGACAATCCCAGGTTGTACTCCGTTTGTACGTACGGGCTGGGCAGGTCGAACATGGGCATCTGGATGTGGCGGGTGGCCCGGGCTTTCTTGGCCCCCACGCGGTCGTACACCTTGGCAATGCCGGCGGCCACCTTGTCCCAGGTAAACAGGCTGTTGACGTGTTTGATGGCGTTGAGGCTGAAGGTGCGGCTCAGGGCCGGGTTGTCGAGGATTTCCAGGAGCCGTTCGCTGAGGATTTCGGGCTCGTTGGGCGGCACGAGGTAGCCCGTTTTGCCGTGCTTCACGCTGAACTTGATGCCGCCCACGTTGGAACCCACCACCGGCGTACCGCAGGCCATGGCTTCCAGCGGCGTGATGCCGAAGGGTTCGTACCAGGGCGTGCTCACAAAAATGTCGGCGGCGTTGTAAAAATACTTCAGGTGGCCCCGCTGCTTGCGCCCCACGAAGGAAACCTGCGACAGCAGCCCCTGCTCCCGGGCAATGGCCTGGAGGCGGGCAATTTCGGGCGTCTTGAGCGGATCGGGATCGTCGGTTTCACCGCCCACGATCAGCAGGCGCGCCGGCTGTTCGCGGCGGCTGTTTACCAGGGCCAGGCTGCGCACCACGTTTTCCACGCCCTTGCGCGGCACCATGCGGCCCAGTTGCAGGATCACCGGCTCGTCGGGGTGCAGGCCCAGTTTGAGGCGGGCCCGGCGGCGGTCGATGGGGTAAAACTCGGTGCCGTCGAAGCCGCAGGGAATCACCTTGATTTTTTCCTCGGGCACGTAGTAGAGGATCATCAGGTCTTCCTTGTCCTGGGGACATTCGGCAATCACCAGGTCGGCCTTGCGGGCCACGGTTTCTTCCACCGAAAAGCGGCAGTCGGGGAAGCCGTCGGCCGTGCCCTGGTGAATGCGGCGGATCTTGCCCAGGGCGTGGAACGTGACTACGTAGGGAACGCCCAGCGACTTGCGGAGCTGCATGGCGACGTAGCCCGACATCCAGAAGTGCGCGTGGATCACGTGGTAGTGCACCCCTTCTTCCACGATGAAGGCTTCCATGCTGGCGGCAAATTCGTCCATGAACGCAAAGATCTCTTCTTTGGGCAGCACCTGGCGGGGGCCGGCCTCCACGTGGATCACGCGGACGCCGGGCAGGTATTTGGTGATTTGGTCTCGGGTCGGGTCGTCCCAGCGCGTATAAATATCCACCTCGTAGCCCAGCGTGGCGAGGTTGCGCGCCACCTGGTCGACGTAGATATTCTGTCCGCCGCTGTCTGCACCGCCCAGGATAGCCAGGGGTGAGGCATGCTCACTGATGAATGCGATTTTCTTTTTCAAGGGACACCTCCGATGATTTGTATGAATAAGTGGTTTAAGGGCTCCGGCCGGGGCCGGAGGGGAAAGGTGGCTCAGGTTACAAGTGCAGCGACGCCGCCGGCCGGTCCGCCACGGCAGTTTGCTGCAAGGCGCGGTCAAACGTGTCCAGCCAGTCCTGCCTGAACCGTTCGATGTTGAATTGCCGGAGGGCCGCTTCCCGGGCCCCGGCGCTCAGCCGGTTGGCCAGCTCCCGGTCTTCGAGCAGCAGGCGCATTTTCCGGATCAAAAAGTCGACGTCGGTGTGTACGTAGCCCGCCACGTCGTTGGGGATGTTGACGGCCATTTCGGTAGTCGCCAGGCCCACCACGGGCAGGCCGGCCATCATGGCCTCGCACACCGACAGGCCCATGCTGGTGTAGCGGATCGGGTTGAAGAAGAACCGGTACCGGGCCGTGAAGGCGGGCAGGTCGGGGTTGGGAATTTCGCCCAGCCCGCCGAGGTCCCGGGAGCCCATGCCCACCAGGTCGAGGGGAATTTCCTGCCGCACCCGTTCGAATACGTCGAGGCCCAGGCGGCGGCCCCGCTTGCCCAGGCCGTTGATCACCACGATGCCTTTTTCGAGTTCGCCGGTGTAGGCCACGCCGGGCGGAATGAGCACGCCGTGTTCGATGACCGTCGTGGGGGTGCGGTTGTTGTCCCACATGAGGCGGTTGAAGTGCGTAACGTGCACCAGCAGTACGCCCGGGTCGTCTACCAGGTGCCGGGTGTCGGTGGGCACCTCGCGGGGCGGGTCGTGTTCCAGGTACAGTTTGGGCAGGGCCCGCTGGGCTTCCGAAAGCAATTCGTGCTGGTCTTCGAGGTAATTCTTTTTCGATTGGAAGAGGATGCAGTCAAATTCCAGGTTGCGTACCTGGGCGGCGTCTACCTCGTGCACGTTGTCGCCCCAGGGAAAGGGACCCGAACGGGCGCCGTAGCCTTCCGGCCGGCCGGGCTTGACGGGCAGGTAAAAGTCGCAGGGCGTCTGGGTCAGGTAATAGAGGTAACTGCCGTGGACGTGCCAGGTCAGTACGCGCAGGCGTTTTCTCGAATGCATATTTGCACGGTTCATCGGTACACAAAATGTTATGCAACAGGTTGTCGGGCCTTTTCCGGCGGGCACAAAAATGGTTCCCCGGCCGGGTGCGGTGCGCCGCTACCTTCCCACGGGTCCTGCCGCAAGGGCTTCCGCTTCATTATAAAACAGGGCGCGGTCCACGCGCCCGAGTACGTACTCCAGCTGCTCGGATTCGTGCGGCAGGATGACCTGGTGGCGGTGGCGGTCCAGGGGTGCCCACCGTTCGGGGTCCGAAGCCAGGAAGATGACTACGCTCGGCGTCCGCATGGCCGCGGCTACGTGCGATACGCCGGTGTCATTGGAAAGAATCATGCGGGCGTCGCGGATGAGCACGGCCAGCGTGCCCAGGTCCGTTTTGCCGGCCAGGTCGATGGATGGGTTGCGCATGGCCGCAGCCACCGACCGTACCGTCTCCGCTTCGCCCTGCGTGCCGGTGAGCACCACGGCAAAGCCCTTGCCGGCCACCTCGTCGGCGGCGCGGGCAAAGTGTGCGGCCGACCACCAGCGCCGGGTATCCCGGGCTCCGGGGTGTACGCAAACGTACTTTTTTGGTTGCAGGCCATAATGGCGGCAAAGCTCCCCCCCGGCCTGCTCCTCGGCGGCCGTCACGGGAAACTCCAATTCTTCTCCCCGCGGGGGCGCGCCCAGGAAGTCCACCAGGGTGAGCAAACGCCGCACTTCGGACCCTTCTTCGGGGTAGGGCGTGTACAGCGCGGGGTCGGGGCAGTACCGGCCGGGCTCGTAAAAGCCCGCCACGGCCCCGGCGCCCAGGGCTGCCACCAGGGGATTGACAATGGACCCGTTGCCGTGCATCTGCAAGAGCAGGTCAAAGGAGCGACCGATCACGGTGCGCATCCAGCCGGGAATCTGTTCGGGCTGCCAAATCTGCTCGGGCAGCCCGGGGTAGCCCGGAAAAGGGATAAAATCGTCGAGATACCCGCTGAACCGGCGCACGAAACCTTCGGCCCACGGCAGGCCGATGAGGGTAATGTGGGCGTCGGGGCAGGTGTGCCTTAGTGCTTTCAGGGCCGGAATTGCGCACAGCATGTCGCCGATTTGCAACGCCCGGAAGATGCCAATTTTGGTGGGTTGGAGGGTAGATAATATGGTCATTTACGCTGGTACTTCAAGCTTACACAAGTAGTCTGTTCCCAAACTCCCCCGTCTGTTTTTAGTGCTATTACTGCAATTGTTCCGAAAAGGTTGTCCCCTGCCGGGCCGTTTTCAGCAGCCCGTCGGCCAGCCCCAACACCTGGTCCACGGTCACGTCCTGCACGAACGAAACCAGGTGCCGGCACGCTTCGGTCTGCGGTTCAAAGGGATACGGGTCGTTGGGCACCACGCCGCACGCCGGGCACGGCATCCGCCACGACACGGCGGCGCGGTGCCGGGCCCGGGTCAAGGGTCCCCAATTGACCAGGTTCGGCGCCCAGTGGATGCCCACCGTCCGGGCCCCCACGGCCCGGGCCAGGTGCAACGGACCGGTGTCGCTGGCAATGGTGAGGGCACTGCCCGCCAGCAGGGCCGACAGGCCGCCCAGCGACAGGCCGCCCAGCGACAGGCCGCCGGCCGCCGGGAACGCGTGGCGTTGCATGGCCCCGGCGATGGCCGTCACCACCGGCCGGTCGGCCGCGCTGCCCGTGATGAGCACCTGGTAGCCCCGTTCGGCCAGGGCGTCGCCGGCCGCGGCAAAGTGCGGGCCGGGCCACATCCGCCGCGGGTCCACGGCGCAGGGGTGCAGCACCACGCAGGGCCGGTCGGGCCGGAAGCCGGGCAGGTTGCCCAGGAAGGCGTTTGCCTCCTGCCGGTCGGCGGGCAGCACGGCCACGGCCGGGTCGAGGGTCACGGGCGGAGCGCCTACCAGGGCCGCCACGTCGAGGTAACGCACCACTTCGGACTGGTAGTAATCAAAGGGCAGTTCGCGGTCGAGCGGGGCGGCGCCGTCACTGGTGAGCCCGGCCGTGACCCGGGCGCCGAGCCGGGCCAGGAAGGGGTTGGCGGCCACGCCCCGGCCGTGAAAGCCGAGGGCCAGGTCGAAGCGTTCGGCCGCCATGCGGGAGAAGAAATCTTCGGTTGCCCGGGCGTCTTCGGCCTTTCCCGCTTCCTCGCGGATGCCGGCCCTCACCGGCACCACCTCCACGCGGTCGACGGGGGTGCGGCCGGGCACCAGGAACGCCGCGTGCCACGGCCCGCCGAGCAGGGTGATTTCCGCTTCGGGGTAGGCGGCCCGCAACGCCGCAATGGCCGGCAACGTCACGATGAAATCACCGAGGGCGTTGGCCCGCAGGATGGCGATTTTTCGAACGTCAGGAATGCGCATCTGGCTTATCAGGGTAGAATGAACACACAATACGGCCCTTTTATACCGGGCTGCCCGGGAAAAGGTTGGGAAAAAAGAAGCGAGAAGCGAGGAGTGAGAAGCGAGAAGGGGCGCAACGGCATTTGGCATCAGCACCATAAAATGCGCGTACAATCTCCTCGCTCCTCGCTTCTCACTTCTCGCTTCTCACCCCTACCCCACCAGTTCCACCAGAGCCCGGTAATAATTTCCGTAACTGTCGGGGTGGGTGACCAGGTAGAGGAAGGGTTCGATGATCTCCAGTTCCATGAGCAGGAAGGCGCCGCGGGCCCGGACGCCGTCGACGCGGGCGTAGAGGCAGCCGGGGGCAAACCGGGTTACGTACTCAGTAGCCTGGTCCAGCAGGCCGGCGGGGGGCGTAGCCGCGTGGATGGTGCCGCCGAAGTGCTGCTGCACGCGGAAGTCGCCGGCGACGGGCTTTTTGAGCAGGGCGTGGCTGAAGCGGCCGTTGAAGAACAGCAGCGACCACTCCCCCTCCGCTTCGATCTGCGGGATGAACGGCTGCACCAGGAACGCCTCCTGCGGCAGCAGGGGCCGGAGCTTTTCGGCCACGGCCGGGGCCTCCGCCGGGCCAAAGGCAAAGGTATTTTTGGAACCGCCGCTCACGCAGGGCTTCACGATGAGCCGGCCCGTATCGAAATGTTCGAAGTAGCGGGTGAGGTCGGCCGGGGCGCCCCGTTCGAGGAAGGCGCCGGGCGTTACCGGCAGGCCGGCTGCCGCAATGTCGGCCAGGTAATGCTTGTCGGCGTTCCACCGCACCCGCGGCCCCGGGTTGAGCAGCCGCACGCCGAGCCGTTCGAGCATGGCGAGCCAGGCGTAAAAGCGGTCAATCTTGTCGAAGTAATCCCAGGGGGCTTTCAAGACGGCCACCTGGTACGTGGTCCAATCCACGTGCGGGTCATCCCAGATTTCGGGGTGTACGTCGAGGCCGTTGCGGCGGAGAAACGTTAGCAGACCGTTGTTTTCGGCTTCCAGGTCGGGGTGGTAGCTGCCCTGGTTTTGGTAAAGAACGTACGCAATTTTCACGGCCGCAAAGGTAGGCCATTTTGAAGAAGCGAGAAGTCAGGAGTGAGAAGCGGGAAGGATGCACCGGTCCTTGGCCGTTTGCCCCGGCAAAATACGTGCCCCACCTTCTCGCTTCTCACTCCTGACTTCTCGCTTCTACTCCAGCAACGCCTCCATCACCCGGTCCAGTGCCTTTTGGGCGCCCTTGTGCAGGGGGCTGCCGGTGACGGTGCCCAGGTTGATGCCGAGGAATACGTACACGCCCTTTTCCGGGAAATAGTACAACTCGCAACCCGCCCCGAGGCCGTCGCCCGTGTGCCCGTAGGCCACCCGCCCGTGCACCCTGGCGTGGTCGCCGGTGAGGGTGTCGGTGAGCAGGGCCAGCAGGATGTAGGTGGTATCGCGGTAGCTGTACCGGCTGCCCGGCGCGAAGTCGAGGGGCTTGCCGTCAATGTACTTCAGGTAATCCTCGGTGGTGAAACGGTGACCGGGGTGTTGCAGCAGGCAGGTGATGTAGGCCGGCGAAAAGTTGTACTCGGCAATGCCCGACGTGTGGTTGAGCAGCATCCGCACGGTGATCTGGCCCGCATCCGTAACGTAGCGGGCGTACCGCTCGGGCAAGTAAGTAGTGATGGGCTCGGTCAGCCGTGCCGACGGTTCATTCTGCCTGGCGTTGAAGGAAGTACGCCCGGACGATACGGTGCGGGTGTCGCTGGTCGGGTACCAAACCCTGGACCTCACCCTGGCGCAGCTTACCAAAGGTGCTTCGCGCAGCGGCCTACGGCTAACGCTGGCCGGGCAAAACCAGGCCCTGCCCGAAGTGGTGGTGCGTACGGACGCTCCGGTGGTAAAAGTGCTGGGCAACCCGACCGAATCGCGGTTCTTCAGCGGCGGCTTCGGCCCCAACCAGCTCGGCGCCCAGATCGGCATTCCGGTGCGGGCCCGCAAAAAGCCCGTGCGGGTCGAAAAGGTGGACTTTCACGTGTCGTACAACGGCTACGACAGCCTCACCCTCCGCCTGAACGTGTACCGGCTCGAAAACGGGGTGCCGGGCCCCAACCTGCTCCGCGAAAACGTGCTGCTGCGCCTGGGCAAGCAAACCGGCCGCTTCGCCTTCGACCTCTCCGGGCAAGACCTCGTGATCCGCGAGGACGTGCTGGTGGCCCTCGAACTGCTCGACGGCCAGGGGACCGAAGCGCGGTTTTTCCTGTCGGCGGGGGTGTTTAACGGTGCTACGTACTACCGCCGGGCCAGCCAGGGCACGTGGCGCCAGGCAAAAGGCATGGGCGTGGGCATCCGGGTGACGGTGCGGTACTGAAAGGGGCGGCCCGGGCCCGCTTCACGGCTTTTCGAGAAAATAGTCGATGATGCCGGATACGCCGTCCGACACGCGGTTGTTGGTGCCCGTTGCGTTGCTTAGCACAACCACGGCCCGTTTTTTCCCGGCCGCAAACGCGGCTTTGGCCGTGTATCCGTAGGTGTTGCCGCCGTGGTAAAAAAGGGCTTCCCCGCCCGGGGGCTTGTGTACGAACCAGCCCAGACTCCGGTGGTCGGTGGCGTTGCGGCTGAACAGGACCGGTTTGCACAAGTCAAACGCGGGCGACAAAGCGGACGCTTTCAGAAAAAAATACTCCATAAAAGCCAGCATGTCCGCTGCCGAGGATTTCACGTGGGCCACCGGGTCGTAAGCACTCCCTTCGGAATTTCGCACGACTTTGCCGTGCGCATTCCGCCCGGGCACCAATTCAGCGGTGGCCGCCAGGGTAGTCCCTTGCAGGTGCAGGGGCCCGGTAATCACTTCCCGCAGGAGTTGGGCGTAGCTTTTCCCGGCCGTGCGGGAGAGAATGTCGCCCAGTACGGCGTAGCCGAAATTGGAGTAGGACAACCGGCTGCCCGGCGGGTTTACCAGGCGGCGGCGCTTTTTGAGCAGGCCGTGCAACCCGTCGCGGTCCAGCGCCGGAAACGGCCCGGCGTAACGCGGCCCCTTCAAGTGGGGGGTAAAGTTGGGGTAATCGTGCCTGAAGCCTGACGTGTGGGTGCAAAGCTGCCCAATGGTAATGGTGCCGGGGTAGCCGAGGGGAAAAGCGTAAAACGACCGAATGTCGGTTTCCGGCGAGAACCGCCCCTCCCGGATGGCGTGGGCCGCGAGCACCGCCGTAAAGACTTTCGTGATGGAACCCAGCTCGAATTGCCGGGCTGCGTTGGCGGAAGGTTTTAGTTGGCCTCCTGCTACGGTAAACCCCAATTGCTGCCGCACCCCGTTTTCGCTGATGCCGATGGCAATTTCGGTTCCGTCCGGGAAGTTGCGGCAAAATTCCGCCAGCGCCTTCCCTTCGTCGCGTGGCTGGGCCGGCACCGGGCTCTCCAGGCAGCAAAGCAGCAGCAGGGGGAAAAACCGTCTCAACGGGTTGCGGGCACCGTTCATGTGTGCAAGGGTTGCGCAATGGTGAAAATTATGCCGGGTTCTGAAACAACGCCTCGCCGGCGGAGTAGCCGTTATTGCCGCTTTACTTTTTATTTATCGTCCGGAAGCCAGCCTAACCCTATTTGCCTGTTATCAAATCTGAAATAGGACACGATGCATTTTATAGCATCGCCCTTTTTCAGCTTATCCGCGAAGTTGTAAGGCAACCTTTCGCCGCCATTGAAATGGGTGTGACCAATGTCGATTAGTCCGGGATATGGACAGGATAAATCAACAATAACGCAAAAGCCCACCGTCGCTCCTACCAATCCCGACACAACCGTTCCCTCCCGGAGCGTTTCAATGAATTCATAAAAAGCTTTGTAGTCATTGATTTTCTGCAAATCATCAGGATCCACGCTTAGGTATAAAGTGTCCTCCACGTGGTTTTTAACCACGGTTTCAATCACGCTGCCCCGTTTAGGGATCAGTTCTTCCCTGAATTCTTCAGCCCTCCCAAACAAGTTCACAACGGCTTTAAACGCTGTATCTGCTTTTACTTCAATAGTACAGGAATAAAAACCATGACGTTCTGTTTTCTCATGCCCTACTACCACCGCTGCCATCGGATGGCCTACTTTGTGAATGTTTTTCAGTATCTCGTACGAGTCCATGTTTTTAAATACCTACGGGCAATTCAATAATTACCGCATTGCAATTTTCTCTCAACGTACGACGATACGCTCAACAACGCACTTCATTAAACCCTGTCCGAGCGAAGAGCAACGCACCCAATCCCTCAAATCTACCCCCGGCCCGTTACCCAGTCCAGCACGCGGCTCGTGCGGGCCGCCGTCGCGCCGGTGCTCGGGCATTGTCCCACGCCGCGCAACTGGTCCACAATCGTCTGGATCATCGGCTGCTGCACGTGCGGCGGGTAGGGTAAATCCCACTGCTGCGGGCCGTCTTCCCCCGTAAACTGCACCGGCGCGGATGCAAACGACGAGAAGGTGACCTTGCCCCGGTCGCCGATGATCTCCACGGTGTCTTCGGCCGCCGCGGGGGCCGCCGTAAAGCACCACGTGCCGCCCCCCAGCACCCCCGACGCGAACCGGAAACCCGCCGTCACGATGTCCTCGGCCGCGTACAGGCCCGCCTGGTTGCCCGTCAGGCCCCGGGCTTCGGCCACCGGCCCCAGCATGAAGTCGAGGAAGTCGAACTGGTGGGAGGCCAGGTCGTGGAAGTGGCCGCCGCCCGAAACCTCCGGCCGCACCCGCCACGCCTGCTCCCGGTCGGCGGGCTTTACCGGCTGGATGAGCCGCACGTTCACGGCCCGCACCGCCCCCAGCGCCCCCTCGTCGATCAGGCTTTTTACCTTCAGGAATGACGGCAGGCAACGACGGTAGTAGGCCACCCACAGCGGCAAACCCCGCTTTTCGAAGGCGTCCACCATCGCCGTGCATTCGGCGTGGTTGAGGGCCATGGGTTTTTCCACGTAGCACGGCTTGCCGGCCGCGGCCACCCGCAGGGCGTACGGGGCGTGCGAATCGGGTGGCGTGGCAATGTACACGGCATCCACCTCCGGGTCGTGGATGAGGGCGTCGGCGTCGGCGTACCAGCGGGGCACGCCGTGCCGCCCGGCGTAGTCGGCGGCTTTGGCGGCGTCGCGGCGCATCACGGCCACCAGTTGCGAATGGGCCACCTTGCTGAAGGCCGGGCCGCTCTTGACTTCGGTCACGTCACCGACCCCGATGATGCCCCAGCGAACTTTGGAAAAACGAGTCATGTGGCTATATGGTTAATGGTTGAATGGCTGCATGGTTGAATGGCTGTATGGCTGCATGGCTAAATGGTTGCTTGTCGGAAAGTGGTGCGGGCGTAAGCAAAACCATACAGCCATTCAACCATGCAGCCATTTACCCCTCTGTCGTCAGTTTCCCCTTCCACCATTCCCGGCTGTAGAGGCGGCGGTAGGGCCAGCCTTTGCGGGCCAGCAGAAACGGCAGGTAGGCGTGGGCTTCCTTGGCCGACAGGCTGGCGAAGTACAACGCGTCGTCAGTGAGCACCAGGCTCTCGTAGCGGCCGTCCTTTTTCACGGCCAGGTCGGCAAAGGGCAGTTCTTTCACCAGGCCCGGCGTGGCGGCGGCCAGCCGGTCGTCGAGCCGGTGGGTGCCCGTAAAACTTTCCACCGCGGCCGGGGCCGGCACGTAGTTTCCCTCCGACACGTCGAGGGCGTACTGGAGGTACTGCCGGAGCAGCCGCGGCCCCTCGTGCTGCGCGTCTTCCGTCCGGAGCTGGTCCGGCAACAGGCTGGTGACCACGTAAATCGCTTCCCGGGCCCGCGTCACGGCCACGTTGAGCCGGTTTTCGCCGCCCGCCTGGTTGAGCGAACCAAACTGCATCACCAGCCGCCCCTTGGGGTCGGGGGCGTAGCCGACCGAGAACACAATGATGTCGCGTTCGTCGCCCTGCACGTTTTCGAGGTTTTTCACGAACAGGCTTTCGGGCAACGGCACCTGCCGTTCGGCGGCGCGGGCCTCCAGCACGTCCTGCACCAGCTGGCCCTGCGGGAAGTTGAAGGTGACCACGCCGATCTCCTGGCCCGGCTGCGTCCGGAGCAGTTCGAACACGAGTTCGGCCACCGCGTCGGCCTCGGCCCGGTTGGTGTTGCGTTCCCAGACGCCTACCACCCGCACGTAGCGGATGGCGGGCTGCCGCCGGTTCATGCCTTCCCGGTCGGGCAGCAGTTGCAACGTATTGCGGTAAAAGTGCCGGTTCGAAAAGTCGATCAGTTCGGGCAACTGGCTGCGGTAGTGGCCGCGGAGGCTCGTCTGCGGGAAGTAGCGGCCCGCCAGGGCCAGCAGCGAATCTACTTCCAGGTCGGGGTGTTCGTCGCCGTCCTCCCCGAACCGCACGCGGTACAGGTCGCCGGGCGGCAGTTGCTTGTCGTCGCCGGTCACCACCGTCTGCCGGCCGCGGTACATGGCCGGGATGCCCCGTTCGGCGAAGCACTGCGACGCCTCGTCGAAGATCACCAGGTCGAAGGCTTTTTCGAGGGGAAACAGCGCCGACACCGACTCGGGCGAGGCCATCCAGCAGGGCACCAGTTGGAAGATTTCGCCCGAAAACTGGGTGAGCAGCTTGCGTACGGGCCACACGTTCCGCTTTTTGGTCACCTGGTGTTCCAGGTCGCGGTAGGTCACGCGGTTGCCCAGCCGGTTCTCTTCCACGCGGCGGCAGGTTTGTTCGCGCAGCCGGAGCAGCACCTGGTCGCGGCTCAGGGCCATCTTGCGGGTCAGGCTCGCCTGCAACTCCTTTTCCAGCCCGGCCACCCGCAGCGTGGACACGGCCCGGAGCACGGGGTGCTTGGCCTCCAGGTGTTCGATCCAGGCCAGTCGCAGGCTGTTGTCGAACAGGGCCGGCAGGTCGGCGCCGGGGTGCGCCTGGCGGTAGCTTTCGAGTTTGCCCAGCACCTCCCGTTCGGCCGGCGTGAGGTCTTCCTTCAGCCCGTCGAGTTCGGTCAGGGCGTCGAAATCTTCGTGCAGCACGGCCGTCCAGCCGGCGCGGCAATCCGGGTTTTGCAGCACGGCGCGCACCTGTCCGTCGGTGAGGTAGCCCGCCCAGCGGCGGCGGGCGGCGGTCCATTCGGCGGCAATGGCAAAGAGCTGGAAGATTTTCTTCTGCAGGTCGGTGGGTTTGGGCGGCAGCAGCCAGGCGCCGTGCAGGAGCCAGAAGTCGGTTTTTTCGGCAATCTTGCGGGCCTTCAGGGCTTGCCGCCGGTCGGCGAACCAGGCCCGCACGGCCGCTTCCCCGTACAGTTCCGCCACGGGTCCCATCGGGTGCAGGGCGGCTACGGCGGCTTCGAGGCGCACCCGGTTCTGCACTCTTTCCGACAGTACCTTCAGCCCTTCGCGGGTGAGGGGCAGACCGTTGGCGGCAGCCACCTTGCGGACGGCCTCGCGGTTGGGGTCCACCAGGCGCCACCACTGCCACCGCAGCCAGCTTTGCCGGGCCCGGCGGGCTTTCTTGAGCTTTTCCTCGAAAGCCGGCAGCGACTCGGTGCTGAGGCTCTTGTCGATGCCCTCGCCCTTGAGGCATTTGAGCAGTTTCCGCTCCCGGGCGTCGAGTTCCTTACCCGACCACACCTCGTCCTTTTTACGGGCCAGCAGGCTTTTGAAAATGTCCCACTGCGCCGTCGTCTTGAGGGTATCGAGCAGGTTGGTGAGTTTGCGTTCGTCGGCGTCGAGCTGCTCCACGAGTTCGAGGGTCCAGGGGCCGTTCGTGATGCGGGCCGCCTGTTCGGTCACTTCGGCGGCCAGCCGGGGAATCTCGTCGAGGGCGTCTTCAATGGCGGCGCGGTCGGCGTCGGTAAACCGGGCGAAGGACACGCGGTCCTGCCAGGCGTAGCCGGCCCGTTCGAAGCGGGTGGCGTAGGCCTGGTAGTCGGCCAGCCGGCGGCCAAACGCGGCAGCCGCGTCGAAGTGAAAGTGTTTGTATTCCTTCCTGAGGACGACCGACGGGCCGTCGGGCCGGCTGGTGAGGTAGAGTTCCTTGGGCGACCGGCCGCAGGCCTTGTCGTTGAACAGCGCCTCCCGGAACTCCTCCAGTTCGGCGGCGAGGCGGTCGATCTTGCGGCTTTCCTGCAAAAATTCGCGTTCGAGCAGGATGGCGTCGAGCCCCAGGTTTTGCCGTTTGTAGGCGTCCAGGCGACCTATCTGGGCGGCAAGCTGCGCGTAGATGGCCTTGCGGTCGTGGCGGAAATCGTGGACGAGGGCGGCAAAGTCGGCCATGCCCATGCTCTTGAGCCGGGCGTACACCACGTCGAGGGCGGCCCGTTTCTGGCACACGAGCAGCACCCTTTTGCCCCGCGCCGTGTAGTCGGCGATCAGGTTGCAGATCAGTTGCGACTTGCCCGTGCCCGGCGGCCCCTGCACCACCAGGCTCCCCCCCGACCGGACGGCCTGCACGGCTTTTTCCTGCGAAGCATCGAGCGGAAAGGGCGTCAGCAGCGACTCTTCGCGCAGCGGTTTGGCTTCACCAGGCGGCCCGGCGGCGTAGGCGTCGAAAAATGCCTCGGGCGACTGGAACCCGTCGCGTTCAATGAGTTCGCGGTAGTCGGGGGCCAGGTAGGAGCCGGCCTGCGGAAAAATGCCCAGCACGGCCTCGGGATACAGTTTGAGTTCCCCGTTCCGCTCCCGTTCCTCCACGTCGGCCCGGGTAAACTTTCCGAAGGGCTGGAGTTTGTCGAGGAAGGAATCCTGGTTGAAGTTGAGTTCCAGCGGGCTTTCCTTCAGCTTTTCGTAGAGCTGCGTGCGGAACACCAGCGGGTCAGAACTGAAGTCTTCGAAAGACATTTCCAGCCAGGCGTCGCCCACTTTTACGTCGTTGAAGTACGCGTAGGCCAGCAGAAAGGTCTTGTTGAAGGCGACGGCCTCCCCTTCCCGGGGCCGCAGCGTCCAGGCGTTGCCCTTGCGGTCGAGGTCCACGGGGAAGAACAGCAGCGGGCAGCGCACCGGCGTACCGTCGGCCAGTTTGCCCCGCACGGTCGGGTAGCCCGCGTAGAGGTCCTGCGTGCCGCGTTCGGCCGCAATGAAGGCCGCCGTGCGGGCGATCTTCTGCAACCGGCGGCTGGCCTCGTTGACCCGGTCGTAGCGGCTGTCGAGCACGTCGCAGAGGGGTACGGCGGGTTTGCCGGCTATCAGTCCGGCCACTAAGTCGAAAGAAGGCTTGCCATTGAGAAAGTCGAAGTCGTGCAGGTCCACGAACCCTTCGGCCGGCAGTTGCAGCAACAGCAGCGACTTGTTGGCCGCCGTCAGGTCAGTCAACCGCTTCAGGTAAGCCTTCAGGATTTGCTGCATAGATGATTAACGGGAATGGTCAGTGGTCATTGGTCAATGGTCATTGGTCAGTAGTCATTGGTGCATCGGATGCGATGATTTACGCGTATCCAATGACTACTGACCAATGACCAACCACTACTGCCCACCCTCCACTACACGTACTTTGACCGGTATTCTTCGGAGGGGTTTTTCGGCTTTGACGTCGGCGGGGACGTTGGCGATGCTGTCGATGATGTGGAGGCCTTCGATCACTTCGCCGAACACAGTGTAGGCGCTGTCGAGGTGGGGCGCCCCGCCGAGGGTGGTGTAGGTTTGCACGTGGTCGGGAAACAGGATGCGCCCGGTGGCCGACGAAAAGTTGTTGAGGCTGTCCTTGGTGAGCACCGTGCCGTCCACGATGTAGAAGTCGTACGGCGACGAGCCGGGGGCATCATCGTGGTGGGCCATGCCCAGGGCGCCTTTCTTGTGGAACCGCATCGGGTCGTTTTCGTAAGGCACCAGGTAGTCTTCCAGGTCGAGCTTCCGCTTGTCGGAGTGGCCGGCCTGCACCATGAAGTCTTTGATGACCCGGTGGAAGCTGGCCGTATCCCAGAAACCCCCTTTGGCGAGGCGGATGAAGTTGGCCCGGTGCAGCGGCGTCTGTTCGTAGAGCTGGGCCTTCATGTCACCGAACGGCGTGGAAATAATAACCAGGTTATCGGGGTGCTTTTTGGCGTAGGCTGCCAGTACTTTGCGCACGTTGCGGCCCGTGATGCGGGTGGTGTCGGGGTCGCCGATCTCCTCCTGGCCGCCGCGTTTGTTGCAGTTGAAGAGGGCAAACAGGGCCAGCCCCGCCAGCAGGTGCGACAGGTTAAAGCCCCGGGCAAACAAGCTATGGTTTCTAAAGGTCATACGTGGGAGTGCAGATTCAGGCACTAGTATAGAGAAAAGATGCCGGATGCGGAAAAGCGCCGTTTCAATTGTCATTTTACAACGCTAAATTAGCACATAACCGCTGTGCAGTAATCAGTAATCAGTGAACAGTAATCAGTAAATACTGGATATGTGACGCTGCTACCTACTGTTTACTGTTCACTGATTACTGTTCACTGATTACTGTTCACTGTTCACCCCTTATTTCCCATGAAGAAACTGATACGCTGGTCCTTGCTGCTGATGGCCGCCGGGGCTTCTTTCCTCCCGCTTGCTGCCCAGTCGCTGCGGGTAAGCCCCGACAAGCGGCACCTGTTGTACGGGGACGGCACGCCGTTCTTCTACCTGGGGGATACGGCCTGGGAACTCTTCCACCGGCTGGACCGCGAAGAGGCCGACGCGTACCTGGAAGACCGCGCCGTGAAAGGATTTACGGTGATCCAGGCGGTAGCCCTGGCCGAACTCAACGGCCTCACCGAACCCAACCGCTACGGCCACCTGCCGCTCGAAAACAACGACCCCACCCGGCCCAACGAGGAGTACTTCAAACACGTGGATTACGTGGTCAACAAGGCCGAACTGATGAACGTATTCATCGGGATGCTGCCCACCTGGGGCGACAAGTGGAACAAGAAGTGGGGCGTGGGACCGGAAATATTTACCCCGGAAAACGCCCGCACCTACGGCGCCTGGATCGGCAACCGCTACAAGGACAAGCCCATCATCTGGATCCTGGGCGGCGACCGCAGCCCCGAAACCGATGCGCACAAGGCCATCATCCGCGCCATGGCCGAAGGCATTCGTAGCGCCGTGGGCAACCGGCAGCTCATTACGTTCCACCCGCAGGGCGGCGCCAGCTCGGCCGACTTTTTCCACAACGACGCCTGGCTCGACTTCAACATGTTCCAGTCGGGCCATAACGCCTACAACCTTCCCAACTACGAAAAGACGGTGGCCGCCCGGGAACTGACGCCCCCCAAGCCGGTGCTCGACGGCGAACCCCGCTACGAAGACCATCCCGTGGACTGGAAGCCCGAAAAAGGCTGGTTCGAGGACTTCGACGTGCGGCAGGCGGCGTACTGGTCGGTGCTGTCGGGGGCTTGCGGACACACGTACGGCAACCACAACATCTGGCAGTTCTACCAGAAGGACCGCAAACCCATTTCGGCGGCCCGTACGCCCTGGAAGACGGCCCTCGAACAGTCCGGCGCCGAGCAGATGACGTACCTGAAGGACTTGTTCGAGTCGCGGCCCTGGCAGAAGCTGGTGCCCGACCAAACCCTCATCACCGTGGCCGACACGAGTAAAAACGCCGTGCGGGCTGCCCGCACCGACGATGGTACCTGCATCATGGTGTACATGCCCGCCGGCGAACCGACCCGGGTGGACCTGACCAAAATCACCGACCGCAACGTGAACGCCTGGTGGTACAACCCCGGCAACGGCGCCGCGGCCCGCATCGGCAAGTTCAGGAACAGCAACGTGAAAGAGTTCGACCCGCCCGGCGAAGCCTTCCCCGGCAACGACTGGGTCCTCGTCCTCGACGCCGCCGGCAAAAACTTCGACCCGCCCGGAAGGAGACGGGAATATTAGAAGAAGCGAGGAGTGAGAAGCGAGAAGGAGGATCGGGAAGGGGGCTAAGTGGGAGCAGACTTTGGTGGTGCTTCGGGTGGGGTTGGGTTCTCAAACCCGACCCGTCCGGGACGAGGCTAATAGGAAGTGGTGGTGTATTGAAAAAGCGGTAGCAATATCAATAGGATAGGGTTTCAACCCTGTCCACCGCCGCGGGCGGAATACATTGGGGATAGGCTTGAAATCCCATCCTATTGATATTGCTATTACTATTACCGTGCTGCTTTTCATCATCCTCGTTACGGAGGTCGGGTTTGAGAACCCGACACCACCCGAAGCACCACCAAAGTCTGCTCCCACTTAGCCCCCTTCCCGATCCTCCTTCTCGCTTCTCACTCCTCGCTTCTTCTAATATTCCCGTCTCCTTTCATCTACCTAGTTCTAGGTATTTTTTAATGTGCATTAAAAATAGGCGGGGGAGTTGCTTGACAATCCGCGGGGCTTGCCATACTTTCGGGTCAGCCAGCAAAAATAATCCCACAGTAACTTTTTAACGCCCAACAATTTGCGGAAGAAATATCCGCCCGGGTGTACTTTGTCTTCACGCAAATCCTGACGAATCTACCCTTACCACCATGTCATCCATCCAGCCACTTCCCGTGAACGGCGTACCCGCTCCCGCATCCCCGCCGCTGCCCCCAATACCCGCCGAACTGCCGTCCGGGCCCGTCACCGAAACGTTCGTCCGCCAGTTCCTGGGCGACGTGCAGGGCAACATCCTCAAAGGGCACGGCCGCCCCTACGTCAAGTGCCTCTTCTTCACCTTCGTCAACGGCGACGCCAAAGCGGCGGCCGGGCCGGTGGTGCGGGACTGGATTCGCCGGCTGGCCGATGGCGTGATCACCTCGGCGCCGCGGCAACTCGAAGAAACCGAACTCTACCACAACCACGGCATTCCCGGCGGGCTGTTCGGCGCCTTCTTCCTGAGCAGCGCCGGCTACCGGTACCTGGATGCCGACCTGCCCGTTCCGCCGCCGGTGCCCGGCGCCGATGCTTTTGCGGCGGGCATGAAGGCCCGGCAGGAACTGCTCAACGACCCGGCGAAAGGCAAGTGGGAAACGTATTTCCAGTCGGACATCCACGCCATGCTCCTGCTGGCCGACGTTGACCCCGCAAGGCTCAACGAAGCGGCGGCCAAGGCCATCCTCGACGTCAAGGCCGTGACCCAGGCCCTGCACGTGGAGCACGGCCACGTGATCAACAACGAACACGGCGACGGCATCGAACACTTCGGCTACGCCGATGGGGTGAGCCAGCCCCTTTTCCTGCAGGAAGACCTGGCGAAAGGCAACGAAAACGGGCAGGAAAAGCTTTCGGTGTGGAACCCGGGTGCGGGCCTCAACCTGGTGCTGGCGCACGACCGCAACGGGACGGGGGCCTTCAGCTTCGGCAGCTACTTCGTGTTCCGCAAGCTCGAACAGAACGTGAAGGGCTTTAAGGAAATGGAGGAAGAAATGGCCGAAGCCCTGCGCCTCGAAGGCGAAGACGCCGAACGGGCCGGGGCCCTGCTGGTGGGCCGCTTCGAAGACGGTACGCCGGTGACGCTGCAAGGCGCCGAAGGCATGCACCACCCCATTCCCAACGGCTTTACGTACCAGGACGACGGCAGTGGCAGCAAGTGTCCCTTCCAGGCCCACATCCGTAAGGTGAATCCGCGCACGGAGGACAAGAACGGGCACCGCATTGCCCGCCGCGGCATTCCTTACGGCAACCGCAAGCCTGACTTTAGCGACCGGCCCACCAAAGACGTGGGACTGCTGTTCATGTGCTACCAGCAGTGCATTGAGAACCAGTTCGAAGCCATGCAGGCGCACTGGGCCAACGACCCGGACTTCAACGGCGCCGGCGTGGGCATTGATCCCATCGTGGGGCAGGGCCGCCGGACGGAGCAGCCATACGCGTTCGAATGGGGCAAGAACGAACCGGAAAAGGGCAAATTCAAGTTTGACGCCTTCGTGAAGATGCGCGGCGGTGAATACTTCTTCGCGCCCTCCATCAGTTTCCTGAAGGGATTGTAGCCGTTTCTGAAACCTTCCGGGGCCTTGAAAGGGGGTCACCACGGAGAAGCGGAGGACCCGCAGGACGTACCGACCAGCGCGGGAAAGGTCCGCACGCGGTGCATGGACGTTGCAGGAAGGTGTCGCCTCGCGGTACTCGTCGCGTTGCGGGAAAGGGTCGCGTCGCGGCTCCCCTCCTTGGAGGGGTTAGGGGGTGGGTTTACTTACATGTTACGCGTTATCGAGGGTTCACTGCAAGGGGTGTTCGGGCAATGAGGACTTCGCATGATTCGGCGAATCGTCAGAAAGCGTTGCACTGGCTTGGCACAGAGAAGAGTCTCCCTCCAATCTCCTCCTGGGTAAATCATTGTGGTGATCCATGTATCAGTTGTAGCAAAGAGGTAAACCCACCCCCTAACCCCTCCGAGGATGGGAGCCGCGACGCGGTCCTTTCCCGCGATGCGACGAGTACCGCGAGGCGGACCTTTCCCGCCATGCGGCCTCTTCGGGGGCAAGCATTGTATTTTTCTTTTGTGTTGCCCCATTCTCTCCGTGCATCCGTAGTAATTTTTTAAACCAACGTTTATTGCCTCACCACGACCATGCCTAACCCCCGCTACCTCATCACCAACCGGCTGGTGCTCAATGAAGTCATCAACGAAAAAGATGGTGTCATCACGCCGGCCGACCCGGGTGCGCCGCGCGAAACCATCCGCGTGGACGGCCGCGAGGAGGCCCGCGAACGGCTGCGCTTCGGCTTCATCCCCGGCGACCGGCCGCTGCCCCTTACCAAAGACGACCCCAACGCGCCGGCCGACCCCAATGACCTGATTACGCTCTACCCGCACACCGTCCTCGACGACCCGGAAGTGACTTCTCCCGGCGACCCGGCCGCCAACGCCGGTTCGGGGGCGCTGTTCACGAATTTGTACCGCGACATGTGCAGCGCGGACGGCGGCGACGCGCTGGTGTTCGTGCACGGCTACAACCTCGACCTCGCCGACACGCTGCGGCTGATGGGCGTACTCGAAAACCGGTACCTGGGCGCCGGCAGCCCCATTAAGCACCTGGTGGTGTTTACGTGGCCCGCCCGGAGCAGCCTCATCAAGTACCGCGACGACGTGCGCGACAGTTTGGTTTCGGGCCGGGCGCTGGGCCGCGCCATCCTGAAGCTCCAGACGTTTTTCCGCCACTTCTTCGCCCCGGAGCAGGTCACGGCGGAGGATACTGACGTGGTGCAGCCGCGCAACCCGTTGTGCGGCCGGAAGATTCACCTGCTGGCGCATTCTTCGGGGGTGCGGGTGCTCGAACACGCGACGCGCTTCCTGGGGGCGTTTCCCCGCCGCGCCCCCACGGAGTTGTTTGCCGAAACGATCCTGGCCGCCGCCGACGTGGACAACTTTGCCCTCGAATTCGACCAGCCGCTGACCTACGTGTGCAGCCTGAGCCGCCGCGTGCACAATTACAACCACAAGAACGACCTGGCGCTGGTGTGGTCGAGCAGTTTGAAGAACCCCTACCCGCGCCTGGGCAAGAACGGCGTGCGCAACACGACGAACCTGCCCGCCAACCTGGTGCTGGTGGACGTTACGGACAGCAAAGGCAAGACATCGGTCGAAAACAAGTTCATCAACCACTGGTACTACTACGAAAACCCCACCGTCGTCGCCGACATGATCGAAGTCTTCAAGGGTACGGCCGCGCTGGACATTGCGGAGAGCACCACGAGCAGCCGGGAGCCGTGGCCGGGGGCAAGGGGGTTGTATTATTTGAGAGAAGAGGAGTAAGTGGGCTTAAGGGCTTCTAATATGCAACATTATCATTTTACTATTCTTCACAGATAAAATCTACTTACCGACCCTATTTCCACTATCTACTACCAGGTATTAACATTATGATGATACATAACTACATTATGTCCATTCCAAAAGCAATCAAACGAATAAAAATTATAGTGCTGTCAGCTTACTTGCTGCTCTGTGCGTTGAACCAAATTTCAGCACAATCCACAGCTTACATAAACACCGAACTACTTTCTAGTCAAGAAATAGTTACTATTGATTCAATAACCGGCATTGCCGACAAAACGATTCCTTTCGATAACACGTTTTATTTAAAAATATTCATCAAACCTCAGGAGGATGTAGTTTTAGTAAACTACTTCAGGGTTAAAAATTCCAACCGCGCTTTAGTAGAAAATTTTAGATTACCAGGAAAACCAGTAGAGATAGAAGGCAAGAACGTTGATACGTTTTTTGTAAACAACAAGAAAGAGTTATATATTAAGGTACCACCTTTAAAGCCTGGAAAATCCTACGATTTCCTTATAGTAAAGAGATTAAATGGGGAAAAATTCCAGCAATTTGTTGATATAAACTTTTTGCTATTGAACAATGATTTAGTAAATGCTGACTTGAAATATAAGTCCCTTTCTAACAGCCTCTCAATAAGAACAAACAAACGCCTTTTCGAAGTTGAAAATCCTAAATTTAATACTATTGACACTTATTTCAGGAGTAATGTAAGAGAAACATATAGGGATTACTACAAGACTTTACCTCTAAAATCAATTTCACAAACCTATGGATCAATAGATAACCAAAAGATTGAGAAAACAATTTCAACAGAAAGAATTATGTTTTTAAATAGAGAAGACTTAGTCGACGAATTACTGAAAAATATACATGACTTAGGAGTAAAAAATGAAAATTACATCAAAAACCTAGAAGCACTGATTCTACCATTGCAAAACATAAGGAATTCCGAGACCAACATTGCCAGGCTATTATTATTAGGAAGGCTCCCACTAAACTTTGTCACAAACAAAACAGATTCAACAGCATCTGCTAATCTAATTTCAAGATTAGACAATCTGAATACATCAAAATCAATTCTAGAAAAAACGATCGAACTAATTAATTACTTAATATCAATAAAAAGCACAACATCACCGGCAGAAGTTGCCAAATTAAACAATCTGAAAAAAGCCTTTGCCGAATTAGATGAATTCTTAAAAGATTCAAAAACAGAGTTGGGCAATATAATTAAGGCAATAAATAATGCACCTAGTGAAAAAAGGGTCATAGCTCAGCAATGGATAAGCGCAACATCAACAAACAACAACTTTGTATCAAGAGTAGAAGAAATAGTAGTACCTGATGTAGGAGTTGTGGGTTTTGGAAGTTTAAATAATCTTTCCAGCTTCAAGGAGGTGCGGCCATATTACGGTGTAAATATCAATCTAAGACCCGTAAACAAAAACATCCGGTTGCGAAACTTACGAAAGAAAGATGGGCAGATACTAACCAGGAGTGTTAGGACTCCCTGGCACTATTTTTCTGTGATGCTAGGTTTAACAATAGGTGGATCAATACAAGAAGAAGGAGAAAGGGATGATCTCTTTGGAAACAACAGCTTGTTGGTTGGAATAGGGTTTAGAATTAACCATACGATCAGAATATCAGCAGGCAGTGTGATATTCAGAGCGAATAATCCTAATCCCCTTATCGCTGACAAATCTATTGCAACAGCACCTTTCGCTTCAATATCATTTGATATAAAAATTCAAAGCATTATAAGCAGCCTTAGCAGTGCAATACTAAAATAAACAATAAGACCATGACGTTTTCGTATAAAAAAATCACATACACTATTTTACTTATCACTGTATTGACAGGATGCTATGACCCTGATGACGATGCAATTAGATCAGAAGAAGTAATTGAATTAACATCAAACGAGAACTCTATTCTAGCCGACGCAGCAAGCACATTAGATTTATACGCATATATTCCGGAAGAAGCAAGCAAAGACAAGACAACAATCAATTTAGAAATAACAAAAGGCACATTTATAGACAACAACGAAAAAAAGACAACGGTAAAAGCGGATTCAACAGGACAGCTAAATAACGTGAACAAAAAAATTGCGAAAATCAGAATCAGAAGCGACAATACGGAAGGAGCTGCCATAGTCAAAGCATCCATTGAAAATTTTACGGACACACTTATCATCCAGTTTACCAAGGCACTGCCAGAAGCAATATCTGTAGCAACTAGTGCATTTTATGTCTATTCGGATTTCAAAAGTGAAATAACAGTTTCGGCTCAACTCCTAAGAAAGACTGGCAAACCTTCTACCGGAGCAGAAGTAAGGTTTGAGGTACATGCTCCGGATGGGAGTGTTTTATCTGAGAGTATAAATTTCAGAGAAGAAAAGCTCAGAAGCGATGATCTTGCAAAAGTGTCTGCTATATATTCACCGGGCAACATTAATTACACCGGTTTTGCTTTCGTCATTGCATCTGCCAATAATGGCAATATCAAGCCCGATACAACCTCTATTTATATTTACCCTCCCGAAGAAAACAAATAAATATAATTAAACAAACAAATTTATGAACGACGTCAAACAATCTTTGAAAAACAATCTGGAATCAATTTTGGATGGGTTCAATGCAGTATTAACAGCTCATGGCATTGAAGGCGTAAATGTGGAAAATTTCAGAGTTACAAGCCAGAAAAAAAAATGCTTCAAGCGGGTATGCCGAGAAGAAAAAGGCAAAGTAATTTGTACCGAAGTTGAAATTCCATGCTAAATATCTACTTGTATATGCTTTGCCAAGCATTAGTAAGTTTAGCCTTTATCGTTTCCACTTCAGTACATTAACCAACATAGGGACAGTTGAGCTACTGTCCCTATGTTGGTTAATCTATGTAATAACACCGCTTGTACCTATTGTTCACCAATATACTTTACACCTCCTCCACCTTCCCCCGCTTTTTGCCCTTCTTCTCCGTAGTTGCAGCCGCTAACGGTACCGTATATTGGTCATACAACTCGAAAAGGTATTCGATGTGCTTAAGCTTGGAAAGCCATCGGTCTACTACTAGCCGTGTAAGTGCGTCAGGAAGCCGAATGGGTCTGGGTAACCGGCATAGAACCGGGCGGAAGAGAAGGCGTATTCTTCGGGAAGCGTTGCCAGTTTCCACTTTTCCTGCACGGGATTGTAGTGGATGTAATGGAGCTTTTGCATGAGCACGGCGGGAGTATAGCAATAGACTGACAAAGGATTGCGCTCCCAAAACTGGTACTTGCGGTCCTTGGCGCCGATGTGAAACTTTTCCAGTACTTGCGGGTAGTGTTTCTCCAGGTCAAACTTGATGCGCTGGGCAGTGAACTTGAGGAAGTCTCGTTGTACATTCTCGCGCTGGTGCGGCTCCTGCATTCGCCAGAGCAGGTGCAGGTGGTTGGGCATGATGACAAAGCCGTAGACGGATACCCGGTCCTGCTGCACCAGGAACTTCAAACTCTCTACGATCATGGACTTGTACTTGTCCGGTTTCAGCAGGTGTTTCCATTCAAGGATGGTGGCGGTGAAAAAGGCGACGTGGCGTTGTTCGAACATGGGAATTGGTATGGACTGCGTGGGTGATACGAGTAGTTGTTGGTGAAAACACCAACAACGGCGTACACAGTTCATACTCATAACAGTGACGATTCTGCCACCAACGTAATGCCCCGTAAGGCAACCTAATGCATAAGTAAGCTTATTATTCCTGTCACTGCTATCGACATATGCGCCGTTACGCCGTTGTTGGTGTTTTCACCAACAACTACTCGTATCACCCGCATAGTCCATGAATCATCCGGTCAAATATGCAGCCCTTGGTATGCTGCTTTACAATGAACTCCAAGAACATGGGTAGCCGTAAAAGTTGCGTGCGTTGAAACGTCGCTGGCCGGATCACAGAAAGCGCAAAATGCGTATCTTACCCTATGGGTGATGCATTAGTAAAGAAACATCATTTCACCGTTGCGGAGTACGAAGCCCTCGAAGCGGCGGCTGAGGAAGGGGTTCGTTATGAATTCATGGATGGGCTGATCTACGCCATGTCAGGGGCCAGCGCCGTGCATAATCAAATCGTACAAAACGCGGCCTTTCAATTGCGTGGTCATTTTCGTCCGCGGGGGTGCCGGGTTCTCACGGAGACGGTGAAGCTGGCTGCCGCTACCGGCCGGCGTTACGTGTACCCGGATGTAATGGTTAGTGGTTCGGAGCGCGACCGGGCCGCCAACCAGATGATGCAAGACCCGGTGCTTATCATCGAGGTGCTGTCCGAATCCACGGAAGGAAGGGATTTGCGTAAGAAACTGGATGTTTACCAGGCCATTCGCTCCCTGCAAGCCTACGTAATGGTAGACCAATACGAATGCTGGGTGCGGGTGTACGAACGGGATGCGGCGGGCAACTGGCTGCCACACCGCTTACTCGATGCTATGAATGATACCCTGTATATACGTGCGTTGGACTGGCAAATATCACTGCAAGAACTTTATCAGGATATTATATTCACGCCGGAAGAATAACCATATGCTAATTGCGCAGGTGTTTTGAAGGCAACCTCGGCCTTGTCCCAACAACGAAGGGACACGCAAAGTGTATTACTCGCATACCCCACGCAGTTCATGAATTACTTGTTAAAGTCTACAGTAACTGGTCTAATTCTCCTCATTAGGCTGTAAAATCGTGGGTGTTGGCCTCAGCCCCGGAAGTTGCGTGAGTAATAAGCTGAATAGTTATGGTCGTAGCTGCGGCAGTATCAGGAAGCCTGAGTGGTTACTTGGGTAAGCTTTCTGTTCCTGTCACTGCTATCGCCGTATACGCCGTTGTTGGTGTTTTCTACCCACAACTACTCGCATAACCTACGTTCTTGATAAACAGCACGCCTAAGAATGGCACTAGCACTGTACCGGTCCGTATTACCCGGCTGTAATTGTTTTGCCACCAATAGTAGAAATAGCTACTCCATTATCCCCTGACCAGCCGCAAAGCCACTCTTTCGCGGTAAACGCCCCGGATTTCCTACTTACGTGCTGCAATGCCTGCGAGGCGGGAAGCAATGGCCGGCCAACCGGAAGAAACGGTAAGTACGGGTGCAGAAACGTCTGACAGACACACGAAATGGAAGTTTTGCGCTTTGAAATGAACAATTGAGACGACGCAATGGTGATTTTTCACCAAGCAATGTACTTGCAACGGGCCGAAATGAAGCCAATTGTTGCCACAATGTCAGTCGTACAAGCAGCAAGGGCTGCGTGATACAACGCAATGAGGCTGCGCAGCGCGGAAATGACGGCCGTTCCTTACGTGACACGAGGTAACGCCGCTGTTACAATCATTTGGCGGAACGGATAGAGGGCACACAACCCTTTATTCCATGAATACCCTCCAATCCAACAAGCTCACCATGTACGAGAACGTACTGGAAGCCCTGCACACCCACGCCGCCGCGTGGAAGAAAACCCCCGTTGTAGCAAATACCGTGAAGGAACTTGAAGCGCTGATTCCGCAGATCCGCAAGGCCAGCGCCGCCAAAGCTACCTCGCTTACGGGCGTTACCACGGCCAAAACCCGCAAGAAAGGCGAAATGACCGAACTCGCCTACCGGATCGCGGGCCTATCCAGCGCCTACGCCGCTAAGGTGGACAACCATAGCCTCCGGGGCGCCCTCGACTTTTCGCGCAACACCCTGGCCCGCAGCAAAGACAACATCGCCATCGACCGGTGCACGGCCATCCACGACCAGGTGCGGCCCCTGCTCGCCCAGGTGGAAGCCTACGGCGTGACGGCCGCCGACCTCGACGCGCTGAAGGGCGCCATTGCCGCCTTCCAGGGACTCATCCGGGCGAAGGGGCAGCAGCGGACCACCCGTGCCACCACCGTACAGTCGCTGGCCGGCCTGTTTACCCACGCCGACACCCTGCTCAAAGTGCAACTCGACAAGCTCATGCTCCGCTACGAGCCCACCCACCGCGATTTCTTCGAGGCGTACGCCAATTCGCGCGTGCTCCGCAAGGTGGGCGGCAACCGCAAGGCGGCCCCCGTCGCGCAACCGGCGTAAAGCGGGAGATTGGTTGTTCGTTTTGTTAGTTGTTGGTAACGGCCTGGGTCAGAAATAGCCGTGGGCAGCCGGGTACGTAACGGCGAAACGATTCGCGCATCATTTACCCAATAGTCACCATTTTTTACGGTAGCAAACCAAAAACCCGCGCAACGTCTCCTCCAGGGAACGGTTGCGCGGGTTTTTTCGTGGCTCTCGATGAGCGAAACCGGCGGAATGCTTACAGGTCGGCGATGGTGTCCGGTTCAACCGCTCCTTGCCCGCCGCCCGTAAGCTTGTCGCGGTTGAGCCAGGCGGCTACGGCCACGGCGGCGCCCAGCAGCACCGTGCCGGTGACAATGGGGTGCATCTTGGCCCGTACCTGCAAGCTTTCCTCGAACACGTGTCCTTCGTAGTCGCCGCGTTCCACCAGGTTGGAACTGGTCGAATACAGGCTGTCGGTCTGGCTGTGCGGCTCGGGCTTGTCCTTGAACTGCCGGTGCGCCATGTCCTTCTCCATGATCTTGTCGGTGAGGCGGGGAGCCAGTTGGCCCATGGCGCCGAGCATCTTGCTTTCGCCCACGGTAAAGTCGCGCACGGGATTTTCGGCGCAGTGCAGGATGGCTTCGGCCACCAGTTCCGGGGCGAACACCGGCGGCGGCAGCGTGGCTTCCAGCGGCATGTAGTTGCGGGCGTGTTCGGGGAAGGGCGTGTTGATGCCGCTCGGTTTGATGAGCGTGACGGCCACGGGGGCGTCGTCCTGCTCCAGTTCCATGCGCAGGGCGTCGGTGAAGCCCTTGACGGCGTGCTTGGAGGCGCTGTACATGCCCTGGAACGACACGGCCCGGTCGCTGAGCACGCTGCCCTGGTTGATAAGGGCTCCGCCCTGCTGGCGCAGGTGTTCGGCGGCAATGCGCGAGCCGTACACCACGCCCCAGAAGTTGGTTTCGAACAGGCGGCGGTGGTCGGCCACGGGAATGTCGGTGAGTTTGCCGTACACGGAAACGCCGGCGTTGTTCACCCAGGTATCAAAGCCCCCGAAGGTGCGGACGGCGAGTTGCGCGGCGTTTTGCAGGGCGGCTTCGTCGGCCACGTCGGCCACGGCGTACACTGCCTGGGCGCCGCTGGCAGTCAGTTCGGTGGTCAGTTCGCGCAGGGCCTGCTCATTGCGGGCCACCAGGACGAGTTTGGCGCCGCGGCGGGCGGCCATGCGGGCCGTCACCAGGCCGATGCCGCTGGTGGCCCCGGTAATCACGATTACCTGCTGGGATAACTTCTTCAATTTTAACTTCATAGGAGTGGTTGATTGGTCATTGGTCAGTAGTCATTGTGTGCGCGTAAGTTGTCGTATCCGAATGACTACTGACCAATGACTATTGACCGGCAATTGCGTCCGGAGTACTTTTAGGTCGGGTAATTGAACGACGGGGGACGGAGAAGGTTGGAGAACGGGGCTGTTCACTTCTTGTATACCCCGGTTGGGTGGAAGTGTTTACCTCTTGCTTACCCGCCGGGTGCGGATTTCGGGAATGGGCGGGGCTACTTTTGTACCCACAACAACGCCAAAGGCTCCGGCCGACGCCCCCCATGGAAACGAGTACCCATACCCCCTCCTTCACGCAAGTATTCTTCCGGGTTTGCCTCGTCATTGACGCAATCCTGGTTTTCTTTCTGCTCGCAGATGCCCTGCTGTCCGGCTCCGGCTTCGACCTGGTCGTGCAGGCCGGGTTCCTGCCCGGACTGGCGTGGTACCTGCGGGAGCGTCACCCGAAATGGGCCGCCTTCCTGGCCGCCATTCCAGCCGTGCTCATTGTAAGCTTCATCACCGCCCTGGCAATCATGCTGAACAGCGGCAACGTCCACTGGCAGTAAGCAATACCCAATCCCTTGCGCTTCAAATATCCCGGTACGCAGTACCCCAATACCCAACCCCTAACAACCCATACAAGGATGACTTTCTTCTGGATCATGTGGAGCTTTGCCGCGCTGGTAGGCTTCGGCGTCGTTTGTTTCTTCTTCATCGGCCTGGGCGACAACAGCATCACCGCCGCCAACTTCCACCTGTGGCTGGGCATGCTGGCCGTGGTTGCCGTAGTGCTGCTGGGCAGCCTCGCCCTGGCAAAAAATGACTATCCCGGCCTGGGAAAAGCCTTGCTCATGGTGCTGGTGACCCCGGGACTCTTCTTCGTGGCAATGGGCCTCGGCGCAGCACTCTTGGGAGGAGACTGGCGGTAAAAATGAGACGGGAGACCAAGGTAATGGCTGTATGGCTGTATGGTTATATGGCTGATTGCCGGGAAGTGGTGTAGGCGTAAGCAAAACCATTCAGCCATATAACCATACAACTTTCAACCATACCGCCCTTGCCTTCCTATCAATTCACCCAACGCCTATTGCTGGCGGCTGTCGATGCTGCACGTGGTTTTGATGCCGCCGCGGACGTTGTATACCGTAGACACTACCAGGTAGTGCGGGTCGCCGAGCCACTTGTGCAGGTCTTCGTAGATGTACGAGGTTACGTCTTCCTGGGCAATGCCGATGTTGCGCCAGGAGAGGATGTAGTACTTGAGGCTTTTGAGTTCCACGATCCAGGAGTTGGGCACGTACTCAATGCGGAGCACGCCGAAGTCGGGCAGGCCCGAGAACGGGCACAGGGCCGAAAACTCCCCGGTTTCGGTTTCGTACACGACCACCTGCTTGGTAGTGTGTTCGTAGGGCAGGCGGTGGATTTCCTGTTGCCGCGTGTCGGGGGGCAAAAATAAATTCAGCTTGCCGTCGGGCTTGATGCCGAACTTGGCCATGTAGTCGAGGGCCTGGCCGGTGTGGGCCACTGCCTGGCGGTACGTTTCTTCGAGCTGCGTCTGCAACTTTTCCTCGTTCAATTGATTCATTTCTCTGGGTGTGTGCGATTGAAAAAAAATCCTTGCAAGCTACGAAGAAATGGAGACCGGAGACCGGAGGAAGGGAGGCCGGAGGAGGGATCGGGAACGAACTTTGGCGGTTAAAATCAATTTAACTAACCATTTATAACCCTGCTTAACGCTACCAGCCCTTTTTCCAAACCCTTCCCTAACCCTTTCTTCCCTAGCTTTGCGGTATGGATAACACGGTTGGGACGGCGTTGGTTCTGTTTTCGGGCGGTCAGGATTCAACGACTTGTTTGTACTGGGCCAGGCGGCACTTCGCCCGGGTGGAGGCGCTGGGCTTCCACTACGGGCAAAAGCACGCGGTGGAACTGCGGCAGGCGGCGCTGATTGCCGAAAAGGCCGGCGTGCCCTTCCGGGTGATGGACCTGAGCGGCCTTTTGCACGGCTCGGCCCTGCTGGAGCACGACAAAGACGTGTCGGCGCAGCACGCGCTGAACGCCGGCCTGCCGGCCTCCTTCGTACCGGGCCGCAACGCGGTGTTTCTCACGGTGGCTTGCAGCTACGCCTACGGCCGCCAGATTTACGACCTGGTGGGCGGCATGTGCCAGACCGACTACTCGGGTTACCCCGACTGCCGCCGCGTATTCGTGGATTCGCTGCAAACCACCATGTCGCTGGCCCTCTCCGCGGACCTGCGCATCCACACGCCGCTCATGTACCTCACCAAGGCCGAAACCTGGAAGCTGGCCTACGACCTGGACGTACTGGACGTGGTGCGCGACCTTTCCCACACCGACTACAACGGCGACCGGACCACCTACAACGAATGGGGCTACGGCAAACTCGACAACCCGGCTTCCGTCCTGCGGGCCAAAGGTTACCAGGAGGCCAAAGAAAAGGGCTGGCTGGGTACGTAGGGCGGAGGGCTGGGGGCAAAGGGTACGAAGACCGCCGTAACCCGTAAAGTTTTTGCACTCCTTGGTGTCTTCGTGGCCCGGATGCATCATATTCTGCGGGCAAAAGGGCGGCGTGCTGAACGTGCCGCCCCCTTTTTAGTGTTTGCTACGCATACGGCCGGGCCCCGTCCCGCCATCACCCCTTAAAAGATGATTACGCAGGAAGTAATGGAAGAGCACGCACTGGTGTCCCGCGGGAAAGGGTACCGGGTAAAGGCAATCTGGAAAACGTTGCAGGGCGAAGGGCTGTTTGCCGGCCGGCCGGCGGTATTTGTGCGGCTGGTGGGCTGCAACCTGTGGTCGGGCTACGAACGGACCCGGGAACGGGACGCCGCCCGTACCGGCGCCGACTGCCCGCTTTGGTGCGACACGGAATTTACCCGGGCAGGCAGCCGCCTCTACGGAGCCGCCGAACTGGCCGCGGCCGTGCGGGCCGAAGGGGGCGACATCCGGTTCTGCGTGATTACCGGCGGCGAACCGCTGCTCCAACTCGATGCGCCGCTGGTGGAGGCGCTGCACGAACGGGACTTCTTCATCGCCATTGAAACCAACGGCACGGTTTCCCTCGCCGAATCGTGCGGGAACCCGGCAACCGGCCAACTGGTGCCGCCCGACTGGATTGTGTGCAGCCCCAAGCTGCCGGAAGACAAACTGGTGCTCGAATACTTCGACGAACTCAAGCTGGTGGTGCCTGGTTACCGGCCGGAACAGTACCGCGCCTTTGCCGGGCGGCAACGCGTGCACGACGTACAGGGCAGCCCCCTGCCGCTGCTTTGGCTCCAGCCCGAAGACGGTCCCCGCAAGGGCGAAGCCACCAGACTTGCCATTCAAACCGCCCTCTCCCAACCCGCCTGGCGCGTCTCGGTGCAAACGCACAAGATTCTCGACGTGGAGTAGTGAGGAGAGAAGCGAGGAGTGAGGAGCGAGAAGATTGTACACGAACTTTGCCGTTACCTCCGGAGGAGTCCGTACCCCTTCTTCTCGCTCCTCACTCCTCGCTCCTCGCTCCTACCCTAAATGCTCTCCCTACACCGTTAAGCCGCCGTCGGCCATGAATACGCCGCCGGTGCAGTAAGAAGAGAAGTCGGAGGCCAGGAACAGGGCCAGGGCGCCGATCTCGTCGGGCTGCCCCACGCGGCCCAGCGGCGTAGCTTTGAGAAAATGCTTGAGGATCTGTTCGTTCTGCCAGAGGGCCTGGCTGAACTTGGTCTGGATGAGGCCCGGGCAGATGACGTTGACGCGGATGTTGTCTTTGCCCCATTCTTTAGCCATTACCTGCGTAAGCGAAATGAGGGCGGCCTTGCTCACGCTGTAAATGCCCAGGTTGGGTTCGGGCGACACGCCGCCGATGCTGCTGATGTTGATCACCGAGCCGCCGCCCCGGCTTTTCATCACCGGGTACAGCCCCTTGGCCAGTTCAAAGGGTGCCTTCACGTTCACGGCCATGATCTTGTCGAACGCCCCTTCGTCGCAGTTCACCACCGGCCCGAACACGGGGTTGGTGGCGGCGTTGTTGATGAGGATGTCGGCGCCGCCGTACAACTGGATGGTTTTTTCGACCAGCGTTTTCACCTGCGCCATGTCGCCCACGTGGGCCGCCACGCCGGCAGCCTCGCCCCCGGCGGCCCGGATGGAGTTGGCTACTTCGTCGACGGCTTCCTGCTTGCGGCTGCTTACCACCACTTTGGCGCCGGCCGCGGCCAGCAGCCGGGCCATGCTCTCCCCGATGCCCTTGCTGGCGCCGGTGACTACGGCTACTTTGCCGGTGAGGTTAAATTGAATGCCGGGAGGTAGTGCGGGACCAGACATGGTCAGTAAGGTTGGTGTCAGGGCTTGTACGGTGATTTACCAGATAATAGTTCCCAAAAAGAGGAGTAACCGCCCTCATTCGCAGATGATGCGGGCGTAGCGTTTTTCGTCGAACATCTGGCGGTGCACCCGTTTGCCGTTGCGGTCGAGGTAGAACACCAGGTACACGTCGGCGTCGTCCACGAAATTTTCGGCCAGGTAGAAGGGAATTTGCCCGGAGCCCACGTTGCGCAGGTCGTCGTACTCAAAGTCCACCACCAGGCCCTTCTCGTTGCTCAGGATGCCGTATTTCTTGCCGGCGTACACCTTCAGGATGATTTCCTCCTTGTCCTGGCGGATGTAGCTGAACTCCTCGATGGGCTTGAAGAGGAACTTCCGGTCGCTGATCTGGTAGAGGTGCCAGCGCCCCTCCTGCTTCACCAGGGCCACGCCGTACTGCCAGTACCGGATTTCGTCGAAGGCAAACTCCGACACGGGTTCGTTGGCTACGTTGATGAGGCCCTGCTTGCCCTCTTTTACGGCAATGAGCAGGTTGGCGCTCCCGTCGAAGGGCCGCAGCAGCTTGTCGTACTGGGGCTGGATGTTGATCTCGCGGGCCATGTGAATGAGGCCGAACTTGCCGTTGCGCAGCGTGGCGATGAAGCCGTCTTTCTGGTATTCGAGGGCCGAATAACTGGGCGGCAGCATCAGCTTGCCCGTCTGGTTCACCAGGCCGTACTTGCCGTTGAGCTGCACGCAGAACAGGTCGCCGCGCCAGGGAATGATCTTTTCGTAGCGGACGGGCAGCATCACGGCGCCCTTCGGACTATAGAGGCCCTTTTTGCCCGCCTTATCTTCCACTTGCAGCCAGTACCAGGCCGAGTTTTCCAGGCGCAGCAGGCTGAGTTTGGGGAAGTTGCCGAGCTTCACGAAGTTGTCGGGGCGGAAGTAAGCAAAGGCCGCATTGCCCTGCCGGACGGCGAAACCCTCGTTGCCCAGCAGCGTCACCGTGTCGTAGTCAAACTTGAGGCGGGGCGAAATGTCGTGGCGCCACAGGGCCCAGAAGTCGCCCTTGCGGCCGGCCACGAAGGCATCGTTGGCCATCACTTCGTCGAACGTGGTGTCGGCAACCGCTTTGCCGGCTTCGTCGAAGAGTTGCCAGGCGCCGTCGCGGGCCGTGGCCCAGCCGTTGCCCAGCGGCACCACGCGGCCGGTGGCCGCCAGGATGGTTTCGAGCCGCTCGTTCAGGATGGTCTCGGTGCTGTCGGCGCACACCTTCAGGTGGCCCTTGCGCACGGGTTCCACCCGGTCGTAGGCGAATTGCAGGGCCGTGTCTTTGCCCGACAGCAGTTTGTCGCGGGTGAGCAGGGCGTACCGACCGTTGCGCCGGAACGCGACGATCCCTTCGGGCAGGCTCCGGATTTCGTCGAAGACGACCGGCATAATCTCGCGGCCCGTGTAGGCCACCAAACCTTTTCTATCTTCCTTCCCGACGGCAATGAACGTTTCGTCGAGGAGTTCCACGTCGTCGTATTCGGGCGCCAGCACCGCAAAGCCGCCCTGGTGCACAATGCCGGTCTTGCCGTTTTTGCGGACCAGCAGCAGGTCATCCTCAATGGCTTCCACTGCTTCGGCCCCGGGCGGCAGGATGTCGCGCCCCGTCTTGTCGATCACAGTCAGTTGCCCGTTCCGGTACACGAGCAGGTACGGGTCCCTGACCCCGTCGCAGAAGTAGTCGCTGGCTACCGAGTCGTAGCGGGCCGGGATCACCGGGTTGCCTTCGGCGTCCATGAACCCGTAGCGTTGCGTTTCTTCCTCGTACACCGGGAAGTACGCCAGCGGCTGGGTCTTCTGCAACTGCTGCAACCAGGTTTTGTCGTAAAAATCCGGGTACTCGGCCAGGAAAGTCCCGTCGGGTTTCTCCTGGCGGTACAGCGTGTAGAGCCAGTGCCAGGCCGACCGGGCGTACGGGTTGTTGGCGTACTGCCGGGTAAAATTGTAGTACACCGTGCGGGTGTGCGACGCCGTGTACAGTTCGTAGAGCCGTTTTTCGGCCCGGGACCGGTAGGGACTCTCCGGGTAGAGTTCCACGAACAGTTCGTAGGCCTGCAAGTCGTCGTCACTCGTGTGGAACTCGTAGAGCAGCAGTTCGTAGAGGTTTTCGGCCTCCCGGGCCTGCCGCGAGTCGGGGTATTTCTGGAGGAAGGTCTTGTAGCTTTCGTAGGTGTTGGCCTGCACGGCCTTGGCAAACGCCAGTTCGTTCCGTATTTCCGTGGCTTCGGTCCGCTGGGGGGCGTCGGGGAAGCGGCTGAGGAACGACTGGTACGCGTACTCGGTATGGGAGGCCCGGGCAATGGTAAACGCCAGGCTGTCTACTTCGGCGAGTTTGGCAGCCACGGCCTGGTCAGTTATTCCGTATTTTTGCCACTTCCGCTTCGTTTTGGCGTCGGCCCGGGGGAAAAATTGCGCCGCTTGTTTGAGGTATGCGTACGCCGAATCGAGGCCCTTGCCCTGCGAATCGGCGGCCAGGAAGAGCAACGCGTAGACATATTTGGCCCCCGCGCTGGCGGGTTGTTTAGCCAGTTCTTTGTCGAGCAGCTTGCGGGCCTCCTCGGGCTGATTCTTCTGGAGGGCCTTGCGGGCATCGGTAACCCGGTCGGCGCGGGCCGAAAAAGAGCAAATTGCCACGAGCAGCATTGCCCACCCCATCTGGTAACATCTTCGGTACAGCATGAATCGTATTGAATTAACCGATTGGCATCGGGTTCTTCCGTAATGAGCAGGTCCGGCAAATTCCAATTCACCGAGTAATAAAGTTACGATTTTTAGGGGGCTCGTTCTTCAGACCAAATTAGGTTTTCCCCCACTTTTGCCGGGACGTAAGTTTAAGACCTAAAACAGTAAACAGTGAACAGTAATCAGTAATCAGTCAGTAATCCTTGGTCAGGAGTGACCTGGCATTGGTCATTCCTGGTCCGGTGTGCGTCATTTAAACATTCTTACGCGGAAGGTTGACCATGCGCCCCGGCCGGAAAGTTTAATTTCGAACAATCCGCAACTAAATGACGAAGTACTGCTGCCCAACGACTCCTGACTGTTTACTGATCACTGTTTACTGATTACTGTTTACTGACCCATGACCTCCTTCGAAGCCTACCTGCGGCTGGGATTTGCGCATATCACCGACCTGGCGGGGTACGACCACATCCTGTTCATTATTGCCCTGTGCGCCGTGTACGGGCCCGGCGACTGGCGGCGCGTGCTGGTGCTGGTGACGGCCTTTACCGTGGGGCACTCCATTACCCTGGCCCTGGCCACGCTGCGGCTGTTCACGTACCGCACCGAAGTGATCGAATGGCTCATCCCGGTCACGATCTTCATTACTGCCGTCGCCAACCTGGCGGCGGCCGGCAAGTCCGGCGCCGCTTCACCGCCCCGGTACCCGTACGCCCGGTACGGGCTGGCGCTGCTTTTCGGGCTGGTTCACGGGCTGGGCTTTTCCAACTTCCTGCGGAGCATGCTGGGCCGGGAGGCCAGCCTGGTGCAGCCGCTGCTGGCCTTTAACGTCGGGCTGGAAATGGGTCAGTTGCTCATCGTGGCGGTCATCCTGGGGGTGGCATTTGGATGCACCCGCTTCCTCGGCGTGGTCCGGCGCGACTGGAACCTGGTAGTGTCGGGGGCCGTGGCCGGCGTGGCCCTTACGCTCATCCAAAGCACGTGGATCTTCTG
Source organism: uncultured Sphingobacteriales bacterium (assembly GCA_963844325.1). Lineage (GTDB taxonomy): Bacteria > Bacteroidota > Bacteroidia > Cytophagales > 172606-1 > CADCTQ01. The sequence goes on from CAWJNV010000002.1 coordinate 7,123,168, forward strand.
AACGGCATCCCCGAAAGTAGGTATTTATTGGCAATAAGGCCGCCGGCAGGGTGCCCGATCCGCAAAATCTGCTTATATTGATAACCGCTTTCGCGTCCCCTCTTCATGCGGCTACGGTTACAATTCATTTTTCCGGTGTGCCTTTTGCTGGGCCTCCTGGCGGGCTGCGGCCCGCCCGAGCGGGAAGCTGCGCCCCTGCCCAGCCCCGTGGACCCGGCCTGGCTGGGACGGAAAGCGCAACTGCACTCCGACTCGGCCCGCTACGACAGCGCCATTGCCTATTACCAGCGGGCGGCCATGCTCTACCGCCGGCGCCGGAACCAACCCCAGTACTTAACCAGCCTCAACCTGGCCGGGCTTCACCAGTACCGGCTGGGCCGGCTCTCCTCCGCCGAACGCACCCTGCGCAACACCCTGTCGCTGGGCATTCATGCCCTCGGCGAACGGTCGGAGCAGGTAGCCCAGGCCTACGCTTACCTGGGGCAGGTGCTGCAACAGATGGGCCGTACCGCCGAAGCCGATTCCCTGGTGCGGCAGTCGTACCACATCCGCAAAATCCTGTTCGGGGAAAATCACCCGGCAACGGCCGAAAGCCTGGGCCTGCTGGCCGTCACCGGCCTCAATGATCCGCAGCAAAACTACGAGAAAGCCTTGCAGACCGGCCTCCAGGCGCTGCAAGTGCACCAGGCCGTGTTTGGCCCCAAAAGCTACCAGACTGCCATCAGCCACTTGGCCCTGGGCACGGTCTACAACCGGCGGGCCGAATACCGGCACGCCCTCCAATCGCTTGCCCGGGCCGATACCCTGCTGGAGGCCCTTGTGCACCGGCACCACTTCGACCGCAGCCGCCTCCACCTCGAAAAGGGCGTGGCGTACCTGCGGCTGGGCAATACCGGCGCCGCGGGCCGTGACCTCGAAAAGGCCGTGGCCGGCTTCCGGACTACCACCGGGCAAAGCAGCCTCTTTACGGCCCTGGCTTACGGCCAACTGGGCAGCCTGCGCTGCGACGAAGGCAACTACGAAGCGGGGGTTCGCCTGTTCCAGCAGGAGCTGGCCGGCATGCGCAAGTCGCTCGGCGACAACCACGCGAGCCTGGCCGGGGTGTACACCAAGATGGGCTTTGCCTACGGGCAGATGGGCGACACCGAAAAATACCTGCAAAGCTGCCGCAACGCCTTTGCCATCAGCACCCACCGCCTCGACTCCAACCACGTGAACGTAGCCCACGCGTACTTCATGCTGGCCTCCGCCTGCATGCGCAACGGGTTGTACGAAGAAAGTCTCCGCAACTTCCGCCGGGCCAAGGCGATATTTACCCAGAACCTGGGCGGCAACCACCCCATGGCCGCCAACTGTTACCAGGGCCTGGGCCGCACCTACAAGCTCCTTAAAAATTACCCCGAGGCCCTGGCCAACTACCAGACCGCACTGACCATTACCAGCCGGAATTTTGGCCCGGGCTACCCGGAAATTGCCTTTATCCACAAGATGATCGGCGACATCCGGCAGGAGCAGCACCAGCCGGACAGTGCCTTGTGGGCTTACCAGCAGGCCATTGCCGCCCTGGCGCCGGGCTACAACCCCCGCGACGCGTACCGCAACCCGCCCATTCCGTCCATTGACCGGCGGCGCGTACTTTACTACAACCTGCTCGACGTGAAGGCCAACCTCTTCCGGCAGAAGTTTACGCGGGGCGGCAGCCTGGGCGACCTCGACTTTGCCCTCCGGAACCTGGAAGAAGCCGCCGCCCTGATCGACACCATCCGCGTGGGTTTCAAAGGCGAAGAGGCCCGCACGCTGCTCAGCGAACACACCCGGTTCGTGTACCAGCACGGCCTCGAAGTGGCGCACCAGTTGTACCAGCGGACGGCCCGCCCGGCGTACCTCGAAAAAGCCTTCTATTTCTCGGAAAAGGGCAAGGCGTCGGTGCTGCTCGACGTGGCCCGCAAGGTGTCGGCCGAACGGACGGCGGGCATTCCCCAGGACCTGCTCACGCGGGAGGAAGAACTCAAAAACGCCATTGCCGGCTACGAACAGAAACTCCAGGAAGCGGCGCTGCGCCCGGCAACGGCCGACTCGGCAAAGGTGCAGGAGTGGACGGTTGGTTCGGCCGAAGCCAAGGAAGCCTACCAACAGTTCATGGACACGCTCGAACGGAGCTACCCCCAGTACTACCGCCTCAAGTACGACCCCCGCGTAGCCACGCTGGCCGCCGTGCAGGGGCAACTGTCGGCCGGGCAGGGCCTGATCTCCTATTCGCTCACCGACAGCGCGGGCTTCATATTCATCGTTACCCCGCAGCGGCAGTTTTTGCACCGGCTGCCCTACGCCCCGGCCGCCGACTCGCTGGTGCTACAGTTCCGCGAGGCCCTGCTGAGCCGCGACCCCGGACGGTACACCCGGCAGGCGTACGGGCTGTACGAACGGCTGGTGGCCCCCATCCGGCCCATCCTGGCCGGCATTACCGAACTCACCGTCGTGCCCGAAGGCACCATCAGCTACGTACCCTTCGAGACGCTGCTGACGCGGGAGCCCGGCACCAAGGCCGACGGCTACGCGGCGCTGCCTTACCTGCTCAACGACTTTACGATCCGGTACGATTTCTCGGGCACCTTCTTCGTGCAGCACGCGCAGCGGGACGTTGAACGCCTGCCCAAGAGCCTGATGGCCTACGCCCCGTCGTTCCGGAGCGGGGCTGCCGATACCCTTGCCGCCAACGCCGACCGGGAACGCGACAACCTCTGGCCCCTGCCCGGGGCGCGCCGCGAGGCCGAACGCATTGCCGGCATCACGGGGGGTACTTTTGCGGTAGGGCTACAGGCCACCGAAACGGAATTCAAAGCCACGGCCGCCCGGCACGGGGTGCTGCACCTGGCTACGCACGGCCTGCTCGACGACCGGAATCCCGCCTATTCGAAGCTGGTGTTTGCCCCCGCCGACGGGGAGGGGGAAGACGGCTACCTGTACGCGTACGAACTCTACAACCTGCGGCTGGACGCCGAACTGGTGGTGCTGAGCGCCTGCAACACGGGCGTGGGCAGCATTCAGAAGGGAGAAGGGGTAAAAAGCCTGGCCCGGGGCTTTGCCTACGCGGGCTGCGCCAACGTGCTCATGAGCCTCTGGCCGTCTTCCGACCAGGCCACCGCCCGCATCATGGAGTATTTCTACGAGGCCCTGGCGGCGGGCCGCGGCAAGGACGCCGCCCTGCGCGAAGCCAAACTGAAGTACCTGCAACGGGCCGACCCGCTGACGGCGAACCCGTACTTCTGGGGCACCTTCGTGCTCATCGGCGACGCACGCCCCGTGGGATTTCCCCTGCCGCTGTGGCAGAAGCTACTGGCCGGTACGGCCCTGCTGTTGCTGGGCACCGCCATTGCCTGGCAGGTGTACCGCCTGCGGCGCAAACGCCGGGACTCCTACCAGGCGGCCAGCAAGGCGCGGGCCTTTTCGCCGTAAAACCCGGTTCCGGCGGCCAACCCTGCCAACAGGGACGCGGCCTGTTCGGTTTGTTCCCGCTTGAGGTGCACCAGCGCCAGGTACCAGGTGGCCGGCGGCGTAAATGCGTGGACCGGTAGCCGCAGCGCCTGCTGCAAGTAGGCCTGCGCCTGCGCGTACTGCCCCAACTCGATGCTGGCCATGCCGGCGTAAAACAGCAGGTCGGCCGCCTGGCCATTGTCCCGCAACATCCGCTGCAACCGGGGCAGGGCCGCCGCGTACTGGCCGTTCTCGTACAGCCCGAACGCCACGTCTTTTTCGCCCTGCACCGCCGCTCCGCGTTCTACCGCGGCTACCACGTTGGGATAAGATTCGTAAAATTGACTGAAGCGTTTTTCGGAGGGGGACACCCGGCTCAGCCAGGCGTAGGCGCACACGCCGATGAGGAATACGGCGGCCACTTCGCCCCACCAGGGCAACGGCCAGGGTTTGACCAGACCGGGCGACGGCAGCGCTGGTTCTTCGGCCGCCCGCAAGGTCGCCTCCAGTTGCTGCAAACGCCCCTTGGCTTCACTACGCCCCTGCCGGGACACGCCTTCCACCAAGTCGCGGAACAGGTCTACTTCCCGGGACAGAAAGGCGTCGTGGTTGATTATTTCCCGGAAGCGGGCATTCTGGTCGGCCGGAAGGCGGTTGGACAGGAAATCCTCGATTTCCTGCATCTGGGCGTCCTCAATCATAACATTCAAGTGGTTGGCTTCTTTATTATCAAGTGGTTCAACGGCAAACGGGGACCTTGGTCAAAAGGATCAAACGGCTTATTCGTCACGGCGGAGCAGGTGCAGCATGGTATTGCGCAGCGACTTCATGCACCGGTTTTTCTGCACTTTGGCAACGTCTTCGCTCTTGTACCCCAGTTGGTCGGCAATGATCCGCAGGGGCAGTTGCTGGTAATAATACAACTGGAGAATTGACTTGCAGGGATCGGGCAGGCCGGCCACGATGGTACGTACGGTCTCGCGGCGGAATTCGGCCTGTTCTTCCGCTTCTTCGTGCGGGGAGAGCTTTTCGCGTTCCGCCAGGGCCGCCTGCGTGGCCTCCCGTCGCCGCAGCGACTTGAGAATGAGGTTTTTGCTTACGGCGAACAGGTACGTTTTCAAGCTCGATTCCAGCACGGTCAGCTTGCGGGAAGTGATCTTCTCGTACACGATCATGATGGCATCCTGGTAAATATCCACGGCCTCTTCGTAAGAAAGCCCGAAAGCCTTTTCGGACCACCGGAGAAAGGGCCAGCGGTGGGCAACGTAAAATTGTTCCAGCGCCTGCGGCTGTCCGTTCTGCAACGCCTCCAGCAAACCTAAGTCACTTCTATCCAAGCTGTTTGTGTTCTTTTATGCCCTAAATACGGAAAGGTAAACAGGAAAAATGCATCTACGCTCCCAATGTTTCGGAAAAACCTGCCTGGCGGACCAAGGCATCGAACCGGCTCCCGCCTTCGAGGAAAAAAACCTCCATCGGGAGGTAGAAAAAGGGCAGCCGCCCGGTAAACCCGGCAAAGTCCGGGCTGAGCAGTTTCACGTAATCTTTTTCGGTAACCAGCAGGGCCCGGCCGCCGGTTTCGGCCAACGCCCCTTCCATCCGGTGCAGGTCGGCCGCGCCGTAGCGGTGGTGGTCGCGGAAGGCCAGGTGCGCCAGGAGCCGGAATTGCCCCCGCACGTAGCGCTCCAGCGGCGCCGGGTTGGCCAGGCCCGACACCAGCACCACGTCGGGGTGGAATGCGGCCCCGTTGCCGAACGCCACCGGCGCCCCGTACCGGATGCCCGTAAAGAACACCGGCACCTCCGGCCGGGCGTACTGGTGGACGGCATCGGTAATGGCGCTTTGCCCGGTGGCATCCAGGTCGCCCGGGCACTTGGTGACAATGACCACGTGGGCCCGGCCGGCGCCACGCCGGGCTTCGCGCAGGCGGCCGGCCGGCAGTACGTGGTCGCGGAAAAAGGGCCGGTTGTAGTCGGTGAGCAGGATGGACAGGCGGGGCATTACGCTCCGGTGCTGGTAGGCGTCGTCGAGGATGATTACGTCCGTAGCCGGATGCGCTTGCAAAATGGCCGGGATGGCTTCGGCCCGCCGTTCGCCCACGGCAACCGTGACGGCCGGCGCAAACTTGCGGTACAGCTGGCAGGGTTCGTCGCCGAGCGTGGCGGCGGTGTCCGCAGGGCCGGCCAGCCGGAAACCCTTCGTCTGCCGGCCGTAGCCGCGGCTGAGGGTAGCCACCCGGTAGCGGTCCCCCAACAGGCGGACGAGGTACTCGACGTGGGGCGTTTTGCCGGTACCGCCCACGGTCAGGTTGCCCACGGCCAGCACGGGCACCCGGAAACGGTACGTTTTTTTGAGGTTCAGGTCGTACAGTTTGTTCCGCACGGCCATGACCAGGGCGTAGAGCCCGGCGAAGGGCAACAGGAGTACGCGGAGCAGGAGCGGCACGGGTGAGCGTAGCAAGCAGTTGGCAATAAGCAGTTGGCAATAAGCAGTGGGTAGCAGGCAATGGGCCGTTCGTCAAAACTAGCCAAAATGCCCAAAAGCTGCGGCGGAATGCCTAGATTTGCCGCTTATCTCAATCTCTTTTCGAGCATGGCCAGAATCTTAACGGGCGTTCAGAGTTCGGGGAGGCCGCACCTGGGCAACCTACTCGGCGCCATTGTCCCGGCAATCCGCATGTCGCAGGAGTCCGGCAACGAGTCTTTCTTCTTCATTGCCGACCTGCATTCGCTCACCACCATCAAGGACGCCGAAGCACGGGTCTACAACGTGAACGCCACGGCCGCCGCGTGGCTGGCTTTCGGCTTTGATACCGATAAAAACCTGTTTTACCGCCAGTCGCGCATTCCCGAAGTGTGCGAACTGACCTGGTACCTCAACTGCTTTGCCAAGTACCCCATGCTGGCCAATTCCACGTCCTTCAAGGACAAAGCCGACCGGCTGGCCGACGTAAATGCGGGCTTGTTTACGTACCCCGTGCTGATGACGGCCGACATCGTGCTGTACGACGCTCATTTCGTGCCCGTGGGCAAAGACCAGTTGCAGCACCTGGAGATTGCCCGCGACATTGCCGGCACCATCAACAACCAGTACGGCGACGTATTCGTGCTGCCCGAAGCCCGGATTGACGAACAGGTAATGATTATTCCGGGCACTGACGGGCAGAAAATGAGCAAGACGTACGGCAACACCATTGACATTTTCCTGCCGGAGAAGGAGTTGAAAAAGGCCGTAATGTCCATTAAAACCGACAGCACGCCGATGGAAGCCCCCAAAAACCCGGATGCGGATACCGTGTTCAAGCTCTATTCGCTGCTGGCCGAGCCGGCCCAGGTGGAGCAGATGCGGCAGAACTACCTGGCGGGCGGCTACGGCTACGGCCACGCCAAAACGGCCCTGTACGAGTTGATGCTGGAGAAGTTTGCCGGCCCGCGCGAAGTGTTTAACCGGTACATGAACAACCCGGCCGAGTTGGATGCGCGCCTCGCCGAAGGCGAGGCCAAGGCCCGCGTCATTGCCCGCCAGACGTTGGAACGCGTCCGCAAAGTGCTCGGCTTTGCGTAAGACAGGAGACATCAGACACAAGACGGAAGACTTTGCGTGACCGGTAATTCCGTGTTCCCCGTCTCCTGTCTAATGTCTTACCTCTTATGTCTAATGTCTCATTTTGAGTACATTTGCGCAAACTTTTATATTGAACAACCAATCTATCATGAATAAAGGATTCCTCCTGGCATTGTTTGCCGCTTTCCTGTTCTTTACCCCCGGCGCGTACGCCCAGATCTCCGTGCCGCAGTCCAGCCCGTCGGCTACCGTTACCCAGAAAGTCGGCCTGGTCAACGTGACCCTCTCCTACTCCCGGCCGAGTGCCCGGGGCCGCAAAATCTTCGGCGACCTGCTGCCCTACGGCCAACTGTGGCGTACCGGCGCCAATGCGGCTACCAAGCTGACCTTCAGCGACGAAGTAAACGTGAACGGCACCAAAGTACCCGCCGGTGAGTATTCGCTGTTCACCATTCCCGGCAAGGACGAATGGACCGTGATGCTCAACAAGAACGCCAAAGCCGGCGCCAACGACTACAAAGAGGCCGAAGACGTTGCCCGCTTCAAAGTAAAGCCCGCCAAGACGGCCGCCCCCTACGAAACGTTCACCATCGACTTTTCGGACCTTACTCCCAACGCGGCCAACATGAACATCAAGTGGGAGAACACGAAGGTGTCCTTGAAACTGGAAACCGACGTGGACAGCAAGGTGATGGCCCAGATCAAGGAAAAAGTGATTGACACCCCGGACGCCAAACCGGAGGATCTGTTCACGGCCGCCGTGTATTACATGGAGAACAACAAGGACTTGAACCAAGCCTTCACCTGGATGAACAAGGCCACCGAAAAAGACCCCAAGTACTGGCAGCTGCACCAGAAGGCCCGCCTCCAGGCCAAGCTGAAGGATTACAAGAGCGCGGAAGCCACGGCCCGCAAATCCATCGAACTGGCGAAAACGGCCAAGAACGACGACTACGTGCGCCTGAACGAAAAGCTGCTGGCGGAATTGCCCAAAGCGAAGTAGCATTGATGAGTACTAAGTATTGGGTATTTAGTATTGAGAGGCGGCGCACGGGTTGCGCCGCTTTTTGTTTTGCCAGAAGTAAGGGGTGGCGGGTTGGGAAATGCGGGGCTTTTCTTTCCATTTCCCAATATTTTCCCGAATGGTGTATATTAGCGCCCAGCGGACTGTTGAATCCGTATTTTTCAACCAAACCCCTACTCCTCCATTCTCTATGCGCGCAACGTTTTCTTTTTTGATGGTGCTCTCGGCCACGGCCGCGTTTGCCCAGCAGCCCGCCGAGCCCCCCAAAATGACGCCCCAGATGACCGAGTTCTGGGAACCGGTGCCCAAAGTGGTGACGGCCGGCAAAACCAACGACCTGCCCCCTTCAGACGCCCTCATCCTGTTCGACGGGAAAAACCTGGACCAGTGGGTTTCGGTCAAAAATCCCCAGTCGCCGGCGGGGTGGACCGTGGCAAACAACGTATTTACGGTTAAAAAAGGCACCGGCAACATCCAGACGAAGCAGTCGTTCGGGGACTATCAGTTGCACATTGAATGGCAGATTCCCGAAAAGATCACGGGCGAAGGGCAGGCCCGGGGCAACAGCGGCTTGTTCCTGGCCTCCACCGGGGACGGCGACGCCGGCTACGAACTGCAAATCCTGGATTCCTACAACAACAAAACCTACACCAACGGGCAGGCGGGCAGCATTTACAAGCAGTACCGGCCGCTGGTGAACTCGATGCGCAAGCCCGGCGAGTGGAACGTGTACGACATTGTATTCACAGCACCCCGCTTCAAGGAAGACGGCTCCCTGTTTTCCCCGGCCCGGGTGACTGTGCTGCACAACGGCGTGCTCATCCAGAACAACACCGAAATCAAAGGGCCCACCCAGTATATCGGCCTGGCCGAGTACCGGAAGGCGCACGGCAAGTCGCAAATCAAGTTGCAGGACCACGGCGACCCCAGCGAACCCATCAGTTTCCGCAACATCTGGATCCGGGAACTGTAGGGGGGAGACGGGAGACATCAGACGTGAGACAGGAGACGTCTGTACAGGGTGCCACAAAAAAGGTGAAAGGCGGGACATCCCGCCTTTCGCCTTTTTTGTGGCCCGGAGCGGCCGTTAATTGTCGTTGTCTTCGTTGCCGGTATCCTCGTCGCTTCCTTCTTCGCTATCCCCTTCTTCGGATGACTCTTTCTTTTTGCCGACCTGGTTGATGCAGTTCTCCATGTCTTTCATGGCCGCTTCGAGCTTCGGGTTCTTCTGGAAGCGGTTCATATTTTCCGGGTTGAAGCCGATTTTGAGCAATTCGGCCACGTAGGGCTTGTTCTCGGCGCGTTTCCGGAAGGCCTCCTCCTCGGCCTCCGACATGTTTTTCTGCCACGCTTCTACTTCCGGGGCGAGGCGGTTGGCCCAGGGGCACAGGTCGGCCTTCATCTTTTGCAGCAGAACCAGCGTCTGGTTGTCGTCCTTTGCGGCCAGGGCGGCCTTGAACCGCTTGGTGTACTCGGTCATGAATTCGTCCAGTTTGGCCTCCGTACCGCCGGGCGGCGTACCGGCGGGAGACAGGGCGGTGCAAAGCACGGCCAGCAGGCAGAGCGTCAATGATTTGATTAGGTTGCGCATTGAAGTTAAGTAAGTTGATTTACCGAAAGTACGGCATTACACCCCACTTTTGCAACTCCCCGGTAAGCAGCCCGGCCGCGTATTATTTCGCGGGCATCTTTGGATTTTCCGGATAAGTGCCTAATTTTGCAGGCCATAATAATTTCAGATTATCATGAAAAGAACGTTTCAGCCGTCCAATCGTAAGCGCAAGAACAAGCACGGTTTCAGAGAGAGAATGAGCACTGTCAACGGCCGCAAAGTGCTGGCCCGCAGAAGAGCACAGGGCCGGAAGAAACTGACCGTTTCGGACGAAGCAAGACACAAGGCTTAAAGACTTGAAACGCAGCCCAAGGGCTGCTGCTTCTGCCGCCCATGGAACGACCCCTTTCACCGGTTCCGGATCAGCACTTTCCCAAAGAAGAACGGCTTACCAGCAAAAAAAAGATAGAGGAACTTTTCAAGAAAGGTTCCTCTGTTTATTTGTACCCCTTCCGCCTGCAATTCCTGCCCGGGCCCCCGGCCGACGGCGCACGCCCGGAGGTACTTTTTTCGGTGTCGAAGCGGTACTTCAAGCGGGCCGTTGACCGCAACACCATCCGCCGGCGGATGCGCGAAGCGTACCGCACGAGCCGGGCCGAACTGCTGGGCAACTTCCCGCCTGACAAGGTGCCGGCCGTGGTGGCGTGGGTGTACACGGCCAAGGAGCCGCTGCCCTTTGATTTGTTGAAAAAAAAGCTGATATTAGTATGGCAGCGTATGCTTTTGCCGGAAGAGCCTCCTAAAAGCAGTTCGAAGTAAAGCTTCTCTTTTTTCAGTACATCCCCTAACATTTCTGCGGTATGAATACAAAACGGTTCCGGAAGGTAGCCCTGGGCGCAGTGGCAGCGGCCGGGTTGGGCTTAATGTCTTTCAGCGATCCGGGTGAGCGTTATTTTGAGATCGTGAAGAACCTGGACATTTTCGCAACCCTTTTCCGCGAGGTCAATACCTATTACGTTGACGAGATCAACCCCAACCGCCTCATGAAGACGGGCATCGACGCCATGCTGCGGTCGCTCGACCCGTACACCGACTACATTCCCGAGGATGAAATCGAGGACTACCGGACCATGACCACGGGCCAGTACGGCGGCATCGGCGCGGCCGTGTCGCCCCGCAACGGGAAAACGTACGTGGTGCTGCCCAGCGAAGACTCCCCGGCCGCCAAAGCCGGCCTGCGGGTAAGCGACGAAATCGTCAGGATCGACGACATCGACCTCAAGAACAAGTCGTACCACGACGTCAACAAGCTGCTGCGCGGCCAGGCCAACACGGCCGTGAAGCTGACCGTGAAGCGGTACGGCCAGGATAAGCCGATCGACATTTCGGTGGTGCGCGAAAACATCAAGGTCGAGAACGTGCCCTACTACGGCATGGTGTCGGGTGAGGTGGGCTACATCCACCTGTCGGACTTTACCACCGGCGCCTCGCGGGAAGTGAAAAACGCCATGACCGAACTGAAAGCCAAAGGCGCCAAGAAACTCATCCTCGACCTGCGCGACAACCCGGGCGGCCTGCTGAGCGAAGCAGTGAACATTTCCAACCTGTTCGTAGCCAAAGACGCCGAGATTGTGAGCACCAAGGGCAAGGTCACCGATTGGAACAAAGTGTACACGGCCCTCAACCCGCCGGCCGACACCGAGATTCCGGTAGCCGTGCTTACCAGCAGCCGCAGCGCCTCGGCGGCCGAAATCGTGGCCGGCGTGATCCAGGACTACGACCGGGGCGTGCTCATCGGCCAGAAGACGTACGGCAAGGGACTCGTGCAGGCCACGCGTCCCCTCTCCTACAACTCGCAGCTCAAGATCACCACGGCCAAGTACTACATTCCCAGCGGCCGGTGCATCCAGGCCATCGACTACAGCCACCGCAACGAAGACGGCAGCGTGGGCAAGATTCCCGATTCCTTGCAAGTAGCCTTTAAAACCCGCAACGGCCGCATGGTGTACGACGGCGGCGGCATCACCCCCGACGTGCCGGTGGAGCACCCCAACTTCCCGGCCATTGCCCAGAGCCTCGACAGCAAGGGGTTGTTGTTCGAATACGCCAACAAGTACACCAACGAACACCAGACCATCAAGCCGGCCAAGGATTTCCAACTGAGCGACGAGGAATACCAGGCTTTCGTGAACTGGCTGAGCAGCAAGGAGTACGACTACACCACCCAGGTAGAAAAATCAGTGGAAGACCTGATCACCTACGCCAAGAAGGAGAAGTACTACGAAGACATCCAGGATCAGATCAAGTCACTGAAGACCAAGATGTACCACAACAAGGACTCCGATTTGCAGAAGTTCAAGCCCGAACTCAAGGAAATGCTTGAGCAGGAAATCGTGTCCCGCTATTACTTGCAGAAGGGCTTCGTGGAGGCTTCCTTCGACGACGACGTGGACATCCGGGCCGCCGTGGACGTGCTCAACAACAACGGCCGCTACGCCCAACTCCTGAAAGGAAAATAACGAACGGCGCTTTATATCAACAAAAAAGGACTGTCTTTTGCGCAGTCCTTTTTCTTTTTGTAGAATTATGGCCGCAGGAGTGAGAAGCGAGCAGCGAGGAGCGAGAAGAAAGCGTACGGGCTTGTCCGGTGATCACGGCAAAGTGCGTGTACCTCCTTCTCGCTGCTCACTCCTCGCTTCTCGCTTCTGAAAAAAAACGCATTGCAGTGATCGACTTTTTTTTCCTCTTCGTGGCGGGTTTGGTGGGCGGTTTCCTGGGCGGTTTGCTGGGCATCGGCGGAGGCATCATCTACATCATCGTGATCCCGGCCAGCTTGCAGCACCTGGGCGTACCCCCCGCCGAGATGGTGCAGTATACCATTGCCAACTCCATTGTTGCCTCGCTTTTTTCGGCCCTTTCGGCCAACTACTTCCTGGTCAAGACCAAGCACTTCTACCCTACCGAAGTGGTGACCATCGGTTTTTTTGGCGTCATTTCCTCGCTACTGGTACTGCACGGCGTGGTGAACACCTCGTGGTACTCGCGGGGCGCCTTCAACGTGGTGATTGTGCTGCTGCTGGTCTACATGCTCCTCAAGACCCTCGCCAATGCCGCCAAACCGCTGCCGGTCGAAAACCTGGAGCAGGAAGGCCGGGGGCTGCGCCTGGGGTTGGCGGGCCTGGCCAGCGGCACCGTGTCGGCCCTGTCGGGGCTGGGCGGCGGCATCATCATCATTCCCATTCTCAACTCGGTGTTCAAGATGGACATCAAGAAAGCCAACTCCATCTCGCTGGGGGCCATTGGCATTACTTCGCTGACGCTGACGCTTTCGAGTATGCTCGAAACGCCGCAGCAGCCTTTCGACTTCTACAACGTCGGGTACGTGATCTTCCCGGTGGTGCTGGCCCTGTCACTGGGTGTCATCATTGCCTCGCCCTTTGGCGTAAAGGCCGGCAGCCTGCTCTCCTCCCGGGCCATCAGCTACCTGTTTTCGTTCTTCCTGGGCCTGGTGATCCTGCGCAAAATCATCGAACTGGCCGCCTTCCCGGGGTAAATACTCTAAAGGTCACGCGTACAATTACGCCCAGGAAAAAAAAGTGCCGCAGTGGTGTACCGCGGCACTTCAAAAAAGGGAAGTATTGGATCAGCAGGCCCTTTTACAGGCCGGTAAAATCAAACGTATCGAGGTACTTGGTGGTGAACTTACCCGAGCGGAACCCCTTGTCGTCCATCAGCCGGATGTGGAAAGGAATGGTGGTTTTGATGCCTTCGATCACGAATTCCTGCAGGGCCCGCTTCATCCGCACAATGGCTTCTTCCCGCGACTGGGCACTGACGATCAGCTTGGCAATCATCGAGTCGTAGTTGGGCGGGATGGTGTAACCGGCGTACACGTGGCTGTCGATCCGCACGCCGTGGCCGCCGGGTAAATGCAAATTCGTGATTTTGCCGGGTGACGGCCGGAAGCCGTTGGCGGGGTCTTCGGCGTTGATCCGGCATTCGATGGCGTAGAGGTTGGGTTCGTAGTTTTTGCCCGAGATCGGCACGCCGGCCGCCACCTTGATCTGCTCCTTGATCAGGTCGAAATCCGTCACCTCCTCCGTCACCGGGTGCTCCACCTGGATGCGGGTGTTCATCTCCATGAAGTAGAAGTTGCCGTGTTTATCCACCAGGAACTCGATGGTGCCGGCTCCTTCGTAGGCAATGGCCGAGGCCCCCTTGATGGCGGCAGCGCCCATTCTTTCGCGCAGGTCGGGCGTGATGATGGGAGACGGCGTTTCTTCGACCAGTTTCTGGTGCCGCCGCTGGATGGAGCAATCTCGTTCGGAAAGGTGACACACCTTGCCGTACTTGTCGCCCACGATCTGGATTTCCACGTGCCGGGGTTCCTCCACGAATTTTTCCAGGTACAGCCCGCCGTTGCCGAAGGCCGCCTCGGCTTCGGTGCGGGCGTCGTTCCAGGCTTTGTCAAACTCGGCTTCCGACTGGATGACCCGCATGCCGCGGCCTCCCCCACCGGCGGTGGCTTTAATAATAACGGGATAAGTGATTTCAGCCGCCAGCATTTTGCCTTCGGCCGCCGATTCGAGCAAGCCGTCCGAACCCGGGATGGTGGGTACGCCGGCTTTCTTCATGGTATCCTTGGCCGAGGCCTTGTCACCCATGGCGTCGATCATTTCGGGCGTGGGGCCGATGAACTTGATGTTGTACTCCTGGCAGATGCGCGAGAAGTCGGCGTTTTCGGAGAGAAAGCCGTAGCCGGGATGAATGGCGTCGGCATTGGTGATCTCCGCGGCGGCAATGATGTTGGGGATATTCAGGTAGGAAAGTTTGCTGGCCGGCGGACCGATGCACACGGCTTCGTCGGCGAACTTCACGTGCAGGCTTTCCTTGTCAGCCGTGGAGTAAATGGCCACCGTTTTGATACCCATCTCCCGGCAGGTACGGATGATCCGCAACGCAATTTCTCCCCGGTTGGCAATTAATATCTTCTTGAACACGATTTATGTAGTGTTGAGAGTTGGATGTGGGATGCTCAGTGGATACAACCGTACCCAGGCAGCATTTAAAATTCAAAATTGGGCATTCGTTAACTGGGGTCGATCAGGAACAAGGGCTGGTCGTACTCTACCGGCGAGGCATTGTCTACGAGCACCTTTACCACGCGGCCCGACACTTCGCTCTCAATTTCGTTGAACAGCTTCATGGCCTCGATGATGCACAAGGTCTGGCCTTTCTTCACCTCATCGCCTACGTTCACGAATACGGGCGACTCGGGGTTGGCCGAACGGTAGAAGGTTCCGATCATCGGCGACTTTAACGTGTAATGGTTATTGGCAACCGGGGCGGCCGGCGTGGGGGCAGGCGCCGCGGCGGGCGGCTGGGGCGCAGCCGCTACGGGCGGCAGGGCCGCCGGCGCAAAGGCCGGGGGCAGGGCGGGCGGCATCGGCTGGGAGAGCGGGTCTACCGTCCGGCCGGCGCTGGATCGCTTTACGTTCAATTTAAACTGCTCCGTCTCAATATTGACCTCGTCCAGGTTGGACTTGGCAATAAAGTCGATCAGATCCTGAATTTCTTTTGCTTTCATGGTTTAGTTGTTTGGGTTCCGTCAGGTATACCTCCGTAGTACTTTCAATAAAAAAAGCCTTACGCCACGCACGCGGCACGTAAGGCTAAAAATTATCTTACCCGCACCACACCGGGGCAGCGCCGGGTACCAACCGCCGGGATTTCGTCGTTTTTTGCTTCCACTATTGCAGTCATTGGCAAGCTCCTCCGTAGTAGTTGGTCCATTGCAAGCCCGCTTTACGCAAACTGGTTACCGTCGTAGGCCCACTTGAGGTAGGCGGCCCCCCAGGTGAATCCGCCCCCGAAGGCGGCAAACACGATGTCATCCCCTTTCCGCAGCAGTTTCTCGTAGTCCCACAACGCCAGCGGCAGGGTGGCATTGGTCGTATTGCCGTACTTGTGAATGTTGATCATCACCTTCTCTTCCCCGATGCCCATGCGTTCGGCGGTGGCGTTGATGATGCGTTTGTTGGCCTGGTGCGGGCAGAGCCACTTCACCTTCTGACTGGTGAGGCGGTTACGCTCCATGATCTGGGCGGCGGCGTCGGCCATGTTGGTTACGGCAAACTTAAACACGGCGGCTCCCTCCTGGTAAATGTAGTGTTCGCGGTTGGTCACCGTCTCGATGGAGGGCGGGCGGCGGCTGCCCCCGGCCTTCTGCACCAGGTGATTGATACCCGAGCCGTCCGACTTGAGCACGAAGTCGATGAGGCCGTTGCCTTCGGTATTGGGTTCCAGGAGGGCCGCACCGGCCCCGTCGCCGAAGATGATGCAGGTAGAACGGTCCTGGTAATCCACAATGGAAGACATTTTGTCGGCGCCGACCACGATTACTTTTTTGTAGCGGCCCGTTTCGATGAACTGGGCGGCCGTGCTCATGGCGTAGAGGAATCCCGAGCAGGCGGCCTGCATGTCGTAGCTGAATGCGTTTTTAGCGCCCACCATGTCGGAGATGATGTTGGCGGCGGCGGGAAAAACAAAGTCGGGGGTGGTGGTGGAGCAGATGATCAGATCAATGTCCTGGGGCCGGGTATCCGTCTTGCGGAGCAGGCCCCGGATGGCTTCGGCGCCCATGTGCGAAGTACCCATTCCTTCGCCCTTCAGTATTCTTCTTTCTTTGATTCCGGTGCGGGAAGTGATCCACTCATCGGAAGTATCTACCATTGTTTCCAGTTCCGCGTTGGTGAGGATGTAATCAGGAACGTACCCACAGATCCCCGTGATCGCGGCTTTGATTTGAGTCATGAGAGAATGTAATTACGCAGTTGCTGAGTTATCCTGTTACTGAGTACGCGTTGTCAGGAGGTAGAACGAATCCCGCGACACGTAATAACCTGGTAACCCAGTAACCTGATAACTTTTTACTTCTGACTGTTGAAAGCTTGTTTAATTTTTAAGTGCAGTTTGGACTCTGCCATTTTCCTGGCCTGCAATAGCATGTTTTTCACCGCCAGCGGGGACGATACGCCGTGGCCGATCACCACGTTGCCGTTCACGCCCAGGATGGGGCTGCCCCCGATGGCTTCGTAATTGTACTTGTCCAGGTACTCGTCGCGCACGCCGCGGCGGTAGAAGACGTCGTAGATGGATTCGGCCAGCTTCAGGATGACGTTGCCCGTAAAACCATCGCACACGATCACGTCGGCCTTGTCGCTGTACACGTCGCGGCCTTCCAGGTTACCGATGAAATGAATGCGGGGGTTGGCTTTAAGCAACTGGTGCGTGGCTTGCGCCAGGATGTTTCCTTTCTGCTCTTCTTCGCCCATGTTCATCAGGCCTACGCGCGGCTTGGCAATGCCCAGCACGCTCTTGGCGTATACCGAGCCCAGTTCGGCAAACTGGTCGAGCACTTCGGGCTTGCAGTCGGCGTTGGCGCCTACGTCGAGGATCACGCCGTAGCTGCCGTCTTCCTTGGGAAAGTGACTGGCGATGGACGGCCGCTGCACGCCTTCGATGGCTTTTACGCTGAACATCGACCCCACCAGCATGGCCCCCGTGTTGCCGGCGCTGCAAAAAGCGTCCACCTGGCCGGCTTTGAGCAGGCCAAACCCGATGGCAATGCTGGAATTGGTTTTCTGGGACAGGGCTTTGGTGGGGTGTTCACCCATCTCAATCACCTCCGAGGCGTGAACCACCGAAATGGGGGCAGACGTATAGGCAGGACTGTGCACAAGGTCCTGGATCGCTTTTTCTTGCCCGATGAGTACAATCTCCACGTCCGCGGGCAATCCTTCGCAAGCCAGCAATGCACCTTCCACGATGGCCTGCGGTGCGTAGTCACCGCCCATTGCATCCAGGGCAATTTTCATTGCAAAAAACGGGTTTTATTATGACAAAAACGGCTCAAACCGCCGAGGGCTGAAAAGGGCTATTCCCCCCCATTCAGCCCTCAACGATACGATAATTCTGCTTCTTAGGCAACAGAAGTATAATTTTCGATTGCCAGCTTGCCGTTGTAGTACAGGTTGCCGTCTACTACGTACGCCCGGTGGCTCAGGTGCGGTTCACCGGTGGTCTGACAGGTAGACACTTGGGCGGCAACTGCTTTGTAGTGCGTTCTGCGCTTATCTCTTCTGGTTCTGGAAATTCTTCGTTTCGGGTGTGCCATTGTATTATCTTGTTTGAATCAATGTTTGCTCCTGGTGAATGTTGGTAATTGGTATGTAAATAAAAAGGTGACTTAGTTTTTAGGCAGGTTCTTGAGGATCTGCCAGCGCGGGTCCACGTCGTCGCCCTCCGATTCGTCGTCCCCTTCCGCGCCGTCGGTTTCGCCCGCCGACCGGTACACGAGGATGCCTTCTTCGGTTTCTTCGTACTGCTCGGCGGCCAGCCGCGGGTGGATCTTCTTCATCGGCACGGCCAACCCGATGAACTCGTAGATGTACTGGGCCACGTTGATTTGGTGCGTACCCCGCGAAATGATCTCGATCTCGTCGGAGAGTTCTTCGTTCTCCTCGCCGAATTTGAGGATGAGCCGGTTGGTTACGTCAATCGGGTAATCAAAAAACTCCGACGTGCGGTCGCAGGCCAGCTCAGCCACGCCCGAGATGTGAAACTTCAACTGGAGCATCGTTTCCGACTTGTCCAACGTCAGTTTTACCTTAAACTTTCCTTTCTCCACCGGGCTCCGTTCAAAATGCGTGAAGAACGAATCCTCGATGTCGTATTCGTATTCATGCCGCTTTAGCTTCAGCGTCTGAATCTCTATGTCAAAGGGCCTTAAATCTTTCATTGCTATCCCTCCAAAATCAAGTCCGCAAAGTTAGGTAGAAGATTTTAATTATAAAAAGTTCTGCCGCATTACTCGTGCGGCAAGCGGGCCGCTTTTGCCCGCTTTATGGGGCGTATACGTAATATCCGGCCCGGGTTTGGTGCGGCAAAGCAAATCGGGCTGTTTAACTTTAGCGCCTCTACCAGAAATCGCATTTCTTCGCAACGCTAGTCTTACCATCCATGAAAAAAACGCTTTACGCCATTGCATCGGGCTGCGTAGCCGGCCTGCTGGCGGCCCTGCCCACCTACGGGCAGGCGCAACTGCACGTGGGGCTTACCACGGCTTTCAACACCACGCTGATGCTCGACAAGGGGCTTTCCGAAGACCCCCGCTACAACGCCACGCCTACCTACAACTTCGCCCCGGTCGGCGTTACCGTGGGCGCTGACCTGGGCCGGGGCTTCGGGTTGCAGCTCGAATCCATCCTTTCGCGCCAGGGACAGGTGTACGAGATCATCGACGCCACCAAAAAGGTGATCGGGGAGCGGCGCATCGAGCTCAATTACGTGCATCTGCCGCTGCTGCTGCGCACGTTCAGCACCGGCTCGGCCCGCACCCGGGCCAACTTCATGTTCGGTCCCCAGCTTTCACTGCTTACCCGGGGCCAGGAGATTTACGACCAGCACCAGGCGGGTACGCTGGTATTGCCCGAAGGGGAAAACTTGCCGGCCGGCGCCACCAACTACAACGAAGCCGCCCGTACGTACACGATGCCCGCGCAGGAAACGACGATCTACAGCACCGAAGCCAAAAGCGCCGTGGAGCGGTTCCGCAAGACGGACCTGCAACTGGCGCTGGGCCTGGGCCTCGACATCGACCTGGGCCGCAACCTGTACCTCTCTTCCCAGATCCGGGGCAACTACGGCTTCGTGGACGTGCGCAACGAAGACGTAATCAAGGCCATTCAGAACAGCACCGGCCAGCAGTTCACCAACGACCTGTTTGGCCGCCGGGCCAACGTACTGGTGGGCGTGCAGGTCGGCCTGCACTGGATGTTCGGCGGCAACCGGTCTTCGCTGGGCGGCACCGGCGGCGTGCCCGAACGGTAGCATTGCGTCAGCATCCAGACACACGGGACGCTTCCAACGGGGGCGTCCCGCTTTTTTTTTAAGAGACCAGGACTTACGCATAAGCAGTTACACAATACCCGCATTTAGTTGGGGTACCCGCTGGCGAAACATATTCCATATCTTTTAACGCGTACGTTATTGGTCGCTAAACAGATATGGAATATGTTTCGCCAAACCGCTGCACCTTTGCCGGTGCTCTCCTTAAAACCAGAAAGCCTGTCATTATACACAGGCAGGTGCATAAGCCCTGGAGACATTAGCCAGGAGATGGAAAACAGGAGACCTGAGGCAGTGCGTTAGTATTCCCCGGCTTGCCCGAAGGGTGCTTCTGGATAAGTTCTTCCGCTCCTTCGTACGCTTCGGAGGTTCTTTTATCCGTCCCGTCAGTTTCGGGTCGCCGGCCCCCGGCGGCGGCAGTATTTTTGGAACCTAAACGGACTGCTGCGTATGGAAACCCTCTACCAGGCTTTGCGCATCCTGCACATTGGCGCGGGCATGACGGCTTTTTTCGTGGCCCCGGTGGCGCTGCTGGCCCGGAAGGGCGGCAAAGTGCACGCCTTCTGGGGCAATGTGTTCTTCCGGGGAATGGTGGTGGTGGTGGCCTCGGCCGTGCCCCTGACGTTCCTGAAGCCCAACGTCTTCCTCTTCCTGGTGGCCGTTTTTAGTTTTCACTTGTCCTGGTCGGGCTACCGGGCCGTGCGCCGCCGGCGGGCCACCGACCCGGCGCGTGCCGCCAGGGTCGATTCCGGGGTAGCCGCGGGCATGGTGCTCTTCTACCTGGCGCTGGCCGGCTGGGGCGTTCACCTGTTCACATTAGAGCCGCACCACCCGTTCGGGTACGTATCGCTGGCCTTTGCGGGCATCGGGCTCCGCTTTTCGGGAGTCCAGATCTACCGGTCCTTTAAACCCACGGGCGACCGGATGGCGTGGTGGTACGACCACATGCAGGGCATGGCGGGCTCCTACATTGCGGCCGTTTCCGCGTTCTCGGCCGTTAACTTCCACTTCATGCCCGACGCGTTGCGGTGGCTGTGGCCTACGCTCCTCGGGGCGCCGCTGCTGGCGTACTGGAAACGGCATTACCAACGGAAATTCCGCGGCCCGGTGGCCCGGCCGGCATAAGCACCGCAATTCGTTTTTTTCCTACCTTTAACCAACCCGTCCGGTGCTGATCCGTCATCTTCAAACGCATTCGTATGCTTAAGCGCATTCCCCTTTACCTCCTGTCGGGCATCCTGGTCGTGTACTTTTTCAGCCTCAGCGACCAGTACACCCAAACGGCCTACTGGCTGAGCGTAATGTACTCGGCACTTTTTACGGCCGTGCTCTGGGAAGGCAACCAGTGGATTGTAGAACGATTGAGGCGGCGGTTTCCGGAGTACCGGCAGACGCACCAGCGGATCATGACCCAAGTTGGCTTTTGCGCCGCGTACACGGTTGTCGCGGTGTTTGTACTCAGCGCCATCATCGTCAACATCGAAATCGAAGGTTGTACAATCCGTGACGTGGTGCACGACTTCTCCATTGCCATCCGGCCCAGCCTGATCGGAACCCTGCTCGTAGTATCCATCCAGGAGGCAATTTATTTCTTCAAGGAGTGGCGCAAGACGGTCCTGGAGGCCGAAAAGTTGAAGCGGGAAAACATTGCTTCGCAGTTCGAAACGCTCAAGAGCCAGGTAAACCCGCACTTCCTCTTCAACAGCCTCAACACGCTGATCACCATCATTCCCGAAGACCCGCAACTGGCCGTTGCTTTCGTGCAGAAGCTTTCCAACGTGTACCGGTACGTGTTGCAGAACAAGGACAAGGACCTCGTTACCCTGGCCGAGGAGATGAAGATTGCCGAGGCGTACCTGTTTTTGCTCAAGACGCGGTTTGGGGAAAACCTGCGGGTACACATGGACATTCCGGCCGGGCAGTTGGGCAAGTTCATTGCGCCGCTCACCCTCCAGATGCTGCTGGAGAATGCCATCAAGCACAACGTGGTATCGGCCGAAAAGCCGCTCCACATCGAACTGTACGTGGAAAAGGACGAGGTGCTGGTGGTCAAAAACAACCTGCAGCGCAAATCCAGTGTACCCGACTCCACGCAGACGGGGCTGGCCAACATCAGCCAGCGGTACCGGCTCCTGTGCCAGCGGGCCGTGGAAGTGATCGTGACGGCGTCTAACTTCATAGTGATGCTGCCCCTGCTTACCGTGGAACGCGGCGAACGTTAAAGGTCACCGTTTTTTACCGTTACCGCCCGTTTCAGCGGGGCCTGCACCGGCCCATGAACCGATGTATGTTTTATGCCATCCCTGTATTTTTACGCTCCTTTTGCCGGGTACGCCCCTGCGAAAAACTGCATAAGTCTATCATACAAAACGTACGTAATAAAGTAAGTGCATTTGGCGGGTGCCGAATCTTGCGGCGGTAATACTTTTGGCGTAAAATTAAAACCCGTTAAAAAGCCTATGAACTCCTCCGCTATTGTGTTTGACAGCAAAGCCGTCACTATCTACTGGAATCAGCAGGACAAGTACTTACACGTTGAATGGAAAGGATACGCCGCCAGCAACGAGTATTTGGGTATTTTACAGAAGCAGATAGATCTGACAAAGGAAAAAAGGGCCGCCAAAATTATTTATGACCTGCGCAAAATGGGGGTTGTAAGTCCGAAGGACCAGAAATACACCAACGAAGTGTACTTCCCCCAGATGGCGGCCAACGGCTCCAAGTACGCCGGTATCATCATTCCGGAAAATGTTTTCGGGCAGGCCTCCGTGCAGAACATCCTGGGCCAGAAAAACGAAGCGTTGTTTACCGCAAAACTGTTCAGTGGCACCAGCGAGGCAGTAGCCTGGGTGAAAGAAGTAGCATAAATACGCCGGCCGCACGCCGGCCCGGGACAAAAAGCAAAAAGCCCACCGTTGCTGGTGGGCTTTTTCGTTGTGCTTAGCGCGGGGAAATTACGCCGTTACGCGGGCATTTTTACGCAGATACTGTTTCTGCTGCTCGTGCCAGCGGGCCGCCATTGCCTCGAAGGCGTTGAACAACCCGTTGATCGTAACCAGGGCCAGCTCTTTTTCCTCTTCCGTCATTCCGGCTTCCACGTGAATTTCCTTCTTGCCGCCGTCGAGCCAGCTCCCGTTGGAGTGGCCGCTTTCGGCTTCGTGGTGCACCCGGCCGAAGAACTTGTATTCTTCGTACTTGCCCAGTTGGAACACCAGCACGTTCATGTTCTCCACGAATACCGAGAAGATGGCTTCGATCACTTCCAGGATGACCATCCGGTTGGCCGGGGTGTTTGCCATTTTGCAGTAGTGCATGGCGTCGTAAACCATGTCCCGGATTACGTAGTTGTCATCGGAGTACAGCGTGGAGAAGAGCTTCGTCTTATCCTGGTCGTAGAAATTGTCCTTCAACCGGATGGCCTTCAGATCGGCCAGAAACCATTTCCAATGCCCGTTGTCCTCGTCACAATGTTCATTCACATCCTGCTGAACGGGGTCGGTAGCACCTTCGCGTTTGAGGCAGTGCAGCATGTCTTTGAAGCCCATGATGAAGAACAACATGTGCGGTACGTAAGACAGGCGGGCCTCGGGATCGGCCTTTTCGTTGGCCAGAAATTTAATGAAAGGTGCTGCTTCCAACTCCCAGCGGCGCCGGCGGATGGTAGAAAATAGGATGTTTTGCATAAACAATAAAGATTGTTTTAATGGCGATAAAAGTAGCAAACGTTTCAGCCTCAAAGCGTCAAAAGAAATGTTTGCAGCCGGAATGTAATAACGGGCAATATTTTTACTGCCTGCCCGTAGGCATTGGGGCCCTTCTCACCCACCCGGTTTTCCCCGTTTTCACCCCCGGCCCGGCTGTTGCGGTGCTTGGATACGTGCCCCGCTTTTCCTTCCTTTGTAGGGTATCCGTTGCGGCGGGCGGGCAAATGTCCACGCCGAATCTGCACGGGGGCTGTCCTCCGTTACACCTTTGCGTGAACCTTCTTACAACCCGGCGGGCCACTGCGCAGCGCACCATCCGAAGTTGAGCCCATGAAAATTCTGATCATCGAAGACGAGGCCCCGGCGGCCCGGCGGCTGGCCGCCCTGGTCCGCGACGCCCAACCCGGCGCCGAAATTCTGGAAATCATTGATTCGGTCGAGTCGTCCGTTAAGTGGCTCGCGGCGCACCGGCCGCCCGACCTGATCTTCATGGACATTCAACTGGCCGACGGGCTCAGCTTCGACATTTTTGCCCGGGTGGAAGTAAAGGCGCCGGTGATCTTTACCACGGCCTACGACGAGTACGCCCTCAAAGCCTTTAAAGTGAACAGCGTGGACTACCTGCTCAAACCGGTGGACCCCGAAGAGCTAACCAACAGCCTGCGGAAACTGCAAACGCTGCGCGACCAGTTCACCCCACCCCTCGACACCGCGGTGCTCCGGTCGCTGGTGCAGTCGCTCCGGCCGGACCAGCCGCAATTCAAAACCCGCTTCCTCGTCCGCTTCGCCGACAAGCTGGTGTTCATCCAGGCCGACGACGTTGCCTACTTCATTGCCGAAGACAAGTACGTGTTCGTGATCACCCGCGATAACAAGAAGTACCCCCTCGACCACACCCTCGACGAACTCGACACGATGCTGGACCCATCGGTATTTTTTCGCCTTAACCGTAAATTTATTTCTCATCTAAAATCCATCCAGTCCATTCATACGTATTTCAATGGCAAACTCAAGCTGCACCTGGTACCCGCCGAACCCGAAGAGGTGACTGTGAGCCGGGAACGGGCGGCTTTGTTTAAGAAGTGGCTGGGTGCCTAGTGTTTAAGTTTTGCCATCAAATCTTAAACAGAATCTTACGTCCCACTTCTAACATCCTCCTTCGGCTAAACATTCCTTGTTTGCCTTAAAATCCCCACTGATTTTCAAGCCATTACTGGAATACCGGGCAAATTAACCGCCCAAGGGCATGTAAGCGTCAGCCCCGAAGCCGCATCTATTTGCCTCCTGCCCGGGAGGCAACGGTGGAACCTTACAGCCGTCGCCGGGAGCTTTGTTTAAGTTTTATAAAAAAAAGTTCAACAGAAGCTTGATCGTTTGTTTAACTTTTACGTACATTTGGTCAAACAAAACTCAAAAGCCCTATGACTGCCCTAGAGTTCTCTTATTCTATCAATAAGGTTTCCAAGTCGCTGAAGCCTTTCGCCATGCGACTCACTAAGGATAGCGAGGATGCCAATGACCTGTTGCAGGAAACGCTCCTCAAAGCTTTCATCAACCGCGAGAAATTCGCGGACGGCACCAACTTGAAGGCCTGGTTGTATACCATCATGAAGAATACCTTTATCACCAACTATCAGCGGATGATACGGCGGAATACTTTCATTGATTCAACCAGCAACCTTCATTACCTCAACGCCCCATCCGTCATGACTTCGAGCCTGGCGTATTCCACCTTCACGATGGAAGACATCGACGATGCCATGGAACAACTGGATGAAGTGTACCGTACGCCGTTTATCATGTATTTCCGGGGGTTTAAATACCACGAAATTGCCGACCGGTTAGAGATTCCCATTGGTACGGTCAAGAACCGGATTCACATTGCCCGGAAGGAGTTGAAGGAAAGATTGCAGAACTACGCGTACGCCAGTTGATCTTGTCACGCGCCGGTTTATCGCATTATCTGCAAGCCTACTACCCAAGCCATTTTGCGTTTGGGTAGTTTTGTTTTATTGCTTCAACCCTTTCAGTTCATTTTGTGCGTACAGGTAAAAAAGTAATCGTGATCGGGTCGGGCTTTGCGGGGCTATCCGCCGCAACCAACCTGGCGGGTGCCGGTTTTGAGGTAACGGTACTCGAAAAAAATGCCTCCCCCGGCGGCCGGGCCCGGCAATTCACCGAGGGCGGCTTCGTGTTCGACATGGGCCCGAGCTGGTACTGGATGCCCGACGTGTTCGAGTCGTACTTCGCCCGGTTCGGCAAGCACCCCTCGGAGTACTACGACCTCGTCCGGCTCGACCCCTCCTACACGGTGGTGTTCGGTGAAAACGACTTCGTGGACATTCCGGCCCGCATGGAGCAGTTGCGCGACCTGTTCGAATCGCTGGAACCGGGCAGCGCCGCCCGCCTCGACGCCTTTCTTAAACAAGCCGCCTACAAGTACCAGGTGGGCATTCACGAATTCGTGTACAAGCCGAGTCGTTCGGTGACGGAATTCATTGACCCGCGGATTCTGGTCAGCGCCGTCCGGATGGACATTTTCCAGTCGTTTCACGCCCACGTGCGGCGCTTTTTCCACCACCCCAAGATCCTGCAACTGGTTGAATTCCCGATCCTGTTCCTGGGCGCCGTGCCGCAGAACACCCCGGCCCTGTACAGCCTGATGAACTACGCCGACATGCAGGGCGGCACGTGGTACCCGATGGGCGGCATGCACAAGATCGTGGAAGGCATGGTGAAGCTGGCCGTTGAAAAAGGCGTCGCGTTTGCCTACAACCAGGAGGTGACCGGAATTGATATCACGGGCGGCCGGGCCAAAAGCGTACGCACCGCCGACCGCACGTACGAGGCCGACATTGTGGTGGCGGGGGCCGACTACCAGCACGTGGAGAGCCAGTTGCTGGGCGCCGGTTCGCGGAGCTACTCGGATGATTACTGGAACAAGCGGGTGATGGCCCCGTCGTCGCTGCTGTTTTACCTGGGTGTGAATAAGAAACTGCAAAAGCTGCGGCACCACAACCTTTTCTTCGACGCCGACTTCGGGCTGCACGCCCGGGAGATTTACCAGACGCCCCGCTGGCCCACCGAGCCGCTGTTTTACGTGTCGGCGCCGTCGCAGACCGACCCGGGCGTGGCACCGGCCGGGTGCGAGAACCTGTTTGTCCTCATTCCCCTGGCCCCCGACCTGGAAGACACCGAGGCAACCCGCGAAAAGTACTACCACCTGGTGATGGACCGGCTCGAAAAGCTCACCGGCCAGTCGATCCGCGACGCCGTAGTGTACAAGCGCAGCTACGCCCACCGCGACTTCAAATCGGACTACCACGCCTTCAAGGGCAACGCGTACGGGCTGGCCAACACCCTCATGCAGACGGCCCTCCTCAAGCCGTCGCTCAAGAGCAAAAAGGTAAACAACTTATATTATACGGGCCAGTTGACCGTGCCCGGCCCGGGCGTACCGCCGTCCCTGATTTCGGGGCAGGTGGTGGCCAAAGAGATTGCCAGGGAATTCGGCTAGCCAAAACGCCCACTGGGCGAATTGTGGCAACAATTTGCGGCGGCGGAAGTTACAATCCTGTACCGGCATTCCCCTCCGGACCGCCCAGGCGTTTCATTTTTCAAGGTTGCCGGACGGATAGCAAATTTTCGTTACCTTTCGATAGTTCATTTTCCATTTTCAACTTTAAAAGCGGCCTTATCACTATCTGATTATGGAGTTATTTGACGAAACCACGCTCAAATGCAGCCGGCTCATCACCCAGCACTACAGCACTTCGTTTACGCTGGGCATCAAAACCCTGGAAGCCAAGTACCGGCTGCCGATCTACGCCGTGTACGGCTTTGTGCGCTACGCCGACGAAATCGTGGACACCTTCCACGACTACGACAAGGCCGAGTTGCTCAGCAGCTTCCGGGCCGACACCTACAAGGCCATCCGGGACCGCATCAGCCTCAACCCCGTGCTCCACTCCTTTCAACTGATCGTCAACCAGTACGGCATTGAACGGGAACTGATCGAAGCCTTCCTCAAAAGCATGGAAATGGACCTGCACCAGCAGGAATACAACCAGTACGGGTACGCCGAGTACATCTACGGCTCGGCCGAAGTGGTGGGGCTGATGTGCCTGCGGGTATTCTGCGAGGGCAATACCGGGATGTACGAGTCACTCAAGGAGCCGGCCCGCCGCCTGGGCGCCGCCTTCCAGAAAGTGAACTTCCTGCGTGACATTCGCAGCGACTTCCACGACCGGGGCCGCGTGTACTTCCCGGGCATCAACTTCAACGCGTTCACCGAATCGGCCAAGCGCGACATCGAGGCCGACATTGAGGCCGACTTTGACGCCGCCTACCAGGGCATCATCCGGCTGCCGCAGGGGGCCAAGTGGGGCGTGTACCTGGCGTACGTGTACTACAAAGCGCTGTTCAAGAAGATTAAAAAGATGGCCCCGTCGCGCATCCTCCAGGAACGCATCCGCGTACCCGACAACCAGAAGATGGCCCTGCTCGTGCAAACGTACTTTCAGCACAAATTGAACTATTTGTAACAGATTGGGGTATTGACATTGTAAAGGCGCTTTCCCATATTTGCACGTATGAAGGCAATTCGTTCCCGCATATTCGCATTCCTGATGATCGGGGTGGTACTCACCCTGAGCACGGGCATGGGTTTGGTGGAACATACCTGCCTGATGAGCGGCAAAAAAGCCACGTCCACGGAACACCGCAGGGGCTGCTGCGCCAAAAAATCTACCAAAGCCACCTCCCACGCGGGGGACGAGGCAACGGTAAAGGCCGACAATTGCTGCGAAGTAGAAACCCAGTACATCCACATTGACTTCGTTTCCTTCCAGGAGAAAATTGCCAAGCTGTTTGCCAACCTGTACGCGATGGTGGCCGAGCAGTTGGTGGACGTGTTCAACGCGTTGGTGAGCAAAAGCGACACTGCCTGCTCCTACACCAATTCTTCTCCTCCGCTGGCGGGCCGCACCCTGCTCACGCGGCACTGCATCCTCAACGTTTAGCCAATGCTTACACGCGCCACCGGCGGGGCTCCATGCCCGGCCCGGTGGTTTTTTGCTGCCTCTCCCGGAGGCTTCTTTCCACCGTGTAATTCATTCGCTTTACGACTTCATGAAACGTAAACCCATTGCCTTTGCCGCGTTTACGCTGCTGGCACTCATCACTTTACCCACGTACGCCCAGACCGTTTCGGGCACCGTCCGCGACGGCAGCAGTGCCGGGCAAACCGCCCCGCTGCCGGGGGCCAGCATCTACTGGCTGGGTACCACCCAGGGCACCACTTCCGACGGCGAGGGAAAATTCACCCTGGCCCAACCCGGCGCCGGGCACCGGCCCCTCCTCATCAGTTTCGTGGGCTATAAAACCGACACGCTGCACCTGCACGGGCAAACGGTCGTGGACGTGGTGCTTCGCTCCAACACTACCCTTCAGGAAGTGGTGGTCGAATCGCGTTCCTTCGGCAGCCGCATCTCGGCCGTGGACCCGATGAAAACCGAGAAGATCACCACCAAGGAGTTGCAAAAGGCTGCCTGCTGCAACCTTTCGGAGAGCTTCGAGACCAACGCCTCCGTGGACGTTTCGTTCAGCGACGCCGTCACCGGCGCCAAGCAGATCCAGATGCTGGGCCTCGACGGCGTCTACGTGCAGATCAATTCCGAAAACGTGCCTTCCATCCGCGGGCTTTCCACGGTGTACGGCCTCAATTACACGCCGGGTACCTGGGTATCGTCCATTGACGTGGGCAAGGGCGCCGGCTCGGTGGTAAACGGCTACGAATCCATCACCGGGCAGATCAACGTGGAGTTGCAAAAGCCCGAAGAGAGCGAAAAGCTATTCCTCAATACGTACGTCAACGACATGGGCCGCGGCGAGATCAACCTCAACTCGGCCCACAAACTGAACAAAAAGTGGAGCACCGGCGTACTGCTGCACGCCAGCCGCCTGGGCGACGAACTGGGCCGCATGGACCGCAACAACGACGGCTTCCTCGATACGCCCATGTTCACGCAGTACAACGGCATCAACCGCTGGAAGTACGACGGCGAACGGCTCAAGGCCCAGTTCGGCGTGAAAGCCCTGTACGAA
Organism: uncultured Sphingobacteriales bacterium; assembly: GCA_963844325.1. Lineage (GTDB taxonomy): Bacteria > Bacteroidota > Bacteroidia > Cytophagales > 172606-1 > CADCTQ01. Next base: position 7,152,500 of record CAWJNV010000002.1, read on the forward strand.
AACCGCAAGGGCGGGCAAATGTCCTACTACGACAAGTCGATGCAGCACACCGAGACCGTGATGGAGTACGACCCGGTGATGGGCCACGAAATGCCCGTGGAAAAGGTGATGCCCATGTACGGCACCGGGAGCACGGTGCGCCGCGTGGAAGCTTTCGCCAAGACCGGCATCATCTACCCGCAGACGCCCTACAAGGGCCTGGGCCTGGTGACCTCCGCCGTCAACCACGAGCAGGACGCCTTTTTCGGCAACAACCCGTACCAGGGCCGGCAGCGCACCCTGTACGCCAACCTCATCTACCAGACCATCATCGGCACCACGGACCACGCCGTGAAGATGGGGGCCAGTTACCTGCTCGACGACTACCGCGAGGCGTTCCGCGACTCGTCGTTTGCGCGGACCGAGTCGGTGCCGGGCGTATTCGGCGAATACACCTACACCGTGCCCGAGAAATTTACGGCGGTGGCCGGCCTGCGGACCGACCTACACAACCTCTACGGCCCCATCGTAACGCCGCGCCTGCACCTGAAATACAACCTCACCCCCACCACGGCCCTGCGGGCTTCGGCGGGCAGCGGCTTCCGGGTGCCCAACCCGATTGCCGAAAATACCGCCGTGCTGGTGAGTTCGCGGGAACTGGTGGTGCGGGACAGGCTTCAGCCCGAAAAAGCCTGGAACTACGGCGCCAGCCTCACCCACGACTTTACGGCCCTCGGCCGCAACGCGACGGTAAGCCTCGACTTCTACCGCACGGATTTTACCAACCAACTCGTGGTGGATCTGGACAGCGACCCGGGACTGATCTCCTTTTACAACCTGCAAGGCCGGTCGTTTGCCAACAGTGCACAGGTGGAAGTACAGTTTCAGCCCGTGCCGCGCATGGACGTGAAGGCGGCCTACAAATTCTACGACGTGCACACCACCATCGGCGACCAGTTGGTCCGGCGGCCTTTCGTGAGCCGCGACCGAGTGCTGTTCAACGTGGGCTACGCTACCAAGTTCGACAAGTGGAAGTTTGACTTTACCACGCAGTGGATCGGGTCGAAGCGGATTCCCAGCAAGTTTGCCGACGCAAGTGGCAACCGCGGCTTTACGTATTCCCCCGACTATGCCCTCATGAATGCGCAGGTGACCCGGTCGTTCCGCAAGTGGGACCTGTACGTGGGCGGCGAAAACCTGGGCGACTTCCGCCAGGCCGACCCCATCGTGGACGCCGGCAACCCCTTTGGCCCGAACTTTGACGCTTCCTTGAACTGGGGACCGATCTACGGCCGAATGATTTACGCCGGAATGCGGTTTAAGATAAAGGAGAATTGAGAATTGAGAATTGAGAATTGAGAATTGAGAATTGAGAATTTAATTATAAACCATCATGAAAAAAGCAATTGCAGTATTCGTTTTCCTGTTTGCCAGTGCCCTGTCCACTTTTGCCCAGGACGGGAAAGAGGCCAAAGTGCAAATCAAAACCTCGGCGGTGTGCAAAATGTGCAAAGCGACCATTGAGAAATACCTGGCCTACGAAAAAGGCGTGAAAACTTCCAGCCTGGACGTGCCTTCAAAAGTGGTGACCGTGACCTATAACCCCAAGAAAACGGACCTGGCAAAAATTAAACAGGCCATCAACAAGAGTGGCTACGACGCCGACGAGCTGCCCGCCGACGCCAAAGCGTACGAGGCGCTGGAGGAGTGCTGCAAGAAAGAAGCCGCTCCCCACGTAGACTAACTGCAAACCCGCCGGACGAACCCCCTATTCGTCCGGCTTTTTTTACGCTACTGTTTTGCAGCCCCCGGCCAACCTTCCCCCCGATGCAACCCGACCCCTGCCGCTGGTTACGGTCGTGTGCGTCTGCTACAACCAGGGCAGGTTCGTGCGGGAAGCCCTTCTTTCGGTCACGGGCCAAACGTACCCCAACATCGAGCTGATCGTCGTGGACGATGGCAGTACCGATGACAGCGTCGCCCGTATTATGGATTTTCTGGCAATATTTCCTGAAGCCACGTTCATTCCGCTGCCCACCAACCGGGGCGTGTGCGCGGCGTTCAATGAGGGTTTCCGGCGGTCAAAAGGCGCATTCATCATCGACCTGGCGGCCGACGACGTGCTGCTGCCCGGCCGCGTAGCCCGGCAGGTAGCCGTGTTCGGCCCCTTGGACCCTTCGTGGGGCGTTATCTTTACCGATGCCGGCCTGATCGACGAAGCCTCGCGGCCCCTCGGAAATTTTTACCCGCGGCAACCCGACGGTTCGCTCCGCAAGCCCGTGCCGTCGGGCGACGTGTACCGGGACGTGCTGAACGGGTACTTTATCTGCACGCCCACCATGATGATCCGCCGGGCGGTGTACGAGGCACTGGGCGGCTACGACGAAAGCCTCAGCTACGAAGACTTCGACTTCTGGGTGCGGTCGGCCCGGACGTACAAGTACTGCTACCTCGACGAAGTGCTGACCCTCAAGCGCCGCGTCGCCGGGTCTCATGCCACCCAATTTTACAACCGCCGCCGCAACCCGCACCTTGCTTCCACGCTGGCCGTGTGCCGCAAAGCCTACCGGCTCAACCGCACGGCGGAAGAACACGCGGCCCTGGCCCGTTCGGTACGTTACCACCTCCGGCAAGCATTGTTTACCGAGAACTTTGGGCTGGCCCGGGCCTACGGCGGCCTGCTGAGCCAAGTAACGGGCCTGGGCCCGGCCGACCGGCTTTTGCTGGCGCTGGCCCGGTGCCGGGTGCCCCTCTTCTCCCTGTACCGGCTGTACCTGAGTCGGCGTTTTGCGAATAAATCCGGCGCTTAACTTCTGACAATCTGATAATTGCGTAAGTAAGATTTGGTGCATTGTTGTTCCCGTCCGGCCGCTTACTTTTTCCGTCGTTCCGGTACCTACTCCAAATCAATCACGCTAACAGTACCGAGATGAAAAAAACGTTTTTGAGAATAGCCGTGCTTACCCTGGCGGGAGGATTCCTGTTCACTGCCTGTAACAAAGAGGAAGACAGCGTGCAGCCCCAGCCGCAGACCGAAGAAGTAGCCGTGGGCGACAATGCCACGGGCCTGAGCGAATCGGACGAAGTGGTCGCCATTGCCGAAGACGCCTTGAACCGAGGCGGTGCGGGCATGCGGGTATCGGCCGGACAGGAAACGTTCGAGAGTGCTTACGGCGCCATCATCACCGTGCAGAAGAACGGCGACGGCACGGGCAACATTACCATTGATTTCGGCACGGGCACTACCGGACGCGACGGCAGAACCCGCAAGGGCAAGATTTTTATTGCGTATACGGGCAGCTACCGCACCCACAACAGCCGGCAGGTGATCACCTTCGGCAATTATTACGTGAACGACAACCAGGTGGAAGGGCAAAAAACGCTGGTGACCACCCTTGACTACAGCAACGGCTCGTACCCCATCTTCGTCAGCCAGATCAAGGTAGAAAGCGGCAAGATTACCTGGAAGGACGGCAAAACCACCGAGTGGAGCGGGGACAGAACCCGCAAGTACGACTACAAAAATACCATGACTGACCTCAACGACGACGTGGTGACCATCACCGGCACCATCGTGGGCAAGAGCCGCAACGGCGTGGGCTTTACCGCCGCCACCACGGCGCCCCTGGTGGTAAAAATCTCGTGCGCCCTCTCGCAGAAAAGCTGGTTGCCGCTGGAAGGCGCCCTGGAAGTAACGCCCGAAGCCGGCACCAAACGAACCGTCAGCTACGGCAGCGGCACCTGCGACCAGACCTTAACGGTCACCGCCAACGGCAAGTCCTGGGACATTACGCTCCGCTAATCACCCCGCTTATCAAAAGCAAAGCCCTTCCGGTTGCCGGAAGGGCTCTTTACTTTATTTCAGGACTCACGCAAAGCTTCGGCGCGCAGCGGCAGGCTTTCGGGAGAAAACCTGCAAAGGTGCGGCGGTTTGGCGAAACATATTCCATATCTTTCAACGCGTATGTTATTGTTCGCCAAACAGATACGGAATATGTTTCGCCAGCGGGTGCCCCAACCAACTGCTGTTACTGTATGATCGACAACCCGGACCGCTTACGCATAAGTCCTAAGTGTAACAACTACAGACCGTTCCTCCGGCGCTGTCCGAACTTCGGTTAATTCGAAAGCCAAATAAAAAGCCGGATGGACACCGCCGAACGGCCCACCCGGAAAAGTCAATCTCTCCTTAAGGAAATTCTGAAATCAGTCTTCAAACACGACCCCTACCGCTTCGACCTTGGGGAAGGCCGAACTGAAGCGGCCGCTCCCGATGGGTTGCTTGGAGAAACGCACGTTTACCAGCGCCTCGCAGCCGTCGCGGCGGGCCTGGTTCTTGACGCGTTCCAGCACCCGTTCGAAAGAGGTGATGTTGCTGCCGATGGCCTCGTACTTTACCGTTTCGCGGAAACTGCGGAAGGCAGGCTGGGAAGTATATACGCCGATTTCGTTTTCAGTGCGAGTCTGTACGTGGGGGTGGCAATTGCTTTGTACCTTCACGCAGGAAGTGGCCGATGCCAACAGCGCCAAACCCAATAAAGCTTTCTGGCTGCTACGTATAATTTTGTGCATAAAAAGAATAAAAACAAAGATTTATAAAATAACTCAATAGTTCCCGTTTCTACAACCCCCTTACCGCCAAATGCTTAAGCATGTACTATTTGCGGGAAAAATTCACCGGTGCACGTTAAAATACCATCCCTCACCGGCGAATCCAGCCTATTTTACCTAATTTTGACCCCGTCCCCGGACCGGGAGAACCTGTCGGAAAAAAGGCAAAAAAACACTTCCGGCGGTCACAATATTTGCTTTAACTTCTTTCTCATGCTTACCGAAACCAACCTGCCCACCGTGGAAACCGCCCGCAAGCTGGGCCTGCTGCCGGAAGAATTCGAACGCATCAAGCAAATCCTGGGGCGTACGCCGAACTTTACCGAGCTAAGCATTTTCTCGGTGATGTGGTCGGAACACTGTTCTTACAAGAACTCCATCGTGTGGCTGAAGAAGCTGCCGAAAGATTCTTCCCGGATGCTGGCCAAGGCCGGCGAAGAAAACGCCGGGCTGGTGGACATTGGCAACGGGCTGGCGTGCTCCTTCAAAATCGAATCCCACAACCACCCTTCGGCCATTGAACCGTACCAGGGAGCCGCTACCGGCGTGGGCGGCATCAACCGCGACATCTTCACGATGGGCGCCCGGCCCATTGCCCAGCTCAACTCCCTGCGTTTCGGCGACCTCAAGCTCGACAAAACCAAGCGGCTCCTCAAGGGCGTGGTGAAGGGCATCGGCGACTACGGCAACGCGTTCGGCATCCCCACCGTGGGCGGCGAGGTGTTTTTTGATGACTCTTTCAACGTGAATCCGCTGGTAAACGCGTTTTCGGCCGGCATCGTGGAAACGGGTAAAGTGGCCCGGGCCATTTCGTACGGCGTGGGCAACCCGGTGTTCATCGTCGGATCGGCCACCGGCAAGGACGGCATCCACGGCGCCACGTTTGCCTCGGAAGACATTGGCGAACATTCCGCCGAAAAGCTGCCCGCCGTGCAGGTGGGCGACCCCTTCCAGGAAAAACTCCTGCTCGAAGCCACGCTCGAAGTGATTGCCACGGGCAGCGTGGTGGGCATCCAGGACATGGGAGCTGCCGGCATCATCTGCTCCACCTCCGAAATGAGTGCCAAGGGCGAACACGGCATGGAAATTTACCTCGACCGGGTGCCTACCCGGCAGGCCAACATGGTTCCCTTCGAAATCCTGCTCTCCGAATCGCAGGAGCGGATGCTGATCGTGGTGCAAAAGGGCCAGGAGGAAGGCATCAAGGCCATTTTCGACAAGTGGGACCTCAACTGCGAACAGATCGGCCACGTGACTGATACCCAGCGGCTGCACTTCTACATGCACGGCGAACTGGTGGCCGACGTACCGGCCAACGACCTCGTGCTGGGCGGCGGCGCCCCGGTGTACCACCGCGAGTACCGCGAACCGGCGTATTATAAAGAAAACCAGAAGTTTGACCTCAACGCCGTGCCCGACATCGGCGACACGGAAGAACTTTCCCGGATTGGCAAATTCCTGCTGGCCCATCCCAACATTGCCTCCAAAAAGTGGGTGTACGAACAGTACGACTCGATGGTGGGCGTGGCCAACCGCACCACCAACCGGCCCTCCGACGCGGCCATCGTGCGCATCCGGGGCACGGAACAATCCATCGTAATTACCGTCGACTGCAACTCCCGCTACGTGCACGCCGACCCCGAGCAGGGCTGCGCCATTGCCGTGGCCGAAGCGGCCCGCAACATCACGTGCAGCGGCGGCGAACCCGTTGCCATTACCAACTGCCTCAACTTCGGCAACCCGTACGTGCCGGAAGTGTACTGGCAATTCGTGGGCGCCATCATGGGCATGAAAAAATCCTGCGAGAAGTTCGGCACCCCCGTCACCGGCGGCAACGTGAGCTTCTACAACCAGTCGTCGGACGAAGGGCCGGTGTTCCCCACGCCGACCATCGGCATGCTGGGCCTGATGGACAAGCCGGAGTTCCAGATGACGCTCGACTTCAAGAAAGAAGGCGACCTGATCTTCCTGGTGGGCCGGTCGCGCAACGACCTCAACAGCTCGGAGTACCTGTATTCGTACCGCAAGGTAAAAGGCTCCCCCGCGCCGTACTTCGACCTCGACGAGGAGTACGAGGTGCAGCAGGCCGTGAAAACGCTGATCCGGGAACGGCTGGTTGAATCGGCGCACGACGTGGCGGACGGCGGCCTGTTCGTGGCCCTGGCCGAATCAGCCATGCCCCGTTGCCTGGGCTTCAACATCAACCCCGACCGGGGCGTACGGCTCGATGCCTTCCTGTTCGGGGAAAGCCAGGGCCGGGTAGTGGTCTCGGTAAAGCCGGAAAACCTCGACGCGTTCACCGAAATGATGCAAAAGACCGGGGTGCCGTCCAGCCTGCTGGGCAAGGTGCACGCCGCCGACTTCCGGTTCGAAGAAAAGCCCCTGCTTACGTCCACCCAGGCCCGGGAAATTTACGACAACGCCCTGGGCAACATCATGGAAGGCTGATGCGGAAAGCCCCGCTGCAACGCAAACCAAAAGGCCAGTCCCCGGTGGGTCTGGCCTTTTGGTTTGCGTTGCAGTCTTTTGTCACCCTCCCCGTCAGAGGGTGAGGCGGCTTACTTTTAGGTAATCCACCCACATGGTGGTGTTGCGGCCGGCTTCGAAACCAATGGCCGGGCCGTAGAAGGAGTTGACCAACTCTTTGTCAATGTAGCCACCATCGATGAAGTAGTAGTAGAGATTCTTTACTTTACGCACCGTGAACAGCTTGTACACCCCGGTGGTTACCAAGCCGGTATTCGCAATGGATGCGTGCGTTCCCCGGCCGATTTCCAGGCCTCCGGTATAGGGGTTTACCCGGAAGAAATACCAACTGCTGGCGTTCCCGCCCCATACCAGTGCATTGCCGCCGTTGGCACTGTTGATGCTGGACATTTTCGTGCGGGCTTCGATCTCGAAATCGTCCGTTTCCTTTAAATCCGTAAGGGAGATTGTGCTCTGCCGGGCGGAGGATAGGGTACCGATGTACAGTTCGCCGGCCGCAACCGTCATGGTGTAATCGGTCCCGCTGGCGACCTTCCAGCCCCGCGTGTTGTTGTCAAACCCTTCGTTGAGGATGAGCGTCTTCTTGGTGAGCGGAATGGCATTGTAGTTTTCGTAGTTGTCCACCGCCTCCGTCCGTTCGCGGGGAGGCGGGTTGTTGAGGGGATGGGGAATTCCGGACAGGCAGCCGGTCAGCCAGAGCGGCGCCGACAGCAGGATGGCTGCGTAAATATGTTTGAGGTGCATAACGGGCTTTAGAGGAATGTTTAATAAGCAAGAAAACCGATGCCGATCTTGAAGTTAATCATTGAATGGCGCCACAGCCGGTACTGGGCCATGGTCTGCGGGTCTTTGTCGTAGTAGAAACTGGCCCCGGCGATGTCGTACTCACCCTTTGCCGGCATCACCTGGCTCAGTTCCCAGCCGTGGTAGAGAATCATCCGGTCGAACAGAATCCGGTTGCGGCCCCGGCCCATGCGGAAGGCGTACATCCGGAAAGGGATGGCGCTGCTCATGCCCGGCTGCCGCACCTGGCAGAAAAGCATGCCGGCCCCCCACTGGAAGTACTTGCCCAGCGGGGCGATGTTCCCGCTCTTCTTCTTGTAGACGCGGTACTGCAATTCGAGCGAATTGGCGAACACCTTGCTGTCCGAGACGCCTTCTATTTCGTTGTATTCCCCGTTGTAGCCGTTGATGTTGCTGGTGCGCAGGCGGCGGAAGGCCAGCCCCAGCGAATTGCGCTTGCTGAGCACGTAGTCGGCCGAGGCTTCGCCGGTGGTGTTGAAGCTGGTAAAGCCGGATTCACGGCCGTACGTGGCGTTGGCCAGCGCCGGCAGAAAGAGCAGGTTGGTCTGCACGGTAAGCTTCTTGCCCCGGTAACCCGGCTGCGCCACGGCAGCCGTGCCGGCGAGGAGCAGCACCAGCAGGATGGAAAGTATTCCTGTTTTCATAACCGGCTATTTTTTCTTTTTTAACTGGTAAAAAGTGTAATACATCGTTGAATTAAGCACGTCCTCCGACCCCTTCCGGTCGATGAACTGAAAGTCGGTGAAAACGGGCTTGCCCGTGGTGAGGTCGAATACCAGGGAGTAGTAGTAGGTATTGTACTTGGGCGTAGCGGCGTAGTAGATGGCATAGGGCAGCAGCGGGTAGAGCAGCAGCGAATAAGCGACGACGGAAGCCGCGTCCCTCTTGCGTTCCCGCACATCCACCAGCCCCGACCAGCAGAAGTATTGCGTACCGTACTTGGCAACCAGCGCCTGCACCCGTTCGTTGTCGAGGTTGTTGGCCGTTACGTCGCCGTCCATGTGCTTGAGCCGTTCGTTCATCCAGCTTTTGAGGAAAGCGTAGTCGTTGAACTTCTCCGCGTCGGGGCCCTTGAAGGAATAATCGCCGAGCAGTTCCACGTCGAGTTTGGCAATCCGGGCGTTTTCCAGGATTTGGTTGCCCAGGGCGATTTCGGCGCTTTCGGAAGCCACGTGCTGCACCGGCGTTTTCTTGCGCTGGTCCACCTTGGCGAACCACGGGTTTACCATTACAATTTTGTCAATGCCCAGCGAGGCGCCCTTCTTGCGGATGCGTCTGGCCGTTTGGGCCTTCTCCTGCCGGGCCTTCCGGAGCCGGGCTCTTTCCTGCTTCCTGGTTTCTTTGGGCTTGCGGCTGGCGGCCTCCTTTTCTCCCCAGTACTGGTCAAAGGCGGCGGCAAAGGTCTTGTCGGCGAAATTCTCCACCAACGCGTACCGGAGAAACTGCGTGTCGCCGGTTGCTTTGTTGATCTTGGCGTACTTGTTTTCCCGGGCGGCGTCCGTACTGTCACTGCTCACCAGCGCCACGGGCGTTGCCGAACCTGCTTCGGCGGGCTTTTGAGTGGCAAAATCAAGCTTGTTTTCGCAGTGCTTAAACACCAGCGTGCGGAGCAGGCTGTCGGAGAGGGTAGCCAGTTCGCCGTCGGCGGGGTGCTTCTGCTTCAGGTTCCAGGCGTAGGTGAGGGCAACGGCCGTCAGTTCTTTGGCCTTGAGCTTGTGCACCAGGTGGTACACCTGCTGCGACTGGCCTTCCACCTCCTCGTAGTCGCCGTGCACCTTGTCGAAGGCGTCGGCCGCGGCGTAGTGCGAAAGCCCGTACAGCGACTTGGCGACGATTTTCTCCAGGTACGGGTTGCCGGGGTCTTCCTGCAACAGCAGGTAAGCATGGTAGATGGCCTTTTCGTACTGCAAGCCGGCCAGGTAGAGCGAAGCGATTTCGTAGCGGGCCGTCTTGCGGGCCCGTTTGAAGCCCTCTTCAGAAACGAGGTAGGTTTGTTTATTCTGGCTGGTCTGGCCGGCAATCTTTTCCAGGGTGTAGGTCCGCCGCTTGTCGATGCTGGGATGCGTACTCTTGTCCTCGTCTTCCTCCTCGGGCGGGGCAATTTCCTTTACCTTGTCGAGGAAGTACGCCGGGGGGAACTTCAGGTCCCTGGTTTCGAGGAAGGACTTCTGGAAGGGTACGTCGTCGAAGGGCAGGTAGGAATACTGGAGTACGTCGAAAACGCCTTTCAACTGGGCCGTGCTGTACTCCGACTTGAGGAAGAGGTCGAGCCCGTGCAGGTCGGCTTCGGTTTCGAGTTCCTTGGAGTAGTTGCTGCGCGTGAGCAGTTTCTCCTCCACTGACATCGACTGGTACACCTTTTTGCCCTGGCTGATCTTCTGATTTTCCACGTACTTGTTGACTACGTGCTTGTTGAAGTAGTGCGTAAACTCGTGGGCCAGCACAAACGCCAGTTGCGACTCGGTTTCGAGTTGGGCCAGGAGGCCGAGGTTGATGAAGATCATGCCGCTGTTGGTGGCAAAGGCGTTGACGGCCGGCGACTTCACCACGTAAATGCGGACTTGCTTGCGTTTTTCGGGGTCGTGCCTGAGCAGCTTGTCGGCGACCTGGTTCACGTACACGCCCACCGGGTCGTTGAACAGCACTTTGCCGCTGTAGAGCAGTTCCCGCACGCGGAAGCTGTTTTCGAGGTAGAACTGCCGCTTGGCCCGCTTGTCAAAGGCTTTCTCCTTGCGGCCGATGGAAGACTTGTCCTGTTCGTACTTCTCCGAAGAGAGTTGCAGGAAGTCGGCGGGAATCTGGCCGGAAGACTGCAACGGCTGGTAGTTGCCGGAATCCTGCGCAAACGCCGGACTGCCCAACAGGGGCGCCAGCAGCAGGAAAATGGGCAGGTAACGCTTTTTCATGGGGAAAAGAGGGGAGATTGGGTAATGAGTATTGGGTAATGAGTATTGAGTATTGAGTGGTGCGTATTGGGTGTTGCCAACTGCTTACTGGTATTGGTAACTGGATACCGCGGTGGGTCGTTGATCGTTCAAAAAGGGGGCAGGAGGCGACCGGAACAGCCTTTTTGATCCGGAAAAGGTAGCATTCCTCACCGCGAAATTGTACTGGCTGTCTGCCCGGAGGACCCGGGTCGCGTAAGGTTTGCAGCCACGTGAAAAAGAAGGCGGGGTAAGGAATGCATTCAGGACTTTCTTTTGCGGGATGCAGGAAAGGTCACCGGCGGATCGGCCTTTTCCGGTTTCCCCGCCAAACGATGGGTTCTGTCATGCTGACGTAAGGAAGCATCCGGAGAATGACTCGTGTACGGGCACCCCGACCATGCGGGCTTTTGTAGCAGATGCTTCCTTACGTCAGCATGACAGAACCCATCGTTTGGCGGGGAAACCGGAAAGAATCGGCCCCCATCCAGCCATGACCCAACTTTTCCAAATACCCATTGGACACGATAAGGCGTAGATGCCTGCACCGCTGAAAAGGGAAATATGGTTGGAGTATGGACGCTTGAACCAGGAGCGTGGACCAATTTTACCCACCACTTCCCTTCTTTCTCCCGGGTGATATTACAATTGCTTAACTTCGTTACATTTGGCGGGCGGCTGCCCCGGCCGTTCACCGTCCAATCCTTTGCTCCACCATGCCCAAACCATCGTTCCGGACTTTATACCCGTATTTCTTTTGCCTGCTGCTGGCCTTTGGCCTCGTAAACGGTTGTAAAAACGCCCAGGTCGCCCCGGCGCCGGGCCGCGACAACCACCTCTCCCTGGGCAACCCGAGCAACGCCGGCACCGACCCCGACAACTACCTGCTCCAAAAGCCGCAGTACACGCTTTCCTACAACTGCTCCCGCGGCACGGCCAACTGGGTAAGCTGGCACCTGGGCAAGGCCTGGAAAGGAACGGCCACCCGGGCCGACGACTTCCGCCCCGACCCGGCGCTGCCCGCGGGCTGCTACCGGGTGGTCTCCGGGGATTACACCAACACCGGCTTCGACCGCGGCCACCTCTGCCCCTCCGACGACCGGGACGCCAGCGCCGACGACAACTCGGCCACGTTCCTGATGACCAACATCATTCCGCAGGCCCCCGACCTGAACCGGCAAACCTGGCGGCTGCTCGAAGAGTATTGCCGGCAACTGGTGGCCGAGGGCAACGAAATCTACCTCATTGCCGGGGTGTACGGCAAGGGTGGCAGCAACAGCAGCGGCCTCCGCAACACCCTCGCCGACGGCAAAGTGACCGTGCCGGCCCGGTGCTGGAAGATTGCCCTCGTGGTGCCCGAAGGAACGGGCGACGCCAAACGCATCGACGCCGCCACCCGGGTGATTGCCGTGGACATTCCCAACCGGCAGTCGGCCGACAACGGCAACAAAAACTGGTACGACTACCTGGTCAGCGTTGACGCCATCGAAGCGGCCACGGGCTACGACTTCTTCTCCGAACTACCTAAAAGTCTTCAACAATCCCTGGAAAGCAAGGTGGACAAAGGCCGCGAACAATAGGCCGGCCGCAACAACCGGCCACCCGGCCCGGGACGGTGCGTTGGGGCATTTCTTCCTACTTTTGCGGGCATGTACCAGCGTCTGACCCTTAAATCCGGCCGCGACCGGTCGGTGTACAACCGTCACCCCTGGCTGTTTTCCGGGGCCGTCAAAGATTTGCCCAACGCCCGGAACGGCGACATCGTGTCCGTGCACGACAACCACAAGGGCCTGCTGGGCTACGGCTTTTTCTCCCCCCACAGCCAGATCGTGTGCCGGATGTTTGCCTTTACCGGCGAAGAAATCGACTTTGCGCGGCCCGACTACTGGCACGCCAAGATCCGGCAGGCGTACGCCCTGCGCCGGCAGTTCGTGATCAGGGAAGGAACCAATGCGTACCGCCTGCTGCACGCGGAGGGTGACTTTTTTCCCGGGGTCATTGCCGACGTGTACGACGACGTGGCCGTGCTGCAACTGCTCATCAAGGGCACCGAAACCATTCACCCGCACCTCATCAGCGGCCTGGAGGCGCTGGGCCTCCGGCACGTGTACCTCAAAAACAAGCACAACCCCGGCTTCCGCGAAGAGGTGGTGCTGGCAAACGGGTTCCTGACTCCCCACGCCAGCGAAACCTCCCGCACCATCCGCGAAAACAGCCTCACCTTCCGCATCGACTTCGAAAAAGGCCAGAAAACCGGCTTCTTCCTCGACCAACGCGACAACCGGGCCCTGCTCCGGGGGTTCAGCGGGGGAAAATCGGTGCTCAATACGTTCAGCTACACGGGGGGCTTCAGCGTGTACGCCCTGGCGGGCGGCGCCACGCAGGTGCATTCGGTGGACATTTCGAAGGATGCCGTGCGGATGGGCGACGAAAATGTGGCCCTGAATTTCGGGGGAGCGGCCCCGCACGCCTCGTTCGCCGAAGATTGCTTCGACTACCTGCGCCGCACCGAGTCAGCGTACGACGTGGTGGTGCTCGACCCGCCGGCTTTCGCCAAAAACGCCAAGTCGGTGCCCAACGCCGCGCGGGGGTACAAGGACCTGAACCTGACGGCCCTCAAGAAAATCAAGCCGGGCGGGGTGCTGTTCACGTTTTCCTGCTCGCAGAACATCGATACGGACTTGTTCCGCAAGATCGTATTTGCCGCCGCCGCCGACGCCCAGCGCGACGTCCGGATTCTGCACCAGCTCACCCAGCCTGCCGACCACCCGGTAAACATCTTCCACCCCGAGGGAGAATACCTGAAGGGCCTGGTGTTGCAGGTAGAGTAGTGCGCAGCAAAGCGGGGGACGTCTGCGCTACAGCGCGAATCCTAGGTAAAAGTTGAATGATTTGATGGTTTCGCCCGGGGTGTGGAGGAAATTTTCGTACCGGCCGGCGGCGTACACGTATCTTTTTCCGAAGGGAACCTGGAGTCCCGCCTCGGCAAGCAGTTTGGCCTGCGCAACACTGCGCTGCTGCGGTGCCCGGCTCCCGGCATTTGCCTGTTTCACACCACCCAGCCCGAATGAAAACCCGGTGGCCAGAAACGGCCGGACCCATCCCTTCGGGTAGGTGGCTTTGAACAGAGGCGTAATTTCGACGAAGTCATAGCGTAACCGTAACTGTTCGGTGGCCAGGCGGTACTGGTTAAAATTGAGTTCAACCTGTCCCGACAGGAGGCGGTTGGCCCCACCCAGGGGTATGTTCACGAATATCCCGGCCGAACGGCTCATTTGCGGGGCAGAGCCATTTTCCGAATAAGCGTTAACCCCTGCCCGGATGCCCGGATGCAGCCATAGTTTCCGCTTTTTATTCAACTCCCGCGTTGTGGTGGCATCAACGCAGTGGTTGTAGGCCAGCACGGCGTCCGATAACCCCTTTTTCGTGTATTCGCACAAGTGCAGGTTGGGCTTGCTGCAATCACTGAACAGTTGCTCAAGAAAGACCTGGTAGGTTTTGTCGGCAGTAAAATAGGTTCCGTCCTTCATGGTAACCAACTTCTTACCCCCTTCGAGCTTGATCATTTTTCCTTCTTTCTCCGCGTAGTAAAAGGTTTCGTTATCCCTTTCCCGGAAAGTGAACAAATTTATTTTTCCCCCGGCCAGCAATTGCATGAACAACGGCTCAATGGATTCTACCCCGAAAGGCTTTGTGGGCACTTCCCGGGAGAGATACACCACGCCATCCCGTTCGAAGCCCGTCAGTTGAACGGGCAGGTACTCGGTCACCTTGCCGTTTTCATTTTTGAACTTCACGAAACGGGCCGTGGTCTGGCTGCTGATGAACCCGGTAAGGGTATCGCTGCCCGGTACGTAGACGCGGCCGGCGGCATAGTGGTCCTGGGAAATGGCGGGTACGCAGGAGAGCAGGAAAGCGGCAAACAGGAGGAAAAACGGTTTGTTCATTCGAAAAAGGAATGGAAAGGAAGACGTGCGTACGATACTACTTAAAAAGGGGCCTCGCCGAAGGAAGATTCGACGGTGCCCCTTTTTTATTCGACTAATTGCGTGCTTACTTTCCCATCTTCTCCACGATGTCTTCGGAGATGCCTACGGCCGAGAAGCCGCCGTCGTGGAAGAGGTTCTGCATGGTGACCTTGCGGGTAAGGTCAGAGAACAAGGTAATTACGTAGTCAGCGCATTCATCGGCGGTGGCGTTGCCGAGGGGCGCCATCTTGTCGGCGTATTCGAAAAAGGCGTCGAAGCCGCTGATGCCCGAGCCGGCCGTGGTGCGGGTGGGCGACTGCGAAACGGTGTTCACGCGTACTTTTTTGAGCTTGCCGTAGCGGTAGCCGTAACTGCGGGCAATGGATTCGAGCATGGCTTTGGCCTGGGCCATGTCGGTGTAGTCGGGGAAGCTGCGCTGGGCGGCAATGTAGGAGAGGCCCACTACGGAACCGTATTCGGCAATGGCATCGAGCTTTTCGGCGACCTGCAACAGCTTGTGGAACGACAGCGCTGATACGTCGAGACTTTTCATGAACCACTCGTAGTTCATATCGCCGTAGGTGCGGCCCTTGCGGATGTTGGCACTCATGCCGATGGAATGCAGCACGAAATCCACCGGCCCGCCCAGGATTTCCATGGACTTTTTGTAGAGGTTTTCGATTTCTTCGACCGAGGTGGCGTCGGCGGGTACGATTTCGGCGCCGCAGTACTCGGCCAGCTTCTTGATTTCGCCCATACGCATGGCAATCGGGGCGTTGGTGAGGACGATGTTGGCCCCTTCGTCTTTGGCCCGCACGGCCACCTTCCAGGCAATGGAATGCTGATCCAAAGCCCCCGTAATAATTCCTCTTTTGCCCTGCAGCAGATTGTAAGCCATGTTTTTGGAGTTTATGAGTGGATGAGTTTATGAGTTCATGAGTAAAAAAATGCGCGGTCAGGGGTTCAAAGTTAAAAGTTTGCCCAAACTAACAAACCCTTCTCTTTTAACTCATAAACTCTTTACTCATAAACTCCGCTAATACTCCAGAAACTCCTTCGCGTTCTTGATGGCCGCCTCCGAAGGAGGTTCGCCGCCGATCATGCGGGCCACTTCGAACACGCGGCCCTGGTTGGTGAGGCGTTTCATGCGGCTGATCGTCTTGGCGGCGGAGGTGTCTTTGTAGACGAAGTAGTGCGCATTGCCGCGGGCCGCAATCTGGTGGGAGTGGGTAATGGTGATGACCTGGTGGCGGTGGCCCATGTCTTCCATCATCTTGCCCAGTTTGAGGGCAATACCGCCCGAAATGCCCGTGTCGATCTCGTCGAAGATGATGGTGGGCAGGGAGGTTTTGTCGGCCAGGATGTACTTGACGCAGAACATGAGGCGGGAAAACTCACCGCCCGACGCCACGCTCTTGAGGTCCTGCGGGGCAATGCCCTTGTTGGCCGTGAAAAGGAACTTGATCTCGTCGGTGCCGGTGTTGATCGGCTTGCCGGTGTTGTGGCTGATCTTGACGGAAGCGTTGGGCATGCCCACCTCGGCCAGCAGGCCCTTCAGTTCGCCCTCAATGGCCGGCATCACGGCCCGGCGGGTGCCCGAGAGTACTTCGGCAAGGCGCATCATCTCCTGGCGGCTGGCGTCTACCTTGGCTTTGGCTTCGGCCAGGGCTTCGTCCAGGTTCAGCACGCGGCTCACCTTGTCGTCGAGGTCCCGCTGGATTTCGAGCAGTTCATCCACGTTCTTCACGCTGTGCTTCTGCTGCAACTTGTAAATGGCCGAAAGCCGTTCGTTGATCTGGTCAATGCGTTCGGGGTCCAGGTCCACGTCGGCCTCTTCGCTTTCGAGTTCGGAGGCAATGTCTTTGAGTTCGATCCAGCAGCTTTCGAGCCGTTCGCGCAGGGCGGCGTACCGCTCCGAGAGGTTGCTGATGGTATTGACCTGGGTAATGATCGTGCGCAGGCTGGAGTTGACGGCGTACTCGGAGTTGGCCAGGGCGTCGATGGCCGTGTTGAGCTTGAGCTTCACGTCCTCGGCGTTTTCGAGCAGGTTCAGTTCTTCCTCCAGCCGCTCCTGTTCGCCGGTTTCCAGCTTGGCCGCCAGCAGTTCTTCGAGCAGGAAGCTGTTGTAGTCGAGTTCCTTGCGGAACGTGGCGGCGTTTTCGGAGAGTTGCTTATAGGTATCTTCGCTCTTGCGGTACTGGCGGTAAGCGGCCTGGTATTGTTTGAACACGGTCCGGTTCTGGGCGTAGGCGTCCAGGATGGAGAGTTGGTATTCATTGCTGCCCAGCATCAGCGTGTCGTGCTGCGAATGCACGTCGATGAGGCTGTTGCCGACCTTGCGCAGCGTGTCGAGGTTTACCGGCGTGTCGTTGATGAAGGCCCGCGACTTGCCGCTCGGGTTGATCTCCCGGCGGATGATGCAGGTGGCCTCGTAGTCAAGTTCTTCTTCGTCGAACACGGCCCGGAGGTCGTATTCGGACACGTCAAAGTTGCCTTCGATGATGCATTTTTCGTCGGGTGCGTAGAGCACCTTGGTGTCGGCCCGGTTCCCCAGCAGCAGCCCCACGGCGCCGAGCATAATGGACTTCCCCGCCCCGGTTTCGCCGGTAATGATGTTCAGCTCCTTGTCCGGCCGCATCTCCAACTGCTGGATCAGGGCGTAATTCTTAATAAGTAAATTCGTCAACATACGAGGCTGCAAATATAGCGAGATAGAGTCGTAAGTCGTAAGTAGAGACGCGATTCATCGCGTCTCTATCCATGGACGATTCATCGCGTCCCGGTGCACCCAGTGTCGTAAGCGAGATTGGGAAGTAACCACGGCTGTATACAACTTCCAAGGCCTTTCTTAATGATGAGCTTACCAATCCTCTGATGAAACGATCCTTTTCCGATACACGCACGTTGCTCGGTTCACTAAGAAGACACGATGAATCGCGTCCGATCAGGGAAGACGCGATGAATCGGGCATGGATAGAGACGCGATGAATCGCGTCTCTACTTCTCGTACAACTCCACCGGCAGGCCGTCGGGGTCGGCCAGGAAGGTAAAACGCTTGCCGGTCCACTCGTCCACGCGAACGGGTTCGGTAGCCACGCCGTGGGCGGCCAGGTGTTGGATGTTTTCTTCGAGGTGATCCACTTCGAAGGCGAGGTGGCGCAGGCCGCGGGCTTCGGGCCGGGAGGGACGGGCCGGCGGGTCGGGAAAGGAAAACAGTTCGATCTGGTAGGCATCCCCCACGGCCAGCTCCAGCTTGTAGGATTGCCGTTCCGCCCGGTACACTTCCCGCACGATTTGCAGCCCCAGAATCCCGGTGTAAAAATGCCTGGACTTTTCGTAATCCGAGCAGATGATAGCGACGTGGTGAATGCGGTTGAGGAACATGGGCAGGTGATTGGAAGGTTAGGAGGTTGTTCGATACTTCGACATTCGAAATTCCTTGTTCGGCATTCGACATTATTTTCTCAGTGCCCTGGCGTCCCCACGAAAGAGGGCTTGCCATCAATACGCCGTTTGCTGGTCCAGCATGATCTCTTCGATGTCGGCAAACGGGAGCAGGTGATGCTTGCGCCGCAGGTCGCGGAGGAGCAGCGCATCGCCCTCAATCTTTTCGATGTACCCGTGCAGGGTGGTTTGGTTGGTGAGCAGCACGTTGGCCTCCCGGCCGGGCAGCGTTGCCAGGTGTTTGGCGAGGTCGTTCCGGAAGATGCGCGTTTGTCTTTTTCCCACGGGAGGTAATTAAGTGCACGGTCAATAAAGGGCTGCTTGTCGGTAAATCCAAGCACTAACCCGTAATTTAGTAACCTCTCCCCTGCCCTTCGAAGCCAATCCTTCAAGCTTCGAAAGCCATGCCGCGCCATTCGAAAGCACTTCCGCACCCATAGGAAAGGACTTCCGGCGCTTCGAAGCAATTTCCCGCACCTCGAAAAGACTCCCCGGGGCACCAAAAATCATTTCCCACACCTCGAAAATGCTCCTTCGGGCCTCGAAAACCCATCGCTAGCCTTCGAAAAGAGGTCCGCGCGGCTCGAAATAAGAATCACGGACTTAGGCGCAGGTGCCGCGCAATGCGTCGGTTCACCCCGGCTTGCCGTTGCCCCCTCCGGGCGAATCGAACCCGAAGGGGGTCCGGCCGTTTTTTCCGCCCCGCCGGCTGCTGTTCCGGTACGGGAGGTCGAAGCGACCCAACCGGCGGTACCAGGGGCATCAGAACCGCAGGTTCACCGAAGCCAGGAAGTTGATGCCCGCCTGCGGGTAATAGAAATTCTCCGTGACCAGGGCGCCGCCCGCGTAGTAGCCGTAGGTGTAGCCGTTGGAAGCGTACAGGTGGTTCAGCACGTTGTTGACCAGAAGGTTCACCCCCACTTCCTTCACCAGCTTGGTTTTGAATGCGTAGTTCACCCGCACGTCGTTCACCAGGAACGGGTCGATGCGGCGGCTTTCGTTGGAAGTGTTGTCGAGGTACTGCTTGCTCACGTACTTGGACACCAGGGCCACGCTCAGGTCCTTCACCGGGCTGTAGGTCAGCGTACTCGAACCGATGAAGGCCGGGGAAAACGAAATGTCCGTTTCGCGGTACGCGTTCATTTGCTGTTCACCGCTGTCGTAGTCATCAATGTACTCGCGGAAGTTGCGGACCTTGTTGCGGCTCAGGGTAGCGGTGGCGGCCCATTGCAGGGTTTTGTGCAGTTGCACGGTGCCTTCCAGTTCCACCCCGGCCCGGTAGCTGCGCGGAATGTTGGTGTGGATGTACGCCCCCACGTCGTTGAGCTGGCCCGTCAGCACCAGCTGGTCCCGGTAATGCATCCAGTACAGGTTCGCACCCAGCCGGGTTTTCCCCGCCTGTCGCCGGAAGCCCGCTTCCAGGTCGCCCAGTACTTCGGGCCCCGGACGGCTTTCGGGCGTGGACTGCGTGAAGTCATCCTGCGTAGGTTCCCGGTGCGCCACGCTGTACGAGGCGTACACGTTCGTCGCCGGGTTGGGCTGGTAGGTCAACCCGGCCTTGGGGTTCAGGAAATCGTACGCCACCGCCTGCTGCACGTTTTCCAGCCGCTGGTTATAGCCCAGAAACGCGTAGTTGATCCGGCGGAACTGCACGTCGGCAAACAGGTTGAGCTTTTCGAACAGCAGGTAGTTCACCTTGCCGTAGGCGTTGAAATCCGTTTTGCGGGCATCGTTGTCGTAGTACCGTTCGTTGATCCGGGTGTTGCCCGCAAACTGCGCCCAGATCACCTCGCCGAAGTGTTCGCCGCGGTACGTGTTCCAGCCGCCGCCCAGGACCACGTTCCAGTGCGGGGCCGGCGCGTAGGTGGCCGAATACGTAAGCCCGTACAGGCGGGTACGCAGCCAGCGCCGCCGCACGAGGTCCGTGCTGGTAATGGTGCTGTCGCCAATCGTAAGGTCGGGCAGGTTGTAGCCGGCCAGTTCGTCGCCGGGGCGGAACTCCTCGTAGTAGCCGCCGCCCCGGGTGTGGTGCAACGCCGCGTTGACGTTCCAGGCGGGGCCGAACTTGTGCGAGAGCAGGAACTGGTAGTGGTCCTGCTGGTAGTTGTCGGTCTGGTTTTCGTAGGTGAACATATTGTACGTACGCCCGGCGCCCAGCAGGTTCTGCGCATCCGCGGCCGGGAGGCCGTTGCGTTCGATGTAAGCCAGCATGCCCGGCCGGTCGCCCCGGAGGCGGGCTTCGGGCACCCCGTTCCAGGCCTGGTAGGTGGTTTCCCGGCCCGAAAATACGTTGACCTTGGCTACCGTGTTGGCGCCGTGGTAGCCGCCCGACACGAAGAACGATTTGAGGTCCGCGCCCGCCCGGTCCACGTAGCCGTCGGAGACGATCTTGGAGAGGCGGCCGTCGAAGGTCCACTTGCCATTGAGCAAGCCCGAGCCCACCTTTACCGTGTGCTTCCAGGTGTTGAAGGAGCCGAAACTGTTGCCCACCTCGGCGTACGGCTCGGCGTTGAGCGTTTCCGTCTGGATGTTGAGCGACGCCCCGAAAGCCCCCGCGCCGTTGGTGGACGTGCCCACGCCCCGCTGCACCTGGATGTTGTCCACCGAGGAGACAAAGTCGGGCAGGTCCACCCAGAACACCCCGTGGGACTCCGGTTCGTTGAGGGGAATGCCGTTGATGGTCACGTTGATGCGCGTGGGGTCGCTGCCCCGGATGCGGATGCCCGTGTAGCCCACGCCGGCCCCGGCGTCGGAGGTGACCACCACCGACGGCGTTTCGTTGAGCAAAAAGGGCAGGTCCTGGCCGAAGTTACGCCGGGCCAGGGCCGCCTTGTCCACGTTGGTAAAGGCCAGCGGGGCGTTGTTGCCGGCCCGCGTCGCCCTTACGATCACTTCTTCGGCCAGCACCGTGGCCCGGGGCAGCGCCACGTCGAGGGTCAGGTCGCCGGCGAGGTCCACCTGGCGGGTCTGCCGGGTGAATCCCACGAACGAGAACGTCACCGTGTAGCGGCCGGCGGGCAAATTGGTGAGTTGGTACCGGCCCGCGTCGCCGGTGGCGGTGGCCGGCCCGTTGCCGCCCGGCGAAACGGTAGCGCCGGGCAAGGGCTGGTCCGTACCGGCTTCGGTAACGGTGCCGGAAAGGGTAAATTGGGCCCGGGCTGCCAGGGAAAAAAGCAGCAGCCACGCGGCCAGCATTCCTTTGTGCATGAAAAATGAAATAAAGGTGTTACACATGGGGAAATGCAAGGGGCTGGCCTTTCCCGTTTTCTCGGTACCATCTTCCCTTCGCCGGCATGACCCGGATCAGGTTCAAAGGGTATAATCTCAGCCCGCGCAAGACGGGCACCCCCGATTGAGAATGAATTGTGCAGCAACACGCTTAGAAGAGCCGGCCCGAAAGTGGGCGTACGTTCGCTTTTCCCTTCGCCGGTACTACCCGGATCAGGTTCAAAGGGTATGATCTCAGCCCGTTCGGTGGGGCACCCCTAAGCGGCGTAAAGGTAGGGAAAATTTGGTTAGATGGCTATATGGCTGGATGGTTCATTCAACAAGCATATAACCATTCAGCCATACAGCCATCCAGCCTTCAGCCATATAACCATCCAACCATCATTTCCCAATAAAGTAGAAATGAGTAAATTAGGGCGTACTCCGCCGTCCCCTTTCTCCTTGCTTATGTACACGACGACTACCCCGGTAGCTACGGCCGAAAGGCAAGAAACCGTTTCTGTGGCCTGCGCCAACTGCGGCACGGCCGTCGGGTTGCATTACTGCCCCAACTGCGGCCAGAAACACGCCGAAGGACGCCTGCGCATGGGCCACCTGTTTTCCGAATTCGCCCACAACTACCTGGGCACCGACAGCGGGTTTTTCTTCACCCTCCGCGAGATGATCGTCCGGCCCGGCCACGCGGTCAACGAGTTTCTGGCCGGCAAACGCAAGCCGTACCTCAAGCCGGTGCAGTTCTACCTGCTCATGCTGACGCTGTTTTTCGTGGTTTCGGAATTGCTGGACGTCAACCCCCTCGAAATGGGCACGCAGATGAACCAGGACCTGGGCATTCAGCCGTCCAGCGCCATCCAGGCGAAGCAGAAATACCAGCAAACGGTGGAAGTGCTCTCCCAGAACCTGAAGGTGATCTTCTCGGCGTTGCTGTTCATGCAGGCCATCACCATGAAACTGCTTTACCGGAAAAGGCCCTACACGTTTACCGAACTGATGGTATTCTCGCTGTACCTCTACGGCGTGAGCTACCTGCTTTCGTGCCTGCTCTCCCTGCTGATGGTCGCCCACCTGCCTCACACCCTGCATTCGGTGCTCGTCGCGGGCATTTGCCTCTTGAGCATTGCGTACACCATGTGGGCCATTCACCAGTTTTACGGCGACAGCGGCATACGAAGCTGGCTCAAAGCCGGTACCGCCTACCTGATCAGTTATTTCTTTCTCATGGTAATTTTCGTGGCATTGTTCGTCGCGGTTGCCGTGAGCGACAAGCTGATGGACAAGTTGTAGCAGCGGGCCGCTTCGCATTCCGGCCCTCCGGCCCTCCGGCTTGGGCGTCTTCTCTTGTGCCTCCTGGCATTAATCCGGGGCATCCCTTTTAAATGCTCCCGAACCGCCGTATTTTCGTAAAAACCCTGGCCCTGATGAACGGAAGATGGCGGTACCGGCGCGTGTTGATGAGAAGCTTTCTCCGGCTGATCCGGGCGGGCAACCTGCTCATCATTGTACTGACCCAGTACCTGGTGCGCATCTTCCTGGTCGGCCCCAAGGAAGACTGGCTGCGGCACCTGGCGGACTTCCGCTTTTTCCTGCTTTCCCTTTCCACCGTGCTCATTGCGGCGGCCGGCTACATCATCAATGATTACTACGACATTAAGATCGACACCATCAACAAGCCGCGGCGGGTGGTGATCGGCCGGATTCTGCGGCGGCGGCACGCCATGTTCACGCACACGGCGTTCAACGCCCTGGGCATCGGGCTGGGGCTGCTGGTGGGCCTGAAGGTGGCCGCCGTGAACCTGCTGGCGGCATTCGTGCTGTGGCTCTACTCCAACCAGCTCAAGCGGCGGCCGTTCATCGGCAACTTCACGGTGGCCCTGCTCACGGCGGCGTCGCTGCTGGTAATCATCGTTTACGTGCCGCGCAACGGGTTCCTGGTCTTTACCTTCGCCCTGTTTGCCTTCTTCATTTCCCTCATCCGCGAAATCATCAAGGACATGGAAGACCTGCGGGGCGACGCCACGTTCGGCTGCCAGACGCTGCCCATCGTGTGGGGCATCCGGCGCACCAAAAGTTTGCTCTACATCCTGATCGGGTCGTTCCTGGTGATCCTGTTCACGCTGTCGTTCTACCTGCGGGAGTGGATCGTGTTCTACTTTTCGCTGTTCGTGTTCCTGCCCACGGCGTGGCTCACGTGGCGGCTGGCCCGGGCCGACACGCGCCGCGAGTTCGGCTACCTGAGCACCTGGTGCAAGATCATTATGCTCAGCGGCGTGCTCAGCATGGTGCTTCTGTAGCGGGTTACGGGAGAAAATCGTATTTTGAAAGCCAACTCTGTAACGCCATGCCATTTACGTTTCTCCTGACCGCCTATTTTTCGGTTGCTGCCATCCTGCTGCCGCCCAGGATCGGGTCTACCGAAGCCCTCATCGACGCCATGCACCGGCAGTACCGGGGCAAATGGGCCCGTACCGTCACGTTTACCCAGCGCAACACGCACTACGCCGCCGACACCGTAAAGAGCACCTCTACCTGGTACGAGGCCATTGCCTACCCCGACAAGTTCCGCATCGACTTCGGGGCGCCCAAGGAGGGCAACGCGGTGATTTTCGCCAACGACTCGGTGTACAATTTCAAGGGGGGCGAACTCAAGACCCGGCAGTTCCGCATCAACGAACTCATGCTGCTGGCCGGCGGCCTCAACGCCCTCGACAAGGCGACGGTCCTGGAGAAACTGCGGAAGGCGGGTTACAACACGGACCTTTTCCGGGAAGATACCTGGCAGGGACGCAAAGCCTACGTGGTTGGCGCCCCGAAAGGCGACGAAAAAACGAACCAGTGCTGGTTCGACGCCGAGCACCTGTACCTGATCCGTTCCCTCAGCGTAAGCCCCAAGGGCACCGTGCAGGACGGCCATTTCGGCAAACACGTGCGGGCCGGCGGCGGCTGGCTCGAAACCGAAGTGACTTTCCTGGTGGACGGCAAAAAGGTGCAGGTGGAAGAATACCTGGACGTAAAAATAGACCCTGCCCTCCCCGAGGGCCTCTTCACCCCTGCTCACTTTGGCAAAGTCCACTGGATGGAAGGGGCAGAAGTGAGGAGCGAGAAGTGAGGAGTGAGAAGGCTGCGCAACATCGAAGCCTGTAATCCTTCATCGTTCGAAATTCGAAATTATTTAGAAAATTAAATGATGAATGTCGAACAAGGAATGTCGAATGATGAAGTAACAAGTAGTGATTTAACCTGATTTTATGCTTTCCGCCATCACCTGGGACGTATCTCCCGACCTGTTTACGATCCGTGCGTTCGGCGCCGAAATCCCCATCGCCTGGTACGGATTGATGTTTGCCATAAGCTTCTTCCTGGGACAGTTGCTGGCTGCCTATATATTCCGCAAGGACGGCAAGCCCGCCGGCGACGTGGAACTGCTTACGATCTACGTGGTGCTCGGCACGGTGGTCGGGGCCCGGCTGGGCCACTACCTGTTCTACGAATGGGAGTTGCTCTTCCGCGATCCGCTCGACTGGCTGACGAGCCTGGTGACGCCGCCCTTCCGCGGGCTGGCCAGCCACGGGGCCACCATTGCCATCCCAACGGCCCTGTACCTGTATTCGCGCCGCAAGCCCGACCAGCCCTTGCTGTGGGTGATGGACCGGATGGTCATCGTTGTCGCGCTGAGCGGCATACTCATCCGCCTGGGCAACCTGTTCAATTCTGAAATCTACGGCACGCCGACGGGGTTGCCCTGGGGCTTCCGGTTCGTGCGCGAAACCGACCCGTCGCTGCTGCCCGTGGTGCCGCGCCACCCCACGCAGTTGTACGAAGCGCTTTTCTGCCTGTTCCTGCTGGTGCTTACCTTCGGCCTGTGGCGTTACAAGCGGCAGTCCCTCCCAATCGGCATCATCACCGGGCTGTTCATCACCCTGTTGTTCTCATTCCGGTTTCTGGTGGAGTTTCTCAAGAATGACCAGTCCGCCTTTGAGCAGGGCCTGGCGCTGAACATGGGCCAGATGCTGAGCATTCCGGCCATCGTGGCGGGCCTGGTCATCCTGTGGTATGCCCGTCGCAATGCCTACCGGCTGCGTCCGGCCCCGGAAGGGTAAATTCAACGTACCCACGGCAGGATCAGGATTTTGAGGATGGAAGGATTACCAGGATGGGAGACCGGCATGAACGCGGACCGGATAAAAGGGAGAAATTAAACTTAACCGCAAAGGGCGCAAAGGATTACGCGTTCTCCTGGCGGTTGGGTAGGAGTAGGGTTTAAACCCTACCCTACGGACAGGCTGCGCTAATTTGATTGGGGCGAAGTCTGTATACGCCGGCTCAATATCCATAGGATAGGGTTTAAACCCTATCCCTTCCTCCGGTCTCCCTTTTCCTCCGTGCAACTCCGCACCCTCCGTGTCTCCGTGGTAAACCTGTTTTTCCTCCAGGTACCGGATCAGTTCTGTTCAAGCATTTATCGGTCAGAATCCACTTGCAATGAAAAAAATCCTCTTCCGGCGCCTCCGGTCCATTTTACCCGCCTTGCTGCTCCTGCCGGTGGCTGGCTTCGGCCAGCAGGCGGCGCTCAAATCGCCCGCCGACTACGTTAACCCGCTCATTGGTACGGCCCCCAGCACCACCGAAAGTGCCCGGCGCCACAGCGAAGCCGGCTCCGAACTGAAGGGCCAGACCTTCCCGGCCATCGGCGTGCCGCACGGGCTCACCCAGTGGACGCCCCAGACGCACGCCACCGAGCAAAAGTGCCTGTCGCCCTACTACTACCAGGAAACCAAGATCCAGGGCTTCCGCGGCAGCCGGTGGATGAGCGGCTCCTGCACCCAGGACTACGGCAGCGTCACGCTGATGCCCATGACCGGCAAGCTGGTGACGGACGTTGCCGCCCGGGCCTCCGCCTACGCGCACGACCGCGAAAAAGCCCTCCCCTACGCCTACTCGGTGACCCTCGACGACTACGGCATCCGGGCCGAACTCAGCGGCACCACCCGGTCGGGCATCATGGCCTTTACCTACACCGGGGCCGGTGAACAGTACCTGGTCATCGAACCCAACAGCGATGAAGGCCAGGGATACGTGGAAATCCATCCCGAGAAAAACGAAATCGTGGGCTATAACCCGGTGCACCGCATTTACCAGGGCTGGGGCGAACCGGCGGGCTTCAGCGGCTACTTCGTGGCCGTGTTCGATACGCCGTTCAGCAGCTTCGGTACCTGGAACGACAGCACCGTGACGGCCGCCTCCAAAAGCAGCCGGGGCCGGAAAACGGCCGTGGGGGCCTACGCGCAGTTCGCCCAAAAGGCCGGCCGGGTGGTGCGGGTAAAGATCGGTACGTCGTGCACCAGCCTGGAGGGAGCCCGCAAAAACCTCCAGGCCGAAATCCCCGGCTGGAACCTGGCGCAGGTGAAGCAAAACGCGGCCCGGGCCTGGAACGCGGCCCTGGGCAAGGTACAGGTGAAGGGCAGCACGGAGGCCGACAAAGTGCAGTTCTACACGGCCTTGTACCACGCCAACATCCTGCCGCGCATTTTCAGCGACGCCGACGGCGCCTACCCGGGCTTTGCCGAAGATTCTACCATCCACCAGGCGAAGGGCTTCGACTACTACGACGACTTTTCGCTGTGGGACACCTTCCGGGGCGTGCACCCCCTGCTGACCATCCTGGAACCGACCCGCACCGGGCACATGATGGAGTCGCTGGTGCAGAAGGCCCGGCAGGGCGGCTGGCTGCCGATCTTCCCGAGTTGGAACCACTACACGGCCGCCATGATCGGTGACCACGCCACGTCGGCCCTCAGCGACGCCTACGTAAAGGGCATCCGCAACTTCGACTACGCCACGGCCTACCAGTACATGCGCAAAAACGCCTTCCAGGTCAATACCGATTCGGCCAGCTACCGCTCCGGCAAGGGCCGCCGGGCCCTGGCATCGTACCTCCAGTACGGCTACGTGCCCCTCGAAGACTCGGTGTGGGACGCCTTCCACAAGCGGGAACAGGTGTCGCGAACCCTCGAATACGCCTACGATGACTTCGCGGTGGCCCAGATGGCCAGGGGGCTGAACCGGCAACAGGACTACGTGCAGCTCATCCAGCGGGCCACCAACTACCGCAAGGTGTACGATCCCAAAACCGGTTACGTGCGGGGCCGCTACGCCAACGGCGAGTGGTTCGTGATGTTCAACCCGTTTGCGCCCCGGGCTTCGTTCATCACCGAGGGTTCCCCGGCGCAGTACACCTTTTTCGTGCCCCACGACGTGGCCGGGCTGGTGCGGCTGAGCGGCGGCCCCAAAAAGTTCGAGGCGAAGCTGGACACCCTCTTCAACGGGGGTCATTACTGGCACGGCAACGAGCCAAACCACCAGATTCCCTACCTCTACCCCTACGCCGGGACGCCCTGGAAAACGCAGGAACGCGTCCGGCAGATCATCCGGTCGGAGTACGGCGCCGAACCGGGCGGCCTGAGCGGCAACGAAGACGCCGGCCAGATGTCGGCGTGGCTGGCTTTCAGCATGATGGGCTTCTACCCCGTGTGCCCGGGCATGCCGTACTACGTGCTGGGCAGCCCGTGGTTCAACGAGATGACCATCAGTTTGCCCGGCAACAAGAAGTTCACCCTCCGGGCCAATAACCAGTCCCCCGAAAACGCCTACATCCAGTCGGCCAAACTAAACGGCCAGCCCTTTACCCGCACTTACCTCAAGCACGAAGAGATCACCGCCGGCGGAACGCTGACCGTGGAGATGGGCCCCCAGCCCAACCTCACCTGGGGCACCGGGGCCGATGACGTTCCGCCGTCGCTGGGCATGGAAAGGATGAAGTAGGGAGTTTTTAAGTTTATGCGTTCATGAGTTTAAAGTTTATGAGTAGTCCGCGCTTGGTCTTTGTCGCGTTCTAACTTTGAACTCATAAACTCATGAACTCATGAACTCACCCGTATCTTCCCCTCCAGATACGTCACTGCCTCGCCGGCCATGCGGACGCGGTCACCGGCCAGTTCGCACCAGAGGGTGCCGGCGCGGCGGGAAACCTGTTCGGCCACCAGGACCGTTTTGCCCAGTTTTTTGGCCCAGTAGGGCACCAGGGAGCAGTGGGCCGAGCCGGTAACGGGGTCTTCGAAAAGGACGGCCTGCGGCGTGAAAAACCGCGACACGAAGTCGGTGCGGCTGCCCCGCGCCGTTACGATGATGCCGCCGGGGTCAATGTTGATCCGGTCGAGCAGTTGCCGGTCCGGCGTGAGGGCCCGCACCTGAGCTTCGTCGCGGAGCAGCAGCACGTAGTCCCGGGCCTTCAGCACTTCCAGCGGTTCGGCGCCGATGCCTTCGGCAATGATGGGCGGCAGCGTTGCCGGGACCGGGTCACGGGCCGGGAAGTCGAGTTCGATCCGGCCGTCCTTCTTGCGCACGGAAAGCGGGCCGCTCACCGACGAGAAGGAGATCGTGTCGCCGGCGTGGCCCAGGTGGTGGAACAGGACGTGCGCCGTGGCCAGGGTGGCGTGGCCGCACAGGTCAATTTCAATTTCGGGGGTAAACCAGCGGAGGTGGAAGCCATTGCCGTTGGGCACGAAAAAGGCGGTTTCGGCCAGGTTGTTCTCAACGGCGATCCCTTGCATCAGCGCATCGTCGGGCCAGCTTTCGAGGGGGCACACGGCCGCGGGGTTGCCGCCAAAGGGCCGGCCCGTAAAAGCGTCTACCTGGTAAATGGGTATTTCCATAAAGGGTTGATTCTATTTGGGTTGGTGGTTGACGGGAGCACTTTGGGCCGGTTCGCGGCGGGCCGACCCCGGCGGGGCTACAACCTATTGCCGGGGTACGGAGTATAATAGGAACAATTACTCATAACATCAACCTTTAAAACCTGAATATACATGCGTTGGCAAGGCAGACAAGGAAGCGGTAACGTAGAAGACCGCAGGGGAAGGGGCGGCCTGGCAATCGGCGGGGGCATCGGTGGCATCATCGTGCTGGTCCTCAGCCTGCTCTTCGGCGGCAACCCTTCGGATATACTCAACGGCGGCGGTGGCGGACAGCCGGCCGCTGAACAAGGCACCGGCGCCAGCGGCAATACGGCGGCCCAGGACGAACAGGGTCAGTTCGTGTCGGTGGTACTCAAGGACACGGAAGACGTGTGGAACAAGCTTTTCCGGGAACAACTCGGCCAGGACTACCGGGAACCGACCCTGGTGCTCTTTTCGGGCCGCGACCAGTCGGGCTGCGGCACGGCCACGTCGGCCACGGGCCCCTTTTACTGCCCGGCCGATCAGAAGGTGTACATTGACCTGAGTTTTTACGACCAGCTCCGGAGCCGTTTCAAAGCGCCGGGCGACTTTGCCATGGCCTACGTAGTGGCGCACGAAGTGGGTCACCACATTCAGAACCAGTTGGGCATCTCGGGCCAGGTGCACGAGCAGCAGCAACGGTTGGGCAAGGCCGAGGCCAATGCGCTGTCGGTACGGCTGGAGTTACAGGCCGACTTCCTGGCCGGCGTGTGGGCGCACCACGCGCAGGAGATGAAGAACATCCTCGAAACCGGCGACATTGAAGAAGCCCTGGGGGCGGCCAACGCCATTGGCGACGACCGGCTCCAGATGGAGTCGCAGGGCTACGTGGTGCCCGACGCCTTTACGCACGGCACCTCCGAGCAACGGATGTACTGGTTCAAGAAGGGCTTCCAGACGGGAGACATCAACCAGGGCGATACGTTCAAGGAGAGTTTTTAGAAACCTCCTTTCCAGATTGTAACAAACCAAAACGGGTTCAGGCGGTGATGCCTGGACCCGTTTTCACTTATATCTTTTTCAGATTTACTTCTTCAGTTCGTTTGCAATTTGCCTCACATTCTCTACCGGTACTCCCGTAAACGCAGCTATCTTTTCGACGGGCAGTGTGCCGTCTTTCAGCATGGTAACAACTACTTCATGCTTTCCTTTTGCCAATCCCTCCTCTAATCCCTTCTCCTCTCCTTTTACCAACCCCTCCTGGTAGAGATAGTCTTTGGTGATGTCATACAAGAGTCCCATATCCTAAACCTGTTTATGTGTTTCCCTGGTTAAGTTACGTAATCGAGCCAATATGGATAACTGCCGCACGTACTTACGCAGGGCAATTTCTTCCTGGCCCACCTCTTTCAGCCGCTCCAGTATCTTCTTGAGTACTTCGGCCGGCTTGTGTTTCCTGAAGTCAGCCAGCACGGCCAGAATGATCTCTTCGGGAACCTGCGAGTCGAGCAGGCTTTCGTAGGAGTAGTCTTTAAGGCTTCTGAGGGTAAAGCCGGTGAATACCTCTCCGGGAGGCAGTTGGGTAGTCATCCGGGAAGTGCGCTTGCCCAGGTAAATGACGAATTGCCTGACGGGCAGCCCGTGCTTGCGGCGCAGGAGGCCGTAGTACTCCTGCATCCGGTAGACCATCCCTTCTTCGTCCTGCGTCTGAAATTCCAGGTGCAGAATAAACTCCTCGTCGGTGTCGGTGCGCACGACGCGGATGAAGTCGGGTTCTTTTTCAATCGTTGTTTGCAGTTTGTCTTTCAACTCGCGGCTGTCTTTGATGCGGATGCCCAGGTACTTCTCCGTCAGCGGCAGCAGCAGCGAAGCAATGTTCTCCTTGAGGATCTTGTCGTAGTCGTTGCTCAATGGTTAACTCATTTGTTGGCCGAAACGAAAATAATGCTTCCGCCGATTTCTTTTGCCAGTAGCAACCGGTCCCTGCCGCACGTGCGTGAGACGATTTTCGGCTTTACGCGTTCATTTAATTACTTTGTGAGTTCATTTTTACATTCTCGACTGACATTTTGGCTGTGTGCGGCTTCATTTTTTCGCGCACCGGTTTCATTTTTGCCCGCTCGAAGATCATTTTTTGAAATTACGGTTCATTTATCCACACACAGCAGACATTTATACGCGTTGTGTGTTCATCTACAAGATTACGACTGACATTTTTTCCGGCTAGCTGCACATTTTTTCGCCTTCGGTGTCCATTTTGTGCCGTAACCTCCTTTTGTTCCCGTTACGTTGTGCTTCCCCGAATCACCAAGTACATACATCCCTTCCGGGATACAACCCTACGTATCATTGCGGGTAATAATTGTAGTAGTACATCTTTTTAACCCGCCCTGCCTTTCCGGTAAATTCATGCCAGCCGGTATTCGCATCGAATCCTACCCTTTTTACCGTAGTGCGACGGCCGTAAAAATCGAGGATGACCAGTACGGACACTTGCTGCGCCGGCTTTTCCCACACTAAATTGGCATCGATGTCCTTTTTCAGATCCAACTGCGCCGGCAGTAGGGTGGTCTGGTTGTACATGCTCAGCAGGCACGACTTTCCTTCCGGGTCCACGACGATCTGCAACGACAAACGCCCCCAGACTTTTGGCTTCGGAGTTTTGTCAATTCCGTTCCTGATCACTGCAATCAGCTTCTTCTGATCGATTCTGGCAATGATTGTCTGGTGTTCCAGGACAAAATGATCGGTGTTGCATCTGAAGAACTTTTCCGGGAAAATGTGCTGGGCGTGGGCAAGAGAGCAGGTTAAAAAAATGAGGAGAGGCAATAGCCGTTTCATTGGGGAGTACTACAATTAAGGATTGAAAATTGGTATCACAGCCGGCGTATTTTTTTATCTGCCGTTGCTGGTGTTTTCCCCAACAGGAGATAATTCAAAATGATGCGTCTGCGTCCGGCCGTACCGGTTGGTGAAAGCAAGCGGACGCTTACGCCGCGTAACGGCATGATCAAAACAATCATCATGATCAAAACAATCGTGAAATACGGGTTTGCCGTGCTCCCGCGTACTGGCGCAGGCGTCCGCCTGTGCCTCTCGGGACGGGAAGCGTCCGCTTCCAGCCGTCAGGCTAACGGGTAGTACTTACCGGTTTCTGTCGTACTTACCTGCTTCTTTGGCCGTACCATCCTTTCCATTCGTGTCGGTCCTGCGGGTTGTTGCGCTTGCCCATATGAATTAGCCTGACGGCTGGAAGCGGACGCTTCCCGTCCCGAGAGGCACAGGCGGACGCCTGCGCCAGTACGCGGGAACACGGCAAACCCGTATTCATGATTGTTTTGATCATGCCGTTACGCCGTTGTTGGTGTTTTCCACCCACAACCCAAGCCGTTTTCGTCATTGTTGCGACAGGTTGTAGTTTCGGGTGTCAGGCAACGCAGGAATTTTGCAGCACTTATGCTGTCATTCCGTTCCTATCAGTTTGATTGAATTCGTCATTGATGATTTTGCGCATTGCTGAGGCTTCTTCATCCGTAATGCTTCCGGCCCCTTGCAAAACCCTTTCCCGGTTTGGCGTTACTTTGTTTTCGGTACGCTTGACCACTTGCACGTATTCAAACAATTGGTTCAACAGTTGCAAATCAGTAATGGCGTTGACCTCCTTGATAATTTGTTCCCTTAGTATTATATCGCTTTTCGGTTTAAGCCGTTGTTCGTGCTTTCACCAGCAGCACAAACCTTTTGCGTCATTATTGTTAAGATTTGTAGCTTAACCCGTCGGTGAAGCAGAAAGGGTACTATCCGATTCATTTAGGGGTATTACACTTATGCATTGGACTTGTTGCAAAATGAATTGGTAGTTACCAGCGGTATACAACCATAAAAAGGCAAATTTCATATTTTTTATAATTCAAATTCAATGCTGACTTAGAGTCGAAATACTGACATATAAAGATCTTTTTTTGCAGTAACTCAAATATTCACCTCTTTAAAAATGTTTTATTATTCCACTGCAAACAACCTTTCTGCCGAATAACCAAAATGAAATGGATCACCCAAATTGTTTTTTAACGAATAAGTACAAGTAATACAATCAAACCAACTTATAAAACTCTTTTCAGTATTTATATCCTTGCATTCACTTCTATAAACCACTAGGGTATCAAAACCACAACAAGGACATTTTTTAATTGCATAGAACGATTCATGAAACCTTTCCTGCTCCGCAAACCTTTTATTCCTTCCTATGGGATCTTTATAATATGGATTGTGATAAGATATATTATTTTTAAGGGTATATTCTAGCTTACACGCAGCACGTCCAAGTTCCTTAATATGTGCTAATTTTAAAATTTTCGAAGCAAGTTCAACACTTTTGGAGCCACTGTAAAAATCCTTAAAATCAAACTTTATACTTATAATTTCATTAATTATTTTTATTCCAGTAAACGTTTCAAAATATTGAGGACGATAACCTTTCAGCACTTCTATGTCAGTCTCAACTATAGTAGCAACAAGCGGAACTATCTTTTGTGAAAACAAATAGTCCAACAGATAAATATTGGGCAGAGTCCTCCCATTATGAATTATTCTATTTCTCCAACGTGATAGTTTACCGAGCGATTCATCAACCAGAAAATAGAATTTTTTAATTGTCGGATATATATCTTTATCATCGCTTTTATTACTATATTTTATAGCTTCTTTAAACCGCTCATAAGCTTTTTTAAATTCAACGGTTTCCATTTCCTCATAACTTAGCTCTTTATTCAAAAACTTGATAAACTTATCGTCAGCCTCAGGAAACTTAACTGGAAGCAACTCATCCTCCCTTCCTAAAATATCCTTGAGAAAAAGTTCAAAAAACCTATGAAACCCTAAAATTGAGAATACTGCACTCTTAGTATTGCTGAAACTATAAGCAAGTGTCTCCCTTCTCCATAGGGCAAAATCCAGAAGAAAGTGATATGTATCCTTATTGTTTCTTACCGTAGCAAAATAATTATTAAAAGCATCGTCTAATGATTGATAATAAAGTGGAGGGGTTGTCGTAAAGTCTTTACCTTGCCCTACACGAATTTCGTTTTCCTTTATAAAATCATCTATACCATTTATCATTTAAGCTATTTATTTTTCAGTATGTAAATCACAACAATTAACATCTAACTATAGTATTGCATCAACTTATTCTTCCAGATTTTTAATGAGTGCAATACTTTTGCCTCTAAAAAACCAGAGCAAGCCCTAAAGCCTGCTCCAGTATATATCACTACAACCCCTCCCCTTACCCCACTACCGCTTTCCCCGTCCGGCGCACGCCGAACTCCAGGATGGCGTCGATGAACTGGTAGGGCTTGTAGCCGTTGATGGCCGTCTGGTGGAAGATGCACGTGGCCGGAGTCATGCCGGGGAGTGAGTTGACTTCGATGATGATCGTCTCGGCGCGGTTGTCTTCGAAGATGCGCACGAAAGCGTCAATGCGGGCGTAGCCCTCCACGTTGAGGATCTGCGCGGTGCGCTTGAGCACGTCGCGCACCTGCTCGGAAATGGACCGCTGCGCCTGCGCATCCCGCGAGAACCGCGACGGGGTGATGTTCTGCCCTTCGCCGGCCAGGAACTTCTCTTCCAGCGACAGCACCTCGCCCGAAGCCAGCGCCTCGGAAGGTTCGAAGATTTCGTACTGCGGCTCGTCGTTGTCGTTCCAGTGCGTAAGCAGGCCGCCGGTGATTTCGAGGAAGTGCTTGGCGCCGTTGCGCGAGATCAGTTCTTCCACCAGGAAGTACCCTTTCTGCGGGAACTCCTCGTTGCGCTTCAGCGACAGCACCCCCACCGGACCCGCCAGGAACTCGGGCGTTTCGCGGAACATCATTTCGGCAAAGGCCTCCAGTTCCGCCCGGTTCTTGATCTTCTTCACGGCCGAAGAACAGCCGTCGTCGGCGGGCTTGGCAATGAACGGGTACTTGAACTCGCCTTCCAGCCGGTTCACTACCGCATGCTGATCTTTCTGCCAGTCCTGCTTGTACACCAGGTCGTGGGCGGCCACCAGGATGCCGTGCTGCCGCAGGAGGCGGTTGGTTTCGTACTTGTTGATGGTAATGCGCGAACTCTCCACGCCCGAGCCGTTGTAGGGAATGCCGTGCCGTTCGAGCTGCGTCTGCACCGCGCCGTCTTCGCCGGGCCGGCCGTGCAGGGCAATGAACACCACGTCTACCTTTTCGGCCAGTTGGGCGTAGTTCAGCGCGTAGGGGTATTCGAGGGCTTCGCCCACGTACTTTTCGGTAATACCCTTCGCTTCCCGGATGATCTGCTTTACCAGCGGGTGCTTCTCGGCGCCGGACCGGATCTTGTCGCGGATGTCGTCGGCGTTGTCCTTGAGCATCACGTTGATGGGCATTACGTACATCTCGTGGTTGTTCTCGTCGCCGGTGAGGAAGATCGGCAGCGGCTCGTACTTGTCCGACGAAGAGAGCTTTTCGTAGATGTTGCGTCCGCTCTCCACCGAGATGTGCCGCTCCGACGAGAAGCCGCCCATGATCACGCCCACGCGGATTTTCTGCGTCTTGGCGCTTTGCAGTTTGGCAATCTGCCCGTCGAGGCCTTGCAGTTGCTCCCGCAGGCGCAGGTTGTCCTTGCCCGTCTTCACCCGTTCGGCCAGCGACGTGCGGATGATGTAGGTGAGGAACTGTGACGGGTTCATGCCGATTTCGGCGGCCTGGTGGAAGAAGAACGACGAAGGCAGCATGCCCGAAGTCGTGTTCGGGTCGTTGAGGAACACTTCGCCCAGCGAGTTGACGAAGCCGTCGATGCGGGCGTACACGTTGAAGTGCAGGGAATTAAACAGCCGGACGCATTCAGTGCGGATCTTCTGCAAGTGTTCGTCGGGCACGTCGATGGGCGTGATCTTGCGGCTCATGCCGGGCAGGTACTTCGAACGGTAGTCGAACACGTCGCCGCCCTTGATGATCTGCGTGGGCGGCAGGGCAATCGGCTGGCCGTGGTTGTCCTGGATCACAATGCAGGAGAACTCCTTGCCGGGCAGGAACGACTCGAACAACACCGTTTCCTCGCCGCTCAGGGCCTGCAAGGTTACTTTTTCAACGTTTTCTAATTTTTCGTTTAGCTGGTCGAAGAGATCTTCGGGGTGGTAAATCACGGAATGCGTTTCCGACAGGACGACCGGCAGGCCGATGCCTTCGCGGATGTCGGTGAGGGAAGTAATGAAGCGTACTTTCTGTTCTTCGGAATACCCCTTCCAGGTGCCCGCAAACACTTCCTGGATGAAGAAGCTGCGGTTGAGGGCGGCGACGAACCGCACGTTGTCCTTCTCACTGAGCACCGACACGCCGATGGACGACCCCTGGTTGGGCGACTTGATCACGAAGGGCAGGCCGATCTGGTGCACGAGCTTTTCGAGCAGGTCGCCCTTGTAAGGGGTGCTCAGCCACTCGGTGCGGCTCATGGTAGCGGTTTTGGGACCGGGGAAGCCGGCGGCTTTCATCAGGTCTTTCTGCACCACTTTGCTCACGCCCACGGCCGAGGGCAGCACGCCCGAGCCCGAGTACGGGATGCCGTACCATTCGAGGATGCCCTGGATGTTGCCGTCTTCGCCGTACGGGCCGTGCAGGGCCAGAAACGCAAAGTCGAACAAGCCCTTGAACTGGTGCGGCCCGATGCGCTTGCCCACCTTGCCGATGATGGCGTCAAGTTCGGCGTCGCTCAGTTCACCCAGCGACTCCAGGTACACCTGGAAGGCGTGCCGGGTGGCCGGCAGGGCGCTTACGGGCGGGTAAAAGTCACGGATGGTCCCCTTGTAGATGTATTCCCAATTCAGCAGAATAAAATTGCCCAGGCTGTCCACGAATACGGGTACCGCCTCAAACAAACTCTTGTTCAGGTTGTCGTATACCGTACGACCGCCCGCAAAGGAGATCTCCCGTTCGCGCGATTGCCCGCCGAAGAAAATGCCTATTTTCATACTACAAAGGTATAAGTATCTAAAGATTTGGTGCAGAATGGAGAAAGAGAGCCGGTAATTCGAATTCCGAATATACCCACTCCCCTTTATAAAGGAAACCCGGGTGCATTTTATTGCGTCCCGGGCGGGAACCGACCCATGTAATGTTTACCCGCCCCCACAACACAATCCCGCGCCCGGTGGGTTCCCCCGGCCAAATCTTAGCCCCAAACGCCGTTAACCACCCGGCCCGGGGTTACCTTTCCAGGACCTGCCGGCTGCTGCTTCACGCGTAAATAACTGATTATGAAGGAGGAATAATTTTAGCTACCCCTCCGTCGACCGGTCGGCGTGCGTTTCTTGGCCCCATTCCGGGCATGGGGAAGAAACCGGTAAGAATGCGCAAATCCGGCGCCCTACCGGGCCTCATCGAGGGCATACACCAAGTATACGCCCAGGCTGGGCACGTAGCCGTACTGACGGTAGGAATCCCGCAGGCGGTTCTCCATCTGCCCGTACACGCCCCGGACCAGGGCCGTATTGTTGAGAATGCCGACGTTGGAGGAAAAATTGCTGGCCGACCCCAGGATTTTGGAGAATCCGGCTTCCAGTTGCAGCGACACCCGGCTGTCGGGCGGGGAAAGGCGCCAGCCGTAACCCAGGCCCAGCATGAACAGGTTGGACCGGGTGGTCAGGGTAGGCATGGCGACGGGCAGGAACGGAATGCCGCTCAGGTCGGGCAGGTCGCGTTCGAGGTACAACTCGGCGGCCCGTTGCAGGGTGATCGACCCGTTGAGGCGGACGTACTGGCCCTGGAGCACCACCGAGTGGTTGCCGAACCGGAGTTGCGGCGCCAGCGTGCCCACCAGTCCCGAGCGGAAAGCCTCGTCGAGGGCGGTGCTCAGCTTCTTGTCGAACCCGAACATTTCCATCGATTTGAGGATGACCTTGTCGTAGGGCGGCGTCAACACGCCGAACTGCCCGCGGATGGCGTAGCGGTCACCGGCGTTGTACTGGTAACCGGCGGTAAGCTGAACGGGAACCTGGGTGCCGATCATCAGTTCGTGCCGGCCCTGGGCCCGCAGGCTTCCGGGGGTCAGGCAGGTCAGCAACAAGGCGGCAAGTAAGGCGGGAATGGTTTTTAAGTGCTTCATACTGAGCAAAGAAAAAGTGAAACCAAGTTGCCCCGTTTAACTCACTAACGCGCATTTGTGTTGCTCCCGGAACAAAAAGAGTTTATGAGTTTAAAGTTTATGAGTTCAAAGTGAATACGCGTTGTCTCCCAAACGCGGTCCACTCATGAACTCATAAACTTTAAACTCATAAACTCTTTTTAAACTCATAAACTCTTTTTACACTACTCCGGCATTTCGCGGTACTGCTCGAAGAAGCCGAACATGCCAAGGGCAAACTGGCCGGCCGAAGAGAAGTGGTTGCCCCCCTGGATGGGCCTCAGTTCTACCTGCGTAGCGCCGCGGCGGCGCATGGCGTCGTAGGCGTGCTGGGAATTGAAGAAGGGCACGAAATCGTCGGCCGTGCCGTGAAAAAGGGCCACCGGCGCGGCGGGTTTCCAGTCGTACACGTCGTTGTCGGCAAACGCCTGGAGGAGTTGCGTATCGGTACCGTCCAGCACGGCCGCTTTAAAGCCCGGCGCAAACAGCTTCTGCGGGTTCTGGTCCACGCCGGCATCGGCGCCGTTTTGCTGCACCTGGGTAGCGTACGGCTCATTGAGGTAATACGAGAAGGGCCGGTTGAGGCCGTACACGCCGTTGTAGGTTTGCAGCACCCACAGGTAGGTATTGATGAACGACAACGGCTGGTTCGAATTGAGAATGTATTTGGCAAACTCCGTCTTGTCGTACGCCCCGGCGGCGGGGGCACTGGCCGTTACCGTAAACTCGTCGGCGTGTTCTTCTTCCAGCAGCTTGTGCAGCGACATGGTGGCGTAGCCGCCCTCCGAGTAGCCCGTCAGGAACAACTGCCCGTTGAGGGCCGCCTTCTCGGTTGCGCACAGTTCCCGCACGGCCCGCAGCATGTCGCGGGAGGCCGAGGCCAGCGTGGCCCGGTGTTCGTAGGGGTGCGGGATGTTTTTCGAGGCGCCGTAGCCCAGGTAGTCGGGCGCCGACACCACGTAGCCCGACGAGGCCAGTACCGTACCCGCCGACCATACTTCGCTGCTGTTTCCGTAGTTGGAGGGGGCGCCGCTTTCGCTGGTGATCGTCCCGTGCTGGTGGCTGAGCAGGGCGGCCGGGTGGTTCATTACCGGCACCACCGCCGCGCCGGAGGCTTGTACTTCGTTGCCGGCCGCGTCTACGGTGCGGTAGGTGATCTTGTACACTTTCACCGGGAAACGGGTAAAGAGGCTGACGCCGGGAATGTTGCCCAACCGGCGGCTTAAGTCGGCCGGCTGGTAGGTGCCGATCAGGTCCGAACTCACCAGGTAGCGGTTCTCCGGCCCGGCGGGCGTCGGGTCCGTTTCTTTCTTGCAGCTCCCAAACAGGATGCCGATGCTGAACAGCAGGGGCATGAGGGTATAGTACGCTTTGCTGTATTTGAGGGATGAAAATAGCATTAGAATCAGATTGGAAGTGATACAGGGATAACATCCCGCGGGGGCAAAAAATTGCACGTTTCCCCGCGAAAGCATGGTTTTTTTATCCCCGAATACCAGCTTACTTTTTCGCTGACGCTTGTTCCTTCTTCTTTTCCTCGCGCCGCTCCCGGCGTTCTTCGCGTTTCTCTTCCCGGCGTTCCTTGCGCTGCGCCTTGCGGTCCTTCTTCGCTTCTTCTTTGAGTTCCTTCTCGGTGTCGCCCAGGTTGCCCAGGTTCACCGTGCCGTCGAGGTCGGGGCTGATGGCCTTCACGAAAGCGTTTTCCAGCACCTTTACCACGGTCGTCCAGGTGTCGATGTCGGGGTTGGAGAGGTCGCCGGAGATCGGGATTTTGGTGGCGACCTGCTTTTCGCGGTAGTTTTTGAACACCGTGTTCACCAGGCCGATGCCCGCTTCCCACAGCACCCGGAAAGGCTTTTTATCGCCGTCGTCCTTCAGGTCAAACACCTTTGCGTCCTTGAAAATGGGCTTGACGTAGCCCGAAAACTTATTGTTTTCACCGGCCACCTCCGAGTAGAGGTTGAAAGTGCCCTTTTCCATGTCGATTTTGGCGTACGACCGGAAAAAGTCGTTGAGCCGGACCAGGTCCACGCCCTCCACGGCCAGGTCGAGGTCAAAGGGCGGGTTTTGGGCCAGCGGGTTCATGTCGAGCCGCAGGTCGAGCTTGCCGTCGCCCATCACGCGCGACGTGCCGTTGATGGAAGCCACCATCGTCTTGGAAATCTTCTCGCTGTTGGTCAGGTTGCGGGCGGTCAGTTCAATGTCATTGAGGTACACGTCCACCTTGGGCGAGGCGTGCAGGTTCTGGAAGTGCACCCGCCCGTCGGTGATGGTGAAGCGGTTGATGTTCAGCGGGAACAATTGTTCCACCGTTTCGCGCCAGTTGCCTTCCTCGCCGGTCTGCGTCTGCGCCTCGCTGGGGCCGTCCACGAAGTTGATCCGGGGTTGCCGGGCGGTTATTTCGGCCACCAGCGACCCGTCGAACAGTGCCTGCCAGTCCACGGAAAAGTCGATCTTGTTCACCGACACGAACGGGACGGGCACCTTGCCGTTCTTCTTGAGGATTTTGAGGCTGTCGATGGCGTAGGCCCCGCGGATGAGGTGAATGTCCACGTCGGCCACCGAGCCGGTGTAACCCTCCACGTCGTTTTGCAGCGTTTTGTTGAGGTAATGCTTTACCACGTAGGGCAATGCCAGCCGGGCCCCCACCAGGAGCACCAGCACGCCCAGGAATATTTTCGTTTTTAAACCAATCGCACGCATGAGTTGAGTACTTAGTATTGAGTAATGGGTATTGAGACGGGAGCCGTAGCCGTTCCGGGTCTTGCGAACCGGGCGGTTGGCCCGCTTGTTCGTCCGGCGAAAAAAATGTTGCCAAATTGGATTTATACGAGGTAGGCGGCCCGTTCGTTGCCGGGAACTTTACAGCAGGATGCCCAGCGCCAGGCCAGCCAGGATGAGCAGGATTTGGGGGATGCGGGTAAACTGGAGCAGGCAGAACGTCGCCGCCACGATGCCCATGGGGAGGAAACTGTGGTCGAGTTGCTTGAGCAGCAGCACCACCGCCGAGGCAATCATGCCGGTGCTGGCCGCGTTGATGCCTTCCAGGGAAGCCCGCACGATGCGGTACTGCTTGAGCTGGTTCCAGAAGTGGTACACGAAGAAGATGAGGAACGTGCCGGGCAGGAAAATGCCGGCCGCGGCCATAAAGCTGCCCAGCACCTCGCCGCCCACGCCGTAGTCGCGCATGGCCAGCACGCCGATGAAGGAGGTAAACGAAAAATTGGGGCCGGGCACCACCTGGGCCAGGGCCAGCCCCGACAGGAACTCCTCGGCCGACAGGTACTGCTTTTTCCTGAACCGCACGAACTCGGTAAAGAGCAGCGGCACCAGGGCCTGGCCGCCGCCGTAAATGATGCTGCCGTTGCGGTAGAAGTTCTCGAACAGCCGGATGGGCAACCACTTGGTAATGGCTCCCACGATGGCCGCCAGGATGGCGACCGAGATGAACAGGATGAAGTTGGACCAGTCTACCCGGAAGGGGTCTTTCTTTTCTTTCCGCTCCAGTTTCTGGAACCGGAAGGCCGTAACGCCGCCCCCGCCGAACAGCACCAGCGGCGCCATCCAGGGCGTTTGCACGAAGAACGACACCACGGCGGCCACCACGGCAATGGCTACGCTGACTTCGGTGTGGATCACCTTTTTGCCGATCTGGTAGCCGCCGTAGGTCATAAACCCCACGGCCATCGGCTGGATGAAACGCGTAAAGTCGAGGGAAATGTGCTTATCGTCGAGGTAGGCAATGAAAATGCCCGCCAGGGTCATGATGGTAATGGCCGGCAACGCCCACACGATCAGGCTCAGGTAGGCCAGGTTGGGCCCGCCCACCTTGTAGGCAATGGCCGTGATGGTTTGGGTGGAAGAAGGCCCCGGCAGCACCGAACACAGGGCGTTGAGTTCGAGCAGTTCGGCTTCGGTGAGGTAGGCCCGCTTCTTGACCAGGTGCTTGACCATCATGGCCAAGTGCGCCTGCGGACCGCCGAAGGCAGTCAGGGCCAGGATGAGGATGTCTTTAAGAAAGATAAAGTAACGAATCTGCCGCACCCCGGGGTGCGGCAGGCTGTAGTTGGGCATCACAGGGCGGAAGAAACGTCTGTAGCCCATCCGTGGTCATTTTTGCTTCAGTCCCAGTTCGATCAACCTTTCATTGAGGAATTCGCCGGCCTTCATGTCGGAGTACATCTTGGGGTGCTCGGCGTCAATGCAGGCCGGCAGGCAAGTCAGGTCCATTTCGGAACGCGGGTGCATGAAGAAAGGCATCGAGAAGCGGGAGCTGCGCATCTTCTCGCGGGGCGGGTTAATAACCCGGTGAATGGTGGACTTGAGCTTGTTGTTGGTGAGGCGGTCGAGCATGTCGCCCACGTTCACCACCAGTTGTTCAGGCAGGGCCGTAATGTCGATCCATTTGCCGTCGCGGCGGAGCACCTGCAACCCTTCGGCGCTGGCCCCCATCAGCAGCGTGATCAGGTTGATGTCGCCGTGGGCGGCGGCCCGCACGGCGTCCGGCGGCACGTTCTCGGGGTTCTCGATGGGAAAGTAGTGCAGGGCCCGCAGGACGCTGTTGCCGTTTTTCACCTTGTCGTCGAAGTAGTTTTCGTCGAGGCCCAGGTAGAGGGCAATGGCCCGCAGCATTTCCACGCCGGTCCGTTCGAGGCGGCGGTAGGCTTCCAGGGCCTGTCCCTTCATTTCGGGGAATTCGGCCGGCCACACGTTGTCGGGGTATTCACTTTTAATGGGGTCGTGGTCGGTCACTTCCTGGCCCACGTGGTAGAATTCCTTGAGGTCGGGCGTTTTAAAACCTTTGGCGGTTTCCTTGTTGCGGCCGATGTAGCCGCGCTGCCCGTGCAGTTCGGGAAATTCATACTTTTTCTTCTGATCTTCGGGCAGGAAGAAGAACCGCCGGAACACGTCGTAGAGGTTTCCGGAAATCTGGTCGGTGAGGTAGTGGTTGCGGATGGCGACGAAGCCGATGGTATTGAAGGCGTTTCCCAGTTCCTTCACAAAGCGGGCTTTGCGGGCCGGGTCCCCGGAGGTAAAGTCGGCCAGGTCCAGGGAAGGTATTTCGGTATGCAGGGTATCGTTCATGTAAGGGTAATTTGTATTATACCTGCAATTTAGGCAGAAAATCCGACCCTTCCGGCGGGAATGGCCCGCTAAAGCAAAGCGCCGGAAGGTTGGATTCCGGCGCTACGGATGTTTACATTTATTAACACCTAACGGACCAAAGCCACCCGATGCCATACCCTCCTGCTTGTGCTTTGCGCTTTGGCGGACTGGTGTTAGGTCGCGTTCTTTTCTAATTTTTCTTTCAATCTTTTTGACAACAAAAGTAACCTTGCGGTTGGAATGGGCACTTTTAAACCTCGTTCTACATTCAATACTACTGTATTTAAGCGGATGAGTAACTCCCATTCTTCCTCATTCCACAGATGTTTAAACCAACATTGATTTAAATCGCATATCCCAATCCAGTCTTCAATCCACACCCGTCCGAAGTGATATTCTGGGGCATTGACTTTGTTACGCACTGTTCTTCTCACGTACTGATTCAACTTTTGCCCAAATTCTTGGGATGGAGACCGGTTGAGTAGTTCTAGGCTTACTGCCTTAAAGGCTGCAACCCAACTTGTTCTTCTTTTATTGGCTAGCTGTTGTATTTGATAAGGCCATCCTAAGGCTCTGAACGGAATATGATGTTCTTCTTCCAAGTATTTTATCAGTTCAGTAGTGAATTGAGGGTTAGTTTCCGCACCAATTTCGTAGCCTGTAATGAAAGCGATAATCCTGTCTTTATTTACTTCAGCTAAATACATTGGTGTTCTTAAAACGAAGAATAGAATCTTCTCCTTATCTATATCCTTCATCGTTCTCTCTTCTAACGCGACCTATCAATTGCATACACCCAAGTTCCTCCTACCGCCGCCTATTTCACCACCGCATCAAAGGCGCCGGTGAGGATGCGGCCCTCCCGCTTGACCTGCACCCAGATGCGGTAGTTGCCCGGTTGGGGAAAGGTGTAGGGGAAAGACACTTCGCTGCCGTGGTCCATGCCGGCCATCCCGGGCGCCGGGGCAGTCCCGTTGCCGGCCACCGTATGGCCCATGCCCGCCATCAGCACCGCTTCCCGTTCGGCGGCCGGCAGGGCGTCGAGGCGGGTCACCACCCGGTCCACGCTGTCGATGAATTGCCGGGGATCGGGGGCAACAACGGTCTGGGAGGTTTCGGCCACGCGTTTTTCCAGCGACTGGCGGGCGGCCATCGAATACGTACCCACCGGGTGCAGGTGGATGAACACCGAACCGTCGTCTCTGGCCACCACGGCGTGGCCGGCCATGCCCAGGTACGGGTCCAGCCGGGCCGGTTTGCCGTCGGGGGCGGCGACCATGAACCGGAGCGGGTACACCCGGCCGGCCGTAAAGGCAGTGTTGGCCTGGTGTTCCCAGATGATGGAGGAACCGTCCTGCAATTTGGCTTTTACGCCCGGCTTGCCGCAAAGCACGGCATTGGTGTCCGCTGGCAGGAAACCGGCC
This sequence comes from uncultured Sphingobacteriales bacterium, assembly GCA_963844325.1. Taxonomy (GTDB): domain Bacteria; phylum Bacteroidota; class Bacteroidia; order Cytophagales; family 172606-1; genus CADCTQ01. The sequence continues at coordinate 7,197,313 of CAWJNV010000002.1, forward strand.
CGGTCGAGCGGGTCGGTGACCACGTACGTATCCTCGACGTCTCCCGCATCGGGTGCATCACTCACCTGCCTCACCGCAGCCGGCGCCGGAACTTCGGCCGTAGCGGTAATCGTTTCGGCAAAGCCGCTGCGGTGCACCACGTCGCCGTACACCTTGTAGCGGCCGGGGGGCAGGGCGGGCAGGGCAGCCCGGAACGTGAGCGAATCGAGGCGGCCGGGGTGCAGGTGGGCAAAGGCGTCCAGCCCGGGTTCCCGCACCAGGAACAGGTGCATGAGTTTGCCGTGGTCGGGTACCAGGTAGCTGATCCGGGTCCGGCTCTCTCCCCAACCCGTGGTGTCCACCCGTAGCGTCAACAGCCGGCGGCCTCCGGCAGTTTCCACCCGCACGGCGGCCTGCTTGGGGCGGTACATGTACTTGCGGTAGTCCTCGGCCCAACTGTTCCACCAACTGCTGCCCACGAACAGGAGGAAGCCCAGCACCACCACCGACAGGCCCATCGTGGCGAACCGCTTGCGCTTTTTGGCGGCCGTGAGGGGCAAGCCGGGCCTGAGCGTACCGTCGCTGACGCTGGCCCCCAGGATGGTAACCATCAGCAGGAACAGAAACACCGCCAGGCCGCCCAGGATCCATCCTAGTTGGGGCGGCATGTCGCGCTGGGCGGTGGCAACGGCCATCACCGGCACCAGGGCTTCACCCCGGCCGGCGGCGCCTTCCACCACCACCTGCACGCTGGACGAACCATTGGACATGAGCCATACCATGCCTTCGTAGCGGCCCGGGGCGTCGGGGGCCAGCTTTAGCTCGTCGGCGGCCGGCGCTCCTTCGTCACCGGAGTTGTAAAAGATGGGGCGGGCCGTTACTTTGGTGATGCCACCACCCTCCACGAATACGGACACTTGCGCCGTACCGGGAATGACGTCGGGCGGATTGATGCTCACCAGCACCCGGTAAGGCCCGGCCTGGTCCTGGTACACCACGCCGGGGCTGCCCACATGGGCGCCGGCAAAGGGGGGCGCCAGCAGGCACAGGGCCAGCAGCACGAACCCAACTATTTTATTGTAAAACCCCATCGGTCATTCATTTAAGGAGATCGTCAATATAGGTAGGATTACCGCTGGACGTTTCTCATCCAGTTGCCCCACCACAGGCCCACGCGGGCTGAAAGGAAGGCGATGCCTAAGGCAGTTGTGAGTCCCAACGCAAAGTCCGGCAGGGATTGCAACTCCCAGGGCGGAAATGCAAAGCGGTACTCCCAGTTGGGGTCGTTGCCGAAATACCAACTGTTCTGTCCGAAGAACCAGTTGCGGGCCAGGGGCGACATGAGAAAGTCGCCGAAGGGCCATTGCACGGCCAGCAACAGCACCACAAATACGGTCCCGAGCAGGAAGGCCAGCAGCCAGTCATTGCGGCCGGCAAACCGGTGGTTCACCCAGTCCATGCCCAGGGCGGGTACGATCAGCAGCAGCGGGAATTCGTAGGACTGGAAGTGGGTAATGTGGTTGAGGATGGGTCCCAGCAGCGGCTGGGCCGGGAACAGTTGCAATACCCAGTTCACGACGCACATAAAGGCCATGTACAGGGCGGCCGTAATCGTTACTGCCCACCGCAGTTTGGAAGAACGGGCCACGGCGGCCAGCAGAATGGGAAAAACGCCCCCGGCCAATTGGTAGAAACCGGCGTGATGCATGTTGTGACGCCCCATGCTTTCGGAGTTGAACACAAAGACAATGGTCAGGACCAGGCTGGCAGTGATGACGTACATGAAGCGAAGCCAGGCGTTGCGCCGGGCCACGAACGCCTCCGACCAGCCGGGCAGGCGGTCCTCGCGGTTCTGCAGGGCCAGCACGCTGAACATGGCCCCGAACTGAATGGCTACGATGCCCAGCACCAGCACAGTGTGGGGCGGCGAGAGGATTTTAACGTCGAGGCCGTAGGTGTTGTGCCACCAGTCGTCGAACGGGGCGGAGGTGAGCATGGCGAAAGCCCCCCAAATGCAGAACAAAGCCCCCAGGGAGCTGTAGAAAACGCCCCAGAACCGGACGTTGTGCGCCTTTTCGGCGGGTGTGCCGGCAAAGGTGGTCCTGAGCACCTGGTAGCCCGAGAAGCACCCCGCTACCACGGCACCCAGGTAAATGGCCAGGTGCGGCGCCGAAAACAGGCCGTCCCGCCCGATGCTGATGTGCCAGGAAATGTCCCAAATGACCCCGACGACCACGAAAAACGAGGAAAAGGCAACGGCGTAGACGTAGTAGGGAATTCCCCCCGCCGGCTCACCCCGCGTGGGTACGTGAATGGAAGTATTCATGCCTGGAAGCTGCTTGGATTTGGTTCATCCAAGTTAACTCATTATCAAACAGCGGCCAACTGGTGCGCGGCAAAGTTTTGCCTTCAGGGATGGCAGTGGCCGGCCTCCCGGCGGGTCCGGTCCACCGGCTTCTCCATTCAACTTACCCGTTGCTTTGCGTCGTTATTCGACGATCCGGTCTGCCAGTTCAATTCTGAACTCCCGGTACGCGGTACTGAGGATGCGGCTCCGGTCCATTCCACAATTGACGATCAGGGCCAGGGAGGCTTTCTTTTCCGGCAGCCAGTACAGGTCGGCGCTGTACCCAAGGTCACCGCCATTGTGGCCGTAGCCGTAGCCGCGGGGGCCCTTGTTGAGAAATTCTTTAAATATGCCCGCGCCCAGTTGCAGGTCCGGGGAGGGGGAAGGCGAAAACTGGGTCATCCGGTCCAGTGACGGCTGGCTGAGCAGGGTCTTCTGGACGAATAAGGCATTGATGAACAGTTGCATATCCGCAACCGCAGAGACCAGACCTACATGGCCGTTGCCGTCACCGAGATTGTAATTGGATACATTGTTGAGCGTATTATCGCCGTAGACGTTCAGGTACCCCTGGGCCACCCGGTTTGCCGGTAATTTGTCGTGCCCCAGGTAGTACGTATCCTTCATGCCGAGCGGCTCGAACACCCTTTCCCGCAACAGTTCCGAATGCTTCCTCCCGGTGGCCCGCTCAATGATCATGCTCACCAGTACGGTATTGGCGTTTGAGTAAGCGGCTCTGGTGCCCGGGTAGAAAGCAGCGGGCTTGTCGTAGACAAATTCCAGGATTTCGGGCCCGGTCCACGTCCGGTTCGGGTCATTGATGATCGACAAATAAAAAGCATCGTCGCTGATGAAATTATACAAACCGGTTTTGTGCGAAAGCAAATGCAGCAGCGTGATCCGGTCGGCATTTGGCAGCCGGTCCGTTACCGCACTGGGCAGCCATGCGGTCAGTCTATCGTCCAGGCTCAGCGTACCTTCTTCCACCAGCATGAGGGCAAGGGTTGCTACGCACATCTTGGTAATGCTGGCCACCCTGGCCAGGTGACAGGGCTGCATGGGGATGTTGCTGTCAATATCGGCCTTGCCGGCTGTCCCGGTCCACTCCCCCAGCGAATCCTTTACCGAGACGGAGATGCCCGGTAGCCCCCGGCGGACGTACTTGTCGAGCACCGCCTGGTAAGCCGCCGCTTTGGGGTGGTTGCTGCTGCCGGCACCGCTACCACAGCCTGCCGCCGGGGTAACGGCATCGGGCTTGCAGGACGCAAACAGGTAAAAACCGGCCAGCAACACGAGGATTCCCCGGCAGCTTCTAATCGGTACCATTGCGTAAGACGGGTTTACGGAGCGGAAACTGTACCCCAACGTGCAGGGCCGTATGGGGCAAAACCGGCAGGTACTGCGCCACGAAGGGAAACTGGAACCAGCACTGGTAACCCAGAAAAAACCGAACAGGGGCGTCAATCAGCGCCGGCGGGGTATACCCCAATTCCAGGGTTGCACTCAACATGGTTCGCGGCTGGCCGGAGTTGACTTTTCTCGCGTACCCGGACTGGCCGTTCCATTCAAACGTCTGGGTCGCCGGTATGGCGTGCAGGTAGCCACCCCCGATCAGTGTTCCCAGATCGAGCCCGGACCGGGTATGAAACCGGTATCCCGCCTCGGTATACAATTGAACGGCCTGCTGGACGTAACGATGGTAAAAATAGCCGGCTTTAACAGTTTGCAGGAATTCGTGCCTGCCGTTGCGGTAGTACGTATAGGCGGTCCCCACTGACACTCCCGGGTGCAGGGGCCCGGCAAAAATCCTGGTCAGGACGCCCGGAGGGAGCAGGGTAGCATTGCTGAACAGCGAGGCATGGAGTGGCCAGCTTTGTTGCTGCGCCCGGCCCGGCAGGCCGGCCAACAGCAAAATGACAAGCAGGTAACCTTTTTCCATCACCTTGTTTTTTGGGTAAAACAGTAAGAAAACAATACCTGGTCTTTCAACCCGTCCCTTCCGGCTGACCGCGGGCTACGCACGCAAAGCCAATGTTTAACAAGCAAGGCCACGCGGATGTTTAAGAATCTAAGCTTCTGATTCCCAGTTTTTTTAATACCCGGCACAGTACGCAAAAAGGCCGGTCCCCTTGCGGAAACCGGCCCTTGCAGCCCAGTGGCTGATCCGTTAGTGCCAGATCTGCACCCAACCGCTGTAGGTGCCCTTGCCGGCAATGTTGACGGTGTAGTAGTAGATGCCGTCGGGGTATTCGCCGCCGGTCCAGTCGTTCTGGTAGTTGCTGCTTTCGAACACCACCTTGCCCCAGCGGTTCACGATGCGCACAATGGTGCCGGTCGGCAGGTTGCGGATGAAGAAGGTGTCGTTCACCCCGTCGCCGTTGGGCGTAAACACGTTCGGGATCAGGAAGGTACTCTCTTTCACCTCCGTCGGGTACACTTTCACGCAGCCGTTGACGTCGCGCAGGTACACGATGTATTCGCCCACCGGCTGGCGCGTGATCGTGGTGTCGTACGGCATGGACGCGTCCTTCACCATTGCCCAATCCGTGCCGTTGAGGCTTACCTCGTAGGGGCCGTCGCCGCGGATGTCGGTGATGCGGATTTCACCCGTCGGCTCGTCGGGCATCGACAGCGTGGTTTTCAGCTTGGCTGACAGCGTGTTGCTGATGCGGATCTTGACCGGGAAAGTGCGGCAGTCCTGGTTGTCGATCACCACCACCTCGTAGTTGCCGTCGGGCAGGTTGCTGATGACGTAGCTGCTCGTGAACAGGTTGCCGCTCACGAACGTGTTGCCCCCGTCGACGCTGATGCGGTACGGCCTCACGCCCCCGGTGATCGGCGACAGCACGATGTCGTTGCAGTTTTCGCGCCGGACCTTGGCTTTCAGCGAGTCGGGTCCGCCGATGATGAACGGCAGCACGTTGGCGCAGGGATCGCTGGCGTTTTCGCGGATGTACATCTTGTATTCACCGGGCTTCAGGTTGGTGAAGAGCGGGGCGTCGAAGAAGTTGGTGTTGTTGATGCTGTAGAAGTACCGCTTGCCCGTTACACTCACCAGGGCCTCGGCCGAACCGTTGGGCGAACCGCACGTGGCCGGCGTCGTTCTTACGCCGAACGGAATGCCGCTGGACGAGATCACTACGTCCTGCACGGCCGTGCGGCAGCCCGTGCCGTAAGCCAGCACCACCTGGTACCTGCCGGGCTTGAGGGCTTCGAAGGTCATCGTTTTCTTGTCCGTATACTGGAAGGTAGCCCCGCCGTCGATGCTGATGCCGTATTCGGCGCCGGCGTTGTTGAACGTCCCGCCCTGGATGTCAAATACCGTGATGCTGCCCTCGGCGGCACCCGTACAACCTACGTTCACCTGGCTTACCTGGTAGGCAACGCCCCTCACCCCGCTGATAGTAAACTGCTTGGAAACCGGGCAGGAAACCGGGCCGTTGCGGCGTACGTACATCGTGTACGTATTGGGCGCCAGGTTGGTAAACGCGGGGTTGCCGGGCACGAAGGTCGTTCCATCAAGGCTGAAGAGATAATCACTCAGTTGTTCACCCGGCCGCAGGGCAACCACGGCCCTTGCCGTCACCAGCGGCTTTTCGCAGGTGGCTTCTTCCCGTTCCACGGTAAACTCGATGGGGTCTACGGCAATGGACACGCTGGTCGTCGCGTCGCACCCGTTGGCATCCCGCACCGTGATGGTGTACTTGCCGGCCGCCAGCTTGCCGATCTTGCCCGAAGCATCGGGCGTTACCGGTTCGTCGTTGAGCAGGTACTGGAACGGCCCCGTGCCGCCGGTTACGCTTACCGTCACTTCCCCGTCGGTAGTGCTGCACGTAGCCGGCTGCTTGTCGATGCTGGCCGCAATGGAAATCTTGGGCATTCCGGTGATGAGTACCGGGGTTTGGTACGTACAGCCGTTGTTGTCTTGAATGGCTACCGGGTAGGTGTCCGGGTTCAGGTTCGGGAACAGCTTCCCGGCCGGCCACTCCTGGTAGTTGGCGCCGCCGTCGATGCTTACTTTATAAGGAGCCGTGCCGGTACCGGAAACCTCCCGGAACTCGATGCTGCCCGTACCGCCGCACGTATTGGCCGGCGAGGCAATGATCAAGCCCGCAACGATTACTTCCGTCGTCACTTTTACCTGGGCCGGCACCGAGCAGCCGGTCACCTTGTCGCGGACGGTGAAAGTGTAGGTTCCGGCCGTCAACCCTTTCACCAGCGGCGCCGGGTCGTCCAGGAAGTCTCCGCCGGCTTTGCTGTACTGGTAGGAGCCCGAACCACCCGTCAGGATGAAAACTTGCACTTCGCCGTCGCTGCCTCCCTCGCACTTCACGGGGATTACGTTCACGGCTTGCGCCACCAGGTTACACCCGCACGAGGGGTCGGCGGTCGGCTTCACGGTCACCCGGATGCGGGCCCGGGGGCTTTCGCAGCCGTCTACCGTCTGGCTCACGTAGTACTCCTGCTGGCCGGCGGCCGTGGTGTTCGGCATGGGCGCCGCGGCTGATCCATTGCCACCCGTGGCAGCGGCGTACCATTTCAGGTCCGTACCCGTAGCGGTCAGTGCACCGGCTTGTACGCCCGCGCAGTACGTCAGGTCGGCTACGGCCGGGGCGGCTACTGCGGGCTTGACGGTTACGGAAACCGTGGCGGCCGGGCTGGTGCAACCATTTACCGTTACGGTAGCCGAATACGTGCCGCCGCTGGCCGCCGTCGCATTCGGGATGGTCACTTGCGAACCCGTGGCGGTAAAGCCGTTCGGGCCGGTCCACTGGAAGGTCGCGTTTGCCTGGCTGCTGTTCGCCGTCAGGGTAATGGGTGCCCCGATACAAACGGGGTTGATGCTTGCAAGCGTCGGGGCCACGGGGCCGTTCGGAGCCGTCAACGTCACGGAGGCCAGGGTCTGGAGGCAGCCCGCCACGTCTTTCACCCGGATCACGTAGCTGCCCGCCCGGATGCCGCTCAGGTTCGCAATGCTTCCGAAGGGTTGATTGGGATTCACCGAATATTCGTAGGGGGCGGTACCCCCGTTCACAGTTACTGCAATGGCCCCGCCGTTCGGATTGGCGCAGGTGGGCTGGGTCGTACCCGTCACCTGGGCCGTCAGGTTACACACCGGCGGGCAGGTAAAGCCGGTTACGGTAGCCGACACTACGAATTCGCAGCCGTTGCCGTCCGTTACTTTCACCTGGTACGTACCCGGGGCCAGGCTGCTGAAAGTAGCCACGTTGCCTTCGGGGTCGTACGTCGTTTGGCCGGGCCGGCGGAGGGCGTACTGGTAGCCGGTACCGGCCGGGGCAGCCGTTACGGTGATGGTACCATCTTCGGCGCCGCAAGCCATTTCATTGGTGTGGGCAGCCGTGGCGGTAAAGCCCCCGGGACCCACCAGTTGATGCGTTTTCTGCACCACGCAGCCCGCGTCGTTCATCAGGTACACGGTATACGTACCGGCCGGCCGGTTGGTCAGTACGTCAGCCGAAGGGCTGAACTCCTCATTGTCTACCCGGTAGCGATACGTACCGGCAATGGAAGGCGTCACAATAATCTGTCCGTCCTGCGCGCCGCAACCCGTGGGGGCGGTGCTGCTGAGGGTAAAGTCGAAGGCCGGGTTGATTGCAACATTGACCGTAGCGGCCGGACTGGTGCAACCATTCACTGTTACGGTCACCGAGTAGGTACCACCCGCCGCCGCCGTAGCCGCGTTGATCACCGGGTTTTGCAGCGTCGAGGTGAAGCCATCCGGACCCGTCCAGCGATAGGCCGCGCCATTCACCAGGGAAGCCGTCAGTTCAATCGGGCTGCCCACGCAGACGGGTCCGTTGCTGGCGGCAGTGGGAGCAGCCGGCACCGGCGTTATGCTTACCCGGGCAACGGCCGAAGTAGCTGAGCAGCCGTTCTGGGTAAGGGTAAGCGTGTAGTCACCGGCCTGGCTGACGGTAAGGGTCTGAGCCGTCTCTGCGGCAAGGGGGCTGCCGTTGCGCAGCCACTGGTTGCCACTGCTGGCACTGGAAGTAAGCGTAGTCGTTCCCCCCTCACAGAAGGAGAGCGTACCGCTGATCACCGGCGCGGCTACTGTAGTCTGGCTGACGGCAAAACCAGTCGAGGAAGACGAGCAGTTGTTGGCGTTGCTCACCGTTACCGAGTAAGTACCCGCCTGGGTAACGGCAAGCGTCTGGCTGGTAGCTCCACTCAGGAGCACCCCGTCGCGGTACCACTGGTTGCCGCTGGCGGCACTGGAAGTAAGTACCGTGTTGCCACCGGCACAGAAGGCGCTGCTGCCGCTGATGGTGGGCAGGGCCGGTTTGGGGTGAATGGTAAGGGTGAGCTTGGCCCTTGGGCTTTCGCAGCCGTTTACCGTCTGGGAGACAAAGTACTCGAACACGCCCACGCTGCTGGTGATCACCTCAGGAGCCGTAGCAGAGCCGGTGCCCCCGCTGGCCGTGGCGTACCACAGCAACTCACTGCCACTGGCCGTAAGGTCGGTTGCCGTTGCCTCCTGGCAGTACACCACATCCGCCACGCCCGGGGCCGCCGGTTGGGGCTTGACCATAATCGTCACCGTTGTTCTGGCACTCTCGCAGCCGTCGACCGTTTGGATGGCGTAGAAGGTGTGCGTGCCCGCGGTTGCGTATTCGTTGCCGGGCTTAAACGAAGCTCCGGTGGCTACCACTTTATCAGTGTTATCGTACCAAAGGATGCCGGTACCCGTCGCGGTCAGTGTGGGCAAATCATCGCCGGGGCAAACCGGGGCCGGGCTGGCAACTGCGGGAGCCACCGGTACGGCCGGGGCTGTGAGGGCAATGGTATTCAGGGTGAAGGTACAACCCGCGTTGTCCTGCACGGTGATGTTGTAATTACCGGCGGGCAGGTCATTAATTATGCCCGTACCGGGAATGAAATTGGGGCTGTTCACGGCGTACCGGTAGGGTGCCGTACCGCCCGAAACGGTTAGCGTAATTGAACCACCGTTGGGGTTGGCGCAGGTCGGATCGGTTTTGCTGCTGTTGGCTGCAAGGGTACACACCGGCGGGTTGGTACAAGCCGTACCTACCGTTACCATGGTCGTGTATTCGCAGTTCTGGGCAACTACCCGGATGGCATACGTACCCGGGGCAAGGTCCGTAAATACGCCGTCAGCATCGCTGACGCCGTCCCGGAAGTACGCGAAGGGCCCTGTTGACCCAGTAACGCCGGTTACAGTGATGGTACCGTTGGCGGCGTTGCAAGCCGTTTCATCCGTCCAGCCCGTAGTGGCAGTAATGCCGCCCGGCGCAGTCAGGGTTTGGGTTCTGGTAACCACGCAGCCTTTGGCGTCGCGGACGTACACGGTGTAGCTGCCCGCCTGCCGGCCGTTGAACGTGTTGCCGGCCTGGTACACTACGCCGTCGAGGCTGTAGCTGTAGGGCTGCGTGCCTCCCGTTACGTTGCTTACCGTGATGGTGCCGTTGTCAACGCCGCAGGCAGTGGGATTGGTGCCGTTTACAGTAGCCGACAGGCCCGGTCCGGCCGTGAGGGTAACCGGCGCCAACGTGGTGGTGCATCCCTTATCGTCCTGCACGGTAACCGTGTACGAACCGGCAACCAGGTTGGCAAATACGCCGGTACCGCTGGTCGTCGTCACGCCGCTGCCGTCCCGCACCGAGTAGCTGTACGTACCCGAGCCGCCGGTTACCGTTACCGTCAGGCTGCCGTCGTTGCCGGCGCAGGTCGGGTTACCCGGCTGGACGGTAGCAGTCAAAGCGTCGGGGTTCGAGAGGGCGATGCCGCTCAGCACGAACTGGCAGGAGGAGTTGTTCTTGTCCCGCACGGTAATGGTGTAGTTGCCGGCGTTCAATCCGTTGAAAGCCGAAGCGTCCTGGAAGCTGATGCCGTCAAGGCTGTACTCGTACGTGCCGCTGCCGCCGGTTGCGTTAATGTTCAGGCTGCCATCCGCCCCGCCCTGGCAGGCAGGGTCGGTTTTGCCGGCTACGCCGGCCGTAATCACGCAGCCCTGCACGCAATCTGTGCCCACGGTAACCGTGGTGGTATACGTACAGTTATCGAGTGCTTCTACGGTAATGGTATACGTACCGGGTTTCAGGCCGGTGAATACCGGTATGTTCTCCAGTCCGAGTTCGGTTTTTCCGTCTTTATAGTAGGTATAATCACCCGCATTCCCCGGCAGACCGGTGACCCGGATGATTCCGTCGCTTACGTCACACCCGGTTTCGTTGGTTGGGGTAACGGTAGCCGTAAAGCCGTTGGGCGCCACCAGTTGGATGGATCGGGTGGCAACACAGCCGTTGGCGTCTTTTACGTACACGGTGTAGTCGCCCGCGCCGCGTCCGTTGAAGGCAGCACTTGCCTGGTAGTTGGTGCCGTCAAGGCTGTACTCGTACGTGCCGGCCCCGCCCGTAACATTGGTTACGGTAATCGTACCATCGGGGGTGGCGCAGCCGGCCGGGTCGGTTTTCGACAGGCTGAAATTGGCCGCAGCGCTTACGGTAACCGCTACCGTAGCCGCCGGGCTCTGGCAGCCGTTCACCGTTTGGGTTACGTAGTAAGAAGTCATGCCGGCTGCCGCCGTATTCACCGAGGGGCCGAACGGACTACCGGTACCCACCTGCTGGGTCAACGCGGCATCACTGTACCACCTCAGCCCGGAGCCGGTGGCCGTCAGCAGCGGAGCATTGCTGCCCACGCAGACGGGAGCCGGGTTGTTGGCAACGGGGGCGACCGGCTGAACCGGGGCACTCAGCGTAATGGCGGGCAGAATGTACACGCAGTTGGCGGCGTCCCGCACGGTTACCTGGCTGTAGGTATTTGCAAGAGCCGGCAGCACGTTGCTGCTGACGAAAGTAACGCCATCCAGGGCGTACGTATAGGGTGCGGTTCCTCCGCTGGGCATCAGGACGATGGTGCCGTTGGGGTTGCTGCACGTCGGGTTGGTAGCCGTATGGGTGGCAGTAAGCGTACAAACCGGCGCATTGCAGTCAAACTCGGTTACCGTAGCGGTGGTCTCGAAGTTACAGTTGGTTCCCGCGTCGCTCACCCGGAGGAAGTAAATGCCGGGTTCCAGGCCGTTGAGCGTATTTACGCTGCCCATGCTGGTGTATCCCCCCGTGCTGCCCTTCCGGAAAGCGTAGGTATACGACCCCGATCCGCCGGCCGGCGTGAGGGTGAGGGTACCGTCGTTTGCATCACAGGCCGTTTCGCCCGTTGCGGATGCCGACGCGGTAAAAGTGCCGTTGGTCAACTGGTGCGACCCCTGCACGACGCAACCGGCACTGCTGCGGACGTATACCGTGTAGTTGCCCGCCCCGAGGCCGTTGAATACGCCCGTGGTGTTGGAGAAATCGGTGCCGTTCAGGCTGTAGGCGTAGCTGCCGGCCGGCGAAGCCGTGGCGGTAAGCGTACCGTTGGAGGCCGTGCAGCCGTTGGGGTTGGTGCCCGTGACGTTCACGGCAAAGGTGGTGCCCTGCGTAACGGCAAAGGTGTCGGCAGTGGCCGAACAGCCGCCCGCACTGCTGACGGTCACGGTGTACGCACCGGCCGTGTTCACGAACAAGGTTTGCCCGGTGGCTCCGGCAATCAACATCCCGTCCTTGTACCACTGGTTGCCCGAAGCGGCGCTGGAAGTCAATACGGTGCTGCTTCCGGTGCAGATCGTGCCCTGGCCGCTGATGGCGGGCTTGGCGGGCAGCGGGTTTACGGTTACGTTCACCGCAGCGCCGCTGGAACAACCGTTTACCGTGGCTGTAACCGTATACTGTCCGGCGTGGCTGACAGTCGCATTCGGAATCGAAACGTTCTGGCCGCTGGCCGTGAAGCCGTTCGGGCCGGTCCAGTTGTAGCTGGCGCCGGCAACGGCCGAAGCGGTCAATTGCAACGTACTGCCGGCGCAAACCGGGCCGTTGCTGGAGGCCACGGGAGCGGCCGGTACCGGCGTTTCGGTTATGGAAATCACCGCCGACGTGGCCGTACAGCCGCCAACCGTTACGACCACCGAGTAGTCGCCGGGCGTAGCGGCGGCAAAGGTTTGCCCCGTGGCCCCGCCCACCGGCGTGCCGTTGCGGTACCACTGGTTGCCACCCGTTGCGCTGGAAGTGAGCACGGTGTTGGCACCGGCACAGTAGGTGTTATTGCCGCTGATCGTGGGTACGGCAAGATTCGTCGGGGTAACGGTGAAGGCCGTGGAGGATGCCGGGCAACCGTCCGCCGCCGTTACCCGCACGGTGTAATTTCCACCGGTGGATACCGTCAAGGTTTGCCCCGTTTCCCCGCTGATGGCTACGCCGTCCTTCAACCACTGGTTGCCCGAAGTGGCGCTGGAAGTCAATACGGTAGTGGTGCCCGGGCAGAAGGTATTGTTGCCGCTGATGGTCGGTACTGCCGGAACGGGGTTGACTGTTACGTTCACCGTGGCGGCGGGGCTGGTGCAACCATTTACCGTCACGGTCACCGAGTAGGTACCACCCGCCGCGGCCGTGGCACTGCTGATACTTGGGTTTTGGACGGCCGACGTAAAGCCGTTGGGCCCCGTCCAGCTATACGTTCCGCCCGTTACGGCGGAGGCGTTTAAAGTAAGCGTGGCGCCGGCGCAAACCGGACCGTTGCTGCCGGTAATGGGAGCGGCCGGTACCGGCGTTGCGGTGACCCTTGCAATGGAAGAGGTTGCCGGGCAGCCGCCGGAAGTAGCGGTTACGGCATAATCACCGGGAGCCGTTACGGTGAGGGTTTGCCCCGTGGCACCGCCGATGGCAACGCCGTCTTTGGTCCACTGGTTGCCGGCCGAGGTGCTGGCCGTAAGTACCGTGCTGCCGCCCTGGCAGAAGCTCAGGGTGCCGCTGATGACGGGAGTCGTTACGTTGGTCTGGCTCACGTTGAACACGGCGGCACTGGCGGAACAGGCGCCCGAAGCAATGGTCACCGAGTAGGCCCCGGCGGCAGATACAGTCAGCGTCGGGGCCGTAGCGCCGGCAATGGCAACGCCGTCCTTGAACCACTGGTTGCCGGTAGCGGCACTCGAAGTCAGTACCGTGTTGCTACCCTGGCAGAATGCATTATTGCCGTTGATGGTAGGCGTGGCCACCTGCGGATCAACCTGCACGGCAACCGTAGCGGTCGGGCTGGTGCAACCATTCACCGTCATGGTCACCGAGTAGGTACCACCCGCCGCCGCAGTCGCGTTGGAAAGGGTCGGGTTTTGCTGGCTGGAGGTGAAACCATTGGGACCGGTCCAGGCGTAGGCAGCACCGGCTACCGTCCCTGCCGTCAGGGTGATGGTTCCCCCGGCACAGACGGGTCCGTTGCTGGCGGCAGTAGGAGCAGCCGGCACCGGCGTTATGCTTACCCGGGCAACGGCCGAAGTAGCTGAGCAGCCGTTCTGGGTAAGGCTAACCGTGTAGTCACCGGCTTGGCTGACGGTAAGGGTCTGAGCCGTCTCTGCGGCAAGGGGGCTGCCGTTGCGCAGCCACTGGTTGCCACTGCTGGCACTGGAAGTAAGCGTAGTCGTTCCCCCCTCACAGAAGGAGAGCGTACCACTGATCACCGGCGCGGCTACTGTAGTCTGGCTGACGGCAAAACCAGTCGAGGAAGACGAGCAGTTGTTGGCGTTGCTCACCGTTACCGAGTAAGTACCCGCCTGGGTAACGGCAAGCGTCTGGCTGGTGGCCCCGCTGAGGAGCACCCCGTCGCGGTACCACTGGTTGCCGCTGGCGGCACTGGAAGTAAGTACCGTGTTGCCACCGGCACAGAAGGCGCTGCTGCCGCTGATGGTGGGCAGGGCCGGTTTGGGGTGAATGGTAAGGGTGAGCTTGGCCCTTGGGCTTTCGCAGCCGTTGACCGTCTGGGAGACAAAGTACGCAAACACGCCGGCGCTGCCGGTAATCACCTCAGGAGCCGTAGCAGAGCCGGTGCCCCCGCTGGCCGTGGCGTACCACAGCAGGTCACTGCCACTGGCCGTAAGGTCGGTTGCCGTTGCCTCCTGGCAGTATACCACATCCGCCACTCCCGGGGCCGCCGGCGTCGCCGTTTGCGAAACGGTTACGGGGTCGGCGGTCGCCGTGCACCCATCGGCGTTGGTGATCCGTACGGAATACGTACCAGCTGCGTTCACGGTGAGGGTCTGGTCCGTCGCCCCGGGAATCGGGTTGCCGTTCAAGAGCCACTGGTTGTCGGACGCGGCGCTGGAGGTAAGCTCGGTTTGGCCGCCCTGGCAGAAAGAAAGCGTGCCGGTGATGGCCGGTTTTGCCGGAGCCGGATGGATGGTTATCGTAACTTCCGTAGAACTGCTTTCGCAGTCGTTCTGGGTTTGGGTCACGTAGAACGTGTAGGTACCGGCTACGGATTTGTCGATGTTGGGCGTGAATGTGCTGCCCGTGCCCAGCACGGTGGCCGCGTTATCCTGCCACCGGATGGTACCCGTACCCGTGGCTGAGAGGGTAGGAATGTCCTGGCCGGCACAGATCGGAGCCGGGCTGCTGACGACGGGAGGATTAGGAAATGCGTGTACGGTGAGGGTAACGGCCGTCTTGGGGCTTTCGCAGCTTCCCACGGTCTGGGTGGCGTAGAAAGTATACGTGCCGGCCACCTTATTGTCTACCTGGTCCACCGCCGGCTTGAATGCACTGCCGGTAGCAATTTCGTCCCCGTTTTCGTTGTACCACTTGATGCCGGTGCCGGTAGCGGACAAACTCGGGACCGGAATGCCCACGCAGATGGCGGCATTGGTGACGGCAGGCGGAGCCACGGAGGCCGGCTGCCCGATGGTTACGTTGGCCGTGCGGGTACAGGCATTGGCGTCGGTGACGGTGATGGTGTACGTGCCGGCCCCCAGGTTGGTGGCCGTTGCCGTGTTTTGCGCCGGCGTCGTATTCCAGCTAAAGGTGTACGGAGCGGTTCCGCCCGAAACGTCTACGGTGGCCGAACCGTCAGTCACCCCGTTGCAACTGGCATCGGTTTTGGTGTTGACGGCCGCAGTCAGTACGGGAGGGTTGGCCAGCGTAACGGACGGCAGGGTCGCTTTACAACCTTTAGAATCAATTACTTCGATGGTGTAGGCGCCGGCCGGCAAGTTGCTGAAGGCGGCAGTGGCCGTCGGGGCCCCGCCGTTGAGGGTGTACTGGTAGCCCGGCGTACCGCCCGCGGCCGTAACGGAGATGCTGCCCGTGGCGCTGCCCGCGCAGAGGGGGTTGGTCTGGGCGGCGAGGCTGAGCGTCAACTGGGTCGGCTGGGCAATGGTAACGTTCGTTTCGGTGATACAGCCCTTGGGGTCTTTCACTTTCACGTTGTAGGTGCCGGCAGCGAGGTTGCTGAACGTTTTGGTGGCTTCGTACAGCCCGTTTTCAAAGGAATACAGGTGTGCCGCACTGCCCCCATTGCCGCCGCCCGAAGCGACGGTGAAGCTGCCGGTTTGGTCCCCGTAGCAGCCCGTCACGTCCGTTTTTGCGGCCACGGTCAACGTCAGTTCACTCGGCTCCCGCAGGTTGATGGGGAACGTAAACGACTCTTCGCATTCCTCCTGGCTGATGGAGATCATGTAGCTACTTCCCGGCGGCAGGCCGCCCAACTCGCTGAAGACTACGGTACGGCCATCGGGCTCGATCTTCTGCTTGGCGCTCATTACGGGCGTAAGCACGCCGCCCTTG
Organism: uncultured Sphingobacteriales bacterium; assembly: GCA_963844325.1. GTDB lineage: Bacteria > Bacteroidota > Bacteroidia > Cytophagales > 172606-1 > CADCTQ01. Next base: position 7,213,267 of record CAWJNV010000002.1, read on the forward strand.
AATATCCAGGCCAGAAAATAGAACGGGGTAGCGCCGTCGGCCACCACCACGGTAATGGTTCCGTCCTTTACACCCTTACAGGAAGCATTCGTGAAAGAAGCCGTGTACGTATTGGGGCATTGGGCCAGCACCTGCACCGACAGGAGCAGCCCGAGCCAAACGGCAACGAATCTATTGAATGGTAAAATGTATTTCATAGGTGATTGCGTCGTAGGTTATTGACCGATAGTGACCCCTTGTATTTTTGAACATCCGTTCGCGTCGGTGACCACGAGGGCGTACCGGCCGGGGGCGAGGTTGGAGAAAGCACCTTCCCCGTTGCGGGTGGTGGTGATGCGCTGCGGGTTGGTGAGGTTGTTGAGGACGAAGGCGTACGGAGCTTGTCCGCCGGCGGCCACGGCCCGGAGGCGGTTGTCGCCCTTCTCGACGGCCAGGGTAAGGTTGCGGCCGGCCTCTATCTGCACCGTTACCGAAGCCAGGCGGCCGCGGGCGTCGGTCACTTTTGCCGTGTAGGTTCCCACGTTCAACTCCCCCACTTCGGGCGTGGTGGCCCCGGTACTCCACTGGTAGCGAAAGGGGGGCGTGCCCGTCACCTGCAACTGGATTTTGCCGTCGCTGCCCCCGTTGCAGCTGGCGTGCGTAACGAGGGGCTTCACGGTGGGTTGGGCGTAGCTGCCCGTGGCCGCCAGCCCGGCGATGCCGGTCAGGAAGAGGGTGAGGATTCGGAGAAAGGTGTACATAGGATTTATGGCTCGGTTAGGTTCTCGCGGGCTGCGCCGGATGCGGCAGCCGTTACATTGGTAATATTTCCGGTCTAATTGGTCGATATTTCTTTTTTTGGGGGTTCAAATGGGCTTCTGGTACGAATACACCCGGAAACGGCCCGCGTACAACGTCCGGGAGCGACGGCCCGGAGGCCGAAAACCCGGCCACCCGTGGCGCGCCTTTTTTCCCGGCGCGTCGCAAAAACCAGCCGTTTTACCCGATTCATGTCCGCAACAGGATGTTCCATTGCCTTTTTTCCTTTTTTTAAATTTACTCTACCCGTTTCCGGTGCGCCTGCTGCAAGTAGCGGCTTTGCGCACCCGTGTAGGGAATGCCCAAAAAAGGCTATTTGGCGGGGTAGGCGCTGGCAGAACGGGGCAGCGCTGGGTGCGCTCCTTACGCCGGAGATTGCAAAAAGGACTTACCTTCGCGGGGACTCACGAATAGAGGCGTTTTGCCGGCCGGGGAATTTTGCGGGATGGTCCGTGCGTTTTTACTTCGGGCATATTTTGATAATTTTGCCCGTCACGCTTTTTTACTCTTATAAATCAGCTAAATACAACGGATATGGCTTTTGATATTGAAATGATCCGGGCAGTGTACGCCCGTTTGGGCGAAAGGGTGGCCGCTGCCCGCCAGGCAGTTGGCAAACCGCTCACGCTCTCCGAAAAGATATTATACTCCCACCTCTACGCCGGAACGCCCACCCAGGCCTTCCAAAGGGGCAAGACGTACGTGGATTTCGCCCCCGACCGGGTAGCCATGCAGGACGCTACCGCCCAGATGGCCCTCCTGCAATTTATGTCCGCGGGCAAACCGCAGGTAGCCGTTCCGTCCACGGTACACTGCGACCACCTCATTCAGGCGAAGATTGGCGCCGAGCAGGATTTGAATACGGCTTTGACGCAGAACAAAGAAGTGTATGATTTTCTCGCTTCCGTGTCCAACAAGTACGGAATCGGCTTCTGGAAACCCGGGGCTGGCATCATCCACCAGGTGGTACTGGAAAATTACGCCTTCCCGGGCGGCATGATGATCGGTACTGACTCGCACACGCCCAATGCCGGCGGCCTCGGCATGATTGCCATTGGGGTGGGCGGCGCCGACGCCGTGGACGTAATGGCCGGCATGGCCTGGGAACTTAAATTCCCGAAACTGATCGGCATTAAGCTGACGGGCAAACTGAGCGGCTGGACGGCCGCCAAAGACGTGATCCTCAAAGTAGGCGGCATCCTCACCGTAAAGGGCGGCACCGGCTACATCGTGGAATACTTCGGGGACGGTGCCGAAAGCCTCTCCTGCACGGGCAAAGCCACCATCTGCAACATGGGCGCCGAAATCGGGGCTACCACGTCGGTATTCGCCTACGACGACAAGATGAAGGCGTACCTCGAAGGCACGGAACGCGCCGACATTGCCGCCCTGGCCGACCAGGTGCGCCAGCACCTGCGGGCCGACGACGAGGTATTCGCCAACCCGGAGCAGTACTACGACCAGGTGATCGAAATCAACCTTTCCGAACTGGAGCCGCACGTAAACGGTCCCTTCACCCCGGATGCGGCCTGGCCGATCTCCAAATTCGCGCAGGCGGTGAAAGAACACGGCTGGCCCGAAAAGCTGGAAGTGGGCCTGATCGGCTCCTGCACCAACTCTTCCTACGAAGACATTACCCGGGCGGCTTCCGTGGCCGGCCAGGCAGTGACCAAAAACCTGAAGGTACGCTCCGAATTCACCATTACGCCCGGCTCCGAACTCGTGCGGTACACCACCGAACGGGACGGTTTGCTCAAAACCTTCGACGAGATGGGCGGCGTGGTGCTGGCCAACGCCTGCGGTCCGTGCATCGGCCAGTGGGCCCGCCATTCGGATGACCCGAACCGTAAGAACTCGATCATCACGTCCTTCAACCGGAACTTCGCCAAGCGGAACGACGGCAACCCCAACACGCACTCTTTCGTGGCTTCCCCCGAAATCGTGACGGCGTTTGCCATTGCCGGCGACTTAACTTTTAATCCGCTCACCGACACGCTGATGAACGAGAACGGCCAGGCCGTGAAGCTCGACGAGCCGAAAGGCATCGAACTGCCGGTCAACGGCTTTGCCGTGGAAGACGCCGGCTACGTAGCCCCGGCCACGGACGGCACCAAAGTATCCGTACTCGTGGACCCGCTCTCCGACCGCCTGCAACTGCTCGAACCGTTCCCGTCCTGGGAAGGCACTGACCTGACCGGCCTGCGCCTGCTCATCAAGGCCAAAGGCAAGTGTACCACCGACCACATCTCCATGGCCGGTCCGTGGCTCAAGTACCGCGGCCACCTCGACAACATCTCCAACAACATGCTCATCGGGGCCATCAACGCCTTCAATGACAAGGCCAACTACGTGAAAAACCAGTTGACCGGCGACTACGACGAGGTGCCCAAGGTGCAGCGGTCTTACAAACTGCTCAAACAGGGCGCGGTGGTGGTGGGTGACGAAAACTACGGCGAAGGTTCTTCCCGCGAACACGCCGCCATGGAACCCCGCCACCTCGGCGTCCGGGCCATCCTGGTGAAGTCGTTCGCCCGCATCCACGAGACGAACCTGAAAAAGCAGGGCATGCTGGCGCTGACCTTCGCCAACCCGGCCGATTACGACAAAATCCTGGAGGACGACACCATCGACATCCTGGGGCTGGTCACGTTTGCGCCCGGGGTGCAACTCACCGTCGTGCTCAACCACAAGGACGGCTCCAAGGACATGATCCCGGTGAACCACACCTACAATGAGGGCCAGATTGAGTGGTTCAAGGCCGGCTCCGCCCTCAACCTGATTGGCCAGAAGGAAAAGAAGTAGTAAAACGTCAGTAATTTGTTACACCAAAAGAAGGGTTTGCTCACCGGCAAGCCTTTCTTTTTTTCACAATGAATCCGGCGGCCCGCCGTTGTAGCAGCAACCGCCACCCCCGCAACGCACGCATGAAGACCAAGGCAATTCTCTTTGCATTTTTCGTTCTGGCCGGCCTGCTCCCTACCCGGGCGCAGTACCTGCCGCCTACCGGGTCCTTCTGGGAACCGCACGCACCGCCGGGGTCGCTGGCCAAGCTCCGGCAGCGCAACTTCGGGGCCATCCTGGGCGTACAGCGGGGCCGGTACATGTTTTTCGAATTCGGGGCCGAACACCACTGGCGCACCATCAGCCTGACCAACCCGCGCATTTACGCCCTGTCGGCCAACGCCGCCTACAACTTCGGGCACAACGTGCTGGGCTACAACGCCACATTCTGGTTCAAGCAGGGCCGCATCAACCTTACGTACGGCCTCAACGCGGCGTATTACACCGATTTTACGCATGCCCGTTACGGCGGCGGCCCGGTGGTGGGTTTCCGGCTGCTCGGGTTTCACCTGAGCACCGGCTACAACTACCTGGCCGGCAACAAGACCGAAGGCCAGGGGCTCACGAAGGTAAACCCGCTGTACATTTCGCTCCGGTACTACTTTCCGGTGAGCAACGATTTTGACTGGGACAAAAAGAAAAAGGACAACGACAAGGGCGACCAGGCCAAAGAAAAAACGAAAAAGAAAAAAGCCAAGGAAAAGGCAAAACGCAAAAAACAGCGGACCCGGGAGAAAACCAACAGGCAGAAAGACAGGGAAAAAGAGAAGGGCAATGACAAGAACAACGGCAAGAAAAGACGCTGGCCGTTCTAAAAAAATAGGTTTGGATTTTGAACGGGTTGCCTCCGGGGTCTTATTAAATCAAAAAGGAGAGGCTTTGGTAATCCATTCTTTTCACCAGTTCCTTCCGGGTTTCCGCGCCAAACGCCGTGCTTGTCATTCTTCACTGCGTTCAGAATGACAAGCACGGCGTTTGGCGGCAAGACTTGGGGAGAAAGGTTGGGTTGATGCCTTTTTTAGAATGCTTACTGTAATTCCTACAAATACTCCCCTAGTTCCAGCCAGCGGTCCGACTTTTTGTCGATGTCGGCTTCAATCTGCTCAATTTCGCGGGCCCACTGGGTGAGTTCTTCGTGTTTGGCCGAACCGGCGTTGAGCTTGCCCACCAGTTCTTTTTTGCGGGTTTCGAGCCCGTCAATCTCGGCCTCCAGGCGTTCGTACTCCTGTTTTTCCTTGAACGACAGCTTCTTTCGCTCGGCCGACGCCGGCGCCGCCTTTGCCACCGGGGCGGCTACTTTGGCGGCCTGCTCCTTCCGCCGGGCCTCTTCCTCGGCCAGTTCTTCGCGGTAGTCGGTGTAGTTGCCGGGAAAATCCTTGATCCGCCCTTCGCCCTCAAACACGAACAGGTGCTCCACCAGCCGGTCCATGAAGTACCGGTCGTGCGACACGATGATGCAGACAGCCGGGGAAGTTTAGCAGGAAGTCTTCCAGCACGTTGAGCGTATCCAGGTCGAGGTCGTTGGTCGGTTCGTCGAGGATGAGGAAGTTGGGGTTTTTAATGAGGACTCGAGCAGTTGCAACCGCCGCTTTTCGCCGCCGCTCAGTTTGCTCACGGGACTGTACTGCACGGGCGGCGGGAACAGGAACAGTTGCAGGAACTGCGAGGCGGTTACGGTTGTCCGTTGGCCATGTGCACCACTTCGGCAATCTCCTTCACGATGTCGATCACGCGTTGCCGTGTCCTGGAAGACCAGTTCGGTCCTGGGTGTAGTAGCCGAAGGTAATGGTATCGCCCATGTCGATCGTGCCGGCGTCGGGCTGGCAGCTTGCCGGTGAGCATGTTGAGGAAGCGTGGACTTGCCCGCCCCGTTCTTGCCGGCAATGCCCAGCCGGTCCCGCTGCATGAAGATGTAGGAGAAGTCCTTCACGATCGGGTTGCTCGCCGAAGTACTTGCTGATGCCGTCCGGTTCGAGGATTTTGCTGCCCTGAGTCGGGTGGTTTTTACGCTCAGTTCCAGCTTGTTGTCGCCTCCCGGCCCTTTTGCTTTGTCTTGCAGATCGTAAAAGGCATCGACCCGGTACTTGGCCTTGGTGCCGCGGGCCTTGGGCTGGCGGCGCATCCAGTCGAGTTCCTTGCGCAGCAGGTTGCGGGCCTTTTCGGTTTCGGCGGCCTGGCTGGCGGTCAGTTCGGCCTTTTTCTCGAGAAAATAGCTGTAGTTGCCCTTGTACCGCTGCAAGCCGGCGGCGCTCAGTTCCACAATGTCGGTGGTGACGCGGTCAAGGAAGTACCGGTCGTGGGTGACGAGGATGAAGGTTTGGGTGCTGGCGGCCAGTCGGCCTTCGAGCCACTCAATGGCGTCGAGGTCGAGGTGGTTGGTGGGTTCGTCGAGGATGCAGCAGGTCGGGCTCTTCGATCAGCACCCGCGCCAGGGCCACCCGTTTGCGCTGCCCGCCGGAGAGCATTTTCACGCGCCGCTCCAGGTCCTCGATGCCCAGTTTGCCCAGAATCTGCTTCACCTGGGTTTCGTAGTCCCAGGCTTTGGTGGCGTCCATTTCGCTGATGGCCCGTTCCAGTGCCACCGTATTTTCGGGGTGGGCCAGGGCCGCTTCGTAGCTCCGGATGGCCTTCAAGGCCGGGTGGCCGGAGGAGAAGAGGGTATCGAGGATGGTCTTTTCTTCGTCAAAAACGGGGCTTTGGCTCAGAAAGCCGATGCTGATTTCCTTGCGCAGGCTCACCCGCCCTTCATCGGGGGGCAGGGCCGAAGCCAGCACGTTAAGCAAGGTACTTTTGCCCGAACCGTTGGCGCCGACCAACGCTACTTTTTCGCCTTTGCCAATGCCAAAGGTCACATTCCGGAACAGCCAGCGGTCACTGAACGCCTTCGAAATGTTTTCTGCCGACAGGTAATTCATGCCGTAAAGGTACGGGAAGTAGGGGAAGAGTGTATGAGTTTATGAGTTCATGAGTCAGTACGCGTTTAACCGGCGTCACGTGCTGACTCATGAACTCATAAACTTTAAACTCATGCACTTCTCTACTTCCCCAACCCGGCCAGGTAGTTGCCGTAGCCGACGAGCAGCGTGGAGGCGATTACGACGGCAATGCCCATCGTGACCAGCGACCGGGTGGGGCGGCTCGAACCTTTCCATTCGTGGAAGTACAGCCCCCAGATGGTGCTGAAGATGATGATGAAGGCCATGTGCAACGTCCAGCTCGAAAAATCATAGGCGCCCATAAAGCTGGTGCCCATGCCGTAGAACATGAATTGCAGGTACCAGGTGGTGCCGGCAAGGGCCGAAAACAGGTAGTTGCGCCAGAAATGGGGCTCCCGCGTGTTGACGTAGTTGCTGCCGGTGCGGTTTTTTAAGTTGAGCAGCACGCACCAGATGAAGTTGGTGGTAAAGCCGCCCGCCAGGATCACGATCAGCACCGGGCCTTGCTGCCACAGCGGGGCCACGCCCTGCGCCACGGCCAGTTCGGCAATGGGCTTGCCGGCCGCCAGCCCAAAGGCCATGCAGGCGCTGAGGATGCCCGAAAAAGTGGCTACGGCAAGGCCCTTGGTGAAGCTGAACTCCTGGATGGTCGCCTTTTTGTCTTCGTCGGAAAGCTCTTTCTCCTTCCGGATGCCGGCCCAGCCGCACACGGCAATGCCCAGCAGGCACACGGCCACCCCACTCAGGATGATCACGCCGGAATACTCCGACAGCAGTTCGCGGATTTTACCTTCCCACACGGGCGGAATCACCGTGCCGAACGCGGCGCAGTAGCCCAGGGCAATGGCCATGCCCAGCGAAATCCCCAGGTAACGCATCGACAAGCCGAAGGTGAGCCCGCCGATGCCCCACAAAATGCCCATGATGTAGCTCCAGAGCAGGCTTTCTTGCGGCGCGTTGGTCAGAATGTCCATCAGCCCGGGCACGGTGAGCCAGGCCACCAGCCAGGGGACGATGATCCACGAGAAGAACCCGCCGACCAGCCAGTAGCTTTCCCAGGCCCAGTTGCGGACCTGCTTGTAGGGAATGTAAAAGCTGCCCGAGGCAAAGCCTCCCAAAGCGTGCAGGAATACGCCCAAAAATGCTCCCATGTTTTACAGAATAACAGAAGGGTTGAATGATAGAATGGTTGGCATCCGAATGACCGTAATGGGCCAATGTTCAGTAAATAAGCCGGGAGGAGGCTTTAAAGTGTCCTGTTCTATCATGCTTACGGCTCAGTGCGGCCGGGCCGTACCGGGCCCGTGGTCCGCAGCGGGCCGCCGGATCAGCACAATCAAAAGTTCGTTCAGGCTTCGAACAGCAGCGGGAAAAACCGGCCGCCCATCGGTTGCCCCTTCGGGACCGCGGGTACGCCGGCCAGCAGCGGCTCGTCGGTGTCGGACTGCACGCCGTCCCTGAACACGTTGAGCACGAACGCCCGGCGGGAACGGTCAGTGCGGTTGGCGTAGGAGCCGTGCAGCAGCAGCGGGTGGTGGAAAGCCGAGTAACCTGCCTTCAGTTCGATGGGTACGGGCTTGAATTCCCGCTTCTGGTCTTCGGAAAGGTAGCCCATGATGCCGTCCATGTCGCCGGCCAGTGCGGGCTTGTCGAGCAGGCCCCAGTGGTGCGAACCGGGCACGTAGTACATGCAGCCGTTCTGCGTGTCGGCGTCGTCGAGGCCGGTCCAGCAGGTGAGGTGGGCCATGGGTTTGGTGCGGGTCCAGTACGAGTAATCCTGGTGCCAGGCCACCACGCCGCCGTGCCGGGCCGGTTTGCAAAACAGTTGGTCGTGCCAGAACCGTACCGGGCCGCCCAGCAACTGGCTGGCCGCCATCACGAAGGCCGGGTTCCACAGCACGTCGTGGAAGCCGGGCGTAATGCGCCAGGCCCCGAGGGCGTGAAACAACACCGTGTTGGGGTCGGCCGACTCGTTGGAATGAAATTCGTGGAACAGGCCGTTGCCCGGGTGGGCCGGGTCGGTGATGGGGCCCAGTTCCGCTTTCAGGCGGTCCACCTGGTGCGGCTCCAGCGTCTTGACGCCGGCCACGTACCCAAACGCGTGGAAGTGGGCCACCTGGTCGTCGGAGAGCCGGTAGGGGTCCCACTCGGCCGACTCCTGCGGAACGGCAAACAGGTCGCTGATGAGTCCCTGGCGGGTAGAAAGGTCTTCGGTAGTAAGGCTTTGCATGGGAAAAGCGTTTAAGCCTTTTAAAATACAATATTTTCGGGGAAAGGGAAAAAAGAAGTGAGAAGCGAGGAGTGAGAAGCGAGAAGACTGTGCATGTACTTGCCTGGCCAACCGGTAAAGTCCGTATCCCACTTCTCGCTTCTCACTCCTCGCTTCTCGCTCCTCAATTCTCGCTTCTTCCCCCTAACTTGCGCCTCGACTCTATGCAGCTACTCCAAGAAATCGGCGTCCTGATCCGGAAGGAAATTGTGCTCGAATGGCGGCAGCGGTACGCCCTCAACGGCATGCTGTTGTACATCGTGAGCACGGTGATGGTCTGTTACTTCGGCCTGGGCCAGAACAGCGCCGCCCTCAACCCGCCCACCTGGAACACCCTGTTCTGGATCATCCTGCTGTTTACGGCCGTCAACGCGGTAGCCAAGAGCTTCGGCCAGGAACGGGCCGGCCGGCTCCTGTACTACTACACGCTGGCCAGCCCGCAGGGAATCATTCTTTCCAAAATCGTGTACAACAGTCTGTTGCTGCTGCTGCTGGCGGGGGTCGGCTACGTGATCTACTCGGTGGTGCTGGGCAACCCGGTGGAAGACAACCCGTTGTTCGTGGGCAACGTGCTCCTGGGCGCGGTGGGGTTTTCGAGCACCCTTACCATGGTGCTCGGGCATTGCCACCAAAGCCGGCAACAACAGCGTACTTATGGCCGTGCTCAGCTTCCCGGTCATCATCCCGATGCTGGTGCTGCTGATCCGGGTGTCAAAGAACGCGATGGACGGCCTCGACCGGGGCGTGAGCAGCGACGAGATCATTACGCTGCTGGCAATCAACGCCATTGTGCTGGCCGTCTCCTACATCCTGTTCCCGTACCTGTGGCGAAGCTGAAATTTTAGCCATCCGTATAAAAAAATTCGGTAATCGGCGGGGGCGGGTTAACTTTAAGCAGGTGATTTGTGTTCGGTAAGTAAGGTTCTTTTTCTATAATACGCATCACAATGAAAGCATCCTGGTGGAAAATCCTGTGCATCGCCCTGCTGTTTTATACCGTCATTATGGGCTTCCTGGGACCCGTACCCCGCCTCCCCATTCTCAACGAAGGAATCCGTAACCTGTACTTCCACGTGCCGATGTGGTTCGGGATGATGATCATCCTGGCCCTTTCGGTGGTGTATTCAATCCGGTATTTACGCGACCCGCGGCCCGCCCACGACGACATTGCCGTGCAATCCGCCCACACGGGCATTTTGTTCGGCGCCCTGGGCCTGGTGACGGGCATGATCTGGGCCCGCTTTACGTGGGGCGCCTGGTGGGTAAATGATCCCAAGCTCAACGGGGCGGCCATTGCCATGCTCATCTACTGCGCTTACCTGGTGCTGCGCAACTCACTGGAGGACGAAGGGCAACGGGCCCGGATTTCGGCCATTTACAACATTTTCGCCTTTTCCACGCTGGTGCCGCTGCTGTTTATCCTGCCCCGCCTGACGGATTCGCTGCACCCCGGCAACGGCGGCAACCCCGGCTTCAACGTGTACGACCAGGCCAAATTCATGCGCCCGGTGTTCTACCCGGCCGTGATCGGCTGGACGCTGCTCGGCCTGTGGCTTACGCAGCTGCACGTGCGGCTCCGCAGACTCCAGCGGGTCGCCGAAGAAAAGTCCGAAGCCGTAGCTTCGTAGAGACGGGAGACACAAGACACGAGATTTTAGACGAGAGAATGTTGCCTGGCTGTTTGAAAGATTTACAGAACGCGTAATTGCTGCTTACAATGAAAAAAATGCTTTCCCTGCTGATTGCCCTGCTGGCTTCGGCAAACCTATTTGCGCAGGAGGTGGAGATGGCCGACGCCCTGCGGGCCGACGGCAAGATTTACGTCGTGGTGGCCGTAGTGGGTGCCATGCTGGCCGGCGTGCTGTTCTACGTGATCCGCCTCGACCGGAAAATTACCCGGCTCGAAAAGGACGCCGGCGACAAATAACCCCCGGAGCGGCTTTTCTCATGCCGGCCGGGAATTTACGTCATCCCGTCAAGGTAATATTTGCTTAACTTTGTAAAAGGTTTACCGACTGTTTATCTATGAAAAAAAGTCATATTTTCCTGATCGCCATCATTGCCGTAGCCATTGGGGTCATCTTGTCCACGGCGGGTGATGCCAGTTCGTACGTTTCCTTCCAGGAGGCCAACCAGATGGCCGTGGCGGGTAAAGAAGCCGAGGTCCACGTGGTGGGCAAGCTCAAAAAGGACGGTTCGGGCCAGATTGTGGGCATGGAGTACCAGCCCCAGCTTGATCCCAACTATTTCTCCTTCGTGCTGATTGACAACAACAACGAAGAACGCAAGGTAGTGTACTACAAGGGCAAACCCCAGGATTTTGAAACCTCCGAGCAGGTGGTGGTCGTGGGCAATATCCAGGAGGGCAATTTCAAGGCCCGCACCATTCTTATGAAGTGCCCCTCCAAGTACCAGGATAACCAGATCAAAACGGGTGAAAAGCCGCAGCAAGCCAAGTTGTAATTATGGAAGCCTCTATTAAGTTAACGGCCGTATTCGAAAAGGTACCCGAGGGGTACATTGGATACGTAGAAGAGATAAGTGGTGTGAACACCCAGGGAGAAACGTTGGAGGAGGTGAAAGCCAATCTTTTGGAAGCACTGGAGTTGGTACTTGACGCCCGGAGAACACTCATGGAAAAGGAAACGGCTGATAAATCGGTCATTAAAGAATCGATCCGGGTAACCGCCTGATGAAAAGACGGGATTTGATCAATCACCTTGAGAAAGAAGGTGTTTTGCTCCTTAGAGAAGGAAGTAATCATAGCATTTATTATAATGCCGTGAATAATAAAGTTACTGCGGTGCCCAGGCATCGGGAAATCAATGATTTCCTGGCCCGGAAAATTTGTAAAGATTTGGAAATAAGGTTGCCCAATACATAATCTTTTGATTTTAAAAAGGCTGGCAACTCTTTGCGCCAGAATCCTGTTCTCTAATTAAATCCTGCGCATCCAGGTACATACATTATGATTCATACTTTCATTGGTAACCTCGGCCACGCCTTTATCATTGTCTCGTTCGTGGCGGCGCTGGTTGCTACCTACGCGTACTTCCAGGTGAGCCGGGCCACCGAACTGGAAGCCCCTTCCTGGCGCCGGTTTGCCCGGGGAGCCTTCCTGGTGCACGGCCTGTCGGTGCTGGGCGTGGTAGCCAGCCTTTTCTACATCATCTACAACCACTACTTCGAGTACCACTACGCCTGGAGCCACTCTTCGCGCAGCCTGCCCACGTACTTCATGATCTCCTGCTTCTGGGAAGGCCAGGAGGGCAGTTTCCTGCTGTGGATCTTCTGGCACGTGCTGCTCGGGGTTTTCCTGATGCGGAGCGGCAAAAAGTGGGAAGCGCCCACATGGCGGTGTTTGCCCTCGTACAAGCCTTCCTGGTGTCGATGATCCTGGGCGTGGTCATTCCCGGCCTCGACTTCAAGATCGGCTCCTCGCCCTTCGTGCTCATGCGCGAGGCCATGCTGGATGCAGCCATTTTCCAGACTGACCCCAACTTTGTGCCCCTGGACGGCAACGGCCTTAACCCGCTGCTCCAGAACTACTGGATGGTAATTCACCCCCCTACCCTGTTCCTGGGTTTTGCGGCCACGCTCATTCCGTTTACCTTCTGCATCGCCGGCCTCTGGAAGCGGGACTTCTCCGGCTGGATTCGCCCGGCCCTGCCCTGGGCGCTGTTCATGGTACTGGTACTCGGTGCCGGCATTATGATGGGTGCCGTATGGGCCTACGAAACGCTTAACTTCGGCGGCTACTGGAACTGGGACCCGGTGGAAAACGCCGTGTACATTCCCTGGCTGGTGATGGTCGGCGCCATCCATACGATGGTGGCCCACAAGAAGAACGGCACGGCGCTCAAGCCGGCCATCATGCTCACCATTGCCAGCTTCATCCTCATCCTGTACGCTACCTTCCTCACCCGCAGCGGCATCCTGGGCAACGCGTCCGTGCACTCCTTCACCGACCTGGGCCTGTCGGGACAGTTGCTGGTGTACCTGCTGGCTTTCCTGGCCATCTCGGTTGCCTTCGTGGCGGCCAACTGGAAAAAGATTCCCTCCACCGAGAAAGAGGTTTCCACCTATTCCCGCGAGTTCTGGATTTTCACCGGCGTGACCATCGTATGCCTGTCGGCGTTCCAGGTGCTCTACACCACGTCCATTCCCGTCTATAACAAAATCGTAGAGCTGCTGGGCTTCGTCTCCAACATTGCGCCGCCCGCCGACCAGATTGCCCACTACACCAAGATTCAGCTCTGGTTCGGGATTGCCATCGTGATTGCTACCGTGGCCGGGCAGTACTTCTGGTGGAAAAAGCCGCAAAACTTCAAGGCGCTGTTTAACGAACTGACCGGGCCGTTCCTGGCCGCCATGCTCATTTCGGCCGCCGTGATTGCCACGACCAGGATTGACAACCTGATCTACATCGTGCTGCTGACGGCCTCCGTGTTTGCGGTTGCCGCCAACGGCAAGATCCTGTGGAACATATTGCGCAACAACCACCGACTCTCCGGCGGCGCCCTGTCCCACATCGGCGTGGCCCTCATGCTCATTGGCATCCTGTACTCGGCCGGGTATTCCAAAGTGGTGTCGCTCAATACGTCGGGCCTGCTGATCTCCAACGACGAGACGTTTACCAAGAACAACAACAAAGAAAACAAGGAGAATACGCTGCTGTGGCTCAACGAGCCCACGGCAATGGACGAATACTACGTGACTTACCGCGGCCGGCGGATCGAAGCCCGCGACGTGCCGGGGTACATCCGTCCGGACCTGGTGGCGGCTACCGACCTGCCCTACCGCGCCGTAGCCAAGGCCGACATTACGCAGAACGGCAAGACGTACTTCAAGAAGGGCGACACATTGGACGTTGCGGCCGAAAACAGTTATTACGAGATTGAGTACCGCGATCCGGAAGGGCGGGTGTTTACGCTGTTCCCGCGGGCCCAGATCAACGAGAAGATGGGCAACGGCCTGCTGGCCTCCCCCGACACCCGCCACGACCTGACCCGCGACCTGTACGTGTACGTCAACTCCACGCCCGACCCGCGGGTCCCGCCGGAATGGAGTAAGACCGAAGAACTGACCGCCCACATCGGCGACACGCTGTTCATGAACGACTACGTTTCCATCCTTGAAAACGTGTCGCGGGTGACGCAGGTGCCCGACGTGGAACTGGGTCCCAACGACGCCGCCGTGAAAGCCCGCATCCGCATCCTGGGCAAGACGCAGGAGTACGTGGCCGAGCCGGTCTTCATGATCAAAGATCACATGGTGGGCCGGGTGCCCGAAACGGTAGCCGACCTGGGCGTAAAAGTTACCTTCTTGAACGTGGACCCGCAGAAGGGCACGTTTACCTTCGGCATCAATACCACCCAGAAGGACTACGTGATTGTGAAGGCCAAGGAGTTGCCGCTCATCAACGTGCTGTGGCTCGGTACCCTGGTGGTGCTGGTCGGCGTGGGGCTGGCCATGGTGCGCCGCTACCGCGATTCGGCCAAGATGCGCGAGAAAGAACAAGAGCCCGAGCAGCAGGTAACGGCCACGGCTTAAGCCTGGCTGCCGGTTGCCCCATTGCCTTTGAAAGTTGCCCCCACCCGGGCAACTTTTTTCGTTAACTTCGGTACAACCACCCGAACCCCCGCAAGCATGCACTATTCCGTCTCGCTGATCGGCACCGGCAACGTGGCCTGGCACTTGTCGCAGGCGCTGGAAAAAGCCGGGCACCAGGTCCGCGAAATCTACGGCCGCACTCCAGAACACGCCGAACGCGTGGCCGAAAAACTCTACGACGCCCAGGTGGTTACCAGCCTTGACTTTTCGGAAAGCGAATCCACGGTTTTCCTGCTGTGCGTCTCCGACGACGCCATTGGCCGGGTGGCCGACCAGGTCATTCTGCCCGATGAAGACGCCGTACTCTGCCACACGTCGGGCACCCAGCCCCTCGACCTGCTGGCGGGCCGCTCCCACGCGGGGGTGTTTTACCCCTTGCAGACCTTTACCAAAAACCACCGCCTCGACCTGGCCACGGTGCCCTTTTGCATTGAGGCCACCAACGAACCCGCCCGGCAGGTACTCGTAGGCATTGCCCAGACCATCAGCCGGACGGTGTACCTGGTGGATGCCCAGGAACGGAAGATGCTGCACGTGGGAGCCGTGTTTGCCTGTAATTTTACCAACCACCTGCTGGCCCTCTCCAAACACCTGCTGGCGCAGGAAGGGCTCGAATTCAGCCTGCTGAAGCCGCTGATCCGGGAAACGTTCGAAAAAGCCCTCGAAGTCGCTGACCCGGCAGCTGTGCAGACCGGGCCGGCCATCCGCGAAGATTACCAGGTCATCCACGCCCACCTCGATTATTTGCAGCGTACCCCCCACTGGCAGGCGTTGTACAAGCTCATTACTGACAGCATCGTGCTGCTTTCGCGCCGGGGGTAAAACAAAAAAGCCGGCAACGCGGCCGGCCCCTCCTTTACCCATGTCCCGCTCCGCCGGGTTGCGGAAAGCGGTTTTTTATTTCTTACGTACCATTCCCATCAGTTCTCGCTGCATCTTCCAGTCCTTGGCGACCTTCAGGATGGTGGTTGCTTCCATTTCCGTGATGCATCCCTTGCGGTTGGTAACCTCCCACACCAGCCCCAGGCAGTGCAGCTTGCTTTCGGTGTCCCAGGGGGCCGTTAACTCATTCAGATGCGTGCGGGCCCGGTCAAAAGCCGTGTGCACGTCGGTGCTTACAAAATCCGTTACCCATTGCAGTTCCGTCAGGGCCCCCAATCCTTCGGCCGTTTCGCGCAGCACCCGGCTTTCTTCTTCATCAAGCCCGTGGTGGCAGAAAACCATTGCCTTTAACAGCAGCAGCGTTTTCTTGTGTTCACTCGTGAGTAGGAAATCAAGCCTTTGCATGGATGGAGGAGGGATAGCGTACAAATATAATACGGACAGCGGGCAATCCGCCAGGGGGTTTCCGGAAAGGCAAAAAATTGGTGTAAGACCGTTTCGTTTGGGGGAAATATTTCGAAAACGGTTCAGCAAATAAACAAATCGGCCGCGATCCGGTCGGCCAGCAGCTTGCCCTTCGCGGCCAGCGTAATTACCCCGTCGCGGATCATGAGCAGATTTTGCTGCTGGCAGTCTCCCAGATAGCGCCGGTTGCGTTGCAACAGGTCGAAGCCAAACTGCTGCCGCACGTACGCCGTGTCGCAGCCCCACTGCGTGCGCAGGCTGGTCATGATGTACTCATTGGCACTTTCGGCGGGCGTCAGCGTTTCCACTGTGCCGGGCACCCGTCCTTGCCCGATGGCCTTCAGGTACTGGGCATTATTAGCCACGTTGAACTGCCGCTGGACGCCGTTGAACGAGTGGGCGCTGGGGCCGACGCCCAGGTATTTGCGGTTTTTCCAGTAATTGGTGTTGTGGCGGGCGTACCAGCCGGGCCGGGCGAAGTTGGAAATTTCGTACTGCTCGTACCCGTGCCCGCCGAGGCCCTGCACGAGCCTTTCAAACTGTTCGGCGGCGAAGTGTTCGTCGGGGGCCGGCAGCTTGCCCTTGCGGAGCCAGTTGCCGAACACCGTTCCCGGTTCAATGGTAAGGCAATACGCCGAAAGGTGCGGCACGCCCAGTTCGATGGCCTTTTGCAAATCAGCCTCCCACACCGCGTGGTCGGGGTGCGGAATGGCGTAGATCAGGTCGATGCTGAGGTTGGTGAGGCCGGCGTCCTGGGCGAGGGGAATGCAGTCCGTCGCTTCCCGGGCGGAGTGGGCCCGGTTCAGAAAGCGCAGGTGCGGGTCGTGGAAGGACTGGATGCCGATGCTCAGGCGGTTGACCGGCGTCGCGGCCAGCCCGGTAATCTTCGCCGGGCTCAGGTCGTCGGGGTTGGCCTCCAGCGTGATTTCGGCGCCGTCCGCCACGCGGAAGTGCGCGTGGACCGCCTCGAAGATCCGATCCAGGTCGGCTGCCTCCAGCAGGGACGGGGTGCCGCCGCCGAAGTAGACGCTTTCCAGGGTTTCCCCCGCGAGGTAGTCTTTTTGCAATGAAATTTCCCGGCAAATGGCCGCGACCATTTCCGCCCGGCCCCGCGTATTGGTGCTGAAATGGAAGTCGCAGTAGTGACAGGCCTGCTTGCAGAAGGGAACGTGAATGTATAAACCAGCCAACGGAAAAATGCCTCTAAACCAGGCGCAAAGGTACGACCTTCCGGCCGAATTCCCCTACCAGGTTTCCTTGCTTTGCCACACCACGTTGCCTTCGCGGTCAATGTAGGTCTGGCGCCCCTCCAGCAGCACGCCGGCAATGCCGCCGTTGAAATCGCCGTTCAGGAAGGAATACCCGGGGTCGGTGAGTACGTGGAACTTTAAGCCGAAGGGCTGGTTGCCCTTTTTGTCGAGGTAAACGTAGCTGCCTTCGGGCACTTCGTCGTAGAAGAACACCCGCTTGGTCGGCGCCTCCCGCTGCACCACGGCCAGCCCTTCGGCAAAAGGCCGGACCTGGGCGGCGTACACGTCGGTGAGCACGGCGCCGGTCTTGTCGATGAGTTGGTACTGGCCGGCCGCGGGCAGCTTCACCCAGGCCACCCCGTCGCGGAAGGGCAAGCCGATGGCCCCGGGCGGCAGCGCAATGGCTTTCTTGCCGACCGTATCCACGTAAAACGCCTGCCCGTTGGTGCGGTCCTGCACGGGGCACAACCCGTTGCCGAACGACTGCCGGTAGCGGCTGCCGGACAGCGTATCGGGGTTGGGCTGGGTGTATTTGCCGCGCACCAGGAACACGCCCTTCCCGTCGATCAACCCTTCCTCGGCCCCGTCTTTTACCCAGGCAAACCCGCTGCTGAAACCCGAAAAGGCGTACGCCGGGGGTGCACCGGGCGGGCTGAGGGCGGACGTAAACAGCGGGGCCACTTCGTAGTTGCCCTGCCGGTCCACGTAGCCGAGCTTCCCGGTTTTAGGGTCGGTCACGGCGCCGAGCCCGCCCCAGAACGGGTGAATGGGCATGCGCAGGCCGTCGGTTTCGTAGGCTTTGTCGAACGCCTGCTGCCCGGTGGTATCGATGTAAAAAGCCCGGTACAAGGGTTTCCTGGTTCGCTTCGGGCTGCGGGTCAGCACCACGGCCAGCCCTTCGCTGAAGTCCTGGGCGTCGTCAAACGTTGCCCCGATCACCAGCTTTCCGCGGTCATTGATGTAGCCCCACCGGCCGTTTTGCCGGACCCGCGCGAAGCCCTCGGCAAACGGACCCACTTTTTCGAAGGCCGGCGGAATTACCAGTTCGCCCCGGCCGTTGATGAAGCCCCAGGCATCGGCCATCCGCACGGGCAGCCGCAGGTCGTAGAGTTGAAGCTGGGCCCGGGCTTGCCGCACGTAAGGGCTGTCGGGATGGTCGCGGATGAAATCCGAATAGGCTTCCGGCGTGCCCCGGCGGGCTACCTCCTCGTAGGTGAGCCGGTCAAAGGCTTCCCGGGCCTGGTTGTAGTAAGGACTTTCGGGGTAGGCCTGCATAAATTGCCCGTAGGCCAGCAGCGTGCCCACGCGGGCAAAGCTTTGGTAGAGCAGGGATTCGTACCGCTTCCGGGCTTCAGCCCCCTGCGCCGCTTCGGGGTACCTGGTCATAAAGCCCTGGTAGGCCTGGTACGTCCCAACCTTTTCGGCTTCGGCAAAAGCCAGTTCGTCGCGGCGGGTGCGGGCCAGTCCGGTCACTTCGGGCAGGCCCTCAAATTGCCGCAGGGCCGCCTCCAGGCCGGCTATGGACCGGTTGGCGTAGGCTTCCTGCACGATTTCGGTGCCCAGCCGCACCCGCATACCGGCAGCGTACGCGGTGGTGACGCCGTATTTTTCCAGGAAGGCTACTTCTTTCTTGCGCAGCATGGGCCGCCGCTGCTCGGCCGCGGCCAGGTATTCGAGGGCCCGTTGGGCGTTGCGGTGGGGAAAATCGGGGTGGGCGTACACGGCAGCCAAGCCGAAAAAGGCCCGGGCATCGTCGGCATCGTCGAGTAAAACCTTGTTGAACAGCCGTTCGGCCGTGGTAAAATCCTGCTTTTGCAGCGCTTTAAAGGCCCGGTCCAGATCCTTATTGGCAAATTGGAAAGCGAGTAGGAATAAGGCTAGCGAAAGAGTCCACAACCGGGGCAATGGCGCGTATTTTCTCATATCAATGGGTGCTTCCCGAACCTGGCGTGAGGCGTAAAAAAAGCCTCGGGAGCCTGGACAGCCAGACTCCCTTGCAAGGTTCCCGTGGTGATGCGCAGCAATGAACCGCGCGGACGAACGCTAAAGCAACCAGTCAACACTACTGATTGGTGTACAGTATACGGCCGTCCGTTTCGCTTTCTTCCATTTCAGCGGCGGCTTTGAGGCCAAAGCGGCTTTCCAGGAGCCGCTCCTGGTGGTTATACCGGATTTTAAGGTCCCGGTCAAAGATCACCTTTACCTTGGTGCGGATGAACTGGTGCTGCTCTTTTGATTTGCGGAAGCAGCTCATCGTCTCTTCAAAGTCAGCCTGGTAATAGCCCTTGGGCAATTTCGAGATCACCAGCGTTTTGAAGTCAATGCTGGTGGCCGACTCCTGGAACTCGTCGTAGAATTCGTTTTCGATCACGTCGGTGATCTGGGCCGGGGTCGTATTCTTCAGGTTGATGAAACGGTCTACCTTCTCGGCGAAGTACTTGGAGGCGTCAAAGCGGCGTTCGTCACTGTTGTAGTCACGGTAGTACTGCTTGAGAATGTCGCGGATGGCGGCTTCCTTGTCGGTGTCTACGGGGTCTTCGGCGTCGGGAGCCGGTACGGCGGGCCGGGTAGTGTTGCGTTCCGCGGCGCGGCGCGGTTCGTCCCCGCGGTCATTGTTCGTGGCGGCTTCTCCGGACGTGTTTTCTTCTCCCGGCGGGCTCACCCGGTTTCCGCTGGACGAATTGCCCGACACGGTGTTGTTGGAAACGGGGTTGTTACGGCGGGCAACTGCCGGCCGGTTGCCCAGCATCGTTCTTTCGAGTTCCACCAGCCCGTTGGCCAGCAGTACGTTGGCCGAAAACGCCAGCACGACGACAAATAAACCGGACGCCAGGTAGCGCAGGACGGGCCGGTTGACCCGGCCGGAAAACAGGCTGTTGGCCATCACGGGCAGAATCAGCCCACCCGCAACCGGCAGGATGCACAGAAACAGCAGGTTAACGTCTTTGCGAAGGGTAATCAGGTAGGACAGCGCGCAGGCCACGAGCACCCCGATGAGGGCGCCGATGAAGTAGTCTTTCCGGAAACGGGATTTTACTTCCTGCTTCAAACGGGTCGCCTCGCGGTGGTCGGGCTTGAGCGCCAGCACCTTGTTGATGAAGTTGTACGCTTTGTCGTACTGGCGGTACAGCACGAGCGTCTTGGCTTCGTTGATGTAATACTTGACGGCCTCCTCGGGGGTGTAGTTTTCGGTGCCGGCCTTCTCCACCGGCGCCTGGGCCCCGGCTTTGGTGCCGTCGATGAGGATTTGTTTGAGGTGATCAAACTCACCCTGCGTAATGGCTCCGGTGTTGAGCAGGTCATTGAGCGTTTTTAGCTCTTCCAGGATGAATTGATTATACATAGTCTTATTCTCAGACAAAAATAATCCAAAAATTACACAAAAGGCTTATCAGCAAATTAATATAGAAGGAGCAGTAAAGGTAAACGAAATACTTTCATTTTATGCGCCATTCCGGCCGGGCCGTAGAGAATGGTACGCACAACCGTTTAAATTGTTCGTCCCCAAACCAGCCCATTTTCCGGGCTCTCCCCCGCTAATGTTACTGGTTGATGTTTTAAAACACCCGCCAAGTTGGCTAAAGTTCCTCTTAGAAGCATTTTTGGCAATAATTACAGCGTATGCGTCATTTGTGGCTGCGGGCGGACTTACGGGTGCCGGCCTGCCGGCAAGGGGAGTGAAGAAAGGAGCAAAAGCGGGTATTTGCTCCCGTAAAAATACTAAACTTCCCGATTTTCTTACAAGATATTTCGGCCGTATTTGCGGGCCGGGCGGCGCTGGCCCGCATCGGGGGTAGTTTCGCGGACCACCGGTGCGTTATGCCGTTACCGCAACGATCCATGCAACAAAAGGCCCTTCTTCTCCGCGTCGTGTTGGCACTGCTGGTGGCTTTTCCGGCAGCCGCCCAGCCGGCGCGTACCCTCCTGCTGCGCCCCGTTGCCGGTGAACCCGGCCGGGCCGGGGGCCTCTCGCTGCCGCTGGTCCGCAAGAACGTACGCGACGTGGCGGGACAATTGCGGCAACTGGTGCTCGGCCTGCACGGCGAAGGATTCGTGCTGGCCTCGGTAGACAGCCTGCACGCTTCCGGTGATACCACTACGGCCTGGCTGTACGTAGGCGAAGCGTTCCGGTGGATAAATTTACGCCCCGGCAACGTGCCCGACGCGCTGCTCCGGGAAGCCGGCTACAAAGAACGACCCCTCCGCGGGAAGCCCTTTTCCTACGCGCAACTGGCCCGGCTCGAAGAACGCATTCTCACGGGAGCCGACAACGGCGGCTACCCCTTCGCCACCGTCGGCCTCGACTCGGTGGCCCTGGCCGGCAATACTGTGGCCGCCCGCCTCCGGTTTGCGCCCGGTCCGTACATCATCTTCGACACGCTGGCCGTTGCGGGCACCGCCCGTCTCAAGCCGGCATTCCTGGCCGCTTACCTGCGCCTGCAAAAAGGCCAGCCCTACAGCGAAGCCGGCCTGCAACGGGGCCAGGCGTGGCTCCGGCAGTTGCCGTACGTAAGCGTGCGGCAAGCTTATTCGGTTACCCTGCGCAACGACCGCGCCTACCCGGTGTACTACCTCGACGCCCGGCGCGCCAACGCCATCGACGGCCTGGTGGGCTTGCAGCCCAATGAACAGGAGAACAACCGGCTCCTGGTCACCGGGCAGCTCAACCTCCAGTTGCGCAACCTGCTGGGCAGCGGCAAGAGCTTCCTGTTGCAGTGGCAGCAGATCCGCCGGGCCTCGCCGCGCCTCGACGTCACCTACGAACACCCGGCCTTCCTGCGGACGCCCCTCACGGTGCGGGCCAACTTCCAGTTGCTCAAAGAAGATACTACTTTTTTGAACGTAAACCAACAGCTGGGCCTCGCCTACCCCCTGCAACGGGGCGCTTTGCAAAGCTGGGTGCGGCTCCGGAGTTCGCGCCTGGGCACGGTGGCGGCCGGGCCCGACTCGCTGTCCCTGCCCGACTACGGCGACACGCGGCTGCTCACCTACGGCATCGGCTACGAATGGCAGAACCTGGACGATCCTTTCTACCCCCTGCGCGGGGCATCCCTGAGCGTTTCGGCCGAGGCGGGCAACAAGACCATCGCCAGAAATCCGCTCCTCAAGCCCGCACTGTACGAAGGCGTACCGGCCTCGTCGGCGCAGTTCTCGGTGCAGGCGGAGGTCCGGAAATTCATCCGCCTGTCGGGCCGTGCCACGCTGCTGGTCGGGGCCCGCGGGGGCAAGCTCATCAACAGCCACCTGTTCCGCAACGAGTTGTTCCGGCTGGGCGGCCTCACCACCTTGCGGGGGTTCAACGAAAACTTCTTCTTCGCCTCCGAATACGGCGCCGGCACCCTCGAATACCGGTACTTCGTGGAGCCCACCTCCTACCTGTTCCTGTTCTACGACCAGGCCTGGCTCAAGTACAAGCTCCGCACCGACGGCTACGAAGACGGCCCGTCCGGCCTGGGGGCGGGCCTCAGCCTGACCACCAACGCCGGCATTTTCAACTTCGTATACGCCGTCGGCAACGCCAAAACGCGGCCGTTCGGGCTCAACTTCTCCAAGGTCCACTTCGGCTACGTGAGCCGGTTCTGACCGGGCGGGTACGCAAATTTTCCTAACTTCACAATACTATTTTGTGACGAACCAACCCATCTTACCACGATACAACCATGTCCAAAGGATTCTTTCGCGTTCCCGTTCCCAAGAACGAACCGGTGCTGTCGTACGCCCCGGGGTCGCCGGAACGGGCCGCCCTAAAAAAGGCCCTCGCCGAAGCCCGGGCGCAGGAAATTGACGTACCCATGTACATCGGGTCGGAGCAGGTACGCACCGGCAACAAAAAGCGGCTGGCCCCGCCCCACGACCACCGGCACACGCTGGGCTACTACCACGAAGGCGACGCCTCCCACACCGAGCAGGCCATCACGGCGGCCCTCAACGCCAAGGCCCTCTGGTCGGAGCTGGGCTGGGAACACCGGGCGGGCATTTTTCTGAAGGCCGCCGACCTGATTGCCGGTCCGTACCGGGCCCGGCTCAACGCTGCCACCATGCTGGGACAGTCGAAGAACGCCTACCAGGCCGAAATCGACTCCGCCTGCGAAATCATCGACTTCCTGCGCTTCAACGTGAGCTTCATGGCCGACATCTACGCGCAGCAGCCCGAGTCGAGCCCCGGCATCTGGAACCGCCTCGAACACCGGCCGCTCGAAGGCTTTGTGTTTGCCCTTACGCCGTTCAACTTCACGGCCATTGCCGGCAACCTGCCCGCCTCGGCCGCCCTGATGGGCAACACGGTGGTGTGGAAACCCGCCGACGCGCAAATCTACTCGGCCCACGTGCTGATGGAAGTGTTCCGCGAGGCCGGCGTACCCGACGGGGTCATCAACCTGATCTACGTGGACGGGCCGACCGCCGGGCAGGTCATTTTCAAACACTCCGACTTTGCGGGCATTCACTTCACGGGCAGCACCGGCGTGTTCCAGAGCATCTGGAAGATCATCGGCGAAAACATTCAGTTTTACAAGTCGTACCCGCGGATCGTGGGCGAAACCGGCGGCAAGGACTTCGTGCTGGCCCACAAGTCGGCCGACGCCCGGGCCCTGGCAACGGCGCTGGTGCGGGGGGCTTTCGAATACCAGGGGCAGAAGTGTTCGGCCGCCTCGCGGGCCTACATTCCCAGCAACCTGTGGGACGAGGTGAAAGGCTACCTGCGGGCCGACCTGGAGCAGATCCGGATGGGCGGCGTGGAGGATTTCCGCAACTTCGTGAACGCGGTCATCTCCGAAAAGTCGTTCGATAAGATCGCCAAGTACATTGAGCACGCCAGGAAGGACCCCAAATCCGAGATCATTGCGGGCGGCGGCTACGACAAGTCTACCGGCTACTTCATCGAGCCGACCATCATCGAAAGCTTCGATCCGCAGTCGGTGACCATGTGCGAAGAACTCTTCGGCCCGGTGCTGACGGTGTACGTGTACCACTCGGAGAACTTCGAGCAGACCCTCGAACTGGTGGACCAAACCTCACCGTACGCCCTGACGGGTTCGATCTTCGCCCAGGACCGCTACGCCGTGGAACTGGCGACGCAAAAGCTGGTAAACGCCGCCGGCAACTTCTACATCAACGACAAGCCGACCGGGGCCGTGGTGGGGCAACAGCCCTTCGGCGGCGGCCGGGCCTCGGGCACCAACGACAAGGCCGGCTCCCTGCTCAACCTCCTGCGGTGGGTATCGCCCCGGGCCATCAAGGAAACCTTCGTGCCAGCCACTGATTTCCGGTACCCGTTCATGGCGGAGGAATAGGGCTTCTTATTTTGATGTTACAAAGCAGCAGTGGTTTTAACGACTGCTGCTTTTTTGTTAATTTACCCCCTTAACTAAAATTATTTACTCTGAATGAGAAAGAAACTACAGATCTTCATATCGTCTACTTACCTTGATTTGAAGCTTGAAAGACAAGCGGCTGTTGAAGCAGTCTTGAGAGCAAGTCATATCCCAGCAGGTATGGAACTGTTCTCGGCAGGCAATGAAAGCCAGTTGGAAATAATTAAACGCTGGATTGAAGAATGTGACGTTTATATGCTGATTCTAGGAGGGCGATATGGCTCCTTGGAACCAAACTCTGATTTGTCTTATACTGAAATTGAGTACAGGTACGCTTTAGAGCTAGGTAAGCCTTGCTTTGCAATTGTAATTGACGAATCGTATCTGAATCAAAAAGTGAAAGAGCAAGGCAAAGATGTGCTTGAGTTAGACAATCCTGAGAAATACAAAGCATTCAAAAAGTTTGTGTTATCTAAAGTGTGCCGGTTCTTCAGTAATGAAAGTGACATCAAATTAGCAATTTTAGAATCAATTTCAGATATACAATTAAGGTATAAGCTCACAGGCTGGATCAAATTTGAAGATGCTCCTGATGTAACACCACTCCTTACCGAACTAAGTATCCTTCGCAAAAAGAATACTGAGTTGGAAAAGCAACTCAACAATGGTAGTACCATAACCAAGAAGGAATTGGTAATAGGAGATTATAGCTATATAGAGTTGTCACTAATTTTGTTAAATAAACATTTAACGATACCAGCTAAAATAACAGGAAAGGAAGAATCAAAGACTAGCATATTAGAAGTATTTATCAATTATACATCTGCATTTAATATAGGAATTGATAATTCCAGCAGCACCAATGCAAAACATTTGTTTTTCTTTTATCATGTAGCACCAGTACTATTAAGCTTTCAGTTGGTAGAGAAGGTTAAAGTCACGGGTGCGAGGTGGCAAATGGTCCAAACATCAAAGTTAGGTTATAAGTTCTTAGCAGAAACAGAAAAGCTGTTATCTAAAAGTGCTACTACTTCAGATGCCCTTAATGCGTCTGAGCACATAAAAAAAGTTGAATAAAGATTGAGTTGACTGGCTGACATTATGAAAGGCAAGGAGCAAAGGTTCCCTGCCTTTGTTGTTTTAAACAAATGTTGTATTTAGCTTCAACTTTCCGTTTACTATGCCATGCGAAAACCTACCCTTACGACCCTGATCCTCATTCTGATGGCCCTCACTTCCCCCGCCCAAACGACGCCCAAAGCCAAGCCCTTCCGCATCGGCGTGGCCGGCCTTACCCACACCCACGTCCACTGGATTCTGGGCCGGGCCAAGCAAGGCGACATCGAAATTGTGGGCATTGCCGAATCCAACCGCGACCTGGCGGAGCGGTTCCTCAAGCAGCACGGCCTGCCCATGAGCCTGGTGTACAACACCCTGGAAGAAATGCTCACAAAGGCCAAACCCGAGGCCGTCACGGCCTTTAACTCCATTTACGGCCACCTGGAAGTGGTAAAAGCCTGCGCCCCGCGGGGCATTCACGTGATGGTGGAGAAGCCGCTGGCCGTCAGCCTCGACCACGCCCGGCAAATGGAAGCCCTGGCGCAGAAGCACAAAATCCACCTGCTCACCAACTACGAAACCACCTGGTACGGCTCCAACCACCGCGCCTACGAGATGATCCACCAGGAAAAAGCCATCGGCGAGTTGCGCAAAGTAGTGGTGCACGACGGGCACCAGGGCCCCAAGGAGATTGGCGTGAACCCCGAATTCCTGGCGTGGCTCACCGATCCCGTGCAAAACGGCGGCGGGGCCCTCATCGACTTCGGCTGCTACGGCGCCGACCTGATCACCTGGCTGATGAAGGGCGAAAGGCCCCTGTCGGTCACGGCCATCACCCAGCAGATCAAACCCGACGTGTACCCCAAGGTGGACGACGAAGCCACCATCCTGCTCACCTACCCGCGCATGCAGGGCGTGATCCAGGCCTCCTGGAACTGGCCCTACGCCCGCAAGGACATGGAAGTGTACGGGCAGACCGGGGCCATCATCGCCCTCAACCGCGACCAGATGCGGGTGCGGCTCACCGAGAAAGAGCCCGAAAAACAAATTACGGCGCCGCCGCTCCGGACGCCCCACGACGACCCTTTTGCCTACCTGGCGGCCGTGGTGCGGGGCGAAACCCAGGAAGAAGACCTGTCCTCGTTGCGTACCAACATGATCGTGGTGGAAATCCTGGAGGCGGCCCGGCAGTCGGCGCGGGAAGGCAAGACGGTGCACCTGAAGGGACAATAACGGATAACCCTGCCCTACGCTCCATCCGTTAGAAGCCGGTAGTGAATACTATCGGCAGGAAAACGACATGACAAGCACGGCTACGCAGGTTGGGGACTACCAGATCAACCGGATTCTGGTGACGAGGGGCATGCATTCGGTGTACGAAGGGCTGCACGCCCCCCTCCGCCGTCCCGTGCTGATGGAAGCCAACGCCTTGGGCGCCGTGCCCGGCATGAGCAACGCCCTGCTCGAACGGGCGGCATCCCTGGCAAAACTGCACCACCCCGCCATTGCCACGCTCCTCGATTACCAGGTGGCGGGCACCACGCATTATTTCATCAGTGAATACGCCGGCGGCGTGAGCCTGCAAGAGTACCTGCAAACCCTCCAGGCGCCCCTGCCCGAACGGGAGTGTTACGCCTTGTTCAACCGGATCCTGGAAGGCTTTGCGTACCTGCACCGGCAGCAGGTGGCGCACGGCCAGGTGCACCCGGCGTTCATCGGGCTGCTGCCGGAAGGCGGCGTTCAACTATTCGGCCTGGGCACCGCGTACCCGCCGGGTGAAAACGGCCCGGCCGTAAGCCTCCCCTCCCCTGCCCCGCGGGACGCGTACGCCGTGCCCGGGTCAGCGGGCCGGCCGGGTGGAATGACGGCCGACGTGTACGCCCTGGGCATTCTGCTGCAGGAAATGCTGCTGGGACAACCAGGGTCACCGGTCCGGCCGACCGGCGGCAAAACCAACTACATTCCCAGTGCGGTGCACGCCATTATCCGCAAAGCCACCCACCCCGACCCCCGGGAGCGGTTTCCCAATGCCGTGGCCTTCCAGAAAGCCTGGCAGCAGGTAGCTACCCTCTCCCCGGATGCAACCCCGGGCGGTACCCAGTCCTCCCCGGAAGCGGCCCCGGACCCTTCCGGCGGCAAGCGTCGCCGGAGCAAGGCCACCTCCCGGATCGAGATGCCCCTGCTCCTGCTGGTGCTGGCCCTGGTAATTGCCGCCGGGTTTGCGCTGCAACGCAAGCAATCCTCCCGTGCACCTTCCGTAAGCCAGGCCCCCCCGCCGGACCGGCCGATGAGGACCGGGGCAGCCGGGCCGGCAATTCGGGCGACGCGGCCAATGCGACGGAAACAGCTTTTCCGGCAGAGGCAGCCGCCGAAGAAGCCCTGGTAGACAGCGCGGCGCTACCGATAGAGGACGCTGAGGCGGAGAACGATGAGCAGGCGTACGTGAAGGCGGCGCTGCGGGAGCAGATGGAAGGCTACTACGCGGCCCTGCGGGCCAAAGACGCCGAGACCCTGCTGCAATACTTCAACCCGCCGCTCGGGCGTTTCTTCAACGAACGAAACGTGACCGAAACGCAACTGCGGGCCTTCCTGCGGCAGTCGTGGCAGCGCACCCCGGAGTCGCGGCACGACATCATCTGGAACACGATGCGGTACGGGAAAGACGAGGGCGGCAACCACGTGGTGGACTACTGGATGTATTACCACTACCGCCGGGCCAACCGGGACCGCTGGCGCAAGCAGATCGTATTTACCCGCCTGAAGCTGGACCAGCACTTAAAGATCATCGCCATGAACGGACATTGAACTGAAGCGTAATTTTAAATTATGAATTATGGATTTTGAATTAACTTAAAAGCCGCGTGGGTAGCAGACCGCGTCAATTCAAAATCCATAATTTAAAATCCGAAATTCCTTCCTGCGCCATGATCCAATCCGTTTCCATTGTTGGCTGCGGCTGGCTGGGACTGCCGCTGGGTGAACACCTGCTGGCGCAGGGCCTGGCCGTGAAAGGCAGCACCACCACGCCCGGGAAGCTTTCCACGCTGGCCGCGGCCGGCATTCACCCCTTCCTCCTTTCCTTGCGGCCTCACGCCGCTCCCGAACAGCTCGGCGAGTTGCAAGAACTGCTGGAGGCCGACCTGCTGGTCATTGACATTCCGCCGGGCGTAGAAAAACAAGGGCCGTCCTTTCACCCTGACCAAATCCGTTTTCTGGTCGAACGGCTGAAGGACGCTCCCGTGCAGCAAGTGATCTACGTGAGTTCTACCTCCGTGTACCCCGAAGTGAACCGGGAAGTGGACGAAGCGGAGCCCCTGACGGGCCACGACGCGACCAGCACGGCCATTCTGGAAGCCGAAAGGCTGGTGCAGGACTGGGGCCGCGGCTGGGTAATTCTCCGGTGCGGGGGGCTGATGGGCTACAACCGCATTCCGGGCAAGTACGTAGCCGGCAAAAAGGGCCTGCGCACGGGCGACGTGCCCGTCAACTTCGTGCACCGCGACGACGTGGTGGGCATTGTTTCCCGGGTCATCGGGCAGGGCGTGCACAACCAGGTGTACAACGTGGTGGCGCCGCTGCACCCGAGACGGCGGGAAATTTACGCCCGGAACGCGGCGGAATTCGGTTATGCCCTGCCCGAATACGCGGAGGGCCCCCTGCCCGACCACAAGATCGTCAGCAGCCGTAAGCTGGCGCATGACCTGCAATACCCTTTCCGGTACGAGAATCCGTTATCTTTCGAGTATGCGCCGTAGCCGCTACGGTTGTGGTTGAGGATCAGCGCGAGAAAATATGCTTCATTTGCCCAAACCGTTTCGCTTTTGCCCAAATAATCTTTACCTTTGCGACCTATTTTGCGAAAACTCTAATAATTCACCATGTACGCAATAGTTGATATCGCAGGTCAGCAGGTAAAAGTCCAAAAAGACCGGTTTGTTTACGTAAACCGCTTAAGCGGTGAGCCCGGCGCTGCCCTGACGTTTGACAAGGTGTTGCTTGTCGACAATGGCGGGGAGATTTCAGTAGGCTTGCCTACGGTCTCGGGAGCCACCATCAGTGCCAAAATTCTCGAACACGTGAAAGGCGAAAAAGTGATCGTGTTCAAGAAGAAAAGAAGAAAGGGATACCGCAAGAAGAACGGTCACCGCCAAAGTTTAACCAAAGTTTTAATCCAGGACATTACGCTTTAATCATAGACGGAAATGGCACACAAAAAAGGAGCTGGTAGTTCCCGCAACGGCCGGGAATCGCACAGCAAACGCTTAGGCGTTAAAGTTTTCGGTGGACAGGCTGCCAGAGCGGGCAACATCATCGTGCGCCAGCGGGGCACCCAGCACCACCCGGGTGTTAACGTAGGGATGGGCAAAGACCACACCCTATTCGCCCTGGTCGACGGCCAGGTGGTATTCAAGAAGGGCTTTAAGAACCGTTCCTTCGTATCGGTTCAGCCTTTTGCTGCGGCCGTGGCCCCGGTTGCCGCCGAGTAAAGGCAGGTTTACCCCATCTTTCAAAAGCACAAATGATCCATTTGTGCTTTTTTTGTGCCCGTTGCAACCAAAAGCCGGCCACCGGTTGTTTTACGGGCAGATTCCGCTCCCAAATCCCTAACCACGTTTACCCATGGCAACGAAATACGTCAACCTCTACACGGAGGCCAACCCCAACCCGAACTCCCTGAAGTTCGTGTTGAACTACCTGATTGTACCCGAGAATACCAGCTTCGACTTCCCGGACGCCGGGAGTGCGGCCGGCTCTCCGCTGGCTACGGCCCTGTTCGAGCATTTCCCCTACGTGAAGCGGGTGTTCTTCATGAACAATTTCCTGACCATTACCAAGGCCGAGGAAGTAACCTGGGAAGAAGTGCTGGGCGAACTTAAAGGCTTCATCCGCGAATACATGGAAGCCGACAAGCCCATTTTCACCACCGAGAAGATTGCCGAGTTGAAGCAGGAAGCCAACGGCGAACAGGACGACGAGACGGTGCAACGGATCAAGCATCTGCTCGATGAGTACGTTCGCCCGGCGGTGGAATCGGACGGTGGTGCCATCAATTTCCACTCCTATAACGAGGGGGTTGTGAAAGTGCTCTTGCAAGGTTCTTGCAGCGGATGTCCCTCTTCTACCCTCACATTGAAGGCAGGTATTGAAAATCTGCTAAAAAGAATGATTCCGGAGGTAAAAGAGGTCGTAGCTGAGGGCGTGTAGATCCCCGGTAACAAGGCGTCCTTTTTGCGATATTCTTTTCATTACCAACTAGTTAATTAGCCGCGGCAACGCTTACGGCCCATTCGGGCAGGAGCCGGTTACCGTGGCTTTTTTATTTTTTTTTCATTACTGACAGATGTAGGAAACTGGCTAAAATTTGCATAAAATTTTGTAAAATGCATATTAAACTAGTGGTATGATTTGCCCGGAGCACCAACGGTGCTAGCTTATTCTGCCAACTCGTTGTTTTTATGACTTTTAGAAAATTTTTCCACCAGTCGCTGGTGGCCTCTATGCTTCTAACCCAAGTTCCGGTTTCTGCCCATGAAGTCTTCACTCCGTCTCCGGCCCCCGCGCCTTCAGCCAATGCTTCGGAAGCTTTAAAGAAACGCCGTACGTACGAGCCGCAAATTGAATTAATCTTACAGGATTGCGAACTGAGCAACGCCACCCGGGAAAAAGTAAATAAGGGAATTCGGTTCCTGTACAATTTCTACGCCAACCGGCTCGACTACAACTTCAGCCGTGAAGTAGTGGTCAAAATCCGGATCTTCGGCAGCGCCGACTCGTACCGCAACTACCTGGATGCGCACTACCCGCTGATTCCCAAGAACTGGGTGGGCGTATACCTGTCGAGCGTGAACGAAATCCTGGTGAGCCTGGAGCCGGACGAGAAGTCTTTTTACCAGAACATCTTCCACGAGACGAGCCACCTGTTGCTTTCCAGCCGCATCAAGAACTGCCCGAACTGGGTGAACGAAGGCCTGGCCGAATACTTCGAGTACATGGAAGTAACCGACGCCGGCGTAGTGGTAAGGCCCCAATTGGTGAAGGACCGCCGGACCAAGCGTTGGCTCACGGGCAAAACCCTGCCCGACGTCTTCTCATCGTTCGGCTGGTCGAACCGCGACTGGAACACGGCCGACGGCAACTCGGAAAGCGACGAACCCCGGACCATTGCCTGGTCGGTGGCTTCCTTCCTGATGTCGAGCGACAGGGGCGTTGCGTTTTTACAAAACCTGATTCCGTACCTGGCCAAGTACCCCGGCGACTCCAAAGCTTCGCTGCGGGCCATCGACAGCTACTACCCGGGCGGACGGCGCCAGTTCGAAAAGGATTGGAAGCACTGGGTTTCCCAGCCCCGCAAGGAACAGCACATTACCGCTCCCGCCGCCGACGACAACCGCACGGCCTCCTTCATCAAAAGCATCTTCGGTTAGGAGCCGCCGGTACAGCACAGCCCTAAAATGCAGAAGCCGGTCAATGACCGGCTTCTGCACGTTTTGATTCCCTTCTTCACGGGTTATCTTATTTTATCGATACGATTTCGATGTCATAGATCAGGGGAGTGTAGCCCGGAATGATCAGCACACCCTGTGAGTTGGTGGCTCCCCGCTCCCCGTACGCCTGGCTGGAAGGAATGAAGATTACCCCTTTCTCGCCTTGCTTCATGGTGCGAATGGTCGCCTCGACTCCTTTCAAGTCATTGCCCTGGCCCACCGTAATTTCGTTGGCGGTGTTGGGCGCGACAAACTGCCGGCCATCAACGAAACGTCCCCGGAACTTATAGCTCACCCTTTGATTGTTTTGAACGGCCACTCCCGGTCCTTCCTGGGTTTTTGCGTAATAGGTACCCGGCGCAGTCTCCACGGGCAACAGTAGGGCGGGGTCCAGTTTAAGCGTATCCGTGGCAAACACCCGTAAGGCCTGGTCTTCGCTACGCACCGTCATCAACTCCACGTCAAACTTGAGGGCCGTATACGCCGGGATGTTTTGCAGGGCCCGGTACCCGTATCCCAGCGAAGACGGAACAAGCAGCTTGGCTCTTTCGCCTTCCCGCAGTTGGGCAACGCCCTCGTTGAATCCCGGAATTACGCCGCCGCCGTTGAGCGCAAACACCAGCGGCCGGTTGGCGGCCCG
The DNA here is from genome assembly GCA_963844325.1 of uncultured Sphingobacteriales bacterium. GTDB lineage: Bacteria > Bacteroidota > Bacteroidia > Cytophagales > 172606-1 > CADCTQ01. Next base: position 7,245,818 of record CAWJNV010000002.1, read on the forward strand.
GCTGGACTCGTCGAACAGGACGTTGTCGGTTAACCGCCGGCCCTGGTAGTGTACGTACACTTGGCTGCCCGTCTGGGGCTGCAGGCCCGCAGTGTTCTCACGCGTTTTGAAGTAATACACGCCCAAAGGCGTTTGCTGGGCCTGGTAGCTGCTGTCAGCCAGAAACTGCTGAATCTGCTGCTCGTTTTCCCGGGCATACTTGTCCGCTTCATTTTCGGGCTCCTTGAGGCAGGCCTGCCCCAGCAGGGCAACGGCTGCCATTGCCACTAAACTTATTCTTCTCTCCATCAGCACTTAATTAGATTAGGTAAAATAAATGGTTACTATCATGACACAACCACCCACCGGAAGGTTGCACCCTTTACTCATAAACGAAAAAAATGGTCAGCTTAGTTGATCTTTGTACTGGGGAAGTAGTCCGATGAACTTCTGCACGGTTTCCTCAAGGGTTTGGTAAGAGGTACCGCCGGCCGCGTTCTTGTGTCCGCCGCCCTCGAAATGCCGGCGGGCAAAGTCGTTTACCGAGAAGTCGCCCACCGAGCGGAGCGAAAGCCGGACGCTGCCTTCGCGTTCGGTCAACAGTGCGGCCATCACGATGCCTTCAATGGAAAGGCCGTAGTTGACGAGCCCCTCGGTGTCGCCCGTTTGGGACTGGAAGCGGTGCAACTCCTGGGTGGAAATGGCAAAATAAGCGGTGCGGTATTCCCGCAGCACCACCAGTTTCTCGGAGAGGGCAAAGCCCAGGAAGCGCAGCCGTTCTTCGGTCTGGTTGTCGTACACCAGCCGCTGCACCTTGTTGGTCTGCACGCCCAATTCGATCAGTTCGGCACTGATCAGGTGTACTTTTTTGGTAGTGTTGGGGTGACGGAACGAAGCCGTATCGGTCATGATGCCCGCGTAGATGCACTCCCCGATGGAGGCATCCAAGTAGGACAGTTCGCCCAGGGCTTCTATGAGTTCGAAAATGAGTTGGCAGGTGGCGGCGGCGCCCGTGTCCCAGAACTCAAAATCCGCGAAATGCTCCGGGGCCAGGTGGTGGTCGATCATGACCTTCACGCCGGGAGCGTCTTTGATGAGGCCGCCCAGCGTTTCAATCCGGCTGAGCACCGAGAAGTCGAGGCAGAAGATGACGTCGGCTTGTCCGATGGCGGCGGCCGACCGGGCTTCGTTGCCCTCGTTAAATACGATTACTTCGTCGTTGCCCGGCATCCAGTGCAGGAAACGCGGGTAGTCGGTGGGGGTAATGACCTGCACCCGGTGGTTTTTCTTCTTCAAATAACCCGCCAGCCCCAGCGATGACCCCAGCGCATCCGCATCGGGTTTGGGATGGGTAGTGATCACGATGTTGCGCGGCGAACTGATGAGTTCCCGGAAGGCTTCCAGTTTTTGCATTAGCAGCGGGGGAAGGCGAAGTAGACAAACATGGGTAACCTCTGGATCATGGCCGTGATGGTAAGCCTGCAAAATTCTGGAGAAAAAAGCGTACAAACAAGCGTTTGCGGGGAGGGGGAAAGTTTAGGCGGCGCCTTAGGTTTTTCGGGGAAGGGGCTTAACTTTGCCGACCATCAATATACCCTTATGGCAGGAAATAAAACGTTTACCATGATTAAGCCCGACGCCGTGCAGGACGGCAACAGCGGCGCCATTCTGAAGATGATTGAGGAAGCCGGATTCCGCATCGTCGCCCTCAAGAAGACGCAGCTTTCTTCGGAAAGAGCCGGGCAGTTTTACGAAGTACACAAAGAACGGCCGTTTTACCAGGACCTCTGCCGCTACATGTCATCGGGGCCGATCTATGCCGCCATTCTCGAAAAAGACAACGCCGTGGCCGACTTCCGCAAACTGATCGGGGCGACCAACCCGGCCAACGCCGAAGAAGGCACGATCCGCAAGAAGTTCGCCAAGTCCATTGAAGCCAACGCCGTGCACGGTTCCGATTCCGACGAAAACGCCGAAATTGAAGGCAGCTTTTTCTTCTCCCGTTTCGAACGATTCTAATGCAGGAAGCAGAGGGCGGAGCGCAAAGGGGTATATGCCTGATTTTCAAACAAAACGGATTCAACCCTTTGCCCTCCGCCCTTAGCTCTTTACTCCTCCTTCCCGTGTTCCTTGGCCCGGCGGGTCACAAAGGTAGCAATTACGATTGCCACGATCATCACCACAAAGGTCCCGACAAAAGCGTAGCCGAAAGTGTTATCCACGCGGCCATCGGTGCGGCAGCCCGAAATCAGCACGAACAGCAGGGAAAGCAACAGGGACGTGCCCAAAGGAAAAGTTTGCCGGAAGATCGGTTTCATCATTTGTGTAGGTTATAGCAGGTTTACAATGGTTTCCATGCTCATGCCCCGGGAGCCTTTGATGAGGATGTGCGTGTTTTCGAACGTATGGTCCATCAGCCAGTTGTTGAGCGAAAACTTATCAATGAAGTAATACGCCTTGGGGTTGGCGGCCACGGCCTGCTGCATGTGCTTGCCGCACAGCAGTACATAGTCGAAGTTGCCCCGGGCCACTACCTCGCCGATGCGCCGGTGTTCGGCCGCACTGTCGTCGCCTAGTTCGTACATATCCCCCAGCACCACCGCCTTTTTGGGCGCCCGCACCGTCATGAAGTGCTCCAGCGAAGCCTGCATCGACGTAGGATTGGCGTTGTACGCATCCAGGTAGATGGTGTTGGTCCCTTTGGTCACTACCTGGGAACGATTGTTTGCTGAAACGTAATTGGCAACGGCTTCGTTGGCTTTGTCGGCCGGCACGCCGAAATATTTCCCGATGCAGAGGGCGGCGGCGATGTTTTCGAAGTTGTGCGCCCCGGCCAAATGCGTGGTGATCGTCGCGCCGTTTTCGTCGCGGTACACCACCAGCGGCGAGGCTTCGAGCAGTTCGCAGTGAAGAAAGTCGCCCCCGGCCGGGTACGTAACCGGGTCGCCGAACCGCCCGGCCATTGCCAGCAGGGTCTGGTTCTGCGAATTGACGAACACCACGCCTTCGCTTTCCACCAAAAAGTCGTAGAGTTCGCCCTTGCCCCGCTTCACGCCGTCGATGCCCCCGAAGCCTTCCAGGTGGGCCCGGCCAATGTTGGTGATGACGCCGTGCGTGGGTTCGCAGATCTCGACGAGTTCCTTGATGTCGCCTATTTTGTTGGCGCCCATTTCAATAACGGCCATCTCTACGTCGTTTTTGAGAGAAAGCACCGTGAGCGGCACGCCGATGTGGTTGTTGAGGTTGCCCCGGGTGGCGTAGGTGCGGTACTTCTGGCCCAGCACGGCCGCAATCAGTTCCTTGGTGGTCGTCTTGCCGTTGGAGCCGGTAATGCCGATCACCGGCATCTTCAACTGGTGGCGGTGGTGGTTGGCCAGGGCTTGCAGGGCCCGCAGCGAGTCGTCCACCAGCAGGTACTCGTCGTCGTTGAGGGCGTAGGCTGCTTCATCCACCACAACGCACCGGGCCCCTTTTTCGAGGGCCTCCCGGGCAAAACCGTTGCCGTTGAAGTTGGGGCCCTTGAGGGCAAAAAACAGGCAGCCGGGTTCAATTTTCCGGGTATCCGTCGAGACGGTCGTGCAGGTCAGGTATTTGCGGTACAGCTTATCGAGGTCCAGGTTCATAGCTAGGGCGATGGGAGGATTGGAAAAGGGTATGCGTGCAAAGATAAAATAAACGGTTGCGGTTTGGGGTGCATCCGCAAATGTGGAACAGAACTTGTAATTTTAATAGGAAAGATTCGTAAAAAGGCGGTGCGCCCGGTGTATCGAAACATTCGGCCCCGCTTTTTGATTGATACCAACGGGAAAAGCCACCCGTAACGCCGGTCCTCCGGATGATGTATGAGACAAAACGCGGTTACCCTTACCATCGCCTGCCTGCTGCTCCTGCCGGTGCTGGCGCAGGCGCAGCCTTTCCGGCTGAAACCCGACCCCACCGTGCCGGTCCGCTACGACGCTGATGCGCTGGACAACCCCTGGACGGGCGGCCTCAACGCCCCGCAGTTTTCCTCGCTGCACGTGAACGGCGACACCGTGGCGGACCTCGTCGTGTTTGACCGCAGCACCGACCACCTGACCGTGTATACCGCCGAAAGACGCGGCAACGGCTATTTCTACCGCTACGCCCCGGAGTATGCTTCGCTCTTTCCGCCCCTGCGCGACTGGGTGTTGCTGGCCGACTACGACGGGGACGGCCGCAACGACCTGTTCACCAGCACGGAGGGAGGCATCAAAGTGTACCGCAATGCGCCGGCGACGAACGGGCTCCGCTGGGAATTGGTTTCGGAACAGTTGCAGACGGTGGGCTATTCGGGGGACGTGAACCTGTACGTGTCGGCTACCGACGTACCGGCCCTTACCGACGTGGACAACGACGGCGACCTCGACGTGCTCACGGCCGACCCCACGGGCCACGCGGTGGAATGGCACCAGAACCTGAGCCGGGAAAAGTACGGCCACGCCCGCAGCCTGGAGTTCAAACGCGTCAGCACGTGCTGGGGCAAATTTGAAATTGAGGAGGGCTGCGACGGCTTCGTGCTCGACGTGCCCTGCGAAGACCACCAGCCTGCGCCGGGAGGCCGCATCAAGCACACGGGCCTGTCGCTGCTGGCCGTGGACCTGGATGGCAACGGCCTGAAGGACCTGCTGGTGGGATCGGTGTCGTGCGACAAAATCACCGCGCTCCTCAACGGGGGCTCCGCTACGGATGCCCGGATTACCCAGGTGCTGTCCGACTTCCCGCCGGGCAACCCGGCCCGGGTAAATGCGTTCCCGGCCGCTTTCTACGAAGACGTGGACTTCGACGGCAAGAAGGACCTGCTCATTTCGCCCAATGTCACGGCCAACGAAGGCGACCGGATCGACTTCCGGCAGTCGGCGTGGTGGTACGCCAATACCGGCACGGCCCAAAGCCCGGCCTTCACGTTCCGCCAGCCGGACTTTCTCCAGCAGCAGGCCATTGACCTGGGCGACCAGTCGGCGCCCACGCTGGGGGACTACGACGGGGACGGCGACCTCGACCTGCTGGTGGGCCACCAGGGCAACCCCGTCAACGGTAAACTCGCGGCTTCGCTGGTCCTGTTCGAAAACGTGGGAACGACCCGCACGCCGGCCTTCCAGCGCGTTACCGACGACTACCTGGCCCTGGCCGCCCAGGGCTGGACGCACCTGAGACCGCAGTTTACCGACCTGAACGGCGACGGCGTGCCCGACCTGGTGCTGGTCAATACGTACAACAATGGCCTGAACACCGACGTGAAGTACTGGATCAACACGGCCTCCCGGGGACAGGCGTTCCGTTTCGGGTCGGCGGAGGTCCGCACGCTGCCCATCAACCTGCGCATCGGCGATACGCCTTTCCTCCACGACCTCGACGCGGACGGCGATGCCGATCTGCTGATGGGCCGCAACTTCGGCGAACTGGAATATTACCAGAACACGGGCAGCCGCACCAGTCCGGCCTTTACGCTGGTCAACCCGGCGTTCGGCGGCATCCCCACCGATCCGTTTGAACGCAGCACGGCGCCGCTGGTGGCCGACATGGACGGCAACGGCAAGCCCGACCTGGTGACGGGCAACCGGCGGGGCCTGCTCCGCATCTTCGCCGACCTGACCCTCACGCCCAACGCCGTGTTCAGCGCCGACACCAACCTGATCGCCGATTCGCTCAGCGGGCAATTTATGCAGGCCCGGCTGGGGGGCACCCTCACCCTGGCCGCCGGCGACCTCACCCGCGACGGGCTTCCCGACCTGGTAGTGGGCTCGGCGGCGGGCGGACTCGTGCTGCTCCGCAATGTCACCAATGGCGGCAATCCGCTGCCGGGACCGGGCAACGGTCCGGCGGTATGGCTCTACCCCAACCCGGCCAGCAGGTACCTCTACATCACGCCCCGCGAAACGGGCGAAGTTGCTTTCTACAATGCGCTGGGCCAGCAGATGGGCAATGCCACCTACCCGGTAACGGCCGACCGCGAGACGACCATTGACTTGCCCCTCTGGCCGCCGGGCCTCTACTTTGCCCGCCTCCGCTCCGCCGGCGGTACGTTGGTCGAACGGTTCGTGGTGGTCAGGTAATGGGTGCTTCAGCGATCCGGGGCAGGGGGTTGGAACGTATGTTTGGGAAACCATTGTTCATTCATTGAGGCCAACCGTTCATTCCACCCCGTACCATGCTACCCGTTTCCAAAACCCTGTCGTGCCTGCTCCTCGGCGCCCTGCTGGCAACCCATTGCCCGGGCCAGAACAAGCCGGCCAACCCGCCCAAACCCTCCCCCATGCGCACCGGCATCGTCAACGCTCCCGAAATCAATACATCCTACGGCTGGCTCAACACCGACCGCAGCTACACCCTCAAAGACTTCCGCGGCAAGATCGTGCTGCTCGACTTCTGGACGTTCGGCTGCATCAACTGCCAGCACATCATCCCCGACCTCCGGCGGCTGGAACGTGAATACGCCCGCGAACTGGTGGTAGTCGGCGTCCATTCGGCTAAGTTCCAGTCGGAAAAAACCAACAACAACATCCGCAAGGCCATCCTCAAATTCGGCATTGAGCACCCCGTAGTAAACGACGCCGATTATAAAGTATGGGAAGCGTACGGCGTACGAGCCTGGCCCACGGTGGCCCTCATCTCCCCCGACGGCAAGGTCATCGGCCAGCGGTCCGGGGAGGGGGTGTACGAGGCCGTGAAGCCGCTCATCCACGAGCTGATCGGGCAGTACGGCGACCGGATCAACCGCCAGGTAATGGCCTTCGGGCTCGAAAAGGACAAGGAGAAAAACAGTTCGCCGCTGCGCTTTCCTTCCAAAATGGTGGCCGACGAAGCGGGCAACGTCTGGTTTGCCGACAGCGGCAACAACCGGGTGGTGCAGATCAACCGGGACGGCAAGGTGCTGGCAACCATCGGCAAGGACGGGGGCGGCTTCGCGGACGGCGACTTTGCCGCGGCAACCTTTTACGAACCCCACGGCCTGGCCCTGAAGGGCGACCTGCTCTACATTGCCGATACCAAAAACAATGCCATCCGCGTGGCCGACCTGAAGGCAAGGCGGGTACGGACGGTAGCGGGCAACGGCAAGATGGGCTACTACTTCATGGACGACCAGTGGGGCGTAAATGTGCTGCCCAACAGCCCCTGGGACCTGCAACTGGCCGGCGACCAACTCTACATTGCCAACGCCGGCAACCACCAGGTGCTGCGCATGGACCTGAAGACCAACCAGGTGTTCCGGTTTGCGGGCACCGGCCGTGAAGCCCTGGCCGACGGCCCCCTGCGCGAAGCGGCGTTCAACCAGCCCAGCGGCCTGGCCCTGACGGGCAGCCTCTTGTACGTGGCCGACTCCGAGGCCAGCGCCGTCCGGGCCATTGACCTGGAGGCCGGGCGGGTAACCACGCCGGTAGGCAAGGGCTTGTTCGACTTCGGGGACCGCGACGGCACCGCCGACGAAGCTCTCTTGCAGCACTGCGTGGGGCTGGCCCACCGCGACGGCAAGCTCTACATCGCCGACACGTACAATGGGAAGGTAAAGGTGCTGGACCTGGCCAAAGGACGGGTAAGTACCCTGGTGGCGGGCCTCAACGAACCCAACGACGTGCTTTTCGTCGGGGAAGAAATGTGGGTTTCTGACACCAACAACCACCAACTGGTAAGGATCAACCTCCAGAACAGCGAAAAAAAGACAATCACGATCAGACGGGAGATGTGAGACAGGAGACAATAGCCCGCAGGTCTGGGTCTAGTGTCTCCCGTCTATTCATCCCACGGAGCAATAAAAAAACCCCGCGGGAGCCGCAGGGTTTTTATTGTCTTTTCGGATGGCTTACAGGGCCCTTCTGCCGGCTACGATCCGGATCAGAATCGCAATGATTGCCAGTACCAGCAGCACGTGGATGAAACTGCCCACTGCTTCGCCAAATCCAATATAGCCGACCAACCAAAGAATGATCAATACAATAGCTACAATATTTAATATGCTTCCCATAATTGTCAATTGGTTAAATGGAGTGTTTTGACTGAACAAAAAGGATAAAAACCGGCCAGAAGCCCGTTTTTATTTCAATATCCCCCGGTACGTCTTATGCCGTCCACCATGGGGTCCTCTTTGTTTTATCTTATTTTTGAATATTTGTACGGGAAGCATTTGAATTGGTTGTGGAAAATTCCCATCTTCTCGGTTCATTTCCAATCGTACGATTTACCACTGCGACTGCGCCCCTACTCATGCCCCTTTCCCTGCAACAGCAAGCTCCTGATTTTGCCTTGCCTTCCACGGCCGGCGACGTTTTCCGGCTGTCCGAAACCTTCCGGAACAAACCGTGCATTCTATACTTCTACCCCAAAGACTTTACGCCGGGCTGCACCAAAGAGGCCTGCGCGTTCCGCGACCAGTTTGCCGAGTTCCGGGGGCTCAACATTGACATTGTGGGCATCAGCCGCGACAACGTGGCAACGCACCTGCGCTTCAAGGACACGTACCGGCTGCCGTTTGAACTGCTGGCCGACGAAAAGGGCGAAGTAGCCTCGCTGTACCAGGCCAACATCCTGTTCCTGCCCCTCACGCGGCGGGTCACTTACCTGCTGGACCGCACCCACCGCGTGGCGGCCGTGTACGAAGACATGTTCGGCGCCCAGAAGCACATTGCGGCCATGATCGAGGCCGTGAAAAAGAAAAGGTAAGCCGAAAGATTTGCGACCGGAACGGATTTTTATCCACCATTTGCGCAGAATTTTCTATTTTCCCAATTCCAAAAGATTACCAAACCATCATGCTCCAACCCGGACAATCCTATCGATACGCGTTTTCTTTCAACCAGGCAGACGTTGAGGCATTCGCGCGGCTCACCGGTGACACCAATCCGCTCCACCTCGACGCCGAATACGCCGCCCATACGGCCTTCCGGCGGCCCATCATGCACGGCTTGCTGGGCGCCAGCGTTTTCTCCAAAGTACTGGGCACCATTTTTCCGGGAGAAGGCACCGTATACCTCAAACACGAGATTGAATTCACGCAACCCATGTACGTGGACGTGCCCTACGAAGCCGTGGTAACGATCAAGGAACTGGGCGAAAAATTTACGGCTAAGATCGAAACGCTGATCCTGGAAAAGGAAACGGGCAAAGTAACCATCAACGGCGAAGCCCTGGTGATGAACCGGCAGAAAGTACCCCGCATCAAAGTATAACCCCTCAGGGTTGTGCCGTAAAAAAGGAAAGGCGCGGTGGTGATCCGCGCCTTTCCTTTTTTTATGCGTTACGTGCGTCGCCCCTGTTTCCGGAGGGTAATGGTACACGGATTTGTCATGATGATTATGATTTAATATGATGAAATCGGGACGGAACCGATGAAGGGGTTATTGGTAAACCTTCACTCATAACGAATCATAACCATCATAATCAATCCGTGTACCATCACTACGAGAAGAAGTTCTTGAAAATGTCGTTGAAGAAGGCAAACACCATCAGGCTAAGCAGGATGACCATGCCCACCTTCTGGGCTACTTCCAGAAACTTGGTGGACGGGCTGCGGCCCGAAACCATTTCGTAGGTGAGGAACATCACGTGGCCGCCGTCGAGGGCCGGGATCGGCAGAAAGTTCATGAAGGCCAGGATCATCGACAGCAGGGCCGTCAGCGACCAGAAGCGTTCCCAATCCCAGGTGCTGCCGTAGATCTGGGCGATACCGATCGGGCCGCTCAGCGACTCCGACGCCGAAACTTCGCCCTTGAAGATTTTGCCGAAAGCCCGCACGTTGTCCACGACCACCCCAAAAGCGGTGCTGGGACCTTCCCGCAGGGCCATGCCAAAGTTATAATCCACGTGTTCCCACTTTAAAGGAAACTTCGGGGCAATTCCAATGTACCCCCGGGGTTCGTTCTTGGCTTTACGCTCTTCGGGGAACGCCTCCACTTTTACCCGCGTAGTCAGGGTTTTTACCCCGGCAAATTTTTTATCTACTGAGTCAGGCCGCTCAATCCTGAGCAGAACCGTCTGGTTCACGTGCTTGTTGAGTTGCGCCTGGAATTCATGAAAGAATTTGACCGGCTGCTCGTTAACGCTTACGATCCGGTCCCCGGATTTAATGTCGGCGAAATAGGCCGGCACCGTATCAGGTTGCGCCTCCAGGCCGATTTTGCGGAGAAACGCATGGAACCCACCCGGCGCAACGTAGGGTTGCCGCACGCTGCCCACGCTAAAGGGCGTGACCGGGTACAGATCAATGTAACGGTTCTTGTTCTTGTTGATGTCGCCGATCAGGCTGTTGGGAATGTCCACGTTCACTGTATCATCCCCGCGGACCACCGTATAGTAGTTATCCTGGCCGAGCAGTACTTCTTTGCCCATCACGTCGTGGAAATTGTCGAACGGCTCCCCGTTGATGCTGATTATGCGGTCGAATGTACGCAGGCCGATCCGCTGGGCGTAGCTGTGCGCCACAATGCCGTGCCTGGCCTGGTCGCTGGGCAGGTAATCGCGGCCGAACATGTAGAGCAGGATGACGAAAATCACGATGCCCGTGATCACGTTCACGATAATGCCGCCCATCATCACGATCAGGCGCTGCCAGGCGGGCTTGGCCCGGAACTCGTAGGGTTGCGGCTCCCGGCCCAGGTATTCGGTATCCAGCGATTCGTCGATCATGCCGGTTATCTTCACGTAGCCGCCCAGCGGAACGGCGCCGAGGGAATATTCGGTTTCGCCCATCTTGAAGCCGAAAATCCGCGGCGGGAAGCCAATGGAATACTGCTCCACCCGCATCCCGAACATTTTGGCGGTTAACAGGTGCCCCAACTCATGCAGCCCCACCAGAATAGACAGGCCCAGGATCAACTGGCCAGCCATTACTAAAACATCCATATCAAAGGGTTAAATTTACTATTGTTAAAGTGGGAACGCCCCGGCATGCGCATTGATAACTCTCTATACAACGCCTGGTTACCCCGTTAGTGTTCAAAAATCTCATTTAAATCTATCTCCAGTCCCGGCAGCACGCCGCCCCCGCTTACCTTGCCCAGCGGCACCGCCGGCGGGTCGGGTTGAGACGGTGTGTACACGTACACCTGCCGGTCTTCCGGGTCAATAAGCCAGCCCAGCCGGCACCCGTTCTCCATCCACTCCCGCATCTTGTTTTTCAGGTCCCGCACCGAAGCCGACGGCGACTTGATCTCAGCCACGAAGTCGGGGCAGATGCGGGCAAACTTCTTGCGGTCCGCTTCGGGTACCATTGCCCACCGCTCCTTACTGATCCAGGCTGCATCTGCCGACCGTACGGCGTTGTTGGGCAGCGTAAAGCCGGCACTTGAGCCGAATGCAATACCTAATTTCGTTTTGCGATTCCAGTTGCGGACTTCGCTTCCCAAGGAAAGATCATAAGCACCTGTTTCCGAACCCGTAGGCGGCATAATCAAAATTTCGCGTTTGCTGTTGCGTTCGATGCGTAATTCCTTGTTTGCCACGCAAAAGGCAAAAAACTCCTCGTCGGTCAGTCCACCGGGCTTCAGTGTATCAATAACGAGTTTCTGGCGCATGGGAAGTGCTTTATGGGGAAACAACAATTAAAAGACCAAATTGGTTGCTTCGCCGGCCAAACGCCGGGTTTCCCGGTCGGTCTGCACGTAATCCTCGTAAACGGGGTGCGCAATATACGGCACTTTGGCCATACAACCGGCCACCACATCGGGAATTTCCAGGAACCCGATCTGCTCCCGCAGGAAGGCCTGCACGGCTATTTCGTTGGCCGCATTGAGGATGCAGGGCATGTTGCCGCCCTGGGCCAACGCCTTGTAGGCCAATGCCAGGTTTACGAATGTATCGGTATCGGGTTTCTCGAAGGTCAGGGCCGGGTACTTGGTGAAGTCGAAGCGGGGGAAGTCGGACGGGAGCCGGTGCGGGTAGCCCAACGCGTACTGGATGGGCAGCTTCATGTCGGGCAGGCCCATCTGCGCCTTGATCGAACCGTCCCCGAACTGCACCAGGGAGTGCACGATGGATTGCGGGTGCACGATTACCTCGATCTGCGAAGCCTCCACGTTGAACAGCCACCTGGCCTCCATCACCTCCAGGCCCTTGTTCATGAGCGTGGCCGAATCCACGGTAACCTTGGCCCCCATGCTCCAGTTGGGGTGCTTGAGGGCCTGGGCCTTGGTCACGGTGCGGAGGTATTCGCGGTCCTTGCCGCGGAACGGTCCGCCGGACGCCGTGAGAATGAGTTTTTCGATGGGGTTGTGAAATTCGCCGGCCAGGCACTGGAAGATGGCCGAATGTTCCGAATCGACGGGGTAGATGTTGACGCCTTTTTCGCGGGCCAGGCGGGTCACCAGTTCACCGGCGACCACCAGGGTTTCTTTGTTGGCCAGGGCAATGGGCTTGCGGGCGGCCAGGGCCCGCAGGGTGGGCTGCAACCCGGCGTACCCGACGAGGGCCGTCAGTACCAGGTCCACGGTGTCCATTTCCACCACGCTGCAAAGGGCTTTGGAACCGGTGTACACCTTAACGCCGGCCGGGTCGAGGGCCGCAAATACCTTGTCGTATAAGTCCTCATTGCCGATTACCACCACGTTGGGCCGGAAGGCGAGGCTTTGCTCAATGAGCAGGTCGGCGTTGTGCTGGGCGGTGAGTACTTCCACCTGGAAGTGGTCGGGGTGGGCGGCGATTACCTGGAGGGCCTGGGTTCCGATGGAGCCGGTGGAACCTAAGATGGCAATGCGTTTGGGCGGGGTTTGCGGGGTCATGCAAGGGTAAAATCTACATTTTCATAAATGTCAGCGAGGCTGACTTGGCAGGTACCAATCTGAATAGACTCGTCTTTGTCGCCGGCAAATACCAGGTCCCAGTGGTTGGGCGCCTCCTTGCGGTAACGTTCCACCAGCACCTGCCCGGGCGAGACCAGTACGTACTCCTGCAATGCCGGGATGGTGCGGTAACACTTAAATTTCTCCCCGCGGTCGTACGCCTCGGTACTCGACGACAGTACTTCGATGATAACGGAAGGATTCAGGAAGTAGTCTTTGTGCGCTTCGTCAAACTCAACCTTGCCGCAAACCACCGTAACGTCCGGATAGTAGTAGCTTTCACATTCCGGTGCGTACACTTTCATGTCACTGGGTAACACCATACAGCCGCTTTTTCGCAAACAAGCATGTAGTGCAGCAATGAGATTAGCAACGATAATATTATGCGCCAAACTTGCTCCGGACATGGCTACAATTTCCCCGTGCCGGTATTCTGATTTATGCAGCGCCTTGCGTTCCAGTTCAAGGTACACTTCGGGCGTTACTTTCGTTTGTACGGGAGCGGCCATTTAAACAGACGTGAGACGGGAGACAGTAGACGTTAGACAAGAAACGTCAAGACCTAAGTTACGCAAAAAAGCCCACACGTCTCCCGGATCGGGTTTAAACCCGATCCCGTTTAAACCCGGCCCCTCCCCGTATCCCCGCCAATCGTCGTGTTCCTCCTCCGGTCTCCTATCTCCTGTCTCCCGTCTCCTGTCTCCACTTGAGCAGTTCATCGGCCAGGGCCCGGTCGTTGGCGAGGCGGGGCACTTTGTTCTGGCCGCCCAGCTTGCCCTTCGACTTCATGTATTCACGGAAGGCGTCGGGTTGCAGGGGCGTAATCACCAGGGGGCGCAGGATGTTGCCTGCGATCAGGTCTTCGTAGTAAATGTTGAGCTGCTGCAACTGGTCGTCAATGTCTTTGGCGAACGCCGCCAGGTCGGCCGGCGGCTTGCCGAACGACACCAGCCACTCGTGGTGCGGCAAGCCTTCCCGCGGATTTACCTGCGGGGCCACCGTAAACTCGATCAACTCGGTGCCGGGGTGCCGCTGCACGGCATGCTGCATGGCCTTTTCCACTTCCTCGCCGATCACGTGTTCGCCGAAGGCGGAGATAAAGTGTTTGATGCGGCCCGACACCACGAGGCGGTAAGGGTCTTTGGACACGAACTTTACCGTGTCGCCGATGGAGTAGCCCCAGAGCCCGGCGTTGTTGCTGACGATGAGGGCGTAGTTTTTGCCCGGTTCCACCTCGCCGATGCTCAGGCGCGTCGGGTTGTCGCTGAAGTACTCCTCCACGGGAATGAATTCGTAGAAGATGCCCGCGTCGAGCAGCAGCAGCAGGCCCGGCTCATTTTGCCGGTCCTGGAAGGCGAAAAACCCCTCGGAAGCCGGGAACAGTTCGATCGAATGGATGGGCTTGCCGATGGATTCGTAGAGGCGGGCCCGGTACGGCTCGAAGTTGACGCCGCCGTAGACGAACAGCGAAAAGTTGGGGAACACGTCTTTGATGGGACGGCCGCCGGAGCGTTCCTGGATGCGGTCGAAGTACATCTGGACCCACGGCGGAATGCCCGAGATCAGCGACATGTCGGCGTGCAGCGTTTCGTCGATGATCTTTTCGAGCTTTTCCTCCCAGTCTTCGATGCAGTTGGTGGCGTAGCCCGGCTTCTGGTTGGAACGCAGGTAGGCCGGCACGTGGTGGTTGACAATGCCCGAAAGCCGACCGGTCTTGATGCCGCCCTTCTCGTCGAGCACGGGGCTCCCCGAGAGGAAGATGAGTTTGCGGTCGAGGAAGTCGGCGTTGCCCGTTTCGTGCACGTAGTTGAGCAGCGCGTCCCGGGCGCCGTTGATGTGGTTGGGAATGGAGTCGCGGGTGATGGGAATGTACTTGACGCCGGAAGTGGTGCCCGACGTTTTGGCGAAGTATTCGGGTTTGCCCGGCCACAGCACGTCGGGTTGCCCGGCAATGATCTGCTTGATGTACGGGTCAAACGCTTCGTAGTCGCGGATGGGCACGTGCTTGCGGAAGTCGGCGTGGTTGCGGATGCTGCCGAAGGAATGGTCCTTGCCGAAGCGGGTTTGCCGGCCGCCGGCCAGCAGCGCCTGCAATACCTTCTCCTGCGCCTGCACCGGGTTGCGCATCCACTGCGCCTGCCGGCGCGTTACCCACGCCGCCAGCGGCTTGCTCAATAAGGATCGAATGCCCATACGAAAAGTTTGCCGGCAAATGTAACGGTTTCGCCGGTTGTTGAAAATCACCCCCGGATTCTCCAACGTTGCGTATTTTTGCGCTTCGGCAGCCCTTCCGCTGCCCGTTGATGATTCAAATCCGAAATCGTATCCGTAAAAGTCAAACGACCCGTTCCCAGTCTCCCGTCTAACGTCTCACCTCTCCTGTCTCCCCATGAACCAGGTTAAATTTACGTTCGTCCTCCTCGTGCTGAGCTTCCTGGCGGGGCTCGGCGGCGCGTTTACCTACGATCATTTCCGGCCGGCCGCCGCGCCGGCGTACGCGGGTGACCCCACTCCGGCCTACCGGCGCGTGAACGTGAGCGAATCGTACCCCAAGCCGCCGCTCACCGGCGACTTCGTGGCGGCATCGGCGGCCAGCACGCCCAGCGTGGTGTACATCAAAACGTCGTCCACGGCCTACGCCCAGTACGACTTCTTCGACTTCTTCTTCGGCGGGGAAGGCCGCCAGCAGAACGTGATCAGCTCGGGCTCGGGCGTGATCTACTCGGCCGACGGCTACATCGTGACCAACAACCACGTGATCGAAAACGCCACGCGCATCGAGGTGATCCACAACCGCCGGTCCTACGAAGCCAAGCTCATCGGCACCGACCCCTCCACCGACCTTGCCGTGCTCAAGATCGAAGGCAAGAACCTGCCGGCAGCCAAGCCCGGCCGTTCGCGGGAGGTGCAGGTGGGCGAATGGGTGCTGGCGGTGGGCAACCCGTTCAACCTCGAATCCACGGTGACGGCCGGGATCGTCAGTGCCAAGGGCCGCAACATCAACATCCTCAGCTCCCAGTTTCCCATCGAGTCGTTCATCCAGACCGACGCGGCCATTAACCCCGGCAACTCGGGCGGGGCCCTGGTCAACGCCCGGGGCGAACTCATCGGCATCAACACGGCCATCCTCTCGCGCACGGGCTCCTACACGGGGTACGGGTTTGCCGTGCCGGTGGACATGGTGATCAAGACGGTGAAGGACCTGATCCAGTACGGCGAGGTGCAGAAGGCCTTCCTGGGCGCCGAAGTCACCGACCTCAACAGCGAGGTGGCGAAAAAGTACGAGATCAGCGAATACGTGGGCGTGGTGGTGACGTCCCTCGAAGAAGGGGGCGCCGCCGCCAAAGCGGGCATCCGCAAGGGCGACGTGATTCTGAAGGTGAACAACGAACCCATCAACAGCAAGGCCGAGTTTACCGAACAGGTAAGCTACTACCGGCCCGGCGACAAGGTGACGGTGGTGTACCGGCACGGCACCGAAACGAAAGAAGCGCCGCTCACCCTCACCAACCGCGAAGGTACCACGGGCGTCCTTAAGCGGGAAACCTTCTCGGTGGAGGGCCTGGGCGCCGACCTGGAAGCCGTTTCGAAGGTAGAACGCGACAAGCTGGGCATCGAAGGCGGCGTACGGGTGATGAACGTCCGCAAAGGGCTCATGGGCCGCCTCGGCATCGAAGAGGGCTTCGTGATCACGGCCATCAACCGCCGCCCGGTCACTTCGCCCAAGGAAATAGCCGACTTCCTGGCAAATGCGCAGGGCCGGGTGATCGTGGAGGGCGTCGACAAGAAAGGGGTAGGCAGCTATTACCAGTTCTATTTCTGAAAAGACAGGCCGCTTTTTCGTATTTTAATCCCGTGCTGGTAACCACCCAGAAAATATCGCCCCGGGAATACTTCGACCTCCAAAAGCGGTCGGAGATCCGCCACGAGTACGTAGATGGCATCCTCTTTCCCATGTCCGGAGAGTCCCGGTTGAACAACAGCATTGTTATGAATTGCTACCGGGCTCTTCGTGCGCAACTGCGCGGCACCGGCTGCGACATATACACGCACGCAGTGAGGTTGATCGTCAAAGAGGACCGCATTTACCGCTACCCGGATCTGATGGTTACTTGTGCTGAGGAAACTGATGACTATGCCGTTACGCAACCCTGCCTCATTATTGAAGTATTCTCAGCTTCCACGGAGCAGACGGACCGGAACCAGAAGCTTAAAGAGTATACGTCCCTACCTTCCCTTGAGTACTACCTGCTGGTGTCGAGCGACGAAGCGGTGGTGGAGTGCTACAGCCGGGAAGCCGACGGCGGCTGGCGATACAGCTTCTACACCGGCCTAGCCGAAGCGGTGAAGTTGGAAAAGATCAAAGGCATTGCCCTCAAACTGGCTGATGTGTACCAAGACGTAAGCTTTACTCCTCAAGCGGGAGGCAGCGGGCAAAACTAGAAGCATGTACGGAAGAAGGGGTAGCTGATGACTACCCCTAATTATAAAAAGGGTGTTTAAAACCAGAACGACTCACGCATTATCAGGTGATTATATTATGGTTTGCAGCACCCCTCGCATAGAGCCATTTTAAAAATTAAGAAAGTCTAAAGTTGGGTTTTTCTCATACTTCCAACCGTCCTCGTACTTGATGAAGTATGCTTCTTTTTTAAAGACCTCTCCTTCTTTAAGCGTCTCTTCATCCTTGTTCCCAACATTCGCAAACGGAGTTAAGTCTCTATAGACAGCTTCATACTTTACGATTGCTTTATTTTCGTCCTTATTAAAACGAACTGCTAATATTTTACTAAAATCAACCTTGTATGTGGCAACTCTTTGATTAAGCGCCAAATAAGTCCCCCCGAATGCAGATGAAGACTTTTCTTTCTTCTGTTCGACGCCGCCAATTAAAAACGGCTTAGCTTTTTGCGTGAACTCAATACGTTTCATGTCTGCATTGTCACGGACGTTAAGAGCAATATTGGCCTTAGCATATCCTTCTTTATCAAGTTTTGCTCTTTGTATCTGAGCCGCGTGGTAGACGTTTGCAATGTCAAATGTAATATCCCTTTGGCGGGGATACTGCTCACCTTTTACAATCATTTCTTGTAATTCCTCGCGGGAAGGCTTGCCCCCGCAAGCGGCAAGCAAAGCCGGTAACATAAGAAGCAGAAGGTAACAGTTTACTTTTCCCATATAATGTAATCTGATTGAAAGTGAAAAATGCTTTTTGCTATTTATTAATGGAGCACCCTTTATCAAAGAGAGCAACTGTAACACTATTTACCCCTTTTCAAACCGGATAGTCGATACGGAAATAACGGGCAGTTATTAATGTTGTATCGCTCCTGCGTCAAAGGCTTAAAATGTAAATAATACGCGAAACAGACAAGAATTTTTATAAATAATTTTACACAAGTTGAACTGCTACTTAACACGATGCTTACTAAGGCCGGCCGGCAAGGGTTCTCAGGTTAAGCATATAAATAATTCCCCTATCCGATTTACAATTTTGGTGTTTGGGGTTGCAAGTCGCGTGTAGTAAACTCATAATTTCAGGATTCTGAATAACATTGGCTTTGCACAGGTTTACCCTGCTTCAAGGATAAGACCTTATTTTACTTTTTTCCTCCCCCTGCCGGCGCGAAAACGCCTCCTGCAATGACGCAATGACAGCAAGCGCCGGCGAAAGTCCCGCTTCACCTGACGCATAGGCAGCAATTCGACGCGAAAATCCTGCTTTCGTTCCCGCGAAGCCCGCTTACCGGCACGAAACGGCCGCTGCCGGGACGCGACGGCCCCTTTCCGCTACGAAACCGGTGCATGCTACTCCGAAACCGGTGCTTTCCGTTGCGAAACCGACGCGTTCTGCCCCGAAACCGGTGCTGCCGGGGCGCAACTGCCGCTTACCCCGCCGCAAAGGCTGCAAACCTCGCCGAAAACATTACGCAACTGCCGCCAAAGGCCTTTACGCGCAAGCCGGACGGAACCGGGCCGCTATCTTGGGGCATCTTTTTACCATTTTTTTCCCTTCCATGAACAGCAAGCAAATCAATCAGTACGACATGTACCTGCGGGTGCACAAGACGCTGGGCAACTACCGCCCCGTGTGGAACGACAACCCCCGCTTCACGGCCAACTTTGAGGCGTTCACTGCGAACTTACAGGCCATCAAAGGGCTACAGGGCAAACTGCACGCCGATACCACGGCAATTTACCAGCAGAAGGGGGTGATGCGGGAGCAGTTGACGGAAATGACCGTGCGCCTGGTCAAGAAGCTGCGCTCCTTTGCCGCCGATACCGAAAACAAGGCGATGACCAACAACCTGGATTACTCCAAGAGCAGCCTCGAAAAACTGCGAGAAAGCCAGTTGCCGCCGGTGTGCCTGGTGGTGTGCGAAACGGGCCACGCCTACCTCGACCAACTGGGGCATTACGGGGTAACGGCCACCGAACTGGAGCAGATACGGGTACTGGCCGGGCAGTTTGAAGCCATTCTGCCCGAACCCAAAATGGCGATCAGCACGGGCAAGCATACGACCGAGGCCCTGGCCGAACTCTTCCGCAAAACCAGCGGGCTGTTAAGCGAACAGCTCGACGGCAAGCTGGAGCAGTACAGTGACACCCACGCCGGCTTCTACGCCGCCTACTTCGCTGCCCGCAACGTGATCGACCGTACCGGCCGCAAGGTGAGTGAGGAGGAAAGCGAGGAGGAGCAGGTAGCGTAGCCACGGGCAGAAAGAACGAACCGGCAATCTTGTACGTCCGGTGTCCTGGAACGGCTTCAGGGGTATGTTCCCCTGTCAACAGTTGGGTGTATTCCACCAAAACCGGGAATACACCCAACTGCTCCTTCTTAAATCTCCGCGCTGACAACCCCAACAGCGTGCGCCCCCACTGTTATTTTACTTTTATGGATGAAATAATCCGGATCAAAAAGATCGAACGTGAAGGCCAGACCTGGATTGGGGTGGACATTTCTTACCGCCAGGATCACATCGAGAAAATCAAGCAGATTACGGGTCGCCAGTGGGATCAATCCCTCAAATGCTGGCTGCTGCCCTACTCCAAAGCGGCTTACGGGCAACTTAAGGCTTTGTTTCCTTTGCTGACCGTGGCAGACGGTACCCCGGCGCGGGTGTCAGCCGCTCCTGCCGCGCTCCCCCAGGGGGAAGTGCCACAAGCGGTTGTAAAAGTGGCATTCGTCGGTAAAAAGATTATTCTACAACTGCCCAAGCAGGAAACGGACATCCGTTTCCTGCGTTCCCTAAAATATTCGCGCTGGGACCCGGTGTCCTTCTCCTGGCTGGTGACCGCATCGCCCACCAACAAAGACCTCATCCTGGCCTACTTCGGCGCCAGGCTCCAGGAAGTGAGCCCACAAAAGCCGGAAGTCTCTGCTTCCTACCAGAACCAGGCGATCAACGCCATCAAGTTTTACTACGAGCAGGTGCTGCACGGCAATCGGAGGTTATATTACGTGGAACGGCCGGAAAAGGCGCAGGCCTTGCCGGTGGTGATGAGCGAGCAGGAAGTACAGGCCATTCTCAACAGCGTAGCCAACCTGAAGCACAAATGCATCCTGTTGGTAATTTATTCCGCCGGGCTCCGCGTCGGCGAACTGCTTACCCTCCGGTTGGGCGACGTTGATGCGAACCGGATGCAGATTCACGTGAAAGCGGCCAAAGGCAAGAAGGACCGGATCACCGTGCTTTCCCCAAAGACGTGGCATTATTTGCAGGATTACCTGGCTTTATTTCAACCTACGCAATATTTATTTGAAGGCGCGCCGGGCAAGCCCTACTCGCTGAGCAGCGTGCAAACCATTTATAAGGAGGCCTGCCTGAAAGCGGGAATCCAGAAAAGGGTTACGCTTCACACGCTCAGGCACAGTTTTGCTACCCACCTGCTGGAAAGAGGTACCGATCTTCGTTACATTCAAAGCCTGCTTGGGCACGATTCACCCAAAACGACGGAGATTTACACCCACGTTACGACGAAGGCCTTGGCAGCCGTAAAAAGTCCGTTAGATCATTTGGATGTTTAGGGCTTTTAACGTTATTTTAATGCATAATACCTCATTCATTTCCTATGTTCAAACCATATTGCATACGGTGTTGTAGCTGTGCAGCCACCTCACGGCCTTCCAGAGTCTATGCTTATCGCTATAAGCGAAATAAACACAACTGAAGGAGCAGTTGTGACTATCCAATTGTTACCAGTCATTGAAAAATGAAAAGAATACTTTTGCTTTATCTGTTTCTGTCTGTATCAGCCTTGGTTATTGGGCAGACCCATAAGAATAGCTTATCAGCCAGCGAGGTAAAAGCAGCAGAAATTGAACGTTTAGCCTTAAGCCTGACTGATTCGCTACCTTCTGATTCAGCTAAAGCAAAAGCTATTTTCAATTGGATTACCCAACATATCGCTTATGATCATGAAGGATACCGGACCGGCTACTGGCAGCACTATCCATCCGACAAAGCTCTGCTGGTAGATACTTTTAGCAAAAGGAGAGGGGTTTGCAGCGGATATGCCCACTTATACAGCTATATGCTGGGTATCTGTAATATAGAAAGTGAAGTGATTGAGGGTTACGGCAGGGGAGATCTGGAAACGGTTTTGGTTAAAGATCCTAACCACGCCTGGAATGCAGTTAACTTAGGTGGGAAATGGTATCTGATGGATGCTACCTGGGCAAGCAGTTGGGGCCCCTCAGCGGGGAGCTTCTGGTATCAAACCGATCCATCCTTGTTTGTGCTCTCCCATCTCCCTTTGGAGGAGCAGTGGACATTACTGAAGTCCTCCTACTCCTTAACTGACTTTCTGCAGTTTCCGATTCTCTCGGATAACTATTACAAGCTTGGTTTCAGTCCCCGACATTTTGCCCGAAAAGCCATACAAACCACCAACAACATTGCTGCTATTCCCCTCCAACCGCCATTTGCATGTCTGTTTTTGCCCAAAATACTTAAAGTAGGTGATTCAGCATGGATTACGCCCACTTACCAGGATCATAGTGCTGACAAACAAGAATTGAAGATTCATTTTCCGGACAAAGGGAAGTATATTGTAGCAGTCAGTATACTCACTCAACAGGAAGAGAAGGTTGATGTTTACAAGGATGTAATACTATTGACAATAGAGAATAAATGAATAACGACTGGTAACACCGGCCACAAACGGCCAGCGGCCCGCTCCAGCGCATAGCCTTAGCAGGAGGGCACGCAGTCGTGTGGCCATGTTCCGTTATGCGCAATTGAGGAAACATGAAGCCGAGCAATGATATTTGGTGTTGTCTTTTGATTCCCTTATTGACTACTTGTGAGCCATACAAGCAGGAAAAGACCACATCTCAAGTGGCTAATGATTCTACAAAGGTAGTATCAACAGAGATGATAATTGATCCAGTGGAAGTGTCTTGCTACAGGCTTTCGGAAGGTGGTAGGATAAAACCACTCAAGTTAAACGAGGCGTACAAGGGGAAAATAATTCTTAGTGCTCAGTATGACAGCCTAACACAGCAGTTCAGGGATTATCAGATTAGATTCGGCTTGTTGACTAATAAGCAAAGCGGCAAAGAATACCTGACCTATTATTCAGGAGGGGGTGAACCGGTACCAGCTAAATTAGCTGCTTTACTTCCCAGACTCATGAAGCATTTGGAATATGTGAAATTGGAAAAAACCAATTATGAGGACTGTACAACGCCTAGAATATGGGGTTTTCCAGTAGTAATAGAATAAAGAGAAGGAGTAATAAAAGCGCATAACACTACCTACTCCAATCACCGGGCCGCCAAACCGCAGAGCCAAACCATAAGGCCACGGCGATGGGTAGCATCGGACCGTTATCCGCAAGTGAAGGAAATGAAACTGAACGTGAGTATAGAAGTGATGAATGGGTTATTCCTCAAACAGGGGAAGAGTTCAGCTTATGCGAAAGAGATTTATGGGCAGATACAGGCAGGCAAAGTTCGCATTCATTCCCCCTTCACCATAGCAGCTGATGACGTTTTAAACACTTATACCATTCGGGAACGTATTCAACGAGAAGTAACCCGAAAAGAAGTTGCATTAGGATACGACGTTGTACTACCAAACTTGGCAAACGAGGAAAAGGCGCTAGTAGCCGTCTTTTATGTTTCCACTACAGACAGCGGCTATCTAGTTTTTGCAGATGAAACATTGACGAGAATTGTGGGAATACTGAAGCTACCCTTCTCAAACTTTGAAAAAGACGAAGCCTTGGGGAAAGATTACCGGGAAAAAGGGATACAAGACAGTGAGGAGACGTTTGAAAAAGGAAAAAGAATTGAAGAATAAGACTTTGCGGATAACACTGGCTAAAACGATCAGCGGGCCGCTCACCGCATTGCTGACTCATGGAGCCACGCCGCCGTTTAGCTGTGTTACGTTGGGTACAATGCAAATGAAAAAGGTACTAATCTACACGGTGTTGTTCATTCTAGCTGCTCCGCTCTACGGGCAAAAGATGAAGCAGAAAGTGGCAAAAAGCCGCTTTGTCTGTGTAGCTGACTCTTTGGAATATTACGCTGTGAAGGGATTGGTTGAAAACCAAGTGGATAGCATAATGAGCTTTTTGTACGAATACGATAATGGCCGAGTAGAAGAAGCAGTGCATTACATTATTTGGCTCCATGAAGGCAGGGGGCAATTAAGAGCCATTTCGGGCTGTAATCAGATTGGCAAAGACAATACGGCTGATTTTGAAAGTGGCCTCCTGTTTGATTTTTACGCTCAGCAGCATGACCAACTGAAAAAGCCGATGAAAAACGGCGGTTGGCAATCCCATGACATGGGCTACTACATTAAAGTGTACCTGCCTGGTCAAACCAATGAGTTTAACATCCGGGATAACCAACGATTTGAAGAAGAGTCAAAGGCAGCATGGGTCCGATTATTTGAAGAACTAAAGGAGTAAACACTGTACCCAACACCGCACAAAGCCGACAACTGGGCTGCCCCACCGCAGAGCCTAAGCATGAAGCCACAGTTGCGGTTGTGCTAGATTCGTTGGCTGTCATCAAAATGAGAGAACAAATCGAACAAATTGCAAGAGAGGTGTTCACTGATGAGGAACCACTGGTGCAGGATTTAATAATCCAATATTTAAGTCCTTGTATTGCCGGAAAGGTCAAAAAAGGAATTAAACCGCAGATTGGGCAGTCGAAATTAGGAGGCAACCCGGATTTACCCGTGGGGATGGAATACCCGGTTCGGCAGGGACAGTATTGTGAATTTTTAGGTCAGCTCAATTTCGCCCAACTTAAGCCCTTTGACGTACTAGACCAACTGCCTGAACAAGGGTTGCTATTCATCTTCTGCCGATTCTATGGTGACAAGAGCGACGAAGATGCTCTGATAACTCGTCCCCAAACTCCTTCGGAGTTCTTCGGCATCTACGTTAAGGACTTATCTTCCTTGGAACAGAAGGCCATGCCAAGGCCGCTAGAAGTAACTCGCTTACAGGAATATGTGCTTGAGTTTAGCCCTTACTTCAACACCATTCACTCGGGTGATCCACGCCTCGGGGAAATAGAGTTTGAGCTAGGGATGGAATTTGAGCTAGAAGACCGGATAGCTTCGTATTTTGGGTATGATGGTAGTCCCGATTGTATTCTGCTGGGCAATATCAACGCAATGGTCGATGCCGTGCAATACCAGTGGAATCAATTTCAAAACCACATAGTCCACTCTCCTAACAACATACCTCTGTTTCAGATCGAGCTATTTAAGGAATTGTTTTCTAAAAGGTCAAAATGGGGATGTGAGGGACACTTGAACATTGGGTTACCAATGGATCAATTAAGGCAGGCAAACTTTGCTAACCTTACCTATGCTTACTACTCATGATAAATAAGAATAAATTAAAAGGACGAACAGCCAACACCAGCCAAGCCGACCACCGGTGCGCCCCACCGCAATGCTGACGCATGGACACACGGCGGCGGTTGGCTTTGATCCGTTATCAGCAATTGAAGAGATGAGAATACAACGAGTAGTAGTCCTTGTGGTATACGTGCTAATAGGGAAGGGTGTAATGGCACAAGAGGTAAAGCCAAGCAACAAGGATTTCACTTATGGTCTGAGAGGCGGAGTCGCCCTTACAAATTACGCCAACAATTATATTGGTAATGGAAAGGAGGCCGTAAAGCCAGTGGTAGGCATTTTTTTAGAGAAGCCCATTTTTCCCAATTTTGCCGCCCAAATAGGCCTCAACTACGCGCCTCATACCGTTAAAAGTTATGGTCGTACGCTCCAGAGCAAGCAGCACTTCTACAACCTTCAATTGGTGATGAATGGACTCTTCTCCCTTACTCGAAATTCAAATTGGCCGCTCACGGTAAGTGGGGGGCTGTTTGGTAGTCGGTTGCTAGACATGAGAATAGTTGATTATGATCCTATTTACGGGCAAACTTTTGTTTTCTCAGATTGGAAGGGGGCCTACCGGGCGTATAATGCAGGCGTGACACTAGGAATATGGGTAAGCAGACAATGGGATAGACATCGGTTCCGTTTAGGAGCCGAATGGCAAAGAGGGCTTATGCATGTCAACAGCAAAGAAGCGGTGGCTCTCCTCAGGTTAGAACCTAAAACCAGGGCGTATTGGATTACCCTTACTTACGGGATCAGCGCTAAGGGACAGCAACAAAATAAAAAGCAACTATAATTACATGCCTTTTTGTACCAAAAGCAAAGAACAGGTAAGAAAGGCTGATAACACTATACCCGCCGACAACCGGTGCGCCCCACCGCAGGGCCACAGCTTAAGCACACGGTATGCGGGGGTATTCGTTACGTTATGGGTAAATGAAGAAATGAAACCACTTTTCATCGAGAACGCGGATAAAGAGAAGCTAACCGTCATCCTGGAACCTTGGGCTGAGGAATACTACTTGCGAAAAAAGGATGTGTTGATGCTGCAACAGCCTAATGAAAGGCAAGCAAACTATCACTTAAAAGTGTGGGAGAACGGCGATATTCAAGTATTCATTGACAATGGTATTGATTATCCGATTGTGAAAATCAACGATAAAGTGGCAGAACCTTGGAAAGAGGTGGAGTAACATCTACCCATAACACCGGGCCTGAACGACAACCGGCCTTGCCTCACCGCACAGCCACACCGCAACGGCACGGTGTGCGTAGGCCCTTGAGCCGTTAGCCACCAGTGAAAGATAGAAGACGAAATGGAAGCGAAGAAGGTACTTTTCAGTCAAGGGTACATGATACCAAACTATGGGTTTCGCCTAGAACCGGTATCCTATCACTTCATTGCTGATTGTATCCGTAATTTGATTGAGTCCAAATACGTAGATAAGCTGAAAGGGTGGGATTTGTATTTTACCATCGTGTTTGCCGACGACCGAACCAACTTAATGGAAAAGGCGGTAGTAATGGGGCCGTCCAGAAACACCTACGATAAGATAATGGATTACGGCATTCATCTTCCCTCCAGCCGAATTATTGAAAGCCCTTATCCTTTTAGTGAGTTTAGCCGGTACTTCTTTGAAGCCATGAGCGACTTTTTGCATACTAAGTTTGGTATTACTAAAGCCGAGATGAAGGCAATTGAAAATCAAGCGGTTGAAAGCTTTTCTCCTGTTAATGGGAAAGTGCTTTGTAACCCGATATATTGAAAGAGAGAATAAAAGACCGGTGGCTAACACCACCTCCCCGACAACCGGCCTTGCTCCACCGCAGAGCCAGAGCGCAACAGGACCGGTGTGCGTGGAGGTTTGTTTCGTTGGCCACTATTCAAGCAAATAAAGCGCCCTACTCATATATTATGAAAGGATACCAACTCCTGCTGGATAGTGAGTTTCTGAATCGTTTAATGAGTACAAGCCAAGAAGAGTTAGCCTTTGCGGGAATGCATTGGCTGCTTGCTGAATTAAGTAAGGATACGGCAATCAACCAGTTGCCAATCGAGATAGATATAGTGAAAGTTACCTTTCATGGGTCAGTCTTTCCCGGTATTGGTGTGCATTACCTCAATCAAAAGCCGAACTTGCGCTTGATTGACCAGGATGATACTCCCGATTACGGACCAATGCTTGAGGCAAGGCTAGAAGAAATATACAAAAGCGGTTCATTTTCAAGCTTTGTAGAGTATGTCCAACAGCATCAAGCCCAAATTAATCAAGGGTTCAACAGCTATAAAATAGAGGAATAACAGTGGCCAACACCACATTGACCGATAACCGGGCTTGCCTTACCGCAGAGCCAAACCGCAGCCGCCACGGTATCCGGCAATGTTTGGTCCATTAGCCACTAGTTATAGCAAAAGGAAATATGAATCAGAAAAGAGTATTTTTTTACCAAGGATACGAAATCCCCAAGTACAGTTTTCGCCTTGAAAATGATTCTTACCACTTTATTGCTGACAATATTCGTAATCTAATCGAGTCGAAATACTTAGACAAACTAAAAGGTTGGGACTTGGATTTTATTATAGTTTTCGCAGATGACCGAAGTAATAGTATGGAAAAAGGAATTGTAATGGGTCCATCCAGAAATACCTATGATAAAATTATGAGTTATGGCATTCATCTTCCTTCTAGCCAAATCATAAGTAATGCTTATCCTTTTAAGGAGTTTACTAAATACTTTTTTGAAGCCATTACTGACTTTTTATACACCAAGTTTGGCATAGCAAAGGAAGAAGTTCAGGTAATTGAAAAACAGGTTGATGAAAGTTTTTCTCCTATCAATGGGAAAGTTCTTTGCAACCCAATATATTAACATAATAAGAAAATAAAAGACCAGTGGCTAACACCATATAAGACCGACAACTGTGCCGCTACAGCGCAATACCATACCAGGAGGCAACAGCTGCGGTTATAATTGGCCCATTGTGAACAATTAAAATGAAAAGGCAACTCTTATTTGTACTGGTACTTGGCTCAATGAGTTGTGCCAAACCTCAAGAGGAAACGCAGAAATTGCGTTTGCAGAACTTTGTATGGTCTGCCTACACCTGGCATTGGAACGATACAACCAAGCAAAACCAATTCTATTTAGGGCACTACTTGGAGATCAAGCCAAATGGAGAGTGTTTTATTATGCGGCACGACACGTTTATGGGTCAGCCCACCTTTTACCAAACTAAGTTACCAGACACGTTGCTGGTTCAACTAAACGCAGCTTTCGCCAAAGGGATTGATTCAACCAACTTTAGACAGAGTCAAGCCGATAGTGTGATTGATGGCTATATATCCCATCACCAGATTTTTTACTGCTTCGACTATTCCACCTCAACAGGCAAACCTCAATTCTTTAAGTACTACGCAAAATTTCTTGGTAATTATCTGCCTGAAAACCTGGTCCCAATACACCACCAGTTGAACACGGTGACTTACCAGCCAAAACTAGTTAAGTTAGAAGAAAGACCAGCAAGCGTATTGTATGACCACTATGCCGTTCAACTAAAAGAAAAACTGAATGATAAGGTGGTTCCAGTTTATGAGAGAAGTAGTAAAGACGTGATTTACATACCTCCGCCACCAATTGAAGAGTAACAACTGTTCACAACACCACACTGGCCGACAACTGGGCCGCCTAACCGCAGAGCCGACACATGAGGCCACAGTGTGCGGCAGTGTTCGATCCGTTAGTAGCTACCGAAGAAAGATGAAAACCATACGGGCAATATTGTATTTGGTTTGGATAATGGTTACCGTTGCCTGTCAACGAAAACCAGACGGAGTAGAAATTGGAATTGGCCGGTTCCAGCAGTTGTATGGCCAGGGTTTCATAAAAGACTTAACGTACACCAAAGATGATTGGGTATTGGTAGAACTTCAAGATGAATTCTTACAACAGAATCGTGTCCAGGCAGAATTCAAGTCAGCGGGTAAAACGCAGAAAACAGACCAACGATTCATCGCTAAGATGATTTCAATGAAATATTTGAATGAATTATTGACGGAGGTTAAAAAGGACTATCCCAATGCGAAAGAAGTTCCTATCCGCCAGATAAAATAACAAAATAAGATAAAAGGAAGAGCAGCTACTAACACCACCCAAGCCGATAACGGGGCTGCCCAAGCGCATTGCCTCTCCGCAACGCCACCGTTCCAGTTGGGTTTGGTTCGTTGGCAGCAATTCCCCCATACCGGAAAACGTATTGATTTAGGATGCTAACGTCAGAGCCCGCAGAGCGGCAAAAGTGTATGCTTGTACTTTTTTTTAAGTGAAAAAAATTGTACTATTCCTGACGTTAGTCAGTACCAAAGAATAAAACAGCGAAATATGGGCCTGGATATTAGTATAGGGGTCAATAATGGCAAGGAGGTCTTCACGGAAGAATATTATGATGAGGAAGACAACTACTATAAGCATAGTTTGAGCCGGACCTTTTGTAATTTCATCTGGCGCAGAAATATGATTGAGGGCGAACCGGAACTTGAACAGATCGGCAGAATCACGGGTATTGACATTACGCCTATCTATGACATGGAGAAATACTGGGGGGAGTATGGCATTGAAATGGAACTTTCAGTGGCTGAAACTCCGGAAGCAAAGCAACAGGCTATCGAAAGAATCAGAGAGGATAATGACAGTCTGACAGGAAATATCAATAAGGTTTATCAAACAGTAACTCTACTGATTGATAAGCTGTCATTGATAAACAACTTGCCTCAACTCTTAGCTCAAACTGATTATGATACTTTGGGTATAGAAGAATACTTCTCAGACTTTGACGTAGATAAGGGTGAGGGATATATAGGCAATAATTTTGGTCAAGATTTAAGAAACTTCAAACGCTTTCTGGAATACGCTAAAGCACGAGGAGCGCAAACAGTTTATTTCACCTATGACTAATAAGATTAAGTGAGAATAGCTGCTGCCAACACCGTCCACGCCGACAACCGGGCCGCCACAGCGCAGTTCCGACGCATGGAGCCACGGTGTGCGGGTGGCCTTGGTCCATTAGCCCCTATTGAAAGAAAATAAGCGAATGCACCAGCCTTATCAGGAAATACTGAAGCATCCTTATGACTTTGTAGTCAAATACCGCTTCTTCTCCCAGGATGAGGGAGGCAGGTCATATCCGCCTGTTCAGGGATTACGGCTAGACTTTAGTTACGCAGATAAAGGATTAAATGTAGGGGGAGTATCGATGATTTGGCCCGAATTTGAAGACGAATCAGGAAATGTTATAGTAAGCAAAGATACACTGATAGCCATGAGTGGAACGGCTCGCATGTGGGTGATTAGTCCGGAAAGACGGCCCATTCATCAAGAATGCATCAGAATCGGCACCAAAGCCTATTTTATGGAAGGGAAACCAGTAGCCGAATGTGAGGTGATTGAAATTGTCGGTTTACTTTTATACAGGACACAAGTGGATAACTGGTTTAAAATCAAGGTTATTAAGGGTAATGTTTTGCAGGTGGTCGAGCCCCCATCGGAAAAGGCTTTTCCATTTGGCAGTCGTTTGGTCTTTAAAGGTCTTTAGCGGAATGGCTTTGCCCTCTTTGAGCAGCCATTGACCGGTTCTCAAGGCCCACACGGCCGAAAGCGACAAGACGAAAATGAGCGTCTTGATCCTTTTAGCCAGGTTTACCCGGCAGCTTTCCAGGTTGAAGCCCCGCGACTTGAAAGCAGCAAACAAGGTCTCAATTTGCCATCTTTGCTCATAAATGTGAGCCAGACGCTTGGTCTTGGTGGCACTACCGACGATGAAGTAGTCCCCGTCGGGCAATTTCTGGCCGGCTAAGTAGAGCATGGTACCATAGAGTTTACGTGGTTTGGAAAGGGTTCTCAACGTGGCGCATTCGAACAACTCGTGGAGCTTAATCTTCCTGTTATAATGAGTCAGGGTAGCACTCTTGCGCAAGCGGATGCAGAAGCGCATCTTTCGCAACACCAACTCCTTGAACCAGTCTTTGCCAATGTATTCCCGGTCGGCTACCCACCAGATGTGCTGGTTTGGCTTGCGTTCAATCCAGTGGTCAAAACAACTCAGCAAGGCTTTGCGCGTCGAGTAAGCCGTATTGCCCTGCCCGTTGTACACTTGCCAGAGCAGGGGAACGCTCATGCCCTGGTGAGCAATGCCGATCATGGTCACCTGTACCCACTTGCCGCGCATCTTCCACTCGGAGCGGTCCAGCGTCAGGTACACCTGTTGGCCCTGGCCGTACAACTGCCAGATGACTTTACAGTACAGGCGGGGCGAGAACCGGAAATAACGGGCAAACCGCTGCAACTGCTTGTATTTGGCTTCCAGGTCCTTTTCGCCCGGCAAGGCCTTGCTCCACTTGCTCAGGCCACTTTGAGTGAGTTTCAATAGGCCAACGATCATATTGCAAATCAACTCGGTGCGGCGCTTTTCACAAGGAAAATGGCCTTTGATTTGGGCATATAACGCCCCTTGAATATCTTTCATGAGGGAGTAGAGGTTAGGTAATTCACGGTTTGGTCGCCTTAAAATTACCCCCCTTCTGGGACTCTACTCCCTACTTTTGTCCTGTACTAAAGTCGGTTTACTTAATAATCCGACCAAGAATAAAAGATGATAAATGAGGAACAACAAGGGGCTAACACCAGCCACTCCGGTAACCGGGCCGCCCCAGCGCATTGCTGAATCATGAGGCCACAGTTCCGGGTGGCTATGTTACGTTGGGTACAATGCAAATGAAAAAGGTACTAATCTACACGGTGTTGTTCATTCTAGCTGCTCCGCTCTACGGGCAAAAGATGAAGCAGAAAGTGGCAAAAAGCCGCTTTGTCTGTGTAGCTGACTCTTTGGAATATTACGCTGTGAAGGGATTGGTTGAAAACCAAGTGGATAGCATAATGAGCTTTTTGTACGAATACGATAATGGCCGAGTAGAAGAAGCAGTGCATTACATTATTTGGCTCCATGAAGGCAGGGGGCAATTAAGAGCCATTTCGGGCTGTAATCAGATTGGCAAAGACAATACGGCTGATTTTGAAAGTGGCCTCCTGTTTGATTTTTACGCTCAGCAGCATGACCAACTGAAAAAGCCGATGAAAAACGGCGGTTGGCAATCCCATGACATGGGCTACTACATTAAAGTGTACCTGCCTGGTCAAACCAATGAGTTTAACATCCGGGATAACCAACGATTTGAAGAAGAGTCAAAGGCAGCATGGGTCCGATTATTTGAAGAACTAAAGGAGTAAACACTGTACCCAACACCGCACAAAGCCGACAACTGGGCTGCCCCACCGCAGAGCCTAAGCATGAGCACACGGCTGCGGGGGTATTCGTTACGTTGGCACCTATTGAAAATGAAGAAAGCGATACTAATTATATTGGGCATTACTTTGTTATTTCCTTCCTTTGATAAATATACCAATGCAGCCCAAGCTGGTTTATGGACTTATGATAATCACCGGCGATACCCAGCCAAGTCGTATGATTTGCAGTTCAGAATTGGAACGGAGATAAATGATATAAGACCTTGGACCAGAATTCGGTTAGGCTTTCCCATTAAGCCAATCACCGTAGATGTTCTTACTGAGCCGGTAATTGTCCAAGTACGATTTGAAACGCTTCATATCATAGTTAATATTGTTATGGCTTTGATAGGAATAGTAGGTGTTTGGGCCTTTAAAAAAAGAAAGAAAAGAACAAAAACAGGTGCTAACACCACATTGGAACCGACAACCGGGCCTCTTAACCGCAATGCCTAAGCATGAGGCCACGGCTGCGGCAATGTTTGATCCGTTGGACGTAATTGAGACAGAAAAACCGAATAATGACGAGGATAATTTATTTTCATAAGCCGAAGTACTGGGAAGTAGTAAGTATAGTAGTTTACAGTTTGGTAACGGGTTATCTATACTGGATGCTAAATCAGCCCTTTCAGCCATCGGTAAAAAGGCAGCAGTTGCTTGTATATTCCTTCGCCAGTTTCTTATATATCCACGCTTTTAATTATAAAGCTATGCGCAACGCAACGGTATTTGTAATGTGGCTTGCTTTTGGCCTATTGCATCTACTGATCTACGCGCAGCTTAAAGACAACCCTGCACTGCTCAACTATGCAAACAGTTTACGAGGAACCGTGCCGGTTCTACTACTGTACCAGCTATTTAGGATTCTGAGTTTAGAATTTCTAGGCGTAGAACTGGCGGCTGTAACCCGAAGCGGAAAAGCGTTATTTGATGCAAGAAGCAATAATACGCTTGACTTTGTCTACCTGATTACTTCTGTAATTGCCTTTGTTGGAGTAATGATCATGTAAAGAGGAAGAACTACGCCCAACACCAGCCACAGCCGGTCACTGGCCCGCCTCACCGCAGGGCCTGACCAGTAGGGCACAGCGCCGGGTGGCTTTGATACGTTGGCAGCTATAAGAGAAAATGATTAAAAAGATAACAATCGGAATAGGGGCTTTACTAATAGGCTTGATTGGGTTTCTATCAAAAGATCACCCTATCATTTTAAAATGGCTAACCGGGTCAGCACGGATCATTGGGCAACCGATAGAAGCAGAAGTATTTACAGATGGTCAGTTAAACTCACAAATCAAAGTGTTTCCTGCCCAATCAGCCTGGTTAGAGAGTGACGAGATTGCCTACCTTATCCTGTACTTTCCTCACCAGAAGCAGGCTGAATCAAGGCAGGTGTTATGTATACATCTGGGGGAAAGCTATGTAGCTATGCCTAATAGCCATAAGAAGGATTATGATTTGGTGTTAGGGCGTCTTTTGGAGAGTGAAACAGGTGGTAAAACGATGGTTTCTTTTCAAGATGGGGCTAAAAGTTTTGGATTTGACCCGCAGCTAAGGGTACAAGAAAAACGAATTACCTTTCAGTTGCCACCCTCCTTAGAGGATTACAATTGTGACTCAATAAGAATAGAACTGTAACTACAGCTGCCAACACCAGCCAAGCCGATAACCGGTGCGCCCCACCGCATAACCAAAGCATGGACACACGGTATACGGGTGGCTTCGATACGTTAGCTACCATAAAATCGAAATAATGCTCAGCGATAAAAGCTTCAGGTTATCCCTGATAATATCCATTCTATTTTTACTGACTGGCTTTGCTTTTCTGCACTATGATCTGGCCAACTATGGCTGGGTAATCTTTGTCATACTTCCTTTGGTAGTAGGCATTTCTACCGGGGGACTTCCGAATCAAAAATTAGGACTGGCAGGATTAGCACTAGGGGTAATCGTATTTTTCATTTTCCTCTTACTGGGTCAGCTGGAGGGATTTGTTTGCGTGTTAATGTCTCTGCCGGTTGTCGTTCCTTTGGTGCTGGCAGGCCGCTTGATTGCTTTGCAAATCAGAAAGTACTATAAGCGAAAAGGAACTACCAGCTTGAAACTGCTAACCATCCCTTATGTCTTTTTTCTGGTGGGGGTTCCTCTTGAGAAAGGATTGATTGATGATCCAAGAACCGTAATTGACATCAGCACTGAAATTATTCTGCCTTATTCCCCGCTAAAGGTATATGATGAGATTAAGTCAGTGGACACTTTAGCCACTACCAAGCCCTGGTTGATGCAAATTGGTTTGCCGGTACCTCAGAAATGTATTCTGGAAAAAGAGGCTTTAGGAGGCTTGAGAACTTGCTACTTTGAAGGCGGGAGAATAGTGGAGAAGATTACCGAACTGCAACCTGGAAGAGTGCTGCGGATGGATGTAATCAGGTATGAATTAACCGGCAGAAAATGGCTGGGTTTTCAGGAGGCCATTTATCAGTTTGAGGAATTGGCTCCTAACAGGACGAAATTAACCAGGATTACTACCTATACTTCCGAACTGAAACCAAGGTTTTACTGGCAGCCCGTCGAGGAATTGGGTATTCAGCAGGAGCACGAATACGTTTTCAGTAATTTAAAACAAGATTTAAAGAGAAAGTACGGTAGGTAACATTAAGCAGACCGCCAACCGGGCCGCCTCACCACAATGCTCCAGCAGGAGGCCTCGGTATGACGGCTGCTCATGATGCGTTATGCCCAAGTAAAGACACAATTAAATAGCAGTTGAATGAAGTCCGTAATACGTGTTTCTTTTTTAGTCACCCTCGTTTCCAGTTTGTGGAGTTGCAGCCCCTTGCAAACGGACAGCAAGCCGGGAGAAAATGGGGTGTACAACGTCGAAGAGGAAGATCCGGAGATGCTAGCAGCCATTGCAGAAAGTAGAGAAACTTTCCCGACGTTTTTGTCTGCTTATCATTCCAAGGATTCCACCATTCAAGATTTTGCTATTAAGGTCCCCTTTAAGGTGGGAAAGGGGCATGAACACCTCTGGCTGAATAAAATCAGTATTGAACAGGATAAGATACTAGGAGTGGTTAATAACGAACCAGTGATGACCCAAGAAGTAACATTGGGAGATACGGTGGAAATTGACAGGAATACAATTTCAGATTGGAATTACATCAAAGGCAACAAACTCTATGGTGGTTACTCAGTGCGGTTGCTAAGAAACAGAATGACTCCTGAACAGCGGGACAAGTTTGACCAAAGCACCGGTTTAATTATCGAATAGTTGGCTGCTATCCGGAAAAGAATAAGATGCGTACTTATAAAGAGACTATATGGTCAGGAATAGCAGGCTTTTTTTACCTGTGGCTAAGTATTGGAGCCGAATATAACGAAGAGATAAAGCAAGCCTTTGCAATTGTGATGCTGTTTCTTCCCGGCTTCTCCTTTCCCTTTACTACCACTTACGATCCGATAATGGTCGTTGGCAAGGATGCACGGATTGTTCCTCACCTGATTTTGAGTGCGTTGATTTATCACGGTAACACCTGGATTTTTAGCTTGGAAAGAAGATACCCGGCAATTGTAGTAGCGACTGGCTTTACCGGTTCCTTGTTTTATCTGATGATGACAAAATGGATGTTTAGCCTCCCAATGCCATTTCAGTCCATTCTTCTGATTGCACTCCTGAGCGGAATTTCGTTCACAGGCTTCGTTTGGCCGGGAAAAAACATAGTTCCAATTGGCATTGGCGTTTTCCTCTGGACTGTGCTCAATGGCTATTATCTGAATTTAATTAGAATAAGAAGGACAGCGACCAACCTTGGTTAAACCAATCAGCGGGCCGCCCCACCACATTGCCAAAGGTCGGACACACGCTATACGAGTAGCCTTGGTGCGTTGGCAGCAATCGGAGAAACCGAAAGCCCGGGGATGTTGCAACTTCAACGAAAAGAGCGGATTCGCTACGGTTAAGCTACTCATTTCGCGTACACATTGTCCCGCGGGTTCACGTCGGGCACCTGCGCGTCGCCTAAGGTCACCGTCCGGACGGGCTTGGCGAAGGTCTTTTTCACGGCAAATTCCGTAGCGCCGTCCTTCCAGACGCGGGCCGTCTCGGCGTAGGTTTCCAGCGTGCCGTCGGCGTACGTTACCTGCAAGCGAATGGGTACGGGCAAGGTGCCCTTTCTTTCCACCACGATCCGGGCCCCGCTGCCCTCCGGCGTCACGCGCAGGGCCAGGTCGGGGTAGCCTTTTTCGAAAAACCAGGGCCGCCAGAACCACGACAGATCTTCGCCGGCCGCCGCGTTGAAGCTGTAAAAGAAGTCGTAGGGCACCGGGTGCTTGCCGTTCCAGCGCCGCATGTATTCCTGGAGTACCGCCTTGAATTTGTCCGGTCCCAGCACGTCCTCCAGCGTCGCGTACGCCACCGCGGGCCGGAAATACGTGGCAAACCCGTAGGAGAAGCCCGTGAGCAGGTTCGTGGGCGTCATCATCGGCATTTCCTCCTCCTTGCCGGCGTACGAGGAAAAGTAGATTCCGTTGGTGCGCTGCACGGTGAACGCCGCAGTGGCATCGGGCGACTTGCGGAAGGGAATGCGGTTGGGCAGGAAGCTGGCCCAGCCCTCATCCATCCACGCGTACCGGCGTTCGTTGATGCCCATGTAGAAGGGAAAATACGTGTGGGCAATCTCGTGGGCCGTCACTTCGGCCGCTTCCTCCAGGTCGGCCCCCATCGAACCGTCGTTGACCATCATCGGGAATTCCATGCCGCCCGACCCGTTGAACACCGTGAGGTTAGGGTACGGGAAAGGTACGCCGGGCAACTGCGCCGAGAAATACGCCACTGATTCGCGGCCGAAGCGGGCCACCTCCCTAAAGTCCTCAGATTTGGGGTCGTAGGCGGCGCCGACGACCGTACGGCGGCCCGTGGCGGCATCGACTACGGTGCTGGTGGCATCCCACAGGTACCGGTTGCTGAGGGCAAAGGCGAAGTCGGGCACGTTCTGGGCGCGGTACTTCCACACGTTCTGCGGCTTGTTGGCGGTAATGCCTCCCTGGCGTAAATCGTTGGCCGTCACCACGTGCACGATCTCATCGGTTTGCGTGGCCTGCTGGTAACGCTTCAAGTATTCGCTGGTCAGCACTTCGGACGGGTTCTGCCACGCGCCGGTGGCCCACACCAGGAAGTCCTTCGGCACGGTAATTTCCACGTCGAAGTTGGAGAAATCGTTGTAGAACTCCTGCGTGCCGGTGTAGTTGAGCACGTCCCAGCCGTGCACGTCGTCGTACACGGCGATCTGGGGGTACCAGTAGGCCACGAAGAAAGTGTTTTCCCCGTAGGTTCCCTCCCGGATGTGCGTCTTGGCGGGAATGGTGTAGTCCCAGCTCATTTCCAGGTTCAGCTTGCTTTTGGGCATCAGGGGCCGGGAGAGGGCGATGAACAGGTTGGTACCCGACCGCCGGAAGAGGGGCCGCCGGGCCTTCAGGTCCAGTTTGGTGCCGTTGACGCTGATGGCGCTTACGTTCACCCCATCCGTAATGTCCCCGGGGTCCACGGCTTCGTCGCGGATGGCGCCCTTCTTGAAAATGTCCGGGTACAGGCGGATCACCAGTTCCCGCAGGGTGTCGGGGCTGTTGTTGGTGTAGGTAACACTTTGCTGGCCCCGCACGGTCCGGGTGGCCGGCTCCAGCGCCACGCGGATCTGGTAGTCAGACCCGTTCTGCCAGTAGTT
Source organism: uncultured Sphingobacteriales bacterium (assembly GCA_963844325.1). Classification (GTDB taxonomy): domain Bacteria; phylum Bacteroidota; class Bacteroidia; order Cytophagales; family 172606-1; genus CADCTQ01. Next base: position 7,283,525 of record CAWJNV010000002.1, read on the forward strand.
GGGGCCCGGCATCCCGTTGGTGGACCGGGTGCCATTGGCGTATGCCTCCTGGACTTCAATCGGTACGTACAACGTGCCGTTCTGGGCAAAGAGGGAGGCGGCTACGCAAAAAAAGCCTGCGAACAGGCTTAGAAAATACTTAATCGGCATGCAGTGCAGAAGCTAGTAGCGTGTAATGTAAAACGGAAAAGGTCTTGCAATGTTCAATACTTCCTCATTCGAAATTCCTTGTTCATTATTCGATATTTGATTTTTAATGATGAATGTCGAACAAGGAATTTCGAACGTCGAAGTAAAAAGCTTCCGAGCTATTTTTTCCCTTCCGTCGCCACGCGGATGTGCAGTTCCTTCAACTGCTCGTCGGAAATGGTGGAAGGCGTGTCGATCATCACGTCGCGGCCGGCGTTGTTTTTGGGGAAGGCGATAAAGTCGCGGATGGAGTCGGCCCCGCCGAAGAGCGAACACAGGCGGTCGAAGCCAAAGGCAATGCCCCCGTGCGGCGGCGCACCGTACTCAAACGCTTCCATGAGAAAGCCGAACTGCCGCCGGGCCTCCTCGCGGGTAAAGCCCAGGATGCCGAACATCTTCTCCTGCAACCCCCGGTTGTAGATCCGGATGGAGCCCCCGCCCACTTCCACGCCGTTGATGACCATGTCGTAGGCGTTGGCCCGCACGGCGCCCAGGTTGCCCGAGTCGAGCAGCGGAATGTCTTCGGGCTTGGGCGAAGTAAACGGGTGGTGCATGGCAAACCAGCGGCCGGCCTCCTCGTCGTATTCGAGCAGCGGGAAGTCGAGCACCCACAGGCAGGAATACTTCGACTTGTCGCGCAGGCCCAGCCTTTCGCCCATTTCCAGGCGCAGTTCGGCCAGGGCCTTGCGGGTCTTGTTCGTCTCGCCGGCCAGGATCAGCAGCAGGTCGCCGGGCTGAGCCCCCATGGCCTGGGCCCACCCGCGCAATTCGGCCTCGCCGTAAAACTTGTCCACCGACGACTTGAGCGTACCGTCGGCGTTGCAGCGCACGTACACGAGGCCCTTGGCCCCGATTTGCGGCCGCTTCACGAAGTCGGTCAGTTCGTCGAGTTGCTTGCGGGTGTACTCGGCGCAGCCCCTGGCGGCAATGCCCACCACCAGCTCGGCGTCCTCGAACACGGGGAAATTTTTGCCCGACACCAGGTCCACCACGGTTTCCTGCGAAGGCAGGTTGGTGCTGTGGTGCTTGAGTTCGGTGAAGCGCATTTCGAAACGCGTGTCGGGCTTGTCGATGCCGTAGTACTTCATGGCGTCGGCGTAGCTCATGCGGGGCAGGTCGGGAATTTCGATGCCCTTCACGGTGCGGAACAAGTGCTTCACCAGTCCTTCGAAAGTATTGAGAATGTCTTCCTGGGTGATGAACGACATTTCGCAGTCGATCTGCGTGAATTCCGGCTGGCGGTCGGCGCGGAGGTCTTCGTCGCGGAAGCACTTGACGATCTGGAAGTACCGGTCGAAGCCCGACACCATGAGCAGTTGCTTGAACGTCTGCGGCGACTGGGGTAGGGCGTAGAACTCCCCGGGGTTCATGCGGGAGGGCACCACGAAGTCGCGGGCCCCTTCGGGCGTGGACTTGATGAGCACCGGCGTTTCGACCTCAATGAAGTGCTGCCCGTCGAGGTAGGCGCGGGTTTGCTGGGCCATGCGGTGGCGCAGTTCGAGGCTGCGGCGTACGGCGTTGCGGCGCAGGTCGAGGTAACGGTATTTCATGCGGAGGTCTTCGCCCCCGTCGGTATTGTCTTCAATGGTGAAGGGCGGCACCTTGGCCGAGTTGAGCACTTCGAGCCGTTCCACCCGGATTTCGACGTCACCCGTGGGGATTTTGTCGTTTTTGGCGGCCCGTTCGGCCACTTTCCCTTCCGCCCGGATCACGAATTCGCGGCCGAACTGGCGGGCCTGTTCGAAGAGTTCGGGCCGGGAAACGCCTTCTTCCAAGATGAGTTGGGTAACGCCGTACCGGTCGCGCAGGTCAATCCAGAGGATGCCGCCTTTGTCGCGGACGGTCTGAATCCAGCCGCAAAGGGCCACCGCTTGCCCGGCGTGTTGCAGTCGTAACTCCCCACAAGTGTGCGTTCGTAGCATAATCGTCTCAGCCTTGATGAATGAAATTTAAGGATTTACAAGATTATTAACTTTCTCTTTAACGGTAACCATACGGGGCTACAAAACTCCCTCGGCTTTCAACAGTTCCTCCAGGTTCATGCGCAAGCCCTCCATCAGTTCCACCTCGCGGTTCCAGTCGGCCACGATCCAGTCTTTACCCGGCTCGGCTATCATCAGCTTCCGGCTGTCAGTGGTGATCCATACCACGCGGGGCACTCCGAAAGCCAGTATCTTGGTTGTCTTCCCGTAGACGTAGTCCTTTTCCGTAGTAAAGTGTTCAGCTTCGGCCCTGATGTCTACTTCGATGACAAGTTTGGCCGGGATGTCGAAGTAGTTTGTGGAGAGCGGATTAATAATGTCCTTCTTATCGTACACTGCAATGTCGTTGGCCAGGTTACTGCCTTTGCTCAAGTGCAGACCAACTTCTCCAGTTACCGGAATAAAGTGCTTAGGCAGGTGTTGACGTAAATAGTTGGCAACAACTGAAATAATCAAAGCTTGCAATACACTGCTTCCCATAATCTCTTCGAATGATTTTTTCTTAGCCAGCACCTCCTTGTATCCTTTCCGGTAAATGGGCTTGCCGTCCATTTCCTCGTAGACCAGGAAGGCGGGAATAACTTTTCTGCGCGGCTTCTTTTCGGCTATCGGTCCCATAATTCGTTCGTGTTTACAAAGTGTTCGTGTGCCGGAGGACAACCTGCCGGACATCCGTCGCCTGTCTTATGTCTCCCATCTCACGTCTCCCCAAAACAGTACGGCGGGTTACAAAGTTAAAAGGATTTGGGTCGTTACGCGTAACGTTGCAACCGGTAACTGGTGGCGTCCCGAACCCTTTCAGCCAAATATGACACAGAAAACTGCCGCAATCATCGGGGCCGGCGTGGCCGGCATTGCCGCCGCCATCCGGCTGGCCCACAAGGGCTGCCGGGTGCAGGTGTTCGAAGCCAACGCGTACCCCGGGGGAAAACTCTCGGAGTTTGAACTGGACGGCTACCGCTTCGACGCCGGCCCGTCGCTGTTTACGCTGCCCGAACAAGTGGAGGAATTATTCCGGTTGGTGGGCAAAAACCCGGCCGACCACTTCCAGTACATGCGGCTGCCGGTGGTCTGCGAATACTTTTACGAGGACGGCACGCGGCTCACGGCCCACGCCGACCCGGCGGCCTTTGCCGAAGAACTGGCCGCGAAAACGGGTGAGACCCGCGAAGCGGTACTCGACTTCCTGCGCGACAGCCAGGTAAAGTATGACCTGACGGCCAACCTCTTCCTGCACCGCTCCCTGCACCAACTCGCCACCTGGATCAACCCCGACTCGTTCCGGGGCTACTGGAACATCCGCAAGCTGGACGTGTTCCGGTCCATGCACGAGGCCAACCAAGGCCGTTTCCGCGACCCGCGGGTGGTGCAACTCTTCAACCGGTACGCCACCTACAACGGCTCCGACCCGTACCAGGCGCCGGCTACGCTCAACATCATCCCGCACCTGGAGTACAACATCGGCGCCTTTTTTCCCCGGCAGGGCATGTACGGCATCACGCAGAGCCTCGTCGGGTTGGCCGAATCACTGGGAGTCACTTTCCACTACGGGCAGCCCGTGCGGGAAATCATCACCCGGAACGGCCGGGCGGGTGGTCTCCGCCTCGACGCGGAACGGTCAGCGGCGGCGGGCCTGCCGGAAGAGATCGAAGCAGACCTGGTCGTGAGCAACATGGACGTGGTCAATACGTACCGGCGGCTCTTGCCCCACCAGCGGCAACCCGATTTCCTGCTCAACCAGCCCAAGTCATCTTCCGCCCTCATCTTCTACTGGGGCGTCCGCAAGCAGTTCCCGGAACTGGACCTGCACAACATCTTCTTCAGCGCCGACTACCGCGAGGAGTTCGACTGCCTCTTCGGGCGCAAAACCCTCACCGACGACCCGACGGTGTACCTCAACATCACCAGCAAGTACAAGCCCGACGACGCCCCGGCGGGCTGCGAAAACTGGTTCGTGATGGTCAATGCCCCCAACAACTCGGGCCAGGACTGGGACGCCCTCATCGGCCGGGCCCGCCACAACATCATCGCCAAACTCAGCCGCCTGCTCCAAACGGACATGGGCCCGCTGATTGCCTGCGAGGCCATCCTCGACCCGCGGACCATCGAAAGCCGTACTTCCTCGGCGCAGGGAGCCCTGTACGGCAACGCCTCCAACAACCGGTACGCGGCGTTTCTGCGGCATTCCAACAAATCGAACCGGCTGAAAGGCCTTTACTTCGTGGGCGGCAGCGTACACCCCGGCGGCGGCATCCCCCTCAGCCTGCTTTCGGCAAAAATTGCGGTGGGAATGGTGGAGTAAAAGGGAAGACCGCAGACCGGAGGAAGGGAGACGGGAGGAGGATCGGGAAGGTGGCTAATGCGGGGCTCCGGGGCGGGTTGGTGGCAAAACGGGAGAAAAGGAAAAGGAAGGAATGTTCTCTTTGCGGCCTTTGCGCTCCTCCTTTGCGTCTTTGCGTGAAACTTTTCCGGAGTGAAATGAAAAAGCGACAGGCTGCGGGTTTGCACCGGCAGCCTGTCTTTATTTGTGGAGTACTTATGTGCTACATCGGAGCCCAGTCACCGCCGCCGTCGCCGGGGTCAGTGGGGGGAGGAGGAGGGGGCGGCGGGGGAGGCGTGCCGTTGCACGACCCGACAAAGTCGCCGTGCGCCAGGTGGGCGTCGAGGGCGTTGATGGAAACCGTAATGCTGTGGGCATTGGCCGGGTTGCCCGGCGGAATGTGACAGATCGTAATCTTATGGTTCCGGTGATTGTTGGCCGGAGCCGAACTGGTGAGGGGCAGCAGGGCTACGGTAGCCATGGCCGCCAAACCTAACTTCGCTAGTAATCGCATAGCGGGAATTGTTTAGTGAAAGATAAATTTCACCCCTTAATAGACGCCCCCCGCACTGAGGTAAGCCGCCCCGTAAGGTATCCCCGAGGATTGTCCCCGTACCACGTTCCTCATTCCCCTCACTGCTTGCGAAGCCCCAAGATGGGCCGGGTGGCCGTGTACTTTTTTGGCCCGGAACGTATTTTCAGAAAAAACTAAGAAATTAGTTGACAAACTAAAACCTTAGTCATACCTTAGCGTACACTCCATTACGAAAGCACCCCAACGCCATGCAAGCACTGACCGAAGCCGAAGAGAAGATCATGCAAATCCTCTGGAAGATCAGGAAGGGATTCGTCAAAGACATTCTGGAACAGTTCCCCGAGGACAAAAAGCCGGCCTACAACACGGTGTCCACGATTGTGCGCATCCTGGAAGTCAAAGGGTTCGTGGGGCACACGGCCTACGGCAAAACCCACGAGTACTACCCGTTGGTTGCCAAGTCTGATTACACCAAGTTCTACCTGGGCAACTTTCTGAAGGGGTACTTCGGCGGTTCGTTTGCCGGCCTGGTTTCCTTCTTTGCCAAGGAGGAGAACCTGAACCTGGAAGAACTCGAAGACTTGCTCAAAGAACTCAAAAAAGGCCAGCCCGATGAAGAGTGAGTTCCTCCTGTACCTGCTGGGCGTGAGCGTCAACCTGGCCGTGCTGCTGGGCTTTTACCGGCTCGTACTCTACGGCAGTACCTTTTACGCCGTGAGCCGGGTGTACCTGCTGGTTGCCCCCGCCCTGTCGCTGGGCATCCCCCTGGTGCAAATGGGCCGGGCAGCAACAGCGCCCCCGGGCGGCGTGCTGCCAAGCGTGAACTGGGACGCCCTTCCGGCCGCCGTGGGAGCGGTACAAGGACAAATCGAGGAGCACCCGGGAGCGGCCGACTACCTGTGGACCGGGTACTGGCTGGGCTGCCTGCTGTTTGCGGGTTTGCTGCTGGTCAAACTCACCCGGCTGGCAATGCTCATCCGCCGCAGCCGCTTTGAAGATTACCAGGGGTACCGGCTTACCCGCACGGGCGGTTCAGTGCCCACCTTTTCGTTCCTGCATTATTTGTTCTGGAACGACGCCCTGCCCCTGGACAAGGCCGAAGCGGAAGCCGTGTTGCGGCACGAGTTGGTGCACATCCGGGAGCGGCACACGCTGGACGTATTGTACCTGGAGTGCCTCCGCGTGTTTTTGTGGTTTAACCCGGTCCTTTTCCCGTACGGACGGGCCGTGCGGGAACTGCACGAACTAAGGGCCGACCAACGGGTTGTGGAGCACCTGGGTAAAGACGGCTACGTGCGCCTGCTGAAACGCACGCTGGCCGGCCGGCTTGCCCTTTCCCTGTCCCATTCTTTCCACCAGTCTTTTACCAAACGGAGAATCCAGATGCTTTACCAACCCGCTTCCGCCCGTTCGCGCCTGTGGTCGCTGCTCCTGTTGCTGCCCCTGACCGGCGTACTACTAGCTGCCTCTGCCTTCCGGCAACCGGCCGGTCTTTCCCGCGCGGGTAACGCCATTCCGGCGGATACGGCCCGCGTGGTGCAGCATGCCATCGTGATCCAAGCCGGCAAGCCGGGACAGGTGGTGCCGCAGGCCGACCTCTCGAAAGGTTTTTCCGTGAGTGCATTTCCCGAATCAATTACCGTGCAGGCCGTGCCGGACCCCGACTACCTGAAAAAATATCCCAAAGAGAAATTTACCGTGTGGGAATTCGAGGTCTTCCTGGTGCAAGGGCGCCGGCCCGTTAAGTTTCGTGCCGCCAGCGGTGATTCGCTGACCAGCATCCGTGCGGAAGCCAACTGGGTGGACCTTGCTCCCCTCAAGCGGCTGGCTAAGCCCGGCAACCGGCTGGTTGTCGAGGTAAAGCAGGTAATCCGCATGGACGCGAACGGCCGGCTATACACCGCAGGCCAGGCGGTCAAATCACCGGTCCATTCCATGCTCATCACCGAATAGGCTTCCGCAAGGCACCTGCCCTGTCCTTTTCATCCCTTATACCCTTAAAAACCAAATGGCTATGCAACGCCCCCCACAAACTACCCGAACCGTGCAGTGGAGCGCCGCCTTCACCGTACTCCTGGTTGCCCTGCTGCCGCTGGCACCCGCCTGCCGCAGCACGGAGGCGCTGGAACCGCAAAGTGCCGCCGCCAAAAACGTCATCGTCACCGGAATCGTGTACCAGTTGCAGCACGAAAGCCGGGGAAGCCTTGCCGGTGCCCGCGTGGCCGTGAAAGGCACCGACACCGGTACAACCACGGACCAGACCGGAGCTTACCGTCTCGAAAACGTTCCGCCGAACAGCACGCTGGTCTTTTCGTCGGACGGATTGGGCATCCAGCAAATCGAGATGGGCCGGCTCGGCAAGGGCGGCACCGGCACGCTTGCCCTCGACGTGCAGTTAAGACCGGATGAAGGAGTACCCTGTCCGGACGGGGGCAACACCGCAGCCGCGCCGTCGTCCGTGCCGCCAGGAACCATTTTCATGGTGGTGGAGCACATGCCCGAATTCGTGGGCGGAATGGAAGGACTGGTTAAGTACCTGGGGGACAACCTGGTTTACCCCAAGGAGGCCGTCGCCAACAAAGTGACCGGTACCGTGTTCGTGAGCTTCGTGGTGAATGCCGACGGGTCGGTGTCTGAAGCGCAAGTGCTGAAGGGCATCGGCAGCGGCTGCAACGAAGAGGCCCTGCGGGTGGTGCAGCACATGCCCGGCTGGCTGCCCGGCAAGCAGAGCGGCCAGCCCGTGGCGGTCCGCTACTCACTGCCCATCCGGTTCGTGCCGCAATAGTTCTCTTTCCGCCCCTTCAATCGTTTCCCTTAGCCAGACAAGCGTTATGCAAACTGCTTTTCTCCCGTACCTGCTCCAGGCCAGTGGCTGCCTGGCCGTTCTCTACCTGCTCTACCGGCTGCTGCTGCACCGCGAAACCTTTTTCGCCTTCAACCGCTGGTACCTGCTGGGCAGCGTCGTGCTGGCCGCCCTCCTGCCCCGGGTCGAGCTGCCGGCCCCGGTCACGCCCTTGTACGTCATGCCGGCCATTCCGCTGGACGCGGTTACGCTCCTGCAAGAATCCGGGGACGCCGGGCAATTCGACTGGATGGGACTGCTGGCAAAAGGGTACGCCGCGGGCGTCGTCCTGTTTGCGGCGCGGCTCCTCTACCGCCTCTACCGCCTGCGGGAGCTGGCCCGGCAACTGCCCGGCGAACCCCGCCCGGGGTACCGGCTGCTGTACACGGGGGGCCGGCTGCCCACTTTCTCCTTCTTCGGGTGGCTGTTCTGGGACGAAACCGAAGCCCTCTCCGAGGCCCAGCAAGACCAGGTGCTGCGGCACGAAGAAGCCCACATCCGGCAGCGCCACTCGGCCGACGTGCTGGTGCTCGAAATTGCCGGCATCTTCCTGTGGTTCAACCCCTTCGTATACCTGCTGCGCCGGGAAATCCGGGCGGTGCACGAATACCTGGCCGACCGCGAGGCGCTGCGCACGGGTGACCGCCAGGCGTACCTTCAACTGGTGGCGGGCCAGGCGCTGCACGCCCTGCGCATTCCCCTCATTCAACCCTTCCACGCCCCCGGCTTCCGGCACCGCATCCGGATGATCCGGCGCGCGGGTGCCCACCGGCCGGCACTCTGGCGGGCCACGGTGTGCCTGCTGGTGGTAGGGATGCTTTCCCTGCTATACGCGTGCGGAACGGGTGAGCTGATTGATCCCCCGCCGTCCACCGTCGACGACAATGTGTTTGTGGTCGTGGAAGAGATGCCCCAATTCCCCGGCGGCATGGAAGGCCTAAGTAAATACCTGTCCGAGAGCCTGAAGTACCCGGCCGAAGCCCGCGAAAAGAACGTGCAGGGCACCGTGTTCCTGAGCTTCGTGGTGCAGCCCGACGGGACCGTTGCCAACGTGCGGGTGTTGAAGGGCATCGAGATGGGTTGCGACAACGAGGCCCGCCGCGTAGTTGCCCAAATGCCTGCCTGGCAGCCGGGCCGTCAGGGAGGTAAGGCGGTTGCCGTGCGGTACTCCCTGCCCATCCGGTTCACGCAGGATGGCGGCAAGGTGGATGCGGGCCCCAGTCCCGGCGTACGTCCTCCCCCACCCCCTCCTGCCGACGACAACGTGTTTGCGGTTGTGGAAGAGATGCCCGAATTCCCCGGCGGCATGGAAGGCCTGGGTAAATACCTCATGGAAAATCTAAGGTACCCGGCCGAAGCCCGCGAAAAGAACGTGCAGGGCACCGTATTCCTGAGCTTCGTGGTGCAGGCCGACGGAACCATCACGGACGTAACCACCTTAAGAGGCATCGGTTCGGGCTGCGACGAAGAAGCCAGCCGGGTGCTTGCCGCGATGCCGCCGTGGCAGCCCGGACGCCAGAGCGGCAAGGCCGTGCCCGTGCGCTACTCACTGCCCATCCGGTTCGTGATGGATTAATACCTCCACCTTTTTGAATGCGCGGATGCGATTAGCCCCGTTGCCGGCCCCTCCGGCAGCGGGAACGGAATTCCTTTTGTTTCACCAAAACCCTTGTACCCATGAAAAACCCCTTGTCCAATCTCCGCCTTGCGCGCCGCCAGTGCGTTGCCGTTGCCCTCATTGCAATGCTGTGCGCCGGGCTGAATGCCTGCCGCACCAGCGAAAACATTGAACCAAACCGCACCGGTGCCACCGAACGCGTGGCGCAGAAGCCCCAGCTTACCGATGCCTTCGGCCAGCAACTCATGCAAACGGTCCGCTACCCGCAATCGGCCCGCACCGATCGGGTGGAAGGCAAAGTAACCCTTGGCTTCACGGTAACCGAAACGGGCCAGGTCACCGACGTAAAAGTCGTAAAGGGCGTGCGCGACGACCTCGACCGGGAAGCCGTGCGGGCCTTCGGGTCCGTAAAACAAGCCTGGCAACCCGGCACGCAGGGCGGCAAACCCCAAAGCGTGCAAACCACTTCTTCGCTCTTGTTCTTCTTTTCGCCCGAAGGCCAGGCCTCGGTGGCTTTGGCCGACCCCGCCAACGACCCGGACGCCAATCCGGGCCCGGACGCCGACGGGGTGTACACCCAAGTAGAGCAGGTGCCTAACTTCGTGGGGGGATTCCCCGCGCTGGGGCAATACCTCTCCCAAAACCTGACGTACCCGGCCGGGGCCCGCGACAACAACGTGACGGGCACGGTGTTCGTGGAGTTCATCGTCCGGGCCGACGGTTCCATCAACGGCGCCAAAGTGCTGCGCGGCCCCGACGCCAGCCTGGGCGCCGAGGCGGTACGGGTGGTGCAGGCCATGCCCAAGTGGACGCCCGGCCAGGAAAAAGGCCAGGCGGTACCGGTCAGGTACGTGCTGCCCATCAAGTTTGCCCTCTCTGAGTAAAAACCCGGGGAACAGGCCCGCGGCGGCAGGATTCGTTTTTCCCGTGGCGGGGAAAGCCTCCTGCCGCCACGGCTGCCTTCCGTTGCTTTAATGCAATAATATGCGTAACCTAGGCGTCAGAGGCTTTCCCTTACCTCCCCTGCCCTCTTCGCCCTATGAAACGATCCTCTACACTGCTCTTCCTGACGGGAGCCGTAGTTGCCCTGCTTGCCGGCTGCGGGCCGCAGCAGCAAACCGACCAGGCCGGCGCGGCCACCGAAACCACGACCACCGGCAACGCTTCTTTCGGCAAACTGGCCGACGAATTCATTGCGGGCTACCTGGCCTGGCGGCCCCAGACGGGCACGTACCTGGGGCTGCACGAATACGACGGCAAGGTGACCGACTACAGCCGCGCCTCGCTGGACGCCGAACTGGCCCGCCTAAAGGAGTATCGCAACCGGCTGGCGCAACTCGATACGGCGTCCCTCAACGCCGGGGATTTCTACGACTACCGCCTGCTCCGGTCGGCGGTGAACCAGGAGATTTTCCGGTTCGAGGACCTGGGCACCTACACCATCCAGCCCATGACCTACGCCGGCGCGTTCGACGTGAACATCTACGCCCAGCGTGACTTTGCCCCCCTCCCCGACCGGATGCGTTCCATCATTGCCATTCTCCAGAAAGCGCCCCGGGTCATGGCCGCCGCCCGGCAGAACCTGCGCGATACGCTGGCCAGGCCGCACGTGGAAACGGCCATCGAGATTGCCCGGGGCTCGGCCGACTTCCTGACCAAAGACTTGCCGAAAGCCTTGCAGGCAGTGAAAGACGATTCGCTCCAGGCGTCGTTCCGGACGGCCAGTGCCGGGGCCGTGAAGGAACTGCGCGGCTACGCCGACTTCCTGGAAAAGGAAAAGCTGCCCCGGGCCAACGAGGCGTACGCCATTGGGTCCGGCAACTACCGGAAAATGCTCCTCTACAACGAAATGCTCACCACCACGCCGGAAGCCATCCTGGAGCGGGGCTTGAAAAAGATGAAGGATGAGCAGGCCCAGTTTGCCGCCGCTGCCCGGGTGATCAACCCCAGCCAGAGCCCCAAGCAGGTGTACGCGTCCATCCAAAAGGAGCACCCGACGGCGGCCAACCTGATCCCCGGCACCCGCAAGAACCTGGAAAGCATCCGCCAGTACCTAATTGACCACCAGATCATTACCATTCCCTCCGAAGTGCGGGTACGCGTGGAAGAAACCCCGCCCTTTGCCCGGGCCACCAGCACGGCTTCGATGGACACGCCGGGGCCGTTCGAGAAGAAAGCCACGCAGGCCTTCTACTACGTGACGCCGGTAGAGGCCACCTGGTCGGCCAAGCAGCAGGAAGAATGGCTTTCGGTGTTCAACTACTACACCACCGACATCATCTCCGTGCACGAGGCGTACCCGGGCCACTACGTGCAGTTTCTGAAGCTGAATGCCTCGCCGGCCACGCGGATCGAGAAGATCTTCGGCAGCTACGCGTTTATTGAAGGCTGGGCCCACTACACCGAGCAGATGATGCTGGAAGAAGGCTTCGGCAGCAGCCAGGATTCGGTGACGCGGGCCAAGTACAAAATGGCGCAACTGGCCGAATCCCTGCTCCGCCTGTGCCGGCTGGCCGTCTCGATCCAGATGCACACGCAGGGCATGAAGCTGCCGGCGGCGACGAAGTTTTTCCAGGACAACTGTTACTACGAATACAAACCCGCCTACCAGGAAGCCATGCGCGGCACCTACGACCCGGGCTACCTGTCGTACACGCTGGGCAAACTGCAAATCCTCGAACTGCGCGAAGCCTACAAAAAGCAGGAAGGAGACAACTATTCGCTCAAAAAATTCCACGACACCCTGCTCAACCACGGCATGCCCCCCATCCAGCTCATCCGCGAAATCATGCTCAAGAAAAGTACGTAAGGGCGAAGGGCGGAGGGCTTGGGGCACTGCCGCGTTTTACCGGCTGCACCTTACCCTCTGCCCTTCGCCCTCCGCTCCACGCCCTCTGCTCACTGCCCCTACCAGCCCGTGCGGTAGTCGCGTTTGACGAACTGGTTGGCGAGGTCGAGGTTGGCGATGCGCATGTTGGCGCCGTCCCACTGCAACTGCTTGCGGCCGGGGTACGAAAAGCCCTGGCCGTCGGCTTTGGGTTCGCGGTAGTTGTAGCTGCGCACGGCCAGGTTGCCCATCAGCACGGTTTCGGTGAGGGGACCGGCAATGCTGAAGGGCGAACTGGTGTAGGCGCCGCGGCCTTTCTTGCAGGCTTGTACCCACTGCTGCTGGTGGCCGGCCGGGCCGCCTTCCACGAAAGGCTGTTTGGCTGGCGGCAGGGTCGTCGTTTGCATGGCCGAGGCAGGCAGTAAAGTAGGCAGCTTGCCCCACATGCCGGCCAGCAGTTTGCCCTTGGTGCCTTCGAAGATCATGCCGCCGTCGCGGTCGCCCATCGGTTCGTCGGGCTTCAGTTCGTCGGGGCGTTTGGGCAGCAGCCCCCCGTCGTACCAGGTAAAGGCCAGGGCGGGCATGTTGCCCCGGGCCGGAAATTTGAGGTGAATAATGGAGGAAGGCGGGCAACTGTCCTGGAGGCTGGCTTCCTTGAAAAAGTCGGCGTACACCGTGCTGACGCTGCACTCCACTGCCTCGGGGTAGCCCAGTTGCAGGGCCCGGAAGGGCACATCGATGATGTGGCAGGCCATGTCGCCGAGGGCCCCGGTGCCGAAGTCCCACCAGCCCCGCCACCGGAAGGGCATGTACGCCTCGTGGTAATTGCGGGCCGGCGCCACGCCCAGCCACAAATCCCAGTTCACGCCTTCCGGCACGGCCTGCTTGTCGGTGGGCGTGGCGACGCCCTGGGGCCACACGGGCCGGTTCGTCCAGCAATGCACCGTGTGCACGTCGCCGATCAGGCCGCCCTGGATCCACGTTTCGATGTTGCGGGTATCGTCGCCGCTGCTGCCCTGGTTGCCCATCTGGGTGACCACCTTGTAGCGTTTGGCGGCCTCGGTGAGTTGGCGGGCTTCGGCAATGCTGTGCGTAAGCGGCTTTTCCACGTACACGTGCTTGCCCAGTTGCATGGCCGCCAGGGCAATCGGGGCGTGCATATGGTCGGGCGTACTCACGATCACGGCGTCAATTTTCCGGGCCTCTTTCTCCAGCATCTTCCGGTAGTCGGTGTAGTAGCGGGCCTGGGGCCATTTTTCCCGGGCGGCCTTGGCCTGCCGGTCGTCCACGTCGCAGAGCACGACGATGTTGTCGGTGCCGTTGTTCCACGCTTGGGTGAGGTTGACCATGCCCTTGCCGCCGGCCCCGACGGCGGCAATGTCCAGTTTGTCGCTGGGGGCCACGAAACCGGGTCCGCCCAGCACGTGCCGGGGTACGATCATGAAGCCGGCGGCGGCCAGTGCCCCCCGTTGCAGGAAGGCCCGGCGGGCAGGGCTGGAAAGGGAAGGTTCGGGAGGGTTCGTATCGTCTGGTTGCATAAGGTAAGCGGTGAGGAAGGTGCTTTCCAAAATACACATAAGTCTCCAATGAGCACAACCGTCGCCCCGGTTTCACGCAAAGGCGCAAAGGAGGAGCGCAAAGGCCGCGAAGAAAAAATACTTTTCCTTCCCCTTTTCTCCCATTGCGTTCCCAGCCGTACCAAAGTCGCGCCGCCTCCTTCCCGATCCCTCCTCCCGTCTCCCTTCCTCCGGTCTCCGGCCTCCTTTTTACCCTCCTGCATCATCCGAAACGCCGCCCGCCAGGCCGGTCCAGTCCCATTCCTGGCGGCCTTTGGCGAGGCCCGAAAGCAGCCGGCCGTGGACGAGTTGGGCCAGGGGCATGGGCACGCGGCTGGCCGTGGCCGTTTGCAGCACCAGGCCCATGTCCTTGAGTGCCAGCGGCATTTTAAAGCCCACCGACTCGTCGTACTGCCCGGCGGCGATCATCTTGCCGTAGTTCTGGTAGATGGGGCAGGCAAAGATGGTTTGCGAAAAGAGCTGCATGACGCTTTCGCGGGAAATGCCGTTTTTCTCGGCCAGCGTGCAGGCCTCGGCCATGCTCTCGATGGCGGCGCCGATCATGAAGTTGCCGGCGAGTTTTACCACGTTGGCCGCCCCCGGGTCTTCGCCAAAGTCGTAGAGGTTGTCGCCCACCGCTTGCGCCAGCAACGGCCGCGCCCGGGCCTTGGCTTCGGCCGGACCCGAGAGGCAAACCGTTCCTTTGCGGGCCGCGGCGGCTTCGGGACGGGCAAACACCGGCGCGGCCACGTACTGCACCCCCTGCCGGGCGTGTTCGGCGGCAATGCGCCGGGCGGTGTCGGGCGAAATCGTGCTGATGGAGACGTGGATGCCGCCCGGCGCGAGCCGCTGGGCAAAAGCGGCGTTTTGCAGCGTAACTGCTTCGAGGGCCGCGTCGTCGGAGAGCACCGTGAACACGATGCCCCCGGCGTCGGCCACTGCGGCCGGGTCGGTTACGAGTTGGGCCCCCGCGTCGGTGAGGGGTTTTGCCTTTTCAGGGGTGCGGTTGAATACCTTGAGGGTGTGGCCGGCGGCCAGCAGGTTGCGGGCAATGGGCAAGCCGAGCCGGCCCAACCCGATGAAGCCAATGGTTTGCGGCATGGGAAAAGGTGGTTGGTGGTCAATGCGTTTGGTGACCCGCAAAAGGTACGCACTTCTACCGTCTCCTTTTTCTCCTTGGTTCACTTACTTTGCTTCAATGGCGGCCGTCGTGGCTACCAGTTCGCGGAGCAGGGCCAGGGCTTTGGTGGCGCCTTCCTTGGTCTGGAAGATTATGCGCAGGGATGCGGCGGCATCGGCCTGCCGGTTGATCACGTCGCGGCGCTGCACGAGGGGCTTGCCCTCCCGGGTAGCCAGGTGCACCTCAAACCACGCGGGTTGCCCTTCGAGCAATTTGGCAGTGCCGTAGTTGTATTTGCGCTGGGCCAGCACCAGCTTGGCCGGGTCCACGTCGCGGAGGCTCACCTGGTACACGAACTGGCTGTTGAGCACGAAGGCCTCGCAGAAAGATTCGGTGTGGTTGGCGTAAGGCACGGTAAGGGAGTCGCCCCTGACCAGCAGGCTGTTGGTGAATACGTCTTCCACGCGGCAGTTTTTGCCCTTCCCGGGTTCGTACCTTTCCACGGCCACGTAAATTTCGCCCTCCTTCCGCACGAGGTTTTCGAGTTGGGCGGCCGGGCTGGTGCCGGTTTGGGCAAGGGCAGCCGGAACGATACCCGCCCAGCAAAGGCAGGTTTTAAAAAATAAGGCAATGTATTTCATGGAAGAATAGAGGCAAGTGGTTGATGGAGTGGGCCTTCTCCTGCCTGTAACCCCGGAAAAAAAGGGAAGGTTCCGCGAGTCCGGCGGCCCGGGCGTTACGCGGATTGCGCAGCGGGGAACGCGTAATCATCGGTGCCGCAGCAAGGCTTATTCGCGTTCGATGGGTACGCAGCACTACGTTCGGTACGTTCGGCCCGCGCCTCCGTACCCTTGTGGGTTTGCCCGGGCAGTAAGGGAACCCCGCAGGGGTCAACGCAGTCAAGGGGGCAAGGGGATGAGTTGACCGGAATGGCGCCGGTTGCGCCCTCCTGCTGATCTTGTCCTTCCATCCCTTTTGTTCGGATCACCACCACAACAGTCTCCTCTCGCGGGTCATCCAGTGGTTTACGGCCGGTAATCGTGCACACAGAGTTGCACAAGATTTTACCATAAAGTGAACAAAACGGCCATTGCAATCACACTGAGGCCCTTTTTTACGGCACTTCTCCCGCTACAACTTTGCACAAGACTTTACCAATAGAAAAGTACAAATATTACTATAAATCGTAATATTTTTGAACCATTCCCCATTTATACCCCGCCGAAAAAAAGATACCTATAATAGCCATGCAGCACTACGCTGCTCACCCCAAAACCACCCGCCTATGGATAAAAGCTAAACCACCGCTCATTGCTCCCGGGAAACGGCAAGCATTTCCGGGCTCGTCCACGGCATTCCTGCGCAAGAGGTTCAAGGTGTAGGAGTAGCTGTTCCATATCTTGAAGATAAGGCATGTCCCGATGCATGCGACTGGTTCGGGACGGCTGTGGCTTCACCAAAAAGTAATGGTACTGGTCCGCACCAGGTCCTCTTCCCAGTCCGCGCGACAATTTTTTTAGCGTGCTTTGCTCCCTTTTTCTACTTCGACCCCGAAAACCATGAACGTACAGTTTACCACCCCCAGACGGCAATGGCATACCCTATGGGCCGTTTTGCTTTTTTACGTCTTTCCCCTCACCGGTGCCCTGGCGCAAAACGCGACGGCCACCATTAACTTTGACCAGCTTAGCGGCCGGACCATCCACAAAGGCGCATTCGGCCTCAATCTTTTCCAGGGCTTCGACCCCGCCCAGGCCGGCAGCCCGGGCAATACGGCCTACAAGGATGCCATGGCATTCATGAAACCGGGCATTGTGCGCTACCACAGCTGGGAAATGATGGGTTTGCCCACCAGCAAAAACGGGTGGCTCACCAGCGCCAACACGTGGGACGCCGCCAAGATCAACAATGCGTTTACCGGGGCCAATTCCTACGGCCCGATCCTGCTCATGAACATTCCCGGCTGGCCCTCGGCCTGGGCCGACGCCGGCGGTAAGTTGCTGCCGGCCCGTTATACCGACTTTGCCAACCTGTGCGCCAGCCTGGTCCGCATCATCAACGTGGACCAGGGGCGGGGCATCAGATACTGGGAGGTGACCAACGAACGCGACGACGTGTACGGCCTCCAGAGTGATGAGTTGGGCCGGATTTACAACCAGGCCGTGGCAGCTATGAAAGCCGTTGACAATACGATCCTGACGGGCGGCCCGGCGTTTGCCCGCCCCGACCTGACGGCCCAGGTGGACGCCTTTTTTTCGACGGCTGCGCCCAACATTGATTTTGTAACCTACCACAGTTACGCCACGGGTACCGACAATGCACCTACCCAGCAGGTGTACGACCTGGCCGTGTACGGCGCCAGCATTACCACCAGCATGCGAACGGAGTTTGCCAAGTATTCTACCCGGACGGTCGAGTACTTTCACGATGAGTACAACATCAGCTGGAGCCCGCCCGACCCGCACCAGACCAGCTACGTCAGCATGATCTTCGACGCCGTCTTCACCATCACGGCCGTAAAGAGCGGGGCCACCGGCACGATGGCCTGGAACGAATGCGACGGTTGGTACGGCAAAATGGACAACAGCTACAACAAAAGGCCGTCGGCTTACCTGTTCAACAACTTCAACAATGCCCTGCCGGGCGGCAGTGTGTGCAACACAAGCGTGAGCAACGCGGCCTCGCTGGTGGTGCTGGCAAGTCAGAAAGGCAGCCTGCGGCAACTGGTCGTGGTGAACCGTTCGGACGTGGATCAACGCTACAAGTTTACTTTTACCGGCCTGCCGGCGGGCGTAAACAACGCCACGCTGTTTGCCAACTCGCAGAACGTGCCGTCCGGCGGCATCGTCACCAAAGACATCTCGTACGGGCAGTTGACGGCCGGCACGGGGGCTTTGTTTGAGAAAAACACGGTTTCCATCCTGACCATCGACGTCAACAACCTGCGGAGTACGGGCGACGCCACCGCGCCAAGTGCACCTTCCGCCCTGCGTTCCACGGCGACCGACAACAGCGTAACCCTCACCTGGAATGCCGCCACGGACAATACCGGCGTAACCGGGTACGACGTGTACCTCAACGGGTCGTACCTGGCCTCGGCCGGCGGCACGACCACTACCTATACGGCGGCCTGGCTGAATCCTTCCACCAGCCATAGCTTTACCGTGCGGGCCAAAGACGCGACCGGCAACGAGTCGGCGGCCAGCGCCGCCCATTCCGTAAGTACAACGGCGTTGGTGTCGCGGCCGGTGGCCTCGGTATTCACGGCTTCGTCGTGGAACAACAGCTTTTCGGGCAACGTCATCAACGATGCCGGCCAGACGACCGCCAGTGCGGGCACCTCGGCGCTGCGGCAGAATGAAGAACTGCGGGTTACGCTTGCCAACATGGCCCAGTACGAGACGGTGTACCAGTCCACGTTTACCAACGTGATTAATCTGTCGGGTGGTTCGGACTTCAAGCTCGACATCCGGGGCAATACCGGCACGGCGCTGCGCGTGAAACTGTTTGACGATGCCAACAACTCGATTGACTTCTGGCAGAACACCCTCTACACGTCGGGCGACAACCAGAGAAATACCTACACGCTCAACTTTGCCAGTACCGGCTTCGGCAGCGTCAACGCCGCCCGGATCAAAGGCATTGTCCTGATGAATACCAACGTAGGTCCCATCAACGGCACGCTGTACTTCGACAACCTCCGCCTGGGAACCATTGCCGACGGCCAAGCCCCGGCCGCGCCTGCCAACCTGACGGCTGCCGGCCAGGCCACCAGCATCAACCTGAGCTGGACGGCGGCTACCGACAACGTGGGCGTTACCGGGTACGACGTATTCAACGGCGGGGCCAAAGTAAATGCGTCGGCCATTACCACCACCAGCTACGCGGTAACCGGGCTGGTGACGGGTTCAACCTACGTGTTTACGGTAACCGCCCGGGATGCAGCCGGCAACGTGTCGGCGGCCAGCAACGCGGTGACGGCCGCTACGGGTTCTTCGGGCACCGGTACGTACACCAAGGTGACGGGAACGGCCTTCGGCACCAGCCCGTACGGCGGTTGCACCACCTGCACCTTCGACAAAGCCTTTGACGGCAACACGGGTACGTTCTTTGATGCCGCCACGGCCAGCGGGGGCTACACGGGCATCGACGCGGGCACGGCCAAAGTGGTGAAACGCATCCGCTTCTACCCCCGGGCCACCTTCGGCAACCGCATGACGGGCGGCAAGTTCCAGGGCTCCAACACCAGTTCGGGCAGCGGCTACGTGGACCTGTATACGGTTCCTGCGGCGCCCGCGGAAGCCTGGCAGCAGGTAGACCTCACCAACGGGACGGGTTACCGGTACCTGCGTTACCTGGGACCGGACGGCGGGTACGGCAACGTGGCGGAAGTTGAGTTTTACACGGCCACCACCTCATCGGGCTTCAGCGGTACGTACAAAATTACGGCCCGCCACAGCGGAAAAGCCCTGGACGTGAGCAACTCTTCCACGGCGGACGGCGCCAACGTGCAGCAGTGGACCGACAACGGCAGCACGGCCCAGCAGTGGATCATTACGCCCGCCACCGACGGCTACTACAAAATCGTGTCCAAGGTCAGCGGCAAGGCCCTCGACGTAGCCAACGGCGCCACGACCGACGGGGCCAACGTACAGCAGTGGACGTATTTCGGCAACCTCCACCAGCAGTGGCTGATCGAGGCCACCACGGACGGCTACTACAAGATTACGGCCCGCCACAGCGGCAAAGCCCTGGACGTGAACGGCGGAACCAGTGCTACCGCGGACGGGGCCAATGTCCACCAGTGGGGGTACGGAGGCTGGTACAATCAACAGTGGAAGATTGATCAGCTCTCCACGGCCACTTCCCGCCTGGCGGCTGAAGGCGTGCGGCCCGCCGCGGTCCGGCTGTATCCCAACCCGGTCACCGGGGGCGTGCTCAACGTAGCGTTACCCACGGAAGGCAACCAGGCGGTCCGGGTGCAGATCAGCAACGGCCTGGGGCAGCGGGTGCTCACGCTTGAACGCACGGCAGCGGCGGGCCAGGACCTGCGCATTCCCGTGGGCAGCCTGCGCCAGGGCGTGTACGTGGCGACGGTGGTTACCGGGAGCGGCAGTTCGGTCGTGCGGTTTGTCGTGCAGTAAGACCGTCCGGCAAGCGGGATGTTGCGTAAAGAGAAAGGGCGGGCCGCAAGGCCCGCCCTTTCTCTTTACGCGGCTTTCTTGTCCTTTTCCTTCTTCTTGAGAAACTTGCCTTTTTCGTCGAACACCAGTTCGACATCAGCCTTGTCCTTTTTGACCTTTACTTCGTAGCGGTTCTTGGCGGCGTCGGCTTCTTCCTGCCACTTCACCCAGTCGATTTCGTAGGCGGCGTAGTTTTTCTTGAGGTAGTCGCCGGCCGGGGCGGGCAGTTGGGCGGCGTCCACGCGGCGTTCGGAGGAGTCCCACTTGCCGTCGGCCAGGAACTTGGCTTCGGCCTTCTTGCCCGAGAGCCTGAAGTCGGCTTCGTACTTACCGCTTTTGTTCTTTTTCCACTTTACGTCGGCCGCATCCGGGAACTTGGTTTTGAGGCCCGAAGCCACGGGGGCGGGTACGTCTTTGGCGGCCAGGTCCTGCGCCGGGAGTTGCGTGCCCAGGAGCAGCAGGGTGACCAGGGAGATGAGTATTTTCTGCATGGTGCGTTGGTTGGGTTAGTCTTTCAAGGGGCTTTTGGTCGTGATTGCCCGGGAAGTTCGTGGTGAATTTTGCCGTGCATCTACTCAGGATGACGTGTACAGCGAGCGGATATTTTACGGGATGCTTTCCCAGACCATCGCCACTTTTCCCCTGGTGCGCATGGCTTCAATGTAGCTTATCGCCTGTGGAATTTCTTTATAGGAATAAGTTTTCTCGATGTGGACTTTGATTTTTCCGGTTTGGATCAAAAGTGCCAGCTTCTCTAAATCTTCGGTATTGGCCTGGGCGGTAAATTGGGTTAGCGGGGACTTTCTGATTTTTCCGGTTAAGCTTAAAGAAATCATGTGCCGCATGGTGGTAAAACCTACGACAACCCCTCGCCCCCCCATGCGTTGGTAGTCGCGATGGGAAAGGTTGCCGTGCGTATCAACGATGAGGTCGTATTTCCGGCGGTGCTGGTGAATGTTTTCTTGGTCGTACGCAATCACGTGATCAGCCCCCAGTGACTTGACAAAGTCAACGTTTTTACCCGAACAGACTGCCGTTACGTTTGCCCCGTACGCTTTTGCAATTTGCACCGCCAAATGACCGACGCCGCCCGAAGCGCCGTTAATCAAGACTGATTCTGCTGCTTTGAGTTGTCCATGCGTGATGAGTGCCTGCAAGGCCGTTAGTCCGGCAATGGGGACACTGGCCATTTGGGGAAAACCGGTTCCTGCCGGCATCAGGCCGCAAACATTGGCTGCTACGCATATATATTCGGCAAAAGCACCGCCTTTGAGTGACTCACCGAATACCCGGTCTCCGGCCTTAAAATGCGTTACGTTGTTTCCTACTGCTTCCACAATGCCGGCGAAATCAGCCCCCGGAATTTTATCTTTGGGTTTAAACAATCCGAAAGCGAACCGTGCCAACACCGGTTCCCCCCGGATAATGTGCCAGTCAGCGGGGTTGGCTGAATTGGCGACAACTTTCACCAGCAGGTGCTCATCTTTCAAAGAGGGCTTTTCTACCTCTTCCAATCGCAGCACTTCCGGTCCTCCATATTTTATTTTCGTAAATGCTTTCATCTTAGAGGAGTGTAATTTATTTTAATTAGCGGGTTAGGTTTTTATGGTTCATTTTAATTATTTAGTAGCTGGTGACTGTTTCAACGATATCACCATTTACATAAATTTCAGCGGATCAACCTTCCTCGCGTACCGGTCCTGTTGCAGTCAGGCTACGCGGTGAGGCAAGGCCGGTTGGCGAAAGATGGGGTGTTAGTGGTTGTCCTTTTACTTTATCATGTGAAAGTTTTTATCCAGTAACCAGTTGGCCATAAACGCATTATCAGCTACGTGAGTAACCCATTCTTTTCCGCTGGCTGCTTCATAACGAATGCTTTCTATCCTGCCTTCAATTGGCCTTATCATCTTTAAAAAGTCTTCCTCTAATTCCTCCCAGGCAGCATCTTCATATACCCAGATTGCACTATGCTTTTTGAATATACTTTTGGGTAATAAGGCTCCGCAGAAATCCACTAACCCCTTATAATGCTTGCTTAAGTGCAGGGTTAACTCTCCCAGGATTTGATGATTCTCTAATCCATTACAACCTGCCCAAAGAGAAAGCTCTATTAAAGGCATAAAACCAAATAAATTTTTTATCTGCTCCACTTGCCAATCCTCCAAAAACCAATATTCACTACCTGCCTGAGTTATACTATAGCCGAATGGATAGGCAGTTCCTTGATAAGTTCCGCCAATTGGGGCCGTTTGATTTACAGAAAACGTATGCCCTTCAACTAAAAGGGATATTTGTTGAATCGTTTCCTGTAAAAACTGTCTATCCTCAAGGGTAAATGCCCTGTTAAGGAGAATAGATGATGCTGGACCTGCCATTATTTATTCCGATAACCACTAACGTATCAAACCTATCCAGCGCCATGGCTTAGGCTTTGCGCTGGAGCGGCCCGGTGACAGGTTGAGCTAATGCTAGCCCACGTTCTTCTGTTCATTCTTTTCTTTCAATTTACCTGTTTTGTATCCGAGTAGGAACAAACCAACTATCAGCAAAACTTCTATTACCATAAGTGCTGTATTCCAAAAGCCAATCATAGAGTCGGGTTCTTTTCCAACAGGTCCTGGTAAGGCATTCAAAGGTGGATAAACTGTCCATCCACCTTGGAGACTTTGCAATGCGTATAACTGTTTGTGCCAATTGAAGATGAAAAACAGCAGTGCAATCAGCAGGACTGACAGTATTACATTGGGCAATACCTGACTGTACGCGACTTTAGCTTCTTTTATTGAGTAAGTGACCGTTCCAATTAGGATAAAGATGTCTAATACCCATTCAATCCCTCCGATTACATAATATGTATCATGCATTTGTATGTCTATGGTTTCTGACATCAAGGAGAACTGCTTGAAAATCAGGAAGTCAATCAGTACAGCAGCTAAAAAAAGAGCCACTATCCAAATAAGTTCTCGAATCCATACTCTGTTCACTGTATCTGTTTCTTCTTATGTGGGCTAACGGACCAAAGCCATCCGGCGCCGTGCCTTCCTGCTGTGTCTTGCGGTGGGGCAGGCCGGTGATCGGTCGGGTCTGGTGTTACCAGCTTTTGTGTTTTATTTTTTCATTATTGATATTCATCAATGCTCTTCCACCCAGTATTCACTTGCTACGCTGTCAGCATCCAATTTTACTACTAAAAACATCGGATCTATAATCCTCAAGCCAACAGAATATAGCAGCAATGTATCCGGTTGGGAATGTTGCCGCATATATGCATTGAAACGGTCCAAGGCTTTATCCAGCTTTTTGACATACGGATTTGCAGGGCTAGTGAGTGAAATAGAATCTGGCACAACTAAGCCTTTAGGCAACCTTCGCTCAATTCCTTCTTTATGTGGCTTTCCTAGCAAGGCTATTATTGAATCTTTGGTTAATCCAGGTTTGAGATAATTCTTCAATAAGTCTTCAGTCATGTAAAACCTGGGATTATTTTGCTCCAGCACATCTTGATGCAACAACCACTTTTTCTGATTGAAACTTTTATCATGCTTGCAGCTTATTCAGAAGAAGGGCAACAGCTATTGCAAACAAGTATTTCATATTTAGTGCATATTTTGAAACACTTACAACCAACACCTTTTCTGTTTGGTTAGGCTCTAAACTGCTCAATTGCTGGTAACAAGTATACACCCGAAACCACTCCTGCCCGTTTCAGGTATTTCTCCGATTCATGGCCGAAAAGTCCTTCAAAACTTAAATTCCACTGCCTGCTCAATGTCCGGGTGAAGGCTGAGGGCCACGGGACAGGTAAGGGCCGCGTTCCGCAGTTTCTGCTGCTGCGCTTCGGTGAGGGGCTGGGCACTTTTCACCGTAAAGGCCACTTCGATCCTGGCAATGCGGCGGGGGCTCGGATTCATGTGCTTGGTGACCTCGAAGGTAGTGCCGCGCAGGTCGATGCCTTCCCGTTCGGCCACGATGCCCATGATTGTCATCATGCAACTGCCCAGCGAAGCCGAGGTGAGGTCGGTGGGCGAAAAAGCCTCGCCGCGGCCGTGGTTGTCGAGGGGGGCGTCGGTGAGCAGAGAATTGCCGGAAGCCACGTGCGTAGCCTCGGTGCGGAGCTGTCCCAAATATTTGGTCTGTACGGTGGGCATAATCGATAAAGCGTGTATATTTATTAGATTTTAAACGTTAGTAAGGAAAAGACAAACCGCGCCTTTAAGGGCACAAGATACAATATGAATCCGATCTTTTACAACCTGCGCACCTGCGGCCGCAACGTCCTGGGCGGGTTGCTCCTCTGGATGGTGTGCGTACTAGCCCCCTTCCACGCCTTCGGCCAGGACGACGACGAAGACGACGGCCAGGGCACCGAATTCGTGTACGGGATCAACCTCAACTCCAACGCGGGCCTCATCGGCGGCGTCATCTTCCGCCACAGCCAGCCGCTCTCCGACCGGATGTACCAGCACTTCAGCGTTGAACTCGTCAACGTCAAGCACCCCAAGGAGTTCCGCTTCCAGGGCGGCGGCAATTCGTTCATCTACGGCAAGCACAATTACCTGTTCGCCCTGCGGCCTCAGTACGGCCGCGAAATCGTGCTTTTCCGCAAGGCGCCGGAAGAAGGAGTGCGCATCAACCTGCTGGCCGCCGCCGGGCCTTCCATCGGCATCATCAAGCCGTACTTCGTGGAACTGGCGCTTAACACTACCCAAACCATGATTGTGCAGTATGATCTTGACAATCCTGCTCATGACCAAGGCCAGATTCTGGGCAGTACGGGGCTGCTGCGCTTTAACGGCACCCAGCTGGCGGCGGGCCTGCACGCCAAGTTAGGTGCTACATTCGTGTTCGGCAACTTCCGCAGCAGCGTGACCGGCTTCGAGGTGGGCGCCCTAGCCGAAGTATATAACCGCGACATTCCCATCATCAAGTTCAGCGACGTATCCAACAAGCAGTTCTTCTCCTCGGTGTACCTCAACCTGTTCTTCGGCGGCCGCAAGTGAGACAGGAGACTGGTTCCGGCACGGTATCTCGTCTAATATCTCCTGTCTAACGTCTAACTGTACTGACAAGGAAGGTTATATGGTTATATGGCTGAATGGTTACAGGGTTGATTGGATAGAAACCGGTCTTTCAAGATAAAAACAAGTCAACCATATAACCATTCAGCCATACAACCTTCTTTGTCAATTCATCTAACGTCTTCCTCTCGGCCGAACAAAAGCGGGGCGGCCGGTGTTTGCAGGGAGATAAGTTGTCTAACCATTCGTTTCGCCGTAACTTTAGCGGCACTTTCGGATCAAGCCATGATTGAGCTACCTGTCATTGAATCTTCCCGGCCCGCCAACCGGAAACCGGACTGGCTGCGCGTAAAACTGCCCGTGGGACAAACCTACGCCAACGTCCGCCGGATCGTGGATACCAACAAACTGCACACCATCTGCGAAAGCGGCAACTGCCCGAACATGGGGGAATGCTGGGGCGCCGGCACGGCCACCTTCATGATCCTGGGCAACGTCTGCACCCGCAGTTGCACGTTCTGCGCGGTAGCCACGGGCCGCCCCAACGAATACGACACCGACGAACCGCGCCGCGTGGCCGAAGCCATCAAGCTCATGGGCGTCAAACACGCCGTGATCACCTCCGTGAACCGCGACGAACTCAAGGACCGCGGCGCCGAAATCTGGTACCAGACCGTGCGCCTGGTCAAGGAGATTTCGCCCGAAACCACCATCGAAACCCTCATTCCCGACACCAAGGGCAACTGGGAAGCCCTCTACCGGATGATCAGCGCCGGCCAGGAGGTGGTTTCGCACAACGTGGAAACCGTGGAACGTCTCTACCGCGCCGTGCGGCCCCAGGCCAAGTACAGCCGAAGCCTGGAGCAGATCCGTCTCACCAAGGAATTCGGCAAGCGAACCAAGTCGGGCATCATGCTGGGCCTGGGCGAAACCCGCGACGAAGTCTACCGCGCCATGGACGACCTGGCGGCCAACGGGCTGGACATTCTCACGCTGGGCCAGTACCTGCAACCCACCAAACTGCACCACGAGGTTATCGAGTACATCCACCCCGACCTCTTCGCCCACTACCGCGAAGAAGGTTTGCAACGCGGCCTCAAGTACGTCGAATCCGGCCCCCTGGTCCGTTCCTCGTACCACGCCGAACGGCACGTACACGTATAATGCGCCCCGTATGTGGAGACGCGATTCATCGCGTCTCCACCATCGCGTCCCGCGTCTCCACCATCGCGTCCCGCGTCTCCACCATCGCATTCACCGCGTCTCTACCAATCATCACGTCTTCAATAAAAGCAGAAAGCCTGGATTCGCATCCAGGCTTTCTGTTTTCCGACAAACGGATTTTAAATTCGAATTAATCAGGACGAAATCAATCCCTTTACGACTCTCACCGCGCCGGGCTTGCCAAGACGTGGTGAATTAGGGACGTGATTTATCGGGTAACACGATGATGGATACGCGAGACGCGATGGTGGAGACGCGATGAATGCGATGGTAGAGACGCGATGAATCGCGTCTCTACATACCCCTATTCGCCCACTTGCTCCGGCTGCACTTCCTTGCTCTCCTTGCCGGTGACGCGGATGGTGCCGGCGCCGTTGAGGGAATGGTATTCGCCGTTGTACATGGCGTCGGCGCTGACGGGGCCCATGCGGAAGGTACCCGTGGAGACGGCCCGCACCACGTAGTAATAGCTGCGCAGAGTACCCGTCGCCGTGGTAAACAGGTTGATGCGGTCGTCGCGGACGTCGAAGTGTTCGGGTTGGGCAGCCTTCTCGGCCCAGCTCATCTCGGGCATTTCCGAAATCCGCGGGTTTTCGATCTCAAAGCCGGCGGGCAGCATGTCGGTAATCACCACGTTGTCCACGTCCGAACCGTCGGTGGTTGCCAGCGTGATCTTGATCACCACCAGGTCGTTCTGCTTGAAGCTGTTGCCCGACAAGGCGTTGCCGAAGCGGTCGAAGAAGGTTTTGCGCACGCGCAGGTAGCTGTCTTCTTCGGTGACCGTCGTGCTGGCGCTCAACCCTTCGGCCTGCCAGAAGTAGTACAGGCCGCCGTTGCCCTGGAGTTGCAGCGTCAGGTTCTTGTTCACCAGATTATTGCCCGTAAGCACCAGGTCCTTCTCGTCGAGCGTGCCCAGCACCGAGCCGCCCGCCTTTACGGTGGCCGTGGCGGTGCCCGCGTTGGTTTTGCGGGCCAGTTTGCCCAGGGCCAGCAGGCCGAATGACCGTTCCTGCGTGTTCAGGTAGCGTTCCTTCTTCATCTGCTCCGACAAGTGCTTGGCCATCACGGGAATCTGCGGGTTCTGCGGGTCGGTTTCCAGCAGGGCGTCCAGCGAAATGGCCTCGTCGCGGATGTAGGAGTAGAAGCTGCCGCCAAACGCGTTTACGGAACGTTCGCCCGCGAAGGAAGCCGGAGCTACCGTCCGGAAGGAAGCGTTGTCGCCCAGCAGTTGGTAGGTAGATGCCAGCAGGTACTTCGAATCAATGGCGAGTTGGCTCTTTTTGCCCTTGTAGTAGTTCATGGTGGCAACGTCCTGCCGGCCGCCCAGCGCCAGCACGTACAGCGAGTAGGCAATTTCCTTCGGCGCAATGCGTTTGCTCTCCCGGGTATTGCTGACCGTGTAGTAGAAATACTCCTCCGACTCCTTCTTTTTCACCTGACTGCCCAGGTAGCCCAGCAGCCGCTCCAGCACCCCGCCGTTGACCTGGAAGCCGGCCTTGCGGGCTTCGAGCAGGAAGTGCGTGGCGTAGGCCGTGCCCCACCAGCTTTCCGAACCGCCTTCCGGCCAGTAGCTCAGGGCGCCGTTGTGCAGTTGCATGGATTGCAGTTTGCGGATTGCCTGCTGCACGTTGTAGTTGGCGTTGTCGGTTTCCATCTTGGCCGCCTGCTTGTTGACCGACTGGCTCAGTTCGGCGAAGTAGAGTTGGGGGAACGCCGTGGAAGTCGTCTGTTCGACGCAGCCGTAGGGGTACCCCAGCAGGTAGTCCATGTCGTCGGCAAACTGCACCAGCGGCGAACGGCTGAGGATGAACCTGGCCTTGGTCGTGGCCGGGATGAAGTCGGCGGCCAGCGAAACACCCGTGGCCGTACCCGCCGCGGCCACGCCCGAACCGCTCCTTTTGAGCAGCGAGGTGATGGGCCGCACGGTAATGTCGGTCAGGTCGGTAAACTTGCTGCCGAGGGCACTTACTTCCACCGTTACCTGCCCCGTGCCGACCGCATCCTGCGCATTCACCGTAAACTGCACCTGGGCTTCGCGGCCCGCGGGCAGTTCTACCGTCTTTTCGCTTTCCCCGGCCGCGGCCACGGCGCCGGTCGTCTTCAGCCGCACGGTGGCCGTGGTGCTTTGCTTGGTGGTGTTGGTCAGCGTCACGGGCATTTCGAGTCCGTCGCCGGGACTCAGGAAGCGGGGCAGCGACGCACTGATGACCACGGGGTCGGCTACCTTCATGTTGGCATTGCCTGAACCAAAGGCATTGCCCTTGTAGGCCACGGCCATGATGCGCAGGTCACCCGAAAACTGCGGCACGTCCACCGTGTAGGTCGCCTCGCCGTCCCCATTGGCCCGTAGCGGTCCGCTCCAGAAGGCCACCAGCTTTACCCGCTTGTTGGTGAGGGGGTTCACGCGTTTTTCGAGGTTGTACCCGTCGCCGCCGGTGCTGCTCAGGGTGCCGTTCAGTTCGGGGAAGAGTTTGGGGTACAAGTCGTAGGCGTTCACTTCCAGGGCCCGCTTCTGGAAGAAGTAGGCAAACGGGTCGGGCGACTGGTAGTTCTTGAGTTGCAGAATCCCTTCGTCGATAACGGCCAGCGTCACTTCCGCCCCCGGCTTCGTTTTTACGGTAAAGGTCTGCCTGGTGCGGGACCGCGACTGGGCGGCAGCCACCACCTCGACGGGCAGTTTGTGCCCTTCCTCCTCCACGCCAATCGGGGCGAAGCCGTGGGCCACCGTCAGCGGCATGGCGCCGTTGTCCACGGGTTTGATGAGCGTAGCCGTGATGTAGGCGTTGGGCAGGTATTCTTCCTTGATGGGAATGGTGATCTTGGCCGACTTTTTATCGGTGTCCTGGTAGAAGTATTCAAACACCCGGTTGCGCTCCACCGTCACGAGTACCCGGCCGGCAAAGGGCGTTTTGAGCAGCACTTCGGCCTTGTCGCCCACCTGGTACGTCTTTTTGTCGGTTTCGATTTCAATCTGGCCTTCCCGGTTCACCTCAAAGGAAGTATTCTGGGTAAAGCCCCAGCCGTAGGCGTAGAACGAACTGGCTACGTAGGTAGCGGCGCCCGGCCGGCTCACCCGGATTTCGTATTCGCCCGAGAGGTTGGGCACGAAGGCGTAGGAGGTGCCCGTGCCGTTGAGGGTGACCGTCTTGTCGGCCAGCATCTGCTCCTTTTTCTGCGAATCGTAGCGGTAGTCGCCGTACTCGTTCTTCACCAGCACCGTCTCCCAGTTCAGTTTCACGATCTGCACGCGGGCGGCCGTGCCGGAAAGGGCTTTGCCGTTGCGGTCCACGGCCACCAGCGGAATTTGCAGGGCCTCGCGGGTATTCACGTAGCTGTCGTTCAGGCGGATGCCGTAGAACACGTCCTGGGTGAACACGTCGAAGCGGTTGAGGCGGTTGACGGGGCGGCCCGTTTCGTCGAACACGGTGGTGTAGACGGTACCGGCCAGCACGCCGGCATCCTTGAATTCAGTCGGTACGGAGAACGTTTCCGACAGTTGCCCGTCGGCGTCGGTGGTGCCCTGGCGCACGTCCTGTTCGAAGGAAATGTTCTTGTCGCGGGCCGTGTAGAAGTTGTAGCCGCCAAACTGGGCCGGCGCGAACACCTTGCGTTTGAGGTTGAACGACACTTCGTAGTTGCGGCCGGCGGCCGGCGGGCCGAACAGGTTCACGGCCGTGGCGTCAACCATCAGGTCTTCCCCGACCCGCAGGGCTTCGCGGCCCAGTTTCACGCTTACTTTGATGCGGTCCGGGATGAACTCTTCCACGCTTACGGACCGGTTGGTCAGCAGCACGTCGTTGGCGGTGTACACTTCCACGTTGTAGGTGCCGGTTACGGCCTCCTGCGGCAGCGGCAGCGAGGTGGCAAACGCCCCCTGTTCGCTCAGGTTGCCTTTCAGCAGGGCGAATTCTTTGCCGTTGGGCGATACTACTTTCACTTTGACGGGAAACTCGCCGGCGGCTTCCCACCGGGCGTTGCGCACCACCGCGTTGAGGTACATTGTTTCGCCGGGGCGGTAAATGTCGCGGTCGCCGTAGAGGAAGGCCTGGTAGCCCGATGCGTTTTCCCGGGCGCCGCCCACGTCGTAGCGGGAGTTTTCCACGGCCGTCTGGGCAAACAGCAGGTAGTTGAAATCTTCGCCCTGCTGGCCAGTCACCATGGCGATCTTAAAGCCGGGGGCCTTTTGCTTCAGGTCGGGGAACCGGGCCACACCGCTCCCGTCGGTTTCCACTGCGTACACGTTCTGGTTGTTGTGGCTGATCAGGTTCACCTTTACGCCTTGCAGCGGCTGGGCCGACAGGATGGAGTTGCAGAACACGACCACTTCGTTGGGGGTTTCCTTTACCATGAACCCGAGGTCGGAGATCGACACGAGTTGCGTGGCCGAGAGGTACTGTTCGTTGGCGGAGGTTACTTTTACGAGGTAAATGCCCTTGAAGAGGTCATTTTCGGGCAGGTTCACGTCCAGCAGGGCCACGTCGCCGGCCTTGGAGAGATTTTTGGTTTCGATTTCGCGTTCCGAAATGACGCGTCCGTAGGGGTTATCCTCCCCTTCGCTCATGTAGTATTCGTTTTCTCCGTCCTCCTCCTCATAGTATTCGCTGAAAGCGCCGTTGTTGCGCAGGAACGTGAGGATGTTGTTGTCGTAGATTTTGTAGACGGCCACCTTCACTTTGGGCACATTGATGATGCGCACGCCCAGGTTGCGGCTGCCCTTGCTGGTCAGGTACAGCGCCTGGCGGTTGGCAAAGGCAATGGAAGGCTTCATTTCACCGAACACCACCACCTGCGAATAGTCTTCGGCCAGGGCGCCGAAAATGCCGCGCAGTTCTTTCGAAATGCGCAGGTCGTAGCTGCCGGGCTTGAAATCGCCCTTGATGACGAACCCGTACTCCTGCGGCTCCACCCGGATGTCGGCGGCGGGCGTCATCTGGATGAACTTGGCAATGGCTTTGCTCTCGATGGCCTGGTTGGTGTGCACCCGGATCTGCCCGGTTTCGCCCTGGAACTCGGGTTCCACCTGCACGATCTGGAAGTGGTCTTTGTCGGGCACAGTGGCCTGGAGGGTCAGGAGCTTGGGCGTGGCGTAGGTGCTTTCGGCGCATTTAAGGCCTTCCCGGATCGAAACCATTACCGGCTTGCCGTCGAAGGGAGCCCCGGAGGGCTGCGTGACGCTGATG
The DNA here is from genome assembly GCA_963844325.1 of uncultured Sphingobacteriales bacterium. Taxonomy (GTDB): domain Bacteria; phylum Bacteroidota; class Bacteroidia; order Cytophagales; family 172606-1; genus CADCTQ01. The sequence goes on from CAWJNV010000002.1 coordinate 7,315,119, forward strand.
GCGACCTTGTCGGATACGTTGGTGTTGGTGACGCGGGCCGTCACGTTTTTGCCCCCGATCTGCACCGTGAGCCGGCTCCCCACTTCGGCCGGGTTTACCTTGTAGTTGAAGTTGAGGTTAAAGTGCAGTTCGATCACGCCGGCGGCCGACTTGCTCCAGAACATGTCGGTGTTGACCAGGTCGAGGTAGGGCGTGTGGAACGCAAAGCCCTTCTCTTCGGGCAGCGACAGGCTTTTTTTCTCGCCGGTGGTGGCCGCGTGCCGCAGTACGTCGTCGGTAAGGGTAGCCCGGTAGTCGGTGCTGGGACGAAACCCGAGGTCGGGCGAGAACATGAGTTCGTTGGCGGCCGTCCACTTGAACTTGCCGCGCACGGCCGGCTCGAAGGCCACGTAGGCGGCGCTGTCCCAGCGGCCCACCAGGGAGTCGGCCACCAGGTCGTGGTTGAACGTAAAGATCAGGTTTTGCTGCTGGGCGATTTCTTCCGCGAAGTTGCGGTTACGCACCTCTACTTTGTTGCTGCTGCAAGCCAGCCAGAGCGGGGCCAGGCCCAGCCAGAAGAGGTATTGTAAGTTTTTTTTCATAACGGGTTGCTGCTAAAACACGTAAGGTAACTACGGAAAGGGTAATGCACGGGCGAGGTGATTTTTACAAGGTGCCAATAAGCAAAATCCGGGCTAGCCGGTAACAGTTTTCCGCCAAAATTCTTACAGCCCGCATTTGTTGCATTTGGATGAGTGGTGAATAAATTTGTGGCGTAGCGGTTACATCTACTTGTACTTTTCGAATATAATATTCGAAGTTTCAGATATATAAGAACAAGTACGCACAAAATTTTCTTTATTCGCGTATAGAATAATACGCGTGCAAAAGCTACCGGCAGAATCGCGATTATTGGTCATCCTATATGATTCCAAACATTATCCACTTCATCTTCGGGCTCAAGCCCGACTTCGGGGGCAAACCCTTCTCCCTGGTCCACTACCTCTCCATCAAGTCGGCCTGCGACGTCAACAAACCAGAAAAAGTTCTCTTCCACTACTGCTACGAGCCAAGCGGCTACTGGTGGGACCAGATCAAACCGCTGCTGACGCTCAACAAGGTAGAAATTCCCGAGAGCATTTTCGGCAACAAACTGCACCATTTTGCCCACAAGGCCGACGTACTCCGCCTGGAAATGCTCCGGCAGTTCGGGGGCATTTACATGGACCTGGACACCATTTCGGTGAAACCCCTGCTGGAATTGTACCAGGGCCACGATTTCGTGATCGGCCAGCAGTTTACCCATGAACCATTCTCCATGCGCATCCGGCGGAGCCTGAAGACGCTGGACTACAAATACCTCTTGAACCGCGGCCTCTGCAACGCAGTCATCCTGGCCAGCAAAGACAATCCGTTCGTCAACATCTGGTACGACTCCTACCGCACGTTCCGCTCGACGGGCCGCGACGAATACTGGGATGAACATTCAGTCATCATTCCGCGGAAACTGGCCGCCAAACACAAGGACCTGGTGAAGATCGTTTCGCCGTACCGGTTCCACTACCCCATCTACGACCTGCAAGGGCTTTCCAACCTGTTTGCCCAAAAGCGGACCTTCCCCGACGCGTACGTGCACCACCTGTGGGAAACCCTCTCCTGGGACCCGTACCTCAAGCACCTCACCCCCGACCAGATCTACCAGGTAGACTCCACGTATAACGTGCTGGCCCGAAGACACTTGTAGAATACTTTCGGCAAAATACACCTTTTCAAATGACCTTCCGTTTGTGTAGAGCGGAAGGTTTCTTTTTTTTTGCGCCATGACAACAGGCAATCCCCCGCACCTGACGTACTGCACCAACATTCACCCGGGCGAAAGCTGGGAGGAAGTCTTTACCAGCCTCCAGCAGTACGCCTTGCCCCTCAAAAACGAAGTGTCGCCCGGGGCGCCGATGGGCATCGGCCTGCGCCTCTCCGACGCAGCCAGCCGTACGCTGACCCACACCGAGGGGTGGCGCGACCTGAAGGCCTGGCTCGACGGCAACGGTCTCTACGTGGCCATCCTCAACGGTTTCCCGTTCGGCGGCTTCCACCGGCAGCGGGTGAAGGACGACGTGCACCGGCCCGACTGGACTACCCACGACCGGCAGACGTACACGGTGCGGCTGGCGGCCATCCTGTCGCAGTTGCTGCCCGAGGGCATTTCGGGCGGCATCTCCACTTCCCCCATTACGTACCGCTCCTGGTGGCGGCCCGACCAGCGGGAAGCGATGCTCGATGCGGCGTGCGAAAACCTGGCCCGCACCGTGGCTGCTTTCGCCAACATCCGCCGCGAAACGGGCAAATTCATCCACCTCGACATTGAACCCGAACCCGACGGCCTGCTCGACACTACGGAGAATACCATCGACTTTTTTACCCGCGAACTGCCCGCCCGGGCCGGCAAGGCCCTGGTGGAACACCACGGTTTTTCGGCGACGGACGCCGAAACGGTCCTCCGCGACCACGTGCAACTCTGCTACGACGTGTGCCACTTCGCAGTGATGTTCGAAGCCCCCAAAGTCTCCCTCCAGCGACTCACGGCGGCGGGCATCCGCATTGGCCGCGTGCAGCTTAGCGCCGCCCTCAAAGCTGCCATTCCCGCCGACCCGGCCGCCCGGGAGGCGCTGGCCGGCGAGTTCCGCCCCTTTGCCGACGCCACCTACCTGCACCAGGTAACGGCCCGGCAACCCGACGGCAGCCTGCAACAGTTTCCGGACCTGGCGCCGGCCCTGGCGACCCTGGGCACCACGGCGGCCACCGAGTGGCGTTCCCATTTCCACGTCCCCCTCTTCGTGCAGGACTACGGCCGGCTGCAATCGACCCAGGCCGAGATTGTCCAAACCCTCGAATGGGTGAGGCAACAGCCCGTCACGGAGCACCTGGAGGTGGAAACCTACACCTGGGAAGTACTGCCCCCGGCCCTCAAGCTGGATTTGCACAGTTCCATCCGCCGCGAACTCGAATGGGTGCAGGGGCAGTTGGGTGCATCCAGGGAATGAGCGGCCCGCCACTGCCGGCAGCCGGAAAGGGGCGGCATGGTGTATATCTGGGGAATACGGGTTACTTTACGGACATCCCGTTCACTAATCCTGTTCAACCCAACTCTCTGATATTCTTATGTTTTTAATTATCCTGGGAATGCTGGCCCTGGTTGCCGGCTTTGTCATTAACCGGAGCAATGAGCAAATGTACCGCCTGGCCGTTCCCGCCCGCGTAATCGGTTTGGTGCTGATCACGATAGGCGTGCTGACGGCGTCGGTCAAGCAGATTGATGCGGGGCAGGTAGGCGTGCAGAAACTGTTCGGCAAGGTGCAGAGCAACGTACTGGAAAGCGGCCTCAACACGGTCAATCCGTTGGTAGAAGTGATTACGTTTGACATTAAAACCCAGAACTACACGATGTCGGCCGTGCACGACGAGGGAGATCAGTCGGGCGACGATGCCATCCGGGTACTCACGGCCGACGGGCTGGAAGTGGTCATTGACCTGACGGTGCTGTACCGCCTGATTCCGAGTGAGGCGCCGGCGATCCTGGGCGAAATCGGGGAGGACTACCGCAACAAGATCGTCCGGCCCATCACCCGCACCAAAATCCGGGACAACGCCGTGTACTACGACGCCGTTGCCCTGTACTCCACCAAGCGGGATGAGTTCCAGAACCGCATTTTCAAGAGCATTGAAACGGATTTCCGCAAGCGGGGACTGCTGCTTGAACAACTTCTGGTCCGCAACATCATGCTGCCTACTTCGGTGAAGCAAACGATTGAATCGAAAATCAATGCGGAACAGGAATCGCAGAAAATGCAGTTCGTGCTGGCCAAAGAACGCCAGGAGGCCGACCGCAAACGGGTGGAGGCGCAGGGCATCGCCGACTACCAGAAGATCCTCAGCACGGGTCTCTCCGACAAGCAACTCCAGTACGAGCAGATCAAGGCGCAAAAGGAAATTGCTACCTCACCCAATACCAAAGTGATCATCATGAACGGCCGCAGCAATACGCCGCTGCTGCTCGGTGACGCTAAATAGTTTCGCCACGGTTCAGATACTTCAGCATTCGTTATTCCTTGTTCATCATTCATTATTAAGAAGAAATATCGAATGTCGAAGGACTACTACCATACCAGGTTCGGGTGCTTTTTGTGAAAATCCGTGGCGTCCTGGTAGGCCTTGGCGGCAGCCAGCATCCTGGCTTCCCCGTAAAGTTGTCCCACGAACGTAATGCTGACCGGCGTGCCGGCCGCCGTAAACCCGTTGGGAATCGTGACGCAGGGATGCCCTGTCAGGTTGGTCAGCGGCAGGTTGGCCGATCCCCGCGAGGGGGCTACGTACACGTCGATGTCTTTAAGTTTTTCGGCCATTTGCCGGATCAGCAGGCTCCGCACCCGGTTGGCTTGCAGGTACTGCACGGCCGAAGCGAGTTGCCCTTCCCGGAAAATGTTGGGCCAGGCGCCGCGGCCCTGCCGCACCATCAGGTCGTCGCGGCCCGAACGGGTAAGTTCGTCGAAAGCCGCCGCGGCTTCTACGGAGATGATGAACGTAAGGTCCCGGACCGGCAGTTCGGGCAGTTCCAGCGGCACCAATTCCACGCCCATCCCCCGCAACCGGACCAGGGCCGTCGAATCGAAAGACTTGCCGGGGTAATCCCGTTCAAAGTCCTTTTTCAGATAGCCGACGCGCAGGCCCTTGAGTTTGACCGACGGGTCGTAGTTGAACGGCAGGTCGGCCACGGTCAGGTCCTTGCCGTCGGGGCCGCAGAGGGCGTTGAACACAATGGCGCAATCTTCCACCGTGCGGCACATCGGCCCGATCTTGTCCATGCTCCAGCTCAGGGCCATGGCCCCGGCGCGGCTCACCCGGCCGAACGTGGGCCGCAAACCCGTTACGCCGCACACGGTAGCCGGCGACACAATGGAGCCCAGCGTCTCGGTGCCCAGGGCAAAAGGCACCAAACCCGCCGCCACCGCCGCGCCCGAGCCGGCCGACGAGCCGCTGGAGCCCTGTTTGATGTTCCAGGGGTTGCGGGTGGTGCCGCCGAACCACACGTCGCCCATCGCCAGTTCGCCCATCGTCAGTTTTGCCACCAGCACCGCCCCGGCCGCTTCCAGTTTGGCAATCACCGTAGCATCTTCGTTCAGCACCTGTTCCTTATAAGGCACCGATCCCCAGGTGGTTTTGTAGCCGCCCCTGGCGAACAAGTCCTTGGCGCCGTACGGAATGCCGTGCAGGAGGCCGCGGTCTTTGCCCGCCTTCAGTTCCGCATCGGCCTTTTGGGCCTGCGCCAGGGCCAGTTCTTCCGTGAGCGAAACCACGCATTCCAGCTTGGGGCCGTACGCCTTCAGCCGCTCCAGGCAGAACCGGGTCAGTTCCAGGGAGGTGATTTTCCGGTCGTGGATCAGCCGGGAGAGTTGGTGCACCGAGTAGAACGCCAGGTCGTCGCGGTTGGGGGGCAGTTCCACTGTGCCGGGGTTGCTTACTTTGAAGGGTTTGCGGGTCCGGTCGAATGTCATGCCGGGTGGCACCGGGTTGAACAGCAGCGCCGGGGCTACGTCGTTGGGCAGGGATACTTTCCGGATGCTTTCGTAGTCGTTGCGCTGCTCCTGCAAGCCGCTCAGGAGTGAATCCCTTTCCGCGTCCGTGAACGTGAGGCCGAAAAGCGTTTCCGCGCCGCGGATGGCTTCTTTGGTAATGGGCACTTCGGCTGGACCGTTGAGAAAGGCACCGGCCCCGAAACTCACGGCGCACAGTAAACCGATGACGGGCAGGAGGCGTAGGGTTTGCTTCATCCGGAAGGTTGGTAAGGATGCAATATAAATAAAATGGGAGGGGGATAGGGTTTAAACCCTATCCCCCTCCCCGCAGAAAATAGCCGCCGATGCGCCGGAGGCTCCCGAGCAGCACGTAGGAAGGCAGGTACGGCCAGGGGCATTGGCGCCGGGCAAACCGGGTAAAGTCGCGCAGGTTGCCGCCGCCCTTGATGCCGAACAGGTGGTTGTAGTAATTACGCAACGACTTCCGGGCTCTGTTTTGCCGGTCCCCGGAAGCTTCGGGGTACGTCAGCAATGTTGCTTCGTAATTGAGGTAGAGCGGGAAGCCGTGCCGCAGGGCCGTCCGCGTAAAGTCCAGGTCGGCGAAGTAATGCGGAAACGTCCGGGCGTCAAACAGGCCGGTTTTGGCGAAAACCGCCCCCGGGATGAGCAACCCGCGGCCGGGCAGCCAGTCCACCGGGTGCAGCCCGCCCCGTTGCCCCGGGGCAGCCGTACCGGGCAGTGGTTCCGCCGTGGCCTTCAGCCAGTTGATCCGTTCCCCGCCGTACAGGATTTTTCCCGTACCCGCGTCCAACTCCAAGGGTCCCAGCAGGGCATGGGGATGCACCAGGCTTTGGTCGTGCATCTGCGCCAGGAAGTCGGGCGGCGGCAACGTGTCGTTGTTCAGGGTCATCACCCGGGTGGCTCCCTGCGCCAAGGCGTGGGCAATGCCCAGGTTTACGGCGGCCGTCCAGTACAGGTTGCCACTCCCCTTCAGCACAATCACCTCCGGAAACGCATCGGCGAGGTAGCCGGCCGTGCCGTCCGCAGACCCATCGTCTACTACCACCGTCCGGAACGCCCGGAACGTCTGCCTCCGCAGCGCCTCCAGGCACGCCTCGGTGTAGTGCCAGCGGTTGTACACGGGAATGACGACGTAGAGCATAGCATAAAAATAATTATGAATTTTAGATTTTAAATTATGGATTGTAGCCAACTGGCTTACAACCCGGAGCCGCCGTAATTCAAAATCTAAAATTCATAATTTATAATTCTTCTCAACGGTTTAGCCCCGGGCGTCGTAGCCACTGACGCCGAGGAAGCCCAAAAGTTTGCGGGTCAGCAGCCGGCGCATCTGGAGGCGAAAATACTGCCGGTCGGCCGCCCGGTCCTGGACGACGGCGGGCGGATGCCGGAGCGGGAAAGACATGGCCCGGGCCGTGTTGTCGCCCCGGGCGTCGCGGGCACTCACCGTGTGCGTGGCCCCCGGGCCAAAGCCGATGTTGCGTACCAGGTTAACGGCCGGCACGACGGCCAGCCCGCCGTGCACGTGCAAGGCGAAGTTCCACTGGTAATCCCACCAGCTCACGCCGGGCCGGCCGTACGTACTGCGGAACTTGCTCATCCGGTACGCGTATTCGAGCCGGCCACTGTACCGGGAACGCAACGCCCCCGTGCGGGCCATTTCCGGGAAGCGTTCGATGCCGAAGTCGTACAGTTGCCAGGCCCTTCGCCAGCTGGCCCAGCCCCACTCGTGCGGGTGGATGGAAAAGTAGTAGGAATACGGCGGCTGGTATCTGACCCCCAGAAAATTCGTTCCCGTGATGTGCATTACCCGCGGGTCGTGCCGGTACCTGGCCAGCAGTTCCTGGCAGAAAGGAAAAAAGCTGGGGTCGGGCACGCAGTCGTCTTCCAGCACAATGCCTTCTTCTTCCTGGCCGAAGAACCAGTCGTACGCCTCGGCCGGTCCCCGTCCGCAGCCCAGGTTGTGCGCGCGGAAGCAGGTCTTTACCGCGCAGGGCCAGTCTACGGCACTCACCACGTGGCGGGCTTCGCGGCAGTTGGATTCGTCGCCGGGGTGGCCGGGCCGGGGACCGTCGGCCGCCAGGTAGAGCCGCGGGGGCCGGGCCCGCCGGATGGCTTCGAACACGGTGCGGGTAGCCTCGGGCCGGTTGAACAGGACGAGCAGCACGGCCGTTTGGAGCGGAGCCTCAGGGTCGGTGCGGGTCATGGATGCGCGGGGGTGAAAAGCAGCCGGGCCCGCCGGAACACCGAAAAGCCGAGCAACGCCCGGGTTTGCATGTAGAACAGCATCCGCGTTTTGGCGGAAAACAGGTTGCTGAAGTAAGCCGTTGCGGCCTGGGAGACGAGGGTCGCCAGGGCCGACCCCTGGATGCCGAGGGAAGGAATCAGGGCGAAGTTGAGCCCGATGTTGATGACGACGCCCAGCAGCGTGCGGTACAGGGCAATGCGGTGCAGGTTTTCGGCAATGAGCCAGCCGTTGGCCGCCACCCCGAGGGCCACGAAAACGCCCGACCAGATGTGCAGCACGAGTACCGCCCCCGCCGGGTGGTACGCTTTGCCGAAAACCAGGTCGATGATCCAGTCGCCCAGGAAGGTAACGGGCAGGGCAATGCCCAGGGAAAGCAGGACCATCAGGTTGAAGAGTTGCTGCAACCGGGTGCGGTACAGGCCTACGCTTTTACTGCGGGCATTAAGCATGGGCGGCAGCAGCGACGTGCAGATGACCACCGGCACGAAGTACGTGGATTCGGAAAGCCGCAGGGCCGCCGCGTAGTACCCCACGGCCTCGTTGCTCATCAGGTGCCGGATGATGACCTGGTCCACTTTCAGGTGCAGCATGATCACCAGGCCGGAAATGGCCAGCGGCCACGAATCGCTGAGCAGGCCGCGCAGGTAGGCGAAACTGGCCCGCCACCGGGAAAAGGAGCCGAAGCGGAAAGAATAAAAACCCAGCGAAGACAGGGCGTACGTAAAACTTTCGAGAATGAGCACCCCGGCAAACCAGATCAGGGGCGCCTCGAACCAGATGAGCAGGATCTTGACGGCCGTGGAAACCAGGGCTTTGGTGAGTTCGCTGTAGGCGTGGTACCGCGACTGGATGTTGGCCGTAAAGAACTGGTTGAGCAGGTAAAAAGGTTCGAAGAGGGCCGCCGCCGCCACCACCATCACCAGCAGTTGCGTATCGGCGTCGTGCCCCATCAGCCAGTTGGCCAGGTAAGTAATGAGCAGGCAGACCAGCGTACCCGCCCCCCGCGCCAGCAGCGAAGTGCCCATGATCAGGTTGCGCTGTTCGGGGTTGTTGAGCAGGTTGCGGGCCAGCAGGCTGTCCACGCCCAGCGGGGCAATGGTCATGATGATGGCCGCGAAACTGCGGGCGTAGTTGAACAACCCGAAGTTTTCGACCCCCAGGTAGCGGGCCGTGTAAATGCCCATCACCATCGTAATGCCCAGGTTGATGACCCGCTCCACGAGCAGCCAGGAAGTATTGGTAAAATACTTCCGGAAGCCATCGGCCTGGAACAAGGAATGATATTTAACCAGGGACATCATTGAGCGCGCCTATCTATTGCACAAAAGGTAATGCGGGGGGCTCCCTCCCGCCGCGGGAAAATGGCGGACCTTAATCGCCGTAGCCGTACTTGTAGGTCTTGTCGCTGTAGCCGTACGCCGACAGGGCCCGGGCGCCGTTGATCAGGATGCCAACGTCCCGGAGCCGGTTGGAATTGTACAACTCGTTGATCTTGCTGAGCCCCGCCCGTTCGGTGAGCCGGTGCCGGACAATGTAAATGTTGTAATCCGTGTATTTGAGCAGCACCAGGAAGTCGGACACCAGGCCCAGCGGCGGCGTGTCGAGGATCACGTAGTCGTACTCCTGCCGCGCCTTTTCGAGCAAGGCTTCCATCCGGGGCGTGCCCAGCAGGTTGAGCGGACTGGCCGGCAGCGGCCCCGACGGAATGATGTGCAGGTTTTCGGTGGCCGTGGCCTGGATGATGTCGTCGGCCTTGTGCGCCCCGGTGAGGTAAGAGGCCAGGCCGGCGGCGTTGTCCACGTCGAAGCGGGCCGCAATGCGGGGTTTGCGCAGGTCGGCGTCGATCAGCAGCGTTTTTTTGCCCGACTGCGCCATCACCACGCTCAGGTTGGAGGCGCAGAACGTTTTGCCCTCCCCCTGCCCGGAAGAGGTAATGCCGATCACCTTTTTGCCGGTGTCGAGGAAAAGGTACTGCAAGTTGACGCGCAGGGAACGAAAAGACTCGGCCAGCGCCGATTTGGAACTGTACGCTACCAGGTAATTGCCCGCTTTGTCGTTGTAGCCCACCACGCCGAGGGTAGGAATGGCCGTGTTCAGTTGGATGTCCGTCTGGTTGATAATCCTGTTACGCATAAAATGGCGGATGGTTAACAGGCCCAACGGCAGGAGCAACCCGAGCAAGGCGGCCACGGTGTACACCAGCGGGGCGTCCGGGTACACGGGCGGCAGACCATCCGGGCGGGCCTCGTCCACGATCACTTTGCCGGAACGCCCCGTAGCCAGGGCCATGCCCGCTTCGGCACGGCGCGTAAGCAGGTAATCGTGAATGTTCCGGTACACCCCGTCGTCCAGTTTCAGTTGCCGCCGCACCTCGGGCAGCGGCGTGGCGGGCAGGGCGTTTTGCAGCGCCCTTTTGGCAATGCTCCGGTCGAGGATCAGCGTCCATTTCCGGGCCCGGTTCGACAGGGTACCCGTGTATTCCACCAGGCCCACCCGCATCTTCTGGAGCTGGGCGTTCACCTTGCTGACCTGGCCGGCCGGTGCCTCGCCCGATTGCAGTGCTGACCGCTGGCGCAGCAGGTCGTTGTAGCGCGCCAGCCGGGACTGCAAGGCGGAATCGGGCAGGGTCACGGGCAGTGCAATGGTTTCGTTTTCGCGCTTGAGGCTTTGCAGCAGCCCCTCGTACAGTTGCACCCGGTTGTTCATCCGTTCCCGTTCGGCCAGCAGGTCGCCGCGCAGCGCTTCTCCCGACAGGGGTTGCGGCAGGGCTTCGGCCGGAACGGGCTCCGGTTCTTCGGACGCTGTGCCGCCGTCCAGGCCCAGTTGCCGGTCGATCCAGGCAATGACGTCGCGGTGCTGCTGGTGTTGCCGCTCCTGGTCTTCCCGGATGTGCACCCGCAGCAACTTGTTGAGGAAGGCGGCCTCTTTTTCCGGCAACGTGCCTTTGATGGAAAGTTCGAGCGTACGGGCTCCTTCGCCGAGCGGACGCACCCGGAGCCGGCGCTGGTATTCGGCGGCCCGGTCCGCCAGGCTGTTGACCACGAAGAAACGCCCTTCGGGGTCGAACTGGCCGGGCTTTTTGAGAAACTGGATCTGGAAGCCCAGGTACGGGTCGCGGTACGGCCGGCCGACGCGGAGTACCTTGTCCACGGCGATCTCGGGAATGACGGCTACCTGCCGGTCGGTCGGCAAGTCGAACAGGGGCACATTTTTGCCGTGCACTTTCAGGCGGTACAGCTGCTCGTCGATCAGTTTTACGTACACGCGGACGCCCACGGCCTGCTGCTGCGTTGAATCGAGCACAACGCGGAAAGGCAGGTCGCCGTATTCTTCCCGCGGCAACAGCAGGTGCGTGCCGAAGTACGAAACCCGGAAGTCCCGTTCTTCGACGGCCGCCCGGATGCGCCGGAACGAGGTAAGCAGGTTTTTCTCGTCGTCCACGCGGCCCGGCGCGGTACCGGGAGCCGCCGGCAAGGGCTCCTCCGTCAGCAGGGTAGCGGTGAGGTTGTACACTTTGGGGGTAACTTGCAGATACAGGTAGGCGCCGGCCAGCGCAACGGCCAGGGCAAGGGCAAACAAGTACCAGCGGCGACGCAGATTTCTGCCCAAGTAGGTCCAACCAATTTTCTCCCGGGAGGAGGAATTTTTCATGGATGTGCGCCAGCTGACGGATTTGTTTGTACGAATATAAGACAAACGGCGGCTTTTTGCCGGGCGGAACGGAAAAAAGAGCCTGCCGCCGGGGCGCCGGAGCAATAAAAGGAACGAAGCGGCGCGGCGACGGAGGGGCGGTTTTTTAGCGCCAAGTTTTGCTTTGTTTGTTCAAAAATAATTTATTTTGGGGCGCTAAAGCATCGTTCCGGAGTACTCCTCCGTATTTGTCCGGGGAGTAGCAAAATAACCCACAGGGCCTCCGTGAGCCTAGCTTTAGAACGCCGGTAAATGATCATATAACCCAGTAATTGTTTTAACTTTACCATTATGCACTACACTGAAACGATCCTCGACGATGAGACCTCGCTGCAGCAGACCATCTACCAGAACGCCTGGGAAGACATGAACACCGATGATGACGATGACCTGGACGACGAAGAATTCGACATTGACGAAGAGGATTACGAGGAACTGGATTTCGACGAGGAACTGGATATTGACGATGACGACGATTTCGAGGATTTTGACGACGACGATGACCTGGATGATGACCTGGACGACGAGGACGACGTTGATGAGGACGACGAGGAATAAACTCCATTAACCCATACCCACCAGAAACACCGTAGCCGGGGAGCAATACTCCCCGGCTACTTGTATTTTGGCGGCCGCCCTGCCTGGAGACCGTCAGTGCGAACGGAATCCAATCGTTTTTTTCGGGGAGTGGGTCAGGTTGAAAACCGTGGTCAGGATGTGGCGGTCCAACTCGCTGAACGGCAGGCCCCGGCGCTGCATGGCGCGGTCAGCCACTTCCAACGCCTTGTCGAGGTGGTAGATTTCCAGGCCCGCTGCCCCGCCCCAATTGAAAGAGGGCACGTACTTGGGCGGAAACTCCCCGCCGAACACGTTGCAACTCACCCCCACCACCGTACCCGTGTTGAACATGGTATTGATGCCGGCCTTGGAATGGTCACCCATCACCAGGCCGCAGAACTGCCGGCCGGTGTCGCGCATGCCCCCTTCGTTGTAGCTCCACTGCTTCACGTGGCCGTAGTCATTTTTCATGTTGGAGGTGTTGGTGTCGGCCCCCAGGTTGCACCACTCGCCCAGCACCGAGTTGCCCATGAAGCCGTCGTGGCTTTTGTTGCTGTAGCCGAAGATCACGCTGTTGCTCACTTCGCCGCCCACCTTGCAGTACGGCCCGATGGTGGTGTCGGGCCGGATTTTGCTGCCCATGTTGAGAAAGCTGCCTTCGCCCAGGGCAAACGGCCCCCGCACCACGGTCCCTTCGTGCAGTTGCGCGTTGCGGCCGATGTAGATCGGGCCGCCTTCCGCATTGAGTACGCAGGCTTTCATTTCAACGCCCTCTTCAATGAAGATCTGGCCGGGATTGTACACCGCCGTGTGCGGGTCGATGATGGGTCTGAAAACCCGGCCGGCGGTGATGCGCCGGAAGTCGGCGCGGATTTGCTCCCCGTTGGAGGCGTAAATGTCGCACAGGTCGCGGATGATGGTGATGTGCTGCTGGTGCGTCTGCACGCGGATGTCCGGAATCTGGTCGATATCGGTCAGTGTTTCGGGAAGCTCTTCGGGACGGTATGCCACCAGGATGTCGCCGTGCATGAGCCGGTCGCCCTTCTGGAGCGACTGGATGGCGGCCAGCAGGGCCTCATCGGGGCAAATGGCGCCATTGATGAACACGTCGTTCAGGGTATTGACTTGGGGATATTTGGCTTGCAGGTAAGGTTCAGTCAGAAACGAAATCCGCGACCGGAGCACTTGTTCCCACTTCTGGGTGATCGTACAGATGCCTACCCGGATTTCGCTCACGGGGCGGGTGAACGTGAGCGGGAGCAGGGAAGTACGAACGTGCTGGTCGTCGAAGAGAATGTAGTTCATTGCACAAAAATATGAAAGTATCAGGCACAATATGGGCCTTTTTTGGAGCTTTCGCAAGTAACTCCGCTCCCGCGGAGGGGCCGGATTTGGCTTTTCCCGGGAACGGGTTGCCCTTTTTACCGCAGGCGGCTGTCCTTGCCCGGAAACCTGCACGCGCAAGGTATGGCCCGATAATTGTTCTTTTCTCCGGCAGAGCCTCTCTAATTTCACACTTTCCCGTACGTACGCCTTCTCCTCTACGAGCCGCCCATGATTCCCGTAATAACGTTACACTACCTGGTTGTATGCAGCCTGTGCTTCCTGTGCGCCGGCTGGATGATTGTGAAAGTGCTGAGCGAACCGGCCCCGGCCGCCAATGACGACGATGGGGAAGGTTTCGGAGGAATACCGGACGGGTTCGTGTTTCCCGTGTTTGATCCTCCGGGCGGCTGCCACTTCGACGACCTGCTGATCGACCGCCGGCCGGCCGGTACCCCCGAAACGACCGTGCCGGTCACCGAGCTTTCCACCCGTTCCGTCCGCACCACCGACCGCCCCGCCCGGCGCCACCCGGTCCTGTCGGATCCTTCTCCGGTGACAACTGGTTGGTACGCCGCCCAGGAAGTTACGGCCGTCGCGTAGGTACACCACCCTGGCCCGCACCGAAGCCCCTGCTGCGCGCAACGTAGCCCGAAAACTTGCTACCTTTATGCGCATGAAGCAACTGCACTTTCATAAGTACCAGGGCACCGGCAACGACTTCATCATTTTCGACGACCGGGACGGGACCTTTCCCGCGAACCCGTCACTGGTGGCCCGCCTGTGTCACCGCCGGTTCGGCATTGGCGCCGACGGTCTCATGCTCCTGCAAAACCACCCCGGCTACGATTTCCGCATGGTGTACTTCAACGCCGACGGCAACCCGAGCACCATGTGCGGCAACGGGGGCCGCTGCCTGGTGAAGTTTGCCCAATCCCTGGGCCTGTTCGAAACGGAAACCACCTTCCTGGCCGTGGACGGCCCCCACGAGGCCCAGGTGCGGGAGGGCCTGGTACACCTGAAAATGATGGACGTGAACGGGGTACGGCGGGAGACGGAGTATGATTTCCTCAACACCGGTTCGCCGCACTACGTGACTTTCGTGGATAACGTCCGGGAAACCGACGTTACGGGCCGGGGACGCCGCATCCGCTACAACGACCATTTCGCGCCCAACGGGGGCACCAACGTCAACTTTGTGGAAGTGCTGGAAGACAATGCGTTGTTTGTGCGGACGTACGAACGGGGCGTGGAAGACGAAACCTACTCCTGCGGTACGGGCGTAACGGCCTGCGCCCTGGCGGCGAGTTACCGCCACCTGTCCAGCCCCGTCCGCATCAAGACGCTGGGCGGCGACCTGCGGGTGTCGTTCCGGCAAACGGGGGAAGGCTCCTTCACGGACGTGTACCTGATCGGGCCCGCGGACCAGGTGTTTGAAGGGCAAATCGGGGTTGGGGAATAGCGTATCAAGTATCTTCCGTAATTCAACATGCCGTCCATGCCGCCCATCACTTTTTACCCCGGCCCTTCGAAAGTGTACCCGCAGGTGCGGGCGTTCATGCAGGACGCCTACGACGAGGGAATCCTGAGCCTGAACCACCGGAGCAGCGGCTTCATGGACCTTTGCCGGCGGGCCATTGAAGGGTTGAAGACCAAGTTGGCCGTACCGCCGGCGTACGCGGTGCTGCTGGTGTCCTCGGCCACCGAATGCTGGGAAATCATTGCGCAGTCGTTGACGACCCGGGAGAGCTTTCACGTGTACAACGGCGCTTTCGGGGAAAAATGGCTGGAATACGCCCGCCGCCTCCGGCCCGGGTCCACCGGCTACTCCTTTGGGACTGACGAAGCGTTGCAGCCCGAAGCGGTACGGATTCCGGGAGCCGCCGAAGTACTCTGCCTGACGCAGAACGAAACCGCCAACGGCACGCAGGTGCCCGTCCAAGTCATCCGGCGGTTCAAGGCGCTGCACCCCGACCGGCTGGTTGCCGTAGACGCCACCTCTTCACTGGGCGGGCTTGCCCTCGACTTTACCGCCGCCGACGTATGGTTTGCCTCCGTGCAGAAGTGCCTGGGCCTGCCGGCCGGGCTGGGCATCCTGGTCTGCTCCCCGCAAGCCCTGGAACGGGCCAGTAGCCTCGGCGACCGGGCGTTTTACAACAGCCTGCTGTTCGTACACGAAAACTTTCGCAAGTTCCAGACGCCCTACACGCCCAACGTACTGGGAATCTACCTGTTGAGCCGGGTGGTGGAAATGATCGAACCCATTGCCGCAACCAGCAGTCGCCTGGAACGGCAGGCTTCGGACTGGTACGCTTTCCTGGAGCCGCTCCCCGGCCTGCAACCCCTCGTCCGGAACGCCGCGGTGCGGTCAGCTACGGTGGTTGCCGTGGAGGCCCCCCAGCCGGTGATTGCCCAGTTAAAAGAGGGCGCCAAACGGGAAGGCCTGGTGCTGGGCAACGGGTACGGCGCCTGGAAAGATACTACGTTCCGCGTTGCCAACTTTCCCGCCCTCACGGCCGAGGAGATCGGGCTGCTCCGGAATTTCTTGCGGAATGCGCCCCGGGGCTAGGCAGATTGCTTCCGGTTTGTGGTAGATTTGCGCGGGCAAGTCCGGCAGTTGCATGTTTCAATTCAGTCTCAAAGAAATTTTATCCGTTACCCTCATTCTCTTTTCGGTGATTGACATTCTCGGGTCCATCCCCGTGATCATCGACCTGCGGAAGCGTTCCCGCACCGGCCGCATCCAATCCGAGCAGGCAACCATTGCCGCGGGCATCCTGATGATCGTTTTCCTGTACCTAGGCAAATCCATCCTCAACCTGTTCGGCGTGGACGTAGCTTCGTTTGCCATTGCCGGGGCCATCATCATTTTCCTAATCGGCCTGGAGATGATCCTGGGGCGGCACATCTTCCGCGCCGACACCACCACCGATACGTCTTCCATCGTGCCGCTGGCTTTTCCGCTCATTGCCGGTGCCGGCACCATGACCACCATCATTTCGCTGCGGGCCGAGTACGCCACGGCCAACATCCTGGTGGGCATCGTGCTGAACCTGGTGTTCGTGTACATCGTGCTTAAATCCTCCAACTGGCTGGAGCGGAAACTGGGCACTTCGGGGGCGGAAATCCTGCGCAAAGTATTCGGCATCATCCTGATTGCCATCGGCATCAAATTGTTCAAAACCAACCTGGGCCTCCAATGATCACCATGTACACGGACGGAGCCGCGCAGGGCAACCCGGGCCGCGGCGGGTACGGCGTCGTACTCAAATACAAGCAGCACCGTAAAGAACTTTCGCAGGGCTACCGCCTTACCACCAACAACCGCATGGAACTGCTGGCGGTGATCGTCGGCCTGGAAGCCATCAAGGAGCCGGGCTACGAAGTGACCATCTATTCCGACTCCCGCTACGTGGTGGATGCCGTGGAGAAAAAGTGGCTCTGGGGCTGGGTAAAGAAGGGCTTTGCCAAAATAAAAAACCCGGACTTGTGGCAGCGGCTGTTGAAGGTGTACACCAAACACAAAGTCCGGTTTGTGTGGGTGAAGGGCCACGCGGGCAATCCCGAAAATGAACGCTGCGACCAACTGGCCGTGCAGGCGGCTTCGGGGGGCGGGCTGTTGGTGGACGAGGGGTACGAAGCCGGGGAGCAGTCAATGCTCGACGCGTAGCAAAAGGAAGACAAGTGATTCCTTTACTCAGCGGGAAGCGATAACCAGGCCGATTACGATGAGTGCCATTCCAATCACTTTTTGGAGCGTAATGGATTCATTGAGAAATAAGTAACCGCACCCCAGCACCACCACGAAGGCCAGGCTCATGAAGGGGTACGCGAAGGACAACTCAAACCTGGCCAGTGCGGCCATCCACGTGAGGCTTGCCAGGAAGGCGGCAAAAAAGCCCGAAAAGATGTACGGGTCGAAGATGATCTTGAACAGATACCAGAACTTTTCCGGCAGGGGAGCCGGCGGCTGGGGAAGAAAGTTCATGCGCCATTTCAGGATCAGTTGGCCGTACGCCGTGAGCAGCACCGTCAGCAAAATATATACGTATCCCATTGGCAACTAATACTTGCGGACAATGATGGTAAAGTCGTACTGCTGGTAGTCGTGGAGCAGGGCCACGTCTTTGGCAATGTTGCGTTTGCAGTAATCAAACAGGTACAGCGGGTCGGAGTAGTACAGGTGGGCCTGCATATATTGGGGGTCGGAGTACTTGGTGAGTGCATTGAAAGCGAACCCTTTACGGCTTTTTTGGTTCATCCAGCCTATCGAATCAATGATATATTGCAGCCATTCTTCGCCGGCAGTGCCGTAACGCAGGTTGAAGATGCCACTGGCAACGGTGTAGTCAGCCTCCTGCATGTCCGAAGCATCGGTGATGACCGAGAACGCGGCATTGGGGCGGTTGCCGTACTGCCGGGTAGCCAGTTCGATCATTTCGGCCAGCACGTCGTAGCCGTAGTAGGCGTACTGCGGAAACCGTTCGTCGAGCAGGCCGATCAGGTCGCCCGTGCCGCACCCCAGGTCGTTGAGGGAAAAAGGCTCCGGGCCCGCAACCACTTTTGCCAGTTGCTCGAAGCGAACCCGCTGGGCTTCTTCGTTCTTCCAGCCAACGCCCTTGGCACCGGCGCCGTTGACGCTCAGGTTTTTCCCGTAGTATTCCTTTAAGTCCTTATCTATTTTGTCCAGCATCGCTGATGGGGTTGAGTTGATCGGATCGGTTACCGGCGCCGGCATTTTCCCGGCCGTATACTTCCCTGACAATGGTAAACGGGCGGTTTTTGATTTCGGTGAACATTTTGGACAGGTAAATGCCAATGACGCCCAGCAGGAAGATGATGATGCCCCCCACCAGCCAGATGGTGGTCAGCAGGCTGGCCCAGCCTTCCACCGCCACGCCGTACAGGAGTTTTTTGTAAATAATGAACAGGATGTTGGCAAAGGCGGCAATAATGATGAAAACGCCGAAGAGGAAAATAAGGTAGAGGGGCCGGCTGCTGAAGGAGGTAATGGTTTCGATGGCCATTTTCAGTTTCTTCTTCAGCGTGTAGGTGCTGGTGCCCTTGCTGCCCTTGGTCGCGTAAACGCCCTTCTGGTTAAATCCCGTCAGCACGAAGAGGCCCCAGATGTCCAGTTCCGTCTCGCGGTAAGAAACCACTTTGGCAACGTACCGTTTGGTCATCAGCCGGGCGGTAAGGGTGTCGTGCGGGTATTCGATGGCGGCCAGCAGGGAAAACAGCCCGTAGAAAATCCGGCCGCTGACCCGCTCAAAGAAGCCGCCTTTGCGTTTTTTCTGAATGCCGAACACCACGTCCACGCCTTCGGACGCCCGGAGTTCGGCCCAGTACCGGTCGAGCAGTTCGGGGTCTTCTTCCAGGTCCACGTCGATGAGGAACACGTAGTCACCCTCGGCAAAGCGCAGGCCCGTCATGATGGCCTTGTGGTGGCCGAAGTTGCGCGACAGGTCTACCACCAGCACGTTGGGATCGGTGCGTTGCAGTTCCAGCACCCGTTGCAGCGACTGGTCGGGGGAGCCGTCGTTGACGAAGATGATTTCGTACTGGTCGGTAATCTTAAGGATGCTGCTCACCACGCGCCGGTGAAATTCGCGGACGTAATTCTGGGAATAATAGAGGGTGGTGACAACGGACAATTTCATGCAACAGGCTGACGAAAACTTTTCATGAAGTGGGTGGCGCGGGGCCCTTCGTTAAACAACAGGTCCAGTACGGAAACGCCGTGCGCGAAGGGTGGGTGCAACTGCCCGTACTCGGAGTAGCCGCTGTAGTCCATCCAGGTCACGGTGATTCCCTGCGCCGCGAAGTAGGCTTCGTCGAGGTATCCTTTGGCTGCCGGTCCCGAAAGGTACTCGGTAGCCCCGGCCTGGGTACACAGGGAAGCCAACTTCTCATTTTTGCCCGAAGTTAGTTCATAATCCGTAGACCAGGTAATTGGCGTCGGGATTCCGAGGAGTCCGTTGACGGCCCGGATAAAGAGGTAGTTGATCCGGCTCAGGTGCGTTTCCCGCATGGTCAGGTACAGGTTTTCGAATACCGGCCGGTATTCCCGGAAAAAGGGCGCCCTGGCGTAGGCCTGTGAAAGGGTGGTCCAGTGCTTTTTGGCCCAATGCGGGTCGGCAACCGTCACCTCGTTGATGGGAATGTCGTACTTATCCTTGACTTCGACCGGAATGGTGAGCCAGTGGAGTCCATTGGCGGTTTTGATCAGGTTGCGGTTGCGCCAGTCGCGGCGGGTGTACTGCACGTCATCAAAGAGGATAAATTCATCTACTGAGTTGATGACATCGAAGTATCCTTTCCAGGGAATGTAGTTGGATTGAATGATGGCGACTTTCTTTGGGTGCACGGTGCAGAAATAGGCTCTTGCAAAACTAATCAAAAACAACTGCCGGCACGACCGGCGCCGGCAGTTGTGGAGGAGGCTCCTCCCCCGGCCGGACTGCTACACCACGAAGCTGTCGACTTCCCGGTAGGCCGCAATCAGGGCCTGTTCGCCTTCCTTGCCCGGCTTGGCATTGCCGTGTTCCATGCCCCAGATGAATTCTTTATTAGCGCCTTTTGCCTTCTGGTACACGTGTTCGAATACTTTTTTGTAGTTGATTTCCCCGGTGGTGGGTTCCTTCCGGCCCGGTTCGTCACCGATTTGGAAGTAGGCAATTTCGTTCCAGGACTGGTCAATGTTGTAGATAATGCGCCCTTCGTTTTTCTGCATGTGGTAGATGTCGAACAGGATTTTGCAGGAGGGGCTGTTGACGGCCTTGCAGATCATGTACGTCTGGTCGGAGTAGCGCAGAAACAGGTCGGGCGAGTCGCTGAGGGGTTCGAGCACCATCACCAGACCGTGCGGTTCAAAGATTTCGGCGCCCCGGCGCAGGGCCTCAATCACGTGGCCCGTCTGGATGCCGATGGGCAACTGGCGATGGTAGTCGCCGGGCACTACCGTCATCCACTTGGCGTTCACCCTTTTGGCTACTTCCACGGCCCGCTTGCAGCCGCTTAGGAATATGTCGAGGTGTTCGGGCTTGCCGGCCGCGAGGGTATTCTGCCCGTTGCCCCCTTTGTCCACCACGAACACGCCCATTTTCATGCCCAGGCGGGTCATCTCTTTCCCGATTCGCTCCTGCTCGGCCGGCGTACGTCCCATCATGCCGTTGTCTTCCAGGGCCATGAAGCCCTGGTCGGCCATGAACTTGAGTTGGTCAATGGGATCTTCCCCGGCCGTATTTTTAAACATCCCGAAGTGAGGGGCGTAGTTGAGCTTGAATTTGGTTTTAGGCGGGTCTTTCGGCCGGGTAGCACTGGCATCGATGGCCGGCGCGGCAAGCGAAGTTGCACCGGCTACGGCTAAGCCCTTCTTCAAAAAATTTCGACGTTCCATACGGGAGGGGGAGGATTAAATGGGTAAATGGTTAAGTATAAAATAATGCACTACTCGAGGGAGTTGGCGTAAGCCACCAACTTGCCCACGGCGTTTTCGTCCTTGAAATCAATGTTTTCCTGCTGGGCGTAGGCCTTGAGTTCCGCCTGGTGCCGGTCGAAGCCTTCCAGCACGGATTTCCGGTTCAGCCGGATGTCGGCCAGCGCCCCATCGGGCCGCAGCAGGTGATACTGGGTGTTGTCGATCAGTTCGTCGTACGCCCGGCCCGTGTTGTACGCCCCTTTGTAGTCAGCCTTTATAATGGTCTTGCCCCGGCTTACCACCAGTGAAGTCTTGCCCTCCTGGATCACCTGCAGGAACTTGTCTTTCAGCCGGGCCTGGTCTCCCGGGGAGAGCGGAAATTTCTTGAACACGTAAGACTTGCCGGTGGCAACGTCCTGCAGGGTAAAATGGCTGACTGGCGCGGCATTGAGGATCATCGAGTCGCCCTGGGGCCTTTTGATCACAATCTGGTTCTGGTACACGTCGTATTTAAGCGGCACCTCCGCAAAACGACGGCCGTCCTTAAAAACTACTTCGGTACTGCACCAGTAGGGCAGTAAAAAGGGCGTTCCACGGATGCCCGCGTAACGGGTATCGAAGGTCCGGACCATGTTGCTGCCCATTCCTCCCAGGGCATTGAGGTTCTGCTGGGCATCTACCCCTTCCCGCTGCGCGGCGGCAAGGGTTACGTTTAACAAGCAAATACAGGAAGCAAGTACAACAAAAGGTAATTTCATAATGCAAAGGAGCGGGCTTAAATTTAATAGTATTTAGATTTTTTATCAATTCCTCAAGAAGGAGGCAGAAAAATATTTGTACCCCATGCTGCATAAACCGTCCCAAATTATTACATGACTTCTCTTCTGCCCGCATTCTGCGCAATATCTCTATTAATTAGCCCAAACGTAACCTATAAGGGGCCATCTATTCGACCAACGTTACGCTGGTGGCGATAAAACTACCGGTCAACGATCCCGAACAGAGCGATATACTTATCCTTTTTCGTGAAATCTTTCACCGGCGGCCCCTTCGGACTGCCCTTGCCCGGCTCACTTCCGGAAGCCCGGGCTACATATAAGCGCTGAGTATTGCCATCGCTTCACGGCTGACGGGCATACCCAACTTCAGCACAAAGTAGCAATTACCCTCATGATAAGTGTACTCAACAGGCATTCCATATGAAGCAAAACGCTACCAATTCTATCCCTGCGCGGAACGCTCAGCTTAGAGGCCTGGGTAAATGGATAATCCTGGCCCTGATCACACTGGCACCTTTGCTGGTAAAAGGGCAAACCCCCACCCACACCTGGACCGGCGCGAGTGGCGACGGCAACTGGGGAACGCCGGGCAACTGGTCCCCCACGCGAACGACGCCGAACGTCACCGACGTGCTGCGATTCAACATACCGGCGGTCGTCACGAATGTACCTACCCAAACCATTAGTGGGCTGATCATCACGAATGTCGCGGCCGTTACCCTGCAACCTGCCGCGCCTGGTCCCCAAACGTTGACTATCAACGCGGTCAGCGCCGGTGCCAACAGCCTCACAATCAATGCGGGTAGTATACTAGGTTTTAATGGCACAAGCCCGCTGCACCTAACGCTCGTGGGTAACCTCGTGGCCAACGGCAGCCTGCTGTTTAACTCCTTTGCAGTGCAAACCGTATCCGTGGGGGGGAACCTGTCCGGGACGGGGGTGATCAACATGAGCGGAGGTGGCCTTGCCCACGCGCTTAACCTCGCCGGAGCCAGCAACAGCATCACCACCCTGACTACTAGCCCTCTGGCTGCCAGCACCGTCAGCTACAACGGCAACGGCAATCAACAGGTGTTTGCCAGCCCCAACTACAGTCATCTGCTTACCGCTACGGCAGGTACCAAAACCCTGCAAGGCGCCTTAACCGCCAAAAACGTCACCATCGGCAGCGGCACTGCGCTGGAATCGTCGACGCAGAACCTGACGGTAACGGGCACTACTACCATCCAGGGCACCTTCCAGGACACGGGCAACGGCGGTACCAATACCTTCGCGGGACCCCTGCTGCTCACTGCCTCCGGCCGCTTTGTCACCAACTCCTCCTCGCCCATCAACTTCGGCGGGGGCATCACCCACAACAACCCCACCAGCAACTCCTTCAGCAAACTCGGCGCCGGACCAGTCACCTTCACCAGCAGCCAGTCCTTGAGTGGGGTGGGCACTTTCGTATTTGTGGCCGGAGGGGTGGTGGTTGGCCCCGGCGCTACCGTTTCCAACTATTCCATCGTCAACAGCGGCACGCGCCTCAATGGCAGCACGGCTACCAGCACCTGGAGCAACGAGGCCGGCTCTACACTCATCTACTCGGACGCCAACGCCCCCATGGCAACAGGCACCCTGCTGGCCTCAGCCGCCCCCAACTCGGTGCGCTACAACGGGGCCAACCAGGCCATCAAGGCCACTACTTACCACCTGCTCAACCTGGAAACACTCAACGCCACCAAAACCCTGCTGGGCACGACCCAAGTCAACGCCAACCTCCACATCCTGCCCGGCGTCTCGCTGCAAGTGCTCGACAAGAACCTCTCCGTGCTGGGCACTACCATCATCCGCGGCAGCCTGCTCGACGACCACCTCTCGGGAACCACTACTTTGCAGGAGGTCTACTTTGACACCCAGTCGGGCAGAATCGACGGAGCAGTTGAAGGGGTGGTCCAAGTCAACGGCAACGCCCTGGTCAACTTCACCGTCACCCCCGGCAACAACAACTTTGCCCTGGGAAGGGTGGCCCTCTCGGTGGCCGGCACCACTACCATTGCCGCCGGCCGCACGCTGAGCTTCTCCAGCAGCAGCGGCACCAAGACCTTCAACCACGTAGTGGTAAACGGCACCTGGGACAACGCGCTCAACTCGCCCATCAGCATTGGTGGCAACCTCACGCTGGCCGCCTCGGCGGCTTTCCTGGCCGGCACGGGCAGTTACAGCTTTACCGGTCTTGACGCTACCATCAGTTGCGGGGTGCCCCTCTCCATTGCCAATGCCCGCTTTGTGGGCCGCTACTCGGCCAGCGGCACGGATATCATGCTTGCCACTCCCCTCATGAGCCCGGGTGCCCGCTTTGTCAACAACACGGCCAACTACCCGCTGATTCTGCCCGGCTCAACTACGGGGCGGGCCTTCAACAACGCCTCACTGGCCTTTGTCAACAAGTTCGACCGCTTTGCTGCTTCGGCCCATGCTGGCAACACCATTGGGGCAACGGCCACTGACCTTACTTTCAGCCGGGCCGGCCAAGGAGACCTCTACGCCCTGCGCAGCCGCGATCTTAGTCCCGCCCCTTCTGCCGCCATTGTAAAATTCAGCCTTGCCGTTACTTCCGGGGCTGACATGGACGCCGCCGCCACCCTGCTATTGGGCGCTGGTTTTCAGGAAGATGTAAGTGCCACGGGGGCAGCGGCCCGCTTAGAGTTTAACCTGAGAAGTGCCAACCAGGTCCGGCTTACCCACCCGGACGGCGTCCCCGCCACCTCAGCGAACGTAGGTGCAGCAGCCGTTTGGTGGGTAGTGAACCGGTCGGGTAATTCCTTAAACTACACTGGCCCGGACGGACTGTCCTACCCGATCAGCCACGGCACGTCAGACCTTTGGATTGGCAATGCCAGGCAGTGGGCAGGCATGGCCATTGCCAGCGTAGCCCCTACCCTGGGAGAAGTCAAACTGGTGTGTGACAAAGGAACCGGCTCAATCAGCTTGCGAGATCTGCAAATCAACCCGATTGGGCAAATGACCATTACGCCGCTGAGTTGCTGGACGCCCGGACGCATCCTGACCATTCCGTTTACGGTTACCCAATCGATGAGCGGGAATAACGCTACGTTCAATGCACCCAACGCTTTCAAAGTAGAATTGTCTTACCTGGATGGCAGTTTCACGACCAGAAATTTCCCGACGATCAGTTTCCCGTACGAAATCACGATTCCAAACTCGGTTGTATTCAACCCGGCTACTAACAGTGGTACCATACAGGCCATCATTCCGGCGGAACTCAACCTGGTCGGACCCGATTACCGGTTCCGCCTGGTGTCCAGTGATTCCTACATGATCAGTGCCGACAACGGTACCAGCATGGTCAGCCTGAGCACCGGCTTGAATCCCCAGACGCTGGACCCTACCAATCATACGGGTGGGGTCATCACGTCATCTGTCACGAGTGGCATTACCTGGGTGTACCAGACGGACTTGAATGGCGCTACCTATACCCTGCCGGTTTCCGGTAGCACGTACACGCCCAAGTTCGCCGATTTTCCCGGCCGGGGCCAGTATTACGTAGCGATAAGAACCGCCTCCGGGTGCGTGAGCAACTACATTACCGTATACGTGAACTGCGGGACCAGTACCAACCTGATTGTAAACGGCACATTCAGCGCCGTAGGCTCCGGACTGGCGTATAATAATGTGGACGGGAAATCAGGATTTGACTACGCAGCGGGAGATTTTCAGACGGAGTACACCGCCGTTGCCAGAACCAATAACCCCCAAATGATGGAGGGTGGTTACAACGTGAGCACCGACCCGAGCCAACACGCAAAAGTGGACTGGTGCAGTTTGACTTCAAGCGACAATTATTCCAACAAAAGCTTCTCCGTGTTCACGCCTTCCCCGGGCTCGGGCGGCAACATGCTGATCGCCAACGGGGCCAATGGTACTTCCAAAAAGCTATGGATGCAGCACATTGGTACCTCCGACCCGGCTACTTCGGTCATTAAGAAGAACACGGACTACATTCTCACCTTCTGGGCCTCCGGCCTTTCTACCGCCAACCCGCAAAGCTTGATATTCGGGGTGTACATTAACTGCCGCCGGGTGGGTGACGACATTACGGACCGGTTTTCTTCGCAGTGCCGCTGGACCAAGTATTCCATCCAGTTCAACACGGGTGAGTTAAGCGACTTCGATCTTTCGATCAACAACATCAGCGCCAACGGGGCCGGTAACGACGTGGCCATCGACGACATCGAGTTTTACGAATGCAGCGGCACCTCTTCATTCAAGGCGTTCAATGAGTTCGTGTGGCGGGGCTACGACAACAACTGGTTTGACCCCGACAACTGGGGAACCTGTGCGGAAATTCCGACTTGCGGCGATAACATCACCATTCCCACCGGTAAGTTGAAATACCCCATCATTAACAGCACGGGTGCACTGGCAAAGAACGTGGTGATCGAGCCGGGAGCCTCCCTTACCATCAATGCTGGTTTCACCCTGGGTATCTGCGGCAACGTCAACAATGGCGGTACCATTACTGGACCCGGCTCTATTACTTTCCAGGGCACTACCGCCCAAACGGTAACCGGAACGGGGGTATTCACCAACGTTGTAGCCGGGCAGTCGGCACCGCAACTGGGCGTAACGCAAGCTTCAGACATTACCATCAGCGGCCAGTTGGACCTGCGGTCGAATAACTTCTGGTCAATCGGCAATCATACGCTTACTTTAAATGGTACCCTCTCCAACAACCCTGGTACAATTATGGGAAGTAACGTTTCCAAACTGGTGGTTGGCGGTACCGGAGACGTAACGGGTCCCTTATTGTTCAAGGCGGGCAGTCGACTGCTGGCTACCCTTACCATGAACCGGGTCTCCGGTGGACAAGTAACGCTGGGCAGCCCATTGCTTTTGGTGGGCGGTGCCAATGCCCTTACCCTTACCAGTGGCCTGATTAATACCACTCCCACGAATCTGCTTACCCTCGATGCTACCTCGACGGTTACCGGTGGCGGCAGCTTCGTATCGGGTGGCTCCAATGCCAGCCACATCAACGGCCCCATGGCCAAGGAGACTACGGCTATCACCAACTTTACCTTCCCGGTGGGCAACGCCGGCGCGCTGGGTCAGATCGGCATCACCCCCACTGCCACCACCCTGACTACCTACACTGCCCGGTATTTCAGACAAAGCCCGATCACCAACATCTCCAACCAGGTAACCCCTCCCCTGAGACACATCAGCAGTCTTGAGTACTGGACCCTCGACCGGTCGAGTGGCAGTGGTGGCAGAGTTACGCTGCACTGGACGAGTTACAGTGAAGTGGCGGCCATGGCGGGCTATTGGCAGGAGTTGCGGGTGGCGCGCTATACGGGCAGCATGGCGCTGGGTATTAACGAGTGGGAGAACCAGGGCCCGGGCTTGGGCATGGGCACCAACGCAGTCGTCTCGCCCGGAGCCAGCTACAACGGCGGCTTCGTTACCTCCGACCTGGTGACCGGCTTTGGCCCCTTCACCCTGGCCAGCACCATCCCCAACAACCCCCTGCCTGTTGAGTTGATCAGCTTAAAAGCCACCCCTACTCAAGACGGCAAAGTCAACGTGAGCTGGATTACCGCCTCCGAGCACAAGGCCAGCCACTTCCTGCTCGAGCACAGCACCGACGGCAAGCACTTCCACTCCATTGCCCAACTCCAGGCACGGGGAGAGTCCGTCTCGGCTCAAGCCTACCAATTCCTGCACGCCAACCCGGCCGGCTTCAACTACTACCGCCTCCGCTCGGTGGACCAGGATGCCTCCAGCCGCCTGTCCTCCATTGTAACGGCCCAACTGCAAGGGGCTCAACTGCCCGCCCCCCTGCTGTATCCTAATCCTGGCGACGGCAAGCAGCTCTTCGTCAAGACGGCCTATCCCCAAAGCGTGAGCGTTTCGATCACCTCGCTGGTAGGGGTGGAAGTCTTCCGCCAGCGTCTCTTGCCCCAGCAGGGCCTGCTCTCGCTGCGGCCCAACCTGCCCGAGGGCACCTACCTGGTCTCCCTCAAGGAGGGCAATCTCACTTCTCACTTCAAACTCATCGTGAAGCAATAGCAGAAGTCGGGACAAAAGGCAACTAATTTCAAAGTGTCGGCGGCAAGGATCAATTGGACTGTAACCTTGCTGCCGACGCTTGTTTTATATCCATAATCCCCTCCGCAAAGAGTATCCCATCAGCAACGGCAGCCGGCTTGTCTGTACACGGATCAACCTCTGCAAAAAGCCCCCTACTTACCCCGAAAGGCCACCCGGTAAGGCAAAATACCAGTGCGTAACTTCATCATTTATTACAAACTGTTTATCCCCGGCGGCAAGTGAGTACTCTCTTCATAAAAGGCTGGCCAAGTTACGATAACTGCTGACAAGCCCGGGCCCGTGAATCAGTACCACCAAACACTTCACGCGTACAATCTCTCCTAAAGGCGTTTTTAGCAGTATTACCCCAAGTCTGTACGACTCCACGTGTGGCTCATTCTTGTAGCCTCCTGCTCAATAGGTCTATGCAGAAGCAAGCATTTGCAACCGTTCAGGCAGGCATTATTCCCCCAAAAGTAGCATGGGTTGGATACGCTCAAAAAGTGATTCAAGAATGCAAGGCGTTGTAATGAGATTTACAAGCGTGAAAGTATCCTCGCACCAGGCATTCATACTAGTACACGCTGAAGGCTTAATTCTTAAGAATTAATTATGCAACCAACAATTACAAACAAAGCACCTGAACGAAATAGACTGCTGCCTATTCTGTCCGGACTGCTGCTGGCGCTCACCGGTCTATTTACCGGCACGGCATTGGCGCAAACGACGTATAACTGGACCGGCACCGTCGATACTGACTGGAATAAACCACTCAACTGGCAATCCACCGTCACGCTGGCGCCCAGAATTGCGCCCGCAAACACCGACATTTTGGTTTTCGGTTCCGGTACCTCCGTGACCGTAACCAATGTGCCTACGGAACCGGTAGGACAGTTGGTAGTGACCGGCAACACTAACGTTACCCTCCAGACAAATACTGCCGGAATTCAGACGCTGACCATAGAGGGAGGGGCGGGAACGGACCTAGAGGTTGCCGCAGGCTCCTCCTTGAACATCAACGGAACCAGTATCCTCAACATACTCCTGGGAGCAAGTGCTATTGGGTCGGTTAGCGGCAGCATGACGTTTACCAACGCGGACCATACAATCACGGGCCCTGCTGCCAATTCACTTGTCTTCAATGCCGGGGCCGTATTTACCCAAGGATTGGGCTGTTCCGGTAGTGTGTTCGATTCCGGTGGAACCGATGGTGTGGTTGTATTCTCCGGTGGTTCTACCTTTATATCCCGTGACGGTGCAACGCCTTTCGGTACCGGCACCAAGGTTATTTTTCAAACCGGCAGCCTCTACAGCCACCGGCAAGATGCCCTCCCCTCCCTATCGGGACGTACGTACGCCAATTTTGAGATGAATCATGCGGCGTACAACCGCACGGCTCCCTCTCCCGGCAGCTCACCCTGGACGGTCGATAACTTGATCATTACGGCTACGGGAAGCCCTACCGGTTTTGGTGTCAACCACGCGGGCGCAATCAACATTCGGGGCAATCTATCGGTGAACGGCGGCGTACTTTCTTTTATGCCTGCTGCTGCCAATACACTTACGTTCAGTGGCACTGGCACCCAGACTATCGGTGGGGCGGCAGGCACCTTGAATATTAACAGCTTCACGACCGTTACAGTAGCAAGCGGCAGTACAGTCATCCTAAGCCGCCCGCTTACGCTGAGCGGTAACTTACAGATCAGCGGCGTGCTGGAATCGTCGACGCAGAACCTGACGGTAACGGGCACTACTACCATCCAGGGCACCTTCCAGGACACGGGCAACGGCGGTACCAATACCTTCGCGGGACCCCTGCTGCTCACTGCCTCCGGCCGCTTTGTCACCAACTCCTCCTCGCCCATCAACTTCGGCGGGGGCATCACCCACAACAACCCCACCAGCAACTCCTTCAGCAAACTCGGCGCCGGACCAGTCACCTTCACCAGCAGCCAGTCGCTGAGTGGTGTGGGCACTTTCGTGTTTGTGGCCGGAGGGGTGGTCGTTAGCCCCGACGTCACCGTTTCCAACTATTCCATCGTCAACAGCGGCACGCGCCTCAACGGCAGCACGGCTACCAGTACCTGGAGCAACGAGGCCGGCTCTACACTCATCTACTCGGACGCCAACGCCCCCATGGCAACAGGCACCCTGCTGGCCTCAGCCGCCCCCAACTCGGTGCGCTACAACGGGGCCAACCAGGCCATCAAAGCCACTACTTACCACCTGCTCAACCTGGAAACACTCAACGCCACCAAAACCCTGCTGGGCACGACCCAAGTCAACGCCAACCTCCACATCCTGCCCGGCGTCTCGCTGCAAGTGCTCGACAAGAACCTCTCCGTGCTGGGCACTACCATCATCCGCGGCAGCCTGCTCGACGACCACCTCTCGGGAACCACTACTTTGCAGGAGGTCTACTTTGACACCCAGTCGGGCAGAATCGACGGAGCAGTTGAAGGAGTGGTCCAAGTCAACGGCAACGCCCTGGTCAACTTCACCGTCACCCCCGGCAACAACAGCTTTGCCCTGGGAAGGGTGGCCCTCTCGGTGGCCGGCACCACTACCATTGCCGCCGGCCGCACGCTGAGCTTCTCCAGCAGCGGCGGCACCAAGACCTTCAACCACGTAGTGGTAAACGGCACCTGGGACAACGCGCTCAACTCGCCCATCAGCATTGGCGGCAACCTCACGCTGGCTGCTTCGGCGGCTTTCCTGGCCGGCACGGGTAGTTACAGCTTCACCGGTCTTGACGCTACCATCAGTTGCGGGGTGCCCCTCTCCATTGCCAATGCCCGCTTTGTGGGCCGCTACTCGGCCAGCGGCACGGATATCATGCTTGCCACTCCCCTCATGAGCCCGGGTGCCCGCTTCGTCAACAACACGGCCAACTACCCGCTGATTCTGCCCGGCTCAACTACGGGGCGGGCTTTCAACAACGCCTCACTGGCCTTTGTCAACAAGTTCGACCGCTTTGCTGCTTCGGCCCATGCCGGCAACACCATTGGGGCAACGGCCACTGACCTTACTTTCAGCCGGGC
Source organism: uncultured Sphingobacteriales bacterium (assembly GCA_963844325.1). GTDB lineage: Bacteria > Bacteroidota > Bacteroidia > Cytophagales > 172606-1 > CADCTQ01. Next base: position 7,345,841 of record CAWJNV010000002.1, read on the forward strand.
CGGGCAAGGAGACCTCTACGCCCTGCGCAGCCGCGATCTTAGTCCCGCCCCTACCGCCGCCATTGTCACGTTCCAACTGGCGGCTACCAACAATGGTACGGCGGTTACCAATGCGGCCAGCCTTAGCATCGGAGACAACCTGGGTGACGATCCGAGTCAGCCGGGAGGTGCGGCCCGTTTGCAGTTTAACCTTACTACTGCCGACAATTTCGTTACGGTAACCAGCGGCACCAACCTGCCCTCTACCGCCAGCAATGCCGGTCAAACGTTCACCTGGGTTATCAACCGTTCGGGAAGCGCCGTCAGTTACACGACGCCCGCGGGTACTACCCAGAATGCCCTGGCAAACAACAGTGGCGATCTATGGCTGGGCACTACTTTCTTAGGCAACGCTGCGATTGGCACCGGCAGCCTCGGAGAAGTAAAGTTTGTGATGAACGGAGGTTCCGGTTCCATCCGGTTGGTCAACCTCAGAATAAACCCGATTGCAACGATTGTTACCAACGCGTTTGCCAACACTTGCATCACTCCGGGCAGCATTATTACCGTTCCTTATTCCATCAACGAGGCTCCGTTCACGAACGGCAGCATCGCCAGCGGCTTGGCGCAAAGCATCAATGACGGCAGCCAGGTACGGGTGCAGTTGTCCAACGACCTGGGCGTGTTTGACCCCAACTATTACAACAACACCACGCTGGCCCCGGTCAACGTCAACAGCGCCAATACTTTGCTGCTGAACAGTTCGGTACAGGTGCAGTTACCCGTATGGGCTACTGCGCCCGGGTACCGTTACCGGGTGGTGGTGAGTGAAACGCCGGGTGATACGCGGCCCAACGCAATCAGCACCAGCCAGCCCCTGTATACCGCCGGGCAGGCAGCCTCCCTGTATTTCGCCAGCCCCTCGGCTCCCCAGTCCTTCCTGATTAACGCGACGGGAACCGCCCTGACCGTTACCACGCCTACTGCCGTCTCCGGTTACCAGTGGCTCTACCAGCGGTCGGATGACCTGACGAATACCAAAGTACCCATTGCCGGCGCTACCCTGGCTACATACACGCCCAAGGGGACCGATTTTGGTTCCGAAGGTACCTACAACTTGTTCTGCCGGGTGACTTTCGGCAGCTGTGCGGCCGCAGAAACCAACGCGGTACCTATTGACATAGTGTGCGGCAGCGGCACCAACGTGATTGCCAATGGTGACTTCAATAATTACCTGACCGGCAACGCCCAGAACGTAGTAATCACCCCGGGCACCGCCAAGGTAACGGGCAATGGCACCAAGTTCACCAAAGAGATGCGGCCCGGCCGCAAGCTGTACACGCAGAACAACCTGTACCTGGGTACGATCCTGTACGTCGAGGACGATGATGAATTGTGGCTTGACATGACCAAACTGTACGGCAACCCCATTACCGACAACAGCACCCGTTTTAGGGTGAATTACACGGAAATACCGCTCCAAGGTACCATTACCACCTCGGGAGTCACGGTGACGGGCACCAACACGCAATTTCACGCCCAACTGAAACCCGGCTACAACTTATACCGCAACGACGGGACCTTCATCGGCGTGGTAAGTACGATCACCAGCAGCACCCAATTGACCCTGCAAGCCCCCGCAGCGGTAGCCCTTACCAACAGCATCTACAAGACGAACGCCGACGACTTCCTCTACCCGGGCACCATCAGCGCCAGCACTTCCAGCAAGGTGGTTACGGGCATCAACACGGCGTTTGACTCCAGAGGAAACATCAGCGGAGCAGTCCGGCAAATTGAGCCGGGCGACATCATCCGGATCATTGACCGAACCAATGGCTCCACCGTGGTGGACCTGGGTGAAGTGGAATTCGTGGACGGCCCCACCACGGTCAGACTGAAAAACACTTCGAAAGCTACCGTGAGCAACGCCAGTTACGCAGCCAATCCCAAGTCATTCGGCAACACCGGCATGCAATTCGATACGGAATACCGGTATTCGTCCTGGAACCTGGACCCGGTCGGCAACTACGCGGTGTCTGACAATCCCAACTACTACGACTCCGATTTCTGCTCAATGACTGCCAATACGCAACGTTCCAGTTCCATAGGCGGATCCGGCGGTAACATGCTCATCGGCAATGCCGGCAGTTCCACCCAGATGATCTGGTCGCAATTGCTGGAAAACAGCAACGGGGTAATCCGGGTCAAGCCTAAAACCAACTACGTATTATCCTTCAACGTGACCAGTTTGTCGGGCACCAACAGCACCGCTAAACTTGCCTTTGGCGCCTTCATCAACTGTAGCCGCGTCGGGGAAGACATTACGCAGGATTATACCACCAAGTGTAACTGGGCGCGGTACACCATTCTGCTCAATTCGGGTTCGCTTTCTTCTTTCACCCTGTCCATTGCCAACATCAGCGCCCTGACCAATGGCTTTAATGACATTGCCATTGACGACATTACGTTGTTTGAATGTACCCAAACGGTTGCCAAGCCTTTCCCTTCCATCACCGAGTTTCAGTGGCGGGGGTACAGTACCGACTGGTTCAACGCCGACAACTGGGGGCAGTGCGGCGCGCCGAGTTGCGGTGAAAACATCACCCTGCCTTCCGGCCTGACCAACTACCCGGTCATCAACGCGGCCGGCGCCCAGGTAGGCACCATCCGGATGTATCCCAGCACCTCCCTGACCATCAACTCAGGGGTGAACCTGGACGTGTGCGGCGACATTAATAATGAAGGTACGATCACCGCCCTGACGGGTTCCAAAGTTACGTTCGTAGGCCCGGGAACGTTGGTATCTACTCCGGCTGCCACGTCCCAGCAGATTACAACTACCACCGGAAGCCCCTTTGCGGACGTAGCCATCAAACAGAGCCAGCCCATGACCGACGGCGTATCCTTGCTTAGTAATGCAACCATCAACGGAACGCTGGAGATCTGCCGCAACAACCGGGTAACCCTGAACACCGCTACGCTTACGCTGAATGGAACGCTGGCCGACAGTACCGGTACCATTGCCGGTGGCAACAGCGGCCGGCTGGTGATAGCCGGAACGGGAGACCTGGTTGGTTCGCTGAAGTTTACGGGTACCACGCCTACGCTTGGATCACTGGTGATGAACCGTACCGCCGGTGGTTTGGCCACCCTGGGTACGCCGGTCACACTGGTAGGCGGCGTCAATGCCCTTACCCTTACCAGTGGCCTGATCAATACCACTCCCACGAACCTGCTTGCCCTCAATGCTACCTCGACGGTTACCGGTGGCAGCAGCTTCGTATCGGGTGGCTCCAATGCCAGCCACATCAACGGCCCCATGGCCAAGGAGACTACGGCTACCACCAACTTTACCTTCCCGGTGGGCAACGTTGGCTTCCTGGGTCAGATCGGCATCACTCCTACTGCCACCACCCTGACTACCTACACTGCCCGGTACTTCAGGCAGAGTGCCTACACAGTCGGAGGGGTGGTACAGAATCCCCCGCTTGACCACGTAAGCCACATGGAACACTGGACGCTGGACCGGCCCACGGCTGGCGGCGCGGGCGGCAGAGTTACGCTGCACTGGACGAGTTACAGCATCGTTTCGCAACTGAGCAGCCAGTGGCAGGAGTTGCGGGTAGCCCGCTACACGGGCAGCAGCACGGGCAATTCTCCGTTGGGCATCGATATTTGGGAGAACCAGGGCCCGGGCTTGGGCATGGGCACCAACGCAGTCGTCTCGCCCGGAGCCAGCTACAACGCCGGCTTCGTTACCTCCGACCTGGTGACCGGCTTTGGCCCCTTCACCCTGGCCAGCACCATCCCCAACAACCCCCTGCCCGTTGAGTTGATCAGCTTAAAAGCCACCCCTACTCAAGACGGCAAAGTCAACGTGAGCTGGATTACCGCCTCCGAGCACAAGGCCAGCCACTTCCTGCTCGAGCACAGCACCGACGGCAAGCACTTCCACTCCATTGCCCAACTCCAGGCACGGGGAGAGTCCGTCTCGGCTCAAGCCTACCAATTCCTGCACGCCAACCCGGCCGGCTTCAACTACTACCGCCTCCGCTCGGTGGACCAGGACGCCTCCAGCCGCCTGTCCTCCATTGTAACGGCCCAACTGCAAGGGGCTCAACTGCCCGCCCCCCTGCTGTATCCTAATCCTGGCGACGGCAAGCAGCTCTTCGTCAAGACGGCCTATCCCCAAAGCGTGAGCGTTTCGATCACCTCGCTGGTAGGGGTGGAAGTCTTCCGCCAGCGTCTCTTGCCCCAGCAGGGCCTGCTCTCGCTGCGGCCCAACCTGCCCGAGGGCACCTACCTGGTCTCCCTCAAGGAGGGCAATCTCACTTCCCACTTCAAACTCATCGTGAAGTAATACTGGGGACGCGTTACGACATTGTTACTAGTGTAAGTGCATAAAGCCAGGCCAGCAGGCCTGGCTTTATTGTTTCAACCGTTTACAATCGCCACCCGAAGAAAGGTGCGCCCTGATTTACTCAACAATGAAAAACACCTCTTATTGCTTTTATGCATAACTACTTATAATAAAGCACGTTACCCTTTTGGCAGCACACATTTAGGCTTATAAACACATTTCAAATAAAAATCTGCTCTATTGCGTTTCTATAGTATATAATTTTGAAAATTTTGCATTATCTGAAAAATTATATTGAAAAAATTGGATAAACAGTATTTATGTAATACAATGCGGTAAAATGTCTAATCTAAAATCTTATCCCGTATTGTATGAAGAACTATTTACTCCGATTGGCAGTAAGTGCGTGGCTGTTGGGCATAACGCACTTGCTATGGGCACAGGAAAACACCATTACCGGAAAGGTAGTAGGGACGGAGGACGGGTCGGCCCTGCCCGGCGTGAACGTAATTATCAAAGGAACCCGGAGCGGTGCCACCACGGATGCTGACGGTAAGTACACCGTCAAGGCCTCGCCGGAAGCTACGTTGGTGTTTAGTTTTGTGGGTATGGTCGCCCAGGAAGTCCAGGTCAATAACCGGAGTGTGATCGACGTCAAGATGACTTCCGACATCCGGTCGTTGAGTGAAGTAGTCGTGACCGGGGTGGGCGTGGCAACGGACAAAAGGAAGCTGGGTATCTCCGTAGAAGCGGTTACCGCCAAGGATTTGCCCCAGGCGCCCTCTGCCTCCGTTGATCAGGCACTGGTGGGCAAGATTGCCGGCGCCCAGATATCAAGTACGAGTGGTACGCCCGGCGCCGACGTGAATATCGTCCTGCGCGGGATTAATACAATCAACCGGGGGACCTCACCCATTATTCTTATTGACGGCGTGCAGGTAGCCGCTACCAACCTGAACACCATTGACTTGAATTCAATTGAAAGGGTAGAAGTGGTACAGGGCGCCGCCTCCGCAACCATCTACGGCGCCCAGGGCGCCAACGGGGTAATTCAGTTATTCACGAAAAAGGGCAAAAGCGGAAAGCTCAATATTGATGTGTCTTCGAGCATATCCAACAACACCTATTTAAACATCGGGGATGTACGCAAAGCGCGATATCATGCTTTTGAGACGGATGCCGACAACAATGTGCTTACCCCGCTTCCCGACGGCTCACGGGTGCCGCTCACCTTTGACCCGGCAACGCTCAGATACAATGGTAACATTATCTACAATCCCCTGAGTGTTACCAGCACCCTCAACAAAGAGTACGGCCAGAACTTGCAGTACTACGATCACTTTGATCTTTTCTTCCGGCCGGCCAATACGTACAACAACAGCGTTTCCCTCTCCGGCGGAAGTGATAAAATTGATTTCAGCCTTGGCCTGTCCAACAACCGCCAGGAGAGCAACATCATCAACAACGGGGGGTTGTCGCGGTCTAACTTAACGTCAAACGTGGGCCTTACGCTGTTCAAAGGTCTTACCTTCCGCACCATCACGCAGCTTGCCTACACTAAAAATACGATCAAAAGTCAGGACCGGGACATTATGTTCAGCGTAAACAATGCGCGTCCCTTTGCCAACTTTGAACAGCAAGACCCGGACGGCGATTACGGCATTTATTTCGGCGACGCCGTTGGCGTGAACCACTGGAACCCATTGTATTACCAGCAATACACGGATGCCAACGACAACAAGGTAGACGTGATCCAGAACCTGAACCTGAACTACAAGTTCCCGAAATTCCTGGAACTGGATGCCAAGTACGGCCTGAACTACCAGCGGCAGGAGCAGATATTCCGATATCCCAACCAAAGCGAAAACAACAACAGCGCGGCCGCCCCTACCAACTATATTTCCAACTTCGGCACCGACAACACGGGGGAGATCGACAACTACAGCTTCAACAAAACGTTTCAGAACTTCCTGGCTACTGCCATCTTAAGCACTGACTTCCGGAATGATTTCAACATCAGCGTACCCATCAAAACGGTTACCCAGGTAGCTTTTGACTACAGAAACACCAAGTACAAACAATACATCACGTATGGCACGGGGCTGCCGCTCTACACGCCCTACACAATCAGCCAGGCAAACGAGATCCGGGTGCCCTCCTACGACGCCACGCGGCAGATCAACGAGGTAGAACGAAACGGCGGCGATTATTCGGAACCGTTCGTCACGTACGGCTACTTGGTGAACCAGCGGATCGAATTTGGTGAGGTAGCAGGCCTTTCGGGCGGCTTCCGCAGTGACTATTCATCGGCGTTCGGGGGAGGCTCCAAGCCGTTTACCTTCCCGAGAGGAGATGCCTACTTCCGGATATCTTCCCTGGGATTCTGGGAAAACGGCAGCCTGGCCGGCTATTTTCCGGAGTTTAAAATCCGGGCCGCCTACGGCGAAGCCGGTATTCAACCCCGGCCTTTTGACCGGTATCCTACGCTGGGCACCAAGACGCTGGGCAACAGCAATGCGTTTACCATTACCAGCGCCCAGAGCAACCCCAACTTGGACGTAGAAGTATCCAAAGAATTTGAAGTGGGTACTGACCTGGCCTTCAGCTTCCTGAAAGGAACCAGCTGGCTCAATAACCTGGGACTGGGCGTTACCTACTGGCGGCGGAGTACCGACAACGCCATTTACGATGTCAACGTAGCCCCCTCCGCCGGGTTTGGCACCTTAAAGGACAACGCTTTCTCCCTGGCGTCGCGGGGCGTGCAGGCTTCCTTAACGGCTGAACTCTTCCGCAATGGCAACCTGAGCTGGAACTTTACGGCCAACTTCGGGAAGCAGACTTCGGAGATTACTTCCACCAACGGACAGGAAATCGTAGTCCTCTCCAGCGCGGGCAGCACCAACTACGTGCTGAAAGCAGGCGAAAAAGTGGGTCAATTGTACGGCTTCATCAGTTTGAACCAGGTAGAAGCTTTGAAACCGGATGGCACCCCCCACATTGCGGAGGACCAGCAGGCTAACTACGAAGTGGCCAGCAACGGCTACGTCGTCAACAAGAATACCAAGCAGCCGTTCTTCTCGGCCGGGTTGTACAGCTTCGGCGACCCCAACCCTGATTTCAACATGTCGTTCATCAACGACATCACGTACAAAAACTTCTTGAATTTGTCGTTCCAGTTCGATTGGGTGCAGGGCAATCACCTCTATAACCAAACCAAAGAATGGATGTACCGGGACGGCATCCACAGCGACTACGAGAAGCCCATCACCATCAACGGCGAAACCGGCGCCTGGACGGCCTTTTACCGGGGCGTGTACGCGCAACGGCAGGCCAACGGCACCAAGGACTACTTCTACGAAGATGCTTCCTTTCTGCGCCTGCGCAACATTGCCCTTGGCATTGACCTGGCATCCGTACTCAAAGTTCCCGCGTTCAGAAGGCTGCAACTGGTGCTTTCCGGCCGCAACCTCCTGACCTTCACGAAGTACACCGGTTTTGACCCGGAAATCAGTTCGGGTTCCAACAGTTCGGCCTGGGACCGTGCCACGGACCATAATACCATGCCCAACTACCGGTCATACCAGGTGGGCCTCAATCTCGGATTCTAATTCCAATACTTTTACCAAGCCAACCCATGAAACGAATACATATACTTATCACCGCACTTGCGTTTTCGGGAATTTTGTTTTCCTGCAAAGATGAACTGGACGTTCAGAACCCCAACCAGCCGGGCCTGGCGACTGCCCAAACGGAATCAGGGGTCATTTCGCTGGCCCAAGGAGGCGTTTACGTGAACGGATTCAAGGAATTGAAGTATTACGACGGCGTACCGGGGCATTTCTGGTCCGGCGCCATCGGCTTTCACGAGTTGATGGGAGACATCGTGGGCGAAGAAGCGGCCAACGTTTTTGGCAACCAGATCGGCGCCCCCGAGTACGTGATCCTGGACAACGGCACCAAAGTAATGAACCCCAATGCACCTACGAAGCAGATTGACCTGATCCGACAGGCCAACGTCAATGCCAATGCCGGGCAGAACACGCTTTTCTACGAGTGGGGCTACATGTACAATCTGAACAATGCCTGTAACAACGTACTGGACCTGGTTGACAAAGTCACTTTTTCCGGGGATGCGGAAACCAAGCGGAACACCATCAAAGCCTGGGCACACTGGTGGAAGGGTTTTGCTTATTCCCGGATCGGCTCCCTGTATTACGCGGGCTTGATCAATAACTCACCCAACAGCACGAATGGCGTTTACGTCACCAAGGAGGAAATGATCGCCGAAGCAAATGCCAACTTTGACAATGCGGCCAGTCTCCTGAGTACCCTGCCCAGCATTGCTGATTATCAGTCTACGCTGCAACGATTGATCCCTGATTTCAATGAAGTCGGAAAAGGAGGCATTCTGACGCCGGACATGTGGATCAGAAACATCAACACGATGAAGGCGAGAAACCTGCTGGTCAATGCGACGGTAAAGAACTTGACCAGCGCCCAGTGGAACGAAATTCTTACGCTTACCAACAACGGTGTCAAAGCGGACGATAAAGTGTTCACCGGCCGCACGGATGGAAACGGGGATTTCCTGGCGGCCAACACCGGTACGGTAGCAGCGAAGGCCACCGGTAATCCGAGTGGTGGCGCTACTTATAAAATCAGTGAGCGGTTCATTCAAGACTTCAAGCCCGGTGACAAAAGACTGGAAAACAATTTTGCGGTCCTGGCCAACTTCTGGCGCGGAGAGTCTTCCCGGGGCCACGTGTTCAACACCCGCTACCAAATGCTCAGCGGGGGGACAGGTTTGCCCGGCGTAGTGGTATACAGTGATCAGGAGCCGGGTGAATATGAATTGTACCTCGCCAGCAGCTACGAGGAAAATGAACTCACGAAAGCGGAAGCCAGAATCTACACCGGAGACATTGAAGGCGGCCTGCAGCTGATCGACGGCATCCGTACGTTACAAGGCGCCGGACTAGCCCCGGTAGCCGGCACCGGCTTGTCGCTGGAAGCAGCCAAAGAAGAGTTGCGCCGCGAACGAAGAGTAGTGCTGCCGTTCAGGGGACTCTCTTTCTACGACGCCAGACGCTGGGGGGTGATCGATGACATTTCCCAGGGAGGCGGCCGAACCAATGCGGTGGTTGTCGATCAAACGGGTAAACTCAATACCAATGCAACCATCAACTATAACTACTTAGACTACTGGGACGTACCTGACAACGAGTTGGTGTACAACCCTCCTGCTGCGGGCAGTGCGCCTACCCGCAATCCTAAGTAGTTGCGGTTTCCCGGGATCATTAAACAACGGCGGACGGCCTTTGAACCACCGTTCAACAAAAAAAGGGTAGGAAGTTGATCTTCCTACCCTTGCTTTTTTGGACCCATGGCATCCTGTTCAGAAATCCAAAGGGGACTTACCGATCCTTCTGAACCAGCACTTTCCGCACGATGGTCTGGTCGCCCATCCTGATTTGGATGAAGTACAAACCGCTGGGCAGGTGATCCACCCGGAAAGTGAGCTTGGTGTTGGCACCGGCCCGCTTGGTCATCACCTCGATCAAATTAGACTGCGCATCAACGAGTTCAACGACAATCTCCTGGTCTTTCTCCGACTGGAAGGTTACGTTTACCTTATCCACGGCCGGGTTCGGGAACACCCTGATCTTCTTGTTGTCCAGCTCCGGGTCTACTACCCCAATGGGGCCGGGTTGAACAGGCGTCGGGGTCGGCGGCACCGGCGTTGTTGGCGTCGGGGTCGCCGGCGTTGGTGTCGTCGGCGTTGGCGTCGTCGGAGTTGGCGTTGTCGGAGTCGGCGTTGTCGGAGTCGGCGTTGTCGGAGTTGGCGTTGTCGGAGTCGGCGTTGTCGGAGTCGGCGTTGTCGGAGTCGGCGTTGTCGGAGTCGGCGTTGGTGGAACCGGCGTTGTCGGCTTGGGCTCTACGGGCGGCGTCGGCTTGGGCACTTCGGGCGTAGTAGGCTTCGGCTCACTGGGCCTCGGTCTGGGCTCAACCGGCTCCTCCGGTTCGGGTTCACCCGGTTCTGGATCGGTGGGCTCGGGCTCCTCCGGTTCGGGTTGCGGCTCGGGCTCCGGTTCGGGTTCCGGGTTGGGATTTACCGGCTTCGGTTCTTCGGGTTCCGGTTCCTTGGGCGGAGCTACCGGTGCGCCGGGCACAATCTCAATGCCGCACAGTTTGGCGACGCCCATGCTGCTGGTAAAGCCCACTTTGATCTGGCCGGTTGCGGTAGTCGTAGCGGCCAGTTCCCGCACTACGGCTTTGTTCTTCGCCTTTGCCGTGGCGTAGATGTCTAAATCCGTCAAGGCCCGTGTCCCGTTCACGTCCACGTTGATTCTACGCTGGTTGGATTGTCCGTACTGCGTCTCGGCCAGGTGCAGCCGAATGGTATACACCGTGTTGGGTTTCAAGGAATTGAAGGTGTAGGTAAAGTTGCCGGTCCGCTCCGACTGGTACACCCCCGCGGGAGCCGGGCTCAGCACGCCCGTCAGGTCAATAGCGGCCGTCGTGCTGGTTGTAACGCCGCCGGTCACATAGTTGTCGGCTACGAACGAACCCACCGTGCCGCCGCCCGAATTCACGGCGTAAGAGTTCACGGAAATGGTGGTGGTCTTTTCGCCGACCTTCCCACTCAGGCGTACCCAGTTGTTCCAGCCGGTCACTTTCACAATCCGGATCTCGTTTTCACCGGGACCGTAGAAATATACGTCTTTGGTACGGGGGTCTACATACATGGCACCGGCCCCATTGTCCGTTGACTGGCAGTACTGCCACAGGGGATGCTTCGAAAGGTCCGGATTTTCGAACAGGCCGCCTACGGACAACCCGTCGGCGTCCCAGGCGTAGGTAATGGCCGAGGGATGTCCGTCCCAACCGCCCACGAAGTCGGCGGCTACCACTACGCCATTCACTACCCCCACGTTGTTCTTAAAGGTATATATGGTGCCCGGCTGGGGGTGCGGAATCGGTTTGTTCGGTTTATTTACGTGTCTGCCTACTCTCCAGCGGGTGGTGCCGTCTTTGTCCACGCGGTGCATCTGGTTGTAGCTGGCGTTGCTCCACGAGGTCACGTTGGCGTTCACGGCTACGTACAGGGGGCCGTCGGCCGATTCTTTGGCGAAGAAATTGGGCGGGTTCTGGTACACGGCCGTAGCGTCGAAACCCGAAAGCTGGCCGTATACTTTATTAATGTTGAGGTCACGGTAGATGGGCGAACCGGCCGAGTTCCAGCCCACCACGTTGTGGGCGTATACTTTGCCATCCAGCGAGTAGCGGTAATAGTCGAAATCAACGGGGGCCGAGAGGGATAACCGGTTGTAACCGTTTACGCCCCAGTCGTAGCCGCGGTATTCCCCGCTCTGCGGCAGGCCGTCGCCGTTGCCGTCGGTCCAGATGAAGGCCTGCTTCTGAGAGCCACTGGAAAAGCCTGCTTTTACGCACGGCTTCAGCGACCAGTCCCCCGTTTCATCCACCCGAATGACCTGCAACTCGTTGCGCCGCACCAGGTAGGTAACACCGTTGCGCTTGCGTACGTGCCAGTCGTAGTAGCCGCCGCCGAATACGTCCATCCCTAAGTTCCACGGCTTGGTGATCGTTTTGCCGTCGCCGGCCTTCAGGTAGCTGTACACGGAGTGGATGCGCCAGGTTTTCCTGGCCATGTCCACTTTCAGGCGCATGATTTCCTGGCCATTGATGGTGTACCACACGGTGGAGGGGTCTTCGGGGTCGGGCGAAGAGCTGGGTACCCAGTAACCACCGCCGTACCACTCGTTGATCAGGTTGCCGGCGCTGCCGAAGTGGGCCACCCGCCGGGGAGCGGTATTTTCAACAATCAGGAAGCCGCCTTTGTTGTCGGGGCAAATGTCAACAACGTCTTTGAAGTTGAGCGGATTATAGAGGCCGTACTTCCGGCCGCCGCGGGCGCCGTACGTCTTGAGCAGGGTACCGTTGGCGCTGAATTTTTTCACCCGGTGGCTCAGGCCCTGCTCGGACACGAGAATATCGCCGTTGGTACGGTCTACGTCCATGCGGTAGGGCGATTCAAGGTTGCTGCCGACGACAACGGTGATTGAACCGTCCTTGCCCACTTTCACGATCTTGTTCTCGGTGATTGCCAGTACGTTGCCCTGGTTGTCGATGGCTACGCCCATGGGGGCGGGCAGGTTCACCGTTTTCAGCACCGTACCGTTCTGCGGATTGCGCCACTGGATGGCGTTGTGGAGTTTATAGCTCAGCACCAACTGGGGGTTGTTGCCGCTGTTGTAGGCGGCCATGTCCATGCTTTGCGCATCGGAATGCACCCACGACGATGCTCCCGTCCGGCGGGCGCCGGGCCACAGGGCGTCCCAGCCAATACCGGTTGAATATTTCGTAGGGATGCCGACGCTTTGGTATAATTTGTTCGGCTTATTTACTTCGTGCGCGCCCACCCTGGCATTCTGTTGCAGGTGGTAAATCCATCCGTCCATGATGGCAAAAGAGTACCGGCCGATAAATGGAGAGGGCTGCCAGGCGCTCCAGATGCGGGTTTTGCCGTCCCAGGACATTTTCATGCCGTTGGCAATGTTCTCGGCGTTGCCCGAGCCAATGTAAATGCCGGAGGCGTCGGCGGCCACGCAACGGGGACCTACGTGGTTTCCTAACCCTACTTCCCACTCTTCGGGGCCCTGCGGCAGGCTGGTGCCGAAGGTCATGACGTATTCCGCTTTTAATCCCTGCGTTTCCAGCAGTTTCCAGGTACAGGTATTGGGGGAAGGCACGGCAGCCCCCTTGTCGTCCAAACCATTCCAGGTTTCGGTGTTTTCACCCGCATTCCGTTGCTGGGCAGCAAGCAGGGTCCGAACCAGTTTACCATCCGCGTCGTAGATGGCCAGTGATACTTTTCCCGCCGTCGGAAGATTATAGGAGATGGTCTTGGAGGCGGTCTGGGCGTGCGTCAGGCCCGGTGAGAATCCCTTTAGACATAGTAAACCTATGCAAAGGTATTTGAGTAGTACCTTTTTTAACATCTTGCTCGTATTTTTTTGGGGTAGCTGGTATGTTCAAAAATAGGCCGGGGGGCAGCCCAAGAGGAGTTACAAAGGGGGATAGCAGCAGGTGCGTAAGGAAAGCCGGTAAATAAGCCGGGGGGGCTTGTACCTAAAACCGGCGATTATGTAGGGTCCGGAAACGTCTTTCACCAGCCGGCCGGGACCGGCCGGGGGCAGCGGAAAGTTTTTCGGGAAATGCTGGTTACCTGGCCGCGGCAAGTCGTATTCAAGAAATTTTTGCCCCTTCTGCCCCTTTTGGTGACAGCGTATCCCTAAAAATGCGTTGTATGGGATAGTAGCGGCGGCCAGTGGCTACTTGGGGGACACACGACCCGACGCGGGGTAAAAGCGTAATATAATGCAGGCGAAAGGACGCATTCCCCGGCGGGCCCGCTGTAAGGCGAGTAAGGCAGCGTGCAAAAACAAAAGGGCGCCTCGAATAGAAAGGCGCCCAGGGGTACATACCGTAATAGTATTACTTTTACAATTGCAAGGGTTACTTGTACTTATAATTCACCAAATCGTGAATGTGAGGGTTTAAGGTTGTTAAAAAAGGAACGTATGCTCGAAGGGGTAATCGCACGGTGGCCTTTTTATCAGTTGCGAAGGATGCCGAACAGCAGCATTCCCCAGCCGATGATCATGAGTACGCCGCCGATGGGCGTGACGGCGCCCAACCACCGGATGCCCGTCAGGCACAGGATGTAGAGGGAGCCCGAAAATACAATGACGCCGGCCAGCATGCTGTACCCGGCATTGAGCACCGACCGGTTGGGAAATGCGGCGTAGAGGATGCCGATCAGCAGCAGGGCCAGGGCGTGGTAAAATTGGTACTTCACGGCGGTTTCGAACGTCTCGATCCGGCCCGACTGCGTTAGCGTGGCCCGCAGGGCGTGGGCGCCGAAAGCCCCGATGGCAACCCCCAGCCCGCCCAACAGGGCACCGGCAATTAATAATGTTTTGTGCATCACGAATAGAATGTTGCGGTTCACCCGGTGAACCTGGTGGAAAGAGCAAATTTAAAGCGACTATTTACCTTTTTATGAATAAATGCATTTTTCTGGACCGGGACGGCGTCCTCAATCAGGAGATTGGTAATTACGTATACCGGCCCGAAGAGTTGATTATTCCGGCCGGCGTGCCCGAGGCCCTGCAACTGCTCAAAGGCGCGGGTTACAAACTGGTGGTGGTTACCAACCAGGCCGGCATTGCCCAGGGGTTGTACACCCGCCGCGAAGTGCTGCTGATCTACGGGCTCATCCAGGATGCCTGCAACGGCGCGTTGGATGCGCTCTACTTTTCTCCCTACCACCCGCGGTACGATTCGGCGTCGCTCTCCCGCAAGCCCGGGTCGCTGATGCTCGAAAAGGCAACGGCCCGGTTCGGCATTGATCCGGCCCGGTCGTGGATGGTGGGGGACCGGCAGCGGGACCTGGAAGCCGCCCGCCCCCTCAACGTAAAGGGCATCTTCATCCGCAACGACCACGAAACGGCCCCGGCCGAGGCCGAGGCCGTTTACGTGGCAGACGACCTGCTCGACGCGGCCCGCTACGTACTGCGTCAACCCTGAACCCCGGCCACGGGTGCCGGAGCAGCCGGCGGCAACAGCTTCCCAAATTCCGCCAGTCCCCGTTCGGTGAGGTAGGGCAGCAGCATGGCCTGGGCCAGCCGCGTATAATAAGGAATCTTCTCGGCTTCCGGCCCCTCGAACAGAATTTCGGCCTCCGAGATCCAGAAGTCGCCCACGATGTAGAACTGGGTAATGAAGTGCCCGTACTGTCCCGGGAACCGCTCCGGCTGCAACAACCCCTGCCGGATCAGCAATTCGATCAGGAAGCCGAACTGCGCTTTTCTTTTGGTCAGCAAGCCCCGGAAGTGCGCACCCACGCCTTCCATCTTGCGCATGATCTCCACCATGTGCAGCAGAATGAACCGGTAATGGTACTGCACTGCAAACGTGTGCCGGGTCAGGGCGAATACTGCCGCCAGGTCCAGTTCCCCGGCAGGCGCCTGCCCGATGGCCTCGTCCAGTTTCTCCACCAGGTCGTAGTAGAGTCTTTCGATCATCAATTCCTTGCGGGGGTAATGGTAACACAAGTTGCCGTGGCTGATGCCCAACCGGGCGGCCACGTGGCGGGTCGTAATGGCGTCAATGCCTTCCTTGTTGAACAGTTCCCGGGCCGCTTCCAGAATCTTCTCCTTGGTTGTCATTCGGCAAAAATAAATCTTTTAGGACATTTGCTCTAATGACTATGATTAGTACATTTGTCCTAAACCATCAAATCTATGCGCAAAGTACTCATCATCGGCGGCGGCATCGGGGGCCTTACCACCGCCATTGCCCTCCGGCAGCAAGGGCTTGACGCCCGGGTTTACGAAAACGCACCGGTGATTGGGTCGGTAGGGGCGGGCATCGTGCTGGCCGCCAACGCCATGCAGGTGCTCCGCACGCTGGGGCTGGAGGGCGAAATCCTGGCGCAGGGCAAGTTGCTGCGCCACTTCAGCATTCTCTCGCAAACGGGTGACGTACTGGCGCAAACGGACTCCCTGCGGGTGAGTCAACGGTACGGCAACGACAATTTTGCCATCCACCGGGCCGACCTGCACCGGGTATTGCTGGGCCACCTGGGCAATGGCGTGGTGCACCCGGGCAAACGCTGCACCGGCTTTACCCAGACCACCCGGGGCGTGCAGGTGCGTTTCGACGACGGTACGGAAGCCACCGGCGACTACCTGGTGGCCGCTGATGGCATTCATTCAACCATCCGCCGGCAACTGCTGCCGGAAAGCACTCCCCGCTACGCCGGCTACACCTGCTGGCGCACCGTGATCGACGGCCGGCCGGCCGGCTTCAACGGCGAACGGGCCACCGAAACGTGGGGGCACCGCGGCCGGATTGGCATCGTGCCGCTTACGGGCAACCGCATTTACCTGTTTGCCTGCAAAAAAGCCCCGGCCCGCAATGAACAAATGCGTCAATTCACCGCCGCCCAGTTGCAGGCCTTGTTCCAAGATTACCACGCCCCCATCCCGCAGGTACTGGCCGCTGCGGCCCGTCACCCGCTCCTGTGGAACGACATTCTCGACCTGGCCCCGCTCCGGCAGTTTGCGTTCGGCCGCGTGGTGCTCACCGGCGACGCGGCCCACGCCACTACGCCCAACCTGGGACAAGGCGCCTGCCAGGCCATTGAAGACGCCCTGGTGCTGGCCAATTGCCTCAAAAAATACCCGGACGGCGAAGCCGCCTTCAAGGTGTTCGAGCAGAAACGGCTCCCCCGGACGGGTGAGATCATCCGCACGTCCCGGCAGATCGGGCAAGTGGCCCAACTGGAAAACAAATTCCTGGCTACCCTCCGCAACGCGGCCATGCGGTGGGTGCCCGCATCCCTGAACGAGAAGCGGCTGGAATTTCTCTACCGGACGGAGTTTGCCGTATAGAGTTCATGAGTTCATGAGTTTATGAGTTCAAAGTCAGTACGCGTTTCATTTTTATCGCTTCCTGACTCATGAACTCATAAACTCATGAACTCATAAACTCATCAACTCCCTACTCCAGCAAATCCCGGAGGGCGGGGGTCAACGTTGGAAACTGGTAGGTGAAGCCGGCCTGGGCGACTTTTTGACTGGATACTTTGGCGCTGCCCAGCACGGCGGCGGCCATTTCCCCGACGGCCAGCTTAAGGGCGAAAGCCGGTACGTTGGGCATAAAAAGCGGTTTGCCCAGTACTTCCGCGATTTGCCTGGTCAACGCTTCGTTGGTGGCGGGCTCCGGCGCCACTGCGTTGTAGGGGCCCCGCACGTCCGGGTTTTCGAGGGCGTACATGAACAGCCGGCACAGGTCATCCACGTGAATCCACGACACCCATTGCTTGCCCGACCCCAGGGGCGACCCGGCGCCGAGGCGTACGGGCTGCGCCATTTTTGCCAGGGCGCCGCCTTGGCCGCTCAGCACGATGCCGATGCGCAGCAGCACGGTGCGGATGCCGAGCCCGGCAACCGGTTGCACGGCGCCCTCCCAGGCTTTGGTCACTTCCGCCAGGAAGTCGTTGCCCGGCGAGGAAGTCTCGGTCAGCAGTTCCTCGCCCCGGTCGGCGCCGTAGATACCAATGGCCGAAGCCGACAGAAATGTTTTTACCCGGTTGGGCACGCGTTGCAGCCCTTCGTACAGCAACCGGCTCGATTGGGTGCGGCTTTCGAGGATTTCCCTTTTGCGGCGGGCCGTCCAGCGTTCATCGGCCACGCCGGCCCCGGCCAGGTGAATGATGCAATCAGCCCCCCGAATGGCTTCCTCGGCCACGTAGCCCTTCTCCAGGTCCCACTGGTACGCCTTCACCCGCGTCCCCTCCGATTTGCGGCGGCTGAGGTAGGCCACCTCGTAACCTTTTTCCAGGAGCATTTCGGTGAGCCGGGAGCCGATCAGGCCGGTTCCGCCGGTAATGAGTACTTTTTGCGGCATGGGTGCAGTTTACGGACTATTAACCCCAAGTAAAGCAACTTGTTCATCGGGCTGACGCGGCGGCCCCGATTTATTTGCTAAAAAACCAATTCAAAAAAAAAGCCCCAGCTTGTAAGGCTAAGGCTTTTAAAACGTCAGAACTGAAAATTATAAACCAAAGGCGGACTTCACCTGATCTACGTAATCGAGTTTTTCCCAGGTAAAGAATTCTACCGGCTTCACCTGCGTTCT
This sequence comes from uncultured Sphingobacteriales bacterium, assembly GCA_963844325.1. Taxonomy (GTDB): domain Bacteria; phylum Bacteroidota; class Bacteroidia; order Cytophagales; family 172606-1; genus CADCTQ01. The sequence continues at coordinate 7,363,908 of CAWJNV010000002.1, forward strand.
GCGGATTTCCTCGCGGCCCTGGGCGTTCTCCTTGATTTCCACGTATTCCAGCTTTACTTCCTTGGTAAACGACTCGCGGCCCACGTGGCCGTAAGCAGCCGTTTCGGAGAAGATGGGCAGTTTGAGGCCGAACCGCTCCACGATGGCCTTGGGGCGCATGTCGAAAAGTTCCGTCACCCGCTTGGCAATGTCGCCGTCGGAAAGCTTCACCTTGGCCGTGCCGTACGTGTTGACGGTGAGGGAAACGGGCTTGGCAACCCCAATGGCGTAGGAAACCTGCACCAGGGCTTCGTCGGCCACGCCGGCGGCCACCAGGTTCTTGGCAATGTGCCGGGCTGCGTAGGCGGCGCTGCGGTCTACCTTGGAAGGGTCTTTGCCGGAGAAGGCACCGCCCCCGTGGGCGCCGCGTCCGCCGTAGGTATCCACGATGATCTTACGACCCGTCAGGCCGGAGTCGCCGTGCGGACCGCCGATCACGAACTTGCCGGTGGGGTTGATGAAATACTTGGTGGTATCCTTGAGCAAGTCCTGCGGAATGATGTTGGCATTCTTGAGGACTTTCTCGATGATGTCTTTCTTGATCTGCTCCAGCATCTGCTTTTCGGCGGCAGCCTTGGCCGCATCCGAGCTGTCTTTCGGCTGCACGAAATCGTCGTGCTGGGTAGAAACCACAATGGCGTCAATGCGCAAGGGCTTGTGGTTGTCGTCGTATTCGATGGTCACCTGCGATTTGGTGTCGGGGCGCAGGTAGGGAATCAGGTCGGGCTGCTCCTTGCGGATGCGGGCCAGTTCCTTCACGATGCGGTGCGACAGGGCCAGGGCCATCGGCATGTATTCCTTGGTTTCGCGGTTGGCGTACCCGAACATCATGCCCTGGTCGCCGGCGCCCTGCTCCTTGTTTTCTCCCTCATCCACGCCGCGGGCAATGTCAGGCGACTGGGCGTGAATTGCGTTTACAATGCCGCAGGACTGGGCTTCGAACTGGTATTCAGCTTTGGTATAACCGATCTTCTCGATGGTTTTGCGCACTACCTTCTGTACATCCACGTACGCCTTGGTGGTGATTTCGCCGGCTACTACCACCAGGCCGGTGGTCACCAGGGTTTCGCAGGCTACCCGGGAGTTGGGGTCCTGGGTGAGCATGGCATCCAGGATCGCATCGGAAATCTGGTCGGCCACTTTATCAGGGTGCCCTTCGGAAACGGATTCTGAGGTGAATAAATAAGGCATCTGTAAACGAATGCGTTGGTTAGAGGTTTTGAATCAGGCGCCAAAATTAAGGAAGTTAAGCCAATTATACCACGGTATTTGGGGCATTTATCCCGCACCGGGTGCGGAAATCATTGCTAACCGCCTGTATTCGTTAGAAGCTGTTTTAAATTTAGTTGAGGCGGTTTAGTAAAATCGGAATCATAGCCAGGTAAACCATCGACTGGCTATTTCTTCGGTTCTTTTCGTAGTCTTTGTTCAAGCGTCTAGCGTTAAGCAGCCAAGCGAAAGTGCGTTCAACGACCCATCTTCGGGGCAGTAGCACAAAGCCCTTCTGCTCATCGTTTCGCAAGACGACCTGCCAAGTCCAGTTCCATAACTTTTTGACGTACTTGAGCAAGTCATCTCCCCGGTAGCCTCCGTCTACCCATACTAACTTAATCTGCTCACAGAGTTGGCTTAGATGCAGGTTGTACTTGATATAACGCAGTAGTTGCATGGCGCCCTTCTTTTCGGATATACTGGCGGCGCAAATCCAAACAGCTAGCAGTAGCCCTTGCGAGTCAGTGAGAATAAAACGTTTTCTGCCCTTAATGCGCTTACCGGCATCAAAACCGCGGTGCTCTCCCCCGCAAGCAGTCGTCTTCACACTTTGGGAATCCAGACAAGCAGCGCTTGGGAGAGGCGCTCTTTTCATCTGCCGGCGCACTTTCTTGACTAACAACACATGAATCATTTGCCATAAACCGCTTTTACTCCACTTATTGAAGTAGCCGTATACAGTCGACCAGTGGGGCAAGTCATGGGGCATACTTCGCCAGCTACAACCCGTTTTGACTACATACATGATCCCGTTGATGACTCCTCTTAATGCTACGCTTTGGCGACCTGCCTTGCCTGGGCCCGACTTTGACTCAGGCAGATGCGGTTTCAACTTCTGCCAGCCATTCTCGCTGATGTCGCTTGGATATTTCCTCCTTTTTGGGTTCTTTTGAGTAGTACTCATTGGGGATTTGTCTGTTTGTTCGCGCTACAAACTTATCCACTTTGAGTACTTCCTTTTTTACCCCCCTTCCGGTTTTAAAACAGCTTCTTAGAATTAATGTCGTTGCCCGGCGCCGGGTGCCGCCCTTACGCCAGTACCCGCTGCCGCACCACGTCCCACAGGGCGGCCAGAAACGGCGCGTACGGGGTGGTGGACATGATTTGCAAGTCTTCGGTGAAGGAAGTGTCTTCGTCGAGGAATTTGAGGATGCGGGCCGGCGGATTTTTTTGAAACAGCAGCGTAAATATTTCTTTGATGGGATACCGGTTGCGGGCCATTACGTTAAGCAGCATGCTGTCGTAGAGGGCAAATTGTCCCTTGAGGCCCCCCGTGGCGTGCGGCCGGCCCGTCGTAACCAGGGCGTCGGCCAGGGCCTTCGAATGCTGCTGAATGCGCCGGAACGTGTACCCGGTGGAAGCTTTGGTTTGCCCGCCGGCCGTACCCGTCAGGATCACGTGCTTGCCCTGCTGCACCGGGAAAGGGTGGTCGGTCATGGGAATGACGCCGAACTCCTTGTGCAGCACCCGGTACGAAGTCAGTTGCAGAAAATCACGCAGGTAGCGGGCCACCTCCTCCTCGTAGTAGTCGTCGGTCAGCAGTTCCGCCGAAAAAACGGTGAACTCCACCAGGGCCCGCCGTTCGTCGAAGGGCAGCACGTAGAAAAACCGCGTCTCCCCGTGCTGCTCGATGCGGAAGTCCATCAGCGTGGCTTTGTCGGGGTCGAACACGGAGTGGTCGGCCTCCACCTCCCAGCCCTTGAAGTGCTGCAACAGGTAGTGCCGGCCCGGCTGCCGCGCCAGCGACGACAACCCGAACCGGCTGTCGAAGAGCCAGTTGCCGGCGTACGTTGTGCCGTCCACCACCACGGCAGCGCCGTCCGGTTCGTCGCGCACCTCCGCAATGTCGCCGTACACCCAGTGCACGTTCGGCAGTCCTTCCAGTGCCCGGTGCACGAACCCGTAGAAGTCACTGGCCCGGATCATTTTGTAGCGGTAGCCGTCCAGGTCCATCAGGGCCTCGTAGCCCGCGCCGTAGAAGTATACGTCCTGCCACTGCCGGCACACCACGGCCTCGAAGGGCCCGTCGCCCCGTTCCCAGAAGCACCAGGTACGGTCGTTGTCCGTCTTGGGCGCCTTGTCGATCAGCAGGATGGCCTTGTCGCGGAGGGACGTGCCGGCCAGGTGGTACGCCAGGCTCAGGCCGGCCGCCCCCGCCCCGGCCATGATGTAATCGTAACGCTGCATAACGGGCAAGGTAAGGTTTTATAGGCAGGGGGCAAAGGGCAGGGAGCAGAGGGCATTGCGCGTGGCATGACGCCGCGCTTTGCCCTTTGCCCTCCGCCCCCTGCCCTCCGCTCAAAAGTCGATCTTGTAGTAGAACAGCGGCAGGAAGCCCAGTTGGTACTCTTCGCGGATGGGATCTTCTTCGGGCCGCTGGGGGTTGGGAGCGTAGGTGAGGGAAAGCACGTTCTTGATGCCCAGCACGTTCACCAGGTCCACGGCAAACTCGTGGGTGAGCCGCCGGGCGTTGCGCCGGAAGCCCAGCCGCAGGTCGGCCCGGAAGTAGTTGCGGAATTGCAGGGAGTTGCGCTGGCTGTCGAGGTAGACCACGTCCAGCACGTTGGGGTTCCGGGAAGCCACCGGGTCTACCGGGCCGTACCGCCGGCCGCCGGCCCAGGTGAGTTTGCCCCCGAGCAGCAGCGTGGTTAGTTTCTTACGGCCCACCGCGTACTCGGCGCCGCTCAGCAGGTTGGTGGCAAAGTTGCCGTTGAAGTCGGTGTTGCGCCGCACCCCGTCGCTGCCCTCGTACCTGGAGTCGTAGAGCGAACCGGTCAGCAGCAGGAAGTAGTGCCGGCTGAAAAACTTTTCGAGGGTGAACTCCACGCCGTAGTTGGTGCCGGTGCCCGTGTTCACGAGGGTACTGTCGGGGAAAAAGCGTTCGAAGGCGCTGCCCTGGTTAAGCAGGGAAAATGACGACGGGTAGCGGGTCACGGGCACCTTGTCGATGTGCTGGTAGTACGTTTCGGCCTTGATGCGCACCGTGGGGCTGATGGCGTAGTCGTAGCCCAGCACCAGGTGGTTGCTGCGGGTAAAGCCCATGCCCAGGTTATGCGGCTGCTTCGTGTCGGGCAGGTGGTAGAAGTACGTGTAGGTGGGTTGCACCTGGTGGTGGAGGCCGTAGCCGAAGTTGAGCGACTGCCCCGGCCGGAACCGCCAGCTCACGCCCAGGCGCGGCTCCAGGGCCCGGCTGTTGGGATTGAGCGTAAACAGGAGCCCGTTGAGGCCGGCCGTAAAGGTCAGGGCATCGGTGGGCTTGTACTTCCACTGGGCGTAGGGCTGCACCAGGTAGGCGTTGCCCCGGTATTCCCAGCGGTTCAAGAACCGTTCTACCTGGAAGTCAGGGGTGAACCGGGCCACGCTGTCGCGGAAGTTGAAGCGGAACTGGTCCACGAAAAACCCGGTCTTCAGCGTGTGCCGCGGGCCGAACTTGCGAGTGAGGGAAGAAGTGAGCGACAGGCGGTTTTCCTGGAAGGTGTAGCCCAGGATGGGAAACAGGCTGAGCACCTCGAAGTCGGGGCCGAACCGGATGTAGTCGTGCTCGGCCCAGGACCGGGAATGGGAGGCCGACAAGGTGGTGCGCACGAAGGTGTTGGGGTTGAGGGGCAGTACGTGGTTCACGCCCACCACGCCCATGCGCGACCGGAAGTACTGGTCGCGGTCCTTTTCCCCGTAGATGTTTTCGAGCAGGTTCTTGTCCTTGCTCACCATGATGTCGATGCGGCTGCCCCCGCCGATGCCGAACACCGAAAAGGTGCCGGCCTTGCGGGTGGGAAAGTTGAGTTTGAAGGAAAGGTCCTGGTAGTTGGGCACGGCCGAGGTGCCGATCTTGAAGTTGAACGCCTGGAACAGCGACAGCGTCGAGTACCGGTAGGCGAACAGGTACGACGATTTGGCCTTGCGGCTGATGGGTCCTTCGGCGGCCAGTTCGGTGCCCAGGATGCCGAACTGCCCCGTAAACTCGTGTTGTTCGTTGTTGCCCGCCCGGAAATTAAGGTCAAACACGCCGGCCAGGGCGTTGCCGTACTCGGCCGGGAAGGCGCCGGTGAAGAAGTCGGAACTGGCCAGGGTCTTGTTGTTGATCACCGACACGGGGCCGCCGGTGGTGCCCGCAATGGCAAAATGGTTGGGATTGGGAATGTTCACGCCTTCGATCCGGTAGAGCAGGCCGGCCGGCGAGTTGCCCCGGATCACAATGTCGTTGCGCGAATCGTTGGAGCCCTGCACGCCGGCGAAGTTGGAGGCCATCCGGGCGGGGTCGTCGCGGCTGCCGGGGTACCGCTTGGTTTCGTCCACCGAAAACGTGCGGGCACTGACAGTCGCCATTTCGTTGCTGGCTTCGGCCTTGTTGGTAGCCGTTACCACCACTTCGTTCATCATTTGCGCCGACGCTTCCAGTTGCACGTTCAGGATCACTTCTTTGCCCGAGGTCACCACCACGTTGGCAAGGTCGGCGTGCTGGTAGCCGATGTAGCTGAAGCGCAGCGACTGGCGGCCCACGTTTACCTTGTCGAGGCGGTAGTAGCCGTCGGCGTCGGTGGCCGTGCCGGTGGTCCCCGCCGAGTCGCCCAGCAGCCGCACGGTGGCCCCGGGCAGCGGCGTCTGGGTTTCCTTGTCCACGATCCGGCCGCGTACGGTCTGGGTCAGCGACTGGGCCGCCGAGGAGAAGCAACACCCGAAAATCAGCAGCAGTAAACAGAAAAAGGGTAAAAGTTTTTTCATACCATGTACCGGGCCCGGGACCGGGCGGGAAAGCAGGGAGACGTTAACGTTTATATGAATCTGCAATCGGGCTTTCGTCAGGGAAAAAGGGTTTACCACGGAGAGCACGGAATTTTACGGAGAAATAAAAAGAAACCGGAGATCGGAGCAGGGGATAGGGTTTAAACCCTATCCTCCTCCCGTCTCCTATTTTCCGTGTAACTCCGTGTCTCCGTGGTGAATCTTTTTCCCCATTATTTCCTACTAAAATAGTTAAAAACGCACAAAACGCCGGACCTCCGGAAGTTGGCCCTGGCGGACAAGTCAACTCCCGGAGGCCCGGCGTTCTCTTTACTTGATTTTGCTTGCCTTCCCGGCTACTGGGTAGCCAGCCACTTGCGGCCTTCTTCCAGGTTCGGGAAGTATTTGGTTACGAAATCAACGCCTTCCACCCGGCTCATGATGTCTTCCACCGACATCTGGTTGAAGATGTCTTCCGAAATCACAATGGCGATGCGGCGGTACCCGGCCTTGAAAGCCCGCGGCAGCCAGTCGTTGATGCTCCAGTCCTGGTCGTCGGGTGAAATGGGGCCCATCTTCCGCGTGTCGGTCAGCACTTTACCAATCTTTTTCTCATCCATCACCCGGATGAGCTGATCCATTCCCGCCCGGAATTCTTCGCTCAGCGGGAAGTGTTGCCAGTTGGCGGCAGCGTATTTTTCCTGTTCATTGTACTGCAACAGCAGGTACGGCGTCTTGAAATAGGTGTTCTCCATAAAAAGTAAATTGTTCTAAAAAACCCCGCAATATTCGTCGCCGGCCCCGTGCCGGAAAAAGAACTTTCGCCCCCGCCACCACCCGCGTGAGGTCTGCCGGCATTTGGAGAAAAACCGGGCGAAACGGGCTTTGTTGGGCCCTCCGGCTAGCGGATGCGGAGAAAGCCGTATTTGGCAATGCAGTAAATCGCCCGGAATCCGTCCTTCCAGTTGATTTTCTTGCCTTCGGCGTACGTACGGCCGTAGTACGAGATGCCTACCTCGTAGATGCGGATGTTGGGCACCCGGGCAATTTTGGCGGTGACTTCCGGCTCGAAGCCGAACCGTTTCTCGCGCAGGGGCAATGCTTGCAGGGTAGCCGTATGGAAAAGCTTGTAGCAGGTTTCCATGTCCGTCAGGTTCAGGTTGGTGCACATATTGGACAGGAAGGTGAGGAATTTATTGCCGATGGTGTGCCAGAAGAACAGGACCCGGTGCGGCCGCCCCCCCATGAAGCGCGACCCGTACACCACGTCGGCAAAACCGTCCAGCACGGGTTGCAGCAGCAGGTTGTACTCTACGGGGTTATACTCCAGGTCGGCATCCTGGATCACCAGGTACTGCCCGGTGGCCCGGCCGATGCCCGTGTGCAGGGCCGCCCCCTTCCCCTTGTTGACCTCGTGTTTGTAATAATGGAGGTTGAAATCCGGGTGGTTGGCCTGGTAGCGCAGAATCGCCGCTTCCGTATCGTCCTTGGAACAATCGTTCACGATAATTACTTCTTTCCGGATGTCCCCCCGGAGTTCCACCTGCCTGACCTTGTCCAGGATCAGGTGAACCGTTCTGCCTTCGTTGTAAGCGGGAATGATTACCGAGAGCGTGGTGAATGCGTAATTCTTCATATACACTGCAAATAAGCCCCGCGCCTGTATTTTCTGGCGGAACCACATGGGAAATACGGATTGGGTCTTGTAAGTTTAACCTTTGCTTAACGCATGCTTGTGGAGTCCAAATTTACCCAATCGTACGACATCGTGGTAGCAGGTGGTGGTCACAACGGCCTCGTTGCCGCCGCCTACCTGGGCCGGGCCGGCAAAAAAGTGCTCCTGCTCGAACGCAACCCCGCGGTGGGCGGCGCCACCGTTTCCGAACCCGTATTCCCCGGCTACCCGGCCCGGCTGTCCCGTTACGCCTACCTGGTCAGCCTCCTGCCGCCCAAAATCCTGGGTGATTTGGGCGTTAACCTCCAGGCCAAACGCCGCCGGGTGGCTTCCTACACGCCCTACCGGCAGGCCGGCCGCGATGGCGGTTTACTCATCGGCAACCTGGCAATGTCCGCGACCAAAGCTTCCTTTCATCAACTGGCGGGCAACACCACCGAGTACGGCCGCTACCGGCAGTTCCTGGGCCGGCAAACCCTGTTTGCCGAAAAAGTGTGGCCCACCCTGCTGCAACCCCTGCGCCCCAAAGCCGAGCTGCGGGGCCGGTTCGTAACGCCCGGGGAGCAATACGTCTGGAATGCGCTGGTGGAAGAACCGCTGGGCCGGCTCATCGAACGGGAACTGGCAGACGACCTGCTGCGCGGAGTGGTGTTTACCGACGCCAAGATCGGCGCCTTTACGCACGCCCACCACGACAGCCTCCTGCAAAACCGCACGTTCCTCTACCACATCCTGGGCAACGGCACCGGCGAGTGGCGCGTACCGACCGGCGGCATGGGGGCGTTGGTGGGCGAACTGGAACGGGTTTGCCGGGAAAACGGCGTCACCATCCGTACCGGCGCGGCCGTGGGGCACCTCCACCCGGGCCGCGAAAGCCACACGGTAACCTACCAGGAAGACGGCCAGTGGCGGGACGTAAAGGCCCGGTACGTGCTGGTAAACGCGGCCCCCGCCGTCCTCGATGGTTGGCTGGGCCGCCCTCCCGCCTTCACCGCCGACGACGAAGGTTCCGTGTTCAAGATCAACATGCTGCTTAAGAAACTGCCCCGGCTGCGCGATGCATCGGTGCGTCCCGAAGATGCGTTTGCCGGCACCTTTCACGTGGATGAGGGCTACGCGCAACTGTCGGCGTCCTACGGGCAGGCCCGGGCCGGCAAGCTGCCTCAGAAGTTGCCCTTCGAACTTTACTGCCACACCCTCACCGACCCTTCCATCCTCTCCCCCGCCCTGGCGGCGGAAGGCTACCACACGCTGACCCTGTTCGGCCTCGACGTGCCCTACTTCCTGTTCGAAAAAGACCCCGAGGGGGTTAAAAAAGAAGCCCTGGCCCGGTACCTGGCCGGGCTCAACGGTTACCTGGCCGAGCCGCTCGAAGACTGCCTGGCGACGGATGCGGACGGCAACCCGTGCCTGGAAGCCAAGAGCCCCGTGGACATTGCCCGCGAACTGAACCTGCCGCGGGGCAACATCTTCCACAATGCCCTCAGTTGGTTTTTTGCCGAAACCGGCGACCAGGCCGGCAGTTGGGGCGTAGAGACGGACGTGGACCGGGTGTACCTGTGCGGCTCCGGCGCCAGACGCGGCGGGGCCGTCAGCGGAATTCCCGGTCACAATGCCGCCATGAAGGTACTGGGGCAACGATTCTAACCCGGAAGTGCGTATTTTTGTATTCTCTTGCCATCCTTATGAAAACCATCACCAAAAAGCAGCCTAAAAGCGTCGGCACTTCGGCTGCAACCCACGCCGTGCGCCTGTTCGTGGCCGTGCTGTTCATTTTTTCGGGCCTCATCAAGCTCAACGACCCGGTGGGCACGCAGATCAAGCTGACCGAGTACTTCGAGGTGTTCGCCGCCGACCTGCCGGGGCTGGCCGGCCTGTTCCACGCCCTGATTCCGCTGGCCCTGGGGCTGGCCGTGGTGCTCTGCGTGGCCGAGGTGGTGCTGGGCGTGGCCCTGCTGGTGCAGTACCGGCTGCGCGCCACGCTGTGGGTGCTGCTGGGGCTGATCGTGTTTTTTACCTTCCTCACCTTCTACTCGGCCTGGTTCAACAAGGTGACCGACTGCGGCTGCTTCGGCGACGCCATCAAGCTGACGCCCTGGCAGTCGTTCAGCAAGGACATCCTGCTGCTGGGGCTCATTCTGTGGCTTTTCGCGCAGCGCAACCGCCTGGGGTCCGAAACCCCTTCGCGGTCCAAGGCCGTGGGGGTATGGGGCTCGGTGCTGGCCTCGGTGGCCGTGGCCGTGTACGCCATTTTCTACCTGCCCGTCATTGACTTCCTGCCCTATAAAAAAGGCGCCAGCATTCCCGAAAACATGAAGCTGCCCCCCGGTGCCACCCCCGACGTGTACGAAACCTTATACACGATGAAGCACGCCAAAACGGGTGAGCAAAAGGAGATTTCCGACAAAGTATACATCGACTCGGGCATCTGGAAGGATGACAACTGGCAGATTGCCGCTACTTCCGAGCCCCGCATCGTGAAAAAAGGCGTCAAGCCCAAGATCACCGACTTTGCCGTCCACACGGCCGAGGGACAGGACATTACGCAGGACATCTTTAAAGGCAACAAGCTCCTCATCGTCATTGCCGACGTGAAAAAGAGCAACCGGGCGGGCCTGGCCGACATCGGCGCCCTGGTGAAAGGATTGGAAGGCAAAAACGTAACGCCCCTCTTCCTCACGGCCTCCGACGAAGCTACCTTCGAAGCCTTCCGCCACGAGTTCCAGTGGTCGGCGCCGTACTACTTCACCGACGCCACCGTGCTTAAAACCATGGTCCGCACCAATCCCGGCGCCCTGCTGCTCAAGGACGGCACCGTGCTCGACAAGTGGCCCGCCGTTGCCCTGCCCGCCGCCGAAACCGTGCTAAAACACCCACTGTAAGGTTTACGGCCACTCCGCTGCGCTTTTTGTGGTTACTTGGTCCTAATTTTCGGGGAAATTCTTCACCGCAGTACTTCCGGTTCTGCGGTTTTTTCGTCCCCGGAAAGCTTATGGTCAAATTCGTCGTTCGTCGTCTGGTGTACGGCCTGCTGGTACTGCTGGGCGTGGTGGTGGTGGTGTTCCTGCTGTTCCAGGCGCTGCCCGGCGACCCCGTAGCCATGATGGCCGGCCAACGCACCGACGCTACCGCCCGGGCGGCCATTGCCCGCGACTTCGGCCTCGACCAGCCGCTGCCGGCGCAACTGGTGCAGTACCTGAAGGACCTCTCGCCGCTGGCCCTCTACGAAGACACGCCCGAAAACGAGGCCCGCTACGACTACCTGAAGCTGTTTTCGACCGGCAGCCGCGTGCTTACGCTCAAGTCGCCGTACCTCCGCCGCTCCTTCCAGACCAACAAGCGGGTGGACGAGATCATCCTCGAAAACCTGCCGGGCACGCTGGTACTGGCCCTGGCGGCCATGCTCTTTGCCACCGTGCTGGGCATTGCCTTCGGCATGGTGGCCGCCCTCCGGCAGAACACCTTCTGGGACCATACCCTGGTCAGCCTGTCGGTGGTGGGCGTTTCGGCCCCGTCGTTCGTGACGGCCATCCTCATCTCGATGCTCTTCGGCTACTACCTGTCGGAATACACCGGGCTCAACATGACCGGCTCGCTGTTCGTGACCGACCCGGTGTACGGCCGCCAACTGGCCCTGCAAAACATCATTCTCCCGGCCTTCACGCTGGGCATCCGGCCGCTGGCCATCATTACCCAGCTCACGCGCAGCGCCATGCTCGACGTGCTGTCGCAGGACTACATCCGCACGGCCAAGGCCAAGGGGCTCCGCTTCTGGCGGGTCATCATCAAGCACGCCCTCAAGAATGCCCTTAATCCCGTGATTACGGCCGTATCGGGCTGGCTGGCGTCCCTGCTGGGCGGCGCCTTCTTCGTGGAGTACATTTTCAACTGGAAGGGCCTGGGCTGGGAAACGATCCACGCCGTCGAAACGCTGGACTTTCCCGTGGTGATGGGTACCACCCTGCTGGTGGCCCTCATTTTCATCCTCATCAACATCGTGGTCGACGTTCTCTACGCCGTGCTCGACCCCCGCATCCGTTTCAACTAACGCGACCCTCGCTGCGTATACCCGGATAATACCGTTCATCCTGCGCAAGGTTTGGGGGGCCGGCTTCGTTTTGTATGTTACAACCAGACGAGTCGGCGCGGCGCCTTTTAACCGGCAGTTCCACCGGCCTTTATCTTTCGGGTTTCTTTATCTTTGGCTGATGAGTTTTCTGTATCCGTCGTTCCTGTTCGGGCTGGCCGCCATTGCCATCCCGGTTGCCATACACCTGTTCAACTTTCGCCGTACCCGCAAGGTATACTTTACCAACGTGGCCTTCCTCAAAGAGGTAAAGACCACGACCAACAGCTTCCGGCGGCTCAAACACCTGCTCATCCTGGCGGCGCGGGTGCTGTTCATCACGTTCCTGGTGCTGGCTTTCGCCCAACCCTTCCTGGCGGGCCGCAACGCCACGGCGCCCAACACCACCGGCCAGGGCATCACCAGCCTCTACATCGACAACTCGCTGAGCATGCAGAACGAGTCGGGCAAGCGCCGCTACCTCGACATTGCCACCAACCAGGCCGACGAACTGCTGGGCAGCCTGCCCAACGCTCCCTCCTACCACCTGCTCACCAACGACTTCGAGAGCCGCGACCAGCAAGTGGTGAGCCGCGACAAACTGAAAGACCGCCTGACGGAAATTGACTTTTCGGACACCTACCGGCCGCTGGGCGCCGTGTACCGCCGCCAGCAGAGCCTGCTCGAACGCCTCTCCCGGTCGCCGGGCAACCAAATGTTCTGGATTTCGGACTTCCAGCGCAGCACGGCCGGCGAACTCGAAAAACTCAAAACGGATACGCTGAGCCAGGTCTACCTGGTGCCCGTGCAGGCCGAAGAAGTGTCCAACGTGTTCGTGGATTCGGTGTGGCTCGCCACGCCCTTCGTCAAGGAACGGGAAACCAACCAACTCAACGTGCGGCTGGTCAATACGGGCAAGGAACGGATCGAGAACCTGCCCATCAAGCTTTTCATCGACGACAAGCAGGTTTCTTCTTCGTCGGTAAGCCTGGAAGCGGCGGGCTCCGGCGCCACCGAGTTCAGCTTTATCGTCAATGACCGGGGCCTGAAAAAATGCCGCCTCTCCTTCGAAGAGTACCCCGTAACGTTCGACAACGAATACTACTTCGTGATCAACGCGGCGCCGGTGGTCAACATCGTGCACCTGAAAGGCGGCAGCGCCGAACCGTTCGTAACGGGGGTGTACAGCAACGAAACCGTATTCAACCTGCGGACCCTGAGCGCCCTCAACACCGACCTTTCGCAGTCCAACGCCGCCGACCTGGTGGTGCTCGACGGCCTCAACAGCATCGACGGGTCGGTGGCGGCCCAGCTCAACGACTTCGTGCGCAAGGGCGGCAGTGTAATGGTGTTCCCTTCGGCCAACGCCGACGTGGACAGCTACGCCCGCCTGCTCAACAACTTCGGCATCCGCGGCGTGCAGAAAGCCTCGCCCGGCATGTCCATCAGCATGGTTGCCAACCCGGCACCGGCCCCGACGCAAGCTACCCCCGCCAGTACGCTGGCCCCGCCCGACACCAAAAACCCGTTCTTCGAGGGCATGTTCGAGAACAGCACCCAGAAGGGCGTACTGTCGATGCCCACGGCCCGGCCGGTGATCCAGTGGGCGGGCCGCAGCGGTCCGCTGTTGCAATTCCGCAACGGCCAGCCCTTCCTGAGCCGGTTCGAGACGGGACGCGGCAAGGTGTACGTCTGCGCCTCGCCCCTCGACCTGGAATACACCAGTTTCCCGCGCCACGCCGTGTTCGTGCCGGTCATGTACAAAATTGCGGCCCTGAGCAAGGCGCAGGAGCGGCTGGCCTATTCCTTCCAGGAGTCGAGCATTGCCGTGGAGGTGAACGCGGCCGGCAACGAACCCGTGTACAAGCTCAAAAAAGACGAATTTGAGGTGATCCCGGCGCAACGCCTCAACGGCAACCGGCTCATCTTCGATTTGCCCGAAAACCCCCAGACGGCCACCAAGTCGCTGGCCGAAGCGGGCTACTACGAACTTGCCCTCAACGGCACTACGCAGAAGCTGCTGGCCTTCAACTACGACCGCAAAGAGTCGCAGTTGGCGTCGTATTCGCCCGAACAGTTGCGGCAGATTTTTTCCACGCAGAAGAACGTGAAGGTGTACGACTCGGTGGAAGAAGGAGATTTCGTGAAGGAGTTCCGGGCCGATACCGGGGGCCGCAGCCTCTGGAAGTACTGCCTGGTTGCCGCCCTGTTTTTCCTGCTGGCCGAAATTGCGATCATCCGCCTGGTGAGGGGCTAAAAAAAACGTTTGCCCAACCATGAACAACCTGCGTAACCGCTTTGCCTTCCTGCGCAAAACCCGGGTGCCCGCCGGCGTACTCGCCGCCGTCTCCGTACTGCTGGCTGCTTTCCATTCGGTCCGGACCGAACCGGCCTTGCCCCTGCCCGCTCCCGATGCCGACAACGGCGGCATCACCCTGCCGGCGGGCTTCGGCGCCGTTACGGTGGTGGATTCCCTGGGCAACGCCCGCCACGTGGCCGTGCACGGCAACGGCGACGTGTACGTGAAGCTGGGCCGCCTCAAGAACGGCAAGGGCATCTACGTGCTCAAAGACACGGACGGGAACGGCAAGGCCGACCAGGTGACGGGCTTCGGCAACTACGGCGGCACGGGCATTGTCTTCGGCAACGGCTACCTCTACGCCTCCTCCGACTCGGCCGTGTTCCGTTACAACATGAACGGCAACGCCGTAGCCAACCCCGATGCCCCCGAAACGGTTGCCGTGCTGCCCAGGCAACGGAGCCACGCGGCCAAGTCGCTGGCCCTCGACGGCAAGGGTTCCATTTACGTGAACGTGGGTGCCCCGTCCAACGCCTGCCAGGAAAAGGACCGCGTGCAGGGAAGCCCCGCCTTGGACCCCTGCCCGATCCTGGAGAACCACGGCGGCATCTGGCAGTTTGACGCCAACAAAACCAACCAGGAACAGGGCGACGGGGTGCGGTACGCCACCGGCATCCGCAACGCGGTGGCCCTGGCGTGGAACAGCGCCAGCAACCAACTCTACGCCCTCCAGCACGGCCGCGACATGCTCAGCCAGTTGTTTCCCACGTTGTACGACGACGAGCAAAGCGCCGAACTGCCCGCCGAAGAGTTTCTGCTCGTCCGCAAGGGCGCCGACTTCGGCTGGCCCTACTGTTACTACGACTGGTACCAGAACAAGAAACTCCTTAACCCCGAGTACGGCGGCGACGGCCGCAAGACCGAACGCTGCGACAACAAAGAACAACCCATCATGGCGTTCCCGGGCCACTGGGCGCCCAACGACCTGCTCTTCTACACCGGCAACCAGTTCCCGGCCCGCTACAAGAACGGGGCTTTCGTGGCGTTCCACGGCTCCTGGAACCGGGCTCCGCTCCAGCAGCGCGGCTACTTCGTGGCGTTCGTGCCGTTTGGCAAAGACGGCCGTCCGGCTGGCAAGTACGAGGTGTTCGCGGAAGGTTTTGCCGGCGGCACCGAGATCACGAGTCCCGCCGACGCCAAGGCCCGGCCGGTAGGGCTGGCGCAGGGACCGGACGGCTCGGTGTACATTACTGATTCGGTGAAGGGCAAGGTGTGGCGGGTGATGTACACGGCCAAGAAGTAACTTTCCGGCAACCCACTCTCTTACGGACTCTTGCGCCGCAAGTACCAGCTTCCCGTCAGGCAGTTCGTGGTCTACCTCGGGCAGAAGCCTTCGAAGATGCAAGCGCAACTCGCCCCGGAAGAAGTATTTACCGGCTTCACCTTGCAAAGCCTGCGCGACTACGACTACCAGACCCTGTTGTCTTCGGACGTGCCGGAAGAGATCATTCTGGCCGTACTCAGTAATTTCAAGGGGAAGAAGCCGGCCGAAGTACTGAAGGGCATCCTGGGCAAGCTCAAAGCAATCAGCGGGGAGGAAATCACCCTGCGAAAATACATCCGGCAGCTATCGATTTTGGCCCGATTGCGTAACTTAACTAAGGAAACACAAAAACAGGTTACTGATATGGGACTCTTGTATGACATTACCAAAGACTATCTCTACCAGCAAGGGGTGGAGCAAGGACAGCAGGAAATGCAGGAAAAGACTATCGATATTATTCAACTGCTTCAAGACGGTACGCTGACTACTGAAAAGGTTGCTGAACTCACTGGGGTTTCAGTTGAGTACGTTCAGCGAATGGCAGAGAAATTGAAAAGGTAGATGTTCGTATTCCTGCCTTGTACACCTTTACAAGCACCCATTCCCGACTGCATTGCATCGCCTGCAAAGTATGCAATGGACTAATCCCGCCGTTTTCCCCCGTTGCATCCTTTTACAACGTTCCATTCTCGCCGTTTTCCCTCGTTGCATCCTTTTACAAGGGTCTATTCCCATCAGCAATCATGCCTGCATACTTATGCAAGGCACCATTCCCGCGTTGCAACCGCCAGTGTAAACCCTTACAATGACCCTTGTAACGCGTATTGCTTCCCCCGCAAAGTATACAGCCTCTGAATACCGGCCCCGCATCCTCCCTCCCATTTGGTAAACCCCGGGAATTTGCGCTACTTTGCAGGGCATTTGGTTTCCGGATTGCTTTAGTGGTCCGGAATTAAAAGGGAATCAGGTGTAATTCCTGAACAGTCCCCGCTGCTGTAAGCTCATTTTAACCTTCCGCCACCACGCGTCACTGTCCCCCGGGATGGGAAGACCGGCGAATCCAGGTGAGTAAGTCAGAAGACCTGCCGAACGCAATTGTTTCCTGAGCTTTCGGGTGAAAAGCAAATGGCGAATGGGTCACTGTCACTCGGCGAACACCTGGTGTTTTGCTCCTCTTTTCCATTGGTTCTGCCAGAAGCTCATAGTATACACGATTCACCGACGTACTATGAGAAAATTTTTCCGCATTGCTTGCACGCCGGCCCTGCTCCCGGCCATCCTCTCGGGGATATCCGTCTACGGCCAGGATTCGCTGAAGACGGTCCCCCTGCGGGAAGTAGTCGTCACGGCGACGCGCACCGAAAAAAGTGCATTGGAAACCCCCAGGAGTGTAACCGTCATCGGGCGCCAGGAGATCGAGCAGTCGCTCTACGTCAACGTGGCCGAACTCCTCTCGCGCACGCAGGGCATTTACATCGTGGGCACGGGTCAGACGCCCGGCACGAACCAGACTTTATTCCTGCGGGGCGCCAACGGCAACCACGTAAACATCCTCATTGACGGCGTCCGCCTCAGCGACCCCTCCTCGGTCAACTCCGCACTGGATCTTTCCGAATTGTCACTGGTGAACGTGGAGCGGGTCGAGATCATTCGTGGTTCGCACGGGCCCATGTACGGCACGTCGGGCATCGGTGGGGTAATCAACATCATCACCCGGCGCAACCAGCAGCCCGGCTTCCACGGCACGGCCGACGTGCAGGCCGGCACGTTCGGTCCGCGGGCGGGCCTGCTCACGGCCAACGTGCTGGGCAGCTACGCCTTCAGGAACGGCTTTTACGTGAACGCCGGCCTGCAGGACAACCGGACCCGGGGCCTCAACGCAACCGTCGATACCATTCCCGAAGGGCAGTTCAAAACCACTGACCGGGATGACTTCCGCAAAACGGACGGGCTGGTAAAACTGGGATACCGCAAAGGGGCCTGGGACGCCAGCGTTTCGTACAAGAACCAATACCAGCTTGCCGACATTGACAAAGGAGCTTTCCAGGATGATGACAACAGCACCTTGCGCCTGGAGCGCAGTTTACTCAATTACGGCGCCTCCTTCAAGGCTTCTCCCCGGTGGCAGTTGTCATTTGTGGGGGGCTGGACGGAAATGAGCCGCCGGGTACTGGACGACTCTTCGGCGGTGGACTTTGCGGGCAATTCCGACCGTACCTATTCGGAAGGCAACTACCGCGGCAAGAGCTACACCCACGAGGTACAGGGCGCGTACAAAACCGAACACGTCCAGGCGTTGCTGGGGGCCGGGCACTACGATGAGGAAGCGGATTTCCGTACGTACTATTACAACAACGGTCCCTTCGGGGAATTCACCTCCACCACCAATTATGATTCCATCCGGCTGCACGCTTCCACCAAATACCTCTTCGGGCAGGCCGGCCTGAATGGTGCCCTGCTGGCCCCGGGCCTTGCTCCCCTCAACCTGAGCGTAAGTGCCCGGCTGAGCCGCCACAACCAGTTCGGCAACAACGTTACCGTGGAAGTAAACCCCAGTTGGAAGCTGACGGAAAATAGCCTGTTGTACGCTTCCTACGCAACGGGGTTCAATGCGCCCTCTCTCTACCAATTGTACGACCCGGTGCGGGGCAACCCCGAACTAGGGCCCGAAACGTCCGCTACGGTAGAAGCCGGCTGGAAAAGCATCATTGCCTCCGGACTGACGTTGCAGGTTTCTGCCTTCTGGACCGTGGTGAACAACGCCGTGGAATACGTGTACCTGTGGAACCCCGCCAAGCCCGCAGACCAACTCACCTTCTCCGACTACCTGGGAGACGTGCCCATCAACGTGGCCAGGCAAGGCAACCGCGGCATCGAACTGAGCCTGCAAAGCAACCTGTTCAACAAGGTAACGCTGAATGGCAACCTGGGACTGGTGGAAGGCTCGTTCACGTACCGGCCGGAAGACCTGACCAGTGAAAAAGTGCGGGGCAGCAGCGTTCAGCTCTTCAGCAACGGCGCCTTTCTCACGCGGGAGGTGGAAACCAACGCCCTGGTACGCCGTCCGCGCATCACCGCCAGCGCCGACCTCGCCTACACGCCCGTGAAAAAAGGTACGGCCGGCGTGTTGGTACGGACCGTCGGCACGCGGAATGACGTGTATTACGACCCTCAACTGGGTCCGTTCGGGGCGTTGAATACCCGTGGCGTAGCCGGTTACTTCCTCACGGACCTGTACGCCCGGTACGCATTCAACCGGCATTTCTCCCTGGCCGTGCGGGGTGAAAACATATTCAACGTCCGTTACTACGAGATATACGGTTACCAGACCCGCGGCAGGGGCGCATACCTGAAAGCTGCCTTCACCTGGTAACCGTTTTCCCCAATCTCCATCCCACATGCCCAAAACCGTGTTTCACTGGAGCGGCGGCAAGGATTCGGCCCTTGCGCTCTACTACTTGCTGCAAAATGATGCCCTTGCTGACGTGCAACTGCTAACCACCGCCAGCGAAGCGTTGGACCGGGTATCGATGCACGGAGTGCGGACGGCGCTGGTGGAGGAGCAGGCCCGGGCGCTGGAGTTGCCCCTCCGCTGGCTCCGGCTGCCCGAACCGGTGCCCATGCCGGTGTACGAACGGATGATGGCGGACACCCTGCGCGGTTTGCGGGCCGAAAAGGTTACGCACGCCGCCTTCGGCGACATTTTCCTGGAGGACTTAAAGGCGTTCCGGGAAGAAGGACTGGCAAAAGCGGGCATGCAGGGGGTGTTTCCCCTCTGGGGACGGAACAGCCGCCAGCTCGTGGAGGAATGCATCGCACTGGGCTTCAAGGCCGTGGTCGTGTGCGTAAACGCGAAGCACCTGGATGCCTCGTTTGCGGGCCGCCCGCTGGACTACGATTTCCTCCGCGACCTGCCGCCGGGCGTTGATCCCTGCGGGGAGCACGGCGAATACCACTCGTTCGTGTACGACGGTCCCTCCTTTCGCCGGCCGGTACGCTTTGCCCTGGGTGAAAAAGTGTTCCGCACCTACCTCCCCGCGCCGAAAGACGACGACAATTGCTTTGCCCCCCAACCCGCACCCTTTGATACCGGCTTCTGGTACTGTGACCTGCTACCCTTATGAGTAACGTAAAGATCAAAAAACATCCTGCCTTGCCTCCCCTCGAAGAAGGCGACTATTACCTGGAAAACGGCCTGTTCGTGTTCACCGCCCAGTACCACCTCAAACGCGGCTCCTGCTGCGGCAGCGGCTGCCGGCATTGCCCGTACAAGGGGAAGAAGGCAGTCAGCAGTAAACAGTAGGAGATCGGCAGCAGGTACCTGTGTTAAGGCCTCACCCCCGGCCCCTCTCCCAAGGAGAGGGGTGTGCCGGACCGGGAGCGTTGCGTGGACTGTTTTATTGAATGATAATGGTTAGAAGCCGAATCCATCCTGAGTGCCTGACTAATGAACTTACCGCGAATCTTCGGTTACGGCCCCCCTTCCTTGGGAGAGGGGCCGGGGGTGAGGCCTTAAAACAATTGCCTGCTGTTACTCTCCCTGTCCCGTTGAATACCCCTTCTGGCCGTCGAAGGTGTAGAGGTGTTCGGTTTTGATGAAGTCGAGGCCGGCGGCGTGGACCTTGGCCAGCAGTTCGATCACCTCCTGGTGCGAGATGGTCTTGCCCTGCGGGTGCACGTACCGGCAGCGCCAGTGGTCGGTAAGGAACGTTTCGGGCATTCCGTTGGGGTACACTTTCTCGCCGCGGTTGCTGATGACCGTCATTTGCAGCCCTTCCGTGCGGATGCCTTCCACAATTTTGCCCAGATCGTCCGCACTGCCGTTCCACCAGTCGAGGAATACGTCCACGCCGACGAGTTCCTTTTTCTTTTTGGGGCCGCGGGTCACGCCGTCGGAGTGGATCGGGCGGGGAGCGGCCTGGTAGCTTACCGTGTTGAACAGGTTCGGCGTCGCGCCGAGCCGTTCGATCACCGCGTCGGCAAATTCTTTGGTGCCTACTTTCCGCTTGCTCACGCCCTCCTTGTAAATGTCGCCGGTGTGGATGCCCGCCTCAATGGTTGCCAGCCAGGCATTGTGGACTTTGGCGGCCACCTCGGGCTGGTTGATGTGTACGAGCATCATGATGGCCCCGTTGAGGAGTCCCGAGGGGTTGGCAATGCCTTGTCCGGCAATGGAGGGCGCCGAGCCGTGGATGGCCTCGAACATGGCGCACTGGTCGCCGACGTTGGCCGAGCCGCCCATGCCGACCGAGCCGGCAATCTGCGCGGCAATGTCGGAGATGATGTCACCGTAGAGGTTTTCGGTCACAATCACGCCGAAGCGTTCCGGCGTGTCGGCCAGCAGCGCCGAACCGATGTCAATGATCCAGTGCTCCTTTTCAATGTCGGGGTATTCGGTGCCGATCTGGTCGTACACCTTGTGGAAAAGCCCGTCGGTCATCTTCATGATGTTGTCTTTGGTGAGACAGGTCACCTTCTTGCGTTTGTAAGCCCGGGCGTATTCGAAGGCGTAGCGGATGATCTTCTCGCAGCCGGGGCGGGAAATGAGTTTGAGCGACTGCGTCATTTCGTCGGTCTGCTGGTATTCGATGCCGGCGTACAGGTCCTCCTCGTTTTCCCGGATGATGACTAAATCCATCATGGGGTGTTTGGTTTTCACGAAGGGGTGGTACGACTGGCAGGGCCGCACGTTGGCGTACAGGCCCAGCGTTTTACGCGTGGTTACGTTGAGGCTCTTGTAGCCGCCGCCCTGCGGGGTGGTGATGGGGCCTTTGAGGAACACCTGGTTGCGGCGCAGCGATTCCCACACGTACGGTTCCACGCCGGTGGCGATGCCGCGCGTGTATACCTTCTCCCCGATTTCAATGACTTCCGGCTCAATCCGGGCGCCGGCCGCGTCGAGGATGCGGAGCGTGGCTTCCATGATCTCCGGGCCGATGCCGTCTCCGTAAGCAACGGTAATCTTGGTTTTCTGGGTCATAGTCAAGTGGCGGTTAAGTGGCAGTTCGATGGGTAGATACCCGTTATACGATAATCTGCCGCATAGATACGGGGATTCCGATTTTTCGTACTTCCGGCGAATTCA
This sequence comes from uncultured Sphingobacteriales bacterium, assembly GCA_963844325.1. GTDB lineage: Bacteria > Bacteroidota > Bacteroidia > Cytophagales > 172606-1 > CADCTQ01. Next base: position 7,385,390 of record CAWJNV010000002.1, read on the forward strand.
TTTTTACCTCTTATCTTTGCCGCTTCTTTTCAGCATTATGACAACGTTTGAAAACCTGAGCTTGCAGAAAAAAGGCTCTATTCTCTATATTATCGTTAACCGCCCCACCAAGCTGAACGCCCTCACGCACCGCACCATCGAAGAAATCCGCGAAGCCATCCAGCAGGTGTACGACGACAACAGCGTCAAGGGCGCCGTAATTACGGGAGCCGGCGAAAAGGCTTTCGTAGCCGGTGCCGACATCTCCGAGTTTACCGAACTCAGCGAAGTCAGCAGCCGCAAGTTTTCCGAGATCGGCCAGGAAGTTTTCGCCATGATCGAGAACTGCCCCAAGCCCGTGATTGCCGCCGTGAATGGATTCGCGCTGGGCGGCGGTTGCGAACTGGCAATGGCTTGTCACATCCGCGTGGCCGTGGCAACGGCCCAGTTCGGCCAGCCCGAAGTGAACCTGGGCCTCATTCCCGGCTACGGCGGCACCCAGCGGCTTACCCAACTCGTGGGCAAAGGCAAGGCCCTCGAACTGATGATGACCGCCGACCGGGTTTCGGCCGAAGAAGCCAGGGCATTAGGCCTGGTAAACCACGTGGTGGCGGGCCCCGACGAACTGATGCGCAAATCCGAAGAGATTCTCACCAAGATCATCGCAAAGGCGCCGTTTGCCATCGAAATGGTAATCAACTGCGTGAACGCCGTCTACAACAAGGAGGAAGACGGGTACCAGACCGAAGCCAACTCCTTCAGCATCTGCTGCAAGTCGGAAGACTTCAAAGAGGGGGTAAAAGCATTTTTAGAAAAACGCCCCGCCCATTTCCAGGGCAGATAGCGTTACTGGTCGTTGGTCATTACTGGTTACTAGTCATTGGTCAATGGTCATTGGTGAATACGCGTAAGTCATCTGTCACGTACTTACTAATGACCACTGCCCAATGACCAGTGGCTAACCACTAAAAGATGAGTGTTCTCAAGAAACTTGCCGGGGAAACGGCCCTGTACGGGGTGAGCAGCATCCTGGGGCGGCTGCTCAACTACCTGCTGGTACCCCTGCACACGGCCGTATTCCGCGACCCCAGCGAGTTGGCGATTACCGTAAAGCTGTTCGCCTACGTAGCCTTTCTGAACGTGTTGTACACGTACGGCATGGAGACGGCCTTTTTCCGGTTTGCGGCCAAATCGGACCAGCCGGAGAAATACTACAACGTTGCCCTGACGGCCATCATCCTCACCAGTACGCTGTTTTCCCTGCTGATCATTGGCTTTGCCACCCCCATTGCGGGTTACCTCGGCTACCCCGGCACCGAAAACCTCATCATCTGGCTGGCGATCATCCTGGCCGTTGATGCCATCGTCGCCATTCCGTTTGCCAAGCTGCGGCTCGACAAGAAGCCCAAACAATTCGTGTTTGCCCGCATGGCGAACATTTTCATCAACGTCGGGCTCAATTTCTTCTTCCTGTGGTTCTGCCGGGGCGTGTACCGGGGCGAATTTCTCGCCGGGCTTCAACCCGCCGTGCGTGCTATTTATAATCCCGCCCTGGGCGTGGGCTACATTTTCCTGGCGAACCTGATTGCCAACCTGGCCCTGTTCCCTTTGCTGGGCCGCCTGTTTACCCGGTTCCGCTTCGTGCTGGACCGGCAGACGCTGTCGGCCATGTGGGGGTACGGCTACCCGATCCTGATCGTGGGGCTTGCCGGCACGGTCAACCTCATGTTCGACCGGATCTTCCTCAGCCGCCTGTTGCCCGCCGGGTTCTATCCCGGCCGGACGGCGGAAGACGCGCTGGGCATATACGGGCAGTGTTACAAACTCTCCATTTTCATGAGCCTTGCCATCCAGGCATTCCGGTACGCGGCCGAACCCTTCTTTTTTTCGCAGAGCGACAACAAAAATGCCCCCGGCGTTTTCGCGGACGTGACCAAGTGGTTCATCATCGTGTGCGCCGTCATCTGGTTGGGCGTGAGCGTCAACCTGAGCTGGATCGGTCCCCTGTTTCTGCGGGAGAAGGTCTACTGGGAAGGCTTGTCCATCGTGCCCGTGCTGCTGCTGGCGAATTTGTTCCTGGGCGTGTACTACAACATTTCGGCCTGGTTCAAGCTGACCGACCGCACCCAGTACGGCACGTACCTGACCTTCGCAGGCGCCGTCATCACCGTGGCGGGCAACGTGGCGCTGATTCCCGTGCTGGGCTACATGGGCTGCGCGATTGCCTTCCTGGCCTCCTGCGCCGTGATGACGGTGCTATGCTACGTACTCGGGCAGAAGTATTACCCGGTACCGTACCGCATCGGCTCGGCGGTGGGCTACATAGGCGGCGCCGGCGGGCTGATCCTGGCGGCTTCGCTGGTCGAAATTGATCAGCCCGTACTGCGTTTCGCCTTCCAGGCGGCGTTGTGCGGCGCGTTCCTGGCGGCCATCGTGCTGATTGAGAAGCCCGCACTGCGCGCCCGGCGGGCGGTGAAGTAATGCGCCCGGCCAACCTCACCCCCAACCCCCTCTCCGGAAGAGAGGGGGCTTGCGAAGATCCTTTTTTCTCCCCTCTCTCCCGGAGAGGGGCCGGGGGTGAGGTTGTACGCAGTATAAGATTAATCATTATTTTGCGGCAAGTCTTCCAACTCAACCACCCAATGACGCCGGTTTCCGTAAAAGTCATCAATCGTTCCGCCAATTCCCTGCCGGAGTACCAGACCCCGCACGCGGCGGGCCTCGACCTGCGGGCCCACCTGGCCGGGGCGGTCACCCTGGAGCCCCTGCAACGGCAGCTCATCCCGACGGGTTTGTTCATTGAATTGCCGGAGGGCTACGAGGCGCAGGTGCGTCCGCGCAGCGGGCTGGCTTTCAAGCACGGGATTACCGTACTCAACAGCCCGGGCACGATCGACGCCGACTACCGGGGCGAAGTAATGGTGTTGCTGGTCAACCTGTCGGGGCAACCCTTCGTGGTGCAGCCCGGCGAACGCATTGCGCAGCTGGTGGTGGCCGCCTACCAGCGCATTTCCTGGGAGCCGGCCGGCGAACTGAGCGAAACCACGCGGGGAACGGGCGGCTACGGCAGCACGGGCAAAGCGTAACGACAAAACATTGCCTTGTAAAAACCCAACGAATCACCAACCCAACCACTTTTTAACAGAAAGACTCCTTATGAAGATTATCGTACCGATGGCAGGCATGGGCAAACGCATGCGCCCCCACACCCTCACCGTACCCAAACCGCTGGTGCCCATTGCCGGCAAACCCATTGTGCAACGCCTGGTGGAAGACATTGCCAAGGTGTGCGGTGAACCCGTGGAACAAGTGGCTTTCATCATCGGCAACTTCGGGGAAGCCGTCGAGAAAAGCCTCGTCCGCATTGCCGAGTCCGTGGGTGCGAAAGGAACAATCCACTACCAGGACCAGCCGCTGGGCACGGCCCACGCCGTGATGTGCGCCAAGGAAGCCCTGGAGGGCAACGTAGTCGTGGCTTTTGCCGATACGCTTTTCAAAGCCGACTTTACCCTCGACGCCAGCCGCGACGGCATCATCTGGGTGCAGAAGGTAGAAGACCCCCGGCCGTTCGGCGTGGTGAAACTCAACGAGCAGAACCAGATCACCGAGTTCGTGGAGAAGCCCGAGCACTTCATATCCGACCTGGCCATCATCGGCATTTACTACTTCAAGGACGGCGCCTACCTGCGGAGCGAACTGCAATACCTGCTCGACAACGACATCAAGGACAAGGGCGAATTCCAGCTCACCAACGCCCTGGAAAACATGAAAAACAAGGGCACTAAGTTCGTGCCGGGGCAGGTAACCGAGTGGCTCGACTGCGGCAACAAAGACGCCACCGTGTTCACCAACCAGCGTTACCTCGAATACCTGGCCGAACGAAAGGAGAACCTGGTGGACGCTTCGGCGCAAATCGTAAATTCCGTGGTGGTACAGCCGGTGTACCTGGGCAAGAACGTGAAGCTGCGCAATGCCGTAGTGGGCCCCCACGTATCGGTGGGAAGCGGCACCACGATTACCGATTCGGTGGTTAAAAACGCTATTATACAGGAGAATACTACGGTAAATAATGCCAACATCAGCAATTCGATGTTGGGCAATTTCGTTAAATTTGAAGGAAAGCCGTCTGACCTGAGCGTTGGCGATTACAACGTGATCCTATCCTAGGCGACAAAGCCGCTTGTCCGGTCCGTAATTTAAACTGCTTTTTCAACTTCGTGAACGACAGTTGAGTGATTATCCTCTGATACGCCCATGAACCGTTGTGTGCTGAGCCGCTTTCTTTTCCTGGTGCTTGTGCTCTTGCTGGCCTTTTGGTCACCTGCTTTTGCCCAGAAGGGAAAGCGGCAAAGCCAGCGGGCGCAGGCTGCCCGGCAAAGTGACTTAAGCCAGGCCGAATACTACCTGACGGAGGGGATGAAGTTTTACATCCTGGATAATTACACCAAGGCCGTCGATTATTTCGGGAAGGCCCTGGAAGCCGACCCCGAGAATGCCGCGGCCAGCTACGCCACTGCCGAAGCCTACATCAAGATGAAACGGTACGGCGACGCCATTCCGTACGCCGAAAAGGCCCTGCGGTCGGATGCCACCAACCGGCACTACCACCATACGCTGGGGGAACTTTACGAAAAAGACCGCCGGCTGCCCCAAGCCCTCAAAATCTACCAGGACCTCATCAAGCTGGCCCCCGAAGACCCCAAGCCGTACCTGGACCTGGCCGCCATTTACTTACAGCAGGAAAAGTACGAGGACGCCGTCAAGACGTACGACCGCATTGAAAAGCTGATCGGCGTCAACGAAGAGGTAGTGATGCAAAAGCAGCAATTATACCTGAAGCTCAACAAGGTGGATGCCGCCGTTGCCGAAGGCAAGAAGCTGGTGGAAGCCTTTCCGGGCGAAGCGCGTTACCTGATCTTCCTGGCCGAAATCTACAATTCCAACAAGCGTACCGACGAGGCCATTCCGCTCATTGAAAAAGCCCTGGCCAACGGGGCGGGCAATGCGCAGTTGCGCCTGGTGCTGTCGGACCTGTACCGCAACAAGGGGCTGGCGCAGAAGGCGGACCAGGAACTGGAAGCCGCCTTTGGCAACCCCGAGCTGTCGGCCGACATTAAAGTGCAGATCCTGGCCGACTACGTGAAGTCGCAGAAGGAGGAACAGAGCCGCAAAAACGCCCTCAAGCTGGCCGACCTCATCATCAAGTCGCACCCGCAGAACGCCAAGGCCCACGCCGTGTACGGCGACCTGCTGGTGTTTTCCGACCAGAAACTCCAGGCCCGCAACCAGTACCTGACGGCCACCAAACTCGACAACTCCATCTTCGAAGCCTGGCAGCAACTGGTGCGCCTCGACGCCGAACTGGGGCACACCGACAGCCTGACCAAGCACGCCGAACAAGCCCTGGAGCTTTTCCCGAACCAGTCGGTGTTCTGGTACTTCAGCGGCTACGCCTACCTGGCGGGCAAAGACTACATGAAGGCCATTGATGCGTTGGAAGAAGGCCGCCGCCTGTCGGTGGGCAACCAGGAACTGCTCAACGATTACAACGCCATGCTCGGTGATGCGTACAACGCCACGGGCGAATACGTGCAGTCGGATGCGGCGTACCAGGCGGTGCTGGAAAAAGACCCCGACAACGCGGCCGTGCTCAACAACTACAGCTACTTCCTGGCGCTGCGCGGCGAAAAGCTGGAGCAGGCCAAGCAAATGGCCGCCCGGCTCGTGGAGAAGCACCCCGAAAACCCAACTTACCTGGATACGTACGCCTGGGTGCTCTACACGATGAAGGATTACCAGCAGGCCCGCAAGTACCTGGAACAGGCGGCAGCGAAAGGGTCGGACAACGGTACCATCCTGGAACATTACGGCGACGTGCTGTACAAACTCGGGGAATCGGAGAAAGCACTGCAAGTGTGGCAGCAGGCAAAACGAATCGGCCGGACCAGCGAAAAGCTTGATCAGAAGATTGCCCAGAAAAAACTGTATGAATAAACACCTTCTTCTCCCGGTCACCCTCCTTTTCGCCTTACTACTCTCCTGCAAACGGCCGCCCGTTGCCAGTACCCCGCCGCCTCCCCCCAAGCCTGCCCGGGAACGGGTAGACGTGAAAAACCTCGAGTTCGCGTATTTCAAGTCCAAGTCCAAAATCACCTATACGGATGCGTCGAGCAGCCAGAGTGCTACCGTGGACATCCGCGTGAAGCGGGACAGCGTTATCTGGTTATCCATCAACAAAGTAGGCATTGAAGGGGCCCGCACGCTGATTACCCGGGATTCCATCTTCATCCTCGACCGGCTGAACAACGAATTGCTGGTATACGATTTTCCTACCCTGAGCAAGCGGTTCAACTTTCCCGTCAGTTTCGATTTTCTGCAAGCGGCCATGCTGGGCAACACGACGGTCGAGGAAGAATCCGGGTACAAAGTATCGGTAATCAAGGAACCGACCTACTACATCCTGCGGCAGAACCAGGATTCGGTGACGGTGGACAACTACGTGGACAACAGTGACCAGAAGCTGAAACGCGTATCGGTAGTGGAAAAATCTACCAATAATTCGCTTAACATTCAGTACGAAAGCTTTACCCCGCTCGAAAGCTTCCTTTTTCCGTTCAAAGGTTCGCTGACTTTGAATTACCAGCTGGCGGGCAACAATTACCACACAGCCATTCAAGTAGAACACCAGAAAGCAGAAATTTCGGACAAAGAATTAAAATTTCCATTTGCTGTTCCGCCTAAGTATGAGCGAAAACAATAAGCACCTCCCGAAAAGCCTGGCTCCCCAATGGTTCTCGTGCCTGTGGATTTGCCTTTTTTTCTTTTGTTCGCTTACTGCATACAGTCAAAAAAGCAAAGCGCAACTCGAAAGAGAGAAAAAGCAGAACCTCAAGAAAATAGCCGAGGCAAACCGCATTCTCAAGGAGACCACCAGTGAAAAAAGAGCCAGCCTGGGCCAGCTAACGGCCCTGACCGAACAGATTTCTTCCCGGGCGGAGCGGATTGCCGTAATTACCCGCGAAATCCGCACGCTTGAGGGCGAAGCCACCGAACTCTCCCAGATTGCCACCGCCATGGAGCAGGACATTGCCAACCTCCAGCGGGAATACGCGTCGATGGTGTACGCAACCTCCAAAGCAAACAATGGCTACGCCAGGATGGCCTACCTCTTCTCCGCCGATACTTTCAACAAGCTGGTGATGCGGTTTAAGTACCTCCAGCAGTACACGGAGGCCCGCAAGACGCAGGTGAAGCAGATACAGACCATCAAGGACGTGCTGCAGAAGCAGCAGGCGAAGCTGGGACAGAAAAAACAGGAGAAAGATTTGCTGCTGCAAGCGCAGATTCACGAGAACAGGACGCTGCTGGTGCTGAAAACCAAGCAGAGCGAAGTCATTGCCCGGCTGAGTGCCCGGGAGAAAGAATTGGAGGAAGAACTGGCGGAAAGTAACAAAGCGGTGGCCCGGGTAGATAAATTGGTTGCGGACCTGGTGGAAGAAGAACGGCGGGCCCGTTTGGCTGAGAACAACAGTGCCAACAACGCCGGCTCGGTAGCCATGTCCAGTTCGTTTGCCGGCAACAAATCGCGCCTGATCTGGCCGGTGGAAACCGGCTTTATTTCGAGTAGATTCGGGGAACAGCCCCACCCGGTCCTCAAAGGCATCAAAGTGAACAACCACGGGGTGGGTATCCAGACGAGTAAGGGTCAGGAAGTGCGGGCGGTGTATGACGGCGAGATTATGACCGTTGCAACCATACCCGGGTTGAACAAACTGGTAGCGGTACAGCACGGGGATTATACCACCGTGTACGCAAAATTAGGAAAAGTTGTGGTGAAGACGGGGCAGAAGATCAAAGCGAAGCAGATACTGGGCGAGGTGTACACGGATAAAGAAGGTACTACTGAATTGCAATTCCAGATTTGGAGGAACCAGGAAAAACTCGATCCCCAGGTTTGGCTGGCGGATAAATAGAAAACCACGCTGGTAATGATAAACGCCCAGGCTAGTCTTAGTCATCCTAGATTAGTCTGGGCGTTTTACTTTTATATTGGGAGCGTCAAACCTTTTGGGTTTCGGAAACCCAAAAGATGTTTCCGAAAGGATAGATCGACGGGTACAGCAAGTAACCAAAACGGACGGAGTGAATTTGTATAGAAATGCTTTCGGGTAGAAAAGTAGCAAAACGCAAAAAGCCCCACTGCGTTGGCAATGGGGCTTAGAGGAATCAATAAGGGTTGGCGGGGACCTACTCTTCCACCGGTGAAGGCAGTACCATCGGCGCTGGGCGGCTTAACTACTCTGTTCGGAATGGGAAGAGGTGATCACGCCCGCAATACCCGCCATTAGGCTCTTTAAAGTTCTTTTTGTGCTCCCGCTTGGCCTTGTAGTGTACTCCAAGGAGCGGCTACCGGCTAGCGAAAGCATCCTGACAGGAAGAACAAAAATCGTAAGACTGGCCCGGTTGGCCTTTGAAAGTAAGTAAAAAGCAAGTCTTGATTGGATGATTAGTACGGCTAGGCTGAGTAGATTTCGCTACGTGTACCGGCCGCCTATCAACGTGATGATCTTTCACGGTCCTTCGTTTTACAACTGGATGTCTCATCTTGGGGCGAGTTTCGCGCTTAGATGCTTTCAGCGCTTATCTCATCGGGGCATGGCTACTCAGCAATGCACTTGGCAATACAACTGATGCACTAGCGGCCCCTCCGACCCGGTCCTCTCGTACTAAGGTCAGCTCCCCGCAAACATCCCACGCCCGCAACAGATAGGGACCGAACTGTCTCACGACGTTCTGAACCCAGCTCGCGTGCCACTTTAATCGGCGAACAGCCGAACCCTTGGGACCTTCTCCAGCCCCAGGATGTGACGAGCCGACATCGAGGTGCCAAACCTCCCCGTCGATGTGAGCTCTTGGGGGAGATCAGCCTGTTATCCCCGGCGTACCTTTTATCCTTTGAGCGATGGCCCTTCCATGCGGAACCACCGGATCACTATCTCCTAGTTTCCTACCTGCGCGAGTTGTCACTCTTGCAGTCAAGCCTGCTTCTGCGATTGCACTCTGAAAGCACGGTTACCAAGCGTGCCGAGCAGACCTTTGAAAGCCTCCGATACTCTTTTGGAGGCGACCACCCCAGTCAAACTACCCACCACACACGGTTCTGATCAAATCAGTTAGGCTCTAGGCAAGGCAAGGGCGGTATTTCAAGGTTGACTCCACGATGCCTGGCGACACCGCTTCATAGTCTCCCGCCTATCCTACACATGCCTTACCCAAAGCCAATGTGAAGCTATAGTAAAGGTGCACGGGGTCTTTCCGTCCCGTTGCGGGTAAGCGGCATCTTCACCGCTACTACAATTTCACCGAGCTCACGGCCGAGACAGCGCCCAGATCGTTACACCATTCGTGCAGGTCGGAACTTACCCGACAAGGAATTTCGCTACCTTAGGACCGTTATAGTTACGGCCGCCGTTTACTGGGGCTTCGGTTCAATGCTTCGCCTTGCGACTAACATCCCCCCTTAACCTTCCAGCACCGGGCAGGTGTCAGACCCTATACGTCAACTTTCGTTTTTGCAGAGTCCTGTGTTTTTGGTAAACAGTCGCCTGGGCCCATTCGCTGCGACCTTCTTA
>CAWJNV010000002.1:7400000-7719408 GCA_963844325.1 uncultured Sphingobacteriales bacterium
CAACGGCGACATCATCGACGGCTGGCAATTGAAGAAGTACGGCTCGTGGAAGCGCAAACACACCCGGTTCTTCAAAACGGTGCTGAAGATGATTGAAGACCACGATACGAAAGTGATCTACCTGCGGGGCAACCACGACGATTTTCTCGACCAGGTACTTCCCCTAAAGGTAGGCAACTTCTCCATCCAACGCGACTACGTACTCAAATGGAAGGACCAGAAGTACTACGTGACGCACGGCGACGTGTTCGACTCCATCACGACCAAGCTCAAATGGGTGGCGAAGCTGGGCGACATCGGCTACACCTTCCTGCTCTGGTTCAACAAGATCTACAATCAGTACCGCACCCGCCGGGGTTTGCCCTATTACTCCCTTTCGCAGGTGATCAAACAAAAGGTGAAGTCGGCCGTATCGTACGTCTCTGACTTTGAAGTGCAACTGGCTGAACTGGCCCGGATCAAGGAATGCGACGGCATTATCTGCGGACACATTCACCAGCCCGCCATCAAGTCGCTGGGAGGTATTGTTTACCTGAACTCCGGTGACTGGGTAGAATCGCTGAGTGCGCTGGTGCAGGATGAAGAAGGGGAATGGAGCCTGATGTACTACAACGAAACGGCAAGTGCACCGGCCGCCGACGCCAACGACGAGTTACCGGAGGAGGAAGAGCTGCCGGAAGACCTGGTCGCCCCCCTTTCGCTGATGCAGGTACTCCAGCGGGTATCCTGACGAGGGGAGCAGGCTGGTCCCCGCCCCGTGCAACAAAAAGCGCGCAGCCGTTACTGGCTACGCGCTTTGTCTTTTCACCGGATTACGGGTAGTTACTTGAAAGGTACCGCCGTCTTTTGTTCCCGGAGGATGCTTTGGGAAGCAAGGCTCTCGACCACGTTTGCCTGAAGGATTACTTTGTGAACCGGCGTCTGTAGGTCGGTGGAATAGATGTTAACCGTCTCGTTCTGCTGTCCCGCGTTGAGGGGGTTGTACCGCAGTTCGATGGTGGCGCTGCCGCCCGGGGCAATGGTGGGCTGGGATGCTTTGTAGGACACGCAGTTGCAGCCGCTTTGTACGGTCTGGATGTTGAGATCACTCTTGCCGGTGTTACGCACCGTAAATACCTGGCTTACCGGCTGCCCTTTCTCCACTTTCCCGAAGTGATGGCTGGTCTTGTTCAACGCCAGCCGGCCCGACCGTTCTACTTCCTGCGGGGTAGCCGTGATGACGGGCTTGGGCTCTACGGTGCCCTTGATGGTAAGCACTACGTTGGCATTCTGGGCGTTGCTCACCACCGTAACGGTTTTGTAAAACACGCCCGGCCGGCCGGCGCTGTTGTAGGAGGCCGTCACCTTGCCTTTTTTACCGGGCAGCACGGGCTCTTTCGTCCAGAAGGGCGTGGTACAGCCGCAGGAGGCGCTTACATTGGAGATGATGACGGGGGCATCACCGCCGTTGGTAAACTCAAAATCGTACGTGGCCTGCGTGCCCTCGACGACTACGCCGAAGTCGTGGCTGTCCTTGCCGAAGGAAAGTTGTCCCTGCCCGAAAGCTACGGCGGCCTGCAACAAGAGAGCACTAAAAAAAGTTAAACATTTTGGGACCATAATCCAATTAAACGAGTTGATTTTGCTTAATACTAAAGTTCTAAACAAATATATTGAAATCAAAGGGAGGAAGCATTTTTTATACTTCGCCGGCAAGGAACCGGCCCGCCCTGTGGCCGTACGCTTGCTTGCCTACTGGTTTAATTTACTTATTTTTGTTAGGGGCAGTCTTGCCATTTACCACCTAAATCAATCGAGAAGTGATTATAAAAGAGCTTTCTACCCCACTAGCCCTGGCCAAGGAGGAGATATTAAAAGACTATCGCCTGGCCTGCGAAAGCCGGCACGTAAGCATCCTGGGCCGCAAAGAGGTCTTCATGGGCAAGGCCAAATTCGGGATTTTCGGTGATGGCAAGGAAGTAGCCCAGGTTGCCATGGCGAAAGCCTTCCGGCCCGGCGACTTCCGGTCGGGCTACTACCGCGACCAGACGTTCATGTTCGCCATCGGCGAACTGACTCCCCAGCAATACTTCGCCCAGTTATACGCCCACGCCGACGTGAACGCCGACCCGGCCACGGCCGGCCGGGTCATGAACGGCCACTTCGCCACGCGTTCCCTCGATGAACAGGGCGAGTGGCGGAACCTGATGCAGATCAAAAACTCCAGCGCCGACCTTTCCCCGACGGCCGCCCAGATGCCCCGCCTCGTGGGGCTGGGATACGCTTCCAAGCTTTACCGCAAAAACCCTGACCTGCGGCACCTCACGCAGTTTTCCAACCAGGGCAACGAAGTGGCTTTCGGCACGATTGGCAACGCCTCCACGGCCGAAGGGCTTTTCTGGGAGTCGATCAATGCCATCGGGGTATTGCAGGTGCCGGTACTGATGTCGGTGTGGGACGATGGCTACGGCATTTCGGTACCCAACGAGTACCAGATGACCAAGGGCGACATCTCGGCCATTATGGCGGGCTTCCAGCGGGATGCCGACGGCCCGGGTTACGAACTCTTCCGGGTGCGGGGCTGGGACTACCCGGCGCTGTGCGAAGTGTACGCCCAGGCCGCCCAGATCTGCCGGGAAGAACACGTACCGGTGTTCATTCACGTCACCGAAATCACCCAGCCGCAGGGGCACTCCACTTCCGGCTCCCACGAACGGTACAAGTCGAAGGAACGCCTGACCTGGGAAGCCGCCCACGACGGCATCCGCAAGATGCGCGAATGGATGATCGAAAGCGGCATCGCCACCGTTGCCGAGGTAGACGCCATTGAGAAAGCCGCCAAAGAAACGGCCAAAGAAGCCCGCAATACGGCCTGGAATGACTTCATAAATTCGATCATGCCCGACCAGAACGAGGCGTTGCGCCTGCTGGCGGAAGCCGCCCGGGTGAGTGCACACGGGGTGCAGTTGCAAGCCCTGGCCGAGGCCCTGGCCCGTACCAACAATCCCATCCGCAGCGACGCCCTGTCGACGGTAAAAAAGGCCCTGCGGCTGCTGCGCAGCGAAACCGGCAAGCACCGGGCCCAACTCATTGCCTGGGTGGAACGGGTGGAAGCCGAAAACCGCGAAAGGTACAACTCCCACCTCTACAGCGAATCGAACCAGGCTGTGGTGCGGGTGGCGGAGGTAAAACCCGTGTACCGGCCCGACAGCCCGCTGGTGGACGGCCGGGAAGTGATCCGGGCCTGCTTCGACGCCATGCTCGCCCGCGACCCCCGGGTGTTTGCCATCGGGGAAGACGTAGGACGCATCGGCGACGTGAACCAGGGATTTGCCGGCCTCCAGGAGAAGTACGGCGAACTGCGCGTAACCGACACCGGCATCCGCGAGGCAACCATCGTGGGGCAAGGCATCGGCGCGGCCCTGCGGGGACTCCGCCCGATCTCGGAAATCCAGTACCTCGACTACCTGCTGTACGCCATCCAGATTCTTTCCGACGACCTGGCCTCGCTGCAATACCGCACCAAGGGCGGCCACAAAGCCCCCCTCATCATCCGCACCCGCGGCCACCGGCTGGAAGGCGTTTGGCACTCGGGCTCCCCGCTGGGCATGATCCTGAGCAGCCTCCGGGGCGTGCACGTGGGCGTACCGCGCAACCTGACGCAGGCGGCCGGCATGTACAACACGTTGCTCAAATCCGATGAACCGGCCCTGGTGGTGGAAACGCTGAACGCGTACCGGATCAAGGAGAAAATGCCCGCCAACATCGGTGAGTTCTGCGTACCCTTCGGCGTACCCGAAATCCTGCGGCCCGGCACCGACGTTACCATCGTCACCTACGGGGCCATGTGCCGCATCGTGCTGGAAGCCGCCCGCCAATTGGACGAAGAGGCGGGTATCTCCTGTGAAGTGATCGACGTGCAGACGCTGCTGCCCTTCGACCGGCACCACCTCATTCTCAACTCGGTGAAAAAGACCAACCGGGTGCTGTTTACGGACGAAGACGTACCGGGCGGCGCCTCCGCCTTCATGATGCAGCAGGTGCTGGAAGTACAAGGGGCCTACCGGTGGCTCGACGCCGCACCGCGTACGCTGACGGCAAAAGAACACCGCCCGGCGTACACGTCGGACGGCGATTACTTCTCCAAGCCCAACCCCGAGCAGGTGTACGAAACCGTGTACAACATGCTGCGGGAGGGTGACCCGGCGCGTTTCAAGCCCTTGTACGAGTAGCAGGGGCAGTTCGCCCCTACCGCTTGAGTACAATTACTTCGTCAGTCGTAATTGTATTGCTCCGGTTGGGATTCTGGCGTCCTCTCTGCTCGCCCCGGTCGTAGATGAAAATGTCGAAGCGGAGGGTGTCGCCGGGCAGAATGTAGCGTTCATTGGTCAGATCCGGCGGGAATTCGATGGGAATGGAATAGTCCAAATCTCCCTCGATGGGACCGGCCTTTCCATCAGGTTTCAGTACGGGGAAGCGGCCGTTGAAGGTAATGCCGGCGGTGGGAAACTGGACCAGCTCGTAGTTCACCTCGCCCCGGTCATTCCGGCCCAGTCTCTTGTAAGCCGCAATGTGGTAGTTGTACCGGTAAGGCTCGGCGTCAAAAGGCGGATCGGTATCGTTCGGCCCGAGCCCGAGATCACCCGTTCCGTCCTGGTACGCAATGGAGATGATCAGGGAGTCTTTGTTGGGGCGGGGAATGCTGCGGATGTCCTTGAAAGAGATAAAGGGTGCATCAGAAAACTCAGGCGGCGGACAGCCAGCCAACCCAAGTGCCAGGATTATGATGAGCAGGAAAGAACCCGTTCTGTTGTACATGACGTAAGCAGTTGTGGATCAAGCGGTACGGTTAAAGACAGGCGTGAGTAGCAGGGGGTTCAGCCCTATCGCGGCTTCAGTACGACGACTTCCCCGGTCGTGATCTGGTTGCTCCGGTTGGGGTTGCGCGTGCCGTTCCTGGCCGCATCCTGCTCGCCCCGGTCGTAGATGAAAATGTCGAACCGGAGGGTATCGCCGGGCAGAATGTAGCGTTCGTTGGTGAAGTCCTGCGGGAATTCGATGGGAATGGAATAGTCCAGATCTCCCTCAATGGGACCGGGCTTCCCATCCGGCTTCAGGATTGGGAAACGGCCGTTGAAGGTAATGCCGGCAGTAGGAAATTCAACCGGTACGAAATTGGGCCTGCCCTCGTCATCCACGCCCAGCCTTTTGAAAGCCGTAATGTGGTAGTTGTAGCGGAAGGGCTCCTGGTCGAAAGGCGCAAGCGTGTCGTAAGGCCCGAGCCCCAGGTCCCCGTACCCGTCGCGGAAAGTAATTGTGATAATGAGGGAATCTTTGTTGGGACGCGGGATGCTGTTGATGCCTTTGAAATTAATGAAAGGCGCGTCGGGAAATTTGGGTTCCGGGCAGCCGGTCAACGCGAATGCCAGGAGGGCTATTGACAGGAAAGCAGCAACTCTGATGTACATGACGGTAAGCGGTCGTTAAACGGGTAATGGTTGGGTAATGCCCAGGGTAATATACGGAATATTGCCCTGTTCCATAAAACGAAAAGGAGCCGTTCCGGTATATACGTTGCGCTACTTTATTCCGCTTCCGCAAGGGCCCCGCCGCAATACCCGCCGGCACTTACTTTAATTCGTGCAGATACATCTGGATCGTGTTTTCCAGCCCGTAGTACAACGCGTCGCAGATGAGGGCGTGGCCGATGGATACTTCCAGCAGGCCGGGCAGATTGGCTTTCAGGTACCGCAGGTTGTTCAGGTCCAGGTCGTGGCCGGCGTTGAGGCCGAGCCCCGCCGCCTGCGCGGCTTTGGCAGCTTCCACGAAAGGGGCCACGGCCGCTTCCCGGTGCTGGAGGTACCCGCTGGCGTAGGGTTCGGTGTAGAGTTCCACCCGGTCGGCGCCGACCCGGGCGGCCCCTTCCACCAGGTGCGGCGCGGGGTCCACGAACAACGACGTGCGGATGCCGTGGCTTTTGAGTTCGGCAACCACGTCGCGCAGCAGGTCGCGGTGCGTGATCGTATCCCAGCCGGCGTTGGAAGTAATGGCGTCGGGCTTGTCGGGTACCAGCGTGGCCTGGGCGGGCTTTACGCGTTTCACCAGGTCCAGGAACCGGGCGTCCGGGTAGCCCTCAATGTTAAATTCGGTCGTGACCACCTCTTTGAGGGCCAGCACGTCGTTGTACCGGATGTGGCGTTCGTCGGGACGGGGGTGCACCGTAATGCCCTGGGCGCCGAACCGTTCGCAATCCTGCGCGGCCTTCACCACGTCGGGGTTGTTGCCGCCCCGGGCGTTCCGCAGGGTGGCAATTTTATTGATATTCACGCTGAGCTTGGTCATGTTGCAAATGCGGTTGGTGAACTAAACTGAAAGCGACACGTTACAAAAAGTACAGTATTCCCTAATTTTCAACGGGCAACCCTCCCCTTCCCGGGTGGTTGCAATATTAAGCAATTAGCCCTTTCGCGTTATGGAAATTCATCCTTCCGCCGTCCCCGTTTCCCCGCTGGCCGCCTGCCCCGACCTGGGAGCCCTTACGGTCATAGAACAGGTTCCCGCCCCCGCGGGCACGGTCTTTCTCAAAGCAATCCACCCCGGCGACAGCGGCATCTACTGGATTGCCATGCAACGGACCGAGCCGACCGAGGCCGACACCCCGCCCCTGATGGGCGATTCGTGCCAGACCGTGCAGAACCTGGCCGAACGCATGATGACCGCCCTCCAGGAAAAGGCCCGGGCCGAAGAGAAATTGCGCCAGCAGGAACGCTTTTACAAGGGCCTGCTCGAAAATGCATTCGACTGCGTGATGGTAAAGAACGCCGACGGCAAGGTGGTGTACGTGTCGCCCGGCATCCGGTCGTTCGGGCTCCAGCCCGACCAGCTCCTGGGTCAGAACGGCTTTGAGCTTTTCCACCCCGACGACCTGGTGCCCATGCAGGAAACGTTCCGGGCCATTCCCTGCGGCCCCGGCCAGTCGCACCGCTCCAAGCACCGCATCCGTTTTCCCGACGGGCAGGTGCGCACCCTCGAAGTGGTCGGCCGCAACATGCTCCACGACGAGGCCATCCGGGGCTTCATCGTCAACTTCCGGGACATTTCGGAGCAGACGCGCATTGAGGAAGAACTGGCCCAGAAAGAGCGGTACTTCCGCGCCCTGTTCGACAACTCGTTCGACGTCACGTTTACCCGCGACGCGGCGGGCCGCATCACCTACATTTCGCCGTCGGTGCAGCGGGTACTGGGCTACACGCCCGACGAACTGATCGGCAAAGTAGCCATTGACGTGATCGTGCACTCCGACGATGCGCAGGCCACGCGTGACGGCGCCGCCAGCCTCGCCGGCGACCCCGACTACCTGGTGAACAACCGGACGAAGATGGTGCGCAAAGACGGCACGGTGATCGTGGCCGAATCGGTGGTCAAAAACCTGCTCGACGACGAGGCCGTGCGGGGGTACCTGGTTACGTTCCGCGACGTGACGGAACAATTCGAAACGGAGGCCCGGCTGGCCCGGCGGGAACGCTACTTCCGCTCCCTGGTGGAAGACGCCACCGACGTGGTGGCCATTGCCGACAAAAACGTCAACTTTTTCTACACCAGTCCGCCCGTGCAGCGGTTGCTGGGCTATACCCCCGAAGAATACATCCGCCTCAACGGCGTCGACCTGGTGCACCCGGATTATTTACAGAGGGTTGAGGAAACGTTCAACCAGGTATTGCAGGAGCCCGGCAAGCTCGCCAAGGCCGAGTTTCTCTTCCGGCACAAAGAAGGGCACTACGTGTTCCTGGAGGTGATCTTCAAGAACATGCTGCACGACGAAGCCGTGCGGGGCGTGGTGATGAACTCCCGCGACGTTACCGAACGCAAAGAAGCCGAACGCATCCTGAAGGAATACAACGAAAACCTGGAGAAGGAAGTCGCCCGGCAAACCCGGTCGCTGACCCGCAAGAACCGGGAACTGGAGAAAACCCTGGCGAACCTCCAGAACGCTCAGTTGCAATTGGTGGAAGCCGAAAAGATGGCCTCACTGGGCCAGCTCACGGCCGGCATTGCCCACGAGATCAACAACCCGATCAACTTCGTGTCGGCCAACGTAGGACCGCTCAAGACGGACTTTGCCGAACTGCGCGATTTGCTGGACCGGTACCGGGCCCTGCACGCCTCGGCCAGCCTGGAAAAAGACCTTTCCGAAGTGCGCCGCTACGGCGAGGAGCTTGACGTGGCGTACCTGCAGGGCGAGGTGGAAGCGTTGCTCAACGGCATTGAAGAAGGAGCCAGCCGCACCAAGGAAATCGTGGTCGGCCTGCGCAACTTCTCGCGCCTCGACGAAATGGACCTTAAAACGGCCAGCGTCCACGAGGGCATCGACTCCACACTGATGCTGCTGCGGAGCAAGCTCAGGAGCCGCATCCGGGTGGTGAAGGAGTACGGCGACCTGCCCGACATTGAGTGCTACCCGGGCAAGCTCAACCAGGTATTCATGAACATCCTGGGCAACGCCATTGCCGCCACGCCCGGCGAAGGCACCATTACCATCCGCACCTGGCAGGACGGGCCCTGCGTGAACATTGCCATTCGCGACACGGGCACGGGCATGACCGAAAAGGTGAAGCGCCACATCTTCGAACCCTTTTACACCACCAAAGAAGTGGGCGAAGGCACGGGCCTCGGCCTTTCGATCAGCTACGGCATCATTCAGAAGCACAAAGGCAAAATCGAAGTGAACAGCGAGCCGGGCCAGGGCAGTGAGTTTGTCATTACTTTGCCCGTCAGGGGCAACGGTTAAAAAAATGTTTCGCTAATTTGCGCCCCTAACCCCGCCGATTTTATGTATCCGGTCCTCCTTAACCTGCACTCCTACCTGTCTTACCTGGTATTGGCCGCGTTGTTCTTTGCCGCCCTGAGTTCCTTTTTCGGGTTCTCGGGCAACCGCTCCTTTACGGAACGCGACCGCAAGGTGGCCCTGATCGGACTCATTGCCGCCCACACCCAACTGTTGATCGGGCTCATCCTGTACTTCGTGTCGCCGCTCGGCGCCGCCAACCTGTCGGGCGAAACCATGAAAAACTCAACCCTGCGGCTGACCGCCCTGGAACACCCCCTCATCAACATCATCGGCATCATCCTGATCACCGTGGGCTACTCGCGGGCCAAGCGGCTCAAAAACGACCGGGCCCGCTTCCGCAGCGTATTCCTGCTTTACGGCCTGGGCCTGGTGCTGATCCTGAGCCGCATTCCCTGGCGGAACTGGATCGGTTAATGCCCCGCCGCGCCTTGCCTTCCCGTTGCCCAAAGCCCGTTTCGTGCGGGCTTTTTCCATATCCGGGCCGTATTTGGCCGTAACTCCGGGCAAAGTATGGTATATTTGCGCCGTTCGGAGCGTGCAAACGGCTTTGGCGACAGGAATCGTATCAATCGAAAGAATTTTCAGCTATGAACATCTATCAGGTAGATGCTTTTACGGATAAACCCTTTTGCGGCAACCCCGCGGCGGTGTGCGTGCTTTCCCGCCCCGCCGATGAAGGCTGGATGCAGCAACTGGCCCAGGAGATGAATTTGTCGGAGACTGCCTTTTTCCACCCCTTCCGGGACGGCTACAAACTCCGCTGGTTTACCCCCACCCGCGAGGTGGATTTGTGCGGACACGCCACGCTGGCCTCGGCGCACATCCTGTGGGAAGCCAACTACATCTCCCCCAACGAGTCGGCTCGCTTCCACACCCGGAGCGGCCTGCTGACGGCCCGCAAGAACCGCGAACAGTGGATCGAGCTGGACTTCCCGGCCATGGCGCCCGAACCGGCCGAACTGCCCGAAGCCGTCCTTTCGGCGCTGGGCGTAACGCCCCTGTACACGGGCAAAAACGGGATGGACTACCTGGTGGAAATCGGCTCGGAAGCCGAACTCATGCGCGTACGGCCCGACTTCCGGAAACTGGCCGAAGCCCCCGTCCGCGGCGTGATCGTCACGAGCCGCAGCGACAGCAACGCCTACGACTTCGTTTCCCGCTTCTTCGCCCCGGCCGCGGGCGTGGACGAAGACCCCGTTACCGGCTCGGCCCACTGCGCCCTCACCCCCTACTGGGCCGCCAAGCTGGGCAAAAGCCAACTCAACGCGTTCCAGGCCTCGTACCGGGGCGGCGTGCTCAAGGTCCGCACCAACGGCGACCGGGTCATCCTGGCGGGCAAAGCCATCACTGTACTCAAAGGCGAGTGGCTGGGCTGATCTTTTTAGAGTTTAAAGTTCATGAGTTTATGAGTTTAAAGTGTAAACGCGTTTGACTTACAGCTCCTTTTTACTCATGAACTCATAAACTTTGAACTCATAAACTCTCTTCTACAGCATCATCTCCTGCAACACCGGCAGCGACCGCAATTCGTTGAAGTTTTCCACGTGTAACTGGTAGAAGCGCAGCACGTGCTCCAGCAGGCTGCGCCGCACCAGCCCCGGAATGCGTACGTGTTCGTTGTAATTGCCGCCGATCAGCGCATCCAGCGCGGCCGATTCGGCTTCCGTACTCTCCGTCAGGCGGATCTCCCCGATCTGCTCCATCAGTTCCCGGGCCTGCCCCGGGGCAAAACCCAGGTACCGCGACAGCTTCAGCAGGAATTGGATGGGAAAGTTCTCGTAGCCTTCGGGCTGGGCGTCGAGAAACAGGATGGAGTGGTACAAAAAAAAGAACATTTCCGGGTTGCCCGACTCTTCCTTCATGGTTTTGCTCAGTACCTCGGTAATGAACAGGGCAATGCCCGTTTTTACGAACTGGTAGGGCAGCGTCTGGAACGGCGTGTTGCACTTGAGTTCGGAAATGCGCATGATGCTGCCGTTGTCGCGGTGGTACACCACCAGGTCGAGCAGGGTCAATGGCTGGAACAGGGCAATCTTGTTCTTCGACCGCGCATTGGCACTCCGGACGCCGTTTTCAATGTAGGTCTGGATGCCGAATTCTTCGGTGTAAATCTTTACAATGATGGAGGTTTCGCGGTAGCGGATGTAGTTGATCACGATACCACGCGTCTTGTGGAGCATGCGTTAAGGAGTAAGGCCAGTGACTAGCGGCGTTGGTATAACAAATTTCGGGGCAAAATCATTTCCTGCTACTCAATCACCGCCATTTTACCGACCAGCAGTTTGCGGCCTTCGGCGTCGGCGGCGTACACCAGGTAGATGCCCGTGGCGGCCCGGCGGCCCCGGTAATCCCGTACGTTCCAGGCGGCCGTACCGCCCTGGGCCCGCGTCTCGTGCACCAGCCGCCCCGACACGTCGGTAATCTTCACCACCGCATTTTCGGGCAATCCCGAAATGCCCACCAATCCCTCGAAGCCGGGCCGCACGGGGTTGGGAAAGATTTGCACCGCGTTGGATTCCGGGTCGGCTTCGGTGGCCGCGGCGCGGTATGAGGCCAGGCCCCCCGACGTTGCCACGAAAACCTCCCCACTACGGCCCTCAATGCCCAGGCTGCTCACTGAGTCGGCGGGCAGCGGGCTGTTGGCAGCCGTGAAGTGCGAGACGAGTTTGTCGGTGGTGGGGTTGAAGAGGAACACGCCGTTGCGCGTGCCGAGCCACTTGCGGTTGCCGCCGTCCACGGCAATGGCCGTAACAACCTCGTCGCGCAGGAGCCGGCTGCCTTCGTACACGGGTATCGTGGCGTCCACTGCCGCGCCCCGCAGCACGTCGGCCGGCGCGAAGAATACGGCCGCGCCCCGTTCGGTGCCTACCCACATTTGTCCCTCCCGGTCTTTGGCCAGGCTACGTACGTTGGCGTTGGGCAAGCCGCCGTTGCCGAAGGCCGCCGAGAGGTACCGGCTCCGGTTGCCCTTGTCGTCGAATACCCACAAGCCGCCGCCCTGCACCGGCGCCAGGGGCATCCACTTGTTGCCGGCGTCGTCGAGGACCAGGTCCAGCGGGAAGCGGGCGGCAATGTTGTTGAACGCAAAACTTCCCCAGGTACCGTCTCTGCGCCGCACGAACAGGGAAGGCGCCCCGAACGGCACGCCGTACAGGGCCACCCAGGCGTTGCCCTCCCCGTCAACGACCAGGCCCGTCACCCGCACGCCGCCCTCGGTAGCCGCCCGCAGGGGAGAGTTGTTCTCGTCGAACCGGACCACTGAACCATCGGTTCCCAGCACCAGCAGGCCCTCGCCGTAAGACCCCAGGTACCAGCTTCCGTCGGCGGGGTTGTAGGCGGCCCGCAGCAGGTCTCTGGCCGCCGGCAGGGACGCGGCGCCGGGAATGCGGGCGGCGTAATTGCGCCAGCCTTCCCCGGTAAAAAAGCTTACGCCCGCCGTATCGCCCAGGGGTGCGTAGGTGGCCCCGAAATCACCCGGCAACGCCGCTACTTGCCCGGCGGCGGAGACGACCCGGCGAACGGCATTGCTCAGCGGCCCCGCTGGCGAGTAGCTGCGAAAACTGCCTTCCCAATTGCTCACCAGCCCGTTTACCCCGTCGGCAATCCAGAGCTTGCCTTCCGCATCTAACGCCGCTTCCCGCGGGTCAGCCAGGGCCGGTTCGCCCACCCACTGGGTCGCCACCCCCGGACGAATGATCCAAACGCCGCCCGGTACGCAGGCCAGCACGCCGTTGGCGGAGGGCGTCAGGGCATTTACCCGGGGTACGCCCGGCAAGTCCAGCTTTTGCCAAACGTCGTTTTCGAGCAGAAATACGCCGCTGCCGTCGAAGGCCGCGCACAGGGCATTGCCCACTGTCGCCACCGAACGGACGCTTTCGGGCGGCACTCCTTCCGGGCCGATCACCGGCAACCAACTCCGGAAGTCCTGCAAGTTCGCCCCGTTGGCCGGCGCCCGGAGCAGGCCCCCTCCCGTAGCCAGGTACAGGTTTCCACCCGCGGCGGCCGTGGCCCGTACCGCCACCCGCGTGCCGCCGGGGCCGATGTTGCGGTACGTTTCGCGGATGTTCTTGCTTTCCGGGTCGAGCACGGCTACGCCAAAATCGCCCGAGAGGTAGGCCAGGCGGCCGGCTACGGCGACGTGGTTGATTCGCTTGCTTTCCGCCAGGTTGGCCCGGGCCAGGGCGTTTACGGACCCAATTCCGTCTTCGCCCCACAAGTCAATGTTGCCGTCGGTGTAGGCCACGATCAGCACCTGCTGCGCCGGGACGTACGCCAGGCGGCTTACGTTGGTGCCCGTAAGCCCGTCGAGGCGTGAAAGTACCTGCGTGTTGCCGTATTCGGGGTCCAGGCGAAACAGGCCGCCGTCCGTTGCCGCGTACACCCGCGTACCCGCTACGGCCAGCGTGTGCAGGGAACGGAACGAGGGGTGGCTGCGCCAGGTGCCCACGGGGATGTTCTGCGCCGGTGCCGGCAACAAACCCAGCCCGGCGCAGCACGCGCAAAAGAAATGGTAGAAATACTTCATGCGTAGATACAACGAAAGCCGGCCCTGCTTCCTTGCTTGTTCTTTTACCGGGCTGAGGGAACGAGGTTGCCGGCCTTGGGTCCCAGGTTGAAGCAGCGGCGGCACCGGGCCTCGTAGCTTTCGGTTTCGCCCAGCAGAATTTTTTCCTTCACCGGCAGGAGGCGGTACGAGTAGCTGGCAATGCTGCCGCACACGGCGCAGACGGCGTGTACTTTGGTCACAAACTCGGCTACGGCCATCAGGGCCGGCATGCACCCGAACGGCCGGCCCTGGAAGTCCATATCGAGCCCGGCCACGATGACCCGTTTGCCCCCGTTGGCCAGCTTTACGCATACTTCCAGGATGCTTTCGTCGAAGAACTGGGCTTCGTCGATCCCGACCACGTCGCAGTCGCCGGTCCACAGGAAGATTTCGTGGGCGGCGTGAATGGGCGTGGAACGAATGGCGTTGGCGTTGTGCGAAACCACGTCGGCTTCGTGGTAGCGGGTATCGAGGGCAGGCTTAAAAATCTCCACCTTTTGCCGGGCAATCTGGGCCCGCTTCAACCGGCGGATCAGTTCTTCGGTTTTGCCCGAGAACATGCAGCCGCTAATCACTTCAATCCAGCCCGTACGGGTCTTTCTGCCTAAATCCGGTTCAATAAACATATTATAACTTTTTCTCCTGGCCGTCTAGCCGTATTGCTGGTGCGGCAGTTGCGTTTCGGGGGGCACTTCCACCGTTACGTCGCCCGAGGCCCGGCACTGGCAGGCCAGCCGTTCGTCCTTGCGGAGCCGCCCGGCGGCGAAGAATTTGATCTCGGCGGCGGAGCGGGGCGTCAGGTGCTCCGCGCCGCTCAGTACCCGCATTTTGCAGGTCGTGCAGCGGCCCTTGCCCCCGCAGGCGTGCATCCAGTCAACGCCCGCCTCGTGAATGTACCGCAACAGAACCTTCTCTCCCCCCGTTACCGGTACGTGCCGCTCCCCCAGGTTACGAATGGTCAGTGCCATAAAAATGCATACATTTACAAAGGAAGATAAACCGTCCAGCATTTACAAACCGACGGTCCGTATTCGTGTGATCTAACTCCCAATTGGCCTCCCTATGCAGGACACCGCGCTGAACGCATCGTTTCTGGAAATCTACAGCCATACTTTTGCCCGGCAGACTGCCAACGCCTTTTTTGAAAAGCAAACCCACATTTCGGGGAAAGAAATTACCGCCTTCACCGACATCATGCAGGTGAACCTGCTGGTGCTCGACAACCTCTTCGGCAATTGGCAGCACGAAATGGCGCGGCTGCGTTCGCCGTACTTCGATTACGAGTCGCCGGAGGTCGCCCAGGTGCTGGAGCAATTCATGAACATCCTCTCCCGCCACATCAGGGTGGACCGGGAGCACTTTGAGCCCCTGGTGGCGACTGCTGCGGCCCGGAGCCTGCGCCTGGTACTGACCCCGCGCGACTTCTTTACGGGCCTGTTCGACGAAGTGGCTACGGGTACGGTGCCCCTGGAGGCGCTGCGGAGCCGGCTCAAATTCTTTCAGTGGAACAAATTCCTGTTGCAGGAAACGGTGGCGCGGCTCGAAAACGGGGGCGCGGCGGAAGCATCACCCGAGACCCTGGCCGCCACTTTCGACGCCGTGCTGGCCGAGCGGCAGGGCGACCTCGAAAAGCCCGAAGCGGTAGTGGAGTTGTTCGCGCGGCACGTTCCCCTCCTACTCGACGACCTCAAGGCTGCTCCATCCAAACCCCCGCCGGCGCACCAGCAGTCCTTCTGGGTGGACATCGAACAATTTGCGGCGGCCGCCAACCAACCCCAGCAACTGGTGTCCCCCGCCGTTACGCCCGTGGTAGGTACCGGCACCATGATTACCCCGGTGGCCCCGCTGCCCGAACAAACCCTGTCCGAAGTTGCGCCCATTCCACCGGCTCACCCGATGCCCATCAACCCGGAACCCGTCAACCCGGAGCCGATCAATCCCGAACCCTTAAATCCCGTGCCGGTAAATCCCGTACCCATAAACCCGGAACCGGTAAAAACGCCGCCCGTTCCGGCCGAACTGAACCAACGGTTCAGCGAAAGCAAAGAAACCCTCAACGACCGGTTCCGGGGCCAGTCGTCGGATTCGCTGGCCGAGCGGCACCGCAAGCAGCGCATCGATAACCTGCGCAATGCCATTTCGCTCAACCAGCGGTTCCTGTTCGTGAAGGGCCTGTTCCGCGGCGACAGCAACGCCTTCCTCCAGGCGCTGACGGACCTGGAAGGGTGCGCCGACTACAACGCCGCCGAGCAGATGCTCAAAACCAAGTACGGCACCACCTACGGCTGGAGCGCCGAAAGTGAGGAATTCCAGGATTTCATGGATTTGATCCAAAGGAAGTTTTAGCAGTTATCAGTAAACAGTAGTCAGTAAACAGTGAGCAGTACCCTGTCTCTGCATACTGATTATTGTTTACTGATTACTGTTCACTGCTAGATCCCGACGCCGCGGTCGTACCAGGTGCGGCGGCGGCTCAGTTTGAGGTCTTGCAGGATGGAGGCGTTCACCTTGAGGTCGAAGGAGTAGGACTGGAAGCGGCCGAACGGCGTCCAGTTGATGTTCATGCTCCAGCAATGCAGGTCGCGGTAAATGCTCAGCGAGGTAATGTCCACGATTTTCTTCTGCACGAAGTCGTACCCCGAGGTATAGCCCACCTTCCATTTGTCGGTTACCTTCAGGTCGCCGCTGAAAGTCAGCGCCTGCACGATCCGGGCCGGCTGGAAGCCCTGCCGCGTGTAGCTCAGGTTATAAGAAATGTTGAGGCTCCAGGGAATGGTAAAGTCCACGTACGCGTCGCGGTTGGCCTGGACCTGGGCGATCAGGGCCCTTTCGTCTGCCGTGGCTACGTCGGGATTGCCGTCTTCGGTATTGGTAGCCGGCGTCTTGTTCTTGTTTTTGTTCGCCTGCGGGTTCAGGTTGGTGCTGATGCTCAGTACCGCCGTCGTAAGTTGGCCCACGCCCCGCTTCGACCAGACGAGACTGCCCGTGTGCTCAGACAGTTGTCGGGGTACGCCGGCCGGTACGTACCTATCGGTTGTATCCTCTGTTGCCTCGTTGGGCAGCCGTTCCCACTTCGGACGCGGTGACCAAGCGTACACCGTGCCGGTCCGGAGTTGCTGGATTTGCCCATTCTTGTCTAGGTATTTCACCGTCGCGTAGGGGTCGAGGGTAGAAGTGAAGTTGATGTCTACCTTCTGGAAAAGGCGGGTCCGGGCGTTGATATTGAACGGCTGTAGTTTAAACTCCCGGGCGGCCATGTTGTAGCTGGTGGAGATGTTAGCTTGGTCAAGCAGCGATACTTTTTCAAACTTTTCCTTGGTGGAAGTATCCTCCTTGGCCCGGAGCTTGGCTTCCACGGTATTGCTCAGGTTAAAGCCGATGCTGCCCGACGAGCCACGGCTCGGAATACCGTACAGGGCGTTTTGAAAACGGGAAATGGGTTCTGTCCTGACGAGCTGGCCGGCTGGACCGTACAGTTCCACGTAATCGTAGAACCCGTAGGTATTGCGGGAGAAGTCGGGTGCGTAACTGAAGCTCACGTTGGGCACCATCCGGTGGCGGACGGCTACCCAGCGGCCCCGGTTCACGTAGAAGGTGCCGTAGATGTTGGTGGTGATGCCGGCACTGGTATTGTACGAATAAGACCGGGCAAAACCTCTTACGGTATCAATCGTGATGCTGGTGCTGTCTCTCGGCGCGCCCGTGAAATTCAACTTCTGCGGGTGCCAGGTCTCGTTGTAGCTGAAGCTGTAGTTGGCGCTGAAGTACTTGAATAGTTTCATCGACATGGAGGCCGGGATGCTGTGCTGGGCCCCGATCTGGGCGCGGCGCAGGAGTTCGTCGAGGTTGGCGAAGTTGAAGGCAACCGTGTCGCCGGCCAGCGGCGAGGTGTTGGCAATCCGGAGGCCCTGAAGACTATTTTGCGCGACCTGCGAGGCGTTGGTAAGGCGGTTGCTGGCGTTGAAGTTATAAGCCAGGTTGATCGTTTTCCAGAAGCCCTTGCCGGTGCCGGTTTTGCCCTTGAAGGGATAAATCCGGTTTACCGACATGTTCACGTCGGGCAGCGTCAGGTTCATCACGCCGGTGGTGGCGTTCATGTCGTGGCGGGCGTTGAAGCCGTACGTAATGGGCAGGCCGCGCACCGCGTTGGAGTACGATACGTTGGAACTGAAGGTATTGGAAATCCGGCGGCTGACGTCTTCGATCTGGCTGCCGTAGTTGTAGGCGTTGCGCAGGTTGAACTTGGAAGTACCGGCGTTGACGCTGGCGGCGAAGCGGCCCGTTCCCTTGCTGAAGGGCACGTGCGACCAGGTGACCCAGAAGTCGTCGGCGGTGGTCTTGAACCCTTCGTCCCCGGTGCGGCGGCGGTTGAACCGCACGTCGAAGTTACCGTTGAAGGCGTATTTCTTCACGTACTGCGACCGCATGTTGAGGCCCCAGCCGCCCCGGGAGTAGATTTCGCCCAGGAAGCTCAGGCTGATGTTGTCGTTGACGGCCCAGTAGTAACCGCCGTTGCGGAGGAAGTAGCCGCGTTCGCGGGGTTCCTCGCCGTAAGTAGGTACAATGATGCCCGACTTGCGGGTCTGCGAATACGGGAACATTCCGAAGGCAAACCCCAGCGGGGTGGGTATGTCGTTGATCACCAGGTTGAACGGGCCGGTCACGATCTGCTTGTCCTTGACGACCTTGATCTTGTTGGCGGCAATGTGGAAGTGCGGGTGCTCCAGGTTACAGGTGGTGTAGAGCGCGTTGCGGATGTAAAGGTTATCTTCCTCATCCTTGAACACCTTGGTACCGTGCACGTAGCCCTCTCCCTGCTGGGTCACCACGCCGGAAATGATGGCCTTGCGGGTCTTGATGTTGTAACTCATGCCCTCGGTGGTGTACGTCTGCCCACCGTCCTTGAAGACCGGTTTTCCTTCGAGTTTGCCGGTACTGTCGGGAACGCCGCGGGCGTCGATGATGCTGGTTTGCCAGTTGATCTCCACATAGGCGGCGTTGAGGCTGATCTGGCCGTAATCAATTTTGGCATCTCCGTACAGACGTGCGATTTTGCCGTTTACGTCCAGCACAATAGAATCGCGGGCCGTATATTTGATAGTTGTATCTATCTCACGCTTCTTGCCGGTGGTATCGGTTTGGGCGGCTTGACCCGTAGTATCAACCTGGTTCCGCAACGAGTCACGGGGGGAAATCCGTAAACTATCACGGCGAGCCTGGGCGTGCGCGGGCACGGCATGGAAAATGCTCCACACTACGTAAAACAGCAGACCGTAAATGAGTTGGTATTTCAGTTTTCCCAAAAAATTCACATTTTTACGCAAATTTAGGGCAAACCCCGTAATCAGGCGTGGTAATGTGAAAAATATTGTCAGCGTAAGCATCCTCGCATTGGTTGTGGTTTTGAGCTCCTTTGTCCGCCTGGATAAGCGGAGTTTTTACACGGTCCGTACGGTGGTGATCGATGCCGGGCACGGGGGCAAAGACCCGGGCACGCATGGCAAGTACGTGAAAGAAAAAGACGTCGCCCTGAAAGTAGCGCTCCAGTTGGGCAAAAATATCAAAGACAATTACCCCAACGTGAAAGTCTACTACACCCGCATGTCAGATAAGTTCGTGGAATTACACGACCGTGCCGGATTAGCCAACAGAAATCATGCCGATCTGTTCATTTCCATCCACTGCAACGCCAACCCTTCCCGCAACATTTCCGGAACTGAAACCTACGCAATGGGGTTGCACACCACGGAGGGCAACCTCGACGTAGCCAAACGGGAGAACTCGGTAATTTACCTGGAAGACGACCACGAAGAAAATTACGGCGGTTTTGATCCCGACTCGCCGATGGCCCACATTTTGATGGCCAATTACCAGAGTGCGTACCTGGACAACAGCCTCCGGTTTGCCGCCAAAATCGAAAAGCAGTTCCAGAAGCAGGCCGGCCGCAAGAGCCGGGGCGTGAAACAAGCCGGTTTCGTGGTCCTGTGGAAGTCGGCGATGCCCAGCGTGCTGGTGGAAATCGGTTTTTTGTCCAACCTGACTGAGGAAAAGTATTTGCAGGGAAAAACGGGCCAGACGCAAATTGCCAACGGCATTTACCGCGCTTTCCGCGAATACAAGGAAGAAATGGAAGCCATGAATGATTAATGGATGGCCCCCGGTAACGTGATGAAAGCGTCCCCTCCATACGCTTTTCCCGTGAAAATCGCCTTTTGAGCCCATTCGGGCAATCCGTTCCGGCCGATATCCGTTAATACCTTAACATATTTTTCATTCACCAACCCGTTCGACAGTGAAAGTATCCAAAGAAGTAAAGGTGGGCCTGCTGGCCCTGATCTCCGGGGTAATCCTGTACCTGGGTTTTAACTTCCTGAAAGGCAGCGACTTCTTCTCTCCCAATAACAGCTACTACGTAGTATACGACAACATTGGCGGCCTTACCGAATCCAACAGTGTGATGCTCAATGGATTTGCCGTCGGCCGGGTAAAGAAGATCGAACTGCTGCAAAACCAGGGCAACAAACTGCGGGTCACACTTGATATCAACAAAGACGTGGTTCTGACCGACTCTACGGCGGCCGTGCTGGCCAGCAGCAGCGTGCTGGGCGGCAAGGCGATTTCACTAAAGGTCGGCCCCGGCAACCGAGTTTTACAGGACGAGGATACGCTCATTGCATCCACCGAGAAGAACCTGAGCGAAATGATCAATGAGAAGATCACGCCCATCACCGAAAACGTGGATACGGCCCTGGTGAACCTGAACGTGCTGATCCGGAAGTTCCAGGCCATGAGCGGCAACATTGACGCCACGCTGGTGAACCTGCGGGCCACCTCCTCTACCCTCAACTCCACGCTGGCGCAGAACCAGCGGGCCATCAAGGGCATTGCCAACAACCTCAGCACCCTCTCGGCCTCCATGAACGATCCGCAAACCGGGGTAAGGCCGCTGCTGGGCAAGTTCAATTCGTTTGCCGATACGCTCAGCCAGATGCAACTGGCCCAAACTGTCGAACGCACCAACCGGTCCATCGACAACCTAAACCAGATGCTGACGAAGATCAACCAGGGCCAGGGATCGCTGGGCAAACTCACCAAAAACGACTCTCTGTACAACAACCTCAACCAGTTTGCCGCCAACCTGGACGCCCTGGTGGTGGACCTGAAGGCGAATCCGAAGCGTTACGTATCCATCTCGGTGTTTGGCCGCAAGGAAAAGCAACCGAAGGAGGAAAAACCCGCCAAGAACGAAAAGGACCAGGTGAGCAGCAAATAAGCGGATAAATCGGCCCACGGGGGTTGTCCGTCCCGCCGTTCGTTGCGGGTCCCTGCCGCGGCCGGAGGTTACCTAAACTTTCTGCTTTCGTTTGGGGTTATGCGGTTGTAATCACACCAATAGCCATGAACGTTTTCCCATCTCTGACCTTGTCTACCCTGCTGGCCTTACTAGGGCTGGCAGCTTGTGGGCAAACCAAACCAAACGCGCAGAAAAATATGCAAACCCAGGAAAAAACACCTATTGTGCAGACCAGTGTCAATAAAGACGGATTGGAAACGGCTACCTTCGGGGCGGGCTGTTTCTGGTGCGTAGAAGCCGTGTTCCAACAATTGGAAGGCGTAAAAACGGTCGTATCGGGCTACACCGGCGGCAAGGTGGAAAATCCCACTTACCAGCAGGTCAGCGCCGGCACCAGCGGTCACGCCGAAGTCATTCAACTCACGTACGACCCGAAAGTGGTCACCTTCCCCGAGTTGCTGGAAGTGTTCTGGCAAACGCACGACCCCACCACGCTCAACCGCCAGGGCGCCGACGTGGGCACGCAGTACCGTTCGGCCGTCTTCTACCACACGCCCGAACAGAAAACGCTGGCCGAGAAGTACAAGCAGGAGTTGGATGCCGCCGGCGCGTTCAACAGTCCCATCGTGACGGAAATCGTGCCGGTAGGCAAGTTCTACAAGGCCGAAGAGTACCACCAGAACTATTACAACCTCAACAGTTCCCAGCCCTACTGCTCCTACGTGATTACGCCGAAGCTGGAGAAGTTGAAAAAGGTATTCAAGGACAAACTGAAAGCCGCCAAGTAAGGAGGTTGTAACCAGTAAGGTAGTTGTGAAATGAAAAAGGGGCTCTTGCGAGCCCCTTTTTATATGCAACGTATTAGTAAGCACTTGGGTGTGTTGCCACGCTCTTTGCGCCGGCCGTCAGACAGTAACCGAATTCATAAAAGTTGACTACTGACCGGTGACAAGACAATGAATCTATACGTAACTCGCCCGAACAGGTTGCAGCCGGGCGGTTTCGCGCAACCGGCAGTCCGCCAACCGTTTCCCGCTGCCCTTTGCCACTCCACTGTATCGGCTAAAATTTTCTCAAAAAATTTCCGGGGTTTGCAACCTTTGCGCGGCAGGCCCGTACATATCCCCACAAAGCAACAGTGACAGCTGCGAAAGTAGTTTTTAAAGTTGCTCCAGAAGCATTACAGTGCGCCGGAAAGGAGAAATCATTTCGAAGGCCGTTGTAATGCTTTTTTTTGTGCCCTTCCCGCTCACTTGGCCGAGTATTGGACCGGCTGGTGCAAAGCCCGCAACCGCTTGATGGCCGCGTTGTCGCCGCCGATCCGGTACGCATCGTCAAACTCATTTACCCGCACGATTACTCCCACCAGCCCGTTGCCGTGGCTGTAGTTCCGGAAGCCCGTGATGTGCTGCAGATTCAGGTACGTGATGCAAGTAGCGTTGTTTTCCACCTGTACCCAATCGGCGTTCTGCTCCAGGAACGACGGCAGCGACACGATGCTTTTATAGCCTTGGTGCGACTCAAACACCTTCGTCCGGACGCCGCTCTGCCCGACGATGAAAAACTCCACCAGGTTGCCGTTGTTCTTGATCTGGATAATATCCACCAGCCGGAGGTTGCTCGTCTGCGACTCGTCGGCCGAACTCACCCAAACGTCTTTGGACTGTCCGTACGCGGCGCAGGCAAAAAGGCAGCTGAAAAAAAGGAGGAAGTGCTTCATCATGGCTTTGTCTTTTGATTGTTGGAAGGATGCTCGTGACTGAATACGCAATCTCCTTGAATGGTAATCGGTTACGCTTCTTACGCGTGTACTTTTTTTGCGACTTCTCCGTATTTACGCAGGTGAAATGGTTGCCGCCCGCACGGAAGCCGGCCAAAGAAGCCGAAAAAGGTAACCCGGCCCCATCGCAGTGCCGGCTAAAAAATAGATGGGAATGCCCGGATGGTCACCCGGTGAGGGCAGCTTTTGCGTAAAACGTACCCCTAAGGAAACACCCCAAAAGCAAATAAATAATCGAAAATTTTTTAGGGCTGGCAACCTTTGCGCGGCGCGGCCGTACATATCCCCACAAAGCAACAGTGACAGCTACGAAAGTGGTTTTTAAAGTTGCTCCAGAAGCATTACAGTGCGCCGGAAAGGAGAAATCATTTCGAAGGCCGTTGTAATGCTTTTTTTTGTGCCCACCGTTTCCGTTACCCCCTCCATTTCAGGCCAATAAAAAAATCCTTCCCGCTAGGGGAAGGATTGGGATCATTACATCATGCCGGCAACCGGAGCCCGGGCCACGCGGGTTACGGGGCAACCGTCAAAGTAAGCGTCCGGGTTCCCGACAGGTCGTTCTCCGTGATCGCTTCTACTTCAAGCACAATTCTGGTCGTTGCCGGTGTACCATCCGGAACCAAGTAGGTGAACGTATCCACGTAGGAGTTACGGGTGTCGAAGTCCGTGACCGGCTTTGCGACCAGCATTCGCTTCGGGCCGGTGCCTACCGTCTCGTTCAGGCGCAGTTCCTTCACGGCGGCATTGGGCGAATAATAGCGCACCGAAAGATTCACTGTTTCGCCGGCGGTCGGGGTGGTTTTGGAAGACGTGAAGACCGGGATGGTTGCCACCGGCCCCACCACATCGTACAAAGGGTCCTCATCTTTCAGGCACCCGCTCATCCCCAGTGGGAGAAGGGCCACAGCGGCCAGCAGGAAATATTTTTTCAAGAAATTCATGCGTTGACTTCGTTAAAGGTTGATCGTTATTTATCCCAGAACACCCGGTCGGTCAGTGACAGGTTGGGCACGTTGCCGGCATTGTTTACCAGTTCCGTTTGCGGGTACAGGAACCGCCGCGGGAATACGCCGTTGGTTGCGTTGGTGGCAGAAGGCGTCAGCCGGGGAATGCCGCTCGCGTTGCCCGGGGCTCCGGCCGGAATGCTTCTCCGCCAATCCGTCCAGGCTTCTACTTCCAGGAAAAGGGCGATGTACTTCTCAGTAAAGATTTTCTCCATCCCGCCGGCTTGCATGGTTTCGGCCGTTTCGCTGGCATATTTCGCTTCGTACTCGGGGCTGGCGGCGCCGGTCACCCGCAGAATGGATGACTTTACCGCGGCGTTGAAGGCAGCGGCGGCGGCGGCGTAATTACCCAGCCGCTGGTTTGCTTCGGCTTCAATGAATTTCACCTCCGTGTAGGTGATCAGGTTGGTGGGCGAACTGGGCGTGTTGATGTAAGGCCCCAGCCGCGAGGGATTGGTCGTGGTTGCCAGGGCACCGTAGGGTGTGCCCCGGTAGTTGCCGTCCGCATCCTTCTGGGCAACGTTGTTCGAAAAATTGTCGGTGACGTAGTAGGCCAGCCGCGGATCATCTACGCCCGTTGCCACCCGGTTTTCGAGCAGGTTGATGAACTCCTGGGCTACGGCAACGTTATTCTGGCCGAAAGTACCCAGCAAAAACCCGAACCACGGGCCGGCCTGGTCATTGGTGTTGCCAAATACGGCTTTGGCATCGTCGGCGTTGCTGGTAAACGTGCCGGCGGCGATCTGGGCCAGGGCATCGGTTGCCGACTGCGTGGGGTTCACCTTGCTGAGGTGGTTGTAGTACCGCGCCTTGAGGGCCCGGGCCGCCCGGATCCACTTGGGGGCTGACGTAGTTACCCACGCCGACTCGGTGGCCGCCGGGTAAATAATGTCGTTGCGGCTCGGGGAGAACGCACTCGTTGTCTGCAGGTCGGCAATCCCTTCGTCGAGCAGGAGGTGAATCTGGTTGTAGAGTTCCTCCCCGCTTTCAAATCCGGGTTTCGGCGACCCTTCCAGGTTAAATGCCGTGGCGTAAGGCGCATCGCCCCACAAATCAACTACGTACCCCAGCGACATGGCCATTTGGATTTTGGCCACGCCCCGGTAATGGGTGGCGCCGTTTTCGCTGGTCGCCTGGATGATCGTGTTGAAATCTTTCATGGCGCCGGCGTAAAACTTCTCGTTCCATGGCTCATTGAAAAAACGCGGCTGGTAATCGTAATCGGTGGTATTCCGCCATTCGAGCAGCACGCCGGTGATTTGCTGGAGCAATACGCTGGTCATCTGGGCCGAGTAGTCGCCGATGGCCCACACCAGGTTGGCCTGGGCCACGGGCAGAATCACGGCGACAGAAGCATCCGTAGCTTCATTGGGATTCACGTTGGTTTCCTCCAAGTCGCAAGCGGGCAGCAAGCACATGAGCAGCAGTAAGGGTAATTTCAGGTATCTATTGAAAATCTTCATGGATGAAAGCGTGGTTGGGTTTGGCCGGGGAAAGCAGCAGAAGCAACGCCCGGGTTAAAAAGTGACATTGAGGCTTACGCCGTAACTCTTCGTATTGGGCGTTCCGAAGGCGTCAATCCCGATGGAAGGATTGGGTTCGTTGCTGCTGGCGGGAGCCGCCCCGTAGAGGTTCGTTTCCGGGTCAATGCCGCTGTAGTTGGTAATCAGGATCAGGTTCCGGCCGTACAAGCTCAGTTCCAGGTTGGTCATCTTGATCCGGCTGATCAGGGCTTTGGGGAACGCGTACGTCAGGGTCAGGTCGCGCAACCGGTACCACGAGCCGTCTTCAATGAAGCGTTCGGCGATGTCGCGGTTGCCGGCAACGGTTGTGTAGTAGGTCTGGTCGAGCAACGCCGGCGTGGTGTTCACCTGTCCGTCCGACTCCCGCACGCCCTTGAAGATCACCAGGTGGCCGCGGTCCTCGCTGTTTTTGGGCACGCCCTGGGCATTCATCCAGTTGCCCGTCACGTTGGCTACGTCGCCGCCCCGGCGGATGTCCCACAGGAAGGAGAGCGATAAGCCCCTGTATCCTACCGTATTCCGGATGCCCATCAGCCAGTCGGGCTGGGGGTTGCCGATGCGCAGTTCACCGGTCGGGTTCTCTTCGGAGGGCTGGTTCCGTTGCGGGTAGCCGGCGTTGGTGAGCAACAGCTGCCCGGCTTCGTTGCGCTTGAAAGCCGTCCCGTAAAACACCCCGAAAGGCTCCCCTTCCCGGAGGGTGGGGGACAGGCCGCCGTACCCGTACAGCCGGATTTCGTCGAGGGGCAGCGATTTTACGGTGTTCCGGTTGCGGGTGAAGTTCACGGTGACGTCCCACTTGAAGGCGGGGGTCCGCACGGGGGTTCCGTTCAGCACCACTTCGATACCCTGGTTCTCGATCTCCCCGGAGTTGATGCGCTGGTTGGTAAAGCCGGTGGTGGCGGGAATGACCACATTTACGATCTGGTCGGCGTTCAGCGAACGGTACCAGGTAAAGTCCAGGCCGAGGCGGTTGTTGAGGAAGCTCAACTCCGTGCCGAACTCAATGGTCGTGTTCTTTTCCGGCCGGAGTTCATTGTTGCCGGCCGTATTGCTCAGTTCTACCCCGCCCAGCCCGGTGGAGGGCAGCGGAAACCGCAGGGTGCCGCCGAAACCACTCGTTATGATACCGCGTTCGTAGTACGTCTGGGTGGCGTATATCGGGGCGTCGCGGCCCACCTGCGCCCACGAACCCCTTACTTTACCCAATGAGAAAACGGCCGGGTCGAGGGCCAGCAGTTCGCTGAACACAAACCCCACGTTGGTGGAGCCGTACAGGAACGAGTTGTTCTTGACCGGCAGCGTAGACGACCATTCGTTCCGGGCGTTCAGTTCCACGAAGAGCATGTCGCGCCAGCCCACGCTGATGCGCCCGAAGGCGGCCACGGTCTTCTTGCGGAAGGTGTTCTGAATGGGGTTGATGCTTTCGGTCGCGTTGCCGATGTTGTAGAGTCCGGGAATCAGCAGGTTGCTGCCGCTGATGTACTGGCGCTTGTTGGACGAGAAAAAGTGGTTGTGCCCCACCATGCCCGTCAGGTCAAAATCACCGAAGCCTTTGTGGGCCGTCACGAACAGGTCAGAGTTGAGGATCAAGTCCGTGTAGGTGTCTTCCAGCACCCGGCCGAAGCGGCCGTCCCCGCCGGTGGTTCCCCGGGCCCACACCTGGTTCCGCTTGTCGCTGGAAAAGTCGGACCCGAGCCGGTACATGACGTTCAACCAGGGCAGCACGTCGTAGTTGGCCTGCACGTAGCCGAGCAGGCGGTTTACGTCGTCGGTGAACGGGTTGTTGTTGATGGTCCAGTAGGGATTGTCGGGCGTGCCGGCATCGGGGTTGTTGGGCAGGTACCGGAAGCTCCGCTGGTGGCCGTTGGGCAGCACGTACCCTTCCGCGTTGTTGAAGGTTCGGGGCGTACGGATCGTGCCCTGGATGGCGTCGGCAAAGTTGTCGCCCCGGCCGAAACGGGTGCTGCCGCTGTTGGTGTAGGTAATGGAACCCGTGAGGCGGAGTTTATCCGTCAGCGAAGATTCGGCCGTGAGTTTGGCGGACGTACGGCGGTAGGTGTTCTTGGGGACAATGCCGGTCTGGTTGAGGTTGCCGATGGAGAAGTACAGGCTGCCCAGTTTGCTGCCGCTCGATACGCTGAGGTTGTTGTTGTAAGTGGCGCCGGTCTGGAAGAACTCCCGCTGGTTGTCAATGTTGGGCACCAGGGCATCGGGAATGG
Source organism: uncultured Sphingobacteriales bacterium (assembly GCA_963844325.1). Taxonomy (GTDB): domain Bacteria; phylum Bacteroidota; class Bacteroidia; order Cytophagales; family 172606-1; genus CADCTQ01. Next base: position 7,427,194 of record CAWJNV010000002.1, read on the forward strand.
CCGTCGGGTCGTTCATGTCCACCAGGTTTCCCCGGAAGTTTTTGGGGTTGTTGGTGGCCCCGTCAAAACGGAGCGTGGTGACCGGCGGGCCGAAATGGGCGAACGTCTGGTCGCCGAACAGGCCGTTGTCGCCCTGAGCGAATATTTCCTGCTGCGGGAAATACCGGAGGATTTGGTCGAAGGAGGCACTGGACGAAAAGTTGACCTGCGTGTTGCGGCCTTCGGACCGGCGGCCTTTCTTCATGGTGTATAATATGGCCCCGTTGGCGGCCTGAATGCCGTAGAGAGCCGTTGCGGCCGGTCCTTTCAGCACGCTGACCGACTCCACGTCGTCGGGGTTGATGTCAATGGCCCGGTTGGACACGTCTACCCCGGCTGAGGCGGACGTAGATACCCGGAAGGTATTGTTGACCGGAACGCCATCCACCACGATCAGGGGTTGGTTGTTGCCGCTGATTGAACCGTTGCCGCGGATCGTGATCGAAGACCCGCCGCCGGCTGATCCGCCCTGGCGGACTACCTGCACCCCGGCTACCTTGGCGTTGAGGGCGTCTACGATGTTAGGCTCCCGGGCCCGCACAATGTCCTCGCTTTTTACTTGCTGCACGGCGTAGGCCAGGGCCTTTTTCTCCTGCGAAATGCCCAGTGCCGTTACCACCACCTCCTCCAACGCCTTCACGTCTTCCTGGAGGGTTACGTTGAGGGTAGAGGAACTGCCCACGGGGATTTCCTGGGTGATAAAACCAATGAAGCTGAATACCAGCGTATTTCCATTGGTAGCCTGGATTGAATAGTTGCCGCCCGCGTCGGTAATGGCCCCGGTGGAAGTACCCTTTACCAGCACGTTCACGCCGGGCAGCGGCCCGGTTGCCGAGGAAACCTTCCCGGTAATGGTCTGTGCGCTTACCATTCCGCAGCAGGCAATCAGGGCCAGCAGGGTGAGGCAGCAGTGTTGTAAGGCTCGCATCATAAGCTTTTAATAAAAAGTGGTTAGTGGAGCAAAATACGCAGGCAAATGATATTTTAAAATTTACTGCCCCATTAATATGAAGTTTTACCAATGCGCTTTTGATTATTATAAAACCGCCTTGTTTTCGCAATGAGTCCATTATTACCGGCTTACTCCCTTCGCCGTTCATTCTTCGGCCCATCCGCCTTTTGGTAAATTTATTTTTGGTGAAGCAGTCACGCGTTTGATAATTTTTTATTCCGGCCGGAGAGCCGTACGCCGCGTGCCCGCGAAAATGCCGGGAAATTTTTGGCGTGCGTCGGACTTTACCGCCGGCCTTTCTATCTTGGGAACCACACCCCGGCGTGCCGGCCCGTTTTACCTCATTACCCGCATGAATCTGTCGCAGGAACTGCTTAGAGAAGCTTCGAAAGCCCACGCGTTGCGCGTGGCCGGCTACATTGGCAACGATCCGGACCGGTTCGCCGCGTTGATGGACGTGTTTTTCGGCGGTCCCTACCGGCTCACCCAGCGGGCGGCGGCGGTCATGAACTGCTGCGTGGAAGCGCACCCCGGGCTGATCGGGCCTTACATCGGCCGGCTCCTGGCCTATTGCCGCGGGCCCGTTCCCGACGCCGTGAAACGCAACACCATGCGCCTGCTGCAATCGCAGTCCGTACCCGAAGCATTGGAAGGAGAACTGCTTGACCTATGCTTCGCCCTGCTGGAAAACGCCGGCGAGGCGGTCGCCACCAAAGTGTATGCCATGACGGTGGTCCACAATCTCTGCCGGCGCCACCCGGACCTGAAACGCGAATTGGCTTTTTTGATCGAAACGCAGTTGCCCTACCAGTCAGCGGCCTTCCGGAGCCGGGGCCGGAGGGTACTGGCCGCACTCCGGAAGTAAAACAGAGTCCTTACCACGCCGCTTATGACCACCGAGACCGTACGCATTCCCTTCGACCAACTGCACGCCGAACTGGCGCGGATTCTCCAAAAGAAAGGCTTTTCGCCGGAACGGGCCGATGCCTCTGCCCGGCTCTTTACCGAAACCACGCAGGACGGCGTGTACTCGCACGGCGTCAACCGCTTTCCCCGCTTCCTCGAATACCTCGAAAAGGGGTACGTGGTGCCGGGGGCGACGCCCGTGCAGACGGGGGCCCTGGGCGCCCTCGAACAATGGGACGGCCGGCAGGGCCCCGGCAACCTGAACGCGCAGTTCTGCACGGAACGGGCGGTTGCCCTGGCGCGGCAGCACGGCATGGGCGGCGTGGCCCTGCGCAACACCAACCACTGGATGCGCGGGGGCTCCTACGGCTGGCAGGCGGCCGAAGCGGGCTGCATCGGCATTTGTTTTACCAACACCATTCCCAACGTGCCGCCCTGGGGCGGCAAAGACGCCCGGCTTGGCAACAACCCGCTGGTGATCGCCATTCCGCGCGAAGGGGGCCACGTGGTGCTCGACACGGCCATGTCGCTGTATTCGTACGGCAAAATGGAAGGGCACGCGCAGGCGGGTACGCTGCTGCCCTACGAAGGCGGGTTCGACGAAGCAGGCAACCTCACGCGTGACCCCAACGCGATCCTGAAGGCGGGCCGGCCGCTGCCCATCGGCTACTGGAAAGGCGCCGGCCTGTCGCTGGCCCTCGACCTGATGGCCTCCGTGCTGTCGGAAGGGTTGGGCACGGCCGGTATTGGCGGGCTGGGCAGCGAGTACCGGGTATCGCAGGTGTTCATCTGCCTCGACGTTTCCTCCCCGGCGCACTTCGGGGGGCGTCAGTCCATCGTCGACGCCGCCCTCGACTTTATGCACGGCGCCGCTCCCGCCTCGGCCGGTGAAAACATCTATTACCCGGGCGAAAAGACGCTGCGGACCCGCCGGGAAAACCAAACCCGCGGCATTCCGGTGGAGTTAAAGCTCTGGCAGGAATTGCAGGCCATGTAAGTCAATGGTCATTGGTCAGCAGTCATTGGTACTTTGACATTCGTAATTAGTCATTCGTAATTATCCGATGGATTACCAGAAAGGCCGGGGTGCGCAGGTCAATCCCCCCAACCGGTTCAGCCAGACGCAGTTGACCCGCCAGCACGCCGAGGGCCTCGACGAAGAAATTCCGTCGGCGCCCCACACGCAGGTATTCCTGGAGTCGTCCAAGCGCATCCTCAGCAAAGTGGACAGCCCCGACATTCCGGTCGGCTTCTCGGTGAACCCGTACCAGGGCTGCAAACACGGCTGCGTGTACTGCTACGCCCGCAACTCGCACGAATACTGGGGCTTCAGCGCCGGCCTCGACTTTGAGCAGAAAATCATGGTGAAGCCCGATGCGCCGCTCCTGCTCGAAAAAGAATTCCTCAAGAAAAGCTGGAAGCCGGCGCCGGTGGCCCTGTCGGGCAATACCGATTGTTACCAGCCGCAGGAACGGCAGCGGCGCATTACCCGCAACCTGCTGAAGGTGTTCGTCAAGTACGCCAACCCGGTGAGCATCATTACCAAAAACAGCCTCATCCTCCGCGACCTCGACCTGCTGCGCGACCTGGCGGGGCAGCGGCTCGTGCACGTGTACCTGTCCATCACCACCCTCGACGAAGCCCTGCGCCTGCGGCTCGAACCGCGGACGGCCACCATTGCGGCCCGCCTCCGCACCGTCCGGGCCCTTACCGATGCCGGAGTGCCCGTGGGGGTGATGGTGGCCCCGGTGATTCCCGGCCTCAACGACGCCCACCTGCCGGCCGTCCTCCAGGCGGCGGCCGAACACGGGGCCGTGGCGGCGGGCTACTCGGTGGTGCGGCTCAACGGGGCCGTGGGGGAATTGTTCGAGGACTGGCTGCGCAAGAACTTTCCCGACCGGGCCAACAAGGTGTGGAACGGCATCAAAGCCCTGCACGGCGGCCGGGTGGACGACAGCCGCTTCGGGGTGCGCATGAGCGGCACGGGGCCCACGGCCAGCATCATCGCCCAGCTTTTTAAGGTAGCCCACCACAAACACTTCGCCGGCCGTACCATGCCGCCCTACGACCTCACCCGGTTCCGCCCGGGCGGTAACCTGAGTTTGTTTTAATCAGCAGTCCCCGTTATTCGTCGCGGTGTACCGTAGCGGGCGAAAAAGCGGGCAAACACACGGCAATGTACTCGGCGCCACCGGGATCGGGGCTGCTGTAGCGCACCCATTCGCCCGGGTGGGCAATCACCGACTGGCCGGCCCGTACGTCCATCACGCCGCCTTCGTACTCCACCCGCAGCGTTCCCTGGAGTACGACGGTCACCTCCTCAAATTCGGGCCGCTGGCCGGGTTCCAGCCAGCCTTCCGGCGAAATCATGTGCGCCACGCTTACCTGCTGGTGCCCGGTATTCACGCGGCCCACGTGTTCCTGGATGATCTTGGGCTTGTTGCCAACGGCTTGTACGCGGGTGGGTTGGTTGATGAGCGTCGGCATGCGAAGAGGGGTTGGAAGGTTAGAAAGCTGGAAAGTTACGCTTCTCCCCCTTCACCTTACAAGTACACGAAAAAAGAGATTCTGCGGCGGGGCGGAGTGGGGAGACAATACGCAGAAAAGGTAATTTTGCCCCTCTTCAACCTATTTTATGAGAGAACTCCTGAATAAATTTGAAAACAAGCGTCCGGAAATCGTTTTTGAGTGGAAAGACGCCGAAACCGAGGCGGAAGGCTGGGTGGTCATCAATTCGCTGCGCAACGGCGCGGCCGGCGGCGGCACCCGCATGCGCAAGGGCCTCGACCGCCGCGAAGTAGAGTCGCTGGCCAAAACGATGGAGGTCAAATTTACGGTGTCGGGTCCGCCCATCGGCGGCGCCAAGTCGGGCATCAACTTCGACCCCGCCGACCCGCGCAAGCACGGCGTGCTGGAACGGTGGTACAAAGCCGTGTACCCGCTGCTCAAAAGCTACTACGGCACGGGCGGCGACCTGAACGTGGACGAAATCCACGAAGTGATTCCCATCACCGAGGAGTACGGGCTGTGGCACCCGCAGGAAGGCATCGTCAACGGGTACTTCCGGGCTTCCGAGCCGCAGCGGATTCACAAGATCGGCCATTTGCGGCAGGGGGTTTCAAAAGTCATTGAAGATTATAACTATACGCCTACTTCCCGCAAAAAGCGGTACACGGTGTCCGACCTGATCACGGGCTTTGGCGTGGCCGAGGCCGTGCGCCACTACTACCGGCTGTGGGGCGGCGACCTCACCCAGAAGCGGGCCATCATCCAGGGCTGGGGCAACGTAGGCGCCGCCGCGGCCCTGTACCTGACCAAGTACGGCGTGCGCATCGCCGGCATTATCGACCGCAACGGCGGCATCATTTCCGAAGAGGGCCTGGGCCTCGACGAGACCAAACGCCTGTATTTCAACAAAAACGCCAACCAGCTCAACGAGCCGAACCTGCTTCCCTTCGCCGAAGCCAACGAGCGGATCTGGTCGGTACCGGCCGAAATCTTCGTGCCCGCCGCCGCCTCCCGCCTCGTGAGCGCCGACCAGGTCCAGCGCATGATGGCGGGCGGCCTGGAAGTGATCTCCTGCGGGGCCAACGTACCGTTCAGCGACCCGGAAATCTTCTTCGGGCCCACCACGGCGCTGGCCGACGGCCAGGTGTCGCTGCTGCCCGACTTCGTAGCCAACTGCGGCATGGCCCGCGTGTTTGCCTACCTGATGCAACAGGAGGTGGAAATTACCGACGAGGCCATCTTCACCGACATTTCCCACACCATCGGGACGGCCCTGGAAAAAGCCCGCGCCGTCCACCCCCACAAGCACCACATTGCCGAAACCCTGTTCAAGATCGCCCTGGAACAATTGGTTTAGGGCAAAGCGCAAAGGGCAGGGAGCGGAGGGCAGTTGGCGACAGGCAATAAGCAGCGGGCAATCGGCAGTACCCAATACCCAAATTCCCCAATACCCCAGTACCCAATACTTAATACTCAAAATGAATTTCGAGCAACTCCTCAAGCAGCGCATTCTGCACAACCCCGTCGAGAACCTGTTATGGTGCCTGGGCATCCTGTTGTTCGGGCTCCTGCTCAAACGCCTTATTTCGCAACTGCTCAGCCGGTTCCTGTTCCGGCTGGTGAAGAAAGAGTCGGAGGATTTGCCGGTCAATTACTTCCTCAAACTGCTCCGGCGGCCGGTGGAAGTGTTCATTTCCCTGCTTTTCCTGTACACCGCGTTTTCGTTCCTGCGTTTTCCGCCCGGCTGGCAAATGGCGCCCGTGGGTCAGTTCGGCCTGCGGATGGTGCTGCTGCGGCTCTACCAGGTGGGCATAATCTTCACCATCACCTGGATCATCCTGCGCTTCGTGGATTTCTTCGCGCTGGTGTTCACCAAGCGGGCCGAACGCACCGAGTCCGCCCTGAGCTTCCAACTGATCCCATTCATCAAGGAAGTAGCCAAGGTCTTTATTGTGCTTTGCACCGTGTTCATTGTGCTGGGCGTCATTTTCAACCTCGACGTGGGCTCCATCGTGGCGGGCCTGGGCATTGGGGGCCTGGCCGTGGCGCTGGCCGGCAAGGAGAGCCTCGAAAACCTGTTTGCTTCCTTCACCATCTTCCTCGACCGGCCCTTCACGGTGGGGGAAGTGGTGCAGGTGGGCAACATCTCGGGTAAGGTGGAAAAGGTCGGCTTCCGCAGCACCCGCATCCGCACGATGGATAAAAGTACGCTTACCATTCCCAACAAGATGATGATCGACCAGCCCCTCGACAACCTCACGCAGCGGCGTTTCCGGCGGGCCTCCTTCCAGCTCTGCCTCACCTACGACACGCCCATCCCCGTAATGCGGTCCATCTGTGAAGACGTGCGGGAGGCCATCAGCGAGAAGGAACTGACCCGTAGCGAACCCCCAATTGTACATTTCACGGATTTCGGCGAGAGTTCCCTTAACATTACCGTGATTTATTTCGTGGAGACGGCCGACTGGAACGAGTTCACTAGGCTCAAGGAGGACATCAACTACCGCATCGTCGAGATTGTGGGCCAGCACGGCGCCCAATTCGCCTTTCCGACCCGCACCGTACACGTGGAGGAAGTCGAAAAAACCTTCCTGGTACGCGAAAAATAGGGGAACTTCGAACCATTTCGTGCCGCAAAACGTAGAAAAGAAAGCCGACGTAACGGCAGCAACCCCCGTTTGTAAAAAAATAATAGGCCGCCGGTACAAAATACGGGGCAGGAATAGGATATTACGTAAAAAACTGTATGTTTGCGTAATCAATTCAGGCCGATCCGCTTTTTAACCTTCAGGTAAGCCTTTTTCCTGTCCTGTCCAGTTCAGCCGCCCAGTTTAGGCTCCCGCAGTGCACAGAAAAATTCCGAATTATTTGAATCATTTGACAATCTTAACCGTAGAATTCACTATTGCGGCCGAAAGCGCTATATAGACTTTCCCCCTACCACCAGTTGCATCCCTTGTCGAGCAGTTCAGCCCTGTGCCAGTCCGTCACCCGTTCCATGCACCAAGCCCATTTTATTGTATCCCAAACGGCCACCCGTACCTTTTGAAATTTAGTCTATGTATAACATTGAAGATTTGAATCTGAAACTCCTGTCAGAGTTGCGCGAAATTGCGGAGCAAATGGGAGTGAAGAACCAAAAGAAACTAGCGAAGAAAGAACTCATCTACAAAATCCTGGACCAGCAGGCGATCATGCCGGAAGAAGTTGTCGCCGCGGTGGCACCACCGGCCCCGGCTCAGGTGGAAGCCCCGGCCCCGGTCGTTGCCCCAGTTGCCGCCCCGGTTGTGGAAGCACCGCCGGCACCGGTAGCCAAAGCCCCCGAAGAACGGCGGCAAAGACACCGGGTGAAGCGCGAAAACGTGCAGCCGGTAGCCGCCCCGGTAGTTCCCGCCGAAAACGGCAACGACCGCACCAACGGCAACGCCCCCGTAGATGATCTGACCAAGGCCGTGCCCTTACCCGCCACCGAGCCGCTCCCCTCCGCAGATACCCCGCCCGTACCCGAACGCCCCGCCCCCGTCGAACGCCGCGAACCCGCCTCCCGGGACGCCTCCCCCCGGGAAAATCGCGAAAATAACGGTAACGTTTCCCGCGACAACGGCCGCGACAACACCCCCCGGGAAAACAATGGCAACGTAATGCGCGAGAACCGCGACTACAACGCCCCCCGGGAAAACAACGGCAATGTATTGCGGGAAAACCGCGAAAATGTGGTCCGGGAATCCAACGGCAACGTACTGCGCGAGAACGTAGTCCGGGAAGCCAATGGCAACGTGCTGCGCGACAACGGCCGCGATGGTCGTGACAATGGAAACGTGGCCAACCGCCCCGTCAACCGGCCCGTACCCAATCCTAACCCCAACCCCAACAAGGTTGTCAAGGAGGAGAAATACACCGTCAAGGAATTCGACGGGATGATCGAAAGCGAAGGAGTGCTCGAAATTATGCAGGACGGCTACGGCTTCCTGCGCTCGCCCGACTACAACTACCTGGCCTGCCCCGACGATATCTACGTGTCGCCTTCGCAGATCAAGCTGTTCGGCCTGAAGACCGGCGACACCGTAGCGGCGCCATCCGCCCGCCCAAGGAAGGGGAAAAATACTTTGCGCTGCTGCGCGTGGAAACCATCAACGGCCGCACCACCGAGGAAATCCGCGACCGGATTCCGTTCGAGTACCTCACGCCGCTGTTCCCCGAAGAGCGCCTGAACCTGAGTACGCACGGCCGAGCCAGTACTCCACCCGTATCCTCGACCTGTTTGCGCCCATCGGCAAAGGCCAGCGCGGGCATGATCGTGGCGCAGCCCAAAACGGGTAAAACCGTGCTGCTGCAAGGAGATTGCCAACGCCATCGCCGAAAACCACCCCGAGGTGTACCTGATGATCCTGCTCATCGACGAGCGCCCGGAAGAAGTAACCGATATGGCCCGCACCGTGAAGGCCGAAGTGGTCTGCTCAACCTTCGACGAAACAGGCCGACCGCCACGTGAAAGTGTCGAGCATCGTGCTCGACAAAGGCCAAGCGCATGGTAGAGTGCGGCCACGACGTGGTGATTCTGCTCGACTCCATCACCCGCCTGGCCCGCGCCTACAACACGGTGGTGCCCTCTTCCGGCAAGATCCTTTCGGGTGGTGTGGACGCCAACGCGCTGCACAAGCCGAAGCGCTTCTTCGGGGCGGCCCGCAACGTGGAAAACGGCGGCTCGCTGACCATCATCGCCACGGCGCTGATCGAAACCGGCTCCAAGATGGACGAGGTGATCTTCGAAGAATTCAAAGGCACCGGCAACATGGAATTGCAGCTGGACCGCAAGCTGGCCAACAAGCGCGTGTACCCGGCCATCGACGTACCGGCCTCCGGCACCCGCCGCGAAGACCTGCTCATGAGCAACGAAGAACTCGAGCCGCGTGTGGGTTCTGCGCAAGTTCATGTCCGACATGACCGCCGTCGAAGCCATGGAGTTCCTGATGGACCGCATGAGCGGCACCCGCACCAACGACGAGTTCCTGGTCTCCATGAACCGCTAATCTGCATCTTTCGCAATACATCCAAAGCCCCGGCAACCGTCGGGGCTTTTTGTCTTAATACGGCCTATATTCCTGACGAATAGAAATATTGGTAGTAGACCAAAGTTCATTAAGAATGAATAATCACGGCAGACAAATTGCCAGAATCTCGTAAATTCCAAATGTGAGCAGACCAGCAGAATACCTTCTTGATTTTGAAATCGATAAGCTGACTAATTCGGTTGAAAATACGGTAAGTGGCGACAGCTTTCCTACGGAGATCACTTATCTAACAAGCTCCGACCTTAGGACAATAACCAAGAAAAACGGATGGGTATTCAACTGGAAACAGGAACTGAGCCGGAATGACTGTGAAGCCTATAAGCTTACCATCATTCATAATCCTACCATTATTCAGGGATTAATGAGTTTAACCGTAAGGCCTGGTCACGTTTATCTTCATTTGCTTGAAAGTGCTCCCTTCAATAAGGGCCAAGCTAAATTGTATTCGGGAGTACCAGGAAATCTGGTAGCATTTGCCTGTAAACTTTCCTTCCAGCGGGGAGGAGAAGGATTTGTGTCTTTTCAAGCTAAAACCAAATTAATCGAACATTACGTTCTAACCTTAGGAGCACAACACATCGGCGGTCATCTAATGGTTATTGATTCAATTGCTGCTAAGAAATTGATTGATACGTATTTTAAGTCATAAATAAATGGGACTGATCAGAGAAACAAGAGAAGTGGATTTCATCATTCAAAGCAAGCCCTTGACGCAGGAGGAAGAGCAGCGTTTGAGCAACTTCATCAAGCAGCGTAAACAAGAACTAGCTGAAAGTAGTACATCCACCACCAGCCCTGCCAAACGGGCAGTCCGTACATCGAAACGCAAGACTACGTTGTAACCAAGGGGCAATGCTGTGATTGCCGGGTTCCAAACTTCCTTGCTTCAACGTTCACGTGGGAAGCTATCAGGGTTACATTAACTACCCTTTACAACCGGCAGGCATACCTACTTCTAGGTATTTTTAGGTGAACCGGCAAAATTCATGCGTTAACCCCTTGACAAACACGGCTGCACCGGTTACTTTAGCATCACTGAGCCAGCCGTAACGCATAAAAATCCTTAATACTTCCAGGCATTTGCCGTACATCCGCTGATGCACCTCTGATGTGGCGCTTTTCTGCGGTGTAGATTAGCTTCCTTTCTTATTACCCCCTTTCCAGGTTCGGAACGGCTCCCGGCCGCTTCTGTACCGTTGGAATTACTTCGTCCGCATCGGCACCGCCTGCCCACCGGCATCCGGTTAGATTGGTCTCTTCTTTTCAAAGGGCGTCCCGTTTCCCAACCGGTCGCCAGCGTGCCCCATTTTCCATTGTCAATGTTATTTCCATGCCTTTCCGACTCATCAAAGGCACGTTCCACGTGCGCAACTACTCGCCCGACGGGGATTCGATCCGGTTCCAGCCCGATAACCCGGATTTGGTCCGTACGTTAACCGGCGGCGATAAAGTGAGGTTCAACGCGAGGGGCCACGTGCAGCTCCGCATTGAGGCCATCGACGCCCTGGAGACGCACTACAACCCGCAGAGCGGCGGTGGTACGCTGCACCAGCCGCTGGGGCTTGCCAACCAGGCCCTGGACCACCTGCTGGCCTTCGTGGGCATTACGGACGTGGAATGGGACAGCACGCACCGCACCGTGCTCGACGCCCGCGACGACGTGCCCGGCTACATCCTGTCGCGTTCCGTGGAGAAGTACGGCCGGCCCATTGCTTTCGTGTTTGCCGGAGAAGACCACGCCGACGACGGCCGCAACGTACGCCTGGAGGTGGACCGCCTGCGGGAAAGCTACAACTACGAGGCGCTGGCCGGCGGCTTCGCCTACCCAACATACTACACCGGTTTGTTCTCCGACTTGCGGGAAGCCCTGACGGACGCCGTGCAGGCGGCCCGTGCCGACGGGCGGCTCATTCACAACGCGGACCGTACTACGAATGGCGTTGTCATCACCTCCCTGCGCAGCATTACGGAGGAGTTTGCCATCCTGCCCAAGCTGTTCCGCCGCCTCTCGGAGTACCTGGTGAATGTGGGCACGGTGGCGGGCTTTAAGCGCAAGCTGGCCGAGTCCCGGGAGCCGGTGCTGGACCTGCGCCGCTGCCACTTTACCCACTTCGACACCTTCGTGGAGGAGTCCAGCAACCAGATCAAGCTGACCCGCTTCCCGGAAGAACTGGTATTTGATGAGATGCCGACTCGGCCGGCGAATGCGTTTGGGGAGTTGGTGGGGGAAATGACTGTGTAATCAATTGTATTAGTGCGTTCATCTACTGTCAACAACTCAATTTTCACAACTATGAAAACCGACTTCTACACCAAAACGGTCCTCGCTGTAATTGCTCTATGGTTAGCTGAGTATAGTTAACAAGAACGGCGGCCGCACCGCGAGTGTCTGCAAATAAAAAAATAATATGAAAAAGCTTTACATAATTCTGCTTTTACTCGTTTCAACTCAATCTTATTCACAAATAGGTCCCTATTTGAGAGCAATCTTTTTTAATCCAAATGTTTACTATACTAAAGTAGATTTGAAACTAACTCGATTTGCTGATGACGAAGGCAATTTACAGCCAACATCTGATGAAGTTACTTTAAAGCCTACATCCAGTCTAACAATCAGATATAAAATAGTAGGAACTGATGGAGATTATACAATAATTAAACTTCTTCCACGAATTAGAATTAACGCAGACAACACTGTTACAGTAGACGACCCAACCAGCCAAACTGAAAATGCTGCAAATTATACATACCACATAAAAACAAAAGACTTTGTAATCAATCAAAAGGCTATATTAAGCGAAAAAATAGTTGGAACTCCACTGGTTTTCCCTTATAAACTAAGACTTCAAGATAAAGGTGATGGTGCAACTATTACAACAGATTTTACTGTAGGATATACTTTTGGTTTACGTTTAAAGGTGGGTCGAGTACCTTATAAGCAAAACTTTTTTACAATCATCCCATATGGTTTTGGATTGGGATCAACAAAATATTTTTATCAAAATAGTGATACGACATATTCTGAAAAAAAAGATGGGGTGGCCATAACATATTACACAGGGGGGTTACTTTATACAATCAATAAAGTAAATGTAGGAATTTTTGCCGGGCGTGATGCCATGCTTGATAAGCAAAACAATTGGGCATACCAAGGGAAGTGGTGGTTTTCTTTCGGGCTTGGATATAAATTCAAAACCGATTAAAAACTATGCCTAACAACAGATAAAAAGCAGCTATACGCTTTTCAGTATGACCGCTAGTGGTAAAGAAATGAAATTATTGTTACTAATTGTCGCTATGTAATAGAGTCTTCGTAACTTAGCACAAAACAGTATAATGAAGACCGCACTTTTTACCAGCGAGAAAGAAGCTGATCTGCAACTGTTGCTCGAACTTGCCAATAGACTCGGTATCAAGACCCGCGTACTTGACGATGAAGAGATGGAAGATTTGGGGCTGGTTCATGCCATAGAGGCAGGCAAGACCGGTGAGTTTGTGGATACGGAGGACTATTTGAAGAAGCTCCGCTCATGAACGTCCGGATTGATAAGAGCTTTGCCAAGGATACAGATAAGATAAAAGACCAAAGTTTAAAAGGCAGGATTGCGGACGTTATCGGGCTGGTTCAACAGGCGAAATCCATCCAGGAAATTACCAACCTCAAGAAGCTGAAAGGGGAACAACAGTATTACCGGATCAAGTTGGGAGATTACCGCATCGGGATCAAAGTTGACAACGACACGGTTGACTTCATTCGCTTCCTCCACCGCAAGGACATCTACCGGTATTTCCCATAATCTGGTCTCATCCGGCTTACAAGAAACTGAATGGCCGGGCAATCCACTCACTGATTATGTTGCAAGGCGGGCAGTAAGCATTCTATACGTGTCAGCTGCTGAGCTTGTGCTATACGGTATTACGCAAACCGGCTTCAACCCTTTGAGTGTCTCTTTCTTTCCTTGTAATACAGGCTTTCCCTCTTGCATTACCAGCTTCCCCCCGACAACACGCCTCCTATCCCACGTAACGCCGCCTTCACCACTTGCAGTGCCCCCGCCATCCGCTGCACCGCCCACAAAAACCGTTGCAAAGCCACTTGAACCCTACGTAGTGCCCGCTACAAGCCATGTTTACCTCTCTCCGGCTCCGGGAATGCAGGCTAAAAACCCTGTATTCCCATGACTACCTCGCAGTCTAACAAATTGACCATGTACGAAACCGTGTTGAAGACGCTGCAAGCCCACACCCACGTGTGGAACGACGCCGTCATCATGAACGAAGCCGTCAACGAACTGGCGCAACTGCTGCCGTTGATCCGGGAGGCTGCCGCCACCGGGGCTACTTCGCTGAAGGGCGTGACGGACGCCAAACGAACCAAGAAGGACGAGATGGCGAACCGCACCCGCATCGTTGCCGGGCTCGCCAGCGCCTACGCCGCCAAGACGAAGAACCTCACCCTGCAAGCCGCCCTCCACTTCTCGTTCTCCGAACTCCTGCGGGCCAAAGACAACCTCGCCATTGACCGCTGCACGGCCGTTGCCGACCAGATCCGGCCGCACCTGCCGCAACTGGAAGCCTACGGCGTAACGGCCGAGGACTTCATCCGCCTGGAAGCCGACATTGCCGCGTTCCGCGCCCTGATCGGGGCCAAAGGACAGCAGCAGATCAGCCGCAACGTCAACACGCAGACGCTAACCGGGCGGTTCCGGCAGGCCGATGACCTGCTGAAGACGCAGCTCGATAAACTCATGCTCCGCTACCGCGCTTCGCACCGCACGTTCTACGATGCGTACCTGGCGTCCCGCGTCATCCGCGACCTGGGTGGCCGCCGGCCGGCCCCCGTTGCCAAGGCTGCCTAAGCGGAATCTACTGGAAGCCGGACGGGTGCCAACGCAGCCGCCCCCCAAAAAACATCATCCCGGAAATTGCCTCCCCGGAAGGGCCGGCAACGTCCGGGACGATGTTTTTATCCAAGTAACCAATCAAGAGACGGGGCTGAATGCATTACACGGTTCGCAACTGCCGTGCATCAGTCTCTCGTCTAACGTCTAAAATCTCCTGTCTCATGTCTATTTATTCCGTTACGTTGTAGTACCGCGTATCCACTACGATGCCCGGCTTCTGGCCGGAGTACACGTGCACCAGGGCCCGCTTGTTGTCGCCTTCCAGCCGGGATACCACGTACGCACCCAGCGGAATCTGCCGCACGGAGATCGGGCAGCGCTGCGGGGGCGGCTGGTGGCCGGCCGGACGGTTGGGGTACCAGATGCGGCAGTAGCCGGGAGGCGGCAGGTGCCCCTTCGGAATGCGGTACGCGGTGTGCTTGCGGTCCCGGTCGTCGTTATCATCGTCATCGTCGTCGTCCTTGTCCTTCTTGTCGTCGTCTTTGTGCTCCCGGTGTCCGCCGCGGCTGGCCGGATAAGGATTCATGACCACCACGGGTATGCAACTGCTCAACCCGAACAGGGTAAACAGGATGCCTGCATAAGTATTCTTGCGCATAGCTGCTGTATATAGCGTTTCTTCGCAAAATGGCCCCGCTTTTCCCGTAAAACAAAGCGTTATCCGGGCGGCTCCCGTGTCCGTAAGTTCTGTCCGAAAAAAGCGACGCCCCGCATTGCGTCTTGCCTTCCCAAATAGCGCACCACGCCCGCAGTATCGCCCCTTCCCCTGATTGCCAAAGACTTGCTACGCTGCGGGGCGGCAACGCGTCCCCGGCCACCACCGCCGAAATACCACCGGAAGCCTTCCACCAGTTGCTGCAATTATTCTGCTGCGTAAAAAAAGCAACCCGTCGGGCACGTACGTAAGGATCAATGTCATTCTTAAAGCGTCCTTTTGCCCTGTTTGGGCCTTTTTTGCAGCAGGCATTCAAACAGCGATCATACATGAAAAAACAAATTACCCTATTCGTCTGCACCGTCCTGCTGGCCGCCGCCCCGGCAGCGGTGTCAGCCCAGTCGGGCTACAAGATCAGCTCTTCCAGCGGGGCAAACCTCCGCAAAGGCCCGGGTACCGGCCACTCGGCCACCGCTACCATCCCGGCGGGAGCCAGCGTACGCGTACTGGAAAAAAACAGCAACGGCTGGTACAAGGTGGAGTACAACGGCCAGACGGGCTACGTAGCCAGCGACTTGGTGGAAAACAACCAGAACGCCCAAAACAACTCCGCCAACCGGCCCGCCAGCAACGACAACCCGCGTCAGCAGCAAGCCAATGACGGCTCTGACCGCAACCAAACTTCGCGCAACACGGGCAACGACAGCCGCCGGGATGACCGCAACGACCGGAGCCGCAACCAGGAGCGTAACAACAGCCGGACGGCCGGCAAATCCGGCAGCAAGGGCGGCAACGCGGGCAGCTCTTCCTACAAGTGGGGCGTGGGCCTGCGGCTCGGCGAACCTTCGGGCCTGACGGTGAAGCGGTACTTATCGGGTGGCAACGCCCTGGAGGTAAACCTGGGCCGTTCTTCCCGGTGGGGCTACGCATACGACGCCGAAGACTTCTACCGCCACAGCCGGTTCAGTGACCGCGACTATTACCGCTTCGCCGACTACAAGAGCGGCGCCAGCACGGCCCTGCAAGTGCGTTACCTGTGGCAGAAACCCATCCAAAGTGCGCAGGGACTCGATTGGTACGTAGGCTTGGGCGGACAAGCCCGGTTTACGACCGCGTACTACTACTACTATTACAACGACGGCGGCTGGAATGACGACGAATGGCGGTGGTGGAATTACGTGGAGGAGCGCCGCACCGATGTTGACCTGGGCCTCGACGGCATCGTCGGCCTGGAATACACGTTGCCCCGCGCACCGATCTCCCTGTTCGTCGACGTAAACTTGTTCATGGAAATCGTGGACCGTCCCCTGCTGATGTTCGGGCAGGGCGGCGTTGGGGTACGGTATAATTTCTAACCATTGTTCTTCTTCCCATCAACGGGACGGGCTGCATCGCGCAGCCCGTTTTTTGTTTCTAAAGCAATAAGGATTGCCGGTTAGCTTATTGTAATTGAGAGGTGAGCATTACTGGAGTTAGGGAAAAAACGCCGTGGATTAAAAGAGGTCATCCCCCTTCCCTTACGCACAAACCTTCCCACAAGGGGGACCGCGTAGTCATCGGTGCCATAGCAAGGCTTATTCGCGTTGGATGGGTACGCGGGTCCCCCTTGTGGGTTTGCCCGTGCGTAAGGGAAGGGGGTAGGGGGATGACTTCCGTTTCATTGAGGCAGCTTTTACGCTCATTCCAAGAAGGACCACCCCTCAACTTATCATTCAGCTTTGTGCCGAAAACCAAATCACTCAACAATATCGCGCCCCCTTCCCAGTGGTCATTCGCAATTAATTCCCCTCTCTCCTTCGTCGGCGTTCTTCGCGTTTGCGTTCCTTTTCGGCGCGGCGTTCTTCGGCCTTGCGTTGCCGTTCTTCTTCCTTGCTTTCGCCTTCTTCCTCCCGGCCCTCCTGCTCCGCCTCCTGGCGTTCGCGTTCGGCCTCCGCCCGCTGCTCGTCCTTTTCGCGGTTGCCGAAGAGGCGTTCGAAGAAGCCTTCAATCGAGTTGTCCTCTTCTTCCACCACCGGCGTATCGTCGATGAACGATTCGCAGGCGAGGCGTTCCTGCAAGTGTTCGGGCAGCGGGCGGAAGTGGCGGGTAGCCAGGGAACGGAAGGCCCGGTCGCGGCCCAGGCGGCCCATAAACTCGCCCCAGATGGGCAATGCCGTGGCGGCGCCCTTGCCCAGCGCCAGCGTGCGGAAGTGTACCGCCGGGTTTTCGGCGCCCACCCACACCCCGGCTACCAGGCCCGGCGTAATGCCGATGAACCAGCCGTCGGCGTGGTTCTGCGTGGTGCCCGTCTTGCCGGCAAGGTCCATCGTGAGGCCGTAATCCGTGCGGAGGCGGGCGGCGCTGCCTTCTTCCACCACGCCCTGCAAGAGGGCAATCATTACGTCGGCGTTGGCGTACGAGAGCACCTGCTGCCGCCCGGCTTTGGGTTCGTGCCGGCGCAGCACCTTGCCCTTGCGGTCCACCACCGACGTCACGTACACCGGCGGAATGCGGTAGCCGTTGCTCACGAAAGCCAGGTAGGCCCCCGTCATCTCCAGCAGCGACGCATTGGCCGCGCCGAGGGAAAGGGCCGGCACCGGCGGCAGTTCACTGCCAATGCCCAGGTTGCGGGCCAGCGACACCGTTTCGTCGATGCCCGTTTGCAGCATGATCTGCGCTGACACCGTGTTGACCGAATGCGCCAGGGCGCCGCGCATCGAGTATTCGCCGCCGTACTGCCCGTCCGAGTTGCGCGGCGACCAGTTTTCGTACTCAGCGTACGTCATCCGGGTGTTGGGGAAGTACGTGCACGGCTCAATCCCCTTTTCGAGGGCGGCGGCGTACACGATGGGCTTGAACGTAGAACCCACCTGGCGCCGGGCCCGCACGTGGTCGTACTGAAAAAACCGGTGGTTGATGCCGCCCACCCAGGCGCGGATGTTGCCCGTGCGTGGTTCCATTGCAATGAGGCCCGTGTTGAGGAACCGCTGGTAGTAGCGGAGCGAATCCCAGGGGCTCATCGTCTTCTTGACGGGCCCCTTCCAGGTGAATACCTCCATCGCGATGGGCTGCCGGAACGCTTCCAGGATTTCTTCCTCCGATTTGCCGTCGGCCCGGAGCTGCTTGTAGCGGTTCGTCTGCCGCATCGCCATCAGCAGCACGTTGTTGTCCTTGCCCCAGGGGTCGCGGTTGCCCCAGTGGGCGTCGAACACCTTCTGTAAAGACGCCATGCGCCGGGTTACGGCCCGTTCGGCGTGGGCCTGCACGCGGGAGTCGATCGTGGTGTAGATTTTGAGCCCGTCGGTGTAGAGGTTGTACGGCGTACCTTCTTCCTTTTCCGTTTTGGCGCACCAGGCGGCCAGTTCGCGGCGCAGCCCTTCGCGGAAGTACGGCGCCAGCCCGTCGTTGTGCGTTTCAAACTTGTATTGCAATTCCAGCGGCAGGGCCTTGAGCGAATCGGCCTGCCCGGGCGACAGGTACGCGTACTTAGCCATCTGGCCCAGCACCACGTTGCGCCGCCCCTTCGACCGTTCGGGGTTCAGCCGCGGGTTGTACGACGTGGTGGCCTTGAGCATGCCCACCAGCACGGCCGCCTGCCCGGTGGTCAGCTTGTCGGCGGAGGTGCTGAAAAACCGTTCGGCGGCCCGCTGAATGCCGAAAATATCGCCGCCCATCGGCACGGTGTTCAGGTACAGTTCGAGCACCTGCGGCTTGTCGTAGATGCTTTCCAGCTTGCGGGCAATGATCATCTCCTGCAACTTGTTGATGGACGTGGTGAGCAGCCAGTAGTCGCGGCGCGGAAACAGGTTCTTGGCGAGTTGCTGGCTGATGGTACTGCCCCCGCCGGAGCTTTCGCGTTGCAGCAGCAAGGTTTTTACCACCACCCGGGCGAGGCTCCGCGGGTCCACGCCCTTGTGCTCGTAGAATCGCACGTCTTCGGTTGCCACCAGGGCTTTGATCACGGCCGGGGAGATTTTCTCGTAGCCCACGTGCGTCCGGTCCTGGAGGAAGTAGCGGCCCAGCAGTACGCTGTCGGCCGAGTACACTTCGGAAGCGACGTGGTTTTGCAGGGCCCGCAGGTCGGCGGAGGAGGGCATGCGGCCGAACGCCCCGAAGTAGACGGCCAGGTAGAACGTAGCCGCAAACAGCAGCCCGCCCATGAATATCCGCCCGACGAACCGGAAGTCGCGCAGTTTGGCCCGCCGCCAGTCGTAGTTGCGGATGCGCCGGAACTTGTCGCCCCAGTACGAGCCCGTCAGTTTGTCGCGGTGGCGGTAACGGAGTTCGCGGTAAGCCGCCCCGGCCCGGTGGGTGACGGGGTACACCACGTTATGCAGCAGGAATTCGAAAGCGGCGGCCAGCGCAGTCCCGATTTTATTCAATAGCTCTTTCAATTCAATCAGTTTCCGGGTAGCAAGGTGAGATGTTCAAATGCTGAAATAGTTTTGGGTTTGTATACCACGAAGCGGGGCGCAAGGTTATGCACGGGAAATAAACGCCGCGGGGGCCGTTTCATTGCCCACAAATTTCGCTTTCCCTGGTTCCATTTTTTCCGAAAATACTGCAACTTGAGGGGCACATTGCAGCCGCGTGTACGCTGCACTGTGGAACAACCCTTAATCAACCGGACTTTTATGAATCGAAAAATGAGAATGGGCATGATTGGTGGGGGACGCGGGTCTTTTATCGGCGCCGTCCACCGCATGGCCGCGGCCATTGACGGCCAGATTGAACTGGTGTGTGGGGCCTTCAGCAGTGATCCCGAAAACTCCCGGCTTTCGGGCCAAGACTTTTTCCTGCCACCCAACCGCGTGTACGGTTCTTTTGAGGAGATGATCCGGAAAGAAAAAGAATTGCCGGAAGGCGAACGGATGGACTTCGTATCCATCGTAACGCCCAACCACATGCACTTCCCGCCCGCCAAACTGGCCCTCGAAAACGGCTTCCCGGTGGTGTGCGACAAGCCCATGACCCTTAACCTGGCCGAAGCCCGCGAACTGGTGCAGGTGGTGGAGCGGACGGGCCTGCTGTTCTGCCTCACGCACAACTACACGGGCTACCCGATGGTGAAGGAAGCCCGGGAACTGGTGCGCAAGGGCAAGCTGGGCAAGATCCGCAAGGTGGTTGCCGAGTACCCGCAGGGCTGGCTTTCAACTTTCCTGGAGGGCACCGGCAACAAGCAGGCCGCCTGGCGTACCGACCCGGCCCGTTCGGGCGCCGCCGGCTGCATGGGCGACATCGGTACGCACGCCGAAAACCTGGCCGAATACATCACCGGCCTGCGCATCACTGAACTCTGCGCCGACCTGACTACCTTCGTGGAGGGCCGCCAACTGGACGACGACGGCAACGTGCTGCTCCACTTCGAAAACGGGGCCAAGGGCGTACTGCACGCCAGCCAGATTGCCCAGGGCGAGGAAAACAGCCTCAACATCCGCGTATACGGCGAACTGGGCGGGCTGGAATGGCACCAGATGGAACCCAACACGCTGATCTACAAATCGCAATCTTTCCGGCACGTGCTGCGCCCCGGCGTGGGCGAACTCTCCGACGCGGCCCGGGCGCACTACCGCATTCCGCCGCCCGGCCACCCGGAAGGCTACCTGGAGGCGTTCGGCAACCTGTACCGCAACTTTGCCCTGACCCTGCGCAGCCGCCTGAAGGGCGAAACGCCCAACCCGCTCTACACCGACTTCCCAAGCGCGTACGACGGCGTCCGCGGCCTGGCCTTCATCGAAACCCTCATCCAGTCGAACAACTCCGACCGGAAGTGGACGAAGTTTGTTGAACAGTGAACAGTAAGCAGTGAACAGTAAGCAGTGACCGTTGATTACTGTTCATTGCTTACTGATTACTGATTTTATCCCCTAACCCTTTTATAAACGACCCTCTAATGAACAAAATCAAAGTTGGTGTGGTAGGTACGGGCTTCATCGGCCCGGCGCACATTGAAGCCCTCCGCCGGCTTCCCAACGTGGAAGTAGTCGCCCTTTGCGAAGTAAACACGGACCTGGCCCGCCAGAAGGCCGACCAGCTCGGCATCGAGCGGTCCTACGTGTTCGAAGACCTGCTGCGCCAGGAAGACATTTCCTCCATCCACATCTGTACGCCCAACTTCCTGCACTACTCCCAGGCCAAGGCGGCTCTGGAAGCCGGCAAGCACGTGGTTTGCGAAAAACCGCTGGCCAAAGACCTCAAGGAAGCCGAAGAACTGGTGGCCCTGGCCGCCCGCACCGGGCTGGTGAACGCCGTGCACTTCAACCTCCGCTACTACCCGCTGGCCCGGCAGATGAAAGTGATGCGCGAAAAAGGCGAACTGGGCGAAGTGTACTCGGTGATTGGCTCGTACCTGCAAGACTGGCTGTTCTACGAAACCGACTACAACTGGCGCCTCGAACCCGACAAGTCGGGCGACTCGCGGGCCATTGCCGACATCGGCTCGCACCTGATGGACATTCTCGAATACATTACCGGCCTGAAGACCGTGGCGGTGATGGCCGATTTTAACACGATCCACAAAACCCGCAAGAAGCCGCTCAAGCCGGTGGAAACGTATTCGGGCAAGATGCTCAAGCCGGAAGACTACGCCGACGTACCCATTAACACCGAAGACCACGCCAACGTGCTGCTGCGCTTCAGCAACGGGAACCGCGGGGTAATCACGGTGTCGCAAGTGTCGGCGGGCCGCAAGAACCAGATGAAGCTGGAAATTGCCGGTTCGAAGAAAACGTTTGCCTGGAACTCGGAGGCGCCCAATGAAATGTGGATCGGCAACCGCGACGGCTACAACGAAAACCTGATGCGCGACCCGTCGCTGGTGCACGCCGAAGCCCGTTCGGTGATCTCCTTCCCCGGCGGCCACAACGAAGGGTTTCCCGACACGTCGAAGCAGATGTTCAAGGAAGTGTACGCGGCCATGGAGGCCGGCAAGCAACCCGCCGCGCCTACCTACCCGACCTTCGCCGACGGCTACCGCGAACTGCTCATCTGCGAACGCATCCTCGAATCGAATCGCAAGCAGGGCTGGGTGGAGGTGTAGGGTTGGTTTTGTTGGTCAGTAGTACATTAGTCATTGGTCTTTTATACAGGACACAAGTGGATAACTGATTTAAAATCAAGGTTATTAAGGGTAATGTTTTGCAGGTGGTCGAGTCCCCAGCGGAAAAGGCTTTTCCATTGGGCAGTCGTTTGGTCTTTAAAGGTCTTGAGGGGAATGGATTTGCCCTCTTTGAGCAGCCATTGACCGGTTCTCAAGGCCCACACGGCCGAAAGAGATAAAACGAAAATGAGGGTCTTGATCCTTTTGGCCAGGTTTACCCGACAGCTTTCCAGGTTGAAGCCCCGCGACTTGAAAGCGGCAAACAAGGTCTCGATTTGCCATCTCTGCTCATAGATGTGAGCCAGGCGCTTGGTCTTGGTGGCACTACCGACGATGAAGTAGTCGCCGTCGGGTAGTTTCTGGCCAGCTAAGTAGAGCATGGTGCCATAGAGTTTACGTGGCTTGGAAAGGGTTCTCAACGTGGTGCATTCGAACAACTCGTGGAGTTTGATCTTCTTGTTATGATGAGTCAGGGTAGCACTCTTGCGCAATCGGATGCAGAACTGCATCTTTCGCAGCAGCAACTCCTTGAACCAATCTTTACCGATGTACTCCCGGTCGGCTACCCACCAGATGTGCTGGTTTGGTTTGCGCTCGATCCAGTGGTCAAAACAACTCAGCAAGGCTTTGCGCGTCGAATAAGCCGTATTGCCCTGCCCGTTGTATACCTGCCAGAGCAGGGGAACACTCATGCCCTGGTGAGCAATGCCGATCATAGTCACCTTTACCCACTTGCCGCGCATCTTCCACTCGGAGCGGTCCAGCGTCAAGTACACTTGTTTGCCCTGGCCGTACAACTGCCAGATCACTTTACAGTACAAGCGGGGCGAGAACCGGAAATAACGGGCAAACCGCTGCAACTGCTTGTATTTGGCTTCCAGGTCCTTTTCACCCGGCAAAGCTTTGCTCCACTTGCTCAGGCCACTTTGGGTGAGTTTCAATAGGCCAACGATCAGATTGCAGATCAACTCGGTGCGCCGCTTTTCACAAGGAAAATGACCTTTGATTTGGGCATATAACGCCCCTTGAATATCTTTCATGAGGGAGTAGAGGTTGGGTAATTCGCGGTTTGGTCACCTTAAAATTACCCCCCTTCTGGGACTCTACTCCCTACTTTTGTCCTGTACTAAAGTCATTGGTCCTTTGGCATTCGACATGCCTTGTTGATTATTCATCATTAAAAAAATGTCTAATAATGAACAAGGCATGTTGAATGCCGAAGGAGTTTGGGTTTTATGACTGGCAGGAGCGGGCAGAAACGTTGACGCTAAAAATGGAAAGCCGCTCTTGTTGAAGGGCGGCTTTCCATTTTTCAGTTTCTTGTTGGTCAAGTTAAAAAAAGTCATCCCCCTGCCCTCTTCCCTAACTCCCTTCCCGGAAGAACCCGTGGATGGCGTCGTTGATCTCGGCGCTTTTTTCGAGGTGTACCCAGTGCGTGGCATCCGGGAAGGTGCGCAACCGGCCGGCCTCGCACCATTCGAGGCTTTTGGGAGCCATTTCAGCCCGCAGCGCGGCATCCTGGGTGCCCCACAGAATCAGCAACGGAATCCCGATCTTCTTGCCGTCCACCAGTGCAGTCGGATTGCGGTACCGCACCGCCGCGCGGTACCAGTTGAGCATCGAGCGGAAACTGCCCGGCCGGCTCCAGGCGGTTACGTAGTGCCCGAGTTCCGCTTCGCTGAAGGTGCCGGGCCGGGAAGATTTTTGCAAAGACCGGCGCATGATCCAGTAACGGCGAAAACTGATGATCCACCGGGGCAACAGGGGCAATTGAAAGAAAAAGATGTACCAACTGCGCCGCAACTGGTCGAGGCGCTTGCGCAGGGTTTCGCGCATGACGGCCGGGTGCGGCACGTTGATAATGACCACCCGGTGCAACAGTTGGGGGTGGTAGGTCGCCAGCCCCCAGGCAATGACGGCGCCCCAGTCGTGACCCACCAGGTATACTTTTTCGGTTCCCAGGGCGGCAATCAGCTCAACTACGTCCTGCACCAGTTCGGGCACCCGGTAGGCGGCAATGGCGACGGGCTTGCCGGAGAGGTTGTAGCCCCTTTGGTCGGGCACCACCACGCGGTAGCCCTGTTCGGCAAAAAAGCCGATCTGCCGCCGCCAGCCGTACCAGAACTCGGGAAAGCCGTGCAGCAGAATCACCACCGGCCCGTCGTCGGGGCCGCTTTCCACGGTGTGCATCCGGATGCCGTTGACCTGGTAGTACTTCTCGGTAAGCTGCAACGTGACCTCCATGCAGGCTTACACGGGCCCCGGCGGAAAAGGGATGCGAAAAAAGGAGACCGGAGGAGGGATCGGGAACGAACTTTAGTGGGGCTTCGGTACAGGTTGGTAACGAAACGGGAGAAAGGGTATTCTCTTTGCGTCCTTTGCGCTCCGCCTTTGCGTCTTTGCGTGAAACGTGAGGGGAGGGCAACAAAAAAGCCCCTGAGAAGGGGCTTAGGGCAGAGCTTTGCTATATATGAAACTTATATTAAGCAAGTCTTACGTTAACGGCGTTCGGGCCTTTTCTGCCTTGTTCCACCTCGAAGGTGACCTGATCGCGTTCTTTGACTTCGTCGATCAAGCCGGAAACATGTACGAATACGTCCTTGTCGGAACCTTCTACTTTAATGAAACCAAATCCCTTTGACTCATTGAAGAATTTTACAATACCTGATTGCATTACTTTTAGTGATATAATAATTAATGAATGAGCTAAAGGTAGTAGTAATACGCGTACATGCAAAGCTTTTTCTAATATTTATCTAAAACCATACGCGGGGGTTTGGGAGGGGTGCGGGGCGGAATAACAGCCCCGGCGCGGAACAACGCGTTGACCCTCAAGTTGCACCAACCAGGCGGGGTTTGCATACTTCGGAAAAATCCCGCACAAATGCCATGATTTCTTTCCTGCTCCTCCTGCTTACCTTCGGGCAGGGCGGCCACATCGGACAAGCCCGCGACACCTGGAAGCCCTACTACCTGGACGTGCAGCCGGCCGCCCCCGTCGACGGCTGCTACCTGCCCCTGGCCGCCCCCAACCGCCGCGACCCGAAGGGTTACCGGCTGGTGAGTCCGTTCGGCGCCCCGCGGCAGAGCTACCTGAAGGGACACATTCACACGGCCATCAACATGGAGCCGAAAGGGCAGTCGGGCATGGCGTACGTGTACCCGATGGCCCGGGGCGTGGTCTGTTCGGTGCACCTGGGCGAAGTGTACGTGAAGAACGGCCAGGCGGTGGACCCCGACACCCGGCTGGCCCGCCTCTACACCCGGCAAGAAGCCAGGAAAATGGGCGGCCTCTTCGACCACCTGCACCTGGAAGTCCGCAAGAAGTTCGACGACTACGGCTGCGCCAGCTGGCTTACCATGACGCGCACCGAACTGAACGAGTACTTCACCGACCCGGCCGCGTTCATCGGGCAGCACGTAGGAAAAAATAATTGAAAAATTTTCCCGGTGGGTGGTTACAAACCCGCCGGCAGGGTTTACCAACAATCAGAAGCTACAAACCATACGATAAAATACAGAATATCAGACCACTTACTTAACTTCATTTGTTACCCTGCTTTCCCCTGACCAGAGAAGGCGTAGCCCCCGGTTACGCTTTTTTTGTTTTTCCCCTTTTAGACCGCACCGCCGGAATGGGAACCGTAGTCGCAAAGAGGAATGCCCGGGTTGGGTCGTTCGGTCTTTTGGGAATCTGGAAGTTTTTTTTAAGAATTCGCAAAAAAATTTCTCCAGGCGGTTACAAATGCGGCGGCAGGGTTTACCAATAATCAGAGCTACAAACCATACGATAAATTAACAGATTAACAGACCACTTACTTAACTTCATTTGTTACCCTGCTTTCCCGGCAACGAAAAAGGCGCAGTCACCCGACTGCGCCTTTTTCGTTGCCGGGACCGGCATGCCCGGACGGCCTTTCGTCAACCCGCCACCGGAAGCGCTTCATTGCCGGTAACCAACGGCTGAATGGCTCAGCTACATGAGGTTGGTGATGGATACGGTTTTTACGTAAGCTTCGAGCCGCCGCGAGGTGTTGAAGGCGGTAATGGCGTGAATGTGGTTGAGCAGCGTATCGTACCACACTTCCACGAAGTAGCCGTGCAGGCTGTACAGGTTGATGCAGTACCGGTGGTCGCGGTGGTTAATCAAAAAGCTCCCGTTGTCCCACAGGTAGTTGGACTGTAAATCAACCGGCAGGCTGGCAAACTCTTGGAGGGATAGCGCAGGAGCAGGCATCGGGGACGGGGTTTACCGGACGAGGTGAAGATAAGCATTGCAACCGTACGTTGGCCGCCGGGTAACCAATGATAACGAAACGATAAAATTCCGCTAACGGGCGCCGCCGCTGCCGCCCGGCTGCCGCGGGAGAACCATGCGCGAAACCAGCCGCAGGATGTTGCTCACGTTCTGGCTGCCGAACATCGTGTTGACCTTGATGCGCAGGGCCACCAGGCCCTCGGCCAGCAGCGCCACGGCGAACAGGACCCGGCTGTAGGGGTAATCGAAGTACATGAATGTGAGGCCCGTGATGGCCAGCAGGATCAGCGTGAACTGCACGAAGTGCAGAACCGTCCAGAAACGGATGCGGGTGCTTCCCAGCAGGGTGATGAGCTTCATGAGCAGGTACCCGCCGAAGCCCGCCGTAAACACCTCTTTGCCGTACGGAACGTCGAAAAGCTTCATCAGCACGCCCGCCAGGATCAACAGGCTGACGATCTTTTGCCATTTTGTTGGTTTCATCATACCGGATTGTACGTAAAAGGAGTTGGGGAGTTTGAGAGTTAGGGGGTTTATGCGTAGGGGAACTGAGTTCCTACCGTCTCCCTTCCTTCGGTCTCCCATCTCCTTTTTCTCCGTGTATCCGTGGTAATTTTTTGACGGGTGTTGGTTACCGGGCCGGCTTTTCTCCACTAAGGGGCAATGCACGACTTTTTTGGCGGATTGCCGCACTTTTGCGAAGGGGCCTGCGGGTTCCGGACCAAAAATCATTATTTTTCGTACACACAACTTTTGAACAAAACCCTTAGACTATGAGTCGCTTAACGCCACTAGGAAAATTAACCATCGTCGTACTGATTCTCGGCGCCCTGTACGGGGGGTTCCGGGTGCTGCAAAACCAGGGCATCCTCGGCAAGAAAACCCAGACGGCCCAGACCGACACCCCGCCGGCGGATGCATCGGGCGAAGGCGCCGGTACTGCGGGTGAGTCGGGCGCCGCCGGATCGGGCGATGCCTCGTCGGCCCCCGCTTCTGCCGGTTCCGAAGCCACGCCCGTCAACAACGCCGGCCGGGCCTTCAGCTATACCCCGCCGGCCCCCGAAAACGGCAAACTGAAAGGCGTAGTGGAACTCGGCGCCAGCGGCTTTAATTCGTTCATCATACGGGTAGACCCCCAGAAAAACTGGAAGCTCGAAAAATCAGAGTTCGGCAACAGCCTCGTGCTGGAAAACATGGCCAGCGACGACGACGTGCTGGCCGGCCTTAAGCGGTACATCGGCGGCATGCTCGACTACGGCGTGGGCGGCCGCGACATTCACTTCGTGGTCAGTTCGGGCGCGGCCAAGGCCGAAAACACGCAGAAGATCAAGCGGGCCCTCCAGAAACTCAACTACCAGGTGAACCAGGTGAGCGCCGAACAGGAAGGTACGCTGGGCCTCAAATCCGTGCTGCCGAAGGAATTCGAAGACAACTCGTACGTAGTGGACATCGGTTCGGGCAACACGAAAATTTCCTGGAAGGAGAACGGTCAGCTCAAATCGGTGGAAACGTACGGTTCCAAGTACTTCCAGGAGAACGTGGACGACCTGAAGGTGTACAACGAGGTGAAGGAGAAGGCCAACCAGGTCCCCAGCGACCACCGCAAAACCTGCTTCATCATCGGCGGCGTGCCCTTTGAAATGGCCAAGGCCGTGCGGCAGGACAAGGAACGCTACACCGTGCTCAACGCCCCCGGCCAGTACAACCTCGACAACGCCAAATCCAAGGCCGGGGTTAACATTTACAAGGCCATCAAAGACGCCTCCGGCACCGAGCAGTTCGTGTTCGACTGGGATGCCAACTTTACCATCGGCTTCCTGCTGGACCTGCCGAAGTAGTAAAGAGTTGTTGGTTGTTCGTTGTTCGAACGATTGAAGGCAGGTTAGCACCCGCCATCACCGGGTAAAACAAAAGAAGGCAGGCCGGGTGGCTTGCCTTCCGCATTTTATGTGGTTTAAACCATCAGGACCGGCCGTAGGTAGTAATGCCAGGCCGGAACAAGACCCAGATGATCAGGCTCAGCGGCCACGACAACAGGGCCACCAGCAGCGCCACCAGCCAGCCGGGCTTGCCGCGCCGCTCGGCATCGCGGTACGACCATACGATGCTCCAAACGTAGAGGATCAGCCCCGCCAGGGCGACCAGCAGCCAGAATATACCAAATCCGAAAATGATGCGTTCGTTTTCCATGTTTTTGTGGTTAAGAAGTGAGAATGTCCGTCGTTGCCAACCGGCTGGGTTACTTGCCGTTCCGCACACCATCAATGGCGTAAACAACGTGCGGTAACCCAAAGGTGTTCTGCCCGTACGCAATTACTCATTCTTGTCAGGATGCGATGAATCGAGACGCGATGAATCGAGACGCGATGAATCGAGACGCGATGAATCGAGACGCGATGAATCGAGACGCGATGAATCGAGACGCGATGAATCGAGACGCGATGAATCGAGACGCGATGAATCGAGACGCGATGAATCGAGACGCGATGAATCGAGACGCGATGAATCGAGACGCGATGAATCGCGTCTCTACTGATCACCCATCAATTACTACTTCCCATGCTCCCTTACGACCAGATTGCTTTGCAGGAACTGCACCAGTGGCAGGAAAAAATGACCCGGGAACCCTCTCTGGGCGGCCAACTGGCGAAAAAGGTGCAGGACAAAATCGACGGCCTGATTCCCGACAAGGTGCACGCCGTCATTACCGGGGCCATCAAGCAGATGGTGCAGGGCGTGCTGTCGGGCTCCGAATTCATTTCGGGTGGTCCCCTCACCGACGCCCCGCTGGAAGTACGCGAAAGGCACGTCCGGGAGAAGATCGGCACCTACCGCAAGATGGGAGCCGCCAGCGGGGCTGTCACCGGGGCCGGGGGCATCCTGCTGGGCCTCGCCGACTTTCCCGTGCTGCTCAGCCTCAAAATGAAGCTGCTGTTTGACATCGGTTGCCTGTACGGCTACCCGGTGGCCGACTTTCCCGAAAGGTTGTACATCCTGCACATCTTCCAACTGTCCTTCTGTTCGCCCGAACGGCGCATCCTCACTTACCAGCAGATGCTCCACTGGGACGAAGACGCCCACGCACGGCCGGCCGACATTCACGGTTTCGACTGGCGCACCTTCCAACAGGAGTACCGCGACTACATTGACCTGGCCAAACTGCTGCAACTCGTGCCGGGCATCGGGGCGGTGGTGGGAGCCGTAGCCAATCACCGCCTCGTGGACCGGCTCGGCGACACGGCCATGCAAGCCTACCGCCTGCGGAAGCTCAAGCCGCTGGGGTTGGAGGCGGGAGAGGTCGGTAATTAGTCATTGGTCATTGGTCCGGTGCGAAGCGTAAAAAGTCGGGGAACCGGAAGAAACCCATTGGGGGGTTTTGCTGTTGGATAGGTGGATGCCCGCTCTTTCAGCCATTGCGCAACCGGATCACACGTAAAAAACACTTACCAGCTAAAGTATTGGTAGTAAGGCCACTGGCCAATTACTAATCGCTACTTCCCTGCAATGAAAACACTGCTGTCCTTTTTTAAACGCTTTTTCATCATCCTGTCGTCGCTTACCACGCTGGTGGTACTGGCCTTCCTGGTGTACGTGCTGGTGAGCCAGGGCACCGAAAGCGAACCCCACCAGAACTACCTCAGGCACAACATGGAGCGCATCGCGGTGGACGAGGCTCCCGCCTTCCGGATTTTCGACCGGAAGTTTTACGAGAACCAGGTCTTTCTGCTCGGTGAATCGCACGGCTACCACGTGCCGCAGGAACTGGACTTTGCCATGCTCAAGCACCTCAACGCCAGGGCCGGCGTGCGGTACTACCTGGCCGAAGTGGACTACTGCCAGGCTTATTTCCTCAACAAATACCTCAACACGGGCAACGAAAGCTTCCTGAACACGGTATTCGAGCCGTGGATCAACGAGGCGCAGTGGGGCAGCGAGGAGTTTTACGCCAAGATCAAGAAGATTTACCGGCTCAACGCCTCCCTGCCGGCGGCCCGGCGCATCCGGTTCCTGGGCGTCGATAAGATTCAGTCGGTGGAAACGGTAAAGGCTTTTCTGCGCGATTTCCTGGGCGAAATCAATTACCAGCCTACGGCCGGCAGCCAGATCGACTCCCTGCAAGCGTACCTGCTGGGCGAAGCGGCGCCCAAGGAAGCCATTGGCCGGGTGGCCGGCAAGGTGCTCGACGACCTGGACCGGAAAGAATCCTTCTACCGGCAGATCCTGGGCGACGGCTGCGCCACCTTCCGGCACTTCATCCAGAATGTCGCCTACCTCGACTCGGCCGAATCGCGGGATGCCCTCATGCTGCACAACCTCACGTACCTGACCGGGCAACTGGGGCTGGCCGGTGAGAAAATGTACGGCCTCTGGGGCTACTACCACACCTTGCAGGCCCCGCTCCGGATCGGCGTGCCCTTCGCGGCCCTCATCAAAAGATCTAGCCTGCCCTTCCGCGACCGCATCGTGTCGCTCAACATCCTTTCGCTGGGCAGCGACATGATGATCCCGCCGGGCTTTAAACCGCAGCCGGCCGGCGGCAAGGTCGGCTATTTCAACAGCAACGGCCCCTTCGTGTTCGTAGACGGCATCAAGGACCTGAAGGCGCTGACGGAAGAGAACTCCCTGACCATCTTCAAGCTCGACGAACCCGGCTCGCCCTACCGGCAGTCGCAGAAGCTGGCCCGGGTAAAAACGTGGGTCGCCAAAAGCTTCATTCCCCGCGACGACGCCGTCACCACCGACCTGTTCCAGTACGCCGTGCTCATGCGCGACTCGGAAGCCCTCGCGCCTTTGCGGAATTAAAAGGGAGTTCATGAGTTCAAAGTTTATGAGTTCATGAGTAAACTACGCGTATGCACCGGACGCGCTTTTTACTCATAAACTCATAAACTTTGAACTCATAAACTTTAACTTGCGGGTAGTTTTCATTTTACTTACGGACCTGTTCTATTGTATGCGTAACATTCTTTTCGGGCTCTTTTTCTCCTTGCTCCTCCTGCCCGGCAGCCTGGCCGCGGCGCCCCCTCCGGCGCCCCTCCGGTACGAAATAAACCTCAACGACCGGGCCGACGACCAGTTCAAAGTCACCCTGCGGGTGAATGGGCTCAAACCCGGGAACGCCGTGTACCAGTTTGCCGCCACTGCCCCGGGCACCTACCAGGTAATGGACATCGGCCGGTTCGTGCGTACGTTCAAGGCGTTCGACAAGCGGGGCCGCGAACTGAAGACGGAACAAATTTCCACCAACCAGTGGAAGATCGACAAGCCCCGGAAGGTGCGCGAGATCCGGTACACGATTGCCGAAACCTGGGATACGCCCGTGAAGGAACACCCGATCTACGGCATGTGCGGCACCTCGATGGAAAGGGACCACGTGCTCATCAACGGCCAGGGCGTATTTGGTTTTCCCACCGGCATGCAAGGCTCGCCGCTCGAAGTCAAAATCAACTACCCGGCCGAGTGGCAGGTGGGCACGGCCCTGGAAAAAAACGCCGACGGCACCTACCAGGCCCGCAATTACGACCACATCGTGGATTCGCCCATTCTGCTGGGCCGCCTCACCAAAGCCGTAACCGACGTGGCCGGCGCCAAGGTGGAGGTGTACACGTACTCCAAGACCGACAAGATCAAGTCCGAGCAGTTGCTGAGCAACATGCAGGCCATGCTCACGGCGGCCGGTTCGTTCCTCAAAGAGCTGCCCGTGAAACGCTACGCGTTCCTGTACCACTTCGAAGACAAGAGTGCCGGGGCCTGGGAACACTCCTACAGCTCGGAATACGTGCTCCAGGAGGCCGAACTGACCAAGGCGTACGCCGACCAGGTTACGTCCATTGCCGCGCACGAATTCTTCCACATCGTCACGCCGCTCAACATCCACAGCGAGGTGATCGAACACTTCAACTTCGTGACGCCGACGCCGTCGGAGCATTTGTGGCTCTACGAAGGGGTTACCGAATGGGCCAGCCACATCATGCAGTTGCGCGGCAAGCTCGTGGACCTGCCGGGCTACCTCGATGAGATGAGTTCGAAGATTGCCGTGGACAAAAAGCTCGACACGACCTACAGCCTGCGTAAACTGGGCCTTACCTGCTACACCCCGGAGGGACAGCAGCAGTACTTCAACATCTACAACCGCGGCGCCCTGGTGGCCGGCCTGCTCGACATCCGCCTGCTCGAACTCTCGGGCGGCCAGCGGGGCCTCCGCGAAGTGGTCAACGAACTGGCCCGCACGTACGGTCCTGCCAAGTCGTTCCCGGAAAAGGAATTCTACGACATTTTCGTCCGCATGACCTACCCGGAGATCGGCGACTTTTTCGAACGCTACGTGAAGAACGCCGAGCCGCTGCCCTTCGCGGAGTACTACGGCAAACTGGGCATCCGCTACGCGCCCCTGCTGCGCACCGGCAAGACCACGGCCGACCTCGGCTTCCAGCTCAAGAATGCGGGCGGTAAACTCCTTTTCGCGCAGCTCAAGGAACCCTTGCAGACGGCCGGCCTGCGCGTGCAGGACGAACTGGCGGCCTTCAACGGGGAACCGGTAAGCATCGGCAACATTGCGGCCATTGGCGGACAGTTGCAGGGGCTGAAGGCCGGCGAATCGTACGCGTTCACCGTGCGCCGCGACGGCAAGGAGGTAACCGTACCCGTGAAAGTGCTCGAACAGGAAGAGGTAAAACCCTATGCCTTCGAACCCGACCCGCAAGCCACCCCCGCCCAACTCCAGCTTCGGGAGGCATGGGCAAAAAATTTGTAATTCAGGTATTGGGTATTAGGGGATTGGGGTACCGGGGGTGACCGGCGGTTGCGCTGATGCCCAGTACCCCAAACCCCTAATACCCTAATCCTTAATACCTAATCCCCCCATGCCACAACCCACCTTCAATGCCCGGGAACGGGAGCTGGTAAAAGCCGCCAACCAGTTTAAGAAAAGGGCGCAGAACCTGGTGAAGGCCGGACGGCTGACCGAGGAGCACCTCCAGGTCGTGGCCGCCTGCGACCAGTTGCTTACGCAGGTGCACCAGCACGCCGAACGGCGGGCCGTCATTGAGGCGCAGCACGAACAACTCAAGAAGCTGGTGCAGGACAACGCGCAGTGCCCCCGGTGCAAAACCAGCACCAACCTCAAGCTGTCGGGCGTGTTTACCGACGAACACGGCTGGAAGCTGAACAAGTACCGCTGCCGGCGCTGCAACATCGAATTCGTGTGGAACCGGCCCAACAACCCCTGGGACATGCTCAAGTTCATTGACACGCTGGTGGTGCAACTCGACGGCAACCTGGAGGCCGAAGGCACCGACCCGGCGGCCCGTCAGCAAACCCTGCTGATGCGCGAACAGGTGATGCAGAACCTGGGCCGGCTGAAGCCCGTGGTGGAGACCGCCGACGAAAACCTGCGCGAAATCCGGCAGAAGGACGCCGAAATGGCCCAGATGCTCCACGAATTCAAAAACTACCTGCTCATCGAAACCATCAAGCTCGATACGTGGGAGAACCAGGGGATATGAAGGTTGTTGGTTGTTGGTTGTTCGGTAGTTGACTTTCTGATGTTCCGTTCTTGGTTGCCCATAGGCCACCATCCAAACAACGAACAACGAACAACGAACAACCAATCCCCCTCTCACTCTCCCGCATCCCTCACGCCGTGGCGGCGGGCCATGGACTGCGCAATAATGCTGGCGGCCAGCAGTTGCAGGGCGTGGTACAGCATGATGGGCAGCAGCACAACGCCCACAATATTGGGGTCGGGAAACAGCACCCGCGACATGACCGTGCCCTGCACCAGCGATTTTTTAGAGCCGCAGAACAAGGCCGTAATGCGGTCGGCGCGGCGGAAGCCCAGCAGCCGGCTGGCGACGTGCACCAGGCCGTACACGCCCAGGAAAAGCCCCAGCATGGCCGCCCCGAGCCCTACCAGGTCCCCGGTGCGGTAGCCGGCAAACAGCTTGCGCGCAAAGGATTCGCAGAAGGAAGTGTAGACGATGAGCAGGATGATGGCCTGGTCGAAAAGGCGCAGGGGCTTGCGGTTGCGTTCGGCAAAGGCGCCCAGTGTGCGGTGCAGCAAGACGCCCAGCACCACCGGCACCACCACTTGCAGGGCCAGCTTGCCGATCACCGCCCACAGGTCGTAGCTGCTCGCCTGGGCCGTCAGGAACAGCCCCATCCACAGGGGCGTCAGGAACACGCCGACGAGGCTGGAAATGCTGGCGTTGAAAATGGCGCCGGGCAGGTTGCCGCCCGCAATCGAAACCATCACCACCGAAGAGGATACCGTAGACGGCAGGGCGGCCAGGTAAAACGTGCCCAGCCACAGCAGCCGGTTGCTTTCGCGGGCAAACAGGCCGTACCCGGCCAGCACCAGCAGGGGAAACACCAGGAAGGTCGTCAGTTGCACCACCAGGTGCAGCCGCCAGTTGCCCAGCCCTTCGCGGAGCTTGGCCGGGCTGAGCCGCAGGCCGTAGAAAAAGAAGATCAGCGAGACGCCGTAGTTGGCAATTTCCGCCAGCGGCAGGGGCGCCTCGTCGGTGCCGTAGTGGGGGCGCCAGGCCGCCAGCCCGATCACGCCGACCAGGGCCAGCAAAAAGCTGTCGAACCCGGCCCGGGCCAGCAGTTCCCGGAAACGTTCAGACGCGGAAAGCTTCGCTTGCGTATTTTTTTCTTTCACGGGAACATCTTTTTTACCCGGCTACAGGTCCGCATACGCGTAAACCGGCAGATGGATGCAGGCAAAAAAAAACCGGCTCCCCGCTGAGGGAAGCCGGCCCATCTGCGCGCATCCGCCGGGGCGGTGCGGCCAGTGATCCATTGTCAATTGTCTTACGCGTACCCGTACAGGAGCCGGGTTTTCTGCCGTTCGTACTCGGCCCAGGAGAGGGCGCCGCGCCTTTGCAAATCTTCCAGGCGCAGCAACTCCCCGGCGAGGGCCGCATTTGAATCCACCGGCTTGGGATCGGCGGCCAGGGCCCAGAGCAGGGCGACGATGTAGCCGAAGAAGGTCCAGCCCAGGAAAAAGTTAAGCAGGAAAATTCCCGTAGCGCCTTTCTTATCGCGGGCGATGAGGGTGGGCAGAAAATACAGGGCCAGCAGCATCAGTACGGTAAGCATGGTGGATGAGGGCGAATGGGTGTACGGGCTTCTATGGCGAAAAAGGGCGGGAGTAACCCGTAAAGCGGTTATTGACGGCTCGTTTTTCGTTGCTGCGTGCCGGTTACTGCGGCACTCTAAATTTCCCGTTCCACATCCGGTACAATTCTTTTTTACGCGGCCGGCCGGGCGCGTCCTCTAACGGGAATGGATTTATCCGGTTCCGCAACGGGCCGCGAATATTTAGAACCCACACCTTATTATTTTTTTTGGGACAATTCCCAGAATCTTTCCGCAACATTCCCTCGTAAACGTGCGTAGTTTCGGTATCAAATAGACGGGAAGTATATGATTATCTTGCAAGATTTTACGAGTATGCCCACCCATGAACAGGTAAAGTTTGTACGGCAGCAGGGACGGTATTTAATGCACCGCCTCGGTCAAAACTGCTTCTGCACGCTTTACGCGGTAGGCAACTTCTTTGTGGAGCTTCGTTATGACTCGACAAGCTATAATATGGTAGGCATTGTTTGCATCGGGAACCCGGGGAAATTGGACGCTTACTTGAATACGATTTCAATCAACGAATTATTCAAATAGTCCCTGCACCTCCTATTCACAACCCCTTACAAACTCCGGTATACGGCCCGTTGTACTCGCTACAACGGGCTGTGTTTTTTTTTAAGATTGGGGATTCGACCGGCGGCATCCGTAATGGGTAATTCGTAATTCGTCATTAATTTGTGCCGATTTTTTAACCCCGACCACATGATCAGAATTACTTGCTTTTGCCTGCTGGGCCTGGTGTTTGCCCTCACCGCCGCCGCTCCCCCCAAGGATGACCGCTACTACGAGATGCGCATCTACTACGCGGCGCCCGGCAAACTGGAAGATTTACAGGCCCGCTTCCGCAACCACACCACCAAAATTTTTGAGAAACACGGCATGACCAACGTCGGCTACTGGGTACCCCTCGAAAACCCCGACAACCGGCTCGTGTACATCCTGGCCTACCCCAGCAAGGAGGCCCGCGACAAATCCTGGAAGGACTTCGGCGCCGACCCCGCGTGGCAGTCCGTGCAAAAGACGTCGGAGGCCAACGGCAAGCTGGTAGACCGCGTCGAGAGCATCTTCATGCGCCGCACCGACTACTCGCCCAAGATCGCCCCCGCGACGGGCAAGGCCCCGCGGGTGTTCCAGTTGCGCACCTACACGGCCAAGGCCGGCAAACTGCCCAACGTGCACGCCCGCTTCCGCGACCACACGGTCAAGCTGTTCCGCAAGCACGGCATGACCAACGTCGGCTACTGGGAGGTGATTCCCAAAGATAACGCGGAGCCCAGCACGCTGGTCTACGTGCTGGCCCACCCCAGCAAGGAGGCCGGCGAAGCGTCTTTCAACACCTTCCGCGCCGACCCCAACTGGACGAAAGCCAAGACGGCCTCGGAAGCCAACGGCCCGATTGTAGACAAGATAGAAGCCGTGTACATGGCCGCAACCGACTATTCCCCAGTGAAATAGACAAGAGACGGGAGACCGGAGACAGGAGACCGGAATGCGATAACTAAGGTGTTGTATTCCTTTGACGAGCCGTGCAAATGCGCAGTTCCGGTCTCCCGTCTACCCCGGCAGCCATTCATCCCAAAAGCCCGGCCCCGCAAGCCGGGCTTTTTTACTTTCGCAGCCGGAAACAAGGGGTAAGGTATGCTGCCGATTGGCAAAAACCCGGCCGTCTTCCCGGCATTCTCCGGCATTTTATTTGCCCTCGTTGGCGGGGCGGCAGCCGGCACCCGGAAGAGGCACGTTTTTTTTGGCCAACTTTCCCGGCTATCCCCCCTTTAACGACTCAGCTTCAAACCATTCAAGCGATGAAAAAAGTATTATTGTTTGCGTTGCTGCTCTACCTGGCGGCGTGCAGCTCGGGCAGGCAGGCCCTGCAACGGGGTAACTACGAAGAGTCCGTGCTCAAAGCCATCAACCGGCTCCGCAGCAACCCGGACCACAAAAAAGCCCGGGCCACCTTGCAGGAGGCCTTTCCGCTCACGGCGAGCTACCACCAGGACAAGATTGGCACCCTCAAATCCTCCACCGAACCCTTCCGCTGGGAAAAAATCCTGGACTCGTACAACACGCTGACCATGCTGCACGAGGAAATCCAGCGGTGCCCGGCCTGCCGCCAACTGGCCCCCAACTCCCGGTCATACCTCAACGAGGCGGCCGAAGCCCGTTTCCAGGCCGCGTCCGAACGGTACCTGGCCGGTGAACAAGTCTTTAAACGCGACCACAGCCGCCTCAGCGCCAAGGAAGCCTTCCTGCACTACCGCCGGGCCAACGAACTCCAGCCCGACTACCGCGACGTGCGGGCCAAAATGGACGAGGCTTACTTCTACGCGACCCTCAAGGTGGTGCTCGACCAGATTCCCGTGCACTCCCGCACGCTGGGGCTCAGCCACGAGTTCTTCCAGAACAAAATCAACGAATTTGCCTCCGGCGCACGCATGAATGAGTTCGTGCGTTTTTACACGCCCCAGGAGGCCCAGACGGCCAAGCTCAAACAACCCGACCACGTGGTGCGCCTCCAGTTCGACGACTTTGTGGTGGGCCAGGTGTATTTCAAGGAAAGCACCGAAACCCTTACCCGCGACAGCGTGGTGGTGGGCCAGGTGGAGGTGGACGGCGTGAAGCAGAACGTGTACGGCAAGGTGACCGCCCAGTTTACGGCCTTCCGCAAGACGGTGAGTTCGCGGGGCCTGCTCGACATGCAGATCTTTGACCCGGTAGCCAACCGCGTGGTGAACCAGCAGAAGATGCCCGGCGAATTCGTGTGGCAATCGGAGTGGGGTACTTTCAAAGGTGACGAAAGGGCGCTGACCAAAGGGCAACTCGACATCTGCAAACTGCGCGAAGTGCCGCCCCCGCCGCCCCAGGACCTTTTCACCGAATTCTGCAAGCCCATCTACGCCCAGGTTACCGACAACCTGCAACGGTTTTACCGGAATTATTAGACGGGAGACATTAGACAGGAGACGTTGGACGGGAGATGTTGCCCGGATGGCACAAAAAAGGCCGGCCCACTTGGTGGGCCGGCCTTCTGCTTTTTGTCTCTTGTCTAGCGTCTCCTGTCTAATGTCTTCCCTCCGCTGCACGCACGGAAAGCTGACTTTTGGCTGCGTTGGCCGTTTTGGTGCGGCCGTTGTTGTCGCAGGAGGTGACGAGGCGCACCAGGAGAAATGCCAGTAAAACGATGAGTAGAAACCGCATAGACTCGTATCGTAAAAGGTGTGACCATGAATACCTGTTGCTCAGGTACCAAAAATTGTGCCTGTGTTTCCGCGTAAGGGAGGAAACGTTCAGTTTGGGTTGCGGAATCGTAGTGGGTTCGGTAGTATACTCAAAATCAGGAGGCAGGGTTGTGCCGGGCAGGCCCGCCGGCCCGTACGGCCATACAAAAGCCGGAGCACCAGCTCCGGCTTTTATCGTGTTTCCCGCCCCAGCGGAATGGGTAAAAAAAGCGGTTCATTCGGGTAATGCCCGGAAAAGGGAAAGCAATAACCAGGGGAAAGGCTACCGGGTCAGGACCATTTGTTTGGTGTCTACTACTTTGCCGTCTACCACCAGGCTGTAGAGGTAGAGGCCGGCCGCCAGGGTATTGCCGTCCAGTTCCACCCGTTGGCTCCGCTTGTCGGCAATGTCGAACCGCCCCAGTTGCTTGCCCTGCAAGTCATAGATGAACAGGGCCGCCTGGGTGAATGACTCCGGCAGGGCGTACTCGATGACGGTTTTTTCGTGGAAAGGGTTGGGCCGGTTCTGGCGCAGCACGGCCGTGGCTCCCGGGGACGAGGCGGCCGGGCTTACGCCCGTGCGGGCGTTGGAGGGGGTTTTCTCCAGTTGGGCCAGCCGTTCCTCCAGGGCCTTGATCTTGGCGTCCTTCTCGCGGGAGAGTTCCTTGAAGGCTTCCACCAGCACCGGGATCACGGCGTCGTAGTTCATGCCCAGGGCACTTTTGCCGTCGGCTTCCCAGGTCACGGCTTCGGGCAGCACTTTGCCGGCTTCTTCGGCCACGAAACCCAGGGCGTGCCCGCCGCCGTTTTCCTTTTTCCAGTCGTACTCCACCCCGCGCAGCGCCATGATCTTCTCGGAGGCTTTTTCGAGCGTCTTCACGTTGTCCTTCCAGCGGCCCGACGAGTAGGTGACCCAGGCGTTGGCCCGCCCCTGCCCGGTTAACCCGGCGATGTTGGGCAGTTCAATGCGGTATACCGGCGTGGTAGTGGCTACGCCCACGTTGCCGTTGGCCAGAACGGTAACTCGCTCAGAAAACACGGCCGACGCACCAAAGCCGTTGATGAAACCGATGCGCAGGCTGGTGCCCGCCGTGGGGGACGTTGACGTCTGGTCCTGCCAGGCGATTACGCCGTCTTTCTTGGTGCCGTTGTCGAGCAGGCCCGTAATGAAGTTCTGCTGCGCCCAGTTGCTGAAGAGGCCGTAGTAGGCGCCCCCGGTGGGGAAAGCGGTGGGTGGTTGTCCCAGCGCCGACCACTTGGCCGTGGGGTCGCCCAGGTTGCCGCTCGA
Source organism: uncultured Sphingobacteriales bacterium (assembly GCA_963844325.1). Lineage (GTDB taxonomy): Bacteria > Bacteroidota > Bacteroidia > Cytophagales > 172606-1 > CADCTQ01. The sequence continues at coordinate 7,467,216 of CAWJNV010000002.1, forward strand.
TACCTGCCCTACGTTGCCGCCGTTCACCTGCAATTTCACGGCGGGACTCGTGGTGCCGATGCCCACGTTGCCCGCGCCGTTGGTGGACAGCAGGATGTTGCCGGGTATCAATCCCGTACCCGAGTTTATGGTTACGCTTGACCCATTGTCTCCATCCGAAGCGTTGGCCCCGATGATGTTGATGTTGCCGAACTCACCGCTGATAATCCGCACCGTGGACCCTCCCAGCGTTAAAGTACCCGACGCGGACAGTACCTCCAGATCATTGCTGGAAGGCGAAGAGAGAATTCTTTTTCCCGAATTAGAAAAAGGGCCGTCAAAAAAAATACTGTTCTGCATTTGCAGCGAAGAACGGATTTTCATCTGCCCGTTAACGTCAAATTTGAAGGCTGGCGTAGAAATGCCGATGCCCACGTTGCCCGAATTCGAATTGAAAATGTTGGTACCGCTGAACGACCATTGCGCCGCGGCGTTCGTCGAAATCATTACCGGCAGAAACAACGCGGCAATGCTTCTCATGGCTTGGCAAAAGGTAAAGTTACGTTTCATGTGGGGTGCTTTGAGGAGTTGTACATCATAAGAAAGAACTTTTAAATGGGCGGGAGCAGCAACGGCTGCCTGTTAAATATAATAGACCAACGCCCGAAAAGCACAAACCCTTCCATTATGTTATTGTTAAAATTTATAATCATTCTTCGTACTTAACTCATGTTACACCAAACCGCGCGGGTATTATCCGTATAAAAGGCAAAAGCCGGAGCACATGGCCCCGGCTTTTCGGCAATTTACATTGCTGTTACTGTTTCTGGAACGTGAACGCGCCCCAGTTGCTTGCGCATTCGTCATTTATCAACCTCACCCGAACCGTGTGATTGCCGGGGCTCAGATTCCATACGCCAACGTCGGCGAGTTGCGCATCAATGCCAATGTCCACTCCGTCCAGTTGCCACTCATAATACGCCCCGGCCGCACTTGGCCCCGGGTAACCCGTGAAATAGGCAGTTCCCCCCGGATAGGAATTGGTTACTACCGTGGGCCCCTCAATAATCGGGTTGAACGTACAGGCAGGAGCCGTTGGGTACAGGGTTTGCGCAGCGGTGCGGTCACCCGTTGAAAACCCGGCCCAGGTGTTCAAGGCCGTGCCGCCATTCATCACTGAGTTTGCGTCCGATGTGAGTGTTCCCGCAATCAATACGGCCCCTTCAGGATTGATGGACTCTCCCCGGGCTTGCCAATTCGAATGCCTGAACCCGATACAGTGCCCCAATTCGTGTACAATGTTGTAAATCTTCGTCCCATCACTCACCGTCATGTTTGCGTTAAAATCCACGTTTACCAGTATTTCCGTGCCGGCCGTCCCGTTTGCCGGATAAGCCGCCGCCGCAATCGTTCCATTCGGAAGTTGTCCATTATCGTTCCGGACGACGATGTTTCCGGTAGCATTCCCCGTAACACCCAGGTTGATCCGGCAGCCCTGCACGACGTTCCAATGGTCTACTGCCCTTCTGATTGCGTGGTGCCACACGTCAACTCCGCTCGTAGGCATGGAAGCATCAATTACGACCGAAATGTTGTTGTTGTTAAGGTCTACTATATTGTTTGCCCTGTACTGATCCTTGCGGCCCGACTTGGCACCAAACAGACTCTTGGGCAACAATACGTCTCCTTCAACCAGGTAGTAATCTTTCAATTCGACCACTGCACTGTCACGGAAGCCAAGCGTCCGTATTTCCGTCCGTACGCTTTCCGCGATTACCGGCGTAGCGGTATTTTTTTGAAGAGACACCTCATCTTTTTCTCCGGCACAGGATGCAGCAAGCACAACCCCAATTACTGCTGCTGCCAGTTGGCTGACTCCTTTACGCAATGCGGAGGAATAACTTTTTAAAGAAAAACGACTACCAATAAAAGTACGCACGAGCACGTTCATAATTTTTAATTTAGACTGTTAGTAATGATTTATCTTTCACGAACATGCCTGACCCGGCAATATAAATACACACCACGGGCGTACTTCAGCGAAGCACCAAGGGTCTCATTGGAATAAAATGAGATGCGCGCCTCTTGTGATAGCGACGGCTACCCAGAAAAGCGAATACACGTAGTGTGGGCATTAAAAAGAGGCAGGATGGACTAAAGCGGCGCCCTCGACGAATTAAAAATAGTATAGCAATACGAGTATAGCAATACGCGTCTTGCGAAGCAATTGCTTATTGCATGATTTGTGTGCACGCAACAAGATAGATTATAGTTATTAACACAAGCGTTGTCTAATTTTAAATAATTGTTAATAATTGTTCATCTACTCTTTTACGAATGCCCACAAGGCAATCATAAAAAAGGCAAGTTTTTTGCTTGCTTGCTGCCCCATAAAAAAAGCCGGAGCGTATGCCCCGGCTTCTCCGACATGGTAAACAGTTGCCTGTTTTTACTCTGGCTGCCCCTTGATCTTCCAGCGCCGGGCGACGACGTCAAAGTAGTTCCGCTCATCCGGAAATTCCACCCAGTCTTCCTCCGTCTGGTGGGGCAGGTAGGCGTCTACGTTGCCCGTTTTTATCATCGCATCAAACAGAATACCGCTTTTCCGGGTCAACGCTTCCTTTTCCATTTTCCACGTCCGGAACACCTCTTCGTACCGGGCAATCTTGCCTTTGGCGTCGTACCGCACCCGGCCGCCGATGGCTACCCGCTTTTCGCGCAGGCTGGGCGCCGGGCGGGAGATCAGGAAGTAATGGGTGCTGTCGGGGCCGACGTGGTATCCTTCCACCTTGTAGCTTTTCATTTCCTGCCGGAAATACCCGTCGTACCGGGCGTCAAACTTGTCCTCGTGGGTTACGCGTTTGGGCAGTTTGGCCGTGTAGCGGGAAATCGAGTACAAAAACTGCTCCTGCCGGGCCGGTGACAGGGATGCTTCCGGCTTGTACCGGTCGGCCGGCCCGCAGGCAACGCAAGCGGCCGCGGCGGCCAGGAGCAAAAAACGTAAAATCACTTTGTTCATGTTGCGGCAATGACCAAACAAAAGACTTACCTCTTGGGAAGGTAAGTCTTTTGCAAATAGCAGGTTTAAAACTTTTTACTGGGCGTACTTGGCGTCGATGGGGTTGAAGTTGGCCCAGCCATCCGTCCAGTCAGCACCGCCGAACGCACCGCGGTAGGCAACTTTCTCGAAGAATGCACCGGATACTTTTGCGTTTGCAAAATCGGCGGGTTTTGCCGAAGTAACCGTAAAGGCAGGATCGGCGGGATACTGACCCAGGGCGAACGAACCGAAGAACCACTGCTCATTGATGTTGGCGGCGGCGTAGTCAGGCTTGGTAGCCGGGGCGCTGGCATCGGCGGGAGGCGTATTGACGATCACTTCGTTGCCCGCAGTCGTCCAGGCCAGTTGAATGCCGGCCGGACCTACCAGGGCCTGGTCGGTGGCAAAAGGCGTAGCCGCTGCCGCCCGGTTGCCGACGGCAACCAGCGTGTTGGCCGACAGTACGCCGGTGCCCGCCACGTAACGGTTAAAAGTGTTGGCGCCGTCAACCCGCAGGCCGATCGGGAAACCGGTGAATACCGAGTTGAAGATGGAGACGGCGGCGTTCCGGCGGATGTGCATGGCGTGCTGGTAGTTGGCATTGATGCTCGAACCGGTGTTGATCCTGGGGCCGAGCACCGTCATGTTGGAGAACACGGCGGCAGTAACCGGCAGGGCCTCCGAACCCGTGGCGTCGTTATCCACTTCGAAGCCGTTGGATCCCGACTGGTCGGCAAAAGACGAATTGCGAACGGCCGTGCCGAACTGTACGTTGCCCGAGTACCCGAAATCTACGTCGAAGTCGTCGTCCCAGGTGGAGTACGATACGAGGTACTTGGCGTTGACGGTGCCGCCAAACCACTCGAACCCGTCGTCACCGCCGTAGGATACCTGCACGTGGTCGATGGTGGTGCCGTTGCCGATGGCGCCCATCGTCAGGCTGTTGGTTTCGTTGTTGGGCGTCAGTTCGATGCCGGCAAACTCAATGCGTACGTATTGCAGCGTGCCGGAGCTTTCGGCGTCGTTGGCCGTGCTGTTCTGGGTGCCGAAACGGGCCACCGGGTCAATGCCTTCGATGGCGGGGCGGTTCTGGTTTACGTTGGCCCGCCCGAGCATCACAATGCCGCCCCAGTCGCCGCGGTCTCTTTCGCCTTCGGCCTGGTTGGAAGTGAACACAATGGGGCTGGCGGCCGTACCCTTGGCCTCAATCCGTCCGCCTTCATTGATGATCAGCGTGCCTTTCGACCTTCTTTCGCCGTAGATCACCGTGCCCGGCTCGATGGTCAGCACCTGGCCCGACTGCACGAAAGTTTGCCCTTTGATGAGGTAGCGATTGGCGGCCGTTAAGGTTTGGGTGTTGAGGTTACCCGACAGTTCGACCAGCTCTGCATTTCCGCCCGTTCCGGGTCCCGGATTATCATCGTCGGGATTACACGCGAAATTTGCCGCCAGAAGGCCCATCAGGGCTAATCGCAATACTTTTTTCATGATTATGTTGGTTACGAATAATGGTTCGGTTTGCATTTGAAAGGTAGGTGATTGCAGCAGATGGCTCCTTCTACAGTTTGACGGCTACGCCGACCGTGTAGTACGCCCCGCGCCGGAATCCCGTAATGAGTTGGTCTACGTCGCCGATTTCGCGGTTCCGGTCCGAGTCCTGGTAGAAGCGGAAGGGCGCGTTGAGGATGTTTTGTCCGCCCAGCTTGAAGGTCAGCCGTTCCCCGATGTTTTTGCTCAGGGTCACGTCCAGCATGTTGCGGGGCATCTCGTACACGGTGGGGAAAATGTCGCTGCCCACCCGGGAGATGCGTTTGCCGAACACGTTGTAGAACACGTTGACGGCAAAGCCACGGTCGCGGTCATCGTAGAAAGCGGCCAGGTTCACAATGTAGGGCGACTGTCCCTGGAGGGCCCGCACCCGGTCCTGGATCAGCGTGGGGTCGTTGCCCAGATCCACCCGGCTGTAGATCCACGAGCCGTTGAACACCAGCGACAGGTTCTTCAGGAAACTCGTGGCGGCAATGTCGGACAACGACTTGCGCACTTCCAGTTCCACGCCCACGTTGTTGGCCAGGTCGGCGTTGTTGAAGGAGAAAAGTTGCGTACCATCCGAAGCCTGGGCCACGTAGTTTTCGATGGGGCGGTCAAAGTTTTTGTAGAAACCGGCCAGGGAGATGGTTTCGCCCGGACGGGGGTAGAATTCGTAGCGCAGGTCCACGTTGTGAATGCGGGCCGTCTCCAGGTTCGGGTTACCCGTCACGTTGGCTTCGCTCACGAAGTCGTAGTACAGGAAGGGCGCCAGTTCCCGGAATTCGGGGCGGTTCACGGTGCGGCTGTAGGCCAGCCGGATCAGGGAGCGGCCGTTCAGTTCGTAGCCCAGGTTGGCAAACGGCATGGGCACCAGGATGGGATTGTCCACGGGCAGCGCCTGGCCGGCGTTGTTGACGCTTTCCAGCTGCTGGCGGTTAAACTCTATCCGTACGCCCGTAGACAGGGAAAACTTGCCCAGGGGAATGGTCACGCTGCCGTAGCCGGCCGTGAGCAGGTTGCTGCCCGAATAGCTGTCCGACAGGTTGGTCCCTTCGGTGGCTTCCACGTCGCCGCGGCCGATGTTCTCCGGGGCAAAGAATTCGTTGATGGGAAGCTGGGTCAATTCCGGCCGGGGATCACGGATGTTGTAGGCGAAGTAACGGGCCGAGAAAGAACGGTTGCGGTAATCGAGGTAATAGCCAACCTTGAAGGAAAGGGCATTTTTGTTTTCGGCGCCGCCCTCGGCCTGTCCGAACTTGTGCTCATAGTCCAGGCCGTGCGACACGCTGTATTCGTTCAGCTTGGAATAGAAACGCGAGTTGTCGATCAAGCTACTCTGGGAAGGCGTAATGATTTCGTAGGGGCCGTCGCTGCCCACCGGGCGGAAGGTACGGAAGCGGCGGAAGTCGGGTTCATTGCGCAGCAGGTAGTTGCTGCCCACCAGCCAGTTGAGGGTACGGCGGCCCTCGTCGTCCAGTTTGTGCGTCCCCAGCAGTTGCCCGCTGTAGATGCGGCGTTCGTTGTAGCGGTAGCCGTAGTTCTGCAATTCATCGTTGGGCCGTTGCACCAGGTTCTGCCCCTGCCGCAGCACGGTTTCGTTGTCACCGATCTGGTTGTAGAGGTTCTTGAACTCAATGGTGGTGCGGGGGTTGAGCAGGAAGCGCCAGTTGTGGATCACGCCGATCCGGTTGCTCCGCTCGTAAAAATCATCGTTGTACTGGAATATCGGCGCGCCGGCGCTGCCCGTCTGCGGGTCGTACTGGAGGTACAGGTTCCGGTTTACGTTCATGTACTGCGAACCGTACGAGTAGTTGACCGAAGTCAGGTTGCTCACGTCAATGCTGCCCAGGGTGAACCGGCGGCCGATCCCGAAGCCAAAGCTAAAGTCGGGGGCGGCCGTAGACCGGAGCGGGGTAAAGTTGTTGGGCAATTGCCGTATGGCATTCAACCCGTTTTCGCCGCTTACGTCGTTGAGGTTGGCCGGGAAGCTGCCCGGCAGCTTGCGGAAGCCGTTGTCAAAGCCCAGCAAATCGGTGCCGCTGGTCCGGCTCTGCTGAAAATCGTTGAAGGTAGTGCCGGCCCGGAAGCCGCCGCTCAGCGAGAAGTTGGTGAAGTTTTCGTTTACCGAGGTTTGCGTGAACAGTTTGATGACGCCCCCGGCAAAATCGCCGGGCAGGTCGGCGGTGCCTGATTTGAAGATCAGCATCCGCTCGATCATGTTGCTGGGAATCAGGTCGAAGGAGAAGGAACGAATGTCAATTTCGGTGCTGGGGGCAATGGCGTTGTTGATCATTACCTGGTTGTACCGTTCGTTCACCCCGCGGATCATTACGAAACGGCCGTCCTGGATGGTAATGCCGGGCACGCGCATCATCACCTGGGCGGCATCGCGGTCCATCGAACGCTGGATCTGCTCGGACGACACCCCGCTTACCACCTGGGGCGAGTTCCGGATTTCGTTGACCACCGCCATGTCGGTGTTGGCTTCCCGGACGCCCACCACGACCACGTCGGCCAGTTGCGTAACGTCTTCTTCCAGCGTCGTGTTGAGCACGGCCGCCTGGCCGTCCGGCACGACGATGCCTTCTACTTTCTTGGTCCGGTAGGAGATATAAGAAATGACCAGGTTTACCGTCCCGGCGGATACTTTCGGAATGACGTAATTTCCGTTCAGGTCGGTGGCGGCCCCGTTGGTGGTGCCCTCTACGAGCACCGCGGCACCAATGACTGGTTCATTCGTAGTAGCGTCTTTGATGGTTCCTTTGATGGAGCCCGTCTGGGCAAGCAGGCAGAGGGAAAAAAGGGAGAAAAATAGGGTAGAAAATAAGCGGCGTACCATATTTAAAGGTTTCCGCAAAGCTACCGGGCCACTGTTAGCTCATGATTGCGCCATTATTAAATGTAAATTATTGAAAAGAAGGCTAGATTAAGGCAATGTTAACCGTGTTGCATCCATCCATTACCAGATTGGATTCTTTGGTAACACTGTGTATTCATAAGATTAATATGTAATAAATGCTTGCTTTTTAAAGCGTATATCCCTTTTTTTCCTGGTTCCGCCCGTTTTTTAACCTGTTACCACCCCGAGCCCCCGTGCCTTCCACGCCGAGTCCTCCGCCTCCTTCGCCACACCTACCGCCTTACCGCCCGATGGCTACCTTTTTGAGAATCATACTGGTCACGGATTACCGCTTTGCCCTTCTTTTCGTATGTTAGGGTATGGAAACTGCCTTGATTCAACTCCCCACCAAAGAAGACTTGGAACTGTTCATGACGCTGGTTCGCAAAATGGGCGGTAAAGGCGTGAACCTTACCGAAGACGAATCCGAAGACATTGCCCTCGGTGTGCTTATGCAGCAAGAGCGTACGGGCGAAGCTGTGAGCCGTGAGGAAGTAATGGCTAAGCTCCGGAGGAAATGAACGTCACTTTCGACCGGTCTTTTCTTAAAAGCCTCGATAAACTCGCTGATACTGACGTCAAAGAGAAAGTGGCGGCCCTGATCGAACAGGTAGAAGCGGTTACCAGCCTCTCCGAAGTTCCTCATCTCAAAAAAATGGCAGGATTTAAAACCTTTTACCGTATTCGCCTCGGCGACTACCGGGTGGGCGTAGAACTAGAACCGGGTGCAACCGTCCGATTCATCATTGTAGCTCACCGCAAGGACATCTACCGCATTTTTCCCTAGCGGGTCTATACCTTTGCGCCACGCCCTCCGCCTTACCGCCCGATGGCTACCTTCTTGAGAATCATTTCCACGATCTGCGAGGAGCTGATGCCGTCGGCTTCGGCCTCGTAGTTGAGCAGCAGGCGGTGGTTCATCACGTCGTGGGCCACCTCCTTGATGTCTTCGGGCAGCACGTAGTCGCGGCCGTTGAGGAAGGCAGTGGCCTTGGCCGCCCGGTTGAGGTTGATGCTGGCCCGCGGCGACACCCCGAACTGGATATAGGCGGCTTCTTCCTTGAGCCCGTACTCCAGCGGACGCCGCGTGGCAAACACCAGTTCGATGATGTATTTTTCGAGGGTTTCCGAAATGGTCACCCGGTTGATCTCGTCGCGGATGGCGAAAATGTCGCTCTTGTCGAGCACGGTCCGCACCTCGCCGTTGAAGTTCACGTTCGACATGCGGCGCATCACTTCCAGTTCCTGGGCCTTGTCGAGGTAATCCACGTACACCTTCATCATGAAGCGGTCCACCTGGGCCTCCGGCAGCGGGTAGGTTCCCTCCTGCTCCACGGGGTTCTGCGTCGCCAGCACCAGGAAGGGCTTGTCGAGCGGGTAGGTGGTGTCGCCGATGGTCACCTGCCGTTCCTGCATGGCTTCGAGCAGGGCGCTTTGCACCTTGGCCGGCGACCGGTTCACCTCGTCGGCCAGGATGAGGTTGGCGAAGATGGGCCCCTTTTTCACTTCGAACTCCCCGGTCTTCTGGTTGTAGATCATCGTGCCCACCAGGTCGGCGGGCAGCAGGTCGGGCGTAAACTGGATGCGGTGGAAATCCATGTGCAACACCCTGGCCAGCGTATTGATGATGAGCGTCTTGGCCAGGCCCGGCACGCCTTCCAGCAGGATGTGCCCGTTGGTGAACATGCCGATGAGCAGGCGGTTGAGCATCCGCTCCTGCCCGACCACCACTTTGCCTACTTCTTCAATGACCTGCTGCACTTTCAGTTGGTGCAGTTTGATCCGGTCCAGATCGGTTATCTCCATGTTGGGGATTGGGGTATTAGGGGATTGAGGTATTGGGGGATTAAGGATTTAGGTATCGGTATTTTTTAATCTTTTAAGGTAGGCAATGTACCCGTTTAAGAGTTTGAGGCAGCGGGCTATCTGGGCCCGAAAAGTCTTTATTTGTTCTTCGGTAATGTATTTCTCATCCTGGGCACAAATCAGGTGGTCGAGTATTTCGTTAAGCGAACCCCGCGCCTGCCGGCAAAACCTGATGTTCTCCCGGTAATGGAACCGACCGTTGCCTTCGGCGATATTAGCCGTAACGGATCGTGAAGCCCTTAGAAGCTGGTCGATCAATCGATATTTCTCCTCAGCCGGAAAACCGCCCACCAACTTCCGAACATCAATCCTCAATTGACGCGCCTCTTTCCACACCTCCAGTTCTTCAAAACAATACATACGCTCTCCAGTTACTAAATCCCTCAATCTCCTAATACCCTAATCCCTTAGTACCCCAATCCCCATTTACCATTTCTTAAATATGAAAAATACGGCCAGCACGATCAGGGCGAAGCCGACCAGGTGGTTCCAGGCCAGTTTCTCGGTGCGGAAGCCGTATACGGTCACCAGCGTAAACACGAGCAGTGACACGGCCTCCTGGATGGTTTTGAGTTCGAACAGGGAGTACGGCCCGCCATTCTCGCGGTAGCCGATCTTGTTGGCCGGCACCTGGAAAATGTATTCGAAAAAGGCCAGTCCCCAACTAATCAGAATTACGGTAAACAAGCCCAGGGTTTGCAACGCGGGTACCTTTTTAAATTGCAGGTGCCCGTACCAGGCCAGGGTCATGAATACGTTGGATAACACCAGCAGCAGAATGCAGTACAGCCCTCTCATGAATGAAGCGCAACAGTCAGAATTTGCAAAACTACAGTTTTATCGGGAGTTGGGGAGTTAGGGAGTTTGAGAGTTAGGAAGTTGGAGTTGCATTCGGTATTACCTGCCTTAGCGGACCTTTTTGAGTCAATCCCCTGCTTACCTCTTCAACTCCTAAACTCTCTAACTCCCCAACTCTTAAACTCCCCAACTCCCCATTATTACCTAAATTGCGGCCTGTTTTTGCCAGAACAATTATGATCAAAAACCTCTTTGCCGTCGCCCTTTGCTGGCTGCTGCTCCTGCCGGCCTACGCCCAGCAACGGCAGACCATCACCGTGGAAGACTTTTTACAGAACAACGTGTTTGCCCAACGTACCGTGAGCGGCGTCAACTGGATGCGCGACGGGCGGTACTATACCTCCCTCACGGAAGCGGCCGGCAGCCCCGCCGTGGTCAAGTACGACGTTACCACCGGCCAGGCCGTCGAAACGCTGCTGAACGTGAACGACCTGCTCAAAAACAACGCCGGCAGCCTCCGGGCGTTCGACGACTACCTGCTCAGCCCCGACGAGACGCAGATGCTCATCGGCAGCGAGGTCGAAAACATCTACCGGCGTTCCACCAAGGGCAACTACTTCGTCTACAACCTCCAGACCAAAAAGCTCACCCGGCTGTCGGCCGGCGGCAAGCAGTCGTACCCCACCTTTTCGCCCGACGGCCGCCAGGTGGCTTTTGCCCGCGACAACAACCTGTTCCTGGTCGACCTGGCCGGCGGCACCGAAAAGGCGCTGACCACCACCGGCAAGGCCAACGAACTCATTCACGGCAGCGCCGACTGGGTGTACGAAGAAGAATTTACGTTTGCCCAGGCCTTTGCCTGGTCGCCCGACGGCAAGAAGATCGCCTACTGGTCGTTCGACGAAAAGCGGGTGCCGGAGTACAACCTGCAAATCTGGGGGCCGCTCTACCCCAAGGACTACCGCTTCAAGTACCCCAAGGCCGGGGAAGCCAACTCGGTGGTGGGCGTTTCGGTGTACCACCTCGACGGCAACAAGACAGTCAAGGTGGACCTGGGCCGCGAAACGGACGTGTACGTGCCGCGCATCGACTGGACGGCCAACCCCGACGTGCTCTCGGTGCGGCGCATGAACCGGCTCCAGAACCGCCTCGACATCCTGCACGCCGATGCCGCCACGGGCAAAACCACGCCCGTCCTCACCGAGCAGAGCGACAAGTACGTGGACATCGACTTTACCGACGACCTCACCTACCTGGCCGACGGCAAGGGCTTCATTCACTCCAGCGAACGGAGCGGCTACAAGCACCTCTACCTCTTCGACATGGCGGGCAAACTGGTCCGGCAACTCACCACGGGCAACTGGGAGGTGGAAAGCTTCCTGGGCCTTGACGAGAAACGCGGCCTGCTGTACTTTACCTCCACCGAAGTGTCGCCGCTCGAAAGGCACCTGTACAGCGTGTCGATCACGGGCAAAAACAAGAAGAAGCTCACCACCGAAAAGGGCACGCACCGCCTCGACATGAGCCCCGACTTTTCGTTCTACCTCGACTACCATTCGTCGGCCGCCGCTCCCACGGGGGTAAGCCTGTGGCAGGCGCCGGAGGGCAAGCAGGTAAAGGTGGTGGAAGACAACGCGGCCCTCAAAACCAAGCTGGCGGGCTACCAGATCAGCCCGAAGGAGTTTTTCCAGTTTACCACCACCGACAACGTGGCCCTCAACGGCTGGATCATCCGGCCGACCAACTTCGTGCAGGGCCAGAAGTACCCGGTGCTGATGTTCGTGTACGGCGGCCCGGGCAGCCAGCAGGTACTCGATTCGTGGGACAACAGCAACTTCTACTGGTTCCAGATGCTGGCCCAGAAGGGGTACGTGGTGGCCTGCGTCGATAACCGCGGCACGGGTGGCCGGGGCACGGCCTTCCGGCAGGTGACCTACGGGGCCCTGGGCAAGTACGAGGTGCAGGACCAGGTCGAAGCCGCCCGGTACCTGGGCAAGCTGCCCTACGTGGACGCGGCCCGCATCGGCATGCACGGCTGGAGCTACGGGGGCTACGTGACGGCCCTGTGCGCCACGCTGGGCGCCGACGTGTTCAAGGCCACCATTGCCGGCGCCCCGGTCACCTCGTGGCGGTTCTACGATACGGTCTACACGGAACGGTACCTCAAAACGCCCAAGCTGAACCCGGAGGGCTACGACGACTATTCGCCCCTCAACCATGCCAACAAGCTGAAGGGCAAGTTCCTGCTCGTCCATGGCACCGGCGACGACAACGTGCACTTCCAGAATTCGGTGGCGCTGGCGCAGGCCCTCATCAACGCGGGCAAGCCGTTTGAGTCTTTCTACTACCCCAACCAGGCGCACGGCGTGCGGGGCCCGTCACGGGTGCACCTCTACAAACTGATGACGGATTTCATCACCCGAAACTTGTAATATCTAAATAAAAAATAGCACTATAAGAACAACCTTTCCTTTAGGGCCGCGTATCAGCAGGTAAGTTAGAGTAAGTTATTTTTTCACCTGGGTGCGAGCGGAAAGGCTTTCCGGGAATCCGGCGAAAATGGAGGGGATAACGTTTTCAAGGGCGTTCCCTGGCAGTCCGAAGTGGACACTGCAAATCGAAAAGGCACGGCGTTGAGTCGTGCCTTTTTCGTTTTTTGAGGCGTAATTGTCATTGGTCAACAGTCATTGGTCATTGGTCATTAGTCATTGGTTATGCATAAGTTGTCGTATCCCAATGGTTACTGACTAATGACTAATGACCAATGACAAGTAAACGCCGGAGCAGCTACTCCCTTTGCCGGTGCAACAAGTGCGTAAGGCCACCGATGCGGTACCAGAGGTAGCCGTAGGGCTTGAGCTTGAGCCGGTGCTTGCCGTTTTCCACCACGTGGCTCGTTTCTTCCTGCATGAGATTGAACAGCTTGTCGCTGTTGGGCACACCCGGCTCGATTTCCACCTCATGCGGCTCGTTGTCGAAGTTGTGCAGGATCACCAGTGAGTTGCCCAGCCAGTCGTAGCGCATGGCCAGCACGTGCCGGTTGCCCGTCTCCAGGATCACCCAGTCGCCGTAGCCGATCTCGGGGCACTCCTTGCGCAGGCGGATCATGCGGGCCGTCCAGTTGAGCAGCGAACCGCCGTCACGGCGCTGGGCCGCCACGTTCACCGTCTTGTAGCTGAACTCGCCCCGGTCGATGATGGGGTGCACCGTGTCGGGGCGGTCCGAGAAGCCCGCCTGCGGCGCGTCCGACCACTGCATGGGCGTCCGTACGGCGTCGCGTTCGGGCAAGTCCAGGTTGTCGCCCATGCCGATCTCGTCGCCGTAGCGCATCACCGGCGTACCCGGCAGGGCAAACATCAGGCTGTAGGCCAGTTCAATGCGCGGCCGTTTGCCGTCGAGCATGGTTGCCAGGCGGCGGCGGATGCCCCGGTCGTAGAGCTGCATTCGGGCTTCGGGGGCAAAGCATTCAAATACCTTCTGCCGCTGTTCGTCGGTGAGCCGCCCCAGGTCCAATTCGTCGTGGTTGCGCAGGAAGTGGGCCCACTGCGCCGTGAGCGGAATTTCCCGGGTGGCTTGCAGGGCTTCCACCAGGGGGCTTACCTCGCCGGTAGCCAGGGCGTAGAACAGGTACTGGTTCACGTAGAAATTGAACATCATGTGAATGCCGTTGCTGTGCTCCCCGAAGTACGGGATCGTTTCGGCCGGCAGCACGTTGGCCTCGCCCAGCAGCACGGCGTCGCCCTGGCGCCACTGCAAAAACCGCCGGAACTCGTAGAGGAAGTCGAAGCGCATTTCCTTTTCCTGGTTTTCGCCCGGCGTCTCGATGATGAACGGCACGGCATCGACCCGGAAGCCGGCCACGCCCAACTGGAGCCAGTAGCCCATGATGCGCCGGATTTCGGTGCGTACCTCGGGGTTGTGCGTGTTGAGGTCGGGCTGGTGCTCGAAGAATCGGTGGAAGTAGTACTCGCGGGCCGACTTGTCGAAGGTCCACGTTGCTTCCTGCACGCCGGGAAACACCATGCCTTCGTTCCAGTTTTCCGGCCGCTTCTTCGACCACACGTACCAGTCGTGGAACCGGGCGTCTTTGCCCTTGCGGGCCTCCTGGAACCAGTGGTGCTGGTCGGAGGTGTGGTTGACCACCAGGTCGATGATCACCTTGATGCCACGTTTGTGAGCCTGGTGCATGAATTCCACGAAGTCGCCGCTGGAGCCGTGGCGGGGGTCCACGCCGTAGTGGTCGGAGATGTCGTAGCCGTTGTCGCGGTTGGGCGTGGGCTGGAACGGGGCCAGCCAGATGGCGTCGATGCCGATGGAGTGGAGGTAGTCGAGCTGGCGGACCAGCCCTTCGAAGTCGCCGATGCCGTCGCCGTTGGCATCCATGAACGTATCCACGTCAAGGCTGTAAATCACCGAATTTTTGTACCAGAGATCATCTATCATAGGGACACAGGGGTAGTTGGTGGGTATTGCGTATTGGGGATCGGGTACCGGGTATGGGTTAATGGGTATTTGAACGGGCGGCAAACGAGAAAAGCCCCGTGCAGGGGCACAGGGCGGAAGATGCGTTTGGCAGTGCTCAACCTTCAGCCGCGGCTCCGCTTACGGTCATTCCCGGAGCGAACGACGGTAAGCGGAAGCATGGCCGTAAAACCCGTTAAAGCGTAATTACCGTTTGCCTACGGCAATTGCTTGTGGTAATTGTCGTGGTATTCGCTTCTTTCCTTGTTGGCTTTGTTGCTGGCCTTTTCGGCCCGCCGTTCGGCCTTCTCGGCTTTGCGTTCGGCCCGTTCGCGTTGCTTTTCGGCGTTGGCTGCTCTACGGCCGGCCCGTTCGGCCTGCTTGGCTTCCCGTTCTTCGCGCATCTGGGCTTTGGCTTCGTCGCGGGCGGCCCGGCTCTCGGCCCGTTCTTCGCGCACCGCTTCCCGCATGCTCTTGCTGCTGCCGCTGCTGTACTCACTCGTCTGGCTCCGGGCCGGTTCGCTGGTCCGGTTTGCGTCGGACGACGAATAAGGGCTGGTCGTCGTGGTGCCGGTGGTTGTAGTCTGGTTCGTAGGGGTACCCGTGTTGGTAGCACCCGTATTCGTAGTCCCGGTGGTCGTAGTACCCGTAGGGGTAGTTCCCGTGTTCGTAGTGCCCGTAGGGGAAGTGCCCAGGTTTGTATTGCTCATGGTCGAATCAACCCTGCGGGTACCCGTATTGCCGTAAGTCCCCGTCTCCTGGCCGGCTCTGCCGACGGAGTCCCGCCGCAGGGAATCGGTGCTGGCCGGCTGCGTCTGCGCCCCGGCGGTGGTGGACAATGCCCACAGGCAAGTCCCTAAAAATACCCAGTATAACCTTTTCATAACTGTTTCGTGTGCTGGTTTGGGTACTAAACGGGTACTGACCCCGCAAAGGTTGCCGGGAAGGGAGTTAAAGAGTTTGGGAATTAGGGAGTTTGGGAATTTGAGCGTCTTGATAAGAAAGGCTAAGGTTGCATGGCTATATGGCTATATGGTTGATTGTTGAATGGCTGAATGGTTTTGCTTACGCCCGCATCACTTCCCGGCCATCAACCATATAGCCATTCAACCATACAACCATACCTTCATTTGCCGGTACGCTCAAACTCCCTAATTCCCCAACTCCTACTTCTTCCCCACCTGGCCGGCAATCCAGTCGCCTACCTGTTGCAGGGCGGCCGGGGCGAGGGTTTCTTCGATCTGAGCGTACTCGGCGGGAGAGCCCGTTTGGGCGGTCTGGAACAGGTGGTTGAGGCCGGGCAGTTCCCGCGTCTGCACCTGCCGGTTGCCGCCTTCCCTGAGGGCGGCGGCAATGGCTGCCAGGTTCTCCTTGGGCGTTACCTGTAAGTCTTTCTCGCCGTTGAGGGCCAGCACGGGCACCTTCACCTGCCGGAGGGTGGTCTTGGGGTCGTAGGTGAGGAAGAAGCGGAACCACGGCGTATTGAGCCGCTTTGCCAGCATGCGGGGCCCTTCCCCGGTGAGGCCGCCCGCCTGTTGCTGGGCTTCGGTCATGGCGGCGGCGGCTTGCCGCACGGCCTCCGTCATTTTCTCCTCGGCCCGGGCCGCGTCGGGCTCCTGCCGCAGAATTTCAAACATCCGGGCTTGCAGGTCCACCGACGACCGGATGCCTTCCGGGGCCATGCCGTTGGCCTTCAGGATGAGTTCGGTCTGCCGCTGGATGACCGCTTCGCCCGTCACGCCGGGGGCGGCCATCAGCACCATAAATGCCACGTCCTTCGACTGAGTGCCGGCCAGCGGGGCAACCAGTCCGCCTTCGCTGTGCCCCACCAGCCCAATCTGCCGGGGGTTGATGTCCATGCGGCTTTTGAGAAAGTTCACGCCCGCCACGGCGTCGTTGGCGAAGTCGCGGCTGGTGGCCGCGCCGAAGTCGCCGGTAGACTTGCCCACGCCGCGGTCATCGACGCGCAGCACGGCAATCCCGCGCCGGGTCAGGTAGTCGGCCATGACCAGGAACGGCTGGTGGCCCATCAGTTCCTGGTCGCGGTTCTGCGGGCCGGAGCCCGTAATGAGCAGTACGGCCGGAAAAGGGCCCTTGCCTTCGGGCAGCGTCAGCGTGCCGGCGAGTTTCACGTCCGCCGCCGTACTGGCGTAAGACACCTCTTCCTCGCGGTACGGATACGGCTTTTTGGGGTGCTGCGGCCGTTTGGGGTCGAGGGCTGCCGCGTCGGTTTTTTTCAGGTTGAGGGGCCAGCCCTGGCCGCCCTGCCGCCACTGCCCCGTAATGAGCAGGCTGTCGGCGTTGAGCTTGCCGGCGTACGCGCCGCCGATGGAACCTACCTCCAGTTGCAAGCTGTCGTTTTTCCAGACGACCCGCGTGGCGGGGATGTCCCTGGCGCCCTGGTCGGGACTGTCGAGGGTGGCCGTGTACGTACCGGCCGCGGCGGCCTTTACGTGCAGCACGAGCCGCAGGGAGGCGCCGGGCACTTGCAGTTTGCCCGCCCAGGAACCTTCGGGCGTTGCCAGGCTGGGCTGGGCCAATGCCGCGCCCGTGGTCAGGATGAACAGCAGGCCGGCCAGGCTCCTGCCGCAAAGGAAAGTTCTCATGGTAGGTTGTTTGGGTAAACTTTTTGGTAAAAAATCCGTGTCGGTTGGTGATAGACTATTTTCCATCTTTAATCTCGCTGGCTATGCAAGGACTACAGCAGACCGAATTCGAAGCACTCAAAGAAAAGATCAAGGACATTAAGTTCGCCTCCATGACCACCGTGGAACTGGACGGCGACCTGCACAGCCGCCCCATGTCTACGCACGACATGGACCCGGATGGCACGTTGTGGTTCCTTACCTACAAAAACTCCAACAAGGTACGCGAACTGCAACAGAATCAGCACGTGAGCCTGGCGTACTCCGACCATTCGTCGGATACCTACGTGTCGGCCGCCGGCCTGGCCAACGTGGTAGACGACCGGCAGAAGATCCACGACCTCTGGAACGACGGCCTGAAGGCCTGGTTCCCCAACGGTCCCGACGACCCCAACATTACGCTGGTAAAGGTAAAACCGCACCAGGCGGAGTACTGGGACCGGCCGGGCGGCAAAATGATGACGCTGTTCGAAATGGCCAAAGCCGCCATTACCGGCAAGCCCGACTCATCGGCCCGCGACGTGAAGTTCGGTGAAGAACCTATGTAGAAGGGTAAAGAAGAAATTTCGAATGTCGAACAAGGAATATTGAATGTCGAAATGGGAGGCTCCCCTTTCCTTCATCATTCATCATTCCTTGTTCGACATTCATCATTTATTCCCCTTTGCTTTCCAGCAGTTCTTGAAACCGGTCCACGTACTGCCCTACGTGGTAGCCGTCCATCAGGGCGTGGTGGGCATGAATGGAAACGGGCATTTGCAGGCGGCCGGCCGTATCAGTCACCTTGCCGAAGGAGATTTTGGGGCAACTGTCGGAAAACGAGAACCGCCGGGCGTGCGACAGGCCCGTGAAGTTGAGCCACGGAATGGCCGAGTAATGGATCACGTTTTCGCCCGCCCCGGAAGGGATAAGGCCGGTAGTGCGCTGCACCCGTTCGATCTCCACCTGCGCCCCGGCCACAAAGTCGGCCAGGCCCGGCTGGTAGTCAATGTAGGAGAACCCGAACGTGCCGTTGGGCCGGTTGATGGTGGCCGAGGCGTGCACCCGGTCGTACACCAGCACCTCCTCCCCGGCAATGCGGTAGCGGAACGGCTCGGTCTCGTTGGCGGCCACCAGCGACTTATGGAGGTAGTACAGGAAAAAGGACACGCCCCGTTCCTTGGCCTGCCGGTAAGCCCGGGTACAGTCCACCGATACGCACACGCCGAAAAACGGCTCCTCGAACGTTTTGAAAAAGTGAAACTGGTCCTTGCGGGCCCAGTTGTCCACGTCCAGCTTTTGTTTCATGGAAGCAAGAAAGTCAGAATTTCGCGGATGTCCTGTACCTGCCGGAAGTTGGGGTGCTCAATGTGGTGCGACACCACTTCGTGCGCCCAGGTGGTGTGGAACGGCACGTGGTAGCCGTGGCCGCCGATGCCCAGCACCGGCAGCACGTCCGACTTGAGCGAATTGCCCACCATCAGGAATTCGTCGGGCCGGATGTCGAGGTGCTTGATGAGCTTGCGGTAGTCAGGCTCGGCTTTTTCGGACATGATTTCGATGTGGTGGAAATAGTGTTCCACGCCCGAGTTGCGGAGCTTCCGTTCCTGGTCGAGCAGGTCGCCCTTGGTGGCGACCACGAGGCGGTAGTGGTCCTTGAGGGCCGTGAGCACGTCTTCCACGCCTTCCAGCAGTTCGATGGGCCGCGCCAGCAGGCTCTTGCCGTAGCCGATGATCTTTTCGATGGCCTCCACGCCGATGGTCCCGTTGGTGACCTTCAGCGCCGTCTCGATCATCGACAGCATGAAACCTTTGATGCCGTAGCCGTAGAGGGGCAGGTTGGCGACTTCCGTTTGCAGCAGTTCGCGGCCCACGGTATGTTGCGGCAGGTAATCTTCAAGGAGCTGGCAGAACTCCCTTTCGGTTTCCTGGAAGTACGGCTCGTTGACCCAGAGCGTATCGTCGGCGTCGAAGGCAATGACTTTGATGTTCATGGGGTAGTGGTTTGGCTCGAATCAGGCGCCAAATATACGCATATACGCAACCCGATTCACGCTATGCGTTCATTCTTTGGATCAACGTAGTCACCCAACGGTTAAAGCGTGGGCATTTTTCCATAATGGCGTCAAAGCCATTTACCATTGCAATGTAAGGGCCGTGAAAGGGCTTCTGGTACGTCGGCCCAATGAGTCTTTCCAATCTTTTGGACGGCGCATTTTGCGGCGTATCATTGATCAGTTCCGGGTTCGGGTACGTATTGATTATTTTCGCGATCTCGGCCTTATTGGCGGGAGAGATTTCGGTAAAATCCCGGAAGCCATCCGGCCTGGTAAACAATAACGCCTCGAACTCGTGCAACTGAATGTAGGGAATAAACCGCGGGTCGCCAATGTCGTCGTAACAGGCTCTTTCCAGAAAATCTACCCGTTGCTGCACGTCTGCAATCCGTTGCGCTTCCTCGTACTTCGGGAAATCCGACCTTAAGCGGTAGAAATCAATGAACGAAGTCACCAGCAGGTCTTCTCTCCCTCTCAGGATCGTTAGAACGTTCGGCTTGAAGCGGGCTTGGTACCGTACATCACCTCCCTTGTGCCCTGGACTTGTTTCAATACCGATGGGCCGTACGTTGCTGACCTGATGCGCAAGGAAGTAGGGATACATGCAGTTGGTTACAAACTCCCGTTCCGTCGGTCCCTCTACAATGATATTCAGTACCCTGCTCATGGAGTGCCGCCAATTACATTTTTGCCCCACAATTCCCCCAGCGAATACTCTCCAATCCAGTTGCTTAATTCTTCACTACTTAGTCGCTTGAAGGTGGACTGATTGTCCGTTCTTTCTACTACGATGATATCTTCCGCCTCAAACTGGTCGAGCAGATTAACGGACTGCGTTGAAAGAATGATTTGCGATTTGGTGGCTGCTGATTTAACCAAAGAGGCCAGTTTGTGAATGGCATGCGGATGAAGCCCAAGTTCCGGTTCATCAATGATAATGGTCTTGGGTGGATCAGGCTGTAAAAGCAGGGTAACATGTGCGATGAATCTTAATGTACCATCAGAAAAACTGCCCGCATCAAAGTATTCATCTGACTCCTTCGCTTGCCAGGTTAAAAATATCAATTGCGGATTTAGTTTGTCCGGCCGGAGATCAAACCGCTCGAAGAAAGGAGCTACTGATCGAACGGCATATTCAATTAATTTAAAGTTGGAAGGGTGCTGTTCTCGAATCAGGTAAAGAAAAGCGGCCAGGTTACTGCCATCTTCCCTAAGAAAAGCATTATCCCTCAGTTTAGCCGGTTGTCTTAAAGGCGCACTGCCGCTGGTGTCGTGAAAATGAAATACCTTGAGTTGATCAAAATAACCTCTCAAATATGTAAATCTACTGCCAGTGTATTCGCCCAGAGCACTATTCTTGTCTCCTGCTGAATTAAGTACCCAAGAGTCCCAACTTTCATTATATCCATTTTCATTATATCCATTCCATTCCATTCCGTTAGCGAGTAAATTGTAGCTAGCATCTTCCTTTTCGAAGTAGAACCCGTTAGATTGATCCGGTTTTAAAATAAAATCATATCTATTATTAGTGTTCCCCCCTGGTTGCCTGAAAATAACTCCTCCTGATACCTCTTTAGAATTTTTTCTACCGAAATGAAGAATTCTATCCGCGTACCCATTATCTGCCACAAATGCAGGCAGCCGCTTTTCGGAGATGCTGTTCAATAACTTAAAGAATGATATAAAATTAGATTTACCAACACCGTTTGGTCCAATCAGTACGTTTAATGGCCTAATCCGTATTTCTCCTGACTCCCGAATAGACTTATAATTATTTATGTAAATTCTATCTATAGCCATAGCCCCACAATTTAAACTGCTCAAAGTTACGCCATTTCCCACCCCTTCCGCACGGGCTCTTTGATAAACTCATCCGCGGCGGGCAGCCCGACGGCTTTCATGTTCTGGGCGTCCCACTGGATGCGCTTGCCGCCGAGCCGCAGGGAGAGCACGCCGAGCAGCGTGATTTCGGTGAGCCGGGCGCCGTACTCGAAGTTGGAACTGGCCGCCGGCCCGCCCTTGATGGCATCGACCCAGTCGCGGTGGTGGCCGTTGGAACGGGGCAGTACCGTCGGGGGCGGTGTGGTCGAAGCCTCCAGGCTTTCGGGCAGCAGTTTGGGATTGTCTTTGCTCCAATCATGCAAAAGAATGCCTTTGTCGCCCACGAACATCGTACCGCGGCCGGGAAACGCAAAACCCTGGGGAGCCATTTCCGGAACCGGCGGACGCAACCCACTGGAATACCAGGTCATTCTGACCGCAGGCTGTTCACCCCGGGCCGGGAAGGCGTAATACCCCACCTCGCCGTGGGGCGTTATGTCCGCATTGCTCTGGCCGGCCGGCAGCACCTGTACGGTTTCCGGAACCGGGAGATCCAACCCCCAGGTAACGGCGTCCAGGTCATGGCACCCGAAATCGCCCAGTGCGCCACAACCAAACGCCCAGAAGTCGCGCCAGGTGACGGGGGCGTAGTCGGTATGGAAGGGAAGCGACTCCCGCGGCCCCAACCAGAGATCCCAGTTCAAGCCTTTAGGTACCTCCGAAGCGCCGCTCGGCAACCCGGCCAGCCCCTGGTGCCACCGGCTGGCTGACGCCCAGGCGTGTACCTCCCGTACCTTGCCAATGGCCCCCGCCCGGAGGTATTCAACCGTCCGCCTGATTTTTTCCGTACTGTGCAGTTGATTGCCCATCTGCGTAGCCAGTTTGGACTCCCGGGCTACCCGCGCCACTTCGCGGGCTTCCCAGATATTATGCGTGAGCGGCTTTTCGCAGTATACGTGCTTCCCGGCCCGCATGGCCTGCAACGATACAAAGGCGTGCGTATGGTCCGGCGTGGCGCATAACACCGCATCAAGGTTCCGTTCTTTTTCCAGCATGGTCCGGAAATCGACGTACTCGGCAAGCTTGAATTTAGGCGTTTTGGCCTGGTAATGGCTCTCGATCATTTTTTTTACGGGACCACGACCCGCTTCGGTCTTGTAGTAGAAGCGGTTCAGGTCCCAGTGTTCGGCCGGGTCGGCAATGGCTATTACCTGCACATCCGGCAGTTGGAGGAGGTCACCCGTATTTTCCTTGCCCCTGCCGCCTACTCCCACAACGCCAATGTTCACCTTGTCGCTGGGCGCAATGAATCCGGGGCCGCCCAGTACGTGGCGGGGTACAATCATAAAGCCGGCCGCCGATACGGCAGTGCCTTTGAGAAAGGCGCGGCGGGATACTTCTCGGGGCGTATTGCCAGTATGTTCCATGAAGAGATTGGTAAGTGCTTGTGACAACACTCTATTTAGGCAGAATCGGGCAAAATGCAAAAAACAACAATGCCCGGCGGTACCGGGCACGTGCAAAAGGAATATGTATGGGATGGCTTACGCAACAATCTTCCGTCTCCTGTCTAACGTCTCTTGTCTCCTTAGTTGCGCTTCTCCTTGGTGATGTACGCGGAAGCACCGGTGCCGCGCCGGGCCTGCATGCGCTGCAAACGCCGGGCGTCTTCCTGCGACACGATTTGCAGGGCCGAGTACTCCGTCTTGCCGGTGATCAGCGGGAAACCCGCCACCCGCTGGGTCTGTGAACAATTGATGCACGTACGGGCATTGGGTAAAGCCGCCAAACGCGCCTGAGGTATGGGATAGCCACATCTTACGCAGTTCATAATTCCGTTGGTTGGTACATTTTTATAACACCCCACCCCCCGGATTAGTGCGGCCACGATTCAATTATTTAAAACTTTAACCAATTGCAAATCAAGTATTTACGTACTAAATTTATCTCCGAAACAGCCCCTTTTCTCCCTTGCCGCAACACCATTGCAAGGCCACCCGGGAAAGATTTTTGCGCCAAAAAAACCCGTACCCGCCCGGAACGGGAAGCAGTTGCCCCGGCGTTACCCTTACCGGGTAACCCGTATTCATCGCAATGAAAACATTCGTTCATAAAGATTCCATTGTCCGCAAGATCTGGGGCAACTCCGAGGTGATTCTGCTCATTTTTGCCGGCGCCGCCGCCGAGTTTGCCCTCAACAAAGCCGTTGACTGGCTCTTTTTCACCAACAAGCTGCCCGCCGACCCCATCGGCCGGCTCTTCTCTACGGTCCGCTACGCGCAGGAGATCGTGTTTGCCGACGAAGCGGCCGCCCGCAAGGCCATTGGCCGCATGTCGGCCATCCACGGCGGCGTGGAACGGCAGCGGGGCTACCAGATTCCCGACTGGGCCTACCGCGACGTACTCTACATGCTGATTGACTACTCCGAACGGGCCTACGCGCTGCTGCAACGCCCCCTCACGGCCGCCGAGCAGGAGGAGTTGTTCCGGGTGTTCCGGGGCGTGGGTGCAGGGATGCACATTCCGGACTTGCCAAACACCTACGCCGCCTGGCAGACCGACCGCGCGCTGCATCTCCAGAACGACCTGGTAATGAGTGAATTCACCACCAAACTGTTTGAGCGGTACCGGTGGCAGCTCGGCCCGTGGCGCTACGACCTGCTGCGGCGGGTGCAGGCCCTGCTCGTGCCCGGCCGGGTGAAGGAACTGCTCCAACTGGAAGCGGGCCCGGTGATTCCGCACACGATCAAGCTGTTCAAAATGCTCGAATGGCTCCGCCTCAAGCCCCTCGTGCAGCGCATCCTCCTCCCCGCCCAGTACTTGCAGGAAGTCCGCCAACTCGAACAACCGGAAGCCGCGTAGGGAGTTTATGAGTTTAAAGTTTATGAGTTCATGAGTCAGCAGGCGATGACAATCAAACGCGTACCGACTTTGAACTCATAAACTTTAAACTCATAAACTCATTCTCCCCTCCAATGCTTCCAGCAGTTGCACCACGTGGCGGCGGTTTTCGCCGAGGTCGCTTTTGCCCACGCGGGACCGTGACGTTACGTTTACCAGCCAGTGGGTGTTGGTGGGGTCGGGTTGGAACCGCACTTCCAGGTCGTCGGTGTAGAACAGGACCGGCACTTGGGCGCGCACCGTAAAGCCGCCGTCCGGGGTGGGCGTGGTGCCCGCCAGGCGCCAGGACCGGCCGTAGGTAGTGCGGGCGGCCAGGACGGCCTCAACCGATTGCCGGAAGGCTGCCGTGTCGCCGCGGCGCGGGTAGCGCCGGGTACGCAGGGCCGGCTCGGGATGGTCGGGGCGGGTTTGGGCCACGTTGCCCGGGTTACGGACGGCCAGCACGGCCACTGCGCTCAGGGGCGCCAGGGCCAGGAGGAACCAGAGAAACATTTTCTTCTGCCGGGGTTTCATGCGGGAGTGAAAAAGGCGCTTACAGGGCCTTACTGCCCTGCAACAAGGCTTCCAGCCGCGTGATGAGTTCAATCTGTGACGCGAGGATGCGTTCTTTGGCCGCCTCCGTGCCGAACCAGGCGCAGCGGTCCACCTCCGGGAAAGTCAGCCAGCGGCCCGACTTGCGGGGCCATTCCAGGCGCATTACGTTGCTCTTGACCAGCCGGGGGTCGGCGTTGCCCTCCCAGGCCCAGGCGTGCACGGTCTTGCCGGCCTTCTGCCGGATGCTGCCCAGGGGAAAAAAGGGGGGGTGCGGCTTGATGCCGGTTTCTTCTTCAAACTCCCGGCAGGCAGCCTCCAGGGGCGATTCGCCCGGGTTGAGGGTGCCCTTTGGAATGGTCCAGGCGCCGGCATCGCGGTTCACCCAGAACGGACCGCCCGGGTGGGCCAGGAATACCTCCAGCCGGTTCCCCCGGAACCGGTACAGCAGCAAGCCTGCACTTACGTTGAATCCATTCGACATACGCTTACCTCCACGAGCACCGGTACGCGCCGGTGCAGTTTCTTTTAGCAACCTGCCGGGTGACGCCCCGGCGCTCCGCCGCAATGCGGCTTTCGCGTGGGCCGGTGGGCCCGTCCGCTTTTCAACGGCGGCGAGGCCCTTTTGTTGGCGTCCCTCCCGTGAGCGTCCGGCGCTTTTTGCCCGTGAAAGCTTCCTTTCCGGACGGTTCTTCCGGACAATCTATCAAATAATGAGCACATTCCGGGGCCGGACCTGATTTTTTTGCGGCCGGCCCGGGATGGCACCTGCCCCCCGAATGATTTGGAAGCTAATGAATTAGTAGTAAATTTCCCCGCAGCCTACCCCAAACTTCAACCTTAAACCCCACTTTCCCCATGCGATCTACCAAAGTGATCCTCTTTCTGACGGGCCTGTTGCTGGCCGCGGCCCAGTCCGTTGCCGCCATTCACCCGGGTCCACCCGCCCTCAGCCAGATGGTGGCCGACTGGCAACGGGCCAAAGCCTTCACCAAAGAATACCTCGACGCAATGCCCGCCGACGGGGTGGCCTACAAGCCCAACGCCGACGTGCGCAGCTTCGCCGAGCAGATGCTGCACATTGCAATGGCCAACTTCGCCTTTGCCTCGTCGGCCTCCGGCAAAGCCAACCCCTACAAGGATAAAAACCTGGAGAAAACGCCCGAGTTCGCCACCAAAGAAGCCCTCGACAAGGTGGTGATGGAAAGCTATGACTTCGTAATTGCCGCATTGCAGGGTACCAATGAGGCACAAATGGGCGAAAAGGTCAAAGTGTTCGGCATGGACCTGGCCCGCGACCAGGCTTACAGCAAAGCATTTGAGCACCAGACCCACCACCGGGGCCAGGCGACCCTCTACCTGCGCATGAAAGGGGTAACGCCGCCCAAAGAAAAACTGTTCTAGTCCCTGCCCTTTTCGAAGGCAAAAAGCCCGTACTCCCTGCTGGGGTACGGGCTTTTGCTTTTTGGCGTGCATGAATTCATCAACTTTAAACCCTTCTCCCACGCTTACTGCCGGGCGAATTTGACTACGCGGCAGCCGCCCTCCGTATCGAGGCGCAGCAGGTACAGGCCCTTGGGCAAGGTGCCGGCCGACACTTCGATCTCCCTTTCGCCACGCGCCCGGTGGGCATTGAGCAGGTGCACTTTTCCGGCGGCGTCGGTCACGGCCGTGCCGCGTACCTGCGTGGCCGCAAACGGCAGCGTCACGGTGAATTGGTCCCGCACGGGGTTGGGATACAGGGTGATCGGCCCGCTTTCCGGAATATCGGCGGCATCGGCCAGGCGGGCCGCCGCTACGGGAACCACTTCAATGGCCGAAACCAGCGGATTGTCGGCCGCCCCCCTGGTGAAGAACAGGTTGAGTACGCCGTCGGCGACCGTTACGCGCAACACTTCCGTAGTGGCCCGCATGGCCCCGCCGGCCTTGGCGAAAATGTCGTAGTTGGTCAGCCGCCGCACGCCTTCCGCGTCCACGTTGAACCGCCGCGAACCGGCACCGCCACCCGCCCGGCTGCCGAAGTAGGTTTCGGCAAAGTGCAGCGTGACGTCGAAAGTGCCGTTGCCCGAAGGCAGGCCGTAGGAAAACACGCCAAACCGGCCGTTGCGGTACAGGGCGTCGTTGGTCGTATTGGCAATTTCGCCACCCGCAATGCTCGACACGCTGCCGCCCCCGTAGTACACGTCGGCCGAGAACTTCTTGCCGGTGCTGCTGGTAAAGGCACTGCCCCCCGCGTTGATGGTCAGGGCCGCCCCCGCGGGCAGTACTTCAATGGCTTTGATGGCCGGGTTGTCGGCGGAGCCTTTGAGGAAGGCCACGTTCAGCGTACCGTCCATTACGTTTACCCGGAAGGTCTCCTGGGCCACCCGCCGGGCGCCGCCGGCCTTCGCGAACACGTCGTAGTCGGTCAGCTTGCGTACGCCTTCCAGGTTCACGTGGAACTTGCGGGAGCCCACCCCGCCGGGGGCCGTGTTGCCCCAGTAGGTTTCGGCAAAGTGCAGCACCACGTCGTAGCTGCCGTTGCCGGTGGGGAAGTTGTAGGAGAACGACGCGCCGTGCCGCCCCGTCTGGTAGAGGTAATCATCGCCCGTGCCGGCAATGCCCAGCGTAGTAGACCGGGAGACGGTGCCCCCCGAGAAGTACGCATCCGCCGCGAAGTTGCGGGCATCCGCCGTGGCAAAGGCGTTGCCCCCGGCGTTGACCCGGAAGGTGCCCGCCACGGGCTGGGCAGCCGGAATGACCAGCACGGTGCCTTCGGGGTGAGCGCCGTAGGTGGCCGGATTGAAGTGCCGGAGTACGCTGAACCCCGTACCGTTGGCATTGATCCGGAAAAGCGTACCGCCGTCGTAGGTGCCGCCGTTGGCCGTCATGCCGTACAAGGTGCCGTTGCTGCCCAGCGACAGGCCGGCGAAGGGGTTGGCGCCGTCGCTGCCGCCCAGGTGCCTGAGCACGCCGAAGCCGGTGCCGTTGGGGTTGATCTTGAAGAGGGTGCCCGCATTGTTGTTGCCGCCCCCGCTGGTCGTGCCGTAGAGTACGCCGCCGGCATCCTGCACCAGTCCGCCCCGCGGGTTGCGGCCGTCGGTGCCCCCCAGGCTGCGCAACACCTGGTACCCGCTGCCGTCGCGGTTTACCTTAAAGATGACGCCGTTGTTGGAAGCCCCGCCGAAGGTGGTCAGGCCGTACAACGCCCCGTCACTGCCCTGCAACAGCCGGTTTTCGGGAAAACGGCCGTCGCCGGCGGTAAAGTTTTTGAGGGTGACAAAGCCGGTGCCGTCGCCGTTGAGCTTGTAGATGGTGCCGTTGCCCGTGCTGCCGCCGCCCTGGGTCATGCCGTACAGGGCGCCGTCGCTGCCCTGGATGAGCCCGGCCAAAGGGTTTTCGCCGTCCACGCGGTCAAACTGGCGCAGCACGTTGTAGCCCGTGCCGTCGGCATTGATGCGGAAGATGCCGCCCCGGTCGAAGTTGCCCCCGTCGGTGGCTACGCCGTAGAAGACGCCGTTGGTGCCCTGCACCAGTTCACTGAGCGGGTTTTCGAGCCAGTAGTCGGAGAAGTTGTTCAGCACCCGGAAGTTGCTGCCGTCGGCATTGATCTTGTAGAAGACGCCCCGGTTTTCGGTGCCGCCCTGCCGGGTTACCCCGTACAAGGCGCCGTCGCTGCCGCGGGTAAGGCCGCCCCGCGGATTGGTGCCTTCGTAGTTGTAGGTAAATGTGTGCAACACCCTCAGGTTGCTGCCGTCGGTATTGAGCCGGTACACGGCCCCCTGGCCGAAGCTGCCCGAGGACATGCCGTACAGCACGCCGCCCGCCGACTGGAACAAGCCGCCCGACGGATTGTCGGCACTGCCGGCCGGCATCCCTTTCACTACTTTGTAGCCCGCACCGTCCCGGTTGATTTTGAACACGACGCCCGCCGACGTGGTGTAGTCGGTAATGGTAACGCCATACAAAGCGCCGTCCGCCCCTTGCAGCAGCCCGTGGGGGTGGGCGCCGTTGGTGTTGCCGAAGTGGTGCAGCGTGGCGAAGCCCGTCCCGTTGGGGTTGATTTTAAAGACCGTACCCCGGTAGGCGTTCCCCCCCTCCCGGGTGACGCCGTACAAAGCGCCATCCGTGCCCGGCACCAGCCGGTCCATCGGGTTGCCGCCGTCGGAGCCGGTAAAGGTATGCAGCACGGCAAAGCCGGTGCCGTTCCGGTTGATTCTGAACACCTCGCCCTGGTTGTCACTGTTCCACGACGTGATGCCGTACAGCACGCCGTCGGCGCCGAGGGTCAGGCTGTTGCCCACGGGGCTGCCGCCCGTACTGAAGTTGTGGAGCACGGTAAAGCTGGTGCCGTCGGCGCTTACCCGGTAGATCGTGCCCTTGTCGTTGGCGCCGCCGTACGCGGCGAGGCCGTAGAAAAAGCCGTCGCTGTCCCGCACGAGGGTACCGCCGGGCCGTTCCCCGGTAACGCCGGAAAATTCTTTGAGGGTGGTGAAGTTGCTGCCGTCTTCAGTGATTTTGAAGAACACGCCATTGTATGTTCCCAGGAACGATACCCCGTACAAGGTGCCGTCCGGCGCCTGCGTGAGGCCGCCGCGGGGGGTGCCGCCGTCGGAGAAGCCGTTGAAACTGTAGAGGATGGTGTAGCCGCTGCCGTCGCCGTTCACCCGGAAGATGGTGCCGTAGTTGTAGGCGCCGCCGGAGGTGGTCATTCCGTAAAAGGCGCCGTTACGGCCCTGGATCACCTTGCAGTAGTAAGGGTCGGCGCCGTCGTTGTAAAACGTCTTGCGGACGGTAAAGCCCGACCCGGTGCCGGAGATGGTAAACGCTACCCCGCTGACGCCCGTGTTGCCGTTGCCGGTAAGTCCCCAGAGTTGGTCCTGGGCCTGTACGGGTCTGAGGGCCAAGGCGCACCACAGGAACAGGCAGGCCCCCAGCAGGCCCCGGCGGGAAAAAGGAGGAAAAGTGATTTGCATAAGGTATGGGAAGGGTTGAAAAATGGCACGGGTTCGGCCGGCGGTCCGCATTACAACCCTCCCTCTGTCTCCCTCGCAGCAATGTGTCGTTCCCGGTGCCACCAGCCAGGCACGTTAAAAGTAATATACACCCCGCAGGAAGACAATACCTACTTCTGGGTAATTTTAATTTAGAGGAGACGGATCAGAATTTTAGGGATGGAAGGATTAGCAGGATGGGACAGCAAGGATGAAAAGATGAAGGATACAATTAATAGAGTTGTGCACACATAGGAAAAGGGCTTAAACCCTATCCCATTGAAAAGTAGCCCATTAACAACAATTCGCTGCGCATCCCCGGCCCTCATCTTCCCATCCTGCTAATCCTTCAATCTTGAAAATCCCGATCCGTCTCCTTTTTTTCTAGATGCGTCGTACGCTGCCGATGCCGGAGTTGTGCATTTCCTTGATGGCGGCCGGGCCTTTGTAGCGGACGCTGCCCACGCCGGTGGAATGGATGCTGATTTCGCGCCGGGCGTTCACCTCCACTTCGCCCACCCCGGTATTTTCCACCCGCAGCACTTCGGCCTCGAAATCAGCGGCTTTGATGGCGCCGACGCCGGTGTTGTGCATTTCCACCTGGCGGCCCGACCCACTCAGTTGCAGGGCGCCTACGCCGGTGAGGTGGGCCGTGAGCTGGTCGCACTGGAGGGTGAGTTGGGTGGTGCCCACCGAATGCTGCTCCAGTTCCAGGCGTGCGAACCGCAGGGGCGTATCCGACTTTACGCTGGCTACGCCGCCGATGCTGAGCTTTTCCAGGTCCCGCACGGTGATGTACACTTTGATGCTGGTTTTCCGCATGCGCACGCCGCGTTCCAGGCCCAGCTTCAGGGTGCCGTCCTCGGTTTCGGTGGTGATGCGGCTCATGAGTCCTTCCCGGGCTTCAATTTGCAGGGCGGGGGCATCTCCCTGCCGGAGGTGGACGTCGAATACGCCGTCGATCCGGAGCCGGCTGAAAGCGGGTACGGACCTGGTTTGCCGGACGACGTTGCCGGTATCGGCTTGCGCCCATTCGCGGTTCATCCGGACGGCGCCGAAAATCACGAACAGGATTACGAAAAACATCGCGTACGTTAGTTCACTGGATCGCATGGGAATACGGGTTGGAGGTCTGGCGTAAAGGGGTGTGGCCCTTAGATGCGAACCCGGAAGGATGGGTTACGGGGAAGGAAAAAAAATTATACTGAAAGGGTATGGCTGGATGGTTGAATGGCTGGATGGCTATATGGTTGATTGTTATATGCTTGATCTAGCGCCATACGACCATTCAGCCATATAGCCATATAACAATCAACCATACAGCCAT
The DNA here is from genome assembly GCA_963844325.1 of uncultured Sphingobacteriales bacterium. Taxonomy (GTDB): domain Bacteria; phylum Bacteroidota; class Bacteroidia; order Cytophagales; family 172606-1; genus CADCTQ01. Next base: position 7,498,023 of record CAWJNV010000002.1, read on the forward strand.
ACAACCAATCCCTAATTCCCGTACGCCGTTGCAACGATGCGGCGGCCGGAGACGTGGTTGCGGTGTTCGCAGAGGTAGATGCCCTGCCAGGTGCCCAGGTTGAGCCGCCCCCCGGTAATGGGAATGGTCACGCTGCTGCCCAGCACCGACGCCTTCAAGTGGGCCGGCATGTCGTCGGGCCCTTCGTCGTTGTGGCGGTAGTACGGGGCGTTTTCGGGCACCATGCGGTTGAAGTGGCTTTCAAAATCCTGCCGCACCGTGGGGTCGGCGTCTTCGTTGATGGTGAGGGAAGCCGACGTATGCTGGATAAACACGTGCAACAGGCCCACCTCTATCCGCCGCAGTTCCGGAAATTCGCTTTCCACCACCTCCGTAATCAGGTGGAAGCCCCGGCCGTAGCGAGGCAGTTGAATGGTTTTCTGGAAGAACTGCATGACAGATCGGGTTTGGTATCAGGCAATAATACTGATGGCGTACGGAATCAGTTGCGCTAAACATCAACCGTGCCAGTACCCACAATGGCTTGTCATATTGCGGTTAGGCGATACCTAAGGTAGCAGACAAACGTCTTAGTTCTGCTTCGAATGCACCGAACGCCTCCAACTGCCTTAGAAATGAAAAATCATTCGTGTACTCAGCCACCAGGTGAACGGCCCGCGAATCGGCAAATTTACTCAAATCCCTACCTCTCAAGCCGCTGGAAATTCGAAGTATCATTTTTAACTCTTTCTTTGGGTCGGGCAATCTTTCAATTTTAGTGGCGGGCGGCAAACGAATAGGTACCGACCCATTTGGGTTATTCGCCGCTTTCCGGATGGCTTGTTCATCAAACATCAACCAGGCTTCCGTCATTCTGACTGGAACGATGCAAACCAGTGTTTGGCCCGGATACGTGTCTTTCAAACGTTCCCATGCTACTTCAATCTCTGCCTTCCTTTCACTCCGGCTTATCCTTTCCGCATCCCGGTGTACGAACAACACGTCGCATTCGGCCTGTTCCAGGGCAGCAGTTATCCTGCCTTCCAAATCCGAAAGTTTAGGAGGTTTGCGCAGGCGACCCAAGTCCGGCCAGAACGGTATGATCTCCAGTCTTGGGTTTACCTCTTTTAGCGCCCAATTGATTATTGGCATGAGGGCCTGGTCCGATGATCCATCACAAAGCAGGCTATACCGGATTTGCTTTCTATTCACCAAAAATCAGGCTTAATTGCTTTTGCACATCCTCCCGGTCAATCACTCTCCTCTTATGGGGCTTGCCACGCGTCTTATTTGTCAATCCATCATCCGCGCCCGGATTAGAAAAGTCAGTAGGGTTGAGATAGGATAGTAGTTTACCCAGTGAAACAGTTCTGCCGGCAAAATCCGGCATCTTCGTCCGCCAGGTATCTTTCAAGGGACTGAACGCTGCTTTTTTGTAACGTAAGCCGTTATCATTAATATCATCCTGTAGTTCGGCCACCAACAGGCTGTCTTCGGGCACTTGCTGTACAACTGCCGGTGAGTGCGTATTGATAATTACTTGTCTCAATGGATTATCCTTCCCAAAAGGGAAATCAGTATCCATACTTATGTCCTGAAGCAGTTTGATTACTGCCTTAATTTTGTCCGGATGAATGCCGTTCTCTGGTTCCTCCAAGCAAATGACGCGGCTTGGTTGCGGGTCAAGTTCCAAGACTGCCAGTCCTAAAAAACGCAGGGTTCCGTCTGACAAGGCTCTGGCAGGATATTTCGTTCCATCTTTACTTGTCAACATCAGGGTAAGCAACTCCCTTTTTTCATCCTTGTCAACATCGATTGTAATTACATCACCGATTAATTCAAACAACCTATTGGAAAGAAGCTGATAAATATCGGGCTTCTCAAGCGTTTTATCATTTTCAAGCTTCAAACGGTATAGCAAAGCCGGTAGATTTGAGCCATCAACGCCCAATCCTGCCGAAGCAGTCGTGTAAAATTCATCGGGTTGCCGCAAAGCATTCGGTTGGAGCCGGAGCATTTGCCAGGACTGTATTTCTTTCTTTACGATCAGAGCAGTAGCATGCAGACTGGCATCCGCCGTAGATAAAACGGTTTTGGGTAATAGATTGGCTTTTCTGGCTATGGGCCTGCTGCTATCTCCATCCTGGTAGAATTTGATTATTCTTTCCGCCCCCTCTCGTTCTGTAGCAATAAAAGGAGTTTGTGTACTCCTTCTTCCTTCAACTACGGAGTTTTCCCAGGCATTGTTGTGGTCAAACCCAATACTCTTTTTGGCGTCCTTTTGGGTAATGGGCACCAGTTCTTCCACCAGAATTTCTAACAAGCCATCACTACTAAAAATTTCTTCTTTTTTAAGAGCCAGCACCAGCGTATATCTGACCGTTGTAATAGTCGCTTTAGCCGTTTGCCCTAGTTCATCTACTCCCTCTTTAGGAATAATCATTTCTATCTCAAAATGCATCTGCTCAGCGTGGCTGTCACCAATGCGATGAAAAAGTCCCCTGATATCAGCGTTTTTTTGCCCCTCACTTCTCACGGATTTCGCTGCATCCAAAAGCGTTTTATCTGTAAGATCACTCATGAACTTGAGGGCATCAAACAGGTTTGATTTACCAACGGCATTTGCTCCGGCAATGCAAGTGAATGGTCCGAATCGAATATCAACTTTGACCAAATTTTTGAACCCATCGATTTTCAGCCTGGTAATCATGAGTTGCTTGTTGTATTACGTACGTTACGCCTAAAGTTAGGCTTATTCTTTACAATGCTCTTTTCGCCCTACACGGCCCGGGCGGCGTCGAGCAGTTCCGGCGCTACGCGGTTTTTGGAGGCCTGTTCGTAAGCGTAGGCGATCCGGATGAGTTCGGGTTCGCTGTAGGCCCGGCCGAAGAACGAAAAGCCGATGGGCAAGCCGTGCACCAGCCCCAGCGGCACAGTAATGTGCGGGAAGCCCGCCACGGCGGCGGGCGTCGAAAGGCCGTAGCCCGAGAAGTGGTCGCCGTTCACCAGGTCGGTGCACCACGAGGGGCCGTACGAGGGGCCGCTGATGGCGTCGAGGTTGTGTTCGAGCATGATGCTTTCAATGGTGCCGCGGGCCACCTGCAAGTTCTTCGCCAATGCGTCGCGGTATTCCTGGCGGTCGAGGCCGCCCTTCTTGTCGGAGCTTTCCAGGATTTCCTGCTTGAAGTAGGGCATGGCTTTGTCGGCGTGCTCCTCGTTGAAGCGGATGATGTCCTTGAGCGACTTCACCTTGGCGTTGGCCCCGGCCAGGTAGCGGTTGAGGCCGTCTTTGAACTCGTACTGCAACACTTCGTACTCCGACCCGCCGATGGCCTCCATCGCTTTCATCACTTCTACCTCCACCAGCGTGGCGCCTCCCTTTTTGAGCAGGTCGAGGGCTTTCTGCACCAGCGGGTCTACGCCTTCGTGGCCCTTCAGGAAGGACTTTTCCACGCCGATGCGCTTGCCCTTCAGCCCGTTGGGGTCCAGGAAGGGCGTGTAGTCCTTGTGGGCCTTGCCGGTGCTTCCGGCGGTGGTTTTGTCGGCGGCGTCCACGCCGGTGAGGGGTCCGAGCAGGATTACGGCGTCGGTAACGGTGCGGGCCATCGGGCCGGCCGTGTCCTGGGTGTGCGAAATGGGAATGATGCCCGTACGGCTCCACAGGCCCACGGTGGGTTTAATGCCCACAATGCCGCTGATCGAGGCGGGGCATATGATGGAACCGTCGGTTTCGGTGCCGATGGCCAGGGCGCACAGGTTGGCCGACGCGGCCACGCCGGAGCCGGAACTGGAACCGCACGGGTTGCGGCTGAGTACGTAGGGGTTGCGGGTCTGGCCGCCCCGGCTGCTCCAGCCGCTGCTCGACCGCGACGACCGGAAATTGGCGAATTCGCTCAGGTTGGTCTTGCCCAGCAACACGGCGCCGGCCTCGCGCAGGCGGGCCACGATAAAGGCATCCTTGGCGGCCCGGTTGCCTTCCAGGGCCAGCGAACCGGCCGTGGTCATCATCTTGTCGGCCGTGTCGATGTTGTCTTTGATGAGCACGGGAATGCCGTGCAGCGGTCCCCGCACCTTGCCGCTCTTGCGTTCCTGGTCCAGGGCGTCGGCAATGGCCAGGGCGTCGGGGTTTACTTCGATCACCGACTTGAGGGACGGCCCCTGCTGGTCAATGGCGGCAATGCGGTCGAGGTAGAGTTGGGTGACGGACCGGGCCGTCCGGGCGCCGCTCTCCATCTGTTGCTGCAACTGGGCAATGGTGGCTTCGTGCAGGGCAAAGTCTCCCGCGGCACCCGCCCGGGCGGAAGGGTTGGCGGCAGTGGCCGTGGCGGTTCCCTGGCCCTCTTTCTTGGCCGGGCCGGGGTTACAGGAGACAACGGCCAGCGTGGACAGCGACAAGCCGGCCAGGGAACTATGCCTGAGGAAATTTCTTCGGTTCATGGGGGAAATGGGTAGTGGGTATCGGGGATTGGGTACTTGTACTGACAAAGAAGGTTATATGGCTGAATGGTTGTATGGTTGACTTGTTATTTCTCAGAGACCAGTTTCTATTCAATCAGCCCAATAACCATTCAGCCATTCAGCCATACAACCATATAACCTTCTTTATTGGTACTGCTTATTTCTTCTGGCCGCTGGCGTTCTTCTCAATCGCCTTTGCTTCCTCCAGCGTGATTACTTTGTATTCGATGCGCATCCGGCGGGCATTTTCCTCTACAGTATCGGTAAAGCCGGCTTCTTTGCGACGGCGGTTCACGTTTGCGGGGTCTTTGATGGGCCAGATAAACATTTGCATCAGCCCCGGCCGCCCGTCGGGTCCCTTTGGGGCAAAGCCACGGGCCTGCGTTCCGTACAATTGCTCCTTTCCTTCGTACATCTGGTGCCGGTCGTACATCATCGCGTACAGGTAAAAGGGCAGTTCCCCTTTCCGGGCGGCGGTTTCCACCAGGGGCAGGTACTCCTTGATCTTGGGGGAATGCTGGATGACGTAAAAAGTGGTTTCGTTGGCAGGCGTACCGACCAGGGTTTTGCCCGGGTAGCCGTACTGTTGGATGATCTGCTCAATGCGAACCAGGTTGGACGAGTCGACGCGGTGCATTTGAGTGACCAGGTACTCGGGCAGTTGTTCGTTCGTCACCCCTACGGCGCTGGCCAGGGAATCGAGGCGGGTGCCGGTGAAGCCCATCATCATCCGGTACCGCTGGTCCACCACGAAGAGGCTGTCGAGTTCTTTCTTGAGGGCTGCGTTGGGGGCGCCCTGCGCCCGGACGGCAACGGCCAGCAGCAACAGGCCGGCCGTACAAAGCAAATGTTTCATATAAAGTGGTTTGGCGGGACGGGACAACCTCCTTCCTCCCTCAATATGCGCTCTTTATCCGAATTTGCCAACCGCCACGCGCAACCACTGCCGGGCCCATAACCAATTGCCGCTCCCGTCGTTCCATGGGGTATGGAAAGCGATTACAAACCGGTAGAGAGCCACTTCCGCCAGTCGATTGAAAGCCTGGTTGCGGAAAGAAAAAAAGTAACCCTCAACTACATCACCGACCTGCGGGAACTGCTGACGACCACGGGCCTGGTGCGGGAAATCACCCGCCGCGACGGGGCTGACTACCTCACGCTGAACACCGGCGAGGACATCCGGCTGGACCGCATCGTGCGGGTGGACAATGCCCTGGCCCCCGGCTACGAGGGGTACGACTTCGGCAATAGCTGCGCCCTGTAAAAACCGCATCTTCGGCAATAGTCATTGGTCAGTAGTCATTGGTACATTGGTCATTGGGTATGCGTAAGTTGTCGTATCCCGTTCACCGTTGACCAATGACTACTGACCAATGACTATTGCCGGAGCTTTGCTATTCGAAGATGATGGTCCGGTTGCCGTAGATGAAGACGCGGTCTTCGAGCACCAGTTTAAGGGCTTTGGCCAGCACGACCTTCTCCACGTCTTTGCCGGCCATTGCCAGTTGGGCGGCGCTTTTGCTGTGGTTGATGTGGATCACGTCCTGCGTGATGATGGGCCCCTCATCAAGCTCGTCGCTCACGAAGTGCGCCGTGGCCCCGATGATCTTGACGCCGCGCTGGTGGGCCTGCCGGTAAGGATTGGCCCCGATGAAGGCGGGCAGGAAGGAGTGGTGGATGTTGATGATGCGGTTGGCGTACTGGCGGGTAAAGGCCGGGGTAAGCACCCGCATGAACTTGGCCAGCACCAGGTAGTCGGGCCGGTACGTCCCGATGACCTCCGTGATCTGGGCTTCGTGGGCCTCGCGGCTCAGGTCGTTGTGCGGCACGTAATGGAACGGCACGTTGAAACGTGCGGCCAGCGATTCGAGCACCTGGTGGTTGCCGATCACGGCCCGCACCTGCATGGGCAACTCGCCGTAGGCGTACCGGATGAGCAGGTCGCTCAGGCAGTGGTGCTCCTTGGTGACCAGGATGACCACGTCTTTCACCTGCCGCGCGGTGAGGGCCACGTTGGCGTAGTTGGGCAGGATGCCCTTGAGCCCGCTGATGATCTTGTCGGGGTTGGCCGTGCCCGAAAACTCGGTGCGCATGAAAAACTGACCGTTTTCCCGGTCCACGTACTCGTCGTTGCGGACCACGTTGAGCCCGTGGTAGTACAATACCCCGGTGATCTTGTGGACCAGCCCCGTCTCGTCGGGGCCATCAATGCGCAGGATGTAATCGTCGGCCATAGCTTTCCGGCTGCGGGGTAAAAAAGGACAGTTACAAGGCGGTAAGTTAAGCAAATAACTTTTCCGGCTGTACATCGGCTCGTGCTGCTTCTTTTGATTTCGGCCCGGCTAAGAATGGTGTCAGTTTTGAGAAACGGGCTCAGGCGTAAGGTTTCATACTCATTAGGGGCCCCCGTCGGAATCCAAACCGGGGATTGGTGTGATCTATAGCAGGACTTACCTGTCAGCGGTCGGCGATCATACAACTACCGCGTTTGGTTGGGGAACCGGCTGGCAAAACATATTCCATATCTTTTAACGCGTGCATTATCGGTCGCCAAACAGATATGGAATATGTTTCGCCAAACCGCTGCACCTTTGCAGGTTCTCTCCCTAATGCCTACCGCTACGTTCAGAGCATTTGCGTAAGTCTTGTATAGAACTATGCCGCAGGATCAGCGACTAACTTAGGATCAGCCCCAGTGGGAGTCGGGTTAACCAATGCTACACCGAGTACGGATTCCAATTTGCTGATGGTCTCCAAAATTAGATTCTCCTTGCCTTTGACCATCTTGCTGACCTGCCGCGGAGAAACGTTCAATTTCTCTGCCAGATCTTTCTGGGTCATCCCCTTTTCCCGCAAAGCCCGCAGCACCCTTAAGGCAATGTCCGCCGATTTATTCAGTCACGACTCATTCGCCTGGCTCCATTCCGCCTTCTCCAACCCTTTTGATGATTCTCCGGCGGCAAGTTTATTGATTTTGTCCTTCATGCTTTCCGTCTTCATTAACTACTGAATACGACTATTCCCATTTAAGTTTCAATGAATGTCTTTAGCAATAGCATCGTGCACCGTTTGTAATCTTCTTTTCAAAATAAGTGATTCATGCATTACACGATCTTTATTTTTTTTAATATTTAACTCTTCTACATTTAAGAATTCTATGCTTGTCTTAATAAAATCAAGCATTTGAGATTCTTTCTCAGTAACATTATTAGCATTTATCATTTTTTTCTGCTCTTCAAGCGACTGCTTCAATTGCCCACTTTTATTAACAATATGTTCAAATTTTTCATCCAATACAAATAATTCTTTCGATTTATTATCCAAGGCACGTATTAACACCATGCGCTCTTTTCTAAGAATATCCTTTTTAATTTTTCTTTCTTCATAATCCATTTCTCTAAGCTCTCTGATCTCATTGATCGCATTCTGATTAACTTTCAGACTTAGCTGCTCTCTTGAGAATTCTAAGAATCTATCCGATTGATACATATGAAACTCCTGATTTACCTCATTCTTGAATTCTTTAATTAGTTCCGGTCTAGGTTGAATTGTTTTTCCTTTGAAACGCATCCACCAATCTTCCTTTCTATCATCCGTCACCAGGATTATTCCCTTTTGTGATTCCTTCGCTTTATCGATGATTTGTTTCCAAACAATCAAATCACCATACTGCCGAGCACCAAGATCAGAAGCATCCTTTTTAGAAGAGTCTTTATAACCAGGAGGCACTTTCAATTTAAACCTTTCCTCTCCTTCTTTGATTAATTTATTAAACTCTTCAAGCTTATATTCACCGCCTACCCTATCTGCGAATAGTTCCTCAATTCGCATTAAAACTTCATCATCTACAATACGATTGTTATGAACCTCCTTGCTTTTTTCCAGTTCTGAGCAAATTTCTTTAGCCAATTTGGAAAATTTTTGCAAGGACGAATCAGAAACAAAAGGATGTTGTCTTGTGTTCTTAAAATCCTCCTCTATTGCAGCTAATTTCCCAATCATATCTTCGTATGCCTTTTCTTGCTGACTAATAACATTCAGCCTATTTTCAAAAAATTCAAAAGCAGATTGATTAGAAAGCCATATTTTATCTTTTAGCTTTTCAAGTATCTTATAAAACTCTTCTCTTGTCTCGTCCGAATATCTATAAAGGTTTAATAAAATATTTGTATCAAAGGTAAAAATAGCATTATCCCATAACGCCTTTATGTCGCCTTTTGCTGGTTTGAAATATCCTGGAAACTTTGACCTCATATATTAGTGATATGTTATCGCTCGGCCAATATAATTACTTCTATGCATTCACCAGCAAATAGTAAACATATTTTATAAAACCGATAGAATGCTCCCCCCGCAACGCTTCCTGCCCAAATGCGTACCTTTGCCAAAAACCCGCTGCCCATGCCCAACGCCTTCCGTCGCCTTGCCCGCAACGGCTTTTTTGCCTTTCTCCTCGTCTGCGCCTGCGCCCAAACCTCCGAAACCGAAACCCGTACCGACCTGCCCACCACGCTGCCCGAACTGCGGGCCGAAGTCGTAAAGGCCGGCGAAGATTCCATTCTCAAGTACGGGCAGTGGTCGGTGCGCATCGTGAATACCCGGACCGGCGAAGCCCTCGTGGACCACAACACCCGCCGGAGCCTGGTAATCGCCTCCAACCTCAAAACCGTGACCACGGCCACGGCCCTGGCCATGCTCGGCGAAGACTACCAGTTCAAGACGGAGTTGCAGTACGACGGACAGCTCAAACCCGACGGCACGCTGGCCGGCAACCTCTACATCCGCGGGGGCGGCGACCCCACGCTGGGCGCCGGCCGCACGGCGGGGTCACTGGGCCTGGGTGAACTGATGAACCTGTGGGTGACGAAGGTAAAAGCGGCGGGCATCAAACGCATTGACGGCATGGTGGTGGGCGACGCCGACATGTTCAACGACAACGTGATCCCCAGCGGCTGGCAGTGGTCGGACATCGGCAACTACTACGGCTCCCCGGCCTTCGGGCTCAACGTCAACGACAACCTCTACCGCCTCACCTTCCGGCCCGGCGCCAAAGTGGGCGAACCGGCCAAAGTGCTGCGCACCGACCCGCCCATGCACGGCATGGAGTTTGACAACGAGGTGACCACCGGCGCCCCCGGCTCGGGCGACAATGCCTACATCTACGGCGTGCCCTACACCGACCTGCGCCTCGTGCAGGGCACCGTACCCGCGGGGGTCAAGGAATTTACCATCAAGGGAGCCATTACCGACCCGCCCCTCACCTGCGCCGAGTTGCTGCACGACCGGCTGGCGGCGGGCGGCGTAGCCATCGACAAACTGCCGGCCACCACGCGGCTGCTCCGCCAGCGCAAAGCAATGCCCACGGCCCAACGCACCACGTTTTACACGCACCCCTCGCCGCCGCTGCGCGAGATCGTGAACCAGACCAACCTGCAAAGCATGAACCTCTACGCCGAGGCCATGCTCAAGATGATGGGGGTGGAAACCTACAAGGACGGTACGACGGTGAGCGGCACGATGGCCGTGGAAGGGTTCTGGCGGCAGAAGGGCGTGGACCTGGGCGGCTTTTTCATGCGCGACGGCAGCGGCTTGTCCCGCTCCAACGCCCTTACGGCCACTACGCTCACGGCCATTCTGCAATACGCGGCGGGTCAGCCGTTTTTCAACGCCTACTACGCCTCGTTTCCGGTGGCCGGGGTGTCGGGTACCATGACCAACGTGGGCCGGGGCACGGCCGCCGAGGGCAACGTACGGGCCAAAACCGGCACCATCGAACGGGTAACCAGCTACTCGGGCTACTTCAAGACCCGTTCGGGACAGCTCATGACTTTCGCCATCATCGCCAATGACTACGACGGCGAAAGCCGGGCCATCCGCCGGAAAATTGAAAAAATCATGGGAATGATGGTTAAACTTCCTTAACAGGATTGCGGAACACGAACCCGGCGGGCAGGGAAATCTTCCGGTTCGTCAAAAACCCATCTGCACGGGACTGTCTCACGGGTTGCGGGGTGACGGGACCGGGCAGCGGCGCCCGGGTCAGGCGCTGCTCGCGGCGGCGCATCTTGCGGTAACGGCGCTGGAACGAAACCCGCCGGCCCGAAAGGATTTCTACCTGCCGCAGCATGCGCAACGATTGCCGCGCCAACAGAAAGGCGACCGGCACCAGCAACAGGTACGCCGAAAAGAACAGCACGTACTCCGACTGATTCAGGGAAGGCAGCCAGTCGCGTAAAAAATAGATGGGCAAACCCGACAGCAGGCTCATGCCCACGGCAAACAGCAACAGGCAGGCCTGCGACAGGACAATCTCAGTGACGCGGCCAATCCGGGGCGCCGTTTTTTTCTTGGGACGAATGATGATCTCTTTCACTAGGCATAAAATGTTAATAAGGGTTAAACATTTCTTAACATTGGGGTAACATACGAATGTACGCAAACATTCCGTCCCCGTTATAATCCGGGGCAATTTTTTTAGTCCTCCCGTAAGAAATTTTCGTCAAAAAGGCTTCCGTACCTGCGTTACGAGCAGGTTGGAGGCGCCCTTGGCCAGCAGTTTGCCTTCTTCGCTCAGGAGCTGGCACTCCGCGTGAATGATGTTGCGGCCCTGCCGTACGATCCGGGACTGGGCGGTTACGGTGCTGCCGGCCCGGGCGCTCGACAGGAAGTCGATGTTGAGGTTGACGGTGGTGTAGAAAAACTCGTGGTGCAGGCTGAACACAGTCACGCCGATCACGTCGTCGATGATGGCGCCCACCATGCCGCCGTGCAGCACGCCCATCGGGTTGGTCATCTCCTCGCGGACGGTAAACCGCACGGCCAGTTCGCCTTCTTCGGCGCGGACCAGCGTCCCCCGGAGCCACCGGGAAAGCGGGGAAGGACTGTCGGTGAGTTCCTGGCCGATGCGGGCCTGCATCCATTGTAGCGTCGGGTTGGACATGGGAGTTAGGGAGTTTGAGGGTTAGGGAGTTTAGGAGTTGGGGAGTCGGGTGCGTGGCGTGCTTCGTTGTTAATGGGTACCGCGCGTGTGGTTGTAGTGCCTTAATACTACCAAAATCCTCCGGGATGCAAAAAGCCTCGCCCCCCTTCGCACCCGTCGCCCCCCAATTCTCAAACTCCCCAACTCCCTCACTCTCTAACTCCTTAACTCTCCAACTCCCCTGTCCGCCTCCGGACACTTCTGGTCGTGGGCGAACAAAGCGGAGGGGCCAAAATGCGGCTTTTCGGGAAAAAGAGGCGTTTCCGCGGCTGGCATGTTTATTGGCACTAGCCCACGGACGGGCCCGGCCAGCAACGGTACTACCCCTTGCTCCTGCCCTCCGCCCCCAGCACTTAGCCCTCCCCAAACCATGCTGCTCAGCTATTTCAGAATTGCCCTGCGCAACCTCGTCAAACACAAGGTCTACACCGTCGTCAACGTGGCCGGGCTTTCGGTAGGCATTGCCTGCTGCCTGTTCATCTTTCTGTTCGTCCACAACGAGATGAGCTACGATGCCTTCTTCGAAAACGGCGACCGCATCTACCGCGTCCGGCGGGTAGGTGAGATGAACGGCGAAAAGATAGGCATTCCGTACGTATCTCCTCCGTACGCCCCGGCCCTCAGAAATGACTTCCCGGACGAGATCGTCCACGCCGTGCGGGTGATGCCCGAAAGAGGGCTGGTCACGTACGGCGACAAAGCGTTTCAGGAGAACAAGCTGTTCTTTACCGACTCTACCTTTTTCGAGGTGTTTTCGTACCCCCTGCTCCAGGGCGACCCCCGCACGGTGCTCGACAAGCCCAACAGCCTCGTAATTACCCCGGCGGCAGCCCGCAAGTACTTCGGCGACGCCGACCCGGTGGGCAAGGTGCTTGACATCGACAACGGCACCTACCTGTACGAAGTTACCGGAGTGATGGCCCCGCCCCCCGGCAACGCCCACCTTGACTTTGACTTCCTGGCCTCCACCGGTCCTTTCGCCAAAAAGGATTTCTTCAAAAGCTGGGGATACAATGCGCTGGCCACGTACGTGCTGCTGGCCGACAACGCGTCCGCATCCCGCCTGGAAACCCGCTTCCCGGCGTTCATGGACAAGTACATGTCTGACCACTTCAAGCAGAGCGGCAACCGGACCGACATTACCTTGCAGCCCCTGCGCGACATTTACTTCGGCCAGCACTTAGGCTTCGATCCCTCCCTGCACGGCGACTTGCAGGTGATTTACCTGTTCAGCACCGTTGCGTTGTTCATCCTGGCCATTGCCTGCATCAACTTCATGAACCTGTCCACGGCCCGTTCGTCGGGCCGGGCCAAAGAAGTAGGCATGCGCAAGGTAATGGGCGCCTTCCGCACCGATTTGATTGCGCAGTTCCTGGGTGAATCGCTGCTGCTTACCCTGCTGGGCGTGGCCCTGGCCCTGGTGCTGGTGTACGCGGGCCTGCCCTGGTTCAGCGCCTTCCTCGAAAAACCCCTCGCCCTGCCGCTCGGCAACCCAGGCTTCTGGGCCTTCCTGGCCGGGCTCACGCTGGTCGTGGGAACGCTGGCGGGTACGTACCCGGCGTTTTTCCTGTCAGGCTTCCAGCCCATCCGCGTGCTGAAGGGACGGTTTACGGCGGGCCGCGGCTCGGGCCAACTCCGCAAGGGACTGGTGGTGGTGCAGTTCGGCATTTCGGTGCTGCTCGTGGTAAGTACGTTCATCATCGTGCGGCAGCTCGACTACGTGCAGGCCAAAAAGCTGGGCTTTGACAAGGAACACACCCTGCTCGTACGCATCAGCAACGGGGAAATCTGGAACAGCCGCGAAAACTTCATCAACGACCTGCACCGGATTGCGCAGGTGCGGGAAGCATCGGCCATGTCGGGTGAGCCGGGTGGCTTTCACGACGGCCTGCCCTTCGACGTGGAAGGCAAAACCGGGGAGCCCTGGCAGTTACGCACCGTATTTACGGACCACCGCTACGTGAAGACAATGGGTTTGAAAGTCATTGCCGGCCGCGACTTGTCGGAAGCCTACAGCACCGACGTCCTGGAAGGCATGTTACTGAACCGTGCAGCCGTAAAAAAACTAGGCTGGTCACCGCAGGAAGCCCTGGGTAAAGCCTTTAAGAACAGACTGGTTGACTCACTGCCGCGGCGGGTGGTGGGGGTGGTGGAAGACTTCCACTTCTCTTCGCTCAAGGAGGAAATCCAGCCCCTGGCGATTTCGATGGGCGACGATAACCGGGTGATTGCCATCAGGCTGACGGCCGGCAACCCGCAGGAAGCCATCTCCCGCATTGAGGGTGCCTGGCGCAAAATCGTACCCAAGTACCCCTTCACCTACGAGTTTCTCGACCAGGTGTACGACAACCTTTACAGAGCCGAACAGAAGCAGCGCACCATCCTGGGCATCTTCGCCGGGGTAGCCATCTTCGTGGCCTGCCTGGGGCTCTTCGGCCTGGCCGCCTTCACGGCCGAGCAGCGCACCAAGGAAGTAAGCGTCAGGAAAGTCTTGGGCGCCTCGGTGGGCAACGTGGTGTTGCTCTTGTCGAAGGACTTCGTCAAGCTGGTGCTGGTAGCCATTGCCCTGGCCGTGCCCCTGGCCTGGTACCTGATGCACCAGTGGTTACAGGATTTCGTCTACCGCATTTCCATCGGTCCGGACGTGTTCCTGCTGGCCGGCGGGCTGGCCGTGGGCATTGCCCTGCTCACGGTGAGCTACCACGCCATCCGCACGGCCCTCTCCAACCCGGCCAAGACGCTGCGGTCGGAGTAAGGAGCGGGATTTACAGGATTAGAGGATGAACAGGAGGGATCGGGATTCGCAGGATTAAAGGATGAACGGGATAGATCAGGATGAGAGGATGAACGGGATGGTTTGGACCTTCATCAGAACCTTCATCAATCCTTGCAAGCCGGTTAAACAAAAGCGCATGAAATTCAATTATTTCAAATATATGCGGGTACACCGGCGACATCATTCCTCCCAAACCTCCTTTCATCCCGAAAATCAATGTCCAGCCAATCCTGTTAATCCTCTCATCCTGATCTATCCCGTTCATCCTCTAATCCTGCGAATCCCGCTCCCTCCTGTTCATCCCATAATCCTGTAAATCCTGATCCCGTGCTCATCAACTACCTGAAAGTAGCCCTGCGGGCCCTGCGGAAGCGGCAGGCCTTCACCTTCATCAACATGGCGGGCCTGGCCTTTGGCATTGCAGCTTTCCTGCTGATTCTCCAGTACGTGGCCTTCGAGTGGAGCACCAACCGCTTCCACCGCAACGGCGACCACCTCTACCGGGTGGTGGTGGAGGAGAAAGACTGGAAGGGATTCGTGACGGCCCCGGCCATTGCCGCCACCCTGCAGGAAAACCTGCCCGGCATTGAGTCGTACACCCGGGTCGCCCCCGGCATCGGCAGCGGGGTCGTCACTTACTTCGGCAACGGGGCGGTGGGCGGCAAGCCCGTTAAGTCGCTGCGGGAAACCAACGTGCTGTACGTGGACGGCAACTTCCTCAACGTGTTCACTTTCCCGGTGGTCCAGGGCCGCCCGTCGCTGCGCGAACCCCAGACGCTGGCCCTTTCCGAAAGCCAGGCCCGCAAATACTTCGGGGACGAAAACCCGCTGGGCCAGGTGCTGGTGCTCAACAACCAGTTTGGCAACACGCCCTACACGGTAAGGGCCGTGTTCAAAGACGTGCCGGCCAACTCCGACCTGCAATTCGATATCCTGCTGTCGCTGCAAACCCTCGCCATCGAAGCCAACCGCAACGGCAACGGCTGGGCCGACCCCAACGGCTGGGACGGCAGCATCACCGCTACGTTTCTGATGCTCAAAGACGGCGTGGACGCGGCCCGGACCGCCGCCGAGGCTACCCAACTCGCCGCCCGCCTCCGCCCCGGCAACAACGCCAAAGTATGGCTCCAGCCCCTGTCGGAAATTCACCTGGCGCCCTCGCTGGGGTACCCCCTGCCCACCGCCGGCCAACTCGAACTCATTCTGCTGCTGGCTGCCGTGAGCGTACTGGTGCTCATGATCGCCTGGATGAATTACGTGAACCTGTCGACGGCCTACGCCCTGGACCGGGCCAGGGAGGTGGGCATCCGCAAGGTAGTAGGGGCGGGCCGGGGCCAGTTGGTGGTGCAGTACCTGCTCGAATCGCTGCTGCTGAACGCGGCCGGGCTGGCGCTGGCCCTGATGCTCGTCAGCCTGCTGCAACCCGGGTTCAACGGCGTGATCGGCAAGCCGCTGTCGCTCAACGTACTGAACCAGGGTTGGTTCTGGGCGGGCGGCATTTTGCTGCTCGTGCTGGGTACGCTGGTGTCGGGCGGGTACGTGTCGCTGGTGCTTTCAGCCTACGAACCCATCCGCGTGCTCAAGGGCGCCTTCAAACGGTCGGCCGGCGGGGTGCTGCTGCGCAAGGGATTGGTGGTGTTCCAGTTTGCCGTATCCATCCTCTTTATCGTGGGCACGTTCGTGCTGTACCACCAGCTCGGCTACATGCGCGGCCAGCAGCGGCTGGGCATGAACCTCGACCAACTGCTGGTGGTCAACGGGCCCTCCATCAACAGCCCCGACCGCAACCAGAAACAGGAAACCTTCCGGCAGGAACTGGCCCGGCTGCCCTTCGTGCAGGCCGTTGCCGCCTCGGGCAACGTGCCGGGCATCGGGTATAACTTCAACGCCAGCGGAATCACCTCGCAGCAGGCGGCCCCCGGAACCGAGAAGGAAAGCTTCGCCATGCTCATGATCGACGACCACTACCTGGAGGTGTACGGCATTGCGATGGCGGCGGGAACCAATTTCACGCGGGCCATGTGCGAGAAGGGCTGGGACAGCGATAAGGTAATCCTCAATGAAAGGGCCGCCCGCCTGCTGGGCTTTGCCAAGCCGGCCGATGCCGTGGGCAAAGTGATCAACTGGGGGGATCGCAAGTGCGAAGCCATCGGCGTGGTGAAGGATTACCACCACACGGCTGCCCGCGAAGCCATTTACCCGTCCGTGCTGCTGCCCTCCGCGGCGGTAAGCGTTTTTACGCTCAAGCTCGACACCGAAGCAATGCCCGGGAAGCTGGCCCGGATCGAAAACCTGTACGAGGGACTTTTCCCGTCGGACCCGTTCGAGTACTACTTTGCCGACGACAACTACGACCGGCAGTACCAGGCCGAGAAAAAGCTGGGCCGGTTGTTTACGGCCTCCTCGGTACTGGCCGTGTGCATTGCCTGCCTGGGCCTGTTTGGCCTGGCCGCCTTCACGGCGGGTCAGCGCGCCAAGGAGATCGGCATCCGCAAAGTGATGGGCGCCAGCACGTTTAGCCTGGTGCGGCTGCTCTCCGCCGACTTTCTCAAGTTAGTGCTGGTGGCCTTCGTGGTGGCCGTGCCGCTCGCCTGGTACGCCGTGCGGCAGGGCTTGCAGCATTTTGCCTACCAGATTCCGTTTCCCTGGTGGATTCTGGGCCTTACGGGCTTGCTGGCCCTGGGCATCGCCCTGGTCACGGTCAGCTTCCAAAGCATCAAACTGGCCCTTACCAACCCTTCGACCTCACTGCGTTCGGAGTAGAGGAGTAGTTGTTGGTTATTCGTTGTTCGTTGTTCGCCGGATGGGCAATTCGGGTTCTGAGGGGGAATAAGGAGACTGAAGACCGGAGGAACTGAACCGCAAGGGGCGCAAAGGAGACGCAAAGACCGCAAGGAGGAATCGGGTTTAAACCCGATCCTATGGATATTGCGTGTGATTGCCATTGCGCAAGCGTACGCAAAAGTCGCTTGACTCAACGGAGGCGCAGCCTTTCCGTAGGGTAGGGTTTAAACCCTACCCCTCCTTGCGCCCCTTGCGGTTCGTTTGCGATCCTTGCGGTTCAGTTTTTTTCTTTGCGGCCCTCCATTTTTATTCCGCTGCGGGTGCAACCCAGTGGTAGCTGGCCGCATCTAATGACCCACACGCCCATTGGTCATTGGTAATCAATCATTGGTCATTCATTATCCTCCGCCTCATGCTTGGAAACTACCTTCGCATTGCCCTGCGTACCCTGCGAAAGCAGAAGTTTTACGCATTCCTCAACATTTTCGGCCTGTCCCTCGGCATCACGTGCTGCCTGCTCATCACACTGTACGTGGCCGACGAACTCTCCTACGACCGCTTCCACCAAAAAGCCGACCGCGTGTATCGCATCAACACCGACCTTAAGTTCGGGGGGCAAGAAAGCCAGTTTGCCGTCAGTTCGGCGCCCATGGGCTTTGGCCTGGTACGGGATTACCCGCAGGTGGAGCAAGCCGTGCGGTTCCGCAACCGCGGCAGTTTCCTGGTCAAGCGGGAAGTCCAGAACTTCAAGGAGGAAAACGCCGTCTTTGCCGACTCTACCCTGTTCGACGTGTTTACCTTGCCGCTGGTGGCGGGAAACCCCAAAGCGGCCCTGGCGCGGCCCAACACCGTGGTGATCTCCGAAAGCGCCGCCAAACGGCACTTCGGCCGCGAAAACCCGGTAGGCAAAACCCTTACCTTCGACAATACCGACCGTTACGAAGTGACGGCCGTCATGCGCGACATGCCGCGTAATGGGCACTTCCGGTACGACTTTTTCCTCTCGATGAGCAGCCTGGCCGAAAGCAAGGAAGACAACTGGGTGAGTTTCAACTTCAATACGTACCTGCTGCTGCGCCAGGGCAGTTCTCCCCGGCAGTTGGAAAGCCGCTTCCGCGACGTGGTGGTCAAGTACATTGCCCCGCAGGTGAAGGCCCTGATGAACATCAACAGCATGGAGGAGTTTGAAAAAAGCGGCAATTACCTGCGGTTCTCCCTCATGCCGCTTACCGACATTCACCTGCGTTCGGACCGGGTGGCCGAACTGGCGCCCAATGGCAACATCCTGTACGTCTACATTTTCGGGGCGGTGGCCGGGTTTATCCTGCTGATTGCCTGCGTAAACTTCATGAACCTGGCTACGGCGCGGTCGGCGGGACGGGCCAAAGAAGTGGGCGTCCGCAAGGTGCTGGGCTCGGAACGGTCTTCCCTCATCGGCCAGTTTCTCACCGAGTCGACGCTGATGAGTGCCCTGGCCTTTGTCCTGGCCATTGTGGGCGTGGCCTTGCTGCTCCCCTTTTTCAACCAGCTGGCCGGCAAGGACATTGGGCTGCCCTTTGCCAGTTGGTGGGTACTGCCGGCACTGGTGGCCGGCGCCCTGGGCGTTGGCCTGCTGGCGGGCAGCTACCCGGCCTTTTTCCTGTCGGCCTTTCAGCCGGTGCAGGTGCTCAAGGGAAAAGTGCAGGCGGGCATGCGGGGCAGTTGGCTGCGCAATGCGCTGGTGGTGTTCCAGTTTGCCACTTCCATCATCCTGATCATCGGTACGGTGGTGGTGTACCGGCAGCTCAACTACATCCAGACCAAAAAATTAGGCTTCAACAAGGACCAGGTGCTCATCATCCAGGATGCGTACGCCCTCAACCAGGGCGTACAGGCGTTCCGGGACGAAATGCTGCGGCAACCGGGCGTTACCAGCGGCACCGTTTCGGGCTTCCTGCCCATTCCTTCATCCCGCAACGAAAACCCCCTGTTCCCCGAAGGGGTGATTGAACAGGACCGGGCAGTTTCCATGCAGAACTGGCAGGTGGATTATGATTACCTGAAAACGATGGGCATGGAACTGGCCGCGGGCCGCGGGTTTGACCGTCAGTTTACCACCGATTCCACGGCGGTGGTCATCAACGAAACGGCGGCCCGGTTGCTGGGCTACGCCAACCCGGTGGGCAAACGCCTTTCCCGGATCGAAGACTTCGGGAGCAAAAAGACCAGCACGTACACGATCATCGGCGTGGTGAAAAACTTTCACTATGAGTCGCTCCGCCAGACGGTGGGCGCCCTGGCGATGATGCTGGGCAAAAGTACCGGCAACGTGTCGTTCCGGTTGCAGTCGGCCGACGTACCCGCCGTGATTGCGGCGGCGGAGGCCAAGTGGAAAAGCATGGCGCCGGGCCAGCCGTTCAACTATTCGTTCCTCGACGGCGAATTTGACAAGATGTACCGCGCCGAGCAGCGGATCGGCCACCTTGCCGTAGCATTTGCCGTGCTGGCGATCACCATTGCCTGCCTGGGCTTGTTCGGGCTGGCGGCCTTTACGGCCGAGCAGCGCACCAAGGAAATCGGCATCCGCAAAGTACTGGGGGCGTCGGTGCCGGGCATCGTCGCCCTGTTGTCGAAAGACTTCCTGCGGCTGGTGCTGGTTTCGTTCGTGCTGGCGGCGCCCCTGGCGTGGTGGGCCATGCACGAGTGGTTGCAAAATTTCGCCTTCAAAGCCGGCGTAAGCTGGTGGATCTTTGCCGGGGCCGCCGTAGGCGCCCTGCTCATCGCCCTGCTCACCGTCAGCTTTCAGAGCATCAAGGCGGCGCTGATGAACCCGGTGAAGTCGCTACGCTCGGAATAAAGATCGGGATTTACAGAATTAGGGGATTGGCAGGATGGATCGGGATTCACAGGATTACAAGATTAAGAGAATTAGAAAATGAGATTTTGAGGATTAAAGGGATGATTGGGATTTACTGAATTACAGGATTTTAGCTGGCAGCATCATGATTTAGGAATCAAAGGATTCGCCGGAGTATGATATCTGAAAACTTGTGAGGTCCTTAATCCGTAATCCTGAGAATCCTACTAATCCCGATCCGTGATCCTGGTAATCTTATAATTCTGTAAATCCCGATCTATGATGGTAGAGGAGAATATACAAGACCCGCTGACTTATAAAGTGATTGGTTGTGCCATGCAGGTTCATAACACCTTGGGAAATGGCTTTCAGGAAGTGATTTACCAACGGTGCCTGGCTATTGAGTTTAAGAGACAAGGTGTGGCTTTTCAGCGGGAACTGGAAATGCTGATTTATTATCACGGAACTGAAGTAGGCAAGCGAAGAGTAGATTTTTTGGTCGAAGACAAGCTAATGGTGGAATTAAAGGCAGTGGTGGGGCTGGAAGATGCACACCTTGCGCAAGGGCTCAACTACCTGGCTGCTTATAACTTAGACCGGGGATTACTGATTAATTTCGGCGGAAAAAGTTTGGAAGTAAAGCGTCTATTCAGAAAAAACACAATTTATGAAAGCGGTCACGGGTCAGGATTCACAGGATTAAAGGATTAACAGGATGGATCAGGATTTACAAGATTCTCAGGATTGGCAGGATTACGACGACAAAATCCTGCTCATCTTTTAATCTTGTAAATCCTGATCCCTACTCCGCCCTCAACGCGTTGGCAGGGTTGGCCGCGGCGGCGCGGTACGTCTGGATGCCGATGGCCAGGCCGCCCACGCCCAGCATGGCAACCAGGCAGAACGCCAGCGTACCGGCGCCCAGGGTTACGTGGAAGGCGAAACTTTGCAGAAACAGGTTTCCGGCCAGGAACCCCAGCGGCAGGGCAATCAGGGCGGCCACCAGCAGGAGCACCATAAAACTCCGCGAGAGCAGGAATACGACTTGCCCCACGCTGGCGCCCAGCACTTTACGGACGCCCACTTCTTTCGTCCGCAACGCCGTCGTGTACGTCACCATGCCCAGCAGGCCGAGGCAGGCAATGGAAATCGCCATCAGGGTCAGCACCGCCATCAGCATCTGGTCGTCCAGGTGTAAATGGTGATTGTACAGTTCATCTTCGAACCACTGCAACTTCACCGGCCGGTAAGGACTCAGTTTTTTCCATACCCCCTCCAGGTCGGCGATGATCGTGCCGGCCACCTGCGGGTCCACCTTCACGTTGAGGTACCGGAACGCGGCCGGGTCGTAGCGCACCACCAGCGGCCGGATCGGGCGGGAAAGGTTCTGGTAATTGAAATCCTTCAGCACGCCGGCAATGTGCGCTTCGGTGCTGTCGTGCAGCCAGATCATTTTGCCCACCGCCTCGCCGGGGCTGCCCAGCCGGAGGGCGTGTACCGCTTTCTCGTTGATGAGCACAAACCGGCTCAGCGTGTCTTTGGTGGCGGAAGGAATGTTTTGGCCGGCCATGATGGCCAGGTTCATGTTCCTGACGAAGTGAGGATCGGCCGAATAGTTACCGGCATCGATGAATTCCCGCCCGGGACCCGCCGAAATCCGGGTTCCGTGCATCTCCAGGCCGGGCACCAGCGAGGTAAAGCCGACCCGCTGCACACCCTTCAAGGCCGCCATTTCGTTGGCCAGCACCCGGGGATTTATATCTTCCAGCGGGACATTGATGCTGTGCCGGCGGTCGAAACCGTAGGAGGTGGTAGCCATGTACGAAAACTGCTGGAAGTAAGCCGCCACGAATACCATGAAAAACAGCGACACGGCAAACTGCGCCACAATCAGCCCCTTGCGCAAGCCGATTCCCCGGAAAAGCGGGAGCCCCAAAGCCCCCTTCAGCACTTGCACCGGCTGGTAGGCCGACAGTACGCGGGCCGGCACCCACCCCGCCAGCAATCCCGCCACCCCCGTAAAGCCCACGAAAAATGCCCACAACACCCAGTCTCTTTTGATGTCCCGGGTTAACCACCGCTGCACGGAGGGCAGTAGCTCAAGCAGGTCCAGGATGAAATACGACAACCCCAGCGACAGGAACGCAACCAGCACCGACTCGGTCAGGAACTGCGCCACGAGTTGGGAACGCCGGGCGCCGGCTACCTTCCGGATGCCTACTTCCCGGGCGCGGTTCAGCGAACGGGCCAGGGTAAGGTTTACGTAATTGAACCCTGCCATTACCAGGACGACCAGGGCCAGGCCACCCACGCCCAGTATACTGCCCAGCGTCGGCTCCCACGAACTGCCGTTCAGGTCCTCCAGGGCGGGCGTAATGCGCGTAAAGGCCTGGGAACGAAAAGTGTACGTGACTTCCAGCCGGGGACCGGCCTCCCGGGCGACCCGGTCCGTCAAGGTGGGCAGCACCCGGTCCAGGGCCTCCCGCGGCGTGCCTTCCCGCAGCAATACGTAGGTATAATTGGCCCAATGCCGGACCCAGCCGTTGCCCGGCGCGGCCCCCTTACCGCCGGCGTTCAGCAGGGGTACCGTGGACATGGAGGCCAGCAGGTCAAATTCGAGGTGCGACTTGCCCGGCAGCGGCGCCAGTACGCCGCTCACGGTAAAGTCGCCCGCACTTTTGCTCGACAACGTTTTGCCCACCGGGTTTTCGCGGCCAAAAAACCGCTCCGCCGTCTCGTGCGTCAGCAGCACGGTGCGGGGTTCGGTGGCCGGGCGGCCGGTAGCCAGGGGATAGCCGAATATTTCGTAAAACGACGGGTCCACGAAAGCGCCCTCCACCGCCAGCATTTTGCGGCCGTAGCCAAATTCGCCCTTCAGGTTCAGGTCATAATACACGCGGGCGGTCTTCTCCACGAACTCGTACTCCCGGCCCAGCAGTTCGCCGAGGGGCAGGGGCGCCGTAGCCTGCCGCCAACTGTCGCCATTCGGCTTTCGGGCGTCGGTCAGAATGCGGTACGTCCGTTCCGGGTGCGGGTGGAACCGGTCGTACTCCAGCACTTCCCGCACCTGCATCAGCGCCAGCAGGCAGATGGACATGCCGGCGGCCAAACCCAACACGTTGATGAACGAAAACAGCTTGTGCCGGAGCAGGTTGCGGACGGCGATCTTGAGGTAGTTGGTGAGCATCGAGGATAATGGCGAATGACCAATGACGAATTACAAACGGACGCTTCGGGTACGGGCAGTGCCCGGCGGGCCGGAGGGGCAGGTATTCTCCCTGCCCTTGTCCGTGCAATTGGTCTGCCAGTTGGCACAAAGCCCCTTGCCGGCGCAATTCAGCCACTGGTGGCGGCATAGGCGTCCGGAAATGAACAGTAATTGTTCAATGGCGTACGGAACGGCGGGACGACCGGCATGGACAAAGATGGCATACAGGCTGCGCC
Source organism: uncultured Sphingobacteriales bacterium (assembly GCA_963844325.1). GTDB lineage: Bacteria > Bacteroidota > Bacteroidia > Cytophagales > 172606-1 > CADCTQ01. The sequence continues at coordinate 7,521,279 of CAWJNV010000002.1, forward strand.
GTGAACGGGAAGAACGCATTGCGGAAATTATTTTCATCAAGCGCATCAAGGCTGGGACCATCCTGGCAATCCGCTCATCCCGTAAATCCTGATCCTTATTCCGACCGCAGCGACTTCACCGGGTTGGCCAGGGCCGCTTTGATGGATTGGAAGCTGATGGTGAGCAGGGCAATGAGGGCAGCCAGCAGGCCGGCCCCGGCAAAAATCCACCAGCTTACCTCCGCCCGGGTGGCAAAGTCGGCGAGCCACTTGCGGGCCCCGTACCAGGCCAGCGGCGCGGCCAGCAGGAAGGCAATGCCCACCAGTTTGAGGAAGTCCTTCGAGAGCAGCGCCACGATGCTGCCCACCGAGGCGCCCAGCACCTTGCGGATGCCGATCTCCTTCACCTTCTGCTCGGTGGTGAACATAATGAGCCCGTACAGGCCCAGGCAGGAGATCAGGATCGCCAGCCCGGCAAAGTTGCGCACCAGCCGGCCCAGCCGCTCCTCAGACTGGTACTGCTCGTCGAGGTCGTTGTCGAGGAAGGAGTAGTCGAACACCTTTTCGGGAAACACCTTTTCCCACGTGTCCCGCACGAAGGCCAGCGTGGCCGGCACGTTGTGGTTGGCAATGCGCACCGAAAACACCGTAAACATGGGCGGGAATACGTCGAGCACCAGGGCGTTGACCGTGTCGCGCAGTGATTCGAAGTGGAAGTTCTCCACCACCCCGACCACCCGGCCCTTCTTGCCTTCCCGTTCAAACCCTTTTCCGATGGCCGCCGCCGGCGTCTTCCACCCGAAGTCCCGTACGGCCTTCTCGTTGATGATGAACGCCTCCGTGTGGTCGGTGCCGTACTGCTTGCCGAAATCGCGGCCCGCCAGCAGCTTGATCTTGTAGGCAGGAATAAAATCATAGTCCACCGTAATGCTGGCTACGTACAGGTTGTCTTCCTGCGTGTAGCCCTCTGGAATGGTACCCCGCCGGATGGCGCCGGCCCCCGGCACCAGCGACGACAAGGTGGTGGCTTCCACGTTGGGGTTGGTCAGCAGGATTTCTTCGAACGTGTTGGTGCGCCGCCGCAACGTGGAGTCTACCCCGCCGAACACCGAGTTGAAGTTGTCGCTGAACAGCGGCACCATCACCATGTGGTCTTTCTGAAAGCCCAGCGGCTGGCTGCGCATGTACTGCCACTGGTTCCAGGCGATGAGGGAGCCCGTCACCAGGGCAATGGTGACCGTAAACTGCACCACCACCAGCCCTTTGCGCAGCAGCACGCCCCGGCGCAGGCTGCCGGCCGCCAGCCCTTTGAGCGTAGCCGCGGGCTGGAAGGCCGTTACGAAAAACGCCGGGTACAGGCCGGCCAGCAGGCCCACCCCCAGGAAAACGCCCACCAGCCCCAGCGGCATGAGGCCCCTGGTCAGCCCGGCCATGGACAGGCTCTTTTGCGTGAGCCGGTTGACCTCGGGCAGGAACAGGAGCATGAGCAGCACCGAAAGCACCAGGGCCAGCCCGCTTACCAGCAGCGATTCGCCCAGAAACTGCCCGATCAGTTGCCGCTTTTCGGCCCCCAGCACCTTGCGCATGCCCACCTCCCGGGCCCGCTTCAGCGACCGGGCCGTGCTCAGGTTCACGAAGTTGATGCAGGCAATGAGCAGGGTCACGAAGGCCACGGCCGCGAAAATGTACAGGTACGTGGTGCTGGAAGTCGGCTCGGGCTGCACCTCAATGTCCGACCGCAGGTGTACGTCGGTGAGGGGCGTGAGGGAGAAGGTTTGCTGGCTCCGGAACACGGGGTTGCCGAACTTTTCGAGAAACTTGGGAAACTGCCGGTTCACGCCGGCCGGCGACTTGCCGGGGTGCAGCAGCACGTAGGTGTAGGAGTGGGTAATGATCCAGTTGCGCGGCAGGTTTTCGCCCACCTGCGAGAGTTCGGTGGCGAACATGGTTTCGTAGTTGGCCAGGAAGTCGAAGTGCAGGTGCGACTGCGGCGGGAAGGGCTTGACCACCCCGGTTACCCGCATGGGGTGCTTGCCGGCAAAGAGCAGCGTCTTGCCGATGGGGTCCGCACCGCGGAAGTACTTCTGCGCAATGGATTCGGTGATGAGCACCGTAAAGGGTTCGTGCAGGGCTCCGCGGGCGTCGCCGCGCAGGAAGTCGAAGGAGAAGATGTTGGTGAGGGCCGAGTCGGCGAAGAAGAACCGCTCTTCTTCGAACTGCTCCCGGGCGCCGCCGGGGCGGTCAACCCCGATGCTGGCACTCCGGCCGTACACGCGGGCCGCCGCCTCTATTTCGGGGAAGTTGGCCTTTAACAGCGGGGCAATGGGCGGGGGCACCCGGGCTATTTTGCCTTCCTGAAGCCCGTACGTAAGCTGGTAGATGCGGTCGGCCTTGGCGTGGAAGCGGTCGTAGGCCAGTTCGTCGCGCACAAACAGCAGGATCAGCAGGCAGCAGGCCATGCCCGCGGCCAGCCCCGTCACGTTGATGAACGAATAACTCTTATGCCGCCACAGGTTGCGCAGGGCGATCTTCAGGTAGTTGTGAAGCATATGCAGTAACGGAGACCGGAGAAAGGGAGACCGGAGACCGGCCCCCATACGGCCACGCCCGAGAATTAGCACCAATAAACGGAAAATGCCAACTCAGCTTGGATGAAAGGCCGAATGGGTGTATAAGTGTACCAATCCCTGCCGCATCCCCGCCTGAGTTCGTTACGCCTCCTCCGGTCTCCCTTCCTCCGGTCTGCGGTCTCCATTCATTCGTTTTTTAACGAATGAACCGGGTTAGCCAGCGCCGCCTTTACCGCCTGGAAGCTCACCGTGAGCAGGGCAACCAGCCCGGCCAGCACCCCGGCCAGGGCGAAGGGCCAGGGACTCACCTCGATGCGGTAAGCAAAATCGCGCAGCCACTGCTCCGCGGCGTACCAGGCCAGCGGCACCGACAACACGAACGCCACCCCCACCAGCTTGAGGAAGTCGCCCGAGAGCAGCGACACGATGCTGCCCACCGAGGCGCCCAGCACCTTGCGGATGCCGATCTCCTTGGTCCGCTTTTCGGCCATGAAGGCGGCCAGGCCAAACAGCCCCAGGCAGGCAATGGCAATGGCCAGCGCCGAAAATACGCCGAACAACCGGGCCAGCCGTGCCTCGACCTTGTACTGCTGGTCGTAGTCCTCATCGAGGAAGAAGTATTCGAAAGGATAGCCGGGGAAACGGGCCTTCCAGAACCTTTCCACCGCCGCCACGCCGGCCGTGGCGTCGCCGGGCCGCAGCTTGAGGGCGTAGTACCCGAAGTACGGGCCGATGAACGTGAGCACCGGTTCGATCTTGCGCCGGAGGCCGTGCTGGTGATAGTCGGCCACCACGCCCACCACGCGGCCCTGCTCCATGCCCGACGTGCTGATGCCTTTCCCGATGGCTTCTTCGGGCAGCCAGCCGAAGGCCCGGCAGGCGGCCTCGTTGAGCAGCACGCCGCTGGTGGCGTCGGCGGCGAACGCCTCGGAGTAGTCGCGGCCGGCCCGGATGGTCAGGCCCAGCGTCTTCACGTAATCGTGGTCGGCGGGAATCACTTCCATCGTGAGGGCCTGCTCGGGCGGACGGCCTTCGGGCCGCACCACTTGTCCTTCCCAGCCGCCCCGGCCGGGCAGCCCCGCGGCGGCCGTCACCGACTGCACGGGGGACAAGGCTTGCAGGCCCTGCTTGATGCTGGCGCGGTGCTCGTAGAGGGTTTTGCCGGGCGTCTTGCGCAGGTTGATCACCAGCACGCGGTCCTTGTTGAAGCCCAGCTTCTGGTGCTGCATGTAGCGCAGTTGCCGCACGGCCATCACGGTGCCGGTGATGAGCACCAGCGAGATGCAGAACTGGAACACCACCAGCCCCTTGCGCAGCCAGGCGCCCTTGCCGTCGGGCGTCACGTAGCCTTTGAGCGTGTCTACCGGCCGGAACCGGGCCAGCACCAGGGCGGGGTACCAGCCGGCCAGCAGGCCCGTAAACAGCAGGAAGGCCAGGCCCAGCCCCACCGCCGCCGGGTGGGTGAGCAGCGCCAGGGTCAGCGTTTTTTCGGTCAGGTCGTTGAGCAGGGGCAGCAGCAGGGCCAGCGCCGTCAGGGCCAGCCCGCTGGCCAGGGCCACCAGCAGCATCGACTCGCCGATGAACTGCGCCACCAGCGACCGGTAAGCGGCCCCGATGGTTTTGCGGATGCCCACTTCCTTGGCCCGGTCGGCCTGGCGGGCCGTGGTCAGGTTCACGAAGTTGATGATGGCCAGCAGCAGGATAAAGAGCCCGATGGCGCCCAGCACGCAGAGTTGCCCGGCGCTGCCCGTGGGCCGGTTGAGGCCGCCCGCCTTCGAGTGCAGGTAGATCGAGGCGACGGGCTCCAGCGAATGCGACACCCGGTAACCGTACTCCCGGTACTGCTTGCCGTTGTGGCGCATGGAGAGGGCGGAAATCTTGCGTTGGGCCCGGGCCGGGTCGGCATGCCCGGGCAGCAGCACGTAGCAGAACTCGTCCCAGGTAAACCACTGAGTGGCGTCGCCGCCCAGGGCCTTGAACGTGGGCAGCGACAGCAGCACCGCAAACTCCATGTGCGACGGGGGCGGGTCGGCCAGCACGCCGGTCACTCTGAAGGCCAGGGTGTCGTTGAGCATCAGCGTTTTGCCCAGGGCCGGCCCGCCGGGGAAGTACTTCTGCGCCGCGCTTTCGGTCAGCACGAGGGTGTAGGGGTCGCGCAGGGCCGTGGCCGGGTTGCCCTCCTTCAGGGGAAAGGTGAACGCCTCCAGGAACGCCTCGCCACCGTAGAGGATTTTTTCGAAGTAATACTGCCCGTCGCGCTTCACCGAGAAGTTGGCCCGCCGCACGGGAATCACCTTTTCGACTTCGGGCACCTCGGCGGCAATGGTGGCCGCCAGCGGCCGGCCCACAGTGGCATTCACGCCCCCGTCGCCGGCGGTGCTCTCCACGTCGGTGGTAACGCGGTACAGCCGGTGTCCCTTCGCGTGGAAGCGGTCCACCCGCCACTCGTCAAAAATGTACAGCCCGATGAAGGCGCAGCCGGCCAGGCCGATGCCCAGCCCGAACACGTTGATGAACGCGTAAACCTTCCGTTTGACCAGGTTCCGCAAAGCAACTTTGAACATAATTACGAAATACGGGTTACGAATGATTGCGACACGACCACCTCCCGGAGCCCCGCGTTAGCCTCCTTCCCGATCCTCCGGTCTCCTTTCCTCCGGTCTCCGGTTGCCCTTTTTATTCGCTTCTCAGCGACTGCACCGGGTTTGCCAGCGCCGCTTTGATGGCCTGGAAGCTGATGGTAAGCAGGGCAATGAGCAGGGCAATGCCGCCCGAAAGGGCGAACACCCACCAGCCCACCTGCGTGTGGTACGCGAATTTTTCGAGCCAGCGGCTCAGGGCGTACCAGGACACGGGCACAGCTACCACCAGGGCCACGCCCACCAGCCACAGGAAGTCCTTCGACAACAGCACCACGATGCTGCCTGCCGAGGCGCCCATCACCTTGCGCACGCCGATCTCCTTGGTGCGTTGCAGGGTGATGTACGAAATCAGGCCCAGCAACCCCAGGCAGGCAATGAAGATGGCGAGGCTGGAGAAGTACAGGAACAGTTGCCCGAACCGCTCTTCGGCCCGGTACTGACGGTCAAACTGCTCGTCGAGGAAGAAGTACTCGAAGGGCCGCTGGGGCACCAGCTTCTGCCACGTCCGTCCGACCCGTTCCACCGTGCCCGCCTCGTCGCCGGCCTTTACCCGCAGCGAGAAAAGCCGGTAACTGCCCGGGGATACGCGCAGGGCCAGGGGCGCGATGCTGTCGTGGAGCGACCCCAGGTGGAAGTTGCTGATCACGCCGATCACCTGCCCTTTGCGGCCCCACTGCGTAAAACGTTTCCCGACCACGGCCTCCGCGCTGGGGTAGCCGAGGCTGGTGACGGCGGCTTCGTTGAGCATCAGGGCCTGGGTGGAGTCGGTGCCGAACGATTGGGAAAACGCCCGGCCGGCCACCGCCCTGATGCCGTACTGCGGCAGGTAGTCGTAGTCTACCGAGTACAGCGACAGGTTGGCCCCCTGCATCTCGCCGTTCGTGTTTTCGATTTCAGTGTAGGCGCCGTTGTAGTTGCCGCTGCCCGGGGTGGCCGAGGAAGCCGACACGGTCTGCACGCCGGGCACGTTCGCCAACTGCTCCTTGAGCGTTTCGTGGTGCCGTTCCATATACTCCGGGTCGTTCATCCGCAGGACCAGCGTTTGTTCCTTCTGAAACCCGAGCGGCTGGCTGCGCATGTAGTGCAACTGCCGGTACACCACCACCGTGCCCGCAATCAGGGCCACGGAGATCGTGAACTGGAACACCACCAGTACTTTGCGCAGCGCCAGCCCCTGCGGACCGGCGCTGAAGCGGCCCTTCAGTACGGCCACCGGGCGGAAGGCCGACAGCACCGCCGCCGGGTACAACCCCGCCAATACCCCCACTGCCACGGCCAGGGCCAGCAGCATGAGCCAGTGGGCCGGCCGCCCGATCACCGTTTCGCTGAGGGTTTTGCCGGCCAGTTCGTTGAACACAGGCAGCAGCAACTGGCTCAACACCAGGGCCAGCACGAAGGCCATCAGGCTCAGCAGCACCGACTCGCCCAGGAACTGCGTGGTGAGCTGCCGCCGGTCGGCCCCGATCACCTTGCGTACGCCCACCTCGCGGGCCCGCTCGGTGGCCCGGGCAATGGTGAGGTTGGTGAAGTTGAAGCAGGCAATGAGGAGGATGAACACGGCCACCACCGAGAAAATGTACACGTTGGTCATGCTGCCGCTCTCGGGCGCCCCCCGGTCCGAACGCAGGTACACGTCGCGCAGCGGCTCCAGGAACAGCGTGTAATACATCTTGTATTCACGCATTATCTTGCCGGCGTGCTTTTCCATGAAGGCGGGCAGCTTGGCTTCCAGGGCTTTGGCACTGTGTCCTTCGGGCAACAGTACATACGTGTTCCAGCCGAAACTATCCCAATGCTCGTCAAGGTCGGGCTGGAAAGACTGCGTTTTGAGGGTAGCCAGCGACAGCACGATGTCAAATTTGAAATGCGTGTTTTCGGGCACGTCCCGCACCAGCCCGGTCACCGTGGCGGCGTGCTTGCCGTCGAGCGTGAGGGTCTTGCCCACGGGGTTTTCGCTGCCGAAGTACTTACGGGCGGCCTTCTCGCTGAGCACGAGGCTGAACGGCGCCTTCAGGGCCGTCCGGGCATTGCCCGCAAGCATGGGGAAGTCAAACACCTTGAAAAGGTTGGCGTCGGCGACCAGCACCTTGTCCTCCTGGAACTTGTTGGACCCCGATTCGAGCAGGAACCCCTGGTATTCGAGCCGGACGGCCTCCAGCACTTCCGGGAAGCCGGCTTGCAGGTGGGGCGCCGTGGCGTCGGAACACTGGCCCGCCCGGATGGTTTCGGTGTCGGTCTTGATGTCAGTCACCACCCGGTAGATGCGATCCACCTGGCTGTGGTACGTGTCGTAGCTCAGCTCGTGGCGCACGTAGAGGAAGATCAGCAGGCAGCAGGTCATGCCGATGGCGAGGCCCAGCACGTTGATGGTCGAGTATACCGCGTGTTTGCGCAGGTTCCTCAGGGCAATCCGAAAGTAGTTTGAGAACATAAGGTTTAATGACGAATTACCAATGACGAATGACTTAACTACTTGCTATCTATTCACTTCTCAGCGACTTCACCGGGTCGGACAGGGCCGCTTTGATGGCCTGGAAGCTGACGGTGAGCAGGGCGATGAGGCCGGCCAGGCCCCCGGCCAGTGCAAAGAGCCACCAGCCCAGTTCCACGCGGTACACGAAGCCCTCCAGCCACTTGTGCATGGCGTACCAGGCCAGCGGCGCGGCCAGCAGGAAACCAATGCCCACCAGTTTGAGGAAATCCTTCGAGAGCAGCGCCACGATGCTTGCCACCGAGGCGCCCAGCACCTTGCGGATGCCGATCTCCTTGGTGCGCTGCGCGGTGGTAAAGGCGGCCAGGCCGAACAGCCCCAGGCAGGCCAGGAAGATCGCCAGGAAGGCAAACACGCCGAACACCTTGCCCACCCGCTGCTCGGCCCCGTAGAGGCTGTTGAACGCGTCGTCGAGGAACTGGTAGGTGAACGGCCGGTGCGGCGCCAGCACCTTCCACTTGCTTTCCACGAAAGCCAGCGTTTCGGGCAGCTTGTTGCCCGTCAGCTTCACCATCACCTGGTTGCCGGGCAGCTTTTCCATGAAAATCACCAGCGGGCCGATCTGCTTGCGCATGGAGGCGAAGTGAAAGTCGCGGACCACGCCGCGCACCACGCCGTCCACGTTGAGGTGTACCTTGCGGCCCACGGCTTGCTGGGGCGTCCAGCCCAGTTCCTTGACGGCGGCCTCGTTGAGTATGTACCCGAAGGTTGCTTCGCCCTCGGGTTTGAGTGATTCTTTTACGTCGGCCTCCGTGAAGTCGGTGCCCGCTACCAGTTGCATGCCGAACGTTTTCAGGTAATCCCGCTCCACCGGCACGGCAGTCACCATCTTCGACTGGCCCTCGGGCATTTCGGGGGTGCGCAGGCTGTAGCCGCCCTGGATGAAGGTCGGGTTGTCGTAAGCCATGGTCACGTACTGCACGTTGGGGTTGCCTTGCAGTTCGGTTTTGAAGGAGGAGAAGGCGGCGGCAATTTTCCCGTCGGCGGGCATCACCACCACGTGCTCCTTGTCGTACCCGAGCTTCTTGGTCTGGATGAAGCTGAGCTGGTTCTGCACGGCCAGCGTAGCCACGATCAGGAAGGTGGAAATCACGAACTGCAACACGATCAGCCCCTTGCGGATGGCAATGCCGGAACCCGAGGTGGTAAAGTTTCCCTTAAGTACCTTCACGGGCTGGTAGCGGGCCAGCACGGCCGACGGGTAGCTGCCCGCGGCCAGGCTCACGAGGACGCCCAGGCCCGCCAGGGCCAGCCACACGCCGGGGCTCCCGAGGGGGCCCAGGTCCAGTTGACGGTCGGCTACCCGGTTGAAGGCGGGCAGCAACAGGGGCACCAGCGCCAGGCTCAGCAGCAGGGCCACCCCGGTCAGGATCACCGACTCGCCGATGAACTGCCCGAAAAGTTGTCCCTTGAGGGCGCCCATGACTTTGCGCACGCCCACTTCCCGGGCGCGTTCGGTGGCCCGGGCCGTCGCCAGGTTCATGTAGTTCACGCAGGCAATGCCCAGGATGAGCAGGGCAATGGCCGAGAAGATGTAGATGTAGGCAATGTCACCGTTGGGTTCGAACCCCGGCAGTTCGGAGCGCAGGTGTACGTCGGTGAGCGGTTCCAGGTTGAAAGTCACGTAGTTGGCACCGGTCATGCCCGTTTCTCCCGACTGCTGCTTCATGTAGCCGGCAATTTTGCCCTGCAAGGTGCGGATGGCTTCCGGGCCGCGCAGCAGCAGGTAGGTGGTGTAATTGGCGCTCCACCACTGGATCACCCGGTGGTTGCCCGAGAGGGTGGAGAAGGAAGCCAGCGCGTCGAACTTCATCTGCGAGTAGGCCGGCGGGTTGGCGACCACGCCGGTTACCGTTACGTCTTTGGTGTCGTTGATGCGGAGGGTCTTGCCCACCGGGTCGGCCTCGCCGAAGTAGCGCCGGGCCGTGGCCTCGGTGAGCACCACCTGGTTGGGCGCCTGGAGCACCTTACCGGGGTTGCCCCGCAGCAGGCCGAACGAGAAGACCTGGAAAAACGTGGAGTCGGCGTAGTAAAAATTGGCTTCTTCGAAAAGCTGGTCGCCGGCCTTTACCACCGTCTTGTTGTTGATGACTTTCACGGCTTTTTCCACTTCCGGGAAATCACGGGAAAAATTGTGGGCCACCTTGGTGCCGGTCACGGGGTGCTTGCCTACTTCCCCGTCCATGCCGTATTCCATCGTGACGCGCACGATGCGGTCGGCCTTGGCGTGGAAGCGGTCGTAGCGGAGTTCGTTCCACACGTAGAGCATGATGAGCAGGCAGGCGGCCAGGCCCACGGCGAGGCCCGTTACGTTGATGGCCGAAAAAGCCTTGCTCTTCCACAGGCTGCGCAAGGCGGTTTTGAGGTAGTTGCGGAACATATTCAATTACGAATGACCAATTACAAATGGGAGGATGGCGGGCCAATGCACCGCATTGGGTATTATATTGACAGTCAAGAAGATATTCTACTTAATCAGCAGTTTGTGGAATGACCTCACTGGCAATTAGTCATTCGTAATTATTCCGACCGCAGCGACTTCACCGGGTTGGTGAGCGCCGCCTTGATGGACTGGAAGCTGACGGTGAGCAGGGCGATGAGCAGGGCCAGTCCGCCGGCCAGGGCGAAGGTTGTCCAGCCTACGTCTACCTTGTACTCGAAGTTCCGCAGCCACTGGTTCACCGCGTACCAGGCCAGCGGCGCGGCAATCACGAAGGCCAGGGCCACCAGCTTCAGGAAATCCTTAGACAGCAGCGAGACGATGCTGGTTACACTCGCGCCCAAAACTTTCCGGATGCCCATTTCCTTGGTGCGCTGCTCGGCCGTGAACGCCGACAGGCCGAACAGCCCGAGGCAGGAGATGAAGATGGCCAGGAAGGCGAAGTACTTGGCCAGTTCCCCGATCACCGTTTCGCTCTTGTACTGCCGCTCGAATTCCTGGTCGGCAAAGTCGTACTCGAAGGGGTAAGCCGGGTTGTACTTGCGGGCCACCCGTTCCACGCTGGCCAGGGCTTCGGTGGTTTTGCCGGCCTCCGTGCGCACCAGCACCGTGTAGGTGTCGTCGGGCTTGAGCCGGAGAATGAGCGGGTCGATGGGGGCGTGCAGCGACTGCGTATGGAAGTTCTTGATCACGCCCACGATCTTGCCGTCCTTGCCCCAGAAGGTAAGGTCCTGGCCGACAATGGGCTTGAGCCCGATCCGCCGGGCGGCCTCCTCGTTGACGACGTAGTTGGCGGTGTCGGTGGTAAATGCTCTGGCGAAGGTGCGGCCCTCTTTCAACCCAATGCCCATCGTTTCGAGAAAGTCGTAGTCCACGGCCATCTGCGAAAACAGGATTTTGTCGTTGGGGTCCTTGCCTTTCCACTTCACGCTGGTGGTGGAGGAGCCGACGGACATGGCGTTGCCGCTCGCCCTGGACACCGTTTTGATGCCCGGCGCCGCCCGCAGTTCCTGCTTGAAGGGCTCGAAGCTTTTACGCAGGTCGCCTTCCAGCGGCACGTACACCAGGTTTTCGCGGTCCAGGCCCAGGTTCTTGCTCTTGATGTACTGCACCTGCCGGAACACTACCACCGTGCCCACGATGAGCAGGATGGACATGGCAAACTGGAACACCACCAGCCCCTTGCGGAACAGCACGGCGCCCGAACTGAACTTGAGCGTGCCCTTGAGCACCCGCACGGGTTGCAGCGAGGAGAGGAACAGGGCCGGGTAGCTGCCCGACAGCAGGCCGGTAAACACGGTCAGGCCGAGCAGGACCAACAGCACGGCGGGGTCGCCTACGCTCAGCGCCACTTTCTTCTCGGTGAGGGTGTTGAACGTGGGCAGCAGCGACAGCACGATGCCCACGGCCAGCCCCATGCCCATCAGGGCGATCAGCACGGCCTCGCCGATGAACTGCCCCACCAGCAGCCGTTGCCCGGCGCCCACCACCTTGCGCACGCCCACTTCCTTGGCCCGTTTGGCGGAGCGGGCGGTGGCAAGGTTCATGAAGTTGATGCAGGCAATCACCAGGATGAACACGGCCACCACCGAGAACATGTGCACGTACTCGATGCGGCCGCCGTCTACCACCCCGTTCTCGAAGTTGGAGTACAGGTACCGGTCGGTGTAGGGGTGCAGGAACAGTTCGATGTTGGTCGTGGTGCTGTCGTGCTGCTGTACCATGCGCTTGATCTTGGCGTTCACCTTGTCGGCCGAGGTGCCTTCGCGCAGCAGGGCAAACGTCTGGATGCCGTTGTTGCCCCACTCCTTGAGCCAGCCGTTGTCTTTCTCGTAGTATTTTTCGGGCAGCACGTAGTCAAATTTCAGCGACGAGTTTTCGGGCACGTCGCGCATGATGCCCGTCACCAGGAAGTTGTCTTTGTTGTTGACCCGGATGGTTTTGCCCATGGCGGCGTCCTCGGTGCCGAAGTACTTGCGGGCCAGGTTCTGCGAGATCACGATGGCCGTGGGCGAAGCAATGGCCGTGGCGGGGTTGCCCTGCACCAGCGGGAATGAGAACATTCTGAAAAAGTCAGGACTGGCGTAGTGGCCCTTCTCCTTGTTGGCCTTGTCGCCCACCGTCAGCAGGTCTTCCTGTTCCCAGGTCACCTTGGCGGCAAGCTCCACCTCCGGAATTTCGGCTTTCAGGGCCGGGGCCAGCGTACCGGGCGTGGCCTGCGTGGAGTTGACCTCAATGCCCGACCATGCCTGGTTTTCCATGACCTGGTAGAGCCGGGCGCCGCGGGCGTGGAACTGGTCGTACCGCAACTCGTCGCTTACCCACAGGATGATGAGCAGGCTACAGGCCAGCCCCAGGGCCAGGCCAAACACGTTGATGAACGAAAACACCTTGTTGCGCCAGATGTTGCGCAAGGCAACCTTCAAATAGTTCCTGAACATATCAATTACGAATGACTAATGACTAATGACGAATTATTCCGACCGCAGCGAGTGCACCGGGTTGGCCCGGGCGGCGCGCAGTACCTGGAACACGAGGGTGCAGGCGGCAATCAGCAGGGCGATTACGCCGGAGGCGGCAAACACCCACGGTTGCAGATTGATCTTGTAGGCAAAGTCGGCCAGCCAGCCGCGCATGGCGTACCAGGCCACCGGCCAGGCCAGGGCCATTGCCAGCCCGATGAGCAGCAGGAAGTCACGCGAAAGCAGGTTTACCAGTTGGCCTTCCGAGGCGCCCAGCACCTTGCGGATGCCGATCTCCTTGGTGCGCCGCGCCACCGCCAGCGTCGCCAGGCCGAACAGCCCCAGGCAGGCAATGAAGATCGACAGGCCCGAGGCAATGGTCACCAGCTTGCCCAGGCGCTGTTCCAGTTGGTACTGGTTCTGCACGTTCTCGTCGAGGAACGAATACGTGAACGGCTCGTTGGGCACGGCCGCCTTCCAGGCCGACTCCAGCAGGGCCACCCGTTCGGACAGGTCGCCGGCCGTCAGGCGCACCGATACGTCGGGACGGGTCGAACTGCTGAGGTTTACGTTTTCGAGGCCCCGGGCCATCGAATCGGGCTGCATGGCCAGCAGCAGCGGCTGCACCAGGCCGTGCAGCGACTCGTAATGGAAATCTTTGACCACCCCGATGATGCGGTGGTCGGGAAACTTGCCGGGGAGGCGTTCGTCCAGCGGATTTTTCCAGCCCATCGACCGGGCGAACGCCTCGTTGACGAGGTAGCCCCCCACCCGGTCGGCGGAGTTGCGGCCGTCGAAATTGCGGCCGGCCACCAGTTCGATGCCGTAAGCAGGCAGGAAGTGTTCATCCACGATGTTGAAGCGGAACTCGCGGTACATATTGTTCTTGTCGGTGTAGCCCCCCGCTCCCCAGTTGCCGGCGGCGAAGGGAAAGGTTGACGCCGATACGCTTTCCACTTCCTGCCGGCTTTGCAGCGCGTTGCGGAAGCGTTCGACCATCTGCCGGCCCTCGGCGCCGCCCCGGGGCATTTCCACCAACACCGTCTGGCCGGTGCGGTAGCCCAGGGCTTTGTTGCGGATAAAGTTCAGTTGCTGGTTCATCACCAGCGTGCCCACGATCAGGAACACCGACAGGCCGAACTGCACCACCACGAGGCTCCGGCGGAAGAGGCTGGTGTCGCCCTTCACGTTCAGCTTGCCCTTGAGCACTTCCACCGGCCGGAAGCCAGAAAGCACCAGGGCCGGGTAGCTGCCGGCCACCAGGCCGATCACGGCCACCACGCCCAGCAGGAACAGCACGGTAAACGGCTCGGGCACCAGCGACAGGCGGGCGTCGATGAGTTGGTTGAAGGCGGGCAGCAGCAGCAAGGCGGCGATCACGCCCACGCCCACGGCCATCAGGGTCATCAGGAGGGCCTCGCCCCAGAACTGGTTGAGGAGTTGCAGCCGCCCGGCGCCCATCGTTTTGCGCACGCCCACTTCGCGGGCCCGCCCCGCCGAACGGCCGATGGAAAGCGTCACGAAGTTGATGCAGGCGATGGTGAGGATGAACAGGGCAATGGTTGCCAGGATGTAGGAATAGCGGGCGTCGCCCCCGGCCACTTCGCCCGTGCCGGCCGTTTCGGGAATGCCCCGGCGCAGGTGAATGCCGGTCAGCGCCTGCAAGTGCACGGTGTACTCGCCGGGCTTGTACTTCTCGCCCAGGATGGTGCGCACCATCTCCGGAAATTTGGCTTCCATGGTGCGGGCGTCGGTGCCTTCGCGCAGCAGCACGTAGGAGTCGGGTTCAATGCTGTACCAGGAGGCAGTGAGGGTCCGGGGGCTGCGAATCCGCCGGGCGTTTTCGTAGGGCAGCAGGAAGCCGAACCGGAAGCTGGAGTTTTGCGGCCAGTCGCGGGCCACGGCCGTCACGGTAAAGGGCAGCGTCAGCGTGTCGCCTTCCAGCCGGATGTCGAGCCGCTTGCCCACGGGGTTTTCGGAGCCGAAGTATTTTTTCGCCATTTCCTCGGTCAGCACCACGGAAGCCGGCTCCTTGAGCGGGTCGGGGCCGGTGGTCTGCACGAGCGGGAAGCTGAACATGCGCAGGAAGTCGGGGTCTACCAGGTGCATCCGTTCGGTGAACACTTCGGCGCCCTTCTTGACGGTGCTGCTGTTGCCCATGTAGTGCGTTGCCGCTTCCACTTCGGGATACGTCGCCTTCAGCGTCGGTGCCAGCGGGTGCGGCGTCTGGATGTCGATGAATTCCTCGGTGGCGTACTTTTCGTACAGCCACGCCCGGTAGATGCGGTCGGACTTCGCGTGGAACTGGTCGAAGGTCCACTCCTGCCGCACGAACAGGCCGATCAGGAGGCACACGGCAACGGCAATGCCGAGTCCACCCAGGTTGATGGCCGAGTACGTCCGGTGCTTGAAAAAATTGCGCAGGGCGACTTTGAAGTAATTGCTGAACATGTTGCAAGGGTGTGGGGGCGCCCCTGCCACAAGCCAACAAATATGCCAGCCGGAAAAAAGGGTTCATGGGAACGTCAGGCGGTAAATGCAAACTGCCCGGTGTTCGCCAGCGGCCAGAATTGTCCGGATGCGGACACAAAAAAGCCGCGTACTGTGACAGCACGCGGCGCTTGCCGGGTCTATGCACCCGTTACTGGCTTTGCTTTTTCAAACCGCTCTGGCTGCTCACGCCGCCCGAGTGGGCCGAGGTATCGGTGTCTCCCCCGTAGGTAGAACCATCGGCACCCGTGCCGTGGGTCGTGTTCAACTCGTCCATGCCGCGGGTGTTGGCCGTGCCCTTGTTCGTATCCATCCCGTAGGCGTCCGTGCCCTGGTCAACGGCGTTGGGGTTACCGCCCATTTGCGCCGTATCGGCCGTTTCGGCGTCCGACTGGCTTTGCTCGCCGCCGCTATTCTGCTGGCAGGCGTACAGGGACGTCATGCCTACTATTGCTAAACCCAATGTTCCTTTTGCCACCAGGTCTTTTACTGTTTTCCGTGCTGTTTTCATCACAATGCTATCTTTCGTAAAACACCTTACTATTTTCACTGATAAGCCTGTGTACGGTAAGGCGAAAAAGAAGGTTTTACGAAGGAGAAGCGAGGAGTGAGAAGCGAGGAGTGAGGAGGGATCGGGAAGGAGGTTGGTGCGGAGTAACACTTCTCGCTCCTCACTTCTCACTTCTCGCTTCTCCTTTATTTCACCGTCCAGGACACGTTGAACTTGCCTTTACTGGCCGCGCCGGCAATGGTTACGTAGTACTCGCCGGTACGGCTCACGGGCAGGGTGCGCTGCACGAGGGTTTCGGACCGGAGCGGCAGGGCTTCTTCCCAGAACGTTTCGCCTTCCTTGTTGCGCAACTGGATTTTAAAGTCGCCCGCTTCGGCGTAGGCCCGGTAGGTCAGCGCAATTTGCTTTCCCGCCGGCACCCGCAGGGAGCTGGTGCCTACGTTACCCGACCAATCGGTAAACTCGCTGTCCATCGTCGCCTTCAGGCTGTCGGTATTCGAACTTGTCGTCTGATGGATGGAGGAGCCGGTTTTCTTGGCAACGGCGGCCTCCTGGCCGAACGCGGCCGGGGCAGCGGCCAGCAGCGCCGCGGCCAGCCCATAAAGGGTGTTTTTCATGGTTGTGTGGTTATAAGGTAAACGTTTGTAAAAAAGCCTCCTCTGCTTCGTGCCAATACCGTGCCGCCTGATTTCACGCAAAGACCGCAAAGAAGGAGCGCAAAGGACGCAAAGCGAACGCCCCTCCCCTTTTTCCCTTTTCTCCCGCGCCGTTACGGCCCCGTACCGCAGCCTCGCCGAAGCTCCCTTCCCGATCCTCCTCCGGTCTCCTTTCCTCCGGTCTCCCGTCTCCTTTTCTCCGGCCTCCTTTATTCGCTTTTCAGCGAATGAACCGGGTTTGCCAGCGCCGCCCTGGCGGTTTGGTAGCTGACCGTGAGCAGGGCCACCCCCAGCAGCAGGCCGCCCGTGAGGGCAAACACCCAGCCGCTTACCGGCACGTGGTAGGCGTACTTTTCGAGCCAGCCCCGCATGAGGAAATAGGCCACCGGGGCCGCCAGTCCGAAGGCCACGGCAATGAGCCCGAAGAAGTCTTTGGTCAGCGTAAACCAGAGTTGCCCCAGCGAAGCCCCCAGCACCTTGCGGATGCCGATCTCCTTGGTGCGCCGCTCGGCGGTAAAGGCGGCCAGCCCGAACAGGCCCAGGCACGACACGAAGATGGCAATGCCGGCAAACACGTTGGCCAGCGTACCCACCATCTGCTCAAAGGCAAACTTCTGCTCGTACTCCTGGTCCACGAAGCGATACTCGAACGGGTAGGCGGGGTTGTACTTCTTCATGATCCGTTCGAGGGCCGCCACGTTGTCGGCCGTGCGGCGCGCACCGTTCAGCCGGAAGCTGAGCACGCCGGCCCAATGGGTATCGAAGCCCACGATCATCGGCGTCACGGGCTCGTAGGGCGACCCCCAGATGAAGTCTTCGAGCACGCCCACCACCGTCATCTTGCGGTCGTGCCAAACGATCTGCGTGCCGACGGGGTCCTTCAGCCGCATGGTTTTTACGGCCGTCTCGTTGAGCAGCACCGCGCTGGAATCCGTGCCGAACTGCCGCGAGATGTCGCGCCCCGCCTCCAGCCGGACGCCGAAGGTGCGCGTAAAGTCGTAGGTGGTAAAAATCTGGTTGAACAGCGTAGTCTCCTCGCCGGGCCGGCGGCCAGGCCAGTTGACATTCCAGGTGGAACTGCCGCCCCACACGATGGGCTGCGAAGAGAGGCAGGTGCTGGTGACGGCCCCCGCCGCCAAGGCTTCCTGCCGGATGGCCTCCGCGTTTTTGAGGACGTCGCCCTCCGTTGCCACGAAAAGCAGGTGTTCCTTCCGGTAGCCGTTGGGCCGGTCTTTGGTGTACTGGATCTGGCGGTACACGAGCACCGTGCTGATGATGAGCACCGTTGAGAAGGCGAATTGCAGCACCACCAGCACCTTGCGCGGGGCTACGGCGGCCCGTCCCAGTTGCAGCCGGCCCTTCAGCACGGCCACCGGGTGGAACGACGACAGGAAAAACGCCGGGTAGCTGCCCGCCAGCAGGCCGGTGAGCAGCGTCACGCCCAGCGCCGCCCCCCAGTAGGCGCCGTTCCGGTAGTCGATGGACAGGTTCTTCTGGAAAAGCCCGTTGAACGCGGGCAGGCACAGGGCCACCAGCAGCCCGGCAAAGGCCAGGGCCACGAAGGCCGTCAGCACCGACTCGGTCAGGAACTGCGCCGTGAGCCGGTTGCGGCCGGCGCCGGCCACCTTGCGGATGCCGACTTCCCGGGCCCGCCGCTCCGAACGGGCCGTGGACAGGTTCATGAAGTTGATGCACGCCGTGAGCAGGATGCCGAAGGCAATCAGGGCAAACAGCTTGACGTACGCAATGTTGCCGCCCACGTTCACGCCGTCCTTGAACTCGGCGTACAGGCGCCACCTGGACAGCGGGTGCAGAAACGCTTCTACCCGCAGGTCGGGCAGGTGCTTGCGGAGCACCTGCCGCACTTTCCCGTCGGCGGCCTCAAACGACGCCCCGGGGTGCAGTTCCACGTAGGTCTGGAAGGAAAACTCGCCCCAGTTGTCGGCGCTGGCCTTTATAAAAGGGGCCGTCTGTTCCCAGAACCGCCACGGCACCAGGTAGGCAAACTGGAGGGTGGAGTTGTCGGGCAGGTCGGCCAGCATGCCGGTCACCTGGAGGTCGTGCGCATTGTCGAACCGCACCGTCTTGCCCAGCGGGTCGGCCGCCCCGAACAACGCCCGGGCCAGCGACTCGGTGAGCACGATGGAGTTGGTCTGCGCCAGCACGGCCGCCCGGTCGCCGCGCCGGAGCGGGAAGGTAAACAGGTCCAGGAAGGCCGGGTCCACGTAGTGGCCGTACCGCTTGAGGGACTTGTCGCCGTACCCGATCAGGTGCTGGTTCCAGGGGCCGTCGGAGCGGGCGGTGTTCTTCACTTCGGGCACGGTGCGGCGGAGGGCTTCGGCCAGCGGGATGGGCGTGATCAGGTTGGTACTGATCTGGCCGTTCTCCCCCTGCTGGTTTTGCCAGACGCGGTAGAGTTGCCCCTGCTTTTGGTGGAACCGGTCGTAGCCCAGTTCGTCGGCGATGTAGAGCAGCAGCAGCATGCAGCAGGCCATGCCTACCGACAGGCCGGCGATGTTGATGAAACTGCTGCCTTTGTTGCGGGCGGCGTTGCGCAGCGCAATGGTGAGATAGCTTCGAAACATATCGGTGAAGAGTGGTTTGGCAAAGGGTTGTGGTCTCCGTTTGAGAAAGGCGGGCCGGAGGAAACCCAGTACTTCCCGTACGTACTGCCGCCGGGCGTAGGCGGCTCCGAACCGCCGGGCCCGCCGGCAGAACCGTTCCTGCAAATCGCCCTGCACTTCTTCGAGCAGGTGCGGCGCGCAAAACCACGCCAGCAGCCGGCCGGCCCAAAGGGGCGGCACCAACGGAGACTCTGGACCGGAGCAAGGGAAACCGGAGGAAGGGTCGTCACCGGTTCCGTGCCCTTTTGCGTCCTGTTCGTCCTGGGTCATGGGGAATGCCTGGTTAGTAGTCCTTTATTCGTGAATGGTGCCTCCTTTTCTGCCGCGGTCTTGTATTCATCACCGATCCCTCCCGGAGCCCCGCCCAAGTATCCTTCCCGATCCTCCTCCGGCCTCTCTTCCTCCGGTCTGCGGTCTCCTTTATCTATTCCGAGCGCAGCGAGTCTACCGGGTTGGCCGTGGCGGCTCTGAGGGAGCGGAAGCCGACGGTAAGCAGGGCAATGGCGGACGAAACGCCGAGGGCAATGCCGAACAAGGCCGGCCCCAGGTCGATGCGGAACGCAAACCCGGTCAGCCATTCGCTCAGGTAGGCGTGCGCCAGGGGTGCGGCTACCGCAAAGGCCAGCAGCAGCAGCCAGAGGTATTCTTTGGCAAACAGCCCCACCACGTGCAGTTCCGAGGCGCCCAGCACCTTGCGGATGCCTACTTCCTTGGTGCGCTGCACGGCCATGAACGATACCAGCCCGAACAACCCCAGGCAACTGATGAGGATGGCAATGGCGGCAAACACGTTGATCAGTTTCAGGGCCTGGCTTTCCTTCTTGTACGCCTGGGCCAGGGCCTCGTCGAGGAACTGGTAGCTGAACAATGCGTCGGGGTACGTGCGGGTCCAGATTTTTTCGACGCCCGCCAGTACCCGTTGCAGGCTCTCCCGGGTGCTGCCGGCCGCCTGTACCTTGATGGCCGCCTGCTGGAAAAACTGGGGCGCAATCACCAGGATGGTGGGGTCGATCTTCTGGTGCAGCGAGTTGACGTGAAAATCACGCACCACGCCGATGATCGTGAACAGTTGCGGGCCGTTGTGGACGATCTTTCCCAGGGCCTGCGCCGGGTGTTGCAGGCCCATTTTTTCCAGAAACACTTCGTTGACCAGGATGTTGGCCGCCGAGTCGCTGGCGGCCATGTCGCCGGGCCGGAACCGCTCCCCGGCCAGCAACTTGATGCCGTACGTATCCACGAAGGCCGTATCCACGAGTTTGTACTGCGTGCGGATCGTATCCACGCGGGTATCATTCTGGTAGCGCAATTCGCCCATGAAGTTGCTTTCGGCCGAGGCGCTGTTGAAAGAAAAACTCACGTTCCGGACCCCGGGCAGTTGCAGGAGTTGCCCGCGCAGGGCTCCCGTTTCGCCGGGCCCGAGGGGCACCACCAGGATGGCCTCCTGGTCAAACCCTAAATCCGCGTTTTGCAGGAGCCGCATCTGGTCCGTCACCACCACCGTGCCGATGATCAGCACCTGGGCCACCACGAATTGCAGGGTCAGCATGCCCCGCCGCAGGGTAAGGCCGCCCGCCGCCCGGGCCGTGATGCGGCTTTTGAGGGCCAGGGCCGGCGTAAAGCCCGACAGCAACCAGGCCGGGTAGAGGCCCGCCAGCAGAATCACGCCGGTGGAAAGGCCCCCCAGGAACAGGGCCACGGCGGGGTCCAGCAGCAACGACTGCGGCAGCTTGATCTCCAGCAGTTGCGCAACGGCCGGCAGCACGAACCAGGCCAGGGCGAAAGCCACCCCCACCGACAGCCACACCACCAGGGCGGTCTCGCCCAGGAACTGCCCCAGCAGGTTGGCCCGGCTGCTCCCCAGCACTTTCCGCACCCCCACCTCCCGCGACCGTTTCAGGGTCTGGGCCGTGGCCAGGTTCACGAAGTTGATGCAGGCGATCAGCAGCAGGAACGCCCCGATGAGGGCCAGCACTTGCAGGTACACCACGCTGGCCGACCGTCCGCCGAAGTTGTAGCTGTAGTGGACTTTCCGCAGCGGCAGCAACTGGTGGCCCCGCCTGGCGGAAGCCCCGGCGCCCTGGTACTTTTCGACCATTTGGGGAAAGCGGCTTTCCACGGCGGCCGGCGCCGCGCCTTTTGCCAGCACCACGTACGTATGGTCGTTGTCGCTCCACCCGCCCCAGTTGTTTTCGTCGAAGTCGGGCTGCAAACCTTTGAGGGTGCCGGACGAAGCCAGCAGGCCGAAACCGAAGTCGGTGTTGGCGGGCGGGTCCTTGAGGATGCCGGTTACTTTCACGTCGAGGCGGTTGTTGAGCCGCAGGGTTTTGCCCACGGCCTCCGCCGGGTCGTAGTCCCCGCCGCGCCCCTGCCCGAAGTACTTGCGGGCGTAGCTCTCACTGAGCAGCAGGGTGTTGGGCTCGGCGAGGGCCGTACGGGGGTTGCCCGTGACCCAGGCGTAATCGAATACCGAAAACAGGGCGTTGCCGGCAAAGGCAATGCTTTCCTTGAACCGGGCGCGGTTCCCGTCCGGGGTGGTTACGCTCACCAGGTAGCCCCAGTCGTGGCGGATGGTCACTACCTTTTCCACTTCGGGAAAGTCGCGGCGCAGGGCGCCGGCCAGGCCCAGCGGCGCCCCGGCGTACGCATCCGCCGTACCCGAGGCAAGCTTAGTGGTTTCTACCCGGAAAATGCGGCCGGCCTGCGCGTGGAAAGTATCGTAGCTCGTTTCCTGCCGGATGACCAGGAAGAGGATCAGGCAGCAGGCAATGCCCAGCGTGAGGCCCGCCACGTGGATGGCGGTGGTGCCGGCGTGCCGGCGCATCTGGCGCCAGGCGGTAAGTAAGTTGATACGCAGCATATGGGCAGGGAGTGGTTTGGCAAAGGGTGGTGGTCTCCGTTTGAGAAAGGCGGGCCGCAGAAAGCCCAGCACCTCGGCGGTGTATCTGCGCCGGGCGTACACCGCCCCGTGGACGGCCGCCCGTTTGCCGAACCGTTCGTGCAGGTCGCCCTGCACCTCTTCGAGCAGGTGCGGCGCGCAAAACCATTCCAGCAACCGGTCGGCGAAAAGAGGAGGCCGGGCACCGGAAGGTGCGGGAGACCGGACACCGGAGGCAGGGAGGCCGGAGGGCCGCTGCTCATCCGGTCCGTGCGCGTTAAGGGTTTTCCTGTTCATGGGAAAAGGGGCGTTTAGGCGGTCAAACCCGCGTCAGGCAGGGTCATTCCCGGAATCAGGTCCCACAGGCGGTTGCGGGTCTCCCGGATTTCCCGCAGGGCCCGGCTGCCGTCCGCCGTCACCGAAAAGAAGCGTTTGCGCCGTCCTCCCCGTTCGGCCGTGGCGCCGCCCAGGAACGAAGTCACCATGCCCTTTTCCCCGAGGCGTTGCAGGGCCGCGTGTACGGCACTCAGGCTGACGCTGCGGCCGGTTTCTTTTTCCAATTCTTCGGCAATCGACACGCCGTACGCCTGCTCGTTCAGCACGGCGGCCGTCAACAGTACCAGTTCCTCAAACTCACCCAGGTAGGTTCGCTTCATCGGGGCAGGTCATTATCTCAACTTCTGTAGAACAAATGTTTTGCCAACCGGCCGGAGCCGCCGGGAGGATGCCAGGCCTGATGGGAAGCGGGAGAAAGGTTTTCGCATTAAATCCTTGTTTATCAGAGCACTATGACGACCCAAAAAGCCATCCTTTTTTTGCAAAAGCCGAAGTCAATCGTTCATCCGGCCGGTACGGGCAAAAAAATTGTCCTAAAGCGAACACATTCTGTACGCTTTAGGACAAGAAAAACGCCGCGTCCTTTCCCACCGGACAACCGCCGGTGCGGTGCCAGTCAGGCCTGTTACAGTTTAAGCGGGGCCGGTGGTGCCTGTAAGGAGCCACGCGTAACCGCACCCCTGGCGCCAGCGGCAGGAAAGCACCCGCAATGCCTTGCACCACGCCTAACCCATCCTGCTCCATACAGCAGCCCTTTAGCCCCGTTACGCGTCTGCCAGTTTCAGCCGGGAGCTGATCTTGAAGAATTCGATGAAACACTTGGCCGTCAGTTCGGCGTCTTCCAGGGCGTTGTGGGTCTGTTCTTCGCGTTCGAACCCGAAGTATTGGGCAATGGCTTTAAGACTGAGCGACTTGGGCGTCTTTTTGTTGTTGGCCGCCAGGATGCGGAACATCAGGAACGCCAGCGTGTGCAGGTCCACCAGCTTGCGCGAAAACGGCCACTCCAGCTTCTCGTGGCGGTAGGCAAATTGCAGGAAGTTGATGTCGTGGATCACGCTCTGGCCGCACACCACCACGTCCATGAGCAGCTTGCCGATGCCGGCCTGGCCCGGGTGGGCGCCGCGGTTGAGTTTCTTGAGAATCCATTCTTCAAACTCCGGCAGCACGTCGTAGATCATGGGGGCGTCGTTGAGGTCGTCGAGGGACAGCCCGTGCACCTTTTCGGAAGCCGCCGTAAAGCTCTCCTCGTCTTCGGGATACACGTTTTGCAGGTAAGTGCCCAGTTGCTGCCAGGAGTCGTCGAACAGCACGGCGCCAATCTGAATGATCTCGTTCCAACCCGGGTCCGGGCCGGTCATTTCCAGGTCAAGTACCAGGTAAGGCATGTTGGTGGTTAAGATGATTAGCCGGCAATATGGTTAAATTGTCGCATTGTTGTTGAATGGTCGAATGGTTATTGAATGGCTATATGGCTACATGGTTATATGGTTGGGCTGACGCACGACTCCTTCCCGATCAACAACCATACAGCCATATAACCATGTAACCATTCAACCATTCAACCCTCCGTCATTCGCTGCGCAGCGACTTTGCCGGGTCAATCAACGCCGCCTTCACGCTTTGGAAGCTGACCGTGAGGAAGGCAATCAGCAACGCCCCCAGCCCGGCCAGGGCAAAGATCCACCAGCTGATCTCGATGTGGTAGCTGTAGTTATCGAGCCACTGGTTCATGGTGTACCAGGCAATCGGCGTGGCGATGAGCAGGGCAACCATCACCAGCCGCAGGAAATCACGGGAGAGCAGGGCAACAATTCCGCTCACCGAAGCGCCCAGCACCTTGCGGATGCCAATCTCTTTGGTGCGCCGTTCGGCGGTAAAAGCGGCCAGTCCGAAGAGCCCCAGGCAGGCGATAAATACCGCCAGGCCAGCAAAAGCGTTGGCCAGGGCCCCCATCTGCGATTCGGCCCGGTAGAGGTTGGTCAGGTCCTGGTCGAGGAACTTGTAGGCGAACGGGTACGCCGGGTTGAGTTTCCGGCAAACGCGTTCCAGGTCCCGGATGGCCGCCTGGGTAGCGCCCGGCCGCGAACGGACAACCACGAAGCCACCCTGCTGGTTGAGCCGGATGATGAGGGGTTCAATGGTTTTGTGAATGGGTTTGAAGTGAAAGTCTTTGACGATGCCGATGATCGTACCCCGGCGGCCCCACTGGGTAAGGGGCTTGCCCACGGCCGTAGCCGGATCGAGGCGCATGGTCTTCAGCGCCGCTTCGTTGACGAGGTAGTTGGTGGTGTCCGCCTTGAATTCTTTGGAGAAAGACCGCCCGTCAAGCAATTTCATCCGGAACGTCTCGATGAAGTTTTCGTCCACGGCTACGTTGGGAAAGATGATCTGCTCATTGGCGCCTTTGCCTTCCCACTCAATGCTGGTGGTTCCGCTCAGCAAATCGGTGGGCAGGTCCGAAACGACCGAAAAGCTGCTGATGGCGGTACTGTTTTCCAGTTCCGAACGCAACGCCTGGTAATTCTTGTACAGGTCCCCGGTCATGGCCACGTACAGCAGGTTTTCCTTGTCGAACCCTAAGTTTTTGTTGCGGATAAACTGCAACTGGCGGTATACGATGGCCGTGCCGACGATGAGCACGATGGAAACGGTGAACTGGACCACCACCAGGCTGTTGCGGAAAAACACACTCTTGCGCCCCGCCCGGAATGTACCCTTCAGGGAAGCAATGGGCTGGAAAGCTGATAGGAACAGCGCCGGATAGCTGCCCGCCAATATCCCAGTGGTCAGGGGCAATCCCAGCAGCAGCGCGGCCAGTTCGCCGGCACCTACATTAAAACCCAGCGTTTTGCCCGAGAGCACATTGAATAAGGGCAACAGGGCCGCTACCATGACCAGGGCCACCACCATGGCTGATCAACGAGAGCAGCATGGATTCGCCCAGAAACTGGCCGGCGAGTTGGGCTTTGTAGGCACCCAGCACCTTGCGCATGCCGATCTCCCGGGCCCGCCGCGCGGCACGGGCCGTCGACAAGTTCATGAAGTTGATGCAGGCCACCAGAATGATGAAAACGGCCACCACCGAAAAGATGCGCACGTACTGCACGTTGCCGTGCCCTGCCACGTCGCCCAGGTAGTTGGAGTGCAAGTGGACCCGGGTAAGCGGTTGCAGGCCAAACTTGACTTGCAGTTCTTTCTCGTTTTTGCGGTAAATCTCGTCCACGCGCAAGCCGATCCGGTCCACGTCGGCCGCCGGATACGCGCGGCCAGGCTTGAGCAGTACGTAGCCGTAGAAGTTAAAATTGTCCCAGCGCTGGTACTTCAGATCGTCGTTGTGCTGGGCCAGGAACGACATGGGCATGAGGAAGTCAAACTGCAGGTGCGAATTGTGCGGGATGTTGCGGAGTACACCCGTTACGGTGAAACTCGTTTTGCGCTCCATCAGCAGGGTTTTCCCAATGGGATCTTCGTTGCCGAAATACTTACGGGCGGCATCCTCGGTGAGCAGCAGGCCGCCCGGCCCCGAAAGCGCCGTTTTGGGATTGCCCTTCACCAGTGGAAAATGAAACAGTTGGAGCAGGCTGGAGTCGGCGTAGTAGATGTTTTCCTCCGTAAACGAACGGTCGCCCGTGGAGAACAGGTGACTCGCCCTTTGCAGTCGGACCATTCCGGCTACCTCCGGCATTTGGGCGGCCATGGCGGGGGGCAACGGAGCACTGCAAATGGAGGCATCAATGCCGCTGGCGTGGGCTACGATGCGGTACAGCCGGTCGGCATTGGGGTGAAAGCGGTCGTAGCTCAATTCGTCGCGTACCCACAGGAGGATGAGCATGCTGCAAGCCATGCCCGTTGCCAGGCCGGCAATGTTGAGGAAGGAATAGCCTTTGTAACGCCGCAGGTTACGGAAGGCCACGGTCAGATAGTTCTTCAGCATCAGGAGGGAATGTAGGAGTGTGCCCCTCAGATGCTTGTATGCTGACCAAGGTTGCATATCAGGATGGATCAGAATTAAAAGATTACCAGGATGGACCGGGATTCGCGGGATTAAAAGATTACCAGGTTAGATCAGGATTTAGAGGATTAGCAGAATTACAACAACCAAAATCCTGTTAATCCTCTAATCTTGTTAATCCCGATCCATCCTGGTAATCTTTTAATCCCGCGAATCCCGGTCCATCCTATAAATCCTGATCCATCCTGTTAATTCTGTTAATCCTCTAATCCCGATCCCTACTCCGACCGCAGCGAATCGACCGGGTTAGCCAGTGCCGCCTTGAGGGAGTGGTAGCTGACGGCCAGCAGGGCGGTGAGCAGGCCCGCCAGCCCCGCCGCCACGAACACCTCCGGGCCGATCTCCACGCGGTAGGCGAAATCCTGGAGCCAGCGGCGCATCAGGTACCAGGCCCCCGGCACGGCCAGCACGAACGAGGCCGCCGCCAGCCGCACTATGTCACGGTTGAGCAGCAGCAGCACCTGGCCCACCGACGCCCCCAGCACCTTGCGGATGCCCACCTCGCGGGTGCGGTTCACGGCGTTGAGGCCCGACAAGCCGAACAGCCCCAGGCAGGCCACCAGGATGGCAAAGCCGGCGGCCAGCCCCAGCAGGTTCATCCAGCGGCTGTACTCCCGGTACTGGGTGGCAATGTCGCCGTCGAGGAAGGAGTAGTTGAAAGGCTGCCCGCCCGCCATCGTCCGCCAGTCGCGCGCCAGTTGCGCCAGCGTGCCGGGTCCGTGCCCCGGGGCCAGCTTTACCAGCAGGGTGCTCGCCGCCGACGGGTTCAGCCAGAGCAGCATCGGCCCGATCTTCAGTTCCAGCGAAGCGTAGTGGTAGTCTTTTACAATGCCCACCACCCGGGCTTTGAGTTGCCGCGACACCTCCCCCACCCGGGCGTCGGCGCCCAGTTCCCGGGCCAGCGTTTCGTTGATGATCACCGCCTCGCTGCGCACCGAGTCGGTCGGGTGCCGGGGCGAAAAGTTGCGGCCCTGCACCAGCGGAATGCCCAGCAGCGGCAGGTAATTGTAATCCACGTCGAACACGTCCACGGGCCGGTTCTGGCCGTTGATGGTGAAAAAGTAGATCATGCTGCCCTTGCCGAACGAGGCGCTGGTGCCCGCCACCGCCGCAATTTCGGGCCGCCCGGCGGCGTACTGCTGCATGCGTTCCCAGACCCGTTTTTGCCGGGCCGGGTCCGTTTCGGGGTTCTCGACTACCAGCACCCGCGCCTGGTCGAAGCCCAGGTCCTTGCGCAGCACGTACTGCATCTGGCGGTACATCACCAGGGCCGCCGTGATCAGGAACAGGCACACGGCGTACTGCACCACCACCAGCCCCCGCGACAGGGCCGGGTTGAACCGGTGCGTGCGGTTGCTCTTGAGCACTTTTACCGGGTTAAATCCCGCCAGCAGCAGTGCCGGGTACCCGCCGGCCAGGGTTCCGACCAGCAGGCCCAGCCCCAGCAGGGCGCCCGGCAACGCCGGGTTCCGGAAGGGGTTGACCACGAGCTGGCGGTCGGCAAAGGCGTTGAAGGCGGGCAGCAGCAGCAGGGCCAGTGCCAGGCCGGCCCCCACGGCCACCCCCACCAGCACCTGCGTTTCGGTCCACAACTGGAGGGTAACCTGGCGGCGGCTGGCGCCCATTACTTTCCGCAGGCCCACTTCCTGCGTGCGGGAGGCGGCGTTGGTGAGGGCCAGGGAAATGTAATTGATGCAGGCAATGAGCAGGATGAGCCCGGCCACCGAGCCCAGGATGTACCCGTAGAGCCGGCTCGTCGTGCGGGGCCACATCACGGCGTTGTCGAAGTGAACCGCGGGGAGGGGCATGGCGGTTAGCTGCACGCCGGCATCGCGGGAGCCGATCAGCTTGCCTTTACGCCACGCCCGGATGTTGGAGGCGAAGTAACCGCGGGCAAAGGCGTCGAGCTTTTGCCCCAGGGCCGCCGGCGATACGCCTTCGCGCACCTTCACCAGGGTAAGGGCGGAGAAGAAATCGAGCCGTT
The DNA here is from genome assembly GCA_963844325.1 of uncultured Sphingobacteriales bacterium. Lineage (GTDB taxonomy): Bacteria > Bacteroidota > Bacteroidia > Cytophagales > 172606-1 > CADCTQ01. The sequence goes on from CAWJNV010000002.1 coordinate 7,549,351, forward strand.
CGTCCTTGTTTGCGCGGTACTGCGGATCGCTCCCGAAGGGCAGCAGCACGCCGAACCGGAGGCTGGAGTGACCCGGCGGTTCTTCGGCCACGCCCGTCACGGTGTAGGTTTCCGGCCGGCCGAGGTTGACCGTCAGCGGCTTGCCTACGGGGTCTGCTTCACCGAAGTACTTGCGGGCCAGCGACGCGGTGAGCACGACGCTCCGCGGACCGGCCAGCACGGTGCGGGGGTTGCCACTTCGCAGCCGGAACGAGAAAAACCGGAACAGGTTGTCGTCGGCAAACAGCACCTCTTCTTTCCGGGTGACGCCCGGGGCGGCACCCAATACGGCCGTGCCTTCCCGGAACCGGAACACCGCTTCTACCTCCGGCACCGATTCGGCCAGCGCCGGCCCCAGCGGGATGGGGAGCCGGCACATGCGCAGGCCGCCGAGGGCCTGAAATGAACCCAGGAATTTGCCGGTCCGCCGCTGGAACGAGACGTTTACGCGGTCGGTGTAGTCGATGCGGTAAATGCGGCCGGCGTCGGCGTGGAAACGGTCGAACGAATGTTCGTGGCGGATGAAGGCGTAGATCAGCAGGCAGAACGCAATGCCCGTGGAAAGGCCCACCAGGTTGATGCCCGTGTACAGCTTCCGCTGGAGGAGGTTGCGCCTGGCGAGGATGAAGTAGTTCCGCAGCATATCGGTGTGGAGGGGGGTAAATGGTTCACGCGGTTGCCGCCTTATCGTGTGCGGCCGCAGGTAGCGCACCACGTCCCACACGTACTGCCGCCGGGCCGCCCTTTCGCCTTCCGCCGCTACCCGCCCGGCGAACAATTCGTGGAGGTCCCCTTCAATCTCTTCCAGCAGGTGCGGCTTGCAGTACCAGGCCAGCAGACGCCGGGCCCATCTTGGCGGTTGTGGTTGCATGGGGATGGAGTAGCGGGTATTGGGTAGTGGGTATTGAGTATTGGGTATTGAGTATTGAGTATTGGGTATTGAGTATTGAGTATTGAGTATTGAGTACTGGGCTCTTTTTTCAATCCTGTTCATCTTTCCATCCGGTAAATCCCGATCCTTACTCGTTTCGCAAGGAATCAACCGGGTTTGCCAGCGCCGCCCGGATGCTCTGGAAACTGACGGTGAGCAGGGCAATGACGCCGGCCAGGCCCCCGGCCGCGGCAAAGAGCCACCAGCCCATCCCTACCCGGTAGGAAAAGTTGGCAAGCCATTGGTTCATCACGTACCAGGCCACCGGTACGGCAATCACAAATGCCAGGGCCACCAGCACCAGGAAATCCCGGGAAAGCAGCGCCACCAGGTGCTGCACCGAAGCGCCGAGCACCTTGCGGATGCCGATCTCCTTGGTACGCTGGCTGGCCGAGTAGGTAGCCAGGCCGAACAGGCCCAGGCAGGAGATCAGGATGGCAATGCCCATGGCCGTCCGCATCAGCTTCGCCGTCCGCTGCTCGGCCTCGTAAAACCGGGCAATTGACTCGTCGAGGAAGGTGAAGGCAAAGGGCTGGTCGGGGTAGAACCGGTTCCAGATGGCCTTTACTTCCGCCATGCGGGCCGTAAAATGCGCCCCTCCTTCACCCCGGGAGGCAAGTTTGAGGCTGAAGCAGCGGAAGTCGCGGGTGTCGCTGGCAATGGCAACGGGCTCAACGGCGTTGTGCAGCGACTGCACGTGGAAGTCCTTTACCACCCCCACGATGGGAAACCTCTCATTGAGCATTTTTCCCACCGCCTCCCCGGGACGGGCAAAGCCAAGCTGCCGGGCGTAGGTTTCGTTGATGAGGTACTCCCGGGCGGTATCGCTGGGCAACAGGTTGCGGCCGGCCACCAGGGGAATGCCATACAGGTGAATGTACGCCGTGTCGCCGTACTTGCGGTGCACATTGTGCCTGAGGATTTCTTTTCCGTTGTTGTACTCGAGCAGGCTGGTGTTCACCCCACCGGCGGCGGGCGGCGAACCGTGCAGACTCAGGGCGGCCACGCCGGGAAGCCGGGAAAGCTCCTCGCGGAGCACGGCGCGGTGGTCTTGCCCGGGCCCGGGCTTGAAGGGCGTGTAAAAATACACCACGGCGTCGCGGTCAAATCCCATGTCCTTGCCCAGCATAAAGCTGATCTGGGAACCGATGATGAACGTTCCCACGATCAGCACCTGGGCGAAGGAAAACTGGAACACAATGAGTCCCTTGCGCAAAAGGGCGTCGCGGGATGTGCCGGCGGCGTACACGGCGTTTTTGAGGGCCGTTACGGGCGAAAACGCGGAGAGCACAAAAGCCGGGTACAGCCCCGCCAGCAGGCTTACCCCGCCGGTCGTCAGCAGCAGGAACAGCAGCGTGGACGGGTTGGTCAGGTCGAGGGCTACGCCTTCGGGAATGAATTCCCTGAAGTACCGCAGCGAGAAGTAAGCCAGCAGCACCGACAGGAGAACGGATACTGCCGTCACCAGCAGGGTTTCACTCAGGAACTGCGCCACCAGTTCCCGGCGGCGGCTGCCCAGCACTTTCCGGACGCCCACTTCCCGGGCCCGCCGTAGGGCCTGTGCCGTCACGAGGTTGATGAAGTTGATGGCCGCGATCAGCAGCAGCAGTCCGCTCACGCCGCCCAGCAGGTGGAGGGTGGGCAGGTGCGCCGCCGACCGGCTGCCGTCGAAAATACCCAGTTCGGGGTTGAAGTGAAGGTCGCGCAACGGCTGCAACCGGTAGGAGGTGCGCCAGTCTTTCACCTGTTCGGAGCTGAAGTGCTTGCTGATCAGTGCCGGCAGTTGCGCTTCGATGCGCCCCGGGGATACGCCCGGCTGAAGCTTCACGAAGGTCTGGTAGGAGCTGTTGGTGTTATTCCAGGCTTCCAGGGCGACGTCGTTCTTCAACCAGGAATGCCGGATCGTGCTGAAGGAGATGAAATCGTTGAAGTACAGGTCGGTGGGCTGGGGCAGGTCTTTCACAATGCCCGATACCGTTACCGTCAGCGAATCTCTGTACCGGAGGGTACGTCCTAAGGCGGCCCGGGCGTGGCGCACGCCGAAATACGTTTTGGCCTTGCTTTCGGTAAGCACCACCAGAAAAGGGGCGGTCAGGGAACTTTGGGGGGAACCGGCCAGCCACTCGTAGCGGTTGAATACCTCAAAGTACTCGGGTTCGGCCAGGATGACGTCCCGCTGCTCTTTGTACACCTGCGGCTCCCTTCGCGCCGCCGGTATCACTACATCCGTATTGTAGAGGGTGTTGATGGCCGCTACGGTTTCAATGCCGGTTACTTCGCCGCGCAGGGTGAACGGCAGCGGTCCGGACACGCCGGAGTTGGTTCCCGTAAAGGCACCTTCGAACTGCGTGTACGCCCGGTAGATGCGTTCGTGGCCCGGGTGAAACGTGTCGAAACTCAGTTCAAAGTGTACGATCAGGTAGATCACCAGGCAGGCACTGATGCCGATGGCGAGTCCGGTTACGTTGAGGGCCGTGTAGAGGCGGTTCCGCCACAGGTTCCGCAGCGAAATGGTGAAGTAGTTCCGGAGCATATCGGTGTAGAGGGGTGTAAATGGTTCACGCGGTTGCCGCCTTATCGTGTACGGCCGCAGGTAGCGTACCACGTCCCACACGTACTGCCGCCGGGCCGCCCTTTCGCCTTCCGCCGCCACCCGCCCGGCGAACAATTCGTGGAGGTCCCCTTCAATCTCTTCCAGCAGGTGCGGCTTGCAGTACCAGGCCAGCAGACGCCGGGCCCATCTTGGCGGTTGTGGTTGCATGGGGATGGAGTAGTGGGTATTGAGTAGTGCGTATTGGGTACTGCGTATTGAGTACCGGGAATCCGGTCTCCTTCAATTTCCCTGGAAGATGATCTTGGGCACCTGGGCCCACATCTGCTGGCGCAGTTCCATGGTCTCCTGCAAAGCCCTGGCCCCGAACGGGGTAATCGTGTACAGCCGTTTGCGTTTGCCGCCCCGCTCCGGGGTGGCCTCGCCGAGGCGCGACTTGAGGAACCCCTTCTCCTCCAGCCGGTACAAGGCCGTGTGCACGGCGCTCACGTGCACCGTCCGCCGGCTCTGCTTCTCGATCTCCCTGGTGATGCTCACGGCGTAGGCCCCCTCGTGCAGAATGCCCACGGCCAGCAACACGACTTCTTCAAATTCGCCCAGGTACGTCCCCTTCATTGGCTGGTGAATACGCCTTTGTGCAAGTATTCCTCATAAACGTAAATAATATCCCCGCACGAAGCAAGCATTTACGAAAAATAAAAGGAGCGAGAAGCGAGGAGCGAGAAGGAGGCGTGCCCGGGTGGTGTGGAGAAGGGATGAAAGTACGAAGTCACCGGACCAAAAAGAAAAAAGGGAGCGGCATGATCCGTAGATACGCCACCCCCCTTTTTCCTTTTCCATTCTTTTTACCGGCCGCTACCGGAGCTTCTACTCAGCCTCCTTCCCGATCCTCCTCCTCACTCCTCGCTCCTCGCTTCTTTTCTGCCGTCTCCTTATTCACCCCGTTTCACCACGCGTATCGTGCGGGTGGAGGATTCTTCTTCCACGCGGAGCAGGTACAGGCCGTCGGGCAGGGTAGACAGGTCTACCTGGGCCGCAGCCGCGGGGGCCTGCTGGCGGTACACGCGGTCTCCCTTGGCGTTGAAGAGCGTCAGGGTGCCGCCCTTAGCCGTTTGCACCCGCAGCTTGCCGGTGGTCGGGTTGGGGTACACGCCCAGGCGCCGGGCCGTCTCCGGACCGGCTTGCAGAACGGGCTGCGCATTGGCCGTCTGGGCTTTGTTCGCCGCCGCTACATCTGCCGTGGGCGGCGTGGCGACCTGCATCGTGTCGGCCGAGAGCAGGAACAGTACCCGCAGCGGCTGACCGGCCGCACCTTTGCCGCCCGCCTCTGCGTACGGCGTAGCCAGCAGGGAGTAGATGCCTTCATCTACCAGCGAGTCGGGCAGGATGCGGTACTTGGCCGGCTCGGAGTAGAAGTCACCGGCCAGGGCGTAGGGCGGCAGGCTTTCGACCACCCGCAGGCCGGGCCACTGGCTCAGGTACTCGTTGTACTCAAACACCACGCTGCCCACCTTGGCCGGCTTGGTGTTGGCCCGGATGTTGAGGTTGCGCGTGGGCAGGTCGGCCAGGAAAATGACCGACTGGTCCTCGATCTCACCCAGGTCTTCGCCCGTGTCGGCGTCTACCAGCACGAAGCTCGTCACGGCGCTTTCCACCACGCGGAAGTTGACGGTGAGGGCAAGACCGGCCTCCCCTTCCCCTTTGTCATCGGCGTACGGCACGGCCGACAGTTCGTAGTCACCCGGGGAGAGGGCCGGCGTGAGGATGCGGTACTTGATGGGCGTGCTGGCAAAGTCGCCGGCCAGGGCGTAGGGGGCCACGTTCTCGGTGGTCTTTTTGCCGTTGAGGTCAAACACCACGCTGCCCACCTTGGCCGGCGCCGTCTCGGCCCGGATGTTGAGGTTGCGCGTGGGCAGATCGGCCAGGTTGATCACATCGTCTTCCCGGATTTCGCCCAGGTCTTCCCCGTTGTCGGCGTTCACCAGCACAAAGCGTTGCACCAGCGGCGTGCCCAGTACGCTTTCCACGGCGTAGTCGGCGCGGATCAGGCCGTAGCCCGTACCGAAGTCGAATCCTTCGTCAAATGTTTCTTTGGTATACGGATCGTCCATGTCGAGCGCCGTGGCCTGGAGCACTTCGCGCACCTGGCCGGGTTGCAGGGCCTTGTTGGCTTCCAGCATAAGGGCAGCTACGGCGGCGGCGTGCGGCGCGGAGGCCGACGTACCGAAGAAGTTGGGGAACCCGTCGCCTTCCAGGTCGATGCGCGGAATGAAAAAGGTGGTATTCACGCCGTCGGGACCGGTGATTTCGGGCTTACGGCGCACCACGGCCGAAATCTTATTGCCATTCTCGTCGAACAGGATGGGCGTGCCGCCGGCGGAAGAAAAGGGCTCCAGCCGGGTGGTATCCACGCCGAAAGCGGGCGTCTGGTCGTAACGCGCCGCACCTACCGCAATGGCGCCGGCCGCGTTGGGGTGGCCCACCACGGTGCTGCTGTTGGTCCAGTGCTCAACCGGGGTGAAACTGCCGTACCCGATCACTTTGATGATTTCCGGGTTGGGGCCGCTCTCGTTCTCGATCAGCAGGTTGTAGTAGGTGCCCGGACCGTTGTTGGTGACCACGAACCCTTCGAAGGGATCTTCGCCCAGGTTCGGAAAGTCGGACGCATCCAGCACCTGGGTCCGTGCATCATTCACCAGGTACAGGTTGAGGTCGGTGCTGGCCCCCTTGCCGCTCACCGAAAAGAAGGGATCGGACCATTGCAGGACAATGATGGCTTCGCCGCCGGAGGGGACGAAGAACCGCAGGAACTGGTCGCCGGACGCGAAGTTGTGCGCCTCGCCGCTGACGTATCTCTCGCCGCTGGGGTCAAACGCCTTCTGGTAGGAATCCCGCGCCTGGTTGCCGGCCGACGAAAAGTAAGCCACGCCTTCCTTGGCCACCTGGTTGACGGCCTGGGCAATGATGCCCTCCTGGAAGTACGGCTCGCCGTAGTAGAACACGTCGTCCACGATCACGTTGCAGCCCGAGTCTTTGAGGGCGATGATGCCGTTGGCAAAACCGGCTTGTCCCTGGAAGGCCGTGTGGAATGCCAGTTCGGCCGCCGGTACTACGTCGTGAATAATTTCGAGCATGGCCCGCCCTTCGTCGATGGTGGTCTGTTCGGAGGGCTCAATGTCTTCGAGCACCTGCACGGGCTTCTTGTAGCCGTTGGGGTTTTCCGGCCCCGGTAAGTCACCGGTAATCACACTGCCGCGTTCGCCGATGAGTTGGTTGTAACTGTCGGAGAGGGCGCCCACTTTGATGCCCTTGCCATTGAGGTCAAACTTCAGCCGGGCCAGGTTGGAGCGTTGCGCACTGTCGCCCTGGCTGGTGACCAGCCCTACGTTGTTGGCGGCGTAGGCCGGGCGGGCAGAGCGCAGGCTGCGCAGGTTCTGCAACTGGCTGATCCGGTTCAGGGGCACCAGGCACGAAACGACCCGTCCGTACGACTCGATCCGCTTCGCCCCGAGGGCGTCCAGGTCATTCTTGAGGGCCGAGGCGTCCTTGGCGGCTACCGCGTCAATCACTACGTACTTGCCCTCCCGGATTTGAAACAGGCGGTTGGGCGGCGTGAAAGGGCCTTGCCGGGCGTTTTTCTGGCTTTCGTAAGCCTTGTATTCCCGGTCCAGCCGCACCAGGTCGCGCACCAGCTTGGGATACGGGTTCTCCCCGGTCAGTCCCGGGCTGAGCTTGAGCCGGGGCCCCTGTTGGGCGTAGACGCCGGAGGGCGTAAGGAGGGCCGCAGCAGCCAGTAACGCGCCGGCAATGTACCGGCGAATGTCGATGTGCTTCATAAAAATGATTGTCGGGTTGAATAAGTGGTGATTCGATACGCATGACCGGAACGTGCCGGGCCGGGGGGCAGGCAACGCGTCCGTACCGGGAAGCGGACGGCGGAAAAAACGCGGGGGTTGGGGCCGGGCCAGTGGTTAAGGCCGGGGCGCGGGGGGTGGTAGGGGTGTTGCCAGGCGAGAGGGGTTTGGTGTGGTTGCTAATGTAGCGAAGGAATGGTCTAAGTAACGCGCCTTCCGCCGGTTTGTTCACATTTTTTTTCACTAAGACGTTACTTTATCCATCAAAAAGAGTATCGCACTTTTGCGAAAACCAAATATGATCCACCGGTCCTCGCGCCGGTGCGGCCCTGCACCAAAAAAAAGTGCGGCCCCGCGGGGGCCGCACCGAAAAAAACACCTGTCTTCCCTCATCCCGCTCCTCCCCCACTCCTGCTCATCCCGTAAATCCGATCCCTGATCCTGTTCATCCCCTGATCCCGTAAATCCCGATCCTGACATTTATTCTGATCGCAGCGACTTCACCGGATTGGCCAGCGCGGCTTTGACCGACTGGAAGCTGACGGTGAGCAGGGCAATGACCCCGGCGAGGCCGCCGGCCAGGGCGAAAATCCACCAGCTCAGGCCAATGCGGTAGGCGAAACCCGAGAGCCAGCCGTTCATCAGGTACCAGCCCAGCGGCACGGCCAGCCCGAAGGAGATGACCACCAGGACCACGAATTCCCGCGAGAGCAGCGTCACCAGGCTGCTTACCGACGCCCCCAGCACCTTGCGGATGCCGATTTCCCGGACGCGTTGCTCGGCCGTGTAGGCGGCCAGCCCGAACAGGCCCAGGCAGGCAATGAAGATGGCAATGCCGGCAAAGTAGCGGAACAGTTGGCCCGTGCGCTGCTCGGCCCGGTACATGCGGTCGAAGTTCTCGTCGAGGAAGCGGTAGGAGAAAGGGTACGACGGGTTAAAAGCTTTCCACACCCGTTCGCAGGCCGCCACCGCCTCCGCCGCGTACCCCGGCTTGCTCTTCACGTAGATCCGGCTGCGCCAGTTGGGCGACACGAACAACACCATCGGCTCGATGGGCTCGTGCAGCGATTTGAAGTGAAAGTCTTTGGCTACGCCCACGATGGTGCCCGTTACGTCGTGCGCCGAGAACCGCTTGCCCACCGGCGACTGGAGCCCCATCTGCCGGACGGCCTCCTCGTTGAGGATGAAGGCGGCCGAATCGGTGGCGTACTGCCGCGAGAAGCCCCGGCCCGCGGCCATGCGCAGGTTGAAGGCTTCGGTAAAGTCGCGGTCCACGCTGACCTGGTTGAGAATAAGGCGGGTTTTGGCGGGCTTGCCTTCCCAATCGCCGCCACTGGTGGAACTGCTCACGTTGGTCAGGTCCTGGCTGGCGGAGGTAACGGCCGCCACGCCGGGCTGCCGCAGCAGTTCGCCCCGCACGGTCTCGTAGCGGGCGTCCAGGTCGCCGCGCAGGGCGAACGAGAGGATGTTTTCCTTCTCGAAGCCCAGGGACTTGCCCTGCACGTACTGTAGCTGCCGGTAGATCACGATGGTGCTGATGATGAGCAGGATGGAAAGCGTAAACTGCACCACCACCAGGCCCCGCCGGAACGCGGCCCCGCCCCGGCCCGCGGCCAGGGAGCCCTTGAGCACCTGCACCGGCTGGAATGCCGACAGCATCAGCGCCGGGTAGCTGCCGGCGACGAGTCCCGTGCACACGGCAATGGCGAGCAGCCCCAGCAGGGTTTTGCCCAGCAGCATGTCCAGGGAAAGCTGCTTCTCGGTAACGTCGCTGTAGACCGGCAGCAGGGCCCACACCAGCACCAGGGCCCCGCCCAGGGCCAGGCACGACAGCAGCACCGATTCGCCCAGGAACTGGCCGATCAGCTGGCCGCGGTGGGCGCCGGCCACCTTGCGCAGCCCTACCTCCTTGGCCCGCCGGGCCGACCGGGCCGTGGCCAGGTTCATGTAGTTGATGCAGGCAATGAGCAGGATGAACACGGCCACGGCCGAAAAGATGTACACCGACTGGGCGTCGCCGTGCCGGGCGTTATCCCCCGGCACCTTGGAGTACAGGTAGATGCGCCGCATCGGTTCGAGGTAGAACCGGCCCTGCGCGTCGGGGTTGCGCCGCTTGAACAGGGCGGCGAGTTTGCCGTCCACCCCGGCCGCCGGGGCGTCGGGGTGCAGTTGCACGTAGGTCAGGTAGTTGTAATCCTCCCAGTTGTTGTCCAGGCCGGAGTTGTTCTCCTTCATGAGGTCAAACGGGACCACGAAGCTGAACCGCAGGTGCGAGTTGGCCGGCACGTCGCGCATGACGCCCGTCACGGTGAAGTCCTGCCCGTTGTTGACGCGGATGCGTTTGCCCACGGGGTCTTCGCCCGGGAAGTACTTGCCGGCCAGCGTCTCGGTGAGCACGATCGAATGCCGGTCGCGGAGGGCCGTGCCGGGGTTGCCCTTCACCAGCGGAAAGCCGAACACGCGGAGCAGGGCCGGGTCGGCGTAGATGACCCCGGTTTCGTCGAAGTTCTTGTCGCGGTACGTGAGCAGCATCTGCCCGCCCCCGTACAGGCGCACCACGTCACGGATTTCGGGGATCTCGCCCTTCAGGACGGCGGCCAGCGGGGCGGGCGTGGTCGCGTACGCCACCACCTCGTTGCCCGTTTGGCCCTCGGCCACCACCCGGTACACGTAGTCGCCCTGCGGGTGAAAGTTGTCGAAGCTCAGCTCGTCCTGCACCCAGAGCAGGATGAGGATGCTGGTGGCCATGCCCACGGCGAGGCCCAGCAGGTTGATGAGGGAAAAAGCTTTGCTTTTCCGCAAGCCCCGCAGGGCGATGAGGAGGTAGTTGTAAAGCATAAGGGTCCGAAAAAGGAGACCGGAGACCGGAGGAAGGGAGGCCGGAGGAGGATCGGGAGGCTTTCGCGGGGCTTCGGTACCGGTGGGTGACGGAAAAGGAGAAAGGGAAAAAGGGAGGCGGGAAGAATCCGCGCATCAGTCAAAACCCTTTCTCCTTTCCTGCTTTTGCCCCAACTGGTTCGCGTTGCCAGTCCTCCTTCGCGTTGCATGGGCACGCCTCCTCCCGTCTCCCTTCCTCCGGTCTCCGGTCTCCTATTTTTATTTTCTGTTCGCAAGCAGGTAGGACGCCATGGATTTGCCGCCCACCCGGGTGTATTTGAAGTCTTCGCTGCCCCGGAAATCGACGCCCGACAGGTCAACGGGTTCGGAGAACTTGGCGTACTTGAAGTCGGCGTGGCGGGAGAACACGACGTTGCGGAAGCTGCTGCGGGCGGGGAACGCGGTGTATTTGAACACGGCTTCGCCCCCGAAGCCGGCGTCGCTGAAATTGGCTTCTTCCCGGAAGTGGGTGTACTTGAAGTCGGCCACGTCGTCGAACCGGGTTTTGCTGAAGTTGGGGCTGTTGGCAAAGTGGCTGTACTTGAAGGAGACTTCCTCGCCGAAGCGGCTGCCGGCAAAGGAGGCGCCCCGGGCGAACCGGCTGTACTTGAAGGCGCTTTTGCCCTTGAACGTGCAGCTTTCGAAGACCACTCCCTCGTCGAAGTCGGCCGTATGGGTTTCCTGTTCGTCTTCCAGGTGGTAGTAGGCCAGCACGTCGCCCGCGAAGGTGCAGTTGGTGAACGACACGGGGGCTTTCACGGTGCTTACGTACGTTTTCGAATCCTCCCACTTGCCGGGCTCCTCGCGCAGTTTCCGGTTGTCGAGTTGGGTCAGGTCGAGGGGGCCGGTGATGGTCGCGTTGCGGTAGCTGACGGCTTCGCCCCGGTTGATCTTGCCGACGATCTCTTTGGCATCAACGGTGGCCTGGGCCCGGGCCAGGGCCGGCAGGAGGAGCATACACAGGAACAATACTTTTTTCATGGGCGTAAGGGTTAGACGCAATGTGACGAAGAGATGCCGGGCCGGGCCCAAAGGTTGCACGGCGTTCCGGGAATAATCAAACAGGAAAGTACGAACAATGAATAACGAACAACCAACAACGAATGAGTAAGTAGGAATACAGAATGAAACATAAGATGACAGGCAATAAAATTGCTGAATATCAGCATTTTGTCTCACGTCTGATATCTAAATGAATTGACAAGGAAGGTTGTATGGCGGTATGGTTGTATGGCTGAATGGCTATATGGTTGGCAGTCAGATTGTAAGTAGACGTGCGTAAGCCCAACAATCAACCATACAGCCATACAACCTTCCTTGTCAATTCATCTAAAATCTAATGTCTGCGTACTTATTTATTCCGAACGGAGGGAATCAACCGGGTTGGTCAGGGCCGCTTTCAGGCTCTGGTAACTCACCGTGGCAAACGCCACCAGCAGGGTCAGTCCGCCGGCCAGGCCAATGAGCCACCACTCCAGGTCGATCTTATAGGCAAAGTTACGCAACCATTGGTGCATGGCATACCAGGCCGGGGGGGCAGCAATACCAAAGGCAATAACCACCAGTTTGATGAAGTTTTTGGAGAGCATGGCAACGATTCCGGCGACGCTGGCCCCCAGTACTTTGCGGATGCCGATCTCTTTGGTGCGCTGCTCGGCGGTAAAGGCGGCCAGCCCGAACAAACCCAGGCAGGCAATGCCAATCGCAAATAAGGCAAACACCAGGAACACCTGCCCCCTCCGTTCTTCGGCCTCGTATTGTTTGGCGAAATTCTGGTCCAGGAAGCTGGCTTCGTAGAGCGGGTCCGGGTCAAATTGCCGGTAGGTTTGCCGGATGTAAGCCAGGGTTGCCTGGGTATGCCCCGGCCGGATGCGGATGTACAGATTATCCCGTTCGGCGGGCGGCGCCAGGCGGAGCACCAGCGGTTCGATCTGGTGCTGAAGGGAATAAATGTGAAAATCCTTGATCACGCCGATCACTTTTGCTTCGGCCGTGCGCCCCTCGTTGTCAATGTAGTACGCCACGCGTTTGCCCAGGGGCTTTTGCCAGCCCAGCCGTTTCACCAGCGTTTCGTTGACCAGTACCGCCCCGGCCGAGTCGCTCCGCATGGCGGGAGAGAAGTTGCGCCCTTGCAGCAGCGTGACGCCCATCGTAGTCAGAAACTCATGATCCACCATAAACCGCTGGGCTTCCCGGGTGGCATCGGGCATTTTGCCGTCTTCTTCGAAATAAAAGCCCGCGGCCGCAATGTTATTGTTGCCGATCGGGTTGCTGGCGGCAGCCACGCCCAGCACGCCCGGGTTTTTGAGCAACTGTTGCCGGATCACGGGCACCTTCAGGCGGGCGGCCCGGTCGTTGATGTGCAGGGAGAGCACTTGTTCTTTCCGGAAGCCTAAATCCCGTTTGTTCATGTATTGCAGTTGCCGGTAGACCACCAGGGTACTGAAGATCATCGCCAGCGAAACGGCAAACTGAAACACCACCAGCGCCTGCCGGAAAAACAGGCCGGTCCGCCCGTGCCCGATAGCGCCTTTCAGTACGACAACCGGCTTGAACCGGGACAGGTACACGGCCGGGTAAAACCCGCTGAGTAATCCCAACGCTACGGCACCCCCGCACAAGCCGGCCAGGTAATACCCCTTCGTCAAGGTATGGAGCGAGACCGCCTTCCCGGTAAACGCGTTGAACTGCGGCAGCCACAGCTGCGCGATTCCGATGGCCAGCACCAGGGCAATGCCCACCACCAGCGAAGACTCCATCAGGAACTGCCCGACCAGTTGGCCGCGACCCGAACCGACGACTTTGCGGATGCCTACTTCCCGGGCCCGGCGGGCCGAGCGGGCCGTTACCAGGTTTACGTAGTTGATGCAGGCAATGAGCAGCACCAACGCGGCAATTGCCGCAAAAGTGTAGACGGAGGCGATGTCTCCGTTGGCGCTTAACTCATGGTCCAGGTGGGAGTGCAGGTGAATGGACGCAACCGGCTGGAGTTTGAGTTGAAACTTCGCGTTTTCGTGTTCCCGGGCCAGGTATTTCCGGTAAAACTGCGGCAGTTTGGCTTCCAGCCGGCGGGCGTCGTAGCCTTCGGGCAGCAGCAGGTAGGTGTACAGTTCCAGGCTCCACCAGCCGTCCGTGAACGCGGCCGGAAAAGCCCGTAAGCCACTGAAACGCAGGTGGGAGTGGTGGGGCACGTCTTCCATGACGCCGGCCACCGTACCGGGGAAGTTATTGGCAAAAAGCACGGTTTTTCCCAATGCCGCCGCGGGACTGGGGAAGAGTTTTTCGGCCAGCGTGCGCGTGAGCACGATGGTATTGGGCTGCGTGAGCGCCGCCTTGGGGTCGCCTGCAATGAAACGGTAGGAGAAGAGGTCAAAAACAGCCGGGTCCGCGAAAAAGATGTCGTTGGCCACCAGTTGCCGGTCGCCGTAGCGAATGGGGCCCCCGCCCTCCGTATTGATCCGTACGGCCTGCTGCACCTCGGGGTATTCCTGCTCCAGGGCCGGGCCGAAGGGTGCCGAAGAGAGGGCAACGCCTTTGGCTGCCGATTCCTGCAGGACTACCCGGTACACCCGGTTGGCCTGCTCGTGGTATTGGTCGTAGCTCAGTTCGTCGGCCACGTACAGGCTGATGAGCAGGCAACCCGAAATGCCGATGGCAAGGCCAAATACGGCAATCAGGGAATACAATTTCTGCCGCAACAGGTTACGAAGGGCAATGGTGAGGTAGTTCCGAATCATGGCGTGAGGAAGCTCCGGTTGGTGGTTAAGGTTGCTTTACCAGCAAACCCGTGCGGCAACCGGCGTCCTGCACGGATGCGTGCCAGGTGGAGAGGCCGCCCGACATGTTTTTGACGCGTTTGAAGCCCTTGCCGGCAAGCAGCTGGCTGGCCCGGGGGCTGCGCTGGCTGTGCGAGCAGTACACCACGATTTCACGGTCCTTGTACGCGTTCAGTTCGCCGATGCGCCGCTCGAGTTCGCCGATGGGAATGTTGATGGCGTTTTTGAGGTGTCCGTAGCGGCCGTGGTCCTGCCCGTTGTACTCCTGGCGGGTGCGTACGTCGAGCAGCACGAGGTCTTTGTTGCGGCTTACGAGGCCGCACAGTTCATCCGGGGAGACGTTGGTGAAGGCCACCTTGTCTTTCTCAACCAGGGCCATGCCGCAGTGCCGGCAGTTGCCGGGCTTTTCGTACACCTCCGCGTCGCAGTCGTTGCCGCAGGGCGTACACACGTAGGGGGGTTTTAGGTGGGGGTCACGGCCCGGGGTGGCATCGTGCCCGGCGGGCAGTTGAACGAACAGTAAGGTCAGCAGGACGAACAGGTAGCTGATGGCGTGCATAAGTTTTGGGATGTATCGCAGCCAGGGCGCCAACAAATGTGCCACTTCCCCAAAACCCCTCCCAGTGGCAGCTACGCGCAGTTTCCCGGCCGGCAGCCGTTCGTTCGTGCACGCAAACGTCCGGAACCGGACAATGGAAAAATGGCCCCCGCCGGGTATCCTCATTACAAATGGCGGTTGAGGAGTTACTAACGTTGGCATGGTTTCGGACGGCTCCCCGAGAGGTACTGCATTGCTGGCGGCGGGCAGTGAATCCCGGCCCGTTAACGGCCGCCCGTTCCGGGACAGCGGCGTGAAGGCACCATCTGACGGCGATTCCACCGGCCGGCGGAAGGGGACGGGCCTGCCCGGGGCACTATTGTTTATCCGGAATGGCTGCCCCCGCTTGCGTGGTCAGGTGTTAAAAGGTAAGTGCCTGTATAACAATATATTATAATAATTTACTAATCAGCGAATATTTCGCGTTCCTTTTTTTCCGAGCCCATTTTAAGTAACTTTCCAAGCCGCCAAACCACTATTTTCCGTTCCAAGGCCCGGTAAGTCATTAAGAACCAGCCGCCCCTCACCCAGCCGGAACTTTCGGAAACAAAAAATAAGTTGAACAGTTATTCACAGCAAACCCCAATCGCGACAATGCTACTACATACGGAAGGGAATCAGCAGCCTCAACCCTTGGTGGCGGGCCTGGTGAAAATAGACGGTAAGTACTACCTGGAGTTGGAAAACTACGAGAACGGCGAGCTGGAAAACACCCAACAGCTTGTCGAACTGAGTATTGCGCTGGCCCGCGAAAACGAAGCACAACGGGAAAGGATTGCCGTGCTGGAGGCCAGGCTGCGGGTTCTGGGTGATGAATGAAAAGGTGCTTTTACCGCTCATCAGGAGGGCTATCCCGGGCAAGTACTGTCGCTATCCGCAGATCTACCCGATAAAATTTCTTTATCGGGCCAACCCCTACCCGTACCCGGCAAGGTTACACCACACCACCTATCGTGAAGCGAAGTGAGAACCCATGACTTGTTTTTCCGGCCTGCGTTTGCGCATAACCGAAAAAGCAGCACATTGTCCGAATCTAATTCATTAATTATATTATTTATTTAATATTTTTGTTCCCAAAATACACGGCAGCGACTGACAGGGATGAACGTAGTGGGTGGATACGCTTGTTGGGAGGGAACAAGACCGATGGGTAGGCGGAACGTACTACCGGAGCAGATGCCGGGTAGCGGCTATGCGGTTGAGCGGATGTTTTTGAACTGCTGCAACCAGGCCAGTGCTTCTGCCTCATCGGTAAACAGCCTGGTGGGAATTTCGGGTTTGTCAATCAGAATAAAAAAGTTTCCCAAGATCTTCTGCAATTGGTTGTTTACCAAAAAAGCGCCAGCTCTTATGAAGACTGTACCCTCCGGTTTGGCCAGATATGCCCTTGCTTCTTTATCAACGTGCTTTATTTTCCGAATATCAGAAAGGACTGGAAAAGCCGTCCCACCGCACAGTCTTACTCGTTCTCTCACGCCCGTTTGGACCATTTCCAAGGTGAGATTATCGGCAAATACTTTGCCCCGTAAGACACCGTCTTCAATCCACATCTTCCAGTGCATGTTCAAGAAGTATTCAGTATTCATAGTAGGCGCCAGTTGGAGTCTTTTGTAAAAATATGTAATCAATGGGATTCTAAATTATATCATTCCAATTTAAAATTGAAATTAATATGGGAAAAAAACACCAATACCAACTCCTGATCCAGAGCATAAATGACACGATAACCGTAGCCCGCGACCTGGGGGTCGTGCACCTGACTACCGAAGACGAAGCGCTGAACGGCAAACGCATCACAATTAAGGGGAAGGAACTGCTGCACTTTGGCTCCTGCGGCTACCTGGGGCTTGAAATGGACAATCGCCTGCGCGAAGCGGCCATTGAGGCCATCCGGCGGTACGGCACCCAGTTCTCTTCTTCCCGTACCTACGTCCAGTTCGGGCTTTATCAGGAACTGGAAGAATTGCTGGCGCAGGTATTCGGCACCCCGGCCCTGGTGGCTTCCACTACTTCGCAGGGGCACCACGCAGTAATGCCCATCGTGATCGAAGATTCTGACGCCGTCATCCTGGATCACCAGGCCCACGTTTCCATGCAAGACGTTACCTCCAAGCTCCAGGTAAGGAGCATCCCCACCGTCCTGGTACGGCACAGCAACCTGAGTGAACTGGAAAAGAAAATTGCCGAACTGGCGCCGAAGCACCAAAAGATCTGGTATTGCCTGGATGGCGTTTATTCCATGTACGGGGATTTGGCCCCCCTCCGCGCGTTGTACGAGCTGATGGATGAATATAGCCAACTGCACCTGTACATCGACGACGCGCACGGGATGAGCTGGGCCGGGACGCACGGCGCCGGCTATACGTTAAGCCAGGTTCCCCTGCACCGGAAGATAATCATGGCTACCTCGCTTTCAAAAGGTTTTGCTTCTGCCGGCGGTGCCTTCATCATTCCTGACCCCGAGTTGTACCACCGCGTAAAGACCTGGGGTGGATCATTCACCTATTCGGGCCCCCAGCAGCCGGCCCTGGTAGGTGCTTCCATTGCTTCGGCCCGCATTCACTTGTCCGACGAAATCGGCCAGCGGCAGGAAGGCCTGGCCGCCCTGGTAGCGTACTGCAACCGGCAACTGGAAGCGTACGGCCTGCCGGTCATCATGCCTTCGGCCAGCCCCATTTTTTTCATCGGCCTGGGACTCACCCGCGTGGGCTATAACATGGTGCGGCGGATGATACACGACGGGGTGTTTGTGAACCTGGGGATTTTCCCGGCCGTCCCGGAAACCTGTACCGGCATCCGCTTTACGCTCACCCTGCACCATACGTTTGCCGACATCGACCGCCTCGTTGAACGGCTGGCGTACCACTTGCCCAGAGCCCTCCGGGAAGAGGGCCGCACGGTGGATGACATTCAACGGGCTTTCCGCTCGGTGTACCGGTTCAGTGAGCACGACCACCAGGCGTTGCAGCAAAAAACCACCGAAAGCCTGGTACTCCGGCGGCCCAACTTTCACCTGCACCACAAAACCACCATACTCGACGTTAACAAGTCCCTTTGGAACAGCTTGCTGGGCAACAGGGGCGCCTTTGACTGGGATAGTCTCGCACTGATGGAAGACAGCTTCCGGGACAACGACCGGCCGGAGGAAAACTGGGGCTTTCATTACTACCTCATCACCGACCCGGCCGGAAAACCCGTACTGGCCACGTTTTTTACCTCGGTGCTGATCAAAAATGACATGCTGGCTTCAGCGGCTGTATCGCGCAAAATTGAAGAACAACGCCAGGAAGACTTCTATTACCTGACTACCCGTTCGCTCATGATGGGGTCCATCATTACGGAAGGCCAGCACTTGTACCTGGACCAATCAAACCCTTACTGGCGTAACGCCTTGATGCTGCTGCTCGATGCCGTGTGGGCCGAACAGGACAAGGAACAGGTGAACGCCATCCACCTGCGCGATTTTGCACCGGACGACCTGCAATTGAGGGATTTTTTCGTGGGCCAGGGTTTCGTAAAAGTGGATTTGCCCGACTCTCACGTAATTCACAATCCTCCGTATGCCTCTTTTGCGGCCTACTTGTCCGATTTGAACAAAAAGAAACGCTGGCACGTCAAACGGGACGCCGTGGAGAAGTCGGAATGGTTTGATGTAAAACGGGTTGAGAACGCTTCGCCGGTTGAAGTCGATCAACTGTACGGATTGTATGAAAACGTATACTTTCGGCGAAAATTCAATACCTTCAAACTGCCCAAAAAGTTTTTTGAAAACATCCTTCGTTCCCCGCAGTGGGACGTACTGGCCCTTACGCTGAAGCCGCAGTACGATTCCCTGGGCAAGCATAAGCCGGTGGGCGTCTCGTTCGCCTACCGGAATGCAAACTACAATCCCATGCTTATCGGCCTGGACTACGACTACCAGGAGATTGCCAAAGTGTATAAGCAGAGTGTGTTCCGGATCATCGCCCGGGCTATTGAATTGAAGAGTGAGAAAATAGACTTTGGCATTACTGCTTCCGTAGAAAAGCGTAAGTTCGGCGCTGTAATCAGACCACAGGTGGCTTACGTGCAGATGAAGGACAACTTTGACATGTCTCAGTTGTACCTGCAAAGCTCGGTATAGCCCGGGTGCCTTGACGCCAACAACGGGGAGGCTTTGGTTCCTTACGGAAACAGAGCCTTTCCGCCGGCGGCAAATCGTCAGCTCAACTGCCTAAACGCTTCGGCAAAGTACCCCATCTGCTCGGCCGTGCCCATGCTTACGCGGCACCACTGCGCGTTGTTGAACTCCCAGTAGCGTACACCCACGCCGCGCTTGGTCATCTCTTCGGTAAACTTCTTCCCGTTCATTTTCAGCGGAAACAGCACGAAGTTGGCGTGCGACGGCACGTACTCGTACCCTTCGTCCTTCAGCGTTTTGCAGAGCAGTTCCTTCGATTCGGCGTTTTTGGCCCGGGCGTAGGTGCGGAAATCCGCGTCCTGCAGGCTGGCCATGGCCCCGGCCATCGAAGGGGCCGACGTATCCCAACCCCCCGAACAGTACTTTTCCAGTTCCTTGATCGTGGCGGGCTGGGCCACCAGGTAGCCCACGCGCAGGCCGGCAAAGGCGTGCAGTTTGGAGAAGGTCCGGGCCACCATCACGTTCTGCCCCTTCCGTACGCACTCCACCACCGAGTGCCGGGCGGGGTCGTCGGTGTAGTCAATGTACGCCTCGTCCACGAACACGGGCTTTTTGCGGGAGACGGCCTCGCAGAAGGACTTGAGCCGTTCGGGGTTTACGACCGTGCCGGTGGGGTTGTTGGGGTTGCACAGGTACACCAGGCTGGTTTTGTCGGTCACCCGCTTTTCCATCGCGTCGAGGTCGTGGGCGTAGTCTTTGGTGAGGGGCACCTTGTCCCAGCCGGCGCCCAGGCCCTCGGCCGCCTCCATGAGCCAGGTGTACGACGGGTCGGCCGACAGCATGCGTCCGCCTTTGGCGCCCAGCGTGTAGTGCACGGCGGCGGCCAGCAGCAGTTCCGACGAGCCGGCGCCCAGCAGGATGTTCTCTTCCTTGACGCCTTCCGTCCTGGCAATCAGGCTCACCAGTTGCCGCATCGCCGCAAACGGGTACCGGTAGCAGTCCTGGAGCGAATCAACAATGGCACGCTTGGCTTTCTCGGAGGGGCCGAACGGGTTTTCGTTGGCAAACAGGCGGGCCTTCAGGGGCGGGGCGTCGGCCAGCAGTTGGGCTTCGTAGTGCCGCGACAGCAACTGCCGGCGGGCGGCGGCATCACCGGCAAAGGCGCGGAAGGAGGGGATACCTAAGGCGGCGCCGGCGGCCAGGGCAGCGCCCGATTTAAGCCAGTAGCGGCGGGTAACGGAGGAGGACATACGGTGGGCGGGTTTGTACGCGTGAGGAGCTATAAAGGTAAGGACACAGCCAGGCAAAAGCAACGCCGGAAAGGAAATATGCAATAGATTATTCTGAAAATGATGGCATGTACGGTATAATGGTACGCTGATTGGTTATGATGATTATGATTTGTTATGATCTTCTCCTGAAATCCTTTTTCAATTAGTCCTGATCATAATCATCCTAATAAATCAGTGTACCATTAAAATCAGCGCACCGCCGCGGCTGCTTTTTGCACCGCCCGCATCACCCGGAAGAGGTTGCCGCTCCAGATTTTTTCGATGTCGCGGGCCGGGTAGCCCCGTTTGAGCAGTTCCCGGGTCACGTTGCCCATTTCGCTCACGTCGAACATGCCCTTTACGCCCCCGCCGCCGTCGAGGTCGGCACCGATGCCCACGTGGTCGATGCCGGCCACCTTCACCACGTGGTCGATGTGGTCCACTACGTCTTCCAGCGTGCCTTCTTCCTGCGGAAATTGCGCGTTGAGGGCTTCCATCTCCTTCTCCAGGCCCCGCTTGTCGTCGGGGGAGGCGGCGTTGCGGTACCGGGCCAGCAGGGCCTGCATGGCCGCCACCTTGGGTTTGTTGAGCCGCAGGTAGTCGCTCACCATGTTCATCTGGATCACGCCGCCGTTGCGGGCCAGGGCCCGGAGCATGTCGTCGCTCATGTTGCGGGGGTGGTCGCAGCGGGCCCGCACCGAAGAATGCGAGGCGATGACCGGCGCCTTCGAAAGCCGCAGCACGTCGTAAAACGTGGAGTCGGAGGTGTGCGACACGTCCACCATGATGCCCAGGCGGTTCATTTCTGCCACCACCTGTTCGCCGAACGGGCTCAGGCCGTTGTGCTCGGGCCCGGCCGGGTCGGTGGCCGAATCGCAGATGTCGTTGTTGAGAAAGTGCGTCAGCGTAATGTAGCGGGTGCCCAGGTCGTAGTACGTCTCCAGCAGCGACAGGTCTTTGCCCACCGGCCAGCCGTTCTCGATGCCGATGAAGAGGGCCCGTTTGCCGGCTTTGGCGATCCGGTACGCGTCGTCAGGCGTGGTCGCCAGTTCGGCCTGGGCGGGGTACTTTTTGGGAATGGCGTGGATCAGGTCGAAGAGTTTGGCGGCTTCCGCTTTGGCCTGGGCGTAGCCCTCCGGGGTGCGCGGCCCCTGCCCCACGTACACCACGAAGAACATGGCGTCCATGCCGCCCTCTTCCATGCGGGGCAGGTCGATCTTGGTATTGGTGGCCCGGGCGTCGTGGCGCTGCCCGATGTCGTAGCCGGGCTGTTCGGCCATGATGGTCGGGATGTCGGCGTGGGTGTCCACGGTGAGGGCGTTGCGGTGGATGCGCAGGGCCTTGTCGCCGGGAGCCTGGGCCAGGGCCGGCAGGCACCCGGCCAGGAGCCACAGCAGCAGCGGGAAGCGGTTGGGCATGGAGGATGATTTTGAATTATGGATTTTGAATTTTGAACGTAACGGTTAATAATTTAAAATTCAAAATCCATCATTTAAAATTTTTTTGAAGGTTTGTGCGAGGGTAACCCGATAATTTAACGTTTCTTCTGGCGGATGTGAGGTTTGGCAAAAATGGCAAAGGCTTTGCTCTGTCTTTTTAGCAACATTTACTGCTATTTCCTTTCTCCCTATGCTTGCCCGATTCTGGTATTCTTTCCCGGTGCAACTGCTGGTATTGCACGTCAAAAAGAACCAGTGGCTGCTCCTGTGCTGGTTGGTTCTGTTCGGCTGCGTGGCGGGGGGCTACGGCCGCATCTTCGGCATTCCGTACCTGTTTACCGACCCCGAGTACAACCACCAGGTGAGTTTTGCCGGCTTGTTCATCATGGGCGTGGCCCTGGGCGGCCTGGTAATGGCCTTCCACATCACCTGTTACATCCTCGACGCCCACCGCTTCAGCTTCCTGGGCAACGAAAAAGACCCGTTCACCAAGTTCTGCCTCAACAACAGCCCCATCCCGCTGGCCTTCCTGGTCACGTACCTGGTCTGCTTCGTCCGTTCGCAGCTCGAAAACGAGATGGAAAACGTGAGCCCCGTCCTGTGGCAGTCGCTGGGGCTGGCGCTGGGCTGCGCCCTGATGGTGGCCCTGATGGCGTTGTACTTCACCAGCACCAACCAGGACATTTTCAAAGTGCTGGCCGGCAGCGTGCACGCCCCGTTCCGCCGGCGCAAGATCACCCGCGTCAACGTCATGCGCAAGGTGGAGCAGGTCCGCAACAGCCGCATCCGCGTGGATTATTTCCTCACCTCCCGGCTGGGCATCCGCAAGGCCAAGGGGCAACTCTTCGACCTGGGGGCCGCCCTGCAAGTGCTGCGGCAAAACCACCAGAACGCCTTCATCATCACCTGCTTCGTGTTCCTGCTGGTGGTCGGCCTGGGCATTTACAGCGACCGGCCCGGCTTCCAGGTGCCGGCCGGGGCCAGCATCCTGCTGCTGTTTACGCTGGGCGTCCTGTTTGCCGGGGCCATGAACTTCTGGCTGCGCCGCTGGGCGGGCACGGCGCTGGTGGGCCTGCTGCTGGCCCTCAACCTGCTGGTCCGGTACCAGGTCATCCAGTCGGACTACGCGGCCTTCGGCCTCGACTACGCCACCGACAAGGCTTCCTACGACGTGAGTACGCTCACCCGGCTGAGCGCCACGGCCCTCGTGCAGGCCGACGCCGACTCCACGCGGGCCATTCTCGACCGGTGGCGGGCCCGGTTCCCGGCCGGCCCCAAGCCCCGCATGATCCTGGTGTGCACCAGCGGCGGCGGGCAGCGGGCGGCCCTCTGGACGATGCGTTCCCTGCAGGTGACGGACCAGCTGCTAGCCGGCCGGCTCATGCAACACACCGTAATGATGACGGGCGCCTCGGGCGGCGCCGTGGGGGCCAGCTACTTCCGCGAACTCTACCTGCGCCGCCAGACGGAACCGACCATTGACCCGTACGCCGAAGCGTACCTGCACAACATGGGCTGCGACAACCTCAACGCCATTGCTTTTACGATGGTGGTCAACGACCTGCTGTTCAAGTTCGGCCGGTTCACCTACAACGGGCACCGCTACGTGAAAGACCGCGGGTACGCCTTCGAACAGCAACTGAACCGCAATACCAAAGGGCTGCTCGACAAGCCGCTGATCGCCTACCGGGAGCCGGAGCGACTGGCCCGCATCCCGATGCTGGTGCTGGCGCCTACCATCGTGAACGACGGCCGCAAGCTCTACATTTCGCCCCAGCCGCTTTCGTACATGAGCGCCCCCCTGCCCACCCTGGGCAGCACCGAGGGCCAGAAGATCAAGGGCGTGGAGTTCCGCCGCTTTTTTGCCGGCCAGGACGCCGACAGCCTGCGTTTCCTGAGCGCCCTGCGCATGAACGCCACGTTTCCCTACATTACGCCCAACGTCAGCCTGCCCAGCACGCCGGCCATGGAGATCATGGATGCCGGCCTGTCGGATAATTTCGGCGTGTCGGACGCGGTGCGGTTCCTGTACGTGTTCCGGCAATGGATCGGCGAAAATACCTCCGGCGTGATCCTGCTGTCCATCCGCGACACCCCCAAGGAGCACCTCATCGAGCAGAACCCAGACCTGTCGCTGTGGGACAAGGTTTCCACGCCGGTGGGCAGCCTCTACCGCAACTGGAGCCACTTGCAGGACATTCAGAACGACAACAGCGTGCAGTACGCCGGCCGCTGGCTGCCGGTGCCGCTGCTCCAGGCCGACCTCACCTACGACGCGGCGGCCCCCGTGCCCACCGCCGACACCACGGCGCCGGCCCCCAACGGCCGCAAGGGCCAGCGGGCTTCCCTGAGCTGGCGCCTCACCGAACGCGAAAAAGCCGGCATCCGCCAGGCCATCCACAACGACCCCAACCAGGCCACCATCCGGCAGTTGCAGGTGTGGCTGGAAGGGGACCCCGCCAAACCGGAAATCCGCCTCACCCAAAAGCAGGCGTTGCGTTAAACGGCTTAGCTTCGCAGCAGTCATCCCCCTACCTCCTTCCCTGACCCACTAGCAAACCCGCAAGGGTACGTTCGGCTCACGCCTCCGTACCCTTGCGGGCAGGTTTGTGCGACGGCCGAAGGGGGCAGGGGGATGACTTATTTTTTAACTCATCGACGACCCATTCCCCCATTCTGTAATTATTTTTCCCGTCTTCCCTTTTCTCTACCCCCTTCCGCATCTCCGTCGAAAATTTCGATCGATAATCCTGGTCATTCTTTAATCCTATAAATCCCGATCCTTTTTGCATGTCGGATTTGTACAATGCAAGGGCGGGCCGGCGGATTACCTTTGTATTGTTCTTCGTGCACAACCTGCACGGATACCCAATCAAACCACTTACAAAAACATGAAAAAGTCATCTCTTTCCCTCACCGCTTTGTTGCTGTCCCTCACGGCCCTGCTGTTGTCGGCCCTGCTGCTGACCAGTTGCGAGAACAAAACGGAGAAGGCCACTTCGCCCAAAGTGCATTACGGCAAAGAAGAAACCCTCGGCAGCGGCAGCGCCCGGTCGTTCGTGGAACTGGACGGGCAGGGCAACCCCAAGCGGTTCGGCGTCGCCATCTCCGAAGCCGCCCTCAGCAGCCTGCCGCACGAGATGGCGGGCGTCGTGCTGGAAATGCCCGCCCAGGCCGCCGCTACCGGCTTTAAGTACGTGGACCTTGGCTACATGCCGCACGGCCACGAACCGCAGGGCATCTACACCGAACCGCACTTCGACATCCACTTCTACAACATCACCAACGGCGAACGGATGAACATCCTGCCGGCCGACCAGGCCAAATTCAACAACCACCCGCCCCAGGGCTACCTGCCCCAGGGCTTCGTGCCGGCCGGCGCCGTACCGCAGATGGGCATGCACTGGGCCGACCCCACGGCCGGCGAGTTCCAGGGCAAGGGCTTTACGCAAACCTTCCTGTACGGCTCCTTCGACGGCAAAGTGATTTTCTACGAGCCGATGGTAGCTGCCGCCTACCTGAAAAGCGTGAAAAACGAACGCTTCTCCATCAAGCAGCCCCAGAAGTTTGCCACCGCCGGCAACTACCCGCAGTCGTACACCATCCGCCACGACCAGGCGAACAAGCACTACGAGATCACCCTGGAAGACTTTACCCAAAAACAGGCAAACTGATGAAAGCGGCACTGTTCACCGGAATGTTGGTACTGCTGCTGCTGGCGGCGCCCGCCCACACGTACGCCCTCGGCCTGGCTGAGTACGGCCAGGAAGCGGCAAAGGCGGATCAGCCCGTGCTGCAACTGCCCCGGCTGAACACCCTGGCGGAGTACTTCAGGGGGTGGCAACCCGCCCGGGCCGTCCACTCCTTCCGCGAAATGGTGCCGCTCCTCTTCCGCGTTTCCCAACTGCTGCTGACCGGCGCCCTGCTGACGGGGTGCTGGCCGGGCCGCCGGCGGGGCTTCCGGAAATACCTGGTGAAAGCCCGCCGGGCCGTGCAACACCTCAGGTCCGGGGTGCACGCCGGCGCCTGCTGAACCCGCCGCCCGCTTCCCGCCGTTGGGCCCGCCCCCGTGCTTGTCCTTACGAACCATACAAACTGAACAGAGATGAAAAAGAAGATTTTCCGCGTCCTGGGCGTGGTGCTGGGACTGGTCGTGCTGGCCGTAGCCGGCGGACTCACCTACGTGACCACCGCCCTGCCCGACGTAGGACCGGCGCCCGAACTGAACGTAGAAATTACGCCCGCCCAGGTGGAGCGGGGTAAATACCTGGCCAACCACGTGGCCCTTTGCATGGATTGCCATTCCCAGCGGGATTACGCCAAGTTTGCCGGCCCGGTGGTACCCGGCACGTTCGGCGCGGGCGGCGAGAAGTTCGGTCCCGAAATGGGCTTCCCGGGCACCTTCTATTCCAAGAACATCACCCCGTACGCCCTCAAGGACTGGACCGACGGCGAAATCTACCGGGCCATTACCGCCGGGGTATCCAAAAACGGCGACGCCCTGTTTCCGGTCATGCCCTACCACGGCTTCGGCCGGATGGATGACCGCGACATCTACGCCGTGATTGCGTACCTGCGCACCCTGCCGGCCGTTCAGCACGACGTGCCGGCCTCCCAGGCTGACTTCCCGATGAACGTCATCCTGCGAACCATGCCCCGGAAGGGTACGCCGCAGGCCCGCCCCGGCAAGCACGACGTGCTGGCCTACGGACAATACCTGACCACTTTCGCCGGCTGCGGCGACTGCCACACCAAGCGCGACAAGGGCCAGCCCCTGCCCGGAATGGAATTTGCCGGCGGCATGGAATTCAAGTTGCCCACGGCCATGCTGCGTTCGGCCAACCTGACGCCCGACAAGGAAACCGGCATCGGCAACTGGACGGAAGAAATGTTCGTGAGCCGCTTCAAGCTTTACGCCGACAGCACGTACCACGCCCCGGCCGTAGGCCCCAACGACTTCAACACGGTAATGCCCTGGGAACAGTACGCCGGCATGGAAGAAACCGACCTGAAAGCCATTTTCGCCTACCTCAAAACGATCAAACCGGTGCCGCACAAGGTTGTCCGGTTCGAGCCCCACAACGGGCAAAGCATTGCCGCCAACTAAGACCTTCAACCAGCTATATAAAGATACCAAAGCTTCGGGCCATTTAGGATGGGGGTTATTGTCTAAATCGGCCCTTTTACCGCAAAGCACCGGGTATTTTACCCGGTGCTTTATCCAAAACCTTCCCCATTGCCAGCCTTCATTTTCACCGGGCAACCTGATTGACCATCACCAGGAAAGGCGGCATATCATGCCCCAAACCTTTTCGGGGCCGGGGTATTTTTTCAGCAAGGCCGCACCCTCCGGGCCAAGGACTGCATTTGATGTACCTGCGCCAGTGCGCGGCCATGTGGGGGCTCCGGTACGGGCTGCGCGACCTGGGTGGTACCAGACAACCACTCAGTACCCCAGAAAATCCTGGCCGAACTGGTGGGCCGTCTGGTAGACCAGCCACACGAGGTGCAGTTCAGCGGCGGTGCCTTCCTCCAGGTTTCCGGTGAGCAGGTAGGTATCCCGGGTGCGGGTTCCGGCCGTTCCGTTCAGGCCGCCCTTCTGGGCCACGGCCACCAGCTGGTCGTTGTAGCGGATTTCGAACGTGTTTTTCGGGGCAATCTTGCGGATGTTGTACACGCCGTAGCCCCACTGGCCCTCAAACCCATTCGCCGTCAGCGTGAAGCGGCCCGCCAGCAGTCCTTCGGCCGTGCACCGCACCGATACGGGTTGCCCGCGGCGTTCTTCGGGCGTCGCCACGTGGTCTTCGGGCAGCGCAAATTCGGCCACCAGTTCGTATACCTGTTGCGTCGCCTGGTTGGTGAGGGTTGCCCGGGTCAGCGCCACGCCCGCCGTCATCTCCGGGTTGCCCACAAAGTGCTGGTCCAGGCGGTACACGCTGGCCTCCGCGCCTTCTCCCACGGTAAAAGTGATTTTGCGAGCCTCTCCCCGGCGGTACAGCAGCCCGTCGCGCACTCCTTCGCGCACGACGAGGGGCCGGCCCTCCCTGGGCAACGCGGCGTGGCGGAAGGGCGGCCGGTAGTAGGTGGCGTTGGGCAGCCGCCGGGCGTTGTGCTGCAGGGCGGCTTCCAGTGACGTGAGGAAAAGCTTTTGCCAGTCGGCGGCGCCCATTTCGGCCACGCCGTACGTGCTGCCCGGCTTTACGGAAGTGCCCAAGGCCATCGTTACGCGGCTCTCCCACAGGGGCTTGCCCGCTGCATCTTCGGCCCGCACGCTGCACACGTTGGTAAAGTACGTGACCGGCATGCCCGCGTCGTCGGTGGCCGTGGTGGTGGGGGTAAGGCCCTGCACAATGGCTACGAAAATATCCCCTTCCCCCCGCCGGGCGGGCAGTTGGGGCGTGGGCAAGGTGGGCTGCCCCGAACGGACGAACCGGATGGCATTGCCGCCCGCAAACGTGACCTTCGCCCCGGGCCACTTCTGCCCCAGCAACTGACCCACCTGGTCGAGCACCTGCCCGTTCAGCACCGAGTCGCGGCCGAAGTAGTCGGGGAAACTTTCCTCGCCCAGTATACTCCGCCAGGCCGGGGCCAGCCGTATCACCTGCCGCACGTCGGCAACCACCACCCGGGGCTGGGCTCTGGCGGAGAACAGTACGGCAAAAATCAGCAGGCAACAGGCGACCGGGAAGCGCATTGTCAATGAAAGTGAGGGTACGGGCAATGGCACACTGATCCATTATGATGGTTATGATTTATTATGATTTTTTAATCTGTTTCAATCATAATCATCCTAACCAATCAGTGTACCATCGCAAGGTACGAAAAGGTTAAAACAGCGCCGACACCATCATGCGGCCGATGTGCACCACCCGCTGCCCGCCCGACTGCCGGCCTTCGTAGTTGACAGTGAGTTGCAGGCCGTTGGCCAGGCGCTGCTGCCAGTTGACCGCCCAGTTCCAGTTGGTGCCGGGTTGCAGCGCCTCCAGCAGTTCGTAGCCCAGCGGCGAGTTGGTCTGCCCATTGAAGCGGATCTGCGTCCAGCGGGCCGTGGCCGTCAGGGTGCGTTTGGAAACCTTCGCCCAGCGGGTTTCGAGCGCGACGGCGTTTGACACGGCGTTTTCCCCGGCTCCTTCGGCCACCACGTTTCTTTTCACCGCGTAGAGGTACGATCCCGTAATGCGGAAGTCGGCGCGGGGCTGGTAGGCCAGTTCGGGCCCCGCTTGCCGGGCCTGCACCCGGTAGTTGCGGTTTTCGAGGAAGTCCGAACGGTTGTCCCGCAGCGACCGGCTCAGCGTCCCCTTCAGGCTGTAGTCGCGGCCCAGGTTGAGTCGGCCGTTGAGCCGCCACTCTTCGCCGTTGCGGGCTTCGTAGCCTCCCGTGAGCAGTTGCCGGTTCCCGGTGCGCAGCCAGTTGAGGTCCAGGCCGTACCGGGGGCTTGACCGGTTGTAGAACAGCGCCGACCGCACCGATTCCTGGGCCGACAGCAGCGCCGAATCGGCCGAAGGGATAAACGGCACCCAGCGGCCGGGGCCGTGTTCGTCGGTGGTCTTGCGGTTGATCGTCCAGGCCGACACCGACGAGAGCCGCCCCAGCACCGACTTGAGCGGCCCCCCTCCCTTCCAGCCGGGCGGCGGGGTGAGGTTGAGGCGGTAACTGAAATTCTGGGTGTAGGCCCGCACGTAGTCGTCGGTGGGCACGAAAAACTTGGCGAAGTTCTTCTCGTCGGGGTTGATGGCCTCGTAAAATTCGTTCAATTGCTGCTTGCCGTCGCCGTTGTCGTCGCGCCAGGCGTGGGTGCCGGCGCCGGTGGGCACGGGCAGGAACACGTATTCGCGGCGCAGTTCGCGGCCGGTGGCGGCGGCGTAGGTGAGTTCGGAACGCACGGTGCGGGCCAGCCAGTTGCCGTTCCAGTCGAGGCGGCCCATCATGGTCTCTTCGGTGGGTAGTGATTGCGCGGGGTGCAGGTGGTGCAGCGTCCGGTAGGTGGCCGTCACGTTCAGGTCGTCGTCGCGGAAGCGGGTCTGGAGGCCCGTGGTCGCCATGCGGGCCAGGGTGTTCTTGACCATCCGGCCCTCCAGCGGCACGTAGTCCTGCCGGATGCTGTAGTCGGCCCCCCAGCGGGTTTTGAGCGAATCGGCCGTGCGCAGGAACACCCGGTTTTCTTCGAAGTGGACGGCCGAGCCGGCCACCGAATCGGCCGCGTGGCGGCTCACGAGGCGGTTTTTGTCGAGGCTGAACGCGTAGCCCGGCGTGAGCAGCCGGGTCCGGTACGAGGCCGTGGCCTGGAGGCGCGTCCACTCCGAAGTGTGGTTTTCCTTTTCGGAACGCAGCAGGAAGGCATCGCCCCGCAGCGACAGGTTGCCCAGCGTTTTGGCGCCTTCGAGCCGTTGCTGCCAGCCGTTCACGGCCGGGCCCCGCTGCCGCCGGCTGAGGCGGTACACCAGCCGGTCGCCCACCGGGGGCGGCACGAAGGAGGAAGAAGGGGCCGGGGTTTCCCCCGTTACGGCCTGGGGCGGCGCCAGCGGGTGGTCGGTTTGGGGATTTGTTTGTTCGCTTGT
The DNA here is from genome assembly GCA_963844325.1 of uncultured Sphingobacteriales bacterium. Lineage (GTDB taxonomy): Bacteria > Bacteroidota > Bacteroidia > Cytophagales > 172606-1 > CADCTQ01. The sequence goes on from CAWJNV010000002.1 coordinate 7,579,365, forward strand.
CCGGGCCGAATCGGGCGCCTGGGCATCGGGCGTTTCAACCGGCCGCGTGGCCCTTTGCACGCCCAGGGTGACGTTGAAGATGTGGTCGTCGGCGGGCAGCGTGTCGATGGGTTCGATGCTCCAGTCGCGGTCGAATTCCACGGGGCGGAAGCGGTCGATGGGCCGGAAGTAGCGGCTGTCGCGTTCGAAGTCCAGGCCGCCCACCCATTCGTAGCCGGGCAGCCACCGCAGCCGCTTGCCCCGGTTCACGTAGCCGGCCTTGAAAGCCTGGCCGTTGTCGTCTTCGGCGTTCCGCGGCGAGTACAGGTTCTGGTCCAGTTTGGAGAAGGCCCCTTCGGCAAAAACCGACTCCGACGCGTTGAGGGCAAACTCCCCGCCTACCGTGAGCACCTGCCGTTGCGTGGGCAGCGGCACCAGCCGCACCGGTTCGAAGCTGCCCTGGGCCACCCCGTTCTGCGGCGGCACCCAGGCGTACACCCGGCCGTTGGCGGTGGTGCGCAGGAGTTGGTAGTTGCCCCCGCCGGGACCGATTTCGGTGAACTGCACCTGGTACCGGGCCAGCGCCGGGTCGTCGGATTGCACGTACACCTCGTAGGCAAGGCCGTCCACGAGGGTATCGGCCCGGCGGTATGAAACCAGGGCGGGGTTGTAACTTTCCGTTTCGGTGATGGCCGGCAGCAATGCCCCGCCCGTCTGGTCGCCCACGTCTTGCAGCAGGCGCTTTTCGGCGTCGGTGAGTTGCAGGGCCAGCGGGTTGCGCGGGTTGTCCTTTTCGCGGTAGAAGTTGGAGAAGAAGCGGAACTTGCCGGCCTCCTGCCGGTGGGTAGCCGCCAGGATGGTGCGGCTGTAGTTGCGGTCGGAGTACTCGAAGTCCACGCGGACGCGGGAGTACGCGGTAATGACCACGGCGGGCGTAAACGTGATTTCGGCGGTGTTGTAGTCAACCACGTAGTCGAAGTTGAAGCCGCGTTGCAGGAGCCGGCCGTCGAGGTACACCCGTTCGGAGTTTGCCAGCACGATGATGAACCGTTCGTTGCCCGGGCCGCGCAGCCGGTAGGGTCCCTGCACGCCTTCACTCACCGGCAGTTGCATCGACGCGAATTTGCCCTTCGACACGGCCACGCCCACGGAGGTAACCGCCCGGCCCTTGCCGGCGGAGGCGTAACTGGCTTCGGCCTGGCCGCCCTGCACGCTGCGGTAGTAGCGCAAAAAGTGCGACGGGTCGTAGCCGCCGTAGAGCCGCCCGGGGTTGCGGAACACCACGTCGCCGGCCAGCAGTTTCCACCCCTTGCCGGTCAGTTGCACGAACACGCGGTCGAAGTCGCGGAGTTGCTGGGTGTTGCCTTCGGGCTGGTAGGGCACGTTCTGGTCGGAGATCACGGCCTGGATGGATACGTCTTCGGAAAGCTGTCCCTCCAACTGGAGGTTCAGGGCGGAGTTGACGAACACGTTCTGGGCGTTGCCGAACGACAGGCCCCGGGTGAGGCTGCCGCTTTTGGTGATGCCTTTGGTGGCGAAAAACTCCTCGCGCCGTTCCCGGAGGACAGGGGCCAGGGGATCTTTGCCGCCGAAGTTTACCACGGTGTCGTAGCTTTTGGGGTCGCGGTGGAACACGGGTTTGGTGAGGTCGGCCGGGAAGGTCCGGTAGCTGACCAGCACGGAGTCGGGCAGATTTTCTCCCGTGAACCGGACGGTGTTGCGGCCGGGGTCGTAGGTGACGCGCAGCGACGCGTCGGCGGGGGAGAGGACCTTCAGCGTGGCAGGTGACAGGCTGAGGGTGTCGATGGGGGTGGCTGCCGGTGTAACTTTTACCCACTTCGTGCGCAGATTTCCCGTCTGGGCGTACGCGTGCAGCCAACAACCCAGCACGAGGCCAAGCGTTACCAGCCACCGGCGGCACAACCCGGAAAGGGAACGGGGAAAAAACAAGGCGGGAACGGGGTGTTACTTTATACTAAATTACGCATAAAGCTTCGTTGTCTCGCCGGCAGGTAGGTTTTGGGGTGATTTAGATGCCCCGGCGCCGATTACTTCATCATTCATTATTCCTTGTTCAACATTCAATATTAAACTTTATAATAATGAATGATGAAGTAACCGGCGTTGAAATGATTACTGATTCCCCGCAGCAGCCGCGGCTGCTCCCTTCTTGGGCACTGAGTCCGCAACGGTGTGGCCGGGGGCCGGTTTCACAACTTCTACCTCCACTTCGGTTGCGCCTTCCTTCACGAAGTCGAGTTTACGGGCGGCGGCGTTCGACACGTCGATGATGCGCTCTTTGGCGTAAGGGCCGCGGTCGGTAATCTCCACCACGACGGCGCTGTCATTTTCCTGGTTCACCACTTCCACTTTCGTGCCCAGCGGCAGCTTTTTGTGCGCCGCGGTCATCTTGCCCGGCTTGTACGGTTCGCCGTTTGCCATGGGCTCGCCGGCCAGCGTGGGGTGGTAGTACGACGCCTCCCCTTCCTGGGTGTACGCCTCCGGTTTTTCTGCCGGTTCGGGCCGTTCGTACGATACCTCCTGGTACAAATCCTGCGATTGGCCGGTTTTATCCTTGCCCGAACCGCAGGCCAGCAGCGACAAACACAGGGTGCCGCCGGTTATGGTTGTCATCCAATTTTTCGCCTTCATCAGCTTCCTCCTTTCGGTTTATCACATCCGTTCCTGAAGGAAAGCCCGACCTTTACCCGTACTCCCTTTTGCCCCGGCACATACCCATTGCGGATGCGTTTTTTCCGTTCGGCCGGCACTTTCTCTTCCTGCCGGGGCCGTTTTTTGGGTGTTACTGCCTTTCACTAACGCACGGAACGGAAAGAGGGTTGTGAAAACTGCATACGGAAAGGCTATGGTTGTATGGCTGTATGGCTGTATGGCTGTATGGCTGTATGGTTATATGGCTGTATGGCTATATGGTTAAGGAATAGTGGGGGCGTAAGCCCAACCATGCAGCCATGTAACCATTCAGCCATTCAGCCATACAACCATTCAACCTTTTTTGTCAATTCGACTAAACGCCCACATCGCCTAAAAGATTTTGATCGTGTTGCCGGTCTCGTGCCGGACTTTCAGCAGGCCGCCTTTTTCGAAGGGTTGCCAGGTCCAGCCTTCCCCGTCGAGCTTTTTGAGTTCCTTGAGTTCCTTGTCGTTGAGCATGATTTTGGTGGGTTTGGCCCGCAGGCGGATCGTCTCCGTGGCGCTTTTGTCGAAAGTGCGGTAGAAAAGTTTGACCCGGGCCACTTCGTCCTGCGGTACTTCCAGGGAGAGGCGTTTGTTGAGGTCGGGGGCGTAGTCGGCCTGGGGCAGCACGGTGGTGGAATGCAGAATGTGGTCGGCGTGGGGGGCCAGTTCGGGGACGGCGGCCATGGCCCGCAGGTAGTGCCGCACGTAGTCGCCGTAGCCGTCGGTGAGCCACACTTCGTCGCGGGGGTAGTTGTTCTTGCCGTCTTCGTCCACCATGTACGTCGCCCAGTTGAGCTGGCGGATGGCGTTTTCGCGGCGGCTGTTGTCGCCGGTGAGGGCGGCGTACTGCAACTCGGCCGAAGCCTGCCGCGAGGTGTGGCTGTTGCCGGGCGTCTGGTAGGCCGTCTGTTCGTTGACCACCCGCACGCCGTACTTTTTCCATTGGTCGTTGCCCAGCTTGGCGTACACCCAGTCGAAAATGCCCGGCACCTGCGTTTTCCACTCGGGGAACAGGGCCGGGTTGTCCATCATGAACTGCGCGAAGGTCACGGCGTTGATCTGCGTGTCGGACCAGCCGGGAATGTCCTCGAAAAACGGCCCCCACTTGTTGGTTTTGAGCGGGTACGCTTTCATCCAGGCCACGATGGCGTCGAAGGCTTTGCCGTAGGCGGCCGTGTCGCCCTGCTTCAGCCGGACCAGCTGCTGGAACAGTTGCAGCGTGCCCGACCAGTTGGTGGTGTACGACGACAGCCCCACGTGGGAGCCGTCACCTTCATTGCTTTCGAGGCGGCCCACTTCGCCCGTGAAAGCGTTCACCTTGAAAGGCAGCGGCGAATTGTCGGCGTCGCCGGGTTTGGTGTGTTTGGCAAGCGTGTTGGCAATGGCAACGGCGGCGTCGAGGTAGTTGCGTTTGCCGGTAAGCTGGTACATTTTCACCAGTTCGATGCCCAGGGAGCCGGCCTTGTCGGGTTGCGTGTAGCCCTTGCCGATCACCATGTCGCCGTCGTAGAACCCCGAGTACATCAGGGTGTTGTACGGAAACGGGATGTCGGGCCAGGCGGCGCCGGCCGGGGAGAGCGAATGCGTCAGGTAGTAGTCGGCCAGGAACTTCATGTTTTCCTTCACCCGTTCGTTGCCCGTGTAGGTGTAGAGCAGTTGCCACGACGAGAGGGCCATTTGCAGCTGGTCGCCGCCCAGGCCGCGGGGATCGTTGTTGGGCCGCCACACCTGGTGGTTCATGTAGTAGGGCAGGCCGTTCATGTCGTGGCGCATCGTGTCCCAGAAGGCCCACGTGGCCCGGATGGCAAAGTCGTAGGCTTCCCCCTTGTCTTCCGAATGCCAGGGAATGATGCGGCCCGCGGCGTCGGTTTTGATGGGGTGAAAGACGAGGAAGCCTTCTTTCGTCTGGTCATAACGGGGCGTCTGGGCGGTAGTGGTAAGGTTTAGCAGCAGGAGCAGCAGGAAAAGAGGGCGGAGATGCATGGAAGGTTTTTGGGGAAAGGGGAATGGTTGGGTAGCACGGGTACGTTCCGGGCGGTGCGTCAGAAATCCGTTTTCATGCGGTTTACCAGGTCGGCGCCCGGCTTCTGGCCCGCCAGTTGGCCCCCGTCGAGGATAAGCACCTGGCCGGTCATGAAGCGGCTCTCGTCGCTTGCCAGGAACAGGAAGGCCGGGGCCACGTCTTCCACCCGGCCGGGCCGGTCGAGCGGAATGTAGCGGTCCACGAACTGCCGCGTAAACTCGGGCGAATCAATCTCCATCGACATGGGCGTCTGGATGTAGCCCGGGCAAACCGCGTTGACGCGGATATCGAGGTGGGCCAGTTCGAGGGCCATGGTTTTGGTGAGCATGACCACGCCGCCCTTCGAGGCGTTGTAGTGGGCGTAGCCGAATTCGCCGTCGAGGCCGTTCTTGGAGCCCATGTTGACCACCACCCCGCTCCGGCGCGTTGCCATGCGGCGGCACACGGCCTGCGCCACGTAGAACATGCCCGTCAGGTTCACGTCGAGAATGCGTTTCCAGTCCTCCGGCTCAATTTCGAGGAAGGGCGTTTCCCGGGCGATGCCGGCGTTGTTGATGAGCACCCCGATGGGGGCGGCGGCCTCCGCCCGGGCCACGGCGTCGGTGACCTGGCGAAAGTCGGCCACGTCCACCTCGCAGGTCTGCACCCGGGCGCCGCCGGCGCGGAGGTGAGCGGCGGCGGTTAAGAGGTTGCCGGCGTGGGTGTCGAACAGGGTCAGGAAGGCGCCTTCGCGGGCAAACTGGCGGGCAATTTCGAGGCCGATGCCGCGGGCGCCGCCGGTAATGAGTACATGCTTGCCGGTAAATCTTTGGGGTACGGGGGTGTTCATGGCCCTAAATAAATTTTTTGTATACAAAAATAAAATACATTTGTCATCAATATTTTCAAAAAGGCTTTACTTGCGGTTCTTAAAACTACTTATTTGCGGGGGATATGGGCGGACTCCAAACGATTGATGCGGCCATCCTGGCGGGCTACCTGGCCCTGCTGCTGGCGGTGGGTTTCTGGTCGGGACGAAAAAAAAGCGAGGCGAAGGCCGAAGATTTTTTTCTGACCAGCAAAACGCTGCCCTGGTACACCATCGGCTTCTCCCTCATTGCGGCGGGCATCAGTTCGGTGCAGTTCATCGGCAACGTGGGCTACGCCTACCAGCACGGGCTGGCGGTAGCCAACTGGGAATGGCTCAACGGTCCGGCCATTCTCCTGCTGGTGTTCATCTTCATTCCCGTGTACAGCCGCTGGAAGATCGTGACCATGCCGCAGTTCCTGGAGTTGCGCTACAACGGCCGCGTCCGGACGGTATTCGCCATCATTACCCTGCTCACGTACATTTTCATCAACATGGCCGGCGTCATCTACTCGGGCGGCTTCGTATTGAACAAGATCCTGGGCCTCGACCTGTACGCGGGCATCTGGACGATGGCCGTCGTCTCGGGGTTTTTCGTGGTGTACGGCGGCATGGAGTCCATTGCCTGGACCAACGTGTTACAGGCCGTGCTGCTGCTGGGCAGCGGGCTGCTGGTGTTTGTGGTGGGTTTTGCGGCCGTGCCGGGCGGCTGGGCCGAGATCATCGGCACGAGTGACCGGGCGCACCTGATCCTGCCGGCGAGCCACAAGGAAATCCCGAGTACGGGCCTGGTGGTGCTGGCCCTGTCCACCAACATCTGGTTTTTCTGCACCAACCAGACCATCAACCAGTCGGCGCTGGGGGCCAAAAACCTCTGGCACGCCAAGGTGGGGGTGCTGCTGGCGGGCTTCCTGAGCATCATCATTGCCTTTGCCGACGTGTTCCCGGGCATGATCGCCTACGCCCTGAACCCAAACCTGCCGGTGGCCGACGAAGCCTACCCGTACATCGTCGCCCGGGTGATCCCGGCGGGGCTCCGGGGGCTGGTGTTTGCCGGTTTGCTGGGGGCTACCCTTGCCAACGTGGAAGCCCTGGGCAACGCCTCGGCCACAATCTTTACCTTCGACATTTACCGCAACGTGATCAACCCGGGGGCTTCGGAGCGGCAACTGATCCGGATCGGCCGGGCGGCGGCAGTGGTCGTGCTGGTGGTGGGGGCGGTCTGGGCGCCGATCGTGATGCGGTTCGGGCACATTTTCTCGTACTTCCAGGAGTGCTGGGCCTTTATTGCCATCCCGGTGGCGGTGCTGTTTACGCTGGGCGTGCTGTGGAAGGGCGTTACGGCGCGGTCGGCCCTGTGGACGCTCTGCCTCTCCTTCCCGATGCTGGTGCTGCCATACCTGTTGCGCACCTACGAGGTCACCTGGAATGTGTACAACGTGGCGGGCATCGTACTGATCTTCACCCTGCTGTTCACGGTACTCACCAGCCTCGCCACGCGGGGCGACAACGCCGGCAAAAACATCGGGGCCACCTGGAGCCCTTCCACGGATGCGGAGGCCAAGGCGCTGCCCTGGTACCGGAGCGTATCGTTCTGGGCGGCGGTGATGGCCGGGCTGTACGTGGCGCTGTACGCGATTTTCTGGTAGGGGGTGAGCGTATTGGGTAATGATGCGGGACTTTACTTCTTCAATTCCTGGGCAATGGCTTCTACGTAGTCTGCACTAACTTTCGCCAGTCTTGCAATTTTTTCTATGCTAAACGCTTTGTCCTCCAGCAGACTGATGATAAGCTCTCTTTTTCCTTCCTCCAGGCCTTCTCTTTTTCCTTCCTCTTTGCCTTTGGTCAAGCCTTCTTCTATGCCTTCCTCTCGGCCTTTGGTCAGGCCTTCCTGGTAGAGGTAGTCTTTGGTGATGTCGTATAAGAGTCCCATATCGGTAACTTGTCTTTGTGTCTCCTTTACTAAATTACGCAACCGGGCCAAAACGGATAGCTGCCGGATGTACTTTCGCAACGCAATTTCTTCCCCGCCCAGTTCTTTGAGCTTGCCCAGAATCCGCTTGAGCACTTCCGCCGGCTTTTTGCCCCCGAAGTCGCTGAGAATGGCCAGGATGATTTCCTCGGGTACGTCGGAGGCCACCAGCCGTTCGTACGAGTAGTCCCGCAAACTCGTCAGGGTAAAGCCTTCGAATACTTCGTCCGGCGCCAGGCGGGTTTGCATCTTCGAAGGCTTCCTACCCAGGTAAACGACGAACTGCCGGACGGGTAACTGGTACTTGCGCCGCAGGAGGCCGTAGTACTCCTGCATCCGGTAGACCATGCCCTCTTCGTCCATGCTCTGAAACTCGAGTTGCAGGATGAACTTCTCCCCGCCGTCAGTTTCCACCACCCGGATGAAGTCGGGCTCTTTTTCAATGGTGGTTTGCAGTTTGTCCTTCAGTTCCTCCGTCTTGCCAATGCGGATGCCCAGGTACTTCTCGGCCAGGGGCAAAAAGACGGTGGCAATGTTTTCCTTGAGAATTTTATCGTAATCGTTTGACAAGGGCTACCGGGTTTAAGGAGTGGTTGGGAATGGGTTGTTCGTTGCGCGGCAAGGTGCAAACACGATGTTACGAAGCGATCCCGTTTTACAAAAACAGCGCCGCCTTGTTGCTTCGTATAGGTCACTCTTTTTATATTCGCCCCGCGATTCATTCCCCACGTCCCGTTCAATACGCCTGCTGCCCGTCATGCAACGCTCCTGTACGCTTCCCCTGCCAGCCGGCTCCGCAAAATCCCTCCGTGGATTAGGGCGTCGTGGCGCGTCCCGTCCGGGTGCGTGGCAGGATTGGCGGATGGGTCTGGGTTAAAACGACTCTCCTCCCCTACCCGATACCACCCGGACCCTTCCCGTCCGGGTTTTTTATTTTCTATTCCCTTACAAACGCTGCCCACCGGGGCCGCCTCCCTTCAAATCCATTTTAACTTCCCGTTACCATGCGAAAACTAGCTACCATTCAACGAATCAAGGCCCTGGAACCGATCCAGAACGCCGATGCCATCGAAAAAGCCACCGTGCTGGGCTGGCAACTGGTCACCAAAAAAGGCGAATTCAACGTGGGCGACTGGTGCGTCTACTGCGAGATCGACAGCCTGCTGCCCGACAAACCGGATTTTGCCTTTCTCAAACCGCGGGGCATGCGCATCCGGACGGTGCGGCTGCGGGGACAGATTTCGCAGGGCATCTGTTTTCCGCCCGGCATCCTGCCGGCCGGCGTGCCGCTGGAAGAAGGGCGGGACGTAACCGATGCCCTGGGCATTCAGAAGTACGAGCCGCCGATGCCGGCCTCGCTGAGCGGCGTTGCCAGGGGGCCTTTTCCGGGTTTCATTCCCAAAACGGACGAGACGCGGGTGCAGGTATTGCAGGAACTGCTCGACAAGTACGCCGGGGAAATTTGCTACCTGACCGAAAAACTGGACGGCTCTTCGGTGACCTACTACCTCAAGGACGGTGATTTCGGCGTGTGCAGCCGGAACCTGGACCTGCTGGAAACGCCGGGGAATTCCCTCTGGCAGGTGGCCCGGACGCTGGGCGTGGAGGCCAAACTCCGTTCGCTGGGCCGCAACTTCGCCCTGCAGGGCGAGATCATCGGGGAAGGGATTCAAGGCAACAAGTACAACCTGCGCGGCCAGACGGTCCATTTCTTCAATGCCTTCGACGTGGACGCCTACCGCTACCTGGGCTACGCCGAATTCACCGCGTGCCTGGAAAGCCTCCGTCTGCCGGTCGTGCCGGTGCTGGATGCGGCCTTTCCGCTGGACAACGACATCAACGCGTTGGTGGAACTGTCCAAACGCAAATCCACCCTCCACCCGGCCGTGTGGGCGGAAGGCGTGGTGATTCGTCCGCTCCGGGAGCGGCAAGACGCCCTGGGCCGGGTTTCTTTCAAAGCCATCAACCCGGAGTTTCTGCTTAAGTACGAATAACGGCCCCCAATTGAAGTACCAGGGTATCAGCGGGGAAACCTTTCGGGCTTTGGAAACCGGAAGGTTTTACGTCCGGCAAGGCGTACGCTAAAGTTGTACCACTACCGCCTTGCCTCCCGTGCGCCGCACCGTCAGCACGCCGCCCCGGTCCAACGCCTTCCACGACCACCCTTCGCCGGTGCCGCCCGGGCGTTCGGCCAGTGGTTTGTCGCCCAGGCGTACCGATTGGGGCCTGGCCGTCAGCCGGAGCAGGTCGGTGGCGGCGCCGTCGAAGGTGGTGTAGCGGATCTGGGCCGGTTCGTAGGCAACCTGCTGCACCACCGAGGAGGAACGGAGCAGGTGGTTTTGGCCGGACGGGGCCAGCTCGGGGGCGGCGGCCATGGCCCGCAGGTAGTGCCGGATGTAGTCGCCGTAGCCGTCGGTCCACCAGATTTCGTAGGTATCCCAGTTGGGCCAGCGGTTCTTGCCGTCGTGGTCCACCATGTACGTGGCCCAGTTCAGTTGCCGGATGGCTTCGGCCTTGCGCGACGTGTCGCCGGTGCGTTCGGCATAGCGGAGTTCGATGGAAGCGTACCGCGACGTGTGGCTCTGGCCCTGCATCTTGTACACCGACTGCTCCCCGATCACCCGCAGGCCGTAGGGTTGCCAGTGGTTGATGCCCAGCGTGTTCAGCGTCCAGTCCTGGATGCCCCGCACCCGGGCCGGGCCTTCGGGCACCCACCCCGGGTTTTCGAGCACGTACCAAGCCAGCGTGCCGGCGTTGATCTGCGTGTCCGACCACATCGAAATGTCCTCGAAGAACGGTCCCCAGCGGTTGTTTTGCAAAGGATACGTTTGCAGCCACGCCGACAGGGTCCGGTACGCCCGGTCGAAAGCCGCCTTGTCGCCCTTGCCGAGGGCAGTCAGTTCGCGGAACAGCCGCAGGGTGCCGGTCCAGTTGCTGGTGTACACCGAACGGGCTTCCACCGCGCCCTTTTCGTTTTTGAGGTAGCCCACCTCCCCGGTTTGCACGTGCACCTTGAAGGGCAGCGGCGAATGGTCGTGGTCGCCGGGCTGCACGTGCCGGGCCAGGGTTTGGGCAATGTTGAGGGCCGCGTCGAGGTACTTCGCGTTGCCGGTCTTCTTGTAGAGCATCACCAGTTCGGCCCCCAGGGAGCCGGCCTTGTCGGGCTGCGTGTAGCCTTTGCCCAGGATGAGGTCGCCGTCGTACACGGGCACCTTTTGGGTGTTGCACGGAAAAGGCAGGTGCGGCCAGCGGCTGCCGGGGTCCGAAAGGCCGTTGGCCAGGTACAGGTCGGCCTGGGCCTTCATGTCGGCCAGCACGGCCGGGTCGCCGGAGTAGTCGTAGTACAGGTCCAGCGACGAAAGCATCATGGCCACCTGGTCGCCGCCGATGCCGGGATCGTCGAGGGTGCGGAAGATCATGTACCACTTGGGGTACACGCGTTTGTACTTCGGGTCGCGGACCCAGTAGCCCGGCACGTTGTGCCAGTAATCCCACACCCGCCGCAGCACGTGGTCGTACGACTTGCCCGGCTCGGGGTCGTACCAGGGCAGGAGGTGCCCCTTAGCGTCGGTACGGATGTCGTGGAAGATCAGCTTTTTCTCCCTGCCCACCTTGGGTGACTGGGCCCGGGCAGTGCCCGGGAAAAGCAGTAACAGGCAGAGGATGCAATGGATTAGACGGGTGACGGGAGACATTAGGCAGGAGACAGTGCTATGATGATAAGCCGCTTATAGAAAATGAATTAACGGGCGGAGGGAGACCGGAAGAACTTAACCGCCAGGGGCGCAAGGGAGACGCAAAGACTGCAAATAAACTGTTACCGGGGCGGCGGCGCATGGCGGGCAGGGGTCGCACGGCGGGAAAGGGCCGCATGGCGGGAAGTCGGCGCGTCGCGGCTCCCCTCCTCGGAGGGGTTAGGGGGTGGGTTTACTTCCATGCCGCAACTCATCAGGGGATCATCGCCAGGTAAAAATGCTCTCGTGGAAAACTTTACATGCGCTTAGCACTATATGCTTCCAGTGGTGATCCCCATGTAACTTGTATCATTGAAGTAAACCCACCCCCTAACCCCTCCGAGGAGGGGAGCCGCGACGCGACGACTTCCCGCCATGCGGCCCTTTCCCGCCATGCGATCCCTGCCCGCCATGCGCGGCCCCGGCAACGGTTTCTTTGCGGCCTTTGCGCGCCTCCTTTGCGTCTTTGCGTGAAACAATTCGTGAAACCCGCCTCAGATCATCCGCAGCACCGCCTCCGTCACTTCCAGCGTGCGGTCAATGTCTTCGGCGGTGTGGGCCAGGCTTACCGAGCCCTGCTTGCACGGCAGCGGGATGTGGTAAATGCCCCGTTTGATGAGTTCGAGGCGGTACTTGACGTCAAATTCGAAGTTGTGGGTCGTGAGGATGTCGTGCAGGTCGGCGGGGGCCTCGCGGCTGAAGTACGCGCAGAACGCCGAAGCATTGCGGGCGATCACCGTCTCGACGCCTTTGTGGGCAAACAGTGCTTCCAGGCCGGCGTACAACTGGTTGCTCCGCGCCGCGATCTGGTCGTACACGCCGGGGTCTTGCAGGATTTCGAGGGTGGCAATGGCCGCCGCCGAGTTGAAGGGGTGGGCGTTGTAGGTGCCGGCAATGAGCACCCGCCGGGCCGGGTCGGGGTGGTCGAACTGCTGCATGATCTCCCGCTTGCCGCCGATCACGCCCAGCGGAAAGCCGTTGGCAACGGCCTTGCCGAACACCGACAGGTGCGGCTGTACGCCGGCCACGCCCTGGTAGCCGCCCAGGGCCGTGCGGAAGCCCGTTTTCACCTCGTCGAAGATGCACACGGCGCCGTAGGTTTCGCACAGGTCGCGTACGCCCTGGAGGTAGCCGGGTTTGGGCAGCACCACGCCCACGTTTTGCAGCACCGGCTCGGTGAGCACGCAGGCCACCGGGTAGCGCCGCATCACGTATTCGATGGAGTCGAGGTCGTTGAAGTTGACCACGTGGACGCGCCGTTTGGTGCCCTCGGGAATGCCCGCCGACATGGGAATGAACGGGTATTCGCCGGGGCTTACCCGGGGCCCCAGTTGCGCCAGCGAAGGCATGACCGCCCGCGATACTTCGTTGTGCCAGCCGTTGTAGCCGCCCATCGTCAGGATAATGTCTTCGCGGCCCGTGTAGGCGCGGCTCAGCCGGATGGCGTGGGCCGTGGCCTCGCTGCCCGTATTGGTGATCTGCACCAGTTCCAGCGACGGCACCGACCGGCAGAGCAGTTTGGCGAGCTGCAATTCCCAGAGCGTGGTGCCCGTGCCCATCAGCGACCACGACTCCTGCATGGCCCGGATGGCGGCTCCGTTCACGGCTTCGTGGTTGTGCCCCAGCAGGAACGGGGCGAATGCCGCGTGGTAATCCACGTACTCCCGGCCGTCCAGGTCGTAGAGCTTGCTCCCCCGGGCCGACTTGAACACAATTCTGGGATTGACCTTGCGGTTGAGGGAAACCACGCCGCCGGCAATGTACTCGCCGGACTCGGCAAACACTTCTTCGCTAAGGAGTTGGAGGTCGGATTGGACGTTCATGACAATTGCATTACCTTTATGATGGACAATGGCTTTGTAATCAAATCTAGTATTTTTTTGTATACATTTTAACGCCCTTTCCTTTTACGCCCAAATTAAGATGAAATCAGACTCCCAGGCCAACCACGCCTACCACGAAATCCGGCGCCACATCCTCACGGCCCAGTTGCAGGCGGGCACCCGGCTGAAGGAAGACTATTGGGCCAACAAGCTCGACGTGGGCCGCATGGCCGTGCGGGAAGCGCTGACCCGGCTGCTGGGCGAACGGCTGGTGGAACTGGGCGAACGGGGCGGGTACTACGTGACCGAAATGACGCCCGAAGACGTGCGCCAGATCCGCGAACTGCGGGAAGTGCTCGAACTGGCGGCGCTGCGGCTGGCGGTGGGGCGCGTAACGGCGGCCCAGCTGGCTCAACTCGACGACATTTGCAACGATTTTTCGTCGCTGGTGCAGAAGGGCTACGTGGCCGGGGCCTGCGAAGCCGACATCAAGTTCCACGAAACGCTGCTGGCGGCCTCGGGCAACCGGCGGCTCCTCCAGGCGTACCACTACGCCCACATTCCCCTGTTTCACCAGAAGCTGGGCAAGACCCGCGTGTACCTGGAAGATTACGACCAGACCGACCGGGAACACCGCCTCATCGTGGAGGCCCTGCGCAACCAGGACCTAGCCCTGGCCGAGCAAACCCTGCGGCACCACTTCAAGCGGGGCGAAGCGGCCGTGCTCGATTTGTAAAGCATAAAAAGAACATTTACCCAAATTTTTCTATCTTCGATACTTCGTAATTGCCCTTTCTCATGCGCGGATTACCGCTTCTCCTCCTGTTTTTTGTCAGCAGCCTGGCTTTCTCCGAAGAAAAGCCCGCCGCCCCTTCCCTGCGGTTTACCCGCAACGACGGGCAGTGGGACAAAAACGTGCTGTACCGGGCTGCCCTGCCCGGCGGATTCCTGTTCGTTAAAAAGCAGTCGCTGCAATACGTCTTCTACGACACCCGCGCCGTGGCCGGGCAGCACGCCCACGCGACCCCGGCCGATGCATCCGGCCCGCCCGCCCGCACGGCTGCCCAGGCGCCGCCCGCCCTGCCCGCTTCCGACCCCGGTACGATCCGCGCCCACGGCTTCGAGGTGCAGTTCGGCGGCGCCGGCGGCCGGGCCGAAATCCAGGCTTCGGGGGAAACGCCCGAACGCCGCAACTACTTCCTGGGCGACGACCGGAGCGCGTGGGCTGCCAACGTGCCTTCCTTCGAACAAATCCTCTACCGCAACCTCTACCCCGGCATCGACCTCAGGTTGTTTGCCCACAACGGCACGGCCAAGTACGAGTTCATCGTGAGCCCCGGCGCCGACCCCGGGCAGATCAGGATGGCCTACGAGGGGGCGTCGGGCCTGGCGCTCAAAGACGGCTTCCTGGTGACCACCACCACGGTGAACACGGTGACCGAAACGCCGCCGTACTGCTACCAGGCCGTCAGCAACGCCCCGCAGGAAGTACGTTCGCAGTACGTGCTGCGCGGCAACGTGCTTTCGTTCGCCTTCCCCGCCGGCTACCGCCGCGACCTGCCGCTGGTGATCGACCCGTACCTGGTGTTTTCCACGTATTCGGGTTCCTTTACCGACAACTGGGGCTTTACGGCCACCTACGACGAGGCCGGCAACCTGTACTCGGGCGGCATTGAGTTCGGCACCCGCTTCCCCGTCAGCACCGGGGCCTTCCAGGTCACTTTCTCCGGCCAGATCGACGTGTCGGTGCTCAAGTACAACCCCGAAGGCAGCAAGTTGCTCTACGCCACGTACCTGGGCGGGGGCGGCGTGGAAGTACCCCACAGCCTGATCGTCAACAAAGCCGACGAACTGATCATCATGGGCACCACGGCGTCCACCAACTTCCCGACCACGGCCGGCGCCTACGACCGGGAGCTCAGCAAGAGCGCCTCCGCCGACCCGTTCTCCTACCAGGCGTTCAACCAGCAGGGCAACGTGGTCAGCGTCCCGGGCGGGGTTACTTACCTCAACGGCAGCGACTTGTTCGTGACCAAGCTCAACGCCAGCGGCACCGACCTGGTGGGTTCTACCTTCCTGGGGGGCGCGGCCAACGACGGGCTGCACATGGTGGAAAAGCCGCTGGTGCAGAACGATCAGAACGCGTCTCCCCTGCCCATCATCAACAACTACGGCGACCAGTTCCGGGGCGACGTGAACGTGGACGACGCGGGCAACATCTACATTGCTTCCACCACTACCTCGGCTAACTTTCCCACGGCAAACGCCACCCAAACGACGCTGAGGGGCACCCAGGACGCCGTGGTCTGCCAGTTCAACCCCGACCTGTCGGCGCTGCTGTGGAGCACGTACCTGGGCGGCGCGGGCATTGACGTGGCCAGCAGCCTCCGCATCGGGGCGTCGGGCTCCGTGTACGTGTGCGGCGGCACCACCAGCCGCGACCTCCCGGTAAGCGCCGGGGTGGTCAAAACGGCCTTCAACGACAGCCAGGACGGGTTTGTGGCCCGGCTCAGCCCCACCGGCGCCGCCCCGGTACTCTCCTACCTGGGCACCGCCCAACTCGACCAGGCCTACCTGATCGACCTGGATCAGCAAGAGAACGTGTACGTGATGGGCCTTACGCTGGGGCAATACCCGGTCACGGGCAACGTGTACCGCAACGGCAACAGCGGCCAGTTCATCCACGCCCTCAACAATACGTTTACCCAGACCCTGTTTTCCACCACCATCGGCTCGGGCCGCCAATCGCCCGACATTTCGCCCACGGCATTCATGGTGAGCGACTGCGGCTTCATTTACCTGACCGGCTGGGGCGGCGACATCAACCGGGAATTCGGGGAGCCGACCAGCAGCACGGCCGGCCTGCCCGTAACCCCCGACGCGTTGCGGGGCACAACTTCCGGCGACGACTTTTACCTGGTGATCCTGTCGGGCAACGCCGCTTCGCTCCTCTACGGCAGTTTCATCGGCAGCGCCACCCGGCAGAACCACGTGGACGGCGGCACGTCGCGGTTCCGGAAAGACGGCACCATTTACCACGCCGTGTGCGCCTGCCGCGACGGCAGCGGCTTCCCCACCACGCCCAACGCGTATTCCAAAGTCAACAACGGCAGCGTGGATGACCAGCAGAACACGCCCAGCGACGGCTGCAACAACCTGGCCTTCAAATTTGCCCTCAACACCCTGCAAGCCGCCTTTGACGGCGAAGTAGAGGTTTGTGCGCCCTACACGGGCACCTACCAGAACCAGAGCCTGGGCGCCACCACGACGCAGTGGGAAGTAGACGGGCAGCCCGTCACCGCCAACGCCGGTACGATGACCTACACCTTCAACCAGCCGGGCGAGTACACCGTTACCCTGCGCGTCAACAACCCGGCCACCTGCAAGCAGACCGACGTGGTTACCAAGAAGATCACCGTCCGGCAATCGAGCCCGATCAGCGTGAGCCCGGGCGTCAGAATCTGCGCCGGCGATTCGACCCAACTGCGGGCCGACGGCGGGGTCAAGTACGAATGGCTGCCCACGGCCGGCCTCGATGACCCCTCGTCGCCAACGCCCAAAGCCACTCCCGCCCAGACGACCGATTACCGCGTGAAGATCACCAACAGCTTCGGCTGCGTGCAGGAACTTACGGCCCGGGTGGAAGTGAACCGCGAAATTACGGCCGCTTTCGACGTGATCCTCTCCTCGGAGTGCGGCAAGCCCAACCGGGTAAAGCTGGTCAACAAGAGCACCAATGCCCTGCGCTACGAGTGGCTGCTCGGCGACAGCAGCGTGGTGGAGGGCGAAAACCCCGGCGAATTCGAGTACAGCCGCCCCGGTGAGTACCAGGTAGTGCTGCGGGCTTCCAACGACAATTGCGGCACCACCACCTCGCAGCGCGTACGGGTTGAAAATCCCGAACTGCCGCCCAACGTAATCACGCCCAACGGCGATGCCTGGAACGAAGTGTTCCAGCTGCCCAATCCCGGCTGGAAGCTGGAAGTGTACGACCGCTGGGGCAAGCACGTGTACAGCAACGTCGCTTACCAGAACGACTGGGGCAACGACGTGCAGGGCGGCGTGTACTTCTACCGCATTACTTCCCCGATGGGCGCCTCCTGCAAAGGCTGGCTGCACGTGCTCAAGTAGATTGACGCTTGAGCAACTTTTGCCGGTGCAAGCGAGTATACCCGGAGACGGGGTACCTGATACCCGATACTCACTACCCACTACTAACTCATGCAGTTAAACTACAAAGTCCAGGGGCAGGGCCCGCCGATCGTGATCCTGCACGGGGTGTTCGGCACCCTCGACAACTGGCAGACGGCAGCCAAGGCCCTGGCCGAACGGCACACGGTGTACCTGGTGGACAACCGCAACCACGGCCGTTCCCCGCACGACGAGGCGTTTGACTACGAGGTGATGAGCGAAGACCTGCTCAACTTCATCCAGGCCCAGCGCCTGGTGCAACCCGTGGTCATGGGCCACTCGATGGGCGGCAAGGTAGCCATGTACTACGCGTGCCGTTACCAGCCCGAGCAGTTCAGCAAGCTGATCGTGGTGGACATTGCCCCGAAGTACTACCGGCCGCACCACCAGCAGATCCTGGAGGGCCTGCGGTCCATCGACCTGGCGGCGCTTGCCAGCCGGCAGCAGGCCGACGAGCTGCTGACCCCGTACGTGCCCGAGCCCGACACGCGGCAGTTTCTGCTCAAGAACCTGTACCGCACCGATGCGGGCACGTTCGGCTGGCGGATGAACCTGGCGGTGCTCCACGACAAGATCGAAAACATCGGGGAGGGCCTGCCCACGCATTTCCGCTCCGACAAGCCGGCCCTTTTCATCCGGGGCGGCAAGTCCAACTACATCCGCGACACCGACGTTCCCCTCATCAAGGAGCATTTCCCCAACGCCGTGGTGGAGACCATCGAAGACGCCGGGCACTGGGTGCACGCCGAGCAGCCGGCCCAACTGCTCGAAAAAGTCCTCCGCTTCATCCAACAACCGGGGTAGGACCGTGGAAAACTGAGGGGTGGACGTGCATGGAATGAGGAAAAAATCAATCCTAAGTGATCGGAAATCATCCCCCTACCCCCTTCGGCCATCGCACAAATCTTCCCGCAAGGGGGTAGGGGGATGACTTTCTTTTCATTTATTTACGACCACCTCTCAATGGATATTTAGCTGGCGAATCAATTCCACGCGTCGCGTCCGCCGGGACTACCTATACCTAGAGAAGCTGACTGTCAGTTAAATCTTCGTATCAGCCACAGCACCAGGGAGAGCAGCAGGCTGAGGAGAATGCTGGTCATGAGGGGGAAATAAAAGGAAAAGTTTTCCCGTTTCACCACGATGTCGCCGGGCAGGCGGCCTAGAAAAGGTATTTTGGGCGAAAGCATGAAAAGCAGGCCGACCAGGGCCAGCAGACCGCCCCCGATCAACAACATTTTGCCGATTCCCTGCGTGTTTGGCTCCATAAGGTAGTATTGAGTATTGAGTAGTAAGTATTGGGTACCGCGTACGGTACTTATACGGCAGGCACGGGCAACGCGGTACTCAATACCCAATACTCAATACTCAATACTTATTTTCCATGCTATGGCAGCGACTACCGGCACGTTATTCCTGATTCCCACCGTACTGGCTCCCGGCACGGCCGCGGAGGTACTGGCCCCGCAGGTGCGGGAAACGATTGGCCGCCTCGACTATTTTTTTGCCGAGAACCTGCGGACGGCCCGCCGCTTCATCAGCGAACTCAAGACCGGCCGCACCATCGACACGCTGACTTTCTTCGAACTCCATAAAGACACGCCCGAACGGGAAACCGCCGAACAGTTGCAACGCCTGCGGGAAGCCGGGCACGACGCCGGGGTGCTTTCCGAGGCCGGCTGCCCCGGCGTGGCCGACCCGGGGGCGGTGGCCGTGCGGCTCGCCCACCGGCTGGGCCTCCGGGTGGCGCCGCTGGTGGGCCCCTCCTCTATCCTGCTGGCCCTGATGGGTTCGGGGTTTTCGGGCCAGTCGTTTGCCTTCCACGGCTACCTGCCCATCGACAAGGCCGAACGGGCCAAGGCGGTGCGGCAACTGGAAAAAGAGGCCCAGCAGCGGGACCAGACGCAGATTTTCATGGAGACGCCCTACCGCAACAACGCCTTGCTCGAAGAACTGCTGCGGACCTGCGGACCCACCACGCCCCTGTGCATTGCCTGCCAACTGACGGCCCCCGACCAGTTCATCCGGACGCTGACCGTGCGGGAGTGGCAACGGCAGCCGCCCGACCTGCACAAGAAACCCACCGTGTTCCTGCTCTACCGGGCCTAATGGGAGCTTTGCCCTATCTTTGGGGTATTCGAGTGTATAAGTTTATGAGTTCAAAGTTTATGAGTAAACAAACGCGTGGCCTGTTAAACGCGTACCCACTTTGAACTCATAAACTTATACACTCATACACTCATAAACTCCCCTGCCGCATGGTACATATCAAAGCATTCACCTTCAACGCCTTCTCCGAAAATACCTACGTGCTCTACGACGACACCCGGCAGGGCGTCATCATTGACCCGGGCTGCTACGACCGTTCCGAACGCGACGCCCTGGCCGCCTTTATTGCCGAAGAAAAGCTCGAAATCAAGCACTTGCTCAATACGCACGGCCACGTGGACCACGTGCTGGGCAATGCCTGGGCCAAACGCACCTACGGCGTGAAGCTGCTGGTGCACCCCCTCGACGAGCAGACGCTGCGCGCCGCGCAGGTGTACGCCCCCATGTACGGCATGGCCGCCTACGAACCCACTGAGCCGGACGGCTACCTGGAGGAAGGCCAACAGGTGACTTTCGGAGATACCATGCTGGACGTGCTGTTCGTGCCGGGCCACGCCCCCGGGCACATCGCCTTTTATCACCCTGGCCAGGGGTTCTGCATCAGCGGCGACGTGCTGTTCCAGGGGGGCATCGGCCGCTACGACCTGCCGGGCGGCAATCACCAAACCCTCATCCGCAGTATTAAGGACAAACTCTTCCCCCTGGGCGACGACGTGACGGTGTATCCCGGCCACGGCCCCCAAACCACCGTCGGGCGGGAACGCAGGCACAACCCCTTTTTACAGAACTAGTGGAAATTTCCGCTTTTTCAACGTTTACGCTCCTGCACCGGTTTGTGCTCCTGATGGTCCTCGCGGTGCTGCCCACCGGCGGCTACGCCCAGTACCGGATAAGTAAACCCATCCGGTTTATCAGCCAACAACTCACGTCCTTCCCTTGAAAAAACACATTCCCAACGCCTTTACCTGCGGCAACCTCCTGTGCGGCTGCGCGGGCGTGGTGGCCGTACTCGTCCGCAACGAACTCCTGACGGCATCCTACCTGATCGGCGTGGCGGCCGTGCTCGACTTCCTCGACGGCTTCCTGGCCCGTCTGCTGAAGGCATACTCGCCCATCGGCAAGGAACTCGATTCGCTGGCCGACATGGTTACGTTTGGCCTGCTGCCCAGCATCATCATCTTCCGCCTGATGGGCCAGAGCCTGCAAGGCAACGAGTACGACCTCATTACGTACAGCGTGGTGCCGCACGTGGCCTTCGTGATTGCGGTGTTTTCGGCGCTGCGGCTGGCCAAGTTCAACGTCGATCCGCGGCAGTCGGACTCCTTCATCGGGGTGCCCACGCCGGCCAACGCCCTGCTGATCGCCTCCCTGCCCCTCATCCTGCGCCAGCACCCCGACTGGTTCGACTTCATCGTCCGGCCGGGGTTCCTGATCGTATTTTCGGTAGTGATGTCGCTGCTGCTGGTGGCCGAGTTGCCCCTTTTCGCCCTCAAATTCAAGACGTACGCCTTCCGGCCCAACGCCGCCCGGTACCTGTTCCTGGGTGCCTCGGCGGTGCTGCTGGTGGCCCTCGGGGCTACGGCCGTACCCGTCGTCATTGCGCTGTACCTGGTCGTTTCGCTGGCCGGGCGGCTGGGGCGCCGCGCCTGAAGGGCGGACAGAAAGGCCCGAATTCATTACTTTATCCGGGCTGCCCGCCTTTTGCAGCATTTTTGCCCAAAACCCGGGCCGGTTCCGGCCAATCCGCGCCCCGCAAGCCCACTGCCGAAAAGGTAACCACCCGGCTGCCCCTTTTTTTTTACATTTTTTCCGGAAGGTACAGGGCGGCTGCCGTCCCTGGCTTTACCATTTAGACGCGGGCCGTACTCATCCCAAAATCTCCCCCGGGAGAGTGTGTTAAACTGGTAACCGATCAAATCCATGCGGGAAAATGTAATCTTAATCAACCAAGATGCTGGCTTTCAGAAGAGTGTTGAAGCCACCCTCGGCAAAGCCTATACCGTGTTGAGCAAAAGGGACGGCCTGGAGGCGCTGGAATGGCTCGAAAAAACGGGGCACGCCGACCTCATTGTCGCCGACATCTGCATGCCGCACCTGGCAGTGGAAGACTTCTTGCGGACCCTGCGCCTGCACGCAGCCCTGCGGCGCGTTCCGGTGCTGGTGCTGTCGGACCTGGCCCACCTCACCGAGCGGCGCAAGTACCTCGACCTGGGCGCCACTGATTTCGTGGTCATGCCCATCTCGGTGCTCCAGCTCAAAAACCGGGTCGCCCACCTGATCCACCACCACAAAGCTTCCTCCGTACCCGCTTAAGCCCACCGACATGCGCAACTGCCTGATCCTCTTCCTACTGGCCGGGCTTGCATCCGGGGGATGCAAAACGGCCAAAGCACCCAAGTACGACAACCGGGGCAGTCACAAGCCCCTGGCCGCGGCGCCCGCGGCAGCCAGGAGCACGGATGCCCAGCTCACTCCCCGGTAAAGCAAAAGGGCCGGTACATACCGGCCCCCACGTGGTGTGACAATTCCCAAAGGCGGCTATCCCGCCTTTTTTTGTTGGTACAACGTCATCAATTCTGTCAGCCGGGTGCGTTGAGCTATGCCCTATCTCGGAGATAGGGCATAGCTACCCCTGCAAGGCAGTATATTTCATTACAGTTTCCGCTGCATGCGCGGCGTCACCTGGGTGCTGTCCGTCATAATCGTGTCATTTTTCGTATTGCCACTCTCGGCGTCCTGCGAACCGTCGTTCCCCTCGCGGGAAGCCGGGTCGCCGGTCTCGTCCTCCTTCTCCCCGGTCGGGTCTTCGTGGTTGGCTTCGCCCGGGTTGGTGCCGGTCTTGTAGCGTTCGCCACCGCTGTCGGCGTCTTCCCGGTCGGGGTCCTCCTCACTCATTTCGGTGTTGGTGCCTTTGTTGTCCTTGGGGTTGTCGGCCCCGCAGGCACAGGCCCACCATACGGCCGAAGCAAAAAGAAATCTATAAGCATATTTTACAATCCGCTCCATAATCCATCAGTGTTTAGCTCTGTCGAATCCTTACGGCTTTTTCCCGTTTTCGTTACACGTTTTGGTCGAGTTCGGGCAGCCGGCCCTGCAAGCCGCCCGTGTGCAGGGCCACCACGGCTGCGCCCCGGGGGAATCCTCCGCCGTCCAGCCGGTCTTCGATGCCGTAGAGCATTTTGGCCGTGTACACCTGCTCGATGGCAATGCCGTTTTCCCCCTCGAACCGCCGGATGAAATCCAGCAGGGGCGGCTGCACCCGGGCGTAGCCGCCGAAATGGTAATCCGTCTGCACCTGCCAGTTGGCATGGGCCGTCACCGGCTGGGCCGTTAAGTCCTCATATTCACGGAGCAGTTGCCCGACCTCCTGCCGCAAAAAACCGCCGCCCTTGAGGGCCGAAAAGCCGACCACCTGCCCCTTTCCGCCGGCGCCCGCCACGAGGCCGGCCAGGGTACCGCCCGTGCCGCAGGGGCAGCACAGGTACGTCCAGGGCAACCCGATTTCAGGCACCAGTTCGGCCACGCCCCGCACGGCCAGGGCGTTGCTGCCGCCTTCGGGCAGCAGGTAAAAGTCGCCGTAGCGTTCCCGCAGGGATGCGACCCACCCGGCATCGGTTTTACGGCGGTATTGTTCGCGGGGTACGTACGCCAGCGTCATGCCGCACGACCGGGCAAACGCCAGCGTGGGGTTGAGGGGAAGTGTTTCTTCGCCGCGCACCATGCCGACCGTACGAAAACCAAAATCGCGGCCGGCCGCGGCCACGGCGTAGAGGTGGTTGGAGTAGGCGCCGCCGAACGTAAGCAGCGTGCGGTAGCCCAGCCGGTGCGCTTCCAGGAGATTATATTTCAGCTTACGCCACTTATTTCCCGATATTTGCGGACCAATCAGGTCGTCGCGTTTGAGGTACAGCCCCACGCCGGCCCGGTCGGCGGCCCCGTTGCGCAACCGCACCAGGGGCGTGGGCCGACACATTTCGGTCACCTTTTGCGTAAAACCCTCCACTGGAACTGCCATGCACGAAGATAAACACATCCCCGAAGAGATTGAAGCCGGCGAAGACGGCGACTTGTACGAACACCACCGCATCGTGGTGGACAAGGGACAGTCGCTGCTGCGGATCGACAAGTTCCTGATGGACCGCCTGCCCAACGCCACGCGCAATAAGCTCCAGCAGGCCATTGACGCCGAGGCGGTGAAGGTAAACGACAAACCCATCAAGGCCAGCTACAAGGTGAAGCCGCAGGACGTGATCACCATCTCGCTGCCCGAGCCGCCCTACGACACCACCATCTACCCGGAGAACATTCCGCTCAACATCGTGTACGAAGACGACGAGGTGCTGGTGCTCAACAAACCTGCCGGCCTGGTGGTGCACCCGGCGTACCAGAACTGGACGGGCACGCTGGTCAACGCCCTGGTGTACCACTTCCAGCAACTGCCCACCAGCCAGAACGGCGAGGGCCGCCCGGGCCTGGTGCACCGCATCGACAAGGATACTTCGGGCCTGATGGTGGTGGCTAAAACCGAAAAGGCAATGGCCCACCTGGCCCGGCAGTTTTTCGACCACAGCATCGAACGCACCTACTACGCCCTGGTGTGGGGCGAACCCAAGCAGGAAGCCGGTACGATCAACGCCCATGTGGGCCGCAGCCTCAAAGACCGCCGCGTGACAGCCGTGTTCCCCGAGGGTGACTTCGGCCGCCACGCCGTGACCCACTACAAGGTGCTCAAGCCCCTGCGGTACGTGTCGCTGGTGCAGTGCAACCTCGAAACGGGCCGTACCCACCAGATCCGGGCGCACATGCAGTACCTGGGCCACCCGCTGTTCAACGACGCTACCTACGGCGGCGACAAGATTCTCAAGGGCACGCCCTTTACGAAGTACCGGCAATTCGTGGACAATTGCTTCAAGATGCTGCCCCGCCAGGCGCTGCACGCCAAGTCACTGGGCTTCGAACACCCGGTTACCAGGGAATGGCTGCAATTCAGCAGCGACCTGCCGGAAGACTTTGCCTCGGTACTCGACAAATGGGAAAAGTACGTGCAGCCGTCCGGGCAGGAGGAATAACCGAATAGCCGGCACGTACTTCGACATTCGATATTCCTTGTTCATTATTCGTTATTAAAAAAGAAATTTCGATTGATGAACAATGAATGTTAAATGTCGAAGTAAGCTGCATCCGGCCCAAACCTTTTCCCGCGTAAGTGGTTAAATTTTAGGAAATTCTTCCGAACTTCCGTAGACCACCTACCCCTTCAGCCGCCATGCGTACCTTTACCCTCTGCCTGCTCCTGTCTGCGCTGTTGCCGGCCCTCGTGCGGGGCCAGTACGTACTGCTGGAAAACGCCATCAACCTCGACAACGGCTGCATCCAACTCACCCCCGACGAGCCGTATTCGCGGGGAATTGCCTACAACAAGACCAAGCTGAACCTTACGCAGTTCTTCGAAATTGATTTCGACATCTACCTGGGCAACAAGGAAGAAGGCGCCGACGGCATTACGTTCGTGATGCACAACGACCACCGGGAGTTCCAGGCGATGGGCACCTGGGGCGAAGCAATGGGCTACGGCCGCTGGCGGCAGGAATACGCCACGGGCAACTTCATTGCTCCCTCCATTGCCGTGGAATTCGACACGTATTACAACTACGCCCAGAACGACCCCGACTGGGACCACGTGGCCTACCTCGAAAACGGCACCAACTTCCACACCAAATTCTGGAGCGACAACCGCAACGACTTTAACCTGGAAGACAACAAGCTGCACGATTTCCGCTTCCGCTGGGACCCCGAAAAGCAGCAGATCACCGTTTTCCTCGACGGCAAGGTCGTGTTCCAGGGCAAGCGCAACCTCATCAAGGATATTTTCAACGGCAACCCGGAGGTGATCTGGGGTTTTACCGCCTCCACGGGCCGGGCCAGCAACCAGCAGCTTTTCTGCCTCAAGCGCATCACGCAGTACCGGATGCCCTCCAAAAACCTGAAAGCCGTACGGCCGGTGCTGCCGCGGCTGTCGATTCCGGCGCCGGGCGGGGCGCTTACCCACAACAAGGCCGGCACGCACGACGACGCCCCGGTACCCATTGCGAATGAACCCCTGCGGCTGCCGACGCGGTAGGAGCAAAAAAAAACCATCGCTTGCGCGATGGTACCGTTAGGCGGACAGTTCCAGCGGCTCGTCCTTGGCCTGGCTGCCCATCCGGAGAATGGGCTCGATCTTTCCCACCAACCGATCTTTCACGAACCCGTCGCGCAGGTGCGACGGCAGCGTGGCGACCATCTTGCGGTAGGCATCCAGGCCCATCGCCTTGGCTACGTACGCCTCGTGGATGCAGTTAAGGTACTCCACCATGTCGAGCAGGGACTGGTGAAACAGCTTGAAGTCAATCTCGGCCTCCACGAACCGCTCGATCTCCCGGTGGTTGGCCGAGATGCGCAGGCGGCAGAGCAGGTCGAAGTACGTGGTGTAGCCGAACCGCCAGGTAAGCTGGTTCCAGTGGTCCTGGCTGAACTTCTGCAACACGTCGCCGGTGCGGGCACTGCGCAGGGCCACGTCCGGGTTGTTCTGCACGGCTTGCCGCACCCCTTGCGCAATGAGGCGGCGGGTCGTGCGCAGAAACTGGCCGATCTGGGCCTGGGCTTCCAGTTCCTGGGTAGCCAGTTGCAGGCCCGGCTTGTACCTGGCCAGTGGCAGCCGGTGCACGGTGAACTGGTCGTAGTGGCCGGCGGCGTAGAAGCCGATGGGCTCGGGATAGTAACCCCGCACCACCAGCCGTCCGATCTCGCGGCGCATCAGCCCTTCGCTGTTGCCCCGTATCCCTAAAGAATGCAGGAACGCCTGCATCCCCGCAAAAACGCTGTAGTACGCCTGGGGGAACGTCCAGTGCAGGGCGTTGCGCATGAACGCATCGCCGCCGAGCTGCCCGGTGGCCCGCAGGGCGTGTTCCGTACTCCAGCAGTTGAGCAAATGCCGGTGCAGTTGCTCCAGGTCCTGCCCGCTCAGTTGCGGCTTGTGGGCGGCAAAGCGGACGTTCTGGTGCAGGCTGTAGGCGTTGCCTGCCTGACCGATGTGGAAGCTGATGGCGAAGAAGTGGTTGAGAAACACCTGGGCCGGAATTGACTTTTTCCAATTCTCATCGGGCTCCGTCGTTTCCTTCCCCACTGTTCGCTCAAAAAGCTCGTATTGTTTGTTTTCCCTTACAAGTTGCATACCTTTTAAACGCGGTGCCGGGCTAAAATGTTCCGGCTTTTTTTGAAACAATTGAAGTATAAACCTACTGACATACAGCCTTTTATCAATAATCACAATTTCCCTCGCCGCCTCCCGCACAAACATTACGGATTGTTCGTGCATTATGTTCGCCCATAGACTAAATATACGAACATCCGGGCAAAAAACCAACGCCAACGGATTGTATTTGGAGCGGTAACACATTAGTTAAGTCGGCGTAGCAGAGCCCCGTAGGGGCGGGATATTGATAGCAAGCGCACAATGCTCCTTTTTTAGTCCCGTAGGGACGGGATATTGGTAGCAAACGCGTTTATACGTTAGTGCATTTGATGTGGTGCAGTACCCATAATTGTCGTATTCCCTACCAATAGCCGGTGCCATTTCTGTTGGTCTTTTGTGACCTTACCGGGCTGTTTTACCGAGCTGTAATTTCCTCACTATCAATAGCTTGTCCTGGCCGTACCTTCACACTGGCGAGGGTTACGGCCGTTCCTGTTTTCCCCTTGCGCAACGTTTGCTGCCTTTGGCCCGGCAAGCGGTAACCAATCTGTCAATCGTTCGTTAATGGATGCACCCAATGGAATCCTTCTTCGTAAGAGGAGGATACATCTTATACGCACAGACTTATGAAAGCAAGCGAAGTAGATAGAGTACACCTGACGAGCATGATCGACTCCATCAACGAGATCACGGGGTATATCGGCCGCGCCAGCTACAGCGACTACTCCCAGCGGGAGGACATCCGCGAACAGGTAAGCGCCCAGATGGCCCAGATCGGCGGGGCCGCCGCCATGCTGTCGGATGAATTTAAGGAACAGTACCGCGACATTGACTGGGACGTGCTCAAGGGCCTCCAGTACGGCCACTTCGACATGGAACTCGAACTCGACGCCCACCCGCAGTGGCACATCGTGAGCGAAGACCTGCCGGAAATCCTCTCGAAACTCAATGACATTTCCACCCAGATCTACCGCGACGAAGTGCTCGACGACAACCTGGCCGGCGACACCGACGAACCGGATACGCACCTGATCGAAAGCAAGGACGAGGCTTACTTCAACGAACGCCTCGAAGCCCTCGACATCGACAAGGATGTGCTCGACGAAATGGAGGATACCATGCAGCGCAACCGCATGGGCATGGACCTGGATGACGCTGGTATTGACTTGATTGACGACAGCTACATTGATCAGCGTTTTACGGATGAGGACCTGCTGGAAGGCAGTTCCCTGGACGACGACCTGGAGGAAAGAGAGTAGCATGAACCGCGACGGCTCCCTTCCTCCCAAAGCTTTGGTAACTTTTGAATAAAGTTGTCAAAGCTTTTTTTTAAATGAATAAACTGAGTATAATTAAGGTTTATTTTTAGGCTTCCATTTTACCCACAAACCCTTTTTACTCTCCACCAGACATGTTATTAGTCAAGACCCGGTTAGATCGCAGCCAAATCAGCGGGATCGGTTTATACGCAGATGAATTCATCCCGAAAGGAACTATTATTTGGCGTTTTACGCCAGGTTTGGATCTGAAACTCAACCAGGAACAGTTGCAAGACTACAAAAGCCGCGTGAACGTGGCCCGCCTGGAAGATTTCATCTACCGGAGCAAGATCAGCGGGGATTTTATCCTGTGCGCCGACGACGCCCGCTTCATCAACCACTCGCCGCACCCCAACACCATCGACACGATGGAGGATGTGGAAGGGCTGACCATCGCGTCACGGGATATTTTTCCGGGAGAGGAGATTGTGTCGGACTACCAGGCGTTTGATGCCAACTTCGATGACTACAAGCACCTGATGAAGGAGGTAGAACTGGTGCCGGCGGGCAGCAACGGCGCTATCCCAAAACGGCGCCCAAAACTTCGATAGCCTTTTCGGCTTCGCCCGGTTCGAGGGCGGCAAACCCGAGGCGGGTGGCGTTGAGCCCCTGCCCGCCGGGGTCGTAGATGCGGCCATCCGACAGGTACAGCCCCTTGCGCCGGGCCTTCTCCGCCACGGCCGGCAACGAAACGGCCGGATCGAACCGCGCCCACACGGCCATGCCCCCGTCGGGTACGCGGAACTGTACGGCGTGCCCCAGCTTTTCCCGCAACAACGCGCAGCAATGATCTCGGCGCTGATGGTACGCCTTCAGCGCCTTTTTTAAGTGCCGGCTGATCTCCCCTTCCCGGAACAGTTCGGCCACGGCCTGCTCCAGCACGGGGTCGCCCTGCCGGTCGATGATGCGCCGCAGCCGCCCCAGTTCCTCGATCAGTTCGACGGGGCCGGCCACGTAGCCCACCCGGATGGCCGGCGCCAGGGCCTTGCTCAGCGAACCGATGTACACCACCATGCCCCCGGTGTCGGCGCTGGCCAGGGGCAGGATCGGGCTGCCCTGGTACCGGAAATCGTAATCATAATCGTCTTCGATCACCGCGAACCGGTACGTTTCGGCCAGTTGCAGCAGGCGGATGCGGCGGTCGGCGCGGAGCGTTACCGTGGTCGGGTGGTGGTGGTGCGGCGTCAGGTACACGGCCCGCACCGGCCCGCGCCGGCACACTTCCTCGATGGCCTCCACCACCACGCCGTGTTCGTCCACCGGCACCCGCACCAGCCGGGCCCCGGCCTGCGTAAAGCCCGCGTCGGCCACCCAGTAATTGGTTTCGCCCACCACCACCGCGTCGCCGGGCTGCACCAGCACCTGCGTGGTCAGGTAAATCGCCATTTGGCTGCCCCGCGTAACGAGGATGTTGTCGGCGCCCGTTTGCAAGCCCCGCGTCTGGTTGAGGTACGCCGACAGTTCGGCCCGGAGCCAGGGGTTGCCCCGCGGATCGCCGTACGTGAGCAGGCTCCGCGCCGTACCGCGCTGGAGAATGCTCCGGTAGTTACGGCCCAGGGCTTCGACCGGGGCCAGCCGTTCGTCGGGGGTGCCGTCGGTGAAGCTCAGTTCGCCCCGGCCCACGTACACGGGCACCTGCAAGTGCGGCCGCCGGTGCAGGGCGTAGCCCGTACGCTGGGCGGGCGCCGCCGGGGAGCCATTTTCTCCGAGCGGACTGGGCCGGCTTTCGGGCAAATTTTTGCGCACGAAAGTACCGCGGGCCGGTTCGGATTCAATCCACCCCTGCGTAAGCAGTTCGTCGAAGGCCGCCACCACCGTTTTGCGGTGCACGTCCAGGGCGGCCGAGAGGGAGCGGGTTCCGGGCAACCGGGTGCCCGGCGGCAGCAGTCCTTTCTTGATCTGGAGGATGATGGCCTGGGCAATCTGCTGGCTGAGCGGCACGCGCCCACCGCGGTTGAGGGTGATGATGGTTTGAAAGGGCAGCATAACCGGACTACTGGATATCTGAAAACTGGACGCTTTCAGTAGTCCTGTAAAGTTATAAGTTTGGGGGAATAGTCGTCTTATCCCTTACTACCCATGAACGGTATCACTTTCCGCATCAACGCTCCGGTGAGCCCGGCGCAGGCCATCGCGTTGTTCCGCAGTTCGGGCATCAACCGCCCCGTGGACGATGAGGCCCGCATTGCCCAGATGCTCCGTTACGGCAACCTCACCATTACGGCCTGGCACGGGAGCCGGCTCGTGGGCCTGGCCCGGTCGCTTACCGATTACTGTTTTTGTTGCTATCTTTCTGACCTTGCCGTCAGCGGTGATTTTCAGCGCCGGGGCATCGGCAAAAAGCTGATCGAGATGACCAAGGCGCAGGTGGGCGAACAGACCACCCTGCTGTTGCTGGCCGCGCCGGCTGCCAAAGATTATTACCCCAAAACGGGGATGGACCGTTACGTGGATACGTTCCTGATTATGCGGACGCAGTAGAGACGCGATTCATCGCGTCTCAGTCACGCATCGCGTCTCGATTCATCGCGTCTCACCCACATCGGCCGTGATTAATGAATCCAGACGCATATGAATCGCATTCTGGTCATATTGTCCGTGATTAATGAATCCAGACGCATATGAATCGCATTTTGGTCATATTGTCCGTGATTGATGAATCCAGACGCGATGAATCGCATTCTGGTCATATTGTCCGTGATTGATGAATCCAGACGCGATGAATCGCGTCTCTACCGGCGACCAACCCATTGAACCCGATGCACACCGATACGCAATTTGACATCCTCGACGCCCTGGCCCGCGAAATTGAACGGGTACAGACGGGGCAGGCCGTGACCACTACGGGCAAGGCGGTGTGTGCCGCCGAAGTACGGGCCCACCTGCGCCGCTACGACTTTGCGGCCCCCGTGCCCCTGGACGACCTGTTCGAAGACGTAACCCGGATGCTGCGCGAGTGGAACGTGCAGATGAACCACCCCCGGTACCTGGGGCTGTTCAACCCCAACACCACCCTGGCCTCGGTGGTGGCCGATGCGCTGGTGGCCCTCTACAACCCGCAACTGGCCGCCTGGTCGCACGCCCCGGCCGCCAACGAGGTGGAACGGCACGTGCTGGCGTTCATTGGCCGGAAGCTGGGCTTTCCGGAGGAGAACTTTGCCGCCCACTTCACCAGCGGCGGCTCGGAGGCCAACCTGACGGCGGCCCTGCTGGCCCTGGCGAAGCGTTTTCCAACCTACCTGCAAAAGGGCCTCGTGAACCTGGGCACGCAGCCCACCATGTACGTCTCCGAATACGCCCACAACTCCTTCGACAAGATCGTAAAGCACGTGGGCCTGGGCACCGACGCCCTGCGCATCATCCCCACCAACGACGGGCTGCAACTGGACCCAGCCGCCCTGCGCGAACAACTGGCAGCGGACGAGCAGCAAGGCTGTACGCCCTTTATGGTCGTGGGCACGGCGGGCACCACCTCGGCGGGCGTCATTGACCCGCTGCCCAAACTGTCCGGCCTGTGCCAGTTGTACAGTTGCTGGTTCCACGTGGATGCGGCCTGGGGCGGTGCCATTGCGCTGTCCGAAAAGTGGAAGGGCCTGGTGGCCGGCATCGACCAGGCCGACTCAGTGACCATTGATGCGCACAAGTGGTTTTTCGTACCGTTCGGGGCGGGCATGTTCTTCTGCCGCCACCGCGACGGGGTGGGGGAGGCTTTCCGCGTGCGGGCCGACTACATGCCCAAGCCGCAGGAAGATACCTACGACCCGTACCACACGACGCTGCAATGGACCCGCCGGTTCATGGGCCTCAAGCTGTTCATGAGCCTGGCCGCGCAGGGCGAGGCGGGCTTCGGGGCGTTGCTCGACGAACAAATGGAGCTGGGCCGGTACTTTCGGGAGCGGCTGGCCGGTAACGGCTGGGAATTGCTGAATCCCACGGAGTTGCCGGTGTTCTGCTTCACCCACCCGGCCCTGGCGGGAGGCGGAGCCGCCCACGACCAGGTGCTGCAACGCCTGTACGCCGAGGGCAACCTCTGGATTTCGGCCGTCACGCTGAAGGGCGGGCGGAAAGCCTTCCGGGCCTGCCTTACCAACTACAACACCACCGCCGCCGACCTCGACTTCGTGCTGACGGAACTGAACCGCCTCATTCTCAACCCTTCCGCCCCCTGACGGCCCGCCCGGCCCCCGGCCAGCGAACAACCAACCACGAACAACCCCTTATTCTCATGTACATCAACCCATACAACCGCGAAAAGGACGAGGCCAGGCTGCTTGAGTTCATCCGCCTGCACCCCTTCGGCATGCTGGTAACGGCCCGGGAAAACGTACCCGTAGCCACCCATATCCCCTTTCTTCCCGCGGTGGAAGACGGCAGAACCGTGTTGCGCGCCCACCTCTCCCGGGCCAACAAGCAGTGGAAGGGGCTCGACGGGCAAACCGACGTACTGGTGACCTTCGGCGGGCCGCACGCCTACATTTCGCCCCGCTGGTACGACCACGTGAACGTGCCGACCATGAACTACGTAGCGGTGCACGCCTACGGCAAGCCCCGCCTCATTGAGGACGGCAACGCCGTGTACGCATTGCTCAAAAGCCAGATCGAACAGTTTGAAACCGACCCCGAGGCGTACCACATCGGCACGATGCCCCCGGCATTCGTGGCCGACCAGATGCGCGGGCTGGTGGCGCTGGAAATTGCCGTGGACCGCTGGGAGGGCAACTTTAAGCTGAGCCAGAACCGCGACGAGCAGAACTACCGCAACATCGTGGCCGAACTGGGCAAAACCGGCAACCCCACCGGCATTACCGAGGCCATGCAGCGGGTGTACGAAGCCGGGGGCTACAAACACTAGTTCAAGCTACGCATCCATTACTGTTTCCCACCAACCCCATGAAAACCGCAACCATCGTTGTTTTTGACCAATTTACCGACGTTGACGTGTTCCTGCCCTGGGACCTGCTCAA
The DNA here is from genome assembly GCA_963844325.1 of uncultured Sphingobacteriales bacterium. Classification (GTDB taxonomy): domain Bacteria; phylum Bacteroidota; class Bacteroidia; order Cytophagales; family 172606-1; genus CADCTQ01. Next base: position 7,612,260 of record CAWJNV010000002.1, read on the forward strand.
CCGGGCCAAACGCCTGGTACCGGACTGGCAGGTGAAGCTCGTCGGCACCGGTACCACCCACACTTCCGTAACGGGCATCGAACTGGCCATGCACGGTACGGTTGAAGCATGCCACGCGGCCGACCTGGTGTTTTTTGCCAGCGGCCCGGGTACCCGTCCACTCATTCGCCAGCCTGACTACCTGGAACGGTTTCACCTCGACCCGGGCCGGCAGGTAATCGGCTCCATGTGTTCCGGCGCCCTGGTGCTGGCGGCCCTCGGGCTGCTCGACGGGCTGACGGCAACCACGTACCCTACCTCGGTGGACCAACTGCGGGGGTTTGGCGTGGAAGTGGTGAACCAGCCCCTGGTGATCCACGGCAACGTTGCTACCGCCGCCGGCTGCCTGGCCGCCCTCGATCTGGTCAGGTGGATGCTGACGCGGGTGCTGGACGCGGATGTCGCGGCCGAAGTGCTGGCGTCCGTGCAGCCGGTGGGCCAGGGCCTCGAATGCATTTACTAACGCGGTAACCGCCACTCGCATGCAACATCAACCGATCGTTACCGAACTGAAGCACTGGCTGGCAGAAGTCCCCCGCCGGGTAAGTACTTTTTCGGAACCCGAAATGCGTTACAAGCCTCACCCCACCAAGTGGTCGAAGCAAGAGGTGCTCGGGCACCTGGCAGACTCGGCCCTGCACAACTGGCAACGGTTTGCGAAAGTGCAGTTCGCCCCGCAACCGTTCGTGTACGAGCCGTACGACCAGGACAACCTGGTACGCGTCAACGGGTACAATGCCCTGCCCGGGGCGGAACTCCTGGCGCTGTGGGAGGCGCTGAACCGGCAAATCATCCGGGTACTCGAAAACCTGTCCGAAGACCAGCTTGATTACGTGGCCGTTCACGCCGGCAGCGGCCAGAGGTACACCGTGCTGGCACTGGCCGAAGACTACGTAGCCCACTTGAAACACCATTTGCAGCAGCTCTTCCAACCCAACCTACCCCAATAAGCCCATGCAACCTGCCACCACCGACCTGCGCTTCCCCATCGGGAAGCACCAGCGTACCGAAAATATGACGCCCGACCGCCGGACCGCCCTGATCGACATCATCGCCGGCACGCCCCAAAACCTGCGGGAAGCCCTCCGCGGCCTCTCCGCCGAACAACTCGACACGCCCTACCGCCCGGGCGGCTGGACCGTGCGGCAACTGGTGCACCACGTGCCCGACAGCCACCTCAACGCGTACATCCGCTTTAAGCTGGCCCTCACCGAAGAACGGCCGACCATCAAACCCTACGAGGAGGACCGCTGGGCGGAACTGGCCGACACCTTCAACACGCCCGTCGAGGTGTCGCTGACGATGCTCGAAAGCCTGCACGTGCGTTGGGTGAACCTGCTGCGGTCGTTGCCGGAGGCCGGCTGGCAGCGCCCCCTGCTGCACCCGCAGAACGGCGAAATGACGCTTTTGAACGTGCTGGACCTGTACGCCTGGCACGGTCCCCACCACGTGGCGCACATCACCGCCCTCCGCGAACGGATGGGCTGGTAACGGGTGCCGGCCGTAGAGACGCGATGAATCGCGTCTCGATGATGCCGGAGACGCGATTCATCGCGTCTCGATGATGTCGGAGACGCGATTCATCGCGTCTCTACCCGGACAACCACGCAATACACCAAATACCACGCGTTATTCATGCAAGACCAGGAAATTTCGATCCAAAAAGCCCACCAGCTCCTCCGGGAAAGCAACAATCTGTTTACCACCGTCTTCCGGCACGGAACGCTGGAAGTCGAAATCTATAAACCCGAAAAAGTGGATCACCAGCAGCCGCACGACCGCGACGAGGTGTACGTAATCGCTTCGGGCACGGGTACTTTCCGCAACGGCGGCCGCCCCTGCCCGTTCCAGCCCGGCGACTTCCTGTTCGTCCCCGCCGGCGTGGAACACCGGTTCGAAAACTTCACCCCGGATTTTTCGACCTGGGTGTTCTTCTACGGACCCGTGGGCGGTGAAGGCGGGGCAAGCCCGGCCGGCAACGACGCGTAGCCCCGAAAGTACCCGGCACACTCACAACAGTACTGTTTCCATTTTCACCGCATGTCATTTACCATCCTCACCGCCGACGTCTCCCACTTAGACCAATTGGTGCCCCTGTTCGACGCGTACCGGGGGTTCTACGGGCAGCCTTCCGAGCCGGACCGCTGCCGCCAGTTCCTGGCCGAACGGCTGGAAAAACGGGAGTCGGTCATCTACCTGGCCGCGGACGGGGAAACGCACCGGCCGCTGGGCTTCGTGCAGCTCTACCCCCTCTTTTCGTCGGTATCGGTGCAGCGCCTCTGGATCGTGAATGACCTGTTCGTGCAACCCGGGGCCCGGCAAAGGGGCGTGGCGGCGGGCCTCCTCGAAAGGTGCCGCACCCTGGCCCGCGAAACCGGGGCGAAAGGGCTGCAACTCGAAACGGGTACCGACAACCACCCGGCCCAGCGCCTCTACGAACGGATCGGCTTTACCCGCATCGACGCCGCCTTCTACTTCCTGGAGACAGGAGATGTGAGACATGAGACACCAAGGCTGAATGGTTAAATGGTTATATGGCTGAATGGTCTTGCTTACGCCTGCACCACTCCCCGACAATCAGCCATTTGACCATATAGCCATAACCTTCCTTGTCAATACGCCTTATGTCTCCTATCTCCCGTCTCTCTATATTTGCCGGGCAAACCACCGCCATTGCCCATGCACTTTGCCCAAGCCTTACAGGAAAACCCGCTTTTTGAATTGATTGCCCGCAGTGCGGTGCAGCAAGGAGTGGCAGCCTACGTCATCGGCGGGTTCGTCCGCGACCTGCTGCTCAAACGGCCCAGCAAGGACATCGACATCGTGTGCGTGGGCAATGGCATTGACCTGGCCCGCCGGGTGGCCCAAAACAGCGGCCGACAAGTGGAAGTGTCGGTGTTCCAGAACTTCGGCACGGCCATGCTGCGGCTCGGCGAATGGGAAGTCGAATTCGTGGGGGCCCGCAAGGAGAGCGTACCGCGGGATTCGCGCAAGCCCAACGTGGAGGCCGGCACGCTGGAAGACGACCAGGACCGACGCGACTTTACCATCAACGCCCTGGCAATCAGCCTGCAAAGCCGAGGACTTCGGCGAACTCATCGACCCCTTCGACGGCATGCGGGACCTGCGACAAAAAGACCATCCGCACGCCGCTCGACCCGGAAATCACTTTTTCCGACGACCCGCTGCGCATGATGCGCGCCGTCCGGTTCGCCTCCCAGCTGGGCTTCGACATTGAAGCCGACACCTTCGACGCCATCCGCCGGAAGAAGGACCGCATCGAAATCGTGTCGCAGCGAACGCATCACCGAAGAACTCAACAAGATCATCCTGCTCCCCCACCCCGTCGTACGGCTTCAAGCTGCTGTATCACGCCGGGCTGCTGCAGATCATCTTCCCCGAAATGGTGGCTGCTGCAAGGCGTGGAAAAACTCGACGGCAAGGCCCACAAGGACAATTTTTACCACACCCTGCAGGTGCTCGACAACGTGGTCGCGCAACACCAGCGACCTGTGGCTGCGCTGGGCGGCCATCCTGCACGACATTGCCAAGCCCGCCACCAAGCGGTTCGACCAAACGGGTGGGCTGGACCTTCCACGGCCACGAAGAACGCGGGCGCCCGCTGGGTGCCGGGCATCTTCCGCAAGCTGAAGCTGCCCCTCAACGAGAAGATGAGGTTCGTGCAGAAGCTGGTGCGGCTGCACCTGCGGCCCATTGCCCTGGTGAAGGAAACCGTGACCGACTCGGCCCTGCGCCGCCTGCTGTTCGAGGCGGGCGAAGACATGGAAGCCCTGCTCATGCTGTGCCGCGCCGACATTACCAGCAAGGACCACGAAAAGGGCAAGAGCGCTACCTGCGCCAACTTCGGCCGGGTGGAGCAGCAAGCTGAAGGAAGTGGAAGACAGCGACCACCTCCGCAACTTCCAGCCGGTGATTACCGGCGAAGTCATCATGGAAACCTTCGGGTTGCCGCCGGGCAAGGAAGTGGGCGTGCTCAAAACCGAAGTCCGCGAAGCCATCCTCGACGGCAAGGTGCGCAACGAATTTGCCGAAGCGTACCCCTACCTGCTGGCGCAGGGCGAACGGATCGGCCTCAAGCCGGTCAAACGACTCGAAGGGCCGCTGCCACCGGCGGATGGAGAAGGGTTGGAAAGTTAGAAATTGTCCATTTTCAAGTATTCATCATGCACTGGCTCATTCCCCTGCTGCTCGCGGCGCTTTTCCTGGGTTTGTATAATTTTTTCATCAAGCTGTCGGCGGGCCACATCCACCAGATTGCCGGGGCGGTGATCCTGCAAGTGGTGGCGTTCCTGGTGGGCGGCGTGGTGCTGGTGTGGCTCAAGCTGCGGGCCACGCCGCTGGAATTGTCTCAGCGGGGCATCACATTTGCCGTGCTGGCCGGCGTAGCGGTGGGGCTGGCGGAGATCACTGCCTTCTACGGGTTTTCCAAGGGGGTAAGCGCCTCAGTGGGCATTCCCATCATGGTGGGCGGTACGGTGCTGGTGGGCGTGGCGCTGGGCCTGGTGGTGCTGCGCGAACAACTCTCGGTCTGGCAGGGCCTGGGCGTGCTGCTCATCCTGGTGGGCATTGTGCTGGCGGCCCGTTCGCACTGAGGAGAAACTGAGCATAGTGCCTTTGAACTGGCGTGGTTATCTCCTTGGTTGACTTATTTTGATGAACGTTTCTTCCGTCTTAAACCCATCTTTTTGCAGGAGCGTTTTGAATTCCTTTTTCGTGGGATTGGTCCGGTAGCTTACCACTTGCCCGTCGTCTTTTACTTCCTCTACCCGGGTTACTTCCTTCAAAGCCAGAATAGCCAGCGAATCGGTGATTTGCCCGATCTCCAGTTGCCTGCTTTCGTTAAAACCAAGTCTTACCGTGTGCCAGCCTCGGTTGTCACGCTGTTGGTTAAGTAAGTAATTTCCCTTGTAGTATTTAAGCACTTGACCAGGAGCAATCACAAAAAGTGTATCCGCTGCCTCAAAATCCACGAGCAGCGAATCTCCCCGCCGCACAAACGACAAAGGCTTGCCCAGCTCTGGTCCGTGGAGCTTTCCCCGTTCTAGCCGGTAGCCCGGCATAGCGTCAATTTCCGCTTTGGCTACGGCAATGGTCTCCCGCATGGTTCTGATTACTGCCTTGTCAGTGATCATCAAACTTGTTCCCGCCTCCGGGCTGGCGTACGCTCCCCGGAAGCGGGCAGCAAACTGCTTTTCTTCCTTTCTTCCGATGGGCTGCGGCTCTTGAAACGCCACCTTGGACTCAGTTTCGCAGGCTGGCAGCACGGAAGCCACCAGGAAGAAAAAGCGAAAAACCAGTTTTCTGATCATATCAACTCCTTTTTATCCTTACAACTGACCTATTCACTGCCCCGCCGCGGCCAGCCGTTCATGCTTCGGCTCCACTTTTTTGAGTACCCACGCCCCGACGGCCAGGCCCTGCTTGCGGCCGTTGTCAATGGCGTCCATGAAGTGAATGCCGCCGTAGAACCGGGAAATGCCGGCCTCCACCGCCGCTTGCTGGAAGGAGGCAAAGCGCCGGGCCGGCAGCCCGTACCGGGTTTCCACGCTGTCGGTGTAGGCGAAGTTGTCGCCCAGGTAGTGGGAGAGCACCACGGCGGCGGCCGACGAAATGGTGGAATGGCCGCTCAGGTACTCGGGGAAGGGCGGCGTTTGCAGCAGCGGCTTCCAGGTGGGGTCAATGTACTTGCGGATGGCCGTTTCGGGCCGGATGCGGTTGCTGCGGAACTTCTCGTCCCAGCAACTGATGAATCCGTCCGTGAGCGCCACGGCGACGGCCGTGTTGATCTTCATCGCCCGGGCGAAGGGTACGCCCGCCTGCTCGCAGGCAATGCCCGTGATGCCCATCCAGTGCGCCCCCGGCGATATTTTTTTCATCCCGACCAGCATGTGCCCGTTGTCCTGCAAGGCAAACGGGTTGCAGTCCCAGAAAGCGGCAATCTCTTGGTGGTCCGCCGGCAGGTTGGCCCCCTCCCGGTAACATTCGAGCATCATCCGGTAGAACGCGGAATTTTTATCGGGCGAAAAAGGCGCCGGCGGGGCGGGTTTGAACTGGCTGCCCGAATCGAGGGTGAAGGGGCGCACCGTGTTGAAGTACGGCTCCACCGGCGGCAAAAAACCCGGGCGGCGTCGGGTACCAGCTGCCCTCCTTGTTGAGCGGCGCATAGCGGGAGAAATTACTGATCTTGTTGTAGCTGTCGGCCTTGGCGTACGCCAGGATGTCGCGGCTGACTGCTTGCGCGTACGTGAGGGAGTTGGCAATCACCTCCTCCGGGAAGCCGGCGCGGCGGCACGAGTCGAGCAGCGACTGCTGGTACTTGTCGAGCAGCGGCCCCGAGGGCTGCATCTTCCTGGCCGTTTCCAGCATCGCCAGCAGGGCACTCAGCTGGTAGGCGTGGGGGCCGGTGCCGGGCGTTGACAGCCGGGGATACTCGTTGAGAACGCCGTACATAGCTGTGGCAGGTGCTGTCGTGTTGCGACACCACCTCGTAGCCGGCCAGGCAGGCATAGGCGTAAAAGCGGGCCGCCAGCGGCGGGTTGGTGACGTCGTGCACCATCAGGTCGGTCATCTTGGCCACCACCCGGCTGATCTGGTCGCCGCCCAGGTCGGGCAGGCGTTCGGGTTGCGGCCGGCAGGCGTACAGGCCGGTGAGCACCACCACCCAAAAGAAGAAATTTTTTCATGGATGCTTGGGTTTGTAGGCGGCTACCGGCTGCCCGTTGAGGCCAAACAGCAGGTTTCCGTCCAGGTTAAGAATGCAACGCACGTCGCCCCGCAGGTGGAGACCCGACTGCCGTTGCGGCACCGTGACGAAGTTGCCCCGGCCGTCGCCCCGGAGCAGGAGGCCGTAGTTGGCATCGGCGTTGCCCAGGCGCAGGCGGGCCTGGTTGACATTGCCGCCCAGCAGCAGGTCTTGCCGCCCGTCGCGGTTGTAGTCCAGGGTGGTCATTGCAAATACGGGGGCGAACTGGGCTTCGGGCGGCAGTTGGCCCTCCCGGAACTTGCCGCCGGGCGTACTTTGGAAAAACGTCGTGGCGAGGTGATCCGCCGAAAGCCGGGCGGCGCCCTTCAGCTCTTCGGGGGTAAAAATGTCCTTCAGCGTGGCGTCGGCATAGCTCTTGTAGTCGGGAAAGCGGGTCCGCATGAGGCTGATCTGGTCGAGCAGTTCGTCGCGCGACACGTACGGGTAGCTCTTGCCGCCCGTGTACAGGCACAGGATGGGGTCTACGGCGCCGTTGTCGTCGAAGTCTTTGTAATACAGTTCGGCCGGTTCTTTCACGGAAGCTTTGCATTGCGAATTGAACCCCAGGTTGCCCACGAGCAGGTCGGCCTTGCCGTCGCCGTCCAGGTCGCCGGCCAGCAGTTTGTTCCACCAGCCGCGGTAGGGCCGCTCAAAATAGGCATCCGTGGCCTCGGCCAGCTTGCCGTCTTTCTTCTTCCAGACGCGGACGGGCATCCACTCCCCCACCACCACGAGTTCGTTGCTCCCGTCGCCGTCCAGGTCGGCCCAGGCGGCATCGGTGACCAGGCCCGCCTGCGCCAGCCCCGGGGCCAGGGCGGTGGTGGCGTCGCGGAACCGGCCCGTGCCGTCGTTGAGCAGCAGGTAGCTGCGGGGCGTTTCGGGGTAGCGGCCCGGCACCACCCGTCCGCCCACGAACAGGTCGGGGTGCCCGTCGCCGTTCACGTCTTCGGCCCGGGCGCAACTGGTGCTTACGGGCATGGCCGGCAGGGCGTCGGGGCTTTTGGTGAAATTTCCTTTGCCGTCGTTGCGGTAGAGCCGGTCCTGGAGCCGCGCGTCGTCGGGGGCGTAGCCGTGGTAGCCGCCGCTGCACACGTACAGGTCGGGGAACCGGTCGCCGTTCGCGTCGAAAAAGAGGGCATCCACGTCGTCGCTCTCCTGGTCCGTGGCAAACGCCGGGGTGGGACGCACCGTGAAGGTGCCGCCGGCCCCTCCCAGGTAGAGCACGCCGGCCTGGCCGGGACCGCCCCCGGCGTAGAGGTCGTCGCGGCCGTCGCCGTTCACGTCGCCTTTCGCCAGGCAGGGCCCCGCAAACGACAACGGGTTGACCAGCAGCGGCTGCCGCTTGAAATCATTGACGGCCGGCTGGGCGTGGGCAAACGGGAGCGGCGGTTTTACGGGCCGGAAGGCCGGACCGGGTGGACCTGGCCGGTAGGCAACGGTCCGGGAACCCCGGGCGTCTTTTTCGCGGAGCACCAGCACCGTGTCGGCCGGTACATTTTGCAGGAGTTGCTTCGCCCCGCCCGGCCAGGTGACCGTCAGCGAATCCACCATCTTGGCCTCTCCCAGCCCGAAGTGCAGCACCGGCGACACCGACGACTGGTAGCCCCGGGCGGGCATTTGTTCGAGCAGTTGCTGCTGGCCCCCGGCGGCCACGGTGACTTTGGCCCCCAGCCCGTACCGGTTCATGCCCACGCCCTCCAGTTTTACCCGCAGGAAGTGGCCCTTCCCTTCTTCAATGGCCCGGTTCTGGTACACGAAAGCGGGTTGGTTGATGTTGTTGATCACCAGGTCGAGGTCGCCGTCGTTGTCGAGGTCGGCGTAGGCCGCCCCGTTGCTGTTGGAAGGCACGTTGATGCCCCACGGCGCACTGACGTCTGTAAAGGTGAGGTCGCCGTTGTTGCGGAACACGTAGTTGACCACGTTGGAGGCCGGTATCTGGTGCACCAGCGCCAGGATCTGCCCTTCGCCCAGTGAGCCGCCGCGTGCGGCCGGTGAAGTCGGCCATGTACTTCATGAAATCCAGGTTGGTGAAGTCGCGCAGGTAGCCGTTGGTCACGAACAGGTCTTTGCGGCCGTCGTTGTCGTAGTCGGCAAACAGGGGCGCCCAGCTCCAGTCGGTGTCGAGCACGCCGGCCAGTTGCCCGATTTCGCTGTAAGTGCCGTCGCCGTTGTTGAGGTGCAGCATGTTGCGCATGTACTGGTGCCCGAAGCCGGCCCGCACGTTGAGGTCAAACTTTTCGTAGTTGTCGGGGGCGAACAGCAGTTTCTGCCGCCGGTTGTCCTCGGGCAGCATGTCGAGGGTCAGGAGGTCGGTCAGGCCGTCGTTGTTGACGTCGGCCACATCGTTGCCCATCGAAAAGTGCGACGTGTGGCCCATGCGCTGTTTTGATCTTCTCCGTAAAACGTGCCGTTGCGGTTGTTGAGGTAGAGGTAGTCGGGGCACGATGTAGTCATTGGACACGTAGAGGTCGGGCCAGCCGTCGGCGTTCAGGTCGGCGATGGACACGCCCAGGCCGTACGACATGGCCGAGGCGTGCAGGCCCGCCTTTTTGGTTACGTCGGTAAAGCGGCCCGTGCCGCCCGGCCCCTTGTCGTGCCGCAGCAGGCGGATGCCGGTGGTTGGGTTTTCTTCCGCGTACAGGCGGGCCAGCGACACGTCGTCGAGGGGCGGCAGTTGTTCGGGCCGGTGGTTGAGCAGGAACAGGTCAAGGTCGCCGTCGCGGTCGTAGTCGAAAAACTGGCCCTGCGTGCAGTACGACGGGAAGTCGAGGCCGTAGGCGCGGGTCTGGTCGGTGAAGTGGGGCACGCCCTGCGCGTCGTTGCCCGCGTTGAGGTAGAGTTCGTTGACCAGCCGTTCGGGCCGCAGGTTGCCCGAGTAGCACACGTAAATGTCGAGGCGGCCGTCGCCATTCACGTCGGCAAAGGTAACGCCGGTTTTCCAGGGGCCGTTGCGGCCGGCCGCCCCCGACGCTTCGCTGATGTCGGCAAATTGCAGATTCCCCTTATTTAAGTACAGCCGGTTGGCCGTCATGTTGGCCGTAAAGTAGAGGTCTTCGAGCCCGTCGCCGTTGAGGTCGCCGGCGGCCACGCCCCCGCCGTTGTAGAAGTACTCGTACATGAGCACGTTGGTGTTGGGGCCTTCGGTGAGGGTGTTCACGAACGAAATGCCGGTCCGTTCGGGCGGCAGCAGGGCAAACAGCCCCGTTGCCGCCGGGGCCGCGGCGACGGGGGCTTTTTCTTCTTCCGGTGCAGCCGTGCGGCAGCCCGGCGCCAGCCACAGCAGGCACGCGGCAACGCGCAACAAAGGGAGCCTGGGCAACGAAGTAAGGGTTTAAGGAATACAGAGCGAATCTTCAAATATAAAGATTCCGGGCGGAAGTATAACAAAAAGAGGCCCCCTTTCGGGCAGCCTCTTTTCGGGACGGGGGCAGCCGGCGGCTACCCGTTCGGTTTCAGCAGCGGGTTGGCGTTGAGGGCCCGGTTGGGAATGGGGAACACCGACATGTCGGTGGCGTCCTTGGGTTTGGCCCACCATTCTTCGCCGAAGCGGTTCCAGCGGATGAGGTCCGTGCGGCGGTGCCGTTCGCCGAGGAATTCGCGGCCCAGTTCGTCCACGAACTCATCGTCGGTGAGCAGGGCCGGGTTGGCTACGTAACTGTTGGCGGGCCACTTGTCTTCGGGGAAGTTACGCTGGCGCACCGCGTCGAGCAACTGGGCCGCCGTAGCCTTGTCGCCGGCCCGGTAGCGCACTTCGGCCAGGGCGTAGTAGATTTCGGCCAGGCGGACTTCGGGGGCCGAGTTGGACATGAACAGGTTCTTCGACAAGGGCAGCCAGGGGAACTTGAGCAACCGGACGCCGGAGTTTTCTTCACCCGTACTTACCTGCGACCCCTTGGCCCGGGCCGAAGCCAGGCCTTCCGAGAGGCGGCCCACCTGGTCCACGAAGATCAGGGGCTTGCCGTTCCACTCCTCCACGCCCAGCACCGGCTTGGTGGGGTCGTAGCCGAAGCCCTTCGCCTTGTCGAATTCGTACTGCTGGCCGACCAGGAAGAAGCCTTCGTAGTCGCCGTTCGCCGAGGTGGTGCGGAACTGCTGCTTGCGCTTGTCGTCGTCGGAGAACTTTTCGAAGGGCTTGCCCAGCTTGTAATTGTATTCGTTGCCTTCCAGGTCGCGCGACGGCGTCAGGTGAATGCCGTTCCAGCCGCCGTAGTCGTTGTCGAGGATGTAGCGGTTCTGGTAGTGGTTGAAGGCATTGTACATGTAGCCGAACTCGTAATATTCGTCCTGGTGGGGAAATTCGAAGATGTTTTCGGGCGACCGGTAGCCGTTCACGCCCGAGCGGAACGGTCCGCGGTAGTCGGGGTCAATGCTGTAGGTGCCGTACTGGCCGTTGATGATTTCCTGGGCCATGCGGGCGGCGTCCTGGTAGCGGGCCGTACCGATCCACTTTTCGGCGTTCAGGTACAGGCGCACCAGCAGGGCGGCGGCGCCCCCCTGGTCCCAGCGGCCCACGCGGCCGTTCTTGGGCAGGTTCGGCAGGGCTTCGGTGAGGTCCTTTTCAATGAAGGCAAACACCTCCTGGGGCGACGAGAGCGGCTTGAGCGTATTGTTGTCTTCCACGATGGGCACGCTGCGGAAGAAGTCAATTTCGAACAGGTAGAACCACGCCCGCAGCGTTTTCAGTTCGGCAATGTGCTGGGCCTTGTCGGCGTCGGTCATCCCGAACTTGATGTAATCGAGTCCCTGGAAGTCCTTGAGGAACACGTTGGCCTGGCCGACGCCCTGGAAGGGTCCCTCCCAGCCGCCGTTCACTTCGCCTTCGTCGCCGTTCCACTGGTGGCCGTGCAGGCGGATCCACTGGCCGCCGTCGTAGCCGTGGCGTCCCTTCTGGGTCCACACGAAGTTATCGGCCGTGAGTTCCTGGAGGGTCCACCGGGCGCCGTCCCAGCCGGTCCAGTGGCCGTGTTCGTACACGCGGGTCAGGGCCGCGATCACGGAATTTTTGTCCTGGTAGTACGTCTCCGTGGGCAGTACGTCAAAGGCTTCTTCCTCCAGGTTCGTACAGGCCGGCACTGCCCACAGGAGCAGCAGCAGCAGATAGGAAAACTTATGTCGGTTCATACAGTAGGTACGCTATGTAGGTGAAGATGGGTGGTTTAGAAAGTAATCTGGGCGCCCAGGGCGAAGTTGCGCGTCACCGGGTACACGTTCAGGTCGCCGATGCCCGGGTCGAGGCCCGTAATGCCGACCGTGTTGGGGTCCAGGCCGGTATAGCCCGTGATGTTGAACACGTTGCGGATGGTACCGTAGAGGCGGACGTTGCTGATGTAGCGGTTCTGGAACTTGGGCGACCAGCCCAGCGTCAGGTTGTCGAGGCGGAAGAAGTCGCCGTTTTCGAGGAAGTAGTCCGTGATCACCTTGTTCGACAGGATGTGCCCGTTGCGGTCGTAGGCGTCGCGCAGCAGGTTTACGCCCGGCTCGGCCTGCAGGCCGTAGTACATCTGGTAGAGGTTGAGGATCTGGTAGTCGAAGCGGCCCCGGAAGTAGAGCGTCAGGTCGAAGCCCCGGTAGTTGAACGTGTTGCCCCAGGTGAGGTCGTAGTGCGGCGCCCCGTGGCCCAGGTACGCCCGGTCAGTCGACGAACCGGCCGTCGCCAGGATGCGGTCGCCGCCTTCGCGGGCGTCTTTCCAGATCAGGATGTTGCCGCTTTCGTCCACGCCGGCGTACCGGTAGCCGTAGAAGCTGCCCACTTCGGTGCCGTCTTCCAGGCGCATGGCCGGGCCGGGGTTACCCGGCGAAGGCAGATCGAAGCGGTCCATGAAACCCTTGGTGAAGGTACCGTTGGAGAACCGGTCCAGTTTGGACTTGATGTACGAACCCATGATGCTGGTGGTGTACTTGAAATTACCCGACCGGACCACGTCGTAGTTGACCGACAGTTCCACGCCCCGGGCACTGGTGGAGGCTACGTTGGTCCAGAGTTTGGAGTGCAGGTAGGGTGGTACGGGCACGTCGTATTCGGCGATCACGTCCTTGCCCTGGCGGATAAAGGCGTCGAAGCTACCCGACAGCCGGCCGTTGAACAGGGTAAAGTCGGTACCCAGGTTGTAGGAAATCTGCCGTTCCCAGCGCAGGTCGAGGTTGGGGTTGTTGGACGGTCCGTACACCCGCATCCACTGCCCTTCGTCGTTGAGGTACTGGCCGAAACCCTGGTACTTGGCCAGGGCCAGGTAGCGGTCGAAGCCCGACCGGCCGGTCACCCCGTAGGAGAAACGCAGCTTGAGGTCGTTGACCACGTTGGAGCCGGCCAGAAAGGGCATTTTGGAAATCCGCCAAGCGGCCGAAGCGGCCGGGAACAAGCCCCATTTGTTGGCTTCGCCGAACTTGGTGTTGCCCTCGTAGCGGAGGGTACCCGAAAACAGGTAGGTATCGTCGAAGTCGTAGTTGGCCCGGCCGAAGAAGGCAATTACTTTCTCCTTGCTGCGGCGCGAATCCATGCCCTCGCGGCCCCGGGCTTCCTGCCAGTTGCCCTCGTCGAGGTTGTTGTACATGTAGGCGTCGGTGGGGAAGTTGGCGTTTTCGGCCCAGAAGGAGCGGTTGTTGAACTCCTGGTACGAATACCCGCCCATGAGGCTGAAGTCGTGCCGGTTTCTCGTCAGCGAGTAGTTGCCGATCCATTCCAGCGTGTAGTCGGTCCAGCGTTCGTTTTCGAGGCGGGCCCGGCCGGCCCGGTTGTTTTCGATGGACTCAATGGACTGCTTGGTATAGTATTCATTCTTCAGCAGGTCGTTGCCCTGGCGGGCCAGTTTCAACTGGGTGTCCAGGTTTTTGAGCAGGTTCAGTTTGATGTTGAAGTCAAAAATGGAATAGACGCGTTCACCGGTCAGTTCCCGCGTTTTCAGCTGTTGCACCGGGTTGTAGGTACCAAAACCCTTCAGAAAGTTGTACTGCGAGGGGTTGTTGGGGTCCATGATCGGGATGGTCGGGTTGAGCCGCAGGGCCTGCTGGAAGACGCCGTAGTTGTTGGTCGGCGTGCCGTAATCAGGGCCCAGCAGGGTTTCGTCGGCCAACCGGTACGAAATGTTACCGCCCAGTTCCAGCCGTCCGTCGAGGGCCTTCTGCTGAAAGTTGGCGCGGATGCCGTATTCCTTGCGGGCCGATTCAATGTCGATGCCCGTCTTGTTGCGGTAGTTGGCCGAAATCCGGAAGGTCGTGTTTTCGCTGCCTCCCCCCACGGCCAGGAAGTGGTTCTGCCCGAAGTTGTTCTTGCGGATCAGCTCGTCGTACCAGTTGGTGCGGCCCCCGAAGTCCAGGTCGCGTCCCCGGGCCAGGAACTCCTCGGGCGACAGCAGGTCGGGCTTGGCGGCAATGGCGTCGTGGTCGATAAAGCTGTCGTACGTGACCGACACCTTGCCGGCCGCGCCCCGCTTGGTCTGGATCAGGATTACGCCGTTGGCGCCCCGGGAACCGTAAATGGCGGCCGCGCCCCCGTCCTTGAGCACCGTGATGGACTCAATGTCCTGCTGGGCCACGTTGCGCAGGTCGCCGCCCGGCATGCCGTCGATGATGATCAGCGGGCCGTTGCCGGCCGAAATGGAAGAAGCGCCGCGCACCTGGATGTCGGACTGCCGGTTGGGGTCGGCGCCGCCCGGGCTGGAAATCGTTACGCCGGCTACCTTGCCCTCAATCATCTGGATGGCGTTGTTGAACGCCCCGGGCAGAAAGTCCTCGCTGTTGAGCGTTACCACCGAGTTGGTCAGGCTGCGCTTGTCCTGGGTACCGTAGCCCACCACCACCACTTCGTTGAGGGCCTTCACGTCGGGCATCATGGCTACGTCGATGGTGGTCCGGCCGTTGATGGACACCTCCTGCGGGGTGAAGCCGACGAAGGAAAACACCAGCGTACCGTTGCCGTCGGGCGCCGTAATGGCGTAGGTGCCGTCGGCCCCGGTGATGGTACCCGAGCTGGAACCCTTCAGCAGCACGTTAACGCCCGGCAGGGGCTGGCCCTGGTCGTCACGCACGGTGCCGGCAATGTTGATGGCCAGCGTCATCTGCCGCAGGGCCGAGGCGTTCAGCTGCCCCAGGTACGCCACGTCCAACGCCCGAAAGGAGGTTGTGCCGGCGGCCCCGCCGATCTTGCGGTTTTCGATCTTGCGGATTTCCGGGCCGGCATTGCCCCCTCCGTCCCCGTCCACGATCACGTACACCTGGCCGTTCTTCTTGTAGGTGAGGTCGTGCGGGGTCAGCAGCCGCTGCAAGGTGCCGTCGGGCGTTTCGGCCATCCGGAAGTCGGCCTCTACGGTCTTGTTTTCCACCAGGTTGCTCCGGTAGAGAATGGAGATTCCGTACCTGGTCTGCACGGCGTTGAGCACATTTTCGAGGGAAACCTTCCGTTCACCGGCCGTCTGGCGGCCTCCGCCCGTATCGGGCCCGTTTTTATCGTAGTAGGCAAACGTTTGCCCGAAGCCCGTCGTCAGGTGACCGGCCAGCAGCATGGTTAGGAGGTAGACACTTTTTCTCATACTACAGCTTAAATTAGGATTGAGTTGGTTAAGGCATGCAAACAATCTTGTAAAGGCGTTTTTTCAGCGCCGGCTCCCGCCGGTCGCCGCGCCACCTCCCGGCCCGCCACCCGGCCGGGGCAGGAAGGTGATCCGTCCGTCGTCCCGGGTCACTTCGCAATCCAGTGACTCCGACAGCGCAAACAGCAGGCTCTCCAGGTTGTTGATGGGCACGCGGCCCGTGATCTTACTTTGCAGCAGGTCCGGATCGGCCATGACCACCGCCACGCCGTAGGTATCTTCCAGCAGGGTGACGACTTCGCGGACGGGGGTGTCCTTGAAGAGCAGGTAGCGGTGCACCCACGACGAATGCTGCGCCGGGTCTACTACTTTACGCAGGTACCCGCCGGTGGCCGCATCGAGTTCCACCAGTTCACCGGGGAGCATGGTCACCTGCCGGCGGCGGTCCTGCCCGATGTTCAGCTGCACTTTGCCGTCGTTGAGCAACACCCGGGTGCTGCGCTTGCGGCCGTACACGTTGAACTTCGTGCCCAGCACTTCCACGTCGAGGTTGCCGGCCGCGTGCACCACGAACTTGCGGTGGTTCTCCGTGTGCACCACCTCGAAGAAGGCTTCGCCTTCCAGCCATACCTCGCGGTGGCTGTCGGGGCCCCAGTGCCGGCGGTACGAAAGGCTCGAATTGGCGTTGAGGGTCACCACCGACCGGTCGGCCAGCACAATGCGGCGGGTTTCGCCGTACCCGGTACGCAGCGTCGTGCGGGCGGCGTACGCGTACCAGACGTACCCGGCAGCCAGCAGGAGGGCGGCAAAAGAAGCGGCAACGCCCAGCCACGCCACGCGCGGGGCAAACCAGGGACGCACCGGTCCGGGGGCCGCCGGCGCCTGGGCGGGACGGGTGTTTTCCCACTGGTCAACGGCCGCGCTGAGGGCTTCCCAGCCGGCGGTAGACGCTTCCGGGCCGGGGGTGTACGTCCGGAAGGCAATCTGCCGGATGAGCGAGCGGGCGGCTTCCACCTCGGGCCGCTTTCCGGGGTGTTCGGCCAGCCACTGCTGCCAAAAGGCATCCGTTTCGTGGTTCGGGTTTTTTACCCAGCGCACGAAAAAGTCGTCCAGTGCAAAGTCTTCCGCCGTGTATCGGGAATAATCCATAGGGGAGGATAGGCAGGTGATGCCCTAAAGACGGCCGCCCCCCGGTTTTCTTAACAGGGATTTGTAACTTTTTTCAGAAAAAGTTTTAAGGAAACGGAACAGTTGCAAAAAAGTCAGCTGCGCGTGCAAAACGGGCGGTTCCGGTCAACGGTCATTGGTCAATGGTCAGTAGTCACTGGTCAATAGCCCTTCAACATTCGAAATTGAATCCTTTCCCTAAGCACGTTTTTCATGCTTTGGGGGAGTTAGCAAATATCGAATGACGAACAAGGAATTTCGAATGTTGAAGGGCTATTGACCAGTGACTACTGACCATTGACCAATGACTATTGACCAATGACTACTGCCCCAGCAACGCGAGGCAAATGAGCGGGCAGAACGACCGGCGCAGCGCCTCCATGGCCCGCGACATGAGTACGTACACCGAGTTGACGTCGCATTCCAGCACGGACGCCAGTTCCGGGTAGGTCATGTTTTCGAAGTATCGCAGGTAGATGGCTTCCCGCTGCCGCCGGGTGAGCCCGTTGAGGGCCCGTTGCAACTGCGTGATCCGTTCTTCGTGGGCTTGTTCGCGGATGAGTTCGTACTCCGGGGAGAGCACAATTTCAAAGTCACTCTCGTGGCAGCGATCCGAGAACCGGCCTTGCCGCCGGGTGAGGTCAATGACTTTGCGTTTGAACGCCGTGAAGAGGTAATTCCGTACCGAAAGGGGAGTAGCCAACTGGTCGCGGTTTTTCCAGAGGGTAAAAAACAGGTCGTGGATGGAGTCCTTTACCAGGTCGTTGTCCCTTACCAGGTGGCAGCCGTAGTTGTAAAGGGCGGCATAATGGCTTTTGTACAATCCCGAAAAAGACTGCTTGTCGCCGCCTTTAAACTGTTGCCACAGCGTCCTTTCGTCGGGTAAACCCTGTCGTGTTTCCGGTTGCCGGCAAACCATCGGTTCGGGGAGTTGGCTAAGCATCGTAAGGGCGGTTGAAAAACCTGGCGTAAATATATTCTATTTTACCTGGAATTAATCAAACTGTCAACGTCCTGCCCCGTGCCCGTCCCGATAATATTTACTTCGCCACGGAAGGCACGTACGGAATGGCGTTTTGGCCGGGGGCCGGGCAGTGCTACCGGTTATCAGTGTCGCTGCCGCGTCCGGGCTCGTCGGTGTCGTACCGGCCGCCGATGCCGAAGCCCAGGATGCCGGTTGCCTGGTCGCCGAGCTTTTCCCCGCGGGCGGCGCTGAGTCCTTTTTCCAGGCCGCCGCGCAGGCTGCCCAAGTCGCCGGCAATCACGTCGCCCAGCCGGCCCGCATCAAAGGCGCCGTTCTCGGTCACGCGGCTCACCAGGGCCTGGAGGATGGCCGGAATGAAGTGCACGGCGACCATGTTGGCGACGTTGCCCGGCACGTTCAGTTCACCCGACAGCCGGTGGGCGTACTCCTGGCTGATGGCCCCCGTCAGGGCGTGGTGCGGCACGTCGGCTTGTCCCGAAAAGAGCGACGCCAGCCCCGCGTTGTTGCCGTGCATCACCTCCCGCCGGAGCCCGTACATCACCGTGTCCTGCGCCAGGTCGATGGCCTGGTCGGCCTCGTACGCCTGCCGGGTGTCAAGGGATTGAAAATAAGTAGCCAGGGGGGCACGGAGGGGCTGGATGATGTCGCGGATCATGGGAGGGACGGTTTAGGTTGGGTTCCGGGCGCCGCAGCAACGATGCCCGAGACAATGTACGGAAGCCGGCAGTCCGGAGTTGTTCAGGGTTGCGGCCGGCCCCCGCCGCGACGGCAGGCAGTACGTACGCCGGGAAGGCGCAGGTGGGTTGGCACTACCTGCCGGTTGCAATTACACGCGTGGGAGCCGGTTCATTTTGCGAGAAATCCGCACGCGGAGGGCGGTTAATTTCGCCGGTTCGTTTTCCCGCTTTATTCCATGAAAAAAATCTTCTGCGCGGCGCGTGTCCTTTCCCTGGCCGCCCTGCTGGTCTTCTCCCGTTGCAACCGGGAAAAAGACGTTACCCCCAATACGCCGGCCTGTAGACCGGTCACACAAACGATTCGCACGGTAGGCGGCCCGGACCCCGATACCCGGATTGCCATTGCGTACAACGCGCAGGAAAAGCCGTCCCGGTATTCGGTTCAAACCGAGGGCCTGGCCGAGCAATACAGCCTGCTTGAATACGACAATACCGGTCGCTTGACCAAAATGACGACCTACCAGGCGGATGGAAAGGTCGATCAATACATCGTATACGAATACAACCAGGCCGGCCAGTTGGCAAAAACCACGACTTATGATGCTGACGGCAGCATTTCCGGCACGGGCACGCACGAATACGACAGCAACGGCAACCGGGTTAAAACCACCTCCAGAAGCATGCAGTGGGGTGCTGAGCAATCTTCTTCTACCACGACGTACGAGTATGCGGGCGGTAACCTGATAAGAAGCAC
Source organism: uncultured Sphingobacteriales bacterium (assembly GCA_963844325.1). Lineage (GTDB taxonomy): Bacteria > Bacteroidota > Bacteroidia > Cytophagales > 172606-1 > CADCTQ01. The sequence continues at coordinate 7,631,170 of CAWJNV010000002.1, forward strand.
GAGCAACGGCGGCCCCTGGCTGGACGTAATCACCGAGTACGAGTATTACCCGGACCGCGAAAATAAACTCAGTGCGTACGAAGAGACGGTATACGGCGAAGTACCCAACCGCAACCTGTTGAAAAAACGCACCCATACGTACCCGGATTCCTCCGGCGATTTTATCTATACGGCCGAATATACCTACGAGTACAACGACAAGGGCTTTCCCACCAAAGTGGTCTGGACTTCCAGCAGCAATCAGTTGCCTGGTACTTCCACCACCGAAACGCTTTACGAATACCAGTGCCGGTAATCTTGTCCGGTCCCTTCCGCCCGTTGCCAAGCCTTCCGGTCATACCTGCCGGAAGGCTTTTTTACTTTCTGCCATTCTGACACAAATTCTGCCGGTATTCCCGGTGGCACAAGGATTGTTAAACAACAGTAGCATTGAATCCGTAAGGGTTTCTTACAGAAAAAGCTTTGTGTTATCTATATAACCTACATTAACAAACCTTTTTAAATCATGGGAAAAATTATTGGAATTGACTTGGGTACCACCAACTCCTGCGTGGCCGTGATGGAAGGCAACGAACCGGTTGTAATTCCCAACAGCGAAGGCCGGCGGACCACACCTTCCATTGTGGCTTTCCTCGAAAACGGGGAAAGAAAAGTGGGGGACCCGGCAAAACGTCAGGCGATTACCAACCCCCGCAACACGATCATGTCGATCAAGCGCTTCATGGGGAGAAAGTACGCCGACGTGCAGAATGAACTTAAAAACGTAGCCTACAACGTAGAAAAAGGCCCTAACGATACGCCCCGCGTTAAGATCAAAGACCGCCTGTACTCGCCCCAGGAAATCTCCGCGATGATCCTGCAGAAGATGAAGTCGACGGCCGAAGATTACCTGGGCACCACAGTGACCGAAGCCGTGATCACGGTGCCGGCGTACTTCAACGACGCCGAACGCCAGGCCACCAAGGAAGCCGGCCAGATTGCCGGCCTCGACGTGAAGCGGATCATCAACGAACCGACGGCTGCCGCTTTGGCCTACGGCCTCGACAAGAAGAACCAGGAAATGAAGATCGCCGTGTTTGACCTCGGCGGCGGTACCTTCGATATCTCCATCCTCGAACTGGGCGACGGCGTGTTCGAAGTAAAATCGACCGACGGCGACACCCACCTGGGTGGCGACGATTTCGACCAGAAGATCATCGACTGGCTGGCCGAAGAGTTCAAGAAGGACTTCAACATCGACCTGCGCAAAGACCCGATGGCGCTGCAACGCCTGAAGGAAGCCGCCGAGAAAGCCAAAATCGAGCTTTCCAGTTCCGCGCAGACGGAAATCAACCTGCCCTACATCATGCCCATCGACGGCATTCCGCAGCACCTGGTGCGGTCGCTGTCCCGGGCCAAGTTCGAGCAGCTCTGCGACGACCTGATCCAGCGTTCGCTGGAACCCTGCCGCCGGGCCATGAAAAACTCCGGCCTGAGCGTATCGCAGATCGACGAAGTGATCCTGGTGGGTGGTTCTACCCGTATCCCCCGCATCCAGGACGAAGTGGAGAAGTTCTTCGGCAAGAAGCCTTCCAAGGGCGTGAACCCCGACGAAGTAGTGGCCGTGGGCGCAGCCATCCAGGGCGGCGTACTCACCGGTGAAGTGAAAGACGTGCTGCTGCTCGACGTAACCCCGCTGTCGCTGGGCATCGAAACGATGGGCGGCGTGTCCACCAAGCTCATCGAGGCCAACACCACCATCCCGACCAAGAAGGCGGAGGTGTTCTCGACGGCTTCCGACAACCAGCCCTCCGTGGAAATCCACGTGTTGCAGGGTGAACGCGCCATGGCCCGCGACAACCGCACCATCGGCCGGTTCCACCTCGACGGCATCCCGCCGGCCCCGCGCGGCGTGCCCCAGATCGAAGTGGCGTTTGACATCGACGCCAACGGCATCCTGCACGTGTCGGCCAAAGACAAAGGCACCGGCAAGGAGCAGAAGATCCGGATCGAAGCCTCTTCGGGCCTGAGCGACGCCGAAATCGAAAAGATGCGCAACGAAGCCAAGGCCAACGAAGAAGCCGACCGCAAGGCCCGCGAACAGGTGGACAAGCTGAACGCCGCCGACTCACTGGTCTTCCAGACCGACAAGCAACTGAAGGACTACGGCGACAAGCTGTCGGCCGGCAACCGTTCGGCCATCGAAACCGCCCTGGCCGACCTGCGGTCTGCCCACGCCGCCAAGGACCTGGACCGGATCGACACTGCCATGAACGCCCTCAACGCGGCCTGGCAGAATGCTTCGCAGGAGATGTACAACGCCGCTAACGCTGGGGATGGCGCCGGGCAACCCGGCGGCGCCGGCAACGGCGGCCCGACCGGCAACCCGGGCGGCGGTGCCTCCGACGTGACGGACGTGGACTACGAAGAAGTAGAAAACCGCAAATAAGCACTCCCAAAGTTTAATTTTTCATCCAAGTAAAAACCCGCTGGTCACTTGACCGGCGGGTTTTTTGTTCGTACCCGGCAGCGTGTTCCCTGACCATACTTGTCCGGGTTGAACGGATAAATTCCTGGTAAAGACTTGCTGATGAGGAATTTATTCGCTTATATTTGCCCACCAAATAACTGCCGCTGCGCACTACTACGCTCATATTGCTTTCCATCGCCCTGCCGGGAATAGCCTGATTCTCCCTTGACGGCCTGTTTTCCCGGGAAGCACCCGTGTGCTCCTCCCTTTCCTTTCACCCATTTATTCTTCCTGCTGCGATGGAAACAACCAACCTCTGCCCGTTGGGGTGGAATTCTTTTTTTGAACAACAACTCCCTCCATACACGTTTGCCGGCTCCCGCATCGGGCGGGTAGCCGTGGAAAACAAAACCAATTACGAACTCCTTACGGACGATGGGGAATACGTAGCCGAACCCGTGGGCCGGCTTTTGTTTAATGCCCAGACGGGGGCTGACCTGCCCAAAGTAGGTGACTGGGTAGTGTTTACCGAAGTTGCCCCCGGCCGGGCAGTGGTGCACGCCGTATTGCCCCGGCAGTCGAAGCTGGCGCGGAAAGTGCCCGGCAAGAAGATCGAAGAGCAGGTACTTGCCACCAACCTGGACGTGGTATTCGTCGTGCAAGGGCTGGATGCACCGTTGAACATGGCCCGGATCGAACGGTTTCTGACCATTGCCGGCCCGGGCATTCAACCCGTTGTGGTACTTAACAAATGCGATGTGGCAACGCGTCCGCAGGAAGCACTGGCAGCGGTCCGGCGGGCCCTTCCGGCAGTACCCGTTGTGGCCGTCAGCGCAGCCCATGGTGATCTGGCAGACCTGCACGCTTTGTTAAGGCCGGGTTTGACGTTTGCCCTGGTTGGCCCTTCGGGCGCGGGGAAGTCCTCTCTTATCAACGCGCTGGGCGGTAAAGAAGTGCTTAAAACCAACGCGGTCCGGAAGGGCGATGCCAAGGGACGGCACACTTCCACGCGGCGGGAACTGGTGGTGCTCGGCAATGGGGCCATTCTGATTGATACCCCGGGCATGCGGGAACTGCAACTCTGGAAAGAGGACACGGAGTTGGGCCACGCCTTTGCCGACGTAGAAGCCCTGAGCACTCAGTGCCGGTTTTCAGACTGCACCCACCAGCGGGAGAAAGGCTGCGCGGTACTGGCTGCCCTGGCGACGGGTGAACTTTCGGCGGCGCACTACCGGAGTTATCAAAAACTAAACCGGGAAACCGAATACCTGCAATCCGTAGCAGACAGTGAGGGCCGGCAGAGCCGGAAGGAGAAATTCAAACGGGTACAAAAATCTTTTAACCAACTCATCCGGCGAAAAGAAAGATAATATTGGCCCGTACCAGCGCAAAAACGAAAGCGGAGGTTCCTTCAAGGACACCTCCGCTTTCATTATTGAAACTTTACGCTTCCCCGTTGCTTACTTGAGCTTGCCGAACGCTTCGTTCACGTCGGCCGGCGTCTGGTACTCCTGGTCCGGCAGTTGTTCCAGGAAAGAACTGATTTCCTCGTCGGCCCCGTTGGACTCGGCCGCTTTCAGCAGGTCCTGGCGGGAGGCCGGGTAACTCACACCCTTCAGGTGTTTCTGCAACTGGATGGGATTCGGTTTTCCTTGTGCCATAGCTGGTTGTTATTGGTTAAAGTTCATGGTGCGTGAAAAAACGAAGGGCCGGGCGATAAGTTGCCCGGCCCTTCGTTTTTATGCGTTATACGGCGTTGCTGCCCTTGGTACCGCCCGACTGGTCTTCGTCAGCGTGGCGGCCTTGTGATTTGCTGGAAGTCTGTTTCTCGGCGGCTTTCCCTTTCAGGTGCCCCGTCTGGCCCGGCGTGATGTCCTTTCCCTCATTCACGTGGCCTTTATTATGTCCTTTAGGCATAGCTTTATGATCGGTTGGTTTACCCCCAACCATACGCAAGCGGTTGGAAAGGGTTGGGACGCGGGGCGTTTTTTCCTACGTCCAGTACAGCACCCGGGCCCGCGGGAACCGGGCGGCTACCTCGCGTTCGAAGTAGCGGCGCAGGTCCTTCATCACGTCGGGCGTGTACACGTACTTGACGCCGCCGAACTTGTTGCGCTTGGCAGCCCGCCGGGCCTCGTCCATGTCGAGGCTGGTATTGGGGTACCACTCCAGCAGCACGTCCCGGGAGCCGGGCGTAAACCGGTGGCTGATGAGTTCGAAGGTCAGGTCGCAGTCGAAGTCGAGGGCCTGCGCAATGCGGTCGAGCAACTGCCCGTAGTGCAGCGGCCAGTCGGGAATCGGCATGATGGGGGCCAGCACCACGCCTACCGGGTACCCACCCCCGCCGAGGGCCTTGGGCAGGGCCAGCTTGCGCAGGGCTTGCAGGCGGGCCGCCACCGAAGCCGTGCCGCCCTCCAGGCGCCGGGCCACCGGCTCGGCGTTGAGGCTCAGGCGAGCACCGGGTGCGGCCGTGGTGCGGCAGGTCCAGCAGTTCATCCACCTTGTCGAACTTGGTCACCCAGCGCAGTTGCGTGCCGGGACGCGTGCCGAAGTACCGGATGCATTCCGACAGGCTGCCCGTCAGGTGCTCAATGCCGAGGGGGTCGGTGTAGCAACTGGCCTCGAACGTGGTAAGGCCCGCGGGTCCCTCGTAGCGGGCAGTGTTCTCCAGGATGGCGGGCAGGTTGGCGAAAGTCCGGATCACGGGCGGCCCGCTCAGGCTGCCGGCCAGGTAGCAATACTGGCAGTGCGCCGGGCAGCCTTCGGCCAGGTGAAACTGCCAGTCGGCCGACGGCGGAATGGGTTGCAGACGGAATGCACCGGGCGGCGCTGTCACCACGGCCAGCGTATTCTTGGCGTTGCGGTACGTCTCCCGTTCGTCTTCGCCCTTCAAGCCGGTAATGCGGTTGCTCCTGGCCTCCTCCACGGGCAAGCCGAGGGCGGTCACGCGGCGGTAAATCTGCTGCCCGAAGGGTTCTTTAAGGGCATCGGGGGTGAACACGACACGCCGGGGCAGCCACAGCTTGGCCGGACGCGTATCTACGGTAGGGAGGGCGGGGGTTGCGGTGATTGTTTCCAAAGTGATTCTAACGCGATAGGGTTAAGAATAGCCCGGTCACTGGAGACCGGGGCCTTGTATTATCTCAACACCTTTTTGTCCCAATTAAATCCCCCGCAGGGCTGATTCCGGGGCTTTTCTTTTAACACATACACCTGATTTGCAATCAATTACGTTGACCAGTAGACATTGTTAAAATAAGGTAAAAAGCAACTTTAAGTAAAGAAAATCATCCCCCTGCCCCCTTCCCTGGGCCAAAACCAACCCACAAGGGGGACTGCGTACCCATCGGTGCCGACACAAGGTTGGCGTTCGGTGGACACGTATCGTTGCCTTGTCAAGGAGCCGCCTGGTACGGGGTCCCCCTTGAGGGAGGATTGGTGCGATAGCCGAAGGGGGCAGGGGGATGATTTTACTTTTCATCCCTTTATGACTATCCCTCAAGTAGTTATATAACCCTCATAATTAATAAAACCGCTTGGCGCGGCCCTTTATTGCGACAATCATGGGGCGGCATTCTACGGATAGAACCGGGTTCCGCCGGGGGGCGCAAATATTCCGGTGCGGGCCTGTTTACCCCGCCTAACGGGCTGGTATTAAGGAAAGTTGTAAGAATTGCGGCCAGCATGCTGCACGTTTGGTTCCGCCCCCTGCCCTTAACCGCCGGTATTTATTCCCCATGTTGCCGAAAACGCCTTCTTTCATGCGTGCGGCCCTCCTCGCCGGGCTGTTCGCTTCTCCTTTGTCCGCTGCGTACGCCCAGCAATCCCCGTCGCCGGTGGGCAAGCAGGCCGTGATGCTGCGCCGGGTGCTGGACAAGTACCACTACCACCCCCGTCCGCTCAACGACTCGCTTTCCGCGCAGATCTTCCACCGCTTCCTGGGGATGCTCGACCCGCGCCACCTGTACTTCACGGCCGCCGACGTGCAGCAGTTATCGGCGTACCGCACCCGCCTCGACGAAGAACTGGGCGGCAAGTCGTGGCAGTTGGTGCCGCTGGCTACCAGGCTCTACGGGCAGCGGCTGGCGGCGGCCGAGAAGGCAGTGGAAGCCGCGTTGCAAAAACCCTTCGACTTTTCGGCCGGCGAATCCATTACGTTCGGCGGGAAAGACAGCCTGCACTACGCCGCCGATGAGCCCGAATACGCCCGGCGCTGGCAGAAATGGCTCAAGTACCAGGCCCTGGTGCACCTGACCCGCACTTCGGCGGGGACCAACGCGGCCGGCACGGCGGGTACGCCGACGACCCGGGAGCCGGCCGCCCGGCAAAAGATCGGGCAGATCGAAAAACGCAACATCCGGCGCATCCTCGACCACCCGGGCGGCTTTGAAGAATACGTGGGCACGCTTTTCCTCAACGCCGTCACGCTTTGCCACGACCCGCACACCAACTACCTCTCCAAAACCGACTGGCAGAACTACGAAGGCGCCCTTTCCAGGGAATCCCTCTCGTTCGGTGTGGACCTCGACGAAACCGACGAAGGGGCCGTGACCATTGCCCGGCTCGTGCCCGGCGGCCCGGCCTGGAAATCAAACGAACTGCACAAGGGCGACGTGCTGCTGGCCCTCAAGTGGGGCGGCAAAAACCCGGTGGACCTGGCCGGCGCCGACCTCGAAGAAGTGGAAGAACTGCTCCGGTCGTCCAACGCCGACCGGCTGGAAATCACCGTGCAAAAGACCAACGGCATGGTCAAAACCGTGGCCCTGCTCAAGGAGAAAATCCGGGAGGAGGAAAACGTGGTCAAAAGCTTCATTCTGAAAGGCGACAAGAAAATCGGCTACATTTCTCTGCCCGGCTTCTACACCGAATGGGAGAGCCGCACGGGCCAGGGCTGCGCCAACGACGTAGCCAAGGAGATCGTCAAGTTGCAGAAGGAAAAAGTGGAGGGCCTCATCCTCGACATCCGCTACAACGGCGGCGGCTCCCTCCAGGAAGGCGTGGACCTGGCCGGCATTTTTATCGATCAGGGACCGATGTGCGTGATGAAGGGCCGCGCCGACAAGCCCGAAATCCTCAAAGACATGAACCGCGGCACCGTGTACGACGGGCCGCTGGTGCTGCTGGTGAACGGCCAGAGCGCCTCGGCCTCCGAAGTGCTGGCGGGGACCCTGCAGGACTACAACCGTGCCGTGGTCGTGGGCAGCCCCACTTTCGGCAAAGCCACCGGCCAGATCGTGGTGCCGCTCGATTCTACCATCAGCCCTACCGCCCCCGCGGAGCGCAAAGCCCGGTCGCCCTACGGCTTCGTGACGGTTACCACCGAAAAGCTGTACCGGGTCACCGGCCGGAGTGCCCAACTGAAGGGCGTGCGGCCCGACATTCACCTGCCCGACGTGTACGACGCGCTGGACTACCGCGAGGCCACGTACCCCTTCGCGCTGTCGTCGGACTCGCTCAACCGTAAATGCTACTTTTCGCCGCTCAGCCCCCTGCCGGTGAACGAACTGGCCCGGCGCAGCGCCGGCCGCCAGGGGCAGCACCCGTCCTTCGGAGCCATCCGTCGGTTTGCGGAAACCCTCAAAGAGGCGCCGACCCAAACGGGCAAGGCCATTCCGCTGCAACTGGCGTACTTCACCCAGCGGGCCGCCGAAAACCAACGCCGCCAGCAGGAACTCGAAAAAGCCCTCGAACAAGCCACCACACTGTACACTGTGGAGAACACCGCCTACGACCGCGAACTGATGCACATGGACGCTTACGGCAAGGAGGTCAACGACGCCCTGGTACAGAACGTGCTCACCGACATCTACGTCACCGAGGGCTACCAGATCGCCAAAGACCTGATTCTTTTGCAGAGCGGTAAGCAGTAGGCGATAAGTGTGCGGACAAGGAAGGTTAAATGGTTGAATGGTTGAATGGTTGAATGGTTGAATGGTTGACTTGTTTCTATTCCAAAAAAAACCTTTTTCTATTCGCTCAACCATCTAGCCATTCAGCCATTCAACCATACAACCATCCTTAATAGAACAAACAGGCAATACTCAATCCTCAATACTAATCCCCCAATTTCATGCGAAAACCCCTGCTTTTGCTCCTGTGCTGCGCCGTTGCGGCCAGTCTGCTGTCATCAACCCGGGCGGCGGCCCAAAGCTTCGCCCACGCCGGCGAGTACATTTCGTTCATCGGCGCGCAGCACCACGAGATCACCAAGGACATGATGAGTTACACCAGCGCCGTGGCCCACGGCAAGAGTGCCCGCAAGATCGAGAACCGGCGCAAGGAGATGCTGCAAACGGTGATCGCGGCCCGCCGCAAGATTGCCTCGCTGCCGCCTTACCAGGGCGACAAAAGCCTGCGCGACTCCACGGCCCGCTTCCTGCTGGCTTACTACCACATCCTCAACGACGACTACGGCAAAATCGTGAACCTGGAAGAAGTGGCCGAGCAGTCGTACGACGCAATGGAGGCCTACCTGCTGGCGCAGGAACTGGCAGGTGCCAAGATCAACGAGGCCGGCGACCGGCTGGAAAACACGCAGAAAGCGTTTGCCGCCGCGCACAAGGTAACCCTGGTGGAATCGAGTGACGAGGTGAGCAGGAAATTCGCGGAAGCCACCAAGGTGAACGAGTACCACCGGGTGGTGTACCTGCTGTTTTTCAAGAGCTACAAGCAGGAAATGTACCTGATCGACGCCGTGGACAAGAAAAACATCAATGCCGTGGAGCAGAACAGGAACACACTCCAGAAGTACGCCGAAGAGAACATCAAGAAACTGGCCGCCATTCCGGCCTTCAACGGCGACAAGTCGCTGGTAGGTGTCTGCCGCCAGATCCAGGAGTTTTACCGGGGCGAAACCGACAAGATCGCCGTGCTGACCAACTTCTACCTGAAGGAAGAAAACTTCCAGAAGATCAAGCAGGCCTTCGAGGCCAAGCGCGAAAAGGACCGCACCCAGGCCGACGTTGACCAGTACAACAACGCCCTCAAGGAGGTAAACAAGGCGGTGAATGAGTTCAACAGCACCAACAAACAACTCTTCGAAGCCCGCAGGCAGATGGTTGAAAGCTGGAACAAGGCTTCGCAGCACTTCCTCGACAAGCACGTGCCTAAGTACAAGGCTTGATTTTTTGGACGGCGTCACAACTTGTCATCAAAGATGCGGCCCCTTAAAACCTTTCGGGTTTCCAAAACCCGGAAGGTTTTTGCGTTTTCCCGCGGCGCTGCTCCGTCCCGGACCGATTGGACTACCGCTTTGCCCGGAAAAACGAAAGCCCGGCGTACGGGCCGGGCAAATTTCTGATGAAGTAAGGCGGTTGATTAGTGGGCGGCGGTTTTGGAGAAGCCCTGGATAACGATTACTCCTGCAATGATGAGGGCCATCCCGAGGAGAGCCGGCAGGTCGGGCACCTGCTTGTAGAGGAATATCCCCGCAATGGTTACCAGCACAATCCCCAGGGCCGACCAGACGGCGTACGCCAGCCCTACCGGCACGCTTTTCAGCGATACGCTGAAGAAGTAGAAAGCCGCGCCGTACCCGATCACGACCACTGCGCTGGGAGCCAGCTTGGTGAACTGTTCGGTGGCCTTCAGGGAACTGGTGGCGATCACTTCAAATACGATTGCGAGAAACAGGGCTGAAACTTTCATTTTCGTAGTGCGTAGGGGGTAAATCTTTCGTCGTGCTTTTGAGCGAATTTGTTCCGTTTATTACATCGGCTTCACTCGCTTTTCGGACATAAATTGCCCCAAAACGCCATTCGTAACCAGTATACCGCAATCCTTTCGACTAATTCCGCTTATTGCTGCACCAGCATCCCGTTTTTATCTGCAAATGCTGCCCGGTACGGCAGGCAACGGTACCCCGCCCGGTAAGCAACGGAGCGAAAGCTTACCGGCCCCTGACCCCGCATTACGGCTTTTTCGGCTCTTTTCCCTCGCCTGACAGGTAACGGATGCCGGTACCATAACCGCCGTTTGCCCGGAGCGGAGCGGCCGGAAGGCAGGAGGTTTCCCGCATAAGGGCCCCTAAACCACCTGTGTAATAAGCAGATACGCAATCGACATTTTTTGAGGGGCGCCCTGTCTACTTTTGCCTGTTAGCTATTCCACTCCCACAATATTCTTCCAAGCAAAAAAGAAGAGCGGCATGAAATTATACCACGCGGCAAGACTATTCGCTTTGCTGACCTTTGCCATTGGCAGCAGGAGCATCACCCTGGCCCAGTCCGCCGACTCCACGGCGGCTGACCATTCCCTTGAGGAGCTTACCCACTTGAAGGCGCAGACCGACGCCAGCGGGTTGCAGCAGATTCTGAACGAAAACGTGGCGGCCTCCTCCCGCAAGGCGCTCTCTTCCCGCGAAACGCCGGGCATCGTCACCGTCATTACGCAGGAGGAAATCCGCTACTCCGGGGCCCGCGACCTGGCAGACCTGCTGCGGTTCGTGCCCGGCGTGGATTTTGCCACGGACCTGAGTTTCATTACCGGCATTGGGATGCGGGGCAACTGGGCCAGCGAAGGCAAAGTGCTCCTGCTGGTGGACGGGCAGGAATACAACGAAATCCTTTACCAGTCGGTCGCGTACGGCAACAAGTTTCCGCTGGAGCAGATTGCCCGGATCGAGATCATCCGCGGGCCGGGCTCGGCGGTGTACGGCGGTACGGCCGAGTACGGAGTCATCAACGTGATTACGAAAGGCGCCGCCGGGCAGCAAACCGCTTCGGCCTCGGGCACCTACAGCACCCTGCCGGGCAGTTACGGCCGCCGCAACCTGAGTGCCGGCCTGAGCAAAGCCATCGGGACCAAGGCCCACGCCGACGTGGCTTTCTTCAGGGGCCAGAACATTGCCGCCGACCAGCCCTACTACGATTACTACGCCGACTCTACGGGCGTGCCGCTGCCCGTGGACGCCGCCCGGCACTCGGCCACCGACGCAACCAATATCAACGCGGGGCTGCGCTACGGAAACACGCAGGTGCGGGCCATCTACGACCGCTTCCACATCGAACACCCCTGGTACCTGACGGATTATTCGCACTTGTTCCTGTCGGTGAAACACAACCTGCGCGTGGGGCGCAAGCTGACCATCACCCCGCTGCTGAGCTACACCAACCAGACGCCCTGGGAAACGACCGACGCCGCCGACACCGAAAGCGGATCTTTCTTCCGGATCAATGCCCGGCGGACCAAAGGCTCGGTAACTGTCCTGTACGACATTTCGCGCAAGGTGAACCTGACCTTTGGCCAGGAGTACTTCCGGGACTTCGCGCAAAACCAGCGGGGGGAAGACTACTTCGGGGAGGGCCAGAACCAGGTGCAGTACCATACTTCTTCCGTGTTCGCCCAGGGGCTGGTGAAGCACCGCATCGCCAACCTGACCCTCGGCTTCCGCTACGACAAGCACAGCGCCTTCGGCTCGGCGTTCGTACCCCGCTTCGCCCTCACCAAGCGCATTGACAATTTTCACTTCAAGGCCCTGTACAGCCACTCCTACCGGGCCCCCGGCATCGAGAACATCACGCTGAACCCGGCCATCCGCCCGGAACGTTCCCGGGTGACCGAACTGGAACTGGGCTACCAGTTTACGCCCGACATGCTGTTGTCGGTGAATGCCTTCGACGTGCAGACCAAAGACGTAATCATTTACTTCTCGGATATCACCGACAGCACATACGTGGAAGAGTACCGGAACTACGACCTGACCGGCAGCCGGGGCCTGGAAGCCGTGTACCAGTTGCGCAAGGAAGGCTGGCACCTCAACCTGGGCTACTCGTTCTACCAGGCCCTGTCCAACGGGACGGCCGACGCCTACCACGTGCCGGGTAAGCCGAACGTATACCTGGCATTCCCGGCCCACAAAGTAACCCTCCAGGGCAGCGTTGCCCCCACCCGCCACCTGCGCCTCAACCCTTCGGTGCTGTATTTCAGCGAGCGGTACGGCTTTACGGCCCTGGACGGCGAGGGCAACCCGGTACTGGCGCGGCTGGCCCCGCAGGTGCTGGCAAACCTGTACGTGAGCTACGACAACCTGCTGGTGAAGGGCCTCGACGTGGGCGTGGGTGCCTACAACCTGTTCAACGTGCGCCAGCCCCTGCCCCGGGCCTACCAGGGGGAGATCGACCCGATGCCCGGCCGCAGCCGCGAACTGCTCCTGAAGCTTACTTATCACCTCTCTTTCCAATCTCCTTCCTCTGTAACGAAATGAAAGCTGAGCGTTCCCTCCTCAAGATCATAGCGCCTGGGCTGTTCTGTCTGCTCATGGCCCTGCCCACCCGCAGCGTCGCCCAAACGACCAACCACAAGGCGTACGCCATCTTCCTCTACAACTTTACCAAGTACGTGCACTGGCCCGAAGGCAGCCTGACCGGCGACTTTAAAATTACGGTGGTGGGCAACTCCAAGGTAACCCAGGAACTGACGGCCCTCGTGCAGAACAAGACGGTGCTGGGCAAGAAGATTGTCGTTTCGCAGGTAAACACTGCCCAGGAACTCACAAGTGCGCACCTGGTGTACCTGTCGGGCGGACGGAGCGGCGACCTCGAAGAACTGCTGCAAAAGCTGGCCGGCAAACCGGTGCTGGTGGTGACCGAACGGGACGGGCTGGTCCGCAAGGGCGCCAGCATCAGCTTCGTAACCCTCGACGACAGTTCCCTGCGTTTTACCCTCAACGACAAGGCCCTCAACAACCTCCAGATTGCCCAGGAACTAAAGAGCCTGGCCTACAAGGAATAAACCGAGGCACAAAATAATATGCCTGGTCAAACGAACCGGGGGAGGTGTATCCGGCGCCCTTCTCCCGGTTTACGCCTTTCGCGGCCCCCGGTCTGATTCGCATTTCGCTGCCGCCCGGGGCGGGTTCGGTTCGCTGACGGAGGCCGGAAGGGTATTTTACCCGGCTGCAGGTGGAATAAACCGGCAGCCGGGTCGTTTGCTATGATATGCGTTGTTCCTTCCGTGTTTCAGACCCCGCCATTCTTTCCGGGCCGGCCTTTTTGCCCTTGCGTCCGTTGGCGGCAGCCCGCACCCTTGCGGAATTTTTGGGTCCCGTGGGGGTTTTCTTCCAACCGATTGTCTTATTTACGTAATCATTCCGCGGCTGAACCATGCTTTTATCCCTCAAACTCTGGTGTGCATTCGTAACCCTGGCCCTCTCCCACCCCGCTTCGCCCCAGGGCAGGGTGTACGACATTCTGCTGAACGGCATGCAGATCGGTGAACTGAAGGTGTATACCACCACCACCAGCACCGGCGAAATCCACTACCGGGCCGACGCCGACGCTTCGGTGTGGTTTTTTGGCCGTAAAAACATTACCACGCTGATCAGCAGCGTGTACAAGGACAAGCTGATGGAAACGGCGTCCTTCCACGAAAAACTCAACGAGAAAACCCAGAATTTATCCCTCACCAACCGGGACGGCAACGGCTACCTGGTGCGCCTCAATGAAGAGAAGGTAACCTTGCCGGCCCGCCGTATCACGTACAGCACGGCCATCCTCTACCACCGGGAGCCCAAAAACGTCACGGAGCTTTTTTCGGAGCGGTTCGGCAAGTTCTGCCCCATCAAACCGGTAGGCGTCGGCAAATACGAGTTGACCATGCCCGACGGCAAGCAGAACCTCTACACGTACGTGAACGGCGTGTGCGAAGAAGTAGAAGTACACACCAACCTGTACCGGTTCCGCTTCAAGCTGAGAAAGTGAGTTTATGAGTTTATGAGTTTATGAGTTTATGAGTTTATGAGTTCAAAGTGCATCACGCGTTAACTCACAAACGCTTTCTACTCATAAACTCATGAACTCATAAACTCATAAACTTATTTCCTACAACTTAACCACCTTATTCCGCAGGTAGAAGTCGGCCAGCACCAGCGCCGTCATGGCTTCCACGATGGGCACGGCGCGGGGTACCACGCAGGGGTCGTGGCGGCCCTTGCCCTCCACGGTAATCACTTCTCCCCGTTCGTTGATGCTCTCCTGGCCCTGCATGATGGTTGCCACGGGCTTGAAGGCCACGCGAAAAAAAATGTCTTCGCCGTTGGAAATGCCGCCCTGGATGCCCCCCGAAAAGTTGGTCCGGGTGCGTACGCGGCCCGTGTCGTCGGTGTAGAACCGGTCATTGTGCTCCGAGCCGTACTTTTCGACGCCGGCAAAGCCGCTGCCGTATTCGAAGCCCTTCACGGCGTTGATGCTCAGCATGGCTTTGCCCAGCTCGGCGTGCAGTTTGTCGAACACCGGCTCCCCGAGGCCGGCCGGCGTACCGGTCACTACGGCCGTGACGACCCCACCTACCGAATCGCCTTTTTTGCGGGTCTGGTCGATGAATTCAAACATGCGGGCGGCCATGTCGGGGTCGGGGCAGCGCACGGCGTTGTCTTCGGCCTGCGGCAGGTTCAGTTCGGCGTAGGGCGTTTCCAGCTTCAACGGGCCCACCTGCGACACGTACGCCTGCACCGTAACGCCGATCTGCCGCAGCAACAGTTTGGCCACGGCCCCGGCGGCCACGCGGGCCGCCGTTTCGCGGGCCGACGACCGGCCGCCGCCGCGGTAGTCGCGGGAGCCGTACTTGGCCTGGTACGTGTAATCGGCGTGCGACGGCCGGAACTGGTCGGCAATGTGGGCGTAATCCTTGCTCCGCTGGTCTTCGTTGAGGATGAGCAGGGCGATGGGCGTGCCCTGCGCCTTGCCTTCGAATACGCCGGAAAGGACCTGGAACTCGTCTTTTTCGCGCCGCTGCGTGGTGATCCGCGACTGGCCGGGCTTGCGGCGGTCCAGTTCGCTCTGGATGAAGGCCGTGTCGATGGGCAACCCGGCCGGGCAGCCGTCGATGACCACGCCGATGCCCGTACCGTGCGACTCGCCGAAGGTTGTGATGCGGAAAAGCTTGCCGTAAGAGTTCATGGGGGAGTTTGAGAGTTAGGGAGTTTGAGAATTGGCTGCCGGGTCACTTTTTGTAGCCCATCAGTACCATTGTGCCCAGCATCATGAGTACGAGCAGGGCGTTGGCAATCTGGCGCACCGGGTATTCGCGCTGCAGGGGACTGAGTTCGTTGCTTTCGGTGGCGATGTCGCGGTATACGGGTTCGAGTTCCCCCGCCTGGATGCGGCCGGTCCGCAGGCTGGGGCCGGCCACGTCCAGCGACATCCGGGGGCGGAGCGTATCGTACTGCCGGCGGACCGGGTTGAAATACACCAGGCGGAACACCGAATCGAGGGGATACCGGCCCGGCTCCCGCGGGATGCCCGTAAACCGGAACGTTTTGCGGCCGGCCGGCCGGCCGTGCTGCGTGTTTACGTTGGCCTTGACGTCGGGCGGGTAAAAGTCAATGGGGGTTCCCGTACGGGCCGGCGCCAGGTTCACCGTCGAAAGGTTGCCCTCCCCCGATACGCTCAGTTGGTACGTAAATGATTCCCCGGTGCGCAGCCGCCGGTTGCTCACGCCTTCCTCCAGCCGGAAGTTGCCCACCGGAATGCCGTCGCGCAGCGGGTGCGGCGGCAGCGGCTTTACGTACACGGCGCGGGGCTGCGAGAAAAACGTAACCGTATCCTGGGCGGGACCGCCCTTGGCCCCCGCCGCCCGTACTTTGAGCAGCCGGAAAGAAACGGCGGGCAGCCGCACGGTGTCGGGCACGAGCGGGTAAAAGGCGGCCTGGTACATTTTGTACTGCGTGTATTTTTTCCGGTTCACAGTCACCTGGCTCGTTATGAACTCGCGGAGGTTAAAATCCTGCTCCCAGCAGTTGGCCGGCTTCAACGCGCGCAGCAGTTTGAGCAACTGGGCGCCTTCCTCAAAGGACCGCATTTCCACCTGGTTGTTCTCGGCCACGTACAGGGCCAGGGTCAGCGTGAAGCCTTCTCCCGTAAAAACGGTATCCCGGTCCGTGCTCAGGGCCAGGAACGCGTCTTCCTTCTTCTCGGCCACCTCCTTTTCCATGCCCATGATCTCGTTGTACAACCGGCTGGCCAGCGTATCGGCCGGCGCGGTCCGGCCCGGCGCCTCCACCGCAATGACCGCCCCCGGGGAGCGCAGCACCTTGCCGTTGACAGTCATGCGGAAAGGCGGCAGCGTAAATTTGCCCGTTTTTGCGGCCATGTAGTATTGCGTAATTCGCTGGCTTATAATATATTTACCCGTAGACCCTTCTTTCAGGTTCACGGTTGTTACTTCGCGTTTCTGCATGCCGGCAATGTCCGGAAAAGGAGAGTACGTGTGCTGGTCCTGCGCCTCCCGGATCACGAGCGTAATGGCAAAAGGCTCGTCGAGGGCAATGTTTTTTTTCCCCAGTTCAATGGCTGATTCCTGCGCGAAAGCCATTGAAGAAGTGCCGACGGCCCCGAGCAACCAAATAAAAATTTTCCAAACCCGTACTGGCATGGTGCAAATTTGGCGAATGGTTGGTAAAGCCAATGAAAATTATTAGCATTGAAATACTTTTTGTTGAAATAATTACATTTTATATTTGCAACGCTTTTGCAAAAACGCACACTAAGGAAGTACGCCCATACGTTCTTTAAAAAGCAGCCCAGTAAGAGCAGCCGAGAGGCAAACGTTAACCTCATGCGCTAAAAAATTGTGTAACCTGCGCCGGGGCCTGCCACAGGCCGCCAAGCGCCCAAAACTTCAGATCCATGCTGGAATACGCCAAAACCATCCTGCAGAAAGTGAGTTTTGACCTGAAGCTCTTCGAGAAAGAGCTGCGAAAAGCAATTGCTTCCCTGTTGTCCGAAGAAATCAACCTCCTCCGGGCCTGGTGTTACGAAAAGTTCGGCAAAGAATACGAATCGGTGCTTAACCATTGTTTTACGCAGGGCCAAATGGCTTAACCCTCATTGACTCCCCTACACTCCCTAAAGTACAAAGCCTTCCCGCCCGGGAAGGCTTTTTTGTTTTTCACCTGGAGAACATAAAATGCCCGTGGAAGGCACGGAGAAAAAGAAAAGCACTTAACCGCAAGGATCGCAATAGAGACGCAGGGGACGCAAAGAAAAATCATGAAGGGCGCAAAGATAGGGGTAGGGTTTAAACCCTACCCTACGGAAAGGCTGCGCCTAGTTTGGCTGGGGCGAAGTCTGCGTACCCATGCGCATTATCCATAGGATAGGGTTTAAACCCTATCCCCTCCTCCCGTCTCCCTTTCCCTCCGTGTCTCCGTGGTAAATTTTATTCTTGAAAAACGACCAGAAAAAAAGGGAACCGCCGCAGCCGTTCCCTTTCTCATTGAATTCACTATTGATTTTCAACTGACTTACGCCATTGCTTCTTCGGGCTTGGCGGCGTACTCCTCGATGGGCACGCAGCTGCACACCAGGTTGCGGTCACCGTAGGCGTTGTCCACGCGGCCGACGGTAGGCCAGAACTTGTTGTTGCGCACCCAGGCCAGCGGGAATACGGCCTTCTCGCGGCTGTAGGGCCGGCTCCAAGTTTCGGCAAGAGCTACGGCGGCCGTGTGCGGGGCGTTCTTGAGTACGTTGTCCCGCTTGTCGGCCTGGCCCTTCTCCACCTCCCGGATTTCTTCCCGGATGGCGATCATGGCTTCGCAGAAGCGGTCGATTTCTTCCTTGGGTTCGCTTTCGGTGGGCTCGATCATCAGCGTACCAGCCACCGGGAACGACACCGTGGGGGCGTGGAACCCGTAGTCCATGAGGCGCTTGGCGATGTCTTCCACTTCCACCCCAACCGCCTTGAACGAACGGCAATCGACGATCATCTCGTGGGCGCAGCGTCCGTTGCTGCCGGTGTACAGCACCGGGTAATGGCTCTTTGAGCCGTACCTTGATGTAGTTGGCGTTCAGAATCGCAATTTCCGTGGCCCGCGTCAGCCCGTCGCCGCCCATCATGGCGATGTAGGCGTAGGAGATCGGCAGGATGCTGGCGCTGCCGAAGGGCGCGGCCGATACGGCGTGAATGGCTTTTTCGCCGCCCGTCTTCACCAGGGCGTGGCCGGGCAGGAAGGGCGCCAGGTGCGCCGCTACGCCGATGGGCCCCATGCCGGGACCACCACCGCCGTGCGGAATGCAGAAGGTTTTGTGCAGGTTCAGGTGGCACACGTCGGCACCGATGGCAGCCGGGCTCGTAAGCCCCACCTGGGCGTTCATGTTGGCGCCGTCCATGTATACCTGACCGCCGTATTTGTGAATGGTGGCGCACACTTCCTGGATGCTTTCTTCGAACACGCCGTGGGTGGACGGGTAGGTTACCATCAGGCAGGAGAGTTTGTCGGCGTACTGTTCAGCCTTGGCCTTCAGGTCGGCTACATCGATGTTGCCCCGTTCGTCGGTTTTCACCACCACCACCTGCATGCCCGCCAGCACGGCGCTGGCCGGGTTGGTGCCGTGGGCCGAGGCCGGGATGAGAGCCACCGTCCGGTGCACGTCGCCGCGGCTCTCGTGGTAGGCGCGGATCACCATCAGGCCGGCGTATTCGCCCTGGGCGCCGGAGTTGGGTTGCAGCGACATGGCCGCAAAGCCGGTAATCTCGCAGAGCCAGTCGTTGAGTTCCCGGAACAACTGCCCGTAGCCTTCGGCCTGGTTGGCGGGCACGAAGGGGTGCAGGGCGCCAAACTCGGGCCAGGTCACGGGAATCATTTCGCTGGTGGCATTGAGCTTCATCGTGCAGCTGCCCAGCGAGATCATGGAGTGCGTCAAAGACAAATCCTTGTTCTCCAACGACTTGAGATAGCGCAGCATTTCGTGCTCCGAGTGGTGCCGGTTGAATACTGGGTGCGTCAGGTAGGCCGACTGCCGGGTCAGCCCTGCGGGGTACTGCAACGCGATGGTATCGGCAATCCCCGCAATGTCGATGTGGTTGCTGCGCCCGGTGCCTTCGGCGAATACCTCTACCAACGTTTTCACTTCGTTGACGGTGGTCGTCTCGTTGAGGGAAACGCCCACGCGGTTGTCGTCGAAGTAGCGGAGGTTAATCTGGCGGGCTTCGGCGGTCTTGCGCAGGGCCTCTTTCTCGGCGGGGCTGCCGAGAGCCACCGTCAGCGTATCGAAATAGTGTTCGTTGGCAACCGTGAAGCCCACTTTCCGGAGGCCTTTGGCCAGCAGTTGGGTGAGCCCGTGTACCCTTTCGCCAATGGCCCGCAGGCCCTGGGGACCGTGGTACACAGCGTAGCTGCCGGCAATGACGGCCAGCAGTACCTGGGCGGTACAGATGTTACTCGTTGCCTTTTCGCGGCGGATGTGCTGTTCGCGGGTTTGCAGCGCCATGCGCAGGGCCCGGTTGCCTTGTGCATCCACCGACACGCCGATGATCCGGCCGGGCAGGCTGCGCTTGTACTCCTCGCGGGTGGCGAAGTAGGCTGCGTGCGGACCGCCGTAGCCCATCGGCACGCCCAAACGCTGGGTCGTACCAACCACCACGTCGGCGCCCATTTCCCCGGGCGGGGTAAGCAGCGTCAGGCTGAGCAGGTCGGCAGCCACGGCCACGGCCACGTCGTTTTCGCGGGCCGCGGCAATGAACGGGGTATAATCGTATACGGAACCGTCGCCGGCCGGGTACTGAAGCAGCACGCCAAAGAGCTTGTCACTGGCGAGGTCAACCGTGGCGTAGTCGCCTACCTGCACCTGGATGCCCAGCGGAATGGCGCGGGTCTTGAGCACGTCGACCGTCTGCGGGAACACCTGGTCGGACACGAAGAACACGTTGGCCGCTTTGCGGGAAGATTTCCGCACGGCGTGCAGCAGCGTCATGGCTTCCGCGGCGGCGGTGCCCTCGTCGAGCAGCGAAGCATTGGCCAGGTCCATGCCCGTCAGGTCACTCACCATTGTCTGGAAATTGAGCAGGGCTTCGAGGCGGCCCTGGGCAATTTCGGCCTGGTAGGGCGTATAGGCGGTGTACCAACCCGGGTTCTCCAGGATGTTGCGCAGGATGACCGGGGGCGTGATGCAATCGTGGTAGCCCAGGCCGATGTACGACTTGTACACTTTGTTGCGAGCAGCTACCTTTTTGAAGTCTTTCAGGAACTCGTATTCACTCTGGGCGGCCGGCAAGTTGAGGGGCCGCTTCAGGCGAATGGAGGCGGGCACCGTCTGCGCAATCAGTTCTTCCAGGGAGGCGGCTCCAATGGCCTGTAGCATTTCCGCGATTTGGGCCGCGTCCGGCCCGAGGTGACGAGACGAAAACGGCTCAGTCTGATTCAAGTTGATTTTCATTGCGTGTGGCAAGCGTGATTGGACTGGAAATGAAGCTGCAAAAGTACGGATAATCGGCAGGATTGCCCGGCAACGTCAGCTTTTGTTCAAGGGGATAACAGATTGTGTAAAAGGAATGTTCAAGGAGGGACTACTAAAAAAAAGTGGCGCGGAAGGCATTTCCGCGCCACTTCTTACATCTCCCGGCAAGGCCGTCAGGCAGGGGTACCGCCCGCTGTTTCTTCCGTATCCCTGGACCGGCCGGTCACCAGGCGCCACACGAAGCTGCCCGCCCCGACCACGGCCAGGGCAATGACTTTCCAGAACTTGAGCAGCACCACGAAAAAGCCGGCTTTGGCCATTACTTTGCCCGCCACCAGGCCGCCCACCGTCCAGGCGGCCACTTCGTCCACGCTGGGGTTGAAGTCGGCGTACTTGTTGCCGTCGGAGAAAGTAACGATGTTGAGCACCTGGTCAATGTTCTTGTTCACTTCGGACAGTTCGTTCATGGAAGCAATGGCGTTGAGCACCAGCACGCCCTTGCGGCCCAGGATGCGTACGTTGTAGTTGAGGGTGTTCTCGGTGCTTTCCCCGAACTTGAGTTCTTTGGCCCAGTGCAGGATTTTGCGGTCGGCGTCATAGTACGGCTTGGCGGCCCAGCCCACCAGTTCAATGGCTTCGTAGCCTTCCTTGATCCGCTCCTTGCTGGCTTCGCGGGTGTCGTTCTGCATTTCGGCCAGCAGTTCGTTGTAGTCGATGTCGCCGGCGTCGTCGTCTTTCACGTAACCGATCTCTTCGTACTGCACGTTAAAAGCCCAGGTGTGTTCGCCCAGCACCCCCATTGATTCGGGAATGATCATGCCCAGCGAAGATTCGGACTTGGGGTTGCCCCACAGGTCGCTGAGCACGTAGTTGCTCTGGTCGGCGTCCAGGTATTTGAAGCCGTCGGGTACTTTCAGCGTGCCGATTCCGTTTTTAAGCTGGATCACGCCGTGCTGGTACTTGAGCGTGGCTTCAATGGAATCAATCTGCACCTGGAGCGAATCGACCGCCTGGCCGGAGACCGACAGGCCGAAAAAGGCAAAAAGGAGGGTAGCCAAAAAGGATTTCATAACAAAACGTATGGATGGGAGTTGGTTGCTCGGAAGCAGACGGCCGGGAAGGGGGATCACCGCTTTACGGCATCTGTATCAACCCTTTAATTCCGGGCCGGCCGGAAAGTAAACAAGTGCGGCCGGAAATTTTGTGTGTTTTTCGGAAAGGATTGCCGGCCGGACGCCGCTTCGCTTTTTCAGACTGGGTGAAAACCCGCAACTTGCGTATTATGTCCTGCCTGATTCACACCACAAAATATGTACTCGGCGCGTTGCTGCTCGGCACGGCCGCCGTGGGGTACGCCCAGACGCCCCGTTCCGCCGACGCCACCGCCCGGGAATACGCCGCCACCATTACGGCCGGGGAGCTTTCCAAACACCTCCACATCATTGCCGCCGACAGCATGCAGGGGCGGGATACGGGTTCGGAAGGCCAGAAAATGGCCGCCGATTACATTGCTTCGCAGTTCTTCGACGCCAACGTCAAGCCCGTCATCAAATTCCCCGACGGGGTGGAGGGATACTACCAGGAGTTTGAACTGGTGAAAAAAATGCCGGCGGTTGCCTTCCTCGAAACGGGTACGCAACGCCGCGAAAGCCCGCGGGATTTTATGGCCCAGGGCATTCACCGCGCGGTGCCGGCTACCCCGATGGAAGTCGTGTTTGCCGGGTACGGCATCGAAAGTGAACGCTACTCGGACTACGCCGGCCTCGACGTAAAGGGCAAAGCCGTGCTGATCTTCGCCGGGGAACCGGTGGGCAAACGGGGCACCAGCCTCGTGACGGGCACCACTTCTCCTTCCGAATGGACCACCGCCACCGGGAAGAAGGCTGAACTGGCCCGCCAGAAGGGCGCCCAGGGCGTGTTTATCTTCTACCCCGACCAGTCGCCCGAGCAGTTCAGCGAGTCGCTGAAAACGTTCTGGCAGGGCCCCTCCGTCAAGCTCAAGTATAAATCCGACGCGCAGCAAAATGCCCCCGTGTTTACGGTCGGCCGGGAACTGGCGGCCGAAATCATGGGCGTTTCGGAAAAAACGTTGCTCAGGCAGCGGCGCCGGATTGCGCGGCGCCGCAAACCGGCCCGCCTGCCCAACGCCACCGTAACGTGGTCGGCCCAGGTGAATGAGGAGACGGTGAGCAGCGAAAACGTGATCGGCTTGGTGCCCGGCACGGATAAAAAAGACGAGTTCATCGTCATTTCGGCGCACTACGACCACGTGGGCGTGCAGAACGGCCAGGTGTACAACGGAGCCGACGACGACGGTTCGGGTACGGTGGCGATCCTCGAAATCGCGCAGGCTTTTGCCCGGGCCCGCAGCGACGGGTTCGGTCCCCGCCGCAGCATCGTGTTCATGACGGTGGCGGGGGAGGAAAAAGGCCTGCTGGGCTCCGAGTTCTACACGGCGCACCCGGTGTTCCCCCTGCAAAATACGGTTGCCAACCTCAACATCGACATGATCGGCCGCCTCGACGAGGCGCACGCGGGCAATCCCGACTACGTGTACCTGATCGGCTCCGACAAGCTGTCGAGTGAACTGCACGCGATCAGCGAGGAGGCCAACCGCCGGTTTACCAACCTCCAGCTCGACTACAAGTACAACGATCCCGCCGACCCCAACCGGTTCTACTACCGGTCGGACCACTACAACTTCGCCAAGCACAAGATTCCCGTCATTTTCTACTTCAACGGGACGCACGCCGACTACCACCAGCCCACCGACGACGTGGAAAAGATTGACTTCAACAAGATCGAGAAAATTGCCCGGCTGGTCTTTTTCACCGCCTGGGACGTCGCCAACCGCGACCAACGCATCAAAGTGGATAGCTTCAAACAATAGCGTTAGGGAATTAAGGAGTTAGAGAGTTTGAGAGTAGACGCTTTCATTCATTACCTCTCCAACTCTCTAATCCCCCAACCCCCTAACTCCCCAACTCCTAACCTCCTCATGTCCACGTCAAATATCTTCCAGAGTGCCGCCGAGAAAAAGGCTTTTGATTTAAAGCACCGGCAGACCATCAGCCATAACATCGGCAAATACAATACGGCCGTGAAAACGGGGCTGGGCCAGTTCCGCGACCACGAACTGGCCCGGAGCCGCGGCGCTTACCTCAAAACGCAGGTGATCGAAAACCTGGACAAGTACCTCTTGCAGTTCGAGGAGAACTTCCGCAAACGCGGCGGCCGGGTGATCTGGGCCGAAACCAAGGAAGACGCCCTGCGCGAAATCCTGGCCATCTTTGAACGCAAGCGGGCCCGGTCGGTGGTCAAGTCCAAATCGATGGCTACCGAAGAGATTCACCTCAACGAGTACCTGGAGGCCCACGGCGTGGAAGCCGTCGAGACGGACCTGGGCGAATACATCTGCCAGCTTTCCGGGCAGAAGCCCTACCACATCGTGACGCCGGTGATGCACATGTCGAAGGAAGACATTTCGGAACTGTTCTTCCAGAAACTCAAAACGGCCCGCACCAACGACCCGCAGGAACTCACCCTGATTGCCCGGCGCATCCTGCGCGAAAAGTACACCTCAGCCGATGTGGGCATTACGGGGGGCAACTTCCTGGTGGCCGACATCGGCGGGGTAGCCATTACCGAAAACGAGGGGAATGCCCGCCTGTCGGTCGGGTTCCCGAAGACGCACATTGCCCTGGTGGGCATTGAAAAGGTGATTCCCAGCCTCCAGGACCTGGACTTGTTCTGGCCGCTGCTGGCTACTAGCGGCACCGGGCAACAGGTCACTACGTACAGCACCGTGCTTACCGGCCCGCGGCAGCCCGGCGAAACGGACGGCCCCGACGAAATGTACGTGGTGCTGCTCGACAACGGCCGGACCAACCTGCTGGCCGAACCCGACAAGCGGCAGGCCCTCAACTGCATCCGCTGCGGCGCCTGCCTCAACGCCTGCCCGGTGTACCGCAACATCGGCGGCCACTCCTACGACAGCACCTACAGCGGTCCCATCGGCTCGGTCATTACGCCGCACCTGGAGGGCATGCAGAAATTCAAGCACCTGAGCTACGCCAGTTCGCTGTGCGGCGCGTGCAGCTCGGTGTGTCCCGTGCGAATCGACATTCACAACCTGCTCCTGCTGAACCGGCAGCAAAGCGTAGAGGCCGGCCTGAATGACAAGACGGAAGCCCTTGGGTTTAAACTATGGGAAAGGGGGATGAAAAGCAGGAGGCTGATGAACTTGGTGGGGTTCCGGTTGAAAAACTGGGCGTTGGGCACCCTATTTAAAGATACCTGGGGAAGGCGGCGGATCACGCCAGCCTTACCCCCAAGATCCTTCAACCAGCTATGGAAAGAAAAACGTAATAAATCGTAGATGATTTGATTATGTTTTCTTACGGGTACTAAGATAATGGGTAAAATCGGCCCCATTTTAAATTTTAGATGAAGCCCGCCTTTGCGTAGACAAAGCCCGATTTTAAGGGGATTAACCTTTTTTGGCACCGGTACGAATGGGTGCAAATTGCCGGTGAACCGGCGAAAACGGGAGGTAAATACCCGCAATTTTCCCGACAAAACCGGCTCATTCCGCCACGAACCCCGCGGCCCGGCGACGAACGAAAGCCGGGCGTGGCCCCCACAAACGACAAATGCCGGGATTGCATCCCGGCATTTGTCGTTTAACGTTCAGCCTTCCAAATTTTCTAGGCCAGTTGTTCGGGCCGGCTTTCCACCAGGTAGCCGTCCATCAAATTCACGATGCGGTTGCCGTACTGGGCGTTGACCTCGGAGTGGGTCACCTGGATGATGGTAATGCCTTCGTCGTTGAGTTTCTTGAACAGTTCCATGATCACCCTGGCCTGGTCGGAGTGCAGGTTGCCGGTGGGTTCGTCGGCCAGCAGCAGCTTGGGCTGCCCGATGATGGCCCGGGCAATGCCCACCAGTTGCTGCTGCCCGCCCGAGAGTTGCGTGGGGAACAGGTCTTTCTTGGCTACCATGCCGAACCGGTCGAGGATGTCGGCCACCATGCTTTTCCGCTCCGACGACTTCACACCTTTGTAGAGCAGCGGCGTTTCAATGTTTTCGTACACGGTCAGTTCGTCGATCAGGTGGTAGGCCTGAAACACAAACCCGATGTGGTGCTTGTGCAGTTCGGTGCGGCGGCGCTCCTTCATCTGGTGCACGGGTTCGTCGAGGAAGTAGTACTCACCGGCGGAAGGCTCCTCCAGCATCCCGATGATGTTGAGCAGGGTGGACTTGCCCGAGCCGCTGGGGCCCATGATGGACACGAACTCGCCCTGCTTTACCTCCAGGTTGATGTTTTTGAGGATGAAGATGCGCTGGTATTTGGAATCAACGAACTTGTCGATGTTGCGGAGTTGAATCATGACTGAAACGGGGTAGTAAGGTAATGGGTAATGGAAAACAGTGATGGAATTGGCTACTACGGCTTCTCTCCAATAGTAATGCCAACAATATAATCAATGATTCCGAAGAAAATAAACGGTACCCGCTACGAATTACTGTCCGGTTCCGGACACAACTGTTCGGGATCGGCAATCAGCCTCCCCCGGCTCCTCTCCTTCACCCTTTGCCTTACCTGAGGACGGCGGCCTTGAAATTGCCGTAGACCAGCATGTTGCGGATGCCCTCCTCGAGGCTGACCAGCGGATGCTGCAACACGGCCCGCATCTTGGCGTTGTCGGGTTTGCGGCGGCTCATGTCGCCTTCGGGCAGCGGCGGCAGGTGCCGGATCTCCGAATCAGACTCGGTCACGCGGATGATTTCCCGGGCCAGTTCAAGCACGGTGGTTTCCTGGTCGTTGCCGATGTTGACAATGTCGTTGAGGTACCGGTTCTCGTTGAGGATCTTGCAGGTCGTCTCGATGTTGTCGGTGATGTAGCAGAAGGTCCGCGTCTGGCTGCCGTCGCCGTAAATCGTGATGGGCTGGTTCTGGAGGGCGGCCTGGATGAAGCGGGGCACCACGAAGTCGGTGCTCTGGTCAGGGCCGTAGGTGTTGAAGAACCGGAAGATCGTGTATTCCAGCCCGTACTCCTGGTGGTACGACCGGATGAACGCTTCGCCCACGTTCTTGACCACCGCGTACGGCAGCCGGGAGTTGAGCGGCGTGGTGTGTTCGTTCTGCGGAAACTCCACCGGTTCGCCGTACACTTCCGATGACGAAGAGTAGAACACCCGTTTCACGCCGGTATTTTTAGACAGGTCCAGGATGTTCTTGATGCCGTCGATGTCGGCCAGCACCTGCACCGGGTTGCGCAGGGTCCGCTGCACCCCCACCAGGGCGGCGTAGTGGAACACGTAGTCGAAGGCAAAGGCCAGCAGCACGCTGCTGATGTCGCGGTAGTTGTTGACGTCGCACTTGATGAAGCGCCAGTTGGTGTATTCCTTTGAAGGCAGTTTCTGGACGTGGCCGGTAGAGAGGTTGTCGACGATCACCACGAAGTTGTCGGGGTCTTGTACCAGGCGTTTGGCCAGGGCGCCGCCCACGTTGCCGGCACCGCCGGTAATCAGTATCTTTTTCATGCGAGGGGTTAGATAATGTGCTTGAGGGAGGCCCAGAAACGCCGGGTAGAGAGGGCCTTGGGCTCGGTTACCACGGATTTGAATAAATAGCGGACCACGTCGGGCCGGTGCTGCTTGGTGAGGGCCAGGTGCAGGGCAATGTACGTGTACACGTCGGCCTCCATGTCCTTTTTGCTCTTGCCGAACTTGCGGAGGCACTCGCTGTCCTGCCAGATGTACTTGAGAAACAACTCTTGCCGCTTGATGAGTTTGTCGCGGTTCACCGTAATCACGCTGCGCTGGTCGTGGCTCACCACGGTGGCAGAGATGGTGTTGGTGTGCCACAGCGGGAAGCGGCTCGCCAGGCGCATCCAGAGTTCGTAGTCTTCGGTGACCGACAGGTCGCGGTCTTCGTTGAACGGGTGCTGCAAGGCCACGTCGCGGCGGATGAACACGTTGTTGCAGCTCAGCACGTTGCCCTTCACGAGCCGTTCGTTGAGCACCTCGGGCAACTGGTTAACCTGCTGCAACAGGTTGCCCTCGGGGTCGCGGAAATCGTAGCCCAGGTGGAACCACTCCGGCTTGCCCTTCGATCCGATCATGTCGAGGGCCGTTCGCAGGTGGATGGGGTAGGCCAGGTCGTCGGAATCGAAAAAGTTGACGTAGTCGCCCTTCGCCAGGCGGGCCCCGAAATTGCGGGCGGCGGCCCGTTCGCCGTTCTTCTTCTTGTGGTAGGTCACCTTGTCGCTGCGAATGCCCCCGACTACCGCTTCCGTGTTGTCGGTGCTGCCGTCGTCTACCACGATGATCTCGAAGTGGGGGTAGGTTTGGGCCAGCAGCGACTGGATCGTTTTGGCCACGAAGTTCGCCCGGTTGTAGGTCGGGATGACGATGGAAAAGAAAATGTTAGCCTGCATATAATTCTTCTAACTTTTGGATCATGGTTCGCAGCGAAAACCGCCCCTGCACGTCGGCCCGGCCCCGCGCCGCCAGGGCCTGCCGCAGCGGGGCGTCGTCCAGCAGCCGGGCGGTGGCCTGGCAAATGGCCCCGGCGTCGCGGAAAGGCACGACAAGGGCGTTGCGGCCGTCTTCAATAAACTCGGGAGCCACGCCCGAAAGCGTAAACACCGACGGCACGCCGGCCGCCAGGGCTTCCACGTAGGTTTGGCCGAAGGCTTCCAGGTGTTCGTTGATGGGCACGTGGAGGAACACGTCGAACAGCCCGTACAGGGCCGCCACGTCCTCCTCGAACCGGATTTCGGTGTAGCTGCCGGCGGGCAGTTCATGGAGCAAAGCCCGGATGGTGTTCGTGTAGTCGCCGGTGGCGTTGGCCAGCACCAGGTGGGCGCCGGGGAACCGGCCCAGCAGTTGCCGGAAGGCCGGAATCACGTACTGGATGCCCTTCAGCTCGAAGTACCGCGAAATCACCCCGATCACCGGCCCTTTGCCCGGGAGGTTGTACTTGCTCCGCAGCCCGGCTACCCGCCCGGCCGGCACCTGCCCGAATTCCTCCAGCCGGAAGCCGTGGTGTACCAGTTGCACTTTGCGGGGATTGACCCCTTCTTTCCGCAGGGCGCACGTCACGTTCCGGCTGATGGCGACGATGCCGGTGGCCTGGGCGTTGATGAACCGGTCGTAGTACACGGCCCGGGGGAAGTACACCTGGTGGTAGGTGGCGTAGTGGCGGGTGTAGAGGCGTTTTTTTACGCCGGCGAGCCGGGCCGCCACCAGTCCCGCCACGCAGGCGTCGAACAGGTGGCAGTGCACCACCCGCGTGTTGCGCAGGCGCAGGAAGCGGGCAATCCGGAAGATGGCGCCGGGCAAGTCTTTTTTGCCCCCGTATTCGATCCGCAGCACGTCCACGCCCCGCCCGCGCAGGAAGGTTTCCAGCACTGAGTCGCCGGGGTTGAGCAGCACGAACGACAGCGCAAACCGTTGCCGGTCGAGTTCCTCGGCAACCCACTCAAAAGCCAGCGCTTTGTTGAGGTTAGATAATATGTAAGTAACGGGTAGGGACAACTCAGGCGCGTTTGGTGTATCCTTTAAAAATGGCCGTAGCCAGCAGCACGTTCACAATGCGGAAGTACAGGGCGTCGGGTACCCGCTCCAGCAGCCGCGCCAGCAGGGGCGTTGCCCGGGCAATGCCGGTCAGGGCGGTTTTTTTCAGCGGGCCGTAGTGCAGCGCCAGTTCCTGGTGGCCCATCGCCACGGCAACCCGGCGGGTTTCGCCGCCCCGCTCCTTGCGGGCCAGCCAGGCCGGCAGGTTGAGGCGGTCGGTTTCGTTGTGAAAAGCCACGCTGAGGGGGTAAATGTAGAAGGCCACGCCCTGCTTTTTGAGTTTCTTGGCAAAATCGAAATCTTCGAACCCGGCGTGCGGAAAGCCTTCCGAGTAGCCGCCCGAAGCCCGGAACACGTCCCGTTCCATCGAAAGGTACTGGCTCGTAATGCCTTCGGTGCGGAAGAGGTTGGCCGGGTCCCAGCGGTCGCCCCGGTTCCAGCCTTCCAGGGAAGTAAAGCCGTAGTGGATCAGGTAACGGCCGAAGGGTTCCCGCTGGATGGTGTCGGTGAGTTCGGGCGGGTAAATCCAGTTGAGGTTGATGCAGCAATGGGTGAACTGCCGGTGCAGTTGCAGGGTGACCCGCACGTTCTCGGAGCTTACCAGCATGTCGTCGTCGAGGAAGAGCAGCAGCCGGCCGCGGGCATGGGCGGCGCCCAGGTTGCGGGCCGAAGCCACGCCGCTTTTGGGATTGTCGAGCACGGTGACCCGCGGGGCGTACGCCGGGGGCAGCTCTACGGTACGCGTCTTGGAATCATTGACCACAATGATCTCGGCCGCCAGGTCGCCCACGGCGTCGTACACCGACCGGAGCGTCCGGAAAAAGACGTCGCTGCGGTCTTTGGTAGGAATGATCACGCTTAGTTCCACACGCACTTCCGTTACTGTTTGCGAAGAAAATGAATAACCGGCTCGGGCAAGAATGTATTTCGGAGATAAAGTTGCCTATGTAATTTTTTGTCCTCTTTTTCGAGCAGGGATGCGGTTACCCCCGCTAAAAATCGTTTTGCTTTTTTCCATTCGCTCCCCGCATAAAATTCACCCGCGCGGAAGAGCAGGTAGTAGTTGAGTACTTTTTCGGCCAGGGACCGGTCCGGGGCGGGCCCCGTCGGGACAAACTCCGGGTGCACCGGGCAGGTTTCGGCGATCAGGGCGGCGCAGGCGTCCAGGCCGGCCTGCCGGGCCAGGGCGTGGTAAAACGTATCGTGTTCCACCTGGAAGCCAGGCTTTTGCGACACCGTTTTGGACGACTCGTGCAGGCGGAAGTTTACCAGCACGTCGGGAATCTGTACGATGCCTTCCAGGCCGAAAGAGAGCAGGTACCTGATCCACCAGTCGCGGTCCATCAGGTAATGCAGCCGGGTGTCGAGGGGGCCCATGCGCCGGACGGCGGCGGCGCTGAAAAAGGTCTCGGGCTGGTCCATGCGGGCCCAGCCGATGGTTTTGGCGAGGTTGCCGGGGTACACGTCGGTGCCCTGCGAGTAGTAGGCCGTGTGGCCCGCCCCGCTGAACAGGCGGCTCCGCCCGCAAACGACGTGCGTGGCGGGGTCCTGGAAGTGCCCGGCCACCGTAACCAGGGTGCGGGGCTCGTAGTAGTCGTCGGAATTGAGCCAGTTGACCACCTGGCCGGTGGCCCGGCGCAGCCCCTTGTTGATGGCGTCGCTCTGGCCGGCGTCCTTTTCGCTCACCCAGTACGCCAGGTGCTTTTCGTACTTGCGGATGATGCCCACCGACGCGTCGTGGCTGCCCCCGTCGATGACCATGTACTCCAGGTTGGGGTACTGCTGGTCGAGCACCGACTGGATGGTCTGCTCCAGGAACTCCCCCTGGTTAAAGGAGGGCGTGATGATGGTGATTTTCGGGGAGGACTTCAACGTCAGGGATTTACGGGTAAGTGGCACACCGCCGCGCCGGCTACTGCTCCAGCAGTTCAAAGTTCAGCATGGCCGTGCGCAGTTTTTTCCGCCGCCGCTTGAGCAACTGGTACACCGGAAAAATCCGGTGCCGGTCGATGTAGTTCAGCAGGGTGGCCTTCACCGAATGGGCGGCGATGTAATCAATCGTGCTTTTGTAATCTCCGGTATCGGCGAGCATCGGGTACACGCACCGGATGTGCCGGATGGCCCCGTTTTCGTAATACACGCCCCAGGAATCGGAAGTGGTCTTGAGCGGGGTTTGGAAATGCAACACATCCCGGCAGGCCCGGTTGGTGATGACGTACGCATTGGCCGACACCAACTGCCTGGGGTTCTGCGGAGTAACGATCCGGCGCTGGCCGATGGTCAGGCTGTCTCTGGCCGTTAGCACGCATTTCTCCCAGGCTGCGTAGTACAACATGAGGACCTCGTTTTCGTGCAGGTGGGTTTCGATCCGCAGCAAAAAATCGGCCAGCCCCGGCAACAGTACAGTGTCGTCTTCCAGCACCAGTCCGTACGGCAGGTTCTGGTCAACAATGGCCCGGTAGGCTTTCAAGTGGCTGAGCGAACAAGCCAGCAATCCCTTGCTTACCCAGAAAGCATTGCGGCTGGCAAAGTCCCAGTCTACTTCCGGGTTGGTCTCGGGCGACAAGTGTTGCCCGTTGACGGCGTCAACGATTTGAAAGTCAACCTGTTGTTTGTGCAACTGCGACGTGATGCTCTTCCGCCGCTCCACCGCCGACGCCAGATTGATTACAAACACCTTTCCTTTCATAAAAGTCCGTTCAGGGTAACTAACAAATAAGCAGCTTTCGCCAATCCGTCCGTTGGTGCGTTTACCGGGCCACTGCCAGGTAGTTTGTGGTCAGAAACAGTTCGGCGTACTCATTGTATTTTATTTTTCTGATCCCGTTCTGCAATACCCGGTAGATGTCGTAATGCGGCAACAAGCCGAAAAAGTCCTTCATGAAGATGCGGGCTTCCACGGAAGCGATCCCGAATTCAAACTGAATCAGCTTGATTCTCCGGTCGGCCAGCATTTGCCGGCAACCCTTCAGGACTTCTATTTCGTACCCTTCGACGTCAATCTTGAGCAGGTCAATGTGGCCGATGTTGCGGTGCAGGCAAAAAGTATCCACCGTAGTTACGTCAATTTCCGTTGACTTGTCGAGGCACACGTTGTAGCTGCCGTAAGAAGCTGGAAACATGGAAGCGAATACACTCCCGGCTTTCTCGTAAAAGATGTTCGTTTTCCCCACTTCCGCCCCCATCGCCACGTTGACCGGGTGAAAGAACGGCTGATCGGTGACCGTACGGAGTTCCCCAAACGCCTGTTGCTGGGGCTCGAAAGAGTAAAGCTCAAACTTTGCCCGGATCGTATCCACCGCCAGCGCCGCGTACTGCCCGGTGTTGGCGCCAACGTCGAAGATTGTCAGGGGACGGCCGGCAGGTAGCTGCTGCACCAGTTCCAGCACGTATTTTTCCCCGCTCAGGCCGGGCACGTGGCCACGGTCGTAGTTCATTCCTTTCACGGCGACTTTGAAAAGCATTTCAAAAAATGGCTGGAACAGTTTGTTGCCGAGAACTAAGTCTTTGATTTTCATTATAAACCGGTTGGGCCGTAAGCAAATTATACGGGTTTCAAGAGCAATGCGTACTGCCGCGGTGACTCCCGGCGGGCCGGGGCAATCTGTCAGTTCGCCCGAAAAACTTACCCCGCGTAAGGCAGAGCCGGGTAACGCGTGCTTTGGGCGGCAAAATGCGAATGAGTACTTTTAATGCTGGTCAGATACCTGTGATGCAAATATATCCAAAGGTCAACCAGCCGGAAAGTATGCACAAGAAACTGCTTTATGAAGGGATGGAAGTTTCACGCAAGCCCCCGGTGAATTATGCAGAAATTTCCGGCGACCGTTCTTTTATTGAGTTAAAAGAGTACATCGAGCCCACGTACCTCCTCCAGGTGAGCAATGCGCTGGTTTCGCCCTACGGCATTGCCGTCAAAAACGGCCGGGTGATTCCCGAGTCGGTGTACTCCATGTTCACCCGGAACCGGCACCTGCTTACGTTCCTCAAAAAGATTGCCCTGGGCAAAGTGCGGCGGGTGGCCGGCGACTGCCTGCTGGTGCACAATGCCTACTACGACAACTATTACCACTGGACCCTGGAAGCGTTGCCGCGCCTGTACAGTGTCCGGGAGCATACTCCGAACCTGACCCTGCTGATCCACGAGAAAACCCGGCCCTTCATTGAAGACTACCTCTCCTTCTTCCGGTTCAAAAACATTGTGCCGGTCAAGGACGACGAAATCGTGCTGGCGCCGAAGCTCTGGCTGCCCACGCACACGGCCAAGGGCCTGCGCCACAACGAGCCGCTCGTGCGGGAAATGGCCGCTTACCTCAAAGCCCGGGTGCCGTTCCGTGCCGCGCCGGGCGGTCCCGCCAGGGTGTTCATCAGCCGCCGGGGAGCCGCCTACCGGCAGGCCCTCAACGAACCGGAGGTGTACGCACTGCTGCGGGAGCACGGCTTTGAGGGTATACGGCTGGAAGACCTCAGGCTGACCGAGCAGATCAACCTGTTCCGGGGCGTAAAGGTGCTCACCGGCATTCACGGGGCGGGCTTCTCCAACCTGATCTACATGGATGCGGGAGAACACCTGGTGGACATGATCCACGAAAGGCACGCGCAGAACGCCTTTTACACCCTGGCCTGCGCCTTTGGCCTCGACTACACCCGCCTCGAATGCCGGGGCGTGGGCAAAAGCGACTACGAGGGCAACGACGACCTGTTGGTAGACCTGGACCGGGTCCGGAAATACCTGCCCGTTGCCGCCCCGCGCCCCCTTTGACGCAAAAACAATTCACCCTATCCTTTTTATCCGCCTCCTGCCCGCCATGATTACCCTCTCCCCCGCCACGCTGCCTGCCCCGCCGGTGCATGCCGGTAAAATCTACTTCAGCGGCCTCAATGGACTGCGGGCCGTCGCCGCCCTGGCCGTCGTGTTCTCGCACATTCACATGAGCCTGTTCTGGTTCAACCTGCCCAACCTGCCTACGCTGGCCCTGGCCGAATTCGGCGTAACCATGTTTTTTGCGCTGAGCGGCTTTCTGATCACCTACCTGCTGCTGGCCGAACGGGCCAGTACCGGGCGGATCGACGTAAAGAAGTTCTACGTCCGGCGCATCCTGCGCATCTGGCCGCTCTATTTTCTGTACCTGGCGGTGGCCGTGGCCGTGGCGTGGCTGCTGGCGGGCAATGCCCCCAACGCCAACCTGTGGTATTACCTGCTGTTCGTGCCCAACGTGCCGTCGGTGCTCGGCGTGAGCCTGCCGTACCTGTCGCACTACTGGTCGCTGGGTGTGGAGGAACAATTCTATTCGTTCTGGCCCTGGACGGTCAGGAAGTTCAAAAACCCCATTGTCTTTTTCGTGGCCTTCGTGTTCCTGTTCCTGCTGGCGAAGGCCGTGGTGAGTTTTGCGTGGGGCGGGTACTCGGACCAATACACCCTGCTGTACGTGACGCGGTTCAGCTGCATGGCCATCGGGGCGGTGGGGGCGTGGCTGTTGTACCACAACCAGCAGTGGGCGTTGAAGCTGCTCGTCAACCGGGTGGCCGAGGCCGGCGCCTGGGCCGTGGTCGGGCTGGTGGTCCTCAACCGCTTCCACGTGTTCTCGATCATTGACCACGAAATCATTGCGGGCGTTACGGTGGTGCTCATTCTCAACCAGGGCAGCGGCCGGCCGCTCATCCGCCTGGAGAACCGGCTGCTGGACTTCCTGGGCGGCATCTCGTTCGGCATCTACGTGTACCACCCGGTGCTCATCTTCCTGCTCTCGTTCCTGCTCCGCGACGTACTGCCCGGTGCTTATTACCCGAAGCTGGCCCTGGTCTACGCGGCGGTGGTCGGGGGTACCATCGGGGTCGCGTACCTCTCGCTTACCTGCCTGGAAAAGCCGTTCCTGGCATTCAAAGAAAAATTCACGGTCGTGCAAAGCGCCAACCGCAAACAGGCAGCGTAATACCCTTTCGTTGTGGGTTGTTCATGATTACTTGTGAACCAGCGTATTACGAACAACTAATAACGAACAACCAACAACGAAAGGGTATTACTATGGGTGGATGTACCGTTGCCAGAACGCGGGGTCGTACTTCTCCCAGGCGTGGCAGCCCATCGGCAGCACGTGCCCGGTGCGTTCGAAGCACCGGGCCGGTTCGGTTTCGAACGCGAAGCGCAGGGCTTCGAACCGGCCCGGGGTCCGGAAAAAAGGAAAATAATAGGGCACGTACAGGGACCAGAAGATGTCTTCGTTGCTGTCCCACTGCCTGATCTTGCGCCCGAACATCCGGATCACCAGCAGACTCTTGCGGATTTTCCGCAGGGAAAAGCCCCCGTTGCCCACGGCTTTGGGCGTTACCCCCACCCTGCCCAGCCAGTTGCCGATCCGGGAGTTGCTCATCCAGTACCGTTTCACGAACGCATTGTCCATCCAGGGAGCGGCCACGTAGTCGTAGCCCCGGGCGCACCACTGCGCCAGCTCATCGCGGAACACGTACGCGTCGAGCTGGTAGAGCAGCATGTACTCGTAGGCGATGAAGCGGCGGTAAAATTCGTCGGCCATCACCAGTTGGTTGTACCCGGCAATGCTGCGGAAGTAGTCGTCGCTGAACCTTTCCACGCGTACCTTGCCGCCCGACAGTTCTTCGTAAAACCGCGTATCCAGCGAATGCGGCACGGCCAGCAGCAGGTCGTAGCCCGACAGCACAGTGATGCACTGCCGGAAAGATTGCATTTCGGCGGGGCTGGGCTGGGCCTTGTACACCGGCATTACCACGCAGGCCCGTTGCGCAGGACGCCCCCAGAATCCAGGTCGCTTCATAGGCTAGTCCCGGAAGGCAAAAATGTCGAGTTGCAGGTCCATGCCCACCATCGGGGGCCGTTCGATGAACGGCGCCCGGGCCGTGTAGGCTTCCTTGATGTGGTACCGGAACCCCGCGTTGCGCAGGATCAGCAGGATTTCGTGCAGCGTCTGCGATTCGGCCACGTGCGAATGGTACTCCATGAACAGGTTGCGCACGTTGCCCAGTTGCGGGGCGCATTCTTTGATCACTTCCGCTTCCGCCCCTTCAATGTCGATCTTGAGAAAATCGACCGGCTGGTCCAGGAAAGTGCTCAGGCGCACCGCCTTTACGTTGACTACGCTGGCCGTCACCTCGTCGCCCGACCGGGGGATGCGGCCGGAAAACCCGCCTTCCCGCCGGAACTGGAGCGTGGTGTCCTCCTTCCAGATGGCCTGCTGGTGCAGCGTCACGTTCCGGTACTGCAACTGGTCCACGTTTTTGCGCAGCAACCCGAACAGGTCCGGATCGGGCTCAAAAGCCACGATGGAGCATTCGGGAAACAGTTTTTTGAAGAAGATGACGCTCAGGCCGATGTTGGCGCCGCAGTCGATGATGCTAGGCTGGCGGGTGGCCGATTTGAACTGGTAGTGCTGGTTCACGAAGATCTCCTGGTAACCGGAAATCATCGAACGGGCGTCCGCAATCTGCATCGGGAAGCCCAGCAGGGTGGTTTCGGCCGGCGTGTACCGGGGCATCCGGCCCAGGCGGTCCAACTCCCGGTAGCTGGGGTCCGACTTCAGCCGGTAGTAGTGTTTCACGGCTTCGGGGATGAATCTTCCAATGCTCATATCATTCGTTTGATTGCCCTTTTGGCCGAAACCGGCAGCAGGGTGGATAATTGATTTCTGACCTGCGTCAGCAACGGGAGCGGCGGGTTCACGGCGTTCCGGTACGTAAAGCGGTCGGCATCCCAGTTCACCCGGATTCCGGCCGGGTGCACCACCGCCGGCAGGTGGCCGGCCGGCAACCCGAACAGGTTGGCGCCGATGCCGGTGTGCGTGGCGTGTTCGCCCCCGCCGATGTTGGACACCAGGTTGACGTTGGGGGTGACGCACAGCCCGCCGCTGGCCCAGATGGAAAAAAGCCACTGGTAATCCCAGGTGTCGATCTGCCCGCTTTGCACGCGGGTGAAGACCTGCCGCCAGTAGTTGTATTCCGATTCGGTTTTTACCACCCGGCGCAGGGTTTCGCCGGACCGGAAAGCCTCCCAGCCGTCGAGGGTGAAGTCGTAGCGTTGCCAGGCGCGGCGCCAGGTGGCCCAGCCCCACACGTGAAAGTAGTGGGCGAAAAAGTAAGAGGCCCGGCCGCGTTGCCGCCCGAACTGGAAACTGGTGCCCGACACGTGCATGACGCGGGGCTCGTGGCGGTAGGTTGCCAGCAGTTCGGCGCAGTACGGGAAAAAGCTGGCCCCGGGCACGGTATCGTCTTCCAGAATGATGCCTTCTTCCACCCGTTCGAAAAACCAGGTGATGGCCCCGCTCACGGCCCGGCCGCAGCCCAGGTTCTCTTCCCGGAAAAGGGTGTGCACCTGGCAATCCCAATCCACCCGGCTTACCAGTTCGCGCACCTGGGCGCACAGCGGCACGTCGTCGGGCCGGTGCGGCCGGGGGCCGTCGGCCGCCACGAAGAGTCGTTTGGGCTTCGCCTGCCGGATCGCCTCAAACACCCGCCGCGTGGGGTCGGGACGGTTAAATACGAGCAACAGTACGGGCGTATCAAGCATACACTTCAAAAATGTTTTTTCGGGTCACGCGGTTCACCAGTTGCTTGACGCTTTGCTTTACGCGGTGCCACCGGGAGTGTTCGGGCAGCCGGAAGTGTTTCCAGGGGGTCAGACGCAGGTACCGGTAGTACTCTCCCTTCAGGGGGTGGCTGCACCAGGCGTGCCACGGCTTGAACTTCGAAGAGTAATGAATGATGGCGGGCCGTTGCCGGCATTCCTCCCACTGGGCGCTTCCCCCCGGCGCGGCTTCGTCGAAGTGGCTCGTCTGCTGGTTCCAGCGGGCGGCCAGCGGCAGCCAGTTGTCGCGCAGCACTACGTTAAGGGCATCCTGGTCCCAGGCTTCAATGCGGCCCGGGTGCTGTTGCAGAAACGCAATGGCGCGTTGGGTTACGTTTTCGCGGCGCCAGGCGGGCAGGTTAATCAGCATGACCCCGGAGTTGAAATACGGGGCGCCGGCCGGCAGCCCCAGGCCCGCGTGCCGCGTAAAGTGAGGCTCGGCGACGGCAGCCACCGGGTGATTTCCCAGCGGCGTTTCCCACAACGGCAGCAACGCGTCTTTCACCACCAGGTCACAATCCAGGTACAACACCCGCGTGATCGCGTCGTCCAGCAGTTCGGGGAGCAGCAGCCGGTAATACACCGCCGTAGTGGCGTGGGCACTCAGTTTCAGGTGCTGCAAGCGCCCCGTGTCGATGGGTACGGCCCGGAAGTGGTGCCCGGCGTCCGTGACGAGCTGCCGGGTTTGCCGGTAATCCGGGCTTTCCGTGGCGTTGCTCACCAGGTGCACGTGAAACGTCACCCCCGGGTTATGCACGAACAGGGAAGCCAGCACCACCCCGGCGTGCTGCAGGTAGTGTTCATCGGTGGTGACGGCAACGTGGATGCTGGGTGCTGGCATGGGGCGCGGACGTTCCGGGGGCGCTTAAGGGTTGAGTAATTGCTTGTATAGTTCCATGTAATTGCGGACCTGCACGGCCGAATCGTACGCCGCCACGGCCTTGGCCCGGATCGAGGTGCGGTCAAAAGCGGCCGGCTGCCGGCTGAAGCGTTCCAGTTGCTCGGCCAGTCCCCGGGCCGTGGTTTCCCGGCACAGGAATCCGTTGACGCCATCCTGCACCATGTCCACGATGCCGCCCACCGGGAACCCGATCACGGGGGTGCCGCAGAGCAGCGATTCGATCACCGTATTGGGCAGGTTGTCTTCCAGTGAAGGAATGACAAACGCGTCGGCCGCCGAGTAGGCAATGCTCATGAGTCTTTCGTCGGAGAAGTGGCCCAGTTCCACGATGCCGTCGCTGGTGCGCGTCCCGCTCCGGGAGCCAATGGCGCAGAGCGTCACCTTGTCGCGCAGGTTGAGTTGCTCGGCGGCTTCCAGCAGCAGGTGGTACCCTTTCCGCCGGCTGGCAACGGCGTACGCCACAAACAGCAGCACGGGTTTGTCGGGGGCAATTCCCAGCACCTCCCGGGAGTACCGCTGGTCGCGGGGCTGGAACATTTGAGAATCAATGCCGTACGGAATGTGCCGGTGGGGCCGCCCGCCGAACAAACGGCTCTTGCCCGACTCGCCCAGCAGCCATTTGGAAGGGGAGACAATGGTAAGGTTGGTGGTATCCTTCAGCGCTTCCACTTTACGGGCCAGCGACCTGGCGGCATACTCTGGGAAATCGCTTCCCGCCAGTTGGGGGCAGCCGGCACAATCGGCGGCAAACGCCCGGCAACCCTCCGTGTAGTGACAGCCGCCCGTAAACGGGTTGGTGTCGTGCAGGGTCCACACCACCGGCTTCCGGTTGGCCGGGAAAAAGTGCCCGTAATCCAGGAAACCATTGCTGACCCAGTGAAAATGAATGATGTCGGCCTGCTGGTACAGCGGATGCTCCTGGATGCGGTAGGGCGACTCGGCAAAGGTGAACACCTCCAGTGATTCCTTTTTCTGGGCCAGCAGCTTTTGCTGAAACCTGCTCAGGCGGTCGTAGTAGGCGTCCTGGCCCAGGTGCAGGTGGTACGAAACCTTGCCGGCGAGTTTGCGGGGCAGGCTTTTGCGGCCGTGCTGCGCCTGCCGCTGCTGCTGGTGAAAAGCGTAAAAATTGTGCCCGCGCGGGATGTCCCCGGCGGGTTGCTCCAGCATGAGCAGGTCAGACGTCACCCCGGCCTCCAGCAGGCTGACGTGCAACCTGACGCAGGCTTTGGTGGCTCCTCCGGCCGAATTGTTGGTATTGATGGTCAGTACGCGCATAACTGCTTCCCCTCAATGAAGTATTTCCTGTGAAACGTCCACCCTTTTGAGCAGGCCCAGTATCTGGGGAGCGGCCGTGGCCACGCCGTGCCGCCGGCGCACTTTTTCCCGGGCGTTTTCCCCCAGTTTCGTCCGCAGCAGGGGGTCCTGGCAAAGTTGGATCACTTTTTCGGCCATGCCGCCAAGGTCCAGGTACGGCACGGTGAACCCGCAATCCTCCTCCACGAATTCGGGCATGCCGCCGGCCCCCGCAAAACAAACCAGGGGCTTGCCCAGCAGCGCCGCTTCGAGGCACACCAGCGGGAACGGGTCTTCGCGGGAAAGCAGCACGAACACGTCGAAGGCGGCAAAATAAGCCAGGGGCTCTTTTTTGGCGCCGGGCAGGCGGATGAAGGCATCCATTCCGGCTTTTTCCGCGTCGTCCCTGGCGATGAAACAATGGTCGCTTTCGGGGTTCCCGCCGATCCAGACGAAGTAGATTTCGCGGGCGTCCGTCTGCCGGTAGATTTCTTTTGCCAGCGGCACGAGCAGGTCAAATCCTTTCCGCAGGTCCATCGTGCCGGAGCTTCCTACCACGAACGCCGTTTCGGGAATGCCCAGTTCTGCTTTGATGGACCTGCCCCCGGCCGGCGGCGGCGTAACTACAGTAGGCACGAATTCGTGCACCACGTCTACTTTTGCCGCGTCTACCCCGTGGCGTTGCACCAGGTTCGTTTTTACGGCTTCCGCGGCGGCAATGTAGTGGTGCGTATACTGGAGCAGGTACCGGTTGTTCTCGGGCCCGTTGTAGTAAAACCCGTACGCCAACTCGTGCACGTGGGTAATGGTCGGGCAGTTGAGAAAGGACAAAAAATGCAGCAGCCGGCCGTTGCTCATGGAGTTGGCGTACACCAGGCCGATCGAATGGGATTGCAGCGTTTTCCGGAGTTTACGGTAGTGGCCCGGCAACCCCACGTACGTGTTCCAGTTGCCCAGCAGCCGGCCTTTGATGCCGGCCAGGGGCGCGTACGGAAACAGGTACACGTAGGTAGGCGCCAACGCTTCGAACGCTTCGCGCAGTTCCCCGTCCTGCTTCAGCAACACCACGAAAGGGATGCGGGTGTTTTGCTTGAGCCACCGCAGCAGGTGCAGGAGCACCATCGGGGCCCCGGTCCGGGAAGCGTCGTGGCTTACAAATAGAATCTTCTTTTCGGACATTCCCTTATCAATTCAATATCCTCCGGTTCATCCGTCTAATCCGTTCAATCCTGGCATCCTCCAATACATATCCTCCTAAACCTCCTCCGCTCCATCCTTTTCATCCGCCTGATCAAGCCCATCAAGGTCTTATCCTAAAATGACTTCATGATTACGTATTTGGCTGTTCAACATTATCTGTGAATCAGGTCATTACTAACAACGAATAACGAACAACCAACAGCGAATTAGTATTATTTCTCCAGCACGGCCACGTTGGACAGGTACAAAGGTCCGTGCACGGCGACGATGCCCTGAATTTCCCGCTTTTTCAGGCTGGCCGACAGCTTCTTCACCAGCAGCTGGAAGAACCGGAAAAAGAGGCGGTGGGTGAGTTTGCCCGAGTTGATGTAAAATTTGCAATTGGCCAGCAGCGTGCCCAGCACGTCCCACGCGTTTCCCGCTTTTTCCACGCGCACCACCTTGAGTCCGTAGTTGCGGGCAAAAATCTCGATGGCGTGCGGGGTCGGGCGCCAGAAGTCGTACGGCTCCTCGTGCAACTGGTAAAAGTGCGGGCACGTGATCAGGATGCGTCCGCCTGCTTTGAGCAGCCGGGAAAAATTGCCGAAAGCCGCGTGCCAGTTGGCAACGTGCTCCAGCACTTCGGTACAAAGGATAAAATCGTACGTGCCGTGGCCCAGCAGTTCGGCGGGCAGTTCCTGGTCAATCGGCGCAATGAAATCGATGTGGGTATGCGCGTGGGTTTGCACGTCCAGGCCGAAGTATTCGTACCCCTGCCCTTCGAACAAGCTCCGGAAAGGTTGTTTGCCGCAGCCGATGTCGAGTACCCGTCTCCCCACGGCCCGTCCGCCGGCCGGCGCCTCGCTGCGGACCGCCTCCGAAATGGCCTGCTTGAGCAACGGCACGATAAATTCCTCCTGCGGGCCCTTGGGTTCGTACGAGTCCCGTTCGTGGATGTAGTTCCGCTTTTTATAGGCTAGTGCTTGCTCCATCCGTTTACATTTTTACGGCGATCCGGCCGGTGTAGTCAGCGCGGCCGAGGAAAATCTTGACGTTGTGCTCCCGGAAGTAATCGTCGGTGGCTTTCTGCGCCCCCTGCCAGTGCCCGTAATCGTCGATGATGAGGATGCCGCCCTTCACCAGCCGGGGAAACAGGTGCGTCAGTTCGTGGTACGTGGAGTCGTACCAGTCGGTGTCCAGCCGCAGCAGCGCAACCTGGTCGGGCACGTGGGCCGGAATGGTGTCTTCCACTTTGCCCTTCACGAAGTGCATGTTGGCGGCGGGGTACCCGGTGCCGTACACATTTTTCTTCACCTCTTCGATGGGGCTGTAGCACCAGATGTAATCCTGTTCGGTTTTTTCCCGGATCTCCAGCAGCGTTTTGGCCGAATCGCCTTCGTAAGACACGTCCACGCTCTCGCGGGGTTCGCTCATGCCCTCGAACGTATCGTAGAGGTAGAGGCTCCGGTCGGTCACTCCCAGGGCGGCCAATACTTTTGCAACGATCATCATGCTGCCTCCGCGCCACACGCCGCACTCCACCATGTCGCCCGCAATGCCGTTTTCGGCCAGGTACTTCACGGCGCGGATCAGCGACACCATTCTTTCCGGGCTGGTCATCGTAAACGGCTTCACCTGCTCGATCACCGCAATTTCCGCCAGCGTAAAATCGGGTGGGTAGGTGGTGTGTGCTTCCGCAGGGGGGGCCGCGGGGGTTTTGCTACTGAGTAATTGTTTTATACTGTTCAGCATTGCTAT
The DNA here is from genome assembly GCA_963844325.1 of uncultured Sphingobacteriales bacterium. GTDB lineage: Bacteria > Bacteroidota > Bacteroidia > Cytophagales > 172606-1 > CADCTQ01. The sequence goes on from CAWJNV010000002.1 coordinate 7,674,099, forward strand.
GATGATAAAGGTCTTTGGTAAGCACTTCCCAGGTCCCTTCCTCCGTGTAGACACAGGCGTTGGGCTGCCACTGGAACTCCCGCAGGTTGCCGTACATCACTACTTCGAACGGGCATACGTTTTCCAGCACCTGGAACACCTCCCCGCCGGGGGGCTCCGACAGGTAGATTTTGAGCGTGTACTTGCCCATGTACAGGCGCAGCTTGGGGATCACGCACACCAGCGTATGCTCACCCGCTTCCCGGCACATGGGCAACTGCGAATCAAACACCCACAGGTGGGCGCAGTTGCGTTCTTTGGCGTCTACGACCTGGAAAGACAAACAGGCGCCCCGCACCGGGCCCGGCGTGGCAATGGTGATTTCCACCGTCATGTCCTTGCCGTTGGTCTGCACGTTGTTGGGCAGTGAGGTACCCAGGCGCACCCCGGCGATTTTGGGCCGGGTGGCCGGGGTGGGGTCGGCGTAGGTCAGTTCGGTGCGTTTGCTGGCGTTGAGGTAGCTGTCGATAATGGCTTCGGTGGGTCCGGCCGAGGTCAGGTGCCCTTTCTGGAGAAAAATGGCTTTTGACGTCAGGGTAGAAATGGCCTGCATGTCGTGGCTCACGAAGAGCACGGTTTTTCCCTGGCTGGCTACTTCGTTCATCTTGCCCAGGCACTTTTTCTGGAACTCCGCGTCGCCCACGGCCAGCACTTCGTCAATGATGAGGATTTCGGGCTCCAGGTGGGCGGCCACGGCAAAGGCCAGGCGCACGTACATGCCGCTGGAATAGAATTTTACGGGCGTATCGATGAATTTCTCCACCCCCGAGAAGGCCACGATCTCGTCGAAGCGGGCTTTGATCTCGCGGCGGGTCATGCCCAGAATGGTACCGTTGAGAAACACGTTTTCCCGGCCGCTGAGTTCGGGGTGGAAACCGGTGCCCACTTCCAGCAGGGAGGCCACGCGGCCGTCCATTTCAATGCGGCCCCGGGTGGGTTCGGTAATGCGCGAAAGGAGTTTGAGCAGCGTGCTTTTGCCCGCGCCGTTCTTGCCGATCACGCCGACGGCCTCCCCCTTTTTGATCTCGAACGAAACGTCCTGCAACGCCCAGAAGTCCTGGCTGGCGTCCCGCGCTTTGCCCGTCAGCCGGTTCCACTGGTAGGTGAGGCTTTCCCGCAGCGAACCACTCTTGCGGGCGCCGAGCTGGTACAACTTGGAAAGGTTCTCTGCTTTGATGGCAACTTCGGACATATTCCTGATCAAAAAGGTAACCGCAAGTTACGGCTTAAAAAGCCGCGTTCGCTTTCGAAGTATGATATTCGCTTAAATTGACCAAAAGGAGGGCTATACGATGTCGGCCATCACGCGTTCCACTTTCCGGAAGTAAAGCAGCCCGGTGAGGAAGAGCACCACGGCCAGGCCGAACGAAAGGTAGGCGTACGGATGGGGCGCCGGCGTGCCCAGCATGCTCCACCGGAAGCCTTCCACCACGCCCGTCATCGGGTTGAGGTGCACCAGCAGCTGGAAACGCTCCGGGATGAGGGAGGTGGGGTACGCAATGGGGGTGGCGTACAGGCCGATCTGCACCAGGAAGGGTACGATGTGCTGGAAGTCGCGGTAGCGGATGGTGAGGGCACTCAGCCAGATGCCCACGCCCAGGGCCGTAATGATGGTAAGCAGCACGAACACCGGCAGGAACACGATGTTGGCGGAAAGCGAAACGCCGAACCAAACGGCCAGCCCCAGCACGAACGCGAAGCTGATGGCGAAGTCCACAAAACCCACCACGGCCTTGGAAAGCGGAATGATGAGCCGGGGAAAATAGATTTTCTGGATCATGCCCTGGGCGCTGATGATGGAATTGCCCGCCTGGTTCATCACGAAGGCAAAGTACGTCCAGGCGCTCATGCCGCACATGGCAAACACTGGGTAGGGCACGCCGGCCGTGTCCACGCGCATGGCCCGGCCAAACACCAGGGTGAAAATCAGTAAGGTGCACAGCGGCTGGAGCACGGCCCACAGCACGCCCAGGAAGGTTTGGGCGTAACGCACCCGGAAATCGCGGTAAGCCAGAATCAAAAAGAGATCGCGGTAGGCGAACAGTTCCCTGCCATTCAGCCAGATGCTCCGCTCCCGCGGGTCAATTACCAGTTTAGCCATCGTTGGAAGTTTCCTCGCCAACGAATTTACCTAAACTTTACCGGTAGGGCGTCGCGCCGCGGCCCCCCGGGCCGGGAACGATGTAAGAATTGCGCCTAATCAATAAGCAACGGTTTGACCAGGGTCTGGTCGCGGTAACCCACGCGGATAAAATACATTCCCCGGGCCAGGTGGCCCAGCCACTGCGGCTTTTCGTTGTAACCGCCCGGGTACTCCCGGCTGCCTTCGGCAACCACCGTCCGGCCCAGCGCATCCACGACTTCGAGGCGCACGCCGCCCGCTTCGGGCAGGATAAAGGCCAGCCGGAACTGGTAACGGGCCGGGTTGGGGGCCGGGTTGAGCAGCGTAAAGGCATTGGCGGCGTTTACGCACTCCCGGTTGCTGAGCGTCCCGTGTACGGGGTCGCTGGCCTGCACGCAGAAGGTTTCCCCCGTGGCGCCCCCGGCAACCTGCGGCGGGGTGAACGTATAGCTCAGCGCCCCGTCGGCGGGCAGCGAGCCGGTCCAGGCGTGCTCGGCGGGAACGCCACCGTCCATCGCCACCCGGAACGTCAGCGACCGCAGGGTTTCCGAGCCTTTGTTGAGCACCCTGACGAGCAGCCGGGTGTTGCTGCCCGCGCCCTGCACGGCCACCCGCTCCAGCCGCAGTGCGTAAGAATCCATCTCTTTCACCACCGTCACGTCCTGGGCCACCGTGCGGGTGCAGCCGGCCGCGTTGCGGACGGTCAGGGCTACCCGGTAGGTGCCCCGGGCGGGGTACGTATGCACCGGGTCCGGAGAACCGGCCGTCCCTCCGTCGCCAAAGTCCCACTGCCAGGCCACGGCGTCGCTGGCCGCCGCCCTGAAGGCGAGTTCCAACGGTTCGCTGGCGGAGGGTTGGTAGGTAAACGTGGCGTTGAAGGCACCGGCGACGGCAACCTGGCGGGTCGTGGTGCTCCGGCAGCCGGCCGCCGTAGTCACCGTGAGGGTTACCTCGGCCGTACCCGTGCCGGCGGCGAACGCAACGACCGGGGCCCGGTCGGTAAAGGTCTGCCCGGCAACCTGCCACTGCCACTGCGCCACGGCATCACCCGCGCCGGGAATGCTTTTGTCTTCCAGGGTGATGGACTGGCCCGCGCACACGGTGGCCGGCAGGGCAAAATCAGCCACCGGGGCGTCCACCACCTGAATCGTCTTTTGCACGGCGTTGCGGCACCGCGTTCCCGCGGTAACCACCAGCGTCACCGTGTAGGTGCCCGTTTGCCGGTACGTGTGCGTCGGATTAGCGACGGTTGCCACGTCCCCGTCCCCGAATTCCCAGTACCACTCCGACAGGTCGTCGCCGGTATGCGCGGCCGACTGGCTGGTAAAGGCCACGGTTTTGGCGCCGCAATCCAACTGGTGCGTGAAGCTGGCCCGGGGCGAAGGGGTCACGGTTATCGTTTTTGATAGGGAATCGGTGCAGCCGTGGCTGGTAAGCACCACCAGTTTGGCCGTGTACGTACCCGGCCGTTGGTACACGTGCGTAGCCTGCTGCCCGGTGGCGGTGTTTTCGGCCCCGCTGCCGGGGTCCCCGAAGTTCCATTGCCACCCCGTGATGGCCCCTTCCACCGGGCTGCTTTCATCGGCAAACGAAACCGCTTCTCCCGAACAGGCCAGCGAAGTACTGAAAGCCACCCGGGGCAGCCGGCGAATGACGATGTTTTTGGTGCGGGAAGTCGTACACCCGACCGCGTTGGTCATGGTCAGGGAGACCGTGTAGGTGCCGGTGGTGGTGTACTCGTGCACGGGGCTGACCGCGTCGGAAAAAGTGCCGTCACCAAAATTCCACTGGCGGGCCGTGACTTCCGCGCCGGCCGGCACCACCGACTGATCCACGAACTGGGTCTGGCCGCCAATGCACAGGGAGCTTTCGGTGAAGTTTACGCGTACGCCCGGTTTGATGGCTACGGCTTTGCTCACGCTGACGCTGCACCCGCTCACGCCCTTCACCGTCAGGGTGGCGGTGTAGTTGCCGGCCTCGGGGTAGGCGTACGAAACGGTTGCCCCCCCGGCCTTGTCGCCGTTGCCGAAGTCCCATTCCCAGCTGACCGGGGTATCGTCGAGTACAACCGATGCGTCGGCAAAAGTTTGCGGCTGGTTGGAGCAAAACGCTTCCGGAACGACCGAACGCGGGGTGGTGTTCCGGTAAATTATAACGGATTGCGTGGCCGAAGAGGTACGGCCGCACAGATCGGTAGCCGTAAGGGTTACCAGGTAGGTACCCGCCGTCTCGTACGGGTGCGTGGCAATGAGCCCGGTACCGGTAGTGCCGTCACCAAAACTCCAGCTGCACGACGCAATGCGGTTCCCGGTGGACAACGGCGTGGCCACAAAACGGGTCGCGGCCCCCACGCACTGGTTGCCGGCGGTGAAATTTGCCTGAAGGGCGGGACGCACAAACACGGAGTCGGTGCGGGAACTGGCATTGCGGTCCCAGTCGTAGGCAGTCAGGTTGATCTTCTGCCAGCCGCTCTGCGCGTAGCTGATCTGCGTGGGGGCAGGCTCGGTTGACGCCGCGACGTTGGGGGCGCAGGGGCTGGGAAAGGAGAACCGGTATACTTTTTTGTAGAAGTAGTCGGTAGCCAGCAACGCGTTCTCCGACTGGTGCTGCACCAGGTCGAGCCCCGTGCCCTCTCCCACGAAGCGGCCCGCCAGTTCCACCCGCGGTTCGGCCGTAGCCAGGTCGCGGCCAAAATTGTAGCGGAGCAGGTCGCCGTTGAAAAGGACGACGAACGCCAGGTACTCGTCGTTGCTGCGGGTCATTACCGCCCTTCCCGCCCCGAAGGGGTAATCATACAGATGGGTCAGGTCCTGAACCTGCGGCCGGGAAAAGAGCCTGTTGCCGAAGCTGAGCTTGTAAAACTGTTTGTTGTAAGAGGTTGCAACGCCGTACCACTGGTTGCAGGATTGCTGGAGCGCCACCCCGATCAGGCCGCTGCCCGAATTGGGCAGCGGGTCCGTTACCAGGATGTCTTCCCGCGCCGGCACGGCCGTGACGGAGTCTCTGAAGCGGACCAGCAGCAGGGAGTTGTCCACGAAGTTGGTGATGACGGCAATGGTATTTTTGCCCTCCTGGGCCAGTGCAATCCCCCGCGGCATCTTCAGGAACCGGTCGAGGGTGCTCAGCCGCTCTGCCTGCGGGGTGCTCCTGAGGTTGCTGCCGAAATTCAGCCGCACGATGCTGAAGTTGGAGGCGTAATTGGCCAGGTTCGCCACCAGGGCGTACCAGTTGTCGCCCTCTTTCACGAACTTTAGCTGCTCGGGCCTGAACAGCAGGTTGTTGGGGTTGCCAATCGAGACTACTGCCGGCGCATTGCTGAGGCTGCTGCCAAACTCCAGCCGGAAGAGGATGTTGTTGTCGCGGCTGCTGGCAAACCCGTACCAGTTGGTGCCGTCAAAAACGGTAGTCATGTCGGTCAGCATGTTGGCCGCTGGCACGGTAGCCACCGACTGAACGGTTGGCGCGTTGGTAAAGTCGCCGCTGCAAAAATCCCACGCGTAGCTTTTGGCCCCTACGGTCGCGTTGGTAATGTTAAAGGGTTCATTGGCGCAGACCGTATCGGGCAGGGAAAAGGCTGGCAGCGGGCAGGCAAGCGGCACGTTGTTGGCAACGCTTACCTTTTTGGTAACCGAAGCGGATGCCCCGCACGTGTTGGTAGCCGTCAGGGTAACGTCGTAGGTGCCGTTGGCCGGGAAAACGTGGGTGGGAGAAGCTTCCGTGGCAGCCGTACCATCCCCGAAATTCCACTGCCAGGCCACGTACCGGTCGCCGGGGGGCGCAATGGCGGTGAACTGGGTCGGGGAACTGCCCGTGGTAAAGTCGATGCCGGCGCCGCCCTTCACGAATACGTCCCGGGTAATGCTTTCGTGCTTCGTACCCTGGTAGGCCGTTAAAGTGACCTTGTAGGTGCCGGCCCGCGCGTACTTTACGTCCGCCGGGCTGCCGGCGCCCGAGGCGGGAACCGACGCCGCGCAGGGGTGCGGGAAGTTCAGCCGGAACACTTTGTTGGAAAAGTAACTGATCGCGTAGGCGAACCACGTTGAACCCGCCTTCCGCATCGAAAAACCCTGGCTGTTTACCAGGGGCTGCATGACGCCAAGGTCGGTTACGGCGGGCACCGGGGTAGCCATGCTTTCCCCGAAACTCAGGTGGTACATGGCGCCTTTCAGGGTCAGCAGCACCGCAGCAAACGTACCGGCCTCCTGCGTGAACTGCTGGTTGAAGAGGATCGCGTTGGCGGGAATGTTCAAAGTCAGGCGGCTGATGGCGGGCAGGCTGAAAAGCGACGGCCCGAAGTCCAGTTTCCAGACGCCCGAGGTATTGGTTCCCAGCGTCAGGCCGTACCAGCGGTCACAGTCCTGGATCACTTCCGTATTGGCAAGGTCGAGGGTTACGGTGGAAAGGGGATTGGTTTTGAGGAGGCTGATGCCGGCCGCGGCCGCCGTAAGGGTAGTGCCCAGGTTAGCCAGCACCAGCGTATTATCGCCGGCGTTGGTGATGACGGCCACGTAGTTGCCGTTGTCCCGGGCAACCCTGAGTCCCCGGGGCCGGTTCAATTGTCCGCCGAAATTTCCCAGGTCGGTAACCGAAGGCGTACTGATCAGGGTCGGGCCGAAGTCGAGGCGCACCAGGTTCGAATTGCCGAAAGTATTGACGGTAAAGGCGTGCCAGTTGCCCCCCTCCTGCACGAAGTCGAGGGGTTCGGGCCGGCTGATACCCGTTCCCAAAACGCCTAAGTTCGACAGGGTCGGGCTGCTGTCGGGGTTGCTGCCGAAATCGAGCCGGAAAAGGGAGTTGTTGTCCCGGCCGAAGAAAAACGCGAAGTAATTCGTACCGTCAAAAACGGTGGTAATGTTGGAGGGATTGTTGGCCGCCGTAACGGTGAGCAGTTCGGTAACGCGGGGCGTACCGGTCAGGTCGTCGCCGCTGCAAAAATCCCATTCGTACCGGTCGGCGCCGGTCGACGTATTTACGAGGGGAAAGGGCTGGTCAATGCAAACCGTGTCGGGAATGGTAAAGCCGGGCTGGGGGCACTGCCCGGAGGCAGATGCCCAACGCAGCAGGCAGCCCAGCAAAAAGAGAAATGCGCGGCCATGCTTATGCATGCACTAGGGGGTATGAACTCAGGAGTTGACTTCGGCCTGCCCGGCGTACTCCTCATATACCATCCGCAACCCTTCTTCCAGCGTGATCCGGTGGCGCCACCCCAGGCCATGCAGCTTCGACACGTCCATCAGCTTGCGGGGGGTGCCGTCCGGTTTGGAGGTATTCCAGGAAATGTAACCTTCGTAGCCCACTGTCGCTTTGACAGATTCCGCAAGTTCGCGGATGGAAAGGTCTTCGCCGGTACCGATGTTGATCAATTCCGGTTGGTTGTAATGTAACATCAGAAAATAGCACGCGTCGGCCAGGTCGTCGGCGTGCAGGAATTCCCGCTTGGGCGTGCCCGAACCCCACACTTCCACGCTGGGGGCGCCGCTCAGCCTTGGCCTCGTGGAATTTGCGGATCAGGGCCGGCAGCACGTGCGAGTTGTTGAGGTCATAATTATCGTTGGGCCCGTAGAGGTTGGTGGGCATTACCGAAATAAAATTACACCCGTACTGGCTCCGGTACGCTTCGCACAGCTTAATGCCCGCAATCTTGGCAATGGCGTAGGGTTCGTTGGTGGGCTCCAGCAGCCCGGTGAGCAGGTATTCTTCCTTGAGGGGCTGGGGCGCCAGCTTCGGGTAAATGCACGACGAACCCAGGAAGAGCAGCTTTTTGACCCCGTGCCGCTGCGACTGGTGGATCACGTTGTTCTGGATCATCAGGTTGTCGTAGAGGAACTCGCCGCGGTACACGTTGTTGGCGTGGATGCCGCCCACTTTGGCCGCCGCCAGGAACACGTAGTCCGGCTTTTCTTCCGCGAAGAAGTCGGCCACGGCCCGCTGGTCGCGCAAATCCAGCCCGGAAGAGACGCGGAACACGAAATTGTTGTACCCTTCGGCCAGCAGCCGGCGGTGGATGGCCGAGCCTACCATGCCCCGGTGACCGGCAATGTATATTTTAGCGTTTTTTTCCAAGGTAAAAAGGCGTAAATTTGGTATAGTGATTTTAAAAATTGCTGCCACTAATTTACCAACTCAAAATAAATAAGCCCCGGGTGCGTTCAAAAAAGTACCGGGCTCCGAAAGCTTTTTCCTACTTATTTTCTGCTACCTGCATGCATCTACGCTTTTTGCTCATTGGTCTGCTGTTCACCCTTGCTGTGCCTGCCGGCTTTGCCCAGGTGACGGAAGACAGCCTGCGTCGCCAGGAAGACCCCTCCCTGGACTTGCTTTCGGACCTGGATAATAAGAAGAAAAACACCAAGGAGAAGGAAAAAAAGGAGATCAAGCCGCCCAAGAACGTGTACTTCGGCGTCAAGGCCCGCAAAGGCTTCACCAAGACCGGGGCCGGCGACAAGCAGACGATGCAACTGTTCTTCTACCTGCCCGAATACAAGGAGCCTAACGTCTACGCCCAACACGTCGCCTGGTACAACTTCCGCAAGAAGGAATTGCAGGTCGGCGGCCAGATCGACAAGGAAACGCACCGCCTCCTGCACGGCCCCTACCAGAAATTCATCAACGGCAAACTGGTGGAAGAAGGCTACTACAACCAGGGCGTCAAGCACGGCCGCTGGGAAGCCTACGATGGCAACTACATGCTCCTCGACAAGGTACGGTACTACAAAGGCTGGCCCTCCGAAGCCGAAATCACCTACTACGACGCCGACCGCAAGAAGATCAAAGAAGTGGTGCCCGTGCAGTACGGCGTGAAGCACGGCGAATACTACCAGTTCTACGAAGGCGGCCAGATTGCCGTCAAAGGGCAGTACGACAACGGCCAGCCCGTGGGCAAGTGGATGGAGTACTACCAGTTCCGCCGCCGCTACAAAAAAGAAACGCAGTACCCCAAAGATCCCTTCGACCGGACCACCCAGCCCTACACGCTGCGGGAGTGGGACGACAAAGGCAACCTCACCTTCGACAAGGAGAAAGAAGACAAAAAAGCACTGAGCCGCTTTTAGGAAGGGTTCACGCAAAGGCGCAAAGAAAAAGAAGGCCGCAAAGAGAACGCGTTTTTCTTTGCGCCCTTCTTTTTCTTTGCGGCCTTTGCGCTTCTTTGCGCCTTTGCGTGAAACTGTTCGTGAAACTTTTAGCCACCCATTACCAGAAGGCGTCCTGGAAGTGCTCCAGGTGCCGTTCCCCTTCCACGGAGATGGCAATCACGTCGAAGCGGACGTCGTGCACCCAGTCCGTCGCGTAGATGTAGTGCTCAGCGGCCTTCCGCAGCCGGCCAACCTTGCTGCCCGTCACCGCCGCTTCGGGCTCCCCGTGCGAAAGGTTGGTGCGGGTTTTTACCTCCACGAAAACCAGCAGTTTTTCCCTGCGGGCCACAATGTCGATCTCGGCCCGGCCGTAGCGGTAGTTGCGGCACGCAATCTCGTACCCCTGTCCCCGCAGGTATTCGCACGCCCAGTCCTCCCCCTGGCTGCCTAGCTTTAAGTGTTCACTCATGCGGTGGTATGGACGCCATACGTCCGGAGAAGTTTTACTTTTGCGGGTATAAGACCTCACCCCCAACCCCCTCTCCCGGGGAGAGGGGGCTTAACAGCACTGTTTTCTCTCCCCCTCTCCGGTGGAGAGGGGCCGGGGGTTAGGTTATCTGCCCTAGTATAGTTTTACCGCTAAACCGCTCCGCAGGTTCCCATGCAAGCCCTCATTGAAGGATTTTCCGGCCGGCTCCGGGAGGGTGCGGCCCTCCTCCGCCAGGTGCCCGCGGCGCCGGCCGCCCGTGACATCCGCCACGTCGTGATCGGCGCCCACGGCGATGCCCGCACGGCCGCCGAACTGGTCAAAGCCCTTACCGCCGCCGAATGGGCCGTTCCCCTTTCGGTACTGGGAGATTACCGGCTGCCGGCTTTCGTTAACGGACATACTTTGTTCGTTGCCGCCTCGCGCTCCGGCGACGCCGAGGAAGTGCTGGCCCTTGCCGAACAGGCCGGGAACCGCCGGGCCGTAGTGGTCTGCCTGACGGGTGGCGGCCGGCTGGCGCAGGCGGCCCGCGAAGCGGGCTACCCGCTGGCGGCATTACCTCCTTCGCTGCCCGGAGAAGGCTACGCCACGGCCGGCCTCCTGGCGGGGCTGCTTGCCGGGCTCCGCGGTTACGGCCTGGCCGGCGATGCTTTTGCCGGACAGTTGGAGAAGGCCGCCAAACTGATCGACGACCGGGAAGAGGTGATCCGGGAAGGGGCGATGGACCTGGCCCGGGCCCTGGCGGGGCGGCTGCCCGTGCTGTACGCCGACGAAGCCCTTTACCCGACCGTGCTGCACTTCCGGCGGCAACTCAACCTGCTGGCCCGCCAACTGGCCCACGTCAATGTGTACCCGGCCCTCAACGACGACGAACTGGCCGCCTGGGAGCACCCCGCCCCCATCGTTGACCAGGCGGTGCTGGTGCAGGTGCAAACGCTCTTCGACCACCCGCGGGTAAAGCGGCGCATGGACATTTGCCGGCCCCTGTTCGCCCCCAAGGCCGACAAGGCGGTGGAGATCGGCATCCGCTTCGGCGACTCCCTCCTCGAACAGTCGCTGTACGTGATGCACCTGTTCGACTGGGCGGCGTTTTACCTGGCCGGGCTCAACGGCGTGCCTCCCGGTCCGCCGGACGTACTCGGCACGCTGGCCGCGGAACTTGCCAAAGGATAATAATGTACTGGTAAGTAAGGTTATGGCTGAATGGCTATATGGCTGATTGTTGAATGGTTGCACGGTTAATTTCTGTGATTGTTCTGCTTATGCCCGCATCAGTTCTTAGTAATCAGCCATATAGCCATTCAACCATTCAGCCATCTAACAATGCCTCCGTCAACCCTGCTCATGAACAAGAAAGTGTACTTCCAGTCGCTCGGAACGCTTGACTATAAAACTGCCTGGGAATACCAGGAACAGTTGTTCGGGGAGATCGTGGCCCTGAAGGTGCGCAACCGCGCCGCGGCCGAAGGTGACCCGTTGCTGCCCACGCCCAACTACCTGCTGTTCTGCCAGCATCCGCACGTGTACACGCTGGGCAAGAGTGGCAAGCCCGAGCACCTGCTGCTCTCCGCCGACCAACTCGAACGGGTACACGCTTCGTTTTACCCCATCAACCGGGGCGGCGACATTACCTACCACGGCCCGGGCCAGCTCGTGGGCTACCCCATTCTCGACCTCGACAATTTCTTTACCGACATTCACAAGTACCTGCGCCTGCTCGAAGAGGCCGTGATCCTGACGCTGGCTGAATACGGCCTAGCCGCGGGCCGCATCCCGGGCCTTACCGGCGTGTGGCTGGACCACGAAGGGCAGACCCACCCCCGCAAAATCTGCGCGATGGGCGTGAAGAGCAGCCGGTGGGTCACCATGCACGGCTTCGCCCTCAACGTCAACACCGACCTGTCGTACTTCGGCCACATCATTCCCTGCGGCATTGCCGACAAAGCCGTCACTTCCATGGCCGCCGAACTGGGCCGGGAGGTACCGGTGGAGGGCGTGGAAACGCGGCTGCAGGACCACCTGGCGGCGTTGTTCGGGATGGAAATTTCGGAACTTAAAAGCGCCGGAATTCATTTTACCGTTACGGGTGGCTGAGCATTGCCACTGCGAATCAACCTTACTTCCGATGAAAAAAGATATTTCCTTCCCGCCGGTAAAAGGCGTGAAAATAGCCGTTGTCAAAAAGCACGACCCCAAAGCGGCCTTCGACTGGATCGTGTACTTACTCAACGAAAACGAAGTTCCCATCGACAACGTGATCGTGTCCTCCCGCGGGTACGGGTTCAAGGGCGACGAGCAGCAGAAAACCTCCGTCCTCCGCCACGTGATCGGCAACGTGCCGCCCCGTGACTACGCCATCATCGAAAGCATCGACCCCGGCGTGTTCCACCTCAACAATGAGTACTGGGTCAGCTACTACATTGGCGGGCAGGTTTACGACAAGAAGTTCATTTTCGTACCCGACAGCATCACCGAAGACAACCTCAGCCACATCGAACAGCTCGACGGCCTTGGGGTAGTGCATCAGTGAGACGGGAGATGTTAGACATTAGACAGGAGACTGGGTAGCGGTCTTGCCCGGGAGGTCTTCAGAACCGATTCCATCTTTCCCCACAAAGCCAAAGCCATTCGGCGGACCCGTCGATCCCGCCCGATGGCTTTGTTTTTTATCACTCCATTCTCCGCAAACTCCCCGCCCAAATCTGCGCAATCCATTACCGGACACTCACTGACAATCATTCGAGCAAAAACGGATCGCACACAATCTGCGGGATCGAACCTTACGACACCTCTAAGCATCACCCGTCCAAGCATTCTTCAACCAAAAATCTGCGTCAATCTGCGCCCTTATCCGCGGCAATCTGCGAGAAACCCTTCCTGCGCCATCCGCGAGAAACCTCCAACATCCAGCATGTAAAAACCCCTACTCACGTCGCAGCGTCTTCACCGGGTTTGTAACGGCAGCCTTGATCGCCTGGAAACTCAGCGTTACCCAGGCAATGAACAGGGCCGCCAGCCCGGCCAGCACAAACGTAAGCGGGCTGATGGGTGCCCGGTAGGCGAAATTCTCCAGCCAGCGGTGCATCGCGTACCACGCCAGCGGCACCGCTACCCCGAAGGCAATGAGCACGAGCCGCGTAAAATCCGTGGAAAGCAGCAGCACGATCTGCGGCACGGAGGCCCCCAGCACCTTGCGCACCCCGATCTCCTTGCCCCGCTGCTCGGCCACGAATGCCGACAGGCCAAACAGCCCCAGGCAGGCAATGAAGATGCCCAGGCCCGTAAAGAGGGCAAACACCTTTCCCAGCCGTTGCTCGGCCCGGAACAGGGCGTCGAAGTTCTGGTCCAGGAAAGCGTATTCAAACGGCTCGCCCGGGGCGTACTGCTTCCAGATTTTTTCCGCCAGCGCCACTCCCGCTTCGGCGCTGCCCGGCTTCAGGCGCACGGCCGCGTAACTTTCGGTTCCGCCCGAGTACATGATGACGACCGGGGCAATCTTGTTGCGCAACGATTCGAAGTTGAAGTCCTGCACCACGCCGATGACCGTGAGCGGCCGCACCCGGTCGGGACCCTCCCCGTAGAACAGGAGCTTGCGTCCCAGCGGCTCGGCCCAGCCCAACTGCCTGGCCGCCGCTTCGTTGATCACGATGGCTGCCGAATCGGTGCCGAACTGGCGGGAGAAGCCCCGGCCCTGCACCAACTTCATCTTCAGGGTGGCGAAGTAGTCCTCGTCCACCGCAAAGAAGCCAAACACGTTATCCTCGCTGGCGCCCACCTTACGGAACACCGTATTATTCACTTGGTTAGTGGCGGGCAACTCGCCGGCAAGCGTGACGTTGGCGACCGGCGCCTGCCGGGCCAGGGTCTGCTTAAAGGCTTGCAGGCTGGCATCCAGGCGCCGGGCGTTGTTCACGACCAGCACGTTTTCCTTGTCGAGGCCCAGGTTGCGGCTCCGGGCGTACTGGAGTTGCCCGTACACCACCCACGTGCAGATAATCAGGCAGATCGAAATGGCAAACTGTGACACCACCAGTGCATTCCGGATGCGGCTGCTCCCGGCCCCGGCCTTGAGCCGGCCCTTGAGCACCTCCACCGGCCGGAACGAAGTCAGGTAGAAGGCCGGGTAGCTGCCCGCCAGTACGCCGACCCCCAGCGTGAGGACCACGATGCCGCCGAGCAGCCAGCCGCTCCTCAGCACATCGGCCGACAGGTTTTTGCCCGCAATCTCGTTGAAGGGTTGCAGGCACAGGCTGGTCAGGGCGTAGGCCAGGGCCACGGCCACGATGCTGTACAGGAGCGACTCGGTGAGGAACTGGCCCACCAGCCGGGCTTTTACCGAACCCAGTACCTTACGGATGCCCACTTCTTTGGCCCGGCTGGATGAACGGGCCGTGGCCAGGTTCATGAAGTTGATGCAGGCAATGAGCAGAATAAAAAGGGCAATGGCCGAGAAGATGTACACGTACGTAATGCTGCCGTTGGGCTCCAGTTCCCCTTCCGGGTAGTCGGAGTACAGGTGAATGCTACCCACCGGCTGCGTGAAAAAGGCCCATTTGCCCCCGTTCTTCTGAAACTGCTCGTAGGGATACTTTAACGCCTGCGCCAACTGGGGCGCTACGTACCGGCGTACGAGGCCGGGCATTTTGCCGGCAAACGTTGCGGCCGAAGCGCCTTCCCGCAGTACTACGTAAGTGTAGAAGCTGTTGCTGACCCATTCGGTGTTGCGGCTGTTGGGAAACGAGGCCATCGACAGGAGCACGTCGAAGTGAAAGTGCGAATTGTGGGGCATGTCGGCCATGACGCCCGTGACGCGGTACGCGACGTTGTAGTTGCCCACGATGAGGGTTTTGCCCAGCGCCGGGGCGTTGCCGAAGTACTTCCGGGCGGTGGTTTCGCTGAGCACCAGGGTCTGGGGTCCAGGCAGCGCCGCGGCCGGGTTGCCTTCCTTCAGCCGGAAGGTGAATACGTTGAAGAAGTTGGAGTCGGCAAAGGCCACCCGCTTTTCGGTGAATGCCTTGTTGCCGTAGCGGGTTACCTCCCCGTCGAGCCGGTACAGGCGGGTGGCGGCCTCTACTTCGGGGAAGTCCTTTACCAGCGCCGCGGCCATGGGCGCCGCCGTGATGGGGGAGCTGAAGTTCTGCCCGCCCAGGCTGGCCTCCAGGCCAATGCGGTAGGTGCGGTCTGCTTGGGCGTGGAACCGGTCGTAGCTCAGTTCGTCCACCACGTAAAGCAGGATGAGGAGGCAGCTGGCAATGCCGATGGAGAGACCAAGGATGTTGATTCCGGAGTAGAATTTATGCTTGAGCATGTTCCGGAGGGCAACGGTGAGGTAGTTACGGATCATAGTGGTGCAGGTTTGCTCGGAGTATACCGCAGTTTCCACCAAAGCTGTGCCAGTGCCTGCAAACGGCTATTTTGGGGCCGGCAGCCGACTCGTTTTCCCGGGCTCCGTTCAAATACGGCCAACGGGTGTTCGCTTTCGGACATCTGTTGGTTTTTTGGAAAGGGGAAGGTTTCACGCAAAGACGCAAAGGAGGAGCGCAAAGGCCGCAAAGAAAAGACGCAAAGGGGTGCGCGTTCTCCTGGCGATCTTTGCGGTTGAGTAGGGGTAGGGTTTAAACCCTGCCCTACGGAAAGGCTGCGCTTGGTTTGACTGGAACGAAGTCTGCGTACGTATGCGCAATAACAATTACGCGCAATATCCATAGGATAGGGTTTAAACCCTATCCCTCCTGGCGGCCTTTGCGTCTAATTTGCGCCCCTTGCGGTTAAGTTTCTTTTCAGGATTTAAGTTACCCGCGGTGCGGCACTGGTTTATGTTCCAGCAGGGCCAGGTGGTGCGATACGGTCCGTTCGGTGATTTCTTCCAGGGCGGGGGCCGGGCTGGAGAGGTTGAGCAGGTAGCCCCGCATGGCAAACAGGTTGTGGATGTCGTGCGTGACGCACAGCACGGTCTTCTGGTCTTCCTGCACCCAGCCGGCCATCAGGTCGAATACTTTTTTGCGGTTGTACACGTCGAGCTGCTGGGTGGGTTCGTCGAGCAGGATCACCCCCGCGTTCTGCACCAGCAGTTGGGCCAGCCAGGCCATCTGCTGTTCACCGCCCGACAGGTGCTGGTAGTCGGCGTCGGCCAGGTGGGTGATTTGCAGGGCTTCCAGGGCCCGCTGGGCGTCGGCGTAGTCGGCCGGGGTGTAGGGCTGGAAAAAACGTTTGCGGCGGAAACTGCCCATTACCACCAGTTCGCGCACGGGCAGCGAGAAGTTGACGTGGTTTTTCTGGGCCAGGAAGGAAAGCAGGCCGGCGGCCGACGGGTTTTGCCCCGACTGCACGCGCTGCCCGCCGATGCGGACCTCGCCGCCGTGGGCCATTTGCCCGGTCAGGGCTTTGAGCAGGGTGCTTTTGCCGCTGCCGTTGTGCCCGACCACGGCCACGAACGCCGGCCGGGGCACTATAAAAGATAAGTTGCGGATCAGGGCCTGGTGGCCATAACCCGCAACCAATTGGTTCACTTGAAGGGGTACCAAAGCGGTTCTTTCTGTTGCCCGTATCCGAATCCCGGGCGGGGGCCCGGGTAAAGCGTAAGGAGGCGTCGCTTAATACTCGTCTTCGTTGAAGAAGAAATCATCCTTGGTCGGGTAGTCCGGCCAGATTTCCTCAATGCTTTCGTAAGGTTGACCGTCGTCCTCCAGTTCCTGCAAATTTTCCACTACTTCCAACGGGGCACCTGAACGGATAGAATAATCGATCAGTTCTTCTTTGGTAGCCGGCCAGGGCGCATCTTCCAAATAAGAAGCCAATTCTAGTGTCCAGTACATAGGCTTGTTTCCTTTAAATTTTGGGTGGTCGCAATATAACGTAAAAACCTGATGAATTGTAAACTCTGCGCAAATACGGAAAGATAGTCGGGTATGGGAATTAATTATATCCCTCTTACGGGAAAACGAAAAAAAGTTACGCCCGGGGGGTACAATATTTTTCGTTCTGTTGACAAATGCTTATTTGCGTAGCGCCGCCAGTTCGGCCTTAAAGCCGTCGAGCAGCAGTTGTTTTACGCCAACCTTGCGCTTCTGCACCTCCAGTTTGAACAGCGCCGCCTTGTCGATGGTCTGGCTGTTGTTCATGGCACTGCCCATGCCGCCCCCGTTTTCCTGGGCCTCCAGTTCTTCCTTCTCGCGGCGGATGAGGTCGCTCATGGTGCGGATCTTGAGCGAAAGCTGTTCTTCCCGCGACTTTTTGTCGAAGAAGAAGTTCTTGCGCCGCACCACCCGCATCAGGTAGTTCATCTCGAAGATTTTGTCGCACGCCAGGCGGAACCGGTCGTTGAGCTGCTGGTCCTGCTGGCGGGGCGGCACCTTGATGTTTTTCCAGTCCATGAGCAGTTGCTTGCCGCGTTCGGCCGCCTGTTCGATGTTGGCCGATTGCAGCAACTCTTCGGCTTCCTCGGCGAGTTTGCGCTGGGCCGTCACCTTGGGGTCTTCCCGCTTCACGAAAGTCCGTTCGGGCAGGTTCTTGGCCGCCCGGTAACGGCCGTAGAAGTGGTCGTAGGCCTTCTTGAACTCCTCTTTGATTTCCAGCGTGAGGCGCTTGGGCACCTTGCCCACCTTTTTCCACTCCTCCTGCATCTTCTTGAGTTCGTAGGCCGTACCGTCGTAGTTCTCCGAATCCTTGAGGGCCTGGGCCCGTTCGTTGAGGCGCTTGAGCTGGTCGACCCGCTGGTGGATGATGCGGTTCTTGTGTTCGAAGAACGCCTTGCGCCGCTCGAAGAAGCCGTCGATGATGGCGTTGAACTTGGCTTCCAGGTCTTCCTGGTGTTCGCGGTCCACGGCCCCGGTGCGGATCCACTTGGATTTAAGCTCCTTGAACACCTCGGCCGTTTCCTTCCACTCCGTACTCTCCTTGAGGGCCAGGGCCTCGCCCAGCAGGGCCTGCTTGATTTCCAGGTTGCGCACCCGGTTGTGGGCAATGTTGTGGCGGAGGTCCTCTTCCAGTACGTCGAGCCGCCCGAACAGGGCCACGTAGTCACCCAGTCCGTCGAACTCGGCCAGGTACTGCCGCAGGTGGATGAGCTTCATCAGGTACGACCCTTTGTTCAGGGCCGTTTCTACCAGCGTGTACAACTCGTCTACCTTCTGGCGGGCCGTCTCGAAGCGGTCCCGGAAATATTTTACGCTTGCCTCCGGGCTTACTTTTACTTCGCCGATTTGCCGGTCGGGATAATCAAAATAGCCTTTCAGATAAACCTTTCCATCGCTGATGTAGCCGAATTCATCCGACCATTGTGTTTCTTTCATGGGGTTATTGTAATTATATGGTTGTACTGGTTCAGAAGTAATACTTCAGGCAGTATAGGTGCACGGAATGCATTGCTCCGCTGGACAGTCTGGTTCAGGTACCCGAAAATACCCAATCTGGGGCAATAAAACAGGATATTTCCCCTTACCTTTTCAATTACGCGAGTATATGACGAATCCCAATTTCCACAATACCAATAATTAAGTATTTTTTGCCGGACCCACCCCGGATTCGCCTCACCGCTACCGCCTCTATGACGGAATTGCTTAAAGGTAAACGCCCATATCCATTAATAATGATTATTTTTACAAAAATTAGAATGAATTTCGAAAAGTAACGCTATACTGCTTCAATTATTCCAATTTATTTTCAACTTCCGGCCCATGAGTAACGAAACCATTATCTTTTCGATGGCGGGTGTGAGCAAAGTTTACCCACCCCAGAAGCAAGTCCTCAAGAACATATACCTCTCTTTCTTCTACGGCGCCAAGATCGGCGTGCTGGGCCTCAACGGCTCGGGCAAATCTACGCTGCTGCGCATCATTGCGGGCATTGAGAAGAACTACCAGGGCGAAGTCGTTTTTTCGCCGGGCTACTCGGTGGGCTACCTGGAGCAGGAACCGCAGCTCGACCCCAACAAAACGGTGCGCGAAGTGGTGGAAGAAGGCGTGCAGGAGGTAGTGGGCCTGCTCAAGGAATTCGAAGAGATCAACGAGAAGTTCGGCGACCCCGACGCCGACTTCGACAAGCTGCTGGCCCGGCAGTCGCTGGTGCAGGAACGGCTCGACCAACTCAACGCCTGGGAACTCGACAACCGCCTCGAAAAAGCGATGGACGCCCTGCGCACGCCGCCCCAGGAAGCCAGGATCGGCAACCTGTCGGGCGGGGAGAAACGCCGCGTGGCCCTGTGCCGCCTGTTGCTGCGCGAACCCGACGTGCTGCTGCTCGACGAACCCACCAACCACCTCGACGCCGAATCGGTGCTCTGGCTCGAACAGCACCTCCAGCAATATAAAGGCACTGTGATCGCCGTCACGCACGACCGGTACTTCCTCGACAACGTGGCCGGCTGGATCCTGGAACTCGACCGCGGCGAAGGCATTCCCTGGAAGGGCAACTACTCGTCGTGGCTGGAGCAGAAGCAGAACCGCCTGGCCAAGGAAGAAAAAGGGGAATCCAAAAGGCAGAAAACGCTGCAACGCGAACTGGAATGGGTGCGCATGGCCCCCAAGGCCCGCCAGGCCAAGTCGAAGGCCCGCCTCGGTGCCTACGAGAAACTGCTGGGCGAAGAAGGCCGGCAGAAGGAAGAACGGCTCGAACTGTTCATTCCGCCCGGACCGCGCCTCGGCGGACGGGTGATCGAAGCCAAAGAGGTTGCCAAGGCGTTCGGCGACAAACTCCTGTTTGAACACCTCAACTTCACCCTGCCGCAGGGCGGCATCGTGGGCATCATCGGGCCGAACGGCGCCGGCAAAACCACGCTTTTCAACCTCATTACCAAGCAGGCCAACCCCGACAAGGGCAACTTCGAGGTGGGCGACACCGTGCAGATCGCCTACGTGGACCAGGAACACACCAGACTCGACCCCAACAAGACGGTGTTCGAAACCATCACGGGCGGCACCGAACAGATGTTGCTGGGCGGCCGGCAGGTCAACTCCCGGGCCTACGTGAGCAAATTCAACTTTACGGGCAACGACCAGGAGAAAAAGGTGGGCAACCTCTCGGGCGGGGAACGCAACCGCGTGCACCTGGCCATGACGCTCAAGCAGGGCGCCAACCTGCTGCTGCTCGACGAACCCACCAACGACCTGGACGTGAACACGCTGCGGGCCCTGGAAGAAGCCCTGGAAAACTTTGCCGGCTGCGCCGTGGTCATCTCCCACGACCGCTGGTTCCTCGACCGGGTGGCTACGCACATCCTGGCCTTTGAGGGCGAATCGCAGGTGTACTTCTTTGAGGGCAACTTCAGCGAATACGAAGAGAACAAAAAGAAGCGCCTCGGCGACATCGAACCCAAACGCATCCGGTACAAGAAACTGGTGTAGGCGTCACGGGTATAGATGCGATGAATCGCGTCTCTCTCCTTCACCCAGACGCAAAGGACCCGGAGCGGAATTCGTTTCCCTCCGCGTTCTTTGCGTCTTTTTTGCGCACTTTGCAGTTTCATTTTTCCCGGGCCGCCCCCGGCCAGCAACGCACCTTGAGCGGGCCTTGCCGCAACCCAGCCCCAAGTCCTGCACCATTCGTTCTTCGCCCCAGCTTCCTTCCCCCTACCTCCTCCCGTCTCCCTTCCTCCGGCCTCCGGTCTCCTTTGCGTTCCCTTCTCCCCCACCCCGGGGGATGATTTTATTTTTTTGTGAGTGAAGTTACATTTATCTTTCGGCCGTTTACTAACCATTAACCAGAGGCTGATGAAAGCTGGTAAAAGCTACTCAGATGGGGAATTGATCGAAGCAATCAGCCGGCGGGAGTCGCTGGAAAGGCCGGTGCGATACCTGTACGAGCTGCACTTCGACAACCTGACGCATTTCATCAAGAAGAACAAGGGTAGCCAGCAGGACGCCGAAGATTTGTTCCAGGAATTGATCCTCGTGTTCATCGACCTCGTGCAGACGGGGAAGTTCCGGGGCCAGTCGAGCATCAAAACGTTCCTGTACGCCATTGCCCGGAACCTGTGGCTCAACGAGTTGAAGAAGCGGGAACGGGTTTTTCTGCGCGACACCGAGTACTACAAGATCAGCCCGCAGGAAGAAGAAGCCATCCAGGGGAGCCTGGTAAAAAATGAGTCCAAAAAGCAGGTGCTGACCCTGCTGGACGGGCTCGGCGAAACGTGCCGGAAGATTCTGGTGCATTATTACTACGACGACCTGTCGATGAAGGAAATTTTCGAGCGGATGGATTACGAGAGCGAACAGGTGGTGCGGAACAAAAAGTACAAGTGCATGAAGCAGCTTACGCAAATGCTCGAAAATAACAGTACGGTTAAAAATTCACTCAAAGACTTCTTGGTTCATGGAATCTGATGCCACGTTAGAACAATCCGAATACATCGACCGCTACCTGAAGGGCCAGCTTTCCGCCCCCGAACAGGCCGCCTTCGGGCAGCGGGTAGCGCAGGACCAGACCTTTGCCCAGGAAGTAACCAGTCAGCAGTCCGTGCGGTCGCTCACCCGCCACTACGGTTACCGCCAGGAACTGGCCGCCATCCACCGCGAAGTCATGGCCGAACGGCGGACCCAATCCGGTTTTAACGTGTGGGTCAGCCCCCTGCGCATTGCGGCCGCCATTGCCCTGCTGGTGGTGTGCGCCTTTGTGCTCCGCCTCTCCACGCTCTCGACGGGCGGCCTGGTAGCGCAGGGTTACGAAGCCTACGCCGCCGACGTAACCCGGGGCGAAACCTACGTCCCCCAGGACGCCTCCCAGCAACTCGTGCGCGAATACGCCAACGGCAACTACGGCGCCGTGGTCAAACGCTTCAGCCAGAACCCTTCCCGCTCCCCCCAGGAAACCCTCATTGCCGCCAACGCCTACCTGGCCCTCTCCCAACCCGCCCAAGCCATCCCGTTGCTGCAACAAACCCTCGCCCAGAGCCAGGGGTCCGACAATCGCACCACCACCCAGGACGCCGAGTACTACCTGGCGTGGGCGTACGTGCAAAACAACCAACTCTCCGAAGCCGAACGCCTCTTCTCGGCCATCTACCGCAACCCCGACCACAAATACCACCCCGACGTGGACTGGTCGCTGTACTGGAACCTCAAACTGCTGCGCCTGAAAGGAGGGTTATAACCCGTACCCGGGCGGCCGGTCCGGCGGACCTTTGCGCAAACCTGCGTAACCTTGCCGGGCCACCCGCAGTATAGGCTGGCGTGATCCCCCCCGGCGCCGTGCACCACTGGAGCAAAAACGATTTTGGTTCAACTTTTCACTGGGGCGTCTCCACGGCGGCCTACCAGACCGAAGGCTGCCACGACGCCGACGGCAAGGGGCTTTCCATCTGGGACGTGTTTACCCGGAAAAAAGGCGCCATTTACCAGAACCAGCACGGCAACATTGCCTGCCAGTTCTACCAACGCTACGCCGCCGACCTGCAACTGATGCACGAACTGGGCATTCCCAACTTCCGGTTCTCCCTCGCCTGGTCGCGCATTTTCCCCGAAGGCCGCGGCGCCGTCAACGCCCGGGGCATCGACTTCTACCACCAACTCATCGACACCTGCCTGAACCTGGGCATTGAACCCTGGGTGACCCTCTACCACTGGGACCTGCCTTATGCCCTCGAACAAAAGGGCGGCTGGACGAACCGCGACGTGGTGGGCTGGTTCGGCGACTACGCCGAAACCTGCGCCCGGGCCTTCGGCGACCGGGTCAAGCACTGGATGGTGCTCAACGAGCCGATGGTGTTTACCGGGGCGGGCCACTTCCTGGGCATCCACGCCCCGGGCCGGCGCTGGCTCAAAAACTTTCTGCCCGCCACCCACCACGCGGCCCTGTGCCAGGCCGAAGGCGGCCGTCGCCTGCGGCTGCACCTGCCGCAAGCCCGCATCGGCACTACTTTCTCGGCCTCCTGCGTGGAACCGCTGCGCGATACGGAACCGGACCGCGGGGCCGCCCGGCGGGTCGACGCCCTGCTCAACCGCCTCTTCCTGGAACCGGCCCTGGGCCTGGGCTACCCCACGGCCGACCTCCCCTTCCTCAACCGCCTGGAGAAATACCGGCGACCGGGCGACGACGCGTTGCTCCCGTTCGACTTCGACTTCATCGGCTTGCAGGTGTACACGCGGGAGGTGGTCAAACCCACCTGGTTCATGCCATACGTGGGGGCTACCCTGGTAAAAGCGGCCACCCGGAAGGTACCCTACACGCTGATGGGCTGGGAGGTGTACCCCGAATCCATTTACCGGATGCTGAGGCAGTACGCGGCGTACCCGCAGATCAAACAAATTGTGGTGACTGAGAACGGGGCGGCCTTCGAAGACACCGTGCGCGACGGCCGGGTGCCTGACGAACGGCGCGTGGCGTACCTGCGCGACCACGTGGGCCAGGTGCTGCGGGCCAAACGGGAAGGCGTGCCGGTGGACGGGTATTTCGCGTGGACATTCACCGACAACTTCGAGTGGGCGGAGGGCTACCGGCCCCGCTTCGGGCTGGTGCACGTGGACTTCGACACCCAGCAGCGAACGGTAAAGGACTCGGGCCGGTGGTACCAGGCGTTCCTGGCCGGGCAGGTGCAACCCGTTGCGGCTGAAACCCCTACAACCTAATTGGCGGTTTCCGCGTACATACAGCCAGTTACACTTTTACACCAAACGTTTAACGGCTATGAAACCTCAAGTATTCTTCAATATAATCATGATTCTGCTCGTGACCGTGAGTCTGAGCAGCTGCGCCGTGATCGGCGACATTTTTGAGGCCGGCATGTGGATCGGCGTCATCGGCGTGGTGCTGGTGGTGGCCCTCGTGTTCTGGATCTTCGGCAAGCTTTTCAGGTGATGATACGCTTACCCAATAGAAATAAAAAAGGGGCCTTGCGGCCCCTTTTTTATTTCTATTGGCTTTACAGCACTTTGAATTCAATGCGCCGGTTGAGTTCGCGGTTTTTGTCGGAGGTGTTGGGCGCGGCAAACTGGGTTTCGCCGTAGCCGGCGAAAGTAAGCCGCCGGGCATCGATGCCGGCCTTGAGCAGGTAATCGTACACGCTCTTGGCGCGTTTCTTGGAAAGTTCCAGGTTGGCGTCGTCCTTGCCCACGTCGTCGGTGTGGCCCGAAATCTCCAGCTTCAGGGTACGGTTCTGGTTGAGCAGTTCGGTCAGCTTGTCGAGTTCCACCTTCGACTTGTTTTCCAGTTCCCACTCGCCGGTGGCGAAGAACAGGTTCTTGAGCACGTCCTTGGAGCCGGCCTCCAGCGGTTGCAGGTAGATGTCCATGACCACCGGTTCGTGCTGGCCGCCTTCGTAGTTGAAGTAGAGGCTCTTGAACAGGTACCCTTCCTTATTGACGTACAGCCCGTACTCGGTGCCCTCGGTGAGCACGGCCAGGTAGTCGCCCGACAGCCGGTCGGAACTGATGAGGGCTTCGCGCCCGCCCGACTTCACGTTGTAGATTTCGATCTTGGTGCCGAGCGGCTTCTTGGTTTTGGCGTCGAACACGCGGCCCTTCAGGTAATCGCTGCTTTCGGCCACGGCAATCTGCTCGGGAATGTTGAACTCGTAGAGCTTGCTGCTCAGGTACCGGCGGCCGTCCTTCTCCTCGTGGGCGTAGTAGCCCTTCTTGCCGTCGGCCGTCACGAACAGCGACACCTGGTCGTCGTGGTTGTTGAGCGGGTAACCCAGGTTTTTGGGGAAAGTCCACTGCCCGCCCCGGTACTCGGTCGAAAACAGGTCGTAGCCGCCCATGCCCACGTGCCCCTTGGAGGAGAAGTACAGGATGCGGCTGTTGGCGTGGATAAAGGGGGAGAGGTCGTCTTCGGTCGTGTTGACGTTGGGCCCCAGGTTTTCGGGGGTGCCCCAGTAGCCGTCTTCGCCCAGCAGGCTTTTCCAGATGTCGCGGCGGCCGTAGCTGCCCCGGCGGTCCGACACGAAGTACAGCGTGCGGCCGTCGGCCGACAGCGAAGGCTGCGACTCCCAGGCCACCGAGTTGATCTTGTTGCCCAGGTTCACCGGCTCGGTCCACTCGTCGCCCACCTTGTACGACACGAACAGGTCGCAGCTGCCGAAGTTCTGGCGGCCTTCGCAGGAGGTAAACACCAGCGTACGGCCGTCGGCCGAAATGGTGCAGGTGCCCTCGTTGGCGGGCGTATTGATGCGGTCGGAAAGGATTGCGGGTTCGCTCCAGTCTTCGGCCTTTTTGGTGCTCACGTACAAGTCTTCGTCGCTCTTGAGGTCGGCCGTTTCGCGGGCCGTAAAGATCACCGTCTGCTGGTCGGCGGTAAGCACCGGGAAGTATTGCAGCACGAACCGGTTGACCGAGGGGCTCATGGGCACGGCCTGGAAGGGCAGCGGCTCCTGCTTGGCCTTGATGGCGAATTCGCAGTTGGCAATCATGCGCTGGGCCTCCTTCACCTGGGCGGCTTTCAAGGGCTTAAGGGCCAGGAACTGCTCAAAGTACGTGCGGGCATTCTCGTAATCCCCCTCGCCGAGGTACGCCGACCCCACGATGGCGTAGGCGGCCATGAAGGACGGGTTGGCCGGTTTGAGCTGCACGCTTTTCTGGTAGTGCTCCCGGATTTTCTGCCGGTACTCCGGGGAGCGTTCCACCTGGGCGATGAGTTCGTAGACGTTGGCCAGCCGGAAGTGGGCTTCGGCGTATTCGGGTTCCTTGTCGACGGCCTTGAGCAGCACGGCGGCGGCCTGGTCAAACTTGCGCGCCGTAATGAGGCTGCCCGCCTGGTCGTACCACTGCCGGGCCTTTTCGGAAATGGCGGGGTCTTTCTGCTGGGCAAGCGCAGTGGCCGCCGTTGCCAGCGCGAAGACGGCCGCGCGTAGTATCGTTTTGATGTTTAAGAAGTTCATGGTACACAGGTAAGTATTGTCCCGGGAGGAGCGTGCAAATCACAAATTTAGGGAGTATACTCTCTATGCTATAAGGCGCAAAACGGCCCGTCCGTTCCCCGTACGCCCTAAATATTCCTTCCCGGTGCGCCGGCCGGTGCCGCCGGCCCGTACGCAGCCGCGCCGGTGCCCTCCCGGCGGGATTATGGCTTTTCCACGAAAAAAATGAATTCGTAATCAAAAAAGGCTAAATTTTGTTTGCAGGAATCTAAAAAGTCGTGGTAGTTTTGAGGATAATAAATGCTCTTGACTGAGCAACAGGGGGACTTTTTACAACTATACCCCCGGTGCGTAACGCGTTTTTTGGCTGACCGGCCCTGCCGGTATTTTTCCCTTGCCCACCCCGGTCACAGAAGATCTCCCGGTTGCTTTCCAATCGGCCTCTGCCGGTACTGCCGTGGAATGGCTATTTCCGCCCCGGCAAACCCCTGTTGCGGTGTAATAAACTGTACTTCCCCTGCTTTCATTCAATCCTTTTTTTCAACCCCTACCCCAATGAGAAAAAACTACTTACTCGTGGCCGGCCTGCTCTTGCTGCCCGCCTTGTTCTCGCCGGGACGGCCGCTGTACGCCCAGACCCTCGCGTCGGGGCAAGCCGCCCCTGCCGGCACCCAAACCCCCGCCCCCGCGGCTGACATCCCGGTGAGCGGCCGGGTGACCGACGAAAACGGCGGGGCCATCCCCGGCGTGAGCGTACTGGTGAAAGGCACCACCAACGGCACCACCACCGACGCGGAGGGACGCTACAAACTGACGGCGCCCGACAACGCCACGCTGGTATTCAGCTTCATCGGGTACGTGACCGAGGAAGTGGCCGTGGGCAACCGCAGCCAGGTTGACCTGCGACTGGTGACCGACATCAAGGCGCTCTCGGAGGTAGTGGTGGTGGGCTACGGTACGCAAAAGAAAGAAACGGCAACCGGCTCCATCACTTCCGTGAAGGGGGCCGACCTGGTGCAGACGCCCACTACCAACGTGAGCAACAGCCTGACCGGCCGGTTGCCCGGGGTTACGGCCGTCACCCGGAGCGGCGAACCCGGCGCCGATGGTTCAACCATCCGCATCCGCGGGGCCAATACGCTGGGCAACAATGACCCCCTGGTCGTCGTGGACGGCATTCCCGGCCGTTCCCTCGAACGGCTTGATCCCAACAGCATCGAAACCATTACCGTGCTCAAAGATGCCTCGGCCGCCATTTACGGGGCGCAGGCCGCCAACGGGGTCATTCTGATTACCACCAAACGCGGAAAAGCGGGCAAACCCGAGATCCAGCTCAACCTCAACCAGGGGTACGGCCGGCCGACCCGCATTCCGCGCATGGCCAACGCCGCCGAATACGCGACCATGCTCAACGAAACGGATGCGTACCGCAACCGGGCGCCCCGGTACAGCGCCGACGACATTCAGCAGTTCAGTGACGGTTCCGACCCGTGGGGACACCCCGATACGGACTGGTTCGCGGCGGTACTCAAACCCTGGTCGGGCCAGAATTACGGGAACCTGACCGTATCCGGCGGCAGCGAAAACCTGCGCTACTTCCTCCTGCTGGGCGCCAAGAGCCAGGATGGGTATTACAAGAACAGCGCCGCCAAATATTCCCAGTATGACTTCCGCAGCAACCTCGACGGCAAGATCAGCAAGCACATCAACATCGCTTTCGACGTAGCCGGCCGCCAGGAGAACCGCAATTACCCCGTCCGTTCGGCCGCCAGCATCTTCCGGATGGTCATGCGGGGCAAACCGCAGATGACGGCCTTCTGGCCCAACGGCACGCCCGGCCCCGACATTGAGTACGGGGATAACCCGGCCGTGGTGAGCACCGATGCGACGGGCTACGACAAGGATACCTGGTACATCCTCAACAGCAACCTGAAGCTGAACGTGAACATTCCCTGGGTAAAAGGCCTTTCCTTTACCGGCAATGCCGCCGTCGACAAGGGTTTCCGGATGCATAAGCGCTTCGAAACGCCGTGGTACCTGTATTCGTGGGACGGGCAAAGCTACGGGCCGGACGGCCTGCCGGTGCTGCAAAAAGGCAAGAAGGGTTTTGATGATCCGCGTCTCACGCAGGAAACCGAGTTTAACCAGGGCATCCTGCTCAACGCCCGCCTGGACTACGAGAAAACGCTGGCCGGCGTGCACAACATGCGGTTCATGGTGGGATCGGAAAGAAGATCGGGCAACGTAGACAAGTTCAACGCGTACCGGCGGTTCTTCATCTCTACGGCGGTGGACCAGATGTTTGCCGGTGGCGACGCCCAGCAAAACAACGGCGGCACCGCTTCCCAGAGCGCACGGCTCAATTACTTCGGCCGGGTGAATTACAACTACGCCGAAAAGTACCTGGTGGAGTTTGTGGGGCGCTACGACGGATCGTACATTTTCCCGCAAAGCAAACGGTTCGGCTTTTTCCCCGGCGTCTCGGCGGGCTGGCGCGTTTCCGAGGAACCCTTCTGGAAAAACAACGTCACCTTCGTTGACAACTTTAAGCTGCGCGCCTCCTGGGGGCAAACGGGCAACGACCGCCTCGAACTGAACGGGGTGCCCCAGGAGTGGCAGTACCTGGCCTCGTACCTGTTCGGCACGCCCGCGTTCGCCAATGGCAACACGTTGAACTTTTCCCCCTTCATTACCAATTTTACCCAGGAAAACAAGACGCTCTACGAAGGCCGGATTCCCAACCCGAACATTACCTGGGAAGTTGCCAGCCAATCCAACATTGGCTTTGAAGCCCAGATGCTCAACGGCAAACTGTCCGTCGAGGCCGATTACTTCTACAACAAGCGGTCGCAGATCCTGTGGCCCCGCAACGCCTCGGTACCCCGGTCGGCCGGCCTGACGCTGCCTCCCGAAAACATCGGGAAAGTAGCCAACCAGGGCTTTGAATTCAGCGTGGGCTATAACAACACCGCCGGCAGCTTTGCCTACCAGGTCGGCGTGAACGGCGGGTACGCCAAGAATAAAATCTTATTCTGGGACGAAGCCCCCGGCGTGCCGGAGTGGCAGCGTTCCACGGGCAGCCCCATGAATACCGACTTGTACTACAATGCCGTGGGGATATTCAGGGACCAGGCGCAGGTAGACGCCACCGCAGCCAAGTGGCCCAATGCCCGTCCCGGCGACATTATTTTCGAAGACGTGAACCAGGACGGGATCATTGATGCCGACGACCGGGTCAGAAACCAGTACAACAACATTCCGCGCTTTACGGGCGGCGTGACGCTGAACCTCCAGTACGCCGGCTTTGACGTGGCCGTGCTCTTGCAGGGTGCTGCCGGCGCTACCCGGTACATCCAGACCGAGTCGGGCGACATCGGCAACTTCCTCAAGGACTATTACGACAACCGGTGGACGCCCGAGAACCCGGATGCTAGTGGTCCGCGCACCTTCAACCGCGACGAGGAGTACTGGCGCAACCAGCGCAATACCTACTTCCTGCACCGGACCGATTACCTGCGGCTCAAAAACCTCCAGCTCGGGTACAGTCTGCCCAAGGGGCTGACCGGCAAAATCGGCATGCAGCAGGTGAGGTTGTACCTGAGCGGGTTCAACCTGCTGACCTACAGCCCCAAACTGAAGGACTTCGACCCGGAGTCGGATGCGGCCAACGGGCAAAGCTACCCGCTGCAGAAAGTGGTAAACGCGGGCTTAACCTTAACCTTTTAATCCTCCGCCACCATGAAAAAAATCGCATTTATATTCATCCTCGCGGGTATCCTGTCCGGCGCTACGTCGTGCAAGGAAGAGTTCCTGGAAAAGCAGCCCCTGGACCAGTTTGCCGAACAGGCCGTATGGACCGATCCGGCCCTGATCCAGACTTTCGTCAACAACATCTACCTCGGGATTCCCCACGGCTTCCACGCCCTGATGCTGTCTTCCCTGACCGACGAGTCGATGGCGGTGTGGGACTGGGAAACCAGCAATGCCACCAAAAACCTGATCACCCCGAGTTACTACGGCGTGTGGGACGAAAGCTACTGGACGGGCGGCCGCTACAAAGGGATGAACTGGACCAATGGCTATAAAAACATCCGGGCCTGTAACCTGTTCCTGGAAAAGATTGAAAAAGCGCCCTTTGAAAATGAAGAGCAGAAAAACCGCCTCACCGGGGAAGTGCATTTTCTGCGGGCTTACCTGTACCATAACCTGGTTTCCCTGTACGGCGGGGTACCCCTGATCACCGAAGCGTACGGCCTGGCGAGTAATTTCCGGGTACCCCGAAATTCCT
The DNA here is from genome assembly GCA_963844325.1 of uncultured Sphingobacteriales bacterium. Classification (GTDB taxonomy): domain Bacteria; phylum Bacteroidota; class Bacteroidia; order Cytophagales; family 172606-1; genus CADCTQ01. The sequence continues at coordinate 7,703,892 of CAWJNV010000002.1, forward strand.
TCGAAGACTGCGTGAAATTCATTGCCGGGGAGTGCGACCTGGCGGCCGAACGCCTGCCGCTCGTGCAGACCGGCGGGGACAAAGGCCGGGCTACCAAAGGGGCGGCCCTGGCGTTGAAAGCCCGGACGTTGCTCTACGCCGCCAGTGATCTGTTCAATTCCAACGGCGCCTGGGCGGCCGGGTACCCCCAGCCCGAATTGCTCGGCTACACGAACGCCGCCCGCGACGCCCGCTGGCAGGCGGCCAAAGACGCCGCCAAGGCCGTAATGGACCTGGGTCAGTACAGCCTTCACAAAGCCGTTCCGGGAGAAGGCGATTCGGTGGCCCGCAACTACGGGGAAATCTTCCTGCTCAAAGAAACCAGCGAGGACATCTTCATCCAGTATTTCCTGGCCAAAACCGACCAGGGATGGGATAGTTACAACCCCGGCCTGTACAACGGCCCCAATGGCTACCACAACTGGGGCGGCAACACGCCGCTGGGACAACTGGTGGACGACTACGAAATGAAGGATGGTACGCGGTTCAGCTGGGCCAACCCCGCGCATGCCGCCAATCCCTACCAGGACCGCGACCCCCGTTTCTACGCCAGCATCCTCTACGAAGGGGCCCAGTGGCGGCAGCGGCCGGAAGATTCGAGAAAGATGGAGCCCAAAGGCATCATCCAGGTGGGCTACACCGAGAAGTGGAATGCGGGTGCCAACAAAGTGGACGTGATCCCGGGCCTCGATACCCGCAAAAGCCCGATCGAAGACTGGAACGGCACGTACACCGGGTATTACCTGAAGAAATTCATTGACCCCAACGTGGACGCCCAGTACGTCAAACAGGACGTTCCCTGGCGTTACATGCGGTACACCGAAGTGCTGCTCAATTACGCCGAAGCCTGCCTGGGGCTGAGGCAATACGAGGAAGCCCGCACCTACATCAACCAGGTCCGCCAACGCGTGGGCATGCCGCCGGTCACCGAAACCGGTCAGGAACTGGTAAACCGGTACCGCAACGAAAGACGGATTGAACTGGCCTACGAGGACCACCGCTACTTTGACGTACGCCGCTGGATGATCGCCCCGGACGTGTACAAAAATGCCCTGGGGGTAGACGTAAGGTACAAACTCAACCCGGACAACACGACCGCCGCCAAACCTACGTTCACCGTGATCCCGGTGCAGGACCGGAAGTGGGAACCCTGGGCCTACCTGCTGCCCATCAAAAAGGATGAGATCAACCGCAACGATGCGCTGATCCAGAATCCGCTGTACTAGACCGGGCCTGAGTAGTGGGGTAATTGAATTGACAAAGAAGGTTGTATGGCTGAATGGTTATATGGTTGACTTGTTTCTACCTTGAAAGACCGGTTTCTATCCAATCAACCCTGTAACCATTCAGCCATATAACCATATAACCTCCTTTGTCAGTACAGGTAGTGAGTATTACCGGGTTTTGGTAAAAGATGCACCGGCGCAAAGCCCTCCTGCCCCGCAGGAGGGCTTTTGCTTTTGTTACCCCTTCCGGCGGGTCGGCGTGCCGGAGGGAGCATTGCAATAACTTGTAAAAAACTTACATTATTTTTTGGCCGGTCCATATCAGTTCAATAATTTGCCCCAATAGTACAATTTGCTGCGTGTCGTTCGGCACTTTTGGAACTGCCGGCGATTTTTTCGTTTCCCCGTTTGGCGGCCCCGGGTGCGGCCAGACGCGAGTGGTACCCGGGGACGGTGCTTGGTTGCCGGCCGGGCTGCGTGCGGTTCCGGTCAAAACGTAAGCTTGGAAAAATTGAGTAGAAATGCAGCCGTGCCCGCTTACCAATGAAAAACCGGCACGGCCTGTTGCTGCCTACGTACACCAGAACTTGTCCTTGATTGCGCCTGCATGCTTACAGCTTACACATTGGTATCCCGGCAGTTCATTCGAAGTTCAGTGAACCTGCCCGTCCGAGTCATTGCCTTTTTCCCCGCGCTTCCGGCGGATCATTCATTCAATCAACCTTAAATCCTTTTTGAACATGAGAAAACGCTACTTACTTGTGTCGGGTATGCTGTTACTCTTCACAAACGTCCCCCGCGGGCACCTGTACGCGCAGGGGGGGGCTACGCTGGCCCTGGGCAGCACCCAGGCTACGGCGGCCCTTCCCGTCCCCGCCGGACCGGTGGCCGACATTCCGGTGAGCGGCAGAGTAACCGGCGAAGACGGCGGTGGCTTGCCCGGGGTAAGCGTGCTGGTGAAAGGCACTACGAATGGCACCGCTACCGATGTTGACGGGCGGTTCAAGCTGACGGCTCCCGACAACGGCACGCTGGTGGTCAGCTTCATTGGGTACGTTACGCAGGAAATTCCCATTGCGGGCAAGGCAACCATCGACGTTAAAATGGCCACCGACGTGGAGACGCTGAGTGAAATAGTGGTGGTAGGCTACGGCGAGCAGAAAAAAGCAACCGTTACCGGTTCGGTGGCCCAGGTAAAGGGGACCGAACTGCAGAAGTCGCCGGCCGTGAACCTGTCCAACTCTATTGCCGGCCGCATGCCCGGCGTAATTGCCACGAACCGGAGCGGCGAACCCGGGTACGACGGCTCCACCATCCGCATCCGGGGTTCAAATACGCTGGGAAACAACGATGCGCTCATTGTAATTGACGGGGTGCCGGCCCGGGCCGGGGGCTTCGACCGCCTTAACCCAGCCGACATTGAAAGCATTTCTGTACTGAAAGACGCGTCGGCAGCCATTTACGGCTCCCGGGCGGCCAATGGGGTAATCCTGATTACTACCAAACGGGGCAAAAACGGCAAACCCAGTCTATCCTACACCTACAACCAGGGCTGGGCCCAGCCGACCATCGTGCCCAAGCTGGCCTCCGCGTCGCAGTACGCTGAAATGGTGAACGAGATTGATTTGTATAACCTGCCGTCCGAATACTGGCCGGCGGCTTCGCAGGCGTTCCGGGAAACGGGCAGCTTTACCCGGCCCGACAACGGGGCGGTGACTAATGCTACCTTCAAGCCCGACGACCTGCAGAAGTTCCGGGACGGCTCCGATCCCTGGGGGCACCCGAATACGGACTGGTTCAAGGCAGCCCTCAAACCCTGGTCTCCGCAGGCCCGGCACAACCTCCAATTGTCGGGAGGCGGGGAAAACGTAAAATACCTGGCCTCCCTGGGCTACCAGAACCAGGATGCGTTTTACCGGAACTCGGCCACGGGCTACAAGCAGTACGACCTGCGCCTGAACCTGGACGCCAACGTCAACAAATACATCAGCACCTCACTGGGGGTGGTAGGCCGCCAGGAAAACCGCTTCTTTCCCACCCGGTCGGCCGGCTCCATCTTCCGGATGCTCATGCGGGGGTATCCCTACCGGCCGGCGTACTGGCCCAACGGCCTGCCGGGTCCCGACATCGAGAACGGTGAACAGCCCGTCGTAATCAGTACGAACGACACCGGCTACGACCGCGATACGCGGTATTACCTGCAAAGCAACGGTACCATCAACGTTACCGTGCCGGGGGTGACCGGATTGAAGATTACCGGCAGCGCCGCCGTGGATAAATACCTCCGGCAAACGAAAAATTTCGCAACGCCGTGGTACGTGTACAGCTGGGACAATACCACCTACGAAGACGACGGTGTAACCCCCAAGTTGCAGAAAGTAAAACGGGGTCCCGACCAGGCCCAGCTGGCCCAGGGGTCGGAAGACCAGTTGAACGTATTGCTTTCGGGCATTCTCTCTTATGAGCGCACCCTTGGCAGACCATGGCATCACCTTGCTGGCTGGCATCACCAAGGAGACGTCCAACAACAGCAGTTTCGGCGCCTCCCGGCGGTATTTCAGTTCCACGGCCATTGATCAGTTGTTTGCCGGCGGCAGCCGGGAAATGAACAATGGCGGCAGTGCCTGGGAACGGGCCCGCCTGAGCTACTTCGGACGCGCCGGGTACAACTTCCGCGAGAAATACCTGGCCGAGTTCCTGTGGCGGTACGACGCCTCCTACATGTTCCCGCGATCGACCCGCTGGGGCTTCTTCCCGGGCGTTTCGGTCGGGTACCGGATCTCGGAAGAAGACTTCTTCAAGAACAGCATCAAGTTCGTCAGTTCCCTGAAACTACGCGGTTCGATTGGACAACTGGGCAACGACAACGTTGAGTTCAATGGTGTTTTGAGAGAGTACGACTACCTGGCCACGTACCTGTACGGTACCTACCCCATCAACGGCCAACTGGCCCAGACACTGGTGGAAAACGGGGTTCCCAACACCAGCCTGACCTGGGAAGTAGCCAACAACGCCAACCTCGGCCTGGACGGCGCCCTGTTCAACGGCAAAATCTTCTTCGAGTTTGACGTATTCAGCAACAAGCGTTCCAACATCTTGTGGCGGAGAAGCGCTTCCATTCCGCAAACGACCGGGATGGTGCTGCCGGCCGAAAACCTCGGCATCGTGCGCAACCGGGGATGGGAGTTCAACGTCGGCTACAACGGCCAGGCGGGTGACCTTACCTACAACGTTAGCGTGAACGGCGGGTACGCCAAGAACAAGATCGAGTTCTGGGACGAGACGCCCGGCGCCCCCGAGTGGCAACGGTCTACCGGCCGGACCATCAACTCCAACCTGTACTACATCTACGACGGGATTTTTGCCACGCAGGCCGATATCGACGCCAACATCTCTCCCGTTACCGGCCTGCCGGTGGATTACAGCGGCGTAGGTGCCAGCACGCTGCGCCCCGGCGACATGCGCTTCCAAGACTACAACAACGACGGCAAGATCGACGGCGACGACCGGGTGCGGCGGGATAAGAATTCGCAGCCCACTTTCCAGGGCGGCCTCAACCTGGGTGCCCAGTACAAAGGCTTCGACCTGGCCATCCTGTTCCAGGGTGCCGCCGGTGGTGAAATTTTCCTGCAAACGGAGTCGGGCACGATCGGCAACTTCCTCGAGTACAGCTACCGCAACCGCTGGACATTAGACAACCCGAGCACGGAACACCCGCGGACCGTAGACCGGAGCAACCAGTATTTCTCCAACGGCAACACGTACTGGCTGGTCAACACCGACTACATCCGCCTCAAAAACGTGGAACTAGGCTATACCCTGCCGGAATCCCTGACCGGCAAAGTAGGCATCAGCAGTCTGAGAATCTACGTGAACGGGCTCAACCTGATCACCTTCGACAAGACGGACGTATTCGATCCCGAATCACTTAACGGCAATGTGCAGTACTATCCGCAGTCAAGAATTCTGAATACCGGGCTATCCGTAACCTTCTAAGATGAACCCTATGAAAAACATAATCATAAGAAGCATTGCCACAATCCTTATTCCGGTGGTCCTGGGTACCGGGTGTAAGCAGGACTTCCTGGATACACAGCCCCTCGACAAGGCCCCCGGGGAATTGGTGTGGAGTGACGCCGCCCTCGCCGAATCGGCCGTAACCGATTTGTACAACGGCCTGGGCCCGGGTGTGCTCGACCAGCAGAACATGGACACGCAGACCGACAACGCGTTGTACAATTTCGGCAAGCAGGACGTCACCGAGGCCAACATCAGTCCCTCCAACACCGGCCGGATCTACAACGACTGGGGCAGCATGTACGGCCGGATCCGGGCCGCCAACATCGCCCTGATGAACCTGGCCAGCCCCAAGTTCGAGAACAGCGGCGGCATGGTGGATCGGCTCCTGGGTGAGTCGTACTTCATGCGGGCGTACTTCTACCACCAGTTGATGCGCAATTACGGCGGGGTTCCCCTCATCAGATCGCCCTACCAGCTCGGCGCGGCCGACTTCACCATTGCCCGCAGTACCTTTGCCGAAACGGTTGATTTCATCGTGAGTGACCTCGATTCGGCGGCCCTGCTGCTGAAGGGCAAGTCCCTGGCGGCCGGCCGCGCTACCCAAGAGGCAGCCATGGCCCTCAAAGCGCGCGTGTTGTTGTACGCCGCCAGCGACTTGCACGACATTGCCGTTGCCAGCAGCAAGTCAAACGTAATCAGCGGAGCTGCCAACAAGGAATTGTTAGGCTACACCAGCGGCAGCCAGACCGAACGGTGGCAGAAAGCACAGGCAGCAGCCAAAGCGGTGATCGACTTGGGCAAGTTCGGGTACATGCTCGACCTGAGCGCCCCCGTATCGGCGGAAGAGGGCCAGCAGAATTACACGAACATGTCCTTGTCCAGAGGGGGCGGAGAACGCGAAAACATCTTCGCCCGGGCTTTCATCAATGAGAAAGACGAATGGGGGGCTTGGTACCCGCGCAACAACCAGCCCAACGGCTACCACGGCTGGACGTCGAGCCAGCCCACGCAGAACCTGGTAGACGACTACGAAATGATGGACGGCACCAAGTTCAACTGGAGCAACCAGGCCCACGCCGCGGCTCCCTACGAAAACCGGGACCCGCGTTTCTACGCCTCTGTCCTCCACGACGGGGCGCAGTGGAAACCCCGTACGCCCGACGGCCGCGGCATTGATCCCTTCGGCCAGATTCAGATGGGTACCTACCAGATGGGCAGTGCCAGCAGCCCGACGACGTATTTCGGCCTCGACACCCGCAACAGCGCCATCGAGAACTGGAACGGCACCCGTACCGGCTATGCCATCCGGAAGTTCCTCAACGATGATCCCAACATCGAAGACCAGGTAATCCGGCAGGAAGTTCCTTCGCCGCAAATCCGGTTTACCGAAGTGGTGCTCAACTACATTGAGACCAGCCTGGAACTCGGGCAGGAAGCGGAAGCCCTCAGCTGGCTCAACAAGATCCGCTTCCGGGCGGGTATGCCGGCCATCACCGGGTCGGGCCAGGCGTTGGTGGAACGCTACCAGAACGAACGTAACCTGGAAATGCTCTTTGAGGAACACCGCTTCTACGACGTGCGCCGCTGGATGATCGCCCCGGCCGTGCTCAACGAGAAAGCCAAAATCATCCGGATCAACGGTACGCTGAAGCCGGGCAAATCGGTGTCGGTGTACAAGTACAGCAAAGACGACTACAACTACACCTACACCGTGCAGGACATTGACCCGGGCGTGGAAAACCGCCGCTGGGACGACAAAATGTACTTCATGCCCATCAACCGGGATGAGATAAACCGGAACAACAAACTGGTGCAGAACCCGGGCTATTAATCACGGTTTTTCCCTTAACTTTAAATCTATGCCGGTGGAGAATTGCACCGGCATAGATTTTTTCTTTTAAAGACCTCACCAAGTTTACCAAACCTTTGCAACCGCTCAAGTTTTCCTTCCTGGCCGCACTGCCCCTGGTGCTGGTGGCTGCCCTTTCGGGTTGCGGAACCCCGCTCCGGCCGAAAAAGAGGCGGCCCCCACGGCCCCGGCCGCCAACCCGCTGTTCAAGCTGCTTCCCCCCGGGCAGACGGGCGTCACTTTCAACAACCGCTCACCGAAGGGCTGAATACCAACGTGCTCATGTACGAGTACTTTTACAACGGGGGCGGCGTGGCCGTGGGCGACATCAACGGCGACGGCCTGCAGGACCTCTATTTTACGGCCAACATGGCTCCCAACCGGCTTTACCTGAACAAAGGCAACATGCAGTTTACGGATATTACCGCCGCCGCCGGCGTGGCCGGCCGGGAAGGCCCCTGGAAAACCGGCGTAACCATGGCCGACGTGAACGGCGACGGCCTGCCTCGACATATACGTATGCTATTCGGGCAACCTGCGCCCCGAAAAGCGCACCAACCAACTGTTTATCAATGATGGCCCCGATGCCCGCGGCATTCCCCATTTTACCGAGCAGGCCGCGCAGTACGGGCTCGACAGCCCGTCGAACAGTACTCAGGCCACCTTTTTCGACTATGACCGCGACAGCGACCTGGACATGTTCCTGCTCAACCACAACCCCAAGCCGTTGCCCGTCCTGGACGAGGCCTGCACGGCCGACATGCTGCAAAAGCCCGATACCAGAGCGGGGTGCGGCTGTTCCGCAACGATAAAAACGTATTCAAGGACGTAACCGGAAAAGCCGGCTTGCAGCAGTTCGGTGCTGACCTATGGCCTCGGCGCCGGCGTAGCTGACTTCAACGGGGACGGCTGGCCCGATCTGTACATCTCCAACGATTACACGGTGGCCGATTACCTGTACCTCAACAACCGGAACGGCACGTTTACCGACGTCAAGGCATCGGCCCTTGGCCTACACGTCCCAGTTTTCGATGGGCAACAACGTTGCCGATATCAACAACGACGGCCTGCCCGACATTTTTACCCTCGACATGCTGCCCGAGGACAACCGGCGGCAGAAACTGCTGTTCGCCCCCGACAACTACGAGAAGTTTGACCTGACCGTGCGCACGGGCTTCTACTACCAGTACATGCGCAACATGCTGCACCTCAACAACGGCAACGGTACTTTCAGCGAAGTGGGGCAACTGGCCGGTATTTCCAACACCGACTGGAGTTGGGCCCCCCTGTTTGCCGACTACGACAACGATGGCTGGAAAGACCTGTACGTGACCAACGGGTACGTACGAGACTTTACCAATATGGACTTTATGAAGTTCATGGATGGCTACGTGGCGCAGCGGGGCCGCCTGATGCGCAACGACGTGCTGGCGCTGGTCCACCAGATGCCTTCTTCGCAAGTGACCAATTACATCTTCCGCAACAACGGCGACCTCACCTTCCGCAACGCGGGCGTGGAGTGGGGGCTGACCCAGCCGTCCAACAGCAACGGGGCGGCCTACGCCGACCTCGACAACGACGGCGACCTCGACCTGGTGGTCAACAACATCAACCAGCCTGCCTTCATTTACCAGAACCAGGCTGACCGGCAACTGCGCCACCACTTCCTGCGGGTAAACCTGCGGGGCGCCGGGAAAAACACGCAGGGGCTGGGGGCCAAAGTGTGGGTGTACGCCGGCGGCGGACAACAATTCCAGGAGCAGATGCCGGCGCGGGGCTACCAGTCGGCCGTGTCGCCGGTGCTGCACTTCGGGCTGGGCACCGGGGCCACCGTCGATTCGCTGCGGGTGGTGTGGCCGGGCGGCCGTCAGCAACGCCTCGGCCAGCTCCGCGCCGACACGCTGCTGACGCTGGAAGAAGGGGCGGCGCGGGGTCTCTACCGGCCGGACCGGCCCGTCTCCCCGATTTTCCGGGAGGCAAAACCGCCCCTCGCGTACGCGCACCGGCAGCCCGCGGTCAACGACTTCAAACGGCAGCCGCTGCTGGTCAACCCCCTCTCCTTCGCGGGCCCCTGCCTGGCGAAGGGCGACGCGAACGGCGACGGCCGCGAGGACGTGTTTGCGGGCGGGGCCACCGGGCAGGCCGGGGTGCTCTACCTGCAAGGGACGAACGGCGCCTTTGCCGCCCAGGCGACGCCCGCTTTCGAAGCCGACCGGGCCAGCGAAGACGCCGATGCCCTCTTTTTCGACGCCAACGGCGACGGTTTCCCCGACCTGTACGTGTGCAGCGGCGGCTACCACAATTACGTTCCCGGCGATGCCCTGCTGGAAGACCGGCTCTACCTCAACGACGGCAAGGGCCACTTCACCCGCAGTCCCGGCGCGTTGCCTTCCATGCGCGTGAGCAAAAGCTGCGTGCGGGCCGCCGACGTGAACGGCGACGGGCACCCGGACCTGTTTGTGGGGGGCCGCGTGGTGCCGGGCCGTTACCCCGAAACCCCTTCGAGCTACCTGCTGGTGAACGACGGCAAGGGGCACTTCCGGGACCAAACCGCCGCCCTGGCGCCGCCCCTGCAACGGATCGGCATGGTGACCGACGCCGCCTGGGTGGACCTGGGCGGTGACGACGGCCCCGAGCTGGTGCTGGCCGGGGAATGGATGCCCCTGACGGTGCTGGGCCGGCGCAACGGGAAATTTACCGACCAGACGGGTACTTACTTCGCCAAACCCTACCGGGGCTGGTGGAACAAGCTGCTGGTGGAGGACCTCAACGGCGACGGCCGTCCGGACCTGGTGGCGGGCAACCAGGGCCTCAACACGCAGTGCAAGGCTTCGGCGAAAGAACCGGCTGAACTGTACTACAAGGACTTCGACGACAACGGCTCGGTAGACCCGATCCTTTGTTTTTACGTGGGGGGCAAGAGCTACCCGTACGTCACCCGCGACGAGTTGCTCGACCAGATGAGTTCCATGCGGACCCGCTTTCCCGACTACAAGAGCTACGCCGACGCCACGCTGAAGGACATTTTTACTCCGGGAGAACTGGCGGGCGCCGCCCGGCTCCCGGCGGATCACCTGCCCACGACGCTGTTCCTGGGTACGGCCGGCGGCCGGTTTGCGGAAGCGAAACTGCCGTTGGAAGCGCAGTACGCCCCGGTATTTACCCTTACGGCGCTGGATTACAACGGGGACGGCCGCAAGGACCTGCTCCTGTGCGGGAACGTGAACCAGGCCCGCCTCCGGTTCGGCAAGTACAACGCCAACCACGGCCTGCTGCTGACGGGCGACGGCAGCGGGAAGTTCACGGCGGTTCCCCAGGCAGCATCCGGCTTCCGGCTCACGGGCGACGTGCGCAGCGTGGTCGCCACGGGCAACCGCCTCCTGTTTGGCCTCAACGGGCAAGCCCTTGCGGCGTACCGGCTGCCAGGGTCCGGCAAGGGGAGCCAGGCGCGGCAACCCGCCTCCCCGCGTACGGCCGCCGCGGGCCGGTCTGCCACCCTGGCCGGGGAATAAAACAGTGCATCGGCCACGCGTGGGTCCAAACGGTTTGATCCCTAGCCCACGGTTTCAACCGTGGGTGGAGCGTGTCATTGGCCTGTCCAGACAGGGGTAGTGCAGGCCTTGACAAGCTTCGAGGCAAGGCCTGCAAAAGCAAAACCAAGTTTTGCGCCTCAAAAGGGGGCAGTCGGGAGACTACTCCCAGCCGTGAGGGTACTTTTCCGTTTCATTCGTGCTACTCACTTACTTTCCCGGTCCGTACTTTCCCGCCCGGCAGGGGAGTAAATTTACGGACTACCCTCCTTTAGTATGTTACTTACAGTTCCTAAAACCGAACGAAACAAATAGTTTTTTTCATTATGTCCGTATTTTTTATATTTTTTATTATTCTTGTCCCATCTCTACCACTTCATTAAAGCCATGAAAAACACTTACATCCTGGCGGCCGCGTTATTCCTGTCCGCCGCCCACATCCCCATTTACGGGTTTCAGCAGGGGCAGCCGCTGGCTTCGGTGCAACCCACTGCGGGTACGGCCCCGGCGGCTCCCGCGGCCGACATTACCGTGACCGGCCGGGTAACCGACGACAAGAACAGCCCCGTGCCGGGCGTAAGCGTACTGGTGAAAGGAACCACCAACGGGGCCGCCACCAACGAAAACGGGGAATTCCGCATCACGGCGCCCGACAACGGTACCCTCGTGTTCAGTTTCATCGGCTACAAGACGCAGGAAGTGCCCATCGGGGGCCGGTCGAGCCTCAGCGTGTCGCTGGTGCCCGACGTGGCGGCGCTCAACGAGGTAGTGGTGATCGGGTACGGAACGGCCCGGAAGTCGGACCTGACGGGAGCCGTAGCGACCATCAAGGCCGAAAAGCTGCTCGACCGCAACGTCACCAGCGTGGGCCAGGCCCTGCAGGGGCGGATTGCCGGCGTGGACGTTTCCCAGAATACGGCGGCCCCGGGCAAATTTCCCAAGATCCGGGTCCGGGGCATCAACTCCATCAACTCGGGGATTGATCCGCTGTACGTGGTGGACGGGGTGGTGGGTGTAAACGCCAACGCATTGAACCCCAACGACATTGCTTCGCTGGAAGTGCTCAAGGACGCCTCGGCCACGGCCATATACGGGGCCCGCGGCGCCAACGGGGTCATCATGATCACCACCAAACGGGGTACCCGCGACCGGAGTGTCGTCACGTATGACGGCTGGGCCTCGTACGCCGTGCCGGCCGGCCACGTAGACCGCCTCGACGCCAACGAGTTCATGCAGGTGTACAACACGGCTTTTGCCAACGCCGAAAAATACGATGCGCAGGGGTTTGCCGACGGCAAGTACGTGCCCAACGATCCCACCCAATTTCCCAACCTGTTCGATGCCAACGGCAACCCGTTGTACAACACCGATTGGGAAAAACAGATCTTCCGGCCGGCCTGGGCGCAGAATCACCAGCTTACCCTGCAAGGGGGCGCCGAAAAAGCAGCTTACAGCCTGGCCCTGGGCCACACCGACCAGGATGGCCTGATGCTCAACTCCGCCCTGAAAAAGTATTCCGGCCGGTTTACCCTCGATGCCGACGTAAAGCGCTGGCTCTCCCTGGGCGGTAGCATTTCGATCACCAAAAACAAGCAGACCGAAGTAGACGACGCCAACGGCGGCCTCAACGTAGCCCGGATGGTGGCCGAGGCGCTGCCGATCCTGCCCATCCGGTACGCCGACGGCACCTGGGGCCGCAACAAGGACTGGCCGGGGATGGAAGGCGGCGAAAACCCCGTGCGGATCGCCAACGAACGGCAACGCACCAACAACTGGATGGAAACGCTGGGTGACGTGTACGCCGTGTTCAAAATTGCCCCGGGCCTGGAATTCAAGTCTACCTTCGGGTACGACCTGATCTCAGAGAAAAGGAACTTCTACTCCGGCCGCGACCTGAACGCCCTGTCGGCCGACCAGAAGGGCCGCGCCGACATTTACAACCGGAACAAAAGTTACTGGCAGAGCGAAAATTACCTGACCTGGAACAAGGAACTGAACGAAAACCACCGCTTCACGGCCATGGCCGGGCTCTCCTGGCAGCAGAATTATGAAGAGGAAAACTTCGCTGCTGCTGAAAACTTCATTGACGACTACTGGGGCTGGCACAACCTGGGCGTAGGCACCAACCGGGCTTCGATCACGTCGAACGATTTCCGGTGGTCGCTCAACTCGTACTTTGCCCGGGTCAGCTATACGCTCCGCGACCGGTACCTGCTCACGGTGACGGGCCGCGCCGATGGGTCGAGCCGCTTCGGGGCCAACAACAAGTACTCCTTCTTCCCCTCGGTGGGCGTGGCCTGGCGGATCTCGGAAGAGAGCTTCCTGAAGGGCAACCCGACGATCAGCAACCTGAAGCTGCGGGCCAGCGCCGGCTCGACGGGCAACCAGGAGATTCCCATGTACCGCTCCCTCCAGTTCCTGGGCACCGAAACGGTATTGCTCAACAACGCCCGCCAAACCGGCATTACCCGCACCAGCTTCGGCAACCCCGACCTGAAGTGGGAAGTGACCAACCAGGTAGACGTAGGGCTGGAAATCGGGCTGCTCAACAACCGGGTGGAACTGGAAGCCGACGTGTACTACAAGCGCACCAACGACCTGCTGCTCGACGCCCCCATTCCCTGGTCGACGGGCCTGAGCAATGTGTACCGCAACATCGGGGCCGTGGAAAACAAGGGCCTCGAATTTGCCCTGACCACCCGCAACGTGGAGTCGGCCCGCTTTAGCTGGAGTACCAACGTTAACTGGTCGGCTTTCAAGAACAAGGTAGTGAAACTGGGGGTCAACAACGACGACATTTTCCCCGGTCCCTGGTTCCTCGGTCAGACCAACATCCTGCGGGTAGGCTACCCGGTCGGCACCTTCTGGGGCTACAAACGCCTGGGCACGTGGGGCACCGACGAAGCCGACCTGGCCAAGCAGTACGACCGGCTGCCGGGCGACCTCAAGTGGGCCGACCTGAACGAAGACGGCAAGATCGACGGCAAAGACGAAACGCCCATCGGCCGGATGTACCCCAGGTGGACCATGAACATTTCCAACACGTTCAACTTCCGGAACTTCGATTTCACCTTTGACGTCCGCTTCGTGGTCGGCGCCGACATCGTGAACGCCGCCAAACACTCCGTGGAAGACCGCCAGGCCATTGCCAACAGCCTGGCTACCGTGCTCGACGCCTGGCGGCCCGATAACCAGAATACCTACATTGCCCAGATCCGGCACTACAATGCCGGCTACGACACCCACATGGACGACTGGTGGGTAGAGAACGGCTCGTTCATCCGCGGGCAGAACTTCGTGCTGGGCTACTCGCTGCCCGGGGCCGTGCTGGAACGGGTCAAGTTGCAGCGGCTGCGCTTCTACGTAAGCGCCCAGAACCTGTTCCTGATCCACGACTACTCGGGCTACGATCCGGAAGCACTTACTTTCAGCGGCGGCACCAATGGCGTGGTCGATAATTTGGTCCAGAACATTGAGTTCTTCCAGTATCCCAAGCCCCGCACCTTCAACGTCGGCGCCACCGTCTCCTTCTGATTCCCATCCTGACCCTTACTACGATGAACAAACTTCGTTATTACATACTTTGCGGGGTGCTGCTGCTGAGCGGCGCCTGCAACAATTTCCTGGAAGAAGACCCCACTGGGACGCTTACCACCCAGTCGGACGTGTCGAGCCGCGACATTGCCCGGGCATTTGCCAACTCGGCCTACGCCCGGTTGACCGTTCTCAACAACGGCGGCGGGGGCTGGGGCGGCAACAATGCTTCGCTCCTGGAATTCATGACCGGCAAGGCCGACGGCAACGCCCAGACGGAAGCCTGGAAATTCTACAACCTGGAGTACGACGCCCGCGCCTTTTACATCGACAACTGGTGGCAGGGCATGTACGAAGGCATTTCCCGGTGCAACCTGGCCCTGACCAAGATTCCCGGCATTGCGGTCCTCACGGAAGCCGAGAAGACGAACATGGTGGCTGAAGTGCGCACGATGCGGGCCTTCTACTACTTCTACCTGGTGCGCATATTCGGCGACGTACCCAAAATCACCGAACTGGCTACGCAACTGAGCGAAGTGGAAACGCCCCGTTCGCCGGTGAAGGAGATTTACGACGAGATCATCATTCCCGACTTGCTGGAAGCCGAAAAATCCACCCTGCCCTGGCGCGACGAAACGGGCCTGGTTTCGATGGGCCTCATCAAATCGCTGCTGGCCGACGTGTACCTGACCTACGCCGGCTACCCCGTGCAGGGCGGCCCCCAGTACTACGCCGAGTCGGCCCGGCGGTCGCAGGAAGTGATCAACAGCGGCGTATTCAGCCTCTTCCCCGAATACACCGACATGACCAACCCCGCCAACCGGAACAAGGGTGAATTCATCTTCCAGGTGCAGCACGCCAAAACCATCCGCCACAACGGCCTTACGCCGGTGACGCTGCCCACCCTGCGGGGCATTGCCAGTTACGCCGACGAATACGGCGGGCTGCTGCCGCGCAAAGAGTTCGTGGAGAGCTACGAACCCGGCGACAAGCGGACGGCCGAAAAACAGTTCTACTACACCTTCTACAAGGGCCACCCCAGCGACTACCCGGCCGGCGATCCGCGGCGGGAGAAGCTGGAACTGGGCGGCTACTACATCTACAAGTGGTTTGACCAGCAGGCCATTGACAACGACGCCCAGGCCAGCCTCAATTACACGGTGTACCGCCTGGCCGACGTGATGCTGCTGTACGCCGAAGCGTCCAACCGGGCAGAAGGCGGCCCCAATGCCAATGCGCGCCTGTACCTGAACCAGATCCGGAAGCGGGCCGACCTGCCGGAATATTTACTGCAACTGGTTCGGTTGCGTATTGCTGCC
>CAWJNV010000003.1:0-117457 GCA_963844325.1 uncultured Sphingobacteriales bacterium
CAGTACTACGGCTTGTTCTATTGCCGAATGCTTCAATAAAGCCTGCTCGATCTCCGCCAGCTCGATGCGGTGACCGCTGATCTTGACCTGGTCGTCTTTGCGGCCCACAAACTCGAGGTTGCCATCGGCCAGCCAACGGCCCAGGTCTCCGGTTTTGTACAAGCGCTCTCCTGCTTTGAACGGGCTGGCGATGAACTTCTCCTGGGTGAGCCCCTCCTGGTTCAAATAACCCCTGGCCAGCCCATCCCCGCCCGCATAGATCTGGCCCACCACGCCCACAGCTACCAACTCCATGGCCTCATCGAGAACATAGACCTTTGAGTTTGATACCGGCTTTCCGATGGGAATCCGATCCTGGTAGGCTTTGGCTTCTACCCGGTAGCAGGCCGAGAAGGTCGTGTTTTCGGTAGGACCATAGCCGTTGACCAGCTCAAGGGCCGGGTAGGCCTGCTTTACCTTGTTGACATGAGCCGCTGACATCTTGTCGCCCCCCGATACCAGGTAGCGCAAGGAACTGAAAAACGAGAGGTCCGTATCCACCAGCTGGTTGAACCAGGGAGCCGTCAGCCACAGCACCGTGATGGCTTGCTCATGCAGGGTTTGTTTGAAAGCGGCAACGTCCAGGAGTTTGTCTTGCGACAACACATGCACCTGAGCGCCCGACACCAGCATACTCCAGAGCTCAAAAGTGGTGGCGTCAAAGGAGAGTGCCCCGGTAAGGACGAGCTTGTCACTGGCGGCAGGGCTAAAGAAGTTGGTCTTATACACCAGCCGCACAATGCTTCGGTGCTCGACCATCACCCCTTTGGGCACACCGGTAGAACCGGAAGTATACATCACGTAAGCCAGATGCGCAGGCGTACTGGTTGTGGACAGCCCCCGGGCAGGATAACGCCCGGCATCAAACTCTACATCAATGGCAAAGACTTCCCCGTCATAGTAATCAATATCGTAAATGAAGCTCGTCTCGGTGATGAGCAGCTTTAAGGCGCTGTCTTTGACAATGTATGCTTTCCGGGAGGATGGGTAGTCAGCATCGATGGGCAGATAAGCCCCTCCTGCCTTTAGCACCCCTAGTATGGCAATGATCACCCACTCACTGCGCTCCAACTGAATGCCCACCAGATCATCGGGTCGGATCTGGTAGTTCTCCCTCAGGTAATGAGCCAGCTGATTGGACCGCTCATCAAGCTGCTGGTAGGTGAGTTGGGTATCTTCAAAAACTACCGCTATGTTATGCGGCGTTTTTGCAGCCTGTTCTTCGAATAGGTCTACGACCGTTTTATCTTTCGGATAAGCTACGGCCGTATCATTAAATGTGACCAGCAGTTGGTGTTTCTCTTCCTCTGATAAGTAATCTATTTGGGAGATCTTCGCTTGAGGATGAGACAGGATCGAATCCAAAAGGCGTTTGTAATGCTGCATCAAGCCTTTTATCATCTCTGCCTCATAGACATCCTCATTGTAGATCAATTTGAAGTAAACACAATCGCCAACCTCTCCAAAGTGTAACTCTATGTCATTCTTAACCTTGGCCTGACCATTGTCTGACACTTGATCGACAAGCGCAGCATCTGGTGTGGCCAGGGCTTCAATTTCGGTTGTGGTATGATAGGTGATGGATATGTCGAAGACTGGATTTCTGCTGGTGTCTCTGTGCAGGTTTAAGTCCTCTACCAACCGATCAAAAGGATACATCTGGTGGTTGTAGCTCTTGAGGGTATCCTCTTTGAGGGCCTGGTAGAAACCATCAAAGCTGTCCTGGGGATCAACCTGATTACGTAAAGCCAGCATGTTTATGTAGAACCCGATCTGCTCTTCCAGGTCGGCATGCTCCCTGCCGGCTACCGGAGTGCCGATGATGATGTCCCGCTGGGCCGTGTAGCGG
This sequence comes from uncultured Sphingobacteriales bacterium, assembly GCA_963844325.1. Classification (GTDB taxonomy): domain Bacteria; phylum Bacteroidota; class Bacteroidia; order Cytophagales; family 172606-1; genus CADCTQ01. The sequence continues at coordinate 1,889 of CAWJNV010000003.1, forward strand.
TACATGAGCACGTTCCACGAGGCCAGTAAGCCCATGAACAGACTGCCTCCCTTGTCCTGGATGTAGCCTTTGAGTTTAGCCGTTGTGGTCTTATCCAGATAAGTGGCTAAGCCCTGCCCGTTGTAGCTCTTGACATTTGGTCTTTGCTTGGTGGCCGGCAGGTCCAGCAGGGGCAACTCCCCGGCTAGCTTGTCGAGCCAGTACGCTTGATGGGCCTTGAATGACTCCTGGTTCAGCTGGCCTAGCTGCCAGGCCGAGTAATCCTTGTACTGGATTCTTAACTGCTTTACTTGAGGCTGTTTGCCTGCCTGATAAGCCTGGTAGTAGTTGAATACATCTTTGGAGAGTATTTCCATCGACCAGCCGTCGCTGATGATGTGGTGCATGTTGAAGTAGAACACGTATTCATCTTGCTCCACTTGAAGTAAAGCCGCTCTCAGCAAAGGTCCGTTCTCTAGATCAAAGGGTTGATAGGCATCGGCAGCGATGTAGGCTTGTGCTTTTTGGTGCTTGTCAACTTCACTTCTAAAGTCGCGGTAGTCAATGGCAAAGCTTAAGTCTTGCCTCTCTAGTATCCACTGCCGGATCTCTCCTGACGCATCTTCCCTAAAGACGGTTCTTAGAATCTCATGCCGGTCGATCAGACTATCGAATGCTTGTACAAACAAAGGCAAGTCATACTCTCCATTCAGCTTCAGACTTCCGGGCATGTTATACGCCACCGATCCGCCTTCAAATTGGCTCAATACCCAGAGTCTGCGCTGGGCATCAGAGATGGGATAACTTGCCTGAGGCGCTGCTTTTTCGATCTCAACAAAGGCCTCCCTGGTTGCCGACTCGATGAGTGCGGCATGAGCCGCTATGCTGGTATGAGCGAACAAATCTTTCAAAGCCAGCTTTACTGACAGCTCCTTCTGATACTCATTGCTCAGGCGAACTGCCTTCAAGCTGTGGCCACCCAGCGCAAAAAAGTCATCGTTCACCCCGATGTTTTCCCTTTGCAGAACCTTTTCCCAGACCTTAACCAGCTTTTCTTCCAACTCATTTCTGGGAGCTACATAGGCTACGCCACCAGATAGTCCTACTCCTTGCGGATCGGGCAGCGACTTCTTGTCTATTTTACCATTGGCCGTTAGCGGCATTGCTTCCAGTTGCACAAAGTGAGCCGGCAGCATGTACGCCGGCAGCGTCTGCTCTAAATAGATTCTCAGATCGCTTGTGTTTTGCTCAACCTTGGCAGTGATATAAGCCACCAGCTCTTTTTCTGCTGACTCGGTCTCTCGGGCTAAAACTACGGCTTGGTTTATGTCTTCATGGGTTAATAGAGCCTGCTCTATTTCTGCCAGTTCTATCCTGAAGCCCCGGATCTTTACCTGGTCATCTTTTCTGCCGATAAACGCTATGTTGCCGTCTGGAAGCCAACGGCCTAAATCCCCCGTTTTGTAGAGGCGTTCTCGTTTTCCAAACGGACTTGGTACGAACTTTTCGTTCGTTAACTCCGGTTGATTTAGATACCCGCGTGCAAGACCTGATCCACTTATACAAATCTCACCGATTACTCCTACAGGCAGTAATTCTTCCTTTTCGTTTAAAATGTAAATTTTATTGTTGGAGATCGGTTTACCGATCGGTATTGTGCCGAATCCTTCTTCCTCCACAAGATAATTAGTTGTCACAACAGTATTTTCTGTTGGACCATAATTATTGAACAACTTTATCTTCTCACTTTTTTTGTATGCTAATAATGCTTCACCTCCAACAAACAACTTAATTTCCTGGGCCAGATCATCACTTTTAACAACGAAATCCTTGTACAGAATTGTTGGCATAAAAGCATGCGTGATCCTGAACTTATTGAACAGCTCTACTAATCCAGCAGCATTAAATCTATGCTCGTTAGGAATCGGATAAACAGAACCCCCGCAAGTAATATATGGGAACAGTTCCCATACCGACGCATCAAACCCCACTCCTGAACACAATGTAGCTCTACTTGTAGAACTCAGCCCATACTCATGTTGGTGCCAGGTACATAAATTACATAATGATTTATGCTCTATCATGACACCTCTCGGCTTTCCGGTAGAACCTGACGTATAGATCACATAGGCCAGATGAGCAGGCGTACTGGTTCTGGATAGCCCCTGGGCAGGGTAATCCTCCGCATCAAACTCTACATCAATGGCAAAGACTTCCCCATCATAGTAGTCAATATCGTAGATGAAGCTCGTCTCGGTGATGAGCAGCTTTAAAGTGCTGTCTTTGACAATATGTTCTTTCCGGGAGGATGGGTACTCAGGATCAATGGGAACATAAGCCCCTCCTGATTTCAACACTCCCAGTATCGCAATGATCATCCAATCACTTCTCTCCAGCTGGATGCCTACCAGATCATCGGGCCGGATCTGGTAGTTCTCCCTCAGGTAATGAGCCAGCTGATTAGACTTTTCATCAAGCCCGCGATAAGTCAGCTCTTTTCCAGCAAACACTACGGCTATGTTATCCGGCGTCCTGGCGGCTTGTTCTTCGAATAAGTCTACAATTGTTTTGTCTTGCGGATAAGCTACGGCTGTATCGTTGTAGCTGACCAGCAGTGTATGCTTTTCTGCTTCTGACAGGTAATCTAGTGTACTTAAAGACTGATCCGGGTTTTGTACAAACTCATTGATTAATTTACCAAAATGATCTACCAGGTGCTTTAGCGACGCGTTATCATAACGATTAGTGTTGAACTTAATATTTATTTTTAGTGAAAGGGACGAAGGAGCAATTATTATATTAAAGTCATAATTGTTTCGATCAATGACTTCCACTGACTCTACCGACAACCCTTCTTCTCCCGGGCTATTGAATGCACCTTCGCTTTCCAGTTCTTTTACGGCGTAGTTCTCAAATAACATGATATGATCCATCAGTTCCATGCCCAGCTCACTCTGGGCCTGGACTTCTGATAGATTCACATAATGATGGGATGTACTCCGGATGGATTGCTCCTGCAACGCTTTCAAGAGGGTAGCAGGCGTATCATCGGGCGCATATTTCACTCGAACCGGCACAGTATTGCTAAACAGGCCGATCATGTCTTCCACGCCGGGCAAATCGGCCGGACGACCCGACACGACTGCGCCAAACACCACATCGCTGGTGTTGTTGTAGCGCGACAACAAGTAGCCCCATATTGCTTGTACAAAAGTGTTTTGAGTAATGCCTAACTGCGTGCACAGGGCGTCTACTTTCTTGAATAGATCTCCCCCTATTTGCAAGTATTCATTGGATTCGACGTAGGTGGTGTCTGCTGTTTGTGCCTTGAAGGGTATCTCTGCTACCGATGCGTAGCCGGACAGGTAATTCTTCCAGTAACTCAGTGAACTGTCGCTGTCTACTGTTCTTAACCAATTGATATAATCAGCGTAAGGCACGACCGGTGAGAGGGCTGGTGTAGTGCCTTTGAGTGCTGCACTCAACAACTCATTGAAGTCATTGATGAGCACACTCGTACACCAGCCATCCATCAAGACATGGTGATGACTCCAGATAAACTCATACTCTCCGTCTGACAACTCAACCACGTGCAGGCGCATCTGAGAACCGCTGCTCAAGTCAAAGCCTCTTTCCCGGTCCTGCTGCTTGATGAGTGCTACTTGTGCTTGCTGGTCGGCCCGGCGATCAAGTCGCTCAAAAGTAAAATTACTGGCTACTTCTTTCCTTACGATCTGCAAGGATCTACCGGCGTATTCAGTCGTGAAACTGGTACGGAGTACGGCATGCCTGGCGGTTAAGCGATCATAAGCTCCTTTTAGCTTTTCAATAGCCAAACCCTTGGCTCGCACCGTGCATGAAGTCTGCTCAAAGTAAAGGGCGCTGGAATCTTCAGTTAACCAGTGGTAATATATTCCTTCCTGGAGTGGAGATAACTCATAGACATCCTCCAGGTCATTGTCCGCATTGAGTTGGGACAGCTCTTGAAGGGAGAGCCCTTTGAAACTTAGATCAGAAGGGGTCAGATACGTTTCTTTACTTTCGGCTAACGCCTCGATGAGCAACTCAAGGTTCTTTTTGTAAGATGCGGCTATCTTTCTAATTGTTGCCACCTCATACCTGGCACTGGAATAGCGGATCGACATGCCCAACTCTCCTTTTACCAACATCCCCGATACGTCCAGTATCGCATCCGTTTTGTTGTCTCTTGATATATTGGATCCAATACGCTCTGATGCATATTCAAACAGGGAACCTCCCTCGTTGGATACGTTGCTACCAAAATCGCCCAGGTAGTTGAAGGTGATCTCGGGGGTGAGTTTGCTGTCAAGCCCCTGCCGGCTTAAGTGGCTCAAGATGCCATAGCCAATGCCCTTGTTGGGTATGCTTCGTAATCCTTCCTTTACCTTTACCAAGCTCTGGGTCTGATTGGCAGCATCAGCCACCTGCAATACAAACGGATACACCGTAGTAAACCAGCCCACCGTTCTGCTGATGTCTACCCCATCGAGGATCTCTTCTCTGCCGTGCCCCTCCATCTTGAGTACGCTCTTGTCCACTGTCAGCACCTCCTTCAAGGCAAGGGCCAGACCCGTCAACAGCACATCGTTGATCTCCGTGTTGTAGACCCGGTGCACCCTGGTTTGCAGCAACTCGGTGGTGTTCTGGTCCAGGCCGAAAGATTCAGCAGAATCCAGCACGGCCTGCTGGCCTTCTGGTAGTGGTTTGTCCTGGGGTAAAGCGGCCAGCGGCTGCTCACAGATCTTTTGCCAGTAAGTGCGCTCCTTGTCAAGGGCTGGGCTTGCCGCGTACTCTTGCTGCAACAAAGCCCATCTTTGAAAAGAATCCGTCTTTGAGGGCAGGCCCGGCTTTTTGCCTTCTTTGTAACTGGTGTATAGCGTTGATAAGTCTTCCAGCAGGATACGCCAGGAGACGCCATCCACCACCAGGTGATGGATGATCAAGCCTAAGCGGTCTCCGTCCTGCAACCTGAAATGAAGCACTCTCAGCAAAGGACCTGCCGACAACCTGATACTTGCTTGTTGGGCTTCTCCCAGGCTTGCCATCTGCCCGGGGGCATCCTCGGATTGGCGAAGGTCATAGAAGTCCAGGGTGTAGCGCTTTGCGCTGGTGTCCTGGTTAAACTGCTGCCATGCTCCCGAGGGGCTCTGCTGGTAAACCATCCGAAGCGCATCGTGATGCCGGGTAAGATCGGCCAAGCTCTGCTCGAGGATCTGGCCGTCAAGTTGCTCCTTGCTGTATAGAACAACCGATTGGTTGTAGTGCTTAGGCACTTTTATCTCCTCGGCTTTGAAAAACCAGTCCTGGATGGGAGTCAGCACCACTTCTCCGCTCACCTCATTTTGGTCGCTCACCTGAGTGGTCAACTCCATCAGGCGTGCCAACTCTTCCACGACTGGTGTTCTCAGCAGGTGCTCTACTTTGAGCCGGTACCCGTGCTGTTTCAACCTGGCTACTACCTGGATGGACTTGATGGAATCCCCACCCAGATTGAAGAAATTATCCTTGATGCCGATGCCTTCCCTTTTTAGAACATCCGACCATACCGAGACTAAAACCCTTTCCTGCGCTGTGCGTGGAGCTACATATTCTACACCACTGGATAGACCCATCCCTTCTGGGTCGGGCAAAGACTTCTTATCCACTTTACCGTTGGCGGTTAGCGGCATTGCTTCCAGTTGCACAAAGTGAGCCGGCAGCATGTACGCCGGCAGCGTCTCGGCCAGGTAAGCCCTTAAATCGTTTGTGTTTTGCTCCGCATTGGCAGTGACGTAAGCCACCAGTTCCTTTTCCCCTGACTGGTTGGCTCTGGCTAGCACTACGGCTTGCTCTATCTGTTGATGGTTCAGTAAAGCCTGCTCGATTTCTGCCAGCTCGATGCGGTGTCCCCGGATCTTGACCTGGTCATCCTTTCTACCGATGAAGGCGATGTTGCCGTCGGGCAGCCGGCGGCCCAGATCACCGGTTCTGTATAAGCGCTCTCCTGGTTTGAAGGGATTGGCAATGAACTTCTCTTTGGTGAGCCCTTCCTGGTTCAGGTAACCTCTGGCCAGGCCATTTCCTCCTATGTAAATCTCCCCTGCTACCCCTACTGGTTGCAAGCCGGCTTTCTCGTTTAGGATGTAGACCTGCGTGTTGGCAATGGGCCTGCCAATGGGAATACTATTGGCCCCTAGCGCCTCTAGCGATCCCAGCTTACAGATCGTTGCGCAGATACTCGTTTCGGTTGGACCGTAGGCATTGTAGTAGGTGCCATATGCGAGAAAATCAACCGCCTTCTGGTAGTGGGCTGCTTCGCCTGCGGTAATGAGCGTCTTGAGGCCCAGTAACTTGCTCACTTCGATCTTGCTCAGCAATGAGGGAGAAAGCGTGGCAATATCAATTGCATGGCTGCTGATGAGCCCGGTGAGCAAAGCGGGGTCCTTGCGGTGGGATTCCTCGGCCATCAACAAGCGGGCCCCCGAAAGCAGCACGATAAAGACTTCTGAAATGGAAGCATCGAAGGAAAACGAGGCCAACTGCAGGCCCCGGTTGTGCGTCTCTACCCTGAAGGCATCGATCTGGGCAAGGATCGTGTTAACAATCGCCCGGTGCTCGACCATCACCCCTTTGGGCACACCGGTAGAACCGGAAGTATAGATCACATAGGCCAGATGAGCAGGCGTACTGGTTGTGGACAGCCCCCGGGCAGGATAACGCCCGGCATCAAACTCTACATCAATGGCAAAGACTGCTCCCTGATAGTAATCAATATCGTAGATGAAGCTCGTCTCGGTGATGAGCAGCTTTAAAGCGCTGTCTTTGACAATGTATGCTTTTCGGGAGGATGGGTAGTCAGCATCGATGGGCAGATAAGCCCCTCCTGCTTTCAACACTCCCAGGATGGCAATGATCACCCACTCACTGCGCTCCAGCTGAATGCCCACCAGATCATCGGGCCGGATACTATACTGATCTCTCAGGTAATGAGCCAGCTGATTAGATTTTTCATCAAGCTGCTGGTAGGTAAGTTGGGTATCCTCAAATACAACGGCTATGTTATCGGGCGTCCTGGCGGCTTGTTCTTCGAATAAGTCTACAATCGTTTTGTCTTGCGGATAAGCTACGGCTGTATCGTTGTAGCTGACCAGCAGTTGGTGTTTCTCTTCCTCTGATAAGTAATCTATTTGGGAGATCTTCGCTTGAGGATGAGACAGGATCGAATCTAAAAGGCGTTTGTAATGTTGCATCAAGCCTTTTATCATCTCTGCCTCATAGACATCCTCATTGTAGATCAATTTGAAGTAAACACAATCGCCAACCTCTCCAAAGTGTAACTCTATATCATTCTTAACCTTGGCCTGACCATTGTCCGACACTTGATCGACAAGCGTAGCATCTGGTGTGGCCAGGGCTTCAATTTCCGTATGATAGGTGATGGATATGTCGAAGACTGGACTCCTGCTGGTATCTCTGTGCAGGTTCAAGTCTTCTACCAACCGATCGAAAGGATACATCTGGTGGCCGTAGCTCTTGAGGGTATCCTCTTTGAGAGCCTGGTAGAAACCATCGAAGCTGTCCTGGGGATCGACTTGATTACGTAAAGCCAGCGTGTTTACGTAGAACCCGATCTGCTCTTCCAGGTCGGCATGCTCCCTGCCGGCCACCGGAGTGCCGATGATGATGTCCTGCTGGGCAGTGTAGCGGTACATGAGCACGTTCCACGAGGCCAGTAAGCCCATGAACAAACTGCCTCCCTTGTCCTGGATGTAGCCTTTCAGCTTAGCCGTTGTGGTCTTATCCAGATAAGTGGCTAACCCCTGCCCGTTGTAGCTCTTGACATTTGGTCTTTGCTTGGTGGCCGGCAGGTCCAGCAGGGGCAACTCCCCGGCTAGCTTGTCGAGCCAGTACGCTTGATGGGCCTTGAATGACTCCTGGTTCAACTGAGCTAGCTGCCAGGCCGAGTAATCCTTGTACTGGATTCTTAACTGCTTTACCTGCGGCTGTTTGCCCGCCTGATAGGCCTCATAATAGGCGAATACATCTTTGGAGAGTACTTCCATCGACCAGCCGTCGCTGATGATGTGGTGCATGTTGAAGTAGAACACGTATTGTGCTTCCTCCACTTGAAGTAAAGCCGCTCTCAGCAAAGGTCCGTTCTCCAGATCAAAGGGTTGATAGGCATCGGCAGCGATGTAGGCTTGTGCTTTTTGGTGCTTGTTAGCCTCTTGGCTAAAGTCGCGGTAGTCGATGGCAAAGCCTAAGTCTTGCCTGTCGAGTACCCACTGCCGGATCTCTCCTGACGCATCTTCCCGGAAGACGGTTCTTAGAATCTCATGCCGGTCGATCAGACTATCGAATGCTTGTGCAAACAAAGGCAATTCATACTCTCCATTCAGCTTTAGACTTCCGGGCATGTTATAGGCTACCGATCCGCCTTCGAATTGGCTCAATACCCAGAGTCTGCGCTGGGCATCAGAAATGGGATAACTTGCCTGAGGCGCTGCTTTTTCGATCTCAACAAAGGCCTCTCTGGTTGCCGACTCAATCAGTGCGGCATGAGCCGCTATGCTGGTATGAGCGAACAAATCTTTCAAAGCCAGCTTTACTGACAGCTCCTTCTGATACTCATTGCTCAGGCGAACTGCCTTCAAGCTGTGGCCCCCAAGGACAAAAAAGTCATCGTTCACCCCAATGTTTGCCCGCTGCAAGACTTCTTCCCAGATCTTGACCAGCTTTGCTTCCAACGCATTTCCGGGAGCTACGTATTCCCCGCCACTCGTTAATCCCAGTCCTTGCGGGTCGGGCAAAGACTTCTTGTCTATTTTTCCATTGGCCGTTAGCGGCATTGCTTCCAGCTGCACAAAGTAGGCCGGCAGCATATACGCCGGCAGCGTCTCTGCCAGGTAAGCCCTTAATGCACCCGTGCTTTGCTCAACCTTGGCAGTGATATAGGCCACCAGCTCTTTTTCTGCTGACTCGTTCTCTTTCGCCACAACCACAACCTGGTTGATGGCCTGGTGGGTCAATAATGCCTGCTCAATTTCTCCCAACTCGATGCGATGCCCCCGGATCTTGACCTGGTCATCCTTTCGGCCCACAAACTCGAGCTTGCCGTCGGGCAGCCACCGGCCTAGATCTCCGGTTCTGTACAAGCGTCCGCCTGCTTTGAAGGGATTGGCGATGAACTTCTCCTGGGTGAGCCCTTCCTGGTTCAAGTACCCTCTGGCTACCCCATTGCCTCCGATGCAGATCTCACCGGCTACCCCTACTGGTTGCAGGCCGGCTTTCTCGTTCAGGATGTAGAGTAAGACGTTGTCATTGGGCGTTCCGATGACTGAGCCCCTGTAGGGTTGGTTTGCGCCGGCTCCTTCATAGAGGCAATCCGTACAGAAGATGGTCCCTTCCGTGGGTCCGTAGAGTACCACCACCGAGGCCCGCGTAAATATCTCCCGCAAATCACCCAGTAACTGATCGGGTACTTTATCGCCTCCCACAAATACTTTCCCGATGGTGCCAAATGCTTCACTGAGCCCCTGCGACTTGATGTGACCAACGATTGTCTCATACAAGGCCGGAACCGTATCCAGCACGGTAGAAAAACGGATGATCTCTACCAGTTTTGCCGGCTCCTGCAAGTGCTCTTTGCTGACGACTATGCTCTTGCCGCCCGTGATGAGCGGCGTAAACATTTGAAAAACCGATATGTCAAAAGCAACCGATGCGATAAAAGGTTTTACAATGGGCTTTCCCGAATAATAATTAGCCCGGCAGTGATGCAAAAACTGACTTAAACTCCCGTGCTCGATCATTACCCCTTTGGGTTTGCCGGTGGAACCCGAGGTGTAGATCACGTAAGCCAGGTTGTCTGCTTTGGCCCTGCCAGTCAGCGCTTGTTTGGAATAACGCTGCCGGCTTGCTTTGAACTTGTTTAGCTCTGTTTCGTCCAGCCATACCTTGGCGTGCGTATCGGCTTGAATGTAGTTGATTCTTTCCTGCGGATACTCGCGATCGACGGGAACGTAGGCCCCTCCTGCTTTCAGCACCCCCAGGATGGAGACCAGCATCCACTCACTGCGCTCCTGGTTGATGCCTACCAGATCATCGGGCTGGATGTGATAGTTCTCTCTCAGGTAATGAGCCAGTTGATTAGACTTTTCATCAAGCTGCTGGTAGGTAAGTTGGGTATCCTCGAATACCACCGCTACCTGATCCGGCGTCCTGGCGGCCTGTTCTTCGAACAAGTCTACGATTGTCTTCTCTTTCGGATAAGCTACGGCTGTATCATTGAATGTAACCAGCAGTTGATGTTTCTCATTATCGGTTAAAATATCAATAAGGCTTATATCATCATTGACAGCAGCGTAAAACTGATCAATAATTTTCAACAATCGTTGACCTAACAGTTCTACTTCTGCCTTAGTGAAATAATCCTCACGGAAAGTAATTTCTAAAAATAAATCCTCCTGACCTTTCTCCGCAAAATCACAAAAGCTAAATTCTATCGGAGTCCTGGAATATGCAGCGTCATTTTTAAAGCCTTTTAACTGGAGTTCAGATTCATCCGTATCCAGTCTGAAATATCGGTAGTTTACACTGATATCGAAAGGTTTAGATGAGTTGCTACCTTCGGAGAGAAGCATAGCATTGAAATGGCTCACCGGAAATTGTTTATGACGATAGTCTTGACGTTGATTCGTCTTAATATCATCAAACAGCTCTTTAAGGCTGCAACTTTCCAATTTTATACGACAAGGGATGAGTTTAGAAAACAGACCCAAAGTCATTCTTTCCTTACGGCTGGTCCTGTTGTGAACGGGTAAGCTAAAATCGAAATATTGCTGGCCATTCGCCTGGTTATAGTACACAGCCAGGATGGCGATTAAAAAATCTTGTAAACTAACCGCATGGTTCGCACAAAACGACCTTAGTTTTTGCTGGTCTTCTGAACTGAAAACGAATTGGACCGAGTCAGTTTTCAATGAAACAGTCTTTGTTTTCTTTAGAAGAATAGAATCCTGGGATTGGGCAAATCTCTGTTTCCAGTATTCTTTATCAGATTGATAAAATTTCGAATCCAGATATTCATCCGACTTCTCGGTTAGCTCCAGATAGGAAGGGTACTTGAATTCCTTTTTTGCTCCCGTCCTTAAAGCATGATATTTGTCAAAAACGTACGCCAAGAACACATAGGGAACGCCATAGCCGTCCGAGAACAAATGATGACACCCCACATAGAACCAATATTCATCATCCGTGATTTTGATTAATACAAAATCATATAACCGCCCGGCATAAATATCGAAAGGCGTATTGATCCTTTCCCGCAGCCATTCTTTAACCAGCCCTTCCGACCATTGCCCGCTTGTGAAATCTAGTTGGGTGATTTGAATGTCCGAATCCGGCTGCTGTACATGGACAAATGGGGCATTTGTCGAAAAGCTCTTGTACTTGAATACATCGAATACGTTTTTCGAACTTTTAACTGACTCTTTGAATAATTCGACGTCCAAGTCACCATTGATTACAACATAGGTACCTATATTATAGTGAGGATTCTTGGAATCCAGTATCTGATCAAAATAAATTTCTTGCTGATTTATGTTTAATTTATTCATATCAAAAACAAATGCTTTAAAAAACATTATACTATAATGAGTACACCGACAGTCTATCAACCGGTTTGGACGGCGAGATATACTGAACTTAATTTAGGGATAGAAACGATCTGGTAGTGATTAATTTTGCCGGATCAGGGCCTTATACCTCAAGTAATCCGCCAGCTTGCCAATACCTTCGGAGATTTTCTCCAACGACAGATTTGAAAAAGTAAGTCTGATTTCCCGTTCGCCACCTTCCTTAAGATAAAAAAAGCGCATTGGAATAAATAGAATTCCAAACTTCTCAGCACCTTCAGCAACTGCATCGTGATCTACCTCAAACGGCACGGTTATTTTGATAAAAAAGCCCCCGCGTGGCTTTGTCCACCTGATACCCCCCGACCATGTGTTTCTATATTTGCCTATCTTTTCTTCCAAAGCCGCTAATGTGGCCTCATTTTTCTTCTTGTAACTCCGGTGTTTAGGCTCATTGTATTTTTGTAAGCTGTAATCGTTATCAATCAAAATCCCTCCTATAATAGCTTGACTTACTGTTGACGTATGATTCGAAAGCTGTGCTTTAACTTTACTCATTTCATTTACCAAAGGAACTATTTCTCCCCGTTCATTTTCGAAAGTCTGATTGGCAACCATCAATCCGATTCTCAAGCCGGGAAAAAGGGATTTTGAAAATGATCCTACAAAAATTACCCGGTTATGCTTATCCAGAGATTTCAGGGTGGGATTCTTATTTTGGAGATAGGAAAAACTGTTGTAGACACTATCTTCAACAATCAGGAAGTTGTACTTGTCTGCCATTTCCAACAGCTTCAGCCGGCTTTCAATCGGCATACAAGCTCCTGTAGGGTTCTGGTAATCGGGAATAACGTATACCAGCTTCACTGTTTTCTTTGCTTGCCGGGCTTTCACCAGTTTGAATTCAAGCTGTTCCAAATCAATTCCATTCTCATCCAGGTGAACCCCTTCTATCTGATAACCAAATACTTTTGCAAAGGAACTGAGTCCAATGTAACTGGGATCTTCCATTAAGATAAGATCCTCATCCCTATTACAAATTGTAGAAACGATTGTGGAAAAAGCCTCCTGAGCCCCCGCAGTCACAATGATATCGCCCGCCTTTACATCGATGTTCTCATCATTCCGCAGATACTTTACCAGGATATCATTGATGATCCCATTCGTTTTATTATACTGCCCGATGTGATTGACCGTGTTTAACCTGGACTGACCAGTAACATTGGATCTATAATTTACATAGGTGTTGAACTTTGAAATATGCTGCTCTACATCAAAGAATTGCTCATCCGGCTGCCCCGCAACGAAAGAAATAGCCTCTGGATATTTAAAGTGCGTATCATTTAAAAAGCCAATAACATTGTTGAAACGGACTCCCAGATTATTATTTATTGAAAAGCTTCTGAGAACCTTGTCAGGCTCCGTAATCGACAATCGGTTTATCAGTTTCTCTTCAATCAACGCTGAACTCTCCGATAATGCTTCAAATGAATTGATGCTGAAATATTCAGTCTGAAGTCCGCAGGGATGGTAATCGGTATCGAAAATGTGGTTAATATCAAATGTATGGATACTCGCTTTTTTGCTGCTTACATTTTTGATTTCTTCAGAAGAAGTAAGTACGGCTCCACCATACGGTTTGTATTGGTTATGCTCCGTGAGCAAACCCATTTTATGGGTGTACCAGTAAAGCCTCCCTAAAAATTCAACGGCTCTTTCGTTCTTGGCATATTTGATGGCAATAATGCTGACATTTGTCAAGAACTTGACGAAAAGCTCATTGGTCAACATAGGCAGATGCCCGACAATGTCACCGAATATATCCGGCTGTTCGCTGAAATCTACTTCATCTCTTCTCCTGATGGAAACTGTAACCGGATACTCCTGATTAACCAGCATGACGAAGAAATCTTTCGCAGGCAATACACCAGTAACCGGAACCAAACGCCAACCCGTAACGTCGGTCAGAATATCGCTCACCTCAGTTATCTTCGGAATGCTGGTGCTGCTGATTTTTAACTTTTTAAGACCATCTGCATAGACTTTTGCAATTCGGTTGGTATCCAACTCAGCTTGTTTCTCCATCAACATTCTCCAGGTCTCGTGATCTTGTTCAGTGTAATCACTATAAATCTGCTGTGTAACAGCGCCCGGGTTAGTAATAGATTGTTCCATTGGTCTTTAATTTGATTATTGTATCCTTCCCACGATTAACCAAGTTTTGGATTGAATACTCTTTTTGATCCGCTTTTTGCTGGCATGCCGAATCAGCGACATTTGGAGATTGTAGTACCGGGATTGGGTTTATATACGCCCGGTTCCTGGCCCCGCATAGAACGTATTTGTCGGTAGACAGTAAATATTCCGGTAATTAACGTGATTGAAGAAATAAACTGCACGACCACCATATCTTTGAGAAGGAGCACACCCGAACCCGTTTTTTTAAATCTGCTTTTAAGGACTTCTGCAGATTTGTAAGAGGATAAGACAAAAGCAGGATAAATTCCTGAAAGCAAAGCGTCACCAATTATTAATATACCAATCCGGATTCAGTGTGAGCTTTGCTTAAATAATAAGTAATCCGGTTCGCTGCCCGTTAACTCGCTGAAGGATGGCATAAGCAATATAACAAAGACTATCGAAATAACAATAGCCATTGCGTTAAGGAATATCGATTCAAAAAGGAATTGTTGTACCGGGTGTTTTTGAAAAAGGATAAAAGGCAGAATAACAAGCAGTTACATAATTCTGGGCATAAAAGATAATCCCGAAGACGGCAGAAGTGCTCAATTCTCAGGGTATTTTATTGAAATGTTTAACAGAAATCATTAAAAGTATGCAAAAAAAACCAGTTTGACCAACTTGGTATATTTCCAGGAAAACGCGTCGGGCCAACCCTCAGCCTGTGCCTGTTATTGGAACGCAAAAACAGGCACAAGTCCTTATCCACAAGGCCCGGGCCGTCCTTTTTGAACCAATCGGCCCTAAATCCCTGCTTTACGTATTGCATTCCTACGTAAAATGCACAGACGCGCAGGGGTAGCTATGCCCCATCCTGAAGATATGGCATAGCCCGACTGATCCGACCCGTTTGCAAATGCAATAGCTTTCCCGTTTATACGGGCAATAAAGCGGACGCTCAATTTGCACTTATTCTATAAAAATGCGCTCTACTGCTATTCAGGCAATAGAGGCAGTATCTACTAAATGTGATACCGCCCCTATTTTCAAGGACACCCTGTAAAAGCAGTGCCAAAACCAGTTAGGATATCGGCAAGTGCTTGCCGGCGTTGGTCCCGGGAGAGGCAGTGCTGCCCTCAGAGCCGTCCGTGCCTGATCTGCTTGCTCATGCCTTTACTGGATAACCAGTCCTTCTGACCACATCAAAGCTTGTGAAGATTAGCGCAAACGCTGGAAAACGGAGCGTTGTTCAAATGCCTGAAAAATAAATTGTCTGGTCATTTCATCTTCCGAAAGATTTACCTGCAATCATGGTCATCTTATCATAACCTGCAAAATCCGTTAGATTAAGAAATGATTATGTCTGTTATTTTATTCTACAAAAGTCTTAGATTTTTTATTCGTATTTAAGGGAGTTGACCAGGTTGGCGTGCGCGGCCCGGATGGAATGAAAACTGATCGTCAGAAAGGCGAAAAGCAAGGCCAGCACCCCTGACAAGACGAAAATCAGCGGGTTGATGCTGGTCTGATAGGCAAAGTTTCCCAACCATTTTTGAATCAGGTAATACGCCAGCGGCGATGCTACTACTCCGGCAATAAGCACCAGTACCATCACATTCTTGAACATCAGGTAAACAATCTGGCTCACCGAAGCACCCAGTGCTTTGCGAATCCCGATTTCCCTGGTGCGTTGGGAGACCGTAAAGGATGACAATCCCAACAAACCCAGACCGGAAATGAAGGCACAGATATAAGCCAGCACCCCAATCAGTCTGCTCTGCCTCTCATCGGAAGCATAAAGTTTATTGAACGATTCGTCGAGGAAACGGTATTGGAATGGCAGTCTGGAACCAGAGTCTGACCACTTTTTCTGAACGAATTCCATCGTTTCGGGCAGGTTCTGGCCGCTCATGCGAAGATGCAAGGTGCCCCCGTTGCGTGGGTTTCGCACCATTACCATAGGGGCAATAGGCTCCCGCAGGGAGTGCGTATTGAAATCCTTGACCACACCAATCACCCGCAATTCCGGCATGTTCGGGTCGTCGAATGTCATTTTTTTGTTGAGTGGCTTGTCCCAGCCCAAGTGTCTGGCTGCCGCTTCGTTGATGATAATGCCCGAAGTCAGGTCGGTGGGGCGTGCCTTATCAAAATCCCGGCCATCCGTCAGTTTCATGCCCATCGTCTTCAGATAATCTTCCCCCACAAACATCAGATTAAACGTAGCGCTTTCCATTCCGTTCTTGCCTTCTACCCGCATCAAAGTCTTGCCCAGCCCTTCGCCCGGAATCATGTTGGCCGTGGTGGCGGCCACAATGTTCGGGTTTTTCAACAGTTCACTTCTGATGTAGTTGATGTGGTTCCCCACCAGCGAGTCCTGAATGTCAATCAACAGCACATTCTCCTTGTAGAAGCCTAAATCCTTGTTGCGCAGGAAGTCAATCTGCTGGTACATCAACAGCGTACAAATGAGAATACCAATGGAAATTGTGAACTGGAAGGCTACCAGTACTTTCCGCAACATCAACCCCGACGTACCGGTCTTTACAACTCCCTTCAGGGCGCCAATGGTTGTGATTGCCGAAAGGTAGAAGGCCGGGTAAAAACCCGACAGGAGGCCGATCAGCAAGGTAATGCCCAAGGAACCGAACAGCAGCAAGGGATTATGCAGGAAATTCAGGCTCAGGTTCTTTTGGATTAATTCGTTGAAAGGGGTGAGTTTGAGAATAAACAGGACAATCAACAAGGCCAGGATCAGGGAAAGAAAAGCCAGGAAAACGGATTCGCCCAGAAACTTGGAAATCAGCTGCTGTTTGGTCGTTCCCAACACTTTACGCATGCCTACTTCCTTGGAGCGGCTGGCCGAGCGAGCGGTCTCCAGGTTCATGTAGTTGATGGCTGCCAGCATCAGAATAAAAATACCGATGGCTGAGAAGGCATACATGTACGAACGGTTGCCCAACGGAAGGTCGTACTCCAGGTTGGCATTGCTAAAGTGGAGGCTGGCCAGGGGCTCAAAGCCGGCGTTGAACTTGCCGCCGGTCTGCTTGCCGATTGCCGACATGTACTTCTCGTAAAAGGCCGGAAACTTTTTCTCCAGGGTGGCTACCGAACGATGGGGCGGGAGGAGAATGTACGTATAGTCGCTGATGTTCCAGAGTTGGTTACGTCGTTGCTCGGGGTTAGGCTTCCCCTGCACCAGGGTGGAATAGGAAACCAGCGCATCATAAGTCAGGTGGGAATTGCTGGGTAGATTCTTCATCACCCCTGTTACTTTTACCAACTGTCCATTCGACTCAAACATTTTGCCCAGGGGGTCGGCATCGCCGAAATACCGCTTAGCCAGTTTTTCAGTAATGACGATGCTGTTTATATCCCGTAAACTGGTTTTGGGATCACCCTGAACGAATTCGTGGGTAAACACATCAAATACGCTGGAATCGGCAAACAAAATGTGCTCTTCATAAAATTGCCGATCGCCAAACTGGATCAGCATTTTTTGGTTAGTGCGCCGGAACCGCACTACTTTTTCAATTTCACCGGGGTATTCTTCCTGCAACATCGGGCCAAGCTCCAATGAGGTAAAGGCAAAACGGTCGTCTTTGCCCGCAACGTTGAACAGGGAAGCGAGCCGGTAAATGCGTTCGTGCTTAAGGTGGTGCTTGTCGTAAGTCAGGTCGTCCTGCAAATACAGCAGAATAATAAGGCTACAGGCGATCCCGGCTGCTAATCCTACTATATTGATGAAAGAATAAAATTTGTTCTTAACCAGCACTCTCAGGGCGAACGTAACGTAGTTCTTGAGCATAGCCATGCCTGTTTTAAGTAAGGTGAATAAATGGATTTAGTCGAAAAAAAATATACAAAAGTAGTAATGTCAGGTCGGGAAGGGTGAATATAGCAGTATGGAATGAGTTATATCCGGGGAAATACCACTTAAATTTCTCGCATCTGCGGGTATTAGTGGTAATTAATTTCTCCTGATTGCAGATATTATCGGCAATGATTTTCTCGCAACTTTAGATATTAGCGGTAACAGTATAAACAAAAAGGGCCTTCACCTGGGCAAAGGTTTTGAGCCCGGCCTGTTTTCTGATTTGGGTCTTGCCATCGAGCCACGCGTCTTCAATGGGGTTCTGCCCAGGCGCATGGGTAACCAGTCCAATCAGGGTAAGGGGCCGTTGCGCTTGGGGCAATTGCCGGTTAACTATATTTATTACCCCACTATATTACACAATTCATCCGATATTGCTATAGTGTCTTTGAATAATGTCAATGAAGAGACTCCCAAGCCAAATCTGGAATCAGCGGTGGCGGGGGTTTTGTCTGGCATGCACCTGCGGGTTTCATAAAAACCGGGCGTAAATTCAATGGGTAATACAGCGCTTGGCGATATGCTGCGTAGTGCTTCCGTACTGATTTAAAAAATACCAAACAACAATGAAACATCCTGCACCCCTCCTGGCCGTAATCGTCAGCATGGCTTTTTCATCATGCGTGAAAATATGTGACGTCGGGCCCATCAAGTCCACTGCTGAGGGCATCACTTTCGGCAAGTCACAATTCCCCTGCTACAAGCAAAACGATTTTACCAAGGCGGTTGAGCTAACGATACAGGCTATTTATTCCAAAGAGTTTGAAACACAACTCGAAGATCATATACGCAATAAGATTGGAACCGGCGCCCACGTTGATGCCTGGAAGAATGTTACGACCCATGATGTGGTCACCAGCATGAGAAGTGAAATAAACGGCAAGTATGTTGACACCTACGGAGGAATCGCAGGCTGGTGGAAATACCTTCGCTATGGCAACTTAGCGTATGATGGGACACTAACAGGGCCCATCAGGATCAACAGAGCACCGTTAAAAGGCCGTTCTGCAACCAGTCTTTCCGGCACGATTGCGCACGAAGTCGCTCATCGGATCGGTCTTACTCACCCCCACAGCGATATCAATTTGTCTATTGCAAAAAAAGAGCCCGCTTACGTTGTAGGAGATATCATTGAGGCGATCACAGAGGCCCGTGAGCAGGCAACAAACTAGCGCCTTATGGCTTCCGAACGCCTTGAGGGCTTGAATACACCGCAATCTTATGGTGTCTGGTTCCGCCATAGGTTGTAAAGCGGGGGACACAAAAAGGGTGTCCTTGTGAGACACCCTTTCATTTGGTCAACGCATCAACGCTTTACTCTACCACGACTTTTGAATGGAAGTCCGTGTGGGGGCCATTCATCCGGATCGTGTAAATGCCGGGCTTCAACTTGCCTATTCTCAGCTCCTGGCTGTTTCCGTTGCTTACGAAATTCGTTCTGTACACGATTCGTCCGATCACGTCGGTAAGGGTGACTGCGACTTTCGTATCCTTACCGGCGGCATTCAGTCCTACCGTGAACCGGCCATTGGCAACCGGATTCGGATACAGCACCCCTTTTTCCCCCTTTGCTTTTTCGCTGCTGATGAAGGCAGACGTAGTGCTGCGCGACAATGCCGAGGCGGGAATGAGCTGTTTGGCTATCGCAGCACTGCTGTAGCTTACCGTCAGCACCTCTCCTACCGTGGCCTCGAAGAAGGTAACCGTAATGGCATGCTTGCCGGCTTTCAGGCCAATCGTGCCGCTTCTTTCCCGGGAGCCGTGCAAACCATCGTTGTTGACCACTTCGGTGCTGCCGATGTAAAGCTTGCTGCCGTCGTCGGAAGCGGTGTAGAACGTATAGATGCCATCCGAAGGCACATTGACGTAACCGGTAAACCTGAAGCCAAAGTTGTCGGGTCGGTTCTTCGGCGTTAAATCAAAGTTGGAAACGGTGCCTCCCTCGGCTGCCGTCAAAGCATCGAAGTTGGGCAAACTGCTCCAGTTGCCTTCGTAGTAGCGGTAGTTCAGGCCGGCCACGGTGCCCGAAGGATTATCGGCCGTACGCAACGTGATGTCTGATGCATGGGAAGGGGTATTCCGGTACAAAGTATAGCTGCTGCCAATCTTTCCGTCCGTACAATCGGTCGTGCCGTCATTACACTGGCTCCAGGCGGCCGGGTAGGTAGGCGCGGTAATGGTTCCCCCCCGGTTCACGGTCACCGTCGCACTTCCTTTCAGATCAGACACCAGGATCATGTAGGGTTTACTGTAGGCATACTTGCCCAGGTATTCGTACATGCTGATCGAGATTTCCGAATTCTCAATCCGCAGCATGGGGGTTGCCGCATCTACCTGGTCGGTGGTGTAAATGTAGCCGCCGAACTGCTCTACTTTAGACTGGTTTTTGGCCAGAATGATGGTATTTGCTTTTTCGGTTTTCAAACCCAGGCCCCAGTAGGTAGTACCGTCCAGGGTGAGCTTGGCGTGCGTATTGGATTCCGGATCGAGCTGCCTTGCCCATACCTTGGCATTCGTGAAGGTCAGTCTGCCGATGGCGCTGCTTTCGATGAATACCTCCCCGTTGGTGATGTTGATGGAAGGCCCGATCTGCGCGTTTTTGATGACGATGGTTCTCCCGCTGCTGCTCTCCAGGTAGGGCACCTGATGACTAGGCCACCCGCCGTTGATGTTCTGAAACTCTACGACCGGGTGCGTACCGGCTTCTACGATCCAGGTGGTTCCAACCGGCGTGCCGTCCCAGTTTTGGCCATTTGCAGGGGTGCCCAGCGTGTTGGAGGCCGGACCAATCACCCGGCGGATACTGCCCCGGAGGCGTAGCGTTTTATAGATGCGATAGTCGCCGCTGAGGAACAAAGTGGTGGCACCTGCCCTGGACCCTCCCGCCTGGGTGGCATCAATGGCCCGCTGAATGGCGTCGGAGTCATCGTCGCACGGCAGACAAGCTACGGTTATGTTGCAAACCCCATTGGCGGTGGCACCAAAATCAGCCGGATCAACCCAGGTGGCAGGATCGTCCCAGGGTACCACGGGGGTTTCCTTTACGGGCAGATTCAAGGTCGTTACGTTGTTGTTCGGGTTGCCGTCGGTGCCGATGCCCGGATCAGAAAGATACAAGCCGCCCAGACTGGTTTGGGTCAGGGGCTTCTGCGGGTCGCTGATGGCCTGGGTGTACCCGGAGGTGGAGAGGTTGCGAACCACCAGTTTGCCTTTGTCGCCGTTTACGATGGCGGCGGTTCCGGTTCCGGCCAGGTTGCCGTCAAGCAGGTTTATGAAGCCGGCCCCGTTGTACAAAGCCGGCCCGGCGCAATTTTCTACCTTCAGGCCCCGGATCGACAATACCTGCCTGGCATTGTAAAAGCCGTACTGCGTCTGGTTCCGGAGGGTAACGTATTCGTACACTTCGCTCTCTACCGAATAATCCGTTTTGATGCCGGTCTCGAACCCTTCGATCAACACGTCTTTGGTGAGGCTGGGACCGTTGGCCCGGTTGTAGCTTTTGTCGAGCCCTATTTTACCTTGTCCGCGGGTACGGATGGTCACATTGTACAAGCCGCCCGAATTGTTGAGGTAATGGCGAAGGCCGATGGCGCCGGGGTTTCCGGTGCCAATCTCAAAAGTTACGTTCCAGATCGAGTTGTTGAACCGGTCGGGACTGCCCCCGCCCGTATTGAAAAAAGCCTTGGGCCTGGCGGGATCATTGAATCCGGGCGCATTGTCCTTGAGTTTCAGAATGACCCCGTTGCGGCTCTCTCCCCACATCTGAAGGTAATCACCCCCGTACCCCCTGAGGCCGTTGGGCGCCGTAGCCCACAGCGGGCTGAATCCTACGCTGTCGCTGATGAGGTAGGTACCGTTGGGGATGTATATAAAACTTTGCTTTTTGGCAAGCGCAGCCCTAAAGGCCTGGGTAGCATCCGTTTGCCCGGTTTTGTCGGCATTATACGGCGGCTTGGTGACGTCAATCATTCCGGTCCGCCGCAGTGAATCCGCCGGTGGCGTCGTGCAGGAAGCGCTTAGCGGCGCCTGCGTTACGATCTTAAAAGGAAACTGGTCGCTGGCAGCCGTTGGAAACGTTTGCGCTTTCGCCCAAAAAGTGCCGGCCAGCAAGACCAGCAGTAGAGAAAGCTTTTTGTAACCTGAAAATTTTGCGGCCAGGTGAGCCCCGCTTGCCGGTACGTTGCAGCGGTGGTTCGTGCTGTTTGGACGGTTTAAAAATGTGTGCATAGGAATTGGGGTTAAGGGATTGTATTGGGTTAAGGGATTGAAAAAAATGATCGTTGATGCGTTGACCGCCTGAGGAGCCGACGGCGTACCGGCCGGGACCGGTCGCGGACTGGCCGGCGGCAGCGGCCACTGGCTGCGGCTTATAATTGGGAAAGGCGCCCGGCAGCGGTTTAAAAACCTCACCCCCGTCCCCTCTCCACGGGAGCTACGATTGGGACACAAACAAAATGGGCATCAAGAGGCGTATCCCCGTAGTGGGCTCATCGAAGTAGACTTAGCCCCGTATCCCCGTGGGGTCGGGTTCTCAAACCCGACCCTGCCCCTGGCAACTCCACCAGGCGCGTAGCTACGCCAGCGATTTGCCCTCACCGGCACCAGGTCGGCCAATAGGGGTATCTGCGGCGGGCAGGCGTACCGGGAGGTGTTGGTTGATG
This sequence comes from uncultured Sphingobacteriales bacterium, assembly GCA_963844325.1. Classification (GTDB taxonomy): domain Bacteria; phylum Bacteroidota; class Bacteroidia; order Cytophagales; family 172606-1; genus CADCTQ01. The sequence goes on from CAWJNV010000003.1 coordinate 24,217, forward strand.
AAAAATGAACGGCGCAAAGCCTCCCCTACTCGCGTGAAAACACGAGGAACGGGCACCCAACATGGGACGGAAAGGGCACTAAAACGGACAGCGCACTGAAAAGAGGCAGGACTTTCTCAGAAGCTGTTTTAAATTTAGTTGAGGCGGTTTAGTAAAATCGGAATCATAGCCAGGTAAACCATCGACTGGCTATTTCTTCGGTTCTTTTCGTAGTCTTTGTTCAAGCGTCTAGCGTTAAGCAGCCAAGCGAAAGTGCGTTCAACGACCCATCTTCGGGGCAGTAGCACAAAGCCCTTCTGCTCATCGTTTCGCAAGACGACCTGCCAAGTCCAGTTCCATAACTTTTTGACGTACTTGAGCAAGTCATCTCCCCGGTAGCCTCCGTCTACCCATACTAACTTAATCTGCTCACAGAGTTGGCTTAGATGCAGGTTGTACTTGATATAACGCAGTAGTTGCATGGCGCCCTTCTTTTCGGATATACTGGCGGCGCAAATCCAAACAGCTAGCAGTAGCCCTTGCGAGTCAGTGAGAATAAAACGTTTTCTGCCCTTAATGCGCTTACCGGCATCAAAACCGCGGTGCTCTCCCCCGCAAGCAGTCGTCTTCACACTTTGGGAATCCAGACAAGCAGCGCTTGGGAGAGGCGCTCTTTTCATCTGCCGGCGCACTTTCTTGACTAACAACACATGAATCATTTGCCATAAACCGCTTTTACTCCACTTATTGAAGTAGCCGTATACAGTCGACCAGTGGGGCAAGTCATGGGGCATACTTCGCCAGCTACAACCCGTTTTGACTACATACATGATCCCGTTGATGACTCCTCTTAATGCTACGCTTTGGCGACCTGCCTTGCCTGGGCCCGACTTTGACTCAGGCAGATGCGGTTTCAACTTCTGCCAGCCATTCTCGCTGATGTCGCTTGGATATTTCCTCCTTTTTGGGTTCTTTTGAGTAGTACTCATTGGGGATTTGTCTGTTTGTTCGCGCTACAAACTTATCCACTTTGAGTACTTCCTTTTTTACCCCCCTTCCGGTTTTAAAACAGCTTCTCAGAAGGCGTCAGTGTCTCACTGACGGCTTTGGGAGACTTTTTGAGAAAGCACTAAAAGAATTGACTTGCAGCGTGCGGGGAAGCGTAGTAAAAAGAATCAGGGCACTGCTGATGGTACCACACGCTTGGATTGGCCTTTTCCGGGTGGCCGTGGCAGGAGACTTTGGGGTAAACAGCCTGACGCTATGGGAGCGTCAGGCTGTCTGGCATGTATTTGTATTCGATCTGGGTATTCAACCCCGCAGCTTACCTGGTAATGACCAGCTTAGCCGTCTTGGCCGTTTTGCCGCCCTGTACAGTCACCACGAACAACCCTTTGGACAGGTGGCTTACCGGTACGGTTACCTGCTTCTGCCCATCGGTGAGTTCAACCTGCTGGCTCACGAAAAGCTTTCCGTTCATATCGGTCATCTTCACCTGCACGGCGGATTCTCCGGCAAAAGCGGTCAGGTCAATGGTCACCTGGCGATCCGCCGGGTTGGGACGCAGATTCAGGCCCAGGGACTCGGTTTGCCCTTTGCTTTCCGCCCCGGCCCCGGTGCGGCAACTGACGCATCCTTCACCCAGGTACTTACCGATGTTGTCGCCACCGATCACGGTAATGCTGGTATTGTTCGTTGCCGTCGTCCAGCCGATCGCCAGGTGATTGAAACCATAGCGTTGTTTCATCAGGGCCTCGAAGTAGTACTTCTTGCCGGCAATCAACAGTTTTCCGGCCGACTTCTGCGTAGCCGCATGGGCGGCATTTTGCCATTCCCGCTGGCCGGTTCCGCCATTGTTGAACAGGGGAGCGTTGTTGCTGGTCACGTGCGCAACCGGAGCCGTTCCCTTGTTGGCCGGGTTATAGTCGCTGCTCAGCCAGAACTGCCCGTGATCATCGGAAGCAATGTAGAAGTAGTACGTGGCCGTCGCAGAAGGGATGATGTACCCCCGGATTCGCTGACCGTAGGTATTGTGGATGCCGCCGGCACCGCTGGGAGACGGATCTTCGATGCTGGTCACTTCACGGATCTCGGAGGGCGTTCTGGTGAGCGGAATGTCAGCAACACTTCTGCCGTCGCCGATCCACCGCCAGATCTCCTGCACCACCACCCCTTTTACCGTCGGCGGCTCGACTGAGAATTCGGCAGCAGCCGTAAATTTGCCGTTCTCGATGGAAGCCGTGACGGTGGCCGACCCAAGTCCTACGCCTTTTACCAGACCCGTATTGTCAACCGTGACTACCGCCGTATTGCTGGAGGTCCAGGTAATGGCTTGATCGGTCGCATTGCCCGGGTAAATGGTGGCCTCCATTTGCTTGGTCTCTCCCGTTGTCAGACCAGCCCCTTTGGGACTTACCATCATCCAAACCACGGGGACGGACGGAACGTACGCTTCGATGTGATCGCCGCCGATCACGGTGATGCCTTTGTTCCGGGCATCGGTGGTCCAGCCGATGGACAAGTTGTTGCCCCCATCGAACTCTTTCATCAGCGCCTCAAAGTAGTACTTCTTCCCGGCAGCCAGCGCGATTCCGGCCGACTTCTGACCTCTCAACTCCTTGTCCCACTCCCGCGCCTTGGTATTCTTAACCTGGATAACCGGAGCCGTCCCTTTGTTGGCCGGCTGTTCATCCGTACTCAGCCAGAATTCACCGGAGTTGTCGGCGGCAATGTAGAAGTAATACGTGGCCGTGGCGGAGGGGATGATGTACCCGCGGATGCGCTGGCCGAAATTATTGTGTTCAGGCAGCGTAGAGCTTAGGGTTGGGTCTTCCAGGCTGAAAATGGCCGTGGCACTGGCGGGCTTGGTGTTTACCGGAATATCGGAAACCGACGAACCCGCAACATTGGTCCACAACTCCCGCGTTACGACGCCTCTCAGCACCGTGGTTACCGGCGTATTGTCGCTGGCGTCGGATTGATTGCCCGCGGCATCCACCGCCTTCACCGTCAGGGCATATGTACCCGGCAGCACGGCAACATCGTACGTGGTGGCGGTGGTGGTGCCCACCAAAACGCCATCCTGGTACACCTCGTAACCCGGGGCAACGCCGCTGTCGTCGGTAGCGGCGGTCCAGCTCAGGGTGAAACCCGTATGCGTGATATTGGACGCCGTTACGTCCGCCGGCACGGTGGGCGCCTCGGAGTCCGCGCCGGGTGCAGGATACACGAGGATGTAATCCAGGTTGGCCCGTCTGAAATTATCGCCCGATTCGTACCGGTACACAATGGCGTTGGCACCGGCTTTCAGGGTCATCCCTACCGTAAAATCAGTCCAGTCATTGGGCGTAGGGGTGCCCGGCAGACGGATTTCAGTCAGCGCCGTTCCGTTCACGTAGGGCACAAAACGGCTGTTGCCGCTGTACCGGAGTGATACCGGGTAGGTGCCTGCCTTGGGTACAGTTACCGTAAAGGTAATGGCGGCGCCGATGGTAGGGCTCTGCGTTACGTAACCCGTTCCCGAGAAACCACTTTCCGCACCCGTAATCACCATGGTTCCGGCAGTCAATGCCGCCAGTTCTGCCTCGTATTTGACGCCCGAATCCCGGGTCGGGGTGGTTACATTCAGTACTGAACTGGGATCGGACAGGTTGCCGAAACGGTCTTTGGCTTTTACCTGCACGGCATAGGCAGTGCCCTCGGTCAACTCCTGCAAGGTCAGGCTGGTGCCGGTCGGGGTAGCCGCCAGGTTGCCGTTCACGAACACCTCGTAAGAAAGTACGGCGAAGTTATCGGCGGAGGCAGTCCAGGAAACCGTAAACCCATTGGGCGTAACCGCGGTTGCCGTTACACCGGTCGGCACGGTAGGCTTGATGTCATCGGTCTTGCCTGCTTCAACCAACTGGGCAAGGGCCATCAGGGAGGGGTTCTGGTGCACGTTGTTGATGGTGGAGAACCAGCCCAACCGCGTGTCTTCCGAGCCCCCGTTGTCGTCATCACCGATTTGCACGTCGATGCCGACGAATTTGTAGGCCTCCGCCGCAACGCCCAGGTTGGCAAACGGGATTTTTATTTCCACTGCGTACCCTTCCCCGTTCGGTTTTTCCACGTTGGAAACCTGGATGTTGGCGATGCTGCGGTTAAACCACGGTTTGGCGTCGATGATCACGTTGGACCCTCTCCGCACCGCGTACTGGAATTGCATGTTCGTGTACCCATTGGGCCGGCTGCCGTCGGCATCAATGTATAATTCAATGTGGTCGTCTTCCCACCAGCCACTGCCCGAGTCCATTACATTCTCATCGTCGTTTGCATCGATGTAGATGTACAGGTTGTTGGCATCCCACAGGGAAGTCCAGCTGCCACTCGCATCGGCCGCCGAAGCAGGGGCCGTGCTGAGGACGTTGGCAACCGGCAGCGTTTCGCCCCAGGCCGCTTCTTTGGTGCCGTCAATGACCGGCGCCGCAGTCGTCTGGGAGATCGTGCTATTGTTCAGGATGGTCTTCACTTCCAGGGCGCTGCTAAGTTCGGAACGGTTGCCGCTGCCGTCAATGGCCATCACCGCGACGTGGTACGTGGTGGAAAGCGTCAATCCATCAATGACGAGGGTGGTGTCACCCGTTTGTTTGAACAACCTGCCGTTGGCGTATACTTCGTAGAAAGCCACGCCCACATTGTCCGTAGAAGATTCCCATGTCAGGCGAAAACTGCCGGCGCCCTTTTCGGAAACCACGAATTTGTCTACGGCAGGCACGGAAGGCGCCTCGGTGTCGGGACCCGTCAGGAAGGTTCCCCACTCGTAGGCACCCAGGTCGGTAACGCCTTGAACCTCTTCGTCCTGCGGGTAGTTTTGGGTAAACTCCTCTACGGCAACCCCCTTGTCAATGGCTTCCGCAGCGGTCGGTTTCAGGCGGTAATCACGCGCCGACATGACCTGGTTGGTCGCATCCACGAAAAGCGCTGCGAGTTTCTCTCCCCGGGCGTCGGTAATATTATTGAGGATGGAGATAAAAGGGTTAGGTCCCTGCGACAGGTAAGGCGCCTCGTTGAGGATGTTGTTGTACACCCGGATGTTTTTACCCGCATTGACGGCCTCGCCCAGTTTCAAAGTGATCGTCAAGGCCGTGCTTTTCTCCTCTTTGTGGTCGATCCGGTCTACCACCGCCATGAAGACGTTGTTGAAGATATGGACGTCCCAGCCGGTATTGACGGTCATGGGGTTATTCACATCCCACACTACGTTGTGGTCTACGGTTGCCCGGATGCGGTTCACCCCGCCTCCGCCGTAATCCAGGTAGATGCCGTACTTTCTGGTACCCACCCGGGCATCGGCCAGGGTATTGTAAATGATGTTGTGGTCAATACGGGCCCACTGCAAATCCGAACCCACCACGTCGATGGCGGAGCTGTCGTGGCTTCTGCGCATGAAGTCGAAGATCTCGTTGTGGTGCACCCGGGCGGTATGCTTCACCTCGGGATTGCTGCCCTTGAAAAACTTGATGTTGATGCCCATCATCGTGGTATTCCAGATCTTATTGTAGGCAATCTCGGAATCCATGCAGACAAAACCGGTGTTCACCGCTCCTGAGTTGGAGCACATGTAGTTGGTCTCGTGGATGCGGTTGTTGAGCAGTTTGTTGCTGGCCCCCGAAAAACTGATCGCCGAGGTGGCCGAAAGGCTGATGTCGCTGTCTTTGAGGACGTTGTTTCTGCCGCTGAGGACAATGCCGGTAAAGTTGTAATGCTCATCCTGCCAGTTGCCGGCCATGCTGATCAGGTGGGAAGGATACTTCACCGTAAGGCCGGAGAGTGTAATGTTGTGTGCTTCCTCGGCGATCCGGCGGCTGCTGATGGCGTTTCGGTCGGTGGTAATGGCACAGCCAAACAGGTTGAAATCCTGGATGGTATAGCCGGAGCGGTTGCCCGCCGCGGGCCAGAAGGCGAAGTATCTTCTTTTGGCCTCGATCAGGTTGCCGGTGGCCGTGGCATCACTGGCCGGGGCTGCCCCGCTGCGGGTTTTCACGTACAGGGTCGTGCCGTTTTTCCACCATTCGCCGGGGCCCAGCAACGCATCCACGCCCCCGGTGGCCTCCACGGCGGCCGGCAGCGGATCGAACATGAAATATTCCGTGCCCTTGCCCATCCCCCAGGCTTCGTTTGACGGCCGGGCTGAAACCCCTTCTACCCGGATGGTCGTACCATTGATGGCTTTCACGGTACCCGTCCAGCCTTGTCCGTCCAGGCCGCTTCCCAGGCGCGAAAGGTTGATCCAGATCTTGGCCCCTACCCACCGGGCGGCAGGATCATTGAAGTCATTGTCTTTGATCTCGACCCAGTTTCCGTAATTGCCGCCGCTTTTGGGCGCCACGATCACGTCTTCGGCCACGCCGTTGGTAGGCTTCACCAGGTCGGTGGAGGTCTGGTCCGGCCAGCGGGCCAGGTTGATCATCTCTCCATCCTGGAATAACTGGTTGCTGCCCCAGGTTTGCGTCAGGTTCCAGTCCATGGTCGTCTGGTAGGTGGAACCGGCGACGGGGGTCCAGTTCAGCATCAGGTCGGCCCCGTTGATGGTTACTTCATCGCTGCCGTAAGGCCGGAAGGTGACCCCGTTGGATTTGATTTCTACCTGTTCGCGGTAGGTGCCGGCCAGCACGTACACAATGTCGCCGGCAACGGCCAGATCCGCTGCTTTTTGAATGGTGGCAAAAGGCGACTCCACGGAACGCCCGTCGTTGGCGGCATCGCTGCCGGTGGTGGCTACGTAGTAGTCGGTGGCAAAGGCATTGGCGGTCAGCAGCAGGCACAACAAGGACAAAAATGCCCCTGCCCGCCCCTTTCCGGGTCGCTGGTTTAAAAGTGTGTGCATAGGTATTTAGTTAAGTGATTAGTGAAAGTATGGGCTGTTAAACAGCGGGCATGACGGATGGGGCCGGTTGCGGACGGGTCCGCCTGCCTACTGGTTTTTGAACAATCCTTTATTGATATAGTCCATCTGGTGGCGGGTTGCCCCTACGCAACACCAGAAAATTTTCAAAATATTTCTTGAAAAGGCACAAAAGACGGGATCTGTTAACATTTCCCTCTCTTCCCGTTAAGCAGGCGGGGTTTCACAAAAAGGGAAAAGAATAAAGTTTCGGCTGCTGATGCTTTGCCAAGAAAATAAATGCGGACTTCGAACAAATACTCCCTCCCGGTCATACCCTCCGGCAATCTTTGAGGAATACCGCATAGACTGACTTACATTAAAAAGACTCCCTCCGGGAATGACAACGAGAGGGGATGTGCCGCACTCCCATTGCACTTTCTTGACAGTGTAAAAGGTAGCCCCGTCTTTCTTGGTCTCTGCCGTTTCGCGGCAGGTGCCGGGCAGCCCGTACACGACATCGCCGGGGCCGGCCGGGGCCGCCGCTTTCCCGATGGTGGCGTAAGGCGTGTTTTCCGACAACCCGTTGTTGTTAATATCGTTGCCGGCCTGTATGGGTATAGTCCATCAAGTGGGTCGTTGCCCCTACGCGACCCAAAAAATTTTTAAAATTTTCTTGAAAAGGCACCAAGGGAGGATGCGTTAATCTTTTTATCTGACCCTGTTAAGCAGGCGGAGCTTGTCTGATCTTTACCACCATCCTGTATATATAGCTACAGCAGCCGGCGGGAAACGCTGTCCGCAGCCCGGCCCATTCCTTGACGGCGGAGTAACGCGTTAAATCCCGAAGCATCCGGGCTGATTGGCTCCCAATCAGCTTTTTGCCTTTTAAAAACCACCCGCCCGGGCAATAACTTTTTTTTGGCGTCGCCGTATAGCCTATAGTTTGTCTCCACCGGCGAACGGCCCATTGTGTGCCTCCCCCTACGCTTTAGATCACTCTGCAACCATGAAAAACGCTACCGAAAAAATCGCGGAAGAGCTGGAACTTGTACATATTCCCGAAAAAGAAAAGAAGGCCGCAAAGCCCGTCATCCCCAAAGCCTGGCCCGGCAAGCCTTACCCGCTGGGCGCCACCTGGGATGGTGAAGGGGTAAACTTTGCCCTGTTCAGCGAAAACGCCACCGGCGTCGAATTGTGCCTGTTTGAGTCGGCCAACGCCGAACACGAATACGCCCGCATCAAGGTCCGGGAACAGACCGACTACGTGTGGCACATCTACATCCCCGGCCTCAAGCCCGGCACGCTGTACGGCTACCGCGTGGATGGCCCCTACGACCCCAACATCGGCCTGCGCTTCAACAAAAACAAACTGCTTTATGACCCGTACGCCAAAGCCATCAGCGGCCGCATCGACTGGAGTGAGGCCATGTTCGGCTACCCGGTGCTTTCCGACGACCCCAACCGCGACCTGCACTTCGACGCCCTTGACAGCGCCGCCGGCATGCCCAAGTCGGTGGTGATTGACCCGGCCTTCGACTGGGGCGACGACAAACGGCCCAATACGCCGCTGCACACGTCCATCATCTACGAAATGCACGTGAAGGGCTTTACGGCCAGCCACCCCGACATTCCCCGGGAACTGCGCGGCACGTACGCGGCCATTGCCCTGCCCGAAACCATCGAATACCTCAAAGCCCTCGGCATCACGGCCGTGGAACTGATGCCCATTCACCAGTTTATCTACGACAAAACGCTGGTGGACAAGGGGCTGAGCAATTACTGGGGCTACAACTCCATCGGCTTTTTCGCCCCGCACAGCGCCTATTCTTCCGCGGGCAAGCTCGGCGAACAGGTAAAGGAATTCAAGGCAATGGTGAAGACCCTGCACAAGGCGGGCATTGAAGTGATCCTCGACGTGGTGTACAACCACACGGCCGAGGGCAACCACTACGGACCGACGCTCTGCTTCCGGGGCATCGACAACCGGGCCTATTACCGCCTCTGCGGCAACAACGACCACACGCTGCGCTACTACAACGACTACACCGGCACGGGCAATACGCTCAACATGCTGCACCCGCGGTCCCTGCAACTGGTGATGGACAGCCTCCGCTACTGGGTCACCGAAATGCACGTGGACGGCTTCCGCTTCGACCTGGCTTCGGCCCTGGCCCGCGGCCTGCACGAAGTGGGCAAACTGTCCACGTTCCTCGACACCATTCACCAGGACCCGATCATCTCGCAGGTCAAACTCATTGCCGAACCCTGGGACGTGGGTGAGGGCGGCTACCAGGTGGGCAACTTCCCGGTGCTGTGGGCCGAGTGGAACGGCCGCTACCGCGACTGCGTCCGCGACTTCTGGCGGGGCGAAGACAGCAAGGTGGCCGAACTGGCCTACCGCCTCACGGGCAGTTCCGACCTCTACCAGCGCACCGGCCGCCTGCCCGGCGCCAGCATCAACTTCGTGACGGCCCACGACGGCTTTACGCTGCAAGACCTGGTGAGCTACAACGAGAAGCACAACGAGGCCAACGGCGAAGACAACCGGGACGGCGAAAGCCACAACCGGAGCTGGAACTGCGGCGCCGAGGGGCCCACCGACGACCCGGACATCCTGGCGCTGCGCGAAAAGCAGAAACGCAACTTCCTGGCTACGCTCTTTTTCAGCCAGGGCGTGCCCATGCTGGTGATGGGCGACGAATACGGCCGCACGCAGGGCGGCAACAACAATGCCTACTGCCAGGACAACGAAATCAGCTGGTTCAACTGGGAATGGACCGAACAGCAGGCGACCCAGTTTAACTTCGTGCAGCGGCTCATCAAACTGCGCCACGACTACCCCATCCTGCACCGCCGCAAGTTCTTCCACGGCCGGCCTATCAAGGGCAGCGGCATCAGCGACATCCGCTGGATCAGGCCCGACGGCGCCGACATGACCGAAGACGAGTGGAACACGGCCCACGTGCGCTGCCTGGGCATGCTGCTCAACGGGCAGGCCATGGAGGAATACGACGAACGGGGCAACCGCATCAAAGACGACGTGCTCCTGCTGCTCATCAACAGCTACTGGGAACCCATCACCTTTAAGCTGCCCGGCAAGAAAGGGGAACGCGACTGGACGGTGCTCGTGGACACGCACCGGGAAGGACAACCGGACCAGAAGAAGGCCTATTCCACCGGCAAGCAATTCAACCTGGAAGCCCGGTCGCTGGTGCTCATGTGCCAGAATGTGACGTAGAGACGCCATTTATGGCGTCTCTACCGCGCAGTATTACGGCGTCTCCACCGTGCAATACCAGAAACAAACCCAACTGCAAGGGGTGCAAAGCAATTCGCAAAGACCGCAAGGAGTACGCGTATTGCTTTGCACCCCTTGCGTTTCTTTGCTCTTTGCGTGAAACCTTTTCTCGGTGAACCTTCGGGGTGACTTTCTGAAGGGGAAGACGCCATAAATGGCGTCTCTACATTCAACGCGCATACTCCTGATTCTTGCTACCTTTGCGGACTCATTCCCATTTTTCGCGTTTGCCATGATTATTGTTCAGAATTCGTATTTAAGCGACGACATCGCCGAAAAAATGTTCGTGTGCGACCTGGAGCGGTGCAAGGGGGCGTGCTGCACGGAAGGCGACTCCGGGGCGCCGCTCGACGAAGCCGAACTGCCGGTGCTGGAGGAAGTATTCGAAGCGGTAAAGCCCTACCTCACGCCGGCCGGCCGGCAAGCCATCGAGGAGCAGGGCAAATACGTAATTGACGAGGACGGTGAATTTGCCACGCCCACTGTCGGCAACCGGGAATGCGCCTACGCTACCTACGACGCGAAAGGGGTGCTCAAGTGTGCCATTGAACAGGCGTACCTGGCCGGCAAGATCAGCTACCGCAAGCCCATCTCCTGCCACCTCTACCCCATCCGGGTCACCAAGTACGACCAGTTCGAGGCCCTCAACTACCACCGCTGGCAAATCTGCGACGCGGCCTGCGTCCTGGGCGGGTCGCTCCAGGTGCCCCTGTACAAGTTTCTCAGGGAACCGCTGGTGCGCAAGTACGGCCAGGCCTGGTACGACGAACTGCTGGCAGCCATTGCCGAACGCGAATCTGTATCAGGATTGACCGGATTTAAGGATTAACAGGATCAGCACTTACGGGATTCACTTGATTACCGGTATCCGCCGCTCAATACTTAATACTCAATACCCAATACTCCCTATGCTCGGCCTCAAACTCCCCACTGATCCCCGCTGGGTGAACATTGCTACCAAAAGCATTGAAGACATTCTCGTGGACCACGCCTACTGCGAACAGAAGGCGGCCTCCAACGGCATTTCGCTCATCGTGCAGTACCCCGAACGGACGCGGCTGGTGGAAACCATGACCGACCTGGTGGCCGAAGAATGGAGCCACTTCGAACGGGTGCTGGCCGAACTCAAAAAGCGGGGCTACGCGCTGGGTCACAAGCGGTCCGACGAATACGCCGTCAAGCTCAACAAGCTTGAACGCAAGGGCGGCCCCGCCGACCGGCAACTGATGGACAAGCTGCTCATCGGCGCCCTCATCGAAGCCCGCAGTTGCGAACGGTTCAAGCTGCTCTCCCAGGAGATCGCCGACGAAGACCTCAAGAAGTTTTACTACGAACTCATGGTTTCGGAAGCCACCCACTACACCACCTTCCTCGAACTGGCCCGGGAATACATGCCCGAAGACGTGGTGAAAGCCCGCTGGCAGGAAATGCTCGACGCCGAAGCCGACATCATCGCCAACCTCGAAATCCGCGGCGACCGCATGCATTAGGGAAGTTGCTCCGGCACGGCAAAATCCGCTTTCATGTCGTAAGGCAAGGCCCAGTACCGGCCCTGCGAATCGCCGAAGTACAGGTGCGACGCACTGAATCTGGTGGGGTCGCCGTCGGCCCAGAACGCGTAGAACGGGTCTTTGGCCCCCAGCGGCCGCCGGGCGTAGGCGTGGTTGCGGGGACTCCCCGCCGTGATCTGCCGTTCTTTCTGCCAGGTTTTTCCCTCGTCGCGGCTGACCCAGGTGGTCATCTCGCCGCCCGTCTGGCCCGCCTGCGGACCCGCTTCGGTGGGGCCGATGATGCGCCAAACGTCCTTTTCAATGTACAGGCTGCCCATGTCGTAGTTGTGGTCCGACGTGCACACGGGGTACGTTTCCCAGGCCGTGCCGTTCCACTTGGTGATCTTCCATTCCCGCGGGCCGGCCGCCGGGCCGGGCTGGTGGTGCCGGCTGTTGAGGTACAGCATCACCGGGTGGCCGTAGCGGTCCCAGTTCAGGTCCATGTGGTACTGCAAAAGCCCCTGCGCCTGGTAGTCGGTCACCAGGGCGGGGGTTTGCACGTCGGTGAGGGGCAGGGCCAGGGGCTTGCCGTCCACGGTGGTCCAGGTTTCCCCCATGTCTTCGGTTTGGGCGTAGTAGAGGTTCGTGCGCTGGTCCATGTTGCCGCCCGGGTGGTAGTTGAAAAACGTACCGATCTTGTTTCCCCGCACGGCCGTTACCTGGTAGTGCCCGCCGAGGCCGGCCAGTTTGCGGTCTTCGCTCCACGTGCGGCCGTCGCGGCTGGTTTCGAAGTAGAGTTCGCGGCCCCTGGTGTACTTGGTGAAGAAGTTGATGAAGCCCTTGCCCGGGAAGTACCAGGGTTGCGCATAGGTCATCTCCTCCTCCGAAATGCGGTCGAAGGCCGTAATGTCGTAGGGTTTGCGGCTGCGGTACTTGAAGCCGGGGCGTTCGCGGGCCCGGCCGCTCACGAAAATCCAGAGGTAGCCTTCCCCGTCGAGGGTCAGCGTGGCGTTGTCGTGCGGGTCGTCCACGCCCACCTTGTCGTGCACCACCACGGGCCGGGGCACGCGGTTGCGCCCGTGGTCGTAGTAGGAGGCCATGATGAGCAAGTGCTTCTCGTCGCGCCGGGTGGTGCCGCCGTACAGGAAAAACGTTTTGTTCACCTTTTCGGCGTACACGGCAACGGGCAGGTGGTTGGCCGTGTACGTGCCCAGGCCGCCCGAGTACTTGTCGCCAAACTCGCTGAACTGGCCCAGCGTGAACCAGATGCCCCGGTACCCATCCGCCTCCGGAAAGGCCGTTTGCCCGGCAGAAACGCTACTACCCGCCGGGCCGGCCGGTTGATTACCCGGCTTGCAACCCACCAGCAGCAGGAGCAGCCAGGGGATGATTCGTACTGTTTTCATCATATCATTTCATCCGTATTTGAAAAAGGCATTAACCCACTTCTTCTACCCAGTCTTGCCGCCAAACGCCGTGCTTGTCATTCTATGTTTGCAGGAGTAAGACAAAAGGAATAGTTTAATCAGCAAGGGATAGCCCGTGTTCTGTCAAGGGTTAAGCAAAACCGGTCAGCATGAATAGGGCTCCCTTGCCTTCAAACTAGCAAAACCCTGGACAGTTCATGGGAGCAGCCCAAACAAGGCCGACTCCGGATGTAGAATCGATAGGGTCAGCAAGTAAGCCAATGCTTTTGGTAAGCCAATGTTATTTGTCGTTATCATCCTTCAACTCGTTGATCACCATGTCGAGTCAAACTGCTTGTCCCGCCCCGGTCTATGTAGGCATTGATGTTTCCAAGCGTAAGTTCGATGTCAGCCAGTACCAGCAACCCAAAACGGCCAGCAAAGGCGCTCTAGCCAGCAAAGGCGCTCTACTGGCAAGCTACCCCAATGGAGCCATTGGCTTTGAGCAGTTGGGCAAGCACTTGCCGGCTGGGGCACACTGCGTGCTGGAAGCATCGGGGGCCTATTACCTGCCCTTGGCTAACTACCTCTACCAGCACCAGGTCCCCGTCTCGGTAGTCAACCCGTTGGTCATCCACCGCTTTGCCCAGATGCGCCTGCTGAGAGCCAAGACCGACAAGGCTGATGCGCAACTCATTGCTCAGTATGGCCACTCGCAACAGCCCCCGCTCTGGCAGCCTTTGCCCTTGCATTTAAGCCAGAGCCAGCAGTTGCAGACCCTTTTGGAGGGCTACACCAAACAAAGAACCATGCTCAAAAACCAAAGGGAAGCCTTCCTGCACTCGGGCATCGATAATCCTGATCTGTATGCCTCCCTGGAGCGCAGCCTGGAGCAACTAGAGCAGGAGATTGCTCAACTGGAAAAAAAGCTGGCCCAACTGGCTCACCAGCACCAAGGCCCCCTGCTCAAAGGACTCGTCTCCATCCCCGGCATTGGTAAGAAGACGGCCCTGATGCTGCTACTGATCACGCGTGGGTTCTCCCGCTTTGAGTCGGCCAAACAATTAGCCGCTTTTGTGGGCCTGGCTCCTCGCGTGTTTGAGTCGGGCAGTTCGGTAAAAGGCAAAGGTCATATTTGTAAGCTGGGCAACGCTCGTATCCGACAACTGCTTTACCTGTGTAGTTGGAGTGCCATTAAAGCCAATCCAGCTTGTAAGTTGCTCTACGAGCGGCTCTTGCTGAAGGGTAAGCCTAAGATGGTCGCCTTGATTGCTGTTGCCCACAAGCTGCTGCGGCAAGCCTTTGCCATTGCCACGCACAATACCCATTTTGACAAAAATTATCACATTTCCCTTGCTCCTTAACACAGTTCATGCTGAGCTTACGAAGCATCTGCTACAAAGCCGGTATTGTCCGAATAAACGCATTAAAACCGGATCAATGTACCGGATGCTTCCTTACGTCAGCATGACAAACCCGGCGTTTGGCGGTGAAGCCTGACTGCGTACCCGCCGGTAAAGCCAACCTTATCAACCTTACCGGCTCTCTTTCCAACCCTCCCCTAACCTTCCCACCAATTGCCCTAAAATGACTCCCTGATTGCGAAATTTGGTCATTAACACGTATACAACAAGGAAGTACGAATAACGAACAACCCACAACGAATCAGAATTATTGCAGCACGACTTTAAGGACTTCGGGCTTGCCGTGGCGGGAGAAGGTTTTGAGCAGGTAAATGCCCGGGCGCTGGCCGCTCAGGTCAAGCGTGGCCGGGGCGTCGCCGTTCACGGCCACTTCCGTTATTTTTCGCCCGGCTACGTCGAACACCGCTACCCGCACGTCCCCGGCGTCGCCCTTGCGGCGCAGGTGCAGCACCCCCGACGACGGGTTGGGATGCACCGCCACCCGCGAGATGGAAGCGTTTTCTTCCACCGTGGCTACCCGCGAACCCACGGGAATGGTGGCAATGAATACCGTTACCGAGTTGGCCGGCGTGGCAATGACCTTGCCGGCAATGCTGCCCGCCCACGAAACGCTGCTTTCGGCGTAGCCCGCCGGGGAAATCACCCGCTTGAGCACGCCGTCCGCCGACGGCTTCCAGGTGCCGGTGCCCAGCGTCACGTTCTGCGCCGTCTGGCTCCGGTTGATGAGCATGAACATCACCTTGCCGCCGCCGCTGTTCTTGATCGTCAGGCCGTCCACCAGCGTATCCCGCGACGAAGTGGTGCGCATCACGTTGCCCACGCCGTACTGACCGAACAGCTTGAAAACGTGCCCGCCGGGGTTGAGGCCCGTAAAGTCACTGCGAATCTTGCCGTAGCGGCCGTCGGCGGCGTTCCAGACGAACACGGCCGCCGCCTTGCCGTTGTTGAGCAGGTTTTTGAGCACCAGCGCATCGAACACGGCACTTACGTAGTTGGTCATGTAGGCGTAGCCCGTGGCCTGCCACGAGTAGAAAATGTTCCATTCGTCGAGCCAGATCGGCACGGCGCTGAAGCCCTTCGAATTGAGCTTGTTGCGCACGTTGTCAATGCCGCCGTTGAGGTTGGCTTTCCGGTAAACGGCCGGAATGTTGGTTTCGCCGCCGCTGGCGTAGTTGTGGTGGCTCCACACGTCGAGGTACCGGCCGCCCAGGTTGTAGAGGAAGTGGTCAATGTCCGCGTCCCAGGGTTGCCGCCAGGCGCCGCCTACCACCTTGATGTTGGGGTCCTTGAGCTTCATGGCGTCGTGGCACCGCTTGAAAATGTCGGCCAGGTGCCACATGTCACTGGAGCCCACGTAGTCGCCGCCGTCCTTCTCGTTAAACGGCTCCCAGTACTTCACTTTGTAGCCCAGCCCGAGCTGGTTGTTGACGATGTCCACCAGGTCGGCGCAGAAGGCGGCATAGGCGGCCTTCTTGTCTTCGTCCAGCTTCTTGTCGGCGTTCACGTCCATCCAGGTGGGCCAGCCGGTAATGGTAATGAGCACGTCGGTGGCCGAGACGGGTTTGTGGCGCAGCACGGCGCTGATCTTACTCTTGTTCCACACCTTGTTGGTGTAGTCAATCCAGTTGTAGGCGTGGCCGTTCTGAATCTGTTCGCCGGCGTGGTACCGCACAATTTTGGGTTTCAGCTCATCCACGCGGGCCTTGTAGGAGGTGTTGGTGGCTACGGCCGGGTCGAGGGCGTTCTGGAAGTTGAGGCCGTAGTACTCGGCCCGGGCCGGGTTCACCACGGAATTCAGGTCAACGGTGAGAGCTACCTGCGCCGATGCCATCCGGCACACCAGCAGGCCCAGCAATGCGAAAAGGAAGGGTTTCTTGTTCATGGGAAGAAAGGGTTTAAGGAAGGATAAAAAAGGGTTGGGTGAAGGGTTAGAGGGTTGAAAGGGAAGGGTTGGTATGGCTGGCAGGTTGATAAGGTTCGGTTGGGGCAAAGCGGATGCGGGTACCCGCGAAAAGGGCGGGCAAGGCGCTGGCAGTACCTCCTTTCCCAAAAAAGGAGCGTCGTACTGCGCTTCAGGAATGCGGAATGGAAAACGGTCCTTCCCGGGCCCTCCGGATGTCAGGCTCCGGAGGGTATCAAAAGGGGTGCGTGGGAAGGGTATGGGCAAAAGGAGGCGCGTACGGCGTCGTATGCGCCTCCAGAGCACTAAAAATGAGGATTCTGAACGGAAGGGAACGGGCCGGCGCTACTCAACAGGATCAGGTTTAACCCCAATCCCGTTGAATGCCTGCCGCCTATCGCTTATTGTTTACTGTTTACTGCTTACTGTTTACCGTCTCACTACGAGTTTCCGGGTAACGGCCTTGCCTTCCGCAGTGACCGTTACGAGGTACAAGCCTTCGGGCAGGTCACTTACGGGCATCTCCACCCGGTTGAGGCCGGCTTCCAGGTTTCGCCCGGTGGATTTGAGCTTGCGGGAAAACAGGTCGGCCAACGCGATTTGCGCCTCGCCGGCCCGGACGGCAACCACCTCAATGACCACCTTGCCCACGGCCGGGTTGGGGTAGAGCTGCACACCGGTAATGGCGGTTCCTTCGAAGCGGATCGTTTGCGTACCCGCGGTAGCGGTCCGGGCACCCGGGGTGGCGGCCGGCTCCCGCACCGGGTTGGTCACGGTCAGGAAGTCGAGGTTGGGGTTGCTGCCGCCCACCGTGACCAGCCGGATGGTGTTGGCGCCCTTCCGCAGCACGGTCGTCAGGGTCAGCGTCTGCCAGTTGTCCAGCGAACCGGTGGTCGGGAATACGCGTTGCGGGTCAATCACGACGCCGTTCACCGACAGGGCCAGGTGGGCCGTTTCCTGGGCCAACACGTCCTCTTCGGACGGGTCATCCGACTCGGGGCCGGTGGCGTAGCGGAACGACAACGTGTATTCGCCCTCGAAAATGCCGTTCACCGTCCACTCCAGGTAGTTGCCCTTGCTGCCGAGCAGGTCTACGTACCCGGTGCCCACGTAGCCCGGGTGTCCCGTCTTGATCTTGGCCCGGTACAGGGCGGCGTGCTCAGCCTGGTAGGTGGCGCTGGCGGGCGGCAGGGTCGTTGCGTGCAGCGTGCCTTCGGCCGATTCGTTGCCGGCGGCGTCCGAGGCGCGTACCGAGAAAGCGTAGGCAGTACCCGCCGTCAGGCCGGTGACGGCCAGCGAAGTGCCGGTCAGGGGCGCGGCATTCAGTTTGGTGCCGTCCTGGTACACGTCGTAGCCGGTTACGCCCACGTTGTCTTCCGAAGCCGTCCAGGAGAGGGCGAGGCCGTACGGGGTTACGTTTGAAGCCGTTACGTCGGCCGGGGCGGACGGGGCCACGTCGTCGGGGGTGGTTACGGTCACGGCATTGCTGACGGCCGATTCGTTGCCGGTTTCGTCGGCGGCTTTCACCGTGAAGGTGTACGTCCCGGTCGGCGTCAGGCCCGTGACCGGGAACGTAGTGCCGCTGGTGGTGCCGGCCAGGGTGCTGCCGTTGTACACTTTGTAGGCGTACACGCCGATGTTATCCGTGGCGGCGGTCCAGGCCAGGTCCACCCGGCTGCCCGACACGACGGTTGCCTGGAGGTTTGCCGGTACGGTGGGCACTTGCGTATCGGGGCGACCGAGTTTGAGGTCGTCCACGAAGATCACCGCGTCGGCGGCCGGCGCCGGCGTATTGTTGGAATACATCAGCAGCACGCCCTTTACTTTCCTGCGGTCCACCGATCCCGAGCCGCCCTTGAACACGTTGCGGGTAAACGTCCGGTAAGTATCGTCGCCGGCCACGGTCATGTCGTTTTCCCAGTAGTCGATGGAGCGGCCCTGGTCGTCGAACACCTTTACCCGCACCCGCACGCCGAGGTTGCTCTTGAGCCGCACCGAAAAGTCGGCGCCGCCCGTGAGGTCAATGGTCTGGTTGAAGGTGGCAATGTACACGTTGTGCCACTGCGTGATGGATTTTGCTTCAATGCGCAGTTCTTCGTTCTGCCGGAAGGTCGTCTGCCCCTGCGCCGTGGTGGTCTGCACGGTGTCGTCCACCACGTTGCCGCGGTACTCGTGGATAAACATCGTGGCGGTACGCACGGCCGAACTGGGTTTGGGATCGAAGGCCCCGGTGGTCACCGACAGGGGGGCACTGGCTTCCGACTGGTTGCCGGCCACGTCGCGGGCCCGTACGGTGAACGAATACGCGGTGTTGGGTTCCAGCCAGGTGGCCGTGTAGGTGGTACCCGTAATGGCCGACGGGGTGAGTTTGGTCGTGCCCACGTACACTTCGTACCCGTCCACGCCCTTGTTGTCGGTGGCCGGGTTCCAGCTCAGGTCCACCGAATGGCCGGTCACGTGGGCCGCCGCGAGGCCGGTGGGGGCGGCGGGCGGCACCAGGTCGTCGTTTTTCACGCCCACCCGCAGGTCGTCGAAGTAGAGCACGCCGGTGAGGGAGCCGCTGCCCAGGTGCATGATGCGGATGCCCTTGGCGAGGCGGGGGTTCACGCTGCCGAAGCCGGTGGCGGCAAAGTTGAGGTTGTAGGTGCGGGGCATGTTGTCACCGGTCACGTACAGGGTGTGCTGCCCGTTGTCGAGTTCGGCGCCCAGGTCGTCAAACAGCTTCACGCGCAGGGTGGCCCCCACGTTGCTTTTGATCACGACCGAGAAGGTCGCGTTGGCCGTCAGGTTGACTGTCCGTTTGAAGGTGGTCGCAAACACGTTCTGGTACTGGGGCAGGCCCGTCGGGGCCAGGCGCAGCACTTCGTTCTGCTTGATGTTCACCTGGCCCGCAGCCGTGGTGGTCTGCACGGTGTCGTTCACCACGTTGCCGCCGAAGGCGTTGAACAGGTGCGTGGGCGACAGCACGGCCGAGCCCTGCCGGACCACGCCGGCCAGCGTGGTGACGGCCAGGGCGGCGCTGGGCACCGACTGGAGGCCGGAGTTGTCGCGGGCCCGCAGGGTAAAGTTGTAGGCGGTGGCCGCGTTCAGCCATTCGGCCGTGTACGCCGTGCCCGTAATCAGCGTCGGGTTGATTTTGGTGGTGCCGTTGTAGAGGTCGTAACCCGCAATGCCCCGGTTGTCGGCGGCGGCCGTCCAGGCGAGGCTTACGCTGTTGTCGGTTACCCCGGTGGACCGCAGGGCCGTGGGGGCAGCCGGGGCCTGGGTGTCTTCGGCGGCGGTGGTAATGAGGGTCACCGAGTAGGGCGCCAGGGCCAGGTCGCCGGGACCCACGCTCAGGGTCTGGGGCTGGAAGCCGCTGGCGTTGATCTGGAAGGCCCGCACGGTTTCGCCGCTGCCCGGCGTAAGCAGGCTGCCGCCGCCGGTCACGGTCCGGGTCGAAGCGGTTTTGTTCATCAGCAGCATGGACCGCTTGCCGTCGGGCATGATCACCGGGAACACTTCCACGGTGGAGTCGGCCACGGTGCTGGCGGCCATGCGGCCGTGCAGGTACTGGGTGCCCCAGCGGTAGAGCGAACCGGTGGCCCGCTGCACGTTAGAGCCGTCGATGAGGCCGTAGGCGTTGCCTTTCAGGTGCCACACGGTCACGCCGTTGAGGTTGCGCAGGGCGGCCCGGCGGAGGTAGCAGGCCTGGAACACGGCGCCCACGTTGTTGGCGTGCCGGATTTCGAAGGGCGTCCAGGTCCACTGCACGTTGTACTCGGTCAGGTAGGTTTCCAGGTTGAGGCCCCGCTGCTGAATGGCGCTGAGCATGTACCGGGTGTTGCCGTCGATCTGGTCGAGCAGGGTGAAAAAGAGCCGGTCGTTGGTGGTGGTGGGCGTGCCCGAGGCGTAGTTGTGCCAGGAGACGAAGTCGAGCTTCGGCCCGCAGATGTCGAGGAAGCTTTCCGTCCAGGCGGGGTTGGCCCAGGTGAGGGCCGGGCCGCCCAGCTTGGCGTCGGGGTCCAGCACGCGGATGCGGTCGGCAATGCGGTTCACCAGGTTCCACAGGGCGGGCAACTGGCCGACCCGGGCGTAGGTATCTTCCCGTTCGTTGGTGATTTCCCAGTAGGCCACGTCCCGCTTCACCGAGTCGCGCATGATGACCACCAGGTCGGCAAACAGGTTGATGAACTGCTCTTCCTTGTCGGCGGCCAGCGGCGTGTTGCTCGAACCCATCCATTCGGGCCACCAGGGCACGTTGAGCATGATCTTGGCGTCGGCGTAGCCCGTGGCGTTTTCGAAGCCCGCCTTGATCTTGGCTACGTCCCAGGTTTTGGTAGTGGGGTCCGTCCAGTCGTCGGGCAGGCCGGCGTGGTGCAGGCGGATGAGTTCGGGGTTGAGTTGGGTCAGGTACTGGTTAAAGCCGGCGTTGGCCGTGCTGGACGGGTTGGTGATCTGCTCGTCGTTCACGCCCCACAGCTTGGGGTCCACGTTGCTTACGGTGGTGTTCCAGTCCACGCTTACCTGCACCTGGGCCACGGCGCTTGCCGCTACCAATGCCATCCACACCCATACGGTCTTTCGTAAAAATTTTAAATGCATAGCAGTAATCAGTTGGTTTAATTTTTTACAGTTGTTTATTTTCACCCGGTCCGCCGGCGGCAGTGGGTTTTCCAAAAGAGGGAGCAAACGGGCAAAAGGGAGGTTAAAAAACAAGACTATTCCTATTGTATACAAAAATAGTCACATTTTTTGGAACCCTGGCAACGATCCGCCCGCTTCCCCCCGGTTTACGAGGGTACTTTCACGCATCCCATAATTATGATCATTAATTCATTTCTTGCATTCTTTTTAACAGTATCTCCGCTACTGCCTGGCTGTATCAGCCGGAGTGGTCATGCGACTATTTACCACGGAGACACGGAGGGTACGGAGTTGCACGGAGAGAAAGAATCTCTACCATTGCCAAGATACACGTTGCATCGCGGCAGGCGCCGCATCGCGGGAAGGGGTCGCATCGCGGCTCCCCTCCTCGGAGGGGGCTGGGGGTGGGTTTACCCATAGGCAACGAGTTATACCTGAATAATTGCATTAGCATGTTTTTGTGGTGAAACTTTTTCCAGAGGATTATTTGCGTAAAGACAAGGCATTGCCGTGATGCAATGATCCCTCGATAACTCGTCTCACGCAGGTAAACCCACCCCCTAACCCCTCCAAGGAGGGGAGCCGCGATGCGACACCTTCCCGCGATGCGGCGCCTGCCGCGTACGGGTTTTGCTGCTAAACAAAAGCGTATACTGCCCTTACCATTCCTTTTTTCTTTGCGCCTTTGCGCTCCTCCTTTGCGCGTTTGCGTGAAACTTCTCCCTAAAACCCATTGTTCTGGTCCCCCTGCAAGGCCGGGTTGGCGTCAATTTCAGTCTGCGGAATGGGGAAGAATTCGTTTTTGTTCCTGACGAAGCCGCGTTTGCCCAGCGCCTGGTCGGCAATGCCCCAGCGGATGAGGTCAAACTTCCGGATCTGTTCGCCGGCCAGTTCTACCCGCCGTTCCTGCCGGACCCACTCGGTCAGCTGGGCCGGGCCCGCGGCCGGGTCGCGGGGGAGCAGGATCGTGCCGGTCGGATCGGCTCGCCCGGCGCACCTGGTTGAGGTACGTGGCCGCCTCCGCCGTACGACCCAATTCGCTCAAAGCTTCGGCGTGCATGAGCAGCACGTCGGCGTAGCGCAGCACCCGCATGTTGATCTCCGACTGCACGTCTTCCTGCTTTTTGCCGGCCACCACCTCGTCGTGCTGGTACTTGCGCCAGGCGTACCCGAAGCCGGTGGTATCGAGGGGGGCGCCGTTGACCAGGGTGTAGGGGCCGTAAAAGGTTTTCTCGAAACGCGGGTCGCCCTTCTCGAAGGCGTTGATCAGTTCGAGGGAAGGCAGGCCGTTGCCGAAAGGCGTAAAGCCGGGCACGCCGTACTGGGCCGCGCGGAAGGTCATTTCACCGTTGCCCGGCTGGTCCACCGACCAGAACGCCCCGAGGTTGATCTCGAACTGCACTTCAAACAGCGATTCGGCATTGTTCTCGTTCTTCTCCGAGCCGTTGTCGCGGAAGTCGGCCACTAAGCTGTATTCCTTGGAGTCGATCACTTCCCCGAACTTGGCGGCCGCCTCGCTCCACTGCCGGCGGAACAGGTACACTTTGCCCAACATGCCTTTGGCCGCCCCGCTGGTGGCCCGGCCCACGTCCACGCGGGCGTACTCCGACCGCCGGGGCAGGTTGGCTTCGGCAAATTGCAGGTCTTCGATCACCAGGGCGTACACGTCGTCCACCGCCGCGCGGGGCATTGATGCCTCGGCCGCCGTGAGCACCTTGGTGACCAGGGGCACGCGGCCGAAGTTCTGCACCAGGGTAAAGTAATAGTACGCCCGCAGGAAGCGGGCCTCGCCCAGCACGCGGTTTTTGAGCTTGTCGTCCATGGGCACGGCCGGTACGCGTTCGAGCACCGTGTTGGCCCGGAAGATGCCCTGGTACAAGGCGTTCCACAGGTCGCGGGAGTTGCCGCTGCTGGCGGTGTAGTTAAAGTTGTAGTATTCCCGTTCGGCCGCCGGCAGCTTGGCCGTGGGCCGCATGTCATCGGAGGTAAGGTCGGTCAGCAGGAAGTACTGGTTGTTGTACAAGCCGGGGTTTTGCAGGGTGGCGTACACGGCGTTCACGGCCGCCACGGCCTGGTCGGCCGTTTTGTAATACGTCGGGGTCGACAGGTTGTTCGGGTTCTGTTTGTCGAGCAAATCCTTTTCGCACCCCAGCGGCAGCCATAAGGCCCCGGCAATGGTAACTATTCGGAAGAATGACTTCATACGGTGTAGCTCTTTAGCAGTTTAGCAATCATCAATCAGCAGTACTCAATACCCAATTCTCAATACCCAATACCCAATACCCAATTCTAAAACCCTACCTGTACGCCCAGCAGCACCGTGCGGGCCTGGGGGTAGTTGCCGTAGTCGACGCCCAGGTTGAGGTTGGCCGAACCGGGCTGCGAGAACGTACCGATCTCGGGGTCGAAGCCCGTGTACCTGGTGAAAGTCAGCAGGTTCTGCCCGGTGGCGTAGAGGCGCACGGTAGACAGGCTGTTGTGGGCCACGCGTTGCAGGAGGCCGGCCGGCAGGCTGTAGCCGATGCTCAGGTTTTTCACCCGCAGAAAGGAACCCTTTTCGATGAAGCGGTCCGACTCGCGGCGGTTCTGGTTGGGGTCGCCGTTGACGGCGCGGGGCACCTTGCCGTTGCCGGGCTCCTCGGCCGACCGCCACCGGTTGAGGGTTTCGGTGCCGTTGTTGAAGTTGTTGACCATGCCCTCGGTCCAGTAGCGGATGCCGTTGTAGATGTCGTTGCCGTGCACGCCTTGCAGGAGCAGCGTCAGGTCGAAGCCCCGGTAGCTGGCGTTGCCCGACACGCCGTAGGTGAGTTTGGGGAACGGGTTGCCGATCCGGGTGCGGTCGAGGCTGTTGATCACGCCGTTGCCGTCGAGGTCGCGGAAAATGACGTCGCCGGGCGCGGCCTTGTCCTGGTACTTGGTGGCGGCGTTGCCGTCCATTTCGTTGTACGCATTGATTTCATCCACGCTTTGGAAAATACCGTCGGTCACGTAGCCGTAGAAGTAGCCCATGGGCTGGCCTACCTCGGTGCGGGTGAGGCTGGCCCCGCCGCCCGACCGGGGAAAGGTGCCGCCGCCGATGGGCCGGCCGCCGCCCAGGGAGGTCACTTCGTTGCGGATCGTGGTGAGGTTACCCCCGACGCTGTACTGGAAGTTCCCTTCCGTTTTCCGGTACGAGAGGGCCAGTTCCAGGCCGCTGTTGCGCACCGAACCGGCGTTCACGAAGGGGTCGGTGGAGATGCCCGTGATGCGGGAAACCGGCACGCGCACCAGCATGTCGCGGGTTTCGTTGACGAAGTAATCCACCGTGCCCGCGATGCGGTTGTTGAACAGGCCGAAGTCCAGGCCGATGTTTTTCTGCAACGACGTTTCCCATTTGATGTCCAGGGCGGGCATGGAGGTGGGCGTAACGCCGGTCACCAGGGCGCCGCCGAAGAGGTAGTTGGCCGAGTTGATCAGCGTGGCGTCGTACTGGTAGTCGCCGATCTCCTGGTTGCCCACCTGGCCGTAGCTGGCCCGTACTTTCAGGTCGGTCAGGAACGGCAGGTTCTGCAGGAAGGTTTCTTCGCTCAGGCGCCAGCCCAGCGAGGCCGAAGGGAACGTACCCCAACGATTGCCGGGTGCAAAGCGGCTCGACCCGTCGCGGCGCACGTTCACCGTGAGCAGGTACTTGCCGGCGAAGCTGTAGTTGACGCGGCCCAGCAGCGAACGCAGCCCCCACTCGGTGCGGTTGCCGCCGGTGTTTTTGGAGAGGGTGGTGGCGTCGAGCACCCCGATGTCGTTGCTCGGCGTGGCCTGGCCGTTGCCGAAAAAGCTGCGCCGGTTGGAAGACTGCTCGGTGTAACCGGCCAGCACGGTAAGGTCATGTTTGCCCAGCGAACGCGAGAAGGTCAGCGTGTGCTCGTACAGCAGCGAGGTTTCCGTGGCGTTGAATTCACTCACCGACGAACGGAGACTGGACAACTGGCCCATCTGGTAGGTGGGCGTAAAGGTGTTCGTGTTGCCCACAATGTCGTCCACGCCCACGTTCAGCCGGTAGGTCAAACCATCCACGAGGCTCAGGTCGGCGTACACGTTGCCCAGCAGGCGGCGGCGGTCCGACCGGTTGACGTTCAGGCGCATGAGGCCCACGGGGTTTTCGGCGTCCTGCCCGTCGTCCTTGGTGGGGCCGGCAAAACCGCCCGGCGCGCTGGGGCCGTACACGGGAATGGTGGGGGCCTGCTTGAAGGCGTGTTCGAGCATGGTGCGGCTGCCGCCCAGTTCGCGGTTGTTGCGCGAAGTGGTGAACGACAGGGATTGCCCGATCTTGAGGCGCTTGCTCAGGGTAAAATCGGTGTTCACGCGGAAGGAGTAACGCTTGAAGTCGGTACCGACCATGATGCCCTGCTGGTCGAAGAAACCGCCGGATACATTGTAGGTGGCCCTGGCGCTGCCGCCCGATACGCTCAGGCTGTAGTTCTGGATGGGAGCCGGGCGCAGCAGTTCGCCCTGCCAGTCGGTGTTCTGGGCCAGCACGTTTTCGTCGGCCAGCCTGGCAATGGGCGGCAGGCCGGCGTTGCCGTTGGCTTCGTTGCTCAGTTCGGCGTACCCGTACGAGTCGAGCAGGTCGAGCTTGCGCCAGGCCGACTGGCTGCCGTAGTACGCGTCGAAAAACACCTTGGGCGGTCCCTCCTGCCCCCGTTTGGTGGTAATGATGACCACCCCATTAGCACCCCGGGCGCCGTAAATGGCCACGGCCGAGGCGTCCTTGAGCACGTCGATGGTGGCAATGTCGTTGGGGTTGATGGTCGCCAGCACGTTGGTATTCACGCCCGAGCCGCCTTCGGTGGCCGAACTGTTGTTGATCACAGGGATGCCGTCAATCACGTACAGCGGTTCGGAGTTGTTGATGGTGCCCAGGCCGCGCACCCGCACGCTGGCCCCGGCGCCCGGCGCCCCGCTGTTCTGGGTCACCACCACGCCCGAAAGCCGTCCTTGCAGGGCCTGGTCGGGGCTGGTGAGCGGCACGCCGCGCAGTTCACCCGTATTTACCGAGGCCACCGCGCCGGTAAGGTCCCTTTTCTTCTGGGTGCCATAGCCCACCACCACCACTTCGCCCAGCGACTTGACGTCCGACCCCATTTGCACGTCGATGACCGTGCGGTTGCCGATGGGCACCTCCTGGGTGAGGTAGCCGATGAAGGAAAAAACCAGGGTGCCACCCGCGTTGGCGTCGGGTACGCCCAGGGAATAGTTGCCGTCGGCGTTGGTGGTGGTGCCGGTGACAGTACCCTTGAGCAGCACGTTCACGCCGGGCAGCCCTTCACCCTTCTCATCGCTCACGCGGCCGGTAACCGTGGTGGCCCGGGGCGCCGTCAATTCGAGCGGCAGGGCGCCGGTTGCGGCCTTGCGCAGCACAATCTGTTTGCCCACCACCTCGTACACCACCTGCACCGGCCGGAACAGGCCGTTGAGCACGTCGCCCAGCGGCTCGTTGCGGGCCTGCACGCTGATCTTGCGGCTGACCTCCACCACCTGCGGGCTGTAGATGAACTTGACGTCGGCCAGTTGCTCAATGCGCCCCAGCACACTTTCCATGGCTTCTTTGTCGGCCGCCAGCGAAATCTTCTTTTGCAGCGACTCCTGGGCCTTTGATTCCACGGCCAGCGCCACGGTGGCGCCGGCCAGCAGCATCAGTACGGGTAGTACGGCAATTCTCATAACCATCAAGAAAAGGGGCTTGACTTGTCGTGGTTTTTGCATAACTTTTTACTCGTTTTTTGTTGGTACTCAGTAGTGATCGGCAAAAACAATCCCCTTCACCCCACCGGGGTGTTATGGTCAGTCAGTCGAAAGGGGATCAGCTCCGTGCTGGTGATGGTGGCACATCACCAGCACTTTTTTTTACTCAGAAAGGCGGCTTTATAAATAGTTATTGGTTATTCGTTGTGCGGCGGACTTGCGGCCCGGTTCCTTCGGCGTTCATCATCCATCATTATTTAAATTTCGAATGTCGAACAACGTACAACCAGCAACGAACAACCCTCTTCTCTCCTACTGCCCGCACCCCTTGCCCGTAATCACCGCCCGGTCGGCTTCGATGCGGTACGTGACGCCGATGGTCCGGCAGATCAGGTCGAGCTTCACGGCGAAGGGCTCATCGGTAAAGGAAGCGGTAATGTTGCAGCCCTTCAGGGCGCCGGCGTCGTACGTGATCGGGATGGAATAAGCTTTTTCCATGCGGGCCAGGGCCGCCGTCACCGGCGTGTCCCGGAAGGAGAAGTCGGTATCGGGCACCGGCACGGGCGGCTCTTCCCCTTCCGCCCCGGCCTCCGACTGCACTACGCGGGCATCCGCCGTCCGGTACACGGCTTGCTCATTGGGGGCCAGCACCAGGGCCGGCGCCGCGGTGGTGTCGGTAAATATGGATACGCGGCCGGTTTTTACCCGCACCGTCACGTGGGCGTCCTGCGGGTTGGCAGCCACGTGAAAACTCGTGCCCAGCACCTTGGTGACCAGCTTGCCGGCGTACACCAGGAAAGGCTGGTGCGGGTTTTTGGTGACTTCAAAAAAAGCTTCCCCTGCCAGGAATACCTCCCGCCTGCCGCCCGTAAAGGGGTCGGCGTAGCGGAGGCGGCCTCCCGGTTGCAGGATCACGGTGCTCTGGTCGGGCAGGTTCACCAGCAGCGGCCGGGCCGAGGCGTTGATGCGTTCGGTCAGTGCCGACTCCGCCGCGGCCGGTCCCTGCGCCACGGGTGCTTGTGGCCTTTGCGGCCCGTTGGCCCCGTACCACCACATCCCCAGGACCAGCACCACCGAGGCAGCCGCCGCCACCCAGTAGCCGGCCCACCACCGGCGCGGTGCTTCGGCCACTCCCGGAAGACGTACCGCTGCTTCTTCGTCGTTCTCGTCGGCCCGGGCCAGGATGGCTGCAATTTCGCGTCCTGCCTGCGCCTCGCTCAGTTCCCCGGGCGGGTCGGCCCGCAGGGCCAGTACGATTTGCCGGGCCTGGTCCACGGTCGGGCGTTTGCCCGGGTGTTCGCGCAGCCAGGCTTCCCAGGCCGCGTCTTCGGGGGGCGTGGGGGCGAGCACCCAGCGCCGAAAACGCGGGTCAAGCACAAAGTCCTCTACCTGGTAGGGTTCATAACCAAACATACGGGGCGTCGCTTAAGCATAGAGACGTGAGCTGCCAGACGTGAGGCAGGAGACGCGGCCCGGTCACCAATCTTTTACCAGGGACCGTCCCCGGGTTGGTGTCGCCGGCGTGCGCAAGCCTTACAATGGAGAATAGGCAAGCCCCGCCGGCTTCTACCCTTTTTTATGCAACTTTTTTTAAAATTTTGTAGGGCAGCCCATAAAGACAAGAAGGGTTTTCCATCCGTTCAGGGGACCATGCTTTCCACCAGTTCCCGGAAGCTCTCCCGCGAGGGGCGGTTGCTGAGGTTGACCAGTAACACCAGGTGCACCCCTTCCTCCGGGAAGTAGATCATCCAGGACTGGAAGCCGTACGCCTGGCCGGCGTGGCCCCAGCCGGCCCGGTTGCCTACCTGCCAGTGTTGCAGGGCCAACCCGTAATCCGACCCGGGCACGGCGACGGTTGTCATCGCGGCCAGGGAGGCGGCCGTTACCAGTCTGCCGCCGAACAACGCCCGGCCGAACAGGTACAGGTCGTGGGCGGTGCCCACGAAGCCGCCGTCTCCCTGGCCGTCATCGGTAGGGTCCCAGGCATCGGTACTGACCAGGGTGCCGTTGTCGTACAGGTCGCGGTAGCCGCGCACGAGGCCGGCGTCATCCCGCGCCTCGAAGTAGCCGTCCATGCCCAGGGGTGTAAAAAGCCGCCCGGCCAGTACCTGCTGGGCCGTTTTTCCTTCCTTCTTTTCGATGATCAGTTCCAGCAGGTTGAAGTTGCTGTTGGAGTAGCCCCAGCGTTCGCCGGGGTTAAAGTCGGCAGGCTTGCCGTACACGTAATCCCGCAGCAGGCCGGCACTGGTTTTGACCGTCGCCGCCCGGGGGTTGTTGAACATGTCGAGCCGGTAGTTGAGGTCCTCCTGGTAGTCATGGATGCCGCTGGTGTGGCTCAGCAGTTGCCGCACCGTGATCTGCGCGGCGTGGGGAATTTTGCCGCCCACGCCGGGCAGCAGGTCCGCCAGTTTGTCGTCGAGGCCCATTTTTCCTTCATCGCAAAGTTGAACCACCACCGTCCCGATCAGCGCCTTGGTGGTGCTGGCGGCCCGGAAGCGGTCACACGTTTGCACCGGCACCCGGTGCTGGAGGTCCGCGTAGCCGGAACTGCCGATCCACGGGCCGGCGTCGGGTGGTGCCACCAGGAGTACGGCTCCGGGCATTTTATTTTTCCGCCGGAAGGCTTCCAGGGCCTCCTGGTACTGCGCGGCGCGGGAATGGTTGGCGCTGACACCGGGGTAGGTTGCCCGGCAGGGCGCGGACGTGGGGAGTACTGGCCCGGTACAGGCGGCCAGCAGCGCCGGCACCACCAGGGGCAGGCACCGGCGCAGAAACTTGTTTTTCATCGCTTTATTGTGGTTTGTTAGGGTGGACGGGCAGCCGCACGCCGGCCTCCAGCACGATGTGGGGCAGCAGCGGGACTTCTTTGTTGAAGGGCGATTCGCCTATGATCTCGTACTGGAGGTACGGGTAAACCGTGCGGCCCGAAAGGCAAACCCGGTGGCCGGCCGAAACGCCGACGCTGGTCAGCAAACGGTGCAGCCCCGCGGCGCGTACCCGGGCAAAATCACCGTGTGCCGTGTAGGCGTATACCGGCCCGTGGGGCAACAGGAACGTGTAGCCCAGGCCCAGCCCGGCGTCCACGAACAGGCCGCCCCGGTGGTGGTACCGGTAACCGGCCCGGGTGCTGATCGAAAAATGGTGGTGGAGCTTCCGGTGGAAGTAATAGGTGAGGGAGATGCTTTGGAAGAACCCGCTTTTGCCGCCGGTCCCGTAGTAGAACTCGGTGCCGGCCCGGACGCCCGGGTGCAGCGGCGTCCGGACACCCCCGGCGCCCGCACCGGGCAGACTCACCGATTCGTGCAGCACGCCTGCCTGTACGGCGTACGGAAACCCAACCTGCGCCCATCCCAGCCGCAGCACGCCGGCCAGCAGCGCCAAACTGAACAATGCCCTTTTCATATGGAGTGATTTTAGGGCAAAGCTGGCAGCGGCGGGGCATCAAGTCGTTCGCGCCGACGGGACCGAACCCATTGCCGCCGTTTTTTTTGCGAACTGGCTGGGGGTAAGCCCGGTGCTCTTTTTGAAAACCGTGTTGAACGTGGTCTTGGAGTTGAACCCGGCTTCGAAGGCCAGCGACAGGATGGTCTGGTCGCGGTACCGGGGGCTGTGCAGCAAGGCTTTGGCCTTCTCCACCCGGTAGGTGTTGATGTAGTCGTAAAAATTCATCCCGAACTGGTCGTTGATCACCTGGGAGAGATGGTGCCGGGGAATCCCGGTGGTGTGGGCGAGTTCTTCGATGGTCAGGTCGTTGTTAAGGAAAGGCTCAGCGCCGGTCATGGTGGCCGAGAGCAGGACGCGGTACTGTTCCAGTTGGTCACCCGACAGCCCCGAGCGGGTATACTTTTCCTTCGCCGGGCTTTCCGGCGCCCCGGCGGGCGGGGCCGGCAGAGGGACGGCCGGCGCCCCGGCATTGAAAACCAGCGGCTGGCTCATGCCGGCAAATCCCATCGCGTACAAGCCAACCGAGGCCGCCGCGTACACCAGCAGCACCGGCTCGAAACCGGCATCGAGCGGCAACAGGCTGAACTGCACCGTCAGGAAACTGATTGCCCACACCCCCGCCAGGAAGTACAGGAACCGCGTCAGCCAACGCAGGCGGATGCGGGCAATGTCGGAGAACGCCTGCCGGATGGTCCGCTGGTGCGTCCTCAGCACGATAAAACTGGCGACCAGGTAGCAGAGTCCCTGCAAGACTTTTAGTTCATCCCAGTAGTAGGCTTCGCCGCCGTAACCCGGGGCAGTCATGACGGCCCTTTTGCCGGCGGCGGTCAGCAGGAAGTAGGGCAGCAGGTAGAGGCCGTAGGCGGCGGCGGGGATGAAGTGCAGGGCGTCTTTGGGGTCGTGCCGCGGGTTTTTGAGGGTCAGTTTACGCACGTACAAGTAGAACGCGGGGCCCAGCAGCAACGGCAGCACCCAACTGATGCGGGTCAGGTGCGGATGGACCAGGTCGAAAGCCCGGTTGCCGTAGGCAATGAACAGCCCCTGCACTGAAAAAGTGAGCAGCAGGGCAACCAGGTACCGGTTGGCCGTCCGGTTTTCGCGCCGGGTCAGCAGCAGGGCGGCCAGCACCAGACTTTGCACCCCTCCCGCCCAGATGATTACGTTGAGAATGTTGACTAACATGCGTATGGGGCGTCTTGGGCAATCCGCCCTTAGGAAAGCATGGCGATGAGCAGCACCAGCCCGAGGGATTTTTCCGTTTCGTCGAACCAGTACTGGCGGAGGCGGCTCACGGCCTTGTGCAGCAGGTTGTACACCGACTGCGGCGTAAGGTCCATTACCTGCACGATTTCACTTACTTCCAACTCCTGGAAGTACCGCAGGTAGACGATCTCCTTCTGGCGGCGCGGCAACCGGTTGAGCAGGTGGGCCATCTTTTCGGCCGTGTCCTTGGCGGCCTCCTCGCGGAGCAGCAGGTGCTCCACCGAAAAGGCCACGTCGAAGTGGTAATCGTCCTGGAGGGGTTCGGCCTGGGCGTGGCGGCGGTTGCGGTACAACTCCCGGTACATTTTGCGGCGCAGGGATTTGAGCAGGTAAGACCGGGGGTAACTGGTTTCGCCGAGGGTGGCCCGGTTCTTCCACAGTTCTAAAAATAATTCCTGGATGCAATCCTTCACGAACTCCCCGTCCTTGCTGAACTTGGCCCCGTAGTGGTACAGACCGCGGTAGTGCGTTTGCAGCAACTTTTCGAACGCAGTCCGGCCCCCCGCCCGGAACTCGTTCCAAAGCGATTTCTCCTCTTCCGGTGAAAGTCGGGGTGTTTTCAAGCCGCGGGGGTAGGAAACTTTTTATCAAATATAGAATTTTTAGGATGAAAGCAATATAAAAAGCGATTCTTTTGGGTACTTCGGGCAGAATGCTAATTTAGCCGGTCCAACCCCTTACGGACACCCCACCGATGACCCGCATCAAGATTCTTGCCGTGGAAGACGACGACCTGCACGCCGACGTGCTGCGCATGGTGATCGACCAGTTGGGCTACGAACTGATCGACGTGGTGGACAACGCCGCCGACGCCCTCCGCCTGCTGGGTGCGGCCCGGCCCGACGTGCTGCTGATGGACATTGACCTGGGCGGCGACGAAACCGGCATCGACCTGGTGCGGAAGGTCAACGAGGTGGCCGACGTGCCGGTGATCTACGTGACGTCGTTCCGCGAGGAGAGCATCTTCCGGGCGGCCCGGGAAACCATGCCCGAAGCCTACCTCAACAAGCCCTACGACCCCGTCAACCTGCGGGCGGCCATTGAACTGGCCGTGTTCCGCCGGCAGCAGGAAAGGGCGCCGGCGCCGGAGAAAAAACCCAACCAGCCGGCGGCCACCAGCGTGTTCGTGAAAGAAGGCAACAACCTGGTAAAGCTGCTCCTGCGCGACGTGGTGCTGGTGGAGGCTTACGACAAGTACTGCTTCGTGTACACGCGGGAGAAAAAGCACCTGCTCAGCCTCCAGCTCAAAAACTTCCTGCCGCACCTGCCGCCCGAACAGTTCCTGCAAGTGCACCGCTCGTACGTGGTCAACCTGGAGGCCATCGACGGGGTGCGCCCCGCGCAGAACAGCCTGGAAGTGGCCGGCAAGCTCATCCCGGTGAGCAAAACCTATAAGAATGCCCTCTTCGCCCGCATTACCATGTTGTAGCGGTGGGCAACCAACAACTCCTTAACTTTAAAACGACAGTCAACCTCTGGGTGCGTAGATGGCAGTAATCAACGAATATTTGCGCCGGCACATCGAGGCGGCCCCGGCGGCCTTCTGGCTGAGCAACTGCGACGCGGAGGGCACGCCGGACCTGGTGCGGGTGATGGGCGTACGGGCGGAACCCGACGGCGAACACCTGGTCACGTTCGTACCGGTACCCTACGCGCAAAACCTGATCGCCCAACTGGCGCCCGGGGAAGAACTGGCCCTGCTGCACGCCAACGTGCACAATTACGTCTCGTTGCAGTTCAAGGGCCGTTGCGTCTCGCACCACCCCAGCACGGCCGAAGAAGTCGAATTTCAGCGCCGCTACATGGATGGCTTCTGCCACGAAATCGAAGGCCAGGGCCTGGTGCCGGAGGTGGCTTTCCGGGTCTTCTTCCGGCAGCCGAGCATTACGCTGGTGATGCGGGTGGAGGAAGTCTACGAACAGACGCCCAGGGCGGGCACGGGTGGAAGAATAACGGACCGCTAACGCTGAAAAATATGCTCACATTGAACGATGCACTGGTGCAGATCATTGAAAACCCCGCCAATGCCGTGTGGCTGGGCAATGCAAGTGCATTCCGGGAGCCGGACGTGGTGCGGACGATGGGAGCCCGGGTGGAGCCCGACCGCCGGCACGTAGTCGTCTACGTACCCGAGTCCGGCGGGGCCGACCTGATCCGCAACCTGGCCGGCAACCCCCGGATCACGTTGCTCACGGCCCTGATCAACACCTACGAGTCGTACCAGTTCAAGGGCGATTACGCCGGGCACTGGGCCTGTTCCGCCGAAGAGGTCGAATACCAGCGCACCTACCTGGACCGCTTCGCCGCGTCGTCGATGCAGTTTTACGGCCTGCCTAAAGAAAAAATCCTTGTCGCTTACTTCCGCCAGCCGGCCGTGTCCATCCGGATGCGGATTGAAGAAATCTACGAGCAAACGCCGCGCAAAGGAACGGGGCAAAGAATTTTGGTACAGGCGTAAACAGTAAATGTCCATGCAGTCACAAAACAAGCCGATCGGTTCGCTCATTACCAAAGGCATGCAGCCCGCCTTGCAGGGCGTGATCCCTTCCGCGCTGGCTACTTGCGCCGCCAACGGGACGCCCAACGCCACTTTCATTTCGCAGGTGTTTTACGTGGACGACCACCACGTAGCCCTTTCGTTCCAGTTCATGAACAAAACCTGGTGCAACCTGCTGGAGAACCCGGTGGCTACCGTTGTGATTACCTGCCCGGCTACTTTTTCCGAGTGGAAGCTCCGGCTGCGGTTCCTCGAAAGGCAGACCGAGGGCCCCCTTTTCGATCACATGGAAATGCTGTTGCACGCCATGTCATCCATGCTGCGGGCCAAAGCCGAATTTTCGTTCCAGTCCGCCCTGCTCTGCCGGGTAGAGTCGGTGCAGGTGGTGCATGGCGGCATCAATACGCTTACTTCTCCCCAAACCGTATGATTGCCCTCCCTGAGAAGCTGACCGAGATGATCGAGCACCACACCACCTCCATCTGGCTGTGCAACCGCAACGCCCGGCTGGTTCCCGACATCGTCCGGCTGATGAGCGCCCGGGTAGAACCTGACCGGCAGCACGTACTGGCCTTCGTACCCGGACCGAGCGGATCGGGCGTGCTCGCCAACCTGGCCGTCGCGCCCCGGCTAACGCTGCTCATCGCGCATATTTACACCTACGAAGCGTACCAGGTAAAAGGCACGTATACCGGGCACCGGGCCTGCACCCCCGCGGAGGTGGAATACCAGCGGGCTTACGTGGACGGGTTCGCCGACGGCCTGGTGCAGCAGCAGTTGCCGCGGGAGCAGATCATTGCGGCCTACTTCCAACAGCCGTCCTTCGCCGTGCGGCTGCGGGTCGAAGAACTCTACGAACAAACGCCCCGTAAAGGAACGGGGGAAAGGATTGCACTGTAATCAGTAAACAGTAATCAGTAAACAGTAAACAGTAGCGCGTTCAGCATACTGATTACTGTTTACTGCCCACTCCTGAAACTACCCATGCCCACCGATCACTTACCCCTTCAACCGTTGATTACCAAGGCCATGCAGCCCGCTTTGCAGGGCGTGGTTCCCGCGGCCATTGCCACCTGCGCGGCCGACGGCACGCCCAATGCCACCTTCATCTCGCAGGTGTTTTACGTGGACGACCACCACGTAGCCCTTTCCTTCCAGTACATGAACAAAACCTGGCGCAACCTCCAGGAAAACGCCGTGACTACGGTAGTCGTCACCTGTCCGTCCACGTTCTCCATGTGGAAGCTCGGCCTGCGGTTCCTCGAAAAGCAGACGGAAGGCCCCATCTTCGACGAGATGGACCTGCAGCACGCCGCCCTCGTGTCCATGCTGCGGGTACAGGTAACGTTCGACTTCCAGGCTGCCCTGCTCTGCCGGGTAGAGTCGGTAGAAGTGTTGTTCGAAGCGACGTAATGCGCGGCTGCCGGAAAATCCCGTAATTTGAGTTTATGAGTTCAAAGTTCATGAGTTAAAAAAGGCGGTGCCGGTCCAACGCGTACTGACTTTAAACTCATGAACTCATAAACTTTGAACTCATAAACTCATAAACTCCTTCCCGCTGCGCAATCATGCTTACGCAACCCATCATCACCCGGCACATGCGGTCAGCCATGCAGGGCGTCGTGCCGTCCACGCTGGCTACCTGTTCGGCCGGCGGTACGCCCAACGTGACCTACATTTCGCAGGTGTTTTACGTGGACGACCACCACGTGGCCCTTTCCTGGCAGTTTATGAACAAGACGTGGCGCAACCTCCAGGAAAACCCCCGGGCCCGGGTCGTGATCACCTGCCCGGGTACTTTTTCAATGTGGAAGCTCAAACTGCGCTTCCTGGAGCAGCAGACCGAAGGCCCCGTTTTCGACCAGATGGACATGCAGTTGATGGCCATTGCGTCGATGTACCACCTGGAAGGATTGTTCAGCATCAAGGCGGCCCTGATTTGCGAAGTACTCGGCATTGAAGTGCTTTACGACGGCTACAACAGTTGATGGGTATGGAACAGCCCGGTGCATTGCAATCCCTCGTCCGGGAACTGGAGAATGAGCGGCGCAAGAATGCCATCATCCAGCAACTGTCGCTGGTGCTCAACCGGCCCGCCCCGCTGAAGGAAAAACTCGATACCATCCTGGAAGTGCTCGACGACCGCTTCGGGCTCCGGCACACCATGCTGCTGCTGCCCGACCCGGCGCAAACCCGCCTCAACGTGTTTTCGAGCCGCGGCTTCGACGCCGCCGGCATCGGGGCTACCGTCAAGTTCGGGGAAGGCATTATCGGGGTGGTGGCCCTGCGGCGGAAGAAACTGCGGCTCGCCAACATCTCGCGGGCCCGCATCTACTACAGCCTCATGGCCGACAAGCAAACCACCGGCCCCGACGTAGTGCTGCCCGGCCTGCCCAACGTGGAAAGCCAGCTGGCCCTGCCCCTGCTGGTGAACGACGAACTGATCGCCGTGCTCTCGGCCGAAAGCACGGACCTTAATTTTTTCAGTCCCGAAGACGAGGCGTTCCTGATGACGCTCTCCCAACTGATCGCCCTCTCGATCCAGAACGCGGTGGTGATGGAACGGCTGGAGCAGAAAGTGCGGGAACGCACCGCCGCCCTGGAAGTGCAGAAGCAGGAACTCGAACGGGCCAACGCCAGCAAGGACCGGCTGTTTGCCATCATCGGCCACGACCTGCGCAGCCCGGCAGCCTCCCTGCAAAGCACCGCCCAGCTCATGCAGTACTACCAGCACAAGGGCACCACCGGCAAACTCCCCGAACTGGGTTCGCGCATCGTGCAAGCGGCCACCTCCATCAACCACCTGCTCGACAACCTGCTCAACTGGGCCCTCACCCAGTCGGGCGACTTGCAGTTGCAGCCCGAACCCATCGACGGCACGGCGCTGGTGACGGAAGTAATGGAAATTTACGGGGAAACGGCCGCCGCCAAGCAAATTCACCTGTCGCTGGCGGCCCCGGAACCGGTATCCCTGCGGGCCGACCGCAACGCCGCCCTTACCATCCTGCGCAACCTGCTGGGCAACGCCATCAAGTTTACCCGGCCGGGCGGCAACGTCCGCATCAGCCTGCGCCGGGGCGCCGAAGCCGCCGAAATCGAGATTGCCGACGACGGCATAGGCATCGCCCCCGAGAAAATGGCCGACCTGTACGAACTGCGCGAACACAAAAGCACCCGGGGCACGGCCCGCGAAAAAGGCACCGGCCTGGGCCTGGTGCTGGTGAAGGAAATGGTGCAACTCTCGGGCGGCGCCATTGCCGTAACCAGTACGCCCGGCGCCGGCACCGTTGCGTCGCTCACCCTGCCGCTGCACGCTTAATTGGTTGATTGGTCAGTGGTCATTGGTCATTGGTCATTGGGTACACGTAAGTTGTCGCATCCGGTTGACCCCACGCACCGCGTTAACCAATGACTACTGACCAATGACTACTGACCATTGGCCGTTCGCGCCGCAGAACCGTTCATCCACTCCTTTTTTCCCGCCATTCGCTCTCTTTTCTGACACCCCCGCGCCGGCCGTCCTACTTTTGGTTCACGTTAAACGCAAGCCATCCGCAAAACGCGAAACGCCCCCATTCAACTTTCAAACCAACCAAAACGATGACCACCCTCGCAATCGCCCCCGAAAAAGTGCTGACGCCCGCCCGTATTTTCGAAACCGGCATGGGCTTTATGGCGACCAAAACGCTGCTGGCCGCCATTAAACTCGAACTGTTTACCCTGCTGGGTGAAAACGCCGTGCCCGGCGCGGCCATCGGCGAACGGCTCCAACTCCATCCCCGCAGCCTGTACGACTTCCTCGACGCCCTGGTGGCGCTGGGCTTCCTGCAACGCGACGGACTCGGTGAAGGCGCCCTGTACGAAAACACTGAAGAAACGGGCCGGTTCCTCGACAAGCAGAAACCGTCGTACGTAGGCGGTATCCTTGAGATGTCCAACGACCGGCTGTACAAGTTCTGGAACGACCTGGAAGAAGGGCTGCGCACCGGCAAGCCGCAGAATGAAATCAAATACACCGGCAAACCCGCGTTTGAGGCGATTTACGCCAACCCCGCCGTGCTGCGGCAATTCCTCGACGCCATGGCCGGCATCCAGGCCGGTACATTTGCCGTGCTGGCCCAAGCCTTTGATTTTGACAACTACGACTCCCTGTGCGACATCGGCGGGGCCAACGCCCTGCTGGCCGTGACCGTGGCCCGCCAGCACCCCAACCTGCGCATCACTTCCGTGGACCTGCCCCCCGTGGAACCCATCGCCCGTGAACACGTGGCAAAAGCCGGCCTGGCCGGCCGCATCACGGTAGCCAGCCTCGACATGATGAACCAGCCGTTCCCGAAAGCGGACGTGATCACCATGGGCAACATCCTCCACGACTGGGACGAAGCCGAGAAGAAGCACCTGATCCGGAAGGCGTACGAAGCGCTGCCCGCGGGCGGCGCCCTGGTTGCCATCGAAAGCGTGATCGACGACGAGCGGCGGCAGAATGCCTTCGGCCTGCTCATGTCGCTGAACATGCTCATCGAAACCGCCGGCGGCTTCGACTACACCCATGCCGACTTCCACCGCTGGGCGCTGGGAGCAGGCTTCCGGGCCACCACCAGAATCCCCCTGGCCGGGGCAGCCAGCGCCGTCATCGCGCACAAGTAGGAGTTTAGGAGTTAGAGAGTTTGAGAGTTGGGGAGTCAGAGAGTTAAGGAGTCCCCCACACCTACGGCAGTAACTCCCCAATTCTCAAACTCCTAAACTCCCCCACTCCTACTTGTCCGATTTATACTATTCTTTGGCTGGCCTGCTTGCCAGTTTTACGGGACCAAATCAAATCCCTGCGAGCACCGTGAAAAAATCAGTACCTGGCTTACCGGCCTGAGTAGCATTGCTCAGAAAAATGAGCAACAGGCTCGATTTACAACGGCCGCCCGGAAAGCCAACTTTGTACCGCCGCCCGGCCGCCGACCCGCATTGCACCGACCTTACAAACCATACAACAGAACCCCATCATGGAATTTATTTATCAGGAATACCAACCCTCGGGTCCCCTCACGGCCATCGTGGATTGCTACTGGAGCTTGCAAACCACCGGCTCCCGGCACGAGTTGTCCCCCAAGCACCGCTGCCTGCCGCTGGGTATGGCCGAACTCATCATCCACCAGGACGACAACTGCGCCCACGGCATGGTAGGCAGCCAGTTGCGCATTTTCCCCCAGGCCATGCTGGTGGGCATTATGAAGGAACCTTTGTGCTGGCAGATGCGCGGCGACAGCACGGCGTTCGGCGTGCGGCTCAAGCCGGAAGGCGTGATCCAGTTGTTCCGGGCGCCGCTGGCCGACCTGTGCAATGATTTCGTGGACGCCGGTACGTTTCTGGGCAAGGCCCACACGCCGATCCTGCAACGCGTACGGGAGGCGGCCGACGACCAGGCCCGCATCGCCCTGATGGAAGACTTCCTGCGCGACCAACTGGCCCGGGTAAGCCCGGAAAAGAACTACTTCACCGAAGCCATGAAGCAGATCCGCAGCAAGGGCGCCTTTACCCATTCCAACCTGGAAAAGAAATTGCAGGTCGGCGAACGGCAGTTGCAGCGCATGTTCAAGGACAACCTGGGCCTGAGCCCTAAAGCGTACTTCCGCCTCATGCGCTTCCGGCACGCCGTTGCTTCGGTACGGGGGCGGCGCGAAATCGACTGGCTCGACCTGACCCACACCCTGGGCTACTCCGACCAGTCGCACTTCATCCGCGACTTCAAAGCCTTTGCCGGCGTAACCCCCTCGGCATTGAGCGCATAGAGTGAGAAGCGAGGAGCGAGGAGCCAGAAGCGAGAAGGCGGTATACGCACTTTGTCGTTGTCACCGGACAAGACCGTGCCCCGTTCTTCTCGCTTCTGGCTCCTCGCTTCTCGCTTCTAACTTTCCAACCCCACTTCCGCTTCGCTGGCGACCTGTTCGATCCAGAAGTCGTTGTAGCCGTCGCCGAGGTGCAGGGTGGCGCGGCCGTTCTGCACCAGTTCGAGGATGGCCAGGAAGTTGAAGATGACCACGATCTTGACGGGGGCGGCCTGGATCACTTCGCCGAACGACATGCGGCCGCGCTGCACGAGGTTTTTGAGCAGGAAATCCTTCTGGCCGGTGATGCTGTAGGGGTACTGCACCACCGTGTGCACCGGCCGGTTGCTGGCTACTTCGTACCGCTGCACCACCCGCTGGTACACCTTCAGCAGTTTGTAGAGGTCGAGGTCCTGCAACTCGGCGTCCACGTTGCTCTTTTCGGCAATGGCGTGCAGTTCGCGGGCAATGTTG
Organism: uncultured Sphingobacteriales bacterium; assembly: GCA_963844325.1. Lineage (GTDB taxonomy): Bacteria > Bacteroidota > Bacteroidia > Cytophagales > 172606-1 > CADCTQ01. The sequence continues at coordinate 64,420 of CAWJNV010000003.1, forward strand.
CCGCGCACCTGCTGGCTGCTGCGCACTTCTTCCAGGGCCGACAGTTCGCCGATCACCGACTTGTACTTCTTGTACTCGAGCAGGTGCCGCACCAGTTCCTGGCGGGGGTCGATCTCGTTGCCCTGGGCGTCGACCTCGGGGCGGGGCAGCAGCATCTTGGCCTTGACCCGCATGAGCGTGGCGGCCACCAGGATAAACTCACTGGCCAGGTCGATGTTGATGGCTTCCAGTTGCTTGAGGTATTCGAGAAATTCGTCGGTGATGCGCGAGATCGGGATGTCGTGGATGTCGAGTTCATCCCGTTCGATGAAAAACAGCAGCAGGTCAAACGGGCCTTCGAACAGGGGCAGCTTTATCTCAAAAGTCAAGGTTGCGGGAGGTTGGTGGAAAAATGATTTTAGATTTTAAATTTTAGATTTTGGATTATGAAGAACAGGCATCTTCAGCAGGTTCCCCATCCATTCAAAATCTAAAATTCAAAATCCATAATTCTTCAAATGAAGATCACGTCTTCCAGCACGTCTTCGCGGGCTTCGCGGTTGAGGATTTCGACGATCTTGGATTTGGACATGGCCAGTTCGCTCTTGAGCGGGGCCGAGGTGATTTGCACGAACAGTTTGCGGTTGTTGATGTAGATGCGGCCGGTACGGTTGGCGATGGCCGCGCCCATGATCCGGCTCCAGGAGGCGACCAGGTACGTTTCGTTGTACTTGCCCCGCAGCTTATACGCGTTCAGCAACTCACTGATGGCTTCCTTGAGCGTATAGGTATCAGCCCTGCGGGCGGTATAATCTTTCTTCATAGGTAGTGGTTTGTGGCTGCCGGCTGACCGGCAGCCCGCGTCGCTAAAAATACAATAAATTCCGGTTCCCCGGCGGCGGCAAAGGGCGTTATGGCCGTAAAATTTACCCCCTTTTCCCTAACCCTTTATCGGTCAACCCCATGAAGCCCCAGATTAATAGTTGCAATGCAGTTGCATTTGTAGGGACCAATTTTTAACTTTCGCGACTCACTTTTTTTCCGCATGAAAACACCCTTTACTCCCGTCCGGCTGCTGCCGGCCCTGGCTGGTCTGTTCCTGCTTTTGTCCGGGTGCAACCCCGAAACCGAACGAACGGCGCCCTCCAATACCGGGGAGGGTTACCGCCCCATCTACCTGTCGTACGAAGAATTGCGCCAGGTGAACACCCAGGGCCCCCGGAGCTTGAAGCATCCCGGCAAGATATACGTACGGGGCACGTACTTGTTCATCAACGAGCCGGGCGAAGGCATTCACATCATCGACAACCACGACCCCACCCAGCCGAAGCCGCTGGCCTTCGTCAACATCCGGGGCAACGTGGACATGGCCGTGAAGGGCAACGTGCTGTACGCCGACAACGCCACCGACCTGGTAGCCCTCGACATTACCAACCCGCAGCAGGTGCAGGTGCTCAACCGGGTGGAAAACGTCTTTCCCTACGCCGCCTACCCGCCGGAAACGGGCGTCCGGTTCGAGTGCGTAGACCGGGCCAAGGGCGTAGTGGTAGGCTGGGAAAAAACGGCCCTCCGGGAAACGCGCTGCTGGCGGTAAACAACGGGCAGCAAACAGCCGGCAATCGGCAGCAGAAAATACCCCAGCCTCCCCCTACTCAGTATCCAATAGCCAACTTCGTCTCCCATGCACAAACATACTCCCTGGCTGCCGGCCCTCCTGCTGGTGGTGCTTGCGGCCCTGAACAGTTGTTCCATCGACAAATCGTCGGACACGTCGCCCAATGCCAACAACGGCGTGGGCGGTTCAATGGCCCGCTTCGCCATTGTGGACAACTACCTCTACACGGTGAGCAATTCGAACCTGAAGGTATTCGACATCAACCAGCCGCAGCAGCCCCGGCAGGTGCAGGACGTGAAGCTGGGCCTCAACATTGAGACCATCTTCCCCTACAACAAGATGCTGTTCATCGGTTCCCGCACGGGCATGCACATTTACGACAACGCCAACCCCTTGCAGCCGGTGTTCCTGTCGGAGTACCAGCACGTGGCGAGTTGCGACCCGGTGGTGGTGCAGGGCGACTACGCGTACGTAACCCTGCGCGACGGCACCACCTGCCGCTTCGGGCAGAACCTGCTGGACGTCGTTAACATTTCGAACCCCCGCGCCCCCGTCCGGTCCCAGTCCATCCCGATGCTCAACCCGCACGGGCTGGGCATTGACGGCAACGTGCTGTTCGTGTGCGAGGGCGAACACGGCCTGAAAGTATTCGACGTCACCAACCCGGCGCAACCCGTAGAGAAGCAATTCATCAAGGGCATCCGCACGTACGACGTGATTCCCCACAACCAGGTGATGCTCGTGGTGGGCAAAGACGGCCTGATGCAGTACGACTACAGCGACGCCAACAACCCCCGGCTGCTGAGCATGATCCCACTGGCCAATTGATTTATTTTGCCGGTACGCCCGGCCCATTGCACCGTATGCACCATTTTTCCCGGTTTTTTACCCTTACTGTACTCCTGCTGTGGGTGGCGCCGGCCGCCCGGGCACAGTACTTTCCGTTGCCCGACACCACGTGCCGCCCGGCGCTGGGGGTCATCAAAATTGCGCCCCTGAGCCTGGTTGACCCGTACAACACGTTCCAGGCCGGTTACGAATACGTACCGCGGCGGGGCTTGTGGAGCGTGCAGGCCGAGGCCGGCTACGGCAACTACCGCACCAACACCGACCGGGCCCTGCGCCGCAGTTTCAACACCGGCCGGACGCGGCTAATGCTCGAAAACTGGCGCCTGCGGACGGAGGTAAGGCTGTACACGGAGGGATACGCCACCCGCCCAGTTGGTTTTTACGTGGCGGGCGAAACGATGTACCGGCGTTCCAGCTGGCGCGGCGAACGCAGCCTGGGACGCGAATGCGAAGATGGCGTGTGCGCCTTCTTCGAAATCGTCCCCTACACCATGCACAAGGACGTGCTGGCCTTTCACGGCAAGGCCGGGGGACAGGTTGAACTCTTCAAACGGCTCCTGATTGATTTGTACACGGGCCTGGGCATGCGCTATGTGTGGGTACACTCCCGGCAGTTGGGCGAAAACGACAGCCTGGGCGAAAACTGGTGGACTTTCAACATTGACCCGGGCCGCCCCGGCCGCTACCGGCTGGTCAGTGCGTCGCTGGGCTTTAAACTGGGTTATTTGCTGTACCGGAAAAATTAAACGGAACCGGAATTTTTCTATTTTTTGCGTAACTTGTAAGGCTACCGGACTGGGTTTCCCTCGCCAGGCAAAGAACCCGGATTTTTTGAGTGATCGGCCGAAATCAGTATGTTCAGCGTTGCGGGTAACCCATTGTCCCGGGGGCGTTGCCCGGCGGACAACGAACCGTCATCCCGATGAAGCGGCCGGATTTTCAGCGTGTTGTCGTGCTTACTGCGGCCAGTAGTTCCGTTGTGTTCCCGCTGGGGAGCCGGGCTATGAGCAATCAGAAAAAATGCATAAAAACGCGGAACGAGTGCAACCATTCTTTTTCCGTGCCGTATGTAATCCTTAGCCAATCCTCCACCATGAAACTTCGCGAATACAACCAACTCCGGCTGGCCGAGCAGGCAAGCTACCTCTACAAGAAGGGTGTGTACCTGATGACCCGGAAGGATGATCATTTCCACATCACCTTGTACAGCGTGGATTCCTTTTTCGTGGAGTTGTGGACTGATACGCAGGGGGACGGCATCTTCACCATTATCCCGTTCAGCGACGCGGACAACATTCACTGCTACACCGAGGAGCTTCCCCTGGGCGAGTTGCTCGAATAATCCGGGCCCACCCTCCCGTTCACGCTGCCCTTCGTTGCACGCCTCCCGCTTCGTTCTTCGTTTCCGTCCCTTTAATTCATCATTTCGCAGACACCCGTACCCGCGTACGCTTCGTGCGCCGGCAGGCTCTGGCAGAAAGCCTAAACATTCGCCGCCCCAATGCGGTTAGTGTAGTACAATGCCGCTGCCGCGCACCAGGCAGGTAATTGCGCGCATCCCACTGCCCGCCACCCCCGGTACGCTGCCCGCTTACGGTTCTTATGATTGATCTTGCCCCCCGGCGGATGTAAGCATTGCAATGGACGACCGGCGACAGCCGCTTGCTTTACTGCCAAGCGGATGCCGTGGTTGAACCCGTGCAGATGATTACGCCGCGTTACGAGAGTAGATTCCCGTGTCTTTGCACTTTATTCCAGGACAATAAACTGTAACCGCCATGAAGCAATTCGACCCTTCCAAGCTAAATCCCAACCTGGTAGATTTCGTGGTGATCGGCACCCAGCTGGTGCTGCTGTTCGTGGGCGTCCGGATTTTGTTCTAGGCGATTTTAGCCAGGAATACCCGCCGGGCAAACGCTTCGATGCGTACGTACAAGGTGCGGGTGGCGCCGTCCACGAAGTCTTTGTGTTCCTGCGGAAAATTATCGGCCGTTTTCAGGTACAGCAGCAATCTTTCGACGTTGGCGTTGACGATGGGCTTCTTTTCGTCGTCGTGCTCGGGGAAGGAGTAGGCGCGCAACTGGCCGGCCTCGTTCTCGAGCTGGTAGATCATTTTGGAAGGGTCAATGAATTCATCGTAAGCCGGTTTGCTCAGGGTAATCTGGTACCAGATCGGGTGTACAGCGGTATTCCACATAGTAGGAGTGATTCCCTCATAATTTCCCATAAATTTCCCAGTTTATCAAATAAACGGTACCCGGCTTTATTTTTAGCCGCGATTGGTTACAGGGCAGCGGGCTAAGAACGCTGCACTTTGCCCTCGGCCCTCCGCCTGCCTGGTCAGGTGGCCCGGGTAAAAATGTCGCTTACGGCCCCGGCATCCACCTTGATGTACAGCACGCCCTCTCCTGCCACCAGTGCCCGGTGCCAGTCCGGGGCGTTCCGGGAAACGTGCAACTGGGCCAGCAGTTTTTCGGCGTCGGCCCCTTTCACCAGGTCCCTTTTCTCGCTTTCCAGCGTGGGAAAGGGGTACATTTTCAAGGCCCCCTCCTCCTGCTCAACCAACACGATCACCTGCGAGGCGTCGAGAAAGGCGGCCAGGGGCGGCTCCTGGTTGGTAAGGCCGTACGGGAGGGGCGTGTCGTGTTGTTGCCACATGGTAGAGTCGCGGGTTGTTCCGTTGCGTGTACGTAAATGCTGTCGTCAAGAATAACCCGGCGCCGCATTCCTTACGTCCTTTGTGTTCTTTTTTGCGTCTTTACAACATTGCCGCTATTGAGAAGGGCATTGAACGGATATTGGCGGAGTACCGGCAGGAGTTGTGCAAGCAGATACTGGTGAGATGCTATGTCGCTCCTCTGATTAATCTCGGATAGCCTCAGATAATCTTGGATAATTTTGGATAATTTTGACAGCAACTTCTAAGTACATGACAAAAGTTGAATGTATTTACGGACTAACTGGTCATCATGCGTGAGCGCCTTGTTAAGCTGGTCTAAGCCGTAGCGAAAGATGCTGCAAGCGCGTCTTTGGTGGGTTTTAATGGCAATAGGGGTGAGTGCGTTATTGTACTCTCCTACCCGATAGACCCACAAGAAAGCAATGGCAACGATGGCCAGCAGTTTGTTGAGCCGCTGTTGATCTTTGAGATGGGTATCTTCGATATGAAAGCCAGCTGACTTGATGGCCTTGAAGAAACACTCAATCGACCAGCGCTGGGCATAGACCTGCAAGGCACAAGGGTCAAAGTAGTAGGTAGCCACAAGGAGGAATTCGAGCTGGTTTTTATCGTTGATAATCCTCATACCTGACAGGTAGACGTATTGATTGGCCAGCAGCACGGGTTTTTGGATCTGTCTGGCCGAGTTGAAAGGCAAGTCGTTGAAGAGCCAAAACAGCCTCACTGGGGGTTTATGGGAGTAGTTGATCCAGAAGTTGGCCCTCAGGCGGATGCAATAGCGGATGTGGAGTTTGGCTAACAAGCCAAACCAGGCGTCTCCCACAAACTCCCGGTCAGCAATCAGGTAGTCGATGCTTTGGGCACCGAACAGCCGTACGTAGTGAAGCAGTAACTCTTTTCGTTCCTCTGTGTCGGAGTTACCGGCTTTATCGAGCATGAGCCACAAGACCGGCAGGGAGACTTTATCGGCCACAATGGTTAAGCACAAGATGTTGAACTCCACTCCGGCAAAGCGCCAGTGGGTGCGGTCCAGGCTCAAGCGGTAAGGCGGCTTTACTGGACTGAGGGCCACCAGTAGGCGGGCAATTGCGTCAAAATTGATTGTGTACTGGGCGAAAAACCGCTGGATGCGCCTCAGGTTTGACAAACTTGAGCGGTTAGTGAGTACACTGGCGGCTCGGCTAAAGCTCACGTGTCGCTCTCTGATAAGCGTGATGATCAGTAAGTCAATGAACTTGAGGCGGGCCTTATGCCACTTCAGATGTAGTTGCAAAACCGCGCTTAATCCTTCATATTGAGTTGCCATGAGTCACTCCGGGTTGTTTTATGGTGTCTGGACAACCTCATATTACAACGCCGGAGACTCTTGGCCAACTTTTGTCATGTACTCAGCAGCAACTTATATAACATTACCCATTGATTAACAATGACTTATATTTATAAAATTGGATATGACTCGGATATGACTCGGATATGACTCGGATATAATATAACTATGCTAATATCCATCTCGGCTTCGTAGCGCTTCCCACATTCTTAATTTTATTGCCTCCTCTCAAGTTAGCTATCAAATTTTTTATTTTGTTCTTCCTCTGTTTATCGTCCATCCAATCGGGCAACTTATTCCACAGAAGTTCGTCAATATCAGACCTTTCCAGGAAACTGTGTTCCTTGATGGCTTTGAGAACAAGGTCTTGGTAGTACTCATTGTCAAAAGCTTTGTACTTGGAATAAGCCGCTTTCTGGCCGGTGCTCTGGGCGACTTTAGCGGAGATAAAGAGGTTGGGCTTTTTTCCCTCAATCAGTTTCTTTTGCCTCAAGTGCTGAACCTCGGTTTCAGTGAGGCTTTTCTTCTTTTGAAGCTTATCCAGCATGATGATCTCCTCCAGTGAAAGGTCCTTGTTCCGGGACAGCACTTCAGCGTAATCGGGGTCCAGTACTTTGCCGGTAACGGTCACCTTCACGCGCCGGCCCGAAAAATCGTAGTCGGGCAGCGGAAAGAGCCGGTCCCGCTGGTAGGTAAACATCTTGCGGATGCCCCCGCCGGCCGTGTCCACCATCTTCAAGTTGAACATAGCCATTGCCAGAAACTTGTTGCGGTAGTGTTCTCCGAAGCGTCTCGCATTGTATACCTGCCATGCGACCAAGTGCGAAGCTGTTATTACTTCAATTTCCAGAAAGCAACTGATTACTTCTGTATCTGTACTTCTTTAAGATCAAAAACAGCAATTCGTCTGGGATAAAGATCGAGTTCATCTTTATAGTACTTGACAGGAAAATCTTCTCGCGTTAACAGATTGGTGGGGAGGTTGCTTTGACTTCGAGAGATGCTATCATAAGAGACTTGATCATTAATCCAAGCTGGAAGCTCCGGATATAGACGTGCTTCTCTAAATGGAAAGTTACTAGTCGTCTGTAACCTTAGTTATTATAACGTGTAATAGTATTATTATCAGGATTGAGGGTGTCTTCATTGACAGGATTGACTTTGCAGTAGTGTCTTTTAAGTTTGGTTCTGGCTTTAGGGGTATCGAAAAGCCAGTTGACCTTGACTTTCTTTTCATTGCGTTTCTTTGCCCAAGCCAACACCTCTCGGCGGAGGGTATCGATATGCTCAATTCTGCGATCCAAACACTGCTTGGCAAGGGCTGAGAACTCTATTTCGGCCATATTGAGCCAGGAAGCATGGATTGGGGTATAGTGAAAGATGAATTTGTGTTTTAGCTCATAAGCTCTCTCAAGGGGCAAGTGTTCATAGAAACTGCCGGCTTGATGCGTATTCAGATTATCCTGCACCAAGTGGATGGTTTGCGCCCGGGGATAGTGCTCCTTGACTAGCCAATCCATGAAGTGGGCATAATCCTTCTTGGTGCGCTGTTCCCTTACCTGCACGTAGCGCTGGTGGCTATCCAGATCGTAGGCCAAAAGCACACAAGCCGTGCCTTTTCGCTCATACTCGTAATCTTGACGAAGGGGCTTGCCGCTTTGCATGGGCAGGGGCGCAATTACTTGTCCAATCAACTGGCAAGGTCTTTCATCAAAACACAGTCGCACCTGTTCTACGGCTTCTACGGGTTGTTGATTCTCTACAGGCTCCTGGAGGGGTTGGCTAGTGGCAGGTGCTTGTTGGCCATACACGTCCAATACGTCCTCCATGCAGGCTAAGTACTGGCCGTCTATCTTGCCAATACACCACTGTTGCCTGAGCCAAGGCTTAAGTTCATTTTTTTTAGCTGTTCGCCTACCGCCTGATGCGATATGGACTCAACTACCTGTAATTCCACCAGCTTATCAGCCAGCATTCTCAGAGTCCACTTACTGTGTCCTTCCGGAGCCTGACTGCAAGCCAGGGCAGTAAGTTGAGTTTGTGAAGCCTTGCTAAATTTAGTAGGCTGACCACTGCGGGGCTTCTCCTCCAAAGCATCGGCCAGTTGCCCCGACTTCTCATAGCGAGCCGTGATATTATACACTGTTGCCACACTTACGCCTACTTGTAAGGCTACCTCCTGGGCCTTTCTTCCTCCATGAAGACCTAGCAATACCTGGGCTCGTTTGAGCATCCGTACCGGGTGAGTCCCTTTCCGGAACATACTTTCCAACTGTGCTACTTCTGCTGCCTTCAATGATACTGACTTTGTAACCCGTTCCATTTGCTTTTAACTTTGTACTTAACCAAGTACTCCCTTTTAACAACTAAGGTTACAGACGACTAGGAAGAGGGGACTTGCCATTGAAAAAATCTAAAAACGAAGGGCAGCTGAATAAACATCTCATTGGAAGTGTATCTTTAAAGGAATGGACATATTTAAAGTTCTTCCCTCCCCATTTATTCACGGCTAATCTCACATTACCCAAAGGTGTAAAGGTCCACGCAAGCTGCAATGGGTCTACTCTAGGATCAACGCAATGCCAGTACCTCTTGTAATTCAAGGCTGAGTTCATGAAATTATAAAAGCAATATATTCCTTCAGCATCGTTCGAAAGGCAGTATTCTTCGAAAATATCAATTTGGGGCTTTTTCCTACGTCCCACTTTATGTGTTAGGCAATCATACCGATGAGTTTCAGAGTTCAGTTTTTTTGCCTGTACTGCAAATCTTCTCCAACCCAGTGTGTACGATCCAATCCACCACTCCCAATCTGTTCCTTGTCTTGCTTCCATACTCCTGCTCGTATGATCAATGAAAGTTCTAAGAACGGTAATATTATACCGCTGTTGTCGAGCAAGCAACAGTAACATATTGTCAGTTAAAGTCTCTTCACCTTGTCTTATATCAAGATCAATAGAATCACGAAGTCTATACCATACATATTCAGATAGGCTTTCAATTATAGCTCTCATACAATGTCAATATTTTTATATACTGCAATAGATGTTAATACAAAAATTAGACATTTTGTAAATAATGCTTACCATTTCTGCTGCGCAGTATTTAACTCAGAGCATAGAATAGGGTTTTCTAACCTGTGTTGCCGCTTGTTTGCAATTGCCGGTACGGATTGAAATATATGAGCCAGTCTCCTAAAGCTCCATCTGATAGCCCCCTAAAACCTTGCCCCGACCACCACGTCCCGCTTGTACTGACGGACCTTGCCCTGCATGTCGAACAGGCTGATGTGGACGATGTAGCGGCCGGTCCGCACTTTGGCGCCGCGGTCGTCGGTGCCGTCCCAGGTGTAGAAGCCGGCCGTACCGAGCAGCTCGTTGCGCACCCACTTTTTCACCTCGCGGCCGGCGGCATCGAAAATGGTGACGGTGGCTACGTTGCCGGGGTCCGGGAAGTGGTATTGCAGCGTCGTGAAGTCGGTGAGGCCGTCTTCGTCGGGCGTGAACACGGGCGGCTGGAGTTGGAAGGCATCCGCCGCCGGCTGGCCTTCGAGCCACTGCGAGTTGCGGTAGCCCGGCGTGGCGTAGCCTTCCGTGCCGGCGGCCGAATGCCAGTTCTGGCGGGTGTTGCCCGGCGCCGCCGCACTGATCCGTTCCAGCGATACGCCCTCCTGCCGATCCACCAGGGCGAAGTGGAAGCCGTCACTGTAATCAACTTGGTCTACCAGGTGCCCCCGGTCGTTGCGCAGGACCACGCTGCCCGCCTCGTCGGGGTAGGCGGGCAGGGCCGGGAGGAGGATCAACGTCGAATCTTTCGTCCGGGGATACTGGTCTTTGAGGATTCTCCCGTCTGTGGTGAGCACGGCGTAGTGGCGGGGCGGCAACACGCGGTAGGCGGCGGTGATCTGCTTCCCACCGGCGGGTTGGCCGGCTTCGGTCGTAGCCAGTTGCCAGTCTTGCAGGTTCACGTACTTGTCCGAACGGTTGTAAATCTCCACGAAGTCCACGCCGCCGCTGCGGGGGTTGAACAGCACTTCGTTGAGCACCACGTCGCCCGAGTCGCCCGGCTCGGGCAGCGCGAAGGATGCCGTGAGGACGCCCCCGTGGATGTTGCCGGCGCAGTCCCGGGCATTGCCCACCGCAAGCGTGTACCCGGTGCGCGGCAACAGGTCGGCGGCTAAGGTAAGTTGCACGGTTTCGTACGGCGGGCCGGCCGGCACGGCCCCGGCTACCGTAGCGCCGCCGCTCAACCGGTAAAGCCCGGGCTGCGTCATGGCGAGGCTGTCCAAAGGTTCCGTGAACCGGACGCGGAGGTGACGGGCGTCGGCTACTTCCACGGTTATGCCCTGCGGCGGCGTCAGGTCGGGACGGGAAGCAGCGACGGCGTTGGGCCGGCCCGGCGTGCCCCCGGCCGGATGCACCGAGGCCGTCCAGTTGCCCGTGCCGGTGCAGGGGTTACGGGCATCAATCATTTCCAGCGACCAGCCGCCGCCGGCTTTCTGGTCGTCGCCGTACCACCCGGGGCGGTATTCCACCCAGTACACGGTTTGCCCGGCCGCGTTGCGCAGCAGCAGCGGTTCGCCGGTGTTGTTGAGGGAAAAGCCCGCCAGCGGAATGACGCGGCCGTACGCCCGGTACAAGTCCGCCCCGGTACCCGCGCAGAGGATCAGGTATTCACCGGGAAAAATGGATTCGTCGGGCAGTTTGGCGGTACTGGTGCCGTCGGCAAAGGTTGCACCGGCCAGGGAAAGAATGGTATTCGTGGGGTTGTACAGTTCCACAAATTCAGCTTTCGGCAAACCCACTGCAGGTTCTTCGTCCGCCAGGATTTCGGTGAAAATCAACTGGTGGTACTGCGGACCCAGACCCGTGCCGGTTTTCAGGACCGTTTTTGGCAAGGGATTTCCTGCGCAGTCGGCCAGCCCGTCCACCGAAAGCAGGTACACGGCGCCCGGCGTCAGCGGTGCGCCGAACGTCAGGCGCACGGTCGTGTACTCCCCTCCTGCCGGTTGCACACCCACGGGGGTTTCGTCCGCGAGTCGGTACGTGCCCGTCTTCAGGGAAATGCTGTCCATCGGTTCGCTGAACCCGAGTTCCAGGGTTTGGTTGCCAATTACTTTCACCCCGGTAATCCCCGGCGGCGTAGCGTCGGGAGCGTCGCTGAAAACGGAATTTACCCTGCCGGGCGTACCGCCTGCGGCATGGGTGGAGGCCCGCCAGTTGATGAAGTTGGAACACCCGGCGAGGGGGTTGGCCTGTTCCAGCGTCCAGCCGCCTTCCGCCTTCCGGTCGTCCCGGTACCATTGGTCGGTGTACGCCACGCGGTCCACGAGTTGCCCGGCGTGGTTCTTCAGCAGGAGACCGTCGCCGGCGTTGTTGAGGGAGGGCCAGGTGCCCAGGCCGATGACGGGACCGTACGCTTCGAATTCCGCCGCAGACGTGTTTTTGCACAGGATCACGTACCCGCCGGGCGGCAACGCGTAATCCGGCAGCGTCACCGCCGTGCCCGGGTCAGCCAGGATGCAGCCTTTTAGGTTCACCGGCCGGGCAGTTGGGTTGTGCAGTTCCACGAATTCGGCCGGCGGCAAGTCCACGCGGGGCGATTCATCGGCCAGCAGTTCGTTAATGACCAGTTGCCGGTACCCCACGGGTGCCGTGTACGAAAAGGCCGCGGTGCTGCCCGCCAGCAGGGTGTTGCCATTAAGGTCCCGGACGCCCGAAACGGTCAGCGTGTAACCGGCCGTCGCCAGCGGTTCCGCCAGTTGCAGCAGCACCCGCGTAGGGTCGGCGGGATCGACGGCGGCGGATTGCACAACCGCGCCGTTGTCGAGGGTGTAACGGGCTGCTCCCGTCGCCGCGCTTTCTTCGACGGCCGTGCTGAAGGTCACTTGTACCGTGGTCGGCCCGGTAGCGGTGGCGCCCACCAGGGAAACCGGCGCGTCGCGGATGAGGAAGTCGTCGAAGAAGAAGCTTTTGCGCCGGGTGGCCGGGAAGGTGCAGTACACGCCGAAGAAGGCCGTGGCCGTAAACGTGTTGTCGGTGGCGCTTCCCTCCGGCACGAACCCGGTGCCGCCCGTATTGTCGGAGTAGAGTTGCCAGTTGCCGGCCGCATCGCGGATCACCTTTACGCGCAGTTTGGGGTTGGTGGCCGCCCGGCCCGCCGCGCCGTCGATGAGCTTGGTATGGGTACTCCCCTGCTGCCGGAACAGGTCCACGCCGTCGGCCGTGCCGTTTTCGCCGATGCGCACGTAGTAGCCGTTGGGGCCGCCTTCGAGGTTTGCCCGGTCACTCACCAGGTACACCCGCACGTGGGCGCCGTTGGAAGGGGCAAAGGAGAGGTTTACCCAGAACTGCCATTCGGTACCCACGCACTGCCCGTTCGGCGTTGCCAGGTGAATGACCGACGTGGCGTTGGGCCCGTTGCTCTGCAACTGGCCGGCCGCGTTCACGATAAAAAGCGAATCGTCGCCGCGCCAGGCGGGGCCGGCGGTGAAGTTGCCGTCGGCGAAAGGATCGGAAAGCTGGGCGAAGGCGGGAAAAGACAAAAAAACGGCCAGGAGCCGCAAATAAAACGAGTTCATTCTTCAAAATAGCCCCGGAATTCCTTACTTTGCGCGGCTAGTTCCCGCCCTTTCCTACACCCGCCCAAAAACCGCCGGTTCTTTTGGCAGTTGTTAAAAAAGGGCGGAGTATCATTTTACAGTATTGATGGATCAACCATGAAACCACGTTCCTGAGCCGGCATACGGTTCCCGCAAGCGGTTGGCTTTCACTTATTTTTGCCATTGGTTGCCGGACGCCGAACTTTAATTTGCCCGGGTTGCTTCCCTAAGCAAGATTTACTCATATATCCAATCACCCCAAAAATCCATTCAAAATGAAAGTAGCCGTTGTAGGAGCCACCGGGCTTGTAGGTGGCGAAATGCTTAAAGTATTAGAGGAAAGAAACTTCCCGGTCACTGAACTGATTCCCGTGGCTTCGGAGAAATCGGTGGGGAAGGAAATCGCCTTTAAGGGCAAAGCATTTAAGGTGCGGAGCATGGAAGAGGCGATTGCCCTGCGGCCGGCCATTGCCATTTTTTCGGCGGGCGGCTCCACTTCCCTGGAGTGGGCACCCAAGTTTGCCGCCGTGGGCACTACGGTGATCGACAACTCGTCGGCCTGGCGGATGCACGCCGACAAGAAGCTGGTGGTGCCCGAGGTAAACGCCCACGTACTCACGGCCGACGACAAGATCATTGCCAACCCCAACTGCTCCACGATCCAGATGGTGGTGGCCCTGCAACCGCTCCACGAGAAGTACCGGGTGCGCCGGGTAGTCGTATCCACGTACCAGTCGGTGACGGGCACGGGCAAGAAGGCCGTAGACCAGCTCATGAGCGAACGCAACGGCCAGGAAGGCACCAAAGTGTACCCCCACCCCATCGACCTCAACGTGCTGCCGCACATCGACGTGTTCCTCGACAACGGCTACACGAAGGAGGAGATGAAGATGGTGAACGAAACCAAAAAGATCATGGGCGACGACACGATCCGGGTGACGGCCACCACGGTGCGCATCCCGGTGATGGGCGGCCACTCGGAGGCCGTGAACGTGGAGTTTGACCAGGACTTTGACCTCGACGAAGTGCGGACGCTGCTCGAAAACGCCCCGGGCGTGATCGTGCAGGACGACGTGAAATCGTTCAAGTACCCCATGCCCATCAACAGCCACGGCCGCGACGAGGTGTTCGTGGGCCGCCTGCGCCGCGACGAGTCGCAGCCCAAAACATTGAACATGTGGGTGGTAGCTGACAATCTCCGCAAGGGTGCCGCCACCAACGCCGTCCAGATTGCCGAGTACCTGATGGCCAACCACCTGCTCAGCGTGGTTGCCGAAACGGCCAAGGCGGAAGTGTAAAGGGAGACACGAGACGGGAGACAGGTCCGCCCGATACGCCCCGGAATTTCGGTAAAACACGAAGCCTCGCTTGTACAAAGCGAGGCTTTTTCTTTATGCATGATCGACAATTACGCAAAAGCCTGTTTCGAATTCCCTAAACCACTGCTACCTGCCCGGCGCCACGCACGGAATTCCTTTCCGTTTTTCATTGTCAATTTTCCATAGTCTTACGTGTTGTTCCGGTCCTGGCGGGTTTCGTCTTTTACCGGGTCTTCGGACGGGTTGATGGTCACGAAGAAGGCAATGGCCGACAGAAAGGCAATGGCGCCGTAGACCATGAGCACCTTCGCCCGGGTCTTGTGCCGGGTCCACCACAGTACGTTGTAGGGTCTTATAATGCCGGCCACCATCAGTACGGCGGAGAAGATGAGAAAGAATCCGGCCACATTGTGCAGAAACGCAGAGTTCATAACTGTATTCGTTGAGGTTAACTTCCTTTTTCCTCTTTTTACCGCCTTATCGTTCATTTAGTTGCAAAGCGGTACCGCGTCCCCCCAAACAAATCCGGCTTTTCAGTACGCATTCTCCTCGCCGCGCAGCACGTTGGTGATGGTCATCAGCACGATCTTCACGTCGAGCGGCAGGCTCCAGTTTTCCATGTACCAGGTGTCGTATTCCAGCCGTTTTTTCATCAGGTACGGGTCGCTGATCTCGCCGCGCAGGCCGTGCACCTGCGCGTAGCCCGTAATGCCCGGCGACACGAAATGCCGCACCAGGTACTTTTCGATCAGCTTCGAATACTCCTCGGTGTGTTGCAGCATGTGCGGCCGGGGCCCCACCACCGACATCTGCCCGAGCAGCACGTTGATGAACTGGGGCAACTCGTCAATGCTGGTTTTGCGCAGGAACGCCCCCACCCGGGTCACCCGCTGGCCGCCGTACACCCGCCGGCGCCGCGCCTCCTCCGACTCTTCGCGCATGGTGCGGAACTTGTAACACGTAAACGCTTGGTTGCGCCGGCCCGACCGCTGCTGCCGGAAGATCACCGGCCCCCGCGAATCGAGTTTGATGCACAGGGCTACCACCGGGAACAGCCACGGGAACACCAGCAGGATCACCAGGCTGGAAAAGGCAATGTCGAAGCCACGTTTGGCGGCGCGGTTGAGCCAGATTTGCAGCGGCTCCTGCCGGAAGGTCATGATGGGTACCTTGTCGTAAAAATCAATGTTGACCTTGCGCTGCAACAACCCCCGGAAGTCGGGGGCAATCTTGAAATAGATGAAGTGCTGGTCGGCAAAGTCGGTGAGGTCTTTGATCAGGTGGGCCGAAGTCAGCGACAGGGCGTAGTAAATCTCGGTGATTCCTTCCCGGAGGCAGTACTCCTTGAGGTGGTTCAGCCGCCCCTTCACGATCAGGTGGGTAAGTTCGGGAACATCGTCGAAAAAGCCCATGAACTTGTAGCCCAGCGCCTTGTTGCTGATAAAGTAGTGGTACAGTTCGTTGCCGGCGTAGTTGGCCCCCACGATCACCACCCGGCGGTCCTGCCGGCCGATGTGGATGAAGTACCGGAGCACCCCCACGAACACGGCCCGGAACGCCAGCAGAAAGATCACCGTAAACCCGTACGAGATGGCCAGGAAAATGCGGGAGTGCGGCACGTCGCCGAAGCTGAAGATGTAGGCGTACAGGATGAGGGCGTGGAGCAGCAGCGTGTACGCAAAGTTGGTGAGCAGGTCGCGGGCACTGAACAGGTTGCCCAGGATGTTGAGGTTGTTGAAAACGATCACTGCCAGCCACGCCAGCACCCACAGGATGCGGAACAGGAGCGTAAAGCTGACGTAGTACTCAACGTAATCGATGCTCGTGTCGTACCGTATGTAATAGGCCAGCCGCGTCGCCATGTCGAGCAGAAAGAAATCGGCGATCAATACGAAGACGCCAACTACTTTCGAATACTGTAATTCTTTCTTCATAGTGGTTTACCGGCCGCTCCCGTTACCCCCTCCTGCCCGTTGGGCCGGAGTTAAAAGTAAGGATTTTTCGGGAGAGTAGGTAAGTAGAGCCGCGATTCATCGCGGCTGACCAGACGCAGTAGAGCCGCGATTCATCGCGGCTGACCAGCCGTAAATAGAGCCGCGATTCATCGCGGCTCTACAAAGAAAAAAGCCGCTTCCCGGTAAGAGAAGCGGCTTCTATAATTTGCAGAGGGAAGCTTTACAGAGTTCGCTTGGTTTCGCGCTGTTCGAAGGATTCAAGGGTGTCGCCCATGAGGATGTCATGGAAGCCCTTGATGCTCAAACCGCATTCGTAACCAAACTTCACTTCGTTGACGTCGTCCTTGAATCGCTTCAGGGCGTCGATATCGCCGGTGTACACCACGATGCCGTCGCGCACCACGCGGATCTTGGCGTTCCGCTTGATGTTGCCTTCCTGCACGTAGCAACCGGCCACCGTACCGATCTTGGAGATTTTGAACACCTCGCGTACTTCGGCCGAGCCGAGGATGACTTCTTCCACCTTGGGGGCCAGCATGCCTTCCATGGCGTCTTTCACCTCGTTGATGGCGTCGTAGATGATCGAGTACAGGCGGATTTCGATCTCTTCCTGTTCGGCCAACCGCCGGGCGTTCACTGACGGACGCACCTGGAAGCCCACGATGATGGCATCGGAAGCCGAAGCCAGCAGTACGTCGGATTCGGAAATCTGGCCCACGGCCTTGTGAATGATTCGCACCTGTACTTCCTCCGTGGAGAGCCGCAGCAGCGAGTCGGACAAAGCTTCGATGGAACCGTCCACGTCGCCCTTCACGATCACGTTCAGTTCCTTGAACGTACCGATGGCGAGGCGGCGGCCGATCTCGTCGAGCGTAATGTGCTTCTTGGTGCGGATGCTCTGTTCGCGCAGGATCTGCTCGCGTTTCACGGCAATTTCCCGGGCTTCGCGTTCCGTATCCATCACCAGGAATTTGTCACCCGCCTGCGGGGCGCCGCTCAGGCCCAGCACCTGCACCGGGGTGGAGGGGCCGGCTTTCTTGAGCCGCTGGCCGAGGTGGTTGGTCATGGCCTTCACGCGGCCGTAGTGCGCACCCGACAGCAGCACGTCGCCGATCTTCAGCGTACCGTTCTGCACCATCACGGTAGTTACGTAGCCCCGGCCCTTGTCGAGGGAGGCTTCTACCACCGAACCCGAGGCGTTGCGGTCGGGGTTGGCTTTCAGTTCGAGCAGTTCGGCTTCGAGGAGCACCTTTTCGAGCAGGTCGGCAATGCCCAGGCCGGTCTTGGCCGAAATCTCCTGGCACTGGTACTTGCCCCCCCAATCTTCCACCAGGATGTTCTCCTTGGCGAGTTCCTCGCGGATTTTCTCGGGGTTGGCGTTCTGCTTGTCCACCTTGTTGATGGCAATTACAATCGGTACGCCGGCCACCTGGGCGTGGTTGATGGCTTCCCGCGTCTGGGGCATTACGCTGTCGTCGGCGGCTACCACGATGATGGCAACGTCGGTGATCTTGGCACCGCGGGCCCGCATGGCGGTAAAGGCTTCGTGACCCGGCGTATCGAGGAAGGCAATGCGCTTGCCCGTATCGGTGGTCACGTCGTAAGCCCCGATGTGCTGGGTAATGCCCCCGGCTTCACCGGCCGTCACCCGGGTCTTGCGGATATAGTCGAGCAGCGACGTTTTACCGTGATCCACGTGGCCCATGATGGTTACGATCGGAGCGCGTTCGGGCAGATCGCCGCCTTCATCGCCGTCCTCCTCGTCCACTTTGATCTCTTCCTCGGCCGTGATGAACTCAGCGTTGAAGCCGAACTCGTCGGAGATTACCGTAATGGCTTCCGCATCGAGGCGCTGGTTGATGGACACGAACATGCCCAGGCCCATACAGGCCGAGATCACTTCGTTCACCGAAACGCCCATCAGCGACGCCAGGTCACTGGCCGAGATGAATTCGGTGACGCGCAGGGTCTTGGAGCCTTCCTGCTCCTGGAGCATTTGTTCTTCGCGGGCGGCATTGGACCGCTTGACGCCCCGGCCCTTGCGGCCGGCGGGTCCGCCGCCTTTGCCGCCGCTCAGTTTGGCCAGGGTAGCTTTGATCTGGTCCTGGATCTGGCGGTCGGAGACTTCCTCGCGCGGCTGGAAGGGATTGCCCCCGGGCCGGTTGATGGGCGGCTTGCTGCGGTTGTCACCCGGACGGCCCGTGCCGGCTGGCCGGGGTGCGCCGGGTTTGTTGTCGGTACGGGCGGCCGTGTTGGTACCGGTAGTATTCTGGCCGGGCGTGGCTTCGCCGCCCACGCGCAGGCGTTTGCGCTTGCGCTTGGCTTTCTTCTTATCGTCGGCCGACGAGGCACCGGCCCCGGCGCCAGTGGCGGGAGGCGTTGCGGCGCCGTTTTTCTTCTTGTTGCGGTCGCGGTCGCTGGGCAGTTCGATCTTGCCGAGCACCGTCAGGCCCTTGAGCGTTTCGGCGCGGGCCGTCATCACCTGGTTGACGGGGGCGGTGGGGGCGACAGGGGCAGCGGGCTTGGCTTCCGGCACGGGTGCCTTGGCAACCACCGGCTCCGGCTTGGGCGGGGCCACGGGGGTTGGCTTGGGAGCAACCGGGGCGGGCTCCACGGGCTTGGCGGCCACCACGGGCTCGGGCTTTTTGGGCTCGGGTGCTACGGGCGCCGGCGTTTCTACGCGCACGGGGGGCTTGGGCGCCTCGATCACGGGCGTTTGCGCCACTACCGGTGTCGGTACGGGTTCCGGCTTGGGCGGAGCCACGGGGGCTTTTACCTCGGGCGCCTGGACCTCGGGCGTTTTAGCGACCACCGGCTCCGGCACGGGCGGCGTCACTTTCTCAACGGGCTTGTCGGCCACGGGGGCCGGCTTCGGCTCCGGCGCCGGCGGTACGGGCGTCCGCTTGTCGAGGTCGATCTTGCCGACCACGTTCAAGCCGGGCAACCGGGGACGGTTGGCCCCGTCTTCCGTTGGGGTGGGAACGGGAGGCTTGGGTGTCGGTTTTACCGGTTCTTCCTGCCGCATGGCGGGCTCCCGTATTACCGTAGGGGGCCGGAAGAAAAGGTCGTCCTCCTTTTCTTTCTTGGTAGAAGAAGGGATATTGTCCGGAAGGTTATTTTCGTGCTTTTTACCGATGGTAAGACTCGAAGCCTCCTTTTTGTCCAAGGCTGACGCCTTGAACTCCTTCGCCAGAATGTCGAACTGCTCGGACGAGATCTTGGCGTTGGGGGAGTTCTCCACTTTATAGCCCTTGGCACCAAGCACTTCCTGAATGGTGGCGGTACCCACGTTCAGTTGCCTGGCGACCTGGCTGAGTCTCATCATTTTTTCTTCTGCCATATAATAGTTTTAAATATATCTTTTGGGTGAGTGGGTCGTTGGTTTTACTGTACCCGTAATCGTAACAGGTCATGCGGGTAGTCAACCCACTGCCCCGCCATTATTCCTCAAACTCCTGTTTGAGAATGTTCATTACTTCATCAACAGTTTCTTCCTCCAATTCAGTTCGCCGGACGAGCTCTTCTTTTGACAAAGCGAGTACACTTTTTGCCGTATCGAGACCAATGCGGCGCAATTCGTTGAGTACCCACTCTTCGATCTCGTCGTCGAACTCGGTGAGGGCAATATCTTCTTCTTCAAACTCCTCATTGTCACGGAACACGTCGATTTCCATGCCCACCAGCTTGCCGGCAAGCTTGATGTTCTGGCCGCCCTTGCCGATGGCCAGCGACACCTGGTCGGGCCGCAGGTACACCGACACGTGCTTGTCTTCCTGGTCGATGGCAATGCGGGTGATCTTGGCCGGGCTCAGGGCCCGCTGAATGTACAGTTCGAGGTTATCGGTATAGTTGATCACGTCAATGTTTTCGTTTTCCAGTTCCCGCACGATGCTGTGGATGCGCGAACCTTTCATGCCCACGCAGGCACCCACCG
This sequence comes from uncultured Sphingobacteriales bacterium, assembly GCA_963844325.1. Taxonomy (GTDB): domain Bacteria; phylum Bacteroidota; class Bacteroidia; order Cytophagales; family 172606-1; genus CADCTQ01. The sequence goes on from CAWJNV010000003.1 coordinate 84,679, forward strand.
GGTCGATGCGGTCGTCGAACGATTCCACGGCGACCTTGGCCCGTTCGCCCGGCTCGCGTACCACCCGGCGGATGGCAATCAGGCCGTCGTTCACTTCGGGCACTTCCTGTTCGAAGAGCCGCTCCAGGAACACCGGCGACGTGCGCGAGAGGATGATCTTGGGCGTACCGTTGAGCATTTCGACCCGGTGCACGATGGCCTTGGTAAAGTCGCCCTTGCGGAAGCGGTCCTTGGGGATCTGCTCGCCCTTGGGCAGCGCCAGTTCGTTGTTCTCGTCGTCGATCAGGATCACCTCGCGGCCCAGGATCTGGTACACTTCGGCCACGATCACCTCGCCTACCCGCTCCTTGTATTTCTGGAACAATAAGTCTTTTTCGAGGTCTTTTACCTTCTGGATGAGCGTCTGGCGGGCCGTCTGCACCACCCGTCGCCCAAAGTCTTCGAGTTTAATGGCTTCGGCTACTTCTTCGCCCACTTCAAAGTCGGCTTCGATCTTGCGGGCTTCGGCCAGGGGTATCTTGTCGTGTTCCCAGATGTCTTCGGAATCGTCGTCCACAATTTCGCGGAAACGCCAGATTTCCAGGTCTCCGTTGTCTACGTTGATGATGATGTCAAAATTCTCGTCGGAACCATATCTCTTGCGGATCATCGTGCGGAACACGTCCTCCAGGATCCGGATCATCTGCGGGCGGTCGATATTCTTTAGCCGGGCAAACTCGGCAAACGACTCGATCAACTCCTTACTATTCATTGTCTTTCCTTTGGTTTTATTGTTGTTGTCATGCTAATGAACCCAATTCCCGGAAGCGGGCTCCCGGTTATCCTGTTCAACGCGAAGCGCGCAACAGCGCCGTTTCAACTGAACGACACCAATACGAATGTTTTCTCTATTTCTTCCAGGGGGATGGTTACGGTGGGCGGGGCTTCTCCCTTCTTTTTTCCCTTCACGTCCTCCACCAGCGTAATTTCCCGTTCGCCCGCCGCCTCCAGCTTGCCGGTCCGCAGGCTACCGTCGCGCAGGTGCACTTTGAGGTTGCGCCCCAGGTGCCGCGTGTACTGCCGGGGCAGCTTCAGCGGCTGGCTGAGGCCCGGCGACGATACTTCCAGGGTGTAGGCCAGCGGCACCAGGTCCTTCTGCTCGATCTGGTTGCCCAGTTCGCGGCTGACCTTGGCGCAGTCGTCAATGGTAATTCCTTCGTCCCCATCCAGGCTGACGGCAATCTTGGGCCTGGAGTGCTGACCAGTCACCGTTACATCCACGATAAAAAACGAAGTGCCTTCCAAGACACCCTCGACCAAACGGGTTATTTCTTCCTGCAGCGCCATCACGCATGTTTGAATGAAAAAGAGGGGACTAAAGTCCCCTCTCATCATAAAACTACTTAAAGTAATGCAAAGTTACGCGAAAAAAGAAGACACACCAAATATTTTTCCATCCTTCCGCAACCGTGCCCGGCGGGTCCGCAAAAGAGGGTTACCTTTGCAAAACCCGGCCCGGATGGTTTCCTTTTTGCCGGTGTATTCCCCTAACAGGCTCTATGGCGCGCGTCTTTTTCGGCAAAAAACCCGTTACGTCGTTTCCCTTCGCTTCGCTTTCCTGGTTTTCGACCCTGGTGCTCCTGCTGAATTTTTTGCTGGCGCTCTACAGCCTGGTGGCGTTCGGGGCGGTACACGTGTCGCCGGCCCGCTACTGGATTGCCGGTTTTCTTACGTTGTCGCTGCCGGTAGTACTATTGGGGCACGCCGTGTTTATCGGGTACTGGCTGCTGGTGTCGCCGCTGCGGGGCCTGCTCTCGGCGGTGGTGCTGCTGCTGGGCCTGCCGCTGCTGCAACGCACGCTGGCCGTGCACGCGGGCACCGAGCCGCCCAAGGACGCCTTCACGGTGCTGAGCTTCAATTCGCGCCTGTTCAACGCCCACGACTACTTCAACAAGGGCAGCAAGGAAAAGCCCCGGCAGGCCATCGGGTGGCTCAAAAATGCGGGGGCCGACATCCTGTGCCTCCAGGAGTTTTACAGCGAAGACCAGATCACGGCGCTCAACGCGATCCGGCAACTCAAAGCCGCGGGTTACCGCGCCTACCTGTCGCCCGTGTTCGAAAGCAGCCGCTACTGGAAGGGTTTCTACGGCGTAGCCATCTTCACCAGGTTCCCCATCCTCAACACCGGCGACCTGGTGTTTGACCGCAACAGCCTCAACAAGGGGGTGTTTGCCGACGTGCGCATCGGCCGCGACACGGTGCGCATCGTCAACATCCACCTGCACTCGATGAGCATCCAGACCGACAGCCTGGGGGATAAAAAAAATTACCGGGGCCTCAAGGAAGATTCCCGGTACACGTTCCGGAAATTAAAAGCGGGCTTCGTGGCCCGGTCCCGGCAGATTGCCCTGGTGGACCGCTTCGTGCGCGAAAGCCCCCACAAGGTCATCCTGTGCGGCGACTTCAACGACATCCCCTACAGCTACACCTACCAGCGGGTCCGGCGCCACCTGCGCAATGCCTTCGAGGACGCGGGCAGCGGCTTCGGGTTTACGCTCAACGACGACAAGCTGTTTTTCCTCCGCATCGACAACCAGTTCTACGACGAGGCGCTGCAAGTGCACAACTTCAAAACGCACCGCGACGTGACGTATTCCGACCACTTCCCCATTTCGGCTACGTATTCACTTCCGTAAATGATTCCTGAAAAAGCCTGTGTTTGAAACTAACAGGTTCACCACGGAGACACGGAGGTCACGGAGTTGCACGGAGAAAAAGGGAGACTGGAAACCGGAGGAAGGGAGAAATAAACTTAACCGCCAAGGACGCAAAGGAGACGCAAAGATCTCCAGGAGAACGCGTATTGCTTTGCGCCTTTGCGTGAAACATTTCCTCCGTGCAACTCCGTGACCTCCGTGTCTCCGTGGTAAATTTTATTCCCAATACCCCAATGAAAAAGCCTCCCGGACGGATCGTCGGAGAGGCTTTTCTGTAAATCGAGGTGATGCTTCTGCTTACTGGGCGCCGAACGGAATGGCGTACCCTACGGTAAACTGGAACACGTTGTTCTTGGACTTGTTGGCCGCATCCCCCCCGGTAGCCACGTTGTTGATGTCGGTGATGCCGAAGCCGTAACGGGCGTCGAGCAGCACGTTGCCCGGGCCGGCCTTTACGCCGAAGCCGCCGCCGAACTGCAACCCGATGTCGAGCCGCTTGGGATCGGTGAAACGGAAGTCACCAATGGACGTGGGCGGGTTGAGCAGGTAGCCGAAAGAGGGACCGGCATTCACGTAGATCGGAAAGCCTTCCCCGCCGAAGTTGATCTTCAGCAACAACGGCAGTTGCGCGTAGTTGAGGCCGTAGCTGCCCGCACTTAGTTTGGTTCCCTGCTGGATGTAGAGCAGTTCGGGCTGAATGGAGAAGAAATTGTCGGCCGTGATCGGGAAGTTGAGGCCGAGACCGGCTACGTAACCCAGCCGGGATTTCTGACCGGGATAGTCCTGGTCGAAGTTGATATTCGATAAGGTGATACCGCCTTTGGGGATGATGGAAACCTGGGCCTGGGCCACCGTTCCGAGCGTAAGTATGAACGCGAGCAATAAAAATGTTCTTTTCATGGGTTGTATGGTATTTGGTTTATATAATTCCTGCTTACGAAAAACCGTGCCAGAGGTTTTACGGGCGGCCCCCAAGCCGCCACCCGCCCCGGCGTGGCCTTTCCCATTTTAGCCGGCCGCCGACCGTGTCCGTCCGGCTAAAAACCCGTAAATTTAAGTCTGTATCCAACCCCCGGCGCGCCTTCGGGCGGGCCTTAACCACCTAATGGCCAAAGTAAAAACCTCCTATTTCTGCCAGAACTGCGGGCAACAGGCGCCCAAGTGGCTGGGCAAATGCCCTTCCTGCGGCGAGTGGAACACCTTCGTGGAAGAAGTAGTACAAAAAGAAGACAAAGCCGAAAAGGGCAGCTGGCGCGTAAGTTCCGGCGGCACCAAGGCCGCCAACAAGCCCCGCTCCATTTCGCAGATTGCCTACACCGAGGAGCAACGCACCGTCACGCACGACAACGAACTCAACCGGGTGCTGGGCGGCGGCATCGTGCCCGGTTCGCTGGTGCTCATCGGCGGGGAGCCGGGCATTGGAAAATCTACGCTGATGCTGCAAATCGCCCTCAACCTGCCCGTGCAGGTGCTCTACGTGTCGGGCGAAGAAAGCGAACAGCAGATCAAGATGCGGGCCGAACGCCTCTCCACGAAGGGCGACAACTGCTTCATCCTCACGGAAACCTCCACGCAGAACATCTTCAAGCAGATCGAACTCTACCCGCCCGACGTGCTCATCATCGACTCCATCCAGACGTTGCAGTCGTCGTTCATCGAGGCCGGGGCGGGCAGCGTGTCGCAGGTGCGCGAATGCACGGCCGAGTTGCTCAAGTTCGCCAAGGAGAGCGGTACGCCGGTATTCCTGATCGGTCACATTACCAAGGAAGGTACGCTGGCCGGGCCGAAGGTGCTGGAACACATGGTAGACACGGTGTTGCAGTTTGAGGGCGACCGGCACATGGCCTACCGCATCCTGCGCACCATCAAAAACCGCTTCGGCTCCACTTCCGAACTGGGCATCTACGAAATGCAGAGCACGGGGCTGCGCGAAGTAAGCAACCCTTCCGAAATCCTGATCTCGCAAAGGGAAGAAGAACTGAGCGGCATCACCATCGGGGCCATGCTGGAAGGCAACCGGCCGCTGATGATCGAAATCCAGTCGCTGGTAAGCCACGCCACCTACGGCACACCGCAACGGAGCAGCACGGGCTACGACAACAAACGCCTGAACATGCTGCTGGCCGTGCTCGAAAAACGGGGCGGCTACCGGCTGGGCACGCAGGACGTGTTTCTCAACATTGCCGGGGGCCTCAAGGTCGAAGACCCCGCCATTGACCTGGCCGTGTGCGCCTCCATCGTTTCGTCGTACGAAGACATCAGCATACCCAGTTCGGTGTGTTTTGCGGCCGAGGTGGGCCTGGGCGGCGAGGTCCGGGCCGTCAACCGCATCGAGAGCCGTATTTCGGAAGCCGAGAAGCTGGGCTTCAAGGAGATTTACGTATCCAAGTACAGCGTGAAGGGCGTGGACCTGAAGAACTTCAAGATCAAGGTGCGCACCGTGGCCCGCCTCGATGAACTGTTCCAACTGGTGCTCCAGGGGTAAGGTTGGTCAACAGTCAGTAGTTGATTGGTCATTAGTTATTGGGTGCGCGTAAGTTGTCACATCTGAATGACCATTGACCAATCAACTACTGACCACTGACCAATTAATCCTCTAAATCTTCGTCTTATTTGCGGGAACCCGCGTACTTTTGGGCGCCGGAGACGGGCCGGGGCTGCTTGCCCCTTTTCCGGCGCGTTGCCCCGTCCGGGGCGGCCTCTACGTACGTTCTATGGAAGAATTCTTCACCGGGACCCTGCACATCCCGCCCGACATCTACAAGTTGGTAGTACTGCCGCTGGTCATCTTTTTTGCCCGCCTCACCGACGTATCCATGTCCACGCTGCGGCAGATTTTCGTCATCAGCGGCCGGCGCAAGGTGGCTCCGGTGCTGGGCGTGTTCGAGTCGCTCATCTGGCTGGTGGCCATCAGCACCATCATGCAGAACCTCAACAACGTATTCTGTTACATTGCCTACGCGGCGGGCTTTGCCACGGGCATCTTCCTGGGCATGACCATCGAAGAAAAACTGGCCCTGGGCAAGGTAATGGTGCGGGTGATTACGCGCCGCGAGGCCACCGACCTGATCGAATACCTGCGCAGCACCAAGTTCGGGTTTACCTACGTGGAAGGCGAAGGAAAGCGGGAAAACGTAAAGCTGATCTTTTCGGTGGTGCAGCGCCAGGACCTGCCCGAGTTGATCGGTATCATCAACCAGTTTAACCCCAAGGCCTTTTACACGGTGGAATCGGTGCGGTACGCCTCCCAGCCGGCCGAATACTCCACGTTCATCGGCGGCGGGGGCCTGTTTTCGCTGCTGGGCAACCTGAAGCGCCGGTAACGGCCCTGGGTAAAGCTTTCATTCGGGTGTTTTTTTACCACCTTTCACCGGGGAATTCCGTACCTACATCCATCAGCCCCTCCAACTTTTTTAACCGCCTGGGTATGTTTGGTTCGCGGGAACTCCCCCACTTGCTTTTTCTGCCGAAAGACTACGAAACCAATGCGGCCCGGCAATGGCCCCTGATCCTGTTCCTGCACGGCGCCGGCGAACGGGGCGACGAGTTGAGTAAGGTCGGCAGGTACGGGCTTCCCAAAGTGACCGAAAGCGATCCGCACTTTCCCTTCATCGTGGTGTCGCCCCAGTGCCCGGCCGGCACGTACTGGCCCCACCTGGTGAACGACCTCAACGACCTGGTTGAACGTACCCTGGCGCAGTACCGCGTGGACCGCAGCCGGGTGTACCTCACGGGCATGAGCATGGGTGGCTACGGCACGTTCTACCTGGCAATGGCCTACCCCTCGGCGTTTGCGGCCCTGGCCCCCATCTGCGGCGGCGGCGACCCCAGCAAGGTGGGTCGGATCAGGCACCTGCCCGCCTGGGTGTTCCACGGCGCCCAAGACAATGTAGTACCCATCGAAGAATCGGAAATCATGGTGTCGGCCCTGCGCAAGGCCGGCGCCGATGTGCAGTTTACCGTATACCCCCACGCCGGCCACGACGCCTGGACGGAAACGTACAACAACCCGGAACTGTACGAGTGGTTTTTACGCCACCAGAAATAAAGACACAAGACGTTAGACGGGAGACAGGAGACCTGGCCGGGGGATTGCGTTTTCCGGCAGTCACCACGCTGCAATCATTCCATTTTTTCCGGGTAAAGGGAGTAAAACAAAAATCCCCGCTGTTGCCGGCGGGGATTCTGTTTATCGTATGTACGGTTATCTCTTGTCTAATGTCTCCCGTCTAACGTCTCAATCCTTAATGAACGGGTAATCCTCCTGGATGTACACGTCGGTGAAGGCTTCGGCGGGATCGGGGTAGGGTGATTCTTCGGCGAAGCGGACCGATTCGGCTACCTGGCCGATAATCTTCTCGTCGATGGCTTCCAGGTCGGCTTCGGTTGCCAGGTTGTTTTCCAGAATGGACTTCCGTACCTGTTCGATGGGGTCGCGCATCTTGTATTCTTCTACTTCTTCGCGGGTGCGGTACTTCATGGGGTCCGACATGGAGTGGCCGCGGTAGCGGTACGTGCGGAATTCCAGCAGCGTGGGGCCTTCCCCGGCGCGGGCCCGTTCGGCGGCGCGGCTCACGGCCTCGTGCACGGCTTCCACGCTCATAGCGTCCACCGGCTCGGAGGGCATGTCGTAGGCTTCGCCCAGCGTGTAGAGTTCCACCACGTTGGAAGTACGCCGTACGGAAGTACCCATCGCGTAGCCGTTGTTTTCAATCACGAAGATCACGGGCAATTTCCACAGCATGGCCATGTTGAGGGCTTCGTGGAAAGCACCCTGCCGCACGGCGCCGTCGCCCATGTAGCAGATGCAGAGGTTGCCGGTTTTATTGTATTTTTCGGCAAAGGCAATGCCGGCGCCCAGGGGCACCTGCGCCCCCACGATGCCGTGGCCGCCCATGAAGCCGCGTTCTTTGTCGAACATGTGCATGGAGCCGCCCTTGCCCTTTGATACGCCGGTGGCCTTGGCAAACAGTTCGGCCATGATGGCGTTGGCCGGGGTACCCAGCGCCAGCGGGTGGGCGTGGTCGCGGTAGGCGGTGATGTACTTATCCCCTTTCCGCAAGGCACTCACTGAACCGGCGGCGCAGGCTTCCTGGCCGATGTACAGGTGGCAAAAACCCCGGATCTTCTGCTGGCCGTACAACTGGCCGGCTTTCTCCTCAAACTTCCGCATCAGTTGCATGGATTCGTACCAGTACATGTACGTCTCTTTGGGGTATTGCGCGCCGGCTTTGCGGGCCGGGGCCGTATTTTCAAGCGTCTTCTCTTTCACATCCGCCATAGGTCTATAATAATCGCTGTGGGCTGAAAATTAAGGGTGGGTAAAGAACATTTACAGGCAGAACCTGTATTATTGAATGGACCGTCAGGCATTGGTCAATAGTCATTGGTCATTGGGTACGCGAAAGGTTCCTATTCGGTTGACCAATGACCAATGACTATTGACCAATGTACCATTGGACCGCGAAATTACAGAAAAAACCACAACCCGGAAACGAATGTTTCTCCAAAAAATCAACCTGCTGGATTTCAAAAACTACGAAGAATTAACCCTCCAGTTCTCCGCCGACATCAATTGCATTGCGGGCCCCAACGGCAGCGGCAAAACCAGCCTGCTCGACGCCATCCATTACCTGTGCCTCACCAAAAGCGCCTTCAGCCTCCTCGACAGCCAGAGCATCCGCCACCACCAGGATTTTTTCCTCGTTGACGGCACTTTTATGGAAGGCGGTAAAAAACACCAGATCACCGTGAGCCTGAAGGCCGGCGGCCGCAAAACGGTGATGCACGACAAGAAAGCCTACGAACGCATCAGCGAACACATCGGGCGGTTCCCGGTGGTGCTCATCGCCCCCGACGACACGGACCTGGTGCGCGACAGCGGGGAGACGCGCCGCAAGTTTTTCGACAACATGCTCTCCCAGATCGACCACGCCTACCTCGACAACCTGATTCAATACAACAACGTGCTCAAGCAGCGCAACAGCCTGCTCAAGCAGTTCTACGAACGCAATTACTTCGACAAGGAACTGCTCGAAACGTACAACGTGCAGCTCCTGCCCCTGGGTAAGCTCATCCACGGGCGCCGCGACGCCTTCATGCGGGAGTTTGTGCCCGTGTTCCGCGACCACTACCAGTACCTGAGCGAAAGCCGCGAGGAGGTAGACCTGATCTACGAGTCGGAACTGTTCGAAGAGAACTTCGAGTACGAATTTTCCTACGCCACCAAGCGGGACCTGCAACTCCAGCGCACCACCAAGGGCGTGCACAAGGATGATTTCGTGTTCGAGATCGACCGGTTTGCGTTGCGCAAGTTCGGCTCGCAGGGCCAGCAGAAGTCGTTCGTGATCGCCCTCAAGCTGGCGCAGTTCGATGCCATTCAACGGGCCACGGGCAAAAAGCCGCTGCTGCTGCTGGATGACATTTTCGACAAGCTCGACGACATGCGGATTCACAAGCTGCTCGAAATGATCTCCCGCGATACGTTCGGCCAACTCTTCATCACCGACGCCCGGCCCGAACGGACGCGGCAACTGCTCGGGCAGCTTTCGGGGGAAATCCTGTTCCACGAAACGTAGGGGCGAAGAGCTGGGGGATTGGGGGATTAGGGGATTGGGGAGGAACCACCGTGAAGCCGATACTAACGATCACTTGAAGTCAACTTGAGAAGGGGTGGCAGGCCACCCTGAGTGAGCGAGGGGCTTTAAAACGTGTCTATGACATACTCCTTCAAATGTGTCCTAATCGTAGCCTTTTTGCAAGGAGGGGCCGGGGGTGGTCTTTTTTTCCTTACGCGAACACCACAAACCGCCGGCTTGCGGGGATGTGCAAACCGGTTACCTGCTCCCGGCACGGTAAAATCCTGCAATGCATGTCAAGCAGGATGCACATTCTCCCCTACCCTTTCCGGCACAGGTAAATGATCTCCTCGCGGGGCAGGGCGTAGCGTTGCACGGTGGGTTCGTCGAGTTCCATCACGAAGCGGTCTTCAGTGACGCGGAAGCCGGCTTTTTCGAGGCGGCGGCCGTAGTCGCGGCCGTAGAGCCGCTGGTGGTCGTCCTGCCAGTAGTGCTTTTCGCGGTCGGCCGGCGAGGTAATGGCCGGGTCCTGGAACGTGTGTTCGAGCCGCGTGTCCATCGGCGACTGGATGATGGCCCAGCCGCCCGGCTTGAGCACCCGGTGCAGTTCGCGCATGGCCTGGATGTCGTCGTCTACGTGTTCCATCACGTGGTTGCAAAAGGCCACGTCGAAGGTATCGGCGGGAAAGGGAATCCGGTGGATGTCCATTTTTACCTTCGCCAGGGGCGATTCGATGTCGGCCGTGACGTAGTCGAGGTGCTTCATGGCCTCGAACCGGTGGATGAAGCAGTGCTCCGGGGCCACGTGCAGCAGCTTGTGCGGGGCGGTAAAGAAGTTCGTCTTTTTCTGCAGGTACAGCCACATGAGCCGGTGCCGTTCGAGGGCCAGGCAACTGGGGCAGAGGGCGTTTTCGCGGGGGTTGGTGCGGCCGTAGGGCAAAAACTTGCTGAAGTGGCTCCCGCACACGGGACAGGCTACTTTGTCGCCCCGGTAAAAGACGGCCACCACGCGCATGGCCACGTGGCTGACCCGTTGCAGGTAGCGGCGCGGTACGTGCCGGATGACGAAACTGATAAGGTGCTTCATGCGTTAGACAAGAGGGTACAACAACCAGTCGCCGGCTCCCCGGCGGGCGGCCGACCGGCTCCGCCCAACTGGCTTCCGTGCAAAAATAAGAATTTGGCTCCACTCCCGGACTGGTAAAAAAACGGCCCCGTTTTCGCTGGAAATGCGCAAAAAATAGCCTAAATACTTACTTCACCTTGTGGTCGAATTCGTTTTTTGTGAAATTTACCTCGCCGCCTTTCGTTACTTTTCAGCATCAACTTCTTTTCCGGACTCGTTTTAACAATGAACCCATTGCGAACAACGGTTTTAGCCCTGTTATCCCTGGTTATTTTGGTTTCCTGCACCGAGAACAAGGCCAGAACCGCGGCCTCCAACTCGGTGAACGTACGCGACAGCCTGGCCGTGCGCGACAGCCTGGTGGCGCTGCAATACAATCCGGCGGAGGCGGCCCGGAAAACTTACCAGCTTGACACGTTCTTCCGGAGCCTGCATAAGAAACACGGCTTCAACGGCACGGTGCTCATTGCCCAGTACGGCAAGGTACTTTACAAGGGCGCTTTCGGGTACGCCGACCTGGCCCGCAAGGATACGCTTACCGAAGCGACGTCCTTCCAGCTGGCCTCCGTCAGCAAGCAGTTTACGGCCGTGGCCGTGATGAAGCTCAAGGAAATGGGCAAGCTGCAATACGACGACGACGTAAAAAAATACCTGCCCGATTTTCCCTACGACGGCATCTCCATCCGGCAACTGCTCAGCCACCGGTCGGGCCTGCCCAACTACATGTACTTCTGCGACGACTACATCAAGGACCGCAAGACGTTCATCAACAACGGGCACGTGATCCGGCTCCTGGCCCAGCACAAGCCCAATCCGTACTTTACGCCCAACCGCCGGTTCATGTACAGCAACACCGGCTACTGCCTGCTGGCGTCCATCACCGAAAAAGTGTCCGGCAAGCCGTTCCCGCAGTTCATGGAGGAGCAGGTGTTCAAGCCGCTGGGCATGACCCACACCCGGGTCTTTACCGATGAGGCGTCGGTGTCGATGCTGCAAGTGGCAAAGGGCTACTCGGGCGGACGCCGCCAGTACGGCGCCAGCTACCAGGACGGCGTGATCGGCGACAAAAACGTGTACTCCACGGCCGAAGACCTGTTCAAGTGGGACCGCGCCCTGTACACCAACCGCATCGTTTCGCAGGCTACGCTCGAAGAAGCCTTTACGCCGGCCAGCCCCGAACTGAAGGTGCAGAACTACGGGTACGGCTGGCGCCTGCGCACCACCTCCGGCGGCGACCCCATCATCTTCCACGGCGGCTGGTGGCACGGCTACAAGAGCTACTTCATGCGCAACCGCAAAGACCAGAGCAGCGTAATCGTGCTCTCCAACGTAGCCAACCGCAGCCTGAGCTACCTCAAATTCCTGCAGGACATTCTCTACCCGTTCCAGGAAGGCAACGAGATGCCTTCCACGCCCGAAACCGACCAGGGGGCTCAGAGCCAGGCCCAAAACCAGTCGCAACACAAACTGCTGGTGCAGCACCAAGGCAAGAAGAGCAATTCGTAGGGGAAACCCGGAAGGTTTTGGCGGCATTGAACCCGAAAGGTTTTTGGAAACCTCTCGGGTTTTTGCTTTTCAGTGCAGGAGCTGGTTGATGTTTTTAACCAGGAAATCCAGTTCTTCGGCCGCGCTTCTGATCTTTTCGAGGAGTTGCCGGTGTTCGTCGGGGGGCATGGCGGGGTCCATGCGCAACAGTTGCACCAGGCCCAGGAGCCGGGCCAGCGGCGCCCGGACCTTGTGGGAATTGTAAAACGACACCTCGGCCAGTTGCCGGTCGCGGAGTTGAATTTTTTCCAGGGCGATCTTCAGGTCGGTCACGTCGCGGATGCCGCCCACCACGCGGAACGGCCGGCCCTGCCCGTCGAGCATGATCCGCCCCTTGTCGATCACCGAGGCGTAGGAGTTGTCGCTGCGCCGGAAGCGGTACTCGTCGAGCCAGAATTCCTCCTTGCGGTCGATGTGTTCCCGGATGCGGGCGTACACCCTTTCCCGGTCGTCGGGGTGCATGTGGTCAACCCACCAGCTGATGGGCATCACCGTCTGGTTCATGCCGTGGCCGAACAGGCGCGAGATGCCGCTGCCCCACCACACCAGGTCGGTTTGCAGGTCCCAGTCCCACAGCACGTCGTTGGTAGCCTGCGAAATGGCCCGGAACCGTTCCTCCTTCTGCGTGAGGGCCTGGGTAGCCTCGTACGCCTCCGTCAGGTCGATGCCCACGGCCCAGACGTGGACTTCTTCGAGCGGCAAACGGTTGAGGCGGTAGAGCCACGAAACGATGCGGCGGCGGTCGTCGCGGAACTGGTGCGCCACCGGTGGGGCTTCGTGCGCACCGGGCGCCGACAGTCCGTCCAGCGTCTCCCGCAGGCGGACGGGGTCGGGGTACAGCCGGTCGAGGGCCCGCGGGTCGCTGAGGATTTCTTCGGAGCGGTAGCCGGTCACCCGTTCGCATTGTTCGTTCCAGAGCACCACCCGGTAGTCCCGGTCCAGGCCGTAGATCAGCATTGGAAATTCCTGGGCGATCTGCCGGAAGCGTTGCACGAGTTGCGCCGTTTCGGGCCGTTCCGGCGCCGGTTCGGTGAAGTGGGTGAAAAGCAGGCACGTGTAGGCCGTCCCGTCCCGGGCGTACGCCGCCCCCCGGACGTGCAGTTGCGCGGTGGGTTGGCCCGTCCGGCGCCTTTCCACGTCGATGGTTGCTTCGCTGTCCTGCTGCACGCTTCGCCAAAACGCGTCCCAGGTGGCGCCTCCCGCCCGGGGCAGCAGTTCCCCTTCTACCGCCGCAAAAGTTGCCCCGGGAGAGGCCGCGGCCGGGAACAGGGCGTCGAAGGCGTGCGTGGTGGCTACCAGGCGGAACGTCGCGTCGAGCCAGCAGATGGGCTGCGGGACGTGCCGGAAAAATGCATCGGCCGGGGCTGACGGGAACGAGTCCTTTTCCATAGGGCCTGGGCGAATGCCTGGATGGTTAAGCAGTGTTACTTATAGCAGATTTGAATCAGAAGCGTGCCCTGAAGAGCGCCACTACAGTAAAAAAAGCGGGCATTACGCCAGCCGGATGGTCGGCATACAAAATGAAAAATGTTAATTGAATGTAACGGGTATCCGGGGGTTTGGGTACCAAAAAGCAGAAAGATATTTTGGTGCGGCCGGCCCCGCTCCCAAACTATTCCGCCCGTCCCGGGGTTTTGCGGGTAGCCTATTGCGCCATTAGACATGCCCGAATTACCCGAAGTCGAGACCTACCGCCGTTTCCTCGAAGAAACGGCTCTTTTTCAAACGATTACCCACATTTTTGTGGAAGACCGCAAGCTGCTCACCACCGACTACGACACGCTGAGCCGCGCCCTGGCGGGCAACCAGTTTACGGGCACGCACCGGGTGGGCAAAAACCTGTTCGTGCGCACCCGCACCGACGCCGTGCTCACGCTGCACTTCGGCATGACCGGCAGCCTGGCCTACTTCCGCGACGCCGAAGACACGCCCCGGTTCGCCCGGGTGGTTTTTTCGTTCAGCAACGGGTTCAAGCTGGGCTTCCTCTGCCCCCGCAAGTTCGAACGCGTGGGCCTTACTGAAGACGTTGCCGGCTACCTGCACGCCAAAAAACTCGGCAAAGACGCCCTGGACACCGACGCCGCTGACCTGGCCCGAACCTTTCGCGCCAAAAAGGCCCCCATCAAGCCCGTGCTGCTCGACCAGTCTACGCTGGCCGGGCTGGGCAACTGGATTGTGGACGACGTGCTGTTCCTGGCCGGCATTCACCCCGAACGGGTTGCTTCGTCGCTCACCGGAGCGGAAACCGAACGCATCCACGCGGCCATCCGCGAGGTGCTGCTGACGGCCATTGACCGGGAAGCGGTGTACAGCCGCTTCCCGGCGCACTTTCTCATCCACGCCCGGGCCTGGGACACTTCGCCCCACGCCGACCCGGAGCGGCACCTGCACTGCCCCCGCTGCGCGGCCAAAGTGGAGAAAGACTACGTGGGCGGCCGGGCCACCTACTTCTGCGCGTCCTGCCAGCCGGCGCAGCCGTAACAGGTGTACCGGGCTCCGCTTGGCGGGAACGACGGAAGCCGCTAAATTACCCGCTTTCCGAACCCCGTATGGCCTTACAAAAGCTGCTTTTCGCCGTCGTCCTGTTGCTTGGACCGGCAAGTAATTTTCACCTTCCGACTGCCCAAACACCCCAACCGGCCGGCCCGCCCCCGGCCCGGTACGATGTGGTGGTGTACGGCGCCACCGCCGCGGGCGTAATGGCCGCCATTGCCGCCGCCCGGGAAGGCGCCTCGGTGCTGCTCATCGAGCCCGGCCGGCACCTGGGCGGCATGCTCACCGGCGGGCTTTCGCACACCGACTACGGCGACCGCGCTGTGATCGGCGGCATGGCGCTGGAGTTTTACGAACGCGTTGCGAAGGCGTACAACAAGCCGCTCTACTTCTGGCGCGGCCCCGAGCCGGCGCTGGGCGAAAAAATCCTGGGCGACTGGCTGAAGGAGGCCCGCGTAACCACGCGGTTCGACGGGCGGGTCAAAAGCGTGACCAAGGAAGGCGCCGCGATCCGTTCGGTCCAGCTGCTGGACGGCAGCACGTACGCGGCGGAAGTGTTCGTGGATGCGGGCTACGAGGGCGACCTGATGGCCCGGGCCGGCGTGTCGTACACCATCGGGCGGGAAGGCAAAAAGCAGTACGGGGAGTCGTGGGCGGGCCGCCAGCCCATCTACCCCGACAACCACAACTTTCACCGGCCGGTAAACCCGTTCGTGAACCGCAAGAATGGCGCCCTGCTGCCCCTGATCAACGACCGGCCGCAGGCCGAAATCGGCGAGGCCGACAGCGCCGTGCAAGCCTACTGCTTCCGCCTGCTGATGACCCGCCAACCGGGTAACGTGGTGCCCATTTCCCGCCCGGAACGCTACGACTCCGCCCGCTTCGAACTGCTGCGGCGGTACCTGAAGGTACGCAAACCCGCCACGCTGGGCGAAACCGGCGTGTTCGGCCCCTGGGTGAACCTGCCCAACGGGAAGGCCGAAATCAACTCCGGCGGCCCCATTTCCACCAACCTCTACGACGGCAGCAACTGGGCCTATCCCGACGCCGGCTACCCGCAGCGGGACCGCATCTGGAACGACCACCTGCACTACACCCACAGCCTGCTCTACTTCATGGGCCACGACCCGTCGGTGCCCGAAAACATCCGGGCGGAGGCCCGGCAGTGGGGCTTGTGCAAGGATGAATTTGCCGATACGGGCCATTGGCCCCACCAACTCTACGTACGGGTAGCCCGCCGGATGCTGGGCGAATACGTACTGACCCAGCACGACCTGGAAAAAAACACCACCAAGTACGACGCCATCGGGATGGGCTCCTACAACATTGACGTGCGCCACGTGCAGCGTACCTGGCAGTGGATTTCGCGGTTCCCCGAACTGCACGGCGAGACGTTCAACGAAGGGTACCTGTCCATTCCCGTGCCGCCCTACGAAATTCCCTACCGGTCACTGCTGCCCCGGTACGAAGATTGCACCAACCTGATCGTGCCGGTGTGCATCTCGGCTTCGCACCTGGCTTACGCCTCCGTGCGCATGGAACCGCAGTACATGCTCATGGGCCACGCGGCGGGGGTAGCCGCGGCCCTGGCGAATAAACACCACGTGGCCGTGCAGCGGGTAGACCTCACGGCGTTGCAAAACAAACTCAAATCCCAACGCCAGTTGCTGACGCTGGCCGGCAACCCCAACGGGGTGTTCGGACAGGGCCATACGGTGGTGGTAGACGACGACATGAGCCGCTTCGTGGAGCCGGAAGGCAGTTGGTACGGCACCGAAGACCCCGCCGTGGGCCGCCACGCCATTACGTTCCTGCGCAACGAATCGGCGGAGCCGTCGCGGGTGACCTACCGGCCCTGGCTGCCCAAAGCCGGCACGTACAAGGTGTACGGCTGGTGGCCGAAGGACGCGAAGCTGGCGCCCAACGTTCCCCTCTCCGTGATCCATTCCGGCGGGACGGCGTCCCTTTCCCTGAACCAGCAACGCGACGGGGACGGCTGGGTGTTGCTGGGCACGTTCCCCTTCGCGGCCGGCTCGGGGAGCAGCCTTACCCTCTCCAACCAGGGTGCCACCGGCGCGGTAGCCGCCGACGCCTTTAAGTTCGAGTGGATAAAGTGAGCGGTGAAACCTTCCGGGTTTTGAAAACCTGAAAGGTTTAGTCAGCAACCCTTGCCGGTGCTTTTACGATAAACCGGGGGAGGACTGACTTAGACAGCTATGCCAAAAATAAACTTTAAAGAAATCTGGACATTCACCAAAGAGATGTTCAGTTCATTCAGTGACGACAACGTGATGAGCCGGGCGGCAGCCCTGGCGTATTATACCGTATTTTCGCTGGCCCCCATCCTGGTCATTGTGATCACGACGGCGGGCTTTTTCCTGGGCGAAGAAGCCCTGCGGGGGCAGCTTTTCGACCAGTTGAAGGGCCTGCTGGGCGCCGAAGCCGCCGCCACCGTGCAAACGATGGTAGCCAACGTAAGCACGAGCGGCGCCGGTACGGTGGCTACCGTGCTGAGCATCGTCACGCTGATCTTCGGCGCCACGGGGGCGTTCAACGAACTCAAAACTTCCCTCAACCAGATCTGGGACGTGAAGGCCAAGCCCAAGAACGGCATCTGGTTCATGGTGCGGGAGCGGATTCTTTCGTTCGCGATGGTGCTCTCCCTGGGGTTCCTCTTGCTGGTGACGCTGGTGATCAACGCGGCCATTGCCGTAGTCACCGCGTTTTTTGCCCGCCTGATCCCCGAAGCCGGCGAATTTGCCATCCACGCCTTCAACTTCGTGGTGTCGGTGGGCGTTTCCACGCTGCTGTTCGCGGCCATCTTCAAGGGGTTGCCCGACGTGAAGATCAAGTACGCCGACGTATGGAAAGGCGCCTTGTTCACGTCCCTGCTGTTTACGGTGGGTAAATTCCTGATCGGCCTCTACATCGGCCAGAGCGACGTGGGCGGCACGTACGGCGCGGCCGGTTCGCTGGTCATCATCATGCTGTGGGTGTACTACAGTTCGGTGATCCTGTTCCTGGGCGCCGAGTTTACGTACGTGTACGCCCTGCGCTACGGCACCCACATCGTGCCGACGGCCAATGCCGTGCACGTGCGCCTCGTGGAGGAGCCCGCCGGCACGGTGATGGACAACGGCGCAAAGCCGCACCGCCCCTACAGCTACGCCCCGGAGTATTCGCCGCGGGAAAAGAAAAGATGAAACAGTGAGCAGTAAACAGTGAGCAGCAGTCAACGGTGCATGGAATGCTCCAATGTACGCGGACGTACTGATCACTGTTTACTGCTTACTGTTTACTACTTACTGTTCACTGATTACTGATTCCGCGTACTGCACGATGGCCCCGTACGCATCCGGGTGGAACCAGCGGATTTCGGGGTCGCGGGTGAACCAGGTGAGTTGGCGTTTGGCGTAGCGGCGGGAGTTGCGTTTGAGCAGGCGCACCATTTCCGCGTGGTCATACTTTCCGTCGAGGTAATCGAATACTTCGGAGTAGCCGACCGTTTGCAGGGCGTTGTGGTGGCGGTAGGGCAACAGGCCGCGGGCTTCTTCCACCAGCCCGGCCCCCAGCATGGCGTCCATGCGGCGGTCAATGCGGTCGTAGAGTTCTTCGCGGTCGCGGTTGAGCCCGATCTTAACCGTTTTGAAAGGGCGTTCCGCTTTTTTGCCCTGCCGGAAGGCGGAGTACGGCTGCCCGGTGGAGAGGCACACTTCGAGGGCCCGCATGACCCGCTGCGGGTTGGCCCGGTCCACGGTGGCCGCGTACGCCGGGTCGAGCCCGTCGAGTTGGGTGAGCAGCGGCGCCAGGCCGTCGCGTTCGAAGGTTTGGGTCAGCTGGGCCCGGATTTCGGGGGCGGCGGGCGGCATTTCGTCCATGCCTTCGGTCACCAGGCGGAGGTAGAGCCCCGAGCCGCCCGTGAGGATGGCAACCGGGTTGCGGGTGAACAGTTCGTCGAGCTTCGCCAACGCATCCCGTTCAAACGCCCCGGCGTTGTAGGTTTCGGCAATGCCGTGCGAATCCACGAAGTGGTGCCGAACCCCGCCCTGCTCGGCAGCCGTGGGCTTGGCCGTGCCGATGCTGAGTTCCCGGAAAAACTGCCGCGAATCGGCCGACACGACTTCCGCGCCGAAGTGCCGGGCCAGCCGTACGCACAATTCCGTTTTGCCCACCGCCGTCGGGCCCGCCACCGCCAGGACGTAATGGGTTGCCGGTTGCTGGTTGTTGGTTGTTGGTTGCGGGGTAGTCATGCGTTGCGGGAATACAATTGCATAGATCAGCAGATGTGTGCAATATCAATTCACGGCGTTCTGCTATTTTTGGTTATCCGGAATGATTGCGGTACTCGCTGCCGATCCCCGAACAACGAACCACGAATAAACAACTCCCCCGATGACACCCTTCTTCGTCTCCTGCCGCAACATCCCCTACGCGCCGCGCCGCTGGTCGGGCGGGCTGCCGGCCGGACCGGCCGGGGCGGGGGGTGACGTGTGGCTGTGCGACGTGAGCAACCCCGGCGACCTGCGGGCCTGCACGGCGTTGCTGTCGGCGGAGGAACGGGAAAAGGCCGGCCGGTTCAGGTTCGAGAAGGACCGGAACCTGTATACGGCGGCGCACGCGCTGCTCCGGGTCATCCTGTCCGAATACCTGGCCGTGCCGCCGGCGGAAGTCCTTTTTGCGTCCGGGAAGGGCAAGCCGCAGCTGGCCGCCGTCCACGGCACCGTGCAGTTCAACCTTTCGCACACGCACGGGTACGTAGCCGTGGCCGTGCACCCCGACCAGCCCGTGGGCGTGGACGTGGAAAAAGCCGACCCCGCCTTCAAGTGGCAGGACCTGACTGACTACTGCCTCGGCGCCCCGGAACGCCAGACCCTCACCGGGCTCGCACCGGACCCGGCCCGGCACACGTTTTTCAACTACTGGACCCGCAAAGAGGCGTTCCTGAAGGCCATCGGCGTGGGCCTCATCGAGCGGCTGCCCGACCTGCTGGTGACCGAAGGCGATCAGGTGATCGGGCTGAGTTCCCTGAAAGATGCCCCGGACTGGCTCCGGGAGTGGAACATTTTCACCTACGACCTCGCCCCGTTTTTTTGCAGCCTCGCCCAGCCGGCCCACCTGCCCGAGCCGACCCTGTACGTAACCATGCTGCCGGGGAGCAGTGAACAATGAGCAGTGAACAGTAATCAGTGGGTGCGCTTAAGTCACAACATCTGATGAACCAGCAATTACTGAGCACTGTTTACTGGTTACTGCTCACTGTTCACTGATCCCTCTCTTTGCCGAAAAAGTGGTAAATTTATAAACCTGGTGGCCTCCGGGCGGCAAGCCCTTTCCCTATGAACACGTTAACGAAGAAACCTAAGAACGAACTGATCGAGGAGATCGAAGACCTGCGCAAGAAACTGGTTGAGTACGAAAGGCTGCTCAAGCCCAACTACGCCGAGTTGCCCCGCGAAGATTCGTCGAACTACCGGCAGGCGCCCAGCTACGGCCAAATGTTCCGGCAGCCCATCCGCCTCCAGGACTTCGAACTCAACTACCAGAGCATTTTCAATACCAGCAACGACTCCATCTTCATCTTCGACCGCACCGGCCTCATTCTCGACGCCAACCAGAGTGCCCTGCACTTTTACCAGTACCGGAAAGAAGACCTGGTGGGCCGCTCGGCCCAGTCGTTCTGCGAACAAAACGGCTTTGACTTCGAAAACCTGCTCCAGCTCCTCGACCGCACCTGGCACGGCGAAGAACCGATGTTCGAATGGGAAGGCACTTCGCCCCGCGGCATTTACATCTGCCAGGAAGTGATCCTCAAAAAAGCCATGTACCTGGGCCGCGAGGCCGTGATCTACTACGGCCGCGACGTGTCGGAACGCAAGCGGGCCCAGAAAACGCTGGAGGAAAGCGAATCCCGGTTCCGCATCCTGGCCGACCACGCGCCGGTGCTGCTGCGCATGACCAACGCCGACAACTACTTCTACTACTTCAGCAAGCAGTGGCTCCACTTTACGGGCAGCACCCTCAAGAAGGAACAGGACAACGGCTGGCTCCGCAACATCCACCCCGAAGACCGCCCGGCCATGGTCGATGAACTCAAACACGCCTTTGCCAAGCGCAAGAATTTTGAGGTCACCTACCGCCTGCACCACCGGCAAAACCACTTCTGCTGGATTCACGAAAACGGCACGCCCTACTTCGACGCCGACGGCCAGTTCAAGGGCTTCATCACTTCGGCCATCGACATTACCGAACGCAAAGTAGCCGAGGAAGCCCGCCACCAGGAGGCCATCCTGCGCGACGCCGAAGAACGTTTCCAGAAAACCCTCGAACAGATCAACCTCGTCGGCTTCCGCATCGAGAAGGACGAGACGGTTTCGTTCTGCAACGACTTTTTGCTCAAAGTGACCGGCTGGTCGCGCGAAGAAGTGATCGGCAGCAACTTCTTCGAACTGTTCGTGGCCCCGGCCGAGCGGGCCGTGCGCCGCCAGGAGTTTTACCGGGCCCTCCAGAACGGCGGCTTCTTCGACCACTCCGAACGCAGCATGCTGGGCAAGGACGGCCAGTCGCGGTACATCCAGTTCAGCTCGGTGGTACTCAACTCGACCAAGGGCGAAATCACGGCCATTACCCGCATCGGCGAAGACGTGACCGAGAAGAAAAAGGTGAATATGGCCCTGGCCCGCACCCACGCGCAGTTGCAAGATTTGTTCGACAACGCCAACGACCTGATCCAGATCATCTCGCTGAGCGGCGACATCCTGTTCGTGAACCGCGCCTGGAAGGAAAAACTCGGCTACGAGGGTCCCGAACTCGAAAAGCTCAACCTGCGCGACCTCGTACACCCCGACCATACGCGGTCCACGCTGCGCAAGTTCAAGAAGATCCTCAAGGGCGAAAAGCTCTTTAAGTTCCAGACCGTGTTCGTGAGCAAAGACGGCAAGAACATCTACCTGGCCGGCAGCGTGAGTTGCCGCTACGAGAACGGCCGGCCCACGGCGTTCCGGTGCATCCTCTACGACACCACCGACCGCATCCGGGCCGAAAAAGCGCAGAACCTCTACTACAGCATTGCCAGCCTCACGACCAAGAGCGACAACCTGGAAACGCTCTACCAGAACATCCACAAGGAACTGAGCAAGGTGATCGAGGTGAAGAACTTCTACATCACCCTCTACAATTCGGAGAAGAACTACCTGTACTTCCCCTACTACGTGGACGAAGACTTCGACGGGGAAGTGCGCCTCACGCAGCGCCGGGTGGGCCGCGGCCTCACCGAGTACGCCATGTTCTACAACAAGCCGCTGTTCCTCTACGAGGAGCAGATCGTGCAACTGGCCTCCGAACACAACCTGGAACTCTACGGGGCCATCCCAAAGGTGTGGCTGGGCGTGCCGCTCAAGATCGAAAACCGCATCACGGGCATCATTGCCGTGAAGTGCTACCGCAGCCGCACCACCTACAGCATCCGCGACCTCGAACTGCTCGACTTCATCTCGGGCCAGATCGCCCTTGCCATCGAACGGAAGCAGAACGAGGAAAAACTGCACAAGCAGACGGCCCGGCTCAACGCCATCTTCGAGAGCGGCACCCACCTGATGTGGTCCGTCAACCGCAAGATGCTGCTCACCTCGTTCAACCAGAACTATTCCGAATCCATCGAGCAGCAGTACGGCATCCGGCCGGTGACCAACGTGAACCTCGACCGCGTGCGGAGCGAACTGCTCAACGACCCGCAGTTCGTGTACCTCGAACCCAAATACACGTCGGCCTTCCTGGGCCAGCCGCAGTACTTCGAAACGCAGGTAAAAGACAAGCTGGGCCGCAAGGTGTGGCGCGAGGTGTACCTCAACCCCATCCTTTCCAAGGACGGCAGCATTGAGGAAGTGTCGGCCATTGCCCACGACATTACCGAGAAAAAGCAATCCGAAATTGCCCTCATTGAGAGTGAACGCAAGTTCCGCGACATCTTCGAGTCGTTCCAGGACATTTACTACCGCTCCGACCTGAAGGGCCACATCATCATGATCAGCCCGTCGGCCTACGAGATGAGCGGCTACCAGCCCTCCGAGATCATCGGGCGTCGTATCACCGAATTCTACCCGATGCGCGAAAAGAGCCAGAAGGTGTTCCGCGAACTGCTGCGCAACGGCATGGTCAAAAACTTCGAAGTGCCTTTCCGCACCAAGGAAGGCGCCGAACTGCAATTCATCCTCAACATCCGCATCATCTACGGCGACGGCGGCCAGCCCGTAGCCATCGAAGGCGTGGCCCGCGACATTACCGAACTCAAGAAGTCGGCCGAAGAACTGCTCAAGGCCAAGGAAGTGGCCGAAAAGTCGCTGAAGGTGAAAGAGCGGTTCCTGGCCAACATGAGCCACGAAATCCGCACGCCGATGAACGGCATCATCGGCATGATCGACCTGATCAGCGACACGCCGCTCTTGCCCAAGCAGAAGGAGTACGTGAACACGATCAAAAAGTCGTCGGAGACCCTGCTGCACATCCTCAACGACATCCTCGACCTCTCGAAGATCGAAGCCGGCAAGATGGAACTGCACAAGGCTCCCATGTCGCTGGAAGTCGCCATCGAAAAGCTCTACGCCCTCTTTTCGCAGCAGGCCGGCGCCAAGCGCAACCAGTTGCTCTACCACATTGAGCCCGAGGTGCCCGAGTTCATCATTGCCGACGAAACCCGCCTGCTGCAAATCCTCTCGAACCTGACGGCCAACGCCATCAAGTTTACCGAAAACGGCATGGTGTCCATCTACGTGTCGCTGTCCGAAAGCCGGGGCAAGCTCAAAAAGCTGCGGGTGGCCGTGCAGGACACCGGCATCGGCATTTCGGAGGATAACCTGGCCCTGCTGTTCAACAGCTTCACGCAGGTAGACAGCTCCTCGTCGAAGACCTACGCCGGCACGGGGCTGGGCCTGGCAATTTCGAAGGAACTGAGCCGCCTCATGAACGGCGACATCGGCGTCACCTCGGAGCCCACCAAGGGCAGTACGTTCTGGTTTACCTTCGAGGCCAAAGAGACGACCATCAGCCCGTTGCAGGTGCACACCGAGCACACCGACTTCAAGGAGGGCGACCACTTCGAAAACGCCGCACCGTTCATCCTGCTCACCGACGACAACCCCGTGAACCAGAAGGTCGCCAGCGAAATCCTCCAGAAGTCGGGCTGCCGGCTCGAACTGGCCTCCAACGGCTTCGAGGCCATTGACCGCGTGCGCGAAACCTACGCCGACCCTACCCGGCGCAAGTACGACATCATCTTCATGGACATCCAGATGCCCGACATGGACGGCGTAACGGCCACCAGGCACATCCGGGCGCTGGGCCTGCCGCACCTGCCGCCGATCATCGCCATGACGGCCTACTCCATGCGCGAAGACCGGGAGCGGTTCCTCAACCAGGGCATGGACGACTACATTTCCAAGCCCATCCGGGCGCACCTGCTCATCAACAAGGTCAAGGAATGGTTCAAACCCGAAGAGGTGCTGCCCGTACCCGTGCCGGTGCTGGCGGACGCTGATGTGCTGCCCGAAAACGGCCACGGGAGCAATGGGCACGGGGGCGGCCTGCCGGTCATTAACCTGGAAATCGTGGAACAGCTCAAAAAATACGGCGGCGACGAGATGGTGTTCAGCTCGTTCGGCGACTTCGAAGCCGAGGCCAACGAGCAGCTCGACGCCTGCTTACAGTCGGTGAAAAACAAAGATTACAACAAAATTTTGAGTAATTTGCACACATTGAAGGGCAACGCCGGCACGCTGGGAATCGAGAAAGTAGCCGAATGGGCCCGCATTACCGAGAGCAAGCTCAAGAATAACCACCTGACCGACCTGGAAACAGACTTGGGCCACCTGCAAAAGGAATTGTACGAATTTCAGAACAGCTATCGCAAACTCATAATTACCTGAAAATGGCCGCTCCCAAGAAAGTACTAATTGCTGAAGACAGCTCCGTCATCCAGAATTTAACCAAGAAAATCCTCCAGTTCCAGAACTTTGAGATTTCTTCCGTGAAGAACGGTGAACAGGTACTCCAGGCCCTGGCCAAAGAACCCTTCGACATCCTGCTGCTCGACATCAACATGCCGGTGATGGACGGGATGGAATGCGCCCGGCAGGTGCGGGCCCTCCCCGACCCGGCCAAGGCCAACATCCCCATCGTAGCCATTACGGGCAACGCGCGGAACTACTCGATGGAAGACTTCAAATCGGTGGGCATCAACGAATACCTGCAAAAGCCGCTCAACTTCGACAACCTGGTGGACGTGGTCAAGAAACTGACCGGCGCCGCCTGACCCCTTTTCCGGATGAAACATACGCCCCAATTTCTTTCCCGGCTGGAAGACATCTTCGCCGAATCGGACTACATGCTCCGCTACGAGAAGGGTAATTTCAAGGCCGGGTGGTGCCTGCTCAGGAGTACGAAAGTGGTGGTCGTCAACAAGTATTTTCCCACCGAAGGCAAGATCAACTGCCTCGTGGACATTCTGCGTTCCATTCCGTTGAACACTGATACGCTGGGCGAAAAGAGCCAGAAGCTGTACCAGGAAATTACCAAGTCCCAACTGGCATGATTGTTACCTTTCTCGGCACCGGCACGTCGCAGGGCGTTCCCGTCATTGCCTGCGAATGCGAGGTGTGCCGTTCGCTGGACTTCCGCGACAAGCGGCTGCGCGTGTCGGTGCACCTGCAAATCGGCGACAAAAGCCTGGTGATCGACTCGGGACCCGACTTCCGGCAACAGGTGCTGCGCGAACGGATCAAGACGCTGGACGCCCTCCTGTTTACGCACGAACACAAGGACCACACGGCCGGCATGGACGACATCCGGGCGTTCAACTTTTTCCAGGGCAAGGCCATGCCGGTGTACGGCCGACCCACCGTGCTCGAACAACTTAAACGGGAGTTTGCCTACGTTTTTTCCGGCCCCCAGTACCCCGGCATCCCGCAGGTCGAACTCCAGCCCATCCACAACGCGCCCTTCGTGGTCGAAGGCATCGAGGTGATCCCGGTGGAGGTGATGCACTACCAGCTGCCCGTGTACGGCTTCCGCATCGGCGACTTCAGCTACATTACCGACGCCAACTACATTGCCGAAGGTGAACTCGATAAGATCAAAGGTTCCCGGGTGATTGTGCTCAACGCACTGCGCCGCGAGCCGCACATCTCGCACTTCACCCTCGACCAGGCCGTGGAACTTCTGCGGGAATTGCAACCCGAAAAAGGCTTCCTTACCCACATCAGTCACCAGATGGGACGGCATGCCGAAGTCGATCCGCTGCTGCCGCCCAATGTGCACCTGGCTTTCGATGGTTTGAAAATCGAACTGTAAGCAAGATTTCACCCGCCATCCTTCCCTTTCCCGGTCTCCCTGCCCGGAAATGAGCGGCCTCGCGCCACCCCTTCAATCGATAATTCGCTGACTACCAGCCCATTCTTGCTACTATCGTTGCAGGAGAGGGACCAATGTCACGCGTGTAGGTTTGGGCCGCAGTTGCCGGTTTTCGTTGGCGGAATATGGGGTAAATTGGCTTACTATTTCATACCCAAATATTTCCGTCGTATGGCAATACAGAAACAAATTTGCGCACTGGCCGAGGCAGCCCGCAAATGCCTGGCCGATTTAAAAGCCGTCCAAAGCGGTGAATTCGACATGATCCGCTGGATGCGTTACATGTCCTTCGAATCTAAAATCACGGAAGTGGAAAGAGCCCTCGAGTCGTACAACGCCAAGTTGCAGGAAGCCGAAAACGCCCGGAAGGTGTTCGAAACCAAGCAGCTTGAATTGGAAGACATTGCCCGCCAGTTCCTGCCCGAATCCGACGCGGCAGCCGCAGCCCAGCCGGGTCTGCAAAAAGTTAAATAAGCTCGTAGAACAAGCTCAACAAGAAACTGCCAGCCGGAATGTTACCGCAATAACGTTCCGGCTGGCAGTTCCACTTTGCGTTTGCCCGTTCCCTTCAGGCGACCTGGTATTTCTTCGAGAGTTCGCGGAGGGCCCCTTCGTAAACGGCCCTTACTTCCTCAACGCCTTGTTGCAGCACGGCCGGGTCCATCGGCAGCAGTTGCCCCCGCCCGGTTTGCTCCATCAGTTGCAGGACGGCGCCCGCCCTTTCCAGGCCAAACAGTTTCACTTGGGATTTGAGCCGGTGGGCCTGCGCCCCCACGGCCGGCAGGTCGTACGCCGCCACGGCCCGTTCCAGCCGGTCCAGCTCGGCCGGCGTATTCTGGATGAACTTCTGCACGATTTCGTGCAGGGCGGGGCTGTCTGCGCCGACCATTCCCTGCAGCAGGGAAAGGTCGTAGGCCGCGGGAGCCACCGGCTTAACGATCCCTGGTTCTTCGTTGGGGGCTGCCACCACCGACGCCTCGGCGTGGTCAGCGGGGGTTGTCGCATCGCCGGCGGGAGCGGACAGTTTCCGCCACAATTCTTTAAAGGTGCTCATGTTAGTAAGACGGGAGATACTACTTAATCCCCCCGGCCGCAAAAAGTAAGCGCCCGGTTTACTGGTCGGCGCGCTGAATGAATTGCATGAGCAGTTCGTGCCGGTCGCCGTCCCCGTCCACCAGGGTAAATACCAGGTGCGGGTTGTCGATCCGGCTGTTGTTCTGTACTCCGGTGATCTGGTAGTGGGGGGCTTTTTCCTGGATGGTGTCTTTCAGGTCGGCAATGATCTTGGCAAATTCAACTTCGATGGTACTGGGGTTATAGTTCGTCGTCTTCATGAGTGGGTTTGCAGATTAGGGATGTGGTCCTTAAAATACTAAATTTACTGCGGTTTGCCGGCGTCGTAGTACACCTCCGTCACCAGTTCGATGGCGCTGAAGCGGATGACGGCCGTCCGCGCCCGGGAAGCGTCGGCTTTGCCTTCGCACTGCGCCCCCGGTTCGAGGAAATAGACGTAGAATTTCTGGTTCCGCTCGTAAAGCCGCTGGAAGTCGGGCTTGCCCAGCACGTCCAGCACTTCATGCTGGGTAAGCCCCCTGAGTTCGCGGCGGATGGTGTCGAAGGAGGCGCGCAGGGCCTGCCGCCCGCCCCCGCAGCCCAGCCGGTCGGCCTGCCAGGCCGCGGAATCAAAGCCTTCGATCTTTTTGGGCGCGTTGCAGGCGGCCAGGCCCAGGCACGCCCAAAACCCGAGCCACCCCACGAAAGTACCGGTACGCATCATCTAGGGGTTCTGCTGGCAGTAGGTTTGGATTGCTTCTTTGGCTTCGGGGTAGCCGAGGCGGTCGGCCTGCGCCAGGTTGCGGCAGCCGTTTTCGGGCTGCTTCTGCACGATTTCGGCCATGCCCAGGCTGTAGTAGCCCTTGGCGTAGCGGGAGTTGATCTGCACGCTTTGCCGGAAGTCGGCAACGCCCCCTTCGAAGTCGGTGAGGCGGACCTTTACCGTGCCCCGGTTGTAGTAGTAATCGGGGTTGCGGGGGTTGAGCAGGATGGCTTTGTCGTAGTCGAGCAGCGCCTCCTTGAACCGGCCGCTTTGGAAGTACACGTACCCCCGGTCCACGTACAGTTCGGCCGAGTCGGGCTGCAACCGGATGGCCTCCGAATAGTCTTTGAGGGCGCCGGGCAGGTCACGCTGGGTCGTTTTTACCTTCGCCCGGTTGTAGTAGGGTTTGTAAAAGTCGGGACGCAGTTCGATGGCCCGGTTGTAGTCCAGGTTCGCCTCCTGGTACTGCTTCAGTTCGAAGTGGGCCACCCCGCGGGCGTTGAAGGCTTCGGCGTTGCCGGCGTCCTTTTCGATGGATTTGTTGAGAAAACCCAGGGCTTCGGTAAATTTCTGTTCCTGCATCAACTGGCGCCCCTTCTCCAGGAACGCCTCCGAAGACTGGGAGCAGGCCACCAGCACGAAAACCAGGACCGCGGCACCCAGCCGGGTAAATTTTATACGATCCATTATTCTGATCAACATTTGCATAAAGGTATTCGCTCGCTTGGGAAAAGGCATTGGGTATTAGTCAATGGTGCATTGGTCATTAGTCATTGGTCATCAGTAATTTGTCATTTTTTTAGTCTTCGAGGGCTTCGAGCAGGTCGGCCAGGGCCCCGAAGTCCTTGTAGCCGGGCCGGATTTCCTGGCTGCCTCTGAGGGCAATGCCCCGCACGGCCGTTTGCGCCAGCACGGCTTCCACCGTAGCGGGCTCCAGGCCAAAACCAAGAAGCACGGGGTATTGTTTCGCAATTTCGGCCACCGCGGCCCGGGCCGCTTCGTCGAGGGTGCCGGCCTCCGATTCGAGCAGAAAGTACGACACGTGCGGCGCCACGGGGCCGTAGGCTTCGGAAAACCGGTCGGCCGTGCCGACCGCGTCCCAATCAACCCGGCAGAGGAGCGGCACCCCGTAGTGATGCAGCCCGGCCCAGTCGGTGGTGCGGCTTACCTGCAACCAGTCGAGGGGGTAGTCGCCCAGCAGTTGGGTGAGGTTCACGGTGTCGGCGTCTTCCACTTCCCCGACGAACTGCACCCCGGCCACCCAGCCGGCAATGGCCCCGAAGGCCGCCGGCGTCACGTGGCCGGGTTGGGCGGCATCTACCGGGAACCCCAGCAGGTCAACGCCCATGCCGGCACAGTAGCGGGCGTCGCTCAGGTTGGTGACATTGCCGACCTTGACAAAACATTTCAGCGCCATGTGATCTTGCGTGCTTTTTGCAACAACCCGCAAGTTACGGCATTTTCGGCAAGCGGCTTGGGTAACGCACAGTTGGGCAGGATGGGTTAGGTGAATTCCGAATGCTAGAAGATACGGTCCAGGATCCAACCGATCACGGCAAGTGCGAGGCTGAACAACAGGGCCGCCACGAACCCATTCACGCTGAAGCCGCTGATGAAGTAATCGGCGATGTACACGATGATGACGTTGAGTACCAGGTAGAACAATCCCAGCGTGAGGATGGTAATGGGCAGCGTGAGAATCAACAGGATGGGCTTGACGAAAGTGTTGAGCAGGCCCAGCACCAGCGCCACGATGATTGCGGCGACGATGCCGTTCACCTGCACACCCGGAATGAGTTTAGCACTGATGATGACGGCCACTGCGTTGATGAGTAACCTGAGAAGAATGCCCATTGTCGGTTTAGGATTTAGAGGTTCGGAGTGAATGGAACGAATCGAACACAAGTACGAAAAGTCAGACAATGGGGTTGGCGGAATTTTACGGGTTGAGGCGGGTATGGCTGTATGGTTGAATGGTTGAATGGCTATATGGTTGTATGGTTGTATGGTTAGGCTGGCGCACGACTCCTTCCCGATCAACAACCATTCAGCCATATAGCCATTCAACCATTCAACCATTCAGCCATGTAACCCTATAACCACCCAGCCTTCTATCATTTGTGCCGCTGTTGCAACACTTCGATCACCTGGTCGAAGTCTATGTTTTTCTGTTCGAGCAGCACCAGGTAGTGGAACAGCAGGTCGGCCGCCTCGTTCCTGAACAGTTCGTCGTTGTTGTCCTTGGCTTCGATCACCAGTTCCACGGCTTCTTCGCCCACCTTCTGGGCTACTTTGTTGAGCCCCTTCGCAAACAGGGAGGCCGTGTACGACTTCTCCGACGGGTTCTGCCGGCGGCTCCGGATCACCTCCTTGAGGTAGTCCAGAAAGGCGGCTTTGCCCGTGTTCTTCTCCCCGAAGCACGTATCAGCCCCCGTGTGGCACACCGGCCCGGCGGGGTCCGCCTTGATGAGCAGCGTGTCGCCGTCGCAGTCGGCCGTTATTTCCTTTACGCGCAGAAAGTTGCCCGACGTTTCGCCCTTCGTCCAGAGCCGTCCTTTGCTCCGGCTGTAAAAGGTAACGGTGCCTTCGGCGCAGGTTTTTTCGTAGGCTTCGCGGTCCATGTAGCCCAGCATGAGCACTTTGCCCGTGGCCGCGTCCTGGACGACGGCCGGGATCAGGCCGCCGGTTTTGTCAAAATCAAGTTGCATGGGGTTGTTTTCGGAGGTGGTTGGATAGAATGGGCAGGGTCCCGTTGCCGGGCCGCCCGGTTTACATCCGCATGGCAATGCCTTCCTTTTGCAGGTAAGCTTTAAGCACGGGAATGGGTATTTCTTTGAAGTGGAAAATGCTGGCGGCCAGGGCGGCGTCGGCCTTGCCTTCCGTGAACACGTCGGCAAAGTGCGCCATGTTGCCGGCCCCGCCCGAGGCAATGACCGGGATGGCGGCCGGACCCGAGATGCGGGCCGTCACGTCGAGGGCAAAGCCGTTTTTGGTCCCGTCGGTGTCCATCGAGGTCAGCAGGATTTCGCCGGCGCCGCGGTCTTCCACTTCTTTGGCCCACGGAATGGTTTGCTTTTCGGTGGGCGTACGTCCCCCGTGGGTGTGCACGATGTGCCGGCCGTCTACGAAGCGGGTATCAATGGCGACCACGATGCACTGGCTGCCGAACGCCTTGGCCAGCTGGTCAACCAGGGCCGGGTTGCGGACGGCGGCCGAGTTGATGGAAATCTTATCGGCCCCCGCGTTGAGCAGCGCCGACACGTCGGCCACCGAGCCGATGCCCCCGCCCACGGTGAACGGAATGTTGATGGTGTGGGCCACCCGCCGCACCAGTTCGGCCAGCGTCTTCCGGTTTTCGACGGTAGCCGTAATGTCGAGGAACACCAGTTCGTCGGCGCCCTCTTCGGCGTAGCGTTGCGCCAGTTCCACGGGGTCGCCGGCGTCGCGCAGGTTTTCGAAGTTGACGCCCTTGACCGTCTTTCCGTCTTTGATGTCGAGGCAGGGGATGATGCGTTTGGTGAGCATGGCGTGGTTGCGGTGAGGGGACAAAGGTACGTTAAGAAACCGTTCCGTAGGGATTGGGCCGGCGGCGTTCCATGTAGTTGTGCGGTTGTTCGAGGGATTTGAAACCCAGCCCTTCGTACAGGGTGTGGGCGTCGCGGGTCACCAGCACCCACCGCCGCAGCCCTTCCAGTTCGGGCAGCGCGGTGATGCACGCCATGAGCCACTTGGAGAGGCCCCGGCCCCGGTATTCGCGCACGATGAATACGTCGGCCACGTAGGCCATGGTGGCAAAGTCGGTGACCAGCCGGGCAAAGCCGACCTGCTTCCCCTGGTGGTACACACCGAAGCAGAACGACCCTTCAATCGAACGCCGCACGACTTCTTCCGGAATGTTGAGGGCCCAGTACGACTCCCGCGACAGGAACCCGTGAATGACCGCCAGGTCCAGCTTGGCCTTGTCGGTGCTGATGAGGTAGTCGTCTTTGGTGAATTCTTTGTGCATGGCGGAAAGGGGTACGGTTGGAAGAAGGCTCACCGCGGTATTACGCGGAGAATAGGGAGAAATTAAACTGAACCGCCAAGGGCGCCAAGGAGACGCAAAGACCGCAAGGAGAACGCGTACCCCTTTGCGTCTTTCCTTTTCTTTGCGTCCTTTGCGCTCCTCCTTTGCGTCTTTGCGTGAAACCTCCGTGAAACGGCTTACGATTGCCCTACGCGAACTTTTGCAGGTCTTCCAGCGACACGCGGCCTTCGTAGATGGCTTTGCCGACGATGACGCCGTAGAGTTTCATTTCGTCGAGTTTGTAGATGTCGTCGAGGTTGCTCACGCCGCCGCTGGCAATCACGTGGAGGGACGGCACGCGGTCCTGAATCTGGCGGTAGAGGTCAAACGAGGGACCTTGCAGGAGGCCGTCCTTGGCGACGTCGGTGCTGATGGTGTACTTGACGCCCTTTTCGACGTACTTTTCGAGGAAGTCGTACACCCACAGGGTGCTGGTTTCGGCCCAGCCGCTTACGGCAATCTTCTCGTTTTTGGCGTCGGCACCGAGGATGATGCGGTCGGGGCCGTAGGTTTTGAGCCACTGTTCGAACAGGTCGGGCTGCTTGACGGCCACGCTGCCCCCGGTGACCTGGGCGGCCCCGCAGTCGAAGGCAATGCGCAGGTCGTCGTCCGACTGGATGCCGCCGCCGAAGTCGATGTGCAGGCGGGTTTGGGAGGCGATGCGTTCGAGGGTTTTGTAGTTGACCACCCGTTTTTGCCGGGCGCCGTCGAGGTCCACCACGTGCAGGCGTTTGAGGCCGGCGTCTTCGTAGGCCTTGGCAACGTCGACGGGCTGGCCGCGGTACTCCTTGGTTTGGCTGAAATCGCCCTGGGTGAGTCTAACGCACTTGCCGTCAATGAGGTCGATGGCGGGAATGACTTGGATCATGTTGTAAGGGGTAGGGACGGGCAAAAATGCGCAAAAATTTTTGCGGACCTGCCATTGCGTAACCGAAAAAATGCCCTAGTTTTGCGCACGCTTTTAGCGAAACCCTCTACCCTGGTGCGGTAGTTCAGTCGGTTAGAATGCCGCCCTGTCACGGCGGAGGTCGCGGGTTCGAGTCCCGTCCGCACCGCAAA